>NZ_CP108218.1:0-4490000 GCF_045041415.1 Streptomyces coelicoflavus | reverse complement strand
CTCCGGGCGCTTCCCTTCGGTCTTGCGTTTCCGACTCTATCAGATCTTTCCGATCCGATTTCCTCGGTGCTTTCCAGGTTCCCGCTTTCGCGTTTCCCTTTCCGGCGGTTCCGACTCTATCAGATCCTTTCGGGCTCTGATTCCCCGTCAGAGGGGGTTGCCGTTGCGGCTGTTGGGCCGTTCCGACGTTTCAAACCTTAGCGGACTCTCTCGGTGTTTCCCAATCGGGGTCGATCGGGCCGGCGAGTACCCCTTGGAATTGAATTCGGGCGCGCCGAAGCCATTCCCGCTGGGGATCGTGCTGGTGGTTTGAGTGCCGCTGCTGCGGCGGGAGGTGCTACCGCAGAACCGTTACGGTCCCGTGGCAACCCGGAGAACACTACGGATCCCGTAGGGGGCTGTCAAGCACGCCTGTCAAGATCTTTAATCGAGGTCGCTGAGCCGGCCGCCGGCGTCCGGCTGCGCGTGCTCCACCCGGCGCAGCAGGCGGGTGAGCACCTCGCCGAGCGCGGTGCGGTCGTCGGCGGAGAGGTCCTGGAGGAGGTCCTCCTCGAAGACCGTGGCGAGGCGCATGGCCGCCAGCCACTTCTCGCGGCCCTCCGCGGTGATGGCCACGATGACGCGGACCCGGTTGGTCTCGTCGCGTTCCCGGGTGACGAGACCCTCCGTGACCATGCGGTCAATCCGGTGGGTCATCGCGGCCGGTGTCAGGCCGAGGCGCTTGGCGAGGTCACCGGGGCCGAGGCAGTAGGGGGCGCCGGAGAGCACGAGTGCCTTCAGCACCTCCCAGTCCGTGTTGCCGATGCCCAGCTCGGCGGTCTGCCGGCCGTACGCGACGTTCATACGGCGGTTGAGGCGGGAGAGCGCGGAGACGATCTTCTCGACCTGGGGGTCGAGGTCCTGGAACTCGCGCTGGTAGGCGGCGATCTGCTCTTCGAGTGTCGGCTCGCCGGCGCCGGAGGTGTCGCCCATGGCCGCAGTATGGCACGAGCCTCCTTTGCCTTGAAGTCCTTCGCTATGTACTCTTTACCTTCGAACTTTAGCTTCTAAGTCTTCAGTCTTCAGCTCTGACGGCTTCAGTGATCGATCCCGAGAGATCAAGAGAGGGTGAACGTGACCAGGGCAATGGGCGCGGCGATGCGCCGGATCCACGTGGGCAACGCACTCAGCGCGTTCGGACTCGGCTTCACAGTCCCCTACCTGTACGTCTATGTGGCGCAGGTACGGGGACTGGGTTCTGTCACGGCGGGCCTCGTGCTCGCCGTCTTCGCCGTGGCCGCGCTGATCGTGCTGCCGTTCGCCGGACGGGCCATCGTCCGGCGCGGCCCGCTGCCGGTACTGCTGGTCGCCCTGGTCACCGCCGCCCTCGGGGCCATGAGCCTCGGGCTGTCCGCGTCGGCGGGCGCGGTGCTGCTCTCCGCCGCCGCGCTCGGTGCCGGGCAGGCCGTGATGCAGCCGGCGCTCGCGACGATGATCGTGGACTGCTCCACGACGGAGACCCGGTCACGGGCGTTCGCCATGCAGTTCTTCCTCCAGAACCTGGGGCTCGGCGTCGGCGGGCTCATCGGTGGCCATCTGGTCGACACCTCGAGCGCCACGTCCTTCACGCTGCTGTTCGCCATCGAGGCGGCGATGTTCCTGGTGCTGGTCGCCGTCATGGCGACGGTGCGGGCGCCGCGCACGCCGCGGATCGAGGGGGCGCCGGGTCAGGGCGCCGGCGGAAGCTGGAAGCAGCTGCTCGGCAACCGGGCCATGGTGCAGCTGTGTGTGCTGGGCTTCGTGCTGTTCTTCGCCTGCTACGGGCAGTTCGAGTCGGGGCTGAGCGCGTACGGCGTCGAGGCGGCCGGGATCTCCACGTCCGCGCTGGGGACCGCGCTGGCGGCGAACACGCTGATGATCGTGGTCGCGCAGTTCGCGGTGCTGAAGTTCGTGGAGCGGCGCAAGCGGTCCCGCGTGATCGCGTCCGTGGGGCTGATCTGGGCCGTGGCGTGGGCCGTGGCCGGGTATGCCGGGCTCGGTCACGGCAGCCAGGCGATGGCGACGGCCGCGTTCATCTCGACGTACGCGCTGTTCGGGCTGGGCGAGTCGTTGCTGTCGCCGACGCTGGCTCCGCTAGTCGCGGATCTGGCGCCGACCGGCCTCGCCGGGCAGTACAACTCCGCCTTCGCCCTGGTGAAGCAGCTCGCGCTGGCGATCGGCCCGGCGGTGGGCGGACCGCTGGGGGCCTCGCTGCACGGGCCGTACATCGTGGCGTTCCTGTTGATCTCGCTGGGCATCACGGTGCTGGCGGTGCGGCTGGGGCGGCAGCTCACGGACGTACAGAACCAGCCGTCGCTCGCGCGGAGCCGGGTGGTCACGCAGGGCCGGGCGCCGGCCGACGCGGTGGTCGTCGCGGAGGCGTGAGGCGGGCCGGGGTGTGGGCCGGGGTGTGGGCGGGTTGGTGCCGCCCGCCCCGGCTCACTGCTTCTGGAGGACGAACTCGCACCAGACCGCCTTGCCGCCGCCCGGTGTGCGCCGGGACCCCCAGGTGGAGGCGATCGTGGCGACGATGGCGATGCCCCGGCCCGACTCGTCGCCGGGCTCCGCGCGGCGGCGTCTGGGCAGGTGGTCGTCGCCGTCGGTCACCTCGACGATCAGGCGGCGGTCGGTGCGGCGCAGGCGCAGCCGCATCGGCGGGGTGCCGTGCTGGAGGGAGTTGGCGACGAGTTCGCTGGTGGCCAGGACACCGAGGTCGTGCAGCTCGGCGGGGAAGCGCCAGCTGGTGAGGACGCCGGAGGCGAAGGCACGCGCGCGTGGGGCCGCTTCGACGCCGCCGAGCAGTTCGAGGGCGGCGTTGCGGAACAGCTCGGCCTCGGCACCCTTGCGGGCGGGGTGCTGGAGGACGAGGACGGCGACGTCGTCGTCGTGGTCCGGGGTGACGCCCGCCGAGCGGATCAGCCGGTCGCAGACCACCTGGGGCGTGCCGGTGGCGCCGGACAGGGCGTGCTCCAGGGCGGCGATGCCCTCGTCGAGGTCCTCGTCCCGGCGTTCCACCAGGCCGTCGGTGTAGAGGACTGCGGTGGAGCCGGGGGGCAGGGCGATCGAGCCGGAGGCGTGGATCCAGCCGCCGGTGCCGAGCGGGGGGCCGGTGGGTTCGTCGGCGCGCTGCACGGTGCCGTCCTCGTCGCGGACCAGGATGGGCAGGTGGCCGGCGGACGCGTAGACGAGGCGGCCCTCGTTCGGATCGTGGATGGCGTAGACGCAGGTGGCGATCTGGTTGGCGTCGATCTCGGCGGCGAGGCCGTCGAGGAGCTGGAGCACCTCGTGCGGGGGCAGGTCGAGGCGGGCGTAGGCCCGGACCGCCGTACGGAGCTGGCCCATGACCGCGGCCGCGCGGACGCCTCGGCCCATGACGTCGCCGATGACGAGGGCGGTGCGGCCGCCGCCCAGGGTGATCACGTCGTACCAGTCGCCGCCGACCGCGGCCTCGGTGCCGCCGGGGTGGTAGGTGGCGGCGACGCGCAGGTCGTCGGGCTCTTCCAGTTCCTGCGGGAGGAGGGAGCGCTGGAGGGTGACGGCGGTCTCGCGCTGGCTGCGTTCGCTCGCGCGCAGGCGGCCCGCGGCCTCGGCGTGGTCGGTGACGTCGGTGGCGAAGACGAGGACGCCCCGGCCGCCGCCGTCGTCACCCTCGGCGACCGGGGTGCAGGTGAAGGTGTAGGAGCGGCCGTCGGAGGCCTTGCGGGACTTGAGGGTGCGGGTCCTGCCGCTGCGCTGGACCTGGTCCAGGAGCGGGAAGAGGCCGGGCTCGTCCAGCTCGGGGAGCGCCTCGCGGGCGCGGGCGCCGAGGTCGCGGGTGCCGAAGGCGGCGACGTAGGCGTCGTTGACGTAGGCGAGGCGGTGCTCGGGGCCGTGGACGAGGGCGACGAGGGCCGGCACGCGGTCGAGGACGTCGCGGACGGGCAGTTCGTCGACGCTGGGGGCGTCGGGGGCGGGTGGGGCTTCGTCGGTCAGCTGTTCGGCACGGGCGGCGGGTACGGAGCCGTCTCCCCGCCGGTCCGGGGGGACCGGCGTGTCCGGCCGCGACGCGGCGCGGCGCTGTGTCAGGGGGAGTCGGGCGCTCCAGCGCGTGAAGTTCACGAATCCTTGCCTCGTGTAGTGGTCGGCGGCCGGGGACCGGGACGGGCCGGGTCGGCCCGGGCCCCGGGGGCCGCGCTGGGGCGAGCGACGGCGCGCCCGCGGTGGTGGACCAGTCTGGCAGGGCGCCCGCCCGGCCGACATCCGTCAGACGCCCCAGTGGCCGGGGGAGTTCCTGAGTCCGGTCAGGACGACCCCTTCGGGTTGTGCGGGGGCTCCTGAGAAGGCTTTCCACCGACCGCGAGTTCGAACTCCGCCCGCGGATGTTCGAGTGAGCCGAGGGAGACGATCTCCCGTTTGAAGAGTCCCGCGATCACCCATTCGGCGAGTACGCGCGCCTTGCGGTTGACGGTGGGGACCCGGCTGAGGTGGTAGGCGCGGTGCATGAACCACGCGGGGTAGCCCTTGAGTTTGCGGCCGTAGACCTGGGCGACGCCCTGGTGGAAGCCGAGGGAGGCGACGGAACCGGCGTACTTGTACGCGTACGTGTCGAGGGGCTCGCCGCGCAGGGCGTGGGTGACGTTGTCGCCGAGGATCTTGGCCTGGCGGACGGCGTGCTGGGCGTTGGGGGCGCATTCCCGGCCGGGCTCGGGCGCGGTGACGTCGGGGACGGCGGCGGCGTCCCCGGCCGCCCAGGCGTGCGGGGCGCCGTCGACCGACAGGTGGGCGGTGCAGGTGAGCCGGCCCCGGTCGTCGAGGGGCAGGTCGGTGGCGGTGAGGAGCGGGTGCGGTTTGACGCCGGCGGTCCAGACGACCGTGCGGGTGGGGAAGCGGGAGCCGTCGCTGAGGACGGCGACGCGGTCGGCGCAGGACTCGAGGCGGGTGTCCAGACGTACGTCGATGTTGCGGCGGCGCAGTTCGGTGACCGTGTAGCGGCCCAGTTCCTCGCCGACCTCGGGCAGGATGCGGCCCGACGCCTCGACGAGGATCCACTTCATGTCCTCGGGGGTGACGTTGTGGTAGTACCGCGCGGCGTAGCGGGCCATGTCCTCCAGCTCGCCGAGGGCCTCCACGCCCGCGTAGCCGCCGCCGACGAAGACGAAGGTGAGGGCGGCGTCGCGCAGGGCGGGGTCGCGGGTGGAGGAGGCGATGTCCATCTGTTCGAGGACGTGGTTGCGCAGGCCGATGGCCTCCTCGACGGTCTTGAAGCCGACTCCGTGGTCGGCGAGGCCGGGGACGGGCAGGGTGCGCGAGACGGACCCGGGCGCGAGGACCAGTTCGTCGTACGTCACCCGGCGGGCGCCGGTCCTCTCCTCGTCGGTGGCGAGGGTGGTGACGGTGGCGGTGCGGGTCGTGTGGTCGATGCACTGCACCTCGCCGATGACGACGTCGCACTGGCCGAGGACGCGGCGCAGGGGTACGACGACGTGCCGCGGGGAGATGGAACCGGCCGCCGCTTCGGGGAGGAACGGCTGGTACGTCATGTAGGGGTCGGGGGTGACGAGCATGATCTCTGCGTCGCCCCGCCTCAGTTCGGCCCTGAGATTCCGTTGCAACCGCAGGGCCGTGTACATCCCGACGTAGCCACCGCCGACAACGAGAATGCGCGCACGTTCCTTCACCACCCCATGACGCACCCGGCGCTTGCGTTTGTCCACAGGCTCGTCAAATTGTGTGACCGGAGATCGCGAGAGCGCGCAGGGGTGCGCGGCACCGTGTCGGGAAGTGATCGCGCAGGTCAGCGGCGGTGGGAGTGGGGGTCGGGGGCGGCACATTCGGGGCGTATGAGATCGGTGCTCCGATCGGGGGGCGCTCCGTGCGGAACGTGCCCCTTCTGAATTGACCCTCGCTCAACTATGTTCTTTCCGACGGTGTGCAGGGGGATGTGCTCATGGGGTCCGCGACGGGCGGGCCACGGAACCGGGGCCGTTCCACGCACTCCGGCTTTCGATGGCGGGGAGAGTCTCCGGGGGGAGACGTCATTACCGGGGGATTGTCTATGCATGTTCAGGATTCTCATTGGTCGTCCGCGTCGGCCGTCGCGCCCGGCGGCGCGATGAGTACGAGTGCGGCGGCGGCCGGCGCTCGCGGTGACGCGGCACGCAGCGCGCCCTTGCGCGTGGACGCCCAGCGCAATCTGGAGCACGTGCTGCGCGCGGCGCGCGAGGTGTTCGGCGAGCTGGGGTACGGCGCTCCGATGGAGGACGTGGCACGGCGCGCACGGGTCGGTGTCGGCACGGTGTACCGGCGCTTTCCCAGCAAGGACGTGCTGGTACGGCGGATAGCCGAGGAGGAGACGGCACGGCTGACCGACCAGGCACGCGCGGCGCTCGGGCAGGAGGACGAGCCGTGGTCGGCGCTGTCCCGTTTCCTGCGGACGTCGGTTGCCTCGGGCGCCGGACGGCTGCTGCCGCCGCAGGTGCTGCGGGTCGGGGTGGCGGAGGACGGTGACGACGGCGCCGGGACTGCCGGAGTCGCGGCGGCCGGTGATCCGCGGGTGCCGCAGCAGCGGATACAGCCGGGCACCGGCGAGTTGCGGCTGGTGTCCGAAGGGGCCGCCGACGCCGGAGCGCCCGCCGGCCCGGTGGGTTCCGCCGCCGACTCCGGCACCGGCTCCGTCGCGGGTTCCGTGGCCGTCGGCGAAGGCGCCGCGGCGCTGCTGGAGGTCGTGGGCCGGCTCGTGGAGCGGGCGCGGACGGCTGGTGAACTGCGGCCGGACGTGTCGGTGTCGGACGTACTGCTGGTGATAGCCACGGCGGCCCCCTCGCTGCCGGACCCGGCCCAGCAGGCGGCGGCCTCCGCCCGGCTGCTGGACATCCTGCTCGAGGGGCTGCGCTCGCGGCCGGTGTGACGGGGACCGACGGGAGACGGGCCGGTGTCGGACGGGGACGGCGGATGACGCACGGCGGGCGGGGCACGGCGGACGACGGGCGGGGCCACGGCGGGCGACGCACGGCGGGCGGGGGACGGCGGGCGGGGGACGGCGGCACCGTCGGACGACGGACGACGGACGGCCCGTTTCTCCCTCCCCGAACGGCTGAGCGTTGACACCGCGGCGCGGCAAGTCCGCACAGACGAGTGATGGTCGGCACAAGGGGGTCCTGAACAAAAGCCAATATGGCACGCTGACCCGGTGTTCGGACTGGCTGGGCAGGTTGGCGGGGGCTTTCCGCGATGAGTGTTGACGGGCGGGACGGATCGGTCGGTGACGGCGGGAGCGGTCCGGACGGTGTCGGTGCCGGGGACGACGGCGCGCCGCAGGTGCCGGGCCAGGGCGGGCCGGCCCATGTCCGGCGGGACGACTCCGTGGCGGACGGTGGCCGCGAGGCTCGCGCACGGGGCGGGGACCGTGCGGGGACCGGGGTCCCGGCGCAGCGTGAGCTGCACGAGGACAGCGTTCTGCCGCCGCCCCGGGAGCAGGACGACGGTGGCGTTCTGCCGCCGCCGCGCGAGCTCCCGGCGTCCGACGCGGAGTTGATCGAGCGGATGCGCTCGGGCGACGACACCGCCTACGAGGAGCTGTACCTGCGCCACGCCGACGCGGTCCGCAGGTACGCGCGCACCTGCTGCCGTGACGCCCACACCGCGGACGACCTCACCGCCGAGGTGTTCGCCCGCATGCTCCAGGCGGTGCGCGGCGGTTCGGGCCCCGAGTACGCCGTGCGCGCCTACCTGCTCACCGCGGTCCGGCGCGTCGCCGCCGGCTGGACCCGGTCGGCGGGGCGGGAGCAACTCGTGGAGGACTTCGCGGTGTTCGCCGCGCAGGCCGCGCACACCGCGAAGGTGCCGGACGACGACACCCTGGAGCTGGGCGCCGACGTCCGCGCCATGCACGAGGCCGAGCAGTCGATGGCCATGCGGGCCTTCCGGTCGCTGCCGGAGCGGTGGCAGGCCGTGCTGTGGCACACCGAGGTCGAGGACGAGTCGCCGAGCGAGGTGGCCACCCTCTTCGGGCTGGACGCCAACGGCACCCGCGTCCTCGCCAGCCGGGCCCGGGAGGGGCTGAAGCAGGCCTATCTCCAGGCCCATGTCAGCGACGCCCTCGCCACCGACGAGGAGTGCGCCCGTTACGCCGACCAGCTCGGCACGTACGCGCGCGGCAGGCTGCGCATCCGGGCCGAACGCGGGCTGCGCAAGCACCTGGAGCAGTGCGCCAGGTGCCGGCTGGCGGCGACCCAGATCGAGGAGGTCGCGGGCGGCATCCCCGCCGTGGTGCCCGTCGCGGTCATCGGCTGGTTCGGTGTCGCCGGGTACGCGAAGGCGGCGGGGCTCGTCGCCGGGGGCGCGGGCGCCGGTGCGGCGGGAGTCGCGGGGGCGGCGGCCGCGGCGGGCGGCGGTACGTCCGGCGGAGCGGGCGCCGGGGGCGGTGCGGCGGCCGCGGAAGGGCTCGGCGCGCCGGTGAAGGCCGGTATCGCGGCCGGCGTGGTCGCGGTGGCCGCGGCGGCGGCGCTGGCCCTGGCCCTGACCGGCGACGAGACCCCGGACAAGGAACCGCCGAAGGCCGCCCCGCCCGCGTCCTCACCGGTGGCGCAGCCCGCCCCGGACACACCCACCCCCTCGACGCGCCCGCCCCGCCCCCCAGCACGGGTGGCCGCCCCCGAGCCGACTCCGACCCCCACCCCGGAGCCGACCCCGCCCCCGAAACCCACGCCCACCCCCACACCCACACCCACCCCGAAGCCGACCCCGACTCCCACCCCCACGCCCACACCGACCCCCACCCCGACGCCTCCCCCGCCGCCCGCGCCCACCGTCTACCGGTGGAGCGAGCTGGCGTACGACGTGAGCGGTGACGGCACCGGTCCCGAGATGCGGCTGGCCGACAGCAGCTGGGTGTGGCAGCGCTCGTCCCTGTCCGTCGCCGACGTGCGGTACGCGCACGGCGTCACCGTCCACGGACGTTCCTCGGTCACCGTCGACCTGAATCGCGACTGCTCGTCCTACGACGCGCTGGCCGGCGTCGACGACCTGACGATGAAGCTGGGCAAGGTCCACTTCTCGGTGTACGCCGACGGCGTGCGGCTGTGGAACTCGGGGATGGTCAAGGGCGGGGACCCGGCGCTGCCCGTCCATGTGGACATCACGGGGCGCGAGACGATGCGGCTGGTGACCGAGCCGCACAGCCCCGTCGACACGGTGGCGCTCGCGGACTGGGCCCAGTCCCGCTTCACCTGCGCGTAGGAGTCCGCCCGGCCGACTGCCCCGCCGCCACCGTCACCACCGCCGCCAGCTCGGCGACGACGTCCCGCGCGGTGAGGGCGGCACCCCGGGCCAGTTCGGCGGCGTACCGCTCGCCGCCGAGGGCACCGCGGGCGGCGGCCTCGGCCCGTTCGGCGTGCGCGTGGTCCGGCATGGGGCGCGGACGGTCGCCGCGCCAGTGGCCGGCCGCCCCGAGCAGCCGCACCGCGCGGGCCTGGTCGCCGCAGTCGCTCAGCAGGCCGGCCGCGCTGTCCACGAGGGTCGCGAGCACCAGGTCGGCGCACTGCTCCTCGACGGCCGCCCGGAGGGTGCCCGCCAGCAGCCGCAGGGCCGCCCGCGGGCCCGACTCGCCCGCCGTCACGAGCGCGTCCACCAGCCCCAGCATCGCCAGGAACTGCGGCGGCGGCGTGCCGCGCAGGCACTCCTCGCGGGCCGCCTCCCACAGGACGCGCGCCCGCGCGAAGTCCTCGTCCACCACCGCGAGCCCGGCCCGCAGCATCAGGACGAAGGCCTTGGAGTCCACGACGCCGTACCGGTCCGCCGCGGCGCCGGCTTCGTCGAGTACGCCGAGGGCCGTGCCGCGGTCCCCCTCGCGGTAGGCGATCTCGGCGAGCCGGGCGATGAGGAACGGCGCCTCCGCGAAGGCGCCCACCTCCTCGGCGAGCCGCAGGGCCTCCGCGTACTCGGCCCTGGCCTCCTCGTAGCGGCCGCGCACCATGGCGGCCTCGCCGAAGGCGCTGCACACCTGGGCCTGCACCAGGCGGTCGCCGACGCGGCGGCTGAGCACGCGCATTTCCGCCAGGTCGTCGTCGATGCCGACCGGGGTGCCCGAGAGGTCGACCACGGCGTGGGTGCGGAACATGAGGCTGGCGACGATCTCCCACTCGCCCCCGTGAACGCGGCAGTTGGCGACGGAAGCGTCCATCGAGCCGCGGACGTCGCCCGAGTCGTCGACGAAGAACTCGGTCAGCGGCCAGATGAGGCCGGGGACCCGGGCGGCTTCGGGGCCGCCGGCGGCGAAGTGGTCCCGCACCCGCCGGACGTAGCGCCGCATGCGGTCGTCCAGCAGCCCTTCCCTGGGCGCGGTCTCGAAGGTGAGGAGGATGTGCATCATCCGCACCCGCATGCGCAGGGAGTGCAGCGGATGCAGCGGGTCACCGTCCCGTACCGCGAGCAGCGCGTCGATGTGGTCGGGGGCGGACGGACGACGGTCAGGGCCGGACGTACGACGGTCGAGGCCGGACGTACGACGGTCGGGGGCGGACGCACCGCGGTCGGGGGCGGACGCACCGCGGTCGGGCGCGGACGCATCCCGGTCGTCGACTCCCGTCGCCGAGGCACCGCCCGCGTCGAGGGCGGCGCCAAGGCGCAGCACCTGGTCCAGCCACCCGACGCCTTCGTGGCGGTAGTTGCGCAGCCACCAGAACCAGCCCATGGCGAGGGCGAGGGCGGCGGCCTCCGGCTCGTCGCCCGCGGCGAGGGAACGGCCGAGGGCCGCGCGGATGTTGTCGTGCTCGGTCTCCAGGCGGGCTATGTAGGGCAGTTGCCCGGCGGACCGCAGCTGCGGATCGGCCTCCTCGGCGAGGACGCGCGCCCATGCGCGGTGGGCGCGCTCGGCGGCGGCGCGCAGCCCGGGGACCTCGGCGGCGCGTTCCTCGGCGTACTCGTGGATGGTCTCCAGCATGCGGTAGCGCATGTCGGCGCCTTCGGTACCGAGGTCGGCGACGACGAGGGACTTGTCGACGAGGGCCCCGACGAGTTCCGCCGCGGGCCCGGTGCCCACGGCCTCCGCCGCCGCCAGGTCCCAGCCGCCCGCGAAGACGGACAGTTCGCGCAGCATCGTGCGTTCCGCCTCGTCGAGGAGGTCCCAGGACCAGTCGACGACCGCGCGCAGCGTCTGCTGGCGGGGCAGGACGGTGCGGCTGCCGGAGGTGAGCAGGCGGAAGCGGTCGTCGAGCCGGTCGGCGATCTCCCGCGGGGTGAGCAGCCGCAGCCGGGCGGCGGCCAGTTCGATGGCGAGCGGCAGTCCGTCGAGGCGCCGGCAGATCTCGGCGACCGCCTCCTCGTCGCGCAGCACGGCGTCGGCGTCGGGACGGACGGCGCTCGCGCGCGCGGCGAAGAGGCGACGCGCCTGGCCGGGGGTGAGCGGCTCGACCGGGCGTACCGACTCGCCGGGTACGCCCAGGGGTTCGCGGCTGGTGGCGAGGACGGTCAGGCCGGGGCAGCGGGTCAGCAGGGTCTCGGCGAGCCGGGCCGCCGCGCCGATGACGTGTTCGCAGTTGTCGAGGACCAGGAGTTGGCTGCGTGGGGCGCAGTACTCGACGAGCAGGGCGACGGGGTCGTCCTGCACGGCCGGCCGGTCGCCGGTCAGCAGCGCCGTCTCGCGCAGTCCGAGGGCGTTGACGACCGCGCCCGGCACCGCCTCCGGCCGGTCCAGCGGGGCGAGTTCGACCAGCCAGGCCTGGTCGAGCCCGGCGGCGGCCTCCTCGGCGAGGCGGGTCTTGCCGGATCCGCCCGGTCCGGTGAGGGTGACGAGACGGGACGCGTGCAGTTCGGAACGGATGGCGTCGAGTTCCGGTTCCCGGCCCACGAAGGTGGTCAGCCGGGGCCGGATGTTGCCCCGGCGCTCCTCGGCCGGGGCCCTCTCGGCCGCCGGGACGGACCGCCGTTCCGCGCCCCGGGCGCCGAGCAGTTCGGCGTGCAGGGCGCGCAGCCGGGGTCCGGGTTCGGTGCCGAGTCCTTCGGCGAGGGTGCGGCGGGCGCTCTCGTAGGCAGCCAGTGCGTCGGCGTCGCGGCCGGTGGCGCGCAGGGCGCCGATGAGGAGGGCGTGCAGCGGTTCGTCGTACGGGTGGGCGGCGGTCAGGTCGCGCAGCCGCGGTACGGCGTCGGGGGCGTCGCCGAGGCGCAGGCCGGCCTCGATACGGGCCCGGGTGGCCTCCAGGCGCAGCGCCTCGGGGCCGGCCTCGCGACCGGGCAGGTCGGCCAGTGCCGGGCCCCGCCAGAGGGCCAGTGCCTCGTCCAGGTGCCGGGCGGCCGTCGCGGCGTCGCCGTGTCCGAGGGCGGAGGTGCCCTGCCGTACGAGGTGTTCGAAGACGTACAGGTCCACGTCGTCGCGGGTCGCGGCGAGCCGGTAGCCGCCGGGGGCCGAGACGACGGTTTCCCTGCCGACGGTACGGCGGAGGCGGCCGACCAGGGCCTGGAGGGCGGCGGGGGCGTCCTGGGGCGGATCGTCCTCCGCCCAGACCTCGTCGATCAGGGTGGCGGGCGTGACGACGTCGCCGGGACGCAGGGCGAGGGCGGCGAGCAGCGCGCGCAGGCGGGGGCCGCCGGGGCTCGCGACGGTGCCGTGGTCCTCCGTCTGGGTGACGCCCAGGATTCTGTACCGCACGGGGTCATTGTCGCCGGAGTGGGGTGGCGCGGGCACCCGGCGGTGGGCCGGACCGGCGTTCAGACCCGCCGCACGACCGCCCCCGCGCCGCCCAGCGCGCCCCGCTGCGGTGCGATGCCGGCCGGTACCGCGCGTTGGCGGGCCGGGGTGCCGGTCCAGCAGGTGCCGCGGCGGGCGAGGAGGCGGCCGAGCCACAGCTCCAGGGAGACGAGGTCGGCCAGGCCGTCCAGCGGCAGCGGCTCACCCGCGGCCGCCGCCCGCACCGCCTTGCGCACGACCCGCGCCTCCACGAGCCCCGCCTCGGCGAGCAGCGGCCGGTCGAAGAGCCCGAGCAGGGAGTCCGCGGAGACCCGCAGCCCCGTCCGCGCGGTGGAGGCCGCCAGCGCCTGGGTGGGCGCCCCCCACCCGGGCGGCAGCTCGCTCACCCCAGCCCCCTCCAGCACCGTCCGCAGGATCGCCGCCCGCGCCCCCGGCCGCACCCGCAGCGCCTCCGGCAGGGCCCGGCACGCCCGGACGACCTGGTTGTCGAGGAACGGCGTGTGCAGCCGCTGGAAGCGGATCTCGGCGGCCTGCTCGAGCACCCGCACCTCCGCCGCCTGCCGCGCCAGCGCCGCCCGCGCCCGGAAGTCCCCGGGACGCTGCCCCGGACCCACCCCCGACCGCTGCGAGGACGTCTGGAGGCGAACCGATACTTCAGCCAGCGCCTCTCCGGTCAGCCACCGCGCCGCCGGCCCCGCCCCGGCCCAGGTCAGCGCGGCCAGGGACGCGTCCATCGCCCCGTCGCCCGGCGTGTCGAAGCGTCTGCGCAGCAACCGCTCGGCGAGCACCTCGAGGCCGCTCCGGTACGGCGTGCGGGCCAGCCGCCGCGCCGCCGCGTACACGCGCCCGGGGACGAGTACCGACCCGTCGGCCTTGGCGAGTGCGGCGACCGGCCGGACCAGATGGCGCCGCTTGCGGTCCATGAGCAGGTCGGCCAGGCGCGCCGGATGGGCGTCGAGGACCTGCCGCGCCCCGTACCCGGTGAAGTGGTCCGCGCTGCCCGCGGCCAGCCGGGCCCGGTGCCGTGCGGCGGCGACCAGGGAGGAGCCCGGTTCGTCGGTCAGCGGCCCGTCGAGGGCGGCGTACGGCAGCATCTCCTCGCCGCCGGTGACCACCACGTGGTGCAGCCGCGGGTTGGCCGCCAGCGCGCCCGCCCGGGCCAGCTCGGGTTCCTGCCCGCCGACGGCGAGGTCGTTGAAGGTGACGGCCAGCAGCCGCTCCCCCGCCCCGGTGCCGTGTCCCAGCACGGTCCCCGGCATCCCCGGCAGCCCGGCCGCCAGCAGCGCCAGCGTGCCCGAGGCGGGGCCGCCGGACAGGTCGGCCCCGATCCCGGGCACCGGCATCCCGCGCGCGGCACGGCGTTCGGCGGGCCCCATGCCCGGGACGGGGCCGGGGTCGATGCCGTCCCCGGGTACGTGCCGGGGCGCGGCGAGCCGGGTGCGCACCGCTTCGACCAGGGCGTCCCGCACGCCGTCCACGGCACGGTCGGGGTCGGCCGAGGGCGCCGCCACGGCGAGCGAGGCCACCGGTTCGTACCCGGCGATCTCGCGCGCCCCGGCGCGCAGGATCAGTGCGTGCCCCGGCGGAACACGCTTCACGCCGTCGTACGGGGTGGAGTCGTCCAGCGCGGCCGGCACGTCGGGCGTGGCGAGCAGCGCGGCGAGGTGGCCGAAGTCGAGGTTGGCCTCGACGAGGTCGGCCAGTGGCAGCGCGGCGGTCGCGTAGGCGGTGCCGCCCGCCCAGGGGGTGTGGAAGACCGGCCGGGCGCCCGCGAGGTCGCTGCAGACGGTGATCCGCCGGCCCACCTGGACGACAGCCGTGTAGCTGCCGGGCCACGCCGTCAGATGCCGCAGTGCGCCCCCGCGCGCGGCGAACAGCGCGACCCGCAGCTGCTCGTCGCTCGCGCCGCAGATGCCGAGGACGGCGATCCGGGTCTGGGGGTCGGCCGTGACGACGCGCACCTCGTCGGGGCGCCAGTCGCCGACCGCCCACAGGGGGTCGGGGTCGCCCCACAACGGCTGGGCCCCCACGGGCTGTACGGTCTCGCCGTCGTAACCGGTGACTCCGGCGGAGCCGTTGGCGCCCGCGGAGCCGGCCGCGCCGGCGATCCCCGCTGCTCCTGCTCCCACGGCGGCGCTGCTCCACCCCACCAACCACCGCATCGACGCCTCCACAGGCTGGGGACAACCAGTGCACCGTACGAACTGGTTCCCCATGCTGCCATGAAGGGCGCGCCACAGAGCGTCGGCGGAGCCGCGTGTGCTCCCTGAGTGCGCCCTCGCGAAGACCCACGCGAGAACGCCGACTCCCTCTCCGCCGCCCCGGGCACCGTTCCCGGGGGAGCGAAGACGACGCGAATGCGCCCCCTGAACGCGCCCTTTGGCTACCCAACGCGCCCTCAACTCCCGTGGTGAGGGCGGCAGTACCCGAAAATCACCAACGGTGATTTTCAGCCAAATCGACGCGACGCGGCCACATTCGAACACGCTCCGTACAAACTCTGCGCACCGCCCGGCCACTCGCCGGCGGCGCGCAGCCCGGGAGGCGGGACTCGCCCCCCGGGCCGGTCCGCCGCCCGCGGGGATGTAGGCGGCGGCGTCCCCCAGCCCACTGGATCCAGTACAGCGGGCCGACCCACGCACCGCCCATGGAATCGCTCCCGCCGTGGCCGGAGAAGAGCGCACGGGCGGGCGCACGGCCACACATCGGGAGCACGCGGCAACAGACCGTACATACACCGCACTTGAGTACGGACCACAATCCCGCCATCCGGAAGAATGCCTCTTAACGCATGGGATGCGGCGAACTACGCTGGGTTTACGAATGCCGCGTGGTTATGCCAGCGCGGCAGCCGTCTGTGTCGAGGGGTGACGCATGTCCAGGGAGCAACGCGGGCCGAACGAGAAACTCGGCGCCGTTCTCGCCCTCGCGGGAATCAGCAACGCAGGTCTCGCCCGGCGCGTCAACGACCTCGGCGCCCAGCGCGGGTTGACCCTCCGCTACGACAAGACGTCGGTGGCGCGCTGGGTCTCGAAGGGCATGGTGCCGCAGGGTGCGGCGCCGCACCTCATCGCCGCCGCCATCGGCCAGAAGCTGGGCCGCCCGGTGCCGCTGCACGAGATCGGCCTGGCGGACGCGGACCCCGCCCCCGAGGTGGGCCTCGCCTTTCCGAGGGACGTGGGGCAGGCGGTCAGGTCCGCCACCGAGCTGTACCGTCTCGACCTCGCCGGCCGCCGGGCCGGCGGCGGCATCTGGCAGTCGCTCGCCGGATCGTTCGCGGTGAGCGCATATGCGACGCCCGCCTCGCGATGGCTGATAACCCCGGCCGACAGCTCGGTGGCGCGCGAGGCGAGCCCGGCCGAGGGCTCCGGCGCACCGCTCAAAGTCGGCCACAGTGATGTGCAGAAGCTCCGCGAGGCCGCCGAGGACGCCCGCCGCTGGGACTCCAAGTACGGCGGCGGCGACTGGCGTTCGTCGATGGTCCCCGAGTGCTTACGGGTCGAGGCGGCACCGCTCCTGCTCGGCTCCTACTCCGACGAGGTCGGCCGCGCCCTGTTCGGCGCCTCGGCCGAGCTGACCCGCCTGGCCGGCTGGATGGCCTTCGACACCGGCCAGCAGGAGGCCGCCCAGCGGTACTACATCCAGGCCCTGCGCCTGGCTCGCGCGGCGGCCGACGTGCCGCTCGGCGGCTACGTCCTGGCCTCGATGTCGCTCCAGGCCACCTACCGCGGCTTCGGCGACGAGGGCGTCGACCTCGCCCAGGCCGCCCTGGAGCGCAACCGCGGCCTGGCCACGGCCCGCACCATGAGCTTCTTCCGCCTGGTCGAGGCCCGTGCCCACGCGCGCGCCAACGACGCGGTGGCGGCCGGGGCCGCCCTGAAGGCCGCCGAGAGCTGGCTGGAGCGCGCGCGCCCCGGCGACAGCGACCCGTCGTGGCTGGGTTTCTACTCCTACGACCGGTTCGCCGCCGACGCGGCCGAGTGCTACCGCGACCTGAAGGCACCGCGCCAGGTCCGCCGCTTCACCGAGCAGGCGCTGTCGAAACCGACGGAGGAGTTCGTACGCTCGCACGGCCTCAGACTGGTCGTCTCGGCGGTGGCCGAGCTGGAGTCGGGCAACCTGGACGCGGCCTGCGAGCAGGGCGTGCGGGCGGTCGAGGTGGCCGGCCGCATCTCCTCGGCCCGCACCACCGAGTACGTGAAGGACCTCCTGCACCGCCTTGAACCCTACGGCGACGAGCCGCGCGTGGTGGAGTTGCGCGAGCGCGCCCGCCCGCTGCTGGTGACTCCGGCCTGACGGACCGCCCTCTTCCGGGTTTGAAGGCATTGTCAGTGGCGCAGTGCACTATCGAAGCCGGGAGGTGAACCGGGAGATGGAACGAGTGTTCGACTGTGATGTGCTGGTGATCGGCGGCGGCATCGTCGGCCTGTCCACGGCGTACGCGATCACGCGCGCCGCACCGGGCACCCGGGTCACGGTCCTGGAGAAGGAGCCCGGCCCCGCCCGCCACCAGACAGGCCGCAACAGCGGCGTCATCCACAGCGGTGTCTACTACCGTCCGGGCTCGCTGAAGGCGCGGTACGCGGTCCGGGGCGCCGCCGAGATGGTCAAGTTCTGCGCCGAGTACGGCATCGACCACGCCGTCACCGGCAAGCTGATCGTCGCCACCGACCGCGCCGAGCTGCCCCGCCTGCACGCCCTGGTGCAGCGCGGCCGGGAGAACGGCATACCGGTGCGCGAGCTGGGCGGCGGCCAGATACAGGAGTACGAGCCCGAGGTGCGCGGCCTGGCCGCCATCCACGTCGGCACCACCGGCATCTGCGACTACGGCGCCGTGGCCCGCAGGCTCGCCCAGGCGTCGGGAGCGGAGGTCCGCTACGGCGCCGAGGTGCACCGCGTCGACCGGCGACCCGGCCTCGGCGTCGCCGTCCGCACCCGCGCCGGGGACGTGCTCCGCGCCCGGGTCGTGGTCAACTGCGGCGGGCTGCACTGCGACGGGATCGCCCGCCTGACCGGCGACGACCCCGGCATGCGGATCGTGCCCTTCCGGGGCGAGTACTACGAGCTGGCGCGGCCCGAGCTGGTGCGGGGACTGGTGTATCCGGTGCCGGACCCGGCGTTCCCGTTCCTCGGGGTGCACCTGACCCGCGGCATCGACGGCGGCGTGCACGTCGGACCGAACGCGGTACCGGCACTGGCCCGCGAGGGATACGGATGGGGCGTGGTGCGCCCCCGCGAGCTGGGCGCCACCCTGGCCTGGCCGGGGTCGTGGCACATGGCCCGGCGGCACTGGAGGTACGGGGCGGGCGAGCTGCGCCGGTCCCTGTCCAGGAGCGCCTTCACGACAGCGGTCCGCAGACTGCTGCCGGCGGTGACGGAGGACGACCTGGTCGCCGCGCCGGCCGGGGTGCGGGCGCAGGCGGTGCTGGCGGACGGCACCCTGGTGGACGACTTCCTGATCAAGGAGGGCGCCCACGCGGTGCACGTCCTGAACGCGCCGTCGCCCGCGGCGACCGCCTCCCTGCCCATCGGCCGCGAGGTGGGCCGCAGGGCGCTGGCGATGCTGGCCGCCGCGGACTAGGAGCGGTCCCGCCCCGGCGCACTGCTGCCGTCGTACGAGCCGAGGCCCTCGATCAGCGCCACCAGGGCCGGGTCGCCCGCGAAGCGCTCGGCGTGGATCTGCCGGATGCGGTCCCCCGTGGCCGGGTCCTCGTCGTCGGTCAGGTCGTGCGAGACCATGTGCCGCACCAGCGGCAGCCCGATCGCGTCCACCTGCCGGTGCAGCGGAGCGTGCATGTACGCCCGGTAGGCCTCGATGTCCTCGACCGCGAACATCGCTCCGTAGTCGAAGTCACCGCCCACGTCCCGCCCGACCGCCCAGTACGCGACGGCGTCGATCTCGCGCCCCATCCTGCGGAGCATCTCGAGCGCCTCGTCGACCTTGTCCTGAGGTGCGTCGGGGCGCATGGCGAGGCGGATCTGGTGGTGAATCACGGTGTCTCTCCCCACGAGTACGACGGTCGCTTCAATCAATCGCTTACGTTATAGACTCTAACTACTCCAACAAGCAGTCGCAACCACGGGCTCGGTCTAAAATCGACGCATTGTGTCTGACTCCCACCACACCTCCGATGCCGCGTCCGCTTCCCTGCGGCACGTCCGCGCCAAGGGCGAGCCCCGGTTCCCCGACGGGCCGAAGGCCGATCCCGCCGGGTCGCACTTCGAGCGGCGGATCCGCAGTTTCCAGCCGCGACGCAGCCGGGTGACCGCCGGGCAGGCGGACGCGTTGCAGCGGCTGTGGTCCCGGTGGGGGCTGGACATCGACGGACAGCGCGTCGTCGACCTCGCCGAGCTGTTCGGCAACGCCCGCCCCGTCGTCCTGGAGATCGGCTTCGGCATGGGCGAGGCCACCGCCCGGATGGCCGCCGCCGACCCGGACACCAACATCCTCGCCGTCGACGTCCACACCCCGGGCCAGGGCAACCTCCTCGCGCGCGCGGAGCGCGAGGAGCTGCCCAACATCCGGGTGGGCAACGGCGACGCGGTCATCCTGCTGCGCGAGATGCTCGCCCCCGGCTCCCTCGCCGGACTGCGCGTCTATTTCCCCGACCCGTGGCCGAAGAAGCGCCACCACAAGCGCCGGCTGATCCAGCCGGAGTTCCTGACGCTGGCCGCGACCCGGCTCGCACCGGGGGCCGTCGTGCACTGCGCCACCGACTGGGAGCCGTACGCCGAGCAGATGCTCGAGGTGCTCACCGCGCACCCCGACTTCGAGAACACCGTGCCCGGCGGCGGGTTCGCGCCGCGCCCCGAACACCGGCCGCTGACCCGTTTCGAGGGCCAGGGACTGGACAAGGGACATGTGGTGAACGACCTGCTGTTTCGTCGCGTACAGCACAAGGAGCTGCCTCCCACCGGTTAGGGTCCATGCCGTGGCCACCTGTCCCCCGTACCCGACCCGTGTGCACCGGCATACGCACTGGTGGCAGCGCACCTGGGTCCGTTACGGCGCGCTGATCACCCTGCTCGCGCTCTCCGGCCTGGTGATCCTCGCCCTGGTGCGCGAACAGACCGGCACACAGGGCTTCCTGGTGGGGCTCGGTCTCGCCGTCCTGCCCGTACCGCTGCTCGTGGCGGCGTTCCGCTGGCTGGACCGGGTCGATCCCGGACCCTGGCGGAACCTGCTGTTCTGCTTCGCGTGGGGCGCCTGCGCGGCGGCGCTGATAGCGATCGTCGCCAACAGCTTCGCCACCCGGTGGATAGCGACCGCGACCGCCGACCCGGCCGGCGCGGACACCTGGGGCGCCACGGTCATAGCCCCGGTCGTCGAGGAGTCCGCCAAGGCCGCCGCCGTCCTGCTGGTCTTCCTCTTCCGCAGACGGGACTTCACCGGCATCGTCGACGGCGTGGTCGTCGCCGGGGTCACCGCCACCGGCTTCGCCTTCACCGAGAACATCCTCTACCTGGGCACCGCCTTCGGCACCGACCAGCTGACCGGCGACAGCGGCATCGCCTCGGTCACCGCGGCGACCTTCTTCGTCCGCGTCGTGATGTCGCCCTTCGCGCACCCGCTGTTCACGGTCCTCACCGGCATCGGCTTCGGCATCGCCGCGCTCTCCGCGGGCCGGCACCGTCTGCGCCGGGCCCTGCTCCCGCTGGCCGGGCTGCTGCTCGCGATGGGCATGCACGCCCTGTGGAACGGCTCGGCCGCGTTCGGCGAGTACGGCTTCTTCGGCGTGTACGCGGCGTTCATGGTGCCGTCGTTCGGCCTGCTGACCTGGCTGGTGATCTGGACCCGGCAGCGTGAACTGGGCACCGTCCGGGCCGAGCTGCCCGCCTACGTGGCCGCCGGCTGGCTGACGCCCACGGAGCCCTTCGCGCTCGGCTCGATGCGGGCCCGCCGCGTCGCCCGGCAGTACGCCCGCAAGCACGCCGGGAAGGAGGGTGCTCGGGCGGTGGCACGGTACGAGGCGTGTGCGACCTCGGTGGCGTTCCTGCGGCAGCGCGGGCGCCGGGGCAGGGCGGGCGCCGACTTCACCGTACGGGAGCGCCAACTCCTCGACGCCCTGTGGAGCCTGCGAGGCGTGGCCCGTCCGGCGCTGGACCACGCCGCCCGGGCCACCGCACCCCCGGCGCCCGCGCCGCGGCCGGTGCCCCCGTGGGCGTACGGGTACGGCTACGGGGCGCAGGGTGCGTACGGGTACGCGACGGCGCACCCCCCGTACCGGCCGTACGGCCCGCACCCGCCGCACCACCCGCAGGCGCCGCACGCCCCGTACCCGCAGTACGCGCCGCCCTCTCCGCAGCACGCGCCGTACACGCCGCCCGGCCCCTACCGGCCGTAGGCCCGCGTCGTCCGGCCGCCCCTCAGGCGGACGCCCGTGTGAGCCGCTCGGCCTCGTCCTCCGTCAGGTTCAGCTCGGCCACGCCCAGCAGTGCCGGCAGTTGCTCCACCGTGCGCGCGGAGGCGATCGGGGCCGCCACCGTCGGCCGGCCGGCCAGCCAGGCGAGGGCGACCGTGGCGACGGGAGCGTCGTGGGCCTCGGCGATCTCGTCCAGGGCGGCGAGCACCCGGCGCCCGCGCTCGCTCTCCAGGTGCTTGGCGGCACCGCCGGCCCGCGGGCTGTCCACGGCCGTGCCGGGGCGGTACTTGCCGGTGAGGAAGCCGGCCGCGAGGGCGTAGTACGGGACGGCGGCGAGACCGGTCCGCTCGGCGAGGTCGCCGAGTCCGCCCTCGTAGGTGTCGCGGGAGACCAGGTTGTAGTGCGGCTGGAGGGCGACGTACCGGGCCAGGCCCTCGCGGTCGGAGAACTCCAGGGACGCCGCGAGCCGCTCGGCGGAGATGTTGGAGGCGGCGATGTGCCGCACCTTGCCGGCCCTCACCAGCTCGTCGAGGGCGCCGATGATCTCCTCGACCGGCACCTCGGGCTTGTCGAAGTGGGTGTAGTAGAGGTCGATGTGGTCGGTGCCCAGGCGGCGCAGCGAGGCGTCGGCGGCGGCCCTGATGTTCGCGGCGGACAGGCCGGGGTACTCGGGGTGCTGGCTGACCTTGGTGGCGAGGACGACGTCGTCACGGTTGCCGCGGGCCGCGAGCCACTTGCCGAGGACGGTCTCGGACTCGCCGCCGCTGTTGCCGTCGACCCAGGCGGAGTAGGAATCGGCGGTGTCGACGAAGTTGCCGCCCGCCGCCGTGTAGGCGTCGAGGACGGCGAAGGACGTGTCCTGGTCGGCGGTCCAGCCGAAGACGTTGCCGCCGAGGGCGAGGGGGAAGACCTCGAGGTCGGAGGAGCCGAGCTTGCGCAGAGAAGTCATGTAGAGGATCAACGACCGCGGCGGAGCAGAGCATTCCGGCACCCGCGCAAAAACGCCGCAAACCGGCAGCCCTGACGTCGGGGGGTTGCCGTCAGGACCGCCGGGGCTCGGCGGGGCGGGTCAAGGGGCGAGGTGCCTCAGGGGGTGAGGCCCTTGCTCTGGAGCCAGGCCATCGGGTCGATGCCCGAGCCGTCGCCGGTGTGGACCTCGAGGTGCAGGTGGGCGCCGGTGACGTTGCCGGTGGCGCCGACGCGGCCGATGACGTCCCCGGTGGTGACCTTCTGGCCGACGCTGACGTTGATGGACGACTGGTGCGCGTACCAGAGTTCGGTGCCGTCGTCGAGGGTGAGCACGGTCTTGTAGCCGTACGAACCGTCCCAGCCGGCCGACGTGATCGTGCCGCTGTGCACCGCCTTGAGCAGGGTGCCCGTGGGGGCGGCGAAGTCGAGGCCGGTGTGGTGGCCGGAGGCCCACAGGGAGCCGGCCTGGTTGAAGGTCGAGGAGATCGTGTACGAGGAGGTCGGCAGCGTGAACTGCTTGGCCAGCTTCGCGAGCCGCTCGGCCTCGGCCTTCTTCGCGGCCTCCTCCTCCGCCTTCTTCTTGGCGGCGGCGGCCTTGGCCTCGGCCTCCTTCGCGGCCTTGGCGGCGGCTTCCTGGGCCTTCTTCTCGGCCGCGGCCTGCGCCTCGGCGGCGGCCTTGGTCTCGACCTGGGCCTGCTGCTGCTCGGCCTGCGCCATGATCCGGGCCCGCAGCGACTCACCGGCGCCGGCACCGGTGGAGTCCGCGCCCTGCGCGGTGTCCGCGGCGACGGCCTGGGTGATGCCGCTGAGCGGGGTGGCGGAACCCTCGGGCTCCGGCTCCTCGTCGCCGCCGGGCATGAGCGAGCCCACGTTCGGCAGGTCCGGCATGGAGATGGACACCGGCGGCTTGCCGGTCTGCGCGCTGGCCATGCCGCCCGCGCCGACGGCGGCTATGACGCCTACGCCGAGGACGGTGGAGCTGCGGGCGAGTCCGCCGCGCTGCTTGGCGACGCGGTGCCGGCCGCGCACGGGACGGATGGACTCCGCGGTGGGGTTCCACTCCTCCCAGGGGCCCTCTTCGGCGCGGGGGGCGTCGTAGCCGAAGGTGTCGGTGCCGTGCCCGGTGGGCACGTACGGGGCCTCGGGGGCAGGCCGGTTGGACGCCACGTGGGCGTACTCCTTTCCTTCCTTTCGCCTACCGGGTTAGCTGACGGGTTCGGAGCAGGAAGGTCTCCTACGGGTGTCTGCCGACCGTGTTTCCACGGTGCCAGACGCCCGATTCACCCCAATGTGGTGGTTCCCCGGTTCCCTTGCGGGATTCGGCGCGTGCGCACGGAGCCGCCTTCTGTGACGGCTGGGACGACCGCGCTGCGTTATCGAACGTTAATAGACGCGAGGCCCGGAATCCAAGCCGTTCCGCTTGATCATTAACGAAAACGGCCGGGACGCACCCCTCACGACCGGTGAAAACCGGACGAGTTGACCCGCCCTCAGTATTCCCCTTCACGCCACTTTCTTCTGACGGTGTATCAGTTGTTATGCGGAGGGGGGTCGGGCCGTCACGTCTCGTGACAATGATCATGGTCACCGCGCCGGGGCCGCCGTACGGCGAGCAGCGCCATGTCGTCCGCCATGCCGCCCCCGGAGTGCCGGCGCACGTCCTCGGCGAGGGTGTCGAGCAGCGTCACCGGATGCCGGAAGACATGGCCGGCCAGCCGCGTCTGCGGATCGTAGAACTCGCCCCTGGCGTCCCGGGCTTCGGTCAGCCCGTCGGTGTAGAGCAGCAGTGTGGCCCCACCGGGGAAGTCGGCCTCCTCCGCCCGGTCGGGCCACACGCCCAGGTCTCCCATGCCGAGCGGCAGCGCCGACTCGCGGGCGGGCAGCGTGTCCAGGGTCCCGTCGGAATACAGCAGCAGGGGTGGCGGATGGCCGCGGTTGACGATGCGTACGGTCCCGTCGCCGTGCGGGAGTTCGGCGAGGAGAGCGGTGGTGAAGCCCTCGAAGGCGTCCAGCCCGTCGCGCCGGGTGCCCTCGCGCGCCAGCGCCCGCTCCAGGCGCTGCGCCACCGCCTCCAGCGTCGCCTCCTGCTCGGCGGCCTCCCGGAAGGCGCCGATCACCACGGCGACGGCGGCGACCGCGCCCATGCCCTTGCCGCGCACGTCGCCGACGATGAGCCGGACGCCGCGGGCGCTGTCCTGCACGGCGTACAGGTCACCGCCGATGAAGGCGTCGGCCTGCGCGGCCTCGTAGCAGACGGCGATCTCGAAACCCCCGATGCGCTCGGCGGGTTCGGGCAGCACGGCGCGCTGGGCGGCCTCGGCGATCTCGCGGACGGAGACGAGACGCTCGCTGCTGCGCCGGACCATGCCGTTCACGAGGACGGCGAGCACGGCGACCGTCGCGATGGTGATCAGCTCGGTGAGGGAGTCGACGTAGTGGATGACGCCCTTGCCGATCTGCAGCCCGATGACCGACACGACCACGGCAACGCCGGTGAGCGCGGTGCCGCGCCGCGAGTAGAGCGGGGCGGCGACCAGGGGCGCGGCCGTGTAGAGGGGGCCGGCGGTGAAGTACCTCGGCGTGAAGATGTCGTACAGGATGGCGACGGCGATCAGCAGCACGGGGAGCGCGTGCACGAAGGCGCGTCCGTAGCCGGTCCGGCGGCGCGGCGGCGGGCCGGAGGGCGGCTCCTCGCCTCCGAGGCCCGGGTCGGGCACGGGATCACCGGGGAGCCGGCCGCCGGCCCTGGCGGCCACTCCCTCGTCGTCCACGTCACCAGGCCGCACCACTCGTCTCCCGCCACCCCGCACGTCCGCGCGCCGCTTGCCGTCCTGGACTCCAGGTTTCCGGGGACGGGGGCGGGTGGCGAGCGGTGAGGGGCCGACCGGATGACGGGCACGTCCGGGAGGAACGCAGCGGAAACGCACCGGAAACGCACCGAGGGCCGGAACCCTTTCGGATTCCGGCCCTCGGCCTTCAGTAGCGGGGACAGGATTTGAACCTGCGACCTCTGGGTTATGAGCCCAGCGAGCTACCGAGCTGCTCCACCCCGCGCCGTTGTGTTCACCACTGTACGTCATCCCCGGGGTGGAATGCACATCGGTATCTCCCCGACGGTGGCCCTACCCCTCCAGATGGCGGTTCGGCGCCTTGGCCCGCTCCTCGTACCCGGCCGGTACGACGACGACGGCACCGTGCGCGGCGAGCACCCCGCTCCCGTCCGCCCCCGCCACGAAGGTGTCCGGCTCCCGCCAGGCCGTGACGACGCGGCGCACCCCGGCGTCGAGGATCAGCCGGGCGCAGGGCGCGGGCCGGGAGGCGCGGCGGGCGCAGGGCTCGAGACTGCTGTACACGGTGGCGCGGGCGAGCCGGGGGTCTTCCGGGTCGACCTTCGCGAGCGCGGCCTCCTCGGCGTGCACGACGGGATCACCGCCCTCCCGCGAGAACCCGCGCGCCAGCTCGCTCCCGTCGGCGGCGACCACGACCGCCCCCACGCTGAACGCGGTGTCCGACGGCGGACACAGCTCGGCCAGCTCACAGGCGAGCCCCAGCCAGTGCCGGTCGGCGGCGGCGACTCGCTCGCCGGCGCCGGGTGCGGTCGGCAGGTACCGCATCAGCACCACGTCCTCGATCCGCCGCGTCTCGATCAACCGCAGCCGCCCGCCCTGGTAGGCACCGGGCCCGAACAGCCGGGGCGCGGCCGGGTCCCCGACGAGGACGGGCGCGAGGACGAGGTGCAGCTCGTCGGCGAGCTCCCGCTGAAGCAGCTGGCTGTGGACGGTCCCGCCCCCTTCCACCATCAGCCGCCGCACGCCCCGCCGGTCGTGGAGGTACTCCAGCGCGGTCTGCCAGTCGAGCGCCGCCCCCAGGGACACCACATCGGCAGCGATCCCCAGCCCGCGGGCCCGCCGGGCACCGTCGTCCGTGGTCAGCAGCACCTTCTCCCCACCCGTGTGCCAGAACCGCGCCGCCGGATCCAGCTCGCCGCTGCCGCTGACGGTGACCTTGAGCGGGTACTCCGCCTCCCCGGCCGCGACCCGCGCCGCCCGCCGCTCGGCCGAGTTCACCAGCAGCCGCGGATTGTCGGCCCGGATCGTCCCGGCCCCGACCAGGATCGCGTCCACGGAGGCCCGCACCTCGTCGACCCGGTCGAAGTCGGCGGGGCTGGACAGCAGCAGCCGGTCGGAACCGGTGTCGTCCAGGTAGCCGTCGAGGGAGACGGCGGCGGAGAGCAGGACGTACGGGAGGGGCATGCGGTGTGCTCCGGGGGAGGCGGGCGGGCGGCGGGTTCCGGCGGGGCAACCCTAGGCGCCGGTGCTCCCGCTACGACGCACCGTGCCCGGCCGCGGGCAGGCGCCGCCCCCGGGACTCCGCGACCCGCAGCACGTCGGCGAGGCACTCGGTCAGCCGGATCGCGGTGTAGCGGACCTCGGCGTTCGGCGACAGCGGATCGTCCAGCACCCGGCGGGCGCCGCCGAGTACGTCCAGCCCGTCGGCGAGCTGCCGGGCCTCCGTCTCGTCGGCGAGCCGGGACACGAACCCGCCGCTGTCGCCCGGGGCGAGGAAGCACGGCTTGCCTTCCGCCGACAACCAGGGCAGCAGCCGCAGCGCGGTGAACGCCTCCATCACGCGACCGCCTTCCGCGCACCGACGATGTGCTGATCGAGGTCGATGCCGTAGTCGGCGGCGAGCACGAGGGCGAGGCGACGGTGCCGCCGACGGTCCTGCTCCTGTTCGTGGGCGGTGACGTAGGGGCGGGCGAGACGGCTCTCGGCGCCGTCGAGAGGGAGGTGGCGGCAGTAGGGCGAGTGGTGGGCGGGGAGGCATGCGGAGGCGGTGCCGGGGAAGTTCCGGGGCCGGGGAGGCGGGTCACCCGCGCGGTGGGTTCCGGTGCCGGGACCGAGGAGAAGCCCCAGCCAATGGGCGACGCGGTGGATAAGGTCGTACATGTCGACGCTCCTTGTCAGCGTTGGCCGTGCCCCGGGAGGTCTGTCCACCTCGCCGGGGTGTTGTTGTGACTGAACCTAAGTAAGCGATATAGCCCTCTGCATACAAGTGCAGAGGAATCCACTCGTACGTGTAGGTCGGAGGATGCATACGTTGGACATGTGAGCGATACAGAGCACTCGACCCCGCTGGACCCGATGAGCGCGCGACCGCTCTACGTTCAGCTCGCCGACGTCATCGCGAAGAAGATCGAGTCGGGAGAACTGGCCCCGGACCGGCCGATCCCGTCGGAGAACCATCTCGCCGACGAATACGGCGTAGCGCGACTCACCGCGCGCCGGTCCGCACAGGAGCTCCGCGACCGGGGGCTCATCGTCACCGTGCGCGGCAAGGGGTCGTTCGTCGTGGAGCAGCCGCCCGCCGCCGAGGACGAACCCACCGGCTGACGCCCCCGCGCCGGGGTACCCACCCCGGCATGAGCACCCAACCCGCGGCGCTGCTCGCCCTGGACCTGACCGGCACGTTCGCCTTCGGGCTGAACGGGGCGCTGACCGCGGTGCGGGCCGCGCGGCTGGACGTGGTCGGGGTGGTGGTGCTCGGGATGATCACCGCGTTGGGCGGCGGGGTCATCCGGGACGTGCTCATCGACTCGCTGCCGCCCGCCACGTTCCTGGACTGGCGCTACTACACGCTCGCCGCCGCCGGTGGCCTGCTCGCCTTCGCCATCAGCCGGCACCTGCGACGGCTCGAACCCGCGATCACCGTGCTCGACGCGGTCGGACTGAGCACCTTCGCGGTAATCGGCGCGAGCAAGGCGCTGGACGCCGGGCTGGCCGTCGTACCGGCGATGCTGCTGGGCGTGATCACGGCGGTGGGCGGAGGGACGATCCGCGACACCCTGGTCGGCCAGGTCCCGACGGTGCTGCGCACCGGCCTGTACGCCATCCCCGCCCTGGTCGGCGCGGCGGTGACGGTCGCGACCACCGAGACGGGGCTGTACGGCCTCCCGGCGGCGCTCGGAGCGACGGCGGTCTGCTTCCTGATCCGCATGCTCGGGCTGCACTTCGGCCTCAACGCCCCGGAACCACCCGAGACGCGTGCGTCCGGTGGCGGGACACGGCGCCGTCAGTAGCCTCGATGGAATGGAGCACCCCAGATGAGTGACACCGCCCGGACCGTCCTGGCCGGCCTCGACTCCGTCCGCTCCGACCTCGAGGACCTCTACCGTGACCTGCACCGGCACCCCGAACTCGGCCTGCGGGAGCACCGTACGGCGAAGAAGGCGGCGGACGCCCTGCGGCAGAGCGGCTACGACGTCACCGAGGGCGTCGGCGGCACCGGCGTGGTCGGGGTCCTCGCCAACGGGGACGGCCCGGTCGTCATGGCCCGCGCCGACATGGACGCCCTCCCGGTGCGCGAGCGGACCGGCCTGCCGTACGCCTCCACCGCGACGGCGACCGACGGGGAGGGCCGGGAGCAGCCGGTGATGCACGCCTGCGGCCACGACGTGCACGTGACCTGCCTGACCGGATGCGCGCGCCTGCTGGCCGAGCACCGGGACGCCTGGCGCGGCACCTTCGTCGCGCTGTTCCAGCCCTCGGAGGAGAACGGGGACGGCGCCGACGCCATGATCGAGGACGGTCTGACCGACCGGTCGCCCCGCCCCGACGTCGTCCTCGCCCAGCACGTCCTGCCGTACCCGGCCGGTTACGTCGGCACCCGGGCGGGCTCCTTCCTGTCCGCCGCCGACAGCCTCCGGGTCACCGTGCACGGCCGGGGCGCGCACGGTTCGGCGCCCCAGGCGTCGGTCGACCCCGTGGTGATCGCCGCATCGATCGTCGTACGGCTGCAGACCGTGGTCTCCCGCGAGCTGGCCGCCACCACGCCCGCCGTGGTGACCGTGGGCAGCATCCACGCCGGCAGCGGACCCAACGTCATCCCCGACCGGGCCGTCCTGGAGCTCAACGTCCGCACGTACGACGACGCCACCCGCACCCGGGTCCTGGACGCGGTCAAGCGCATCGTCCGCGCCGAGTGCGAGGCGTCCCGCTCCCCCGAGGAACCGGAGTTCGAGCGGCTCTCGTCCTTCCCGCCCACCGTCAACGACGAGGAGCCCACCCGGCGCGTCGCGGAGGCGTTCGGCGCGTACTTCGGCGACGACGCGCACACCGTCGAGCTGCAGACCGCCAGCGAGGACATGAGCGAGATCCCCGGGGCCTTCGGGGTGCCGTTCACGTACTGGGCGATCGGCGGCATCGACCCGGACCGCTACGCCGAGGCCGCCCGCGAGGGGACCGTCGCCCAGGACATCCCGGTCAACCACAGCGCCGCCTTCGCCCCCGTCGTCCAGCCCACCCTGGACACGGGCGTGAGCGCGCTGACGGTGGCCGCACTGGCCTGGCTCGGCGACGACCGGGCGGCGTAGGAACCTCGGGACTCCCGTACGGCTTGACTCTCCAGTGACTGGAGACCGGAGAGTGGGCTCCATGAACGGCGCGACGCCCCCGCACTCGATCGGTGAACTGTCGGCCCGTACCGCGGTGCCCGTACGGACGATCCGGTTCTACTCGGACACCGGACTGCTGCCGCCCACGGACCGCACCCCGGCCGGATACCGCCGCTACGACGACGCGGCCCTCGACCGGCTGCACCTCATCGGCGTCCTGCGGGAGCTGGGCGTCGACCTGGCCACGGTCCGCAGCGTCCTGGACGGCGGCCTCTCCGTCGCCGAGGTCGCCGCCGCGCACGCCGACGCCACCGCCTTCCAGATCCGCGCCCTGCGACTGCGCCACAGCATGCTGCGGCTCCTCGCCCGGCGCGGCCCGAGTCCCGAGGAGACCGTTCTCATGCACCGGCTCACCCGCCTCACCGCCGACGAACGACGGCGCATGGTGGCCGACTTCATCGCCGGCCTCGGCGCAGACACGCCACAGGCCCGCAGCGCTGCCGCCGTCCTGCGCACGGCCCTGCCCGACCTCCCCGACGAGCCCTCCGACACCCGGCTCGCCGCGTGGGTGGAACTGGCCGAACTCATCGCCGACGACGACTTCCGCGCGCGCATGGCGGACGCGGCGTTCCCGCCCGCCGACGAGGACGCGCTGCCGGGCGTGGCCCCCGAGCAGGCGGCCGAACTCGTCCCGTTAGTCAGGGGGGCTGTCGCCGACGCGAGGGCGGCGGGCATCGCGCCGGACGGTTCCGGTGCCGACGCGGTGGTCGAGGCCGTCGCGGAGCGCTTCGCCGCCGTGCTCGGCCGTCCCGACGGCCCCGGGTTGCGGGAGTGGATGGCGTCGCGGTTCGAAGCGGGGCACGATCCGCTCGTCGAGCGGTACTGGCGTCTGGTGTGGACCGTCAACGACTGGCAGGTGGTCCCCGGGCACCTGCCCTTCCAGCCGTGGATGGCCGAGGCACTTCGCCAGTGCGGCCGGGTCAGCCCCAGTCGCCGTTGACCCAGGCGAGCAGGCGGGCGCGCTTCGTATAGGAGCAGAAGCCGTGGTTCGGGCCGGACGTGGCGTACGTTCCGTCCCCGTACCGCAGCTCGTAGCCGTGGTCGCCGGGACCGTACTCGCCGTCGCGGCGGCCGTCCATGTCGTCGGCCCAGTCGAGGAGGCCGAAGTCCGGGAACCCGAGGCCGAGGCCGAGGTGGTCGAGGTAGCGGCCGGGGTCGGCCGGTTCCACCGGTACGGGGCGGCCGTCGCCCCCGGCCGCGTGCCGGTCCTCCTGGCAGCCGTCGGAGCGCACGGGCTGTCCCAGCCACCACCCGGCCAGGAACACGGCGTACAGCGTGGTGACGACCCCGAGGCGGCGCAGGGTGATCCAGGCGGGCATCCCGGCTACCTCCAGGCGCCGTCGAACCAGGCCGCGAGCCGGGGAAGTTCGCCCGTGTCATTGCCGCAGGGGACGGCGTAGGCGGTGGCCGTGAGGATGTGGAGGGTGTCGGCGGACTCGATCGGGCTGTGCCGCGCGATCGCCGACGGTTCCCCGGCCGGTCCGGCCACGGGGGTGGGCGTGGAGACCGGTACGTGCCCATAGCGTTCGGCGGCCCGGTCGAGAGCGGCCCGGTCGGGGCGGCACTCGGGGGTCACGGGCTGCCCCAGGTACCAACCCGCGACGAACACGCCGTAGACCACGGCGGCGGCGCCGAGGCGGCGCGGGGTGATCCTGCGGCGGCGGAGGTCAACTCTGCCTGGGTCGCCGGGTGTTGCACTCATGACCACAGACCCTACCCGCCGCCTTCGCAGCGGGGCCGCCTTCCTCTGTGCCCCCTTCGGCCCCGGCGTCCTTCCGGGTCAGCCGAGGCACAGCCCCAGCAGGCAGACCTCCGTCGGCGAGGTCGAGATCAGCGCGGGGGGTGTCGGGGACGTGTCCGATGCCCCGCCGGCGGTCGAGGGGGCCGGGGCCCGCCCGGCCGTCGAGTCGGAGCGGCCGGAGCCCGAATCGACGGAGCCCGAATCGGCGGTGGACGTGTCCACGGTGGACGTGTCGGAGCTCGGCGACTGCGGGGGCGTCGGTGTCGCGGGCGGCGGGACGGACGCGGTGGTCCGCGGCGGGGTGGCGGGCGCCGTGCGGGGCGCTTCTGCGACGGACTGCCGGCGCGGGGCGCCGGCCGCCGACGACTGCGACTGCGACTGCTCGTACCGCTGCTCGTACGGCTGGGCGGGGGTGCGGGACGACCTGTGGGTGTCCTCGGGGGTGGTGGGCGCGGGCACCGGGCGGTCCCGCTCGCCTATCTCTTCGTCCGCGCCGCCCATGCTCCGGTGGTCCGGGGCCGTGGTCGCCTGCGCCCGGTCGCCGGACTGCCGGTCCATCGTGGCGAGGGAGAGGCCGCCACCGACGAGCGCCACGGCACTCGCGATCACCGCCCGGCGCTTGTTCTTCTTCCAGCGGGTCAACTGGCGCCGGCGCGCTGCCCGCCCCTGCTGCCGCGCGGGCGGCAGATCCCCGACCTCGGCTGCCGGGGCGTACGGGGCCGTGTCCGAGCCGGTGCTCGAGTCCGCATCGTCCGCCGCGAAGTCCGTCCTCACCAGGGCCGGGCCCGAGGGCGGGGCCGTGCCACGGTCGCCGACGGTGACGCGCGGGGCGATGTCCGGGGCGTAGGCGCCGCACCCGGGGCACACCAGGGCACCGTTGAGATGCCGACGGCACGAGGAGCAGTAATCCATCTGCTGGCTTCCGGTCTTCCTGGTTCGGCTGTGCCGCCGGCCCGCCCGGGCCGCGGCCTGATCACATGCACACAGGGGATCGAACGGCCAGTCAGGCTAACGGGGCCTTCGCAAGACGGTGCGCAGCCCGTGTGACGTTCCTGCGTGGATTCCGGGAGACCGGCGTGCACACCACCGCGGACGGCGGCAGGGGCCACTGACAGGACCCCAGCTCAGTCGTGCTCAGAACTGGGGTCCAACGGGTAGGCCCTGTGGGACTCGAACCCACAACCAATGGATTAAAAGTCCACTGCTCTGCCAATTGAGCTAAGGGCCCAGGCGGTGTGTCGCGCGGTGCTGCGTGATGTTGCCACACCGAGCATAGCCCGCCGCGGCCGGGACGCCGATCGGGTATCGGGGTCACGGCCGCGTCGGAGGGCGGCGGGAACAGGCCGGACTACGGGTCCACCGGCTCCGGCGCGTTCGCCCGGGAGGCCGCGCGGGCGCGGGTGCGTTCGTGGTCGGGGTTGAGGAACCAGTGCCGGGCCGAGGCGAGCCACCAGGTGGCCGCGAAACCCAGGACGACCAGGACGGCGATCGGCGCGTAGTTGAAGGTCTCCCAGGTGACCGGGGAGACCTGGGGCAGCATGAACAGGACCGTGATGACGCCGACCCACGTCACCGCGATCACGCCGATCACCTGCGACCAGCGGCCCAGATGCCACGGCCCGCGTTCGAAGGCGGCGCCCTTGCGGACGCGGAGGAGGGTCGGGATGACGTACGCGATGTAGAGGCCGATGACCGCGATGGACGTCACGGCGGCGTACGCGGTGACGTTGATGAGGTACGGGAGGCCGAGGACCAGTGCGGCCAGTGCCGCCAGCCAGACCGCCGCCACCGGCGTGCGCGTGCGCGGGTTCACCGAGTGCCAGATGTGGGAGTACGGGAGGGCGCCGTCCCGGGAGAAGGCGTAGATCATGCGGCTGTTGGCCGTCACCGACGCCATGCCGCAGAAGAGCTGGGCCCCGATGACGACGAGGAGCAGCAGCTTGCCCGCCGTCGCGCCGAGGGCGTCGAGGAGGATCTGCGCGGGCGGCGCGCCGGTGGGGGACGTCAGGGCGCCCTCGTAGGACTGGATGGCGAAGGTGAAGCCGAGCAGGAGGACGAAGCCGGCGATCCAGGAGGTCCAGATGGAGCGGACGATGCCCTTCGGACCGGCCGTGGACGCGTCGTGGGTCTCCTCCGTCATGTGGGCGGAGGCGTCGTAGCCGGTGAAGGTGTACTGGGCCATCAGGAGGCCGATGAGGACGACGTACACCCCGCTGCCCCAGCCCGTGTTGTTCACGAACTCGCCGAAGACGAAGGACGCCGACTGGTGCCGGTCCGGCGCGAAGGTCAGCGCGCCGACGATGACCGCGACGCCGAGAACGTGCCACCACACGCTCACGCTGTTCAGCAGGCCGACGATGCGGACGCCGAAGGTGTTCAGCAGGCCGTGCAGGATCAGGATCGCGGCGAAGAGCAGGATCGTGCGGCCCGGGGTCACCTCGAAGTCGAACTGGAGGTTCAGGTACGCGCCCAGGAAGGACGCGGCGCCGAAGTCGATGCCGGCGGTGACCGCGACCTGGCCCAGCACGTTGAACCAGCCGGTGAACCACGCCCAGGCCGCCGCCGTGCGCGGGGGCGCCAGGCGGTGCGCCCAGAAGTACAGGCCCGCCGAGGTCGGGTACGCCGAGCAGATCTCGGCCATCGCCAGGCCGACGAAGAGCGTCATCAGGCCGACGGCGACCCAGCCCCAGGTGATGACTGCGGGGCCGCCCGTGTTCATGCCGAAGAGGTAGAGGGTCAGGCAGCCCGACAGGACCGAGATGATCGTGAAGGAGACCGCGTAGTTGGAGAACGCCGACATGCGGCGGGCCAGAACCTGGGTGTAGCCGAGCTGGGCCAGCCGTTCCTCGTCCGACAGTCCACTCGCCTTGGCGTCATCTGTCATGCCCCCAGCAATTCCCTTGCGCCGAGCGTGACATGCGTCACTCCGTGGACTTCGTGGCCGGAACCGGACCGCAACGCGAAACGCCGTGGCCTCCACCCGGTGGGGCGGAGGCCACGGCGCTTATCGGTTGTTCAGGCGTCAGCCGTTGCGCTTCCAGCGCGGCTTGTCGTCACGGCGGCCGAAGGACGAACCACGGTGGTCACCGCGGTGGTCGTCGCGGCGGCCGGACGGACGGTCGTGGCCGCCGGAGCGGAAGCCGGGACGGTCGCCCTGGCGGTCGCGGTTGAACGGGCGGTCGCTGCCACGGTGTCCGCCGCGGTCGTCACGGCGGTCGAACGAGCGGCCACCACGGTCGCCCCGGTCGTCACGGCGGTCGAAGGAACGGCCACCACGGTCGCCCCGGTCGTCACGACGCTCGAAGGAACGCCCACCGCGGTCGTCACGGCGGTCGTCACGGCGGAAGCCACCACGGTCACCCCGGTCGTCACGACGCTCGAAGGAACGCCCACCGCGGTCGTCACGGCGGTCGTCACGGCGGAAGCCACCACGGTCACCCCGGTCGTCACGACGGTCGAACGAGCGGCCACCGCGGTCACCGCGGTCGTCACGACGCTCGAAGGAACGCCCACCGCGGTCGTCACGGCGGTCGTCGCGGCGGAAGCCACCACGGTCACCCCGGTCGTCACGACGCTCGAAGGAACGCCCACCGCGGTCACCCCGGTCGCCCCGGTCGTACGAGCGCTCGCCCCGGTCGCCCCGGTCGGCGAAGCGGTCGCGGCCGTGGCCGCCGGTGCGCTCCGCGCGCTCCGTCTTCTCGACGTCCCGGGCACCGGACTGCTGGGGCAGCGAGACCTCGGCCTCGGTCGTGGCGGCGGCCACCTCGGCCAGGACCGTCTCCGGGTCCTCGCCACGCTCCCGCGCGGACCTGGCGACCAGGCGGTCGGCCTCCTCGCGCAGCTCGGTGGCGCGGCGCTGGGCCCGCTCCAGCTCCTTGGTGAGCTGGCCGACCTCGCGCTCGGCCTGCTGCGCCGCGTTGCCCGCCGACTCGGCCTGGACCTCGGTCATCGACCGGGCGCCGGTGATCTCGGCGACCTCGGGGTCGAAGGCGGCGCCGCCCTGGATGATGTGGCGCGTGGCGTCGACGCCCGCGTCCTCCATCAGCCGGAAGATCTGGCGGCGCTGGTGCGGCAGGGAGAGGGAGACGACGGTGCCGGTGCGGCCCGCGCGCGCCGTACGGCCGGCGCGGTGCAGGTAGTCCTTGTGGTCGCCGGCCGGGTCCACGTTCAGGACCAGGTCGATGCCGTCGACGTGGATGCCGCGGGCGGCGACGTCGGTGGCGACCAGGACGTTGACGTAGCCGTCCTTGAAGTCGGCCAGCGTGCGGGTGCGCGCGCCCTGGGTCATGCCGCCGTGCAGCGCGTCGGCCTTGGCACCGGCGTCGCGCAGCTGCTCGGCGACCCGGTCGGCGCCCAGCTGGGTGCGGACGAAGATGATGGTGCGGCCCTTGCGGGAGGCGATGGCCGCGGTGACCGGCGCCTTGTCCTTGGGCTTCACGACCAGGATGTGGTGCGACATGGTCGTCACCGCGCCCTGGGCGGCGTCCACCTCGTGGAGGGCCGGGTCCTTCAGGTACCGGTCGACGAGGGTCTTGATCTCGTTCTCCATGGTGGCGGAGAACAGCATCCGCTGGCCGCCGGCCGGGACCTGGTCGAGCAGCTCGGTGACCTCGGGCAGGAAGCCCAGGTCGGACATCTGGTCGGCCTCGTCGAGGACCGCGATCTGCACGTTCTCCAGGGAGCAGGCGCCGCGGTTGATGATGTCGCGCAGGCGGCCCGGGGTGGCGACCAGGATGTCGACGCCGCGCTCGAGGGCGTAGATCTGGTTGCCCATCGAGGTGCCGCCGCAGACGACCTTCATCTTCAGGCCCATGACGTCGCCGTACGGCTGGAGCGCGTCGGCGACCTGCATGGCCAGCTCGCGGGTCGGGGTGAGGATGACGGCGCGGGGCTTGTGCTTCTCGGTGCGGCCGCCGGCCAGCGTGGCCAGGGTCGGCAGACCGAAGGAGAGGGTCTTGCCGGAGCCGGTGCGGCCACGGCCGAGGATGTCCTTGCCGGCCAGGGCGTCCGGGATGGTCGCGGCCTGGATCGGGAAGGGGGTGGTCACGCCGTTCTGCGCGAGCTTGCGGACGACGCCCTCGGGCAGACCGAGGTCGGCGAACGTGGGCTCGGGAGCCGCCTCGGGAGCCTCGACGGCCTCCGGGGACTCGGTGACCGCGGAGGCGGCCACGGCCTCGACGGCCTCCGGCGCCTCGGCGCCCTCGGCGTTTCCGGGCACGACGACGTGGTCAGTACTGGTCATGGACATGCGAATGCGAAACCTTCCGGAGTCTCTCGTCGGCACGCGCCCGTCAACTCCGTGAATCGCGATTCGCAATACGACCGCCTCGATGCGGTCCACCACGGCAAGGGGAGAGTACGCGCCACACGGCGCGCTCTGCGGTGGCGCCGGGCAAATGGGATCAAACGATCTACCACCATACGCACCCTCCACCCCCGAAGGCAAACCGGCAGCACATGCCCAGCTCAGCGGCCTGTCACCGCCCGGCCAGCCGCCCGTCCTACACCGGCGCGCCCGCCGCCGGCGCCGGTTCCCGTTGCTCGAGTTGGGTCCCCGGCGGCTCGTGCGCCGACGAGGACGGCTCGGCCACCGTCGGTTCCGGCGTCGGGGAGGCGGGCGGCTCCTCCGGAGGCGTCGGCTCCGGCTCGGCCGGCCGGGTGGGCTCCGCCGGGGGCGTCCGGGTCGGCCCAGGGTCGTGGTCCCCGCCGTTCGGCGGCTGCTCCCCGGTCGGGCGTGCGGCCGGGGGCAGCGAGGCGGACGTGTCCTTCCCCTCGCCCTCCTCGCCGCCCTTCCCCTCGCCCTTGTCGTCGCCCTCGTCCGCGTCCTTCCCCTTGCCCTTGGCCTTCTCGCCCTTGCCGTGCTTCCCGTCGGCGGCCGCGTCGTACCCGGCGTTCCCGCCGGAGACCGCGGGGCCGCCCTCCGGCACCTCGCCGCCCCGCTCCCCGGCGGAGTGCGACGGCCCGACGCTCCCGCCGGGCTCGTCGTCGCCGACGCTCATGCAGCCGGCGGCGGCGGCGACGGCCAGGGCCGTGGCGGCCAGACGGACGGGTACGAACAAGGGGCGCACGGGCGGCCACCTCCGGGGGTCAAGGAGTCGCCGTGCCCAACTCCCGTCACCCACAAGAGGACACGCGTCCGGCGAGGCGTACTTGACCCGAGCGCGTCACCCGTACCCGAGGACGGGCCCCCCGCGTCAGCCGCCCGCGTCACCCGTACCCGAGGGAGTGCAGTCGCGCGTCGTCGATCCCGAAGTGGTGGGCGATCTCGTGAACGACCGTCACCTCCGTCTCCGCGACGACGTCTTCACGGGTCTCGCAGTACCGCAGGGTGGGACCCCGGTAGATCGTGATCCGGTCCGGCAGCACGCCCGCGTACCACTCCCCGCGTTCCGTCAGCGGCGTCCCCTCGTACAGCCCGAGCAGCTCCGGATCGTCCGCCGGCGGTTCGTCCTCGACGAACACCGCGACGTTGTCCATCAGCCGCGTCAACTCCGGCGGGATCCGGTCCAGGGCCTCGGCGACCAGTTCCTCGAACTCCTCGCGCGTCATCTCCAGCACAGGCCCATTGTCGGGTACGACCGTGGGATACGACCCGCATATCCGCGACGGGCCACGGGCATACGGGACCAATGGTCCGCGTCCCCGTCGCAGCCCTGCACGCCCTGGCCGAGGTGATGAACCCCATCCGCACCCTCCCGCGCGCCCTCACCCGCCGCTACCGCGACCACCGCGATCGCCGCGACCACCGCGGCCGCCGCATGTCCGCGACCCCGGAACTGGCCGCCCGCCCCCGCCCCTGGGCCCGCGCCGCCGGCCTCGTCGCCGTCGTCCTGCTCGGCGCCTGGCTGGGACTGCTGGTCGTCGGCAACGTCCGGGTCCCGGTCGGGCCCATGGACACGACGATGACCCTGCGCCCGTCGCTCGCCGGCGGCACGAAGATCAACGTCTCACCCCTGGGCGCCCTCCAGCTCGACAGCCACGTCGCCCCCGTCCGCCTCGACGTCAACGTCGACCAGCTCGACCCCGCCCGAGCCCAGGCCCTCGTCGACCACCCCGAACGCCTCTCCGGCCTCCAGGACGAGGTCGCCCAGGACGTCGAGCACGGCACCCTCGACCTCGCCGTCCGCTCCTGCGTCGCCGTCGTCACCGGCGCCACCGCCCTCGGCCTGGCGGTCTACCGACGCCCCCGGCGCGCGCTCGCCGCGGGCGGACTGGCACTCACCCTCCTGGTCGCCTCCGGCGGCACCGCGTACGCGACCTGGAACCCGGACTCGGTCCTGGAGCCGAAGTTCTCCGGCCTGCTCTCCTCCGCACCCTCCCTGGTCGGCAACGCGCGCAGCATCGTCACCGAGTTCGACGTCTACCAGAAGGAACTGGCCCGCCTCGTCACCAACGTGACCAAGCTCTACGACGTCACCTCGACGCTCCCCGCCTACCAGCCCGACCCGACCACGATCCGCGTCCTGCACGTGTCGGACATCCACCTGAACCCGGCGAGCTGGAAGATCATCGGCTCGCTGGTGGAGCAGTACAAGGTGAACGTGATCGTCGACTCCGGCGACACGATGGATCACGGCACCGCCGCGGAGAACGGCTTCCTGGACCCGATCGAGGACCTCGGCGCGCCCTACGTCTGGGTCCGCGGCAACCACGACTCGCGCGGCACCCAGGAGTACCTGAAGCACCTGAAGAACGTGCACGTCCTGGACGACGGCCACGCCCGGACCGTCGCGGGCCTGCGCTTCGCCGGGATGGGCGACCCGCAGTACACCCCCGACCGCTCCAAGGCGGACGGCGCCGAGGCCTCCCAGGAACTGGCCGGCGCCCGGCTCGCCTCCGCCCTGCGCGACCAGAGCGCGGCAGGCACCCCCGTGGACGTCGCCGTCGCCCACGAGCCGTCGGCCGCCCGCGAGGTCGACGGGGACGTGCCGCTGGTGCTCGCCGGGCACCTCCACCACGAGGGCATGGAGGTCATGAAGTACGGCACCCGGCTGCGCATCGAGGGCTCCACCGGCGGCAGCGGCCTGCGCGCGGTCGAGGGCAAGTACCCCGACCCGATCCAGGCGTCGATCCTCTACTTCGACCGGGACTCCCGGCGCCTCCAGGCGTGGGACGAGATCAAGCTCGGCGGTCTGGGCCTGACGACGGCCGAGGTCAGCCGTCACCTGCCGAAGGAGAATCAGCCGGGCGCGACCCCGTCGTCCTCCCCCACCGGCCCGTCCCCCTCCACCTCTGGCCCCTCCCCCTCTGCCGACGGCCCCTCTCCCGCCACCCCGGGCCGCCCCGCCCCCAGCACTCCGTAAACCGTTTTGGCGATACCTCCCGCCATCCCATATGCTTCTCACGTCCCCGACGCGCTGAGAAGCGCCCAGGCGGGCCGATAGCCCTCATCGTCTAGCGGCCTAGGACGCCGCCCTTTCAAGGCGGTAGCACGGGTTCGAATCCCGTTGGGGGCACGCGGTACATGTGCGACACTGTCGTACGAAGCTTGGTCCTGTGGAGCAGTTTGGAGTGCTCGCCACCCTGTCAAGGTGGAGGCCGCGGGTTCAAATCCCGTCAGGACCGCTGAGGTTTCACGTGAAACCTCTCGGCTGGGTAGCTCAGTTGGTACGAGCGATCGCCTGAAAAGCGATAGGTCGCCGGTTCGACCCCGGCCCCAGCCACAGCAAAGGCCCCGATCCTCGGATCGGGGCCTTGTTGTAGTTACCTGCGTTACCTGCGTTGCCTGTGCGGGCGCCGCGGCAAAAGCGTTCGCCAGGTTTTTCCCGAGGATGAGATCCTGGAACCCGTATGTCTACGCATCCTGCCCCCGCCCTCGGCACCCTCGCCCCCCGGCTGACCGAGCTGTCGCTGCGCGACGCGCACCGGCTCGGCCGCAGGCTGGAGGGTGCGCGGAAGATCCGTAAGCCGGAGGCCCGCGCCGCCGTTCTCGCCGAGATCGAGACGGAGGTGGCCAAGGCCGAGCAGCGCATCGGTGAACGCCGGGCGCGGGTGCCGGCCGTCAGCTACCCCGAGCAGCTCCCGGTCAGCCAGAAGAAGGACGAGATCGCGGCGGCCATCCGTGATCACCAGGTCGTGATCGTCGCGGGTGAGACGGGGTCCGGGAAGACCACGCAGATCCCGAAGATCTGCGTCGAGCTGGGCCGTGGCGTCCGCGGCATGATCGGGCACACCCAGCCCCGCCGGATCGCCGCGCGCACCGTCGCCGAGCGGGTCGCGGACGAGCTGGACACCCCGCTCGGGGAAACGGTCGGCTGGAAGGTGCGGTTCACCGACCAGGTGAACCCGGAGTCCACCTTCATCAAGCTGATGACGGACGGCATCCTGCTCGCCGAGATCCAGACCGACCGCGAGCTGCGCGCCTACGACACGATCATCATCGACGAGGCGCACGAGCGGTCCCTCAACATCGACTTCCTGCTGGGCTACCTCGCCCAGCTGCTGCCCAAGCGGCCGGACCTGAAGGTCGTCATCACCTCGGCGACCATCGACCCCGAGCGCTTCTCGCGCCACTTCGGCGATGCGCCGATCGTCGAGGTCAGCGGGCGGACGTATCCGGTGGAGGTGCGCTACCGCCCACTCCTCGAGGAGGACGGCGACGACGCCGACCGGGACCAGATCACGGCGATCACCGACGCCGTCGAGGAGCTGATGGGCGAGGGCAAGGGCGACATCCTCGTCTTCCTCTCCGGTGAGCGGGAGATCCGGGACACGGCGGACGCGCTGGAGAAGAAGAAGTACACCCGCGCCGGAGGCGCTAATTGGCACAGCACGGAGGTGCTGCCGCTGTACGCGCGGCTGTCGCACGCCGAGCAGCACCGCGTCTTCCAGCAGCACACCGGGCGCCGGATCGTGCTGGCGACCAACGTCGCCGAGACCTCCCTCACCGTGCCGGGCATCAAGTACGTCATCGACCCCGGCTTCGCCCGCATCTCCCGCTACAGCCACCGCACCAAGGTCCAGCGGCTGCCCATCGAGGCGATCTCGCAGGCCAGCGCCAACCAGCGCAAGGGCCGCTGCGGCCGTACGTCGGACGGCATCTGCATCCGGCTGTACTCCGAGGACGACTTCACCGCGCGCCCGGAGTTCACGGACGCGGAGATCCTCCGGACCAACCTCGCCTCCGTCATCCTCCAGATGACCGCGGCCGGGCTCGGGGACATCGAGAAGTTCCCGTTCATCGACCCGCCGGACCACCGCAACATCCGCGACGGCGTGCAGCTGCTCCAGGAGCTGGGCGCGCTCGACCCGGCGCAGAAGGACGTGCGCAAGCGGCTGACCGACACCGGCCGCAAGCTCGCCCAGCTGCCCGTCGACCCGCGGCTGGCCCGGATGGTGCTGGAGGCGGACAAGAACGGCTGTGTCCGCGAGGTCATGGTCATAGCCGCCGCGCTGTCCATCCAGGACCCGCGCGAGCGCCCGGCGGAGAAGCAGGCGCAGGCGGACCAGCAGCACGCCCGGTTCAAGGACGAGACCAGCGACTTCCTCGCATTCCTGAACCTCTGGCGCTATGTGCGCGAGCAGCAGAAGGAGCGCGGCTCGTCGTCCTTCCGCCGGATGTGCAAGCAGGAGTACCTGAACTTCCTGCGCATCCGCGAGTGGCAGGACATCTACACGCAGTTGCGCACGGTCGCCAAGCAGATGGGCATCCACCTCAACGACGCCGACGACGCCGCGCCCGACGACCGGGTGCACGTGTCGCTGCTGGCCGGGCTGCTCTCCCACGTCGGCATGAAGGACGTCAAGGAGGCCGGAGGGGAAGGCGGGAGGAGCACGGCGAAGAACGAGTACGTGGGCGCGCGCAACGCCAAGTTCGCGATCTTCCCCGGCTCGGCGCTGTTCAAGAAGCCGCCGCGGTTCGTGATGTCGGCGGAACTGGTGGAGACCTCCCGGCTCTGGGCCCGCGTCAACGCGAAGATCGAGCCGGAGTGGGTGGAGCCGCTCGCCGGCCACCTCCTCAAGCGCACCTACAGCGAGCCGCACTGGGAGAAGGACCAGGCGGCGGTGATGGCGTACGAGAAGGTCACGCTGTACGGCGTACCGATCGTGGCGCAGCGCAAGGTGAACTACGGGCGGATCGATCCGGAGATCAGCCGCGAGCTGTTCATCCGCAACGCCCTGGTGGAGGGCGACTGGCGCACCCACCACAAGTTCTTCGCCGACAACCGCCGGCTGCTGACCGAGGTCGAGGAGCTGGAGCACCGGGCCAGGCGCCGGGACATCCTGGTCGACGACGAGACGCTGTACGACTTCTACGACCAGCGGGTGCCCGAACACGTCGTCTCCGGTGCGCACTTCGACTCGTGGTGGAAGCACAAGCGGCACGAGCAGCCCGACTTCCTCGACTTCGAGCGCGAGATGCTCATCAACGAGCGGGCTGGGGCGGTCACCAAGGACGACTACCCGGACTCCTGGCGGCAGGGGCCGCTGAAGTTCCGGGTGACGTACCAGTTCGAGCCGGGCGCGGACGCCGACGGCGTGACCGTGCACGTGCCGCTCCAGGTGCTCAACCAGGTGACGGACGAGGGCTTCGACTGGCAGATCCCGGGCCTGCGCGAGCAGGTCGTCACGGAGCTGATCCGCTCCCTGCCCAAGCCGGTCCGCCGCAACTACGTGCCCGCGCCGAACTACGCCCAGGCCTTCCTCGACCGTGCCGTGCCCCTTCAGGAGCCGCTGACGGTGACCATGGCGCGGGAGCTGAAGCGCATGGTGGGGGTGCCCTTCGACGCCGAGGACTTCGACTGGGCGAAGGTCCCCGACCATCTGAAGATCACGTTCCGGATCGTCGACGAGCGGCGCCGCAAGCTGGCCGAGGACAAGGACCTGGAGGCGCTGAAGCTCCGGCTGCGCCCGAAGGCGCGCAAGGCGCTGTCGCAGGCCGCGGCCGCCACCGCGGAGCGCAGCGGCGGCGAGTCCCTGGAGCGCTCCGGGCTGACGGACTGGACGATCGGCACGCTGACCCGGGTCTTCGAGACCCGCCGGGCCGGCCAGCCGGTGAAGGCGTACCCGGCGCTGGTGGACGACGGGCCGAAGGCGAACACCGTCTCCGTCCGGCTCTTCGACACCGAGGCCGAGCAGGCGCAGGCGATGTGGAAGGGCACGCGCCGGCTGATCCTGCGCAACATCCCGGTCAACCCGGCGAAGTTCGCGTCCGAAAAGCTGACCAACCAGCAGAAGCTGGGCCTGTCCGCGAACCCGCACGGTTCGATCCAGGCGCTGTTCGACGACTGCGCCATGGCGGCGGCGGACAAGCTGATCGCGGACTTCGGCGGCCCGGCGTGGGACGAGGAGTCGTACCGCAAGCTCTACGACAAGGTCCGCGCGGAGATCGTCGACACGACCGTCCGCACGGTGGGCCAGGTGCAGCAGGTGCTGGCGGCCTGGCAGGCGTGCGAGCGCCGCCTGAAGGCGGTACGCAGCCCGGCGCTGCTGGCCAACCTCCAGGACGTGCGGGGGCAGCTGGACGCGCTGGTGAAGCCGGGCTTCGTCACGGCGGCGGGGATCCGGCGGCTGCCGGACCTGATGCGCTACCTGGTCGCGGCGGACCGGCGGCTTCAGCAGATGCCGACCGGGGTCCAGCGCGACACCTCCCGCATGGAGAAGGTCCATGAGATGCGGGACGAGTACGCGTGGCTGCTCGAGCAGATGCCGCAGGGCCGGCCGGTGCCGCAGCAGGTCCTCGACGTCCGCTGGATGATCGAGGAGCTGCGGGTCAGCTACTTCGCGCACGCACTGGGCACGGCGTACCCCGTCTCCGACAAGCGGATCGTGAAGGCCATCGACGCCCTCGCGCCGTGACGGAGCCCGCACGAAGGGTGAGTTCGACCCCGGGCTCACCCTCCTGTACAGTCTCTTCTCGCAGCGCAACGCAGAAAAGGCGCCGCGAAACCTGGTCCTGTGGAGCAGTTTGGAGTGCTCGCCACCCTGTCAAGGTGGAGGCCGCGGGTTCAAATCCCGTCAGGACCGCAGTAGAGCCCCGCACCGAGCAATCGGCGCGGGGCTTCTTCGTGCAGCCCCGCTCCCATCCCTCCGCGACGCACTCGCCACCCTGTCAAGGTGGAGACCGCGCCCGCGGCGCAGCCGCAATCAGACGCAGCAAATCCCGTCAGGACCGCAGTAGAGCCCCGCACCGAGCAATCGGCGCGGGGCTTCTTCGTGTGCGCCCGCAGGAGTCCTCGGCGCGGGGCTTCCTCGTGCGGCCCCGCAGGAGTCACCCGTGCACGGCGTCTTCGTGCGGCCCCGCAGGAGCCCTCGGTGCGGGGCTTCTTCGTTGCTTTGCGGTTGCCTGGTGCCAACCGGAACCGCCGAACCCCCTCAGCGGCTCTCAGAGCCCCTCTCGCGGCCTTGACGGCGTCACATTCGCTCGGTACTCCAAAGACAGGGCACATCCCCCGTGCAGCCCCTGGAGGTGGCGTATGACGGCAGCGGTCAGGCACGAGACGCGGGCCCTGCTCCGCGCGCATCTGTCGGCCGCGTCGTCCTACGGTCACGTGACACGCCACTGCCCGATCTGCCACCGGCTGTTGCGGCTGGCGCTGGACTCGCCGGCGCCACAGTCTCCTACGGGCCGTCAAGAGGGCGTCGACGACGGGAGCGCGCCCACGGCCTGAAGCGCACGGGCCCCAACACCCTTGCGTCGCAGACCTCCTGGCGGCCGGGCCTCCAATAGCGCACGGATGCCGCACCCAACAACCGCCGCGCCGTGTGACGGGTGTCACCGTATGAGTTTTTGAAACAGTGGCACTTACGACTCCCCTACAACTGGTCAATTTAATATGTGCAATTGCACCACCTCCGCAGTGCTCGCACAGCCGATCCGACACCCCTCCCCAGACTCCGACAAGCCCGCTCACAGAACCGGCCCCCGCCCCGCCGTCCAACACAGGACCGGACACGGACGCGGACGTGGGCGTGGGCGTGGGCACGGACATGGACGTGGGCGTCGGTGTGGACGTGGGCACAAAAAAATCGCGCTGGACCCGGCGGAGTCCAGCGCGATCAACGACGCACCTCTGTTGGGGCAGGGACGGCGTCGCTTGGAGCTGTGGTTCCAGGCGCCTCGACAGGTTGGGGGACCTGCCGTTCTGCCCGGTTATTCAGTTGTTCAGGCCTCGCTGCGCTGCTGCGGAATGCCCGCGAGCAGGGCGCGGACCTCGGCTTCGCGGTAGCGGCGATGCCCGCCGAGCGTGCGGATCGACGTGAGCTTGCCGGCCTTCGCCCAGCGCGTGACCGTCTTCGGGTCGACGCGGAACATGGTGGCGACCTCAGCCGGGGTCAGCAGCGGCTCGGCATCAGGGGTGCGAGCGGTCATGAGCGGCCTCCTCGGGAGAACCGAACCTTCTCGGTTCATTCCTCTAAATTCTGCACCTTGACCCGCGTTGCCCGAAATGGCGGACGCGAGTCGAGTCGGTTATAGGACGAACGGCTTGTCCTCGGCACTACAACTACACCATCTGTCCAGCCGCGTCGGCCAAACCGATGGAATTGCCCTCCCAGGTGTTCATCAGCGACGGAAGCCGATGGACCATGCCATAGCGGACAGTCACGCCTCTGTGACGATCAGTCACAGGACGTTCAGGGGTCACCAGACCTGACATCAGACCCCCCAAAGCGTGCAATGCTGAGATTCCGCCCACAGTGCATCACAGCAGGACGGAAGGAGCCCTCCCCGGGCTCCTTGTCCTATTTTGGCATGAGGAGGGGGAAGCGGCGCAAGAGTGATGTACGTGCGGTCCGTCACGCTTGACGCATACGCCCGGATCGGGACCTACGTCCTTTGTCGGCAAGGGATCAGTCCACATCGAACGGGTGTCGGAGCGGAAGACGAAACCCCACATCGGGCGGTACGTCAAACGTCAGTTCGCGGAGGCCCGACCCGTCAGTTCGCCGACCGCCGGTCCCGGACCGCCCGCCAGCGCGCCACCAGCCGCCCGTACGCGGCCCCCGCCGCGTCCCCGTCCCCGTGCCGCAGCGCCTCGATCCCCTCGGCCACGTCCGCCGCGGAGTGGTCCGCCGCCAACTCGCCCGCCGGCAGGGCGTGCACCAGCCCGCCGTAGTCCAGCTCGACCAGGGAACGCGGGTGGAACTCCTCCAGCCAGCGCCCCACGTCCACCAGTCCGTCGATGAGCGGTCCCTCGTCCACTGCCTCCCGCAGGGCCCGCAGCCCCCGGGCCACCCGCCGGCGGGCCTGCACCATCGGCGTGCGGTAGCGCAGCACCGGTGCGGCGGCACCCTCCGCGCCGCCGCCCTCGTCGTACTCCCGCTCCGCGTCGGAGACCAGCACGAACCAGTTGATCGGCACCTGCCAGGTTGCCGTGCGGATCCAGGGCCGGGCGTCCGGGTTGCGCTCCAGCCAGCGCTCGTAGTCCTGCGCGCTCTGCCGGCGTACGACCGGGGGGATCAGGGCGTCCAGGACCGGCTCCGGGAAGTCCTCGGCCAGCTCGCCCAGCGCCTGCCAGCCGCGCAGCCGGGTCCGCCAGGGGCAGACGCAGACCACGCCGTCCACCTCGGTCACGAAGGCGTCGGCGCTCTCGTGCACCGGCACCGCCACGGGCGGGGTGGGCAGCAGGTCGGCCAGGGAGCGGCGCAGCTCGTCCTGGTAGGAGGGCCGGTCGGGGCGGCGGGCGTAGCGGGTCCAGTGGGCGCGTTCCTCATCGGGGAAGGCCGCCAGCGGCTCGTACACGCGCAGATACGCCGCGTACGGCACGATCACCGAGGACACCTTGGGCACGCCTGCTCCCTCCCCCGCGCACCGACGCGAAAACCTGCGGAAAGCCGTGGAAACGGATCACAAACGCGCGAGAATCTCTGCAAATCGTCGCACGCCCGTACTCCGTGCGGAGGTGATCCTGAGCACTGTGCGGCGGGCCGGCACCGCCAGGCTCTAATCTCGTGCCACAGTCCCCGCCACCTTCACGGGGCCTGCCACCGATCGCCGCACCTACACAGGAGTCACCACCGTGACCGACGTAAACGGCGCACCTGCTGATGTACTGCACACCCTGTTCCACTCGGACCAGGGGGGTCATGAGCAAGTCGTGCTCTGCCAGGACCGTGCCAGCGGTCTCAAGGCCGTCATCGCCCTCCACTCCACCGACCTGGGCCCCGCGCTCGGCGGTACCCGCTTCTACCCGTACGCGAACGAGGCGGAGGCCGTCGCCGACGCGCTGAACCTCGCCCGCGGGATGTCGTACAAGAACGCCATGGCCGGTCTCGACCACGGCGGCGGCAAGGCCGTGATCATCGGCGACCCGGAGCAGATCAAGAGCGAGGAACTGCTCCTCGCCTACGGCCGGTTCGTCGCCTCGCTCGGCGGCCGTTACGTCACCGCGTGCGACGTCGGCACCTACGTCGCCGACATGGACGTCGTGGCCCGCGAGTGCCGCTGGACCACCGGGCGCTCCCCCGAGAACGGCGGCGCGGGCGACTCCTCCGTGCTCACCTCCTACGGCGTCTACCAGGGCATGCGGGCCGCCGCCCAGCACCTGTGGGGCGACCCGACGCTGCGCGACCGCACCGTCGGCATCGCGGGCGTCGGCAAGGTCGGCCACCACCTGGTCGAGCACCTGCTCGCCGAGGGCGCGCACGTGGTCGTCACCGACGTGCGCAAGGACGTCGTGCGGGCCCTCACCGAGCGGCACCCGTCGGTGGTCGCCGTCGCCGACACCGACGCGCTGATCCGGGTGGAGAACCTGGACATCTACGCGCCCTGCGCGCTCGGCGGCGCGCTGAACGACGAGACCGTGCCGGTGCTGACCGCCAAGGTGGTGTGCGGCGCGGCCAACAACCAGCTCGCCCACCCGGGTGTCGAGAAGGACCTCGCCGACCGCGGGATCCTCTACGCCCCGGACTACGTGGTGAACGCCGGCGGTGTCATCCAGGTCGCCGACGAGCTGCACGGGTTCGACTTCGACCGGTGCAAGGCGAAGGCCTCGAAGATCTACGACACCACGCTGGCCATATTCGCACGTGCGAAGGAGGACGGCATTCCGCCGGCCGCCGCGGCCGACCGGATCGCCGAGCAGCGGATGGCGGAGGCACGCACCCGGCGGTGATCCGGGGGTGAGCCGGCCGTCGTACGGCGGTGGCCCGGCAGGGCCCTCGCAGGTTTGACGGGTACCCGTCGGGGGGCAGTTGGAGAGAACTCTCACTTATCCCGGCGGGTCGACCGCCGAAAGGTGGTTAAAATCGCGGTTGACCAGCGAGGACGGGGCGCCTCGACGGTCCTGGGCAGGGCCACGTGCTGCGGGCGACGTACCGTATGGGCGTGGGCTCAGGTACCGTGGAAGCCCTACGGACCGGTCTCTCTGCGGAGAGCCCGTTCCGGACCATGAACGCGTGTCAAGACTCTGGGGCCGTCGAGCCCCGTCGTTGAGGGGGTCGAGCCATGGGGCGCGGCCGGGCCAAGGCCAAGCAGACGAAGGTCGCCCGCCAGCTGAAGTACAACAGCGGTGGGACTGATCTCTCCCGCCTGGCCGAGGAGCTGGGCGCATCGCCGTCGAATGCACAACCGCCGAATGGCGAGCATTTCGAGGACGATGAGCAGGACGATGACGTGTACGCGAAGTACGCCGACCTCTATGAGGACGACGACGAGGACGAGGACGGCCAGTCCCCGTCCCAACAGCGACGCGGCGCTTGACCTTGCACTGAACACCTTCCCGGTCGGTGACTTCTGTCACCGACCGGGTTCTGTGCTACCCACGTCATCCGCCGCACCCGCGGTGCCTCAGGCGGCGTAGTCGCCGACGAGCTCGGCGCCCGTCGTGTGCTCGCCGCGGTCGGTGATCTCGCCGGCCACCCAGGCGTCCACGCCGCGGTCGGCGAGGGTCGTCAGGGCCACGTCCGCCGACTCCTCGGGCACGATCGCGATCATGCCCACGCCCATGTTGAGGGTCTTCTCCAGCTCCAGGCGCTCGACGTCGCCGGTCCGGCCGACGAGGTCGAAGATCGCGCCCGGGGCCCAGGTGGACCGGTCGACCACGGCGTGCAGACCGTCGGGGATCACCCGGGCCAGGTTGGCCGCGAGCCCGCCGCCGGTGACGTGGCTGAAGGCGTGGACCTCGGCGGTGCGCATGAGGGCCAGGCAGTCCAGGGAGTAGATCTTGGTCGGCTCGAGCAGCTCCTCGCCGAGGGTGCGGCCGAGACCGTCCAGGTGGGCGTCGAGCGCCAGGCCGCCCTCGTTCAGCAGGACGTGGCGGACCAGCGAGTACCCGTTCGAGTGAAGCCCGGAGGACGCCATGGCGATCACCGCGTCACCCGTACGGATGCGATCCGGGCCGAGCAGCCGGTCGGCCTCCACGACGCCCGTACCGGCGCCGGCGACGTCGAAGTCGTCCTCGCCCAGCAGGCCGGGGTGTTCGGCCGTCTCGCCGCCCACCAGGGCGCACCCGGCCAGCACGCAGCCTTCGGCGATGCCCTTGACGATGGCGGCGACCCGCTCGGGGTGGACCTTGCCGACGCAGATGTAGTCGGTCATGAAGAGCGGCTCGGCCCCGCACACCACGATGTCGTCCATGACCATCGCGACCAGGTCGTGGCCGATGCTGTCGTACACGCCGAGCCGGCGGGCGATGTCGACCTTGGTGCCGACGCCGTCGGTGGCGGAGGCGAGCAGCGGGCGCTCGTAGTTCTTGAGGGCGGAGGCGTCGAAGAGGCCGGCGAAGCCGCCGAGGCCGCCGAGGACCTCGGGGCGCCGCGTCTTCTTGACCCATTCCTTCATGAGCTCGACGGCGCGGTCGCCCGCCTCGATGTCGACGCCGGCGGCTGCGTAGCTGGCACCAGTTGTGTCAGGCATGACGATGAGAACCTTCGTGTCGTTCGGCGGGGAGGCCGGGGACCATGGGAAGCCGGCGGAAGCCGGGGATACGGACGGCTACGGGCGACGGATGGCGTCGGCGGCGGCCGTACCGGCGGGCCCGGCGGCCAGCTCGGTCTCCAGGAGCTGCTTGCCGAGCAGCTCGGGGTCGGGGAGCTCCATCGGGTACTCGCCGTCGAAGCAGGCGCGGCACAGGTTCGGCTTGGCGATGGTGGTCGCCTCGATCATGCCGTCGATGGAGATGTACGCCAGGGAGTCGGCTCCCATCGAGGTGCCGATCTCCTCGACGCTCATGCCGTTGGCGATGAGCTCGGCGCGGGTGGCGAAGTCGATGCCGAAGAAGCAGGGCCACTTCACGGGCGGGGACGAGATCCGGATGTGGATCTCGGCGGCGCCGGCCTCGCGGAGCATGCGGACCAGGGCCCGCTGCGTGTTGCCGCGGACGATGGAGTCGTCGACGACGACCAGCCGCTTGCCCTTGATGACTTCCTTCAAGGGGTTCAGCTTGAGGCGGATGCCCAGCTGTCGGATGGTCTGCGAGGGCTGGATGAAGGTCCGGCCGACGTAGGCGTTCTTCACCAGACCGTTGCCGAAGGGGATGCCGGAGGCCTCGGCGTACCCGATCGCGGCGGGGGTGCCGGATTCCGGGGTCGCTATGACGAGGTCGGCCTCGGCGGGGGCCTCCTTCGCCAGCCTGCGGCCCATCTCGACGCGCGAGAGGTAGACGTTCCGGCCGGCGATGTCGGTGTCCGGGCGGGCCAGGTAGACGTACTCGAAGACACAGCCCTTGGGCTTCGCTTCCGCGAATCGCGACGTTCGCAGGCCGTTCTCGTCGATGGCGACGAACTCGCCCGGCTCGATCTCCCGGACGAAGCTGGCACCGCAGATGTCGAGGGCGGCGGACTCGGACGCGACCACCCAGCCGCGCTCGAGACGGCCGAGGACCAGCGGGCGGATGCCCTGCGGGTCGCGAGCCGCGTAGAGGGTGTGCTCGTCCATGAAGACGAGGGAGAAGGCGCCGCGCACCTGGGGCAGCACCTGGCCGGCCGCCTCCTCGACGGTCAGCGGCTTGCCGTCCTCGTCGACCTGACCCGCGAGCAGGGCCGTGATCAGGTCGGTGTCGTTGGTCGCCGCGACGCGGGTGGAGCGGCCGTCCTGCTTGGGCAGGCCGGCGACCAGCTCGGCGAGCTGGGCGGTGTTGACCAGGTTGCCGTTGTGCCCGAGCGCGAGGGAACCCTGCGCGGTGGCACGGAACGTCGGCTGGGCGTTCTCCCACACGGAGGCACCGGTGGTCGAGTAGCGGGCGTGACCGACCGCGATGTGACCCTGGAGCGAACCGAGCGAGGTCTCGTCGAAGACCTGGGACACCAGGCCCATGTCCTTGAAGACGAGGATCTGGGAGCCGTTGCTGACCGCGATTCCCGCGGATTCCTGGCCCCGATGCTGGAGGGCGTACAGCCCGAAGTACGTGAGCTTTGCGACCTCTTCGCCCGGAGCCCAGACACCGAAGACGCCGCAAGCGTCCTGGGGGCCCTTCTCGCCGGGAAGCAGATCGTGATTGAGTCGACCGTCACCACGTGGCACGCCTCCGAGTGTAGGCGAGGTCGACCACTGGTCCGAATTGGGTACGAGGGCTCACGCATGGATCACTGTGCGGCGGCGGCCCGGACCGTGACGCCGTCTTCGCTGGTCAGCGTGAGGGTTTGCTGATCGATCCGATAGGTGACCTTGCTGTCGAAAAGGCCAAGGAGCCGCTTCTCGGCGTCCATGAGTGAGCCTTCGCACATCATTCGGGTGGTGGACGGGGCGCCGAGGGTGATACGTCCGTCGCTGACGGTGGCCGCCGCGTTGACGCGATTGCAGGGGAGCCGTCCGGAGACGGTCTCGGCGTCCTGGTCGAAGGTGAGGACGGCGCGGCCCTTCTCGCCCTTCTGCCCCGGGGTGTCCACGACCCACTCCGTCCCGTGCAGGGACACGTCCTCGGACCTGCTGAGCCGCACGGTGTCGCCGTCGGCGGTGGTGAGGGTGAGGCGTTCCCCCTCGCCCTTCGTGGTGAGCGGGCCGGTGGTGAGGGCGCGGCCGAGGGACTTCTCGAAGCCGGCGGGGGTCTTGGCGCAGGCCTTCTCGGTGAACATGGCGTCGCTGAGCCGGACACGCCGGCCGTCTCCGTCGCCGTCGCCCTCGTCCTGGACGTCGGCGCGGGCGCTGAAGCTGTTGCAGCCGGTGCTGCCCGCGGCCCGGCCGCCGTCGTCGATGCGTACGTGTGCCGTGTCCGGCGCCCGGTGGGTGGTGCCGTCGACGGTGACGCTGTCGATGCTCCACCGGACGCCGGTGACGCGCTGTCCGCCCGCGCCCACACGGTCGCTGCCGGCGTCGTCGGCCTGCTCACTGCCGCAGGCCGCGGCGAGCGGAACAAGCGCGGCGACGGCCGCCACGGTCAAGGTCATGCTGCGCTGCTGCTTCTTCCTGGACTCGTACTTCCTCTTCTGCCTGTACATGCCGATTCGACGGGGACGGGGAAGATCCGGTTCCGTCCGCTCTCCGCTCGGCTCGGTTCCTCGGCTCGGCTTCTCCCTCAGCGCAGCAGCGGCAGCAGGGCGTCGAGGTCGGCCCGCTCCCCGCTCGCGCTCACCTTCGCCCCGTCCAGGGCGTCCTTCCAGGCCAGTCGTCCGGTGGCCAGCCGGACCCAGGTCAGCGGGTCGGTCTCGACGACGTTGGGCGGGGTGCCGCGCGTGTGCCTGGGCCCCTCCACGCACTGCACGACGGCGTACGGCGGAATCCGCACCTCCGTCGAACCGCCGGGCGCCTTCACGGCGAGCGCGTCCGCCAGCAGCCGGGTCGCGGCGGCCAGCGCCTGCCGGTCGTACGGCACGTCGAGGCCGGGGACGGCGGCGTTCAGGTCGTCGGTGTGCACGACCAACTCGACGGTGCGGGTGACGACGTAGTCGGCCAGCGGCAGGGCGCCCGCGCTGGTGGCCAGCAGCCTGCTCCCGGGGTGGGTGTCGAGCCGCTCGGTGAAGCGCCGCTCGACCTCGGCGAGGTGGGCGTCGAGGTCGGGGTGCTCGGCGGCGAGCCGGCGGGCCGTCCCGGCGATGGCGTCCGCGTCGGCGGCGATGGCGAACGGCCAGTCGAGCAGCCGCCCGTCCTGCCGCGCGGGTTCGGGCTCGCCCAGCAGCCGGTCCACCGCGGTGAACGCCGTCCCGACGTGCGCGACCAGCTCCCGCACGGTCCAGTCCCCGAGCCGCGTGGGCAGCGCCAGCTGCTCGGGCGTGAGGGCGCGGACGGCCGCCCGTACGGTGCCGAACTGGGCGAGGACGGCGGTGCGGGTGCGGACGGGGTCGTAGGCGCGGGGGCGCTTTCTGGCGGGCGGCATGGCGGTGAGCCTAGCCAGTGCGTTCCCTAGGGGGTGCCCCAGTCGGCGCGGAACGTGGAGTGGCCGGGGAGGACGACGTCCGTGCAGTGGCGGCGGATGGTGACGTCGTCGACGTAGGCGCGGAAGAGGTCCTCCATCCGGGAGGCCACCAGCCTGGCGTAGCTGGGGCGGCCGACGGTCATGGTGTGGACCTGGGGGCGGCCGTCGCAGACGGAGGAGGCCCACCAGACCGGGTCCGTGGCGCTGCGGCCCGCCTTCCCGGGGACCGCCGGTTCCGAGATCTCGCCGTCGTCGGTGCTGGTGAGGCCGATGTTCTCGGCGACCGGGCCGGCGTAGGTGTGGAGGGAGACGAACCACTCGCCCGGTGTGTCCGGGCTGTTGAGCCAGTCGTGCGAGTCGGCCTCCTCCGCATACACCCTGTCGGCGCGGCCGAAGTCCAGCACGAGGCCGCAGCTCTCGTGCCACGCCAAGCCGTCCGTACGGCTCTCGACGACCTCGTCCGGGTACGGCGACCGGTCGGCGAGGCCCGTCTTCCCGTACCAGGCGCAGGTTCCCTCCGCCCGCTCCGCCGGGACGGGCCCCGCGGTCAGGGCGGGCACCTCGTCGGGGGCGTCCGGCAGGCGCTCGGCGCAGCCGAGCCGGTCGGCGAGGTTGTTGGCGGTTTCCACGGCCGTCTCGGCGAGGACGGCGCGGTCGTGGCCGCTCACCTGGCCGCCACGCCGTGGCATGAGCTCGGCCCGCGCCCACAGGGCCCGCACGGATTCGTCCTCCGCCGTTCCTTCCTCGCACGGCAGCTGCACGGTGACCGAGGAGTCGGTGACGCGGCCGGCGATGTCGCCGCCCAGGGGCTGCGGTGGGTAGGTGGTCCGGCTGCGGATGCCGAGCGGGCCCTTCATCGGTGCGTCCGCGATCAGGGGTTGGCCGTCCGGCAGGACGCCCATCTGGCCGGTGAAGAACCAGCGGATGCCGGTGCTGGTACCGGCCCGTTCACCCGCCTCCGTGCTGTAGAGCTCGCAGTCGTGCGGGATCCCGGTGTCCGGGTCGAAGCTGTCCTCGTCGAGGACGCGGTGTGTGATGGTGCCGCCCGCTTCGGAGAGGTCCAGCACCCGGCCCGCCGGGACGAGTCCCCCGCAGGCCGCGTCGATCTGCCGGTGGTTGTTCCACACCATCCAGATCTCCCGGCCGCTCCAGCCGATGGCCACCACTGCGGCCAGGCACAGCACGACGTTGACCGTCTTGCGCACCCCGTCCGGTATCCGCACCGCTCCCCCGTTCCCCCGGCGGCTCCCGTGGGCGCCGCGATCACGGACGAAGCTAACAGGTGCCTAGTCGGGAGAGCCGGGGGAGGCAGGCGCCGCTGCCACCACGTCGAACACCTCACCGTTGCGCGGGACGCCGATGCCGTGCCAGGTGAAGGGGACGCCCCGCGCGGTGTCCGGGTCGGGCCCGTCCATCAGCTGGAAGTGGACGTGCGGCTCGGTGGAGTTGCCGGTGTTGCCGCACCGGGCGAGGACCTGGCCGGCGCGGACGCGGTCGCCCTCGCGGACGGTGAAGGAACCGCGCTGGATGTGGGCGTACAGGGCGTGGGTGCCGTCGCCGAGGTCGAGGATCAGGTGGTTGCCGACGATGCGGCGGACGCCGGTCATCTCCCGCACCGAGCCCTCGACGACCATCAGGTACAGCAACGCGGGCAGCGACGTGCGGCTCAGGTGGTCTCGCTGGCCGTCGTCGGCCCGTACGACCGTGCCGTCGGCCACCGCGAGGAGCGGGGCGCCGAACGCCGGGAAGTCGCGTGGGCGCCGGGCGACCGGCCACAGGGCGCGGAAGCCGGGGCGGGCGCCGGGCTCCGGTTCGGCGACGAGGTCGATGGCGAAGGTCTGCCCGTAGGCGTGGAGGCCGTGGCTCGGGGTGCGGTCGGCCGGGCTGTTCAGCGCGGACCAGCGGCCGGTGACGGGCGGGGCGACCTCGACGGGCTCGCGGGACCTGCCGGGCGCGTCGGGGGCGCCGCCGTTCCACCGGTTGACCACGGTGATCAGGACGTAGGCGAGGACCAGCGGCAGGAAGACGCACCACCACGGAATCCCCGGGTCGAAGAGGACGCCGAGGGCCACCAGGGCCAGGAAGGCGAGTTGCAGCAGCCGGAAGGTGATCATGGCGAGCTTGCGTGCGGACATCGTTCGTTCCCCCTTGCCGGTGTGGGACCTGACGGTCCCTTTCAGTTCCGCGCGGTCGACAGCGCCACCAACAGCGGGACGACCCGCCCCGGGGGCACCTCGTGGCGGCCCCGGCCGGTGGTGTGCAGCCAGCCGGCGCCGGTGAGCTGGCGCAGGTGGTGGTAGATCTGCCCGGTCGTGCCCATCCCGTCCAGCTCGGCCAGCTCGGCCGCGGTGCGCCGACCGCCGATGACCTCCCGCAGCAGCCGCAGCCGCACGGGGTGCCCGAGCGCGGCGAACACCTCGGCGGACTCGGCCCAGTCGGCGTCCAGCAGTCCTTCGGTGAGCGCGCCGTGCTGCCAGGCGTAGTGCTCCCCGGTCGGCAGGCGTACCGAGCCGGTGAAGAGGACACCTCCGGCCTCCGCCCCCAGCTCGGTGAGTTGTTCCTTCAGGCCTTCCAAGGCCCAGAAGTCGCCCTCCCCTGGACCGCCGGGGGCGGGCCGGTCGGCGGCCTCCAGGGCGGCGAGGCGCCGCTCGAGGTCGGCCACGCGTTGTTCCAGTTGCTCCACCTCTTCAAATTACGTAAGTACGTAAATTCACGCAACCCTGGAGGTCGAGTCATCCGTACATGTCCACGTTCGAGCAAGTCGCTCGCGCGGCGCCGGTAGCCGAGCACCATGGCGGAATGGCCGAACACAAGCCTCAGATGTCGGTGGAAGACTTCGAAACGCTCGCCTCCGGAGCCCCCGAGACGGTCACCCTCGAGTTCATCCACGGACGCTTCGGGGTCAAAAAGGCGAGGCACGGGGATCACGGCACCGTCATGTCCTGGTTGACCAAACGCTGTATGCGGGCTCGTCCCGATCTGGATCTGTGCGGTAGCCAGGGCCTCCGGGTCGACGCGGGCGGGCACAGCAGGGCGCGCCCCGACGCCGTACTCACACCGGAGGCCCACTTCGCTGGACACGGGGCATGGGCCGACCCGGACGGCGCTCTCATGGTCGTCGAGGTCACCTCCTACGACCCGGACACCGACCGACGGAAACGGCACGAGAAGCCGGCCGCGTACGGGCAGGCGGGGATCCCGCTGTACCTGCTGATCGACCGGGACAGCTGCACAGTCACGGTGCACAGCGGACCGGACCGGCAGGTCGGCGGCTACCGGGACGCCCGCGTCACGAAGTTCGGCGAGACGTTGGTGCTCCCCGACCCCGTCGGCATCGAACTCGACACGGAGATCCTCAAGAACTACGTGCGTTGAAACGACGAGGTCCCGCCCGGAGCCAACCGGACGGGACCTCAGACGTTCAGGGAGCTGCGACCACTACGCCAGCAGCCCCGGGATCGTCTCCTCGTGGGCCTCGCGCAGGTCGGTCAGGGGGAGGGTGAACTCGCCCTGGACCTCGACCGCGTCGCCGTCGACCACGCCGATGCGGGTGACCGGCAGGCCGCGGGCGCCGCACATGTCGTTGAAGCGGACCTCCTCCGAGCGCGGGACGGCGACGACCGCACGGCCCGCCGACTCCGAGAAGAGGAAGGTGAAGGCGTCGAGCCCGTCCGGTACGACCAGACGCGCGCCCTTGCCGCCCAGCAGCGCCGACTCGACGACCGCCTGGACCAGACCGCCGTCGGACAGGTCGTGCGCGGAGTCGATCATGCCGTCGCGGGAGGCGGAGATCAGGATCTCGCCCAGCAGGCGCTCGCGCTCCAGGTCGACCTTCGGGGGCAGGCCGCCGAGGTGGTCGTGGATCACCTGGGACCAGGCCGAGCCGCCGAACTCCTCACGGGTGTCGCCCAGCAGGTACAGCAGCTGGCCGTCCTCCTGGAAGGCGACCGGCGTGCGGCGGGCCACGTCGTCGATGACGCCGAGGACCGCGACCACCGGGGTGGGGTGGATGGCGGCCTCGCCGGTCTGGTTGTAGAGCGAGACGTTGCCGCCGGTCACCGGGGTGCCGAGCTGCTGGCAGCCGTCGGCCAGGCCGCGCACGGCCTCCGCGAACTGCCACATGACCGCCGGGTCCTCCGGCGAGCCGAAGTTCAGGCAGTCGGAGACGGCGAGCGGCTTCGCGCCCGTCGTCGCCACGTTGCGGTAGGCCTCCGCCAGCGCCAGCTGCGCGCCCGTGTACGGGTCGAGCTTGGCGTAGCGGCCGTTGCCGTCGGTGGCGATGGCGACGCCGAGGCCGGACTCCTCGTCCACGCGGATCATGCCCGAGTCCTCGGGCTGCGCCAGGACGGTGTTGCCCTGCACGAAGTGGTCGTACTGCTGGGTGATCCACTGCTTGGACGCCTGGTTGGGCGAGCCGACCAGCTTGAGGACCTGGGCCTTCAGGTCGTCGGACGTTCCCGGCCGGGGCAGCTTGTTCGCGTCGTCGGCCTGGAGGGCGTCCTGCCAGTCGGGGCGGGCGTAGGGACGCTCGTAGACCGGGCCGTCGTGGGCGACGGTGCGCGGATCGACGTCGACGATCTTGCCGCCGTGCCAGAAGATCTCGAGGCGGTCGCCGTCGGTGACCTCACCGATCACCGTGGCGATGACGTCCCACTTCTCGCAGATCTCCAGGAAGCGGTCGACCTTCTCCGGCTCCACGACCGCGCACATGCGCTCCTGCGACTCGCTCATGAGGATTTCCTCGGGCGAGAGGGTCGAGTCGCGCAGCGGAACGTCGTCCAGGGTGACGCGCATGCCGCCCGAGCCGTTCGACGCCAGTTCGCTGGTCGCGCAGGACAGGCCCGCCGCTCCCAGGTCCTGGATGCCGACGACCAGCTTCTCGGCGAACGCCTCCAGGGTGCACTCGATGAGGAGCTTCTCCTGGAAGGGGTCGCCGACCTGGACGGCGGGGCGCTTGGAGGGCTTGGCGTCGTCGAAGGTCTCGCTCGCCAGGATCGACGCGCCGCCGATGCCGTCGCCGCCGGTGCGGGCGCCGTACAGGATGACCTTGTTGCCCGCGCCGGACGCCTTCGCGAGGTGGATGTCCTCGTGCCGCATGACGCCGATGGCACCGGCGTTGACCAGCGGGTTGCCCTGGTAGCAGGCGTCGAAGACGACCTCGCCGCCGATGTTGGGCAGGCCCAGGCAGTTGCCGTAGCCGCCGATGCCGGCGACGACGCCCGGGAGGACGCGCTTGGTGTCGGGGTGGTCGGCGGCGCCGAAGCGCAGGGGGTCCACGACGGCGACCGGCCGCGCGCCCATCGCGATGATGTCGCGGACGATGCCGCCGACGCCCGTGGCCGCGCCCTGGTAGGGCTCCACGTAGGAGGGGTGGTTGTGCGACTCGACCTTGAAGGTGACCGCGTAGCCCTGGCCGACGTCGACGACACCGGCGTTCTCGCCGATGCCGACGAGCATCGCGTCGGACTCCGGGGCCTTCTCGCCGAACTGGCGCAGGTGCACCTTGCTGCTCTTGTACGAGCAGTGCTCGGACCACATGACGGAGTACATGGCCAGCTCCGCCCCGGTGGGGCGGCGGCCGAGGATCTCCACGACCCTCTCGTACTCGTCCTTCTTCAGGCCCAGCTCGGCCCAGGGCAGCTCGACGTCGGGGGTCGCGGTCGCGTGCTCGACCGTGTCCAGAGGCGTCCGGCTCATGCGTTGACCAGCTTCTTGAGGATCGAGGTGAAGAACGGCAGGCCGTCGGTACGGCCCGTACCGATCAGCGACTCGACGGCGTGCTCGGGGTGCGGCATGAGGCCGACGACGTTCCCGGCGGCGTTGGTGATGCCGGCGATGTCGTTGAGCGAGCCGTTGGGGTTCACGTCCAGGTAGCGGAAGGCGACGCGGCCCTCCGCCTCCAGCTCGTCCAGCGTGCGCCGGTCGGCGACGTAGCGGCCGTCCATGTTCTTCAGCGGGATGTGGATCTCCTGGCCGGCGGTGTAGTCGCTGGTCCAGGCGGTGCCCGCGTTCTCCACCCGCAGCTTCTGGTCGCGGCAGATGAAGTGCAGGTGGTCGTTGCCCAGCATGCCGCCGGGCAGCAGGTGCGCCTCGGTGAGGATCTGGAAGCCGTTGCAGATGCCCAGCACCGGCAGGCCGGCCTTCGCCTGCTCGATGACGGTGTCCATCACCGGCGAGAAGCGCGCGATGGCGCCGGCGCGCAGATAATCGCCGTACGAGAATCCGCCGCACAGCACCACGGCGTCGACCTGCTTGAGGTCCTTGTCCTTGTGCCAGAGAGCGACGGGCTCGGCGCCGGCGACGCGGATCGCGCGCTGCGTGTCCCGGTCGTCGAGGCTGCCGGGGAAAGTGACGACGCCAATACGAGCGGTCACTTCGCGGCCCCCGCGACCACGTCTTCGGACTCGACCTTGACGGTGAAGTCCTCGATCACGGTGTTGGCGAGGAAGGATTCCGCAAGATCATGGATGCGGGCGAGGGCGGCGTCGTCGACCGGCCCGTCCACTTCCAGTTCGAATCGCTTTCCCTGACGGACGTCCGAGATCCCTTCGAAACCCAGTCGCGGCAGTGCGCGCTGCACCGCCTGGCCCTGGGGGTCGAGGATCTCCGGCTTGAGCATGACGTCGACTACGACGCGTGCCACTGGCACTCCCGGTGTGTGGTGCTGAGCAGGTTCCTTCAGACTACCCGTACAAAATTTCTACGCGCGTAGCCTTGGAGGAAACTACGTGAGCCCAGTCACGATTCGGCATCGGGAGGGGGCGGTCACGAAAAGCTTCGGGAAAGATCCCGGATCGGGCGCGGACACCTATTGCGCGAGGGACACGCGGGCAGATTTAGTCGGTCTTCCCATTGCAATGCCGGGCACTGTACAAATGAAATGTCATTAGCCGATACTTTGCCCAATTACAGGCGAACAGTCGGCATCATCGCGGCGTCTTGGCACGTTCGGGCACGTCATCGCGGAGATGCCGCACGAAGGGACCGATATTCGTGGCGCAGCGTGTCGTGGTCACTCTCTTTGACGACATCGACGGCTCGGAAGCGGCGGAGACGATCGCCTTCGGAGTCGACGGCCGGACGTACGAGATCGACCTGAACGAAGCCAATGCCCGGAAACTGCGCAAGGCGCTCGAGCCGTACGTCTCGGCCGGCCGCAAGCGCTCCCGGTCCGGCAAGACCTACCGGCAGACGGAGGTCGCCCCCGACCCGGCGGCGGTCCGCGCCTGGGCCCAGGCGAACAAGATGGACGTGCCCGCGCGGGGACGGATCCCGAAGAAGGTGTACGAGGCGTTCGCCGAGGCGCGGTGAGCCGTGTGTCCCGTGAGCCGGCGTCCGGCGGGAGCGGCCGACGGCCGCTCAGCCGCCCCTCGCGGCAACCGACTTGCGCGGCACCCCGGGTGATCAGCTAAAGTCTGGAGCACGCCGAGGGGCGAGGCCGAAAGGCCCAGCTCACGGAACATGCGGGTGTAGTTCAGTAGTAGAACATCCCCCTTCCAGGGGGAAGGCGCAGTGTGCAATTCCTGTCACCCGCTCTGCATCGTCGTACCGGCCACTCGATTGGATCAGGTAGGCTGGTGCTCGCACCGATCGGTGAAGGCCGGTCGGGGGCAATGCGGACGTAGCTCAGTTGGTAGAGCGCAACCTTGCCAAGGTTGAGGTCGCGAGTTCGAGCCTCGTCGTCCGCTCGGGAATCAGACCCCGGTCCTCCTGGACCGGGGTCTTTTCGTGTGCCCGGAGCCGGTGCCGGCCCGCCCCTGACATTTGTCATGCCGGGTGATGACGGGCCGCACTGTCGTCGGGGCCCGCGCGCCGGAATGCTCGAAGCATGCAAACCAACGGACACGAACACGTGATTGAGGTCACCGGCCTCCGGCGTGTGTACGGGGGCGGGTTCGAGGCCGTGCGCGGGATCGACTTCTCCGTGCGCCGCGGTGAGGTCTTCGCGCTGCTCGGCACCAACGGCGCCGGCAAGACGTCGACGGTCGAGCTGCTCGAAGGGCTCGCCGCCCCGGCCGGCGGACGCGTCCGCGTCCTCGGACACGACCCGTACACCGAGCGGGCCGCCGTACGCCCCCGCACCGGAGTCATGCTCCAGGAGGGCGGCTTCCCCTCCGAGCTGACCGTCGCCGAAACGGCGCGGATGTGGGCGGGATGCGTGAGCGGCGCCCGGCCGCCCGCCGAAGTGCTGGCGCTGGTCGGGCTCGGGGCCAAGACGGGCACCCGCGTCAAGCAGCTGTCCGGGGGCCAGCGGCGCCGCCTGGACCTGGCGCTCGCGCTGCTCGGCGACCCCGAGGTGCTCTTCCTCGACGAGCCCAGCACCGGACTGGACGCCGAAGGCCGCCGGGACACCTGGGAGTTGGTCGGCGCCCTGCGCGACCGGGGCACGACCGTGCTGCTGACCACGCACTACCTGGAGGAGGCCGAGCACCTCGCCGACCGGCTCGCGATCATGCACGAGGGCCGGATCGCCGCCACCGGCACCCCCGCCGAGGTGACCGCCGCACAGCCGTCCCGCATCTCCTTCGAACTGCCCGACGGCTACTTCGTGGGCGACCTGCCGCCGCTGGCCGGACTGGGCGTGGACGACCACGAGACCGACGGCCGGATCGTGAAGCTGCGCACCCGGGAGCTCCAACGGGCGGCCACCGGCCTGCTGGTGTGGGCCGGACAGGCCGGGGTGGAACTGCGCCGCCTCGACGTGCGCTCGGCGTCCCTGGAGGAGGCCTTCCTGAGCATCGCCAAGGAAGTGTCCGCGCAGGCGGCCGGCACCACGACCGAGAAGGAGTACGCGGCATGAGCGCCACGGACACACCGGCCCGCGCCAAGCGCGCCGCCGGGACCGCGACCACCACGCCGACGAGCCGCATGGCCGCGCTCGCCCGCGCCGAGATGACCCTGCTGGGGCGGAACAAGGGCACCGTCTTCGCCTCGCTGTTCGTCCCGTTCGTGCTGCCGTTCAGCGTGCGGGCGGGGGCCGAGGAGATGGACCTCGCCGGCGCCGGACTGACCGTCGGCACCCTCGTGCTGCCCGCCGCGATCGGCTTCTCCCTGCTGTTCGCCGTCTACTCGGCCCTCGTCGGCGTCTTCGTCGTCCGGCGCGAGGAACTGGTCCTCAAGCGGCTGCGCACCGGCGAGCTGCGGGACGTGGAGATCCTCGGCGGCTCCGCCCTGCCGGCCGTCCTCAGCGGGCTCGTGCAGTCCCTGCTGCTCGCGGTGGGCTGCGCCGTCCTGCTCGACCTGTCCGCGCCGTCGGCGCCCCACCTGGCCGTCGTCGGCCTGCTGCTGGGCCTGGTGCTGTGCGCCGCGCTCGCGGCGGTCACCGCGAGCTTCACCAGGACCGGGGAGAGCGCGCAGGTCACGCCGCTGCCGATCATGTTCGTCTCGATGGCCGGCTCCGGCCTGTTCTTCCCGCTGGACCTGCTCCCCGACCGGCTGGCCTCCGTGTGCGAGCTGCTGCCGCTGACGCCCGTGATCACCCTGGTGCGCGGCGGCTGGACCGGCGACCTGTCGGCGGCCGAGGCGCTGGGCGCGGTGGCGACGGCGGTGGCCTGGACCGTGCTCGCGGTGTTTGCTGTACGGCGATGGTTCCGCTGGGAGCCACGGCACTGACGTACGTGACGCAAGAGGCGTACGAGGCGAGCGGGAGTGGCGGACGGATGCGCAGGCCGGGTGGATGGTGGCGGGTCAAGAGCACGCCGCAGAAGGTGGAGACGTACACGCGGTGGTCGTTCCACTTCTTCGGGGTCATCGAGGTCCTCGCGCTGGGAGTGACCGCCTACGGCCGGACCGGCGCCGGACTCGCCACCGCGCTGTTCCTGCTGGTCACCGCGCACGCAGCCGTCTCCATGCTGGTCTCGTCCCGGGCGCTGGACTGGACGCTCGGCCGGCGCCCGCAGCCGGTGCGGCTGATGTGGACGCTCGTCGTCGTCAGCGCCGTGGTCTCGGCCACCGCGGTCGTGATCGCGGAGCGCGGCCCGGCCGGCGAGGTGGAGACGGCGGCGGGCTCGGTCTACGGCGGCGTCCTGTGCTTCGCCGCCGGTGTGATCACGCTCGGGGTGAGCGGCAGGCGGCGGATGGTCGCCGTCGTCGGCGGCTTCGCGGTGGGCGCGGGGATCCTGACGTTCCCCCTGGAGATGTCCCTGCTCGCGTCGGTCGTGCTGGCCGGCCTGGTGATGGTGACCGGCGGGTTCCTCGCCATCACCTCGATCTTCTCCCTCTGGCTGCTCAACGCGTTCTACGCGCTCGACGAGGCCAGGGAGACCCGGGCCAGGCTCGCGGTCGCCGAGGAACGGCTGCGGTTCGGCCGGGACCTGCACGACGTGATGGGCCGGAACCTCGCGGTGATCGCGCTCAAGAGCGAACTGGCCGTCCAGCTCTCCCGGCGCGGCAGGCCCGAGGCGGTGGAGCAGATGATCGAGGTGCAGCGCATCGCCCAGGAGTCGCAGCGCGAGGTCCGGGACGTCGTGCGCGGCTACCGGGAGGCCGCCCTGGAGGTCGAACTGGCCGGCGCCCGGGGTGTGCTCTCGGCGGCGGGCATCGTCTCGGAGATCGACGGCGAGACGGCCGGACTGCCCTCCGAGGTGCAGTCGGCGCTCGGCTGGGTGGTGCGGGAGGCGACCACGAACGTGCTGCGGCACGGGGACGCGAAGAAGGTCGCGGTGACGGTGCGGATGTCGGAAGGGCGTGTAGTGCTGACGGTGGAGAACGACGGCGTGGCGGAGAGGACGGGGGACGGCCCCCCGACGGGTCCGGGCGGCCCGGGCGGCCCGGGCGGCTCCGGGCTCTCGGGGCTGCGCGAGCGGCTCTCCGCGGTGGACGGGACCCTGGAGGCGGGGCCCGTCGGCAGGGGTGTCTTCCGGCTGACGGCCGAGGTGCCGCTGCCGGCCGCCGCTGCCGGGACCGCGCTGGAGGCCGCGTCGTGACGACGACCGTCCGCGTTCTGCTCGCCGACGACGAGCACCTCATCCGCGGGGCCCTGGCGGCCCTGCTGTCCCTGGAGGACGACCTGGTCGTCGTCGCCGAGGCGGCCACCGGCCCGGAAGCGCTGGCGATGGCGCGGGCGCACGCCCCGGACGTCGCCGTGCTGGACCTCCAGATGCCCGGCGCCGACGGTGTGAAGGTCGCCACATCGCTGCGGTCCGAGCTGCCCGGCTGCAAGGTGCTGATCGTGACCAGTCACGGGCGGCCCGGACATCTGAAGCGGGCGCTGGCGGCAGGGGTGCGCGGATTCGTCCCCAAGACGGTCAGCGCCCAGCGGCTCGCCGAACTGATCCGGACGGTGCACGCGGGAAACCGTTACGTCGACCCCGAGTTGGCCGCCGACGCGATCTCCGCCGGGGACTCCCCGCTGACCGTGCGCGAGGCCGAGGTTCTGGAGCACGCCGCCGACGGGGCCCCGGTCGCGGAGATCGCCGAGCGCGCCGCGCTCGCCGAGGGAACCGTGCGGAACTACCTGTCGTCGGCCGCGAGCAAGCTCGGGGCGGAGAACCGGCACGCGGCGGTGCGTCTCGCGAGGGAGCGCGGTTGGGTATAGTGGCTCTCGCGCCACGGCGAAGCCCGTGATTCCGGTCTAGGACTTCCACCCACGGCGCAGTGCGAACGTAGCTCAGTTGGTAGAGCGCAACCTTGCCAAGGTTGAGGTCGCGAGTTCGAACCTCGTCGTTCGCTCCAGATGAGAAGCCCCCGGTTTTCGGCCGGGGGCTTCTTCGTGTGCGGCCTCCGCCGCTACGACCAGCTCTGGCCGGTCAGCAGCTCGTAGGCCTCCACGTACTTGGCGCGGGTGGCGTCCACGACCTGCTGCGGCAGCGGCGGCGGGGGCTGCTCGCTCCCCCGGTCCCAGCCGGACTCGGCCGAGGTCAGCCAGTCCCGCACGAACTGCTTGTCGTACGACGGCTGCGCGCGGCCCGGCTGCCACCGGTCGGCCGGCCAGAAGCGGGAGGAGTCCGGGGTGAGGACCTCGTCGGCGAGGACCAGGTCGTCCCCGTCGAAGCCGAACTCGAACTTGGTGTCCGCGAGGACGATGCCGCGCTCGCGGGCGATGTCCCGGGCGCGGGAGTAGACGGCGAGGGTGGCCTGACGCAGGGCGGCCGCGGTGTCCGCGCCGACCTGGCGGGCGACCTCCTCGTAGGAGACGTTCTCGTCGTGCTCGCCGACCTCGGCCTTGGTGGCCGGGGTGAAGATCGGGGCGGGCAGCTCCGAGCCGTCGACCAGGCCCTCGGGGAGGGCGAGGCCGCAGACGGTGCGGGTCTGGTCGTACTCCACCAGGCCCGAGCCGGTGAGGTAGCCGCGGGCCACGCACTCCACGGGGACCATCCGCAGCGACTTGCACACCAGGGCGCGGCCCTCCCAGTCGGCGGGGGCACCGGGGGGCAGCTCGGTGCTCAGGACGTGGTTGGGGGCCAGGTCGGCGAGCTGCTCGAACCACCACAGGGAGAGCTGGGTGAGGACCCGGCCCTTGTCGGGGATCTCGGTCGGCAGCACCCAGTCGTAGGCGGAGATGCGGTCACTGGCGACCATCACGAGGTCGCCCGCCTCGTTCCGGTACAGCTCGCGCACCTTGCCGGTGTGCAGATGCACCAGGCCCGGAACCTGGATCGGCTCGGGCTTTTCAACGAATCCGGACACGGTTCCTCCCCGTGGTTCTGAACAATACGTCGATTGTCCCGTACGTCGCGGGGAGGGCGAGCGGCGGGGCGGTGGGGGTGCGCGGGGCGGTGGGGGTGCGCGGGACGGCCTGCGGGGCTCAGTCCCGTTTGCAGATGCGGTCCAGGAGGTTCGCGGTGGCGCGCTGGACGCGCGGGTCGACGTGGCCGGGGCGGTCCAGGGCCGGGGACCAGGCGAAGGTGCCGGACGCGAAGACCCAGGCGCCCGACGGGGCCCGGTAGAGCGAGGTCTCCTGGTGACGCCGGACGCCGTCCACGTCGGCGTACGGGGAGTGGGCGAGCAGGACCCGCTCGTCGTGCTCGGGGAGCGCGGTGCGCGGGAAGTAGCGGTCGGCCTCGCCCGCCACCAGGTCCTCGATCTCGTCGCCCTCGTGCGCCCCGGTGGCCTCCCAGAGCCAGTGACCGGCGTTGCGGACGATCATCGGGTGGGGTTCGGGGACGCGGCCGGCGTACTGGATGCCGAGCAGTTGCTGCTCGGGGCGGTCGATCTCCCGCCACAGCGCGGGCCGACCCGGACCCTTGCGTTTGCGGCAGGTCAGCAGGCGGTCGGGGGCACCGGAGGGGGAGGGAGCCAGCTCCACCTGCCAGTACATGGTGTTGGCGGAGAGGAAGACCAGGGACGTGCCCTGCTCCCGGGCGAGTTCGGTGGTGCGGCGCATGGCGCCGGACCAGTACTCGTCGTGGCCCGGGAAGACCAGGCCCCGGTAGCGGGCCGGGTCGACGCGGCCGGAGTGCAGATCGCGGGCGTCGGCGTAGGCGACGTCGTAGCCGTAGCGCTCGGCGAAGCGGATGAAGTCGTAGGCGTGGCCCACGTGGAGGGGGAGACCGGCCCCGGCGAACGGACGGTCGAAGGAGACGGTCGTCGCCGCGTCCGCCTCGCCGAGGAGCCGGCCCTCCTCGTCCCAGGCGTGGTAGAGGCTGGCGCCGGTGCGGCCGTCCTCCGGGTAGAGGTTGTACGCCTGCCAGGTGACGTCCGGCAGGAGGAGGAGCAGGTCGGCCGGGTGGTTGTCGCGGACCGTGAAGGGGACGTGGGAGCGGTAGCCGTCGGCGGTGGTGAGGACGGCCACGTACGCGCCGATGTTCCAGTACGAGGGGATCTGCAACCGCCAGGACAGCCACCAGTGGTGGCAGGAGACCGTGCGGTCGGCGGTGAGCGGCGGGGGCTGGACGATGCCGGACAGGCGGGGGCTGGTGGTGATCTTGGCGGCGCCGTCACCGCCGTAGTGGCCGATCCGGTAGACGTCGACGCTGAACTCCTGCGGCGGGTCGACGGTGATGTGGAAGTCGATGGCCTCACCGGGGGCGGCTGCTCCCGTCGCGGTGAAGCCCTTGATCTGGCGGCGGACGTCGTCGGCGGCGCGGGGGCCGCCACCGGTGCCGGAGCCGGTGCCGGTGCGTTCCTGGTCCGCGTACCAGGCGACCACCTGGCCGGTGTCGCCGAAGTACGTCTCACCACCGCGCAGCCAGGGGACGGGTCCCTGTCCGAAAGGGTCCGTCACGGCGTGCGCGAGTGCTCCCGACTCCCAGCGGCGGATCTGCTCGGGCCCCATGGGACAGCCCCCTCCCTCGTGCCCCCGCGGTCGTGCGTATGACGAACGCCTTTGCCATGTGCGCGATCGGTCCCAGCACATCACATTTCGCACGCGGGCTGTCACTGTTCGTCGCGAAGTGGCCGAAAGTGGAATGGAAGAGTCCGATTCCTCCGAGCCTGCGGCTTGCGGTCAGTGGTCTGTGGCCTGCGGTCTGCGGTCTGCGGTCTGCGGTCTGCGGGGCCAGGGGGACGGTGCGGGCGTCAGACCAGACGCACCGGCTTCTCCGGGCGTATCCCGAGGTCGGTCATCCAGGCGCGCAGCGGGCCCGGGTCGCCCGTCTCGACGAGGCTGAGCACGCTGGGCGCCAGATCCGCGGTGCGGGCGCCGTCGACCAGGAGCGACGGCCCGTCGAGCCAGTCGAGGCCGGGGGCCGCACCGGCGGTGTCCATCGCCGCGCAGCACACCATCGCGGTGATGTGCGCGGTGAGGATCTCGCGCCCGGTGCGCGGGGGCTGCAACGGCAGGAGGGGAAGCGCACGGCCGTCCCAGAGCGCGGCGTCCGGACCGGCTCCGGCTCCCGGGCCCGGGGGCGGGGACGGGACCCCGGCTCCGCCGGGCCGGGCCTGCGCCTCCTCCCGGGCCAGCTGCGCGCTGAGCCCGGCGGCGAGAGCGGCACCCCTGGCCGTGGTCCCGGCCAGGTCGTCCTCGTCGTCGTCCTCGTCGTCGGGGGCGTCGTGGTCGCCGTACCGGGGAGGCGGGGCGTCGTGGTCGCCGTACCCGGGAGGCGGGGCATCGAGGTCGTCGCCGTACCCGGGAGGCGGGGCGTCGAGGTCGTCGCCGTACCCCGCCTGCGTGCCGGCGTCGGGGGCCGGGGTCCCTGGACCGGCGGCGGTGCCGCTCGCGGTCTCCGTCGCGGCGTCGGCCTCGGGATGCGGTGCCCCCGGGCCGCCGTATCCGGCGTGCGGATCGGTGGGAGAGGGGGCGGGGGGCTCGGTGTCCGGGATCGTGAGGTGGTCCAGGACGCGGGCCAGGGTCGGGCCGTCCGTGCCCGGTGCGGTGCCCCCGGCGGCGCGGCGGACGCCCAGGGTGTCGAGCACCCGGTGCAGGCGGGCCGCGTCCGTGCGCCAGGTCCGGTCGACGACTTCCTCGGGATACTCGCCCCACCCGACCGGCGACCAGTCGGGACCGGTCTCGGCGGGCCCTCCGTGGAAAAGGCGCGCGGCGAGGAGCGAGACCGCCTCGTCCATCGTGCCGGGCTCCTCCAGCAGGTCGCAGGCGGGACGCTCGCCCAGGCGGGAGGCGAAGCCCTCGGCCAGACGGTCGCGCCGGGACAGCTCCGTGAGGGCGGCGACGACACCCACGTCCAGCCGGGAGGGCCAGCGGCCCATTCGCCAGGCGGGCAGCGCCACCCTGGTCAGCAGCCGGTCCCAGCCCGCATAGGCGAGCCCCACCTGCTCCTGCGCGACGATCCGCAGACCGTAGTCCACAGCCTGTGCACGCTCGGCGGCCGCGGCCGCGACCCCGCGCTCCATCCCGGTCGCGTGCTCCCGGCAACCGCGCAGCAGCAGCCGGGACACCCAGCCGAGGCCCGCGCACGCCACGCGGGACAGCGGGTCGCGCCGGCCCGCCGAGGCCACCGCCACGGCGGCGTCCAGACCCCGTATGAAGCGCCGGGCCGCGGCTATGTCGGGGTGCGCCGACGGCCCCGTACCGGCGACGACCGGGGCGAGGACGGCGCGCAGCTCGCCCACCCGCATCCACCACAGGAACGGTGAGCCGATGACCAGGACGGGCGCCGCGGCGGCACTCCGGCGGCGGGCGGGCTCGCCCAGGCCGGACAGGTCGTCGTCGTGCCGGTCCACGGGTGGCGGGCCGTGGCGGGGATGGGCGCGGTCCTCCAGCCAGCTGTCGCAGTCCGGGGTGAGCGCTATCGCCGAGGGGGCGGGGACGTCGAGCCGGTCGGCCAGGTCACGCACCATGCGGTAGAGGTCGGGCGCCGACTCCTCGGCGACCGTGACCGTGGGGGTCACGGCGGGCCTGGAGCGGGCCACGACCAGGGCGACTCCGGCGGCCGCCAGCAGGACGCACAGCGCGAGGACGGACACGACCCGGCGCAGGACGTCCCAGCCACCGCCCACGAGATGCCCGGTGGATCCGCCGACGAGGAGGATCACGGCCGCGGCGGCGGGCAGCAGGGCCACGGCCACCGCGCGGCTGCGGACCCGCAGCACCGCCAGCGCCCGGGTCCGCGCGGCCAGCGCGCCCATCTCCACACCACCGATACCGGTCACGGCCGGACCTCACCCCCTCATCGCTGTCCTGTCTGCCCTGTCTGTACTGGACCGTCCTGCTGCACTACCGCTCTTCCCGCTCTTCCGGCTTTGCTCACTCCACCCACTGTGGCACCCGGCACTGACATCGCAATGCCGGTGGGCCAAGTGCCGGAACGCTTGCGCGGCACCATAGTTGGGGCCCTCGCGCCCGTCAGCCGTATGGCCCATCGGTCACTCGATGGAATGGCTTTGGGGAAAGGTGGAGACGGACGGCAAAGGTCAGGCCCCGGTTCCTGGGAGGGAGCCGGGGCCTGTCGGGCCAGGTGTGGAACGGATGTTCCGGTCGGTCGGGAGCTACGCGCCCGCCGCCTTCGCCGCGATGTCGGTGCGGTGCTGCGAGCCGTCGAGGCCGATGCGGGCGACGGCGCGGTAGGCACGGTCGCGGGCCTCCGTGAGGTCGGTACCGGTGGCGGTGACGGACAGGACGCGGCCACCGGCGCTGACGACGGTGTCGCCCTCGGCGCGGGTGCCGGCGTGCAGGACGTAGGCGTGCGGGGCGTCCTGGGCGGCCACCGTGTCGAGGCCGGTGATCGGGTCGCCGGTGCGCGGGGTGCCGGGGTAGTTGTGCGAGGCGACGACCACGGTGACGGCCGCCTCGTCGCTCCAGCGCAGGGGCTCGAGGTCGGCGAGGTTGCCGGTGGCGGCGGCCATCAGCAGACCGGCGAGCGGGGTCTTCAGCCGGGCCAGCACGACCTGGGTCTCGGGGTCGCCGAAACGGGCGTTGAACTCGATCACGCGCACGCCGCGCGAGGTGATCGCGAGCCCGGCGTAGAGGAGCCCGGAGAACGGGGTGCCGCGCCGGCGCATCTCGTCGACGGTCGGCTGGAGGACGCTCTGCACGACCTCGTCGACCAGCTTCGGGTCGGCCCAGGGCAGCGGCGAGTAGGCGCCCATGCCGCCGGTGTTCGGGCCCTCGTCGCCGTCGAGGGCGCGCTTGAAGTCCTGGGCGGGCTGGAGGGGGCGTACGTTCTCGCCGTCGGTGACGGCGAACAGGGAGACCTCGGGTCCGTCCAGGAACTCCTCGACGACGACGCGGTCGCAGGCGTTGGCGTGGGCGCGGGCCGCCTCGACGTCGTCGGTGACGACGACGCCCTTGCCCGCGGCCAGCCCGTCGTCCTTGACGACGTAGGGGGCGCCGAAGGCGGCGAGGGCCGCGTCGACCTCGTCGGGGTTCGTGCACACGTAGGAGCGGGCCGTGGGCACGCCGGCGCCGGCCATCACGTCCTTGGCGAAGGCCTTGGAGCCCTCCAGCCGGGCCGCCTCCCCCGAGGGGCCGAAGACCGGGATGCCCGCCTCGCGCACGGCGTCGGCGACCCCGGCGACCAGCGGCGCCTCGGGCCCTACGACGACCAGCCCGGCGTCGAGCCGGGTGGCGAGGGCGGTGACGGCCGCGCCGTCGAGGGCGTCGACCTGGTGCAGTTCGGCGACCTCGGCGATACCGGCGTTGCCGGGTGCGCAGTGCAGCGCGGTGACGTCGGGGTCGAGGGACAGGGAACGGCACAGGGCGTGTTCGCGGGCGCCGCCGCCGATGACAAGGACCTTCACGGGGTGAAGCCTAATGGGCCCGGGCCGGTGCGGTTTGTGCGGGCTTCCGAAGGAACGGGGCGGGGGCGCTTGTGGCTTCCTCCAGGAACGCCGCCGTCCCGCTCGTACCCCTGACCCGGCCGGTCCTGCCCGGCCGGCCGGTCCTGCCCGCCCGGGCCGCCCTGTCCGCCCTGCCCGTCCTGTCGGTCCTACTCGTTGGCGATCTCCTCGACCACGGTGGCGCCCAGCTCACGCACCAGCAGCTCCTTGCCGGACAGCGCGGACTCGTCGAGGTCCGGGTCGTCGTCCTCGGGGATGTCGTCCTCGGGTGAGACCGGGGGCGGCTCGGGCGCCGGGGGCCGAGACGCGGGTGCGGGAGCGGACGCCGGGTCCGGAGCCGGGGCCGCGGGGGGCGCGGCGGGCGTGGCCGCGGGCGCCGACGGCCGCTGCGCGGGCGCACTCCCGCCGAAGCCACCCCCACCGGAGCCGCCTGCGCCACCGGCACCGAAGCCGCCGCCACCGCCGTATCCGCCGGACGAACCCGAGGGACCGGACGGGCCGGACGGACCGGCGGGCGGCGGCGCCGAGCCGCCGGAGGGGTCGACGACCGCGTCGATCTTCCACTGCACGTTGAACTGCTCGGCGAGGGCCTGCCGCAGCACGTCCTCACTGCCGCTGCTGACGAAGTTGTCCCGGGCGCCCGCGTTGACGAAGCCGAGCTGGAGGGAGGTGCCGTCGAAGCCGGTGACCTGGGCGTTCTGGCTGAGCAGGATCCAGGTGAACCGACGGCGGTTCTTGACCGCTTCCAGGATGTTGGGCCAGAGCGAACGGGGGTCGACCCCCGGAGCACCCGACGGCGCGGCGACGGGCGCGGGGGCAGGGGCGGCCGCCGCGGGAGCCGGGGCCCGGGTCGCGGCGGGAGCGGAGCCGGGACCGGGAGCGGCCGCCGTCCGGGACTGTCCGCCGCCCGCCGGAGCCGCCGTGGGCCACCCGCCGGGGCGGCGCCCACCACCCGCGGGAGCCGCGGTCGGCCAGGCACCGGGCGCCGAAGCGGGAGCGGAGGCGGGATCTTCGGCGGGCGCGGGTGCGGGTGCGGGCGCGGGAGGAGCCGCAGGGCCGTCGGCGGCGGAAGAGGGTGCGGCCTGCGGACGCCCGCCCCCACCGGGGGGACCACCCGCGTCGAAGGAGGACCCGGCACCCGCACCCGCACCGGAATCCGAGTCGGCGGACGGACCACTCCCCGGACCGCTCCCCGGACCACCCCCTGGCGCACCGACGGGCGCACCGGTCGGCGCAGCGGCCCCCTGCCCCCGTACCGCCGCACGGGCCGCGGCGGGACCACCGCCCGGCGGAACCGGAACCGGAGCCGCGGCCGGAGCCGCGCCCCCCGCGCCGCCGGCGTGCGCCTCGGGCCCGGGCACGTACCCCATGGCGGGCGCGCCCGCACCGGCCGAGAACTGCACTCCGCGCTCGATCCGGTCCAGGCGGGCCATCACCGAACGCTCGTCGCCGTACGCGGCGGGCAGCATCACGCGCGCGCAGATCAGCTCCAGCTGGAGGCGCGGCGAGTGGGCGCCGCGCATCTCGGTGAGCCCCTCGTTGACGATGTCGGCCGCGCGGCTCAGCTCGGCGGCGCCGAAGGACTGCGCCTGGGCCTGCATCCGCTCGACGACGTCGGCGGGGGCGTCGATGAGCCCCTTCTCCGCGGCGTCGGGCACGGCGGCGAGGATCACCAGGTCCCGCAGGCGCTCCAGCAGGTCGGTGACGAAGCGCCGCGGGTCGTTGCCCCCCTCGATCACCCGGTCGACGACCCCGAAGGCGGCGGAGCCGTCCCCGGAGACGAACGCCTCGACGACGGAGTCGAGCAGCGAGCCGTCCGTGTAGCCGAGCAGGGCGGTGGTCATGTCGTACGTCACACCGTCGGCACCGGCGCCCGCGAGCAGCTGGTCCATGACGGACATGGAGTCACGCACGGACCCCGCGCCGGCCCGCACCACGAGCGGGAGCACGCCCTCGTCGACCGCGATGCCCTCCCGGCCGCACACCTCGGCGAGGTAGTCGCGCAGGGTGCCGGGCGGCACGAGCCGGAACGGGTAGTGGTGGGTCCGCGACCGGATGGTCCCGATGACCTTCTCGGGCTCGGTGGTGGCGAAGATGAACTTCAGGTGCTCCGGGGGCTCCTCGACGACCTTCAGCAGGGCGTTGAAGCCCTGCGGGGAGACCATGTGGGCCTCGTCGATGATGTAGATCTTGTACCGGCTGGAGGCGGGCCCGAAGAAGGCCTTCTCGCGCAGGTCACGGGCGTCGTCCACACCACCGTGGGAGGCCGCGTCGATCTCGATGACGTCGATCGAACCCGGGCCGTTCCTGGCCAGGTCGCGGCACGACTGGCACTCGCCGCACGGCGTGGGCGTCGGACCCTGCTCGCAGTTCAGGCAGCGCGCCAGGATCCGGGCGCTGGTCGTCTTGCCGCAGCCGCGCGGACCGCTGAACAGGTACGCGTGATTGACCCGGTTGTTCCGCAGCGCCTGCTGCAACGGGTCGGTGACATGCCCCTGCCCGATGACCTCGGCGAAGGACTCCGGGCGGTAACGGCGGTAGAGCGCGAGAGACGACACGCATACGAGGTTATAGGCGCCCACCGACAACCGGACCGCCCGCAAATGAGACGCCCCCCACGCACCCGCCAGAGCCGACCTACCCTTGCTGCCTTCCGGCCCTGGGGGAGTTCAGTCAGATAGCGCCGCGTGAGGGGCTGGGCCACACGTTACCCGATGTCGGGCCCCCAGAACGAGTTCGCAAGCACTCCTCCGAGTCATGTAATGTTCTCCGCGGAGGATTCGCCTAGTGGCCTAGGGCGCACGCTTGGAAAGCGTGTTGGGGGCAACCCCTCACGAGTTCGAATCTCGTATCCTCCGCCATTGCTCTCACCGGGCAATACGTCGAAGGCCCCCGCAGCTTGCTGCGGGGGCCTTCGACGTTGGTGGTCTCAGTTTTGGTCTCAGTTGGCCTCGCGGACGATGGCCTGAGCCGAACGTCTGATCCCCTTTGCCCCCTTGCGGCAGAATGGCCGCAGTCCGAAGACCGCCGCCGCACCCATATGTTCCGCGCCCAGGTGCTGCGCGAGCTCAACCGCATCGGCGTCAACGTCAACCAGATCGCCCGCGCGCTCGACCAGCCGCCAGTGGCTCCAGGACCGCATCCGCGCCGCCATCCCCCACGCCACCAGCGCCGAGGAACTCCTCGCCTACCTCGAAGCCGACGACATCCTGATCAAGCCCCGCCGAGGCCCCTCCGGAGACCTCCTCGGCTACGCCGTCGGCCGTCCCGGCGACCTGAACAAGGACGGCGAGCAGATCTACCACCCCGGCGGGAAGATCGCCCCCGACCTCACCCTGCCCAAACTCAAGGCCCGCCTCGAAACCAGCGCACCGGAGGAACACCCCACAGCCCGCCGCAACCGACCCAGCACCCCCTGGCATCAGGCCACCGAAGCCCTCGACACCCTCCACACACAGATCACCCACACAAGCACCGGCAGCGGAGACGCGCGGACACAGGCGCACATCACCGCCCTGGGTGAACTCATCGAAGCCACCGCCCAGAAGGCCCCCGCCGACCTCCGTAACCAACTGCACGCGGCCAGCAAGACATTCGCCCGTGCCCAGCGCTCGCAAATCCGGGCCGAAGACCGCGCCGCCCACACTCTGCGGACCGCGGCCCGCGACATCGCTAACACCGCCACCAGCCCCGACGGCAGCGCATTCGCTGCTCTTGTTGCCGCCATGCTCTGGGCCGCCATCCTCGCCGGACGCTGGCACCAAGCCAAGGGCCACGCCCACCAGGCCGACGCCGCCCGGCAAGCCGTCCAGCATCTCCAGTCCGCAGCGGACGACGCGCTCGCGCCGCTGCTCACCGCACTTGAATCCCGCCGCCCCACGGAGGAGACCCGTCGCACCCTGGCCAGTGACGTACGCGCCGCCGTTCCCGAACACGCGGAGCGGATCCTGGCCGACCCCGGCTGGCCCGTCCTCGCCACCGTCCTCGCCGACGCCGAGGCCAGCGGCCACAAACCCCACCAGCTCCTCAAGGAAGCCGCCGCCCGCCGGGAGCTCGGCACTGCTCACAGGCCCGCCCGCGTCCTGATCACCCGCATCCAGCACACCAGCCGCAACCCCGCCCCCAACCGCCGCGCCGAAGCAGCCCGCCTGCGAAGCACCACCGCATCAGCCTTCGGCACTCCTTCCCCCGCCGCCCAGCTGCCGACCACCACCGCAGCTCCCACGAGTCGGCTGAGCCGCCCACGCCGCTGATCCGGACAAGGCGAGCGAGCGGGGGCAGTCAAGCAGCGGCCACCAGAAGGCCGTGGTCCAAAGCAAGCGTCTGCATGCAGGTGGCCACATCCTGCGGGCCGAGTGCCGCCAACGCCGACAGCGCACTGAGCCTTCGGCTGGAGGACCAGATGTTGGTCGTCGGCGGCTGGAACAGCACAACGGCGATGCCCTTGGCGGCGAACGGTGCCGGGTCGAGGTACGTCATGCCGCCGGCCCCGCACACATACGCGCGGGCACCGGTAACGGCGCAGAGATCGGCGAGCCTCTGAGAGCGTCCCGGCCGGGAGGGCAGATCGCTGCTGGTGAGGATCTGGCCCTGCCAGCCGAGCAGGTCGAGCAGGACGCGGGTGGAGGCTGCGGCAACGGCAGCGGTCCTCCCAGTGTCGAAGGCGTCCAACACCGGTTCCAGGAACCGGGCGAGGGCTGGCCAGTAAGGGCTCGCTCCGTAGTGCTGCCGCAGCATCCCCGCGGTCTTCCGGCGGGCCCGGTCGGGATCGTCGATCAACGCGTCCCGGATGAGAGTCGGCCGTCCGTGGGGGAGGCGTGTGGGGACGGTCAGCCACTGCCGACGATCCGGTTCGTCGAGGGCACCGAGGCGGGCTCGGTGCTGGTGGTCGCGGCGGGTGAACTGGACGTCGTCCAGGACGATCCAGTAGTCCGCCGCGAACAGCTTGGCCAGTGTGGCCAGTCTCGGGAACAGGTTGGGCTGGTGAATTGCGCACAGCCCGCCCGCCTCGGGCAGGTCAGGAAGCGATGAGACGGCTGGTGAAGCCGTCACGGATGAGGGATTCGTACGCAACATGCACGTCCTCCGGGACCTCCTGCTCGATGGCGAATCCGAGCTTCGGATACTCGATAACCCGCTGGAGATCGCCGACGAGCATGTCCAGGACGAGCTTCTCGTCGCCGATGGACTTCACGTAGTCGTCGAACTCCAGCGGCTCCGACGCGCAGAGGATCTCGACGCCGGGCCACAGCTTGCGGGCGGTCGCGAACGACCGCCGTTCCATGTAGGGCTTGGAGACCAGCATCACCGTCGTCGGGGTGATGCCGGCGGAGGCGAGGACCTCTCGGGAGAGAGTCACGTTCTGCCCGGTGTTGCCCGCCTCCGGTTCCAGCAGGATCGCCTCGGCGGGGACGCCGAGGTCGATGGCATGCTCGCGGAAATGGACGGCCTCGCCGCGCGGGAAGACCTTGGCGGTGGTGGGGCTGTTGGCGCCGGTGAAGACCAGGGTCGAGAACAGCCCAGCGCGGTAGAGCTCGACGGAGTGGGTCGCGACACCGAGATCGTGGCTGCCCAGCCCGATCGCCACGTCGACGGGCCGCAGCTGGTGGTGCATCTGGTGGTAGTCCCAGATCAGCACGGCCTGGTGCCGCTGGTCCTCGGTGATGGCCTGCTGGTTGTCGCTCACGCGTCTCTCCCTGGTCACCGTCGCCGGGGGCCGGTCGGCCCCTCGTTCATGGCTCTGATGCCCTCGATACTGCGCAGTTGGTGCACGAGTCCGTACTGCGCGGCCGTGCGGGTGGCCTGATCGAGGACGAGGATTCCATCATCCCGGGTCGCCGCGTCGGAGAGCAGGATGTGGCCATGAGCGGTGTCCAGCCGTACACGTTGCATCGGGGAGTCGGCGGCCCCGCTGCTGCGGGCGATGTCGATGAAGTGCAGGGCCTGAGTGAGGTCGCCGGCGCCACGGCGGGCGAGGGCAAGTTTCTGGTGGGCCACCGACCAGTCGTCAGGTTCGGTGAGGTCCTCGAAGTCGCGGGTCGCGGCCTGCATGACGCGGGTCGCGTAGTCGTGCCGGCCGTTCTTGCTCAGCGCCGTGCCCACCCACAGACGGGCCCTGGCGCGGTCCCGGCGGGAAAGCCGGTCGTCGACGGCGAGGGTTTCGTAGTGGCGGGCGGCAGCCTCCAGCTTGCCGGACATTTCCGTGACCACCGCGAGGGAGAGGTCGAGCTGGGCGACACGACGCGGGATGTCGAGCTGGGCGAAAACCGCGCGAGCCCCGCCGTAGGAGTGCTGGGCGGAGAGTGGGCCGAGCACAGAGCCTTGGTCGCGTTTGAGGTCGCCGAGCAGCGCGGTCGAGCGGGCGAAAAGGTACAGGCCCTTCTCATCCAGTTCTCGGGCGTTGAACCGCGTCAGCCACCGGCTGAGCAGGCTGTCGGCGAAGGTGAAGTTCTGACGGGAGAGCGCGACCACGACGCGATCCAGGTCCTCGGCCCACGATTCGTACTCCCAAGCTCGCGGGCCGGCGGCGGTAACGCGCCGTCCGGCGCCTTGCACGGTGCTGGCCATCTCGGACAGGAGCGTCTCGAAGCGCAGGTGGGCAGGGGCGTCGGCGCGTCCGAGGGCGGTGTCGAGGATGGCCTGGGTGTCGGGTCTGGGCTCGGTTTCGGCGCGCTTACTCTCCCACTTCGAGACCGTCGCGACGGCTACGCCGAGGTGCTCGGCAAAGGCCCGCACGCTCAGACGTAGAGCGAGACGCAGAGCCCTGGCTTCCAGGCCGGTCCAGTGGTGCACGGTTGCCACGCCTTGCTCCCTTCCACTGTCATCGAAGCAGATGCCCGGGGGCGGCGGGACGGAAGTGGAACGGAAGTAGAACGACGGGTGATTGGCCAGGAGTTCAGGGGCCGCCATGCTCAGGAGCGTCACCACCTGCCGACTCCTTGGACGGTCCCCAGCATGGAACCTCTCACGGAACATCGCCTGGTCAGCGGGCCTGTCGTCTACGGATTCCTGCGGCTGGTGCGGGTCTCCGAAGCCCGGCAAGAGGCGCTGGCCGCCTCGCTCGCCGAGTACTGCCGTAGGCACGAGCTGGAGCTGTCCGGCGTCTTCACGGATCGCGAGGCGAGTGCCGACCCCCGCTCGTCGGCCTTCATCGGTCTGCTCGACGTGTTGGCACTGCCGGACGTCTACGGCGTACTCGCCCCGACCGCTTCCCACCTTGGCCCGAGGGCGATAGCCGCTGAGCGCCGTCGGCAGATCGAGGCGGCCGGCTCCCGGCTGCTGCTCGTCCGGCGGCCCCGCCCTGCGCGCCCGCCAGGCACCTCCCGGGGTGCAGCTTCCCGCCACGGCTGCGGGCCCGCCCACCTCCTGGACGCCGAGTCATGAGGACGACCATGATCGAAACGGACCAATGCTTCTTCAAGGCCACCCCAAAATCCATCCAACAGGCGCGGGAATTCGCCACCGCCACCCTGGCCGGGTGGGGCCGTGGTGAACGGATCGAAGATGTCCGTCTCTGCGTCTCCGAGCTGGCGACTAACGCGCTCGTCCACGGCACCGTCTCCGACCACGGATTCCTGGTTCGCCTCGACGCCGAGGACGACGTCGTACGCCTGGAGGTGCACGACAGCCGCTGCGAACGCCCCAAGACGGGTGAGGCCACCGACACCGACCTGTCCGGACGCGGCCTGATCCTGGTGGACGCGCTCGCCGACGACTGGGGAGTGCAGGACCGTACGCCCCTAGGGAAGATCGTCTGGTCCTCCTTCAAGGGCGCGGGAGGGAAGCAGGCGTGACCGCCGCCGTCACTCCGACCGGACCTGAGCCCCGACTACTCCTCTCACTCGCCGCGTGGAGCTGGCCGGGCATCAGTCCGGACAACCGCGAGATCGCCCACATCCTGATCACGCACACTCCTGCTCCGGCTCTCTCCGACCCCGCTGACGCACCCGAATCCCGCATGCGGCGTCTCGCGGACAGCCTCGGCGGACTGGGCCGGGCAGAGGATGTGGTTCCGGATGCCGGCCGCTGCCTGCACATCATCGGCGACCACGTGTTCCTCCACATTCCCGGCACCTCCCGCAGGCTGCGGCTGCCAAGCCGCCCTGTCTGGACAGCACTGGTCACCCGCACCGGCACAGCCGTTCTCCTGCTCGGCTTGGACTCGTTGTCGCAGTCCGTCGACGCATCCCAGCTCGACACCTACCTGGATACCGCAAGCCAGTCCGACCGGCTGCTGTACGGGATGGCCCGCACCCGTTGACCCGCTGACCCCTGGGACTTCCTGCACGCCCCGATGAGAGGAAACTGAGATGGAAACCTTCGAACGCGCCAAGCTGGACGCCTACTTCGCCCGGATCGCCGCTCAGTTCGCCTCCGACGAGCAGACCTCGTCGCTCCTGATCACTCACCTGTTGGCCGAGCGCCCCGCATTCGTCCGTGCCGTCGCCTCGATGACCCGGCTCGCGGCGGTACTGCCCAAGCCGAAGTCCGTCCACCCGGCCGCCCAGCGTGAGACCGAGCGGACCGTCGCCGTCGACTCACTCACCCGCGAACTGTTCACCGACCCGGACACCGCACTGGACTATCTCGAATCCCGGGCTGCCGGGGAAACCGTCGCCCTCCTCGATGTCGGCGGCTACTTCTCCCCCACCCTCGCCGACCTCCACAGCCGCTTCACCGGCCGTCTGATCGGCGTCGTCGAGGACACCGAGAACGGCCACCGCCGCTATGACGCCCTCGACAAGCTGCCCTGCCCTGTGGTCTCGGTGGCCCGCTCCCCGCTCAAGGATCCCGAGGACTTCCTCGTCGGCCAGTCCGTGGTGTTCTCCACCGAGGCCGTCATGCGCGGCCGCGGCGACATCCTCCACGGCCGCCCCGCCCTGGTGATCGGCTTCGGCAAGCTCGGCTCCTCCATCGCCAGGCTCCTGCACGCCAAGGGCGTCCAGGTCACCGTCTTCGACATCGACCCCGTCCGACGTACTCAGGCCCTGTCCCAGGGCTTCACCGTCGCCCGCGACCGCGAGACCGCTCTCACGGGTGCCGGCTTGGTGCTCTGCGCCACCGGCGCGGTCTCCCTGCGCGGCGAGGATTTCTCCCACCTGCGCAACGGCGCCTACGTCGCCACCGTCACCTCCAGCGAGGACGAACTCGACCTCGCCGGTCTGCCGGACGTCTACACCCGCACGGTCGTCGGCGACCACGTCACCCGCTACCAGACCACCGGCCACTACTTCTATCTGGCGAACGGCGGCAACGCCGTCAACTTCATCCACGGCGCAAGCGTTGGACCGTTCATCTTCCTGGTCCAGGCCGAGATCCTCGCCGCGATCAGGATGCTCACCCGCGGGGACCTCACCCCTGGCATCCACGAGGTCTCCGCACCTGACCGCGAGGCCATCGCGGCGACCTGGCTCTCCTACTTCAACAGGTGATCAATATGCCCATCACGGCCCAGCACATCCGCACCACCATCAACGCCTACCTCGACCAGCACCCCGAGGACAAGCGCGAGATCGCCGTCGTCCAGGGCCTCCTCAACGACAGCGACGACCTCACCAATCGCAAGACCCTGCCCGGCCACGTCACCGCCGGCGCGATCCTCGTCGGCCGCGACGGCCGCGTCCTGCACATCCTCCACAACGCCACCGGCAAGTGGCTGCTGCCCGGCGGCCACATCGAGCCCTCCGACGACACGCTCCTGCAGGCCGCCGGCCGTGAACTGGCCGAGGAGACCGGCATCCCGCCACACGTCGTCACCCCGCAGAGCGAGATCCCGCTGCACATCGACATCCACCCCATCGACGCCAACCCCGCCAAGGACGAGCCCGCCCACCAGCACTTCGACTTCCGGTTCCTGTTCCGTACCACCGCCGACATCGGCGAACTGCAGACCGATGAGGTCACGGATGCCGCGTGGCGCACGGTGGAGAGTCTCGCCGACGAGCAGCTGAGGCAACGGGTCGTCCAGGCGCTTCTCTGACCATCCAGGAACCAGCGACTCCCAGCGCACGGCCAGGATGCCGCCGGGGCAGCGGCTTCGGAATCCGTTCGGAAGGCTGTCGCCGCTCAGCCCCGCTGCCTGCGACGAGCGCCCCTGAGCCGCCTTCGCCAGCACGAAATCTCTCAACTCCCTCCAATCTCGGCGAGATTGCCCTATTCTTGCGACAGCTGACTTTCTCATCGAGAGGAAATCTTGTGGCAGACAACGAAGTGCCGCGCGTTCTGCGGCTAACGTTCGAGTTCACGGTGCCGAAGGGGCTCCGCGTGAACATCCGCAACACCCGTCGGATGGCTGCCGTGAAGGCACTCGTCGCGGCGGTGGAAGCCTTGGGTGCGCGCGAGTTTCCGTGGGCGCAGACAATGACCGTCCGGCACGAGTGGATGTACGCCTGGCACGACGAGACGGAGGAACGGGAACTGCCCCCGTCCGCGCAGAACGGCGGGCTCGCCGCTCTTGGTCAAGATGATCTCGGGTTCGACGAGGAGAGCGGGCCGTGGACCCTTGCCCAGTTGCAGCGCCTCGGGGCGAAGGAACTGCGGGCTGTCGCCTTGGACGTGGGCTTTGGCCGGACAGAGGTTGAGGACGACCCGGAGGTTCACGCGCTGATCGCCGTCTACGCGGACGACGAAAAATAGTCATTTGCCGCGACCGGGTCGGCGCCTATGCCGAGGAAGCCAGAACCGGAACCCCGCAGGCGACGAAGGTCGCTGAAACCTGGCACTTGTGGCGGAACATCGCCGAGGTCCTGGTTAAAACGGTCGGCTCCCACCACGGATGTATCCGGGAGTCGTAAGCCGAGCCCCCTGTTATGGCGGAGACGATCGTCCAAGCCCCGGTCGCGACGGAGCAACGCGAGCCGATGCCCGCGCCGCTCGTTCCGCCCGACGGCACGCTTGACGTGCTGGGCCAGCCGCGGCGCCTGGTGGGGTGTGACCGAGATACGCGCCAAAAGGGCAACGGGATGATCTTGAAGCCCTGATGCGCTCGGACTCACCTGCGACGCCGGGCGGCGGGGCCGCGTTCGGCGACGCGCCGGGCGACCGAGTCGACGCCGGGGCGGGCGTAGCGCTCCAGGGAGCGGACGGAGGCGTAGCGGGAGCGGGCCAGCAGCATCGGGGTGGAGGTGCCGTCCTCGGCATCGTGGGTCAGGGCACCGTGCCGGAGCCGGTGAAGGGTCCAGCCGTCCGTGTCCTCGATGTCCTCGGGTGAGGCGAGCGGGTTGGCCAGCAGCAGGGTGTTCTCATCGAAGATCTCCTCGGCCCGGCGGTAGAAGAGCCGGGCCCGGCCGGTTTCCGGGCACACGTCGAGCGTCGGCGTTCCGGCCGGAGCCTTGCAGTTGGTGAGGAACAGCGGGCCGCGGGTCCGGCGGCCGATGAGGCGGGGCAGGAGCTGGGCGGCCCCGTACGCCGACCAGCTGACCGCCGACTTCATCGCAGCTACTCCTCCTCCCCTCGAGGATGCCGAGAAGTAGGGAGCTTCCGCCTCACCAGCGTTCATCGCCTGCGGTTCAGCGACACCACCGTGGTGACGATCAGCCCGGCCAGCGTGGCGATGCTCAGGGCCACCGTCAACGGCTCCTTGAGTACCGGGTACGCGTGGACGAGGAACGCGCCGAACGCGCAGGCCATAAGCGCGACCACCACCCCGATCACGGTCACCGGCACCACCCACCCCGCCCGATCGGGAATGGACGGAGGCTCGGGCACCGGTGCAGGAACATCATCGGGCTGGGTCATGTTCGAAGTGGTGGCCATGTTTTCCCCCTGGGGCGGATGACGGGCGGAGCAGGTGGTGCTCCACACCTTGGGTTCGGGCTGGGTGCGCAGACAGCGTGGACCGACGAAATCGGCGGCCACGGTGTGGAGCGGGCCGGAGCAGACCGCACTCCGACCGTTTGTGTCCCGGGGTGAAGTCCGGGGTTCGGGCAGCACAGTGCGACGCGGCGGGGTTAGCCGCGCAAGCGGCCGTCACACCGCGCTGGAAGAGCTGGACTCATCACTCAACAAAGGAGTCGTTTACCGGCCGGGCTCACCCCGTCTCAGCGGCAGGACGCGGGCGGTACCGCTGAAGCTCTGTGTCAAGCGGTGGCGGATGCGGTGGATTTCTTCACCGGTGCCTTGCGCGACTTAGTGATGGGGGCGCGCTGGTACTTGTGGGCGATGGTGAAGCCGGCGGGCGCGAGCGGCGCCTTCTTCTTGAAGGGCTTCTTCTGGACGAGCCCGAGTTCGACGAGCTGCTTCAGGCCGCGCTCATGGGTGTCGGCGGACCAGCCGTACCACTCGTCGGCCTTGTCCCCGGGGAAGGACGCCCAGTCCTTCTCGTTCTCGCGGGCGACGACCAGGAACAGGGCCAGGCCGGGCAGACTCAGCTTCTCGTCACGGCCCTGCGTCCAGAACGTCGTCGGGATCTGCAGGAAGCGGTCCTCTTCAGTGTCTCCCTTGGGCCGGTCGTAGGGCTTCCCTGTGCCGTCCTCGCGCAGCAGCGTCACCTTGATCTTGGTGCCGCTGCGGCTGCACTCGATGAGGGTGCGGTCCGCCAGCCGGCGCAGGGCACGCCAGGCGCCCGTACGCGCCGACTGACTGGTCGCGGTCTCGTGGATGTCCATCAGCCGCGCCCACACCGCGCTGTCGTGCTCGGTCGTCCAGCCATTGTCCCCGTTGCTGCACGCGGCCACGATCATCAGGTAGGCCCGAAGACCCCGCAGGTCCCTGCCGGTGACGAAGTCCCTCAGGGGCCCGTGCCGGCTATCGCCCCCTTTGTTCGCCTGCACGAAGGTCTTGCGCAGCGGCACGTTGGCCCGGATCGAGCGCTTCAGAATGGCCGCCCGGGTGTCCCGTCCGGTCGCCTCATTTTTCTGCACGTCCTGCATGGCTAGGGTTGTCGTCTTCATGGCTCAGACGGTAGCTGCGCCAGCATCCAACACCCAAACGATTCATCCGCGTTGAAGCAGACGGACTGTCTCATGATCATGGATGTGCCAGCGGGGGTATGAAAGTGCCAAATGTGAGATCCACTGGAAGGACCGAGTGAGAGGTCAAGCTGAGAGGACATCTGAGATGACTAAACCTCTCGGGAGTCGGGACACCTCAGCTTCGGACTCTGCACGCCCGGACGCCGTCCTCCAGCGCGACAGCGAACCCTGCCGACCAACTCACCCTCCTGGACTGCGCGTCCGTCCTAAAGCCTGGCCTGCACGACCCCTCGCCACCCTGTGCGGCGATCTCACAGCCGAACTCGGCCGCCGCCAACCCGGGAGCCCGGGGATGGCTGACACACACCCAGAAGGGCACACAGGGGCGCTAGATCACGTCTGGGACATGTCGGTGAACTGGCTGCAGTGCCCGAGGAACGCGACGGTGATCGTGGCGGTGGGCCCGTTACGGTGGTTGGCAACGATCAGGTCCGCTTCCCCGGAACGCGGTGATTCCGATGTCAAGGGCCAGGGTCGACTTGCCCATGGCGGGACGGGCACCGATGACGATGAGCCCGCCGGTCAGCGAATCGAGGTCCTCCAGGCCGGTCGGCACGCCGGTAAGCGCCACGCCGCCGCCGTTGCGCATCCGGGTCTCCAGGCTGCCCCAGAACACCGGGACGTCGATGCCCACGGGTGCGTAGCCGGAGGTCTGCTCCGAGCCCTTGAGCGCGTCCAGGAGCTCCGCCTCGGCGGCTGAGCGGATTTCGTAGGCCGCCCTCCCCCGACACACCGAGCTGTGCGATCCGGCCGCCCGCCGTCGTCAGGCTCCGCAGCACGGCCTGCTCGTGACGATGTCGGCGTAGTACGTGGCGTTCGCCGCCGTGAGCACCGCCTGCACCAGAGTGTGCAGGTACGGCGCCCCGCCGGCCTTCGTGAGCTCGCCGCGCTCGGCAAGCTCGGCCGCGACTGTGATCGGGTCGGCGGGCTCGCCGTTGACGTACAGGGCCAGGATCGCCGTGTGGATCGTCTCGCGAGTAGGCCGGTGGTAGTCCCGCGGCTGCATCGGGCAGTCCAGGATGTCCGCGATCGCGTCCTTGCCCAGGAGCATCGCTCCGAGCACGGACATCTCCGCCTCCAGGGCCTGCGGCAGAACTCCTCCACTACTGCCCTGCTGGCGCGGGAAGTCGTCCAGTTCGGGCATCGCGGTCACTGGGCACCTCCAGCGGCTCGAGCGGCCTGTAGCCGGGCGAGCAGCCCCATGCCGTCAAGCGGCTCGAGCTCAGAACGCCCCCGGTTCAGCCGGTTCATCTCCACCCGCCGGCACGGCGAGCAGTCCCCTTCCCGGAATGCCGGATGCCGCACACACATCCCCTCGGGAACAGCCGGACGGCCTGCCCCACGCCTGCCATGATCGGGGGCCGGGTGGAATCGATCTGCTTCGTCAACAAAGTCCACGTGGGCTCGGCCGCCATCACCGCCGCTCCTGCTATCAGCCGCGCCACGTCCACGCCGCTCTTCAATAGCTCCTCGGCCTCCTTCGTGAACGTAGCCGTCCGGGAAGAGGACGCCACCAGACCATGCCGAGCACGCCCAGCCGCCCACTCCCCAGCGATCCGCTCCGCTGGAGGCTGCTCCTGGTGCCCACGAGGCTCAGGCGCCCCACCCCCGGCGCAGCCGCCTCCTGCACCCATCTCGACGCCGCAACCCGTCGCGTCCACGACTTCGCCGAGATGCTCCACCACCTTCGGGGAGACCACCTTCCCGACTGGATGGACCGCGTCCTGGCCGACGGCCCCCAGCACTGCGCTCCCTGGTCAACGGCCTACGACGCGACTTCGACGCCATCACCGCCGGGCTTTCTGCAACATGGAGCTCGGCCAGGGCGAAGGCCACGTCACCCGCGTCAAGCTCCTCAAACGCATGAGCTACGGCCGAGCCAACCTCGACTCCCACGCCAACGCGTACTCCGCAGCCCATGAGCCTGCGGCATCAGAAGATCCCCGACAGAGCCGAATTGCGTGACCGTCGACAGACATCCTCTCCCATTAGTGAGTGGCAATGATCAATGCAATCAGGGCCAAGCAGACGAGACCTACACGCAGAGCCCGGATCGCACGGTTAGCCCACAGATATTTCCTATTCGCGACGAGGGAGTTTGCGTGCACCTGAAGAGCGATGTGATCAGTAATTTCTTGGTCGTTGCCCGTGAGTGCAGCCAGCACCTGCGCGTACGTCGGCGCATCGTGCTCGTATAGACGCTTGACGTCGCCGTAGAACAGCAGATTCGTGGGGCTTCGCTCAGCCTCAGACTGCGCTGGCTCAGTCTCGTCTTCGCTAGGAGGCACACGCCGCCCCGCCCACATGCCGCGCAACTTCGAGCGCAGCGCACCACTCAAAGGAGGTTTCAGCTGGGGTGCAAGAGCTGCCATGGCAAACAGTCCGGCAAGAAAGATCGCAAGGCAACCGACAACCGCAACGAGGTCAAGGATGAATCCGGGGCTGCTCTGGTCTTTGAGCAAGTTGTAGGCGACCCCGCCGGCGACTCCAGCAGCGGCCAGGGTTGCAACGCTCTTAGTCTCGGCGTGCTTCACCCAGTCGTTGACCAGGCTTAGCGCCTTCCATGCGTGCTCCGGCTGGAGGGTACTCGGGGTAGGGGTGCTCTGCCCGTCCTCCCCACCATCTGGGGACGCTTGCTGCGGCATCACGAGGAAAACCCGGCACGTCGCGCCCGGAGCGCTTCGCGTTCCTGTTGCGCCTTCGACCAGATGGCCTCGCGCATGCGCGCTGAAGTGGCCGCCTTCTTCAAGTGACTGACGTCGTCACGCCTCTTCTCGCCGCGTAGGACGGCTGCGCAGTACTCCTCCCCATGGACCGCGCACCAAGATGAGTGCAATACACGCCCCTGAGCCTCTGGATCTCCGTCAGGGAGCCGATCGATGGTGTGGTCTACCCATAGCGTGCCGGACGGTCCCTCGCCGCAAGGGCAGGTGTAGGCCAGGTAATCGTTCTTCTCGATTCGATCCCACACGCTGCCGGTAACGGCCATAAGGTGTCGATCGACTGACTGTGCCGCTTTGGCTGCGTAGTTAACAGCCTTGCCCGCCCAAACTGGCTCCTGCTGGTTGACGTTGCGCGGCGTACCTACCCGCTTTACGAGGAGACGGCTGGATGCGACACCGACCTTGTATCCTGTGCTAGGCAATTCGGGGTCATTCGGCCACCGGGCTTCAAGCCGCTTCACCAAGTCAATGCTGAACCGTTCGACTGTGATTCCGGCGGTCAGCGCGCGCTCGTACCGACGGTCCCCCCAGAAGAGTGCAAAGGCGCCGTCACCCTGAATCGCCAGGAAGTCAGCCTCGAACTCATCGAAGATCCTGACGACTCCACCTGTGCTGGCCTCGTAAATGCTGGCGGTGCTCGCAGCCCATTTTCCGGTGCCCAACTTGGTGGAGCCCTTCAAGTCCGCGACGACGGCAACCGCGTCCGTGACCTTGTGCCATTTCCGCGCGGTGATCGGCAGTGCCGACACGTCGAGGCCGTGCCCCTTGTCCACCACTTCCGGGGTGGACGCGAACTCGTCCTTCGCCTTCTGGTCGAGCTCCTCGATTAGGTCCTCGAGTTTTACGTCAGTCACGGACATCCCCTCCCGCTCGGTCCCCCGGCTTCCACGGTACGGGAGGGGTGTGACAAAGCCTGGCGAGCGCAAACCAGCCCGTTCCAACCAGCCGTGGACTGCGAGGCCATGGCCCACGCCCCTCCTGCCGCCCGCGTGGACGTGGGAGGCAACTGGCAGCCCGGTCGAACAGCGTTCTGGTCTCAGTTGTGGTCTCGTTCACCTCCGTCCAGGGGCACCCGGAAGCCCTTCCGCCTCCCGCTCCGTCGCAGGCCAGAACGTACACGACCTCCCCCGAACCCCCGGACGAACATTTGGAAAGCGTGTTGGGGGCAACCCCTCACGAGTTCGAATCTCGTATCCTCCGCCATTGCTCTCACCGGGCAATACGTCGAAGGGCCCCGCAGGTTGCTGCGGGGCCCTTTGACGTGCCCTGGTCTCAGTTTTAGTCTCGTTTACTTACGACCTTCGCGACATTTCACCCGGGCGTCGTGACGTGGCTCCCTCTCGGCGGTCATTCCGGTCGGTCTGCACCCCGGGACCTGGCCGAGGGTCGCTCCCGCTCCGCTCCTGGATTGCAACGTAGTCGTAGTTGCCCGTGCCGCAGGTGGGTTCGAGGGTCTGGACCACCGTGCGCGGGCTGTCGTAGGGGCCGGAGGGGCAGAAGGGCCTACCGTCCCGGCCGAAGCCGACGGCGGGCCGGCCACCGGGCGGGGAGCCCAGGTGTGCTGCGGCGTCGGCGAAGCCGCCCGCGGGCTCGAAGCCGAGACCGCGGGCGTGGGCGGCCCCGCGCATACATGTACGACTTCAGGGACTCCTGGGAGCACCTCATCACCGTGGAGCAGTTCCAGACCGCCGAAGCCGGGGGTCACTACCCGCGCTGCGCGGACGGCGCCGGGGCGTGCCCGCCCGAGGACTGTGGCGGCACCCCCGGCTACAGCGCCCTCAAAGTAACCCTCGCCAACCCGGCGCACGAGGAACACCACGCCATGCTGGAGTGGCTCGGACTCCGGTCCGCCACGGAATTCCCCCTGACCGTTTCGCGCCCGACGAGGCCAACGCGCGACTTCTGAGCCTCACGGCACCTTGAAGGGCGTGAAGGACGAGCCGTCCAGTCACGTCCCCTTTCGCGGCACACGTTGGTAAGGGGACGAATACCAGGAGTATGGTCTGCTGTATGGCGACAACCAAGAAGGTAACGGTGACGATCCCCGAGGATCTCCTGGACGAGATCCGCGCGGAGGCGGCAGAGCGGGGCCTGTCCGCATACGTCACCGAGGCCCTGCGCTTCAAGCGCGACCGGGACCGGCTGCGCGAACTGTCCGACTGGCTACAGGAGGAACACGGCCCCCTCAGCGAGGATGAGCGCACGACCGCGCTCGAGGAACTGGAGGAACTCGATGCCGAGCACGAGCGCCGCCGCGCCGCCGCAAGCCTCAGTGCCGGAGAGGCCGCGTGAAGAAGCGGGCCACCGAGCAGAGGCAGCGCCCCTTGCGCGTCTTCGTACTCGACTGCGAAGCCCTGTCCCTGGCCGTGCGCGGCGACCGGCAGATGATCGCCTGGCTCGACCTCGCGGCACGAGGTGAGGCCGAGGTGGTGACTTCCCCGATGACGCTGGTCGAGGCGTACGACGGCAGAACCACGGAGCAGCGCTGGGACTGGGTGCTCTCCCGGCTCAGGGTCGCCGACATCGGAAAGGACGAGGCACGCCAGGCTCGCCGCCTGTTGGCTGACGCCAAGCTGCACGGCCACAAGTACGCGATCGACGCGGTGCTCGCCGTCGTCGCGCGCCAGCAGAAGGGGCAGGTCACCGTCTTTACCTCGGACGTGGACGACCTGGAGAAGCTGGTTCCGGAGTCGATCGTCGTCAAGAAGGTGTGACCCGGCCCCCCGGTCTCAGTTCCGGTCTCATTCGCCCCCGTCCAGCGCCGTTCAACAACCGTCCGACGCTGGGCTCCGTCCCAGGTGAGGACGCCCCTGTCCCCCGTCGAACACCAAGACGAACATTTGGAAAGCGTGTTGGGGGCAACCCCTCACGAGTTCGAATCTCGTATCCTCCGCCAGTGCCTCACCGGGCACGATGTCGAAGGGCCCCACCGTTCGCGGTGGGGCCCTTCGACGTGTCTCAGCGACAGACTCACGGACTGGTCATTGACCCCCCTGCCCGTGGACGCCAGGTGCCGGGCGCCGGGTGCCGGGCGCCGTCGTGGGCTTTCACGACGTTTGTGGGCACATGTGCCCTTGAGGAAGACATGAGGTGGGATCGCGCTCACCCGCACCACCGGCGCCCAGGGCCTGCGCGACCGGCTCGCGGCGCTGCCCTCGTCGCCCACCGCTCAGCAGACGGCCAAGCCGCCTACGATCCTCTGGCGCTTCATGAAGGGCACGCACGCAGGTTCGAAGGTGCGGGAAGCCGTTAAGGCGTTCATCGGCATCAGCGCCCGTCCTCATGCTGCTTGCCCGTCTGGGCACCGAGCGGCGGCACTGGCGCCACCGCAGGAAGGGCGGAGTGGCACCCCGGAAGCGTGACGACATCAGGCTCGGACCCGGTCCGGTGTACTCCGTCGCCGCGCTGGCCCTGGTCGCGGCAGCCGTGTTCAGCGGTATCGACTTCGGCGTTCTCGGTGTGCTGGTTCCGGGCTACGCCGCCCATTCCGTCATGCTGCTCGGCACACACGGCGACCACAAGCCGCTCAAGGGGCGGCACGAGACGCTGGCCTACGTGCTGGCCGCGCTCGGTGGGGCCGCCGCGGTCGCGGTCGTCCGACCACCCGCACCACCCGCACCACCGGTGCTGGGCGCACGCATGCCGGGTGTGCCCAGCACCGTCTTCGTCCGGGTCGTTTCATTCCTTCTTCCCGGGCCCGGCATTGCTCCGTCGAGGGGAATTCTCGCGCGCCAATCGGTGCATTCTCCCGGTTGAGCGGCCGGGCGGCGTTTTGTGCGGGTATGGAGCGGATTGGTCTGTTCCGTTCCAGTGAAGGAGGGCCGGTGGCCGAACGGGTGGTTCATCGACGCGGTTATCGAAAGGGTCTCGGCGGGGAGATGTGCGCCGAGTTCCTGGGGACGTTCGTCCTGATTCTGTTCGGCGTCGGTTCGGTGGCCGTCGCGGTCGCCGGGCTGCCGGGGTCCGGTCGGCAGACCGCGGACTTCGGCCCCGCCAACTGGCTCATCATCTCGTGGGGCTGGGGTCTCGCCGTCGTGTTCGGCGTCTACGTGGCCGGCGGCATCAGCGGGGCGCACCTCAATCCCGCGGTGACCCTCGGGTTCGCGGTGCGGCGGGACTTCCCGTGGCGGAAGGTCCTGCCCTACTGGCTCGCGCAGGTGGTGGGCGCCTTCGTCGCCGCCGCCCTCGTGTACGCCTGCTACCGGTGGGCGATCGACGCGGCCATCGCCAAGGCGGGCGAGACCCGGGAGACGTCGCTGACGACGTACTCGATCTTCGCCACGTTCCCCGCCGAGTACTTCGGCGACTCCTGGTGGGGTCCACTGCTCGACCAGATCGTGGGGACGGGCATCCTGCTGTTGCTGATCTGCGCGCTGATCGACACCCGCAACACGGCGCCGAAGGCCAATCTCCACCCGTACCTCATCGGACTCGTCGTCGTCGCGATCGGCCTCACCTTCGGCACCAACGCCGGGTACGCGATCAATCCGGCCCGCGACTTCGGCCCCCGCCTGTTCACCTTCTTCGAGGGCTGGGGCGACATCGCCCTGCCCGGCACCTTCCAGTGGTTCAGCGGCTACTGGTGGATCCCCATCGTCGGCCCGCTCATCGGCGGGGTCGTCGGGGTCCTGGTGTACGACCTGCTCATCAGCCCGGTGATCAAGGCCAGGCTGAGCGAGCGCGAGGAAGGGCCGGCCACCGAGGAGCCCTGATGCGACCGATTTGCCCCTTCTCGTCCATCGGAGAACCATGAGTAGTGGGTCACGGGGGAATCGACGGGCGTACGGAGGTCGCGATCATGAAGGCTGTCGTCTACAAGGGACCGTTCTCTGTCGCGGTCGAAGAGGTGGACAGGCCGGACATCCAGCACCCGAACGACGTGGTCGTGCGCGTCACCTCGACCGCCATCTGCGGGTCCGACCTGCACATGTACGAGGGGCGCACCGCCGCGGAGCCGGGCATCGTCTTCGGTCACGAGAACATGGGGATCGTCGACCGGGTCGGTGAGGGCGTCACCGGGCTGAAGGAGGGCGACCGCGTGGTCATGCCCTTCAACGTCGCGTGCGGTTTCTGCACCAACTGCGCCGCCGGGTACACGGGTTACTGCACGACCGTCAATCCCGGCTTCGCGGGCGGCGCGTACGGCTATGTGTCCATGGGCCCCTGGCAGGGCGGCCAGGCCGAGTACCTGCGCGTCCCGTACGCCGACTTCAACTGCCTGAAGCTGCCCGAGGGCGACGCGCACGAGACCGACTTCATCCTGCTCGCCGACATCTTCCCGACCGGCTACCACGGTTGCGAACTCGCCGACGTCCGTCCCGGCGAGAGCGTCGCCGTGTACGGGGCCGGTCCGGTCGGGCTCATGGCCGCCTACTCGGCGCTGCTGCGCGGCGCGAAGAAGGTGTTCGTCGTCGACCGCGTCCCGGAGCGGCTGCGCAAGGCCGAGGAGATCGGCGCGGTCCCGGTCGACTTCTCCGCGGGCGACCCGGTCGAGCAGATCAAGGAGCAGACCGGGGGCGCCGGCACCGACAAGGGCGTGGACGCCGTCGGATACCAGGCGACGGCGGGCGGGACGGACAAGGAGGAACCGGCGACCGTCCTGAACTCGCTGGTCAACACGGTCCGGCCGACCGGAGCCCTGGGCGTTCCCGGGCTCTACGTCCCGGCCGACCCGGGCGGTCCGGACGAGCAGGCCAAGCAGGGCATGCTCCTCGTCGCGATCGGCAGGCTCTTCGAGAAGGGGCTGCGGGTGGGGACGGGGCAGTGCAACGTCAAGCGGTACAACCGCCAGCTGCGCGACATGATCGTCGAGGGCCGGGCCCGGCCCAGCTTCGTCGTCTCCCACGAGCTGCCGCTGGACCAGGCGCCGTCCGGCTACGACAAGTTCGACAAGCGGATCGAGGGCTACACGAAGGTGGTCCTTCACCCCTGACGGCGCGGGTGCCGGCGCAGGCGCAGGCGGAACCACAGCGCCGCGCACCCCGCCAGGGGCACGGCGGCCAGGGGCACCGTCCACCACGGGACACGGGTCCACACCGCCGCGAAGCCCACCGCGAAACACACGCCGAACAGGCTGAAGAGCACCCACCTGCCGTACGGCTCCCAGGTCAGGGACCCGTGGTCCAGGGGCCTGGCCAGGCGTACGGCGCCGAACACGAGGCATTGGACCGCGACGAGGCCGGCGAGCACGCCGACGGCGGCGTTCATCTGGAGCTCGTCGCGGGGCGCCTCCAGGGTGTCCTGCCGTACGCCGTCCCCGGCGAGCACCATGATCTCACCGCGCCAGGCGGTGGCCGTGACCCGGTCGCCGGGCCCGAGCCGTTCCAGGAGCGGTCCCGAGCCGTTGAAGTGCACGGTCCCCCGCCAGGAGTCCCGGTACGTCAGGGTGGCGTCGTGGACGGACTCCTTGCCGGCGGTCCGGTCCACCGTCTTCTCCACGGTGAGGCGCCAGGTGCTCAGGCAGTCCGTGTCCCCCATGGTCAACGCGCTCGACGGGCACGGCTCGGCCGCGCGGTAGTCCTGGTAGCGCTCGCCGTCGGAGGGGAGCCACCAGGTGAACACGAGGCAGCAGGCCACCGCCGAGGCCAGGGACAGCAGGATCAGCAGGACGCCCGTGCGCCGTGCCCGGCCCGGCGGCCCGTCCCCGTCCGCACGCCGTGCCGTGGCCCGGGCCCGTGCTGCCGTCGCCGCCCGCGGCGCCGTCGTCTCCTGTGGTGTCTTCGCCCTCGGTCTCATCGCCCGCCCCCTCTCCCGGCAGCTTCCGTCAGCCGGGAACCGGAACACAACGAGGCGGGGCGGCAGTCGGACAGGGGCTGCCGCTTCCGTACCCCGGCAAGCCCGGCCGGGGTACGCCGGCCGAGACGTCTACCGTTCCACCCGTATCCGCCGGTTCTCGCTCACCTGGTCGATCTCCGACACCCGGACCGTCACCTTCATCGTCCAGGTGCCCGGAAGGGGCAGGGTGACGGTGTTGGCGCTCCAGTACCCGCCCCGGTCGAGCAGGTCCGCCTCGATGGGGCCGACCTGCTTGTCGGGGAGGGTGAAGGAGAGGCGCAGTTCGGGTACGGCGGCCAGGCTGCCGTCGGGGCCGAAGACGACGGCCTGCACCGCGTTGTCACCGGTGCGGCCCGGGTCCAGGGTGATCTGGACCGTGCCACTGCCCGAGGCGCCGATCTCGAACGGGATCGTGGTGACGGACGCGGGCAGCACCCCGCCCGCCGGTACGGCCGCCCGCGCCGCCTCCTCCGCGGAGCGGCCGGGCGGGGTGGCGGTGAGCACGGTGGTGACCCCCAGGACGACGGCGGCCACGACGGCCTCGACGAGGACGGACCGGTACAGGCCGCGCCGGAGGGCGGATCCGGTCCCGGTGCCGGCGCCGGTGCCGGTACCCGCCCGCGACGGGTGCGTCGCACGCGGTGCCTCCGGACGCGGTGCCTCCGGCGGTGGGCCCCCCGCCGGCTGCGGCACCCGCTCGGGGACACGGCCGGGCTCGCGTACCGCGGCCGGCTCCGTCACCAGTGCCGCGGTCCACCGCCGGGACACCGCCGCCGCGGCCAGCAGGACGGCCACCAGGATCACCTTCGCGAGCAGCAGCCTGCCGTACGCCGTCCCGGTGAGCGCCTGCCAGGAGCCGAGGCCGCGCCAGGACTGGTAGACGCCGGTGACGACCAGGACGGTCACGGCGGTGAGGGCGGTCCGGGAGAAGCGGGAGACCGTGGCCGCGTCCGGGGCGGGACGCGCGGAGCGCAGGGTGGTGAGCAGGGCCGCGAGACCGCCCAGCCAGACCGCGGTGGCCAGCAGGTGCAGCACCGAGGACGTCATCGCGACCGGCACCTGTGTGCCCGCCGAGGCGTGCTCGGCGGCGGCCCAGGTCAGGGCGAGGCCGACGGCCAGGACGACGCCCACCGCGCCGGTGAGCGCGGTGCGGCGCCCCCCACGCCGGTCCGCCCGCGCCGTGCGGGCCGCGTGGAGGAGGTACAGCGCGACCGGCACCAGCAGCCCCAGCCTGACCAGGAGCAGGACGCCGGGGCGGGTCGTGAGGGTGTCGCCCAGCGCGGCCGGGTCCAGGGCCGCCGACGGGCCCGTACCCGCCTCGTACGGGGCGCGCAGCACCAGCAGGGCGACGGTGGCCGCCAGCAGGGTCCACCAGGCCGCCACCAGGGTGCGGCGCAGCGGCGCCGGGTCCGGCGGGCGGCACAGGGCGACGAAGGCGGCGGTGCCGACGAGCAGGGCCACGGCGAGGTAGGAGAGGTAGCGGGCGGTCTTGTGGAGGCCCGCGGTCAGCGGATCCTCGGTGGGGCCGGTGTCCACGGGCGCGGCCGTCCGAGAGGGCCTTCCGACCGAGAAGGTGAAGGCGCCGGAGACAGGGTGGCTGTCGGCGGACACCACCCGCCAGGCCACGGTGTACGTCCCCTCCCCCAGCTCGCCCGGCAGCGCGACCCGGGCCGTGTCGGCACGCCCGCCCGCGCGTCCGGCCTCCCCCGTGTGCACCCGGTGGCCGCCCGGGTCCAGGACGCGGAAGGAGTCGTCGCGCAGGCCGACGGACTCGCTGAAGGTCAGGGTGACGTGGGCGGGGGCCCGGCGGAGGACGGTTCCGTCCCCGGGATCGGTGGAGGTGAGGGCGGCGTGGGCGGACGCCGGTCCCGCGCCGCCGAGGAGGAGCAGGACCAGCACGGGGCCCAGCAGCACCAGCCGCCGAAGTCCCCGAGACCTCCGAAGTCCCCGAGGCCCCCCAAGTCCCCCAAGTCCCCCTAGTCCCCCAGGGGCACGTCCCCGGTCTCCAGCGCACGCACCGCCGCCACACCTCACGTCGCATCTCCGTCGTCGGGGCCCACTGCCTCGCCGATACGTACGGACGCGGAGGCCGCCCCGCTCACCGGTGCGCCCGGCGGCTCGTCACCAGGAAGGGCGTGCCGTCACCCCGCCGTCCACCACGAGGTCGTGGCCGCTCACCCAGGACGCCAGCCGGGAGGCGAGGAACACGCACGCGTCGCCCACGTCCTCCGGGCGCCCGAGCCGGCCCGTCGGCGCGGCCCGCCGCCACCGCCGTACGCCCTCCGGCCAGGCCTCGGCCAGCCCCTCGCGGTCGACGAGGCCGGGTGACACGGAGTTGACCCTGATCCCCCAGGGGCCGTACTCCAGGGCCGCCGAACGGGCGTGCATCACGACCGCCGCCTTGGAGGCGCTGTAGTGCGCGTGGGCGGGAGCGGGGGCGCCCGCCTCGATGGAGGCGATGTGCGTGACCGTGCCGCCGTCCTCCTGGTCCCGCATGATCAGGGCCGCGGCCTGCGTGCAGGCGAAGACGCCGGTGAGATTGGTGTCCACCACCTCCCGCCACTCGGCCGCCGTCATGCCGGGCAGTTCCCGCAGCGGCTGCAAGCCCGCGTTGTTGACCAGCGCGTCGAGCCGTCCGCCGCCCCAGTCGGCGGCCTCCTCGGCCAGGCGCCGGCAGGCGTCCTCGTCGGTGAGGTCGGCGCGCAGGACGGTGGCGCGTCCGCCCCGGTCCCGGACGCGTGCCGCCACGTCCCGCGCCGCCGCCACCGACGTACGGCAGTGCACCGCCACCGCCGCGCCCTCCTCGGCGAAGCGCAGCGCGATCCCCCGGCCGATGCCGCCGCCCGCGCCGGTGACCAGGGCGACCCGACCGGCGAGGAGCTGTGCGGAGGGCGTCGTGGGCGGCGTCATGGGCGGCACAGTGCCACGATCCGCCCGGCCTCGGCCGGGTAGCGCGCCGTGAGACGGGCGGCGTCGCCGTGCTGGTAGTCCCCGTAGGTGAAGCCGGGCGCCATCGTGCAGCCGAACAGCGACCACGCGCCGCCGTCGGCCACCCGGCCGCCCATCCACGTACCGGCGGGGACCGTGAACTGCACGTGCTGCCCGCCCAGGACGTCCGGTCCCAGCACGACCGTGCGCGCGCCGCCGTCGGGGGCGAGGAGCAGCAGCTCCAGCGGATCGCCCAGGTAGAAGTGCCAGACCTCGTCGGTGGGCAGGCGGTGCAGGGCGGAGAAGTCACCCGGACGGGCGGTGAGCAGGGCGACGACGGCGGACCCGGCCGGTCGTCCGTCCGGGCGCTCCGGTCCCGCCCAGGTGCGTCTGAACAGGCCGCCCTCGCGGGGGATGGGCTCCAGTGCGTAGTGCGCGATCAGGTCCTCGGCGGTCGGCGCGTCAGTCACCCGGCGAACGCTACCTCCCGGCGGAGGAAGGCCAGTTGCGCCTTCTTCTCGGGCAGGTACACGTCCGGCAGGTCGACCTCGGGCAGGACGACCGCGGGACCGGCGGTGAAGCCCTGCTTGAGGAAGCGGGCGACCGCCTTCTCGTTGGCCACGTCCGGGTCGACCACGATCCGCGTCCGGTCCAGACCCAGTAGGACGTACGCCATGAGGACGGCCGACAGGGCGGCGGTCCAGCCGGGGCGCGCGCCGTCGCTTCCGGCGGGCGCGAGGAGCAGGTGGACGCCGATGTCGCCCGGCTCGGCGTCGTAGCACTCACCGACCCGGTCGGCGGCGGGGTCGTAGGTCTGGAGCAGGGCGGCCGGCTCGCCGTCCTTGACGACCAGGAAGGCGTGATGGGTGCCGAGGGTGTCCATGTGCGCGTAGACGGCGGTGACCTGGTCGGCCGTCAGGCCGTTCATCCCCCAGAAGGCGGCCCGTTCCCCGCTCACCCAGCCGTGGATCACCGGGGCGTCCGCGCCGGGGTCCAGGGGGAGGACACGGACGGTGCCGAAGCCGTCCAGGTGCTGTGCGTGGACGGGGGTGCGGGAGGCGTACGGGTCAGTCATCGGATTCCTTCGTGAGCCGGGTGAAGTCGGTGATCACCGGGGCGAGTCCGCCGTCGAGCCACAGGGGCTGCTGGTCGCGGTGGTGGGGCGAGCCGGGTACGCCCGAGGCTCCGTGGGGCACCACCCAGCCGCTGTTGTCGCGGTCGGCCAGGTCCCAGACGTACCGGGCGGCCGGGCCGCGTGCGGCGCGGTCGGTGAGGCCGGGCACGGCGGAGGTGCACAGCACGCAGTCGTGGTCGCCGGAGAGGCCGGGCTCGTCCGGTCCGGCGGCGGTGTCCGGCAGCGCCCGCCAGGGGGCCAGGCGGTGGGTGTCGCCCCAGGTGCCGGCCGGCGGCGCCGCGGCGACCTCCTCCAGCGCGGCGCGGACGGTCCCGGCGCGGTCGATGCCGTACAGGTCCTCCGCCCGCAGCAGGTGTTCCAGGGCGTGGCCGACGCGCGGCACGAGCGCGAGCCACGGCAGGAGCACCTCGGGGTACGCGGGCGGCGCGGACGCCGGGGCGAGCGCCGGGTGCGCCGCCAGTCGCCGTACGACCGCCGTGCGCAGGGCCGCGTAGGCCGCCGCGTCGGTGCTGTCGGCGTCCATGCGGCGGTCCCAGGCGAGGAGGCGGGCGCGGAGGGCGGCGGCCCCGGGGGTGAGGGCGACGGGGGCCGGCGGGGCGGTCAGGGCGGCGAGGTGGTCCAGGAGGGGGCCGGCCGACGCCAGGTGGGTGTCCGTGTGGATCGCGGGGAGGTCCGCCGCCGACCAGCGCTCCCGGCCCGCGAGCAGGGCGGCGATGCGGTCGGCCCGGTGCGGCGGGGCGAACTCGACGCCGAGGGGGGTGGAGAGGCCGCGCTGGTTGGCCATCACGGCGACGCCGTCGGTGAGCCCGGCGCGGGGCGGGGTGTGCCAGCCGGTCCACTCGTGGCCGGGTTCCCAGGCCGGTACGGGGCGCAGGCGGTTCGCCTCCGGCCGCACCGGTACCCGGCCCGCGACCCGGTGCAGCAGGCCGCCCTCCGTGTCGGCGGCCTGCACCACGTTGACCGGCTCGGTCCACGCGTCCAGGGCGCGGTCCACGTCGGCGACCGTGCGGGCCCGCAGCAGCGGCAGCAGGGCGCCGAAGCCCAGGTCGGCGGTGACGCGGGGCGGGTGGCGCAGGCTGAGGGCGGCCGGGGTGCCGTCGTCCAGGCCCTCGGGACCGCCGGCGATCACCGGGCCCCGGTCGGTCTCGACGACCTCGACCTCCACGACCTCCACGGACTCCCGCCGGCCCGGCTCTCCGGCGACCTCGACCGTCTCCGTGTGGCGGGCGGCGCGGTGCCAGGTGCCGTCCGGGCCGAGCGCCTCGACGCCGGCGCCGGTGCGGCGCAGGCGCTCGCGGTACAGGTCCTGGTAGTCGGCCATGGCGTTGGTGATGGCCCAGGCGACCGTGCCGGTGTGGCCGAAGTGGGCGATGCCGGGGACGCCGGGGACGGCGAGGCCGACGACGTCGAACTCCGGGCAGGACAGGTGGATCTGCTGGTAGACGCCGGGGTCCTCGATGTAGCGGTGCGGGTCGCCCGCGATGAGCGCGTGCCCGGTGGTGGTCCGCTCGCCACTCACCAGCCAGCCGTTGCTGCCCGCGGTGCCGGGGCCGTCGGCGGCGAACAGGGCGACGGCCTCCGGGCCGAGGTGCGCGGTGATGTGCTCGCGCCAGAGCTTGGCGGGGAGGCCCGCGAAGAGGAGGTGCGTGGCGAGCCACACGCCGAGCGGGGTCCAGGGCTCCCAGCGGCCGGGGACCAGACCGGAGCGGGCGAACTCGGGGGCGGGGCCGTCCTCCGGGGTTTCGGCCAGCCCCTCGTTCACGCCGTCGACGTACGCCCGCACCCAGGCGGCCGTCTCCGGGTCCTTCGCCTCCAGGGCGGTGAAGCAGCGGCGTGCGGTGTCCGCGAGCCGGGCGCGGCGGGCGAGGCGGTCCCAGGACAGGGCCCCGGGTCCGAGGAAGGACGCGGAGGTGCCCTGGGCGCGGTGCCGCTCGACCTCCAGCTGCCAGGCGCGGTCACGGGCGGTCACCCGGCCCTGGGCCCGGGCGAGTCCGGCCGCGGTGTCCGCGCGCAGGTGCGGAATTCCCCAGGCGTCGCGGTAGGTCTCGGCGCTCACCCCAGTGCCTCTACTTTCCCTCGGACCTTTAGGTTAGGCTCACCTAAGTTTATGGACGTCGTGGCCGAATAGTACGTGAAGGGTGAAGGAACCATGGGGCAGGGGCGGGGTTGGGAGGGCGCGGTCCTCAAGCTGATGCGCGCGAAGGACTTCGAGTTCACCGTGACGGACGCCGAGGACGTGACCCCGCACTACCGGCGGCTGCGCCTGAGCGACGGCGGCATGCTGGCGGCGACCGGTGTCCACCCGACGATGTGGGTGCGGCTGTGGTTCGACAACGCGGGCCGGCCGCACCAGCGCGGGTACACGCTGGTCGACCCGGATCCGGCGGCCGGCACCTTCGCCATGGAGTTCGCCCTGCACGAGGGGTGCGCGAGCGACTGGGCGCGGGCGGCGCAGCCGGGTGACACGATCGAGGCGACGGTCCAGGGCACCGGCTTCGAGGTGCCGCGGCCCCTCCCCTCGCGTGTCTTCGCGGTCGCGGACCCGGCCTCCCTGCCCGCCCTCAACTCCCTCCTCGACGCGCTGGGTCCGGTGCCGGCGACCGTCTGGTTCGAGGGCGGCACGGACGACGGCCTGCCCTTCCGCACCGACCCGGAACGGCACGAGGTCCGCGCGGTCCCGCGCCGTGACGCGGGTGCGGGTCTGGTGGCGCGGGTGAAGGAGGAGCTGCCGGAACTGCTGGGCGCGGCCCCGGAGCCGTACGTCTGGATCGCCTGCGACACGGCGACCACGCGGGCGCTGGCCGCGTACGCGCGCAAGGAGCTGGGCGTGCCCAAGCAGCGGGTGAACGCGCTGGGGTACTGGCGCGCGACCTGAGCCCGTACGCGCGATCATCGGGACCATGGACGTCACACTTCACCTCGCCCAGGACCCCGAGGCCGACGAACTCCTCGGGCGCAGTCCGCTCGCCGCGCTGGTCGGCATGCTGCTGGACCAGCAGGTGCCGATGGAGTGGGCGTTCAAGGGCCCGTCGACCATCGCCCGGCGCATGGGGGCGGAGGACCTGGACGCGCACGACATCGCCGCGTACGACCCCGAGGCGTTCGCCGCGCTGCTCTCCGACAAGCCCGCCGTGCACCGCTACCCCGGTTCGATGGCGGGGCGGGTGCAGCAGCTGTGCCGGTACCTCGTCGAGACCTACGACGGTGACGCCGAGGGCGTCTGGCGCGGCGTGTCCACCGGCGGGGAGCTGCTGAGGCGGCTCCAGGAACTGCCGGGTTTCGGCAAGCAGAAGGCCCAGATCTTCCTCGCGCTGCTCGGCAAGCAGCTCGGCGTCCGCCCCGAGGGCTGGCGCGAGGCCGCGGGCGCGTACGGGGAGCCCGACTCCTTCCGCTCCGTCGCGGACATCAGGGGCCCGGAGTCCCTGACCAAGGTCCGCGCCCACAAACAGGAAATGAAGGCAGCGGCAAAGGCGGCGAAGGCCTCCGGCAAGTAACCCGCCCCCCGCCCCCGCGCCTGCGGGCAGTCGTGCCGCCGGGGCGGCACGGGTGGGCGCTGGGGGTACCTCCCAGGCCGTTCAGGCACTGGGGGAGGCACCCCGCAACGCCGGGCCACGCTCCCTGCCCGCACGCGCGCCGGTGGTCGTCAGCCCCCTGGCCCTCCCCGGTGGCGAAAACGCCCCCCGCGTCCCCAGCATGGGTCATGACCGAACCACCGACCGGCGCCCCCGGCGGGGCCCCGTACGACGACCGCGGCGTACACACCCGGCACGGGTCCGGAACCCACGCGTCCCCCGGCGCCGCACGGCAGGAGCCCGAGCCCGAACCGCCGTTCGAGGGCCCCCTGCACCTGCTCTCCCGCGCCGCCTGGCAGACCGTGCTGTTCACCGGCATCGCCTCGGTCGTCCTGGGCGTACTGGTCCTGGTCTGGCCCGGCGCCTCGCTGCTCGCGGCCGGCGTGCTCTTCGGCCTCTACCTCGTCATCAGCGGCATCCTGCAACTGGCCGCCGCCTTCGGCACCCACCGCAGGACGTCGCTGCGGGTGCTGGCCTTCATCAGCGGCGCCGTGTCGATCCTGCTGGGCCTGTTCTGCTTCCGCGGCCCGCTTCAGTCGGTGCTGCTGCTCGCGCTGTGGATCGGCATCGGCTGGCTGTTCCGCGGGGTCACGCAGATCGTGGCCGCCGTGCACGACCCGGCGATGCCCGCGCGCGGCTGGCACGTCTTCCTCGGCGCCGTCACCGTCGTGGCCGGCATCGTCCTGATCGACTCGCCGGTCGAGTCGGCCACCGTTCTCATGCTGGTCGGCGGCTGGTGGCTGGTCGTCGTCGGCGTCGTCGAGATCGTCACGTCGGTGCGGCTGCGCGGCCGGTCCGGACGGGTCCCGCACAGCGTGTGAGGCCCCGTGAACGACGCCCGCCCGCCCGCGCCTACGCCGAGCGAGCGGTTCTCGCCCCGGTGCGACGACCCGCGTACACCGGACGGGAACACCGGTGAGGTGAGACCCGCCCCGCACGCCGCCGCCCCCGTCCGTTCCGGACGCCCCGGCGCCCTGCTGCGGGTCCTGGTCCTGCTGCTCGTCCTCGTCGTGCCCTGCACCCACCTGACGGCCCGGGCGGCGCCGGTCACGCCGGTGGCCGGTGCGGCCGGGGGAGCGGGCGGCACCGCGGGGGAGCACGACCACCTCGACACCGCCCTGCGCGGCCCCGGCCGCAGCGGCCGGCGTGCGGCCGCGGCCCACCCCGCGCCGCCGTCCTTCACCCGGGGCCGCCGCCGGGTGCCCCAGCGACTCGACGCCCGTACCGGGCGGGCCGCCGGCCTCCCCCGCGGTCCGCGTTCCGTGGTCCTGCGCTGCTGACCGTGCCGGGCCGGCCCGACCGCCGGCCCTCCGCGAACACGGACCCGCACGCGAAGCACCAGGAACGAGGAACCGCCATGCCCCACGACCCCTACGCCGTCCTGCGCGCCCTCCTGCGCGCCGAGGCGGCCCGCCGCACCCCCAGGCCCGGCACCGCGCCGCAGGCACCCGGCGAACAGCCGCTCCCCGCGCGGGACCGGAGGCGCGGCTGACACACCGCACCCGGGGAGGGGCGGGGTGGCGCAGACGGGTCGTGTCCGTCCGCGCCACCCCGGAGCGGGAACCGACCGGCGTCGATCTCGCGGGGCCTCCGGTGATTGGTCCCGTTTACGGCGTCTTTTCCGGCGCCGCACTCCGGCGCCATGGCTGCGCCCGCGACGCCCGGGCCGGTAGGCTTTCCGTGTGATCTTCAAGCGCATCGGAAACGGCCGGCCGTACCCCGACCACGGCCGGGAAAGCACCCGGCAGTGGGCGGACGTCGCTCCGCGCCCGGTCCGCCTCGATCAGCTCGTGACGACCAAGGGCCAGCTCGACCTGGAAACGCTCCTGGCCGAGGACTCCACCTTCTACGGCGACCTCTTCGCACACGTCGTGAAGTGGCAGGGCGACCTCTACCTGGAGGACGGACTGCACCGGGCGGTGCGGGCCGCGCTGCAACAGCGCCAGGTGCTGCACGCCCGCGTTCTCGAACTCGGCTGAGCGGGCCCCGGCCGCCTGCCGGTGAGGCCCGCTTGACCCTTTCGGGTTGCCTTTCCACCCGACTGCGGAACGTCGACTGATCATCTAATAGGCATCGCCGCTCCGGCGCACTACGCTGCGCCCATGAGCATGCTGACTCCTCCCGGCATGGGTGGCCAGTACAAGATCACGGGGGGCAAGTACCCGCGGATGCGCCCGGCCCGGCGACGCGGCCGTGTCGTGGTCGCCGCCGTCGCCTCCGTCACCGTCCTCGGGGTGCTCGGCTGGGGCACGCTTCAGCTCATCGACGTCTTCACCGGCGGCGACAAGGCCTCGGCGGCCGGTGCCGCCGGCTGTGCCACCACCGCGAGGGCGAGCGCCTCGCCGGCCGCCGTGGTGCTGCCGAAGCCCGGTCGGGTCACCGTCAACGTGCTCAACGCGACCACCCGCAGCGGCCTCGCGCAGAAGACCGCCGACGAGCTGAAGAAACGCGGCTTCCGCGTGGGCGACGTGAGCAACGCGCCCAAGGAGTACGACAAGAAGGTCGCCGGCGCGGGCGTCCTGCTCGGCCCGGCCGCCTCCGCGAAGACGTCGCTCACCGTGCTCGGGACCCAGCTCCCCGGCGCCGAGCACCGCACCGACGCGGCCCGCAAGGGCGCCGCCGTCGACCTGATCATCGGCAACGGCTTCAAGGGCCTGGCGAAGCCCGCGGACGCCGACGCGGCGCTGGCCGAGCTGACCGCGCCGCGGCTGACGCCCGCCGCGGAGAAGAAGAGCTGCTGAGCGGCGCGCCGGGGTACTACTCGGCCGCCCCGTACATGCGGTCGCCCGCGTCGCCGAGGCCCGGCACGATGTAGCCCTGCTCGTTCAGCCGCTCGTCGACCGAGGCCGTCACGACCGTCACCGGGGTGCCGGCCAGCTCGCGCTCCATGAGCTCCACGCCCTCGGGGGCGGCGAGCAGGACCACCGCCGTCACGTCGTCGGCGCCGCGCTTGATCAGCTCCCGGATGGACGCGACCAGGGTGCCGCCGGTGGCCAGCATGGGGTCCAGGACGTACACCTGGCGGCCGGACAGGTCGTCCGGCATGCGGGTGGCGTAGGTGGACGCCTCGAGCGTCTCCTCGTTGCGCACCATGCCGAGGAAGCCCACCTCGGCGGTCGGCAGCAGCCGGACCATGCCGTCGAGCATGCCGAGACCGGCCCGCAGGATCGGCACCACCAGCGGGCGCGGGTGGGAGAGCTTGACGCCGGTGGTCTGCGTGACCGGTGTCTGGATGTCGACCTGTTCGGTGCGCACGTCGCGCGTGGCCTCGTAGGCGAGGAGGGTGACCAGCTCGTCGGCGAGGCGGCGGAAGGTCGCGGAGTCGGTGCGCTGGTCGCGCAGCGTGGTGAGCTTGTGGGCGACCAGGGGGTGGTCGACGACGTGGAGACGCATGCCCACCACAGTAACCGGGCCCCGTGGGCGCGGCGTCCCCGCGGCGGGGGCAAGCCCCGCGACGTGCCTCCACTCGTTCGCGGGCGTCAAACCGCCCGACCGGGGGAAGGTGGGAGGGACGACACTGGGTGGTGAGACTGTGCGCGACCGGGACTTCCACGACACGCCGTCCCCCGGCACGGGCCGGGGAACCGGACACGGGGCGAAGCCGGGCGCGGTGCCGGAGCGGCGGCCGGACGGCGTCGTGCCGCGGGATCCCGAGGCGGAGCGCGAGGCCGAACGGCGGCGGCGCCGGGCCCAGTTCCTGCGCGACCTGGCGGAGGCCCGCCAGTTGCGGGACCGCGTGCAGCCCCGCCGCGCCAAGACCGCCCGGCTGCGGCACGCGATGCGCATGCGCACCTTCCGCTGGTAGCCCTGCCCCGGAGCCGGGAGCCCGCGCGGGCGGACGGAGAACTTTCTGCGCCGGCCGGGGAAGATCGTGCGCCGCGCCGGGGTTGGTGGTGACGGACGTACCCGGGGACCGCGAGAATCCGCGTACGATCCGCACGTGGCGGCGACGCGAACGCTGCTGGGCGGCGGCCCGGGTACGAACCATCCGGAACGCCGGTCAAAACAGCCGGACACAGGGCGCCGAAGACGTCCCCTGAGTGCCTTGTTTCTGCCACGATTCCGAGTGGGTGGGGCTCGGAGCACCGCTCCCCCGCCCGTAGCCTCCGCCGGAGGGATCCCCAACCGGCACCCCTAGGACCAGTGGGAGAGTCACGGTGTACTTCGCCGCACTGCTCGCGCGCACCGAAGACGGGTGGGAAGCGAGCGACACGGAGCTCGACGATGTGGAAACCCTGTCGGATCTCGCCGACCTGGCCCGGGAGGCCTCTCCCGACGAGGACACGGTGCTCGTGCTCATCGAGCAGGAGGACGCGTGGTTCGGAGTCGTCCGGGTGGACGGCGAGGAGGACCCCCGTATCTACGTCTCGGACGCGGCCGCGGCCGCCCGCAGCAGCTACGGCGAGATCCTCCTCACCGACGAACTGCTCGGCCGGGACCCCGGTGACGACGGCGACGACCTCGACGCCCTCGACCTCGACGGGACGGAGGACGGCGAGTCCGACGACGCCGAGGACGGCGGCGACGGCTCCGACGCGTCCGCCGGCTCGGGCGAGGCCGTGCCGCACGGACCGGTCGGCGACGCCGAGGTCCTCGACGACCTCGGCGTGAGCGAGAAGGAGCTGCGCTCGATGTCCGGGGACGCGGTCGGGGAGATCGCCGAGGCCCTGGGCGCCCTCGATGTCCTGGAGACCGTCCGCTGACCGCGCCGGCCGAGGAGAACCCCGAGGACGCGCCGCCGCCCGACCCGGTGCGCGACCGGTGGCGGGACGCGATGCGGCTCGCCCTGGCCGAGGCAGGGCGGGCCGCGGACGGCGGGGACGTGCCCGTCGGCGCCGTCGTGCTGGCGCCGGACGGCCGCACCGTGCTGTCCACGGGGCACAACGAACGCGAGGCCACCGGGGATCCGACGGCCCACGCCGAGGTTCTCGCCGTACGGCGGGCCGCCGGGGAACTCGGCGAGTGGCGGCTGGCCGGCTGCACGCTCGTCGTCACCCTGGAGCCGTGCACGATGTGCGCGGGCGCGCTCGTGCAGTCCCGCGTGGACCGCGTGGTCTACGGCGCCCGCGACGACAAGGCGGGCGCGGCCGGGTCCCTGTGGGACCTGGTGCGCGACCGGCGGCTCAACCACCGTCCCGAGGTGATCGAGGGCGTGCTCGCGGACGACTGCGCCCGGCTGCTCACGGACTTCTTCCGCGACCGCTGACCCGCCCCGCGCGGAGACCCGGACGGCTGCCCGGACGGCTGCCCGGACGGCTGTTCGTCGGCCGCAATACCGATTTCGGAGCATGCCGCCCCGTGCTGTAAAGTCTCCCTCGGTAGCGTGTCCGAGCGGCCGAAGGAGCTCGCCTCGAAAGCGAGTGTGGCGCAAGTCACCGAGGGTTCAAATCCCTCCGCTACCGCTTGGGAAGGGCCCCGTCGAAGGACGGGGCCCTTCGTGCGGTCAGGGACGCCAGCCGTCCTTGACCCGGCCCTGCCTGACCTGGAAGGTGCCGCTGCACTTCCCGTCGTCGGGGTCGCCCCAGATCTTGATGGTGTCGACGTCGTTCGCCCAGGTGCCGCCGTTCGGGTGCTGGTAGTTGCCGAGATTCACGGCGGTGTTCCGCGGGATGCAGAGGTACGCGTCCGGAGAGGCTCCGGTGTCGAGCAGCCAGACGGAGTCGTCGTTGCGGGTGTTGACGACCGCGTCCGCCCGGTTCTGTCCGCCGCTCGGGATGTTCTGGTAGTAGGTGTCCTGGAAGTAGCCGAACACGTTGCGGGCGGAGTAGGCGCCGTCGTACAGACACACGCGGGGGTACGAGCAGTCGTACATGCTGCTGGCGGAGGCGGACGGGGCCGTCAGCAGGCCCGAGGTCGCGGCCAGTCCGGCGGTGAGCAGGGTCGCCGCCAGCTTTCTCTTCAGCGTCATGGGAACACTCCTGTGAGGTGGCATGAGCGGAGCCGGCCGCGGCGGCCGGCTCCGCACCGAGACTGCGGGACCGGCGGGACGGGCGGCCACAGCTGAGGCGGAAGTGACCTCGTCCCGGGACGTCCCACGCGCTGACCTGCATAGATGTCACCCGCCGAGTCCGTGCGGCGGGACCGTGACGAGAGAGACGGCCGGTTCCTCGCCGGTGCGGAGCCCGCCGGTGCGCGGTCGCCTCAGGGCGGTCGCATGCTCTGGGCCACTCCTTGACGGCTGATGCAGAATGAGGCCGATCGATGCACGGGGGCCGGGCCGGCGGTCCGGAACGCGGTGGGGGGAAGCGTGTCGCGCTGGAAGGAACTGCCCGCGGGATTACCCGCACCGGTCCACCAACTGATCGTGCGACTGCGCGGGCTGAAGGACCGCAGCGAACTCGGGACGCGGCAACTGTCGGCGAGGACCGGGTACAGCGCGAAGTCGTGGCAGAGATATCTGAACGGCAGGGCCCTGCCGCCGCGGGAGGCCGTCGAGGCGATGTGCCGCGTCGGCGGTGACGACCCGACCCGGCTGCTGGCCCTGCACGAGATCGCGGCGCAACACTGGGCGGAGGGGCGGCCGGACGCCACCGAGCCGCCCGGGAGCCCGGCCGCCGCACAGGAGCCCGCTCGGCAGGAGCGGCAGCCGCACGGGCGGCTGCTGCGCACCGCGGTCGTCGCGGGGGCCGTCGTCACGGTGCTGTCCGTCTCGGTGGCGCTCCTGCTCGCCGTGCGGCTCACCGACGCCCGTGCCCAGCTCGCCCGCGAGCGCGGCGACACCGTGACGACCGTCCCGGCCACCGTGACGGAGTCCCTGGTGCCGGTCATCTACACCTGTCGGCTGGAGAGGGCCGACGGCCGCTGGTACGCGGGGCTGAGCCGGACGACGGACGTCCTCCTGTCCAACACCCAGGTGGGACTCGAAGTGGCCGAGGCACAGTGCCTGCTGCGCCGGGCGGGCACCGCGCCGGGGGACGTCGACGGCGTCTTCGGCCCGAAGACGCGGCGAGCGGTCGAGCGCATGCAGAAGCGGAACGGGCTGATCGTGAACGGCGTCATCGACCCGCCCACCTGGCAGGCCCTGCGGGAGGCGGATCCGAAGTGACCCCGGAACACACCCGGCTGGTCGCGGCACTGCGGGAACTGCGGGCCGGTGCGGGGCTGAGCCTGGCAGCACTGGCGGAGCGGACGGCGTACAGCAAGTCCTCGTGGGAGCGCTACCTCAACGGGAAGAGCCTGCCGCCACGCCACGCCGTACGGGAACTGTGCCGGCTCGCGGACGAACCGGAGGGGCGGCCCCTGGCGTTGTGGGAGCTCGCCGAGTCGCGCTGGGGCGGGCGCGCGACGACCGCCTCCGCACCCGTGTCCGCCCCTCACTCTCCGGCGGACGAGCCGCCGCCTCCGCGTCCGGAGGCGCCACCGCCCGCGGGGACCGGGCGGCACCTCCGCAGGAGCAGGCTTCTGCTGCTGCTGGCATCGGCGTACACCGTGGTCGTCGGCGGGGTCGCGGCCCTGCTGTTCCTCCTGCTGCCGGACTCGCAGGCACCGGAGGACGAACCGCTGCCGGCCTCCGTCCCCTTCTCCCTCGCTCCCCTGTGCCACGGGGCCGCCTGCGAGGGCCGGGACCCGATGCGCCTGATCTGTGGCATCGGCCCCGACACCCTCGCGGCGTACCGCACGGCCACCGGCGCCCACGTCGAGCTGCGGCACAGCGAGAAGTGCGGCGCGAGCTGGGCCCGGACCTGGAGGACCGAGATCGGCGACCGGCTGGACGTCACGGCAGGCGGCCCGACCCACAGCCTGCGCATCGGGAACGCGGACGAGGCGGCGACCTTCATGTACACCGAGATGACCGAGGTCACCCCCGGCAGCACCGTGCGGGCCTGCTTCCGGCCGGCGTCGGCCGACGGCGAACGGGAGTGCTTCGAGGCCCGTGTGGGCCGGGCCGCCGCCGCGAGCAGGGCCCCCTCGCCTTCCCCGACGCCGGACTCTCACGGGTGACGTCCGGCCTCGCGGATGTCGGCACCGGAGTCGGGGTTTCGTGGGAGGTGGACGGGGCGTCGGTGGTGCCGCGGAGGCCGGGCTCCGGGTCCCGGGGAGCGCGCGCGTCGCTGACCTTCCGCGGGCCGGGGAACGGACCCGTCGCTAGACGGGGCCCTTCGTGCGATCATGAGCGACCGAAAGGCGTGGGTCGAAGGGACAGGGGAGGCCGCGGTGGCGGTGAACTCGAAGAAGATCGCCGTCTATGTGGTCGTGGTCTTCGTGCTGTACGTGATCATCACTGATCCGGCCAAGGCAGCCGACTACGTGCAGATAGGTTTCCAGGGCATATCCGACGCGGCGGGCGCCGTGGGCGACTTCATGACCTGGGCCGCCAACGGAGGAGAGTGATGATCCGCCATCTCGTGCTGTTCAGGCTGAACGACGGCGTCGAGCGCGACGACCCGCGCGTCGTGGAGGGCGTCGAGGCCTTCCGGGCGCTCGGCGGCCAGATCGAGGACCTCCGCTTCTGGGAGTGCGCCTGGAACATCAGCGACCGGCCCATCGCCTACGACTTCGCCATCAACTCGGCCGTGGACGACGCCGACGCCCTCAAGCGCTACCTCGAACACCCGGCGCACCAGGCGGGCGTCGCGCTGTGGCGCGAGTTCGCCACCTGGGTGATCGCCGACTACGAGTTCTAGTACGACCACGGGCCCGCAGGGCGCTCCGCCCCGTGCCCCCGGCCCCGCACCAGCCCGGTGCGGGGCCTTTCCGCGTTCACTCAACACGACGTTATGCGGTGCTTGCACACAGTGGACATGTCTTGTGATGCTATGACCGCTTTTGACGGATGAATTGACGGAAGAGTTGACAGATCACGAGGTGGAGTTGACCGTGCCGGCCAGTACTGCGCCTCAAGCACCGCCCGCGCCGCCCGCCCAGGCCCAGGCCCAGGCCCAGGAGGCACCCGCGCCGCAGCGCAGCCGGGGTGCCGACACCCGGGCCCTGACCCAGGTGCTCTTCGGCGAGCTGAAGGACCTGACCCCGGGCACGCCGGAGCACGACCGGGTGCGCGCGGCGCTCATCGAGGCCAACCTCCCGCTGGTGCGCTACGCCGCCGCGCGCTTCCGCTCCCGCAACGAGCCGATGGAGGACGTCGTCCAGGTCGGCACCATCGGGCTCATCAACGCCATCGACCGCTTCGACCCGGAACGGGGCGTGCAGTTCCCGACGTTCGCGATGCCGACCGTCGTCGGCGAGATCAAGCGGTACTTCCGCGACAACGTCCGCACGGTGCACGTGCCGCGCCGGCTGCACGAGCTGTGGGTGCAGGTCAACAGCGCCACCGAGGACCTGACCACCGCCTTCGGCCGGTCCCCGACCACCGCCGAGATCGCCGAGCGGCTGCGGATCACCGAGGAGGAGGTGCTGTCCTGCATCGAGGCGGGACGGTCGTACCACGCCACCTCGCTGGAGGCCGCCCAGGAGGGCGACGGGCTGCCCGGGCTGCTCGACCGGCTCGGCTACGAGGACCCGGCCCTCGACGGGGTCGAGCACCGCGACCTGGTGCGCCACCTGCTCGTCCAGCTCCCCGAGCGGGAGCAGCGCATCCTGCTGCTGCGCTACTACAGCAACCTGACCCAGTCCCAGATCAGCGCGGAACTCGGCGTCTCCCAGATGCACGTCTCGCGGCTACTGGCGCGTAGTTTCCAGCGGTTGAGGTCCGCGAACCGGATCGACGCGTAAGCTCGGCGGGGACTCCGGGCGGAGTCGAAAGCGCGAGCGAGACGTCACCGGGGAGAGCGAATCGCTCACCAGGGCCGTTGCGGACGGAATCGGGCTGAAAGCCCATCAGACCCCCTGTTTCCAGGGGGTATTCGCATCTCGGATGTCGACATGTCACTACAGCGCGTTGCCGACATGTGACATTCTGCCGGAGACGCGTTTGCCGGGGCTTCGGCTCCGGTATTCAGGTGAAGGCTGCGTTCCCGGCGTGGGAGCGTGTGCCGCGACCGTCCCGCGACCCAAAGGGGGTGGCATGTCCGCAGAACAGGGCAGCTCGAAGGTGCTCGCGCTCGCGGAGAGCGAGTCCGCGCCCGACTCGATCGAGGCGCTCGGCGCCGTCGAGCCCGTCGGCCCCGTCGGCTCCATCGACTCCGTCGGCACCGTCGACGGCGCTCAGGCCGGCGACGCCGTGCCGGACCTCGACGCCGTGCCGGCCCAGACGCTCCCGGCCACAGAGGCCACGGGGGCCATCGACACCCGCACCCTGTCCCGCTCCCTGTTCCTGCGGCTCGCCGCCCTCGACGCGGACAGCCCCGAGCGTGCCTACGTCCGGGACACCCTGATCGAGCTCAACCTCCCGCTGGTGCGCTACGCCGCCGCGCGCTTCCGCTCCCGCAACGAGCCGATGGAGGACATCGTCCAGGTCGGCACCATCGGCCTGATCAAGGCGATCGACCGCTTCGACTGCGAACGGGGCGTCGAGTTCCCGACGTTCGCCATGCCGACCGTCGTCGGCGAGATCAAGCGGTTCTTCCGCGACACCTCGTGGTCGGTGCGCGTCCCACGCCGCCTCCAGGAGCTGCGCCTGGCGCTGACCAAGGCCAGCGACGAGCTCTCCCAGAAGCTGGACCGCTCCCCGACCGTCGGCGAGCTGGCCGCCGTGCTCGGCGTGTCCGAGGAGGACGTCGTCGACGGCCTCGCGGTGGGCAACGCCTACACCGCCTCCTCGCTGGACTCCCCGGCCCCGGAGGACGACGGCGGCGAGGGCTCGCTGGCGGACCGTCTGGGCTACGAGGACACCGCGCTGGAGGGCGTGGAGTACCGCGAGTCCCTCAAGCCGCTGCTGGCCAAGCTGCCGCCCCGGGAGCGGCGGATCATCATGCTGCGGTTCTTCGCCAACATGACCCAGTCGCAGATCGGCGAGGAGGTCGGCATCTCGCAGATGCACGTCTCCCGGCTGCTCACCCGGACCCTGTCCCAGCTGCGCGAGGGCCTCATCTCCGACTGAGTCCGCGCCGCGGGAGAGCCCGTACGACAGCACGGCGACCGCCGTGGCACCTCGGGGGTGCCGCGGCGGTCGCCTTCGTATGCGCCGGTACCGGCCGGAGGGCCCGGGTGCCGGTTCTGCCCGGTGCCGGTTGTAGCCGGTGCCGGTTGTAGCCGGTGCCGGTTGTAGCCGGTGCCGGTTCTAGCCGAGCGCCAGCCAGGCCACGGCCGCGACGACGATCACGGCGGCCAGGACGCCGACGATCAGGCCGACGCGGGGTCCGGAGGAGGCGGCGGGGGCCGCCGCCTGCCGGCTCTGCGGGGCGTCGTCGACGAACGCGCGGAACATCTGGGTGCTGCCTGCGGGGTCGTTGGTGCCCTGGGGGCCCTGGGTGTTAGCCATGGGCCGAGACACTAGCGAATCTGCGGGTGCGGCCCAAGTGCGGGGCCGCCGAGTGCCCTTGACCCCGCCCACCCCCTATCACCTGCGCGTTTACTTTCGCAATACTTGCCTTTGCCAACTTTTTATTCCGCACCGGCCCTTTTTGTTTGCCTGTAGCAACTAACGGATCTTATGGTTGCCCTAAGCAACGAATCGGGAGGTGCGTATGGCCGGGAAGGCGCAGTACGAGGAGCTGATCCGTCAGTTCAGCGCCTTCGGCGCCGTGAAGCGGGAGATGGGACGGATGCTGCCGTCCGACTGTCCCGGGGGATCCGTCGCCGTACTGACCCTGCTCGGCCGGCACGGGGACATGCGCATGAGCAAGCTCGCGGAGCTGCTCGCCGTGGACATGTCCGTGACCAGCCGCCACGTCGCCCACGTCGCCGAGCGGGGCTGGATCGACCGCTCCCCCGACCCCGCGGACAAGCGCTCGCGCATCCTGCGCCTGACGCCCGCGGGGCAGGAGCAGCTCGACGAGATCGCCGAGCGGACCACCCAGCTGCTCTCCCACCGCCTCAGCGACTGGACCGACGACGAGGTCGGCCAGCTCTCCCGGCTCATGGCCCGCCTCAGGGCCAGCTTCGACGACTGCCGGGCCCCCGCGGCCCGGCCTCCCGCACTGTCCGGGGACGAACAGTCCACCCGTACACCCGCGATCACCATTCAGTAAAGGAAGTTCATGGCAACGACCACACCAGCCGGTGTGCGGGCTCATGCCAAGCACGGGGGAGGCTCCTCCGGAGACGCTCCGATGACGCACCGGCAGATCATGGAGGCACTGTCCGGGCTGCTGCTCGGCATGTTCTGCGCGATCCTGTCCTCGACCATCGTCACCAACGCGCTGCCCGAGATCATCGGGGACCTCGGCGGCGGCCAGAGCGCCTACACCTGGGTCGTCACGGCCTCGCTGCTCACGATGACCGCCTCGACCCCGCTGTGGGGCAAGCTCGCGGACCAGTTCAGCAAGAAGGCCCTGGTCCAGATAGCCCTGGTCGTCTTCGTCATCGGCTCCGTGGTGGCCGGTCTGGCGCAGAACCCCGCGATGCTGATCACCGCTCGGGCCATCCAGGGCCTGGGCGCCGGCGGTCTGTCCGCCCTGGCCCAGATCATCATGGCCGCGATGATCGCCCCGCGTGAGCGCGGACGCTACTCCGGTTACCTGGGCGCCACCTTCGCCGTCGCCACCGTCGGCGGCCCGCTGCTCGGCGGCGTCATCACCGACACCAGCTGGCTCGGCTGGCGCTGGTGCCTCTACGTCGGCGTGCCCTTCGCGATCCTCGCGCTGATCGTGCTCCAGAAGACGCTGCACCTGCCCGTGGTCAAGCGGAAGGTCAAGGTCGACTGGGCCGGCGCCTTCTTCGTCACCGCGGCCGTCTGCCTGCTGCTCGTCTGGGTCACCTTCGCCGACGACAAGTACTCGTGGATGTCCTGGCAGACCGGCGTCATGGTCGGCGGCGCGATCGTGCTGACGCTGATCTTCCTGCTCGTCGAGAGCAGGGCGAGCGAGCCGATCATCCCCCTGCGGCTGTTCAGGAACCGCACCATCACCCTGGCCTCGCTGGCCTCGCTGTTCGTCGGTATCGCGATGTTCGCGGGCACCGTCTACTTCAGCCAGTACTTCCAGCTGGCCCGGGACAAGTCCCCGACCATGTCGGGCGTCATGACCATCCCGATGATCGGCGGCCTGTTCGTCTCGTCCACGGTCTCCGGCATCGTCATCACCAAGACCGGCAAGTGGAAGCGCTGGCTGCTGGCCGGCGGCGTGCTGCTGACGGCGGGCCTGGGCCTGCTCAGCACCATGCGCTACGACACCCCGTACTGGCACATCGGCATCTTCATGGCGCTGATGGGTCTCGGCGTCGGCATGATGATGCAGAACCTGGTGCTCTGCACGCAGAACCAGGTGGACCCGGGCGACCTGGGCTCCGCGTCCTCCACGGTCACCTTCTTCCGGTCCCTCGGCGGCGCGGTGGGCGTCTCGGTCCTCGGCTCCATCATGTCGTCCCGGATCAGCCACTACGCCGCGGACACCATCGGGCAGCTCAGCCCGCAGGAGCAGGCGGCGGCCGCCAAGACCGCCGGCAGCGGCGCCATCCCCGACATGGACCTGCTGCCCCCCGGCATCCGCGAGTGGCTGGAGAGCGCCTACGGGCACGGCATCGCCGACATCTTCCTGTACGTCGCGCCGATCGCCCTGCTCGGCTTCCTGGTGACGCTGTTCATCAAGGAGGTGCCGCTGCGCACCAAGGGCGCCCTCGCCCAGGCGGCGGAGTCCTCGGCCGAGGCCGCCCCGCCGGTGGCGGGCACCCCCGCGGAGGCCGTCCGCGTCGCCGACGAGCCGGTTCCGGCCGGTGCGATGGCGGCCGTTTCGGCCACGCCGTCCGGCGACCCGGCCGCCTCGGCCGTCTCGGACACCGCGGCCTCCCCGGTCTCCGCACCGGCGGCCACGCAGCGGCTCGCCGCCGTCGCCACGACGACCGGCGCCGGCGAACCGCAGGCGCCCGTCTCCGGCGGCATCGCGGTCCGCGGCTTCGTCCGCGGCGCCGAGTCCGCCCCGGTCCCGCAGGCCGCGGTCACGCTGATCTCGCTGGCCGGCCGCCAGCTCGGCCGGTCCGTCGCCCAGGCCGACGGCTCCTACGGCATCGACGCGCCGAGCGCCGGGTCGTACGTGCTGATCGCCTCCGCCGACGGCTTCCAGCCGCAGGCCTCCACCATCGTCGTCAACGACGAGCCGGTCGCCTACGACATCCTGCTCAGCGGCACCAGCGGGCTCACCGGCCTGGTGAAGGCCGTGGAGAGCGGGCTGCCGGTCAAGGACGCCATGGTGATCGTGACCGACGTGCGCGGCGACCTGCTGGCCAGCGCCACCACCGGCGAGGCGGGCGAGTTCGCCTTCACCGAGCTGGTGCCGGGCACGGTGACCGTCGCGGTCAACGCCGCCGGCTACCGGCCCCGCGCCCTGCCCCTGGAGGTGGGCGGCACCGGCGTCACCCGCGTCGAGGTCGACCTCCAGGCCGGGGCCCAGGTCCAGGGCGTGGTACGGGCGCCGAACGGTCCGCTGGCCGACGCCCGGGTCACCCTGGTCGACGCGGCGGGCAACGTGATCGGCACGGCCACCACCGGGGCGGACGGGGCGTACGCCTTCACCGACCTGGACGCCGGTGAGTACACCGTCATCGCGACCGGCTACCCGCCGGTGGCCACCGCCCTGACGGTCGCCGGACCCGGTGCCGACGGCCACGACATCGAGCTCGCCCACCCCGGCGAGTAGCGGAACCCCGGCCCGTGGTGGCGTGCGCGCTCTGAGCGGAGGTGCGCCCGCCCACCACGGGCCGGCTTCTTTACGACCACTTTCTGAGCCTTTGCAGGGAGAAAACGGGATGGGACTGACCGCGAGGATCCGAACGCGGGACGGATGGGCCGTGTCGCACGCGGTCGTCACGGTGACCGACATGACCGGCGTCCAGGTACTGCGCGCCGAGGCGGACACCGAGGGCGCCGTGCGGGACACCACCCCGTTGACGCCGGGGGCGTACACCGTGATCGTCACCGCGGTCGGCTACGCGCCGGCCGCCTCCAGCGCGATCGTCACCGCGAGCGGCCGGGCCGAGGTCGGCACCGTGACGCTGGCCCGCCAGGGCGGCACCGAGCTGCCGCCGCCGGGGCCGTGGACGGTCGACCCGGCGCACTCCAGTGTGGCCGCCGTGGCCCAGCACCTCGGCATCTCCAGCGTGCGCGGCCGGTTCACCGACTTCGCCGCCACCGTCGAGATCGCGCCGGACGACGTCACCAAGTCCCGGGTGGAGGCGGTGATCAAGGCGGCCTCCATCGACACGGGCAACGGCATGCGCGACACCCACCTGCGCTCGCCGGACTTCCTGGACGTCGAGCGGTTCCCGGAGATCACCTACCGCTCCACCGGTGTCTCGGAGGCGGGCCCGGACCGCTGGACCGTCCACGGCGAGCTGGGTCTGCACGGGGTCGTCCGCGAGGTCGACCTCGACCTGGCCTACCTCGGCACCGGCGCCGACCCCTGGGGCGGCACCCGGGCGGCCTTCCGCGCGACGACGGAGCTGCACCGCGAGGACTTCGCCATGAACTACAACCAGGTCGTCCAGGCCGGCATCGCCGCCATCGGCACCACCCTCAGGGTCGAGCTGGACGTCCAGGCGGTCCAGGGGGAGTCACTTCCGGCCGTGTGAGGCACCGCCGGACGCCCGGGCCACCACCTGGGCGCACAGGTCCCGGAGCTTGACGTTCCGGTCCTGTGAGACGCGGCGCAGCCGCTCCATGGCCCGGTGGGCGTCGATGCGCTCCCGGGCCATCAGCATGCCGACCGCCTGGTCTATGACGCTGCGGGAGAGCAGGGCGGTGCGCACGTCGGCCGCGGAGGCCCGCTCCCGCTCGACGCGCAGGGCCTCGTTCACCGCGTCCGCGGCCCGCTCCGCGAAGGCGCGGGCCGCGTCCAGCCCACGGGCCAGCGAGTCGGGCTCGAGGCCGTAGAGGTTGAGCGCGGCGCCCGTCTCGCCCTCGACGGCCAGCGGCAGCGCCAGCACGCAGCGCACGCCGGTGGCCAGCGCGTACTCGGTGTACGGGGGCCAGCGGTCCTCGGCGGCCAGGTCCGCGGAGTACTGCGCGTCGCCCGACTCGGCGGCGTCCACGCAGGGCCCCGAGCCGTTCTCGTACTGGCGCAGGTCCAGGCCGCGGGGCAGACCGGTACTGCCCGCCAGCGTCATCAGCCGGTCGGCACGGCGCACCGTGACCGAGCAGGCGTCGGCGCCCGGCACCTGCTGGACCGCCCGGTCGGTCAGGTCGCGCAGCAGGGTGTCCAGGCCCTGGGCGCGCGCGATGGCGTGATCAAGGGTCTTCGCGGCCGCGTCCGTGTCCGGGGCCGTGTCCGCGGCTGTGTCGACGGCCGTGGCCGTGTCGGGGGTCCGAGGGGTCATGACCGTACGGATGTCCCGTCAGCGCTCGGTCACGCCTCGGCCGCCCGGGGCGGAATGGGCGTCGACGATGCGGCGGGCCAGGTCGCGCAGTTTCACGTTCTCCCGCTGGGAGGCCTTCACCAGCGACTCGAAGGCCCCGGCCGCGTCGATGTCCAGACGCTCCATCAGGATGCCGGTGGCCTGGCCGATCAGGTCCCGGGTCCGCATCGCCTCGGTGAGCTGCTCGCGCACGGTCGCCGAGTCCAGGGCGAGGGAGACGTGCGCGGTGAACAGCCGCCCGATGCGGGCCGCGTCCTCGTCGAAGGCCTGCGGCTTGCGGGCGTACGCCGTCAGCACGGTCAGCCGGCGCCGGTCGGCGCGCAGCCGCAGGGACAGCGCCGAGCGCAGGCCGATCCCGGACAGGGCGTTGCCGCCGCCGTCGGCCTCGCTGTCGTCCGTGTGCACCACGGGCGTCGTCCACAGGCGCTCCCAGTCCGGGTGCGGGGTGTGGCCGCCCTGAACGCCCTGGCCGCCCTGCCGGGGCTCGGCGGCGAACCGTACGGTCTCGTCGGTCCAGGCGAGGGTGCGCAGCCGGCCGCCCCGCTGGATCTCCGCGATGCCCGCGTGCTCGGCGTCGGGCAGCAGGCGTACGGCCAGGTGGACGGCGGTGTTCAGGGTGTCGCCGGGGGTGTTCGTCCCGTGCAGGTCCCGGGCCGCAGCCGTCAGGGCGTCGGCCAGCTCGAAGCCCACCGGAAAACGCGGCAAATCAGTAAATTCGGACGCAGCCACCACGAACCTCTTCGGCATGCGCGGCCTCACGGCCGTGCGCAGGAGAGCTCCGCAGCACATTCCCGACTGCGAGCACAGGACGAACAGCACTTTAGCTGCTTGGTTGCGTGCCGGTGACGCTCGGCCGACGGACCGGGCCGGCGGGCGGCCGGGAACCTTTCGCGCCGCGGCCCGGCGTGGTGGAATGGGACCGGGTCAGGAAGCGGCCCGGCCGGAAGCCCGACGGACGTCTGTCAGGTGAGTGCTGTGACCTTCCATCCTCAGTCCCGTGAGCCGTACGAGCCCTGTGAGCCACCGGGCTGTGCCGTGCTCGCGATGCCCAGCGAGATCGACTTCTGCAACGCCTCGGGACTGCTGCCCCTGATCATGACCGCCGTGGAGCAGCGCTCCGGCGAACTGCGCCTGCTCGTCCTGGACCTGTCCGGCACCCGTTTCATGGACTCCCAGGGCGTCCGCCTGATCGCCGCCGTACGCTGCCGCCTGCCCGACAGCACCCTGCTGCGCGTGGTGGCCGCCCCGGGCGTGGCGAGCCGCGTCCTGGAACTCTCCGGCCTGCGCCGCGACGTGCCGGTGCACGACAACCTCGCGGAGGCACTGCACGCGGAGAGCGGGACGGCGGCCTAGGCTGGCGGCATGGCACCGAGTATCGCGACGAACACCCGCGTCTCCCTGGACGAGTTGCTGGACTTCGTACGTCCCCGGCACCGGGCGATCCTGCTGACCCGGCGGGCCGACGGCAGCCCCCAGGGGTCGCCGCTGACCTGCGGGGTCGACGACTCCGGCCGGATCGTCGTCTCGACGTACCCCGAACGGGCCAAGACCCGCAACGCGCGCCGCGACGCCCGGGTCAGCCTCATCGTGCTCAGCGACGAGTGGAACGGCCCGTGGGTCCAGATCGACGGCACCGCCGAGGTCGTCGACTCCCCGGAGTCCGTGGAGCCGCTCGTGGAGTACTTCCGCAACATCTCCGGCGAGCACCCGGACTGGGACGAGTACCGGCAGGCCATGGTCAAGCAGGGCAAGTCCATCATCCGGGTGACCCCGCAGAAGTGGGGACCGGTGGCGACGGGCGGCTTCCCGGCCCGGCTGGCGGCGGACGACTGAGGACGGCCCCGGCCGGGGGCGCGGCCGGGAGTCGCCGGGCCCGTGTGCGGCCGGCTCCGGGTCAGCCCCGTTCCACCATCGCGTCGATGCCCGCGACGAGCAGGTCGAGGGCGAACTCGAAGTCCCGGTCCAGCATCTCCGCGACGGTGTCGCCGCCGCGGGCCGCCATGATGTCCCGGGCGTCCTCGATGACGCCCCCGGTGTCCGGCATCTCGGTCACCGCGCTCATGGAGTCCTGGAAGTACTCCTCCGGGCTCAGCCCGGTGTCCGCCACCCGCGCCAGGAAGCGGCCCTCGATGGTGCCGTAGCCGTAGACGAACTGGAAGACGGCGGCGATGGCGCCGGTCAGGCGGTACGCGGGCAGTCCGCTGCGGCGCACGACGTTCTGCACCGACCGGGAGAAGGCCAGCGAGTGCGGCCCGATGTTGAGGTAGGTGCCGACCAGCGGGGACGACCAGGGGTGGCGCCCCAGCAGCGCCCGGTTCTCCCGGGCCAGGGCGCGCAGTTCCTCTCGCCAGTCGAGACCGGCGTCCGGGTCGGGGTGGCGCAGCTCGCCGAAGACGGCGTCCAGGGCGAGTTCGAGCAGCTCGTCCTTGGTGTCGACGTACCAGTAGACGGACATCGCGGTGACGTTCAGCTCGGCGGCCAGGCGGCGCATGGAGAACCCCGCCAGTCCCTCGGCGTCCAGCAGCCGGACGGTGACCCGGATGATCCGGTCCCGGTCGAGCCCGGAGGGCTGTGCCGCGCGCCGCCCGCTGCGCCGCCCCTCCCCGTTCAGCCACACACTGGCCCGCGGCCCCTGCCGCCCTGCCTTCGCCATGCGCACCTACCTCGCTCAAACCCTCACGGGTCATGCTAGGCGCCCGTTCAGGGGCGCGGGGCGTGACTGCATGCGGCTCCGCCGCGCGGGCGCGAACAGCCACAACGGCGCCCGCAGCCGCACGTCTTCGCCACCGCCCGAGCTCTCAGGCGCTGACTCGCTCCGCCCTCCGCAGCAACACCGCCACCGCCCCCACCAACTGGCTGCTCTCCACTCCGGAGGAGAACGCGTCGAGGATCCTCCCCCGCTCCCCCTCCTCCCGTGCCGAGGCCTGCGCCGCCGGGAGCGACGCCGCCGCGACGGGCGTCAGCGCCGCGAACCGAGAGGTCAGCACCGCGCCCAGCACGGCCACGCCCAGTCCGTTGCCGAACTCCGCCAGCGTGCCGCTGATCCCGGCGCCGACCCCCGCCTTGCCCGGCGGGATCGCGCTCATCAGCGCGTGGGCCATCGCCGGGTTGCCGAGCGCGCACCCCACGCCGATCAGCAGCAGCCCCAGCAGGGTGCCCGCGTATCCCTGCCTGCCCGGCACGGTGTTGTCCAGGACCACCGTCAGCTGGGCGACGTCGTCATGTTGTACAGCGCATAGGAGACTCCTATGCGCTGTACAACGGTTTCGCGTCCGGGGCGACGGTCAGGCCGTCGGCGACGTCAGGTCGTAGAAGGTGGCCGAGCCGACCGTCACCTCCTTGAAATGGGCCTCGACCCACGAGGTGATCCGGGACGCGGTAGCGGAGTCGCCGCCCATGCCACCTCCCGCGCCGCCACCGATGAAGTAGTGGATCCGGCCGTCCGCCACGTACTCCTTGAACTGGGCCAGGGTCGGCGACGGGTCGGTGCCGTTGAAGCCGCCGATCGCCATCACCGGGTCGCCGGTGCCGAGCTGGTAGCTCGCGGCGTTCTGGGAGCCGACCGACGCGGCGACCCAGGTGTAGGCGTCGGCGTCGGTCTCCAGCAGCTTCTTCGCCTCGTCGCCGACCTCGGCGCCGTTGAGCAGGCCGCCCATGCCGCCGCCGCCCGCGCCCATGCGGCCGCCTTCGCCGGACGGGCCGCCGGCCGGACCGCCGTTCTGGGCGTTCTGGCCGTTCTGGGCATTGGGCGTCTGGCCGTTCCGGCCGGTGCCTCCGGCGCCCGGTGCGGTGCCGCCACCGGGGAAACCGCCAGGGCCGCCCTGCCCCTGGTTCTGCCCCTGACCCTGACCGGGCGCGTTCCCGCCGCCCGGGAAGCCGCCGCCCCCGGGGCCGCCGCCGGGACCGCCGCCCCGCATGCTCGCGCCGGACGGGCCGGCCGTGACGATGGAGCCGCTGTGCCCCTCCCGCAGGGTGCTCAGGGTGTACGCGGTGGGCGCGGCCAGCGACGCCACGAGGCCGAGGCCCGCCGCCGCGAGGGCGGTCCGCCGGCCCAGCCGGCCCGCGAAGACCAGCCCGAGCGCGGCGACCAGGCCGCCGGCCAGGACCGGCACCTTCAGCCAGGGCAGGTAGTCGGGCGTGCGGTCGAGCAGGACGTAGCCCCAGGCCGCACTCGCCGTGACGGCGGCGGCGAGGGCGAGCGACGCCCAGATCCGCTCGCGCCGCTCCCACAGCGTCGCCGCGCCCATGCCGACGACCGCCGCCAGGTACGGGGCGAGGGCCACCGTGTAGTACTGGTGGAAGATGCCGGCCATGTAGCTGAAGACGGCCGCGGTCATCAGCAGCGAGCCGCCCCAGACCAGGAAGGACGCGCGCACCGTGTCCGTGCGGCCGGCGCGGCGCGTGGCGACCAGGCCCGCGACGAGCAGGATCAGGGCTGCCGGGAGCAGCCAGGAGATCTGGCCGCCGATCTCGGAGTTGAACATCCGGTCCCAGCCCGTCTCGCCCCACTGCCCGCCGCTCCCGCCGCCGGGACCGCCCCCGCCGCCGACGCTGCCGGTCTCCTCGCCGTTGAGGCGGCCGAGGCCGTTGTAGCCGAAGGTCAGCTCCAGGAAGCTGTTGTGCTGCGAGCCGCCGATGTACGGGCGGGACGAGGCCGGCCACAGCTCCACGACCGCGACCCACCAGCCGCCGGAGACGACGATCGCGGCGGTCGCCAGCGCGAGCTGCCCGAGGCGTTTTCTGAGCCGGACCGGGGCGCAGACGCCGTAGACGAGGGCGAGGGCGGGCAGGATCAGGAAGGCCTGGAGGGTCTTCGCCAGGAACGCGAAGCCGATCGCGGCGCCCGCCCACACCAGCCACTTGGTCCGGCCGTCCTCCAGCGCCCGTACGACGAGGTAGCAGGCGACGGACATCAGCAGGGCGAGGAGCGCGTCCGGGTTGTTGAACCGGAACATCAGCGCGGCGACGGGCGTGAGCGCGAGGACGGCGCCCGCGATCAGCCCGGCCGCGGGGCCGAACCGGCGGCGCACGGCGGCGTACACGACGGCGACGGTGGCCACGCCCATCAGCACCTCGGGGACGAGGACCGACCAGGAGGAGAGGCCGAAGATCCGCACCGCCAGCGCCATCGGCCACAGGGCGGCCGGGGGCTTGTCGACGGTGATGGCGTTGCCCGCGTCCAGCGAGCCGAAGAAGAACGCCTTCCAGGACTGGCTGCCCGCCTGCACGGCCGCCGAGTAGAAGGAGTTGGCGTAGCCGGAGGCGCTCAGGTTGTAGAGGTAGAGGACGGCGGTGGCCAGCAGGAGGCCGAGGAAGGCGGGGCGCACCCGGCGCGGGTCCTCGGGGCGGCCGCGCCACAGTCGGCCGAACCCGGGCCGCCGGCTCCGGCGGTGGGCGGACGGCGCCCCGGACGGCGGCCCTCCGTCCTCGTCGGCGGGCGGGTGTGTGCGGTCGGTGTGCAGGTGCACGAGCGGGTCGTGGTGCGTCGTCATCGGGCGTCCCTCGGGTCGGTGTCGGCGGGGCGTACGGACACGGGGGCCGTGACGGCCGCAGGAGCCGCGGGGGCCGTAGGGGCCGTACGGGCCACGGGGGCCGTAGGGGCCGTGTCCGGGAAGACCCAGGCGCGGAAGAGCAGGAAGCGCAGCACGGTGGCGGCGAGGTTGGCGGCGATCAGCACCGCCAGCTCGGTGGAGTGGTCCGGGTCGGCCGTCGCCGCGCTCAGGGCGGCGAGCGAACCGCTGGTCAGCGCGAGGCCGATGCCGAAGACCACCAGGCCCTGCGCCTGGTGCCGCACGGCGCCGCCCCGGCCCCGTACCCCGAAGGTGAGCCTCCGGTTGGCGGCGGTGTTGGCGACCGCCGAGACCAGCAGGGCGAGCGCGTTGGCGAGCTGGGAGCCGGCGAAGTGGCGGAAGCCGCTGTAGAGGAGGAGGTAGAACAGGGTGGACAGGGCACCGACGACGCAGAAGCCGACGAGCTGCCGGGCCAGCCCTTGCGGCACGCCGGTCAGGTCGCGGTCGCGCGGGTCGTCGCCGAAGGGGCGGACCAGCCGGTCCAGCGGCAGCGAACCGGTGGCGAGGGCCCTGCCGACCCGCCACACGCCCTTGAGGTCGTCGGTCGCCGTCCGCACGAGGTGCACGGTCGAGTCCGGGTCGTCGACCCAGTCGACCGGTACCTCGTGGATCCGGCACCCGGCGCGCTCGGCGAGCACCAGCATCTCGGTGTCGAAGAACCAGCCGGTGTCCTCCACCAGGGGCAGCAGCACCCGGGCCACGTCCCGGCGGATCGCCTTGAAACCGCACTGGGCGTCGGAGAAGCGGGCCTGGAGGGAGCCGCGCAGGATGAGGTTGTAGCCGCGGGAGATGAACTCCCGCTTGGCGCCGCGCACCACCCGCGAGCTGCGGGCGAGCCGGGAGCCGATCGCGAGGTCCGAATGGCCCGAGATCAGCGGCGCCACCAGCGGCAGCAGCGCGTTCAGGTCGGTGGAGAGATCGACGTCCATGTAGGCCAGGACCGGGGCGTCCGAGGCCGACCAGACGGCCCCGAGGGCCCGGCCGCGCCCCTTCTGCTCCAGCCGGACGGACCTGACCGCCGCGAGGCCGGCCGCCAGCCGGGCCGCGACCCGCGGGGTGCCGTCCGTGGAGGCGTTGTCGGCGACCGTGATGCGGAAGGCGTAGGGGAACGTACGGGAGAGGTGCTCGTGCAGTCTCACGACGCACGGTTCGAGGTCCTTCTCCTCGTTGTAGACGGGGATCACCACGTCCAGGACAGGCGTCCCGGCTGCCGCGGCCGGGAGGTGCTCCCGCGCCGGCAGGGAGCCGGGAGAAGAGTCGGTTCGCATGGGACCGACACTTCTCAACTCCCCTGTCGTACCCGTGTGCTGGGACTGTGCCGTGCCTGTGAGTGCACCGGCGCGTCCGGCCGGTCGTGAACCGCGGGCAGGTACGCGGTGAAGACCGTCCGCCCCGGAGCGCTGTCGACGGTCACGCCGCCGCCGTGCGCGGTCGTCACGGCCTGCACGATGGCGAGCCCCAGGCCCGTCGAACCGGTCGCACGGGAGCGCGCGGAGTCGCCGCGGGCGAACCGTTCGAAGACGTGCGGCAGCAACCCGGCCGGGATGCCGGGCCCGTCGTCCTCGACGTCCACGCACAGCCACTCCCCACCGCGCCGCACGCGTGCGGTGACGGTCGTGCCCGGCGGGGTGTGGTTGCGGGCGTTGCCGAGCAGGTTGACCAGCACCTGCTGGAGCCGGGCGGGGTCCGCCGCCACCGGGGCCGGCTCGTCGGGCAGGTCGAGCCGCCAGGTGTGGTCGAGGCCGGCCGCGCGGGCGTCGCTGACACTGTCGACGACGAGCGGTACGAGGTCGGTCCGGCCGAACTCCAGCGGCCGCCCGGCGTCCAGGCGGGCGAGCAGCAGCAGGTCCTCGACCAGCAAAGTCATGCGGCCGGCCTCGGACTCGATGCGGCCCAGCGCGTGCCGGGTGTCGGGGCCGACCCGTTCGCCTCCCCGGCGGGTGAGTTCGGCGTAGCCCCGGATGGAGGCGAGGGGGGTGCGCAGTTCGTGGCTGGCGTCGGCGACGAACTGCCGGACCCGCGTCTCGCTCCGCTGACGGGCGTGCAGTGCCCCGTGGACGTGGTCCAGCATGCGGTTGAGCGCGGAGCCGACCCGGCCGACCTCGGTGTGCGGGTCGCACTCGGAGTCCGGGACCCGTTCGTCGAGGTTCACCTCGCCCGCGTGCAGGGGCAGTTCGGAGACCCGCCCCGCGGTGGCGGCGACCCGGCGCAGGGGGCGGGTGGCGACGCCGACGATGACGGTCCCGGCGAGGGAGGCGGCGGCCAGACCGGCGGCGGTGACGCTGGCCTCCACGAGGACCAGGGTGCCGATGGTGTCGTCGACGTCGGAGGTGGGCAGGGCGGCGTAGTAGCCGTCGTGGTACTCGACGCGGTAGTCACCGAGGCCGGGGATCTCGACGGTGTGCGGTTCGCCGTCCCGGGGGACGGAGGCGAGCGCGGTGCGCTGGGCCTCGTCGAGGGAGACCGGCGTCGTCCTGCTGGGGTACGTGCTCTCGTCGTCCTTCTGGCCGTACTTGGCCTCGACGACGTCGCCGCCCTGTGTCTCGGCGACGATCGTGTCGCGCGGCTGGGGCCCGCCGTGCGTGACGAACCCGTCGAGGTCCGTCCGCTGCGGGCCCACGCCGCCGGGCCCCGGCTCGCCGGGCCCCGGCTCGCCGGGCGGCCCGAACCCGGACACCCGCCGCGCGACCTCGCCCACCTGCCGGTCCAGCTGCTCGTACAGGTGGGAGCGCAGCGCCAGTGTCGTCACCGTGCCGATCACCGCGCACACCACCGCGATCAGCGCCACGGAGGCGACGACGAGCCGCGTCCGCAGAGTCCGCGGCCGCGGTCGTCGCCACCGGGTCATGCCGCGGGCTTGATCAGGTACCCGGCGCCGCGCCGGGTGTGGATCATCGGCTCGCGCCCGGCGTCGATCTTCCGCCGCAGGTAGGAGATGTACAGCTCCACGACGTTGGCCTGCCCGCCGAAGTCGTACGACCACACGCGGTCCAGGATCTGCGCCTTGCTCAGCACCCGCCGCGGATTGCGCATCAGGAAGCGCAGCAGCTCGAACTCGGTGGCGGTGAGGTGGATGCCGTCGCCGCCCCGCGTGACCTCGTGACTGTCCTCGTCGAGGGTCAGGTCGCCGACGACGAGGACGGAGTCGGAACGCCGGTCGGCGGCGCCGGAACGCCGGATCAGTCCGCGCAGCCGGGCGACGACCTCCTCCAGGCTGAACGGCTTGGTGACGTAGTCGTCCCCGCCGGCCGTCAGCCCGGCGATCCGGTCCTCGACCGCGTCCTTGGCGGTCAGGAACAGCACCGGCACGTCCGGCAGGTCGCGGCGCAGCCGCCCCAGCACGCTCAGGCCGTCCATGTCGGGCAGCATCATGTCCAGTACGACGGCGTCGGGCCGGAAGTCGCGCGCGCTCTGCACGGCGCCGTGGCCGTCGCCCGCGCTGCGGATCTGCCAGCCCTCGTAGCGCAGGGCCATGGACAGCAGTTCGGTGATGGACTGCTCGTCGTCCACTACAAGCACCCGGACGGGGCTCCCGTCCGGCCTGAGCAGTTCGGTGTGCCCCTGGGGCGAGGTCGTGGTCATGGCGGACAGCCTGTCGGGGCGCTCTGAGAGGGTCCTTTCCCCAACCTGTGATTTCTCTGAGAAACCCGCGGGGCCGCCTACGGGGTGCCGTCCCGCGAGTGCCGCCCCTCAGGCGTCTCCGGTCAGCCCCTCCGCCGTGAGGGTGAGGTGCCGGACCAGTACCTCGGCCGCGGTGTCGGCGTCGCGGGCCAGCGCCGCCTCCTCCAGCCTGCGGTGCTCCTCGACGCCGTCCCGGCCGGGATTGCGGTGCGTCGACCATCGGCGGGCCAGTTCGCTCGCCGTCCACAGCCGGTCGAAGGTCTCCAGCAGCACGGGGTTGCCGCAGCCCTCCATCAGGGCGCGGTGGAAGAGCCGGTGCGCCTCGGACCACGCCTCGCTGTAGTACTCGCCCTCCTCGGGCACGTACACGGGCGTGCGGGACAGCCGGTGGTGGGCGGCGCGCACCCGGGCCTCCCAGTCGACGTCGCCGCGCTCGACGGACATGCGCAGCAGCACCGGTTCGACGGTGCGGCGGGCCTCGGCGATCTCCTGCCAGCGGCGGTCCGAGTGGGCGGGGACGGCGAAGCCGCGGTTGGGCAGCCGTTCGGCGAGCCCGTCGCCGACCACCCGTACGAGGGCCTCGCGCACCACGGCCAGGCTCACGCCCCGCTCCTTGGCCAGGTCCTGCGGCTTGAGGGGGGCGCCGGGGGCGTGCTCGCCGCGCATGATCGCGTCCCGCAGCTGGGCGTAGACCTGCTCGGAGAGCATCCGCTTACCCGGCGGCGGGGACGGGGTGGGGCCGGTCTGAGTCATGGAGGCAGCATAGACGATCCCTTGAATAATCGATTATCGGTGTTATGGTCGATTGCAGCGGCCGGCACGAACGGCCGCCCACGCCATCGGCACGGCCCGCCCCCAGGACCGTCCCGCTCGAAAGGAACGACGCGATGAGCGCCAACGACCCGTTCGCCCGCCTCCCCGAGGTGCCCTCCTTCACCCTCACCAGCACCACCGTCACCGACGGCGCCGCCTGGGCACCCGAGCAGTGCTCGTCCGGCGTCCCCGGCGGCAAGGACCTCTCCCCCCAGCTGGCGTGGAGCGGCGCGCCGGAGGGGACCCGGAGCTACGCCGTGACCGTCTACGACCCCGACGCCCCCACCGGGTCCGGGTTCTGGCACTGGGCGGTCGCCGACATCCCCGCCGCCGTCACGGAGCTGCCCGAGGGCGCCGGCGACGACACCGGAGCAGGTCTGCCCGAGGGCGCCTTCCAGCTCCCCAACGACGCCCGCGCCGCCCGCTACATCGGCGCCGCCCCGCCGGCCGGGCACGGCCCGCACCGCTACTTCGTGGTGGTGCACGCCCTGGACGTCGAGTCCGTCGGCGTCCCGGCCGACGCCACCCCGGCCGTCCTCGGCTTCACCATGGCCGGGCACGTCCTCGGCCGCGCGGTCCTGACCGCCACCGCCGAGACCCCCGCCGACACCCATGCCGACACCCCCGCCTGACGCACCGCGTGTCCAGACTCATCGACACCACGGAGATGTACCTCCGCACCGTCCTGGAGCTCGAGGAGGAGGGCGTGGTCCCACTGCGCGCCCGCCTCGCCGAGCACCTGGACCAGAGCGGCCCCACCGTGAGCCAGACCGTCGCCCGCATGGAACGCGACGGACTGCTGCGCCTCGCCGCCGACCGGCACCTGGAACTGACCGACGCGGGCAGGCGGCTCGCCACGCGCGTGATGCGCAAGCACCGGCTCGCGGAATGCCTGCTCGTCGACGTGATCGGCCTGGAGTGGGAGCAGGTCCACGCGGAGGCGTGCCGCTGGGAGCACGTGATGAGCGAGGCCGTCGAACGCCGCCTGCTGCGCCTGCTGCGGCACCCGACCGAGTCCCCCTACGGCAACCCGATCCCGGGCCTGGAGGAGCTGGGCGAAAGGCGCGCCGCGGTCCCGCGCCCGGCCGCCGCCGGGAGCACGGTCCGCCTCGTGGACCTGGCCCCCGGGCCGGACGGCGCGAGCGCGGTCGTGCGGCGCATCGGGGAACCGGTCCAGGCCGACCGGGCCCTGCTGTCCGACCTGCGGCGGGCCGGGGTACGGCCCGGCGCGGTCGTGAGCGTCACACCATGGCCGGGCGGCGTGACGGTCGGCAGCGACGGGCGGACCGTCCGGCTCCCCGCCCGGACCGCCGCGCACGTCTTCGTCGCCCCGCGCTGAACCCGGCGGCCGGGCACCGGTGGGCACCGGCCCTCCCCCCTGCCGGTGCCCCGCCGGTCCCGCACCTCAGCTCCCGGCACCTCCCGGCAGCCCGAACAGCCGGACGGCGTTGTCGTGGCACACCCCGCGCAGCCACGCGTCCCCCAGCTCCAGGCGCTCCAGTGCGTGCAGCTGGTGCAGATAGGGATACGGGATGTTGGGGAAGTCGGTGCCGAGCAGGACGCGGTCGCCGAGGTCCGCCAGCCGGGGCAGCGCCCGGCGCGGGAAGGGCGCGAGCCGCTCACTGAAGTCGGTGAACGCCATGGTCGTGTCCAGCCGCACCTCCCCGTACCGCTCGGCGAGGTCCAGGAAGTCCTCGTACTCGGGCATGCCCATGTGCGCGACGACCAGCCGCAGCCGGGGGTGGCGGGCCAGGACGCGGGCGATCGGCTCGGGCCCGGTGTGCTTGCCGGGCGCCGGTCCCGAACCGCAGTGCACGACGACCGGGACCCCCGCCTCGGCGAGCACGCCCCACGCCGGGTCGAGCAACTCGTCGGCCGGGTCGTACGCGCCCACCTGCACGTGCGCCTTGAAGACCCGCGCCCCCTCCTCGACGGCCCGGCGGACGTACGTCTCGACGCCCGGCTCGGGGAACAGGGTGGAGGTGTGCAGGCAGTCGGGGGTGCGGCGGGCGAAGTCCACCGCCCAGTCGTTCAGCCACCGGGCCATGCCCGCCTTGTGCGGGTAGAGCATGGCGGTGAAGGCCCGCACCCCGAACGCGCGCAGCAACTCCGCGCGTTCGTCCTCCTCGTGCCGGTAGGTGATCGGCCACTCGACGCCGCCGGTCAGCGGTCCGAGCGCGTCGAAGTAGGCCCAGACCTTGCGCAGCACCCGCTCGGGCATGAAGTGCGTGTGCACGTCAACCAGCCCCGGCAGTCCGAGCCCCTCCCAGAACCGGCGGACCTGCCCGGCCTCGTGATCATTCATGCGGCCACGATCGCCCTCCGCGCTCCCCCGGACAAGGGGCGGCGGGAAAGGAGGACGGAGTGGAAGGGGATGGAGAGGGAGGTCAGAACAGCCCGTCCTGCACTCCGGCGGCCCGTTTGAGCTCCCGCAGGGGCACGGTGCACGGCGCACCCTCGGCGGACACCAGCTCCCATCCCGTCATCAGCCGGGTGTCGAGCACGACGACCCCGCGCTCCGTCGCCAGATGCAGATCCGGCCCGGCGGCCGCCACCAGCCCGCCCCCGATCGCGCCGCCCGCCACCAGCTCGGCCACGTCCGCCACGGCCGCCGGCCCGCGCTCCGCCCCCTCGAGCCCGAAGACACCCGCGTGGTCGACCGCGTCGAACGGCGCCGGCGTCAGCGACTGCGGCCAGCCGCCGAGCGCCACCGCCCGCGCGTGCAGCCCGGCGATCTCGGCCGCCCGCTCCGCCGCCGACCCGGGCAACGCGTCCCGCACCGCGCGCTTGTGGGCGTACGGGACGCGGTCGGGCACGCCCAGTGCGGCCCGCAGCAGCTCCTCGGTCCGGCGCGCGGCCATCAGCGGCCCGCAGCCCAGCCAGCTGAAGCACACGGCCCCCTGCTCGAGGAGCCGGGCGGCTCCCCGCTCGTACGCGGTGATCCCCACCTTGACCAGGCCCGGCCCGAACCACGCCAGATAGACGCGGTACGGCCGCGGGTCGTCCGCCATGGTGTCGGCGGCCACGGAGTGCGCCCGGTCGAGGCGCGCGCACTCCTCGCACCGCGCCCCCGTACTCCGCCCCGGCACACCGGCCCGCACGGGACACGCGTGGCCCCGTGCTCCCACACAGATCCGCACACCCCCCTCGGCCCCCTCGGCGACCCCGAAGGCCACCCGCTTCCCCCGGACCAGCGCACTGCGCCGGCCCCCGACCCACGACAGCACGGGACCGTCCGCCGCCCACCGCAGCCCCGCGCACTTCCACGCCTGTGCCATCCCCACCGACAGTAGACGGGACCACTGACAACGGCCGGTGCCCCGGACCCACGACGACCGGGCGGGCACTCACCCGTGGTGAGCGCCCGCCCGGTCGTACCGTATGGCCATGGCAGAACGTGAAGCGATGTGCCCCGAGCGCCTGGTCATGGAGCACGTCACCAGCCGCTGGGGCACCCTGACCCTGATCGCCCTGCTGGACCGCCCCCACCGCTTCAGCGAACTGCGCCGGGAGATCGGCCGGGTCAGCGAGAAGATGCTGGCCCAGACCCTGCGGACCCTGGAGCGCGACGGCCTGGTGCACCGGGACGCCCGGCCCGTGATCCCGCCCCGCGTGGACTACTCCCTCACCGACCTCGGCCGCGAGGCCGCCGAACAGGTCCGGGACCTCGCGCGCTGGACGGAACGGCGGCTGGCGGCGGTCGAGCGGGCCCGCGAAACCTACGACGCGACGAGGCCCTGACCCGCCGTCACCCGCCGCGCCACCCGCGCCGGCGTCAGCGCTTCAGCACGGCCTCCATGACGCGCTTGGCGATGGGCGCGCCGAGCCCGCCACCGGAGATGTCCTGGCGGGAGATGTCCATGTCGGTCGGGTCGATGAACACGGCCACCGCGACGGAGGACCCGTCGTCGTTCTTGCCGTAGGACACGAACCAGCCGTACGGCACCTTCTCGTTGACGTCGACACCGCGCTGTGCGGTACCGGTCTTGCCGCCGACCGTGATGCCGTCGATCTGGGCGCGCCGGGCGCTGCCCTCCTTGGCGGTGAACTCCATCATCTCCTGGACCTTCTGCGCGGTCTCGGCGGAGACCGCCTCGCTCATCACCGCGGGCTCGGTCTTCTCCAGGGTGTCCAGGTCCGGTCCCTTGACCTCGTCGACGACGTAGGGCTGCATCACCTTGCCGTCGTTGGCGATCCCGGCGGTGACCATGGCCATCTGCATCGGCGTACTGGTCAGGCTGCCCTGACCCATGCCGGTGAGGGCGGTGCCGGGCTTGTCGAGGTTCTCGGGGTAGAGGCTCTTGGTGGCGAGCAGGTCGCCGAAGTCGTCGGAGTAGACGTCCTCGTTGAAGCCGAACTTCTCGGCCGTCTCACGCAGCTTGTCCTGGCCCAGCTTGGTGGCGGCGTCGAGGAAGACGTTGTTGCAGGAGTACTGCATGGCGGTCTTCATCGAGGCCTTGTTGCAGACCGCGTCGCCGGCCTCGCTGCCGATCTTGTTGGTGGACTGCGGCAGCGGGTACGGCGAGACGGCGTCCGTGCGGGCGTCGACGTCGGTGACGACGCCGTGTTCCAGCGCGGCGGCCGCGGTGAGGATCTTGAAGGTGGAGCCCGGCGGGTAGGTCTCCCGCAGCGCGCGGTTGGCCAGCGGCTTGTTCTTCTTCTTGTCCAGCGCGACGAAGCGGTCCGACTCCTTGAAGGTGTTGCCCGCGAACGCCGCCGGGTCGTAGGAGGGCGCCGAGACCATCGCCAGCACCTTGCCCGTCTGCGGGTCGAGGGCGACCACGGCGCCCCGTGCGCCCTTGAGGTCGGTCAGCCCGTCCCACGCCGCCTTCTGCGCCTTCGGGTCGATGGTGGTGACCACCGAACCGGGCCGCCGGCCCTCACCGCTGACCACGTCGGCGAAACGCTGGAAGGCCAGCCGGTCGTCCTTCCCGGTGAGGATGGAGTCGTAGGTCTTCTCCAGCAGCGTCATGCCCTGGGCCTGCGACGCGTAGCCGGTCACCGGCGCGTACATCGGCCCGTCGACGTAGGTGCGCTTGTACTTGAGGTCGGTGCTCTCGGTCTCCTTGGAGCCGGTGATCGCCCGGCCGCCGACGACGATGTCGCCGCGCGGGGTGGCGAACTGCTCGATCTGCACCCGCCGGTTCTTGGTGTCGGAGGCCAGCTCGGGGGCCCGGACGTACTGAAGCCAGTTCGCGCGGATCAGCAGGCCGAGCACCAGCAGCCCGCAGAAGATCGCCACGGCCCTCAGCGGCTTGTTCACCGTCGGCCTCCGTCGGGGCTCGGCCGGTCGGCGGATATGAAGACGGGTCCTCTCAACATGGGCACACCCTAGACACAGTTCAGTGCGGTACTCACGCCGGTCCGCCGTCGTCGCCGTGCCGTCCGGCCCCGGACCGGCGGCACCGGAACGCCCGTCGGCGACAATCCGTCGGAACCTGTCACTCACGCCACTGGGGCACGCCCCGGGCCCTGCATAGCGTGCCCGACATGAACCCCGCCGATCTCCTCCCCTACGTCATGCCGATCGCCATCGGCCTCCTCGTCGTCCTGCTGATGTCCCTCGTCCCCGCACGGCACCGCCGCCCCCTGAACGCCCTCGGGATCGCCGGCGCCGGGGGCGTCTACTTCTCGGGCGGCGGTTTCGGCGCCTGGGAGCTCCCGTTCGGCGCGCTCATGCTGTACGTCGCCTACCGGGGCCTCACGTCCTGGACGTACATCGGCATCGGCTGGCTGCTGCACACCGCCTGGGACGTCGCGCACCACCTGAAGGGCAACCCGATCCTCCCCTTCGCCCACGACTCGTCCCTGGGCTGCGCGATCTGCGACCCGGTCATCGCCCTGTGGTGCCTGAACGGCGGCCGGCCCCTGCGGGAACTCGTCCCGGCCCTCGCCCCCAGGGCAAAGGCATAGACACAGGCACAGACACGACAGACCCAGGCACGGCGAAAGCCCCGCGGAGAGATCCACGGGGCTTTCGACTCACTGTGCACTCGGCAGGATTCGAACCTGCAACCTTCTGATCCGTAGTCAGATGCTCTATCCGTTAAGCTACGAGTGCTTGTGTTTTTCAGTTTTACCGCCGCTCCCGGCCCTTCCGGCCCGCTCGCGGCGACAGGAAGAACATTACATGACTGCCGCCGCCATGTGAAATCCATTGGCCGCACCCCTTGCGACCTGCACAAACGCCCATTCGAGGCCGACCCGGCAACACAGAAGCCCCGGCCGTCGGGCCGGGGCTTCGGTGATCGTGCGGAGGCGGAGGGATTTGAACCCTCGATGGGGTGTAAGCCCCAAACCGCATTAGCAGTGCGGCGCCATAGACCGGACTAGGCGACGCCTCCAGACAACATCACCACTTCGCGTGCGAGCGCGAGTGGCGCGTGCCGATGATGACACAGTTGAGCGCGCTGTCACCAATCGGCCCCTACGGTACTAGGCGGGCAGGCCACAGGGCAAAGCCTTACGGCCCGGCCGCCCGGACGGTGTGCGTCCGCTCGGCCCACCCCACGTCCGGACGCGCAACGTCCCGGCGTCCGGCGCGTTGGTCAGGTCATGTTCCAGCTCTCCCGCACCCCCGCCGCCCGCCTCCTCGGCGCCGCCGCCCTGTCCGCCGCCGCCCTCGCCTCCGTCTGCGCCGCGCACCCGGCCGCGGCCGCCGGCCCCGGCACTCCGGACGGCGACCACCTGACGGTCACCGTCCGCGACGCCGGCCCCGGCATGGACGGCACGTACGAGCTGTCCTGCCACCCCACCGCCGGCGACCACCCCGACCCCGAGGGCGCCTGCGCCGTCGTCGAGGGCGACACCCGGTGGGGCCGGGACACCTTCGCGCCGGTGCCCGAGGGCAGCGTCTGCACCATGCAGTACGGCGGCCCGGCCACCGCGCACGTCACCGGCGTCTGGTCCGGCCGCCCCGTCGACGCGACGTACGACCGCCGCGACGGCTGCGAGATCTCCCGCTGGGACCGCATGGTGCCGCTGCTGCCCGACCTCGGGGGCCCGGCCCGGTCCTAGCGGCGGCGGAGGGCGGCCGACGGGCATCGGTCACACGTTCTACGTCACTTGCTCGTGCGACCTCCGTCTCGTCCCACCCCGCCCGCCGGGCCCCAACCCTTAGACTCCCTCGGGTGACACGCCGCGGGCCGATTGGCAAGATGGACCGGGCGGTCGGCAAGTGCGGTAACAGGAGGGAAGCGTCTCGTGAGCAGCAGGCCATCCCGAGGCGCTGCTCGCCTCGCAGCCATACTGGACGCGCTGCCTGACGCGTTGGTCCTGGTCAACGCGAACGGCACCGTGGTCAACGCGAACACCATCGCGCTGGAGGCGTTCGAGACGCCGGGCACCGCGCTGGTCGGGCGGGGGCTGCTGGATCTGCTGCCGCAGTTCGACTCCCGGCTCATCCCCGGTTCCATGCGGCGGCCGGACCACATCGACCCCAGGGCGCGCACCAAGCCGACCCGGATGGTCGCGCGGCGCACCGACGGCACCGAGTTCCCGGTCGAGGTCACCAGCGCCAACCTGGAGACCGGCCAGCAGGCCTACGACACCTACGGCTACACCGGCGACGAGCTGCTGATGCTCGTCGTCCGCGACCTCTCCGGCACCGTCGACACCGAGGCCGAGCTGGCCCGTTCGCAACGGCAGACCGAGATGATCCTGCGGGCCGCGTCCGAGGGCGTCGTCGGCACCGACACCGACGGGCGGATCGTCCTCGTCAACCCGGCCGCCGCCCAGATCCTGGGCTACCGCGCCGGTGAACTCGGCGGCCGCGAGCTGCACACCCTCGTCCTGCACTCGCGCGCCGACGGCTCGCCCTTCCCGTACGACGAGTCGCCGCTCGCCGACACCCTGCGCTCCGGGCGCAAGCACCGGGTGCGCGGGCAGGTGGTGTTCGCCAAGAGCGGGGACCAGCTGCCGGTCGACCTGACGACCGCGCCCGTGCGCGACGGCGACCAGCTCGTCGGCGCCGTGATGACCTTCACCGACCGGCGCCCCTACGACGCCCTCGTCAAGGAGCACGAGGAGGCCGAGCAGCGGCACGCCGAGGAACTGGAGCGGCTGGCCGAGGAGCACGCCTCCGAGCTGACCGAGCTGCGGCAGCGGCACGTCGCCGAGCTGGAGGAGCTCAAGGAGCAGCACGCGGAGGAGATCGCCGCGGACGCCGACCGCTACGCCGCCCTCGGCGAGCGGGAGAAGGACCGGTACGAGGCGATCGCCGGGCGGCACGAGCAGCTGCTCACCCTCCTCGGCGACTCGCTGCGCGGGCCGCTGGACGAGCTGCGCCGGGAGCTGGCCGCGCTGGCGTCGGACGACGCCGGGCAGTTGTGGCCCGAGGCCAACCAGGTGCTGCACCACCTGTCGGCGGGCTACTCCCGCATCACCACCCTCATCGACAACGTCCTCGGCTACCAGCGCCTCGACATCGGCAACGAGCGGGTCGCCCGTACGAAGGTGATGCTCGACGCCGTCGTCGCCGCGGGTGTCGACGGGGCCGTGGAGCTGATCGGGCCGGGGCGGGTCCAGTTCGCCGTGCACGCGCCGCCGATCGAGGCGGAGGTCGACGCCCGGCTGCTGGCCACCGCGCTCGCCCATCTCGTCGCGGACGTCGCGGGCGTCGACGCGACCGGCAACTCGCCGGTGTCGGCGACGGGCGGGTACCTGGACAACACCGTCGTGGTGGCGGCGGCGCAGCGCGGTGAGGTCGTGCGCATCGAGGTGCGCGGGCCGTACGCCGGCGGGGACCCGGTGCACGAGCCGATCGTGCGCGGGATCGTGCGGGCGCACGGCGGCGTGCTCCAGACCCACGAGGTGCCGGGCATGAGCGGCAGCGCGTACGTGCTGGAGGTGCCGATCGGGGGCGGGGCCGGTGCCGTCGCGGGCACCGAGGCCGCGGCGGTGGCTCCTGTCGTGCCCGACGCCCGGGCCGACGCGGCCGGTGCCGCGGGCGCCGGGAACGCCGTGGCCGTCCGGGAGCCGGCTCCCGGAGGCGGGCGGCGGCGGGCGCGCCGGGCTTCCGTCGACGCGTTCCTGGAGAGCGAGGTCGCGGGGGCGCAGGGCGAGGCGGGGCCCGAGGCGGAGAACACCGCACCGACCGGACGGCGCAGGCGGCGCGCGGCCCAGGAGGCCGAACCCCAGGCCGCCCCGGCTCAGGGACAGGTCCAGGCCCAGGGGCAGACGGCCGGCGCATCGGCTCCGCTTCCCGTGCCCGCGCAGGCGGTGCCCGGTGAGGGAGCGGGAGCCGGTGGTACGGGGCGCCGGCGCGGGCGGCCCGCGGAGGGCCCGGGTGCCGAGGCCGCCGGAGCGCCGCAGGGAGCTCCGGCCGGGGTGTCCGAGGGCGCCGTCGTCATGGCCGGCGAGCACGGCGGCGGGTCCGCGGCGTCCAACACCGGGCTCGGCGGGACCGTACCGCCGCAGGGCGTGCCCGTGCCCAGCGGGCGACGGGGCGGGCAGGACGGCGGTGAGCAGCACGCGCTGCCCCCGGCCCTGCCCGCACAGGCCGGTGAGCCGGACCCGGCGAACACGGCGGACACGGCGGACGCGGACCGGCCGACGGGACGCCGACGGCGTGCCCTCGCCTCCGCGAACGAGCGCGCCGCGGCGCAGGAGGCCGCCCCGCGCCAGGTGTTCGCCCTGCCGCCCGCCGACGCGGACCGTCCGTCCGAGGGGACGGCGGAGACGGAGACGGAGTTGGAGGCGGGGACGCGGTCCCGGACTCGGACGCAGGCGCACGTACCGGGACAGGCGCACGCGCCCGGACAGGCGCAGGGGCAGGTACCGGGACAGGGGCAGGCCGGCCGGGTTCCGGTGCCCGGGCCCGCCGTTCCGGGTGACGCCCTGCCCGACGACGGCCGTCACGACGCCGTACCGCACGGCCAGGACGACGATCACACGCCGCCGCAGCCGCACCCCGCCGAGGCGCCCACGGGACGCCGCCGCCGGGCCGGGGCCGCACGGCCGGCCGAAGGACCGGCGCCGGTCCAGGCGCAGAACTCCCCCGCGCGAGGCGTGCCGGTGCAAGGGGCGCCGACGCCGGTGCACGGAGCTCCCCTGCCCGCCCCCGCCGAGGCACAGGTGCCCCAGCCGGCCGACACCGGCGCCGACATCGCGGGGCCGGACACCGCACCGCCCGCTGCCCCGGCCCGGCCGGCCCCCGCGCCGCAGCCGTGGCCCGCGGCCGGGGACACCCAGGGCGCCGGCCTCCCCGTACCGCCCGGCGCGGCCGCCGGACCCGCGACCCCGGCACCCCCCGCCGCCCCCGCGGCCCCTCAGGGCGTCCCCGCCACCACGCCGAGCCGGGGCACCCCGCTGCCGCCCGAGAACCCGCCCGCCCCGCGCGCGGCGCAGCCGTTGCCCGCCGAGGCGGCCACGCCCGTCGACCCGAACTCGACGCAGGGACGCGCGATCAGCGTGCGCACCCTGGGCCAGGGCGTGCCGTTCAACCGGCAGGCGCTCCAGGTGCAACAGCCGTCGGCCACACCCGCCCCGCACCAGCCGGGCGGTGGCGGCCGGCGCCGCAAGCTGGGCACGCCGCCCGACCCGGCCGCCACCGGGGCGGCGCAGTCGGCCCGGCCGCACCCGTCCGCCGAGCAGCCGTCGGGTGCCCAGCCGAAGAAGCAGTCCCCGCCCCCGTCCCAGCCGCAGCCCCAGGAGCAGCCGTCCCTGGCCGGCGGTCAGGGACGGCCGGCGCCGGTCACCGAGGGCGCCGGACGGTCGTACGCCATAGGGGCGCCGGACCGGGACGCGGCCGAGGGGCCCGAGCCGCTGGACGGCCCCGGCGGGGCCGTCGAGGTGGCCGATCCGCCGCGTCCGCAGCCGATGGACGACGAACTGCCGCCGGAGCCGCTGGACAACCCGCGCCGGCTGCTGGTGTGGCCCGCGCCGGACGTCTCCACGCAGCAGGCGCTCAGCGACCGCGGCTACCGGCCGGTGATCGTGAACTCGCGCGAGGAGGTGGACGCACAGATCGCGGCGTTCCCGGCCGCGCTGTTCGTGGACCCGCTGACCGGGCCGATCACGCGTACGGCGCTCCAGTCGCTGCGGCAGGCGGCGGTGGCGGCCGAGGTGCCGGTGCTGGTCACGGCGGGGCTCGGACAGGCCTCGCGGGACGCGGCCTACGGTGCCGATCCGGCCGTGCTGCTGAAGGCGCTCGCCCCGCGGGACAGCGAGCAGCACCCGCCGCGCGTGCTGCTGATCGAGGAGCACGCGGAGATCGCGCTGGCGCTGACCGCGACGCTGGAGCGGCGCGGGATGCAGGTGGCGCGGGCGGCGAGCGACGCCGACGCGGTGACGCTGGCGGGGCAGTTCCGGCCGAACCTGGTCGTGATGGACCTGATGCGGGTGCAGCGGCGTCAGGAGGGGTCCGCCGGGATCGTCGACTGGCTGCGCGCCAACGGGCAGCTCAACCGGACCCCGCTGGTCGTCTACACCGCCGCCGTCGACCAGGACGACCTGCCGCGCCTCGCCTCCGGCGAGACGGTGCTGTTCCTGGCGGAGCGTTCCACCAGCGGTGAGGTGCAGGCCCGGATCGTCGAGCTGCTCTCGCGGATCGGGACCAACTGACGCCCTTCCCGCCGGGTCACCCCTCGACGACGCGGCGGGCCGCCTTCTTGATCGAGTCGCGCAGGCGGTCGGCGTCGTCGTCCCCGCCGCCGACGAGGATGCGCTTCATCTGGGGCACGACGACCGCCCAGTTGGCCATCGCGACCAGCAGGAACAGAAGGTCGGGCGCCGGGATCGCGGTGGTGACCACGCCACGCTCCTGGGCGTCCCGCACGGCGGCGACCTTGCGGGCGTAGTGGGCCTGGCGTTCGGCCTCGTGGGGCAGCTCGGCGGTGCCGTACTCCATGCCCTCCCAGAAGAGGAGGCGCAGCAGCTCGGGGTGGGCGGCGTGGTAGTCCAGCAGACGGTCGATCCAGCCCTCGACGTCGTCCGGGTCGACGGGGACGGAGATCGCGAGGTCGAGCATCTTCTTCTCGAGGACCGACGCGAACAGCTCGCCCTTGTTGCCGTAGTAGGCGTAGATCAGCTGCTTGTTGGCCTTGGCCTCGGCCGCGATGCGGTCGATGCGCGCGCCGGCGATGCCGTGGCGGGCGAACTCCGCCACCGCCGCCTCGAAGATCCGGGCCTTGGTGGCCTCGGGGTCCCTTGCTGCCATGGGGCCAGGGTAGCCGGGCGGGCGAGCTGACCAACTATTTGGTTGACACGCTTCGGGAATGCGGGCGAGACTCCCCGGGTTAGTTCCAACCAACCAGTTAGTTGTTAGTGCGCGCTCGAAGGAGTCGCCCCGCTCATGCCGTCATCGCCGTCCTCCACCACTCCCGCCCCCACGTCCACACCGGCCGTCGGGAGGGAGCCCTCCGGGAAGGGGCCGTCCGGCGCCGCCGCCCGCCTCTTCCTCCCCCTGATCGCCCTGTGCACCGCCGTGACGGCCGCCAACATCTACCTCGCGGCGCCGCTGCTCCCCCTCATCGCCCACGACATGGGCTCCACCCCGTCGGCGGTCGCCTGGCTCGCCTCGGTCGCACAGCTGGGCTACGCGGCCGGCCTGCTCTTCTTCGCCCCACTCGGGGACAGTGTCAACCGGCGCCGCCTGGTCGCCGTCCTCTCGCTGGTCGCCACGGCGGCCCTGCTCGCCGCCGCCGCGTCGGCCGGGACCGGCGCGCTCGCGGGCGCCGTCCTGGTCGCCTCGGCCGCGACCGTCGTACCGCAGCTGCTCGTCCCGCTGGTCGCCGAGCGCGCCCCGGCCGACCGCCGGGCCCGGCACGTCGCGGCGGTCATCGCGGGCCTGTTCACCGGCGTCGTCGCGGCCCGGGTGCTCGGCGGCCTCGCCGGGCAGGCCTTCGGCTGGCGGGCGGTGTTCGTGGGCGCCGCCGTGCTGACCGCCGTCCTGGGTCTGGCGACCGCGTACATCCTGCCCGTCGAGCGGCGGCAGCGACGCGGACCGCTGTTCGCGGGGCTCGTCGCGATACCGGGCGTGGTGCGCCGCTCGCCCGACCTGTGGCGTGCCTGCGTGCGGCAGGCGGGGATGTACGGCGCCTGGAGCGCCCTGTGGACCTCGCTCGCCCTGCTGCTCACGGAGGACGGGGGGTACGGCATGACCACCGCCGCGGCCGGACTGTTCGGCCTGTTCGGGCTGGCGGCGAGTGTCGTCGCGCCGCTCGCCGGGGGTCTGGTCGACCGGTTCGGCGCCGCCAAGGTCGTACGGTCCGCGTACGTGCTGGCCGCGCTCTCGGTGCCGCTGTTCTGGCTGGGCGGTCAGGCGATGGCGGCGCTGTGTGCGGCGGCCGTGCTGGTGCACGCCGCCCTGGTCGCGTCCCACGTCGCCAACCAGACCCTCGCCCTGACCACCACCTCCGCCCCGGCCACCGCCAACACGGCCTACGTCGTCGCCGGCTTCGCGGGCGGCGCCCTGGCCTCGGCCCTCGCGGGGCCCGCGTTCGGCCACTGGGGCTGGGGCGGCGTGTGCGCGGTGGCGGGGGCGTGGCTGGTGCTGGGGTGGACGGCCACGGCCGTACGCCCGGGGCGGTGAGGGCGGGAGGGATGCCGGGCGGAAGGCCGTGAGGTCGGCCGCCCGGCACCGTCGCCACCGTCGCGCACCTGCCGGTCAGAGCCGGGTGACGTCCAGGCCGCCGTCGGCGTACTGCCTGCGCAGCACCTTCTTGTCGAACTTGCCGACGCTCGTCTTCGGCACCGTCTCGATGACCGTCCAACGTTCCGGCAGCTGCCACTTGGCGATCTTGCCGTCCTCGGCGAGGAAGGTGCGCAGGGCGGCGAAGTCGGTGCTCGCGCCCTCCCTGAGGACGACGGTGGCCAGCGGGCGCTCGCCCCACTTGTCGTCCGGTACGGCGACGACGGCGGCCTCGGCGACGTCCGGGTGGGCCATCAGCGCGTTCTCCAGCTCGACGGAGGAGATCCACTCGCCGCCGGACTTGATGACGTCCTTGGCCCGGTCGGTGAGCGTGAGGAATCCGTCCGGGGAGATCGTGCCGACGTCGCCCGTCTTCAGCCAGCCGTCCTCGCTGAACTTGTCGTCGGGACGCAGCGGCTCGGCGCCGGGGCCGTTGTAGTAGGCACCCGCGATCCAGTTGCCGCGCACCTCCAGCTCACCGGCGGACTCGCCGTCCCAGGGCAGGCGCTCGCCGCCGGGACCGGTGAGCCGGGCCTCGACGCCGGCCGGGAAACGGCCCTGGGTGAGGCGGTAGGCGAACTCCTCCGGCGTCCCGGCCACGTGGGCCGGCGGCCGGGCGATGGTGCCGAGCGGCGAGGTCTCCGTCATGCCCCAGGCGTGGCAGACCCGCATGCCGAGCGCGTCGAACGCCTCCATCAGGGAGGGCGGACAGGCCGAGCCGCCGATGGTGACCTGGGTGAGGGAGGAGACGTCGCGGGGACGGGCCGTCAGCTCGGCGAGCAGGCCCTGCCAGATGGTGGGGACGGCGGCGGCGTGCGTCGGCCGCTCGCCCTCGATCATCGCGGCGAGGGGCGCGGGCTGCAGGAAGCGGTCCGGCATCAGCATGTTGACGCCGGTCATGAAGGTGGCGTGCGGCAGTCCCCAGGCGTTGACGTGGAACTGCGGGACCACGACCAGCGTGGTGTCCTGGTCGGTCAGGCCCATCGACTGGGCCATGTTGACCTGCATGGAGTGCAGGTAGATGGAGCGGTGGCTGTAGACCACGCCCTTCGGGTCGCCGGTGGTGCCGGAGGTGTAGCACATGGCGGCCGCGGCCCGCTCGTCCAGCTCCGGCCAGTCGTAGACGGTCGGCTTCCCGGCGATCAGGTCCTCGTACTCGTGCACCTGGACGGCGGCCCCGTCCAGCAGGGAGCGGTCGCCGGGCCCGGTGACGACCACGTGCTCGACGGTCTTCAGGTGCGGCAGCAGCGGGGCGAGCAGCGGCAGCAGCGAGCCGTTGGCGATGACGACCCGGTCGGCGGCGTGGTTCACGATCCAGGCCAGCTGCTCGGGCGGGAGGCGGAGATTGAGGGTGTGGAGGACCGCGCCCATGGAGGGGATCGCGAAGTAGGCCTCGACGTGCTCGGCGTTGTTCCACATGAGGGTCGCCACGCGTTCGTCGCCGTCGACGGCGAGATCCTCGCGCAGCGCGTGAGCCAGCTGGGCGGCGCGTTCGCCGACCTCGGCGAAGGAGCGGCGATGCGGCTCGTCCTCACCGGTCCAGGTGGTCACCTGCGAGCTGCCGTGGATGGCCGACCCGTGGGCCAGGATCCTCGAAATCAGCAGCGGTACGTCCTGCATCGTGCTCAGCACGGTGTCCTCCCGGGGCGACATTGCCTACGCGGCGGTAAGGGTTGCGCTGATTCTGCGCACATACCGCGCGGTATGTCACTACTCCCGGGTGATCGATCAGCGGGCGCGTTCGAATACGTGATCCGACCGGGGGTTCACATACCGGTTCACGACCGGACAAACCCCAGTTCAGGGTCCTCGCGGAGCTTGCCGAGGGCACGGGAGACCGCCGACTTCACGGTGCCCACGGAGACGCCCAGCACTTCGGCCGTCCGGGCCTCGCTGAGATCCTCGTAGTACCTGAGGACGACCATCGCACGCTGCCGCGCGGGCAGCTTCATGATCGCCCGCCACATCGCGTCGTGCAGGGCCTGCCGCTCCGCCGGGTCGTCGCCGCCGGACACGGGCTCCGGCTCGGGCAGCTCGTCGCAGGCGAACTCGTCGACCTTGCGCTTGCGCCACTGCGAGGTCCGGGTGTTCAGCAGCGCCCGGCGCACATAGCCGTCCAGGGCACGATGGTCCTCGATGCGCTCCCAGGCCACGTACGTCTTGGTGAGCGCGGTCTGCAGCAGGTCCTCCGCGTCGCTCGGATTCGCGGTGAGCGACCGGGCGGTACGCAGCAGGACCGGCTGGCGGGCCTTCACGTACGAGGAGAACGACGGGTACGGGAAGGTCTGCGTCCGTGCCGTGGCCGTGGCCAGGGCCACGGACGGGCCTTGGCCCGGGGCCCGCGCCGGGGCCGGCGCCGTGGCGGTGGCGGCGTTCGAAGCGCTGGTGCAGACAGGTGCGGTCATGGCTCAACGCTATGAGCGAGGGGGCACCCCGCGGATCGCCCGCAGGTCCCGAAGCAGAGTCCCCCTCAGGTTGTAGGGGTGGTGGTGGCCCCACCTCCTGTAGGTGGAGTGGGGGAGGAGGGCCCCTGCGGGTTCACCCCTGGGTGCCCTGGCCGCAGGACACGTGGGTGCCCTTGCCGCAGGACACGAAAACGCCCGGGCGACGGTACCGGAGTACCGTCGCCCGGACGCACTGCGACCCCATGAAGCACACCCGCACAAGGAACCGGGGGCCGGCGCGGCAGCGCACCCGCTCCGGCCCCTCAGCTCACCACCACAGCGGGGAGAAGCTGACGGCCACGTTCTCGTTGCCCTGATTGATCGCCGTGAACGCGGAGCCGTCGACCTGCGCGGTGTTGCTCTGGTTCGAGGCCCCCGAGCCGACCGCCTGCTGCTGCGTGGTGGACGAGTTGCCGTTGTTGTCGTCGCCGACGCCGCTGCCGAGGATGCCGGCGTTGGCACTGGCGGCGGTCGCGCTCGATCCGTCGTCCGCGAAGGCGCCGTTGTCCGCCGTCGCCACCCCGCCGAGAAGAGCGACGGCGAGCGGGAGGGCGGCGACGGCGGCGACGACACGGGCGGTACGGATGCTTGCCATGTTGTTCCTCCAGAACAAGTGCGCACCGGCTTCAGCCGACAACGCGAGAAGTACGTAACCAGGACTTGTGCCAAGGCAGTTGGCCGACCGCCTCGACGCTGTGCACGACGTCGCGTGATCAGAGTTGCCCACCGAATCCCCGGCGAACCACCCCGGAAGCACTGATTCGCCCTCAAGCGTGAGGACAAGTCGATAAACCCCTTTGCTTCCCTTCCGCACCACCACGGGACAGCACGGACAGCTCCGCCCCAAGCGCCACAAGAGGTGAAGCGTTCCGCCACTTTTTTCCCCGGCCACACCCTCCCCGGCGTGTCGCACCCCCGCCCTTCCCTTTCTCGAACATACGTACGAACATAGACCCATGGCCACCACCGACCGGCAGGCCACGACGCTGGCCCTCGCACACGCCCTGTCAGCCGCGGAACGCGGACTGGCCGTCATCCCGCTGGCCCGGACGAAGCTCCCGGCGCTGCGCTCCCCGCACCGCCACGCCCCGACCCCCGGGCCCTTCGCCGCCTGCCACGGCGAGTGCGGCCGCTTCGGCCACGGTGTCCACGACGCCTCGACCGACCCGGCCCGCATCCGCGCCCTGTTCGCCGCCGCCCCCTGGGCCACGGGCTACGGCATCGCCTGCGGCCTGCCCCCGCACCACCTGATCGGCATCGACCTCGACACGAGGCCCGGCGACGCGGAGCCGGACTCCTCGACCGCCCTGCGCGAACTGGCCCTGCGCCACCTGTTCACGATCCCGCCCACGGTCGTCGTCCTGACTCCCAGTGGAGGCCGCCACCTCTGGCTCACCGGCCCGCCCGACCACGTCGTCCCCAACTCGGCCGGCCGCCTCGCCCCCGGCATCGACGTCCGGGGCGCCGGCGGCTACCTGGTCGGCCCCGGCTCCCGCACCCGCCACGGCGCCTACACCGTCGCCCCCGGCACGTCCCACCTGCCCCCGGCCCCCTGCCCGCCGGCGCTGCTGCGGCTGCTGCTCCCGGCCCCCGTGCGGCGGGCCGGCGGCGCATCGGCGGGCGACGGGCGCGGCCTCGTCCAGTTCGTCCTGGCCGCCCACGAGGGCCAGCGCAACACCCGCCTCTTCTGGGCGGCCTGCCGCGCCTACGAGAACGGCGTCGGCGCGGCCCTCCTCGCCCCCTTGCTGGACGCGGCGCGGGCCACCGGTCTGACCGAACGCGAGGCCCGCGCGACGATCGCGTCGGCGGCCCGCATGACGGGCGGACACCGCGGACACCCCTGACGGACCCGCACCCCACCACTCCGCCCTCCCCGGCTTCCTGGGCGCCTGTCCCGCCTGTCCCGCCTGTCCCGCCTGTCCCGCCCGTCCCGCCCGTCCCACCCGGCACGCAACCGAAAGACCCCGATGCACGACCGTCCCCCCAGAGTGCCGACCCTGTCGCTGACCCGGATCGTCCTGTCCTGCGGCCGCAGCGTCGAACTGACCGAACTGCGCCTGAACCCGACCTACGGCGACATGCCGGCGGGCTACCCGTGCCGCCCCGTGAACGACCTGTGCATCCGGGCACTCCTGCGCACCGCCGCCGGGTTGTCCCCCACCGTGCCGGTGCACCTGATCCCGCCGCCGCGCGAGTACCCGGACCAGTACGCGGGCGCCTTCGGCCCCGTCGAGACACTCCCGCGCGTGGCCTGCGTCGGCCGTTTCTCCTCCACGCCCCTGACCGCTGCCCACGACCCGGTCGCCCACCGCTCCGGCCTGACCGTGATCTGGTTCCAGTCGACGACCCGAGTCCCGGACCCGTACGACACGGACCCCGCCCTGCGGGAGGTCGACTGGACGTCCTTGGCACAGGACTACGAGCTGGAAGGCCTGCCGTACGGACCCTGAGCCCCCGGCCGTCCGCTGCCGCTCTCCCCCGTGCCCCCGTCCGGCGCCGTCTCGTCCTTCTGCCACGCCCGGACCCCCAGCTCGCCGGTGGTGCCGAGGTCGAGGTGCGGGGCGACCATCACGGGCGCGGACCCGGCCTCGGCCCGGACCCTGACGTAGGGCACGTTCACCGCCTCCCCGAACTCGGTGGTGTTGCGCCACGCCAGCCCCGACACGGCGGACTCACCGGGTCGCAGCGTCACCGGCCGCGGCGGCCCGCCGTCCCCGCCCGCCATGGGGATGCCGTCGGTACCGCGCAGGATCTCCACCCCGTCCACCGGCCGGTGCTCCGCGTCGATCAACTGCACCACCGGATACCCCTCCAGTGCGTAGGCCCGGCTCCCGCAGTTCTCCAGGTGGAGCCCCACGACCCGCAGCCCCATGGCCGCGTCGCCCTGGTCGGCGGTCAGCCGCAGCCCGGACGCCGGGCAGGAACCCGCGGACGCCGGCGCCTCGTCGGAGGGCACCCGATCCACACCGAGGATCCGCACCCGCCCGGCGTCGAGCATCCCGTCGGCCGAGTACCCACCGGGTTCGAGCGTCCGCCGCACCGTCTTCCCCGCCCCGACGGACGCCACCGTCTCCTCGGTGTTGGACATCGCCCTGCCCCGGTCGTCCAGCAGGGAGAACCTGATGGTGTACGTGAAGGGCTCGGCCTCCTGGTTGGTCACCTCGTACGCGACGACACACGGATCCGTGGCCGACACCCCGCCCCCCGGCAGACCGTCCGCCGTCCCCCTCTCCACCAGCCCGACCATCCGAACCCCGTCCCGCTCGCCACCGGCAGCGGCACCGTCGCCGGCTGTGGGACTGCCTCCGGCGACGGGACTACCTCCGACAGCGGCAACGCCCTCGCACGGCCCCTTCGACTCCCCGCCGCCTCCCGCTTCCGAGCCGGCGGTCCGGGCCCCACAGGCACCCAGCAGAAGACTGCCCACAAGAGCACCGGAAACCGCAAACGACGTGCGGAGCAGGGGGATTCGCATCGCCCCACCCCACCAGCCCCACCCCACCCCGACCATGGCGGAAGCCACACCTCCGGTCACAGCCCTGTCACAGCCGAACCGACGACGCCCCGGTGGTGAGAGAACCCCTGTCACCGTCGCAAACACCCCTCAGCCTGTCCTGACCGGTGAGGCAGAATCGCGGACAACTGGACGGCCGCTGACAGGGGTGGGGACGTGGGACGTTTTGGCTGGCGCAGCCAACGTAAGGGCATACCGAACGAACCGGCGCTACTCGCTGCGGCTGCCGAACACCCCGGTGGCAGCGTCGCCGAGATCGACCCAAGGTATATCGACGACCCGAACGGCTACGTACCTCCGGAGGCAATCCGCGGCGCCTGGTTGGTGGACGGCAGCGGAAAACTGACGGGGGAGTACGAGGAGAATCCCCGCCATGGGGCGCCGCAAGACGACTTCAGCAAGCTCACCGAGCCAGATCACTGGCTTGGCTGGCTGGGTGATGACCCAGCGGCCGCCGTCCGGAAGGGCATCGAAGAGTCCTTGCGGGCCCAGGTGACTGACGCGGTGGTCGAGTGGGTCAAGATCCTTGAAAGGCCCCGTTTTCTGACGGCCGGGCGCCGGCCTTCCGAGGACGAGCAGGTCATATTGGTTACCCGGGCGGCACTCGCCGCACCATTCGCGTTGTCCGTTCGTACGGCGCAGCACGGGCGTTCCGTCCTGCTGGGAGTGTTCTCCTGGGTTGCGGTCAACCTCTTGCCGCCCGGAGTCCGCAAGGACCGGCACTGGTTTGACCTGGGCGTCGAGCTGGACTGGGCCGGTGAACAGCTTCAGGGGCGGATGTACGAGATCGGCGGTGAGGACCGCACCGCCGAGCAGTAGAGCGACATTCGGATGCCGTACGGCGCGGCGCCCCTGATCATGTTCGGCCAGGAGCGCCAGCAAGTCGCAGGGCCACACGGCGGCTTGTGCCCCTTGTCCGGCCCATCCCCTTCTTGCTCTCCGAGCCACGTGTCAGCCGCTTCGGCCACCTGGTCGTCGCGACCGGCGACCGGCCGGCGTAGTGCCGGGTTTCAGACAGCGGTCGAGGAGTGCGTGCATGCGCGGGACGGGGAGAGACGGGTTGGCCGCGGCTCCCTCTGCGGTGCGCGAGTCAGCGAGGAGGGCCTCCAGGGCTTCCGGCGTCAAGCTCGGGTTGGCGGCGGCCGCCCGGCGTACCGACTCGTCGGGGTCCTCCACCGGGGGTTCGGACAGAATGGGATCGGCTGCCGCCAGGGCCCGTACGTCGGCATCCGGGTGACTGATGAGGTGGGCCCGGCCGGTGCGGGGGAACGCGGGCAGGGTCAGCAGGTGCGGACGGTGCGCCGGGCGGGTGACGAAGACGTCCAGGAGGAGGTGGGGCGGAGCCAGGGGGTGGTGGCAGGCCAGCAGGATCCGTACCTCCTCGTCGTCGTCCTGTGCGAGTGTCGCGGCGAGTTCCACGGGCAGGCCGGGGAAGCACGCCGCAACCCGGCGGAGCACCGGTTCCTCGGACGCCGCGCAGGCGGCGAACCAGTCGGGCGACGGCTCGCCGGTCGGCTCGGTGATCGGGCAGAGGCAGTCCGGGCCGTGCCCGATGACCCTGTCGATCGCCCAGTACTCGGCCCAGGTTCGGGGGAAGGGGTGGAGGCGTGCGCGCATCCGCACGTCCTCGTCCGGGTCTTCTCCCAACTCCGCCACCAGGCCCGGTGCCAGGTCGGGCCGGGCGGCGACCAACTCGCGGATTCTCGCGTCGGGGTGGCGGGCGAGCCGGGCGACGGCGTCGGCCGGTGTGCGGGGATTCCAGGTCAGGGGGCGCACCGTGCCTTCCGCGAAGCACTGCTCGACGAGCGTGGGCGACAGGGCACACCTGCCGAGCACGAAAGGCCTGCCGCGGGAGCCGTAGGACGGCAGCTTGGCCTCCACCCGTTCCGGATCCAGCACCCAGCTGCGCTCCTGCGCCGCCTTCCGTACCGCGGGGTCGGGGTCGTCGAGCAGGGCCTCCCGCTGCGCGGCGGTGAGCGACTGCCACTCCCAGGTGGCGCCTTCACGGAGCCGGGGGTGCTCGTGCCCGGCCATGGAGCGGTGGAAGGACAGTGGGATCTGCTGGGAGGACATGAGCTCATCGACGATCTCGTTCGCGGTGAGCGTGCCGTCTTCGCCCCCGTCCCGGGCGGTCAGGAGGCCGACGAGGATGTCGTCGGGCAGTGGCCGGACCCATCGCGGGCGGAGATGGGCAGGGGTGCCGCCGGCGAGCCACCCGCGGACGATCCCCGACGGGTCCGTCGCCAAGGGGGCGAGTCGTTCCGGGTCGATGTGCTGGTTCAGCGCGAGCGCGCGGCGGATCACTCTGTCCGGGTGGTTCAGGGCCGCGTCGATGACGGCGTCGGGCAGGTCACGACCCCCGCACATCAGCGGGCCGGCCTCACCTGCCGCTGAATCCACCAGGCGTATCAGGACGTCCGAGGGTGCCGCCGGATTGAAGGCGATGCCGCGCAGCCACGGTTCGTGCAGAGAGTCGGGCACCGCGTCATCCTGCCACCTCGCCTCCTGAACCGGGCCATTGGTGCCCAGGTGCCAGTGCTTACGCAGTGCCCCCGGCGTGACCCTTCCGTGCCCGGTCGGCCGGGAAGTCGCGGGGAACGCCGGTGTCCGGCAGGTAGCGCGCACGACGACGGCCCCCGACCGTAACGCCTGGTCAGGGGCCGTCAACACCTGCGGTGGGTGTGGGATTTGAACCCACGGTGACTTGCGCCACGACGGTTTTCAAGACCGTTCCCTTAGGCCGCTCGGGCAACCCACCCGTGCGCCATCCCGCCCGGGACGGAGCGGGTACAGCCTACCGGCACCGTTCGCCGCGCGGGGCTCACGTGTGGCGGGGGGCGCCGGCGGCCTCCCAGGCGGCGTCGATCATCGGGAAGATCTCGTCCAGGGCGGCCTCCGGATCGGGGGCCTCGCGGGCCAGCGAGTACGCGTCGATCACGAACCGGGCGATGGTGCGGGCGGCGGTCTCGCTCCGGGTGAGGGCGGGGTCGGCGGCGATGGCCTGCGCCAGGGCGTCCGCGTGGCGCAGGCGGATCGAGTCGTCGTACTTCCGCAGGGCGGGTGACGCGTCGATCATGTGCCAGATCGGGGCGGCGCTGTCCGCGGTGCAGTGCCGCACCAGGGCCAGGATCTCGCGGCGCAGCGCCGGGACGAGCGGCTCCTGCGGCGCGCGGTCGGTGACCGCCTGTGTGAGGCGGCGCTCGAAGTCCTCGTCCTGCTCGAACACCAGGGCCTCTTTCGAGGCGAAGTGGGAGAAGAGCGTGGTGACGGCCACGTCGGCCTCGGCGGCCACGTCACGGATGCCCACCGCGTCGTATCCGCGTTCCAGGAAGAGCCGCAGCGCGGTGTCGGCGATCTTCTGGCGGGTCGCGGCCTTCTTGCGCTCACGACGGCCCGACTGCTGCACGGTCATGCCCGCAGGCTAGCAGGTACGAAACAATAACTGTTATGGAAAACTATCCGTTAGTGTTACGGTCGGCCGTATGAAGAAAGTGAGCTTCGCCGAGTTCGGCGGTCCCGACGTTCTGCAACTCATTGACGCCGAGGAGCCCCATGCGGGGCCCGGCCGGATACGCGTCGCCGTGCGGGCGGCGGGTGTGAACCCCGTCGACTGGAGGGTCAGGGAGGGGCAGGTCCTGGGGGCCCATCCGACCGAGTTGCCCTCGGGGGTCGGACTCGACGCCGCCGGGACCGTGGACGAGGTCGGGGAGGGTGTCGCGGGGGTCGAGGTCGGCGACCGGGTGTTCGGAGAGGGCTCCAGCACCTACGCCGAGTTCGCCGTGCTCGGGGCCTGGGCGCGGATGCCCGAGGGGCTGACGTTCGAAGAAGCAGCCGGTTACCCCTCCGTGGTGGAGACCGCGCTGCGCGTCGTCCGCGAGGTCGGTGTGCGGCCCGGGCAGATGCTCCTGGTCAGCGGGGCGTCGGGGGGAGTCGGGTCGGCGGTGCTCCAGATCGCCCGCGACCGTGGCATCGGCGTGATCGGCACGGCCGGTGCCGCAAACCAGGAGTACCTGCGCGGACTCGGCGCCCTCGCCACGACGTACGGCGAGGGCTGGGTCGAGCGGGTGCGGGGGCTCGGCCGGGTCGACGCGGCTCTCGATCTGGCCGGTTCGGGTGTGATCCGCGAGCTCGTCGAGCTGACCGGGAGCCCGGAGAGGGTCGTCACCATCGCCGATCTCGGCGCGCCCGAGTTCGGCGTGCGGTTCTCCGGCGTGGCCGGAAGCGTGCCGGCGGCGCTCGCCACCGCGGTCGACCTGATCTCGAGGGGCAGGCTCCACATCCCGGTGGAGAAGTCGTACTCACTCGCCGATGCCGCGGCGGCGCACGCCGACAGCCAGGCCGGTCACACGCGCGGACGCCGGGTCCTCGTCGTCTGAGTGGATCGAGTGGATCGAGTGGATCGAATCGCTTCACCACGCTCTTGCCTGTACGACGCACTTCGCCACCGGGGCGGTCCCGGTGGCGAAGGGGGTGGGTCGTGCGGGGGGGGCGGGACGAGGGGTCAGTCGTCGCCGATCTTCGAGCCCAGGGTGACCTCGGTGGTGTGCTGCTTGCCGCCGCGCTCGTAGGTGACCGTGACCTCGTCGCCCGGCTTGTGGGTCCAGATCTCGCCGATCAGGGTCGGACCGCTGTCGATCACCCGGTCGTCGAGCTTGGTGATGACGTCGCCGGGCTTGAGGCCCGCGTCGTCGGCGGGGCCGCCCTTCTCGACCGGGTCGGAGCCGCCCACGCCCTGCTCGGTGAGCTTGGCGCCGTTCGTCGTCTCCTCCAGGGAGACGGAGGCGCCGATCTTCGCGTACACCGGCTTGCCGTTCTTGATCAGCTGCTGGGCGACGAACTCGGCCTGGTTGATGGGGATCGCGAAGCCCAGGCCGATGGAGCCGGCCTGGCCGGTGCCGAAGCCGCCGTTGCTGGTCGACTGGATCGCGGAGTTGATCCCGATGACGTTGCCCTGCGCGTCCAGCAGCGGGCCGCCGGAGTTGCCGGGGTTGATCGACGCGTCGGTCTGCAGGGCGCTCATGTACGACGCCTTGCTGTCGGCGCTGCCGTCGCTGGAGGCCACGGGGCGGTTCTTGGCGCTGATGATGCCGGTGGTCACCGTGTTGGACAGGCCGAACGGGGCGCCGATGGCGATCGTCGAGTCGCCCACGACGACCTTGTCGGAGTCGCCGAGGGGGAGGGGCTTCAGGTCCGAGGGGGCGTTCTCGAGTTTGATGACCGCGACGTCGTAGCCCTGGGCGTGCCCGACCACCTCGGCCTCGTACTTCTTGCCGTTGGGGAAGGTCGCGCTGAGCTTGCCGCCGTCGACCGCCTCCGCCACCACGTGGTTGTTGGTGACGATGTGGCCTTCCTTGTCGAAGACGAACCCGGTGCCGGTGCCGCCCTCGCCGTTGCTTCCCTCGGCCTGGATGGTGACGGTGCTGGGCAGCGCCTTGGAGGCCACCCCCGCGACGGTGCCCGCGGCACGCTGGACGGAGCCGCCGGTGTCCGGGGCGGAGACCGTGGTGGAGCCGTTCCCGTCGTTGTTCTTGGCCAGGGTGTAGCCGAGACCGCCGCCCAGGCCGCCCGCGACCAGCGCGGCGATCAGGGCGCCGGCGACGAGACCGCCCCGTCCGCGGCCCGGCTTCGGGGCCGGCTGCTGGTACGACGCTCCCCAGCCCGCTCCACCGCCGGAGCCGCTGTCGAAGCCGCCCCCGTAGCCGCTGTCGAAGCCGCCCCCGTAGCCGCTGTCGCCGCCTGCGCCGTACGTCGGGGTGTGGGCCGGAGTGCCGGGCGGCGGGGGCGGGGGCCAGGCGGCGTCGGGAGCCGTGGATCCCCGGGGTACGTCACCGCCCTGGGGAGCCGGGTGCACTTGGGGGGCGGGGTGCCCCTGGGACGCCTGCTGGTCCGGGGTCACCGGGGCCTGAGCCTGGGCGGGGGGAGCCGCCGGGGCCTCGGGAGGGGACGCGGGGGCCTGGTCGGGGGCGTGCGGCGCGGGAGGCTGGGCGGAGGCAGCGGGAGCATCCACCGGCACGGGAGGTGCGGACGGGGCCGGGGGTACCGCGGTGCCCTCGTTCTCGGTGCTCACAGCTTCTCTCCTCGTTCCACGGCTGGTTGTCGCCCATCCCGGTCACGCTCAGCCACGCTCACGCGCTGCTCCACGGTCCGGCGCGACACGGACGGGCCGGTGATTTTGTATGCCATCAGCTTTTCCCACGGGCCGTCAGGGCACCATAAACGGTTGCTGTGGGTCCCTGACCGACCTTTACATCGGTTATCCAAGACTAAACGGACACCTTGTCGATTCCGCCGATGGCACGTCTACCCGCCCGCGGTGGCACCATGACGCGGTGACCCACGCACGACAGCACCGGATTCAGGTCGTCGCCCACCGCGGCGCCTCCGAGGAGGCCCCGGAACACACCCTGGCCGCGTACCGGAAGGCGATCGAGGACGGGGCGGACGCCCTCGAGTGCGATGTCCGCCTGACCGCCGACGGCCACCTCGTCTGCGTCCACGACTGGCGCGTCAACCGTACGTCGAACGGCCGCGGCGCGGTGTCCGCGCTGGAGCTCGCCGACCTCGCCGCCCTGGATTTCGGTGCCCGCCGGACCCGGGAGTTCTGGCGCACGCGCGACGAACAGCCCGACTGGGAGCACCGGCCCGAGGACCGGGAGGAGACCTCCGTACTCACCCTGGAACGGCTGCTCCAGCTGGTCGCCGACGCGGGACGGCGCGTGGAACTGGCCATCGAGACCAAGCACCCCACCCGCTGGGCGGGGCAGGTGGAGGAGCGGCTGCTGCTGCTCCTGAAGCGGTTCGGGCTCGACGCCCCGGCCTCGGCCGAGGAGTCCCCGGTCCGGGTGATGAGCTTCTCGGCCCGGTCGCTGCACCGGGTGCGGGCCGCGTCGCCGACACTGCCGACGGTCTACCTGATGCAGTTCGTCTCTCCCCGGCTGCGCGACGGGCGGCTGCCCGCCGGTGTCCGGATCGCGGGCCCCTCGATCCGGATCGTGCGCAATCATCCCGCGTACATCGAGCGCCTGAAGCGGACCGGTCACCAGGTGCACGTGTGGACCGTGAACGAGACCGCCGACGTGGATCTCTGCGCCGACCTGGGCGTCGACGCCATCATCACCAACCGGCCACGCGCGGTCCTGGACCACCTCGGCCGCTGATTCGTCCACGGCTCTTGACCCGGCGGCCCGGCTGCTCCATTCTCCGGTCTCGGCCACACCGACCAAATCAAGCCATGTAATTACGGGGAGTGCTCCGGCGCGTTCGGTGCGTGTTCGACCGTGTCGAATGCGTCACCGTGCGGGGATCGGCCGGTTTCCGGCTCTGGGCGATGGGGCATCCACACCGTGGCGTGGGGCGAAGGAGGTCTCGGGGGTGGCGTTGGTGGTGGCACAGGAGGTGCCCACGTCGTCGAGCATGGCCGTGCCCCATGGCCCTGCGGGCGTGGGGGAAGCAAGACACCGCATGCGTGATCAGTTGCGCAGGGGCGGCGTCGCGGAATCGGTCATCGACGACGCCGTACTGGTCCTTTCCGAACTGTTGAGCAATGCGTGCAAGCACGGTCGGCCGCTGGGCGACGCCCTGGCCGGGGACGGCGACGTCCGCGCCGCGTGGCAGGTGGACGCGGGCGGCCGGCTGCTCGTGGAGGTCACGGACGGCGGCGGCCCGACCCGCCCGGCTCCGGCGACCCCCTCGGTCACCGCGCACGGCGGCCGCGGGCTGAACATCATCACGGCGCTCGCCGACGACTGGGGCGTACGGGACGACGCCCGCGGAGAGGTCACGGTCTGGGTCGTCGTCCACGCCGACGTGCACGACCCGGACGCCGGGCACCGGCGGGACGACTTCGCCGCCCGGATCTCGGCACCGGCGGTCTCGGAGATCCCCGGTCTGGACTTCGCGGACGCCTTCGACGACCTGGGCTGAGCAGCCGCAGCCCGGCCCCGCCGTCGCTCGGCACGCGCGTGTGCCTCGCGTTCGGCGCGGGCGGCCCGGTTCGAGGAGTCGGGCCGTCCGAGGAGTCAGGCCGTCCGAGGAGTCGGCCCGGTCCGGCGAGTCTCTTGACCCGCTGGACCCGCTCCTCGTGGGCTCGGCCCCAAAGACGCAGGCCCGCGCTTCCTGACTCGACGCACCGAGCCGGCCGTCGGCCACGTGTACGGCATCGGCCGGGGCGAGTTGTCCACAGACCGCCCGTTGTCCACAGCGTCCCGTCGGCCGGGGCCGGAACGGCTAGGCTCGCGCCCGTACGAGTAGAGCCGTAACCGGGAGACACCCACGATGGCCAAGAAGCGACCCCAGACGAAGGCCAAGCGGCCCCAGCTCGACGATGCCGAGGTCCCGGTCGTCGGCGCCCGCGAGCCCTGCCCCTGCGGCAGCGGCCGCCGGTACAAGGCCTGTCACGGCCGGACCGCCGCGCAGGCCACGACCGCGCTGGTGCAGCGCCCGTTCGAAGGGCTGCCCGGCGAGTGCGACTGGGTGGCGCTGCGGGAGCTGGTGCCTGCGGCCACGGTCGGGCTGACCCTGCGGGACGGCCTGCCCGAGGGCGTCCCCTCCGTCACGCTGGCCACGGTGCTGCCGATGGCCTGGCCCGCACTGCGCCGCGACGACGGCTCGGTCCTGCTCGGCCTCCAGAACGACACGGCGTCGGGCGACATCAGCCGCGACCTCGCCGACACCCTCGCGCGGGCGCTGACCGCCGAGCCGGGCACCCCGGTGCAGGGGCGCCGCGCGCCGGCCGACGGTCCCCGGCTTCAGGACCTGCTCGCCCCCGAGGGCGCCTTCGAGCCGGAGGTGCACTCCGGCTTCGAGTTCTGGGTGCCGGACCCGGACAACGCCACGCCGGACGTCACCGCCTCCCTGGAGCGGGCCAACGCCGCGGCCATCCCCACCGTCCGGCTCCAGGGCGTGGACGCCGCGTACTGGTGCGAGACGCCGGACAAGAACCACCTGCGCTGGGTCATGCCGCACGAGGAGGAGCGGCTTCTGGACGCCCTTGCCCGGCTGCACGCCGCGGGCCGGTCGTCCCTCGGTGAGGGCACCCGTCTCGTCGGCTCCTTCCGAGCCCACGGGCTCACCGTGCCGGTGTGGGACCTGCCGAGCGAGATCACCGCGCAGGACATCGAGAAGCCGGCCGCGGAGTTCGCCGAGCGGCTCGCCGAGGCACTGGCGGCGGACGCTCCGCTCACTCACGACGAGCGCCGGGCGCGCGGTGGTCTGACCAACCGGCAGGTCACGCTCAGCTGAGCCCCGGCCCGCCGGAGACGCTCCGGCTGACCGACCGGTCAGCCGGAGCGGGGCCCCCACACGCGTGACTCCGGTCACAACTCCCCGTGGAGACAAGCCAGTCGGTGACCGGAAAACATGAGATCGAATTTGCTAACCGCCGATCTCTTGTTACCGTTTCAGTAGCCCGGTTGCTGGTGCATCCCCCGTCGCCAGCAACCGGGTCTTTGCGTGTGCCGAGTCGCACACGCACCGCAGTCGCCCGTCAACCGGCCGTTTCCGCAGGCGAGTTGCGCTCTCCGCCATCTCGGCCGTCTCCGGCGCTTCCGGCGCTTCCGGCACGCAGCAGCAGCGGCCCGTACCCGGCCCGGCGCGCGAACTCCGCGATCGCGGTGTACCCCGCCAGTCCGCCCCGGGCCGTGCTCCCGGTGTCCGGTGGCGTCTCGCAGGTGCCCGGCGCGTCCTCGGCGCTCACCGCACAGCGCGTGCGCACGCTGCGCCCCTCGGGCCCCATGAGGCTCAGGACGGACTCGAGCGGGCCGCCGGTGACATTGCGGTAGTAGGTCCGCGCCCAGGTCTCCGCACCCCTGGCCAGGACGCAGGTCTGCGCCTCGACGCCCGCGGGCGAGGTGAGTTCGGGACCGCAGCGCGCGGCCAGCGCAGGGCCGGGCGGCAACGCCGAACGGGCGGGCTCGGTCTCCGGCGCGACACGGTCGGCTTCCCCGGACCCACCCCCTGCCTCGGTCCCGGGCCAGGTGCCCGGCTCCGCCCCGGAAGCGGGGGCCTTTCCGTCGCCGCCCCGCGCGAGGAGCGGCACGGTCACGGGCGTCCCCTCGCCCCCGTCGCCCGAGGGTCCCGCGGACGCCACCGCGAACGGCAGTACGACCGCGCACACCACGACACCCGCCAGCCCGTAGAGACGGAGCCGCCGACGGTCCGGCCCGCGACGGCGTGGCCCGGCGCGGCGCGGGCCGGCGGCGCGGTGCTCCCCAGCATGAAGCGGCATGGGGCGGACGATAACGACCGAGAGCGGGCGCGGACCCGGCGCGCGCCGGACACCCTTACAACTCGGGCGCGCTCACACCCTTACGAGTGAGGGCGTCGACCACCGCGTCCACCACGGCCTCCACGTCCGGCACCCAGGGCGCGGCGGAGCCGGGCAGCGGCGCCCGCTCCCAGCGGACTGTGCCGGCGCCGGTCTCGGACGGGGGCAGCGCGAGATAGCCGCCCTCGCCGTGGAAGCGCAGGGAGCCGGGGACGAAGTCCTTGGCGTAGAGCAGCTCGCCCAACTGCTCCATGGAGTACGGCCTGACCAGCAGCGCCCAGCGGGTCGGCGAGGCGACGACCGGGCCGATCCGCAGCCCGGCGCGGTCGAGCGCGGCAAGGGCGTGGGCGGCCGGCAGGGCGGGCAGGGAGACGGCGCACGGCGCGCTGCCTCCGGTGGCCAGGACGACCGGGGCGGTCGGCCGGTTGGTCCACCACCAGCGCACCATGCGGGCGTCGGTGGTCGCGGCGAGAAGGCCGGGGTCGAAGGGGTGCGCGCCCGGCACCGTGCATTCGGGGTCGGGGCAGGAGCAGCGCGAGCGCGCCCGCGGGTCCGCCGCCGCGCCCGGGAGCACGGGCCACCGCCATTGCGCCGCGTAGGTCAGGGCCGCGCCGATCAGCTCAGGCCGCCCGTCGTCGTGCTGGGACAGGAGCCTGCGTCGCCTTCCGAGGATCTCGCGCATGAGCGCTCGTTCCTTTCCGTTGCACGCCTGGCAACACCGTGGTCTCTTCACACCATGTGTCGATCACTTCGCTGTGCGTTGCTGGTGGCGCATCACACCCCTGCCGGGGGACGCCCCCACGGGGATTCCCCGGGGAACACCTCAGCCAAGGGCAAGGGAAACCCCTGTGGGTCGAGCACTGACTGCGTCCGTGACGGTCCGGCCACTGCGTCTGTCAAAAGCATGGGCGTGGCGCGGGGGTGGCGAAGTCTGGCGTTTTGCCGTCGCGCGTATTTCTCTCCGCCTCCGCCACGGGAGGATGGGGCACGGTCGTCGGTGGATAGGACGCCCGGGTCCGTCACCAGGTTCCAGGTGGCCCCCAACCACCCCTGGTCTTCTCCGAGTACGTACCCATCACGACCGTTGTGACGCTCCGTGAAGCACCCCCAGTCGACCGCAACAAGGCGTCCTCTGGGGCAGTTTCAAGCCAATTTCGCTTTTCCGCAAGGGGTCGGGAAGGAGGCCGCTCGCACCCCATGGACACCACGAATCCCGGCAGGACAATGCTGGACATCCCCTTACGAGTGCGTGTACATGTGGAGACACTGCTAGCGGCGCAGAATGACATGGGGGTTTGCGATGCTTTTGAGCAGTAAGCACCGGTCGAAAGACCGGACGCCATGAACGCCCCGCACCCAGCGAAAGTGGCCGGAATCGATTCAACGGTTCCGTCCCCCGCACACACTGTCGCGTCCGCCGCTTCGGGCGCCTCCCCGGCGACGGAAGCCCCCACGACGGACACCGCGGCCGTCACGGACGCCTCAGGCGCCCCGTGCGCCCCCGGCGCCCTCCTCCAGGACCGGCTCGCCGGCTGGGTCTCGGACCTCACGACCCTGCACGAACTGACCGAACGCCTGGTCCGCACGGGCACCCTCGCCGACGGCCTCCAGGAACTGCTGCGCGCCGGCGCCGCCCTGGTCGGCGCCCGGCGCGGCCTCGTCGTACTGGAACCGGCCGACGGACTCGGCCCCGACACCACCGTCGGCCTCGGCCTCGCCCGCGCCGACCTCGGCCACATCGAGACCGTGCCCCGCAGCGCCCTGTCCTACGGACGGATCCTGGACGGACTGCCGGTCGACGAGGGCGGCGTCGCCGAACCCGACCTGCTCGCCGAGAAGACCCTCGACCCCCGCCACCGCGAGGTCGCCGCCCGCCTCGGCTACGCCGCCAGCTACGCGCTCCCCCTGTCCGCCGAGGGCACCGCGCGCCTCGGCGCCGCCGTCTGGCTCTACGACGAGCCCGCCGAACCGGCGGACCGGCAGCGCCACCTCGCCGGCCTGTACGTCCGGTACGCCGCACAGCACCTGACCCGCCTCCTGGAGGTCGAGCGCACCCGCTCCGCCATGGCGACGATGGTCGAGGAGCTGCTGCCCTCCCGCCTGCCCCGGGTGCCCGGCGTACAGCTCGCCGTCCGGCACCGCACCGGCCCGCGCGGCGGCGGCGACTGGTACGACGCGCTGCCGCTGCCGGACGCCGCCCTCGGCCTCGCCGTCGGCTCCGTCACCGGGTCGGGACCCAGCGCCGTCGCCGCGATGGGACGGCTGCGCGCCTCGCTGCGGGCGTACGCCGTGATGGAGGGCGAGGACCCGGTCGCCGTCCTGTCCGACCTGGAACTGCTGCTGCGGCTCACCGAGCCGGCCCGCTCGGCCACCGCGCTCTTCGGCTACTGCGAGCCCGCGCTGCGCCGGATCACCCTCGCCGGCGCCGGGCACAGCCCACCCCTGCTCGTCGGGGAGCGGCGCACCGAGTTCGTCGAGACGTCCGTCTCCGCACCGCTCGGCATGCTCGCCTGCTGGGAGGCGCCCAGCGTGGAGCTCCAGGCCGAACCCGGAGAGACGGTTCTGCTCTACTCCGACGGACTGCTGCACCGCACCGGCGACCCGGCCGACCGTGCCTTCGCCCGGCTGCACGCGGCGGCGGCGGGCGTACCCCGGGCCGCGCGCCACGACCCGGACGCGGTCGTCGAGCACGTCCTGCGCACGGTGCTGCCCGGCGGCAGGGCGGAGGCGGACTCCGAGGAGGACGTCGTCCTGCTGGCGGTCAGGTTCGAATAACGGGCACCCGAAACGCGCTGACGCCCCGCACGTCACACATAACGGACGGTAACGCCTCCCGGTAACAGGCCCTTCGGCCCTGGGCCCCCTTCCGTACGACCGTACGATGGGGGTGGTCCAGTGCCGTATCGAGGAGGATGACCGTGGCGGAGGAGCTCACCCCGGAGAACCCGGACGAGACCGAAGAGCCGATCAAGCAGCGCAAGAACGGCCTGTACCCGGGCGTGTCCGACGAGCTGGCCGAGAGCATGAAGTCCGGCTGGGCCGACACGGAGCTGCGCGACCTGGAGCCGATCGCCCAGGCCGCCGAGACCGCCGCCCGCCGTGCCGCACTGTCCGCCCGCTTCCCCGGCGAGCGCCTGGTGATCCCCGCGGGCAACCTGAAGACCCGCTCCAACGACACTGAGTACGCCTTCCGCGCCTCGGTCGAGTACGCGTACCTGACCGGCAACCAGACCGACGACGGCGTCCTGGTCCTGGAGCCCGAGGGCGACGGCCACACCGCGACGCTCTACCTCCTGCCGCGCTCGGACCGGGAGAACGGCGAGTTCTGGCTGAACGGCATGGGCGAGCTGTGGGTCGGCCGCCGCCACTCCCTCACCGAGGCCGGGAAGCTGTACGGCATCCCCGCCTCCGACGTCCGCGAACTGGCCGACAGCCTGCGCGAGGCCACCGGACCGGTGCGCGTCGTACGCGGCTACGACGCCGGCCTCGAGGCCGCCCTGACCGACAAGGTCACCGCCGAGCGCGACGAGGAACTGCGCGTCTTCCTCTCCGAGGCCCGCCTGGTCAAGGACGAGTTCGAGATCGGCGAGCTGCAGAAGGCCGTCGACTCCACCGTGCGCGGCTTCGAGGACGTCGTGAAGGTCCTCGACAAGGCCGAGGCGACCAGCGAGCGCTACATCGAGGGCACCTTCTTCCTCCGCGCGCGCGTCGAGGGCAACGACGTCGGCTACGGCTCCATCTGCGCCGCCGGACCGCACGCCTGCACCCTGCACTGGGTCCGCAACGACGGCCCGGTCCGCTCCGGCGACCTGCTGCTGCTGGACGCCGGCGTGGAGACGCACACGTACTACACCGCCGACGTGACGCGCACCCTGCCGATCAACGGCCGCTACAGCGAGCTCCAGAAGAAGATCTACGACGCCGTGTACGACTCCCAGGAGGCCGGCATCGCGGCGGTGCAGCCGGGAGCCAAGTTCCGGGACTTCCACGACGCCTCCCAGCGTGTGCTGGCCGAGCGGCTCGTCGAGTGGGGTCTGGTCGAGGGGCCCGTCGCGCGGGTCCTCGAGCTGGGCCTGCAGCGCCGCTGGACGCTGCACGGCACCGGTCACATGCTCGGCATGGACGTCCACGACTGCGCCGCCGCGCGCGTCGACGCGTACGTCGACGGCACGCTGGAGCCCGGCATGGTGCTCACCGTCGAGCCGGGCCTGTACTTCCAGGCCGACGACCTGACCGTGCCCGAGGAGTACCGGGGCATCGGCGTGCGCATCGAGGACGACATCCTCGTCACCGCCGACGGCAACCGGAACCTGTCCGCCGGTCTGCCGCGCCGGTCGGACGAGGTCGAGGAGTGGATGGCCGTGCTCAAGGGCTGACACACCGTTCGACGGCCGGGCACCCCGCGCGGGATGCCCGGCCGTCGCCGTTTGCCGGGGGCGTTCCGTCAGACCGCCACCAGCGGGGCGTTCTCGCGCCACTTGAGGATCTTGTCGAAGCTCACCACGGCACCGGCGCACCCCGGCGTACCGCCGATGTGGACGTGGTCGGCGAGCTCCCTGATGAGACACAGGCCGCGGCCGCTCTCCGCCTCCGGGTGCGCCGGACGGGCCACGCCCTGCGGTCCGCCCGCGGCGGCGGGGAAACCGGGGCCGGTGTCGGCGACCTCGATACGGCACCGCTCACCGTCCAGGTAGGCCGTGACCCGGTACGCCTCACCGGTGCCGCCGGACCCGTCGTCCCCGCCGTGCTCGACGGCGTTGGCGCAGGCCTCGCTCAGCGCGACGGAGAGGTCGAAGGAGATGTCGGGGTCGACGCCCGCGGTCTCCATGGTGCCGATCAGCAGCCGGCGGGCCAGGGGCACGCTCGCAGCCTCGCGCCGCAAATGGAGTGACCACCAGATGCTCATGCTCCAGCCTCCCGGCCGCGGCTCGACATACCGATACGTATTGCCCCTCATGCCCGGGCGTAAGCACGCTGCGCCCGTGACACCGCTCGTCTGGCGGATGCGTCACCGCCGCCGATCGGTGTATGCCGCGCGACGCGTGGACAGAAGGTGACCTTCGGTACCGTTCCCCGCCTTCCGGCCGTACGGCATCTTGTGGACCTGCCGTACGGGGCGTGGGCCGTGAGTGCGATGATGAGCCCGCCATGACTGCCCCCCACCCGCCAACGGCGCGCTCCGGGAACGACCTCCGGATCCTGCGGGCCGCGGTGTTCGCCGCGGTCTGCGTCGTGCTGGCCGCGGCGGGGCACACCCTCGCCTCCTGCGCCACCGTTCCGCTGTGGTCGCTGGGCGCGGGATTCCTCGGGGCGGTCCTGGTCGCCGTGCCGCTCGCCGGGCGCCTGCGCTCGCTGGCCGGCATCGTGACGCTGCTCGCCCTCGGACAGACCGCCCTGCACGCCCTGTTCGGTCTTGGCCAACACGGCACCACCGTCGCCACCCCGGCCACGGCCTCCGGCGGCGGGACGGGCGCCCTGTCCGACGCCTCACTGGTCCAGCAGGCCGCACGGCTGGTCTGCGGGACCACCGCGGCGGCGATCAGCCCCACCCAGGCCCAGCGCATCCTCACCGACGCGCGCGTCGCCCCCGACGCCACCACCGGCGCGGCGCACCACCCGGCCGACGCCCTGTCCACCGCCGGTACCTCCGCCTCGCTGCTGCCGTCCCTGCCGATGCTGCTCGGCCACGTCCTCGCGGCCCTGGCCGCCGGCTGGCTGCTGCGGCGCGGGGACCTGGCACTGGCCCGGCTCGTCGAACTGTCGGCGCACTCGGCCCACTCCATGGCCGAAGCGGCGTTCGTCCGCGCCCTGCGCGCCGCGCTCTCCCTGGTGCGCACCCTGCACGCCGGGCTCGCCGGTGCCCCCGGCACGGGCCCCCGGCTGCCGCGTCCCGCCCTGCGGGTGCCGCCCAGGCCCCGTACCACCGCGCTCCAGCACACGGTCGTCAGGCGCGGTCCGCCGAGTGGCGCGTTCGCCCTCACCGCCTGACACGACGCGACCGCCGTCCCGCTTCCCCCGGGAGGGGCCGCCGTCGTGCGGCTCGCGCGCGTGCGCGCGTTCCTCCCGTCACCCGGCACCGGCTCACCACCGGTGTCCCCACGAAGCGGAGTACTCATCCATGAAGGCTTCCCGTATCGCCGCCGCCGGCGCCGTGTCCGGCCTCGCCGTCCTCGCCCTGTCCGCTCCCGCCTTCGCACACGTCAGCGTGCAGCCGGAGGGCGCGGCCGCCAAGGGCGGCTACGCGGTCGTCGACTTCAAGGTCCCCAACGAGCGCGACAACGCCTCCACCACCAAGCTGGAGGTCAACTTCCCCACCGACCACCCGCTGGCGTCCGTGATGCCGCAGCCGGTCCCGGGCTGGAAGGCCGAGGTCACCAAGGCCAAGCCGGCCAAGCCGCTGGAGTCGCACGGCAAGCAGATCACCGAGGTCGTCACCAAGGTGACCTGGACCGCCGACGGCAAGGGCGTCGAGCCCGGCTACTTCCAGAAGTTCCCGGTGTCCATCGGCGCGCTGCCCGAGGACGCCGACCAGCTGGTGTTCAAGGCGATCCAGACGTACTCCAACAAGGAGGTCGTGCGCTGGATCGAGGTGCCGCAGGAGGGCCAGGAAGAGCCCGACACCCCGGCGCCCGTGCTCAAGCTGTCCGCGGCCGAGGACGACGCCCACGGCGCCTCGGGATCGGACGCGAAGGCCGACGACACCGAGGCGGCCGCTCAGAACACCGCCGCCGACACCTCCGCGTCGGACTCCGGCTCCGGCGACGGCAGTGACACCACCGCCCGCGTCCTCGGCATCGTCGGCATCGTCGTCGGTGCGGCGGGCGTCGCGTACGGCGTGCTGGCCGGCCGTCGGCGCAACTCCGGCACGGCGGCGTAACAGCTCCCGTGCCGGTGCGCCGGCGTCCCTCGCCGGCGCATCCTCTCGTCCGGTGCGCGCCGGACACCGTCCGTCGGTCCGTCCGACGGACCCCGGCGCGCACCGGAGCACTTCACATCTGGGACATTTTTCTATGCGCAAGAAGACGTTCGCCATGGCCGCCCTGCTCGCCGCCGCCACTCTGACGCTGTCCGCCTGCGGCAGCGGCGCCGACAGCGACAAGCCCGTGACCGTGGTCTCCGAGGACACCAGCCAGCAGGCCGCCACCGTCCTCGACAAGCCCTTCGAGAAGCCCGACCTGGTCCTGACCGACACCCAGGGCAAGAAGTACGACCTGCGCGAGCAGACCGCAGGCAAGCCCACCCTGATCTACTTCGGCTACACCCACTGCCCCGACGTCTGCCCGCTGACCATGAACAACGTCGCCGTGGCCAAGAAGCAGCTCCCCCAGGCGGAGCAGGACAAGCTCCGCGTCGTGTTCGTCAGCACCGACCCGGAGCGCGACACCCCGGCCGCGCTCGGCAAGTGGCTCAAGGGCATCGACCCGCAGATCGTCGGCCTCACCGGCGAGTTCGACACCATCCAGGCGGGCGCCCGCACCCTCGGCATCTCGATCGACCCGCCGACCAAGGACAAGGACGGCGAGATCGTCTCGACCCACGGCACCCAGGTCGTCGCCTTCTCCCCGAAGTCCGACGCGGGCTACGTCCTCTACGGCGAGGACGCAACGGTCGAGGACTACACCAAGGACCTCCCCAAGCTCATCAAGGGGGAGAACCCGTGAGGCGGCCCGCGGAAGGGCCCCTGAAGCGCCGCCCCGCCCTCGCCGCCGTCGCGGTGATCGGCGCCCTGACCCTCGCGGGCTGCGGCGGCTCGGACTCCGACTCCTCGGCCTCCGGCGCCGAACTCTCCGTCGACGCCGCCTACATACCGCAGCCCGTCTCCGACTCGATGGCGGCCGGATTCCTCACGATCACCAACGAGGGCGGCACCGCGGACGAACTGACCTCCGTCACCAGCGAGGCCGGCGAGGTCACCGTGCACGAGACCGTCGACGGGACCATGAAGCAGGTCGACCGCCTCGAGGTCCCCGCCCACGGTCAACTCGTGTTCAAGAGCGGCGGGAACCACCTGATGTTCGAGAAGCTGAAGCAACAGCCGAAGCAGGGCCACTCGGTCGCCGTCGAACTGCACTTCGCCCACTCCGGCCCCGTCACGGTCGAGCTGCCCGTGAAGGCGGCCACCTACCAGCCCACCACCGGACACTCCGGGCACACCGAAGACTCCGGACACTGAGGGAGGGACCACCTTGACGCAGACCATCGCCCCGCGCGTCCGGACCCTGGTGCTGCTGCTCCTGGCCGCGGCCTGCGCGCTGCTGGCCGGCGCCGCACCGGCCTCCGCGCACGCCGCGCTGACCGGCAGCGACCCCCGGCAGGGGGCGGTGGTCGACAAGGCCCCGGCCCAGGTGTCGCTCACCTTCTCCGAGTCGGTCTCCATGGACGACGACTCGCTGCGCGTCCTGGACCCCAAGGGCAAACGCGTCGACGACGGCAGACCGTCCGGCACCGACGGCACGACGTACTCCGTGAAGCTGCACGCCGGGCTGCCCGACGGCACCTACACGGTGGCCTACCAGGTCGTCTCCGCCGACAGCCACCCGGTCGCCGGCGCCTACACCTTCTCCGTCGGCGCCCCCTCCGAGACCTCGGTCTCCGTCTCCGGGCAGGCGGCGGGCGGCGGGTTCGTCGGCGGGCTGTACGGCGTCGGGCGGTACGTGTCCTACGCGGCCTTCGCCGTCCTGGTGGGCGGTGCCGCCTTCGTCCTCGCCTGCTGGCCGCGCGGCTCGGGGGTGCGCGTCGTGCAGCGGTTCGTCGTCTCCGGCTGGCTCGCGCTGACCGCCGCCACCCTCCTGCTCCTCCTGCTGCGCGGCTCCTACACCGGCTCCGGGAAGGCCGCCGACATCTTCGACCTGAGCCTGCTCGGCGAGGTGCTGCAGACCAAGGCCGGCGCCGCGCTGGTCTCCCGGCTGCTGCTGCTCGCGGCGGCCGCGCTGTTCATCGCCGTGCTCTTCGGCGCGTACGACAAGAGGGAGGACGAGGAAAAGCGGGACCTCACCTTCGGGCTCGCGGTCGGCGGCAGCGTCGTGGCGGCCGGCCTCGCGGCGACCTGGGCCATGTCCGAGCACGCCTCCGTCGGCCTCCAGGCCGGTCTCGCCATGCCGGTCGACGTCGTCCACCTGATCGCCGTCGCCACCTGGCTCGGCGGACTCGCCGCACTGCTCGTCGCCCTGTACTGCGGCCCGGCGGACACACCGGTGCCCGCCCTCGCCGTACGCCGGTTCTCGCGCGTCGCCTTCGCCAGCGTGGTCGCGCTGGTGGCGACCGGCACCTACCAGTCCTGGCGCCAGCTCGGCTCCTGGACGGCCTTCACCGACACCCGCTACGGACAGCTGCTCCTCCTCAAGATCGGGCTCGTGGCGGTACTCGTCGGCGTCGCGTACTTCTCCCGGCGCTGGACGGCACAGCTGGCGGAGGCGGTACCCGCCGTCGCCGGGCAGCGGAAGAAGGAACGCGTGGCCGCTTCGGACGGCCGCGGGAACGACAGGGCGAAAGCCCCGGAGAAGACCCGAGCGTCAGGAAAGACCGGAGCCTCGGAGACGACCGCGGCAGCGGCCAAGACCGGGAGCGCGGGGAAATCCGGAACGGCGGCCAAGACCGGAACCGCGGAGAAGACCGCAGCGGCGGCCAAGACCGGGAGCACGGAGAAGGACGAGGCCGCCGGGAAGACGTCCGGCGCCGGGAAGGCCTCCGGCGCCGGGAAGGGTTCCGGCGGCTCCAAGCGTGCCGCGCAGCTCGCCCGGCAGCGCGCGGCCGTCGACAACGCCCGGCAGAAACGGCAACGGGACTCCGACCCGCACCGCTTCGGACTGCGCCGCTCCGTGCTCGCCGAGGCGGGCGTCGCCGTCGTCCTGCTCGCCGTCACCACCCTCCTGACCCAGACCGAGCCGGGCCGCACCGAGGAGGAGGCCAAGGCCGCCGGGGCGGCCTCCGCCGCTACCGCCGCCCCCTCCACCGGCGCGGTGACACTGGACATGCCCTTCGACACCGGCGGCCAGAACGGCAAGGGCGTCGTACGGGTCGAACTCGACCCCGCCCGGGTCGGCTCCAACGACCTGCACCTCTACGTCGAACGCCCGGACGGGACCGCCTTCGACATCCCCGAGGTGAAGGTGGCCCTCACCCAGAAGGCCAAGGACATCGGGCCCCTGCCCGTCGCGCCCGACCACATCACCACCGGCCACTGGTCGGCGAGCCAAGTACAGATCCCGATGGCCGGAGACTGGGAAGTCGCCGTCACCGTACGGACCTCCGACATCGACCAGGTCACTCTCTCCAAGAACGCGCAGATCGGCTGAACCGCACCATGGCTGACCAGTCCGTCCCACAGGCCCGCAGCGCCGAGGACACCACCACCCCGGAGGGCATCTCACGACGGCGCCTGCTCGGCACCGCCGGTGCCACCGGGCTCGTCCTCGGCGCGGCGGGCGCCGCCGCGGGTTACGCCGCCGCGCCCTCCTCCGCCGCCGCGCCCCTCGCCTCGCTCGGCAGCGGGCGGGCGATGTTTCACGGGAAACATCAGCCCGGCATCACCACCGCCATGCAGGCCCGCGGCCACCTCGTCGCCTTCGACCTCGCGGCCGGCGCCGGCCGCAAGGAGGCCGCCGCACTCCTGCGCCGCTGGTCCGACACGGCCCGGCGGCTGATGGCGGGCGAGCCGGCCGCGACCCGTGACACGGGCGTGGCCCAGGACGCCGGGCCGTCCTCGCTGACCGTCACCTTCGGCTTCGGACACAGCTTCTTCGGCCGGACCGGACTGGAGCAGCAGCGCCCGGTCGCGCTCGACCCGCTCCCCGACTTCTCCTCCGACCACCTCGACAAGAAGCGCAGCAACGGCGACCTGTGGGTGCAGATCGGCGCCGACGACGCCCTGGTGGCCTTCCACGCCCTGCGCGCGATCCAGCAGGACGCCGGGACGGCCGCCCGCGTCCGCTGGCAGATGAACGGCTTCAACCGTTCGCCGGGTGCCACCGCCCACCCCATGACGGCCCGCAACCTCATGGGCCAGGTCGACGGCACCCGCAACCCCAAGCCCGCCGACGCCGACTTCGACGAGCGGATCTTCGTGCCGGAGGGGTCCGGAACCGGCAAGGGCGGCCCGGCCTGGATGGCGAACGGCTCCTACGTCGTCGTACGCCGTATCCGCATGCTCCTCGACGACTGGGAGAAGCTGTCGGTCAAGGCACAGGAGGACGTCATCGGGCGCCGCAAGTCCGACGGGTCGCCGCTGTCCGCAGGCGGCGACGCCACCGAGACGACGGAGATGGACCTGGAGAAGACGGACGCGTCCGGAGAACTGGTCGTTCCCATCGACGCCCACGCCCGGATCACGCGCCCGGACCAGAACGGCGGCGCGGCCATGGTCCGCCGCCCCTTCTCGTACCACGACGGCTTCGACGCCGACGGCGTCCCGGACGCCGGCCTGCTCTTCATCTGCTGGCAGGCCGATCCGCTGCGGGGCTTCGTGCCCGTGCAGCGCAAGCTGGACCGGGGCGACGCGCTGTCGCAGTTCATCCGGCACGAGGCGAGCGGCCTGTTCGCGGTACCGGGCGGGGCGCCGGAGGGAGAGTACGTGGGGCAGCGGCTGCTGGAAGGGTGAATCCGGAGCGCGTCACCCCGCGGAGGGGCTCGCACGAGACGCGTGAGCCGGGCGCTCCCGAGCCCATTAGGGTGAGGACATGCCAGCCAGTTACGCGTATCTCGGCCCTGAAGGCACCTTCACCGAAGTCGCCCTGCGCACCCTCCCGGAGACGGCGACCCGGGAACTGGTCCCGTACGTCTCCGTCCAGTCCGCGCTCGACGCGGTGCGCACCGGCGAGGCCGAGGCCGCGTTCGTGCCGATCGAGAACTCCGTCGAGGGCGGCATCACCACCACCCTCGACGAGCTGGTCGCCGGCCAGCCGCTGATGATCTACCGCGAGGTGCTGCTCTCCATCACCTTCGCCCTGCTGGTCCGCCCCGGCACCAAGCTGTCGGACATCAAGACGGTCACCGCGCACCCGGCCGCCCAGCCCCAGGTCCGCAACTGGCTCAAGGCACACCTCCCGGACGCCGCCTGGGAGTCGGCCGCCTCCAACGCGGACGGCGCCCGCCTGGTGCAGGAGGGGCGGTACGACGCGGCCTTCGCCGGAGAGTTCGCCGCCGAGCGCTACGGCCTCGAGGTGCTGGAGGCCGACATCCACGACGCGGAGAACGCCCAGACCCGCTTCGTGCTGGTCGGCCGCCCGGCCCGGCCCGCCGCTCCGACCGGCGCGGACAAGACCTCCGTCGTGCTCTGGCAGCGCGACGACCACCCCGGCGGCCTGCGCGATCTGCTGGGCGAGTTCGCCACCCGGGGCGTCAACCTGATGCTGCTGCAGTCCCGGCCCACCGGTGCGGGCATCGGCAACTACTGCTTCTGCATCGACGCCGAGGGGCACATCTCCGACCGGCGGGTGGCCGACGCGTTGATGGGCCTGAAGCGGTCCTGCCTCCAGGTGCGCTACCTCGGGTCGTATCCGCGCGCGGAGGTCGCGCCGACGGACGTGGCCGCGCTGCGGCCGGGGACCTCGGACGAGGCCTTCGTGGCGGCGGCGGACTGGGTGGCACGCTGCCAGGACGGCCGGTTCTGATCGCCGGGCCTATCTGCTGATTTTCGTTGTCCACAGAAGTTATCCACAGGCCCTCTTCTCGACCTGGGGACAAGTCGACAACGAAGCGGCATTCAGTCGACATATCCCCCTACGGCCGACCGATTCGCCCACAGGGGTCCAGGTCACCCTTCGTCCACCTGTTTCTTGCACCCCATTCTCCGGAGTGACGCCGAGCGTCCCGTTTTCACTCGAAAGTGGGGGCTCGGAGGGTTTGGACGGCCCACCTTCCGGATTTTGGAATGATCAGTTCCGTGAATCCACAGATCTTTCGCACACCCTGTGGATAACTTTTCCCGACTGTGGACCCCTGTGGACAATCTCGGCCCAAGTCCCGTTCTCCCCAAGGGAATCCGGTCAACCTACCGCCCGTGCGGCGCCTCGTTACGGGGACACCACCTCGCTTCGTTGACCGGTCGAACGGGGTCCGCGTCCCGCGTCCGGCAATAGTGGGTCGAGACCCGACACCGCGCACCGGTAGCCTTGACCGCGTGATTGACCTTCGCCTGCTCCGTGAGGACCCCGACCGTGTGCGCGCCTCGCAGCGCGCCCGTGGAGAGGACGTCGCGCTCGTCGACTCCCTCCTGTCCGCCGACGAACGGCGCAGGTCGTCCGGCGTCCGCTTCGACGAGCTGCGCGCCGAGCAGAAGGGCCTCGGCAAGCTGATCGGCAAGGCCGCCGGAGACGAGAAGGCCGAGCTGCTCAAGCGGGCCGAGCAGCTCAAGACGGACGTCAAGGCCGCCGACGCCGAACGCGACGCGGCCGACGCCGAGACCCAGGAGCTGCTCCAGCGGCTCGGCAACCTCGTCCACCCCGACGTTCCCGTCGGCGGCGAGGAGGACTTCGTCACGCTCGAGACGCACGGCACGCACCGCGACTTCACCGCCGAGGGCTTCGAGCCCAAGGACCACCTGGAGCTGGGCCAGCTGCTCGGCGCCATCGACGTGGAGCGCGGCGCCAAGGTCTCCGGCTCGCGCTTCTACTTCCTGACCGGCGTGGGCGCCCTCCTGGAGCTCGCCCTGGTCAACGCCGCGATCGCGCAGGCCACGGCGGCCGGGTTCACGCCGATGCTGACCCCGGCGCTGGTGCGTCCGCAGTCGATGGCCGGCACCGGCTTCCTGGGCCAGGCCGCGCAGGACGTCTACCACCTCGACAAGGACGACCTGTACCTGGTCGGCACGTCCGAGGTGCCGCTCGCCGCGTACCACATGGACGAGATCCTGGACGCCGAGCGCCTGCCGCTGCGCTACGCCGGCTTCTCGCCCTGCTTCCGCCGGGAGGCGGGTTCGCACGGCAAGGACACCCGGGGCATCTTCCGTGTGCACCAGTTCGACAAGGTCGAGATGTTCTCCTACGTCCTCCCCGAGGACACGCAGGCCGAGCACCAGCGCCTGCTGGAGTGGGAGAAGCAGTGGCTGACGTCGCTGGAACTGCCGTTCCGGGTGATCGACGTGGCCTCGGCCGACCTGGGCTCCTCTGCCGCCCGCAAGTACGACTGCGAGGCGTGGATCCCGACCCAGGGCAAGTACCGCGAGCTGACCTCGACCTCGGACTGCACCGAGTTCCAGTCCCGCCGGCTGTCGATCCGCGTCCGCGAGGGCAAGAAGGTGCGCCCGCTGGCCACGCTCAACGGCACGCTGTGCGCCGTTCCGCGCACCATCGTGGCGATCCTGGAGAACCACCAGCAGGCCGACGGCTCGGTCCGCGTGCCCGAGGTGCTCCGCCCGTACCTGGGCGGCCGGGAGGTACTGGAGCCGGTGGCCAAGTGACTGACACCGGCACCGCCACGGTCCCCGGCACCGGACCCGCCGGGGGTTTCCCGTACCGGCTGATCGCGACCGACCTCGACGGCACGCTGCTGCGCGGCGACGACACGATCTCTCAGCGCACCCGTGACGCGCTCGCCGCGGCCACCGCGGCGGGCACGGCCCACATCGTGGTCACCGGGCGGGCGGTGCCGTGGACCCGGCACATCCTGGACGACCTCGGCTACGACGGGCTGGCCGTCTGCGGCCAGGGCGCACAGGTCTACCACGCCGGCGAGCACCGGCTGCTGACCTCCGTGACCCTGGACCGGCAGCTGGCCGGGGTGGCGCTGGCCAAGATCGAGGCGGAGACCGGCCCGCTGTACCTGGCGGCGAGCCGGGACGGCCTGGACGGCGACGTCCTGGTCGGCCCGGGGTACGAGGTCGGGGGCGACCTTCCCGCGCTGCCGTTCACCGACGCCTCGGACCTGTGGTCGGCGCCGCTGAACAAGATCTACATCCAGCATCCGACCCTGTCGGACGACGAGCTGGCCGAGGTGGCCCGGAACGCGGCCGGCGGCTTCGTCACGGTGACCATGGCCGGCGCGGGCGTCGTCGAACTGCTCCCTCTCGGCCTGTCCAAGGCCACCGGCCTCTCGCTCGCGGCACGCCGACTCGGTCTGAAGGCGGCGGACACCATCGCGTTCGGCGACATGCCCAACGACGTCCCGATGTTCGGCTGGGCGGCCCGGGGCGTGGCGATGGCCAACGCCCACGAGGAGCTGAAGGCAGTGGCCGACGAGGTGACCTCCTCCAACGACGAGGACGGCATCGCGGTGGTACTCGAGCGTCTGTCGGTCTGACGCCGGGGGGCCGGGACCTGAGGGCGGCGGGGGCCTCGGCGTAGGTCGAGGCCCTGACGTACGGTGCTCCGCCACACGGTCCGGACGGTGTCGGCGTCCCCGTCGGTCGGCCCACGCGGGGCATTCCGCGTGCTCGAAGCGGCCTCCCGTTGCGCCGACACCGTCCGGCCTCGTGCATCCCCCACGATGCCGCCGCGGAAAGCCGGGCGCCACCGATTAAATGCGGACGTACGTCGCGTTACCGACGGCCGGCGGGCCCCGGCGCCCGTCACCGAGGCCCGTACCGACTCCTCACCCGCGGCCGAGCGGCCCGGTCACTCCTCCCCGGCGAGGGTCAGCGACCGCAGCTTCTGGCCGGCGTACCAGGTGGCGAGCACGGTCACCGCGGCGAGCAGCACCGTCGCGGTGGGCAGACCGACGTCGGACGTCACCAGGTTCCCGTCGGCGACCTTCTGGGCCACCGCCAACGACCACTGCTGGACGCTCAGCGTGCGGGCCCCGGGCACCAGGGAGCCGAACAGGGCCTCCCAGACCAGGGCGTAGACGAGCCCGAAGACCACCGCGTGCCGGGAGACCGTGCCCAGCAGCAGGAAGAGGGCGGCGTAGGCGATGGAGGCGACCAGCGCGGCGATCGTGTAGGCGACGGCGACCTGCTGGCCGTTGCCGTTGAGGATCAGACCGGCGAGGAGGGTGGGCACGGCGGAGAAGACCATTGTCACGGCTATCGCGACGATCAGCTTGGTGAAGATGATCGTCGGCCGCTTGATGGGCTTGGACAGCAGATACACCACCGAGCCGTCGTCGATCTCGGGGCCGATGGCACCGGTGCCGGCGATGACGCCGATGATCGGCACCATGGTGGCGAGGGCGAAGCCGCCCAGCACGTCCGCCGCGGTCTGGTCGTCGGCTCCGGCGAGCGCGCGCACCGCGACGGCGATGACGAGCAGCAGCAGCGGGAGCGCGCCCAGGATGAGGGCCCGGCGGCGGCCGAGCAGGGCCCGGTAGGTGAGCCGGGCGACTGTGGGGTCGTACATTCTTCGGCCTCCTACGCCGCGACGAGATACGAGAAGACGGACTCGAGGGACTCGTCGGACGGCGAGACCGTGAGGAGCCGGATGCCGTGGTCGCGGGCGACCTTCGGCAGCAGGGCCGTGAACCGTCCGAAGTCGACGGCCTGGATGCGCAGGGCGCCCTCGGCGAGGTCGACCTCGATGCCGGACGTCGACGGGTCGGCGATCAGCGCGGCCGCGAGGGCCCGGTCGTCGCTGGAACGCACCAGGTAGCGGTGCGGCCGGTCGGTCATCAGGCGGCGGATCTTGCGGAAGTCGCCGCTGGCCGCATGGCGTCCGGCGACGATGACCTCGATGTGCCAGGCGAGCTGTTCGACCTCTTCGAGGATGTGTGAGGAGAACAGCACGGTGCGGCCCTCGTCGCCCATGCGCCGCAGCAGGTCCATCAGCTGCATGCGCTGGCGCGGGTCCATGCCGTTGAACGGCTCGTCGAGCAGGAGCAGCGACGGCTGGTGGACCAGGGCGGAGGCCATCTTCACGCGCTGGCGCATGCCCTTGGAGTAGGTGGCGATCTTCCGGTCCTGGGCGTAGGCCATCTCCACGGTGGCCAGCGCCTCGTCGGCCGCCTTGGCTCCCAGGCCGTGCAGCTCGGCGTTGGCGAGGACGAACTCGCGGCCGGTGAGGAAGTCGTACATCGCCTCCCGCTCGGGGACGATGCCGATGTGCTTGTAGATGTCCTCGTTGCGCCAGACCGGCTGGCCGTCGAGGGTGACGCTGCCGGTGGAGGGGGCGAGGAAGCCGCCCATCATGTTGATGAGGGTGGACTTTCCCGCGCCGTTGGGGCCGAGGAGGCCGGTGACGCCGGGGCCGATCGTCATGGTGACGTCGTTGACGGCGACCACGTTGCCGAACCAGCGGGAGACGTGGTCGATGTTCAGCGTGGTCACAGTCCCACCTTCTTGTAGCGGCGCATCAGCAGCCCGTAGGCGCCGGCGATCAGGCCGAGGGTGACGAGTGCGTAGACGGCGCCCTCACCGTTGCTCGGGCCGACCCCGCCGGGGAAGGCCGAGGTAGCACCCAGGAAGGCCGATGAGACTCCGTCGATCAGGGTGATCGGCGAGAACAGGCCTATCCAGGCGACGGCCCCGGAGCTGCCCTGGACGTCCGCGATGGCCTGGAGCGTGGAGACCGCGCCGTAGGTGATGGTCAGGACGGCGATGACGGCCGCGATGCCGAAACCGCGGCGCGGGGTGACCGAGGCCACGACCAGGCCGAGACCGGCGAAGAGCAGCGACAGCAGTGCCACGGAGACCAGTCCCTGGGCGAACCCCTTGGTCTGGTCCGCGAAGTCGAGTTTGGCGAGCAGTGCGCCCACGTAGAGCACCAGCAACGGTGCGGCGGTGAGGATGAAGAGGGCGGAGGCCAGCGACGCGTACTTGGCGCGCACGTAGTCGGAGGTCTCGATCGGCCGGGAGAAGTACAGGGGGACGGTCTTGAAGCGCAGGTCGCGTGAGACGGACTGCGGGGCCTGGGCCGCGACGTAGAGACTGATGACGGCCTGGAGGACGATCGCGTAGCGCGTGTAGTCCACCGGCAGGTCGTTGGCCTTGGTGGCGACGGCGACGGCGACCATGATGCCCGCCGGGAGGCACATCACCACGAAGAGCAGCATGGGCAGCACCTTGGACTTGGCCGAGCGGCCGAGGCCGTAGGCACCGCGCAGGGACTGCGAGTACAGCGAACGGCGGGCGTAGGCGCGGCCGAGGCGGGGGCCGTCGTAACTGCGGTAGCCGATGTTGTGGATGCGGGTCTGGTCACCCGGGGCCACCGTGGCTGTGGGCTGTTCAGCTGCCATGGCCGACCGCCTCCTTCCGTGCTGCGTCGCTGTCGGTGAAGACCTCCGAGATGTGGTGCCGGCGCTGCTCCATGCGGACCAGGCCGAGGCCGAGGTCGGCTATGACGTCCCGGACGAGGTCGTAGGTCTCCTCGCCCGCCGCGGTGAGCAGCAGGACGTGTCCGGCTCCGGGCAGGCCGCTGCCGTCCTGGACGGTCACCCCGCGTGCGTCGAGCGCGTCGCGTACCGCTCTGGTGCCGTCGGGGTGCTCGTCGGTGTCGGTGACCTCGATCGCGAGGGTCGTGGTGGTCTGGGTGAAGTCCGTGGTGGAGCTGGAGCGCAGCAGCTTGCCGCCGTCCACGACGACGACGTGGTCGCAGGTGCGTTCCAGCTCGCCCAGCAGGTGGGAGGTGACCAGGACGGAGATGCCGAAGTCCGTGTGGATGCGGCGGATGAGGCCGAGCATCTCGTCGCGGCCGACCGGGTCGAGGCCGTTGGTCGGCTCGTCGAGGAAGACCAGCTGGGGGTCGTGCACGAGGGCCTGCGCGAGCTTCACGCGCTGCTTCATGCCCGTCGAGTAGCCGCCGATGGGGCGGTAGCGCTCCTCGTACAGGCCGACGTGGCGCAGGGTGTCGGCCGTGCGCTCGCGGGCGGCGGTGGGCGGCAGGCCGGACATGCGTGCCATGTGGACGACGAACTCGGTGGCCGAGACGTCGGGTGGCAGGCAGTCGTGTTCCGGCATGTAGCCGACCCGCTCGCGGATGTCGGCGCCCTTGGTGGCGACATCGAGTCCGAGCACTTCGGCCCGGCCCTCGCTGGCGGGAGACAGACCCAGCAGGATCTTGATCAGAGTGGATTTGCCGGCGCCGTTGGCACCGACGAGTCCGGTCACACCGGGTCCGACGTCCACGGAGAGCCGGTCGAGCGCGGTCACCCGGGGGAACCGCTTGCTCAGGCTTTCGGTCGCGATCACAGTCACATCCACGACAGTAGTGACGGGCGCCACCGCGGTCGTCAGACCGAAGAGCCGTCTTCGCGTCAGACTCGAGTAGTACGGGCCCGTAGGGGATGCCGTACCTGAGAGCCACGGTGCGGCTCTCCGACTCGCCCACGCCGCCCTGCGCCCCCTATTGACGTTGGGTCTAACAACTGGGAGATTCGGCGTCGTTACGGACGAGTAGCGGGGGAAGCGCCTTCAGGCCGGAGCACGGGCTGCCGCACGAGTGGCGCTGGGCGGAGGAGGAATGACGGTGCTGGACGGTGCGCGGGAGCGCTGGGTTCACACGGGCGGGGTCGAGCTGTGCGTGGCGGAGCTGGGCGATCCGCGGCGGCCCACGGTCGTCCTGGTGCACGGCTACCCGGACAGCAAGGAGGTCTGGTCCGAGGTCGCCGGCCGCCTGGCCGGCCGCTTCCACGTGGTCCTGTACGACGTTCGGGGCCACGGCCGGTCCACCGCGCCGAGCCCGCTGCGGGGCGGGTTCACGCTGGAGAAGCTGACGGACGACTTCCTGGCCGTGGCCGACGCGGTCAGTCCGGACCGTCCGGTGCACCTGGTGGGCCACGACTGGGGCTCGGTGCAGTCCTGGGAGTTCGTCACGGTCAAGCGCACCGAGGGCCGCATCGCCTCCTTCACCTCGATGTCCGGTCCTTCCCTGGACCACTTCGGGCACTGGATCAACAAGCGCCTCAGGCGGCCCACCCCGCGCCGGGTCGGACAGCTCCTCGGCCAGGGCGCCAAGTCCTGGTACGTCTACCTGCTGCACACGCCGGTGCTGCCCGAGCTGGCCTGGCGCGGGCCTCTCGGCAAGCGCTGGCCGGGCATCCTGGAGCGCGTCGAGAAGGTACCCGGCGGCGACTACCCGACCGCGTCCCTGCCGTCGGACGCCGCACACGGGGCGTGGCTTTACCGGGACAACGTCCGGCCCCGGCTGCGCAGGCCGCGTGCGGACGCCTACGCGCACGCGCCCGTGCAGCTCATCACGCCCCTCGGTGACGCGTTCCTGTCGGAGCGGCTCTACGACGGCCTCGAGCTGTGGGCGCCGCGGCTCACCCGGCGCACACTGCCCGCGAAGCACTGGGTGCCGCGCACCCGGCCGGACCGGCTGGCGGACTGGATCACGGACTTCGTCACCGCCACCGAGGACGGCCGCTCCGGGGCCGCGGCGAAGGGGAAGTACGCCGACCGCTTCGGCGGCCAGCTGGTCCTGGTCACCGGTGCGGGCAACGGCATCGGGCGGGCGACGGCGTTCGCGTTCGCCGAGGCCGGTGCGCGCGTGGTGGCCGTCGACCGGAACGCCGAGGCCGCCGCCCGGACCGCGGAGCTGTGCCGGCTGATCGGTGCGCCGGCCGCCTGGGCGGAGACCGTGGACGTCTCCGACGCGCAGGCCATGGAGAAGCTGGCGGCCAGGGTCGCCGCCGAGTACGGCGTGGTGGACGTGCTCGTGAACAACGCCGGGATCGGTCTGTCGGGCTCCTTCTTCGACACCACGCCCCAGGACTGGCAGAAGGTCCTGGACGTCAACCTGTGGGGCGTCATCCACGGCTGCCGTCTGTTCGGCCGGCAGATGACCGAGCGCGGACAGGGCGGGCACATCGTCAACACCGCGTCGGCGGCGGCCTTCCAGCCCTCCAGGGCGCTGCCCGCCTACGCCACCTCCAAAGCGGCCGTGCTGATGCTGAGCGAGTGCCTGCGGGCCGAGCTGGCCGGCCGGGGGATCGGCGTCACGGCGATCTGCCCCGGCCTCGTCAACACCAGCATCACAGCCACGGCGCACTTCGCGGGTGTCGACGCGACGGAGGAGAAGCGCCGGCAGCAGCGCACTTCCCGGCTGTACGAGATGCGCAACTACCCGCCGGAGAAGGTGGCCGACGCCGTGCTCGAGGCCGTCGTGCACAACAGGGCCGTGGTCCCGGTGACGCCGGAAGCGCGGGGTGCTCACCTCATGTCCCGCTTCGCCCCACGGGTGTTGAGGCGCCTCGCGCGGGTGAAGCCGCCCTTGTAGTTTCCACAGGGAGCCCCAACAAGCCTGTGGATAACTCGACTTGACTGTGGATCAAACCTCGGCGGCAAAAGCGATCGCGTGACGCGTGTCTCACCAGGCACGCTGAAGCCATGCAAGAGGAACACAAGGACGACAGACACGAGAGCACATCCGACGACCGACGCACGGTGAAGGTGTCCAAGTATCTGTCGAAGCACCTGCGCCACCAGCCGGAGAGGATCGGGCTCACGCTCGACGAGGGCGGCTGGGTCGAGATCGACACGCTGATCGCCGCGGCGGCCGCACACGGCTTCCGCTTCACCCACGCGGAGCTCGACCACGTGGTCGCCACCAACGACAAGCGGCGCTTCGCCGTCGAGGGCACCCGCATCCGCGCCAGCCAGGGCCACAGCGTCCACGTGGATCTCGGCCTGCCGCCGGCGACCCCGCCGCCGTACCTCTACCACGGGACGGTGGCCCGGTCCCTGGATGCCATCCGCACCGAGGGGCTGCGGCCGATGAACCGGCACGACGCGCACCTCTCTCCCGATCGCGCGACCGCGACCCGGGTCGGAGCCCGCCGCGGCCGGCCCGTCGTGCTCTCGGTGGACGCGGCCGCCATGCACCGCGACGGACATGTCTTCCACGTCAGCGCCAACGGGGTCTGGCTGACGAAATCCGTCCCGTCCCGCTATCTGCGCTTTCCCGCCCCGCACTGACCCCGCATGATCGAAGGCATGGAGCACCTCCCCACCACCCAGTCCGCCGTCACCGCGCTGCGTGCCATCGCGGAGGAGTTCGCGCAGGAGATCGAGGTCGGCGACGACATCGGGGCCGACCAGACCTCCCGCCGCAGCGCCGCAGGCGTGGGGGTGACCACCGACGCCGACGGTTCCCTTCCGCACGAGGCGTTCGTCGAGTTCGGCGGCGTTCCCCGGGTGAGCGTCCGGCTCTTCCCCGAGGACGACGCCCTGATCACCGTCGAGAACGTGGAGTGCCCCGACATCCCGCGCGACGATGTGCCCGCGTTCCTGCGCTCGGTGTTCGGCGACCGCGCCTTCGTCAAGGGGCGCCGCTTCCCGCCCGGCTACCACCTGATCGTCCCTCTGCCCGGCGACCGCACCCACCGGGAGTATGTGCCGATGATTTTCCTCAGTCCGTGGCTGAGCAGCCGCGTACGGTGACGCCGGAGGCTGTTTCACGTGAAACAGCGAGTGGCCGCATAGGCTCGGACGCATGAGCCTGCGCCTGAGCACCGTGATCCTTCCGTACCGCCGCTGGCACGAGGGCGGCCGTTCGACCTGGACGCGGGCCGAACAGCTCGGCTTCCACACCGCCTACACCTATGACCACCTCTCCTGGCGCAGCTTCCGGGACGGACCGTGGTTCGGCGCCGTCCCGACCCTCACCGCCGCCGCGGCCGTCACGGAGCGGATGCGCCTGGGCACCCTGGTCACCTCGCCGAACTTCCGGCACCCGGTGACGCTCGCCAAGGAACTGATCTCCCTCGACGACATCTCCGGCGGCCGGGTCACCCTCGGCATAGGAGCGGGCGGCACCGGCTTCGACGCCACGGCGCTGGGCCAGGAGCCGTGGACACCGCGTGAGCGGGCCGACCGGTTCGGCGAGTTCCTGCCGTTGCTCGACCGGCTGCTGACCGAGGACGCCGTGTCGTACGAGGGCGACTTCTACTCGGCACACGAGGCGCGCAACATCCCGGGGTGTGTGCAGCGGCCCCGGCTGCCCTTCGCGGTGGCCGCGACCGGTCCCCGGGGGCTGGCGCTCGCCGCACGGCACGGGCAGGCGTGGGTGACCACCGGCGACCCGAAGCTGTTCGAGAACGGCACCCCCGAGCAGTCGGGCCGGGCCCTGCGGCGGCAGGCCGACCGGCTCGCCGACGCCTGTGCCGCGATCGGCCGTGAGGTGGGAGAGCTGGACCGGGTCCTGCTCACCGGCTTCACGCCGGAACGCAACCGGCCGCTGGAGTCCGTGGACGCGTTCGTGGACTTCGCCGGACGGCACCGGGAACTGGGCTTCACCGAGCTCGTCGTGCACTGGCCGATCGCCGCATCGGACTTCGCCGCGGACGAGAAGGTCTTCGAGCGGATCGCGATGGAGGCACCGGCGCAGCTGAAGTGATGACAGCGAGGAACGGACGGCCGCGCACGAGAGCCGTAGCTCACATATGTGCGGACCCGCGCACGGGCGTGCACGCATATGCGTGACAATGACCGGGTGACCTCAGCGACCCGAAAGCCCGAGCCCCCGGCCGCCGCCACTCGTCCGCGGCTCATCGCCACCGACCTCGACGGCACCCTGCTGCGGGACGACAAGTCGGTCTCCCCGCGCACGGTCGCCGCGCTGGCCGCCGCGGAGAAGGCGGGCATCGAGGTCTTCTTCGTCACCGGCCGCCCCGCCCGCTGGATGGACGTCGTCAGTGCCCACGTCCACGGTCACGGCCTGGCCATCTGCGGGAACGGCGCCGCCGTGGTCGACCTCCACGGCGGCCCCGGCAGGCACAGGTTCGTGAAGGTCCGCGAGCTGCCGCAGGAGAACGCGCTGGACGCCGTACGACTGCTGCGGGAGGCAGCGCCCGGCACGGTGTACGCGGTCGAGCAGACGTACGGCTTCCACCAGGAGCCGGCCTATCCGAAGCTGCACATGGAGGACCCCGACGACCTCCTGCCCGCCGAGGAGATCCTGGCGCCGGGCGGACGCGCCGCCGCGGAACCCGTCCTCAAGATCCTCGCCTTCCACCCGGAGCTGGACCCCGACGGCTTCCTCACGCTGGCCCGTCTCGCCATCGGCGACCGCGCCAACGTCACCCGGTCCAGCCCCAGCGCCCTGCTGGAGATCAGCGGCCCCGACGTCTCCAAGGCCAGCACGCTCGCCCTGTGCTGCGCCGAGCGCGGCATCTCGCACGAGGAGGTCGTGGCCTTCGGCGACATGCCGAACGACGTCGAGATGCTCACCTGGGCGGGCCGGTCGTACGCGATGGGCAACGCGCACCCGGACGTGGTCGCCGCCGCCTCGGGGCGGACGGTCGCCAACAACGACGACGGGGTGGCGGTCGTGATCGAGCGAATGCTGGCGGACCTGCCCTGACGTGCCGCCCCACCGCACGTCGGGTGCCGTCACAGCAGCGGCACCCCGCGCCGTGAGAGCCACGGCACCGGGTCCAGCGCCGAGCCCGTCTCCGGGGTGACCCGCACCTCGAAGTGCAGGTGGGGACCGGTGGAGTTGCCGGTGGTGCCGGACTGAGCGATCCACTGCCCGGCCTCGACCCGGTCGCCCTGGTCGACGGCGACGGCGGCGAGATGGGCGTACTGCGTGTAGTAGCCGCCCGCGTGCTGGACGACGACCTGGATGCCGAAGGCCCCGCCGCAGGACACCTTCAGGACCCGGCCCGCACCGGCCGAGCGCACCGATGTCCCGATCGGCACCGCGAAGTCCTGGCCCGTGTGCCGGTTCGCCCAGCGCGACCCGCCGCTGCCGAAGGACGCGGACAGCTCGTAGGTCTCGACGGGGGCCACCCAGGACGCGCCGGCGGGCCGGTCCGGCTGGTCGAGACGGACCGCGCCGGGGCACGAGCCGGCCGCGACGGAGGAGTCCGCCCGGCCCTCCAGCCGTGACCGCGCCGCCTCCAGCTTGCCCTCGATCTTCTTCTTCAGTCGCGCCAGGTCCGCGTTGCGCTTCTCCAGCGCCCGCCAGGCCGCCTGTGCCTTGGTCTCGTCGGCGGCGAGCCGGGCCTCGGCCCGCAGGTTCTCGCCGATGACCCGGTCGACGGCCTGATTGGCTCGGGAGACCACACGCCGGCCGCGCATCAGCTCGTCCGGGTCGTCGGCGAGCAGCATCCGCGCGGTGAGCGGGAGCCCGCCACCGCCGCGGTACTGGGCCCGGGCGATACGGCCCAGGTCCTCGCGCATGGCGTCGGTCTTCTGCCGCTGAACGTCGAGCAGCCGCTCGTACTCCAGGGCCTTGGCCCGTTGCGCCTCGGCCTCCAGTCGCCCGTCCTCGTACTGGCGGGTGGCCGTCGCCGCGTCCTCGTACAGGCGCGCCACCTGGGGGGCAAGGGCGGCACCGGATCCGCCGTCCCCGTCCATGCCGTCGGTGGGGCGGGCCGCGAGTACCGCGAGTGCGCACAGCAGCACCGGAACGAGCAGCGGGCGTCGGCGGGATGAGCGCATGTCAGCGATCCTGGACCGGCACGGGGCCCGGAGTCTCGTTCAGGTCGTACGAGTGGGGGACGCGTTGCTGCACACGGCTCAGTGCGGCTGCTGCACACGGGCCGGACGACCCCGGCCCCGCTCAGTACGGTGCTTCCCACAGCACCGTCGTACCGGCGCCGTCCGCGCCGATGCCCGGCCCGAGCCGGCTGGTGCCGCCCACGCTCTCGGCACGGCGCTCCAGGTTGTGCAGGCCGCTGCGTCGGCCGCCCTCCGGAATGCCGACCCCGTCGTCCGCGACGGTCAGGCGGACGCCCGGCCGGCCGTCCCGCAGGACCGCCGTGGCGTCCACGGCCACCTCGATCCGGCCCGCGTGAGCGTGCCGGAAGGCGTTGGACAGGGTTTCGCGCAGCGCGGCGATGAGGTTCTTGCCGGTCAGGTCGCCGACGGCGGTGTCGACCGGGCCGACGAAGCGGTGGGTGGGCGTGAAGCCCAGCGGTACGGCGGCCATGGTGATCTCGCGCAGCACTCGGGTGCGCAGCCCCGCGGGCTCCTCGGCCGGCTGCTGGAGCGCGAAGATCGCCGAGCGGATCTCCTGGATGGTGACGTCGAGCTCGTCGACGGCCCCGCCGACCCCTTCCCGCACTTCCGGGACGGCCGACCTGCGCTGGGCGCTCTCCAGCATCATCCCCGTCGCGAACAGCCGCTGGATGACGAGGTCGTGCAGGTCCCGGGCGATCCGGTCGCGGTCCTCGTACACGGCGAGCCGTTCCCGGTCGCGCTGGGCCTCGGCCATCGTGAGCGCCAGCGCCGCCTGCGAGGCGAACCGGTCGCCGAGCGCCCGCTCCGTCCGGGTGAACGGGCGCTCCCCACGGGCGCGGGGCATGGCGAGACTCCCGAGGACCTTCCCGTCCCGGCACAGCGGCACCAGCATCACCGGCCCGTAGGAGCGCGCCGGTCCGGTGCCCAGGCGGGGGTCGGTGGCGGCGTCGTCCACGAACACGGGCCGTCCGGCGAGCAGTTCCGCCACGATGCCGTTCTCCGGCGGGAGGATCTCGCCGAGGGCGTTCGAGGGGTGCGGGGCGTCGACGGCCACGATCTCCAGTCCGCCCCCGTCGGCCGGCAGCAGCACGATGCCCGCGGCCGCCCCGGAGAGACGGCGGGCCTGCTCGGCGACGATCTGGAGGGCGTCGTCGGTGTCGCCGCCCGCCAGCAGGGCGGTGGTGACGGCGACCGATCCGTCGATCCAGCGCTCCCGCTGCTGAGCGGCCTCGTGCAGTCGCGCGTTGCCGATGGCGATACCGGCCTCCGTGGCCAGGACCCGGACCATGGCGAGGTCGTAGTCGTTGAAGGGCACGCCCGCGTGCTTGTCGGTCAGGTAGAGGTTGCCGAAGATCTCGCCGTGCACCCGGACGGGGACGCCCAGGAAGCTGCGCATCGGCGGGTGGTGCTCGGGAACTCCGCACGAGCGCGGGTCCCGGGTCAGGTCGGTCAGCCGGACCGGCCCGGGGTCGCTGATGAGCGCGCCGAGCAGGCCCTTGCGGCCGTCGGGGAGGTGACCGATGCGCCGGGCGGTCGCCTCGTCGAGGCCGTGGTGCACGAAGTCGGCGAGGCCGTCCCCGTCCTCGTCGACGACGCCGATGGCCGCGTACCGGGCGTGAGCCAGATCGGCGGCCGTCTCGCAGATCCGGTGCAGCGTGGCGTGCAGCTCCAGTCCGCTGCCGACGGACCGCATCGCGTCCAGCAGTTTCGGCACCCGGGCCAGGAGTTCGGCCGACGCCGAGGCCTCCGCAGGGGACGGCGGGGAGCCAGGAGGCGGTGCTGGGGCCATGTTCCGAGCCTAATGAGACCCCTTTGCCCAGGAAAGTCGGATTGCAGGATTCTTTGCGGCCGTGACCGGGACGACCGCTCAGCGCGCTGTGACCAGCAGCTCCGCCGACGCTTCCCGCCCGGCCATCTCCCGCAGCGGTCCCGGCACGGCCACCAGCTCGGCGTACGTGCCCCGCTGTGCGACCCGGCCCCGGTCCAGGACGATCACCTCGTCCACGGCCCCCAGCCCCGCCAGCCGATGCGTGATCAACAGGGTCGTACGGCCCTCGGTGGCGGCCAGCAGGTCGGCGGTGAGCGCGTCGGCGGTCGGCAGGTCGAGGTGCTCGGCGGGCTCGTCGAGCACCAGGACGGGGAAGTCGGCGAGCAGCGCCCGGGCCAGGGCCAGCCGCTGACGCTGGCCACCGGACAGCCGGGCCCCGTGCTCACCGACCAGCGTGTCCAGGCCGTCGGGCAGGCCGTCGGCCCACTCCAGCAGCCGGGCCCGCGCCAGCGCGTCGCGCAGCTCGCCCTCGGTGGCGTCCTTCCTGGCCAGGAGCAGGTTCTCGCGGACCGAGCTGTCGAAGAGGTGGGCGTCCTGGGCGCACAGCCCGACGAGCCGCCGTACGTCGTCGCCGGCCAGGGCGTAGGCGTCGACGCCGGCCAGCGTGTAGGAGCCCGCGTCCGAGTCGAGGAAGCGCAGCAGCACCTGGGCCAGCGTCGTCTTGCCGGACCCGGACGGTCCGACCACAGCGACGCGGCGTCCCTTCTCCAGCGTCAGGTCCAGCCCCGTCAGCGCGTCCCTGTCCTGCCCGGCGTGGCGCGCGGACAGTCCCTCGAGAACCACCGGGAACGGCGAGGCGGGCGCCTGCCGGGGCGCCGCCGGCTCCCGCACCGGCTCCGGGGCGTCGAGCACCTCGTACACGCGCTCCGCGCTCCGGACCACGCGCTGCCGGTACTGCACCGCGAGCGGCAGCCCGAGCACGGCCTCGAAGGCGGCCAGCGGCGTGAGGACGACGACGGCCACGGCCACGCCGGCGAGTCGGCCGTCGGCGACCGCCTCGACCCCGACGAGCGCGGCGCCCGCGACGGTCAGACCGGAGACGAGCGCCGTGAGTCCGTCGCCCAGCGCGGTGGCGGTGGCGGCACGCGAGGCGATCCGGGTGAGGGCGCCGTCGGCCCGCCGCGCCTCGGCGGCACGACCGGGCAGGGCGCCGGCGACGGTCAGCTCGGCGGTGCCGGTGAGCAGATCCGTCACCCGGGTGGCCAGGACGCCCCTCGCGGGGGCGAGCCTGCGCTCGGCGCGCCGTGCCACGGCGGCGGTGACCAGCGGGACGCCGGCACCGGCCACGAGCAGACCGACTGCCAGTACGGCCCCGGCCTCCGGCAGCAGCCAGGCCGTGAACCCCACCGACGCGGCGGAGACGAACAGAGCGCTGCCGGCGGGCAGCATCCAGCGCAGCCAGTAGTCCTGCAAGGCGTCGACGTCGGCGACGAGCCGGGACAGCAGGTCTCCCCGGCGGCTGCGCCGCAGTCCCGCGGGGGCCAGCCGCTCCAGCCTCCGGTACACGGCGACCCGCGTGTCGGCCAGCATCCGCAGCACGGCGTCGTGCGACACGAGCCGCTCCGCGTAGCGGAACACGGCCCGCCCGATGCCGAAGGCGCGCGTCGCCGTCACGGCCACCATCAGATACAGCACCGGCGGCTGCTCCGAGGCCCGCGAGATGAGGTACCCGGAGGTCGCCATCAGGCCGACCGCGCTGCCGAGCGCCAGGCTGCTGAGCAGCAGGGCCAGGGTGAGCCGCCCGCTCCGGGCGCCGGACATGGCCCGGACCCGGGACAACACGCCTCCCCGCCCCTCCGGAGCGGACCCTGCGGACGCGGTGGGCGCCGCTGCCGGCCCGTCGAGGGAATCCTGGGCGACGACGCGCGAGCGCCCGTCCGCCGCAGCCGGCAGCCCGCTGGTGTCCTCGGCCGCGGCGACAACGGTCGGCGCCTCCAGCCGCACCACCCGGTCGGCCACCTCCAGCAGCGCCGGGCGGTGCACCACCAGCAGGACCGTCCGTCCCCGCGCCAGCCTGCGCACGGCGTCCACGACCTCGGACTCGGTGGCACCGTCCAGGGCCGCCGTCGGCTCGTCGAGCAGCAGCACCGGCCGGTCCGCGAGGAACGCCCTGGCCAGCGCGAGGCGCTGACGCTGTCCGGCGGACAGGCCGGTTCCGTCCTCCCCGAGGACCGTCGCCGTGCCCTCGGGCAGCGCGTCCACGAACTCCAGGGCACCCGCGTCGCCCAGCGCCCGCCGGACGGCCGTGTCGTCGGCGTCGGGCCGGGCCAGCCGTACGTTCTCCGCGATGGTGCCGGCGTACAGGTGCGGATGCTGCGGCACCCAGGCGACGTGGGCGTGCCAGTCGGCGAGATCGAGGGAGGCGAGGTCGGCTCCCCCGACCCGGACCCGTCCGCCGGCCGGGGGCACGAAGCCGAGGAGGACGTTGAGGAGCGTCGACTTGCCCGCGCCGCTGGGGCCGACGAGCGCGACCGTCTCCCCGGGCTCGACGGTGAGGTTCACGTCCCTGACGGCCGCCGCGGCGCGTCCGGGGTAGCGGACCGTCACGTCCTCGAGGGCCAGGGCACCGTCCACCGGAACCCGGTCGGTCCCCGAATCCGGTACCGGACGCTCCAGCACCGAGAAGATGTCCTCGGCGGCGGCGAGACCCTCGGCCGCCGCGTGGTACTGCGCCCCCACCTGCCGCAACGGCAGATAGGCCTCGGGTGCCAGGACCAGCACGACCAGACCGTCGTACAGGGTCATGTCGCCGTGGACGAGGCGCATGCCGATGGTGACGGCGACGAGCGCCACGGACAGCGTGGCGAGCAGTTCCAGCGCGAAGGACGACAGGAAGGCGATCCGCAGGGTCCGCAGGGTCGCCTGGCGATACTCCCCGGTGATGCGCTTGATCGACTCGGCCTGTGCCTTGGCCCGGCCGAAGACCTTCAGCGTCGGCAGCCCCGCGACCACGTCCAGGAAGTGGCCGGACAACCGCGACAGCAGCCGCCACTGGCGGTCCATCCGGGACTGGGTGGCCCAGCCGATCAGCATCATGAAGACCGGGATGAGCGGCAGGGTGCCGACGATGATGGCGGCCGAGACCCAGTCTTCGGTGACGATGCGGGCCAGTACCGCCACGGGCACGACCACCGCGAGGCCCAGTTGCGGCAGATAGCGCGAGAAGTAGTCGTCGAGGGCGTCGACGCCCCGGGTGGCGAGGGCGACCAGTGATCCGGTGCGCTGGCCGCTCAGCCAGCCGGGACCGAGCGCGGTGGCCCGCTCCAGCAGCCGGCCCCGCAGCTCCGACTTCACCGCCGCGCTCGCCCGGTGCGCGGCCAGTTCGGTCAGCCAGCCGACCAGTGCCCGACCACAGGCGACGGCCACCAACAGCAGCAGCGGGGTGCGGAGTCCGGCGGCCGTCGTGCCCTGCTGGAAGGCGCCGACCACCACCTCGGCGATGAGCATCGCCTGCGCGACGAGCAGCCCGGCCCCGAGGGCGCCCAGGGCGACGACCGCCGCAAGGAAGAACCGGGTGGCGCGGGCGTACCCCAGCAGACGTGGATCAATGGGTTTCACGTGAAACGGCCTTCCTGCCCTGTGGGGTGCGTCTCCCTGCGTTTCACGTGAAACGCAGGGAGACGCACCCCCGCTGGACTCAGTGCGCGGCGTCGGCGAGGTGCTGGGTGCCGATGCGCTTGCGGAACACCCAGTACGTCCAGCCCTGGTAGAGCAGGACGACCGGCGTGGCGATCACGGCCAGCCAGGTCATGATCTTCAGCGTGTAGGCACTGGACGAGGCGTTGGTGACGGTGAGGCTCCAGTCCGCGTTCAGCGTCGACGGCATGACGTTCGGGAAGAGCGTCAGGAAGAGCATCGCCACGGCGGCCACGATGGTGACGCCGGACAGGGCGAACGACCAGCCCTCACGCCCCGCCTGGTTCGCCACCAGCGCGGCGACCAGGGCGGCGACGGCCACCAGGAGGGCGACCAGGCTCTTGGCGTCCCCGCTGTCGGCCTGCGTCCAGAGCAGGAAGGCGAGGGCCAGCACGGCCGTGACCAGACCGACCCGCAGGGCCAGGGTCCGCGCCCGCAGACGAATCTCACCGACGGTCTTGAGCGCGGCGAACACCGTCCCGTGGAAGGTGAACAGCGTCAGGGTCACCAGGCCGCCGAGGAGGGCGTACGGGTTGAGCAGGTCCCAGACCGAGCCGACGTACTCCAGGTTCCGGTCGATCTCCACGCCGTGGACGATGTTGCCGAAGGCCACGCCCCACAGGAACGCGGGAATCAGCGAGGTCCAGAAGATCGCCGTCTCCCAGTTGCGCTGCCACTTCTCCTCGGGCCGCTTCACCCGGTACTCGAAGGCGACGCCCCGGACGATCAGGCAGACCAGGATGACCAGCAGGGGGAGGTAGAACCCGGAGAAGAGCGTGGCGTACCACTCGGGGAAGGCGGCGAAGGTGGCACCGCCGGCCGTGAGCAGCCACACCTCGTTGCCGTCCCACACGGGGCCGATGGTGTTGATCAGCACCCGCTTCTCGGCCCGGTTCCGGGCGAGCAGCTTGGTCAGCACACCGATCCCGAAGTCGAAGCCCTCCAGGAAGAAGTAGCCGGTCCACAGGACGGCGATCAGAACGAACCAGACGTCGTGCAGTTCCATGACTGTGCAGCTCCCTCGGCCTAGTACGAGAAGGCCATCGGCTTGTCGGCGTCACGGAGATCGCCGCCGATCTTCGTGGGCGGGTTGAGGTCGGCCTCGGTCAGCTCGGGCGGCCCCGCCTTCACGTACTTGGCCAGGAGCTTGACCTCGATGACGGCCAGGACGGCGTACAGCAGGGTGAAGACGGACATCGAGATGACGACCTCGGCGGTGGAGACACCGGGGGAGACCGCGTCGCGGGTCTGCATCACGCCGTAGACCACCCAGGGCTGGCGGCCCATCTCGGTGAAGATCCAGCCCCAGGAGTTGGCGATCAGCGGGAACGCCATCGTCCACAGCGCCAGCAGCCAGTACACCCGGGAGAGCTTCGTCCCGAGAGGCTTCTTCAGCAGCACCAGATGCGGGACCTCCTCCTCCCCGGTGCGCAGGGCCGGTGGCAGCAGGAACCTCTTCCGGGTCAGCCACAGGCCCAGCAGGCCGAGGGAGAAGGACGCCATGCCGAAGCCGATCATCCAGCGGAAGCCCCAGTAGGCGACGGGGACGATGGGCTTGTAGTCACCGGGGCCGAACTGCTCCTGGAGGGCCTTGTTGGTGTCGTTGATGCCGGGCACGTAGGACTCGAAGTCGCTGTGGGCGAGGAAGGACAGCAGTCCGGGGATCTCCAAGGCGACCTTGTTGTGCCCCTTGTCGACGTCCCCGTAGGCGAAGACGGAGAAGGGCGCCGGCTGCTCGCCGTCCCACAGGGCCTCGGCGGCGGCCATCTTCATCGGCTGCTGCTCGTACATGACCTTGCCGAGGGTGTCGCCGCTGACCGCGGTGAGCAGGCCGCCGACCGCCAGGGTCACCAGGCCGAGCCGGAGCGAGGTCCGCATCACCGGGATGTGCTTCTTGCGCATCAGGTGGAAGGCGGCGATGCCGACCATGAAGGCGCCACCGGTGAGGAAGGCCGCCGAGAAGCTGTGGAAGACCTGGTTGAGGGCGGTGTTCTGGGTGAGGACCTGCCAGAAGTCGGTGAGTTCGGCGCGGCCCTTCTCCTCGTTGATCCGGTAGCCGACGGGGTGCTGCATCCAGGAGTTGGCCGCGAGGATGAAGTACGCCGACAGCAGGGTGCCGATCGAGACCATCCAGATGCAGGCCAGGTGGATCTTCTTGGGCAGCTTGTCCCAGCCGAAGATCCAGAGGCCGATGAAGGTGGACTCGAAGAAGAAGGCGATCAGCGCCTCGAAGGCGAGCGGAGCACCGAAGACATCGCCGACGAAGCGGGAGTAGTCGGACCAGTTCATACCGAACTGGAACTCCTGCACGATGCCGGTGACGACACCCATTGCGATGTTGATCAGGAAGAGCTTGCCCCAGAACTTGGTCGCCCTGAGGTACTTCTCCTTCTCCGTGCGGACCCAGGCGGTCTGCAGTCCGGCCGTGAGGGCGGCCAGCGAGATCGTCAGCGGGACGAACAGGAAGTGGTAGACGGTCGTGATGCCGAACTGCCATCGCGCCAGTGTCTCCGGCGCCAGAGCCAGGTCCACGTCGTCACTCTCCTCACATCGCCACACCGCCGTGGTCAGCGGCAGTTTGAGCGCGTATGTCACACCCAACGCGGGCGCAATCGGGACACGCTTGTGAACGCGTTCACATTCACAAGCAATTATGACCTACAGCTTTTCGACACCGGAAGGGGGGTCCCCTGTGACGTCAACCCCTTCGCCGGATCTTCAGCGAACCGTTGGATTCGAACGGGGAGGAACCGCCCCGTGGCATGCCGAAGCCGCGGGCGGCGCCGGCCGTCCCGCGGCTTCGTGTCCCGCCTCGCGGGGTCTACAGCTCCTTGCGGAACTCCTCCGACACCTTCAGGAAGATGTCGTTCGCCTCGCTCTCCCCGACCGTCACGCGCACGCCCTCCCCCGCGAAGGGCCGGATGACCACACCGGCCTGCTCGCAGGCCTCGGCGAAGGCGAGCGTGCGCTCCCCCAGTCGCAGCCAGACGAAGTTCGCCTGGGTCTCCGGCACCGTCCAGCCCTGCGCGCGCAGGGCGTCGACCACGCGGGTGCGCTCGCACACCAGCGAGCCGACCCGGCCGATCAGCTCGTCCTCCGCACGCAGCGAGGCGATCGCCGCCTCCTGGGCGATCTGGCTGACCCCGAAGGGCACCGCCGTCTTGCGCAGCGCCGCCGCCACCGGCTCGTGCGCGATCGCGAACCCGACCCGCAGTCCCGCCAGACCGTAGGCCTTGGAGAAGGTGCGCAGGACGCAGACGTTGGGCCGCTCACGGTAGAACTCGACACCGTCCGGGACCTCGGCGTCGCGGATGAACTCGCGGTAGGCCTCGTCCAGGACCACCAGCACGTCGCTCGGCACCCGGTCCAGGAAACGCTCCAGCTCGGCCCGCCGCACCACCGTGCCGGTCGGGTTGTTGGGGTTGCAGACGAAGATCAGCCGGGTCCGGTCCGTGATCGCGTCCGCCATCGCGTCGAGGTCGTGCACCTCGCCCGGCGTCAGCGGGACCTGCACGGACGTCGCCCCGCTGATCTGCGCGACGATCGGGTACGCCTCGAAGGAGCGCCAGGCGTAGATCACCTCGTCGCCGGGGCCCGACGTCGCCTGGATCAGCTGCTGGGCCACACCGACCGACCCGGTGCCGGTGGCCAGGTGGGAAAGGGGCACGCCGAAGCGGTCCGACAGCTCGGCCATCAGCGACGTGCAGGCCATGTCCGGGTAGCGGTTGAAGGAGGCGGCGGCAGCCGTCACCGTCTCCATCACTCCCGGCAGGGGCGGATAGGGGTTCTCGTTGGAGGACAGCTTGTAGGCCACCGGGCCGCCGGCCGCGGCGGGCTTGCCCGGCTTGTAGGTGGGAATGCCCTCCAGTTCGGCGCGCAGCTTGGGGCTCTTCTCGCTCACCGCAGTCCTCCTCGTGACCACCACCGGCATCGAATACTTCTCACCTTATGAGGATTCACCGCCGCTGCGTATAGGTGGACCCGAGCCGATCCCCGGGTGACCGGACCTCGTCCGTCACAGCGGCATCAGGGGCATCAGCACACGAAGGCGCACGATTCGGGGGGCGCGCCGCACATATATCTACGCGCCGGTGGCTCGCGCCGTGGCGCGCATCCCTCGTGCAGGTGAGTTGAGACCTCTTCGCAACATCCACCCCATGGCAGGCCCTCACTGGTCAACACGTCAGGTAATGGGATGGGCGCGCTCAACTAGCTTGCTTTCAAAGGCTGTTCACTGTAAATGATCATGCAGAAACGTGACTGTCAACGCGTGCATATGCGTCCGCACTACCCCACCCCATGAGCCCTACTATCGGCTCGCCATGACAGCAGCAGGGAAGCACCAGGTGAGCCGCGCGGAAACCTCACGTCGAGGCAGCCGGCCGGGCCGGGCGGGTATCAGGGACGTGGCCGCCGCCGCCGGAGTATCCATCACTACCGTCTCCGATGCCCTCAACGGCAAGGGCCGACTCCCGGATGCCACCAGGCGCCACGTGCGCGAGGTCGCGGACCGACTGGGCTACCGGCCCTCGGCCGCCGCCCGCACGCTGCGCACCGGCAAGTCCGGACTGATCGGCCTGACCGTGACGACGTACGGGGATGAACCTTTCACCTTCACCGAGTTCGCGTACTTCGCCGAGATGGCGCGCGCCGCCACGTCCGCCGCGCTCGCCCGCGGATACGCCCTCGTCATCCTCCCGGCGACCTCCCGTCACGACGTGTGGTCCAACGTCGCGCTCGACGGCACGGTCGTCATCGACCCCTCCGACCACGATCCGGTCGTCAGCGAACTGGTCCGCCAGGGTCTGCCCGTCGTGTCCGACGGCCGCCCGGCCGGTTCGCTGCCGGTCACCGCCTGGGTCGACAACGACCACGAGGCGGCCGTACTCGGCATCCTGGACCACCTCGCCGACGCCGGCGCCCGCAGGATCGGCCTGCTCACCGGCACCACGACCGACACGTACACCCACCTGTCGACCACCGCCTACCTGCGCTGGTGCGAGCGCGTCGGCCAGGACCCGGTCTACGAGGCCTACCCCGCGCACGACCCGTGCGCCGGCGCGGTCGCCGCGGACCGGCTGCTCGCCCGGCCCGACCGGCCCGACGCCGTCTACGGCCTGTTCGATCCGAACGGCACCGACCTGCTCGCCGCCGCCCGCCGCTACGGCCTGCGCGTCCCCGAGGACCTGCTGCTGGTCTGTTGCAGCGAGTCCACCGTGTACGCCAGCACCGAGCCGCCCATCACCACCCTGTCGCTGAAACCCCGCCGCATCGGCACCGCGGTGATCCAGGTCCTCATCGACGCGATCGAGGGGCTGCACTCCGACCAGCCGGTCGAGCAGGTGATACCGACCGAACTGATCGTGCGTACGTCGTCGCAGCGGCGGCCACCGCGCACGACGGTCAGCCCGCCGCGGTCGCCGGAGGGCGAGTAGGGCGCGCCCCCGTGGGCGGCGCGCCTCGCAGCGGCGTAGCGGCGCACCGTCCTTCGGCGTGTCCGGCCCGAGCGGGACGCGCCGACCGGACGCGAAGGGACGGCGTACGACGGTGAAGGGACGGCGGAGGACGGCAGCGGACGGCGACGGGGGCCGAGCGGGGAACGGCGGCGGAGGGCGGCAGCGGACGGCGACGGCAGCCGAGCGGCGAACGGCGGCGAAACGGGGCGGCGAACGCCACACCCGGCACGTCCGGAACACGACCGTGCCCCGGTTACGGACGGGCGAAGCCGGGCCCAATCGGGGCGAAAGCCGCGGTGAACCGGAGTCCTGTCCTGATTCACCACCCCTGGGTCATCACACAGCGCGATCCGCATTCCTATGATGGGCCCACACACCGCGGGCCGCTGCGACCAGGCAGTCCGAAGCGGTGCAGATGCGGCGCGATGGTGGAGGGGTCGATGACTCAGGGGGCCGGTCAGGGACCCGAGGTGGAGCGGACGGCGACGGTGCGCGACTTCCGGGTACCCGCGTACGTCCACGAGGCCGCTCCGTACGCTGCCCCCGGCATGCACACGGGCGAGTCGGCACCGCCCTCCGAGGAGGGGCTCGACGAGGCCCTGCCCGAGGGCTACACGCCCACTCAGCGCGATCTGCCCGTCATCCGTCGGGGTGACACGGTCCAGGTGGCGGTCGACCCCGAGCCGGTCGCGGTGCAGCAGCCGGCCACCGGTCAGGGCCCCCTGTTCGTCGTCGGCGACGTGCACGGCTACCTGGACGAGCTGCTGGCCGCCCTGCGGGAGAAGGGCCTCGTCGACGACGCCGGCCAGTGGTGCGCGGGCACCTCCCGGCTGTGGTTCCTCGGTGACTTCACCGACCGCGGACCGGACGGCATCGGCGTCATCGACCTGGTGATGCGGCTGTCCGCCGAGGCCGCCGCGGCCGGTGGCTACTGCAAGGCGCTGATGGGCAACCACGAACTGCTGCTGCTCGGCGCCAAGCGGTTCGGCGACACCCCCGTCAACTCCGGCGCGGGCACCGCCACCTTCCAGGCCGCCTGGCTGCTGAACGGCGGCCAGAAGACGGACATGGACCGTTTGCAGGACCACCACCTGCAGTGGATGGCCCGACTCGACGCCATGGAGGAGGTCGACGAACACCTCCTGGTCCACTCGGACGCCACCACCTATCTCGACTACGGCCGCTCCATCGAAGAGGTCAACGACACCGTCCGCGAGACGCTCACGCGCAACGACGCGGAGGAGGTGTGGGACCTGTTCCGCAAGTTCACCAAGCGCTTCTCCTTCCGCGACGAGGGCGGCGCCGACGCCGTGCGCTCACTGCTCGATACGTACGGCGGCACCCGGATCGTTCACGGCCACAGCCCCATCCCCTATCTGCTGGGCGAAGTCGGCTCCGAGGACGGCGAGGACGACACCCGTACGGTCGTCGAGGGCCCGCACGTCTACGCGGACGGCCTGGCCATCGCGATGGACGGCGGTGTGACCATGGCCGGAAAGCTGCTGGTCCAGCAACTCCCGCTGGGGGTCTGACCCTTCACCGGCCGGGATTTCCGGGAGTGCCGTCCGTACCGGGCGGCACCCAATTTCTGGAAACCCCCTGTCACCCTCCACCGTCACCGCTCTACCATCGGCTTATCCGTAGCAGGCTCCCCTCCGTTTCTGCCCGACGGCTCGTTGGCATGCGAGCCCCAAGCCCTACGGAGCATCGGGGGATGCACATGAACAGCGTTCCGCAGTACCTGTCGAACGAGGACCGCCAAGAGTACGAGCGGATCCTCGACGAGGCGCTGCGCTCCGCACCACACCGCCCGGAACTGGCCGCCGTCGGTCAGCGGCTCAACTCCGAACAGCTGCGCACCATGGCACTCAACGCCTCCGCCCTCATCACGGCGGCGGCCACGACCGAGTACCAGCACTACGTGAAGGTCCGCGACGAACTGCGCCACCCGGCGCCGTCGGACCCGTCGACCGCCACGCGCGGATCCGGCTCCCAGGAGCAGGGCACGGGCGCGGGGGGACTCGCCGCCACCATGGGCGAGATGGCGGAGGCGACCGGTGCGGGGGCCGTCGCCGTCGTCGCCGTCCTGGCGCCGGTCCTGGCCGGCACCGCCGCGGCGATCTTCCTCCTGGTCGGCTACCTCCTGAAGATGCTCGACCCCGGGCAGGCCTTCGCGCAGACCATGCTCACCACGGGGTGGGTGTTCGGCGCCGTCACCGCGGTGGCGATCCTCGTCGCCGCCGTGGGACTGCTGCTGACCGCACTGCGCAACCGCCCCTCCGCCGAGTCCGCCTTCTACACCGCGCGCGACGAGGAGGTGGCCCGGGCCAGGGACGCCTGGCACGAGGCCCTGCTGGAACGCGGCATCGTGCCCTTCCTGCGGGACGCGCTCGGCGACCCGGGCGCGGCGGCGCTGCACCGCGCGGGGCCGGCCGCCCCGAGCAGCAGTCGCATGCCGCACCTCGGCTACGGCCGCCCCGGCTTCAGCAGCCCCGACGGGGGATCCGACGCCGGTTCGCGTCCGAGCTACTCGAGTCCGGACTACAGCAGCCCGGACTTCGGTGGCCCGGAACACCGGCCCGAGTAGCCACCGGCACGGGCGGGCAGTGACTCAGAGGATGCCCGCCCGGCCGGCGGCAGTGATCCACGACGGGAACTCGGACAGCAGACGGTCGTACAACTCCGGGTCCGGTACGGTGCCGATGTCGTCGACGGCGAAGAAGCCGACGTTGTCGACGCGGCGGCCCGGCAGGGTGTCGAAACGCTCCAGCACCCCGTAGCCGGCGCGCCCGAGCCCGACGAACTGCCAGAAGACGGGTTCCTCCACGGCCTCCCGCAGCTCCCGCTCGATCTCGGCGTTGCGGTAGACACCGCCGTCGGAGAAGAACAGCACCAGGGTCGGAACCGGTGCCGGGGCGTCCCGCACGAACGCGCGGACCTCGGCGATCACCTTCTGCTCCTCGTTCTGGATGCCGACCGCCCGCATGTCGACCTGCTCGGGGTGCAGGCCCTTCTTCCGGCCTCGCCGGAACAGGCTGATCTCTCCCACGCGGACGTGCAGCCGCAGCCATTCGGGCAGCTCGCCCAGACGCAGGTCGGGCAGGCGCGCCGGGTTCGAGGCGAAGGTCCACGCCTGCATCTCCCCGTCGTCGTCCAACTGCGCGGCGACGGCGGCCATCCGCTCCACGACGTCCGCGACGACGCCCTTGGAGTAGAGGGCGGCCATGGACCCGGAGGCGTCCAGGACGAGGACGACGCGCGCGGTGACCCCGGCCGCCCCGTGCTTGCTCAGGCTCACCGCGACCTGCTCCTTGCGCAGGGACAGCCGCTTGCGCATGTCCACGGGGAGGCGTTCCTCGCCCTTGGCGAGGCGGGGCCCGGGGGCGGCCGGCGCCGCGCTCGGCGGAATGGGCGGCGCGGAGGGTACCGGCGGTGGCGCGGACGCCGCGGGTGGTGCGGACGCCGGGGGAGCCGTGGAGGCCGGAGCAGCCGCGGGGGCCGACGGGCCGGGGGCCGGGGTGGGAGCCTCCGTCGGGGGAGCGTCGTCCACGGTGATGCCGAAGTCCGTGGCCAGCCCCGCGAGTCCGGTGGCGTACCCCTGTCCGACCGCGCGGAACTTCCACTTGCCCTGGCGCCGGTACAACTCGCCGCCGACCAGAGCGGTCTCCGGCCCGGCCGTGATGTCGAACCGGGCCAGTTCGGTGCCCGTCCCGGTGTCCAGCAGCCGCAGCGACAGCCCCGGAACCCGGCCGAACGTCCCGCCGTCCGCCGAGGCACACAGGACGATGCGCTCGACGGCCGGCTCCACCGAACGCAGATCGACCTCGACGGCATCGCTCGTGCCGCCCGCGTCGCCGCCGGGGGCACTCCGCTTGCCCAGGTGCCGCACCGCGCCGGACGTGTGGCGAGGCTGGTTGTAGAAGACGAAGTCACCGTCGTCCCGCACCCGTCCGTCCGACGCGAGCAGCAGCGCCGATGCGTCGACCTCGGGGACGCCCGACCCTGCGGACCACACGAGTACGACGCGTACCGCGGGAGAGTCGACGGCGACGTTGGCACCCTTGCTCAGTGAGGTGGCTGTCATGCCTCCAGTCTGCCGAGCAGGGCCACCGACTGCCTGCGACACTGGCGTCGACTTCGCATCCACGCCTGTCCGGGGGACTCATGCAAGCGCGTACGACACGGCTGACGACAAGAGCCGCGGCAACCGTCATCGGAGTGGCCCTGGCGTCGGGGTGTGCCACGGCTCAGGAGCCGGAGGCCGCCGAGGTGTCGCCCACCACCTCTTCGGCCAGGGCCCGGGCGGAGCCTCTGACGTTGGCGCAGCTCAAGGACCTGGCCTTCAAGGACGGAGAGGTCCCACAGGCCCACGAGCCCCTCTCGGTACAGGGGCCCCCGCCGGAGGGCAGCGAACGCTCCTTCCCGCCCATATCCGTACCTGCCTGCCAGCCACTCGTCGACGTCCGCAGCGGCGAGGGGTCGTTCGCTCACGTCTTCCAGATCTTCAACTGGAAGAAGAACATCATGGGCGGCAACTCGACACTCGCCTCCTATGAGGGAGACGAGGCCGAACAGCGCTTCGCGGAACTCAGGCAGGCCCTCACCACCTGCCGGTCCTACGAGGGCGAGGGCTACGTCGGACCGTTCAAGGTGACCGTGCGGACGGAGACACCGCCACAGGTCGGCGAAGAAGCACTGGCCTTCCGGGAGATCAGTCCTGTGGAGACGGACCCGTTGGGGGACCGCAACGAGCAGTTCATCGTGGTACGCACGGGGAACACCATCGCCACGTTCTCCGAGCTGAGCGTGGGCGCAGACCTGTCGTTCCCCACCGAACTGATCAGTCGGCAGGTACAACGGCTACGGGACGCTCAGCAGCCCTGATCACGGGTTCAGCGGCCGGCCGACGTTCCCGTGGACATCGGCCGGCCGTATCCGCCCGGGTCAGTCCGCCAGCGGCAGGTAGACGCGGTTGCCGGCGGCCGCGAACTCCTTGGACTTCTCCAGCATTCCGGCCCGGATCTCCTCAGGGGTGGCGCCCGCGTCGCCGCCGAACTGTTCTGTGATGCTCCTGCTGATCTTCATCGAGCAGAACTTGGGTCCGCACATGGAGCAGAAGTGCGCCGTCTTGGCGGGCTCGGCCGGCAGGGTCTCGTCGTGGAACTCCCGCGCCGTGTCCGGGTCGAGGGCCAGGTTGAACTGGTCCTCCCACCGGAACTCGAACCGGGCGTCCGACAGCGCGTCGTCCCACTCCTGCGCACCTGGGTGACCCTTGGCGAGGTCGGCGGCATGGGCGGCGATCTTGTAGGTGATGACGCCGGTCTTGACGTCGTCACGGTTGGGCAGGCCCAGGTGTTCCTTGGGCGTGACGTAGCAGAGCATGGCCGTGCCCCACCAGGCGATCATCGCGGCACCGATGCCGGAGGTGATGTGGTCGTACGCCGGCGCGACGTCCGTCGTCAGCGGGCCGAGCGTATAGAACGGAGCTTCATCGCAGATCTCCTGCTGAAGGTCGATGTTCTCCTTGATCTTGTGCATCGGGACATGGCCCGGGCCCTCGATCATGGTCTGTACGTTGCAACGCTTGGCGATCCGGTTGAGTTCCCCGAGGGTGCGCAACTCGGCGAACTGCGCCTCGTCGTTGGCGTCCGCGATCGACCCCGGCCGCAGGCCGTCGCCGAGGGAGTACGTGACGTCGTAGGCGGCGAGGATCTCGCAGAGCTCCTCGAAGTTCTCGTACAGGAACGACTCCTTGTGGTGCGCCAGGCACCACGCCGCCATGATCGAGCCGCCGCGCGAGACGATGCCGGTCTTGCGGTTCGCGGTCAGCGGTACGTACGGAAGGCGCACACCCGCGTGGACCGTCATGTAGTCCACGCCCTGTTCGGCCTGTTCGATCACGGTGTCCTTGTAGATCTCCCAGGTCAGTTCCTCGGCCCGGCCGTCGACCTTCTCCAGGGCCTGGTAGAGCGGCACGGTGCCGATGGGGACGGGGGAGTTGCGCAGGACCCACTCGCGGGTGGTGTGGATGTTGCGGCCGGTGGAGAGGTCCATGACCGTGTCGGCGCCCCACCGGGTCGCCCAGGTCATCTTGTCGACCTCCTCCTCGATGGAGGACGTCACCGCCGAGTTGCCGATGTTGGCGTTGACCTTCACCAGGAACCGCTTGCCGATGATCATCGGCTCGATCTCGGGATGGTTGACGTTGGCGGGCAGTACGGCACGCCCCGCGGCGATCTCCTCGCGGACCACTTCCGGCGAGACGTTCTCCCGGACGGCCACGTACTCCATCTCCGGGGTGACCTCGCCCCTTCGTGCGTACGCGAGCTGCGTGACCGCCGCGCCGTTCCGGCCCCGGCGCGGCTGACGCGGCCGGCCGGGGAAGACGGCGTCGAGGTTGCGCAGCCCGCCGCGCGGCGAGGTGTGCTTGATTCCGTCGTCCTCGGGACGGACGGGGCGGCCCGCGTACTCCTCGGTGTCGCCGCGAGCGATGATCCAGTTCTCCCGCAGCGGCGCAAGCCCCCTGCGGACATCGGTGTCGACGAGCGGATCGGTGTACGGGCCCGAGGTGTCGTACAGCGTGACCGACTGCCCGTTGGTGAGGTGCACCTGACGGACCGGCACCCGCAGGTCGGGGCGCGAGCCCTCGACGTACGCCTTGTGCCAGCCGACGGACTTCCCGGCCTCCGTGTGCTCCGCGGCGTCCGCGGTGTCCGCCTGGGCGGGGTTCTGCGTGGAGGCAGGCGTGCGTGCGTCCTTGATGGTCATGAGACCTACTCCCTACGCCGGCATTACCCGGTAACAGGTTCGGCGGTCGACGCAGCGGCTTCCGTCCGACGGTGCTTCGTGGGATTCGTCACTCGGCTTCGGTGACGTTTCCCGTGAAACATCGCTGGGACGGAGGTCAGCGCCCTCTCAGCCCGGTGCTCCGAGCTCCCGCGTGTACAAAGGTGCCTCCACGCTAGCGCCCATTCGGGCGCGGTGACCAGAGGGCCCCCTTCGTTCTTGCGATGATCGGGCGGTGACCACACCGCAGCCCCCGTCTTTTCCACCGCGCCGGCCCCGCCGCGGACCGAACGCCGAAGAGGGCGACGGTCGTACAACCGGCCATGTCCCCGTCGTCACTCACGGCGCGAGCGACGGCGGACCCGAGGCTGGTCACGGCCGCACCGGGAGCCACGACAGCGGTGCGGGGGACGGGCACGGCGGCGCGGAGGGCGGCGGGCACGGCGCGGGCGGCGGGCACGGCGCGGGCGGCGGGCACGGCGCGGGCGGCGGGCACGGCGCGGGCGGCGGGCACGGCGCGGGCGGCGGGCACGGCTCAGGGGGCGCACACGGCACGGGCGGCGGACACGGGCACTCGCACGGTCACGGGCCCGCGGCACCCGTCTCCCGGCACCTGCGGAAGGTCATCGCGGCGGTCCTGATTCCTTTCGCCGCGGCCGTGCTGGTCGGGCTCGCGGTGCTGTGGCCGGGCGGTGCGCCGTCCCACGAGCGCACCGGCGTCGGCTTCGACCGGCAGACACAGCAGGCCACCGTCACCAAGGTGGTCGAGCTGAGCTGCCAGGCGGTCAACGGCTCGGGCGCCACCCCTACCGGCGACACGTCCACCGCCGAGGGTTCCTCCGCGGTGCAGCAGGCGAAGGGCGAGTGCAAGCGGGCCACCATCCGCGTCGACACCGGCGACGACAAGGGCCGTACGTTCGACGAGATCGTGCAGCCGGACCAGTCCCGGCAGCTGCACGAGGGGCAGAAGGTGGTGGTCGCCTACGAACCCTCCGCGCCCGAGGACCTTCAGTACTCGGTGACCGACATCAACCGTCGGCTCCCCCTGGCGCTGCTCGCCGGCATCTTCGCCCTCGCCGTCGTGGTCGTCGGACGACTGCGCGGCCTCATGGCGCTGATCTCGCTGGCCCTCAGCTTCCTGCTGCTGAACTTCTTCATCCTGCCCGCGATCCTGCAGGGTTCGAACCCCCTGGTCGTGGCCGTGGTCGGATCCAGCGCCATCATGCTGATCGCCCTGTACCTGTGCCATGGGCTGTCCGCCCGCACCTCCGTGGCGGTGCTCGGTACGTTGATCTCGTTGTTGCTGATCGGCGTGCTGGGGTCGCTGTTCATCGGCTGGGCCGCGCTCACCGGCAACACGGACGACAACACGGGCCTCATCCACGGCCTGTATCCGTCCATCGACATGAGCGGTCTGCTGCTCGCCGGGGTCATCATCGGTTCGCTCGGTGTCCTCGACGACGTGACCGTCACCCAGACCTCGGCGGTCTGGGAGCTCCACGAGGCCAACCCGACGATGGGCTGGCGCGGCCTGTACCGCGCGGGCATCCGCATCGGCCGCGACCACATCGCCTCGGTCGTGAACACACTGGTGCTCGCCTACGCGGGCGCCGCGCTGCCCCTGCTGCTGCTGTTCTCGATCGCACAGAGCGGGGTGGGGACGGTCGCCAACAGCGAGCTGGTCGCCGAGGAGATCGTGCGTACGTTGGTCGGCTCGATCGGCCTGGTGGCCTCCGTACCGGTCACCACGGCGCTCGCCGCCCTGGTCGTGTCGGCGGACCGGCCGGCCCGGGCCGCGGGGGCGGCAACCACCGCGGCGGCGCCCGCACGGAGCGGGCGGGGACGTCGCCGTAAGCGCTGACGCGTGGGGCGAAGCGTTACGCCGGCGCCGCAGGCGTGCCGGAACGGTTCAGCCCGCGCTCTGTTCCTCCGCCAGGATGCGGTCCAGGGCCTCGTCGAGGTGACTGTCGAAGTCGGCGAGCGCGCCCTCCTGACCGAGGGGCACCAGCTTGTCGGTGCGGTCGAGAAAGGCCACGAGGGGCGCGGCCGAGGAGCGGAACAGCGCCTGATCGCTGCCGACCTGAAGACGGATCAGCACCTCGGCCAGCGGCTCGGGATCGACCGGCGCGATGCGCACGTCACCGTCGCCGCACGGCCCGCCCACCCCGTCGACCAGCAGCTCCCGGCCGAAGGCCCAGGTCACCGGCGCGTCTCCGGGCAGGTGGAAGGTCAGTCGTACGGCATAGGGATCACGGGTCTCGTACCGCAGCTCCACCGGGATGCGGAACGAGAGCTCCTCGGACACGAGAAAGCTCATCATGACCTCTGCCTGTACGGACTCGCCCATTCGCCTACCCCGTCATTCGCCGTCGACTGTCCGGGAATCAAACCTCTAACACTGGTGGCATCTTGCTCAACGTACACACCAGATCACAAGGAGTGAGTTTTCAGATACTGATAGAGAGCGCGAGCGAACCCAGACGGCGACCCACTTCGTTCTGCAAACGCTGTACCGCGGGCAGCAACCGGCCCGCCTGGTGGAGGGGCAGTGAGATGGCCATCGTCGCGGCCGTGGTGCCGACGGTGATCGGGATCGCCGCGCAGACCGTGCCGAGCGCGTACTCCTGGCGCTCGGTCACCGGCGTCATCCGGCGCATGCGTTCCAGCCGTTTCAGCAGGCTGTGTCCGTCACGCACCGTGTACGGCGTGACCGGCTGCACCGGATAGCGGTCCAGGTGGTCACGGCGGGCGTCCTCGTCCAACTGGGACAGCAGGCACTGCCCGATGGCGTGGGCGTGCCCCGTCTCCCGGAAGTCCGCCCATTCCTCGACCGCCGGATTGCCCGGGGTGTCGGAGACGCACATGACCTCGATCTCGCCGTCCCGGTACATGGCGTAGTACACGGGGACGCCGATGGCGTCCCGCCAGCGCGCCATGGTGTCGACGACCGTGCTGCGACGTTTCTGCTCGGCTCCGCTGCCGCTCAGCCGCTCGGCGGCCTCGCCGAGGAAGAACAGTCCCTTGTCCCGGCGCAGGTAGCCCTCGTGCACCAGAGTGCGCAGCAGGTGGTACGCCGTGGGCAGCGCCAGCCCCGTCTCACGGGCCAGTTGTTTGGCGGGGGCCCCGTACTCGTGCTCGGCAACACACTCGAGCAGGCGCATCGCCCGCTGCACCGAGCCGATCAGGGTGGCGGAGGGCGGGTCGGCAGCGGGTGGCGCGGGGGATGTCCGAGGCGTCGAGCGGGGCTGCACGGGAAGGGCGTGCAGCTGAGCGAATGCGGTGTCAGCCGTGGCCAAGGGTCACTCCCGGAACGCGAGGTGGCAGCCCGTGCGGAGAACACGGGTGGGGGTGTACGCCGTTCGCGAGGTCGCCCCCGCGTGGAGTTCCGGACTCTAACCGCTGGTCACCGCTCACCGACGGCTCGCCCGGGAAACTTCCCCCGGCCGAGGGAACCGGTGGTTCCTGTTACCACCACCGGTGCCCCACCCCGCTCACCAGTCGCTGCGCGAAGACGAGCTCGACATGAACTTGCGTACGACGTAGATCAGTCCGCCGACGAGCGCGACGAAGACCAGCAGCTTGAACAGCAGTCCGATCACGAACCCGACCACGCTGGCGATCAGCCCGCCGAACACGACCAGGGCGATGACCGGCACCGCGATCCACTTCACCCACCACGGCAGTCCCGTGAAGATCTCTCGCATCGCCCTTGCCCTCACCTTCGGGGAGTCCCAGGAGTCCTGGGGGATCCTCTGTATGTCCTGCACTCGATGCTAGAGCCGTGAGCACCACGGCAGGGGCTCCGCATCCCTTGTCTCCCCCTGACCGATCCCCTAGGGAACCCGGAGGCCCCTCTCAGCTCTCCGGCGGAGAGAACACCACCAGAACCCGCAGGTCCTCGCTGATGTGGTGGAACTTGTGGGCGACTCCGGCCGGCACGTAGACCACACTGCCGCGGGCGACCTGGGTGGTCTCCATGCCCACGGTGATCGCGGCCCGCCCGCTCACCACGAAGTACACCTCGTCCTGTGCGTGCGGTTTCTGCGGGTCGGCCGTCCCCGCGTCGAGGGCGTACAGGCCGACCGACATGTTCCGCTCGCGCAGGAACTGCAGGTAGGCACCGTCGTTGGCGGCGCGCTCCGCCTCCAGTTCGTCCAGCCGGAATGCCTTCATCGCCTCGTCCGTCCCTGCCTCACCGTTCGTTTCCGATCGCGTCTGCCACGATCAGACACATGAAGAATTTCCTAGTCAAGACGATCGCCAACGCCGGCGCCCTCGCCGTCGCCGTGTGGCTGCTCGACAAGATCACCCTGACCGGCGGCAGCACCGGGGAGAAGGCCGTCACCCTGATCGTGGTCGCCCTGGTGTTCGGCCTGGTCAACATGGTGGTGAAGCCCATCGTGCAGCTGCTGACCTTCCCGCTGTTCATCCTGACTCTCGGCCTGTTCACGCTGGTGGTCAATGCCCTGATGCTGTTGCTCACGTCGTGGGTGGCCGACCAGCTCGACGTGAGCTTCCACGTCGACGGGTTCTGGACCGCCGTCCTGGGCGGCCTGATCATCTCGATCGTCTCCTGGGCCCTCAACGCGTTCCTGCCCGACGGGGACTGAGCCCGATGACCTACCGCGTCTGTTTCGTGTGCACGGGCAATATCTGCCGCTCCCCGATGGCCGAGGCCGTCTTCCACGCGCGCGTGGCGGACGCCGGGCTCGACGACCTGGTCGAGGCGGACAGCGCCGGCACCGGCGGCTGGCACGAGGGCGAGGGCGCCGACCCGCGCACCGTGGCCGTCCTGGCGGAGAACGGCTACGGCCTCGACCACACGGCCCGGCAGTTCCAGCAGTCCTGGTTCTCCCGTCTCGACCTGGTCGTCGCCCTCGACGCCGGGCATCTGCGGGCCCTGCGGCGCCTCGCCCCCACGGAGCGGGACGCGGCCAAGGTGCGCCTGCTGCGGTCGTACGACCCCGTGGCCGACGGCGGTGACCTGGACGTCCCGGACCCGTACTACGGAGGCCTGGACGGTTTCGGGGAGTGCCTTGAGATGGTGGAAGCGGCGAGCACCGGACTGCTCGCCGCGGTACGCGAGCAAGTGGAAGGACGGGCGGCATGAGCGATTCCGCTACCAACGGCAGCACCGGTACGGGCGGGCGGGGACCCGCTTCCGGCCCCGGTGACGGCACGCGCGCGGTACGCGCCGGGCTGCCCGAACCCGTCAAGCACGAGCCAACCCTGCCCGGCCCGGTGTTCGCCGCCCACTTCCACCTGCCGGGCGACCCGACCGGTCCGTACACCTACGGCCGCGACGAGAACCCGACCTGGACCCACCTCGAGAGCGCCATCGGCGAGCTGGAGGCGCCCGGGCAGGACGGCGTCGAGATGCTCGTCTTCGCCTCGGGCATGGCCGCCATCTCCTCGGTGCTCTTCTCGCAACTGCGGGCCGGCGACACGGCCGTCCTGCCCGACGACGGTTACCAGGCGCTGCCGCTGGTCCGGGCACAGCTGGAGGCGTACGGCATCGAGGTGCGCACCGCGCCGACCGGCCAGGACGCCCAGCTCGACGTGCTGGACGGGGCGAAGCTGCTGTGGATCGAGACGCCGTCGAACCCGGGGCTCGACGTGTGCGACGTGCGGCGGCTGGCGGAGGCGGCACACGCGCGCGGCGCCCTGGTCGCCGTCGACAACACCCTCGCCACACCGCTCGGGCAGCGTCCGCTGGAGCTCGGCGCCGACTTCTCGGTGGCCAGCGGCACCAAGCAGCTCACCGGCCACGGAGACGTCCTGCTGGGCTACGTGGCCGGCCGCGACGCGGGGGCGATGGCCGCCGTACGGCGCTGGCGAAAGATCGTCGGTGCGATCCCCGGGCCCATGGAGGCCTGGCTCGCGCACCGCTCGATCGCCACCCTCCAGCTGCGCGTGGACCGGCAGGACGCCACCGCGCTCCGGGTGGCCGAGGCACTCCGGTCCCGGCCCGAGATCACCGGCCTGCGCCATCCCGGGCTGCCCGACGACCCGTCCCACAAGGTCGCCTCGCAGCAGATGCTGCGCTACGGCTGTGTCGTCTCCTTCACGTTGCCCTCGCGCGCGCGTGCCGATCGATTTCTCGACGCGCTGCACCTCGTCGAGGGCGCGACGAGCTTCGGCGGGGTGCGTTCCACCGCTGAGCGGCGCGGGCGCTGGGGCGGCGACGCGGTGCCCGAAGGCTTCATCCGGCTCTCGGTCGGCGCGGAGGATCCCGACGACCTGGTAGCCGATCTGCTGCGCGCGCTGGACGAGACGGCGGACTGACGCCGGCCGGTCCGGCCGGGTACGACGGACGGTCCGAGCCTCCCCCCTCGTGGCTCGGACCGTCCTCCGGCCTCGCGCGTCACCGGTTCAACGCGAAGAACCGCGCGCTCCAGGCTAGTTGACTGAGTGTCAGTGTCCAATCACAGGAGCGACAGCACCCTATCGACATATCTATACTTGGGCTCGGGCGGGGGCTGGAGGAGAACAGAAGAGGGGACGGATGTCCGTGGATCTGGCCTTGCTCCGCACCTTCGTCGCCGTGCACCGGGCCGGTTCCTTCACCCGTGCGGCGTCTCTGCTCGGCCTCTCGCAGCCCGCCGTCACCTCGCAGATCCGTACGCTCGAGCGTCAGCTCGGCCGCCCGCTGTTCCTTCGGCAGGCCCGCGGAGTGACCCCGACGACCGTCGGTGACGAACTCGCCCACAAGGCCGCACCGCACCTCGACGCCCTGGTGGAGATCGCCGAGGCAGGGCTGGAGAACGATTCCTCCTCGCGGACCCTGCACCTGGCCGGGCCACCGGAGTTCACCGCGGAGCGGGCGCTGCCCGCGCTTACCGGGCTCACTCGCGAGGACGGCCGGGCCTTCACCCTGCGCGCCTCGTTCGGGAACGCCGAGCAGACCTTGGAGGGCCTGGCCGCCGGACATCACGATCTGGCCATCGGCACGGCCCGTCCCCGTGGCTCGTTGCTCACGTCGACTCCGCTCTGCGACGAGGAACACGTCCTGGTCGCCGCACCGGACTGGGCGGAGCGTGCCGGTGCCGAAAAGCTCCGCGACACCGACGCCTCCGCCCTGAAGCACGTTCCCGTGGTCGAAGTGCACGAGTCACTGCCCTTCGTCACCCGCTACTGGGCGTCCGTCTTCGACGCCCGTCCGGCCGCCCCGGCCACCGTCGTCACCCCCGACCTGCGTGCGGTCCTCGCCTGCACGATCGCCGGCGCGGGGCTCGCCGTGCTGCCCCGCTACCTGTGCGCGGAGGCACTGGAGCGCGGTGACGTCGTCGCCCTGCACGATCCGGCGGTGCCGCCGTTGCGGACGTACTTCCTGGTGGCGCGCACCGGCACGCTGGCGATGCCGCACATCGCCCGCGCCCACGAGGGATTGCTGCGGGCGGCCGCCGTCTGGAACTGAGCCCGAGGGTCAGCAACCGGGTGTGCGTCACAATGTTTCACGTGGAACCAGCCGGGCCACATTTCTCCCATGACCGTCCGACCCGTGGTCAAGCGCACCGCCCGCGCCGTCCTGCTGGACGGCGACCACCTGATCCTGATCAAGCGGACCAAGCCCGGTGTCGATCCCTACTGGGTCACTCCCGGCGGCGGGGTCGAGCCGGACGACACCACCGTCGTGGACGCCCTGCACCGTGAGGTGTACGAGGAGCTCGGTGCCAAGATCAGCGACGTGGTGCCCTGCTTCGTGGACACCGTGGAGCACATCGGCGAGGACGGTGGCGCGACCGGTGTGAAGGTGCAGCACTTCTTCGTCTGCCATCTGCTGTCCATGGACCCGTCCCTGCGGCACGGACCGGAGGTCGACGAGCCCGCCGGTGAGTACGAGATCGTCAGGGTGCCGTTCACCCGGGTCGGGATCGCCTCGGTCCACCTCGTACCGCTGTCCCTGCGGCACTATCTGGACGGCAACATCGAGGGTGTGCGTGCCATGCACGCACCCGACCTCGGCTGAACGATGTGGCCGAAAGCTCGCGTGTTCCGCCGGAAAGAGGTGGACGCGGACGGCCGCGGTCGGACAGCCTGACCTGCGTGCCGACTCCTTTCCTCGCCTCTGCACCGATCCGCCGTCTGACGCTGCGCGATCTCACCGCCTGCGCCGACCTGTCCGAGGACCGGGGGTGGCCGCGCGAGGAGCACAAGTGGGGGTTCCTCCTCACGGCCGGCAGGGGATACGGCATCGACGACCCCGGCGGTGGCCTCGTCGCCGCGTGTACCGTCACCGAGTACGGCCCTCAGGAGCGGCCCTCGCTCGCCGCCATCGGCATGGTGCTGGTCGCCGAGCGGCACGCCCGCCAAGGGGTCGGACGCCGCCTCATGCGCCACCTCGTCTCGGCCCTGGGCACCGTTCCGCTCACTCTGCACGCGACGCCGAACGGCCGGCCGCTCTACGAGGAGCTCGGCTTCAAGGTGACGGGCGGGGCGGAGATGCTGCGCGGCCGTTTCGTCCCGGGCGGGCCGGAACCGAGGACCGTCACGCGCGCGGCCACGGCCGAAGACCTCACCACGATCCTCCGGCTCGACGAGGAGGTCTTCGGCGCCGACCGCACCCATATCGTCACGCGGCTGCCCGCCTTCGCCGACCAGCTGCGCATCGCCGAGGAAGACCGCCGGATCACCGGGTATGCCGCGGCCTGGCCGAACATGGACACCCACGTCGTGGGTCCGCTGATCGCCCGTGACACCGAGACGGCCAAGGCGCTGATCAGCTCCCTCGCGGCCCGCACCGACCGGCCGCTGCGCACGGACATCGACGTACGGCACGAGGAGCTGCTGACGTGGATGAAGGAGCGCGGCCTGTCCACGGTCGCCCCCAATGCGGTCATGACCTACGGGATCACGGACCTGCCCGGGGACTGGACCCGGCGGTTCGCGCCGCTGACGGTGGCGGCGGGCTGACTTTCAGGCGGTATGCCCCGCGGCACGGCGACGCCGGTCCCCGGACTGCCCGGGAACCGGCGTCGGATGGACGGCCGCTTACGAACCGCTGCCGTCAGGCGAGGCTCCGCACGGCGGCCGAGGCGAAGCCGTGGTCCTGCTCGGGGGCGCCGCCGCCCACCCCGATCGCACCGATCAGCCGGCCCTCCCGGTGCACGGGCACGCCGCCCGCGATGAACAGCAGCGGCCGGTCGAGTGCCGTGGGCAGGGTGTGGAAGAGGCCTCCGGGCTGCACGGCGTCGACGAGGTCGGCGGTCGGAGCGTTCAACTGGAGCGCGGTGTAGGCCTTGCGCGTGCTGGTCTCTCCGGAGATCAGCACGGCGCGGTCGTCGCGCCGGAAGGCGAGCAGGTGGCCCCCGGCATCGAGGACCGTGACGCTCACGGTGACGTCGGCCGCCTCGGCGGCGTGGTGGGCAGCGGCGACGAGGGCTTCGGCGTCCTGGATGGTCAGCGGGGTGACTGCGGTGGTGGTCATGGGTTCTTCTCCGTGGTTGTACTGAGTGGTGCGGTGCCTCGGTGGCCGACAAGGCGCTCGGCCGAGGAATGCGGGGCCCTGGCCCCGCACCCCGGGCAGGGGCGGGGCGGGTTGTTCAGTGGTGGGCGACGGCGGACCGCCGTTCCGCGGGTGCGGAACCCGCGACGACCCCTCCGGGAGCACCCGCGCGCCGTTCCAGGGCGGCCGAGAGGACGGCGAGGAGGAGGGCGGACGCGGCGAGCACGGCGCCGACCCAGTTGGGGGCGGTGTATCCGAAGCCGGCCCCGATGACGACGCCGCCGAGCCATGCGGAGAGCGCGTTGCCCAGGTTGAAGGCACCGATGTTCACCGCGGAGGCCAGTGTCGGCGCGCCGTGTGCATGATCCAGGACGCGCTTCTGCAACGGCGGGACAGTGGCGAAGCCCAGGGCACCGATCAGGAAGACGGTCACGGCGGACGCGATCTTGTCGTGCGCGGTGAGTGTGAAGAGGGCGAGTACGACGGACAGGGCGCCCAGGGCGATGTACAGCATGGGCATCAGAGCACGGTCGGCGAACCGGCCGCCGACAAGGTTGCCGCCGACCATGCCGAGGCCGAAGAGGACGAGCAGCCAGGTGACCGAGCCGTCGGCGAAGCCCGCGACCTGCGTCATCATCGGCGCGATGTAGGTGATGGCCGCGAAGACCCCGCCGAAGCCGAGCACGGTCATGGCCATCGCGAGCAGGACCTGTGCGTTCTTGAACGCGGCCATCTCGTGGCGCAGCCGCACACCCTCGGCCCTGGGCACGTCGGGAACCAGCTTGGCGATCCCGGCCAGGCCGACGACTCCGAGCGCGGCGACGACGGCGAAGGTGACGCGCCAGCCGACGGACTGTCCGATCAGCGTTCCCAGCGGGACGCCGACGACATTGGCGACCGTCAGACCGGTGAACATCATCGCGATCGCGCCGGCCTTCTTGTCCGGGGCGACCAGACCGGCCGCGACCACCGATCCGATGCCGAAGAAGGCTCCGTGCGCGAGCGAGGCGACCACGCGTCCGATCAGCATGACGGAGAAGGCGGGGGCAAGCGCGGAGAGCAGGTTGCCGACGATGAACAGGCCCATCAGCAGCATCAGCATCCGCTTGCGCGGGACTCTGGTGCCGAGCACGGTCATCAGCGGGGCACCGAACATCACGCCGAGCGCGTATCCGGTCACCAGGTATCCGGCGGTGGGGATGGAGACCCCGTAGTCGCTCGCGACCTCAGGCAGCAAGCCCATGATCACGAATTCGGTCGTTCCGATCCCGAAGGCCCCGATCGCGAGGGCCAGGAGCGCGAGAGGCATGGAGGGGTACACCTTCCGAGATGATCGCATGGACGCTTTGCGCTCGTCCACAATAATTGCAGACGCGGGCTATATGCAAGCGCAGGCAATTGCGGTACTGGTCTACCCTGGTCTCAGTCACTCCTGGACGGAGGAACCACATGACAGCGACGGACCCCGCGCTCACCGCCCTCTCCCAGGGCTGGTGCGCCCTCTCACTGCTGCACGGGAGGATCGAGGCCCACATCGAGCGCGCGCTCCAGACCGGGCACGATCTGAGCGTCCGCGAGTACTCACTGCTCGAGGTGCTCAGCCGGCAGCACGACGGCGACGGGGGGCATCTGCAGATGAAGCAGGTCGCCGACGCCGTCGTCCTCAGCCAGAGCGCGACCACCCGGCTGGTCACCCGACTCGAGGACCGGGGCCTGCTCGAGCGCTATCTGTGCCCCACCGACCGACGCGGTATCTACACCAACGTCACCGCGACCGGCTTGCGGCTGCTGAACGAAGCACGGCCCACCAATGACGCCGCCCTGCGTGAGGCTCTCGACGAAGCCGCCACGCACTCCGACCTCGCGCCGCTGGTCCGGGCGGTGGAGACCCTGAAGGCACCGGTGCCCGCCTAGATTCGGTTCTAGAGTGCAGGCATGGGAGATCTTGAAATACGTCCCACCACCACCGAGGACATCCCGGCCGTCGTCGCGATGCTCGCCGACGACCCGCTGGGCGCACAGCGCGAGTCACCGGGCGACCTGGGCCCGTACATGGCCGCCTTCGAGCGGCTCAGGACCGATCCGAACCAGCATCTGGTGGTGGCCGTCCGTGAGGGCCGTGTCGTCGGCACACTCCAGCTGACGATCGTCCCCGGGCTGTCCCGGCGCGGCGCCACCCGATCGATCGTCGAAGGCGTACGTGTCCACGGCGACGAGCGCGGCAGCGGGCTGGGGACCCGACTCATCGAGTGGGCGATCGACGAGTCCCGGCGGCAGGGATGCCACCTGGTGCAGCTCACCTCCGACCAAACCCGTACCGACGCTCACCGTTTTTACGAACGTCTGGGCTTCTCCGCCTCGCACACGGGGTTCAAGCTCCAGCTCTGAGGTACGGCTCCAGTGCCACGCCTTCAACGGCGCACGGCCCTGTTTCACGTGAAACAGGGCCGTGTCAGGTCGGCCGTCAGCCGATCCCCCGCCACCCCTCAGGGTCCACACCGCCCGGCACGTCGGCGCCCTCTTCGTACGGCTGACGCGTGAAGACGAAGGAGCCGAGGTCCAGATGGCTCACGGTTCCGTCCGCACGCCTCACCGCTCCCAGCAACTCGCCCGCGTAGTAGCCCTCCAGGCCCGTCCAGGTGCCGTCACCGTTGGCCCGGAACCGTGAGCGGCGGCCCTCGCCCGACAGCGGCCCCAGCGAGACCCCTCCATCGGCCGTCAGCCGCAGGGCGAAGGCGTGCGTCCCCCAGTACCACTGTCCCGCCAGTTCCAGCACGGAGGAGTCGACGTCCCGCAGCGGACGCCACGGTTCGGGGATCCGGGGCTCCGCCTCCGCGACGATGCGCACAAGGTCGGCTCCGACCCCGGCGAGCAGCGGCCCTGAGGTGCAGTTGGTCAGGACCACCGCGGCCACGTCGTCCTCCACCCCGATGGTGAGATTGGCCAGGAACCCCGGCAGGGAACCGGAGTGCCCCACGAGCAACCGCCCGTCCCGGTGCTGGAGCTGCAGCCCCAGGCCGTACGCCGCGCCGTCCACCACATCCGCGGCCTCGGCCGGCGCAGCGGGCGCCCGCATCTCCCGCACGGTCTCCGCGCCGAGCACCTTGTCGTCCCCCTGCGTCAGGAAGACGGCGAACCGCGCCAGGTCCCCGGTGGTCGACCAGAGCTGTCCCGCAGGGGCCATCAGCCCGAGGTCCTCCGCCGGCTCGGCCAGCATCACGTCGGCCCATGGATGCACTGCCCAGCCACCCGCATGCGGGGCACTGGGCCGTGCGGCCGTACGCGCCAGCCCCAACGGGTCCAGTACCTCCCTCTGCAGCACCTCCTCCCAAGAAGCACCGCGCAGCTTCTCGACCAGCGCTCCGAGCAGGGTGTAGCCAGGATTGGAATAGTGGTGGCGGCGGCCCACCGGGTGCCGGAGCGGCTGCTCGCCCAGCACGTCGGCCAGCTCGGGCCGCAGCGAGCCCGGCGTGCGCTCCCACCAGGGCGCGGGCGACTCGGCGGCCAGGCCGCCCGAGTGCGCGAGCAGCTCGGCGATCGTGGCCTCCCCCGCCCCGGTGCCCGGCAGATGCTTCTCCAGCGGATCCCCGAGGTCGAGCACACCGTCGTCACGCAACCGCAGCACGAGGACCGCGGTGAACGTCTTGGTGATCGAGCCGATCCGGTACTGCACGGTCTCGTCCGGTCCGTGCCCGTCCACCGAGGTCCGCGCCCCGTGCCACACGGTCTGCCCGCCCCGGACCACCGCCGCGACGAGCGACGGCGTACGCCCCTCGGCCTGGGCCACGGCGATGCGGTGTGCCAGCGCCCGGCGGGTGGTGGGAAGCAGCTCTTCCTGAGGTGTCGTCATGCGCCCAGTCCACCGGCCGGGGCACCTCACGTCGAGCCGATTTCCCCGTGGCTCCGTCCCGGGTGCACAGGGAGAGGACCCACCTGGCCGATGATCAGGTCTGTGCCATGTCCACGAAGCGCGAGTAGTGGCCCTGGAAGGCGACCGTGATCGTGGCCGTCGGGCCGTTACGGTGCTTGGCCACGATCAGGTCCGCCTCGCCCGCCCGCGGCGACTCCTTCTCGTAGGCGTCCTCGCGGTGCAGCAGGATGACCATGTCGGCGTCCTGCTCGATCGAACCGGACTCACGCAGGTCGGAGACCATGGGCTTCTTGTCGGTGCGCTGCTCGGGACCGCGGTTCAGCTGGGAGAGCGCGATGACCGGAATCTCCAGCTCCTTCGCCAGGAGCTTGAGGTTGCGGGACATGTCTGAGACCTCCTGCTGGCGGCTCTCGGCGCGCTTGGAGCCGCCGGACTGCATCAGCTGGAGGTAGTCGATGACGACCAGCTTGAGGTCGTTGCGCTGCTTGAGGCGACGGCACTTGGCGCGGATCTCCATCATCGACAGGTTCGGGGAGTCGTCGATGTAGAGCGGGGCGGCCGACACGTCGGGCATCCGCCGCGCCAGCCGGGTCCAGTCGTCGTCCGTCATCGTGCCCGACCGCATGTGGTGCAGCGCGACGCGGGCCTCGGCGGACAGCAGACGCATGGCGATCTCGTTGCGCCCCATCTCGAGCGAGAAGATGACGCTCGGCAGGTTGTTCTTGATCGACGCGGCCCGCGCGAAGTCCAGCGCGAGGGTCGACTTGCCCATCGCGGGACGAGCGGCGATGACGACCATCTGGCCGGGGTGCAGGCCGTTGGTCAGCGAGTCGAAGTCCGTGAAGCCCGTCGGCACGCCGGTCATCTCGCCGCTGCGCGACCCGATCGCCTCGATCTCGTCGAGTGCGCCTTCCATGATGTCGCCGAGCGGCAGGTAGTCCTCGCTGGTGCGCTGCTCGGTGACGGCGTAGATCTCGGCCTGGGCGCGGTTGACGATCTCGTCGACGTCGTCGTCGGCCGCGTATCCCATCTGGGTGATCCGGGTGCCGGCCTCCACCAGGCGGCGCAGGACCGCCCGCTCGTGCACGATCTCCGCGTAGTACGCGGCGTTCGCGGCGGTCGGCACGGTCTGGACGAGGGTGTGCAGATACGAGGCACCGCCGACCTTGTTGATCTCACCGCGCTTGGTGAGTTCGGCGGCGATGGTGATCGGGTCGGCCGGCTCGCCCTTGGCATAGACGTCGAGGATGGCCTGGTAGACCGTCTCGTGGGCCGGCTTGTAGAAGTCGTGGCCCTTGAGGATCTCCACGACGTCGGCGATGGCGTCCTTGGACAGGAGCATCCCGCCGAGAACGGACTGCTCGGCATCCAGATCCTGCGGCGGCACCCGCTCGAACGCCGTACCGCCACCGTCCCACGTGCCGCTGTCCGAGCCGCGCTCGTGCTGATCGTCGCGGTTGCGGCCGCCCTCTTGGCGACGGCGGGAAGCAGGCAGACGATCACTGGGGCCGCTGTCGGCCCACGGGTCGTCCAAGGGCTCGGAAATGCTCACCGAGCCACCTCCTCCCGTCCGCCGAGCGGACCTCGCCGTGCCCCTCATTTCTACGGCACGGCACTGACAAATAAGACGCCCAACTCCGGTTCTGGCGCGTCGGTTTTGTGATGGTTCACCGACCGACGGACGGAGCACGCGCCGGATAACCGTAGGCCTGCGGGCACCGTCAGCCAATCTGGTTATCCACAGGCCATGTGGACGACTGGCCAGATGCTGTGGAGAACTCCGCAAAACCTGTGCACGACTCGGTGGACAGCCCTGTGAACAAGCCCGCAGCTTAACCCGGGAAGCCGCTCTGAGCTGCACCTTTACCATCCACCGCCTGTGCAGAAGAAAAACTTTCCCGGTCGGACCAAGATCGGTTCGACCCGTGCCCAGAAGTGCACGCGGCGAGACTGGTCGTAAGGGTCACCAAAGCTTTGCATCTCTTACCTGTGGACGATTAGATTAGCGCTCATGACACAGGCCCCCGCGCGCACGCGGACCGCCCGGCGCCGGCACGACCGAGAGATCGTCGCGCTGGCCGTCCCAGCCTTCGGCGCGCTCGTCGCCGAGCCTCTTTTCGTCATGGCCGACAGCGCCATCGTCGGCCATCTGGGAACCGCTCAGCTCGCCGGACTCGGCATCGCCTCGGCCCTGCTCACGACGGCCGTCAGCGTCTTCGTCTTCCTCGCCTACGCCACCACGGCGGCCGTTTCCCGCCGCGTCGGCGCGGGTGACCTGCAAGCGGCGATCCGTCAGGGCATGGACGGCATCTGGCTGGCACTGCTGCTCGGCGCCGCGGTCATTGCGGTGGTTCTGCCCACGGCCCCGTCCCTCGTGGAACTCTTCGGCGCATCCGAGACCGCGGCACCCTATGCCACCACCTATCTGCGGATCTCCTCGCTCGGCATCCCCGCCATGCTCGTGGTGCTGGCCTCGACCGGTGTTCTCAGGGGACTTCAGAACACCCGGACCCCGCTCTACGTGGCCGTGGCCGGCTTCATCGCCAACGCCATCCTGAACGTCGCACTCGTCTATGGCGCCGGACTCGGTATCGCCGGCTCCGCCTGGGGCACCGTCATCGCTCAGTTCGGCATGGCGGCGGTCTATCTGTGGGTGGTCATTCGCGGCGCCCGGCGACATGGCGCCTCCCTGCGGCCCGACCTCGCCGGTATCAGGTCCTCCGCCCAGGCCGGCGTGCCACTGCTCGTGCGCACGCTCTCCCTGCGGGCGATTCTCATGATCGCGACGGCCGTGGCGGCCCGTCTCGGTGACGCCGACATCGCCGCGCATCAGATCGTCCTGTCTCTGTGGAGCCTGCTCGCCTTCGCCCTCGACGCCATCGCCATCGCCGGGCAGGCCATCATCGGGCGGTATCTGGGAGCGGGTGACGCCCAGGGTGCGCGCGACGCCTGTCGCCGGATGGTGGAGTGGGGCGTCGCTGTCGGGGCCGTGCTGGGTCTGCTCGTGGTGCTGTCGCGCCCGGTGTTCCTGCCGCTGTTCACCGGCGACTCCATGGTCAAGGACGCCGCGCTGCCCGCGCTGGTGATCGTGGCCGTCGCGCAGCCGGTCTGCGGGGTGGTCTACGTGCTGGACGGTGTCCTCATGGGTGCGGGCGACGGTCCCTACCTCGCCTGGGCGATGCTGCTGACCCTGGTTGTCTTCACCCCGGCGGCGCTACTCGTCCCCACGCTCGGTGGTGGGCTCACCGCCCTGTGGGCGGCCATGACGCTGATGATGGCGATGCGCCTGGTGACGCTCTGGTTGCGTACACGATCGGGTCGCTGGGTCGTCACGGGCGCCACGCGCTGACCGTTTCACGTGAAACACGACTGCCGACGCCATGACGAAGAGGGGCCGCATCCCCTGGCGGGAGATGCGGCCCCTCTCATCGCTTCAGCGAGCGCAGTGCTCAGGCAGCGACGACCTCGACGCTGACCTTGGCGTCAACCTCGGGGTGCAGACGCACGGACGTCTCGTGGGCGCCCAGGGTCTTGATCGGGGAGCCCAGCTCGATGCGGCGCTTGTCGACCTCGGGGCCACCGGCAGCCTTGATCGCGGAAGCGACGTCGGCCGGGGTGACGGAGCCGAAGAGACGACCGGCGTCGCCGGAGCGGACGGCCAGACGGACCTTCACACCCTCGAGCTGGGCCTTCACCTGGTTGGCCTGCTCGATGGTCTGGATCTCGTGGATCTTGCGAGCACGACGGATCTGCTCGACGTCCTTCTCGCCACCCTTGGTCCAGCGGATCGCGAACTTCCGCGGGATCAGGTAGTTGCGAGCGTAACCGTCCTTGACGTCGACGACGTCGCCCGCGGCACCGAGGCCGGAGACCTCGTGGGTGAGGATGATCTTCATGTTTCGGTCACCCTTCCCTTATCGCGCGGTGGAGGTGTAGGGCAGCAGCGCCATCTCACGGCTGTTCTTCACGGCCGTGGCGACGTCACGCTGGTGCTGAGTGCAGTTGCCGGTCACGCGACGGGCACGGATCTTGCCGCGGTCGGAAATGAACTTCCGCAGCATGTTCGTGTCCTTGTAGTCCACGTACGTGACCTTGTCCTTGCAGAATGCGCAGACCTTCTTCTTCGGCTTGCGCACAGGCGGCTTAGCCATGATGTTTCTCCTGTGTGATCAAGAAGTGTGGGTAGAGCCCGTCCCTTTAGAAGGGGGGCTCGTCCGAGTAGCCGCCACCGCCGCCGGAGCCACCGCCCCAGCCGCCGCCACCCTGGCCGCCACCACCCTGCTGGCCACCGGCGGGAGCGCCGGTCGCCCAGGGGTCGTCGGCGGGAGCGCCGCCGCCCTGCTGGCCGCCACCGGGGCCGCCGCCCCAGCCGCCGCCACCCTGGCCGCCACCGCCACCGCCACCGCCGCCGTAGCCGCCCTGGCCACCGCGGCCCGAGGTCTTGGTGACCTTGGCCGTGGCGTTGCGAAGGCTGGCACCGACCTCGTCGACGTCCAGCTCGTAGACCGTGCGCTTGACGCCCTCACGGTCCTCGTAGGACCGCTGCTTCAGCCGGCCCTGCACGATGACGCGCATGCCTCGCTGGAGCGACTCGGCGACGTTCTCCGCCGCCTGACGCCAGACCGAGCAGGTGAGGAAGAGGCTCTCGCCGTCCTTCCACTCGTTCGTCTGACGGTCGAAGGTGCGGGGGGTCGACGCGACGCGGAACTTCGCGACGGCCGCACCGGACGGGGTGAAGCGCAGCTCGGGGTCGTCGACAAGATTGCCGACGACCGTGATGACGGTCTCGCCTGCCATGGGGAACCTCTCGGCGGGTTTGCTGCTCTGGCTGCTTGGTTGCTGCTACTCGGATCCCGGGATCAGCTGAGCGGAAGGCTCAGTGCATCTCGGGACGGAGGACCTTGGTCCGGAGGACCGACTCGTTCAGGTTCATCTGGCGGTCGAGCTCCTTGACGACCGCAGGCTCGGCCTGCAGGTCGATGACCGAGTAGATGCCCTCGGGCTTCTTCTTGATCTCGTACGAGAGACGACGACGGCCCCAGGTGTCGACCTTCTCGACCTTTCCGCCGCCGTCACGGACGACAGAGAGGAAGTTCTCGATCAGCGGGGAGACAGAGCGCTCCTCGAGATCGGGGTCGAGGATGACCATCACCTCGTAGTGACGCATGTGGAACCCACCTCCTTTGGACTCAGCGGCCACGGTCGTTCCGTGGCAGGAGGGTTGCGATGCGTTCGCACCGGCATCAACGAGTAAACCAGGACCCACTGACAATCGGGCCTCCTCCGAGGAGGTGGCCCGTGGCCGGCTACAGACACCGGTGCGCAGGGTACAGCGTACCCGGCTGCCGCCCTGCGGTTGAAATCAGGCTCCGAGGGGACACAATCGGTAGTCAGGGATGTGAGGGCGAAAACACACTGCCTTCGGCAGGAGGTTCTCCATGGCACAGATCATGCGACCCGCCAGGCCCCGGACCGGCCTGCTGGCCACCGACGGCAAACCGCACCCTCTCCAGGACGCGCTGCTGGCCGTGACCCTGGTACTCGGCGTGCTCGCCCTGGCCACCGCGAGCTTCCGCGGGCTGCACGTCCTGACCTCCTGGGCGGGACTGCTCGGTGTCCTGACCGGCGGGTACGGCCAGTACGTCTCCGCGACGACGCGGGAGCGGTTCGGTCTGGTACTGGGGCTGGGCGCCTCCGCGTTCGGTTTGTTCTTCGGCATCTATCACGGCGGGTTCGTCGGCTGATCCGCTGTACCGGCCGCCGACGGCGACGACCCCTTCCAGCCGTACGCCGGACGGGGCGCTCACAGGGCGCAGTAGGCTTCGCGCGAGAGCCGGAGCCCCTGTACCCATGGGGACACACCAGCCCGAGGAGCGCCCCGAATGAGCCTGACCCTGAGGACCATCAGTCGCGAGCAGCATCTGGCCTACATCCAGAGTCTGCCGGCGGCGAGTCACATGCAGGTCCCGGCATGGGCGGACGTCAAGGCGGAATGGCGCTCGGAGAACCTCGGCTGGTTCGACGACCGGACCGGTGAGCTGGTCGGCGCGGGTCTCGTGCTCTACCGGCAGCTGCCCAAGATCAAGCGCTATCTCGCCTACCTGCCCGAGGGCCCGGTCATCAACTGGTTCGCGCCGAACCTCCAGGAGTGGATGGAGCCGATGCTGGCGCACCTCAAGCAGCAGGGCGCCTTCTCCGTGAAGATGGGCCCGCCGGTGATCATCCGGCGCTGGGACGCGACGTCCATCAAGAAGGGCATCCAGGACCCGGACGTCAAGCGCCTGCGGGACATAGAGGCGGACCACATCGAGCCGCGCGCCTTCGAGGTGGCCGACAAGCTGCGCCGCATGGGCTGGCAGCAGGGCGAGGACGGCGGCGCCGGCTTCGGTGACGTGCAGCCCCGCTACGTCTTCCAGGTACCGCTGGCCAACCGCTCCCTGGAAGAGGTCCACAAGAACTTCAACCAGCTGTGGCGCCGCAACATCAAGAAGGCCGAGAAGGCCGGTGTCGAGGTCGTCCAGGGCGGCTACCACGACCTCGAGGAGTGGCAGCGCCTGTACGAGATCACGGCCGTGCGCGACCACTTCCGGCCGCGCCCGCTCTCGTACTTCCAGCGCATGTGGGCGGCCCTCAGCAACGAGGACCCCAACCGCATGCGGCTCTACTTCGCCCGGCACAACGGGGTGAACCTGTCGGCGGCGACCATGCTGGTCGTCGGCGGGCACGTCTGGTACTCCTACGGCGCCTCCGACAACATCGGCCGCGAGGTCCGGCCGTCGAACGCCATGCAGTGGGCCATGCTCCGCGACTCCTACGCGCTGGGCGCCACCGTCTACGACCTGCGCGGCATCTCCGACTCCCTGGACGAGAGCGACCACCTCTTCGGTCTGATCCAGTTCAAGGTGGGCACGGGCGGTCAGGCGGCCGAGTACCTCGGTGAGTGGGACTTCCCGTTGAACAAGCTGCTCCACAAGGCGCTCGACATCTACATGTCGCGCCGCTGACCGTACCGCCCATCCCCGATCCGCACCTCTGACAGCCACGAGAAAGGTTCCAGGTCCGGCCATGGCGCTCACGCTCTACGTCGACACCGCGCGCTGGCGGGCGCACCACAAGCACGTGCAGGAGCAGTTTCCCGGGCTGGTCCCGGTCTGCAAGGGCAACGGCTACGGATTCGGTCACGAGCGGCTGGCGGAGGAGGCCACGCGGCTGGGCTCGGACGTACTGGCCGTCGGCACCACCTACGAGGCCGCCCGCATCAAGGACTTCTTCGGTGGTGACCTGCTGGTCCTCACGCCGTACCGGCGCGGTGAGGAACCCGTGCCGCTGCCCGACCGGGTGGTGCGTTCGGTGTCCTCCATCGACGGCGTGTACGGCCTGGTGGGCGCGCGGGTGGTCATCGAGGTGATGTCCTCGATGAAGCGGCACGGCATCAGCGAGCAGGACCTGCCGCAACTGCACGCCGCCATAGAGAATGTCCGGCTCGAAGGTTTCGCCATCCACCTGCCACTGGACCGTACCGACGGCTCGGACGCCGTCGAGGAGGTCATCGGCTGGATGGACCGGCTGCGCGCGGCCCGGCTGCCGCTGCACACCATGTTCGTCAGTCACCTCAAGGCCGACGAGCTGGCCCGGCTCCAGCAGCAGTTCCCGCAGACCCGCTTCCGCGCCCGGATCGGGACCCGGCTGTGGCTGGGCGACCACGAGGCCACCGAGTACCGCGGCGCGGTCCTGGACGTGACGCGCGTCGCCAAGGGCGAGCGTTTCGGCTACCGGCAGCAGAAGGCCGCCTCCGACGGCTTCCTGGTGGTCGTGGCGGGCGGTACGTCGCACGGGGTGGGTCTGGAGGCGCCGAAGGCGCTGCACGGCGTCATGCCGCGTGCCAAGGGTGTCGCCCGGGCCGGCCTCGCCACGGTCAACCGCAACCTCTCGCCGTTCGTCTGGAGCGGCAAGCAGCGCTGGTTCGCGGAGCCGCCGCACATGCAGGTGTCGATCCTGTTCGTGCCCACGGACGCGGCCGAGCCCAAGGTGGGTGACGAACTGGTGGCCCATCTGCGGCACACCACCACGCAGTTCGACCGCATCCTCGATCGCTAGCGAGCGGGCCGCACCGGCGAAGAAGGCCGTACCCGACGTCTTGGTGATCTACCTGATCGTCGGGTACGGCCTTTCGCGCGTTCGCTCAGAGTGAACCGTCCGACTGTCGGCTCTCGCCCCAGTGCACGGGCGGCCCCTCGAAGTGGGCCACCGGCTCCTCGGTACGAGCCGCAGGGCCCAGGACGAAGACGTCCTCCGCACCGTCCAGCACGCCGCCCGACGGATCGTCGTCGCCCGTCCGCCGGACCGGATCCCGGTCCGGCATCAGGATGTCGCGCACGACCATGACGCAGAAGAACAGTGTTCCCAGCAGGTGCAGGCCGATGGCCCAGTGGTAGCCGTCCGTCGGCAGTCCCTTGTGGGAGTCACCGCTGGTCGTGTAGGCGAGGTACATCCAGATGCCGAGGAAGTACGCCACCTCGCACGCCTGCCAGATGAGGAAGTCCCGCCATTTCGGCCGTGCCAGCGCGGCCAGCGGCACCAGCCAGAGCACGTACTGCGGTGAGTAGACCTTGTTGGTGAGGATGAACACCGCGACGATCAGGAAAGCGAGCTGGGCCAGCCGTGGGCGTCGGGGGGCGGTCAGTGTGAGCACCGCGACGGCGCCGCAGCACAGCAGCATCAGCAGCGTGGCGAGGGTGTTGACGGTCTCGGTGCTGAGCGGGTTGTCGGAGTTCTGGGCCAGGATCAGCCAGAAGGACCCGAAGTCCACTCCCCGTTCCTGGCTGAACGTGTAGAACTTCGACCAGCCGTCGAAGGCGTAGAGCATCACCGGCAGGTTCACCACGAGCCAGGCGACGACCGCGCCTCCCAGTGCTGTCCCGAACGCCCGCCATTTGCCCGCACGCCAGCACAGGACGAGGAGCGGGCCGAGGATCAGGAAGGGGTAGAGCTTGGCGGCCGTGGCCAGGCCCAGCAGCACGCCAAAGGCCAGGGGACGCTCCCGGGACCACATGAGGAGGGCTGCGGCCGTCAGGGCCACCGCCAGCAGGTCCCAGTTGACGGTGGCGGTCAGCGCGAAGGCCGGGGCCAGGGCGACCAGCAGGCCGTCCCAGGGGCGCCGGATGTGGGTACGGGCCACGCAGACCGCGATGACGGCCGCACAGACCATGAGCATCCCGGCGTTGACCATCCAGTACCACTGCTCCTGGTCCTGGATGGTGCCGCTGCCCGGCGTGAGCCAGGACGCGACCTCCATGAACAGGCCGGTCAGCACGGGGTACTCCAGGTACTCCATGTCGCCGGGGAGCTTGTCGAAGTACGGCACGAGCCCGTCGACGAACCCACGGCCCTGGTACAGGTGCGGGATGTCCGAGTAGCAGGCGTGGGTGTACTGGGAGCTGGCCCCGAAGAACCAGGCGCCGTTGTAGCAGGGGGCTTTCTGGACCAGCCCGAGGGCGAACATGCCGATCGCCACAAGCGCGATCACCCGCACAGGGGTCCACCAGGACCTGCCGAGCAGGGCGCGTCGGCCCATCGGGCCGCCGATCAGCTCGCTGCCGGCCTCGGCGACCGTGTCCTGACTGGTCGGCCGCACCGGGTCCGGCTCGTGCACGCTCGCTGGCGTCGATTCTGCACTGGGCATGGGGCACATCCTGCCGTACGCACCCGGGAGCACGCCGGGGCCGCCGCACCCTGGTGGATGCGACGGCCCCTGTTTCACGTGAAACTTGTGGGTGTTTCACGTGAAACACCCATGCTTGCGGCTCTGCGGCTAACCGTTCGCGCCCCAGATGGTGTTTCCGCGACTGTTTCCGTTGGTATCGCCCTCTTCCCCCGTCTCACTGGTCGATGGCGAAGGTGATTCGCTGCCCTCGGAGCCGCCTGGGCCATTGCCCCCGTTGCCGTTGCCGGCGTTGTCTCCGTCGTCGCAGTTCCACTCGAAGACTCCGCACGTATCGGTCGGCGCGGGCGGCGAGGGGCTGTTCTGCGTGTTGCTGGGCGTCGGAGTCGGAGACGGGCTGGTCTCCTCGGTCTCGGACGGGGAGGGAGTGGGGGAGGGCGTCGGGGTCGGCGACGGGGTGTCGTTGACGACCTCACCGATGGGCTCCGGCTCGGGGAACTTCTCCGCCTTCATGCCCTTGACCGCGTCCGACATGTAGTCCTGCCAGATCCTGGACGGGAAGGAGGCACCGTGGATCTTCTTCTCGCCACCCGTTCCGTACATCTCCAGGAACGTACGGTCCTTGATGGTCTCGTCGTCCGGGTAGCGGTACATGCTGATCGCGGTCGACAGCTGCGGGGTGTAGCCCACGAACCAGGCGGACTTGTTTCCGTCCGTGGTACCCGTCTTGCCGGCCACCTCTCGGCCGGGCAGCTGGGCGTTGGTGCCCGTTCCCTTCTCGACGACGGTCTTCAGGACGTCCGTGACGTTGTCCGCGACCTTCGCGGTGAAGGCTTGCTGCTCCTCGACCTTGTGCGTGTAGATCGTGCCGTTCTTGCTCGTCACCTTCGTGACGGAGTACGGCTCGCGCTGCTTGCCGCTGTCCGAGAAGGTGGCGTAGGCGCCCGCCATGCGGATGGCGCTGGGGTCCGAGATGCCGAGAGAGAAGGACGGGAAGCTGGAGCCCGTCAGGCTGTCCTCCAGAAGACCCGCGTCGACGGCGGCCTCCTTCACCTTGTCCAGGCCGACGTCCATGCCGAGCTGCACATAGGCGGAGTTCACCGACTCCCGCATCGCCTCACGGAGGTCGATCTTGTAGTCCGGCGGGTCACCGACGTCGTCCTGACCGTCGTTCTCCTGACGCCACTGCTCGCCGTCCTCGTTCTCCCAGATCGACCCGTCGTAGTTGTTGATCTTCAGTTTGTTCTTGCCGCTGTAGAGACTCTTCGGGGAAGCGATGGTGCGCTCGTCCTGGGCCTGGACCGGGCCGAGGTCCGGGTCGCGCACACCCCACTTCATCGCCGCCGCGAGCACGAACGGCTTGAACGTCGAACCGACCTGGGCACCGGTCACGTCGGCGTTGTTCGTGAAGTGCTTGGTGGCGTCCTCACCGCCGTAGATGGCCTTGATGGCCCCGGTCTTCGTGTCGATCGACGCCCCGCCGAACTGCACATGAGTGTCCGTCTCGGGGCGCTTCTTGGGGTCGATCTTCTCCTTGTAGACCTTCTGGACCGCCTTCTCCATCTCGTCGACCTTCTTCTTGTCGAAGGTCGTGTAGATCGAGTAGCCGCCCTTTTCCAGCTGCTGCTCCGACACCTTGCCGCTCTTGAGCACGGAGGACTTGGCGAGCCTGACGAGGTAGCCGATCTGGCCGCCCAGCTTCGCGTTCGACTGCGGGTTCTGCGTGGTGGGCAGTTCCTTGTACTTGGCCCGTTCCGTCTGACTCAGATGCCCGTACTCCACCATCTTGTCGAGGGTGTCCTGCATCTGGGAGTGGGCACGCTTGCGGTTGAGCTCCGGCGTGGCTCCCGTCGGGTCGATCGACACCGAGCCCGCCGGGTCGTAATAGGTGGCGCCCTTGAGCACCGCCGACAGGAAGGCGCACTGTCCCGGGTTGAGATCGACGGCGTCGATGTTGAAGTACGCCCGAGACGCCGCCTGGATGCCGTAGGCGCCGCGGCCGTAGTAGGCGGAGTTCAGGTAGCCCTCGAGGATGTCGTCCTTGGAGACGTCGGTGCCGACCTTGATCGAGACGAAGATCTCCTTGACCTTGCGGGAGATCGTCTGCGACTGGTCGTTCAGCATCGCGTTCTTCACGTACTGCTGGGTGATGGTGGAGCCGCCCTGCGTCTCCCCGCCCTTGGCCATGTTGAACACGGCGCGGGCGATGCCCTTGGGGTCGATGCCGCTGTCGGAGTAGAACGTCTTGTTCTCCTGCGAGATGACCGCATTGCGCATCTCCTTGGGGATCTGCGAGAGATCGACGCTCTGACGGTTGCGGTCACCGCCCGTGGCCACCATCTGGGTGTTGTCGGCCCAGTAGTAGACGTTGTTCTGCGCCGTGGCGCTCTCGTCGATGACGGGGACGCTCACCATGGCGTACGCGAGGCCGGCGGCGCCGACCAGGCAGCCGAAGAACGCGATGCACAGCCCGGAGACGAGCCTCCAGGAGGGCACCCAGCGCTGCCACCCGTCCTTGTCGTGGCGCGGGTAGTCGATCATCCGCTTCTTGCCGGGCGCCGCGGCACGTCCTCGTCCGGCCCCTGCCGCGCCGCCGGGTGCCCCTCGCCGTCCACCGCGGCCCGGCTCGGCCGCTCTGCGGCGGCCACCCCCGTTCCGCTGTGCTGCGCGCCGGGCTTCGGCGCGGCTGCCGTACGCACGCTCCTCGTCCTCCGGACCGTGCGAGCCGGACGGAGACCCTGTGGCGCCTCGCGGTGCCGCACGGCGGCCGGAGGACGAGCCGGACTGACCGCGTCGGGCCGCGGCACGTCCGCCTCCCTGCGGCTGCGGCGGTTTGCGACGGTGCTCGCTCATCGAACGACTACTCCTCGGGCAGGCGCACCTTTGCGCGCCTGGTAAAGGCGGCTGGTTTCCGGTCCCCCCGAAGTACGGATGCGGCCCCTTCCGCATTCACCCGTACTGCACCGGGGACAGGGACGCCCCCAGACGTCACTCGGTTCCCGGTGGTTCGCATGGCGCACACACTACGCACCGTCAAAACCCCCGCGATCCGAAGTTCACCTCAAATCAGGCAACTTGCTCGCGATGAAACCGTGATGTGATCCCGTTCACCAGTTCCCCCCTTGTCGCACGCGGATGCTCGTTCTATCGTGCTGATGTATCGAGTCGATACATCAGCGCGGCATAAGGGCGAGAGGAGGCGACGATGAGCCGGAGATCCGGCATCCTCGAGTTCGCCGTACTCGGCCTGCTTCGCGAGTCCCCGATGCACGGCTATGAGCTGCGCAAACGACTCAACACGTCACTGGGTGTGTTCCGGGCGTTCAGCTACGGGACGCTCTATCCCTGCCTCAAGACGCTGGTCGCCAACGGCTGGTTGATCGAGGAACCGGGGAACATCGACGAGGCCGCCGCCTCCCTCACGGGGCGCCGCGCCAAGATCGTCTACCGGTTGACGGCCGACGGTAAGGAACATTTCGAGCAGCTCCTCTCCCAGACGGGCCCGGACGCGTACGAGGACGAGACCTTCGCCGCCCGCTTCGCGTTCTTCGGGCAGACGTCGCGAGACGTACGCATGCGCGTGCTCGAGGGCCGGCGCAGCCGGCTGGAGGAGCGCCTGGAGAAGATGCGGGCCTCCCTGGCCCGCACCCGGGAGCGACTCGACGACTACACGCTTGAGCTGCAGCGCCACGGAATGGAGTCCGTGGAGCGCGAAGTGCGCTGGCTGAACGAGCTCATCGAGAGCGAGCGGGCGGGGCGGGACCTGCGAGGTTCCGCCGCCGAGGGGACCGCTCAACAGGACACGACATCTGGAGCGACGGGCGGCCTGCCCCGGCCGGGGGACGACCCCCGGCCGGATACGCCCGGCGACACCGCCACGTGAGCGCCCAGTCAGGGCCTCACTCGTACACACAGGGAGCAACCGGAATGGGTTCGGTTCGCGTAGCCATCGTCGGTGTGGGCAACTGCGCCGCATCACTGGTGCAGGGCGTCGAGTACTACAAGGACGCCGACCCGGCGGCCAAGGTCCCCGGCCTGATGCACGTCCAGTTCGGCGACTACCACGTCAGTGACATCGAGTTCGTCGCCGCCTTCGACGTGGACGCCAAGAAGGTCGGCCTGGACCTCGCGGACGCCATCGGCGCCTCCGAGAACAACACCATCAAGATCTGCGACGTGCCGAACAGCGGCGTCCAGGTCGAGCGCGGCCACACCCACGACGGTCTCGGCAAGTACTACCGCCAGACCATCGAGGAGTCCGCCGAGGCGCCGGTCGACGTCGTCCAGGTCCTCAAGGACAAGCAGGTCGACGTTCTCGTCTGCTACCTGCCCGTCGGTTCCGAGGCCGCGGCGAAGTACTACGCCCAGTGCGCCATCGACGCCAAGGTCGCCTTCGTCAACGCCCTCCCGGTCTTCATCGCCGGCACCAAGGAGTGGGCGGACAAGTTCACCGAGGCGGGCGTCCCGATCGTCGGCGACGACATCAAGTCGCAGGTCGGCGCCACCATCACGCACCGTGTCATGGCGAAGCTGTTCGAGGACCGGGGCGTCGTCCTGGACCGCACGATGCAGCTGAACGTCGGCGGCAACATGGACTTCAAGAACATGCTCGAGCGCGAGCGCCTGGAGTCCAAGAAGATCTCCAAGACGCAGGCCGTCACCTCCCAGATCCCCGACCGCGACCTGGGTGCGGACAACGTCCACATCGGCCCGTCCGACTACGTCGCGTGGCTGGACGACCGCAAGTGGGCCTACGTCCGCCTCGAGGGCCGCGCCTTCGGCGACGTCCCGCTGAACCTGGAGTACAAGCTCGAGGTCTGGGACTCCCCGAACTCGGCCGGTGTCATCATCGACGCCCTGCGCGCCGCGAAGATCGCCAAGGACCGCGGCATCGGCGGCCCGATCCTGTCGGCGTCGAGCTACTTCATGAAGTCCCCTCCGGTCCAGTACTTCGACGACGAGGCCCGTGCCAACGTCGAGAAGTTCATCGCGGGCGAGGTCGAGCGCTGAGCAGCCGCTGACCCCGGTCTGCCGAGGGTCCCCGGGTCGTGTGACCCGGGGACCTTTCCCATATGTGAGGCTGTGCCCCATGGCCGTCGTCCGTGACCTGCGCATCCTGCTGCGCCTGAAGGGGTTTCGGCGCCTGCTCGCCGTTCGTCTGCTCTCCCAGGGCGCCGACGGCGTCTACCAGGTCGCGCTCGCCACCTACGTCGTCTTCTCCCCGGAGAAACAGACCTCGCCCGCCGCCATCGCCTCCGCGATGGCGGTCCTGCTGCTCCCCTATTCCCTGGTGGGCCCCTTCGCCGGTGTCCTGCTGGACCGCTGGCGCCGCCGCCAGGTCTTCCTCTACGGCAACCTGCTGCGCGCCGTGCTGGCCTCGGTGACGGCGGTGCTGATGGTCGCCTCCGTCCCCGACTGGCTCTTCTACGTCTCGGCCCTCTGCGTCACCGCCGTCAACCGCTTCGTCCTCGCGGGCCTGTCCGCCGCGCTGCCCCGGGTGGTCGACGCCGAGCGGCTGGTGATCGCCAACTCCCTCTCCCCGACGGCCGGCACCCTGGCCGCGACGGCGGGCGGCGGCCTCGCGTTCGTCGTGCGCCTCGTGTTCTCGGACTCCGACGCCGCCGTGGTGCTGCTCGGGGCGGGCCTCTACCTGTGTGGCGCGCTGGCGTCGCTGCGCATCGCCGTGGAGCTCCTGGGCCCGGACCCGGCACTCGTACCGCCGAGGCTGGCCTCGGCTCTTACCGGCACCGTCCGCGATTTGGCGGCGGGCGTCCGTCATCTCGCCGCACCGGCCCGCCGGGAGGCCGCCTGGGCGCTGGCGGGCATGACGCTGATGCGGTTCTGCTACGGCGCCCTGCTGGTCATGCTGCTGATGCTGTGCCGGTACGCCCTGACCTCGGAGACGGACGAGGGGCTCGCCCTGCTGGGGCTGGCGCTCGGGGTCTCCGGGGCGGGCTTCTTCGCGGCCGCGGTGGTCACCCCCTGGGCGGCGGGACCGCTGGGGCCCGGCCGCTGGATGGCCGTCTGCGCCGCGGTCGCCACCGTGCTGGTACCGGCGCTGGGCCTGCCGTTCGCCACGGCCCCGCTGCTCGCCGCCGCGTTCGTGCTGGGCCTGACGACCCAGGGAGCGAAGATCGCGACCGACACGGTCGTGCAGTTCTCCGTCGACGACACCTTCCGCGGCCGGATCTTCTCCGTCTACGACGTGCTGTTCAACGTGGCCTTCGTCGGCGCGGCCGGGGTGGCCGCACTCATGCTGCCGCCGGACGGCCGCTCGGTGCCGCTGGTCGTGACAGTCTCCGCGGTCTACGGAGTGGTTGCGGCAGCTATGGCCCGGTTTGAGAGCCGGTAAGTGTCACATCAGTGACACAGAGCCCCACCGGACTACAGAGTTGTCAGTGGGACCCGGTAGCTTACGTGCGTCTTATCTCGCGACATGTTCGCGACACGCACCTATTTCAGGGGGACCCCCAGTGACCACCCAGCCGCCGCCCCAGGGCAACCCGTTCGCGCAGAACCAGCCGCAGGCTCCGCAGCAGCCTCAGGGACAGAACCCCTACGCCCAGGGACAGCCCGGCTTCCCGCAGCAGGCCGGTCAGCCGGGCTTCCCTCCGCCCGGCGCTACCGTTCCGCCGCCCTCCCGCTCCAACCAGTTCAAGAAGAAGCTGCTGAGCATCGTCGGCGTCATCGTGGTGGCCCTGGCGATCGGCGGGGTCAAGTGGTACCTGGGCCAGTCCGACGCCGAGACCACCGCCGTGGGCGACTGCATGCACAACGAGGGCACGCAGGTCAGCCCGGACCTCAAGACGGTCGACTGCTCTTCGAGTGACGCGGAATTCGAAGTCGTCGAGAAGTTCGACAACACCAGCGACGACAGCAAGTGCGAGGCGGTCAAGGAAGCAACGATCTCCTACTACCAGACGGGCAGCAGCAGCCACAAGGTTGTCCTGTGCCTCAAGGAAGTGAAGTAGGGACCGTCAATCGAGCGCGACAGCGAGGTTGTGTTTCACGTGAAACACAACCAGCGGGCGGCACGTTTCACGTGAAACGTGCCGCCCGTTTCTCATGCGTTCTCCGGGTGCTGCGCCCACCACTCCTTCAGGGCAGCCACCGCCGCGTCGTGTTCCATCGGCCCGTTCTCCAGGCGAAGCTCCAGCAGGAACTTGTACCCCTGCCCGACGGCCGGCCCGGGACGGATGCCGAGGATCTCCATGATCTGGTTGCCGTCCAGGTCGGGACGGATCGCGTCCAGCTCCTCCTGCTCCTGAAGCTGGGCAATCCGCTCCTCCAGGCCGTCGTAGGCACGGGAGAGGGCCGACGCCTTGCGCTTGTTGCGCGTCGTGCAGTCCGACCGCGTCAGTTTGTGCAGCCGGTCGAGCAGCGGCCCGGCGTCCCGGACATAGCGACGGACCGCGGAGTCCGTCCACTCGCCCGTGCCGTAGCCGTGGAAGCGCAGATGCAGCTCGACCAGGCGTGAGACGTCCCTGACCAGGTCGTTGGAGTACTTGAGTGCAACCATGCGCTTCTTCGTCATCTTGGCACCGACCACCTCGTGGTGGTGGAACGAGACCCTGCCGTCCTTCTCGAAGCGACGGGTACGCGGCTTGCCGATGTCGTGCAGCAGGGCAGCCAGGCGGAGGGTCAGGTCCGGACCGTCGCTCTCCAGGGCCATCGCCTGCTCCAGGACGATGAGCGTGTGGTCGTAGACGTCCTTGTGCCGGTGGTGCTCGTCACGCTCCAGCCGCAGGGCCGGCAGCTCGGGCAGGACCCGCTCGGCGAGGCCGGTCTCCACCAGCAGGGAGAGCCCCTTGCGCGGGTGTGCGGAGAGGATGAGCTTGTTCAGTTCGTCCCTGACCCGCTCGGCCGAGACGATGTCGATGCGCCCGGCCATGTCCTGCATGGCCTTGACGACCTCCGGGGCCACCTCGAAGTCGAGCTGCGCGGCGAAACGCGCGGCCCGCATCATCCGGAGCGGGTCGTCCGAGAAGGAATCCTCCGGAGTACCCGGAGTCCGCAGCACACCGGCCGCGAGATCGTCGAGTCCGCCGTGGGGGTCGATGAACACCTTCTCCGGCAGCGCGACGGCCATCGCGTTCACCGTGAAGTCACGCCGGACGAGGTCCTCATCGATCGAGTCGCCGTAGGACACCTCGGGCTTGCGCGAGGTGCGGTCGTACGCCTCCGACCGATAGGTGGTCACCTCGATCTGCCAGCCGTCCTTCTGACCTCCGACCGTGCCGAAGGCGATCCCGACCTCCCACACCGCGTCCGCCCAGGGACGCATGATCTTCAGTACGTCCTGAGGGCGGGCGTCGGTCGTGAAGTCCAGGTCATTGCCGAGCCGCCCCAGCAAGGCGTCCCGAACCGATCCACCGACCAGGGCGAGCGAGAACCCGGCCTCCTGAAAACGGCGGGCGAGATCGTCGGCGACAGGGGCGATCCGCAGCGGCTCGTTCACCGCGCGCTGCTGCTCCTGGCTCAGGACACTGGGGCTGACTTCGTTGGCGTTCGGCACAACAGAACAGGGTACGTGGCCCGGGCGGAGACAGGCGCCCCCATTCATCGGGCGTGGAATCCCCCACTTCCACACCGCTCCCTTTATAGGCGCACATACGGGGAAGCCCGGCCCGGCAGCGGATCTTGTGGCGTACTCCGCGGCACTTCCGCTCGGCGCACATCGTTACCATGCGTGGACGCACATTCCGACGACCACTGATCACGACGAGGGACGGGCGAGCGCGTGGCCGAGGCGGCAGACTTCCAGGGGACCAGTGCCTCACCTGCCCGCCGGTGGCTCCGGCGCACCACGGCACTGATCGCCGGGGCGCCGCTGCTGGCCGGCCTCGTCCAGTTGCCCGCCGCCGGCACGGCACAGGCCCAGAACGCCGCCGCCGCCCTGGCCGACTCCGACTCGGGACCGGTGGCCGTCGCCGTCGATTCACTCACTCCCTCCGCGCCCACGGACGGGGACACGGTGACCGTCTCGGGCACCGTGACCAACAGGGGCGAGCAGACCGTCACCGACGCCCATGTGGGCCTGCGGGTGGGCCCGGAGATCGACACTCGCTCGTCCGTCGACGCGATCGCCAAGGACAGTGACGACCTTCGAAGCTCCATCCCTCCGGAGATCGACAACAAGTACACCGAGAAGTTCTCCAAGCTCACCCCGGGCGTCGCCGAGCACTTCAACATCTCCGTCCCGGTCGACGATCTGAACCTCGGCGACGACGGCGTGTACCAATTCGCCGTCTCGCTGTCCGGTGAGACCTCGGCACAGCCGTGGCAGCAGATCCTCGGCATCCAGCGGACCTTCCTGCCCTGGCAGCCCGACGGGGCCGACACCAAGACCAAGACCACGGCGCTGTGGCCACTCGTCTCGACGACGCACATGGCCGCCGAAACGGGACCGAACGAGGAGCAGACCCCGGTCTTCCTCAATGACGACCTGGCGAAGGAGATCTCCCCCGGCGGCCGCCTGAACCAGATGGTGACCCTGGGCAAGGACCTCGACGTCACCTGGGTGGTCGACCCGGACCTGCTGGCCTCCGTCGACGCGATGACGGGCAGCTACCGCGTCCGGGACGGGGACAAGACCGTCGCCGGTACCCACCAGACGATCGCCAAGCAGTGGCTCGCCGACCTGCAGGACGCGGTGGCCGACGAGGAGGTCGTCGCCCTCCCCTTCGCCGACCCCGACCTGGCGTCCCTGGCCCACAACGGCACGGACGTCGCCGGCTCGCTGAGTCAGCTCAAGGAAGCGACGGACGTCGTCGACAACACCGTCGAGCCGATCCTCCACGTGAAGCCGAACACCGACTTCGCCTGGCCCGTGGACGGCGCCGTCGACCGGTCGATCGTCAAGGTCGCCACCTCTGCCGGCGCCGACAAGGTGATCGCGCGCAGCGACAGCCTCCAGGAGCGCAACGGCCTGCCCTACACGCCCTCCGCAGCGCGCCCCATCGGCGGCGGCACCACGGCCGTCGTGGCGGACGCCCGGCTGTCCACGGCCTTCGAGGGCGACCTGACGTCGGCGTCCGCCACCACACTCGCCGTGCAGCGCTTCCTCGCCCAGAGCCTCGGCCTGGGCCAGCAGACCGACAAGCAGCGCAGCGTCGTCATCGCCCCCCAGCGCACGCCCACCGGCAGCCAGGCCCGCGCGATGGCCGAGGCGCTGCGGACCCTCCAGAGCGGCACCTGGTCACAGTCCCAGAAGCTGGTGGCGGCCTCCGAGGCCAAGCCGGACCCGGACGCCTCCACCACGGTGCCGGGGACCTCCTCCTACCCGTCGGCGCTGCGGAAGAAGGAGCTGCCCCGAGCGGCCTTCGTGGAGAGCGCGCGGACGCAGGACGCCCTGGACAGCTTCAAGGTCGTGCTCTCGGACCCGTCCCGCGTGGTGACCCCCTTCGGGCGCGCCCTGAACCGGGAGATGTCCGTGTCGTGGCGCGGCAGGCCCGCCGAGGCGGAGTCGTTCCGCGCCGGGGTGAAGAAGTACCTCGACGGTCTGTCCGGCCGGGTCAGGCTGATCGACAAGTCGGAGACGAAGCTCTCCGGCCGCAGCGCCACCATCCCGGTGACGGTGCAGAACAACCTGGTGCAGGACGTCGGCCCCCTGGTGCTGCGGCTCACCTCCACGAACCCGACCCGTCTCGAGATCGGCGGCGCCCGGTACAAGGAGCAGCCGATCTCGGTCTCCGGCGGCCACAGCCAGTCGGTGAAGTTCACCACCTCGGCCAACGCCAACGGCCGGGCGACGGTGATCGCCCAGCTGTACACGACGGACGGTCGGCCCTACGGCAAGCCCGTCACCTTCGACGTGAAGGTCACGGAGATCACGGCCACCGTGATGCTCGTCATCGGCGGCGGTGTCCTGCTGCTCGTCCTCGCCGGCTTCCGGATGTACACGCAGCGCAAGCGCGCCGCGGCCCGCGCCGCCGAGAAGACCGACGAAACCGACGAAACCGACGAGAGCGACGAGAGCGACGAGAGCGACGAGAGCGACGCGACCGAGCCCGGGGAGCCGGAGGCGACGGAGAACTCCGACGGCGCACCGGAGAAACCGGAGGACGCCGAGGCACGTCCCACACAGGAGTCCGAGGCACCGGCCCGGGCAGCCGACCCGGAGCAGCCGAGTGACCCGACACCGGACACCGCAGCGGAAAGCGCCGACCCGTCCGGCACGGGTGAGAGAGTGGACCGTTGAGGATGTCGTGGCCGGTCGGCCCGGGACGATGAGGTGGGGTAACCATGAACGCGCCGTACGACGGTGACCGCGGTCGGGCCGCGGACGGCTCGGGGCACCCCCAGGTCCCGCCGCCGGACCCCGGCCAGGCGCCGCAGCCGCCCGCGGACATGTACCTCCAGGACGCCTACGACCAGGACCCGTACCGGGCACAGGACCTCTCCGCCCAGGATCCGGTCTCCGAGGCGCTCTACGACCGCGCCGCCCACCCCCCTCCGCCCCCGGGCACGTACCCGCCGCAGCAGCCGCTGTACTCCCAGCCCGCCCAGTCGCCCCACGCCCCCGACCCCCGCCTCTGGGCCCAGACCCCGGCTCCGGAACCGGAGGGCCCGACGCAGTACCTGCCGTACGGCGACGACCCTCGGACCACGCAGTTCGTCGGCGTGGACGACCTGGTCGGCCAGGCCGGTGACCAGCGCCACGAGCCGGACGCCTTCGCGCACCTGTTCCGCGACCAGCAGCAGGGCAGCGGCCACCCCTCGTACAACGACCAGCCGGCCGTCCCCGCCCCGGCGCCGTACGGCGGCCCGGCCGGACCGGGGCAGTACGGCGGGCACCAGGGGCCCGACCCGTACGGGAACGCTCCGGCCCACGGTCAGTACGGCACCCCCGCTCCGACGCCCGGGCAGCACGCGGCGCCCGCTCCCGGCCAGTACGCGGTGGCTCCCACTCCCGAGGCGGCCGAGGCACCTCTCCAGGAGCCCGAGCCCGCCCCTGCGGCAGCACCGGCCGCCGCGCCCAAGAAGGGCGGCCGTGCGGGCGGCCTGCTGAAGTCGAGCGCCGTGATGGCGGCGGGCACGATGGTGTCGCGGCTGACCGGGTTCATCCGGTCGGCGCTGATCGTTTCGGCGCTGGGTGTCGGCCTGCTCGGCGACACCTTCCAGGTCGCCTACCAGCTGCCCACGATGATCTACATCCTCACCGTGGGCGGCGGACTCAACTCCGTCTTCGTACCGCAGCTCGTGCGCGCCATGAAGGACGACGAGGACGGTGGCGAGGCGTACGCCAACCGTCTGCTGACCCTTGTCATGGTGGCACTGGGCGCGCTGACAGTGATCACGGTCCTGGCCGCACCCTTGCTGATCCGGCTCCTGTCCAATCCCGTGGCCAGTGACCCGGCCGCGAACGAGGTCGGCATCACCTTCGTCCGCTACTTCCTTCCCTCCATCTTCTTCATGGGTCTGCACGTGGTGATGGGGCAGGTCCTCAACGCCCGTGGTCGGTTCGGCGCGATGATGTGGACCCCGGTCCTGAACAACATCGTCATCATCGTGACCCTGGGCATGTTCATCTGGGTCTACGGCACCGCCGAGAGCTCCGGTATGAAGGTCACGAGCATCCCGCCGGAGGGCGAGCGTCTGCTCGGCATCGGTGTACTGCTGGGCCTCATCGTGCAGTCCCTGGCCATGATCCCGTACCTGCGGGAGACGGGTTTCCGACTCCGGCTCCGCTTCGACTGGCGGGGGCACGGGCTCGGCAAGGCCATCACCCTCGCCAAGTGGACGGTGCTGTTCGTGCTCGCCAACCAGGCGGGCGCCATGATCGTCATCCAGCTCTCCACCGCGGCGGGCAAGGCATCCCCCGTGGACGGCACAGGTTTCGCCGCCTACGCCAACGCACAGCTGATCTGGGGGCTGCCGCAGGCCATCATCACCGTCTCCCTCATGGCCGCCCTGCTGCCCCGCATCTCCCGCTCGGCATCCGAGGACGACGGGGGAGCGGTCCGGGACGACATCTCCCAGGGCCTGCGCACCACTGCTGTGGCCATCGTTCCCGTGTCCTTCGGTTTCGTGGCACTCGGCATCCCCATGTGCACGCTCATGTTCGGCTCGTCGGGCACCAGCGAAGCCACCAACATGGGCTACATGCTGATGGCCTTCGGCCTCGGTCTCATCCCGTACTCCGTGCAGTACGTCGTCCTGCGCGCCTTCTACGCCTACGAGGACACCCGGACGCCCTTCTACAACACCGTCATCGTGGCCGTGGTCAATGCCGCTGCCGCGGGCCTGTGTTACTTCCTGCTGCCCTCCCGCTGGGCCGTCGTCGGCATGGCCGCCTCCTACGGCCTGGCCTACGTGATCGGTGTGGGCGTCGCCTGGCGCAGGCTTCGCAAGCGGCTCGGCGGGGACCTCGACGGTGCCCGCGTGCTGCGGACGTACGCCCGGCTGTGCATCGCGTCCGTACCGGCTGCTCTGATGGGTGGTGCCGCCTGCTACGCGATCAGCCGTGCGCTCGGCCAGGGCGTCGTGGGATCGTTCGCCGCGCTGCTGGCGGGCGGAGTGCTGCTGTTCGGTGTCTTCTTCGTCGCCGCCCGCCGCATGCGCATCGAGGAAGTCAACTCTCTGGTCGGCATGGTGCGCGGACGCCTGGGACGCTGAGACCCGGGGTAGGCGCACAACCATCGTCCTCCGCTGTGTGTCGTGCATAGCGGCGGACTGTGGGCACAATTGGGTTCGGCGTCGGACGCGCGGATCGGGAGTCGGCCGACGCGCACGGAATGGGGAGGCAGGAACGACGGTGGCGGAACGGAGCACAGCTGCCGTCGACGTGGCAGACAACAGCGGTGACGAGCCGCTGACCGCACAGGCGGACCAGTCCACGGCCGACGGGGTGGCCAACAACCGGGAGCGGGACACGGACAGCGACGAGGCACAGGGGAACCCCACGAGCGAGGAATCCGGCAAGGCCTCGCCTCCCGAACTGCACAGTGGGCACAAGCTGGCCAGACGCTACCGCCTCGAGGAGTGCGTCACCCGTCTGGACGGCTTCAGCAGTTGGCGGGCCGTCGACGAGAAACTGCGCCGCGCCGTCGGCGTCCATCTCCTCCCGGCGGATCACGCACGGGCCCGCTCCGTGCTGGCCGCCGCGCGCTCCTCCGCCCTGCTCGGCGACCCCCGCTTCGTCCAGGTACTGGATGCCGTCGAGGACAACGACCTCGTCTACGTCGTGCACGAGTGGCTCCCCGACGCCACCGAGCTGACGGCCCTCCTCGCCTCCGGACCGCTGGAGGCCTACGACGCCTACCAGATGGTCAGTCAGGTCGCGTCGGCCATGGCGGCCGCCCACCGCGAGGGCCTCGCGCACCTTCGCCTGAGCCCCAACGCGGTGCTGCGTACGTCGACCGGCCAGTGGCGGATCCGTGGACTCGCCGTCAACGCCGCGCTGCGCGGCATCAGTTCCGACACCCCGCAGCGCACCGACACCGAGGCCATCGGCGCCCTTCTGTACGCCACGCTCACCCAGCGGTGGCCGTACGAGACCGACGCCCACGGTCTGGCGGGGCTGCCCAAGGACATCGGGCTGATTCCGCCGGACCAGGTGCGGGCCGGCATCCACCGCCGCCTGTCCGAACTGGCGATGCGGGCGCTCGCCAACGACGGCGCCACCGCTTCCCGCCACGAGTCGCCGTGCACCACGCCGGAGGAACTGGTGAAGGCGATCGGCGAGATGCCGCGTATCCGCCCGCCGGAGCCGGCGTACACCGCCCCGCCCCAGTACCAGCGGACGGCCTACCAGCAGGGAGCGTACGGCCGCCCGGCGCCGCGTCCCGGCGTCACCCAGCCCGTGCCGACGCCACCGCCCCCGCTGCAGAGCCGTACCGGCAAGGCCCTGAAATGGAGCGTCTCGGCCCTGCTGATCGCCGCGCTCGGCCTCGGCAGCTGGCAGCTCGCGGACGCGCTCATGGAACGGGGCGGCAAGGCCGACAACCAGAACCAGACCCAGACGACGGACGGCAACGACAAGAACGGCGAGCGGACCGAGCCGGCCAAGCCGATCAGTGTGCAGACGGCCCAGGAGTACGTCGCCAGTGGCAGTGCCCAGGCGCCGCAGGACGTGGCCAAGACCTACGACGGTGACGCCTCCACCTTCTGGCGCACGAAGAAGTACAACGAGGGCCCGAAGCTCGCGCCGTACAAGCCCGGGGTCGGCATCGTCTACGACCTCGGTTCGGAGCAGGACGTCTCGACGGCGTCGATAGGACTCCGGTACACCGGTGATCACACGACCGTGCACCTCTACGCCGCCGATTCCCTGGCGCCCTCGACCGGAGTCGACGGCATGAAGGAGATCGCGAGCGCGACCACGACCGGCACCTCACTCACGGCCAAGGCGTCGAAGCCCGTCAAGACGCGGTACGTCCTCCTGTGGATGACGGACGTGCCGAACGCTCCGTCCGACGGCTACAGCGGCGCCGGCTACAAGCAGGCGATCACCGACGTGACCTTCAAGGGCTGAGGGCCCGCCGGGGAAAGGGGGAGGAGGCTGATGGCAGATGACACCGCGCACGGCGGCATCAGCGATCAGGACCTCCTCACCCGGCACGTCCAGGGTGATCCAGAGGCCTTCGGTGAGCTGGTGCGCCGTCACCGCGACCGCCTCTGGGCGGTGGCCCTGCGCACGCTGGGCGATCGCGAGGAAGCCGCCGACGCCGTCCAGGACGCACTCGTCTCCGCCTACCGGGCGGCCCACACCTTCCGCGGACAGGCCGCCGTCACCACCTGGCTGCACCGGATCACGGTGAACGCCTGTCTGGACCGTGCCCGTAAGGCAGCATCGCGCAAGACCGCACCCGTCGACGACACCGAGCGCCTGGACCAGCTCCTGGAGCCCCACGAGTCGGCCTCCGCGCCCGCCGAGCGCAACGATCTGCACCGCCAGCTGCTGGAGGCCCTGGACACCCTTCCGGCCGACCAGCGGGCCGCTCTCGTCCTGGTCGACATGCAGGGCTACCCCGTCGCGGAGGCGGCCCGTGTCCTGGACGTACCGACCGGGACGATCAAAAGCCGGTGCGCCCGGGGCAGAGCCAGGCTCCTGCCGCTGCTCACCCACCTCCGGCCCGACGGCAGCCAGGAACGGACGAAACCCGGCGCGGAGCGGAACCGGACGCAGGGGACATCCGTCCCACCCGCAGCGGGGCCGCAGCGTGCGGATCCGCCGGAAGCAGGACCGAGCGATTCAGCCGCAGTGAAGGGCGGAGGTGGACGAGCGTGACGTCGTCGACGACAGACATGACCGGACACCCGGACGTCGTGGAGATCTCCGACCTCGCCGAAGGCATCCTCCCCTCCGCGCGCACCACCGACGTGCGACGACACCTGGAGAGCTGCGCGCTCTGCGCGGACGTCTACGCCTCGCTGGAGGAGGTCCAGGACCTGCTCGGCACCCTGGCGCCCCCAGCCGCCATGCCGGACGACGTGGCCGCCCGCATCGACGCCGCCCTGGCAGCCGAACCCCAGCCGGGCGTTGCCGACGAAGCACATGTTTCACGTGAAACGTCGACACCGGTCGGTCGGCCCGCCGGGCACCCTCGCCACTCCTCCACCGGCCCCGGCCGCAAGGACCGCCGTCGAGGCGGACGACGACGGATCGCTGTCCTCGGCGCCGTGGCCGCCGCTGCCGCGATCGGATTGGGCTCGGTCATCGTGTCCTCTCTGACCGGGGGAAGCCAGTCAGAAGACACCGCACAAGGGCAGCAGACAGCACTCGCGGACACCTTCTCCGAGGGACACCTCAAGGAGAAGGTCACCGGCCTCGTCGCGGACGGGAGCGCTCAGAACGGTTCCCGCACACCGCGCAGCTTCGGCATGGAGTCCGAGAACGGTGGCGAGACCGCCGAGAACCATGTGTTCAAGCAGCCGACCGTCCCCGAGTGCGTTCGCAAGGGCATCGGTCGCGACGACGCGGCGATCGCCACGGAGCAGGGCGTCTACAAGGGCAAGGAAGCACTGCTGGTGGTCATGCCCGATGCGGCCAATGACACCCGGGTCACCGCCTACATTGTCGAGTCGACGTGTGTGAACCAGCCCGCGATCGGCAAGGCCATGATCCTTCTGAAGCACTCCTACGCGCGTTCGTAGTCGAGCAGGCCTCCCCTTCGCCGTGCGGTCCGGCACGCACGCCGTGTGCCCGGACACAGCGGGAATGCGCGCCCCGTAGGATCCGTTAGGTGGGGTGAGAGTTCCGAGTGCAGCTCCACCCGGCCTTGAAGACGCAGTCCAGAGACGAGGAATGAAGCCGTGAGCGACGTCCGAAACGTGATCATCATCGGCTCCGGGCCCGCCGGCTACACGGCGGCGCTCTACACCGCGCGAGCGTCGCTGAAGCCGCTGGTGTTCGAAGGTGCCGTCACTGCGGGCGGAGCTCTGATGAACACCACCGAGGTGGAGAACTTCCCCGGCTTCCAGGACGGCATCATGGGCCCCGAACTCATGGACAACATGCGGGCCCAGGCGGAGCGCTTCGGTGCCGAGCTGATCCCGGACGACATCGTGGCCGTCGACCTCAGCGGTGAGATCAAGACCGTCACCGACACGGCCGGAACGGTCCACCGGGCCAAGGCCGTCATCGTCACCACCGGCTCCCAGCACCGCAAGCTCGGTCTGCCGAACGAGGACGCACTGTCCGGCCGCGGTGTCTCCTGGTGCGCGACCTGTGACGGCTTCTTCTTCAAGGACCAGGACATCGCCGTGATCGGTGGCGGTGACACCGCGATGGAGGAGGCCACGTTCCTCTCCCGCTTCGCGAAGTCCGTGACGATCGTCCACCGTCGTGACACCCTGCGTGCCTCCAAGGCGATGCAGGAGCGTGCCTTCGCCGACCCCAAGATCTCGTTCGTCTGGGACAGCGAGGTCGCCGAGGTCCAGGGCGACCAGAAGCTCGCGGGCCTGAAGCTGCGCAACGTCAAGACCGGCGAACTCTCGGACCTGCCGGTGACCGGCCTGTTCATCGCGATCGGCCACGACCCGCGCACCGAGCTCTTCAAGGGCCAGCTCGACCTGGACCCGGAGGGCTACCTGAAGGTCGAAGCGCCTTCGACCCGCACCAACCTGACGGGTGTCTTCGGCGCCGGTGACGTGGTCGACCACACCTACCGCCAGGCGATCACCGCCGCGGGCACCGGCTGCTCCGCCGCTCTCGACGCCGAGCGCTTCCTCGCCGCCCTCAGTGACGAGGACCAGGCCGAGCCCGAGAAGACCGCCGTCTGACCACCCCATCCCCCGCACCACTCAGTTAAGGAGCCCGCCGTGGCCGGCACCCTGAAGCACGTGACCGACGACACCTTCGAGCAGGACGTCCTCAAGAACGACAAGCCCGTGCTGGTCGACTTCTGGGCCGCCTGGTGCGGTCCGTGCCGCCAGATCGCGCCGTCCCTCGAAGCGATCGCAGCCGAGTACGGCGACAAGATCGAGATCGTCAAGCTGAACATCGACGAGAACCCGGGTACGGCCGCCAAGTACGGCGTCATGTCCATCCCGACCCTGAACGTCTACCAGGGCGGCGAGGTCGCCAAGACCATCGTCGGTGCCAAGCCGAAGGCCGCAATCGTCCGCGACCTCGAGGACTTCATCGCCGACTGATGATCGCCGACTGACGTTTCACGTGAAACACGAATGGGCCGACCCGAACGGGTCGGCCCATTCGGCTTACAGCAGCTTCCCAAGCATCGCTACAGCGGACGCAGCGCCGGTTCCTTCTGGACGGCACCCAGCAGGCGGTCCAGTGCCATCTCCACGTCTTCCTTCCAGGAAAGTGTGGAGCGGAGGTCCAGCCGCAGCCGCGGATGCCGGGGATGCGGCCGGACCGTCTTGAAGCCCACCGCCAGCAGATGCTCCGCCGGCAGCACGCAGGCCGGCTCCTTCCAGCGAGCGTCCCCAAAAGCCTCGATCGCCTTGAAGCCGCGGCGCAGAAGATCCTTGGCGACTGTCTGGACCATCACCCGGCCCAGCCCCTGACCCTGGTACCCCGGCATCACGAACGCGGTCATCAGTTGCACCGCGTCCGGGGAGACCGGACTGGTGGGGAAGGCAGCCGAGCGCGGCACATACGCCGGGGGTGCATAAAGAACGAAGCCCACCGGCACGTCATCGACATAGACCACCCGGCCGCACGATCCCCAGTCCAGCAGGACAGCGGAGATCCAGGTCTCCTTCTTCAGCGCGGATGTGCCCGCCTTTACCGCGGCCTCGCCGCTGACGGGGTCCAGTTCCCAGAAGACGCACGAGCGACAGCGTTGGGGAAGGTCCTGGAGGTTGTCGAGCGTGAGCGGTACGAACCGGCGCCCCATGAAGGCTGTTCCTCGCTTCCTTCGCCTGCCGCGTCTCGGGCGGCCGTCAGAGCGCTCCGTTCCCTGAGCAGGCTACCGATGAACCCACCGACCGCGCCCAGCCCCAAGCCCGCGCTCACCAGTTCGGTGCGGCTCATCGTTCGCATGGCCCCTGCCTTCCTCTCAGAGGTACTGCCAGGTGACAACGCCATCCCGGTCGCATCGTATCCACGATGCGGTGGCCTCGACACCGACGCAAAGCAAAGGGCGGACCGTGTTTCCGGTATGCACCGGACACGGCCCGCCCTGAGGCTCCCGAAGCACCGCCGGGCGCTCCGCCACCCCGGTATCAGGACTCGACGTCGTCGTCCTCGTCCTCCAGGAGGCCCTTCTGCAGAACGGGGCCTTCGCCAGGAGCCAGGCTGCCGAGGATCCGCTCCAGATCATCCATGGAGGCGAACTCCACGGTGATCTTGCCCTTCTTCTGTCCCAGGTCGACCTTCACTCGGGTTTCGAAGCGGTCCGAGAGCCGTGTCGCCAGGTCCGAGAGCGCCGGGGAGACCAAGGAGCCGGCCCGTGGGCCCTTGGCCCGCTGGGGCTTCTGCGGCCGGGAACCCATCAGGGTCACGATCTCCTCGACCGACCGCACCGACAGGCCTTCGGCCACGATGCGATGGGCCAGCCGGTCCTGCTCCTCCGGGTCGTCGACGGACAGCAAGGCCCGCGCATGCCCTGCGGAAAGCACACCTGCGGCCACCCGGTTCTGCACCTTCGGGGACAGCTTCAGCAGACGCAGCGTGTTGGAGACCTGCGGGCGGGAACGACCGATACGGTCCGCCAGCTGGTCGTGCGTGCAGTTGAAGTCCTTCAGCAGCTGGTCGTAGGCGAACGCCTCCTCCAGCGGATTCAGCTGAGCGCGGTGCAGGTTCTCCAGAAGGGCGTCCAGGAGGAGCTTCTCGTCCTCGGTCGCCCGCACGATCGCCGGGATGGCATCCAGTTCCAGCTCTCGGCAGGCCCGGAAACGGCGCTCGCCCATGATGAGCTCATAACGCCCGGGCTCCGTCGGCCGTACGACTACCGGCTGAAGCAGACCGACCTCCCTGATGGAGGTGACGAGCTCGGCCAGTGCGTCGTCGTCGAAGTCCTTGCGCGGCTGCTTCGGATTCGGCGTAATGGCGTCGAGAGGCACCTCGGCGAAGTGCGCCCCCAGGGGAGGACGAAGCCCTTCCGTACCGTGGAGAGCCGCCGGCTCCTCCGTTTCACGTGAAACGTGCGGCAGCGTGGCCACCTTCGCCGCGGCCACTCCGCGTTCGTTCGGCAGCAGAGGCATCGCCCCCGAGGACGCGGAAGCCGCGGTCCCCAATGCTGCCGAGGCAACCGACTTCTCGGTCGGGGCGTTGGGGATCAGTGCGCCCAGACCACGGCCCAGCCCCCTCCGTCGCTCACTCACTGGATCCCCTCCACCATGTTCGGATCATTCTGAGCGCCGACATGGGCGTGGGTCGCGTCATAGTTGACGCCCACACCCTTCAGCGCGATCTCACGGGCCGCCTCCAGGTAGGAGAGGGCTCCACTTGATCCTGGATCGTAGGTCAGTACCGTCTGCCCGTAACTCGGAGCCTCGGAGATACGGACCGAGCGGGGAATGCTCGTCCGTAGCACCTCCTCGCCGAAGTGGCTGCGCACCTCGTCCGCGACCTGGGACGCAAGCCGCGTCCGGCCGTCGTACATGGTGAGGAGAATCGTCGACACATGCAGCGTGGGGTTGAGGTGCCCGCGTACCAGGTCGACGTTGCGCAGTAGCTGTCCCAGTCCTTCCAGCGCGTAGTACTCGCACTGAATCGGGATCAGTACCTCCTGGCCCGCCACAAGCGCGTTGACCGTCAGCAGACCGAGGGAGGGCGGGCAGTCGATGAGGATGTAGTCCAGCGGCTGCTCGTACGCCGTGATGGCCCGCTGCAGTCGGCTCTCGCGGGCGACCAGAGAGACCAGTTCGATCTCCGCACCGGCGAGATCGATCGTGGCGGGCGCGCAGAACAGGCCCTCGACATCGGGGACCGGCTGGACCACTTCCGAGAGCGGTCGGCTCTCGACCAGCACGTCGTAGATGGAAGGCACATCGGCGTGATGGTCGATACCCAGCGCGGTGGATGCGTTGCCCTGTGGGTCGAGGTCGACGACCAGGACTCTCGCGCCGTGCAGGGCCAGTGACGCGGCAAGATTGACGGTCGTCGTCGTCTTGCCCACACCGCCCTTCTGGTTCGCCACGACCATGACCCGGGTCTGCTCCGGCCGCGGCAGTCCCTCGCCGGCACGGCCCAGAGCCTCCACGGCCAGTTGGGCAGCACGACCGATCGGAGTGTCGTCCATCGGAGGCGGTGTTTCACGTGAAACATCCGCCCCCAACGACTCGGTACGGGGGCCGGGGACCGGATCGGTCATCGGTCCCGCGATATTGGCGTCGGACCGCAAGGATTCACTCTCCTCGACTTCAGGCTCGCAATGAACAGAGCCTCCCATGCCTTCGGGGTCATGAACCAGTGAGGCCTGGTCTTCTGTGGAGAAATCCACCTCTGTGGACAACTCCGTGCCCTCTCCGAGTGCCCCGAGAGGCTTCCGTTCGCGTGGGTCGGCCGCGGCGCGGCCGCGACTGATGATGCCGTGCAGCAGTGAGCGACGTTTCACGTGAAACACGATGCAGCGCAGCCCATGCCGAACTGTCGCGACACTCCGGCACACATCGGCAGGGCAGCTTGTGTGGAGTACGCCACTCGCTACCCGCGGGGAGGCTATCCGCGACGCCGACGGGTCCGTCCGGTCCGAGCGGCCTTGGCCCGCTTGGCCGCGAAACGCACCCCGCCGGGGCTCTCGCCGACCTCGACCCGCACCACGGTGGACATCGGGTCCACGACGCCCTCACCGACATGCAGGATGGACGTCTCCTCCGCACCGAGTTTGCTCAGTGCCGCGGTCGCCGCCTTCAGCTCCTCCTCGGCCGTGTCTCCCTTGAGAGCGAGCATCTCGCCGTACGGGCGCAGCAGCGGGACACCCCAGGTGGCGAGCCGATCCAGCGGAGCGACAGCACGGGCCGTGACCACATGCACCGGCGGCATCTTGCCCATGACCTCCTCGGCCCGCCCCCGCACCACGGTGACGTGGTCCAGGCCCAGCAGCTCCACGACCTCGGTGAGGAAGTTGGTGCGGCGCAGCAGCGGCTCCAGAAGGGTGATCTTCAGGTCTTCCCGGACCAGCGCCAAGGGGATTCCGGGCAGGCCGGCACCCGAGCCCACGTCGCACACCGTGACTCCCTCGGGTACGACCTCCGAGAGCACCGCGCAATTCAGCAGGTGCCGCTCCCAGAGCCGGGGCACTTCGCGCGGACCGATCAGCCCGCGCTTCACCCCCGCCTCGGCGAGCAGTTCCGCGTAGCGGACCGCGTCCGCGTAGCGATCACCGAACACGTCACGTGCCTGCTCGGGTACAGGGGGGAGCTCCGCTGCCTCCGACACGGGGGACCGTCCTTCCGTACGGCACCGGGGCACAGGGCGCCGGTGCCAGAACCACCAGAACTATCAGGCTGACAAAATTCGGCCCCGCCTGCGCAACAGACGGGGCCGGATAACGAGAGGGAACCGATCAGGCGGGGAGCACGACGACGAAGCGCTCCGGCTCCTCGCCCTCGGACTCACTGCGCAGACCAGCGGCCTTGACCGCGTCATGCACGACCTTGCGCTCGAAGGGCGTCATCGGCTCGAGCCGTACGGACTCGCCGCTGCTCCTTGCCTCGGCCGCGGCCTTGGCGCCCAGCTCGGACAGCTCTGCGCGCTTGCCCGCCCGGTAACCCGCGATGTCGAGCATCAGCCGGCTGCGGTCACCGGTCTCCCGGTGCACGGCCAGGCGCGTCAGCTCCTGCAGAGCCTCCAGCACCTCGCCGTCCCGGCCGACCAGCTTCTGCAGGTCTCCGCTCTTGCTGTCGCTGATGATCGAGACGGAGGCCCGGTCGGCCTCGACGTCCATGTCGATGTCACCGTCGAGGTCGGCGATGTCGAGCAGACCCTCCAGGTAGTCCGCGGCGATCTCGCCCTCCTGCTCGAGGCGGGACAGGGTGTCTGCACCCTCGGCAGCGGCGGAGGTGGTGCCTTCCGTCACGGGATGGACTCCTTCTTACTTCTTCGACGGGGACTTGGGCCGCTGCGGGCCCTTGCGCTGTCCGGACTGGGCCTTGCTGCGGCCACCGCCGCCGGACTTCTGGGCCGGCTTCTTGGCACCGGCTGCGGGCTTGGCGTCCTGCTTGCCGGCCGGTTTGGCGTCCTCCGGCTCGTCCGACTTGGTCAGCGACGTCTTCGGCTCGGCCTCGCCGGCGGGCTTGGTCTGGCGCTGGGACTTGCTCTGGCGCTTGGGCTGCTGGCGCTTGGGCTGGCCCGTGGTCGTCACGGTCGAGCCGTCCGCGCTCTGAGCGGCCACGGCGGCGTCGTTCTTCACCACGTTGCCGTCGGTCTGAGCGGCCATGCCCGCCTTGTTCAGGCCGTTGATGAACTTGCGCTCGGCCTCGTTGCGGTCCCGACCCTTGGCGACGATGGCCTTCACGATGGCCTTCTCGCCCCGGCCGCGGGTCTTGCCGTGCTCGGTGACGCTCTTGTGCAGCCGCTCCAGGTAGGCGGCCTGTGCCTTGGAACCCGGCGTCGGGTTGTTGCGGATGACGTACATCTGCTGGCCCATGGTCCACACGTTGGTGGTCAGCCAGTAGACGAGGACACCGACGGGGAAGTTGACACCGAAGACGGCGAACATGACGGGGAAGACGTACATCAGCATCTTCTGCTGCTGCATGAACGGCGTCTTCACCGTGGTGTCGACGTTCTTCGTCATCAGCTGGCGCTGCGTGAAGAACTGCGAGGCCGACATCATCACGATCATGATCGCGGTGACGATCCGGACGTTGGTCAGCGAGGCGTCGAGCGCGGAGACGTCGCTCTCGCTGCTGAAGAACTTGGAGGCCAGCGGGGCCCCGAAGATGTGCGCCTTCTGCGCGCTCTCCAGCAGGCTCTGGTTGACCGCGCCGATGGTGTCGCCGGAGGCGATGCCGTTGAGCACGTGGTACAGGGCGAAGAAGAACGGGGACTGCGCCAGGATGGGAAGGCACGAGGAGAGCGGGTTGGTACCCGTCTCCTTGTACAGCTTCATCATCTCTTCGGACTGACGCTGCTTGTCGTTCTTGTAGCGCTCCTGGATCTTCTTCATCTCCGGCTGGAGCGTCTGCATCCCGCGCGTCGCCTTGATCTGCTTCACGAAGAGCGGGATCAGGCAGATACGGATGAGGATCACCAGGGACACGATGGACAGGCCCCAGGCCCATCCGGTGTCAGGTCCGAAGATCGCCCCGTACACCGTGTGGAACTGGACGATGACCCAGGAGACGGGCCAGGTGATAAAGCTGAAGAGGCTGGCAATCGTGTCCACTAATCATGCTCCTTGGGCATGGGGCGAGGTCTCTGCGGCCGGGCTCGAAGGATCGGACGGGCTCGGCTGAGCGGGCCGTCCTTCGGTGGCCGGTTCGGCGGCGGAGGTCCCGCCCTTGCGTGCCCGCCAGGCGGCACGCAGCATTTCGTGCCACCGCGGACGCTTGCGCGGCGGAACATGGTCCACGCCGCCCAGCGACCACGGATTGCACCGCAGGATGCGCCAGGCGGTGAGTGCCGTGCCCTTGACGGCTCCGTGCCGGTCGATGGCCGTGTAGCCGTAGTGGGAACACGACGGGTAGTACTTGCACACCGGCCCCAGCAGCGGACTGATCGTCCACTGGTAGAGCTTGATCAGAGCCAGTAGCGGGTACTTCATCGCGCGCCCCCTCCCAGTAGCCGCGCCAGGGCGGCGTCCAGGTCTCGGGCCAGCTGTGCGTGGTCGGCGTCACCCGCACCGGGCAGCGCTCGTACGACTACCAGGCTACCGGGGGGCAACAGGTCGATCCGGTCGCGCATCAGATGGCGAAGCCTGCGCTTCACCTTGTTGCGCACGACCGCGACACCCACGGCTTTGCTCACGACGAAACCCGCACGTGTCCGGGGAGCGCTCTCCCCAGGCGCGTGCGGGTCCGTGGCACCGCTTCGAAGGTGGACGACGAGAGCCGGGCGGCCGGCCCGGCGGCCCCGTCGTACCGCGGTCGCGAAGTCCTCGCGCCGCCTCAGCCGGTTCTCGGTGGGCAGCACGATGTCATGACCTGACCGGGATCAGGCGGACAGACGGGCGCGACCCTTGCTGCGGCGGGTCGCGAGAATCGCGCGGCCGGCACGGGTACGCATACGCAGCCGGAAACCGTGCGTCTTCGCGCGGCGACGGTTGTTCGGCTGGAAGGTGCGCTTGCTCACTCGGGGGCTCCAGAAAGAATCGTGTGTTGGCGGGGTGCCGTCCTGGCTGTCACCGTGCGCCCACGAGTAGCTCGCGTTACGCCCGAGTGCACCGCTTTTCGATCACCTTGGACGTGACCTGTGCCCATCGGAGGCAGGCGGCAGCAGCCATCGACAACTCGACCTGGTTACGGTACGTGCGACTGCGCCATTCGGTCAAACCAGCGGTGACCGGGAGACACTTGTCCACAGGCTGGGGACAACAACTTGAACCCTACCCGCCGCGCTGACTACCGTGACTGGACTCCGATTCGTTCCCTTATCCCTGCCCCAACCGAGTTTCATCCCGACCCGTCCCCGAATCACACCTTCGAGGGACTCGTGAGAGAGCGTGCCCTGTGGCTGACGTACCTGCCGATCTTGCCGCAGTGTGGCCACGCGTATTGGAGCAACTCCTCGGAGAGGGCCGCGGGCAGGGAGTCGAGTCCAAGGACGAGCACTGGATCCGCCGCTGCCAGCCCCTCGCGCTGGTCGCGGACACCGCCCTGCTCGCCGTACCGAACGAATTTGCGAAGGGCGTACTGGAGGGCCGCCTCGCCCCGATCGTCAGCGAGACCCTGAGCCGCGAATGCGGCCGCCCGATCCGCATCGCGATCACCGTCGACGAGACGGCGGGCGAACCCGCCGGTCCGGCTCCGCAGGCGCCCCAGGCACCGCCCTCCCGGCCCCAGCCCCGCTACGAGGAGCCCGAGCGCCCCGCCGGCCAGGGCGGCGGCCGCGAGGACTACCGCGACGAGTACGAGGGCTACGGCCGCGGGCCCGGCAACCGCGCCGACCAGCTCCCCACCGCCCGGCCCGCCTACCCGCAGGAGTACCAGCGCCCCGAGCCCGGCTCGTGGCCCCGCCCCCCGCAGCAGGACGAGTACGGCTGGCAGCAGCAGCGCCTCGGCTTCCCCGAACGGGACCCCTACGCGTCCCCGTCCCAGGAGCCCTACGGCCAGGAGCCGCCGCCCTACTCCCACGAGTCCCACGCCCCGTACCAGCAGGACTACCGGCCGCAGCCCCCGGAGCGCCCGTCGTACGACTCCCCGCGCGGCGAGTACGAGCAGCCCCGGAGCGACTACGACAAGCCCCGCGGCGACTACGAGAAGTCCCGGGGCGAGTACGACGGCCCGCGCGGCGACTACGACCAGCAGCGGGGGGACTACGAGCAGCAGCGCGGCGACTACGACCAGCGCGGTCCCCGCCGGGACCTGCCCGAGCCCCCGGCCGGCTCCGGACACGTCCACCGCGGCGGCCCCGTCGGCCCGGGACCCGCCACCGGGGCGCCCGGACCACTGGCCGCACAGCCCGCGCCGGCCACCGGTCCGGGCGAGCCGACCGCGCGCCTGAACCCGAAGTACCTCTTCGACACCTTCGTCATCGGCGCCTCCAACCGCTTCGCCCACGCGGCGGCCGTCGCCGTCGCCGAAGCGCCCGCCAAGGCGTACAACCCCCTCTTCATCTACGGGGAGTCGGGACTCGGCAAGACCCACCTCCTGCACGCCATCGGGCACTACGCGCGCAGTCTCTACCCCGGCACGCGCGTGCGCTACGTGAGCTCGGAGGAGTTCACCAACGAGTTCATCAACTCCATCCGCGACGGCAAGGGCGACAGTTTCCGCAAGCGCTACCGCGAGATGGACATCCTGCTCGTCGACGACATCCAGTTCCTCGCGGACAAGGAGTCGACGCAGGAGGAGTTCTTCCACACCTTCAACACCCTGCACAACGCCAACAAGCAGATCGTGCTCTCCAGCGACCGGCCGCCCAAGCAGCTGGTGACGCTGGAGGACCGGCTCCGCAACCGCTTCGAGTGGGGGCTGATCACCGACGTCCAGCCGCCGGAGCTGGAGACCCGCATCGCGATCCTGCGCAAGAAGGCGGTGCAGGAGCAGCTCAACGCCCCGCCCGAGGTACTGGAGTTCATCGCCTCGCGGATCTCGCGCAACATCCGCGAGCTGGAGGGCGCGCTGATCCGGGTGACGGCCTTCGCGTCGCTCAACCGCCAGCCGGTGGACCTGGGCCTCACCGAGATCGTCCTCAAGGACCTGATCCCCGGTGGCGAGGACTCGGCCCCCGAGATCACCTCGACGGCCATCATGGGCGCGACCGCCGACTACTTCGGTCTCACCGTCGAGGACCTGTGCGGCACCTCGCGCGGGCGCGCGCTGGTGACGGCCCGGCAGATCGCCATGTACCTGTGCCGCGAGCTGACGGACCTCTCGCTGCCGAAGATCGGCGCGCTGTTCGGCGGCCGGGACCACACCACGGTGATGCACGCCGACCGCAAGATCCGCAATCTGATGGCCGAGCGGCGCTCGATCTACAACCAGGTCACCGAGCTGACCAACCGCATCAAGAACGGCTGACGACCGCCGGCACCGGCCATGAAGGCGCCCCCGGGACCCCCGGGGGCGCCTTCTCGCGTGTCCCCTGCCGGCCCCAGCCCGTCTCCGGCGCCGCACCGGCTCGTACGGCTGTCCTGTCCGCTGTTCGAATACCTGCGGGGTTACGGCCGTCCTCCACAGATTCGGCCAGTTTTTTCCGTCCACACCTTGGGGACTGGGAAGTTGTCCCGATCCTGTCCACAGGCCGGGCTGGTGAGGGATCATCAGGGCAGGTCAGCTCCCTGTGGATTCGTGGACGAACGATCTCCACAGGCTGTGGACGAAGAAATGATCCACAGGCTGTGCATTCAGTTGTCCACGGGCAACCCACAGGCTGGAGGCAGTTGTCCCCAGCGATCCCCAGCTTCTCCACACGCCTGTCCACTGTTCGGCAACGCGACGCGCCCCGTCACCGCGTCGAGTGAAAGGCGTCACACCAGGCTGCCTGGTTGGGCTGTGGGAAACGTGGGTAAAGCTGGGGACGGCGTTGGGGAGAAGTCGCCTCTCCCTGTGCACGGTGTGTGCAGAACTTTCTGTTCTCCACAGACGGGCCCGGTTGTCCACCGGCTCCGCCCACAGGGCCCGTGGACAAAATTCGTGCTCTGACCTGGGCAAACGAGGTTATCCACGGTATCCACAGGCCCTACTACTACTGACGACTAGAGAGAGTGCGGAATCCGTTTCGAAGCGGGTCCTGTGCACAACTCGCCGCCTCGAGCCCGACCGCCCCTCGTCACGACTTGACCCCGAACGGCACCTACTGTCAGTGGGGTGCGTCAGACTGGTCCCCGGTGTTCTGCCCCTCACAGCGGCGGACGACACCGGTCAGACGACGAAGGCGAAGCAGGGCGAACAGCGCCGGCAACAGCAGGAGGCGGCAACAGTGAAGATCCGGGTGGAACGCGACGTACTCGCGGAGGCCGTGGCCTGGGCGGCCCGCAGCCTCCCGGCCCGTCCGCCGGCGCCGGTCCTCGCGGGCCTGCTGCTGAAGGCCGAGGAGGGACAGCTGAGCCTGTCCGGCTTCGACTACGAGGTCTCGGCGCGGGTGTCCGTGGAGGCGGAGATCGAGGAGGAGGGCACGGTCCTCGTCTCGGGCCGCCTGCTCGCGGACATCTCCCGCGCCCTGCCCAACCGGCCGGTGGAGATTTCCACAGACGGTGTACGGGCGACGGTGGTCTGCGGTTCCTCGCGGTTCACCCTCCACACCCTGCCGGTGGAGGAGTACCCGGCGCTGCCGCAGATGCCGGAGGCGACCGGCACGGTGCCCGGCGAGGTCTTCGCCTCGGCCGTGCAGCAGGTGGCCATCGCCGCGGGCCGCGACGACACGCTGCCCGTCCTGACCGGTGTGCGCATCGAGATCGAGGGCGACTCGGTGACGCTGGCCTCCACCGACCGGTACCGCTTCGCGGTCCGCGAGTTCCTGTGGAAGCCGGAGAACCCGGAGATCTCCGCGGTCGCCCTGGTGCCCGCCAAGACGCTCCAGGACACCGCCAAGGCGCTGACCAGCGGTGACCAGGTGATCCTGGCGCTGTCCGGCTCGGGCGCGGGCGAGGGCCTGATCGGTTTCGAGGGTGCCGGACGCCGGACGACCACGCGTCTGCTGGAGGGCGACCTCCCGAAGTACAAGACGCTGTTCCCGACCGAGTTCAACAGTGTCGCGGTGATCGAGACCGCCCCCTTCGTGGAGGCCGTCAAGCGCGTGGCCCTGGTCGCCGAGCGCAACACCCCGGTGCGGCTCAGCTTCGAGCAGGGCGTGCTCATCCTGGAGGCCGGCTCCAGCGACGACGCACAGGCTGTGGAAAGGGTGGACGCCCAGCTGGAGGGCGACGACATCTCGATCGCCTTCAACCCGACCTTCCTGCTGGACGGCCTGAGCGCGATCGACTCCCCGGTCGCCCAGCTCTCCTTCACGACGTCCACGAAGCCGGCGCTGCTCAGCGGCAAGCCCGCGGTGGACGCGGAGGCGGACGAGGCCTACAAGTACCTGATCATGCCGGTGCGGCTGAGCGGCTGAGCCGCGCATCCGGCCGGCGGCACCGTCGGCGGCTGTCCACAGGGTGGGGACGAACCCGCAGGTGAGGGCATACGTCTGAGCGCGTATGCCCACAGCTGTGCACGGGCGTCCGGGTTTAGGCTCGACGCGGGTACGAAAGTGCCGCGGCACGCATCCGGCGGGTACGGAGGTGCCGCCTTGCCACCTCGCACACCTAAGGAACGCAACTGATGGAGCTCGGTCTCGTCGGCCTCGGCAAGATGGGCGGCAACATGCGCGAGCGGATCCGCCGCGCGGGCCACACCGTCGTCGGATACGACCGCAATCCGGACCTCGCCGACGTCCACAGCCTGGAAGAGCTTGTGGGCAAGCTCAGCGCACCGCGCGTGGTCTGGGTGATGGTCCCGGCCGGCGAGGCCACCCAGGCCACCGTCGACCGGCTCGGCGAGCTGCTGGAGCCCGGCGACGTCGTCGTGGACGGCGGCAACTCCCGCTGGACGGACGACGAGAAGCACGCCGAGGAGCTGGCGGCCAAGGGCATAGGCTTCGTCGACTGCGGCGTCTCCGGCGGTGTGTGGGGCCTGGAGAACGGCTACGCGCTGATGTACGGCGGCGACGCCGAGAACGTCGCCAGGGTGCAGCCGGTCTTCGACGCGCTCAAGCCGGAGGGCGACTTCGGCGCCGTGCACGCCGGCAAGGTCGGCGCGGGCCACTTCGCGAAGATGGTTCACAACGGCATCGAGTACGCCATGATGCAGGCCTACGCCGAGGGCTGGGAGCTGCTGGAGAAGGTCGACTCCGTGGAGAACGTCCGCGAGGTCTTCCGCTCCTGGCAGGAGGGTACGGTGATCCGCTCCTGGCTGCTCGACCTGGCCGTCAACGCGCTCGACGACGATGAGCACCTGAACGGGCTCCGGGGTTATGCACAGGACTCCGGTGAGGGACGCTGGACCGTGGAGGCGGCGATCGACAACGCGGTGCCGCTGCCCGCGATCACGGCCTCCCTCTTCGCGCGGTTCGCGTCCCGGCAGGACGACTCGCCGCAGATGAAGATGATCGCGGCGCTGCGCAATCAGTTCGGCGGCCACGCGGTCGAGAAGAAGTAACCGGAAGGCTGGGGAGGTCGGCGCACGACCATGCACGTCACGCATCTGTCGCTGGCCGACTTCCGTTCGTACGCCCGGGTCGAGGTGCCCCTGGACCCGGGCGTCACCGCCTTCGTGGGGCCCAACGGGCAGGGCAAGACGAATCTCGTCGAGGCGGTCGGCTACCTCGCCACCCTCGGCAGCCACCGGGTCTCCTCCGACGCCCCCCTGGTGCGGATGGGCGCCGAGCGGGCCGTGATCCGTGCTCAGGTCCGGCAGGGCGAGCGCCGGCAGCTGATCGAGCTGGAGCTGAACCCGGGCAAGGCCAATCGGGCCCGGATCAACAGGTCCTCGCAGGTCAGACCGCGTGACGTGCTCGGCATCGTACGGACCGTGCTGTTCGCGCCCGAGGACCTGGCGCTGGTGAAGGGCGATCCCGGCGAGCGGCGCCGGTTCCTGGACGAGCTGATCACCGCCCGCTCCCCGCGGATGGCGGGCGTGCGCTCGGACTACGACCGGGTCCTCAAGCAGCGCAACACCCTGCTGAAGTCGGCCGCGCTGGCCCGCCGGCACGGCGGCCGCACGATGGACCTGTCCACGCTCGACGTCTGGGACCAGCACCTCGCGCGCGCGGGCGCCGAGCTGCTCGCCCAGCGCCTGGACCTGATCGCGGCCGTGCAGCCGCTGGCCGACAAGGCGTACGAGCAGCTGGCCCCGGGCGGCGGCCCCCTCGCCCTGGAGTACAAGCCGTCGGCGCCCGGCGAGGCGCACACGCGTGAGGACCTGTACGAGCAGCTGATGGCGGCGCTCGCCGAGGCGCGCAAGCAGGAGATCGAGCGGGGCGTCACGCTGGTCGGTCCGCACCGGGACGACCTGCTGCTCAAGCTCGGTTCGCTGCCCGCCAAGGGGTACGCCTCCCACGGAGAGTCGTGGTCGTACGCGCTGGCGCTGCGGCTGGCCTCCTTCGACCTGCTGCGGGCCGAGGGCAACGAGCCGGTGCTGGTGCTGGACGACGTCTTCGCCGAGCTGGACGCGCGGCGCCGGGAGCGGCTGGCGGAGCTGGTGGCGCCCGGGGAGCAGGTGCTGGTGACGGCCGCGGTCGACGACGACGTACCGGACGTGCTGGCGGGGGCGCGGTGCATGGTGGCGCAGGGCACGGTGGAGCGGGTATGAGCGCGGACGCACCGGAGCCGGGCCCCGGACAGTCCCCCGGCGCGCGTGGGAGCGGCGGCCCGGAGCCGTCCGGCGTCGACCTCGCGCGCGTGGCGCTCAGGGCGGCGCGGGAGGCGGCACGCGCGCGTGGGGACGCGGCTCAGCAGAAGAAGCAGGCGCGTCGTGGCGGACTGCGTTCCGGGGCGCGGGCCGACGGCCGTGACCCCATGGCGCTGGGGTCGGCGATCAACCGGCTGATCACCGAACGCGGCTGGGAGACGCCGGCCGCGGTGGGCGGGGTGATGGGCCGCTGGCCGCAGATCGTCGGTGACGACGTGGCGAAGCACTGCGTCCCGGAGCGGTACGACGAGGACGAGCGGGTGCTGGTGGTGCGCTGCGACTCGACGGCCTGGGCGACGAACCTGCGGCTGCTCGCGCCGACGCTGGTGGCCCGTCTCAACGAGGACCTGGGGCACGGGTCGGTACGGATGATCAAGGTGCTGGGGCCCGGTGGCGCGGGTGGTCCGGGGCGCCGGTACGGGCCGTTGCGGGCGCCCGGCAGCCAGGGTCCGGGGGACACCTACGGGTGACGTCGGGGCGGTCTGGCACCCCGTCAGGGGCGCGTGATGTACCTCACAAAATTGGTCGTCGGCGGCCCGTGTGAACCGTCGGCGCGCGCTGAGTCGTACCACTGTTCGTGGCGCCGGATCGGGATCTGACTCCCAAGTAGCAAAGGGTTGACGCCTCGAAGCGCTGAGTGCCGTTGTGAGCCTCTTGAAGCCCCCATCCGCATATCGGGAGTCGGACAAGGCTCGTTCAGGGCGGCACATGCGGACTCAGGCACCGGCAAACCCCCATCAGTGTCAGTGGTACCGGTAGAATGGGAGAGAATCCCGCCCCGAACGTGGGGACCGTCCGGGACTAGCTGAGCAACGCTGATCAAGGCTTACCAACGCGACATGCCGCAGCCGCTCCGGCAACCTGCCGACGAGCCCGGCTCGTGCTGTGCCAGAAAGGGCGCTTCGTGGCCGATTCCGGCAACCCCAACGAGAACAACCCGTCCACCGACACCGGCGTGAACGACGCGGTGAGCACCTCGCCCGCCGAGGCTCACGACTCGTACGACGCCAGTGCCATCACCGTCCTCGAGGGTCTGGACGCGGTCCGCAAGCGACCCGGTATGTACATCGGTTCAACCGGTGAACGAGGTCTGCACCACCTGGTGCAGGAGGTCGTGGACAACTCCGTCGACGAGGCGCTGGCCGGTCACGCGGACACGATCGACGTCACGATCCTCGCCGACGGCGGTGTCCGGGTCGTGGACAACGGCCGTGGCATCCCGGTGGGCATCGTCCCGTCCGAGGGGAAGCCCGCCGTAGAGGTCGTGCTGACCGTGCTGCACGCGGGCGGCAAGTTCGGCGGCGGCGGCTACGCGGTCTCCGGCGGTCTGCACGGCGTGGGTGTCTCCGTCGTCAACGCCCTTTCGACGCGGGTCGCGGTGGAGGTCAAGACCGACGGCCACCGCTGGACGCAGGAGTACAAGCTGGGCGTCCCCACGGCGTCGCTCGCCCGGCACGAGGCCACCGAGGAGACCGGCACGTCCGTCACCTTCTGGGCCGACGGCGACATCTTCGAGTCCACGGACTACTCCTTCGAGACGCTCTCCCGGCGCTTCCAGGAGATGGCCTTCCTCAACAAGGGCCTGAAGATCAACCTCACCGACGAGCGCGAGTCGGCGAAGGCCACCGCCGGCGCGGACGAGGCGGGCGAGGACGAGAAGCACGAGGACAAGAGCGTCTCGTACCACTACGAGGGCGGCATCGTCGACTTCGTGACGTACCTCAACTCCCGCAAGGGAGAGCTGGTGCACCCGACCGTGATCGATCTCGAGGCCGAGGACAAGGACAAGAGCCTGTCCCTCGAGGTCGCCATGCAGTGGAACGGCGGCTACACCGAGGGCGTGTACTCGTTCGCCAACATCATCCACACGCACGAGGGCGGCACGCACGAGGAGGGCTTCCGCGCGGCGCTCACCTCGCTGATCAACAAGTACGCGCGCGACAAGAAGCTGCTGCGCGAGAAGGACGACAACCTCACGGGTGACGACATCCGCGAGGGTCTGACGGCGATCATCTCGGTCAAGCTGGCGGAGCCGCAGTTCGAGGGCCAGACCAAGACGAAGCTGGGCAACACCGAGGTGAAGACCTTCGTGCAGAAGGTCGTCTACGAGCACCTGACGGACTGGCTCGACCGCAATCCCAACGAGGCCGCGGACATCATCCGCAAGGGCATCCAGGCGGCCCACGCGCGCGTGGCGGCCCGCAAGGCGCGTGACCTGACGCGCCGCAAGGGTCTGCTGGAGTCGGCCTCGCTGCCGGGCAAGCTGTCCGACTGCCAGTCGAACGACCCGACCAAGTGCGAGATCTTCATCGTCGAGGGCGACTCGGCCGGCGGCTCCGCCAAGTCCGGCCGGAACCCGCAGTACCAGGCGATCCTCCCGATCCGCGGCAAGATCCTGAACGTGGAGAAGGCGCGCATCGACCGGATCCTGCAGAACCAGGAGATCCAGGCGATGATCTCCGCGTTCGGCACCGGTGTGCACGAGGACTTCGACATCGAGAAGCTCCGCTATCACAAGATCATCCTGATGGCGGACGCCGACGTCGACGGCCAGCACATCAACACCCTGCTGCTGACCTTCCTGTTCCGCTTCATGCGGCCGCTGGTCGAGTCCGGGCACGTGTACCTGTCCCGCCCGCCGCTGTACAAGATCAAGTGGGGCCGGGACGACTTCGAGTACGCGTACTCCGACCGTGAGCGCGACGCGCTGATCGAGATGGGCCGCCAGGCCGGCAAGCGCATCCGTGAGGACTCGGTCCAGCGCTTCAAGGGTCTCGGCGAGATGAACGCCGAGGAGCTGCGCATCACGACCATGGACCAGGAGCACCGTGTGCTCGGCCAGGTCACGCTCGACGACGCCGCACAGGCCGACGACCTGTTCTCGGTGCTGATGGGCGAGGACGTCGAGGCCCGGCGCGCGTTCATCCAGCGCAACGCCAAGGACGTCCGCTTCCTCGACATCTGAGTCGGTCTCAGCTGACCGCACCAGGAAGGACCTTCACCAGCAATGACCGACGAGAACACTCCTGTGACGACGCCCGAGGGTGACGCCCTGGCGATGCGTGTCGAGCCCGTCGGGCTCGAGACGGAGATGCAGCGCTCGTACCTCGACTACGCGATGTCCGTCATCGTCTCGCGTGCGCTGCCCGACGTCCGCGACGGCCTCAAGCCGGTGCACCGGCGCGTGCTGTACGCCATGTACGACGGCGGCTACCGCCCCGAGCGCGGCTTCTACAAGTGCGCCCGCGTCGTCGGCGACGTCATGGGCAACTACCACCCCCACGGCGACTCCTCCATCTACGACGCCCTGGTCCGCCTCGCGCAGCCCTGGTCGATGCGGATGCCGCTCGTCGACTCCAACGGCAACTTCGGCTCCCCGGGCAACGACCCGGCCGCGGCCATGCGGTATACCGAGTGCAAGATGGCGCCGCTGTCGATGGAGATGGTCCGCGACATCGACGAGGAGACCGTCGACTTCACGGACAACTACGACGGCCGCTCCCAGGAGCCGACGGTCCTGCCGGCCCGCTTCCCGAACCTGCTGATCAACGGCTCGGCGGGCATCGCGGTCGGCATGGCGACCAACATCCCGCCGCACAACCTGCGCGAGGTCGCGGCCGGCGCCCAGTGGTACCTGGAGAACTACGAGGCCTCGCACGAGGAGCTGCTCGACGCGCTCATCGAGCGCATCAAGGGCCCCGACTTCCCGACCGGCGCCCTGGTGGTGGGCCGCAAGGGCATCGAGGAGGCCTACCGCACCGGCCGCGGCTCGATCACCATGCGCGCGGTCGTCGAGGTCGAGGAGATCCAGAACCGCCAGTGCCTGGTGGTCACCGAGCTGCCCTACCAGGTCAACCCGGACAACCTCGCGCAGAAGATCGCCGACCTGGTGAAGGACGGCAAGATCGGCGGCATCGCCGACGTCCGCGACGAGACGTCCTCCCGCACCGGCCAGCGCCTGGTCATCGTGCTGAAGCGGGACGCAGTCGCCAAGGTCGTCCTGAACAACCTGTACAAGCACACCGACCTCCAGACCAACTTCGGCGCCAACATGCTGGCCCTGGTCGACGGCGTGCCGCGCACCCTGTCCCTGGACGCGTTCATCCGCCACTGGGTGAACCACCAGATCGAGGTCATCGTCCGCCGTACGCGCTTCCGGCTGCGCAAGGCGGAGGAGCGGGCGCACATCCTGCGCGGTCTGCTCAAGGCCCTGGACGCCATCGACGAGGTCATCGCGCTGATCCGGCGCAGTGAGACCGTCGAGATCGCGCGCGGGGGCCTGATGGACCTCCTGGAGATCGACGAGATCCAGGCCAACGCGATCCTGGAGATGCAGCTGCGCCGCCTGGCGGCCCTGGAGCGGCAGAAGATCGTCCGGGAGCACGACGAGCTCCAGGCGAAGATCACCGAGTACAACGAGATCCTCGCCTCGCCGGTCCGCCAGCGCGAGATCGTCAGCGGGGAGCTGGCCGCGATCGTCGAGAAGTACGGCGACGACCGCAAGACCAAGCTGATCCCGTACGAGGGCGACATGTCCATCGAGGACCTGATCGCCGAGGAGGACATCGTCGTCACGGTCACCCGTGGCGGCTACATCAAGCGCACCAAGACCGACGACTACCGGGCGCAGAAGCGCGGCGGCAAGGGGGTGCGCGGCACGAAGCTCAAGGAAGACGACATCGTCAACCACTTCTTCGTGTCGACCACGCACCACTGGCTGCTGTTCTTCACGAACAAAGGCCGGGTCTACCGCGCCAAGGCGTACGAGCTGCCGGACGCCGGCCGGGACGCGCGCGGTCAGCACGTGGCGAACCTGCTGGCCTTCCAGCCGGACGAGACGATCGCCCAGATCCGCGCGATCCGCGACTACGAGGCGGTGCCGTACCTGGTCCTGGCCACCAAGGCCGGCCTGGTGAAGAAGACGCCGCTGAAGGACTACGACTCGCCGCGCTCCGGCGGTGTCATCGCGATCAACCTGCGGGAGCAGGCGGACGGCAGCGACGACGAACTGATCGGAGCCGAACTCGTCTCGGCCGAGGACGATCTGCTGCTGATCAGTAAGAAGGCGCAGTCGATCAGGTTCACCGCGTCGGACGACACGCTGCGTCCGATGGGGCGTGCCACCTCGGGCGTCAAGGGCATGAGTTTCCGCGAAGGGGACGAGCTGCTCTCGATGAATGTTGTTCGAGCCGGTACGTTCGTGTTCACTGCCACCGACGGCGGTTACGCGAAGCGCACTTCCGTCGACGAGTACCGCGTCCAGGGTCGCGGTGGCCTCGGCATCAAGGCCGCCAAGATCGTCGAGGACCGCGGGGAGCTCGTGGGCGCGCTGGTGGTCGAGGAGAATGACGAGATCCTCGCCATCACGCTCTCTGGCGGTGTGATTCGTACGCGAGTCAGCGGGGTCAGGGAGACCGGCCGTGACACCATGGGCGTTCAACTGATCAATCTGGGCAAGCGCGATGCCGTCGTCGGCATCGCACGCAACGCCGAGGCGGGACGCGAGGCGGAGGAGGTCGACGGCGATGTGGCCGTCGACGAGACCGCCGAGGGTGCCGCGACCACCGGCACGGACGAGGGTGAGGCGCCCTCGGCCGAGTAGCACGAGGAGAGAGTCATCGTGAGCGGAGCCACGGGCGCCGGATCGGCCGGTACCCCCACGGGTACGGAAACGGGCGGCGGCGGCCGTGGCTCCGCCGCGCGTGCGACGGATTCGCACACGACTCAACTGCGCAAGATCGACGACGGAGCGACCGACTCGCACTCGGGGAGCTCGTCCTCAACGCATGGATCCCAGGGGGGAACTGTGACGGACACCCGAGGCCAGCGGACTCAGCAGGCGGCCTCGCCGCTGCCGGGGGAACGGCAGCCACAGCAGCCCGGCGGGCCCTACCACCCGCCGCAGGCCTACCAGACCCAGGGCGGCAACGCGTCCGCCGTACGCCGCCCGCGCACCGGCGCACGCACCACGCCCCGCGTCCGCAAGGCGCGCCTGCGCGTGTCGAAGGCCGACCCGTGGTCGGTGATGAAGGTCAGCTTCCTGCTCTCCATCGCGCTCGGCATCTGCACCATCGTCGCGTCGGCCGTGCTGTGGATGGTCATGGACGCCATGGGTGTCTTCTCCACGGTCGGCGGCACGATCGCCGAGGCCACCGGCTCCAACGAGTCCAACGGCTTCGACCTGCAGTCCTTCCTGTCGCTGCCCAACGTGCTGATGTTCACGACGATCATCGCGGTCATCGACGTCGTCCTCGCGACGGCCCTGGCCACCCTCGGCGCGTTCATCTACAACCTGTCCGCCGGCTTCGTCGGCGGGGTGGAGCTGACGCTCGCCGAGGACGAGTGATCCGCGAGCCGTCCCCGGCCTCCGGCCGCGCGACAACCGATTTTGGGACTGCCCGCCTCGTGCGCTAATCTTCAGGAGTCAGCGCGCGGGACATACACCGCAGAGCGCGGCGGGGCTATAGCTCAGTTGGTTAGAGCGCATCCCTGATAAGGATGAGGCCACAGGTTCAAATCCTGTTAGCCCCACCAGCACGAAGGCCCCCAGTCGGTACCGACTGGGGGCCTTCGGCATGAGCTGTTCCCGGGGGGCGGTCTGCGGCTACGATCGCGGCCACGGGCGGGACGTAGCGCAGTGGTCGACGCGAGCGGTCTCCAGAACCGCGAGGACGCCGGTTCGAATCCGGTCGTCCCGCCCCCCTTGCGCGCCCATCCCGTGGAGCCCGGTCCGGGCGGCTGCGACGGGCAGCGAAAAACCCGACCGCTGGCGACGGGGGATGCGCCAGCGGCCGGGCTGTGGCCAAGGCTAACAAGGCGGGACGGCCGGTGGGTGCCGACTGGTCGGTCGGGTGACGCTCTTGTGACGGAGATCACTCGGCCGTCGAGGTTGGTCAGGGGGCGGTCAGTGGTCGCACGGCGGCTCGTAGTCCAGGCGCGGCAGGTACTCGTGCCACTTCTCCTCGGTCATCACACCCCGCGTGGCGGAGCAGATGCGGTCGATGGCGTCGTCCACCCCCAGGCTCCACAGCCGGACGGTGTCCGTGCCGCTGGAGACGCCGAGCATGTGGCGTACGGGGCTGAAGGACAGGAAGCTGCCGCTCTTGGCGTTGGGGCTCATCGCCTGGCCGATCGGGGTGGCCCCGGCGGGGTCGGCGACGTTCCAGAGCCGGACCGTGTTGTCGTTGGCGCCGCTGGCCAGGGTGGCGCCGTCCTGGCTGAACGTCAGCGACACCACCGAGTCGGTGTGTCCGGCGAGCGTGGCCTCGGCCCGGGACGCCCCGCCCGGGTCGGTGACGTCCCACAGCCGGACCGTACCGTCGTCGCTGCCGCTGGCGAGGGTGTGGCCGTCGGGACTGTAGGTGAGGACGTTGACGGGCCCGAGGTGCCCGGTGAGGGGCGCGCCGGCACGGGTGACGTGCGCGGGGTCGGTGACGTCCCACAGGCGTACGGCGTCGTCCGCGCCGCCGCTGGCGAGCGTGCGGCCGTCCGGGCTGAACGCCAGGGTGTTGACGTACCCCGAGTGACCGGCGAGCGGCTTGCCCAGCCGGCGGGGGCGGGCGGGGTCCTCGGTGTCCCACACCTGGATGGTGCGGTCGTCGTGGGCCGTGGCGAGGGTGTGGCCGTCGGGGCTGAAGGCGAGGGTGTCGGGGCCCGCGTAGCGGGTGCGCAGCGCCACGGGCGGACCGTGGGCCCTGGGCCGGGCCGGGTCCTCGACGTTCCAGAGTTGCAGCGCGCGGCCTCCGGCGAGCACCGCGAGCGTGTCGCCGTCCGGGGAGAACACCAGCGACCGGATGTCGCCCTCTCCCGGCCGGAAGGGGGCGCTCAGCGACACGGGCCGGGCGGGGTCCGTGACGTTCCACAGCCGGACCCTGCCGTCGCGGGCCGCCGTGGCCAGGACGTGCCCGTCCGGGCGGAAGGCTCCGATCCGGCCGATCATGTCCGACGTGGGCAGCGACCACAGGCGGACCTTGCTGTCGCCGCTGCCGGTGGCGAGGGTGCGGCCGTCGGGGCTGAAGCCGAGGGCGTACATCTCACCGCTGCCCCCGGCGAGGGGCACACCGACCTGTGAGGGGTAGGACGGATCGCTGACGTTCCACAGGCTCGCCGTACTGTCCGCGCTGCTCGCGGCGAGCATGGCGCCGTCGGGACTGAAGGCCACCGCCCAGATGGGGCCGCTGTGGCCGGTGAGCGGTGCGCCGGAGGGCTTGGCGGCGGCGGGGTCGGTGACGTCCCAGAGCCGGACGGTGTCGTCGGCGCTGCCGCTGGCGAGGGTGTGTCCGTCGGGGCTGAAGGCCACGGAGTGCACCAGGCCGCTGTGGCCGGCGAGCGGTTCCCCGACGGGTTCGGCGCGGGCGGGATCGGTGACGTCCCAGAGCCGTACCTCGTCGTCGTCGCCGCCGGCCGCGAGGGTGTGTCCGTCGGGGCTGAAGGCCACCGAACGCACCGCCGCGGCGGGGCCGGTCAGCTTGCCGAGCGCCTCGGGGGCGCGCGGGTCGGCCACGTCCCACAGGCGTACGGCGTGGTCGTCGTGGGCGGAGGCCAGGGTGCGGCCGTCCGGGCTGAAGGCGAGCAGGTAGACGGTGCCGCCGTGGCCGGCCAGCGGGGCGCCCAGCGGGCGCGGACGGCTGGGGTCGGTGACGTCCCACAGCCGGATCGTGCCGTCGTCGGAGGCGCTGGCGAGGGTACGGCCGTCGGGGCTGAAGACCGCGGTGCTCACCCAACTGGTGTGCCCGGTGAGGGGCTTGCCGAGCTGCTCGGGGCGGGCGGGGTCCGAGACGTCCCAGAGCCGGACGGTGCGGTCGTAGCTGGCCGTCGCCAGGATCCGCCCGTCGGGGCTGAAGGAGGTGAGGTAGACGGCGCCCGTGTGCCCGAGGAGCGGGGTGGCCAGAGGCGCGTTCACGATCGAGATCAGCCGGTTCCTGACGTCCTCGTCGTCCGGCCGCAGACGGTGCGCCGCCAGGTCCAGCTGGGCCGACAGCGACGGATCGGTGTCCTGGACCCGGTCCGCCTCGGCGACCACCTGCTCGAACACGGCGTCGTTGCGCTGCTGCCAGGCGAGCACCGCCGAGCCGGCGGCCACCAGGGCCAGGACGACCACCACCGACACCGCGGCCCGGCTGATCATGACGGTGCGCCTGCGCAGCCTGACCGCGGCGGCCAGGAACTCCACCGCGCTGCGGGTCAGCAGGGTGTCGCCGGCCGACTTCGCCCAGCCGCCGGCCTGCGCCAGCCGGGAACCCCGGTAGAGCAGCGCGGAGTCGCGGCCCGACTCCTCCCAGGCCAGGCCGTCCTCCTCCAGCCGCTGGCGCAGCAGGTTCCCGGCGCGGTCCTCGTCGATCCAGTCACGCAGCCGGGGCCAGGCGTGCAGCAGCGCCTCGTGGGTGATCTCCACGGTGTCCGCGTCGAGCGTCACCAGCCGGGCCCGCACCAGCGCCTCGAGGGACTCCTCGGTCTTGCCGGGGTCCCCCGACTCCTCGGCCAGCCGGCGGCGGGTACTGCGCCTGCGGGTGGCCTGGGTGTCCTCGCTCAGCCGGACCAGCCGCAGCAGCAGCAGCCGCGCGGCCGCACGCGCCGCCGGGTCCAGACCGGACCAGGCCCGCTCCGCGGTCGCGGCCACCGCGCCCTGGATGCCGCCGGCCGCGCGGTAACCGGCCAGGGTCAGCCGGCCCGCCTTGCGCCGCTGCCAGGTGGCGAGCAGGGCGTGGGAGAGGAGCGGCAGGACGCCCGCGTCGTGTGCGCCCTGCGGGCCGTCGGTGCTCACCTCGCGGACGATCAGCTCGGCGAGTCCCGGTTCGAGTTCCATCCCGACGGCCCGGGCGGGGGCGGTCACCGCCTCGCGCAGTTCCGCGGTGGTCAGCGGGCCGAGCACCATGTGGCGGTGCTGCAAGGCGTCGGCCAGTTCCGGGTAGCGCAGGCACCGGTCGTAGAAGTCGGCCCGTACGCCGAGGGTCACCAGCACCGGCGGCGGGTCCCCGTCGGCGCCGGGCACGCAGGCCGCCTGGAGCAGGCGGATGAAGACCCGCCGGTCCGCCTCGTCGGCGCAGAGCGTGAAGAGTTCCTCGAACTGGTCCACGATGACGACCGGGCGGGCGGTGGAGGGTGGGGCCGTGGTGGTGCGCGGGGCGGCGGCGGTGGGCCGGGGGGCGGGGGCTGTCTGGCCGTTCCGGCCGTCCTCCCGGCGGTCCTGGCTGCGTCGGTCGTCTTGGTGGTCTTGGTGGTCTTGACGGTCTTGGCCGTCCCGGCGGTCCCGGTGCGTGTCTGGGCCGTCCGACCCGTTCAACCCGTCCGGGTGGTCCAGCCGGTCCGGACCGTGCGACCTGTCCGGTCCGTTCGACCCATCGGGTCCGTTCGATCCATCGGGGCCGTCCGACCTGTCCGGACCCTTCGAGCCGTCCGGTCCCTCCCGGTCGTCGGCCGACGCCGCCCACGCCGCGAAGGCCGCCCGGGCGGCGTCGTCGGCCTGCGGGGCCGCCGTGACCCCGGCCTCGGAGGTGCCCGGCTCCACGGCCGCCGGCCCGGATGACGCCGCCTCCCGCACGGCGCCGACGACGGGGGCGAGCTGCGGTACCCGCCGGGTCAGTTCCTTGAGCGGGTCGGCCCCCGGTACGAGCTGGAGCACCCGCCGGGGCGGGTCGCTCCCGGAGCCCGGCGCGCCGGACCGCAGGGCGGGCACCAGGCCGGCGTTCAGCAGCGAGGACTTCCCCGCCCCCGAGGCGCCCACGAGCATGACCAGGCCGCCCGTGTCCCCCGTGGCGTCCAGCTGGGCCACCAGGGCCCGCGTGCTCCGGTCCCGCCCGAAGAACCAGCCGGCGTCCTGCCTGCGGTAGGCGGCCAGCCCCCGGTAGGGGCAGACCCCGCCGGGAGCACCCGGAGCCTCCGCCGCGGGCTGCTCCTCCGCCGCGGGCGGCGCGGGGCGTTCCCCGGTCGGGTCGGCCAGCGCCCGCTCCCACAGGCGCTGCCACTGGACCAGGTCGTACAGACCGGCGGAGACCGGTACCGGCCGTGCGCGGCGGGCCTGGGGTATGAGGACGTGCAGGACGGCCGCGAGGGCGGGGAACTGGGCGGGCACGTTCTTGGCCCGCCGCCAGTCGCTGATCCGCTGGGCGGAGACCCGTACGGGCCGTCCTCGTTCGTCGACCCGCTGGAGCCGGACGACGGCCTCGGACACACGTTTGAGGGGAGGGTTGCCGGCCTCCCTGTACAGCAGTGCGAGGCGTTCTGCGAAGGCCGTGCGTGCCCCTGAGTCGAAACTCAAGGTCTCCACTCCTTACTTCCCCCGCACCTGGACGTCCGGACCGGAAAACTCACTCTATACGGCTGACCTGCGGCTACAGGGGCCCCGCGACTCCGGAACCTGCCCGGCGGGGAACCCGGATGGCAGGATCGCGTCGCAGTGGCGAGGCGGCTCCGCGGCACCCGGACAGGTCAGCGGCTCAGCGCTCGGAGAGCCACCCCATGGGGCCGCATGTTCTCGGTCAGCTTTCGGTGGCTCGTCCCTTCCCGGCCCGTTCCGGTTCCGCCACGGCACGCGAAACGGCGCCGGCATGGTTTGGCACCGGTCCCCACGAGGGGAGGGACCGGAGCCAAACCATGCCGACGCGCAGGGCGGATTCAGCGCGCCGATCCGTGGGAAGGCACGTCGTGAAGGCCCCGACACCGACCGCCGCTGGAGTGTGCATGAGGATCTCCCTCGACCCCGAGCAGTGTTACGGCTCCGGCGACTGCGTCCACCGGGCCCCGTCCGTGTTCACCAAGGTGGACGGCCTCGGTGCCGTCATACCCGGCCGGGAGTACGACGTCGACGCCCCGAGGGTGCGGGAGGCCGCCGAGGGCTGCCCGTCCGCCGCGATCACCATCACCCGCGCGGACACGGAAGAGGCCCGGGGCTGAACGGAAGTGGTCCGGGACCGAGCCGCCGGAGCGGACCGGGCGTGGCCGTCACGGAGGCCCTGGCCGGCCTCGCCGCCCGGTACGTGCGGCACGCCCCCGGCACCGTGGGGAAGGCGGCCCTCGTCGAGCGCCGGCTGAACGCGCACCTGCGCGACCATCCCCGCCGGGCCGTAGTGGAAGTGCGTTCCGGTGACCGGTTCGCCGTGGACACGCAGGACCTCATCCAGCGGTACCTGTACCTGTTCGGCGCCTGGGAACCGCACCTGACGGGATGGCTGCGGCGCAGGCTGCGGCCCGGGGACTGCTTCGTCGACGTCGGGGCCAACATCGGCGTCTTCAGCGTCCTGGCGGCCCGGCTCGTCGGGGAGCGCGGCCGGGTCGTCGCGGTCGAGGCGTCCCCCGACCTCCACCGACGCCTGGAGCACAACGCCCGGCTCAACGGCCTCGGCAACATCCGCGCACTCAACGCCGCCGTCTCGGACCGCACCAGGACGCTGACCTTCACGCTCGCCAGCTCACGGAACACGGGCGCGAACAGCATCGTCCCCTACGACGGTCCGGTGGAGTCCAGCTTCGAGACGGAGGCCAGGACGCTGCCCGAACTCCTCGATCCGGCGGAGATCGCGACCGCCCGCGTCATCAAGATCGATGTCGAGGGCGCCGAGGGCAGCGTCGTGCGCGGTCTCGCACCGATGCTGGGCGCGCTGCGGCCCGACGCGGAATTCACCGTCGAGGTCGCACCCGAGCGCATGGCCCGCCTCGGGGACCGTGTCGACGAGCTGCTGGGCGTCATGCGCGACGCCGGGTTCCACACCTACCGGCTCGCCAACGACTACGCGCCCGGAAGCTATCCCCCGGCCTTGCGCGGTGCGCCCCGGGCGCCGGTCCGCCGGCGCGGACCGGTGACCGGGGAGTGCGACCTGATCTTCTCGCGGGTCGACGCGGAACGGCTGCCCTGAAGGGCCCCGGCCCGGCCCCCCGCTCCCTCGCCTGCCCGCTCCTCCTGGCTGCCCGTCTGCCGGCCGCCCCCGGTCCTTGTCCCGCCTACTGTCCGCCGCCCTCGGGCGGTTGCCAGCCGAAGGACGCCAGAGCCCGTGCCCTGGCTTCCACCACCGCCATCCGGACATCGCGTTCGGCGGGTTCCATGTGGGCCGCCCGGCCCGTCTCCTGGCCCTCCCACTTGCGGTACAGAAGGCCCACCTCCGCCGAGAACCACCCCCGGCTCACGGCGTTGAGCGCCAGCAGCAGGCCGGTGTCCTCGGACGCGGGCAGGGCCATCCAGCCACCGAGGGCGAGCAGCAGGTCGCGCCGGACCAGCAGGGTCGCCGGGTGCACCTGGGAGCGGAAGCCGTTGGCCTTCCAGAAGCCCAGCACCTCCCCGCGCTCGACCGGCCCGTGCGCCGGGTCGCCGGGGAAACCGGCCGTCGAACCGTCCGGCAGGAGGTCCAGGGCCCGCGAGGTCGCCCACCCGATCGACGGGTCGGCCTCCAGGACGGCCAGGTCACGCGCCAGGACGCCCGGGGTCAGCCGGTCGTCGGCGTCCAGGATCTTCACGTACGCGCCGTCCGCGTGGGCCAGGGCCATGGTGCGGGTCACCCCGGGCCCGCCCTGCCGGCCGGGGCGCCCCTGGTGGAAAAGGACCCGTGGATCGTCGGGCACGTACGGGCGGACGTCCTGCGTACGGCCGTCCTCCTGGATCACCCAGCGCCACTCCCAGCCGTCGGGCAGTTCCTGGGTGCGCAGCGAGGCGTAGGCCTCGGGGAGGAAGGGGGCGGAGGGGCCGTGGACGGCCGTGACGATGATGACGCGCCGGTTCACGGCGGCATCCACCACCTTTCCGGACGGGTCGTGAAGAGCGGTCGGTGCGAAGGCCCGTGTGGCGCGAGCGGCCGGCGGGCGCTTCGTACGCCTCGGGCACGGTCGCAGGCTACAACTCGCGCACACACGGCGGCGGCCCGGCTGCTCTGTCGAGCGGCCGGGCCGTTTCTCGCGTGTGGTGCGGTACGCAGATCGCCGTTACGTCATGGTCGGGGGTGGCGCGGTCCGCTCAGCGCTGGAGCGGGATGGAGTGCTGGGTCAGGATCCCGCCGGCGGTGTCGTCGCACGGAACGCCGAGGGCCGTGGCGGCGGCGGTGGTGGCTGCCGCGGAAGCGCCGGCGAGCGGGTGGTTGCGGCAACTGGGCGCCGCGCCGTGTGCCTCGGCGCGGATGCGCTGCTTCATCGTGGGGGGCAGGGACCCGGTTCGGGACCGGGGCTGGGGGGCCGCGGCCTCGGGTGCCGCCTCGGGAGAGGCGCTCTCGGTTTTGCTGTGCGTTCCGGTCTGCGGTACGGCCGCGGCGGCCGTCGTCGTGACGAGTCCGAGCGCCGTGCACAGCGCGAGGAAGGCGGTGACGATGCTGGTCCACAGCGTCAGGACCTTGTTCCGGGCCATGGCCCCTCACTTTCGGGTTGGGCGATTTGCGTACTTTCCTCATGATGTGTATGTGGACCGCGAAGTGGTGGACCCGCGACCGTGGCGCGTCGATGTTCAGATGAACACCACCCGAATAGCCGCAAGGGGGCGGAAAAGGTGCTCAGACGGGAGGGAGGCGGACAAAAGGTCACCGCGTGTGAGGGTGTGATCACCCTCCGATCAGAACGGCTTCGTCCGCTTCTAAAGGGTTCCGGCGACGGGCAGTTGACCACCGACGCAGGTCACCGATCGGTATCGGCCGGTGTGTATAGTCGGGCGCCAGAGGTCCCCTACGTCAAGGAAAGACGAGGTCGCGCGGTGAAGAAGCTTCTCCTGGTCGCACTGGCCGCCATCGGCGGGCTCCTCGTGTACCGCCAGATCCAGGCGGATCGCGCCGAGCAGGATCTGTGGACGGAGGCGACTGACTCCGTGCCCACGGGTTCGTGAGTACGACCGACATCCGGTCCTGAGCAGACCCCGGCCGTCGAACGGTCGGGGTTTTGTGTTGCCCTGAAGGGGCACGGTCCGCTCGGGTGGGCGCCGACAGGGCGACTGAGCCGGTGGACGCGAGGGGTGGCGGGTCATGGGACGGTGGTGTACGGCTCGGGGGCGGGCCGGAACGGGGCGGGCACGGCCGACGGGCCCCGCGCTGCCGACGCGATCCGCGCTGCCGACGGTGTTCGCGCGGACGGCCGCGGTGACCGCCGTACTGGTCACCGTCGTGGCCACGACCGCCGCCCTGCCCGGTGCCACGGCCCTCGCGGCCGGACCGGCCGGACCGCGCACCGGGTACGACTTCGCCGACGGCGCCGTACGGATCACGGGCGCGAGTGCCACCGCGGGCGCGGAGGAGCTGGCGGCCGGCTCCACCTACCGCAGCTCACTGCCGAGGAACGGCACCCTCTACTACCGCCTCGAACTCGACGCCGCCTCCGACGCCTACGTCTCCGTGACCGCCGTACCCGGCACCGACGGAGAGGTCACCGCCGTCGACGGCATCCGGGTCTCCGTGCGGGACGCCGACGGCGGCTCCTGCTCCGTGCACAGCGCGACCTTCGGCGCCGCCCACAGCCCCCGCCCGGTCACCGCCTGGGGCACGCGCGAGATCGACGCCGGCACCGGCCGGCGGTGCCAGGACGCCGGCACCTACTACGTCAGCGTCCAGCGGACCAGGCCCCAGGACTCCCCGCCGGACGACTGGGACCTGGAACTCACCGCCGCCACCGAACCCCTCCCGCGCCAGACCGGTCCCACGAAGGCGCCCGAGACCTGGGACTCCGCCTCGCCCGAACCCCTCGCCGGCGAGCCGGAACGCCGGCCGGGCGGCAGCGGGTTCGCCCACGCCACCCTCGTCGGGCAGGGCGTCTGGCGCGACGACATCCGACCCGGCGAGACCCTCTACTACAGGGTGCCCGTCGACTGGGGACGCCAGGTGTACGCCACCGCCGAACTGGCCGGCTCCGCGGACGCCTCCGGCTACGCCACCGGCGCCCTGCGCCTGGCCCTGCACAACCCCGTGCGCGGCGAGGTCGACGACGCCGCCAAGGGCTACACCGGCCGCCGGACCAGCGTCGCGCTCGCCCCGCTGCCGCCGGTGGCGTACCCCAACCGGTACGCGACCGCCGGACAGGTCGGCGCGCTGCGGTTCGCAGGCGACTACTACGTCGTCGTCCACCTCGCGGACCAGGTGGCCGACGCCTTCGGCGAGGGCCCGTTCGGGCTGACGCTGCGCCTGCGACTCGGCGGAGCGGCACAGAGCGGCCCCGACTACGCGGGAGAGTCCCGGCCGAAGGGCCTCTTCGAGGTTTCCGCACGGGACCGGCTCGCCGCACCCGGCGGGAGCGGCGGCGCCGCCGCGGGCGACGACGCGGCCATGAAAGCGGTCGCCGTCGGCGGGATCGGGACCGGCAGCCTGCTGCTCCTCGGCCTGGCCGTGTGGACCGCGGCCGCCCGGCGCAGGACCTGACCCCGGCTTCCAGGGCGCCGGCCTCAGATACGCGTCAGCGCCCAGAAACCCACGGTGTAGCAGGCCAGCGCGAGCAACAGCAGCGGCAGGGCCACCTTCGCCGGCGGACCGGAACGGCGCCGCCGCCGTGCCCCACGGTGCTGGGCGGGCGGGGCCGGCCGCGGATTCCGGGCGGTGTACGGGGCCGTGGGAACGTCGGCACGCCACGGCGGGGACGGCGGCCGGTACTCCGGGCCGCCCATGAACGCCGGGTGCCGCACGGGCTGTTGCGCCGTACCCCCCGCCGCGTGCGTGACGGGGGTGACCGTCGGCTGCGGAGGCGGCAGGTGGAAACTCCCGGTCTCCGACATGGCACCCGGCCGCTCGGGCCCGGGAGCCACCGTCGGTGTGTGTCCGGTGTCGGAGGCGGTCGGCGGGCCGGTCGGGGGCGGCGGGGTTCCGCCCGGCGCGGACGGGGTCCCGGTCGGAGTCGGCGGTGGGCCGGTCGATGCGGTCCCCGGCTGTGACGCAGGGCCCACCGCACCCGTCGACGACGTGCCGGGGGCACCCGGCGGCGGAGCGGCGGACCAGTCCGGGACGGACGGCGCACCGGCCGGAGGCGACGGCGGTACGCCGGGCGAGGGCGTCGACGCCCAAGGGGATGGCGGAGACACGGTGTGGGGGACCGGACCGGGGTCCGCCGCCCGGCGGGGGTCCGTCGCCACGTCGTCCAGGCCGGACGCCCGCTTCAGCGGACCCTCGGAGCCGAACCCCGTCGGCAGCGGGCCCACTTGGTCGAAGATCTCGATCAGCTCGTCGTCGGGCCCGGGCTCCGGCAGCAGTTCCACCGCCGCGGCCAGCGCCTTGCGCGCCCCCGTCGCGGTACGGAACCGCGCCGACGGATCCGGCTGCACCAGCGTCGCCACCACCTGCCACAGCGGCTCGGGCACCCCCCGCGGCGCGGGCGGCGTACCGTGCTCGGCGAAGTGCTGCACCAGAGCCTTGGCGTCCGGCTTCGCCCCCTCCAGCAGGTACAGGGCGACCAGGCCCACCGCGAACAGGTCCGCCGGGAAGTCCGGCTCCGCCCCCATCATCTGCTCCGGCGCCAGATAACCCGGCGTCCCCACCACCAGGTTGGTCTCCGTCAGCCGGGGCTCACCCAGCCGCATCGCGATCCCGAAGTCGGACAGCCTCAGACGCGGACGGCCCGTCCCCGTCGCCTCCAGGAGCAGGTTGGCCGGCTTGATGTCACGGTGCACCACGCCCTCCCCGTGCACCGCCGCCAGACCCGACAGGAGCTGGTCGAGCAGCGTGCACACGAAGTCCGGCGGCAGGGGGCCGTAGTCCCCGACCAGATGGACCAGCGAACCACCCGTGACCAGGTCCATTGTGAACAGGACCTGGTCGTCGTCGGCGGCCCAGCTCGCGGGCGCGAGCACATGGGGGTGATCGATCCGCAGCGCCTGCTCACGCACGAAGCGCAGCAGCGAGTGCGCGTCCCGCTGCTGGAGCACCTTCGCGGCCACATAACGCCTGCGCCGGTGGTCCCAGGCACGCCAGACGGCACCCACCCCGCCCCGGCCGACCGGATCGACCAGCTCGTACCGGCCCGCGAAGACCTCACCCATGGCTGTGCGCCGCTCCTCCCCTGGAACCCGTCGCGCCACTCCCGCGGGCCCGGCCGCCGACCCCTCGGCGAGCGGGCTCCGGGATCAGTTCTGGTGGGACTGGTAGTGCGCGACCGCGTCCGAGGTACGGCCCGCGCCGTACACCCGCAGGAACTCCGCCAGCTCCGGATGCGAGGAGGAGAGGACGTCCGCCGCGTCGATGATGTCCCCGGCGGCCGCCACCGAGCGCAGCAGCGACTGGATCTCACGGACCACCCGCTTGACCGTGGGCGCACCCGAACTGCTCGTGGTCGTCGTGGTGTTGCTGAGCACCGAGCCCCCCTGCGACTTCTTGATCTCGTCCATGCGCTCCGTCGCCTCTGCCGCGCTCACACTGCCGTCGGCGACCTGCCCCGCCAGGTCCTGCAACAACTGCACCCGCTGCACCACCGCGGGATTGCCGATCTTCGCCCGCTGGCCGCTCATCAGCTGCGACAGCATCGGGGCGGACAGCCCCAGGACCCCCGCGAGACGAGCCTGGTTGAGACCGAGATCGTCGATAAGCCTGCGGAAGAGCGCCCCCAGCGGCTCCCCGTACCAGTTCCGCTGCAGTTCCCGCGCTCTTGCGGTGGCTTCCTGCTGTGCGGCGTCCATTGCGTCTCCCCATCGCTTCCCCAAAAACCGCAGTTCGCTCCAGCGAACCACGCCGAGCATCTTACGGAGCGTGGTCGTTCGCCGGGAGCCCCAATCATTTGTGAGATACGGGGGGCGACCCGGTACTCTTGTCCGCGGTGACCGACGGTCCGCGACACCGGGACCGGCGACACCTCCCGAGGGGCCTTAGCTCAGTTGGTAGAGCGCTGTCTTTGCATGGCAGATGTCAGGGGTTCGACTCCCCTAGGCTCCACCGTGAAGAGCGCCTTCGACCTGCGGAAACGTAGATCGGAGGCGCTCAGTTCGTTTCGGGGCCGCCCTCGGGCGGGGGTACGGCGGTCCCGCCGACCCGCCCCGGGCGGGCGGAGACGTTCCTCACCGTCGCAGCCCCCGCACCACACCCGAGACCGCACGCCGCACCCGGTGATCAACAACGACCCGAGGAAAAAAGGCCAGTTGACCGCGTTGAACAACGTCCCGACGCCCGTGCCGCCACCGGAGCGGACCCACGGACAGACCCCTCTCGTCGCCCGGGCAGGGCTGTCTGCTCTTGATATCGTCACCCCACAGGGCATCAGCGCCACACCCCCGCGGGGCGGTGCCACGTGGCTCATCGCCGTCGGAGCCGTCCGGTCGCTACCGACGAGGTGGAAGGGGTAGACGATGCGGGCGAAGGTACGAGCCGCTCTCGACGCGCTCTATATGAAGCGGCTGGTCAGGGAGCTGGAAGGACGCCCACGCCCCCAGCACATCGGCATCATGCTCGACGGCAACCGTCGGTGGGCCAAGATGTCGGGCATCGACGACCCCCGCGAGGGCTACCGCGCCGGCGCCGCCAAGGTGCTGGATTTCCTGCGCTGGTGCGACTCCGCCAAGATCGAGCACGTCACCCTGTTCATGCTCTCCGACGACAACCTGTCCCGGCCCGAGGAGCAGTTGAACCCGCTCATCGACATCATCGCCGAGGTCGTCGAGCAGTTGGCCGCACCGGGCAACCCCTGGCCCGTCGAAGCCGTCGGCGCCCTGGACCTGCTGCCCGCCGAATCCGCCAGCCGCCTCAAGACCGCCACCGCGGCCACCCAGGGCCGCAAGGGCGGCACCAAGGTCGACGTGGCCGTCGGCTACGGGGGCAGGCGCGAGATCGTCGACGCCGTGCGCTCGGCCCTGACCGAGCACAGCTCCCAGGGCGGTGACATCGACGAGTTCATCGAGACCTTCACCATGGAGCACATCTCCAAGCACCTGTACTCCAAGACACGGTCCGAGTCCGACCTCATCATCCGCACCTCCGGCGAGCAGCGGCTCTCCGGATTCCTGCTCTGGCAGTCCGCCTACGCAGAGGTCCACTTCTGCGAGACCTACTGGCCGGACTTCCGCGAGATCGACTTCCTGCGCGCCCTGCGCTCCTACTCCCTGCGGGAGCGCCGCTACGGCCGCTGAACGTGATCGGTGTGGTGAGCGTGGTTTCACGTGAAACATCGCCGCGGGGCGGGAGACTCACGGTCTCCCGCCCCGCGGCGATGATGAGGAAACGTACGGCGCGCGAGGATCAGCGGGGCTCGTCGCCCTCAGCCGCCTCCTCCTGGGCCTGCTTGGCCTGCACCTCGGGATCGAGGATCGCCTCGCCGGTACCGTCCACCGACGTCAGCCGGCCCGACTCGGGAACCTCCGTCGCCTCCGGCGGCTCCACCAGCCAGTCCGGGTTGGCCTGCTTGTCCCACCACTTCCACGCGGCGAAGGCACCGCCCGCGACGACGCCCACCACCGCGAGAACCTTGGCGACACGACCGGCCCTGGCCCGGCGCTGGTGCTTGCGCGTCAGCCTGTGAATCTCCTTCGCCGTCACCTGCCCACGCAGCGCGGCCAGTGCGGCGACACCCCGCGCCGCGGCCTCGTCCCGCACGGGACCGGCCGCGGCCACCGCCTGCTCGATCCTCGGCCGTGAGTAGTCGGCCGCCTGCCGAGCGGCCAGCCGGGCACGGACCGCGGCCTCCTGAGCGGCCGCGTCCATCTTCGGCGGCACATGCGTACGGGCCTGTTCCAGCCGCGGCGCGACATGCGCGCCGTACTGGTGCCGCGCCTGGCACGTGGCCTGCGACACCTTGGGCGCCAGCCGTACGCGCGCCTCCTGTGCATAGTGAGCGGCCCTGTCCTTGGCCGTGTCGGCGTAGGGCGCCACCACTTCCGCGGCGTGCAGCACGCTGTCCTTCGCCGAACCGGTCGCGGCGCGCACGCTGTCGATGCGGGTCACGGGTTCCTCCTCCTCGGTGGCGTACGGTAATTCGACTTTCCACCCTTTTACGGATCATGCCTGGGGACGCACCGCCAGGCATGTGAGGGCGGGCATCCGGGTCACGGACGATGCCGCCGGGACCTGAGGGGTGAGCGGTGATGAAGTTGCGAACAAGAGCTGATCAACGTCAATAACCGGTGAATACCGGGCAACACGAGCCTGCCCACGACCATGCCACGGATCGACGCCCCACGCTCGTGACCCAGCGGTAGGAGCGCCGAACGCGGCCCCGGCCGTGCGAGGATCGGTGCGCACCACAGGACGACGGAAGGCACACCGTGGCCGAACAGCTCTACGCCACCCTGAAGACCAGCCAAGGTGACATCGAGGTCCGGCTACTGCCGAACCACGCACCCAGGACGGTCAGGAACTTCGTCGAGCTGGCCCGCGGCGAGCGGGAGTGGACCCACCCCGCCACCGGAGAGAAGTCCAAGGCCCGGCTCTACGACGGCACCGTCTTCCACCGGGTCCTCAGCGGCTTCATGATCCAGGGCGGTGACCCGCTGGGCAACGGCACCGGCGACCCCGGCTACCAGTTCCCGGACGAGTTCCACCCCGACCTCGCCTTCGACCGGCCCTACCTGATGGCCATGGCCAACGCGGGGCCCGGCACCAACGGCTCGCAGTTCTTCATCACCGTCTCCCCGACCACCTGGCTCAACCGCAAGCACACGATCTTCGGGGAAGTGACCGACGCCGCCAGCCAGAAGGTCGTCGACGCCATCGCCGCCGCCCGGACCAACCCCCGCACCGAGCGACCCCTCAACGACGTCGTCATCGAGTCGGTCCTCGTCGAGACCCGCGACGCCTAGCCCCCCGCACACCGGGCAGGAACCAAACGCCCCGCTCATCCGTAGAGAAGGGCGGGACGGTGCATCTGCACACACCGCCCGCAGGACGACCGAGGGGATGTCATGGACCACGCGGCCGCCGGCCCACCGGAAGCCCAGAGTCTGCCCGGCTGCTATCGCCACCCCGACCGCGAGACCGGCATCCGCTGCACCCGCTGCGAACGCCCCATCTGCACGGACTGCATGGTCAACGCCTCCGTCGGCTTCCACTGCCCCGACTGCGCCGCCGGCCGCACACCGGGGGCCACCGGGCCGGCACCCGCCGCCTCCCGCCCCCGTACCCTCGCGGGCGGCACGATCGCGGCTGATCCCCACCTCGTCACCAAGATCCTGATCGGGATCAATGTCGCGGTGTTCATCGCCGTCCGGGCGCTGCCCGACTCCTTCCTCGCCGACATGGTGCTCATCGGGCGCTGGCCCCCGGCCCCCTTCGTCCCGACCGAGGGCGTCGCGGAGGGCGAGTGGTACCGCCTGGTGACCACGATGTTCACCCACCAGGAGATCTGGCACATCGGCTTCAACATGGTCAGCCTCTGGTTCCTCGGCGCCCCCGTGGAAGCAGCTCTCGGCCGAGCCCGCTACCTGGCGCTCTATCTTGTCTCCGGCCTGGCCGGCAGCGTCTTCGCCTACCTGCTGACCTCACCCACCACGCCCGTCCTCGGTGCCTCCGGTGCGATCTTCGGCCTCTTCGGCGCCACCGCCGCACTGGTACGCCGGCTCAAGGCCGACATGCGGCCGGTCGTCATCCTGCTGGTGATCAGCCTGATCTTCACCTTCACCCGGAGCAACATCTCCTGGCAGGCCCACGTCGGCGGCCTGGTCGCGGGGGCCGTGATCGGCTACGCCATGCTCCACGCCCCGCGCGAGCGGCGGACGCTCGTGCAGTACGGCACATGCGCGCTGGTCCTTGTGGCCGTCGTCGGACTGACCCTGTTGAGGACGGTCCAGCTCACCTGAGCGCGCTGTTGTCCACAGAAGGTGGCGGATCTTGTGCACAGCGTGCGGGAACACATGTGCCCCCTGTCGCTGACCAGTGTTTTCGCAGGTCAGGCAGGGGGCGAACATGTTTTCGGAGTCTGGGGTCAGTCGATACTTCCGTCACACCGGCGTCAATGTCCGGCGGGTTATCCACAGATCGTCTTTCTTTTCCCCAGCGTGTGGACAGAGTCTGTGGATAACTCGGTGAATACCCCTGGGCAGAGCCTTCGGGGACTACCGCCGGGCTACTTCCACTGCGTCGAGACGCCGAACCCCGCGGCGATGAAGCCGAAGCCGACCACGATGTTCCAGTTGCCCAGCGAGTCGATGGGCAGTGAACCGTCGGTGACGTAGAAGAGGACGATCCAGGCCAGGCCGATGATGAACATGGCCAGCATGACCGGCGCGACCCAGCTGCGGTTGGTCAGCTTGATACTGGCCGCCTGCTTCGAGGGCGGCGGCGTGTAATCGGCCTTCTTGCGGATACGTGACTTCGGCACGAGGGTCTCTCCTGTCGATGCGCTGCGTGGCCGCGCAGGGAACGGGGGTCGGTCTCGGTGGGCGGCGTACATGGGGACACGGGGACTCTGAGCGCTCCCCCGGGCGTCCGTTAGCGTAGTCCTTCCGTGGCGCCGAAGGAGATAAGGGTACGTTGAGCAATTCTGCCGACTCCCCCGGAACGGGATCCAGTCCTGTCCGCCGGCGCCGTTTCCGGCCCGTGCGGATCCTCACGGCGGCCGTCTTCGCGCTCGCGGGACTTATTTTCTTCACCAGCTTCAATACCGCGAAGGGCACCAATATCCGTACGGACGCCTCTTTGCTCAAGTTGTCCGATCTCATCCATGAGCGCAGCCGGGAGAACGGCGATCTGGAGGAGTCCAACAGGGCCCTGCGCGAGGACGTCGAGTCGCTCGCCGAGCGCGACGACGGCCGGACGCAGTCGGAGGACGACGAGCTCGCGGCGCTGGAGGAGAAGGCGGGTACGCAGAAGCTGAAGGGCGAGGCGATCACCGTCACGCTCGACGACGCCCCGCCGGACGCCACCGCGAAGCTCCCCGGTTACCCGGAGCCGCAGCCGGACTACCTGGTGATCCACCAGCAGGACCTCCAGGCGGTGGTGAACGCGCTGTGGCAGGGCGGCGCCGAGGGCATCAAGGTGATGGACCAGCGGCTGATCTCCACCAGTGCGGTGCGCTGCGTGGGCAACACCCTGATCCTCCAGGGCCGCGTCTACTCGCCGCCGTACAAGATCCAGGCGGTCGGTGATCCGGAGCGGCTGAAGAACGCGCTGGCGAAGTCGCCGGCGATCCAGAACTACATGGTGTACGTCAACGTGTACGGGCTCGGCTGGAAGGTCGAGGACGACGGGCGGGTGACGCTGCCGGGCTACTCGGGCACCGCGGACCTGCAGTATGCCCAGCCTGTGGATTAGGGCCGTTCCGAGGACCCCCGCGCCGCTAGTCTGGTGCGGTGCGGCGTGAGTCTGGCGTCGTGGTGCGACGGAAGGGACGGCATGTACGGCTGGATCTGGCGGCATCTGCCGGGGAACGCGTGGGTGAGGGCGCTGCTCTCGCTCATGCTGGCGATGATCGTGGTCTACGTCCTGTTCCAGTACGTCTTCCCGTGGGCCGAACCGCTGCTGCCCTTCAACGATGTGACGGTGGACAACCAGTGAGCGCGCGCATCCTCGTCGTCGACAACTACGACAGCTTCGTCTTCAACCTGGTCCAGTACCTCTACCAACTCGGCGCCGAGTGCGAGGTGCTGCGCAATGACGAGGTGTCGACGGCACACGCCCAGGACGGTTTCGACGGCGTCCTGCTCTCGCCCGGCCCGGGTACGCCGGAGCAGGCGGGGGTCTGCGTCGAGATGGTGCGGCACTGCGCGGCGACCGGGGTGCCGGTCTTCGGCGTGTGCCTGGGCATGCAGTCGATGCAGGTGGCGTACGGCGGCGTGGTGGACCGTGCGCCGGAGCTGCTGCACGGCAAGACCTCGCCGGTGGAGCACACCGGCCGGGGCGTCTTCGCGGGGCTGCCCTCGCCGTTCACGGCGACGCGGTACCACTCGCTGGCGGCGGAGCCGGACACGGTGCCCGCGGAGCTGGAGGTGACGGCCCGTACGCCGGACGGGATCGTGATGGGCCTGCGTCATCGGGAACTGCTGGTCGAGGGCGTGCAGTTCCATCCGGAGTCGGTGCTGACCGAGCACGGGCACCGGATGCTGGCCAACTGGCTGGCGGAGTGCGGCGACCGGGACGCGGTGGCGAGGTCGGCGGGGCTCGCCCCGGTGGTGGGCAGGGCCACGGCGTGACCGCGCTGCGCCCCGAGCGCGACTCCGGCACGGCCGGTGACCAGGGATCCTCGTACGGGCAGCCGTACGGGGATTCCGGTGCGTTCGGGGACGGTTGGTACGAGGAGTTCGCCTCCGGGGCGGCCGGGGCGGCCGGGGAGGCCGGGGAGGCCGGTGACGGCGGTGAGCGGTACCGGGTGCCGCTCGGCGACGACGAGACGGTGGCGCTGCGGATCCCGGAGCCGCCGGAGCGGCGGACGGGCACCGGGGCGGGATCCGCCGGAGACGGCCCGGTGGGCGGCGGCCGTGCGGCCCGCAGGAAGGCCGCGAAACGGCGTCACGGGCGCCGTGGGGCGCCCCGGGGCCAGTCGGCGGAGGTGGAGGCGGAGGAGGAGCCGAAGGCGCCTCTGTCGCGCGTGGAGGCCCGTCGGCAGGCGCGGGCGCGCAAGCCCGGTGCCGCGGTGATCGCGAGCCGGGCGATAGGTGAGATCTTCATCACGACCGGTGTGCTGATGCTGCTGTTCGTCACCTACCAGCTGTGGTGGACGAACGTGCGGGCCCACGCGCAGGCGAACCAGGCCGCGAGCAACCTCCAGGACGACTGGGCGAACGGCAAGCGCAACCCGGGGACGTTCGAACCGGGGCAGGGTTTCGCGCTGCTGCACATTCCCAAGCTGGACGTGGTGGTGCCGATCGCGGAGGGCATCGACAGCAAGAAGGTGCTGGACCGGGGCATGGTCGGGCACTACGCGGAGGGCGGGCTGAAGACGGCGATGCCGGACGCGAAGACCGGCAACTTCGGGCTCGCGGGGCACCGCAACACGCACGGTGAGCCGTTCCGCTACATCAACAAGCTGGACCCGGGCGACCCGATCGTGGTGGAGACGCAGGACAAGTACTTCGTGTACAAGATGGCGTCGATCCTGCCGGTGACGTCGCCGAGCAACGTCAGCGTGCTGGACCCGGTCCCGAAGCAGTCGGGCTTCAAGGGGCCCGGCCGCTACATCACGCTCACCACGTGCACGCCGGAGTTCACCAGCAAGTACCGCATGATCGTCTGGGGCAAGATGGTCGAGGAACGGCCGCGCAGCAAGGGCAAGCCGGATGCGCTCGTCAGTTAAGGGCGGATGACCAGTGGCATCGACCACCGACACGGAGCAGCAGGAGCACGCCGGGGCCCGCGGTCGCGGGCGGCGTCGTCCCGGACGGATCGTCGCGCAGGCGGTCAGCGTCTTCGGCGAACTGCTCATCACCGCGGGCCTGGTGATGGGCCTGTTCGTCGTCTACTCGCTGTGGTGGACGAACGTGGTCGCCGACCGGGCGGCGGACAAGCAGGCGGAGAAGGTCCGGGACAACTGGGCCCAGGACCGGGTGGGAGACGGCCCGAGCGGTCCGGGGGCGCTGGACACCAAGGCGGGCATCGGCTTCCTGCACGTCCCGGCGATGGGCGAGGGCGACGTCCTGGTGGAGAAGGGCACGTCGATGAAGGTCCTCAACGACGGCGTGGCCGGCTACTACACCGACCCGGTCAAGGCGACGCTGCCCACCTCGGACAAGAAGGGCAACTTCTCGCTCGCCGCGCACCGGGACGGGCACGGGGCGAAGTTCCACAACATCGACAAGATCGAGAAGGGTGACCCGATCGTCTTCGAGACGAAGGACACCTGGTACGTGTACAAGACGTACGCCGTCCTGCCCGAGACCTCGAAGTTCAACGTCGACGTCCTCGACGGCGTCCCCAAGGAGTCCGGCAAGAAGAAGGCCGGCCACTACATCACCCTGACGACCTGCACGCCGGTCTACACGAGCCGGTACCGGTACGTGGTCTGGGGCGAGCTGGTCCGCACGGAGAAGGTGGACGGCGACCGGACGCCGCCGGCGGAGCTGCGGTGACCGACCTCCTTGCGGGAGGTCGGTGCCCTAGCATGGCGGAGGCCCGAAGCCGCAACTTCCTTTTGCGGCTTCGGGCCTCTTGCCGTGGTGCCTAGCGGAGAGCCTTGAGGCGTACCCCGGCGCTCCAGGCCTCCAGCTCGTCGCGGTTCACGGTGATGACGCCGCTGAGCTTGGCGATCGCCTCCGACTCGTGACTGAAGTTGCAGGTGGCGACGAACAGGGCGATGTCCACGTGGTCGATGGCACGCGCCGCCCCGGCGAACTTCTGCATGTCCGCACTGGGTACGGTCCAACGGCCGGCCCGGTTCTTGCACTGGACGGCCACGGTGCGTCCGTCGGCGGTGCGGCAGGTGATGTCGATACCCCGGTCGGTGCGGGCCTTCCGGACCACGACGTCGACGCATCCGTCGCGCCGCAGCAGTTCGGCGACGTGATGCTCGAAGGCCTGCCATGTCATGGCCTTGATCGTCGCCCTGACGTCGTCGTCGGGGGTGTCGCCCTCCAGGGTGCCGAGGCGTTTGTGGTGCCAGCAGAGTTTGCGCTCGACGTTTTCGATGTCCTGACGGAGTTCGATCAGCTCATGGCGGTGTTCGCCGGAGGTGGCGATCAGGGCGTTGAACATCGGTACGACGGTCCGGCCGAGAATGTGGGTGATGCGCTGGTCGATGCGGGCATCGAGGGTGGAGGCGTCTGTCGGCGCCGGGTTTTCCACAGGATGCGTGCGGGCCAGGTACTCCATGTCCAACAGGTATGTGCGTACCTGGCGGGCGATGTCGCTGTCGCGCAGGAGCATGGCGATGTTGAGCACGGCTCGCCTGGAGTAGACGGTTAGGCTTCGGCGGGCCTGTGGATAACTCGCCAGCGAGCGTGACATGTTGTCACTCTCGAATTGCCGCAGGTCAGCGCCTCGGAGCACCGTCATCCCGTTGGCTTGGAGTTCCTCACGGTGGCGTTTGGTCAGCTGCCGGACGGCCTCAGCGGTGACCTGGAAGTACGTCGCCACCATAGCCGTCGTCACGTGCATGGCGTCCGGCAGCAGCGACAGCACCTTCACGCGGTCGAGCACGTCCGTGCGGTCGAGGACGCTGCTGCGCAAGGCAGGTGATTCCAGTAGGGCCGTATCACTGATCATGGTCGCTGCTCCCAAGGACGGGTCGTGTGGTCACCCGGAGTCAACGAGTCATGACATACGAAGACACGATCGACGCATGTCGGCATGTACGACAGAGCCCCGGCGTCTCAGCTGAGCTGAGGCGCCGGGGCTCTGGCCGGTCGGTCGGGCAGGTGGGTCAGTCGCCGAAGCCGGGGAGGCCGGCGATGGTGCCGCCGTTGCCGTTTCCGCCGCCGTCGTTGTTGCCGCCGTTGCCGCCCACCGTGGTGAGGGTGATCTGCGTGGCGGCGGGGTCGTCGACCTCGCTGTTGGCCGGGGGGTTCTGCCCTATGACGACGGCGTTGCCGTCGCTCGGGCCGTTGACCTGGATGTTGGTGAACCCTGCCTGCTGCAGGGTCTGCTGCGCCTGCCCCAGGGGCGTGCCGAGCTTGATCTCGGGCACCTTCGTCTTCTCCACGGCCTTGCCGACGACGATCGTGACCTTCGAGCCCGGGTCGACCTGCTGGCCGGACTGGGGCGTCGTGGAGATGACCTTGCCGACCTGGTTCGGGTCGTTCGTCGGCTGGTCCGTGCAGACGGCCGTGAGGTCGCCGCCGCTCTCCACCTGGGCCTTGGCCTCGTCACAGGTGCGGCCCACGACGTCCGGCACCGTGGCCTTCTCCTCGGCCTTGGCGACCTCCAGGGTCACCGTGGAGCCCTTCTCCAGCTCCTTGCCCGGGTCGGGGTTCTGGCTGAGGACGGTGCCCTCGTCCTGGGAGGACTCGGTCTGCTTGGTCTCGACGTCGAAGCCCTTGTCCTCGAGCTGCTGCTTGGCCTCGTCGATGTTCTTGTCGATGACGTTCGGGACGGCGACCTTGGGCGCGCCCGTCGAGACCACCAGGTTGACGGTGGAGTCCTTGTCGACCGAGGTGCCCTGCTTGGGGTCCTGGTCGCAGATGTTGCCCTTCTTCTGGTCCTCGCAGGGCTTCTGATCGACCGTGCCCAGTTTGAGGTCGGAGTTGGTGAGCAGCTTCTCGGCGTCGTCCTGAGTCTGACCGATCAGGAGGGGCACGTCGACCTTGCCGTCGCCCGGTGCTCCGCCGCCGCTGACGACGTACTTGCCGATCAGGATGGCGCCGACCAGGACGAGGATGCCGGCCAGGACCAGGAGGATCGTGGAGGTGTTCTTCTTGCGGGGCTGCTGGCGGCGCCGGTCGGGGCGGTCGTCGTAGCCGTAGCCGCCGTCGTCGGGGTTCATCGGCGGCAGCATGGTCGTGGCGCCGCCGCCGTCCGAGCGCAGGGCGGTGGTCGGCTGGTCGTCGGGGTAGGCGCCGTAGCCGCCGGCGGCCATGGCGCCCATCGCGGCGGTGGCGCCGACGGGCTGGCCGTCGAGGCAGGCCTCGATGTCGGCGCGCATCTCGTCCGCCGACTGGTAGCGGTAGTCCGGGTCCTTGACCAGGGCCTTCAGCACGATCGCGTCCATCTCGGGCGTGATCTCGGGGTCGAAGACGCTCGGCGCCTGCGGTTCCTCGCGCACGTGCTGGTAGGCGACGGCCACCGGGGAGTCGCCGACGAACGGCGGACGCACCGTGAGCAGCTCGTAGAGCAGGCAGCCCGTGGAGTACAGGTCGGAGCGGGCGTCGACCTGCTCGCCCTTGGCCTGCTCCGGGGAGAGGTACTGGGCGGTGCCGATCACCGCGGCGGTCTGGGTCATCGTCATGCCGGAGTCGCCCATGGCGCGGGCGATGCCGAAGTCCATGACCTTGACCTGGCCGTTGCGCGTGAGCATGACGTTGGCCGGTTTGATGTCGCGGTGGACGATGCCGGCCCGGTGCGAGTACTCCAGCGCCTGGAGGATGCCGATGGTCATCTCCAGCGTCCGCTCCGGCAGCAGTTTGCGGCCGGAGTGGAGCAGCTCACGGAGTGTGGAGCCGTCGACGTACTCCATGACGATGTACGGGATCGACACGTTGTCGATGTAGTCCTCGCCCGTGTCGTAGACCGCCACGATCGCGGGGTGGTTGAGCGAGGCGGCCGACTGGGCCTCCCGGCGGAACCGGGCCTGGAAGGACGGGTCGCGCGCGAGGTCCGCGCGGAGCGTCTTCACCGCCACCTGGCGTCCGAGCCTGGTGTCATGAGCGTGGTAAACCTCCGCCATGCCACCACGGCCGAGCACCGGGCCCAGCTCGTACCGGCCGCCGAGGCGACGCGGCTCTTCCATGGTTACTACCAGCCCTCTCCGTCGGTCCCGACCGGCATGCTTGTACGGTCGGAGGCTGCCGTCCGGCCTACCGTACCGGTCTGGCTCCGGGCCCCTTGGCCGAGCCGGGCAGCCGATACAGGACCGGTATCGCAACGTGCGCCGATGTGAAGGGGACGTGACCGGAGTCACGTCCCGTTCATGGCGCGGTCACTTCTTGCTGTCGATGACGGCCTCCATGACGTTCTTCGCGATCGGTGCCGCGAGGCCGCCGCCGGAGATGTCGTCGCGGACCGCGTTCTCGTCCTCGATCACCACGGCCACGGCGACGGGCGAGCTGCCGTCGTCGGTCTTGGCGTACGAGATGAACCAGGCGTAGGGATTCTTGCTGTTGTTCTCGCCGTGCTGCGCGGTACCGGTCTTGCCACCGACGGTGACGCCGTCGATCTGTGCGTTGGTTCCCGTGCCGTCCTTGACGACGGTCTCCATCATGGACTGGAGGACCTGGGCGTTGTCCGCGGACAGCGGCTTGCTCATCTCCTCGGGGTCCGTCTTCTCGATGGTGTCGAGGTTGGGGGCCTGGAGCGCGTCGACCATGTACGGCTTCATCAGGGTGCCGTTGTTGGCGATGGCGGAGGTGACCATGGCCATCTGCAGCGGGGTGGCGGCGGTGTTGTACTGGCCGATGGAGGAGAGGGCGACCTGCGAGTCGTTCATGTCGTCGGAGAAGACGGAGGCGCTGGAGCGGACCGGGACGAACTGCTCCTCGGTGAAGCCGAACTTCTTGGCGGTCTCCAGCATCTTGTCGTTGCCGAGGTCGTAACCGAGCTTGCCGAAGACGGTGTTGCAGGAGACGCGCAGGGCCTCGCGGAGCGAGGCGTCCTCGCAGGGGAGGTTGCCCTCGTTCTTCAGCTCGGTGGTGGTGCCGGGCATCGTCCAGGGCAGCGGGGAGTCGGTCTTCTCGTCGGCCGAGTCGTACTTGCCGTGTTCGAGGGCGGCCGCCGCGGTGACCACCTTGAAGGTGGATCCGGGCGGGTAGACCTCGCGCAGGGCGCGGTTGAGCATCGGGTCGTCGGGGTTGTTCTTCTTCTGGAGCTTGTTCCAGGCCTCGCCGGCCGCGTCGTTGCTGCCCGCGATGACGGTGGGGTCGTACGAGGGGTACGAGGCCATGGAGAGGATCTTGCCGGTGGACGGCTCGATCGCGACGACGGCGCCCTTGGCGCCCTGCTTCTTCAGGCCGTCGTAGGCGGCCTTCTGGGCGGCGCTGTTGAGGGTGGTGACGACGTTGCCGCCCTCGCGCTTCTTGCCCGTGATCATGTCGAGGGTGTTGCGGAAGAAGAGCCGGTCGTCGTTGCCGGTGAGGATGCCGTCGTCGATGGCCTCGAGCTGGGTGGCGCCGAAGGCCTGGGAGACGTAGCCGGTGACGGGCGCCCACATGGCGCCGTCCTTGTAGGTGCGCTTGTACTTGAAGTCGCCCTTGGTGGTGGCGTGTCCGGTGATGGCCTTGCCGTCGACGATGATGTCGCCGCGGGGGCTGGCGTACCGCTCGATGGCGACGCGGCGGTTGTGCTCGTCCTCCTTGAGCTCGTCGGCCTGGACGTACTGGAGCCAGTTGTCCCGGATGAGCAGGGTGAGGACGAGGAGGCCGCAGAAGATCGCGATTCGGCGCAGTGGCTTGTTCACGGGCGGACCACCTGGGTCATCTCGGCGTCGGGGCTGGCGGGCGCGGCGGGTGCCGGTCTGCGCGCGGTGTCGCTGATGCGCAGCAGGATGCCGATCAGCGCCCAGTTGGCGATGACGGAGGAGCCGCCGTAGGCCAGGAAGGGCATGGTCATGCCGGTGAGCGGGATGAGGCCCATGACACCGCCGGCGACGACGAAGACCTGGAGGGCGAAGGCGCCGGAGAGGCCGATGGCGAGGAGCTTGCCGAAGGGGTCGCGGGCGGCGAGGGCGGTGCGCACGCCGCGTTCCACGATCAAGGCGTAGAGCAGGAGCACGGCCATGAGGCCGGCCAGGCCGAGTTCCTCGCCGAAGGTGGCGAGGATGAAGTCGGAGTTGGCGGCGAAGCGGATCAGCTCGGAGTGGCCCTGGCCCCAGCCGGTGCCGAGGGTGCCGCCGGAGCCGAAGGCCCACAGGGCCTGCATGGCCTGTTCGGAGTGGCCGGTGACGCCGGCGCGGGAGAGCGTGTACTCCTTCATCGGGTCGAGCCAGGCGTCGACGCGCTGCTGGATGTGGGGTTCGAAGCTGGCCACGCCGACGGCGCCGACCGCGGACATCATCAGACCGAAGACGATCCAGCTGGTCCGCTCGGTGGCGACGTACAGCATGATCACGAACATGCCGAAGAAGAGCAGCGAGGTGCCGAGGTCGGTCTCGAAGACGAGGATGAGGATCGAGACGATCCAGACGACCAGGATGGGGCCGAGGTCGCGGCCGCGGGGCAGGTAGAGGCCCATGAAGCGGCGGCTGGCCAGGGCGAGCGCGTCGCGCTTCACCATCAGGTAGCCGGCGAAGAAGATCGCCAGGACGATCTTGGCGAACTCGCCGGGCTGGATGGAGAACGAGCCGATCTTGATCCAGATCTTGGCGCCGAAGACGTCCATGCCGAGGCCCGGTACGAGCGGGAGCAGCAGCAGGAACAGGGCGCCGAGCATGGAGATGTAGGTGTAGCGCTGCAGGACGCGGTGGTCCTTGAGGAAGATCATCACGGCGACGAACAGGGCGATGCCCATCGCGGTGTACATCAGCTGGCGGGGCGCGGCGGTGCCGGCCTGCTCGATGTCCTGGAGCAGTTCGGACTGGTCCAGGCGCCAGATGGCGACGAGTCCGAGGCCGTTGAGCAGGGTGGCCAGGGGCAGCAGCAGCGGGTCGGCGTAGGGGGCGAACTTGCGCACGACGAGGTGGCCGACGCCGGCCAGCAGGCCGAGGCCGAAGCCGTAGCTCAGCAGCCCTGCGGGCACCTCGTCGTTGATGGCCAGGCCCACGTTGGCGTAGGCGAAGACCGGGATGAGGACGGCGAACACGAGCAGAGCCAGCTCGGTGTTGCGCCGGCTCGGGGCGCCGATGGCGCCGATCGTGGACGTGTGGTGCGTCGACGGGTTGGTAGTACTGCTCATCGTGTGACGGGGCCTCTCACGGCTTGCCTACTGCTTACCGCACAGCGAGACGACCTTCTGTTCTTCCTCCGAGAGGGTCGGTCCTGAGCCTGGAGTGGGTGCGGTCGTGGACGGGGACTCGGACGATTCGGGGGTCGTGGGCGATCCCGAGGGGTTGGGGCTCGGTGAGGCCTTGGACGTGAAGGAGGCGGGGCTGGTTCCCGTGGTGCCTCCGGCCTCGCCCTCGCCCGTCTTCGCGTTCTTCTCGGTCTCCGCGGCACGCCGGTCGGCCTGCTTCTTGCAGGCGGAGGCCTGGACGGCCAGTTCCTCGATCTTGGCCCGGGCGTCGTTGAGGTCGTCCTCGGCGATGGTGGCCTCGACCAGTTTCTGCTGGTAGGGCGGCAGGTACTTGAGTTCGATCTCGGGGTGGTCCTTCTGGACCTTGGAGAGCGAGACCCAGGCGAGGTCCTGGCTGATGCCCCGGTACAGCGCGAGGTGGTCGTTGTTGGTGCCGACGTAGTACTGGGTCTGGGTCCAGCGCCAGCCGCCGTAGGTGCCGCCGCCGATGACGGCGAGGGCGAGGACGGTGTAGAGGGACCGCTTCAGCCACTTGCGGCTCTTGCGGGGTTTGACGAAGTCGTCGGGGCCGTAGTCGTCGAAGCCGTCGGTGGGGATGAAGCCGGTGACGTCGCCGCTGCCGGGCGGGCCGAACTCGCCGCCTCCGCCGCGGGGCCTGCCGAGGCCGGCGGCGCGGCCGGCCGGGGTCTGCATGATGCCGTTGTCGCCGGTCTGGGCCTGGTTCTCGGCGACGGCGCCGACGACCACGGGGGTGTCGGAGAGCTGTGCGGCGAGGGTGTCGCCGGTGTCCAGGTCGAGGACGTCGGCGACGATGACGGTGATGTTGTCGGGGCCGCCGCCGCGCAGGGCGAGCTGGATCAGCTCCTGGACGGTCTCCTGTGGGCCCTGGTAGCTGGCGAGGGCGTCCTCCATCGTCTGGTGGGAGACGACGCCGGAGAGTCCGTCGGAGCAGATGAGGTAGCGGTCGCCGGCCCGCACCTCGCGGATGGACAGGTCGGGTTCGACGTGGTCGCCGCTGCCCAGGGCGCGCATCAGCAGGGAGCGCTGCGGGTGGGTGTCCGCCTCCTCCTCGGTGATGCGTCCCTCGTCGACGAGGCGCTGCACCCAGGTGTGGTCCTGGGTGATCTGGGTGAGGACGCCGTCGCGCAGGAGGTAGGCGCGGGAGTCGCCGACGTGGACCATGCCCAGGCGCTGGCCGGTCCACAGCAGGGCGGTCAGGGTGGTGCCCATGCCCTCGAGGGCGGGGTCCTCCTCGACCATCTGCCGCAGCTGGTCGTTGGCGCGCTGGACGGCGTGGCCGAGGGAGGTGAGGACGTCGGAGCCGGGCACGTCGTCGTCGAGGGCGACGATGGTGGAGATCACCTCGGAGGAGGCGACCTCGCCGGCGGCCTGGCCGCCCATGCCGTCGGCGATGGCGAGCAGGCGGGGGCCGGCGTAGCCGGAGTCCTCGTTGCCCTCCCGGATCATGCCCTTGTGCGATCCGGCGGCGAAGCGCAGTGACAGACTCATGCGCACCTCGCCCGTCGGCTCCGACTGCAGCCGGTCGTGTCGAGCCACACTGCCCACCCTCCGGTCGGGAGCGCGCCGGGGCCCGGGGTGCCGGCCACCGCTGCGTGCTCGCTCCGCTCGCGCTCATTCATTGGTGTAGCACTACTTCCGCAGCTCGATGACGGTCTTGCCGATGCGGATCGGCGCCCCGGGGCCAATCGGGGTGGGGGTCGTCAGCCGGGCCCGGTCCAGGTAGGTGCCGTTGGTGGAGCCCAGGTCCTCGACGATCCACTGGCCGTTCTGGTCCGGGTAGATCCTGGCATGGCGGCTGGAGGCGTAGTCGTCGTCCAGCACGATCGTCGAGTCGTGTGCCCGGCCGAGCGTGATGGTCTGGCCCTGGAGGGCGACGGTGGTGCCGGTGAGGGTGCCCTCCGTCACGACCAGTTTGGTGGGCGCGCCCCGGCGGCCGCGGCCGCCGCTGGGCTGCTGGCGCTGCGGCGGAGGCGCCTGGCCCTGGCGCGTGGCGGTCTGCTGCGGTCGGGCGGCGTCGCGCCGCGCGCCGCGCTGGGTGACTCGCGTACCGAACAGGTCGCTGCGGATGACCTGCACGGCCACGATCACGAACAGCCACAGTACGGCGAGAAAGCCCAGCCGCATGACCGTGAGGGTCAGCTCTGACATTGCCCCCGGATCACCCTTCGGCTTGCCTGTAGATAACGGTGGTGCTGCCCACGACGACGCGTGAGCCGTCGCGGAGCGTAGCGCGGGTGGTGTGCTGTCCGTCCACCACGATGCCGTTGGTGGACCCGAGGTCCTGGATCGTGGTGGGCGTCCCGGGCCGGATCTCGCAGTGCCGGCGGGAGACGCCGGGGTCGTCGATCCGCACGTCGGCCTCGGTGCTGCGGCCCATCACGAGCGTGGCGCGGGAGATCTGGTGGCGGGTGCCGTTGATCTCGATCCAGTGGCGGGTGCGTCCGCCGGGGGCGGGCGTGGGCGGGGGCTGCTGGCCGCCGGCGGGCTGCGGGTAGCCGTAGCCGCCGGGGCGGCCGCCGGGCGGCGGTGCGGCCGGCATGGGCGGGGCGCCCGCGGGGGCGGCCGGCGGGTAGCCGTACCCGCCGCCGGCCGGTCCGGCGGGCCGTGCGGGGGGCGCCGGGGGCGCGGCGGGGGCCGGGCCGCCCTGGTGGCTGCTGGAGGAGGCGAGCGTACGGCTGCGCACCCGGTACAGGCCGGTGTCGAGGTCGTCCGCCTTCTCCAGGTGGACCTTGATCGGTCCCATGAAGGTGTAGCGCTGCTGCTTGGCGTAGTCGCGGACCATGCCGGCCAGCTCGTCGCCGAGCTGTCCGGAGTAGGGGCTGAGGCGCTCGAAGTCGGGCGTGCTCAGTTCCACGATGAAGTCGTTGGGCACCACGGTGCGGTCGCGGTTCCAGATGGTCGCGTTGTTGTCGCATTCACGCTGAAGTGCTCCCGCGATCTCCACGGGCTGCACCTCGGACTTGAAGACCTTTGCGAAGGTGCCGTTGACCAGGCCTTCGAGCCGCTGCTCGAACTTCTTCAGGACTCCCATGGGGCACCTCCTCCGTCGCTGCCGTCCTGTCCGCTTCCACTGTGCTGCGTAGTGCTGTCCTGCGTAGTGCTGTGCTGCGTACTGCTGTCGTGCCTGCCGCTGCCTTGCGCGGTGCCGCTCCGCGTCGTGCGGTGCGTGCGCGCACTGCCCACCTGGTACTGCTTACTGATCGTATCCACGCGCCGGTCGATCGGCTGGTTCCCCCTGTCGGCCCGGTCGACGGGTGTCGACGCCTCTCGGAGTTCCCGCCGGGGCTCCCCTTCGAACTCCCGCGGGCACTTCGGGATGTACTCCCTCAGGTACTCATGCCCAGGATCGTAGAGGCGGCCGCAGACCAGTGTCCCGCACCTGACCGCGGTCCCCTACCGGCTCCTGGGGAGACGGGCCGGACCGGTACGAGGTTGATACGTGAACGGCCACGGACCGATACGAGTGCCCGAAGGAGGTCGGGCGCCCCGGTCCGGCCGGGAAAAGGGATGTGAATCGACCCTCTCCAGCGTGCTAATGTTCTCGTGTCGGAAGGCGCCGGACCGCAAGGAAAAGCCCGGAAGACACACCCAATGCGCGGGTGGCGGAATAGGCAGACGCGCTGGATTCAGGTTCCAGTGCCCGCAAGGGCGTGGGGGTTCAACTCCCCCCTCGCGCACCAGCCGGAAGCCCCCCAGGTCTCGGACCTGGGGGGCTTCCGCATGTCCGGGCGGGGGTGCCCGTGGGCGTGCGCCGGGTGCGTGCGCCGGGTGCGTGCGCCGGGTGCGTGCGCTGGGTCGTGCGCTGTGAGGAAGGTCTCAGGACTCCGGCTGCCACAGGGCCGGCACGTTCGGCGGCTCCCAGCCGGTCATCGAGGTGTGCGCCTGGAGGCAGCGGTAGGAGCGCCCGCCGTACGTCACCCGGTCGCCCGAGGTGTAGGCGTGGCCGCTCGTCCAGGTGCCGCCCGGCGGGTCGGTGGGCGGGTCTGTGGGGCCGGTGTCGCCGTCCACGTTCAGGACGAAGTCGAAGGTGCCCTCCTTGCCGCCGCCGGCGCCCCGGACGTTCATCAGCAGGGCCGGGTCGAAGATCATGTCCGTGCTGTTGCGGGGCTCGCCGGGGAAGTACAGCTGGGTGGTGAGGACGGGCTCGCCGGGGGCCTGGAGCTTGACGTGGATGTGCCGGGTCCGGCCGGGATAGAGGCCGGGGACGATCGTCTTCAGGGTGAAGGCGCCGGTGGCGTCGCTGAACTGGTGGCCGCGGAAGGTGTAGCCGGCCATGTCGTAGTCGCCGTTGTCGTCGGCCTGCCAGAAGTCGAGGAGCACGCCGGACAGCGGGACGCAGTTGCGGCCGAAGACATAGCCGCTGACGGTCAGCGGGGTGCCCGGGGTGCCGGGCGTGACCAGGCTGGTGCGCAGCGGGGAGTTCGGCTTGAAGTACGGGCCCTCCATCTGGTCGGGCGTCAGGTCGTCGCCGTCGTCGCAGTAGGGGGTCGGCGTCAGGGTCTGCCCGCCGGAGGAGCGGGCGGCGTCCCGGGCGAGCGCGACGCCGCCGGTGGCGAGCAGCGGGACGGCGGCACCGGCGGCGACGGCCGCCCTGAGCAGCGTCTTGCGGCTGATGCCGCGGTCGCCGCCGGAGCCCGGGCCGGGTCCGGGCCTGGGGCCGGGCTTGGGCTCGTCGGGGGTGGTGGGGGTGTCGGAGGTCATGGCGGTTCCTCGGTCTCCTCGGTGAGTGGTCCCTGGGGAAGCTGAACGGGACGTGCGACATCCGGGACGTCGGGGACAGGGAGCGCGCCCGCCGGCGCGGGGCAGGCTGCAGTGGTTGCTTCGGCGGACGCGCTCCGTGGTGATCGCTGGCCACGGTAGGCGCGCCGCGGGGGCCTCCGGCACCTCCTGTTTCGCCCCCTGCCCGGCGTTATGCGGGCGGCGGGCCGGGGCCCGTGTACGGGCGGTGCGGCTGGGGGTACGGTCGTGGCGCGCCAGGGCGGGGGGCGGCGCTCGGTGGGCAGGACGTGCGACCACCTGGCGCGGCGGACAGCGGGCACGGCGACGCCCCGGGCACCGATGGGGCGCGGGGGCTCGGCGGATGGCGGGCTCGACGCACAGGTACGACGCACAGGTACGGCGCACAGGCACGACGCACAGGTACGGACGAATACGCGGAGGGTGGCCGGGATGAGCGGGGCGACGGCGGGGGCGGGCACGGAGGCGGCGGGCGCGGCGGCGGTGGCCGGGGTGGTGCCGTCGGCGCGCGGGGGCGGGGACACGGCCGAGGCCGGGGGCGCGGACGGGGCGCGAGGGGCCGGGGATGCGGCCCGGCGCGGGCGGTTGCCGGTCGTCCCGGGGTTCGCGCGGTGGCCCGCGGCCGGTTCCCCCAAGGCGGAGGGCAAGGCGCTGCGCACGCGCGTCCCGCGGTCCGCACACGCCGCGTTCGACGCGGACGCCGCCCGGCCGGACGCGGTGAGCGCGGTCGAGGAGTCCGGCCGCGGCCGGATACCGGGGCTCGCCCCGATACGCGCCGGGCGGATGGCGGCCACGCCGTTCGCCTTCCTGCGCGGGTCGGCGGGCCTGATGGCGTACGACCTGGCACGCACGCCGGTGACCGGGATCGGCGCCCAGATCTGCGGTGACGCGCACGCCGCCAACTTCGGCCTCTACGGCGACGCCCGCGGCGGCCTGGTCATCGACCTGAACGACTTCGACGAGACCGTCCACGGCCCCTGGGAGTGGGACCTCAAGCGGCTCGCCGCCTCGCTCGTGCTCGCGGGCCGGGAGGCCGGCGCCGACGAGGACACCTGCCGCGAGGCCGCCCACGACGCGACCGGCGCCTACCGGCGCACCATGCGGCTGCTGGCGAGGCTCCCCGCGCTGGACGCCTGGAACGCCATCGCCGACGAGGAACTGGTCTCCCACACCGACGCCCACGACCTGCTCGGCACCCTCGAGCGGGTCTCCGAGAAGGCGCGGGCCAACACCAGCGGGCGCTTCGCCGCGAAGTCGACCGAGTCCACCGAGGACGGCGGGCGGCGCTTCGTGGACGCGGCGCCGGTGCTGCGCCGGGTGACGGACGCCGAGGCGGCGGCGGTCGCCGGCGCCCTGGAGGCGTACCTGGGCACGCTCTCCGAGGACCGGCTGCCGCTGCTGGCCCGGTACGCGGTGCACGACGTGGCCTTCCGGGTCGTCGGCACCGGCAGTGTCGGCACGCGGTCGTACGTCGTACTGCTCCTGGACCACCGGGGCGAACCGCTCGTGCTCCAGGTCAAGGAGGCCCGGCCCTCCGCGCTGCTGCCCCACCTGGCGGCCGCCGGTTTCGAGGCGCCCGAGGCCGCGCACGAGGGCCGCCGGGTGGTCCTGGGCCAGAAGCGGATGCAGGTGGTGAGCGACATCCTGCTGGGCTGGACCTCGGTCGACGGACGGCCCTTCCAGGTACGGCAGTTCCGCAACCGCAAGGGCAGCGTCGACCCCGCGGCGCTGGCCGCCGACCAGCTGGACGACTACGGCCGCATGACCGGCGCCCTGCTGGCCCGGGCCCACGCGCACAGCGCCGACCCGCGGGTGATCGCCGGCTACTGCGGCAAGAACGGCGAGCTGGACGAGGCCGTCGCCGCCTTCGCCGTCGCCTACGCCGACCGCACCGAGGCGGACCACGCGGAGCTCGTGTCCGCGGTGCGCACGGGGCGGGTCGCGGCGGAGCTGGGGGTGTGACGGGAGCGGCGGGGGCCGCGTGGGCGGCTCTCCCTGCCCGCAGGCCCTAGGCTGGTCGGGTGACGACGCCGGAAGCTGAGCCCGAGCAGGAGGGTGCGCCGCGTCCCGAGGAACGGCTGGAACAGGCCGTACGGGCCGCCGAGCAGGCACTCATCGAGTACGAGATCGCCCTGGAGACCTTCCGTGTGGAGGTCGAGAACTTCTCGCGGCTCCACGAGCAGCGGCTCGGACCGGTGTACGCCCGGCTCGAGGAGCTGGAGGCGCAGATCCTGGAGGCCACGGCGGCCCGTACGGGCGACGAGGGGGACCGGCGCCGGGCCGACGAGGCGCGGGCCCGGCTGATGCCGATTCCCGGGGTCGAGGAGCTGCTGAACGGCTGGATGGACGGGGACGGGCTGTTCCCGGAGGCGACCGCGATGCTCACGGACCAGGCGGTGCGGCCCCCGCAGCGGGTCAGGCCCAGCGAGGAGGCCCGCAAGCTGTACCGCGAGCTGGCCCGCAAGGCCCACCCCGACCTGGCGCAGGAGGAGGCGGAGCGGGTCCGGCGCGAGGAGTTCATCACCCGCGTCAACGCCGCCTACGCCCGCGGTGACGTGACGGAACTGCGCGAGCTGGCCGAGGAGTGGGCCGCGGGCCCGGTGCCCGAGCGGCGCCCGAGCCGGGGTGAGGAGCTGTACGTCCGGCTCGAATGGCTGGACCGGCGCAAGGAGATGCTCACCCTGCTCGCCAAGGAGCTGGAGGAGAGCGCGATCGGCGCGATGCTCAGGCTGGCCCCGGACGACCCCGACCGGCTCCTCGACGAGATCGCCGAACAGCTGGCCACCCAGGTGCGCGAACGGGAGGCGGAGCTGGCGGGGCTCGCGCGGGACTGAGCCCCGGGGCGGCTCCGGTAGCGTCTGGGGCATGAGTTTCGGAGCTGGTGTGCCCACGATCGGTGTCGGCGACCTCAAGGACGGCGACTTCCTGCTGGACGTCCGCGAGGACGACGAGTGGCAGGCGGGTCATGCCGCCGGGGCGCTGCACATCCCCCTCAGCGAGTTCGTGGCCCGCTACGGCGAGCTGGCCGAGGCCGCGCCCCAGGACGGCCGGGTGCACGTGCTCTGCCGCGTCGGGGGCCGTTCGGCGCAGGTCACCATGTACCTGGTCCAGCAGGGCGTCGACGCGGTGAACGTCGACGGCGGCATGCAGGAGTGGGCCGCGGCCGGGCATCCCGTGGTCGACGACAAGGGTGAGCCCGGACACGTGCTGTAGACCGTTCCCGCCGGCTCCGGGCCGCCCCGTTCCGATGTGGTGACGGCCACGGTGTGGCCGGTCCGCCGGGGGCTGTGCGGGCGGCCGGTCCTGAGTACCGTCTCCGTGCGAACGTCGCCGAGCAGCCGCACGGGTGGCGCTGGGCGTCCCGTGACGGGACGGGCGCATGGACGGATCGGGACCGAACGGGGCGGAATGGACGCGTACGACAAGGGCTCGGACGCCCGTCCGGAGCAGAACGAGCCGGACGGACCGGACCGGCCGGACGGCGAAGCGGACGCGGAGGAGACCGGCGGGCCGACCGGGGCCACTGAGGCCGGGTCGGCCGGAGCTGTTGAGACCGGCGGGTCGGGCGGGTCGGCCGGGGCCACTGAGGCCGGCGGGCCGGCTGGGGTGGCCGGAGCTGCTGAGACCGCCATGATCTCTGGTGCTGCTGGTGCTGCTGGTGCTGCTGGTGCTGCTGGTGCTGCTGGGGCTGACGGGGCCGACGGGGCCGCCGGGTCCGCCGGTGTTGCCGGGACTGACGGGGCTGCCGGGGCTGCCGGGACCGCCGAGGCTCCGGAGGAGGCGGCGGGGGCCGTGGAAGAGGCCGGGACGGGCGGAGCTGCTGAGACCGCCATGACCTCCAGGACTGCCGGGACCTCTGAGGTTGCCGGGACCTCCGGGGTTGCCGGGACCTCCGGAGTTGCCGGGACTGGTGGGGCTGCCGGGACTGACGGAGTCGCCGAGACTCCGGAGGATGAGGTGGGAGCCGTGGGCGCCGGCTGCGGGGAAACCGGCGCCGTGCCTTCCGTCCGGCGCCCCGAGGCCCGTACCGGCGTCGCCGCGCTCTCCCCGCGCTACCAGATCGGTGCCGTGGTCGCCCTCGCGGTGGTCGCGGTCGCCGTCTGCGCCCACCTGGGCCTGGTGTTCCTGCACGTGGCCCCGTCCAACACGCTCACCAAGCAGCACGGCGCCGCGGTGGACGAGTGGGTCTTCCCGGAGTTCGAGCAGAACTGGAAGCTCTTCGCGCCCAACCCGCTCCAGCAGAACGTCTCCGTCCAGGTCCGCGCCGAGATCGGTACGGCGGACGGCGGGATACGGACGACCGGCTGGTACGACCTGTCCGCCGAGGACGGCCGGGCCATCGACGGCAATCCGCTGCCGAGCCACACCCAGCAGAACGAACTGCGCCGCGCCTGGGACTTCTTCGTGGCGACCCACGACTCCGAGGACCGCCCGGTGGGCCTGCGGGGCTCCCTCTCCGAGACGTATCTGCGGCGCATCGCGCTGCTGCGCCTGGACCGCAACGACGCCGCCGGACCCGGCGGTGTGGTCGAGCGCGTCCAGTACCGTTCCCGGACCACGAACGTGAAGCCGCCCTCGTGGAGCGGCGAGAAGGTCTCCGCCCGGCCGGTCGTCCGCGAGCTGCCCTGGTGGTCCGTGTCCCCGGAAACCGAGGACACGGCGGACACGGCGGCCGGGAGGGCCGGAAGCGCCGGGAAGGCCGGGAGCACCGGGAAGGAAGGGGGCGCCGCGTGAACGGCATCGTCCTCTCGGTCTCCCGCTCCATCGCCCGCGTCACGGGCGCCGCGCTCGGCCCGTACCAGACCGCCGTGGTCCGCGTCGGCTTCAGCGCCACCTGGCTGCTCTTCCTGCTGCGCGAACTGCCTCACCGCAACGAGCTGTACGGCCCGGACAGCCCCTGGGGCCACGACCTCGCCCAGCAGTTGATCGCGGACAACGGCGCCTTCACGGCGCTGATGTGGTCGGACGGGCGGACCTGGTTCGAGATCGTCTACGCGCTGGCCGTCCTGAGCAGCGTGCTGCTCCTGCTGGGCTGGCGCACCCGCACCATGTCCGTGCTGTTCATGGTCGGCGTGCTCTCGCTTCAGAACCGCAGCGTGTTCATGGGGGACGGCGGCGACAACGTCGTGCACCTGATGAGTATCTACCTGGTCCTCACCCGGTGCGGCCAGGTGTGGTCGCTGGACGCGCGCCGCGCCCGGCGTGCGGCGGCGGCACGCGCGCGCGGCGTGCGGGTCGTGGACCGGGCCGGGCCGGTGCTGTGGTGCGTCCTCGGGTTCGCGCTGGTGGCGGTGACGGCGGGGGGCCTCCTCGACGGCGACTGGTTCGTGCCGGCGCTGCTGTGGGCGGTGTGGGTCTCGCTGGGCCTGTGGTGGCTCGTGGGGCGGGGCGGGGAGGGCAGCCAACCGCGGATCCTGCTGGACGTGGTCGCCAACATCGTGCACAACGGCGCGCTGGTCGTGATCATGGCCGAGGCGTGTCTGATCTACGCGACGGCCGGCTGGTACAAGATCCAGGGTTCGCGCTGGCAGGACGGCACGGCCGTCTACTACCCGCTGCACCTGGACTACTTCTCGCCGTGGCCCGCGCTGTCCGACGCGCTGGCCGCCAACGGCACGATGGTCATGCTCATCACGTACGGGACGGTCGCCGTGCAGGTCGCCTTCCCGTTCGCGCTGTTCAACCGGCGGGTCAAGAACGTGCTCCTGGCCGTGATGATGCTCGAGCACGCGGTGATCGCCGTGACGCTGGGACTGCCGTTCTTCTCGCTGGCGATGATCGCCGCCGACGCGGTCTTCCTGCCGACCTCGTTCCTGCGCCGGCTGGGCGGCTGGGTGGCCCGTCTGCGCGGCCGGTTGCCGGGCCGGAGGTTCCCGGCGGTGTGCGCGGGCGCGGCGGACGGAGCCGGGCAAGGGCACGGGCACTGGGGCGGAGGCGGGGACGGTCGTACGGCGACGGTGCCCGGGCCCCGGACCCGGGGAGGCGAGGGAGCTGCGGCGGCCGGAGCGGGTGCGGCCGGAGCGGGCGCGGTGGACGGGAAGGACCCCGGCCCCACGCACGTAGGCTTCCGCACATGACCGACCCCGTCGCTCCCGGCCCGCCGGCCGCCTGGCACCTGCACGCCGGCCGGTGTGTGCTGCTGGACGGTTTCCACGCCCTCAAGCACGCGCTGCGCTTCGGGGCGGAGGTGCCGGTGGCCGTCACCAGTGACCGGGCGGGCGCCCTGGCCCTCGCCGACGAGCTGGCGCCGGACGTGCGCGGGGAGCTGGCGGGGCTGCTGACCGAGGTGTCGCGGGAGGCGTACGCGTCGGTCGTCGCGCGACCGCACCCCACGGCGGTGGCGGCCCTGGCCGTACGGCCCTCGCGGGCGGCCGGGCTGGACACGCTGGCGCACACGCCCCGACGGGCCCCCGTCGTGGTCCTCGACCAGCCGCGCAACCTCGGAAACGCGGGCGCGGTGATCCGGCTGGCCGCCGGTTTCGGGGCGCCCGGTGTGGTCACCACCGGCACGCTCGACCCCTGGCACCCCACGGTGGTGCGCGGCGGGGCGGGGCTGCACTTCGCGACCGTCGTGGAGCGGCTGGAGGTGGCCGGGCTGCCGCCGGGCCCGGTGTTCGCGCTGGACCCGGAGGGCGAGGACATCCGGGGGCTGAAGCTGCCGGACGACGCGCTGCTCGCGTTCGGCTCCGAGCGCAGCGGGCTCTCGCCGGAGCTGCGGGCCCGGGCCGACCACCTGGTGGCGCTGCCGATGCGCCCCCAGGTCTCCAGCTACAACCTCGCGACCAGTGTGGCCATGACGCTGTACCACTGGAGCGCCACAGGGGGCGCACCGCGGGTGCCTTAGGGCCCCTGTCTCAGGCCTGGCGGCGGACCTCCACCACCCGGAAGCGGTTGGCCACGAAGGCGCCGTCGCACAGGGCCGCGTTGGCCGCCGGGTTGCCGCCCGAGCCGTGGAAGTCGGAGAAGGCGGCCGTCTGGTTGACGTACACCCCGCCGGTGAGGTTGAGGGAGAGCTGGGCGGCCTCGTCCAGGCAGGCCTCCTGCACGGCCTCCTCGACCTCCGGGTCGGTGGTGTACGCGCCCACCGTCATCGCGCCCTTCTCGCGGACGCTGCGGCGCAGCAGCTCCACCGCGTGGCCGGCGGAGTCGACGGCGACGGCGAAGGAGACCGGGCCGAAGCACTCGCTGGTGTACGCGGCCTCGTCCTCGGGCTTGGCACCGTCCAGCTTGACGATCACCGGGGTGCGCACGACGGCGTCCGGGAAGTCGGGGTTGGTCACCTCGCGGGAGGCGAGGGCGACCTCGCCGAGCCCGGCGGCGGCCTCCAGGCGGGCCTTGACGTCCGGGTTGACGATCGCGCCCAGCAGGGCGTTCGCGCGGGCGTCGTCGCCGAGGAGGCCGTCGACGGCGCGGGCCAGGTCGGCGGTGACCTCGTCGTAGGACTTGTCGCCCTGGTCGGTGCGGATGCCGTCGCGGGGGATCAGCAGGTTCTGCGGGGTGGTGCACATCTGGCCGCTGTACAGGGACAGGGAGAAGGCCAGGTTGCCGAGCATGCCCTTGTAGTCGTCGGTCGACTCCACGATCACCGTGTTGACGCCGGCCTTCTCCGTGTACACCTGGGCCTGGCGGGCGTTGGCCTCCAGCCAGTCGCCGAAGGCGGTGGAGCCGGTGTAGTCGACGATGCGGATCTCGGGGCGGGTCGCCAGGGTCTTGGCGATGCCCTCGCCGGGCCGCTCGGCGGCCAGCGCGACCAGGTTCGGGTCGAAGCCGGCCTCGGTGAGGACCTCGCGGGCGACCTGGACGGTGAGGGCGAGCGGCAGCACCGCGCGGGGGTGGGGCTTGACCAGGACCGCGTTGCCGGTGGCGAGGGAGGCGAACAGGCCCGGGTAGCCGTTCCACGTCGGGAAGGTGTTGCAGCCGATGACCAGGCCGATGCCGCGCGGGACGGGCGTGAAGCGCTTGGTGAGCGCGAGCGGGTCGCGCTTGCCCTGGGGCTTGGTCCACTCCGCCGTGTCGGGGGTGCGGGACTGCTCCACGTACGCGTAGGCCACGGCCTCCATGCCGCGGTCCTGGGCGTGCGGGCCGCCGGCCTGGAAGGCCATCATGAAGGCCTGGCCGGAGGTGTGCATGACCGCCTGCGCGAACTCCATCGTCCGGTCGGCGATCCGCCGCAGGATCTCCAGGCAGACCGTCGCGCGCAGCTCCGCGCCCGCGTCCCGCCACGCCTTCTGGCCGGCCTTCATGGCGGGCAGCAGCACGTCGAGGTCCGCGTGCGGGTACTCGACGCCCAGCTCGATCCCGTACGGGGAGACCTCGCCGCCCACCCAGCCGTCGGTGCCGGGCTGGCCGAGGTCGATGCGGGTGCCGGACAGGGCGTCGAAGGCGGCCTTGCCCGCCGCCATGTCCAGGCTGCCGTTCTCCCCGTAGGCCTTGGGGTGCTCGGGGTGGGGGGACCAGTACGCGCGCGTGCGGATCGTCTCCAGCGCCAGGTCCAGGGTCGGCCGGTGCTGGGCGATCAGCTGGTGTGCGGTGAGTTCGGCGGCCATGCGGGACCAACTCCTCGTCTCTCACGGGCTCCCGACGCGTCGCCGACGCTTCGTCGACGGTCTGTCGAGTCCGTGGACCTGGGGGAAACCTGGGCAGAAACAGGCGGACACGGCTAGAGTAACCGAACGATCGGTCGGGACAAGGGGGTCCGCCGCATCTGTGGAAAACGCCGTGCGGGAGGATCGCGCACATGACAGCACTCGACCTCAGCAGCCCCGTGGCCGTCGTCGGCACCGGCACCATGGGCCAGGGCATCGCCCAGGTGGCGCTGGTCGCGGGCCATCCCGTGCGGCTGTACGACGCCGCTCCCGGGCGGGCCCGGGAAGCGGCCGACGCGATCGGCGCCCGGCTCGACCGGCTCGTCGAGAAGGACCGTCTCACCGGTGCCGAACGGGACGCCGCCCGGGCCCGGCTCACGCCCGCCGAGAGCCTCGCGGGCCTCGCCGGATGCGGGCTCGTCGTCGAGGCGGTCGTCGAGCGCCTCGACGTCAAGCAGGAGCTGTTCCGCGCCCTGGAGGACGTCGTCGGCGACGACTGCCTGCTCGCCACCAACACCTCGTCCCTGTCCGTCACCGCCGTCGGCGGCGCCCTGCGCGAGCCCGGCCGTTTCGTCGGGCTGCACTTCTTCAACCCCGCGCCGCTGCTCCCGCTGGTGGAGGTGGTCTCCGGGTTCGCCACCGACCCGGCGTCGGCCACGCGCGCGTACGAGACGGCCCGCGCCTGGGGCAAGACCCCGGTCGCCTGCGCCGACACCCCCGGTTTCGTCGTCAACCGCATCGCCCGGCCCTTCTACGCCGAGGCCCTCGCGGTCTTCGAGAACCAGGGCGCGGACCCGGCCACGATCGACGCCGTGCTGCGCGAGTCCGGCGGCTTCAGGATGGGCGCCTTCGAGCTGACCGACCTCATCGGGCAGGACGTCAACGAGTCCGTCACGCACTCCGTGTGGCAGGCGTTCTTCCAGGACGTCCGCTTCACCCCGTCGCTGGCCCAGCGCCGCCTGGTCGAGTCCGGCAGGCTGGGCCGCAAGAGCGGACAGGGCTGGTACGACTACCGGGACGGCGCCGAGCGCCCCCGGCCGCACACCGCCGAACCGGCCGATGCGCCCGCGTACGTCGTCGTCGAGGGCGACCTGGGCCCGGCGGCCGGACTGGTCGGGCTGATCCGCGAGGCGGGCGTGGAGGTGCGTCCAAAGGACGGGTACGGCGACGGGGGAAGGCTCGTCCTGCCCGGCGGGGGCACGCTGCGCCTCACCGACGGTGAGCCGCTCGGGTCGAAGGACGTCGTCCACTTCGACCTCGCCCTCGACTACCGCGCGGCCACCCGGATCGCCCTGTCCGCGTCCGAAGAGGTCCGTCCGGGCCTCCTGTCCGAGGCCACCGGCCTGTTCCAGGCGCTCGGCAAGGAGGTCAGCGTCGTCGGCGACGTCCCCGGCATGATCGTGGCCCGGACCGTCGCCCGGATCATCGACCTGGCGTTCGACGCCGTGGCCAGGGGCGTGGCCACCCCGGAGGACGTCGACACGGCGATGCGGCTGGGTGTGAACTACCCCCTCGGCCCGTTCGAATGGAGCCGCCGGCTCGGTGACACCTGGGCGTACTACCTGCTCGTCCAGGCGCACGAGTGGGAACCGTCAGGGCGCTGGGCGCCGTCCCTCGCGCTCCGCCGTCACGCCAACGCCGCCGAGGCCCGGGAGGGCACCCCCTCATGACCACCGCCAAGCGCGACACGTACACGCCCGAGACGCTGCTGTCGGTCGCCGTGCAGGTCTTCATCGAGCGCGGCTACGACGGCACCTCCATGGAGCATCTGTCCAAGGCGGCGGGGATCTCCAAGTCGTCGATATACCACCACGTCACGGGCAAGGAGGAGCTGCTGCGCCGGGCCGTGAGCCGGGCCCTGGACGAGCTCTTCGGGATCCTCGACGAGGAGCACGCGCGCGAGGGGTCCGCCGCCGAGCGCCTGGAGTACGTCGTGCGGCGCATGGTCGAGGTGCTCATGGCGGAGCTGCCCTACGTGACGCTGCTGCTGCGGGTGCGCGGCAACACCGGCACCGAGCGGTGGGCGCTGGAGCGGCGGCGCGAGTTCGACCACCGGGTCGCCGCCCTGCTCAAGGACGCGGCCGCGGAGGGGGACGTGCGCGCGGACGTGGAGGTGCGGCTCGCGACCCGCCTGGTCTTCGGCATGATCAACTCGATCGTCGAGTGGTACCGCCCCGACGTGCCGGACGGCCGGGCCGGCGCCGGCGAGCGCGAGGTGGTCGACGCGGTGGCGCGGCTGGTGTTCGGCGGGCTGCGCAAGGCGTCCTGAGCGGCCCGGGACGGGTGGGACCGGCCCCGCCGCCGGTCAGCCCTGCGGTTCGAGGTCCTCGGTCTCGAAGACCAGCAGCGTGCGGGTGCTGAGCACCTCCGGGATGGCCTGGAGGCGGCTGAGCACCAGCTCGCGCAGGGCCCGGTTGTCCGGGGTGTGCACCAGCAGCAGCACGTCGAAGTCGCCGCCCACCAGCGCGATGTGCGAGGCCCCGGGCAGCTTCCGCAGCTCGGCCCGGACCGTGCGCCAGGAGTTCTGGACGATCTTCAGGGTGATGTACGCCGAGGTGCCGTGCCCGGCGCGTTCGTGGTCGACGCGGGCCCCGAAACCGCGGATGACGCCGTCCTCGACGAGCCGGTTGATGCGGGCGTAGGCGTTCGCGCGCGAGACGTGCACCCGCTCCGCGACCGACCGTATGGAGGCGCGGCCGTCCGCCTGGAGCATGCGCAGGATGTCCTGGTCGATGGCGTCCAGCGGGCGCGGGGGCGGCGGGGTGGCCGCCTCGTCCGTGCCGCCGCCCTCCCCGGGGCGATCGGCCATTTGTTCAGATGCCACGTGCCCCCGCCTTCCCCTGATGGACGTCCTGCGTCCATCTCAGGCTGTGGAGAACCGTTTGTCCACAGCCTGGGGCCGCCTGTAGCCAAAATGTGCCAGCGACCGAACAATCGGTAGGTGAGGCCCGTCACACCCGTGGCGAGCCCAGAGCCGTCTCCCACGAGGAGGTGCCGTCATGACGGTCATGGAGCAGCGGGGCGCGTACCGGCCCACACCGCCGCCCGCCTGGCAGCCCCGTACCGACCCCGCGCCCCTGCTGCCGGACGCGGAGCCGTACCGCGTTCTCGGCACGAAGGCCGCGGACCGCGCCGACCCCGAGCTGCTGCGCACGCTGTACGCCCGGCTGGTGCGCGGCCGTCGCTACAACGCGCAGGCCACCGCGCTGACCAAGCAGGGCCGGCTGGCCGTCTACCCGTCCAGCACCGGCCAGGAGGCGTGCGAGATCGCCGCCGCGCTGGCCCTCGAGGAGCGGGACTGGCTCTTCCCCAGCTACCGCGACACCCTCGCGGTCGTCGCGCGCGGCGTCGACCCTGTCGAGGCGCTCACCCTGCTGCGCGGCGACTGGCACACCGGCTACGACCCCTACGAGCACCGGGTCGCCCCGCTGTCCACGCCGCTGGCCACCCAGCTGCCGCACGCCGTCGGTCTCGCCCACGCCGCCCGCCTGAAGGGCGACGACGTGGTCGCCCTGGCCATGGTCGGCGACGGCGGCACCAGCGAGGGCGACTTCCACGAGGCGCTGAACTTCGCCGCCGTCTGGCAGGCGCCGGTCGTCTTCCTCGTGCAGAACAACGGCTTCGCGATCTCCGTCCCGCTCGACAAGCAGACCGCCGCCCCGTCGCTGGCACACAAGGCCGTCGGCTACGGGATGCCCGGCCGCCTGGTCGACGGCAACGACGCCGCCGCGGTGCACGAGGTCCTGTCCGACGCCGTACGCCGCGCGCGCACGGGCGGCGGGCCCACCCTGGTGGAGGCGGTGACGTACCGCGTCGACGCGCACACCAACGCCGACGACGCCACGCGCTACCGGGGCGACGCCGAGGTGGAGACCTGGCGCCGCCACGACCCGGTCGAGCTGCTGGAGCGGGAGCTGACCGAGCGCGGCCTGCTCGACGAGGACGGCGTCCGCGCCGCCCGCGAGGACGCCGAGACCATGGCCGCCGACCTGCGCGCCCGTATGAACGAGGACCCGGAGCTGAACCCTCTGGACCTGTTCGCCCACGTCTACGCCGAGCCCACGCCGCAGCTGCGCGAGCAGCGGGACCAGCTGCGCGCGGAGCTGGCGGCCGAGTCCGAGGCCGAGTCCGGCCCCCAGGAAGGCGGACACCGATGACCACCGTCGCCGTCAAGCCGGCCACCATGGCGCAGGCCCTCACCCGCGCGCTGCGCGACGCCATGGCCGCCGACCCGGGCGTGCACGTCCTCGGCGAGGACGTGGGCACCCTCGGCGGCGTGTTCCGCGTCACCGACGGGCTCGCCGCGGAGTTCGGCGAGGACCGCTGCACGGACACCCCGCTCGCCGAGGCGGGCATCCTCGGCACCGCCGTCGGCATGGCGATGTACGGGCTGCGCCCGGTCGTCGAGATGCAGTTCGACGCCTTCGCCTACCCGGCGTTCGAGCAGGTCGTCAGCCATGTCACCAAGATGCGCAACCGCACGCGCGGCAAGATGCCCCTGCCGCTGACCATCCGCGTCCCCTACGGCGGCGGCATCGGCGGCGTCGAGCACCACAGCGACTCGTCCGAGGCGTACTACATGGCGACTCCGGGGCTCCATGTCGTCACCCCCGCGACCGTCGCCGACGCCTACGGGCTGCTGCGCGAGTCCATCGCCTCCGACGACCCGGTGGTCTTCCTGGAGCCCAAGCGGCTGTACTGGTCGAAGGACTCCTGGAACCCCGAGGAGCCGGCGACCGTTGAGCCCATGGGCCGCGCGGTGGTGCGGCGCTTCGGCCGGAGCGCCACGCTCATCACGTACGGGCCGTCGCTGGCCGTCTGCATGGAGGCGGCCGAGGCGGCCCGGGCCGAGGGCTGGGACCTCGAAGTCGTCGATCTGCGCTCCCTGGTGCCGTTCGACGACGAGACGGTGTGCGCCTCGGTGCGGCGGACGGGACGCGCGGTCGTCGTCCACGAGTCGGGTTCCTTCGGGGGCCCGGGCGGGGAGATCGCGGCCCGGGTCACGGAGCGCTGCTTCCACCACCTGGAGGCGCCGGTGCTGCGTGTGGCCGGGTTCGACATCCCGTATCCGCCGCCGATGCTGGAGCGCCACCACCTGCCCGGTGTGGACCGCATCCTGGACGCCGTGGGGCGCCTGCAGTGGGAGGCCGAAAGCTGATGGCACACGCTTCTGACGGTCGCAGCATGGAGTTCAAGCTCCCCGACCTCGGTGAGGGGCTCACCGAGGCGGAGATCGTGCGCTGGCTGGTCGAGGTCGGCGACGTGGTCGCCGTCGACCAGCCGGTCGTCGAGGTCGAGACGGCCAAGGCGATGGTCGAGGTGCCCTGCCCGTACGGCGGTGTGGTCACCGCCCGCTTCGGCGAGGAGGGCACGGAACTGCCCGTCGGGGCGCCGCTCGTCACCGTGGCGGTGGGCGCGACGGCCGCGGACGGACCGGCGCGTGCGTCCGGTACCGGCGCCGGACCCGGTTCGGCGGCCGGTACCGACGAGGCCGCGGCCGCCGGACCGCCCGCCGCGGAGAAGAAGCCGGAGGGCTCCGGCAACGTCCTGGTCGGGTACGGCACCTCCGAGGCGCCCGCGCGGCGGCGCAGGGTGCGGCCCGAGCGCCGGGTCGCCACCGGTGCGTCCGGGCGGGCGAACGGCCGGGTCCGCGACGCCGGGCAGCCGTCCGGGCCGGCCGTCCGGACCGCCGAGCCGGTGGACGGACCGGTCCCGGTCATCTCCCCGCTGGTGCGCAGGCTGGCCCGGCAGCACGACCTGGACCTGCGCGAGCTGGCCGGTTCCGGCCCGGACGGGCTGATCCTGCGGGCGGACGTGGAATACGCGCTGCGGGCCGCCGCCGCGCAGGGCGGCCGTACGGCAGGCAGGGAGGCCGGGACGGGCGGGGTGCCGGTGGCCGCGACCGCGGCGGGAGCGGCCACCTCGTCCGACGGCACCCGCGTCCCCCTCAAGGGCGTGCGCGGCGCCGTCGCCGACAAGCTCTCCCGCAGCCGGCGCGAGATCCCGGACGCCACCTGCTGGGTGGACGCCGACGCGACCGAGCTGATGCGCGCGCGTACCGCGATGAACGCCTCCGGCGGGCCGAAGATCTCCCTGGTCGCCCTGCTGGCCCGGATCTGCACGGCCGCCCTGGCCCGCTTCCCGGAGCTGAACTCGACGGTCGACACGGAGGCCCGGGAGATCGTCCGGCTCGACGGTGTCCACCTCGGCTTCGCCGCGCAGACGGACCGCGGTCTCGTCGTGCCGGTCGTCCGGGACGCGCACGCGCGGGACGCCGAGTCGCTCACCGCGGAGTTCGCCCGGCTGACCGAGGCGGGCCGCGCGGGCCGGCTGACTCCGGGTGAACTGACGGGCGGCACCTTCACGCTGAACAACTACGGCGTGTTCGGCGTCGACGGCTCCACGCCGATCATCAACCACCCCGAGGCGGCCATGCTCGGCGTCGGCCGCATCGTTCCCAAGCCGTGGGTGCACGAGGGCGAGTTGGCGGTGCGTCAGGTCGTGCAGCTGTCGCTCACCTTCGACCACCGGGTGTGCGACGGCGGCACGGCGGGCGGATTCCTGCGGTACGTGGCGGACTGCGTGGAACAGCCGGCGGTGCTGCTGCGGACCCTGTGACAGGGGCGACGGCACCCCCGGGCCGACGGGGTGTCCGCGCGCACTCCGACCGCGCGGGCTCCCCTGCGTTCCCTGTGATCGCGCCGGGCCCCATACTCGGGGGGTGACCGCGTATGAACCCGCCGGCGCCACAGGTGCCGGCAGTGACTCCGCGCCGGGTGCCGGTGCCGTGCCGGGCCGGGACCCCGCGCCGGGTTCCGGCCCCGCCGGGTACGACGCCGTCGTGCTCGCCGGCGGGGCCGCCCGGCGGCTCGGGGGCGCGGACAAGCCCGGTCTGCGGGTGGGCGGCCGCCCCCTCCTCGACCGGGTGCTCGCCGCCTGCGCCGGGGCCCGGACCACCGTCGTCGTCGCCGACGTCCGGCCCACCGCGCGCCCCGTGACCTGGGCGCGCGAGGACCCGCCCGGCGGCGGACCGCTCGCCGCCCTCGCCGCCGGACTGCGGCACACCGCGGCGGAGCACGTCCTCGTGGTCTCCGCCGACCTGCCGTTCCTGGCCGGACCGACCGTGGGGCGGCTGCTGTCCGCCCTCGCCGCGGGTGACGCCGACGGGGTGCTGCTCACCGACGCCGACGGCCGCGACCAGCCGCTCGTCGCCGCCTACCGCGCCTCGGCGCTGCGCCGCGAACTGACCGCCCTCGCACGGGACCGCGCCGACCGCGGCGCACCGGCGGGCGGGGCACACCTGACCGGGCTGCCGCTGCGCCGCCTGACCGGCGCTCTGCGCCTCACTCGCCTCCCGGACGCCGTCGCCTCCTTCGACTGCGACACCTGGGACGACATCGCCACCGCAAGGGCACGCATCAGGGAGCATGGTCACGTGTTGGATGAATGGATTTCCGCAGCCAAGGCCGAGTTGGGCATCGACCTGGACGTCGACACCAAGCTCCTGCTCGATCTCGCACGCGACGCCGCACACGGGGTGGCCAGGCCGGCGGCCCCGCTGACCACCTTCCTCGTCGGATACGCGGCCGGGCGGGCGCAGGGAGGCCCCGAGGCCGTCGCCGAGACCGCCCGCAAGGCCGCGGCCCTCGCCCTGCGCTGGGCGGAGGAGAGCGCCGACGCCGGGCCCGCCCCCGAGCGGGGGAAGCCCGACGTGGCCCCGGACGCCACGCCCGACACCCGCCCGGACGCGTGATGACCTCCCCCGGCACACGGGCCGACGCGGAGCCCGAGGACCTCGACGTCGAGGAGGCGCTCGCCCTCGTGAGGGAGAAGCCCGGCCCCGCCCACCGCGGCCACGACGTCCACGGCGCGCACGCCTCGCACGGCCCGGCGGGCTCCCACCACCGCGCGACCCCCTGGCCCGAGGCCCGGACGACCGCCGAGCGTGCCGCCCGCGCCGCCGCCCGTGCCGTGGGCCGCACCCCGGTCTCCGTGCCCCTCGACGCGGCCCTCGGCCTCACCCTGGCCGCACCCCTGGCCGCCCTCACCGACCTGCCGTCCTTCGACACCTCCGCGATGGACGGCTGGGCCGTCGCGGGACCGGGCCCCTGGACGGTGCACGACGAGGGCGTCCTGGCCGGACACGCGGAACCCGGGCGCCTCACCGACGGCGAGGCCGTCCGTATCGCCACCGGCGCACGGATCCCCCCGGACACCACCGCCGTACTGCGCAGCGAGCACGGCCGCACCGACGAACGCGGCCGGCTGCACCCCACCCGCGAGGTCGTCCACGGCCAGGACATCCGCCCGCGCGGTCAGGAGTGCCGCAGCGGCGACCAGTTGCTGCCCGTCGGCACCCTCGCCACCCCGGCGGTCCTCGGGCTCGCGGCGGCCGCCGGATACGACACCCTCACCGCGGTCCCCCGCCCCCGCGTCGACGTCCTCGTCCTCGGCGACGAACTGCTCACCGAGGGCCTCCCGCACGACGGCCTCATCCGGGACGCGCTCGGCCCGATGCTGCCGCCGTGGCTGCGCGCGCTGGGCGCCGAGGTCCGCACCGTCCGTCGGATCGGCGACGACGCCGAGGCCCTGCACCACGCCGTCACGACCTCCGACGCCGACCTGATCGTCACCACCGGCGGTACCGCCGCGGGCCCCGTCGACCATGTCCACCCCACCCTGCGCCGGATCGGCGCCGAACTCCTCGTGGACGGCGTCGAGGTACGCCCCGGCCACCCCATGCTGCTGGCCCGTCTCAAGGACGACCAGCACCTCGTCGGGCTGCCCGGCAATCCCCTCGCCGCCGTTTCCGGGCTGCTCACCCTCGCCGAGCCGCTGCTGCGTACCCTCGCCGCCCGCCCGGCGCCCGAGCCGTACATGCTTCCGCTGCGGGACGCGGTGCACGGGCACCCGTACGACACCCGGCTCGTGCCGGTCGTGCTGCGCGGCGAGGGCGCCGTGCCGCTCCGCTACAACGGTCCGGCGATGCTGCGCGGCATCGCGGCAGCCGACGCGCTGGCGGTCGTACCCCCGGGCGGAGCGCGGTCGGGCCAGGAGGCCGAATTGCTCGACCTGCCCTGGGCGAGCGGCGGGATCGGGGTGTGTTTCACGTGAAACTTCCGGGCCAGGACGCGATCGCCCGCCAGGCGGACGAGCACCTGGTGACCCACAAGGTGAAACTCCCCAGGAAGCTGGTGGAGCACCCGTTCCGCCAGGTCGCCAAGCGGCTGTCCGTCGCGCTGGTGGTCCTCGTGGTGACGGCCTTCGTCGTGTACGTCGACCGTGACGGCTACACCGACAACTCCGACCAGTCCGTCGACCTCCTCGACTCCTTCTACTACGCCACCGTCACCCTCTCCACCACCGGGTACGGCGACATCACGCCCGTCAGCGACTCGGCCCGGCTGACCAACATCTTCGTCATCACGCCCCTGCGCGTGCTGTTCCTGATCATCCTGGTCGGCACCACGCTGGAAGCCCTCACCGAGCGCACTCGGGAGGAGTGGCGCCTGAACCGCTGGAGGTCCGCCTTGCGCGATCACACCGTCGTCGTCGGCTTCGGAACCAAGGGACGGTCGGCGATCCAGACCGTCTGCGCGACCGGGCTGCGCAAGGACCAGGTGGTCGTGGTCGACCCCAGCGGAAAGGCCATCGAGGCCGCGACGGCCCACGGCTACGCGGGCGTGATCGGCGACGCGACCCGCAGCGACGTGCTCAACCGCGCCGAGCTGTACCGGGCGAAGCAGATCATCATCGCCACCCAGCGCGACGACACGGCGGTGCTGGTCACACTGACGGCCCGGCAGCTCAACCGGGGCGCGAAGATCGTGGTCGCGGTCCGCGAGGAGGAGAACGCGCCGCTGCTGAAGCAGTCCGGCGCCGATGCCGTGATCACCAGCGCCAGCGCCGCCGGCCGGCTGCTCGGGCTCTCCGTGCTCAGCCCCGCAGCGGGCATGGTCATGGAGGACCTGATCAGCCAGGGCAGCGGACTCGACCTCATCGAACGGCCCGTCATAAAGGCCGAGGTGGGCAGGAATCCGCGGGAGATGGAGGACCTGGTGGTGAGCGTGCTGCGCGGGCACCGGGTCCTGGGCTACGACGATCCCGCCGTCGGCGGCCTGGAGCTGACGGACCGCCTGATCACGATCGTACGGGCGACACCGGCCACCCACGTGGCGCCCGACACCCGTCCGCTGCCCCGCGACTGAGCCGCCCTTCCGGCGGCCCGGTCGCGGGAACGGCTGTCGGGAGGCGCTACTTGCGGTTGTAGAGCCGCATCGTGACCGGGCCGAAGACCAGCAGGAACAGGCCCGCCCAGCCCAGCGTCCAGGCGATCTCGACACCGGGCCAGTCGCCCGCCATCAGGCCGCGCACCGCGGACGCCAGGTGGGTGATCGGGCTGTTGTTGACGAAGGCCTGAAGCCAGCCCGGCATGGTCCTCGGGTCGACGAAGACGTTGGACAGGAAGGTGAGCGGGAAGATCACCATCATGCTGACGCTCATCACCGACTTCTCCGTGCGCAGCATCAGCCCGAACATCGTCCAGATCCACGAGAAGGCGAACGAGAAGAGCAGCAGCAGCGCGATCCCCGCGACCACGCCGACGAAGCCTCCGTCGGGCCGGTAGCCGAGCAGCAGTCCGACGGAGAGCATGACGACGGACGCGATGGTGTAGCGCAGCGCGTCGCCGAGGAGATAGCCGACCATCGCCGAGGGCCGCCAGATCGGCAGCGAGCGGATGCGGTCGAAGACGCCCTTCTCGATGTCGATGTTCACGGACACCCCGGTGTACATCGTGATCATCACGACCGACATCACCAGGATGCCCGGCAGCACGAACTGGATGTAGTCACTGGGGGAGCCCGCCAGCGCACCGCCGAAGAGGTACGTGAACATCAGCAGGTTCATGATGGGGAACGCGGTGACGTCGAAGAGCTGCTCCGGCACGTGCTTGATCTTGAGGATGGCGCGCCAGCCGAAGGTCAGGGACGTGGACAGGGCGCTGGGCCGCGGCGGCCGCTCCCTGGTCACCAGCAGGGCCGCCAGCGACTCGGTGCTGACCGGGGAGAGGTCCTTGGTCTCGCTGCTCGTGGCCGTGCTCATGCCGCCACCTCGTCCTTCTTGTCTGTGCCGGTGCCGGTGCCGGTGCCGGAGTCGCCGTCCGTGCGCCGGCCGGTGTCGTGCCCGGTCAGCGCCAGGAAGACCTCGTCGAGGCTGGGCTGGCCCAGGGAGAAGCTGTCGACGGTGATGCCGGCCCGGGCCAGCTCACCGAGCGCCTTGGCGGCCTGGTCGGCGGCGGTGTCACTGGCCGCCACCCCGAGGCGCGCGGTCAGCGCCACCGGGTCGGGCTCCGGCTGCACCTCGGCCACCAGCAGGTTCCGCAGGACGCGCTCGGCCTCGGGCCGCTCCTCCGCGTCCCGCAGCCGCAGATGCACCGAGCCCGCCCCGACGGACGCCTTCAGCTCGCCCTTGGTGCCCTCGGCGATCACCCGCCCCTGGTCGATGACGGCGATCCGGGACGCCAGCTGGTCCGCCTCGTCCAGGTACTGCGTGGTCAGCAGCACGGTCGTGCCCTGGGCGACGACCGCCCGCACGATGTCCCACACCTGGTTGCGGCTGCGCGGGTCGAGTCCGGTGGTGGGCTCGTCGAGGAAGAGCAGGTCCGGGGTGTTGAGGATGGAGGCGGCGATGTCGATGCGCCGCCGCATGCCGCCGGAGTAGTGCTTGACCTGTTTCGCCGCGGCGTCCGTCAGCCCGAACGCGGCCAGCAGCTGCTCGCCCCGTTCGCGGGCCGCGGCCTTGCCGTGTCCGAGGAGCCGGCCCAGCAGAACCAGGTTCTCGGTGCCGGTGAGGTCCTCGTCCACGGACGCGTACTGCCCGGTGAGACTCACCCGGCCGCGCACCTCGTCCGCCTCGTGCACCACGTCGTGACCGAAGACGCGGGCGTGGCCGTCGTCCGGCCGCAGCAGGGTGGCGAGCATCTTCACGGTGGTGGTCTTGCCGGCGCCGTTCGGGCCGAGGACGCCGTAGACCGTGCCGGCGGGCACGGCGAGGTCCACCCCGTCCACGGCCCGGGTCTCACCGAACGTCTTCACCAGTCCCGCGGTCTCGATGGCGAGTCCGGACGTGTGCGTGCTCATGCTGTGGGTCCTTCCGCGTGCTGGAGTACGCGTTCTTGGGCTACGCATGGGGAGACCTTTACCGTCGCGCAAACTCATCGGCGACGCACGGGGATTTTCCGGCGGAGGGCCACGCGGGCGCACAGGAGTAGCGTCGCCCTCATGCATGCGATCACGATTTCCGAACCCGGGGGCCCCGAGGCGCTGGTGTGGTCCGAGGTCCCCGACCCGCGGCCCGGCGAGGGCGAGGTGCTGGTCGAGGTGACGGCCAGCGCCGTCAACCGCGCCGACATCATGCAGCGCCAGGGCTTCTACGACCCGCCGCCCGGCGCCTCCGCCTTTCCCGGCCTGGAGTGCTCCGGGCGGGTCGCCGAGCTCGGTCCGGGAGTGTCCGGCTGGGCCGTGGGCGACGAGGTGTGCGCCCTCCTCGCGGGCGGCGGCTACGCCGAGAAGGTGGTCGTACCGGCCGGTCAGCTGCTGCCGCTGCCGGAGGGCGTCGACCTGAAGCGGGCGGCGGCGCTGCCCGAGGTGGTCTGCACCGTCTGGTCGAACGTCTTCATGGTCGCCCACCTGCGCCCCGGAGAGACGCTGCTCGTGCACGGCGGCTCCAGCGGCATCGGCACCATGGCGATCCAGCTCGCCAAGGCCGTCGGCGCGAAGGTCGCGGTGACGGCCGGCACCAAGGAGAAGCTGGAGCGCTGCGCCGAGCTGGGCGCGGACATCCTGATCAACTACCGGGAGCAGGACTTCGTCGCCGAGGTGAAGGACGCCACCGGCGGCGCGGGTGCCGACGTCATCCTGGACAACATGGGCGCGAAGTACCTGGACCGCAACGTCCAGGCCCTCGCCGTGAACGGCCGGCTCGCGATCATCGGCATGCAGGGCGGCCGGAAGGGCGAGCTGAACATCGGCGCGCTCCTCGCCAAGCGCGCCGCGGTCAGCGCGACCTCGCTGCGGGCCCGGCCCCTGGAGGAGAAGGCGGCCATCGTGGCGGCCGTACGGGAGCACGTCTGGCCGCTGTTCGCCGGGGGCCACGTCCGGCCGGTCGTCGACCGCGAGATGCCGATGAGCGAGGCCGCGGAGGGCCACCGGGTGGTGGAGGAGAGCGGCCACATCGGCAAGGTGCTGCTGGTCACCCCGTAGACGACGCGGTCCGCTACGCCCGGCGCAGCCGCAGCCCCACGAGGCCCAGGGCCAGGCCGAGGCCGATGAGGACCAGCCCGGTGCCCAGCGGGAGGATCCGCAGCACGGGCGCGGCGGCCTGCTCGGCTCGGGCGCCGGTCCCCGACCCCGACCGCGACGGGGAGACCGAGGGGGCCAGGGCCGCCCCGGTCTGTCCGGGCGGAACGGCGGTGGCCGCGGTGGCGGTGGCGGCCGGGGCCTCCTCGGAGACACCGTCGGCGGTGCCCTCCTCGCGTCGGCCGGCGTTCTCGTCCGTGCCGTCGTGCCGCTGCCCGCGCTCCTCGGCGCGACCGGGCCGCTGCCTTCCCTCACCCGGCGGGTTCCCGGCCCCGGAGGGCTCGGGACGCCCCGTGGCGCGGGACGCCGACGGAGCGGGGGAAGAGGGGGAGGGCCAGGCGGAACCGCGCCCCGCGCTCTCCGGGGGGCCGGATTCCGCGGCGGGCCGGGAGGCGGGCCCGGCGTCCGGGTGTTCCGGGCGGTCGGGACCGGCGGGGCGCCGGGGACGTTCGTGGCCGCCCCGCCCGTCGTGGGTGGCCGCACCGTCCGGGACGGCGGTCGCGGCCGGCGCCGCATCGTGCCCCGGCGCCGCCGGGGACGGCGCCGCCACCGCCGGGTACCCGGTGCCGGCGGTACCGGCGGCGTGGGCCGGCTCCACCCCGTACGGTGACACCACCGCGCCGATCCCCAGGGCCCCCACCAGCCCCGTCGCCCGCAGTGTGTGCAGCCATGGAGTCACGTCCGTGACCCCCTCCCGGTGATACCAGTCGTGGAAAGCGTCGGAGAAGTCGCGCAGAACGACGGAACAAGCCTCACACCGGCCGGCGATCCCGGCATTCCGGGCGCCGCCGAACGCGTGGGGGCCGGTTTTCCCGGGGGCAGCACGCGGTCGCGGCCGGCGGGTGGGAGACAATGGCGGCATGGAAATGCCGAGGAACGACAGGTCGCCGGAGAACCCCCAGATCCTGGTCGTCGGCCAGGACGGAATGGCGCTCAGCGGCGGCGGGGACGACGACTCCCGCGAGATCCCGGTGACCGAGCAGGTGGAGCAGCCTGCCAAGGTCATGCGGATCGGCAGCATGATCAAACAGCTGCTGGAAGAGGTGCGGGTCGCGCCCCTGGACGAGGCGAGCCGGGCCCGGCTCAAGGAGATCCACGCCAGCTCGGTCAAGGAGCTGGAGGACGGTCTGGCTCCGGAGCTGGTGGAGGAGCTGGAGCGGCTCTCCCTGCCCTTCACGGACGACGGCACCCCGACCGACGCCGAACTGCGGATCGCCCAGGCCCAGCTGGTCGGCTGGCTGGAGGGGCTCTTCCACGGCATCCAGACCACGCTGTTCGCCCAGCAGATGGCCGCGCGGGCCCAGCTGGAGCAGATGCGCCGCGCCCTGCCGCCGGGAGCCGTCCCGGAGGGCGAGGAGCCCCCGCACCCGGGCGGCCGCTCCGGCGGCCCCTACCTCTAGACCCGACAACGCGAAGGGCCCGGCAGCACTCGCTGCCGGGCCCTTCGTCGTCAGCCGTCCGTCACGCCGTCACCGGCTCACTCGCCGGCCGGGTTGCCCGTCGAGACCTTGAGCTGGATGGTCGGCATCTTCTCCGGGTCGACGTCCGTGCCGGCGACGGGGAACTGGTCCCGGACCGATCCCTCGCCGTAGGTGTTCTCGTCGACCTCGACGACCTTCATCTGCCAGCCCGCGGCGTTGAAGCACTCCTTGACCGAGCCGATGTACTTGAACGTGAAGTCCGGCACCTTGATCTTGTCCGGGTCGTTGTACGACTCCTCCGGCTCGGTGCACTCGTCCGTCTCGATCGTCTTCGTCTTGTCCGGCCCGCGGTAGCCCTCCGCCTTCGTGGGCGACGCGGACGCGCTCGCGGAGCCGCCCCCGCCGGCCTCCGGGTCCTCGTCCCCGCCGCCGTTCATCAGCAGCGCGGCGATCAGTCCGCCGACGGCCACGAGGGCGACCACGATCGAGCCGATGATCACCGGCTTGTTGCTCTTGCCCCCGCCGGAGGAACCGGAGCCCTGGGCCGACGGCGACAGGCTGTACGGCGGCGGGGTGGACGCGCCCTGCTGCTGCGCGTACGGCGACGGCGTCTGGTACCCGGCCTGCTGCGGATAGCCGTACGCGGGCGAGTGCGCCGCCGGGGCCGGGGTGCCGTACGGGTTGGGGGCCGGCGTCGGCTGGTACGGCGTCTGCACCGGGCCCGTGGGCGCCGGGGTGCTCTGGTCGACCGGCGGGAACACCGCGGAGCCGACACCCGCGCCGCTCGACGTCCGGGCGCCGGGCACGATGCTCGGCGCGGCCGCCTGGAAGGAGGCCGCCACGCGCAGGCACTCGTCGCGCATGGCCTCGGCGCTGGGGAAGCGTTCGTTGGGGTTCTTCTTCAGCGCGCGGGCCACCAGCGCGTCCACCGCCGGCGGCAGGGCGCGGTTGACGGCGGACGGGGCCACCGGCTCCTCCTGCACGTGCGCGTACGCGATCGCCAACGGCGAGTCGGCGTCGAACGGCAGCCGCCCGGTGACCAGTTGGAACAGCATGATGCCGACCGAGTACAGGTCGGAGCGGGCGTCGACGCCGCGGCCGAGGGCCTGCTCCGGCGAGAGGTACTGCGGGGTGCCGACGACCATGCCGGTCTGCGTCATCGAGGTCACGCCGGACTGCATGGCACGGGCGATGCCGAAGTCCATGACCTTGACCACGCCGCGCTTGGTCATCATCACGTTGCCCGGCTTGATGTCCCGGTGGACCAGGCCCATCTCGTGGCTGATCTCCAGGGCGGCCAGCACGTCGGCGGTGATCTTCAGCGCCTTGTCGGCGGGCATCGCGCCCTGCTGCCGCACGTCCTCGTCGAGCACGGAGCCGAGCGGCCGGCCCTCGACGTACTCCATGACGATGTACGGAGTCGGCATGCCGTCCCCCGCGGCGGAGCCGCTGATGGGCAGCGTGTCCTCGCCGGTGTCGAAGACCGAGACGATGTTGGTGTGCGTGAGCTTGGCCACGGCCTGGGCCTCGCGGCGGAAGCGCTCACGGAAGGCCTGCTCGCGGCCCAGCTCGGTGTGCAGCGTCTTGATCGCGACCTGGCGGTCGAGGACCGAGTCGTACGCCAGGTGCACGGAGGCCATGCCGCCCTCGCCGAGCAAGTCGCGCAGCTGGTAACGGCCGCCGGCGAGTGCCCGCCCCGCGTACCGTCCCTGTCCGGCGTCCTGGCTCATGTCTCTGCGTCCCCCATAGGCGGCGGGCGCCGGTGGCAGCGGCACGCGCGCTCGTGATCGAAAGTGCTATTCCCGGCCAAGTCTGCCCCAGGGCACTGACACGTCAAGCGCGGTGCCCGTTCCGTGACCGTACGCGAAAGAAGCGTCGCGGAAGCGTTACAGCCGGCGTACTTCCGCCGCACGGAATTTGCACGAGAGTACGGAACCAGGGTTTCATGACCGGTCCGTCTCATGTCCGGTCCCGACGCCCATCCCGGACCGGAGGCCCCCGTGAAGCCTGTAGCGTGGCCGACGGAGACCGTAACAACACCGCGCGTACCGCGGGCAGAAACGACGGCGAGGACTGATGGCACAGCAGCAGCGCGCCCAGGGCCCGTCCGAACCCGAGGCATCTGGCGGCGGTATGTCTGACGCGCCGGAGAACTGGGGCAACGGCGGCCTGGTCGGCGACGGCCGGTACCGGCTGACCCGCAGGCTCGGGCGGGGCGGCATGGCCGAGGTGTTCGCCGCCGAGGACGTCCGCCTGGGGCGCACCGTGGCGGTCAAGCTGCTGCGCGCCGACCTCGCCGAGGACCCGGTCTCCAAGGCCCGCTTCACGCGCGAGGCACAGTCGGTGGCCGGCCTCAACCACCACGCCATCGTGGCCGTGTACGACTCGGGCGAGGACGTCGTCGGCGGCCAGTCCGTGCCGTACATCGTGATGGAGATCGTCGAGGGGCGCACCATCCGCGACCTCCTCCTCAACGCCGAGGCGCCCGGCCCCGAGCAGGCGCTGATCATCGTCTCCGGTGTCCTGGAAGCGCTCGCCTACTCCCACCAGCACGGCATCGTGCACCGCGACATCAAGCCCGCCAACGTCATCATCACCAACACGGGCGCGGTCAAGGTGATGGACTTCGGCATCGCGCGCGCCCTGCACGGCGCCCAGTCGACGATGACCCAGACCGGCATGGTCATGGGCACCCCCCAGTACCTCTCCCCCGAGCAGGCCCTCGGCAAGGCCGTCGACCACCGCTCCGACCTGTACGCCACGGGCTGCCTCCTCTACGAACTCCTCGCGCTGCGCCCCCCGTTCACGGGGGAGACCCCGCTGTCGGTGGTCTACCAGCACGTGCAGGACATCCCGACGCCCCCGTCCGAGGTCTCCGACGCCACCCCGCCGGAGCTGGACGGCCTGGTGATGCGCTCGCTGGCCAAGGAGCCCGACGACCGCTTCCAGACCGCCGAGGAGATGCGCGGCCTGGTCCAGTACGGCCTTCAGATGCTGTACGAGCAGGGCGGCCACACCAACACCTGGAACACCGGCCCGGTCGCCGCGCACGACGGCCGGCACACCCCCGCGGCCGGCCTCGCGGGCACGACGGTGCTGCCGCACCCCGACCACCACGGGGCGTCGGGCACCCAGCAGATCCCCCAGCCGATCCTGCCGCACGGCTACGGCGGGGGCGACGAGGGCGGCTTCGAGGGCCACGGCAACAAGGGCAGCGGCCGAGGCAAGCTGTGGATACTGGCCGTCTTCGCGGTGATCGCCATCGCGGCCGGCGTCGCGCTGGCCCTGAACAACGGCGGCGGCGGCGAGGGCGGCACCAAGACGGACAAGAGCCCGTCGGCGACCACCTCCCAGAGCACCGGCGAGGAGACGCCCAGTTCGTCGCCCAGCGACGAGCAGACCCAGGAGACCACCGACCCGGGCACCGAGCAGGGCTCGGGCGGGGGCGGCAACGGTGACGGGGATTGGAACCAGCAGTACACGCCGTCGTACACGCCGTCGGAGACGGCGACGGACGATTCGACCGGTGGCGGCGAGACGCCTGGTGGTGGTGAAACACCCGGTGACGGTGAGACGCCTGGTGGCGGTGAGAGCCCCGGTGGTGGTGAGACACCTGGTGGTGGTGAGACGCCCGGTGGTGGTGAGACCCCGCCGGACAACGGCGGCACCGAGGGCGGCTCCGGAAACACGGGCGGCCCCACCGCCCCGGCGGGCCAGTGACCGAACCCCCAACGACACCTCACGCGCGCGTGCGGCCCCGAAACGGGCTCCACGCGCGCGTTGCGTTCGCCTACGCGGGCCCCGCCGCCCCGTCCGTGAAGTGCACCGTGCCGAACTGCGGGTCGACGCGCAGGTAGGCGGGCTCGAACGGCTGGCCGTCCACCCGGCTCGGCGCGGGACCGAACCGCTCCAGCTCCGCGGCGCTCGGCTCATGCGCCTCGCACCGGCCCACGACCTGCACGGTCCACAGGCTCTCGCCGGGCCGCGCCGAGGTCAGGTTGTCCGCCCCGTACGCGACGACGCTCCCGGCGCACACCCGGTGGTACCCCCAGCTCGCGGGCATGCGCAGCAGCACCCGGCCGTCGGCCACGATGTGCCGCGCGAGGGCGAGGAAGGGCAGGGCGCGCATGGTGGTGGCCGCCCGGCCGTAGGCGGTACGGCCGAGCAGGCCGACGGCGAGCTGTTCGTCGGAGGGCATGGAATCACTGTGCGGGAGCGGCGGGCACCGGAACAGAGTCGCCCGCCCCGGCAGGGCGGGACGTAAGTCCCGAGTAAGTCCGGGCGGACCCGGGCGCCGGGGGCCGTCAGCGGTTCTCGGCCTCCAGCCGGGCCACGAAGGCGGCCGCCTGCGAGCGCCGCTGCATGCCGAGCTTGCCCAGCAGGCTCGACACGTAGTTCTTGATCGTCTTTTCGGCCAGGTGCAGCCGTTCACCGATGGCGCGGTTGGTCAGGCCCTCGCCGATCAGGTCCAGGATGCGGCGCTCCTGGTCGGTGAGGCGGGCCAGCCGGTCGTCGGGCTTCGCCCCGCCGCCGCGCAGCCGCTCCAGCACGCGCGCGGTGGCCGCCGGATCGAGCAGCGACTTCCCGGCCGCCACCTCCCGCACGGCGCCGAGCAGCTCGGCGCCGCGGATGTCCTTGAGGACGTAGCCGGAGGCGCCCGCCATGATCGCGTCGAAGAGGGCCTCGTCGTCGGCGAAGGAGGTCAGCATCAGGCAGCGGACGGACTCGTCCCGGGAGCGGATGTCGCGGCAGACCTCGACGCCGCTGCCGTCCGGCAGCCGTACGTCCAGCACCGCGACGTCCGGGCGGGTGGCCGCGACCCGGGCCTGTGCCTCGGCGGCCGTACCGGCCTCGCCCACCACCTCGATGTCGGCCTCGCCGGCGAGCAGATTGTGCACCCCGCGCCGGACCACCTCGTGGTCGTCGAGGAGGAATACCCGGATTTTTCCGTCTTCGCGCACGCGGTCAGTGTCACACACCGGCTCTTCCCGTGCCCGGGGTGGCCGGGATAACGTGCCGTTGTTCCGGCCCCCTGCAAGGCTGTGACCAGTAAAACTTCCGCCCTACGCCGATTTACTTGGAAATCCGAGTAAAAACGCAGGTCAGGAGGGGTTTCACAGAAATGTGGAGCACTGGGTAACGTGCTGTTCGCAGGGCGCTCGCCGGGGCACCTGTCACGCCTGTTCCCGATCGGGCCGCACCCACCCTTGTGCGTCCGCCGGGCCGCAGGTGAGCCGCACTGGCTTCCGGCGAACCCGGGGGCCGGACCGACGGAGGAGCACACGTGACCGAGAGCACTGCCGCGCGCAAGCCGCGACGCAGCGCCGGAAGCAAGGCGGCCGGCACCACCGGCACCAAGGCGGCCGGGACCACCGGCAGCAAGGCCGGCACCGGCAAGCGCACCACTCGCACCACCAGCACCACCCGTAACGCTGCCAAGAAGGGCTCCGAGACGGAGCTGGTGCAGCTGCTGACGCCCGAGGGCGAGCGCGTCGAGGACGCCGCACACGCCGAGTACGCCTCGTACGTCGCCGACATCACCCCGGACGAGCTGCGCGGTCTCTACCGCGACATGGTGCTCACCCGGCGCTTCGACGCCGAGGCCACCAACCTGCAGCGCCAGGGCGAGCTGGGCCTGTGGGCCTCCCTGCTGGGCCAGGAGGCCGCCCAGATCGGTTCCGGCCGGGCCACCCGCGAGGACGACTACGTCTTCCCGACCTACCGCGAGCACGGCGTCGCCTGGTGCCGCGGGGTGGACCCGACCAACCTGCTCGGCATGTTCCGCGGGGTGAACAACGGCGGCTGGGACCCCAACAGCAACAACTTCCACCTGTACACGATCGTCATCGGCTCGCAGGCGCTGCACGCCACGGGCTACGCCATGGGCGTGGCCAAGGACGGCGCCGACTCGGGCGTGATCGCGTACTTCGGCGACGGCGCCTCCAGCCAGGGCGACGTCAGCGAGGCGTTCAACTTCGCCGCCGTGTACAACGCGCCCGTGGTGTTCTTCTGCCAGAACAACCAGTGGGCGATCTCCGAGTCCAACGAGAAGCAGACCCGGGTGCCGCTCTACCAGCGCGCCCAGGGCTTCGGCTTCCCCGGCGTCCGCGTCGACGGCAACGACGTCCTGGCCTCCCTCGCGGTCACCCGCTGGGCCCTGGACCGCGCCCGGCGCGGCGAGGGACCGGCGCTGATCGAGGCGTACACGTACCGCATGGGCGCGCACACCACCTCGGACGACCCCTCCCGCTACCGGCACGACGACGAGCGCGCCGCCTGGGAGGCGAAGGACCCGATCCTGCGCCTTCGCCGCTTCCTGGAGTCCGCAAACCACGCGGACGAGGGATTCTTCGCGGAACTGGAGGCGGAGAGCGAGACGTTGGGCAAACGAGTGCGCGAAGTGGTCCGTGCCATGCCGGACCCGGACCGGTTCGCCATCTTCGAGAACGTGTACGCGGACGGACACGCGCTCGTGGACGAGGAGCGGGCCCAGTTCGCCGCGTACCAGGCATCGTTCGCAGACGCAGAGGGGGTCTGACATGGCAGCGGAAAAGATGGCGCTGGCGAAGGCGATCAACGAGTCGCTGCGCCGCGCGCTGGAGTCGGACCCCAAGGTCCTGATCATGGGCGAGGACGTCGGCAAGCTCGGCGGTGTCTTCCGGGTCACCGACGGCCTCCAGAAGGACTTCGGCGAGGACCGGGTCATCGACACCCCGCTGGCCGAGTCCGGCATCGTCGGCACCGCCATCGGCCTGGCCCTGCGCGGGTACCGCCCGGTGGTGGAGATCCAGTTCGACGGCTTCGTCTTCCCGGCCTACGACCAGATCGTCACCCAGCTGGCGAAGATGCACGCCCGCTCGCTGGGCAAGGTCAAGATGCCGGTCGTCATCCGCATCCCCTACGGCGGCGGCATCGGCGCGGTCGAGCACCACTCCGAGTCCCCCGAGGCGCTCTTCGCGCACGTGGCGGGCCTGAAGGTGGTCAGCCCGTCGAACTCGGCGGACGCGTACTGGATGATGCAGCAGGCCATCCAGAGCGACGACCCGGTGATCTACTTCGAGCCCAAGCGCCGCTACTGGGACAAGGCCGAGGTCGACAGGGAGGCCATCCCCGGCCCGCTGCACGCCGCGCGCGTGGTGCGCGAGGGCACCGACCTGACGCTGGCCGCCTACGGCCCGATGGTGAAGCTCTGCCAGGAGGTCGCCGCCGCGGCCGCCGAGGAGGGGCGTTCCCTGGAGGTCGTCGACCTGCGCTCGATCTCGCCGGTCGACTTCGACACCGTCCAGACGTCGGTGGAGAAGACCCGCCGCCTGGTCGTGGTCCACGAGGCGCCGGTGTTCCTGGGCTCGGGCGCGGAGATCGCCGCCCGGATCACGGAGCGCTGCTTCTACCACCTGGAGGCCCCGGTGCTGAGGGTCGGCGGCTACCACGCCCCGTACCCGCCGGCCCGCCTGGAGGAGGAGTACCTGCCCGACCTGGACCGGGTGCTCGATGCCGTCGACCGCTCGCTGGCGTACTGAGGAGGGGAGCGTGACGACGATGACGGACAGCTCCGTGCGTGAGTTCAAGATGCCCGACGTGGGCGAGGGGCTCACCGAGGCCGAGATCCTCAAGTGGTACGTCCAGCCCGGTGACACGGTCACCGACGGGCAGGTGGTGTGCGAGGTCGAGACGGCCAAGGCCGCCGTCGAACTGCCCATCCCCTACGACGGTGTGGTCCGCGAGCTGCACTTCCCCGAGGGCACCACGGTCGACGTGGGTACGTCGATCATCGCGGTGGCCGTCGGCGACGGTGCGGCGGCGGCCGCGGAGCCGGTGCGGGAGGCGGTGGCGGACACGCCGGCCACCGCAGAGGCGGAGGAGCCCAAGCCGGAGGGCCGCCAGCCGGTCCTGGTCGGCTACGGGGTCTCCACCTCCTCGACCAAGCGCCGCCCCCGCAAGGGCGCCCAGGCCCCGGCCGACGCTCAGGGGGCGTCGGCGGCGATCCAGGCCGAGCTGAACGGCCACGGACCGGCAGCTCCGGCCGCACCCGCGGCACCGGCAGCTCCGGCCACCGGGGACCGTCCGCTGGCCAAGCCTCCGGTCCGCAAGCTCGCCAAGGACCTCGGCGTCGACCTGGCGACCGTGGCCCCGACCGGCCCGGACGGCATCATCACGCGTGAGGACGTCCACGCGGCGGTGTCGGCGCAGCCCGCGGCGCCCGAGTCGCAGGCGGCCCCCGCGGCCGTCGCGCCCGCCCCGTCCCCGACGGCGTACGACACGACGCGCGAGACGCGCATCCCCGTCAAGGGCGTGCGCAAGGCGACGGCGGCGGCGATGGTCGGCTCGGCGTTCACCGCGCCGCACGTGACCGAGTTCGTGACGGTCGACGTGACGCGCACGATGAAGCTGGTCGAGGAGCTGAAGCAGGACAAGGAGTACGCGGGCCTGCGCGTGAACCCGCTCCTGCTGATCGCCAAGGCCCTGCTGGTCGCGATCAAGCGCAACCCGGACGTCAACGCGTCCTGGGACGAGGCCGCCCAGGAGATCGTGGTCAAGCACTACGTCAACCTGGGTATCGCCGCCGCCACCCCGCGCGGCCTGATCGTCCCGAACATCAAGGACGCCCACGCCCGGACCCTGCCGCAGCTGGCGGGTTCGCTGGGCGAGCTGGTGTCGACGGCCAGGGAGGGCAAGACCTCCCCGGCCGCCATGCAGGGCGGCACGGTGACCATCACCAACGTCGGCGTCTTCGGCGTCGACACCGGTACGCCGATCCTCAACCCGGGCGAGTCCGCGATCCTCGCGGTCGGTGCGATCAAGCTCCAGCCGTGGGTCCACAAGGGCAAGGTGAAGCCGCGTCAGGTGACCACCCTCGCCCTGAGCTTCGACCACCGTCTGGTCGACGGCGAGCTCGGCTCCAAGGTCCTCGCCGACGTGGCGGCGGTCCTGGAGCAGCCGAAGAGGTTGATCAGCTGGGCCTGACGGCCACGAACCGACTAGGTTCGTGACGGGAGGGGCGCCGCAAGTTGGAGTTGCGACGCCCCTTCCGCTGTGTCGTACCGGGCTCAGCTCTGGTGGAGCACGTACACCGGAGCCCCGTCCTCGGACCCGCCCCGCGAGCGGATGCAGGCGTGGGTGCGCAGCAGCCGCAGGCATGCGTTGACCCGCCGGACGGAGAGCCCCGTACGGGCGGCGATCGACTCCAGCGGCTCCCGCAGCTCCCCCTTCTCGACGAGCACCGGCGCGATGGCCCGGGCGACGGTCCACACGTCCTCCGTGACGGACAGGCGCTGCCGCCAGTCGGTCAGTACGGACTCCGTGGTCGGCACCGGGGCGGGACGACCGCGGGGCACGCCCTGGTGGAGGACGAGGGTGTCGAACCGGTCCGCGATGCGTTCCAGTGCCCGCACCATGGCCTGCTGCACGGCGAGAGTGGCCTGCTGAGTGGCGAGGGTGGCCTGCTGCGTGGACAGCATCTCCCGCTGCAACGCGATCGACGTGCGTTGTCCCTCGGCCAGTTGCTCGTCCAGCTGCAAGTTGTGCGCCTCCAGCCGGACGATCGCCTCGGCCACCTGGTCCGGCATGGCGTAGGCGATGGGAGCACCGGGCTCGGCGGGCTGCACCTCGGCCTCGTCCAGCGTGTAGGAGCCCTCGCGCTGCACGGTCTCGATGACTTCGGCGACCCACTGCTTGAAGGGGGCGCAGGCCGGTTTGGTGCAGGCGTTGACGAGGAGGATGAGACCTTGCAGATCGATCAGTTGCAAGTCTCGGCGCCACGTCCTACCTGCGGGAACGCTGAGACTGTGACTTCCAGTCACAGTCTCGAGATTGTCTCGGTGCTCCTCCGGGACGTGATCGGTGAGTGCCTTTCGGGTCGTGGTGTATCCCAGCTCCTTGCACACGTCCGCCGCCGGAAACCAGTGGCTTCCGTCCGGCATGGTCAGCCGTCGCACCCGTGCCCCGGTGGCCGCGTACACGAAGTCACTGGCGTCGATGGCCTCGTGCCGCGCGCCGGAGTTCTGTCGTTTGCTGGGTTCGTTCATGTGAACCACCTCCGCCGCGGAACGTAGGGCGAAGCCAAGGGCATATGCCAGTCGGATCCGCAGATGTTCACGACTGCGAGCGAAGATGATCGAAAGAGCTGCGGCGGTCGCCAAGGGGCGTGTATCAGGCCCCCGGCGCCGCCGTGTTCAGCGCCGGTTCCGGTCCGTGCGCAGGGCGTTGAGCAGAGCCGCGCCGCGTTCGGCGTCGTCGACGCTCACCGCGAAGTCGCTCCGGCGGCCCCGGGGCCTTACGACCAGGCACTCGCCGGCGCGCAGCATCACCGTGGTGCCGAGACCGCTGAGACGGTAGCCCCAGCCTCCGACCTCGGCGGGACGGCGGACCTCCATCCGCGCCGTGTCGATGTCGCCGGGGGCCCAGCGACGTCCTGGCCAGCCGAGCGGGCCGAAGGAGACCTCCAGACCCCGCTCCGACACGCGGGCCTGGACGGAGGAGAACACGGCGCAGGCGAGGGACGCGGTGGCGCACCCGGCGAACAGTGCCCACAGGGCACCCGGGGCGGCCAGGCCGCCGACCAGGGCGACGAGCGCGCCCACGGCCACCAGGCCGGTTGCGGCAGCAAGCAACTGGAGCCAGGGGTTGGCGGTCCGGGAGAACCAGACCAGCTTCCGGCCCTTCGGGATGTCCAGCGTGGGAGCGTCGTCGCCGGACGTCGTGCCGTCGCCCGCAGCGCCGCTCCGTCGGGTGACGAGCAGCCATCCGGCCACTCCCGCGAGGACGGCCGCGACGAGGATCGCGACGACCCAGCCGGTGGGCCGGCTGGCGTCGTGCCAGTCGGCGCGGTCCAGGTTGGAGCGGATGACCGCGGCCTGCACGCCGGCGAGGACGACGCCCAGAGGGATGAGGATCACGGCGGTCCAGGGACGCGCCGGCGGGCCCGCCCGCATCAGCGGGACGGTGACCGCGGCCGCCGTGACCAGCCAGATCAGCGCGGGGACGAGGGAGGCCGCCCACAGCGGCATCGAGCCGTCGGGGGACGTGCCGTTCAGACCCCAGTGGGTCGCCAGCCGGTCGGGCAGCCGGTCCCTCGCCAGGAGCGGCATCCCGGCGAGGACGACCGTGACCCCGGCCGTCCACAGTGCCGCCGTCGTACGCCTCGCGGTCGTCCTGTCCGTCATGGCATCCCCCTGATCATGTCGATGAGATCGGTCCTGCTGTAGCCCAGCCGGGCCGCGTCGGTGAGCAGTTCCCGTACTCGGATCTGAAGTTCGGAGTGCGGCCGGGCGCCCTCGGCCACCGTCACCCCCCGTCCCCGGCGGAACTCCAGCAGGCCCTCGTCCCGCAGGCCGCGCAGTGCGCGCAGCACGGTGTTGACGTTGACGTCCAGGGCCTCGGAGAGGTCGCGGGCCGAGGGAAGGCGGTCCCCCGGCGCGCACTCGCCCTCGGCGATGGCGCGCCGGACGGCGCCTGCCACCTGTTCGTGCAGGGGCCGGGTGTCGGTCTTGTCCAGACTCAGCAGCATGGTGCTAATGAAACTATCACCATGCACTTCATCCGTACAGCTCCGTTCAGCTCGGCACAGCCCCGCGACCTCGTATCGCGAGATCCGTACGGCGAAAGGGGCCCGTCGCCGGTGCGACGGGCCCCTTCGTGGCTGTGCGGTGGTGCGTGGCGGTGCGCGGGTTACTTCGTGAAGGCGTAGTCCATGAGCCTGGTGGCGTCCTTGGCGCGCTGCGTCGACGACGAGGACGCCAGTACCGTGCCGATGACGGTCTTGCCCTTCCGGGTCGCGGCGAAGACCAGGCAGTACTTGGCCTCCGGGCCGGACCCCGTCTTCACGCCGATCGCTCCGCTGTAACTGCCCAGCAGCGTGTTGGTGTTGGTCCAGGGCGCCATCGTCCGGGTGCCGCCCTTCTTGGTCTTCGTCTTCGCCGTGTACTTCTTGGTCTTGACGATGGTGCGGAAGGTGGAGTTCTTCATGGCGCTGCTCGCGAGTCTCGTGAGGTCGCGCGGCGTGGAGTAGTTCTTGCCGTTGCCGATGCCGTCGAACGAGTCGAAGTGCGTGTTCTTCAGGCCGAGGCTCTTGGCGGTCGCGTTCATCTTGCCGATGAACGACTTCACGCGCGCCGCCCTGGTCTTGCCCGAGCCGAACTTGTCGGCCAGCGCGTACGCGGCGTCGCAGCCGGAGGGCAGCATCAGCCCGTACAGCAGCTGGCGGACCGTCACCTTGTCGCCGACGATCAGGCGGGCGGAGGAGGCGTTCTTCGACACGATGTAGTCGCTGTACGCCATCTGGACCGTGACCTTGGCGTCCAGGTTCAGCTTCGGCTGGGCGAGTACGACCTTCGCGGTCATGATCTTGGTCGTGGAGCCGGTGGAACGCTTGGTGTCGGCGGCCTTGGTGTAGAGCGACCTGCCCGTCGCGTTGTTCATGACGAAGCCGCCCTTGGCGGCGATCGAGGGTGCGGTGGGCGCCCGTACGGCGGCTGCGGGAGCGGTGCGCCCGGGTGCGGCGGCCTGGGCGGGCGCGGTGGCGAGGGCTCCGGTGGCGAGGACGGCGCCGCCGGTCAGGGCGACGGCGAGGGCCCTGCGCAGGCGGCTGCCAGAAATGGTGTTCATTGAGTTGATTACCCCGATTATGGTGAAGTCACCTGGAAAGCGGCCGAATTGTGGTCGGTGGAGCTGTGGCCGCGTCAGTGCGACACCCGAAGGGGGTGGATGGTTGCACGGCGGGGCGGAGGGGAGGTTCCGGGTTCCCTCCGAGGAGTGAGTGGGGCGGGCCGGCGTCCGGATGCTGGAACGGATCCCTCTTGTGTCCCTGTTGTATCTATCCTGTCGGCATGACCACGGCAGTGAAGCAACCCCCCGCGGCGGACCGCGTCTACACCCACGTCAAGCAGGGCGTCCTCGAGCGCCGCTACGAGGGCGGGACGCTGCTCACCGAGGGTGAGCTGGCCGAGGCCGTCGGCGTTTCCCGCACCCCGGTGCGCGAGGCGCTGCTGCGACTGGAGGTCGAGGGGCTGATCCGGCTCTACCCCAAGAAGGGCGCCCTGGTCCTGCCCGTCTCCGCGCAGGAGATCGCGGACGTGGTGGAGACCCGGCTGCTGGTCGAGGAGCACGCGGCCAGGAAGGCCGTACCCGCGCCGCCCGGGCTGGTCGAACGGCTGGAGGAGCTGCTCGCCCGGCAGCAGGAGCAGGCCGCCGCTGGTGACTTCGCCGCCGCCTCCGTCACCGACCGCTGCTTCCACGCCGAGATCGTCCGCAGCGGCGGCAACGAGATCCTGTCCCGCCTCTACGACCAGCTCCGCGACCGCCAGCTGCGCATGGGCGTCGCCGTGATGCACTCCCACCCCGACCGGATCGCCCACACCCTCGCCGAGCACGAGGAGATCCTCGACGCGCTGCGCGCCGGGGACGCGGAGGCGGCCGTGGGCGTGGTGCGCCGGCACGTGGGGTGGTTCTCGCACCTGGCCCGGGGGGAGGTCCGATGAGTACGGCCACCTCGGCCGGCCGCGCCCTGCCCGGTGATCCGCCCGGCGGCCGGCGTGCGATCGCCGTGTGGGGCATCGGAGTGTCCGTCTACTTCGTCGCGGTCATCTTCCGTACGTCCCTCGGGGTCGCCGGTCTCGACGCCGCGGACCGTTTCCACGTCAACGCCTCCGCGCTGTCCACCTTCTCCATCCTCCAGCTGCTGGTCTACGCCGGTATGCAGATACCCGTCGGCCTGCTGGTCGACCGGCTCGGCACGAAGAAGGTGCTGGGCATCGGCGTCGTGCTGTTCACGGCCGGGCAGCTGGGCTTCGCCTTCTCCCCGTCGTACGGCATGGCGCTGGCCTCGCGGGCGCTGCTGGGCTGCGGGGACGCGATGACGTTCATCAGCGTGCTGCGGCTGGGCACCCGGTGGTTCCCGGCCCGGCGCGGGCCGATGGTGGCCCAGCTGGCCGGCCTGGTCGGCATGGCGGGCAACCTCGTCTCCACCCTCGTCCTGGCCCGGCTGCTGCACGGCATCGGCTGGACGGCGGCGTTCGCGGGCAGCGCGCTGGCGGGTGTCGTCGTCTTCGTCCTGCTGCTCCTCTTCCTCAAGGACCACCCCGAGGGCCACGAGCCGGAGCCGCTGCCGCACCAGGGGGCCGCGTACGTACGGCGGCAGATCGCCATGTCCTGGCGGGAGCCGGGGACGCGGCTCGGGCTGTGGGTGCACTTCACCACCCAGTTCCCGGCGATGGTGTTCCTGCTGCTGTGGGGGATGCCGTTCCTGGTCGAGGCGCAGGGGCTGTCCCGGGCCACGGCCGGCACGCTGCTCACCCTCGTCGTGCTGTCCAACATGGTGGTCGGCCTGGTCTACGGCCAGATCATCGCCCGGCACCACGCGGCGCGGCTGCCGCTGGCGCTCGGCACGGTGGGGGCGACCGCGCTGCTCTGGGCGACGACGCTGGCCTACCCGGGCGAGCACGCGCCGATGTGGCTGCTCGTGGTGCTGTGCACGGTGCTGGGGGCGTGCGGGCCGGCGTCGATGATCGGCTTCGACTTCGCGCGGCCGGCGAATCCGGCGGAGCGGCAGGGGACGGCGTCGGGGATCACGAACATGGGGGGCTTCGTGGCGTCGATGACCACGTTGTTCGCGGTGGGGGTGCTGCTGGACGCGACGGGGGACGACTACAGCGTGGCGTTCTCGTCCGTGTTTGTGTTGCAGGCGGTTGGTCTGTCGCAGATTCTGCGGTTGCGCAAGCGGGCCGCGTCGCGGGAGCGGGAGCGGCTGGTTGCCAGCCGGGTGGAGACGGTGCACGTGCCTGTGTAGGTACCCGGCGTGGGTGCGGGGCGGGTGGGTGCGCAGCCCGGCGGTGCCGGGGTGCCGCTGCGCCCACCCGTGCCGCCCTGGGGGTACCTCCCAGGCCGTTCAGGCACTGGGGGAGGCACGATTGCCCGCAGCTGGGGGGGGGGCGGCTACTGCGTGACTGTGAAGTTGCGCAGGATCGCCGCCGTCAGGTCCGGGTCGCCCTCCGTCTTGATGCGGTCCTTCGACGCCTCCGGGGTCACCCGGCCGCAGGCGAGGCGGAAGTAGGTCTCCCAGTCGAGGGTGAGGGTGGCGGCGGGGCCCAGGGCCGGGGACGATTCGAGGGTGCCGCGGCCCTGGATGTCGACGCGGATGGTGCGCAGGAACTCGACCGGGCCGTGGACGTCGAAGACGACGGCCGAGCTGCGCGGGGCGTCCGCCCGGTCGGCGACGACGGCGGGCAGCTCGTCGAGCAGCACGTCACGCGCGACGTGCGCGCCGGGGGAGTCGAGGTTGCCGGGACGGCCGAGGGCCGTGCGCAGGTCCTGCTCGTGCGCCCACACGGCGAAGGCGTGCCGGCGCATCGCGTCCTGGAGGGTCAGCTCGGTGCCGAGCGGGCCGCGCACCTTGGTGCCGGGGTCCCGCGACTCGTTGCGCAGCTGGCGGTTGCGCCGGATGATCATGTACTCCAGCTCGGACGTCATCTCCGGCGCCGTGTGGTGGCGGCGGACGTCGACCTGCATCTCCATGTAGCGCTGGTGGTCGTTGGTGACGTGGTAGAGGTCGCGCGGGAGCGTGTGGATGGGGCGGGGGTCGCCGAGCATCTCGGAGTCCAGGCCCAGGACGTGCGAGACGATGTCGCGCACCGACCATCCCGGGCAGGGGGTCCGGCGGTTCCACTCTGCCTCCACAAGCGGCTGGACCAGCTCCGATATCGCCTCGACGGAGTGAGTCCAGGCGTCGGCGTAGGGCTGGAGGGCGGGATGCAGACTCACGGAACGGGACCCCTCGGCGGTCGGTACACGGGCGGTTGGTGGCGGCGGTGCCAGTGGCGGCGGCGGCAGTCGGCGGGCGTCTTGAGAGGCTAGGGGGTGTCGATTGGATCAGGCCGGCTCCAGGCAGCGGTGCCCTTTCGCCGACCCGAGCGGGGTCTGGTGCGTGCAGCTGCAAGGCGGAGGAGGGCGACAACGCGGAGCGTTGGCAACCGACGACAACGCCGCAGATGTGCGTGCCAGGCCCCGCGACTCCGGCTGGATCCCATCGACACCCCCTAAGTTACGCTGCTGTGCGGCACCCCGGCAGTGCTTTCGTGTGACGATCGTAGGCCCGTGTGGACGGCTCGAATGCCAGGACGGTGGTAGTGTGCGCGCCTCTTTGATCCAAATCGCCGTGAACGAGGACGAAACGGTCGAAGCGCGTCGCCTGCGGGCGGCTGCTCTGGTGAGGGAGCAGGCGGGCGCCGATCTCGTCGTGCTGCCGGAGCTGTGGACCACGGGTGCTTTCGCCTTCGACGCGTTCGACGCGGCGGCCGAGCCGCTGCGGGGACCGACGTACGAGGCGATGGCCAAGGCGGCGGGCGACGCGGGCGTGTGGCTGCACGCGGGGTCGGTTCCCGAGCGCGGTGCGGACGGACGGCTGTACAACACCTCCCTCGTCCTCTCCCCCTCCGGCGACCTGGCCGCCTCCTACCGCAAGATCCACCGCTTCGGCTTCGACAAGGGCGAGGCCGTGCTGATGGGCGCGGGACGCGAGCCGGTGACGGTCCGGCTGGCGGACACCACCACCCTCGGCGTGGCGACCTGCTACGACCTCCGCTTCCCCGAACTCTTCCGCTCCCTCGTCGACGAAGGTGCCGAGGTCCTCGTCGTGCCGGCGGGCTGGCCGGAGCGCCGCCGGTCCCACTGGACGCTGCTGGCCCGGGCGCGGGCGGTGGAGAACCAGGCGTTCGTCCTCGCCTGTGGAACGGCCGGTACGCACGCGGGGGTTCCCCAGGCGGGTCACTCGATCGTGGTGGATCCCTGGGGCGAGGTGCTGGCGGAGGCCGGCGCGGACGAGGAGGTCCTCACGGTGGACCTCGACCCGGCGAAGGTGGCGCGGACCCGGGAGCAGTTCCCGGCCCTGAAGGACCGGGTGCTGGGCCTGGAGCCGCCGCGCACGGAGCCCGCCGTGTGACGCGTCGTATGAACGCGTCGTGTGAACGCGTCGTGTTTGACGCCCCGGGTGCGCGGCTCAGGATTCCGGGTATGAGAAACACCGGTTCCTCCACGATTCGCCGGGTCCGGGTGGATCCCGTCGACGACGCCCACTTCGCGACCGCGTTCGAACTTCCGGCCGCCGGGCTTCCCCCGCTGGCGCCCGAGGCATGGGTGCGCGCCAGTTACGAGGACGTCCCGGTGGTCCTGCGCGAGCTGATCCGTGCGGGCTGGGCGGGCGTGCTGGGGCTGCGGCTGGGACCGCGCGCCTCGCGGCGGCACGTGGTGGGCTGGCGCGTGCTGGAGACCGGACCGGACCGGGTCGCCCTGGAGGCCCGCGCACCGTCGCTGACCGTGCGCAACGTCGTGACCGTCGACGACGCGCGGCTGCTCTGGACGACCTACGCACACTACGAACGCCGGGCCGGCCGGGTGCTGTGGTTCCTGGCCGCACCGGTGCACCACCTGGCCGTGCCCCTGCTCCTCGGCCGCGCCGTCCGCCGGACGGCCTGAGGAGCCCCGGCCGCGCCGGAGACGGGCGGACCGCTCAGTCGTCCTCCCGTTCCTTCTCCGCCAGGTGGATCACGCACACCGTGAGGGCGATCAGCAGCGCCGGGTCCGCGTCGTCCCGTACGACGTCGACGCCGTAAGTGTCCCGGAGGGTCAGCCAGCGCCGGGAGACGACGGCCAGGAGTTCGCCGTCGTACTCGATGGCGAACTCCCGGTCGAGGATCTTGCCGCTGACGTCCAGTTCGGTGCCGTCGGCCAGGGTCACCCGGTAGTGGTTGCGCAGCAGGGAGAGACGTTTCCGCTTGAGGCGTGCCAGGGGCTCGCCGTCCCGCTCGATCACCATGGTGTCGCGCAGGGCGAACATCTTCTGGTGGATGTCGATGAGGACACGCCCCTGGGCGTCCTTCAGTTCCCAGGTGTCCCGCAGCCGCAGCGCCTTGCCGTCGACGAGGAAGACCTTGTTGCCGCGGTCGTCCTCGATCCAGTAGTCGTCGCCGATGCCGAGGAGCCGGTCGTACACGAGGAATCTCATGCTCTGACCGCTTCCCCGCCGGGCGCCGCGGAACGCGGCCGGTAGGCCGACAGGCTGAGTGCGCCGCGGTGTGCGTCCGGGCGGCTCAGGCGCCGTAGCCGTCGCGGTAGCCGTCCTGCGTGTGGTGGTGGGGCCGGTCCTCGACGACCGGGGTCGCCGGTGGCATCACGACGCGGCGGCGCCGGGCGATGCTGCTGAACGTCGCGACGCCGATCAGGCCGACGACCATGAAGATCACGCCGACCAGGTCGAGGTTGACGCCCTGCATGTCCCAGTCGGTCGCGAACGTGAGGATGGCTCCCACGGCGATGAGGATGATGCACCCGCCGAGGCCCATGAGTGTTGCCTCCCTGTCAGATCCGGTCGGTTCCGGCGTTCCGGCCGATCCGGTTCCGTGCGGGTACCCCGGGCCTCAACCCTCATGCCGTGGGGACCTGTTGTGCTTCGGGTGCTACGGCTGGAGGAAGGCCACCAGCGCGTTGGCCAGCAGGTGCGGGTCGTCGGCGCCGCACAACTCCCGGGCGCTGTGCATCGACAGGATGGCCACGCCGATGTCGACGGTGCTGATGCCGTGCCGGGCCGCGGTGATGGGGCCGATGGTGGTGCCGCACGGCATGGAGTTGTTGGAGACGAAGGTCTGGAAGGGGATGTCCGCCTTCTCGCAGGCCGCGGCGAACACGGCGCGGCCCGAACCGTCGGTGGCGTAGCGGTTGTTGACGTTGACCTTGAGGATCGGGCCGCCGTTGACGCGCGGGTGGTGCGTCGGGTCGTGCCGCTCCGCGTAGTTGGGGTGGACGGCGTGGCCCGTGTCGGAGGACAGGCAGACCGTGCCGGCGAAGGCACGCGCGCGGTCCTCGTAGGAGCCGCCGCGGGCGAACACCGAGCGCTCCAGCACGCCGCCGAGCAGCGGTCCGTCGGCGCCCGTGTCCGACTGGGAGCCGGTCTCCTCGTGGTCGAAGGCGGCCAGGACGGGGATGTACGGCAGGTCGGCGCCGGACGTGGCGACGGCGGCCAGGGCGGCCGTACCGGCGTGCACGGACAGCAGGTTGTCCATCCGCGGGCCCGCCAGCAGCTCCCGGTCGCGGCCCAGGTACGCCGGTGGTTCCACGGAGTGCGTCATCAGGTCCCAGCCGGTGACCTCGCCGCGGGCGAGGCCCGCCTCGTCCTCCAGGAAGGCGATCAGGTCGCCGTCGCGCACGGTGTCGCCCAGGCCCCAGACGGGCTGGAGGTGGCGCTGCTTGTCGAGCTTGAGGCCGTCCGCGGTGACGTTGCGGTCCATGTGGATGGCGAGCTGCGGGACGCGCAGCAGCGGGCGGTCCACGTCGACCAGGCGCGTCGAGCCGTCGCGCAGCGAGAGGCGGCCGGCCAGGCCCAGGTCGCGGTCGAGCCAGGAGTTCATCAGCGGGCCGCCGTAGATCTCCACGGCGACCTGGCGCCAGCCGTGCGCCCCGGTGTCCGGGCGGGGCTTGACGCGCAGGTTGGGGGAGTCGGTGTGGGCGCCGACGATGCGGAAGGGGGTGTGGGCGGCGGCGCCCTCCGGGACGTACCAGGCGACGATCGCGCCGCCGCGCAGCACGTACTTGCCGCCGCTTGTCCCTTCCCACGCGTCGGTCTCCGAGACCTGGCGGAAGCCGGCCTTCTCCAGCCGCTCGGCGGCGGTTGCCACGGCGTGGTACGGGGTCGGGCTCGCCGACAGGAAGGTCATCAGGTCGTCGGTGTGGCCGCGGTCGAAGCGGGAGGGTGCGCTCATGGGTTCACCTTAACGACGTACGAGGACCCGCTTCCCGTGGAGCGGGAGCGGGCCCTCGTCGGGGTGTGTGGAATTGGTGGAGGGGGCGGACCGGTCCTAGAAGGCGGCCTCGTCCAGCTCCATCAGGTCCAGCTCGACGCCCTGGGCGACCTTGCGGGCCAGAGTGAGGCCGGGCAGGACGTTCGCCGCGAAGAACTTCGCGGCGGCGATCTTGCCGGTGTAGAAGGCCTTGTCCTTGGCGGACGCGGTCGGCAGCTTCTCGGCGGCGATCGCGGCGCCCTTGAGGAGCAGGTAGCCGACGATCACGTCGCCGGAGGCCTGGAGCAGGCGGGTGGTGTTGAGGCCCACCTTGTAGATGTTCTTGACGTCCTGCTCGGTGGCGGCGAGGTCGGTGAGCATCAGGCCGACGATGGCCTCCAGCTCGACGGCGGCCTTGGCCAGGTGCTCGCGGGCGCCGGACAGCTCCTCGCCGCCGGTGGCGAGCGCCAGGAACTTCTTGATGTCCTCGGCGAGCGAGTTCAGCGCGGCGCCCTGGTTGCGGACGATCTTCCGGAAGAAGAAGTCCTGGCCCTGGATCGCCGTGGTGCCCTCGTACAGGGTGTCGATCTTGGCGTCGCGGATGTACTGCTCGATCGGGTACTCCTGGAGGAACCCGGAGCCGCCGAAGGTCTGGAGCGACTGCGCGAGCTGCTCGTAGGCCTTCTCCGAGCCGTAGCCCTTCACGATCGGCAGGAGCAGGTCGTTGAGGGCGTGCTCGGTCGAGGCGTCCTCGCCGTTCGCCTCCTTGACCTGGATCTCGTCCTGGACGGAGGCGGTGTACATCACCAGCGCGCGCATGCCCTCGGCGTACGCCTTCTGCGTCATGAGGGAGCGGCGCACGTCCGGGTGGTGCGTGATGGTGACCTTGGGGGCCGCCTTGTCCATGAAGTTGGCCAGGTCGGGGCCCTGGACGCGCTCCTTGGCGTACTCCAGGGCGTTGAGGTAGCCCGTGGAGAGGGTGGAGATCGCCTTCGTGCCGACCATCATGCGGGCGAACTCGATGATGCGGAACATCTGGCGGATGCCGTCGTGCTTGTCGCCGATCAACCAGCCCTTGGCGGGGTGGCGGTCGCCGAAGGTCATCTCGCAGGTGTTGGAGGCCTTCAGGCCCATCTTGTGCTCGACGTTGGTGGCGTAGACGCCGTTGCGCTCGCCCAGCTCGCCGGTCTCGAAGTCGAACTCGTACTTGGGGACCAGGAAGAGGGACAGGCCCTTGGTGCCGGGTCCGGCGCCCTCGGGGCGGGCGAGGACGTAGTGGAGGATGTTCTCCGACATGTCGTGCTCGCCGGACGTGATGAAGCGCTTCACGCCCTCGATGTGCCAGGAGCCGTCCTCCTGCTGCACGGCCTTGGTGCGGCCGGCGCCCACGTCCGAACCGGCGTCCGGCTCGGTGAGGACCATGGTGGAGCCCCACTGCTTCTCGACGGCGACCGAGGCGATGTGCTTCTGGACCTCGTTGCCCTCCTCGAAGAGGATGCCGGCGAACGCCGGGCCCGAGGAGTACATCCACACGGCCGGGTTGGCGCCCAGGATCAGCTCCGCGTACGCCCAGATCAGGGAGCGCGGGGAGGTGGTGCCGCCGATCTCCTCGGGCAGGCCGAGCCGCCAGTACTCGGAGTCCATGAAGGCCTGGTAGCTCTTCTTGAAGGACGCCGGGACCGGTGCCGTGTTGGTCTCCGGGTCGAAGACCGGCGGGTTGCGGTCGGCGTCGGTGAAGGACTCGGCCAGCTCGTTCTCGGAGAGGCGGGTCAGCTCCTCGAGGACGCTCTTGGCGGTGTCGGTGTCCATCTCCGCGAACGGGCCCGTGCCGTAGACCTTGTCGCGGCCGAGCACCTCGAAGAGGTTGAACTCGATGTCCCGGAGATTCGGCTTGTAGTGCCCCATGGCGACGGCTCCGTTGAGAGATCGGCGAGGCACTCGCTCCTCGCATCCGTACACGTACCAACTAGTAGCTACGATGATGCTACCCGTCGGTAATAAGAAGCAACCCCGGGCCGCCCATCTGTGACTCGTTACTCGTTACTCTGTGCTGCATGTACGGCTACGACCAGACCGCGGGCCAACAGCAGCAGCAGTACGCCCCGCCCCCGCAGCAGCCGATGGGCGGCGGGTACGGGCAGCAGCCGCCGCTGTACCCCGAGCCGTCCCCGCCCTCGCTCGCGGACGCGGTGCGCGCCTTCACCACCGGGCAGATGTCCGCCGAGGACTTCCAGCAGATCTTCGCGACCTCGAAGGTCTACTGCCCGCGCGGTGACAACCCCGGCTTCCTCGCACTGCACAACACCCAGCAGCCGGTGATTCCGATGTTCACCGGCCTGAAGGAGCTGCGCCGGTACGCGGGCAAGGAGTCGAAGTACTTCGTGATCACCGGCGCGGAGGTGATCGACCTGCTGCCGACCGGCTACGGCTTCGTCCTGGACATGGAGGGCGAGCACCGGATGGTCTTCGACGCGAAAGCCGTCGAACAGATGGTCGATTTCGCCATGCGCCGCATGTACGGCTGACCTGCCGTCGCCGCTGCGAGCCCGGAGGGAATGCCCTCCGGGCTCTCTCTGTTTGAGGTGGCAAGAAGTTCAATGCTCAACTAAAGTGGGGCGCACGCCGCCCGAGGAGGTCGACATGCCTGCCGTGACCGTCGAGAACCCGCTGACGCTGCCCCGCGTATCCGCGTCCGCCGACGCCGTCGCACGCCCCGTGCTCACCGTCACGACCGCGCCCAGCGGTTTCGAGGGCGAGGGATTCCCGGTGCGCCGCGCGTTCGCCGGGATCAACTACCGCCACCTCGACCCGTTCATCATGATGGACCAGATGGGTGAGGTGGAGTACGCGCCCGGAGAGCCCAAGGGCACCCCCTGGCACCCGCACCGCGGCTTCGAGACCGTCACCTACATCATCGACGGGATCTTCGACCACCAGGACTCCAACGGCGGTGGCGGCACCATCACCAACGGCGACACCCAGTGGATGACGGCCGGCTCCGGCCTGCTGCACATCGAGGCGCCGCCGGAGCAGCTGGTGATGTCCGGCGGGCTGTTCCACGGCCTCCAGCTGTGGGTGAACCTGCCGGCCAAGGACAAGATGATGGCCCCCCGGTACCAGGACATCCGCAGCGGCAGCGTCCAGCTGCTCACCTCCCCGGACGGCGGCGCGCTGCTGCGCGTCATCGCCGGTGAGCTGGACGGGCACGACGGCCCCGGCATCACGCACACGCCGATCACGATGGTCCACGCGACGCTGGCGCCGGGCGCCGAGGTCACCCTGCCCTGGCGCGAGGACTTCAACGGCCTCGCCTACGTCATGGCCGGGCGCGGCTCGGTCGGCGCCGAGCGGCGTCCGGTCCACCTCGGGCAGACCGCCGTCTTCGGCGCCGGGGGCTCGCTGACCGTCCGCGCGGACGAGAAGCAGGACGCGCACACCCCGGACCTCGAGGTCGTGCTGCTCGGCGGGCGGCCGATCCGGGAGCCGATGGCCCACTACGGCCCGTTCGTGATGAACACCAAGGACGAGCTGATGCAGGCCTTCGAGGACTTCCAGAAGGGCCGCCTGGGCACCGTCCCGGCCGTGCACGGGATGTCGGAGGAGGGCCCCGGCGCCTGACCGCGCGTCACCCGGGCGGGCCGTCCACGCAGGACAGCCCGCCCGGCGCGTGATCGGCTGGGGACGTGCAGCTGCTCCCCGGTCCGGTGCGCCGGTTCGCCGCCTGGTGCGCCGTCATCCTGCTCGCCAGCGGCGTCGTCTACGTCGCTGTCAGGCTCTGCGTCGAGTTCCGCACCGCGGTGACGCCGGCGCTGCTCGCGCTGCTCGGCACCGCCCTGCTCCGGCCGCTGCACCGGCGGCTGGTGAAGGCCCACGTGCAGCGGTCGCTGGCCGCCGGGCTGACCTGCGTGGCCGTGCTGGCGGTGGTCGGCGGGGCCGTGTACATCGTGGTCTCCGCGCTCATCGAGACCGGCGACCAGATCATCGCCTCGCTCCGGCACGCGGCGAAGGGCGTCGCCGACCACTTCGGGGCGGCCGGGACCTCGCTGGACGACGTCGCCTCCAACGCCCGGGAGCTGATGGGCAAGTTCGGCGGTACGGCCGCCTCGGGCGTGGTGAGCGGGATCAGCGTCGTCGGCGAGATGATGGCCATGGCCGTCCTCGCCCTGCTGCTCGTCTTCTTCTTCCTGCGCGACTCCGACCGGGCCGTGGGCACGGTGCGGGCCATCGCCCCGCCCGGCGGCGCCGACATGGTCGAGGCCATGGCCCGGCGGGCGTTCGGTGCCGTCGAGGGCTTCATGCGGGGCACCACCCTGATCGCCCTCATCGACGCGGTCTGCATCACGGTCGGGCTGCTCGTCCTGCGCGTGCCCGGCGCGGTCGGGCTCGGGGCGCTGGTCTTCGTCGGCGCCTACATCCCCTACCTCGGCGCGTTCATCTCCGGTGCCGTCGCCGTGCTGGTGGCGCTGGCCGACCGGGGGTTCGTCGTCGCGCTGTGGGCGCTCGGCGTGGTGCTGGCCGTGCAGGTGCTGGAGGGGCACGTGCTCCAGCCGGTGATCCAGAGCCGAACCGTCCAGATGCACCCGGCCGTCGTGCTCCTCGCGCTCACCGCGGGCGCCTCGGTGGCGGGCATCCTGGGGATGCTCCTCGCCGTGCCCCTGACCGCGGCGGCGTTCGGGATCGTGCACGAGCTCCAGGGGCGTTACGAGGCCGCGGCCGCCCCCGGGCCGGGCGCGGGGCCGCAGCCCTCGTCCGGGGCCGCGGACTCGTAGATCTCGTACCAGATGCTCTTGCCCTCGCCGCGCGGTGCTACGCCCCAGGCGTCCGCGAGCAGCTCGATCAGCATCAGCCCGCGCCCGGAGGACGCCATCTCCCCCGGCCTGCGTTTGTGCGGCAGGTCGTCGCCGTTGTCGGTGACCTCCACCCGGATCCGCCGGTCGCCCGGCTCCCCGACGACCTCGGCGACCAGCAGGGCGTCGGTGTCGGTGTGGACCAGGACGTTCGTCAGCATCTCGGAGAGCAGCAGCACCGCCGCGTCCCGCTGCTCCTCGCCCGGCCAGTCGTGCAGCAGGTCGCGCAGGTGCTGCCGGGCGGTGGCGATCCGCGCCGGCTCGGCCTGGGCGACCGTCAGCATGGTGCGGCGCACCGGCGCCCGGACCGCGGTGCTCTCCCCGCACCCGCAGCCCTCGCCCTGCCGGCACAGCAGCAACAGCGCGATGTCGTCCTCGCGGCGGTCGGACAGCGGGCCGACGGTGTGGTGCGAGGAGGGCCCGTGCACGGCCTGGACCAGCGCGTCGGCCAGCTCCTCCAGGTCGCCCGCGTGTTCCTCCAGGAGCACCCGCAGGCGGTGCCAGCCGCTCTGCAGATCATGGCCGCCGGTCTCGACCAGGCCGTCCGTGCACAGCATCAGGGTGTCCCCGGGCTCCAGGGCGAGGCGCGTCGTCGGATAGTCGGAGTCCGGGTCGATGCCCAGCGGCAGCCCGCCCGCCGTGGCGAGGATCAGCGCCGTGCCGTCCGCCATGCGCACCACCGGGTCCAGATGCCCCGCGCGGGCGCTCTCCACGGTGCCGGTGGCGGGGTCGACCTCGGCGTAGTAGCAGGTCGCGAAGCGCAGGTCGCCGGGGTCGTCCGCGGACGCGGCGAGGCCGTGGAAGAAGTGGGAGGCGCGGGCGAGCACCGCGTCGGGGCGGTGGCCCTCGGAGGCGTAGGCGCGCAGGGCGATGCGCAGCTGGCCCATCAGCCCGGCCGCCCGCACGTCGTGACCCTGGACGTCGCCGATCACCAGCGCGAAACGGCCCCCGGGCAGCGGGATCATGTCGTACCAGTCGCCGCCGACCTGGAGGCCGCCGCCGGTGGGGACGTAGCGGGCGGCGACGTCCATGCCGGGGATCTCCGGGCCGAGCATCGGCAGCATGGAGCGCTGCAACCCCTCGGCCAGCTCCCGCTGGTTCTCGGCGGCGCCCGCCCGGGACAGGGCCTGGGCCAGCATCCGGGCCACCGTGGTCAGCACCGAGCGCTCGTCGGGCGTGAAGGCGACCGGGTAGGTGAAGGCCGCCATCCAGGCGCCCATGGTGCGGCCCGCCACCGTCAGGGGGAGGAAGGCCCAGGAATGGCGGCCGAAGCGCTCGGCGAGGGGCCAGGTGAGGGGGTAGCGGTGCCGGTACTGCCCGGGGGAGGAGAGGTAGACGGCCCGGCCGGTGCGCACCACCTCGGCGGCCGGGTAGTCCGTCTCCAGCGGCATGTCGATGAACGGGTTCATGTCGTTCTGGGGCTGCCCGTGGTGGCCGATGACGGTCAGCCGGTCCCCCGACACCCCGAACACCGCGAGGCCGTCCGGGGAGAACCCCGGCATCGACAGCCCGGCCGCGACCCGCAGCACCTCCTCGGTGGACCGCGCCTCGGCCAGCGCCCGGCCCGCGTCCAGCAGGAAGGCCTCCCGCGAGCGGCGCCACTCGCCGGTGACCGCGCTGCGCCCGGCGGGGGTGCCGGGCCTCGGCTCGGCGACCTCCTGGAGGGTGCCGGTCAGCACGTACGCCTTGCGCGCGGAGTCGAAGGAGGGCTTGGAACGGCTGCGTACGACCCGGACGACATGGCCACGCTCGTCCATGATCCGGATGCGGACCTCGGCGAGGGTCCCCTCGGCGACGGCGAGCTGGACCACCCCGGTGATCTCGTTCCAGTCCACCGGATGCAGCCGGGCCCGTACCTGAGCCTCCGTGAGGGTCGCCGGTTCGGCGGGCAGCCCGAGCAGGCGGGCGGCCTCCCCGTCCACCGTGACCTCGCCCGTGGCGGTGTCCCAGTGCCACAGTCCGGTCGCGAGGGCGGCGAGGACGTCCCCCACCGCGGGCAGGGGCTCACCAGTACGCATTGCCCCACTTTAAGAAGAGGTGATCGGACGCTGCCACCGCTCGCCGCGGCACCGGAACGGCTCCGGGGCGGCCGCGGACGGGCTTCGGGGCGGCCCCGGGGCGGGGCCATGGGGAGTCAATGGGGAGGAAGGCAGGCGCGGCTGCCCGGTACGCTGGGGTTGTTTCACGTGAAACGCGAAACGCCATCCCCGATCCGCGAAGGCTGGATGAACGACGATGCATCGGTACAGGTCCCACACCTGCGGCGAGCTCCGCTCCTCTGACGTCGGCACCGACGTCCGACTGAGTGGCTGGCTGCACAATCGGCGCGACCTGGGCGGCATCCTCTTCATCGATCTGCGCGATCACCACGGCATCACGCAGCTCGTCGCCCGTCCGGGCACCGAGGCCTACGCGGCGCTGGACAAGCTGACCAAGGAATCGACCGTTCGGGTCGACGGCAAGGTCGTCTCCCGCGGCGCCGACAACATCAACCCCGACCTGCCCACCGGCGAGGTCGAGGTCGAGGTGGGCGAGGTCGAGCTGCTCGGCGCCGCCCAGCCGCTGCCCTTCACCATCAACACCGAGGACGGGGTCAACGAGGAGCGGCGCCTGGAGTACCGCTTCCTGGACCTGCGCCGCGAGCGCATGCACCGCAACATCATGCTGCGCACCTCGGTCATCTCCGCCATCCGGCACAAGATGGTGACCCTCGGCTTCAACGAGATGGCGACGCCCATCCTCACCGCCACCTCCCCCGAGGGCGCCCGCGACTTCGTGGTCCCCTCCCGCCTGCACGCGGGCCGCTTCTACGCCCTGCCGCAGGCGCCGCAGCAGTTCAAGCAGCTGCTGATGATCTCGGGCTTCGACCGGTACTTCCAGATCGCGCCCTGCTTCCGCGACGAGGACGCCCGCGCCGACCGTTCGCCGGGCGAGTTCTACCAGCTCGACGTCGAGATGAGCTTCGTCGAGCAGGAGGACGTCTTCCAGCCGATCGAGCGGCTCATGACGGAGCTGTTCACGGAGTTCGGCAACGGCCGCGAGGTGACGTCTCCGTTCCCGCGCATCCCGTTCCGCGAGGCGATGCTGAAGTACGGCTCCGACAAGCCGGACCTGCGCGCCCAGCTGGAGCTGGTCGACATCACCGACGTCTTCGAGGGCTCGGAGTTCAAGGCCTTCGCCGGCAAGCACGTGCGCGCGCTGCCCGTCCCTGACGTCTCGGCGCAGCCCCGCAAGTTCTTCGACCAGCTCGGCGACTACGCCGTCTCGCAGGGCGCCAAGGGCCTGGCCTGGGTCCGCGTCGGCGAGGACGGCAAGCTGTCCGGCCCGATCGCGAAGTTCCTCACCGAGGAGAACGTCGCGGAGCTGACCAAGCGGCTCTCGCTGGCCGTCGGCCACGCGGTGTTCTTCGGCGCGGGTGAGTTCGACGAGGTCTCCAAGATCATGGGCGCGGTCCGCGTCGAGGCCGCCAAGCGCGCCGGCCACTTCGAGGAGAACGTCTTCCGCTTCTGCTGGATCGTCGACTTCCCGATGTACGAGAAGGACGAGGAGACGGGGAGGATCGACTTCTCCCACAACCCGTTCTCGATGCCGCAGGGCGGCATGGACGCCCTGGAGAACCAGGACCCGCTGGACATCCTCGCCTGGCAGTACGACATCGTCTGCAACGGCGTCGAGCTGTCCTCCGGCGCGATCCGGAACCACGAGCCGGAGATCATGCTCAAGGCCTTCGAGATCGCGGGCTACGACGCGGAGACCGTCGAGCGCGAGTTCGCCGGCATGCTGCGCGCCCTCCGCTTCGGCGCCCCGCCCCACGGTGGCATCGCCCCCGGCGTCGACCGCATCGTCATGCTGCTGGCCGACGAGCCCAACATCCGCGAGACCATCGCCTTCCCGCTCAACGGCAACGCCCAGGACCTGATGATGGGCGCCCCGACCGAGCTGGACGAGACCCGGCTGAGGGAACTGCACCTGACGGTGCGCAAGCCACAGCCGAAGTAGTCCGCCGACGGCACGGCACGACACGGCACGACACGGCACGGCGTAGGGCCCGGCACCGGATGATCTCCGGTGCCGGGCCCTCGTTCTTCTCGTGGCCGTTGGCCGACGGCGTCGGACGGGCGCCCTGGTCAGGACTCAAGCGGCAGCGAGGGTTGTTCCGCCGCTGGTCCCAGGTACGTGTACTCCGTCGAACGGGCGATGCCCACCGAGTCCAGGCACTGACGGAAGCGGACCCGGAAGTGGATGTTGTCCCCGAGGCCGGGGCGCATGCGAAGCAGTTCCTCGGGTTTGTCGAAGTGGACGTCATAGGCCGGCGCGTTCCTGGACGTGCCCGTCTTGACCTTGACCCAGCCGCTTTCTCGAAGCTCCGTGATGCGGCCGGAAATGATCATCTCCTGGTCGCGAGGTCGGGACGGTTCGCGAAGCCGTTCCACATAACGCCTGCCACGCCCGGTGAGACGCGCCCTGCGCATGTCCCCGTCGGCGCCGTACCAGGTCACTCCCAGGTCGAGCTCGTACTTGCCCAAGGCCCGGGCCAGGGCGTCCACCGCGTCGAAGAGGCGCGACCACTCCCGGACGTCCTGCTCGGCCTCCAGTGCGGCGAGCAGATGGGTGAGCGTACGCATGCCGGTGCTCGTGGCGGATGTGACGGGAGCTTCCATGGCCGGAGGCTCAGCGGGGAGGGCAGTAGCCACGGGACGGGCATGCACCACGGTGCTTCCGGACGAGATGCCGGTCAGTTCCAGCTGGACCGGAGTGCCCGCAGCGACAGAGATCGCGTTCTCCACCGGGTTCAGAAGAGCGTCACCCCACTGGAAACGCAGAGCGCCCCCCTCGGTGTCCGGGCCGGTCAGACGGAGCCGCAGTTCCTCGTCGAGACGAGCGTCCGGCTCGTACGCACGCACCGCCGCTAGGCGGTTTGCCCGGTGCTCTGCCTCGATCTCCTCGTCGTTCCGTTCCTCGGTGCCCATCTCTTCCAGGAGACGCGCGGCGGTCTCGGCGGCTCCCGGATCGTTCCTGAGCGCTGCCCGCCTGCGCTCGCGCCAGCCGTCGCCGGTGGTCACAGTCGCACCTCCAGGTATCCGCGTGCCGGGGCGGCACTTTCGTGCGACGGAGAAAAGTCCGTCTGTCCGGGCAGGCGACAACGCTGCCACCAGTCGTCCCACACACCTCGTTCCATGAAGTATGTCCGTTCCTCGGCGGTGAAGCGCTCGGGTCGGAAGACATGGACGACGGGCCGGTATCCGATTCTGACCGGTGAGACGCCGAACTTGCGCAGCATGTTGGCCCGGCTCTGGAAAGCGGTGGTCAACCATTTGGAGCCAGGCCTGCCGCGAACGGCGCGCTCGGCTTCCACGTCGATCAGGAGCGTCGCGTCGATGTTGCCCGGATCGGTCTTCGCGCTCACGAAACTGCCACCGAGCCACACCCGGTGGATGAGCGTGCGCCCGTCCAGGGTGTCGGCGTACAAGTCCTCCAACGCGAAGAACGGCTCCAGATAGTTGTTCAGTCCGTCCCACAGCACCTGTCGTGTGTCGGAGCCCTGAAAGTCAGGCGCGCGGACCAGCATGTCCTCCACCTCGCCGACGGAGAGGGAGTAGCGGCCGAGAGGAAGGAATCCATTCGCGGCGAAGGAAGGCAGCACATGAAGTCCTTGTCGGGTACGGATGTGCGCTGGGGTAGCGCGGGATACGGAGAGTTCGACGGCACGGGTCATCCTGCCGCGCAGAGTGGACCGACGTCAGGAGCTCCAGGCACTCGGTCGTCCACTGTTCGGCACTCACGGCACCTGCCCGGCTGAGGAGCCCGGAAGGCGCGGTCACAGCCGTCGCAGGTCTGGAGGGGGTGCCGTCGCTCCAAGGCCGGTGGCGCCGGGGTCCGGAACGGTGGTGGGGGCGGTAGCTGGGCGGTCAGGCGGTGGGCGAGGAGGGCGGCCGGCCGGATCAAAGGCTCGTTGGGCAGGTTTTCCGTCAGGGCATGGCATACGGCGGTGGCGGTGATCTCGCGTTCCAGCCAGGCGGCGACGCCCGGGGCGAGGTGTTCGGCGTCGGTGGCGGAGAGGAGGAGACGGGGGTCGCGGCGGCGCAGACCGGTAAGGACGTCGACGGCTGCCTGGAGGAGGGCGGGGGCGGGACACGACGGCTGCGGCACGGCGGGGAGGCGCTTGCGCGGCGGCGGCTTCTCCTGGGCCGCGCGTCGGGCGGCAGGGCGGGGCGCCGGATCCCGTGCGCTGCTGCTGCCACTGCCGCTGTGTCCGGGCCGGTTGCGCGAGACCGTGCGCGTGACGACCCGGCCGGTGGACGTGCGGGTACACGTGCGCTCCAGGTAGCCGTGCTTCTCGAGTTCGCGCAGCCCGGCGGCGATGCGGGTGGGGCCCTCGGGGAAGCGGGCGGCGAGGGTCTTGATGTCGACAGAGGTGCCCTGGCGCACGGACTGGATGTAGCAGGAGAGCCCGATGGCCAGCAGGGACAACTCCTTGTGCTGGACGAGGTGGTTGCCGACCACCGTGAAGCTCTCGGTATGGCGGACGTTGTCGTGGACGACGCCCGCGAGGGGCTGCTCGTGGGGGTGGTCTTCGTCCGGGGTTCGGGACGTGGCGGGTGTGGGCGCGTTAGGGTGCTGGGCAGCCATCGGGAAGAGTCCTATCCGTCTTCCTTGGTGGTCAGGCCCTCGCTCTGGGAAGCCACTCCCGGCGGGGGCTGACCTATGTCTGGTGGTGGTCGTTCGCCGCCGAGCGTAGGGCACACAACCTGCCCCTAATCTAGCCAAGTTGGCATATTCACCCGCGTGAGTGACTGCGCCCGACGGGAGGGAGGGGAGGGGTTTGGTGGGTGCTTTTCTCTCCAGTGAGTGGTTCATGGGGGGCGCAGGTGCGACCGGGGCCCGCGTCGTCGAGTTCCGGTGACTGTACGGAGGGCACGCATGTCGGTGGACGGTGAGGTTCGGCAGCTCAGGACCGAGGCTGACGAGCCGGGGTGGGAGGTGGACCCGGACGACGAGTGGGGCGTGGCGGTGGTCGCCACCGTCGGACGGCAGTTGAAGCTACGCCGGGAGGCCGTGGGGATGCGGGCCGGCGAGTTCGGTGAGGCCGTGGGGTACGGAGAGGATCTCGTCTACAAGATCGAGGGTGGCAAGCGGATTCCCCGGCCGGAGTATCTCGACAGGGCGGACGAGGTGTTGGGCGCGGGTGGGCTGCTCGCCGCGATGAAGGAGGACGTGGCCAAGGTCCGTTATCCGAAGAGGGTTCGGGACCTGGCGCAGATGGAGGCGCGGGCGGTCGAGATCGGTGTGTACGTGTGCCACAGCATTAGTGGCCTGTTGCAGACACCTGGACATGCCAGAGCAGCTTTCGAGTCACGGCAACCCCCGTACTCGGAAGAGGAAGTCGAGAGGATGGTCGCCGCTCGCATGGCCAGGCAGTCGGTCTTCGACCGGGACCCTGCCCCTGCAATCAGCTTCGTCCTGGAAGAGGCACCGCTCCGACGACCTCTCGGAGGCACAATGGTGTGGCGACAGCAGCTCGAACGTCTGTTGGAGGTGGGGCGGATGCGTAATGTCGCCCTTCAGGTGATGCCGCTGCACCGTGAGACCCACCCCGGACTGGACGGCAAGATCGAATTGCTGAAGTTCGAGGACGGGACGGCCGTGGCACGCTCCGATGGCGCGTTCAATGGGCGGCCGATCCACGACCCAAGGCACCTCCGCATCCTTGAGCTGCGCTATGGCACCATCCGGGCGCAGGCCCTCCCGCTGGGGGAGTCGCTGGCATTCATCGAGCAATTGCTGGGAGAAACATGATCCGCAAGGCCTCCGCCGGAGATGCCTCCGAACTGGCGTGGTTCAAGAGCAGCTACAGCGACGGCAACGAAGGCGACTCCTGCGTCGAGGTGGCCACCACCCCCGGAACGGTGCACGTCCGCGATTCCAAGCACCGCGACGCGAGCCCCCGCCTCGCGTTGGCGGCGGAGGCGTGGGCAGGCTTCGTGGCGTACGCGTCCGGGAGCTGACGACCGGCCGCGGCCCTACCGCGCCACGAACTGGGTCAGGATCGCCTGGACCTCGTAGATGTCGACGCCCTTGGTGAAGGTCTTCTGGATGGGGGCCTGGGAGCCGGAGAGCCAGATCTTCAGTTCGGCGTCGAGGTCGAAGTGGCCGGCCGTCTCGACCGCGAAGTGCGTGATGCTGCGGTACGGGATCGAGTGGTACTCGGTCTTCTTGCCGGTGATGCCCTGCTTGTCGATCAGGATCAGCCGCCGGTCGGTGAACAGGATGGTGTCGCGGATCAGCAGGTAGGCCGCGTGGACCTGCTCGCCGTGGCCCAGCAGGCGCGCGTACTCCTGCTGCGCCTGGGCCGGATCGATGCTGTGCGCGTTGCCGAAGAGTGCCATGGATGTCCCCCCACGTGAGCCGGTTGCTTGTACGATCTTCGCAAACGCGGAGGGCCCGGGAGAAGCTGCTGCCTCTCCCGGGCCCCTGCTGTAGCGAGCGTGTTACGCGGTCGGCTTCTCCTCGAGACGGGGGAAGAGCACCGCGCCCTTGGTGACCGTGGCGCCGGCGGGGAGCCGGCCCCAGTCGGCCGCGTGCTGGACCTGCTGGTCGGCGAGGGCGCCCAGGGAGGGCTCGGCGCCGAGGGAGTCCCAGAGCTTCTGGGAGGTGTCCGGCATGATCGGGTTCAGGAGGACCGCCACGGCGCGGAGCGCTTCCGCGGCCGTGTAGAGGATCGTGGCCAGGCGGGCCTTGCCCTCCGGGGACGCGTCCTTCGCGACCTTCCAGGGCTCCTGCTCGGTGATGTAGCCGTTGACCTGCTTGACGAAGTCGAAGACCGCCAGGATGCCGCCCTGGAAGTCCAGCTCCTCGCCGATCTTCCGGTCGGCCTCGACCACGGCCTTGGTCAGGCCGTCGTGGATGGCCTTCTCCGCGTCGCCGTCGGCCGTCGCGGCCGGCAGCTCGCCGCCGAAGTACTTGTTGACCATCGCCGCCACGCGGGAGGCGAGGTTGCCGTAGTCGTTGGCCAGCTCGCTGGTGTAGCGGGCGGAGAAGTCCTCCCAGGAGAAGCTGCCGTCCTGGCCGAACGCGATCGCGCGCAGGAAGTACCAGCGGTACGCGTCCACGCCGAAGTGCGTGGTCAGGTCCTGCGGCTTGATGCCGGTCAGGTTGGACTTCGACATCTTCTCGCCGCCGACCATCAGCCAGCCGTTCGCGGCGATCTTCCCGGGCAGGGGCAGGCCCTGCGCCATCAGCATGGCCGGCCAGATGATCGCGTGGAAGCGGAGGATGTCCTTGCCGACGAGGTGGACGTCCGCCGGGAACGTCGACTCGAAACGCGCCGGGTCCTCGTTGTAGCCGACCGCCGTGGCGTAGTTCAGGAGGGCGTCGACCCAGACGTAGATGACGTGCTTGTCGTCCCAGGGGACCGGCACGCCCCAGTCGAAGGTCGAGCGGGAGATGGAGAGGTCCTGGAGGCCCTGGCGGACGAAATTCACGACCTCGTTGCGCGCGGACTCCGGCTGGATGAAGCCCGGATTGGCCTCGTAGTGCGCGAGCAGCTTCTCGCTGTACTCGCTCAGCTTGAAGAAGTAGTTCTCCTCGCTGAGGATCTCCACCGGCTTCTTGTGGATCGGGCACAGCTTCTGGCCCGCGTACTCGCCCTCGCCGTCGAGCAGCTCGCCGGGGAGCTTGTACTCCTCGCAGCCCACGCAGTACGGGCCCTCGTAGCCGCCCTTGTAGATCTCGTCCTTGTCGTACAGGTCCTGCACGAACTCCTGGACGCGGTCGGTGTGCCGCTTCTGCGTGGTGCGGATGAAGTCGTCGTTCGCGATGTCGAGGTGCTCCCACAGGGGCTTCCAGGCCTCCGTGACGAGCTTGTCGGCCCAGGCCTGCGGGGTGACCCCGTTCGCCTCGGCCGTACGCATGATCTTCTGACCGTGCTCGTCCGTGCCGGTGAGGTACCACACCTTCTCACCGCGCTGGCGGTGCCAGCGGGTGAGCACGTCGCCTGCGACGGTCGTATAGGCGTGGCCCAGGTGAGGAGCGTCGTTGACGTAGTAAATGGGGGTCGAGACGTAGTACGCCTTCGCCCCCTGCTTCTCTGATCCAGTGGCCGCCATGGGCGAAATCCTACTGGCCTGGTGGAGATCGACTCACACGCGTTTCGGGGGGTGGACGGAGGGGTTCCTCTCCTTCCACCCCCCGAGGGGCCGTGCGTGCGCCTGTGCGGTCCGGCTACGGGCGCCAGGTGGCCAGGACGCCCTCGTACAGCTCCTTGTCGGTGAGCTCCTTCGGGGTCTCGCCGGCCAGAAAGTGGGAGGCGTTGCCCGTCTTGAGCTTGCGGAGGTAGTCGAAGGCCTTGTTCTCCGGGTCGCCGAAGGCGACGAAGGAGAAGTGGACGTTCGGGTGGTTCGCCGCCGCGTCGGTGAGGGACTGGGTGGCGGGGGTCTTGGCGTCGGGGGCGCCGTCGGTCTGGAAGATCACCAGGGCGGGGGTGCCGGGGTCCGCTTCCTCGGTGTGGTGGGCGAGGACTGCCTCGACGGCGGCGTGGTAGCTGGTGCGGCCCATGCGGCCGAGCGCTGCGTGCAGCTCGTCGATCTTGTTCTCGTGGTCGGTGAGGGTCAGCTCGCCGGTGCCGTCCACTTCGGTGGAGAAGAACGTGACGTGGACCGTGGCCTCGGGGTCGAGGTGCGCCGCGAGGGCGAGGGTCTGCTCGGCGAGGGCCTGGGCGGAGCCGTCCTTGTAGTACGGGCGCATGGAGGCGGAGCGGTCGAGGACGAGGTGGACCTTGGCGCGGGTGCCGGTGAGGTCGTGCTTCTTGAGGGCGGTGCCGGCGGCCTTGTAGGCGGTGGTGAGGGCGGGGGCGCGGGAGCGGATGCGCGCGGCGGGGGTTGCGGGTTTCGACGCCTCGGCTTCGCCTTCGGCGTCCGTGTTCCCACGCGGTGCCTCCGGCTGGGGGGCCGCTGTGGACGCCTCGGCTTCGCCTTCGGCGTCCGTGTTCCCACCCGCACCGCCCGTGCTGCCTTCATTGTCGGGTGCGGGTGGCCCCTGTGGGGTGTCCTCGCCGTCGGCGGCTGCGGGTTCCGGCTCGGCCTTCGGCTCCGCCTTCGCTTCGGGTTCCGGTTCCGGTGCGGGCTCGGGCTCAGCCTTGGCTTCCAGCTCCGGTTCCGGTGCGGGCTCGGGCTCAGCCTTGGCTTCCGGCTCCGGCTCCGGTTCCGGCTTCGGGTCGGGGGTCGGCTCCGGCTTGGGGGCTGCCTCTGCTTCCGGCTCGGGAGCCGTTGCTTCCGGCTTGGGGGCCGGTTCCGGTTCCGGGGTCGGCTTGGTCTCCGGCTCTGGAGCCGGGGTTGCCTCGGTGGGCTCCGTCGGCTGCGGGACCGTGATGTTGGTGAAGGCGGCCCGGACGAGGTCGTGTTCGTCGGGGGCGGTTTCCGAGCGGGGCTCGGGGATCTGGGAAGCGGCCTCCGGCTGGTCCGGGGTCTCGGCCGGCTCCGCGGGTGCGGTGGGCTGGGACGGGAGCTTCGGCTCCGGCGCGGTGACCGGCGGTGCCGTCTCCTGCGTCGCACCCTCCGCCGGGGCGGCCTGTTCTTTGCGTGACCGGCCGAACGCGTTCCGCAGGAGAGTGAGAATGCCCATGTGCGCAACCCTTCGAGTGAGTTGGTGCCGTCAATCCCTGGCCAGGACGGACACGTAAGGTTAGCGGTCCCGGCTTGTGATCTTGTGCAGGGTCTGGCATGCGGGCGATGCCGCGTCAAGGGCGGATCGAGACGTCGTGGCAAGACCCCCACGGATTCCGTGGGTTCACTCCCCGTTCACCGCGACGCCCGGTCCCCGCACGTATGTGCGCCTACGGTCGCGCTGACACCAGGGCATACAGGGATTCTCAAGGGGAGAACACAGTGCGCAAGCTCCTGCCGTTGATCGGAACGCCGTCCGGTTCGCACCCCGGCGGCCGGTCCGCGATGACCTGCCGTTTCCGGTGTGGTGACGCCTGCTTCCACGAGGTGCCGAACACCAGCGGCAACGAGTACGTCGGGGACGTCATCGCCGGGGCGCTCAGCCGCCGTTCCATGATGCGGGCCGCCGCCGTCGTGACCGTCGCCGCGGCGGGCGCCGGGGCCGTGGGCGTGGCGGGGGCGCCGTCGGCGCAGGCCGCGCCGGCGGCGGGAGGGAAGGGGCACGGGAAGCCGTCCCGGGACCGCGGTGCGCGCGGGCTGCGGTTCACGCCCGTCGCGCCGAACACCGACGACGCCGTGACCGTTCCGGAGGGGTACCGGCAGGACGTCGTCATCCGTTGGGGTGAACCCATTCTGCGCGGGGCACCGGCCTTCGACCCGGAGAAGCAGAGCGCCAGGGCGCAGGCCGGGCAGTTCGGGTACAACAACGACTTCCTCGCGCTGCTGCCCCTGCGCGGCGAGCACGACCGTCAGCTCCTCGTCGCCAACCACGAGTACACCGACGAGGTGCTCATGTTCCGCGGCTACGACCCCGAGAACCCGACCCGTGAGCAGGTCGAGATCGCCTGGGCCGCGCACGGACTGTCCGTCGTCGCCGTGGAGGAGGAGCGCAGGAGCGGGCGGCTCACGGCGGTGTCGCGGCATCGGCTGAACCGGCGGGTCACCGCCACCAGCGAGTTCCGGCTGACCGGCCCGGCCGCCGGGTCCGACCTGGTGAAGACCTCCGCCGACCGCACCGGTCGCAAGGTGCTCGGCACCCTCAACAACTGCTCCGGCGGCACCACCCCGTGGGGCACCACGCTGCACGGCGAGGAGAACTTCAACCAGTACTTCGCCAACGCCTCCAGCGCCACCGACAAGCGGTACGGCATCGGGACCGGGGCCACCGAGCGGAAGTGGGAGCGGTTCGACAAGCGGTTCGACGTGGCGCGGGAGCCGAACGAGGTGCACCGGTTCGGGTACGTCGTCGAGTTGGACCCGTACGATCCCGAGTCCACGCCGCGCAAGCACACCGCGCTCGGCCGGTTCAAGCACGAGGCCGCGACCGTGCGGCTGACGCACGACGGGCGGCCGGTCGTCTACACCGGCGACGACGAGCGGTTCGACTACTTCTACAAGTTCGTCGGCAGCAAGCGGATGCGGCACGGCAACTCCCGCTGGGCGCGCGAGCACAACCTCTCGCTGCTCGACGAGGGGACGCTGTACGTCGCCAAGCTCGACGGCGACTCCCCCGCCATCGAGATCGACGGGACCGGGACGCTGCCGCGCGACGGCGAGTTCGACGGCGGTGGCGAGTGGATTCCGCTGGTGACCGCCACCGAGGACGGGGCCGTCTCGCACGTCGAGGGGATGAGCGCCGAGGAGGTGTGCGTCTTCACGCGGCTCGCCGGGGACAAGGTCGGCGCGACCAAGATGGACCGGCCCGAGGACATCGAGCCGTCGCCGACGACCGGCAAGGTGTACGTCGCGCTCACCAACAACTCCAACCGGGGCAAGGCCGGTTACGCGGGTCCCGACGAGGCCAACCCGCGCAACTCCAACAAGCACGGCCACGTGCTGGAGCTGACCGAGCGGTGGAACCGGGCCGACGCCACCCGCTTCGGGTGGTCGCTGTTCCTGGTCGCCGGTGACCCGGAGGACCCGGCGACCTACTTCGCGGGCTTCCCCAAGGACCGGGTCAGCCCGATCTCCTGCCCGGACAACGTCGCCTTCGACGACCACGGCAACCTGTGGATCTCCACCGACGGCAACGCGCTCGGCAGCCACGACGGGCTCTTCGGCGTCGCGACCAGGGGTGACCGGCGCGGTGAGCTGAAGCAGTTCCTGACCGTGCCGACCGGCGCCGAGACCTGCGGTCCGCTCGTCCAGGACCGGCGGGTGCTGGTCGCGGTGCAGCACCCGGGCGAGGTCGACGGCGCCTCGGTGGAGCAGCCGGCCAGCTCCTGGCCCGACGGGCCGGGGAAGATCGTGCGCCCGGCCGTCGTGGCGGTGTGGCGCGCCGACGGCCGCGACATCGGCGTCTGAGCCGTCCCGGGTGGCAAGGGGGCCACGGGAGTTCTACGCCGGTGCGTGGAACTCCCGTACGACCTCGATGCGGCCCACGATGTGGCGGTTGAACTCCGCCAGCTCCTCCGCCGGGACCCACAGCTCGAGGATGGTCTCGCCGCCCGCCCGACGGACCGGGTAGCGCTCCAGGAACCCGGCGTCGACCTCGAAGCGGGTGACGTAGCCCGCGCCGGAGGCGGGGACGTTCCAGTCGCGGGCGATGCGGACGGCGTAGTCCTCGTTGAGGACCGGGTAGAAGATCGGCTGCTCGGGCAGGCGCGGGGGCCAGGCCGTCCAGCCGGAGGCTTCGACCAGTGCCAGCTCCTCGGGGCCCGTGGGGCGCCACAGGGTCGTCGTCCTGGGACCGGCCCCGGTGCCGGTCCCGGTCCCGGCTCCGGTTCCCGTCCCCGTCCCCGTCCCGCTCGGCGTCTGAGTCATGGTCGGCGACGTTAGCCGTCCGGGTGCGGGGACCGCCACGCCGTTTCACGGGCCGGTGCGTGTCCGCCGGGGCGGGGGCGGCTCGGCGGCGGGCTGCGCCGGGGGACGGCGGCGCGGCAGGAGCCCGTACCGTCCGGTGAGCCAGGAGGCCAGGGCGACCGTGAGGCCGAGGCCGACCAGGAGCCAGGCGGCGGTGCGCAGGGTTTCGGTGAGGGCGTCGTAGACGGCGCCCGCGGCGGGGCCGTCCACCGGGCCGGGGAGTTCCGCGACGGTGAGCCGCCGGCCGACCACGACGGCGAGGGCGAGCAGCGCCCCGCCGAGCGCGGTGCCGATCCCGGCGGCCGTGACGGCGCGACGGCGGCGGGCGGCGACGGCGATGCCGGCGACCGCGAAGACGACGGCCGCCAGCGGCAGCCAGAACGCGGCGACGTCGAGCACGCGGTAGCCCTCCCTGAGCCGGTCCGCCTGGTGGGCCGTGAGCACGGTGACCGCGGTGTGCCGGACCGGGATGCGCCGGGCGAAGGGCACGTCCTCGGCGAGCCGGTCCCGTACGCGTTCGGTGACGGGGGCCAGGTCGACGGTGACGGGGCGCCCGGCCGTCGCGTCGTCCCGCAGGGCGCGCAGCACGGTGGCGTGGACGGTGCGGTTGGCCGCGTCCCAGCCTTCGTGGAAGGCCTCGGTGCGGGTGAACGACCGGGCCGCGTCCCGCACGAAGAGCCGCACGGTGCCGCTCACGGGACCGGCCGTGACCTCGCCGACGATCCCGGCGAATCCGGAACCCAGGGTGTCGGCGGCCGCGTCCCGTACGTCCGGGTCGTCGGCGAGCGGTGCCACGGTCGCGACGTACCGGCCGGTGTCGGCCGGCCCGTGCATCGCCCAGCCGGCCAGCGTCGCGCACGGTGCGAGCAGGCCGGTGAGGACGATCAGGACGGCCGACAGGGCGCCCCTGAGGCGTGGGAACACCCTCCCAGGGAAGCCCTCGCGGCGCCCCGGAGCGACCGGCGTGACTGCATATGGCCGCCCGGGACGAGCCGGTCAGGTGGTGCGGGCCGCCCGGCCTGCCCGGGCCTCCTGGGCGTCCTGGCGGGTGTAGTAGTGGTAGACGAGAGCCGCCGTCACCGCCCCCGCGAGCAGCAGCGACGCGAGGATGCACGTGAACATGGCGACGCCGCTGCCCGAGTAGATGAACCCCAGCGCGCTGCCCGCGAACGCTCCCCACAGTGCCGCGTGGCCCTCGCGCGGCAGCCGCCGGCCCACCGCCCTGATGGCGAAGTAGAGGATGGCGAACGCGAGCATCGACATGAAGCCGTACAGCAGGTTCGTGGTGGTGATGGGGCCGCCGTGGCGGCGGACGGACGCGACCCAGTAGCCGTAGACCAGGGCCGCCGCGACGGGCATCGCCCACTTCACCAGCAGGTGGGTCCTCTTGCCGAGGACGTCGGGCGTCGCCCGCCTCGGCGTGCCCGGGCCCGTGCCGGTGCGGGCGCCGGTGGGTGTTCCGGGTGTGGTTACCGCGTGAGCCATGAGCGCACTCCTTAGCCTCGCCCCGTCTGCCCCGCCCCCGTCTGCCACCCCCGTCTACCAGGGCACACCTGGGCGCGCCGGGGGGCAAGTCGGGATGCGGGCCCGCCGGGGGCGTGTTTCGCTGGGGCCCGTGAGGGGTCGTGTCCGCAGGCCGGTGCGCGCCCGGTGGCGGCCGCTCGGCCGGCTCGTGCACGCCGCCGGTCAGGGGGACGCCGTGTCCCGGCACGAGCTTCTCAGTGTGCGCGGCCGCAGTGTCGCCTGGCTGTTCCCGCTGCTCCTGCTCGTCGGCATCACCGCGGGCGACATCACCACCGGGGCGTTCGAGATCATCTCCTGGACGGTGCTGGTGCCGGGGGTGGCCGCCGCGATCTGCGGGGTGTGGGGAACGGCCGCCTTCGTCGTACTCGCGGTCGGCGTCTACGTCATGGCCGACACCGTCTGGCAGCACCGGGACGAGACCGGGCTGCCCGGTCTGGTCCTCGTCGTCCTCGGCGGTCTCATCGCCGTGGCGGCCGCCGGGTTCCGGGTCGGCGGCGAGCGGCGCATGCTGCACATGCGGGACATCGCCGACACCACCCGCCGTACCGTGCTGCGCCCGCTCCCGGTGGGCTTCGGCGGCCTGGACCACGCCGCCGTCTACCTCTCCGCGGACAGCGAGGCCCGCGTCGGCGGCGACTTCTACGACATCCAGCCCGGTCCGCACGGCACCCGGGTCCTCGTCGGCGACGTGCAGGGCAAGGGGCTGGGCGCGGTGGAGACGGCCGCCGCGCTGCTCGGGACCTTCCGCGAGGCCGCCTACCACGAACCGGACCTCGCGACGGTCGCCGAGCGCCTGGAGGTACGCATGGTGCGCCACCGCGAGCACACCGCGGGCCTCGGGCGGTCGGACGGCGACCGGTTCGCCACCGCCGTGCTGATCGGCTTCTCCCCCAATCTGCCGGACGCCGTGGACGTCGTCGTCTTCGGGCACGAGCCCCCGATGGCGGTCGGCCCCGGCGGCGTGCGCACCCTGCCGGTCGCGGGCGGGCTGCCGCTGGGCATGGCCGAACTCTCACCGGGCCGGCCGGGTGCGGCACCACCGGTGCACCGGCTGCGCCTCGCCGCGGACGAGACGCTGCTGCTGGTCACCGACGGGGTGACCGAGGCCCGCGATCCCGCCGGGGTCTTCTACCGGCCGACCGACGACATCGCGCCCGCCCTCGCCGCCGACGCGCGCGCTGCCGCGCCCGCACGTCTGGTGTCCCTCGTACGGGACGGCACGCTGCGCCACTGCCGGGGGCGGCTGGCCGACGACACCACCCTCTTCGCGGTACGGCGGACACCGGACCCGGGGGAGCCGGGCGACGGGTGAGTGCTCCGCTTCGCAGCCGTAGCGGTTACGGTGCTGCCGTACGTGATCGACGGCAGATCGCCGGAGACCGGCGGAGACCGGCAGAGGCCGACAGAGACTGACAGAGGCCGATGAAGGCCGGCGGAGGCCGGCAGGAACTACAGGGGGAGGGGACATGCCCGGAACCGTGCTGCTGCTCGCGGCGGCGCCCGTGGGCCGTGGGTGCCTGGTGGACGCCGCCTCCGTGCTCCCCGTGCTCGCGGCCGTGCCGCCCGCCGTGCTCTCCGGCACGGACACGGCGAACGTCGTCGAACTCGCCGACCCGCTGGAGCCGCAGGCCGTCCTCACCCGGCTGCGGGCCGCGGCGGCCGCCCCCGGGCCGCTCACCGTCTACGTCGCCGGGCAGCTCCAGCTGGACCGGCGCCAGCGCCTGCCGCACCTGGCGCTGGCCCGCACGACCCCGGCGAACGTCCGCTACACCGCCCTGCCCTGGCACTGGATCCGCGAGGAGCTGCGCCTGCGGCCGAGCGGCGCGACGACGCTGCTGCTCGACCTGCACGCCGACCACGAGACCTGGCAGTGGCTGCGCACCGGCCCGCTGGACTCCGGGCGCAACAACGCCGTCTACGGTCGTGTCGCGCCGCCGCCCGCACGGCGGACGGTGGCCGTCCCGTCGTACATGCGGGGCGTCGCGACGATCCTGCGCAGCGGGCACCGGCCGCCGCCGGACGAGCTGCACCAGCAGGCACTGGCCCGGGCAGCCGCCGACGCCCCGGGCAGCGGTGCGGTGACCGGCGCCGACCTGGTGCTGACGGCGCCGGGACCGGTGGCGGGCGACCCGCACGCCGTCATCGCCGCCGCCGTGCAGGCCGGACGGCACGGTGACGCCGACGCGCTCGCCGCCCGGCACGAGCGGACCGCGGCCCACACGTACGGGCCCGCCTCCGAGGACGCGCTGCACTGGACGGAGGTCCGGGCCGACCTGGCGATGTTCGCCGGGGACCCGGTGCGCAGCTGCCGGGCCTGGCTGACGGTGGCCGAGGCCCGGCTCGGTGCCGGGCAGCCTCCGCAGGCGCCTGCGGTGGAGGCGGCCGTCGACCGGGCCCACCACCAGTGGGGCCGTATCCGCGACGCCGGACCCGCCCGCGAACTGGGACCGCCGCTGGCGGCGCTGCGCGGCCGCGTACCGGGCCGCCGCGAGGGCGCCCTGGACCACGTCCAGCGCGAACTGAGCCGGCTCCAGACCCAGGGCTGAGCACGGCACCCGACCGGCACCCCATCGGTGGCCCGGCCGGTGGTCCGGCCTGCGGCGGCGGTGGCTAGGGGGTCACGGCGGCCAGGTCGTCCGGGGCGGGGGCGGGGGCGGTGCCGGACCTCGGTGCCGGGGACGAAGAGGGGGGTTCCGTGTCCACCGGGGCCGCGTTCGCGGCCAGCAGCAGCCCGGCCGCGGCGGCGACGGCGGCGGCGAGCGCTCTGGCGTAACGTTCGGCGGTGCGGGTACGTACGGGCACGGTGTCCTCTGCGGAATCAGGGATTGTGTCAAGCGCGCTTAAGCGCGCTTAATACGCCGTTTAACCTAGAGCCGTCCGAGCCGAACGGCAAGAGCCTCAGTGGGAGTTGGCAGTGGGGGACCGTGACGACCGAAACGCCGTCGGACGCCGGGTGCAGCGACTGCGCGCCGAGCGCGGCATGACCCAGCGCCAGCTCGCGGAACCGGCCTACACGCCCGCCTACATCTCCACCCTCGAGGCCGGCCGCGTCCGCCCCTCCGACGAGGCCCTGCGGCACCTCGCCGAGCGACTCGGCGTCGGCTACGAGGAGCTGGCCACCGGACGCCCCGCCCATCTCGCCACCGACCTGCGGCTCAGGCTCACCGGCGCGCAGCGCACCCTCGCCACCGAGGGTGCCGAACAGGCGGCCGGCCAGTACACCGAGCTGCTCGCCGAGGCCGAGGCGTACGACCTGGCCGAGGAGCGGGCCGCCGCGCTGCTCGGGCTCGGGGAGTGCGCCGTCGAGACCGGCGAACTGGCCTCCGGACGGCAGTACTTCGAGCGGGCCGAGCAGTGCCTCGCCGACGCCGGTGCCCCGCTGCCCGCCCGGGTCCCCGCCCTGCGCGGCCGCGCCCTGTCCCACTACCTCGCCGGTGAACTGCGGTACGCCGTCTACCTGCTGGAGTCCACGCTCGACGAGCTGAACCGCGGCGGCCTGCACGACCCCGACGCGCTGCTGCTGCTCTACGCCAGCGCGATCGGCCCGTACATGGACATGGGCGCCCACGCGCGCGCCGCCCAGGCCGCCGAGCTCGCCCTCTCCCTCGCGCCCAGCGCCGGCGATCCCGCGCTGGTGGCCCGCATGCACCGCTCCGTGGCCCGCACCCTGCTCGCCGAGGGCCGCCTCGCCGACGCCGACGCCTCGCTCGCCAAGGCGGCCGAGCTGTACCGCACGCTGCAACTCCGTACCGAGCTGGCCAACTGCCACTGGATGCGCGGCTACGTCTGCGCCCAGAACGGCGAACTCCCGCGCGCCGAGGAGGAGATGCGCGAGGCCCTCGGCATGCTGTCGGCCACCCGCGCCGCCCTCTACAGCAGCCAGGTCGCCGTCGAGCTGGCCGACGTACTGCACCGGCGGGGCAAGTCCGAGGAGGCCGCGGAGCTGCTGCACGGAGTCCTGCACGACCTCTCCCCGGAGCGCGGGGCCGTGCACGCGGCGGGTGCGCACCGGCTGCTCGGCATCATCGCCGAGGACGCCCGGGACACCGAGACCGCCGAGGAGCACTACGTCCGCGCGCTGAGCCTGCTGGAGCGGGCCGGCGCGGCCGGTGACCTGGCCGATCTGTGCCGGCTCCTCGGCGACCTGCTGCGCCGCACCGGCCGCGTCGAGGCGGCCCTGGACGCGTACCGCACCGGCCTCGGGCACCGCACCGCGCCCGGCACGACGACCCTGGGACCGGCACCCGCACAGCCGCCGCTGTAGCTGCGCGGTGCCGTCGACGTCCTGCCGTCACACCTGGGCCCGGCCCTGCCGCCGGACCTCCGTCAGCCGTCGCGTCCCCACCTCGACGGCCGTCAGGGTGGCGTCGTCGGCCGGCTCGCCGAGGGTGCCGTTGGTGAGGCTGAGCGCGTCGTCGCCGACCCGGACGGCGACGAGGTCCACGGTGAGGACCTCGCCGGGGCGGGTGCCGCTCACCGTCACCCGCAGGCCCCGGCCGGCGTCCCCCGCCTCCGGCGGCGTCAGGGCGGTGACCCGGACGTCCCGGACGTCCCGGCCGGTGCCGCCGGCGTCCGCCTCGAAGCGGCCGCACGTGTCCGGCAGCGTTCCCAGCCACGCCAGCGTGCTGTCGAGGTCGGCGGCGCGGTACGAGGTGATCCGGTAGTGCAGCTGGGCCCCGCCGTCCGGGTCGTCCAGTGCGGCGGTGGCCCGGGGCGCGGTGGTGGCGCCGCCGAAGAGGTCCTCGGTGTAGAGGATGTCGAGCAGCCGCCGGCAGTCGCCGCGCCCGGTCCGTTCCGCGGTGGCCTTGAGCACCTCGTCCCGCCAGGTCGCGGCGCCCCGCGTCGGCTCCCACGCCTCCCCCAGGTCGGCCGCCGTGATCAGGGCCGCCCGCGCCTGCCCCCGGGTGAGCACCGGCGGCAGGGCGGATGGCGGCAGAGGGGATGACGGCAGGGCGGATGACGGCAGGGCGGGTGACGGAAACGCGGCCGGGGACCGGGCGGTCGGCGGCGTGGTCCCGGCCGGTCGGCCCGGGGCCCGCCCGCCGACGGTGTCGCAGGCGGTCGCCGTCAGCGCCAGCACCGCCGACAGCGCGGCGCCGAGCAGCGGGCGGGCGGCGCGGGCGGGCGACGGACGGGCGGCGGGGGCGAGCTGCATCGGTGCCTCCTGGCGGGCCGGTGCGACCGGCGCCGTTCAGGATCGGTCACCCCTTCACGGCACCACCGTCCCCGCCACGCCACCACCGCGCGCGGCCGTCCGGGTGAGGGTGCGCCGGGCGGGGCAGGGGGCCCGGCCGGCGGTTACAGCCCCAGCCAGACCGTCGTGTCCGGGCCCAGCCGGCCGTCCTCCAGCGGCGCGCTGCTCAGCAGGACCTCTCCGGCCGGCAGGTCGACCGCGGCGCCGGAGAGGTTGGTGACGCAGCGCCAGCCGTCCGAGCGGTCGAACCGCAGGACGTCGGCCGGGACGTCGTCCGACCAGGTCAGCGCCTCGCCGTCGAGCAGCTTGCGGCGCAGGCGCAGGGCGGTGCGGTACAGCTCCAGCGCCGAGCCCGCCACCCCGTCCTGGGCCTGGACGGCGTACGCCGCGTAGTCCGGCGGCTGCGGCAGCCACGCCCCGCCCGCCCCGAAGCCGTACGACGGGCCGTCCGTCGTCCACGGCAGTGGTACCCGGCAGCCGTCGCGGCCCTTGCGGACGTGCCCGGTCTGCTCCCAGATCGGGTCCTGGAGGACCTCGGTGGGCAGGTCGGCCACCTCGGGCAGCCCCAGCTCCTCGCCCTGGTAAAGGTAGGCCGAGCCGGGCAGTGCCAGCATCAGCAGCGTCGCCGCGCGGGCCCGGCGCAGTCCGGCCGCCGTGTCGACGGCGGGCGCGCGGCCGCCGGAGAGCAGCCAGGCGTCGGTGTCCGTGTCCGGCGGCAGCACGAGGCGGGTGGCGTGGCGCACGACGTCGTGGTTGGACAGCACCCAGGTCGCCGAGGCGCCGGCGGCCCGCGCGTCGGCCAGCGAACCGGTGATGACCTCGCGCAGCTCGGCCGCGTCCCAGCCGGTCTGGAGGTACTCGAAGTTGAAGGCCTGGCCCAGTTCGTCGGGTCGGGCGTACAGGGCGCGCCGGGCGCCCGGGACCCAGGCCTCGGCGACGGCCGTGCGGGGCGGGGTGTAGGCGTCGAGGATCTTGCGCCAGTCGCGGTAGACCTCGTGGACGTCGTCGCGGTCGTAGAAGGGGTGGGTGCCGGGTGCGAACTCCGTCAGGGCCGCCTCGCCGCTCAGTTCGGGGGCGCCGAGGTCGCGCAGCGGTTCGGTGAGGTCCTTGACCAGCGCGTGGGCGACGTCGACGCGGAAGCCGTCGACGCCCCGGTCGCACCAGAACCGCAGCGTGGTGCGGAAGTCGGCGCGGACCTGCTCGTTCTCCCAGTTCAGGTCGGGCTGCTGGGGCGCGAACAGGTGCAGGTACCACTGTCCGTCGGGCACCCGCTGCCAGGCGCTGCCGCCGAAGACGGACTGCCAGTCGGTGGGCGGGAGTTCGCCGTGCGCACCGCGGCCGTCACGGAAGACGTACCGGTCCCGGGCCGCCGAACCGGGGCCGGCGGCCAGCGCCTCCCGGAACCACGCGTGGCGGTGCGAGGTGTGGTTGGGGACCAGGTCGACGATCACCTTCAGGCCCAGCCGGTGGGCCTCGGCGGCCATCGCGTCGAAGTCGTCCAGCGTGCCCAGGCGCGGGTCGACGTCGCGGTAGTCGTCGACGTCGTAGCCGCCGTCGGCGAGTTCGGAGGGGTAGAAGGGGCTCAGCCACAGGGCGTCGACGCCGAGGGCGGCCAGGTGGGTCAGGCGCTGGGTGACACCGCGCAGGTCGCCGAGACCGTCGCCGTCGGCGTCGGCGAAGCTGCGGGGATAGACCTGGTAGATGACGGCCTGGCGCCACCAGTTGGGGTCCTTGGACGACAGATCGGGGGTGCTGGCGGTGCTGCGTACGGTCACGCGGCCTCCTTCGAGATGCCGAGTCGGTACGTGCGGGCGACACGAACCGGTCTGGTACGTCTGTCCAGATCACCCGAAAAGCGAACCCGCGCGCCCGCGACGCGCCGGGGGCTACGCCTCCGTGCGCTCGACCGTGCCGAGGTACAGGTCCACGTACCGGGCCACGTCCACGTCCAGCGCCACGTCGACCAGGGCCTGTTCGCGCATGCCGTCGTGCAGTTCGGACTCCCCGACGCGCAGCCGGCGGTCGACGAGGGTCTGGCCGCGGGCCGGGCCGGGGGCCAGGGACACCTCGACGGGCAGCCGGCGGGTGGTCAGGCCCTCCGGGTCGAGCACCGCGCAGACCGCGCCCGCGTCGCCGAGCCCGCCGCCGGGGTCGGACGCGTCGGTGGCCGGGCCGCGGTGGGCGAGCAGGTCGCCGGCGAGCCGGGTGCCGGGCTCGGTGCTCGCGCGCAGCCGCCGCACGTCCGCGCCGGGCACGATCACCCGCTCGAACACGTCGAGGCCGTACATCGTGATCGGCACCCCGGCCGTGAGCAGGATCGCGGCGGCCTCCGGGTCGTGCCACACGTTGAACTCGGCGACCGGCGTCGCGTTTCCGGTGGCCACGGCGCCGCCCATGAACACGATCCGCTCGATGTTGGCGGTGACCTCGGGGTGGGTGCGCAGCAGCAGCGCGATGTTGGTCAGCGGCGCGGTCGGGATCAGCGTGACCGGGCGCGGGGCGGCGAGGATCTCCCGGCGCAGCAGCGTCACCGCGTCCACGTCGGCGGGGGCCCGGGTCGGCGCGGGCAGCCCCAGGTCGCCCATGCCGTCGGACCCGTGCACGTGCCGGGCGGTGCGCACGCCCTCGATCAGCGGCCGCTCGGCGCCCCGGGCGACGGGGACGTCCGGCGCGCCGGCCCGCTCCAGCACGGTCAGCGTGTTGCGCACGACGCCCGCCACGTCCGTGTTCCCGGCCACGCAGGTGACCGCGCGCAGGTCGAGGCGCGGGTGGCGGACCGCGAGCAGCAGGGCCAGGGCGTCGTCGATGCCGGTGTCGCAGTCGATGATCACCGGGAGGGGACGCTGCTGGTCGGAGGCGGTCGTCACGGCGGGCTCCTTACGGTGGCGTGCGGGGCGCCGGTGACCCTACGCCGGGCACGGATGCGGCGCGGCGCGGCACTCGCGGCCGGGGTCGGGCGGGGTTCCGTCAGTGGACGATCACCAGGTCGTGCGGGGTGGTGTTGAGCCGCCGTCCGCCGTCCTCCGTGCAGGTCACGACGTCCTCGATGCGGACGCCGAACCGGTCCGGGAGGTGGATGCCGGGCTCGAGGGAGAAGCACATGCCGGGTTCGAGCGGCTGCTCCTCGCCCTCCGCCAGATAGGGCGGCTCGTGGGTGGTGACACCGACTCCGTGGCCGGTGCGGGGCGCGCCGTGCCCGGCGTGGCCGGCCTCCTCGAGCACCGCGCGGGCGGCCCGGTCGACCTCCTGGCAGGACACCCCGGGCCGTACCGCCCCGAAGGCCGCCCGCTGCGCGGCCCGTACGGTCTCGTGGACCCGGCGCTCCTCGTCCGTCGGCGCCCCGACGTGGACGGTGCGGGCGGTGTCGAAGCCGTAGCCGTCCCGCAGGCCGCCGAACTCCAGGACGACCATGTCGCCGTCCCCGATGACCCGGTCGCCGGGCCGGTGGTGCGGGTCGGCCCCGTGGGGACCCGCGCCGACCACCGTGAAGTCGACCCGGCAGTCGACCCGGCTGCGGCCGTGTCCGCGCAGCAGTTCCGCCAGGTCGGCCGCCAGCTCGCGCTCGCTGCGCCCGCGGAAGCGCAGCGCGAGGACCTCCTCGTACGCGGCGTCCGCTGCCGCTGCCGCCGCCGTCAGCCGGGCCACCTCGTGCTCGTCCTTGACCGCGCGCCGCATGGGCAGGACGACGGACAGCGGCTGGTAGGTGGCGAGCGGCAGGGACTTCTGGAGGCAGAGCAGGTGCAGCGCCCAGGTCCCGTCGGAGACGGCGTAGCGGCCGTGCGGGCGCAGCAGTCCGGCCGCGGCGGCGTAGGCGTCCTGGCCCTCCCACCAGTCGAAGACGCGTACCGCGCCCGCGCCGGGTGCCGCCTCGGCGGTCGGCCGGTCGATCGCCGGTACCAGCAGCCGGGGCTGGGAGGTGGCGGTGAGGACGAGGAGGGTCAGGCGTTCGGTGGTGGCGGTGGGCCGGTAGCCGCACAGCCACACCAGGTCGGGGCCGGGGGTGACCAGTACCCCGGCGAGCCCGAGGGCGGCGGCCTCGTACGCGGTGCGTTCCATGCGGGCCGCGTAGACCTCGTCCGTGAAGGCGGCGGGGGCGCCGTCGCCCGGGCCCGCACCCGTGCCGGCACCCGGCAGGGACGTCCCACCGGCCCCACCGGTCTCGCCGGCCCCACCGGTCTCGCCGGTCACGGGTGTCTCACCCGCCCCGCGCGGGCCGTTCACGGCCGACGGCGGCGCGCGGCGCGTGCGGGCCTTCCGGGACCGGCCATGTCGTCGCCTCCAGGGACCTGGTGGGGCATCTCCGCCGCGGGCACGCGGGTCTTCCCCAGTGAAGGCCGGAGGGCACCGCCGCGCCCTGTGGTGCACCGCCGGACGGGTGACTCAGACGTGTCCCGGCCCACCGCTGCCGAAGGATCCGCTCGACCCCGGCGACCAGCGGCGCCGCTGCTGGTCGTCGCCCCGCCGGCTGCCCGAGTGGTGCAGCTGGTAGGGCATGAGCCGCGGGCTTCCGTCCTCGTTCAGCGGGATCTCGTCCGGCTCCCGTATCTCCCGCTCCTCGTGGACGGGACCGGTGTCCGGGAGGTGCGGCTGTTCGTCGGCACGGGGGCGGCGGGGCTCCCGGTCCATGACCCGCATGCCCGTGCGTACGGCCCAGACCAGCGCGCCGGCGATCACCAGCCCGATGATGAAGACCACCAACACTTTCAGCCCGCCCGAGGGCGCGGCCAGCACTACATACGTTGCCGTACTCATGCTCTGATTATGTACCCCCAAATGGCATAAAGCGCCCGATGTGTCCTGGTTGGTGTTCTTGTGAGGGGTGCCGGCTGCGGCGGCGCCCCGGCCGTCAGGGGGCCCGCAGGGCGTCCACCGCGATCCGGGCCGCGGTGCCGATCACCGCGTCCGCCGCCGGGAGTACGGCCGCGGTGTGGGCGGTACGGGTGAAGACGGCCACGGCGTAGCGACCGCCGTCGGGGTACTCGACGACGCCGACCTCGTTGCGCAGCGTCGGCAGACTGCCGGTCTTGCCGGCCACGTGGACGTCGTCGAAGGGAAAACCCGAGGCCAGGCGGTGCGGCCACACCTGGAGGCCCATGATCCGGCGCATCGCGGCGCCGTACTCGGGCGGGCCGGCCTCGTCCCGCCACACCGCGCCGAGCAGCCGGGTCATGTCGCGCGGCGTGCTGCGGTTGGTGCGGGCCGGGTCCAGGGCACGCAGCCGGCTGATGACGTGCGGGTCGGCCAGCGCCCGGGCACCGTCCGGCCCGGCGTCCTCGCGCATGGTGCCCAGCATCTCGCCGAAGCCGTGCACCGCCCGCGTCCGGGTGAGGCCGAGCCGGGCCGCGGTGCGGTTGACGGCGTCCAGGCCGACCCGGCGCAGCAGCAGGTCGGCGGCCGTGTTGTCGCTGACGGACATCATCAGGAACGCCGTGTCGCGCAGCGACAGCCGGACCGGGTCGAGCATGGCCGCCAGTCCGGTGGGCCCCGGGGTGCGCCCGTCGGGCGGGCACTCGACCTGCTCGGTGAGGTCCAGCGCCCCGGCCGCCGCCAGTTCGTGCAGGGTCACGAGCACGCACAGCTTGTGGACACTGGCCGTGCACACCGGCTGGTCCGCCCGGACCCCGACCTGCGCCCCCGAGTCGATGTCGACGGCGTGCAGCCACCCGGTGACGCCGGCGTCGGCGAAGGCGGCGTCCAGCCGGGCGGCGGTGGCGGTGTCGGTCATGGCCGGGGCTCCCCCGCGGGACGGGGGCCCACCGGCCGGGCGGCTGCCGCGAGGGGTGCGTCGGCCGGGGCCCCTGCTGCCCGGAGGGCGCCGCCGGGGGCGGGGGGCGCCGGAGGGGTGAGGGGCGCCGACGGCCGGTGGGCGGGGCCGGTCACCGGGCGTGCCGGCGAGTGGCCGGCGGCGGCATGGTCGGTCATGGCCGGGGCTCCCCTGCGGGGCGGCGTCCCACCGGCCGGGTGGCCGAGGAGGGCGTGGTCGGTCATAGCCAGTACTCCGATGCCGGGCGAAGGTGCAGGGGCCGGGCCGATGTCTCGGAGTGGGCGCCGGCCGTGGTGCGCAGGGCGTGGGTGGCCGCGTCCGCGAAGGCGCCGACGGCGGCGTCGCCGCGCCCCTTGGGCCAGGCCGCGGAGTGCCGCCAGGCGGGTGCGGCCCCGGCCAGCGGGCGCCAGACCACATCCCGGTCGCCGGGGGTCACCAGCCGGGAGTCACGGGGGCCGAGGGCGACGGCCCCGGAGGACAGGACCAGCCCGCGGGCGAAGCCGGCGCCCTGCCCGTGCCGTACGGCGGCGGGCGTGTAGCCGCCGCGGGCGCAGGCGGTGAGCAGGTCGTCGTAGACCGCGGGGGCGTCGGCGCGCGGGAAGAGGACCAGGTCGTAGCCGGTGAGGGCGGCGAGCGGCACCTCGTCCAGCTCCGTTTGCGGGGCGCCGCGCGGCAGCAGGACGCCGAGGTCGCGGCGGAGCACCGGGCCCAGCTCCAGGCCGGTGACGTCGCACGGATGGTGGATGAGGCCGACGTCCAGCTCGTGCGCGGCGAACCCGGCGAGCTGCTGGGCGGTGGTCAGCTCGTGCAGCTCCAGCTCGAGGCCCGCGTGCCGGCGCCGGAAGCCGGCGAGCAGCGCGGCGACGGTCTCGCCGGAGATGTCGGGGGACAGTGCGGCGCGCAGCAGACCGCTCTCGCCGTCCCGGATGCGGCGCGCGGCGGTCCGCAGCGCCTCAGCGCGGGCCAGCAGCTCGCGGGCCTCGCCGAGCAGCAGCGTGCCCGCCTCGGTGATCGTCACCTGGCGGCTGGTGCGCTCGAAGAGCCGGACGCCCAGCTCCTTCTCCAGCCGCTGGATGCGCTGCGACAGGGGTGGCTGGGCCATGCCGAGCCGGGCGGCGGCACGCCCGAAGTGTGACTCTTCTGCAACAGCCACAAAGCACTCCAGGTGCCGCACCAGGTCCACGACCAGTAATCATATCGGGGATTGATCGATCCGACATCCATATCGGTCTTGGACAGGGACTCGGCGGGGTTGCTCTCCTCGGGCCATGCGCTCCTTTGGTGAACGTTCCCGCCGCTGGCCCGGCGTGCTGGCCCTCGCCCTCGCCCTTCCCCTGGCCGGCTGCGCCACCGACTCCGACCGTCCGGACGCGGCACCGCCGTCGAGCGGGTCGTCCGCCACCAGTGGCGGCACCAGTGGCAGCACCGGCGGCGGTACCGGTACGGCCACCGCGGCTCCCGGAACCCGCGAACAGCTCCGGGTGGACGGCGACGTCCGCGAGTACCTCCTGCACCGGCCCTCCTCCACCCCCGCACCTTCCGCCGCCGACGGCCCGCGGCCCCTCGTCGTCGCCTTCCACGGGCGCGGCGCCGACGCCGCCGAGCTGCGGGCGAAGACCCGGCTGGAGAAGGCCGCCACCGCGCGCGGCATGCTCGTGGCCTTCCCCGAGGGCCTCGGCCACGGCTGGGGCGCGGGCACGCGGGCGACGCGGCAGCGCCCGGACCCCGAGCTGGACGTGCGGTTCACCGAGGCACTGGTCGAGCACCTGGTCCGCACCGAGCGGGCTGACCCCGAGCGGGTCTACGTCGCCGGGTTCTCCAACGGCGGCTCGATGGCCCTGCGCGTGGCCGCCGAGCGCCCCGGTCTGCTGGCGGGCGCGGCCTCGGTCTCCGGCCAGCTGCCCACGGGCGACGCCGCGGTCGAGCCCACCGGGCCCGTCCCCGTCATGGTCGTCTACGGCGCCGACGACCCCGTACGCCCCCTGGCGGGTCTGCCCTCCCCGCCGCCGGACCCCGAGGAGCCGATCCTGGCGACCCGGTCGGCCCGGGACACCGCGGCGGCGTTCGCGGCGGCCGGGGGCGCGGGCGAGCCGGTCACGCGGGAGGAGGAGGGCTACGACCGGACGGTGTGGCGGCTCGGGACCGGTGCCCCCGGCGGCGACCGGCGGCCGGACGGCACCGTGCGGCTCCTCGTCGTCGAAGACGCCGGTCACACCTGGCCGGGCTCGACCGTCCCGCCGCCCGAGGGGTTCGGCCCCGTCAGCAAGGCCCTGGACGCCACCGAAACGATCCTCGACTTCTTCGCCGACCCCGGCCCCGGCCGCTGACCGACAAGGACCCTTCCCATGTCCGACTCCCCCTACCTCACCTCTCCCCGCCGCCGCAGGCCCCGCAACGGGGTGCGGGCCGTCGCCGCCGTCGGCGTCGTGCTCGCGATCGCCGCGGGCGGCTCGTACGCCGCCGGGCTCGGCCCCTTCGCGCGCGGCGACGACGGACCCGACCCCGCCGCGATGAAGCAGGCGCGCGCCTTCCTCGCCGACTGGGCCGCCGGGCGGCTCCCGAGCGCGGCCGGCCGCACCACCGAGCCCGGCAAGGCTCAGGAGGTGCTGCAAAGTTTCACCGCGGGCCTCGACATCGAGAAGCCGAAGCTGACGGCGGCGGACGCCGGGGCGAAGGAGGCGGAGGACGGCACCCTCGGCGTCCCCTTCACGGCCAGGATGCCGGTCACCGGCCTGGGCACCTGGACGTACGAGTCGAGGCTGCCGCTGCGCGAGCAGGAGGACGGGGGCTGGAAGGTGGACTGGCGGCTGTCCCTGGTGCATCCGCGGCTGAGCGACACGGAGAAGTTCCGCCTGGAGCGCGAGGAGACCGCGCCGCCGAAGGTCACGGACCGCGAGGGCACCTCCCTCGTGGGCGCCGACTACCCGTCGCTGGCCCCGCTGCTGGGACGGCTCGCGGGTGACGCGGGCGGTGGCGGCGGTCCGCGCGGCGCGGTCGAGCTGGTCGACCGGGCCAGCGGGGAGACCGTGCGCACCGAGGCGTCCTTCGGGAAGAAGCCCGACCCGACGACCGCGGACCGGCCCGTGCGCACCACCCTGGACGCCACCTGGCAGTCGGCCGCGGAGAAGGCCCTCGGGGAAGCCGACGGCAAGAACGCCTCGCTCGTCGCCCTGCGCGTCGACAACGGCGAGGTCCTCGCCCTCGCCAACTCCCCCTCCTCCGGCTTCAACCGCGCCGCCTCCGGCACCTACGCGCCCGGCTCCACGTTCAAGATCGTCACGAGCAGCGCCCTGCTGCTCAAGGGGGCGGTCGCGCCGGACGACGTCGTGGACTGCCCCAAGTACCTGACGGTGGGCAAGGAGTTCCACAACGTGGAGACGTCCGAACACCCCGGCGCCACCTTCCGCAAGGACTTCACGGAGTCGTGCAACACCGCCTTCATCAGCCTGCGCGGCAAGCTCGACGACGGGGAGCTGGGGAAGGTCGCCCGCACCTACTTCGGGATCGGCCAGGTCTGGCACGCCGGCATCCCGACGTACGACGGCTCGGTGCCGGCGCCCAAGGACGAGACGGAGAAGGCGGCGTCGATGATCGGGCAGGGCCGGGTCCAGGCCAACCCGCTGATCATGGCGTCGGTGACGGCCACCGCGGTCTCCGGCGAGTTCCACCAGCCGTCGCTCACCGCGGGCACCGAGGACGAGACGCGCACCGAGCCGCTTCCCGACGAGGTCGTCACCCAGCTGCGCGAGCTGATGCGGGCCACCGTCACGGACGGCACCGCGCGCGTCCTGGCCGACCTGCCCGGTGAGGTGGGCGCCAAGACCGGCACCGCCGAGGTCTCCGACGACCAGGACAACAACGGGTGGCTCGTCGCCCATCGGGGCAACGTGGCCGTCGCCGTCGTGGTCGAGGAGGGTGTCACCGGCGGAGGCTCGGCGGGCCCGGTCGTGCACAGCCTGCTGTCGGCCGTACCGGAGGACCCGTCCTGAGCCGGCCGGCGGTGCGCGGATCAGGCGCGGGGCGGGTCCTGGGTGCCGGTGCCGGTGCTGTTGCCGGTACCGGTGCCGGGGGCCTCGCGGTCGACCGTCTCCCCCTGGATGACGCGCGGCGTCCCCGGCTCGTCCGCGTCCTTCGCGGCGCGGGCCTCGGCCTTGAGGATGCGGGCCGACTTGCCCGCCGAGCGGGTCAGCTCGGGGAGCTTCTTGATGGCGAGGACGACGGCGACGACGACGAGAATGATCGCGAGTTCGCTGAGTCCGAACACGGTGCTCCCCTGGTGAACGTACGGTGTGGGCCCGCGGCACGGGCCCGCACACGGAATCTACGGCAAGGCCGCCGGACCGGGCGCCGCGGCCCGGAGGCTCAGAGGTCTCAGAGGTCGAACTCGTGCGGCGGCAGGTCCAGGGCGTAGCAGGCCTCGCGGACCACGGCGCGCTCGTCCTTGTCGAAGTCACCGTCGGCGCCGCCGATCACGATGCCGATCTGGACCACGGCCCGTGCCTCGGCGGGCTTCTTCTTCGCCTTGGCGATCTCCTGGAGGATGCCGACCTTGCCGAAGGCGAAGTCGGCGGTGAGCTTGTTCAGGTTGTCCTCGAACCGGCGGCGCAGGTCGTCGGCGGGGAAGTTCTGCAGCACCTCGTTGGTCGAGATCAGCTGGGCCACCCGCTGCCGCTCCGAGGGGTCGACGGTGCCGTCGGCCGCGGCGACCAGCGCGCACATCGCCATGCTCGCGTCGCGGAAGGCGCCGCTCTTGAGGTCGTTCTTCTTCGCCACGAGCTGCGTCTGCATCTGCGACGCGGACTCCTTGAAGCGGTCCCACAGGGCCATGAGAACTCCGTACTCCGTACCGGTCGGACGGGAAAGGGTGATCGGGCTGGTCGGGGAGACCGGGAACGGCCCCGAGCCTCTACAGCACTGTAGAAACTATCAGCCTTCCCCGTCGTCGGAGTCGCCCTCGAAGAAGTCCCCCACCTCGTCGACGACCTCGGCCGCCACCATCCCCCCGGCGATGCCCGCGGCCCCGGCCATGACGGCGGCACCGACCCCGGACTCGTGGCCGTACACCGCGTGGGAGCCGTACGACGCACGGTGTTCGACCAGCTCCTGGATCCAGCCGTCGACGAGGGCGTTCCAGTCCTGCGGCCCGGACGGGCCCTCGTGCGGGACGGTGAAGCGGCTGAGCGCGTCGTGGCCGCCGTGTCCGCCGGGTCCGTCGGCGAACGGGCCGCCGCGCTTGTCCGCCTCCAGCACCACCTCGAGGGCGCCGGGCACGGCGAGGAAGGTCAGCTCGATCTCGTTGACCTGGTGGGCGTAGCGCGGGGGCGGGGTCAGCTCGACCTCCTGGTAGAAGGGCAGCTGCTGCCCGGTGCCGCCGATGCGGCCGTACTCCAGGTCGGCGGAGCGGAAGCCGAAGCCGAGCTGTCCGAGGGCCTCCAGGACGGCCTCCTGGGCCGGGAGCGGCGCCACGGTCAGCGGGTCCAGGTCGCCCTTGTCCCGGGCGCCGGCGACCGCCAGCTCGGTGCGCACGCCGAGCACGATGCCCAGCGGCTGCCCGTGCAGCTCGGTGGCCGGGGTCTCCCAGGGCAGCGGCACCGCGAAGGGCAGGCTGGTCTCCTCGCCCGCCGCGAGCCGGAAGGCGCCGCCGACGACGTGCCGGTCGAAGACGACGGCGCCCTCTCCGTCGCCGTGCTCCTCGTGCTCGGTCTCCACGCGGGCCACCAGTTCCAGTGCGACGTGCTCGACGTCGTGGTCGGCGGTGCCGCCGACGAGGCGGACCCGGCCCGACAGCGTGCCCCCCGGCCGGGCGGCGCCCGGGTCGAGGACCGTGTCCACCGTGGGCCCGCCCACGCCGAGGGAACCGAGCAGCCGCTTGAACACCATCGAGGCGTTCACTCCTTCACGTTCGTGCGGGAACTCCTGCGAGAGCACCCGAGGGAACAACCGGAATCCTCCGGCCGTTCTCTACAGGCGAGTAGAAGCATAGGGGTCTCAGGACTCCCGATCTTTTTGCTCGTCCTTTACCATGAGGGAGAACCCTCGGGTGCCCGGCTGGTACCGGCGCCCATCGACCCCGTTAAGGAGTCCCGTTCCGTAATGGAGCCCCCTAGTACCGGCCGTGCCACGGCCGGCCCGCCAGTTCCCCCGTACGTGCGTGAGGGAAGCGGGGTGGCACGGTGACCGAGGTCCTGCTGCTCCTGCTGGCCCTCCTGCTCACCCTCGCCTGCGCGGTCTTCGTCGCGGCCGAGTTCTCCCTCACCACCGTCGAGCGCGGTGACCTGGAGCGGGCCGCCGAGTCCGGTGAGCGCGGCGCCGACGGCGCCCTGAAGGCCGTTCGCTCCCTGACCCTCCAGCTGTCCGGCGCCCAGCTCGGCATCACCGTGACCTCACTGGTCATCGGCATGCTCGCCGAGCCGTCGATCGCCGTGCTGCTGCGCGGCCCGCTGACGGCGATCGGCCTGGGCGGCGCCGCCTCGACGGTCGCGACCCTGCTCGGCGTGGTCGTCTCCACCGTCGTCCTGATGGTCGTCGGCGAGCTGGTCCCCAAGAACTGGGCGATCTCCCGCCCGCTGGCCGTCGCCAAGGTCGTCGCGGGTCCGCAGCGCGGCTTCACCACCGCCTTCGGCCCCTTCATCCGGCACCTGAACAACACGGCGAACCGTTTCGTGCGCCGCTTCGGCCTGGAACCGGCCGAGGAGCTGGCGTCCGCCCGCAGCGCCGAGGAGCTGGTCGCGCTCGCCCAGCACTCGGCCGCGGAGGGCGCCCTGGAGGCGGACTCGGCCGAGCTGTTCGTGCGCACCCTGCACCTGAGCGAGCTGACCGCGGAGAACGTCATGACTCCGCGCGTGGACGTCAAGGCCCTGGAGGCCCACGCCACCGCCACCGACGCCGCGAACCTCTCGCACGCCACCGGCCTGTCCCGCTTCCCGGTCTACCGGGACAGCCTGGACGAGGTCGTCGGCACGGTCCACATCCGCGACGTGCTGGCCCTGGAGCCGGAGAAGCGCCGGACCACCCCCGTCACCGAGCTGGCCACCGCGCCGCTCCTGGTGCCGGACAGCCTGCCCGCCGACCGCCTCCTGGAGCGCATGCGCGCCTCCCGCACCATGGCCGTCGTCATCGACGAGTACGGCGGTACGGCGGGCGTGGCGACGGTCGAGGACATCGTCGAGGAGGTCGTCGGCGAGGTGCGCGACGAGCACGACCCGGTCGAGATACCGGACCTGCTGCCCGCCCCCGCCGACGCGGACGGCCGCGCGGCCTGGGAGGCCGACGGCTCGCTGCGCCTGGACCACCTGGAGCGCATCGGCCTGACCGCGCCGGAGGGCCCGTACGAGACCCTGGCAGGACTGGTCGCCACCCACCTGACGCGCATCCCCGCCAAGGGCGACGTGGTCGCCCTCGACGGCTGGCGCATCGACGTCCTCGACGTCGACCACCACCGCGCCGACCGCCTCCGCGTCACGGCACCCGTGCCGGACGACGCCCGGTCGGCGTACGAGCAGCAGCCGGCCGGCGACCGGGCGGCGCAGGACGAGCGGGAGCCGGCCCGATGACCGTCGTACAGCTCCTCATCGGCGCGCTGACGCTGCTGACCAACGCGTTCTTCGTGGGCGCCGAGTTCGCCATGATCTCGGTGCGCCGCAGCCAGATCGAGCCCCGCGCCAAGACGGGCGACAAGCGCGCCCGGATGACCCTGTGGGGCCTGCGGCACATCTCCCAGATGATGGCCACGGCCCAGCTCGGCATCACCGTCTCCTCCCTGGTGCTCGGCGCGGTCGCGGAGCCGGCCATCGCGCACCTGATGGAGCCGGTGTTCGAGGCGGTCCACATGCCGCACGCGCTGGTCCACCCGGTCGCCTTCGCCATCGCCCTGGCCCTGGCGACGTACCTGCACATGCTGATCGGCGAGATGATCCCGAAGAACATCGCGCTGGCCGCCCCGGCGACCACCGCGCTGGTCCTCGGCCCGCCGCTGGTCGCGCTCACCCGCGCCCTGAAGCCGGTCGTGTTCGGCATCAACGCCTTCGCCAACACGCTCCTCAAGCTGCTGCGGGTGGAGCCCAAGGACGAGGTCGAGGCCGTCTTCACCGACGACCAGCTGGCCCGCATGGTGGTCGACGCCAGCGAGGCCGGACTGCTCACCCCGGCCGACGGCGAGCGCCTGCGCGACGCGCTGGAACTGGGCACCCGCCCGGTCGGCGAGATCCTGGTCCCGGCCCAGAAGATGCGCACCGTCCCGCACACGGTCACCCCGGCCGAGCTGGAACGCATGGCCGCCGACGCGGGCTACTCCCGCTTCCCGGTCACCGGCCCCGGCGGCACCGTCCTCGGCTACCTGCACATCAAGGACACCCTGGGCCTGACCGACCGCGAGAGCCCCTTCCCGCGCACGGCCCTGCACCGCGTCACCCGCGTCCGCATCGACACCCCCCTGGACGACACCCTCACCGCCCTGCGCACCGAGGACAGCCACCTCGCCGCGGTCACCGGCGAGACGGGCGCGGTCCTGGGCTTCGTGACGATGGAGGACGTCCTGACGGAACTGGTCGGCCCGACGACCCCGGTGGCCCCGTAACGCGACGCGGCCGACCGCCCCCCGGTCGGCCGCGCTCCGTTCCCTTCCGGGCGCCTTGGCGCTTGGCCCCGATGGGAGTCGAGTGGAGGGACTGCTACGTCACTGACCGGCGGGTCTGATTGGGAACCTCGGCGGGAGCGCGTTCGTCTCCACCCACGACAACGGCAACACAGCGACGCGACAGCGCATCCGCACCGTCGGGGGGAGACGTCCATGGCCATGGTCGGCCTGTTCTGGATCACCGAGGGCTGTGTGTACGTGGGCGCGAAGCCCGCCGGTACGGCGCCCGGTGTGCGGCTGACCGAGGGCGGGGTGGAGATCCTGGGGGGTGAGCAGGGCGGCCGGTCCTGGGAGTGGGACGAGGTGCGGGGGCTGGGCGTGCGGGACGTGGCCGTGCGGTCGGCCGGGCGGCGGCTGGCGTCCATGGCGTTCGACTCGGTCGTCGTGCTGTTCACGGGGGACGGCGAACAACCGCCGCTGTTCACGGTGTGCGTGGAGACGGAGGGGGACGGCACGGTCGAGGCGAGCGCCCTGGCCGCCGTCACCGGGGGCATTCACACCCCGGACGAGTACGGGCTCTCCCGCACCCTCCTCGCTCGCCTCGCCGACGGCACCACCACCGTCGGCGAACTGGTCGGCTGGCGCCGGGAGGAGCCCGAGGACGTCGCCCCCGCCAAGGAGCAGCGGCTGGCGCTGCTGCGGGAGTGGACGGCGGCGGCGTCCGTCTGAGCGATTACCGCCGCCCTCCGGCGGATTTACCGGCCGCCGCGCCCGCCTGACGCCCGTTCGTCGTCGCGGGGGGTGATAGGGGTCGGTGCTGTGACGGGAGCGGAGAGCGGCACCGGTGGTACCGGGCACCTGCCGCGGCGGGGTGCACTGGCCGTGCTGCTCGCCGCCACGTTCATGGGGATCCTCGACGTACTGATCGTCAATGTGGCGGCCCCCTCCATCCAGCGCGATCTGCGGGCGGGGTTCTCCGACATCCAGCTCGTGATCAGCGGTTACGTGCTGGCCTACGCCGTCGGCCTGACCACGGGTGGGAGGCTGGGCGGCGCGTACGGACACAAGCGGGTTTTCGTGGCCGGGCTGCTGGCGTTCGCGGTGATGTCGACGGCGTGTGCGGCGGCGCCCGGCGTCGACGTGCTCATCGTCCTGCGCATCGGGCAGGGGCTGGCCGCGGCCCTGATGCTCCCGCAGGTGCTGGCGCTGATCGAGACCGTCTTCCCGCCGGAGGAACGCCCCCGCGCCCTGGCGCGGTACGGCGCGACGCTGGGGCTGGGAGCGATCGCCGGGCAGCTTCTGGGCGGGCTGCTGATCGACCTCGACGTCCTCGGACTGGGCTGGCGCTCCGTCTTCCTGGTCAACGTGCCGGTCGGCCTGGCCGCCGCGGCGTGCGCCGCCGTCCTCCTGCCGCCCTCACGGCCGGGACCGCGCCACCGCCCCGACCTCGCCGGGCTGCTGCTGACGGCGATCGCCATGACGCTGCTCATCTACCCGCTCGTCCGGGGTGGTGCGGGCGGCTGGCCCCCGTGGATCTGGCCGTCGTTCGCCGGCTCGGTGCTGGCGCTGGCCGCGCTGTGGCGGGTGGAGCAGCGGTGCGCCCGGTCCGGCGGTGCGCCGCTCGTGCGGCCCGCCCTCGCGCGCGAGCGCGGGTTCGGGCTGGGCCTGGCCGTCGTCGTCGCCTTCTACAGCGGCAACTACGGGCTGTTCCTGCTGCTCGCCTACGTCTTCCAGGACGGCATGCACCTGTCTCCGCTCGGTTCGGGAACGGCCTTCCTGCCGCTCGGCGTCGGGTTCGCCGCCGCCTCCATGGCGGGCCGGAGGCTGGTCGCCCGGTACGGCAGGAACGTCCTGGTCGCGGGCGCCGCGGTCATGGCGGCCGGCTATCTCGTCCTCATCGTCACCCTGCTGCCGGGCCCCGTGCCGACCGCGCCGCTCGCGGCCCTCGCCATGGCCCCGGCGCTGCTGCTCGCCGGCGCGGGCGGAGGGCTCGTGGCGGCTCCCCTGGTCGGCAGCATCCTCGCCACCGTTCCCGCCGAGGAGGCCGGCGCGGGCTCCGCCGTGCTGCTCACCGTCAACCAGGCGGCCATCTCCCTGGGCGTGGCCGTCTTCGGCACGCTCTTCGTCGCCCTGCTCGGCACCGACCCGCAGGACGCCGCGGCATCCGTGTCCGTCACCGACTTCACGGACGCGCTGATCGGCTGCTCGTGGTTCCTGATGGTCCTCGCGGTGGTCACCGGTCTGCTGATCCGGTGTCTGCCGCCACGGGCGCGGTAGCCCCGGCAGCCCCGGCTCCCTCCTGCCCCCGAAGGGGCCACCCCCTACCGGGGTATCACTCCGGCTTGGCTCTCCAGGGGGACGGCGCGGCTGTGCCGGACACCTAGGCTGGTGGTCATGACCTCAGTGGAGGAGGAGCGCCCGCGCGCGCTGCTCGCGGGGGCTTCGCGGCGGTGGGTGCGGATGCTGCCGTGGGCCGTGGCGTTCGTGCTGTGTGTCGCGCTGCTGCCCACGACCATCGTGGTCCTCACCGCCGACTACGGGCTGAACGGCGGCCTCGCGAGCGGCCTGGCCGTCGCCCAGGCCGCCCCGCTGCTGCTCGCCGTCGTACGGCCGCTGCACGCCTGGTACGTGGTCTTCGCCGCGGACGTGGCCGGGGCGCTGGCCCTGCTCACCGTCGACTTCGAGGAGCGGCTCCTGTGGCCGTTCCCGCCGATGGAGCTCGTCGGGTACGTCGGCCTCTGCCTCGCCCTCGGCCTGCGCGAGCGGCGCCGGACCCTGGTGCTGGTGTGGCTGGTGACGGCGGCGGCCAACGTCGGCCTGGAGTTCGCCCCGTCCCACGGCGCCGGCGCCAAGGGCCTGCTGCTCACCATCCTCGGGGGCGTCGCGCTCCTGCTGGGCGGTGTGCTGCGCGAGCGGTACGAGGTGCAGCGCAGGCTGGTCGAGCAGGAGACGATCAGCGAGGCCGAGCGGGGCCGGCGGACGCTGCTGGAGGAACGCGCCCGCATCGCGCGCGAGCTGCACGACGTGGTGGCGCACCACATGTCCGTCATCACGGTGCAGGCGGACACCGCCGAGTACCGGCTCGCGGCGCTGCCGCCGGACGTGCGGCAGGAGTTCACGTCCATCGCGGCGACCGCGCGGGAGTCGCTCGGCGAGATGCGACGCCTCCTCGGAGTGCTGCGCAACGAGGAGGCGCACGGCGAACTCGTGCCCCAGCCGGGCCTCGCGCAGATCGGGCAGCTGGCGGAGGCGACGGCGAGGACGGGCGCGCCGGTGGACTTCACCCCCTGCGACACCTCCGGCGGCGTGGAGGTGCCCGAGGCGGTGGGGCTCTCGGCGTACCGGATCGTCCAGGAGGCCCTCGCGAACGTCGTACGGCACGCGCCGGGGGCCCGGACGCAGGTGTCGCTGTCGGTGTCGGGCCCCGCGGACGGCGGGGACGACGGGGGCGGCGGGGACGACGGGGGCGGCGGGGACGACGGGGGCGGGGCCCGGCTCACCGTCCTCGTCGTCAACGAGCCGCCGCCCGAGCCGCCCGCCGGGCCGCTCGAAGTGGGCGGCACCGGGCACGGCCTGGTCGGCATGCGCGAGCGGGTACGGCTCGTCGGCGGCACCCTCGACGTGGGGTCGCTGCCGGACGGCGGCTTCCGCGTCGCCGCCCAACTTCCCCTGACGGAAAGGGACCTCACGTGACGACGCGCGTCATCATCGTCGACGACCAGGCCATGGTGCGGGCCGGTTTCGCCGCACTGCTGGCCGCCCAGAGCGACATCGACGTGGTGGGCGAGGCCCCCGACGGCGCGCAGGGCGTCGAGCTGAGCCGGCGTACGCATCCGGACGTCGTCCTCATGGACGTGCGGATGCCCGAGATGGACGGGCTGGAGGCCGCGCGCCGGGTGCTCTCGCCGCCGCCGGGGGTGACTCACCGGCCGCGGGTGCTGATGCTCACCACGTTCGACGTCGACGACTACGTCTACGAGGCGCTGCGCGCGGGCGCGAGCGGCTTCCTGCTGAAGGACGCGCCGCCCGCCGACCTCATCGCCGCCGTACGGGTCGTGGCCTCGGGCGACGCGCTGCTCGCCCCGTCCGTGACGCGCCGCCTCATCGCGGACTTCGCCAAGCAGCGGCCCGTGGCGCGGGGCAAGCCCGCCCTGCGGCTCAAGGGGCTGACGGAGCGCGAGACCGAGGTCCTCACCCTGGTCGCCCGCGGCCGGTCGAACACGGAGATCGCCCGGACCCTGGTGCTGGCCGAGCAGACGGTCAAGACCCACGTCAGCCGCGTCCTCACCAAGCTCGACCTGCGCGACCGCGCCCAGGCGGTGGTCTTCGCGTACGAGTCGGGGCTCGTGGCCCCGGGGGAGTAGCCCGGCCCGGCCACCACCTCCACGCCCATCACCGGCCCTACCCGGCCTGGCCCCCCTACCGGGGTATCACTCCGACTTTGGCTCCCGGGTATGACGCCCGGCGACCGGCCGCCCCCGCACTCTTCACCTCGTCACCGACACGCACGAACGCACGGACGAGGGAGACGGCACCATGAGGCTACGCAAGGGCAAGCGCGGGCAGGCGGACGACCGGGCCGGGGCGGACCACCGCCCCGAGGTTCCGGCCGCCACGCCCGGGCTCGCCGTCGAACTGCGCGGGGTGCGACGGCAGTACGGCCGCGGCGCGGGCGCCGTGCACGCCCTCGCGGGCATCGACCTCGCCCTCCCGCGCGGCACCTTCACCGCGGTCATGGGACCGTCCGGGTCGGGCAAGTCCACCTTCCTCCAGTGCGCCGCCGGGCTCGACCGGCCGTCGGCGGGATCGGTGCGGCTCGGCGGTACGGAGATCACCGGCATGAGCGAGAACGAGCTCACCGAGCTGCGCCGCAGCCGCCTCGGCTTCGTCTTCCAGGCGTTCAACCTGCTGCCCTCGCTGACCGTGGAGCAGAACGTCCTGCTGCCCATGCGCCTGGCCGGGCAGCGCCAGGACCGGGGCCGGGCGGCGACGGTGCTCGCGCAGGTCGGGCTCGCCGACAAGGCGCGGCGCCGGCCCGGCGAGCTGTCCGGCGGGCAGCAGCAGCGGGTGGCCGTCGCCCGGGCCCTGGTCACCGCCCCCGACGTGATCTTCGCCGACGAGCCCACCGGCGCCCTCGACACCGGCACCGCCGCCGAGGTCCTCGGGCTGCTCCGGCACGCCGTGGACACCCTCGGCGCCACCGTCGTCATGGTCACCCACGACCCGGCCGCCGCCGCCTGGGCCGACCGCGTGCTGTTCCTCGCAGACGGCGCCTTCGCCGACCACCTGGAGCGGGGCTCGGCGGAGCGGATCGCGGCGCGGATGACCGCGCTCACCGGCCGGGCCCGGGCGATGGCCGGGGCGGGCGCCGGTGCCGGGGCGGGGGTGGCGGCATGAGCCTCAAGCCCAACGGTCTCGCCCGCGCGGCCGTGCGTTTCAAGCCCGCCTCGTTCGTGGGCACGTTCGTCGCGCTGATGATGTCGGCGCTGGTCGTCGCGGCCTGCGGTGTGCTCCTGGAGACGAGCATCCGCGCCTCGGTGCCGGCCGAGCGGTACGCGAACGCGCCGGTCGTCGCGGCGGCCGACCAGTCCGCGCGCGTCGTCGCCGACACCGTCGACGGCCCCGAGGAGACCGCGTACCCGCTGCCCGACACCGCCCGCGTGGACACGGGGCTCGCGGCGAAGGCCGCCCAGGTGCCGGGCGCGGCCACGGCCGTACCGGACTTCACCTTCCCGGTGCGCGGCGGCGGCGCCCCGTCGGGCGCGCTCACCGGTCACGGCTGGGGCTCGCACGCCTTCACCGGCACCGAACTGACCCGGGGGACCGCACCGCGCGCGGGTGAGGTCGTGCTCGGCGCGGACGCGGCCCGTACCGCCGAGGCGGGCGTGGGTGACACCGTCGTGCTGGAGACGGCCGACGGCCGCGCCGCATTCCGGGTGTCCGGTCTGGCCGAGGCCGGTGCCGGTGACCTCGCGAGGGAAGGGGCCGGCGGCGCGGCCACGGCCTGGTTCGCCGACGCCGAGGCGTCCGTGCTGGCCGGGCACCCCGGCAAGGCCGACGCCATCGCCGTCATGGCGAAGGACGGGGTCGGCACGGACGCCCTCGCCGCCGCCGTCGGGAAGGCCCTCACCGGCTCCGGCGCGCAGACGCTCACCGGGGACGGCCGCGGCGAGGTCGAGGACCACGGGCTGGCGTACGCCAAGGAGACGCTCTTCGCGGTCGGCGGCTCCTTCGGCGGCATCGCCACGCTGGTCGCGGTCTTCACCGCGGCCGGCACGGTCGCCCTCTCCGTCGGCCAGCGCACCCGCGAGTTCGCGCTGCTGCGCGCCGTCGGTGCCACCCCCCGGCAGATCCGGCGGGCGGTCGCCGCCGAGGCGCTCCTGGTCGCCCCGCTCGCCGGGCTGCTCGGCTGCCTGCCGGGCATCGGGCTCGCGCACTGGTGGTTCGGGCAGATGCAGGACCGCGGGGCGGTTCCCGAGGCGGTCGACCTGCACGTCTCGGGGTTCCCGCTGCTGGCCGCCGTCGGTGTCGGGCTGCTCACGGCGCTGGGTGCCGGATGGGCGGCCGGGCGCAGGCCCGCGAGGATCAAGCCGGGCCAGGCGCTCGCCGAGGCCTCGGTGGAGCGGCTGCGGCCGGGTGTCGTCCGTACCGTCCTGGGTGTCGCCGCGGTGGGCGGCGGCTCGGTGCTGGCCGGGGTGGCGGCCTCCGCCGCCGGTTCCGACGCGGCCAACGCCTCCCTCGGCGTGGTCATGCTCTTCATGCTGGCCGTCGCCCTGCTCGGCCCGCTCCTGGCCAGGGCGTGCGCGGCCCTCTTCGGCCTGCTGCTGCGCGGCGGCGGTGCCTCCGCGTCGCTGGCCGCCGCCAACTCCCGTACCAACGCCCGCCGGCTGGCCTCCGCGATCACCCCGATCGTGCTGGCCATGGCCTTCGCCTCGACGCTCGTCTTCATGCACACCAGCGAGAGCCACGTCGCCTCGGAGCAGCTCCGCGACGGCATCACGGCGGACCACGTCGTCACGAACCCGGCGGGCCTGCCCGCCGACGCCGCCGACCGGGCGGCCCGCGTGCCCGGCGTCGACGCGGCCGTGAGCCTGCTGGACACGCAGGTGCTGGTGCCCGTCCGGGGCGGCGGCGAGACGTCGTTGCAGGGGACGGCGACCCAGGGCCTCTCGGGTTCCGGGGCGCAGCTCGCGAAGGTGCAGGACCTGGACGTGCGCGAGGGCGGCCTGGACCGGGTGGGACCGGGCCGTATCGCCATCGACCGGACCCTCGCCACCGCCACGGACACCGGCCTCGGCGACAGGCTGTCGCTGTACCTCCCCGACGGCACGAAGGCCGCACCGGAGGTCGTCGCCGTCTACGGCCGTGGCATCGGCCTGCCGGCGGTGACGATGGACCGCGCCTCCCTGGACGGGCACGTCACCTCCGCCTTCGCCGACACGCTGCTGGTCAGCGGCGGTGACGCCGGGCCGCTCGCCCCGTTCGGCGAGGTCACCGACGCCTCCGGCTACGCCCTCGCGCAGAACGTGGACCGCGAGTTCGGCGCCTGGGCCAACTACATGATGGCCGCCGTCCTGGGCGGCTTCGCCGCCGTCGCCGCGGTCAACACCCTGGTGATGACGGTCCTGGACCGCCGCCGCGAACTGCACACGCTCCGCCTGGTGGGCTCCACGCGGCGCCAGGTGCTGCGCATGCTGGGCTGGGAGAGCCTGCTGGTGTCGGCGGCGGGCGTGGCCCTGGGCACCGCCATCGCCATGATCACGCTGACCCCGATGATGCGCGGCCTGACCGGCGAGTTCCCGCACGTGCCCCCGCTGCTGTACGCCGCCTTCGCCGCGACGGCGGCGGCCCTCGCCCTCGCCGCCGCGACCCTCCCGGCCCGTACGGCACTGCGCGACCGGGGGGCGTGAGACCCCGTCGGCCCGGCCCGGCGCCAGGTGCCGTGAGCCGGGCCGGGCCGGGCCGGGGCCGGGTCAGCCCGTGCGCAGGCCCTCCGCCGGAGGGGTGCGCAGGGCGTGGCGGGTGGGGAGTTCGGTCGTGAGGTACGACGTCAGCACCACCGTCGCCGCCACCGCCGGGAGGAGCCAGGCGGGGCCCGCCGGCCACGGGTGGCCGAGGAAGCCCTGGCCGAGCAGGGCCAGCGGCACGGCGGACAGCAGGAGCCCGCAGACCAGGGCCGAGGCGGCGACGACGGCGGCCTCGCGGCGCATCATCATGCGGATCTGCCGCGGCGTCGTACCGACCAGGCGCAGCGCGGCGATCTCGGTGCGGCGCTGGGCGGTGGCGGCGACCAGCTTGTTGGCGATGCTCAGCAGCAGGTAGCCGAGGAGCACCACGACCAGCGCCAGGTTGATCCACACCTCGGGCGGCGTGTCCGCGCCGGTGGTGTCCGGGGCGGTGCTCGCGAGGGCGAGGCCGGGACGGCCGGCGGCCAGCGCGGCGAGCTCCCGCCCCGCCTCCTGCGTGCCGTCGGTGCGGACCAGGACCCGTTGGTCGAGGCCGGTCGTGGTGTGCCCGGCGGCCAGGTCGTGGGAGAGGACGACCGGGCCGAAGCCGAGCCCCCGGTCGTAGACGGCGACGACCCGGGCCTCGACGCGTGCCCCGTCGCCGAGCACCAGGCGCACCCGCTTGCCCAGCCCGGCGTCGCGCGCGCGGGCGGCCTCACCGCTCACGGCGACCGTCGCCCCGGTCAGCCGGTCCAGGCCGCCGTCCGTCACACCGAGGTCCACGACGCCCCGGGCGTCCGGCGCCAGGATCATCGCCGGGGCCGACTCGGCCGTGGGTTCGCCCAGCTCGTCGTACTCCCACACCACCGTGGTCGTCCCGGCCGGCGCCGCGGCCCGTACGCCGGGCACGTCCCGTACGGCGGCCAGGGTGCCGTCGGGCAGCCCGCCCAGCGCCGGGGCGGTCAGCTCGTACTGGGCGAGCGTGCCGGTGCGGGTGTCGTCGGAGGTGGCGGCCAGCACCGTGGTCTGGGTGAGGGTGTAGGTCAGGACGAAGACGACGCCCATGGCCAGCGGGCTGACCACCCCCGACAGGCGCAGGGCGTAGGCCCGTACGTTGGACAGCGCCAGCCACGTCGGCGCGGCGACCCCGGGGCGCAGTCGCCGTACGGCGGCCTCGCCCGCGCTCCTGACCAGCGCCGGGCCGGCCAGCGCCAGGCCGATCGCGGCGAGGATGCCCGCCATGGAGGTGACCGACGCCCCGAGGACCGTCCGGGACAGCAGCGGCACCACCGACAGCGCGGCTGCCCCGAGGATCAGCAGCAGCCCGGCCAGGGTCCGCCCCCGCGACGGGGTGCGCGGCTCGCTGCGCGACTCGGCGACCGCCTCGGTGGCCGGCATCCGCGAGGTGCGCCAGGCCGCGCACCGGGCGGAGAGCCGTACGGCCGCCACCATCAGGAGCAGCGTGGCGAGCGCGGGCAAGGGGCTGACGGTCAGGGGCAGTTCGGAGGGGAGCACGTCCCGGTCGGTCAGCAGCTCCCGGAAGCTGCCCGCGAGCAGGTAGCCGGCCGCGATACCCGGGACCAGGGCGAGGGCCGCGACGACCGTCGACTGCGCGGCGGCCAGGCGGCGGATCTGCTTCGGCGTCGCGCCGACGGCCCGCATCAGCGCCAGGTCGCGGCGCTGTCCGGCGATCGTCACGCCCAGCGCGCCCGCGACGACGAACCCGGTGATCAGCAGCACGATTCCGCCCAGTGAACCGGCGAGCAGGATCAGCAGCGAGCGCGCCGACCCCACGCCGGGTGACACCGCCGCGCCCCGGTCCGCGCCGGTGCTCACCTCGAGCCCCGTGCCCGCCACCGCGTCCCGCACGGCGGCGGCGACCCGCTCCCCGGCACCGTCGTCGGCCCGCAGCCCGATCAGGTCCACCGTCCCGGCACGCGGGCCCCCGCTGCCCGCGTCCCGTGCGGCCAGCCCGGCGGCCGTCCCGTCGGCGAAGTAGACGCCCGCGCCGGGGGCGTGCACCAGCGCGGAGACCCGGTAGGCCGCCGGGGCGCGCCCGTTGGCCACCACCTCCACCCGCTGGCCGACCGCCAGACCCGTACCTGCGTCCACGGCGATCTCGTGGGCGCCGGACGGCGCCCGGCCCTCCACCCGCGGGTCCGCCAGGAGCGCCGTCGAGGACCAGCCGTGCCCCGCCGTCCTCGGGTCCTCCGCGACCGGCGTGATCCCGCCGCGGGCGTCGGCCAGTGCGGCCGGGAAGCCGATGTCGCCGACGGCGGCGGTGACGCCGGGCAGGGCGGCCAGCCGGTCGACGAGCCGGGCCGGGACCGTCGCCCGCTCGGGCAGCGCGAGGGGCAGGTCCCCGCTCGGGCGGAACTCCTGGTCGGCGGCGACCACGACGTCCGCACCGCCTAGCCGTCCGGGCGGCAGCTGCGAACGCAGCCCGGACTCGGCGAGCACGCCGGTGGCGGTGATCAGGGCCGCGCCGCCCAGGACCGCGCACGCCACGGCGATCAGCGCGGTGATCCGGTGCGCAGCCATGCGCAGGGCCAGGTGCAGCATGTCTAGCGCTCCCCCAACGTCACGAGACGGTCGGCCAGTTGCGGGGCCGACGGCCGTTCCAGGGCCTCGACCACCCGGCCGTCGGCCATCACCAGCACGCGGTGGGCGCGGGCCGCGGCGGCCGGGTCGTGGGTGACCATGACCACCGTCTGACCGAGGTCGTCGACGAGCGCGCGCAGCAGGTCGAGCACCTGGTGGGCGCTGCGCAGGTCCAGTGCGCCGGTCGGCTCGTCCGCGAAGACGACGGCGGGCTTCGCCGCCAGCGCCCGTACGACGGCGGCCCGTTGCTGCTGGCCGCCGGAGAGTTCGGCCGGGCGGTGGGCCAGCCGGTCGGCCAGCCCCACCCGCTCGGTCAGCGTGCGCAGCCAGTCCCGGTCCGGACGCCGGCCGGCCAGGCGCAGCGGCAGCGTGATGTTGTCCTCGACGCTGAGCGAGGGGATCAGGTTGTACGCCTGGAACACGAACCCGACGCGTTCGCGGCGCAGTTCGGTGCGGCGGGTCTCGTTCAGGCCGGAGATCTCGTGCCCGTCGATGCGGATACTGCCCGCCGTGGGGGAGTCCAGCCCGGCCGCGCAGTGCATCAGGGTGCTCTTGCCGGAGCCCGAGGGTCCCATCATCGCGAGGAACGTGCCGTGCTCGACGGTCAGCGACACGTCGTCGAGGGCGCGGACACCTCCCGGGTAGGTCTTGGCGACGCGGTCCAGCGCGATGGCGGGCGCCCGGCGCGCGGTGACGGCCGGGGGGAAGGCCGCGGTGCTCATCGCCGCCCCCGCAGGGCGCGCACGACGAGGGCACCGACGGCGAGCACGGTGACCACACCGCTGGCCAGGTGGAGCGCGACGGCGGCACCGGTGAAGGAGAGGACCATGTTGGCGGCCGCGCTGAGCACGACGACGGTCCACAGCAGCATCCGCAGGACGTCCCCGCGGGGGACGGCGTCCGGACCGCCGCCGGGGGCGGAACCGGCCTGCGGCGGGCCCAGCCGGTAGGGATCCCGGCGGTCCCGGCCGTCCTGCTGGTCCTGGTGGTACCGGTGGTCCTGGTGCGTCATGGCTGCGGCCTCCGTCGCGTCGCTCTCGGTCGTCTCCGACGCTATGGAGCGAGGCCCCCCGCGGCCGATCCCGTGGGCCGCCCGGTCCGGGGTACAGCAGGCTGTACTCTCCGGCTCCGCACCCGTCGCCGGCCCGTCCGGCGGCATAGGGTCGGGCACGCCGAGCCCGCCCGGGCCGGGCGTACGGGCGCGGAGGGAGGCAGGCGGATGACGGTGCCGGTCACGTCCGTGCGGGAGACCGCCGTACGGACCCTGCGCGCGGCCGGGGCGGCGACGGGGCAGCTCGTCGGCGGGCTCGGTACGGCCGTCCTGGGCCTCGGCGTGCTGCTGCTGTCCGCCGTGGCCGCCGTGACCGCGCCGGCCGGCGTGGGGCTGCTGCTCGCGCCGCCCGTACTGCGTTCCCTGCACGCGCTGGCCCGCCGGGAACGCGAACGCCTCGCCCGCCGGGGCATCGACATCGTGCCGCCCGACCCGCCGCCCGACCGGCTCCGGGCCGCCCTGGCCGACCCCACCACCCGGCGGGAGCTGGGCTGGCTGGTGCGGCACAGCACCCTGGGCTTCCTGCTGGGCCTGCTCGGGGCGCTGCTGCCGCTCTGCGCCGTCCGGGACACCAGTTTCCCGCTGTGGTGGTGGCTCGTGCCCGAGACGACGACCACGTCCGTCGGCATCGGCACCGCGCACACCTGGCCGGACGCGCTCGCGGCGGTGCTGCTGGGCGTGGGCTGGACCGCGATCCTCCTCGGCCTGGGCCCGGGCATGGCGCGGCTCCAGGCCGCCCCGGCGAGGCGGCTGCTCGCGGCGGGCCCGGACACCGACCTGTCGCTGCGGGTGGCGGAACTGACCGCGACCCGGGCCGCGGCACTGGACGCGCACGCGACCGAGCTGCGCCGTATCGAACGCTCCCTGCACGACGGCGCCCAGAACCGGCTCGTGTCGGTCACCGTGCTGCTGGGCGCCGCGCGGCGGATGGCGGGGCGGGACCCGGCCGGTGCGGACGAGCTGCTGGAGCGGGCCCAGTCGGCGGCGGAGCAGGCGCTGGCGGAGCTGCGTGCGGTGGCGCGGGGGATCCTGCCGCCGGTGCTGGCCGACCGCGGCCTCGCGGGCGCGCTGTCGGGCCTCGCGGCGGACTGCGGGGTGCCGTGCGCGGTCGAGACGGACGTGCCGGAGCGGTGCGCGGCCTCCGTCGAGGCGACGGCGTACTTCGTGGTCGCCGAGGCGCTCACCAACATCGCCCGGCACAGCGGCGCCGCACGGGCCTCGGTCACGGTCCGGGCCCGGGGCGGCCGGCTGCGCCTGCTGGTCGAGGACGACGGCAGGGGCGGCGCCGACGAGGACGGCGGCTCCGGCCTGAACGGCATCCGCCGCCGCGTGGCGGCCCTGGACGGCACCCTCCGCCTGGCCAGCCCGCCCGGCGGCCCGACCGTCCTGGAGGTGGACCTGCCCTGCGGGGGCTGACCTGCGGGCCGTTCACACCGTCCGTGCGCTCACCAGCCCGTCGCCAGCAGGTGGTTGAGGAGGAGCGCCAGAAGCGCCTGTGCGGTCAGCCAGCCGCGCGGACGGGTGAGGAACGCGCAGGCAGGCAGGAGCCACAGCGCGAAGGGCAGCCAGATGCGTTCCGTCTCCGCCTTGCTCATCCCGGACAGGTCGGCGACCAGCAGGGCGAGCAGCCCGGCGGCCACGAGGAACGCCAGCCGGACCTCCGCCGCCCGCACCTCCGCCGCCCGCGAGTCCTCGGCCCGCACGTCCGGTGTCCCCGCGCTCCCGGCCCGCCCGCCGCCCGCGCGCCGCCGGAGCAGCACGCCCCCGGTACGCCGCAGCCCCGCCACCGTCGCCAGGCCCGTGATGAGCACCGTGCAGGCGAGGTTGGCCCACACCCAGTAGCCGTAGGGGCGGACACCGGCCGCGCCCTCGTAGTACCGCGTGACCAGCAGGCGGTACGCCTCCCACCAGTCGAAGCCCATCGCCGTGAAGGCCGCCGGCACCACCGCCGCCCCCAGCAGCAGCGGCACGAACAGCACCGGCCGCGCCCGCACCCCGCGCCGGCCGAGCAGCAGCACCGCCGCCGCGGGCACCGCGAACAGCGTCAGACCGTACGAGAGGTAGCAGGTCAGCCCGAACAGCAGGCCCGAGCCCGCCGCCCACCACAGCGAGCGCCCGGTGACCGCGAGGGCCAGCAGCGCCAGCGCCCACGCGGCGACCGCCGCGAAGTAGCCGTCGGCGGACACGCCCATCCACACCGCGGCCGGGGCGAGGACCAGGAAGGGCGCCGCCCGCCGGGCGAGCCGCTCGCCGGTCAGCACCCGCACCGTCACCAGCACGGCGACCCCGGCGCTCGCGCCCACCGTGATGGTCCACGCCCCGGCCCAGCCCCCGCCGCCGAGCCCGATCCGGTCGAGCAGCACGTAGGTGAGGGTGGACGCCGGGGGGTGACCGGCGACGTGCGCGGGCCAGTTGTCGGGGGAGTGGAGCAGGATGTGCCCGGTGAAGCCGCGCAGCGTCGCGGGGACGTCCTGCCAGCGGTCGACGACCGAGAGGTACTCCTGATGCGTGGTGAGCCGGCCCGCGACGCCCCGCCGCCAGCCGTCGACCAGGGCCAGCGACCAGGTCCAGGCCAGCGTCGCGCCCCACACCGCGGGGAGCAGCGCCCGCCACGGCAGCCGGGCGGCGACGGAGGGGCCGTACGCCGCGACCGCCGCCGCGACCACGACGGCGGCCGGGGTGCCGGGGCCCAGGTGCGGGTCCCAGCGGCCCAGCAGGGGCGGCCAGCCGACGATCAGATCGTCGTAGGTGTACACGTACCGGCCGACCAGGACGGCGGCCGTCACGAGCAGCACGGCGGGCACTACGGCGTACAGGTCGCGGGGGACGGGGCGCGGGTGGGTGTCGGTCACCCCGGCACCGTAGGACGGGAGATCACGCGGCGGGCGGTGCGCACGGCGGACGTCAGCGTTTCGTCATGGGTCGCGGACCGTCCGGAGGGTGTGTCCCGGCCTACGGTCGGGACATGCGCGACCTCGCCCCACGGCTTCCCTCCTCCCCGGGCTTCTGGCGCAGCCCGCTGCGCGGACCCTGGTTCACGTCGGTGCTCGGCCTCGTCCTGCTCGTCGGCATCACCGTGCTGTTCGTGACCGGGCTGCTCTCCTACGCCGCCTACAACCCGGATCTGGCGCCGGTCAACGACAAGACCCCGGACAAGGGGGTCCTCGGCTTCTACCTCTTCGCGTGGCCCACCGACCCGCCCTGGCTGTACCGCCTCACGCAGGGCGTCCACGTCACCCTCGGGCTGGTGCTGATCCCGGTGCTGCTGGCCAAGCTCTGGTCGGTGGTGCCGAGGCTGTTCACGCTGCCGCCGGCCCGCTCGGTCGCCCACGCGCTGGAGCGGATCTCGCTGCTGCTGCTGGTCGGGGGCGCGCTGTTCGAGTTCGTCACCGGGGTGCTCAACATCCAGCTCGACTACCTGTTCCCCGGCTCCTTCTACCCGCTGCACTTCTACGGCGCGTGGGTCTTCTTCGCCGCGTTCGCCGCGCACGCCGCGCTGAAGACGCCGATCGCGCTGCGCAACCTCCGGGCGATGCGTGAGCTGCGCAACCTCCGGGCGATGCGTGAGGAGCGCGACGACCTGGTCTCCCCGCGCCCGGCCGCGCCCACCGTCTCGCGGCGCGGGGCGCTGTGGTTCGTCGGGGGCGGCTCACTCCTGATGTTCGCCACGAACGCGGGGCGCAGCTTCGACGGGCCGCTGCGGGCCACCGCCGTGCTCTCCCCGCACGGCGGACCCGAGCCGGGCAGCGGTCCGAACGGGTTCCAGATCAACAAGACCGCCGCCCACGTGGGCATCGACCCGGCCGAGACCCGGGACGACACCTGGCGGCTCGTCGTCACGGGGCGCTCGGGGACCGTCCGGCTCGGCCGGGCCGAACTGCTCGCCATGGAGCAGCACAGCGTGGCCCTGCCCATCGCCTGCGTCGAGGGCTGGTCGACGTCCGACCAGTGGTGGCGCGGCGTGCGGCTGCGGGACCTCGCCGCCCGGGTGGGCCACGAGGACGACCCGCCGGACGTGTTCGTCGAGTCCCTCCAGCGGCGCGGCGCCTTCCGGAGCGGGGCCCTGCGCTCCAACCAGGTGGCCGACCCGCGCTCCCTGCTCGCCCTGTACGTCAACGGCGAGGCGCTGAGCGCCGACCACGGCTACCCGGCGCGGATCATCGTGCCGGCCGCGCCCGGCGTGCTGAACACCAAGTGGGTGGCCCGGATGACGTTCGGAGACCTGGGATGAAGCGCGTGGGCCATCGGCGGTCGTTGCCGCGACGGGTGATCGGCAGCCCGTTCCACATCCTGCTGCTCGGCTGCTCCTTCGCCCTGGCGGGGTACGCCGGGGTGCGGCTGCTCGCCGGCGACCGGCTCGGTGTGGCGCTGTGGTTCGTGGGGTCGGCGCTGCTGCACGACCTGGTGCTGCTGCCGCTGTACGCGACGGCCGACCGGGCCCTCGTGCGCGGGCTCGGGGCGGCGCGCCACCGCGAGTGGGTGCCGTACCTCCGTGTCCCGGCGGCCTTCTCCGGGCTGCTCCTGCTGGTGTGGTTCCCGCTGATCGGCGGGCGGGTGGACGCCGGTTACGCGGGGGTCACCGGGCTGTCGGCGGACGGCTTCCTCGCCCGCTGGCTGCTGACCACGGCGGTGCTGTTCGGCGGCTCGGCGCTGCTGCTGGCGCTGCGGCTGCTGCGCAGCGCGACGAAGCGGCGCTCCCCCGACGTCCACTGACCGGCGCCGTGCCAGCCGGCGGCGCCCGCGCGGCGCAGCAGGGCACGGGTGCCGATCCGCGCCCAGGGGAAGGAACCGCCGGCCGCGTGGCCGTCGGTGGCGTCGACGACCTGCACGTGGGCGCGTTCGTCGACCTCGACCGGGGCCGTCTCGGCGATCAGCAGGCCGCCGGGTGAGAGCAGGGCGGCGACGCGGGTGAGCAGGGCGTGCGGGTCGCCGCCGATGCCGACGTTGCCGTCCATGAGGAGGACGGTGTCCCAGCGTCCCTCGCCGGGCAGCGGCTCGAACACGGAGCGCCGCAGGGACTGGCCGCCGAGCCGTACGGTGCGCGTCACGGCGGCCTCGCTGACGTCGATGCCGAGGACGGTCCGGCCCCGGGAGGCGAGTTCCGCGACCAGCCGTCCCGGCCCGCAGCCCACGTCGAGCACGGCGCCCTCGCACCGGTCGAGCACCTCCAGGTCGACCGTGTCGGCCCGTGCGCACCAGCGCTCCACGTCCAGCGGCAGGAGCCATCCGTCGGTGCGGCGCAGGAACAGCGGCCCGTGCCCCGAGCGCAGGGCGGCGGCGTAGGGGTCGGAGCCCTCCCAGGCCGGGGCGGCGGTGGGGGCCGGCCGGCCGGGGGCGAGGTGCGCGGCCTCCTTCACCGGCTCGCCCGCCGGTCCGCGGCCGGTGCGCGGGCCGCCAGCCGGGCGGCGAACCGGCCGTCCGGGGCCAGGGCGGCCACGGCGCGGGCGTCGGCGGCGGTGTCGACGTCGCGCAGGGCGGGCAGGTCCCGTACCCGCAGCCCCGCCGCCAGAAGCCGCTCGCGCTGCACGGCCCCCGTCACCGGCGTCGACATGGGCACGCCCCGCAGGAGGGCGGGTTCGGGCCGGGCCAGGCCCAGGGCCCAGAAGCCGCCGTCCTCGGCCGGGCCGACGTACGCGTCGCAGTCGCGGAAGTCCACGTCGAGCAGGTCCGGCGTCACCTGCGGAGTGTCCATGCCGATCAGCAGGGCCGGGCCCGCGCACCCGGCGAACGCGTCCGCGAGCCGCTCGTCGAGGCCGCCCGCGCACTGCGGGACGACGTCGAAGCCGGGCGGCAGCCACGGGCCGGGGGCGCCGTCGAGCACCAGGACCCGGCGCCGCGCGGGCGTCGCGGCCACGGCCGCCAGGGTGTCGGCGAGGGCCGCCTCGGCCAGCGCGGCGGCCTCCACGGGGGTGAAGGGCGGGGTGAGCCGGGTCTTGACCCGGCCCGGACACGGCTCCTTGGCGATGACGAGGAGGGTGGTCGTGGCGGTCACCGGACGCCGCTCCCCTCGCCGTGCCCCGCGCGGACGGCGGGCGCCTCGGCCAGGACGCGGCGCATGTCCCGCACCGCGTGCCAGGTGCCGCGCCAGGTTCCCGTCACCTTCGAGGCGCCGGTACGGGGCAGGTACGGGACGTCGTGCTCGGCGACCCGCCAGCCCGCGTCGGCGGCCCGCACCACCATCTGGAGCGGGTAGCCGCTGCGCCGGTCGGTGAGCCCGAGGGCGAGCAGCCCCTCGCGGCGGGCGGCGCGCAGCGGGCCCAGGTCGTGCAGGCGCAGCCCGGTGCGGCGGCGCAGCATCCGGGCGAGGGCCAGGTTGCCCGCGCGGGCGTGCACCGGCCACGCGCCCCCGGCCTGCGGTCGCCGGCGGCCGAGCACCAGGTCGGAGGTGCCGGCGCGGACTTCGTCCACGAACGGCGTGAGCAGGGACGGGTCGAGGGAGGCGTCGCAGTCGCAGAAGCAGACGACGTCGGCGGTGGCGGCGGTCAGTCCGGCGTGGCAGGCGGCGCCGAAACCGCGGCGCGGCTCGGTCACGACCGTGGCGCCGAGGGAACGGGCGAGGTCCGCCGAGCCGTCGGTGGAGCCGTTGTCGACGACGAGCGCACGCCAGCCGGCCGGGACGCGGGCCAGGACCCAGGGGAGGGCCCCGGCCTCGTTCAGGCAGGGGAGTACGACGTCGACGTCCGGAGGGGGCGAGGTGGTCACGGCCCTCACCCTACGAACCGGAACCGGACGAATCGGGCTTTCACTCCTTACGAAACACGGACGTCCCGGGCCCGGACCGGCCGGGGAGGGACGCCGCCGAGGGCGCGGTGCGAGGGTGGGACCATGCACCAGCAGCCCTACGACCCCGCTGCCGAGCCCCCCGCCGCCCCCGCCCGGATCCTCGTCGTGGACGACGACCCCACCGTCGCGGAGGTCGTGGCCGGATACCTCGACCGGGCCGGTTACCGCGTCGACCGGGCCGGTGACGGTCCGGCCGCGCTCGCCCGGGCGGACGCGCACCGTCCCGACCTGGTGGTGCTCGACCTCATGCTGCCCGGCATGGACGGCCTCGAGGTGTGCCGTCGGCTGCGCGAACGGGGGCCCGTGCCGGTGGTCATGCTGACCGCCCGCGGCGACGAGGACGACCGGATCCTCGGCCTGGAGGTCGGCGCCGACGACTACGTGACCAAGCCGTTCAGCCCGCGTGAGCTGGTGCTGCGGGTGGAGTCCGTGCTGCGCCGCACCCGGCCCGCCCCGGCGCCGCGCCCGCCGTCCGCGGCCGGTCTCACCGTCGACCCGGCCGCCCGCCGGGCCACCAAGCACGGCACCGAACTCGCCCTGACGTTGCGCGAGTTCGACCTCCTCGCCTTCTTCCTGCGGCACCCGGGGCGGGCGTTCTCCCGGGAGGAGCTGATGCGCGAGGTGTGGGGCTGGGACTTCGGCGACCTGTCCACGGTGACCGTCCACGTCCGGCGGCTGCGCGGCAAGGTCGAGGACGATCCGGCCCGGCCCCGGCTGATCCGGACGGTGTGGGGCGTGGGCTACCGCTTCGACGCCACCGGCAGGGAGGCGGACTGACGTGCACGCCACCCTCCTCATCGCCCTGTACGCCTTCGCCGGCGCCGCCGCCACCGGCCTGGTGGGCGCGGCCGTGCTGCGGCTGATCCGGCGGCGGTCGCTGACCGCGTCCCTCGCCGTGGTGGCGGCGGTCGCCGTCCTCGCGATGCTCGCGGGCACGCTGGCCGTCGCGTGGGCGATGTTCCTGTCCCCGCACGACCTGTCCGTCGTCACGACCGTCGTGGCGATGGCGGCGGTCGTCTCCCTGGCCACCGCGCTGCTGCTGGGCCGCTGGGTCGTCGCCCGCAGCCGCGAACTGACCGTCGCGGCACGGTCGTTCGGCGACGACGGCGGCTACGCGGCCCCCGCCGTCCCGGCGACCGCCGAACTGGACGCGCTCAGCCGCGAACTGGCGGCCACCAGCGCCCGGCTCGCCGCGTCCCGGGAGCGGGAGCGCGCCCTGGAGACCTCCCGGCGCGAGCTGGTCGCCTGGATCTCGCACGACCTGCGTACCCCGCTGGCCGGTCTGCGCGCCATGTCCGAGGCGCTGGAGGACGGCGTCGCCGCCGACCCCGACCGCTACCTGCGGCAGATCCGCGCCGAGGTGGAACGCCTCAACGACATGGTGGGCGACCTCTTCGAACTCTCCCGCATCCACGCCGGCACCCTCGCCCTCGCCCCGGCCCGCATCTCGCTGTACGACCTGGTGGGCGACGCCCTCGCGGGCGCGGACCCGCTGGCGCGCGAGCAGGGCGTACGGCTGGTCGGGGACGCGGTGGCGGCCGTGCCGGTCGAGGTGGACGGCAGGGAGATGAGCCGGGTCCTGGGCAACCTGCTGGTCAACGCGATCCGCCGCACCCCCGCCGACGGCACCGTCGCGGTCGCCGCCGAACGCTCGGCCGACGGCGTGGTGCTCTCCGTGACCGACGGCTGCGGCGGCATCCCCGAGGAGGACCTGCCCCGGGTCTTCGACACCGGCTGGCGCGGCACCCACGCCCGTACGCCCCCGGCCGGTGCGGGTCTCGGCCTCGCCATCGTCCGGGGCATCGTCGAGGCCCACCGGGGCCGCGCCACGGTCCGCAACATCCCCGGCGGCTGCCGCTTCGAGGTGACTCTGCCCCTGGCGGAGGCCTGACCGGTGCCGGGACGGACGAGGCGGGGCCGGGTCACTCCCCCCGCAGGCCCGCCCGGGCGAACTCCCGCATGCCCTCCGCGAACCCCGTCCGTGGCCGCCAGCCCAGTTCGGTCCGCAGACGGGCGGAGTCGGCGGTGATGTGGCGGACGTCGCCGAGGCGGTACTCGCCGGTGACGACGGGCTCGGGTCCGCCGTGGGCGGCGGCCAGGGCGACGGCCATCCCGCCCACCGTGTGCGGCTCACCGCTGCCCGTGTTGTAGGCGCTGAGGGCACCCTCCGGCGGCCCGGCGGCCTCCAGCGCGGCGACGTTCGCGGCGGCCACGTCCCGCACGTGCACGAAGTCCCGGCGCTGGCGGCCGTCCTCGAAGACGCGCGGCGCCTCACCGCGGGCCAGCGCGGAGCGGAAGAAGGAGGCGACCCCGGCGTACGGGGTGTCGCGGGGCATCCGGGGGCCGTACACGTTGTGGTAGCGCAGCGACACCGCCGTCGCGCCGGTCGTCCGGGCCCAGGCGGCGGCCAGGTGCTCCTGGGCCAGCTTGGTCGTGGCGTACACGTTGCGCGGGTCGGCCGGGGCGTCCTCGCCGACCAGTCCCGGTGACAGCTCCGCGCCGCACCGCGGGCACGCGGGTTCGAACCGGCCCGCGTCCAGGTCGGCGACGGCACGCGGTCCCGGCCGCACCGTGCCGTGCCGGGCGCAGACGTACCGGCCCTCCCCGTACACGACCATCGACCCGGCGAGCACCAGCCGCCGCACGCCCGCACCGGCCGCCGCGGCGAGCAGGACGGCGGTGCCGAGGTCGTTGTGGGAGACGTACTCCGCCGCGTCGGCGAAGCCGTTGCCGAGACCGACCATCGCCGCCTGGTGGCACACGGCGTCCACGCCGTCCAGCGCCCGGGCCACCGCCGCCGGGTCGCGCACGTCGGCGCCGGGGTCCTCGCGGACGTCGTAGCCGACGGGCTCGTGACCGTGCTCCCGCAGGGCCTCCACCACGTGGGAGCCGATGAAACCGGCGCTGCCGGTGACCAGTACGCGCATGCGCCCCACGCTAGGCCCGCGGGGGCGCCGGACCGGGCGCCCCGCCCGGCCCGTCACGGATCGGTAAGAGCCGGGGGACGACCCCGTGCGTGCTCCGCGACCCGAGCCGAGGCGCCGCCCCCGCCGCCGCCGCGCCTTTGCCAACGCTTTACAACCCGCCCCGCCCCCGCCTCGTCTCTCCGTCCGATCCGTCCCGCACCCCCGCGGTGCGCCGACGCACAGACCACGAGAGAGAGCGACCCCCCATGCGCCGAACCATCCTCAGTGCCGTGGCCCTGGCCTGCACCGCCCTCCTGGCGGGCACCGCGCCCGCGTTCGCCGACGACCCCACCCCGGTCCCCTCCGCCCCCGCCGAGAGCGCCCCGAGCACCGGCGCCGAACCGACCGAGGCGACCGAGGCGAGCCCCGTGCCGTCCGTCAGCGTCCCGGCGGAGGAGCCCACCCGGGCACCCGCGACCGGCGACGGCCAGGTCTCCGTCGTGCCCGAGGGCGCGGCCGACACCGGGGTGGCGGAGTCCGCGGACCCGGCGGGGAACGGCACCGGGCTGGTCGGCGCGGGCGCCGGCGGGGTGCTCGTCGCGGGCGGCGCGGTCCTCCTCGTCGTACGCCGTCGACGGGCGGCGGCGACCGGCGCATGATCCCGCGCCCCGGTCGCGTGCTCGCCACCGCCGCACTGGCCGCGCTGCTCGCCGGCTGCGGCGGCGGCCAGGGGGACGGCGACGCCGCTCCCGCCCCCTCGGCGACCGCGACGAGAACGGCGCCGCCCGCGCACGCACCGGCGAAGTCGGTGCGGCCCCTGGCGCGTTCGGTTCCGGTGGGGCTGCGCATCCCCGCCATCGGGGTCGACACCCCGGTGACGGACCTGGGGCTGGCGTCGGACGGCACGGTGGAGGTCCCGGCCGTCACGGACGACGACCGCGCCGGCTGGTACCGGCACTCGCCGACGCCGGGCCAGGCGGGTCCGTCGGTCCTCCTGGGCCACGTCACGGTGGGCCGGTACGGCGACGGGGTCTTCCGGCACCTGGCGCGGCTGCACCGCGGCGACCGGATCGAGGCCCGGCTGGAGAACGGCACGGAGGCGGACTTCGCGGTCACGGCCGTACGGACGGTGGCCAAGGCCGACTTCCCCACGGACGACGTCTACGGGGACGTGGCGGGACCGGAGTTGCGGCTCATCACCTGCGGCGGCCCGCGCGACGGCGACGAGTACCGGGACAACGTGATCGTCTTCGCCGAACTGAGTGGCACCAAGGGCGCGTAGCGCCCGTACGCACCGCATACCCTCACGACCATGGAGAGCGTTGAAACGGTCCCGTGACAGGGCGGCGTCCGAGCTGTTCGCCGCCCTGTATCCGCGCCTCGCCGGCTGGTGCCGCCGACTCGTCGACGACGACGAGACGGCCCACGAGATCGCCTCGGAGGCGTTCACCCGGCTCTGGGCCCGCTGGACGTCCGTGGAGGAGCCGCGCGGTTTCCTCTACGTCACCGCCGCCAACCTGGTCCGGGACCACTGGCGCAAACTGGAGCGCGAGCGCCGGGCGGTGCGCCGGGTCACCGCGGAGGTCGCGGTGCGTCCGCACCCGGAACAGGCCGACCCGTCGGTGCGGCTGCTCGTACAGTCCCTGCCGGAGCGGCTGCGGGTGCCGATCCTGCTGCACTACTACGCCGACATGCCGATCCGGGAGGTGTCCGCGCTGACCGGACGCAAGGAAGGGACCGTCAAGGCCGACCTGCACGCGGCCCGCGAACTGCTCCGCGTCCACCTGAGGAGAAGCCTTGACCACACGCCTTGAGGAGGGCCCGGACGGCTCTGACGACCGGGACGACCGGGACGCGCCGGGGTTCGCGCGGGAGGACGACGATCCGCTGCTGGTCGTACTGCGTCCGGACGCGGAGTTCCTGGGCCCGCCCCCGGGCCGCTACGAGGCGACCCGGCGGGCGGCCTCCCGGCGGCGCCTGCTGCGGGCCGCCGCCGGGGCGGCCGCGACCGCCGCCGCCGCGGCCCTGATCGCGCTGCCGCTGCACTGGGCGGCCCCCGCACCGCCCGCGAGCCCGGCGCCACCGCTGGCCCCGGCCCCCGCCGGCCCCACGCCGCAGTCCTCACCGAGCCCGGCCCCGCCCCGCGACTCGACCCGCTCGCCCGGTCCGGACCCCGCCCTGCCGACCGAGGGGGCCCCGACGACCGCCGCCACCCCGTCGCCCTCCGCGCCGCCCGGCTCCGTACCCTCGGCCTCCGCGCCGTCGGTCGAGCCGAGCGACCCGCCCGGCCGGCGGGCCCCGTCGGGCGCGCCCGGCACCGTGGCGCCCACGCCCTCGGTCCCCGGCGCCGCGGAGCAGGACGGCACGGCCGCCGAGGCGGACCGGGCTGCTAGAACGGGGCGATGATCTATCACGTGGTGCCGCTCGCCGAGTGGAACGCCGACCCCGCCCGGCCGTACGCGCCCGCCTCCCTCACCACGGACGGCTTCGTCCACTGCTCGCCCGACGAGGCGACGACGCTCGCCGTCGTGAACGCGTTCTACCGCGACGCGCCCCGGCCCCTGGTGGCGCTGCTCCTCGACGAGGACCGGCTCACCGCGAGGTGTGTGCGGGAGGCGCCGGAACCGGTCCCGCCGCCCGGCGTCGCCGCGGGCACCCTGTTCCCGCACGTGTTCGGCCCCCTCGACCGCGAGGCCGTCCAGCGCGTGCTGGAGGTCCGCTGGGACGACGGGGGCCGGGCCACGGGACTGTGCTGACCTCGTGAGGCCGGTGCCGGTCTCAGAGGTCCTGGGGCGTGGCGGGGGCGCCGCCGAGCAGCGCGGACGCCGTCTCGACCGGACTGGCGGCGGGCGCCGCCGGCGCGGGCTCGGCGCCCGGGGCGGGGTGGCAGGTGAAGCCGAGACGGGCCATCGCCCGGGTCACCTCGCCGGCGGAGAAGTCGCGGCGGTCCTGCCGGGTGACGACCTCGCCCACCTGCTTGACGGGGTAGCGGCGGCGGCCGATCGTCACGGACTCACCGGTGACGGCCTCGGGCGTGACGCCCTTCATCGAGTCCAGCACCCCGCCCTTGGTGAGGTCGAACGGGTACCGGGCGATGACACAGCGCATGATGCCTCCACAAGGGGGATGGAGCGGATGGGGTCAGGCCGCCGAGCCGGTCGAGCCACCGGTGGACTGGCGGCGCGGCCGGCGGCGCGGGGCTTCGCCGGCGGGCCGGCCCTGGGCGGTGCGCCCCTGGCCGGTGCGGGGCTGTGCGGCGCCGGAGCGGGACTGTCCGGTGCCGGTGCGGTTCGACGCGCCGGTCCCCTGCCCGCCGCCGCGTCCCGAGGAACGGCCGCGGCGGCCGCGGGACGCGGAGCCCGAGCCGGAGGCGGCCCGGCGGGGACGCTCCACCACCGGCACCGCGATGACGACGGGGACCCCGGAGGGGGCCTGCGCACCGGTGATGCGGGCCAGATCGGCCTCGCCCGAGCGGACCGGGGTGACCTGCGGGGTGATACCGGCCAGCGACATCAGGCGGGTCATCTCGCGCCGCTGGTCCGGCGTCACCAGCGTGACGACGCTGCCGGACTCGCCGGCGCGGGCCGTACGTCCGCCCCGGTGCAGGTAGTCCTTGTGGTCGCCGGGCGGGTCGACGTTGACGACCAGGTCGAGGTTGTCGACGTGGATGCCGCGGGCCGCGACGTTGGTCGCCACCAGCGCCGTCACCTGCCCGTCCTTGAACTGGGCGAGCGTCCGGGTGCGCTGCGGCTGGGACTTGCCGCCGTGCAGGCCGGCGGCGCGCACGCCGCTCTTCAGCAGCTGCTTCACCAGCCGGTCCACCCGGTGCTTGGTGTCCAGGAACATGATGACCCGGCCGTCGCGCGCGGCGATCTCGACGGTCGCGCGCTGCTTGTCCTCGTCCTGCACGTGCAGCACGTGGTGCTCCATCGTGGTGACGGCACCGGCCGACGGGTCGACGGAGTGCACCACCGGGTCGGTCAGGTAGCGGCGGACCAGCTTGTCGACGTTGCGGTCCAGGGTGGCCGAGAACAGCATCCGCTGCCCGTCCGGCTGCACCTGGTCGAGCAGGGCGGTGACCTGCGGCATGAAGCCCATGTCGGTCATCTGGTCGGCCTCGTCCAGGACCGTGATGGTGACGTCGCCGAGGGCGCAGTCGCCGCGGTCGATGAGGTCCTTGAGCCGCCCGGGTGTGGCGACGACGACCTCCGCGCCGGAGCGCAGCGCCCCGGCCTGCCGGCCGATGGACATGCCGCCGACCACGGTGGCCGACCGGAGACCCACGGCGCGGGCGTACGGGGTGAGCGCGTCGGTGACCTGCTGGGCCAGCTCACGGGTGGGGACGAGGACCAGGGCGAGCGGACGCCGCGGCTCGGCACGCCGGCCGGCCGTGCGCGCCAGCAGGGCCAGACCGAAGGCGAGCGTCTTGCCCGAGCCGGTGCGGCCGCGGCCGAGCACGTCCCGTCCGGCCAGGGAGTTCGGCAGGGTCGCCGCCTGGATCGGGAACGGCTCGGTCACGCCCTGGTCGCCGAGCGCGGCCAGCATGCGGGCCGGCAGGTCGAGTTCGGCGAAGGTCTCGACGGCGGGCAGCGCCGGCGTGATGGTCTTGGGGAGGGCGAACTCGCCGCCCTGCGGTGCGGCGGCCGGGCGGCGGCCGGAGTTCTGGGGGCGGCCGGCCGAACGGGAGCGGCGGGGGCCGTCACCGGAGCGTCGGCGGTCGTTCGCGCGTGCGCGGTTCATGGGGGACCTTCCTCGATACGGCACGTATCAAGGGAGACCCGCAGCGGACGAGCGGCGCAGGGAATCGCAAGAACGAGCCGGTCCGGTCGATTTCGGCGCGTCGGGCCGAGGACCGGAAGAATTGGTGAAAGCGGGCGGCGCGGGGAACGCGCCGTAAGTGAATGCGCCCGGAAACGCGGCGAGCTGGGGCCCGCACCCAAGGTGCGGGCCCCAGCTGCCGAGTGTGCGAGAGCGTCAGGCCGGGGTGATGTTCTCGGCCGTCGGGCCCTTCTGGCCCTGCGCGATGTCGAAGGTCACCTTCTGGCCCTCGAGCAGCTCACGGAAGCCCTGCGCGTTGATGTTCGAGTAGTGGGCGAAGACGTCGGGACCGCCGCCGTCCTGCTCGATGAAGCCGAAGCCCTTTTCGGCGTTGAACCACTTCACGGTGCCGGAAGCCATGTTTTCTCCTTCGGTACGGTGCTCGGAGTCCACCCTGTGTGCACTCCGGTCGCCGTGATGATCACCCCGTCGGAAAAAACCTTCAGGCAACCACAACTGCAACTTCTCTCGACAGTAGCACGCCGTGATCGGGCGGGTGCCGGCGCAAATCCCGGCCCGGAGGGCAGCCCGGGAATATTCCCCGGACGACGGCCGATTTCTCCGGCCGGCCCGCCGGACATCGGCGGTGCGGGGGTGCCGGCGCCCCCGCATCGAGACGAAGGACACGTCGTACGTGCGTGCGGAACGGTTCGGCGTTCGTCGGCGTCGTCCCCTTCCAGGGCGCGGCGGCCGTGCCCGGGAGAGGGGCGGCGCGGTGGAGACGGACGGGTACGCCGGGTGGACACGTCGGTTCGAGGAGGAGCGCGAGCGCAGAGGGGCGCAGGGCGACCCGGACTGGGCGCGGGGCGCCGTGCTGCACCGGGCGGTGTGGGCGGGCGTCCAGCGCTTCCAGGTCGGTGAGGACGGTGACGGCGCGAACCTGGTCGCCAAGGCCGAGGAGGCGGGTGACGCCGACTACGCGCGGGCGGTGCGGCTCTTCGTCGCCGAGGAGCAGAACCACGCCCGGCTCCTCGCCCTGCTGCTGGCCGCGGGCGGGCGGCCGACGCTGAGCGGCCACTGGAGCGACACGGTGTTCGTGCGGCTGCGGCGGCTGCTGGGCCTGCGCACGGAACTGCTGGTGCTGATGATCGCCGAGGTCGTGGCGCTGCGTTACTACCGGGCCCTCCGGGACGGCACCGACGACGCGCTGACCTCGGAGGTGGCCGGCCGGATCCTGGCCGACGAGCAACGCCACGTTCCGTTCCACTGCGCGCGGCTGCACGACTCGCTGGCCGAACTCCCCGCCGCGGCCCGCCGCCCCGTGATGGCGCTGTGGCGGCTGCTCCTCCTGGCGGCCACCCTCGTCGTCGCCGCCGACCACGGCGCGGGGCTGCGCCGGCTCGGGGTGGGACGGCGCCGTTTCACGACCGACGTCATGGCCTCCTCCGCCGAAGTGACCGACGCCGTCCTCACCCCGCGGCCGGGCGCGCGGACCGACGCCGGCGGGGAGTGAGCGCCGGACGCCGGGAACGGGAATGGGGCGGAACAACCCGGGGGACCTCTGCGGGAGCGCGCTGCTATTCTCCAGCGGATCTTCGCGCGAGGCGACGTACCGGTTGAGGGGGGTCCCATCCGGTCGCCCCGCGCATCCGGCCGCGTGCGTCCGACGTTCGCCGCGGCCTTCTCCTGGGGAGGGACCGTACGTTGCACCGTTCTCGTGTTTCCCGGCTGCGTCTGACCGTGGCGATCGCCGCCGTGCTCGCCACCGTGTCGGCCGGCGGCCAGGCCGTGGCCGCGCCGGCCACCGCGCCCTTGTCCACGCCCTCGTCCGCGTCCGCTGCGACGGCCGCCTCCGCGACGGCGGTCCAAGACGTCCGGCAGGCGGCGGTGCCGTATCCGGCCGGCCGGAGCCAGTTGGCGGGCGTCGGCTCGACCGGGTTCCTGACCTGGGGCGAGGGCGGTGCCGCGGACGTTCTCTGGACCAGCTTCGCCGACGGTTCGACCACCGACCCGATGGAGGGCCGGTCCGCCTGGGTCGCCCTGGGCGCCGAGGCGTCGGACGCGGTGGTGCTCCTCCTGTCCGACGGCCGCGTCGAACTGCGCGACATGCGGACGAAGAAGTCCGTGACGGTCGTGGACCCGGACGACTTCGGCCCCTCGGGACAGTCCGCCGGTGCGGTCGGCACCACCCTCTTCGTCAGCACCGCGAACGACGCCGGAGGCGAGGACGTCCACCTCGTCGACAGGGTGGACGGCGCACCGGCCGCGCGCACGGTGACCGGTCTGCCGCGCGACGCGGACAACCCGCACGTCGTCGCGGGCACTCCCGACCGCGCCGTACTGACCTACAAGACGGCGGGCACCTGGCAGTGGGCGCTGGTCGACCTGGCCGACGGCGCCGTCGTGCGGCGTCACACCACGGCTTCCGCCCCCGCCTCGGTCACCCTCTCCGAGACGCACGTGGCCTGGGCCGAGACGGACGCCCAGGGCGGGAGCCACGTGGTCGTCGCCCCGCGCGGCACCGGCACCGACCGGCGCTTCGCGATCGGGCAGGCGTCCGGCGACGTGCTGGTCGGCCTCGTGGGCGACTGGGTGACGTACGGCGTGAGCAGCGAACTGACGGCCCAGGACCCGAACCCCCTGTACGCCCTGACGGCACGTCACCTCACCACCGGCGCCACCCGCAAGCTCCTCGACCACACGCGGCAGACGGCCACGGCACCCGACGGCACCCTCTACGTCAGCGGCGGCACGGCGGCGGGCGGCGAGGGCCTGTACCGGATCGCCCCCGGCGCCGACGGGACGCCGGTCGCCACCCGCGTGGCGAGCAGCGGCGAGGCGACGAAGGTGACGCTGCTCGGGGACGACATCCCCGACGTGGTCGACCTCGACCGGAACAAGGGCCGGTTCCGCCTGGAGTGGCGCCTGTCCCGGGTCAACGTGGCGATGGACATCACGCTGCGCAACACCCGTACCGGGGAGGTGAAGCGGGCCGACGTGTACCCCCTGTCGACCGGGTACGGCGACCCGCACCGCGTCCACCTCGACTGGTTCGGCGACGTGGAGTGGAACAGCACCCGCGGCATGTACTCCGCCGCCGGAGCCGGCCCGTACACCTGGCGCATCGAGGCCAGGCCGCTCAACGGCATCGGCCCGGAGCTGGTCTCCTCGGGCACCTTCACGGTCGCCCGCGACCCCGGCCTGCACGACTACGACGGCGACGGCTCCCCCGACGTCCTCGCGCGGGACACCGGCGGCCGGCTGTGGCTCAACGACACCTTCGGCTCCCGGGAGCAGCACACCTACTCCTACTTCCAGAACCCGGAGCAGCTCGTCGGCGGCGGCTGGAACGCCTACGACCGGATCGAGGGCGCCGGCAACCTCGGCGGCGCCCCGGTGAGCGACCTGGTGGCCAGGGACCGTTCCGGCGTGCTGTGGCTGTACCTCGGCAAGGGCGACGCCGAGTCCCCGTTCACCTCCCGCAGCAGGATCGGCGGGGGCTGGAACGTCTACCGTCAGATCACCGGCGGCAGCGACCTGAACGGCGACGGCCGGGCCGACCTCGTCGCCACCGACACCTCCGGCGCCCTGTGGCTGTACAAGGGCACCGGGAACTGGCGGGCGCCCTTCGCCAAGCGCGTGAAGATCGGTACGGGCGGCTGGGGCGCGTACGACCGGATCACGGCGACCGGCGACATCGCCGGGGCCCCGGCCGGTGACCTGGTGGCCCGCGACCGCTCCGGCGTGCTGTGGCTCTACCTCGGCTACGGCGACGGCCGTTTCGCGCCCCGCACCCGGATCGGCGGCGGCTGGAACACCTACGAGCACCTGGTGGGCATCGGCGACGCCGACCACGACGGCCGGGCCGACCTGTACGCGACCGACGTGCGGCCGCAGAACCAGGACCCCTACCTGTACAAGAGCACGGGCGCCTGGCGGACGCCGTTCGCGGGACGCGCCGAGGTCGCCCGGACCTTCATGGAGCGCCGGGACTACAACCTCTTCGCCTGACCCGGCCGGCCGACGAGGCGCACGCGGAGCCTTTCCGAGGCCCCGCGTGCGCGGTCGCTGCTGCTTGCCGACGGTCCTACTTGCTGACCGCGAAGCGCATCAGGGCGTGCTCGTCGCCCTGCTTGATCTTGCCCGTCTCGTTGACGACCTCCAGCTTCCAGGTGCCGCCGGCCCGCACCGCCTTGGCCACGGCGCAGCCGTTGTCCTGGCTGAGCAGGCTGGGCCAGATGTCGGCGACCTGCTCCGCGCTGCCCCCGGTCGCGTCGTAGACCTTGAAGCTGATGTTGCGCGCCTTCTGGAAGGAGCTGCCCTTCTTGTAGGCGGCGGCGACGAACACGATCGACGTGATGACGCTCGGAAGGCGGGCGAACTCGACGGTCACCGTCTCGTCGTCACCGTCCCCGTGGCCGGTCTGGTTGTCACCGCTGTGGAGCAGCGACCCGTTGCCCATGGGGTCGAGCGAGTCGAGTCCGGCGAGGCGCACCGGGTCCCCGCCCTGGAGCGCGACGGCGATCAGGTCGAGGTCGGTGCCGGTCTTGCGCCGCAGCTTGCCGAGCACTCCGCCGCTGCTGCCGGCGGTGGGGTCCCAGGAGACGCCGATGGACAGGTGCGTGACTCCGTCCAGGTCCGCGGGACCGCCTTCCTTGGTGAGCGTGATCATGTGTGGGTCATCCTCCGTGGGTCGTGCGTGTGCCCCAGAGTCTGCCTGGCGCCCGGGCGTTCCGGCAGGGCGGGGCGGCCCGTCAGTTTTCGAGAAGCACCGCGGGCCCGGCCGCCCCTACCTTCGAGGACATGAACTCCATCGACGCAGTCACCCTCGAGGTGGCCGACCCCGAGGCCGCCGCCCGTTTCTACTCCGACGCCTTCGGACTCGACGAGTCGCGGGTGCGGGTCCGCGCCTCCGACAGCCCCACGAGCGGTTTCCGCGGCTTCACTCTGTCGCTCGTGGTGGCCCAGCCCGGCAACGTCGACGCGCTGTTCACCGCCGCCGTCGACGCCGGCGCCACCGTCCTCAAGCCCGCCGCGAAGTCGCTGTGGGGCTACGGCGGCGTCGTCCAGGCACCGGACGGCACGGTCTGGCAGATCGCGACCTCGGCGAAGAAGGACACCGTCCCGGTCGGCCGCGACGTGGAGGAGGTCGTGCTCCTCCTCGGTGTCGAGGACGTCAAGGCCACCAAGCGGTTCTACGTCGAGCAGGGCCTCACCGTGGGCAAGAGCTTCGGCGGCAAGTACGTCGAGTTCGCCACCGGCCAGGGCACCGTCAAGCTCTCCCTCTACAAGCGCCGCGCCCTCGCCAAGGTCGCGGGCGTGTCCGCCGAGGGCACCGGCTCCCACCGTCTCGTCCTCTCCGGCGGCACCCGTCCCTTCGCCGACCCGGACGGCTTCGCCTGGCAGCCGGAGCCCAGCCACTGATGGGCTAGTTTCCTGTGCATGTCTTCACGGGAAACTCCGCGAATACCCGGGCGCCGGGCGCGGGCGAGACTCTGGGCCGTGGCGGGTGTGGCGACCCTCGCGTTCCTCGTCGCGCTGGAGATCGCCGCGCGCCGCTACGGCCTGCCGGGGCCGATGACCAACCAGGCCAGGGAGCTGGTGTTCGCCCCCGCCTCGGGGCCCCTGCTCTACGCCGGCCTGGCGCTCACGATGGTGGTCCTGAGCCGGCGGGAGCGGCTCGTCGCGGCGGCCGTCGCGGTCGGCATCGACCTCGTCGTCGCGTTGGTGCGGTGGGCGGCGGACGCCCCCGCGTCCGGCACCCACACCTTCGGCAACGGCGCGCTGTGGACGGTCCTCGGCTGCGGGGTGCTCGCCGTGACACGGCGCACCGGCCCGGAGCGGATCCTCCTGCTGAAGGGCGTCGGGCTGGGCCTGCTCCTTGTGGCCGGCCGCAAGACGGGCGACGCCTGGCTGCTGATCACGTCCAAGACCCGTCCCGACGTCCTCGACCCGTACGTGGCGACCGCCGACCACGCGCTGGGGAACCCGTCCTGGCTGATGGGGCGGGCCGTCGAGGCCACCGGCCCGGTCGGTGAGCACCTGCTGGACTGGGTCTACGCCCAACTCGCGGTGGCCGCGGCCGTCGTCGCCCTGTACCAGCTGCGCAAGGTGGCCGCCGAGCGCCGGTTCCCGCGCCACCACCTGGTCCGCACCTTCCTGCTGATAGGTCTGCTCGGACCGGGCATCTACATGATCTTCCCGGTGGTCGGGCCGGTCTTCGCCTACGGCACCGGGGCCTTCGGCACCGGCGGCGAGGAGTGGGCGATCGCCAACCTGTGGCCGCACACGCTGCCGCCGGTCGGCACGCCGCAACCGTTCACGTACGACGGGGTCACGCCCCGCAACTGCATGCCCAGCCTGCACACGGCCTGGGCCGTCGTGATCTTCATCCACTCCCGGAAGGGGCCGCGCGTCCTGCGCTGGGCCGGGACGTTCTGGCTGGTCGCCACGCTCACCGCCACGCTGGGATTCGGCTACCACTACGCCATCGACCTCGTCGCCGGAGTGGTGTTCGCGGTCACGGTCGAGGCGGGGCTGCGCGCGCTGGACCGCGGCTGGGACCGGTCGGGGAGCCTGCTGGTCGCGCACGGGGCGCTGGTGTTCACCGCGATCCTGACGTCGACGCGCTACCTGGCGCCGGAGATGGCCCGGCACCCGTGGATCTTCGGACCGCTCCTGCTGCTGTCGATGGCCTCGGTGATCCACGGCTACGTCCGGACCACGAAGGGGTGGGAACCGGTGACCCCGGTCGCACCGCAGCGTCCGGAGCCGCGACTCGAGGCGGCCTGAGGCGGCCCGGGGCGGCCCGGGAACGCCGCGGGGCGGGGGCCGGGGACGACCCCGGAGCGCAAGTCTGCTGAATTGCGAAAGTTGGCAAGTAGTTGGATGCTGGGGTCCGGGTCCGCAGGAAGCCGCGGACCGGGTTCTGCTGTGGAGACGCGATGAGCACCCTGCTCCAGCCCCTGCCCCACCGGCACGTGCTCACCCTGCCGACGGCGCCCGCGGCGGTCCGGGTGGCCCGGGAGACCGCCGAGCAGGCCCTCGCCGAGTGGGGCGTGAACCCCGGGCACCCCTCGGTGGCACCCGCCCTGCTGATCCTCAGCGAGCTGGTCACCAACAGCGTCCGCCACGCCTCCCCGCCCAGTGAGCAGGTCACCGTCACGTACGCGGCCGGTGCCGACTGCCTGGCGTTCGCCGTGCACGACCGGCACCCCTGCCGTCCCCGGCTGCACGGCGCGGGCACCGGTGGCCGCCGGACCGGGGGCCTGGCGACCGTCATGGAGCTCGTCGGCGCCCTGGGCGGCACCGCCGTGGTCCGGGGCGACGAGGACGGCCGGGGCAAGAGCATCTGGATCACCCTCCCGCTGTGAGGCGCGGACCGCATGAGGCGCGGACCGCATGAGGCGTGGACCCCTGTGAAACCGGCCGCCCTCACGAGGAGCCGTAGCCCGTCAGGGACGGGGTGCGCAGGGCGATGACGGCCTTGTCGTCGTGGCCGTTGCCGGGCCGGTGGGTGACCAGGGCGCGGCACAGGTCGTCGGGCGCGAGCCCGATCAGCCGGGAGGCGGTCACGGCCAGGGCGTCCAGGCCCCGGTCGAGCGGCTGGCCGGGGACCTCCACGAGACCGTCGGTGAACAGGATGACGGTGCTGTCCACCGGCAGCGGCCGGCAGTGGTCGGGCCGCGGCAGTTCGGGCGCCACCCCGAGCGGGAGCCCGGGCTCCACGTCCAGGTACTCCACCCGGCCGTCGGGCAGCAGCACGAGCGGCGGCGGGTGTCCCGCGCTGGACCACCGCAGCTGCCACGTGCCGTCCGCGGGCTCCAGCCGCGCGAGCAGCGCCGTCGCGACGGGGGCCTCGTCCAGGGCGGCGCCCATGATCCGGTCGAGCCGGGCGAGGGACGTGCTGGGCGGCGCGCTCGGGTCGTAGTACAGGGCGCGCAGCATGTTGCGGATCTGCGACATGTCCGCCGCGGCCCGCAGGTCGTGCCCCACGACGTCACCGATCACCGCCGCGCAGGCCCCGCCGGGCAGCAGCATCGCGTCGTACCAGTCGCCGCCCACGGCCGCGGGCGCGCTCGCCGGGCGGTAGGCCGCGCCCGCGGTGAAGGGCCGCAGGTCGGGCAGGCGGGGCAGCAGCAGGCGCTGGAACTGCTCGCTGCTGTGCTGGACCTGCTGGTAGAGGCGGGCGTTCTCGATCGCCACGCCCGCCGTGCCGGCCAGCGCGCGGATCACGCCCTCGTCGTGCCGGTCGAAGGGCTGCCCGTCCCGGCGTTCGGAGAGGTAGAGGTTGCCGTAGATCCGGCCGCGCACACTGATCGCCACCCCGAGCAGGCTGCGCATCGGCGGGTGTCCGGGCGGGAAGCCCGCCGACTCCGGGTGGCGCGAGATGTCCTTGACCCGCAGCGGCTCGGGGTGGTGGATCAGATGCCCGAGCAGGCCCCTGCCCCGCGGCAGCTCCACCCCGTCCAGACCGGCCAGCTCCGTCGAGGTGAGCCCCAGCGGGATGAACTCCTCCAGATACCTGCCCTCCGGGTCGAGGACGCCCATGGCCCCGTAGCGGGCGCCCACCAGGTCCATGGCGGTGCGCACGATGCGGCGCAGCACCGCGGGCAGCTCCAGCTCGCCGGTGATGTTCACCACCGCCTGGAGCAGCTCCTGCAAGGTCCGCTGGGCGCGGGCGAGGGCGTGCAGCTGCTCGCCGATCCGGTTCAGGTCGGAGCTGAGCGGCAGGTCGAGGAGCGAGGCGTACGGCTCGTCGGGGCCGTTGGCGGGGCTGTTGGCGGGGGCCTTGGCGGGGCCGCCCGAGGGGCCGTCCGCAGGGCCCTCGCCGTCCGCGGAGCCCTCGCCGGCCGGGGCCGGATCGTCCGGTGGGCGCCGCCAGTCCTCCGCCATCGCGCCTGCCTCGTTTCCCGCCGTGCGGATCGTCCTACGCCCACCCTGGCCCGCCGGGCGGGGACGTGCCGCCCGGCCACAGCCGGTCGGAGTACTCCGGCGCCGCCCGGACGGGGCCCGGGTGCGTCCCGGCGGATTCGGCCTGACGGGTGGCTCGCGCGAGGATGGGCGGCATGCTGATGAGGACGGGACGGACGCGACGCGCCCTGGGCGGGTCGACCGGCGCGCGCCGCCGGGGTGGGAGAAGGGCGAGGGCACGATGAGCACGCCGCTGTACCAGTTGAAGGCGGAGTTCTTCAAGACGCTCGGCCATCCGGCGCGCATCCGCGTCCTGGAACTGCTGAGCGAGCGCGAGCACGCGGTGGCGGAGATGCTGCCCGAGGTGGGGATCGAACCGGCCCACCTGTCCCAGCAGCTCGCGGTGTTGCGCCGGTCGAACCTGGTGGTCTCCCGCAAGGAGGGGTCGACCGTGTACTACTCCCTGACCAGCCCGCAGGTCGCCGAGTTGCTCAGGGTCGCGCGCGGCATCCTCTCCGGCGTGCTCGCGGGGCAGGCCGAACTGCTCGCGGACCTCCGGGCCGGGCAGCCCGGGCCGGGCCGGCCACCGGAGTAGCGCCGCGGCGCCGCGCCGGTCACTTGTGGGCGTGCTCGCCCACGTAGAAGAGCAGCCAGATGAAGCCGGCGAGGACGTGCGTGCCGAAGATGTAGAAGCCCGCCCGGAGGGCGACACCCCGCTCGAAACGGCGCTCGGAGCTGTCGCGGTCGCCGCGTCCCGCCCTGCCGGGGGATGCGGCCGTACGGTCCTGCCGGCTCACCGGCATCCCGGTCACCTCTCGTCCGTGGAAGAAGTAGGAAGCAAAGCGGTCAACGACTTGCGCAATTGCGCAAGTCTTCTCCACCGTACCGCCTGCACGCCGCTCCGCGGCCGGGCCAGTACCTTGCACCCATGCCTGATCTGAGCCCTTCCTCCCCCGCCGAGGCCTACGCGGCCCTGTTGCAGGGCAACGCCCGCTTCGTGAGCGGTGACCGCCTGCACCCCAACCAGGACGCCGACCGCCGCTCGGAGCTGGCCCCGCGCCAGCATCCGTTCGCGGTGCTCTTCGGTTGCTCGGACTCGCGGCTGGCGGCCGAGATCATCTTCGACCGGGGGCTGGGCGACCTGTTCGTGGTGCGGACGGCCGGCCACGTGGCGGGTGCGGAGGCGCTGGGCAGCGTCGAGTACGGCGTGAAGGTGCTGGGCGCACCGCTCGTGGTGGTGCTGGGGCACGACTCCTGCGGCGCGGTCACCGCGGCGGCCGAGGCCGTGCAGGACGGTAAGGCGCCGGCCGGCTACATCGGGGACGTGGTGGAACGGGTGATCCCGAGCGTGCTCGCGGCACGCGCCGCGGGCGGCACCGGGATCGACCGGTTCGTGGACGAGCACATCCGCCGGAGCGTGGACGGCCTGGTGGGGCGCTCGGCGCTGCTGGCGGACGAGGTGGCCGCCGGCCGGTGCGCGGTCGTCGGCCTGTCCTACCGCCTGGCCGGGGGAACGGTGAAGCGCGTGGCGGCCCACGGCCTGCCGGAGTAGCCGGCCGGCTCCTGGAGGCACCGGACGCCGGCTGCGGCGACGGTCGTCGTCAGAGAGGTGTCAAGGGCGAGCGCGCCGCCGTATGGAAGCCGTCAACGGCGGACGAACCGGGTCGGAAGAGGGCTCTCATCGTCCTGTCAGCTTCTCTCTTCCGCACCTCACTAGGAGCTCGCGATGGCCGACGTGGCCTTCGTCGTCACCACGCTCGCGGTGTTCGCGCTCGTGGCCCTCGTCGCCAAGGGGGTGACGAAGCTGTGACCGCGGAGAACGTCGTCGGCCTGATCGTGGCCGTCGCCCTGCTCGGTTACCTCGTCCTCGCCCTGATCCGCCCGGAGAGGTTCTGAGCACCGTATGAGCCCCGTCCTCTCCGGCGTGCTCCAGCTGCTCGCGCTCGTCGCGGCGCTGGCCCTCGCCCACATACCCCTCGGCAACCACATGGCCCGGGTCTACTCCTCCGGCACGCACTGGCGCGTGGAGAAGTGGGTCTACAAGGGCATCGGTGCCGACCCGGACACGGAGATGCGCTGGCCCGCCTACCTGCGCGGCGTCCTCGCCTTCTCCCTCGCCGGGGTCCTCTTCCTCTACCTGCTCCAGCGGCTCCAGGGCGTCCTGCCCGGCTCGCTCGGCTTCGCCTCCATCGACCCGGACCAGGCGTTCAACACCGCCGCGTCCTTCGTCGCCAACACCAACTGGCAGTCGTACTACGGCGAGCAGGCCATGGGCCACGTCGTGCAGACCGCCGGTCTGGCCGTGCAGAACTTCGTCTCGGCGGCCGTCGGCATCGCCGTCGCCGTCGCCCTCGTGCGCGGCTTCGCGCGGTCCCGCACCGGTGAACTGGGCAACTTCTGGGCCGACCTGGTCCGCGGGGTCGTCCGCGTCCTGGTGCCGATCGCCGCGGTCGGTGCGGTGATCCTGGTGGGCTGCGGGGTCCTCCAGAACTTCTCGGGCATCCACGAGGTCGGCCAGTTCCTGGGCGGCACCCAAGAGTGGAACGGGGGCGCGGTCGCCTCGCAGGAGGTGATCAAGGAGCTGGGCACCAACGGCGGCGGCTACTTCAACGCCAACTCCGCCCACCCCTTCGAGAACCCGACGCCGTTCACCAACCTGTTCGAGATCTTCCTGATCCTGCTGATCCCGGTCTCCCTGACCCGCACCTTCGGCGTCATGACCGGCTCGGTGCGCCAGGGCTACGCGATCCTCGGCACGATGGCCGCCATCTGGCTCTCCTTCGTCGCCCTGATGATGTGGACCGAGTTCGCCCACCACGGTCCCGCGTTGCAGGCGGCCGGCGGCGCGACGGAGGGCAAGGAGCTGCGTTTCGGGATCGGCGGCTCGTCGCTCTTCGCGGTGACCACGACCCTGACCTCGACCGGCGCGGTGGACTCCTTCCACTCCTCCTACACCGGCCTCGGCGGCGGCATCACCCTGCTCGGCATGATGCTGGGCGAGATCGCGCCCGGCGGGGTCGGGTCCGGGCTCTACGGCATGCTGGTCATGGCGGTCGTCGCGGTGTTCATCGCGGGGCTCATGGTCGGGCGCACCCCGGAGTACCTGGGCAAGAAGATCGGCACCCGCGAGATCAAGTTCGCCGCCTGCTACATCCTGATCACCCCGGCCCTGGTCCTGGTGTTCACGGCCGCCGCGACGGCCCTGCCCACGCCGGGCGACTCGATGACCAACAGCGGGGCGCACGGCTTCTCCGAGATCCTGTACGCCTACACCTCCGCCTCGAACAACAACGGCTCGGCCTTCGCGGGCCTGAACGCCGACACCCAGTGGTTCAACACCACCCTCGGCCTCGCCATGCTGCTGGGCCGCTTCCTGCCGATGGTGTTCGTCCTGGCCCTCGCCGGCTCGCTGGCCCGGCAGCAGCCGGTACCGGCCACCGCGGGGACGCTGCGCACCGAGAAGCCGCTCTTCGCCGGCCTGCTGGCCGGCGCCGTCCTGATCATCACCGGTCTGACCTACTTCCCGGCCCTCGCCCTGGGCCCGCTCGCCGAGGGGCTGGCATGACCACTCACACGCGGAAACAAGAGGACGCCATGTCCACCGTCACCACCCCGGACCGGGCGCCGCACGACGACGCACCCTCCGGGCACCAGCCCGGTCAGGGCCGCGTCGGCGCGGGTCTCTTCGACCCGAAGCAGCTGGTCAGGTCGCTGCCCGACGCGTTCCGCAAGCTCGACCCGCGGGTGATGGTGAAGTCGCCCGTCATGTTCGTCGTCCTCGTCGGCTCCGTGCTGACCACCGCCTTCTCCTTCACCGACCCCGGCGACCGGTTCGGCTGGACGATCAGCGCCTGGCTCTGGCTGACCGTGCTCTTCGCCAACCTGGCGGAGGCGGTCGCCGAGGGGCGCGGCAAGGCGCAGGCCGACACCCTGCGCAAGGCCAAGACCGACACCGTCGCCCACCGCGCAGACGGCACCACGGTGCCCGGCACCGCGCTCACGGTCGGCGACCTCGTCGTCTGCGAGGCCGGGGACGTCGTCCCCGGCGACGGCGACGTCGTCGAGGGCGTCGCCTCGGTCGACGAGTCGGCGATCACCGGGGAGTCGGCGCCCGTCATCCGCGAGTCCGGCGGCGACCGGTCCGCGGTCACCGGCGGGACCAGGGTGCTCTCCGACCGCATCGTCGTCAGGATCACCACGAAGCCGGGCGAGACCTTCATCGACCGGATGATCAACCTGGTCGAGGGAGCGGCCCGGCAGAAGACGCCCAACGAGATCGCGCTGAACATCCTGCTGGCCTCGCTGACCGTCGTCTTCCTGCTGGCCTGCGCCACCCTCCCGCCGTTCGCCGACTACGCGGGCACCCACCTGGACCTGGTCGTGCTGGTGGCGCTGCTGGTCTGCCTCATCCCGACCACGATCGGCGCCCTGCTCTCCGCGATCGGCATCGCGGGGATGGACCGCCTGGTGCAGCGCAACGTGCTGGCGATGTCGGGCCGTGCCGTCGAGGCCGCCGGCGACGTCTCCACGCTGCTCCTCGACAAGACCGGCACGATCACGCTGGGCAACCGGCAGGCGGCCGCGTTCGTGCCGGTGGGCGGTGTGACGGCGGCCGAGGTCGCCGACGCCGCCCAGCTCTCCTCGCTCGCCGACGAGACCCCCGAGGGCCGCTCGATCGTCGTCCTCGCCAAGGAGGAGTACGGCCTGCGCGAGCGGCAGCGGGGCGAGCTGGCCGGTGCCGAGTGGATCGGGTTCACCGCCCAGACTCGCATGTCCGGCGTGGACGCCGACGGCCGCAAGGTCCGCAAGGGCGCGGCGGGCTCCGTCGTCGCCTGGGTCCGGGAGCGCGGCGGCTCGGTGCCCGAGGACGCGGACACGGCGGTCGAGCGCATCTCCGCGGCGGGCGGCACACCGCTGCTCGTCGCCGTCGAGGACCGGCGCGGCGCCCGCGTCCTCGGCGTCGTCCACCTCAAGGACGTCGTCAAGCAGGGCATGCGCGAGCGGTTCGACGAGCTGCGCCGCATGGGCATCAGGACCGTCATGATCACGGGCGACAACCCGCTGACGGCCAGGGCGATCGCCGACGAGGCGGGCGTCGACGACTACCTCGCGGAGGCCACGCCCGAGGACAAGATGGCCCTCATCAAGCGCGAGCAGGCCGGCGGCAGACTGGTCGCGATGACCGGCGACGGCACCAACGACGCCCCCGCGCTGGCCCAGGCGGACGTCGGCGTGGCGATGAACACCGGCACGTCGGCCGCCAAGGAGGCCGGCAACATGGTCGACCTCGACTCCAACCCCACCAAGCTCATCGAGATCGTCGAGATCGGCAAGCAGCTCCTGATCACCCGCGGCGCCCTGACGACGTTCTCCGTCGCCAACGACGTCGCCAAGTACTTCGCGATCATCCCGGCGCTCTTCGCGGCCGTTTACCCGGGCCTGGACAAGCTCAACATCATGGGGCTGTCCTCCCCGGACTCCGCGATCCTGTCCGCGGTGATCTTCAACGCGCTGATCATCGTCGTCCTGGTCCCGCTCGCCCTGAAGGGCGTGCGCTACCGGCCGACGAGCGCCGACCGGATGCTGCGCCGCAACCTCGCCGTGTACGGACTGGGCGGTCTCGTCGCCCCGTTCATCGGCATCAAGCTCATCGACCTGATCGTCTCGCTCGTCCCCGGGATCGGCTGACCGACATGAACACTTCCCTCACCAACGCCGCCCGGCTGTTCGCGGCGGGCCTGCGCGCCCTGCTCGTCCTGACCGTGGTCACCGGCATCGTGTATCCGCTCGCCGTCACCGGCGTCGCCCAGGGGCTGTTCCCCGGGAAGGCGAACGGCTCCGAGATCGAGGCGGACGGAAAGGTCGTCGGCTCCTCCCTCATCGGCCAGTCCTACAACCTGCCGCTGAAGGACGGCCAGGAGACCTCGAAGCCGGACCTGAAATGGTTCCAGGGCCGCCCGGCCAACGGCCTCGGTACCAACAGCGTGAACACCCAGTACGAGCTGATCCTGTCCGGCGCCACCAACCGCTCCGCCGACAACCCGGAACTCCTCCGGTGGGTGAAGGACGCCAAGGCCGCCGTCGTCAAGGACAACTCCGTGCCCGGCCACCCCGTCGACCCGTCCGACGTGCCCGCCGACGCCGTCACCTCCTCCGGCTCCGGCCTGGACCCGGACATCTCCCCCGAGTACGCCGGCCTCCAGGTGCGCCGGGTCGCCGAGCGCAACGGTCTGCCCGTCGCGCGGATACGGACGCTCGTCGACGAGCACACCACCCCGCGCACCCTCGGCTTCATCGGCGAGCCGCGGGTGAACGTCCTGGAACTGAACGTCGCGCTCGGGGAACTGGTGGCGCGGGCGGCCGGGCACTGAGGCGCGGTTACAATCCGGGCCATGGCCCTGACCGCGAGCGACGTGGAACGGTTCGAGGCCTCCAGGCACCGCCTGGAGGCCATCGCCTACCGCCTGCTCGGCTCGGCGAGCGAGGCGGAGGACGCCGTGCAGGAGACGTTCCTGCGCTGGCAGGCGGCCGACGTCGAGCGGGTCGAGGTCCCCGAGGCCTGGCTGACCAAGGTCCTCACCAACCTGTGCCTCAACCAGCTCACCTCGGCCCGCGCCCGGCGGGAGACCTACGTGGGCCAGTGGCTGCCCGAACCGCTGCTCGCCGGCGACCCCATGCTCGGCCCGGCGGAGACGGCCGAGCAGCGCGAGTCGGTCTCCCTCGCGGTCCTCACCCTGCTGGAGCGGCTCTCACCGGGCGAGCGGGCCGTGTACGTCCTGCGCGAGGCGTTCGGATACGCGCACCGGGAGATCGCCGCGATCCTCGACATCACGGAGGACGCCAGCCAGCAGACACTGCACCGGGCCAGGAAGCACGTCGCGCGGGGCCGGGCCCGTACGCAGGTCGACGAGGCCGCTGCCCGGCGGATCGTCGAGGAGTTCCTCACGGCGGCCACCAGCGGCCGGACCGAACCCCTCGTGCGGCTGCTCACCCAGGACGCCGTGTCGATCGGCGACGGCGGCGGAAAGGTCCCGGCCCGCGCCAAGGCGTTCGAGGGCGCCCGCGCCGTGGCGACGTTCCTGCGGGGCCTGTTCAAGCCCGGCAAGGCCAAGCGGGCGCTGACCGGCGGCCCCGCCGAGATCCACGCGACCACCGCCAACGGCGACCCCGCCGTCGTGGCCGTCGTGCACGGCCGGGTCATCGGGATCATGTGCCTGGAGGTCACCCCCGAGGGGCTCGCGGGCTTCCGCAACCAGGTCAATCCCGACAAGCTCGAACGCGCCACCCGCCGGTGGGCGGCCACCGACCACGGGGAACCCCTGGTCCGCGCCTTCTGACCGGACTGTGGCGCGCGTCACTCCCCGCCCCTGTCAGGAATCGGCGAGCTGCCCGGTTCAAGGGGCGAGTCCCGCTGGAGAGCCTCAGCGGCCGCAGACAAGGGAGTACGTCATGCAGCACCCCACGCAGCACCGCATCGTCGTCCTGGGCGCCGGATACGCCGGAGCCGTCGCCGCCGGCCGTCTCGCCAGGCGGCTGCGCCCCCAGGACGCGGCCATCACCCTCGTCAACGCCGAGCCCCACTTCGTCGAACGGGTCAGGATGCACCAGCTCGCGACCGGCCAGGACCTCAGGGCCCGGCCGCTGGACGAGATGTTCGCGAAGACCGGGGTCGAGGTGAGGATCGCGCAGGTCACCGGCGTGGACACCGACCGCAGGACCGTCTCCGTCACGGACCCGGACGGCACGGGCGAGCTGGCGTACGACACCCTCGTCTACGCCCTCGGCAGTGCCTGGAACCCGCAGGACGTCCCCGGCGCCGCGGAGCACGCCCACGAGATCGCCGGGCGTCCCGGAGCGCTCCGGCTGCGCGAACGGCTGGCGGGGCTGGCGGCCGGCCGCACCGTGGTCGTCGTCGGCGGCGGGCTCACCGGCCTGGAGGCCGCGACCGAGATCGCCGAGGCCCGCCCGGACCTCGACGTGACGCTCACCGCCCGCGGCGAACTCGGCGACTGGCTCTCCCCCAAGGGCCGCCGCCACCTGCGGAAGGTCTTCCACACCCTGGGCATCACGGCCCGCGAGAACGCCGCCGTCACGGCCGTGGCCGCCGACCACGTCGTCACCGCCGACGGCACGTCCGTCCCGGCCGACGTGACGGTGTGGACCACCGGCTTCGCCGTCCACCCCCTGGCGAGGGCCACCACGCTGGAGGTCACCGACACCGGCCGGATCGTGGTCGACGCGACCATGCGCTCGGTCTCCCACCCGGACGTCTACGCCGTCGGCGACGCGGCCCTGGCGGCGGGCCCCGGCGGCAAGCCGCTGCGGATGTCGTGCGCCTCGGGCGTGCCCACCGCCTGGCAGGCCGCCGACGCCGTCGCGGCCCGCCTGACCGGCGCGAAGCTGCCGAAGGTGACGCCGCGCTACTTCAACCAGTGCATCTCGCTGGGCCGCAGCCAGGGCCTGATCCAGTACGTCACCGCCGACGACCGCGCGGTGGGCGCGGCCCTGACCGGCCGGCTCGCCGCCCGCTACAAGGAACTCGTCTGCAAGTCCGCGGCCTGGGGCGTCGCCAACCCCACCCTCGGCGTCCCGACCCGCCGCCGCCCCGTCGCCCCCCGGACGCCTGAGCCGGCCCCGACGGTCTGAGCGGCCGCCGCGCTCAGCGCACCGGGAACCCGAAGTCGTACCCCTGCTCCTTCAGCCAGGGCAGGACCTGCCGCAGGGCCTCGACGGTCTGGGTGCGGTCGCCGCCGGCGTCGTGGAAGAGGATCGTCGGCCCGTTGGGCAGCTCCCGCTGGACGGTGGCGACGATGGCGTCCGTACCCGGCCGCTCGAAGTCCTTGGTGTCCACGTTCCAGCCCAGCGGGCGCATGCCCCGCGAGGCGGCGAGCTTGCGGCTGTAGGGGGTGAACGCCCCGCCGGGCGCCCGGTAGTACACCGGCCGCACACCGCCGGACGCCTCGGTGATCATGCGCTCGGCGTCGAGGATCTCCTTGGACTGGTACGCCTCGGACTTCTTGTCCATGGCGGTGTCGTGCGACACCGAGTGGTCGCAGAGCCGGTGCCCGGCCGCGACGACGTCCTTCACGAGGTCCGGGTGCGCCTGGGCCTGGAGGCCCGTCATGCAGAAGGTGGCCTTCACGCCGTGTTCCTTCAGCAGCTCGAGCACCTGGGGCGTCCAGTTGGGGTCGGGGCCGTCGTCGATGGTGATGTTCACGCCGCGCGGCCCCGCGTCCGAGGCGTGCGCGATGCTGATGTCGACGGGCCTGGCGCCGCCGCCCGGCGTGGCCGACGCGGACGCCCGCGGCGTCGCGCCGCCGCCGACGGAGTCGGCCTGCGCGGTCCACACCGAGGCGCCGACGGCGAGCATCGTCACACCGAGCGCCGCCCCGACCACCTTGCCGTACCAGCCCCGCCCACCACCGTGCCGCGCCATGTCCGCCGCCCCGCCTTCGCGTAGTCCCTCGCCGCCCCCGCTCACGCCGGGGACCACATGACAGGACGGATGAAAACGACCGGAGGATCCGTTCGTTACGGATCACGGACAATTCCGGGGGAGTTCCCGGACAACCCGACGCGGCGTCAGGCCCCGGAAGGCGTGGTCCCGGAGGGCGTGGCCCCGGCGGACGCCCCGGCGGCGTCCAGCGCGTGCAGGATGCGGGCCAGGTCGGCCGGGGCCGCCGCGAGGCGGACCGGCTCGCCCGCGTCGTCGAGCTCGGCGACGTGCCAGCCGCGGGGCACGCCGTCGCCGTCGCCGCCGCGCGGACGCCGTACGCCCTTGACGGTGAGCCGGTGCGCGGGGACGGGCCTCGCCGCGAACCGCCCCGGGCCGGGGTGGGGGACGACGGCGGGCGGGCCGTCGCCGAGCACGACATGGGTGCCGAAGTGGTTCGGGTTGTAGTCGGTGCTCTCCAGGAAGCGGGCGGCGAGGAACACGTCCTCGCCGGCGGCCTCCCCGGGCAGCGCCGCGGCCGGACGGGGCGTACGGATCCGGGTCGCGCGCCAGGCCGGGACGAGGAGGGCCAGCGTGCCGAGCGTCCCCGCACCCGCCCACGCGAGGGGCCCGGCAGAGGCCGGCAGCCCCATGGGGTGGAGGTAGCAGAGCGGGAGCAGCCATACGGCCGTGACGGCCAGAACGCCCAGGAACGGCAGCACCGACGGCAGCACCTCGTCGTCGGGAAGCCGGCGCCCGCGCCGGTGCACCAGCACCCGGGCACCCGGCCAGCCCGCGGCCAAAGCGAGCGCGGCCGCGACGACGGCCACCGATCCGGCACTGGTGAAGTTCTCCCGCCAGACGTGGTGTTCCCCCGCGACCACCCTCACCTGACCGCGCCACAGGGTGAGTTCGACGGGGTCACCGGCCCGGAAGGCCTGGGCGCCGTCCCGGGAGACCGTGATCCGGTCCAGCGGCCGGCCGTCGGCGAAGTACAGCCGGCTGGGCCGCTTCCCCCGGCCCACCTCGGTGCGCGCGACCACGGCGTCCAGGGTGGTCAGGCACTCACGGCGCTCGGCGGACGGCGTCCCGGCCGCACACGGTACGGCCGACGTCCACGCCTCCTTCGTCGCCCCGGTCACCGGCACGAACCACGCGGCCAGCCCCGCGCCCGCGAGCAGCAGCACGCACAGGAACACGGGCACGGCGATCCCGCGCCCGGCGACGCGCTTCGAGATGACGACGAGATGGTCCGACTCGGGCCGCCCGTGACGACGGTGCAGCGCCCGCAGCGCGTCCAGCGTCGCGTCGAAGTCCGGCCGGTCGTCCCGGGACCCGGACACCGGCAGGGGCAGCCGCCGCGTCCGCCCGTCGCGCAGCAGCACACCGACGCGGAAGTACTCCTCCCCGTGCCGCCCGTACTGGATGTGGACGCGCAGGTCGGCGATGTCGTCCCACGGCACGCTCCGGTGACGGCGCAGCAGCGAGCCGTACCGCACGCCGTACGCGTCGGCGGCCACCTCGAGGGTGACCCCGTGGAGGAACGCGACGCCCACCAGAGCGGCCAGCAGCCCGCCGCCCACCCACCAGTCCGCGAACGCACCCGAGTACACCAGGCGCCCCGCGGCCAGGACGGCCCCGGCCGCGCCCACCCCGACGCACACCCACAGAGGCCGCCTGCGCGGCGGCCGGACGCTCACTTCCTGGCCGACGGTCATGCGCGCATCGTGCCACCGGCCGCGGCATCCCCGCCTGTACGGCATCCGGCAGCGTTCCGGCCCGCCAGGCTGCCGGGGACCGGTGCGAGGGCGGACCGGCGCCGACGACGCCGGCCGCTTGTACCGGAAGGCGGTCGGATGGCACCGTGCAGCCCGACGGGGGAGACATGCGACCACCAGACGAACCGAGCACCGGCCGGGGTGCGGACACGCACGAGTTCGACGCCTTCTACGCCGAGAGCGTCGGCCGGCTCATCGGGCACCTGTACGCGATGACGGGCGACCTCGCCGAGGCCCAGGACGTGGTCCAGGAGGCCTTCGCCCGGGCCTGGGAACGGCGGACCGAGCTGGACCTGAACGGTGCCCCCGAGGCATGGGTGCGCACGGTGGCCTGGCGGCTGGCGGTCAGCCGGTGGCGGAAGGTGCGCACGGCGCTCGCCTTCGCCCGGCGCCAGGGCCCGCCGGCCGCCGTTCCGCCCCCGGAACCGCACCACGTGCTGCTGGTCCAGGCGCTGCGGCGGATACCCGAGGCGCAACGACGGGCCGTGGTGCTCCACCACCTGTGCGACCTGACGGTCGAGCAGGTGGCCGCCGAGGTCGGCAGCCCGGTCGGTACGGTCAAGGCGCAGCTGAGCCGCGGCCGGGCGGCGCTGGCCCGGCTGCTGTCCGACACCGAACTGGATCCGCGGACGAGCCGCCCGCCGGAGGTGCGACATGGCTGACAGGCTGGAGGAGTCCCTGGCGGACCTCGCCGAGTCGGGCCGCCGGCACGCGGTGCCGCCGGCCCCGGAGCGGATCCGGGCGCGCGGCGAGCAGCGCCGGCGCCGCAGGCGGGCCGCACTGGCGTCCGGCGGCGCGCTGCTGGCCGCGGCGGTGGCCCTGGGCGGCCTGTCGCTGGTCCGGGCCGCCCGGGACCCCGAGCCGCCCGCCGTCCTCCCGACGTCCGCCGCTTCGCCCTTCGTGCCGCCGACGCCCGCTCCGGGAGCGGAGTACGCCGAGGAACTGGCCTACGTGTACGACGCGGTGGCGGAGGGCGACGACACGGTGCGGGTCACCGTCGAGCCGCTGCGTACCGCGCGGGGCGGGGCGACGCCCACGGGCGAGGTGCACACGCTGACCCTGCCGCGGGGGACGCCGGTCGAGGCACGGCGGCTGTCCGGCGGGAAACCGGCGGACCTGCGCCTGGACGAGCTGCTGGACCGGCTGGCCGCCGGGCCGAAGTGGGCCTTCGCGATCGACTACGACGGCGAGGGCCGCGTGCACTCGCTGCGGGAGGCGTACTGGCTCGGCGACTGATCCTGCGGGAAAACCCGGATCAGCATGCAACCGGCCGGGCGGGCCGGCGCGTAGAGAGTGCGTATCCGGAACGCACCACGTCCTTGGGGGGACTTCACCATGCGCGTCGCACACCGCCGGACCACCACCGTCCGCCGTCTCACCGCCCTCACCCTCGGCCTGCTGGCCCTCACCGGGTGCGGCGGACCGGACGACGGACCGGACGCCGGGCAGGCCGCCACCGCCACCGCGTCCGCCACCGCGTCCGTGACGTCGGCGCCGCCCGCCCCGGCGCCGGACGGGACGGCCCCGAGCAGCGGGCCGAGCGCCACCGCGGCCCGCTGGGCCGGCACCAAGCAGTTCGTGCAGATCGGCGACGCCCGGACCGCCGGCGGCCGGACCTACCTGTCGGTCCGGCCCGCCGAGAAGAAGCCCCACCCTCAATTCGAGGCATGGGTGATCGTCCCGGGCGAGGGGCCCTACACCGAGGTGAGCATGACCGAGGACGCCCAGGTGCTCCTGTCGGTGCCGCTCGGCGACGCGAAGCACCCCGCCGCGTACACCCGGGCCGAGTTCGTCGGCCGCCTGACGGCCCGGCCCTCCTCGGACCGCGCGCTCCTCGGCTTCGACCTGAGCTTCGACGGCCAGGGGCGGGTCACCAGGGTGCAGTCGCTGTACACACCCTGATCCGCGGGCGCACACCCTGGTCCGCGGGAGCGGGCGCGGTCGGGTGCGGGAAGGGCAGGTCGGGTGAACACCGGTACATCCCGTGGACCGGTTCGAGTGGTTTACCCGTCCCGTCCGTGTGAGCGCACCGCCACGGTGCCGTTCCCGCGCCAAGGGGCGTCAAGGGTGGGACGCGATGAACACTCAGAACGCGTACACCTCAGGCGCGAGCGCGTCGTCCGGCGGGTCTCCCCGCGAGAACGGCGAGGAGCAGCCCGCTTCCGGCGCCCACGGCACCCCGGCCCGGCCACCGGCCCCCCGCCGGACCACGCCCTCGCGGCGCTCCGTGGTCACGGCGACCGGTGCCTCGGCGATCGCCGTCGGGCTCACCGCCGCCTCCGCCACCCCCGCGACGGCGCTCAGTCCCGCCACCGCGCCGGCGATCACGCCGGCCGCGGCGCCGCCCGGCACCGACCCCGAGGCGTACCGGACGGTCGCCCGCGCGGTCGTCGTCCACGACGCGCACGACAAGCCCCTGGTCCCGTCCTACGTGAAGGTGGTCAACGACGGTCTGCCGGCCGGCCGGGGCAAGGGCACCAAGCGGGTCCTGGTCGTCGGGGCCGGTCCGGCGGGACTGCTCGCCGCCGACCTGCTCAACCGCGCGGGCCACGACGTCGTCGTGATCGAGGCCAACGGCAACCGGGTCGGCGGCCGTGTCAAGACCTTCCGCAAGGGCGGTCACGAGAAGGGCCGGCAGCCTTTCGCCGACCCCCGGCAGTACGCCGAGGCCGGCGCCATGCGGCTGCCGGAGAGCCACCCGCTCCTCATGGCCCTGCTCAAGAAGTTCGACCTGCCCCGCCAGGAGTTCTACCTGGTCGACGTCGACCCCGACGACCCGGCGAAGAAGACCAACCGCACCTGGATCCACGTCAACGGCGTCCACGAGCGGCGCGCCGACTACGACAAGAACCCGGAACGGGTCAACGACACCTTCGGCGTCACCGGCGCCAACCGCGGGAAGACCGCCGCCGCCATCCTCGCGGACGCCCTCGCACCCGTACACCGGCTCATCCGCGGAAAGGAGGGCACGGCACTCGTCGACGGCTGGACCGAGGTCCTCGAGAAGTACGGGCACTGGTCCATGTACCGCTACCTCACCGAAGCCGCCGGTCTCGACACGAGGACCGTCGACCTCGTCGGGACCATCCAGAACCTGACCTCGCGACTGCACCTCTCCTTCCTGCACAGCTTCCTGTCCAGCGCGCTGATCGACCCCGGCACCAGGTTCTGGGAGATCAAGGGCGGCACCGCGCTGCTCGCCGACGCGATGTACGCGCCGGTGAAGGGGAAGGTACGGCTGGACCGGCGGGCCGTGCGCATCGAACGCACCGGCGGCAAGGTACGGGTGCACACCGTCTCCGAGGACTGCCAGACGGGCAAGGGGGGCACCACGGAGGTCTTCGAGGGGGACGAGGCGATCGTCACCGTTCCCTTCTCCGGACTGCGGCACGTCGCCTTCGACCCCCCGCTGTCGTACGGCAAGCGCCGGGCCGTCACGGAGCTGCACTACGACGCCGCGACCAAGGTGCTGCTGGAGTTCTCCCGCCGCTGGTGGGAGATGACCGAGGAGCAGTGGAAGCAGACCCTCGACGGCATCGAGGACGGCCTCTACGACAAGTACCGGGCGGGCAAGGTCACGGACGCCCGGCACCTCGGCGCACACGAATCCGTGCGGGCCCTGGGGGTGACGGTCCCCGACGCCTACAAGCACTGCTTCGCCGCCTTCCGGCCCGCCGGGGAGGGCGAGGTCGAGGCCGCGCACGTCCGAGGCGGCGGCTCCGTCAGCGACAACGCCAACCGCTTCATGTACTTCGAGCACGCCCACCCCATGGAGGGCAGCGACGGCGGCATCGTGCTGGCCTCCTACAGCTGGTCCGACGACGCCCTCAAGTGGGACGCCTACGCCGACGAGGAGCGCTGCCTGCGCGCCCTCGCCGGAGTGCAGGCCGTCTTCGGGCGCCGGTGCGAGGTCTTCTTCACCACCAAGTGCCGGACCCAGTCGTGGATGCGCGACCACTACGCCTACGGCGAGGCGTCCGTGCTCTTCCCCGGCCAGCACACGGAGCTGTTCCCCGACATCCCCACGTCGGAAGGACCCCTGCACTTCGCGGGCGACCACACCTCGATCAAACCCGCCTGGATCGAGGGCGCCCTCGAATCAGCCGTCCGCACCGCCCTGAAGGTGCACACGGGCTGACGTCCCCCCGCTCGTGTCATCGACGCCAGAAGAGGTGGTGCGTCATGCCGCTCGGGCTGGGCACGACGTCCATGTGGTACCGCTCCAGCAGCTGCTCGGGCGAGTCCCACAGGCGCAGCCCGGACCCGAGCGTCACCGGCGCGACGGCCACGTGCAGGGTGTCGACGAGTCCGGCGTCGAGGAACTCCCGGACGGTGCTCACACCGCCGCCGAGCCGGACGTCCTTGCCCCGTGCGGCCTCCCGCGCCCGCGCGAGCACGGTGGCGGGTTCGCCGTCCACGAAGTGGAACGTGGTGTCGGAGAGCGTGAACGACGGACGCGCGTGGTGGGTCAGCACGAACACCGGCGTGTGGAACGGCGGCTCGTCACCCCACCAGCCCTGCCACTCGTGGTCCTGCCACGGGCCGCGCTGGGGGCCGAACTTGTTGCGGCCCATGATCTCGGCGCCGATGTTGTGGCTGAAGTCCCGCGTGAAGTAGTCGTCGAGACCCCGGGTTCCTCCTGGCTCGGTGCGGCCCGGCCAGCTCGCCGTGGCGCCGGCCCAGGCGAAGAGCCGCCCCGGATCGACGTCGTGGCCGAAGGGCCGCTCCAGGCTCTGGTCCTCGCCGGCGGCGACGCCGTCGCGCGAGACGGTGAAGTTCTGTACTCGCAGCAGCTGATCCATGCGTTCCCTCATCCGGTCCTGTTGGTCCTGGTCCCTGGAGATGCGTCCTGCATCAAGATGTCGAACGGGACCCGGCGGAATCGACAGCGCCGCGCGAGTTCTTCGAAGTGCCAGGTCAACCGCTGACTGAATCCGTTCCGCGGGCCGCCTGCCGGTGGCCGGCCGGGATCCCCGACGCCCGCGCCTGCGCGTGTGCCTGGGCGTGTGCCGCCTCCGGAGACAGCGCCGCCCCCTGCGTGAAGGCGTCCGTGAAGACCGCCGCCCCCAGCGCCGCGGTCGCCGCGGCGGTGGTGCGGCCGACGTCCAGTCGCTCCGCGGGCGGGAGCGGCGCGCCCGTGGCGGCGCGCGCGGCGGACGCGGCGCCGAGGAGCAGCGCCGCGGCTCCGGGGCGGTACGCGAGGGCGTGAGCGGCGGCGAGGCCCTCCAGGGCCAGGGCGACCGCCCGGGGGTCGTCGGTCGTGAGGGCCGTCTCGTAGCCCTCCTCATGGTGGGCCAGCGCACCGCGCGCGTCGCCGCGCAGCTCGGCGATGAAGCCCAGCTCGGCCAGGATCAGCGCGTTCGCCCCGTCGAGCCCGACCTGGCGGTGCCATTCCAGGACCGTACGCATCCGGGCCTCCGCCTCGTCGAGGAGCCCGTCGCGGCGCGCGCCGAGACCGAGCCCCAGCTCCGCGTTGATCTCGCCCGCGCGGAAGCCCAGGTCGGCGGCGAGGCGCCGGGACCGCTCGTGGTACTCCCGCGCCCTGCCGAGGTCGCCGGTGAGCAGCGCCGTCCGTCCGAGCCCGGACAGCAGGTCCGCGGCCTGGGTGGAGAGGCCGAACTTCTCGGCGCTGTCCAGCCCGGCCTGTCGCAGCCGGGCCGCGTGCGCGTAGTCGCCGTGGATCTCGGCGACCGACGCCAGCGGATACACCGACCACACCTGTCCGCAGACGTCCCCGACTGCCCCGAACAGCTCCGTGCTGCGCCCCGCGTCCTCCCGCGTACCGGCCAGATCGCCCCGCAGCAGCCGCTGGACGGACCGGTCCGCCAGCGCGGCCGCCTCTCCCCAGCGCTCCCCGAGCTCCCGGTAGCCGTCCAGCGACGCCTCGGTGAGCGCCTCGCCCCTCGGGAGATCCCCCGTCACGCACAGCGCGTGCGCCAGGAACCACCGCGCCCACGCCGTCACCGCCGGGTCGCCGACCTGTTCGCACGCCCTGAGAGCCGCCTCGATCCGGGCAGCACGGTCCGTCCCGTCGCCGGTCAGGATGGCGATGCCGGTCTGCCACGCACCGGCCTTCGCCCGCAGTGCCGCGTCACCGCCGGGCAGCGCGAGCGCCGCGGCCAGCGAGCGCCGGGCCTCGCCGAGCCGGCCGCGCAGGATCCAGTACCAGGACAGCGCGTGGACGAGCCGCAGCGCGTGGTCCGTCTCGTGCCGCTCGACCGCACCGTCCAGGGCCGCACGCAGATTCGCGCTCTCGGCGTCCAGCCGCGCCAGCCACGTCCCCTGCCCGTGGTCACGCAGCCGCGGCTCCGCGGTCTCGGCCAGCCCCGTGAAGTACGCGAGGTGCCGCCTTCGTACCGGCTCCGTCTCGCCCGCTTCCCGCATCCGCTCGACGCAGTACGCGGAGACGGACTCCAGCAGCCGGTACCGCGGGCCCTCGGCGGTGTCGGCGGCGACCACGAGTGACCGGTCCACCAGCCGCACCAGCAGGTTCAGTACGTTCCCGGCGTCGACCCCGTCGCCCGCGCACACTTCCTCGGCCGCCTCCGGCGTGCACCCCTCGGCGGTCACGGCGAGCCGCCGCAGCACGGCCCGTTCCGGCCCGCCCAGCAGCTCCCAGCTCCAGTCGATCACCGCGCGCAGCGTCTGCTGGCGGGCGGGCGCACCTCGCTGTCCGGCGCTGAGCAGCCGGAACCGGTCGTCCAGCCGCTCCAGCAGCCGGTCCACACCGAGCGCCCGCACACGGGTCGCGGCCAGCTCCAGGGCCAGCGGAATACCGTCCAGCCGACGGCAGATGGCTCCGACCGCGTCCGCGTTGGGCGGGCCGAGCACAAAGCCGGGAGAGGCGGCCGCGGCCCGTGCCGAGAACAGGTCGACCGCGTCCTGCGGGGCGAGCGGCGGCACGGCCCACAGGGTCTCCCCGGCGAGCGCCAACGGCTCCTGGCTGGTCGTCAGCAGCACCAGCCCGGGCGCCGACCGCAGCAGCAGCTCCGCCAGTGCCGCGGCCTCGTCGATCACATGCTCGCAGTTGTCGAGGACGAGCAGCATCCGCTTGTCCCGCAGCACCTCGGCCAGCCGGTCCGCCGCGTCGAGCGGCCGCTCCCCCTCGGGCCGTACGCCCCAGACCCCGTCGTCCCGCAGGCTCATGGCGGCCGCGACGACCTCGGCCAGGTCACCGCCGGACCCGGCGAGTTCGACCAGCCATTCCCCGTCCGGGAAGCCGCCCCGCAACCGCTCGGCGACGGCGACGGCGACGGCGAGCCGGCTCTTGCCGACGCCGCCGGGGCCGGTGAGGGTGACCAGCCGCCGGGTGCCGAGGAGTCCGCGTACGTCTGCGACCTCGCCCTCCCGGCCGACGAGACCGCTGAACGGGGCGAGGATGTTCGTCCTGGCACGGGCGGGAGCAGGGTCTGGGCGGGCGGCGCCCAGTTCCGGGTCCTGCCGGAGCATCGCCTGGTGCAGAGCGGCCAGTTCGGGGCTCGTGTCGAGGCCGAGTTCGTCCGCGAGCCGGGTGCGCAGCTCTTCGTAGCCGGCGAGTGCCTCGCCCTGCCGCCCGGACCGGTACAGCGCCCGCAGCTGCACCGACCGCAGCCGCTCCCGCAGGGGGTACCGTTCGACCAGCTCCGCCAGTTCCCCGGCCAGTGCGGTGTGCTCACCACTGTCGAGCCGGGCCTCGGCGTGGTCCTCCAGGACGGCGAGCCGGTCCTCCTCCAGCCGGTTCACCGCGGCCCGGGTGAACGTCTCCTCCGAGAAGTCCGCGAACGCCGGCCCCCGCCACAGGGCGAGCGCGTCGGCGAGGAGCCCGGCCCGCACGCGCTCGTCCTGCTCGGTCCTGGCCCGAGCCGCCAGCCCGGCGAACCGGTCCGCGTCGAGGGCCCCGTCCGCCACGGTGAGCTGGTAACCGGGTGCCCGGGACACCACCAGTCCGCGACCGCCCGGCTCGGCCTCCTCCAGGACGCGGCGCAGCTGGGAGACCTTGGCCTGAAGTGCCCTGGCCGGGCTGCCCGGCGGCTCGTCGCCCCACAGGTCGTCGATCAACCGGTGCACGGCCACGGGCCGCCCCTGGGCGACGAGCAGGGACGCGAGCAGGGCCCGCACCTTGAGCTCCGGAACACGGACGGGCTTCCCGGCATCGGTCCAGACGGCCGTCTCCCCCAGCACCCCGAATCGCATGGCGCCACGGTAACCCCTGCCGCGAACGGGCTCGTTGGAGGACCGCTCCCCGGAACGGCCGCGGCACCCCTGCGCCCCCGGGACCGACGGAGAGCGCCGGAACTCCGCCCCGAACAGGGCCGTAACACCGCCCGAACCCGATCCGAAGCACCGCGTCCGACGGTGTTCCCCGACAGCAGCGAGTCACCGAGTCCGTCGAAGGGGACGCACCATGAGCAAGCTCACCGGCACCACCGCCCTCGTCACCGGCGCCAGCCGCGGCATCGGCCGTGCCATCGCCCTGCGCCTGGCCTCCGAAGGGGCGCGGGTCGGCGTCCACTACGCCAGCAACGAGGCGGCCGCCAAGGAGACCGTGGCCACCATCGAGGCCGCCGGCGGCGCCGCGTTCACCGTCCGCACCGAACTGGGCGTCCCCGGCGACGCGGAGGCCCTGTGGCAGGCGTTCGACGCGCACGCGGACGGCCTCGACATCCTGGTCAACAACGCGGGCATCGCCGGCCCCGGCCTGATCCACGAGGTCTCCGAGGCCGACTACGACAAGGTCTTCGCGGTCAACGCCAAGGCGCCCTTCTTCATCGTCCAGAAGGGCCTGGAACGCCTGCGCGACGGTGGCCGGATCATCAACGTGTCCTCCGGCGTCACCAAGGTCGCCTTCCCCGGCATGACCTCCTACGCCGCCTCCAAGGGCGCCGTCGAGGTGCTGACCCTCACCCTGGCGCAGACCCTCGGCTCCCGGGGCATCACCGTCAACGCCGTCTCCCCGGGCACCATCGAGACCGACATCCACCCCTGGATGGCCGACCCGGCGGCCAAGGCCCACGCCGCCGGCTTCTCCGTCTTCAACCGGGTCGGCCTGCCCGCCGACGTCGCCGACGTCGTCTCCTTCCTCGCCTCCGACGACGCCCGCTGGGTGACCGGCCAGAACATCGACGTGAGCGGAGGCTCCGGCCTCGGCCTCTGACCACCCGACCCAGCCCCGGGAGAAGATCGGAGACACCCATGCCCCACACCCTGCTGGTCCTGGCCCACCCCCGGCCCGACTCGCTGACCGCCCAGGTGGCCGGCCACCTGCGCGCCCGCGTCGAGGAGACGGACGGCACGGTCGACGTGCTCGACCTGTACGCCGAGGACTTCGACCCCCGGCTGACACCCGCCGACGAACCGGACTGGGAGGACCGGGAGAAGAAGTACTCGCCCGAAGTCCACGCCCACATGGACCGTGTCGCCGCGGCGGACGACATCCTCGTCGTCTTCCCGGTGTGGTGGTTCGCGCCGCCGGCCGTCGTCAAGGGCTGGATCGACCGGGTGTGGAACTACGGGTTCGCGTACGGCCGCAGCAGACCCCGGCTCGCCGGGAAGCGGATGCTCTGGCTCGGCCTCGCGGGCGGCCCGGACGCGGACTACGCGAAGGCCGGACTCGACTCCGCGATGGACGTCCAGCTGCGGGTCGGCGTTTCCGAGTTCTGCGGCATCGCCGACGCGTCGGTGCACCTGCTGCACGGCACCGAACTGTCCGGCGTCCCACAGGCGTTGCGACCGGCGCGGGTACGCGAGGTACTCGCGGCAGCCGGTGCGGTACTGGAGTCGCACCTGCCGCGCTGACGCCCGCCGACAACCCCTCCGCCCGACATCGCACCGCAGCCATCCGGCCCCACCGGGTGGCTGCGGTGTTCGCCGTTCCCGCGCCTCCGCGCGGGGGCACGGGGGCGCGGGGGCACGGGGAGGGCGGCGCACGCCCGGACACCCCCGCCGGGGCGGCCCCGTGCGCCCTCCCAACCGAACACCCCCTCCGGGCCCTGCGCCCCCTCCCTCCCGAACACCACCGCAACACCGTCCGAGCCGGATCCGAAGCACCGCCTCGCACAGTCGTCCCATGACCTTCGACACCGCATCCCGGACCCCCGAGAGGGCAGGTGCCCGGCAGTGGCTCGGGCTCGCGATCCTGCTGCTCCCCGTGACCCTGATGACCGCCGACCTGGGCGTCCTGTGGCTGGCCACGCCCTATCTCGCCGCCGATCTGCGGCCCAGCAGCGCCCAACTTCTCTGGATCACCGACATCTACGGGTTCCTGACCGCGGGAACCCTGGTGATCATGGGCACGCTCGGCGACCGCATCGGCCGTCGCAAGCTGCTGATGGCAGGCTCGGCCGGCTTCGTCGCGGCCTCGCTGATCGCCGCGTACGCCCCGAACCCCGAGGTGCTGATCACGGCCCGCGCGCTGCTCGGCATCGCCGGCGCGGCCGTGCTTCCGTCCACGCTCTCCCTGATCACCCACATGTTCACCGACCCGCGCCGACGCGCGACGGCCATCGCGATGTGGGTGACCGCGCTCTCGGCCGGCCTGGCCGTCGGACCGGTCGTCGGTGGGGTGATGCTGGCCAACTGGTGGTGGGGATCGGTCTTCCTCATGGGCGTACCCGTCATGCTGCTCGCGCTGGTCACGGCCCGGGCCCTGCTGCCCGAGTACCGTGACCCGGCCCCCGGACGCCTGGACCCGGCGAGCGTCGCCCTGTTCCTGCTGGCCGTCCTGCCCGTGGTGTACGCCATCAAGAGCCTGGGCTCGGGTTCCCCCGCCTGGCAGCCCGCCCTCGCCTTCGCGGCCGGGACGGTCGGCACCGCCGCGTTCGTACGCCGGCAGCACCGGCTGACCACGCCGCTGCTGGACCTGCGGCTCTTCCACGACCGGGCCTTCACGGGGGCGCTGCTCACCCTGCTGATCGGGATGACTGCCCTCAACGGCGTCGAGTACCTCGTCCCGCAGTATCTTCAGGCCGTGGCGGGACAGTCGCCGCTGGAGGCCGGGCTGTGGCTGCTGCCCGGAGCCGCGGGGCTGATCGCCGGCTCCCAGCTCACCCCGGCCCTCGCCCGCCGGTTCCGTCCGGCGTACGTCCTGGCCGGCGGCCTGCTGCTCTCCCTCCCCGGCTACGCGGTGATCGCCCTGTACGAGGGCGTCCTGACCGCGTCACTGGGACTGACCGTCGTCATGTTCGGCATCGCCCCGATCAGCGTCCTCGGCACGGCCCTGGCGGTCGGCGCCGCGCCCGCGGAGAAGGCGGGTGCCGCAGCGGCGACCGGTCAGACCGCATACGACCTGGGCCTGGCCCTGGGCATCGCGTTCACCGGCACGCTCGCGGTCGCGGCCTACCGCGGAGAGATCCCCGACGAAGCACCCGCCGAGGCCAAGGACACCGTGGGCGCCGCGATCGCCGCGGCCGAACGCCTCCCGGACGGCGCCTCACTGCTGGCCACGGCGAAGGACGCCTTCACCACAGGGCTACAGACGGCAGCCACTGTCAGCGCGGCCCTCGTCCTGGTGACGGCGGCCCTGGTCACGACGCTCCTGCGCCACGTCCCGGCCATCGCGGCCGCCCCCGCCGACACGGAGCCGGACCCGGCCACGGAGACCCGGGATCCGGTCACGACAGCCAACTGAGCACCGGCCGCGAAAGTCTGTGGCACTGGCCCACACACAAAAACCCCCGGGTCACCGACCTGGGGGTTTCACATGGAGCGGGTGACCAGAATCGAACTCGCGCTCTCATCTTGGGAAGCGGCGGCACTTCTTCGCCGCAACCGCCCTCACCTGCGCCTTCCTGGACCGGAGCACGATCTCTGGGGCCTGTTTCGCGCCGCTGTTCACCGTTGCTGTCCGGTCGTACGGGCACGCTGTGGGCACGCGGCCGGACAGTGGTGCTTCGCGGTAGGTCGGTGAGCCCTTGACGGTGTAGAGCCGCTGTGAGCGGACTGAACGTGGCACTGTCGACCGCCGCGGCCGGATTGGGCTCCGTGTACACCTCCGGGCTGCTCATGGGTGGCCGGACCGACCGGCTCCCTCGCGGCCTGGAACCGCACAGGGTTTTCCTGCGGTCCTGCATGGCGGGAGACGGGGACCCGCTGATGCTGTGACCGCATAAGTTCGCCGGGTTGTCGGAGCATGCACATCCTCCGCTCCTGCCCATGCAACATCGTCGCGTAGGGCCGGAATGTCACTCCGGGGCAGGCCCGGCGGCTGGTGGGGCGGGCTGGGTGAGGATTTCGGTGACGGCCTGCTCGAGGGTGGCGGCTGGGTGACCGAGGACGTGCTGGAGATCGTCGGTCTGTCGCTCCAGTGCGCCGGCACGGACCTGGTCCTCGAGCCAGCCCTGGGCACCGGGCGCGCGGCCGTGCCGGTCTCGGTGGACGACGGGTTTGCCGGAGATACGGCTGAGCGCGTGGGCGAGCTGGGTGTATGTCCACAGGTTGCCGGTGAAGTCGTAGGCGCGGCCGAGATGGCAGTTCTCGGTGAGGACGCGGGCGGCGGCCTCGGCGAGTTCGCTGCGGAAAGCGGTGTTGATGCCACGTCCGCCGGTGCCGCTGGCCAGTTCACCCGAGGTGACGGCGGCGCGCAGGCCCGCGTTGAGGAATGCCTCGCTGTAGTAGGGGTGGCGCAACAACGTGTGGGGCAGCCCGCTTGCGAACAGGGTGCGCTCGGTGGCGTGATGAGCGGCGGTGACACCGTGGGCCTGAGTGTCGGCGCCCAAGAAACTGGTGTAGGTGATCGCCCCGACTCCGGCGGTGCGGGCCGCGTCGATGGCTGCCTTGTGCTGGTCGGCGCGGCGGGAGGGGTCCAGCTCCGGAGAGGAGATCAGCATCAGCCGTTCGGCTCCCTTGAACGCGGTGCGCAGCGCTGCCGGGTCATCGTAGTCACCGAGGCGGACGCCGACCCCGCGAGCGGCGAGATCCGCGACCCCTTTGGGATCGCGCACCGCGGCAACGATGTGATCAGCGGGGCACCGGGTCAGCAACTGGTCGATGACCAGCCGGCCGAAAGCCCCCGAAGCGGCCGAAACAACAATCATCCACAACTCCCTCACCATGATGTAGCCGTCGCCGACGCTGCGGTTCGTGACCGCGCTCGGTCCGGACGTCCGGCTCACCATCGATGTGCAGCGAACCGTGCGTCAAAGCCCTTTTGCTTCCTGGCCGATGTGGATGACACGGCCGTGTGAGCGGCACAGGCAGGCGGCGAGTTTGCGGATCGACCAGTGGGCGAAGGGCTGACCGAGCTTGTTGGTGCGGGTGGTGGCCGCCTGAACGACGAAGTCCTGCGACTACCGGGACGCGGTTCCGCCGGCCGAGACCAGCGGCATCATCGCCCGTCGGCAGCGCACCGAGTTGGTACTTCCCCGGCGCACGATCTGCTGCAGCCTCTGCCTTTCATGATCGGCCAGTCTGCGCACCCACACAGTCTCGGCCACCGGACCTCCGGCGCTCGGAACCGACGTCACCGCCCATCCAACCGCCCAACCACCAACCCGACGAACGTTCCCGGTGCAGCACTAGTCATACCGCTCCGGACCGCCGCCGGCGTATGGCCGTCCTCGGCGAGGGCATCGTTGTGCGGTGGGAACCCCGAGCAGCCTCGTCAGTCCTCAGTCCCGCCGCTCGGGTTTCCTGTCGGCGTGCCCGGTCCAGCGGCTGGACTCCAGCCACGAGCGGGCCGGCTCCGCCGCGCGCGTGGTGTCCACCGTGAATTCGAGGCGCGTCCCGCCCTCGTCACCGGCCGGATAACTGCGCTGTTCGGTGGCGGCGAAGCAATGACGGAGGACCTCCGCCACACGCCGGGCGGCGTCGGGCGAGGCGGCGGTGACGTGGACCTCGGCGTAACCGCGCGAGGGGACGTCGGGCGATTCCATGGCGACCTCGATGTGCGGCGGGACCGGAGCGGCGATCACTTTACTCCGATCACGTAGTCCTGCCCCATGTTCCGGCGGCCGCCCCCGGTGAGCGTCAGCGTGGCGCGTGACCGCCGCGTCGGGTGAGGGGAGGTCTCCTCGATGATGCGCGTGATGGTGACGGTTACGAGGACGTCCTGCGGAGCGGTCCACACGCCGGGGCCGGTTCCGTCGTCCGAGGGACCAGTGCCTGTACGGCGTTCCGGGCGCGGGTGCGGACGCCCGGACGGTGGCGAGCGCGTGGTGGCCCGCGGTGAGAACACAGCGGATCTCGATCTGCCAGGAGCCGCCGGTGCGTCCACGACGGGCGCGGACGCCGGGGCCCGGAGCCCGGGTCGGGGTGTCGGCGGAACGACGTGTGTGAACGGCGGCGTGGGCCAGCGGACGGCCGGTACGTGCTCGCTCCCGCACGTCATACAGCAGGTGACCGGATGGGAGCCGTTCGTCGCCCGGGAACCGCGCATCTCTCGGCCCCCTCCGTTCCCTCACGCCCACCACTCGCGCGATCTCCTCGTAGCGCAGTTCGTGCAGCTCTCGGAGGATCCAGCAGACGCGCTGGTCGTCGGGCAGGTTCCCGAGCACCCTGGACAGGGCGGCGGCCGCCGCGGAGGTCTCCGCGCTGCTGGCTGGTTCGCCGGTCGCGTCGTGGGCCGAGGGCTCGGCGACGGTGTCCAGCGGGACGGAAGGCGGCCGCCGGTGCAGGAGGTTGAGGCAGCGATTGGTGACGACGCGGTACATCCACGTGTGGAAGGCGGCGTCGCCCCGGAAGCCGGGGAGGTGTCGCCATGCACTGGTGAATGCTTCCTGGACGACCTCCTCGGCGAGCACGGGCCGCGTCGCCGCTTGAGGTGAACTCGCACCGTCCGACCGGGGCCGATGACGCGCACTCCCGTACGGTCCGGTATCGCCTACCGGCCTTGTTCCTCGTCCTCCTCGTCCTCCTCGTCTTCGTCCTCCTCGTACGGAGCGTCGGCGTCGTCCGCGTCGCCTTCGTCGTCCTGCTCCCCGTCCTCTTGCTCCTCGTCGTCCTCAAGACCTTCTTCGTGCGACCGGACCACCTCGCCGTCGCGGATCTCGCCGCGCCAGCCCTCCAGGTCCTCGTCGTCGGAGAGAGTGACGTACCGCAGGAAGTGCTTGAGGTCGAGGCGCAGGCGGCGGCCCTGTGCGCGCCAGATGTTGCCGGTCTTCTCGAAGAAGCCGGACGGGTAGTACTCGACCACGGCGACGACCCGTGTGAGGTCCGGAGTCAGCTCGTGGAAGCTGACGGCCCCGCGCGTGGTGCCTTTGCCGCCTTCGGAGTTCCAGACGATGCGCTCGTCGGGCACCTGCTCCTGAACGGTGGCCTTCCAGCTACGGTTGGAGAAGGCGATCTTGGCCTTCCAGTCACTCTCGGTCTCGTCCGACTGCGAGACGCTCTGGACGCCCTTGGTGAAGGAGCTGAACTCCTCCAGCTGGGTCCAGCGGTCGTACACGGTGCGCAGCGGCTTGCCGACGTCGACGACCTCGACGATGTTCGTGACCTTCACACTCCCCGCCTTGCCGCCGCCGCCGAACGCGCCCTTCACGGTGTCGGCCACCTTGTCCTTCACGTCGCCGGCCTTCTCGCCGAGGAACGCCTTGACCGGCGACTCCCCTTCGCCGAGTACGCGTTTGCCGACGTTGAGCAACGTGCTGTTGCCGTCGCCCACGTCCCCCAGGCCCTGCGCGAGATCGCTGATCTTGTCACCGGCCTTGTCCACCAGACGCTGGCCCTGCGCCGCAGCGAACGCGGACAACTGCTCCTTGAGCTGGTCCATGCCGGAAGCGCCGGCATGGGAGGCTTTCTCCGCCGTCTTGGCCATGACCTACCTCCTTCGGCCGCCTCGGTTGGATGCCTTGCCGGAGGCGAGTTTCTTCTCCGCGGGCTTCGAAGCGGCGCTCTTCCTCCCGGCGGGAGCCTTCTTCGCCGAAGGGGTCCGGGATGCGGACCCCTTCGCCGGGCTCTTCTTCGCCCGGGTCCGACGGGGCGGCACCTGGGGGTCGTCCCCTTCCTCTCCTCCGGTGCCCTCTTCCTGCCCTTCTTCGTCGTCCGGTTCCGCTTCCTCGGACGGTCCCTCGTCCTCGTCGCCGGGCCGGCCCACCAGAGAGTCGGTGCGCTGCCTCAACGAGTCGGCCAGCGCACCCAAGCGGCGGTCTGCGGTCGCAGACAGGGCGGACCGAGCCGAGTCCTTGAGTTCCCCGCGCACCTGGTCCAGCAGCTGCGTGGCCTGCGGACTTCCGAATGCCTTGCGCAGTGCTCGGTTGATCAGCTCCTTGGGACTCAGCAGTCCTTGTCCGGCGAGTACGGAGGCGACCCCGATGGCGACTCTGCCCTTCTTGGTGCGACCCAACGCATATCCGGCCGCGAGGGCGGCGGCGAGCGTGGCTTGCGTCTCGGTATCCATGAACGGCCCCAAGTACGGTCAGCGAATCATGCTGTTCAGGTCGCACGCGTCCTTGCCGTTCGGCCCGTGAGCGCCCCCGCCCTGCGCCCCGGCTGGACAGCCGCGACCCCTATCCCCACCCTCCTCCCACATCCGCGCGCCCGCATCTCACCGGAGGCCGGGGCCGGGGGCGGTCGCTGAGCACAGCACAGCCGCCGCCCAGTAGGCCCGAAGAGGTGTCCCCCGCAGCGGTGTCCCGGCCTGGTGGAGGCTGACGAGCACTGGCCGGTACGAGGCGACCAGCCCGTCTCGGCATAGTCGTCGCCCAGTTCCCGACAGTACTGCCGGACGATGGCGCGGGCCTCGCGCAGGTCGGGGCTGGGCATGCTGGTGAACAGATGGTGTTCGATCTGGTGGTCGAGGCCGCCGAACGCGAGGTCCGAGAACTGGCCGCCGTCGACGTTGCGCGAGGTGGTTTGACGTGGTCATGGGGGGCGAAACTCCTCATCAGCGGGCGGATGACACGGAGCGCCAGTGCGAGCAGGGACCGGCGCGTGCACGGCGGTGCCCCGGGGGGACGTGTGCCCGTCCTTACACCGGTTCGTGCCTGTGGCGGCACCTGTCACCGTTGGGTACGGGTCCCTCGCCCATGGGCCCCACCTGTCCGCGCGGTCCCGCCGCCGTCGTCGGGCGCGGGCTTCGGACTTCTCCGTCGTTGTCGGGCACGCGGTCGTCCAGCGCGGTGGCCATGAGGACAGCGGCGGCTTCCTCGGTCGCGTCCGGGGGGCCACGAGCAGAACCCGGCGGCCGATACCGGGGGAGAGCAGGGCGTCCCGCTCCGGGGCGTGCGGCGAGGCAGGGGCTCTGTGCAGGCGTACGACCTGGTTGGCGACGAACATGCGCCCCGGTGCCGCCGACCAGGCCGCGGCGTCCGCGATGACACCGGTGATGTCGCCCCACGCGCTCGGCAGCGCGGCGAGCATCTCGGGGAGCTGCGTCAGGAGGTCGTACCAGCCCCCGCCGACCTGCGAGCCCGCGAGTGCGGGCTGGGGTGCGCAGGGCGAACTCAGGCTCTCGGCTCGGCGAGCGAGGAACTTGAGGCGGCCCACCACAGTTGACCTGCGCAGGTCTTGTTGCGCGGCGATGGGCGTGAGTGCTTGGCGATACCTGTTTCGACGGTGTTCGTCCATGCTGAAGGACACGGTATGTATAGAACGTCGCGACAACGCGCACGCGGCCGTGACGGCGAGGACCTCGGTGATTCTGGGATTCCGGCCGCTGTCAGCCGAGGAGTACCGTGAAAGCAGGAGGACGGTTTGCCGTTCCTGGGAGGCAGGCGAGTGCGATGTCCGACCCCGACCCCCCGCGGGTGACCAGGCTCCTGCCCGACGCCGTGCACCAGGCCGTTCCACGACCGGGAAGCGCGGTGGTGCGGCTTGAGACGACCCGTGACCGGAAGGGTGCGCTCGATGGCGCGTGGTGGCCCCGTTCCCGCGACATCACCGGCGAACTTCCCAGTCTCGTCTCCGCGCTGTCCGAGTATCTTGGGCCGATCACACGTGTCGGACTGGACAGTGACGCCTGGGACGGACTGCCGACGCGGATGACGATCGACGGCCGCGTCGTCCACATCGATTCCTTCCCGGTCGGAGACGACACCGTCCTCATCACCCGGGGCGCCAATGATCTCTTCTCGCTGCTGGTGGTTCCGCCGCACACCGCGCTCGACGCGGCGCGTGCCGCCATGGCCGCGGCCGTGCGCGCCGGCAGTCAGACGCCGGCGGAACAGATCCTCATCGACACCGGTACGGAAGGCGTGGGCCCGGGGCAGGCCCCCCACGCTCTTCTACACCACGGCCGCCATGAGCCGGGCCGCTGACGACGCGCTCGTCGGGGGCGGCACCACGAGGAGATCCCAACGGCCCGCGGTGTAGGACTGCAGCAGGATCCTGTGCGGGTTGAGCAGCTCGGCGAAACGGTCGACCGCCACCTCGTAACCATTGACGACGACCCCACCGCGCGGGACAGGCTGCCAGTGGCGGGGATTGACGGCCACGTGGGTGAGTCGGCCCCACAGCGGATCGATCACGTCGGCGAGTTCGCCGAGTTCCCGTGCCAGGTCGCGGGTCCGTGGCCACCAGGCGCCGTCCGGGCGGCCGAAACGGCTGGCGGATCCGAGGACGAGGCGCGCGGCACGTGGCCGGAACGGTGCCGTGTGCGGACGGAGCGGCGTGGTGTTCAAGGTCATGATGAAAAGCCTGACTGCGGGCCTGCGTCGACCGACGGAGCGCCCGGTGGTGGGTGATCGAGGGCGGGACCGGCGGCGCCGGTGCGCGAAAGCCCTCGACGTCTCAGGCTACTCCTCGATGCGCCCGGACAAGAGGCATCGGCCTCATCGGCTGGACTCCAGCACGACCGGGCCGGGTGCGCCACACGTGACGTGTGCCTGGGGGCCTCCAGGACGTCATGACGACCCTCGGCGTACGACCCGCTCGGGCGCCGCGAAGAGTACGCTGAACCCACCGGGGACACTCCGCGCACGGACATACGCGCCTGTGCCGTTCTCGGTGATCGAATACGCCGGGTCGGCTCAGGCCCGCCCGGGTCAGGTTCGCGTGATGACTGCGACCGTCTCCCCTCCGCTGACGTCCCAAGACCGGCGCCCCGCGTCGCCTGTGCGTATGTCACTCGCTCCCGCCGGTTCCGCACCCGCCCTGCTGGATGGCGCCTGGTGGCCGCGTTCGCGTGATCTCACCGCCGAACTGCCTGCCCTGGCGTCCGTTCTCGATCCGCTGTGGGGGCGGATCACGCGGGTCACGGTGAATCCCGCCCAGTGGCCGGTCGTCCCGCGCAAGGTGCCTGTCGCCGGGCACGTGGTGAAGGTGGGCTGGTTCCGCTTCGAGCAGGACGAGCACGAACTCCTGTTGCTCTCCTACCACGCGGGTCGCTGGAACCTGCTGGTCGTTCCCCCGCGGACGGATCCGGCCGCGGCCACGTGGCTGATGGCGGCGGCCAGTGACCCGCGCCGGACCTCCTCCGCGAGCAGCCTGGTGGCGGAGGCCGCGCGTCTGGCGGTGACCGCAGAGTCCGACCGCACCGGGGAAGCGGTGTGGGAGTCCGAAGGGGGACACGGAGCCGGTGCTCTAGTCCTTCCCGCGTGGGACCGGGCGGTCACCGAGGCGTCGGCGGACCTGCCGGAGAGGGCGTGAGGACCGTGGACATTGTTGTGACGGTGATCGTGCTGCTGGCGGTGATCGCGGCAGGTGCGTTCCTCATCCACCGGCTGAACTCTCAGCACGGGGACAGGGGCGCCGCCTTCCACTACGGCCGTGGCGGTGTCGTCGCGACCGACCGGAAGACCGACGAAGGGCCAGCCGTACGCCGACGGGGCTCCGCCGCGAACGACGCCGGCGAACGCCGGGACCGTGGGGGCGGCCGACACGGACGGTTGCGCCCTCGGCGCCGTACCCACGGCGTATCGGCGCGTTAGGCGCGGGCGCGGGTCCGTCGGAGCGGGGCGCCGGCTTCGTGGAGGCTGGTGAGCGCCAGCCGGTAGGAGGCGACCAGGCCCGTCTCCGCGTAGTCCACACCCAGGTCCCGGCAGTACCGCCGGACGATGGCGCGGGCCTTGCGCAGGTTGGGGCTGGGCATGCTCGGGAAGAGGTGGTGCTCGATCTGGTGGTTCAGACCGCCGAGCGCCAAGTCGGTGAGCCGGCCGCCGTTGACGTTGCGTGAGGTGAGCACCTGGCGGCGGAGGAAGTCGGGGCGGTCGTCGGCCGTCAGGATCGGCATTCCCTTGTGGTTGGGTGCGAAGGCCGAACCGAGGTAGACGCCGAACAGGCACTGGTGGACGGCGAGGAAGGCGATCGCCATCCCGGGCGGCAGGACCCAGAACAGGGCGGCCAGGTAGACGGCGCAGTGCGCGAGGAGCAGAGTGCCGTCCAGTGCCCGGCGTTTGAGCCGACGGTTGGCCATGGCCCTGCCGCTTGCCACGTGCAGGTTGAAGCCTTCGAGCGTGAGCAGGGGAAAGAACAGGAACGCCTGCCAGCGGCCGAGGAGGCGGGGCAGTCCGGTGGCGGCGCGGGCCTGGTCCGGGGACCAGACGAGCAGGTCGGGGCCGATGTCGGGATCGAGGTCCTCGGTGTTGGGGTTGGCGTGGTGGCGGGTGTGCTTGTCCTGCCACCAGCCGTAACTCATGCCGATCGACGCGCCGGCGATCCGTCCGGACAGCTCGCTGGCCCGGCGGCGGCGGAACACCTGCCGGTGGGCCATGTCATGGGCGACCAGGGCGACTTGCCCGTACATGACGGCCAGGAACGCGGCGATCGCCAGTGTCCACCAGGAGGCGCCGACGAGGACGAACGCGGCCCATCCGGCGGCGTAGAGCCCGGTCACCGCAGTGATCCGTGACGTGTAGTAGCCGGGGCGGCGTTTCAGCAGTCCGGCATCCGCGATCTTCTTCGACAGCCGGGCGAAGTCGCTGCCGGGAGTGTCGGAACGTGTGGCGGTGGTGGTGGCCGTGGTCATGAGGAGGTCTCTCTGAGAAGCGGGCGGATGACTCGGATCGGCCCCCAGGGCGAGTCGGGCACGGGGAGCGGGGGCGTACACGGACGTGCCCGCGGCGGCCCCTACCACCGAGGGGCGCGGGTCCCCCGCCCGGCGGGTCTCACACGGCCGCGCGGATCTGCCGCCGTCGTCGGGGACGGGGGCCGCGCTTCTGCGCCGGCGCCGGGCCGTCGGTCGTCCAGGGCGGCGGCCGTGAGGAGAGCGGCCGCTTCCTCCGTCGCCTCCGGCGGGATCACCTGCAGGTCCCAACGGCCGAGCCCGGGAGAGAGCAGGACGACCCGGTCCGGGGCGTGCGGAGAGGCGGGGGCCTTGTGCAGGCGTACGACCTGGTTGGCGACGAACATGCGCCCCGGTGCCGCCGACCAGGCCGCGGCGTCCACGGTGACGCCGGTGATGTCGCCCCACGCGCTCGGCAGCGCGGCGAGCATCTTCGGGAGCTGTGTCAGAAGGTCGCGGGAGTGTGGCCACCACACTCCGTCGATCCGGCGCGGCAGCGTGCCGTGCGGTGCGAGACGCAGGCGGACGAGGGGGAGGGGCAGGGCGGGCGGTGCGGTGGGGAGTGCGGTGATCACGTGGGTTCTCTCTGACGAGGTGGGTTGCCCGCCTGTTCGGCGGGGCACGGCGGCCTGCGGTCCGCCTGCCCTGCCGGGGCAGCGCCGGAGGTGGCCGGGGGATCCGGGTGCTGGAGGTCGTGCTTGGCCGCTCTTGCCGGAAGGAAGGCGCCGACGACCAACACGAGTGCGCGGGAAGAAACCCGGCGGGCGTATGCGCGGTGGAGGGGAGGCCCTCCCGCGTGATGAACGCCGGTGGATAACCGAGGGTGGAGCCGGTCCGCCACCGGCGTGCCTGATGCCCTCGGTCTCGTCAGCGTACTCCCCGGTGCGTAAAGACGGCGTGACAGCCGGTCATCGGCGCCTTGGGAGCGGTGGGCGCCTCCGCGGCACCGGCCCGGACCGACGGCCACGACGTCTCATGGCGGCGGTACGCGCAGGGCGAGCAGGGCCACGTCGTCGGTGCTGCCGGGCGGCAGGTGGGCGAGTAAGTCTTCGCACAGCCTGTCCAGCGGTTCGTGGACGAGTGCGAGGGCGTGCCGGCGCAGCTCCTCCAGGCCCGTGTCGAGGTCGCTGCCCGGTGTCTCGACGAGCCCGTCCGTGTACAGCAGCAGGGTGGAGCCGGGTTCCAGGGGATGCATGGCGTTCGGGCGGCCCGCGCCGCCGACGGGCCCGGTGCCGAGGAGCAGTCCCTGGCCGGCTTCCAGGTAGCAGGCGGTGCCGTCCGGGGAGAGGAGTAGCGGAGGCGGGTGCCCCGCGCTGGTCCAGTGGAGCGTCCACGGCCCCGTGTCCGGGTCGCCCTCGACGCGGGCGAGGATCAGGGTGGCCAGCGGGACGGTGGTGATGACCGGCATGGCGGCGTCGAGGCGGTCGACGACGGCGCCGGGCGGTCCCGTGTGGTCCCAGGCCAGTGAACGCAGCATGCCGTGCAGTTGGGCCATGCCGGCCGCCGCGGTCAGGTCGTGGCCCACGACGTCACCGATGACCAGGGCGAGCGCGCCGTCCTTCAGCGTGAAGGCGTCGTACCAGTCCCCGCCGACCTGCGAGCCGGCCGGGGCGGGCTGGTAGCGGGCGGCCAGCCGGAGGTGGCCGGGCCGGGGCAGCGGGGCGAGCAGGTTGCGCTGCATGGCCTCGGCGACGGCGCGCTGACGGCCGTAGCGACGGGTGTTGTCGATGACCACGCCGACCCGGCGGCCGACGTCGCTTACTGCCGCCAGGTCGTCTTCGTCGAAGGGGTGCGCCGGGTCGGTGCGCACCACCGTCAGCGCCCCGGTGATCCGGTCCCGGGCTCCGAGCGGCACCGTGACGACGGAGCTCGCGCCCACCGCCGTCAGGAAGTCACTGTGCAGAGCCGCCAGCGGAGGACGTCCGGCGGTCGGCATGGCTGCCACCCGCTCCTGGAGTACGGATTCGCCACCGGTCAGCACCCGGTCCAGCGGAGAGTCCTCCCCCTCACCGGCTTCCTCCCGGGCGGGTTCGCGCCGGCTCTGGAATCCGGCGTCCTGTCCCTCCGGGCCGGTCACCGCCACCCGGTGGACCTCGCCCGAACCGGTCAGTAGGTCCACCGCCGCCCAGTCGGCGAGACGGGACACGAGCAGGCGGACCAGGCGGGCCAGCGCCTCGTCGGTCTCCAGGGTCTGCCCCAGGACTTCCGTGATCTCCGCGACCAGCGACAGCCGCTCGTTGAGGTCCTCCAGGGCGCGTGTGCGTGCCGTTCGCTCCCGGTGGATGCGGCGGTCCCCGGTGGCGTCCGTGAACAGCAGTGCCATGCCCTTGACGGAGCCGTCCTCCATCAAGGGGGACGCTGACCAAGTGACGGCCAGCAGGCGCCCGTCGGCCCGCAGGTATGTGCCCCCCTCCCCTTGCGCACCCTTCCCCTCGGCCAGCGCGTGGAGCAGTGGGCACCGGTCACGCGGCACCTTGTTGCCGTCCGCGTCCCGGTGCAGTAGATCGTGTGCGTCGGCGCCCCGCATCGCCGCGGTCGTGCGGCCCAGCAGCCGCTCGGTCGCCGGGTTCGCGGCGATCACCCGTCCGGCTGTGTCCAGCACCAGCACCGCCGTGCCCAGCCGCTCGACGACCCGACGCCAGAAACCCGGCTCGCCCACCGGCCACGCCCCCACGTCATCACCCACCGCATCGCGCACGGACCCTCCAGAGGTTCCCTTCCCGTCCATGGTGCTCCGACGCGGCCCTGCTCGCACGACACCGGGGCAGTCGGCGCACACGGTGCGGGCACGGCCCACGGGCCAGCCAGGTATGTCCGGACCAGGGGCAGTCGTCATCCCGCCGTCTGTCCAGACGCCGGGTCTCCCGGGCAGTTGGTCGGCTCGTCTGCGGCGAGCCGTACCCCGCGCCGTCCTCGCCCCGGTCCGTGAGGAGCGCAGCCCGGCCTGGGCACGGACGTCGGATGCACAGGACGACGGACGCGGCCAGAACCGTGACGAGGACGGCGAGGTCGCAGGCGACGGGATCTCCGGGATGCTGTTGGCCCTGCTGAGGTAGCGGAACCGGTCCAGCAGGCCGACGGGGAGGAAGTACAGGGCCACAGGCCGAGAATGGCGAACGCGTTCCTGGTGCAGACGATCAAGGCGTCGTCGCTGACCGTCAGGACGGCGAGCACACTGTTCACGACTACGACGGTGTTGCGGCGGCTGTGGGGCCGACCGCGATGATGACAGTCAAAGCCTCGGCGGTCGCGGGGGAGGAAGCCCGTGCCGAGTCGGGACAAGAGGTTTGTCCCGAGTCGGGACATGACGCCCGTCCCGAAAAGGGACAGCTAGAGACCCCGGAACAGTTCGGAGTCGCGCGCATGCTCAACAGGATCCGCCCGCTGACCGGCCTCCTCGCCGCGCCGGTCCAGCAGGCGCTGAGCCGCGACGCGGCGGCCGGAAACGAGCCACGATGGGAGGGGCCGACCGACGCCGCGGGAGGCCCGGCGGTTGCGCAGGCCGACTTGAACGGGAATCCCGGCGTGCGACTACTTCATGGCGTCCTCGATCGCCTCGAAGATGTCCGCGTCGGTCTCTTTCTGCCAGTCGGGCAAGTCCGGCCAGTCGGCGACGTAACCGGGCTTCGGGTCTTCGAAATGCTTGTACATCTGCGCGGTCCAGCAGGTGGTGACGAAGCGGCTCTTCTGCTCGCGGGTGAGGCGGGAGGCGTGGCTGTTGGTGAGGTCGAGGAACTGGCGCACCTGGTCATGGACGGCGCCGGCGGCCTGACGCTCCCACTCAGGGGTCTCTTACCAGGGGGTGACGTAGCCGGGCTTGGGCTCGCCGGGGAAGTGCTTGCGCACTCCGGTGATCCAAGCCTCGCGGAACAGTCGGGCGCCCTCGGACTGCGACATGCCTTCCCCTCTCGTCACGTCGTGCACAGTGCGTCGATCTCGGCGCCCAGCTCCGCCACACGAGCGTCGCGGGAGAGCGGGCCGAGGTCGGTTCGTAGCCGACCGAGCTGGAGGTAGCGCGCTCCGCGTTCCTCTGCGAGGCGGGAGCCGTCGAAACGCGGCCGGCCACCGTTGTGGGCCGCCCCGCTCAGGCCGGTCACCTTCTCCGCTTTGTCCAGGGCGCGTTCGCAGGCGGCGAGGTCGCCGAGGCCGGCGTACGCCTCGGCCTGGACGGCAGCGACCCAGGAGCGGGTGGACAGGGAACCGTCCCCGCGCCGTGCCACTTTCTCGGCGGCCGACAGCGTGCCGACCGCGTCGGCGCAGCGGCGTTCGTACAGATCGATGTAGGCGTGGCGGACGAGGGCACACGCCCACAGGTCGTAGGACTTCGCCTCCTGGCTGGCAGAGGCGGCGAGCGTGTAGGCGGCAACGGGAGGTCGCCGCCGGGCTCGACGATCTCGTGCGCGCCGAACGTGCGAAGCCCCACACCGACGACCGTGCGCACCACAAGGGGGAGGCGTCGGCGGGCTAATGGCGCGGTCGTGGTGCGGCAGTCGCCCACCGGTCTGGACAACAAGAAACCCCCGGGTCAATGACCTGGGGGTTTCGCATGGAGCGGGTGACGAGAATCGAACTCGCGCTCTCAGCTTGGGAAGCGACGGCGCTTCTTGGTCAGGAATGCTCCCACCTGCGGTTTCGTGGCTCGGGGTGCGACCTCTCGGGCATCTTTCACACCGCTGTTTACCGTTGTTGTCCGGTCGTATGGGCACGCTGTGGGCACGGCGCTGGGACGGCGGCGCTTCGCGGCCTTCGGCGGAGAAGTACCCCTGCAGGCGTCGTATCCCTGCCGTAGCGACTTGCGGTTGCACACTCCGGCGCCGGTCCTGTAGCGCCAAGATCACAAAAAGCCGCATATAACGTGCAGACTTCGATCTTTGCCGCGGGGAGCCTGGGGTCCTGGGCGAGGAGGCGGTAGATGGGGTGGATCTCGATGGGGCTCGGGAGCGTCGCGAGTGTTGTGATCCTGCGCATTCTGCTCCGGCAGGTTCGGGGGCTGTTGCTGGACATTGGCGACGTGGTGCGTGCGTGGACCGAGGTTTTGTCCAATATCGACGGCGGGAAAGGCCAGCGGGTTGGGTGCTGCGCCGGTCGCTACCGGTGTCCCGGCGCCGTGGAGGCTCCGAGGTGTTTGCACAGGCGCAGCTAGGCCGCTTCCGGGCATCCCCCTCGGCCCCGTGCTCGCCGGCGCCCACTTCAGGAGCGCACGAGGCGGGCGATGGCGTCGCTCGCTTCCTTCAGCTTGATGTCGCCGTTTCCGCTGCTGCCGTCCGCTACGGCGGTGCGTACGCAGGTGTCCATGTGTTCGTCGAGCATCTGCAGGGCGAAGGATTGCAGGGCGCGTGTGGTGGCGGAGACCTGGGTGAGGACGTCGATGCAGTAGGTGTCTTCTTCCACCAACCTCTGCAGCCCTCGCACTTGCCCTTCGATCCGTCGTAGCCGCTTGAGCACGTCCTCTTTCCGATTGCTGTAACTGGCCACGGGCCTCTCCCTGCTGCTTCATACGGGGTCAGTGCTGGTGATTGCTGCCGGTGTGCTCTTCGCCTGCCGTTGGCTTTGACGCACTGCCGGGTGCGGCTTCTCCGGTGCGGACGGTGAAGGCCGCGGTGCGGACGGTGCCGTTGTGCTGGAAGTCGAGGAAGAGGCGGTAGGTCCCGGCGCTGGGCGCGGTGGCGGTGAAGGAGACCTCGGGACCGGGCTTGGTGGCGCCGTCGCCGGGTTCGCCGTTGGGGTGGACGTGGAGGTAGGCGAGGTCGCCGGAGCGCAGGGCGACGAGGTGGCCGTAGGCGCCGAGGTAGGGCTCCAGGTCGGTGACCGGGCGGCCGTCGCGGCTGACGCCGAGGGTCAGCTCGCTCGCCTTGCCGGGGCGCAGGTCGCCGTTGAGGGTGACCGTGTAGCCGTCGACAGTGGTGGTGGCGGAGGGCTCGGGCAGGGCCGGTGCCCTGTACGCGCCAGAGGCGGCGAGGTCCGCGCCCAGGGTGAGGTTGGTGGCGTTCTCGGCGTCCGGGGTGAAGTCGGCGAAGACGCGGTAGGCGCCGGCGGCGGGCAGGTCGACGGGGGTGCTCCAGGTGCCGTCGGCGGCGCGGGTGGGGTGCAGGTGGCGGTAGGTGACCAGGTCGCGTGAGGCGAGGATGAGGTGGAGTTCCTTGCCGTGCTCGCGCCGGTAGGAGGTCACCTGCCGTCCGTCCCGGTCGCGGATGGCGAAGTGGAGTTCACTCTTCACGCCCGCGGTCACGCGGGATGTCTTGAGGTCCAGGGTGTATCCCGCCTCGGAAACCTGCAGGCCCGCCGGGGTCGGGTCCCCGTGGCCGCCGTGGCCGCCGTGGCCGGCGGGGGCCGGGCGATCGTGTTCTGAGTGGGCCGCCGAGTCCTGGTCCGCGGCGGCGGGGTCGATCGCCGCGCCGACGCCGTAGGCGGTACCGAAGGTGGCCGCGAGCGCGGCGGCGAAGACAGTGATCTTTACGCCGGTGTTCATGACGTGCCCTCTCGTTTCGGCGTTGCCGGTTTCTGCTGAACTGGCATCGACTATATACCCCCGGGGGGTATATGCAAGCGGTCCGGCCATGCTTGCTAAACATACCCCATGGGGGTATACCTAGTGAGGTCAGCGCTACCCCCGGGGGGGTACGCGATCGTCTCGCTTTTGGAGGAACCATGTCCTGCTGCACCCCTGACGGCAGCTGCTCCACCGGCACCGCCACCGCGACCGAGGGCATCGCCACCGTCTACAACGTCTCCGGGATGACCTGCGGGCACTGCAAGGCCACGCTCACCAAGGAGATCGGCGCCCTGGACGGTGTCCTGGCGGTCGACGTCGACCTTGAGGCCGGCCAGGTCACGGTCACCACGGCGGGCGAGCCCGACGACGCGTTGCTGGCCAAGGTCGTCGACGAGGCCGGCTACGAGCTCACCGGCCGCGCGGCCTGAAAGGCCCGCAACCGGCCGGGCCCGCCCCGGGCCCGGCCCCCTTCTCCACACCTTCCCTTTGCCCTCATCAGCCCGAGGAGTAGTGATGGCTACCACGGTCCCCGACACAGCCGAGGTGGAACTCACCATCGGCGGCATGACCTGCGCGTCGTGCGCCGCCCGGATCGAGAAGAAGCTGAACCGGATGGACGGGGTCACCGCGACCGTCAACTACGCGACGGAGAAGGCCAAGGTCAGCTTCACGGGCGGGGTGTCCGTGCCGGAGCTGATCGCCACGGTCGAGGCCACCGGGTACACCGCACGCGAGCCTGAGCCGGTACGGGCCGAGCCCGCGCCGGGGGCGGCGCGGGCCGAGGACGCGGACGAGTTGCGGCCGCTGCGGCAGCGGCTGGTCGCCTCGGTGCTGCTGGCCGTCCCGGTCATCGCGATGGCGATGGTGCCGGCCTTGCAGTTCGAGTACTGGCAGTGGCTGTCGCTGACTCTGGCGGCGCCCGTCGTGACCTACGCCGCCTGGCCGTTCCACAAGGCCGCCTTCACCAACGCCCGGCACGGCGCCGCCACCATGGACACCCTCATCTCGGTCGGCACCTCGGCGGCGTTCCTGTGGTCGCTGTGGGCGCTGTTCTTCGGCACCGCGGGCACGCCGGGCATGACGCACCCCTTCGAGCTGACCATCGCCCGCAGCGACGGTGCCGGGAACATCTATCTGGAGGCCGCCGCCGGGGTCACCGCGTTCATCCTGGCCGGCCGCTATTTCGAGGCCCGCTCCAAGCGCAAGGCCGGCGCTGCGCTGAAGGCCCTGCTGGAGCTGGGGGCGAAGGACGTCACCGTGCTCAGGGAGGGCCGTGAGGAGCTGATCCCGGTCGGTGAGCTGAAGGTCGGCGATCGTTTCCTGGTGCGCCCCGGCGAGAAGATCGCCACCGACGGCACGGTCGTGGAGGGCGCCTCGGCGGTGGACGCGTCGATGCTCACCGGCGAGTCGGTGCCGGTCGAGGTCGGCGTGGGCGACGGCGTCACCGGAGCCACCCTGAACGCCGGGGGCCGGCTGGTGGTCGAGGCGACGCGGGTCGGCGCCGACACCCAGCTCGCGCGGATGGCGAAGCTGGTCGAGGACGCGCAGAACGGCAAGGCCGCCGCCCAGCGGCTCGCCGACCGCATTTCCGCCGTCTTCGTCCCTGTCGTCATCGCCCTCGCGCTGGGCACCCTCGGCTTCTGGCTGGGCAACGGCGCCGGCATCACGGCCGCCTTCACCGCCGCCGTCGCGGTTCTGATCATCGCCTGCCCCTGCGCCCTGGGTCTGGCCACGCCGACCGCGCTGATGGTCGGCACCGGGCGTGGCGCCCAGCTCGGCATCCTCATCAAGGGCCCCGAGGTCCTGGAGTCCACCCGCAGGGTCGACACCATCGTCCTGGACAAGACCGGCACCGTCACCACCGGCCGCATGACGCTGCTCGCCGTGCACACCGCCGCCGGCACCGACGAGAGCGACGTGCTGCGACTGGCCGGCGCCCTGGAGCACTCCTCCGAGCACCCGATCGCACAGGCGGTGGCCACGGGCGCAGCCGACCGCGTCGGCACTCTGCCCGTCCCGGAGGACTTCGCCAACGTCCCCGGCCTCGGCGTGCAGGGCGTCGTCGACGGCCACGCCGTCCTCGTCGGCCGCGAGAAGCTCCTGCGGGAGTGGGCCATGAGCCTTCCGGCGGACCTGGCCCGCGCCAAGGCCGACGCGGAGACGGCCGGCCGCACCGCGATCGCGGTCGCCTGGGACGGCGAGGCACGGGCGGTCCTCGAGGTCGCCGACGCGGTGAAGGACACCAGCGCCGAGGCCATGGCCCGGCTGCGCGCCCTGGGCCTCACCCCGGTACTGCTGACCGGTGACAACCGGGCCGTGGCCGCCTCCGTCGCCCGCGAGGTCGGCATCGACCCGGAGCACGTCATCGCCGAGGTCATGCCCGAGGACAAGGTCGACGTCGTCAAGCGCCTGCAGGACGAGGGCCGTTCGGTCGCGATGGTCGGCGACGGGGTCAACGACGCCGCAGCCCTCGCCCAGGCCGACCTGGGACTGGCCATGGGCACGGGGACGGACGCCGCCATCGAGGCCGGTGACCTGACTCTCGTCCGGGGCGACCTGCGCGCCGCCGCCGACGCCATCCGGCTGGCCCGCAAGACCCTGGGCACCATCCGGTCCAACCTCTTCTGGGCCTTCGCCTACAACGTCGCCGCGCTCCCGCTCGCCGCCGCCGGGCTCCTCAACCCGATGCTCGCCGGAGCGGCCATGGCCTTCTCCTCCGTCTTCGTCGTCGGCAACAGCCTGCGACTGCGCGGATTCAAGGCCGCGAACTGACAACCGCTTCTCCTCCACAGCGCGGACGAGGGGCGGGCCACTTGGGGCCGCCCCTCGTTGTCCGTCTCGGTGCTCTCTCTGGGAGGGCTGCCGTTATGACTCACGAGAGAGGCCACGTGCGCAGCTGTCCCGGGCGGGTGAACGGCCTGCTCAGGGCGCAACGCCGTCTTTGTCGGGCCTGGTCGTCGCCGCATCACCCTCGGATTGGAATACCCCCCTCCGGTATGTTCTTATACCGGAGGGGGGTATCTGGGGTCGAGGTCGTTTCGGCCTCGTGAAGCTGACCCGGAGCCGAAGACTTGCGGGCACCGGATGAGGGAGACGACGTGACAACGACGACGAGGCAGCGGGCCGGGATGATCCCGTTGCTGGTCATCGCGACCGCCCAGCTGATGCTGGTGCTCGACGACTCGATCGTGAACATCGCGCTGCCGAGCATCCAGCGGGAGTTCGGCGTGACGGCGGAGCACCTGCCCTGGGTGGTCAACGCCTACATCCTCGCGTTCGGCGCGCTGCTCCTGCTCGGTGGCCGGATCGGCGACCTGTGGGGGCGCCGCCGCACGCTGCAGCTCGGGATCGCGGTCTTCGTGATCGCGTCCCTGGCGGGCGGGCTGGGGCAGAACGTCACCATGCTGATCGTCGCCCGTGCCGTGCAGGGCGTTGGAGCAGCGCTGACCGCCCCGAACGCGCTGGCCCTGATCGCGACCACCTTCCCCGACCGCAAGCTGCGCGACCTGGCGCTCTCCCTCTACGGAGCCATGTCCGCGCTCGGCATCGTCGTCGGACTGCTCCTCGGCGGTGTCCTGACCGACCTTCTCGACTGGCGGTGGGTGTTCTTCATCAACATCCCGTTCGGCCTGCTCGTCCTCCTCGGCAGCCGCAGCCTGGTCGCCGTCGGCCGTCACCCCGGCCGGGTCGGCACGGTGGGCGCGGGGCTGGGCACCGGCGGAATGGTCGCGCTCGTCTACGCGATCACGAGGTTCGGCGAGGACGGCTTCACCGACCCGGCCGCACTGATCCTCCTGGCAGCAGCAGCCGTACTGCTCGTCGCGTTCGTCCTCACCCAGGCCCGCAGTGCCAGCCCCCTGGTGCCGCTGAGCCTGTTCAGGGACCGCAACCGCTCCGGCGCCTACCTGACCATGCTGCTGCTGGCCATCGGCCCGATGGGCACGTTCTACGTCGTCACCCTCTACCTCCAGCAGGTGCAGCAGTTCAGCCCCCTTCGCACCGGAGTGGCATGGCTGCCGTTCGCCGCCGGACTGGTCCTCGGCGCTGGCGCCGCCCCGAAGCTCCTGCTGAAAATCGCCCCCCGCTTCGTCGCCGCCCTCGGCGCGCTAATGAGCGCGCTGGCCGCTTTCTGGTTCTCCGCGATCACCGTCGACACGGACTACTGGCTGCACCTGGCGCCGGCGATGTTCGTCCTCGCGCTCGGTTTCGGTCTCGGCGTCCTCGCCCTGACCCAGGCCGCGGTCTACCGCGTCGACGCGGACAAGGCCGGGATCGCCTCGGCTCTGCTCAACTCCGCCCAGCAGATCGGTGTCGCCCTCGGCCTCGCCGTACTCGCCGGAGTCGCCGCCACCGTCACCGCGCAGCCGGAGAAGGCCGCGCTGGGCACCGGCGAGGCACTGGTCGCCGGATACGGCACGGCCCTGACCGTCGCCGCGGGCATCCTTCTCGCCGCCGGCCTCCTCGCCCTCACCACCCTCAGCGCCCGCCCGGCCACGGAACAGGACACGCCTGAGTCGGCAGGCACGAGCCCCGCGCAAGGAAACTGACCGAACACTGCCCGCGCGCCGGAGTCACTCTGAAGTGATCAGAAAGGCTCGGTGCGCGGGCTTGGCCGGTGTGTCCGAACGCGTGCAGTGACGACTGCCGACTGCACACCACGACACGGGGTAAGGACGGGGGCTGGCCCTCCTGCACGGCGGTGACCCGGACCGCTGCAGCCTGCTGCTCGCCCGCCTACTCGCAGACGGCTCTTCCGTCATCCTGCCGGACATCCGCGATCACGGCTGCTCGACGTGTACCGACTCCGCCCGTCACACCTGGGCCCAGCACCCCGACGATGTCGGCGCCCGGCTGGATCATCTCGAGCTGCGCTGTGCGGCATGGGACTGGGCGGCACCATCACGGTGTACGGCGTCCACGCCGCTTGGCCCCATTCTGCCGGTACTGGCTCCCGTGATCGGGTCCTCGACTTCCTCACCACCCAGGCCACCCAGCTGACCCTGCACGCGGCAGCTCGTGGGTCCGGCGCTTCGTGATCTGCCGTGGCCAGGGTCTCCAGGAGCAGCTCCTGGAGGTAACCGAGCGACCCAACCCGCGCGGGCGGAGGGTCGTCGGCATGGGCCGCGAAGCGGCAGGGCTCTCGCGACGGCCCCGCTCATTCGGTTACCTCCGTCCGGCTACGCAGGGCTGGGCGGGCTGCGGCTCCCTCGGTTACCGCGCCTGCAGGCTGAGCCCTCCTCAATGAGCAGCGGGGCGGGGCCGTCGCCACGACTGCCTCCGCAGGGTTACGCAGACTTCTTACATACCCCTAGGGGGTATGTTATGTTTCCTGGCAGGTACCCCCAGGGGGTATGAAGCTCCGTATCTGGAGAGGGGAAGGCAATGCCAACTGTCAGTCCCAAGCGCTGGTGGGCGCTCGCCGTGCTCGCCACCGCCCAGTTCATGGTGATCATGGACACCTCGATCATCGGGGTCGCACTCCCCGAGATGCAGAAAGACCTCGGCTTCTCGCAGGGCGATCTGCAATGGGTGTTCAACGCCTACGTCATCGCCTTCGGCGGTCTGCTGCTCCTCGGCGGCCGCCTGTCCGACCTGCTCGGCGCACGCCGGGTGTTCACCGCCGGCTGGGCGGTGCTCATCGGCGGATCGGTCGTCGCCGCGGCCGCTCAGACAGCGTGGGTGGAAGTCGTCGGCCGAGCCGTCCAGGGCGTCGGTGGCGCGCTGATCGCCCCCGCCGCGATGACCCTGCTCATGACGCTGTTCGCCCACGACCCGAAGGAACTAGGCAAGGCCATGGCCCTCTACGGCGCCGCGGCACCGGCCGGCGGCACCGCGGGCGTGTTCCTCGGCGGCGTCTTCACCGAATGGCTCAGCTGGCCCTGGGTTTTCATCATCTACATCCCGATCGGCGCCGCCACGCTCGCCGCGATCAAGCTGCTCCCTGCCGTGGCCCCTCGCCGAGGAGCGATCGACGTCCTCGGCGCCGCTGCCGTCACCGCCGGCCTCGCCCTCGCTGTCTTCGCCGTGGTCCGCGCTCCCGAGATCGGCTGGGGAGCCACCCAGACCGTGCTCGAACTCCTCGGCGCCGCCGCTCTGCTGGCTCTCTTCTTCGTCCTGCAGAAGACGATGCGTCAGCCGCTGATGCCGCTGGGCATCTGGCGCGTACCGAGGCTCGGCTCCGCCAACCTGGCCATGACGCTGCTGGGCGCCGCGTGGATCCCCATGTGGTACTTCCTCAACCTCTACCTGCAGCAGGTCCTCGGCTACGGCGCGTTCGCGTCCGGTGCGGCGCTGCTGCCGATGACTGGGCTGCTGATGGTCTTCATGACCGCCATCACCGCACGGCTGCTGGCCCGCCTAGGCGCCAAGCCGCTCATCGGTGGCGGACTGCTCGTCCTCGCGGCCGGCCTGCTGTGGCTGTCGGCCGTCGAGCCCAGCGGCTCCTTCGTCATCGACGTGCTGCCTGCATCGCTGGTCGCCGCGCTCGGCATGGCGCTGGCGTACATCCCGGCGATGATGGCGGCCATGTCCGGCGCCCCGGCCGAGCAGGCGGGCCTGGCCTCCGGCATCGTCAACACCACCTACCAGATCGGTTCGGCACTCGGTCTGGCCGCTCTCACCGCCCTGGCCACCTCCCAGGGCGCCGGCAAGCTCGGTGACCTGCCCGCTCTGACCGACGGCTTCAGCGCGGCGTTCACCGCGGCCGCTGCCATCGCCGCCGTCGGCGGTCTCATCACGCTCCTGGTGATGCGTACCGAGAAGGACGTGGCCGCCACCACTGCGGAGCAGTCCAGCGCGCCGGGCGAGAAGGCGAAGGTGTGAGCCATGGACTGTGAACCCGCCAAGGAGCGATGTCGCGGCCGGCGGTCCGCCAGATCCCTGCCCCCGGATCTGGCGGACCGCCGGCGCCTGTCGCCTTACCCATGACCGGCAAGCAATCCCAGGAGGCACTTCACCCATGGCCACACCGTCGTGGACCGTCACGATGCGCCGGGCAGCCGGACACCCCGTCGCCAAGATGACGGCTGTCGCGCTGCTTCAGGCCCTCGCGTCCCATCTCTCGCACCAGAGTCTCGGCCGTCCGTCCTGCGCGGACGCATGTGCCCGCCCCCACGCCCGAAGCGGCCGCCCCTGAACGCTGCCCTGGCACAGGCCGGTCCGGCATGGCGACCACCATCGTCGACGACGTGCGCCGACCCGGCCCGACCGAACCTGGGCGGGGTGGACCGGAGTCGCACCGTCGGCTCCCTGGCCAGGGCCTGTCCGGCGGATCAGGCTTCAGCGTCCTTGCCCGTACTCGATGGGTGTACGGGTCGGCAGACCGCGCAGCAGGGTGTCCAGGTACAGGTCGAACCTCGGCGCCGAGTTACCGAGGCCCAGATCACCGCCGGTCGCACCCAGCCACTGCACCATCCCGAGCCCGAACACGTACCAGCTCTGCTCGGCCTGCTCCTCGTCGGCGCCCGCCGCCCGGAACGCCGCGACGACCTTTCCTTTCAACCGCTCGAAGGACGCCGCGTGATGACGGTGTGGACGGGCGACATGAGCGGCGTACCCGGGCACAGACAGGAACTCGTCGTGCATCGCCCATGCGAGCCGTGCCAGCCACTGGCGCCAGTCATCGGGGCCCGGTTCCTCCGTGGGCAGCACCCGTTCGACCATGACCTCGCTGACCAGGTCGAGCACTCCGTTCCGATCGCGGACCCAGCGATACAGGGACGAGTGCGAGACGCCGAGTCTGGTCGCCAGCTCCCGCATGGTCAGCGTTGCCACGTCCCCCTGGAGCGCGGCCTCGACGATCCGCTCGTGGCTCAGGCGCGGGGGCCGCCCAGGGCCTGTTCCGGTCTGCTTCATCGCGGCAAGAGTATGCGACGCTCCTTTAGCGACCATTGGTCACTAATGAGGGTAGGCTCTCCCCATGAACCTGAATGTGCGACAGATAGACGCGACCGGGCTGCCCATGGCCGAGGCTCAGGACCTCGTCCTTCGCGAATTGCGGGGGCTCACCGAGCAGGCCCAGCCCTTCGCGGCCGTCCTGCTGATGCCCGCCCCGCCGCAACGGCCCGGTGGCCCGCCCGCCACCGACCGGATCCGCGCCCTCAAAGAGATCCGTCCCGGGCTCACGGCCCACTGTCGCGGCCTCGCTTTCGTGGCACCGGCGGAGATCCCCGCCGAGCGGGCCAAGGCGATTCACAGCGGGGACTCACTCTGGGGCTGCCCGACGACCGCCACCCAGGACATGGCCGAGGCCCGGTCATGGGCGCAGAGCCGCCTCACCTGAAACGCCGACGCCCTATGAGCTGTCTCCCTCTCAGTCAGAACGGGGAGTACGCCGCCGAGATGGTCCGGTCGGGTGCGCGGCCGTCCGCCCTGCGGGCGAGAAACGCGGATGCGTTCGAGGACCTCGATCATCTGTGGTGCGTCGCCCCACTGGCCGGGCGTGTCTCAAAAGGCGATCGGCCGGCAGCCGCCTTCACCCGCGAGGTGGATCTTGCAGGTCAGACCGCCCTGGGAGCGTCCGAGTCCCTCATCGGGGCGGTGCTGGCGGGCGTGTTTCTTTTCCGGTGTCTGCGCTAGGTGTGATCGGCATCCGTTGCCGGGCGATGCAAGGACATCCAGGTCCGCCCGCCGTCGACGGACTCGTAGACGGCGTCCGCGCTGTCTGCTGCCAGAAGGTGCTGCGTGGTCACCGCGGTCAGTACCCTGCCCCCTCTGCCCGTGGGCAAGCGGCCCTGCTCCGCCCATGTCCGCCCGTCGAGGCTGGCGACGACCCGGCCGTCGGCCGTGAGCGCCAGCAGCTTGCCCGGATCCGGTTCCTCCACCGCGACCAGGCCGGGCGCCGAGGAGACGCGGTGGAAGGTCCGTGCACCGTCGTCACTGCGGGACAGACCCGTGCCGGTGGCCGCCCACACGGTGGCCGCGCTGCCCGGATGGGAGGCGAGGTCGAGCGCCGACACCTTCGCGCCCTTGTCCCAGGTGCGGCCCCTGTCGGTACTGGCCCACACCCTTTCGCTCTGGCTGTCGAACCCGTAGAGCGAATCACCGGCTTCCTCCAAGGCGTGGAAGTCGGCCTCACCTTCGGCTGATACGGCCTGCCAGGTTCGGCCGGCGTCCGTGCTCCGGATCAGACCCAGGTGAGCGGGTCGAGTGCCGATCTCCGCGGGGCCGGGATGGCCGCTGGCCAGAAACGTGGACGGGCCGGTCACGGTGAAGCCCATGGTGTCCTGGTAGCGGTCGGCGACCCGGGTCGCGGTCCCGTCCTCCAGGCGGAAGACGCCGTGGTGGCCGGCGGCGTAGACCGTGCCGTCGGCCGGGTCGACGCCCAGGCCGTGCAGGTGTCCGGTGCCCGGGTCGGGAGTCGGCCCACCCCTGCCGGATTCGGTGGTGGTGTCGGTGGTGGAACAGGAGGCGAGGAGCAGGCCAGCGGCCGCGAGCAGGATCAGGGCACGCGGACGGGGCAGCGGTATGCGAAGCATGGTGTGAGGTCCAGGCGGCGAGAAGGGGAGACGAGGGGAGGGTGGCCGGTGCGGGGGTGGACGCCCTCGGCGCCCACCCCCGCACCGGCGTACTGCGGTCAGCTCTTGCCGAGCAGCTCGTTCATCTGCTCGATCTCCGCGCTCTGCGAGTCGATGATCTCTCCGGCCATCTTCTTGGCCGGTCCGTAGGCGCCGTCGGCCTGCTCGGTCTTCGCCATGTCGACCGCGCCTTCATGGTGCTTGATCATCATTTCCATGAAGGCGGTGTCGAACGCCTTGCCCGAGGCGTTTTCGAGCTCGGTCATCTCCTCGGCCGTCATCATGCCGCCCATGTCGTGCATGGAGTGGTCCATGGCACCCTCGGCAGGCACGTCCTCGCCCCACGAGGTCAGCCACCCGGAGAGCGTCTTGATCTCCGGGTCCTGAGCCTTCTTGATGTCGGCGGCGAGCTTCTTCACCTCGGCCGACCGCGCACGGTCGGGCGCCAGGTCGGCCATCTCGACGGCCTGGCGGTGGTGGGGGATCATTCCCTTCGCGAAGGCGACGTCGGCGGCGTTGTGCTGCCCCTGTGACGCCGACGCCGACGCCGACGCCGATGCCGGGGCGGAGGAGGATGCGGTGGCGGCGTGGCCGCCGTGCCCGGCCGAGCCGTCGTCGTCGCCGTTGCCGCCACAGGCGGCCAGGACCAGTGCTGCCGCGCCTGCGGCGGCTACGGCGGCAGTACGGCGCATGAGGGAACGCTTGTGGATCATGGTGGTGCAACTCCTTGACGCGAGCCGTTTCGCGGCACGCGGTGGGAACGGACGTAGAGCGTGCGGAAACACGGCACCCGTCGCCGGCGAGGGCCGGGCGCACGGGAGCCGAGCGGGCCGCTCTATATGCGCAGGAGTTGCAGTTCCGACAGGTCGGGCGGTGCTCGGCCATCGTGCGGTGCCCCTGGGGACGCCGCAGCGGGCGCGGGGGCCGCAGACATGTTCAGCAGGGCGCCGGTCAGCGCGGGCGGCGTGTACGCAGAACCGATGCCGGCCGCCGCACACGTCCCATCGGCATGATCGAGATGACTCGAACCGCCATCCGTGTGTGTGCATCCCCCGCCCGCGTGCGGCACGCCATTTGCAGGGACCATCACCATCTCGTGGCCGGTACCCGTCTGCACCGCCGCTGCCGCACCGGGGGCGAGGCCGTGCATGCCCAGCACTCCGGCCAGTACCGCCATCACCAGCAGCACGAACAGCCGCCCGGCAGGGCGGCTGCTTGATCGGGTGCTCCTGGTCACGCACCCATCGTACGAGCCCTTCGCGAAAGCGCAGATGCGACGGCGCGACCGGCGGACGTCCCCACTCGTACGCCTCCGTGCCCCTCCCTCCCCCAGTTGGTGCTGACGTTCACCCGATCCGGTGGTCAGCGGTACCGGCATTCACGGGTAGTCAAGGCCGCTGCACGTCCCATTCGTGGACGTCCCAGCCGTGTCCGGCCCTTGCGCGCGCCGGCAGAGCCGCCGAGCGGTCGATCCACCTGCGGTGACCGTACGCGTGCGAGTCATTACAGTCCGTCCTGATGTCTGTCTGGTCAGTACTACCAAGCACTCGGCCCCCGGCGCGCACGGCGGCGCCGCTGGTCGTGCTGCTTGCCGTGCTGGTGCACCTGCTGGCCTGCGCGCACGGACCGGTGACGGCCGGGACGGCACGGGCAGACGCCGCGCACAGCGCGGGATCCTTCTGTGGACATACGCCGGGACCGGCCGACGAGGGGATGGCGTCGCTGCAGAGCGCGCCGCCGCATGACCACCAGTCGCACTGCTGTGATCTGGACGAACCCACGGTGCAGCCCTCCCGCGACCTCCCCCTTGCCGACGGCCCGGCCCTCCATGTTCTCCGCGTCGAGCAGGGCACCCAGCCGTCGCTCACACGGCCCGGCGCGCAGGCATCGGCTCTCGACCCGGGTTGCTCGTCCACCGGACATACGCGGTCCCGTCTCGGCGTGTGGCGGACCTGATCGACCAAGCACCGCGGCCCCGTATCCGGCCGCGGCTCAGCAGCCGATCACCTCCCCCCCCCCCTACACGCGGCCCGTCGCTGTTCAGGCACCGGCCGCCGGAGAACCACGCCATGAATCACCTGACCCGCACGTCTGTCCTGGCCGCGCCCGTGCAGCCTCTCCCCGAAACCGAGCGACTGACGCACACTCCCGCCGGACTGGTCGGCAATACACCCGTCCTTCGCATCGGAGCTCCGTTCACTCTCCCGGGACGCGGTTTCTGGGCCAAGATCGAGGGCCACAACCCGGGCGGCATCAAGGACCGCACCGCCCTGCACATGGTCCGTGCAGCCCGCGAGCGCGGGCAGCTCCTGCCCGGTGCCCGCATCGTCGAGTCCTCCTCCGGCACGCTCGGCCTCGGTCTGGCCCTCGCCGGCGCGACCTACGGCCATCCGGTCAGCGTCGTCACCGACCCCGGCATGGAGCCCTTGATGACAGGACTTCTCACGGCGTACGGGGCCACCGTGGACCTCGTCGACACCCCGCACGCCTGTGGAGGCTGGCAGCGCGCCCGCCTGCACCGGGTGCAAGAGCTGCTCACTGCCCATCCCGGCGCCTGGTGCCCCGACCAGTACAACAACCCGGAGAACGTGGCCGCCTACGCTCCGCTCGCCCACGAACTCGTCGCCCAGCTCGGCCGGATCGACACGCTCGTCGTGTCCGTCGGTACGGGCGGCCACTCCGCCGGGATCGCCTCCGTCCTGCGTGGGCTCTTCCCCCATCTGCGGGTCGTCGGGGTGGACACGTGCGGCTCGACCATCTTCGGCCAGCCCGCCGCGCCCCGTCTGATGCGGGGCCTGGGCAGCAGCATCCACCCACGCAACGTCGCCTACCACTTGTTCGACGAGGTCCACTGGGTCGCCGCGCCGGAAGCGGTGTGGTCGGCGCGCAGGCTGGCCCGTGATCACTACGCCACCGGGGGATGGAGTGTCGGCGCGGTCGCCCTCGTTGCCCGATGGGCGGCTCGCACCCTGCCCGCCGCGAACCGGATCGTCGCCATCTTCCCTGATGGTCCGCAGCGCTACATCGGCACGGTCTTCGACGACGCCTACTGCCAAGAGCACGGTCTGCTCGACGCCCCGCCCGCCGACGATCCGGAGGAGATCGCCCGGCCGGACGAGCGGGTGGTGAGCCGCTGGACGCGCTGCACCCACGTCATCGACCCCCTGGCCACCGCCGACGTACAGGGCGCGGGAGACGAGACCGTAGGAGTCGCACGATGAAGCACCTGTGGCAGCAGACCCGCTCGTTCCCGACACCGGTCCGGCTGTTGATGGCCAACCAGTTCGCCATCAACCTCGCCTTCTACATGCTCATGCCCTATCTGGCAGCCCACCTGGCCGGCGGGCTCGGGCTGGCGGCCTGGGCCGTCGGACTCGTCCTGGGCGTACGCAACTTCTCCCAGCAGGGCATGTTCCTCATCGGAGGCACCATCGCCGACCGCTACGGCTACAAGGCGCCGATCATGGCCGGCTGCCTGCTCCGCACCGTCGGCTTCGGCCTGCTCGGCTGGGTCGACAACCTCCCAGCCCTGATCGCCGCGTCAGCGGCCACCGGCTTCGCGGGCGCCCTGTTCAACCCCGCCGTACGCGCCTACCTGGCCGCCGAAGCCGGCGAACGACGCGTGGACGCCTTCGCCACCTTCAACGTCTACTACCAGGCCGGAATGCTCCTCGGCCCGCTGGTGGGCCTGGCCCTGCTGGCTGCCGACTTCCGGCTCGTCTGCACGGTCGCAGCCGCGATCTTCACCCTGCTGACCGTCCTGCAATGGCGTGCCCTGCCCGCCCGCCGTGGCGAGGCACCCGGCGCGACGCCGGGCAATGTATTGGCGCAGTGGCGCACGGTCGTGGCCAACCGGCCCTTCCTGCTCTTCGCCCTCGTGATGACCGGCTCGTACGTCCTCACCTTTCAGGTCTACCTGGCACTGCCCCTGGCCGCAGCCGACGTCCTCGGGGACAAGGGGACCTGGGTGACCAGCGGACTCTTCGTCGTCTCGGCTGCCGTCGCCGTGGTGGGGCAATTGCGGCTTACCGGCTGGGCGAAGCGACGCTGGACGCCCGCTCAGGCCCTCGTCCGCGGACTGACCGCCATGGGGGCGGCCTTCGTGCCGCTCGCCCTGGCACCACCTGAGGCCCCGGCCGCCGTACTGACCGCCCTGGTCCTGGCCGTGGTCCTCCTGGCTGTCGGCGGTGCCGTCGTCTACCCCTTCGAAATGGACACCGTCGTCACGCTCTCCGGCAACCGGCTCGTGGCGACCCATTACGGGCTGTACAACACCGTCTCGGGCCTCGGCATCACCCTCGGCAACCTCACCACCGGAGCCCTGTGGGACTTCGCCGAACACGAGGACGCCCTCTGGCTGACCTGGTGCTCCCTGGCCGCGACCGGACTGGCCTGCGCGGCATCCGTCGCCGCCCTGGCCCGCAGCGGGCGCCTGATCGCGCGGGCAGAGGCGCCACTCGCCCCCGCCTGACGCACGGACACCCCCTCGGGGCACCGATGGACCCGGCCGCCTCGCGCGGTGTGTGGACGTCCGGCACCGTTGCCGTAGCACTCGACGCGGGGTGGTGGAGCGTGCCGACTGCGACTTCGGGGCCCACGCCGCCGTACGACTCGTGCCCTCCGGGACTGCGTATGCCTCCGGGGGGTACCCAACGCTTCCGGCACAGCGGGAACGGAGCGACAGATGGGTTCGACGCGGAGTGCGGGCGGGACAGCGCCCGCCGACGGGCGCCTCGACGTACAAGTCGCGGGGCGTGGGAGGGACCTCCTGGGTGGTGGCATCCGGTGAGTGGCTTCACCGCCGCGCTGTCCTTGCTGGGGCTGGCCCTGCTGGCGGTGGCCGGAGCATACGGAGCGGCCTGGGCGCTTCGGCTCTCGTCCGGTCCGCTGCCCGCGCAGCCGTTCGGATCGGGACTGGAGCCGACGGAACACGCGGTCAGCCGTTTCCACATGCGCTGGTACACGGTGACGATGCTCTTCCTCGCCTTCGACATGGAAATGGTCTTCATGTACCCGTGGACACTGGTGATCTCCGCGATGGGACCCAGTGCGGTGATCGAGATGTTCGTCTTCCTCGCCGTCCTGCTCACGGGTGTGATCTACGCATGGCGGGAAGGAGCACTGCGGTGGGCCTGACCGCCGCCCTGACCCGCGCAGCGGCCGCCCGGCCACGCGTCCTGCTGGTGACCACGCCGGGCGGTACGCCGGTGCGGCTGGCCGCCGAGAAGGAACTGCGGTCCCGGGACTGGCCGTCGGCGTCGACCCCGGCCGGAGCCGACTTGATGCTGGTGGCAGGTCCTGACTGCTCGCGGCTGGGTCCGGCGCTGGACCGGTTGTGGCAGGACATGCCGCGGCCGCGCGTGCGCGTGCGAGCCGTGACGGCCGACGAGGTGGCATCGGTCCTCGAAGCCGGCCGCGCTCGGTTGGCCACACCAGAGGGCGACCGGGGCGGGGCCGACCGCACCGCGGGAGCGCACGGGCACGGAGAGCCCGGAAAGCACGACGCGGAATCGGTGCGAGCCGATCACGCGAAAGACGATCGCGGCTTCGAAGGCGGCGCACACGCGCGGCATCACGACGATGGCCCGGAGGCCAGTGGCCACGGCGGTGAGCACGCCGGTCATGGCGGCACCGGTCACGGGGACGGCGATGACGACCACGCCCGTCATGGTCACGACGGTCACGGACACACCGGTCACGGTCATGGGCATGGTGGCATGGAGATGCCGGGCGGACTGCCCATGGCCGAACAGGGGGAGGACCGCGACGGTCTGACGCTGGACCGCCTGCACGTGCCGTTGGGTCCGTTCCTGGCCGACTGGCCCGCCGGCCTGACCCTTCGCGTGGTGCTTCAGGGCGACGTCGTCCAACGTGCCGACCTCGACGATCCGCCCGCCGGCAGACCAGCCGACCCCTTCTGGAGCCGGCCGTGGCTGCGAGCCACCACGGGCGAGCCGGTGTGCGTGGGGGAGGCGGCCCGGCGGCGGGCCGCGGCGCACCTGGACAGCCTGGGCCGACTGCTGTCGGTGGCCGGCTGGCCCGCCGAGGCGGTGACGGCCTGGCGGCTGCGCGACGACCTGCTGGAGGAGGCGCCCGCCTCGGCGATCCTGCCCCGGGCTGAGCGCTTCGCCCGGCGGGTCGGGCGGTCACGCACCCTGTACTGGCTGACGCGAGGCGTCGGTCTGCTGAGCGCGGCCGACGCCCGAGCCGCCGGTGTCACCGGTCCCGCCGTACGGGCGGCCGGCGGGGACGTACCGGCCCGCTACCGCCAATGGCTCACCGAGGTCATGGACGCCGTACGGGAGCTGGACGCGACCGCCCCGCTCGATCCGGTGGCGCAGGAGAGCCCGCGCGGTCGGTGGGACGCCGAACGCCCGCCGTCGGCCGCCCTGGTGAAGCTGCTTCCCCGCCTGTTGGTGGGGGCCGAACTGGGTGCGGCCCGTCTCGTCGTCGCCAGCCTCGACCCGGACCCGGACGAACTGACCGCGTGTCGGCTGGAGGTGGCCCGTGGCTGAGGCGGGGACGTGGTGGGCGCTGATGGCCGCCCCGGCGATGCTGCTGGGCTTCGCGGTGCTGGCCGTGGCGGCCGACGCGGCACTGGAGGCCCGTGACGCGGGCCGTCGGATCACCGCCGGTACTGCGGTGCGGCCGCTTCTCGCCGTGCCGCGGGCGCTGCTGGCGCAGCCGCGGCGGTTGCCTGCACCGGATCGGTTGCTGTGGCGGGCGGGTGTGATCACCGTCCCGGTGGCCGCGGTGCTGTCCACGCTGGTCATCCCGTTCGGCAACCGTGTCGTCGCCGATCTGTCGGTCGGGGTGGTGTGGTTCAACGCCATGGAGGTGCTGACCTGGGTCGGGCTGTGGCTGGCCGGCTGGGGCCCGAACGCCGCCTTCTCCCTGGTCGGCGGCTACCGCTTCCTCGCACTGGGGCTGGCTTACGAACTGCCGCTGATGTTCGCGCTGATCTCGGCCGCCACGGGCGCCGAGTCGCTGCGGGTGACCGACATCGCCGCTGCCCAGCACGGCCTGTGGTACGCGGTGTGGATGCCGTTGGCCTTCGTCCTCTACCTGGCGGGTGTGCTGGCCTTCAGCTTCCTGGGTCCGTTCGCGTATCCGGCCGGCCGTGACATCGCCGACGGCGTACTGGGGGAGACGAGCGGAGTGGACCGGCTCCTGCTGCAGGCAGGGCGGTGGCTGTGGCTGGCGGCCGGGGCCGCGATGGCGGTGCCGCTGTTCCTGGGCGGCGGCGCCGGGCCGGGGCTGCCTGCCTGGGCCTGGACGCTGGTCAAGACCCTGCTGGTCCTGGCGGTGCTGGTGTGGACGCTGCGGCGGCTGCCCATGGTCCGCGCCGACCGGTACGTCGAACTGGCCTGGGTGGTGCTCCTGCCGCTGTCCGTCCTGCAGGCCCTGGTGCCGGCCCTGGTCAGTCTCACCCGTTAGGAAAGGAACGCGTCATGGGCACGACGAGCACGGTGCTGCTGTGGGTACTGGGCGTGCTCGCCCTGGCCGGCGGCGTCCTGGTCTTCACCCTGAACTCCATGGCCCGGGTCACCTTCGCCCTCCTGGGCTCCCTGGTGTGCGTGGGCGGGGTGGTGACCGTGCTGCGGCTGCCGTACCTCGGCGTGGTGATCGTGCTGATGATGGTCATGGAGATGGTGATCATGGCGGTGTTCATGATCGCGTACATGATGAATCCGGCCGGTCTGATGCCGATGTCGATGCTGCACAACAAGCGCGGCTCACTGGTCATCAGCGGCCTCGTGTTCACCGCCCTGGTCGCCGGGATCTTCCTGGTGCCGTGGCCCGACCGCACGGGAGCGCGGCCCGAGGACACCACGTTCCAGGTCGGGATGTCGTTGATGGGCGACCAGATGCTGACCATGGTCACGCTCGGATTCGCTCTCCTGGCCACCATGGTGGGAGCCACCGTCCTCGCCACCCGCCGCGGCCGGTACGACCGTTTCGGAGACGACCTCGATCAGCGGCCCGCGAACGACCCGGTCGGCGGGGGAGTGGGCCGATGACGTTCGAACTCCTGCTGGTCCTCGCGGCCGGGCTCTTCTGCACCGGTCTGTTCGGTGCCCTCTCTCAGCAGTCCATCGTCATGATCATGATGGGGATCGAGCTGATGATCGGCGGCGTCATCGTCGCCGCCGCCGACTTCTGGTACTTCCTCGCTCCCGCCGCCGGCAGCGGCCAGGTCGTGATCGTGGCGGCCGTGGTGGCGATGGCCGTGGAGATGGCCATGGGCTTCGCCGTCACCACCGCCATCTACCGCGCCCGTCAGGTCGACATGACCGACATGGCCGAGGATCTGAAGGGATGAGCGCGGTGCTCTGGCTGCTCATCGCTCTCCCCCTGGGCGGGGGAGCGGTGCTCGCCCTCACGGGACCCCGCCGGGGCGGCCTGGTTCCCGCCGCCGGTGTGGCGGTCGCCGTGGTCACGCTCGGTGCGGCGGTCGCCGCCGCGCTGACCCGGCCGGAGGCGAGCGCGCCGCTGTTCGCCGGGATGGAGGCGGGACTGGCGGTGGACGGCCTGTCCGCGGTGATGGTGGTGACCGTCGCCGCGGTCACCACCGTCGTGCTGGTCTTCGCCGGAGGGGAGTTCGCCGCCCACGAGAACAGGGGCCGGTTCTTCGGGCTCATGCTGCTTTTCGCCGGTGCCATGCTCGTCACCGTCACGGCGACCACCCTGCCGCTACTGCTGATGGCCTGGGAAGTGATGGGGGCCACCAGCTGGGCATTGATCGGCTACTGGTGGCGGCAGCCGGAGCGGGCGGAGGCCGCCGACGTCGCCTTCCTTACCACCCGCGCCGCCGACCTCGGCCTGTACCTGGCAGCCGGCGCCGCGATGGCCGGCGGCATCGGCTCGCTGCGCCTGGACGCTCTCCCGGACGCGGACGCGCCCTGGCTGCACGTGATCACCGCAGGCGTGGTGGTGGCCGCCCTCGGCAAGTCTGCGGCACTGCCGTTCTCCTTCTGGCTGTCGCGCGCCATGCAGGGCCCGAGCCCGGTCTCGGCGCTGCTGCACTCGGCGACCATGGTCGCCGCGGGCGCGTACCTGCTGCTGCGCCTCGTCCCGCTGCTGGACGCCACGGCCTGGGCCGGGCCGCTGGTCGCCTGGACCGGCGCGGCCACCGCCCTGGTCCTGGGGCTGGTCGCGGTGGCCCAGACCGACCTCAAGCAGCTCCTCGCGGCCTCCACCTCCGCCCAGATCGGCTTCATGGTGCTGGCCGCGGGCAGCGGCGGCGCCGCCGCGGGCACCACCCAGCTCGTCGCCCACGCCGCCACCAAGTCGGCCATGTTCCTCGCCGCGGGCGCCTGGCTGACCGCGCTGGGCACCAAGCAACTGCCCGCACTGCGCGGCGCGGCCCGCGTCCACCCCCTGGTCGGCGTGGCCTTCACAGTGGGCGCCCTCACCCTGGCCGGGCTGCCGCCCCTTTCCCTGTGGGCGGCCAAGGACGAGGTCCTCGCCGCCGCCCGCACCGAGTCGACCGCGCTGTACGCGGTGGGCCTCGCGGCGGCGGCCGTCGCCGCCGTGTACAGCATCAAAGCCGTCTGGTACGTCACCCGTCCCCTCCCCACCGACGCGGAACTCGGATACGACACCGAGGAGCGCGGCACCCGTCGCGTCGCCCGTTCGACACCCGCCCCACTCCTCGCCCTCACCTTCGCCGCGGCGTTCCTGGGAGTACTGGCCCTGCCGGGACCGGCGTCCTGGCTGAAGGGGCTGGTCGGCGCCCAGGGCGAACCGTCCCCCGAGCCGTGGGAACTCGGACTGTCCGCCGGTGTGGCGCTCGCCGCCGTCGGCCTGGCCTGGCGGTGGGCGCCCCGCCCGGCACCCGCAGGGCTGTCGCGCGCGGCCGTCCGATGGACTCACGGGTGGCTGTACCTGGAGCGGGCCGCGCGGCTCGTCGTGGTCCGCCCGGTGCTGGGTCTCGCGCGCATGCTGGCCGACTTCGACGATCGGGTCGTCGACGGCGCCGTACGGCAGACCGCCCGTGGCGGCCTCGCGGCGTCCAGGCTCGCGCGCCGTCTCGACGACGGCGGCATCGACGGCACCGTCCGTGCCGTCACCGCCGGCGCGCGGAGCCTGGGCCGGTGGGCGCGCCGTCCACAGACCGGACTGCTGCACCAGTACTACGCCCAGGCCGCCATGGGCTTCGCCGTACTGGTCCTGATCATCCTGTTGGTGAGGTAATCCCTGTGCTGACCGTCGTCACGTTCCTGCCGCTGCTGGTGTGCGCGGTACTGCTGCTCCTGCCGCGCACCCTCCCCGAGTGGGCGTACGTATGGGTGTGGATCACCACCGCTGCCGTGGACCTGGCCCTGGTCATCGGCGTGTGGACCGGCTACGACACCGACGGCGGAATGCAGTACGAGCAGCGGGCGCGCTGGATCCCCAGCGCCGGAGTCGGCTACCACGTGGGCGTCGACGGCATGTCCCTGCCCCTAGTCGCTCTGACCTGCCTCCTGTTCCTGGCCGTCGCGGTCCACTCCCTGCGCGAGACGCGGCGCGTACGTTCCTACGTCTGCCTCTTCCTGTTCCTGCAGACCGTCAGCATTGGTCTGTTCGTCGCCCTCGACCTCATCCTCTTCTTCGTCTTCTTCGACCTCTCCATCGTCGGCATGTTCTTCGTCATCGCGGGATGGGGACACGGCGAACGAGCCCGGGCCGCGGCGCTCAAGTTCTTCCTGTACACCTTCGTCGGCTCGCTCGCCCTCCTCCTCGGCTTCATCGGCCTCTACCTGGCGGCCGACCCGCACACCTTCGACATCGTCGACCTCACCCGCGTGAACCCGCTCGCCGGACGCGGCCTGTACGCGGGCCTCGTACTGCTGGCCATCGGCGTCGGTCTCGCGGTCAAAACGCCGACCGTGCCCTTCCACACCTGGCTGCCGCCCGCCCACACCGACGCCCCCGCCACCGGCTCGGCGATCCTCGCCGGAGTCCTGCTGAAGATGGGCACCTACGGGTTCGTCCGCATCGCCATGCCCCTGCTGCCCGGCAGCTGGCGCCACTACGCGCTCGTCATCGTGATCGTCGGCGCCGTGTCCGTCGTCTACGGGGCCTTGGTGGCGTTGGCGCAGACGGACTTCAAACGCATGATCGCCTACACGTCGGTCAACCACATGGGCTACATCGTCCTGGCCGTCGGTGCCGCCGGGACACTCGCGGGCAGCGACGCCCAGGCGCGCACCCTGGCGGTGACCGGAGCCGTCACCCAGATGGTCAGCCACGGACTGATCACCGCCGCTCTGTTCCTGCTCGCCGGGGTGCTCTACGACCGCGGACGCACCTACACGATGGACTCGTACTCCGGCCTGGCCGCGCACGCCCCGCGCTTCGCGGCGGTCACCGCCGTCGCCGCGTTCGCCAGCCTCGGCATTCCAGGCTTTTCCGGCTTCATCGCCGAATTCCAGATCTTCACCGGCAGCCTGGCCTCCCACGCCATCGCCACGGCCATCGCCGTGACCGGCATCCTCATCACCGCCGCCCTGTTCCTGACCGCACTGCGGCGCATGTTCCTCGGCACCCCCCGCCTGCCCGAGACCATTCCCACCGGCGGTGTCCGCGACCTCAGGTACACGGAGGCGCTGTCCACGGTGCCGCTGCTCGCGGTGGCTCTGGCGATCGGCATCGCGCCGCGCTGGCTGCTGGACGTCATCGAACCCGCCGGCCGCACCCTGACGGGCCTGGTCGCGCGGTGAACGAGAACCTGGCCGCCCTCATCCCCGAGATCGCCCTTCTCGGCGCCGCCGTCATCGGCCTCCTGGCCGGCTCCTGGCTGCCCCGCCGACGCCAGTGGCTCGTGGCCGTACTCGCGGCTGCCGCCTGCGCGACCGGCCTGGCGGCCACCGCCGTCACCATGACCACCGACCGCGAACAGGCCGTCTTCGCCGCCGCGTTCGCCGTCGACACCGCCACCGACACCGGCCGGCTCATCGTGCTCGCCGCTCTGCTGCTGATCATCGGCATGTCGGCGGAGACCGTACGGGGCCATAAACGCGAAGCCGAGTACTGGGTGCTGCTCCTGATGACCGGTGCCGGCACGCTCGCCCTCACCGGCGCGAACGACCTGCTGATGCTCTTCGCGGCCTACCTACTCGCCAGCGTCCCCGCCTACGCACTCGCCGGGTTCGCCAAGGACGCTCCCGGTACCGAAGCCGCCCTGAAGTACTACCTGATGGGTGCCCTGCTGGGCATCACCATGCTGGCCGGCACCGCGCTCCTCTACAGCGCCGGTCACGCCACCCACTACAGCGAACTCGCCAAGACCCTGCCCTCCGCACCGTACGGACTCGTCGCCGTCGGACTCGTCGGCGTCCTCGCCGGCCTGCTCTTCAAGATCGGTGCCGTACCGGCCCACTTCTGGGTGCCCGACGTCACCGACGGGGCCCCGGCACCCGTCGCCGCGTACGTCACCACCCTGCCCAAAGTCGGCGGTCTGATCGCCGGTTACCGACTGCTCCACCAGTCACTCGCCGACAGCGACGTCAACTGGCCGCTGCTCCTCGCGATTCTCGCCGCGGTCACCATGACCCTGGGCAATCTCGCGGCGTTCTTCCAGAGCTCCGTCAAACGCCTGCTCGCCTACTCCACGATCAGCCAGGTCGGCTACCTCCTCATGGCCCTGGCCGTCACCACCCGCAGCGACCTCGCCCAGCGGAGCCTGCTGCTCTACCTGGCCGCCTACGCCGTCACCAACCTCGGCGCCTTCGCCGTCGTATCGGCACTGCCGCAGGCCCGTGCTCTGGCCGACTACCGGGGCCTGGCCCGCCGGCGCCCCGGCCTCGCGGCCGTACTCGTCGTCTGTCTGCTGGGTCTGGTCGGCACGCCGCCCACCGGCGTCTTCCTCGGCAAGCTGGAGATCTTCAGCGCGACTATCGACGGCGGCTACACCTGGCTCGCCGCCCTGGCCGTCGCCAACACCGTCGCCTCGCTCTTCTACTACCTGCGCTGGCTCGGCCCGCTGTTCCTCACCACCGACACTGCACCCTCCGACACACACGCGGGCGCGGGACGCTGGCCCGCTGTCACCGCTTACTTGGCAGCAGTCCTCTCCCTCACGCTCGGCATCGCCGGGCAGGCCGTTCTCACCGTCGTCGAGGGACCGCTGCTGTCGTGAAGTTCCGAGCGTCCTTGAGCTGGCCGAGTCGGAGGGCCGGGGGCGGCGAGTGTGTCACTGGAGTAGGAAGCCTGTCCCGAGAAGGGACAAGGGGTCTGTCCCGAGTCGGGACACGACGCCTGTCCCGAAAAGGGACACACAGTCAGGGACCTCGAGGAACAGTTCGGAACCACACGCGCGTGCTCAACCTGGGATCACTGGAAACAGCTTCTGAGGTCCGCCGTCATTCAGAACACGGTCAATCACTCGTCCCGGGCCTGGCAGCGACAGCCCGTGTCAAGTCTCGGACGCCGGATGCGCGAGGGTGTCGCGAGCCCAAGGCGGTCACAATGTCTCTGATCGCGGGCCGGTCGCGAACTTCTCCGGGGCTGACCCGTAGTGCTGCAAGTAGCTCCTGGGCCGTCTGTTCGGGCTTGCCCCACTGCCACCACGCACGAGCCAGGTCGGTGTGCATCCGGCTCTTGCGCTCGGCCGTGGGAAAAAGTTCCGCTCGCAGTCCCCGCCCGACTTCGAGTGCCGCGCCGGCGTCACCCAGGGCCCAGTGCACTCCCACCGCGTAGAGGTCAACCGCTGGCGGCGAGATCCGGAACAACCGGTCTGCGGGCGGCGATGCGGGGAGCCGACGTGCCGCGTTTCGGGCCTCGGAGATCATGTCCAAGGCTTGGCCGCGGTCACCCGCTCGTGCTGCCGTGTACGACGTAGTGCACAGCAGCTGGGTGTAGGCCGCCGCCTGGGCCTCAGTGGTGAGCCCCGTGGCCTCGACGTCGGATGCGGCTCGCAGGACGAGACGTTGTGCGGTGGCCGTCTGATCCTGGTGGCGCAGGACAACCGCCAGCTCCCTGGCTGCGGCAGCTGCCGCCAGAGGCGAACCGGACAGTGAGGCATACGTCGTGGCCCGATCGGCCGTGATCCGAGCCCGGTCGTATCGCCCGATCTTCACGAGGGCTTGCGTGGCCAGGGTGTAGCAGGCGGAAAGGCGGGCATGGCCCAGGTCGGAGTGGGAGCGCGCGGCGTTGTGGGCGTCGCCCAGGAGGCCCGGGAGTTCGCGGAGCAGGACGGCATGCTGCCCTGCCTCGAACAGTCGGCGTGCGCGGGCGAGCCGGGCATCGGTCGGCACCGTGCTCCCGGAGGGTGCGGGGGTGTCGGCGAGGGCGTCGTCGACGGCCAGGAGCAGAGAGGCCGGTACGGCCGTCCCCGCGGCGGCGAGCAGCGTACGGCGGCGCATCGGGTCCTCCTCGGCGTCACGGGGAACGTCCGCCGTCACTCTAGTGCGGGTGGGCGCTGCTCCGGTGACGAAACCGCAGGCAGCCGCCAACAGAGCTGAGGGCAGACCGACCGCAGAGGCGGCGGCCCGGAGCAGGCGCATGTCAGCGATGCGCCTGCTGCCTTCCAGCCGGGACACGGTGGAGGCCGAGCAACCGATACGGGAGCCGAGATCGGTCTGACGCCACCCTCGGTGTCGTCGGCCGAGTCGGATGGGCCCGCCGGGATCATGCTGCTCGACCAGGCTCCGGGCTTCCGGGGAGGACCAGACGCCTAACTCGGTGATGAGCATCAGCTCTCCCGAACGGTCATTGAACGGGGTTTCAACCGTACGGATCGGGCAGGAACTTCGTCGATGCCGTGTGCAGGATCTGCATACGGCAGGACTGGAGTGTCCGGGCCGCCTTCTGGGCCGAGGGGTTTCACTACACTGCGATCTGCCCAGTCGCCCGGCCGTGCTGGAAGCCGCTGTATGCCCATGGTGGCTCGCCTCGCCGTCCGAGGAGAGCCACCATGGACTTCGCGGCAACTCGCGGGTCAGGCGCTCAGGCGTGTCCCGAGTGCGTCGGCGCGGACGCCGGCCGTGAAGGCGGCCCACGACGTTTTCGGGAACACGAGCCCGGGGCCCTTCTTGTCCTTCGAGTCGCGTATGGCGATGTCGGTCGCCAGGTCGGCTGCTTCGAGGCAGTTCCCCTCCGCGCCGCTGCTGTAGGAGGACTTGAACCAGGCGCACTCGGAGGCCAGGTCTGCAGCCTTCGTGTGGGTAGTGGTCACGGTGTCAACTTTCTTTCGAGTTCCCGTTGGACTTCATCGAGGAAGCGCGGCGTCTCGTGGGGCGCGAGCGCTGCGGCCCGCAGGGCGTCGAACCTGCGGGAGTACTTGCCGACATCGGGCCTCTTGTCAGTGACGCTGGCCTGCCCGCCGGGCTGGTCCGCCTGGACGATCCGTCCCAGCGGCTCGCCCATGTCCAGGACCGCGAAGTTCTGACTGGCCCGGTAACCGGTTGAGGCGGCGGGGAGGATCTGGACGGTGACGTGGTCCGAGGAGGCAAGGCGTTTGATCTCCTCGTACTGCTCGGCCATCACCTCCCGGCTGCCGATCGTGCTGCGGACAGCGTCCTCGCCCATGATGACCCACAGGTCTCGGGGCTCGGCCTTGGTGATGAGGGCCTTGCGCTCCATGCGCAAGGACACGTTGGCGTCGATGAACTCGGTGGTCGTCTCGTCCACGGCTTTCGCGGACAGGAGTAGTTCGCGGGCGTAGTTCTCCGTCTGGAGAAGGCCGAAGACCAGTGAGGGTTGCCAGGCCGCGATGGACACCGCGTCGGTCTCCATTCCGACGTACTCGCGCATGCCCTTGGTCAGGTGCGGTGTGTACGGCACCCACCAGCCCTCTTGCAGAGACTCCCGGTGGATGACCAGGAGGCTGTCGACGACCTCGTGGTCGTCTACCCCGTAGTGAGCGAGAAGGTCCTTAAGGTCCTTCGGGTTCGGGAGGCTGGTCCTGCCCCTCTCCACACGCCACAGCTTCTCGGCGGAGAAGCCGAGGGCGGAGGCAACGTCCTCTCGGCGCAGACCGAGGTCTTCGCGCATCTTGGCGAGCACCTTGCCCATGTGCACCCGCCGACTGGTCGGTCCCTTCGGTGCGGCCACTGGCCTTCCTCTCCTGTCATGCCGAGGGCACGCTCCGGTCGGGCTGGGTCCGACCGTCCCCGAGTCTGGTTCGAGCTTCCCCGAGCCTGGTTCAGGCGGCCCCAAGCGCCCCTTGCCGATGCCCAGGTCGGGAGTCTGCCACCCCCGGTTCTGCTTGCACAGACAAGAGTCCGTTCCATCGCATATGCCATCTGCCGTGAAAATTGCATGCGCCATTGCATGGCAACTCTGCTGTGCAACAGAGTAGTTGGGCCGCAGCGCAGCGTGACTGGCCCAGGTGGAATGCGCTGCCTTGCCGTGCTCTCGCTCGATCCCCGTGAGCTCCCGGAGGTACAGGTATGTCTTCGACCGCGACGCACACGCACGCTGACGCCACCAGGCCACTCGGGGCGCGGGCGGGGCATGAACTCTGCATTGTCCGAGACCCGGCCTCGGTGCCTGCTGGTATCACCGAAAGGGACGCCCTGTGGCCCGGCCGTCTCCGCCGGGTCGTGCGGGCGGCCCTGCACCGCTGGAAGCGGCCCGACCTGGTGACGCCCGAGGAGCTGCTGACGACCGAACTGGTCACCAACGCCCTCCGGCACGGGCAGGCGGCGGAGATCCGCTACCGCCTCTATCTCACCGCTGCTGACCTGGTGACCGAGGTGCGGGACGGTTCCGCGAACCTCGCAGTGCTTCGGCATGCCGCCCCACACGAGGAGGCCGGCCGTGGCCTCTTCCTCGTCCATGCCATGTCTGACGCCTGGGGAGTCAGCGCCGACGGTGCGACGACCTGGTGCACCCTCTCACTCCACCAAGGAGACGACATCGCTTTGGCAACCAACCCCCCACCTGTGCCGGTGTCGAGGCGGTACCCCACCATCAGTCTGCCGGGTGACGGCAGCGCCGCGATCCGAGCCCGGACGATCGCTCGCACCGGACTCACGGTCATGGGGTGGCAAGGCTCGGTCCACGCAGCCTCGGACGTGGTCGGGCGACTCGTGCAGAACGGCGTCGAGCACGGCGTTGGCGACCGCTTCGACCAGCGGATCACCGTTGATCTCCGGCTCGACGAGGCCGATCACCTGGTCATCGACGTACGTGATCCCAACCCGTCGTTTCCCGACTTCGACAGGGCACAGGCGGGCGGCGTAGGGCGCGGCCTGTGGGAGGTACGGCGGCTCGGTGCGGTGGTGACCTGCTTCCTCTCGCCGGAGCACAAAGGCAAGACCGTGCGCGCCAGGATGGCGCCCGGGCCGGTGCAACCGTGACCACTGCCCGTTCGGCGTCCTGGCTTGTTCCGGAGCTGGTCGATGCGGAGAGTCCCACTGGCCCCGTGGCTGTAGACATGGCGGATCTCGCTGCTCGCGTCCGCGCTCTACTCGACCTCGATACGGGGCGAGGCACTCGGGTCCCGCTCGGAGGCGACCTCTTCGATGTCGTGATCACAGGAGGCGGGGTCGAGGGGCACGCCGTGGCCGTGTTGATGGACGAGGTCCAGCGAGGCTGCGGGCCGGTCATCGACGATCCGGGCGGCGGCTGGCTCTACTGGCTGGTCCCGCCCGGTTCGGCGGAGGCGTGGAAGCCGCACGACCACGCGGTGTGCGTCGGCGCCTCGCACACGATCACCCTGCCTGCTCTCAGCAGTCGCACGTCTCCTGGACCGTACTGGCTCCGTCCGTGCGCAAGTGACCGGCTCGTTCCCACGAAGCCGCTCCGCCGGGCGGTGGATCGGTGCCGACCCGTGCCGGCCCCTCACTCGGCGCTCAGCCTCCACCTGGGCTCTCCCACCCAGTAGGCCCCGTGTGCAGAAGCTGCACGCCGACTGCATGTACTGACAGTTGATCTCCACGCCGGCCCGAGCCGTGGTGCCGTCAGGTCAGCAGCTAGGCCCATCCCATCCCGTTGCAGAGCTTCCCCTGAAGGAGGCAGTCGTGATTCCGCACGTCGTCCTTACCTGGGTGACCACCGCCCGCGGAGGAGCGGAGAACTCCGTCGTCGAGCTGGCGGACAACCTGTCCAGGCTGGTGCCCAGCGTGGAGGTGGTGTGGTGGCGCCGGGGCGGCCCGGCCGCCGGCCGATGCTCCCCCGCCCGCGTACACGAGGTCTCGGACTGGGGCGCCTACCAGCAGGCGTTCGTCCGTGCCTGCGCACCGGCCGACGACCGTCCCGTAGTGGTGATCTCCAACCACCGCACTGCAGCCGCGGACGTGGCTCTGGCGCCGCATGCCCGGGTCATCCCCGTTATCCGGCACGTGGTCAACGCCGACCAGGTGCTCCGGGTGATCGACCCGGGCACCGGCTCCATGGTCGGGCGAACCGTCGGCGAGCTGCCGTGGGATCTGTTGTCCTCCGTGCCCGTGTGGGTGGGCATCTCCCATGCGTCGTCTGCCGCGTTCCGCGTCCACGCCCCGCGAGCCCGGTATGTGAGCACCATCCACAACGGCGTCGCCATCCCCGCCACCGTTCCCAACGGCACCCGACCGGCCACGGGGCGACTCCTCATCGCCTCCGTCGCCCGTACCGTGCCGTGGAAGCGGACGGACCACCTCGTGCGCGCGGTCGCCGACCCCCGCCTGTCCACCGCGGTGCGGCTCGATGTGTTCGGCGAGGCAGGCTCGCACCAGGCCGAGCTGGAGACCCTGGCGCGCGAACTCGCGGCGCCAGTCCGCTTCGTGGGCTACGCCGACGACCTGCCTCAGCGGCTCACTGGATACGACCTACTGGCCACCGCCGCCGTCCAGGAGGGCTTCGGCCGCGCCGTCATCGACGCGGCCGGAGCCGGAGTCCCGGCGTTGGTGCCCCAGGCCGGAGCCAGTCCGGAACTGGTCCTGGACGGCTTGACCGGCATGGTCTACGACCCCGACGATCCGTGGGACCTCGTGGCCGCCCTCACCGACGCACTGCTCGACCGCGAGGCACTGGCCAGGATGGGCAGAGCGGCCCGAGCGCTGGCCGAAGCCTGGTACACCCCGGGACGTTGCGCCGCCCAGTATCTGACGCTGGTGATGGGTCAGGCGCCGCGCTGTCTGGCAGCAGCACCGTGACGGCCCCCGGCCCTCTTCTCGGCGAGGTCCTGCGCCTGGGCGACGACCCCCTCCTCAAGGACTGGGGTGTCGACGCTCTGGACAGCAGGCCCATCGTCGAGATCGGCGACATCGCCGGGGCCGTCTACGACCTCGTCGACAAGGCCCTGGACGGTCGTCCGCGCATTCATCCGAGCGCCTACATCTCACCGCTGGCCAACGTGCACGACGATGTGGTGATCGGCCCCGGAGCCCGGGTCCACGAGTACTCGACCGTACGCGGCCGAACAGTCGTCTCGGGGGACGTCCACATCGGGTACGGCTGTGAGATCTCGCGCAGCGTCCTGGCACGGGGAAGCGTCCTGTCGCACCGGGCGACCATCGGATGCGCCGTCATCGGATGCGACGCCTACTTCGCCTCCGGCCTCGTCATCGGCGTCTGCGTGCTGTCCAACCCCGACATGCTCCGGCCCTCGCGGCCCGTCCACTTCGCCCTGCCGGACGGCCGCCGGATGGACACCGGTGAGCCGAAGTGGGGAGCGATCGTCGCGAGCGGCGTCCGCGCAGGTGTTCGCGTCACTCTCGGCCCCGGAGCTGTCGTCGGTGCCGGGGCCGTCCTGCACGCGGGAGTCACCGTCCCCACCGCGTGGATTCCCCCGCACAGCGCCGTGCGCCTGCCAGGTGCCGGCTTCCAGCTCGACACGTGAAGGAGTCACGTCATGCTCTACGAATCGGAACGTCAACACCTCGCACGAATCGTGGACGACCTGCTCGCCTGGGAAGTGCTCAACCCGGCCGGCGGCGCGGTGTCCGTGCGTCTGCCGGACGGGAACGTACTCATGTCCTGCACCCGGCTCGCCTTCGACCGCTGGAAGGTGAGCGTGCGCGACTTCGTCGCCCTCGCGCCCGACGGAGCGATCGTCGAGCAGACCGGCGGCCTGGGCGCATCCGGGACTCCCACCCACCTGGATCTGTACCGGATGTTGCCCCGCGCCGGTGCGATCGTGCACGCCCACGCTCCCTACACCCTGGCCTTCGCGTCCCTGGGACTGCCCGTACCGAGCGTGACAAACCGCGCCGACACCTTCGGAGAGATCCCCTGCCTGCACGCCGATGACAGCACGGTGAAAGCCGAGTTCCTGGCTGACCCGGTGCCGCTGGACCTGCCGGAGGGCATGGTGCAGCGCCCGGAGGTGGCCGCCGTCAACCTGCTGGCCTACCGACCGCAACTGGAGGAGGTCATCGCCCCGCGCGCCGACGAACTGAAACGCCACGGACTCGCCTTCACCCTCTACCGCCACGGCGCGTTCACCGTTGGCCGGCACCTAGAGGAGACCGCCGACCTGATGCTGCGCCTGGAAGAGACCTCACGCACCGCCCTGCTCCAGGCGCAACTGACGGACGGAACCATCTACCCCAATCGCCTGTACCGGACCGAACGGCGGAGTCACGACGGTGCAACCATGACCACACCAGTATCGTCGTATCTCACGAGACGGGATTTGATCTAGACGAAGCACCGTTTTCCGTCTCCTATCACCGACTCAGCGAGACAGGAAACACCACGAGATGGATAGCGAGACCTTCAAGGGACGTCCAATGGCCACTGACCGCCACGCCTACCGCATCACGGGCGGAGTACCGCTGCGCGGCACAGTCGAGGCGTCCGGGGCGAAGAACGCCGTAACCAAGGAACTCGTCGCCACGCTCCTGACTGACGAACCCTGTGTGCTGCACGGCGTGCCCCGCATCCTGGAGGTGGACATCGTCCTCGGCATGCTCGCCGAGCTCGGCACCGAGGTGACCTGGCTCGGCGAGCACACCGTACGGGTGCACACGCCGAAGGCCATGAGTACGTCGCTGTCGTCCATGTACTCGGGCGTCAACCGGATCCCCATCTTGATGATGGGACCGCTGTTGCACCGTCGTGGCGAGGCAGTGGTTCCACTGCCCGGCGGCTGCACCATCGGGAAGCGCCCCATCGACTTCCACCTCCAAGGACTGCATCAGATGGGCGCCGACACCGTCGACCGCCCCGGCTCCGTCAAGGTCAGCGCGAACCGGCTCACGGGCGCACACGTCCAGTTGCCGTTCCCTTCGGTGGGGGCCACAGAGAACCTGCTCCTGGCAGCGGTCCTCGCCAAGGGGACGACGGTGATCTCCAACGCGGCCGTCGAACCTGAGATTGTCGATCTGGTGCTGATGCTTCAGAAGATGGGCGCCCTCATCACCATCGACACCGACCGCACGCTCACCGTCGTCGGCGTCGAAGCGCTCCGCGGCGTCGAGCACCGCACCGTGGCCGACCGCATCGAGATCGCCTCGTTCGCGGCAGCGGCTGTGGCGACGGACGGGCGCATCGAAGTACGCGGCGCCCGGCAGGACCACCTGATCACCTTCCTCAACGTCCTGCGCCACATCGGTGGCGACTTCACCGAGACCGAGCACGGCCTGGAGTTCTTCCGAGGCGGGGAGCTGAGGGCCACCGACATCGAGACCGGAGTCCACCCCGGGTTCATGACCGACTGGCAGCAGCCCCTCACCGTCCTGCTCACGCAGGCGAACGGCACCTCCGTCGTCCACGAGACCATCTACGAGGACCGCTTCGGCTACGCCGAACAGCTCGGCCGTGCCATGGGAGCCGAGATCGAGCTGACCACCCGCTGCCTGGGGGCTTCCGCCTGCCGCTGGCACAACCGGGACTTCCTGCACACCGCCAAGATCAGCGGACCGAGCAAGCTCAAGGCTGCCGACCTGACCATCCCCGACCTGCGCGCCGGCTTCGGCTACGTCCTCGCAGCCCTGGTCGCCGACGGCACCAGCACGATCAGCGGCACCCGCTACCTGGAACGCGGCTACGAGGAGCCCGTCGCCAAGTTGGCCGCTGTCGGCGCGCGCATCACCACTCAGCCCGTCTGACCATCCGCGTCGCCTGCCCGTACAAAGCCGGGCGGGCAGCGTGGACCCGGCCCGAGAGGAACCAGCCCGTGCGCACTCCCGTACCGAGCCTGCCGACGCAACGCATCTGGGAACCCGTTATCGACCAGCACGAAACCTGGCTGGCGGTAAACCCGGTCCAGGGGTGCCCGAAGGCGTGCGGCTACTGCTACCTACGTGACCGCGAGCAGACCCTCGTCAAACCGACCGAGCTGGCGACCCCGCGACAGACGGCCGAGCTACTCAAGGCCAGCCCCTTCTTCCACCCGCAGGCCGTGCTCGCCCTCTACACCTGCACCGACGCCTTGTCGACGCCGCGTACCCGAGCGCACCTCGTCGCCCTGCTCGGCGAACTGGTCGCCATGGGTTTACGCAACCCGGTGTGCTTGATCACGAAATGCGCCGTCACGGACGAGGTCGCTGACGCCATCTCCGACGCACGGGCGGCCGGTGTCCCCGTCATCGTGTACCTCAGCTACTCGGGCCTGGGGCCCGACATCGAGCGCGGCATCGACCACAAGGCACTGCACGCCACGTTCCCGCGCCTGCATGTGCGCGGCATTCCCGTGATCCACTACTGGCGCCCGCTGATGCCGGCGAACGCCGCCCCCGAAACCATCACCCGTGTCCTGGACTGGGCTGCCCGCTACTCGACCTGCACCGTCGCAGTGGGCCTGAAGGTCAAACGCGGTGCCCGTGAGCAGATGACCGAGCTGTGGCCCGCACTCGGCTCCGAGGATCTCCCCCTCGAATCGGCGGACGCCGTGTGGCCCCGCCAGACCTGGGACCTTCTGGAGACGCTCCCCACCCGCTACCCCGACCATCCCATCTACCAGACCAACTCCTGCGCACTGGCTCACGTACTGCGGCGCTCCGACATCCACGGCATCCACGCCGGCCCGACCTGCGCCGCCAACCACTGCCCAACCGGCCAGCGCGCCCTGTGCGCCTCCGCCGTCCCGCCGCCGGTCACCAGCGACGACGTCCGCAGCAGCCTCGTATGGCTCGGGGTGCCCGCGATCGGCTCCGTCGACTGGAACGCGGAGCATCGGACCGCCACTGTCCAGGGAGCCCTCAGCATCCGTGACCGCAACAACGTCTCCCAGCGGCTCGTCATCTCGGTCCGGGCCTCGCGCGACAACGCCGACCGCTACTGGTCCGGCCGCCTCGAAGGAAGCCAGCCACTCGTCATCGACTCATAGCAACTGCGGCGGATCGCTGAAGAAGCCGGACGCACCAGCCACATCTCCGGGACAGGAACCCGCCCCCGCGGACGGCACCACGTGCATCAAGACTGAGCTGGCCCGCCTGCTCCTCGCCCTGCGGACCGAACGTGGTTGGTCCGTGTACGACGTCGAACGGCGCAGTGGTGTCAGTCGTTCGACGCTGTCACGGATGGAACGAGCGGTGACCGATCCGACGGTGACCATGCTCGCTGCTGTGTGCCGAGCGTACGGCTACCCTGCCTCGCGCCTCCTCGCAGAAGCCGAGGCACTTGATCAGCGCCGCTGACCAGGGCGATGCGGCCGAGACGGGTCCACGCCGGGACCCATGATGTGGCGCGCCTTCACTGCCTGGGCTCGTGGGCCTGGAACGTGGCGCTCACCGAGGCGTCGGATGCGCCACGTCAACGCGCGGGCGGGGCTGTGAGCGTCGTCGAGCGTGCGCTGGGCGAGGGCCTGGTCCAGGAGAGTGGAAGCGTCGTGGCCTGTGGCTTCCGCCTCGGCGAGGACGGTGGCGAGGGAGTTCCAGGCCGGGTCGCCAAGGATGTGTTCGGCGTGCTCGGGGGCGGCCCGTCGCAGGTGATAGGCGTACCGGTGCTTGGCCTGCGGGCTCGGGGCTCGGGCGGCCAGGGCGACGAGAACTGGCTCCGAGACCTGGGCGTACACGGATTGCAGGCGGACCAAGGTGGCTTCGGCGGCTGCCTGCTGCTGGGCGTGCTGCCGGGTGCGGTGCCAGTGCATGGCATAGGCAACGGCGGTGAGCGCGGCGTCCAGCAGCATCGCCAGGCCGGCACCGTCCCCACCTTGCGTCGGCTCGTTCCAGATCGCTTGGACACTGCGGCGCAGGGCGCGAGCGCTTGCGTGGTCGGCGGCGATGCGGGACCGGGTCGCGCGTTCGAACGCGATGGCCGACTGTTCGAGTTCGCCTCGCGCCTCGGCCGGGGATGTCAGGGGGAGCAGGTCGAGGGCTGCGCCGAGAGCTGCCATCTGTCCTTGGGCCACCTCGTCGGAGCTGTGGGTGAGGTGGTGGGGGATGCGTTCGGTGGCGGCGGTGGCTTGATGCCACGGGTTGGCTGGCCTACCGACGACAGGCTCTGGGGTGGTCGCGGAGAGGCGTTGGCGGATCTTGGGTAATGAGAGGTCGCCGGCGAGAGTTGAGCCCGAGTACCAGACCGGTTGTTGTTGCTTGTTGGTGTCGCCGGGCAGGGCGACGCTGTAGCCGGTCACATCGCCGGACGGCGCCGTTTTAGGGCGGACCTTCACGCCCGTGACCTGCAGGAATGTGAAGAATTCCGTCTCGGAGGAGGCGGCGGCCATGGCCCGGCGTACGCGCGTGCGCAGAACGTCCCGTGCCGTGGTGTCCTGTCCCAGGCGCTTGGCTTTGAAGTGCTCCTTGCTTGTGGGGCGCTTGGCGGCGGTGCCGTCGCCGGGCCTCAGCCGTCTCAGTCCGAAGTCCTTCTCGATCCTTCGTGCCTCGCGCTGGACGGCTCGGATGTCGTGATCGCGGCGGGGGCGACGGCCGTCCTGGCGCACCAAGGTGGCGGCGATATGGATGTGGTCGTCCGCGTGGCGGACCGCGACCCAGCGGCAGCCTTCGGCGTCCTCTACTGGAGCGATACCGGCGGCGGCCACGATCCGACGGGCGATCTCGGCCCACTGCGTGTCGGTCAGGATCGGGTCCTCGGGGGCGGCACGGACCGGGCAATGCCAGACGGTCGTCTTGGGCGCCTGATGGCCCAGCATGGCAACGGGCTGGTCAAGCTGCGTGGAGAGCTGCTTCTCTACATCCTTCGGGACTCGGTGTGGGCTGCGCCCTGGATCCGGCGCGAAGCCGTTCCAGGAAGCGACCACGTGCGGGTCCACGTGCTCGTTCGCCGTCCCCTTGCCGAAGAGGTAGGCGATCAGGCGGCGGGTGCTGCCCTTGCCCAGAATGATCTTCGGTATCACCAGCTCACCTACCCTCGACGACTTGCGCAACAGCACTGTCGACATGTGCGACGGCCGTTTCGACGCGCTCCAGGAGGCTGCGAACCGCATCAAGTTGAGGCCAGGGTTCGTCCTTGTTGAGGTGCCAGGCGAGCTGGTTGAGGTTGTTGCCGACGCCACCGAGCTGCCGGTTGGCGGCCATCAGAGCCTTCACCATCGACCGGTAGTCGGCGACGGCTGACGTGGGGTCTTCGGCACGGGCAGCGGCCAGTGACGCCTCGGCGACGTAACCTCCGATCGCCATCCGGCTGAGGGCGGCGGCGTGCTGCAGATCGGCGAACTCACGATCGCTGTAGCGAGGATGGACGCGGCGCTCACGCAGACGCGTCTGACGCAAGCGGCGACGCGGCGAGGGCTGCTGCGTGGTGTGTGAAGGCGACGCGATGGCCCCTTCCCTGGTCGGCCCCCCAAGGCCGGCCGTGTCCGGCGCCCCCGCGCCGGACACCTTCGCCGCTCCAGAGGCGGCGGGCGGGTAAGGACTCCTTACCCGACAACTTGCTCCGTCGGAGGCTGAGATGGTGGCCTCCTGACGCACGTCGTCGGGAGTGTGCTGATGCGGTTGGTGCATGGGTCGCTTTTCTGGGTGGGTGTTCCGTGGTGAGAACCCGTAGTGGCGGCCGTGCGCGGCTGGCACCGGGCGGGCTCGTTACGGGACCGTGTGGGGTGGGCTCCAGATTGGAGCGGTCCGCGGGGACCGATCCTCTCTTCCTCTGCGCATCACGCTCGGGGACCGCGGACCGCGTTGTGCAGGTCTTCGGTCCTCGGCAGGACCGGGACCTGGCAGGGCTCGGTCCTCTCTCACGATTGACTGTCATTCGCGGTGCAGGACCGTTGTTTCCGCCCGCCTGGGGGCTGTGACCTGCTGCTTTGCCAGGAGACCGTTCTCGTGTCCGACGGGACCGTCGGGGACCGGTCCCCGAGACGTACGGGACCGGTCCCCGATGTCTGGTGAGGACCGGTCCCCACCTGGGGCGGCCACGGTCCCGGACCGGGATGCTCGGTCCTCGCATGTGCCGTCCGGTCCCCGGCCATTAAGGACCGGCCCCCGACACCCTCGCTCGGTCCTCGACGCGGCACGAGGCCGGTCCTCCTGGTGAAAGGACGCGCGCTCGCAGACTGCCCTTCCGTCATCCGGTCTTCCTCCATCGTCAGGGGGAGCGGTGACGTCGTCTGTCAGGGCCCTTGAGGATGACGCGGTCGGTCATCTCCGCGAGGCGGGAAGCGACGCGGTCACCGAGGGTGGTGCGCAGCTCGGCGGTGGGGAGGTTGGTCGTGATGAGAGTGGGGAGCAGGTGCTCGTACCGGTGGTTGATGAGCCGGTAGGTCAGCTCCTCGGTCCACTCGCTGGTCTTGGCCGCACCGAGGTCGTCCAAAAGCAGCAGTGGGCTGCGGGCCAGGGTCTGCAGGTCGCGTTCGGCGTCGTGGCCGGCACGGGGACGCAGGCGGGCGTACAGGTCGGCGGTGGTGACGGCTTCCCAGCGCAGGCGGACCCCGCGGGTGAGGAGGGCCCGGACGGCGCCGTACGCCTGATGCGTCTTGCCCGTGCCGGTGGGGCCGGCGATCAGCAGGGAGGGACCCTCGGCGATGCCGGGCCCACTCGGGCCGGGGCGTCCGGCATGGGCGATGTGGTCGGCCCAGGCGATGATCTGAGGGTGGTCGGCGAGGGCACGGCGGTAGCGGGCCGGGATGCGGGCGTCGGCCAGCTCCAAGGCGGTGACGGGTTCGGCGGGCGGCTCCGTGGCTACGGCGCCGGGGTCGATGCCGCGGCCCGCCAGTATGCCGTTCAGACGGTCGGCGAGCGGGCCGACGTGCCGGGGTTCGCGGGTGAGGGTGGAGGTCAGAGCTGTTCTCCGTAGGCGGCTTCGAGGTCGGCGGGGTTTGTCCACGCCCTGTGGATGACGGGCTGGGCGAGGGCGGCGTTCATGGCCTCGTGCACCAGGCTCGGCAGGATGCTGGGGTGCTTGCCCCTGGTCCTGTGCAGGACGAGCCCTGCCCTGATGTGGTCGGGAGCAATTCCTTCGGCGAGCAGCTTGCGCACCTCTCGGCCGAGATGGCCCAGGACGTCCTGGGGCGGGCGGTGGGCGCATGCCGCGCTGTATTCGGCGATGAGCTGCTTGGCCGAGACGGTGCTGGCCGCGGGGGCGCTTGCGCCCCCCGAAGGGGTAGATCCTAGATCCATGATCCTAGGTCCTAGATCCGGACCGTGAGGTGTCACCGCGGCCTCAAGCACGAGTCCATGAGGTTCAGGTGAGGGCTCACTGAATGCCTCCTGACCTGTGGGTTTGCTGGTTGCTTCCCTTTGGGCCGAGGGACCGTGCGGGTTCCGTGCCCCTTCACTGCCACCTCCGTGAGGGTTCGGCGCATGGTCCGCGACGACTCCGTGCGTTACGGACGGCGCGGGTGTCACCGCCTCGACAGCCTCGGTGCCGCCCGGGGCACCGTCTGGATCATTGTGGCGAGGGCAGGCCGGGATGCGGCTCTTGCTGGCACGGTTGATCTTCTGGTGCTTGTGCCACGTGACGATGTGCAGGTAGCGCTTGTCGTCCGGGCCCTTGTACCGGCAGACCAGGCCGGCGTCGGCGAGCTGGGCGATATCCTTTTCGACCTCGGCGGGAGTGTGCTCCGGGCGCAGAACCCACAGCTGACCGGCGATGATCGCCGCGTGGTCGCGATAGCGGCCCTGGTCGTCGGCCTGGGTGAGCAGACCGAAGAAGGTGCGCTCGGCGGTCAGGGTGACGACGGCGAGGGATTCGGAGACGAAGGCTTCGGGCTTGATGGTGCGGATCCGTGCCAAGAGCGGAGTGTTCCTCACTCGGTGGCCGATGGGCGGGCACCCATGGCTCACCGTCGGTCGTGACGGCAAAGGCTGGGGAGTTGGCCGGCCGTTGACGCGAGGCTGACTGAGAGCCGGTCGCGCTTTCCGGGGGGTGTCGTCAACATAGCCACACCCAGGCGGCACAAGTCCAGCCCCAACCTGCCGAATCTCTGTCGGCAGAAATGCCGTCGGGAATCGGGGCGGCGAGGGCGGTGTGAAAACGGTAGGTCACGATCGGCCGTTGACCAAATAGTTGTTCTGGACGTGAAGCCAGAAGGATCACACTGGCAAGCCGTTGACGTCCGGTGAGTGACGAAGCTACAACACAACACCCCACGTCAGAGACGCTGTCGAGCACTGCTCGGGCCACTGTCACGGGGAACGTATCGACGAAATGGCCACCCGCTCGCCAAGCGCAGGGTGGCGCAACATAGCCGACGATCGCCGGTTAACCAAACCGGCGAACACAGCCGAGAATTGGAGCCATGGCAGCACGTTCACTGGAAATCGGCCCGGCCGGGATAAGGGCCGCCCGCACGATCGAAATTCTCCGTACCGAGCGTGGCCTCTCCCAGCGAGAGTTGGCCGCTCGCGTCACCGCCCTCGGCCGGCCAATTCCAACACGATGCTGTCCCGTATCGAACGCGCACAGCGCCGCTGCGACATCGACGATCTGCTCGCCCTCGCGCAGGCACTTCGCGTCCCGGCCCGCGCCCTGCTCCAGGGCTCCGCGACCTGTTGAAGCCACCCCTGGCCCGCCGTGCCCGCTCCAGTTCCCGACCTCGGTAAGGAAGCCTCACCGTTGCACCCACTCGCAATAGCCCCGGCCCGTTGCCCTCAGCAGCGCAGCCGAAAGGAGGCGGTCGCCCATGACTGATCGCCTTCTGACGGTGGCGGAAGCCGCCGAACAGCTCGGTACCGGCGAACGGTTCATTCGCCGCCTGATCGCCGAGCGCCGCATTCGCTACGTCAAGCTCGGCCGTCCCGTGCGCGTCCCCGAGAGCGCCGTCACCGAGTACATCGAGGCGCGCACGGTCGAGCCGACCCGGCGCACCCGCGCTCGGTACGGGAGGGCCGCCTGATGCCGACACGCAAGCCCCAGCGCCGACGGGAGTTCGGCACCGTACGCAAGCTTCCGTCCGGTCGATGGCAGGCCCGCTATCTGGGCCCGGACGGGCAGCGCCACAAGGCCCCCGAGACGTTCGCCACGAAGACCGACGCGCAGGACTGGCTGAACCTGGTCCGCGCCGACATCGAACGCGACCACTGGCGTGACCCGGACGCCGGTGCGATCAACTTCGAGAAGTACGCCCTCCGCTGGGTGGATGAGCGCGGTCTGGCTCCGACCACGGTCGACCGCTACGACGGCCTGCTACGCCTGCACCTCCTGCCGGCCTTCGGCGGCAAGGACCTGGACGAGATCACACCGCCTTCCGTCCGCACCTGGCGAGCCGAGCGGCTCAAGGCAACGGGTGCGACGACGGTCGCCAAGTCGTACCGGCTGCTGAAAGCCATCCTGCAGACCGCGGCCGACGACGACCTCCTGCGGACCAACCCGTGCCGGATCAAGGGTGCCGGTCGCGAGGAAGCCGACGAGCGGCCGACCGCCACCGTGGAGCAGGTCTTCGACCTCGCCGACGCCATGGGTCCGCGCTGGCGCCTGATGGTCCTGCTCGGCGCTTTCGCCTCGCTCCGTCCCGAGGAACTGGCCGAGCTGCGCCGCCGCAGTGTCGATCTCGACGAATGCTCCCTACGGATCACGCATGCGTCCCCGGAGCTGACCAACGGCAGGAGGGTCACCGGCGATCCCAAATCACGAGCGGGCAAGCGAACCGTGTACTTGCCCGACTTCCTCCTGCCGGAGGTGCGTCGCCATGTGCAGTGGTTCGCCGAGAAGGAGCCGGATGGTCTCCTCTTTGTAGGAGAGAAGGGCGCTCCATTCCGCCGCTCGACGTTCGGACGGAAGTGGCGCAAGGCCAGGACGAAGGTGGGGCTGCCCGACAACTTCCGCTTCTACGACCTCCGGCACACCGGCAACACTCTTGCCGCCGACACCGGCGCCAAGCTGAAGGATCTCATGGTGCGCGCCGGCCAGTCCTCGGAGCGCGCCCAGCTCATCTACCAGCACTCGACGGCCAAGCACCAGCGGAGGCTGGCCCAGGGGATCGATGCGGAGGTCCGGGCCCAGAGGCACGAGGCGTCTGACGCTGAGCGAAGGGCCTAGGAGGCGTAGCACACTCGGCCTGCGGCGCGGCCGGCTGCGTGCAGAGGGCGGATCGCGCATGTGCTGAGCCGCGCTGTTTTGGGACTACCAGTGTCGTGATGCCATCGTCTCGCGTTCGTCGTGGCGCCACTGACCAGCCTCGCTTCTTGATTTTCCCCCTCATATGAGGGAGAGTTTCCGGAAGTCGATTGGGTGCGTCGAGAGGCTGGGCATGGCTGTTGTGCACGCGGAGAGTCCTCGGGTCCGTGATCGGCTCGCCGAGCTGGGGCTGTCGGTCGAGGCGATCGAGGACGTCCTGCGCCGAGCCGAGGCGGAGCGTAGTTTTTGCACGCCGCTGGATCCGGTCTCACTGCCCGGCAACATCTTCTGGGGCCGCACGATCCGCTTCCTGCGAGAGACCTACAAGCCGGACGGGTGGACCAGCGTCAGTCCGAGCAACGTTCCTCTTCTCCTCTCGCCCTCCGGCGACTTCGCGATCGCAGCATCCAGCGGCAGTGCGGAGACCGGCTATGCCGCGTTGACCCCCTCCACGCGCTACCCCAAGGGCAACGCTGTGACGAAGAGGGTGGAGGCCAACCGTCAGCTTCTGCTGTTCGGCGAGGTGGAGTCGGCGCCCGAGCAGCAAGACGCGGGGGACGGCATCCCCACATGGTTCCTGCTCTACCACCATTCGAAGACCGACCAGGGAACTCGGCTCCACGCCGAGCTCTCGCTCCCCAATGACACCGGCGGCCGTGGCAAGATCAGCAGCTGGTACGAGCGGATCATCCTTCCCTGGATCGACTTCGAGGGCTTCACTCCGTTCGTCGACGACATCGACGACGGCCAGGGGGGCATCGACATTCCGATCGAGCGCCTGTCCTGACCACTCAGCACGACCAACACTTGGCTCCTCCCATGACCACCGCATCCCGGCTGGTCCTGGCGCGCAAGCGTCGAGGACTGACCGTCACCCGACTCGCCCAGATGGCCGGCCTGACGCCGCGCAGGCTGTCCGACTTCGAGAACGGGCGGGCTGCTCCCAGCCCGCCGTCCCTGGAGGCGCTCGCGGCGGCCTTGGAGTTCCCGCCATCCTTCTTCACCGCCGAGGACGTTGCCGAGCTGACGGTGGACTCGGTGAGTTTCCGCGCCTTGAGCAAGATGACCGCCTCGCAGCGGGACGTCGCCCTCAGCTCCGGACGGTTGGCTCGGGTCCTTCAGGACTGGATCGGCGCGCGCTTCCGCTTGCCCTCTCCCGACATCCCGACGCTCACATCCTTCAGCCGCCTCGGCTCGGACGAAGACCGAGTCCCTCACCCGGGGGAGGACGCGGGCACAGACGTGCCGGCCGAGGAAGCTGCCGCGCTGGTGCGGGCCCGTTGGGGTCTTGGCAACGCACCGATCCCGAATGCCGTGCACCTGCTGGAGGCGCACGGAGTGCGCGTCTTCTCGCTCTCCCGGGACTGCCCAGAGATCGACGCGTTCTCCTTCTGGGATCGTGGGATTCCGTTCGTGCTGTTGAGTACCGAGAAGACCGCGGAGCGCGGACGCTTCGACGCGGCCCACGAACTCGGACACCTCGTCCTCCATGGTGAGGAGCAGATGCCGCACGGTCCGCAAGCCGAAGCCGAGGCCCATCGGTTCGCAGCCGCGCTTCTGATGCCACGAGCGGACGTCCTCGCCCACGCCCCGCGCGGTGCGAGCACCAACTGGATCCTTCAGGCCAAGCGCCGCTGGAAGGTCGCCGCCATGGCGCTGGCCCACCGGCTGCACGAGCTGGGCCTGACGACCGAGTGGCAGTACCGAACTCACTGCGTGGAACTAGGCCGCCTCGGCTACCGCAAGTCCGAGCCGCGCAGTGGCGTGGTCCGCGAAACGTCCCAAATTCTGGGCAAGGTGTTCGCGACCCTGCGAAGTGAGGGCACAAGGCTCACTGACATCGCCCGCGAGCTGCATCTCCAGCCTGCCGACCTCAGTGACCTCGTCTTCGGCCTCGTCGTCACCACGCAGGAGGGTGAGGGGCGGCAGCGCACCGGTAAGACCGACCGGTCCCACCTGTCCGTCGTCCGGTGAGTCGACGAGGGCCGGCTCCGCGGCGCCTGTCGCGGCTCCGGGGCACGACGGAACAGCCACCAACGGCAAGGCCATGCTCCTGAACACGAAGCGGGCCCCGGCACCACGCCGTGGCCCGTTTCGCGTTGCCGGGTCAGCTGCAGCAGTCACAGCCGACCCGGCAGCCGCAGGCGTCTACTGCGGCCGCCACGGACGGGACCGCTGCGGCGGACGCGGGCGCGCAAACAGCCCATGCCGTGCTACGCGTCGCGGCCTTCCTTGATGGCGACGGCGGCGATGACGAGGGCGGTGACGGGACCAGCCCCCGCTCGACCTGCCCGCCTGGCTCCACATGGCCGGCCAACATCTACCTCGGCCCCGTGCCCGGGACCGAGCAGCCCACCTAAGCCTTGCGGCTGACCGCCGGCGCGCTGCCCACCCGCGCTGACGCGCCATGGCATTCAGTCGCGCCGTAGTCCTTCCGGTGGCCACGATCGCACAGTGACGTCGTGCCACCGCCTTACGGCGCGAACTGCTGCTTTGCGGAAGCTACTTCCCACCGACAGCGCAGAGAGTGGCGCAGGTCACACGAAATGCGTCTCGCGATTCGAGACGTTCCGGAGCCGGGTGGGCTGGAATGGCGTGTCAGGACCCACCTGGGCACCACCCGCCTGCACTTAGGGCACGCGGAGGGCACGCCACTCTGCGATTGGACTAGACGACAAGAAACCCCCGGCCTGATGGCCTGGGGGTTAAGAGTGGAGCGGGTGACGAGAATCGAACTCGCGCTCTCAGCTTGGGAAGCTGATGTTCTACCATTAAACTACACCCGCGTAAGACGCCGACCACGGCCGGTGTCTGGACGCTCGCTCACTCTACCCCATGCCCGGTCCCCGGTGTTCGCGCCCGTGGGGCCGTTGGTCGTTCCGGGGGGTGGATGCGGCTGCGGGGGCTCGGGGTTGGGGCGTACCGTGGGGGCCCCGAAGAGGGTGTGTGCGAGGGCGGAGTGCCGCCTGGAGAGTCGTCTCTTTCATCCCGTACTGTGGCTTTTGTCGTCAGGGTAGTAAGCCAGACGCGGCTCTTGGGGAAGGGACTTGAAGGACTTGATGGAGCGCACCGTCGTCCGCTGTGCCGATGGGCACGTATTCACCGCCAGCTCGTTCCCGATGCAGCAGGCCGAGCGACTCGGCCCCGGTCGGCTCGTCCGATGTCCGCGGTGTGCGCGGCTGCGGAGTGCCGTGCCCGTGGGTGCTGCGCAGAAGCGGTAGCGGACAGGCGCTGGCGGAGACGCGGCCGCGGAGACGCGGTAGCACAGACGCAGAGTGGTTCGGGCGCGTGGCGTGGCGGCGGTTGTCGTTGCTCCGCGCGCCTTGCGTATCCTCGGTGCGTGCTTCTCTCAGACAAGGACATCCGGGCCGAGATCGACGCCGGTCGGGTGCGGATCGATCCGTTCGACGACTCCATGGTGCAGCCGTCGAGCATCGACGTGCGCCTCGACCGCTACTTCCGGGTGTTCGAGAATCACCGGTACCCGCACATCGACCCCTCCGTCGAGCAGGTGGACCTGACCAGGCTCGTGGAGCCGGAGGGCGACGAGCCGTTCATCCTGCACCCCGGTGAGTTCGTGCTGGCCAGTACGTACGAGGTCGTCAGCCTCCCCGACGACCTCGCCTCGCGGCTCGAGGGCAAGAGTTCGCTCGGTCGGCTCGGCCTCGTCACGCACTCCACCGCCGGGTTCATCGACCCGGGATTCTCGGGGCACGTGACGCTGGAGCTGAGCAATCTCGCGACCCTGCCCATCAAGCTGTGGCCGGGGATGAAGATCGGGCAGCTGTGCCTGTTCCGGCTCACCTCGCCGGCCGAGCACCCGTACGGGAGCGAGCGCTACGGGTCCCGTTACCAGGGCCAGCGAGGGCCGACGGCCTCCCGGTCCTACCTCAATTTCCATCGGACCCAGGTATGAGCTGCGGTATGAGCGGCGAGAACGCAGGCGGGACGCACGCATGAGTGATGTTCGGGAGAATCTGACCTACGAGCAGTTCGGCGTCGCCGTGCGCGAGCTGGCGCAGGCCGTCGCCGACGACGGCTACGAGCCGGACATAGTGCTGTCCATCGCGCGCGGCGGTGTCTTCGTCGCGGGCGGGCTCGCGTACGCGCTGGACTGCAAGAACATCCACCTCGTGAACGTGGAGTTCTACACGGGCGTCGGCACCACCCTCGACATGCCCGTCATGCTCGCGCCGGTCCCGAACGTCATCGACTTCTCCGACAAGAAGGTCCTGATCACCGACGACGTCGCCGACACCGGCAAGACGCTCAAGCTGGTGCGGGACTTCTGCCTCGACACGGTCGCCGAGGTCCGCAGCGCGGTGATCTATGAGAAGTCGCACTCTCTCGTCCAGTGCGAGTACGTGTGGAAGCGGACCGACGAGTGGATCAACTTCCCGTGGTCCGTGCTGCCTCCCGTCGTGCGGCGGGAGGGCCAGGTGCTCGACGCCTGACCGGGCGGACCGGCGGACAGCGGCGACGCGACGCTGCGCGAAGGGCCCCGGCGTGACGTACACGCCGGGGCCCTTCCACCTGTCCGGGACTAGAACGTGCCCAGCTTCACGATCGACAGCAGGGCGATCAGCTGGATCGCGGACGCGCCCAGCGCCTTCGGCCAGGGCAGGTCGTGGGAGCGGCTGACCATCAGGGTGAGGAGGGCGCCGGCCGCGACCCAGGTGGCCCAGCCGAGGATCTGGACGAAGGGCGCGTCGCCGCCGGCGAACATCGCGACGACCAGGCGCGGGGCGTCCGTGAGGGACATGATCAGCATGGAGAGGCCGACCGTCGGCTGCCAGGCGCCGTCGCCGCCGAGCTGGCGGGCCAGGGTGTGGGTGACCACGCCCAGGACGAAGGCGCTCAGCACCAGCGCCACCGCCGTGGTCAGGACGATCGGGATGGCGTTGGAGAGGGTGGCGCTGATCGCCTCCTCGCGGGCGCCGTCGAAGCCGAAGACCGCCAGCAGGCCGTAGAGGAACGTCACGACGAGGGCGGGGACCCACATCGCGTAGTCCCGCATCTGGAGGAAGGTCTGGTTGGGCGCGAGGACGATGCCCTTCAGCAGGTCCTTCCAGTGCAGGCGGGGGCCGACCGGGCCGGGCGCGGGGGCGGAACCGGCGCGGTAGGTGTCGCCCTGGTTGTAGGGGTCGTCGACCGTGAACGCCTGGGTGTGGCCCGGGTTGTTGGCCGCGTACGGGTTGTACGGGGCCTGCTGGGGCTGCCCGTGCCCGCCGGGTCCGTAGCCGCCGTCGCCGAAGTACTCCGGCTCGCCGTGGCCGCCGCCGTGACCGCCGCCGTGGGCCTGCGGCCACGGGGATCCGCCGGGGGCCGGGCCGGGGGCGCCACCTCCGTACGGCGGCTGCGGGTACGGCTGCCGAGGCGCCGCAGGTCCGCCGTACGGCGGTCTCTGGGGCGCCTGCTGTCCGTACGGAGGGCGTTGCGGTCGCGCGTTTGGAGCGCCGTTGTCCCGGCCGCGTCCGATCCTGAATCCAGCCACGCCTTCGAACGTACCTGGTCCCGGAGAGTGACGTGCGGGGCCCGGCCGTTCGGGGGTCCTTTGCTGCCGAGCTGTGACATCCCTTACGGGGGGTCCCCGAGGCCTCCCCGAGGACCGGCCGGCGGGAACCGCGGGTCCGCCCGCCGGTCCCCTACGGGGTCAGGAACTGCGACGTCGAGAACGTCACCGCGGCCCGTGCCGTGACCACGCCCTTGGTCGTGCCCCGGTGGACCTCGACGGTGTCCTCGGTGTCGCCCCGGTACGTCCGCAGCACCAGGTCCGCCAGGCCGTCGCCGTCGAAGTCGCCTGCCGTCAGCACCCGTGTCGTGCCCGCCGACGAGGGCCGGACCGTGACCGCGTCCCGCGTCGTGGGGCCCGTCCCGCGGCCGGGATACACACGTACTCCGGAGCCGCTGGAGACCAGTTCGCTCAGGCCGTCGCCGTCGAAGTCGGCGGCGTCGAGCATCGTGCCGGGGGTGTCGAAGGTGCCGCGTACGCCGGTGGGCAGGTCGTAGCGCAGCGCGGTGCCGTCCAGGGTGCCCACGGCCGCGTCCAGTGCCCTGCCCCGGCCGAAGGCGCCGAGGGCGACGTCGACGCCGGTGGGCAGGGTGGTCCCGGTGCGGTCCGGGCCGTCGGGGCCGCCGAGGACGACGGCGGCCTTGCCGGGGCCCGCCGAGGCGCGGACGACCAGGTCGTCGTAGCCGTCGCGGTTCACGTCGGCGGCGGGGCCGGTGGGTGCCTCGCCGGGGGAGGGGAGGGGCGCGGCGGCCACGTGCGGGGCGCCCTCGCGGGTGAAGGGGCCGCGCAGGTAGCTGAGGCGGCCGGTCGAGGCGTGGAGGACGAGGTCCTCGGCGCCGTCGCCGTCGAAGTCGCCGCACACCGGGCGCTCGGGCCAGTCGTTGCCGTACCGGGCCCGGTCGGGCACGGTCAGCGGGACGGCGCGGCCGGCCGGTCCGGCCGGGGAGCCGAAGAGGAGCTGGAGCGGGACCGGGGGGCGGCCCTGGCCGTCGTAGGGCGGGTCGGTGGTGACCACCAGGTCGGTGAAGCCGTCGCCGTCCAGGTCGCAGGCGGCCTCCGCCTCGAAGACGGCCGGCGACCGGCCGTCCACCGGCGCCGCGTGCCGCGTGGGGGTGAGCAACTGCCGGGCTCCCGGCACCAGTCCGCGGGGTGAGCCGTAGACGATGCCGATGCCGGCGTCGTCCGCGTGGCTCTCCGCCGTGACCAGGGAGTCGAGGACCAGGTCGCGGTGACCGTCCCCGTTGAAGTCGTCGGGGACCTCGCTGCCCCGGCCGCGCGGGACGGGGAGCAGGGCGGGGGCCTGGGCGGCGCGTACGGGGGTCGCAGCGGCGTCCTTGGTGGCGTGTGCGGGGCCGTGGCCGCAGGCGGCGAGCAGCAGCACCGCACCGCAGGCGGCTGCGCCGGTCACAGTGTGTCTTCGCAGGCGCACCGTTCACCTCGTCCGTATCGACCCGTATCACCCTCACCGACAACGACCGGGTAATGATGCACGTGTTCGACACGCGACGACACCCCCGGGTTCGTACGGAACCCGGGGGTGTCGGTCGAGAACGCGGCCGGAAGGCGGCTACTTCACCGGCTCCGGCGTCGGCTCGTTCTCCGGCTCCGGCTCGCCGGTCGGGTCGGCCGGGGTCTTGACGGAGTCCAGCAGCAGCTGGGCGACGTCGACGACCTGGATGGACTCCTTGGCCTTGCCGTCGTTCTTCTTGCCGTTGACCGAGTCCGTGAGCATGACCAGGCAGAAGGGGCAGGCGGTCGAGACGATGTCGGGGTTGACCGACAGGGCCTCGTCGACGCGCTCGTTGTTGATGCGCTTGCCGATCCGCTCCTCCATCCACATCCGCGCGCCGCCGGCGCCGCAGCAGAAGCCGCGCTCCTTGTGGCGGTGCATCTCCTCGTTGCGGACGCCCGGGACGGCGGCGATGATCTCGCGCGGCGGGGTGTAGATCTTGTTGTGACGGCCCAGGTAGCACGGGTCGTGGTAGGTGATGATGCCCTCGACCGGGGTGACCGGGAGCAGCTTGCCCTCGTCGACCAGGTGCTGGAGCAGCTGGGTGTGGTGGATGACCTCGTAGTCGCCGCCGAGCTGCGGGTACTCGTTGCCGAGGGTGTTGAGGCAGTGCGGGCAGGTGGCGACGATCTTCTTCGCCGACTTGGGCTTCGCCGACTCGGGCACCACCTTGCCGTCGTCGTCCATCTCCTCGCCGAAGGCGGCGTTGAGGGACATGACGTTCTCCATGCCGAGCTCCTGGAACAGGGGCTCGTTGCCGAGGCGGCGGGCGGAGTCGCCGGTGCACTTCTCGTCGCCGCCCATGATCGCGAACTTGACGCCCGCGATGTGGAGCAGCTCGGCGAAGGCCTTGGTGGTCTTCTTGGCGCGGTCCTCCAGGGCGCCGGCGCAGCCGACCCAGTACAGGTACTCGACCTCGGTGAGGTCCTCGATGTCCTTGCCGACGACCGGGACCTCGAAGTCCAGCTCCTTGAGCCACTCCAGGCGCTGCTTCTTCGCCAGGCCCCAGGGGTTGCCCTTCTTCTCCAGGTTCTTGAGCATCGTGCCCGCCTCGGACGGGAACGCCGACTCGATCATGACCTGGTAGCGGCGCATGTCGACGATGTGGTCGACGTGCTCGATGTCGACGGGGCACTGCTCGACGCAGGCGCCGCAGGTGGTGCAGGACCACAGGACGTCCGGGTCGATGACGCCCTGCTCCTCGAGGGTGCCGATCAGCGGGCGCTCGGCCTCCGCAAGCGCGGCGGCCGGGACACCGGCGAGCTGCTCGGCGGACGCCTTCTCCTCGCCCTCCATCGTCTTGCCGCCGCCGGCCAGCAGGTAGGGGGCCTTGGCGTGCGCGTGGTCGCGCAGGGACATGATCAGGAGCTTGGGGGAGAGCGGCTTGCCGGTGTTCCAGGCGGGGCACTGCGACTGGCAGCGGCCGCACTCGGTGCAGGTGGAGAAGTCCAGCAGGCCCTTCCACGAGAACTGCTCGACCTGGGAGACGCCGAAGACGTCGTCGTCGCCGGGGTCGGTGAAGTCGATCGGCTTGCCGCCCGAGGTCATCGGCAGCAGCGCGCCGAGCGCGGTGCCGCCCTTGGCGTCCCGCTTGAACCAGATGTTCGGGAAGGCCAGGAAGCGGTGCCAGGCGACGCCCATGTCGGTCTTCAGCGCGACCGTGATCATCCAGATGAAGGAGGTCGCGATCTTCAGCGCGGCGAAGAAGTAGACGAGGTTCTGGAGCGTGCCGAGGTCTGCGTCCCGGAGCGCCGAGACGACCGGGTACGAGATGAAGAACGACGCCTCGTAGCCGTCGACGTGGTGGAGGGCGCCCTCCAGCGCGTGCAGCATGAAGATGCAGACGCCGACGATGAGGATGACGGCCTCGACGAAGTACGCCTGGCCGAAGTTGGAGCCGGCGAAGCGGGACTTGCGGCCCGGCTTGCGCGGGTGGGACAGCTGCCGGATGCCGATGAGCACCAGGATGCCGAGCACCGTCATCGTGCCGATGAACTCGACGAAGACGTTGTACGGCGCCCAGTCGCCGATGACCGGCAGGATCCAGTCGGCCTGGAAGAGCTGGCCGATGGCGTTGACGATGGTCAGCAGCAGGGAGAAGAAGCCCACCGCGACGAACCAGTGCGCCACACCGACGATGCCCCAGCGGTTCATCCGGGTGTGGCCGAGGAACTCCCTGACCACGGTGACGGTGCGGTCCACGGGGTCGTTGGTCCGCGTTCCGGCCGGCACCGGCTGTCCCAGCCGCATGTAGGTGACGATCTGCAGGACGGCGCGGCCGAACAGTGCGACGCCGACCACGATCAGGACCAGCGACACGATGATCGCGGCGAGTTGCATTTGGGGGCTCCTCGGGCCTGCGAGGTTACGAGGGGGGGCGGTGATACTCGGTGGTACTGGGTCTTACTCGGTATTACTAAGCGGTAACTTATTCAGTCCGTCTGAGACTACCCCCATCCTCCGCCGCACTGTAGTCGGACGTGCGGTGATCTGCGTCGCTGAGGCAACCCTGACCCCGTCGGCGGCGTCAGGAATCACCGGCGCCACTCCGGGCAACCGGAGTCGCGGGCGGCGCGTCCTTCCGTGGGGCGATTTTTCCGCTTCGTCGGGCCGGTGGTGATGAGAAGGTGCAGGTCAGCGCGTCGTTGCGCGTAAGGAACGGATAAGAGTTGAGCCTGCCCCGCTCACCTCTGTTGACCCAGTGCCGGGCGTCATGCACACTTGAGCCTGTTCCACTCAAGTCAGCTGGAGGTTATTCACCATGGCACGTGCGGTCGGCATCGACCTGGGCACGACTAACTCCGTCGTCAGCGTTCTGGAGGGCGGCGAGCCCACCGTCATCACCAACGCCGAGGGCGCCAGGACCACGCCGTCCGTCGTCGCCTTCGCCAAGAACGGTGAGGTGCTCGTCGGCGAGGTCGCCAAGCGCCAGGCGGTCACGAACGTCGACAGGACCATCCGCTCGGTCAAGCGCCACATGGGCACCGACTGGAAGGTCAACCTGGACGGCAAGGACTTCAACCCGCAGCAGATCAGCGCCTTCGTGCTGCAGAAGCTGAAGCGGGACGCCGAGTCCTACCTGGGCGAGAAGGTGACCGACGCGGTCATCACCGTCCCGGCGTACTTCAACGACGCCGAGCGCCAGGCCACCAAGGAGGCCGGTGAGATCGCGGGCCTCAACGTCCTGCGCATCGTCAACGAGCCCACCGCCGCCGCGCTGGCGTACGGCCTCGACAAGGACGAGCAGGTCATCCTGGTCTTCGACCTCGGTGGCGGTACGTTCGACGTCTCGCTGCTCGAGATCGGCGACGGCGTCGTCGAGGTGAAGGCCACCAACGGTGACAACAACCTCGGTGGCGACGACTGGGACCAGCGCGTCGTCGACTACCTGGTCAAGCAGTTCCAGTCCGGCCACGGCGTGGACCTCGGCAAGGACAAGATGGCCCTCCAGCGCCTGCGCGAGGCCGCCGAGAAGGCCAAGATCGAGCTGTCCTCGTCCACCGAGACCTCGATCAACCTCCCCTACATCACGGCGTCCGCCGAGGGCCCGCTGCACCTGGACGAGAAGCTCACCCGCGCCCAGTTCCAGCAGCTGACCTCCGACCTGCTGGAGCGCTGCAAGACGCCGTTCCACAACGTCATCAAGGACGCCGGCATCCAGCTGTCCGAGATCGACCACGTCGTTCTCGTCGGCGGCTCCACCCGTATGCCCGCCGTCGCCGAGCTCGTCAAGGAGCTGACCGGCGGCAAGGACGCCAACAAGGGCGTCAACCCGGACGAGGTCGTCGCCATCGGCGCCGCCCTCCAGGCCGGTGTCCTCAAGGGCGAGGTCAAGGACGTCCTGCTGCTCGACGTCACCCCGCTGTCCCTCGGCATCGAGACCAAGGGCGGCATCATGACCAAGCTGATCGAGCGGAACACGACGATCCCGACCAAGCGCTCGGAGATCTTCACCACCGCCGAGGACAACCAGCCCTCCGTGCAGATCCAGGTCTACCAGGGCGAGCGCGAGATCGCGGCGTACAACAAGAAGCTCGGGATGTTCGAGCTGACCGGTCTGCCGCCGGCGCCCCGCGGCGTCCCGCAGATCGAGGTCGCCTTCGACATCGACGCCAACGGCATCATGCACGTGACCGCGAAGGACCTGGGCACGGGCAAGGAGCAGAAGATGACCGTCACCGGCGGCTCCTCGCTGCCGAAGGACGAGGTCGACCGGATGCGCCAGGAGGCCGAGAAGTACGCGGAGGAGGACCACGCCCGCCGCGAGGCCGCCGAGTCCCGCAACCAGGGCGAGCAGCTCGTCTACCAGACGGAGAAGTTCCTCAAGGACAACGAGGACAAGGTCCCCGGCGAGGTGAAGACCGAGGTCGAGGGTGCCGTCGCCGAGCTGAAGGAGAAGCTCAAGGGCGAGGACACCGCCGAGATCCGCACCGCCACCGAGAAGGTCGCCGCCGTCTCGCAGAAGCTGGGCCAGGCCATGTACGCCGACGCCCAGGGCGCGCAGGCCGCCGGCGGCGAGGCCCCGGGCGCCGACGCGGGTGCCGGTGCCGACGGCAAGGGTGCCGACGACGACGTCGTCGACGCCGAGATCGTGGACGACGAGCGCAAGGACGGTGCGGCGTGACCGAGGAGACCCCGGGCTTCGACGAGAAGCCCGACGTCCCCTCTGGCGCCACCCCCGACGCCGCCGAGCCGCAGGCCGCCTCCGAAGAGGGGGCGGCCCCGGCCGGGGACGCAAGTGAGAACGCGGGCCTGGTGGCCCAGCTGGACCAGGCACGTACGGCGCTCGGCGAGCGCACGGCGGACCTCCAGCGCCTCCAGGCCGAGTACCAGAACTACCGCCGCCGGGTCGAGCGGGACCGCGTCGCGGTCAAGGAGATCGCCGTGGCGAACCTCCTGTCCGAGCTGCTTCCCGTACTCGACGACATCGGCCGCGCCCAGGAGCACGGCGAACTGGTCGGCGGCTTCAAGTCGGTCGCGGACTCGCTGGAGACGGTCATCGCCAAGATGGGCCTCCAGCAGTTCGGCAAGGAGGGCGAGCCCTTCGACCCGACGATCCACGAGGCCCTGATGCACTCCTACGCACCGGACGTCACCGAGACGACCTGCGTGGCGATCCTGCAGCCCGGGTACCGGATCGGCGAACGCACCATCCGCCCCGCGCGGGTGGCGGTCGCCGAGCCGCAGCCGGGCGCCCAGACGGTCAAGCCGGCGGAGTCCGGCTCCGAGGGGCAGGACGGCTCCGACGCGGAGGACGGCGCCGGGACCAAGGAGAGCGGTGGCCCGGACGAGGGCTGAGCTCGAAGTGACACGCAGGACGCGAGAGGAGGGACGTCGGGGATGAGCACGAAGGACTTCATCGAGAAGGACTACTACAAGGTTCTCGGCGTCCCCAAGGACGCCACCGAGGCCGAGATCAAGAAGGCGTACCGGAAGCTCGCCCGCGAGAACCACCCGGACGCCAACAAGGGGAACGTCAAGGCGGAGGAGCGCTTCAAGGAGATCTCCGAGGCCAACGACATCCTCGGCGACCCCAAGAAGCGCAAGGAGTACGACGAGGCCCGCAGCCTCTTCGGCAACGGCGGCTTCCGTCCGGGGCCGGGCGCGGGCGGCGGCACCTTCAACTTCGACCTGGGCGACCTCTTCGGAGGCGGCGCCCAGGGCGGGGGCCAGGGGGGCGCCGGCGGCTTCGGCGGCGGCCTCGGGGACGTCTTCGGCGGCCTGTTCAACCGCACCGGAGGCTCACCGGGCACCGGCACGCGCACGCAGCCGCGGCGCGGGCAGGACATCGAGTCCGAGGTCACCCTGAGCTTCATCGAGGCCATCGAGGGCGCGACCGTGCCGCTCAGGATGTCCTCGCAGGCGCCCTGCAAGGCCTGTTCCGGCACCGGCGACAAGAACGGCACGCCGCGCGTGTGCCCGACCTGCGTCGGCACCGGGCAGGTCGCCCGCGGCTCGGGCGGCGGCTTCTCGCTCACCGACCCGTGCCCCGACTGCAAGGGCCGCGGTCTGATCGCCGAGGACCCCTGCGACGTCTGCAAGGGCTCCGGACGCGCCAAGTCCTCGCGGACGATGCAGGTCCGTATCCCCGCCGGGGTCTCGGACGGGCAGCGCATCCGGCTGCGCGGCAAGGGCACGCCGGGCGAGCGGGGCGGCCCGGCGGGCGACCTGTACGTGGTCGTGCACGTCAAGGAACACCCCGTCTTCGGCCGCCGGGGCGACAACCTCACCGTCACCGTCCCGGTCACCTACGCCGAGGCGGCCCTCGGCGGCGAGGTCAGGGTCCCGACCCTGGGCGGTCCTCCCGTCACGCTGAAGCTGCCGGCCGGCACGCCGGGCGGCCGCACCATGCGGGCCCGGGGCAAGGGCGCGGTCCGCAAGGACGGCACCCGCGGCGACCTCCTGGTCACCGTGGAGGTGAGTGTTCCGAAGGACCTGACGGGGAAGGCTCGTGACGCGCTCGAGGCGTATCGCGAGGCGACCGCGGACGAGGATCCGCGGGCGGAGTTGTTCCAGGCCGCGAAGGGAGCTTGACGGGAATGGACGGTCGTCGACGCAACCCGTACGAACTGACCGAGGACACCCCGGTCTACGTCATCTCGGTGGCGGCCCAGCTCTCCGGACTGCACCCGCAGACGCTGCGGCAGTACGACCGTCTCGGCCTGGTCTCCCCCGACCGCACGGCGGGCCGCGGCCGGCGCTACTCGGCCCGCGACATCGAACTGCTTCGGCAGGTCCAGCAGTTGTCGCAGGACGAGGGCATCAACCTGGCCGGAATCAAGCGCATCATCGAGCTGGAGAACCAGGTCGCCGCGCTCCAGGCCCGGGCGGCGGAGCTGGCCGCCGCGCTCGACGGCGCGGCCACGGCGATGCGCCAGCGCGAGGCCGCGGTGCACGCCTCCTACCGCCGTGACCTGGTCCCCTACCAAGAGGTACAGCAGACCAGCGCGTTGGTGGTCTGGCGCCCCAAGCGCCACGGACAGTCCCCGGACTGACCGGGACCGGCAGGCGGCACAAGGGAATACGGCATCGACAGCCCCGGAGGACCGCCCGTCCCCCGGGGCTGGTTCACAACGGTGCTGTCTCATTGGTCTAGTACTTCTTGACGATTTGGTGAAGACAGCGTTGGCTTCCTTCACCGGGCGTTGCCGGGGCCCCGGGGGGCACTGGAGTCACCCGGTTCACCCGGGTCCACCCGGTTCGTCCACCACGCCCGTGTGTCGGAAGGCAAAGCGCAGTGAGTAGCCGTGCCCGTCGTATCGCCATATCCGTGGCCGCGCCCCTGATGACCCTCTCGCTGGCCTCCTGCGGTGTGCTGGGCGCATCGGAGAGCAGCGACGACGCGAGCCCGACCAAGGGCAACGACATCACCATCGGGTTGCTGCTGCCGGAGAAGGAGAACACCCGCTACGAGCAGTTCGACTACCCCTTCTTCAAGGCCAAGGTCGGCGAGCTCACGCGCGACGAGGGCAACGTCAAGTACGCCAACGCCGAGGCCAGCGCCACCAAGCAGGCCGACCAGATGCAGCAGATGGTCAACGACAAGGTCGACGTCATCGTGCTGGACGCGGTCGACGCGCACGCCATCGCGGACGGCGTGCGGAAGGCGAAGGACGCCGGCATCCCCGTCATCGCCTACGACCGGCTGGCCGAGGGTCCGATCGACGCCTACATCTCCTTCGACAACGAGCTGGTCGGCGAGGTCCAGGGCCGCTCCCTCATCGAGGCGCTCGGCGGCGACCCGGCCGGCTCCGACAAGATCGTCATGATGAACGGCTCGTCGACCGACCCGAACGCCAAACAGTTCAAGGCGGGCGCGCTGTCCGAGCTGAACGGCAAGGTGACGATCGCCCAGTCCTTCGACACCAAGGACTGGAAGCCGGAGAACGCCGAGGCGAACATGACCGAGGCGATCGAGAAGATCGGCAAGAAGAACATCGCGGGCGTCTACTCCGCCAACGACGGCATGGCCGGCGGCATCATCAAGGCCCTCGAGGACGCGGGCGTCACGGACCTGCCCCCGATCACCGGCCAGGACGCCGAACTCGCCGCCGTCCAGCGGATCGTCACCGGCGAGCAGTACATGAGCGTGTACAAGTCCTATCCGCAGGAGGCCGCGAACGCCGCGGAGATGGCCGTCGCCCGGGTCCAGGGCCGCGACATCCAGTTCGAGGCGCTCGCCCGCGACAAGGTCGACAGCCCCACCCACAAGGGCATCCCCGCCCAGCTCGTCCCCGTCGTCGCCCTCACCAAGGACAACATCAAGGACACGGTCGTCGCGGACGAGTTCTACAAGATCAGCGACATCTGCACCGCCAAGTACGCGGACGCCTGCGCGGAGGCGGGGCTGAAGTAGGGCCGGCGTCCCCCCCGAAGGTGGGGGGGCATACCCCCCAACAGGGGGATTCTCCTGTCGGTCGCCCCGGGACAGTCTGGGAGTCACAGGAACCGCACAGCCAACTCCCGTGCGGTTCCGTCCCCGTCCGCACCGCCCGACCACAGCCTGACCGAGGGGCCCACCGGCTCCTCGGTCAGCCGTGCGTTGGCGCAGTTCTCGGCATCGAGTGATCCCGCCGACCAAGGGAGCTCCGCATGACCTCAACCCCCGTGCCACTTGCCCTGCGCCTGAGCGAGGTGGTCTACGGCGTATCCGGCCGCAGCCTGCTCGACGGTGCCGACCTCGCCGTCCCGGCGGGCAGTTCCGTCTCCGTGATGGGCCCCTCCGGAAGCGGCAAGTCCACCTTGCTGATGTGCGTCATGGGGCTGATCCGACCGCAGTCGGGGCGCGTCGAGGTCGTGGGCCAGGACGTGACCCGGCTGTCCGCGCGTGCCCTCGCCGCGCACCGGCGGCGGCACGTCGGCATGGTCTTCCAGTTCGGCGAGCTGCTCCCCGAACTCACCCCGGTGGAGAACGTGATGATCGCGAGCCTGCTGGCCGGCGACGCGGTCACCGAGGCCCGCTCCCGTGCCGAGTCCCTGCTCACCCGACTGGGAGTCCCCGAGGCCACGGCCACGCAGGACCTGTCGGGCGGGGAGAGGCAGCGCGTCGCCGTGGCCCGCGCCCTGGTCAACACGCCGGAACTGCTGCTGGCGGACGAGCCGACCGGTGCGCTGGACGGTGAACAGCGGGAAGCCGTGGCCGACCTGCTGTTCAGCACGCCGCGGGAACACGGGTGCGCCCTCGTGGTGGTGACGCACGACCCGATGGTGGCCGGGCGTGCCGACGTGCGGCTGTACCTGCACGAGGGACGCCTGGTTCAGGCCCAGGAGGCGCGGTGAACGGCGGCGGTCTGCGACGCACACTCCTGCGCACGGGACGGGCAGCGTCCCGGTCGGCCGAGGCGGGCCGCATCCGCTACTTCGCGTTGTTAGCCGCCACCACAGTGGCGGTCCTCGCGGTCTGCGGCTTCCTGCTCGCCGCGTCCTCCTTCGACGGTCGCACCGAGCGCAGCCAGGCCCGTTGGCCGCAGGTCGCGGACGACGGCTCCGCCACGCTGCTGTGGCGGGCGACCCTGGCGAGTGTCGACGACCGCCAGTACGACGTGGTGTACATCGAGCCCCTCACGCCCGACGCGCCGCTGCCTCCCGGCCTGAGCCGGTGGCCGAGGCCCGGTGAGGCAGTGCTCTCTCCGGCGCTGAAGGCGGTCGGCCCTCAGGTGCGTGAGGAGTACGGGCGGGCCGAGGGCACCATCGCTCCGGACGGCCTGGAGTCGCCGAGCGAGTATTTCGCGTATGTACGGCCGACGGCTGAACGGCTGGACCCGGAGGAGATGACCGGGGCTTCGGGATTCGGTGTCTCCTGGACACCGTCGCTCGGGGAGCACATGTACAACTTCGGCCCGAAGGAGTTCCACTGGGCCTATCTGGCGTTGGTGGGCCTCCCCGCCGGGTTGTTCGTCGTGATCGCCGCCCGGGTCGGCGCCGCCGCCCGGGACCGCCGGACCGCCGTCCTGACCGCCCTGGGCGCCTCCGGCGGCGCCCGCGCCTGGTTCACGGTGGGCGAGGCGGTGCTGCCCGTGGCCCTCGGCGCGTCGGCGGCGGCCGTGGCCGTCGCTCCCGTACTCCTCACGGACACACCGCTGCCCGTCGTCGACTTCGTGCTGTACGTCGCCGACGCCCGCGCGGCGCTCCCCGCCCTGGTGGGCGCAGTGGTGGGCGTCCCCCTCGCCGTGCTCGCCGCCGTGGTGCTGCTCCAGCCGCGCTACCGACCCGGCGCCTCGACCCGGCCCGTGGCTGCCGGACGGCGCCGTGAGTGGATGCTGTGGCTGTTTCCCGTGGCCCTCTTCGGCACGGTGCGGGGTACCGACCTGGCACCGTACGACCTGCGCCTGCCCGTTCTGGCGGCCGGCAGCGTGATCACGATCGCGCTGCTGCCCGGGGTGGCCGGTGCGGTGGTGTCGGCGTCGGGACCCGCACTGGCCAGGCTCGGTGCCGCGCGGGGCAGGGTGGGCATGCTGGTCGCCGGCCGGCGCCTGGCGGTGGGCGCGCGTCCGGTCGCGCGGCTGGTGGCCGCGGTGGTCGTCGCGGTGGGTCTCGCGGCGCAGGGGCAAATCGCGATCAGCCTGTTTCACGGACATGAGCGACCGGGTCGAGGCGGTGGAGGAACACCTCGGCACCAGCGTGGTCCAGGTCTCCACGACGCTGTCCACGACCACGGCCGACGTGGCGTCCTTCGAAAGTGACCTGGGGCCGGGAGTGCATGCCCTGGCCGTGACGAGGGACCCCCGGTCGGGGCGGACCGACCTCGTCGCGGACTGCCCGGTATGGCGGGACCTGGGCGTCGAGTGCCCGACGGCGGCCCCTGCCGAACTCCGTACCCGTCATGCCGGTCTGGCCCAGGCCGCGGAGTTGGAGCGGTCGGTCGGGGTGCGTCTTCACGCCCGTACCGGAGACGTGACGAAGACGGTGCGTACGTCCGAGGAAGCGGCCCTGGTGGTCCTCGCGCAGGACGGACGGCAGCTGTCCCTGTCACGGGTGCACCGGGCCGCCAACGCGCATGTGGCCATGGCGACGGACGTTCAGGTGTTCGCGATGGTCGGCACCTTCGGAGGCAGCGGCGAGGGCATCGCGGCCGGGCGGTGGCTGGAACTGCTCTCCGTGGCGGGCGTGCTGGTGATCGTGGTCGTGGCCGGGATCGGCGCGGTGGCCCAGTTCGTCCGGACGGGCCGCGAACTGGGCCCGGTCTCGGTGCTGAGCGGCAACGGCCGCGTGTACTACGCGGTCTCCGTCTGGTCACTCCTGGTGCCGACCGCGTTCGCCGTGTGCGCGGCCGTCGCAGTGACCTGGTACGTGACGACACCGCTGATGGCGGACTCCGCCGACCGGCTGTCCGCCCTGTCGGCGGTGGGGGCGGCCGGTCTGGCGTGCGCGGCGGTGATGGCCTGGTGGGGTGCGCGTACGGCATCCGCGGCGGGACTGGTGTGGCGCCCGCGCAACGATTGACGCGCTCGCTCGAAGGCCGGGCTTCACGGCGCCTGGAGACCACCGCAGGCATCCGAACCGTGTGCCTGCGGGCTCGTAGGCTGTGGTTGTGCGTGCACGTGTGCCTGCCACACGACGCGGGATGCCTGCACGCGGTTGTCCACACCGAGCTTGGTGTAGACCCCGCGGATGTGGTCCTTGACCGTGTGGGTACTGATCCCCAGGGTTTCGGCCATGTCGGGGTTCGACACCCCGTCCGCCAGTAGGTGCACGATCTCCCGCTCCCTGGAGCTGAGCTTCTCCAGCAAACCGCGCGCGGCGGCCACCGCATCGGCCGTGCGGCCGGGCCGAACGTACTGGTCGACCAGGAACCGGGCGGCCACGGGCCCGAGGGCGACCGTGCCTGCCGCCGCCGCGCGTACGGCCCACGGGAGGTGCCGGACGGAGTTGCCACGCAGCAGGATCCCGCGGGCGCCGTGGTGCAGCAGCACGCGCGTGGTGTGTTCCGACAAGCGGTCGACCAGTACGACGTGCGCCGGACGGGAGACCGGGACGTTCGTGGCTCTCAGCACGGCGGCCTTCGGTAACCGGAGGTTGTCGAGTGCCTCCTCCGTATGCGTGTGGCTGCTGACCACGACGTCCAGGCGTGCAGTCCGCCTGATGTGCGGCTCGGCCTCCGAGGCCTCACCGACGATCCGAATCCTGCTGTCCGCCTCCAGGACGCGCCTGATGCCTGCCCGTTCCAGCGGCTCCCGGCCGACAATTCCTACGCGTATCACGCTCTCTGTCCCCCCCGCTTGCCCACCAAGTCGCCATACAGCAGGCGGAGTCGGTCAGGCCCCGCCGTCACCCAGCATGCACGCTGCGTACATCTCTCCGGCACCTTCAGCTTGTTGCAACGAGGAGAGGCGGAGGGTGAGCGTAACGGATGATTACCCCACATATGTGCCGTCGGCGGCGACGGACCCTTGTTGCGGAGCCGGTCCCGGCCGCGCATAGTTGCGCTGCGGAAGAGCCGGAACCGGGGGTGGGATGGGCGATGGCCGGGCACGGGGCTCAGGAGCACCCGCACGGGGCCGACCGGCTGTGCGCGGCCGGGGACCGCGTGTACTCCCGTGCCGTCCGGCGCGGCCGGATACCGCGGCGTGACGCCGATCCGGTCCCCTGCCTGCTCGAACTGGCCCTGCTGCACCCCGACCCCGACGACATGGACTGGCTGGTGCCGACCTCCCCGCAGGAGGTCATGACGCGGCTGTTGCGCGGGGTGCAGGAGGAGGTGAGCGCCAGTCAGCGGCGGGTGGGTTCGGCCGTGGAGGCGTTCGAGTGGTACGCGGACCTGGGCCGGCTGCTCCAGTCCCCGGCCGGCCCCGAGGGAACGGCGATCCGGGTCCTGGACGGCCTCTCCCGCATCCAGGCCGCGATGGACGAGGCGACCCAGGCCTGTACGACGGAGGTGCTCACCGTCCAGCCCGGCGGCATCCGGCGCGAGCACGAGCTGTCGGAGGGGCTGCACCGGGCGCTGGCGCTGCGCGGGCGCGGGGTGCGGATGCGGGACCTGTACACGCACGTGGCCCGGCACGGCCAGGGCCTGCTCAACTACCTGGAGTTGATGGGCGACGCGGTGGAGGCCCGCACGCTGGACGAGGTCATCGACCGCCTCATCCTCTTCGACCGCACCGTCGCCTTCATCCCCGCCAACACCGACCGCACGATGGCCCTCGAACTGCGCCACCCCGCACTGATCGCCTACCTGGTCACGGTCTTCGAACGTCTGTGGCGCCTGGGGATCCCCCTGACCGCCGCGCTCCCCGACACCGGCATCGAGGGCATCTCCCACCGCGAGCAGTCCATCGCGGCGCTCCTCGCGGAAGGCCACCAGGACGCGGTGATCGCGGAACGCCTCGGCATCAGCGTCCGCACGGCCCGCGCGCACATCGCCCGGCTCTCGGAGACCCTGGGCGCGGCCAGCCGCACACAGTTGGGCGTCCGCATAGCCCAGGCCGGCCTGGACGGCTCTCCGCGGACCGCCCCCGCCCCTGTCATTCTTCCCGGTCGAGAATCCCCGACTGCCCGATGAGATACCCGAGCTGAGCCCGGCTTTCGCTGCCGAGGGTGGCGGCGAGTTTGGCGATGTGGACGCGGGCGGTGCGGACGTTCATGCCGAGGCGGTCGGCGACGTCGGTGTCGGTGTGGCCTTCGACCAGGAGGGCGGCTATGGCGCGTTGGCGGGGGGTGATGCCGTTGAGGGTGGGCTGGTGGACGGCTTGGGGGTGCATGGGGGTGGCGAGGCGCCAGAGGCGGTCGAACGTCGTGGTCAAGTAGGTGACGAGGGCAGGCTGACGGACTTCCAGGGCGAGACTGCGGTCGGCGTTGGCGGGGATGAAGGCCACCGCGCGGTCGATGATGATCAGGCGGTCGGTGACCTCGTCCAGAGTTCGGGCCTGCACGTCGCCACGCAGTTGCTCGTAACGCGCCAGGATCGGTGGAGCGTGGCGCAGGGTGTGCTGGTAGAGGGCCCGGATGCGACCACCACGGTCCAGCAGTTCCTGGTCCCGTCTCAGGGCGGCGTCCCTGAAACGGGCCTTGGACGGTGTGTAGCTGTTGTGCGGCTGGATGGTCAGGACCTCGGTCGCATGGATCATGGACTTGTCGAGGACGGTACTGATGTGGTCCTTTTCGCTGTGAACCATGATCAAGGGATCGGTGGGTGAGGTGTCGTACTGCGCGCTCACCCGCATCAACGGCTCGAAGCTCTCCGCCAGTCGTTCCGAGCGTCTGCGTTCGTCTGCGACGCGCTCCTCCGAGGCACGCAGCAGCTTGTGCAACGCCACGGCAGGAGCCACCGGCTCCAGCCAGTCCACGTCGTCAAGTGCCGGCCGGAGGAAGTCGTAGGTCGCGAGGCAAGGCGCCGATCCGGCCTCCGTGGTGTGCAACCGTCCTTCGCGCAGAGCCCGCACGTAGACTTCCGTCCCCTCCGCGCACAACTCCTCCGGTCCGTGGGCGGGGTGCGGGGTGGGATCGGCCGGGGTGCGGCGGTCGTACGTCTCGTCGGTCACGGGGTCCCCTCCCCCACGTCGGAGCCTTGTTGTCCCTCCTGCAAAATGCCGGACTGGGCTATGAGGTAGCCGAGTTGGGCGCGACTGCCGCTGCCGAGGGCCGACGCGAGTTTCGCGATGTGGGCCCGGCACGTGCGCACGTTCATGCCCAGGCGCCGGGCGATGGCCTCGTCGACGTGCCCTTCCACCAGGAGTTTGGCGATCGAGTGCTGGATGTCGGTGATGCCGTCAGGAGCCGTCTCGTACGGGGCCCCCGCGGTGAGCGGGACCGCTCGGCTCCAAATGAACTCGAAGACTTTGATCAGGTAACGGACGAGACCGGGGTGCCGGATCTCCAGGGCGACCTGCCGGTCGTCCCGGATGGGAATGAAGGCCACGGTCTCGTCGCAGATGATGAGCCGCTCGACCAGTTCGTCGATGGTGCGGTACTCGGCCTTCCCGTTGGGAAACTGGTCTACGTAGGCGAGGCGCTCCGGGCTGTACCGTGCCGTGTGCTGGTAGAGCGTCCTGATCCGTACTCCTCGTCCGATCAGGGTTCTGTCACGTTCCAGTGCTTCGATGAGCCGGCGTTCGGGATGCCGGGCGCTCGGTTGCACAGTGAGCATCTCGATGAGGCACTGATCCGTGGCCAGGTCGAGGGCCGCGTTGATGCGGTCGAGACCTTCCAGCACGGTGATCGAGTGCGTCGGTGCCGCGCCCTGCGCACTGAGTGCCATGAAGGGTTCGAAGGCGGCGGCCAGCTCGATGGAACTGCGCCTGCGCTCTGAGATCTCGTGCTCGATGGGATTCAGCCGCCGGGCGAGGGCGACCGCCGGGGACACGGGGAGCAGCCAGTTCGCGTCGTCGGGATCGGGATGGAGCAGGGCGAACTCCATCAGGCAGGGGACGGACTCCGCCTCACCACGGGCTATACGTCCAGTGCGCAGAGCGTTCGCGTAGAGCCGCCCGCCGTCCTCGCACAGGTCCGTAATGGCATGGGGATGTGTCGCTTTGGCCTGATTTGTTGTCAAATCTCCACCCCCCAGGGTCCTGAACGTGCAGGAACATGATGCACCGATTGTGTGGCCATGACGTGCCTGAATGAGCCATCGTCTTATCCGACGGGGGAAGAGGGGACCTTCAAGTGAGGACGAAGCCGACTATGTCTAAGAGAATGCTTCGCTCGGTGCTTGTCGCCGCCTTCTCCGCCGTTGTGGCCTTCGGAACACTGAGTGGCCTCTCCGTCGAGAAGGGTGACGCTCGAGCGGACAGCGCCTGGTCGCTGGCGGCGGTGACTGCCTCGCCCGCCGGCGAGGAGGCAGCAGCCGTCACGGACGACAGTGCGTGGTCTTGACATGACGACGCCACCCGACGACCGCTCCTTCCGGCGAGAAATGGCCACCGCCTACCGCTCCGGCTGGCACTTCATCGACCTGGTCACCGCGATCCCGCACGCCGGTGACTCCCTGATGGTGACCGTCTTCGGCGAGCCGGTCGTCGTCACGCTGGACGAGGACGGCGACGTGCGTGCGTACCGGTGTCTGCGGCGGCCTCGGGGGGCGCCGCAGCCCGTGCGGTGCGCCATCCGGTACGGAATGATCTTTGTGAACCTGGACCAGCGGGACCACCGGCTCGAGCAGCCGGACGTCCCCGAAGTGAGGACCATCTCGGCCACCCCCCGCAGTGCCTGACGCGATTCCCCCGTCGTAACAGATCGCTCAGGTGCTTCCCCCCGGCAGCGGCGTCACCGTGACCTGAACACGGTGACGCCGCTGTCGCATGTGCGGACATCTCGCGAAACCCGGCAGTTCTGCGGCTGGCCGAAAAAGCACTCGTGCGGCACGTCCCGTCTCCCGCTCCATCGCCCTGGCGTCTCGATCGGCGGGCACGTGGAGGCTCCACCTTGAGTGGCGCCGACTCAACTTTGTGTACGCTGGACGAGTCAGCACTACGCGAGGAGGAGAGCCAGACCGTGGACGCCGAGCTGACCAACCGGAGCCGGGACGCGATCAACGCGGCCAGCAACCGGGCCGTGACCGAGGGAAACGCCGACCTCACCCCCGCCCACCTGCTCCTCGCCCTGCTCCAGGGGCAGGACAACGAGAACATCACCGACCTGCTCGTCGCCGTCGAGGCCGACCTGGCCGCCGTGCGCTCCGGCGCCGAGCGCATCGTCGGCGGGCTGCCCAGCGTCACCGGGTCCACCGTCGCGCCCCCGCAGCCGAGCCGTGAGATGCTCGCCGTGGTCGCCGACGCCCAGGCCCGCGCCAAGGAACTCGGGGACGAGTACCTCTCCACCGAGCACCTGCTCCTCGGCATCGCCGCGAAGGGCGGCGCGGCCGGTGAGGTACTGGAGGGGCAGGGAGCGAGTGCGAAGAAACTGCAGGAGGCCTTCCGCAAGGCGAGGGGAGGGCGCCGCGTGACCACTCCCGACCCCGAGGGCCAGTACAAGGCGCTGGAGAAGTTCGGCACCGACCTCACCGCCGCCGCCCGGGACGGCAAGCTCGACCCCGTCATCGGGCGCGACCAGGAGATCCGGCGCGTCGTGCAGGTGCTGAGCCGGCGGACCAAGAACAACCCCGTGCTCATCGGCGAGCCCGGCGTCGGCAAGACCGCCGTCGTCGAGGGACTCGCCCAGCGGATCGTCAAGGGGGACGTGCCCGAGTCGCTGAAGGACAAGCGGCTGGTGGCGCTGGACCTCGGGGCGATGGTCGCCGGGGCGAAGTACCGGGGCGAGTTCGAGGAGCGGCTCAAGACCGTCCTCGCCGAGATCAAGGACTCCGACGGGCAGGTCGTCACCTTCATCGACGAGCTGCACACCGTCGTCGGCGCCGGCGCCGGCGGGGACTCCGCCATGGACGCCGGGAACATGCTCAAGCCCATGCTCGCGCGCGGCGAGCTGCGCATGGTCGGCGCGACCACGCTGGACGAGTACCGGGAACGGATCGAGAAGGACCCGGCCCTGGAGCGGCGCTTCCAGCAGGTGCTGGTCGCCGAGCCCACCGTCGAGGACTCCATCGCCATCCTGCGCGGGCTCAAGGGACGTTACGAGGCCCACCACAAGGTGCAGATCGCGGACAGCGCCCTGGTGGCCGCCGCCACGCTCTCCGACCGGTACATCACCTCCCGCTTCCTGCCCGACAAGGCCATCGACCTCGTCGACGAGGCCGCCTCCCGGCTGCGTATGGAGATCGACTCCTCGCCCGTCGAGATCGACGAACTCCAGCGCGCCGTCGACCGGCTGAAGATGGAGGAGCTGGCGATCGGCAAGGAGACCGACGCCGCCTCCCTCGAACGCCTGGAGCGGCTGCGGCGCGACCTCGCCGACAAGGAGGAGGAGCTGCGCGGCCTCAACGCCCGCTGGGAGAAGGAGAAGCAGTCCCTCAACCGGGTCGGCGAGCTGAAGGAGAAGCTCGACGAACTGCGCGGGCAGGCCGAACGCGCCCAGCGCGACGGCGACTTCGACACCGCCAGCAAGCTGCTCTACGGCGAGATCCCCACCCTGGAGCGCGACCTGGAGGCCGCCTCCGAGGCGGAGGAAGAGGTCGCCCGGGACACCATGGTCAAGGAGGAGGTCGGCGCCGACGACATCGCCGACGTCGTCGCCTCCTGGACCGGCATCCCCGCCGGGCGGCTGATGGAGGGCGAGACCCAGAAGCTGCTGCGCATGGAGGACGAGCTGGGCAAGCGGCTCATCGGGCAGACCGAGGCCGTACGGGCCGTCTCCGACGCCGTACGCCGCAGCCGCGCCGGGATCGCCGACCCGGACCGGCCGACCGGGTCGTTCCTCTTCCTCGGCCCGACCGGCGTCGGCAAGACCGAGCTGGCCAAGGCGCTCGCCGACTTCCTCTTCGACGACGAGCGGGCCATGGTCCGCATCGACATGTCGGAGTACAGCGAGAAGCACAGCGTCGCCCGGCTCGTCGGCGCCCCGCCCGGATACGTGGGCTACGAGGAGGGCGGCCAGCTCACCGAGGCTGTGCGGCGACGGCCGTACACCGTCGTGCTGCTCGACGAGGTGGAGAAGGCGCACCCCGAGGTCTTCGACATCCTGCTCCAGGTGCTGGACGACGGCCGCCTCACCGACGGCCAGGGCCGCACCGTCGACTTCCGCAACACCATCCTGGTGCTCACCTCCAACCTGGGCAGCCAGTACCTGGTCGACCCGACGACCGGTGAGGCGGAGAAGAAGCAGCAGGTCCTGGAGGTGGTCCGGGCCTCCTTCAAGCCGGAGTTCCTCAACCGGCTCGACGACCTGGTGGTCTTTTCGGCCCTCAGCAAGGAGGAGCTGAGCCGGATCGCCCGGCTCCAGATCAACGGCCTGGCCCGCCGGCTCGCCGAACGCCGCCTCACCCTGGAGGTCACCGACGAGGCCCTGGCCTGGCTGGCCGAGGAGGGCAACGACCCGGCGTACGGCGCCCGCCCGCTGCGCCGCCTCGTCCAGACCGCCATCGGCGACCGGCTCGCCCGGGAGATCCTCTCCGGGGAGATCAAGGACGGCGACACGGTCCGCGTGGACCGCTCCGGCGACGACCTGATCGTGGGCCCGGCGAGCGGCAAGACGCTGTAGCCGATCGCCCCCGTCCCCGCCCCGGCGACCCGTCCCCCGGGTTGCCGGGGCCCCGAAGGGGTACCCGACCGGCCGGATCAAGTCAGCCCAGGGCTGACAGGCCCACGGCGGGCTTGCCACGCCCCTCCCCGCATGGGGGAGGATGGCCAGATCCGTACGAAGGGAAATTCACGGTGAGCATCGACCCGTCCTCGATTCCGAACTTCGGGGGCAAGCAGCCCGAGCCGCAGCCCCAAGGACCGGCGGGCCCCGTCGTCCCGGATCAGGATCTTGTGAAGCAGCTCCTCGAACAGATGGAGCTGAAGTACGTCGTCGACGACGAGGGCGACCTCGCGGCGCCGTGGGAGCAGTTCCGTACGTACTTCATGTTCCGCGGCGAGGGTGACCAGCAGGTCTTCTCGGTGCGGACGTTCTACGACCGGCCCCACCAGATCGACGAGAAGCAGCAGCTGCTCGAGTCGGTCGACGACTGGAACCGGCGCACCCTGTGGCCCAAGGTGTACTCGCACACGCACGACGACGGCACGGTCCGCCTGATCGGCGAGGCGCAGATGCTGATCGGCATGGGCGTCAGCCTGGAGCACTTCGTCTCCTCGACGGTCAGCTGGGTGCGGGCCGCCATCGAGTTCGACCGGTGGCTCGTGGAGCAGCTCGGTCTGGAGCAGGACGTCAACGAGTCGGAGAAGCCGACCGACGAGGACGGCGAGTAGTCCGCCGCCACGGCCGAATCCAGGAGAGAGCCCGGCACCCGCGGCAGCGGGGGGCCGGGCTCTCTCCGTCCCGCGTGGCTCAGCCCGCCAGGGACTTCAGCCGCCGCACCGCCTCCTCCAGCACCGGGGTCCGCTTGCGGGAAGGGCCCCGAGGCCACGTACGTCAGGTACTGCTTGGCCATGCGGACTGCCGTGAGAGCAGGGCGGGCGCGGCGGTGACCCCGCCGAGTGCTGCTACGCCCTACGAGTTGATCAAGCCGAGGGTCTGCAACCTGTTGATGAGCTGGTAGCACCGCTGCTCGGGCCCCGACGTTTGTTCGGTCATCGCTTTGGTCAGCTCTCGCATGGCTGTGGGATGGGTTCCACGTCCGGTCTTGTCGTACGTCCGCAGCAAGCGGCGCAGGAAAGCGCGCATCGCGGTGAGGTCGCCCTGAAGGGTCTTCGCGTGCGCCCAGGCGCAGAGGTCGTGCGGGTTTTCTGTCGACCACGATTGCATGTGTCTTTCGACGTTGTCGGGCATGCGGACCCGTAGAAGTTCCGAAATGACTTCTCGGTACGCCATTTTCTGTGATTCTTCCGGATAGTTCTGGAGGATGCGAACAATCCGGCTTCGCTGTTTGCCCAGGTCTCCTTGGAGTAGGCGCAGGGCGAGGATGAGGCGTTTCAGGGTTCGGGGGTTCAGCGTGAGCGCTGCGGCGGGGGCTGGGGTGCCCGCCCAGTCGGCCAGGGCGTCGAGGCAGTTGCTCAGTGCTGTGGGCGACTCCCAGGCTTCTCGCACTGCCAAGTCGGCCAGGAGTCGGTACACCGGGGAGGAGTCTGCCGGGTCGCTGGAACGGATGACCGCGGTGGCCAGTTGAACCACCAGTTCGGCTTGACTGTCCTCGGGTGTAGCGGGGAAGGCTTTCAGGTAGTTTTTCGCGTCCGAAGGGCGCAGCGTGCGTGCATGTATGGCTGTTTCCAACGCCGCGAAATGTAGCGGCCAGTAATCTGTGACGGGCACTTGGGGGTCCTTCATTAGCCGGCCCACCGTATCCAGTGACATCCGGGACAGGCCGTGCAGTTCGTCCGGGTGCCATTGGTGGGCGATTTTCAGCAGCCACTCCCACGCGTGGGCGGCTTGGTTGTGCGGGAGTTCGCAGGCCAGGGACAAGAGGGCCTCCGTGCTTCGCGCTCCCAGTGCGTCGTTGACTTCTTCGCGATGAATCACGTGCAGCTCTGCTTCAAATCCGTCACAGGTGGCGTCGTCCAGGGTCGATGACTGCACGCAGGCTTTCAGGATGCGCAGGGACAGATCGTGCCGTTTCTGGGTCAGACAGCGGCGCGTCAGTTCCACGAACTGGCCTGCACACTTGTAGCGGTCCTGCAAGGATGCCGTGTCGGTGTCCGTCATGCCGTTGTACAGGTGACGCCACAGCCACGTGCGCTCATCGGGTCGCCCGTACTCGGTGACCAGAGGGGGAAGCAACTGCGCCGTGTTCCTGGTGTGCAGCAGGCGCGGCACGTCCACGGCGCCGCTCCGCAGAACCGGCATCAGAATGTTGGTGATTTCTGTTTTTCTGGGGAACTTTTCCACCATTTCGAAGAACTCCGCCCAGGGATTTGCATCCCATTCGGAGGCGCCTCGCAGTCGGCCAACCAGGTGGAGCATTGTCTCGTCGCCGCCCAGTGTGAGGAGCATGTGCAGTACTTCCGCCGGGCTGCGGGGTTGCGGAGCGAGGTTCTGCGCGAGCTCGTCCGAGAGTCCGGCCTGCCAGTCATCCGCCAGGGATCGGACGTCCGGTAGCGTTTCACCGTCCGAGCGGTGGATCGCGAGGATGACGGGGTACCAGGCGTAGATCTGGTTCGACACCGGCTCCTGGCCGCTATTCGTGGCGATGGAGAGGATCAGGTTCCGATGGTTGCTCGCCAGCCAGGACCTGTCCTCTTTCGAGGCCCTGTTGATGAGTTCCCGCACGAATTTTCGGTGCAGCCGGTTTGTAGGGTCAATTCCCCTGAGTGTCTTGTGCAGGAATTCATGCCTCCATTTTTCGAAGGTAGGATTTCCGTTTCGGTTTCTGATTCTCTTCAGTGCCCGGTCCAGGGCAGTGCGCTGCCCCAGCCAGACGAGGCGCTCGCCGGCTCCCACGATGTAGCCGTGTGCCTGTTCGAGGTCGTCCGATGCCAGGCCGAATGCTTCGCTGAGGACACCGTCAGGTACGGGGAGCCGCTGACTTCCGCAGTACATGAGCAGCAGGAGGCCGAGGGCCTTGTCAGTCCCGGACGGGTACTTCTGAAACTGGAGGTGCAGTTCTTCCGCGTACCGCTGGAATGCTTGCTCCCGGTCGGAGCTGAGCATGCGGACGACTTCGCCGATGAGTGGGGGGTTGTCGCTCCTGAGACGCAAGTTGATGTCCGCTCGTTCGCTGTGGGTCAATCGGTGCCGCCGCGAGCGGGAAGGGTGCAATTGCGTGGCAAGGGCCTGTACTTCGTCGATTTGTACCCGTCCTGCCTGCACCGTTTGCTGCAACGGCAGCAGCCAGGCGGGGGTGTCGCACTCGGTTAGCAAATACAGCCCGGGTTGGCTGCCGTCCCTGCCATCCAGCGCGGGGCTGAGGATGACCCGTACATCGTCGGGGTCGCGGAGGGCGTCCAGCACGATGATGAAGGGCTGTTGCTGTTCGGTGCGGAAGGCATGCAAAGCCGTGATGTCGGCTCCGCTCTCGGGGTCGAGGACGAAGACGGGGGCTTGCCTGAGCCGGTGGAGTCCGTCCACGCTGCGCAGCAGCGCCCAGGTGCGGCCCGATCCCCGAGCACCTTCGACCTTTAAAATGCCGGAATGAGGGGAGGGTTGGTCGAGCCAATTGCTCATGAATCGATAGGCCTGGCGCTCGACATTCCGTTCAATCGTCGGCTTCGAGAAGCACTCGTGTGTGACAAGAGCCAGCGGGGTGCCGGAGGCGGGCACCTGCTCGCGCCACTGGGCCCAGGCTACGGGCCCGTCGGCAGCTGAGTTGTCTTCTCGCTGCGTCGGCGCGGGGGCGGGACGGCGCGGCGTGTGCCGTGTGGCCCTGGCCTGGAAGGCTGCGCAGGCGCGGGCAGCTAGGCGCAGGAACCACAGCTGTTCGACAGGTTCCGTGCGGCGGGGAAGGAACATCAGGGCGCAGGCTTGAAGGGCCAGGAGGTACTGGGGGTGCCATTCGGGCTGGGCGTAGCGGCGGACCTGGCGCCAGGGGTTGGGAGCAGCACGCAGGCGCCGAATGACGGACAGCAGGCCTTTGGGCAGGAGAACTTCGTCCGCTGCCGTGCTCTCCTCGTCCTCGTTGAGCAAGAGTTCTTCCAGCACGTTGCGCGCTGGCTCGCCCAGTTGGGGCAGGTAGTCGCAGACCAGGTGGAGCATCAGCTGGACCGGGTCTCGCAGCAGCAGCCCTTCCTCCTGAAAGCGGGACAGGTCGATGAGGCGAAAGGAATCGGGGTCAAGCTGCGGCTGCCTGGCCACCATGATGTTGCCGGGGTGCAGGTCGTAGTGGGCGCGGCCCAGGGCCACCGTGGGCGGTTTCAGACGGGCTAGCGGGGAAGGATCTGCAAACGGGGTGGGGTTGGGCAGCGCGTGAGACCCTCCCGGCGGTGTGAAGAATGTGCTGCGCAGGTCGGTGCCCAGGAGCCGTGCGGCGGCGACGGCCAGGTGGCTGGCGGGGTCGGCCCGATGGCCGAGAGCCTTCGCCAAGAAGTCCTGCGCCGCCATGTCGTGCTCGGCGCGCGGGTCGGGATTCCACTCCGTGAAGATGGATTCGATGACGGCGGCGGCTACATCGGTTCTCCCCTCGCCGAGTGGGATCATGGTCAGCGGGGCCAGCGGATTACGTCCGCGTTCATCGAGGGCGCACTCGAGGAACATCAGCCAGCTGTCGCCGACCTTGAGCGGCGGATAGACCTGGCGAATGAGCCGGCGCTCGGGAAAGGCGAAGGCGGGCCCACCCCGGTGGAAGTCCGGACCGGACTGCCAGGCCGTCTCGAGATCACGCGGTTCGGTGATGGCCCCGTAATCGTCGGCACACAGCTTGAGCAGAAGCTTGTGCTGTGGGTGCTCTGCATCCCCTTCGTGGAAGACGAAGCCGAGGCGTGCTCCGCTGCCCCCGGCGGGTAATGCCTCCGCGAGGGTGATCCTGCGCCGAGTGTTTTGCCACTGCTCCAGCGCAGCGTCGGCCTCGTGGCCAAAGTGTGTGAACCCGCTCATGAGACCCAGTCTGTCTGAACCGCAGCCACAACAGGGGCAGGTGTGATGCTATGCCCGCGGAAGGTGGAGGTCGGGGGGGCTGGGAATGACGAGGACAGGGACGATGCGCCGCCTGCAGCGTGCAGCGACACGGGGCAGGCCCATCAGCGCGCGCGTGCTGCAGCAGGCGGTGGCCGACCATGATGCGAGTTTGGGACCATGCCGCATCCACGGTGCCCGAGTGGCGGGGCCGGTGGACCTCTCCCACCGTCAACTGGAATTTGGCCTGGAGTTCGTTCAGTGCCGGTTCTCCGATCCGCTGGATCTGCGCGGCCTGCAAGCCGTCGCGCTCGATCTGAGGGGTTCGAGTGTTCCTGCACTGCTGGCGGATGGCCTTGCCGTGGACGGGGACGTTCGCCTGTCGGGATGCGTCATCGGCACGGCGCCGGGTGAACCGATGGCCCTGGGCATCGAGGCAGCCGTCGTACGCGACGGCGTGCAGGCCCCGCGCCGGGTGTCCGAGCCGCCAGCCGAGGCGCCACTGCGCCTGGCCGACGCCCGGATCGCAGGCAACCTCACTGCGGAGGAACTGCACCTGTACTCCAGCGGGCTGTGGTCCCTGTTTGCTCCTCGCCTGCGCATCGATGGCGCGCTCCAGGGACGAGGGCTGACGGCGACGGGCGCGGTGTACCTGCGTGATGTCCGGGTGGCGCACGCCGTGTACGTCAACGGGGCACGGATGGGGGGCATCGACGCCACCGGTCTCTCGTGCGGCCGCGGGTTCTACGCCGACTGGGGTTTTTGCTCCCACGGACAGGTTCTGTTGCGGGGAGCCGCGGTCGAATCGGTGGTGACCTTTCACGACGCCACCCTGGCCGCCCCGCACGGGGAGCTGATCCTCAGCCGCCTGACGACGTCCCGGCTGCGTCTGGACCTGCGGGTCGCTCCGCACAGACGCGTCGTGCTGCGGGATGCTCGCGTGGGAGCACTCGTCGACGACTCCGCCACCTGGCCCGCTGATGGGCGGCTGGACATTGAAGGCCTCGTCTATCAGCGTCTGGGGTCCACCACTCCTCTGTCGCTTAAGGACCGGCTGGCCTGGCTCGCCTTGGACCACGAAGCCGGCGTGAGCGTGTTCGAGCAATTGGCTGCCTCCTACCAGGCGGCGGGTGACGAGCGCGCTGTCAGAGCAGTGCGGCATGCGCGTGAACGACATCTGCGGCGCAGCGACAGACTCACCGGCCGGATCTGGGGGGCGGTGCAAGACGTTCTGTTCGGCTACGGCTACGCACCACGACGGGCATTGCTGTGGCTGCTGGCGCTGGTGGCGGCCGGCTCAAGCTGGTTCTCGGTGCACCCGCCAGCCGCGGTGGGCGGGTCGGGTCAGCGCACGTTCGACCCGGTGCTGTACTGCCTGGATCTGCTGATCCCGGTGGTCTCTTTGGGCTATCGGTCGGCTTTCGACCCGGCCGGCTGGGACAAGGTGGTGGCCGTGTTTTTGATCATCTCGGGATGGGTGCTGGCCACCGCGGTGATCTCCGGTGCCAGCCGCGCGTTGGGACGCGGATAGACCGCGTTCGGGATGGCCACTACGCCCGCGCGTTGCGGCAGAGATCGGCAGGAGGCGAGGCCGTGGGGCGGTGTCGGCCGTGATGAAGTGCGTGCCGGCCGGACGGAAGACCCCGAAGCCCGCCTCTGTCGGGCCGCGCCAGTGGGTCGCGCGTGGTCAGCATGTCCTTGCGGAACGTCTCGAATTGCGTCTCTGGCAAGGCCAGCGACTCCGTCATCGCGTACTGGGAGGGGCCCGATGCCACGTACGTCAGGAATGGCTTGGCCGAGCGGACCGCCGTCACCCGGTCCGGCGTCGATGTCACCCAAGGCGAAACTCCTCTTCGCGCACCTGTCCGTGTGCGGCGCGGGGCAGGTTGCGAGGAGGGCGCTGTGCCCGACCCCGAGTCCTGTCAGCTTTCGTAGTGGTAGCGGCACTGTGCGATCAGGACGCCGTCCTCGGTGGCCTTGTAGATGAGTCGGTGCTCGTCGTTGATGCGGCGCGACCAGTAGCCCTGGAATCCGTGCTTGAGCGGTTCCGGTTTGCCAATCCCCTCGTTGCCATTCCGGGCGATGTCCGTGATGAGTGTGTTGATGCGCTTCAGGATCTTCCGGTCCTGAAGCTGCCACCACAGGTAGTCCTCCCAGGCACGGGAGGAGAAGGTGATCTTCAAGTCGCGGCCTTACTCGTCGGTCGCCAGCTCGCGTACCGTGCCTCCGCCGTTTTCCAGCTCGTCGATGGACGCGAGCAGGCGCCGGGCGTTCGCTGGATTTCGCAGCAGGTACGCCGTCTCTTTCAGGGACTCGTAGTCCTCAAGGGAGACGATGACGACCGGCTCATGTCCGGCCCGGGTGATAACGACCTCCTCGCGGTCGTCGGTGACGGAGTTGAGTACCTCGGCGTACCGCGCGCGCGACTCGGAATAGGTCATGGTCTTCACGATCAACACTCCTTGACGTACAAGAAACTGTACGTTGATGTCTGTGGAGTGGCAAGCGCCGGAACGGTGGCCGTGACCGGCCGGCCACCGGGCGTGAAATTCCCCTGCGGGTGAGGAATGGCGGGTGACGAGGGATGCGACGACCTGTCCCATGGGGCGGCGGTCAACACGCGAAGGCCCTGCGGAGCCGTTCCGTCGCGTCCGTCAGCACCGGGGTCCGCTTGCAGAACGCGAAACGGACGAACGGCGCGCCCGCCTCGCGGTGGTCGTAGAAGACCGCGTTGGGGACGGCGACGACCCCCGCCCGCTCGGGCAGGGAGCGGCAGAAGGCGATGCCGTCGCGCTCGCCGAGCGGGCGGATGTCGGTGGTGACGAAGTACGTTCCGGTGGGGCGGTGGACGCCGAAGCCCGCCTCGGCCAGCCCCGCGGCCAGCAGGTCCCGCTTGGCCTCCATGTCCGCCCGGTAGGCGGTGAAGTACGACTCCGGCAGCGCGAGCGCCTCGGCGACCGCGTACTGGAAGGGTCCCGAGGACACGTACGTCAGGTACTGCTTGGCCGAGCGGACCGCCGTGAGCAGGGCGGGCGCGGCGGTGACCCAGCCGACCTTCCAGCCGGTGAACGAGAAGGTCTTGCCGGCGCTGGAGATGCTCACCGTGCGCTCCCGCATGCCCGGGAAGGTGGCCAGGGGGATGTGCTCGGCGCCGTCGAAGACGAGGTGCTCGTAGACCTCGTCGGTCACCACCAGCAGGTCCCGCTCCACGGCCAGCTCGGCGATCGCGGCCAGCTCCTCGCGGGTCAGGACCGTGCCCGTCGGGTTGTGCGGGGTGTTCAGCAGCAGGAGGCGGGTGCGGTCGGTGACCGCGTCGCGCAGTTCGTCCAGGTCCAGGCGGAACGCGCCCTCGTGCGGCCGCAGGGTCACGGGCACGCGCGTGCCGCCCGCCATCGCGATGCAGGCCGCGTACGAGTCGTAGTACGGCTCCAGCGCCACGACCTCGTCACCGGGCTCGAGCAGGCCCAGCAGGCTGGCGGCGATGGCCTCCGTGGCGCCGGCGGTGACCAGGACCTCGGTGTCGGGGTCGTAGGGCAGGCCGTAGCGGCGGAACTGGTGCTCGGCGACGGCGGCGCGCAGTTCGGGGACCCCGGGGCCCGGCGGGTACTGGTTGCCGCGCCCGTCGCGCAGCGCCCTGACGGCGGCCTCGCGGACCTCCTCGGGACCGTCGGTGTCGGGGAAGCCCTGACCGAGGTTGATCGCCCCGGTCGTCACCGCCAGGGCGGACATCTCGGCGAAGATCGTCGTCCCGAACTCCGCCAGCCGGCGGTTCAGGAGGGGACGGGTGCTGGAGCTCATCGAGGTCATGCCGGTCATCCTGCGCCGAAGCTCTGGAGTTCCTCAACTCTGCTTTGGGGCGTGGCCGCGAGGGGCATCTCCCGTTCACGCCGGTGAGCTTCACGGCGCGATCCAATGGCAATCGGCAGGCATCGACAGACAGCGAGGCGTCCGACGGGGGATTGCTTCGGGGGACTTCCGGGCGCGTCCCGGAAACGGGAAGGAGGGTGGAGCCGTGGTCACAGGCATCATCCTGTTCGTGGTCGCAGCCCTGGTGATCAGGGGGCTCGTGCGGGGACGGCACACCGCCCGCACCGTCCGGACCAGGGGCGGCAGGAGCTCGCGCTGGACCGGCACCGGCGGGGGCGGCGACAGCGGCGGCGGCAGCAACAGCTGGTGGGCCGGCGACGGGGGCGGTTCGTCCTCGGACGGACATCACTCGGGCCACTCCTGCGGTGGCGGCTCGTCCTGCGGAGGCGGGTCGTCCTGCGGGGGAGGGGGCGGCGGCGGATGCGGCGGAGGCGGCGGCTGACACGGGGCAGCCGAGCCTGACGGTCAGGGGGAACCGCATCCCCTCCACGGGGCCCGCTCCTGGGGCCGGGTCCCGCGTCCCCATCACGAGCGCCCGCCGGGGCACACTCCCGGTGGGCGCTCCCACGCACCGGCGCACTTCGTGCGGGCGGGGTGTGCGCCATGGTTGAACAGTTGAGCTGTGGAGCCCCCTGAGGGATGGAAACGCCACGAAGTTGGGTAAAAACGCTGTGGCGGCGCCACCGTTCATGATTCGCTCTCCCTCATCAACGCAGCTCCTCGGACGACCTGTTGACCCCCCTCCTGACCGGCCGACTGGGCTGAGCGGGCCGCATCCCCGGCAGTGCCCCGGATGCGCAGGCCCCACACCTTCTTTCTCCTTGTGTGCTTGCGGAGCCGATCCATGCTCACGACCCTGACAACCGCCTACACCGACACGCGCGCATCCGACCTGGCCTGGGCCCTGGGGCGCGAGCCACTGCCCGCGCTCGCGTGTCTCGACGTCGAACTGACGGACGCGAAACTGCAGTTGAGGCTCCTGGGGGCCTCTCATCAAGTCCTGCTCGAGGAGGAGGGGGGCAGCTGTTCGGAGACGGTGGCGTGCATCCCGGGCAGCAGTACCCCCCTTCCGCTGGGCGTCGCCAAGCGGGTGGGCGACTGGGAGTACGAGTTCGCCGCCCGTGTGGAGGTGCTGACCCCGGGCTCCTTCGCCGGCCGCGCGCAGGAACTGATCGCCCTGGTCTCCGACCACCCGCACGGCCTGGCCGGGGTCTTCCCGGGCAGTCCGCACGCCTTCACCGCGCTGCTGGCCCAGCGGCGCGAGGGGCAGGTGCACTGGCGGACCTGGCACGCCTATCCACAGGACGGCCAGTTGGTGGCGACCCGCACCCGGGTGGGCGTGCGGGTGCCGAGGTCGCAGCTCAGGCCGTCCGCGGTGTGAGCGAGTGAGAGCCGGATAAACCTGTGGCGCCCCACAGTGCCCAAGTTTCACACGTGTGGGTGACGAAGCGCAGTGGCCGTGTGACGTAACGTCACTGCGTGATCGAACCGCACGCGCCCGCCCCGCCCGGCTCTCCGCCGTCCTGGGGCGATGCCTGCGGTCCCAACGGTCCCGGCAGTGCTGACAGCCCTGGCGATACCAGCGATTCCGGCCGCTCCGGCCGCTCCGGCGGGCTCGGCGGGCCCGGCGGGCCCGGCGATACCGGTGGTCCCTGCGATCCCGAAGCGACCGCGCGGCTACCGGTCCGGCCGGCCGTCGGGCGGTTCCTGGTGCTGGCGGGCGTGTTCGTGTGCGCGGCCTGCGGGCTCGTGTACGAACTCGAACTCGTCGCGCTGGCCTCGTACCTGATCGGTGACTCGGTCACCCAGGCGTCCGTCGTTCTGTCCGTCATGGTCTTCGCCATGGGCCTCGGCTCGCTCGCCGCCAAACGGCTGCGCGGCCTCGCGGCGGCCGGCTTCGGCGCGCTCGAGGCCGTCCTCGCCCTCGTCGGCGGCTCCAGCGCGATGGTGCTGTACGCCGTCTTCGCCTGGACCGGCGGCTGGGGCGGCCTGTGGGCCGACGGCCCGCGCGTCCTGCTGGTCGCCTTCTCCCTGGCGATCGGCGTGCTGATCGGCGCCGAGGTGCCGCTGCTCATGGAGCTGATCCAGCGTGTCCGCAGACAGGACCCGGGCGGTGCCGTCGCCGACCTCTTCGCCGCGGACTACGTCGGCGCCCTCGTCGGCGGCCTCGCCTTCCCGTTCGTGCTGCTGCCCTTCCTCGGCCAGCTCACCGGCGCGCTGCTCACCGGCACCGTCAACGCGGCCGTCGGTGCCGCCCTGGTCCTCGGCCTGTTCCGGCGCGACCTGACCCGCCGGGCGCGCTGGCTGCTGCTGGCCGCCAACGTGGTCGTCCTCGCGCTCCTCGCCACGGCGACCGTCCTCGCCGACGACTTCGAACGCGCCGCCCGGCAGGCCGTGTACGGCCAGGACGTCCGCGTGGCGGTGCGGACCGACGTGCAGGAGGTCGTCCTGACCGGCGACACCGACGGCCGGCCCCTCGACCTGTTCCTGGACGGCCGACTGCGGGTGCGCGGCAGCGACGAGCGGCGCTACCACGAGGCGCTGGTGCACCCCGCGATGAACGGTCCCCACGCGCGCGTGCTGGTTCTCGGCGGCGGCGACGGCCTCGCCGTCCGGGAGGTCCTGCGCCACCCCGGCGTGCGCCGTGTCGACGTCGTCGAACTCGACCCCCAGCTCGCCCGGCTGGCCCGGCACGACCCCGGTCTGTCCGCCCTCAACGAGCACGCCTACGGCGACGCGCGCGTCCACGCCGGCGCGGGCGACGCCTTTCACCGGCTGCGCTCGACGCCCTCCGCGACGTACGACGTGGTGATCTCGGACCTGCCCGACCCGGCCGTCACGGCCAGTACGAAGCTGTACTCGCAGGAGTTCTACGGCCTGCTGCGGCGGGTGCTCGCGCCCGGCGGGCGGCTGGTGGTCCACGCGGGCCCGGTCTCCGCGCACCCGCGGGCCTTCTGGACGGTGGACGCCACCCTCCGCGCGGCCGGCCTGCCGACCGCCGCCTACCGCGTCGGCGCCCGCGACCCGGACTCCGGCCCCGCCGCCTCCGAGCCCGGCCCCACGCCCGGCCTCGACCGCTCCGGCGCGGGCCCGCGCGCGCCCCGCGGCTGGGGTTTCCTCCTGGCCGCCCGGACGCCCCCCGTACTTCGCCTCGACCCGGCGGCACCCCGCCCGCGCACCCTCACACCCGACTCCCTGGCCCGGGACGCCCGCGACGCGGCCCGCACCCGGATTCCGGGGCTGCCGCCCTCCACGCTGGTGCATCCGCGGTACTGAGCCCGGCGCGCGGGCGCCGCGACCGCGAGCGTCCACATCCCCCGTGGTCCCCGTGGTCCCCGTGGTCCCCGTGGTCCCCGTGGTCCCCGTGCGGCGGCCCGGCCCTTCCCCCCCCCGGGTTCGGGACGAACCGCCACACCCCCCTGTGGATCGCTCGCACCGAGAACCTACGGCCGCCCCGCGTGTCGCGGAATCCGGCGGTGGGTGGAGACCGGAGCCAACCCGGCGCGGTAGCCGGCCGGTTCCTGCAACTTCCGCGGTACGGCAGAAGGATGACGCCGACGCCGGGCGGCAGACCTACGCTGCGGGAATGCGCCTGCACCCCCTGGCGGCCGACGGCCTGATCGCCGCGGCGCTGACGACCGTGGCCGTCCTGCTCGGCACCGAGGCCGTCGCCCAGGGGTGGCCCGCGCTCGACCCGCTCGCCTGGACGCTCGTCGCCCTGCTGACCCTCCCCCTCGTCCTGCGCACCCGCGCCCCCGTCACGGTCTGCCTCGCCGTCCACGCCTGCTGGACGGTGTACGTCACCCTCGACTACTGGCCCGTCGTGGGCTCCTTCGGCCCGATGCTCGCCGTCTACACCGTGGCCTCCCTGCGCCCCACCCGCACCGCCGCCTGCGCCGCGCTGCTCGCCGGGGTCTGGATCTACGCCGGGCTGCGCAGCGACGCCGGGGCGATGGCCTCGGTGGCGGGGCAGGCCGTGGGCTTCCCGCTGGTGCTGTGGAGGTTCGGATACGTGGCCCGCCGGACCGGCGAGCTGACGCTGCGGCTGCGGGCCGAGCAGGCCGACCGGGCCCGGCGCGAGGTCGCCGAGGAACGGGTGCGGATCGCCCGTGAACTGCACGACGTGGTCGCCCACCACATCGCCGTCATCAACGTCCAGGCGGGCCTCGCCCGCTTCGTCTTCCACTCCGACGCCCGCACCGCGCGCGACGCCCTGGACACCATCGAGGGCGCCAGCGGCGAGGCCCTGGCCGAACTGCGCCGCATGCTCGGCCTGCTGCGGGCCGACGGCGTGCAGGGCGCGGACGGCGCGCCCGCCCCCGGCCTCGACCAGCTCGACGAGATGGTCACCCGGGTGCGCACCGGCGGCGTCGGCGTCGAGCTGCGCGTCACGGGCACCCCGCGCCCCCTGCCGCCCGGCGTCCAGCTGTGCGTCTACCGGGTGGTGCAGGAGGCCCTCACCAACGTGCTCAAGCACGCGCCCGGCGCGGACGCCGCCGTGGAACTCGCCTACCGCGCGGGCGAGGTGGCGGTTTCGGTGACCGACGGCGGGCCGTCCGAGGGACTGGATCCGGTCAGACCTGCCGAACGCGGCGGACACGGCTTGATCGGGATGCGGGAGAGGGCCAAGCTCTACGGCGGGACGATCGTCGTCGGCCCGCGCAGCGAGGGTGGATTCGGCGTGCGCCTGACCCTGCCGACGCCGGTACAGGCCGCACGCAGGGGAGACACCGTCACGGAATGACCGACGCAGACCGCCCGCCGGACGGGCCGCACCACGACGCCGCCGGGCCGATACGCCTGCTCGTCGTCGACGACCAGTTCCTCGTCCGCAGCGGCCTCGCCACGCTGCTGCGCGCCGCGCCCGGCATGGAGGTCGTCGGCGAGGCGGCCGACGGCGCCGAGGCGGTGGCGCTGGCCGCGCGGACCCGGCCGGACGTCGTCCTGATGGACATCCGTATGCCCGGCCTCACCGGTATCCAGGCCACCGAGCGGATCCTCGCCGAGGCGGTGGACCCCGCGCCCCGCGTCCTCGTCCTGACCACCTTCGACCTCGACGAGTACGTGTACGGCGCCCTGCGGGCCGGCGCCTCCGGCTTCCTGCTCAAGGACGCGGGGCCGGAACGGCTGCTGGCCGCGATCACCGCGGTGCACGGCGGCGACGCGCTCTTCGCCCCCGCGGTCACCCGGCGTCTGGTCGAGGCGTTCACGCGGATGACGGACACGGGGCGCCCCGAATCCCCGGACGCCGCTCCGCCGCCCGAGCTGACGGCGCTGACCGGCCGCGAGGCCGAGGTGCTGAAGCTGGTGGCCGGCGGGCTGAGCAACGCCGAGGCCGCCGACCGCCTGTTCATCAGCGAGGCCACGGTGAAGACCCACCTCAACCGCACGATGAGCAAGCTGGGCCTGACCAGCCGGGCCCAGGCGGTGGTCGTGGCGTACGAGACGGGACTGGTGACGCCGGGCGGCGCGGGCGGCGGGTGACTTTGTGCCGACGGGGGGTGCACCGGGCGCCCGCTGGGTAGGCTGCGCTGACATGGAGCATGAGGTGTTCGTTCCGGTTCCGGCCGAGCGGCTCAGGGACGTGCTGGCCGACCCCGTCCGGGTCGCCCGGGCGGTCCCGGGGCTCCAGCAGGACGCCGGTGCCGAGCCCGTCGCGGGCCGGCTCAAGGTGCGCATCGGCAGCCACTCCATCACCTACCGCGGCTCCCTGCGCCTGTCCGCGCGGGAGGACGGCACGTACGCCGTCGAGGGCGAGGCCATCGAGTCGCGCGGCACCGGCACGGTCACGCTCGCGCTCTCGCTCCGGGCGGACGACGCCGACGGCGGCGCCACCGTCACCTTCACCGGGACGGCCACCGCGGACGGCCGCGTCACCGAGCTGCCCGGCGAGTCGGTCACGTCGGCGGCGGCCCGGCTGCTGACCCGGTTCGCGGCGAACCTGGGCGCGGCGGCGCAGACACCCCAGCAGGCGGAGCCGGAGCCGAAAACGGAGCCGGAGCCGGAGCCGAAAACGGAGTCGGATCCGGAGGCGCACCCCGACCCGCGCCCCACCTCCGTCTTCGACACCGAGATCCCCCCGCCCTCCCTCATGGACACGGACGAGGACGACGAGGAAGCGGACGGGGACACGTCCGGGGACGAGGGAGCCGATACGGCGCCGCACGCCGCCGGGGAACCGGCCGTCCAGCCCCCCGCCGAGGCCGCGCACGCCCGCCGCACGATGATCGGCCGCAGCGCCGAGGAGGTGGACCACGCCCCGCCGCGCGGCAGGTACGCACCCGTGCCCGCACCTCAGGCGAGCGCGGTCGGCGCCCCCCTGCGCTGGGCCGCCCCCGCGGCCGCGCTGGTCGTGGCGTCGGCGATCGTGGTGGGCCGCGCCCTGCGCAAACGCCGCTGAACCGCGGCGCGGCGTGACCCGCCCCGGCACCCGGCACCCGGCACCCAGGCACCCGCCACCCGTCACCCGGCACCGCCCCGTCGGCCGAGTGGGCCGCCCTTGATCGCCCCAGTAGGGTCGTGGCGTGAGTAACGAACCCATCACGCTGACCGCGGGTGACGCGGAGGCGACCGTGCTGCCGGGCAACGGCGGCCGGATCGGCGGGCTCCGCGTCGGCGGCACGGAACTGCTCCGCCAGGGGGAGCGCTACGGCTGCTTCCCGATGGTCCCCTGGTGCGGACGCATCCGCGAGGGCCGCTTCAGCGACGGCGCCGTGGTCCACCAGATGCCCCTGAACTCCCCGCCGCACGCCATCCACGGCACCGCCCGCGACGCCGCCTGGCGCACCGCCCGCGTCGGCGGGAGCGAGGCCGTCCTCACGTACGACCTCACCGCCCCCTGGCCGTACACCGGCCGCGTCACTCAGGTCGTCGCCCTCGCCGAGGACGCGCTGACGCTGACGATGGCCGTGGAGACGTACGAGTCGTCCTTCCCGGCGCAGGTCGGCTGGCACCCCTGGTTCAACCGGACCCTGGACGGCGCGGACGGCCCCGGAGTGGAGATCGCCTTCGACCCCGCCTGGCAGGAGGAGCGCGGCGACGACCACCTCCCCACCGGCAACCGCGTCGACCCGAAGCCGGGCCCCTGGGACGACTGCTTCGGCATGCCCGACGGCGTCGACGTCACCCTCACCTGGCCGGGACGGCTGGAGCTGAAGGTGACCAGCCGGGAGCAGTGGGCCGTGGTGTACGACGAGCAGGAGGCCGCCGTCTGCGTGGAGCCGCAGACCGGCCCGCCCAACGGCCTGAACACCCTCCCGCGCCTGGTCACACCCCTGGAGCCGCTGGAGGCCACGACCACCTGGGCCTGGCGCCGCCTTTAAGCTGGCGTACATGACGGACGTACGCGGCGAGCTGCTGCAGCAGATCAAGGACAAGGCCGTGGTGCACGGCAAGGTGACCCTCTCCTCGGGTCTGGAGGCCGACTACTACGTCGACCTGCGCCGCATCACCCTCGACGGCGAGGCCGCGCCCCTGGTCGGCCAGGTGCTGCTCGACCTCACCGCCGACCTGGAGTTCGACGCGGTGGGCGGGCTCACCATGGGCGCCGACCCGGTCGCCGCGAGCATGCTGCACGCCGCCGCAGCACGCGGCCGCAGGCTCGACGCGTTCGTCGTCCGCAAGGCCGCCAAGGCGCACGGGTTGCAGCGCCGCGTCGAGGGCCCGGAGATCAAGGGCCGCCGTGTCGTGGTCGTCGAGGACACCTCCACCACCGGCGGCTCCCCGCTCACCGCCGTCGAGGCCGTGCGCGAGGCCGGCGCCGAGGTGGTCGCCGTCGTGACGATCGTCGACCGGGCGACGGGCGCCGCGGAGAAGATCCAGGACGGCGCGGGAGTGCCGTACCTGTACGCGTACGACAAGGACGAGCTGGGCCTGGACTGACACCAGGGGTACCAGGGGCCGAGACGGGACCGGGGTCCACTCGGGTATTCCCGTTCCGTCTGGAAGGATGGGGCCGACGATGACGTCGCCCCCCAGTCCTAGGTCAGGGCCATAAGCAACAACACGCCCACCCGCACATACAAGGAGCGGACAGATGCCCATCGCAACTCCCGAGGTCTACAACGAGATGCTGGACCGGGCGAAGGCAGGAAAGTTCGCCTACCCGGCCATCAACGTGACCTCTTCCCAGACGCTGCACGCCGCCCTGCGCGGTTTCGCGGAGGCGGAGAGCGACGGCATCGTCCAGATCTCCACCGGCGGCGCCGAGTTCCTGGGCGGCCAGCACAACAAGGACATGGTGACCGGCGCCGTCGCCCTCGCCGAGTTCGCGCACATCGTCGCCGAGAAGTACGACGTCACCGTCGCCCTGCACACGGACCACTGCCCCAAGGACAAGCTCGACGGGTACGTACGCCCGCTGCTGGCGGTCTCCGAGGAGCGCGTGAAGGCCGGCCGCAACCCGCTCTTCCAGTCGCACATGTGGGACGGCTCCGCCGAGACCCTGTCCGACAACCTCTCCATCGCCCAGGAGCTCCTGGAGCGCGCCCGCGCCGCCAGGATCATCCTCGAGGTCGAGATCACCCCGACCGGCGGCGAGGAGGACGGCGTCTCGCACGAGATCAACGACTCCCTGTACACGACGGTCGACGACGCGGTCCGCACCGTCGAGGCCCTGGGCCTGGGCGAGAAGGGCCGCTACCTGCTCGCCGCGTCCTTCGGCAACGTGCACGGTGTGTACAAGCCGGGCAACGTCGTGCTCCGCCCCGAGCTGCTCAAGGAGCTGAACGAGGGCATCGCGTCGAAGTACGGCCGGCCGGCCGGCAGCAAGCCGTTCGACTTCGTCTTCCACGGCGGCTCCGGTTCCTCCGCCGAGGAGATCGCGACCGCGCTGGAGAACGGCGTGGTCAAGATGAACATCGACACGGACACCCAGTACGCCTTCACGCGTCCGGTCGCCGACCACATGTTCAGCAACTACGACGGTGTCCTGAAGGTCGACGGCGAGGTCGGCAACAAGAAGACCTACGACCCGCGCACCTGGGGCAAGCTGGCCGAGGCCGGCATGGCCGCGCGCGTCGTCGAGGCCTGTGGCCACCTGCGTTCGGCGGGCCAGAAGATCAAGTAACACCCGGTCGACACGACCGTACGCACGAGCCCGGCGCCCGACGCGCCGGGCTCGCCGCATGCCGGGGGTATACGGGTGTATATCTGGGGCATGCCCGATGTCCGGCTGTCCTCACCGCAGGGCAAGTGGATCCTGCTGACCACCGTCCTCGGCTCCAGCATGGCGCTGCTGGACTCCACCGTCGTCAACGTCGCGCTCCCCCACATCGGCCGCGACCTCGGCGCGGACCTGGCCGCCCTCCAGTGGACCGTCAACGCGTACATGGTCACGCTGGCCGGCCTGATCCTCCTCGGCGGCGCCCTCGGGGACCGCTTCGGCCGCCGCCGGATCTTCGTCCTCGGCGTGCTGTGGTTCGCCGCCGCGTCCCTGCTGTGCGGCCTCGCGCCGAACGCCGGTGTGCTGATCGCCGCCCGCGCCCTCCAGGGCGTCGGCGGCGCGCTGCTCACGCCCGGCTCCCTCGCCCTCATCCAGGCCTCCTTCCACGCCGACGACCGGGGCCGCGCGGTGGGCCTGTGGTCGGGGTTCGGCGGCGTCGGCGCGGCGGTGGGGCCGTTCCTCGGGGGCTGGCTGGTGGACGGCGCGGGCTGGCGCTGGGTGTTCCTGCTCAACGTCCCGCTGGCGCTGCTGTGCGCCCCGATCGCGCTGCGGCACGTCCCCGAGTCCTCGGACGAGCGCGCCCACACCCGCTTCGACGTCCTCGGCGCCGCCCTGTGCGCGGCGGCCCTCGCACTGCTCACCTACGCGCTGATCGAGGCGCGTACGGCGTCCTGGGCGGTGGCGCTCAGCGCGGTGGCCGGGGCGGTGGCCGCCGTGGCCTTCGTCCTCGTCGAGCGGCGCGGCAAGGACCCGATGATGCCGCTCGACGTCTTCTCCTCCCGCCAGTTCACGGCGGTCAACCTGGTCACCCTGTGCGTGTACGCGGCCTTCGGCGGCTTCTTCTTCCTCGCCGCGCTCCAGCTCCAGGTCGTCGTCGGCTGGTCCGCGCTGGCCGCCGGTACGGCCCTGCTGCCGACCACCGTCCTGATGCTGCTGCTCTCGGCCCGTTCCGGCGAACTCGCCGAGCGCCTCGGCCCGCGCCTCCAGCTCACCGTCGGCCCCTTGCTGTGCGCCGCCGGGATGGTGCTGATGCTGCGGGTCGGCCCCGGCGCCTCGTACCTCGCCGACGTGCTGCCCGCCCTGCTGGTGCTCGGCCTCGGCATGGTCACGCTGGTCGCCCCGCTCACGGCGAGCGTGCTGGCCGCCGTGGACACCGCGCGCGCCGGTCTGGCCAGTGGCATCAACAACGCGGCGGCCCGTGCGGCGGGCCTCGTCGCGGTCGCCGCGCTGCCGCTGCTCACGGGCATGGGCGAAGAAGCGTACCGGTCGCCCCGGGCGTTCGACGACGCGTTCGGACCGGCGATGCTGATCTGCGCGGGCGTCCTGGTGACGGGCTCCCTGATCGCCTTCACCACGGTGCGCCGCCCGCCCCCGGACTGCCCCCACCCCGAGTGCCGCACCCACGGCTCGGTCCTGACACCCCCGCTGGAGCAAGGGGCGCGGGGAACCGCGCACGAAAGATGACGCAGGGCACCGCCTCGGACCGACGCCCGGGTCACGCCCCCAAGGGGCGCGGGGAACTGCGCGCTCAACCACAACGCACCCGCACCCGACAGCGCACCCGTACCCGACAAGGCACCCGCACCCGCACCCGCACCCGACAGCGCACCCCACCCCACCGCACCCCACCCACAGCCCCGTCCAGCCGCCGCCGGCGATGCCGCAGACTTGTCCCATGGCCATTCACGAAAACCTCCTCGGGGGACCGCCCCCGACCCACCTCCCCGACGACCCCGGGCCGCGCGAGCTGCTGGCGGGCGGCACCTCCGCCACCGACGTCGCCGCGAAGTACCCGACCTCCTCGCTCGCCTGGGCCCGCCTGGCCGACGAGGCGTTCGAGCGGGGCAGCGTCGTGGAGTCGTACGCGTACGCCCGTACGGGCTACCACCGCGGCCTCGACTCCCTGCGCCGCAGCGGCTGGAAGGGGCACGGCCCGGTGCCCTGGGAGCACGAGCCGAACCGCGGCTTCCTGCGCGCCCTGCACGCCCTCGCCCGCGCCGCCCAGGCGATCGGCGAGAAGGAGGAGTACGAGCGCTGCAGCCAGTTCCTGAAGGACTCCTCGCCGAGCGCGGCCGAGGTGCTGGGCTGACCCCGGTGTCACGCCCCGGCCCGTCCGCCGTGCGCGGGCGGGCCTTGCGGTTTCCTGCGACGATTGCGGAGGATGCCGTTGGGGACCGGGGCCCCGTGCCGGTAACGGCAGGGCGGACCGCTACCCGTGCACATCAGGAGACAGCGATGTCCCACGACGCCCCGAATCTCGACTTCGAGGGCAGCACGCCCTACGAGGACTACGTCAAGGCGGACGTGCTCACCCACCTCCAGCACACCCTCTCCGACGATCCCGGAGAGATGGTCTTCCTGGTCACGACCCAGGTCATGGAGCTGTGGTTCACCGTCATCGTCCACGAATGGGAGACCGCCGCCCGCGCCCTGCGCGAGGACCGGATCCCGGTGGCGACCGACGCGCTCAAGCGTTCGGTGCGGGAGCTGGAGGCGCTCAACGCCTCCTGGACCCCCCTGGGGCAGCTCACCCCGGCCCAGTTCAACTCCTACCGGTCCGCCCTCGGCGAGGGCTCCGGCTTCCAGTCGGCGATGTACCGCCGCCTGGAGTTCCTGCTCGGCGACAAGTCCGCGTCCATGCTCGTCCCGCACCGCGGCGCCCCGCGCGTCCACGCGGAACTGGAGAAGGCGCTGCACGAGCCGAGCCTGTACGACGAGGTGGTCCGGCTGCTCGCCCGGCACGGGTACGACATCCCGGACGCCGTGCTCCAGCGCGACGTCACCCGGAAGTACGAGGCCGCCCCCGAGGTGGAGGCCGCCTGGACGGCCGTCTACTCCGGCGACCAGAACGGTGAGCTGGCCCGCCTCGGCGAGGCCCTCACCGACGTCGCCGAGCTGGTCTGGCGCTGGCGCAACGACCACCTGGTCGCCACCCGCCGCGCGATGGGCTCCAAGACCGGCACGGGCGGCTCCGCCGGGGTGGCCTGGCTGGAGAAGCGGGCCCGGGGCAACGTGTTCCCCGAGCTGTGGACGGCGCGGTCGTATGTCTGAGCCGACGAGCCTCGCGGGCGAGGCGGAGCAGCTGGACGCCGCCGACCGGCTGGCCGCGGTGCGCGAGCGGTTCGTCCTCGACGACGTCACGTACTTGGACGGCAACTCCCTCGGCGCCCTCCCCGCGCACGTCCCCGCGCGCGTGGAGGACGTCGTACGGCGCCAGTGGGGCGAGCTGCGCATCCGGTCCTGGGACGAGAGCGGCTGGTGGACCGCGCCCGAGCGGGTCGGCGACCGGATCGCCCCGCTGGTCGGCGCGGCCGCCGGGCAGGTCGTGGTCGGCGACTCGACCAGCGTCAACGTCTTCAAGGCGCTGGTCGCGGCGGTGCGCATGGCGCAGGAGGACGGGCCCGGGCGGAACGAGATCCTCGTGGACGCCACCACCTTCCCCACGGACGGGTACATCGCCGAGTCGGCGGCCCGGATGACGGGCTGCGCCCTGCGGCCCGTGACCCCGGCCGAGGTCCCCGGCGCCCTGGGCGACCGCACCGCCGCGGTGCTGCTCAACCACGTCGACTACCGCACGGGCCGGCTGCACGACCTGCCCGGACTCACGGCCGCGGTGCACGCGGCGGGGGCGTACGCCGTCTGGGACCTGTGCCACAGCGCGGGCGCGCTGCCGGTCGGCCTCGACGAGCACGGCGTCGACCTGGCGGTCGGCTGCACCTACAAGTACCTCAACGGCGGCCCCGGCTCGCCCGCGTACCTGTACGTGCGCCGTGACCTCCAGCCCCGGTTCGACTCCCCGCTGCCCGGCTGGAACTCGCACGCCGAGCCGTTCGGCATGCGGTCCGACTACGCCCCGGCCTCCGGTGCGGTGCGCGGGCGGGTCGGCACGCCGGACATCCTCTCCCTGCTCGCCCTGGACGCGGCGCTGGACGTGTGGGACGAGGACGGGGTGTCCGTGGCGGCGGTGCGGGAGAAGTCGCTGGCGCTGACGGACTTCTTCCTGCGCTGCGTCGGGGCGTACGTCCCGACAGGCCGCGTGGAGTCCGTGACCCCGGCGGCGCACGCCGAGCGCGGCAGCCAGGTCGCGCTGCGCTGCGAGGACGCGGGCGAGGTGATGAAGCGGCTGATCGAGCGCGGAGTGGTCGGCGACTACCGCGCCCCCGACGTGCTGCGCTTCGGCTTCACCCCGCTGTACGTCGGCTTCGCGGACGTGGAGCGGGCGGCGCGGGTGCTGGCCCGGACGCTCAGCGGCTGAGCCGCAGACCGGGACCCGGGTCGAGTCGCAGGGGATCCGCAGACCGGGTCCCGGGTCGAGCCGCAGGTGATCCGTGGCCCGGTCGCGGGGTGAGGGCGGGCGCGTCGGCCCTCACCCAGCATCACATCACCCAGCGTCACATCCCCATGTCCGCGCACGTCACCGGCCTGATAACGTCCCGCCAACGGCCGATTTCACACCCCCGGTCCGCCAACACCGTTCCTTCGCCGAGAGGTTGAGCATGCCGGACGCCGCAGCAGAACCGGGCACCGCTGCCGCGAGGAACGCGGCGGAGGAGGAATCGGCCTTCTCCCACCCGGCGGTCGAACCCGACTCCACCGCCGGTTACGGCGACCAACCCGACCAGGTGGTCGACTTCTACGCGCCGCACGACGGTGCGGGGCCGGGCGGGGCAGCCCCCGTCGTGGTGGTCCTGCACGGCGGCTCGTGGCGCGCCCCGTACGACCGGCGGCACATCAGTCCGTTCGCCGGCTTCCTGGCCCGGCGGGGTTTCGCCGTGGCCAGTGTGGAGTACCGGCGCGGGGCGGAGGGGACCGGTGCCGGCGGTTCCGGGGACCCCGTCGCGGGGCGCTGGCCCGACACCTTCGACGACGTGGCCGCCGCGCTGGACGCGCTGCCGGAGCTGGTCCGGCGGCACCTGCCGCAGGCGGACGTCCGCCGTACGGTGCTCACCGGCCACTCCGCCGGCGGCCACCTCGCCCTGTGGGCGGCCGCCCGGCACCTGCTGCCCGCGGACGCCCCGTGGCGGACCGACCGCCCGACGCCCCTGCGGGGCGTGGTCGCGCTCGCGCCGATCGCCGACTTCGAGGTCGCCGACAAGCTCGACGTGTGCGGCGGCGCGGCGCGGCAACTGCTGGGTGACGGCGAGCTGTTCGCCGAGCGCCGCCCGTACGCGGACCCCGCCCTGCTGCTGCCCACGGGGATCGCGACGACCCTGGTGCAGGGCCGCGCCGACGTGGACGTCCCGCAGGCCGTCGCCGAGGCGTACGCGGACGCGGCGGCCAAGGCCGGGGAGGTGGTGGGGGTGACGCTGCTGGAGGACGTCGGCCACTACCCGCTGATCGACCCGGCGGCGGACGCGTGCGCGGTGGTGACGGAGGAGATCGCGCAACTGGCTTGGTGAGCCGGGGACGGGCGGGGGAGGGATGTCGTACCCGTAGTACCTGAGAGCTACCCGCCAGGTGAGTTCCCTGGCGGGACGCGGGTTACCCGGCCCGATTCATAACTTCCCCTTCAGACACGCCCGATGTCCGGGCGGTCCGGAGGGGAGAGGCCATGGGGCCGGGGACGACGGTACGTTGGCGGCGGCGGGTGCGCGGATGGCGCCGTGCCGGTTGCGCCGCCCTCATCACCGGCGCCGTGGTGCTGCCCCTCTCCGGCGCCGCACGGCCCACGATTCCCGCCCCCGCGCCTGCCGTCGTGGCCGCCCCGACGGCCGCCACACTGGACGACACCTATGCCGCCCACCGGGCCAACGCGGCCCAGGCGTCCCGCATGGCCGCCGACCACGGCGACCGGCACCGCGCGGCGGCGGACCGTGCGATGGCCGGCCCGTCCCGGCACCTCCTCGCCTTCGACGGCCGGGGCGCGGGACTGGTCACCGAGGTCTTCGGCGACCTGGCGCACGCCGACCGTGTCGCCGTGCTGGTCCCGGGCTCCGACACCGGCATGGACACGTACGGCCGCTTTCGCGCCGCCGCCCTCGCCCTGCACCGGCAGCTCGTCGCCTCGGCTCCCGCGGGGACGCGCACCGCCGTCGTGGCCTGGCTGGGCTACGAGACACCGGGCACCGTCAGCACCACCGTCGCCACGACCGACCGCGCCGACGGGGCCGCCCCCGGGCTGCGCCACCTGGTCGACGACCTGCGCCGGATCACCGGCTCCGGCGCCCGCATCGCCCTCCTCTGCCACTCCTACGGCTCGGTGGTGTGCGCCCGCGCGGCCGACGGCCTGGACGTCGCCGACATCGCCCTGGTCGGCAGCCCCGGCACCGGCGCGGACACCGCCGCCGGCCTGGGCTCCGACGCCCGGATATGGGCGGGCCGGGGCGCCGACGACTGGGTGGAGCACGTGCCGCACGTCAGCGCCGACCTGTTCGGCACCACCGTCGGCTTCGGCACCGACCCGGTCTCCCCGGACTTCGGCGCCCGGGTCTTCGACGCCGGCGACGGCGGCCACAGCGACTACTTCGACACCGGCTCCCGCTCCCTGGCGAACCTGACCCGGATCGCCCTGGGCGAGACCACGGAGGTGACCCATGCCTGACCTTGCCCCGACCTCGACCGTCATACCGTCGTTCGCGCGCGGCACCCTGCGCGAGGCCGCCGACCGTATCGACGCGGCCACTCCCAAGGACCGGGACCGGGCCGTGGACGCCCTGCGCGCCCTTGCCATCCTCGGGGTGGTCCTCGGGCACTGGCTGGTGACGGCCCTGGTCGCCGACGGCGGCAGCCTGCACTCGGCCAGCCCGCTGGGGGACATGCCCTGGCTGGCCCCGGTCTCCTGGGCCTTCCAGACCCTCGCCGTGTTCTTCCTGGTCGGCGGCCATGTCGCCACGCGTGGATACGCGTCGGCCCGGGCTCGCGGCGAGTCCTACGGCCGCTGGCTGAGCGCCCGGCTGTCCCGGCTCTTCCGCCCTGTCCTGGCCGTCCTCGCCCTGTGGACGGTGACGGCGGCGCTGCTCCTGCTCACGGGCGCGGACTTCGTGACCGTCCACACCCTGGTGAAGCTGGCGCTGTCCCCGATGTGGTTCCTGCTGGTCTTTGCCGCGCTGACCGCCGCGACGCCGTTGCTGACCCGGCTGCATCCGCTGTGGCCGCTGGTCGTCGTCCTCCACATGGACCTGCTGCGCTTCGGTTTCGGCGCCCCGTCCTGGCTGGGCTGGGTCAACCTCGCGGCCGGCTGGCTCGTCCCCTACGCCCTCGGCGCCGCCTGGACCCGGGGCGAACTCGACCGACCTCGCGCAGGCTGGATCCTGCTGACCGGCGGCACGGCGGCCACCGCGGCACTCGTCGCCTGGGCGGGCTACCCGGCGTCGATGGTCGGGGTCCCCGGCGCGTCGGTGTCGAACCTCAACCCGTCGACCCTGGCCGCCGTCACCTTCGGCCTGGCCCAGTGCGGGCTCGCCCTGCTGCTGCGGGACCGGCTGCGCCGTGCGACGCGGCGTCCCGTGGCCTGGGCGGCGGTCGCGCTGGTCAACCTCTCCGCGATGACGATCTTCCTCTGGCACCAGACGGCGCTGATGGCGACCACGGCCACCGGACTCCTCGCGGGCCGTCTGCCCGGCCTGCACACGCGTCCCGACGGCCTGGACTGGGTCGCGGCCCGGCTCGCCTGGCTCCCCGTGTTCGCGCTGGTCCTGGCCGGCTGCTGGGCCACGTTCCGCTCCTGCGAGCAGCGCGGCCGGGGACGGCGGCACACCCGGGTCGTGCACACCCACCGTCCGCAGCGCCGGGCGACCGGGGCGGGTGCACGCCATGTCTAGGGTGGATCCCGTGACGCGATGGGGGAAACGGCAGGTGGTCCGGTCACGGGTCCGGGCCGGACGCGTGCTGCGCGTGCTGCACGACGACCTGTGGGCGTGGCGCGCCGATCCGCTGCCCGCGTCGGTGTGGCTGCGCTGGGTCCCGCACGGGGTGGTGTGCCTGGCGGCGCTCGGGGTGTTGTTCGGGGACGCCGCCCAGCTCAACGAGCACAGCAAGCTGGCGCCGGAGTTCGCGTTCCTGATCGCGCTGGGTCAGGCGTCCGCGATGGTGCTCGCACTGTGGCGGCCGCTCCCGGCCTGGTGGCTGTCGACGGCGGCCGCCGTGGTTGGAGCCCTCGCGGTGCGAATGGACGCCGAGGACTACAAGTTCACCTGGCCATGGACCGCGGCCGGGCTCATCGGTCACATGTTCGTGATGTTGCTGCTCGCTCTGCGGGTGCGCACACGGGTGGCGGTGGAGGCCTTCGGCCTGAGCGCGCTGGTCACCTACGTCCTCGAGGGACTGATAGGCGCGCGGAACTACCAGCCCACCGGCTGGCTGGCGGTCGCGCTGTACGCGGTCGTCGTCCTTCTCGGCATCGCCCTGCGCGGCCGCAGGGAAGCCCGCACGCAGTTGGCGGAGCAGACCACGCTCACCGCCGAGGAGAGGGCCCGGCGCACCCTGCTCGAGGAGCGCGGCCGCATCGCGCGCGAGCTGCACGACGTCGTCGCCCACCACATGTCGGTGATCTCCATCCAGGCCCAGGTCGCGCCCCTCCTCGTCGAGAACCCGTCGGACGAGCTGAAGGAGAACCTCGCCGGCATCCGGCAGAACGCCGTGGAGGCGCTCACCGAGCTGCGCCGGGTGCTGGGCGTGCTGCGCGCCGAGCATCCGGACGTGCCGGTGGCCCCCGAGGCGGGCGACGGTGCCGCGCCGCACGCCCCGCAGCCGACCCTCGACCGGCTCGACGCGCTGGTGGACAACATCAGGGCCGCCGGCCTGATCGTCACCACCGGCAGCAGCGGCACGCGCCGACCGCTGCCGCCCGGCGTGGAGCTGTCGGCGTACCGGATCGTGCAGGAGGCGCTCAGCAACGTGTTGCGGCACGCGCCGGGCGCGACGGCCCGGGTCCACCTCGTCCACCTTCCGATCGGGCTGCGCGTGGAGGTCACCAACACCCGGCCGAAGCTTGCCCCGGCGCCGTCGCAGGGGGCTGGGCACGGGCTGCTCGGCATGCGGGAGCGGGTGGCGATGCTCGACGGCACGCTGACGGCCCAGCCGATGCCGGACGGCGGGTATCAGGTGGCGGCGTTCCTGCCGGCCGACGGCCCCGACCTGCCCGCCGGGCCCTTCACCGACCCTCCTGCCGACCCGTCCCCCCACCCTTCCGCCGACCCGTCCCCCCGCCCTTCCGCCGCCCCATCCGCCGACGCTTCCACCGAGGACGACACCCCATGACGACCAGCAGCAACGGCCGCGTGATCCGCGTGCTGATCGCCGACGACCAGCAGATGGTCCGGCAGGGGTTCACCGTGCTGCTCAACACCCAGCCCGACATCGAGGTGATCGGGCAGGCGGTGGACGGCCTGGACGCGGTGGCCAAGGTCGCCGAGCTGGCCCCGGAGGTCGTCCTGATGGACATCCGCATGCCGGAGCTGGGCGGTATCGAGGCCACCCGGCGCATCACCGGGGCCACTCCGGAGATCAGGGTGCTGGTGCTGACCACCTTCGACCTCGACGAGTACGTGTACGAGGCGCTGCGGGCCGGGGCCTCCGGCTTCCTCCTCAAGGACGCCTCCGCCGACCAGCTCGCCGAGGCGGTCCGGGTCGTCGCCGCCGGTGACGCCCTGCTCGCGCCGGGGATCACGCGGCGGCTGATCGCCGAGTTCTCCCGGCTGGACGACCGCCCGCGGGCCCCGCTGAAGGCCCGCGTCGGCGAGCTGACCGAGCGGGAGACGGAGGTGCTCGCCCTGATCGCGCAGGGCCTGTCGAACGCGGAGATCGCCCAGCGTCTGGTGGTCGCCGAGCAGACGGTGAAGACCCATGTCGGCAGGATCCTGGTGAAGCTGGGCCTCAGGGACCGCACACAGGCGGCGGTGTTCGCGTACGAGTCGGGCCTGGTGCGCCCCGCGGGCTACTGAGGAGCGACGCGCAGTGGCCCCCGTAGTACTTGAGACGGACGCTGGAGAACCCCTCTCCACGGGGACGACCGGCCACTCCCGGTCGGCCTACCGTGTGAGCGTGACCGAGACGACTCACCAGCAGCACGAGGGCGGGACCCGCAGCCAGGAGTACCGGCTGGCCCGGACCTCCCTGCGGGGACTGCGCCAGGATCTGTTCCACGACCCCTTTGCCTACCGCCGCCTGCCGCCCCGGCACACGGACGGCCCGTTCGTCCGTCGGCTGCCCGGCAGGCTGCGGACGGACGCGCAGTACCTTCCGCACGCGGTGGTGGGGGTGATCGCGTTCATCGCGTTCGTCGTCGGCTCGGTCTCGGGGAACCTGCCCGGGGGTGACGCACCGGCCCTGCTGACCGGCATTCTGTGCGCCCTTCCGGTGCTCGCCACGCTGGTGCGGCCGATCGGCGCGTTCTGGCTGTCCCTCGCCGTGACGCCGCTGGTCGCGCTCATCAACGGCGCCGGGTGGGACTGGCCCTGGATGCCGGGCGCGTTCATCTGCCACCTCGCGGTACTGATCATCGTGGCGCTGCGCACCCGGCCCCGCACCGCTGTGTGGATGTGGGCCCTGACATGCGTGTACGCCTTCGTGTCGGACGTCTTCTTCGGCGGGTCGTACTACTACACGAACAGCGGGCCGATGATGGTGACGTCGGCGTTCGCCCTGCTCGTGGTCTGTCTCTGGCACATACGGCAGACCGCCCGCAAGGAGGTGACCGCCCAGCAGACGGTCACGGCGCACGAACGCTCCCGCCGCACCCTGCTGGAGGAGCGCACGACCATCGCCCGCGAGCTGCACGACGTGGTCGCACACCACATGTCGGTGGTCGCCATCCAGGCGGAGGCCGCGCCCTACCGCGTGGAGAATCCGCCGGAGGAGCTGGAGCGCGCCTTCGCCACCATCCGGGAGAACGCGGTGGCGGCCCTCACCGAGCTGCGTCGTGTCCTGGGAGTCGTCCGCGCCGAGGACTACGAGGCGCCGGACGCCCCGCAGCCGACGCTCGCCGACCTGGACGCCCTGCTCGCCAATGTGCGGGAGGCGGGCCTGGCCGTGGACAAGGCGGTGACCGGCGCGGTGCGCGAGCTGCCGCCCGGGGTGGAGCTGTCGGCGTACCGGATCGTGCAGGAGGCGCTGAGCAACAGCCTGCGCCACGCACCCGGCGCGACGGCCCGCGTCGAGGTCTCGTACGTCCTGGGCGGCCTGGGCCTGCGCGTGGTCAACACCGCGATTCCGCCGAACACCCTGGTCAAGCCGTCGCCCGGCGCCGGCCACGGCATCACCGGCATGCGCGAACGCGTCTCGATGCTGAACGGCGGGATCACGGCGGCGCCGACGGACGACGGAGGGTACGAGGTGACGGTGTTCCTGCCGGTCACGGTGCAGACCGAGGACGAGGCATGACGATCCGCGTACTGATCGCCGACGACCAGATGATGGTGCGCGAGGGCTTCTCGGTCCTGCTGAACGCGATGCCGGACATCGAGGTCGCCGGCGAGGCGGTCAACGGCCGGGAGGCGGTGACGAAGGTCCGCGAGCTCGCACCGGACGTCGTCCTGATGGACATCCGCATGCCCGAGCTGAACGGCATCGAGGCGACGCGGGAGATCGTGGCGGCGGACACCACGTCCAAGGTGCTGGTCCTCACCACCTTCGACCTCGACGAGTACGTGTACCAGGCACTGCGCGCGGGCGCGTCCGGCTTCCTCCTCAAGGACGCCTCGGCCCGCCAGCTCGCGGACGGTGTCCGGGTGGTGGCGTCCGGGGAAGCCCTCCTCGCTCCCACGGTCACCAAACGCCTGATCACCGAGTTCTCCAAGCTCTCCGACGCCCCGCGCCTGATGTCCTCGGCCCAGGCGGCCTACGGCGACCTGACCGAGCGCGAGACGGAGGTCCTGGTCCTGATCGCCCAGGGCCTGTCCAACTCGGAGATCGCCGAACGCCTGGTGGTCGCCGAGTCGACGATCAAGACCCACGTCAGCCGCATCCTGGTGAAGCTGGGCCTGCGCGACCGCACTCAGGCGGCGGTCTTCGCCTACGAGGCGCGGTTGGTGACCCCGGGCTGACCGGCACCGACCTCGCACCACACGTACTTGCCCCGGTTGCCGAACCGGGAGAGCGGCTGCCAGCCCCACAGGTCGGAGCAGGCTTTGACGAGGGCGAGCCCCCGGCCGCTCTCGTCGCCGGTTACGTCCGCCAACCGGGCGGGAGCGTCGGGCGGTTCGGGATCCGCGTCCCACGCGCCGATCCGTAGCGTCGCCGGCGGCGACCAGCGCACCCGCAGTGCGGCGGGCCCCTTGGTGTGCAGCACGGCATTGCCGATCAGCTCCGCCGCGAGGAGCTCCGCGACGTCGACGAGGCGGATCAGTCCGTGCATGGTGAGGATCAGGCGCAGGGTGCGCCGACTGACGGTGACTGCGCGCGGGTCGTTGGGGATGTACAGGGAGTATTCCCAGGACCCGTCTTCGGGCATGCGGCAACTCCGTTCGGGTGAGGGAAGGGTGAGGTGAGAGAGGGTGCGGCCTTCCGGGCGGTGTCCATGCCGCATCCGTCATGGCAGGACAGTGCGGTGCGCTTCCGGTACCCCGGCGTTCCGCAGCGTGTGCGTCGCGTCACCGACGGTATTTCCTATGCTTAGGAAAGTGCAACCCGTTGAAGTATTCTGGCGCTCGAAAGAGGTAGGCCCGCAGGGAAGTTGGAGCGAGGAGGCGCCGGTTGCCGCCGAAGAGACACCTCACGGCGCGAAGGGCGAGGTTGGGCGCCGAGCTGAGAAAGTTGCGCGAAGCGACAGGCCTTACGGCTAAGGAAGCCGCACAGCTGTTGGAAGCTGACGCTGTTCAGATGAGCCAGATCGAGTCCGGCACCGTAGGGGTGAGCGCCAAGCGCCTGCGCCGCCTCGCCGCCAACTACGCCTGCACGGACTCGGCATTGATCGAGTCACTCGTCGCGGTGGCGACCGACCGTACACGCGGCTGGTGGGAGGAGTACCGAGGCGTGCTTCCTTCAGTGTTCCTGGATGGCGCCGAAGCCGAGCACCATGCGGCGTTCTTGCGCGAGGTTGTGATCCACTACGTTCCAGGGCTGTTGCAGACCGCCGACTATGCCCGCTCGGTGTTCACGTACACGCGCCCCGAGCTGACCGAGAACGATGTGGCCCTGCGCGTGCGGCACCGGATGGAGCGTCGGGCCGTCATCGAGCGGGAAACTCCGACTCCGTACGAGACGATCGTGCATGAGTTCGCTCTGCGTGTGATGGTGGCCGACCGTCGGGCATCGCTCACTCAACTGCGCTTCATTCTCGACAAGATCGAGGCAGGGCAGGCCGCGGTGCGCGTCATCCCGATCGAGCGCGAAGGCTTCGCCGGTGCCGGAGCCTCCATGCTGTACTTGGGGGGTCCGGTGCCTCAGTTGGACACAGCGCTTCGGGACGCTCCCACCGGCGCTGCGTACATCGATGCGCAGCCTCAGCTGGAACAGCTTCGGACGCTGCTCCGGAGAGTGCAGGCGGCGTCGTTGGACGCCGCCGCGTCGCGCGACTTCATTCACCGTCTGACGAAGGAGCTGTAATGCACTGGCGAAAGTCCAGCCACTCCGGCGGCGGCGACGGCGACGCCTGCGTCGAGATTGCCGAACTGCCCGTCGGGGTCGCCATCCGCGACTCCAAGGCTCCCACCCGCGCCACCCTCTCAGTCCCCGCCGCTTCCTTCGTCGCCTTCGTCGAAGGGGTGAAGGGCGACGGGGAGGCGGGGACCGGCGGCGTCAGCCGGTGAAGCCCGGCATCACCAGGCCGGATTCGTAGGCGATCACCACCGCGTGGGTCCGGTTCTGCGCGCCGAGCTTGCTCAGGACGTTCCCGACGTGGGTCTTCACGGTCTCCAGACTCACCGTGAGCGCCTGTGCGATCTCGGGGTTGGACCGGCCCGTGGCCATCAGCCGCAGTACCGCCTCCTCGCGCTCCGTCAGGGATGTTGCCGGCAACGCCTCGGCCGGGCTCAGGGGGCGGGCGGTGACCATCCGGCGCAGGGCCGCCGGGAAGAGGATCGCCTCCCCCGCGGCCACGATCCGCACCGCCTCCGCGATCTGCGGAACCGGGCGCCGTTTGAGGACGAACCCGCTGGCTCCGGCGCTGAGCGCGGCGGTGACGTAGCCGTCGTTCTCGAAGGTGGTGATCACCACGACCTTCGGCGGGTCGAGGGACTCGGCGAGGAGTTGCCGGGTGGCTTCGATCCCGTTGCGGCGCGGCATGCGCACGTCCATCAGGACGACGTCCGGTCGCAGCCGCTGTGCCTGCTCGACGGCCTCCACTCCGTCGGCGGCCTCCCCGGCGACCGAGATACCCGGCTGCGCCGCCAGCAGGGTGCACAGCCCACTCCGGGTCACCGCGTCGTCGTCCGCGACCAGCAGGGTGACGGGGCCGGTCATGCCGACAGCCGTACCGGCAGGCGGACCGCCAGTCGCCAGTGCTCCGTACCGTCGGGGCCGGCGTCGAACTCGCCGTGCAGCAGCCGTACGCGCTCGGCGAGGCCGCGCAGTCCGTGCCCGGAGGTCGGGAAGACGCCTCGGTCCGCGTCCGGGCCGGTACCGGTCCGTCGGCCGGTCCGGTTGACCACACCGAGCCGCAGCCCGTCCTGCGCGGCCGCGACGTCGACCTCGACCCGGATCGGACCACCGTCCCCGTGTCGCAGCGCGTTCGTCAGCCCCTCCTGGAGGATCCGGTAGGCCGCCCGGGACAGCGTGCCCGGCACCTGGGCCAGGTCGCCGGTCAGGTCCGTCTCGATCACGGCGCCCGTGTGCCGCAACCGGCCGAGCAGTTCGGGCAGTTCGGCCAGCGTCCGGACGGGCGCCGTCTCCGCCCGCTCGTCGCGCAGTACGCCCAGTACGTGGTCCAGGTCCTCCAGCGCGGCCCGGGTCGACTCCTCGATGCTGCGCAGCGCGGACCGGGCCGCCACCGGGTCGGCGGCGAGCACCTCGCCCGCCACCGCCGCCTGGATCGTGGCCGCCGTCAACGTGTGTCCGATGGAGTCGTGCAACTCGTGGGCCAGCCGGTTGCGTTCGGCCAGTCGCCGCTCCCGTTCGGCCGCCAGCGCGAGCCGCTCGGCGGCCGACGGTCCCAGCAGCCGCGGGGCCAGCCACCGCAGCGCGCCCGACACCGCGACGCACACCAGCAGTGCCAGCAGGACGCAGGCGACCGCCCCCACCCAGCTCTGCCAGCCGGGCTCCGGCCGCAGCGTCCGGTCGAACAGAACGATCTCCCTGTCGCCGCCCGTCCCGGGCTGGGGGAGGGCCAGGCCGGTGAGGAGCAGGACGCCGCCCGCCAGTGTCCCCGTCCACCCGAACGCGACGTGCAGCAGCAGCCAGGCAGGGGTGCGCAGGCGGTCGGACCGGGTCGGCGACGCGGGGTTCGGCAGGCGCACCTTCAGGAGGCGGCGGGCGGACGCGGTCAGGACCCGCCGGGTGACGGGGACGAACCCGACCGCGGTGATCAGCGCGGCCCAGATCAGCAGGACCAGACCGGCCCGCACTCCGTACGGAGCGGAACGCCATGCCAGAGCGGGGAGCACGGCGAGCGGAAGCAGCGGGGCGCTCGCCATCGCGCCGAGGAGGGCGAGCAGCGCGCCCGAGTACGTGGAGCCGCGCAGGAACGGCCGGAAAGCCCTGGTCATAGGGGAAGTATGGCGGGCCGGCGGGCAGCGGCCCTCCCTCGATCGGGGGAGGGCTTGTCCACGCCTTCCAGCGATGTGCCCGCGCCCCCTCCGGCTCCATGATCGTGCCCTGTCGGGCGAATCAGGCGAGTCAGGAGAACGGCGGATGAAGAGTGGAAGCAGCACGGCGACGGCACCCCGGTACACGACGACGGCCGGAGGCGCGCCCCCGGCGCGGCCTCCGGTCACCGGGGGCAGTGCGGCCACGGCGTCCCTGGTGCTGGGCGTCGTCGGCCTGTTCACCTCGGTCGTCCTGGTCGGGGGGCTGCTCGGCGCCGCGGGTGTGGTCCTGGGCTTCCTGGGTCTCAGGACGGCCGGGCGGACCGGGGCGGGCCGGAGCACGGCTGTGACCGGTGTGGTGACGTCGGTCCTCGCGCTCGTGATGTCCGTGCTCTTCGCCCTCTTCGTGGCCTGGTACGCGAACCGCACTCAGTCCTGCTACCAGCCCGACAGCCTCCATCAGTACGCGCAGTGCGTCCGCCACCACCTCGGCGGGAACTGAGCGGCGACGCGGACCGGCCCATCACCGACAAGGACGAGCATCACCGTGCGCAACACATGCAGGACACACACCGCGCGGAGCGCGCGGACCATACGCGGCAGGCGCGTGGCGTCGCTCCTGGCCGCCTGTACCGCAGCCCTCCTGGCCGCGACGCCGACACCTGCGACGGCCCATACGACGGCCCGTACGGCGGCCCATACGGCGACCGGGTCTTCCGGGGTGTCCGCCAAGGACGCCCTGCGCCGCTACACACAGCAGGAACTCCGCTGGCGGTCCTGCGACGACGCGCAGACGCCCGCGTCCTTCCGGTGCGCGACGCTTAAGGTGCCGCTGGACTACGACGACCCCGGCGGCAGGCAACTGGACGTCGTGGTGAGCCGGTCGAAGGCGAGCAGTCCGAAGGAACGCCGTGGCGTGCTGCTGTTCAACCCCGGCGGTCCGGGAGCACCGGGTCTGGGCTTTCCGGCCGCCCTGGAGACGTATCTCCCCAAGGAGGTGAAGCGACGGTACGACCTCGTCGGGTTCGACCCGAGGGGCGTCGGACGGAGCTCCCCGCTCAGCTGCGGTCTGACCGCCCGCGAGCTGGACTTCGAGCGTCCCTACCACGCCAGGACCTTCGGCAAGGACGTGCGGTGGGCGCGCACGGTGGCCGCCAAGTGCCGGGCCGAGGAGGGGGACCGGCTGCCGCACATCACCACTCGCAACACCGCGCGCGACATGGACGTCGTCCGCGCCGCCCTGGGCGAGAGCAGGATCTCCTACTTCGGGGGCTCGTACGGCACCTACCTCGGGGCCGTCTACCTGCAGATGTTCCCCCGGCGGGCCGACCGGTTCGTGCTGGACAGCGCGGCCGACCCGGCGCGGTACGGACGCGGCACGTTCCAGGGGATGGCGGAGGGTGCCGAGCCCGCCTTCGTGAGGTGGAGCCGGTGGACCGCCCGCCGGAACGCGACCTACCGCCTCGGCGCGACTCCGGCCGAGGTCCGCAGGACCTTCTGGGACATCGTCGCCCGGGCCGACCGCGAACCCCTCCTCACCGGCGACGGTCTCCTCGCGGGAGACGACATCCGGTCCGCGCGCGCCGTCTTCTTCCGGGTGCGGCAGGCCGCGGACTGGGTGGCCGGGCTGAAGAAGGCAGAGGCCGGCACCGGCACCGGCACCGTCACGCCGACGCCGGATCCCGAACTCCCCCCGGAGAACCAGATCGTCGGTCTCTGGGCGGTCATGTGCGGTGACACCGCGGCCGCCTGGCCGCACGACCCCCGGCAGTACCGGCGCGACGCCGTCCGCGACAGGGCACGGTATCCGCTGTACGGCGACTTCGCGTCCACCGTCAAACCGTGTGCGTTCTGGAAGCCCGGCAGCGAGCCGGCGACCACCGTGAGCAACGACGCCAGGGCGCTGATACTGCAGAACGAGTGGGATCCGCAGACCTCTCTGAAAGCCGCCCGGAGCATGCACCGGGCCCTGCGGGGTTCCCGGATGGTCACCGTCGTGGGGGGAGAGGGCCACGGCGTCTACGGCGCGGGGTCCTGTGCGGACGAGGTCGCCGACGCCTACCTGACCACGGGCCGGCTTCCGGCCGAGGACGTGGTCTGCCGAGCGTCGGCCGGGCGGTAGAAGGGCCGTCGCCGTCGGCCGGGCGGACGGCGCAGCCGTGGAAGGCCTCCGCCGTGGCGCTCCGGCGGGCGGCGGTGCGGCGTCGTCCCGTGCCCGGACGCGGTCCACCGCGCACGGGGTGGGCACGGGCCCGGGGTACGTCGTATCGTCCGTCCATGACGGCCGCATCCGCTGGTTCCCGTGAATCCGCCCCCGCGTTCGACCCGTGGGACCCCGCCTTCGTCGCCGACCCCTACCCCGCCTTCGCCGAGCTGCGGGCGAAGGGGCGCGTGCTCTACTACGAGCCGAGCGACCAGTGGCTGGTCCCGCACCACGGGGACGTCTCGGCGCTGCTGCGCGACCGACGCCTGGGCCGGACCTACCAGCACCGTTTCAGCCACGAGGACTTCGGCCGCACCCCGCCCCCGCCGGAGCAGGAACCCTTCCACACGCTCAACGACCACGGCATGCTCGACCTGGAGCCGCCGGACCACACCCGGATCCGGCGCCTGGTGTCGAAGGCGTTCACGCCGCGCACGGTGGAGCGGCTGAAGCCGTACGTGCACGGGCTGGCGGACGACCTGGTGGCCCGGCTGGTCGCGGCGGGCGGCGGCGACCTGCTCACCGACGTGGCCGAGCCGCTGCCGGTCGCCGTGATCGCCGAGATGCTGGGCATCCCGGAGTCCGACCGCGCCCCGCTGCGCCCCTGGTCGGCGGAGATCTGCGGGATGTACGAGCTGAACCCGTCCGAGGAGACGGCGGCGAAGGCGGTCCGGGCGTCCGTCGACTTCTCCGAGTACCTGCGCACACTCATCGCGGCCCGCCGCAAGGACCCCGGCGACGACCTGATCTCCGGTCTGATCGCGGCCCACGACGAGGACGACGACCGCCTCACCGAGCAGGAGATGATCTCGACCTGCGTCCTGCTCCTGAATGCCGGTCACGAGGCCACGGTGAACGCGACGAGCAACGGCTGGCTGGCGCTCTTCCGCCACCCCGACCAGCTGGCCGCCCTGCGCGCGGACCACTCCCTCGTCCCGTCCGCCGTGGAGGAGCTGATGCGCTACGACACCCCGCTCCAGCTCTTCGAACGCTGGGTCCTGGACGAGATCGAGATCGACGGGAGGACGATCCCGCGCGGCGCGGAGGTGGCGATGCTGTTCGGCTCGGCCAACCACGACCCGGCGGTCTTCACCGACCCGGAACGCCTCGACCTCACCCGCCGGGACAACCCGCACATCTCCTTCAGCGCCGGCATCCACTACTGCATCGGCGCCCCGCTGGCCCGCATCGAACTGGCGGCGTCCATGACGTCCCTGCTGGAGCGGGCCCCCGGCCTGCGCTTGGCGGCGGAGCCGGAACGCAGGCCGAACTTCGTGATGCGCGGCCTGACGGGGCTACGCGTGGAACTGTGACGACTCCTGGCGCCGGCGCCGTCCCAGCAGCCAGGCCCCGAGCCCCCACACCACGGCGGGCACGACGGCCCCGGCGAGGAAGACCAACGGCAGCTCGGTGAGGACGGCGCCGAAGTCCTGCCCGTTGTTCTCGAACTCGTTGCCCAGGTGCCGCTGGGTCCGCGCGGTCTGCCACCACACGACCACCGCACCCACGGCCCCGGCGAACGAGACCGCACAGCCACCACCCGTCATCGCATCCCGACTCATACCTGTCCTGACGCCTTGGCCCGTACGTTCGGTTTCGCCTCAGGTCGTCAGGTCCCGCCGCCGCAGCCCCGCCAGGCCCGCTGCGACCAGCGCCCCCGCGATCAGGAGCAGCACCAGCACCGGCGTCCAGCTCATCTCTCCGGCCGGCAGCTTCGGCAGGTGCCCGAACGGGGACACGTCCAGGACGCTCCGCGGCACGTCCAGTGCCGGTCCGACCCAGCCGAGCAGCAGCACCGCGCCCGCGACGGCCCACGCGGCGACGGCCGCCCGGGGCAGCAGCCCGTGCAGCAGCACCGCCGCCCCGCCGATCACCCAGACCGCCGGGAGCTGGACCAGGCACGCGCCCAGGATCGCCCCGAAGTCCTGCCCGTACCCGGCGGCGAAGCCGAGCCCGGCGAGCAGCATGATGAGCGCCGCGCCGCCGAAGGCGATCACCAGGTGGCCCGCCGCCCACCGCAGCCGGCCCACCGCGCCCGCGAGCACCGGTTCGGCCCGCCCGGACGTCTCCTCGCCGCTGAGCCGCAGCACCGACGCGACCACGTACAGCGCGGCGACCAGCCCGAGCATGCCGATCATCGCCGACACGAAGGCGTCGGTGACCCCGGCCTGTCCGCCCATCCGCTCGATGATGTCGCGGGCCTGCGCGTTGTCGCCGACGAGATCGGCCGCGCCCTCCGTCATCCCGCCGTAGACCGCCCCGGCGAGGAGGAAGCCGATGCTCCAGCCGAGGACGCTGCCGCGTTGCAGGCGCCAGGCCAGCGCCCCGGCCGTGCCCAGGCGCCCGGCGGCCGGTCCCGGCCGGGTGGGCAGGAAGCTCATGCCGAGGTCCCGGCGTCCGGCCAGGGCGTAGGCCACCGCCCCCTGGGCCACCGCCGCGCCGGCGACGAGCAGCAGTACCCACCACCGTTCACCGGCGAAGGCCCGCAGGTTCTCCAGCCAGCCCAGCGGCGACACCCACGTCAGCACCGACGAGCCGTCGTCCGTCGCGGAATCGCCCGCCGCGCGCAGGACGAAGGCCCCGCCGAGCACGGCCGCCGTCAGCCCCCGGGCCAGCCGGGCGCTCTCGGTCAGCTGGGCGACGATCGCCGCCGTGGTCGCGAAGAGCATCCCGACGCCCGCGACCCCGAGCCCGAGGGCCAGCGCGCCGGCCGCCCCCTGCCCGGCCAGTCCGACGGCGACCAGCAGGGCCAGGACGGCGTTGGCGACCGCCGCCGCCAGCAGTGCCGCCGTCAGTGGGGCGCGGCGGCCGACCATCCCGGAGGCGACGACCTCCTGCCGTCCGCTCTCCTCCTCGTCGCGGGTGTGCCGTACGACGATCAGCAGGCTCATCACCGCGGCGAGCGCGCCCGCGTACAGGCCGACGCGCCAGGCGGTGAGCGCGCCGAGGCTGTCGTCGAAGACCGGGCCGACCAGTGCCCGCAGCGAGGAGTTGGTCTCCATCTGCCGCATCAGGTCGGCGCGTTCGGCGGCGGTGCCGTACAGGCCCTTGAGGGTGCCCGGCATGGACAGCACCATGAGCGCGTTCACCGCGACCCAGACGGGGATCAGCACGCGGTCGCGGCGCAGGGCGAAGCGCAGCAGCGTGCCGGTCCCGGCGAGTCGGCGCGCGCCCCCGGTCCGGGCGGCGAAGGCCGTGGCGGTGGCGTCGGCGGTGGCGGTCATCGCGCCGTCACCTCCGCTCCGGACTCCGCGTCCTCGGCGTCCTCGGCCTGGTAGTGCCGCAGGAACAGCTCCTCCAGCGTCGGCGGCGTCGACGTCAGCGACCGCACGCCCGTCTCGCTCAGCGACCTGAGGACGGCGTCCAGCTTGTCCGTGTCGACCTGGAGCCGGACCCGGTGGCCCCGGACGTCGAGGTCGTGCACGCCGGGCAGGCGGGTGAGGCCGTTCGGGGCGCCCGCGAGTTCGGCGGTGACGCTGGTCCGGGTCAGGTGGCGGAGTTCGGCGAGCGAGCCGCTCTCGACGGTCCGCCCCTTGCGGATGATGCTGACCCGGTCGCACAGCTCCTCGACCTCGCTGAGGATGTGGGAGGAGAGCAGCACCGTCCGGCCGCGCTCGCGCTCCTCCTCGACGCACCGCTGGAAGACCTCCTCCATCAGCGGGTCGAGTCCGGAAGTGGGTTCGTCGAGGATCAGCAGGTCGACGTCGGAGGCGAAGGCGGCGACCAGGGCCACCTTCTGCCGGTTGCCCTTGGAGTAGGTGCGGCCCTTCTTGGTCGGGTCGAGTTCGAAGCGCTCGACCAGTTCCGCGCGCCGCCGGGTGTCCAGTCCGCCGCGCAGCCGGCCGTAGAGGTCGATGACCTCGCCGCCGGAGAGGTTGCGCCACAGCGTCACGTCGCCGGGGACGTACGCGATCCGCCGGTGCGCCTCCACCGCGTCGGCCCACGGGTCGCGGCCGAGCACCTGCGCGGCGCCGGAGTCGGCGCGCAGCAGGCCGAGCAGGACCCGGATGGTGGTGGACTTCCCGGCTCCGTTGGGCCCGAGGAACCCGTGGACCTCCCCGGTCCCGACCTCCAGGTCGAGCCCGTCCAGAGCATGCGTGCGTCCGAACGACTTGTGGAGTCCGGAGACGCTGATTGCCTTCGTCATGATTCGGAACGTACGCTACTTTCAGAAACTTGTGAAGTTAAGGAACCGTCAAGACGGTGAGGGATGATCGTGGGATGAGACAACCAGCGGATCGGGCGGATCAGGCGGCGGGGCGCGACCCCGAGGCGGTGTCGAAGTTCGTGGAGGGCTTCGCGGCCCAGCTCGTCGAGGCCGGGATGCAGCGCATGCCGTCCCGGGTCTTCGCCGCGCTGCTGGCCTCCGACTCGGGTTCGCTGACCTCCGCCGAACTCGGCGAGCAGCTCCGGGTCAGCCCGGCCGCCGTCTCCGGCGCCGTGCGCTACCTCTCGCAGCAGCACATGGTCTCGCGCGAGCGGGAGCCCGGTTCGCGCCGGGAGCGCTACCGGGTGCACAGCAACCAGTGGTACGAGGCGCTGACCAACCGCGAGGCCGTCCTCAAGCGCTGGGAGAGCGCCCTGAGCGACGGCGTCACCAGCCTCGGCGCCGACACCCCGGCGGGCCGGCGCATGGCCGAGACACTCGCCTTCTTCGAGTTCGTCGACGAGGAGATCGCGGCGATGATGGAGCGCTGGCGCGTGCACCGGGAGGAGCGGTTCGGACAGGGGTGAAACCGGACCCCCCTGAACGCGGACCGGACCCCTGAACCCGGACCCCCGAACACGGACTCCTGAACCCGGACCGGAAGCCCGAACCCCGCCCCTACCCGGCCGGCAGCGTCAGCCCCCACGCCCCTTCCCGCGCCACCCATGTCCGCGTCCCCACCGGTCCGCACACCACCGCGTCCGCCCGGTACCGGAAGTGCGCCCCCGACACGGTCACCGTCCGCCCGCTCGCCGTCAGCGGTGCCGCCTGAGCGCCCACCGACAGCGGCCGCACCTCCACCGCGGCCAGCCCGCCGCCCTCCGGCGTCACCGTCAGTGCCTCCACCGGCTGGTCCAGGTCGACCAGCGTCACCCCGTCGACCTCCACCCGCAGCCGGGCCGGACCCGCGGCCCCCGGCGCCACGGCGGTCCGCGCCGGACGTGCGGAGGCCAGCGTCCGTACGAGCGACTGGCAGGTCCGCAGCCAGGGGCGGAGCGACGCCGGGCCGGGCGCCGGGTCCTCCCGCCCCGGGACGGGGAACGGGGCCGGCGGAATGCCCACCGCCCCCAGCACCACCCCGTCGCTGTCGTCCACGAGCAGGTCCAGGCGCCGTTCCGCGCCGTCCAGCACGGCCCGCGCCGCCGCCACCGCCCCGGTCGGCAGCCCCAGGGACCGGGCGAGACCGAGCGCCGGGCCCACCGGCACCACCGACAGCGCGCACCCCGCGAGCTCCCGCTGCCGGTGCAGCAGCGCCACGGCCCGTAGCAGCGCACCGTCGTCCCCGACCACCACCGGGCGCCGCGAGCCGCGCCGGCGCAGCGCCCGCGCGAACTCCTCCGGGCCGTCCGGAAGACACACCTTCGTATGCGACGCACCGGCGCTGAGCACGTCTTTCGCGATCCGGACGGACTCCCCGTCCATGCGCCGGGCGGCCGGATCCACCACCACCAGAAGCTGGTCGGACCTCGCGGAAGAGTTCGCGGAAGAGCTCGCGGAAGTCGCCACCTCGGCCATGCCTCGCTTCCTCGGGTAGCATCTTGGTGCAAGAGCCCCTTGCGCTGTTGCGCCAGGGGCTTCGTCTATTCCGGGGCACCCGGTCCGACGGTTGGCGGCCAACGACGGTCGCGGTGTACGTGGCGGAAACCCGTCGCATACGCCCTCGACCATGGACATGCCCCGCCCGGAAGGGGTGTACGCGCGTGCCCGCACTTGTGCTGCTCGGTGCTCAGTGGGGTGACGAAGGCAAGGGAAAGGCGACGGACCTGCTCGGTGGCTCCGTCGACTATGTGGTGCGCTACCAGGGCGGCAACAACGCCGGCCACACGGTAGTCGTGGGCGACCAGAAGTACGCCCTGCACCTGCTCCCTTCCGGAATTCTCTCCCCCGGCTGCACGCCGGTCATCGGCAACGGCGTCGTCGTCGACCCGTCGGTCCTGTTCTCCGAGCTGAGCGGGCTGAACGAGCGCGGCGTCGACACGTCCAAGCTCCTGATCAGCGGCAACGCTCACATCATCACGCCGTACAACGTCACCGTCGACAAGGTGACGGAACGCTTCCTCGGCAAGCGGAAGATCGGCACCACCGGGCGCGGCATCGGCCCGACCTACGCCGACAAGATCAACCGCGTGGGCATCCGGGTCCAGGACCTCTACGACGAGTCGATCCTCACCCAGAAGGTCGAGGCGGCCCTCGACGTCAAGAACCAGATGCTCACCAAGCTCTACAACCGCCGCGCCATCGCCACCGGCCAGGTCGTCGAGGAGCTGCTGGGCTACGCGGACAAGCTCGCGCCGTACGTCGCCGACACCGTCCTGGTCCTCAACCAGGCCCTCGACGACGACAAGGTGGTCCTCTTCGAGGGCGGCCAGGGCACGCTCCTGGACATCGACCACGGCACGTACCCCTTCGTCACCTCGTCGAACCCGACCGCGGGCGGCGCCTGCACCGGCGCCGGCGTGGGCCCGACGAAGATCAGCCGGGTCATCGGCATCCTCAAGGCGTACACGACCCGCGTCGGCGCCGGACCGTTCCCGACCGAGCTGTTCGACGAGGACGGCGAGGCCCTGCGCCGCATCGGCGGCGAGCGCGGCGTCACCACCGGCCGCGACCGGCGTTGCGGCTGGTTCGACGCGGTGATCGCCCGCTACGCCACCCGCGTCAACGGCCTCACCGACTTCTTCCTCACCAAGCTCGACGTCCTCACCGGCTGGGAGCAGATCCCGGTCTGCGTGGCCTACGAGATCGACGGCAAGCGCGTCGAGGAGCTGCCGTACTCGCAGTCCGACTTCCACCACGCGAAGCCGGTCTACGAGACGCTGCCCGGCTGGAGCGAGGACATCACCAAGGCGAAGTCCTTCTCCGACCTGCCGAAGAACGCCCAGGCGTACGTCAAGGCGCTGGAGGAGATGTCCGGCGCCCCGATCTCCGCGATCGGCGTCGGCCCGGGCCGGGACGAGACGATCGAGATCAACTCGTTCCTGTAGGCACGGCGCACGCACCACGACGGCCGGGACCCCGCGCGGGGCCCCGGCCGTCGGCGTCGGGCGGGCGGATACGCTGGCCGAAACAGCAGGGGCCGGGACATCACGGTCACCACGGTCACCACGGTCACCGCGGTCACCGCGGTCACCACGGACAGACGGAGCGAGCGGACATGCGGAAGCCCACCACCCGGACGTGGATCTGGCTGACCGCGGCGGTCGTCGTCGTGACCGGCGGGGCCTTCTACGTCGACGGCCACCGCGTCTCCGCCGCACCGCACGCCGGCGACGCCAAGTGCGACACGGTGATCTCCCGCCTGCCCGAGGACATACCCGGCGCCTCGCGCGACTGGGCCCTGGGCGACTCGGTGGCGTCCTGGGGCGGCCAGAAGGCCGTGTTCCGCTGCGGTGCCGAGGAGCTCCAGCCCAACATCAACCTCTGCGTCACCGCCGACGGCGTCGACTGGGTCCTGGACGAGGCACGGCTCAAGCGCGACGGCGTGAGCGTCCTGCGGACGTACGGTCGCTCACCGGCCGTGGAGTTCACGTACTCCGGTCCGCGCGAGGAGGTGGGCGGCATCCTCGCCGCACTGGATCCCGCCGTGAAGTGGATCCCGCAGGAGCGCAAGTGCATCGGCCTCGACGAGGCCGCCACCGCCCTGTAGCCCTCCCTTCGGCCCCCTTCGCCGGGCGCCGGAGCGTGGCCTGGTGTCGGATCGGGACATGACCGACTGTGACCGCGCCGCCTCCTGCCAGGGCCCGTACGGCGGCGAGAACGGCCCGGAGGACTGCGGCGACCCGGTCCGCTTCGAGGTCGCCCGGCACCTTCGGGCGCCGCTGCGGGTGTGCCCGGTCCACCTGGGACCGTCGCTGCTGCTGGCCGCCGGGGTGCTGTGGCCGCCGGGGATCATCCTGGTGCGGTGAGAGGCCCTTGTGGGGGTGCGTACGCCGGGTGGTTCACTGGGTCCCGCCCTCCCCCGAGGACCTGTGAACGGACGCGGAAGGAAGCCGTACGGTGCCCGGACGACCCGATGACGTGGCCCGGCAGTTCGAGCTGGACCGGCCCCGGCTGCGGGCGGTCGCGTACCGGATCCTCGGTTCGCTCGGTGAGGCGGACGACGCCCTTCAGGAGGCCTGGCTGCGGGCCGACCGGACGGACACTTCCGAGGTGGCCAATCCGTCGGGCTGGCTCACCACGGTCGTGGCCCGGGTCTGCCTCAACCTGCTCCGCGCCCGGGACACCCGCCGCGAGGAGCCGCTGGACGACACGCCACGCGGGCGGGCGGCCCGCACCGGCACCGGCACCGATCCGGCCGAGGAGGCGCAGCTCGCCGACGAGGTCGGGATCGCGCTGCTGATCGTCCTGGACACCCTCGGGCCCGCCGAGCGGCTCGCGTTCGTCCTGCACGACATGTTCGACGTGCCCTTCGACGACATCGCCGCGATGCTCGACAAGACCCCCGCCGCCACCCGCCAGCTGGCGAGCCGGGCCCGCCGCCGGGTCCGGGGCGTCCCCGCACCCGAGGCCGACCTGCCGCGCCGGCGCCGCGCGGTCGACGCCTACCTGGCGGCCACCCGCGGCGGCGACTTCGACGCGCTGGTGGCCCTGCTCCACCCGGACGTCGTGCTGCGCGCCGACGCGGCGGTCGTGCCGACGCCCGAGCCCTTCACCGTCGGTGGTGTGGAGCCGGTGGCCAGGGGCGCGATGGCCTCGATGGGCCGGGCCCGGGCCGCCGCCGTCGTCCTCGTCGACGGCCGGGTGGGCATGGCGATGGCCGAGCACGGCAGGCTGCGCGTCGTCCTCCGCTTCGACTTCGCCGCCGACGGCCGCATGACCGGCATCGACGTGATCGCCGAGCCCGCTCGACTGAACGAACTGGACATCACGGGCATAGGCTGAACCCGTACACGTCGCGTCGGCAGAAGAAGGTGAGTGCGATGCGCGTGCTGCTCAAGGCGACGCTGGACACGGAGAAGGGCAACGAGGCGATCCGCAGCGGGAAACTGCCCGACGTGATCAGCCGGATGCTCGACCAGCTCAAGCCGGAGGCCGCCTACTTCGGCCCCGTCGGCGGCCGGCGGACGGCCCTGCTGGTCTTCGACATGCAGGACAGCTCGGAGCTGCCGCCCACCGGCGAGCCGTTCTTCACCGAGCTGAACGCCGAGGTCGAGGTCTCCCCGATCATGAACGCGGACGACCTGCGCAAGGGACTGTCCCAGCTCGGCTGACCGGCAGCGACCGCTGAGGTCCCCGGTCAGCTGAAGACGATCATCGACCCCTGTGCCAGGCTCCGCGTCGCCGCCGTGTGCAGCCCCAGCCACACGTGGCGCTCCCGGGCGAACGGGCTGGCGTCGTACGGCGCGGGCACGGCCGGTTCCTCCAGCTCCGTCGGGGCGAGCGGCGGCTGCGGTGGAGCAGGGGGGTTGGCCGGGTCGATGCCGAGGGCCGGGGCGACGGCCTCCAGTTCCCGCAGCAGGGCGTGCGAAGAACCCAAGGGGCCGCCGCCCGCCAGGAGTTCGTCGTTGGCGAGCGGATGCGGGAAGTCGACCGGGACGTAGGCGCCCGCGTGGTCGTAGTGCCAGACGAGGTGGGACTGCTGGGCCGTCGACTCGAACATCTCCAGCAACTGCTCGTAGTCCCCGCCCAGTTCGTCCACCGGGGTCACCGGCAGTCCGCACACCTGAAGGAGGTAGGACCGGCGCAGGAAGTGCAGCGCGTCGTAGTCGAAACCGGCCACGGGCGCGACCTCGCCGGAGAGTCCCGGCATGTACTGGTACACCGGCACCGGCGGCAGCCCGGCCTCGGCCAGCACCTTGTCGTATTGCGCGAGTTCCTCGGCGAACGGGTTGTCCGGCGTGTGGCACAAGACGTCGACGAGCGGTACCAGCCACAGGTCACAGGCCAAAAGAGGGCTCCTCACACAGCACGGTGGTCAGGGCAGCGTAGTCGGTGCGTGTCGGTGGTGCGTCGGGCGCGCTTCGCGTGCAGGTCCCATACCCATCTGGGGCCGGGCCACGACACGTCCGGCGTTGGTCATCCCCCGGCGACGCCGCCGTCGCTGCCCCCGGCGCTGCCGCCGGTGAGCCCTTCGATGAGGGCGAGCGAGTGGGCGTTGTACGCGTCGACGAGCGCGCGTGCGCCCGGGACGTCGCGGTGGGCGAGGGCGTCGACCAACTCGGTGTGCCCGGACCACAGCGCGCCGCGCAGGTCGCTGAGCCGGCGCAGGTGCTGCACCGTGCACACCCAGCTCTGCACGCGCAGCCGGTGCAGGAAGTCGCAGAGGTAGGGGTTGCCGAAGAGGGCGGCCAGTTCGCGCCAGTAGCGCAGGTCGTAGCCGATCAGGACGGTCAGCTCCCCGGCCGAGGCGGCGCGCTGGGCCTCCTCGCCGCGCCGGCGGACCCCGGAGAGCGCGGCGGCGATACGCGGATCGGCCGGGTCCGGCAGGTCCGCGGCGAGGGCGAGGAACATCCCGTCGGTCACCAGACTGCGGGCCTCGATCATGCCGCGGAAGTCGTCGACCGAGTACTCGTGGACGCGGAAGCCCCGGTGGTGGTCGGCGTCGAGGAGCCCCTGCGCGGACAGGTCGACCAGGGCTTCGCGCACCGGCGTCGCGGACACCCCGTACTGCTCGGCTATCTCCTTGACCGTGAACTCCTGCCCCGGCTGGAGCCGCCCGGCCAGTACCTCGTCGCGGAGCGCGTCGGCGATCTGCTGCCGCAGGGTGCTGCGCGTGACGGCACCGGTACCGCTGGGGCCGGGCATGGTCGGGCGTCTCCTCGTCGGGTCCGGGGCGCCGGTCGGGCGTCGTGCTGGGCGTCGTTCGGGGGGCGTGCTCGTACATATGTCTACCGCGTACGAGCACGCAACCCTACGCGCTCGGATCCGGCGCCCGACCCCGCTTACCGTGTGTACTCGTCCGCCACGGACAGTGCCGTGTCCAGGGCCGCGAGGCCCTCCTTCAGCTCCGCCTCGGTGATGTTGCACGGCGGGACCACGTGGGTGCGGTTCATGTTCACGAACGGCCACAGGCCGTGGGCCTTGGCGGAGGCGGCGAACGCCGACATCGGCGCGGCCGCCTGTCCGGTCGCGTTGTACGGCACCAGCGGCTCCCGGGTCTCCCGGTCCTTCACCAGCTCCAGCGCCCAGAACATGCCGGTCCCGCGCACCTCGCCCACGCTCGGGTGGCGCTCGGCCAGCTCCCGCAGCGCCGGTTCGACGACCTCTCCGCCGAGCCGCGCGGCGTGCTCGACGACGCCCTCCTCCGCCATCACGTTGATCGTGGCGACGGCGGCGGCGCAGGCCAGCGGGTGCCCGGAGTAGGTCAGTCCGCCGGGGTAGGGCCGCTCGGCGAAGGTCGCGGCGATCTCGGCGGAGATCGCGACGCCGCCGAGGGGCACGTAACCCGAGTTCACACCCTTGGCGAAGGTCATCAGGTCGGGCACGACGTCGTACAGATCGGCCGCGAACCAGGTACCGGTGCGCCCGAACCCGGCCATGACCTCGTCGAGCACGAAGACGATGCCGTACTTGTCGCAGATCTCGCGCACGCCGGCCAGGTAACCGGCCGGCGGCATCATGATCCCCGCGGTGCCCGGGATGGTCTCCAGGATGATCGCGGCGATCGTCCCCGGACCCTCGAAGGCGATCGTCGTCTCCAGGTGCTCCAGCGCCCGCGCGCACTCCTGCTCCTCGTTCTCGGCGTAGAAGCGCGAGCGGTACGGGAAGGGCGCCCAGAAGTGCACGACGCCGGCCGTGCCGCTGTCGGAGGCCCAGCGGCGCGGGTCACCGGTGACGTTGACCGCCTGCTGGGTGCCGCCGTGGTACGAGCGGTACGCCGAGAGCACCTTGGGGCGGCCGGTGTGCAGCCGGGCCATGCGCAGGGCGTGCTCGACGGCGTCGGCGCCGCCGTTGGTGAAGAAGATCTTGTCCAGGTCGCCGGGCGTCCGCTCGGCGATCAGCCGGGCCGCCTCCGAGCGCGCCTCGACGGCGAACGCGGGCGCGAACGTCGTCATCCGCGCCGCCTGCTCCTGGATCGCGGCGACGACCTTGGGGTGCTGGTAGCCGATGTTCGTGTAGACGAGCCCGCTGGAGAAGTCGAGGTAGCGCTTGCCTTCGTAGTCCCAGAAGTACGACCCCTCGGCGCCGGCGACGGCGAGCGGGTCGATCAGCTCTTGCGCTGACCAGGAGTGGAAGACGTGCGCGCGGTCCGCGGCCTTCACGGCGGCGCCGGCCTGGGGATTGGGCTGAGGGGTCATGCGGCCGAGGGTAGATGTCCGCGATGCGGAAACGGAATCGGCGTCCTGTCTGCGGTCGGGAGCTTTCCACGACAGGTTGTCGACGCGTCGCCGGTGTGTTGCCGGTGTGTTGCCGGTGCGTCGCTCGTGCCTCGGCGGTGCGTCGCCGGTGCGGGCGGGCCGCTCCGTTACGGAACCGTGGACAACGCCCGCCCTTCGTGAGACCGAGCCCGCACTATCCTCGCCCTGTTGCTCACGTGCGGGGGGAAGGCGGCGCGGCATGCGGAAACTGGGGGACGGGGACCCACAGCACATCGGGGCCTACCGGCTGCTGGGGCGGCTGGGGGCGGGCGGCATGGGCCACGTCTACCTGGCCCGCTCGGACCGCGGGCGCACCGTCGCCGTCAAGCTGGTGCGCGAGGAACTGGCCGCGCTGGAGGAGTTCCGCGAGCGGTTCCGGCAGGAGGTCGAGTCCGCGCGCCGGGTCGGCGGGTACTGGACGGCGCCCGTACTGGACGCCGACACCGAGGCCCCGGTGCCGTGGGTCGCCACCGGGTACGTCGCGGGGCCGAGCCTCCAGCAGGTCGTCGGGCACGACCACGGTGCGCTGCCGGAGCGGTCGGTACGCACGCTGGCGGCCGGTCTCGCCCACGCGCTCCAGGACATCCACGCCGCCGGGATCGTCCACCGCGACCTCAAGCCGTCCAACGTCCTGGTCACCATCGACGGCCCCCGCGTCATCGACTTCGGCATCGCCCGCGCCCTGGAGACGGTGACCGACGGCGGCCTCACCCGCACCGGCGCGCTCGTCGGCTCGCCCGGGTTCATGGCGCCCGAGCAGGTGCGCGGCGACCGCGTCACGCCCGCGTGCGACGTCTTCTGCCTCGGCTCGGTCCTCGTCTACGCCGCCACGGGCAGGCTGCCGTTCGGCGCCGCGAACAGCGGCGTGCACGCCCTGATGTTCCGCATCGCGCAGGAGGAGCCCGACCTGGAGGGCGTGCCCGAGGGCGTCGCCGACCTCGTCCGCGACTGCCTGAGGAAGGACCCCGCCGCGCGGCCGGGCCTCGCCGAGGTCCTGGAACGCACGGGCGCGCAGGACACGGTCACCGACGGCCGCTCCCGCGACCCGTGGCTGCCCAGCGCCCTGGTGGCCCAGCTCGGCCGGCACGCGGTACGGCTGCTGGACACGGAGAACCCTGAAGACGCGGGGTCCGCGGGGTCCGCGGGGTCTGTGGGGTCCGCGGGGCAGGCGGGGGCTGCCGGGCAGGCCGGGAGCCGCGGGGCGTCGGCCGCGCTTGGCGGGGGCGCGGCAGCCGGGTTCGGAGGTGCGGGGTCCGGCGGTGCCGAGACCGGCGGCGCGGGTTCCGACGGTGCGGGGCCCGGCGGTGCGGGGCCAGGCACCGCGGGGACCGCCGGAGAACCGCCGGACGGTGCGGCGCCGGGCGGTGCGGTGCTGGACGGCGCGGGTGCGGAGCCGGTGCCGGGCGGTGCGACGCCGGTGGGCCCGCCGCCCCCGCGTGAGCCGGGCAGCGGCGGCACCCCGCTGGACCACCTCCCGACCCTGGTCGCCGGCCAGGCCCTGCCCACGCCTCCGCCCGCCGCCAACGGCCATGCCCAGCCGCCCGCGCCGGGACACGCCCAGGCCCCCGACGAGGGATGGCACACGGCGCAGCCCGGCCACCACCGGCCCGGCCATCAGCAGCAGCCGGGGTACCAACAGCCCGGGTACCAGCAGCCGGGGTACCAACAGCAGGGCCATCCGCAGCCGGGCTACCCGCAGTCCGGTTACCAGCACCCGTACGGCGGGGGCGGCCTCGGCCCGACCCCGCCCCAGGGGCCGCCACCGTACGGACCCCCGCACGAGCCGCCCCGCAACGCCCGCGCCACCGCGCTGCTGATCGTCGTGGCCCTGATCGTCGCGCTGGGCGCGGGCGGCACGGTCTACGCCCTGATGCGCGGCGACGGCACCGACGCGGCGGGCGGCGACCCCACCCCCACGCGGTCCACCGGCGCGCCGCAGGACCCGGGGCCGGGCTCGCCCGGCACGTCGGACCCGGCGGGCCAGTCGCCGTCGACCGGTTCGACCGCTCCGTCCGCCGACGAGGGCACGGTCCCGGCCGGGTACCTGGGCGGCTGGGCGACCGCCATCGACAACGCCTCCGGCACGCACCCCCGGCGGCTGACCATCGCGCAGGGCGAGGTCGGCGAGACGGTGCTGACCCTCGTGGCGGACGGCCCGACGGACACCGGCACCTACCACTGCGTGTTCGCCGCCGCCCTCACCGCCGAGCCGGGCGCCGACGGGCCGCTGCGGCTCGGCCCGTCCCGGGTCACCAGCGGGCCGTCCACCAGTTGCGCCCCGGGCGGGTCCAGCACGGTCACCCTGCTGCCCGACGGCAGCCTGGAACGCACCAACGACGACACCGGCGAGGCCCTGGTCTACACCCGGGGATGAGCGGACGTGACCCCGCCACCGGTCGTCACCGGGGCTCCGGCGGGCGCTGGCGGGGCATGTTCGGGCGGGAGCCGTTCTGCGGGGGGACCGGGAAGCGGCCGGTGGCGCCGGTGCCCGTGCCCTCGGGGCGCGGCCCGTCGGCCGCCGCCGCGGCGTGCGGTCCCAGGGGCGCCGGTCCCGGACGGAAGCTCACCATCCAGTCCGTCGTCTCGGCCCGCACCAGCTCCGTCACGTCCTCCGAGAACCGCCGCAGCACCAGCAGGCACCGCTCGGCGGCCTCACTCGCCGTGCCCTCCGCCGGTCCCAGCACCTCCCGCACACTCTCCGACGCCCAGTCGAACTGGAGCGCCTGGAGCCGGCGCTGCACCGCCTGCGCCGTGGCCACGTCCCGCATCCACCCGGCCGTGACACCGAAACACCGGTCGACCGCCACGCACGCCACCGCCCACAGCAGCGCCAGATACCCCCAGGGCGCGACCCCGCCCACCGCCCCGGACAGGTCGAGCAGCGGCAGCGCCGCCCCGGCGACCGCGCCCACCGCGGCCCCGCCGCGCAGCAGCACGGCGCCGCGCCGCTTCCACACCCGGTCCGCCAGGTACCAGGCCGCCGTGTCCAGTGCGCCCCGCTCCACCCACCGGTACAGCTCGTCGAGGCGCTCGGCGGGCAGGGCCCAGTCCCCGAGGGGAAACGCCCGCCCGGTCAGGTCGCCCGGCCGCGCCCCGGCCGCCCCCTCACCGCCACCGCCCGCTCCGTTCCGCGGCGGCCCCTCGGGCTGCATCTCCGGCTGACCCACCCGGCACTCCCTACTGCTCGCCACTGCTCGCCGTACCGCTCGCCGTCCGCGAGGACTCGTGCGCTGGCATCATGCGCCGGAACACTGCGCCGGAACCCTTCCTACCGCCCAATGGGTGGCGAAGAGCCGGGTGCCGCCGGTTTTCCGCCCGGAAGAGGGCGTTGATCAGGTATAGGGCTGCCACCGCATCACTCGAAAGAGTGCTGGGGCGGGGGCCGCCCGGACCACGTAGGCTCGTGCCGAACGGCAAAACCGTCGTGACCGGACTTGATGGGAGCTGAACGTGATCCCCGGTGGTGGCCAGCCCAACATGCAGCAGCTGCTCCAGCAGGCCCAGAAGATGCAGGAGGACCTGGCGAAGGCGCAGGAGGAACTGGCGCGGACCGAGGTCGACGGCCAGGCGGGCGGCGGCCTGGTGAAGGCCACGGTCACCGGCTCCGGCGAGCTGCGCGGTCTGAAAATCGACCCGAAGGCGGTGGACCCCGAGGACACCGAGACCCTCGCCGACCTGATCGTCGCGGCCGTCCAGGCGGCCAACGAGAACGCGCAGAACCTCCAGCAGCAGAAGCTCGGCCCCCTCGCCCAGGGTCTTGGCGGTGGCGGCAGCGGTATCCCCGGCCTGCCGTTCTGAACCGTCTCCCCGGTTCGCCTTTCTCAGACCGGCCGAAGCCATCTACCGTACGTAGTGCACGAACCTCAGGAAGGACGGCAGTCCGTTGTACGAAGGCGTGGTCCAGGACCTCATCGACGAACTCGGGCGGCTGCCCGGCGTCGGTCCCAAGAGCGCGCAGCGGATCGCCTTCCACATCCTCCAGGCCGAGCCGACCGACGTACGGCGGCTCGCCCAGGCCCTCATGGAAGTGAAGGCCAAGGTCCGCTTCTGTGCGACCTGCGGAAACGTAGCGCAGGAGGAGCAGTGCAACATCTGCCGGGACACCCGGCGCGACCCTTCCGTCATCTGCGTGGTGGAGGAGCCGAAGGACGTCGTCGCCATCGAGCGCACCCGTGAGTTCCGCGGGCGCTATCACGTGCTCGGCGGCGCGATCAGCCCGATCGACGGGGTCGGCCCGGACGACCTCCGCATCCGTGAGCTGCTGGCCCGCCTGGCGGACGGCACGGTCACGGAGCTGATCCTGGCCACGGACCCGAATCTGGAGGGCGAGGCCACGGCCACGTACCTCGCCCGCATGATCAAGCCCATGGGCCTCAAGGTCACCCGCCTGGCCAGCGGCCTCCCGGTGGGCGGCGACCTGGAGTATGCGGACGAGGTGACCCTCGGCCGCGCCTTCGAGGGGAGACGACTCCTAGATGTCTGACGCCACGCTGCACGCGACCGACCAGAATCCGGACGACTTCGCGGTCCAGATCGCCGACCAGATCGAGAGCTTCCTGGTGGCCGTCACCGAGGTCGCCAAGGGCGACGAGCCGGACTCGGCCGTCCCCTTCCTCCTCCTGGAGGTCTCCCAGCTGATGCTGGCCGGCGGCCGCCTGGGCGCCCACGAGGACATCGTCCCCGACGAGCGCTACGAGCCCGACCCGGGTCCGGAGCAGGACGTGGACCTGCTCCGCGAGAACCTGGCCCGCATCCTCGACCCGATCGACGTCTACTCCGAGGTCTTCGACCCCTACGAGCCGCGCAAGGCCCCGGTCCCGGCCCGTATCTCCGACGACCTCACCGACGTCATCACCGACCTGCGCCACGGCATGGTCCACTACAAGGCCGGCCGCACCACGGAGGCGCTGTGGTGGTGGCAGTTCTCCTACTTCTCCAACTGGGGCTCCACCGCCTCCGCGACCCTGCGTGCCCTCCAGTCGGTCGTCGCCCACGTCCGCCTGAACCAGCCCCTGGAGGAGCTGGACGGCCTCGACACCGACCAGGACCTCGGCGACGACGCCCTGGAGTCGGAGGCCGGCCGCGTCATGGTCCAGGAGATCGCGGGACCGCTGGGGCTGCGCCCGGTCAAGTAGCGGCGCCCTCCGGGGTTTCCGGGGTTTCCGGTACGCCGAGCAGGCGGAGGAACGCGGTCGCAGCGGGCGTGCGGCTGCCGGGCGGCCAGACGACGTACTCGACGCGGGCCGGTGCGTCGGTGACCTGAATCGTGGTCACCCCGCTGAGCTGGGGCACGTAGGCGGAGGGCAGCATCGCGACGCCGAGGCCCTGTCCGACCAGCCGTGCCAGGAAGTGCGTGTTCGTCACCTCGAAGGCGACGTCACGGGTGAGGCCGGCGGCGGAGAAGGCCAGGTCGGACTGGGCGCGGCCGGCGGTCTTCGCCGGCAGGTCCACGAACGTCTCCTCGGCGAGCCGCCGCAGATCGACCGGCCCCCCGCCGGCGAGGGGGTGATCGGGGGAGACCACGGCGACGAGCCGGTCACGGCCGACGACGTGCGCCTCGACCCCTTGAGGGCGCGCGGTGGTCGGCAGCCCGAGGAAGGCGACCTGGACGTCCCCCTCCTTGACCCGCTCGACGAGTTCCTCACTGGGGCTCACGCGCAGGCTGACGCGCACCTTCGGATACCGCTCGCGGAAGTCGCGCAGGGCGCGCGGGACGTCGACGGCGGCGACGGACGAGATCACGCCAACGCGGAGCTGCCCGCGGACCTCGCCGACGGCGGCGGCCACCTCGTCGGCCGCGCGTTCGGCGGCGGCCAGGCACTGCCGGGCGGCCGGGAGGAACGCCTCCCCGGCCGGAGTCAGCCGCACCCGGCGGGTGGTGCGCTCGAAGAGCCTGGCACCCAGCTCCTGCTCCAGCCGTGCGACCTGGTGGCTGAGGGCGGACTGCACGACGTGACACCGCTCGGCGGCCCGGGTGAAGCTCATGGTCTCGGCGACCGCGAGCACGTAGCGCATCTGCTGGAGCTCCATGGCTGTTTATCTTGATCCAAGATAAATGAGGTGACAAGCATGTGTTGGACTCATGGATCGGCCATGAGCAGACTTCATTGACATGTCCGCACACGTACCAGAGACCTCGACCTCGTCCTTGAAGGGATGGCTGGGCGTCGCCGCCATCACGGCCAGTCTCTTCGTCTTCCTGACCACCGAGTTGATGCCCGTGGGCCTGCTCACCCCGCTGAGCGAGAGCCTGCACGTGTCCGTCGGCACCGCCGGTCTCATGGTCACCGCCCAGGGTGTCGCGGCCGGCCTCGGCGTACCGTTCATCGTCGCCTGGACCAGACGTGTCGACCGGCGCCCGCTGCTGACCACGCTGCTCGCGGTGCTCACGCTGGGCAACCTCGTCACCGCCGTCTCACCGAACTACCCGCTGATCCTCGGCACCCGGCTCCTCATGGGCTTCGCCAGCGGGGTCTTCTGGGCCATCGGCGTGAGCATGGCCATGCGGATCGTGCCCGAACGGCACGCGAACCGGGCCGCCGCGGTGGTGATGTCCGGCATCTCCATAGCCACGGTCGTGGGCATCCCTCTCGGCACCGTCATCGAGGCACAGACCGACTGGCGGACCACCTTCGGCATCTGGGCCGGGCTCAGTGTCCTGGTCCTCGTCGCCGTCGCGGCCCTGGTCCCGTCGATGCCGTCGCGGAACGCGGTCTCCGTCCGCGAGGTCTTCCAACTGCCGGTCGGGAACGGGCAACTGCGCACGGTGCTGCTCGTGGTCGTCTTCTTCGTGCTCGGGCACTTCGGCGCCTACACGTTCGTGCGCCCCTACCTGGAGGACACCGCGGACGCCTCGTCCGGCTTCATCACCACCGTTCTGATCATCTTCGGCGTCGGCGGCGCGGTCGGGAACTTCGTCGCCGGACACACGGTGAACAAGAGCCTGCGCGGCACCTTCGTCGTCGGTCTCGCAGGGCTCCTGGCGGCCCTGTTGCTGCTGCGCTTCGTCGGGAACGGGGAACTCGGCGCCGTCGTCGCGCTGGTCCTGTGGGGGCTCTCCTTCGGAGCCGTGCAGCTGTCGCAGATCAACATGACGCTCGCCTCCGCGCCCGACGCCTTCGAAGCCGCCATGTCGCTCAACACCATGGCCTACAACACGTGCATCGCGCTCGGCGCGCTCTTCGGCGGTCTGCTCGTCGACCACGTCGGCGTCACGAGCGTCCTGTGGTTCGGCATGGCCCTGGCCGCGGCGTCGCTGCTGCTCCGGCTCGCCACCGGCCGGGCGGCGAAGACCCGGGCCGACGCGCCCGAGGACGACCTCGCCCCCACCGTCGGGTAGGCGGAGGAAGGCCAGGAGGAAGAAGGTGAGGAAGACATGACGTCGGAGAACCACACCTGGACCCATCGCCTCGACGAGGTGGACCTCGACGAGCTGTCCCGGCTGTACCTGCTGGCCCCCTTGGGCAACAAGCCTCCCGAGGCACTCGCCACCGTGTTCGGCAACAGCCGCTACATGTGCTTCGTCCACGCCGGCGACGTCCTCGTCGGCGCGGGGCGCGCACTGGCCGACGGGGTCGACTGCGCCTGCATCGCCGACGTGGCCGTCCATCCCGAGCACCAGGGGCGGGGCCTCGGTTCGGACATCGTCCGCCGGCTCGTGGAGCTGGCGGAGGGCCACAAGAAGATCATCCTCTACGCCGCCCCCGGAACCGAGCCCTTCTACCGCGGGCTCGGCTTCCTCCACATGAACACGGCGATGGGCATCTGGTCCGACCCCCAACGGGCCGTAGGCATGGGACTGCTCCGCCCGGCGGACTGACGATGCCGCCTCACCGGAGGGCCGTCGGGTCCGCGGCCGGTGGGGCGGCCGCCGCCCGGGCACGTGCGGAAGGCAGCGCCCGGGCCGGTTGCCCGCCGCCGGTCAGAGCACCGCCGTGTGGTCCGGGTACGTGTCGAGGACGGTGTCGCCCTTCCGGCTGCCGAAGGGCGCGCGCCAGTTGCCGGTGCCGGGGTAGTAGTACGTGTACTCGGGACCGTAGGCGTACAGGTCGGGGTGTCCGTCGTGGTCGGCGTCGCCGATGCCGACGATGTACTGGTAGGCGTTCCAACCGCCGCCGATCCGGGTGCGGGGCGCGAAGGTGCCGTCGCCCTTGCCGAGGTAGAGCCACAGGACGCCGGCCCGGTCGCGGGCGATCAGGTCGCCCGTCGCGGCGCCGCCGATGTCGCCCGTGGCGATCAGGTCGTTGTAGACGCCCCAGCCGCCGCCGACCCGGGTGCGCTTGGCGAAGGGGGCCCGCCAGTCGCCGGTGCCCTTGTACAGCCACAGGACGCCGCTCTTGTCGGTGGCGAGGAGGTCGGCCCTGCCGTCGTTGGTGAGGTCGCTGCCCGCGGCGATCCTGTCGTAGACGCCCCAGCCGCCGCCGATGCGGCTGCGGGTGGCGAAGGTGCCGTCGCCCTTGCTCAGGTAGAGCCAGAGGACGCCCGCCTTGTCGCGCGCGACCAGGTCTCCGTGCGCGGCGCCGCCCAGGTTGCCGCCCGCTTCGATCCGGTCGTAGGTGTTCCAGCCGCCGCCGACGAGCTTCTCCTCCGTCGTCCGGGTCAGTTGCCTGTCCAGCGGGGCGAAGTAGGAGTCGGTGCGCCACAGGCGGCCCGACGCGTCGCGGGCCAGGAGGTCCGGGCTGCCGTTGTCCGTGTAGTCGTGCGGCGCGGAGGCGCGTACGACCTTGAAGGTGCCGGACGCGCTCAGGGTCGGGCCGATGCCGTTGCGCGGGCGGGCCGAGATCTCCCACGTGTAGTCGCCGTTGGGCGCGTCGGCCGTCGCGTGGTCGACGTCGCCCAGCCAGTCGAAGGTGAAGCCCGTCGACTCGGGCCCGTAGAAGACCGCCTGGGTGAGCTTCCCGCTGCGCTTGTGACGCAGTGTCACCCACAGTTCCGCGTTGTCCCGCGACAGCGTCCAGCGCAGCTTGGCCCGGCCGCCGTCGCGGTCGAGGTGGATCACCTCGGGGACGTTGTGGCCGACGAGGGCGAGGCTGGTCGGTTCGCCGGTGCTCGCGACCATGGCCGCGGTCGGGGTGCCGTCGGCGTCGGCGGTGATGCGGTAGACGCCCTCGCCCTCGGCGACGGTGCCGCCGCGTGCGTAGAGGACACCGTCGGGGGAGACGGCGGCGGACGTGAGGTGGTCCAGCAGCTTGGTGGCGACCCCGGTCTTCAGGTCGCGGGCGGTCAGGTCGTGCAGGGTGCTCTCGTAGGCGTCGGTCAGGCCGCCGGGGTCGCCGTGCACCACGTGGTCGCCCTGGAGACCGACCTGGATGTCACGGGCCGTCGAGGCGGGCAGTTTGATCCGCTGCGTCCCGCCCGTGGCGCGTGTGCGGACCATGATGCCGGTCCGCTCCGTGCCGTACTCGACCCAGGCGACGTAGTCCCGGGAGACGGCGATGTCACCGTTGCCGGTCGGCTCGTCCCGCAGGCCGGTCTCCGTCACGGCGCCGGTGGCGAGGTCGATCAGTCCCCAGTACTTCCTGCCGCCGCTGGTGTAGGTGATCAGGCCGTGAGCGGCGGTGCCGGACGAGACCCTGCGGTTGGTGGCGTCGGCCGGAAGGCCGGTCACCGGGGACCTTCCGGAGCCCTTGGTGTGCATGAACAGGTCGGCGCCCGCGGGTGAGCTGCTGTCCGTGCTGAAAAGTGCCTGGCCCGCCGCACCCGCGTAGTCGAGACCGGCGGCCGGCTGGACGAAGACGTCGAAGATCTTGCGGCCGGTGGCCACGTCCCGCAGCTCCGCCGTGTCGCGGCGCGACTGCACGGCCACCAGGTCGCCGTATCCGGTGGCCTGCATGGGCAGGCTGTCGGCCAGGTCGGTCACGGCGCCGTCCGAGGCCCGCACCCAGGCCCGGTCGTTCTTGGTGCTGTCCCAGGTCAGGTAGCCCGATGCGGTGACTGCCACGATCTTGTGGTGGACCGGGAAGGCGGTCGCGGCGGTCGCGGCCGCCTGCTGGGCCGGTGGGGCGGCTACGGCCGGAAGTGCCGGAAGGCCGGCGGCGCCGACGGCGGCGGCGAGAACGGCGGCGGCGACGGCGAGCCGTCCGCGCACCGGGCGTGCGTGTGACAAGGCGGTGATCCTCCCCAGGTGCGGCGCACCACGCGCCGGCGGAGGATCAGACTCCCCACCGACCGGCGAGGTTGTGGCCCGATGACCTTGTGAACGTGTGACACACCGCACTTTCCCGAGTGACCCGCGTCCCCCTGGGCATGAGCCAGCCTGAGCGAGTACCCGGGTCTCACCATGCGATACCGCAGGGGCGAAACCCGGACGCTCGGTAAAATGAGCCGACCGCAGTACATACACGTACGTGCGGAAAGAGACGGATTGAGCGAGGAGCGCACGTGGGCCTTGTCGTGCAGAAGTACGGAGGCTCCTCCGTAGCCGATGCCGAAGGCATCAAGCGCGTCGCCAAGCGGATCGTGGAAGCGAAGAAGAACGGCAACCAGGTGGTCGCCGTTGTTTCCGCGATGGGCGACACGACGGACGAGCTGATCGATCTCGCCGAGCAGGTTTCCCCGATCCCTGCCGGGCGTGAACTCGACATGCTGCTGACCGCCGGAGAGCGTATCTCCATGGCGCTGCTGGCCATGGCGATCAAAAACCTGGGCCACGAGGCCCAGTCGTTCACCGGCAGCCAGGCCGGAGTCATCACCGACTCGGTCCACAACAAGGCCCGGATCATCGACGTGACGCCGGGGCGCATCAAGACCTCGGTGGACGAGGGCAACGTCGCCATCGTGGCCGGCTTCCAGGGCGTCAGCCAGGACAGCAAGGACATCACCACGCTGGGCCGCGGCGGTTCCGACACCACGGCCGTGGCCCTCGCCGCCGCGCTCGACGCGGACGTCTGCGAGATCTACACGGACGTCGACGGCGTGTTCACCGCCGACCCGCGCGTGGTGCCGAAGGCGAAGAAGATCGACTGGATCTCCTTCGAGGACATGCTGGAGCTCGCTGCCTCCGGCTCCAAGGTGCTGCTCCACCGTTGCGTGGAGTACGCCCGCCGGTACAACATCCCGATCCACGTGCGGTCCAGCTTCAGCGGACTGCAGGGCACGTGGGTCAGCAGCGAGCCGATCAAGCAAGGGGAAAAGCACGTGGAGCAGGCCCTCATCTCCGGAGTCGCGCACGACACCTCCGAGGCCAAGGTCACGGTTGTCGGGGTGCCCGACAAGCCGGGCGAGGCGGCCGCGATCTTCCGCACCATCGCCGACGCCCAGGTCAACATCGACATGGTCGTGCAGAACGTGTCCGCCGCCTCCACGGGCCTGACGGACATCTCGTTCACGCTGCCCAAGACCGAGGGCCGCAAGGCCATCGACGCGCTGGAGCGGAACCGGCCGGGCATCGGCTTCGCCTCGCTGCGCTACGACGACCAGATCGGCAAGATCTCCCTGGTCGGCGCCGGTATGAAGAGCAACCCGGGCGTCACCGCCGACTTCTTCACCGCGCTCTCCGACGCCGGGGTGAACATCGAGCTCATCTCGACCTCCGAGATCCGCATCTCGGTCGTCACCCGCAAGGACGACGTGAACGAGGCCGTGCGCGCCGTGCACACCGCCTTCGGGCTGGACTCCGACAGCGACGAGGCCGTCGTCTACGGGGGCACCGGACGCTGATGTCCGGCATGCAGGACAGCGGCCGGGACGGCCGCACCGGCAGGCCCACGCTCGCCGTCGTGGGCGCGACCGGTGCCGTCGGCTCGGTCATGCTCCAGATCCTGTCCCAGCACGCGGACGTCTGGGGCGACATCCGCCTGATCGCCTCCCCGCGCTCGGCCGGCCGCAAGCTGGCCGTACGGGGGGAGGAGGTCGAGGTGGTGGCGCTCGCCGAGGAGGCCTTCGACGGGGTCGACGTCGCCATGTTCGACGTGCCCGACGAGGTCTCCGCGCAGTGGGCGCCCCTCGCCGCCGCCAAGGGCGTGGTGGTGGTCGACAACTCCGGCGCGTTCCGGATGGACCCGGACGTGCCGCTCGTCGTGCCCGAGGTCAATCCGCACGCGGTGCGGATGCGGCCGCGCGGGATCGTCGCCAACCCGAACTGCACGACGCTGTCCATGATCGTGGCGCTGGGCGCGCTGCACGCCGAGTTCGGGCTGCGCGAACTGGTGGTCTCCTCGTACCAGGCGGTCAGCGGCGCCGGGCGGGACGGCGTGGACACGCTGCGCCGGCAGCTGTCGCTGGTGGCCGGCACCGAGCTGGGGACCCACCCCGGTGACGTACGGCGGGCCGTCGGCGACGACACCGGCCCGTTCCCGGAGCCGGTCGCGCTGAACGTCGTGCCGTGGGCCGGATCGCTGCGGGAGGACGGCTGGTCGTCGGAGGAGATGAAGGTGCGGGACGAGTCCCGCAAGATCCTCGGGCTGCCCCGGCTGCCGGTCGCCGTGACCTGCGTACGGGTCCCGGTGGTGACCACGCACTCACTGACCGTGCACGCCCGTTTCGAGGGCGAGGTCAGCGTCGAGGGGGCCCGGGAGATCCTGGCCACCGCACCCGGCGTCGTCCTGTTCGACAACCCGGCCGCCGGGGAGTTCCCCACGCCCGCCGACGCGGTCGGCACCGACCCGACCTGGGTCGGCCGGGTGCGCCGGGCCCTGGACGACCCGACCGCGCTCGAACTCTTCGTGTGCGGGGACAACCTCCGCAAGGGCGCCGCGCTGAACACCGCCCAGATCGCGGAACTGGTGGCGGCCGAGTTCGGCTGACCATCGGTCAGAGGCGGATCGGTGGGGCAAAAGCCCTGGCTGCCATGGATTTCATTTGTAGGATCCATGGACGAGATGTGATCCGGAAGTTGGTCCGGACTACTTGTACCGGGCACCCGTGCCGTCAGAGGATTTCCTCCCCGCCCTCCGCAACCGTGCGAGTGGCGGGGAGCGTCTTTGCGGTCACCCATTCGGGGCGCGGGGACGCGTGGGTCGGCGTGGGGACGCCGAGGACGGGCGTGGGGACGCCCGTGCACACGGGACATAGGGGAAGAGCGGACGATGAGGGCCTATGACGCACCGTCAGGCGGCTGGCTGCCCGGGAGACGGTCTGGACCGTACGGACTTTCCGGACTCTTCGGGCGGTGGTCCGGCGGACGCCGGAACGTGACGTCCGGCACGTACAACCCTCACGGGGGTGGACGTGTCCAACTGGCGTGGCAGAGGTTCTCGAATTCACCGCAGGAGCACGGGGGGCGGCATTGCGCCCGCCCGTCCCGCCCGCCCGGTCCGTCCGTCCCCGCGTGGCCGGTCCGGCCGGTGGCATGCCGGTGATCGCGCCCATGCCCGCAGCGCGGCCGGCCCGCATATCGAACCAGCGCGACGGCGCCGAGGAAGTGGCGGCGGGGACCACCGTCGACCACCTCACCGAGACCTACCGGGCGCACTACCGCTCGCTGCTCGGACTCGCCGCCCTCCTCCTCGACGACACGGCCTCCTGCGAGGACGTGGTCCAGGAGGCCTTCATCCGTGTCCACTCGGCCCGCAAACGCGTCCGCGACCCGGAGAAGACCCTGGCGTACCTGCGTCAGACCGTCGTGAACCTCTCGCGCTCGGCGCTGCGCCGCCGCATCCTCGGTCTCAAGCTCCTCTCCAAGCCCATGCCCGACATGGCGAGCGCGGAGGAGGGCGCCTACGACCAGTTGGAGCGGGACTCCCTGATCAAGGCGATGAAGGGCTTGCAGCGCAGGCAGCGCGAGGTGCTGGTCCTGCGCTACTTCGCCGACATGACGGAGTCGCAGGTCGCCGAGACGCTCGGCATATCCCTGGGCTCGGTCAAGGCGTACGGTTCCCGCGGGATCGCGGCGCTCAGGGTGGCCATGGAGGCTCCGGCATGAGCGACGGCAACGACGCGCGACCGGACGCCCGTGAGGGGCGCGAGGGGCATGACGCGCGACCGGACGCCCGTGAGGGGCACGACGCGCCCGCCGCACCGGACGGCGGGCGAGAGCAGCACACGCACACGCACCCTGGGAACGGAACTGTGAACCACGGCCCCGCCGAGCAGGGCCCCGACGCTCCGGGGACCGACGGTCCGGCCACCGACGAGGCCGCGCTGCGCGCGATGATGCAGCGGGCGGTCGGGGAGATGGAGCCGAGCGACGGCACCCTGGAGCACCTGCGGCGGGCCGTGCCCGCCCGGCGGGCCCGCAAGCGCCAGGCCTTCGTCGGCGCGGCGGCCGCCGCCCTCTTCCTCGGCACGGCGGTCCCGGCCCTCGTACACGTCTCCAACTCCACCGGAGCGGGTGCCGACCCGTCCGTCGCGGGCAACGCCTCACAGGCCCAGGGCGGCGCCTCCCAGGGCAAGGACCCGGCCGGCGGCCAGAGCGGCATCGCCGGTTCCGGGGACACCGACAAGGGCAAGGACAAGGCCGACCCCAAGCAGACGCCCGGCGGCAAGGAGAGCGACCCCTCGAAGGGCTCGTCCCCCACGGACGCCCCCAGCGCCAGCAGCCCCGCCGACGTCCCCGCCTGTGCGCCGGGCTCCCTCGGCCCGTCCGTCGCGAGCAGCGCGGCCCCCGACTCCACGGGCGTGGTCTACGGCTCCTTCCGGGTCACCAACGTCTCCCCGGGCGGCTGCACCGTCACCGGTCCCGGCAGCGTGGTCACCACCTCGCTGGGCGCCGCGGACGCCGGCCGGGTCGGCACCGCCCGGCACGCCGCCGGGGACGCCGCGGCCGGACTGCCCGACCCGTCGCTGGAGGCGCCCTCGCTGACCCTGGCGCCGGGGGCGGCGTACGAGGTGCGGTTCGCCTGGGTGCCCTCGGAGACCTGTCCCACCACCGGAGGACCCACGGGGGGCGGCACGGGCGGGCCCTCGCCCGATCCCTCGCCCTCCGGGGACACGACCGCCTCGGGCGGCAACTCCGCGGCCGGCGGCGGAGAGGCAGGCCCCACGGCCCAGCTGGTCACCGAGGACGGCCCGGCCGAGGGAAGCGTGTCGGTGACGTACAGCCCCGAGGGCGGCTCCGGCTCGGCGACGGCCACGGTGACCAACGCGTGCGTGGGGACCGTGTACTGGACGGGACTGCTGGCGGACCCGGGGGCGTAAGGCCCCCACGGGGCTCAGGAGATGAGCCCCGTCTTGGTCTCCTCGGCCTTGTCCGCGCCCGTGCCGGCTTCCTCGGCCGCCCCAGCCCCACTGTTCTCGCTGCTGCCGCCGCCACTCCCGCTGCCCTCGTCGTCCTCCGGGTTCAGGCCCAGCTCCGCGTCCCGGGCGAGTTCGACCTCGCGGCGCAGCAGCCGGAACCACATGAAGATCACGAAGCCGACGAAGGCGAACCACTCGGCGGTGTAGCCCAGGTTCTGGAAGGCCTTCAGGTCGAGACCCGTGCCCTGCGGCGCGCTCACGGGCACGGCCCGCATCCCGGAATCGCCCTCGTTCAGCGTGACCCACGCGTCGTACACGTCGTACGGCACGAGGTTGAGCAGCGTGGCCGCGCTGATCGCGCCGGTCTGCCCCTCGGGCCACCCGGAGCGGCCGCTGACGCCGTTCGCGCCGGGGGACTCGGCGGCCTGGAGCGCCCCGGTGACGGTGACCTCGCCGGTGGGCGGTGCCGGGGCCCTGGCCGGGTCGGGCTCGCCGGGCAGCCAGCCGCGCACGACGGGCAGGGCCTCGCCGCCGTCGGTGCGCAGGAGGGTGAGGACGTAGAAGCCCTTCCGGTCGTCCAGCTCCCGCTCCGGGACCAGCAGCTGGTCCTCGTACCGGCCGGTGACGGTGGTCTGCTTGCCGACCGTCGCCTTGTCCACGGGCAGCAGCTCGCTCAACGGGCGCGCCGCCTCCCGGCGGGCCGACTCGTGCTGCGTGGAGGCGGTCTCGTGGTCCTGCACCCGGTCCTCGAACCGGCCGAGCTGCCAGGAACCCATGAAGATGCAGAAGGGGATGGCCAGGACGACGAAGACGTTGATCCCCCACCATCGGGGCGTCAGCAGAAACCGGTACACGCCCTCCACGGTACGGTGCGCGCCCGCAGGACCCCGCCGCGGGGCTGTGGAAAACGTGGGGGAGAGGGAACGGGCCCGGGGAGGTTGTCCACAGGCTGGGGATCCCTTCTGCGCGTTGTCGCCCGGTCGGGGCAGTATGGGGCCATGACTGAGAGCAACGGGTCCGTTCCGCCGGACAGGGAAGCGGCCGCGGACGTGGACAGGGACGGGCGGGCCGTGGACGGGCGGCCGACGCAGGGCGAGCAGGTGCCCGACTGGCAGAAGCGGTTCCGGGCGCCGCGGGTGTCGCTGCCCGACTGGGCCGAGGACGCGCCGGACCGCTCACTGTTCGTGTCGAACGCGACGGGGACGTACGAGCTGTACGCCTGGGACCGCTCGAGCGGGCAGCAGCGCCAGGTCACGGACCGGCCCAACGGCACGACGGACGGGGTGCTCGCGCCCGACGGCGACTGGATCTGGTGGTTCGACGACAAGGACGGCGACGAGTTCGGCGTCTGGCGCCGCCAGCCCTTCGCGGGCGGCGAGGACGAGCCCGCCGTGCCGGGCCTGGACCCCTCCTACCCGGCGGGCCTGGCCCTCGGCCGGGACGGGCGCACGGCGGTGGTCGGCCGCTCGACGGACGAGGACGGTACGACGATCCACCTCGCGTACGCGGGCGGACCCCCGTCGGAGATCTACCGGCACCGCGAGTCCGCGGGCGTCGGCGATCTTTCCCACGACGGCTCCCTCATCGCGATCGAGCACACCGAACACGGCGACGCCATGCACTCGGCGCTGCGCGTCCTGCGCCCCGACGGCAGCAAGGTCGCCGAGCTGGACGACACCGAGGGCGGAGAGAAGGAGCTGGGCCTGGAGGTCCTGGGCTTCGCACCGGTCGACGGCGACACCCGCCTGCTCATCGGCCACCAGCGCCGGGGCCGCTGGGAGCCCCTGGTGTGGGACGTGGCGACGGGCGAGCAGACCGACCTCGCCCTGGAGCTGCCCGGTGACGTCAGCGCGGAGTGGTATCCGGACGGCTCCTCCCTGCTGATCGTGCACGGCTTCGAGGCCCGCAGCGAGCTGTTCCGCTACGACTTCGCCGAGCGCGGGCTGACGGAGATCGACACCCCCGCGGGCACCGTCTCCGGGGCGACGGCACGCCCCGACGGCAGCGTGGAGTACCTGTGGTCCTCGGCCGCCGAGCCGTCGGCCGTCCGCTCCACCACCGGCCGCGTCGTCCTGGACCCGCCCGGCCCGAAGTCGCCCCGCTCGGTCCCGGTGGAGGACGTGTGGGTGGAGGGCCCCGGCGGCCGCATCCACGCCCTGGTCCAGAAGCCCGCCGGCGCCACCGGCCCGCTCCCGACGGTCTTCGACATCCACGGCGGCCCGACCTGGCACGACAGCGACGCCTTCGCCGCCGGCCCGGCCGCCTGGGTCGACCACGGGTACGCGGTGGTCCGCGTCAACTACCGGGGCTCCACCGGGTACGGCCGCGCGTGGACCGACGCCCTCAAGCACCGGGTGGGCCTCATCGAGCTGGAGGACGTCGCGGCGGTGCGGGAATGGGCGGTGACCTCGGGCCTCGCGGATCCCGAGCGCCTGATCCTCACCGGCGGTTCCTGGGGCGGCTACCTCACCCTCCTCGGCGTCGGCACCCAGCCCGAGGCCTGGACCCTGGGCATCGCTGCCGTGCCGGTGGCCGACTACGTCACCGCGTACCACGACGAGATGGAGGGCCTGAAGGCCCTCGACCGCACCCTGCTGGGCGGCACCCCCGAGGAGGTCCCCGAGCGCTTCGAGGCGTCCTCCCCGCTGACCTACGTCGACGACGTCAAGGCCCCGGTGTACATCTCGGCGGGCGTCAACGACCCGCGCTGCCCGATCCGCCAGGTCGAGAACTACGTCGAGCGCCTGGAGTCCAGGGGCGCCGTCCACGAGGTCTACCGCTACGACGCGGGCCACGGCTCCCTGGTGGTCGACGAACGCATCAAGCAGGTGGCCCTGGAACTCGACTTCGCAGCAAGACACTTGCCAAAGCCGTAACTTCCCCGCCCACCCACCCCGCTCCCCCCGACCGGACCTCCGGACTGGCTCCTCGGCCGGCCGAGCCCCGCCCGGCCGAGCACGTCTCCGCGGCGGCTTCCCGGCCCGACCGAGCACGTCTCCGCGGCGGCTTCTCGGCCGGGCCGTCCGGGTCATCGGGGTGGCTTCCCGGCCGGGCGAGCCCCGCCCGGCCGACCTCGTCTCCGCGGCGGCTTCCTGCCCGGCCGAGTCGGTCTCCGTGGGGATCCTCTTGTCCGACCGAGTCGGGTGGTGGGTGGGCATAGGCCGGGGGTCCAGGGGGCGGCGCCCCCTGGCGGGGTCGTAGGGGCGGCGCCCCTACACGTCCACTCCCCGCCGGGCCCGCCGCCCCAGCAACTCCGCCAACCCCCTCCGCGTCGCCGCCAACACCACCCGATCCGAGCCCCGCAGGACATACGTGTCGGGCAGCTCCCACACCAACCGAGATTCCCGCACCCCCTGCTGGACAGCGCCCTCCCCCCGCTCACCGTCGGAGACCTCGAGCGCCAGCACCCGCCACGCCCCCGCCCGGAACGCCTCCCCCACCGTCTTCCCCTCCAGCTGCGGATGCCCCGCGACCTCCACCGCCGCGAACAACAGCACCCGCCGCTCGACGGGGATCGCCCCCAGGATCTGCCGCCCCATCATCGCCCCGGCGAAGGACGGCGCCGCCAGATGCGTCACGCTCCGGCTCCGGGTGAGCGCGGAGGGGTGCGCGGCACGCAGGGTGCGGTACGCGGCGGTCGCGAAGTCGTCGTCGTACAGCCGCAGTACCACCCGCACCCGCGACCGCACGGACCGGGCGTACAGCACCGCCTCCAGGTTCGTCGTGTCCACGCTGGTGAGGGCGAGCAGCGAGTGTGCCCGGTGGATCTTGGCGGCCTCCAGGACGCCCTCCTGGGTGACGTCCCCGAGGACCACCGGCACCCGCAGCCGTCGCGCCGTCGCCATGCCGCGCGCCTCGGGGTCGGCCTCGACGCACACCACGGGGATGTCCATCTCCCGCAACCGGGTCAGCACCCGCGTGCCGATCTTGCCGAGACCCAGCAGGACGACGTGCCCGCCGAGCCCGCGCGGCGGCTTGCGCAGGGACGACGCGGTGCGGAAGGTGCCGAGGGCCTCCAGCACGGCCGCCAGCAGGACGGGCAGCAACAGCAGTCCGACGAATCCGGAGAGGAGTTGCAGGATCTGGCGCCCGATGTCGTCGTTGTGCGCGGGTTCGTTGATGGAGAACAGATCGAGCAGGGTCACGTACGTGGCGTGCAGCGGATGGTCGCCGGTGACCACCATCAGCGCCACGGCGAGCGCGACCACGCACGCCGCCAGCCCGGCCAGCGACCACCGCAGCCGGCGTGAGAACAGCTCGCCGAAGGCGGGCACACCGGCCCGCCCGGCGGGCAGCGGCGGCCCGGAGTAGGACACCTGCTCCAGCGCCACGGTCCCGCGTCCGGTGGCCGCCTCCACCGCCGCCGCGTCGGGCAGCAGTTGCGGCCCGTGTTCGCCGCTGTCCTCCGAACCGTCCGCGCCGGCGGGGTCGTTGCTCGTCGCGGAGAGCAGCGCGAGGGTGCACAGCCCCGGGTCGGCCACCTCGCCGGGGCGGGGCGGGTTCCGTTCGACGGCGCGCAGCAGGATGCCGTCCGCCTCGACGATCTTGCTGGTGCCGACAAGGGCGGTGGCCGCCAGCGCGGGCGCGGCGGTGTCGGCGTCGGACAGCACGGTCGTGGACCCGGATCCGGAGCCGGGACCGCCGCCGGTCGCCAACGCGGCGCTCTGGTCGAGGAGTTCCTCGATGTGCTGGCCCAGGCGCCGGTTGTACAGGCGCAGGACCAGGCGCAGACGCGGGTTGAGCCGGCGCGCGGTCAGGGCGGCGCGGATGTTGGTCTCGTCGTCGTCGTACACGAGGGCCAGCGCGGTGGCCCGTTCGACACCGGCGTCCGCGAGCACGTCCTCGGTCGGCTCGGTGGCCTCCAGTTCGCGGCCGGTGCCGCCCTGGTCGCCGTTGCCCGACCGGTTGACGGCCGCGTTGACCATGTCGAGCAGCGCCGCCGAGGCCGCGCGGGCCCGTCCGACCACGGGCTGGCGCACCCGGTGCCCGGAGGGCGGGACGACGAGTGTGACCTGTTCGCGGTAGACGCCGCGCAGTTCGGCGGCCAGCCGGTGTGCCAGCCCGTCGTCGCCGCACACCACCATGTGCGCGTATCCGTCGCCCTGCGGAACCTGGTTCGGAACGCTCCCCGTATGAGTCCCCATTTGAGGAAGGACAGTACAGGCACCGGGTGCGGTTCCAGGGGCGCGGGAACTGATCGAGGGCGGCACCGAAGACGCGGGAAGGTTGCCGGAGCCCGGCAATGACAGCCTGTCACGCCACGTGTGACGATGCGTCTCACCGAAGCTCAGCGGCGGGCGGGACGGGGGACGTCACGCACGGCCCGGTCTTCCCGACCGGGTGTCATGGGGGTGACATGGGGGGCGTGCTGCCCGCCCTGTCGCTGGTCTTCGGGCGGGAGCGGGGCGGATTCCCGGATTCGAGAGGCGTCCCTAGACCTCCTGCGCGGGCCACCCCAGCAGCCGGGCCCCGATGACCGCGGTCTGCAACGTGTAGCGGTGCACCGGTTCGGAGGCGTCCGCCCCGGTCAGCTGGTGGATGCGGTCCAGCCGGTAGGTGAGCGCCCGCACGCTGAGCGCGAGCCGCCGGGCGGCCTCGGCCGCGGTGCAGCCCGCGTCGAAGTACACCTCCAGGGTGCGCAGCAGCGGCTCGGCACCGCCGCGGGCCTCGCGCAGCGGACCCAGCACACTGAGCACCAGGTCGGCCATCGCCTGCCGGTCCCGGGCGAGGACCGGGTAGACCAGCATGTCGGCAGCGCGGACCACGGGTTCCTCGAGGCCCAGCCGGTCGGCGAGTTCGAGGGTGCTGAGCGCCTCCTCGTAGCTGTGCACCACGCCGCCCGCGCCGCTCTGGGGGCGCCCGATGGCGACCCGGCTGCCGTCCGTGGCGGCGTAGGCCTGCTTGGCGAAGAAGGACAGGACGTCGTCCTGGTCGCCGGGGGCGATGCAGATCAGCTGTCCGTTCTTGGTGGTGATCAGGACGCGCCGGTCGCCGAAGCGGGCGATGAGCGCGCTCTCCACGACCCGGGTGACCGGCGCGGTGTCGTCGTACGCGTCCGGGCCCTCGGCCACCGCGACGGCGTGGGCGCGGGAGAGGACGAGCCCGAACCGTTCGGCGCGTTCGGCGAGGCGGCCCAGGTCGCTGCGCCCGTAGAGCAGGTCGTCGATGAACTCCCGCCGCGCGGCCTCTTCCTGGCGCACCGCGAGCCGCTGTGCGCGTTCGTATCCCTCGGCGAAGGCGTCCACGGCCTGCGCGACGGCGGCGAGCACGCTGCCGGTGACGTCGGAACCCGCCCCCGTCGATCCGCCGCCGGGCCAGGACGTGCGCGTGGCGTCCAGGTGCAGCCGCACGAGGCTGCGCAGGCTGTGTCCCGCCTCCGCGGCCTGCTCACCGAAGAGCCGCCGCTCCTCCAGCTCGTCGCGGGTCAGCCTGCGCCCCGTGTCGGCGGCCCCCGCCAGGATCTCGGCATACCCGGTCAGGTACGTCTCGCGCTGGTCCGTCCCCAGGTCCGTCACCCCGTGCCTCCCCTGCCGGCCACGCCCGCTGCGCGGTGTCCGGCAACGTGAGGGTAGTCAACACTGCCGGAAACCGGCAACGCGGAAGGCAGGGGGCAGCCGCTAATCTCCGCCGCCCCCGTCGGTGCGGTGCCTCGGCGGAGGCGGCGGAGGGCGGCGGGGCGCCGGAGGCGTCAGGCCCTCACGGCCGCCCGTACGGCTGCTGCCCCGCCTGCCCGTGGGTCTGACCGCCAGGCCCCGGGTATCCGCCCTGGCCGGCGGCCTCCTGCGCCTGGAGCTGCTCCGCCTCTTCCCTGGTCACCTGCTGCTCGGCGCCGCAGAAGGTGCACTGCGTCGCGTACTTCGTGGAGAAGGGGAACAGCGGCACGAAGAACAGCGTGAACTTCGTGACGCGCTTCCTGAGGGTGTGCGCGGAGGGGTTGCCGCACCGGCCGCACACCAGTGTCAGTATCGCGAGCTGGTAGAGGTATCCCTTGGTGCCAAAAATGATCATGAGCTGGGTCCTTCCCGGTCGCCCCCCGCGAGCGCGCAGGACAGGCAGATCCTCTCCCAGGTTGCGCCGCGACCACTCCCGGCGGCCACCCGCGGGGCTCCCGCGTCCCTACAGGTCGCACGCCCCGGTATCTGGGTGCCGTCCCGTATGGACCGGACGGCCCTGTACGGGCGAGTCTGGAGACCACTCCCCTTACCCGGCGGCCTCGTTCTGGTGTGATCGGGACGACCCGCACCGCAAGGAGAGCACATGGCCCGCCCCGCTGACCGCGTCGCCCCCGCAGGGCCCCGCGGCGGGAGGAGGACCTCATGCCCCTGTCCGACGACCGCAGACTCACCGAGATCGAGTCCCGGCTGCACCGCGAGGACCCCGGGTTCGTCCGGGCCTTCGCCGACGGCCGCCCCCGCCGCCCGCGCGAGTACCGCTACCGCCGGGCCTGGCTGCTGCTCGCCGTCGCGCTCGGCGCGCTGGCCACCGGCGTCTTCCTCGCCCACGGGCTGCTCATCGCCGCCGGGCTGGTCTTCGCCGGCGTCGCCGGTGAACTCTTCGACCCGCACCGGCGCGAACGCCCGGCCCGGTGCCCGCCCTCCGGGTCCTGACCCCGGCGGACGCGGCCCGGCCGATGCCGACCCTCCCCCGGGCCGGCGTCCCCCGGACCCGCGCCCCCCGGACCCGCGTCCCCCGGGCGTCGGAGCCCACGGCCCGGAGTCCGCTCGATGACCCTGTCCGAGCTGTACGTGATGCTGCTGATCGGCGGCACGGTGCTGCTGGCCAGCATCGCCGCCGCCCGCGCCGCCCACCGCATCGGCCTGCCCAGCCTGCTGCTGTTCCTGTGCGTCGGCCTCGTCGCCGGCGAGGACGGTCTCGGCCTGCGCTTCGACGACGCCCAGCTGGCCCAGGCGCTGGGTGCCGCCGCCCTCGCGCTCATCCTGGTCGAGGGCGGTCTGACCACCCGGTGGAGCGACGTGCGGCGCCTGCTCGCCCCGGCCGGCGTCCTGGCCACCGTGGGCGTGGCGATCTCCGTCGTGGTGACTGCGGCGGGCGCGCACTGGCTGCTGGGGATCGACTGGCGCCTGGCCCTGCTGATCGGCGCGATCGTCTCCTCCACCGACGCCGCCGCCGTCTTCGCCGTACTGCGCGCCCTGCCGCTGCCGCGCAAAGTGAGCGTGCTGGTGGAGGCCGAGTCCGGCTTCAACGACGCGCCGACCATCATCCTGGTCCTGCTCTTCTCCACCACCGCCGACCTGCCGGGACCGCTCCCGGTCGTGGGCAACCTGCTCTTCCAGCTTGTGGTCGGCGGCGTCCTGGGCGTGGTGATCGGCCGCCTCGGCGCCGCGGCACTGCGGCACATCGCCCTGCCCGCGACCGGCCTGTACCCGCTGGCGACGGTCGGCTTCGGCGTCATCGCCTTCGCCGCCGCCGGGGCGCTCGGCGCCAGCGGCATCATCGCCGCCTACCTCTCCGGGCTCGTCCTCGGCAACGCCAAGCTGCCCCACCGCGCGGCCACCCGCTCCTTCGCCGAGGGCGTCGGCTGGCTGGCCCAGATCGGCCTGTTCGTCATGCTCGGCCTGCTCGTCGACCCCTCCGAACTGCCCTCCGCGATCCTCCCGGCCCTGGTCGTCGGCCTGGTCCTGCTCCTGGTCGCCCGGCCCGTCTCCGTCCTGCTCTGCCTGCTGCCCTTCCGCGTGCCCTGGCGCGAGCAGGCCTTCATCTCCTGGGCCGGGCTGCGCGGCGCGGTCCCCATCGTGCTCACGACGTTCCCGGTCGTGGCCGGGGTGAGCGGCGCGCGCGACGCCCTGAACATCGTGTTCGTCCTCGTCGTCCTGTTCACGCTGCTCCAGGGGCCCACGCTGCCCGCCGTCGCCCGGTGGACGGGCGTGACCCGTCCGGACGCGCTGCGCGAGATCCAGGTCGAGACGGCGCCCCTCGACCTGCTGGACGCCGACCTGCTCACCGTGTCCGTTCCGCCGGGCTCGCGGCTGCACGGCGTCACCGTCTTCGAACTTCGCCTGCCGCACCCGACGGCGGTGACCCTGATCGTCCGCGACGGCACGAGCCTCGTGCCCGACCGCGACACCGTGCTGCGCGCCGGCGACGAACTGCTGCTCATCACCACGCCCCGGGTCCGCGAGACCGCCGAACGCCGGCTGCGCGCGGTCGGCCGCCGCGGCAAACTGGCCCGCTGGCTGGGGGAGTACGGCACTCCGGAGTCGGAGTCATTGCTCCCGGTTCACCCCGAAAAGCAGCACAATGCGCAATAAGTGATGCGGTAAACTTCTTTACCGAGCCGTGACCGTGCGGCAGGTCGAAACGACGGATTCGAGAAGACGGTTCGAGAAGACGGGGGTACGCCAGATGCATCAGCTGCACCGAGCGACCCCGGCCGTCGGCGCCGTCCACACCGCACGCATCGACAACACGGCCCGAGACAGCGTTCCCGAATTCTGACGCGTCCCTCCTCACGACAGGCTGTCGCGATTCCGCATAGCTGCGGGCAGTCGCCGGCCGTCCCGTAGCTGCGGGCAGTCGTGCCGCTGGGGTGGCACGGGTGGGCGCAGCGGCACCCCGTAACGCCGGGAAGGCGCCCCCCGGCGCCCGCACCCGCGCCCCGCCGCCCGACCCCCGGAGGACAGACGCCCCGTGCACAACACGACCGCCGTGCTCATCGAACTCGGAGCGATCATCCTCGCTCTCGGACTCCTCGGTCGCATCGCCGGCCGCGTGGGCTTCTCGCCCATCCCCCTCTACCTGCTGGCCGGGCTCGCCTTCGGCCACGGCGGCATCCTGCCTCTCCAGGCCAGCGAGGAGTTCACCGCGACGGGCGCGGAGATCGGCGTCATCCTGCTGCTGCTCCTGCTCGGCCTGGAGTACAGCGCCTCCGAACTGGTCACCAACCTCAAGACCCAATACCCCTCCGGCGCCGTCGACTTCGTGCTGAACGCCGTCCCCGGCGCCGTGGCGGCACTGATCCTCGGCTGGGGCCCGGTGGCCGCCGTCGCGCTCGCGGGCGTCACCTGGATCTCCTCCTCCGGAGTGATCGCCAAGGTCCTCGGCGACCTGGGCCGGCTCGGCAACCGCGAGACACCGGTCATCCTCGGCGTCCTCGTCATCGAGGATCTCGCGATGGCCGTCTACCTGCCGATCCTCACCGCGCTGCTGGCCGGGGTGAGCCTGGCCGGCGGCGCCGTCACCCTGCTGATCTCCCTGGGCACCGTCGGCGCCGTCCTCTACCTCGCGCTGCGCCACGGGCGGCTGATCAGCCGCGCGGTCTCCTCCGACAGCGCGGAGACGCTCCTGCTGGTGGTGCTCGGCCTCACCCTCGTCGTGGCGGGTCTCGCCCAGGAACTCCAGGTCTCCGCGGCGGTCGGCGCGTTCCTCGTCGGCATCGCCCTGTCCGGCGAGGTCGCCGAGGGCGCCAGCAGCCTCCTGACCCCGCTGCGCGACCTGTTCGCGGCCGTCTTCTTCGTCTTCTTCGGCCTGTCCACCAACCCCGCCGACATCCCGCCGGTCCTCGTCCCGGCCCTGATCCTCGCCGTCGTCACCGCCCTGACCAAGATCGCCACCGGCTGGTACGCCGCGCACCGCGCCGGGCTGCGGGGCTCGGGCCGCTGGCGGGCGGGCGGCACGCTGGTGGCGCGGGGCGAGTTCTCGATCGTCATCGCCGGGCTCGCGGTGGGCGTCGAGCCCCGCCTCGGCCCGCTGGCGACGGCCTACGTGCTCATCCTCGTCGTACTCGGCCCGCTCACCGCCCGCTTCACCGAGCCGCTCGCCCGCCGCCTCACCCGGGGCCCCGGCAAGGCGGCCGGGGCAGGGGGCGACGCCGCGACCGCTCCCGGGACCACCACGGAGCCGACGGGGTCGACGCACGCCAACGCGTGAACCGGCGGACGCCCCGCACCCACCCCCGCCCCGGCCCCCGGGGGGCTCACTCCCGCCCGAGGATCTCCGCGGCCGCGTCGACGCCCTCGCGCGTGCCGATCACGATCAGCGTGTCGCCGCCGGCCAGCCGGAAGTCCGGACCCGGCGACGGGAGCGCCTCGGTCCGCCGCAGTACCGCGACGATGGACACGCCGGTCTCGGTACGCGTACGGGTGTCGCCCAGCAGACGCCCGTTCCAGTGCGACGACGCCGACAGCCCGACACGCTCCGCGACCAGCCCCAGCTCGGTCGTCGACAGCAGGCTGGGACTGTGATGGGCGGGCCTGAGCGCGTCGACGACCAGGGACGCCTCCTGCGCGTCCAGCCGCACCGACAGCTCGGGGTCCTCCTCCGGACCCTTGCCGCGGTAGGCGCTCAGCGTCCGCGCCCCGTCCTTCTCCGCCACCACCGACAGCCGACGCCGCTCGCGGGTGACCAGGTCGTAGCGCACCCCTATCCCCGGCAACGGCGTCCTGCTCGTACGCGCAGCACCCACGGCCGCCTCCCTGTCTGCCCAGGCCAGTCCTTCCGGCAACCCGGGACACCTTAGGCCCTGCCCGCGCGTTTGGCCCTCCGCCCCGTCACTCCCTAACGTCCGCCATACGCTCCGTGATCACGACGGACGTCCTGCGCCTCACGGTCCTCGGCAGCGCGAGCCCGTACCCCTTCGAGCTCGCGAAGCCCTGAGACCGCACGGGGCCCGGCGACGCTCACCAGCTGATGCGCGCCGCCACCGGCAGGTGGTCGCTGCCGGTGGCGGGCAGCACCCACGAACTGTCCGGCTCCACGCCCCGCACCAGGATGTGATCGATCCGCGCCACCGGGAACCGCGCCGGCCAGCTGAACCCGAAGCCGTCCCCGGCCGCTTCCTGGACCGAGTGCACCTGCGAGGTGACGCCGTCGAAGGCACGGTCGTCCAGCGAGCCGTTCAGGTCGCCGAGCAGCACCACCCGCTCACTGCGGTCGGCGGCGAGGACGTCGCCGAGCGCCCGGATGTTCCGGTCGCGCGAGTCCGTCCAGAAACCGGTCCGGGGGTTCAGCCGTACGGATCCCAGGTGGGCCACGTACACCGTCAGCGGGCCCTGGTCGGTGGCCACCGTGGTGCGCAGCGCCCGGTTGCCGGCCGTCCGCACGTCGGCCGGCTTGGTGGCCGCCAGCGGCCCGACGTCCGTCGCGATGTCGACCGGCCGCGTGTCCGACAACGGCAGCCTGCTCCACACCCCGACCGTGCCCACGACCGCGTGGTACGGGTACGCCTCGGCAAGCTCCTCCTCGTACACGCCCCGGTCCTGGTCGGTGATCTCCTCCAGGGCCAGCACGTCCGCACCCGAGGCGGCCAGGCCGCGGGCGGTGCCGGCCGGGTCCGGATTGTCGGCGCCGACGTTGTGGGTGGCCAGGGCGAGGTCGCCGCCCGGGTGCGACTTGTCGGCGAGCAGCCCGCCGAAGAGGCTCAGCCACACGGCGACCGGCAGCACCAGCGCGGTCACCGCGGCGGGGGAGCGGCGCCACAGGGCGCCCACCGCCAGCACCGGGACGAACAGCCCGAACCACGGCAGGAACGTCTCGACCAGGCTGCCGACGGTCCCGTACCGGTTCGGGACGTACGCGTGCAGCAGCATGACCAGGCCCAGCAGCAGCGCCGCCCCGGTGAGCACAGGGGCGCGCTTCCAGAGCTCCGGCCGGACGGCGCGGCGCAACGCCTCCCGCGAAAACCGGCGCGGGGCGGGCGCGGCTGCGGATGCGGGCGCGGGGGCCGGGGCTGCGGCTGTGACCGGTTCCGGGGCTGACGGTGATGAGGTCCGATACATACCGCCAGTGAAGGAAACGCGCCGTTGCGAGGGCGTATGCGGTTTCGGATACGCGGACGATACGTGCCGGCTCGTAACCTCGACGGCATGCGTGTGCTGATCGTCGAGGACGAGCCCTATCTGGCGGAAGCGATCCGCGACGGCCTGCGCCTGGAAGCGATCGCGGCCGACATCGCCGGAGACGGCGACACCGCGCTGCGACTCCTGGACACCAACGCCTACGACATCGCCGTCCTCGACCGCGACATCCCCGGCCCGTCCGGTGACGAGGTCGCCGCACACATCGTCGCCTCCGGCAGCGGCCTGCCGATCCTCATGCTCACGGCGGCCGACCGCCTCGACGACAAGGCCTCCGGCTTCGGACTCGGCGCCGACGACTACCTCACCAAGCCGTTCGACCTGCGGGAGCTCGCGCTCAGGCTCCGGGCCCTGGACCGCAGGCGCGCCCACAGCAGGCCGCCGGTGCGGGAGATCGCCGGTCTGCGCCTCGACCCGTTCCGCCGGGAGGTCTACCGGGACGGCCGCTACGTCGCGCTGACCAGGAAGCAGTTCGCGGTGCTCGACGTGCTGGTCGCCGCCGAGGGCGGTGTCGTCAGCGCCGAGGAACTCCTGGAACGCGCGTGGGACGAGAACGCCGACCCGTTCACCAACGCCGTCCGCATCACCGTCTCGGCCCTGCGCAAGCGCCTCGGCGAGCCCTGGATCATCGCCACGGTGCCGGGCGTGGGCTACCGCATCGACACGGGACCCGGACCCGGACCCGGCACCGGACCCGGACCCGGCACCGGACCCGGACCCGGCACCGGACCCGGACCCGGACCCGGCACCAGGCCGGACACAGGACCTGCGGCAGGCCCCGACCCGGGGCACGGCGGCGGCGACCGTGGGTAGGCGTCCCGGCCTGAGCGTCCGCCTCAAACTCACCCTCAGCTACGCCGGTTTCCTCATGCTCGCCGGTGCCCTGCTCCTCGCCGCGGTGGGCGTGTTCCTCCTGCAGCAGGGCTGGTTGCTCACCAACGAACGGGGGGCGGTGCGAGCGACCCCGGGCACGATCTTCCTCCGCGACTTCGCCCCGACGGCAGCCGCGGTCATGGTGTTCCTCCTGCTCTTCGGTCTCCTGGGCGGATGGATCCTCGCCGGGCGCATGCTCGCCCCGCTGGACCGCATCACCCAGGCCACCCGCACGGCCGAGGCCGGCTCGCTGTCCCACCGGATCCGGTTGCCGGGCCGCAGGGACGAGTTCCGCGAACTCGCCGACGCCTTCGACACGATGCTCGCCCGCCTCGAAGCCCGCGTCGCCGAACAGCAGCGCTTCGCGGCCAACGCCTCGCACGAGCTGCGCACCCCGCTCGCCGTCTCGAAGGCCCTCCTCGACGTGGCCCGCACCGACCCGGACCAGGACACCGGCGAGCTCATCGACCGCCTCCACACCGTGAACACCCGGGCGATCGACCTCACCGAGGCCCTGCTGCTGCTCAGCCGGGCCGGTCAGCGTTCCTTCACCCGGGAGCAGGTCGACCTGTCCCTGCTGGCGGAAGAGGCCACCGAGACCCTCCTGCCGCTCGCCGAGAAGCACGGCATCGCTCTCGAGACCGGCGGCGACGTGACCCCCGCCTCCGGATCGCCGACGCTCCTCCTGCAACTGACCACGAACCTCGTGCACAACGCGATCGTCCACAACCTCCCCGGACACGGCAGGGTCCGCGTCCACACCACCTCCGGCCCGCACACCGCGCTGCTCACCGTCGAGAACACCGGTGAACGGATCAGCCCCCGGCAGGCCGCGACCCTCACCGAGCCGTTCCAGCGCGGCACCGAACGCGTCCACACCGACCACGCGGGCACCGGCCTGGGCCTGGCCATCGTCGCCACCATCACCGAGGCCCACGACGGCATCCTCACCGTCACGCCCCGCGGCGAGGGCGGCCTTCGCGTCACGGTGCAACTGCCCGGGTGAGGGTCGACCGGGCCCGGTGCCGTCACTCCTGTGAGCGCTCGGCGGGGGCCTGGAGGGGCTGGTACGGGACTGCTGCGGTGAGGGGAGTCCGGCTCAGGCTGCCCCAGTTGCTGGCGTCCTGGCTCAGCGTCGCGTCGAGCAGTTCCATCGCTTCCCGCGCGATGAGCTGCCGGTCGTCGCCCGAGGCCTCCCGGCGCTCGACGTTCCTTATGATCCGCTGGAGTTCCGCGAGTATCAGGCTCCGCTGCTGCCACAGCTCGTGGTGGCGCATGAGGCCGCTCCACGCCGAGATCACCCCGACGACGCCGGCCACGGCGGTGCTCGCCAATCCGAGCCAGGCGGCGTAGTCCCGCCAGGCCGCGACCGCCACACCGAGCACGGCGATGAGTCCGTTCAGGGCGGCGATCCCCACGGTGGACCGCCGGGCCTTCTTCTTCATCAGCTCACGGGTGCGCGTGTATTCCTTGCGGAAGTGACTCAGGTAGTGGGTGGTCACTCCGAGCGCGTCCGAGTCCGCCGGGGGCGGCTCCATCGGCCGCATACCGGTGAACTTCTGCTGTCCGTCCGCCTGTTGCCCCACACCGGTCCGCCGCCTCATGCCCCGGATCCTAGCCGCGACGCCTCCGGCACGGCGCGGGCCGGGACTGGCCGAGTCCGCCCGTCGGATCGGGCTACGAGGAGCCGCAGGCCCAGCTCCGCCACGGGCGCCCCCGTCCAGTGCCGGGGGGGCGCGCCCGTGGGGGTGGGGTGCGGATCAGAGCTGGGAGCCGCCGCCGTCCACGGGGAGCTCCGCGCCCGTGGTGAAGGTGGCCTCGAAGGCGAGGAAGGCCATCGTCCGGGCCACCTCCTCCGGGGTGCCCATCCGCCGCATCGGGTTCTCGGCGGCCATCTGCGCCTTGGTCTGCTCGGCGGCCTCCTTCGGCATCGACTTCTCCAGGATCCCGGAATCGATCGGGCCGGGGCTGACCGCGTTGACGCGGATCCCGCGCGGCAGCAGTTCCCGGGCCAGGCTGCGGGTCATCGAGCGCAGTGCGGCCTTGCTCGCCCCGTAGGCGCTCAGCGCGGGGATGCCCAGCACGTTGGCGACCGACGTGGTGAGTACGACTCCTGCCCCGTCGGCCAGCAGCGGAACGAGCTTCTGCACCGTGAAGTAGGGGCCTTTGGCGTTGATCGTCAGCAACTGGTCGAAGAGCTCCTCGCCCGTCTCCTCGAACGGCGCGAAGCCGTTGACGCCCGCGTTGGCGAAGAGCGCGTGGACGGTGCCGAACTCGGCCTTGACCCGGTCGGCCAGCGCCTCGATGTCGTCCAGTGAGGAGGCGTCGCTGCGCACCGCGAGGTGCCCGGCACCGAGTTGCTCGCGGGCGGCGTCCAGTGCGGCCCGGTCCCGGCCGGTGATCAGCACCCGGGCGCCCTCGTGCGCCAGGAGCTTCGCGACGGCCAGGCCGAAGCCGCTGCTGCCGCCGGTGACGACGACGTTCTTGCCCGTGTACGTGCCCGTGTAGTTGTCCATGTGCTGGCTCATGTTCTGCTCCAGCTCTTTAACTCGAGGTACAGAATTTCGGTATGGCAACCCCCGGCAGTGCCGGGGGGTGGGGGTGGATCAGAGGGAGTCGACCGTCGCGTCGATCACCCGGGTGAGTCGGTCCGGCCCCTGGGCGACGCGGGCCACCAGGCGCATCCCGACGACGGTGTTCATCAGCATGCTGCCGAGGGCGGCGGGGTCACGCCCCGGGTCGATCTCTCCCGCCCGTTGCCCCTCCGCCGCCAGTGCCTGGAAGGCCTCCTCGGTGCGGTCGAGCATCCGGCGGAGCACCTCCGCCGCCTCCTGGTCGACGCCGGCCCGCTCGGCCGTGGTGTTCACCGCCAGGCAGCCTCGGTGGTCCGGGTCGGCCAGGTCCATCTCGGCCAGCGCCGTGAGCGCCCCGCGCAGCCGCTGCTTCACCGGGCCCGGCTGCTCCAGCACCTCGATCAGTGCCTCGGTCTGGCTGTCCCGGTACCGACGCAGCGCTCGCAGGAAGAGCGCCTGCTTGCTGCCGAACGCGTTGTACAGACTCCCCTTTCCGATGCCGAGCGCGTCCACCAGGTCCTGGGGGGTGGTGGCGGCGTACCCCTTTCGCCAGAACACCTCCATCGCCTGGTCGACGGCGATCTCCGGGTCGAACTCCTTCGGTCTTGCCATGTCCCGACTGTAAGCAATTCTGGACCTGCAAGTCAAGAACGGGCCTGGGTGACGTTCCTCGAACGACTCGAACCTGTCGACCACATCCCGCCCACCGGCTCAGCCGGCCGCGCGCAGGCTCTCCCCGACCAGGTGGTCCCGGCAGCTCCGGCAGTGTCCCGGTTCCTGGGCGCGGAAGGCGCGCTCGCAGCCGTCGCAGGTCTGGAACGGCAGCACGGCCGGGCGCTCGACGGTCGGTGGGAGAGGCGCCAGGGGTGGCACGGGCAGCGGCGTCTCCCGCAGGCGGAACGCGAGGAAGCTCGCCGGGCGGGCCCGGAAGCGGTCGGGAAGCCGTACGGTCAGCAGCTCGGTGATCTCGTGCGCTCCCACTCCGGCCGCCAGCCACTCGGTCACGGCCGGCGCCAAGCGGGCGGCCTCCCGCGCGGACAGGACGAGCCGGGGGTCGATCCGACGCAGGGCGGTCAGCACGGCAACCGCCTTCGGATCGGCGTCGCCCAGTGCGGGCACCGGGCTTTCGGTCTCCTCGGGGGCGGGAGCGGGACCGGGAGCAGGCGCCACCTCACGCAGAGGAGAAGCGGACTCACGCACGACGGGCCGCTCCCGGGGTCCCCGGGCCCGGGACCGGGGCGGCGTCGGCGGCTCGGGCGGGCCGTCGGGACCGTCGGGACCGTCCGGACCGTCCGGACCGTCCGGACCGTCCGGACCGTCGCCACCGGGGACGTCGTAGAAGTACGTCCGGGTACGGATCTGCCCGGAGGCCAGCCGCTCCCGGCGACGCTCCAGGTAACCGGCGGCTTCCAACTCCCGCAGAGCACGCGAAATCAGGATCTCGCCCTCGCTGAAGTGCTCGCACAGGGCGGCGATGGACACAGGGGCGCCGGTGGGCAACGACAGGATGTACACGGCCACGCCGACCGTGACCGCGCTGCCGCGCCGCTGGGCGAGGGTGTTGGAGACCACCGTGAAGTCGGCGGTGAGCCGGGTGCGTAGGTGGATCACGCCGGAGGTAGGTGCTCCGGCGTCGGCGCGCAGGCGCGCGTTAGACTGCGAGTCAGCCATCGGGAAGCTTCTTCTTCCTTGATCGGTCAGGCCCGCGTCCGGGACGGCGAATCCTGGGCGTGGGCCGCTCTGTTGCAGGTCGTTGGTGTGCTCTTGCGGTGAACGTAACGGCCCGAATCCCGCACCCGCAAGCCAGTCACTCGCACGGGTGACACGCGCGCACCGGCGCGGGGAGGGTGGGTGGGCGGGTAGTTCTTTCCCCGGTTCTTTGGGGAGGTCAGTGGCCCACCGGCACCTCGCGAACGAGGCACCGGCGGACCCGGGCAACCGCTGTCGACCGGCACCCGGTTGACTCAGCGGCGGCGCGGCGACCACCTTGGACCCCGCTTATGAACGCGGTCCAGGAGCCGTCCCCGAAGGAGACGACGGGCCCGCCCGGAACCTTGCTGTCACGAACGGGCACGACGCCCGTGACCCCGTCGGCGACCTCCACGCAGTCGCCGCCCTCCTGATTGCTGTAGCTGCTCTTGCGCCACGCGACGCCGTTCGGATCGGGAAGGAACGTTCGCTTCACGGTTGTAGCCCTCCATCGCGGACCGGATCATGTCGAGTGACATGACTGTGGGCAGGGCATCCGCCCGGAGCCGATCGTAAATCCCGGAGAAGTGCCTGACCTCGGCCGGTTCCTCGACGAGTTGGCCGTAGTGCGCGCCCTCCGTGTAGGCCACCTCCGAGCCGTCCGGCAGCGTCAGAACCGACAGCGAACCACCCAACGCGTCGTGCCCGCCCTGCTCGAACGGGAACACCTGCACCCTGATGTGCGGCTCCGCCGCCAGAGGGGGAGTCGGGCCGGGGACTGCTTCTGGTGGACGTCCTGGCCCTCCGCTGGGGCTGGGCACCGCGCAAGCCGCTGGGGAAGACGGTATGGGCAGAGCTGCCCCTGAACCGGCGGAGGGGACGACGCCCGACCCGGGCCGGACGTGAGCGCCACCCGGCGAACCGGATGCCGAACGTGTGATGTGTACGCGCCGCTCTATAGTCACTTGCGGACCACAATCGTCGGGGGGCGGAATACATGCGACGTACAAGATCGCTGCTCACGGTCGTTCTGCTGAGTGCGGTCGGCGTGCTGCTGCTCGGCGCGTGCGGGACGCTTCGCGCCGGTTCCGACGGTGCGGCGACCGCGACGGGGCCGACGGAGCCGACGGGGCCGACGGAGTCGACGCGCTGGCAGACGTTCGCGCCGATCGGGGTGACCGCCGCCCGGCTCGCGGGCGACCGCCGTACGCTCAGCGTCGACGTCGAGGTGCCCGGCCCCGGGAAGACGTGCGCGCGCGACCTGAAGGCGGTCGTCACCGACACGTCGGACCGTACCGTGTGGGTGCAGGTGACGTACTCCGCCCCGGCGGGCGACACCCCGCGCGCCGACTGCCGTACGACCGCCACGGCGACGGCGGAGGTGCGGCTGCCGTCCCCGCTCGGCCACCGGGTCCTGTCCGTGGACAACTTCACGGCGTTCACGGCGGACGACGCCGCCCCGCCCCACCTGCGCCTGTGCGGCGAACTCGGCTGCCACCCCGCGCCCACCGGCTGCACCCCCGCCTCCTACGACCAGGCGGTGACGGCTCTCGACGTGCCGAACCACACCTCCCGCGGCGATGAGCACTGCGACGGGAAGTGGCTGGTGTTCGACGTCTCCTCGCGCATGGGCCCGGCCTGCCCCGAGGGCGCCGGTCCCGGCTGCGGGGCGAGCCTCGACGACCGCTGGTTCTTCCGGGCCGAGAAGTCGGGCTGGAATCCGATCGCCCGCGGTACGAAGGGCGGATGCACCGACGTACACGCCATCGAGCCCGCCTTCCCGTCCGCACTGTGCGCCGGCCTCCCCCCGCTCAAGAGGTCGAACTAGGCCCCGCCCCGGGCCCCTTCGGCGAACGCCCGTCAGGGAGTTCCAGCACGCTTGTAGCCGACCCACAACCGGCCGCCGGCCCGCTCGAGCACCTCGTCGACGACGGTCACGAGGGGTCCCACCCTCCCGTCCAGCACCTCCCGCAGACCGTGGTGGAGGCGTGTGCTGAGCCCTGGCGCGGTCGTCTCGAGACGGCGTGCCAGCCACTTCCCACCGCCGCCCCAGGATCCGGCGACCGCCAGCCCCAGCTCACCGGTCCGACGGACCAACTCGGTCGCGATGAACAGCCGCTCGCTCGGGTCGTCGCTTCCCGCGAGGTCGTCCAGGAGATCGGTGATGGCGTAGCGGCGGTCGTCGATCTCTTCCGCCGACACCGGTGGTGGTCCTGCGGCGGTCAGCTTCCGGGCGTGCGCGGCGAGGCGCGCTCCGAGTCCGTCGGTGTCGAAGAGCAGCAGCCCGGCGGCACACATCCACAGCAGCGGCGACTGGCGCGTGGGCAACTCCCGTTCGATGTAGGCGTGCCACGTCGCTTCGGTGTGCACGAACATCTCCACCGGCCAGTCGGCGTACTGGAGGCTCTCGCGGTAGGGGGCCGGGGCTCCGTGGAGCAGCACCACGACGTCGAGGTCCGACGTCGCCGTGTGGCGGCCCGTCGCGACGCTGCCACCCAGGAAGGCGGTACGTGCTTCGGGGTGCTGTTCCTCTACGACGGCGCGTGCGGCTTCGATCGCATCCATGCGCCAACTATCGGCACTGGGCCCGCCGCGCGCACGCTCTTTCTCGGTCCGCCGGTCAGCGGACGATCTTCCGTCCCGCTTCGGTGAGGGTGAGCGTGAGGCACCCCAGCCACGTGCCGGAGCGCGGATACTCCCACTTCTCGGCGTCCGCCAGGACAGCGGCGAGGTCCTGCTCCGGGACGGGCGGACCGGGCTGCTCCCCGAGCGTGCCGTCCGGCGCTGACCAGGGCACGAGCCGGCACACCTCGATCCACCCCCGCTCGACGAGGGAAAGGAGGACCGGGACGAGTGCCGAGGAGGGCCCCGAAACCAGCGGCTCGTCCAGGTCACCCCGGACACCGGGGAGGATGTCGATCTCGGTGGCGTTGATCACGAACGCGTGTTCGGCGGAGGGCAACTGCTCTGTCGCTGGATAGGGCACGTGCGGAGTTTCGCAGCTCTGGAGAACGACCTCCTCGGCGCGGGTACTCCTGCCGCCCCCGCAACCACTCAGGGGCCCGACCCGCTAAGCGGATCAGGCCCCTGAACTGGTACTTCACTGTCGGGGTGGCGGGATTTGAACCCACGACCTCTTCGTCCCGAACGAAGCGCGCTACCAAGCTGCGCCACACCCCGATCGTCGCTGCTCGTCGCGGCGACGTCGTTTACTTTAGCCCACCGCTGGCCGGAGACGAAATCCGGTTTACCGGGGGCGGCGGTGCGGGTTCGGGCGGGCGTGGTCCAGGGCGACGAGGAGTACGGCCAGGGCGTACAGGGCGAGGCCCACGAGGAGGGCGTTGCCGAGGACGATCTTGTAGCCGTGCCGGCCCACGTCGAGGAAGGGGTAGAGGTAGCGGTCCTGGGCGCCGGACGGGAGCAGCTCGCCGCGGGTGAGGGAGAAGGCCAGGTAGGCCAGGGGGTAGAGGAGCCACACCGGGGCCTGGCGCAGGTGCAGTCGGCCGGGGGCGGTGAAGAGGAGCCAGTCCAGGGCCGCGGCCACCGGCACCGCGATGTGGAGGATCTGGGTCGCGGCGGTCTGCCAGGACGTGGCGTCCGGCGCCGTGAACAGGGGGGACTCGCCCGCCGGGACGAGGTGCTGGACCAGGCCCGCGGCGACGACGAAGAACAGTGCCGCTCCCGTGAGGGCGCCCGGCAGGGGGTGGTGGGCGGACCAGGAGCACCGGGCGGAGGCGAGCATGACCAGTGCCAGCAGGATGCCGCTCTGGACCGTGAAGTGGCTCAGCGGAGTCGTGGGCGGACCGCCGGCGGTGAGCAGCTCGATCGCCACGCCGGTCAGGGCCAGCAGCGCGATCGCGCCGCGGTAGACGGCGACCAGGCGACGGCGTGCCGGGATCAGCACGGCGCGGGCCGGTACGACGGTGGGCGGCAGGACGACGTGGCCCGGGATCGGGGGGAGGTCCGGGAGGTCCCTGGGTATCGGGGCTGTCATGGCCTCAACGTAGACAGACCGGACATCGCGGGCTATGTGGGTGGGCCGTGTGGGTTACCCACTCGTCCCGGGCCCCCGGGGTTGCGTGTCCTCCGCTCCGGGTTCCCCCCCCCGCTTCCCGGCGCCCGTGAGCCCAGCCCCAGCCCCGGCCCCGGGACTGAGGCCGGGGCCGGTCAGTCCTCCCGGCCCACCAGCGTGAGCAGCGTCGCCTCCGGCGGGCAGGCGAAGCGGAACGGGGTGTAGCGGTTGGCGCCGCAGCCGGCCGAGACGTGGAGGTAGGACGTGTGGCCCCCGGAGGTGTGCGTGGACAGGCCCTTCACGCGGTCGGTGTCCAGGTCGCAGTTGGTGACCAGGGCGCCGTAGAAGGGGATGCACAGCTGGCCGCCGTGGGTGTGGCCGGCGACGATCAGGGGGTAGCCGTCCGCCGCGTAGGCGTCCAGGACGCGCAGGTACGGGGCGTGGACCACGCCCATCGAGAAGTCCGCCGTGTCGGACGGGCCGCCGGCCACCTCCGCGTACCGGTCCCGCTTGATGTGCGGGTCGTCCAGTCCCGTCAGCTCGACCGACACGCCCTCGATCTTGAGCGAGCCGCGGGTGTTCGTGAGGTTCTGCCAGCCCGCGGCGTCGAAACCGTCGCGCAGGTCCTCCCACGGGTTGTGGACGGCGCCGACGACGGGCGGGTTGCCGTTGAGGCCGTGGCGGCCCTGGACCTTCTCGAGGAGGTACCGGGCGGGGTTGCGGGGCCGGGGGCCGTAGTAGTCGTTGGAGCCGAAGACGTAGGCGCCCGGGAACTCCATCAGGGGGCCCAGGGCGTCCAGGACCTCGGGGATGCCCTCCGGGTCGGACAGGTTGTCGCCGGTGTTGAGCACGAAGTCGGGGCGCAGCCCGGCCAGCGAGCGCAGCCAGCGCTGCTTTCCCCGCTGCCCGCCGACCATGTGGATGTCGGAGACCTGGAGCACCCGCAGAGGACGCATCCCGGACGGGAGGACGGGGACGGTCACCCGCCGGAGGCGGAAGGCACGGGGCTCGATCCCCGCCGCGTAGATCAGGCCGGCGGCGCCAACCGCCGTGACTCCCAGGGGTACTCCGTATCGCGCGCGCATACGTCCATCGTGTCAGAAGCGGAAGAGAAGCGGCGCTGGGAGGCCTCCGCGCGGAGGCCTTCGCCGAGGGCGCGGAAATCGGCGGGCGCCGGTCCTCGCGCACCTGCGACAATCAGGTCCATGACCACGCTCAAGGCGAAGCTGCACGACGACCTCAACTCCTCCATCAAGGAGCGCGACGAGCTGCGCTCCTCGACGCTCCGGCTGACGCTCGCCGCGATCACCAAGGAGGAGGTCGCCGGAAAGGAGAAGCGGGAGCTCTCCGACGACGAGGTGCAGAAGGTGATCACCCGCGAGGCGAAGAAGCGCCGTGAGGCCGCCGAGGCCTTCGCCCAGGGCGGCCGCGCCGAGCAGGCCGAGCGGGAGAAGGCGGAGGGCGAGGTGCTTGCCGCCTACCTGCCGAAGCAGCTGTCCGACGACGAGCTGGACGCGATCGTCGCGCAGGCCGTGCAGGAGGCGAAGGCGGCCGGCGCCGAGGGGCCGCGGGCCATGGGCGCCGTCATGAAGATCGTGAACCCGAAGGTGGCCGGGCAGGCCGAGGGCGGCCGGGTCGCCGCCGCGGTCAAGAAGCTCCTGGCCGGCTGAGCACGCACCGACGGCCGGAACGCGTCGCCGCGAAGATCCGCTCCTGGAGCGAGGCCCCGGGGGCGGGGCGGGTGTGGCCCCCCGACGTGGCGGAGTCCTCCCGCCGACGCCGGGACGACCGCTACCGCTGACCGGCCGGTCGGCTCTTCACGCGTTGCGAGAGGGTGTCCGCTGCGACGGACGCCCTCTCGACTCGTTCGGCGGACGCGCGGGGCGCAGCAGGCCGAGCTCCTGGGCCCGCGCTCCCAGCGCCACCCGCCCATTGGCCCCCAGCTGCTCCATGAGCCGCTGGACCCTGCGCTGTACGGTGCGGTGCCCTACGCCGAGTCGCCGGGCGATCGACGCATCGCTGAAACCGGCGTACAAAAGGTTCAGAATCCTTTGCTCATCGTCATCGACGGTGTAAAGGTCGGCACAAGGGTCCGGTCTGGCGGTCAAAGAAACCCCGATGTCATGCGCGGCTGTTAGGCGTACCTCATTTTAAATGAGCTTTGACGTTCCGGGAAGCTGAATAAATGCGAGAAGGGTGAACAAAAGGGCGGAACGATGGTATTCCATCCTTCCGCCCGAGGCCCGCCCGGCCGTCACGGTGACGACCGTCACGGTGACGACCGTCGGCCCGCTCAGTACCAGGGAGTGCAGCTCTGGTCGCCGGACGGGTCCTCGACACAGGCCCGCATCATGTGGGTCGAGGGATTGTGGTACATCGGCGTGCGGGTCCAGTAGTAGTTCGTTCCGCTCGGAATCTTGGCGGTCCAGCCCGAGGCGCCGCCCTTCGTCAGCCCGAGCCGCCAGTAGCACGTGGACTGGTCCTTGGTGCACCGCTGGACGTACACGTTCCAGTTGCTCGCCCCCGATCCGCTGATGTAGTGCAGCCGCGCCCAGCTGTACTGGTCACCGTCGGTCTTGCCCCATCGCAGCTCGTACAGGAAGGAGCTGCCGAGCTGGTAGGGGCCGTACGGGCTGACCGGTCCGCTCTGCCACGACTGGATGTTCGGATCGTGGCCGTCGCAGCCGAAGCCGTAGCACGCCTGGGCTCTCGCCTGGGCCGAGCCGGGGATCATGAGGACCAGGGCGAGCGCGCTGAGCAGGGCGCCGAACAACACACGGATTCGTGGGCGGGTTTTCATATTCCCCTCCATGGGCGGACAGCAACGGAAAGGCACCCCGGGAGGGCGCCAGGCGTGACTATGTCACGCCTGGTCACGCATTCGGAATGTCTCTTTCGAGGGCTGGCGTAATCACGTCGAATACGTTTGCCGTCCAAGAAAATGGTCCCTCCCCCGTCGTGGGGAAGGGACCATCTCGTGCTGCCCGCGCGCCTGCCGGCGGGTGGCTCAGCGGCGTCCGCCCGGCCCGTTGCCCGGGCCCTGGATCAGGTTGCCGCCGGGGAAGCCGCCCGGCCCGCCGTCGCCGCCGTCACCGGTGCCGCCGTTGGTCAGGCCGGCGATGAAGCCCTCGTCGCCGTTGTTCCCGTCGTCGGGCTTGTCCTTGTCGCGGTCCTTGTCCTTGTCTTTGTCCTTGTCCTTCTTCTTGTCCTTGTCCTCGTCCGGGATGTCGATGACGTTGAACGAAGGGGAGCCCTTGCCCGCGAGGGCGCCGGTCATGGCGTCCTTCCAGATCGGACCGGGAACCGCGCCACCGAAGACGAGGGGGTGGTAGACGCCGCCGATCGTGATGTTCTTCATCTGGACCTGCTGCGAGGCGCTGCCCACCCAGACGGCGCCCGACAGGTTCGGCGTGTAACCGACGAACCAGGCGTTCTTGCGCTCGTCGGTCGTACCCGTCTTGCCGGCGTTGTCGCGGTCCGTGAGACCGGCCGCCTTGCCTGTACCGGAGTCGACCACGCCGCGCAGCAGGGTGCTCACCGTGTCCGCGGTCTTCTCGCTCATCGCGCGGGAGCAGGTGGACTTCGGCACGTCGAGCGACTTCTGCTTGTTGCCGATCTTCTGGGTGATCGACTCGATCACGATCGGCGTGCAGTACATGCCCCGGGAGGCGAAGGCGGCGTACGCGCTCGCCATCGTCAGCGGGGCCACGCCCTTGGAGCCGAGGGAGACGGCGGGGACCTCGGGGAGCTTCTCACCGTTGCCCTGCACCACGTGCAGGGCGTCCGCCATCTCCATCACCGGACACAGGCCGATGTCGGCCACCATCTGGACGAAGTAGGTGTTGACCGAGAGGGCCATCGCCTCCTTCAGCCGGTACGGGCCGACCTCCGACTCGCTCTCGTTGGGGACGGTCGCGCCGTCCGTGTTGAGCCAGGGCTTCCCGCTGCACGTCTGCACGGGCTCGGGATAAGGCATCTCGTACGGGGACGAGTACTCCTGGGTGGCCGGGCGCCCTTCCTCGAGCGCGGCCGCCGCGACGAAGGGCTTGAACGTCGACCCCGTCGGGAAGCCGTAGTTGGAGCCGCCCATGCTGTGGTCGACCGAGTAGTTGATCTCGGTCTCGTTCTTGCCGTAGCCGTACGGCTTCGTCTGGCCCATCGCGAGGACCTTGCCGGTGCCGGGCTCGACCAGCGTGCTCGCGGCGGCGACCGAGTCCGACTGGTTCACGTGGTCCTTGAGCGACTGCTGGACCGACTTCTGGGCCTGCGGGTCGAGCGTCGTGCGGATGGTCAGGCCGCCCTGGTTCCACACCTTCGCCCGGTCCTTGCGGGTCTTGCCGAAGACCTTGTCGCTCAGGAACACCTCGCGCACGTAGTCGCAGAAGAAGCTCGCGTTCTTCACGGCCGTGATGCAGCCGTTCTTCGGCTTGCTGACCTTCAGCCCGAGCGGTGCCTTCTTCGCCTTCTCGGCCTCGGCCGTGGAGATGTCGCCGACCTGGGCCATGCGGTTCAGGACGATGTTGCGCCGCTTGGTGGCCTCCGCCTCGTCGTTGACCGGGTCGTACCGGCTGGGCGACTGGACGATGCCGGCCAGGAGGGCGGCCTCCTGGACCTTGAGGTCCTTGGCGTGCTTGGAGAAGTAGCGCTGGGAGGCGGCCTCGACGCCGTAGGCCTGCTGGCCGAAGAACGTGATGTTCAGGTAGTTCTCGAGGATCTTCTTCTTGCCCAGCTCCTCCTCGACCTGGATCGCGAGCTTCAGCTCCTGGATCTTGCGGCCGATGGTCTGCTGGGTGGCCTGGGCGACCTTCGTCGCGTCGTCGCCCGCCTCCTCCACGAAGACGTTCTTGACGTACTGCTGGGTGAGCGTGGAGGCACCCTCGGAGACCTCACCGCTGCGCGCGTTCTTGTTGAGGGCGCGCAGGACGCCCTTGAGGTCGATCGCACCGTGCTCGTAGAAGCGCGAGTCCTCGATCGCGACGATCGCCTTCTGCATGTACGGCGAGATGTCCTTGAGGTCGACCACCGTCCGGTCGCGCGAGTAGACCGTGGCGATGGTGCCGCCCTCGGCATCGAGGATGGTGGTGCGCTGGCTCAGCGGGGGAGTCTTCAGGTTGGCCGGGAGGGCGTCGAAACCCTCCACCGACCCCTTGGCGGCCAGCCCCAGCGCGCCCACAGCGGGCAACGCGATGCCGGCCAGCACTGCTCCCGCGAGCACACTGACACCGAGGAACTTGGCGGCCTGCTGCGTTGGCGACAGACCACCGCCCGAGCGCTTCTTTGGCATGGAGGCAGCCTACGTTCTCATTCGCCGGACACACGTATATGCCTTGGCCTAAGCTGCACTCAACTGTCACAGCAGTGAGGCCACGTATCAATACGTCCGGCGACCCCGAATCGTTCCGGATCCGCTCGAATCTTTTCCGAGAGGCCCCGCTGGGGAGCGCGTTGGTGCGTACCGGCGCGTGCCGCGGCGTGTGGGGTGCGTGTCCGAATCCGCCTCGTGTGTCAATCGGTGTCCGTTGTGGCGCAACAGAGATGACCTGTATGTCGGGATCGTCGCGCATGTCGCCAGCTCACTCCCCCGGGTGATCTGCCGCTTACCCATAGTCCGTTCGGGCCATTCAAGATTGGGCCCGAAGGGGGTGTTGCGCTGTGCCCACCTTCCGTAACGTCCTCAACTGGCGGCGGTGAATATGCCGCTGCCGCCGTGGGGGAGCCTCGATTCGGGAGAGGACGGCGCCGGTATGGGCTGGGTAACCGACTGGAGTGCGCAGGCCGCCTGCCGCACTACCGATCCGGACGAACTGTTCGTTCAGGGAGCAGCGCAGAACAGGGCCAAGGCGGTGTGCACCGGATGTCCGGTGCGCACCGAGTGCCTGGCCGACGCGCTCGACAACCGCGTCGAGTTCGGCGTGTGGGGAGGCATGACGGAGCGGGAACGCCGCGCGCTGCTGCGCAGGCGGCCCACCGTGACCTCCTGGCGCCGGCTCCTCGAGACGGCGCGGACGGAGTACGAGCGGGGGGCCGGGATCCTGCCCCTCGAGGACGACGAGGTGTACGAGAACTACGCGGCCGTGGGCTGAGCCCCGGGCCCGGGGGACCGAGGCCCGATCAGACGCCCGGCCCGGGCAGCTCGGGCCGGCCGGTCGCCAGGCGTTCCCCGATGTCCCGCAGTCCCGCGAGGTCGTGCACGTCGCCGGGCAGCGCGGCCACCTCGGTGACCGCCACCTCGGGATGACGTGCGGTGAAGCGGTCACGCGTGCGCTGCTCCCGGGCGAGCAGGTGCATGCGCTCCGCGTGCAGTCGCAGCAGTCCGGCGGTGAGCGCGTCGACGGACCGCTCCGTCGCCTCGGGAGCCGCTGTGCCGACGGCCGCTGTGTCGTTGGCCGCTGTGCTGTCGACTGCAGTGCTGTCGGCCGCCGGGTCGGGAGCCGGTCGTTCGGTGGCCTTCGGTGCGGAAGCCTCCGGAGAGGTGTCGGGGGCCTGCTCGGCGGGAGCGGAACCGGCCGTTCCTGAACTGCCTTGTGTGCCGGGGGAGTTGCCGGGGTCGGTACGAACTCCAGCTTTCCCGCCGTCCTGATCCACAATGCGGGGATCCTCAAGATTTTCCGCGGCGGCGAGCGCCCGCTCGGCCGACAGACCGTCGGCGCCGCTGCCGTGGACCCGGTTGAGCACCAGACCGGCGAGCGGCATGTCCTCGGCCGCCAGCCGCTGCACGAAGTACGCGGCCTCGCGCAGGGCGTCCCGCTCCGGGGCCGCGACCACCAGGAACGCGGTGCCGGGCGCCTGGAGCAGCTTGTACGTCGCGTCCGCGCGGGTACGGAAGCCGCCGAACATCGAGTCCATCGCGGCCACGAAGGTCTGCACGTCCTTGAGGAACTGCCCGCCCAGCACCTTCCCCAGGACGCCGGTCATCATCGACATGCCGACGTTCAGGAACTTCATGCCCGCCCGGCCGCCGACCTTCGCGGGGGCCAGCAGGACGCGGATCAGCTTGCCGTCCAGGAAGGAACCGAGGCGCTTGGGCGCGTCGAGGAAATCCAGCGCCGAGCGGGACGGCGGCGTGTCGACGACGATGAGGTCCCACTCGTCCTTCGCCCGCAGCTGCCCCAGCTTCTCCATCGCCATGTACTCCTGCGTGCCCGCGAAGCCCGCCGAGAGCGACTGGTAGAAGGGGTTGCCCAGGATCGCCGCCGCCCGCTCGCGGTCCGCGTGGGACTCGACGATCTCGTCGAAGGTCCGCTTCATGTCGAGCATCATGGCGTGCAGCTCGCCGCCCGCCGCGTCGTCGACGCCCTTCACCCGGCGCGGGGTGTTGTCGAGCGAGTCGATGCCCATGGACTGCGCGAGCCGCCGGGCCGGGTCGATGGTGAGGACGACCACCTTGCGGCCGCGCTCGGCCGCGCGCAGGCCCAGGGCCGCCGCCGTGGTCGTCTTGCCGACCCCGCCGGAGCCGCAGCACACCACGATGCGGGTCTGCGGGTCCTCCAGCAGCAGGTCGACGTCGAGCACGGGCGCGGCCGCCAGCCGCCGCGCCCCCTCCCGGTGACGGGCCGGCTCCTCCGGACTCATGCGATCCCCTGCTTCCGCAGCTCGGTGGCCAGTTCGTACAGGCCCGCCAGGTCCATGCCCTCCGCGAGGAGCGGCAGTTCGTGCGTCGGCAGACCCACCTCGCCGAGGACCGCCCGCTGCTCCTGCTCCAGCGTGTACCGCTCGGCGTACTCCCCGGCCTGCGCGAGGAGCGGGTCCACCAGCCGCTCGGCGTGCCCGCCCCGCCGCGCCCCGCCGAGCCCGGCCCCGGACAGCGACCGGGCCAGCGCCGTGCGCGGTGTCTCCCGTACGCGTTCCAGATCGGTGGCGTCCAGCACCTGGGGCCGGACCATGTTGACGACGACCCGGCCCACCGGGAGCCGTGCCGTGCGCAGCTCGGCGATGCCGTCCACGGTCTCCTGGACCGGCATCTCCTCCAGCAGCGTCACCAGGTGCACCGCGGTCTCCCGCGATTTCAGCACCCGCATCACGGCCTGCGCCTGATTGTGTATGGGGCCGACCTTCGCGAGCCCGGCCACCTCGTCGTTCACATTGAGGAAGCGCGTGATGCGGCCGGTCGGCGGGGCGTCCATGACGACGTAGTCGTACACGAACCGCCCCCGCTTGTCCTTGCGCCGGACCGCCTCGCACGCCTTGCCGGTCAGCAGGACGTCCCTGACGCCCGGCGCGATGGTGGTCGCGAAGTCGATCGCGCCGAGTTTCTTCAGAGCCCGTCCGGCGCTGCCCAGCTTGTAGAACATCTGGAGGTAGTCCAGAAGGGCCAGTTCGGCGTCGATGGCGAGGGCGTACACCTCCCCGCCCCCGGGAGCGACGGCGATCTTCCGCTCCTCATAAGGCAGCGCCTCCGTTTCGAAGAGCTGCGCGATGCCCTGGCGACCCTCGACCTCGACGAGAAGCGCGCGCTTCCCCTCGGTGGCCAGGGCCAGCGCGAGGGCCGCGGCCACCGTGGTCTTGCCGGTACCGCCCTTGCCGCTGACGACCTGGAGCCTGCTCACGTATTCGAGCGTAACCAGTCCGCGCGCCGAGTACGCCGGTGGCTGTGGACAACGTGGTCGCGACCGGCCCGCGGAGGGTCCCGGACCACGGCTGCGGACGGGCCCCGGACAGCGGTCGCAGAGGCGCCCCGGCCAACGGCTAGAGTCGGCCGCATGACCAAGTGGGAATACGCAACCGTGCCGCTGCTCGTCCATGCCACGAAGCAGATTCTGGACACCTGGGGCGAGGACGGCTGGGAGCTCGTCCAGGTCGTGCCCGGGCCGAACAACCCCGAGCAGCTCGTCGCCTACCTGAAGCGGGAGAAGCAGGCATGAGCGCCGTGGAGGTGAGGCTCGCCGAGCTGGGCCTGACGCTGCCCGAGGTCGTCCCGCCGCTGGCCGCCTACCAGCCGGCCGTGCAGTCCGGCCCGTACGTCTACACGTCCGGCCAGCTGCCGATGCTCGGGGGCAAGCTCCCGGTCACCGGCAAGGTGGGCGCCGAGGTGACGGCCGACGAGGCCAAGGAACTGGCCCGCACCTGCGCGCTGAACGCCCTGGCCGCCGTGAAGTCCGTCGCCGGTGACCTGGACCGCGTCGCGCGTGTCGTCAAGGTCGTCGGCTTCGTCGCGTCCGCGACCGACTTCACCGGTCAGCCCGGCGTGGTCAACGGCGCCAGCGAACTGCTCGCCGAGGTCCTCGGCGACAAGGGCGTGCACGCCCGCAGCGCGGTGGGCGTGGCGGTCCTTCCGCTGGACGCGCCGGTCGAGGTCGAGATCCAGGTGGAGCTCGTCCAGCCGTAGCCTCCTCGAGCCGCGACGGGGCCCGGTGCGTTGCCGGACCGGCAACAAACCTCGCCCCGGCGGCCCCGGCCCCGCAGGATCGGTGCCAGGTGGCCCCGTACGGCGCGGGAGCCGGCTCCGGCCGGCGGTCCCGGCCCGCCGCGGGGCCGTACCGACCGTATGGACCGTACGCGCCAGGAGGAGCCGTGCCGCAGCCGCCCGAGACCGTCCCGCAGCCCCACCACCCCGGAGGGAGCGCCGGCCGGCCCGTTCACCGGCTGGTGCCCTCACCCGCCGGCCGGATCCACCTGGTGGAGCAGGGCAGCGGGCCGCTGGTCCTGCTCGTGCACGGCTTCCCCGAGTCCTGGTACTCCTGGCGCCACCAGCTGCCCGCGCTGGCCGCCGCCGGGTTCCGCGCCGTCGCCGTCGACGTGCGCGGCTACGGGCGCTCCTCGCGGCCCGACGCCGTCGAGACGTACCGGATGCTCGACCTGGTGGCGGACAACGTGGCCGTGGTGGAGGCCCTGGGGGAGCGCTCCGCGGTGATCGTCGGCCACGACTGGGGTGCGAACATCGCCTCGCACTCCGCGCTGCTGCGGCCGGACGTGTTCCGCGCGGTGGGCCTGCTGAGCGTGCCGTACACCCCGCCGGGCGGCCCGAGGCCCAGCGAGGTCTTCGCCGGGATGAGCGACCCGGCCGGGCCCTTCGCCGGGCAGGAGTTCTACGTCTCCTACTTCCAGGAGCCCGGCCGCGCCGAGGCGGAGATCGAGCCCGACGTACGGGGCTGGCTCGCCGGCCTCTACGCCGCCCTGTCCGCCGACACCATGCCCGGCCCCCAGGAGCCCGACCCGCACTTCGTCGCCCCCGGCGGCCGGATGCGCGACCGGTTCCCGGCCGCCGGGCGGCTGCCCTCCTGGCTGACCGAGGAGGACCTGGACGTCTACGCCGGGGAGTTCGAGCGCACCGGCCTGACCGGCGCCCTGAACCGCTACCGCAACATGGACCGCGACTGGGCCGACCTGGCCGCGCACGAGGGCGCTCCGATCACCCAGCCGTCGCTCTTCCTCGGCGGCGCCCTGGACGCCTCCACGACCTGGCTGTCCGACGCGATCGAGGCGTATCCGGTCACCCTGCCCGGTCTGAGCGCCTCGCACCTCCTCGACGGCTGCGGCCACTGGCTCCAGCAGGAGCGCCCCGAGGAGACCAACCGGCTGCTCACCGAGTGGCTGACCGGCCTGCCCTCCTGACGCCCGCCGGGCCCCGGGGGCCACTCGAACATCCGCCCGTCACCGGATAGCCTCCGGCCATGGCGAATGGTCAGGCGAATGGTCAGTGGTACCCACCGGAGTGGCCGGACCGCATCCGCGCGCTGGCGGACGGCACCCTCACCCCGGTCACCCCGAAGCGCGCGGCCACCGTCATGCTCCTCAGGGACACCGGCGCCACGGATTCCGGGTCCGGCCCCGTCGTGCACATGCTGCGCCGCCGCACCTCCATGGCGTTCGCCGGGGGCGCGTACGCCTATCCGGGCGGCGGGGTCGACCCGCGCGACGACGACCGCGCCGTCGGCTGGGCGGGCCCCACGCGCGCGTGGTGGGCGGACCGGCTGGGCGTCGACGAGGCGGGCGCCCAGGCGATCGTCTGCGCGGCCGTACGGGAGACCTACGAGGAGGCCGGTGTCCTGCTCGCGGGTCCGACCGCCGACTCGGTGGTCGGCGACACGACGGGCGCGGACTGGGAGGCCGACCGGGCCGCACTGGTCGACCGCGAGCTGTCCTTCGCGGAGTTCCTGGACCGCAGGGGCCTCGTCCTGCGCTCCGACCTGCTGGGCGCCTGGGCGCGCTGGATCACCCCGGAGTTCGAGTCCCGGCGCTACGACACCTGGTTCTTCGTGGCGGCGCTCCCCGAGGGGCAGCGCACCCGCAACGCCTCCACGGAGGCCGACCGCACGGTGTGGATCACGCCGGCGGACGCGGCCGCCGGGTACGACAAGGGCGAGCTGCTGATGATGCCGCCCACCGTCGCCACCCTGCGCGGCCTGGCGGAGTGCGCCACGGCGGCCGAGGCGCTGGCGTCGGCCGCCGGCCGCGACATGACGCCCGTGCTCGCCCGCGCCCGGCTGTCCGGCGACGAGGTCGTCCTCTCCTGGCCGGGGCACGACGAGTTCACGAAGCACGTTCCGAGTACGCGTACGGCCACGGCGCCGGCGACGCCTTCCGACCCGACCGGGGGAGCCCCCTCATGACGGACGCAGCAGCACTGCCCGGACAGCCGCGCGGCGGCGTCCTGTCGGGACCGGCCACCGCGCGCGCGGTGAACGTCCTCGCGCCCAACGCCTCCGCGATGACCCTGGACGGCACCAACACCTGGATCCTCGCCGAACCCGACTCCGACCTGGCCGTCGTCGTCGACCCGGGCCCCCTGGACGACACCCACCTGCGGCACGTCGTCGACACGGCCGAGCGGGCCGGCAAGCGGGTGGCGCTGACGCTCCTGACGCATGGTCACCCCGACCACGCGGAGGGCGCCGCGCGCTTCGCCGAGCTGACGCGCACGAACGTACGGGCTCTGGACCCGGCCCTGCGGCTGGGCGACGAAGGGCTGGCCGCCGGGGACGTGATCGCGGTCGGCGGCCTGGAACTGAGGGTCGTACCGACGCCGGGGCACACGGCCGACTCGCTGTGCTTCCATCTCCCGGCCGACGGGGCCGTCCTGACGGGCGACACGATCCTGGGGCGCGGTACGACGATGGTGGCCCACCCCGACGGCCGTCTCGGCGACTACCTGGACTCGCTGCGCAGGCTCAGGTCGCTCACCACCGACGACGGGGTGCACACGGTGCTTCCGGGCCACGGGCCCGTCCTGGAGGACGCCCAGGGCGCCGTGGAGTACTACCTGGCCCACCGCGCCCACCGCCTCGCCCAGGTCGAGACGGCGGTGGAGGACGGCCACCGCACACCGGGCGAGGTCGTCGCCCACGTGTACGCGGACGTCGACCGCTCCCTGTGGCCGGCGGCGGAACTGTCGGTGCGGGCGCAGTTGGAGTACCTGGGCGAGCACGGGATCGTCCGGCTGCCCGAGTAGAACCCCGGAGGCCGGGGAGGCGGGGCCGGGGCGCGGGCTCAGCGGGAGCGCTTGGCCAGCCGCTCCACGTCCAGCAGGATCACCGCGCGGGCCTCCAGGCGGAGCCAGCCGCGCTGGGCGAAGTCCGCCAGTGCCTTGTTGACCGTCTCGCGGGACGCGCCGACCAACTGGGCCAGCTCCTCCTGCGTGAGGTCGTGCACCACGTGGATGCCCTCCTCGGACTGCACGCCGAAACGGCGGGAGAGGTCCAGCAGGGCGCGGGCCACGCGGCCGGGGACGTCCGAGAAGACCAGGTCCGACATGGCGTCGTTGGTCTTGCGCAGGCGGCGGGCGACGGCGCGCAGCAGCGCGGTGGCCACCTCCGGGCGGACGTTCAGCCAGGGCTGGAGGTCGCCGTGGCCGAGGGCGAGCAGCTTGACCTCGGTCAGCGCGGTGCCGGTCGCCGTGCGCGGGCCCGGGTCGAAGAGCGACAGCTCGCCGATCAGCTCGCTGGGACCGACCACGGCCAGCATGTTCTCGCGCCCGTCGGGGGACGTGCGGTGGAGCTTGACCTTGCCTTCCGTGACCACGTACAGGCGGTCTCCGGGGTCCCCCTCGTGGAAGAGGGTGTCGCCGCGGGCGAGGGTCACCTCACTCATGGAGGCGCGGAGCTCCGCGGATTGCTCGTCGTCGAGCGCCGCGAAGAGCGGGTTGCGCCGCAGAACGTCGTCCACGAGTTCTCTCCTTGTCGACCGGCTCAGAGGATCTTGTTCCCCCGGTGTACCAGGGGTCCGTGGTGCCCATTTTGCCGGACAGTCCAAACAGTGTGATCTGTCACAAGGATGCCGCACCGATGTCCCGGGGTACGCGGCAGGGGTCCAATTGGGCGCCGATCTTCGAGGTCCGGGGCGGATGTCGGTGCCGGGCCGTAGGCTGGCCGGGTGTCCAAATCGCCGGTGAGAGCACAGGCCTGGGGGCTGCGCGAGTGAGTGCACGGCGCGATTCCGCTGTGGGCGAACAGGGTCCCGATGGCGGTAGGAAACCGGCGAAAGCGACGAAGAAGGCAGTGCCTGCCAAGAGGGTGACTGCGGAGAAGGGTGCCGTGAAGAAGTCCTCCGCGAGCAAGGAGACCGCCGCGAGCCGGAAGGCGGTCGCGGGCAAGAAGACCGCGGCGAAGGAGACCGCGGCGGCGAAGACCCCGGCGAAGGAGGCCGCGGCGAAGAAGGCCGCCGCTGGTAAGACGGTCGTCAAGAAGGCCGCCGTCAAGAAGGCCGCGCCCCTCAAGCGGCAGGCGCCGGCCAAGAAGCCCGCCGTCGCCCCGAAGAAGGCCGCCGCGGCCGTCAAGGGCGTCGCCCCGGCGAAGACCGTCGCCCCGACCTCGCCGCGCGGCGAGTCGCGCACCGCGCTGGTCCGCCGCGCCCGCCGTATCGACCGCGAGCTCGCCGAGGTGTACCCGTACGCCCACCCGGAGCTGGACTTCGAGAACCCGTTCCAGCTGGTCGTGGCCACGGTGCTGTCCGCGCAGACCACCGACCTGAGGGTCAACCAGACGACGCCCGCCCTCTTCGCCAAGTACCCCACCCCCGAGGACCTGGCCGCCGCCGCCCCCGAGGAGGTCGAGGAGATCCTGCGCCCGACCGGCTTCTTCCGGGCCAAGACCAGGTCGGTCATAGGGCTGTCCAAGGCGCTCACGGAGGACTTCGGCGGCGAGGTCCCGGGACGCCTCGAAGACCTCGTCAAGCTGCCCGGCGTCGGCCGCAAGACCGCCTTCGTCGTGCTCGGCAACGCGTTCGGCCGCCCCGGCATCACCGTGGACACCCACTTCCAGCGCCTGGTGCGCCGCTGGCGGTGGACCGAGGAGACCGACCCGGACAAGATCGAGGCCGCCGTCGGCGCGCTCTTCCCGAAGAACGACTGGACCGACCTCTCCCACCACGTGATCTGGCACGGCCGCCGCATCTGCCACGCCCGCAAGCCCGCCTGCGGCGCCTGTCCCATCGCCCCGCTGTGCCCGGCGTACGGCGAGGGCGAGACGGACCCGGAGAAGGCGAAGAAGCTGCTCAAGTACGAGAAGGGCGGCTTCCCCGGCCAGCGGCTGAAGCCCCCGCGGGCGTACCTGGACGCGGGCGGGAAGCCGGCACTCCCGCTGGGGGCCGGGTGACGGAACGATCTCGGGGGCGTCGGGCGTTGGATTCTGCGGGACGGGGGTGGAGATGACACGGGTGAGTGACACGCACGGCCCCGCGCGGGACCACGCTCGGGAGGTGCTGCTCAGCAAGGAGGGCCTGCCCGGCTGGCTGGACCCGGTGGTGAGAGCGGCCGAGACGGTCCGGCCCACCCAGCTGAGCCGCTTCCTGCCGCCTGCGGACGGCGCCGGCCGCCAGTCCGCCGTCCTGATCCTCTTCGGCGACGGCACGCTTCCAGGGGGCGAGGGACGGAGCGGCGGGGCGGAGGCCGGCCGCGGCCCCGAGCTGCTGCTCATGGAGCGGGCGGGCTCCCTGCGCTCGCACCCGGGCCAGCCCGCCTTCCCGGGCGGCGCGCTCGACCCGGAGGACGGTGATCCGCGCGGGGACGGTCCGCTGCGGGCCGCCCTGCGCGAGGCCGAGGAGGAGACCGGGCTCGACCCGTCCGGCGTCCAGCTCTTCGGGGTCCTGCCCAAGCTCTACATCCCGGTGAGCGGCTTCGTCGTCACGCCGGTGCTGGCCTGGTGGCGCGAACCCACCCCGGTCGGTGTCGTCGATCCGGCCGAGACCGCGCGCGTCTTCAAGGTCCCCGTGGCGGATCTCACGGACCCCGCCAACCGGGTGACGACCCTTCACCCCAGCGGTCACCGGGGCCCGGCATTCCTGGTCGAATCGGCGCTCGTGTGGGGCTTCACCGCCGGCATCATCGACCGGTTGCTGCACTTCGCGGGCTGGGAGCGGCCCTGGGACCGGGAGAAGCAGGTCCCGCTGGACTGGCGCGCATGACAGGGTGGCCTGCGTACCGCAGACGACAAGACGAGGCCTGAATCGGTGAACGTGCTGGACATCCTGTTGCTGCTGGCCGCCGTCTGGTTCGCGATCGTCGGCTTCCGGCAGGGCTTCGTCGTCGGCATCCTGTCGGTCATCGGCTTCCTCGGCGGCGGTCTCGTCGCCGTCTACCTGCTGCCGGTGATCTGGGACGCGCTGACGGACGACGCGGAGGTGAGCACGACCGCCGCCGTCGTCGCGATCGTCGTCGTCATCGTGTGCGCCTCGGTCGGCCAGGCCCTGACGACCCATCTGGGCAACAAGCTGCGCCGGTACATCACGTGGTCCCCGGCCCGCGCCCTGGACGCCACCGGGGGCGCCCTGGTCAACGTCCTCGCCATGCTCCTGGTCGCCTGGCTGCTCGGCTCCGCCCTCGCGCGGACCACGATGCCGACGGTCGGCAAGGAGGTGCGGCAGTCCACGGTGCTTGCGGGCATACAGGAGGTGCTGCCCGCCGGCGCGGACAACTGGTTCGACAACTTCACCTCGGTCCTCGACAAGAACGGCTTCCCGCAGGTCTTCAGCCCGTTCTCCAACGAGCCGGTCCTGGACACGCCGCCGCCCGACCCGGCGCTGGTGAACAGCCCGGTCGCCGTCAACGCCAAGCGCTCCATCGTCAAGGTCATGGGCACCGCCCCCGACTGCGGCAAGGTCCTCGAGGGCACCGGCTTCGTCTTCGCCGACCGCCGCGTCATGACCAACGCCCATGTCGTGGGCGGCGTCGACGAGCCCACGGTGCAGATAGGCGGCGAGGGCCGGAAGTACGACGCGACGGTCGTCCTCTACGACTGGCGGCGCGACATCGCCGTACTGGACGTGCCGAATCTGGACGCGCCCGCGCTGCGGTTCACGGACGAGGACGAGGACGCGGAGCGCAACGACGGCGCGATCGTCGCCGGCTTCCCGGAGAACGGGGCGTACGACGTCCGCGCCGCCCGGGTGCGCGGGCGCATCACCGCCAACGGCCCGGACATCTACCACCGCGACACCGTCCGCCGGGACGTCTACTCCCTGTTCGCGACCGTCCGTCAGGGCAACTCGGGCGGACCGCTGCTGACGCCGGAGGGCGAGGTGTACGGCGTGGTCTTCGCCAAGTCCCTCGACGACCCGGACACCGGTTACGCGCTCACCGCGGACGAGATCCGCGACGACATCAGCGAGGGACGCACCGCGAGCCAGCAGGTGGACAGCGACAGCTGCGCCCTCTAGCCGCGCGTCAGCGCGGTGTCGGGGCGGTGTCGGGGCGGGCTGTCTCAGGTCCGTGGATGGCGCAGGCGTACGGAGACCCAGCGGGCCCGGCGGCGCAGAATGCGCGGAATGCCCACCCGTAGGTCCGCACCCGCGAGTTGCGGGGTGCCGCCGCGTCGGTGGGTACTGCTCACGCCGCTCGTGGAGCGGCCGTCGCGTGCTACGTCACTGTAGTCGTGCGTCCAGCCCATACCCGGACGTGTGCCCCCGCCCCAAGGTCGATAACCGTTCCCGGGGCCCTCAATTGGCCTATGCGTCGGGCAAGTGGCCGTTCATAGGACGAGCGTTCCGGTTCGGATACCGGGCGCGTTCGTTCGGTGATCGATCGCCTACGTTTCGGTCATCGATCGGGTTCGGGATCCTTCAGCCAGTTGATCAGTTCGGTCGAGAAGGCGACCGGATCCTCTTCGTGCGGGAAGTGCCCGAGCCCGTCGAACAGCCTCCAGCGGTACGGCGCTTCGACGTACTGCCCCGACCCGGCGGCGCTCCGTGTCCGCATCACGGGGTCGAGGGAGCCGTGCAGATGCAGGGTCGGCACCCGCACCGGCCGCTTCATCCGGCGGTAGAACTGGATGCCGTCCGGACGGGCCAGGGAACGCACCAGCCAGCGGTACGGCTCGACCGAGCAGTGCGCCGTGGACGGGATGCACATGGCACGCCGGTACGCCGTCACCGCCTCGTCGTCGAGGAGGCGCGGCCCGGACCAGTCGTGGAGCAGCCGGCCCACCAGCGCGCCGTCGTCCGCGGTCAGCTGACGCTCCGGCACCCAGGGGCGCTGGAAACCCCAGATGTAGGAACCCGCCCGGCTCTGGCGGACGTCGCCGAGCATGGCCGAGCGCCAGCGCCGGGGATGCGGCATCGAGGACACCGCGAGCCGGCGTACGAGCTTGGGGCGCATCGCGGCGGCCGTCCAGGCCAGGTAGCCGCCGAGGTCGTGACCGACCAGCGCGGCGTCCGGCTCGCCCAGGGAGCGGACCACGCCGGTGATGTCGAGCGCGAGGCCCGCGGGATCGTAACCGCGCGGGGTGCGGTCGCTGCCGCCGACGCCGCGCAGGTCCATGGCGACCGCGCGGAAACCGGCGTCGGCGAGCGCCGTCAGCTGGTGCCGCCAGGTCCACCAGAACTGCGGGAAGCCGTGCAGCAGCAGCACCAGCGGGCCGTCGCCCAGCTCGGCGATGTGGAAGCGGGCGCCGTTGGCCGCGACATCCCGGTGGGTCGGCTCGGGTCCGCCCGGGATGCCGAGCCGTACGACCGAGGTGGGGTTGGGGTGCTGCGGCGAGGGGGATTGCCCCGAAGGGGTGGTGGAGCCCGTCATGAGGTCGAGCGTGCCACAGCCTCGATCGCTTCGGGGGACCGGTCCGCGGGCAGTTCCGGCCGCGGGTGCGGTTTGGCGTTCTGGAGCACACCGGCGGACTGCTTCACCGAGGCGGCGACCTTCTGCGGGCCGCGGCCCTTCTTGGCCTTCTTCGCGAAGACGAGGCCGATCAGCGCGAGCAGGAGGGCGATCAGGACGTTGGCCGCGAAGGACAACAGGAAGCAGACCGCCAGGTTCCAGTGGCTCCAGGTCCGGATGCCGTAGGCCAGCGCGAAGCTCAGCATCGGCAGCGAGAACACCAGGAGCAGGCCCGCGACGGAGAACGCGCCGCCCGCCGTCGCCCCGCGCTTGACGTCCTGCTTCAGCTGCGCCTTCGCCAGTGCGATCTCGTCGTGCACGAGCGCCGACATGTCGGTGGTCGCCGAGGCGAACAGCTGGCCGATGCTGCGTTCGGTGCCGACCGGGCTGCCGTCGGGTGCGCTCATCGCGGTCTCCCTCTTCTGCTGGCTCGTCTGAGTACGGTTCCGTCTTTTGTACCGTCTCGTCAGATCATGCCGGACGGTCGTCCTCGTCGCCTGCCCCGCCCGCCACTTCGGCAAGCCGCGCCGACTGCATCTCCTCGGCGATCCGGCGGTGCTCGGCGGCCTTCTTCTCGTGGAGGGCGGCCATGCGCAGGTGGTACGCGGGGTCGTCCTCCTCGTAGATGTCCGGGACACCGCTCAGGTCGTCGTCGCGCTCCTCCTCCGCGACCATCCCCCGGTACTTCGCGTTGCGTACCTTCAGCAGCACCGTCGCCAGCGCCGCCGCGATCAGCGAGCCGGACAGGACGGCGGCCTTGACCTCGTCGGTCATCGTCGCGTCGCCGTCGAAGGCCAGCTCACCGATGAGCAGCGAGACGGTGAACCCGATGCCGGCCAGGGTCGCCACCGCGAACACGTCGGCCCACTGGAGGTCGTCGCTGAGCGAGGCCCTGGTGAAACGCGAGGTCAGCCAGGTGCCGCCGAAGATGCCCAGCGTCTTGCCGACGACGAGCCCGAGCACGACGCCGAGGGTCTCCGGCTTGGTGAACACATCGGCCAGCGCCCCGCCCGAGATGGCCACCCCCGCGCTGAACAGCGCGAACAGGGGCACGGCCAGGCCCGCCGACAGCGGGCGCACCAGGTGCTCGACGTGCTCGCCGGGGGAGTGCTCCTCGCCCTCGCGCGTGTGGCAGCGCAGCATCAGGCCCATCGCGACACCGGCGATGGTGGCGTGGATGCCGCTGTTGTACATCAGGCCCCAGATCACCAGGCCGAGCGGGACGTACACGTACCAGCCGCGTACGCCCTTGCGCAGCAGCAGCCAGAACACCACCAGACCGGCGACCGCGCCGCCCAGCGCCGCGAAGTTCAGGGTGTCGGTGAAGAAGACGGCGATGATCAGGATGGCGAACAGGTCGTCGACGACGGCGAGGGTCAGCAGGAACGCGCGCAGGGCGCTCGGCAGCGACGTGCCGATGACGGCGAGTACGGCGAGCGCGAAGGCGATGTCGGTGGCGGTCGGCACGGCCCAGCCGGACAGCGAACCGCCGCCCACGGTGGCGGTGACCGTGTAGACGATCGCCGGTACGGCCATGCCGCACAGCGCCGCCACCACCGGGAGCGCGGCGGCCTTGGGGTCCTTGAGGTCACCGGCGACCAGTTCGCGTTTGAGCTCGATGCCGGCGACGAAGAAGAAGATCGCCAGGAGCCCGTCGGCGGCCCAGTGCGCCACCGACAGGTTCAGACCGAGGGCCTCGGGGCCGAAGTGGAAGTGGCTGACGCTCTCGTAGCTGTCGTGGAGCGCCGGTATGTTCGCCCACACCAGGGCGGCGACCGCGGCGACCAGAAGCAGGACGCCGCCGACGGTCTCGGTGCGCAGCGCGTCCGCGATGTAGGTGCGCTCCGGGAGGGACAGCCGTCCGAAGGCCTTGCGGGGGGTGCGGGGCGCGGTCACGAGGGGGAACCTCCGGTGGGTGGGCAGCACGGAACACGTGCCGACCAGACTTCCCGGCGCACCATGAGGATCTTGAAAAAGATCTTGATGAGTCTCTTACGTCTTCCCCAGCTTACCCGGGCCCCGGTTCTCCCACAGGGCGAGGGCACCCGGCACGTGCGCGACGCCGGGTGCCCTCGGTGTCCGTGGCTCAGTCCTCGCTGGACGCGGCCGGGAGCTTCGACTGGATGAGGTCCATGACCGTGGAGTCCGCCAGCGTCGTGACGTCGCCGACCTGACGGTTCTCCGCGACGTCGCGGAGCAGGCGCCGCATGATCTTGCCGGAGCGGGTCTTCGGCAGCTCCGAGACCGGCAGGATCCGCTTGGGCTTGGCGATGGGGCCGAGCGTGGCGCCGACGTGGTTGCGCAGCTCGGCGACCAGGTCCTCGCTCTCCGCGGTGGTGCCGCGCAGGATCACGAAGGCGACGATGGCCTGCCCGGTGGTCTCGTCCGCCGCGCCGACCACGGCCGCCTCGGCGACCGACGGGTGGGAGACGAGCGCCGACTCGACCTCGGTGGTGGAGATGTTGTGGCCGGAGACGAGCATCACGTCGTCCACGCGGCCGAGCAGCCAGATGTCGCCGTCGTCGTCCTTCTTGGCGCCGTCGCCCGCGAAGTACTTGCCCTCGAAGCGCGACCAGTAGGTGTCGATGAACCGCTGGTCGTCGCCCCAGATGGTGCGCAGCATCGACGGCCACGGCTCGGTGAGGACCAGGTAACCGCCGCCGCCGTTGGGCACCTCGTTGGCCTCGTCGTCGACGACGGTGGCGGAGATGCCGGGCAGCGGGCGCTGGGCGGAGCCCGGCTTGGCCTCCGTGACGCCCGGCAGCGGTGTGATCATCATCGCGCCGGTCTCGGTCTGCCACCAGGTGTCGACGACCGGGGTGGCGTCCGCGCCGATGTTCTTGCGGTACCAGATCCACGCCTCGGGGTTGATCGGCTCGCCGACCGAGCCGAGGACGCGCAGGGACGACAGGTCGAACTTCGCGGGGATGTCGTCGCCCCACTTCATGAACGTCCGGATCGCGGTGGGGGCCGTGTACAGGATCGTCACGCCGTACTTCTGCACGATCTCCCAGAACCGGCCCTGGTGCGGGGTGTCCGGGGTGCCCTCGTACATGACCTGCGTCGCGCCGTTGGCGAGCGGGCCGTAGACGATGTACGAGTGTCCGGTGACCCAGCCGACGTCGGCGGTGCACCAGAAGACGTCCGTCTCCGGCTTGAGGTCGAAGACCGCCCAGTGCGTGTACGCCGTCTGGGTGAGGTAGCCGCCGGAGGTGTGCAGGATGCCCTTGGGCTTACCCGTCGTGCCGGACGTGTACAGGATGAACAGCGGGTGCTCGGCGTCGAACGCCTCGGGCGTGTGCTCGGCGGACTGCCCGTCGACCGTCTCGTGCCACCACTTGTCGCGGGAGTCGTCCCAGGCGACGTCCTGGCCGGTGCGGCGGACGACGAGCACGTGCTCGACGATGCCGGCGCGCTCGACGGCCTCGTCGACGGCCGGCTTGAGCGCGGAGGGCTTGCCGCGCCGGTAGCCGCCGTCGGCGGTGATGACGACGCGGGCGTCGGCATCCTGGATGCGGGTGGCCAGCGCGTCCGAGGAGAAGCCGCCGAAGACGACCGAGTGCGCGGCGCCGATGCGGGCGCAGGCCAGCATCGCGATCGCCGTCTCGGGGATCATCGGCATGTAGATCGCGACCCGGTCGCCCTTCTGCACGCCCAGCTCCAGCAGGGCGTTGGCGGCCTTGGAGACCTCGTCCTTGAGCTGCGCGTAGGTGATGGCGCGGCCGTCGCCGGACTCGCCCTCGAAGTGGATGGCGACGCGGTCGCCGTTGCCCGCCTCCACGTGGCGGTCCACGCAGTTGTAGGCGACGTTCAGCGTGCCGTCCTTGAACCACTTGGCGAACGGCGGGTTCGACCAGTCGAGGGTCTCGGTCGGCTCCTTCGCCCAGGTCAGTCGGCGGGCCTGCTCGGCCCAGAAGCCGAGCCTGTCAGCCTTGGCCTGTTCGTACGCCTCCGCCGTGACGTTGGCGTTCGCGGCCAGGTCGGCGGGGGGTGCGAACCTGCGTTCTTCCTTGAGCAGGTTGGCCAAGGATTCGTTGCTCACGACATCTCCCTTTCTCAGGGTTGTCCGTTGTGTCCCAGGCCACAGCTCATCAGACCCGGGGGGCCGATGACAAGGGTCGACGGGCAAATGGTTTAGACCTGTTGTGGTCGCCGTCTGCCCGCGGTGTCTCCTTCGTGGCTTCGTGGTCCGTGGTCACTCGTACCCACGGACCACGAAGGCGCGGGGTTCAGCGTGTGTAACGCCGCTCACACCGGTCCGCGCCTCGGCGCCCCCGGGACCACCGCTCGGACAGCCAGGTACTCAGGTACTCAGGCGGTGAAGGGGTCAGGCGGTGAGGTCCGTGGTCGGTACCAGTGCGAACACGCCGCCCTCGGCGTCCTCGGACAGCAGGTACGACTGGGCCTCGCCGACGTGGAAGTACATGCCGTGCAGCTCCAGGTCGCCGGTGCGCAGTGCCCGGGCCACCGAATCGTGGGCGCGCAGGTGCTCCATTTGCTGGACGACGTTGGCCAGGCACAGCCGCTCGGCCGCGTCGACGGGTCCGCGTCCGGCCAGCAGGGGGCGGGAGCGACCGTCCTGGGGCACCTGCTCCTGCCCCTGTTTCTGCTCCTGCCTCTGTTTCTGCTCCGGCTCGTTCGCGCGCGCGTCCAGGTCCGGCAGGGCGCGCTCCAGGCTGGGCAGCCCGTGCCGCAGCCACCGCTGCAGGGGCGTGCGCGCACCCCCGTGTTCGGCGTCGAGCAGTGCCTGCATCGCCCCGCACCCGGAGTGGCCGCACACCGTGATGGACCGCACCTTCAGTACGTCCACGGCGTACTCGATCGCTGCGGCCACCGAGTCGTCGCCGCTCTCCTCGCCCGGCAGCGGCACGAAGTTGCCGACGTTGCGCACCACGAAGAGGTCGCCGGGGCCGCTGGAGGTGATCATCGACGTGACCACCCGCGAGTCGGCGCAGGTCAGGAAGAGCTGGGAGGGCTGCTGTCCCTCCCGTGCCAGCCGGGCCAGCTCACGGCGCATCAGCGGGCCGGTGTTGCGGTGGAAGGCACTGATGCCACGGGCGAGTTCGTGTCCGGTGGGTCCGTCGGCGGCACCGGACGCACCTAGTGGGTGTGGTGCACCTGGTGCGCCCGCTGTGTCTCTTGTGTCTCTTGTGTCTCTTGTGCCGGGTGCGGTCGGGCCGGTCGCGGCGGCGAGCGTCCCGCCGGTGGCTCCGTCGGTGGCAGCCTGCCCGTGCGCGTCGGGTGATGGGGCCTTCGGCGGGCGTTCGCACTGGTGGTTGCGCCAGGGCGTCCAGGGACGGCAGCGGCAGCCGTCCTCCTCGGCCGGTTCGGAGATCCGGGTGCCGGGCCGGCGGCCGGTGATGTCGACGGCACCGCCCTGCGCGGTGTGCGTCTTCTGCCAGTCCTGCAGCGTCTCGTACGCCGCGTGGTCCATGAACGACCCGTCCAGCTCCACGGCGGCGTCCGCCCCCGGGGGCACCTGGTGCAGGATCCGGCTGAGACGCGGCACGGCGAGGAACGTCAACTGGCCGCGTACGTGTACGTAGTGGACTCCTTCCACCTGGTCGTGGGTGATCCGGGTGCGGGTGAGGCGGTGCAGGGCGACGCCTACGGCGACGGCGATGCCCAGCGCGACGCCCTCCAGGACGCCGAGGAACACCACACCGAAGGTGGTGACCGCGTAGACCAGCACCTCACGGTGGCGGGTCACCGTGCGAATGTGGTTCAGCGAGACCATCTTGAGGCCGACGGCCATGACCAGGGCGGCGAGCGAGGCGAGCGGGATGAGCTCCAGGACCGGGACCATCAGCAGCGCGGCGATCACTACGAGAACGCCGTGCAGCATCGTGGAGTTCCGGCTGACGGCACCCGCCGCCACGTTCGCGGAACTGCGCACGGCCACACCGGCGATGGGCAGCCCGCCCAGTGACCCGGAGACGACGTTGGCGGCGCCCTGACCGAGCAGTTCGCGGTCGAGGTTGGAACGCTTGACGTGACCGGCCGGAGCGGGCCGGGCGGTGACCAGTTTGTCCACGGCGACCGCACCGAGCAGGGACTGCACGCTGCACACCAGTGTGGTGGTCAGGACCGCGGCGAGCAGGCCGAGTACCGGACCGTCGGGCAGCGTGGCCAGGGCGTGGCTGCTCCAGGACGGCAGGTCGACCTTGGGCAGGAGAAGCCCGGTGAGGGAGGCGACCGCGGTGGCACCGGCGACGGCGATCAGGGCGGCGGGCAGCTTGCCCAGCAGCGCACCGGCCCGGCCGGGGACACGGGGCCAGAGCAGCAGCAGGGTCAGGGTCAGCACGCTCACGGCGAGGTCGGCGGGGTGGAGATTCGCCAACTGGGCGGGCAGCGCGACCAGATTGTCGGGCACGGAGCTCTGGGGGGTGCCGCCGAGGACGATGTGCAGCTGCGCGACGGCGATGGTGACACCGATGCCGGCGAGCATGCCGTGCACGATGGCGGGGCTCACGGCGAGCGCCGAGCGCGCCACGCGCAGGCAGCCGAGGCCCAGTTGGGCGAGCCCGGCCAGGATGGTGATCGCGCAGGTCGTGCGCCATCCGTAGCGCTGGATCAGGTCGGCGGTGACCACGGTGAGACCGGCGGCGGGGCCGCTGACCTGGAGCGGGCAGCCGCCGATCCGTCCGGCGACGATCCCGCCCACCGCGGCGGCGACGAGGCCGGCCTGCAAGGGGGCGCCGGTGGCGAGGGCGATGCCCAGGGAGAGGGGCAGGGCGATCAGGAAGACCGCGATCGCGGCCGAGACGTCGGCACCCGCGAGGCGGAAGCGCCGGGGGCCGCCGGGCGGCGGGCTGTGGGGTGGATGGATGTGCTTGGTCCGGGCCGAGTCGGCGCGGGCGGGGACGCAGGCTGACATGTTCCCGACTCCTGAGGATCCGTTCGATTCGATTACAGCGAGTAAATAGAGAGTAATTCAGAGTAAAGAAGAGGCATAGGTTTTTACCGCGAATGGAGTAACGGCCCGCGTATTGGAGTGAATCAGTTATTTCATCGGCTTGTCGTACTAATTCCTTCTCATTTCCGTGTCACCTTGACGGCGCTGACGGCACGGCCCGGCTCAGCACCCGACATCGCCTCGTCGGCGTTGGCCCGAGAGAAGGAAGAAGGTGGGCGGACATGGCCGCCACCCGCAGGATGGCCTCCCACAGGATGGCCGCGCGCGCCGTGGTCGCCGCGGTCTGCGCCGCGTCGCTCGCCGGTTGCGCGATCGACAACGGCAGCGGTTCCGGGGAAGGCCCGCAAGGATCGGAGAAGGAGAAGGGGAAAGCGGCACCGGCGCCGAAGAACGCGGTCCGGCTGATCGGTGACGGTTCCACCGCGTACACCGGGGCCCAGCCGCACCTGCCCCGGCCCGAACGGCTCAAGCCCGGCCAGAAGCCCCCGCAGTTCGTGGTGTTCTCGTGGGACGGCGCGGGTGAGGACAGTCAGAAGCTGTTCTCCCACTTCCGCGAAGTGGCCAAGGAGAACAACGCCACGATGACGTACTTCCTGAGCGGCGTGTACATGCTGCCGACCGAGAAGCGGGACCTGTACAGCCCGCCCCAGCACTCGCCGGGCCGCTCCGACATCGGCTTCAACGACGAGCAGGGCATCGCCGACACCGTCAAGCAGCTGCGGCTGGCGTGGCAGGAGGGCAACGAGATCGGCACCCACTTCAACGGTCACTTCTGTGGCGCGAACGGCGGGGTCGGCGAGTGGTCCGTCGAGGAGTGGAAGGAGGAGATCAAGCAGGCCAAGCAGTTCGTGAAGACCTGGAAGACCAACACCGGCATGAAGAACGCGGCGCCCCTGCCCTTCGACTACGACAAGGAGCTGATCGGCGCCCGCACCCCGTGCCTCGAGGGCCAGAAGAACTTCATGAAGGCCGCGAGCCAGATGGGCTTCCGCTACGACAGCAGCGGGGTGAACAACCAGGTCTGGCCGGCGAAGAAGGAGGGCCTGTGGGACCTGTCGATGCAGCTCGTGCCGTTCCCCGGCCACACCTACGAGCAGCTCACCATGGACTACAACTACATGGTCAACCAGTCGGGCAGCGCCACCCAGGGCGACCCCGCCAAGCGCGAGTTCTGGGGCGACCAGATGCGTGACAGCCTGCTCAAGGGCTTCGAACGGGCCTACGACGGCAACCGTGCGCCCCTGATCATCGGCAACCACTTCGAGTCCTGGAACGGCGGCACCTACATGCGCGCCGTCGAGGAGGTCGTCGAGACCGTGTGCAACAAGGAGGAGGTGCGCTGCGTCTCCTTCCGGCAACTCGCGGACTGGCTGGACGCCCAGGACCCGAAGGTCCTGAAGAAGCTGCGCACCCTCGGCGTCGGGGAGGCTCCCGAGAAGGGGTGGGCGTCCTTCCTGTCGGCGGCGCCCGCACCGGCGCCGAAGGGTGTGCCCGGGGCGCCGGCCGCCAAGCGGTAGCGCCGCCCGCCCGACGGGGACGCGTGGACGGTCACGCGGGGGCGGTGATCTCCTCGCCGAGCACGAAACCGGGGTCGACCTGCGCCGCCAGGTCGGCACCGGTGCGCTCGTTGCCCCAACTGTGCGCGTTCCTCAGGTGGAAGTGGACCATCTGCCGCGTGTACCGCGCCCAGTCCCGGAGCTCGTACGTCGCGTCGACGGCCGTGTGCAGTGCGCGCAGTGCCCGGCCGTTGGCGTCTTCCAGGAGCTCGAACCGGGGCGGCCGGCCCTTTTCCATGGCGCGCACCCAGTCCGAGTGCCCGACGGTGACCAACAGGTCCTCCCCGACCTGGTCGCGCAGGAAGTCGAGGTCGTCCGGGCCCTGCACCTTGTTGCCGACGACCTTCAGGGCGACGCCGAAGTCGCGGGCGTACTCCTTGTACTGGCGGTAGACGGAGACCCCCTTCCGGGTCGGCTCGGCGACGAGGAACGTGACGTCGAAACGGGTGAACATGCCGGACGCGAAGGAGTCCGAGCCGGCCGTCATGTCCACCACCACGTACTCGTCACGGCCGTCGACCAGGTGGTTCAGACACAGCTCCACCGCGCCCGTCTTGGAGTGGTAGCAGGCCACCCCCAGGTCGGCGTCGGTGAAGGGCCCGGTGACCATCAAACGGACGGTCCCGCCGTCGAGTTCCACCGGCCGGGCGCAGGCGTCGTAGACCGGGTTGTCCTCGCGCACCCGCAGCAGGCGCGACCCCTCGCCGGGCGGCGTCGTCTTGATCATCGTCTCGGCGGAGGCGATGCGCGGGTTGCTGCCCCGCAGATGCTCCTTGATCAGCGGAAGGTGCTCGCCGAGCGCGGGCAGTCCGGCAGCCTCCGCGTCGTCGAGGCCCAGCGCGGCCCCGAGGTGCTGGTTGATGTCGGCGTCGATCGCGACGACGGGCGCGCCGGTGGTGGCGAGGTGGCGGACGAACAGGGAGGACAGGGTCGTCTTGCCGCTGCCGCCCTTCCCGACGAAAGCAATTTTCATGTTCACCAACGGTAGTGGCTCGATAGCTGTACGTGGCACATGAGGCCGGGGAGGAGTGAAGAAGACCACTCATTCGTGGGGTGCGGCGCGGGTTTGCGTAGGGTCTTACCCATGAGTACGACAGGCGCGAACGCCGATCCGCTCGCGGCCCTGGGCGCCCTGCCCGGGGTGGCCGAGTCAGTGGAGTCCGTACGCAAGGCCGTGGACCGCGTCTACGGCCACCGGATCATGCGGCGCCGCAGCAACGAGATCACCTCCGAGGCGGCACTGCGCGGCGCCCGGGGCTCGGCCGCGCTGTCCGGGGCGGACTGGGCGCTGGAAGAGGTGCGCCGGCGCAGCGACTTCGGCGGCGACGACGAGGCGCGCGCGGTGGGCGCCGCGCTCCGGCTCACCGCCGAGGCGGGACAGTTGCTGTCCATCTGGCGCCAGTCGCCGCTGCGGGTGCTGGCCCGGCTGCACCTGGTGGCGGCCGCCACCAACGCCGACGAGGTGGGGCGGCCCCGCCGGCGGGGCGAGCCGGTGGACGAACCGCTCGTGGGACTTCCGCTGCCCGACGCCCAGGAGGCGCACGGTCGTCTGGACGGCCTGGCGGCGCTGGTGACGGCCGGCGGGTCCGCGCCGGCGCTGGTGACGGCCGCCGTGGTGCACGGGGAAATCCTGGCGCTGCGCCCGTTCACCTCTCACAACGGACTCGTCGCGCGCGCGGCCGAGCGCATCGTCCTGGTCGGCAGCGGCCTGGATCCGAAGTCGGTCTGCCCGGCCGAGGTCGGCCACGCCGAACTGGGGCCCGCGGCCTATCTGAAGGCCCTCGACGGCTACGTCTCCGGAACTCCGGAAGGCATGGCCGCCTGGATCGCCCACTGCGGCAAGGCGGTCGCGCTGGGCGCCCGCGAGTCGACGGCGGTGTGCGAGGCACTCCAGCGCGGGGCGGCGTAGGGCTCGCAGGACGGGGCCCTGGGGAGGCTCCCGGGCTGAGCGGCACAGAAATGCGGCGGTACGAGTGCTCGTACCGCCGCTGGCACGACCGCCGGGTTACCAAGCGTCCTCGGTATGTGCCCATCAGGTCGGGAACTTCGCCCGTCGCCTGGTGCGGCTGGCCCGTAATCGACGGGTCGACGTCGCGTGGGTGCCCGGTGTCCGTGCTCGGTCCGTGGGGCCAAATGCGTGTTTAAGGTGATCCTTTCGGATGTCCTTGGTCTCGCGGGCCGTTGAGTCCTTTGTACTCCTGGGCCCGAATAAGCGGAAGTGCTCGCCGCACTTCTTTACTTTTGCGCTCATACACGGGTGAAAGGGTGACCCGGCAGGTGGGGCCGGGCGGCCAAGCCGCCCAGGCCGGTGAGCCCGGTCAGGCCGCCGTGGACCGGCGTCGGCTCGCGTACCAGACGAGGCCCGCGGTGGCTGCCGCGGCGCCTATCGCGGCGGCGGCGACGAGCGCGGGCCGCGGCGGCACGGACAGTCCCCCGAGCCGCTGCTTGAGCCGCACCGGACGGTGGAAATCGAGAATCGGCCACTCGCGCGCGAGCGCCTCCCGACGCAGCGCCCGGTCCGGATTGACCGCGTGCGGGTGACCCACGGCCTCCAGCATCGGCAGGTCGGTCGCCGAGTCGCTGTAGGCGTAGCAGCGGGACAGGTCGTACCCCTCGGACGCGGCCAGTTCCCGGATCGCCTCCGCCTTGGTCGGGCCGTACGCGTAGTACTCCACCTCCCCGGTGAAGCAGCCGTCGTCACCCACGATCATGCGGGTCGCCACCACCCGGTCCGCACCGAGCAGCTCACCGATCGGTTCGACGACCTCGGCACCAGACGTGGACACGATCACGACGTCGCGGCCGGCGGTGTGGTGCTCCTCGATCAGGGAGGCCGCCTCGTCGTAGATGATCGGGTCGATGAGATCGTGCAGGGTTTCGGCGACCAGCTCCTTGACCAACTGGACGTTCCACCCGCGGCACAGTGCGGAGAGGTACTCGCGCATCCGCTCCATCTGGTCGTGGTCGGCTCCCCCGGCGAGGAAGACGAACTGGGCATATGCGGTACGCAACACGGCCCTGCGGTTGATCAGCCCGCCTTGGTAGAACGACTTGCTGAACGTGAGCGTGCTCGACTTCGCAATGACCGTCTTGTCCAGGTCGAAGAAGGCCGCAGTGCGGGGCATCGAGTGGGCCGCGGAGTGGGCCAAGGAGTGGTTTTCCACGAGCTTGAGCATAGGCGCAGCCCATTCGGCGTAAGGTGGGGCGCGTGGGTTTGCCTGAGAAGGCTCTCGGGTACACCATGGAAGTCACGGATCGTTCGCGACCGTGCTAACCCGGTCCGACTCCTCCCCCCCCGAGTCGGCCGTGGAGACGACCCCCGCTCTCCCCCCCGGCGGGGGTCGTCGCATGTCCGGGTGGGTTTCTTCACTCTTCCCCATGGTCTGGGCTCCGTGCCGTGGCGGCGCGGGGCCCAGACCTGTCGTGAGCACTTTTGGCTACGCAGAGTAGTTGACGCACTGCTCTGCGGGAGTCGTACGCGGGATGGAGCGGGGCCGGTCCCGGCTCACCGGTTCGAGTGAGTCGATATTCACAACCACCGAGTTGTCCACAGCTTTTGACCAAGATCCACACGATTTCCGGGATCGCTGCACCGTGATTGCCATGCGTTCGGGCCGCGTCGAGTTCTCCGGCCGGATCTGTTTGCCGGACGCGTGATGTCGGCCGCTCGTGCGGGACCGGATTCCGGTTCTTCGCACGGTCGCGAATCGCGGGGCCGCAGGGCCTCGCGATGACCGGTGCGCGCCCCGGCAGACGGCCGGACACGACTGGGCCGGCCGGACACGACCGGACCGACCGAACAGACCGGACCGGACCGACCGAACCGACTGGACCGACCGGACACGACGAGAACCACGAGACACCGCGAACACCGGCGCGACCGCGGGAGCCGCGCCGAAGGGGGAAGCGAACCATGACCGGAACCATCACGTACGACCCACCGCCCGCCGCCGGAGGGCGGCAGAGCGGGCCTCTGATCGTCACCGAGGACCCGGACCTCCTCGACGACCTGCTGCGCCTGTGCGCCGCTGCGGGCGCCATGCCGGAGGTGCACCACTCGCTGCCCGCGAGGCCGCCCTCGACACCTTCGGCGCTCCCCACGGCGGCGACACCCTCAACGCCCCCAGAGGTCTCAACATCCTTGACGCCCTCGGCGTCCGCGTGGCCGACCGGTTGGGAGGCCGCGCCCCTGGTGCTCGTCGGGGACGACGCGGCGCGGCGTGTCCGCGGAGCCGTTCGGAGACGCGGAGTGGTCCTCGTGGGCCGTGACCAGGACGACTCGGGGGTCTGGCAGCGGGCGGTCGAGATCGGCGCCGACCATGTCCTGATGCTGCCCGACGGCGAGCAGTGGCTGGTCGACCGCATCGCCGATGTCGCGGAGGGCGTCGGCCGTCCGGCCCTCACCGTCGGCGTCATCGGTGGCCGGGGCGGCGCCGGAGCGTCCACGCTGGCCTGCGCGCTCGCCGTCACCTCCGCGCGGGAGGGGCTGCGCAGTCTGCTGGTGGACGCCGATCCGATGGGCGGCGGCCTCGACGTCCTCCTCGGCGGCGAGACGGCCGACGGGCTGAGATGGCCGGCGTTCGCGGCCTCCCGCGGTCGGGTCGGCGGCGGCGCCCTGGAGGAGTCGCTGCCCGAGCTGCACTCGCTGCGGGTGCTCAGCTGGGACCGGGGTGACTGTGTCGCGGTACCGCCGCAGGCCGTACGGGCGGTGCTCGCCGCGGCCCGGCGAAGGGGCGGCACCGTCGTCGTGGACCTGCCACGCCGGATCGACGACGGCGTCGCGGAGATCCTCGCGCAGCTCGACGTCGGGATCCTCGTCGTCCCCGCCGAGCTGCGGGCCGTCGCGGCAGCGGGCCGGGTGGCGGCCGTGGTCGGCATGGTCCTGCGCGACCTCCGGGTGGCGGTACGAGGGCCGTACACCTCCGGGCTCGACGACCGCGAGGTGGCCCGGCTGCTCGGCCTGCCCCTGGCCGGTGAGGTGCCGGTCGAGTCCGGGCTGCTGCGTGCCACGGAGAGCAGACGTCCTCCGGGTACGCCTTCGCGCGGCCCGCTGGCGCGCTTCTGCCGGGAGTTCTGGGAACGGGCGCTGGCGGAGTCGGAAGGGCGGGGCGGGAGTGCCGGGGGTGTCGGCGGTGCCCCATGAAGGACGTGGCTGGAGCGGTGCGGTGGCGAGCGGTGGCGAGCGGAGAAAGGCGGGCCGAGGTGGACATGATGGTTGCGAGGGAGCCGGGCGGGACGGCGGAGCTGCCCGCGGGGGCGGCGGTGAGGAGCCGGACGGGCGGCAGCGGTCACGAGACGCCCGAAGGACTGACGGGCCGGGTGGTGCGCGAGGGGCCGGCGACCCCGGTGGCGTCCGAGGGGCCGGCGGCCAGGGTGGCGCCGGGCTGGGCCCGTCGGCAAGCCGGAGGATCGCCGACGGGAGGGCCTGCGCGCCGCGTCCCTGGACCATCGGCGGGACCGGCACCCACTGGATTTCCGGACACGGCTTCCGGACAGCCGCAGGGGCAGGGGCAGGGGCAGGGGCAGGGGCACGGACACGGGCGAGGTTCCGTGCGGCCCTTCGCGACGGCGTCGCCGAGAGGTCCGGGCGCCGCGTCGGGGATGCTCGCCGCGCCCGGGATGCTCGACGGGGTGCGGCGCCGGCTTGCCGAGAGCGGAGCCGAGCCGACGCCCGCGCGTGTGGCGCAGGCACTGCGGGAGCAGGGACGGGTGCTCGGGGACGCCGAGATCCTCGGTGCCGCCGAACAGCTCAGGTCGGAACTGGTCGGCAGCGGGCCCCTCGAACCCCTGCTCGCCGACCCGTCGGTGACGGACGTACTGGTGTCCGCTCCGGACCGTGTGTGGGTGGACCGTGGAGGCGGCCTGGAGCTGACCCCGGTCAGCTTCCCGGACGCGGGGGCCGTACGGCGGCTCGCGCAGCGCCTCGCCACCGTCGCCGGGCGTCGGCTCGACGACGCCCGGCCCTGGGTTGACGCCAGGCTCCCCGACGGCACCCGGCTGCACGCGGTGCTGCCACCGGTCGCTGTCGAGTGCGCGTGCCTGTCGCTGCGGGTGGTTCGGCCGCGTGCCTTCACGCTCGACGAGCTGGCGGCGGCGGGCACCGTACCGCCCGGCGGTGACCGCGTGCTGCGCGCTCTGGTGCGGGCCCGGCTGTCCTTCCTGGTCAGCGGTGGGACGGGCAGTGGCAAGACGACGCTGCTCAGCGCGTTGCTCGGGCTCGTCGGACCGGACGAGCGCATCGTGCTGGCCGAGGACTCGGCGGAGCTGCGACCCGATCATCCGCACGTCGTCCGGTTGGAGACCAGACCGGCGAACCAGGAGGGCGCGGGCCTGGTCACCCTTGAGGACCTGGTCCGGCAGGCCCTGCGCATGCGCCCGGACCTGCTGGTCGTGGGCGAGGTGCGCGGCCCCGAAGCGGCCCATCTGCTCGCCGCGTTGAACACGGGTCACAGCGGGTGCGGAACCGTGCACGCCAACGCCGCCGCCGACGTCCCGGCCCGGCTGGAGGCGCTCGGCACGGCCGCCGGCCTGGACCGTGCGGCCCTGCACAGCCAGCTCGCGGCGGCCCTCTCGGTGGTCCTCCACCTGGTCCGTGACCGCGCGGGCCGGCGCCGCATCGCCGAGGTGCACGTCCTGGAGCGGGACTCTTCGGGGCTGGTGCGGACGGTACCGGCACTGCGATGGGGAGCGGACGCCTTCGTGGCCGAACGCGGCTGGCAGCGGCTGCGGGAGCTGTTGCGCGGTGCCGGGCCCGACGAGCGGGCCGTCGGACGGGAGACGCAGCGGTGACGAGCACGACGGTGACGAGCCCGATGGTGATGAGCCCGATGGTGATGAGTACGACGGTGATGAGCGTGGCGGGGACGGGTGCCGTGAGGACGGACACAGTGGGTGCGGGAGAGCTGTGGACGGGCGTGGCACTGGTCTGCCTGGGCGCGGCCGCGTGGCTGGGCGGCGGGTGGCACTCCGGCGTACGGCGGGCTCGACGGGTGCTGGCCGAAGCCCGGGCCGGCCGGACCGCCGGCACCGGCGAGGCGGTCGGTACGGGCGGGGCGGCCGGTACGGGCGGGGCCGGCGGCACGGGGCCGCTGTCTCCCGCGGACCGGGTGACCGACGGGCTGCGGCGGATCCGTGGCCGGATGAGGCCCGAATGGGGGTCACTGGCCGCCGGTCTGGTGCTGGCGCTCCTGGGCGACTCGGTGCTGCCGGTCGTCGCGGGAGTGGCGGGGGTGCCGCTGCTGCGGCGGATGCGCCTGGCCGGCAGGGAGCGGCGGGCCCGGGAGCACCGGCAGGACGCGGTGATCGCGCTGTGCGGGACGCTTGCCGGGGAGGTCAGATCGGGGCGACAGCCGGGCGAGGCCCTGCTGGGTGCCGCGTACGACTGCGACGGGCTCGGCGACGGGCAGGCGGCTGTGCTCGCGGCGGCCAGGTTCGGCGGGGACGTCCCCGGGGCGCTCGCGGCGGCGGCAGGGCAACCCGGCGCCGAGGGACTGCGCGGTCTCGCGGCGTGCTGGCGGGTCGCGGTGGACCAGGGGGCCGGGCTCGCGGCCGGTCTCGACCGGCTGGAGGGCGCGCTGCGTGCCGAGCGGGACCAGCGCTCCGACCTGCGTGCCCAACTGGCGGGCGCCCGGGCCACGGCCGTGATGCTGGCCGGTCTGCCGGTCCTCGGCCTGCTGCTCGGCGTCGCCCTCGGATCCGACCCCCTGCGCGTGTTGCTGCACACCGGAGCCGGACTGGGTTGTCTGCTGGCCGGTGGGGCGCTGGAGGGTCTGGGCGTCTGGTGGGTGACGCGGATCGTGCGCGGGGCGGAGGCGGCCTCGTGAACGGCGACCTTGTCCACAGGCTGGGGGTAGTGGTGGGGACGGCGCTGGTCGTCGGATGGCTGACGCGCGGTCTCGCGGCCACGCGGCGGCAGCGGGCGCTGCGCAGACGGCTCGCAGGCCTGCTGGCACCGGAACCGGCTCGTTCCGCCCCGCGGCACACCGAGGTGCTGAACACCGTCCGCCCGTGGCTGCCGCTGCTCGGCACGGTGGGCGCGGGCTGGGCCCTGATCGGCGGTGTGGCCGGGATCCTGGGCGGACTGATGGGCGCCGCCGCACTGTGGCGTTGGAGTGCCCGTCGCTCGGCCGCCGGAACGGCGGCGGCGCAGGCCACCGCCGCGGCCGCCGTCCGCCAGCTTCCCCTGGCGGCCGACCTGCTGGCTGCCTGCGTCGCGGCGGGCGCGAGTCCGGTCACGGCCGCACGGGCGGTCGGCGACGCCCTGGGCGGACCGGTCGGGGACGCGCTGGGGCACGGCGCCGCGGAGGTGCGTCTCGGCGGTGAACCGGACGGCGCCTGGCGAGGGCTCGCCGCTGTGCCGGGTGCGGCGCCCCTTGCCCGGCTGCTGGAACGGGCCGAGGTGTCCGGCCTGCCCGCGGCGGGCCCGGTGGCCCGGCTGGCCGCCCAGGCCCGTGCCGACTGGGCTCGCACCACGACGGCTCGGGCCCGTCGGGCGGCGGTCATGGTCACCGCGCCGGTGGGCCTGTGCTTCCTGCCCGCGTTCATCGCGGTGGGCGTGCTGCCGGTGGTCATCGGACTGGCCGGCGGGGTCCTGGGACCCGGGGAAGGCGGTGGCTGACGATCCGGAACGCACCGGCGACGGGGCCGGAAAGCGGAGGTCCGACGCACGGGCGACGGACGAGCAAGTGAGCAACAGGATCGAACCTCACGGGGGTTGTGATGTATCAGGTGGTACGGGCACGGCTGCGTGCCCTGGTGTGCGGAGCGGGTACGGCCTTGAAGCGGCGGGCCGCGCGGCACGGGGGCCTGCGGCGGGACGCGGGCATGGTCACGTCCGAGTACGCGATGGGAATCGTCGCGGCGGTGGCCTTCGCCGTGGTCCTCTACAAGGTCGTGACAAGCGGCGCGGTCAGCGCGGAGCTGCAGGGCATCGTGAAGCGAGCCCTCGATGCGCGGATGTGACCGGGTGGCGAGGACGCAAGCCCGGGCCGCGGGTTCCCGGGCAGCCCGCGGTCGCCACCCGCACGGCGGATCGGACGACAGGCCACTCGACGGGCCACTCGACGGGCCACTCGACAGGCCACTCGACGGGCCGGAGAGCAGGCCGGAGGGCAGGTCAGGGGGCAGGCCGGACGGCGGTTTCGTGACGGCGGAGACGGCTGTGGTGCTTCCGGTGCTGGTGGTGTTCGCGATGGCGCTGGCGTGGGGTCTGCTCGTGGTGGCCGCCCAGATCCAGTGTGTGGACGCGGCCCGGACGGGCGCCCGCGCGGCGGCACGACAGGACCCGGTCGGCGCGGTCGTGGAGGTCGCCCGTGAGGCGGCACCGCGCGGGGCGAGGGTCACGGTCAGCCGGGAGGCGGGCCTGGTCCGTGTGGTCGTGGTGGCCGACCCGCCGGCCCTGCACGGGTTGCCCTTCGAGGTACGGGAGGAGGCCGTGGCCTCGGTGGAACAGACGGTGGGGGCGGCGCCGGCGGGGGCGGAGTCGTGAGGCGGCGCGACGCCGTGAGGGCCGCGCCCGACCGGGGTTCGGCGACCGTATGGAGCGTGGCCGCCATCGCCGTTCTGTGCCTGGTGTTCGGCGTCGTGCTCGCCCTCGGGCAGGCAGTCGTCGCCCGTCATCGTGCGGCGGGCGGCGCCGATCTGGCGGCGCTGGCAGCGGCGGATCACTGGGCCGAGGGAGGCACGGCGGCGTGCGACCGTGCGGACCGGGTCGCGCGGGCCCAGGGGGTGCGGTTGGTGCGGTGCGTCCTCACCGGGCAGGTCTCGGACGTGACGGCGGCGTCGGGCAGGGAGCCGTTCACGGCGGAGATCCGGGCGCGGGCGGGCCCGGCCACGCCCGCGTCCCCCGCACTGACCCCGCTCAGCCCGGCACTGACCCCGCTCACCACGCCCGCACTGCCCCCGCGCGGGTCCCCCGCACCGCGCCCGCCGTCCGCTCTCCCTACTCCGGCGGCTGTGGTGCTCCCCGCAGCAGCACCGTGAGGAGCCGTACCGCCCCCCGTTTGTGCAGCGGATCGTTGCCGTTGCCGCACTTGGGGGACTGGATGCAGGACGGGCAGCCGGCGTCGCACTCGCAGGAGGCGATGGCCTCCCGGGTGGCGGTGAGCCAGTCGCGGGCCGTGTGGAAGGCGCGCTCGGCGAACCCCGCGCCGCCGGGGTGGCCGTCGTACACGAAGACCGTCGGCAGCAGCGTGTCCGGGTGCAGGGGGACCGACACGCCGCCGATGTCCCAGCGGTCGCAGGTGGCGAACAGGGGCAGCATGCCGATCGAGGCGTGCTCGGCGGCGTGCAGGGCCCCGCCGAGGATCTCCGGGTTGATCCGGGCCTCGTCCAGCTGGTCCTCGGTGACCGTCCACCACACCGCGCGGGTACGCAGCGTCCGGGGTGGCAGGTCGAGCTTCGTCTCGCCCAGGACCTCGCCGGTGATCAGGCGCCGGCGCAGGAAGGAGACCACTTGGTTGGTGACCTCGACGGAGCCGTAGCAGAGGCGCCCGCCGCCCCAGGGGACCTCGACGTCGGTCTCCAGGACCGAGATCGCCGTCGTGTCGCGGGCCACCGTCGAGTAGGCGGGCGTGGCCTGTTCGACCAGCGCGACGGAGTCCTCCAGGTCCAGGGAGCGGACGAGGTACGTGCGCCCCTGGTGGAGGTGGACGGCGCCCTCGTGGACGGTCGTGTGGGCGGCACCGGCGTCCACCGTGCCCAGCAGCCTGCCCGTGCCCTCCTCGACGACCTGGACCGGGCGTCCGCCCTCCCCGCGGATGTCCGTCAGGTCGGCGGCGCGCGCGCGCCGGGTCCAGTGCCAGGCCCGGGTACGCCGGCGCAGCAGCTTCGCCGCCTCCAGCTGGGGCAGCAGTTCTTCGCAGGCGGGGCCGAAGAGCTTCAGGTCCTCCTCCGTCAGGGGGAGTTCGGCAGCGGCCGCGCACAGGTGGGGGGCGAGGACGTACGGATTGTCCGGGTCGAGGACCGTGGACTCCACCGGCTGGTCGAACAGGGCCTCCGGGTGGTGGACGAGGAAGGTGTCCAGCGGGTCGTCACGGGCGACCAGCACGGCCAGCGCCCCCTGTCCGGCCCGGCCCGCCCGTCCCGCCTGCTGCCACAGCGAGGCGCGCGTGCCCGGGTACCCGGCGATCACCACGGCGTCCAGGCCGGAGATGTCGAGGCCGAGTTCGAGGGCGTTCGTCGCGGCGAGGCCGAGGAGGTCACCCGAGTGCAGGGCGCGTTCCAGGGCGCGGCGCTCCTCGGGGAGGTAGCCGCCGCGGTAGGCCGCCACACGCCCGGCCAGGGAGCGGTCGACCTCGGCCAGGCGTTCCTGGGCGATCACCGAGATCAGCTCGGCGCCGCGCCGGGAGCGCACGAAGGTGATCGACCGCATGCCCTGCACGGTGAGGTCGGTGAGCAAGTCCGCGGCCTCGGCGGTGGCGGTGCGGCGTACCGGCGCGCCCTTCTCGCCCTCCAGTTCGGTCAGCGGAGGTTCCCACAGGGCGAACACCAGTTCTCCGCGCGGTGACGCGTCGTCGGCGACCTCGACCACCGGCAGTCCGGTGAGCCGGCGGGCGGCCACCGCGGGCTCGGCGGCGGTGGCGGAGGCGAGCAGGAAGACGGGCGACGCGCCGTAGCGGGCGCACAGTCTGCGCAGTCTGCGCAGCACCTGGGCGACGTGGGAGCCGAAGACGCCGCGATAGGTGTGGCACTCGTCGATCACGACGTACTTCAGCGCCCTCAGGAAGGAGGACCAGCGGGGATGGGAGGGCAGGATGCCGCGGTGCAGCATGTCCGGGTTGGTCAGGACGTACGTGCCGTACTGGCGGATCCACTCGCGTTCCTCGAACGGTGTGTCGCCGTCGTAGACCGCTGCCCGGACGGATGTGCCCAGCGGATGTGAAAGTTCCTTCACGGACCGGCACTGGTCGGCCGCCAGCGCCTTGGTGGGGGCCAGGTAGAGGGTGGTGGCGCCACGCCCGTTCGGAGCCTCGGAGCCGTCCACGAGGGCAGACAGGACCGGCACCAGATAGGCCAGGGACTTGCCCGACGCGGTGCCCGTGGCGACGACCACCGAGTCGCCGTCCAGGGCGTGCTCGGCCACGCGTGCCTGGTGGGCCCAGGGGTGTTCGATGCCCGCGGCCCGCACCGCGGCGAGGACCTCCGGCCGAATCCGGTCCGGCCAGACGGCATGACGGCCCGCACGCGGGGGCAAGTGCTCCGTATGAGTGATGCGCGCAGCCCGGCTCGGTCCCGCGGCGAGCCGGTCCAGGAGCATGCCCGGTTCCGGCCGGGAGCCGGGCTCCGCCGGGGATCGATCGGGTCGGTGATTCTTGGCCATCGGCACCGAGTCTGTCACTGGCGTGACGGACAATGGGACCAAGGCGTCGTGCACGCCTGCCGGTAAGTGATTGAATGCCATCGCGGCTGGCGAACCGTCCTGGGGGCTTCAAGCCGAGGTGTCCCGAGGGACGACCGCTCGATAGCAAGGTGCTGGAGGATCCGTGGACCTGTCCCTGTCGACCCGTACCGTCGGCGATCGTACGGTCGTCGAGGTCGGTGGCGAAATTGACGTATACACCGCGCCCAAGCTGCGTGAGCAGCTGGTCGAGCTCGTGAACGACGGGAGTTTCCACCTCGTCGTCGACATGGAGGGCGTGGACTTCCTCGACTCCACAGGGCTCGGCGTGCTGGTGGGTGGACTGAAGCGGGTGCGTGCCCATGAGGGCTCGCTGCGGCTGGTCTGCAACCAGGAGCGCATTCTCAAGATCTTCCGTATCACCGGCCTCACCAAGGTGTTCCCCATTCACACCTCGGTCGAGGAAGCGGTGGCGGCCACCGACTGACGACCGGTCCCGGGCCCCTCGGGGCCCGGGACAGCAAGTAGAACGAGGGGGGTCCGGGCTGTCGGCGGCCCGGACCCTCGAAAGCACGCCCGTAGTTCCGAGGGGGATGCATGGCCACCGTCGAACTCCGCTTCAGCGCGCTGCCCGAGCACGTCCGGACCGCCCGTCTGGTGGCGGCCGCGGTGGCGCGCAGGGCCGGAGTGGACGAGGCCGTCCTCGACGAGGTCAGGCTCGCCGTCGGCGAGGCCTGCACCCGGGCTGTGGGCCTGCATCAGCACGTCGGCATCACGGCGCCGGTCAAGGTGTCGCTGATCGAGGAGGAGAAGCAGTTCTCCATCGAGGTCGGTGACGAGGCGCCGCACGCCGTCCCCGGGGGCAAGACCTCGGGGGACGGCGCCGACGAGCCGGAGGCCGAGGAGGACGAGATGGGCCTCGCGGTCATCAGCGGCCTCGTCGACGACGTGGAGGTCTCGGCGGGCGAGGACGGCGGACTGATCCGCATGACCTGGCCCACCGCGCCGGCGGTGCTGCCGCCGATCTGATCCCCCGCGTCACCCCTGCACCATCCTGCACCACCCCTGCGTCACCCGGAGGGCCCCACCTGGTGGGGCCCTTTGTCATGCGCGGACATACATTGGTCCCGTGGCGCCCTTAAGTGAATTCATTCACGATCAATGGCCTGGGAAAGTGATCACCAAGTCGTTAGTGAAACGGATCATCAAGCGGTCACCGAACGGATCACGGAATTAATGCCGGAGGGGCATTACTACTTCCGGCCGCCTTCTGGTTGACAGAGCAATTCCTTTTGTCGTGCACTGTTTTGATCGGCTTCCGGTACCTACAATCCCGTCCACATCTTGAGCTCAGCCCAAGCGTCAAGGAGGACGAATGGCGGAGCTTCCTACCTCTCATCTCGCAGCCGCCGTGCTGACCGACGGAAACCGCGCCCTGGTCGCGGTCATCGCGGTCGTCGCGCTGGCCGCGCTGGTGCTCGCCGGCGTCCTGGTGCGCCAGGTGCTCGCGGCGGGCGAGGGAACCGACAGCATGAAGAAGATCGCGGCGGCCGTCCAGGAAGGCGCCAACGCCTATCTGGCCCGGCAGTTGCGCACGCTCGGCGTATTCGCCGTGGTCGTGTTCTTCCTGCTCATGCTGCTGCCCGCGGACGACTGGAATCAACGTGCCGGGCGTTCGATCTTCTTTCTGATCGGCGCGGCGTTCTCGGCGGCCACCGGCTATATCGGCATGTGGCTCGCCGTACGCAGCAATGTGCGCGTCGCCGCGGCGGCGCGGGAAGCGACACCGGCACCCGGCGAACCGGAAAAGGATCTCACTCTCGTCTCGCACAAAGCGACGAAGATCGCGTTCCGCACGGGTGGCGTCGTCGGCATGTTCACGGTGGGACTGGGCCTGCTGGGCGCCTGCTGCGTGGTGCTGGTGTACGCGGCCGACGCGCCGAAGGTCCTGGAAGGATTCGGCCTCGGCGCCGCGCTGATCGCGATGTTCATGCGCGTCGGCGGCGGCATCTTCACCAAGGCCGCCGACGTCGGCGCCGACCTGGTCGGCAAGGTCGAACAGGGCATCCCGGAGGACGATCCGCGCAATGCCGCGACCATCGCCGACAACGTGGGCGACAACGTCGGCGACTGCGCGGGCATGGCCGCCGACCTCTTCGAGTCGTACGCCGTCACCCTGGTGGCCGCGCTGATCCTCGGCAAGGTCGCCTTCGGCGACTCCGGGCTGGCGTTCCCGCTGCTGGTCCCGGCGATCGGTGTGCTCACCGCCATGATCGGCATCTTCGCGGTGGCGCCCCGGCGGTCCGACCGCAGCGGCATGAGCGCGATCAACCGGGGCTTCTTCATCTCCGCGGTGATCTCGCTGGTGCTGGTGGCGGTCGCCGTCTTCGTCTACCTGCCCGGCAGCTACGCCGAACTGGACGGCGTCACCGACGCCGCGATCGCCGGCAGGAGCGGCGACCCGCGGATCCTCGCCCTGGTCGCCGTCGCGATCGGCATCGTGCTCGCGGCCCTGATCCAGCAGCTCACCGGCTACTTCACCGAGACCACCCGGCGCCCGGTCAAGGACATCGGCAAGAGCTCGCTCACCGGTCCCGCCACCGTCGTCCTCGCCGGGATCTCGCTCGGCCTCGAATCCGCGGTCTACACCGCCCTGTTGATCGGTCTCGGCGTCTACGGGGCCTTCCTGCTCGGTGGTACCTCGATCATGCTGGCGCTGTTCGCGGTGGCGCTGGCCGGCACCGGTCTGCTCACCACGGTCGGTGTGATCGTCGCCATGGACACCTTCGGGCCGGTCTCCGACAACGCGCAGGGCATCGCCGAGATGTCCGGCGACGTCGAGGGTGCCGGCGCCCAGGTGCTCACCGACCTGGACGCCGTCGGCAACACCACCAAGGCCATCACCAAGGGCATCGCCATCGCCACCGCCGTACTCGCCGCCGCGGCCCTCTTCGGGTCGTACCGCGACGCCATCACCACCGGCGCGGCGGACGTGGGCGAGAAACTCAGCGGCGAGGGCGCGCCGATGAACCTGATGATGGACATCTCGCAGCCCAACAACCTCGTCGGGCTCATCGCCGGAGCGGCGGTCGTCTTCCTCTTCTCGGGGCTGGCGATCAACGCGGTGTCGCGGTCGGCGGGCGCGGTGGTCTACGAGGTGCGGCGGCAGTTCCGGGAACGGCCCGGAATCATGGACTACAGCGAGAAACCCGAGTACGGCAAGGTCGTCGACATCTGCACCAGGGACGCCCTGCGGGAACTCGCCACGCCCGGACTGCTCGCCGTGATGGCACCCATCTTCATCGGCTTCACCCTCGGCGTGGGCGCGCTCGGCGCCTTCCTGGCGGGCGCGATCGGCGCGGGCACGCTGATGGCGGTGTTCCTCGCCAACTCCGGCGGTTCCTGGGACAACGCCAAGAAACTCGTCGAGGACGGCCACCACGGCGGCAAGGGCAGCGAGGCCCACGCCGCCACCGTCATCGGCGACACGGTCGGCGACCCCTTCAAGGACACCGCCGGCCCGGCCATCAACCCGCTGCTGAAGGTCATGAACCTGGTGGCGCTGCTCATCGCGCCCGCGGTCATCAAGTTCTCCTACGGAGCGGACAAGAGCGTCGGCGTACGGGTGCTGATCGCCGTCGTCGCGTTCCTCGTCATCGCGGCGGCGGTCTACGTCTCCAAACGGCGCAGGATCGCCATGGGTGACGAGGACGACACCGACGAGCGGCCCAAGTCGGCCGATCCGGCGGTGGTTTCGTAGGCACCCGGCCACGAGCCCGCCGTACGGCCTGGCCGGAGGAGGGGTGCAAAGGACGGGCGGAGGGCGCGTGTTGACGCGTCGTCCGCCCGTTTCGCGCGTGTGCGCCCCTCACGCCGTGAGCCTTCTCTCCCTTGCTGTCTCTTGGTGCAAATGGCTTCAATACCGTCATAACGGATGTTCGTCCGGTGGATGTCCCCCATCCGGCGTGTATGTTCCGGGGCCGAGAGCCATGGAAGGGACCAATCCGGTGAACAAGAAGCTCGCGGTCGCACTGTCCGGCGGTGCGGTACTGGTACTGGCGCTGACGGGATGCGGCGGCAGCGACGACAACGAGAAGCTGGACTCCTGGGCCAAGGAGGTCTGCGAGGGCGTGCAGCCGCAGGCCAAGAAGATCGCGGCGGCCAACGCGGCGATCCAGAAGGAGACCTCGGACAGCAGCACGCCGGCCGAGGTCCAGAAGACCGACGCGAAGGCGTTCCAGGACATGTCCGACGCCTACAAGGCGATGGGCGCCACCGTCCAGAAGGCGGGCCCCCCGGACGTCGACGACGGCGAGAAGAAGCAGAAGGACGCGGTCACCGAGCTGAACGGCCTCTCCTCCTCGTACGCCTCCCTGCGCCAGCAGGTGGAGAAGCTCAACACCAAGGACCAGGCCGAGTTCGCCGACGGTCTCAAGGACATCGCCACCGAGCTGAACAAGCTCAGCAAGAGCGGCAGCGACGCGCTGAAGACCCTCGAGGAGGGCGACGTCGGCAAGGCGATGGCCAAGCAGCCCAGCTGCAAGTCGGCCTCGGCGACGCCGTCCGCCGCCAAGGGCTGACCGGGGCGGCGTCCCCCCGAGTCCCGCCCGCACCCCGCCCCGAGTTCCGTCCCGCGTCCCCACGCGGACGCGGGGCGGGGCGCCGACCGCCGGGCCACAATGGGGGTGTGAGTAACGCCAGCCTGTCCCCCCTGCCCTCCGCCGACCGCCCCGACGTCACCGTCCGGCTGCGGGACGCCCTGCTCGGGGCGTCCTTCACCGCCGACGGACTGCTGGAGCTGCTCGGCGCCCCCGCCTACGCGGCACTGTCGCGCAGCGAGACCGTGCCCGCGCTCCGGGCGACCCGCGGCGACACGGCGCTCGAACTGCTCGTCCGGCTCTTCCTGCTCCAGCAACCCGTCCCCCGCGCGCGCGTGGCGGACGTCCTGCCCGTCGACGGCTGTCTGGAGAGCGGCTGGCTCGACCGCGCGGGCGACGACGAGGTGACGGCCACCGTGGACGTACGGCCCTACGGCGGGCCCGGTGGCGAGGACTGGTTCATCGTCTCCGACCTGGGCTGCGCGGTCGGCGGCGCCGGCGGCATCGGCAGCCACGCCGAGGGCGTCGTCCTCGGCGTCGGCGGCGCCTCCACGACCCTGGCGGGCCTCACCGTCCGTACGCCCGTCGCCGCCGCCCTCGACCTCGGCACCGGCTCCGGCATCCAGGCGCTGCACGCCGCCGCGCACGCCACGCGCGTGACCGCCACCGACGTCAACCCGCGCGCGCTGCACATCGCCGCACTCACCCTCGCCCTGTCCGGAGCCCCGGCCGCCGACCTGCGCGAGGGCTCCCTCTACGAACCGGTCGACGACGACGCGACGTACGACCTCGTCGTCTCCAACCCGCCGTTCGTGATCTCACCGGGCGCCCGGCTCACCTACCGCGACGGCGGGATGGGCGGGGACGATCTGTGCCGCTCGCTCGTTCAGCAGACGGGGGAGCGCCTGAACGAGGGCGGGTTCGCGCACTTCCTCGCCAACTGGCAGCACGTGGAGGGGGAGGAGTGGACGGACCGGCTGCGCGCCTGGGTGCCGCGCGGCTGCGACGCCTGGATCGTGCAGCGCGAGGTGCAGGACGTCACCCAGTACGCCGAGCTGTGGCTGCGCGACGCGGGCGACCACCGCGGTGACCCGGCCGCGTACCAGGCGCGGTACGACGCGTGGCTGGACGAGTTCGAGGCGCGCAAGGTCAGGGCCGTCGGCTTCGGCTGGATCACACTGCGCCGGACCGCGGCCGCCGAGCCCTCCGTCGTCGTGGAGGAGTGGCCGCACCCGGTGGAGCAGCCGCTCGGCGAGACCGTGCGCACCCACTTCGACCGCGTCGACTACCTGCGCTCCCACGACGACGCGGCCCTCCTGGAGGCGCACTTCACGCTGGCCGGCGAGGTCGTCCAGGAGCAGGTCGGGCTGCCCGGCGCCGAGGACCCGGAGCACGTCGTGCTGCGCCAGAACCGCGGCATGCGCCGGGCCACCCGGGTCGACACGGTCGGCGCCGGTTTCGCGGGCGTCTGCGACGGCACGATGAGCGCGGGCCGCATCCTGGACGCCATCGCCCAGCTGGTGGGCGAGGACCCGGTCGCCCTGCGCGACCGCACGCCCGCGCAGATCCGCCTGCTGGTGGAGCAGGGCTTCCTCGAACCCCCGTAGCGGGGGCCCGGATCACCGGGCATGGGTGCGCACACCCATTTCTTTCTCCGGGCCGCCCGGGAAGCCCGCCCGAGCAGCCCGCCCCGCCCGGGTACGGCGAACCGGCCGCGTCCGACCGCACCCGGCGGACCCGTCGGCTCCCCGTTCACCTCGGGTTCGCCTGCCCGCCGCCCGCGCGTGACAGCCTCCCGGAGGCTGGACACGCGCGGGCTGGAGAAAAGGGGCACGGGGACCATGGAGAGCGGGCCGGCGATCTTCGCGGGAGTGGTGTTCGCCCTGTTCGGGGCCGGTCTGCTGGCGTGGACCACGACGCGGCTGCGGCACGGCCGCCCCGTCGCGCTCGGTGTGAGCCCCGTCGCATCGGCGACCGTCGCGAGCGTCGCCGCGGTGATCGCGCTGGGCCTCGGGGCGTGGTGCCTGACGCGGGTGTGAGGAGCAGGTCGCAGGGCCGGGCCACGGCGCGGCCCGGGTAACCGGGGGATCGCGCTCCGGATACCCGGGTCGGGGCAGGTGAGCACTCCGGGCGGCAGGAACAGGGTTCGTCGGGTTACCGTTCGAGTGGCCGTTGCGGGCTTTTCCCGTTTGACACGGGGGCGGGAGGTACCGTCACACTCCGCAGCGTCACGATCGAAACACAGAACGACCCGACCCGGGACCACGCCCTGGGAAGGCCCAGCGTCGACCGGAGAGAAGAGCGAAGTTGTCCCCGACCAGCGAGACCGCGAACGGCGGCCGCCGACTCGTCATCGTCGAGTCGCCTGCCAAGGCGAAGACGATCAAGGGCTATCTCGGCCCTGGCTACGTCGTCGAGGCGAGCGTCGGGCACATTCGCGACCTCCCCAGCGGCGCGGCGGAGGTGCCGGAGAAGTACACCGGCGAGGTCCGCCGCCTCGGTGTGGACGTCGAGCACGACTTCCAGCCGATCTATGTGGTCAACGCGGACAAGAAGTCCCAGGTCAAGAAGCTCAAGGACCTGCTGAAGGAGTCCGACGAACTCTTCCTCGCCACCGATGAGGACCGCGAGGGCGAGGCCATCGCCTGGCACCTTCAGGAAGTCCTCAAGCCGAAGATCCCGGTCAAGCGCATGGTGTTCCACGAGATCACCAAGGACGCGATCCGCGCCGCCGTCGCCAACCCGCGCGAGCTGAACCAGAAGCTCGTCGACGCCCAGGAGACCCGCCGCATCCTCGACCGCCTCTACGGCTACGAGGTCTCGCCGGTCCTGTGGAAGAAGGTCATGCCGCGCCTGTCGGCAGGCCGCGTCCAGTCCGTCGCCACCCGGCTCGTCGTCGAGCGGGAACGCGAGCGCATGGCGTTCCGCTCCGCCGAGTACTGGGACCTCACCGGCACCTTCGCGACCGGCCGCGCGGGAGACGCCTCCGACCCGTCATCGCTGGTCGCCCGCCTCCAGACGGTCGACGGACGGCGTGTCGCGCAGGGCCGCGACTTCGACTCCCTGGGCCAGATCAAGAGCGCGAACACCCTCCACCTCGACGAGGCGAACGCCCGCGCGCTCGCCGCCGCCCTGGAGAACACGCGCTTCGCCGTCCGCTCCGTCGAGTCCAAGCCGTACCGCCGCTCGCCGTACGCCCCGTTCCGTACGACGACGCTCCAGCAGGAGGCCTCTCGCAAGCTCGGCTTCGGCGCGAAGTCGACCATGCAGGTCGCCCAGAAGCTGTACGAGAACGGCTACATCACCTACATGCGTACGGACTCCACGACCCTGAGCGACACGGCGGTCTCCGCCGCCCGCGCCCAGGTGACGCAGCTGTACGGCGCCGACTACCTGCCGCCCCAGCCGCGCACGTACGCCGGCAAGGTCAAGAACGCGCAGGAGGCGCACGAGGCGATCCGCCCCTCCGGCGACCGCTTCCGCACGCCCGCCGAGACCGGACTGACCGGCGACCAGTTCAAGCTGTACGAGCTGATCTGGAAGCGGACCGTCGCCTCCCAGATGAAGGACGCGACCGGCAACAGCGTCACCGTGAAGATCGGCGGCGCCGCCTCCGACGGCCGGGACGTCGAGTTCAGCGCCTCCGGCAAGACCATCACCTTCCACGGCTTCCTCAAGGCCTACGTCGAGGGTGCCGACGACCCGAACGCCGAGCTGGACGACCGCGAGCGCCGGCTGCCGCAGGTCGCCGAGGGCGACGCGCTGACGGCCGAGGAGATCACGGTCGACGGCCACGCCACCAAGCCCCCGGCCCGCTACACCGAGGCGTCGCTGGTCAAGGAGCTGGAAGAGCGCGAGATCGGCCGCCCGTCGACGTACGCGTCGATCATCGGCACCATCCTGGACCGCGGCTACGTCTTCAAGAAGGGCACGGCCCTCGTCCCGTCCTTCCTCTCCTTCGCCGTGGTCAACCTCCTGGAGAAGCACTTCGGACGGCTCGTCGACTACGACTTCACCGCCAAGATGGAGGACGACCTCGACGCCATCGCCCGCGGCGAGGCCCAGTCGGTGCCGTGGCTGCGCCGCTTCTACTTCGGTGAGGGCGACGGCACGGGCGGCGGCGCCGCCGCCGACGCGGGCAACGGCGACGGGGACCACCTCGGCGGCCTCAAGGAGCTGGTGACCGACCTCGGCGCGATCGACGCGCGCGAGGTGTCCTCCTTCCCCGTCGGCAACGACATCAAGCTGCGCGTCGGCCGCTACGGCCCCTATGTCGAGCGCGGCGAGAAGGACGCCGAGAACCACCAGCGCGCCGACGTCCCCGAGGACCTGGCCCCGGACGAGCTGTCCGTGGAGCTGGCGGAGGAGCTGCTCGCCAAGCCGAGCGGCGACTTCGAGCTGGGCACCGACCCGGCCACCGGCCACGCCATCGTCGCCAAGGACGGCCGCTACGGCCCCTACGTCACCGAGGTGCTCCCCGAGGGCACCCCGAAGACCGGCAAGAACGCCGTGAAGCCGCGCACCGCCTCGCTGTTCAAGTCGATGTCGCTGGACACGGTGACCCTCGACGACGCCCTGAGGCTCATGTCGCTGCCGCGGGTCGTCGGCGCCGACGCGGAGGGCGTGGAGATCACCGCGCAGAACGGCCGCTACGGCCCGTACCTGAAGAAGGGCACGGACTCGCGGTCTCTCCAGACCGAGGAGCAGCTCTTCGACATCACGCTGGAGGAGGCGCTGGCGATCTACGCCCAGCCCAAGCAGCGTGGCCGGGCCGCGGCCAAGCCGCCGCTGAAGGAGCTGGGCACCGACCCCGTCAGCGAGAAGCCCGTCGTCGTCAAGGACGGCCGCTTCGGCCCGTACGTCACCGACGGTGAGACCAACGCGACCCTGCGCTCCGGCGACAGCGTCGAGGAGATCACACCCGAGCGGGGCTACGAGCTGCTCGCCGAGAAGCGCGCCAAGGGGCCCGCCAAGAAGACGGCGAAGAAGGCCGTGAAGAAGACGGCCGCCAAGAAGGCCCCGGCCAAGAAGGCGGCGGCCACCAAGAAGACGGCCGCCGCGAAGACCACGGCGGCCAAGAAGACCGCGGCCAAGAGCACCGCGAAGAAGACGACCGCCAAGACGACCGCCAAGAAGGCGACCGCGTCGAAGGCGTCGGAGGACTGAGCGCGCTCTTCGCGAAACGAACGCCCCGGCATCGATTCGGTGTCGGGGCGGACGTACGTCCGGCCGGGCACGCCGGACTGTCGGTGGCGACCTATAGGCTGAACGCATGACGCGAGCCGAGCAGCCAACGGCCCCTCACCCCGCCCCGGACGACGCCCTGGTCGCGGACTCCCGCGAGCGCGCCGTCCGCGCCCTGCTGCGCCGTCCGCAGCTGAGGCGTTTGTGGAGCGCACAGCTCGTGGGGGGTGTCGGCGACATCCTCGCCCTCCTGGTGCTGGTCCTCCTCGCCGTCCAGGCCGCGATCGGCGCGGGCTCGTTCGGCGGGGGCTACCGGGGTGTGGCGTTCGCAGTGGCGACCGTTTTCGGCGTCCGGATCCTGGCGACGCTGCTCTTCGGCGCCGTCCTGCTCGGGCCCCTGACCTCCCTCACCTCGCAGGACGGTCCGCTCGACCGGCGCTGGACCCTGGTCGGCGCCGACGGGCTGCGGGCCGCACTGCTGATCGTCGCGCCGCTGTGGATCGACTGGACGCCCGACAACGCGCTGGCCGTCCTCCTGGTGACCGTCTTCGTCACCGGCGTCGCCGAGCGCTTCTGGACGGTGTGCCGGGAGAGCGCGGCCCCCGCGCTGCTGCCCGCCCCGCCCCTGGAGGGCGCCACGGTACGGCCGCTGCCGGACCACATGGACGCGCTGCGCCGCCTGTCGCTGCGCACGAGCTTCGTCGCGATCCCGCTCGCGGCGGCCGTACTGGTCGTCGCCGGGCTCCTGAACAACCTCCTGGGCGCCGGCATCGCCTGGTTCGCCGAGCACCAGGCGGCGCTGGGCTCGTACGTGGCGGCCGGACTGTTCGCCGCGTCCCTGTCCGTGGTGGCCTTCCTGGAGCTGCCCGCCGTGCGCACCCCGCGCGCGCGGTCGCCGCTGGAGGGCATGCGCCGCCCCAAGAGCGGCAGCGTCGTCGACAAGGGCCGCACCGGTGTGCTGCCCCTGCTGGTGTTCGCCTGCGCCGCGGTCGCCGCCGTGGTGGCCGCCGCGGTCGCCGTCGCCGTGCTGCACGCCAAGGACCTGGGCGGCGGCCCCGTGCTGTACGGGCTGATGGTGGCCGCGCTGACCGGCGGCGTCGTCGTCGGCATCCGCACCGCCCCCGCCCTGCTGCCGTCGCTGTCCCGGCGGCGGCTGCTGGCCCTGGCGATCGCCTTCGCCGGCATCGCCCTGCTGGCCGCCGGACTCGTCCCGGACGACACCACCGTGCTGCTGCTCCTCGCGCTGGCCGGTGTCGGCGCGGGCGTGACCGCGAACACCGGGCACGCGCTGCTCGACCAGGAGACCGAGGACCACCGCCGGGCACGGACCACCGAGCACCTGCACGCCGTCGTCCGGGTCTACGTGGCGCTCGGCGCCGTCGTCGGACCCGTGCTGGCCGCGGCGATCGGACCGCACCGGCTGGAGAGCGGGAGGTTCGTCTTCGCCCACGGCGGCGCCGCGTTCCTCCTGATGCTGCTCGGCGCCCTGCTGCTGCCGCTGGCCGCGCTGGTGCTTGCCAAGGTCGACGACCGCTCCGGCGTGCCGCTGCGGCACGACCTGCGCGACGCGCTGCTCGGCGGCGACGACCCGGAGCCCGCGCCGACGGCCAACGGTTTCTTCATCGCCCTGGAGGGCGGCGACGGCGCCGGCAAGTCCACCCAGGCCGAGGCCCTCGCCGAGTGGATCCGCGGCAAGGGCCACGAGGTCGTGCTCACCCGGGAGCCGGGCGCCACGCCGGTCGGCAAGCGCCTGCGCTCCATCCTGCTGGACGTCTCCAGCGCCGGACTGTCGCACCGCGCGGAGGCCCTGCTGTACGCCGCCGACCGCGCGGAGCACGTCGACACCGTGGTCCGGCCCGCCCTGGAGCGCGGCGCCGTGGTCGTCTCGGACCGCTACATCGATTCCTCGGTCGCCTACCAGGGCGCCGGCCGCGACCTGTCGCCGACCGAGATCGCCCGCATCAACCGCTGGGCCACCGACGGTCTCGTACCGCACCTGACCGTCCTCCTGGACGTGGCGCCGGAGGCCGCCCGCGAGCGGTTCACCGAGGCGCCCGACCGGCTCGAGTCTGAGCCCGCCGAGTTCCACGCGCGCGTGCGCTCCGGATTCCTCACCCTCGCCGCCGCCGACCCCGGGCGCTACCTGGTGGTGGACGCCGGCCAGGAGCCCGAGGCCGTCACCACCGCCGTACGCCACCGGCTCGACCAGGTGCTGCCGCTGTCCGAGGCCGAGGTCAAGGCTCAGGAGGAGGCGCGCCGCAAGGCCGAGGAGGAGGCCCGCCGCAAGGCCGAGGAAGAGGCCGCGCGCAAGGCCGAGGAGGAGCGCCTGGAGCGCGAGCGCCTCGAGGAGGAGGCGCGGGTGCGCGCCGAGGAGGAGGAGCGCAAGCGGCGCGAGCTGGAGGAGGCGCAGCGGCGCGAGGCCGAGCGGCAGGCCGAGGAGGCCAGGCAGCGGGCCGAGGAAGCACGCCGCAAGGCCGAGGAGGAGCAGGCACGGCTCCTCGCCGAGGAGAAGGCGCGCGCCGAGGAGGAGGCGCGGCTGCGGGCCGAGGAGGAACGGCGCCGCAAGCAGGCCGAGGAGGAGGAGCGGCTGCGCGCCGAGGCCGAGGCCCGGCGCCTGGAGAAGCAGCGCAAGGCCGAGGAGGCCCTGCTGCGGGCCGAGGAGGCCCGCCGGGCGGCGGAGCAGGCGGCGGCCGCGGCCGCGGCCGGCCCCAAGTCGGCGGCCCCCGCGGCGGCCGACGCGCCCCGTCCGAAGCCGGCCGCCTCCGCGCCCTCCGACGCGGCGACCGTGCCGACCCCGGTCGTGACCCCGTCCAACGCCTCCGGCGGTCCGGTGGAGGACACGGCGGTCCTGCAGCCGGTGCGGGACACGGAGGACGACGACCGGGCCGACGGGGCCGAGGACGGTGCCCGGCGCGGGCGCGACGGCGGCCGGGCGTCCGGCGAGTCCGAGTCCGAGGTGACGACCGAGCTGCCCAAGCCGCCGGTGCCGTCCGGCGCGGCGGACGAGACGGCGGTGCTGCCGGCGGTGGAACCGCGGGACGCCGACGAGACCGCGGTCCTGCCGCCCGTGACGCCGCCGGGAGCCGCCGACGAGACGGCCGTACTGCCGCCCGTGCGCGGGGACGACCCCGCCGACCGGGTCCCGCCGGGCTACTTCCGCGAGGAGGGACCGGACGCCGGTGCCGGGGACGCCCAGGACAGCACGCGTGAGCTGCCCCGGATCGACCCCGACCAGGCACCGCCGTCCCGCAGGCGCCGCTCCGACTGGGCCGAGGAGACCCCGCTGGACGACCTGCCGACGCTGGCGGACGAGCTGCTCGGGCCGCACGACGAGGACGAGGGCGGCCGGGACGACGAGGGCCGCGGCGGCCGGGGCAGGGGCCGGGGACGACGCTGAGCACCGGGGCCGCCGCGTTGTCGGTGCCGCCCCGCACAATGGAGGGCGCGGCGCGGATCGGCGCGGCGGTCAGTGCTCGCGTCGGCCCGATGCGGCCGGCCCGGTGTGACGGAAGGACGGCGTGACCCATGACCGTGTGGGACGACCTCGTCGGGCAGGAGAAGGTGTGCGAGCCGCTCGTCGCCGCTGCCCGGGACGCCGACGCCTTCGTCACCGCCGCTGCGGCCGACGGCCCGCTCCCGCAGGCGACGAGCATGACGCACGCCTGGCTGTTCACGGGCCCGCCCGGCTCGGGAGTGGCACAGACGGCGCGGGCCTTCGCCGCCGCGTTGCAGTGCGTGAGCCCCGACCGCGCCCTCGGCGGCGTCCCCGGCTGCGGCTTCTGCGACGGCTGCCACACGGCGCTGGTCGGCACCCACGCGGACGTCAGCACGGTGGTCGCGGTTGGTGCGCAGATCCTCGTGGCCGACATGCGCGACACCGTCCGCAAGTCGTACACGTCACCTGCTAACGGTCGCTGGCAGATCATCCTCGTAGAGGACGCCGAGAGGCTGAACGAGAGATCCGCCAACGCCGTCCTCAAAGCCGTGGAGGAGCCGGCCCCGCGCACCGTCTGGCTGCTGTGCGCCCCCTCCGTCGAGGACGTCCTGCCCACGATCCGCTCCCGCTGCCGCCACCTGAACCTGCGCACACCGTCGGTCGGTGCCGTCGCCGACATGCTCGTACGCCGCGAGGGCATCGAACCGGACGTCGCCGCAGCGGCGGCCCGCGCCACCCAGGGCCACATCGACCGCGCCCGCCGCCTGGCCACGGACCAGGCCGCCCGGGCGCGCCGGGAGGCCGTGCTGAAGCTGCCGCTGCGGGTCGAGGACGTCGGCGGGGCACTCAAGGCGGCCCAGGAGCTGGTCGACGCCGCGGCGGCGGACGCCAAGCAGCTCGCCGAGGAGATGGACGCCAAGGAGACCGAGGAACTGAAGGCGGCCCTGGGTGCGGCCCAGGGCGGCCGGCTCCCGCGCGGCACGGCGGGCGTGATGAAGGACCTGGAGGCCGACCAGAAACGCCGCAAGGCGCGCACCCAGCGCAACAGCCTCGACCTCGCCCTGAGCGAGCTGACCGGCTTCTACCGCGACGTCCTCGCGCTCCAGCTCGGCTCCCGCGTGGCGATCGCCAACGCCGACGCGGAGGACGCCCTGGAGCGGCTCGCCCGCGGCAGCACACCCGAGGCCACGCTGCGCCGGATCGAGGCGATCGCGGCCTGCGGTCGGGCCCTCGACCGCAATGTGCCGCCGCTGCTCGCGGTGGAGGCGATGACGATGGCCCTCAGAGCGGGCTGAGCCGGCGCGCACAGCGCACCGGGGGCGGGGCGGTTGACGCCGTAACCCGTACGAGGCACGCGAACCACGCACCGCGATGACGCCGTCGCGGAGCGTTACGCTCGCTCAATGCACACAAGGCGCACTCACCGCAGGACCCGCATCGGCAGCACCCGTCTCCGAGCCACGGTGCTCGTCGCCGCGCTGCTCGCCACCGCCTGCTCGGCCGGGGGCGCGTCCACGTCCGCCGGGTCTCCTGCGGCGGAGGCGGCCGGCTCGACGGAGGCGGCGACGGCGACCCTGACCCCGTTGCCGAAGGCCACGCCCGCCGAGCTGTCGCCGTACTACGAGCAGAAGCTCGCCTGGCGCGACTGCGGCGTCCCCGGCTTCCAGTGCGCCACCATGAAGGCCCCGCTCGACTACGCCGAGCCCGCCGACGGCGACGTCCGCCTCGCGGTGGCCCGCAAGAAGGCCACGGGGCCGGGCAAGCGCCTGGGCTCGCTGCTGGTCAACCCGGGCGGACCGGGCGGCTCGGCGATCGGCTACCTCCAGCAGTACGCGGGCATCGGCTACCCGGCTGAGGTCCGGGCCCAGTACGACATGGTCGCGGTCGACCCCCGGGGCGTGGCGCGCAGCGAGCCGGTCGAGTGCCTCGACGGCCGCGAGATGGACGCGTACACGCAGACCGACGTCACGCCCGACGACGCGGGCGAGACGGACGAGCTGGTCGACGCCTACAAGGAGTTCGCGGAGGGCTGCGGGGCGGACGCGCCGAAGCTGCTGCGCCACGTCTCCACGGTCGAGGCGGCGCGCGACATGGACGTCCTGCGCGCGGTGCTGGGGGACGAGAAGCTGACCTACGTCGGAGCCTCGTACGGCACGTTCCTGGGTGCGACCTACGCCGGTCTGTTCCCGGACCGGACGGGCCGCCTGGTCCTGGACGGCGCGATGGACCCCTCCCTGCCCGCGCGCCGCCTGAACCTGGAGCAGACGGCGGGCTTCGAGACGGCGTTCCAGTCCTTCGCGAAGGACTGCGTACGGCAGTCCGACTGCCCCCTCGGCGACAAGGACAACACCCCCGACCAGGTCGGCAAGAACCTGAAGTCCTTCTTCGACGACCTGGACGCGAAGCCCCTGCCCGCCGGGGACGCCGACGGCCGCAAGCTCACCGAGTCCCTCGCCACCACCGGCGTGATCGCCGCGATGTACGACGAGGGCGCCTGGCAGCAACTGCGCGAGTCCCTGACCTCGGCGATCAAGGAGAAGGACGGCGCCGGCCTGCTGATCCTGTCCGACAGCTACTACGAGCGCGAGGCCGACGGCGGCTACAGCAACCTGATGTTCGCCAACGCCGCCGTGAACTGCCTCGACCTCCCCGCCGCCTTCTCCTCCCCGGACGAGGTGCGCGCCGCCCTCCCCGACTTCGAGAAGGCGTCCCCGGTCTTCGGCGAGGGCCTCGCCTGGTCCTCTCTGAACTGCACGTACTGGCCGGTGAAGCCCACGGGTGAGCCGCACCGCATCGAGGCGGCCGGTGCCACCCCGATCGTCGTGGTCGGCACCACCCGCGACCCGGCCACCCCCTACCGCTGGGCCGAGGCCCTCTCCGACCAGCTCTCCTCCGGCCGCCTCCTCACCTACGAGGGCGACGGCCACACCGCCTACGGCCGCGGCAGCTCCTGCATCGACGCGGCGATCAACACCTACCTGCTGACCGGCACCGCCCCGAAGGACGGCACCCGCTGCTCGTAGGCCCACCCCGCCGGCCCCACCCGCCCCGGAGCCTTCCGCTCCGGGGCAGGTTCGGAGCACCCCGGGAAACTGTGTAGACTTACCGACGTTGCTGATCGCACCATGGGTGCACGGCGCGCCGCCTTAGCTCAGATGGCCAGAGCAACGCACTCGTAATGCGTAGGTCTCGGGTTCGAATCCCGAAGGCGGCTCCATGGCGAACCCCAGGTCAGGCCTCTGACCTGGGGTTTCTTGCTCCGGATGACCTTGGAATCTCGGCAATTCGAGCACCGTCCGTCTGTGCATCGTAATGCGTAGGTCGGAGGTTTGGTTTCTGTGACGAGATCGACGGTCCAACGCTCTGACCTGGTATTTTATCTGCCCGTAGGGGGTGGAGTGTGTTGGCGCAAAGGATGCCGGTGGACACCCGGTGGACAGCTGTGCGTGACACTCCATCAGGGGACTCTCGCTGACCCTGGGGCCAGGGTGAAATCCACCCGTCGCCGATGGGGCGACCGGCGTCGTCGAGACTGTCCGGTCCTGACAGATCTCACGTCCGGCTCGGGCCCTGGCGAAGATTGGCCGTGAGAACACTCCGTAGCTGATCTGAGGGCGAAGAAGGAGCGGCTGCGTCGGTGCGTGCGGGAGCGTCGGCCCATTTCAGGATGAGCGCTATAGGTTCGGCGCTCTCGTTGTTCCTAGATCCCAGGTGCGCGGCCTGTCATCGAGCCGGGCGGCGAGCGGCAAACGCTATCAGTACGACAAAAGGTGCGCGTAGCATTAGTGGTCATGGATCTCATGGCACGCGTACGCCGGGCGTTGGGTGAACAGGCTATCCACCCAACGGAGTTTGAACGCTGTGCCTGTGCGCTCCTGCAATCGCAGTACCCCGGTCTGTCCGCAGTTGAGGGCGGGCATGACTTCGGCCGCGACGCCGATATCTACTTTCCGTGGGGCTCCGAGGACGTGGACGCTCGTGGGCGTCTGCTGGTCACCACCGGTGATCCGGTGGCGAACCTGCGCACGGGCCTTCGCAGAATGCGCGAAGAGGGTGTGCAGGCCGATCTGATCGTGATGGCCTGTTCACAACCGGTTGACGCAACGAAGCGCGCGTCCATGGATCGGCTGTGTACTGAACGTGACCTTCCAACACCACACATCTACGCCCAGGATTGGTTTGTCACCCGCCTCGCCACTGAGCCGGTGTGGCGGTTCAGCCTCCTCGGCATCAGAGGAGAGCTGGGTGCTCTGCTTGATCGGCCGTTGGACCTGCATGAGGACCTGGCTGACCGAACCGACCTCCTCGGACGGGAAGCCACTCTCGCCACGCTTGCCGACGCTGTCGCCCGTGGCCAGGATGTCGTGCTGGTGGGCGTGCCTGGTGTGGGTAAGACGCGGCTCACCACCGAATTGGAAGGCCAGGTCGCTTACCTTGAGCAGGCGCAAGCGGACCGCATTCTGGATGAGCTGTTGGAGACTCGACCCGCTGCCGTTGTCGTGGACGACGCCCACATTCGCCTCGATGAGATGCGTGTGCTGCGGCGGGCGCGTCACGGGGCGGAGCATGCCTTCGCCATCGTCGCGACTACCTGGCCTGACAGGGCAGACGAGGTAACAGCGGCCCTGCCCAGAGCTCTCCGCGTCAACGTTGACCTGTTGGAGCGATCCGACATGAACACACTGGTCACCTCACTGGGCGTCACCGGTCACCGGGCCCGGATGGTGATCCTCGACCAGGCGGCCGGACGGCCGGGCTGGGCCCTCACCTTGTGTGAGATGTTCGCTAAGGGCGAGAGCAGCCAGGTGGCCAGCGGCGCAGCGCACCTCGCGAACGTAGAACGACACCTCCGCCGTATCACCGAGTCCGAGACGGCCGTCGATGCTCTGGCCTGCGTAGCGGCACTGGGAGGGGCTTCCAGCGAGACGCTGTACGCGCTCGCGCCCCTTGTTGGCGAGCCGCCGGCCAGCATGTCCGGCCTCATGGAGCGCCTCGCGCGCAATGGCCTCGTTGAGACTGTCAACGGTGTCTGGCACCTGCAACCTGCATTGCGCGCACCGCTGATTGCCCGGTGGTTCTTCACACGGCCGGCAGGCAGGCCGTGGTCCACCCTCTGCGACGCCTTCCCAGACCGGGACCGTGACCTCGCCTCCGCCGTGATGTCCGCCGCCCGAGTCTCGGCCTCCCCTGACGCTTGGATGACCGCTGATGCCTGGGTCCGAACGCTGCCCACCCCAACCGAGTGGGGCACCGGAACCTTCGCTGTAGTGTCCGAATACGCCCGGCTGGACCGGGGAGCCGCTCAGTTCGCTGTCGCCCAGGCTCGTACGGTCCTCGCCAGCCCGCGCGAGACCGAGCAGACGTACGGGATCACCGTCGATCCGCAGGGTGATGCCGCTGCTCGTCAACTTGCGCAGTCGGCCGCTCAGTATCTGCTGCCCGAGGCCGTGACGGGCCTGCTCGACCTCGCAGTGGGAGACAACCGTCCACGCCATTCCACCCCTCAGCACCCGCTGCGCGTGCTCAGCGGTGTGGCCAATGCCATAGACCCGGACTTCGGAACCGCGTTCGAGACTCGAGGGCTGTTGCTGCGACCAGTGCTGGAGTGGCTGCGTACTCACCGCGCCCCGTCGGACTGGGCCGTGGCCACCGAGGTGCTGGCGAGTGTCTTTGCCGTTGAAACATCGGGGAACTGGTCTGACCCGGGTAATTTGAACACGGTCACCCTCGCCCAGGGTGTCGAAAGCGCCGAAAACCTGGCGCGACTCATCTCCTTGTGGAACGAGGTTGTGCCCCTTCTCGCAGATACCGAAGGACAGGATGACCTGGGCAACGCCCCGGCTGCGGTGGTTCCACTACTGGACCTGGCGGGCTCATGGGTGCGGCTCGGAGAAGGATTCGTGCCGCACAACGGTGAACCGAGCGAGGCGCAGAAGGGCCACGGAGCAGAGGGAGGAGCTCGCATCCTGGCCACACTGCATCCCCTGCTCCAGACCTTTCCTGGGTTGGCCCTCCGTGCCCGACGCATGCTCAACGCTGCATACGCCCGCAGTGGTGACAGGGGCCGTAGACCCCCGGAACTGGACGTCGACCCTGACCTGGAGTCTTTCACCGGCTGGAGTCGTTGGGGCGACATGGATACCCGCGATGACGCCGCACAAGGCCGGGCCCACGCAGTGGAAGCCTTAGCACAGAAGATCGCGGCGCTCGGACCGCTCGACGGAGTCATGAGATTCGACGCACTGGTTGAACAATCCAAGCTTGCTGGCGACCACGGGGGCGGCGTCTGGGTAGCCGACCGTATGGTGCCTCACCTCGCCGATCCCGCTTCTTGGCACGCAGCCGCAGCCGCAACTGGTAGCCCACTCATGCTTCGCGCCGCACTGACCCGATGGCTCACCACCTCGCCCAGCACGTTGTCGGCAGATGTCCTCACCGCTGCACTGGATGATCCCCGCTTCAGGACGTGCGTCATCTCGACCGTCCTCGGACGAGGTGAAGCCGACGAGGCTTCCGAGTTCGTGATCGAGGCAATGCGCACGGAGGACGCCTGGCTGCTCGACTCGCTGTTCATCCAGGACGAGCCGAACGAGGTGCTGCACCGTCTACTGCTCCATCCGATTCCCACAATCGCCAGCAGCGCGGCGGTCACCTTTGCCGTTGGCCAACCCCACGGTCCCTCACTGCCGGAAGCATGGCGCTCTGCTTGGCGCGACGCTGTGCAGCACCTTCGCCCCGAGGACCTGCCCCAGCCCGACCACTGGCGTGCAAGCCAGTTGCTCGGTCATCTAGCCGACCATGATCCTGACCTGCTCGAAGCGTGGTACGCCGAACGGCTCGGCGAAATGGCCAACCGCAGCTATTTTGCCGCCCCTGAACCCCACGGCTGCGATCTCCACCTGGACCGCCTTCCGCAGGCACACCGTTACCGGCTATCCGTCCGCTGCGCCGGCCTCCCGCGCATCGGCCATAGCCCACTCATACAGCTTGTGGGTGCAGACCGCGACTTGGCGGAGCGTCTGATCCGCGACTGCGCCGTTACTCCCGACAACCTCCTCGAAGCCCTCGTGGGACAGCGCAACGAGACCCTGGAGCGCCTCGGCCCGCTGCTCCTCGACCACGGCGTACTCCCCGCTCACATCGCGGCCAACGTGGCTTGGGTCGACTCCTGGTGGGGAGATGACTCTGCCAGACATCAGCACCTCATCGACTACTTCACTACCCTCTCAACTCATGTCCCCGCGCTCGCCGCCGTCGCAGCAGCGGGACTGGCCGAGCAGGAGGCATCACTGAGGGAGGCAGAGAACAGAGAGCGCGCTGCACGGGTGCGGGGAGTCTGAGAAAGTCGGGCCCTCCCCCAGTGAAGTGCGCCGCTGACCGAGTCGCGTCGTACGCGTCCGCCTCCTGATCTCCATGGCTCTCCCTCGACTATCACGGTGGCCAGCCCATCATCTGGGCACTCAGGCATTGCCACGCCGCCGCAGTTGCACCGGCTTTGGCTCGGCGGCTTCAGCCCGGGTGAAGTAGCTGAGAAATCGAACGAATGATCCACTTTTAGTGAATCGCGGATCTGGGCCCGTGGTGTAGCTGATACTGCAGCAAATCGGTGTGCCTGTTGGGTCGGTGCGGCAGGCTAGGGGTGGAACAGCTCGGGGGAGCCAGTGCAGTTGACCTGTGCCAAAGTGACGAACTTCCGCGCGTTGCAGGACGTAGAGGTGAAGATCGACAAGAAGACCACGCTCGTAGTGGGTCGGAACAACAGCGGCAAGACGTCCTTCGCCAACCTCTTCGACAAGTTCTTCGGCAGCGACGACACCAAGTTCGTCCTGGAGGACCTGTCCGTAGGCAGGATCAGGGAGATCAAGTCAGCCGTGGAGGCCTACCGCACGGCCCGGGTGGTGCCGGAGGGCAGCAGTGAGAGCCGCGAACAGCAGTTGAAGGCAGCAGAAGAGCTTATCCCTGTCATCAGCGTGCAGGTCATCATCGCCTACACCGTGGAAGATGACCTCGCCTTGCTGTCCGGAATCATCCTGGACCTGGACGAGGATTGCCTGGAGGCCCGGCTCGAAGCGGTCCTGAGTGTGAAGCGGCCGCGCGACCTTCTGGAGCAAGTGGACGCTGCCCTAACCCGACAGGGCCCGGACTTCGACTGGGGCAAGTTCCTCCGCAAGAACTTTTCCACCTTCTACGCTCCCTCCTACTGGGCGGTCTCGGCCCTGGACCCGAACGTCCGTCGAGAGATCACGCCGACTGCGGCGCGCAGGGTGCTGTCGGTGAAGTCCATCCACGCCCAGCCTCGTATCGACGACGTCCCCGCCGATCGGGCCCGCACGCTGTCCAAGACCTTCGAGACCTTCTACAAGGCGAACAGTGCCGATGAGGAACGTAATCAGAACATCGAGAGAATTGAGCAGGCGCTGGCCGCCGCTTCGAAGAGTATCGACATTAACTACGGCTCGTTGTTCCGCCCCATCCTCGACGAACTGCGGACCTTCGGCGTGGGTACTATCGCTCCGCTGCAAACGCCGGAGATCACCTCGTTGATCGAGTCCGGGGACATTCTCCGCGGCAGTACCCGCATCCAGTACGCCTCGCCTGGGAGCGACCATCCGCTACCTGAGGGGCACAACGGCCTTGGTTACAGCAAGCTCATCAGCACCGTGGTCCAGGTTATCGGCTTCTACCACGCCTACCTGCGCTTGAAGCCCCGGCCGGCCCTGCAATTGCTCTTCATCGAGGAACCCGAAGCCCACCTGCACCCCCAGATGCAGGAAGTCTTTATCAGCAACATTAACCGCCTCTTGGAGAGAGAAGAGTGGGCCGTCCAGGCGGTCCTGACCACCCATTCTTCGCACATTGTCGCGAGTAGCGGTTTTGGTGCCGTGCGCTATTTCGACTCCAACGGCCCCACGCTTAAGGTTAAGGACCTCTCCGACTTCGAGCACACCACCAAGCGGCAGACTAACGGGAAGACGACCCTTCAGTTCCTCGCCCAGTACATGCATACGCACCGCTGCGACATGTTCTTCGCCGACCGCATCATCTTGATCGAGGGGACCGCTGAACGGCTCCTCCTCCGCGCCATGATCAGCAAGTGTGCGCCTGAACTGGCGAACCAGTACATCTCGATTATTGAGGTCGGCGATGCGTACGCCGCCCGGTTCAAGACTCTCCTGGAGTTCCTCGGCGTCCCTGCACTGGTGATCACCGACCTCGACTCGGTAGACCCCGCCACCAAAAAACGCTGCGCACCCGACACCGGCGGCGCCCTCACCTCCAATGCCACCCTCAAGGAGTGGGTGCCGAAGCTCAGTGAGGTCAAGACCCTCCTGCAGGCCCCGGCAGAGGCGAAGGTCTGCGGGAACGTACGTGTCGCCTATGAAGTGCCGGAAGCGGATGGGGGGCCGTGCGGGCGCAGCTTCGAGGACGCCTTGATCATTGCCAACGCCGACATGTTCGCCCGTAACTTGGGCACCCTGGCCCTCAAAGATGCCTTCACCAGCGAGGTCGGCATCGTGCCGAGGCCCGAGGCCATCGCTGCCGCCGCCTTCCCGATCGCCGAGCGACTGAGCCGCAAGAAGACCGACTTCGCGTTCGACATGGTTCTCACGGAGGGCTGGACGGTCCCTCGCTATATCCAGGAGGGCCTGCAGTGGCTGATGAGGTAGGAGTACGCGAAGGTATCCGCGCCGCCCTCGACGCCCGGAGTAACTTCCTCGTGGAAGCAGGGGCCGGCGCCGGCAAGACCACGGCCCTGGTGGAAGCCCTTCTCTACCTCCTCGATACCCGGCGATCCGCCCTGGAACAGGCCGGTAAGCAGATCGCCTGCATCACCTACACCAACGTGGCCAAGCACCAGATTAAGCAGCGGATCGCTGACGACCCCCTGGTGTACGTCGGCACGATCCACGAGTTCCTGTGGAGTCTCATCCAAGACCATCAGCGTGAACTGCTGGACGCCCTCATCGAGTACAACCAAGGCTTGCCGCGTCCCCAGGACATGGCAGAACTCGCTTCCGGCCTCCGGATTGAATACCACGACCGAGGCCGGCGCTTCGCCGACGGGAAAATCTCCCACGACGAGGTCCTCGCGCTCGCCTCCGCACTGATTGGCTCGCACTCCAAACTCGCGCGGATCATCGCCCACCGCTACCCGGTGGTCTTCGTCGACGAGTACCAGGACACCTTCCCCGCCACCGTCAGCCTCCTCTTGGACCACATCGCCACGGCGACCGGACCCGCCTGCACCGTCGGCTTCTTCGGCGACTCCATGCAGAAGATCTACAACACCGGCGTCGGCGCCCTGGAGCGGGACGACCTGATCACGCTCACCATGCATGGCAACCACCGCTGCGCGAAGCCGATCGTCGACGTCCTGAACAAGATCCGACCCGACTTGATCCAGCAACCGGACCCCGACAAAACTGCAGGCGAGGTCCGCCTGATCCTCAAGCTGCCCGGAGCTGAGGACGAGAACCCGGTCCAGCGGGCCCGGACAGTGCTCGACACCTGCGGCTGGCCTGCGACGGGGGTCAAGTACCTGAGCCTGACGCACCGCAGCATCGCAGCCGCCCATGGCTACCCCAACCTCCTCCAGCTTTACAGCAGACGAGGGAGCCACGGGAGGGACGACCTTCTGGAGGGAACCGAGCCTTACGCCCAGTTCATGAAGAGCATCGAGGAGCTGTGCGCCGCCTACGAAGCCCAGGAGTGCGCCCACCTCACCTCCCTGCTCGGCACAGGGCCCCTCACCATCCGCAAGCACTCGGACAAAGCCAGGATCAACGGCATACTCCAGGAGATCACCGCCGTCCGGGCTACGGGCACCGTTGGCGACGTCCTTGACGCCGTTACCCGCGCCAAGCTGATCACTCCGCCGGGCAGGGTCAAATCCATTGAACGCTCCATCGGCGCGGAGGGCCTCGACGAACGTGCCCAAAGGGATGCCGACTTCGCGGCTGGCCTGCGCGCTATCAAATACCAGGAGGTCGTCCGTCTCACCGAGTACCGCAACGAGCTCACCCCCTTCTCCACTCAGCACGGCGTTAAGGGCGACGAGTTCGAGGACGTCGTGGTCATGATCGACGACAGCGCATGGAACCAGTTCAACGTCGACCGCATGCTTACCGGAGACGACCACCGCAAGGAACGAGCCTCCCGCTCCCGCAACCTCTTCTACGTCTGCTGCTCCCGGGCCGTCAGGCGCCTAGCGGTCGTCTTCGTGACTCCACTCAGCCCGCCCAGCGAAGCAGTGGCACGGCAATGGTTCAGCGGCGCTACGGTCCACGACTAATGCTCTGACCGCGCAGCGCCGGCCGGAGTAACTAGCGATCACCCGTTCACGGTGCATGTTGGAAACCCGGGGTGGTCAGGGTGCTCAGCAGTGGTGGTGGAACGGCTTGTAGAGGTCCGACAGCGACCGGTGCTCGTCGCTTGGAACGGGGTGACCTGGCGCAGCCAGCTCAACTGAGGTCGCGCCGGTGGGCCGCTGGCAGCTCCACCGGTGGACAGCCGGTGGACAGACTCCTTTGGACGGTGCAACACAGCGCGGCACAGGCCAACCCGTCGCACGTGCTCTGATCAGGAAAAACGTCAACACGCAGCACGACGAGGTACCAGGCAACACGAACGCTCCTGGTCTCGTAATGCGTAGGTCTCGGGTTCGAATCCCGAAGGCGGCTCTGAATGGACCAGGTCACATAACTCGTGACCTGGTCTTTTTGTGTTCCCGATGGCTGATTGCCGTGCGCGGTCGCGGGGTTGCGCGATGTCATGCGTGCGCGGGTGTGCCCGCGATCTCGTCAGGCTTTGACGATCTCGACGGCGGGTGGCTTGCTCCGGGGCCGGCCCGCGCGACGGTCCGGCCCCGTTCATGCATCCGATCGGTTGCTCAGGCCCACCAGCGTGCGGCCGGATCCCGGACCGAGATTTCATCGTCCCGGAGCGGGAACGAATCCCGGCCACCACGGGGGCACGCTGCCGGGGCACCGGCGCAGCCGTGGACTCTCCACCGACACCCCGTTCGCCGTCCGCACTGACCAAGGGCTCGAATACCCCTGGGTTCCAGTAAGCACCTGATCCGCGGACAGTCCCAGGGAATCCGATTACCCGGGCGATCCTGGCCGTCTGCGTGCGGCCTGATCGATGAAAGGTGCGCGCCCGGGGCCGGCCGATCGGATCAGGAGTCTGGCCGGTCGGCAGGCGCGGGGGTGGGGTGTGGGTGCCTAGCGTCGTTCGCGTAGTCGGGGCGGCGGTGCGCCGCGGGGCGAGGAGAGGTTCGATGGGGCAGCGAGGGACGACGGCAGATGTGGCCGGGCTCGGGGTGACGACGGAGTTCGAGCCGGACGTCATGGAGGTGCTCGTCGCGACGGTTCGCCGGGCGGTTCGGGGCGAGGCGGCGTTCGCGGGGACGGACACCCTGCTGGCGGAGCTGGTGATGGGGGACTCGGAGTCGGGGGCGGTGATTGCTCCGGGGATGCGGAAGTCCGGTGGGCTCAGTGGTTTCATCCAGGCCCGCGCGGGTCTGGGCTGGGTCAGCGAAGACGAGGCGGGCGGTGGGCCGGGGGCGCGGTCCGACGAGGTCGAGGTCGAGGCCGCCTGGCGTGAGGCGTGGTGGCGGTTCGGGCTGGGGCTGCGCGGGTCGGCGCGGGACGGAGTCCCTGCCGTGCCGCCCGTGATGAGCGGGGCGATGCGGAGCTGCCTGTTGCGCGCGCTGGCGTCCGCGCGTGCCGAGGGGACGGTCTCCGTGCGCTGCCGGCACGTGGCCAGGGCGCTGCTGGAGCTGCCGGACAGCAGGGCGCGGGAGGCGCTGCTGCTCCGGCGGCTGGACACGGCCGAGGCGCTGGACCGGCTGGACGCCGAGGTTGCGGGGTCGGGCGCGGCGAGCGAGCGTCCGGAGTCGTACGGCGTGCTGCTGCTGCGCCGGGCCGGGACGGTGGGCAGGAGCGGCAACCGGCTGTCCCGCGCGTTCACTTCGTGGACCGCTCAGTCCGGGCTGAACGGCTCACCGGTGCTCTTCGCCGTGAACGTCGAGGCCACGCGCCAGGCGGTGCGGTGCGGGCGGGGCACGGCGGAGCCGGTGGATCTGCTGCTGGGAACGCTGGCCCTGGACCGGGCGTTGGCCGTGGCAGGGCATGTCCTTCCAGAGGGCCTGGCGGCGGCCAATGCCGCGTCGGCCGTCCTGCGTCGGCACGGGGTGCGGCAGGGTGCTCTCGTCGCCTCGGCTGTCGCGTCGGTACCGGCTGTACCGGCCAATCCGGCTGTGTCGGCTGTGTCGGCTGTGTCGGCCGGCGGTGGTGCCGACCGCGCCGAGGGCGAGCGGGCGAGGCTGTCCGTCGCTGCCGAACGCGCCGTCGCGGTCGCCCGGCTGCGGGCCGCCGAGCGGGGGTCGCCCACCGTCGGTACCGTTCATCTGCTGTCCGCGCTGCTCGACGACGCCGGTGTGGCGGAACTGCTGGCCGCCGAGCAGGCCGACGTGGGTGCGTTGCGGGGCGAGCTGGACGGTCTGCCGGGTGCGTGAGAACGGGCGTGGCCGGGTCGATAGCGTTCCGCGGGTGGGTATGAGCAGCAAGGACTCCGACGGTCGGTGCGTACCCCGGTCGTCCGTACGGGTGCGGCGCGTGCCGGCCGGTGTGCCGCGCCGGGTGCGGCGGGAGGTGGTCGCCGGCTGGGCCGCGGTGCGCGGTGCCGGACGTCGTACGGTCGTCGTGGAAGGGCTGCTCTGTCTCCTCGCGGCCGCCTTCGGGCTGGTGCCCCTGTTGCTCGTGGTACCCGCGCGGCCGGGGCTCGCCGTGGCGGAGGCGCTGTGGGCGGTACTGCTCGTCGCCCTGTGCCGTGGGCGGCCGGTCGCCGCCGTCATAGGGTCCTCCCTGCTGGTCGTGGGGGTCAACGTGTGGACGCTGGCGGTGGCGCCGCTCGTCGTGATGTCCGCGACCCGGCGCATCGCACCGACGCGACGTGCGTGGCAGGCCGTCGGGGCGGCCTCGGCCGTGGTCGGGGTACTGACCGTCGTCACCGTTCCGTTCCGGACCGAGCGCCTCGCCTTCCAACTGGTGGGCAACGCGGTCTCCCTGGCGCTGCTCCTGGTGCTTCCCGCCCTGGCCGGGACGCTGTTGGGGCAACGACGGCCGCTCGTCAGCCTGTTGCGCGAACGCAACGCCTATCTGGAGCAGGCTCGCGCCCTCACCGCCGAGGCGGCCCGGAGGGAGGAACGGAACCGGATCGCGGGCGAGATGCACGACCTCCTGGGCCATCGGCTGAGCCTCTTGTCCGTGCACGCGGGGGCACTTGAACTGGCTGCCGCGAGGCAGGCGCCGGCCCTCGCCGGGCAGACCGAGCTGCTGCGTACTACCGCCGGCACGGCGATGGAGGAACTGCGCGAGATCCTCGGTGTGCTGCGGCACGCCGACCCGGCCGGTACGGGGGGCGACCGGTCCGGGGACGAGCGGGGAACCCGGGAGGACATCGCCGCGCTGGTGACGGAGTCCCGGCGGACCGGCAGCGCCGTCGAGCTGGACTGGTCCGTCCCCGACGGGGCGGAGCTGGGGCCGCGGACGCGGCAGGCCGTTCACCGGGTGGTCCGCGAAGGGCTGACCAACGTGCTGAAACACGCGTCCGGCGCGCCCACCCGGGTGCAGGTGACGAGTGTCGGCGACGGATTCGAAGTCTCCGTCACCAATGCCCCGCCGTCCGTGGCCGGGCCCTCCCGCGGGGGCAGTCACAGCGGACTCGCCGGCTGCCAGGAGCGGGTCGGGCTGCTCGGCGGCACATTCGAGGCGGGCGCCCTGGTGAACGGCGGCTTCCGCGTCGCCGCCCGGCTGCCCGCGCAGGGGCGCCGGGGGCGGGGACAGGGAGGCGGCGGCGCCGCGCAGGGTGCCGCCGACCGGCCTGTGCACGACGGGCCTGCGGCTGCCGCACATTCGGCGGTCGCGTCTGCGGCGGTCGCGTCCGCGGGCGCCGCGCCTTCGGCGGCCGGGCACTCGGCACCCGGTCGCCCGGCCTCTCGCCACCCGCTCGTCCGTCCCGGGGCGGAAGGGGCGGCACGTGCCCCACTGCCGGACGAGATCCTGACCTGGCCGCGCGTCCTCGGCTCGGGCTGTGCGGCGCTGGCCGTGATCCTGCCCACGGCGGGCTTCCTCGTCGTCCTGTTGGTGTTGGCGGTTCTGGGATGAACGGAGGATGCGGGGCCGGTACGGAGGAATGAGCGCGGGTGACCTGACGGCCGGCGGTCCTAGGATGAGCCGATGATCCGAGTCCTGGTCGCCGACGACGAGGCGCTGATGCGCGCCGGAATCCGGCTCATCCTGGAGAACGCCGACGACGTCGAGGTGGTCGCCGAGGCAGGCGACGGCAGGGAAGCCGCCGCGGCCTGTCGCGAACAGGACGTCGACGTCGCCCTGGTGGACGTCCAGATGCCGGTCCGGGACGGTATCGCCGCGGCCGAGGACATCTCCCGTCTCTCGCCGCGCACCTGTGTCGTGATGCTGACGGCCTTCGGGCAGGACGCGCACGTGACGCGGGCCCTGCGGGCCGGGGCCGGCGGCTTCCTCCTCAAGGACACCGGCCCCGCCGACCTGATCCGGGCCGTCCGACTCGCAGCCAAGGGCGAGCCCGTGCTGGCCCCGCGGATCACCCGGCGGCTGCTGGAGCGGCATGTGCGGTCCGGCCGGGACACCGAGGCGGCGCTGCTCCGGATCGACGGGCTGGCCCCTGCCGAGCGGGACGTGCTGCGGCTGCTCGGCACCGGTCTGTCCAACGGGGAGATCGCCGAGCGGCTGTATCTGAGCGCCGGTACGGTCAAGGCGCACATCAGCCGCATCCTCACCCGCACCGGCTGCGCCAACCGCGTCCAGGCCGCCGTCCTCGCCCACGACGCGGGGCTTCTCGACGAGGCGTAGGCACCTTCGCGTCCGCCCGGCATCCGCTCACTCCGCGTCCGCGCAGCACTCCACCACCGCCGTCGTGAACGTGAACCGCACCGGCGTCGTCCCGAACGTCAGCAGTCCCGTCGGCTCCGCCACGTCCCGGATCGCCGCGACGACGGTGTCGGCCTCCTCCTCGGGCCAGTGCACGATCACGGCGAATCGGTACTGTCCGGGATGTACGGCAACCTACTGAAGTCCCTCGGCCCGATCCTTGGCCCACCACAGGAACGCGGCGGCGTGCTGCTGGTTGGCGAAGCCCTGGCCGACGAGGTCGTTCAGGAGGTCGTTGCTCCACAGGACGAGCCGGCCGCGGGTCCAGTTCACCGACTCAGGTGCCGGCAATTCCAGCCCGTAGACCATCCGCGCGATCTCGCGCTTGCCGCCCGCCTCCGTCGTGTACTTGAGGATCGTCAGGAACCGCTCGGGATACATCACGCAAAGGACCCTCGTCAGGAGGGCCTCCTTGAAACCGGTCATGGCGAACGCCTTGGTGCCGTCCAACAGGTGCTGGAGCCGGTCTTCGAGCGGCACCTCGTCAGGCCCGTACAGCAGGTACTCGATCGTCTTGCGGGTGGCCTCCCCGGCCGCGACATCGCCCATGCCGTTCCATGCGGAATTGAAGGTGGCCTGATTGCCGGGGTGGGCTCCGACCTCGGAGTTGGCGAAGTCCTTGAGGACTCTGGGGGCGCACGTCCACAGCCCGTCGGGGGAGAAGACCTGCTGGTACTTCGACCAGTAGGCCGCCACTTCGGGGTCGAAGTCCGGTTTGACGGCGAGGTACTGCTCCTTCAGCCGGGCCACGCCCTCCAACTGCTCGGGGTCGACGTTCTCGGGTTTCGGGAAACGGGCCTTGAGGTCGGCGAAGGCGCGGGGCGGGTTCCTGTGCGGGACGGCGGGCTCCTTGTGCTCCCATTCGTAGCCGCATCGGTGCTTCACGAGCCGGCGCCCGCCGTCGAGCGTGCGAACCACCTCGATGTCCTCGTCGTCGCTGCACAGCGGGCACATAACCAGCGCCATGACTACCCCCGTTCCAACAGTGCTCGTGCCCGCTCCGAGCCGATGCACTTGTCCACCCAGGGGCCGCATTCTTGCATTCGGCACAGGCAGGCGGGATGGGGGGCCATCCGGCGGGACTGGGGGGGCGGGGCGAGGGCATCCTGCCCGTCGGATCCGTCCGTCCCCGGCCACGGCTCGTCCTGGGAGACGACGTCAGCCGCTTCCGGAGATCGTGGCCGTGGAGTCGTCGTCCAGGACGGCCCAGCCGGCCGATCACGACAGGCGTCGCCGGGCCCTGCGAGGAGCGGTGCGGCAACCTGCGCGCCCTGCTCGACCTCGAGGAGCGTGGGACGGTTCGCTCTATTGGTGTCGCTCGGTGGGTATTGGTGCTCCCGGCAGGTGGGTCACCGGGGCGGGGAGGGATCATGGCGGTGCTCACGGGCAAGGCGGCGGTCGTTACCGGTGGCTCGCGGGGGATCGGCCGGGCTGTCGTGCTGCGGCTCGCGCGGGACGGGGCGGCTGTGGTCTTCAACCACGCGCAGAGCCGGGATGCCGCGGACGAGGTCGTGCGGCAGGCCGGGAAGGCGGGCGGGGAGGTTGTTGCGGTCCAGCTGGATCTGGCGGAGCCTCACGCGGCCGAGGAGTTGTTGGCCACCGCCGAACGCCGGCTCGGCGGTCTGGACATTCTGGTGAACAACGCGGCCGTGCACACCGACGTCGTGCCCCTCGCGCAGACGGAGGAGGCCGTGTTCGACAGGGTGATGGCTGTGAACGCGAAGTCGGTCTTCCTCGCGGTGCGTTACGCGGCGCGGCACATGCGCGACGGTGGGCGGATCGTGAACATCTCCACCCTCAACACCGTGTTCCCCGCCCCCGGCAACGCTCCGTACGCGGCCAGCAAGGGCGCACTGGAACAGCTGACCCTGGTGGCTTCACGCGAGCTGGGCGCACGGGGCATCACGGTCAACACCGTCTCGCCCGGCGCCACGGACACCGATCTTCTGAACGCGGCCAACGAGCCGGAGAAGGTGGCGACGGCCGTGGCCATGACCTCGCTCGGACGTCTCGGCCGGCCCGAGGACGTGGCGGACGTCGTCGCCTTCCTCGCGGGGCCGGACGGGCGGTGGCTCACGGGCCAGAACGTCCGTGCCAACGGAGGCGTCCTCTGACCGAGAGAGGCGCGGCTCCCTTCGAAACCCTGAAACCCCGGGTCGGAATTCCGACCCGGGGTTTCTGCCGTCGTGCGACCCGCCACCTCCGTGTGGCGTCCCTATAGGGCCGAGATAGGCCGCGAGGAGAGCCTCCGCTCGGAGCGTCGCGCCCGTCGTGCGGTGTGCGCGCCCTTGAGGTCCGCATCGGTACACCGTTCTGGGAGCGTGAGTCGGTTGGCACTTTCCGAGGTTCGCAACGAGGTCCGCCTGCCGGTCACGGCCGCCCAACTCGGCGTGTGGGTGGCTCAGCGGCTGACACCGGAAAGCCCCCTCTACCAGTGCGCCGTCCACTTCGACTCCGCCCCGCTCGACATCGAGGTGCTGCGCGACTCCGTCGCCCTGGCCGTGGCCGAGACCGAGGCGCTGCGTGCCCGGTTCGGTGACGACGGTGAGGTGCACCAGGTCGTCGCCGGCACGGTGGACGCCCCGGTGGACGTCGTCGATCTCAGCGCCGCGGACGATCCGGAGGCCGCCGCCCGCGCATGGATGGACCAGGACCTGGCCACCGTGCCCGATCTGGAGGCGGGGCCGCTGTTCCGGCACGCGCTGCTGGTTCTCTCCGACGCGCGGCACTTCTTCTACCTGCGCTACCACCACATCGTCCTGGACGGCTTCGGCCAGACCCGTTACCTGGGCCGCCTGGCCAGGATCTACACGGCGCTGCTCGCCGGCCAGGAGCCCGATCCGGCCCGCCCCCGCGGGCTCGACGTGCTCGTGGCCGAGGAGCGCGCCTACCAGGACTCGACGCACCACACGGACGACCGTGCCCTCGTGCTGGAGCGGCTGGCCGGCGTCGAGGAGCGCCAGAGCCTGACCGAGGGCGTGGCCGGCGCCTCACCGCGCGCCCTGCGTCTGAGCACCGTCCTGCCGTCCGAGCTGACCGGCGCGCTCACCGCCGTCGGCCACTGGCCGGCCGTTATCGCCGCGGCCACCGCCGTCTACCACCACCGGATGCTCTCCGTCGACGACGTGGTCCTCGGCATCCCGGTGGCCGCGCGCCGCACCCCGGCCGCGCTCGCCACCCCGTCCATGCTCGCCAACGACCTGCCGCTGCGGCTCACCGTCGCACCCGGCGCCACCTTCACCGAACTGGTCCGCACCGTCCGCACCGAACTCGGCGTCCTGCTGCGCGCCCAGCGTCTGCGCCGCGAGGAACTGCACGGGGCCCGCGAGCTCACCGGCACGGACGCCGCCCTGTTCGGTACGGCCGTCAACGCCATGTCGTTCGACGCCCGGGTCCGTTTCGGCGAGGCGCTCCTGACCCCCCGCCAGCTGTCCAACGGCCCGGTGGCCGACCTGGCGATGGCCACGTACGGCGATCCCGCCGACGGCGAAGTGGTCCTCGAGATCGCGGCCAATCCCGCGCTGTACACCGAGGACGGACTCCGCGCCCACCAGGAGCGGTTCCTGCGGCTGCTCGGCTCGCTCGCCGACGCCCCCGGCGCCCTCGTCGGCCGCGCCGCACTCCTCGACGACGCGACCGCCGAGCTCCTGCTGCACGCCCCCAACGACACGGCGGGCGAGGTGCCGGGCGCGCTGGTCGAGCTCTTCGAGCGGCAGGCCGCCGCGACGCCCGACGCCGTCGCCCTGTGCGCCGACGAGACGCTCACCTACGCGGAGCTCGACGCCCGGGCCAACCGGCTCGCCCGTCTGCTCGCCGAGCGGGGTACGGGCCCCGAGACCCTGGTCGGGGTGGCGCTGCCGCGCACCGCCGGCCTGATCGTGACGCTGCTCGCCGTCCTGAAGACCGGCGGCGCCTACCTGCCCGTCGACCCCGAGCACCCCGCCGACCGGCGCGCGATGGTGCTGGAGGACGCCGCGCCCGGCCTGCTGGTCACCACGACCGGTACCGAAATCCCCGACGGGGTGCCCGCGCTGCTGCTGGACACGGTGGACCTCCGTGCCGGTGACGCGAGTCCGCTCGGCCGTCCGCAGGACCCGCGCTCCACCGCGTACGTCATCTACACCTCCGGCTCCACCGGGCGCCCCAAGGGCGTGGTCCTGGAGCGGTCCGCCATGGACAACTTCCTTCGGGCGATGGCCCTCGCCGTGCCCGTCGACGCCACGGACCGGCTGCTCGCCGTGACCACGGTGAGCTTCGACATCGCCGTACTGGAGATCTTCCAGCCGCTCCTCGCCGGCGCCCGTGTGGTGCTCGCGAGCCGCGACGAGGTGCTCGACCCGGACGCGCTGCGGGCGATCGTCGAGCGCGAGGGCATCACCGTCATGCAGGCCACCCCCAGCCTGTGGCAGCCGCTGATCGAGACGCGGCCGGAGGTCTTCGCCGGTGTGCGCGTGCTCACCGGCGGCGAGGCGCTGCCCCAGTCACTGGCGGACCCGCTGGCCGAGCACGCCGCGAACGTCACCAACATGTACGGACCCACCGAGACCACCGTCTGGTCGATGACCGCGCCCGTCGCCCCCGGCGGCGGCCCCGTCACCCTCGGCGCGCCGATCCTCAACACCCAGGTGTACGTGCTGGACGCGGCCCTGCGGCCGGTGCCCGCCGGGTACAGCGGCGAGCTGTACATCGCCGGTGACGGCGTGGCCCGCGGCTACCGCGGCCGGCCGGGCCTGACCGCCGAGCGCTTCGTCGCCAACCCCTACGGCCCCGGGCGCATCTACCGCACCGGTGACCTGGTGCGCCGTGAGCACGACGGCTCCTTCACCTACCTGTCCCGCCTCGACCACCAGGTCAAGGTGCGCGGCTTCCGCATCGAACTCGGCGACATCGAGGCCGCGCTGCTCGCCCACCCGCCGGTCGAGCGCGCCGCCGTGCTGATGCGCGAGGACCGGCCGGGCGACAAGCGCCTGGTGGCGTACGTCGTCTCGCCTCAGGGCGACTCGCCGGCGCTGCGCGACCACCTCGCCGGCACGCTGCCCGAGTACATGGTGCCCGGTGCCGTCGTGGTCCTCGACGCGCTGCCGCTGACCCCCAACGGCAAGCTGGACCGCCGGGCGCTGCCCGCCCCCGTACGTGTCGCGCTGTCCGACGGCCGCGCCCCGCGCACCGACCTGGAAGCACGTCTGTGCGCCCTGTACGCCACCGTGCTCGGCGTCGAGTCCGTCACCGTCGACGACGACTTCTTCACCATCGGCGGCACCTCCCTGTCCGCCACCCGCGTCGTCAGCCGGGCCGCCCTCGAAGGCCTCACCGTGACCGTCCGCGACCTGTTCCGGGCCCGCACCGTCGCCCGGCTCGCGCCGGCCTGCACGGTGGGCGGACCGGCCGCCGGGACGGCTCCTGCCGCCGAGTTGCCCGCCGCGCTGCCGCAGGCGGAACTGGCCGCGCTGCTCACCGGCCCCGGCGTGGTGGAGGTGCTGCCCCTGACGCCGTTGCAGGACGGGATCGTCGTGCACAGCCTCACCACGGACGAGGACCGCCACGTCTACAGCGTGCGCGTCAGCCTCGACCTGGGCGGCGACGTGGACGCCGAGCGGCTGCGCGCCGCGGTCGGCACCGTCGTCGCCCGGCACCCCGTGCTGCGCTCCGCGATCGCCCACGAGAACGTGAGCCGTCCCGTGCTCGTGGTGCGCGCGGACGCCACCGTGCCCTGGCGCGTCCACGATCTGCGCGGCCGCGCCGACCGGCTCGACACGGTGCTGCGCTCCGAGACCGCGGAGCCCTTCGACCTCGCCGCCGCGCCCCTGCTGCGCGCCGCCCTGCTGCGGCTCGACGAGGGCTGGCGGCTCGTGGTCACCGGGCACCACGCCGTCCTGGACGGCTGGTCGGTCCCGGTGCTCCTCGGCGAGGTGCTGCGCGCCTACGCCGGCGGCGACCCGGGCGCCGAGCCCCGCCCCTACCGCGATCACCTCGCCTGGCTGGCCGCACAGGACCGCGAGGAGTCCGCCGCCGCATGGGGCGAGGCCCTCGCCGGGGTCCGGCCGACCCTGGTGGGCGCGGCGCACGGGCCCGCCGAAGAGGCGGTACGGCTGGAAGGCGCGCTGGACGCCGCGACCACCGCGGGTGTGACGCGGGCCGCCCGTGACCTGGGCGTCACCGTCAACTCCCTGGTGCAGGCCGCCTGGTCCGTCGCCCTGCGCGAGCTGACCGGCCGGGACGACGTGGTGTTCGGCATCACCGCGGCGGGCCGGTCCGCCGAGGTACCGGGATCGGCCGGGATGATCGGCCTGTTCGTCAACACCGTCCCGCTGCGCGCCCGTCCGGGCTCCGACCGCACCCTGGCCGAGCTGGCCCGGTCCGTCCAGGACGACCAGGCCGACCTGCTCGCGCACCAGTACCTGCCGCTGGTCGACGTGCAGCGGGCGGCCGGTGTCTCCTCGCTCTTCGACACCGTCGTCGCCTTCCAGAACTACCCGGTGGACCGGGCCGCGCTGGACGCGACGGCCCGCGAGGGCGGCCTGGTGGCGGGCGACGCCGACGTCACCGACGTCAACCACTACCCGCTCACGCTCACCGCCGTACCCGGCGAGCGGCTCACGGCCCGCCTCGTGTGCCGGCCGCACCTGTTCGACCCGGCCGCCGCACAGACGCTCCTCGATCGGTTCACCGGCACCCTCGCGACGCTCGCCGACGCCCCCGCCACGCTCGTCGGCGAGCTGGTCCCGGACCGCGGTCCCGCGGCCGCCGAGGACGTGCGCGACCTGGCCGAGCTGCGCGGCTTCCGCTTCGACACGGCCGAGGTGGAGGCCGTCCTCGCGGCGCACCCGGACGTGGTGCGCGCCGCCGCCGTGGTCCGCGAGGACACCCCCGGCGAGCGCCGGCTCGTCGGCTACGTGGTGCCCCGCCACGGCGCCACGGTCGACGTCCCGGCCCTGCGCGACGCGGTCGCCGCCGAGCTGCCGGACTACATGGTCCCCTCGGTCCTGGTCACCCTGGACACCCTGCCGCCCGCGCCCGGCGGCGGCGTCGACCGGCGTGCGCTGCCCGTACCGGTGATCGCCGGAACGGCGCCCCGCGCCCCGCAGACCCCCGCGCAGGAACTGCTGTGCGAGCTGTACGCGGAGGTGCTCGGCCTCGACGACGTCGGCATCGACGACGACTTCTTCGCGCTCGGCGGCGACAGCATCCTCGGCTTCCGGCTGCTGAGCCGCGCCCGCGCCCGCGGGGTCTCGTTCGGCTTCCGCGACATGTTCGAGCTGCGCACGGTGGCCGCGCTCGCCGAGGTCTGCTCGGCGTACGAACCGGTCGCCGCGCCCGCCGCGATCAGCCTGCCCGTGTCCGCGGACGAGGCCGCGCGGCTGGCCGCCGAGCCCGGCGTCGAGGACGTGCTCCCGCTCTCGCCCAACCAGCAGGGCCTGCTGTTCCACCACGCCTTCGACGACGCCGACGCCGACCCGTACACCCTTCAGGTCGTCCTCGACTTCGCCGCGCCCCTGGACCCCGCACGGCTGTCCGCCGCCCTCGACCGGGTGCTGCTGCGCCACGAGGCGCTGCGCGTCTCCTTCCGCAGCACCGAGGAACAGGGGTCGGTGCAGCTCGTGCACGAGGCACCGGCCGTACCGGTGCGCGAGGCCGACGCCGCCGACGACGCCGCGTTCGCCGCCCTGCTCGACGAGGACCGCGCCACCCGGTTCGACCTGAGCCGCCCGCCGCTGGTGCGGGCGGCCGCGGTGCGCCGCGCCGACGGCACGGGCTCCCTCGTCCTGACGGTGCACCACATCGTGGTGGACGGCTGGTCGCTGCCGATCGTCGCCCAGGACCTGTTCGCCGCGTACGCGGATCCGGACGCCGTACCCGGGACGGCGGGCCCGGCCCGCTACCGCGACCACCTCGCGTGGCTGGACGGCACCGACCGCGCGGCGTCGCTCGACGTGTGGCGTACGGCGCTCGCCGAGGTCACCGAGCCGTCGCGGGTCGCCACCGGTCACGGCGACCGGGTCCTGGAGCCGGTGCGCCAGGAGCACCTGCTCAGCGCCGCGGACACCACCGCGCTGGCCGTGGCCGCCCGTCGGCACGGTGTCACCGTCAACACCCTGGTGCAGGCCGCCTGGGCCGTCGTGCTGCGTGGCCTGACCGGCCGGGACGAGGCCCTGTTCGGTGTCACCGTGGCCGGCCGCCCGGCCGAGCTGGAGGGCGCGGGCGACCTGGTGGGCCTGTTCATCAACACCGTGCCGCTGTCGGTGCGTCTCGACGCGGGCGAGCCGCTCGGCGATCTCGCCGTACGGCTCGGCCGCGAGCAGTCCGCGCTGCTCGACCACCACCATGTGGCGCTCGGCGACATCCAGCGCGCCCTGGGCATGGGCGAGCTCTTCGACACCCTGCTGAGCTTCGAGAACTACCCGCTGGACCCGGCCGCGATCACCGCCGGCGCCCGGGCCGCCGGTCTCGACCTGGCCGACGCCCGCGTCCGCGACGGCAGCCACTTCGCCATCAGCGTCGTCGTCGAACCCGGGGAGCGGATGCGGCTGCGGGTACGCCATCAGCCGCAACTGGTGGACGAGGTCACCGCGCAGGCCGCCGGCGCGGAACTGCTCGCGACGCTGCGGGCCTTCGCCTCCACGCCCGGGCTGCCGCTCGGCCGGCTCGCGAGGCTGGAGGAGGACAGGCTCGTGGCGGCGAATGCGACGCCGGCCGCGAATGCGACGCCTGCCGTGACCGCGACGTCGGCCGCGAATGCGACGCCTGCCGTGAACAAGACGTCGGCCGCGAATGCGACGCCTGCCGCGCATGCGACATCGCCCGCGACCGCGGCGCCGCCCGCGGATGCGACGCCGCCCGCCACCGCGACGCTGCCCGCGCTGTTCGCCGCGCAGGTGGCCCGTACCCCGGACGCGCCCGCCGTCCTCGCCGGCGGCGAGAGCCTCACCTACCGGCAGCTCGACCGGCGCTCCAACGCCCTGGCCGCCGAACTCGTCGCGCACGGCGCCGGTCCCGGCGGCCTGGTCGCGGTGCTGCTGCCCCGCTCGGTGGACCTGATGGTCGCGCTGCTCGGCGTACTGAAGTCCGGTGCCGCCTACGTGCCGGTGGACCCGGCCTACCCGGCCGACCGCATCGCCGTGATCCTGGAGGACAGCGCCCCCGCGCTCGCCGTCACCGCCGACCCGGCGCTCGTACCCGCGGGCCTGGCCACCGTACGGCCCACCGCCGCCGAGGCGGACGGGACCGGCCGCGCGCCGCGGCCGGAGGACGCCGCGTACGTCATCTTCACCTCCGGCTCCACCGGCCGCCCCAAGGGCGTCGTCGTCGAGCACCGTGCGCTGGGGGCCTATGCGGCGCGCGCCGCCACGGCCTATCCGGACGCGGCGGGAACCGCACTCGCGCACACCTCGGTCTCCTTCGACCTCACCATCACCTGTCTCTTCACCCCGCTGGTCGCGGGCGGCCAGGTGCACCTGGCCGAGCTGCCGGACGCGATCGGCGCCGCACGGCCCACCTTCCTCAAGGGCACGCCCAGCCATCTGCGGCTGCTCGGCACGCTGCCCGACGAGGTGTCGCCGACCGGCACGCTGGTGCTCGGCGGCGAGGCGCTGCGCGGCGAGATGCTGGCCGGCTGGCGTGCCGCGCACCCCGACGCGACCGTCGTCAACGCCTACGGGCCGACCGAGGCGACCGTCAACGTCATGGAGTTCCGCATCGCCCCGGGTGAGCCGCTCGCCGACGGCCCGGTGCCGATCGGCCGCGCGTTCCCGTACGCCCGTGTGCACCTGCTCGACAGCGGACTGCGGCCCGTACGCCCCGGTGCGCGCGGTGAGCTCTACCTCGCGGGCGAGGGGCTGGCCCGAGGCTACCTGGGGCTGCCCGGACAGACCTCGCACCGCTTCGTGGCCGATCCGTTCGGCCCCGCGGGCAGCCGGATGTACCGGACGGGAGACCTGGCCCGGCGGCGGCCCGACGGCATGATCGAGTACCTCGGCCGGGTCGACGACCAGGTCAAGGTGCGGGGCTTCCGCATCGAACTCGGCGAGGTGGAGGCCGCGGCCGAGGCCGTGCCCGGCGTCCGTCGTGCCGCCGCCGCCGTCCGCGGCACCGCCGGTGAGCCCCGGCTGGTCGGCTACCTGGTCGCCTCCGACGGGGTGCGGACCGCCGACGTCGAGGCACGGATGCGCGCGGTGCTGCCCGCCTACATGGTGCCCGCCGCGTTCGTCGTCCTGGACGAGCTGCCGCTCACCCCCAACGGCAAGGTGGACCGGGCGGCCCTGCCCGAGCCCGCCGCCACCGCGGGCACGGCTGCCGGCCGCACCGCCTCGGGGCACCTGGAAGAGCCGCTGCTGGCCCTGTTCCGGGACGTGCTGGGCCGTGAGGACGTGGGGGTGGACGACGACTTCTTCGCGTTGGGCGGGGATTCGATCATGTCGATCCAGTTGGTGGGTCGTGCGCGTGCGGCGGGGGTGCGGTTCTCGGCGCGGCACGTCTTCGAGCACCGCACTCCGGCCGGTCTCGCGGCCGCCCTGGGGGGTGGTGAGAGGCCGTTGGTGCGGCGGCTCGTGGGGTTGTTCCGGGATGTGCTGGGCCGTGAGGACGTGGGGGTGGACGACGACTTCTTCGCGTTGGGCGGGGATTCGATCATGTCGATCCAGTTGGTGGGTCGTGCGCGTGCGGCGGGGGTGCGGTTCTCGGCGCGGCACGTCTTCGAGCACCGCACCCCGGCCGGACTCGCCGCCGCACTCGGTGAGCAGGGACCGCGGGAGGCGGGCGCCGCAGCAGTGCCGGGACCGCGGGAGGCCGGCGCCGCAGCCGTGCCGGGTCCGCGGAACGCGCCGTTGCTGCCGCTGATGAGCCGGCTCGTCACCCGGGGCCGGTTCGACCAGTACCACCAGTCCGTCACCCTGACCCTGCCCCCGACCACCCGCGACCACCTGGCCGCCGCGCTCGGCGCGCTCGTCGAGCGGCACGAGGCGCTGCGGATGCGCGTCGCGAACGGCGAGGGATTCACGGTCGAGCCGGTGGACGACGGGCCCGCGTTCGCGGACGCCCTCCTCACCCGGGTCGACGCCGCCCCGGACACGACCGACGAGGAGGCCACCGCCCTCGCCGCCGCGCACACCGCCGCGGCCCGCGACGGCCTCGACCCGGCCGCCGGCCGGATGCTGCGGGCCGTGTGGATCGACCGCGGCCCCCGGCGCCCCGGCCGGCTGCTGCTCGTCGTGCACCACCTGGCCGTCGACGGTGTGTCCTGGCGCATCCTTGCGCCCGACCTCGCCGAGGCCTGGACGGCGGTCACCGAGGGCCGCCGTCCCGAACCCGGCCCCGTCGGCACCTCGCTCGCCCAGTGGGCGGGTGCCGTCACCGCGCTGCCCGCCGACGACGCCGCACACTGGCGCGACCTCCTCGCCACGGAGGACCCGCTGCTCGGCGACCGGCCCCTCGACCCCGCCCGCGACCTGCGCGGCGACGCCGGACGGCGCACCGTGCGGGTGCCCGCCGACGTGACCGCCGCGCTGCTCGGCACCCTGCCCGCCGCCTTCCACGCCGGGCCGGACGACGTCCTGCTGACGGCGCTCGCCGCCGCCGTACCGCTGTGGCGCGGCGACCGCGCCGGACTCCTCGTGGACGTGGAGAGCCACGGCCGTCACGAGGAACTGGTTCCGGACGCCGACCTCTCCCGCACCGTCGGCTGGTTCACCGTCACCCACCCCGTGCGCCTGGACACCGCGACGGCCGGTCCGGACGCCGTCCTCGCGGGCACGGACGCGGCGGGCGACGCCCTGCGCGCCGTGAAGGAGCAGCTGCGCACCACCCCGCGCCACGGCGTCGGCCACGGCCTCGCCCGGTACGCCGACCCCGCCACCGCGCGGGAGTTCGCGGCACTGCCCGAGGCGCAGATCGGCTTCAACTACCTGGGCCGCGTCAGCCTCGCCGGCGCGCTCGCACCCGGCTGGGAGCTGGCCGCCGTCGGCGCCGACGACGCCCCCGACGTACCCCTCTCGCACACGGTCGAGGTCAACGTCGCCGCCCACGAAGGCCCCGGGGGCACCGAACTCGTCGCCACCTGGACCTGGGCCCGCGCCCTGGTCGCCGACGCCGACGCCGCCCGCCTCGCCGACCTGTGGGACAGCGCGCTGCGCGGCCTCGCCGCACACGGGGAGCGGCCGGACGCCGGCGGCCGTACCCCGTCCGACCTGCTCGTCACCCTCACCCAGGAGGAGATACGCGAGCTGGAGGCCGACCCGGACGTCGCCGACCTGCTGCCGCTCGCCCCCCTCCAGGAAGGCCTGCTCTTCCACCACCAGTACGGCGACGGCGCCGACGACCCGTACATCTCCCAGCTCCGTGTGGAACTCACCGGCGCACTCGACCGCACCCGGCTGCGCGCCGCCGCCGCCGAGGTGCAGCGCCGCCACCCCGCGCTGCGGGCCGCCTTCCGCCGCACCGCACAGGGCACGCCCGTCCAGGTCGTCCTCGCGCACCCCGCGCTCGACTTCACGGAGGTCGCGCTGACCGACCGCGGCGAGCTGGACGCGGTCTGCGCCGCCGACCGCCGCCGCGGCTTCGACATCACCGCCGCGCCCCTGATCCGCTGGACGCTCGCCTCGCTCGGCGAGCAGCACACCCTCGTGGCCACCGCCCACCACAGTGTCCGCGACGGCTGGTCCATGCCGATCGTGATGCGCGATCTGATGGCCCACTACCTGGGCGACCCCCTGCCGCAGGCCCGCCCGCACCGCGCCCACCTGGACTGGCTGGCCCGCCAGGACCGCACGGCCGCCGAGGCCGCGTGGGGCGAGGCGCTCGCCGGACTCGACGGCGGCACCCTGCTGTCCACCGGACCGGCCCCGGCCGGACAGGAACCCGGACGGCTCGACCTGACCGTCGACGGTCTCGACGTCCAGGCCGCGGCCCGCCGCCTCGGCGTCACCGTCAACACCCTCGTCCAGAGCGCCTGGCTGCTGCTCGTGGCCCGGCTCACCGGACGCGACGACGTCGTCACCGGCACCACCGTCAGCGGCCGGCCCGCCGACCTGCCCGGCGCCGCCGACATGGTCGGCCTGTTCGCCAACACGGTGCCGCTGCGGGCGACCCTGCGCGCCGACGAGTCCGTCGGCGACTTCGCCCGCCGCCTCCAGCTGGAGCAGGCCCGCCTGACCGACCACCACCACCTCAACCTGGTGGAGATCCGCCGCCTGGCCGGACACGGCGAACTCTTCGACACCTCGATGGTGTTCGAGAACTATCCGCTGGACGTCGACGCCCTGACCGCCGTGGCCCGCCGCGCCGGACTGGAGGCCGGCGAGGTCGCCCACCACGCCGTCACCCACTACGCCCTCGCCATGGAGGCCGGCCCGAGCGCCGACGGGCTGCGGCTCCGCATCCACCACCGCACCGACGTGCTGGGCCCCGAACAGGCTTTCCAGATCGCCGAGTTGCTGCCGCGGCTGCTGCGCACCGTCGTCGGCGACCCCGAGACTCCGGTCGGCCGGATCCCCGGGTTCGACCCCGGCGCCCTCCTCGCGCTCGGCGAGGGACCCGAGGACAGCGGCGACCCGCGCACCTGGCCCGAGCTCTTCCTCGACCGGGTCCGCCGCACACCCGACGCGCCCGCCGTCGTCTCCGGCACACAGACCCTCACCTTCGGCGAACTCGCCGCCCGCGCGGGCGCCCTGGCCCGGCTGCTGGCCGAGGCCGGCGTCGACACCGAGCGGCGCGTGGGCGTCGTCCTGCCGCGCTCCGTCGACCTGGTCGTCGCCCTGCACGCGGTCGCCCTCGCGGGCGGTGCCTTCGTGCCCGTCGACCCGGCCCACCCGGCCGAGCGCATCGCGCAGACCCTCACCGACGCGGCGCCCGTCCTCGTCCTCACCACCACCGGCACCGCCGTGCCCGCCACCGGTGTGCGCCGCCTCGACGTCGACGCGCTCGACCCGACCGGCGAGACGCTGGTGCGGCCGGTGCGCGCCGGGCAGGCCGCCTACGTCATCTACACCTCCGGCTCCACCGGCCGCCCCAAGGGCGTCGTCGTCACCCACGCCGGCATCCCCGGCCTGGCCCGCGCCCAGCAGGCCGGCTTCGACGTCGACGAGAGCGCCCGCGTCCTGCAGTTCGCCTCGCCCGGCTTCGACGCGTCCGTCTCCGAGGTGGCCGTCACCCTGCTGGCGGGGGCCTGCCTGGTCGTGGCCCCCCGCGAGGAGCTGCTGCCCGGCGCCCCGCTGGCCCGCACCGTCGCCGCGCACGGCGTCACCCACGCCACGCTGCCGCCGGCCGCGCTGCGTGAACTGCGCCCCGACGACCTGCCGACCCTGCGCAGCCTCGCCGTCGCCGGTGAACAGTGCCCGCCGCAGGTCGCCGAGGTGTGGTCGGCCGGCCGGCGCGTGATCAACGCGTACGGGCCGACCGAGACGACCGTGTGCGCCACCATGAGCGCCCCGCTGGCCGGCTTCGGCGTCCCGCCGATCGGCACCGCCCTGCCGGGCCTCGCCGTCCGCGTCCTCGACGCCCACCTCCAGCCCGTGCCGACCGGCGTGGTGGGGGAGCTGTACGTGTCCGGCGCGGGACTCGCCCGCGGCTACCTGGACCGGCCGGGCCTGTCCGCCGAACGCTTCGTCGCCGACCCCTTCGGCGCCCCGGGCACCCGCATGTACCGCACCGGCGACCAGGTCGCCCGGCGCGAGGACGGGCAACTGGTCTACGTCGGCCGCGCCGACCGCCAGATCAAACTGCGCGGTTTCCGCATCGAACCCGGCGAGATCGAGGCGGCCGTCACCCGGGCCCCCGAGGTCGCCGCGAGCGCCGTCGTCGTCCGCGAGGACCGGCCCGGCGACCGCCGCGTGGTCGCCTACGCGGTGCCCGCCCCCGGCGCCACCGTCGTCCCCGGGACGCTGCGCGCCCGGCTGCGCGAGGTGCTGCCCGACCACATGGTCCCGGCCGCCGTCGTCGTCCTCGACCGGATCCCGGTCACCGTCAACGGCAAGCTGGACCAGGCCGCCCTGCCCGCCCCCCGCTACGACTCCGCCTCGGGCCACGCCGGCGGCGACCCGGTCGAGGAACTGCTCGCCGGTGTCTTCGCCGAGGTGCTCGGCGTGGACCGGGTCGGCCCGGACGACTCCTTCTTCGACCTGGGCGGCCACTCACTGCTCGCCATGCGCCTGGTCGCCCGGGTGGGCGCCGTGCTCGGCACGGAACTCACCGTGCGCGAGGTCTTCGAGACCCCCACCGTGCGCGCCCTCGCCCGGACCGCCGCGGGCGGCCCGCGGACCACCGGTCCCGCCCCCGGCGACCTGCCGCGCCCCGAGCGGCTGCCCCTGTCGTACGCCCAGCAGCGGCAGTGGTTCCTCGACCGCTTCGACGGCACGCACTCCGCCTACCACATCCCGATGGCGCTCCGGTTGACCGGCGCACTCGACGAGTCGGCGCTCGCCGGCGCCCTCGACGCCCTGGTCGCCCGGCACGAGAGCCTGCGCACCCTGATCGCCGAGGACGAGGACGGCCCGTACCAGCGCATCGTGGCCACGACGCCGCGCTGCGAGCGGACCCCGGTCACCGAGGACGGCCTGGACGCGGCGCTGCGGGAGGCCGTCGCCCGGCCCTTCGACCTGACCACCGAGACACCGGTGCGCGTCCACCTGTTCGCGGTCGGGCCGGACGAGCACGTACTGCTCGTCGTGGTCCACCACATCGCCGGCGACGGCGCCTCCGTGCAGGTGCTCGCCCGCGACCTCGTCGCCGCCTACCGCTCCCTCCTCGACGGCGACACGCCTGAACTGGCGGACGCGGCACCGCAGTACGCCGACTTCGCGCTGTGGCAGCGTGCGGCGCTCGGCACCGAGGACGACCCCGACTCCCTGCTGAGCCGCCAGCTCGACCACTGGACGGCCGCGCTCGACGGACTGCCCGAGGAACTGGCGCTGCCCGCCGACCGGCCCCGCCCGGCCGCCGGACCGCACCGCGCGGGCCGCCACCGCCTGGAGATCCCGGCCGCCCTGCACGCCGACCTCGCCCGCAGCGCCAAGGAGCTGAGGGCCACGCCGTTCATGGTGGTGCAGGCCGCGCTCGCGGCCCTGCTCTCCCGGCTCGGCGCGGGCACCGACATCCCGCTCGGCTCCCCCGTCGCCGGACGCTCCCACGCGTCGCTGACGGACGTGGTCGGCCTGTTCGCCAACACGCTGGTGCTGCGCACCGACGTGTCCGGCGACCCGAGCTTCACCGCGCTGGTGGACCGGGTGCGGGAGAGCGACCTGGCCGCGTTCGCGCACCAGGACGTGCCGTTCGAGCGGCTCGTCGAGGCGCTGCGCCCCGAGCGCTCCGCCGCCCGCCACCCGCTGTTCCAGGTGGTCCTGGAATGGGGCGACGACGACACCCGCGCCCTGGACTCCCTGCGCGAACTGCCCTCGCTCGACGTCGCGCCGCTGCACCTGACCGTGGACGCGGCCAAGTTCGACCTGGTCTGGCACCTGCGCCCGCGGTACACCGCCGAGGACGCCCCGGCCGGTATCGCGGTGGACCTGGAGTACAGCGCCGACCTGTTCGACGCCGCCACCGTCGCGGCCCTCGGCGACCGGCTGGTCCTGCTGCTGGGCGCCGCGCTCGCCGAACCCGAGCGCCCCGTCACCGACCTGGACGTCCTCTTCGACGAGGAGCGGGAGCTGCTGCGCACCGACTGGGCGCACACCCCCGCCGCGCCGGGCGAGCCCCTGCGCGCCGACGACACGATCGTCGCGCGCTTCGAGGCGGCCGCCGCCGCCCGGCCGGACGCCGTCGCCGTCACGGGTGAGGACGAACAGGGCCGGCCCGTTTCCCTGACGTACGGCCGGCTCAACGCCCGGGTCAACCGGCTCGCCGCTCTCCTGCGGGAACGGGGCGCCGCGCCCGAGCGGATCGTCGCCCTCGCCCTGCCCCGGGTGAGCGACCTGGTGACGGCCGTGCTCGCGGTCCTCAAGACCGGCGCCGGCTACCTGCCGGTCGACCCGGCCTACCCCGCCGAGCGCGTGGCCCTGCTCCTCGGCGACAGCCGGCCCGTGGTCACCGTCGGCACCCGCGCCACCGCGGCCGCACTCGGCGGCGACGACGCCTGGCTCGCCCTCGACGACGAGGACGTGGTCGCGGACCTCGCCGCGCGGGACGCGGCCGACCCGCCGCCCGCCGCCGGCGCCGACCACGCCGCGTACGTCATCTACACCTCCGGCTCCACCGGCACCCCCAAGGGCGTGGTGGTCACCCACCGCAACGTGCTGCGCCTCTTCGACGCCACCGACCACTGGTTCGGCTTCGGCGCCGACGACGTGTGGACGCTCTTCCACTCCTACGCCTTCGACTTCTCGGTGTGGGAGCTGTGGGGCCCGCTGCTGCACGGCGGCCGGCTCGTGGTGGTGCCGCACGCCGTCAGCCGCGAGCCGAGCGCGTTCCTCGCCCTCCTGGAGCGCGAGCGCGTCACGGTCCTCAACCAGACCCCGTCCGCCTTCCACGAGCTGATCCGCGCCGACGAGGCCGTGGACGGCGCCGACCTCGCGCTGCGCTACGTCGTCTTCGGCGGCGAGGCCCTCGACCCGGCCCGGCTCCTGCCCTGGTACGAGCGGCACGCCGACGACGGCCCGCTGCTGGTCAACATGTACGGCATCACCGAGACCACCGTGCACGTCACCCACCGGGCGCTCGGCGCCGACGAGGTGCGGGCCGGAGCGGCCGGCGCCATCGGCGTCGGCATCCCCGACCTCGGGGTGCACGTCCTCGACGAACGGCTGCGGCCCGTGCCGCCCGGCGTCGTGGGGGAGATGTACGTCTCCGGCGCGGGCGTCGCCCGCGGCTACGCCCACCGCCCGGGCCTGACCTCGGGCCGCTTCGTCGCCGACCCGTTCGGCGCGCCCGGCACCCGCATGTACCGCTCCGGCGACCTGGCGCGGCGGCGCCCCGACGGCTCGCTCGACTACCTCGGCCGGTCCGACGCCCAGGTCAAGGTGCGCGGCTTCCGCATGGAACTCGGCGAGATCGAGGCGGCACTCCTCGCGCAGGATCCGGTGGCCCAGGCCGCCGTCGTGGTCCGCGAGGACACCCCGGGCGACCAGCGCCTGGTGGCCTACGTGGTCACCGGGGACGGCACGGCACCGACGTCGGCGACCGCGTTGCGCGACGCGGTGGCCGGGACGCTGCCCGCCCACATGGTGCCCTCCGCCGTGGTCGTCCTCGACCGGCTGCCGCTGACCGTCAACGGCAAGCTCGACCGCGAGGCGCTGCCCGCCCCGCAGGCCCCCGCCCGCACGGCGGGCCGCGCCCCCGCGAACCCGGCCGAGCACCTCGTCGCGGACGCCTTCGCCGAGGCGCTCGGCGTGGACCGGGTCGGCGTGGACGACTCCTTCTTCGACCTGGGCGGCCACTCGCTGCTCGCGATGCGCCTGGTCGCCCGGGTACGGGCGGCGCTGGGCGCCGACCTCGGCGTGCGCGACCTGTTCGAGTCGCCGACCCCCGCGGCCCTCGCCCGCCGCGCCGCGGACGCCACGGGAGCGGGACGGCCCGCACCGACCGCGCGCCCGCGCACCGCCCAGGTTCCGCTCTCGTACGCCCAGCAGCGCCTGTGGGTGCTCGAGCGGCTCGGCGGGCACGACGGGGCGTACAACATCCCGATCGCGCTGCGCCTGACCGGCACGGTCGACGCGGACCGGCTGCGCGAGGCGCTCGGTGACGTGGTGGCCCGGCACGAGAGCCTGCGCACCCTCGTCGACGACCGGGGCGGCGACGGTGCCGACGCCTGGCTGCGGGTGCTGCCCGAGGCCCGGGTCGACCTGCCGGTCGTGCCGGTGCGGCCCGAGGACCTGGACGAGCGCGTCGAGGCGGGCGCCGCGGCCGGCTTCGACCTGACGAGCGAAGTGCCCATCCGGGCACGGCTGTTCGCGGTCGGACCCGACGAGCACGTGCTGCTCGTCGTGGTCCACCACATCGCGGGCGACGGCACCTCCATGCCGGTCCTCGCCAGGGACCTCGCGACCGCCTACGCGGCCCGCCTCGACGGCGCGGCCCCCGCGTGGGAGCCGCTGCCGGTGCAGTACGCCGACTACGCGCGGTGGCAGCGCGAGTTCCTCGGCGACGAGGCGGCCGACGGCGGTGGCGGGAGCGGGGCCGGCGGCGACGACACCGAGATGGCGCGTCAACTCGGCTACTGGAGCGCCGCGCTGAGCGGGCTGCCCGAGGAGCTGACGCTGCCCGCCGACCGGCCCCGCCCGGCCGTCGGACCGCACCGCGCGGGCCGGGAGACCTTCGAGGTGCCCGAGGAGCTGTACCGGCGGGTGGGCCGCGTGGCCCGCGAGCTGCGGGCCACGCCGTTCATGGTGGTGCAGGCCGCGCTCGCGGCGCTGCTCTCCCGGCTCGGCGCGGGCACCGACATCCCGCTCGGCTCCCCGGTGGTCTCGCGCTCCGACGCGTCGCTGGCCGACGTGGTCGGCTTCTTCGTCAACACGCTGGTGCTGCGCACCGACGTGTCCGGCGACCCGAGCTTCACCGCACTGGTGGACCGGGTGCGGGAGAGCGACCTGGCCGCGTTCGCGCACCAGGACGTGCCGTTCGAGCGGCTCGTCGAGGCGCTGCGCCCCGAGCGGTCCGCCGCCCGCCACCCGCTGTTCCAGGTGGCGCTCAGCCTCGACAGCGCGGGCGGCACGGCGCTCGCCGAGGCCGGACGGATGCCCGGACTGACCGTCGAGCCCCGACCGGTCGCGCCGTCCGTCGCCAAGTTCGACCTCACCTTCACCCTCACCGAGCGGCTCGGCGCCGACGGCACACCGGTCGACTGGAGCGGCGGCGTCGAGTACAGCGCCGACATGTTCGACGCGCCGACGGTGGGGCGCCTCGCCCGCCGTCTGGTGCGGTTCCTGGACGTCCTCACCGCGCGGCCGGAGGCACCCGTCTCGGCCCACGACGTCCTGGTGGACGGCGAACGCGAGCGGATCCTCGGCAGCTGGCTGGAGACCCCCGCGCCGGTCGCCCCGGCGAACCTGCCCGACGCCGTCGCCCGCCACGTGGCCGAGCGGCCGGACGCCCCCGCCGTCACCTTCCGGGACACCACGCTCTCGTACGCCGAACTGGACGCGCGCGCCAACCGCTTCGCGCACGCCCTGCTGGCCCGCGGGGTCGCCCCCGAGGCGCGCGTCGGCGTGCTGATGGAGCGCTCGGACACGCTGGCCGTCACCCTGCTCGGCATCGTCAAGGCGGGCTGCGGCTACGTCCCGCTCGCCCCCGCCAACCCGGACGAGCGCCTGGAGTGGCTGCTCGACCAGGTGCAGGCGCCGCTGCTCGTCGTGGACGAGGCGTGCCGCGAGCGGGCCGAAGGGCTGGACCTGCGGGCCGAGCTGGTGGACGCCGGGGCCGACGTCTCGCACCTGCCGGCCACCGCGCCCGCCACCCGGGTGGACCCGCGCCAGCTCGCCTACCTGATGTTCACCTCCGGCTCCAGCGGGCTGCCCAAGGGCGTGGCCATCTGCCACGGCGACATCGTCCAGCTCGCCGCCGACCGCTGCTGGGACGGCGTCACCGACCGGGTGCCGCTGCACTCCCCGCACGCCTGGGACGCCTCCATCCTGGAGTTCTGGGTGCCGCTCGTGCGCGGCGGCGAGGTGCTGATCGTGCCGCCCGGCGACCTGGACGTGAGCGACCTGCGGACGCTGATCGCGGACTCCGGCATCACCTCGCTGTTCCTGACCGCCGGCCTGTTCCGGGTGCTCGGCCAGGAGATCCCCGAGGCGTTCGCCGCCCTGCGGCAGGTCGCCACCGGCGGCGACGTGGTCTCCGGCACCGCCGTGCGCCGCATCCTCGAGCACGCACCGCACCTCAGGGTCGTCAACGCCTACGGTCCGACCGAGGTGACCGTGATGGCGCTGTCCCACCGCGTCGACCCGGACGCGCTCGACCCGCGCTCGCACAGCGTGCCCATCGGCCGCTCCCTGGACGCCATGCGGCACTACGTCCTCGACGACGCGCTGCGGCCCGTGCCGCCCGGCGTCACCGGCGAGCTGTACGCGGCGGGGGCGGGACTGGCCCGCTGCTACTGGAACCGGCCCGACCTCACCTCCGACCGGTTCGTCGCCGACCCGTACGGTGCGCCCGGCACCCGGATGTACCGCACCGGCGACCTCGCGCGCTGGACGGCCGCGGGGACCGTCGAGTTCGCCGGCCGCGCCGACGAGCAGGTCAAACTGCGCGGCTTCCGGATCGAACTCGGCGAGATCGAGTCCGCGCTGGCCGCCGGCCCCGGCGTCACCGCCTGCGCGGTGGTCGTCCGCGAGGACCGGCCCGGCGACAAGCGCCTGGTCGCCTACACGGTGGCCGGGCCCGGCTACGACCGGGTGGAACTCGGCGCCCGCCTGGGCCGCACCCTGCCCGACTACATGGTGCCCGCGGCGATCGTCGAACTGACCGAGCTGCCGCTCACCGCGATCGGCAAGCTGGACCGCAAGGCGCTGCCCGCGCCCGAGTTCGGCAGCGCGGGCGGCCGGACGGCCCGGAACACCGAGGAGGAGATCCTCGTCCGGCTCTTCGCCCAGGTGCTCGGCCTGCCCCCGGAGTCCGTCGACGCCGACAGCGCCTTCTTCGACCTCGGCGGCGACTCCATCATGGCCATCCAGCTGGTCAGCGCCGCCCGCCGGGAAGGCCTCGCCATCACCGGCGCGGACGTCTTCACCCACCGCACCGTCGCCGAACTGGCCCGCGCCGCCGCCGCGGCCGGGGCCCCGGAGCAGGGCGAGCCCGACGAGCCCGTCGGCGCACTGCCCGCCTGGCCGATGCTGCACTGGCTGGCCGAACGGCAGGTCCCGGTGGACCGGTTCAACCAGACCACCGTGCTCAACGCGCCGGCCGCACTCGACCTGGACCGGCTGCACGCCCTGGTCGGTGCGCTGCTCACCCGCCACGACAGCCTCCGGCTCAAGGTGGCCGTCGACGACCCCGCCGACGCCGCCGGCTGGCACGTGGAGATCCCCGCCCCGGACGCCGTACGCGCCGCGGACCGGGTGCTGCGGGTGGACGCGGCCGCGCTGACGCGGAGCGAACTCGACGACGCCGTGCGGGAACACGGCGCGGCGGCCGTCGGGCGGCTCGACCCCGCCGCGGGCGCCATGGTGGAGATCGTCTGGTTCGACCGGGCCGAGCGGCCGGGCCTGCTCCTGGTCGCCGTCAACCACCTGGCGATCGACGGAGTGTCCTGGCGCATCCTGCTGCCGGACCTGTTCCGGGCCTGGGACGACCTCCTGGCCGGCCGGGAGCCGGCCCTCGACGCCGGGGGCACCTCACTGCGCCGCTGGGCGCAGCGGGCCGCCGAACGCGCCCGGTCACCGCGCACCCTGGCCGAACTCGACCACTGGACCGGCACACTGCGCGGCGGCCCCGTTCTCGGCGCCCGCCCGCTGGACGCGGCCGTGGACGTGCTCGCCGCCGCGGGACGGCTGCGCCGCACCCTGCCGGCCGAGGTCACCGGACACCTGCTCACCACCGCCCCGGCCGTGGTCGGCGCGGGCGTGGACGACGTGCTGCTCGCCGGCCTCGCGCTGGCCGAGGCCCGCAGGCGCCGCGACCCGCACACCGCCGTCCTGATCGACGTGGAGAGCCACGGCCGCGAACGCGACGGAGCCATGGACCTGTCCCGCACCACGGGCTGGTTCACCGCCCTGTACCCGGTGCTCCTGGACACCGCCGGCGTCGACCTCGACGAGGCGCTCGCGGGCGGCCACGCCGCCGGAACCGTCCTCAAGCACGTCAAGGAGCAACTGCGGGCGGTACCGGCCCAGGGCCTGGGCTACGGCCTGCTGCGCCACCTCAACCCGGAGACCGCCGCCGCCTTCGACGGGCTGCGCACCGCCGGGATCGGCTTCAACTACCTGGGCCGGTTCGTGGCCGGCGAGACCGGCGACTGGTCGGTCGCCGCGGGGGCGCCGCGCCCCGAGGGCGAGGACCCGGCGACCCCGCTGGCCCACGCCGTCGAAATCAACGCCTACGTCGAGGAGAGCGCCGAGGGCCCGCGCCTGGGCGCGACGTGGACGTACGCCCCCGGTGTCCTCACCGACGACGAGGTCGCCGCGCTCGCCGACGGCTGGTTCGAGGCGCTGACCGCCCTCACGGAGCACGCCCAGCGGCCCGACGCCGGCGGCCTGACCCCGACCGACGTGGGGCTTATAGAGATCACACAGAGCGAGATTGAAGAGTTCGAGGACGAACTGGCCTCGGACTGGGAGATATGAAGTGGCGAGAAGCACCCGCACAGTCGATGACATTCTGCCGCTCTCCCCGCTCCAGAGCGGCCTGCTGTTCCACAGCGTGTTCGACAGCTCCGGCGGTTCCGACGCCTCCGGCGGCTCCGACGGGGCGACCCCGGACATCTACACCGTCCAGTCGACCTTCCACCTGGCCGGCCCGCTCGACGCGGGCCGCGCCCGGGCGGCCGCCGAGGCGCTGCTGCGCCGGCACGCGAGCCTGCGGGTCGCCTTCCGCCAGCGCAAGGACGGGGAGTGGGTGCAGATCGTCGCGGCCCGGTACAAGCTGCCGTGGACCGAGACCGACCTGTCCCACCTCCCCGCGGAGCAGGCGGACAGCGAGGCGCGGGCGGCCACGCTCGCCGACCGCGAGCGGCGCTTCGACACCGGCCGGCCGCCGCTGATCCGCTTCATGCTGATCCGGACCGGCGCCGAGAGCCACCGCCTCGTGCTCACCATCCACCACACGGTGCTCGACGGCTGGTCCCTGCCGACGCTCCTGAAGGAGTACCACGCGCTGTACCTGTCGGGCGGCGACGCCCGCGACCTGCCCGCGGTGGCCCCCTACCGGGACTACCTGACCTGGCTGTCCCGCCAGGACGCCGACGCGTCGCGGGCCGCCTGGGACACCATGCTCGACGGCCTGACGGCGCCCAGCCTGGTGGCCGGCACCGCCGAGCACACCCCGCGCGACCCCGGACGCCACGAGTTCGGGCTCACCGAGGAGCAGACCCGGGCCCTGACCGCCCGGGCCCGCTCCGCGGGCGTCACCGTCAACACCGTGGTGCAGGCCGCCTGGTCGCTGGTGCTGGCCGGCCTGACCGGCGGCGACGACGTGGTCTTCGGCGTCACCGTCAACGGCCGCCCCGCCGAACTGCCCGGCATCGAGTCCATGGTCGGCCTGTTCATCAACACCCTGCCGCTGCGCGTCCGGCTGCGCCCGGAGCAGACCGCGGGCGAACTCCTCGGCGCGGTGCACCACGCGCAGGCCGAGCTGATCGCCCACCAGTACCTGGGCCTGTCCGAGGTGCAGCACCGCACCGGACTCGGCCCGCTCTTCGACACGTCCGTCGTCTTCGAGAACTTCCCGTTCGACTCCGCCCCGGCCGTCTCCGAGGACGGCGACCCGCTGCGGGTGGTGGGCGCCGAGAGCCACTCCGCCAACCACTTCCCGCTCAGCCTCGTCGGAATGCCGCAGGACGCCCTGCGCTTCAAGCTCTTCCACCAGCGCGACCTGTTCGACGACACCGCCGCCGCGGCCGTCGCCGACCGCTTCCTCGGCCTGCTCGACACCCTGGTGCGCGACCCCGGGCAGCCCCTCGGCCGCATCGACGTGATCGGCGCGGACGCGACCGCCCGCGCGCTCGCCGACGCGGCCGGGCCCGCCGGCCCCGCGGCCGGCGACGCCCGGCCGCCCGCCCTGCCCGAGCTGTTCACCGCCCAGGCCGCCGCCACCCCCGACGCCCCCGCCGTGCGCGCCGGCGACCAGGTGCTCACCTACCGCGAACTCGACGCGCGCGCCAGCCACGTCGCCCGCACGCTCGTCGGACGCGGGGTGCGCGCCGGCAGCACGGTCGCCGTGCTGCTGCCGCGCGGCATCGACCTCGTGGTGGCGCTGCTCGGCGTCGCCAAGTCCGGCGGCGCCTACGTACCGCTGGACCCCGGGCATCCGGCCGAGCGGATCGCCGCGGTGCTCGCCGACGCCGACCCGGTGCTCGCGCTGACCGCACCGGGCCTCGCCCTGCCGGGCACCGAGACGCTCGAGGTCACCGGCGAGGAGGCCGCCTCCTTCACCGCGGCCCCGCACCCGCACGACCCGGCCTACCTGATCTTCACCTCCGGCTCCACCGGCCGCCCCAAGGGCGTGGTCGTCGAGCACGGCTCCGTGGCCGCCTACCTCGCACGGGCCCGCGACGCCTACCCGGACGCCGCGGGACTCACCCTCGTGCACTCCTCGGTCACCTTCGACCTCACCGTCACCGGCCTGTACACGCCGCTGGTCTCCGGCGGCTGCGCCCACCTCGCCGAGCTCGAGGACGCCGTGGGCGGCCCGCGCCCCACCTTCCTCAAGGGCACGCCCAGCCACCTGGAGCTGCTCGACACCCTGCCCGGCGAGGTCTTGCCGTCCGGCACCCTCGTCCTCGGCGGCGAGGCCCTGCGCGGCGAGGCCGTGCGCGGCTGGCGCGCCGCGCACCCCCACGCCACCGTGATCAACGCGTACGGGCCCACCGAGGCGACCGTCAACTGCCTCGAGTTCCGGATCGAGCCCGGCACCGACCTCGCCGACGGCGCCGTCCCGATCGGCCGCCCCTTCGCCGGCAGCCGCGCCTACGTCCTGGACGCCGCCCTGCGCCCGGTCGCCCCCGGCGTCGCCGGTGAGCTGTACGTATCCGGCGTGGTCCTGGCCCGCGGCTACCTCAACCGGCCCGACCTCACCGCCGAGCGCTTCGTCGCCGACCCCTACGGCCCGCCCGGCACCCGGATGTACCGCACCGGCGACCTCGCCCGGCGCCTGGCCGACGGCACCTTCGTGCACGCCGGCCGCGCCGACGACCAGATCAAACTGCGCGGCTTCCGCATCGAACCCGGCGAGATCGAGGCGGCGGCCGCCGCCCACGCCGACGTCACCCGCGCCGTGGTGCTCGCCCGCGAGGAGACCGCGGGCGACGCCCGCCTGATCGCCTGGGTGACCCCCGAGACCGTGGACACCGACGCGCTGCGCGCCCACCTCGCCGACGCCCTGCCGCCCTACATGGTCCCGGCCGCGATCGTCGCGCTGCCCGCGATGCCGCTGACCCCCAACGGCAAGATCGACCGCAAGGCGCTGCCCGCCCCCGAGGAGCCCGCGACCGCGCTGCCCGTCCAGCGCGCCCGGCGCGACCCGCGCGAGGAACTGGTGGCCGAGCTGTTCGCCGGAGTGCTGAAGCTCGCCTCCGTCGGGCCCGACGACGACTTCTTCGAGCTGGGCGGCCACTCCCTGCTCGCCATCCGCCTGGTGAGCCGCCTGCGCGCGAACCTGGGCGTCGAACTCTCCGTCAAGCACCTGTTCCAGAACCCCACCCCGGCCGCCCTGGTCCGCTCCCTCGGGCAGGGCGAGGAAGCCCGCCCCGCGCTCGTGCGCGGCGAGCGCCCGGAGCGGCTGCCGCTCTCCTACGGCCAGCAGCGCCTCTGGTTCCTGCACCGCATGGAGGGGCCGAACCCCGTCTACAACCTGGCCTCCGCGCTGCGTCTGACCGGCCCGCTCGACCACGCCGCGCTGCGCGCCGCCCACGCCGACGTCGTGGCCCGCCACGAGAGCCTGCGCACCGTCGTCGCCGAGGACGAGCAGGGCGCCCACCAGGTCGTCCTCGCGGACGTCCACCCCGAGCCGGTGCACGTGCGCTGCACGGAGGAGGAGCTGCCGGAACTGCTCGCCGAGCACGCCCGCCACCCCTTCGACCTCGCCGCCGACCTGCCGCTCAAGCTGTTCCTGTACGAACTCGCCGAGGACCGGCACGAACTGCTCGTCCTGCTGCACCACGTGGCCGGCGACGGCTGGTCCACCCCGCTGCTCACCCGCGACCTGACCCGCGCCTACGCCGCACGGGCCCGGGGCAGCGCACCGCAGTGGCGGGAACTTCCCGTGCAGTACGCCGACTTCGCGCTGTGGCAGCACCGCCTGATGGGTTCCGAGGACGACCCGGACAGCCGTGCCTCCCGCCAGCTCGCCTTCTGGCGCGAGGCCCTCGCGGACCTGCCCGAGGAACTCGCCCTGCCCACCGACCGGCCGCGCCCGGCCGTCGCCTCCTACCGCGGCGACAACGTCGCGATCAGCCTGCCCGCCGCCCTGCACCGGGCCGTCGCCGAGCGCGCCCGCGCCGCCGACGCCACCGTCTTCATGGTCGTCCAGGCCGCGCTCGCCGTGACCCTGTCGCGGCTCGGCGCCGGGGACGACATCCCGCTCGGTTCCCCCGTCGCGGGCCGCCTCGACGAGGCGCTCGACGACCTCGTCGGCGACTTCATCAACACCCTGGTGCTGCGCACCGACGTCAGCGGCGACCCCACCTTCACCGAGCTCCTCGCCCGCGTACGGGAGACGGACCTCGCGGCCTGGTCCCACCAGGACCTGCCGTTCGAGCGGCTGGTCGAGGTGCTCAACCCGACCCGCTCGCTGGCCCGCTCACCGCTGTTCCAGACCCTGCTCGCCTTCAACAACACCGGCGGACCGGCCGGAGCGGACCCGGCCGAGGCCCGGCTCGGCGCGCTCGCGGTGACCGCGCACGGCGGCGTCGGCAGCGGCGTCGCCAAGTTCGACCTCGCCTTCAACCTGCGCGAGCGGCACACCCCGGACGGCGCCGCCGACGGCATGACCGGCATCCTCGAGTACGCCGGCGACCTGTTCGACCGCGGCACCGCCGAACGCCTCGTGGAGCGGTTCACCGCCGTCCTGGCCCGCCTCGTCGCGGAGCCCGACGAGCGCGTCGGCGCCGTGGACGTGCTCCTCGAGGGGGAGCGCGCGGCCGCGCTCACCGGCCCGCGCGACACCGCACGCGCGGCCGAGGACCGCTGGTTCCTCGACCGCTTCGAGCAGCAGGCCGCCCGGCGCCCGGACGCCCCGGCCGTCACCGCGGGCGACGTCACCCTCTCGTACGGGGAACTGAACCGCCGCGCCAACGCGACGGCCCGCCTGCTCATCGAGCGGGGCGCCGCCCCGGAACGGTTCGTCGCCGTCGCCCTGCCCCGCACCACCGACCTGCTCGTCACCCTGCTCGCCGTGCAGAAGTCGGGTGCCGCCTACCTGCCGCTCGACACCGGCTTCCCCGCCGACCGCGTCCACCGCATGATCGCGGACGCGGACCCGGCGGTGCTCGTCACCACCGGCGACCTGCTGCCCGGCCTGCCCGACGTGGCCGTGCCCACCGTCCTGGCCGACGAGGCGGACCTGTCCGGGTACCCCGACGGCGACCTCGGCGTGCGCGCCGCGCCCACCCACGCCGCGTACGTGCTGCACACCTCCGGCTCCACCGGCGTCCCCAAGGGCGTCGTGGTGCCGCGCGGCGCGCTCGACAACTTCCTGCGGGCCATGGCCGACCGCTGCGCGGTCACCGCCGACGACCGGCTCCTGGCCGTCACCACCATCGGCTTCGACATCGCCGGCCTGGAGCTGTACCTGCCGCTCGCCCGCGGCGCCGCCGTCGTCGTCGCCGGCCCCGACACCGTGCGTGACCCCGAGGCGCTGCGCGCCGCCGTCACCGCGCACGGCATCACCCTCATGCAGGCCACCCCCACCCTGTGGCGGGCCGCGACCGGACGGGACGCCTCGTTCCTGGCCGGCGTGCGCGTCCTGGTGGGCGGCGAGGCACTGCCCGCCGACCTGGCCGCGACGCTCACCGCCGGCGCACGCTCGGTCCTCAACGTGTACGGGCCCACCGAGACCACCATCTGGTCCACCGCGGCCACGGTCACCGACCCCGCCGCCGTGCACCTCGGCGAGCCGGTCGACAACACCGGCCGGTACGTCCTGGACGCCCGGCTGCGCCCGGTCGCCCCCGGCGTCCCCGGCGAGCTGTACCTGTCCGGCGCCGGACTCGCCCGCGGCTACCTCGGGCAGCCCGGCCGCACCGCGGAGCGGTTCGTCGCCGACCCGTTCGGCGCCGCCGGCACCCTGATGTACCGGACCGGGGACGTCGTGCGCCGCACGGCCGCCGGACGCCTGGAGTACGTGGGCCGCGGCGACCAGCAGGTCAAGCTGCGCGGCTTCCGCATCGAGACCGGCGAGATCGAGGCCGTGCTCACCGCCCACGCGGACGTCGGCGCCGCCGCCGTCGGCGTGCGCCCCGACGCGGCGGGCGAGCCCCGCCTGGTCGCCTGGGTCGTCACCGACCTCGCCGTGCCGGCCCTGCGCGCCCACGTCGCCGCGGCCCTCCCCGAGTACATGGTCCCCGGCGCCTTCGTGGCCCTGCCCGAGCTGCCGCTGACCGCCAACGGCAAGCTGAACCGGGCCGCGCTGCCCGACCCCGCCGAGACGCGGGACACCACGGGCCGCCCGCCGCGCTCGCCGCAGGAGGAGATCCTGTGCGGGCTCTTCGCGGAGATCCTCAGCCGCCCCCGGGTCTCCATCGACGACGACTTCTTCGCCGTCGGCGGCCACTCGCTCGCCGCGATGCGACTGGCCGGCCGGATCCGCTCGGTGCTCGACGTCGACCTGCCGATCAGTGTCCTGTTCGAAGCGCCCACCGTCGCCGCGCTCGCCGCCCGGCTCACCGGCACCGGCACCGGCCGCACCCCGCTGACCGCGCGGGAGCGTCCCGAGCGGCTGCCCGCCTCGCCGGCCCAGCAACGCCTGTGGTTCCTCGGCAGGTTCGAGGAGCCCGGCAGCCCCACGTACAACGTGCCGGTGGTGCTGCGCCTCAGCGGCACCCTCGACGAGCAGGCCCTGGCCGACGCGCTCACCGACGTCGTCACCCGCCACGAGACGCTGCGCACCGTCTTCGCCGAGGACGCCGAAGGCCCGTACCAGATCGTCCTCGCACCGCGCCCCGTCCCGGTCCCCGTCCGCCCCGCCACGGAAGAGGAACTGCCCGCGCTGCTCACCGAGGCCGCCCGGACCGGCTTCGACCTCGCCGCGGACATCCCGCTGCGCGCCCATCTGTTCGCCCTCGCACAGGACGAGCACGCCCTGCTGCTCGTCATGCACCACATCGCCGGTGACGGCGGCTGGTCGGTACCGCTGCTCGTCAAGGACCTCGCCACCGCCTACGCGGCCCGGCGCGGTGGCCGGGAACCCGGCTGGCAGCCGCTGGCCGTGCAGTACGCCGACTACACGCTGTGGCAGCGCGAGGTGCTCGGCTCCGCCGACGACCCGGACAGCGAACTCGGCCGGCAGCTCGCCCACTGGCGCGAGGCGCTCGCCGGCCTGCCCGAGGAACTCACCCTGCCCACCGACCGGCCGCGGCCCCTCAGCGGCACCGGCCGCGGCGCGGACCTGCGCCACCACATACCGGCCGAGCTGCACGCCGGCCTCGAGGCCCTCGCCCAGAAGCACCGGGCGAGCCTGTTCATGGTGGTCCAGGCCGCCGTCGCGGTCACCCTCTCCCGGCTCGGCGCGGGCGAGGACGTTCCGCTCGGCACGCCCAGCGCGGGCCGGGTCAACGAGGCGCTCGACGGCCTCATCGGCTTCTTCGTGAACACGCTGGTGCTGCGCACCGACCTGTCCGGCGACCCCACGTTCGCCGAGGTCCTCGACCGGGTCCGCGCCAACTCCCTGAGCGCCTACGCCCACCAGGACGTGCCGTTCGAGCGCCTCGTCGAGACCCTCAACCCGGACCGCTCCCTCGGCCGCCACCCGCTGTTCCAGACCATGGTCACCTGGAACAACACGGCCCAGGACACCACCGGCAGGCTCGCCGAGGACCTGCCCGACCTGCGGATGCGGGTCGGCGAGGTCGACGCCCAGGTGGCCACCTTCGACCTGCTGTTCGCCTTCTCCGACCTGCGCACCGAGCGCGGCGCCCCGGACGGCCTCGCCGTCCGCCTCGAATACGCCACCGACCTGTACGACCCGGCCACGGTCGACCTGTTCGTGTCCACCCTGACGGCGGTGCTCGGCGCGGTCACCGCCGACGCCGACCGCCCCGTGCACCGCATCGACGTCCTGCCCGCGGCCACCCGCGCCCGGCTGCTCGACGCGTCGGCCGGCCCCGCACCGCGCCCCGGCGCGCCCCTGGCCCGGCGGCTCGCCGCGCAGGCCGGACGGACCCCGGACGTCGTCGCCGTCACCGACGCGTACGGCAGCCTCACCTACCGCGAACTGCACGAGCGGGCCCGCGCCCTGGCCGTCGAACTGCGCGGCCTCGGGCTCGGCCCCGAGGACCGGGTCGCCGTCGCCCTGCCGCGCGGCACCGACCTCGCCGTCGCCCTCGTCGCGACCCTCACCGCCAGCGCGGCCTACGTGCCCCTCGACCCGGAACTGCCGGCCGAGCGGCTCGCGCTGATGCTCGCCGACACCACGCCCGGCGCGCTGATCACCACGGCCTCCGCCGCCACCGCCCTGCCCGCCGCCGACGTGCCGCGGATCCTCGTGGAGGCGCCCCGGCCGGCCGCCGGCCCGGCGCAGACCTTCCCCGAGGCGCTGCCCGAGAACCCGGCGTACGTGATCTACACCTCCGGCTCGACCGGCCGCCCCAAGGGCATCGTCATGCCGAACGGCGCGCTGGCCAACCTGCTCGACTGGCACGAGCGGACGCTGCCCGCGGCGCCCGGCACCGTGGTGTGCCAGTTCACCGCCGTCGGCTTCGACGTGTCCGTGCAGGAGATCCTGTCGGCCCTGCTGGCAGGCAAGACCCTCGCCGTGGTCCCCGAGGACACCCGGCGCGACCCGCGCGAACTGGCCCTCTGGCTCGCGCGGCAGCGCGTCGCCGAACTGTACGCGCCGAACCTGGTGATCGACGGCGTACTGGAGGCGGCCCGCGAGTGCGGCGCCGACCTGTCGGGCCTGCGCCACGTCGTCCAGGCCGGCGAGGCGCTGACCCTGCGCGAGCCGGTGCGCGCCCACCACACCGCCGCGCGGACCCGCCTGCACAACCACTACGGGCCCGCCGAGACCCACGTGGTGACCGCGTGGACGCTGCCCGCCGACGTCGCGTCCTGGCCCGGCACCCCGCCGATCGGCCGCCCGGTCGACGGCGTCGGCGTGCGGCTCCTGGACGCCGGCCTGCTGCCCGTGCCGCCCGGCGTCGTCGGCGAACTGCACCTGACCGGAACAGCGCTGGCCCGCGGCTACCTCAACCGGCCCGACCTCACCGCGGAACGCTTCGTCGCCGACCCGTACGGTCCGCCCGGCGCCCGGATGTACCGCACCGGGGATCTGGCCCGCACGACCGCGGACGGCACCCTCGTCCACGTGGGCCGCGCCGACGACCAGGTCAAGATCCGCGGCTTCCGCATCGAGCCCGGCGAGATCGAGGCCGCGCTCACCGCGCACGAGGACGTGGTGCGCTGCGCCGTCGTGGTCCGCGAGGACACCCCCGGCGACAGGCGGCTGATCGCCTACGCGGTGGCCCGTCCCGGCGCCGCGCCCGCCGAGTCCGCGCTCCGCGCCCACCTCGGGAGCCTCCTGCCGGCCCACATGGTGCCCGCCGCCTGTGTGCTGCTCGACGAGCTGCCGCTGACCCGCACGGGCAAGCTGGACCGGGCCGCGCTGCCCGCCCCCGCCCAGGACGTGACGGCGGTACGCGCCCCGCGCACCGCCCGCGAGGAGGCCCTGTGCGGCCTGTTCGCCGAGGTGCTGGGCCGCCCCGTGGTCGGTGTCGACCAGGACTTCTTCGACCTGGGCGGCCACTCGCTGCTCGCCACCCGCCTGGTGGCCCGCGTCCGCACGGTCCTCGGCGCCGAACTCGCCGTCCGCGGCCTGTTCGAGCAGCGCACGCCCGCCGGTCTCGCGGCCCTGCTCGACGGGGCCGACGGCGCCCGCCCGGCGGTGACCCGCCGCGAGCGGCCCGAGCGGATCCCGCTCTCGCCCGCCCAGCGCCGGCTGTGGTTCCTGCACCGCATGGAGGGGCCGAGCGCGACCTGGAACATGCCCACCGCCCTGAAGCTGTCCGGCGCCCTCGACGAGAACGCGCTCGGCGCGGCCCTCGCCGACGTCGTCACCCGGCACGAGTCGCTGCGCACGGTCTTCGCCGAGGAGGCCGGCAGCGGATACCAGGTGATCCGCACGCCCGAGGAGGCCCTCGCCGCGCTCGGCACCCCCGGCGCCGCCGACGTGGCACCCGAGGCCCTCGCCGGGCGGCTGGCCGAGGCGGCGGCCCGCCCGTTCGACCTCGCCGCCGAGCCGCCGCTGCGGGTCACCCTGCTGCGCACCGGCCCGCGCGAGCACGTCCTGCTGCTCGTCCTGCACCACATCGCCACCGACGGCTGGTCGGCGCCGGTGCTCGCCCGCGACCTGATCGAGGCGTACGCGGCGCGCCGCACCGGCAGCGGCCCCGGCTGGGCCGAACTCCCGGTCCAATACGCCGACTACACCCTGTGGCAGGCCGACGTGCTCGGCTCCGAGGAGGATCCGGACAGTACGGCCGCCCGGCAACTCGCGTACTGGAAGCAGGCGCTGGCCGAGCTGCCCGAGGAACTGGCGCTGCCCGCCGACCGGCCGCGGCCCGCGGCCGCCTCGCACCGCGGCGACGCCGTGCCCTTCCACCTGCCCGCCGACCTGCACGCGGGCCTGGCACGGCTCGCGGGCGAGCACCGGGCCAGTCTCTTCATGGTGGTCCAGGCCGCCTGGGCGACGCTGCTGTCCCGGCTCGGCGCGGGCGAGGACATCCCGGTCGGCACCCCGGTCGCGGGCCGCACCGACGAGGCCCTGGACGACCTGGTCGGCTTCTTCGTGAACACCCTGGTGCTGCGCGCCGACCTGTCCGGCAACCCCTCCTTCACCCAGCTCGTGGACCGGGTGCGCGAGACGTCGCTCGGTGCCTACGCCCACCAGGACGTGCCGTTCGAGCGGCTGGTGGAGGTGCTCAACCCGACGCGTTCCCTGGCCCGCCACCCGCTGTTCCAGACCATGCTGATGTGGAACAACAACGACGACCGCCTCGCGTCCGGAGCGGCCGGCGACCTGGGCGGCCTGACCGCCGAGACGCTGCCGCTGGGCACCAGGGTCGCCAAGTACGACCTGACGCTGGCCCTGAAGGAGGCCTACACCGCCGACGGCGGCGCCGACGGACTCCACGGCCACCTCGAGTTCGCGACCGACCTGTACGACCGGTCCACCGCCGAGAACCTCGTGGAGCGGTTCACGCGCGTGCTGCGCACGGTCGTGGAACGGCCGGAGACCTCCGTGGCGGAGGTGGACGTGATGGCCCCGGGAGAACGGGAGAGAGTACTCGGTGAGTGGAACGACAGCGACCGTGAGGTCCCGGACCTCACCCTCACGCGGCTCCTCGCGGACCGTGTGGCGATGTCGCCTGAGGCGTGCGCTCTGGTCTTCGGTGATCTGGCCCTCTCGTACGGGGAGTTGAACGCGCGGGCCAATCGGCTTGCGCACTGGCTGGTCGAGCGGGGTGCGGGGCCGGAGCGGTTGGTGGCGGTGGCGTTGCCGCGTTCGGTGGATCTGGTGGTGGCGCTGCTGGCCGTGCTGAAGTCCGGTGCGGGGTACGTGCCGGTGGATCCGGAGTTCCCCGAGGAGCGGGTGGCGTACATCCTCCAGGACGCGGCGCCGGTCCTGACCCTGACCGAGGGCCTGCTCGCCGGGACGGACCTGTCGTCGTACGGCGTCCAGGACCCGGTAGTCCCCGGGCTCTCGGGTGGGAACACCGCGTATGTCATCTACACGTCGGGGTCGACGGGCCGGCCGAAGGGGGTGGCGGTTCCGCACGGGGCGCTGGTGAACTTCCTGGCGGCGATGCAGGACCGGTTCGTGCTGGGTGAGGGTGACCGGTTGGCGGCGGTGACGACGGTCGGGTTCGACATCGCGGGTCTGGAGTTGTTCCTGCCGTTGCTGCACGGTGCGCGGGTGGTGCTGGCGCCGCGTGAGGTGGTGCGGGATCCGGTCGCGCTGGGTGCTCTCGTGCGGGAGTCGGGCGCCACGCTCATGCAGGCGACGCCGAGTCTGTGGCAGGCGTTGTGCGAGGCGGGGGGTCTGCCCGCCGGGCTGCGTGTGCTGGTCGGCGGTGAGGCGTTGCCGGTGTCGCTGGCGCGTTCGCTCGCGGAGGGCGGCCGTGCGGTGACGAATCTGTACGGGCCGACGGAGACGACAGTCTGGTCGTCGGCGGCGGAGGTCACGGAGTCCGGTGCGGTGTCGATCGGTCGTCCGGTCGCGAACACGCGTCTGTATGTGCTTGATGCGGGTCTGCGTCCGGTGCCGGTCGGGGTGGCGGGTGAGCTGTACATCGCGGGTGCGGGTCTGGCTCGTGGCTACCACGGTCGTCCGGGGTTGTCGGCTGAGCGGTTCGTGGCCGATCCGTTCGGCCTGCCGGGTACGCGGATGTACCGGACCGGTGACCTGGTGCGGCGTTCGGTGTCCGGCGAGCTGGAGTACCTCGGCCGCAGCGACTTCCAGGTGAAGGTGCGCGGTTTCCGAATCGAGTTGGGGGAGATCGAGAGTGTGGTCGCCGGTCATCCGGACGTCGGCCGTGCCGCGGTCGTCGTCCGTGAGGACACCCCGGGCGACAAACGCATCGTCGCCTACGTCGTACCCGGCCCGGACGGCTCGCCCGACGGCGACGTCCTGCGCAAGCACGTCGCCGTGACCCTTCCCGACTACATGGTCCCGTCGGCCTTCGTCGTCCTCGACGCCCTCCCGCTGACGCCCAACGGCAAGCTCGACCGCGCCGCCCTCCCCGCCCCCGCGCTCGGCGCACTCGGCGAGGGACGTCCGCCGCGCACCCCGCAGGAGGAGGCCCTGTGCGGCCTGTTCGCCGAGGTCCTCGGCGTGCCCGAGGTCTCGGTGGACGACGACTTCTTCGCTCTCGGCGGCCACTCGCTGCTCGCCAACCGCCTCGCCGCCCGCGTCCGTTCGACGCTCGGCAAGGAGATGAGTATCCGCGCCTTCTTCGAGCGGCCCACCGTCGCCGCCCTGGCCGAGAGCCTCGCACAGGCCTCCGCCGCCACCACCCGTCCCGCCCTGCGCCGCCGCACCGGTACCAAGGAGAACTCGTGACCACGCTGTCCTTCTCGCAGCGCCGCCTGTGGTTCCTCAACCAGCTGGACGGCCCGAGCGCGATCTACAACATCCCCACCGCCCTGCGCCTGTCCGGATCCCTCGACCGCGCGGCGCTCACCGCCGCCCTGGCCGACGTGATCACCCGCCACGAGACCCTGCGCACCGTCCTCGCCGACGGACCCGAAGGCCCGCGCCAGGTGGTGCTCGACGCCGGCGACGACGCCGCCGCGCCCGTGCTCACGGTGATGCCGTGCGACGAGGCCGGTCTCGACGACGCCCTCCAGGCGGCGGCCCGGCACGAGTTCGACCTGCTCGGCGAGACCCCGATCCGCTGCACCCTGTTCGCCCTCGCCCCCGACGAGCACGTCCTGCTCGTGCTGCTGCACCACGTCGCGGGCGACGGCTGGTCCGTGCCCGTCCTCGTCCGCGACCTGCTCGGCGGCTACGCCGCCCGGCAGAGCGGCCACGCGCCCGACTGGCCCGAACTGCCCGTCCAGTACTCGGACTTCACCGTCTGGCAGCAGGAACTGCTCGGCTCCGAGGACGACCCGGACAGCGTGATCTCCCGGCAGCTCGGCTACTGGCGCGAGACGCTGGCCGGCCTGCCGGACGAGCTGGGCCTGCCGGCCGACCGGCCCCGCCCGGCGACCGCCACCCACCGGGGCGACACCGTGCCGCTGACCGTGCCTGCCGACGTGCACGCGCGTCTGCTCACCCTGGCGCGGGAGAACCGGGCCAGCCTCTTCATGGTCGTCCAGGCCGCCCTGGCGACCCTGCTGTCCAAGCTGAGCGGGTCCACCGACGTGCCCCTCGGCACCCCGATCGCGGGCCGCACCGACGAGGCCCTGGACGACCTCGTCGGCTTCTTCGTCAACACCCTCGTGCTGCGCGCCGACCTGTCCGGCACTCCCACCTTCCGGGAGCTCCTGGCCCGGGTGCGGGACGCCGACCTGCACGCGTACGAGCATCAGGACGTGCCCTTCGAACGGCTCGTGGAGGTGCTCAACCCGCCGCGCGCGATGGCCCGCCACCCGCTCTTCCAGACCCTGCTCACCTGGAACGACAACGACCAGCGCCAGGCCCGCACGGCCGCCGCCGAACTGCCGGGCCTGACCGTGGCCGGGCACCACGCCGAGACCCGCACCGCCCGCTTCGACCTCTCCTTCACGGTGGAGGAGCGGCAGAGCGGCTCGGAAGCGCCCGAGGGGCTCAGCGGCGCCCTGAACTACAGCACCGACCTGTTCGACCGCGCCACCGCCGAGCGCATCGCCGAGCGGTTCACCCGGGTGCTCGCGGCGGTGGCCACCGCCCCGGACGCGCCGGTGGCCCGCGTCGACCTGCTCACCGCGGACGAGCGGCACGCGGCCCTGGAAGCGGCCAACGCGACCGCACGGGACGTGGCGCCCGCCACCGTCCCCGAGCTGTTCGCCGCCCGCGCCGCCCTCGTACCCGGGGCGCCCGCCCTCTCCTTCGGCGACCTGGTCGTTTCGTACGGGGAGTTGAACGCGCGGGCCAATCGGCTTGCGCACTGGCTGGTCGAGCGGGGTGCGGGGCCGGAGCGGTTGGTGGCGGTGGCGTTGCCGCGTTCGGTGGATCTGGTGGTGGCGCTGCTGGCCGTGCTGAAGTCCGGTGCGGGGTACGTGCCGGTGGACCCGGAGTTCCCGGAGGAGCGCATCGCGTACATCCTGGAGGACGCGGCGCCGGTACTGACGTTGTCGGAGGACGTGCTCGCGGGGCTGGACCTGTCGTCGTACGGGGCTGAGGATCCGCCTGTGGCGGGGTTGTCGGGTGGGAACACCGCGTATGTCATCTACACGTCGGGGTCGACGGGCCGGCCGAAGGGGGTGGCGGTTCCGCACGGGGCGCTGGTGAACTTCCTGGCGGCGATGCAGGACCGGTTCGTGCTGGGTGAGGGTGACCGGTTGGCGGCGGTGACGACGGTCGGGTTCGACATCGCGGGTCTGGAGTTGTTCCTGCCGTTGCTGCACGGTGCGCGGGTGGTGCTGGCGCCGCGTGAGGTGGTGCGGGATCCGGTCGCGCTGGGTGCTCTCGTGCGGGAGTCGGGCGCCACGTTGATGCAGGCGACGCCGAGTCTGTGGCAGGCGTTGTGCGAGGCGGGGGGTCTGCCCGCCGGGCTGCGTGTGCTGGTGGGTGGTGAGGCGTTGCCGGTGTCGCTGGCGCGTTCGCTCGCGGACGGCGGCCGTGCGGTGACGAATCTGTACGGGCCGACGGAGACGACGGTCTGGTCGTCGGCGGCGGAGATCACGGAGTCGGGTGCGGTCTCGATCGGTGGTCCGGTGGCGAACACGCGTCTGTATGTGCTTGATGCGGGTCTGCGTCCGGTGCCGGTCGGGGTGGCGGGTGAGCTGTACATCGCGGGTGCGGGTCTGGCTCGTGGCTATCACGGGCGTCCGGGGTTGTCGGCTGAGCGGTTCGTGGCCGATCCGTTCGGCCTGCCGGGTACGCGGATGTACCGGACCGGTGACCTGGTGCGGCGTTCGGCGTCCGGTGAGCTGGAGTACCTCGGCCGCAGCGACTTCCAGGTGAAGGTGCGGGGTTTCCGTATCGAGCTGGGTGAGATCGAGAGTGTGGTCGCCGGTCATCCGGACGTCGGCCGTGCCGCGGTCGTCGTCCGTGAGGACACCCCGGGCGACAAACGCATCGTCGCCTACGTCGTGCCCGTCGGCGCACACAGCGGCCCGCACCACGCGCTCCTGCGCAAGTTCGCGGCGGCCTCGCTGCCCGAGTACATGGTCCCGTCGGCCTTCGTCGTCCTCGACGCGCTGCCGCTGACGCCGAACGGCAAGCTCGACCGCGCCGCCCTGCCCGCCCCCGCGTACGGCCTGGAGAGCACCGGCCGCGCCCCGCGCACCCCGCAGGAGGAGATCCTGTGCGGTCTGTTCGCCGAGGTCCTCGGGGTGCCCAAGGTCTCGGTGGACGAGGACTTCTTCTCCCGCGGCGGCCACTCGCTGCTCGCCCTGCGCCTGATGACCCGCGTCCGCGCGACCCTCGGCGTGGAGCTGCCCGTGCGCCAGCTCTTCGAGACCCCGACCGTCGCCGGCCTCGCCGCGCTGCTCCTCACCGGCGAAACGGCCCGCCCCGCCCTGGAGGCCCGCCCCCGTCCCGCACGGATACCGGTCTCCTTCGCCCAGCGCCGCCTGTGGTTCCTCAGCCGGCTCGAAGGGCCGAGCGCCGCCCACAACATCCCCACGACGCTGCGCCTGTCCGGCTCCCTCGACCGTGAGGCGCTGGCCGGCGCGCTGGCCGACGTCGTCACCCGGCACGAGAGCCTGCGCACCGTCTTCGCCGAGGACGAGCAGGGCCCGCACCAGATCGTCCTCGACCCCGAGCGGGCCCGACCCGAACCCCGGATCACCCCCACCGACGCGGCGGGCCTGCCCGAGGAGCTGCGCCGGGCCGCGCGCCAGGGCTTCGACCTCGCGGCCGAACCACCACTGCGCGCCCACCTGTTCGAGCTCGGCGCGGACGACCACGTCCTGATGCTGCTGGTCCACCACATCGCGAGCGACGGCGGCTGGTCCACCCCCGTCCTGGTCCGCGACCTCACCACCGCCTACACCGCGCGCTGCGCCGGCGAGGCACCCGCCTGGACCCCGCTGCCCGTGCAGTACGCCGACTACACCCTGTGGCAGCACGAGGTGCTCGGCTCCGAGGACGACCCCGACAGCCTCGTCAGCCGCCAGGTCGCCCACTGGAGCGAGACCCTGCGCGATCTGCCCGAGGAACTGCCGCTGCCCACCGACCGGCCCCGGCCCGCCGAGAGCAGCTACCGCGGCGCCACGGTGCCCGTCGCCCTCTCCGCACAGCTGCACCGGCGCCTCGAACACCTCGCCCGCGAGAACCGGGCCAGCCTCTTCATGGTCGTCCAGGCCGGTCTCGCCGCCCTGCTGTCCAAGCTGAGCGGCTCCACCGACATCCCCCTCGGCACCCCGATCGCGGGCCGCACCGACGAGGCCCTGGAGGACCTCGTCGGGTTCTTCGTCAACACCCTGGTGCTGCGCACCGACGTCTCCGGCGACCCGACCTTCACCGACCTGGTGGCGCGCGCCCGGCAGACCGACCTCGCGGCCTACGCCCACCAGGACGTGCCCTTCGAACGGCTGGTGGAAGTGCTCAACCCGTCCCGCGCGATGGGCCGCCACCCGCTGTTCCAGACGATGCTCGCCTTCAACAACGTCGACCAGAAGGCCGCGCTCGGCGAGGGCCGGCTGCCCGGCCTCACCGTCTCCGGCGACAAGGTCGGCACCGGCGTCGCCCAGTTCGACCTGCTGCTCGCCGTGGCCGACAGCCGCGCCGACGACGGCACCCCCGCGGGTATCACCGGGCACCTCGAATACAGCGAGGACCTCTTCGACCGGTCCACCGCCGAGACCCTCGTCCGCCGCCTCACCCTGCTGCTCGACGCCCTGACCGACCAGCCCGGCCTGCCCCTGAGCCGGATCGGTGTCCTGGAGGACGACGAACGCGGGCACATCCTCGGCAGCTGGCTCGACACCGCCGCCGAGGTGCCCCGGGCGACGCTGCCCGCCCTGTTCGCCGCCCAGGTCGCCCGCACGCCGGAGGCGCCCGCCGTACGGCACCGGGAGCGGACCCTGACGTACGCCGAGCTCGACGCCCGGTCGAACCGGCTGGCGCGGCTGCTGATCGGGCGCGGCGCCGGCCCCGAGCGCTTCGTGGGCATCGCCCTGCCGCGCACCGAGCTGACCCTCGTCGCGGTCCTCGGCGTCCTCAAGTCCGGTGCGGCGTACGTGCCCGTCGACCCGGACTACCCCGCCGACCGCCAGGCCCACCTGCTGCGCGACGCCGCACCCGGCCTGCTGCTCACCGCACGGGACGTGGCCGGCCGGCTGCCCGTCGAGGGCGCCGAGCCCGTCGTGCTCGACGACCCGGCCACCGAGGCCGCGCTCGCCGTCCTGCCCGCGGGCGAGGTGAGCGACGCGGAACGCGCGGCGCCGCTGCTGCCCGCGCACGCCGCCTACGCGATCTACACCTCCGGCTCCACCGGCCTGCCCAAGGGCGTCGTGGTGCCGCACGAGAACGTCGCCGACCTGGCGGCCTGGGCCGCGGACGAGTTCGGCGCCGCCGGCATGTCGCACGTGGTGGCCTCCACCTCGCTCAACTTCGACGTCTCCGTCTTCGAGATGTTCGGCCCGCTGCTCAGCGGCGGCGCCGTCGAGGTGATGCGCGACGTCCTGGAACTGGGCGACACCGCCCACACGGGCCGCTCGGTCTCCCTGATCAGCGGTGTGCCCTCGGCCGTCGCCCAGCTCGTCGGCGACGGCGGCCCGCTGGTCGCCGCCCGGGAGGTCGTACTCGCCGGCGAAGCCGTCTCCGCCCGTGACGCGGGCGACGTCGTACGCGCCGTCGGAGCCGAACGGTTCGCCAACATCTACGGCCCCACCGAGGCCACCGTCTACGCCGCCGCCTGGTACAGCCGCGACGAGATCACCGGTGTGCCGCCGATCGGCGCCCCGATCCGCAACACCCGGCTCTACGTCCTCGACCGGGCGCTGCAACCCGTCCCGGTCGGCGCCGCGGGCGAGCTGTACATCGCCGGCCCCGGCCTGGCCCGCGGCTACCACCGGCGCGCCGGCCTGTCGGCGGAGCGCTTCGTCGCCGATCCGCACGGCGCCGCCGGCACCCGCATGTACCGCACCGGCGACCTGGTCCGCTGGAGCGCCGACGGGAACCTCGACTACCTCGGCCGCACCGACTTCCAGGTCAAGGTGCGCGGCTTCCGCATCGAGCCCGGCGAGATCGAGGCGGTCGTACGCGGCCACGCCGGCGTGGCCCGCACCGCCGTCCTCGTCCGCGAGGACCGGCCGGGCGACCGGCGCCTGGTCGCCTACGTCGTCCCGGCCGCCGGCCACACCGTCGACCGGGCCCGGCTGCGCGCGCACGTCGCCGCCGCCCTGCCCGAGTACATGGTGCCCGCCGCGTTCGTCGCCCTGGACGCCCTGCCGCTCAACCCCAGCGGCAAACTCGACCGCGCCGCGCTCCCCGCGCCGGAGTACGGCCCCGCCCGGCCGGGCCGCGCCCCGCGCACCCCGCACGAGGTGATCCTGTGCGGCCTGTTCGCCGAAGTGCTCGGCCTGGCCGAGGTGTTCATCGACGACGACTTCTTCGTCCTCGGCGGCCACTCGCTGCTCGCCACCCGCCTGGCGGGCCGGATCCGCGCCACACTCGGCGAGGAACTCACCATCCGCCAGTTCTTCGAGACGCCGACCGTCGCCGGACTCGCCGCCGCCCTCGGCTCCGGCGGGCCCGCCCGGCCGCCGCTGCGCGCCACCGGGCGCCGGGCTCGCGTCCCGCTCTCCTCCGCCCAGCAACGCCTGTGGTTCCTCAACCGGTTCGAGGGCCGCAGCCACACGTACAACGTGCCGACGGCCCTCAGGCTCTCCGGCGCCGTCGACCGGGCGGCGCTCACCGAGGCCCTCGCCGACCTCGCCGTGCGCCACGAGACGCTGCGCACGGTCTTCGCGGAGGACGCCGACGGCCCGTACCAGACCGTCCTCGCACCCGAGCGGGCCCGCCCCGCGCTGGCCCTGCGCGAGACCACGGAGGAGAAACTGGTCGCGGACCTGGAGCGGGAGGCGCGCCACGCCTTCGACATCGGCGTCGAACCGCCGTTGCGGGCCACGCTGTTCACCGTCGGGCCCGACGAGCACGTCCTGCTCGTCCTGGTCCACCACATCGCCACCGACGGCTGGTCGATGCCGCTGCTCGTGCGCGACCTCACGGCCGCCTACGCCGCGCGCTGCCGGGGCGAGGCACCCGGCACGCCGCCGCTGCCGGTGCAGTACGCCGACTACACCCTGTGGCAGCGGGAGCTGCTCGGCGACGAGGACGACCCGGACAGCGCCGGGGCGCGCCAACTCGCCTACTGGCGGCGGGCGCTGGCCGGGCTGCCCGAAGAGCTCGACCTGCCCACCGACCGGCCCCGCCCGGCCGTCTCCTCCTACCGCGGCGACCTGCTCGACGTGGAGATCCCGGCCGCGACCCACGCCCGGCTCACCGAACTGGCCCGGGACCACCACGCGAGCCTCTTCATGGTCGTGCAGGCCGCCCTCGCCGCCCTCCTGTCCAAGCTCAGCGGCTCCACCGACGTCCCGATCGGCACCCCGATCGCCGGCCGCACCGACGAGGCCCTGGAGGACCTGGTCGGATTCTTCGCCAACACCCTCGTCCTGCGCACCGAGGTGGCGGCCGACGAGCCGTTCACCGCGCTGGTGGCCAAGGTCCGCGAGACCGACCTGAGCGCGTACGCCCACCAGGACGTGCCCTTCGAGCGGCTCGTCGACGCGCTCAACCCGGCCCGCTCCATGGCCCGCCACCCGCTGTTCCAGACCATGCTGACCTTCGACAACGTCACCGCACGCGGCACCACCGACGCCGCCCCCGCGGGACCGATGCCCGACGTGGCCGCCTCCGGCCAGGACGTCGGCACCGGCGTCGCGCGCTTCGACCTGATGTTCCGGCTCGGCGAACGGCACACCCCGGACGGCACGCCCGGCGGCATCGCCGGCGTCCTGGAGTACGCCGCCGACCTGTTCGACCGGTCCACCGCCCGCGGGCTCGCCGACCGGCTCGTCGCCGTCCTCACGGCGGCCGCGGCGCGCCCCGAAGCCCCGGTGGGCGCCCTCGACACGCTGCCCGAGAACGACCGCGGCCGCCTCCTCGTCGACTGGAACGACACCGGCCGCGACCTGCCCGGCGACCGGCTGCCCGCCCTGTTCCGCGCCCGGGCCGCCCGCACGCCGCACGCACCCGCGCTCGACTTCGGGGACCTGACCCTCGACTACCGCGAACTCGACCTGCGCTCCGACCGGCTCGCCCACGTGCTGGCCGCCCGCGGCGTCGGCGCCGAGGACCTCGTCGCGGTGGCCCTGCCGCGCACCGACGCGATGGTCGTGGCGCTGCTCGCCGTCCTCAAGTCCGGGGCGGCGTACGTCCCGATCGACCCGGAGTACCCGGCCGACCGCGTCGCCTACATGCTGGCCGACGCGTCCCCGGTCCTGCTGCTCACCGACCGCGAGACCGCGCCGGGCCTGCCCGGCGACGACGGAGTGGCCCGCCTGGTCCTGGACGCCCCCGAAACGGTGGACGCCCTGGACGCCGTCACCGCACCCGAACTCGACCGGGTCCGCCGGATCCCCGCCCCGCACCCGGACCACCCGGCGTACGTCATCTACACCTCCGGCTCGACCGGCCGCCCCAAGGGCGTCGTCGTCGGCCACGAGAACCTGCTCAACCTGCTCCACGCCATCCAGGGGCGGCTGGGCCTGACCGCCGACGACCGGCTGCTCGCCGTCACCACCATCGGCTTCGACATCTCCAACCTGGAGCTGTGGACACCGCTCGCGCACGGCGCCCGCCTGGTGCTCGCGCCCCGCGAGACCGTCAAGGACCCGGTGGCGCTCGCCCGGCTCGTCGAGGAGTCCGGGGCGACCGTCCTCCAGGCCACCCCGACCGCCTGGCAGGGCCTGGTCGCCACCCGGCCCGAGGCGCTGCGCGGACTCGTCAAGCTCGTCGGCGGCGAGGCGCTGCCCGGACCGCTCGGCCGCGCCCTGCACGACCTGGGCGGCCCCCTCACCAACGTCTACGGGCCGACCGAGACCACCATCTGGTCGACCGCCGCGCTCCTCGACGACGCCACCTGCGAACGCCCCCCGATCGGCCGCCCGCTCGACAACACCCGGGTGTACGTCCTGGACGGCGGGCTGCGCCCGGTCGCGCCCGGCGAGGCCGGCGAGCTGTACATCGCCGGCACCGGCGTCGCGCGCGGCTACCTGAACCGGCCCGGCCTGACCGCCGAGCGCTTCGCCGCCGACCCCTTCGGACCCGCGGGCGGCCGGATGTACCGCACCGGCGACCTGGTCCGCTGGAGCGCCGACGGCGACCTGGAGTACATCGGCCGCACCGACCACCAGGTCAAGGTGCGCGGCTTCCGCATCGAACTCGGCGAGATCGAGGCCGCGCTCACCTCCGGCGGCGACCTCGCCCAGGCGGTCGTCGTCGCCCGCGAGGACACCCCGGGCGACAAGCGTCTGGTCGCGTACGCGGTGCCCGACCGCGGCGACGGCAGCCGGGACACCGAGGCGGAGAAGAGCCAGGTCCGCGAGTGGGAGGAGGCCTACGACGCCCTCTACGGCGACCCGGGCTCCGACACCTTCGGCGAGGACTTCGGCATCTGGCGCTCCACGTACACCGGCGACCCGATCCCCCTGGAGGAGATGCGCGAGTGGCGCGCGGCCACCGTCGAGCGCATCCTCGCCGACCGGCCGCGCCGCGTCCTGGAGATCGGCGCGGGCACCGGCCTGATCCTCGCCCACGTCGCCCCGCACTGCGAGAGCTACTGGGGCACCGACCTCTCCGCCTCCGCCGTCGAGCGGCTGCGCGCCCAGGTCGCCGGAGAGCCCGGCCTGGCCGACCGGGTGACCCTGACCGTCCAGCCCGCCCACGACACCGGCGGCCTGCCCGCCGGCACCTTCGACACCGTCGTGCTCAACTCGGTCGTCCAGTACTTCCCGAGCGCCGACTACCTCGCCGAGGTCCTCGACAAGGTCACGGGGCTCCTGGCCCCCGGCGGCACCGTCTTCGTCGGCGACGTCCGCAACCTGCGCACCCTGCGCACCCTGCGCGGCGGCGTCGCCCTCACCGGCCGGGACACCGTGCCCGGCGGCACCGAACGGGAGCTGCTGCGCGCCGGCGTCGAACGGGACGTGGCCCGCGAGAAGGAGCTGCTGCTCGCCCCCGAGTGGTTCACGGAGCGGGCCGGTCCGCTCGGCGTCGACGTGCGGGTACGGCGCGGCACGCATCACAACGAACTCACCCGGCACCGCTACGACGTGGTGCTGCGCACCGCCCACGGACCCGGGACGCCCGACGCGCCCGTCCTGCCCTGGGGCGAGCGGGTGCCCGGACTCGCCGCGCTGGCCGGTGAACTGGCCGCGGGCCGTCCCGCCCTGCGGGTCACCGGCATCCCCAACCTCCGGCTGGCCGACGAGGCGGCCGGGGTGCGCGCCCTGTTCGCCGACGACGACGCCCGGGACACCGCGGCCGTGGACCCCGAGGAGCTGTACGCGCTGGCGGAGCGCACCGGACACCGGGTGGCCGTCACCTGGGCGGCCGAGGACGCGGCGGACGGCGCGCTGGACGCCCTGTTCGTCCGCGGGGACGGCCCCGTGGACCTGGCGCTCGCCGGCGTCCACCGGCCGGCGTCCGGGCCCGGCCCCCTGCCCCGGGCCAACGACCCGGTGAGGCACCGGGACGACGCCGGACTCGGCCCCGTCCTGCGCGACCGGCTGGGGGAGACCCTGCCCGCGCACATGGTGCCCGCGGCGGTGGTCGTCCTCGACGCCCTGCCGCTCACCCCGAACGGCAAGGTCGACCGGGCCGCGCTACCCGCGCCCGACTACGGGGCGCGCGGCCAGGGACGCACGCCCGTCACCCCGCGCGAGGAGCTGATGTGCGCCCTGTTCGCCGAGGTGCTCGGTCTCGCGAGCTTCGGGCTCGACGACAACTTCTTCGAGAGCGGCGGGCACTCCCTGCTCGCGACCCGGCTCGTCGGCCGCGTCGGGTCCGTCCTCGGCGTCGACGTGCCGCTGCGCCGCCTCTTCCAGGCCCCCACGCCCGACGCACTGCTGCGGGAGCTGCAACCGCAGACCGCAGACGGCACAGACGGCGCGGACGGCGGGAGCGACGGGCACGGCGTGCTGGTGCCGCTGCGGGCCTCCGGTGCGGCGTCCCCGCTGTTCTGCGTGCACCCCGCCGCCGGCCTCAGCTGGGTCTACCTCGGCCTGCTCGCCCACCTGGGCCCGCAGTACCCGCTGTACGGACTCCAGGCGCGCGGCACCGACGGCGCGGAGCCGCTGCCCGCCTCCCTCGAGGAGATGGCCGCCGACTACGCCGACCGGATCACCGCCACCGCGCCCGAGGGGCCGTACCGGCTGCTCGGCTGGTCGGTGGGCGGGACGATCGCGCACGCCGTGGCGGCCGAACTGGAGCGCCGGGGCGAGCGGGTGGAGCTCCTCGCCGTGCTCGACGCCTACCCGGTCGCCGACGCGGCCGGCTCCGAACCGCCCTCCGAGGCGACGATCGTCGCGCACAACCTGCGGGCGATCGGCTTCGACTTCCAGGAGGGCGAACTGACCCCGGAGACCTTCCCGATCGAGCGCTACCGGGCGTTCCTGGCCCGCGAGAACAAGGTGATGGCGCGGTTCGACGAGCACGAGATCCTCGCCATGAAGGACGTCTACGTCAACAACACCCGGCTCATGTGGGGGCACACCCCGCCCCGGTTCGGCGGCGACATGCTCTTCGTCACCGCCGAGCGCGGCCGGGGAGCACTGGTCCGCGAGCGCGGCCACCGGGCCTGGGCGCCGCACGTCGGCGGCGAGATCGTCAACCACGACGTGGACAGCGACCACGAGGGCCTCATGACGCGGCCGGGACCGGTCGCCCACGTCGGCCGCGTCCTGGCCGAGCGGCTCGCGGCGCTGGACGGGGCGGCCCGGGGCGGGGCCCCCACCGGCGCTCGTAGAACCGCCGTAGAAGCAGCGTGCAGGCTCGGCGCATGACAGCGCTGGACGACACCACGGTCACGGCACCGCCCCCGCTGCGCCGCAACCGCGACTTCCTGCTGCTGTGGACCGGCAACTGGCTCCAGTTCTTCGGATCCCGGATGAGCAGCGTCTGCTACCCGCTGCTCGCGCTCCAGATCTCCGGCGGTTCGGCCGAGGCGGTCGGCCTGGCGGCGACCGCGGCCGTACTGCCGCAGGCCGTCGTCCAGTTGCCGGCGGGTGTGCTGGTGGACCGGTGGGACCGGCGCGCGGTCATGCGCTGGTGCGCCGTCGGCCGGATCCTGGCGCTCGGCGCGGTGGGGGTCGCCCTGACCCTCGGCGCGCTCGGCATGGAGCTGCTGCTGGCGCTGATCGCCGTCGAGGTCTCGCTGGCGATCATCTCCTCGCTCGCCGAGCGGGTCGCCGTGCGCACGGTCGTCCCGGGCGGACAACTGCCCGCCGCGCTGTCGCAGAACGAGGCGCGCGGACGGATCGCCGGCCTGCTGGGCGGGCCGGCCGGCACCGTGCTGTTCACCTGGGTCCGCTGGAGCCCGTTCCTCGCCGCCACGCTCGGGGCGCTGGTCGCGGCCGTCAACCTGCGGTTCATCCGGGCCGACCTGCGGGCCGGGACCCGGGAGCCGGGGCGGGCGCTCCACCGCGACCTGGCCGACGCCCTGCGCTGGCTGCTGGGACAGCGGGCGCTGCGCGCCATGCTGCCCGTGGTCACCGTGTCCACGGCCCTGCTGCAAGTGGTGATGCAGGGGCTGGTCGTGATCCTGGTCAAGGAACAGGGGCTGCCGGAGGCGACCCTGGGCCTCGTGCTCGGGATCAGCGGCTGCGGCGGGCTGCTCGGCGCGCTCGGCGCCCGCTGGTTCATGGCACGGCTGCCGCTGTCCGTCCTGCTGATCGGCGGCCTGACCCTGTGGGCCGCGCTCATGAACGCCATGGCCTGGGCGCGGGGGCCGGTGCAGCTCGGAGTGCTGTTCGCGCTGATGAACATCGTCGGCGCCGTGTTCGGAGTGGCCACCGCCGTCTACCAGGTCACCGTCACACCGCAGGAGTTGCAGGGGCGGGTCGCCGCCCTGTCCGGCCTGGTCGTCGCGCTCGGCACCACCGCGGGCGCCTTCTGCGCCGGGAAGCTCCTGGAGGCCTACCGCGGACTGCTCTCCCTGCTGGTGGCGGCCGGCCTGATGGCCGTCACCGCCGCGGTGGCCGCACTGATCCCGGCCGTCCGCAGGGCCCGCATCCCGGACGCGGCCCGGCCCGCGGCACCACCGGCGCCCCCGCCCGACACCTGACCGGCCGGTTCACCGGCCCTCCCCGTCCGCAAGCCGTGTGGACGTGCGCACCCACCCGACCCCGCACCCGAATCCCGGACCACCCGAAGGACCGTCCATGGACCTGAGCCTGTTCTATTTCGCGCACGACTCGACCGCGCCGGGGGAGGCCGGCCGCTACGAGCTGCTGATCGAGGGGGCGAAGCTCGCCGACCGGTCGGGCCTGGCCGCCGTATGGACCCCCGAGCGGCACTTCGACCCCTTCGGCGGGGCCTACCCCAACCCGTCCGTGCTCGGCGCCGCCGTGGCGATGTGCACCCAGCGGGTGGGCATCCGGGCGGGCAGCGTCGTCGCCCCGCTGCACCACCCGGCGCGGATCGCCGAGGAGTGGTCGGTGGTCGACAACCTGTCCGGCGGCCGCGCGGGCGTCGCCTTCGCCTCCGGCTGGAACACCGTGGACTTCGCGCTGCGCCCGGAGAACCACGCCGACCGCCGCGCCCTGGTCCGCGACACCGCCGAGGAGGTGCGCCGGCTGTGGCGCGGCGAGGCCCTGTCCACCACGGACGGGCTCGGCCGGCCGGTCGACATCCGCGCCTACCCGCCCGCCGTCCAGCCCGAGCTGCCGGTGTGGCTGACCTCGGCCGGCGGCGTCGACACCTTCCGGGCCGCCGCCCGGATGAAGGCCGGCATCCTGACCCATCTGCTCGGCCAGTCCCTGGAGGAGGTCGCCGGGAAGATCGCCGAGTACCGGCGGGTCGCCGCCGAGGAGCACGACGGCTGGTCCGGTCATGTCGTGCTGATGCTGCACACCCTGCTCGGTGACGACCTGGACCAGGTCCGCGAGCAGGTGCGGGAGCCCTTCACCCACTACCTGAAGAGTTCCGCCAACCTCACCGCCAAGTCGTTCACCGGCAAGGACACGGACCTGTCCCAGCTCAACGCCGACGACATGGACTACCTCGCCGCCCGGGCCTTCGACCGCTACTTCGAGAGCGGCGGCCTCTTCGGCAGCGTCGAACGGGCCGCCGAACTGGTGCCGCGCGTACAGGCGCTGGGCGTCGACGAGATCGGCTGCCTGGTGGACTTCGGCGTGGAGCCGAGGGCCGTACTCGAAGGCATCGAGAAGCTCGGCAAGCTGAACGAGACCATCTCCCGATAGGAGCAGGAGACGTCATGAGCACCACCCTGAGCGAGAACCCCACCTGGGCCCCGCACGAGATCACCGAGGACGGGGCCGGCGGCCGTGACCTGGCCGCGCACCTGACCGGCCTGGGCGCCGAGGGCCTGACCGATCTGCTGACCGAGCACAAGGCGCTCGTCTTCCGCGGCTTCGGGGTCACACCGGAATCCATCGACCCGGTCCTCGACCGGCTGCTGCCGACCCGGCTGCCGTACGTGCACGGCAACTCGCCGCGCACCCGGGTCAAGGGCAACCTGTACACCTCGACCGAGTACCCGCAGCGCTTCACCATCTCGATGCACAACGAGCTGAACTACGCCCGCCGCTGGCCGTCGCGGCTCGCCTTCTACTGCGAGAAGGCCGCCGAGTCGGGCGGCGCGACCCCCGTCGTGGACGGTGAGCTGTGGCTCGCCTCCCTGCGTCCCGAGGTCCGGGAGGCGTTCGCGGGCGGCATCCGCTACGTGCAGAACCTGCACGACGGCTACGGCCTCGGCAAGAGCTGGCAGGACACCTTCGAGACCGACGACCGCGCCGAGGTGGAGCGCTACCTGAAGGCCGCGGAGGCCGAGTGGGAGTGGGGCCCCGACGGCATCCGCGTCGTCCAGCACCGCAAGGCCACCACCACGCACCCGGTGACGGGCGTCGAGGTCTGGTTCAACCAGGCCGACCAGTGGCACCCGGCCGGCCTCGGCGACGAGACCTCCAAGGAGCTGTACGACATCCTGGCGCCCGAGGAGTTCCCGCAGTACGTCACCTTCGCGGACGGCGGCCTCATCCCCGACGAGTACGTCACGCACATCCGTGACGTCGGCCTGGAGCTGGCCGTGGACGTGGACTGGCGCGAGGGCGACGTCCTCGTCATCGACAACGTCCTCACGGGCCACGGCCGCCGCCCCTTCGAGGGCACCCGACGCATCCTGGTCGCCATGTGCGACTGAGCGGCCCCCCGCACGGCGGCCCCCGGGGACGGAAGACTCCCCGGCGGGCCGCCGTGTCACGCCCGCAGGTACGCCAGTACCGCCAGCACCCGGCGGTGCCCCTCGGTGTCCACCGGGAGGTCCAGCTTGGTGAAGATGTTGCCGATGTGCTTGTTCACGGCCGCCTCGCTGATGAACAGCTGCTTGGCCAGCGTCGCGTTGGTGCGGCCCTGCGCGATCAGTGAGAGCACCTCGCGTTCCCGGGCGCTGAGCCGCTCCAGCGGGTCCTGGCGCAGTTGGACCAGCTGCTGGATGACCTCGGGGTCCACCACCGTCCCGCCGGCCGCGACCCGCTCGATCGCGGCCGTGAAGTCCGCCACCGCGCTCACCCGCTCCTTGAGCAGATAGCCCACCCCGGCACCGCCGCCCGAGTCCAACAGCCGCAGCGCGTACGAGCGTTCCACGTACTGGCTGAGCACGAGCACGGGCAGCCCGGGGAACTCCGCCCGCAGTTCGACCGACGCCCGCAGCCCGTCGTCGCCGAGCGACGGCGGCATCCGCACGTCCGTGACGATCAGGTCCGGGCGGTCGGCGCGGACCGCCGCGAGCAGGGCGTCGGCGTCGCCGACCGCCGTCACCACCTCGTGTCCGACCCGCTCGAGCAGCCCGACCAGCCCTTCGCGCAACAGAACGGCGTCCTCGGCCACGATCAGGCGAAGCGACACGGAACCTCCACGTGCAACAGGGTGGGACCACCGGACGGACTCGACACCCGCATCCGGCCGTCGAGGGCGGTGACCCGGTCCGCGAGCCCCGTCACACCACTGCCCGCGGGATCCAGCCCGCCTTGGCCGTCGTCCTTGATGTCGAGAACCAACAGATCGGAATGATAGCGACCGTGCACCGCGGCGGTCCTGGCACCGCTGTGTTTGGCGATGTTCGTCATGGCCTCGTTGATCAGGTAGTACATCGTCGTCTCCAGCTTCCTGGGCAGCCGCTCGGGCAGGTTCAGATCGACCGTCACCGGGATCGGGAAACGGCCCGCGTAGTCCTCGATGGCGGCGACGAGCCCGTGATCGGCGAGCACCGGGGGATTGAGCCCCCGGATCAGGGCCCGCAGCTCCTGGTGGGCCGTCGACAGCTGACGCTCGGCCCGGGTGAGCAGCTCGTCCTGCGGCGATCCCGGCTCGACGTCCAGGCGCATCAGGCCCAGCGTCATGCCCAGCGACACCAGATGCTGCTGGGCCCCGTCGTGCAGGTCGCGCTCGATGCGGATTCGCTCGGCGTCGAAGGAGTCCAGCAGCCGCGACTGGGAGGCGCGCACCTCGCGCAGCTCCTCGCCCAGCTCCCGGTCGCGCGGGGCGAGGAAGGAGCGGGCCATGGCGGCGCGCGCGCCCGCCCACGACGTCACCGTGTACGGCGTCGAGAGCAGCACCAGCACGCCGAACACCGTCCACGGCCAGGTCTCGCCGTCGGTCGAGGCGATCGTCGTGGCCGGCAGTCCGAACGAGAAGCCGAGCACCATCAGGTCGAGCCACCACAGGGCGACCGCCGACAGCAGCGTGAACATCAGCTCCCGCCACGTCGCCTGCTCCTTGAGCCGGGTGGCGACCCAGCCGCGCAGCCCCGGGGCCTCCGGGGCGCGGTGCGGGTCGCTGACCCGGTCGAGGTCGACCAGACGCAGCCGGCGGCGCTCCACCGTGGCGACCACGGTGGAGGTGAAGACCAGGCCGACCAGGGGCGCGACACCGATCAGCACGACCAGGAGGACCAGGCCCGCAGCCAGGCCGAGGGCGAAGAAGAGCACCGCCGCGGCCCCGACCAGGACACCGCCGCTCAGATACGCGAGGGACCGCCAGGGCCAGCTGGAGGTCAGGAAGCTCAGCGGGCGCTGGGCCATGGCCTGCCAGGCCGTTGTGGGTTGCATACGGCCAACGTAACCACGGCGTCTCTCGCGGATCTCCGAGAACGCGGGAGAGGTAGAGCTGCCTCTACCCCAGGAGTAGAGAGCGGGTCAGTGCCCGGACCCCCTCCGGTGCAGTGGAATCTGAGCATGACGACGACGAGCCACATCACCCCCACGCAGGACGCGGTCGAACTCCACGCGGTGCGCAAGGTCCACGGCACCGGCGGACGGCAGGTCACCGCCCTGGACGGCGTGTCGCTCTCCTTCCGGCGCGGCACCTTCACCGCGATCATGGGCCCCTCCGGTTCCGGCAAGTCGACCCTGCTCCAGTGCGCGGCCGGCCTCGAGCAGCCGTCGGACGGGCAGATCGTCCTGGCCGGCGTGGACATCGGCCGGCAGAACGAGATGCAGCGCACCGAACTGCGCCGCAAGCACGTCGGCTTCGTGTTCCAGGCCTTCAACCTGGTGGAGTCCCTGACCGCGGCGCAGAACGTCGAGCTGCCCTCCCGGTTCGCCGGCCGCAAGGTCAGCCGCGAGCAGGTCTCCGCGGCGCTCGCCTCCGTGGGACTGGCCGACCGCGCCGGGCACCGCCCCAGCGAGATGTCCGGTGGCCAGCAGCAGCGCGTCGCCCTCGCCCGCGCCCTCGTCACCCGGCCCGACGTCCTCTTCGCGGACGAGCCGACCGGCGCCCTGGACACCGCCACCTCCCGCGAAGTGCTGCGGATGATGCGGATGCTGGTCGACCAGGAGGGCCAGACCACCCTGATGGTCACCCACGACCCGGTGGCCGCCGCCCACGCCGACGTCGTCGTCTTCCTCAAGGACGGCCGGATCGCCGACCGGATCCACCTCGACCAACAGGCCGGCGCCGACAACGCCGCCGCGATCGCCACCCACATGGCCCGGCTGGAGGCCTGACCCTCATGCTGATCCTCGCGAACGTCCGTGAACGCTGGTCCGGTTTCCTCGGCGCCTTCGTCGCCGTCCTGGTCGGCGTGGCACTGATCACCACCACCCTGGTCATCTACGACTCCGCCCGCGCCAAGGTGCAGCCCCGCTACGAGGGCACCACGGCCCTCGCCCTGCCGCCGCAGGCCGTCGACGCCGACGGCAGCCCCGAGGACCGGATGCCGTGGAGCGCCTCCGAGGCCGAACCGCTCGTCTCCGGCCTGGAGAAGATCCCCGGTGTCGCCGACGCCGTGGTCGACCGCTCCTTCTACGCCCAGGCGATCAGGAACGGCGAGCCCGTCACCGACGAGGGCGCCGACGAGTCCGGGCACGGCTTCGGCAGCGCCCGGATGGCGCCGTACAAGCTGGTCTCCGGCCGTGCTCCCGCCGCCGCGAACGAGGTCGTCGTCGACCGCGACCTCGGCGCCGCCGTGGGCAGCGAGCTGACCGTCAACATCACCGAGGGCCGCGAGCAGTTCCGGGTCGTCGGCACGGTGGACGGCCCCGGCTACTACTTCAGCGAGCAGTTCGCCGCCGAGCAGCAGCCGGGCGTGGCCGCCATCGCCCTGGTCCCCGGCAAGGACGCCGACACCGGCGCGATCGTCTCCGGCGCGAAGAAGGTCGTCGGCGACAAGGGCAGCGTGGTCTCCGGCGACGGCCGGTCCGAACTCCAGCCCGAGTACATCGAGCACAAGCGCTTCCTGGGCGTCCAGCTGATCAGCGCCATGGCCCTCCTCGGCCTGTTCACCACCGTGTTCGTGGTCGCCTCCATGCTGGTCCTGTCCACCGGGATGCGCCGCCGCGAGATCGGTCTGCTGCGCACCATCGGCGCCTCGCCGAAGCAGATCCGGCGCATGATCCTCGGCGAGGCCGCCGTGGTCGGGCTGGCCGGCTCGATCGCCGGCTGCCTCGTGGGCATCGCCGCCACGCCGCAGCTGCTCTCCATCCTCAAGGGCCTGGACGTCACACCGCCCGGCATGGAGATCGACGTCGCCGCCTGGCCGCTGCTCACCGGCGCCCTCGTCGGCATCGGGGTCAGCGTGATCGGCGCCTGGAGCGCGGGCCGCAAGGCCGCCAAGGTCGCCCCCATCGAGGCGCTGCTCGACAGCCGCTCGGCCAACACGGGCATGGGACGCGGGCGTTGGATCGCCGGCCTCACCGTGCTCGGCCTGGGTGTCCTGCTCGCGATCGGCACCGCCACCTCCACCGCGGACAACCGCATCAACATGGCGATCGCCGCCACCATGACGCTGATCGTCGCCGCGGCCCTGCTCACCCCGGTGTTCGTCGGACCGGTCGGCCGGTTCCTGACCGCGCCGTTCCAGCGCGGCGGCAAGGCCGCCCCGGTCCTCGTCCGGGCCGAGCTGGTCGCCAACCCGCGCCGCGCCGCCTCGCTGGTCGCCCCGGTGATCGCCGCCGTCGGCTTCGCCGTCCTGCTCAGCGGCATGGTGTCGACCATGCGGGTCGCCTACCCGGCCGGTGAGGCGCTGAAGGTCGCCGGCCAGACGATCGTCACGCCGGACGGCACCCCCGGCAACACCGACGAGGTCGTCGCCGCCAACCCCGTGGGCAAGGCGGCGCTGCCGACCCGGGCCTTCGTCGACACGACGTCCGGCAAGAACGGTGAGAAGGGCGAGGAGGCCGGGTCGTACACCGTCCTGGACGTCCTCGGCAGCCGGAACGCGAAGTGGAACAAGCCCGGCGAGGCGGTGCTCGGCGAGAAGACGGCCGGTGCCCTCGGTCTGAAGGAGGGCCAGGAGGTCCCGGTCCGGTTCGCGGACGGCGCGACCGTCACGCTCCGCGTCTCCCAGGTGCTGCCCGACGACCCGGCCCGCGGAGACTTCGTGGTCGCCCGTGACCTGGTCCGCGCCCACGACCCGGCCGCGCTCACCGACGACATCTTCGTCCCCGGCGACGCCAAGGCCTCGGCCGCGGTCCCCGGAGTCGCCCTGCACGACGCCGCCGAGTACGCCCTGGCCGACTACAACACCGACGCCAAGCTCACCGAGTCCCTCGCCATGATGCTGATCGTCATCGCCGTCGGCTACAGCGTCATCGCCGTCGCCAACTCCATGGCCATGGCCGCGCACGGCCGGCGCCGCGACTTCGGTGTGATGAAGTCGGCCGGCGGCACCGTCCGCCAGCTCCTGTTCACCTCGGCCGGCGAGACCACCCTGGTCATCGTCATCGGCGCCGCCCTCGGCGTGCTGGTGACCCTGCCCCCGCTGGCCGGCATGGCGGCCGGACTCTCCGAGTCCACCTCGTCGGACGTCGGCCTGCACCTGAACTCGGGCGTCGTGGTCCTCGCCATCATCGGCACCCTGGTGGCGGCCCTGTGCGCGGGAGTCGCGGTCACCTCGAAGACGCTGAAGCGGCAGGCGGTCTGAGACCGTACGAGCACCCGGCACGACGACGAAGCGGCGGCCCCGGACATCCCGGGGCCGCCGCTTCGTCGTCTGCCGCGCCCAGGCCTCCGCAACGCCTCCACACGTGCTTATAGAGGCCGGATAGCGCCGGTGGTTTCGCTGGTGGGCGCAAGCGCGACGGGAGGCCAAGACAGTGACCATTGAGGACCTGAACACGCGATCACGGTGGCTCAAGACGTTCCGCCGGGTGACGCGGCCCAGGTGCCGCCTCGTGTGTGCCCCGCACGCCGGCGGCACCGCGCAGGCGTACCGCACCTGGCCCGCGGGCCTGCCGGCCGACGTCGAGGTGCACGGCGTGCAGTACCCCGGCCGGCAGGACCGGCTCGGGGAGGCCCCGCCGGCCGCCATGGACGACCTGGTCGGACCGGTCGCCGACTCCCTCGAACCCTTCCTCGGCGAACCCCTCGCCCTGTTCGGCCACAGCATGGGCGCGATCGTCGCCTACGAGGTCACCCTCGAACTGGAACGCCGGCACGGACGGGTCGTGGACCTGCTCGCCGTCTCCGGGTCGCGGGCCCCGCACGAGCGCGAGAACCACGACCGGCACATCCTGGACGACGCGGGCCTCATCGACGAACTGCGCCGCCTCAACGACGACTTCGCCGACCTGCTCGACTCCCCGGAGCTGCTGGAACTGGTGCTGCCCGCCATCCGCGCCGACTTCGGCGTGGTGGCCGGATACCTGCGCACCCCGCCGCTCCCGGTGCGCGCGCCCGTGCTGGTGCTCGGCGGCAGCGACGACCCGGACGTCTCGCCCGAGCAGCTGACCCACTGGCGGGCCTGCGCGGGCAACGCCTTCGGCACCCGTGTCCTGCCCGGCGGCCACTTCTACCTCGAGGACGAGCAGCCGGTGCTCGACCAGATCACCCCCTGGCTCCCGGGCCGCCGTTCCTGACCCGCACGCCCGGTGCCGAGCGCGCCGCGGCGACCCCACGACCACAGGAGTACGCGCAGCATGGCTGACCTGTCCGGTGCCTCGAACGTCGTCCAGATCCTGACCGAGCACGCGCGCACCCGCGGCGACTTCCGCGCCGTCGCGATCGTGCCCGACCCCTCCGATCCCGCCACCGCCCAATGGGTGACCTACGACCAGCTCGACCGCGCCGCCCGCGGCTGCGCCGCGACCCTGCTGCGCAGCTGCCGGCCCGGCGACCGCGCCCTGCTCCTGCTGCCGAACTCCGCCGAGTTCGTCGTCGCCATCCTCGGCTGCTTCTACGCGGGCCTGGTACCGGTGCCCTCGTCGATGCCCGGCCGCTACAAGCAGGACCGGCGCCGGGTGCGCGCGATCGCGCGGGACGCCGGGATCGGGGCGGTGCTCACCGGACCCGACGAACTGGACGACGTACTGACCTGGGCCGCGGCCGAGGAGCTCGACGTCCCGGTGCTGATCCCGGACGTCGACCCGGAGCCCCTCGCCGAGCCGTTCACCCCGCATGCCGCCGCCCCGCACGACCTGGCGCTGCTCCAGTACACCTCGGGCTCCACCAGCGATCCCAAGGGCGCCCGGGTCACCCAGCGCAACCTGCTGCTCAACGCGCTCGCCATCGACACCCACCTGTCGGTCCGCGAGGGCCAGCGCTACGGCGGCTGGATCCCCAACTACCACGACATGGGCCTGATGGGGCACATCCTGACCCCGCTGCTGGCCGGGCGCGGCATCGCCCTGATGACCCCGGCGGCCTTCCTGCGCCGCCCGCGCGCCTGGCTGGAACTCGTCGACCACTTCGACATCGGCCTGTCCGCCGCCCCCAACTTCGCGTACGAGCTGTGCCTGACCCGTGTCCCCGAGGACTCCATCGCCGGCCTCGACCTGTCCCGCTGGACCCGGACCATCAGCGGCTCGGAGCCCGTCAAGGCGAGCGTCCTGGAGGACTTCGCGCAGCGGTTCGCGCCCGCGGGCCTGCGACCGGAGCAGCTCACGCCCTGCTACGGCATGGCCGAGACCACCCTGATGATCTCGACGACGTCGGGCCGTGTCCCGCGGGTGCTCACCGCCGACAGTGACGCGCTCGAAGCGGGCCGTGTGGTGGCCGCCGCCGACGGCACCGGCCGCACACTCGTCAGCTGCGGCGAGCCGCGCCACCTGGAGGCGTGCGTCGTCGACCCGGCCACCGGCGACGCCCTGCCGGAGGGCTCGGTCGGCGAGATCTGGCTGCGCGGAGAGCTCGTGGTGGACGGCTACTGGCGCAGACCCGACGCCACCGCGGCCACGTTCGGCAACCGGGTGGCGAACGACCCCGCCGACGCCGGGGGCTGGCTGCGCACCGGCGACCTCGGTGCCCTGGTCGACGGCGAGATCCACGTCACCGGCCGGATCAAGGAGATGCTGATCGTCCGGGGCCGGAACATCTATCCGCACGACATCGAGCACGAACTGCGCCGCCAGCACGAGGAGCTGCGGGACACCGTCGGCTCGGTCGTCTCCGTCGCGGCGGGCGGCGCCGACGACACCGACGGCCGGCTCGTGGTCATCCACGAGGTCCGGCGCCGTGGCCAGGACGAGGAACTGGCCCGTCTCGCGGCGGGCATCCGCCTGACCGTGTCCCGCGAGTTCGGCCTGCGCGCCGACTCCGTCCTGCTGATGCGCCGCGGCGCGGTGCGGCGCACCACCAGCGGGAAGGTCCAGCGCGGCGCCATGCGCGCCCTGTACGCCAACGGTGAGCTGGAGCCGCTGTGGGCCGACGGCTACCCGGCGGCCGCGCAGGCCGTCCCCGTCGCGGCGGGGGAGCCCCGGTGACCGCGCCCGGCGCGGTGCCACAGGCCGCGCGTCGGGACACCGCGGCGGACGTGGACCCCACCGTCGCGGGCCTCGAGACGGCCCTGGCCGCATGGTCGCGGCCCGGCGGCCCCTTCGACCCCGCCCTGCTCGCCGCGCACGAGGAGCGGGAGAGCTTCCCGGCCGAGGCGTGCGCCGCGCTCGACTCCTGGGGACTCCCGGAGTTCTACGTCCCCGCCCGCCACGGCGGACGCCAGGAGCGCCTCGACGTGTTCGTCGCGCTGCTGCGCCGGATCGCCGCCCGCGACCTGACCGTGGCCGTGGCCCACGGCAAGACCTTCCTCGGCGGCGTCTGCGTCTGGGCCGCCGACGAGGACGGCCCCGCCCACCTGCTGGCCCGGCAGGTCCTCGCGGGCGAACCGGTGGCGTGGGGGCTGACCGAACCGGGTGGCGGCAGCGATCTGCTCGCCGGTGCGCTCACCGCCACCCGGCACGGCTCCGGCTGGCGCCTCAGCGGCCGGAAATGGCCGGTGAACAACGCCACCCGGGGCAACCTCATGTGCGTCCTCGCCCGCACCGAACCGGGCGGCGGCGCCCGCGGGTTCACCGTCTTCCTGCTCGACCGGCGCGCCACCCCGGCCGGCACGGTCCGTCCGCTGCCCAAGATGCCCACGCACGGCATCCGCGGGGCCGACATCAGCGGCCTGGAGTTCGACGACGCCCGGCTGCCCGCCCACGCCGTGGTCGGCCCGGTCGGCGGCGGCCTCGAACTCGTCCTCAAGTCACTGCAACTGACCCGCATCGTGTGCGTGTCGCTGTCCCTGGGCGCGGGCGACCACGCGCTGGGGCTGCTGCGCCGCTTCCTCGGCGAACGGCGCCTGTACGGCCGGGGTCTGGCCGACCTGCCGCACGCCCGCGACGTCGCGGGCCGGGCCGTGGCCCGGCAGTTCCTGGCCGAGTCCGTGGCCCACACCGCCGCCCTCGCCGCCCACCACGTCCCGGAGCAGCTGAGCGTCGTCTCCGCCATCACCAAGGCGTTCGTCCCGAGCCTGATCGCCGGGCAACTGCGCCTGGTCGGCGACCTGCTGGGCGCGCGCGGCTTCCTCACGGACGTCGAGGGATACGGCGGCTTCGCCAAGCTGGAGCGCGACCACCAGGTCGTCCCCCTCTTCGACGGCAGTACGTGGGTCAACCGCGCCGGACTCGCCGCCGTACTGCCCCTGCTGCGCCCGGGACGGCGGCCGGCCCCGGACGGCGCCGACTCCCCGGCGCGCTGGCTGCGCGAGGACTCCTGCCCGGACCCGCTGGACACGCGGCGCCTGCGGCTGATGGCCCCGCGCGACGCCGTACTCGGCGCCCTGCCCGGCCTGGTGGCCGAACTGGGCGCGGAGGAGGGCGAGTCGACCACGGCCGGCCTGGCCCGCGCGCTGCTCGCGGCGTGCGAGCGGCTCGGCGCCGACATCGGCGCACTGCGTCCCGCCGCGGGGCCGCCGAGCACCGCCGCCCTGAGGCTCGCCGAGCGCTACGAGTGGTGCTTCGCGGGCGCGGCCGCACTCGCCCTGCACCGTGCGCGGCCCCGGCTGCGCGACGGGGTGTGGGGCGCGGACGGGCTGTGGCTGCGCGGCGTCCTCGCGCTGGTCCTCGAAGCCCTGGACGCCGCCCCGGCCGACGCCACGCAGGTGTACGGCGAGCTCGGCACGCTCCTGACCACCGTGCCGGACGCTCCGGCGACGCTGCTGGGCGGCGACCTCGGCGGTGACGGGGTGAGCGGCGGGCAAGAAGCCCCGGCGCCCCGGTCCGGCGCTCCCGCGCCGGACGTCCGACGCTCCGAAGAGGTGGAGGCCGCATGATCGGCATCGGATCCCGTACCGACCATCTGGAGAAACTGCTGGGCGACCCCTGGGACGCCGGCAACCCGGCCGGTTTCGCGGCAGCCGTGGCCGCCGACGAACGGGAGGAGACGGCCGCCGCGGCCGAGGTCGCCCTGGACGACTTCGGCCTGCACGCGGAGTTCGTCCCCACGGCGCTGGGCGGCCGCCTCGACCGTGTCGACCACATGGTCGAGCTGATGCGCTCGGTCTACCGGCGCGACCCGGCCCTCGGCCTGGGCCGGTCCGGCCAGCTCCTCGCCGCCGTCAACGTGTGGACCGCAGGCTCGCCCGGGCAGCGCGCCGCCGCGGCCGCCCTGCTCCTGGACAACCGCAGGATCGCCTGCGCCTTCCACGAGCTCGCGCACGGCAACGACATCGCCGCCAACACCTTCGCCGCCCGGCACGTCGACGGCGGGCTGCGGCTGAGCGGGCGCAAGGAGTCCATCGCCAACCTGGACCGGGCCGACGCCCTGGTCGTCCTCGCCCGCACCGGCGAGAACGACGGGCCGCGCTCGCGCTCGCAGCTGTTCCTCACCGCCGACCGGCTGGACCCGGCGCGGGTACGGCACCTGCCGCGGTTCCGCTCCGTCGGCATGCGCGGCGTCCGGCTCGGCGGCATGGAGGTGGACGGCCTCGACGTGCCCGCGGGCGCGCTGCTCGGCACCGAGGGATCGGGCGTCGACACGGCCGCCCGCGCCTTCCAGGTGACCCGGATGGCCCTGCCGGCGATGACCACCGCCCTGCTCGACACGGCCCTGCGCGTCACCCTGCACCACACGCGGCGGCGCATGCTCTACGGCCGGGAGGCGGCGGCCATCCCCGTCGTGCGCACCGTCCTTGCCGAGACCTTCGCCGACCTGCTGGTCTGCGAGGCGCTCTCCCGGGCCGCGACCCGTGCCCTGCAGCTTCGCCCCGAGTCCGGCAGCGTGCACGCGCCCGCGGTGAAGTACCTGGTTGCAGGCGTCCTCACGGACGCCCTGGAGCGGCTGTCCACGGTGATGGGCTCGGAGTTCTACCGGCGCGACGGCGAGCACGCCGTGTTCCAGAAACTCGCCCGGGACGTCAAGCCGGTCGCCTTCGGCCACATCGCCCGGGCGGCCTGCCTGTCCGCCCTGCTGCCCCAGCTGCCGGGGCTCCTCCGGCGCTCGGCGCGCGAGCCGGCCCCGGCCCCGGACTCCCTGTTCGGCGCGGAGGCCGTACTGCCCGCACTCGACCTGCCCGCCCTGCGGCTGGCCTCCGGCGGCCGGGACTGCCTCGCCGCCTCCCTCGGCACCGTGCTCGACGACGAGCTGCCCGCCGCCGTCCGCCCGCTCGCCGAGGAACACGTACGCGCCTTCGCCGCCCTCGCCGGGGCCGGTGCGTCCCTGCGGCCGCGGCAGCTGGCCATCGACGCCGAGGTACCGGTGCGCCGGCTCGCGGCGCGCTACACCGTGGCGCTCGCCGCCGCCGCCTGCCTCGGCGTCCACCGGACCGCCGCGGACGGCGGCTTCCTCGCTCGCCCGCACTGGCTGGCCGCCGCGCTGACCCGGCTGTCCGCCCTGGAGCGGCCGTCGGGCGCGCAGCTGCCGGCCGGGGCCGAGGACGCGCTGATCGCCGAGCTGACGGACCGCGACGACCGCGGGCTGTCCTTCGGGCTCGACGCGCGCCCGTACCTGTGAGCCCGCCGGCCGGCCCCACGACCCCCCCACACACACCGCACCTTCGAGGAGACCCGATGACCACGTTCGCCTTCGACCCCACCGTGCCCGCCCAGCTCCAGAGCTGGCTGACCGACCGCGTCGCGGAGTACCTGCCGGACGTCACGGAGCCCGTCGACCCGCACCGCCTGCTGGGTGAGTACGGGCTCGACTCCATCGCCGTGGTGGCCTTCGCCGCCGACGTGGAGGACCAGCTCGGCACCGTCGTGGACCCCACCGCGATATGGGACTACCCGACCATCGCCCAGCTCGCCGAGTTCCTGGCCGCCGAGCTGGCCGAGCCTTCGCCGGCCGCCTGACGGACCCGCCGGCCCCGGTCGCACGCGAGGGGGCCGCGGTGGTTCTCCCACCGCGGCCCCCTTCGCGTGCCTTCGCGTCCCTCGGCTCAGGCGGCGTCGCCCGCCATCGCCCGGACCAGGCTGAGCGGACGCATGTCGGTCCAGTTCTCCTCCACGTACGCGAGGCAGGCCGCGCGGGTGTCCTCGCCGTGCGCCTGCTGCCAGCCCTCCGGGATCTCGGCGAATGCCGGCCACAGCGAGTGCTGACCCTCGTCGTTGACGAGCACGAAGTACGACGCCTCGTCATTCTCGAACGGATTGGCCACGATGCCACCTCACAGAACGCGTGCGGAAATGGGGTCGGCACGAGCCTGGGGCGCGGATCTACACCATTCCTACGACGCCCGCCGCGCCTCCTTCCCCTGGCCACAAACTGCCACGGGGGAACGGAAAGAGACCGGAGACCTCCGGATATCCGGACCGAGTCGATCCGGATATCCGGTAGATGAGGTTCCGTATTCCGCCGGCACCCGTGGTGAACGCCGTCGGAGAGCTCCGGACGAGGGAGAACGACCGCTGTCAGTTCACTGCCAACGCAGCAGGCTGACAGGCCGAATGCTGGAGAAGGCCGGGCCGACGGAGCAAGAATCCTCGTATGCCGAGGCGTCGCAGCGAAGCGGGTGCGAACGCCGGGAGCAAACAGAAGGCCAAGGTGTTCCACCCACTCGAGGAAGAGGAGTTCATCGATGAGGTCCGCGGCATTCCAGAAGATTTCCGCCGTAGCCGTCACCGTGATCGCGCTCGGGCTCGGACCCGTCACCTGCGCCGACGCGTTCGCCGCGGACCCCGGCTGGCAGGCCCCGCCGGCAAAGGGCGCGGGGATCACCTTCGAACTCGACGACGAGCCGGGCTGGCAGAGAGTTCCCGGAGAGCCCGGCTGGCAGCTCGTCGTCGCCGACTCCGCCGGATGATCTCCCTTTGCTCCTGACGGCCCGTTCTCCCGGCCCAGGAGGTCCGTTCCGGCAAAACCCGCCCGTTAGTGGGGCGTGTTAGTCTGCCGCCGTCGCGACAGGCTTGGATCAGGACTTTCGTTCGACGGGGGAGTGGGACGTTGTGCTCGAGCCCATAGGATTGAGTGCGGTGGCTACCGAGGTCTACAGGGCTTCTTTACTGGGGTCCGGGGGATCGGTCGAGGAATTGGCCGCGTTGGTCGGCCGTCCGGCGGAGATGGTAAGGGAAGCGCTGGACGAATGTGTACGCCTCGGCCTGATCCGGCCCTCCTGGGAGAATCCCGGCCGGGTGCGGGCGATCAGCCCCGACGTCGGACTCCAGGCCCTGCTCGCCCGGCAGGAGGCCGACCTGCGGACCCGGCAGCGTCAGATAGCCGACACGCGAGTCGAAGTGGCGCGGTTGACCGAGGAGTTCGCGGCGCAGCGCAGCCGTAGCGAGCGCTACGAGGTCGAGCAGTTGCAGGGCCTCGACCGGATTCGCGACCGCATACAGGAACTGAGCGCCGACTGCACGCGCAGTCTCGTGGCCTTCGCGCCCGGCGGGCACCAGACCCGGGACAACCGGGAGGCGAGCCGTCCCCTCACGGAGGCGCTGCGGAGCCGGGGCGTCGTGATGCGCACCGTCTACCTGGACAGCATCTACAACGACCCCGCGACGGTGGAGCACGCGCGCTGGCTGGTGGGCCTCGGCAACAACGTCCGGACCGTCGCCTCGCTGCCCGCCCGCATGATCATCTTTGACGGGGAGGCGGCCATCGTCCCCATGGACCCGGACAACAGCGGCGAGGGCGCCCTGCTGTTCCGGGGCCGGGGGACCCTGGCCACCCTCTCCGAGCTCTTCCGGATGGTGTGGGAGCGGGCGGCGCCCGTCACCACCGCCCGCAAGCAGCGCACGAGCACCGACGCCAGAGGCCTCACCGGCCAGGAGCGGGCCGTTCTGCGGCTGCTCAGCGAAGGGCTCACCGACGAGGGAGTGGCACGCAAACTCGGGGTGTCGGTACGCACCGGCCGCCGGATCACCGCGGAACTGATGGCCCGGCTCGGCGCCAGGAGCCGCTTCCAGGCGGGCCTGCGTGCGGCCCACCTGGGCTGGCTCGGCGAGCACCCGGACGAGGACGGGACACCTGAGGGCGGCCTCGCCGACCTCCTCGACCTGGCACCGCCCCGCGGCGCGGACGCGGACGCCCCGACCGGGAGCCGGCTGGCCGGCCGCTGACCCCGGGCGGCACCTCCGCCCGCCCGGACGGGGCGCGTCCGGGACCGGCGGCCCGGCACGGCCCCCCGCGCACACCGAGCGGTCAGGCCGCCGCGGGGCCCGGCACGGTCTGGGGGCCGAGGAACGCGCCCCGGTAGTACAGCAGCGGAAGGGCGTCGTCGGCGTTCTCCGGTGTACTGAGGTCCACCACCCGGCCCACCACGATCCGGTGGTCCCCCGCGGGGATCACGGTCTCGATCCGGCAGTCCACCCAGGCGAGACCACCGGCGATCCGCGGGGACCCGGTGCCGTCGGCCGGCCGCCAGTCCACACCGGCGAACTTGTCCGCGCCGGAACGGCCGAATCCGCGGCACAGGTCGCCCTGGTCGGCCCTCAGCACCGTCGCGCAGAAGGCCCCCGACCGTTCGATCCGGGGGCCGGTCGTCGACGTCCCGGCCACCGCGTAGGACACCAGCGGCGGATCGAGGGAGAGCGAGGCGAAGGACTGGCAGGCGAAGCCGGCCGGTCTCCCGTCGTGGACGGCGGAGATGATCGTCACCCCCGTACAGAAGCGGCCGAGCACATCGCGAAAACGGCTCCGGTCGAAGCGGAGGGCGGTGGCGGTCGTGTACACGCGAACCTCACAGGGCAGGGGACGGCGGTCGACGCGCCGCGGGGCGCACGCCGGGTGCTCACGGTCCCCGCGCCCCCTACATCGGGTCTACACGCGGCGGTTCGGCCCGGCCGCGGAACCTGTGGGACCCTCGGTGCCTGAGCGCGCCCAACCGCTCCCGGACCGGGTGCCGTTCGCCCCCGTGCCCCGGCACTTCCCGGTCCTGCGGGCACCGTCCGTCCGGACTCCGCCGTCGCCATAGGAATGCCGTAGGCAGGCGCTCTTTGATGAGCGGCGTGCCGTAGGCCGCCGGCGTACCCTCCTGTCCCCCCACCGGCCTTCCTGTTGCGATGTCGGAGAAAGGCCGTGTGGTGAGGTTGGAGAACTGGACGCCGCTGGAGATGGACCCGGGGGGCGTCGGCGGTCCCGAGGAACTCGTGCAACGCCTCACGGATCTGGGGCCGCAGGAGCTCACCGGTCTGCTCGCCGAGGAGAAGGCCCTGGTCTTCAGGGGTTTCGACATCACGGCCGAGACACTCTCCGACGTCCTCGCCCCGCTGCTCGCGACCGGGTCCGGACCGGACGCGGGATCGCGCGCCCCGGCCGTCCACGCCGTGTGGCACACCCGGACCGGCCGGCCGGAGACCACCGTCTGGCCGTTCCACAAGATGAGCGCCGCGCACGCCTGGCCCACGCGCCTCGCCCTGTACTGCGACACCGCCCCGCTCACCGGCGGCGCCAGTGTGGTGGTGGACTCGGCGGGATGGCTCGCCGCTCTCGATCCCGCGCTGCTCGAGCGCCTGGCGCCCGGAGTCCGCTACGTGCGCTACTTCCACGACGGCTCCGGCATCGGTGAGAGCTGGCAGAACGCCTTCGGCACCGACCTCCGGGAGCAGGTCGAGCTGTTCCTCGACGCGACCGGGTACGAGTGGTCCTGGAGGGCGGACGGCGGGATCCAGGTGTCGCGGGTCCTGCCCGCCACCGTCAGGCACCCGGTCACCGGCACCGAGATGTGGTTCAACCAGATCCACCGCTGGCACCCGGCCGGCTCCGGGCACCGCGAGGCACTGACGCGGATCCTGCCCGAGGGCCAGCTGCCGTGGAACGTCACCTTCGCGGACGGCTCCTCCATCCCCGGCCCCACGGTGACCGAGATCTGCTGCCGCGGTTTCGCCATGGCCGTCGACATCCCCTGGAACCGCGGCGACCTGCTGCTGCTCGACAACGTGTCACTCGCCCACGGCTGCCGTCCCTTCACCGGGACGCGCCGCGTCTGCGTCGCCATGTCGGACTGACGGCGCGTGGGCCGAACCGCCCCTCCCCACCCGCCAGGAGCCTGTTCATGCACGGAGCCTCGTACCGGACCCTGCACGAGACGGATGCCGTCCACGTGTGGCAGGGCAAGGTGACCGATCACTTCGACCCCGTGGTCCTCGCCCTGCTGTCGCCCGACGAGCGGGCCGTCGCGGCCCGCCGGCCCGCGCCGGTCGGCACGCGCTACGCGAAGGTGCACGCCGAGGTCCGGCGCATCCTCGCGAGCTACCTCGACGCCGACCCCGGCGAACTGCGCATGGGCCGCATGCCCTGCCCGCGCTGCCCGGACCCGGCGCACGGCAGGCCCCGGCTGGTCGCTCCCGGCACCGACCTCGACTTCAACCTGTCGCGCTCCGGGCCGCACTGGCTGCTCGCGGTGTCCGCGCGGGGGCCGGTGGGGGTGGACCTGGAGACCGCACGGCCGGTCGCCGACCTCTGGACGACCGCGGCCGCCGTCATGTCACCGTCCGAACTGCGTCACCTCAGGAGCCTGCCGGACGAGGCGGCGCGCACGGCCGCGTACTACCGGGCCTGGACCCGCAAGGAGGCCGTGGTCAAGGCGAGCGGTGTGGGCGTCGTGGCCGACCTGCGGGCCGTGGACGTACGCCCGCACGCCTCCGCGCCCGTGTCCGTGGGGCACGCCGAGCCCCGCGGCCCCCAGGTGTGGCTGGTGCGCGACCTGCCGCTGGGCCCCGACCGGTACGGTGCGCTGGCCGGAGAACCCGAGGCGCACGGCCCGGTCCTGCTGGTCGGTCCCGCCGGGACCGGCACAGCCGTGGTGCCCGTGCCGGACGGCGGGCCGGGGCCGCGCCCGTGACGTCCCCGCCGGCCGGCCCGGTGCCGCTCAGGCCGCGGACCGCTCGGCCTCCCGCGCGTGGCGGCTGGTCTCCGCGACCAGCCGCACCAGGCTGTTGAGCCGGTACACCGGTTCGTCGGGCCCGTCCGAGAAGCCGAGCAGACCCTGGTCCACCAGGGATTCCAGCGCCGCCTCCAGGGGCGCCGCCCCGAGCCCGAGCGACCGGGCCGCCGACCGTACCGAGAACTCCTCGCGGCCGAGCCGGGGCAGCAGCAGGAGCAGCCTGCGCTGTTCACCGTCCAGGCGGCCCAGCGCCGCTTCCAGGCTGCGCGGCACCGACAGGCCGCGCGCCTCCAGCTCCCGCAGCCGGCCGTGCGGCTGGGCGAGGCGGTCCGCGAACCGCCGCAGCGAGGAGCTCGGCCGGGCCGCGAGCCGCGTCGCCACGATCCGCACGGCCAGCGGCAGTCCCGCGCAGTACCGGGCGATGTCCCGCGCGGCCTGCGGTTCCGCGGCCACGCGCGCCGGGTCCGCGGAGGCCGTCAGCATCTGGAGGCTCTCCTGCGTGCTGAGCGGCCCCAGGACCCGGGTGTGCAGGCCGCCGATCGGCCCGAGCAGCGTCTGGCTGGTGATCAGCACGCCGGGCTCGGGCGCCCCGGGCAGCAGCGGGGAGAGCTGGAGTTCGCTGACCGCGTTGTCCAGCAGGATGAGGATGCGCCGCCCGGTGGTGCGGGTCCGGTACCGCCTGACCAACTCGTCGAGGTCCGACTCGCCGGTGCCCATCGGCTCCCCGAGGGAGCGCAGCATCCCGACCAGGACGTCGCGCGGGTCGGCCGGCCTGCCGTCCGGGCGGCTCAGGTTCACGTACAGCCGGCCGTCGGGGAAGGCGTCGAGGGACTCGTTGGCCGCCCGTACGGCGAGAGCGGTCTTGCCGATGCCCGGCATGCCCGTCACCAGGAACCGGCGGGTGTGCCACGAGCGGCCCCCGGCGGGCGGGAGGAGCCGGCCCAGCTCGGCCAGCTCGGCCCGGCGGCCGGTGAACTCCGGGATGTCCGCGGGCAGGGTGCTGGGCGGGGCCGTGCGCGCCACCGCGGCACGGGCCGGCGGGGCGACGGCCGGGTCGCCGGTCAGCACGGCCTGGTACACGGAGGCCAGCTCGGCGCCCGGGTCGACGCCCAGTTCGTCCGCGAGCACCCGGCGGCCCGCGTGGTAGGCGGTGAGCGCGTCGGCCTGCCGCCCGCACTGGTAGAGCGCCTTCATGAGCTGCGCCCGCATCCGCTCCCGGACCGGGAACTCGGACACCAGGGACGTCAGTTCGGGGATCAGCCCGCGGTGCCGGCCCAGCTCCAGGTCCGCCTCGATGCGGTGCTCCAGGGTCACGGCGCGGGCTTCCTCCAGGCGGGGCAGCTCGGTGTCGGCCAGGAACTCCGTGACGTTCGACAGGGCGGGGCCCCGCCACAGCTCCAGCGCGTCCTGGAGGAGCGCGCCGGCCCGCTCCACGTCGCCCGCCTCCTGCGCCTCGGTGCCGAGCCGGCTGAGCCGTTCGAACTCCAGGAAGTCGATCCGGGCGTCTCCGGCGTCGAGCGCGTAGCCCGGCAGCTGGCGCGCGATCCGCACGTCGTCGCCCAGACGCATCCGCAGCCGCGAGATGTAGGTGTAGATCTGCGCGCTCACGGTGACCGGCGGATTCCAGCCCCACAGCAGCCGGCTCAGTTGCGCGTCGGACACGACCCGCCCCCTGGCCAACAGCAGAGCCGCGAGCACCGTCTTGACCTTGGTTCCTGACAGAACGATGGATTCGCCGTCTCTGCGGACTTCCACCGGACCGAGTACTCGGAACTCCATGACACCCCCTGTTTCGACGCCTTTCCGCCAACCAGTCTGTGAGTGCCGTGGCCGGTTGGGAGGGCTCCGGAGCTGTCAGGAGGCTGCACTGACAGCTCCTTGCGAGCCAGGGGCCGTGTGCTGCCGGCACCGCGAATCGTTGGGCGGGCCCGGCCCGACGTGCGCGTGGGGGCGGCCGGGCCCGACGTGCAGGCGGGGGGCCGCGACGCCGGCTGACGTCGCGGCCCCCCGCGGGGCGGCCGGGTCAGGAGGCCGTGCCGGCCATGGCTCGCACCAGGCTGAGCGGACGCATGTCGGTCCAGTTCTCCTCCACGTACTCCAGGCAGGCGGCGCGCGTGTCCTCGCCGTGCGCCTGCTGCCAGCCCTCCGGGATCTCGGCGAACGCCGGCCACAGCGAGTGCTGTCCCTCCTCGTTGACGAGCACGAAGTACGACGCCTCGTCGTTCTCGAACGGATTCGCCACGGTTCCACCTCATACGTCGGCAACTGCGGTCCGTAAGATCTTCGGGGCCCGCCCTATACGAATCCTGCGCCCGCCCGTATAGGCCGGCCGGTGCCGCGGGCAGGTACCGTCCGGGCACACGAAGGGGCCCTCCGCCGGACGGCGAAGGGCGTCGCGCACACGCTTCGGAGCGGTGGGGCGGCTACCGGGCCAGCGGCTCCCACCAGGCGCGGTTGTCCCGGTACCACCGCACGGTCTCGGCGAGGCCCGTACGGAAGTCCTTGCGGGGCGCGTAACCGAGTTCCCGGCGGATCTTGGCGCAGTCCACCGAGTACCGCCGGTCGTGGCCCTTGCGGTCGGCCACGTACTCGACGCTGCTCTCCCAGTCGGCGCCGCAGGCGTCGAGGAGCAGGCCGGTGAGTTCCTTGTTGGACAGTTCGGTGCCGCCGCCGATGTTGTAGACCTCGCCGGCCCGGCCCCGGGTGCGGACGAGTTCGATGCCCTGCACGTGGTCGTCGATGTGCAGCCAGTCGCGCACGTTGCCGCCGTCCCCGTACAGCGGGACCTTCCTGCCGTCCAGGAGGTTCGTCACGAACAGCGGGATGAGCTTCTCGGGGTAGTGGTGGTGACCGTAGTTGTTGGAGCAGCGGGTGACCCGGACGTCCAGGCCGTGGGTGCGGTGGTAGGCCAGGGCGAGCAGGTCGCTGGAGGCCTTGGCCGCGGAGTAGGGCGAGTTGGGGGACAGCGGGTGGGTCTCCGGCCAGGAGCCGGAGTCGATCGAGCCGTAGACCTCGTCCGTCGAGACGTGCACGAACCTGCGGCCGCCCGCCCGATGGGCGGCCTCCACCAGGGTGTGCGTGCCGAGCACGTTGGTCCGCACGAACGCGGCGCCGCCCTCGATGGACCGGTCGACGTGCGACTCGGCCGCGAAGTGCACCACCTCGTCGTGCTCGGCCATCAGCCCGGCGACGAGGCCGGCGTCGCAGATGTCGCCCTCGACGAACGCGAAGCCGGGGTGGTCGCGGACCTCGTCGAGGTTGGCCGGATTGCCGGCGTAGGTGAGCAGGTCGAGCACGGTGACGCGGACGTCGCCCGGGCCGTCGGGACCGAGCAGGGTGCGTACGTAGTGGGAGCCGATGAAGCCGGCGCCGCCGGTGACGAGGATTCTGCTGCTCATGACGAGATCTGCACCTTACTGTGATCACCGAGCACGAGCCGGTGGGCGGAGGGGACGCGGGGGGCCGGTGTCACCTCGACGTCGCGGCCGATGAGGGAGGCCTCGATGCGGCGGACACCGCGGACCGAGGAACCGCGCAGGACGATGGAGTACTCGATCTCGCTCTGCTCTATGCGGCAGTTGGCGGACACCGACGTGTACGGGCCGATGTAGGCGTCGCGCACCACCGTGTCCTCGCCGATCACCACGGGACCGACGATGCGGCTGCCGCTGACCTCGGCGCCCTCCTCGATCACGACCCGCCCGATGAGTTCCGAGCACGCGTCGACCCGGCCGTGGACCGCCGGTTCCAGGGTGTCGAGGACCGAGCGGTTGACCTCCAGCATGTCGGCCGTGTTCCCGGTGTCCTTCCAGTAGCCGGAGATCGCGGTGGACCGTACCGTCCGGCCCCCGTCGATCAGCCACTGGATGGCGTCGGTGATCTCCAGCTCGCCCCGCCAGGAGGGTTCGATGGAGCGCACCGCCCGGTGTATCGCCGGGGTGAAGAGATAGATCCCGACCAGCGCCAGATCGCTCTTGGGCCGCAGGGGCTTCTCCTCCAGGCCGACGACCCGGCCGCGCTCGTCGAGCTCGGCGACGCCGAAGGCGGTGGGGTCGGCGACCCGGGTGAGCAGGATCTGGGCGTCGGGCCGCTCGGCGCGGAAGGCGTCGACCAGCCCCGTGATCCCGCCGACGACGAAGTTGTCGCCGAGGTACATCACGAAGTCGTCGTCGCCGAGGAACTCCTCGGCGATGCGCACCGCGTGGGCGAGGCCGAGCGGGGACGCCTGCGGTATGTAGGTGACCTTCAGCCCGAACCCGGCACCGTCGCCCACCGCTTCGCGGATCTCCTCGGCCGTGTCGCCGACGATGATCCCCACCTCGACGATGTCGGCCTCGGCGATCGCCTCCAGACCGTAGAAGAGCACCGGCTTGTTGGCCACCGGGACCAGCTGCTTGGCCGAGGTGTGCGTGATCGGACGCAGCCGGGTGCCCGCGCCGCCGGCCAGGACCAAAGCTTTCATGGAGCTTTCCCTACCTTGCTGTCGAGTCGCTCGGGAGCGGTGCATCGGTTCGGGGCCGGGCCGCATGCCGTCAGGCGCCGACGGCCTCGATGAGCCGGCGCACGATCGCGTGCCGGCCGGCGTCGTGGCGGCGCAGGAACTCCCGGAGCCGCTCGGCGTGCCGGTCGCTGCTGCACTGGAGGGGGTGGACGACCGCGTAGCCGTCCTCCTCGGCCACGTACGCGAGTTCGCGCAGCATGGGCACGGTGGGGTCGGTGACGAACTTCTCCAGGCCGGTCAGGGCCTCGTCGGTGCTCATGCCGCGCGGTGTCACCAGCTCGCCGGCGTCGGTGATCGCGCGGTAGAAGCGGAGCATCTCGCCGGCGAAGCACGCCCGCAGTTCGTCCTGGACCGCCGGCGTCCCGATCGCCTCGGTGAGCTTGGTGCAGGCCGCCTCGTCGGGCAGGGAGCCCAGGGTGAGGCGGTGGCTGACGGTCATGGTGCGCCGCCGCGAGGTGTCGCGCAGCAGCATCCGGACGGTACGGTCCAGCACCGTGGTGAAGCGTTCGCCGGCGTCGGCGAGGCGCAGCCACAGGTCCCAGTCCTCCATCCCGACGTGGTCGGTGGTCCAGCCCCCGACGCTCTCCGGCAGTCCGCGCACGTGGCCGACGCGGGACGGCTCGTACAGCGGCCACAGGAGTTGCAGCTGCGGGTGCCACAGGCCGTTGAGCGGGTGCGAGCGGTACTCCTCCCCGCCCTGCTCGTTCATGCCGATGCTCGCCGTCGCCACCAGGCGCGCCCCGGCGTCGAACTCGCGCTGAAGCACGGCCAGGTGGTCGGGGAGCCACTCGTCGTCGTAGTCGAGGTAGGCGATGGCCGGTGCCGTGGAGGCGGCCAGGCCGATGTTGCGGGGGCCGCCGGGGTGGCCGTGCCGCTGCGTGCGGATCAGCTGGACGCGCTCGTCCTCGTAGGAGAGCACCACGTCGTCGGTGTCGTCGGTGCAGCCGTCGGACACCACGATCAGGCGCCAGTCCTCGAAGGTCTGGGCGAGCACACTGTCGATGGTCGTGCGGATGGCCTCGGACCGGTTCCAGGCCGGACAGATCACATCTATCGCTGCCGTGCTCAAGGGCTTCCTCGCAGACTCCTCAAGACGGCCGTCGTGCCGTCCCCGGTACCTTCGGAGCCCTGCCTACACGGCGCCTATACGCAGGGCGCCGGGGGCGGCCGGGCGTGGCGATGCCGTCAGGCGAAGACGACGGTGCGGTGCCCGTTGGGCAGGACCCGCCGCGCGCTGTGCCACTCGACGGCCCTGGCCAGCGCCTGGGCCTCCACGTCGCGCCCGATGGCCACCAGTTGCTCCGGGGTGACCGCGTGGCTGACCCGGCGGACCTCCTGCTCGATGATCGGCCCCTCGTCGAGGTCGCCGGTCACGTAGTGCGCGGTGGCGCCGATCAGCTTCACCCCGCGGGCGTGCGCCTGGTGGTAGGGCTTGGCGCCCTTGAAGCTCGGCAGGAAGGAGTGGTGGATGTTGATGATCCGGTCGCTGAGCCGTTTGCAGAAGTGGTCCGACAGGATCTGCATGTAGCGGGCCAGTACCACCAGTTCGACCTCTTCGGCCTTGACCAGGTCGAGCACCTGCTGCTCCGCGAGGGCCTTGGTGTCCTTCGTCACGGGGATGTGGTGGAAGGGGATCCCGTGCGTGGCGACGAGGGCGCCGAGGTCCGGGTGGTTGGAGACGACGGCGGCGATCTCCACCGGCAGCGCGCCGGTGCTCGAGCGGAACAGCAGGTCGTTCAGGCAGTGCCCGAACTTGCTGACCATCAGCACGACCCGCATGCGCTCCTTCGCCCGGTGGATCTGCCAGTCCATCCGGAACGAGTCGCCGACGGCGCCGAAGCTGGCCCGCAGCTTGTCCACCGACGCGGGCGGCTCGGCGCTGAACGCGACCCGCATGAAGAACCGCTCCGTGTCGTGGTCGCTGAACTGCTGGCTGTCCTCGATGTTGCATCCCGTCATGAACAGGTAGCTGGACACGGCGTGCACGATGCCCTGCCTGTCGGGGCAGGAGAGCGTGAGGACGTACTGCTCGGCGGGCATGGGCGTCTCCGATACGTGGGGGCCGTCGCGTGATGAGGCGAGGCCACCCAAGCGGTGGTGTCCATTTTTTTCATACGTGCGCCGGGGAGGGCGGAAGGCAGGTGCGGGGACCGCCCCTCACTTCGCCTCCGCGTAGCACTCCACCACCGCCGTGGTGAACGGGAACCGCACCGGTGTGGGCCCGAACGTCAGCCGTCCCGCCAGCTCCGCCGCGTCCCGGATCGCCGCGACGACGGTGCCGGCCTCCTCCTCGGGACAGTGCACGATCACCTCGTCGTGCTGGAAGAAGACCAGCTCGGCCGCCATGTCCGCGCAGGCCTGCCGCAGGGCCGCGAGCAGCAGCAGGGCCCAGTCGGCGGCGCTGCCCTGGACCACGAAGTTCCGGGCGAAGCGGCCCCGCGCGCGGGCGTTGGTGGACGCGTAGCCCGGCACCCACTCCTGCGGGCGGCCCGCGGTGTCGGCGGGGTCGTCCTGCGGCAGGCCCGCCTCCTCGGCGCCGTCGGCCGCGCCGACCGCGGGCGGGCAGGTGCGGCCCAGCCAGGTGCGCACCAGCCGGCCCTCCTCGCCGGCGCGGGCCGCGTCGTCGACGTAGGCCACCGCGCGGGGGAAGCGGCGTCTGAGCGCGGCCAGGTTCTTCAGGCCGTCGCCGGAGGTCTGGCCGTAGACCGCGCCGAGCACGGCGAGCTTGGCCTGGGCGCGGTCGCCGGAGAAGGCGCGGTCGGAGACCGACTGGTAGAGGTCGGTCTCCCGGCCGGCCACCTCCATCAGACCGGGGTCGCGGGAGATCGCCGCCAGGACGCGCGGCTCCATCTGGTCGGCGTCGGCGACGACCAGTCGCCAGCCGGGGTCGGCGACGACGGCACGGCGGATCACCTTGGGGATCTGGAGCCCGCCCCCGCCGTTGGTGACCCAGCGGCCGGTGACGGTGCCGCCGGCCAGGAACTCGGGGCGGAACCGTCCGTCGCGCACCCAGTCCTGGAGCCAGGACCAGCCGTGGGCGACCCAGATCCGGTACAGCTTCTTGTACTCGATCAGCGGTTCCACCGCCGGGTGGTCCAGCGTTTCCAGCTCCCAGCGGCGGGTGGAGCCGACCTTCACGCCCGCCTGCCCGAACGCCTTGACCACGTCCGCGGGCAGGTCGGGCCGCACCCGGCGGCCGAAGGCCGCGGACACCTCGTCCGCCAGCTCGGCCAGGCGGCGCGGCTCGCCCCCGCCCGCATACCGCTCGCCCAGCAGGCCGTGCAGCACCTCGCGGTGCACGTCGGCCCGCCAGGGCAGCCCCGCGCGGTTCATCTCGGCGGCCACCAGCATCCCCGCCGACTCGGCGGCCGTCAGCAGCCGCATCCGGTCGGGGTGTGCCGAGCGGCCGTGGCGGTGCTGCTGCTCGGCGTAGACGGTGAGCAGGTCGGGGAGGGGGAGGTGGACGGCCTGGGGCTCGAAGAGCGGGGACTGGGCGCCGGGCTCGGCGGAGCGCTGCGGCGGGTCGGGCGGCACGGGGCCGCCGCGCAGCCGGGCCAGGGCGGCCGCGGCCGAGTGCGGCTCCCCGTACCGCCCCTCGTGGCCGAGCAGGAGGGTCTCGGCGGCCTCCACGTCGTAGCACCGCTCCACCCGCACCCCCGCGGCGAGCAGGCGCGGCGCGATCTCGGCGGTGGACCGCCACACCCAGCGGGTGACGTCCGGCCTGCTCCGCACGGCCCCGGCGAGGTCGGGCTCCCGCCGCACCGGTCCGGCGGGCAGCCCGTCGTGGCCGAGGGGCGCGACATCCACGCCACCGCCCTCGGCCACCGCGAGCGCCCACCTCTCGGCCATGCCGCGAGTCTCGCAGGCGGGTCTGACATCGGCCTCGCGGCGGCGGGCCTCGTCCGCGTCGCCTTGCCGGCAGGGCGGGAGCGCGCCTCGGCCCGCGTCGCCCTGCCGGCTCGGCGGTGGTGGCCTCGGCCCGCGTCGCCCTGCCGGCTCGGCGGCGGGTGTCAGCCTTCCCCGTCCTCCGGCCCGCCCTCCCCGCCGTTCTTGGTCACCTTGATGAACTGCGCCAGCGCCTCGGTGACGTAGGCCTCGGTGGCCTCCTTGCCGAGGCCGAGCCCGCTGAGCACGCCCTCGCCGTCCTCGTGCTCCAGCAGGGCGAGCAGGACGTGCTCGGTGCCGATGTAGTTGTGGCCGAGGCGCAGGGCCTCGCGGAAGGTGAGTTCGAGGACCTTCTTGGCGGCGGGGCCGTAGGGCACCAGTTCCGGGACCTCGGAGGCGGCGGGCGGGAGGGCGGCGAGTGCCGCCTCGCGGACCGCGTCGAGGGTGACGCCCTGCGCGGCGATCGCCTTGGCGGAGAGGCTCTCGCCCTGCGTGAGCAGGCCCAGGACCAGGTGCTCGGGCAGTCCCTCGGTGTTGCCCGCGGTCTTGGCCGCGTTGTGGGCGGCCATCACGGCTTCGCGAGCGCGGGGCGTGTAGCGGCTGAAGCCCTGGCTCGCGTCCAGGTCGGCGGACTCCTTGGGCACGAAGCGCTTCTGCGCCGCCTGCCGGGTGACGCCCATGCTCTTGCCGATGTCCGTCCAGGACGCGCCCGAACGCCGGGCCTGGTCCACGAAGTGACCGATGAGGTGGTCGGCCACCTCACCGAGGTGCTCGCCCGCGATGACGGCGTCCTGGAGCTGTGCCAGGGGTTCCTGGTGCACCTTCTTGATGGCGGTGATGAGTTCGTCGAGGCGTACGGATGACGTGATGCTCGGGTCGGTCGTCATGTGTCAACCGTAGGTTGCACTCCCGCCACTGTCAACCGAAGGTTGACAGTGGGAGAGAGGGGTCTCGTCGAAGAGACCTCCTCGGCACTCGTGGCACCATCGCCGGGTGAGTACGCCCCGCACCGTCGACCGTGCCTTCGAGACCGCCCTGTACGACACCGCCGACGACGCCCTCGACACGGCGGCCTCGCTGCTCGCGGCCGACCCGGCGGCGGATGCGGAACTGGCCCGGCGCGGCGAGGAGTTCGTGGCCACGGCCTGGCGGCGCGGCTGGCAGCCCGCCGACCTGGTGCGCATCGTGCGGCGCGAACTGGACGACGTGCACGTACGGCTGGCGGCGGCCCTGATCCGCGCCCAGGCCGCGCACGACCGCCCGCGCGGACCCCGCTGGGCCGCACAGCTCGACGCCGTGACCGACCGGGCGCCGTCCCCCGCCGACCGCTTCTCGCACGCCACCGCCGTACTCGAGCTGTACCGCCTGCTGCTGCGGCTGCCCGCGCTCGAACCGCTGGACGAAGCGCCGGGTGCGCCGCGTCGCGAGGCCCGGCCCGAGTCGCGCGCCCTCGCCCGCATCCGCGCGCTGCTCGCCAAGGCGGAGGCGACCGGATACCCCGAGGAGGCGGAGGCGCTGAGCGCCAAGGCGCAGGAGCTGATGGCCCGGCACAGCGTCGACGAGGCGCTGCTGGCCGCGCAGGCGCAGGGGCTCGCCACCTCGCCCGACACCCCGGGCGCGTGCCGGATCGGGGTGGAGCCGCCCTACGAGCAGGCCAAGGCGGTACTGCTGGACGCGGTGGCCGACGCCAACCACTGCCGGGCCGTGTGGAACGAGCCCTTCGGTTTCTCCACGGTCGTCGGTTTCGAGGCCGACCTGGACGCGGTCGAACTCCTCCACACCTCCCTGCTGGTGCAGGCCGAGGCCGCGATGGCGAAGGCGGAGGCCGGGCAGCGGGCCGGCGGGCGCAAGCGCACCAAGGCCTTCCGGCAGTCCTTCCTCGCCGCCTACGCCCACCGCGCGGGCACCAGGCTGCGGGCCGCGGCCGAGGCGGCCACCGCCGAATCCGCGGCCACCGGTGCGGCGGCGGACGCGGACCTCCTGCCGGTGCTCGCCTCCCGCGAGGTGGCCGTCACCGAGCGGCTGGAGCGGCTGTTCCCGGAGACGACCACGACCCGCCTGCGCGGTGTCTCGGACGCGGCGGGCTGGACGGAGGGCACCCGCGCGGCCGACGACGCCCGGGTCGAAGGCCGGCGGCCGTTGCGGCCGGGACGGTAGCCCGACCCCGGACGCGGGTCGCGTTCACCGGAGAAGGACCCCGTTCAGGAGCCGAGGCCCTCGGTCGGCAGTCCGGGCGGCAGCGAACCGCCTTCGGACCGGGTGTACGTCTCCTCGCCGACACCGCCCTCCCAGGTCACCCTGAGCGAGGTGTCGTCGACCGACTCGACGGTGCCGGTCGACCGGTCGTCGCCTCCCGCGGTGCACTTCAGGCGGATGGTCCGGGTGCCGGAGGCCTCCCCGGCGGTGCCGCTGCACACGGTCCCGCCGGTGGCGAAGAGGGCGGCCTTGCCACCGTTGACCATCAGGGCGACGGCCTGGCCGTCGGTGGTGGCCAGCCAGCTGCCCTCCAGGTCCGCGTCGGCGGACGGCGACCCGCCGCCGGAGCCGCCGGAACCGTCGGAGCCGCCGGTCTCCGCGCTCGCCGAGGCGCTGGGCGCCGCCGACGCCTTGTCACCCCCGCCCCCGGAACCGCCCCCGGAACCGCCGTCGGAGCCACCGTCGGTGCAGGCGGTCAGCGCCAGCGCGCCCGCCAGTGCGACGGCCACGGCCGCGGCCCGCACGGGGCGCCGCCCCGAGCGCCCGCCAGGGCCCAGGGGAGCGCCGGCCGTACGCGCGGCCCCGCCCCCGGTCGCACCCCTCGTACTCGCCGTGCTCGCCGTTCTCTCCGCAGTCACCCACGTCACCGGAAGCTCCAAGCTGTAGCCGGACGGCCGGTTCGGCCCCGAACAGCCGCAAGCTACCAGGAGGACTTGCGCACCCCGGGCAGATGCCCGGCGTGCGCCTGCTCACGCAGATTCACCCGGGAGAGCCCGAAGACCCGGAAGTATCCGCGCGGGCGCCCGTCCACCTGGTCGCGGTTGCGCACCCGCGTGGGGCTCGCGTCGCGCGGCTGCCGGCGCAGTTCACGCTGGGCGGCGAGCCGTTCGGCCTCCGTCGAGGAGGGGCGGCGGACGATCTCCTTCAACTCGGCCCGGCGTGCCGCGTAGCGCGCGACGGTCGCCTGCCGCTGCTCGTTCTTCGCGATCTTGCTCTTCTTCGCCATCAGATCCTCACTCCCCGGGCACGGATGCGCGCCACCGCCGCCTCGACGCCGATCGAGTCGACCGTCCTGATCGCCTTCGTGCTCAGCCGCAGCCGTACGTGCCGGCTCTCGCTCGGCAGCCAGTAGCGCTTGGTCTGGACGTTGGGGTCGAAGCGGCGCGAGGTGCGCCGGTGGGAGTGCGAGATGCGGTTGCCGAATCCGGGCTGTGCCCCGGTCAGCATGCAGTGGGCGGACACGGTGACGTACCTCTCCTCCGGGCCGGACGGGCCCAACTGTTAATGGAATTCATTTTCAGTAAGATAGCAGCATGGCACGCAACGAACTCCGACCGGTCATCAAGCTCCGGTCCACCGCCGGGACCGGCTACACCTACGTCACCCGCAAGAACCGCCGCAACGACCCGGACCGGCTGGTCCTGCGCAAGTACGACCCGACGGCCGGCCGTCACGTCGACTTCCGAGAGGAGCGCTGAGCCGCCGTGCGCAAGGGAATCCACCCGGAGTACCGTCCCGTCGTCTTCCGCGACCGGGCCGCGGACTACGCCTTCCTCACCCGCTCGACCCTCACCAGTGAGCGCACGGTCGAGTGGGAGGACGGCCGTACCTACCCGGTCGTCGACGTCGAGATCTCCCACGTCAGCCACCCCTTCTACACCGGCACCGCGCGCGTCCTGGACACCGCCGGACGCGTGGAGCGCTTCGAGCGCCGGTACGGGAAGGAGGGCGGGGCGTGAGCGGGCCGGGCCCCCTCCACGATCTGCCGGTGGTGATCGTCGGCGGGCTGCACGCCGACGCGCGCCGGGCGGCCGTGGCACGGCTGCTGGCCGACGTGCCCGGCAGTGTCGTCCTCCACCACGACCTGGCGACCGCCGCCGCGGGCACGGTCGTGCGGACCGTGCGGGACGCCACGGGCATCCTCGACGCGGGCGAGGCACCCCTGGTCAACGACTGCGCGTGCTGCGCCCTGCGCGAGGATCTCGTCCCCGAGCTGGTCCGGCTCGCGGAGGCCGGCGGCACCCCGCTGGCGGTGGTCGAACTGTGGGACTCCGTCGAGCCCAAGGCGATGGCGGAGGTGGTCACGGCCGGCGGCTTCACCGTCACCGGCGTGATCACCGCCGTCGACCCGGCCCTCGTCCTGCCGTACCTCGGCAACGGCGACGACCTCGCCGAGGGCGGCCTCGCCGCCGCGGCCACCGATCAGCGCACCGTCGCGGACACCTTCGCGCGGCAGCTGGAGTACGCCTCCGTCCTCGCTCTCGCCGAGTCCCTCCCCGGCTCGCCGGAGGCCGACGACGAGGACCGCGAGCTGCTCACCCAGCTCCATCCGACCGCCCGCCGGGTGCCGATCGGCCACGGTGACCCGGCGGGCGCCCCGGCCCCGCCCGCATCCGCATCCGCGTCCTCGGAGCTGGCGCGGGCCGCCCTCGCCGGGTTCGACGTCGAGGCCGCCGCCGCCGCGCAGCACCCTGCCTGCGCCCTGCTGCCCGCCGAGGCCGACGCGCACGGCGTCGCCACCCTGGTCTGGCACCGCCGCCGCCCCTTCCACCCGGAGCGGCTGTACGCGGCGCTCGAGGACCTGACCTGCGCCGCGGCCCGCAGCCGGGGGCGGTTCTGGCTCGCGGGCAAGGGGGACACGCTGCTGCACTGGGACGCCGCGGGCGGTGCCCTGTGCGTGGAGGGCGCGGGGCCGTGGCTCGCCTCGCTCCCCGACGCGGCCTGGGACCTGGTGCCGCCCGTGCGCCGTGCCGCCGCCGCGCTGGACTGGCACCCCGAGCACGGAGACCGCTGCCAGCACCTGGTCTTCACGTCCCCCGGCCTCGACCGCGACGGCCTGGAACGGCTGCTGGAGTCCTGCCTGCTGACCGACGCCGAGTACGCCGCGGGACAGGCCGCCTGGGAACGGCTGCCGCCCGCCTTCGACACCCTCCTGGAGGTCTGACCCGATGCCCCGACCCCGCAAGACCGACCGCACGCCCGCCCGGCAGCGCCCCAACCCGCTCGACCGGGACGGAGTGACGTACGTCGACTACAAGGACACCGAGCTGCTGCGGAAGTTCCTCTCCGACCGCGGCAAGATCCGCAGCCGCCGGGTCACCCGGGTGACGTCCCAGCAGCAGCGGCAGCTGGCCAGGGCGATCAAGAACGCGCGCGAGATGGCGCTGCTGCCGTACGGCACCCGCTGACCCGCCCGCCGCACCTCACGCACCAGCGACAACACCGGGGCACGCCCGTACCGGCCGGGCCCCGGTGTTGTCGCATGTTGTTGCATATTCTTCGAATCCGGGGGCACATGCGGGAACGACTTCCCGGGGCCCGGCGTCGTAGAGGGCAGGGCTCGGTAAAGCGGTCGTCAAAGCTGTAACCGCGGGACCACCACGCGTGCACGTGCATTTGCTCATGCATCTGCACGTGAACAGGGTTATGATCCGGATCAGTTGACCACTGCATCAATGGCCACATCAGCCAGTGCACACCGGGGAGCGACCTGTGAACCACGACGTGTACGACGTGTACAACGGCATGGCCGCCACGCAGTTGCACGACGCGGCCTGGCAGAAGAGCCGGCGCAGCAACTCGCAGGGATCGTGCGTGGAGTTCGCGCGCCTGCCCGACGGCGCGGTGGCGGTGCGCAACTCCCGCTTCCCCGACGGTCCCGCGCTCGTCTACACGCGCGCCGAGATCGAGGCCATGCTGCTGGGCATCAAGGACGGCGAGTTCGACCACCTGATCGCGAGCTGACCGAGCTGACCGGTCCCACTGCGGGCTAGAGCCGGAACAGCGCCCAGACCACCTTGCCGTTGAGCGTTCCGGCCAGCGGGTGCCAGCCCCAGCTGTCGCTGAAGGAGTCGACGAGGAACAGGCCCCGGCCCGACTCCGCCGAGAAGTCGTCCGTCTCACGGGCCACCGGGCTGTCGTGACTGGGGTCGCGCACCGCGCACACCAGCCGCTCCGTCCAGCGCATCAGGTGCAGCCGTACGGGACCGTGCTGCTCGTCGTGGCGCGGGGTGTCCGCGGGCAGCGCGTGGCGCAGGGCGTTGGTGACGAGTTCCGAGACCACCAGGCAGACGTCGTCGAAGCGGTCGCCCGTGTCCCAGCCGTCGAGTGTCCTGCGGGTGAATCTCCGGGCCTCGCGCACCGCCTCGTAACGGGGCGGCAGGGCGCAGGAGGCGGCGTTGGAGACGGCCGCGGGGTCGAGTGGTGGAAGGCCCTGCCGTAACGGCTCGAGCATGGTCGATCCATTCGTCCCCATGCGAGGCACTCCCGGGAGTTCGCGGTCGTAGCGATGCGGCGCGGTGGTGCGGGGACCATGGTTTCGGATGCGTACCGCAGATGCAAGGGCAGATGCACGTGCACGTGACCGAAATGGACCTGCCCGTACCGCTTGTTGGTCAATTTTTCCGCCATCTTCGCCCCCTCTTCATGTCCCTCGACGGCCGGTTCCGGCCCACCGTGTGCATGAGCCTGCACGTTTCCGTTGACTCAATTCCGTTTCCGTAACCGGACGAGTACTGCTCGGAGTGTTTTAGTGGCAGACTTCGGCCCCTGAAGACGGTTGGGGAGGCTGGCGAACGTGAGCGCGGGAGAGCCCGGATCGGTGGTGCGGCGCATGCTGCTCGGATCACAACTCAGGCGACTGCGTGAGACGCGGGGGATCACGCGCGAGGCGGCGGGCTACTCGATCCGCGCCTCAGAATCGAAGATCAGCCGGATGGAGCTGGGCCGGGTGAGCTTCAAGACCAGGGACGTCGAGGACCTGCTGACGCTGTACGGCATCACGGACGAGCAGGAGCGCAACTCGTTGCTCTCCCTCGCCAAGGAGGCCAACGTCGCGGGCTGGTGGCACAGCTACTCCGACGTGCTGCCCAGCTGGTTCCCCACCTACGTGGGCCTGGAGGGTGCCGCCTCGCTGATCCGGGTCTACGAGGTGCAGTTCGTGCACGGGCTGCTCCAGACCGAGGAGTACGCCCGCGCGGTCGTCCGGCGCGGCATGAAGGGCGCCGGCGAGGCGGACGTCGAGCGGCGGGTGGCCCTGCGCCTGGAGCGCCAGAAGCACCTGGTCGCGGAGAACGCCCCCGAGTTCCACATCGTGCTCGACGAGGCCGCCCTGCGCCGGCCCTACGGCGACCGCGAGGTGATGCGCGGCCAGCTCCAGCACCTGATCGAGATGTCCGAGCGCCCCAATGTGCGGCTCCAGATCATGCCGTTCGGCTTCGGCGGGCACTCCGGCGAGAGTGGCGCGTTCACGCTCCTCAGCTTCCCCGAGTCCGACCTTTCGGACGTCGTCTACCTGGAGCAGCTGACCAGCGCGCTGTACCTGGACAAGCAGGAGGACGTCACCCAGTACGAGACGGCGCTGAAGGAACTCCAGCAGGACAGCCCGGGACCGGACGAGAGCCGGGACCTTCTGCGAGGTCTCCTCCAACTCTCCTGAAACATAAGTACGATGACGCCCAATCAGGCGGCTCGCTCGCGGCGGCTGCGGCAGTTGAGGGGATTGAGGGTTCTCATGTCGTCGTACTTCACCGACCTCGCCCAGCAGTACATCGACGGCGAGTGGCGCCCGGGCACCGGCTCCTGGGACATCATCGACTTCAACCCGTACGACAACGAGAAGCTCGCCTCGATCACGATAGCCACCGTCGACGAGGTCGACGCCGCCTACCGGGCCGCCGAGCGCGCGCAGAAGCAGTGGGCCGCGACGAACCCGTACGCGCGCCGCGCGGTGTTCGAGAAGGCGCTGCGCCTGGTGGAGGAGCGCGAGGAGGAGATCAGCGAGGCGATCGTCGCCGAGCTGGGCGGCACCCGCCTGAAGGCCGCCTTCGAGCTGCACCTCGCCAAGGAGTTCCTGCGCGAGGCGGTCCACCTGGCGCTGGCGCCCGAGGGCCGGATCATCCCGTCCCCGGTCGACGGCAAGGAGAACCGCGTCTACCGGGTGCCGGTCGGCGTCGTGGGCGTCATCAGCCCCTTCAACTTCCCCTTCCTGCTCTCCCTGAAGTCGGTCGCCCCGGCCCTCGCCCTGGGCAACGGCGTCGTCCTCAAGCCGCACCAGAACACGCCGATCGTGGGCGGCACGCTGGTCGCGAAGCTCCTCGAGGACGCCGGACTGCCGGGCGGCCTGCTCAACGTGGTGGTCACCGACATCGCGGAGATCGGCGACGCCTTCATCGAGCACCCGGTGCCCAAGGTGATCTCCTTCACCGGCTCCGACAAGGTCGGCCGGCACGTGGCCACGGTCTGCGCGGCGAACTTCAAGCGCTCGGTCCTCGAACTGGGCGGCAACAGCGCGCTGGTGGTCCTCGACGACGCCGACGTCGACTACGCGGTCGACGCCGCGGTCTTCAGCCGGTACGTGCACCAGGGCCAGGTCTGCATGGCCGCCAACCGCGTGCTGGTCGACCGCGCGGTGGCCGACGAGTTCACCGAGAAGTTCGTCGCCAAGGTGAAGTCCCTCAAGGCCGGCGACCCGCGCGACCCGTCGACGGTCATCGGCCCGGTGATCAACTCCTCGCAGGCCGACGCCCTCTCCGGCGTGGTCGAGCAGGCGCTCGCCGAGGGCGCCACCGCCCTGGTGCGCGGCTCGGTCACCGACAACCTGGTCGAGCCCTCCGTCCTCACCGGCCTGCCCGCCGACTCCGCGCTGCTCCAGCAGGAGGTCTTCGGCCCGGTCGCCTTCCTCGTCCCCTTCGACGGCGAGGAGGAGGCGGTACGCCTCGTCAACGACACGCCGTACGGGCTGAGCGGCGCCGTGCACACCGGGGACGTCGAGCGCGGCGTCGGCTTCGCCAAGCGGATCGACACCGGCATGTTCCACGTGAACGACGGCACCGTGCACGACGAGCCCATCGTCCCCTTCGGCGGCGAGAAGCACTCCGGCCTCGGCCGCCTCAACGGCGAGACCATGCTGGACGCCTTCACCACGCAGAAGTGGATCTCGGTGCAGCACGGCCGCAGCGGCTTCCCGTTCTGAGGGCCCCGGCGGGCCGAGCCCGGCGCCGGATCTAGGCTGGACCCCATGTCAGCGATCCGTCTCCTCGTGCTCGGCGCCGTCCGCCAGCACGGGCGGGCCCACGGCTACCAGGTGCGCAACGACCTGGAGTACTGGGGCGCGCACGAGTGGTCCAACGCCAAGCCCGGCTCGATCTACCACGCGCTGAAGCAGATGGCGAAACAGGGACTGCTTCTCGCGCACGAGATCGCGCCGTCCACGGCGGGTGGCCCGCCGCGCGTGGAGTACGAGATCACGGAGCAGGGCACCGAGGAGTACCTCGCCCTGCTCCGCGACTACCTCACCGCCTACGACCAGCGGCCGGACGTGCTCACCGCGGCGCTCGGTTTCATGGTCGACCTGCCGCGCGAGGAGGCCCTGGGGCTCCTGGAGGAGCGGGTGCGGAAGATCGAGGAGTGGCGTGCCTCCGTCACCGAGTACTACATGCCCGCCGAGGGGCCCGGCCAGTACGGGCACATCGGCGAGATCATGAACTACTGGGTCCACTCGGCCGACTCGGGCGCGGAATGGACCCGCGGCCTCATCGAACGCGTCCGGGGCGGCGCGTACACCTTCGCCGGTGAGGGCGAGCCGTTCGTCGGCGTGCTCGCCGAGGGCGAGGAGAACCCCTTCGCGGCGGGGCGGCCGCACTACGGGGACGCTCGCTAATCAAGTTTGACCAACGGGAGGGTGGGGGTTATGTTCTGAGCTAGTAGTCAAATTTGGCTAGCTTGTCTCTCGAAGGGGAAGCGGGGAGTGACAGTGGCCGACGCGGCGATCACCGTCGAAGGAGCACGCAAGGAGTACGGCAGTAAGAGAGCGTTGGACGGACTCGACCTCACCGTCACGCGCGGCACGGTGCACGGCGTACTGGGCCCGAACGGAGCCGGCAAGACGACCCTGGTCCGCATCCTGTCCACCCTGCTGCGCCCCGACGCGGGCCGCGTCGAGGTGGCCGGACACGACGTAGTCGCCGAGGCGTACGCGGTACGGCTGCGCATCGGTCTGCTCGGCCAGCACGCGGCGCTCGACGAGGAGCTGGGCGGCCGGCAGAACCTGGAGATGTTCGGCCGCCTGCATCACCTGGGCGCCCGGCGGGCACGCGCGCGTGCCGACGAACTGCTCGCCCGCTTCGGCCTCGCCGACACCGGACGCAAACCGGTCACCGCCTACAGCGGCGGCATGCGGCGCCGCCTGGACCTGGCCGCGTCCCTCATCACCGAACCGGAGGTGCTCTTCCTGGACGAGCCGACCACCGGCCTCGACCCGCGCGGCCGCGCCGAGGTGTGGGACTCGGTCCGCTCCCTGGTCGGCTCCGGTACGACGGTCCTGCTCACCACCCAGTACCTGGAGGAGGCCGACCAGCTCGCCGACCGCATCTCGGTCGTCGACGCCGGCCGCGTCGTCGCCGACGGCACGGCGGACGAACTCAAGGCGGCCACCGGCGGCGACCGCGTCGACGTCGTCCTGCGCGACGCCGGCCACCTGGGCGCCGCGGTGGCCCTGCTGCCGCTCACCGGAGTCCGCGTGGACCCCGACCGCCGGTTGCTCAGCGCCCCGGTCACCGACCGGATGGCGGCGCTCTCCGGCGTCGTACGGGCGCTGGAGAAGGCCGGGATCGAGGCCGAGGACGTGGCGCTGCGCCGGCCGACCCTGGACGAGGTGTTCCTGCACCTCACCGACCGCACGAAGGAGGCCGCGTGAGTACGACCGCCGTGCGTACGACCGCCGTGAGTCCCGCGACCCACGCCCTGTCCGACTCCTGGACCATGACCCGCCGCGAGCTGGCCCGCTGGGGACGGCAGCCGGTGACGGTCGTCGTCAACCTGGTCTTCCCGGTGATGCTGCTGCTGATGTTCGGCTACCTGGTCGGCGGCGGCCGGGGCCTGAGCGGCGACTACGTCGACTACCTGGTCCCCGGGATGCTCGCCCTCACCATGGCCTTCGGCCTGGAGGGCACGATGATCGCCGTCACCCGGGACCTCGACAAGGGCGTCGTCGACCGCTTCCGCTCCCTCCCGATGGCGAACGGCGCGGTCCTGGTCGGCCGCTCCGCCGCCGACATGCTCCAGTCGGTGCTCGGCCTGACCGTACTGATCGGGGTCGGGTACGCGCTCGGCTGGCGCACCCACGGCGGTCCCGGCGCCTTCCTGGGCGCGGTCGGCCTGCTCCTGCTCTTCCGCTTCGCCATGCTCTGGATCGGCATCTTCCTGGCCCTGGTGGCCGGGAAGCCCGAGCTGGTGCAGGCGGTGCAGATCCTGGTCTGGCCGGTCGGCTTCCTCTCCAACGCCTTCGCCGCCCCCGACTCCATGCCCGGCTGGCTGGGCACGGTCGTCGAGTGGAACCCGCTGTCCCAGACCGCCACGGCCGTCCGCGACCTCTTCGGCGGCCCCGGCGGCGAGTCCGGCCACCTCTGGGCGGCCGTCGCCTGGCCGCTGGCACTGCTCGCGGTGTTCTTCCCGCTGGCGGTGGCCAGGTTCGGGCGGCTGAGCCGCTAGTGGTGGAACCCGGTGGCCGCGCCCTTGTCCCGGGTCAGCGGGTGCGGCTGCCGGCGCAGCTCCGGCAGCAGCCGCTCCAGATCCTCGAGGAGCAGGTCCGCCATGTCCGCCGAGAAGCCGTTGCGGCACACCACCCGCAGCACCGAGAGGTCCTCGCGGTGCGGCGGGAAGGTGTACGCCGGCACCAGCCAGCCGCCTTCCCGCAGCCGCCGGGACACGTCGAAGACGTCGTACGCCGTCACGCCGTCGGCCGTCGTGAAGGCGAACACCGGCAGCTGGTCGCCGCGCGTCAGCAGCCGGAAGTCGCCCAGCGCCGCCACCCGCCGCGCGAGCGAGCCCGCGATGTCCCGGGCGTTCTGCTGCACGGCCCGGTAGCCGTCACGGCCAAGCCGCAGAAAGTTGTAGTACTGCGCGACGACTTGCGCGCCGGGCCGGGAGAAGTTCAGCGCGAAGGTCGGCATGTCGCCGCCCAGGTAGTTCACGCGGAACACCAGCTCCTCGGGCAGCGCCTCCGCGTCCCGCCACAGTGCCCAGCCCACGCCCGGGTAGACCAGCCCGTACTTGTGTCCCGAGGTGTTGATCGAGGCGACCCGGGGCAGCCGGAAGTCCCACACCAGGTCCTCGTCCAGGAACGGCGCGACCATGCCGCCCGAGGCCCCGTCGACGTGCACCGGGACGTCGAGGCCGGTCCGCTCCTGGAGGGCGTCCAGAGCCGCGCACAGGTCGGCGACCGGCTCGTAGGACCCGTCGAAGGTGGAGCCCAGGATGCCGACGACCCCGATGGTGTTCTCGTCGCACAGCTCGGCGGCGGCCTGCGGGTCGAGGTGGAAGCGGTCGCCCTCCATCGGGACCTGGCGGGCCTCCACCTCCCAGAAGTTGCAGAACTTCTCCCAGCAGACCTGGACGTTCACGCCCATCACCAGATTGGGCCGCACGTCCTTCGCCGGATAGCGGTCTGCGTTGCGCAGCGCCCAGCGCCGCTTCAGCGCCATCCCGGCCAGCATGCACGCCTCGCTCGATCCGGTCGTCGAGCAGCCCACGGCCGTCGACGGGTCGGGCGCGTGCCACAGGTCGGCGAGCATCGCCACGCAGCGCCGCTCCAGCTCGGCGGTGCGCGGGTACTCGTCCTTGTCGATCATGTTCTTGTCCCGGCACTCGCTCATCAGCACCCCGGCCTGCGGCTCCATCCAGGTGGTGACGAAGGTGGCCAGGTTGAGCCGTGCGTTGCCGTCGAGCATCAGTTCGTCGTGGACCAGCCGGTACGCGGTCTCCGGCGGCAGTGGGGAGTCGGGCAGCCGGTGCGAGGGCGGAGCCTCGGTCATGCCGCCGAGCGGGTTCGCCGCCGCGTGGAAGGGGTTCACGGCGAGCCGGCGCCGGTCACGATCGTGGTCGTGGGACGGGCGGGGCCCCTGGTGCAGTGACATGCGACCGACGGTAGGCCGGGGCCCCGGACCCCGCATCCGGGACGGGACCGCACCGCACCGCACCGCACCGCACGTCAGCGGACCGGTGCGAGACGGTCGGTGCCCAGGGGCCCGGCGCCGAGGCGGGCGGTGAGGAAGCGGGCGGCGCGGTCGAGTGCGGCGTCCGCCTCGTCGAGGCGGCCGTAGTGGAGTGGGTAGACGTGGGGGAGGCCGGGGCCGACTTCGAGTGTGACCTCGACGTCGGCGGCGCCCGCGCGGCCGGCCAGCCGGACCGCGTCGTCGAGCAGTATCTCGTTCGCACCGGCCTGCACGAGCAGTGGGGGCAGTCCGGCGAGGTCGGCGAAGACCGGGCTGGCCAGGGGGGCCGCCCGGTCGCCCGCGCCGACGTAGAGATCGGCGTAGGCACGCACGTCGGCCTCGGTGAATATGGGATCGGCGCCCTCCTTGGAACGGATGCTCCCTCCGGCGAGGGTGAGATCGGCCCAGGGGGAGAAGAGGACCGCGGCGGCCGGCTGCGGCAGCCCGGCCTCCCTGGCCGCGAGCAGGGTGGCGACGCTCAGTCCGCCACCGGCGGAGTCACCGGCCAGGACGAGGTCCCGCGGGTCGGTACCCGTCGACAGCAGCTCGCGATAGGCGGCGAGCCCGTCGTCGACGGCCGCGGGGAAGGGGTGCTCGGGCGCCAGTCGGTAGTCCAGCGACAGGGCGCGCAGCCCGGCGCGGCGGGCCAGTTCACCGGCCAGCCCCGCGTGGGTGTCCGGTGAGCCGACGAGGTAGCCGCCGCCGTGCAGGTAGAGCAGTCGGCCGGGGCCGGAGGCCGTGTCCGGCTCCAGCTCCAGGGCCGGCCGTCCGCCCAGGACGGTCCTGCGGGTGACCACTCCTTCCGGCGCGGGGCGGGTGAGGGCCGAGGCGAAGGCGTCCCGCTGCTCTTCCGGAGTGGGCGGTGTCTCGGTGCGCGGTGCGGAACGGAGCAGGGCGTCCAGGGCGTCGCGCTGCTGTCGGGACATGGGGGGCCTCCATGGGTCGGCGTGCGAGAATAGATTCCTGGGAATCCATTTGTTCGGGCCAACCGTATTCCAGGGAATATGATTCCTGGGAATCTACTGGAGGTTTTGTGAGCCACGTCACCCCGGCCTTCGTCGACCTGGTCCGGGTCGAGACCCGGCTCTACAACGCGGTGAGCGCCCGGCTGCGGGACGAACAAGGGGTGAGTATCGGGCAGTTCGAGTTCCTGGAGATCATCGACCGCGTGCCGGGGTGCCGCGTGCTCGACATCGTCGGCGAACTGGCGATCACCGTGGGGGCCGTCAGCAAGGCGGTCGACCGGCTGGTGGCCGCGGGCTGGTGCCAACGGGCGGCACATCCCCAGGACCGCCGCTCGTCCGTGCTCCGCCTCACCGATGAGGGTGCCCGGCGGCTGGCGGCTTCCCGCCCGGTGGTCGAGAGTGCGCTCGTCTCGCTGACCGCGGGGGTCTCGCCCGAGGAACTGAGCCGTGTCGCCTCGACCCTGGCCACGCTGCGCGCGGCCCTCGAGGCGGGCTCCCACGGCCGCCCGGGCTGAGGGAGCCGACGCCGCGCGGCGGCTCACGGCGTGGCACGCGGAACGTCCGGGCTTGCACCTCACGTCACGTGAGGGGGCAGCGTGGAGGGCGTCAGAGAAGGGAGCGGAAGTGAGCTACTCCGTGGGACAGGTGGCCGGCTTCGCCGGAGTGACGGTGCGCACGCTGCACCACTACGACGACATCGGCCTGCTCGTACCGAGCGAGCGCAGCCACGCGGGCCACCGGCGCTACAGCGACGCCGACCTCGACCGGTTGCAGCAGATCCTGTTCTACCGGGAGCTGGGCTTCCCGCTCGACGAGGTCGCCGCCCTGCTCGACGACCCGGCCGCGGACCCGCGCGCGCACCTGCGCCGCCAGCACGAGCTGCTGTCCGCCCGGATCGAGAAGCTGAAGAAGATGGCGGCGGCCGTGGAGCAGGCCATGGAGGCACGCAGCATGGGAATCAACCTCACCCCGGAGGAGAAGTTCGAGGTGTTCGGCGACTTCGACCCCGACCAGTACGAGGAGGAGGTCCAGGAACGCTGGGGCGACACCGACGCCTACCGCCAGTCCAAGCAGAAGACCGCCTCCTACACCAAGGAGGACTGGCAGCGCATCCAGGACGAGGCCGACGAGCTCACCCGGCGCTTCGTCGCCCTGATGGAGGCCGGTGAGCCCGCCGACTCCGAGGGGGCCATGGACGCCGCCGAGGACCACCGGCAGGGCATCGCCCGCAACCACTACGACTGCGGGTACGAGATGCACACCTGCCTGGGCGACATGTACGTCTCGGACGAACGTTTCACGCGAAACATCGACGCCGCCAAGCCGGGCCTCGCCGCCTACATGCGCGACGCGATCCTCGCCAACGCCGTCCGGCACACCCCCTGAGCGGTGGTCGTGGCCCGGGTCTCACTCCCGGTCGCACCCCCACGGCTCACTCCCGGGCCACGACCACCGCCGTCCCGTACGCGCACACCTCGGTGCCCACGTCGGCCGCCTCCGTCACGTCGAAGCGGAAGGACAGCACCGCGTTCGCACCCCGGGCGCTCGCCTGCTCGACCAGCCGCTCCATCGCCTGGTTGCGGGTCTCCACCAGCGTCTTGGTGAGACCGCGCAGCTCACCGCCGACCAGCGACTTCAGCCCGGCTCCGATCTGGCTCCCCAGGTGCCGGGAGCGCACGGTCAGCCCGAAGACCTCCCCGAGCACCTCCTGCACCCGGTGGCCCGGCAGATCGTTGGTCGTCACGACGAGCACGTCGGGCTGCGGGCCCTGGCCGCCGCCGTATTCTTCAATACCCATGGTTCTCAGGTTTCCCCGGGGAACGTCACGGCGCACCCCAAGACGCCCCGTGGAACCTGGGGCACCGCGGCTGCGTTGTACGTTTGGGCAGCCAGGTCCAGCCCGCCTCCCCCCAGCAGCAGGAGCCACAATCCCGTGACCACCCTTGCGCTCGGTCCCGAGTGGATCAGCCCGGACTATCTGATCGAGACGTTCAGTCTGCCGGGCATCCTGCTCATCGTCTTCGCCGAGTCAGGACTCTTCGCGTTCCTGCCCGGCGACTCGCTGCTGTTCACCGCGGGTCTCTTCGTCGCCCAGGGCGAGTACATCAGCCAGCCGCTGTGGCTGGTGTGCACCCTGATCGTGGCCGCCGCCGTCCTCGGTGACCAAGTCGGCTACATGATCGGCAAGTTCTTCGGCCCCAAGCTCTTCAGCCGCCCCAACTCCAAGCTCTTCAAACAGGAGAATCTGGAGAAGGCGCACGAGTTCATGGAGAAGTACGGCCCCAAGGCGATCGTCCTGGCCCGCTTCGTGCCCATCGTGCGCACCTTCGCCCCCATCGTGGCGGGCGCCGGCCGCATGAAGTACCGCACCTTCCTCACGTACAACGTCGTCGGCGGTGTCGCCTGGGGCACCGGTGTCACCCTCGCGGGCTACTGGCTCGGCCAGATCGAGTTCATCCGGGCCCACGTCGAGGGCATCCTCGTCCTGATCATCCTGATCTCCGTCGTCCCGATCGCCATCGAGTACCTGCGGGAACGCAAGAAGAAGCAGCGCGCCGCCGCGGCCGCGCCGACCCCGCCGGCCGCCCAGCAGCACCAGCCCCAGCCCTCGTACCCGGTCATGGACGACGCGACGACCCAGCTCCGCCGGGTCGACCCGTACGACCAGCCGCAGCAGCAGTACGACCAGGGCTACGGCAACCAGCCCTACGGCGGTCAGCAGCCCCCGCAGCAGCCGTATGCCCAGCAGTACCCGCAGGGCTACGGCGACCAGCCCCAGCAGTACGGCGACCAGTACCCGTACAACCAGGGCCGTTAGAACCCTCGCGTCCGCTTGGCCGCCCGGCGTCCCGCCGCACTCGCGGCGCCGGGCACCTTCAGGAAGAGCCGGGAGATCTCCCCGCCCAGGTTCACCCCGATCGCGATGGCCATCGCCAGGGCGACCGCGTTGGACAGCGACAGCAGCCCCGAGTCGACCTCGCCCTGCGCGATGCCCAGCAGACCGAAGTACGTCGCCGAACCGGGCAGCAGCGGCCCGATCGCCGCGGTCGTGTACGGCAGCGCCGACGCGAACCGGTACCGGGACATCAGCTGCCCGAACAGGCCCACGAGCCCCGCCGCGGCGGCCGTGGAGGCCACCGGCGAGATGTCGCCGGCGTAGTGCATGGCGCCGTACACGCACCAGGCGATGCCGCCGTTCAGGGTCACCGCGAGGACGGTGGCCCGTTCCTGCTGGAGCAGGATCGCGAAGGCCAGCGACAGCAGCATCGAGGCGAAGATCTGCACGAACGGTTCGTCACCGGTGCCGAGCTTGGCGTCCGGGTTGAGCTCGGCGCCCAGCTGGACCCCGAAGTACAGCACCACCAGCACCCCGGCGACGATGCTGACGAAGAAGTACATGACCTCCAGCAGACGCGCCGCGGCGGTGATGTAGAAGCCGGTCAGCCCGTCCTGCACCCCCGCGACCAGCGCCCGTCCGGGCAGCAGCGCGAACAGCCCACCGGTGATGACCGCGGACGCCTTCACGTCGACGTGCGTCACCGTCAGCACGACGCCCATCGCGGCCGGCGGCATCGCGGCCACGGCGAACTGGTAGAACTCCGGCAGCCCGCGCCCGGCGCACAGCCATGCCAGCCGGTCGCCGAGCATCGAGCCGAACATCGCGGCGAAGAACACGGTCGCCCCGCCGCCGACGAGCAGCGAGGCCCCGCCCGCGAGCAGACCGCTGGCCACCGTCAGCACCCAGGTGGGGTACGGGTGCCGGTTGCGGCGGATCTCCGCGAGGCGCCGGTAGGCCTCCTCCAGGGAGATGTTCGTGTCGGGGTCGCTGAGGTCGTCCACCAGGTGGAAGACGGCCGCGAGCCGCGTGTAGTCGGTGCCCCGGCGGCGTACCGTCCGCGAGGCCGTCACCGGGTCGTCGACCAGGGACGGCTGGTGGGAGATCGACAGCAGGGTGAAGGTGACGTTGGGCTCGCAGCGGTCCAGGCCGTAGGAGCGGCAGACGGCGAACATGGCCGCCTCCACGTCCTCGGCGCCCTCACCGCCCGCCAGCAGCAGCTCCCCGATACGCAGCGTCAGGTCGAGCACGCGCGGCACGGCGGGGCCGGTCTCGTCGTCGTGCTTCTGCGAGGGCTCGGGCGCGGGCCGTTCGGCCACCGGCATCCGCAGCATGGCGCGCATCCGGTCCTGCCACGGCACGTCCGCCAGGCTCACCGCCGGGAAGCCGCTCGCCGGGGTGAAGGCGGTCGGGGCGGTCCACGCGCTGTGCGTGCTCGGCATGGTGAACGCCGAGCCCTCCGTGTCCGAGGGCGCGGCCTGCGGCACCTCCAGCCCGTCCGGGAGCGAGAACTCCGAGGTCGTCTCGGCCTCGGTACCGGCGTGTCGCGTGACGGCCAGCCCCTGCGGAATCTCGAACTCGGACGTCGTCGACGACTCGCCGTCGAGCGACGCCGCGATCCCACTGGCCTGCCGGAAGGCACTGCGGGCCTCGTCCGACTGCGGCTTGGGCTCCTCCGCCTCCGTCACCTGCGCAACGCTCCCTGGTACCGACACACCCTCCTGTTGACCTCAGTATGGTCACTCAAACACGAACGGGCCGCACGCGTGTGCGTGCGACCCGTTGCGCGAGACCGGACTGCTCAGTGGCCGCCCTGGTCCTTGAAACGCTTGTAGGACCGCTCGATCTCGGCCTCGGCGTCGGTGCGGCCGACCCAGTCGGCGCCCTCGACGGACTTGCCGGGCTCCAGGTCCTTGTAGACCTCGAAGAAGTGCTGGATCTCCAGGCGGTCGAACTCCGACACGTGGTGGATGTCACGCAGGTGCTCCACGCGCGGGTCGGTGGACGGAACGCACAGCAGCTTGTCGTCGCCGCCGGCCTCGTCCGTCATCCGGAACATGCCGATCGCGCGGCAGCGGATGAGGCAGCCCGGGAAGGTCGGCTCGTCCAGGATGACCAGCGCGTCCAGCGGGTCGCCGTCCTCGCCGAGGGTGTTCTCGACGAAGCCGTAGTCGGTCGGGTAGGCGGTCGAGGTGAACAGGCGGCGGTCCAGGCGGATACGACCGGTCTCGTGGTCCACCTCGTACTTGTTCCGCGAACCCTTCGGGATCTCGATCGTGACGTCGAACTCCACCGGACGCTCCTCCATGATCAGCACATAGTTCTGGTGGTTAAGTGTCCCTCACGCAGGTGTGTGATCGCGAAAGGGGCTGGTGACAGTGCCAGAGCTGAGGCCTTGGCGGACCGCGGGACCGCGTGTGGCGCGGGCCGCGGATGCCGTACGTCCCCGTCTGGCCCGCTTTGCCCGGGCCACCGGACCGCGGGTCACACGGTTCGCACGGGCCACGGCGCCACGGCTCAACCGGATCACGAGGCCGAAGACCTGGCAGTACACCGCCGGTGCCGCCACCGCCGGACTGGCACTGGCCGCCGGTGTGGTGACCGCCGCCGGCCCCTGGGACTCCACGGGTCAGCGTACGGCCGAGCGGGACCGGGCCGTCGCACTGGACCGCACGGGTGGCGCAGATCACGGCCACGGAGCCGGAGCCTCCGGTACGGCGCCCGGTTCGCCCCGCCCCGCGCCCAGCGCCGGGGCCGTGCTGAGCGGTCTGGGCGGCACCAGCACGCCGGGCGGCGTCAAGGCGGCACCCGGCGCCGAGAACCTCGCGGACCTCCTCGACCCGCTGCTCAAGGACGACCCCGGGCTCGGCGAGCACCGCGCGGCCGCCGTCGTCGACCTCACCACCGGCAAGCGCCTGTACGGCCTCGACTCCGACGCCGCCCTCACCCCCGCCTCCACCACCAAGATCGCCACCGCCGTCGCCGCCCTCACCGCCATGGGCCCCGACCACCGCCTCACCACCCGCACCGCCCTGGAGCCCGACACCGGCGAACTCGTCCTGGTCGGCGGCGGCGACCCCACCCTCACCGCCCGCGAGGACGCCCACGGGCTCGCCAGCCTGCGCACCCTCGCCGAGAAGACCGCCACCGCCCTGAAGAGGCGCGACGTGCGCAAGGTGACGCTGTCGTACGACACGACGCTCTACGCCGGCACGGACCTGCACCCGATCGGCGTCAACGAGAACCTGGCCCGCGTCACCGCGCTGATGGCCGACGAGGGCCGCACCGACGACTCCACCAGCGGCCCCGCCCCGCGCGTCCCCGACCCGGCGGACGCCGCCGCCCGCACCTTCGCGGACCTCCTGAAGCAGCACGGCATCACCGCCTCGCTCCCCGGCCCCTCCAAGGCCACGGGCCGCGCCACCACCCTCGCCACCGTCTCCTCGCCCCCGCTGTCGGCCCTCGTCGAGCGGATGCTGACCAACAGCGACAACGACCTCGCCGAGGCCCTGGCCCGCCACACCGCCGCGGCGACCGGAAAACGCGCCGACTTCGCCGGGGCGGGAGCCGCCGTCACGGCCCGCCTGAAGCAGCTCGGCCTGCCGGTGGACAGAGCGCGGTTCCACGACGGAAGCGGCCTCGACCGCACCGACCTGATCACCCCCGACCTGCTCACCGCCCTGCTGACCGAGGCGGCCGACCCCGCCCGCCCCCAGCTCCGCGCGGTGCTCACCGGCCTCCCCGTCGCCCACTTCACCGGCACACTGGCCGGCCGTTACACGGACGGCGCAGCGGGCCTCGTCCGCGCCAAGACCGGCACCCTCACCGGCGTGAACACCCTCGCCGGCACGGTCACCACCCCCGACGGCCACGTCCTCGGCTTCGCCTTCCTGACCAACGCCACGACGGACCCGTACACGGCCCAGACGACCCTGGACAGAGCGGCGACGGCGCTGGCGCTTCCGTAACCGCGGGCAGTCGCATCCCGCGTAGCTGCGGGCAGTCGTGCCGCTGGGGCGGCACGGGTGGGCGCAGCGGCACCCCGCAACCCCGGGCCGCGCTCCCCACCCCCGGCACCCACCCCGCCGCACGACTGCCCCCCAGCGGCAGCGCTCCCGTACCGTTGACCCATGACGAGCATCGGCGCAAATTCCGGCATGGTCGACTGGAACCTCGCGGTGGCGACCGCGACCCGGCTCGTACGGCCGGGCCCCGAGGTGAGCCGCGACGAGGCCCGGGCCGTCGTCGCCGAACTCCGCCGCCATGCCAAGTCCTCGGAGGAGCACGTCCGCGGCTTCACCCGGATGGGCACCGAGGAGACCCACGACACCCCCCTCCTGGTGGTCGACCGTCCCGGCTGGGTCCGGGCGAACGTCGCCGGGTTCCGGGAGCTGCTCAAACCCCTGCTGGAGAAGATGCAGGAGCGGCGCGGCGGCGGCCCGGGCAACGCGGTCCTCGGCGCCGTCGGCGGCAAGGTCACCGGCGTCGAGCTGGGCATGCTGCTGTCGTTCCTGTCCTCCCGCGTCCTCGGCCAGTACGAGACGTTCGCCCCCGCCACCCGCGAACTCCCCGCCGGCGCGAACGGCGGCGGCCGGCTGCTCCTCGTCGCGCCGAACATCGTGCACGTGGAGCGTGAACTCGACGTCGAGCCGCACGACTTCCGCCTGTGGGTGACCCTGCACGAGGAGACGCACCGCACGCAGTTCACCGCGGTGCCCTGGCTCCGCGACCACCTCGAGGGCGAAATCCAGTCGTTCCTGGCCGAGACCGACGTGGACCCGATGACCGTCCTCGAGCGGATCCGCGAGGCCGCCCAGTCCCTGGCCGGAGGCCGCCCCGAGGCGGAGGAGGACGACGGCGGCCGCTCGCTCGTGGAGCTGGTGCAGACCCCCGCCCAGCGGGAGGTGCTCGGCCGCCTGACCGCCGTGATGTCCCTGCTCGAGGGGCACGCCGACTTCGTGATGGACGGCGTCGGACCGGCGGTCGTGCCGAGCGTCGGGGAGATCCGGGAGAAGTTCCAGCAGCGGCGCGCCAAGGGCGCCTCCCGCCTCGACATGGCGCTGCGCAAGCTGCTCGGCCTGGACGCCAAGCTCCGCCAGTACCGGGACGGCGAACGCTTCGTCCGGGCCGTCGTCGACGAGTGCGGCATGGACGGCTTCAACCGCGTCTGGACCTCTCCCAACACGCTCCCCACCAAGTCGGAGATCGCCAAACCGGCGGACTGGATCGCGCGGGTGCACCGCAAGCCGGAGGCGTGAGCCGCGCGGGCGGGGCGTGAAACGATTCCGGCCGACGGCAGGCGAACGACCCTCCAATCACCCGTCCGAGGGACCGTGAGGCTTCGGCAGGCGTGCGATGCTCGGGGAACGGCCCGTTTCTGTCACCATCTACACACTCTGCGTGACCGAACCTCGGGTTCACCCCCGACAACTTCATGAAGGGCACCGGACATGGGTCCCCATCCTGCGGTCGCGGCGATACGCCTGGCGGTCCGCCGCGTCCTCCACGACATTCTCACCGAACTGAACACTCCGGCCGGCGTTCCCGCCGCGGCGGCCGCCGGACGCACGCCCGAGGGCGTGTCCGGACTCCCCGACTCCCCGCTCGTCCTCGTGGCGTGCTCCGGCGGCGCCGACTCCATGGCGCTCGCCTCGGCCCTCGCCTTCGAGGCGCCCCGGCTCGGCATCCGCGCCGGCGGCGTCACCGTCGACCACGGCCTCCAGCACGGCTCCGACCTGCGCGCCGAAGAGGTCGTCCTGCGCCTGCGCGAACTGGGCCTCGGCCCGGTGGAGGCCACCGCCGTGACCGTCGGCCGCGAGGGCGGCCCGGAAGCGGCCGCCCGCGACGCCCGCTACGCCGCGCTGGACGCCGCCGCCGCCCGCCACGGCGCCGCCGCCGTCCTGCTCGGCCACACCCGCGACGACCAGGCCGAGACCGTCCTGCTGGGCCTCGCCCGCGGCTCCGGCATCCGCTCCCTGTCGGGCATGGCCGCGGTCTCGGGGGCCGACGGCCGTTACCGGCGCCCCTTCCTCCAGGTCGACCGGCAGACCGCCCGCAAGGCCTGCATGGTCCAGTCCCTCCCCGTCTGGGACGACCCCCACAACGCCGACCCCGCCTACACCCGCTCCCGGCTGCGCCACGAGGGCCTGCCCGCCCTGGAGAAGGCGCTCGGCAAAGGCGTCGTCGAGGCCCTCGCCCGTACGGCCCAACTCTCCCGGGACGACGCCGACGCCCTCGACACCTGGGCCCGCCAGGCCGAGGCCGGCGTCCGCGACGCCACCGGCGGACTGGAGTGCGCGGGGCTCTACGCCCTGCCGCCCGCCGTACGCCGCCGGATCCTGCGCCGCGCCGCCCTCGACGCGGGCGCCCCCGGCGGCGCGCTGTTCGCCCGCCACATCGAGGAAGTCGACCGGCTGATCACCGGCTGGCGCGGTCAGGGGGCCATCAACCTCCCCGGCAAAGTCGTCGCCCGGCGGCAGGGTGGCAGACTGGTGATTCGGCAAGGCTGAATCCGGAACTCCCACCGATCCGCGCACGGATCGCCGGGACGTTCCGGAGTGGCCGGTGGGACGACCGAAAGTGATGCGGGTGGACGCGAACGACATGGGTGCCGACCTCGAGAAGGTACTCATCACCAAGGAAGAGATCGACGCGAAGCTGGCCGAGCTGGCCGCGAAGATCGACGCGGAGTACGCGGGCAAGGACCTGCTCATCGTCGGCGTGCTCAAGGGCGCCGTGATGGTCATGGCCGACCTGGCGCGCACGCTGTCCACCCCCGTCACGATGGACTGGATGGCGGTGTCCTCGTACGGCGCGGGCACCCAGTCCTCCGGCGTGGTGCGGATCCTCAAGGACCTCGACACCGACATCAAGGGCCGCCACGTCCTGATCGTCGAGGACATCATCGACTCCGGCCTGACCCTGTCCTGGCTGATCTCCAACCTCGGCTCGCGCGAGCCCGCCTCCCTCAAGGTGTGCACGCTGCTGCGCAAGCCCGACGCCGCGAAGGTCGCCATCGACGTGGAGTGGGTCGGCTTCGACATCCCCAACGAGTTCGTCGTCGGCTACGGCCTCGACTACGCCGAGAAGTACCGCAACCTCCCGTTCGTCGGTACGCTCGCGCCCCACGTGTACGGCGGCTGACGCGGCCCCGCAGCCGGTTCGACGGCGTTTCGGCGGGCCACCGGGAACCCCTGGGGCCGCCGCGCCGTTGGAGCATGCAGACGGGACGTCGGCCCGCCCGTGCGGCTCAGGGCCGCCACGCTGGGGTACCGTCAGAAGAACTGTCTTATCAAACTCACTATGGCAGGAGGGACGGGGCGACACCGCTCCGTGTGGATGGACGTGAAGCGATACTTCCGTGGGCCAATCATGTGGATCGTGCTGGCCGTCCTTGCCGTGGTCGTGTTGATGCAGGTCGTGGGCTCGTCCGGCGGCTACAAGACGGTGGACACGGGCCAGGTCGTCCAGGCGATCAACGACAACAGGGTCGAGTCGGCCAAGCTGACCACCGGCGACGAGCAGAACATCAAGGTTCAGCTCAAGGACGGCCAGAAGGTCGAAGGCAGCTCGAAGATCCAGGCGAGCTACATCGGCGACCAGGGCGTGACCCTGGCCAACACACTTCAGAACAAGTACCAGGACAAGCAGATCCCCGACGGCTACACGGTCTCGCCGTCGAAGCAGAACCCCTTCGTCGGGCTGCTGATCACCCTGCTTCCCTTCGTCCTCATCGTGGTCATCTTCCTGTTCCTGATGAACCAGATGCAGGGCGGCGGCTCCCGCGTCATGAACTTCGGCAAGTCCAAGGCGAAGCTCATCACCAAGGACACCCCGAAGACGACGTTCTCCGACGTCGCCGGGTCCGACGAGGCCGTCGAGGAACTCCACGAGATCAAGGAGTTCCTCCAGGAGCCGGCCAAGTTCCAGGCCGTCGGTGCCAAGATCCCCAAGGGCGTGCTGCTGTACGGCCCGCCCGGCACCGGCAAGACGCTGCTCGCGCGTGCCGTCGCGGGCGAGGCCGGCGTGCCGTTCTACTCGATCTCCGGTTCCGACTTCGTCGAGATGTTCGTCGGTGTCGGTGCCTCCCGGGTGCGCGACCTGTTCGAGCAGGCCAAGGCGAACGCCCCGGCCATCGTCTTCGTCGACGAGATCGACGCGGTCGGCCGCCACCGCGGCGCCGGCCTCGGCGGCGGTCACGACGAGCGCGAGCAGACGCTGAACCAGCTGCTCGTCGAGATGGACGGCTTCGACGTCAAGGGCGGCGTGATCCTCATCGCCGCGACGAACCGGCCCGACATCCTCGACCCGGCGCTGCTGCGCCCCGGCCGCTTCGACCGGCAGATCGCCGTCGACCGCCCGGACATGCAGGGCCGTCTGGAGATCCTCAAGGTCCACCAGAAGGGCAAGCCGGTCGCGCCCGACGTCGACCTGTCGGCCGTCGCCCGCCGTACGCCCGGCATGACCGGCGCCGACCTGGCCAACGTGCTGAACGAGGCCGCGCTGCTGACGGCCCGCAGCGACAAGAAGCTGGTCGACAACCACATGCTGGACGAGGCGATCGACCGTGTGGTCGCGGGCCCGCAGAAGCGGACCCGGATCATGTCGGACAAGGAGAAGAAGATCACCGCGTACCACGAGGGCGGTCACGCCCTGGTCGCGGCGGCCTCACCGAACTCCGACCCGGTCCACAAGATCACGATCCTGTCCAGAGGCCGGGCCCTCGGCTACACGATGGTGCTCCCGGACGAGGACAAGTACTCGACCACGCGCAACGAGATGCTCGACCAGCTCGCCTACATGCTGGGCGGCCGCGCGGCCGAGGAGCTCGTCTTCCACGACCCGACGACGGGCGCGGCCAACGACATCGAGAAGGCCACCGGCCTGGCCCGCGCGATGGTCACCCAGTACGGCATGACCGAGCGTCTCGGCGCGATCAAGTTCGGCGGCGACAACAGCGAGCCGTTCCTCGGCCGTGAGATGGCTCACCAGCGCGACTACTCGGAAGAGATCGCCGCGCTGGTGGACGAAGAGGTCAAGAAGCTCATCGAGACGGCGCACAACGAGGCCTGGGAGATCCTGGTCGAGAACCGCGACGTCCTCGACAACCTCGTCCTCGCGCTGCTGGAGAAGGAGACGCTGGGCAAGGAGGAGATCGCCGAGGTCTTCGCCCAGATCGTCAAGCGCCCGGCCCGGCCCGCCTGGACCGGCTCCTCCCGCCGCACGCCCTCGACCCGTCCGCCGGTGCTCTCCCCGAAGGAGCTCGCCCTGACGAACGGTGCGAACGGCGCGACGGCGGCGATCTCCACCACCAAGAGCACCACCGCGGAGCCCGCCCCGGCACCCGAGCGTGCCCCGGAGGACCGCCCGGAGAGCTGACCCGCGCACGCTCCCGGCCCCACCGGGCCCGGAATGTATGCCGCACCCCCCAGGTTCTAGCCTTGGGGGGTGCGGCATTTCGGTATGCCGTTCGCAGGACGGATCAGGAACGAGGCATCAGATGACCGACCCCGTGACGCTGGACGGCGAGGGCCAGATCGGCGAGTTCGACGAGAAGCGGGCCGAGAACGCCGTGCGCGAACTGCTCATCGCGGTCGGCGAGGACCCGGACCGCGAGGGCCTGAGGGAGACGCCGGGGCGGGTGGCGCGGGCGTACAGGGAGCTTCTGGCGGGACATGCGCAGGAGCCCGAGGACGTCCTGACGACGACGTTCGACATCGGGCACGACGAAATGGTCCTGGTGAAGGACATCGAGATCGTCAGCCTGTGCGAGCACCACATGCTGCCGTTCCACGGTGTGGCGCACATCGGCTACATCCCGGCGGCGAGCGGCAAGATCACCGGCCTGTCGAAGCTCGCGCGGCTGGTCGAGGTCTTCGCGCGTCGCCTGCAGGTGCAGGAACGTCTCACCACGCAGGTCGCCGACTCGCTCATGCGGATTCTCGAGGCGCGGGGCGTGATCGTCGTCGTCGAGGCCGAGCACATGTGCATGTCGGTGCGAGGGGTTCGTAAGCCGGGTGCCAAGACCACGACGTCGGCGGTGCGCGGGCAGCTTCGGGACGCTACGACGCGTGCCGAGGCCATGAGCCTGATACTGGCGCGCTGACCCGATTGTCAGTGGTTCCCGATATCGTCCTTGATCAGTGGGTTGCTCACTGATCAAGGGGGATCGCCGTGGGGCACGGGTTGCCCAGCAACCAGACGGTGAACGCGGTCGAGGGGCGCCTGCGGGCGCGGGACGTGCGAGTGGGCTGCCGTCTGTGGATGTTGGACGGGGAGCGCACGGTCCCGACCACGGTGACGGCCGTCGCCACGACCCGAGCTCGCGAAGTCGTGGACGTCGTGACCGACCGTGTCAGCTTCACCGTGGCACCTGACCAGATGCTGGGTACGCCCGACGGCTGGGTCCACGCGAGAGATGCCACGGGGACCGTGCTTGCCTGGACCCAGGCGCGAAAGCTGTGTCGCACACGGTTGACCGTCAAGCCGGGTTACGAACTGGGCTACCTGATCGGGGCCAACTGCGCGGACGGGACCGTCGGCAAGAACTACGTGTCCCTGGTGGTCAACGACGAGGCTTTCGCCGAGCGCTATGCGGCGTGCCTCACCGCTGCCACCGGGTTGCCCGCCCGTCCGGAGGCAGTGACCCGACCGTCCGGTTACCTCCAGCGGGACGTCCCAGGTTTTCGCGTGCGTGTGGTGTCGTCGTACCTCGCCGACTTGATGAGGCAGTACGTCGGTGGTGACGCGCACCACATGCGGCAGCGATTTCCCCGGGTCGTTCTCCGGGACAGGGAGACGTTTGAAGGCTTTCTGGACGGCTACGCGGATGGCGACGGGTGGCGTGCCAAAGCCTGGTCCGGCCGTCTGCTCGTCAGTGCGAACGTCCCGTTTCTCTCGGACCTGGCGCAGGTGGTGGGCGCGCGGTTCACTCCACGGAACAGGGGGCTCGCGTCTCAGTTGGCCGTGGTCGACAGCTGGCCTGCCCGAGGCACGTTCCAATCCGAACAGCACCCGCTGCAACTCCGGGAGTCGTGCTGGACCCAGGTCCACGAGGTGCGGCCGCGGACCACGGTGAACAAGCCGTTCACCCTCTACAGCTACCGACTCGACCCCCACCCCGGATTCCTGGTACACGGACACTTGGCCCGCCAGCCCTGGTCAGACGGGCGCGTCACGCCGCTGACGCCGCGCCCGGGTGGTCGTCGTCCTCGTCTTCCGGGAGTTTGCAGACCCGTTCCATGAAGAGGGCGGCCGCTATGACGGCGATGCCCGCCACGACCGAGGAACCGGCGTAGATCGCCTGGTCGCGGCGGGCCGGGACGTCGAGGTACTCCAGCAGGAAGACGCCGGTGCCGCCGTACATGCCGGCGACGAGGGCGGCCACCAGGGCGCTGGCCTGGCCGAAGACGACCGCGCGGGCCGCCATCATCGGGTCGACGCCCTTGGCGCCGGGCACCCGCTCCCGCTGCGCCTTCAGACGGGCCCGGATGGAGAGCGCCGTGGCCAGCAGGATCACCGCGATCAGGGCGAGGACGACGGGGGCGGCGAGGGGGACGCTCGGGAGGCTCCCGACCGAGTTCCACAGGCGGGCGCCGGCCCAGGACAGCACCCCCGCGACGACGAACACGCCGGCCAGCACCCTGATGCGCAGCTCTTTCACGGTGTTCCGGTGTCCCTTCGGTTCCCCGGCGCGGTCGTCCTGACCTCGTCGTCCTCGTCGACCTTAACGACTACTCGGGCAGCCGGAGTTCCAGGTCGGCGCGGGGCGCCACCCCGTCGCGGGTGACGGCGCCCAGGAGGTCGGCGACCGAGCCCTGTCCGGGCAGCGCGGCCTCGGGGTCCACGTCGAGCCAGGGGGCCAGGACGAAGGCGCGTTCGTGGGCGCGCGGGTGCGGGAGGGTGAGCCGCGGGTCGTCGGAGACGACCTCGGCGTAGGCGACGATGTCGACGTCCAGGGTGCGCGGGCCCCAGCGCTCGTCGCGGACCCGGTGGAAGGCCTCCTCGACCGCGTGCGCCCGCTCCAGGAGGGAGTCCGGGGGCAGGGTCGTCTTCACGATCACGACCGCGTTGAAGTACGAGGGCTGGCTGTCGGGCGCGACGCCCCACGGCTCCGTCTCGTAGACGGGGGAGACCCCTTTGACGCGCACGCCCGGGGTGTCCTCCAGGGCGTCGATGGCGCCCTGGAGGGTCTCCAGGCGGTTGCCCAGGTTGGCGCCGAGGGCGATCACCGCGCGCTTGGGGTTGGACAGGGTGGTGTCCGCGGCGTCGACCTGCTCGATGACGGAGGCGGGCACGGGCTGTACGGTCGGGTCGCTCGGACCCTTGGCGAAGGGGGCGCTCATACACGGCTCCGGATGATGGTGACGGTCACGTCGTCGAAGGGGACGGTGATCGGCGCGTCCGGCTTGTGGACGCAGACCTCGACCTCCTCGACCCCCGCGTGCTTCAGGCAGACCTGGGCGATGCGCTCGGCGAGGGTCTCGACGAGGTCGACCGGATCGCCCTCGACGACGGCCACGACCTCCTCGGCCACGATGCCGTAGTGCACGGTCTTCGCCAGGTCGTCGTCGGCCGCGGCCGGACGGGTGTCCAGGCCAAGGACGATGTCCACGAGGAAGGTCTGGCCGTCCTCGCGTTCCTTGGGGAACACACCGTGGTGCCCGCGGGCCTTCAGGCCGCGCAGCGCGACACGATCCACGCGAATCACTCCTGCAGTCGTCGGTTCGGCCGGTCGTACCACGTGCGGGCGGTACGTCGGCCCCAGTCGAATCTACCCGCGTGCACCGACAGTGCCGGGCCGCGGGGTGTGCGGGAGGGGCGGGAGCAGGCAGTTTTCACCGTGCGTTTCCCCGGCGGTCGCGGTGGATCACGGGATGACAGCCGCCCCTGCGCCGTGGTCCGTGATTCCAGCCACGTCGCTGCCGCGCCGTGCCCCGCCGTGTCCCGCCGTGTCCCGCCGGGTCAGGGAGGGGTCTCGTCGCCCTCGTCGGCCTCGCTCTCGGCGAGCACCGGGGAGGCGTGGTGGGACCAGAGCTTCCAGCCGTCGGGGGTGCGGCGGAACGTGTTGGTGGCCACCACGAGCTGCCCGACGAGCGGGCCGAGCTCCTCGCCGCCGTCGGGGGCGGGGCCGCCGCTGAGGATGTTCTCGGTGCAGGTGACCAGGGCGGTGTCGCCGGTGACGGAGACGTGCACGTCGGTGAGGAAGAACTGGATGTAGTCCGTGTTCGCCATGATCAGGGCGTAGGAGCGCAGGACCTCGCCGCGGCCGGTGAGGACCGGCCAGCCCGGGTGCACGCAGGAGACCACACCGGCGTCGGCGGGGTCGTGGTACGACTCGTCGACGCCCAGGTCGGAGGGGGTGAGCCAGAACTCGGAGACCTTCTCGAAGTCGCCCTCCTCCAGCGCCTCGTAGAAGGCGGTGTTGGCGGCCTCGACCTGTTCGACGTCGAGGTGCGGCGCGTTCACCGGGCGCCTTCGACGGCGCGGGCGACGCGTACGGCGTCGGCGGTGGCGCGGACCTCGTGGACACGGACCGCCCACGCGCCGGCGTGCGCCGCGAGGGCGGAGACCGCGGCGGTGGCCGCGTCGCGCTCGCGCGCGGGGGGCGGGGTGGCCTCCGGCCCGGCGAGGACCCGGCCGAGGAACCGCTTGCGGGAGGCGGCGACGAGGACGGGGTGGCCGAGGGCCAGGAGGCGGTCGAGGTGGGCGAGGAGGACGAGGTCGTGCTCGGCGTCCTTGGAGAAGCCGAGGCCGGGGTCGACGACGATGCGCTCGGGGGCGATGCCGCCGTCGAGAACGGCCTCCACACGCGCGTGCAGTTCGTCGACGACCTCGGTGACGACGTCGGCGTAGGTGCCCCTGACGTTGCCGCCCTCCAGGAGGCCGCGCCAGTGCATGACGACGAAGGGGGCGCCCGCGTCGGCGACGACCGGGATCATCCGGGGGTCGGCGAGACCGCCGCTCACGTCGTTGACCAGGGCGGCACCGGCGGCGAGGGCCTGCTCGGCGACGGAGGCGCGCATGGTGTCGACGGAGATCGTGACGCCCTCGGAGGCGAGGCCGCGCACGACCGGGACCACGCGCCTGAGTTCCTCGTCCTCGTCGACGCGGGTCGCGCCCGGGCGGGTGGACTCGCCGCCGACGTCCACCAGGTCGGCCCCCTCGGCGACCAGGTCGAGGCCGTGTTTGATGGCGGCCGTGGTGTCGAAGAAGCGGCCGCCGTCGGAGAAGGAGTCGGGGGTCACGTTGACGACGCCCATGACCGCGCAGCGGTCCCAGGCGGTCAGTCCCGCGAGAGGGTGGCGGCGGCCGGTCTGCTTGCTCATGTGTTCAGCGTAGGTGGTGGCCCGGGGTGGCCGCCGCTGCCTCCGGCGCTGGTGCGGGTGGGGTGCTGCTGCTTCCGGCGGTGGTGCGGGTGGGGTGCTGCTGCTTCCGGCGGTGGTGCGGGTGGGGTGCTGCTGCTTCCGGCGGTGGTGCGGGTGGGGTGCCGCTGCCTCCGGCGCTGGTGCGGGTGGGGTGCCCGGGCCGGCCGGGGTCCTCCACCGACGCGGCCGCGACCACCCCGGACCGGCGGTCGTCCTACGCCGCCCGCGCCGGCGTCTGGTGCGCGCAGGGGCGCCGCGCGGGCGTCCGGCGGCGCAGGAACCGCGGCAGCGGCACCGTGACGAACCCTTCCGCCTGCATCGCGGCGAAGCCGATGCGGGGGAGGTCGGCGGAGCGGCGGTAGACCACGAAGCGCGGCTCCCAGCGGGGCCGGAACTTCGCGTTGAACTTGTACAGGGACTCGATCTGGAACCAGCGGGAGAGGAAGACCAGCAGCCCGCGCCACGCGCGCAGGACCGGGCCCGCGCCGATCTTCTCGCCGCGCGCGAGCGCCGCGCGGAACATGGCGAAGTTCAGGGACACTCGCGCGACGCCCAGTTTCGGGGCGGCCTGGAGCGCCGCCACGATCAGGAGTTCGTTCATGCCGGGGTCGGCCGCGCGGTCGCGGCGCATGAGGTCCAGGGATGCCCCGTCCGGGCCCCACGGCACGAAGTGCAGGACCGCCTTCAGGTCGCCGTACTCGCCCGGTTCGGCGTCCTGCTTGTGGGCGGTCGCGATGAGGCAGTCGCCGTCGGCCGGGTCGCCGACGCGGCCCAGGGCCATGGAGAAGCCGCGCTCGGTGTCGGTGCCGCGCCAGGCGTCGGCGGCGCGGCGGACGCGGTCCAGTTCGGCGTCGGAGAGATCAGCCACGCGCCGTACCCGGGTCTCGTAACCGGCCCGCTCGATGCGCTTGACCATCTGTCGCACGTTGCGCATCGCGCGGCCGGCGAGGGAGAAATCCGCCACGTCCACCACCGCCTCGTCGCCGAGTTCGAGGGCGTCGAGGCCGGTCTCGCGGGTCCAGACCTCGCCGCCGGTCTCGGAGCAGCCCATCACGGCGGGCGTCCAGGAGTGGGCGCGCGCCTCGTCCATGAAGCGTTCGATGGCGCCGGGCCAGGCCTCGACGTCGCCGATCGGGTCGCCGCTGGCCAGCATCACACCGGAGACGACGCGGTAGGTGACGGCTGCCTTGCCGCTGGGGGAGAAGACGACGGCCTTGTCGCGGCGCAGCGCGAAGTGGCCGAGGGAGTCGCGGCCGCCGTGCCGGGCGAGGAGGGCGCGCAGGCGCGTCTCGTCGTCCTCGGTGAGGCGGGCTGCCGGGTGTTCGGGCCGGAAGGCCAGGTAGATCGTGGTGACGGCGGTCAGCAGGCCGAGGGCGCCCAGGGAGAAGGCGACCGTCCAGGAGGTGTTGCCCCGGTAGTCGACCGGGCCCTCGACGCCGAACAGGCCGTACAGGACGTGGGTGATGCGGTCGGCCAGGCTCGGGTCGCCGAGCATGCGGTGCGGGTGCGCGTTGACCACGAGGAGGCCGAGCAGGACGGAACCGGCGCTCATGAGGACGAAGTTGGCCAGGGCCCGCCAGCGGCTGCGCGGGTCGGGGAGGGCGGCGAACTCGGTGCGGTGGCGCAGGAGGAGGGCCAGCAGGACCAGGGAGATCAGTACGCCGAGCAGGGAGTGGCGGTACGTGAACTGCGCGACGGCGCCGACCGGGAGCAGCGCGACGGCAGCCCGCCAGGCCCGGCGTTTGCGGCGCTTGAGGCCGTGGGCGAGCAGGAGCAGCAGGACGCCGGCGCAGAGGGAGAGGGCGGCGGCGAAGGGGCCGAAGGCGCCGGGCAGCACCTCGGCCAGGGCGTGCATACGACTGTGCCGGAAGCGGGGGAAGGAACCCGCCGCGATGTTCAGCAGGCCGACGAGCACACAGGCGCGGCCGACGAGGAGAGGGACGCTCTCCGGACGGGGGCCGCGCGGTATGCGCCGTATGCGGGCGGACCTCGCCGGAACCGCGCCCGACATTTCCTCATCTGTCCTGACAGACATCGCACCTGTTAGTTCTGCGAGAGACCGTGGATCCGGGCCCGTTTCGGGCATCCGGCGACATTGCGCCCTCTAGGACGGTGTCTCGGAGGGAGAGGTTCACTCCCCTCTGATCACAAAGCCCCGACGAACGGATGACTGGACGATCGGACGATCGGACCGGCGGACGGATGGTCGGGCGCACGGAAGGCGTGGGCGGTAGCGGGGCATGGGTTTGACGAGCGACAAGGTGCTGGCGCTGGCCGTGGTGGCCGGTGTGCTGCTGTTCGCCGGGACGGTGTGGCTGTGGCCGCGGCTGGCGCGCCGGAGCGTGCGGGCCGTACTCGGCAGGGTCGGTCTGCTGCTCGCCACCCAGGTGGCGGTCTTCGCTGCGGTGGGGCTGGTCGCCAACCAGTCCTTCGGGTTCTACGGCAGCTGGGCCGACCTGTTCGGACGGGAGGACGGGCAGGGCGTGGTCGTGGACCACTCGGCCGGTGCGGACGGCGGGCCGCTGCGGGTCGTCGGGAAGCGGCGGGTGACGCCCGCGGCCGGGTCGCGGCCCGAGGTCTCGGGGCGGGTCGAGGAGATACGGGTCTTCGGGCGCACGTCGCGGATCGCGTCACCCGCGTTCGTGTACCTGCCGCCGGAGTACTTCCAGGCGTGGCACCGCGGCCGTACGTTTCCCGCGGCCGTCGTCCTGACCGGTTACCCGGGGACCGCCGAGGCGCTGGTGGAGAAGCTGCACTACCCGCGCACGGCGCTGGAACTGGCGAAGGCCGGCCGGATGCGGCCGATGATCCTGGTGATGCTGCGGCCCACGGTGGCGCCGCCGCGCGACACGGAGTGCGTGGACGTACCGGGCGGGCCGCAGACGGAGACGTTCTTCGCGAAGGACCTGCCCGAGGCGGTGAGTGCCCACTACCGGGTGGACAAGGGGCCGCGGGGCTGGGGCGTCGTCGGCAACTCGACCGGCGGCTACTGCGCCCTGAAGCTCGCCGTCCACCACCCGGAGGTGTACGCCGCCGGGGCCGGGCTCTCCCCGTACTACGACGCGCCGAACGACCCCACCACGGGCGATCTCTTCCAGGGCGACAAGGACCGGGAGAACCGGGCCAGCCTCTGGTGGTATCTCAAGAACAGGCCCGCGCCGGACACTTCACTGCTCGTCACCAGCAGCAGGACCGGCGAGACGAACTACAAGGACACGCTGAAGTTCATCGGTCTGGTGAAGGAGAAGAGGCCGACGCGGATCTCGTCGATCATCCTGGAAAGCGGCGGACACAACTTCAATACCTGGCGGCGTGAGATTCCCGCGACGCTGCGGTGGCTGGACGGGCGGCTGAACGGCGGACGGGACTCTTGAATGATCTTGAAGTCGGGGAGTAATTCCCCCGCCGCCGGGGATGTGGATTACCCGCACCCTGTGAACACGTCGGAGACGGCCGAGTTTTTACGGGGCGGGGCGCCAAGATTCGCCTACGCGCGGTAAGTTTCTGGCCATGCCACGTGGACGTCACCGCCATTCCCCGCCTTTGCACAGGCTGCTTCCTCCCTCGGCGATCGCAGGTGTTTCGGTCGTCTGCGCCCTCGGGCCCTGGTTGTTCGGCGAGATGCTGATCCTGCGCGTACTGGCCGCCGCCGCCGCGGTGACGGCTGTGGCCGGTGCGGTCGTCATGCGGCACTGGGACGCCCAGGCGGGCCGGCGGGTCGCCGACCTCACGCGCGCGCGGGCCAGTGACGAGTGGCGGTTCGAGGAGCGGGTCGCCGAACTGGAGTCCGACCTGGAGGAGTCGCGCGAGCTGCGGCAGAAGCTCGAGCACCGGCTGCGGGCCAAGCGCACCGAGCTGGCGGGGCTGCGCAACGAGCACGCCTCGCTGCTGCGGCGCTACGCCACGGCGGAGACCGAGCGCGCCAGTGCGCTGGAGGGCCGCCGCCTGCTCGAGATCGAGGCCGCTCCGCAGGCACCCGCGCTGCCCGCCGCGCGCACCGCCCCGGCCCAGGAGACGCCGGTCCAGGAGACGCCGGAGGCGGTGGAGACGGTGGCCGAGAAGGCGGAGGAAGCCGAGGAGGCGTCGGCCGGGAAGAGCGGGGACGCCGAAGAGGCCGCCGTCCCCGCGGTCTTCTCGCCCGAGGGGTCCCGGCTGTTCCTGCGCGCCAACGCGGCGCTGGCCCGCCTGGACGACGGCGCGCCCGACGGCCCGGACGGTGGCGACCGGGCCGGGACCGCCGAGGGGGCCGACGAGGACGGCGACACCGACGGCTCGGACGGTGACGGTGGCGGTGACGCCGACGGATCCGACGGTGACGGTGACGGCGGCGGTGGCGGCGGAGAGAGCGCGGCGCCGGCCGAGGCCGGTCCGGAGGACGGGGTGCAGGGGCAGCCCGAGGCGGCCGACGGCCACGAGCGCACCGCCGCCGCCTCCCCGACGACGACGTCCGACGCGGGGCCCGCGCAGTCCACCCAGTCCTCGCAGCCCACCCGGCGGGCCGACGGGCACTTCACGGTGCCGACCGCGGTGGCCGTCGTACCGGCGGCTCCGGCCCGGCGTCCGGTGGTCGAGGGCGGCTTCGACTTCTTCGGCACCAAGGCCCCCGAGGGTGCGCTGGACGCGGCGGCCACCTCCGACGCCGCCCTGGAGACCGTGCAGAACGAGGACCTGGCCGACGTGGTCGGCCAGGAGGCGCTCGCCCTGCACAAGGCCGAGGGCGAGATCTCCTTCAAGCCGGCCGGCGAGGAGTCCCGTGACGTGAGCCAGGTGATCGACCTGACCGCCCACGACGAGACCGAGCAGATCGACGTCCAGGGGCTGCGCAGCGCGGTCTCCTGACCGCCCCGTAGCCTCCGCGGGCGGCGGCGCCGGCTCACGCCATCCAGCGGTCCGGCGGGGCGTCCCGGCGGCCGGTCCTGGAGCGTTCCGCCTGGCTCCGCAGCAGCCGTGCCGCCTCGTCGGCGTCCCGCAGCCGTGCGCTCACGGTCTTGTTCGCCCCCGTGTCCACCGTGACGTCGGCCAGCCGCAGGGCGCGCCGCCAGGGCCCCTGCGTCAGGCGGACGCTCTGGACCTTGGCGTGCGGCACGAGTGCCAGACTGCGGCGCAGCAGGCCGTGCCGGCTGGCGAAGACCGCGTCGGTGACGGCGAGCCCGTGTCCGCGCCACCACACCGGCCTGCACCGCGCCGCCCGCCGGGGCGGGCGGGACAGTTCCGCTCCCGTCGGCACGGTCACCCCGGGCAGCACCCGCGCGACGACCGACTCGGCGATCTCGCGCGGCGCGACCGGCAGCAGGACGGAGTTCGACGACCCGGCCACGTCCAGCTCCACCCGCACCCAGCGGCGGCGCCGCCACAGCAGCGGCTCCACGATCCGCACGGTCTGCACCCGGCCCGGCGGTACCGTCTCGTGGACGCGGTCCAGCAGGCCGTGGTCGATGCGGAGACCGTCCGGGGACTCGGCCACCGTCCAGTCGTACTCCGCGACGAACCGGCCCGCGCTGTTCGCGCCCGCGGCGCCCACCAGCGGCAGGGCGGTCGCCAGCACCGTCCACAGGTTGTGGGTGGCCAGCCACAGCAGCGTCGGTACGACGGCGGCGGCGAGCAGCGTGCCCCAGGTCGCGCCGGTCAGCAGCAGGGAGACGGCGAGGACGCCGGGCGGCACCCGCAGCAGCTGCCGCGCGGGGGCCTCACCGACCTCGTGCGCGGTCTCCGGTGCGAAGCCCGCCGCGCGCGCGAGCAGCTCCGCCCGCAGGGCTCGCGCCTCGTCGGCGCCCAGGAAGGCCAGCTCGTCCTTCTTGCCGGTGCCTATGACGTCGAGTTTCAGCTTGGCGACCCCCGCGATCCGGGCCAGCAGGGGCTGGGTGACGTCGATCGCCTGGATGCGTTCGAGGCGGATGTGGGCGGTGCGGCGGAACAGCAGTCCGGTACGGATCCGCAGCTCCGTGTCGGTCACCGCGTAGTGGGTGAACCACCAGGTGAGGAAGCCGTAGAGGGCGGCGGCCGGGATGAGTACGGCGAGCCCGATCAGCAGGTGGGCCGTGGTCAGCCGGGTCAGCTGGCGCTGCGCCTGGTCGGGGTCGTGCACGGCCCACCCGACGAGCACGGCGATCGGCGCCCACGCCCGCCGCAGCGGCGTGACGGGGTGCAGACGGCGCTCGGCGACTCCGTCGGCGGGCGGGGTCGCGCCGGGGCCGCTGCCGGGCGGGGAGCCGATCGCTGCGGTGTCGGTGCCGGGCGGGGTACCGATCGCTTCGGTGTCGGTGCGGGGTGGGGGGTCGGCCGCTTCGGTTCCGGCGCCGGGCGCGGGGTCGGCCGCTGGGGTGTCGCTGCCTGCTACGGAGCGGACCGCTTCGGTGCCCGGGGCGCCGCCGGTGGTTTCCGCCGGTCCCGACCCGGCGCCGAGGGCGCGGTCAGGGCGCGCGGCCGCGTCGTCTCCCGTGCCCTCGTCGTCTCCCGTGCCCTCGCCGGGGGTGCCCTCGCCGGGGGTGCCGAGGTCGGCATCCGGGGAGTCGGGGGAGCCAGGGATGCCCGGGCCGGTCCCCGGAACGTCGGGGGAGCCCGCCGTACGGGCGGCCGCCCCCGGCACGCGACCCGGGGCCGCTCCCGCGCCGGGGCGCGGCTCCTTCAGGGCGCCGTCGGGGCCTGCCGCGTTCGCCCGGCGCGCCGGGGCGGGCTCTTGGGTGCCGTCCGCCGGGGCGTCGGCACCGCTCCCGACTCCCGTCGTACCGCCCGACGTGCCGCCCGTCGTACCGCCCTCTGCCCGGCCCTTCTCCGCCCCGGGCCCGCTCACAGTCCCGCCGATCGGGCCTCGCCCAGCTCGGTGAGGCGGTCGCGGAGGCGTTCCGCCTCGGCCGGGTCGAGGCCGGGGATGGTGGCGTCGGTCGCGGCGGCCGCCGTGTGCAGCTGCACGCTGGCCAGGCCGAAGTGCCGCTCCACCGGCCCGGAGGTGACCTCGACCAGCTGCATGCGCCCGTACGGGACGACGGTCTCCTCCCGCCACAGCACGCCCCGGCTGATCAGCAGGTCGTCGGCGCGCTCGGCGTACCGCCACGAGCGCCAGTTGCGCTCCAGCATCACCCAGCCCCAGGCCATCAGGGCCAGCGGCAGGAGCGCCAGACCGGCCCAGAAGGGGTCCAGGAACAGCGCGGGCAGCAGGCCCCCGGCGAGCGTCAGCAGGCCCAGCCACACCACCAGCAACAGCCGCCGCATGCGCAGCAGCCCCGGGGGCAGGCCGGTCCACACCGGCTCCTCCCGCGGCGGACCCGCGGGGCCCGCCGCCCCTGCCGGAGCCGCCGCCTCGGTCGCCCCCGCCTTGCCCGTGTCGTCCGGGCTCCCCGTCTCCATGGGGCCAGCGTACGTAGGGGAGACTGTGTTCATGACTCCTACGACGGAGACCACGGTCGGTATCGGCGGTGCCGCGGAGAGCACCGACATGGTGCTCAACATCGGCCCCCAGCACCCGTCCACCCACGGCGTGCTGCGGCTCAGGCTGGTTCTGGACGGCGAGCGCATCACGAGCGCGGAGCCGGTGATCGGCTACATGCACCGCGGCGCGGAGAAGCTGTTCGAGGCCCGTGACTACCGTCAGATCATCATGCTCGCCAACCGCCACGACTGGCTGTCGGCGTTCTCCAACGAGCTGGGCGTCGTCCTCGCCGTCGAGCGGATGCTCGGCATGGAGGTCCCCACGCGCGCGGTGTGGACGCGGACGCTGCTCGCCGAGCTGAACCGGGTGCTCAACCACCTGATGTTCCTGGGGTCGTACCCGCTGGAGCTGGGCGGCATCACCCCCGTGTTCTACGCCTTCCGGGAGCGGGAGGTCCTCCAGAACGTGATGGAGGAGGTCTCCGGCGGGCGCATGCACTACATGTTCAACCGCGTCGGCGGTCTCAAGGAGGACCTTCCGGCGGGCTGGACCACACGCGCGCGTGCCGCCGTCGCCGCCGTGCGCTCGCGCATGGACGTCTTCGACGACCTGGTGCTCGGCAACGAGATCTTCCGGGGGCGCACGCGGGGCGTGGGCGCCCTGTCCCCGGAGGCGGTGCACGGCTACGGCGTCAGCGGCCCGATCGCGCGCGCCTCCGGCGTCGACTTCGACCTGCGCCGCGACGAGCCCTACCTGGCCTACGGCGAGCTCCAGGACACGCTCCGGGTCGTCACCCGCACCGAGGGCGACTGCCTGGCCCGCTTCGAGGTCCTGCTGGCGCAGACGCACAACGCCCTGGACCTCGCCGACGCCTGCCTGGACCGCCTGGCCGAGCTGGCGCCGGGGCCGGTCAACCAGCGGCTCCCGAAGGTACTCAAGGCGCCCGAGGGCCACACCTACGCCTGGACCGAGAACCCGCTCGGCATCAACGGCTACTACCTGGTCAGCAAGGGCGAGAAGACCCCCTACCGGCTGAAGCTGCGCTCGGCGTCGTACAACAACATCCAGGCGCTGGCGGAGCTGCTGCCCGGGACGCTGGTCGCGGACATGGTGGCGATCCTGGGGTCACTGTTCTTCGTCGTCGGCGACATCGACAAGTAGCCCCTCGGCGTCGACCGGCCCCACCGGCTGGAGCAGCCACCAGAAGCCGCCCAGGCCACCGCGCGCGGTCAACTCGGCGGCCTGGGAGGCGCCCGCGAGAGCGCGTACGTACGCCGCCGGGTCGGCGGAGGCCAGCGCGAGCGGGGGGCGGGCGGCCGTGACACCCAGCGCGCGCAGAACCTCTCGCTGGGGGCGCAGAAGCGCATCCGGGGGCGCGTACTCCGGAGCGCACCTCGCGGTGGGGGCGGTCGCGCACGCGTCCAGCGCGACGTGCGCGGTGATGTCGCACGACCCGTCGGGCACCGGCTCCGTCTCCCGCCCCTCCCGGAAACCCGTGAGCGTCCCGAAGGGGGGCCGGGTGGCCGCGGTGTGCGCGTAGTCGGCGGCCACCGCGAGCCCGCCGCCCCCGCCGTCCAGCGCCGCCACGGCGGACGCCCAGGCCTCGTCGCGGGGGAGCCCGATCTCCGCCCGCAGGCCCTCCTCGCCGCTCAGCGGCCACCACCGGGCCAGCCAGTCGGCCTCCGCCCCGGCCACCGCCTCCCCGAGCCGCTCGGCCCCGTCGCCGCGCACGAGCACGCGGCGCGCCACGCCCGCGGCGTCCACCTCCGCCACCTCCACCGGCACGTTGTCCAGCCACTCGTTGGCGAACAGCAGCCCGGTGACGCCGTCCGGCGGCTGGGCGAACCACCGCACCCGCCGGTCGAGACCCTCGGGCCGGGCGGCGACCTCGACGGCGTACGCGCGCGTACGGGCCGCCACGTCGGCGGGCAGGGCCGCCAGCACCCCGGCGGCCAGCTCGCCCCGTCCGGCCGCCATGTCCACGAAGTCCAGCGGGTCGGGCCGGCCCAGCGCCTCGTCGACCCGGCACAGCAGCCGTGCCACGGCCCCCGCGAACAGCGGCGACGCGTGCACGGACGTCCGGAAGTGCCCGGCGGGCCCCTCGGGAGCGGTGCGGTAGAACCCCTCGGGCCCGTAGAGCGCGTCATGGGCGGCCCGCCGCCACCCCCGCCACTCCCCACCCGTCTCCGCAGCCCCTCTGAACCCTTCCGTCCCTGGTGTCACGGGCCAAGGTTAGGGGGTGTCGTTTGGATCAGGCCGGCTCCGGGCGGCGGTGCCTTGTTGCCGACGTGAGCGGGGGCGATGGGGGCCCCTCCCGCGCGAGCGAAGCCGAGCGTGGGGGAGCGTGCAGCTGCAAGGCGGAGGAGGGCGACAGGGCGGAGCCCTGGCAACCGACGACAACGCCGCTGGGGGCACCTCCCACGCCCTTTAGGCAGTGGGGGAGGGCGTGCCAGGCCCCGCGGCCCCGGCAGGATCCGAACGACACCCCCTGAGGGTCACGCAGGCGTACAGAAGACCGGGGCCTCCACCTTGCGGAGTATGCGGGGGGAGTACGGATCGGCCCTTCGGTTGACCCCTGCACCTATTCCTCTTCCCTACGCTGGGTTACGTGCAGCGCCTCTACGATTTCCTCCGCAGACACCCGACCGGGGTCGACTCCTTCTGGGCCGCCGTCGTGCTCGGAATCTCCCTGGTCTCTGCGGCGAACCCCGGGACGCGTGCGGACGGGACGGACAGCCTGGCGCTGATCGTCCCCGTCGTCGTGCTGCTCGGTGTCGTGATCGCGCTGCGCCAGCGGATGCCGGAGCGGATGCTGCTGCTCGCCGTCGCGATCGGCGTGGGGCAGCTGGCGCTCGACGTCTCGACGATGCCCGCCGACTTCGCCTTCCTCGTGATCATCTACACCGTGGCGGCGACCGGCGCCCGCTGGGCCTCCCGGACCGCGCTGGCCACCGGCCTGTGCGCGGCGCCCCTCGCCACACTGCGCTGGTCCGACAGCGAACTCGGCATGGGCACCACCATCGCCGTGACGGTCTTCCAGGCGGTCCCCTTCGCCCTGGCCTGGGTGCTCGGCGACTCCGTCCGCACCCGGCGCGCCTATTTCGCGCAGCTGGAGGAGCGCGCGACCCGGCTGGAGAAGGAGCGCGAGGCGCAGGCCAAGGTCGCGGTCGCCGCCGAACGCGCCCGGATCGCGCGCGAGCTGCACGACGTCGTCGCGCACAACGTCTCCGTCATGGTGGTGCAGGCCGACGGCGCCGCCTACGTCCTGGACGCGGCGCCCGACCAGGCGAAGAAGGCCCTGGAGACCATCTCCTCCACCGGCCGGCAGGCGCTCGCGGAGATGCGCCGCCTGCTGGGCGTGCTGCGCACCGGCGAGCACAAGGAGGCCGGGGAGTACGTCCCGCAGCCCGACGTCCAGCAGATCGAGGACCTCGTCGAGCAGTGCCGCACCTCCGGGCTGCCCGTCGACTTCAAGGTCGAGGGCACCCCCAGGCAGCTGCCCAGCGGCGTGGAGCTGACCGCGTACCGCATCGTGCAGGAGGCGCTCACCAACACCCGCAAGCACGGCGGGGAGAACGCGGGCGCGAGCGTGCGCCTGGTCTACTTCGACGACGGCCTCGGGCTGCTGATCGAGGACGACGGCAAGGGCGCCCCGCACGAGCTGTACGAGGAGGGCGGCTTCGACGGCCAGGGCCACGGCCTGATCGGCATGCGCGAGCGGATCGGCATGGTCGGCGGAACCCTGGACGCGGGCCCGCGCCCGGGCGGAGGATTCCGCATCAGCGCACTGCTGCCGCTGAAGTCCGCGCACTGACCACCGCACCCGTACGCATGTGCGGCGTTGACACCTGTAAGGCACGACACTGCGGGCACGACACCTGCAAGGCGAAGGAAGAAGAGGCCCGATGGCGATCCGCGTGATGCTCGTCGACGACCAGGTGCTGCTGCGCACCGGGTTCCGGATGGTGCTGGCGGCCCAGCCGGACATGGAGGTCGTCGCGGAGGCGGGCGACGGCGTCGAGGCACTCCAGGTGCTGCGCGCCACCGCCGTGGACGTGGTCCTGATGGACGTCCGCATGCCCAAGCTCGACGGCGTGGAGACCACCAGCCGGATCTGCGTGGACCCGAACGCGCCGAAGGTGCTGATCCTGACCACCTTCGACCTCGACGAGTACGCGTTCTCGGCGCTGAAGGCGGGCGCCTCCGGGTTCATGCTCAAGGACGTGCCGCCCGGTGAGCTGCTCGCCGCGATCCGCTCCGTGCACAGCGGCGACGCCGTGGTCGCCCCCTCCACCACCCGGCGGCTCCTGGACCGCTTCGCGCCGATGCTGCCGGCCACCGGCCAGGAGCCCCGGCAGAAGGAGCTCCAGCGGCTCACCGAGCGGGAGCGCGAGGTGATGGTGCTGGTGGCGCAGGGCCTGTCCAACGGCGAGATCGCGGCGCGGCTCGTGCTGTCGGAGGCGACCGTGAAGACGCACGTCGGGCGCATCCTGACCAAGCTGGGCCTGCGCGACCGCGTGCAGGTGGTGGTCCTGGCCTACGAGACCGGGCTGGTGCGGGCCGGCGGCGGACACGGCTGACGGCCTGTGCGGAGGGCTCCGCGTCGGTAGGGTCTGCGCATGCTCCTGTGGATCAACGGCCCCTTCGGGGGCGGAAAAACACAGACCGCGCACGAGATACGACGCCGGCTGCCCGGCAGCGTCGTCTGCGACCCCGAGCACGCCGGTTTCGGCCTGCGCCGCATGCTGCCGCCCGAGCTGCGGGACGACTTCCAGGACCTGGCCTCCTGGCGGCAGGGGGTCGTGGAGGTGCTGGACCTGGCCCTCACCAAGCACGACGGCGTCGTCGTCGCGCCCATGACCGTCACCGACTCCGGGTACTTCGCCGAGACCGTCGGCCGGCTGCGCGAACTGGGCCACGACGTCCACCACTTCACCCTCCTCGCCGAACGCGGGACCGTCCTGCGGCGGCTGCGCGAGCGCGGACTCGGGCAGGTCCTGCGGTACGTGTCCGGGAAGGGCGCCGGGCCGCGCCGGGAGAGCTGGGCCGTGCGGCAGCTCGACCACTGTCTCGAGCGGCTGGCCGAGCCTGAGTTCGCCGAGCACCTGTGGACGGACCACACGACCGTCCCGAAGACCGCCGACCGCATCGCCGTCCTCGCGGGGCTCACCCTGACGCCCAACAACGAGGGAGCGCTGCGCACCCGGATGCGACAGGCGGGCGTCGGGATCCGGCACATCCGGGTCGACTGACCGGATCGACCGGCCGGCGTACCGGCGGCGACGGGGCGGGCTAGCGCAGGATGCCCTCCAGGAAGTCGCTGCCCAGCCGGGCCACCACCGTGACGTCGAGCTGGTGCAGGACGTACCGGCCGCGTCGCCGGGTGGTGATCAGGCCCGCCTTCTTCAGCACGCCCAGGTGCCGGGATATCTCGGGGGCGGTCATGCCGTGCACCTGCGCCAGCTCGCCCGTGGTGTACTCGCTGCGGGCCAGATACCGGCAGAGCCGCATCCGCACGGGGTTGGACAGCGCGGTCATCCGCATCGTGAGCTGCCCGACCGAGGGCGGTGCGGCCGGCTCGGGGGAGCCGACCGGGTAGTGGAGCACCGGCTGCCAGCCGTGCCGGTGCAGGACCATCAGGTGCGGTCGGCCCAGGCTCGTCGGGACCAGCAGCAGACCGCCGTCCGCCGTCGCCGAACGGCCGTCGCCCAGCTTGTCGACGGTGATCCGGGCGGCGTCCTCGTCCAGCGTCAGCGCCGGGGACACGGCGGACAGCGCCTCCGCGAGGCCCTTGTGGCGCAGCAGGTCCGTCTTGTGACGGGCGTCCGCGGCGAGCTGGTGGCGCACCCGGGACCAGATCTCGGCGAAGAACGCCTCGTCGCAGTCCCGCGCGAACTGCCGCAGCCAGCTCCGGATCCGCGGCGGGTCGGCCAGCAGCCGCTCACTGAAGCGCAGCTGCTGCGGGCCCCGCGCGGCGGCCAGGTCCAGCGCGCGCCGGCGCACCTCGGGGTCGTCGAGCGCCGAGGCCCCGGCGGTGCTGTACGGCAGCGCGCAGGTGAACTCCAGGGCCGCGTCGACGAACTGCTCGTCGGCCAGCTTGTCGAGCAGGTCCAGGTCCTCGTCGAGGGTGGCACCGGGCAGGGTGCTGCGGCCCGGCACCCCGGCGAACGGCATGAACAGGTCCGAGAAGGTCGTCCGCCACAGGAAGTCGGCCTCGCACATCCGGTCCGCCAGGTGCGAGTCGAGCCGGGCGGTCACCCCCGTCGCCCAGCCCTGCAACCCCGGGTGGTGCCCCGGCTCGGACAGCGCGTGCAGCGCCATGCCCAGCTCGGCCAGCGGGGAGGGCACGGCGGCGATCCTCTCCGGCCGCAGCCCCGTGATGTCGATGCGCACGCTCATGTCCCCATGGTGCACGCCGCCACCGACAACGCCGCCGCCGATTGACCGCCGCCGTCAATCGAAGCGGCCGCGGGGCGCGGCCCGGAGCGGTCTCGGCCGCGGCTCGGAGAGCCCCGCCGCCCGCGCCCGCCGCCCGGGCCCACGCCCGCCCCCGCCGCCCGCGCCCGCGCCCGCCGCCCGCGCCCGCCGCCCGGGCCCGCGCCCGCCCCCGGCGCCCGCGCCCGCGCCCGCCGCCCGGGCCCGCCGCCAGCGCCCGCCGCCCGGGCCCACGCCCGCCCCCGCCGCCCGCGCCCACGACCGCCCCCGGTTCCCGGCCGTACTCGCCGGGCGCCCCGGCGCGCGGCCGGGTACGGCGGTCCCCGCGCCGGTGGCGGGTCGTCGGGTCGTCAGAACTTCAGCCGGCCCGCGAAGTCGGCGACCGCCGCCCGCACGTCGTCGGCCGTCCACTCGAGGCCCGACTCGCCCACCGAGACCTCGGTGAGGGCGAGCCCGGGGCCGCCCGCGTCCCAGGGGCTGGAGAAGAGCATCGTCCCCGTCTCCTCGGCCTGCCGGAGCGCGGCCTCACCGGCGGTGTCGGGGGCGCAGGGCAGCCAGACCTGGAACTCGTGCGTGTGCGGCACCTCGGGGTGCACCCGCGCCCACGGCAGCCCGGCCGCCGCGAGGCCCTCGCGCAGCGCGGCGGCCACCACGCGCGCGTGGGCCACGTACGCGGGCAGCCGGGGCAGCTCGCGCGCCAGGCCCGCCAGGGCGGACAGCGCCGTGGGGAACTGCTGGAACACCTGACCGCCGTACCGGTGCCGCCAGGCCTTCGCCTCCTCGACCAGCGTGCGGGGGCCGGCCAGGGCGGCGCCGCCGTAGCCGTTGAGGGACTTGTAGAACGAGACGTACACGCTGTCCGCCAGGCCCGCGATCTCGGCCAGGGGGCGGCCGAAGTGGGTGGTGCACTCCCACAGGCGGGCCCCGTCGAAGTGCACGACCGCGTCGCGCTCCCGGGCGGCCTCGACGACCTCGGTGAGCTCCTCCCAGGTGGGCAGCAGGTAACCGGCCTCCCTGAGCGGCAGTTCCAGCATCAGTGCCCCGAACGGCTCGTCGAAGCCGCGCACCTCGTCGGCGGTCGGCTGCCGGGGCGCGTCGGTCAGCCGTACCGGGCGCAGCCCGCTCACCCGGCTGAAGGCGTTGCGCTCGTGCAGCTCGGGGTGGCCCAGCCCGTGCAGGGCGACGACCGGGTTGCCGGTGCGGCCCGCCCAGCAGCGCAGGGCCACCTGCTGGGCCATGGTGCCGGTCGGGAAGAAGGCGGCGGCCTCGGTGCCGAGCAGGGCGGCGGTCTTCTCCTCCAGGGCCGCCACGACGCCGTTGCCGTACATGTCGGAGGGCTCGTCGAGGCCGTACAGTTCGTCGGCCCCGTCCAGCAGGGCGATGCGCTCCCGCAGGGTCGAGACGAAGCCCGGGCGGGCGAGTACGCGCCGCGCGCCGCGAAGGGCGGCCACGCGTCGCTCCCGCTGCCGCTGGTGCCACTGTTCCTCGGGTTCCGTCGGTTCGGCCGCTTCCGACCGCTCTGCCGTATCACTCATACGGGGATCATGGCGCGCGGGCGGCGCGTCCGGCACCCGGGTTTCTCCACAGGTTCCGACACGCGCGCGCGGTGTGTGCTCCGCCATCGCGCGGAAACCCACAGGCTGTGGACAACCGGACGCCGTCCGGACCGATCGCGTTAACATGACGAGAAATCGTCCGGTACCCCGAGCGGACTGGAACGGGAAGGCCGCCGTCGCGTGAACACAGCCCCACAACCAGACCCCAAGGACCGCCCCGCGCGGCTCACCGTAGGCGTGGTCGGCGCCGGGCGGGTGGGCCCCGCGCTGGCCGCGTCCCTCCAGCTCGCCGGGCACCGCCCGGTGGCCGTCTCGGGGGTGTCCGAGGCCTCCAGGAGGCGCGCCGCCGCCCTCCTGCCCGACGTGCCGCTCACGACGCCCGCCGAGGTCCTCCGGCACGCCGAGCTGGTGCTGCTGACCGTCCCGGACGACGCGCTGCCCGGCCTGGTGACCGGGCTCGCCGAGACCGGGGCGGTGCGTCCGGGGCAGCTCCTGGTGCACACCTCCGGGCGGTACGGCGCACGGGTCCTGGACCCCGCGCTGCGTGCGGGCGCCCTGCCACTGGCCCTGCACCCGGCGATGACCTTCACCGGCACCCCGGTGGACGTCCAGCGGCTGGCCGGCTGCTCCTTCGGCGTCACCGCGCCCGAGGAGCTGCGGCTGGCCGCCGAGGCCCTGGTCATCGAGATGGGCGGCGAGCCGGAGTGGATCGCCGAGGACCGGCGCCCGCTGTACCACGCGGCGCTCGCCCTGGGCTCCAACCACCTGATCACCCTGGTCGCCCAGTCCATGGAGCTGCTGCGCACGGCCGGTGTGACGGCCCCCGACCGGATGCTCGGCCCGCTGCTGGGCGCCTCCCTCGACAACGCCCTGCGCTCCGGCGACGCGGCCCTCACCGGCCCCGTGGCGCGCGGGGACGCGGGCACGGTCGCCGCGCACATCGAGGAGCTGCGCGCCCACGCCCCCCAGGCCGTCGCCGGCTACCTGGCGATGGCCCGCGCGACCGCCGACCGCGCCCTGGACCACGGCCTGCTGAAGGCCGAACTCGCCGAGGACCTGCTCGGGGTACTCGCCGACGGAGCCACGCCAGCCACCGGACGCACCGGAGCCGGCGGACACACCGGAGCCACCGGCACCGAGGGAGTCACCGGCACCGACCGGGCGCCCGGCCCCGACGGAGACCCCGGCGCCGAGGGCATCGACGACCCCGAAGGCTCTGACGACCCCGAAGGCACCGGCGAAGGCACTGACGAAGGCACCGACGGAGGCGCCCGATGACCCGTACCCCGCCCGCGCTCCTGCGCACCGCCGACGAGCTGCACGCGCGCGTGCGCCGCGGCCGCCGTGCCGTCGTGATGACCATGGGCGCCCTGCACGAGGGCCACGCCACCCTGATCCGCACGGCGCGCGACCTCGCCGGACCGGACGGCGAGGTCGTCGTCACCGTCTTCGTGAACCCGCTCCAGTTCGGCGCCGGCGAGGACCTCGACCGCTACCCGCGCACCCTGGACGCCGACCTGGAGATCGCCGGCCGGGCGGGCGCCGACGCCGTCTTCGCCCCCTTCACCGACGAGGTCTACCCCGGCGGCGAGCCCCAGGTGCGCATCACCGCCGGCCCCATGGGCGAGCGGCTGGAGGGCGCCTCCCGCCCCGGCCACTTCGACGGCATGCTCACCGTCGTCGCCAAGCTGCTCCACCTCACCCGGCCCGACCTCGCCCTCTACGGCCAGAAGGACGCCCAGCAGCTCGCGCTGATCCGCCGCATGGTCCGCGACCTGAACTTCGGCGTGGAGATCGTCGGCGTCCCCACCGTGCGCGAGGAGGACGGCCTGGCCCTGTCCAGCCGCAACCGCTACCTCTCGACGGCGGAACGCCGTACCGCCCTCGCGCTCTCGCAGGCGCTCTTCGCCGGCCAGGACCGGCACGCCGCCCAGGAGGCGCTCTGCGCGCGGGCCCGCGAAGTGCCCGCCACCCGGGCGCGCGCCGAGGCGCTGGGCGCCCTGGGCGAGTCCCGCGCGGCGGCCGACGCCCACGCCGTCGCCACCTCCGCCCCCGGCAGCGCCACGGCCGTCCGGGACGCCGCCCGCCTGGTGCTGGACGACGCGTCCCGCGCCACCCCGCCCCTGGAGCTGGACTACCTCGCCCTGGTCGACCCGTCCGACTTCACCGAGATCGGCGACGACCACACCGGTGAGGCCGTCCTCGCCGTCGCCGCCCGGATCGGCGCGACCCGCCTCATCGACAACGTCCACCTCACCTTCGGATCCCTCGGAGCCGCCTCGTGACCAGCACAGGCATACGACTGCACGCCCCCGCGCCCGGCTGGGCCATCGCCGCGGACGTGGTGGTCGTCGGCTCGGGCGTCGCGGGCCTCACCGCCGCCCTGCGCTGCGAGGCCGCCGGCCTGACGACGGTCGTCGTCACCAAGGCCCGCCTCGACGACGGCTCCACCCGCTGGGCGCAGGGCGGCATCGCCGCGGCCCTCGGCGAGGGCGACACCCCCCAGCAGCACCTCGACGACACCCTGGTGGCCGGCGTCGGCCTGTGCGACGAGGAAGCGGTCCGCACCCTGGTCACCGAGGGCCCCGACGCCGTACGCCGCCTCATCGCGACCGGCGCGCACTTCGACGAGTCCACCGAGGGCGGCCTGGCCCTCACCCGCGAGGGCGGCCACCACCGCCGCCGCATCGCCCACGCGGGCGGCGACGCCACGGGCGCCGAGATCTCCCGCGCCCTGGTCGAGGCGGTACGCGCGCGGGGGCTGCGCACCGTCGAGAACGCGCTCGTCCTGGACCTCCTCACGGACGCCGGGGGCCGCACGGCGGGCGTCACCCTGCACGTCATGGGCGAGGGCCAGCACGACGGCGTAGGGGCGGTCCACGCCCCCGCGGTCGTCCTCGCCACCGGCGGCATGGGCCAGGTCTTCTCGGCGACGACGAACCCCTCCGTCTCCACGGGCGACGGAGTGGCCCTGGCCCTGCGCGCGGGCGCCGAGGTCAGCGACCTCGAATTCGTCCAGTTCCACCCCACCGTCCTCTTCCTGGGCCCGGACGCCGAGGGCCAGCAGCCCCTGGTCTCCGAGGCGGTACGCGGCGAGGGCGCCCACCTGGTGGACGCGGACGGCGTGCGCTTCATGCTCGGGCAGCACGAACTGGCGGAACTGGCCCCCCGCGACATCGTCGCCAAGGCCATCACGCGCCGCATGCAGGAGCAGGGCGCCCAGCACATGTACCTGGACGCCCGCCACTTCGGCGCCGACATGTGGGAGCGCCGCTTCCCCACGATCCTCGCCGCCTGCCGCGCCCACGGCATCGACCCGGTCACCGAGCCGGTCCCCGTCGCCCCGGCCGCCCACTACGCCTCGGGCGGCGTGCGCACCGACCCGCACGGCCGTACGACGGTCCCCGGCCTGTACGCGTGCGGCGAGGTCGCCTGCACCGGCGTGCACGGCGCCAACCGGCTGGCCTCCAACTCGCTCCTCGAGGGCCTGGTCTACGCCGAACGCATCGCCGCCGACGTGGCGGCGGGCCACGCGGCCGGCGCCCTCCACGCGCGCGTGCCGGCCCCCCTGCCGCACCCGGCCCACCCGGAGCACCCCCTTCTCCCGCCCGAGACCCGCCTCACGATCCAGCGGATCATGACGGACGGCGCCGGCGTCCTGCGCTCGGCCGACTCCCTCACGCGCGCGGCGGACCGGCTGCACGCCCTCCACACGGAGGCCCGCGAGGCCCTGCACGACAACGGCAAGACGGCCGAGCCGGGCGTCGACACCTGGGAGGCCACCAACCTCCTGTGCGTGTCCCGCGTCCTGGTCGCGGCGGCGACCCTGCGCGAGGAGACCCGCGGCTGCCACTGGCGCGAGGACCACGCCGAGCGCGACGACACGGCGTGGCGCCGCCACGTCGTCGTACGCCTGAACCCGGACCGTTCCCTCGCCGTGCACACCACGGACACGCCAGAATTCCCCCCGACCGTCCACGGCGCCCAGCCGACGCACCGTCCCCAGGAGCAGTGACAGCAGTGAACCCCTCCGACCCCACCGAACTCCCCCTCGCCTCCGGCGGAGGCTGCGGCGACGGCTGCGCCTGCGGCGCGGACACCGAAGAAGACACCTACATGGAGTGCGGCCTCGACCCGGCGCTCGCCGCCCTCCTGCTGGACTCCGGCCTCGACCCCGTCGAGGTCGAGGACATCGCGAACGTCGCCATCCAGGAGGACCTGGCGGGCGGCGTGGACGTGACGACCGTGGCGACCATCCCCGAGGACGCGGTGGCCACGGCCGACTTCACCGCGCGCGAGGCGGGCGTCGTGGCGGGCCTCAGGGTCGCCGAGGCGGTGCTGTCGATCGTCTGCACGGACGAGTTCGAGGTGGAGCGCCACGTCGAGGACGGCGACCGTGTGGAGGCTGGCCAGAAGCTCCTCTCCGTGACCACCCGCACCCGCGACATCCTCACCGCCGAGCGCAGTGCGCTGAACCTCCTGTGCCGCATGTCGGGCATCGCGACGGCCACGCGCGCGTGGGCGGACGTCCTGGACGGCACGAAGGCCAAGGTCCGAGACACCCGCAAGACGACGCCGGGCCTGCGCAGCCTGGAGAAGTTCGCGGTGCGCTGCGGCAGCGGCGTCAACCACCGCATGTCCCTCTCGGACGCGGCCCTCGTCAAGGACAACCACGTGGTCGCCGCGGGCGGCGTCGCCGAGGCCTTCAACGCCGTGCGCGAGAGCTTCCCGGACGTGCCCATCGAGGTCGAGGTCGACACCCTGCACCAGCTGCGGGAGGTCGTGGACGCGGGCGCCGACCTGATCCTGCTGGACAACTTCACGCCCGACGAGTGCGAGGAGGCGGTGGCCCTGGTCGCCGGCCGCGCCGCACTGGAGGCCTCGGGCCGCCTCACCCTCGCCAACGCCAAGGCGTACGCCGACACGGGCGTCGACTACCTGGCGGTGGGCGCCCTCACCCACAGCTCCCCGATCCTGGACATCGGCCTGGACCTGCGAGCGGCGGAGTAGATCCCATGCTGCTGACGATCGACGTAGGCAACACGCACACCGTCCTGGGCCTCTTCGACGGCGAGGACATCGTCGAGCACTGGCGCATCTCCACGGACTCGCGCCGCACGGCCGACGAACTGGCGGTCCTCCTCCAGGGCCTCATGGGCATGCACCCCCTCCTCGGCGACGAACTGGGCGACGGCATCGACGGCATCGCCATCTGCGCGACCGTCCCCTCGGTCCTCCACGAGCTCCGCGAGGTCACCCGCCGCTACTACGGCGACGTCCCCGCGGTCCTGGTCGAACCGGGCGTCAAGACCGGCGTCCCGATCCTCACCGACCACCCCAAGGAGGTCGGCGCCGACCGCATCATCAACGCGGTCGCGGCCGTCGAGCTCTACGGCGGCCCGGCGATCGTCGTGGACTTCGGCACGGCGACGACGTTCGACGCGGTCAGCGCGCGCGGGGAGTACATCGGCGGCGTCATCGCGCCCGGCATCGAGATCTCGGTCGAGGCGCTGGGCGTCAAGGGCGCCCAGCTCCGCAAGATCGAGGTGGCGCGCCCCCGCAGCGTGATCGGCAAGAACACGGTCGAGGCGATGCAGTCCGGCATCGTGTACGGCTTCGCCGGCCAGGTCGACGGCGTCGTCAACCGCATGGCGCGGGAGCTGGCCGACGATCCGGACGACGTGACGGTCATCGCGACGGGCGGACTGGCGCCGATGGTGCTGGGCGAGTCCTCCGTGATCGACGAGCACGAGCCGTGGCTGACGCTCATGGGCCTGCGGCTGGTGTACGAACGGAACGTGTCCCGCATGTAGCCGTCCGGGCGCGGGGTGGGGTGCGCGGCCCGGCGTCGCGGGGTGCCGCCGCGCCCACCCGTGCCGCCCCAGCGGCACGACTGCCCGCAGTTGCGAGGCGGCGTGGCGCTGTTCGCGGCGACGGCGGGCGGCGAGGCGGGGCAGCGGCGCGTAGACGGCGCCGGCAGCCGCGTACGGCGGGAAGGGGCCGGGTCGGGGGGTGTCCGCCCGCAGCGGTTGGCGCGTCCGCGCCGGAAAGATCTGTGGCCGACCGATTCCGCGCCGTTCCGAGGACGGACACCCCCCGGCACGGCCCCGACCCACAACGCACCCCACGCGCCACGCGCACCCCCACAACCCGCACAGGCGCCGCAGGCATCACACCCGCACCCACACCCCACCCGCGGCAGGCTCCCGCACCCACGCCCCACCCGCGGCAGGCTCCCGCACCCACACCCCACCCGCACAGGCTCCCGCACCCCCATCGAACCCGCACAGGCGCCGCAGGCACCCGCACCCACGCCACACCCGCGCAGGCCGCCGCAGGCTCCCGCACCCCCACCGAACCCACACAGGCGCCGCAGGCACCCCGCGCCACCGCCGGAGGCACCCGCACAGGCGCCGCAGGCACCCCGTGCCACCGCCGGAGGCACCCGCACAGGCGCCGCAGGCACCCGGCGCCACCGCCGGAGGCACCGGCATCCGGGTGGGGGAGTGCGCCACACCCGTGCCCCCTATGCCGAGTTTGTCTGATTAGCGCGTATCGTCGCCGCATGCCCACGCCCTACGGACCCCGCGGCGGCATGGCGTTCGGTGCTCAGGAGCTGCGTGTGCTCCGGCGAGCCCTCGCCCTCGCCCTGAATCCCAGCCCGGCCTCGGCCCGGGAGGCCCAGGACTGCCTTCACCTCGCAGAGTCGCTGGACGAGGCGATGCGGGAGGGGGCCAGGCTGCGCGCCTTCCTGGTGGCCGACCTCGCCCGGTACCGCGCCGCCCTCCCCGGCACCGCCACCGGCTACCTCGCGCTCCTCGACGAGGCGCTGGACGCGGGCCACCGCCCCGGCGCGGACGACCTCGCCGCCCTGGGCGCCCTGCGCGGCAACCCCGCCGCGGCCGCCCTGCTGGCCCGCTGCGGCGCCGCCACGCCCACCACGCCCACCCCGGCGGCCGCGACGCCCACGGCCGCCACGGTCACGCTCCCCGCCGCGCGCACCCACCTCCACGCCGTCGCCGGCGGCCGCCGCCCCGACGGCGACCCCGCGCAGAAACCCGCCGCCCCGAAACCGGCCCCGCGCCCCGCCCCGGCCGCCCCCAAGCGCCCCGTCCCCACCCCCGGCGAGGTCTTCCCGCGCCGCAAGCCCGCCCCGCCGGCCCCACCCGCCCCGGACACCCGGCACCACCTCGCCGCCGGCTGACGGCGCCTGGCTACCCTGGTCCCATGGACTACGTCTCCGCGCTCCTGCCCCCGGCCGTGATGGCCGTCTTCTTCATCGGCTTGATCCGGGTGATCGTGAAGACCCAGGGCGGCGCCAACAAGGCCAAGGAGGACGCGGTCGTCGACGCCGCCCTCGCGCGGGCGGAGGGCGCCCGGCAGGCGTCCCCGCACCCCGAAGCCTGACCCGCACCCCGAAGCACCGCCAGGCGTACGGCCCCCGCACTCACCACCGCGGAGCCGTACGCCCCCTTTTGCGCACGTTCGCGCCCGGACGCGCACGTCCGGCACGCGATCGTCCCCATCTCCCACTATCGTTCGAAGCGTGCCTCGCCCATTGGGAGAACTCGAAGACGCGGTCATGACGAGGGTGTGGAAGTGGAACCGCCCCGTGACCGTTCGAGAAGTCCTGGAAGACCTGCAACAGGAACGGTCCATCGCGTACACCACCGTGATGACCGTTTTGGACAATCTCCATCAGAAGGGCTGGGTGCGCCGCGAGTCCGAAGGCCGGGCCTATCGATATGAGGCGGTCTCCACTCGCGCCGCCTACGCCGCCGCCCTCATGAACGACGCCTGGTCCCAGAGCGACAACCCCGCCGCGGCCCTCGTCGCCTTCTTCGGCATGATGAGCGAGGAACAGCGCCAGGCCCTGCAAGACGCCATCCGCATCGTGCAGGGACCGGAAACCCCCGCGCCGGGACCCGGCGCGGTACCGGACGGCGGCGGGCGATAGCGTCCCCCCATGCCAAATGCCATCAGCGTCCGGCGGGCCCGCACCAGCGATGTCCCGGACGTGCGCCGGCTGCTCGACGCGTACGTCCGTGACCGCATCCTGCTCGACAAAGCGATGGTGACGCTTTACGAGAGCATCCAGGAGTTCTGGGTCGCGGAACGGGACGACAACGCCGAGGTGGTCGGCTGCGGCGCTCTGCACGTGATGTGGGAAGACCTCGCGGAAGTGCGGACTCTCGCGGTGAAGCCCGGTCTGAAGGGCGCCGGCGTGGGCCACAAGCTGCTGGAGAAGTTGCTGGACACGGCACGTCGGCTGGGCGTTCGCCGCGTTTTCTGTCTCACCTTCGAAGTGGACTTCTTCAGCAAGCACGGCTTCGTGGAGATCGGGGAGACGCCCGTCGACACCGATGTGTACGCGGAGCTGCTGCGTTCCTATGACGAGGGCGTTGCGGAGTTCCTGGGTCTCGAACGAGTGAAACCGAACACCTTGGGCAACAGCCGGATGCTTCTGCATCTGTGATCGACGGGCAGCGCCGGGCGACCACCGTCGTTCGAGGTTTATTCCACCGAGGTGCCCTTCACGGGTTCCCTATGTCCGATACGCGCATGTTTCCGGCCGGAGTCGGGCTACCGGTCTCCGCCGGGGGTTTGTGTTTTTCCGGCAAAAGCGGTTTGCTTTCCGGCGTACTGCAGTACTGCATATATCAAGGGACGGCGATACGGCGGACGCCGGCGGACCCCCGGCCCTCAAGTTATCGATGAAAGGAAATCCGGTGGCACAGAAGGTTCAGGTCCTTCTTGTCGACGACCTCGACGGCGGCGAGGCAGACGAGACCGTGACGTTCGCACTGGACGGCAAGACCTACGAGATCGACCTCACCACCGCCAACGCGGACAAGCTCCGCGGTCTTCTCGACCCGTACCTGAAGGGTGGCCGTCGTACCGGGGGCCGTGCTTCGGGCGGTCGCGGCAAGGCGCGCGCCGCTTCCGGCGGCAGCCAGGACACCGCGGCGATCCGCGCCTGGGCCAAGGAGAACGGCTGGGACGTCAACGACCGCGGTCGTGTCCCCGCGAAGGTCCGCGAGGCGTACGAGCAGGCCAACGGCTGATCAGCCGACGCGCGCCACGGGCCGTGCCCGGGGTGGGGCGCCCGCGGTGAGCCGTACCCGGTGGCACTGCGTGGCCAGGGTGCGGACCAGCCGGGCGAGGTCGAGCGGGGTCCCGGCACCCCCGAGTGCCGACAGTGCCGGCAGCGAGGATTCGACCTCGCACTCCGGCTCCGGGGGTCGCAGCCAGACGGCGGCCCCCCGCAGGCCGTCGCGATCCGGGGGACGCGGCGGCAGGCCGCTCGCACCGAACCCGTCCGTGCCGTCCGTGCCGTTCGTGCTCTCCGCACCGTTCGGGCCGTCCGGGCCGGAGTCGCGTGGGCCGGGTCCAGGGGCGAGGGGCGCGTCCACGAGACCCCCCGCTCCGACCGCCGTCAGACCGAGCGGCAGCGAGCCCCAGTCCAGCCACTCCAGGAGACCGGGCAGCTCCTCCGCGCCACCCGCCGCCACGAGCAGCAGCATCCGCTCGTCCCGGACGGCCACCGGAAATCCCGGCACCGGCGCGCACGCGCCGAGCCCTCCGGCCCGCCCGAGCCGCTGCAACGTCGCGTACCCGGCCTCGGCCGGTACGTCGAGGACGTCGAAGCGGACGCCCGTGCGCAGCCGCACCGGCTCCCCGGGCGCCGTCGGCCACCCGAGCGCGTTCTCGTACCACCGCCGCGCCCGCTCCCACACCGAGCCGCCGTCCTCGGTGGTCCGGCGCGGCGACGGCACCACGGGGGATGCGAGGAGCGTGGGGGACGTGGGAGCGACGGGGACCGAGTGCGAGGCGCCGACCATGCCAAGTGCAACAGTCGAAAGAGCGCTCGGGTTACGCTGGGTGGTGTTGTGCATGCACAGAGTGTTGGTGTGGAGTGGCAAGAGGGGGCGTGCGGGGGTGCGGGGAGGCGCAAGGTTGTTCGCCCGTAGCGGAGGGAACCGGTGCGCGCGGCATGGAGTGTCAGTCCCCGCGGGTAAGACATCCCTAGTGGGAGGGGGCGACATGCAGATCGGGCCGTCTCGCGTTCGCCATCGGCGTACTGGCGAGTGGGGTAAGTGCCTGGCCTGCGGGAACATCGTCTCGCACCATCGGGTTGTGGCAGATGTCGGCGTCAGGGGTCAGGAGGCCATCGACGGTGTCGGCAGTTGGAATGAGCGGTCCCCGCTTGCGGGACTAAGCTGCGGAAGGACAGGGAGGGGAAGTTCCCCTTACTGCCTGACCGCTCTGAGGAGCGATTAACGATGTTCGAGAGGTTCACCGACCGCGCGCGGCGGGTTGTCGTCCTGGCTCAGGAAGAAGCCCGGATGCTCAACCACAACTACATCGGCACCGAGCACATCCTCCTGGGCCTGATCCACGAGGGTGAGGGTGTCGCCGCCAAGGCCCTTGAGAGCCTCGGGATTTCGCTCGAGGCGGTCCGCCAGCAGGTGGAGGAGATCATCGGCCAGGGCCAGCAGGCCCCGTCCGGCCACATCCCCTTCACCCCCCGTGCCAAGAAGGTTCTGGAGCTGTCGCTCCGCGAGGCCCTCCAGCTGGGCCACAACTACATCGGCACGGAGCACATCCTGCTCGGCCTGATCCGCGAGGGCGAGGGCGTCGCCGCCCAGGTCCTGGTCAAGCTGGGCGCAGATCTGAACCGGGTGCGGCAGCAGGTCATCCAGCTGCTCTCCGGCTACCAGGGCAAGGAGACCGCCACCGCCGGCGGTCCTGCGGAGGGCACCCCCTCCACGTCCCTGGTCCTCGACCAGTTCGGCCGGAACCTCACCCAGGCCGCTCGCGAGTCCAAGCTCGACCCGGTCATCGGGCGCGAGAAGGAGATCGAGCGGGTCATGCAGGTGCTGTCCCGCCGTACGAAGAACAACCCGGTGCTCATCGGTGAGCCCGGCGTCGGCAAGACCGCCGTCGTCGAGGGCCTCGCGCAGGCCATCGTCAAGGGCGAGGTGCCCGAGACCCTCAAGGACAAGCACCTCTACACCCTGGACCTCGGCGCCCTGGTCGCCGGCTCCCGCTACCGCGGTGACTTCGAGGAGCGCCTGAAGAAGGTCCTCAAGGAGATCCGCACCCGCGGCGACATCATCCTGTTCATCGACGAGCTGCACACGCTGGTCGGTGCGGGTGCCGCCGAGGGCGCCATCGACGCCGCGTCGATCCTCAAGCCGATGCTGGCCCGCGGTGAGCTCCAGACCATCGGTGCGACCACGCTGGACGAGTACCGCAAGCACCTGGAGAAGGACGCGGCCCTCGAGCGCCGCTTCCAGCCGATCCAGGTCGCGGAGCCGTCGCTGCCGCACACGATCGAGATCCTCAAGGGCCTGCGCGACCGCTACGAGGCCCACCACCGCGTCTCCATCACGGACGAGGCCCTCGTCCAGGCGGCGACGCTCGCCGACCGCTACATCTCGGACCGCTTCCTGCCGGACAAGGCGATCGACCTGATCGACGAGGCCGGCTCCCGGATGCGTATCCGCCGGATGACCGCGCCGCCGGACCTGCGCGAGTTCGACGAGAAGATCGCCGGCGTCCGCCGCGACAAGGAGTCCGCGATCGACTCGCAGGACTTCGAGAAGGCCGCCTCCCTGCGCGACAAGGAGAAGCAGCTCCTGGCCGCCAAGGCCAAGCGCGAGAAGGAGTGGAAGGCCGGCGACATGGACGTCGTCGCCGAGGTCGACGGCGAGCTGATCGCCGAGGTCCTCGCCACGGCGACCGGCATTCCGGTCTTCAAGCTCACGGAGGAGGAGTCGTCCCGCCTGCTGCGCATGGAGGACGAGCTCCACAAGCGGGTCATCGGCCAGAAGGACGCCGTCAAGGCGCTCTCCAAGGCGATCCGCCGTACCCGTGCCGGCCTGAAGGACCCGAAGCGTCCCGGTGGCTCGTTCATCTTCGCCGGCCCGTCCGGTGTCGGTAAGACGGAGCTGTCCAAGGCCCTCGCCGAGTTCCTCTTCGGTGACGAGGACGCGCTGATCTCCCTCGACATGTCGGAGTTCAGCGAGAAGCACACGGTCTCGCGCCTCTTCGGTTCGCCCCCCGGCTACGTGGGCTACGAGGAGGGCGGCCAGCTGACGGAGAAGGTCCGCCGCAAGCCGTTCTCGGTCGTCCTCTTCGACGAGGTCGAGAAGGCCCACCCGGACATCTTCAACAGCCTTCTCCAGATCCTGGAGGACGGTCGCCTGACCGACTCCCAGGGCCGGGTCGTGGACTTCAAGAACACGGTCATCATCATGACGACCAACCTCGGCACCCGGGACATCTCCAAGGGCTTCAACCTCGGCTTCGCCGCCGCGGGCGACACGAAGTCCAACTACGAGCGCATGAAGAACAAGGTCCAGGACGAGCTGAAGCAGCACTTCCGGCCCGAGTTCCTCAACCGTGTGGACGACGTGGTCGTCTTCCCGCAGCTCAGCCAGGACGACATCCTGCAGATCGTCGACCTGATGATCGACAAGGTCGACGAGCGCCTCAAGGACCGGGACATGGGCATCGAGCTCTCCCAGTCCGCCAAGGAGCTGCTGTCCAAGCGGGGCTACGACCCGGTGCTGGGCGCGCGTCCGCTGCGCCGCACGATCCAGCGCGAGGTCGAGGACTCGCTGTCGGAGAAGATCCTCTTCGGCGAGCTGCGTCCCGGTCACATCGTGGTCGTGGACACCGAGGGCGAGGGCGACACGGCGACCTTCACCTTCCGGGGTGAGGAGAAGTCGACCCTCCCCGACGTCCCGCCGATCGAGCAGGCGGCCGGCGGCGGCGCGGGCCCGAACCTGAGCAAGGAGGCGTAGCCCTCCGGGGTGAGCCTGGAAAGGGGCCGCCCGGGACTTCGGTCCCGGGCGGCCCCTTCCGTCTTTTGCCGTCAGAACACCAGGGTCAGGACAACTGCCCGTCGTAGTCCGGCAGCTTGAAGGTCCGTTCGGCGTGGCCGCCCGACAGGTCGGTGGCGCTGTTGCCGATGTTCGCGATGATCGTGTAGCCGTTCGACTCGATCTCGGCGCGCTGTTCGGTCTTGTACTCGGCGACGTCCTTGAACAGGTCGAGGAAGCCGCGGACGTACAGGCCCGAGGACTCGTACCCGGCGTGGGCGAGGTTCCACTCGGTGGGCGCCTCGATGATGCCCGGGCGGGCGGTCACGAAGAACAGGGCGACGCCGTGCTCCTGGGCGTACCGCGCGGCCTCCAGGACCGGCCGGTTGGCGGGCTGGGGGTAGCTGAAGCCGAAGTCGGTCTCCAGGGAGGTGTTGTCGATGTCGAGGACGATCGCCTGCTTCTCGCCGGGGGCGGAGTCGGCGATCCGCTCCTTCAGGTACGGCAGCGCCGCGTCCATCACGGCCCGGCAGTCCCGCTGCCAGGTGTCGTAGTCGACGTCGTCCGCGGCGGCGACCGCCGTGACCGACGCGGGCGGCGTCCGGGCCGGGGCGGCGACGGACGGCGTGACCGTCGCGGTGAGCGCCGCCGCGACGACGGCGGCCGTGCCCGTGGCACGCCACCAGGTACGCCGGGTCTGTCTGGTCTGTCCGGTCTGGTCGGTCATGGGGGGTGGGGTCCTCTCATGCCTGCGCGGATGCCTGACGGCACAAAGTTGTCGCGTGCATGCTTGCCCCAGCAAGTGGCCGGACGGCAACGATTGGGTTACTGAGTAGTAGTCAGTCCCCGGCCTGCGGCTACGCCGTGATCTCCACCCCGTTCGGCACGCTCCGCACCCGCGGCAGCCGGGGATTGACCCGCAGTACCCGCAGCCGGGGGAAGCCGGACAGCCACGAGAGGTCGGTGTCGGGCAGCTCCGCGTTGAGCCACAGGTGGGTCAGCCGGTCGGGGAGCAGCCCCGCCAGCAGCTCCTCGGCCCGCATCACCCCGGCCACCTGGATGCGCGCACGTCCGCCGAGTTCGCGCAGCGCCGCCAGCTCGGCGGTGTCGGAGACCGGGAAGTAGAGGCCGTCCGGGTCCAGGTGGGCGATGATCTCCTGGGCGTACCGCTCGGTGTCGAAGTGCCGCCAGCCCCGGGCCAGTTCCGCACGCACCGGCAGGGCGGCGCGGGAGCGCAGCCGGGCCAGGTAGTCGATGGCCGCGTCGTCCGCGACCCGGGTCGCGGTACAGGCGAGCAGCAGAGCCTGCCGGTCGTCGGGCACCTGGCCCGGGTCGGGCAGCAGCTCGAGCACGATGGGGCCGACCCAGCCGAGCCCTCGGGCGGCCAGCTCCGTCGTCGGGCGCACCAGGTTCTTCGTGCGGTCGTGGACCAGGCGCTGGACGGCCGGGTCGAGTTCGGCGACGTGGTCGAGGCAGGCCGCGGCCATCAGCCGGCGGTGGTTGATCTGCGGGCGGCGCAGTCCGGGCGCGGGTGCCAGCAGCCGTTCCAGGAACTGGCCGCACTCCTCGGGCCGGGCGTGGGCGGCGGCCATGCGGATGACCTCCTCCCACTCGGACTGGTGGGCGTGGTCCACCAGCGTCGGGAAGCCGCCGCGGGCGACTATCTCCTTGGCGGCCAGGTAGTCCTGGAAGGTGCGGTGGACGAAGTCGACCGACTCGCCCGACCGTTCGCGCAGCAGGCCCGTACGGTGCAGCAGGTGCCGGAAGATCGTCGCGCCGTCCCCCTGTGCGCGGGCGGCGGGCATCGCGGGCAGTGCGGCGTCCAGGATGGCGACCGCCCGTTCGCCGGTCAGCTCGGAGGCGTCCTCCTCCAGCATGGCGTGGGCCAGCTTCTGCAACAGCCGTTCCCTGGTGCTCTGCTGGAGCCGCACGTCGTCGGCGTACAGCACGTCCCGTTCGGGGTCGCGGCGCTGGAGCAGCATCTCCAGGGCGGCGTCGTACAGCTCCTTGCGGCCGCTGGGCAGGGAGCCCGCCCGGTCCCGGTTGAGGGCGCATATCAGGCCGCACATCAGGGGGTTGGTGGCGAGCTGGCGCAGCTCGCGGTAGATGCGTACGGAGTGCAGCAGCCGTTGCTCGTACTCGTCCAGTGTTCTTCGTTCCCGCTCCCGTTCCCGCCCCTGGGGGCCCGGGGAGCGGCTCTGCTCGTCCAGGCGGGCCGCCGAGTGCCAGTCCCGGATGAAGCGCGTCACCCGGTCCCGCGACATGGGCGCCAGGGACAGCTCGACGAAGTCCTCCTCGGCCAGCCCGCCCCCCGACAGCCAGCCGTCGGAGACGGCGGAGGGCCGGGAGGTGACCAGGCAGCCGTTGCCGGAGAAGACGCGCAGCAGCCGGCGCAGCCGGTCGCGCAGCTCGCCGCGCGTCTTCTCGGGCGCCTCGTCGATGCCGTCGACCAGCAGCAGCGCCCGGCCCGCGAGCAGCGTGCGCACCACCCACCCCTCCGGCGCGCGGTCGGCGAGCGGGTGCCGGACCGCGTGCAGGAAGTCGTCCGGGGCCGGGAAGCCCTCGCGGGCGAAGCGGCGTACGGGCAGCACGAAGGGGATCCGGGAGCCCTCACGGGCGGCGGCCACGGCCAGCCACTGCACCAGGGTCGTCTTGCCCGACCCGGCGCCGCCGCGCAGCAGCACCCGGTCGTGGTCCTCCAGGGCACGGTCCGCGAGCAGCACGGTGCGCTGGTCGTCCTCGGTGCCGCCCACGCCGCCGCTGCGCTCCTCCGCCTCCAGGCTCAGGTAGGTCTCCTCCAGCGGCCAACGGTCGGGCGCGTTGGGGAAGTCCACGCCGACGATGGTCAGCCAGCCGTGCCGCCGGGCCACCCACTCTGCGTACTCGGCCTCGAACGCCACGTCCTCCTCCGACCGTTCGGCGTGCCGGGCCGCCGCCTCGGCGTCGCCCAGGTCGACCAGCTGGGCGATCCGGCTCGCCCGCCCCGGCAGTTGCCGCTGGAGGTAGGCGGAGCGCCGCACCAAGTGGTGCAGGACGTGCAGGCACACCGACACGAGCAGCGCGTCGTGGAACCAGGCCGCGTCCGGCGACAGTTCCCGGTCGGCGCCCTGCACCGCGCCCCGCAGCCGCCGCGCGTAGTCCTGCGGTCCCAGGCGTACGGCGTCGGCGTCGGTGACGTCGACCTCGGCGATCGCGAGCAGCGTGCGGGCCAGGACGTCGACGACCGGGGCCAGTTCGGCGTTGGGCGCGGCGTGCCGCTCGGCGGCGAGGTGCACCAGGTCGGCGGCGGTGCGGTGGACGTCGTCCGGGGTGGCCGTGGCCCCGGCGCCGCGCCAGGTGACGAGGCCGGGGACCGGTTCGGAGAACACGGGCGGGCGGGCGGGGTCGCGGAAGAGCCGGTGGACGAGGGGGGCGGCGAGACGGGAGGGCGTGCGGACGACGGCATCCATGGATGTGGGTTACCCCTGGTGGTCGGCGGACGGGGGGACGGTTTCGTTCCGGACCGTCACTCCGGGCGGCGCCTGGCCTGCCACGGCCGGGTCCAGATCCGTGTACACGGTGACCGACCGCAGGGCGGGGAACGCGCCGAGCCAGGACAGCCCCTCCACGGGGTGCGGAGCGTCCAGGGCCAGGAGGCGCAGCCGCTCGGGGACGATCAGTGAGGTCAGGTCCTCGACGCGGTACGGGCCCCGGACGTGGATGTGCTCCCAGCCGCCCAGCGAGCGCAGCGTACGCAGGTCCTCGACCGAGTACGCGTCGACGGCGTACTGGGTGGGGAGGTGGGCGAGGATCTCGCGGGCGTACTGGTCCCGGTCGAAGCCGTGCCACGCGGCGGCCAGCTGCGTACCGACGAACGAGTCCGCGTGGTCCCGGAACCGGGACAGGAACTGGAGCGCGGCCTCGCTGTGCAGATGGGCCGCCGTCTGCACCACCCGGAACGCGGTGTCGTCGTCGAGGCCGTCCGGCCCCGGCAGCAGGCTCAGCACCAGATCGCCGCCGGCCTGCGCCACGTCCCGCGCCGCCGCCTTGGTGGCCGGCGGGACATGCGTCGCCAGCCCCTCCTCCACGTGCCTGCGCGTCCCCGGCTCCACCTCGGCCGCGTACCGCAGCCCGGCCGCCGCCAGCAGCGTCCCGCGCGGGGTGCCCAGCTCGGTCAGCCGGCGCAGCATGTGCTCCGCCTCCTTCGGCCGGGCATGGGCGAGGGCGAGCAGGATCACGTCCTCCCACTGGTCCCGGTCGGCGTGGCCGACCAGCAGGCCGAAGTCCATCTCCTGCACGGCGAGCCGGGCGCCCAGATAGTCCTGGAAGGTGCGGTGCAGGAAGTCCACCCGTCCCTCGGCGGGCTCGCGCAGCAGCCCGGAGCGCAGCAGCAGGGCCCGGTAGACCTCCTCGCCGCCGGCGCCGTCCAGGTCCAGCGCGGGCAGTGACCGCTCCACGATGCCGAGCGCCTCGTCCCGGTCCAGTTCCGCCCGGCTGTTGCGGATCAGCCACCACGCCAGCTTCTGCAACAGCTGCACCTGCGTGGCGTAGGCGAGGCGCACCCCGTCGAAGCCGTGCAGCTCCCGTTCCCGGTCCCGGCGCTCCAGGAGCATGGTCAGGGCGGCCTCGTAGAGCGACCTGCGGTCCTGGGGCAGGAAACCGCGCCGGTCGCGGTGCAGGGCGCACAGCATGCCGCACATCAGCGGGTTGGTGGCCAGCCCGGTCAGCTCCGGGGTGCCGCGCACGGAGGCCAGCAGGGACGCGCCGACCGACTCGTCCACCTCGGCCGCCCGGTGCCAGCGCCGTACGAAGGTGGCGACGCCCTCGCGGCCCATCGGGGCGAGGACGAGTTCGCTGAAGCCCTCGGCGGCCAGCCAGTCCTCCGGTACGGCGGAGGGCCGCGAGGTGACCAGCCACAGGTTCCCGGGGAAGGCCCGCACCAGCTCGCGCAGCCAGCGCCGGGCGGCGGCACGGCGGTCCCCGGCGACCTCGTCGATGCCGTCGACCAGCAGCACCCCGCGCCGGGCCCGCAGCACGCGCTCCACCCACCCCGGGGGCTGCTCCCCGGCGACGGGACAGCCGACCGCGCGCAGGAAGTCGCCGGGGAAGGGCAGCTCGGCGTCCGGCCGGACGATCCGGCGCATCGGCAGCACGAACGGCACCTGCCCGATGAGGTGGGGCAGCCCGTGGTCGTAGACCCGGCTCGCCGCCGTGACCGCGAGCCACTGCACGAGGGTGGTCTTGCCGGACCCGGCGACGCCGCGCAGGAACACCTGGTCGTGACCGGCGAGGACCTGCTCGGCGGCCACGGTCGGGTACTCCGGGCCCCGGCTCCCGCCCCGCCCCGCCTGCGGCCGGGTCGCCTCCAGGCTCAGATAGGCCGTGTCCAGCGGCCACTCCCGGGTCCCGGCGTCCAGCCCGTAGATGGTGAGGGTGCCGTACCGGGTGGTGATGTGGTCCGCGTAGCGCTCCTCGAACCCGGCGTCCTCGGCCGACCGGGACGGCAGCCGCTCCAGCAGTACGTCGACGGCCTGGACCAGCCGGGCCAGCTGCTGCGCCTGGACGGTCTGCCGGCGGGCGACGTAGGTGGAGCGCTGGGTGAGGAAGTTCAGGATGTGCAGCGAGGCGGTGTGCAGCAGCCGCTCGTACAGCAGCGTGCCGCCCTCGCCGAGCCCGTACGGGGCCAGCGGCACGCCCGCGCTCAGCTCGCGGGCGAAGCGCTCGGGGCCGAGCCCGACGGCCTCGTAGTCCTCGACGGTGATCTCGCCGAGCCGGGCGAGCGTGCGGGCCAGGGCGTCCTTGACGACCGCGGCCTCGGCGGCGCCGACGGGCTCCTCACCGGGGCCCGCGGCGGCCAGCGCCCTGCGGACCAGCTCTCCGGCGATCTTCTCGACGTCCTTGGGCGTGACGGTCCGCTTCTCGCCCCGGAAGGACACCAGCGCCGATATCCGCACCGGGCGGTCCACCAGACCCGCTCCCGGCCCGTCCCGGACGAAGAGCCGGCGGACGAGCGGAGTGACCGCACTGGACGCGACACGGGCCCCGAGTGCTGTGACGTCGACCATGTTCCGAGCCTAGTTGAATCCTCCCCTCCCAAAAGGGGCTGGGGATTTCTGGCTCAGGCTGCCTCCTGGAGCGGCGCTCCAGGAGGTCTTCCGCCTTCGGCGCCAGCCGGGTTGAGACCAGCCCGGACGAGCATGACGCGTGCGGAGTTCTTGTCCCGTGGGGAGACGGTTCCGCAGGCGGTGCAGGTGTGGGTGCGTTCACCCAGCGGCAGTGCGTGCTTGGCTCTCGCTCCGCACTGCGCGCAGTCCATCGTGGTGTACGCGGGGTGGACCAGGCGGATGTCCCGCCCGTACTTGCGTCCCATCTCGATCAGGGCGGCCTTGGTGGCGCCGATCGCGGCGTCCGCGGCCTTGCGGGCCATGTTTGTCCTGGCCAGGAACCTCGGGCGGAAGTCCTCCACCGCGACGGTGTCATGGTCGCGGACGACCTTCTTGGCCCACTTGCGGCCGGTGTCCGCACGCTGCCGGGCGACCTTCTTGTGCGCCTTCGCCCGCAGCCTCTTCGCCGTCCGGTAGCCCCTCGGTGCGGACGTCCCTTTCTTCGGCCTGCGGCGGGCCATCATCCGGTCGTAGCGGGTGAGTTTCTCCTTCGCCTTCCCACCGTGCGAGGGGTGCGGCAGGTCGTGCGCGTCGGACGTGGTGGTCGCCGTCTCCCGCACGCCCCAGTCGACACCGAGGACGCGGCCCTCGCAGGCAGGGGCTGGACCTGGGCGGGGACGACGAAGGAGGTGTACCAGTGCCCGAGGCTGTCCTGGTACACGCGGACCGAGGACGGCTCGTCGGGCAGCTCCCGCGACCACACCACGTTCAGGACGATGCCGCCCGCCAGGTGCAGCCGGCCGTCCTTCAGCCGGAACCCGCGCCGGGTGTAGTTCAGGGTTGCCGGCGACTCACGCCTGGTCTTCCACGTCGGCATCCCGGCCCGGCGCGCCACAGGCAGGCCCTCGGTGATGTCCTTGTGCGCCTTGGCGCGGGAGCGGCCGAAGTCGCGGATGACCTGCTGCTGGGGAACCGACGAGCCCTCCCGCAGCCACGGGGTACGCGCACGGGCCCCGGTCAGCGTCCTGTCCAGCTGCGCCGGACCGCACGTGGCCTTCTCGCCGGTGGCCCTGTTGTGCAGGTGTACGGCCCTGGACTTGGCGACGCACTCGTTCCACAGCCAGCGACACCGGCCCCACTCCGCCGCCAGCAGGGCACGAGCCGCGGACGACACCCGCAACCGGTACGTGTACCGGGCATGCCCGACCTTCTCATCCGTCCCCGCCTGCGCCATCTCGCACCCCCTTCACGGCCTGTGGCCGGGACACCGTGCCGTCCCGAACCCTGCAAAGGACCATACGTACGACAGCCGCACACACACCCGCCGATACCGCAACCACCACCCCGACCAGCGATCACAGGTACGCGTGTTCGTTTCGCCTTGGCCGTGCTGGTAGCCGTACGGGCGCTCCGCGCCCGGGGCTGGGCTTCGGCGACGCCCCGCGTCGCCATACTCGGATGTGATCCTCCCCGGCGTGAACACCGGAGCCTCCTCCTGGGAATCAGGTGAACCCCCTTGTGCGGGGGCGGGTTAGCCGGGACGGGAGTAGCCCCCGTCACATTCGGGGGCCTTTCGATCATGGCCGCCGGTGACGTGCCGCACAGGCCGATTGCCCTGTACTACGGGGAATAGTGGAAGCCGCAAGAACTACGAAAACGGACATACCGGGGTGGCGTGAGGGGCGATTTCCGGGTTTCTGACCTGGTTCTGTCCGTAATGACGGCTCTGGGGCGGGTCGGGAAGTTTCCCTCTGAAGTACTAAATAGGGTCGTAGGTCACACCTTTGTGCGGTTCGGGGTCGCCGGGTTACCAAGGTTGAGCCCGCCCGGTGAGCGCCTTGTGCGTCCCGCCGGTGGGCATTCCTCTGCACCCGTCCCCATGAGGTTCGAATGTTCCCGCGTGTCACGTCCCGTTCTTCCCGTACGACCATCCGCACCCGCGCCGCGGTGATGGCCGCCGGCCTCGGAGCCTCGGTCGCACTGGGAGCCGGGGTCGCGGCCGCCACCGGCACCACGGCGGCCTCCAGCACCACCTCCGCCGCGAGCGCGGTGGAGGCCCAGGCCGCCGCGCAGGCCAAGGCGGCGAAGGCCGAGAAGGCCTCCGCGAGCACGAAGAAGACCGCCACCAAGAAGAAGGCCGCCTCCTGGGTGGACCCGGTCAAGAAGTACGCGCTGAGCGCCGGCTTCGCCCAGAACGGCGGCATGTGGGCGCACAAGCACAGCGGCCAGGACTTCGCCGTGCCGGTCGGCACCAACGTCGTCGCCACGCACGGCGGCACCGTGGTCAAGGCCGGCGGCAACGGCGCCGGTGACGGCCCCGCCTACGGCAACGCGATCGTGATCAAGCACGGCAACGGCACGTACTCCCAGTACGCGCACCTGTCCAAGGTCAACGTGAAGATCGGCCAGGTCGTGAAGACCGGCCAGTCGATCGCCAAGTCCGGCAACACCGGCAACTCCAGCGGCCCCCACCTGCACTTCGAGATCCGCACGACCGCGAACTACGGCTCGGCCGTCGACCCGGTCGCCTTCCTGAAGTCCAAGGGCGTGACCGTCTGAGGGGCGTGACTACGCTCCCGCGGCTCCCCGATGGGCCTGGGTGATCAGATCGGTGGCGACCTCGAGAACGGCTGCACGCTGTTCCTCGGGGTCGCCTTCGAGGTCCCGGAGCACGAACATCCCGGCGTGCAGGGTGAACAGCGCGCTGATGCAGCGGACCTGGTCGACCAGGTCCGCCTCGGGGTCCATGAGGATGTCGCGCAGGCCGAACATCCTGGTCTTGAACAGCTCGCCGATGCGCAGGTCCCGCACCGTCGCCTGGTTCTCCTGCATGAAGCGGAACAGCGGCGCCGCGCCGGCCAGCGCCTCGCTGTAGCCGCGGATGATCTTCTGCTTCGTCTCCAGGGTGTGCGGCTGCTCCCGCCCCCACTCGATCAGGTGCTCCAGCGGCCGTGAGAGGTCCTCGAAGATGCTGACGAGGATCTCTTCCTTGGTCTTGAAGTGGTAGTAGAGCGCGGCCTTGGTCACGTCCAGACGCTCGGCGATCTCGCGCAGGGAGGTCTTCTCGTACCCCTGCTCCGCGAAGAGCTCGAGCGCGACGTCCTGGATGCGCTGGCGGGTGTCCCCGCGGCGTCGCTGCTGCTTGGTGCCGTTCATTGTGCCGCCCATCCTCCTACGCACCTCCTGCCCCGCGCACTTTCCGAAAAACTTACTTGACGACCGGCTAGTTACGCGCCTACCTTTCCCAGTGTAGACAACTTGCCGGGCGGCAAGTAAGTGCAAGTGGCACAGCGGTAGCTGGGGGAGTAGGAGAGATGGCGGACAAGACGGAGGCGGCGACCGGCGGAGCCGGCACCGTGAAGCAACCGAGGAGCGTACGGGTCGTCCTGCTCGCCCTCATGATCGCGATGATGCTCGCGATGCTCGACAACATGATCATCGGCACCGCGATGCCCACGATCGTCGGCGAGCTGGGCGGCCTGGAGCACCTCTCCTGGGTCGTCACCGCCTACACCCTGGCCACCGCGGCCTCCACCCCGCTGTGGGGCAAGCTCGGCGACATGTACGGGCGCAAGGGCGTCTTCATGACGTCGATCGTGATCTTCCTGGCCGGCTCGGCGCTCAGCGGTATGGCCCAGGACATGGGCCAGCTCATCGGCTTCCGCGCGATCCAGGGTCTGGGCGCCGGCGGTCTGATGGTCGGCGTCATGGCCATCATCGGCGACCTGATACCGCCCAGGGAGCGCGGCAAGTACCAGGGCATGATCGCCGGAGTCATGGCGCTCTCGATGATCGGCGGACCGCTGGTCGGCGGCACCATCACCGACAACTGGGGCTGGCGCTGGTCCTTCTACATCAACATCCCGCTCGGCGTGATCGCGCTGATCGCCATCAGCGCCGTACTGCACCTGCCGAAGAAGCGCAGCAAGGCGCGGATCGACTATCCGGGCGCCGCGCTGCTGACCGTCGGCATCACCGCCATCGTGCTCGTCACCACCTGGGGCGGCACCGAGTACGCCTGGACCTCGGCGCGGATCATGGAGCTGATCGGCATCGGCGTCGCCGCGCTGGTCGGGTTCGTGTTCTGGCAGACCAGGGCCGCGGAGCCGATCCTGCCGCTGCACATCTTCCGCAGCCGCAACTTCACGCTGATGTCCGTCATCGGCTTCATCGTCGGCTTCGTGATGTTCGGCGCCACCCTCTTCCTGCCGCTGTACCAGCAGTCGGTGCAGGGCGCGTCCGCCACCAACTCGGGCCTGCTGCTCCTGCCCATGCTGGGCGCGATGCTCGTCACGTCGATGGTCGCGGGCCGGGTCACCACCAACACCGGCCGCTACAAGATCTTCCCCGTCGCGGGCGGCGCGCTGATGACGGTCGGCCTGTTCCTCCTGTCCACCATGGACACCGACACCACCCGCTTCACCTCCGGCCTGTACATGGCCGTCGTCGGCCTCGGCATGGGCTGCCTGATGCAGATCACGATGCTGGTGGCGCAGAACAGCGTGGAGATGAAGGACATGGGCGTCGCGTCCTCCTCCACCACCCTCTTCCGCACCCTCGGCTCCTCCTTCGGTGTCGCGATCATGGGCGCCCTGTTCAACAGCCGCGTCCAGGACGCCATGGCCGAGCGGGCCCCGGAGGGCGCCAAGGCGACGGAGCAGTCGGCGACGCTGACCGCGGACGCGCTGAACGCCCTGCCGGCGGCGATCCGCGACGCCTACCAGCACGCGGTGTCCTCCGGCACCCACGGCGCGTTCCTGCTGGGCTCCGCGGTGGCGGTGCTCGCGCTGGTCGCGGCGTTCTTCGTCAAGGAGGTCCCGCTGAAGGGCGCGGGCCCGAAGCCGGCCGACGCCCCGGCCGACGGCGACGGCGACCCGGTCACGGCGAAGGCGCCGGTGACCGAGGCGGTCTGACCGCGCGGCGAGCCGTCGCCCGCCCCCTCGACCGGCCCCCGGGTGGATTCGTCCGCCCGGGGGCCTCGTCGTGCGCCGCATAGGCTGACCCGCAGGACTCCGGGGGCGGTCACCGGGCCGGGGCCGGGGCCGACACAGGGACGGGGCAGGGGCATGGACAGGGACGAGAACGGCAGGACCGGACCCCCGCGGCGCTCGGAGTGGGCCACCGCCGCCGGAACGGCCTTCCTCCCGGTCACGGCGGTCGTCCTGGCAGGTGTGGAGGCCGCGCTGCCGTGGTGGCCGGTGACCGGACCGGCCGTGCTGACCGCCGGGCTCGCCGGCTGGGCCGGAGTACGGATCGGCCGGCGCCGAGCCGTACGGCGTGAAGCGCTGGAGCCGGGGGAGAAGGTTCTCGGCACCTACACCGTCCGGCCCCCGTACCGCGAGCACACGCCGCCCGCGGCGCACGAGGGGCCGCAGTACCAGCTGGTGGTGACCAGTCGCGGCCTTCAGATGTGGGAGCGCTCCGCGTTGCTGTGGCGCCACCCCTGGCCGGAGCTGCGCGTCCTCACCGACGGCCCGCGCCTGCGCGTCCACCACGAGGGGCGCGAGGCCGCCCACCTGCTCCTCGAACCACCGGGCGCCGCACAAGAGGTACGCCTCGCCGCCACCCGGCACGCGACCGGTTGACGGAGTCGGTCACGGCCGCGGCGACGACTCGCCCGCCGTGCCGACGCACGCGAACCACACCGTCTTGCCCCGCCCGCCCGCCCGCTACCGCTCATCGCGCTCCGCCTGCCGGGCGAGAAATTCCTCGAACGCCGCCTTCTGCTTCGGGTCCATGAAGCCCTGGCGGACGTTGCGGGCCTTCTCCTCCAGCCAGTGCGCCTCGGCGGGGTCGATCAGCTCCGCGACCACCACGCCGTCCCGGACGACCGCCGTACGCCCACCGACGCGACGCCGGAAGAGCGTGAACGGCCCGAACTGCTCGGGGTGAGCCGGCTCGGGCCCCTCCGCCCGCTCTCCCGCCGGGTACGCGGTGGGCGCCCAGTGCTCCCAGAGCGCCAGCGTCGCCGCGGGCACCAGCACCCCGTGCAGCAAAGGCCGGTCCTTGTCCCGCACGACGGTGACCATGACCGGCGCACCGGCGGCCGCGGCCAGCCCCAGCACCCGCTCCACCTCGTCGTTGACCGGATGGCTGACCTCTGCTTCGATCCGTATGCTCACGGCGGCTCAGGCTACGGGCATCCCGTTCCTGCCCCTGTGACACCCGCGTACAGGGGAGGTGCCGCACGCGTGATCGAGCGGGATGTCGCGGTCCGGATCGTCGAAGAAGAGCTGGAGCGCACCTACCGGAGGGAGTCGGCGGCGGGCCTCGCCCCCGGGCGCATGGCTGTGGCAGGCGTGGAGGCGCACGAGCTGGCGTGGATCGTCGACTGGACGTCCGAGGAGTACCTGCGGACCGGGGACGATCGGTTCCTGCTGGCCGGAAACGGGCCCTACCTGGTCGACCGCGTGGACGGAAGCCTCCACTCGATCGGCGTCCTCTCCGCCATGAGCGGGGCGTGGGAGGCGGACTACCGGGTCCGCGTCCGGAAACAGACCGTGCGGACCGCGGTGGACGATCTGCACGACGAGGTGCGGGCGGCGACGGTCGGACGGGGACGGGTCCACGCCGTGCGCGTTCTCCGGCGGAGGGTGCCCGAACTGTCTCCCGCCCAGGCCGTCGCCTATGTGGCGGCCCTGGACGCAGGCGCCGCACCGGCACACCTCGTGGCGGTCGCCGCCGCGCGGCTCGTGCCGCCCGTGGACCCGGTCATGTCGGTGCGGACCATCCGCGGAGCGCGGCCCGCACCCGGTTGAGCCCCTCCGCCCTCCAGTGGTCCCGGTCGGGCATCTGGTCGTCCCGGCGCCAGCGCCAGGCCGAGAACAGCGCCCAGTTCAGGGCGCGGCACCGGTCGATCAGACCCTGGTCGGCCCCCGCGTAGTGCTGTCCCACCTCTTCCGGGGCGTGGGCGAGGTCGAACTCGACCGGCCCGCGGCAGCAGGTGGCGAGGTCGATGAAGAGCGGGCCCCGTTTCGTGTTGAGGAGGTTGCCCGGATGCGGTTCGCCGTGCAGCAGTTGGTCACCGGCCCGGTCGGCGCCGATCTCCGCGCTCAGCCCGCCGAGGGTGTCGCCGAGGAATGCCCGGTCGGCGTCGGGCAGCTCGGGGGAACGCTGCCGGTCACCCACCTCTCTGAGGGCCGCGGCGACCCGATCGGTGAAGTGCGGTGCAGTGGCCAGGTCGATCCGGCGCAGGGCGGCATGATGGCGTCGGAAGGCGTCCGCGTAGGCGGCCGGCGCGATCTCCGCGGGCAACGGTTCGTAGTAGGTCCAGAGCGAGACGGCGAAGGCGTCCCGTACGTGGACCCGGGGGGAGACCCCGGGTGCGAGCTCACCCACCGGAGCGTCGGTCTCGGCGAGACGGCGGGCGACCTCCACCTCGAACGCGGAGTCGGCCAGATGACCCATGGGCGCGACCCGTGCCAGGACGTCGCACGGGAGCAGGCGCAGCGCGATCCGGTCCGAGTCGTGGACGACGGCCACGTCGGTGACGTCAAGGCCCAGCTCCGCAGCGGTCGCCCGGCCCGCCTCGATCGCTCGGCGGAGCTCCGATGGCTCCATGTGGTTGGTCCCCCTCGATGTCGACGTGGCACTCCTGACCCGGCGGGAAGCATTCCACGACGGGACCCGCACCGTCCCCGGGTTTTCCGGGCAGCCGCAGGCGTTCGGCCGCCCCCGGCACGTCAGCGTCTCGGGGACGCCTCCCGCGACGACGACGAAGCCGCCGCCCCGCTGCCCGACCGGTCCTGGCCCGACCGGTCCGGCAGCATCGGGTAGCTGCCCGTGTTCGTCGGCGCGTGTTCCGGCAGCCACAGGACGGCGACCGCGCCCTCGGCCGGTACGTGGGCGGGGGCGCCGGCCGGGCGGACGTTGCGGAAGGTGAGGCGGGCGCCCAGGACCCTGGCCTGACCGGCGGCGATGGTCAGGCCGAGGCCGTGTCCGCGGCCCGCCCGGTCCGTGCTGCCGGTGCGGAACCGGCTCGGTCCCTCGGCCAGCAGGTCCTCGGGGAACCCCGGCCCGTGGTCCCGGACCCGGATCACCCGGCCCTCGACGCTCACCTCGACGGGGGAGCGGCCGTGCCGGGCGGCGTTGGCGAGCAGGTTGAACAGCACGCGCTCCAGGCGGCGCGGGTCGGTGGTGACCTCCGACTCGTGGATCACCCGCACCTCGACGGCCGGGTCCTTGGCGCCGACCCGCCGGGACACGAAGTGGCCGAGCATGATGTCCTGCAACTCCGCCCGCTCCGAGGCCCCGTCGAGGCGGGCCACCTCCAGGACGTCCTCGACCAGCGTGCGCATCGCCTTCGCCCGGTCCAGGACCAGCTCGGTCGGCCGGCCCGGCGGCAGCAGTTCGGCGGCCGTGAGCAGACCGGTCACCGGGGTGCGCAGCTCGTGCGCGATGTCCGCGGTGACCCGGCGCTCGGCCTCGATCCGCTGCTGCAACGCGTCCGCCATCGCGTCCACGGCACGCGCGACGTCGTCCGTCTCGTCCCGCACCACGCCGCCGATGGCGTCCCGCACCCGGACCTCCGCCTCGCCGCCCGCGACCCGGTTCGCGGCGGCGGCGGCCTTGCGCAGCCGGCGCGACAACTGGCCGCCGATGAGCACGCCGAGCGCGCTGCCGCCGAGGACGACCGCGATCGAGCCGATGACCAGGGCCTGGTCCAGGTCGCTGAGGATGTCCGCGCTGCGGTCGGTGAAGCCGGAGTGCAGCGACATCACGTGCCCGTCCTTGAGCGGCACGGCCGCCCAGATGTCCGTCACGCCGTTCGCCCGCTCCGAGACGAACGTGGCCCGCCGCCCCGCCTCGACCTTGCGGCGCAGCTCCGGCGGCAGGGCGGGGTCGTCGATCTGGGCGTTGGGGAAGTTCTGCCGCCCGGACAGCTCGTAGTTGCGCTGGGCGATCAGGACCCGGTCGTCCGCGAGGTCACGGGCGTTGTCGAGCATCGAGACCCGGGCGGCGTTGTGCACGACCAGGCTCAGCGCGATCGCCACCAGCGCGCCGACCAGCGCGATGGCCGCGCTCAGCTTCCAGCGCAGCCCGGTGCGGACCCCGCGGGCGGCGAGACCGCGGGCGACGAGACCGCGCGCACGGGCGGCCGGCCCCGTACGCCCGCCCGGGCCCGCCTGCTCGTCCCGGCCCGCGCGCTCGCCCGGACGCGCGCGTCCGCCCGGACCCGTGCGCCCACCCGGTCCCGCGTACTCACCCGGTCCCACGTACTCACCCGGCCCCGTGTGGTCGTACGGGCGCCCCGGAGGCGAGGCGGTCCGGCGTCGGAAGAACCCCCGCATATCCCTGTATCCCCGCTCAGGCCTTCAACTTGTAGCCGAAGCCGCGGACCGTCTCGATCCGGTCCTGGCCGATCTTGGTGCGCAGCCGCTGCACATGCACGTCGACGACCCGGGTGTCCCCGCCCCAGCCGTAGTCCCACACCCGCTCCAGCAGCTTGTCGCGCGAGAGCACGGTGCCCGGCGCGGAGGAGAACTCCAGCAGCAGCCGCATCTCGGTCGGGGTGAGCCCCACCGGCCGCCCCGCCCGGCGCACCTCCATGCCGTCGGTGTCCACCTCGAGGTCGCCGAAGCTGAGCACGCCCCCCGTCTCCGCGGCGCCGCCCGGCTCCCCCCGCCCGCCGCCCCCGGCGTGGCCGAAGCGGCGCAGCACCGCCCGGATCCGGGCGACCAGCACGGCCCCGTCGAACGGCTTGGTCACGTAGTCGTCGGCGCCGGCCTCCAGGCCGAGCACCACGTCGATGGAGTCCGCACGCGCCGACAGCATGATCACCGGTACCGTGGACTCGTCCCGGATACGGCGGCACAGACTGACGCCGTCGAGGCCGGGGAGCATGACGTCGAGGAGGGCGATGTCGGGACGGTCGGCCCGGAAGGACTCCAGGCCCGAGAGCCCGTCGGGCATCGCGGTGACCGCGAAACCGTCCCGCTCCAGGGCGAGCTGGGTGGCCTCGCGGATGACGTCGTCGTCCTCGACGAACAGGACGTGGGTCTGGTCTGCCATCCCGGTGCTCTCAGTCCTCATGGTGTGGTCGGGTCGAACGGGGTGCCGGACCGGCCGCGCACCGCCTGCACCCGGTCATCGGTGCGAGCGGCCCGATCGGTTCACGCCGGCCGGCGGGACGGGCGGGTCAGCCGTCCGGCTCGGGGGCCGGGGTGGGCGCGCTCCCCGCGGCCTTGCTGTAGTCGTTGTGGGTGCGGTACTCCTCGGTGAACCGGCCCGACGCCCAGCGGTACGTGATCACGTTGTCGCTGGACGGACTCGACACCGGGTCCTCCTTGTCGTACACCTGCTTGGTCACCACCAGGTCGCCGCGGTCGATCTCCGCGTAGACCGGCGGTGCCTCGGCCTTGAACACGTTCCGGTATCCGCCGTCCTCCTCGCGGTACACGTAGCTGCCCACTCCCACCGTGTCACCGCAGGTCAGCACGTTGACGACGACGTCGTCCACCGAGCCGCCGGTCAGCCTGCCGTAGGACACGTCGACGGGGTACTCGTCGGCGACGCACGGCTTCAGCTCGCGCTTGACCTCCGCGGAGACCTTGGGATCGGCCTTGACGAGCCGCACCGGGTCCACGCGGTCGGGGACCTTCGAAGGGGACGCCTTCGCCGCCGGCTCGGGGGACGCGGAGGCGGCGCCCCCCACCGTGTCCGCGTGGGCCGGGCCCTCGTCCCGGGCGCCGGTGCCGCCGGTCCCGCAGCCGGAAAGGGAAACGCCGAGGGCGACGAACACGGCCACCGCCGCACTCGCCGCCTGCGTGGTTCTCCGGGGCTCCCCGGACGTCCCCCGGGGCACCCCGGGTTTCCGACCGTCGGTCAGGCCGCGCAACGCTCCCGCTCCTCACGCTCCAGCGCCCGCGCGTCCAGATCGCGGGCGACCAGCTCCTCGCGGAGCCGGGCGAGCGCGCGGTGCAGCGTGCTCTTGACCGTTCCCGCCGACATGCCGAGGGCGGCGGCGGTCTCCTCCGTGGACATCTGCTCCCAGTGTCGCAGCACCACGACGCTGCGCTGCTTCGGGGCGAGCACCTTCAGGACGTCCATCAGCAGGGCGCGGTCCGCGTGCTGCTCGGTGGCGTCGTCCATGGGGGACTCGGGGAGCTGCTCGGTCGGCACCTCCTCCAGCTTCCGCGCCCGCCACCACTCGGTCCGCGTGTTGATCATGACCCGGCGCAGGTAGGCGTCCGCGAGCCGCTTGTCCTCGATGGTCTCCCAGCGCCCGTACGTCCGCGCCAGCGCGGTCTGGAGCAGGTCCTGGGCGTCGACGGGGTCGGGGACCAGGCGCCGGGCGCTGCGCAGCAGCGCGTCCTGCCGGGTGCGGACGTACTCCTCGAACTCGAGCACCTCGCCCATGTCAACCGCCTTCCGATCCCCGTATGCCGACGGTGGTCATCCGCCGGCCCACTGACTGTGGTCCGTAGTCGTGCCGTGCCCTCTGGGCACGCAAACGAAGGTAGGGAAGCGTTGTCACGGCGCTGTGCGATGCAGCCTGCGGCGAACCCTCGGCTGTCCGTCGGTTGTGTAACGGAAGTAGGAACCGGGTAAATCGATGGCCCACTTGATGGCGACATGGGGTGATTTGCCCGGCGGTGCGGCTGTCACAGAGACCCCCGAAGTCTCCGTGACGACGGTGCGTCAGCTCAGCGGCAGCCGGTACAGCCCGTCCGCCAGCGGCTCCACCAGGCCGTCGGCCACGAGGCCGTCCAGGGCGCGGGCCCGCTGGACCGGCTCCTGCCACACCTGGTCCAGGGCCGCCTGCGGCACCGGTCCGGTCGCCTCGCGGAGCACCGCGAGCAGCCGCCCGCGCACCTGCCGGTCGGTGCCCGCGTACGTCTGGCCGCGCCGCGGCGGGCCGTCGTGCGCCGGTTTGCCGGCCAGCCGCCAGGCGCACCGGGCCGCGATCGGGCAGCGGTGGCACGACTCGTTCTTCGCCGTGCAGACCAGGGCTCCCAGCTCCATCGAGGCGGCGGCCCAGCGGGCGGCGCTCGCCTCCTCGTCGGGCAGCAGCGCACGGGCCAGCTTCCGCTCGGCGGCGGTGGTGGCGTTCGGCGGGTACTGCACGCCGGTGACCGCGCGGGCGAAGACCCGGCGGACGTTGGTGTCCAGTACGGCGTGCCGCTGGCCGTAGGCGAAGGAGGCGACCGCGGCGGCCGTGTACTCGCCGATGCCGGGCAGCGCGAGGAGCTGGGCGTGGTCGGCGGGCACGTCGCCGCCGTGCCGTTCCGTTATGGCCACTGCGGCGCCGTGCAGGCGCAGGGCACGGCGCGGGTAGCCGAGCCGGCCCCAGGCCCGCACGGCCTCACCGGGTGCCTCGGCGGCGAGGTCGGCGGGGCGCGGCCAGCGGGCCAGCCACTGCTCGTACACGGGCTGGACGCGGCTGACCGGGGTCTGCTGGAGCATGAACTCGCTGACCATCACGCCCCAGGCGCCGGCCTCCGGGCGCCGCCACGGCAGATCGCGGGCGTGATCGTCGAACCAGTCGATGACGGGGGCGTGCAGCGGCACGCCGGACGGGGCGGGGTCGGAGGGTCCGCCTGGCGAGGGCTTCGTGGGCGCAGTCATGACCCTCCGATCCTGCCACGGGAGGGCCTCCGCACGGGAACACCGCCACCCGGTGGCGGGCGGGGCACCTGACGATCGGCAGGGGCGCGCGGGGCGCTTGCGCTTGTAGCGTCGAGGCCATGCGCCCCGCCCGGCCGACCGACGACCCCGACTCCGCCCCCGCCCCCGCCGCGAACGCGCTCGACGGCCGCGGGCCCCGGGCCGCCGGGACCGTGCCCGCCGGGACCGTGCCCGCCGACCGGGACCCGGCGCCCCGCGCGGCCACCTCCCCGGATGCCGCGGTGGCGCCGGACGGATGCGCTCCGTCCGACGGGGAGCGTGGGAGGGTGTCCCCGGGGCGGATCGGCGCGCGGGCGGGGAAAGGGGTCCTGTTCTGGGCCGCGCTCGCGCTGCCCGCGCTCGCCGCGGACCGGCTCGGCATGAACGAACCGCGTGCCCCGTGGCAGCAGCTGGCCGGTCTGGCGGTGCTCGCCGCCGCCGTCGCCTGCTCCCGGCGGCAGCCGCTCGCCGCGTACGTCCTGGCCGCCGCGCTGGGACTGGCCACCGCGCCCGCCCTGTTCAGCGTCTCCTACGGCCCCGCCCTCGGCGTCCTCGCCCTGCTGCTCGGCCTGCGCGCGCCGCGGCCGCACCCGGCGGTCGCCGCGTTCCTGGGCGTCGGTGTCGCGGGCGCCGCGCGCATCGCCCTGGCCGGTGACGACCCGGCGCCCGAGGCCTTCGTCCTGACCGGCACCCTGCTGTTCGGCAGCGTCTTCCCCTGGCTGGCCGGGCGCTACTGGCGACAGAGCCGGGCGCTCGCCGAGGCCGGCTGGCTCAGGGCGGCCCGGCTGGAGGAGCGGCAACGGCACGCCGAGGAACGGGCCACACTGCGCGAACGGTCCCGCATCGCCCAGGACATGCACGACTGCCTGGGCCACGAGCTGAGCCTGCTCGCCCTGCGCGCGGGTGCCCTCCAGGTCGCCCCCGGACTCGCCGCCGAGCACCGGGCCGCCGCGGCTGACCTGCGGGCCGCGGCCGCCGACGCCACCGACCACCTGCACCGCATCATCGGTGTCCTGCGCGAGGACGACGAACCCGTCCCGCTCGCCCCGGCGGGCGAGAGCGTCGAGGAACTCGTCGCCCGCGCCGCCGAGTCGGGGCTCCCCGTGCGGTGGGAGACCCGGCACCCCGCACCCCGGGTTCCGGAACCCGGCTCCCTCACCGAGCGGCTGCTGCACCGGATCGTGCGCGAGGCGCTGACCAACGCGGCCCGGCACGCGCCGGGCGCCCCCGTCGTCGTGGAGGTCGCCGGGCAGCCGTCCGGCACGACGGCCACCGTCACCAACGACCGCCCGACCGGGGCCGGTTCCCGTTCGGCGGGCGGCGGCACGGGTCTGCTGGGGCTGCGCGCCGCCGTGGCCTCGGTCGGCGGCGACTTCCGGGCGGGCCCGCACGGAGCGGGCTTCCGCGTCCGCGCGTACGCCCCGGCCGGGCGGCAGGACACCGGGTCCGTCCCCGACGAGGCCCCCGCCGCCTCGCCCGCTGCCCCGGACCCTCCGTCCCCTCCGTCCTTTCCATCCACTTCGGCCGCCCCGTTCGCGCCCGCCGCCCCGTTGGCCCGCGCCCGCCGCCGGGTCGCCCTCGGGCTGGGCGCCGCGGCCGGTGCGGGACTGGTCCTGGTCGGCGCCGCGTTCGCCTGGTACGCCTACACCGAGACCCGCTCGGTGCTCACCCCGAGCGCGTACGCGGAACTGCGCCCGGGCACGCCGTACGACGAGGTCGCCGCCGTCCTGCCGGACCGGGAGGCCCACGACCCGCCGAGCGACCGCGCTCCGGCGCCGCCGGAGGGCGCCGACTGCCGCTACTACCGCGCCGGGGGCGAACTCCTCGTCTCCGTCGACCACTTCCGCCTCTGCTTCGACGCGCGGGGGAACCTGGTCGCCAAGGACGTCGTGCCCGGCGCCGGACGACCCGAGAACGACGAGGAGACCGCACGGTGATCAGGGTGCTGCTGGCCGACGACGAGGCGATGGTGCGGGCCGGGGTGCGCGCCATCCTGGCGAGCGGCGGCGAGAGCGAGGTCGTCGCCGAGGCGGGCGACGGCCGCGAGGCGGTCGAACTGGCCCTCGCGCACCGCCCCGACGTGGCCCTGCTCGACATCCGCATGCCCCGCCTGGACGGCATCGCGACCGCGGCCGAGATCCTGCGGTCCGCCCCCGGCACCGCGGTCGCCATGCTCACCACCTTCTCCGAACAGGCCTACGTCAACCGCGCCCTGTCCGCCGGTGCCACGGGCTTCCTGCTCAAGTCCGGCGACCCCTACGAACTCATGGCCGGGGTACGGGCCGTCGCGGAGGGCGCCGCCTTCCTCTCCCCGAAGGTCGCCCGCTACGTCGTCGAGGACCTCGGCAGGAGCGCCGGCGGCGGCCGCCTCGCCCGCGAGGAGCGCGCCCGCCTGCGCGCGGGACGGCTGAGCCCCCGGGAACGCGAGGTCCTCGGCCTGGTGGGAGCGGGCCTGTCCAACCCGGAGATCGCCGCCCGGCTGCACCTGGTCGAGGGCACCGTGAAGGCGTACGTGAGCGCGGTCCTGGACCGGCTGGAGGTGCGCAACCGGGTCCAGGCGGCGATCGTCGCGTACGAGGCGGGCCTGGTCGAGGCGGACGTCTGAGCGAGGACCGCCCCCAGGTCAACGCCGCCGGTGCGAGGGGGCGAAGGGGGCCGCCGGCACGACGGCGGCCGGACCCGGCCCGCTCAGCCACCGTGCCACCGCCGCGTCGGATCCCCGCATCGTCCCGGCCAGCCGCGTCACCGCGCCCGTGCCCAGCCGCACGGCCACCGCGGCGACGACGGCGCCCAGCAGCAGACCGGCGGCGACGTCGTGCGGGTAGTGGACGCCGACGAACACCCTGGAGAAGGCCATCAGCAGGGCGAGCGGCGCCGTCAGCAGGACGAGCGCGCGCCGGACCAGCAGCAGGGCGACGGCCGAAGCCCCCGCGATCGTCGCGTGATTGCTGGGGAAGGACCAGTCGCCGGTCGCCGGGCACTCCACCAGGGACGCCGCCGCACCGGAGACCGCCCGGCACGGACGTTCCTCCTTGAACCCGGACTTGAGCAGCTCACTGCACACATAGGCCAAAGCCGTGGCCAGAGGTGCAAGGACCGCGATGGCGAACGCCCGGCTGTCACCGTGTCGCGCACGCCACCACGCCAGGACGAACAGCGCGCCGAAGACCAGGAGCCCCGCCTCCGTCCACAACTCCATCGTCCCCCGCACCCACCCAGGGGTGTCCCGGGCGAAACCGGTGATGTCGCGGTACAACTCGTCGTCTGTGAAGGTCATGCTCACGGACGGTAGGCGGCTGCCCGATACGGTCACACCCTGCGATCGACACGTGGGTCTCCTGTCGATCGACAGGGGTGGGAACAGGTCTCCGGGATGATGATCCGTAAAAGTTGCGGGTCTCAACGGCGGGTGGGACAAGGGAACGCGCCGATCTCTCGTACAGTTTGCGCCGTGGGATCTCTGCGCAATCCGGTCGGGCCGCTTCCCTCCACCATCTACTGGCGACGGAGGGCCGTACTGCTGTCTCTTCTCGCCCTGTTGGCGCTACTGATCACCTGGATCGTGGTCGCCGGCGGCGGGGACGGCGGCAACGGCGCCAAGGACGGGGCCGACGGCAAGAACCCGGCGCCGTCCATCACCCCGGGACCCTCGGGTTCCGGTCCGGCGATCAGCCAGGCACCGGGCGGACGCGACGAGTCGGGGGGCGGGGACTCCAACGGCTCGGGCTCCGGCTCGGGTTCGGGATCGGCCTCCGGCGGCGACGGATCGGACGCCGGATCAGGGTCCGGCGGCGGCGGCGAGGCCGGCGGCGACGGATCGGGCGGCGGCGCCGGCGGGGGATCCGCTGGCGGTGCCGCCACGGGCGTCGGCGCGGGCGACGCGCTGTCGGCCGGCTCGGGCCTGCCCAACTGCACGTCGGGTGCGGTGAAGTTGAGCCTGCGCAGCGTCCGCAACAACTACGCGCCGGGACAGACCCCGGCCTTCGAGCTGACCGCGCGGAACACCTCGGGCAGCGACTGCAAGGTCGATCTCGGCCCGGAGCACGCGGTGTTCACCATCACCCCGGCCGGCGCGGACGACGCGTACTGGGCCTCCGACGACTGCGTCGAGGGCAAGGGCAGCCTGCGGTACCGGGTGGCCGCGGGCAGCGGCATCGCCTACACCGTGAAGTGGGACCGCAAGCCGAGCGCCCCCGAGTGCGGGACGCCTCCGGCGGGTTCCGCCAAGGCGGGCACCTACCTGGTGGAGGCCAAGGCACCCGGTTTCGAGAAGGTACGGACGTCGTTCGTGCTCAAGAGCGACTGACCGTACGCGCCCGGGGGCTCAGACGTAACGCTCGAGGATCGACGACTCCGCCAGCCGCGACAGCCCCTCGCGCACGCTGCGTGCCCGCGCCTCGCCGACGCCGTCCACCGTCTGGAGGTCGTCGACGCTGGCGGCGAGCAGCTTCTGGAGACCGCCGAAGTGCTCCACCAGCCGGTCGATGATCGCGCCGGGCAGCCGCGGCACCTTGGCCAGCAGCCGGAAACCGCGCGGCGACACCGCCGAGTCCAGCGTCTCGGGCGAGCCGGTGTAACCCAACGCCCGGGCCACCATCGGCAGTTCCAGCAGCTCGGCGTGGCTGAGCTTGTCCAGCTCGACCAGCGCCTCCGCGACCGTACGGGACCGCTTCGCGGTCGGCTCGGGCACGTAGTCCCGCACGACCAGCTCGCGCTCGGGCTCCACACCGGCGATCAGCTCGTCCAACTGCAGGGCAAGGAGGCGTCCGTCCGTCCCCAGCTCCACCACGTACTCGGCGATCTCGGTGGCGATCGTGCGGACCATCTCCAGGCGCTGCGAGACCGCCGAGACGTCCCGGACCGTCACCAGGTCCTCGATCTCCAGCGCCGAGAGCGTGCCCGCGACCTCGTCGAGCCGCAGCTTGTACCGCTCCAGGGTGGCCAGGGCCTGGTTGGCCCGGGACAGGATGGCGGCGGAGTCCTCGAGGACCCGACGCTGCCCGTCCACGTACAGCGCGATCAGCCGCATGGACTGCGAGACCGAGACCACGGGGAACCCGACCTGCTTGCTGACCCGGTCCGCCGTACGGTGCCGGGTGCCGGTCTCCTCCGTGGGGATGGTCGGGTCCGGAAGGAGCTGCACCCCCGCCCGCAGGATCTTCGACAGGTCCGAGGACAGCACGATGCCGCCGTCCAGCTTGCACAGCTCGCGCAGCCGGGTCGCGGTGAACTCGACGTCCAGCACGAAACCGCCCGTGCACATCTGCTCGACGGTCTTGTCGGAACCCAGCACCATCAGACCGCCGGTGTTCCCGCGCAGGACCCGCTCCAGGCCGTCGCGCAAGGACGTGCCGGGCGCCACGGCGCTCAGTGAGGCGCGCATCAGGCCATCGGCACCGGCACTCCCACCGGACTTTCCGGGAGCTGCTGCCCGGTCGTTGGCTGCCACTGCACTCCTCCGGTCGCAGGTTCTTCTGGCACCCCCGTGTCGCACATTCGGTCGTACGGACGGGCGAGACCAGGGCAAAGTCTACCGGCGGTCCCCCTCGTCCCGTGGGGCCTCTCGGCGACGCGAGCGCGGAAGCACCCGCAGGGCGTCTCCCATGTCCGCGACTTCCAGGACCTTCATGCCGTCGGGGACCCTGCCCGGATCGGCCGGTACCAGGGCGTGCGTGAAGCCCAGCCGGTGCGCCTCGGAGAGCCTGCGCTGCACCCCCGTGACCCGTCTCACCTCTCCGGCGAGGCCGACCTCGCCGATCGCGACGAGGTTCTTGGGCAGCGGGGTGTCACTGGCCGCACTCGCCAGCGCCAGCGCGACGGCGAGGTCGGCGGCCGGCTCGGAGAGCTTCACGCCGCCGACCGTCGCGCTGTAGATGTCCCTCTTGCCCAGGGCGCTGATGCGGCCGCGCTGCTCGAGCACGGCCAGCATCATCGACACCCGCGAGGTCTCGAGCCCGGAGGTCGTGCGCCGGGGGGAGGGGATCTGCGAGTCGACGGTCAGCGCCTGCACCTCGGCGACCAGCGGCCGGCGCCCCTCCAGGGTGACGGTCAGACAAGTGCCGGGCACCGGCTCGGCCCGCCGGGTGAGGAACAGCCCGCTGGGGTCGGCGAGCCCGGTGATCCCCTCGTCGTGCAGCTCGAAGCAGCCGACCTCGTCCGTCGTCCCGTACCGGTTCTTGACGCCCCGCACCAGCCGCAGCCGCGCGTGCCGGTCGCCCTCGAAGTGCAGCACGACGTCCACCAGGTGCTCGAGCAGCCGGGGCCCGGCGATGGCCCCGTCCTTGGTGACGTGGCCCACGAGGAGCGTGGACATGCCGCGCTCCTTGGAGGCCCGGATCAGCGCGCCCGCGACCTCCCGCACCTGCGCCATGCCGCCCGGGGCACCGTCGATCTCGGGGGAGGCCACCGTCTGCACGGAGTCCAGGATCAGCAGCGACGGCTTCACGGCGTCCAGGTGCCCGAGCACCGCGGCGAGGTCGGTCTCGGCGGCGAGGTACAGATGGTCGTCGATGGCGTGGATCCGGTCGGCCCGCAGCCGCACCTGGCTCGCCGACTCCTCACCGGTGACATAGAGCGTCCGGTGCTCGTCGCTCGCGGACTTGGCCGCCACGTCGAGGAGCAGCGTGGACTTGCCGACCCCCGGCTCACCCGCGACCAGCACCACGGCCCCGGGCACCAGACCCCCGCCGAGCACCCGGTCCAGCTCGGGCACGCCGGTGGAGCGGGCGGTCGCCTGCCGCCCGTCGACCTGCCCGATCGGCACCGCGGACGTGGTCACGCGCCCCGGCGTGGTCGTGCGCACCGCGGGCGCGCCGTACTCCTCGACCGTGCCCCACGCCTGGCATTCGGGGCAGCGGCCGAGCCACTTGGCCGTCTGCCAGCCGCACTCGGTGCAGCGGTAGGACGGCCGTTCCTTGGCGGACTTCGTACGGGCAGCCATGCACGAACCGTAACCGCCGCCACTGACAGCGGACCCCGAGGTCCGTTCCCCCGCCCGGTCCGCCCGCTCCGCACGGGCCGCCGCGGGCGCCCCCGCGGGCGGGCACGAACGCCCCGCGACGGCCACGAACGGACGACCGCGACCCTGCTCCGGCCACGGAAGCGCGGCTTCCTGTCCCCTTATGAGGGATCGTTTCACCCGTACGGATTAAAAGTGCCCAACGCGCCAGTTCGCGCCACCCATAGCCCCCTACGGTCGCCGAGTGATGAGGAGCAGTCCGGAAACCACGACCCGCACGACCGGCGCACACCGGGCGCACCGGGAAGCGCGTGACCGCACCGCGACGAGGGTGCCGGCCCAGCCGCCGACGCAGCGTCCGCCCGCGCGGTACGCCGCGTACGACGCGTATCTGGACGGCCTGTTCACGTACTGCCTGTCCGTGCTCTGCGACCACGGCGCCGCGACCGCCGCCCTGGGCGACGTCCTCGCGCTCGCCGAGCGCCGCGGTCACCGCGGCCCCGACGCAGCGGCCGACCGCAGGGCCTGGCTCTACGCGCTGGCCCGCTGGGCCTGTCTGCGCAAGCTGGCCGAGGCCAAGCAGAAACGTCCGAGCAGCCACGCGGCGGGCCGCCCCGCCCCGGCCCCCGCGCCCGGCACCACCACCCCCACGGAGCCCGCGACCCCCGTCCACGACGAGTCCCGTCAGCGGCACCGCAGCGAGCTCGCCCTCCTCGCCTGGCCCGAGGCCGCCGGCACCACCCCCGAGCAGCGCGAGGCCCTCGAACTGGCCGTGCGCCACCACCTCGCCCCGCAGGAGGTGGCCGCCGTGCTCGGCATGGACCTGGCCGCCGCCCGCGAACTGCTCGCCTCCGCCGCCTGCGAGGTGGAGCGCACCCGCGCCGCCCTCGCCGTCGTCGAGACCGGCACCTGCGCGGGCGTCGCCCGCCTCACCGGCGACAACCGCTACGTCCTCAGCAGCGCCCTGCGCCGCGAGCTGGTCCGGCACGTGGACGACTGCCCGCGCTGCCGCCGAACCGCCGAGCGTGCGATCCCCGGCCGCTGGCCCGGCACCAGCGTCACCCCCGCCGAGCTGCCCGTCCTGGAGGCGCCCCGCACCGCCCTGCACGGAGCCCCGGCCCACCCTTCGCGCGCGCGGGGCAACGCCCCCCGCTTCGACCGGCGCGGCTTCCCGATGGACCCCAAGGACCGCGCGGCCCGGCGGGACCGCCTGCGCGCGCGTGCCGTCACCACCACCGTCGTCGCCACCGTCGTGGCGGCCCCGGTGCTCGCCCTGTGGGCGGCCTACCGGGGCACCCCCGTGGTCGAGGGCGAGGAAGGCCGCTCGGCCAGCGCCAGCGAGGCGCAGGACCCGGACGGCCTGAGCGGCGAGTCGGCGGGCGGCGGCCACGGCTACGAGAACGCGGGCAACGCGAGCACCACCCCGGGCACCGGCTTCGGCAAGAACGGCGGGGCCGACGTCTCCGTGGAGGTCGTCGGCGTCTCCGGCGCCGGAGAGAAGGGGACCGGCCACCTGAAGGTGACGGCCGGCCACGACGGCGACACCACGCTGGTCACCCTGACCGCGACCGGCGACGCCCCGGTGCGCTGGTCCGCGTCCGTCGGCGCCTCCTGGCTCTACCTGAACCAGCCCTCGGGCACCCTGCGCCCCGGCGAGTCCGTGACGGTCCGGGTGTACGTCGACCACCTGCGCGAGCCGTCCGGCCACTGGAGCGCACGGGTGTCCGTCTCGCCCGCGGGCGCCGTCGTGACCATCGAGGGCTACGGCCCCGCGCCCGCCCCGTCCCGGCCGGGCCCGCGCCCCAGCACGCCCGACGACACCACGTCCCCGTCCCACCCGGGCCAGAGCCCGGACCCGGACCCGGACCCGTCCACTCCGCCGCCGACCGGCCCGGACCCGACGCCCACCGACGACCCGCCACCGACCTCACCCGACCCGGACCCGACGACCGGCGAGCCGTCCCCGCCCGGCGGCCCGGACGGCTCCTCACCACCGCCGGGCGACGGCGACAGCGGTGCCCCGAGCCCGTCCGGCACCCCCTAGGGAATTCCGGAGCGGGTGGGTGTGTCAGCGCGCCGGATCCGCCGGATGCGGTGCCAGCAGCGGCAGCTGGGAGGCCAGCCGCTCCTCGCACAGCTCGACCAGCCGGTCGTACCCCGCCTTGCCCATCAGCTCGATCAGCTCCGGCCGGTAGGACACGTACACCGGGTCCCCCGCGCCGTGCGCCGAGGTCGCCGAGGTGCACCACCAGTGCAGGTCGTGCCCGCCCGGCCCCCAGCCCCGCCGGTCGTACTCACCGATCGACACCTGGAGCACGCGCGTGTCGTCGGGCCGGTCGATCCACTCGTACGTCCGCCGCACCGGCAGCTGCCAGCACACGTCCGGCTTGGTCTCCAGCGGCTCCCGGCCCTCCTTCAGCGCCAGGATGTGCAGCGAGCAGCCCGCACCCCCGGAGAATCCCGGCCGGTTCTGGAAGATGCAGGAGCCCTGGAAGGGCCGGGTCTGCCGGGAGCCCTCGTCGTCCTCGGAGGTCCAGCCGTTCAGCGTGCCCTCGGCGTGGTGCTGCCAGATGTCCGGGGTGAGCCTCGCCACATGCCCGGCGACCCGCTTCTCGTCGTCCTCGTCGGAGAAGTGCGCGCCCAGCGAGCAGCACCCGTCGTCCGCGCGGCCCGCCTGGATGCCCTGGCAGCCGCTGCCGAAGATGCAGTTCCAGCGGGAGGTCAGCCATGTCAGGTCGCACCGGAAGACCTGCTCGTCGTCCGCCGGATCCGGGAACTCCACCCACGCGCGCGCGAAGTCGAGCCCCTTCTCGTCGCCCGCGATGTGCTTCTTGTCCTTCTTGGCCGACTTTTCGTCCTTCGCCTTTTTCGTCTTTGGCACGGCTCCAGGGTAAGTCGCCGGACCGGAAGGACGGGACCACGGCGGGCGCCGTCGGCAGTAGCGTTCCGTACATGAGACTCGGTGTCCTCGACGTGGGTTCGAACACGGTGCATCTGCTGGTGGTGGACGCGCACCCCGGCGCCCGTCCGCTGCCCGCCCACTCGTACAAGGTGGAACTGCGCCTCGCCCAGCTCCTCGACGAGGACGGGGCGATCGGCCCCGACGGCGTCGACCGGCTGGTCGCGGTCATCAGGGAGGCACTCCAGGCCGCCGAGGACAAGGGCGTGGAGGACCTGCTGCCGTTCGCCACCTCGGCCGTGCGCGAGGCGAGCAACGCCGACGACGTCCTCGAACGCGTGCGGGACGACACCGGCGTCGAGCTGACCGTCCTCACCGGCGCCGAAGAGGCCCGGCTCACCTTCCTCGCCGCGCGCCGCTGGTTCGGCTGGTCCGCGGGCAGGCTGCTGGTCCTCGACATCGGCGGCGGCTCCCTGGAGATCGCCTACGGCATCGACGAGGAACCGGACGCCGCCGTGTCGCTGCCGCTCGGCGCGGGCCGGCTGACCGCGGCCCGGCTGCCCGACGACCCGCCCCACCCGGACGACGTCAGGGCGCTGCGCCGCCACGTCCGTACGGAGATCGCCCGGACGGTCGGCGAGTTCAGCCGCCTCGGCGCCCCCGACCACGTCGTCGCCACGTCGAAGACCTTCCGGCAGCTGGCCCGCATCGCCGGCGCCGCCCGCTCCGCCGAGGGCCTCTACGTCCAGCGCGAGCTGAAGCGCGCCTCCCTGGAGGCCTGGGTGCCCCGCCTGGCCGCCATGACCGGCGCCGAACGCGCCGAACTCCCCGGCGTCTCCGAGGGCCGCGCGAACCAGCTCCTGGCCGGCGCCCTGGTGGCCGAGGCCGCGATGGACCTCTTCCACGTGGAAAGCCTGGACATCTGCCCGTGGGCACTGAGGGAGGGCGTGATCCTGCGCCGCCTGGATCACATGGGCCAGGGATGAACGCGCCCCTGGAAGGGGCGCGGGGAACGGCGCGAGCAACCACAACACAGCCGCACCTGCCCTATGGCACTCACCACAACGGCGATTAGGCGCCCCGCGCCCCCCGGAGGGCACCCCGTACCCTGACCCCCGTGGCAAACCCCAGGGACGTGATCCGAACCCCGGACGCGAAGGTCGCCCTGTCGACGGCTTCCGTCTACCCGGAGTCGACGGCGACGGCCTTCGAGATCGCCGCGCGCCTCGGTTACGACGGCGTCGAGGTGATGGTCTGGACGGACCCGGTCAGCCAGGACATCGACGCGCTGCGCAGACTCAGCGACTACCACCGCATGCCGATACTCGCCGTGCACGCACCGTGTCTGCTCATCACCCAGCGCGTCTGGTCCACCGACCCCTGGGTCAAGCTCCAGCGCGCCCGCGCCGCCGCCGAGAAGCTCGGCGCGTCCGCCGTCGTCGTGCACCCCCCGTTCCGCTGGCAGCGCCAGTACGCGCGGGACTTCGTCGAGGGCGTCTGGCGGATGGCGAACGAGACGGACGTCCGCTTCGCCGTCGAGAACATGTACCCGTGGCGCTACCGCGACCGCGAGATGCAGGCGTACGCCCCCGACTGGGACGTCACGAAGGACGACTACCGGCACTTCACGATCGACCTCAGCCACGCCGCGACCTCCCGCACCGACGCCCTCGACATGATCGACCGCATGAGCGACCGCCTCGGCCACGTCCACCTGGCCGACGGCAAGGGCTCCGCCAAGGACGAGCACCTCGTCCCCGGCCGCGGCAACCAGCCCTGCGCCGAGGTCCTCGAACACCTCACGCGCACCGGCTTCGACGGCCACGTCGTGATCGAGGTCAACACCAGGCGCGCGATGTCCGGCGCCGAACGTGAGGCCGATCTCGCCGAGGCGCTGGCCTTCACCCGCAAGTACCTGGCACAGCCGGCGCCCCCGCTCGCGGGAGGCCCGGCGGCCGGGACGGAGCGCCGGTGAGCGACACCGGCGGAGCCACCCGCCGCCGCGGCCGCCCGCCCGGTTCGGAGTCCGGGGACACCCGCGACCGCATCCTCGTCACCGCCCGCGAGGAGTTCTCCGAGCGCGGCTACGAGAAGACGTCCGTGCGCGGCATCGCCAAGGCGGCGGGCGTGGACCCGGCCCTGGTCCACCACTACTTCGGCACCAAGGAGCAGGTCTTCGAGGCCGCCATCGAGGTCGCCTTCGCACCGGCCCTCAGAGCCCCCGAGGCGATCGGCGAGGGGCCCCTCGACGGGATCGGGGAGCAGCTCACACGGTTCATCATGGGCGTGTGGGAGAACCCCACGACCCGCAAGCCGGTGCTGGCCATCGTCCGTTCCGCGGTCAACAACGACACCGCCGCCGCGGTCTTCCGCCGCCTGATCGCCGCCCAGGTGATGCGGCGCGTGGCGGCCCGGCTGGAGAGCCCGGACGCGGAGCTGCGCGTCGAACTGGCGGCGGCGCAGTTGGTGGGCTGCGCGATGCTCCGCTACGTGATCAAGGTGGAGCCGCTGGCCTCCGCCGACCCGGAGCAGATCGTCGCCCGCCTGGCGCCGGTCGTCCAGGGCCACCTGACCGGACCGTGAGGCCCTTCACCGGCCCCCGAGGACGCCCAGCCACGGCGTACGGCGAGACGTGCGTCCCGCATTCCGGACACCCCGTCCCGACCCCTGGATGACCGGCGTACGCTCGACGGCAGTCATAACTCTCCGAAGGAGCGAGCGACGATGCCCGAACTGAGGTCCCGCACAGTCACCCACGGCCGCAACATGGCGGGCGCCCGCGCCCTTATGCGTGCCTCCGGTGTACCCGGCGCGGACATCGGACGGAAGCCGATCATCGCCGTCGCCAACAGCTTCACGGAGTTCGTGCCGGGCCACACGCACCTGGCCCCCGTCGGCCGCATCGTCAGCGAGGCGGTCACCGCGGCCGGCGGCATCCCGCGCGAGTTCAACACGATCGCCGTGGACGACGGCATCGCGATGGGCCACGGCGGCATGCTCTACTCCCTCCCCTCCCGCGACCTGATCGCGGACAGCGTGGAGTACATGGTCGAGGCCCACTGCGCCGACGCCCTGATCTGCATCTCCAACTGCGACAAGATCACCCCGGGCATGCTCAACGCGGCGCTCCGCCTGAACATCCCCACGGTCTTCGTCTCCGGCGGCCCGATGGAGTCCGGCCGCGCCACCCTGGTCGACGGCACGGTCCGCACCCTCGACCTGGTCGACGCGATGTCGGAGGCGGTCAACGACAAGATCTCCGACGCGGACATCCTCCGCATCGAGGAGAACGCCTGCCCGACCTGCGGCTCCTGCTCCGGCATGTTCACCGCCAACTCGATGAACTGCCTGACCGAGGCCATCGGCCTCTCCCTGCCCGGCAACGGCTCGGTGCTGGCCACCCACACCGCCCGCAAGGCGCTCTACGAGAACGCCGCCCGCACGGTCCTCGACCTGACCCGGCGCTACTACGAGCAGGACGACGACTCGGTCCTGCCCCGCAACATCGCCACCCCCGCCGCCTTCGGCAACGCCATGGCGCTGGACATCGCGATGGGCGGCTCCACCAACACGATCCTGCACCTGCTGGCCGCCGCCCAGGAGGCCGAGGTCTCCTACGGCCTCGCCGAGATGGACGCCCTCTCGCGCAGCGTCCCCTGCCTGGCCAAGGTCGCGCCGAACGTCGCCAAGGACCGCACGTACTACATGGAGGACGTGCACCGCGCCGGCGGCATCCCCGCCCTCCTCGGCGAACTGCACCGCGGCGGCCTGCTCAACGAGGACGTGCACTCCGTCCACAGCCCGTCCCTGACCGACTGGCTGAAGACCTGGGACGTGCGCGGCGGCTCCCCCTCCCAGGAGGCGGTCGAGCTGTGGCACGCGGCCCCCGGCTGCGTCCGCTCCGCCGAGGCCTTCTCCCAGTCCGAGCGCTGGGACTCCCTGGACGACGACGCCGCGGGCGGCTGCATCCGCTCCGTCGAGCACGCCTACTCCAAGGACGGCGGTCTCGCGGTCCTGCGCGGCAACCTCGCCGAGGACGGCTGCGTCGTGAAGACGGCCGGCGTCGACGAGTCGATCTGGACCTTCGAGGGCCCGGCCGTCGTCTGCGAGTCGCAGGAGGAGGCCGTCCAGAAGATCCTCACCCAGCAGGTCAAGGAGGGCGACGTCGTCGTCATCCGCTACGAGGGCCCCAAGGGCGGCCCCGGCATGCAGGAGATGCTCTACCCGACCTCGTACCTGAAGGGCCGCGGCCTCGGAAAGGCCTGCGCCCTGGTCACCGACGGACGCTTCTCCGGCGGCACCTCGGGCCTCTCCATCGGCCACGCCTCCCCCGAGGCGGCGGCCGGCGGCACCATCGCCCTGGTCGAGGACGGCGACCGCATCCGCGTCGACATCCCGAACCGCTCCATCGAGCTGCTCGTGGACGACGCCGAGCTGACCCGCCGCGAGCAGGCCCTGAACGGCGTGTACGCCCCGAAGAACCGCGACCGCAAGGTCTCCGCGGCCCTGAAGGCGTACGCCGCGATGGCCACCAGCGCCGACAAGGGCGCGGTGCGCGACATCAGCAAGCTGGGCTGACGCCCCCGCGAGGGACCCGGGCCCGCCCTACCAGGCCCCCGGGTCCCGCCCCGGCACCCCGAACACGGTCCCGTCGGGCGCCCCGGCGTACACGTGCCCGCCCGCGAGCAGGGGCGCCGGCAGCGACGCGGGCACCTTGTCGGAGTCGGCGCCGAGCCGGGGCCGGGTCTGCCCGAGGAGCCTGCCCTTGCGGGCGTCGACCCCGAGGAGCCGCCCGTCGGGCGCGGTGACGTACACGTGCCGTCCGTCGGAGACCGGCGCCGAGCCCCGGCTCACGCCCGTCTCCAGCCGCCAGGTCTGCTTCCCCGCCGCCATGTCGACGGCGACCAGTGAACCGCCCGCGCCCATGAGGTACACGGTGTCCCCGCGCACGCCCGCCGACGCCTGCTCGACCGGGATCGGCAGCGTCACCCGCCGGGTCGCCCCGGTGGCGGGCGTGTAGCGGACCACGGTCTTGACGTCGCCGTAGGTCGCCCCCTCGGCGACGAGGAACACCGACCCGTCCGCGGCGGCCCCCACGGGCGTCAGCGTCCCGGCCAGCTCCGCGTCCCAGCGCACGTCCCCGCTCGCCGGGTCCACCGCGGTGACCCGGGTCCGCCGCCCGTCCCCGCTCTGGCTCGTCGCGTACGCGGCCGGCTTCCGCTCCCCGGCGAACGAGGTGAAGTACGGCACGGACTGCCCGGGGATCCGGCGCGCCCACCGCGTCTTCCCCGAGGCGCTGTCCACGCCGGTGACCATGCCGTCGGCGCGGGTGAGCAGCAGCATGTCGCCGACGGTGCGCAGCCCGTCGTACGCGGGCATGTCCTCCTGCCACTCCGGCTCGCCCGTCGCGGGGTCGAGCGCCTCCAGCGGGCCCAGCAGGCCGACCTCGGGCTGCACGAGCCCGCCCGACACGACCGGCGGTTCGCTCCGCACGGCCTCCGCGACGGGGTGCCGCCACAGCGTGCTCCCGTCGGCCGGATCGAGGGCGAAGACCAGACCGGGCCGCGCGCACAGCAGCCGCCGCGCCGCGTACGAGCACTGCGGCATCCCGCCGTCCTCGGCCGCGGGCACCGCCTCCCACGTCCCGAACCCGCCCGGCGCGCTCTGTGCGGTGGGCGTGCCCGCGGGCTCGGCACCGCCGAACGCCTGCACGGCCACCAGGCTCCCGATCACGGCGAGGGCCACCGCCCCGGCGACGAGCACCGACCGCTTCCCCAGCCGCCGTACGACCCGCCCGGACCGCCGTGCGGACGGCCCGGACCCTTGCACCGACGGCCCGGACCCTTGCGCCGACGACCCGGCGGGAGCCCCCGGCCCGGGTTCCGCGCCGGCCCCGGGCGGCGGGGTCCGGTCCCCGTCCGTCCGCGGAGCCGGTATGAACACCTGCGTGTCGTAGGCCGCCGCCACCGACCGCAGCTCCCGCATCAGCTCGTCCGGCGTGGGCCGGTCCTCGGGCTCCTTGGCGAGACAGCGCAGCACCAGCGGAGCGAGCGAGTCCGGTACGCCGGTCAGGTCGGGCTCGTCGTGCACGACCTGGTAGGCGACGACGTACGGGCTGTCGGAGTCGAAGGGCCCGCGTCCGGTGGCCGCGTGCACCAGCAGCGATCCGAGGGTGAAGACGTCGGCCGCAGGACCCACCTCCCGGGGCCGCCGGAACTGCTCGGGTGCCATGTACGGCGGCGTGCCGATCAGCTTCCCGGTCTCGGTCCGCAACTCGCTGTCCTTCGGCCGGGAAATGCCGAAGTCGATGACCTTCGGCCCGTCCTCGGCGAGCAGGACGTTGCTCGGTTTGAGGTCCCGGTGCACCACACCCACCCGGTGGATGTCACGCAGCGCCTCGGCCAGCCCGGCCATCAGCCGGCGCAACTGGGGCTCGTCCATCGGCCCGTTCCGCTTCACGTGCTCCGAGAGCGTCGGGCCGGGGATGAACAGCGTGGCCATCCAGGGCCGTCCGGCCTCCGGATCGGCGTCCACGACCGGCGCCGTGAAGGCCCCGCTCACCCGCCGGGCCGCGGCCACCTCCTGCCGGAAACGCCCTCTGAACTCGGGGTCCCTGGCGTACGTGGCGTGCACGACCTTGACCGCGACGCGCATCCCGGAGGTGCTGCGGGCCAGGTGTACGACGCCCATGCCGCCCGAGCCCAGACGGGACTCCAGACGGTAGTGACCGGCGTACTCCGGAAGTTCCGCTTCCGCGTCCGCTCCGGCATCCCGCTGCGGCGCCATGGAACCACCCCCGTGCTGTTCGTTCGCGCGAGCGATGCTCGGAGCCTAGTCGATGGGGCGCACGGCACAGAGGCGGCCTGCCGACGTCCGCGTGCGAGTTGCGAACTGGTGTTTCATGGCTTGTTCTTGGGGTATCAACGGTCCCCCGCGAACGTCGCGGGGTGCAACGGGGGGAGTTCCATCATGTCGGTCGACCAGGTCCGGAACATCGGCGACGGGGAAGAGGAAGCGGTCGGGGCGGCCGGGGGAGCCGTCGCGGCGACCGCGGCCCTGCTCTCCTACCCGGTCGCTCCGGGCTACCGCCTGAACGTCCGCAGCGGCCCGGGCACCAACTACCGCCTGGTGCGGGTCCTGTCCGAGGGTTCCAGGGTCTCGATCCACTGCCAGCGCCCGGGGGAGTGGGTCTCGGGCCCCTACGGCACCTCGAACATCTGGGACAACATCGGCAGCGGCCAGTACGTCTCCGACGCCTACATCCGCACCGGCAGCGACGGCTACGTGGCTCCGCGCTGCTGACCGTGGCGTGCCGCTGACCTTGTAACAGCGGTGTCCCAGCGGCGTATTAGGAGGTCTCCGGGAGGAACGGCGTGCCGGGCCGAGTGGCTCTTGATGCTCGGAAACGCTGCCCGCACCGATGGGTGCGGGCGGACCGGCACGCCAACCGACTCTGAGGTAGACAACGATGCGCGTTCGCAAGCTGACCCTCGCCGCCATGGCCCTCGCCGCCGGTCTCTCGCTCACGGCCTGCCAGAACGACGACGGCACGGACCAGAGCGCCACCCCGCCGGCCGCCTCCGCCCCGTCCGCCGCGGACGGCGGCTCGGGCTCGGCCGGCTCGGACCAGGAGGGCGGGACGGACTCCGAGGGGAAGACCCCCAACGGGACGGGCGGGTCCGGCGGGACAGGCGGACCCGGCGAGGACGGCAGGACCGCCAAGTGCCGCACCGACGAGCTGGAGATCACGGCGATCGACGCCACGGTCGGCGGCGACGACAGGGGCACCGTCGCGGTGGACCTGAAGAACGGCGGCGGCCGGGACTGCACCCTCGAGGGCTACGCGGGCGTCGACCTGAAGACGAACGCGGGCACCCTGTCGGCCAAGCGCACCGGCGAGCAGGCCCCGACCGTCGTCCTCGCGGACGGGGACACGGTGACCTTCGGCATCACCTACCCGGTCAACGACACGGGCGGCTCCGGCGTCCGCATCACGGGCCTGGTGGTGACCCCGCCGAACGAGACCAAGTCGGTCACCCTCGACTGGCCGGGCGCCGCCAGCCTGCCCGTCACCGACGGCTCGGGCACCCCGGTGCAGGTCGGCCCGATGGGCAGCGCGGGCCAGGGCGGCTGACCGCACCGCACGCCCCGGGCGGCGCGCGCCATAATCGACCCGTGAGCGCAGAGAACGGCAAGAACGGCACCCCGGACACCCAGGCGGGCCCCCGCCCCGAACCCCTCCGGTTCTACGGCACGACCTGGGTGCACCACGACGACGGCTACACGGCCCGCCGGGCGGGCCTCGCCGTCGGCTCGCTCGCCGTGGCGGCCGCCGCCTGCTTCGTGCTCCGCGTCGCCTACCAGGGCCTCCAGATCGCCGACATCGGCAGCTTCGTCTCGCTGCTGATGATCGTCATGTTCGCGGTGTGCAGCGCCCTGGCCTTCCGCCACACCTGGTCCGCCTTCACCCGCCGTCCCGACCCCGACCGCCAGGCCTCCCTGCGCGGCCTCCTCGCCATCGGCTTCGTCGGCTCCCTCCTCGCCTACTTCCTCCGCACCTTCACCGAGGCCCCGGGCGAGAAGCTGCACCGCGCGGAGTACGAGAAGGCCTGCGAGGAGTACGAGCGGCGCACCACCCGCCGCACGGGCAACCCGTCGAAGAGGCGCCGCCGGAAGTAGCGCGCAGGAGGCCGGTCCCCTCTCCCGCGGCGCCCGTCGCCGCCCGCGACAACCCGGCGGGCCGTGGTCCGGCGCCGGCGCGACCCGCACCGCGATCCACCCCGGAAACGGCTACTGCGTCCCCGCCCCACCCGGCCACCATGGCCGTATGACGACACCGCCGCCCTCGGACGGCCGGGCCTCGGACGCTCGGGCTACACCGCCTGTGTCCGCACCGCCGCCCTCGGACGGCCGGGCCTCGGACGCTCGGGCCACATCGCCTGTGTCCGCACCGCCGCCCTCGGGCGACCGGGCCCCGGACGCTCCGGCTACACCGCCTGTGTCCGCACCGCCGCCCTCGGACGGCCGGGCCTCGGACGCTCCGGCCACCGCGACAGCGGCCGCCCGCGCGCAGGGCTCCTCCGCGCAGGCCGCCACCCACCGCGCCCGCGCCCACTCCTTCAACGCCGCCGCGGCCCAGTACGCCGCCAACCGCCCCTCCTACCCGCCGGCCCTCTTCGACGCCCTGGAGGAGCTGACCGGCCGCCCCCTCGAAGGCGCCCGCGTCGTGGACGTCGGCGCCGGTACGGGCCTCGCCACCGCCCGCCTGCACGAGCGCGGCGCCGACGTGATCGCCGTGGAACCCGGCGCCGGCATGGCCGCCGAGTTCCGCCGCACCCTCCCCGGCGTGCCCGTGGTCCGCGGCAACGGCAACGCCCTCCCCCTCGCCGGCCACAGCGCCGCCCTCCTCACCTACGCCCAGTCCTGGCACTGGACCGACCCCGCCCTGGCGGTCCCGGAGGCGCTGCGCGTGCTGCGTCCGGGCGGCGCGCTGGCGCTGTGGTGGAACACCGAGGCCCTCGACGTGCCGTGGATCGCGGAGTCGGCCCGGCGCGTCGACCGGCACTTCGCGGGCCTGAACCTCTCCGCCGAGAAGCGGAACTTCGACGCCCGCTTCGCCGACCCCACCGGCACCCTCGACTTCGTCCACCGCGAGATCCGCTGGAGCCGACGCGTCCCCCTCGACATCCACCTGGCCAACCTCGGCAGCCACTCGGTCTTCCTGACCGACACGGAGGAACGCGCCGCGGCCTTCTTCGCCGAGGAGCGCCGCCACCTGCTGGCGGTCTTCCCGGACGGCCTCGTCGAGGAGACGTACGACGTCCACCTCCTCCTCGGAACGACCCCGCCGGCCTGACACGGCGGACCACCGCGGCAGCGCGACCCCGCCGGCCCGACGCGGCGGCCCGGCGGGACGCCTTGACGCCTCGGACGCCCGGGAGGAGTATTCATCACATGATGAATTACTCGCCGGAACACTCCTCCCGGCCACCCGACGGTGGCGGCGGCACCCCCGCCCCACCCGCCGTCCACGCCGAAGACCTCACCGTCGTCCGCGGCACCCGCACCGTCCTGCACGGCCTCGGCTTCACCGTCCCGCGCGGCCGGATCACCGGCCTCCTCGGCCCCTCCGGCTGCGGCAAGTCGACCCTGATGCGGGCGATCGTCGGCACCCAGGACAAGGTCGCCGGCACCCTCGACGTCCTCGGCCGCCCGGCCGGCCACCCGGCCCTGCGCACCCGCATCGGCTACGTCACCCAGGCCCCGTCCGTCTTCGACGACCTCACCGTCCGCCAGAACCTGGACTACTTCGCCGAGATCCTCCACCCCGGCCGGGCGGCCTCCGCCCACCGCCGCGAGGAGGTCACCCGCGTCATCACCGACGTGGACCTCGCCACCCACGCGGGCTCCCTGGCCGGCAACCTCTCCGGCGGCCAGCGCAGCCGGGTCTCCCTCGCCGTGGCCCTCCTGGGCGCCCCCGAACTCCTCGTCCTCGACGAGCCGACGGTCGGCCTCGACCCCGTACTCCGCCGGGACCTGTGGGCCCTGTTCCACTCCCTGGCCACCGACCGCGGCGCCACCCTCCTGGTCTCCTCCCACGTCATGGACGAGGCCGAACGCTGCCACCGCCTGCTCCTGATGCGCGAGGGCGAGGTCCTCGCCGACGACACCCCCGACGCCCTGCGCGCCCGCACCGGCTCCGAGACGGTCGAGGAAGCCTTCCTCCACCTGGTCGACGAGTCGAAGGCCCAGGCGGCGGCCCGCACGAAGGAGACCACCCGATGACCACCCCCACGGCCCCCGCACCCGCCCGGGCGGCGGCGCCCCCGGCCCCCGCCCGCCCCCTGAGCCTCCCGCGCACCACGGCCACCGCGACCCGCGTCCTGCGCCAGCTGAGTCACGACCCCCGCACCATCGCGCTCCTGATGCTGATCCCCTGCGTGATGCTCTTCCTGCTGCGCTACGTCTTCGACGGCAGCCCGCGCACCTTCGACAACATCGGCGCCTCGCTCCTCGGCATCTTCCCGCTGATCACGATGTTCCTGGTCACGTCCATCGCGACGCTGCGCGAGCGCACCTCCGGCACCCTCGAACGCCTCCTCGCCATGCCCCTCGGCAAAGGCGACCTCATCGCGGGATACGCCCTCGCCTTCGGCGCCCTCGCGATCGTCCAGTCCGCCCTCGCGACCGGCCTCGCGGTCTGGTTCCTGGACCTGGACGTCACCGGCAGCCCCTGGCTGCTCCTCCTGGTCGCGCTGCTCGACGCCCTCCTGGGCACCGCGCTCGGCCTCTTCGTCTCGGCCTTCGCGGCCTCCGAATTCCAGGCGGTGCAGTTCATGCCGGCGGTGATCTTCCCTCAGCTCCTCCTCTGCGGCCTCTTCACCCCGCGCGACGCCATGCACCCGGCCCTGGAGGCCGTCTCCGACGTCCTGCCCATGTCCTACGCGGTCGACGGCATGAACGAGGTCCTCCGCCACACCGACATGACGGCCGCCTTCGTCCGCGACGCCCTGATCGTCGCCGGCTGCGCCCTCCTGGTCCTCGCTCTGGGAGCGGCAACCCTGAAACGCCGCACGGCATAACCGACCAGCCCGTCCGGCGCTTGAGGACGAGGCCGTCCAGGCCGAAAGCGGGGGCCCGGGGGCGCAGCCCCCAGGGACGGGAACGGGAAGGGGCGGCGGGGGCGAAAACCCCGAGCGACACCCACCACCACCGTCCCGCGGACTGGACGCGACGGCCGACCCACCCCCCTGAATGCGAGGATGACGACGACGCACGCAAGAACGGACAGCGCACCGAAGGGGCACCGAACCCATGACCCAGAAAGTCGCCGTCCTCGGCACCGGCAAGATCGGCGAAGCCCTCCTCAGCGGCATGATCGGAGCCGGCTGGGCCCCCGCCGACCTCCTGGTCACCGCCCGCCGCCGGGAACGCGCCGACGAACTCCGCGCCCGCCACGGAGTCACCCCGGTCACCAACGCCGAGGCCGCCAAGAACGCCGACACCCTGATCCTCACGGTCAAGCCGCAGGACATGGGCACGCTCCTCGACGAACTCGCCCCGCACGTCCCCGCCGACCGCCTGATCATCAGCGGCGCGGCAGGCGTCCCGACCGCCTTCTTCGAGGAACGCCTCGCCCCCGGCACCCCGGTCGTCCGCGTCATGACGAACACCCCGGCCCTCGTCGACGAGGCCATGTCCGTCATCTCGGCCGGCACCCACGCGACCGCCGCCCACCTGACCCACACCGAGGAGATCTTCGGCGCCGTCGGCAAGACCCTCCGCGTCCCCGAGTCCCAGCAGGACGCCTGCACCGCCCTCTCCGGCTCCGGTCCGGCGTACTTCTTCTACCTGGTCGAGGCCATGACCGACGCCGGCATCCTGCTCGGCCTGCCCCGGGACAAGGCCCACGACCTGATCGTCCAGTCCGCGATCGGCGCCGCGAAGATGCTCCGCGACAGCGGCGAACACCCGGTCAGGCTCCGCGAGAACGTCACGTCCCCGGCCGGCACCACGATCAACGCCATCCGCGAACTGGAGAACCACGGCGTCCGCGCCGCCCTCATCGCCGCCCTCGAGGCCGCCCGCGACCGCAGCCGCGAACTGGCCTCCGGCACCAAGGACTGACGACCGGGGCGGGCCCGCCGCGCGAGCCCTCCGCGCGGGGGCTCACTTCGCCGCGCTCAGGACGTCCTCCGTGGTCACCACGTCCGCGAACCCGCCCCCGTGCAGCGACACCGCCGACGCCCGAGCCAGCTCGTCCGCGCCCTGCCGCCAGCCGAAGGGTCCCTCCAGGCCGAAGGTGTACGTCGCGTCGAACGCGACCACGACCTCGTACCCGAGGTTCCCGCCCATCCGTGCGGTCGTCTCGACGCACATGTTGGTCTGGATCCCGGCCAGCACGAGCTGCGAGATCCCCGCCGCCCGCAGCCAGGCCCCCAGATCGGGCGCGCCGAGGAACGCCGAGTTCACGCTCTTGGTGACCAGCAGCTCGGCCCCGCCCCCCTTCCCGCGCCGCCGCTCCACGTACTCCTTGAACGCGTTCCCGTCGTAGCCCGTCCGCAACGGCGACCCGGGCTTCACCGAGTCGTGCCGCACGAAGACGACCGGCCGCCCCGTGGACTGCCACACGTCGATGAGGGCGGCGATGTTGTCGTCGGCCGCCGGATTGTTGCGCGTCCCCCAGAAGCCGAGCTCCTCGAAGCCCTTCTGCACGTCCACGACCACCAGTGCTGCGTTCTCCGCGATGTCCATGCCTCCGATCGTGCCGCCGGGCAGCACCGAACCCCAGAGGCACATAAGCCAGCGACCGATGGTTTACTGCCACCCATGGCAGCCCCGGCAGACCCCTACCGCGTCGCCCTCGTCGCCTTCCCCGGCGTCCGGGCCTTCGACGTCGCCGTCATCACCGAGGTCTGGGGCACCGACCGCACCGACCGCGGCGCCCCCGCCTTCGACCTGCGCCGCGTCGCCGCCGACGAGACCACCGCGGTCATGATGCGCGGCGGCCTTGCCCTCCACCCCGACCGTCCCCTCGACTGGCTGGCCGAAGCCGACCTCGTCGTCGTTCCCGGCCTCGACGACCACCTCACCCCGGCACCCGCCCCGGTCCTCGCCGCCCTGCGCCGCGCCCACGAGCGCGGCACGACCGTCGCCGCCCTGTGCGGAGGCGCCTTCACCCTCGCCCAGGCCGGCCTCCTCGACGGCCGCCGTGCCATCACCCACTGGCGGCTCCTGGACCTCCTCCAGACCCACCACCCCCGGGTCAGGGTCGTCCCCGACGCACTCTTCATCGAGGACGACAACATCTGGACCGCCGCCGGCACGGCAGCCGGCATCGACCTCTGCCTCCACCTGGTCCGCCTCGCCCACGGCGCCGAGGCCGCCGCCACCATCGCCCGCTCGATGGTCACCGCGCCCTTCCGCACCGGCACCCAGGCCCAGTTCATCGAGCACCCCACCCCCCAGGCGGACCGGGACGCCGACGCCCTCGCCGGCGTCCGCGAACACGCCCTGCGCCACCTCGACCAGCCCCTCACGGTCGCCGACCTGGCCGCCCGCGCCGGCATGTCCCCCCGCTCCTTCGCCCGCCACTTCACGGCGGCCACCGGCACGACACCCCTCCGCTGGCTCCTGGACCAGCGCGTCGCCGCGGCCCAGAAGCTCCTCGAACGCACCGACCTGCCCATGCCCGAGGTCGCGCGCCGGGCGGGTTTCGGCAGCGAGGTCACGATGCGCCAGCACTTCGCGGCCCGCCTCGCCACCAGCCCCCGCGCCTACCGCGCCGCGTTCACCGGGGGCAGCAACCCGATCGCCCGGTAGGCGGCGTCCACGGTCGGCCGCGCCATCGCCCGCGCCTTCTCCGCCCCGTCCCGGAGGACGCCCTCCACGTACCCGGGATCGGCGCACAGTTCCTGGTGCCGCTCCCGTACCGGCCGCAGCACCTCGACGACCGCCTCAGCGGTGTCCTTCTTCAAGGCGCCGTACGAGTCGTACCCACCCGCCAGCTCCGCCGGGTCCCCACCCGTACAGGCGGCGAGGATCTCCAGCAGATTCGCGAGCCCCGCCCGCTCCTCCCGGTCGTAGACGACGTCCCGTCCGCTGTCGGTCACGGCCCGCCCGACCTTCTTCCGCACCACGTCCGGCTCGTCCAGCAGATAGACGATCCCGGGCCCGGTGTCGTCGCTCTTGCCCATCTTCGAAGCGGGCTCCTGCAGATTCATCACCCGGGCCGCCACCGCCGGACCGGTCGCCCGGGGCACCACGAACGTGTGCCCGTACCGCTGGTTGAACCGCACCGCGAGATCCCGCGCCAGCTCCACGTGCTGCGTCTGGTCCTCCCCGACCGGCACCTCGTCCGTCCCGTACGCCAGGATGTCCGCTGCCATCAGCACGGGATACGTCAGCAGCGACAACCGCACACTCCCGCCCCGCCCCCGCTCCCGCACGGCCTTCTCCTTGTACTGGATCATCCGCCGCATCTCGCCGTCGGTCGCCACGCACTCCAGTACGTACGACAGCCGGGCGTGCTCGTCCACGTGACTCTGCACGAACACGGTGCACGACTCGGGATCCAGCCCCGCCGCCAGCAACAGCGACGCCGCCTGCCGGCTCAGTCTGCGCACCCGCGCCGGGTCGTGGTCGACGGTCAGTGCGTGCAGGTCGACGACGCAGAACAACGCGTCCGACCGGTACTGGTCCTCTGCGGCCCACCGCCGCATCGCTCCCAGGTAGTTCCCCAGGGTCAGGTGCCCCGTCGGCTTGACCCCACTGAAGACCCGCGTCATCTCTCCACCTCCTGGTCAGGACCGCCGCCCCCGGCCGGCCGCCCCTCCTGGAGGGAGATACGAGAACGGCCGCCGAAGCGGCGGCCGTCGAGTGCATACGTGTGTGCGGCCGCCGTCAGGCGGCCCACCAGCGCTGGTTGCACGTACGCGTCGTCACGAGCCCCACCGTACGCCCGCGCGGCCCCCGCCACCCGGGATTTGACACGTCTGCCCCGCACTCCTAGAGTTCTCCGAGTTGTCCGACGTGAGCGCCGACCCCGGTCGGTCCCCGGACAGCGATTCCGCGAGTACCAACCACTCTTCGACGAACCGTCGCACTGTCGGCGTCGTCTTCCTGTCGGTGCGTGTATTTACGGAATGAGGAATCCACGTTCGAAAGAACGCGGCCCCCGATTAGCTCGGGAGCCGGGAGTCCGCTAGAGTCTCACCTCGTTGAAACGGCCCAAAGGCCGGGACGGCAACCCCCTCTGACGGGGAATCAGAGCCCGAAAGGATCTGATAGAGTCGGAACCGCCGGAAAGGGAAACGCGAAAGCGGGAACCTGGAAAGCACCGAGGAAATCGGATCGGAAAGATCTGATAGAGTCGGAAACGCAAGACCGAAGGGAAGCGCCCGGAGGAAAGCCCGAGAGGGTGAGTACAAAGGAAGCGACCGTTCCTTGAGAACTCAACAGCGTGCCAAAAGTCAACGCCAGATATGTTGATACCCCGTCTCTCCCGTTCGGGAGGGCGAGGTTCCTTTGAAGTAACACACAGCGAGGACGCTGTGAACGTCGGGACTATTCCTCTCGATGTTCCGCTCTCGTGGTGTCACCCGATCACGGGTAAACATTCACGGAGAGTTTGATCCTGGCTCAGGACGAACGCTGGCGGCGTGCTTAACACATGCAAGTCGAACGATGAACCACCTTCGGGTGGGGATTAGTGGCGAACGGGTGAGTAACACGTGGGCAATCTGCCCTTCACTCTGGGACAAGCCCTGGAAACGGGGTCTAATACCGGATACTGACCTGCCAAGGCATCTTGGCGGGTCGAAAGCTCCGGCGGTGAAGGATGAGCCCGCGGCCTATCAGCTTGTTGGTGAGGTAATGGCTCACCAAGGCGACGACGGGTAGCCGGCCTGAGAGGGCGACCGGCCACACTGGGACTGAGACACGGCCCAGACTCCTACGGGAGGCAGCAGTGGGGAATATTGCACAATGGGCGAAAGCCTGATGCAGCGACGCCGCGTGAGGGATGACGGCCTTCGGGTTGTAAACCTCTTTCAGCAGGGAAGAAGCGAAAGTGACGGTACCTGCAGAAGAAGCGCCGGCTAACTACGTGCCAGCAGCCGCGGTAATACGTAGGGCGCAAGCGTTGTCCGGAATTATTGGGCGTAAAGAGCTCGTAGGCGGCTTGTCACGTCGGTTGTGAAAGCCCGGGGCTTAACCCCGGGTCTGCAGTCGATACGGGCAGGCTAGAGTTCGGTAGGGGAGATCGGAATTCCTGGTGTAGCGGTGAAATGCGCAGATATCAGGAGGAACACCGGTGGCGAAGGCGGATCTCTGGGCCGATACTGACGCTGAGGAGCGAAAGCGTGGGGAGCGAACAGGATTAGATACCCTGGTAGTCCACGCCGTAAACGGTGGGCACTAGGTGTGGGCAACATTCCACGTTGTCCGTGCCGCAGCTAACGCATTAAGTGCCCCGCCTGGGGAGTACGGCCGCAAGGCTAAAACTCAAAGGAATTGACGGGGGCCCGCACAAGCGGCGGAGCATGTGGCTTAATTCGACGCAACGCGAAGAACCTTACCAAGGCTTGACATACACCGGAAAGCATCAGAGATGGTGCCCCCCTTGTGGTCGGTGTACAGGTGGTGCATGGCTGTCGTCAGCTCGTGTCGTGAGATGTTGGGTTAAGTCCCGCAACGAGCGCAACCCTTGTCCCGTGTTGCCAGCAAGCCCTTCGGGGTGTTGGGGACTCACGGGAGACCGCCGGGGTCAACTCGGAGGAAGGTGGGGACGACGTCAAGTCATCATGCCCCTTATGTCTTGGGCTGCACACGTGCTACAATGGCCGGTACAATGAGCTGCGATACCGCAAGGTGGAGCGAATCTCAAAAAGCCGGTCTCAGTTCGGATTGGGGTCTGCAACTCGACCCCATGAAGTCGGAGTCGCTAGTAATCGCAGATCAGCATTGCTGCGGTGAATACGTTCCCGGGCCTTGTACACACCGCCCGTCACGTCACGAAAGTCGGTAACACCCGAAGCCGGTGGCCCAACCCCTTGTGGGAGGGAGCTGTCGAAGGTGGGACTGGCGATTGGGACGAAGTCGTAACAAGGTAGCCGTACCGGAAGGTGCGGCTGGATCACCTCCTTTCTAAGGAGCATTTCTTACCGGCCTTCGGGCTGGTCAGAGGCCAGGATGCGAGCGAACGTCTCGCACTGGTTGCTCATGGGTGGAACGTTGACTACTCGGCACGATCAGGATGAGGACTGCTAGTACTGCTTCGGCGTGGAACGCAGGATCTTGACTGAACGTGTCGGGCACGCTGTTGGGTGTCTGAGGGAATGATTTTCCTTCAGTTGCCGGCCCCAGTGCACTCGGGAGTTTTCCCGGGGTGATGGGTGGTTGGTCGTTGTTTGAGAACTGCACAGTGGACGCGAGCATCTGTGGCCAAGTTTTTAAGGGCGCACGGTGGATGCCTTGGCACCAGGAACCGATGAAGGACGTGGGAGGCCACGATAGGCCCCGGGGAGTCGTCAACCAGGCTTTGATCCGGGGGTGTCCGAATGGGGAAACCCGGCAGTCGTCATGGGCTGTCACCCGCTGCTGAACACATAGGCAGTGTGGAGGGAACGCGGGGAAGTGAAACATCTCAGTACCCGCAGGAAGAGAAAACAACCGTGATTCCGGGAGTAGTGGCGAGCGAAACCGGATGAGGCCAAACCGTATACGTGTGAGACCCGGCAGGGGTTGCGTGTGCGGGGTTGTGGGATCTCTCTTCTGTTGTCTGCCGGCAACAGGACGAGTCAGAAACCGTTGATGTAGGCGAAGGACATGCGAAAGGTCCGGCGTAGAGGGTAAGACCCCCGTAGTCGAAACATTAGCGGCTCGTTTGAGAGACACCCAAGTAGCACGGGGCCCGAGAAATCCCGTGTGAATCTGGCGGGACCACCCGCTAAGCCTAAATATTCCCTGGTGACCGATAGCGGATAGTACCGTGAGGGAATGGTGAAAAGTACCGCGGGAGCGGAGTGAAATAGTACCTGAAACCGTGTGCCTACAAGCCGTGGGAGCGTCGGGATGGAGCTTGCTCCATCCTCGTGACTGCGTGCCTTTTGAAGAATGAGCCTGCGAGTTTGCGGTGTGTTGCGAGGTTAACCCGGGTGGGGAAGCCGTAGCGAAAGCGAGTCCGAACAGGGCGATTTTAGTAGCACGCTCAAGACCCGAAGCGGAGTGATCTAGCCATGGGCAGGTTGAAGCGGCTGTAAGAGGTCGTGGAGGACCGAACCCACCAGGGTTGAAAACCTGGGGGATGACCTGTGGTTAGGGGTGAAAGGCCAATCAAACTCCGTGATAGCTGGTTCTCCCCGAAATGCATTTAGGTGCAGCGTCGTGTGTTTCTTGCCGGAGGTAGAGCACTGGATAGGCGATGGGCCCTACCGGGTTACTGACCTTAGCCAAACTCCGAATGCCGGTAAGTGAGAGCGCGGCAGTGAGACTGTGGGGGATAAGCTCCATGGTCGAGAGGGAAACAGCCCAGAGCATCGACTAAGGCCCCTAAGCGTACGCTAAGTGGGAAAGGATGTGGAGTCGCACAGACAACCAGGAGGTTGGCTTAGAAGCAGCCACCCTTGAAAGAGTGCGTAATAGCTCACTGGTCTAGTGATTCCGCGCCGACAATGTAGCGGGGCTCAAGCGTACCGCCGAAGTCGTGTCATTGCAGCAATACGGCCAACGCCGGCTGTGATGGGTAGGGGAGCGTCGTGTGCCGGGTGAAGCAGCCGCGGAAGCGAGTTGTGGACGGTTCACGAGTGAGAATGCAGGCATGAGTAGCGATACAAACGTGAGAAACGTTTGCGCCGATTGACTAAGGGTTCCTGGGTCAAGCTGATCTGCCCAGGGTAAGTCGGGACCTAAGGCGAGGCCGACAGGCGTAGTCGATGGATAACCGGTTGATATTCCGGTACCCGCTGTGAAGCGTCAAACATCGAACCAGGCGATGCTAAGTCCGTGAAGCCGCCCTGATCTCTTCGGAGTTGAGGGGAGTGGTGGAGCCGACGAACCAGACTTGCAGTAGGTGAGTGATGGGGTGACGCAGGAAGGTAGTCCATCCCGGGCGGTGGTTGTCCCGGGGTAAGGGTGTAGGCCGTGCGGTAGGTAAATCCGTCGCACACAAGGCTGAGACCTGATGCCGAGCCGATTGTGGTGAAGTGGATGATCCTATGCTGTCGAGAAAAGCCTCTAGCGAGTTTCATGGCGGCCCGTACCCTAAACCGACTCAGGTGGTCAGGTAGAGAATACCGAGGCGTTCGGGTGAACTATGGTTAAGGAACTCGGCAAAATGCCCCCGTAACTTCGGGAGAAGGGGGGCCACACCCGGTGACGAGTCTTGCACTCCGAGCTGGGGGTGGCCGCAGAGACCAGCGAGAAGCGACTGTTTACTAAAAACACAGGTCCGTGCGAAGCCGTAAGGCGATGTATACGGACTGACGCCTGCCCGGTGCTGGAACGTTAAGGGGACCGGTTAGTCACATTTCGGTGTGGCGAAGCTGAGAACTTAAGCGCCAGTAAACGGCGGTGGTAACTATAACCATCCTAAGGTAGCGAAATTCCTTGTCGGGTAAGTTCCGACCTGCACGAATGGCGTAACGACTTCTCGACTGTCTCAACCATAGGCCCGGTGAAATTGCACTACGAGTAAAGATGCTCGTTTCGCGCAGCAGGACGGAAAGACCCCGGGACCTTTACTACAGTTTGATATTGGTGTTCGGTTCGGCTTGTGTAGGATAGCTGGGAGACTTTGAAACTCGCACGCCAGTGTGGGTGGAGTCGTCGTTGAAATACCAGTCTGGTCGTGCTGGATGTCTAACCTGGGTCCGTGATCCGGATCAGGGACAGTGTCTGATGGGTAGTTTAACTGGGGCGGTTGCCTCCTAAAGAGTAACGGAGGCGCCCAAAGGTTCCCTCAGCCTGGTTGGCAATCAGGTGTTGAGTGTAAGTGCACAAGGGAGCTTGACTGTGAGACCGACGGGTCGAGCAGGGACGAAAGTCGGGACTAGTGATCCGGCGGTGGCTTGTGGAAGCGCCGTCGCTCAACGGATAAAAGGTACCCCGGGGATAACAGGCTGATCTTCCCCAAGAGTCCATATCGACGGGATGGTTTGGCACCTCGATGTCGGCTCGTCGCATCCTGGGGCTGGAGTCGGTCCCAAGGGTTGGGCTGTTCGCCCATTAAAGCGGTACGCGAGCTGGGTTTAGAACGTCGTGAGACAGTTCGGTCCCTATCCGCTGTGCGCGTAGGAGTCTTGAGAAGGGCTGTCCCTAGTACGAGAGGACCGGGACGGACGAACCTCTGGTGTGCCAGTTGTTCTGCCAAGGGCATGGCTGGTTGGCTACGTTCGGGAGGGATAACCGCTGAAAGCATCTAAGCGGGAAGCCTGCTTCGAGATGAGGACTCCCACCCCCTTGAGGGGTTAAGGCTCCCAGTAGACGACTGGGTTGATAGGCCGGATCTGGAAGCACCGTGAGGTGTGGAGGTGACCGGTACTAATAGGCCGAGGGCTTGTCCTCAGTTGCTCGCGTCCACTGTGTTGGTTCTGAAACCACGAACAACCCCACGTCCACAGCGTGGTGCGGTTGAGTGTTTCATAGTGTTTCGGTGGTCATAGCGTAGGGGAAACGCCCGGTTACATTTCGAACCCGGAAGCTAAGCCTTACAGCGCCGATGGTACTGCAGGGGGGACCCTGTGGGAGAGTAGGACGCCGCCGAACAATTATTGCGAGGAGACCCCGCACCGGGAACGGTGCGGGGTTTTCTGCGTTTAGGGTCGGTGTATGCGCTACGACCTGGTTATCTTCGACAACGACGGTGTTCTCGTCGACAGCGAGCCGATCTCCAACCGTCTGCTCGCCGGCTATCTCACCGAGCTGGGGCACCCGACGTCCTACGAGGACTCGCTGCGGGACTACATGGGTGGTGCCATGCACCGTGTGCACGACCTGGTGCTGGAGCGGACGGGGCGGCGACTGCCCGAGGACTTCGACGACGTCTTCCACGGGCGGGTGTTCGCCGCCTTCGAGCGGGAGCTGGAGCCCGTTCCGGGGGCCGTCGGTGTGCTGGAGAAGCTGGCCGCGGACGGGGTGGCGTACTGCGTGGCGTCCTCCGGGAGCCATGAGCGGATCCGGGTGGGGCACCGTAAGGCCGGGCTCGACCGGTGGTTCGACGACGGGCGGATCTTCAGTTCTCAGGACGTGGGGCGGGGCAAGCCCGCACCGGACCTGTTCCTGCACGCGGCCGGACGGATGGGTGTGGCACCGGAGCGGTGTGCCGTGATCGAGGACAGCCCGCTCGGCGTGCAGGCCGCGGTGGCCGCCGGGATGGACGTGTACGGGTTCACCGCGATGACGCCGGCCGCGAAGCTGGCCGGGGCGACCCGGCTCTTCGCGGACATGGGGGAGCTGGCCGACTTGCTCGCGGGCTGACGACCGTCGACCCGGTCGGCCCGGTGCTGGAAGCTGAGCAGAATTCATCTTTGGCGGGATCTACCCACGGGTAGGCCGGAGCCCTACGCTCGCCGCCATGACTGATGTGCTGCGGCGCGGCAGGGCCTCGCTCGCGTTCGGCTTCTTCGCCCAGGGGGTCGCCTTCGCGCTGCTGGTGACGCGGATCCCGGCCATCCAGAACCGGTACGGCGTCTCCGACGCGCTGCTGCCCGTCTTCCTCGCCGCCGTGCCGATTCTGGCCGGGGTCGGGAGTGTGGTGAGCGAGCGTCTGGTGCGGCGGGTGCGGCCCAGCCGGCTGCTGCGCTGGTCCCAGCCGGTGGTGCTCCTGGCGCTGCTCGGGGTGGGAGCCGGGGACCGGGTGGCGGTGCTGGCCGTCGCCCTGGCCGTCTTCGGGCTGGCCGTGGGCGCGCTGGACGCGTCGATGAACATGCTCGGGGTGAGCCTGCAACGGGCGTACGGGCGCAGCATCATGCTCGGGTTCCACGCGACGTACAGCCTCGGCGGGATCCTGGGGGCCTCGCTGGCGTGGGTGGGGGCGCACTGGGACCTGGCGCTGTGGGTGTCGTATCTGCCCGTGGTCGTCGTGCTGCTGCCGGCCGCGCTGGTCGGGAGCCGGTGGTACGTCGACGGGGACGGCGGTGGTCCGGCTGAGGCGGCGGTGGAGAAGGGGTCGGGCGGGGCCGGGGCGGGCGTCGGCTTCAAGGTGCTGTTGCCGCTGTGTCTGGTGATGACGTTCGCGTACATCGGGGACTCGACCGTCTCCAACTGGAGCGCGAAGTACCTCCAGGACGTGCTGGGCAGTTCGGAGCAGCTGGCCACCGTTCCGTACAACGTCTACATGGTGACCACGCTGGTGGGCCGGGCCCTCGGGGACCTCGGGGTGCGGCGGTTCGGTGCCGTGGCGGTGGTGCGGGGCGGGGCGGTCGTCGCGGCGGGCGGGTTCGCCGTGGTGGCGTCGGCGCCGGGGGCCTGGGTGGGGATGCTCGGGTTCACGCTGCTGGGGCTCGGGCTGTGTGTGCTGGTGCCGCAGACGTTCGCGGCGGCGGGGCGGCTGGCGGCGGAGCGGGACGGCCGTCCGGGTGCGTCCGACGCGGCGGTGGCGCGGCTCAACGTGTTCAACTACGTCGGTTTCCTGATCGGTTCGCCGCTGGTGGGTGCGCTCGGGGACGCCTGGAGCTATCGCGGGGCGATGCTCGTACCGATGGTGTTGGTGCTGGTGACGGTCGTGTACGCCAGGTCGTTCGGGGATCGGCCGGACCGATACGGTGGCGGGCATGAGCGGCCGCGCACAGCTGATGTGGGACGAGGCAGTAACGGGCTATGACTTCGGTCCCGAGCATCCGATGGACCCGGTCCGGCTCGCCCTGACGCGGAGCCTGGTCGGTGCCCTCGGGCTCGACCGGGAGGTGGAGGTCGTCGCGGCGCGGCCGGCCGGGGAGTCGACGCTGCGGCTCGTCCACCGGGAGGACTACATCGACGCGGTGAAGGCGGCGTCGGCGGAGCCGGGCGCGGCCGACGGGTCGTACGGGCTCGGGACGGTGGACGATCCGGCCTTCGCGGGGATGCACGAGGTGTCCGCGCTGATCGCCGGGCAGTCGGTGGGGGCGGCGGAGGCGGTCTGGCGCGGGGACGCGCTGCACGCGGTGAACTTCGCGGGCGGGCTGCACCACGCGATGCCGGGGGCGGCGTCCGGGTTCTGCGTGTACAACGACGCGGCGCTGGCGATCGCGCGGTTGCTGGAGCTGGGGGCCGAGCGGGTCGCGTACGTGGACGTCGACGTGCATCACGGTGACGGGGTGCAGGCGGCGTTCTGGGAGGACCCGCGGGTGCTGACGGTGTCGCTGCACGAGCATCCGCGGACGCTGTTTCCGCAGAGCGGGTGGCCGGAGGAGACGGGCGCCGACTGTGCCGAGGGGGCGGCGGTGAACGTCGCGCTGCCGGCCGGCACGGGGGACGCGGGGTGGGTGCGGGCGTTCCACGCGGTGGTGCCGGAGCTGCTCGCGGAGTTCCGGCCGCAGGTGCTGGTGACGCAGCACGGGGCCGACACGCACTTCGAGGATCCGCTGGCGCACCTGGCGGTGTCGCTGGACGCGCAGCGGGCGGTGCAGGTGGCGTGTCACGACTTCGCGCACGAGTACGCCGGGGGGCGGTGGGTGGCTCTCGGGGGTGGTGGCTACGCCGTGGTGGAGGTGGTGCCGCGGTCGTGGGCGCATCTGGTGGGGATCGCGGCGGGCCGGCCGGTGGAGCCGGAGACGGTGATTCCGGAGGGGTGGCGGCAGGAGGTGTACGCGCGGACGCGGCAGCTGGGGCCGATGCGGATGACCGATGGGCGGTGGCCGGTGTCGTTCGCCTCGTGGGAGGCGGGGTACGACCCTGCGGATCGGGTGGATCAGGCGGTGCGGGCGGCTCGGCGGGCGGTGTTTCCGTTGCGGGGGTTGTTGCCGTAGGGGGCGGTTTCCCAGAGGGCGGCCTTCTTGGGTGCCCGGCGTTGATGCCGGGCGGGGGTCGGTGCGCTGCCCGGCGGTGCGGGGTGCCTCCCCCAGTGCCTGAACGGCCTGGGAGGTACCCCCACCGCCCACCCGTGCCGCCCCAGCGGCACGACTGCCCGCAGCTGGGGGAGGCGGGGTGTTACGCCGACCGTGCGTAGATCTCCCCGTTTCCTGTTCGTCTCGTGGGGAGACCCGGCAGCATCGTTCGTGTGCTGACCCGTGGAGCTCTTCGGGCTCATCTTCTTGATGTGCGGCTGGCCGGGGTGGTGGCGACCTCTCGGGAGGTGAGTCTGCGGAGTTACCGGTTGTTCGCCGCGCGGGATCCCCGGGTGCTGATCGGGATCGACCCGGCAGGGGAGTGGCGGCAGCGGGAGCTGGTCGCGCTGATGGCGGAGAGGTGCGGGGTTTCGGCCGATCCGCGTGACACCTCCGGTCAGGACGTGATCGACCCCGACCGGACCCTCGCGGCCCTGGACGCCTTCGCCGGCCGGCTCGCGGCGGCCGCCGAACGACGGGCCCCGGTGCTGTTCGGCACCGGGCACCCGCATCGACTGCTCGGTTTCTACGTCGCCTTGGCCGAGGCGCTGTCGGCGGCGGGATGTGCTGTCCTCACCCCTGCGCAGGGTCGCTCTGTCGACATAACGACCCGGTTCGGTCTACGCACGTACCACCTCGACTACGTTCGCGGAGTCGCGTTGGTGCGGGAGCCCGCCGCCGGGCGCGCCGGTGGTGAGCCCGGCGCACACACGCACTCGCCGCTGCCGGTTCGTACGGCGCTGGCGGCCGCTGCCGAGGCCGGCGGGCCGTTGCCCGAGTTGGTGATCGGGGATCACGGGTGGGTCTGCGGGGCAGGTCAGCTGGGGTTCGAGGCGATCGGTCCGGCGGACACGGACGATCCCGCGCTCTTCGTGGGGGAGGCCGAGGGGGTCGTGTCCGTCGCCGTTCCACTTGATGACGCTGTGCGGTCCGAGTACTACCGACCGCTTACCCGCTACGTACTCAATCGGGCGTGTCTGTCACGTTAGGGATGTGAGGGGTGCACCTCTTCCCCACTCGCATCACCCGCCCCTACATTGGGGAGTGAGCACGCAGCGACGAAGAGTCACCGGAAGGGGAAGCCGGTGGCCGTCGAGTGCGGAAGGTGCAGGTGTGTCATGGCTGCAGCTGGCGAAAGGCCTCTGAACGAGGTTCAGTTCCTTACCGTGGCGGAGGTCGCCGCGGTGATGCGCGTGTCCAAGATGACCGTGTACCGGTTGGTGCACAGCGGTCATCTGCCCGCGATCCGGGTGGGACGGTCGTTCCGTGTCCCGGAGCAAGCGGTTCACGAGTACCTCCGCGAGAGCTACGTGGGGGTGGAAACGGCCTGACGGACCTCGATTACGACCTCAGCGCTCGGACCGGTAGGCTGGCCCCTCGTAGGTCGTGTGGGCCCATGGCGCTCACCAACCGAGTGATGAGAAGTGAGCGAGGATAGTCGTGGGCTCTGTTATCAAGAAGCGGCGCAAGCGGATGGCCAAGAAGAAGCACCGCAAGCTGCTGAAGCGCACGCGCGTTCAGCGTCGCAACAAGAAGTAGGCGACGCCGCGCCGTCGGCGTGGTCTGTGGCCCCCCACCGCATCCGGTGGGGGGCCACAGTCGTACGGTCGCCGGTTCGCCCGTCTCCGCCGGCCGTCCCTTTTTCGTCATCCGCCGTGTCCGTCGGTCATCACCGCGCAACACCTACCGGCTAAGTTGGCCGGAGCAGGGCTGGCACAGGCTGGAGCAGGCGGAAGGAAGGCGCTGATCTTGGGCAAGGTCGTGCTCGTGACCGGAGTGGCCCGGCAGCTGGGCGGCCGGTTCGTCCGGCGCGTCCAGCGTGATCCCGACGTGGAGCGGGTCATTGGTGTGGACGCCGTCGCGCCCGAGCACCATCTGGGCGGTGCGGACTTCGTCCAGGCGGACATCCGGCAGTCGGCCATCGGCCGGGTGCTCGCCGAGACGCGGGCGGACACGGTCGTCCACCTGGACGTGACGGGGACGCCGCTGGGCAGCGGCAGCCGCACGTCGGTGAAGGAGACCAACGTCATCGGCACGATGCAGCTGCTCGGCGCCTGCCAGAAGTCGCCGACGGTGCAGCGGCTGGTGGTGAAGTCCAGTACGAACGTCTACGGCTCCGCGCCGCGCGATCCGGCCGTCTGCACCGAGACCACCGCGCCCAAGTCCCTGCCCAGCGGCGGCTTCGCCAAGGACGCGGTCGAGGTCGAGGGGTACGTGCGGGGCTTCGCGCGCCGTCGGCCGGACGTGTCGGTGACCGTGCTGCGGTTCGCCAACATCCTCGGTCCGGCCGCGGACACGCCGCTCGCCTCCTACCTCGGACTGCCGGTGCTGCCGACGGTGTTCGGCTACGACCCGCGGCTTCAGTTCGTGCACGAGGACGACGTGATCGAGGTGCTGCGGGTCTGCTCGCACGAGCCGCGGCGGGGCACGCTGAACAGCGGGACGTTCAACATCGCCGGTGACGGGGTGCTGCTGCTCTCCCAGTGCTCGCGGCGGCTCGGCCGCCCCACGGTGCCGTTGCTGCTGCCCGCGGTCACCTGGGCGGGTTCGCTCGTGCGTACGCTGGGGATGACGGACTTCTCCCCCGAGCAGATCCGGCTGCTCACCCACGGTCGGGTGGTGGACACCACGCAGATGCGGGAGACGCTGGGCTTCCGGCCGACGTACTCGACGGCCGGGGCGTTCGCTGACTTCGCGCGCGGCCGGGGTGCCGGCCTGCTGCCGCCCGAGGCCCTCGCGGGGGCCGTCGACCGGATCGCGGAGCTGTCCCGGCGGGGCAGCGGCCACCTCCCGACGCAGAGCGCCAACTGAGGAGCGCAGCAACGATGGCGGACGCCAAGGTCATTCCGTTCGACGACGACCGGTCGCGCGGCAACCGGCGCAGGGCAAAGACGGAGTCGGCGCCGGCGGGCGAGGTGCAGCCGCTGCCGCTGCGGGGGTCCGCCGCGCGCGAGGACGACCTTGAGGACGACCCCGTGACGCCGTCGGCGGCGTCCGGACGGCAGGCGTCGGTGCGCTCGTCGGCGGAAGACGAGGGCGGCGGGGAGGACGGTGCCGGGGACGGCGGCCTGGAGCGGCGTGTCGCGGCCGGCCTGTCCTTCCTGCGCCGCCGGCTCACCGGGGACTACGAGGTCGACGACTTCGGTTTCGACGCCGAGCTGACCGACCAGGTGCTGATGTCCCTGCTGCGCCCGGTGTACGAGAAGTACTTCCGGGTCGAGGTGAAGGGCGTGGAGAACATCCCCGCCGAGGGCGGTGCGCTGATCGTCGCCAACCACTCCGGAACGCTGCCGCTGGACGGGCTGATGATGCAGGTCGCCGTGCACGACCACCATCCGGCCGACCGGCATCTGCGGCTGCTGGCGGCGGACCTGGTGTTCGTGCTGCCGGTGGTCAACGAGCTGGCGCGCAAGCTCGGGCACACGCTGGCCTGCGCCGAGGACGCCGAACGGCTGCTCGCCCAGGGCGAGCTGGTCGGGGTGATGCCGGAGGGCTTCAAGGGCATCGGCAAGCCGTTCGGGGAGCGCTACAAGCTCCAGCGGTTCGGGCGGGGCGGCTTCGTGTCCACGGCACTGCGGCAGGGGGCACCGATCGTTCCGTGCTCGATCGTCGGGGCCGAGGAGATCTACCCGATGATCGGCAACTCCAAGACGCTGGCGCGGCTGCTGGGCTTCCCGTACTTCCCGCTCACGCCGACCTTCCCGTGGCTGGGGCCGCTGGGTGCGGTGCCGTTGCCGACGAAGTGGACCATCCAGTTCGGCGAGCCGATCCCGACGGACGGCTACGCGCCGGAGGCGGCCGAGGACCCGGTCCTGATGTTCAACCTGACCGACCAGGTGCGAGAGCAGATCCAGCACACGCTCTACAAGCTGCTGGTGCAGCGGCGGTCGGTGTTCTTCTGAGGCGCGGTGTGTGGATGGCGCGGTGGGGGCGCTGAGCCGACGGACGGAATCCGGCGCAGCTGGCCGAAGCCCGCGGAGCGGTGCGAGGGCAGCAGACAGAGGGGTCAAGCTGCTGGTGCAGCGGCGGTCGGTGTTCTTCTGACCAGTCGTACGGCGGTGGCGCGCCCCCTGAAGAACCGCGGGGAGCCCCACCGCCGTACAGGTACCGCGTCGGATCAGTCCGCGTCCTCCGCCTCGATGCCCAGGCCGGGCAGGAGGCCCGGGAGGAGGGGCGGGAGGGTGACCTCCGGCTCGGCGGGCGGGGTGTTGCCGCCCGCGGGCGGGGAAGCGGTGTCGCTGTCGTCCTTGGGCGGGTCGAGCAGCCCACCGGTGCCGCCGCCGAGCAGCCCGTCGTTCTCGTCGCCGGAGTCGGCGGACTCGCTGGGCCGGCCGGACTGGGAACGCCCGCGCTCGGACGTGCCGTCGTCACCGGTGCGCGGCGCCGACGAGTGACCGGAGCCGGGGGTGTCGGTGGTCGTCGAGCCGGAACCGCCCGGCCGGCCGCCGTCCCCGCCGCCGTCGTCCTGGGTCGGCGACGGCGGCAGCATGGACTCCAGCGGGGCCACGTCGTCGTCTATGGCGGCGAACACCGACGACACCTGCTCACTGACGTCCCCGAGCTGCACGGGCAGCCGCTCGCGCAGTGCTCCCCAGGTCTCCCGGTGGGACTGGGAGAAGGCCGAGAGGGCCTGCATGGGGGCGAGCGAGTCGGGGTCGTGGGCGTAGGCCGCGCTGAGCAGGCGGTGGCCCTCGGAGGCGTCGTGCCGCATGCCGGACAGGGCGCGCCGGATCTCGCCGAGGGACTCGTGGTCGAGGGGGCCGCTGCGGCCGCGCTCCATCAGCCGGCGTGCCTCGCTCAGCCGGGTCGAGGCGAGGTCCAGGTAGGCGCGGCCCCGCTCGTCGTTGCCGTCGGCGAGGCCGAGGCGGAAGTCCTCTATGCCGCGCTTGAGGCCGTAGAGCGAGTCGCCGGGCAGGGCGTCCGAACTGGCGGCGGCGACTCCGCCGAAGGCACCGGCGGCCACACTCACGCTCAGTCCGCCGGCGGTGAGGCCCTTGGCCAGCCGCGAGCGGGGCCGGAACCTGCTCAGCGGGGCCGCGCGATGGGTGCCGCGCGCCCGGCGCTGCTCCGGTACCGATGTGTCCGCCGCCCCGCCGCCCACGGTGCCCTCTTGCAGCATGGCCTCGAAGGCGGCCACGAGCTGGGCCCGCTGGACGACCTTGACCTCGGGATCCAGCTCGGGCCGGGGCAGCGTCGCCAGACCTCGGGCGAGGGCCGTCAGACGGCCCTGCTCGGTCGGTTCCGCGGTGGCCCCGGCGGTCGCCGGTCCTCCGGACTGCTCGGCCGCCGCCCCGGGATCGGACTGCTCCTCCAGAGCCTGGGCGAAGGCGTTCGCCCGCCGGTGTGCCGATACGTTCGCGATCACTGGCGGCACCTCCTCTCGTCATCACGGTCGACTCCCCAGGGGGTCCTGAGGGTTGCACGCCCTGATCGAAACCATCCGATCGGGTGATCGGAGTCGGCCAGGGAGTGACCACAGGGAGCCTGCATCCCGCACAACGAGCGGCGCGGCACTTGGGTTACGGACGGCGGATGATCGGACCGCGGACTCAACACTCTCTCACCGATGGTGACTTGGGGAATGCGGGCAGTGAACGCCCTCAGCGGGCGTCGTCCGGGAGCAGCCGGGCGAGGGTGCGCACGGCCCGGTACTGGAGCGTCTTGATGGCGCCCTCGTTCTTGCCCATGACGCGGGCGGTCTCGGCGACCGAGAGGCCCTGGAGGAAGCGCAGGGTCACGCATTCCTGCTGCTGCGGGTTGAGCCGCCGTACCGCCTCCAGCAGGGCGGCGTTCGAGAGCGATTCGAGGACGGAGTCCTCGGGGGACCGCTCGACCTCGTTGGCGTCGAGCATCTCGCCGGTGGTGACCTCGAGGCGGAAGCGGCTGGACTTGAAGTGGTCGGCGACCAGGTTGCGGGCGATGGTCACGAGCCAGGCGCCGAAGTCGCGGCCCTGCCAGGTGAAGGTGCCGATGCGCCGCAGGGCCCGCAGGAAGGTCTCGCTGGTGAGGTCCTCGGCGGTGGCCTTGCCGCCCACGCGGTAGTAGATGTAGCGGTACACGGTGTCGCTGTACTGGTCGTAGAGGCGGCCGAAGGCGTCGGCCTCGCCGGCCTGGGCCCGTTCGACCAGGTCCATCATGCGGGCGCTGTCGCTGTCCGCGGCGGGGCGGCGGTGGGTGGTGGCGGCGGCCCCGGACGAGGACGACCGCGCTCGTCTGCCGACGGCGGCGCTTCCTTCGGCCAGCGCGTAGCACGGACCGGCGGGCACGGCGGCCGCGGCGAGGGCGGGGACGGCATACGCGGTGGGGACGAAGCCGCGCAACAGGTCTTGGGCTGATTTGACCGTTGCGCGCAGCGTAGCCAGGCCCGAGGCGTCAACCCCGACGTGTGGGTACACGGGACTCCCAGAGGCAGGACTTCCATCACGTGCAGTACGGAACCATTCACCCGTCGTAGCGAAGGTGGGGTACCGGAATGCGTCTGAGGAGAATAACGCTTCGTGCAGGCACTGCTACGCCCAGTTGCTCAAATCATCGATTACGTCGCTTCCGTGCCCGATTGACGCCCGGTCAGCTGCCGCAGAGTGATCAGTAATTGACCGAAACGGTTCGAAATCCGTGTGACTACAGAGCGTGTTGTGGTCGATGTGCGCAAGGGGGACTGGAGAGCCCGTCCCGGGGGTACGTCATCCCGATTGGGCCGACGGCACGGGACGGCGGCGCGTCAACGGCGGCGGCGGTGCAGCGCGATGGCCGCCGCGGTGCCGCCCGCCACCGCGCCGACGCCCGCGGCCGCCGGGATGCCGACCTTGGCCGCCTTGCGGCCGGTGCGGTAGTCGCGCAGCCGCCACTCCAGCTCGCGGGCGTGCTTGCGCAGCTTGGAGTCGGGGTTGATGGCATACGGGTGTCCGACCAGCGACAGCATCGGGATGTCGTTGTGGGAGTCGCTGTAGGCGGCGCAGCGGGACAGGTCCAGGGCCTCGGCCGCGGCCAGCGCCCGGACCGCCTCGGCCTTCGCGGGGCCGTGCAGCGGTTCGCCGACCAGCTTGCCCGTGTAGACGCCGCCGATCGACTCGGCGACCGTGCCGAGCGCGCCGGTCAGGCCCAGGCGGCGGGCGATCACCTGGGCGATCTCCACCGGGGCCGCCGTGACCAGCCAGACCTTCTGCCCGGCGTCCAGGTGGGCCTGGGCGAGGGCGCGGGTGCCGGGCCAGATGCGCTCGGCCATGTACTCGTCGTAGATCTCCTCGCCGATCGTCTCCAGTTCGGAGACGCGGTGGCCCTTGACGATGGAGAGCGCGGAGTCGCGGGCGTCCTGCATGTGCTCGGGGTCCTCGAACCCGGCCAGCCGGAACCACGCCTGCTGCCAGGCGAAGCGGGCGAGGTCGCGGGTCTCGAAGAACTTCCGCTTGTACAGGCCCCGGCCGAAGTGGAAGATCGCGGCGCCCTGCATGACGGTGTTGTCGAGGTCGAAGAAGGCGGCGGCCCGGTCGTCGCCGTGCACCGGGAACTCCGGCTCCGCGGTGCCGGAGCCGGAGTCCTGGGGGGTCTCGGCGGCCTCCGCGGACTTGCGCGCCGCCTCCGCCGAGGCCTCGCCTGCCAACACGCTCCGCGCCGTGGCGGAGCGCCTACGGGGAGTGAGCCATCGAAGAGCGGCCATGCCCGTGAGCATAGCCAGTCTGTTCGGACGCTTCGGAGCCGAGAGGTTTGCGGCCCGTGAACTCCGGGCGACCTCGCCGCCGGACGGCCGCCCGGCGCGGGGGTGCCCGTGCGCGCGAGAATGGCCGGCATGAGCCCCCTCTTCCACCGGAAGCCCGCGCAGCCCCAGCCTTCCCAGGCCCCCCAGCCCTCTGAGCACTCCGAGAACCATCTCGTCACCCTCATCCGCAAACCCGGCTGTCATCTGTGTGATGACGCACAGCTCGTCGTCGAGAAGGTCTGTGCCGAACTCGGTGTCCCCTGGGAGGGGAAGGACATCACCGAGGACCGCCGGCTCCACGACCAGTACTGGGAGCAGATTCCGGTCGTGCTGGTCGACGGACGGCAGCACACCTTCTGGCGTGTGAACGAGGAACGGCTGCGCAAGGCACTGACCGATCAGTACAAGTAGTCCGTATGGTCGCTTAGGATCGATGGTGACCAGGTCTCGGGGGCGTTGATCGTGAGGAGTGTGTGCGGCTTTGCCCCCGATGAGTGAGGGACGAGGGTCTGTACGCGCCGGTTCCCGTACCGTGCGCCGGGGGCGCGTGACCCCGGTCACGTTGGCCGGGCAAATCGGACACCATCTTTGTGCACGCGTTCACAAAGACATAGCCTGCATTCGACGGGGCGGTCATGTAGGGACGTATGACCGCCTACAGCCCCGCTCTACCCGCAGGAGCACCGTGGCAACTGGCCGAGCACACCGACCGGCGACCCGCAGCCGAGGGATTCCCGAGGCCACCGTCGCCAGGCTTCCGCTGTACCTCCGCGCGCTGACCGCGCTCTCCGAGCGCTCGGTGCCCACGGTCTCCTCCGAGGAGCTGGCCGCGGCGGCGGGGGTCAACTCCGCGAAGCTGCGCAAGGACTTCTCCTACCTGGGCTCCTACGGGACGCGTGGTGTCGGCTACGACGTCGAGTATCTCGTCTACCAGATCTCGCGCGAACTCGGCCTCACCCAGGACTGGCCGGTTGTCATCGTAGGAATCGGCAACCTCGGCGCCGCCCTCGCCAACTACGGCGGGTTCGCCTCCCGCGGTTTCCGGGTCGCCGCGCTCATCGACGCCGATCCGGGGATGGCCGGAAAGCCCGTGGCCGGCATCCCGGTGCAGCACACCGACGAGCTGGAGAAGATCATCCAGGACGACGGTGTCTCGATCGGTGTGATCGCGACCCCCGCCGGTGCCGCCCAGCAGGTCTGCGACCGTCTCGTGGCCGCCGGTGTCACCTCCATCCTCAACTTCGCGCCGACCGTGCTGAACGTCCCCGAGGGCGTCGACGTGCGCAAGGTCGACCTCTCCATCGAGCTCCAGATCCTCGCCTTCCACGAGCAGCGCAAGGCGGGCGAGGACGCCGCGGGCGACGCCGGCGTCGTACCGCCCGTCGCCGCCCGCAAGCAGCCGCACTCCACCGGCTCCGCCGACCAGGGACCCGACGGGGACGTACCCGCCGTGATGCCGGCATGAGCCTCCTCGTCGTCGGGCTGAGCCACCGCAGCGCGCCGGTCAGCGTGCTGGAGCGGGCGTCCCTGAACGCGGACGCGCAGCTCAAGCTGCTCCAGGACACGGTCGCCGCCGAACCGGCCGCCGAGGCCGCGGTCCTGGCCACCTGCAACCGCATCGAGCTGTACGCCGACGTGGACAAGTTCCACGCCGGTGTCGCCGAGCTGTCCACGCTGCTCGCCCAGCACAGCGGCGTCGGCCTGGAGGAGCTCACTCCCCACCTCTACGTGCACTACGAGGACCGGGCCGTCCACCACCTGTTCTCGGTGGCCTGCGGACTCGACTCGATGGTGGTCGGCGAGGGTCAGATCCTCGGCCAGATAAAGGACTCCCTGGCCCGCGCCCAGGACCTGCACAGCGCCGGACGGCTGCTGAACGACCTGTTCCAGCAGGCGCTGCGGGTCGGCAAGCGCGCCCACCACGAGACCGGCATCGACCGCGCCGGACAGTCCCTGGTCACCTTCGGCCTGGAGCAGCTGTCCGCCGGGGCCGACGTCCAGCGGTGGGCGCGGGGCAAGAAGGCCCTGGTGATCGGCGCCGGTTCGATGTCCTCGCTGGCCGCCGCGACGCTGGCCCGGTCCGGGGTCGCCGAGATCGTGGTCGCCAACCGCACCTTCGAGCGCGCCGAGCGCCTCGCACAGATCCTCTCCGAGGGCGACGACACGGACGTGCTGGCCCACGCGGTACCGATGGACGCGGTGCCGGGCGAGCTGACACGTGCCGACGTGGCCGTCTCCTGCACGGGCGCGACCGGCCTGGTCCTCACGGCGGACGCGGTGGCGGCGGCGGTGGAGGGCCGTACCGGCGCTCCCGCCGGGGCCGCCACCGTCGGCGTACGGGAAGCGGACGAGCGGCCGACCGCGGAAACGCCACTGCCGAACGCCGGTGCCGCCGCCGCAGACGACAACTGCCCGCTGGACCTGTCCTCCGTCCCCTCCGGCTTCTCCGTCATGGGCGAGGCCGCCGTGGCCGGCATGGACGCGGCGACGCTGGAGCAGCACGGGGCCTGGGCCGCGGGCGGTACGGCGGTGGACCGGCCCCGCGAGACGGGCCGGCCGGGACCGGAGGCGGACGCCGAGCTGATCGGCGCGCTCGCCGCGACGGCGACGCGTGTCGGCCGCATTCCCGAGCGCCGCCGCCCGGAGCCGGTCGCCGAGGTGCCGCGCCCGGAGCCCGTGCTCTTCCTCCTCGACCTGGCGATGCCGCGCGACGTCGACGCCGCCGTGCACCGGCTGGCGGGCGTACGCCTGGTGGACATCGAGTCGCTCGCCGACGCCTCCGCCGACGCACCGATGGCCGCCGACGTCGACATGGTCCGCCGGATCGTCGCCGACGAGGTCGCGGCCTTCGGCGCCGCCCAGCGCGCCGCGCACATCACGCCCACCGTGGTCGCGCTGCGCAGCATGGCCGCGGACGTCGTGGCCGGCGAGATCGCCCGCCTGGAAGGGCGGCTGCCGGGGCTCGACGACAAGCACCGCGCCGAGATCACCCAGACCGTCAAGCGTGTGGTCGACAAACTGCTGCACGCACCGACGGTGCGGGTCAAGCAGCTCGCCGCCGAACCCGGCGGCGCCGGGTACGCGGACGCGCTGCGCACCCTGTTCGACCTCGACCAGGAGACGGTGGCCTCCGTCTCCCGCGCCGGGAACAGCACCACTGAGAAGAACCGAGGGCCGGCATGACTGAGAAGGCACTGAGGCTGGGGACCAGGCGCAGCAAGCTCGCCATGGCGCAGTCCGGGCAGGTGGCGGACGCCGTGAGCCAGGTGACCGGTCGGCCCGTTGAGCTGGTCGAGATCACCACGTACGGCGACACGTCGCGCGAGCACCTGGCGCAGATCGGCGGCACGGGCGTGTTCGTCGCCGCGCTGCGCGACGCACTGCTGCGGGGTGAGGTGGACTTCGCGGTTCACTCGCTCAAGGACCTCCCCACCGCGCAGCACGAGGGCCTGGTCGTGGCCGCCGTGCCGGTGCGTGAGGACCCGCGGGACGTGGTCGTCGCCCGGGACGCGCGCAAGCTGACCGACCTGCCGCGCGGTGCGCGCATCGGTACGGGGGCGCCGCGCCGCATGGCGCAGCTGAACGCGTACGCCCGCACCCACGGCATGGAGATCGAGACGGTCCCGATCCGGGGCAACGTCGACACGCGCATCGGATACGTCCGCAGCGGTGAGCTGGACGCGGTCGTGCTGGCCGCCGCCGGGCTGAACCGGGTGGGACGCATCGACGAGGTGACCGACTTCCTGTCGGTCGACACGGTTTTGCCGGCCCCCGGCCAGGGGGCACTGGCGGTCGAGTGCCCCGCGGACAACGCGGACCTCATCGCCGCGCTCGCCGAACTCGACGACCCGTTCACGCGGGCCGCCGTAACGGCCGAGCGGTCACTGCTCGCCGCCCTGGAGGCCGGCTGCAGCGCACCCGTCGGGGCGCTGGCCGACCTTCTGGCCGACGGGCGGACTGTCAAGGAAATGCGCCTGCGCGGCGTCGTCGGCACGACCGACGGCTCGACGCTGGTGCAGCTGTCCACCACCGGTCCCGTGCCCCAGACGCACGAGGCGGCGATGGCACTCGGTCGCGACATGGCCACCGAGATGCTCGCCCAGGGCGCGGCCGGTCTGATGGGGGAGCGAGCACATTGAGCCCCACCACCTTTCCCGCCGGTCCGGAACACGGGCACGTCACCTTCCTCGGTGCCGGACCCGGAGATCCGGGACTGCTGACTCTGCGCGCCGTGGAGGCGCTGGCCCACGCGGACGTCCTCGTCGCCGAGCACGAGGTGCTCGACGTCGTGCGGACGCACGCGAGGCAGGGCGTGTCGGAGGTGCACACGGATGCCGACCCGTCGGATCCGGGCACAGGCGCACCCCAGCTGACGGTTGTTGACGGTGCGTCAACTGCCGTCGGTGTCCCCGCCGTGCGGGATGCCGCACATCTTGTCATGGAGGCCGCGCGGGGCGGCAGGCGGGTCGTGCGTGCGGTGACCGGTGACCCCGGGCTCGACGCGTACGCCGCCGAGGAGATGCTGGCCTGCGCCGCGGCCGGGGTGCCCTTCGAGGTCGTCCCCGGCATCGCGAACGCCGTCGGCGTGCCCGCGTACGCCGGTGTGCCGCTGCGGGACGCCCAGGGTGCCGACGTCCGGTTCGTGGACGCCCGTACGGCGTCGGACCGCTGCTGGACCGAGGTGGGCGCCTCCGACGGCACGGTGGTCGTGTCGACGACGCTCGACTCGGTCGCCGCGGCGGCCGGCGAGCTGGTGTCGGCGGGCCGCAAGCCGGACACCCCGCTGACGGTCACGATCGCGGGTACGACGACCCGGCAGCGCACCTGGTCCGCCACGCTCGGCACGGTCGCCCAGACCCTGAAGCAGGCGAAGGTGCTGCCGTCCCCGGACGGCGGCCGCCCGGTGATAGCCGTGGTCGGCGAGCGCAGCGCATCCGCCCGGCGCGACCAGCTCTCGTGGTTCGAGTCCAAGCCGCTGTTCGGTTGGAAGGTCCTCGTCCCGCGAACGAAGGAGCAGGCGGCGTCGCTCTCCGACCAGCTTCGGTCCTACGGCGCGGTCCCGCACGAGGTCCCGACCATCGCGGTGGAGCCCCCGCGCACCCCGCAGCAGATGGAGCGGGCGGTCAAGGGCCTGGTGACCGGCCGCTACGAGTGGATCGCGTTCACTTCGGTCAACGCGGTGAAGGCGGTCCGCGAGAAGTTCGAGGAGTACGGGCTCGACGCCCGCGCCTTCGCCGGCATCAAGGTCGCGGCGGTCGGCGAGCAGACGGCCAACGCGCTGATCGCCTTCGGCGTGAAGCCGGACCTGGTCCCGAGCGGCGAGCAGTCGGCCGCCGGTCTCCTCGAGGACTGGCCGCCCTACGACCCGGTCTTCGACCCGATCGACCGCGTCTTCCTGCCTCGTGCGGACATCGCGACCGAGACTCTCGTCGCCGGTCTGATCGAGCTGGGCTGGGAGGTCGACGACGTCACCGCCTACCGTACGGTGCGCGCCTCGCCGCCCCCGGCCACGACCCGGGAGGCCATCAAGGGCGGCGGCTTCGACGCGGTGCTCTTCACCTCGTCGTCCACGGTCCGCAACCTGGTCGGCATCGCGGGCAAGCCGCACAACGTCACGGTGATCGCCTGCATCGGCCCGGCCACGGCCAAGACGGCCGAGGAACACGGCCTGCGCGTCGACGTCATGTCCCCCGAGCCGTCCGTCACCAAGCTGGCGGAGGCCCTGGCCGACTTCGGCCTGCGGCGCCGGGCGGCGGCCCTGGAGGCGGGGGACCCGGTGACCCGGCCGAGCGAACGGCGACCGGGGTCGCGGAGACGGCGGTCCTCGACCTGAGGTGAGATGTGACTGCGGGGCGCCCTGTCAGGGGCGCCCCGCAGTCGTTTCCAGGAACGCCGTCCAGGTGGCGGGGTGAGGGACGGGCGGGGGGCCGGTGGGGTTCTCGGAGTCGCGGACGAGTGTCGGCGAGGTCGGGCGCGCCGCCTGAACCGCTGGGTACACGGCCGCGCCCGGGGCGCCGCTCACCGGCAGAGGGCCCAGAGGTCCTCCGCGAAGGTCGGGAAGGCGGCGCGGGCCTCCTTGACGATGTCCGCGGCCGGGCGGCGTGGGGTGGTGGCGTGGCGTTCGGCGAGGGCGGTGAGTGCCGGGTCGGGGCGTGACACGGGGCCGAAGAGGACCGCCTCTGCCGGGCCGGTGCCGTCGGCCAGCAGCCACAGGAAGTCGGACAGGTTCCCGGCGACCACGTCGCACTCGCCCTCCGAGCCCACGTACACCACGGGCTGCTCGGTGAGAGGGCGGCCGGGGCGTCCGTGCCACAGGGCCGCGAGGCCGCCGCTGCCGTCCTGGCCGAACACGCGGTAGGAGGAGCCGTCGGCTTCGGGGTTTCCCGTCCACTGGCGCAGCCAGTGCGTGGTCTCCTCGGCGGAGTCGAAGGCCGCGTAGGGCTCGAAGTCGATTCCGTCGCCGTCGGCGTAGTCGAACTCGATACGGGCCACGTCGGCCAGGGCCGGGGGAAGGCGGCAGTCGTCACCGGGTGTCGCGCTCATGGGCGCACAGTAGACGGCTGCGCCGGCACCGGCCGGTGCAGCCCGCTCAGGTCCAGTGCCGGGGCGGGCGGCAGAGGGGCCGGGCGGGGCGGCGGGTCGGCCTGGAAGGACTGGAAGAGGTAGGTCAGGAGGCGGTGGGCGGCGGGGACGGCGGCTTCGGGAGGCTGGGAGGCCAGGCCGCTCACGGCCAGCAGGAGCAGGGGGATGTCGGCGGGGGAGAAGTCCTCGCGGAGCCGGCCCGCGTCGCGGGCGCGCTGGACCAGGTGGGTCAGGCGCTCCTCGGCGCAGGCGCGCTCCCGGTCGTAGTCCAGGGACGCCGGGAAACCGGCCATGAACACCGTCTCGAAGCCGCGGTCGGTGACCAGCGTGGTGCACACCTTGCGCAGCAGCGTGTACAGGCCGTGTCCCGGGTCGGGGTCGGCCAGGGCCTCGTCGAACGCGGCCGCGCACACGGTGAGCTGGTCCTCGAAGGCGGCGGTGACGAGGGCGGACCGGGTGGGGAAGCGGCGGTAGAGGGTGGCCACGCCGACGCCCGCCCGGCGGGCGACCGCGCTCATCGGGGCGTCGACGCCCTGGGCGGCGAAGACCTCGCGCGCGGCCTCCAGGACGCGTGCGCGGTTGCGGCGGGCGTCGGCCCGCAGCGCGTCCGGCGCAGAGACCTTGGTGGTGTGCTCTGCGGGCTTGTGAGAGGGCTGGTCAGGCATGTTTCTCACTTCCGGGTTAAGTGGAGGGTGTCGTCCACTTAGGTGTCTAGCGTGAGGTTAGCAGCGGAGGCGGGCCTCGCCTCCGCGCTTCCCGAACGCGATGTGGATCACGGGACACCGGGCGCGAGACATGGGGTGCGAGACATGAGTGAGATGAAGGCGGTTCTCTTCGACCGGTACGGGCCTCCCGAGGTGCTGTACGTCGGACGGCGGCCGGTGCCGGGCATCGGACCCGGCGAGGTGCTGGTGCGGGTGCGTGCCGCCGGGGTCAACGGCGGGGACCTGCACGACCGGACGGGCAAGGTGCGCCTGGTGACCGGCCGGGCCTTTCCCAAGGGGTGCGGCATCGACTTCGCGGGGGAGGTGACCGAGGTCGGGGCCTCGGTCCGCGGGGTGCGGGAGGGACAGCGGGTGTGGGGGCTGCTGGGGCGCCGTACCGGCAGCATGGCCGAGTACGTCGCCGTCAGCCCGCGGCGGATCGCGCCCGCACCGGAGAACCTCACCCCGGAGGAGGCCGTCTCGATGCTCGCGGGTGCGACCACGGCGCTGACCGCGCTGCGGGACAAGGCCGCCCTGCAACCCGGTGAGCGGCTGCTGGTGCGGGGCGGGAGCGGCGGCGTGGGCAGTGTCGCCGTGCAGGTGGGAAAGGTGCTCGGGGCGCGTGTCGTCGCCCTCGCGGGTGGGCGGAACCTCGACTTCGTGCGGGGGCTCGGCGCCGAGGAGGCGCTGGACCACCGGACGACCGCGCTGTCCGCGCTCGGCCGCTTCGACGTCGTCCTCGACACCGTCGGCACCGAGCAGGCCCGGGTGCGGCGACTGCTGGCGCCGGGCGGGCGCATGGTCGCCGTCACCGTCGACTTCGACCGGCCGCTCGCCGCGCTCGGCACCGTGCTCGGCTCCGTCGTGCACGGGAAGGGGCGGATCCGCTTCTTCAGCGGCAATCCCGACGGCGCGCTGCTCGCCGAGGCCGCCCGGCTCGCCGAGCGCGGTGACATCGTCCCCGTCGTCGACACCGTCCACCCGCTCGACGGGGTCGCCGACGCCCAACGGGCCCTGGCGGCCGGGGGCGTGCGGGGCAAGCACGTCGTACGGGTGCGGTAGGTCCGGCAACCGGTGGCAGGCGGGCCCGCGTTGACAGGTGGCGGGCCGGTGCGTGTAATGACGGTGGTGCCGCGTGGCGCCGGTCAAAGAGCAGTGGGCCGGCCGGCGATCGGGCGAGCGCCCTTCATGCAAGGGGTCCGTGATGCGTTCATACTCCGCGCCCTGATTCCGAGTCGTCGACGCGGCGTTTCCGCCCGTCGGCTCTCGTGCTCGTCCCTCGCCCCTCATTCCCTCGCACGCCGCGGCACGTGTCGTTGCCGTCGCTGTGGCCTGCCGTTCCGGAGAAACAGAAACGTATGCCCACGTCGTTCCACCAGTCCGTCATCGACGAGTTCCGCGCCAACGGGGGGAAGGTCGGCGGTCCCTTCGCAGGCGGTGACCTGCTGCTGCTGACCACCACCGGCGCCAGGTCGGGCGCCTCGCGGACCACTCCGCTCGGGTACGTCCGCCATGGGGATTCCCTGCTCGTCGTCGGGTCCCATCTCGGCGGCCCCCGGCATCCCGACTGGTACCACAACCTGCTCGCCCACCCCGTGGTCCGGGTGGAGGTGGGCACGGAGAGCTTCGAGGCGCTGGCGGTGCCCGCCGAGGGTGCCCGGCGCGAGGAACTGTTCGCGCACGTGGTGCGGGCCTCGCCCGGCTACGGCGACTACCAGGCCCGTACCGCACGGCTGCTGCCGGTCGTGGTGCTGGAGCAGGCCGAGCCCGAGGAGTGGGAAGGGCGGCCCCGGGAAGTGCGTACCCTCGCCGACAAGGTGCTGGAGGTGCACACCTGGCTGCGGGGGCAGGTGCGGCAGGTGCGGGCCGAGACCGAGGCGTACTTCGCGGCGCCGGGGGCGGACGGGGCGCCGCCGAGCCTCGGGCTGCAGATCCGGCAGCGGTGCCTGGCGTTCTGCCAGGCGCTGGAGTTCCACCATGTGAGCGAGGACGGGCACCTGTTTCCGGGGATCGCCCGGCACCATCCCCACCTGACCGACGTCTTCGACCGGCTCGCCGACGAGCACCGCACGGTCGCCCGCGTCCAGGGGGAGCTGGCCGCCCTGCTGGACGGTCTCACCATCGCCGAACCGGCGCGTTTCCGAGCCGAGTTGGACGAGATGTCCGCGCAGCTCAACGCGCATCTCGACTACGAGGAGGAGGTGTTGCTGCCCTTGCTGGCCGACGTGCCGTGGCCGCCGGCCGGGGCGACCGCCTCCTGACGCGGGTCCACAGCCCCGGCGGCGGCGCCCTGTGCCCGGGGGTTCGGGGCTGTCACACTCGGAGGATGCGCGGCATCCACGACCCTCGACACGAGGGGACATGGCGGTACCGGGCACCGGAGCGCGTTGGCCTGACCCTGTTCGTGTGGCTGGCCGTCGCGCGGGGCGTCTGGATCCCGACCGCCCTCCTCATGGAGATCGACACCGGGGCGGACGGGCGGCGGGTGCTCGTCGGCGTCGCCGTCTCCCTGGCGGTGGCGGCCGTCCTGACGCTGCTCTCGATGCGCTTCTGCTTCCGCCGCAGGAAGCGTCGGCACTGGCTGATCGGCGCGGCCCGTGCGTACCGGGTGCGGCAGGACGACAGACGATAACGGTGTCCGGGCTGCGGGCTCAGTGGTGCCAGGCGCGGCCGCCCGTGTTGTGGATGACGCGCTGGAGCACCTTCATCGTCGTCAGGTACTCCTCGTCGGAGACGCCGGCGTGGCGTTCCGTCCACAGGTCGTCCTGGAGGGCGGCGGCCTTCTCGAAGAACGCCCGGCCCTCCGGGGTGAGGGAGAGACGGCCGTCCGAGGTCTCCGCGTCCTGCACGATCCAGCCCGCCGTGACCGTCGCGTCGATCTCCGACTCCATCGCCTCCGGGCCCGTGTCGAGGTAGTTCCGCAGGAGCGCGGAGACCTCGGCGCGGGTCTTCGGGCTGTCCGCGCGGGCCACCTGGGCGAGGACCCACCACTGGGGCTGGGTCGTGCCGAGCTCGGCGAGGGCCGCCCGGGTGCGGGTGACGACGGCCTTGTACGCCGCCCAGGTCCAGTAGCCGATGGGCTGGCGGACGAGTTCCGTGTCGGTGTGTGAGTAGTCCATGGCGTCGAACGTAGAAGCTGAAGTTTGGTTGAGGTCAAGCGTTGCCCGGGCCGGACCGGGTCGGACCGGGCCGACTCCCCGTCGGCAAAGGCACGGGTGGGACGGGCGTAGCGTGGGTGGTATGACGACGTACGGATCCTTTCCCGGCGCCCGGCCCCGGCGGCTGCGGACCACCCCCGTGATGCGTCGGATGGTCGCCGAGACCCGGCTGCACCCCGCCGACTTCATCCTCCCCGCCTTCGTCCGCGAGGGCGTGAGCGAGCCGGTGCCGATCGCGGCGATGCCCGGGGTCGTGCAGCACACGCGGGACACGCTCAGGAAGGCGGCCGCCGAGGCGGTCGAGGCCGGGGTCTCCGGGATCATGCTCTTCGGGGTGCCGGAGGACGGGAAGAAGGACGCCGCGGGGACGGCGGGGACCGATCCCGACGGGATCCTCCAGGTCGCGCTCCGGGACGTACGGGCCGAGGTCGGGGACGAGCTGCTGGTCATGTCCGACCTCTGTCTCGACGAGTTCACGGATCACGGGCACTGCGGGGTCCTCGACGACCAGGGGCGGGTCGACAACGACGCCACCCTCGAGCGGTACGCCGAGATGGCGCAGGTCCAGGCCGACGCGGGCGCCCACGTCGTCGGGCCCAGCGGAATGATGGACGGGCAGATCGGGGTCGTCCGGGACGCCCTCGACCAGATCGGGCGGGAGGACGTCGCGATCCTGGCGTACACCGCCAAGTACGCCTCCGCCTTCTACGGGCCCTTCCGCGAGGCCGTCGGCTCCTCGCTCAAGGGGGACCGCAAGACCTACCAGCAGGACGCGGCCAACGCGCGGGAGTCGCTGCGGGAGTTGGCGCTGGACCTGGAGGAGGGCGCCGACATGGTCATGGTCAAGCCGGCCGGGCCCTACCTCGACATCCTCGCCAAGGTCGCCGAGGCCTCGGACGTGCCCGTCGCCGCCTACCAGATCTCCGGCGAGTACTCGATGATCGAGGCCGCCGCCGAGAAGGGCTGGATCGACCGCGACCGGGCCATCCTGGAGAGCCTCACCGGGATCAAGCGGGCGGGCGCGCGCAACATCCTGACGTACTGGGCGACCGAGGTCGCCCGCACGCTGCGCTGAGCGACCTGGGCCGGCCCTTCCGGCAGGATCTGCGGGTGCGCTCACCCCTTCAGTACTCGAGGGCGTTCGACGCGCTCGTCTGCCAGTAGGTGACCGTGAGCGCGGTGTCGACGTACACGCCGCCGGAGGGCAGCTTGACCCGGGCGATGGAGCCGTCCTCGAAGGGGACGGTGAGGGTGGTCGTCTCGTAGCCGTTCTCGCCGCTGCCGTCACCCGACGACAGGCGGACCCCGGCGTAGCCGGACTCGCCGGGGGCCAGCGTCGTCAGGGACTGTGGCTTGCTGGACTCCGCGACCGGCGGCACCGCCTGGGCCTCGCCGAACCGCGCCGCCGGGTACGGCGGCAGCGCGCACGTCTTCGAGCCGGTGTTGGTGGCGGTCAGCAGCAGGTGGTTGATCGGGCGGGGCGCGTTCGCCGCGGTGATCCGTACGTCGGAGGCGGAGCACTTCCCGGGGAGGTCCGAGTCGGAACCGGAGCCCGAGCCGGACGCGTTGTCGTGTCCGGCGGAGCCCGTCGAGCCCGTGGAGCCCGTGGAGCCCGTCGAACCTGTCGAGCCCGTCGAGGCCTTGTCGCCCTTCGCGCCGCCCGCCGGCCCGGTGTCGTTGCCGTCCGCCGACGGGGAGGCGGGGGCGGAGGCGGAGGCGGAAGGGTCGGGCGCCGGGGAGCCCGTGAGCTCGTCGCCCTCGCAGGCCGTCAGGGAGAGCGCGGCCAGCGCGACCGTGGTGGCGGCGAAGAGGCGGGTACGGGTGATGCGGCGTGCGGACATGGAAGTTCTCCTTCGGAAGTGGGAGTCGGGGCGAGCCGCTCGACCGTTCACCGGGAGCGGCTGCTTTGATGACCACAGCTTGCGGCCGTGCTCGTCCCGGCCGCCAGCACCGGGGGAACATGCGGGACGCTGGGACGCCGGGGACGCTCTGACCTGCGGGAACAATGTCCTTCTGGGATGCGGTACGGGGATGCGAGAAGTGGGAGGAACGGTGGCGGGGGACGACTTCGCGGGACTGCTTCGGGAGCTGAAGGAGCGGTCCGGACTCAGCTACGGGGCACTCGGCAAGCGGCTGCACATGAGCGGCTCGACCCTGCACCGGTACGTCAGCGGGGAGGTGGTGCCGGTCGAGTTCGCGCCCGTCGAACGCTTCGCCCGCGTGTGCCGGGCGACGCCCGCGGAACTGCTCGAACTCCATCGCCGCTGGATCCGCGCGGACGCGCTGCGCGGCGTGAAGAAGGAGGAGACCGAGGGCGGCGGTGAGGCTCCCGAGGACGTCGGGGGTGCGGAGGGCGCGAAGGGCGCCGAGGGCGTCAGCGGCGCCGAGGACGTCAGGAGTGCGGACGGCGCGGAGGGCTCCCAGGGTGCCGAGGGCGCCCATGAGTCCAACGGCGCCGATGAGTCCAAAGGCGCCCATGAGTCCGACGGCGCCGAGAGTCCGGCGGCCCCGGACAACGCCCCGGCCGCCCCGCCGGCTTCCGCGGCGTCCCCCGCCCCGTCCGCGCCCGCGCCCGAGGCCCGGCTCGTGTCGGACGCCGAGCCCGTCCGCGACGCGCCCGCCCCGTCCCGCCGCCGCGTCCCGCGCGCCGCGCTCTACGCCGCGGCCGGCGTCGTCGCCGTCAGTGCCGCCGTGGCGCTCGTGGCGAACCTCGTGTCGTCCCCGGACTCCACCGCCGGGAGCCGCGGTCCCGCCGGGGCCGTCGCGCCGTCCTCCGCGTCGCTGTCCGCGTCCGCCACCGCACCGGCGTCCCCGCGTACGAGCGCGTCCGTGTCGTCCTCCCCGTCCGTCTCGGTCTCCGCCTCCCCGTCCGGGCCGCCCTCCGCGTCACCGTCGCGGCCGGGTGCCGCCGCGCCGGACCGTCAGGCGCCGCCCACCGGGACCCCGTTCACCGTGTCGACCAACCCCTACTACTGGTACCTGCCCTGCGACCACGCCTTCCTGGTCGACCGCAGCCCGGAGAACGTGCCGAAGCCGCCGCCGCAGCAGGGCGCCGTCGGCTGGGCCGTCCCCCTCAAGGCGGTCTCCGCGAACCACCAGGAGGCCGTCCTCACCGTGCAGGGCACCGGCCCCGAGACGGTGATCCTGGAGGACCTGCACGTCCGGGTGGTGAGCAGCGGGCCGGCGCTGGACTGGAACCAGTACGTGATGGGCAACGGCTGCGGCGGCCAGGTGGACACCACGTCCTTCGACGTCTCGCTCGACCTGGGCACCCCGACGGCGACGCCCATCGGGGGGCAGCGGGACTTCCCGTACAGCGTCAGCGAGTCCGACGCGGAGGTCTTCCACGTCACCGCGCACACCAGCGAGCACGACGTCAGCTGGTACCTGGAACTGGAGTGGTCCAGCGGCGGACGGCACGGCATCACGCGCGTCGACGACCACGGCAAGCCGTTCCGCACCAGCGCCTCCCGGGACGCCGCCCCCTACGCCTACCCGCTCGGCGGTAAGGGCTGGGAGGCGGTCGAGGGCGGCTGAGAGGGCGGGGCAGGTGCGTCGGACTGCCGCCAAGTCGGCCCGGCAGCCGGGCTGTTGGACGTAGCTTGAGCTTCGGTTCGCTTCGTCAGGTGACAATCGAAAGGTGGCACGCCCGTGTCCGGTGACGCCCTCGGCCAGGACCCCGCGGAGCTGCGGAGGAGGATCGACAGCAGCAAGGCGCATCCGGCGCGGGTCTACGACGTCTTCCTCGGCGGCAAGGACCACTACCCCGCCGACCTCGACGCGGCGGCCGCCGGGCTCGCCGCCAACCCGCGCGGCTACCTCGACGTACGGCACAACCGCGACTTCCTGCGGCGCGCGGTGACCGCGCTCGCCCGCGAGGACGGCATCCGGCAGTTCCTCGACATCGGGACCGGGCTGCCGACCGCCGAGAACGTGCACCAGATCGCCCAGCGCATCGCCCCTGAGTCGCGAGTCGTCTACGTCGACAACGACCCCGTCGTCCTCGCGCACGCCCGCGCCCTGCTCACCAGCGGCCCCGAGGGGCGTACGGACTACATCGACGCCGACCTCACGAGCCCGGCGCGGATCCTCGAACAGGCCGCGCGGACCTTCGACTTCGACCGGCCCGTGGCGCTCTGCCTCGTCGCCGTCCTGCACTTCGTGGAGGACGCGGAGGCGTATCCCATCGTCCGCGAACTGGTCGACGCGCTGCCCGCCGGGAGCAGGCTCGTGCTCAGCCACCTCACGGAGGACCTCAACCCGGAGAACATCCGCGCGGTCCGGCGGACGTACACGGAGCGGGGGTTCACCTTCGTGCTGCGCTCCCGCGACGACGTCGAGCGCTTCTTCACCGAGTCCGGTCTCGAACTCACCGAGCCGGGGGTCGTGCCGGTGCACCACTGGCGGCCGGACCACGCGGCGCCGGTGCCGGAGCAGCCGGAGGAGTCGTACCTCGCCGGCCTCGACGACATCGAGAAGGTCCGGTACGAGGACATCAACGACGTCACGGACGCCGACATCAACGTGTACGGCGGGCTGGGCGCCAAGGGCTGACACCCGGCGGCCGCCGGCCGCGTCGCGCGAGTCGTACGGCTGTCCGGATCGCGGAAAGGCGCCTGTAGAGGGCACGTACTTCTTTACGCTGCGCGCATGACCGTGACCGAGAACCCGCCCGCCGTGACCGCCACCGGGACCGCCACCGTGACCGCTGCACCGCCGCCGCTGGCCGCGCGGGCCCGCTCGATCGGGGGGTCGCCCGTACGGGACATCCTCGCCGTCACCGCCCGCCCCGAGGTGATCAACTTCGCGGGCGGGCTGCCGGCCCCCGAGCTGTTCGACGCCGACGGCATCGCCGCCGCCTACCGGGACGTCCTCGCCGAGACGCCCGCACGGGCCCTCCAGTACTCCACGACCGAGGGCGAGCCCACGCTGCGGGCCGCGCTCGCCGCCCGCACCTCGGCACGCGGACTGGCCACCGACGCCGACGACCTCCTCGTCACCACCGGCTCCCAGCAGGCGCTGTCGCTGCTCGCCACCGCGCTGCTCGAACCCGGCGACACCGTCCTCGTCGAGCGCCCCTGCTACCTGGCCGCGCTTCAGGCCTTCGGCCTCGCGGGCGCCCGGGTGGTGGCCGTGCCCGGGGACGAGGACGGGATCGACCCCGGGGCGCTGGAGGAGCTGGTGGTGCGCGAGCGCCCCAAACTGCTCTACACGGTCCCCACCTTCTCCAACCCCACCGGCCGCACCCTGCCCGCCGCCCGCCGCGCCGCCGTCGCCGAGGTCGCCGGACGGTGCGGCCTGTGGATCGTCGAGGACGACCCGTACGGCGAACTGCGCTTCGAGGGCGAGCGGGTGCCGTGGATCGCCTCCTACGAAGGCGCCCGCGACCGGACGGTGCTGCTGGGCTCCTTCTCCAAGGTCATGGCACCCGGCCTGCGCCTGGGCTGGCTGCGGGCGCCCGACGGGCTGCGCCGGGCCTGCGCGGTCGCCAAGCAGGCCGCCGACCTGCACACCCCCACCGTCAACCAGCTCGCCGCCGCCCGCTACCTCGCCGACCGGGACCTGGACGCCCACGTCGCCCGCGTCGCCGCCGCCTACGGCACCCGCCGGGACGCCATGCTCGCGGGCCTGGCGGACGCCCTTCCGGCCGGGTCGGCGTGGACCCGCCCCGAGGGCGGCATGTTCCTGTGGGCCCGGCTGCCGGACGGGTACGACACCACCGCCCTGCTCCCCGAGGTGGTCCGGCACGACGTGGCGTACGTCCCCGGCGCCCCCTTCCACGCCGCCGATCCCGACCGCGCCACGCTGCGGCTCTGCTTCGTCACCCAGACCCCGGACGAGATCGCGGAGGGACTGCGCAGGCTGGGGGAGGGGCTGACGCCGCGGTGAGGGCGCTCAGAGCCGCTCGGGGGTCCGGATGCCCAGCAGGGCCATGCCCCGGTGCAGGGTGCGGGCCGTGAGGTCGCACAGGAACAGGCGGTTCTCCGCGATGTCCTGCGGCGGCTGCGGCTTGATCACCGGACACTTGTCGTAGAACGTCGTGTACAGCGACGCCAGCTGGTACAGGTACGCGGCCAGCTTGTGCGGGGCGTACTCCGCGGCCGCCTCGAAGACCGTGTCCCCGAACGCGTCCAGGTGCAGGCCCAGCGCGCGCTCCGCCTCGTGCAGCGCCAGCTCCGGGTGGGCGGCGGGGCGGACCTCGCCGGCCTTGCGGAGGATGGACTGGATGCGGGCGTAGGCGTACTGGAGGTAGACGCTGGTGTCGCCGTTGAGCGAGACCATCTGGTCCAGGTCGAACTTGTAGTCGCGGCTCGGCGACGTCGACAGGTCCGCGTACTTCACGGCGCCGATGCCGACCTGCGCCGCCCGTTCCCGGATCTCGTCCTCGGTGAGGTCCCGCGCCTTCTCCCGGACGACCTCGGCCGCCCGCTGCACCGCCTCGTCCAGCAGGTCCTCGAGGCGCACGGTCTCGCCCGCACGCGTCTTGAAGGGCTTGCCGTCGGCGCCGAGCACCGTGCCGTAGCCCATGTTGTGCGCGGTGACCTCGTCGCCGAGCCAGCCGGCCCGCCGGGCGGCCTCGAAGACCATCCTGAAGTGCAGCGACTGGCGCACGTCGACGACGTACAGCAGCGTGGAGGCGTGCAGGTCCTGGACGCGGTTGCGGATCGCGGTCAGGTCGGAGGCCGCGTAGCCGAAGCCGCCGTCGGCCTTCTGCACGATCAGCGGCACCGGCTGGTCGTCCTTGCCGCGGATCTCGTCGAAGAAGACCACGAGCGCGCCCTCGGAGCGGACCGCTACGCCCATCTCCTCCAGGAGGCGGGCCGTCTCGGGCATGCCCTCGTTGTACGCGGACTCGCCGACGATCTCGTCGTCCCGGATCTCCATGTCGAGCTTCTCGAAGACGGAGTAGAAGTAGACCTTCGACTCGTCCACGAACTGCTGCCACAGCTCGAGGGTCTCCTTGTCGCCGGACTGGAGGGCGACGACCCGCTTGCGGGCCCGCTCCTTGAACGCGTCGTCCGCGTCGAAGACCGCGCGCGACGCCTTGTACACCCGGTTCAGGTTCGACATGGCCTGCTCGCCGTCGACGTCCTCGGCCGGGGCCAGCTCGCCGGGGTGCTCGAACAGGTACTGGATGAGCATGCCGAACTGGGTGCCCCAGTCCCCGATGTGGTGCCGGCCGATCGTCTTCTCGCCGGTGAAGTCGAGCATGCCGCGCAGCGCGTCGCCGATGACCGCGGAACGCAGGTGGCCGACGTGCATCTCCTTCGCCACGTTGGGCTGGGCGTAGTCGACGACCGTGACGCCCGCGTCCGCGTTCAGCGGCACGCCGAGGCGCTCGCCGTCCGCGAGGCGCGCGGCGAGGTTCGCGGTGATCGCCCGGTCGGCCACGGTGATGTTCAGGAAGCCGGGGCCGGAGACCTCGACGTCCTTGATCAGCTCGTCGCCGGTGGTGACGTGCGCGACGACCTCGGCCGCCAGCTCCCGCGGGTTGGCCTTCGCCTTCTTGGCCAGGGCCAGGATGCCGTTGGCCTGGTAGTCCGCCCGGTCACTGCGTCGCAGCAGCGGGTCGGCGCCGGCGGCCTCCGGCCGGGTGGCCGTGAGGGCGGACGCGAGCTGCTGCTGGACGGAGTCGGTGAGGGACGTGACCGAGGCCATGGAGTGGCTGCCGTTCTGCTCGGGTTCGTGGAAGTAGTACGGAAACCGAGTATCCCATGCGGTGAAAAGCGGTTTTCGCGGATGCGGGGCGGGCTGGGAGAATGGACCGGTCAGCCGTGCGACCGTACCGGCTGCCCGAGCAGAAAGAAGGACGTGCCGATCGTGGCTCAGAGCACAGAGACCACCGACTGGGTCTCCCGTTTCGCGGACGAGGTCATCGCCGAGTCGGAGCGTCGTGCCCCGGGCGCGAAAACATCGGCCGCCACCGCTCCGGATGTGGTCGTCGCGTCCGGGCTGTCGCCCTCCGGCCCGATCCACCTGGGCAACCTCCGCGAGGTCATGACCCCCCACCTCGTCGCCGACGAGGTCCGCCGTCGCGGCCACCGGGTCCGGCACCTGATCTCCTGGGACGACTACGACCGGTACCGCAAGGTGCCGGCGGGTGTCCCCGGCGTCGACGAGTCCTGGGCCGAGCACATCGGCAAGCCCCTGACCTCCGTCCCGGCCCCGAAGGGCTCCCCGCACCCGAACTGGGCGGAGCACTTCAAGGCCGCGATGACCGTCTCGCTCGCCGAGATGGGCGTCGAGTTCGACGGCATCAGCCAGACCGCGCAGTACACCTCCGGCGTCTACCGCGAGCAGATCCTGCACGCCATGAGGCACCGGCGGGACATCGACGCGATCCTCGACCAGTACCGGACGAAGAAGGCGCCCGCGAAGAAGTCGCAGAAGCCCGTCGACGAGGCCGAGCTGGAGGCCGCCGAGGGCTCCGGCGCCGCCGCCGAGGACGACGGCAGCTCCGGCTCCGCCGGGTACTTCCCGTACAAGCCGTACTGCGGCAACTGCGAGAAGGACCTGACGACGGTCACCGCGTACGACGACGACTCGACCGAGCTGACCTACGCCTGCACCGCCTGCGGCTTCTCCGAGACCGTGCGGCTGAGCGAGTTCAACCGCGGCAAGCTGGTCTGGAAGGTCGACTGGCCGATGCGCTGGGCCTACGAGGGCGTCGTCTTCGAGCCCAGCGGCGTCGACCACTCCTCGCCCGGGTCGTCGTTCCAGGTCGGCGGGCAGATCGTCGGGATCTTCGGCGGCAAGCAGCCGATCGGCCCGATGTACGCCTTCGTCGGCATCAGCGGCATGGCCAAGATGTCCTCCTCCAAGGGCGGCGTGCCCACCCCGGCCGACGCGCTCCGGATCATGGAGCCGCAGCTGCTGCGCTGGCTCTACGCCCGCCGCCGCCCCAACCAGTCCTTCAAGATCGCCTTCGACCAGGAGATCCAGCGGCTGTACGACGAGTGGGACCGCCTCGACGCCAAGGTCGCCGACGGTTCGGCCCTCCCCGCCGACGCGGCCGCCCACGCGCGCGCCGTCGGCACGGCCGCCGGTGAGCTGCCGCGCACGCCCAGGCCGCTGCCGTACCGCACGCTGGCCTCCGTGGCCGACATCACCGCCGGGCACGAGGACCAGGCGCTGCGCATCCTCGGCGAGCTGGACCCGGCGGACCCGATCGCGTCGCTGGACGAGGCCCGGCCGCGCTACGACAAGGCCGAGGCGTGGATCAACACCCACGTCCCCGCCGACCAGCGCACCATCGTCCGCCAGGAGCCCGACGCCGAGCTGCTGAGGTCCCTCGACGAGCCGAGCCGCCAGTCGCTGCGGCTGCTGCTCGACGGGCTGGCCGACCACTGGTCCCTGGACGGGCTCACCCACCACGTCTACGGCGTCCCCAAGGTCCAGGCGGGCTTCCCCGCCGACGCCACACCCAAGGAGCTGCCGCCGGAGATCAAGACCGCCCAGCGGACGTTCTTCGCGCTGCTGTACCACCTGCTCGTCGGCCGCGACACCGGCCCGCGCCTGCCCACACTGCTGCTCGCGGTGGGACAGGACCGGGTGCGGGCCCTGCTCGGGGAGTAGGCGGCACGCGAAGGGGGCGCCCGGTGTTCGCCGGGCGCCCCCTTCGTCGTTGATTCCGTCGTTGACGGCCCCTACGCGATGTGCTCCTCCTGGAGCTCCCGCATGTGGCGCTCGCTGAACGCCTTCACCATGCGATCGGCCTCACGCGCGGCCAGCGGCACCCCGAAGGTCGCCTCCACGTCGCCCCGGAACTGGGCGACCGTCGGGTAGCTGCCGTCGATCGACTTCCGGAACACCGTGTAGTAGTCCTCCTCCGTCGGGGCCGGCTCGTCCGTGCCGCCGCCCTCGCCCAGCTCGCGGGTGCGGCCCGGGGCGACCGGGATCGGGAAGCTGCCCGTCTCCTCCGGCGAGGGCTCCTGGAGCGGGGGCTCCTCCTCGTACTGGTCCCGGTACTGGTCGGCCTGCTGCTGCTCCTCGTACCACTGGGCGTACTGCTCGGCCGGGTCGTAGGTGGGGTCGTAACTGCCCTGGTAGGCGACCTGGCGGGTGTTGAACCAGGGGCTCTGCTCGGGGCCGTCCGGGGCGGGCTGCTCCTCGACGGGCCGCTCTTCGACGGGCCGCTGTCCGGCCTGCTGCTGCCGGGCTTCGAGCTCCGGGCGCTGCTCGGCGGGAGGTGCCCCGGCGCCCACCTGCGCCGCCGCTCCGGCGGCACGACCGTCCGCGACCCGGTCCGCTTCGGGCGCCGGCGGCAGCAGGGCCGGTTCGATGCCCGCCGCCGCCAGGCCCGACGGGGCGGTCTGCGCCAGCGGGACGCCGTAGCGGGCCAGCCGCAGCGGCATCAGGGACTCGACGGGCGCCTTGCGCCGCCAGGAGCGGCCGAAGCGGGACCGCAGCCGGGCCTGGTAGACCAGCCGCTCCTGCTCCAGCTTGATCACCTGCTCGTAGGAGCGCAGCTCCCACAGCTTCATACGGCGCCACAGCAGGAACGTCGGCACCGGCGAGAGCAGCCAGCGGGTGAGGCGGACGCCCTCCATGTGCTTGTCGGCGGTGATGTCGGCGATCCGGCCGATCGCGTGCCGGGCGGCCTCCACCGACACCACGAACAGGATCGGGATCACGCCGTGCATGCCCACGCCCAGCGGGTCGGGCCAGGCCGCCGCGCCGTTGAACGCGATCGTGGCCGCCGTCAGCAGCCACGCCGTCTGCCGCAGCAGCGGGAACGGGATGCGGATCCAGGTCAGCAGCAGATCCAGTGCCAGCAGCACGCAGATGCCCGCGTCGATGCCGATCGGGAAGACGTAGCTGAAGTTCCCGAAGCCCTTCTGCAGGGCCAGCTCCCGCACCGCCGCATAGGAACCCGCGAAGCCGATCCCGGCGATGATGACGGCGCCGAAGACGACCAGGCCGATGAGAACGCGATGCGTCCGTGTCAGCTGAAGTGGCGCGGCCACCCGTACTCCCCTCCCAGTGCCTGTTGTTGCGCGCAACAGAGTGGCACATGTGTACGGGGAACGGGTGGCCGGTAGGCCTAAGAGACCGTCAGCCCGACTTCGCGGGCGACGCCGAGGCCGACTGGGACGCCGCGTCGGAGGGGGTCTTCGAAGCCGACGGCGAACCGCTCGACTTGCCGCTCGACTTGTCGTTCGGCGTGCCTCCCGGCTTGTCGGAGCCGGTGCCGCCGTTGGCCTTCGTCACCGCGGCCACCGCCTCCTTGGCCGCCTTCTGCGCGTCCTTCACCAGGTCGTCGGCGTCCGGGGTCTTGTCGCCCGCCAGGCCCGCGCCGTTGTAGTCGACGGTGACGACGACGTTCTCGACCCGCGCCACGACCGTCTGCTGCTTGAAGGTGCCTTCCTTCTTCTTCAGGTCGTAGCGCACCACCGACGCCTCGTCGCCCGTGCCGCTCACCGGGGCCGTCTTGACGCTCTTCGCGCCCTCGACGCCCTGCGCGTCCTTGAGCTGCTTCTGGTAGTAGTCACGCGCCAGCTTGTCGCCCTCGCCGCGCGCCACGTCCGACTCGAAGCGCAGCATCGACACGCTCAGCCAGCGGAACTGAGAGCCCTTCACGCCGTTGTCGTCGAGGCTGTCCCAGGAGCAACTGGCGCGCAGCGCCGTGTCGTTGGACGAACCCTCCTTGCCGGAGTCGCCCTTCGGCACCAGGTCGTCCAGCGTCTTCTTCGTCACCACCGCGCAGGCCTCGGGAAGCTTGCGGAACGCCGCCGCCTGCACCGTCGGGGACGGGCTCGCGGACTTGGACGCGGCGGACTCCTCCGCGGCCTTGTCCTTGCCGTCGTCCGAGCCGGAGTCCGAGGAGCAGCCGGCCGCCACCAGCATCACGGGTACGGCGGCCGCGCCGACAAGGACGCGGGTGAGTCGCTTCGCTCGCTTCGCTTGCGGGTCTCGCTGGTCACGCTGGGCTCGTAGCTGCATGGTTCCTTCACTCATGGCACTCGTGGTTCCTGCGTTCGGAACGGGTCCGAGGGGCCACGGTACGCGGTGAAGAAATCGTGCGGTCCCGGTTCCGGTCCCCCGCGCGGGGGCGCGGAGAGGCCCGGGGCGGGCTCAGCCGCTCAGCGAATCCGCCAGCTGGGAGGCCAGTTTCCGCGCCTTGTCCTGCATTTCCTCGCTGTCCGGCACGACTCCGAGCGTCGCCGACTGCTCCGCGTACTCGATGGTCACCATGACGTTCGACGTGCGGAACGCCACAGTCACGGTGCGTCGCGTCGCCGTCGGGCCGGAGTTGCCGGGCTCGTCGTCCACGAACGCCTCGTCGCCCAGGTCGTCCAGGAGCCGGGGCTGGACCTCGGCGGGCGTCTCGTCGGGGGACGCGCCGGTCGAGGACGAGGCGGAGGCCGAGGAGGAGGGCGTGCCGCCCGCGCCGGTGGGCGGCTCCCCGGACGGTCCGGCGTCCGTGGATGCACCGGCCCCGGCGGACAGGGAAGAGCTCCCGGACGGGGAGTCCGAGGCGGCGGACCCGGAGCCCGAGACGACCGGCTCGGGCAGGTCGGCCGCCTCCACCTGCTGCGCGAACAGCCGCTCGGCCTCGCTGTCGTCGCTCACGGCGCCGTCGTACGACACCACCCGCTCGAAGTCGACGAAGAGGTGGTCGGTGGCCTCGGCGGACTCCACCTTCCAGCGGCAGCCCACCTTGCGGTCGGTGTCGTACGCGAGCGTCGGCTCACCCGCGTACGCCTTCTCGCGCTGCTCCTCGTCGGTGATCTCCTCGATGCCGGGCAGGAGCGCGTCGAGCGTCTTGTCGCCGACCACGCCGCACGGCTCCGGAAGGGTGCGGTACTTGCCGGGCTCGACCGTCTCGGTGGCCACGCCGGGCTGCCCGGGGTTCGAGTCGTCCGCCGTCGCACCGCCCTCCGAGCCGCCGGTGCAGCCGGCCAGCAACGCCGCCAGGAGGGCGGCGACGCCGGGTACGTAGGCCTTCCGCTGCACGGTGCGGCTCCTCTCGCCGGGGTGGCTTGTGGTTCGGGAGGGTACGGGACTCCAGTGTCCCCGCCGGTTATTCGCTTGCCGCACGGGGGCGCTCCCTGGAGACAATGTGTATCGCACGCGCTGCCGTGAACGCCGGTCGATCGTCCTTTTGGCCGACCTTGGCGCCGGTTCTGCGCTTCGATACTTCTGTATGTTTTCCGGGGGAATGAGGGCGATATGTCGTACGTGGAAATAGCGGGCGCGAAGGTGCCGATCCGGATGTGGACCGACCCGGCGACGGTCGAGGAGGGCGCGCTCCAGCAGCTGCGCAACGTCGCGACCCTGCCGTGGATCAAGGGCCTCGCGGTCATGCCGGACGTCCACTACGGCAAGGGGGCGACGGTCGGCTCCGTGATCGCGATGCGCGGCGCGGTGTGTCCGGCGGCGGTGGGCGTCGACATCGGCTGCGGCATGTCGGCGGTGAAGACGTCCCTGACGGCGAACGACCTCCCGGGCGACCTGTCCCGGCTGCGCTCGAAGATCGAGCAGGCGATTCCGGTGGGGCGGGGGATGCACGACAGTCCCGTGGAGCCGGGGCGCTTCCACGGGCTGGCCACGGCCGGGTGGGACGACTTCTGGGGGCGGTTCGACGGGGTGGCCGAAGCGGTCAAACTCCGTCACGAGCGCGCCGGAAAGCAGATGGGAACGCTCGGAGGCGGAAACCATTTTGTGGAGTTGTGCACGGATACGACCGGTTCCGTGTGGCTGATGCTGCACTCCGGTTCCCGCAACATCGGCAAGGAACTGGCCGAGCACCACATCGGCGTCGCCCAGAAGCTCCCGCACAACCAGGGCCTGATCGACCGCGACCTCGCCGTCTTCGTCGCGGACACCCCGCAGATGGCGGCGTACCGCAACGACCTGTTCTGGGCGCAGGAGTACGCGAAGTACAACCGCACGCTGATGATGGCGCTCTTCAAGGACGTGGTCCGCAAGGAGTTCAAGAAGGCCAAGCCGGTCTTCGAGCCGGAGATCAGCGCGCACCACAACTACGTGGCGGAGGAGCGCTACGAGGGGATGGACCTGCTCGTCACCCGCAAGGGCGCCATCCGCGCCGGTTCTGGCGAGTACGGCATCATCCCCGGCTCCATGGGCACCGGTTCGTACATCGTGAAGGGCCTCGGCAACGCCAAGTCCTTCAACTCCGCGTCCCACGGCGCCGGCCGGCGGATGAGCCGGAACGCCGCCAAGCGCCGCTTCTCCACGAAGGACCTGGAGGAGCAGACGCGGGGCGTGGAGTGCCGCAAGGACTCCGGCGTCGTGGACGAGATCCCGGGCGCCTACAAGCCGATTGAGCAGGTCATCGACCAGCAGCGCGACCTCGTGGAGGTCGTGGCGAAGCTGAAGCAGGTGGTGTGCGTGAAGGGCTGACCGACGGGGCCGGACTCCGGGCTAGGGCTTGCGTCCGACGGCCCCGTAGGAGTCGACGTGCTGGGCGGGGGCGCCGGGTTCCGGGCGCCACTGGGTGCACGGGGCGACGCCGGGGGCGACGAGGTCGAGGCCCTCGAAGAAGGACGCGATCGCCTCGGGGGTGCGCAGGCGGTACTGGACCGGGGTGCGGTCGTTGTGCTCCTGCTGGGCGGAGCGCAACTCCTCGTTGGTGTCGGTGCCGTCGCAGACCAGGAGGTGGCTGCCGGAGGGGAGCGGGGCGAGCAGGCGGCGGACCAGGTCGCGGGCCTCGCCGTCGTCGAGGACGTGGCCGAGGATGCCGCTGAGGATGAGTGCGACCGGCTGCTCGAAGTCGAGGGTCCGGCGGGCGGCCTCCATGATGGCCTCGGGCTCGTGCAGGTCCGCGTGGAGATAGTCGGTGGCACCCTCGGGGGCGCCGACCAGGAGGGCACGGGCGTGGGCCAGGACCAGCGGATCGTTGTCGACGTAGACGATGCGGCACTCCGGCGCCACCCGCTGGGCGAGCTCGTGGGTGTTGTTCTCGGTGGGCAGGCCGGTACCGACGTCCACGAACTGCCGTATCCCCGCCTCCGCCGCGAGGTGGGTGACACCACGGCCCAGGAACGCCCGGAAGGCGCGGGCGTTCTCGGCGATCTGGGGGAAGGCCGCCTGGAACTGTTCGGCGGCCTCCTGATCGGCCACGTAGTTGTCCTTGCCGCCCAGCCAGTAGTTCCACATCCGCGCCGAGTGCGGTACCGAGGTGTTGATCTCCGGCGTGGGCGGGACCGGACCCGAGGAGGGCATCATCATGTTGTTCGACTCCTGTCCCACGCGAAACAGTGCTGGAACCGGCATGATACGCACGGGAGTTGACCTTCGTACTGCTTCACTCCCGGGAGCCACGCACCCGCGTCAGCCCTCCCGGTGCACCTTCGTGTTCGACGCCTGGGCGCGGGGGCGGACGACCAGGAGGTCGATGTTGACGTGGGCGGGGCGGGTGACCGCCCAGGTGATGGTGTCGGCGACGTCGTCGGCGGTGAGGGGGGCGGCGACGCCCTGGTAGACCTTGGCTGCCCTGTCCTGGTCGCCGGCGAAGCGGGTCAGGGCGAACTCGTCGGTCTTGACCATGCCCGGCGCGACTTCGACGACGCGGACCGGGCGGCCGACGATCTCCAGGCGCAGGGTCTCGGCGAGGACGTGCTCGCCGTGCTTGGCGGCGACGTAGCCCGCGCCGCCCTCGTAGGTGGACAGGCCCGCGGTGGAGGAGACGACCACGACCGTGCCGTCGCCGCTCGCCTCCAGCTTGGGCAGCAGGGCCTGGGTGAGGTTGAGGGTGCCGATGACGTTCGTCTCGTACATGCGGCGCCAGTCGTCCGGGTCGCCGGTGGCCACCGGGTCGGCGCCGAGCGCGCCGCCCGCGTTGTTGACCAGGACGCCGATGGTCTTGAACGCGGTCGCGAACTCGTCGACCGCCTCGCGGTCGGTGACGTCCAGGGGATACGCCGTCGCCTTGTGGCCGGCCGCCTCGATCTCCTCGGCCAGTGCCTCGATGCGGTCCTTGCGGCGGGCGGTGAGGACCACGCGGTAGCCGGCCGCGGCCAGCTGCCGGGCCGTGGCGGCGCCGATGCCGCTGCTCGCGCCCGTGACGACGGCGATGCGGGAGGCGGCGGACGGTGCGGCTGCGGTGGCCATGGGCTGCTCCTGGTGCGTGCGGAGGGCGGTGCGACGGTCGCCGTCCAGGGTAGTCAGCGCCGTGGCCGGCCCCGTGGTCAGCCGCCGTTGCGCGGGGCCCACATGATCACGGCCATTCCGGCGAGGCAGACCAGCGCCCCCGCGATGTCCCAGCGGTCGGGGCGGTAGCCGTCGGCGACCATGCCCCACAGGATCGAGCCGGCCACGAAGATCCCGCCGTACGCGGCGAGGATGCGGCCGAAGTGGGCGTCGGGCTGGAAGGTGGCGACGAAGCCGTAGGCGCCGAGGGCCAGGACCCCGCCCGCGGCCCACAGCCAGCCGCGCTGCTCGCGCACCCCCTGCCAGACCAGCCAGGCGCCGCCGATCTCGAACAGGGCGGCGACGACGAAGAGGGCGGCGGAGCGGAGGACGAGCATGCGGGCAGCTTCGCACGCCGCGGGCACACGGCAGTCGCCCCGGGGACTCGCCGGGCGGCGGACCTGCGGAATAACGGCCGGGGGTGCTCCGTTCCACGGGTATAGTTGAAGCGTCAACAACCTGGAGGTTGAGCGATCATGCAGTTCGGCATCTTCACCGTCGGCGACGTCACGCCCGACCCGACCACGGGCCGTACGCCGACCGAGCGTGAGCGCATCAAGGCCATGGTCGCCATCGCGCTCAAGGCCGAGGAGGTCGGGCTCGACGTCTTCGCCACCGGCGAGCACCACAACCCGCCCTTCGTGCCCTCGTCGCCGACGACCATGCTCGGCTACGTCGCGGCCCGCACCGAGCGGCTGGTGCTGTCCACCTCCACCACCCTGATCACCACGAACGACCCGGTGAAGATCGCCGAGGACTTCGCGATGCTCCAGCACCTGGCCGACGGCCGGATGGACCTGATGATGGGGCGCGGCAACACCGGCCCGGTCTACCCCTGGTTCGGCAAGGACATCCGCGAGGGCATCAACCTCGCCGTGGAGAACTACAACCTGCTGCACCGCCTGTGGCGCGAGGACGTGGTGAACTGGGAGGGCAAGTTCCGCACGCCGCTCCAGGGCTTCACGTCCACCCCGCGTCCGCTGGACGGCGTCGCGCCCTTCGTGTGGCACGGGTCGATCCGCTCGCCGGAGATCGCCGAGCAGGCGGCCTACTACGGCGACGGCTTCTTCCACAACAACATCTTCTGGCCCGCCGACCACACCAAGCGGATGATCGAGCTGTACCGGGCCCGCTACGCCCACTACGGGCACGGCACGCCCGAGCAGGCGATCGTCGGCCTCGGCGGCCAGGTGTTCATGCGGAGGAACAGCCAGGACGCGGTCCGCGAGTTCCGGCCGTACTTCGACGAGGCGCCGGTCTACGGGCACGGGCCGTCGCTGGAGGACTTCACCGCGCAGACGCCGCTCACCGTCGGCTCGCCGCAGCAGGTGATCGAGAAGACGCTCGCCTTCCGCGACTACGCCGGTGACTACCAGCGCCAGCTGTTCCTGATGGACCACGCCGGGCTGCCCCTGAAGACCGTCCTGGAGCAGCTCGACCTGCTCGGCGAGGAGGTCGTCCCGGTGCTGCGCAAGGAGTTCGCCAAGGACCGTCCGGCGAACGTGCCGGACGCGCCGACCCACGCGTCCCTGCTGGCCTCCCGCAAGGGCGCCCCGGCCCAGGGGGCCGAGGAAGAGGAAGGAGCGCGCGCATGAAGCTCGTCATCGTCTCCGCGGGGCTGAGCGTCCCGTCGTCCACCCGGCTGCTCGGCGACCGGCTGGCCGCGGTCGCCGCCCCGGCCGCCACCGCGCCCGAGCCCGCCCCGGCCGACGTCACGGTGATCGAGCTGCGCGACCTCGCCGTGGAGATCGCGCACACCTTCACCAACGGGTTCCCGGCACCGGCGCTCGCGGACGCGTTCGCCGAGGTCGCGGCGGCCGACGGGCTGATCGTCGTCACGCCGGTGTTCTCGGCGTCGTACAGCGGGCTGTTCAAGTCGTTCTTCGACGCGCTGAGCGTCACCGACGAGGACGCCCTCACCGGGAAGCCGGTGCTGATCGCGGCGACCGGCGGCACCGGCCGGCACTCCCTGGTGCTCGACCACGCGCTGCGGCCGCTCTTCGCCCACCTGAAGGCGGTCGTCGTCCCCACCGGGGTGTACGCCGCCTCCGAGGACTGGGGCGCGGAGGGGCTCGACGCCCGGATCGGGCGCGCCGGGACCGAACTGGCCGCGCTCATGGCGGGGCTGTCGGGGCCCGCCACGGTCCGCCGGCCGCCCCGGCGGGACACCTTCGAGGAGGTCACGCCCTTCGAGCAGCGGCTCGCCGCGCTGAGCGTTCCGGGGCCGAGCCCGGCCCCCTGAGCACGGAACCGCCGCACCGCAGCACCGCCGTATCCGCCGCACCGCCCCCTGAGCCGCCGACCGGGTTCCCCCCAACCCGTCGGCGGCTCACCGGCATTCAAGCCCCCGTGAACGCTTCCGGAAACCGGCAATGCGCATAGGTGGCACGCTCACGCATCATGGAGCGCAACGGGGAGCACTGCGGAAGGGGGCGGACGATGACGACGACGGTGACGACGAACAGTCCCTACGTCCGTCCGCTCCACCCGCTGCACCGCCTTCGACCCGACGAACCCGGCGCCGCCTCCCGCGGCACCGGTGCCGCGGCACCGCACCGCCGCGCCGTCTGACATCAGGCTCTTCGCCCCCTGCCGGGGCCCGGTGCAGGCGCGTCGAAGGACTGCCGCCGCCCGGAACCGCGCCCGTCCACACGGGCGTCACCACACCAACAGTCGCAGCGGCCGGCCGCGCCCGGCCGCCGTGACAGCCGTCTCTTGCCGTAAGGACGTGTCCCATGGAAGTCATCGGTGTCCTCGCCGTCGTCGGCGTGCTCCTGGTCGTCATCGTGTTGTTCGGCGTCTCGCGGCTCTTCCGCAAGGTCGAGCAGGGCAAGGCGCTGATCGTCTCCAAGATGCGCAAGGTGGACGTGACCTTCACGGGTCAGGTGGTGCTGCCGGTGCTGCACAAGGCCGAGGTGATGGACATCTCGGTGAAGACGATCGAGATCACCCGGGCCGGCAAGGAAGGGCTGATCTGCCGGGACAACATCCGGGCGGACATCCGCATCACGTTCTTCGTCAAGGTCAACAAGACCATCGAGGACGTCGTCAAGGTCGCCCAGGCGGTCGGCACCGCCCGCGCCAGCGACCGGGACACGCTGCAGGAGCTGTTCCACGCGAAGTTCTCCGAGGCGCTGAAGACCGTCGGCAAGCAGATGGACTTCACCGACCTCTACACCAAGCGCGAGGAGCTGCGGTACCGGATCATCGAGGTCATCGGCGTCGACCTCAGCGGGTACCACCTCGAGGACGCGGCGATCGACTTCCTGGAGCAGACGCCGCTGACCCAGCTGGACCCGGCGAACGTCCTCGACGCCCAGGGCATCCGGAAGATCACCGAGCTGACGGCCGTGGAGCACGTGCGCACCAACGAGGCGCGGCGCACGGAGGAGAAGGAGATCACCCGGCAGAACGTCGACGCGCGCGAGGCCGTACTGGAGCTGGAGCGCCGGCAGGCGGACGCCGAGATCAAGCAGAAGCGCGAGATCGACACCACCCGGGCCCGCGAGGAGGCCGAGACGGCGCGGGTGGTGGAGGAGGAGCGGCTGCGCGCGCAGACGGCCTTCCTGCGCACCGAGGAGCAGCTCGGCGTGCAGCGCGAGAACCAGGCCCGTGAGGTCGCGGTCGCCGCGAAGAACCGCGAGCGGGTCATCGCCGTCGAGAACGAGCGCATCGAGAAGGACCGCATGCTCGAGGCCATCGGCCGCGAGCGGGAGACCGAACTGACCAGGATCGCCGCCGAGAAGGAGGTCGAGGCCGAGAAGCGGGACATCGCCGAGGTCATCCGCGAGCGGGTCGCCGTGGACCGTACGGTCGCCGAGCAGGAGGAGTCCATCAAGAAGCTGCGCGCCGTGGAGGAGGCGGAGCGGGACCGGCAGACCGTGATCATCGCCGCCGAGGCCCAGGCGCAGGAGCGGCTGGTCAAGGACATCAAGGCCGCCGAGGCCGCGGAGGCGGCGGCCGCCCACCGCGCCGCCGAGGAACTCACCATGGCCGAGGCCCGGTTGAAGAGCGCCGACCTGGACGCGCAGGCCAAGCTGCGGATGGCCGAGGGCATCCAGGCCGAGGCGGCCGCGGCGGGCCTCGCGGCGGTCCAGGTCCGCGACAAGGAGGCCGAGGTCATCGAGAAGGCCGGCCGCGCGGAGGCCGAGGCGACCGAGGCCCGGATGCGTGCCGAGGCCGAGGGCGCGCGGGCCAAGGCGCTCGCCGAGGCCGAGGCCATCGGCGGCAAGCTGAAGGCGGAGGCCGCCGGACTCACCGAGAAGGCCGCGGCGATGGCCGCCCTGGACGACGCCTCGCGCGGCCACGAGGAGTACCGGCTGCGCCTGGAGGCGGAGAAGGACATCCGGCTGGCCGGGCTCGACGTGCAGCGGCAGGTCGCCGAGGCCCAGGCCACGGTGCTCGCCACCGGCCTGGAGAACGCCGACATCGACATCGTCGGCGGAGACACGGTCTTCTTCGACCGTCTGATGTCCTCGGTCGCGCTCGGCAAGGGCGTCGACGGGTTCGTCAAGCACTCCGAGACGGCGCAGGCCCTCGCCGGGCCCTGGCTGGACGGCTCGTCGAACTTCACCGACGACCTGACCCGGGTGCTGGGCTCGTTCTCCACGGGCGACGTGCAGAACCTGACGGTGTCCGCGCTGCTGATGAAGCTGATGAAGTCGGGCGGCACGGACGCGGGGCAGGTGCAGCGCCTCCTGGACCGCGCCGGTGAACTGGGCCTCGCCGACACGCCGCTCACCGCGCTGAACGGCAAGACCAGGGTCTGACCGGCCACCACGACCGGCCACCACAGACCGGGTGCCGAGGCCGCCGTACGGGGGTCGGCGGCTTCGGCACCCCTCGCTTCCTGGAAGGGACCAACCGCTCATGGCCACCGCTCCGGAGACGGCTACGACGGACACGACGGACACGACGGACACGACGGACGCGACGGGCGCGACGGGCGGGTCGGAAACCACGGCCACGACGGCCGCGGCTGCCACCACGCGGGTGGACGCCGGCGCCTACGAGGTGCTGCGCGACCGCCTCGCCGCGCAGAGTGCCGACCTCGCCCACCGCGCCGGACTCCTCAACGCCCGCCGTGTCGAGGAGTTCGGGTCGGCCCGGCTCGAACTGGCCTCCACGGAGCGGCTGCGCACGGAGTACCCGGTCGTGCCCCGCGACATCGCCGTCGTCGGCGACGCCCTGCTGCTCGGCTCCACCGGCCGCCCCGGCCACCGCGACCGGACCGACGTGGCCGACGTCTTCACCCTGTACGACCGCGACCTGAACCCGCTGCCCGAGTCGGCCGTGCCCGGACTGCTCGACGACCCGGCCTTCGTGCGGGAGTTCGCCGACCTGCACCGCTACTACCGGCAGGCCCGGCTGCTGCGGCTGCGCTCCGTCGACGGCAGGCTGCTGGCCGTCTTCCGCACCGGCGAGAAGGCCGACGACATCCGCGTCCTGCGCTGGGAGCTGACCGAGGACGGGCGGGCCGCCTTCCTGGACGCGCGGGGCGAACGCGACGACGTGTTCCCCGCGCCGTACGACTTCGAGTGGACCGAGGCCACCCGCGAGGACCACGTCCTGGGCCGCCACCCGCACGTGTCCGTGCGCGGCGCGTTCCACGTCAGCGCGGTCGGCGGCACCCTCACCGTCAAACTGGAGGACGACACCGAGACCGCCGAGGGCATCCACTCCGAGCCCGTCGACGAGCCCCTCCAGTCCCTGGCCGACGCCGACATCGCGCACGCCCGGGTCGGCGCCCTGATCCTGCTGCGCGTACGGCCCTACAAGGAGGACACCGACCGCCACCTGGTGTTCAACACCCTCACCAAGTCGGTGGTCCGCCTGGACGGCATCGGGCTCGCCTGCCGCCGCCTCCCCGACGACCAGGGCATCGTCTTCCCCGGCGGCTACTGCCTGGCCACGGGCGCCCACAAGACGTACGAACTCGACGCGGCCGGACTGGAGTTCGAGCGGGAGGTGCGGTCGCCCAACGGCGAGGACTTGCTGTACGCCTTCCACGCGCGCGGTGCGAGTCGGCGCCTGCTGCTGTCGTACAACACCATCCGCAAGGAGGTCGCGAACCCGCTGCCCTGCCGGGGCTGGGCCCTGGCGGAGGACGGCACCTTCACCGTGCTGCGCGCGGACGGCGACGAACCCGCCCAGGTGCACCCCGTGCAGCTGTGGCACTCGCCGTACGTCTCCGACACCCACGCCGCCGCCGCGCCCGCCGGGAGCGGACCGCTGGCCCGCGTGGGCAACGCCGACCTCGTGCGCGGCATCTCCGCCTGCCTGTCCGTCGCCGGGGCCGTCGGCGAGGGCATCACCACCGCCGAGGGCTACCGGGCGCTCGCCGAGTCCTGCGTGCGCGCCGCCGACGGCCACCACTGGCTCGACGAGGAGGAACTGGGCGACCTGGCGGGCGCGCTGGCCGCCGTACGGGAGACGGCCGAGCAGGTGCTGGCCGAGTTCGAGACCGTACGGGACCTGACCCGGCGGGCGGCCGACGCCCGCGACGAGGCCGCCGAGCGGATCGCCGCGGTGGTGCGGCGGCTGCGCGGCGAGGCGCCCAAGGAGGCCGCCGCCTGGGTGCGCGGGCTGACCGAACTGCGGCACGCCCACGGGCACCTGCTGAACGTCAAGGAGATGCGGTACGCCGACGTCCCCGGCATCGACGCCCTCGCCGGGGAGGCCGAGGCGTCCCTCGCCGAGCTGGGGCGGCGGGCCGTGGCCTTCCTCGCCCGCGAGGACGCCTTCGACGCCCAGCGCGCGGACGTCGAAGCCCTCGTCGCCGACGCGGAGGCCATCACCACCGTCGCCGAGGCCGGGCCCGTCGCGGCCCGGCTCGACGAACTCGCCGACGGGCTGCGCACGGTCACCGACGTCGTCGCCGAACTCGACATGGGCGACGCCACCGTCCGCACCGCCCTGCTGGAGCGCGTCGCCGGTGTCCTGGGCGGCGTCAACCGCGCCCGCGCCACCCTCGACGCCCGCCGCCGCGCCCTCGCCGACCGCGAGGGCCGCGCCGAGTTCACCGCCGAGACGGCCCTGCTCGGCCAGGCCGTCACCGCCGCGCTCGCCGCCGCCGACACCCCCGAGCACTGCGACGACCAGCTCGCGCGGCTGCTGGCCCGCCTGGAGGACCTGGAGTCCCGCTTCGCGGAGTTCGACGGCTTCCTGACCGAACTCGCCGACAAGCGCACCGAGATCTACGACGCGCTCGCCGCCCGCAAGCAGTCCCTCTCCGACACCCGCGCCCGCCGCGCCGAACAGCTCGCCGCGTCCGCCGCCCGCATCCTGGAGACGATCACCCGGCGGTGCGCGACCCTCGCCGACGCCGACGCGGTCAGCACGTACTTCGCCTCCGACCCGATGCCGGCCAAGGTCCGCCGCACCGCCGACGAACTGCGCGCCCTCGGCGACAGCGTCCGCGCGGAGGAACTGGACGGGCGCCTCAAGTCGGCCCGCCAGGAGGCCGCCCGCGCCCTGCGCGACCGCACCGACCTGTACGCCGACGACGGCCGCACCCTGCGCCTGGGCGCCCACCGCTTCGCCGTCAACACCCAGCCCCTGGACCTCACCCTGGTCCCCGACGGCGACGGCCTCGCCTTCGCCCTCACCGGCACCGACTACCGCTCACCGGTCACCGACCCGGACTTCGCGGCCACCCGCGCCCACTGGGAGCGCACCCTCCCCTCGGAGTCCCCCGGCGTCTACCGCGCCGAGCACCTCGCCGCCCGCCTGCTGCGGCAGCACGGCGCCCCCACCCTCGCCGAGGCCGACGACCTGCCCGCCCTCGTCCGCGAGGCCGCGCGGGAGGCGTACGACGAGGGCTACGAGCGGGGCGTGCACGACCACGACGCGACGGTCGTCCTGACGGCGCTGCTGCCCCTGTACGAGCGGGCCGGGACCCTCGTCCACGAGCCGGCCGCCCGTGCCGCCGCCCAGCTCTTCTGGGCCCACGGCACCACACCGGAGGCCCGCGGGACGTGGACCCGGCGCGCCCGCTCCCTGGCCCGCGCCCGGGACACCTTCGGCCTCTCGGGCGCGATCGGCGACCTGGAGGAGGAACTGGCGGGCGCCGTCGCCGCGTGGCCGGAGACGGGGACGGGGCCGGAGACCGGTGGGGACACCGCCCGCGAGACCGGTGGGGACACCGCCCGCGCCGCCGCCTCCTACCTCTTCCACGAACTGACCACCGCCCCCGACGGCTTCGTCCTCGGTGCGGGCACGCGCACGCTCCTGGAGAAGTTCCGCCGCACGGTGGGCACCCCGGCCTACGACGAGGACCTGGCCGCGCTCGGCGACCTGGCCGCCCGCGGGCAGCTCGCCGAGGCGTGGATCACGTCGTACGCCGCCGCCACCGGCACCGACCTCACCCCCGGCGACCTGGCCGAGGCGGTCGCCGCCGAGCTCTGCCCCGACCTGCCCCGCTACGACGGCGACACCCCGCCCACGGCCACCGCGGAGGGCCTGCTGGGCACCCACCCGCGCGTCACGGGCGGCCGGCTGCCGCTGCGCCTCGACGAGTTCCTCGCCCGCACCGCGCGCTTCGCGGCCGAGGACGTCCCCGCGTTCCGCGCCTACCAGCGCCGCCGCACCGCCCTGGTGGGCGCCGAACGCGAGCGCCTGCGCCTGGACGACCACCGCCCGCGCGTCATGTCCGCCTTCGTCCGCAACCGGCTCGTGGACGAGGTCTACCTCCCGCTCGTCGGGGACAGCCTGGCCAAGCAGCTCGGCACCACCGGCGACGGCAAGCGCACCGACACCGGCGGGCTCCTGCTGCTGCTCTCCCCGCCCGGCTACGGCAAGACCACCCTGGTCGAGTACGTCGCCGAGCGCCTCGGCCTGATGCTGGTGAAGATCAGCGGCCCCGCGCTCGGCCACTCCGTCACCTCGCTCGACCCGGCCGACGCCCCGAACGCCACCGCGCGCCAGGAGATCGAGAAGATCAACTTCGCACTGGCGTCCGGGAACAACACGCTGCTGTACCTGGACGACATCCAGCACACGTCCCCGGAGCTGCTCCAGAAGTTCATCCCGCTGTGCGACGCCACCCGCCGCGTGGACGGCGTGCGGGACGGCGCCCCCCGCACCTACGACCTGCGCGGCAAGCGCTTCGCCGTCTGCATGGCCGGCAACCCCTACACCGAGTCCGGCGCCCGCTTCCAGGTCCCCGACATGCTCGCCAACCGGGCCGACGTCTGGAACCTGGGCGACGTCCTGACCGGCAAGGAGGAGGCCTTCGCGCTGAGCTTCCTGGAGAACGCGCTCACCGCGAACCCGGTCCTTGCCCCGCTCGCCGGCCGCGACCGGGCCGACCTGGAGCTCCTCGTCCGCCTCGCCGCCGGGGACCCCACCGCCCGCGCCGACCGGCTCACCCACGCCTACCCGCCGGCCGAGCTGGAGCGCGTCCTGTCCGTCCTGCGCCACCTGGTGGCCGCCCGCGAGACGGTCCTGGCCGTCAACGCCGCCTACATCGCCTCCGCCGCCCAGTCGGACGACTCCCGTACGGAGCCCGCGTTCCGGCTCCAGGGCTCCTACCGCAACATGAACAAGATCGCCCAGCGCATCCGCCCCGTCATGAACGACGCCGAGCGCGCCGCCGTCCTCGACGACCACTACACGGCGGAGGCGCAGACCCTCACCCACGGGGCGGAGGCCAACCTCCTCAAGCTCGCCGAGCTGCGCGGCACGCTCACCCCGGAGGAGGCCGCCCGCTGGGCCGAGGTGCGCACCGCCCACGTCCGCGCCCGCACCCTCGGCGGCCCCGACGACGACCCCCTGGTGCGTGCCGTCGCCGCCCTGGGCCTCCTCGCGGACCGGGTCGCCGCCGTCGAGTCCGCCATCACCCGCGCCGCCGACCCCCGCCACCTCCTGGCCAACCCGCACGCCCGGCACGCCGCCGACGGAACGGAGCGGTGAGGCGTCGGGGGGCCCTCACCGCTCCCCGGTGTCCGGCACGTCGAAGGCGTCCATCAGGTCCGCCGCGTCCGGTGCCGACCCCGCGTCGAGCCGCTGCTCGGACCAGATCGTCTTGTCGTGGCGGCTGTGCCGGACACCCCAGTGCGAGCTGAGCCGCATCACGATGAACAGCCCCCGGCCGCCCTCGTCGCTCTCCCGCGCGCGGCGCAGGTGGGGGCTGGCGCTGCTGGCGTCCGTGACCTCGGTCAGCAGCCGCACCCGGTCGCTGCAGACCAGGCGGCCCCGCAACGGCTCGGCGGTCGCCAGTACCTCGTCGATCAGGCGCTGGAGTTCGCCCGCCTCGAAGCCGGGCGCGAGCTCCTCGACGCGCCGGCCGACGACGTCCTCGGCGGACAGGCCCCGGACTCCCCGTCCGGCCGGGTTGTAGCGGGCGATCCGCTGCTCGGAGCCGAAGACGAACAGCCCCTGGGGCGAGTTGGCGAACAGCGCGTTGAGCACCGCGGTGTCGCCGATGGGACCGCCGGTCACCACTCGCTCCCTTCGCGGCCCGGTCTTCCCCCTCACCTTCTCGCATCGGCTCCGCGCGGCAACTCGGCCGACGGGTGTGCTTGAGTCTGGGGCGGCGGGCAGAGAGCGACGGGACGACCGCGGACACCGCGTGAAGGGAGGGTGCGCGTCGTGCACGTGCTGATCCTCGGCGGGACCACGGAGGCCCGCCGCCTCGCCGAACTGCTGGCGGCCGGCCCGCTTCCGGTCCCGCGTGTGACGACCTCCCTGGCGGGGCGGGTGTCCGCCCCCAGGACACCGCCCGGTGAGGTGCGCGTCGGCGGCTTCGGCGGCGCCGGAGGACTCGCCGCCTGGCTCCGCGAGCACGCGGTGGACCTCCTCGTCGACGCCACGCACCCCTTCGCCGGCATCATCACCGGCAACGCGGCCCACGCCGCCGCCACCGCCGGGGTCCCCCTCCTCGTGCTGCGCCGCCCCGGCTGGCGGCGGGCCGAGGGGGACCTCTGGCACGACGCCGGTTCGCTGGCGGAAGCCGCCGCGTTGCTGCCCGCCCTGGCCGCCCGGCGGGTCTTCCTGACCACCGGCCGCATGGGCCTGGCCGCCTTCGCCCCGCTGACCGACCCGTGGTTCCTGGTCCGGTCCGTCGACGCGCCCGGCGAACCGGCCCCGCCCCGCATGGAGGTACTGCTGGACCGCGGCCCCTTCACCCTCGCCGGGGAGCGCGAGCTGCTGCGCCGGCACCGGATCGACGTCCTGGTCACCAAGGACAGCGGGGGAGCGGCCACCGCCCCGAAACTGACGGCCGCACGGGAGGCGGGGCTGCCCGTGATCGTGGTGCGCAGGCCGCCGGTGCCGGGGGGAGTGCCGGTCGTGACCGAGCCCGAAGCGGCGGCGCGGTGGATCGCGGAGACACCGGCGGGGGGCCGGCCGCACGGCTAGACCACGCCTGGGCGCGTGGTCCGGCCGCTCGGGCCTGGGCGCACGGGCCGTTCGCTCACGTTGGGGCGCACGGTCCGGTCGCTCACCCGGGGGCACATGGCCCGTCCCCCTCACGTCCCTGCCGTGGTGCCGCTGCTCACGCTTGGGCGCGTGGTGTGGCTGCTCGCGGTCCCTGCCGGGGTGCCGCTTCTCGCGTCCGAGCGGGCGGTTCGGCTGCTCACGTTCCAGCCGTGGTCCCGCCGCTCACGCCTGGGCGCGTGGTGTGGCTGCTCGCGGTCCCTGCCGGGGTGCCGCTTCTCGCGTCCGAGCGCGCGGTCCGGCTGCTCACGTTCCAGCCGTGGTGCCGCTGCTCACGCCCGGGCGCGCGGTGTGGCTGCTCGCGGTCCCTGCCGGGGTGCCGCTTCTCGCGTCCGAGCGGGCGGTTCGGCTGCTCACGTCCCTGCCGTGGTGCCGCTGCTCACGCTTGGGCGCGTGGTGTGGCTGCTCGCGGTCCCTGCCGGGGTGCCGCTTCTCGCGTCCGAGCGGGCGGTTCGGCTGCTCACGTCCCTGCCGTGGTGCCGCTGCTCACGCTTGGGCGCGTGGTGTGGCTGCTCGCGGTGCCTGCCGGGGTGCCGCTTCTCGCGTCCGAGCGGGCGGTTCGGCTGCTCACGTCCCTGCCGTGGTGCCGCTGCTCACGCTTGGGCGCGTGGTGTGGCTGCTCGCGGTGCCTGCCGGGGTGCCGCTTCTCGCGTCCGAGCGCGCGGTTCGGCTGCTCACGTTCCAGCCGTGGTGCCGCCGCTCACGTCCAGGTGCACGGTCCGGCCGCTCACGTACGGACCGCGGTCCCGTCGCTCACTCCTCCTCGCTGGCGAGCGCGTTGATCGCGGCGGCGGCCATGGCGCTGCCCCCGCGACGTCCGCGCACGACGAGGTGCTCCACGCCCGAGGGGTGGGCGGCCAGCGCGTCCTTGGACTCGGCGGCACCGACGAAGCCGACGGGGACACCGATGACGGCGGCCGGGCGGGGCGCTCCCGCGTCGATCATCTCCAGGAGCCGGAAGAGCGCGGTGGGCGCGTTGCCCACGGCGACGACGGCGCCCTCCATCCGGTCGCGCCACAGCTCCAGCGCGGCGGCGCTGCGCGTGGTGCCGAGCCTGGCCGCCAGCTCGGGGACGGCCGGGTCGGACAGGGTGCACAGGACGTCGTTGTCCGCGGGCAGCCGCTTGCGCGTCACGCCGCTGGCCACCATCCGCACGTCGCACAGGACGGGCGCACCGGCCCGCAGGGCCTCGCGGGCGCGGGAGACGACGCCGGGCGTCCAGGACAGGTCCCGGACGAGGTCGACCATCCCGCAGGCGTGGATCATCCGGACCGCGACCCGGCCGACGTCCGCGGGCAGTCCGGAGAGGTCGGCCTCCGCGCGGATGGTCGCGAAGGACTGGCGGTAGATGGCCGCGCCGTCCTTCTCGTAGTCGTACTCGTACTGGTACTCGTTCTCTGAGTCGTACGGGGTCACGGTGCTCTTCTCGCTGCTCTCGGTCGGCGGACGGCCACGGCGGGGAGCTTACCGACAGGACTCCGGCGGCGGTTTGTGGTGTGCCGCACGGTGAAACCCGGCAGGCACGACCCCGACGTACGCGAGAACGGAAGGGAAGCGGCCACCATGCCCACCACCGTCAACGACCTGCTCCGTACCTACCCGGCCGACCTGGGCGGCGTGGACCGGGACGCCATGGCCCGGTGCATCGAGGAGTGCCTCAGGTGTGCCCAGGCGTGCACCGCGTGCGCCGACGCCTGTCTGTCGGAGCCCACGGTCGCCGATCTGACCAAGTGCATCCGTACCGACATGGACTGCGCCGACGTCTGCACCGCCACGGCCGCGGTCCTGTCCCGGCACACGGGCTACGACGCCAACGTCACCCGGGCCGTGCTCCAGGCCTGCGCGACCGTCTGCGCGGCGTGCGGCGACGAGTGTGCCCGGCACGCCGACATGCACGAGCACTGCCGGGTCTGCGCCGAGGCGTGCCGCAGCTGCGAGCAGGCGTGCGGCGAACTGCTCGCCGGCCTGGGCTGAAGCCGGCGAGCAGCAGCATGCCGCGGACGCTCAGTGGTAGGCGTGGGCGACGGCGTGGCCCTTGCCGCGGCCGATCATCCACTTGTTGACCGGCGTGGTGATCAGGAACGCCACGACGAAGCCGCCGAGCAGCGCGTACCAGAACAGCCCGTCGGACAGGTGCGCGTCCAGCGCGCCCGGTACGAGGGCGACGATGCCGTTGTCGACCAGTTCCATCACGGCGATGGAGACGGTGTCGGCCGCCAGGGCCACCTTGAGCGCGGCCCTCATGGACACCCCGGCGCGCACCACGGCGAACAGCGTGAAGGAGTAGCCGAAGACGAAGGCCAGGGCGATGGCCAGCACCATGGTCGGCGCGTTGCCCCACATCAGCGCGGTGCCGACGACCATGCCGAGGATCTCGCCGACGGCACACCCGGTGAGGCAGTGCAGCGTCGCCCGCATCGCGATCGTCCAGGTGGCGCCGTGTCCGTGCGCGGTACCGGAGGGGTGCGTGCCGTGGTCCATGCGGTGATTATACCCCCCAGGGGTACCGGTCGGGGGTGTTCCGGCGCGACGTCACCACGCTTCCGGCAGAGAGAACGCCGCCCGGCCCTCGGGGCGGGGAACGACGCTCCGGGCTCAGGCGGCCGCGGGGGCAGGGCGCGGTTCGCCGTGGAAGACCTGCCGGGCGTGCCAGCCGCGGTGAGCCGCGGCAACAGGGCTCGAGCCGGGCTGCGGGCCGATGAGCGGGCGGCCCGCGAGGGCAGTGACGTGCTCGCGGGCGGCAGGGCTGTGGCCGACGAAGCGCTGTGAGACCAGGATGCGCTGGTCGTCTCCCACGCCGAGGACGCCCTTGTCGAAGAGCTTGTGGTGCAGCGCGCACAGGCACAGCCCGTTCTCGATCCCGTCGGGTCCGCCGAACGCCCACCAGCGCACGTGGGCGGCCTCCAGCCCGACGGGTACCGCGCCGATCCGGCCGTCGTATCCGCAGAAGGCGCACCGGTACTCGTAGGCGGTCAGTACCTGCTCCCGCATCCGGGGGTCCCGCCGCCTGCGTACCGCCGAGTGCCGTTCGGCCTGCGCCGGCTCCAGCCCCAGACCGACGGCTTCGCAGAGTTCTCCATGCAGGGAGGGCGGGAAGTGCAGGTCGAGCAGCAGGCGTGTGATGCTGCCGAGCAGGTCCGGTTCGCGTCGCAGGGCCGCCTTCAGGTCCGGCGCGAGCTGCCCGGTGGCGCCCGTCTCACGGAGGTCCCGGACCCCGCTGCCGGGGCTGCCCGGCCCGCGCTCGGTGCGGACTTCCCACACCCCGTCGCTGACCAGGTGGTGGAAGGGGTAGGCCGGTGTCGTCCTGTTCGGTGGGCCGTACTCGATCAGCAGGCGCTGCAGGTCCTGTTCCACCGCGGTGTAGTGCAGGCCGCCGTCGGCATCGTCCTGGAACCGGCCGAGGGCGTACAGGAGCAGCAGCGGCTTGTGCGGAGCGCGGGTGCCGTTCCGGGTCCACTGCCTCAGCTTCGCGATCCGCTCCAGCCAGTCCATGGCGGCCGATCGTAGTCCGAACGGGGGGAGAACCGGGCCGACTTCGGACCCACCGTCCCGCTACCGCACTCCCGTCTCACGCCACGGGGCCCATGCCCGCGAAGACCGCTTCGAGGATGCGATCGATGTAGGCGGGGCTGATCGGCTCCTGGGTGACCAGGAGCCTGAAGTACAGGGGGCCCGACAGGATTTCCATCGCCAGGTCCAGGTCGAAGTCCGGAGCGATCTGCCCCTGGTCCCGGGCGGCCCGCAGGCGGGCCAGGGTGTTGGCCGTCTGGGGCTCGATGAAGCGCTGGTTGAGTGCGGCGGCGACCTTCGGATCGTGCTGTGCCTCGCCGATGAGGTCCCGGTACAGGGGACCCCACGGAGGGCGGCCGAGCAGGTCGGCGGCCTTGGTCATCACCGTGCGCAGGTCGGCGACGACGTCCCCGGTGTCGGGGTGGTCCAGGCCGCCCGTGTTCAGGCTGAGGACCGAATCCAGAAACAGCAGCCCCCGGGACGGCCAGCGTCGGTAGACGGTGTGCTTGCCGACGCCGGAACGGGCCGCGACCGCTTCGATGCTGAGCTTGGCGAAGCCGTTCTCCTGGGCCAGTTCCAGGGTGCTGCGCATGATCGCGTCGGTCCGGTCGGCGGCGCGGGAGGCACGGCGGTCTGTCATGCCGGCCACCGTACCAGCACGGCACGTGCCGTGTTGACAGCAGGCCGACCGGCCTTCATGCTGACCGTGCCTCGAGAACGGCACGGTCCGTGTCGTGTCGTGCAGGGGCGGCGACGGGAAGACGCCCGCTCGCGGCCCCGGCCAGGCACTCCGGTCCGCCCGGCGCAGCTGCCGGGCGGGCCCTTCTACGACGACGCGAAGGACTCCGCATGCTGCTGGAAGAACCGGCCGCCGGAACCCCCGGCTCCGATCAGGCGCTGCGCCTCGAATCGGTCACGAAGCACTACGTGTCACCGGGTGGATCGGTGACCGCCCTCGACGATGTGTCCCTCGCCCTGGACAGGGGGTCGTTCACCGCCGTCATGGGCCCGTCGGGCTCGGGCAAGAGCACGCTGCTGCAGTGCGCGGCCGGGCTGGACAGCCCCTCCTCCGGCCGGGTGTTCGTGGACGGCGTGGAGATGAGCGGCGGCACCGAGGCCCAGCTCACCAAGTTCCGCCGGGGGCGGATCGGCTTCGTGTTCCAGCACTTCAACCTGGTGCCCACGCTCACGGTGCTGCAGAACACGACGCTGCCGCTGCGGTTGGCGGGCAGGCGGGTCGATCGCGCCCGGGCCGTCGCGACGCTGGACCGCGTCGGGCTCGGGGAGCGGCTCGATCATCTGCCCTCGCAGCTGTCGGGAGGCCAGCAGCAGCGGGTGGCGATCGCCCGGGCGCTGGTCACCCGGCCGCGCGTGGTGTTCGCCGACGAACCCACCGGCGCGCTGGACACCCGCAGTGCGCGAGAGGTGCTGGCGCTTCTGCAGGAGGCCGTGCGCATCGACGGGCGGACCCTGGTGATGGTGACGCACGACCCGGTGGCCGCGGCCCATGCCGACCAGGTGCTGTTCCTGGCCGACGGCGGTCTCGTCGGCCGGCTGGCCGAGCCGACCGCCGCGGTGGTGGCCGACACGATGACCCGGCTCACCGAGCAGGTCGCCGGGCGCCGCGTCGGCGAAGGGGTGTGAGGGCGTTGTTCTGGTTGGCTCGCGCCTCGCTGCGCCGCCGCGCCGGGTCCTTCGCGGGCACCTTCCTGGTGCTGCTGTTCGGCGCGACGATGGTGATGTCGTTCGCGTCGATGCTGGACACCGGTCGCGGGGCCGGTGTCGACGCGACCAGTTCCGAAACGCTGACGACCATGGGAAGCGTCGTCGGAGGCTGGGGCATGTGCCTCGTCGTGTTCGCGGTGGTCTCCACACTGGGCCTGTCGGTGCGTCAGCGTGCGGCGGAGACGGCCCTGCTCAAGAGCGCCGGCGCCACCCCGGCGCAGATCGTGCGGATGGTCGTGGGTGAGGCGGCGCTGGTCTCGGTCGCCGCCGTCGTGGTCGCGGTGGCCCCGGCGTACCTGCTGGGCCGCGTGCTGCTCGACCTGCTGGTGGACACCGGCCAGGTCGCCGACGGCGTCGCCTTCGCGTTCGGGGCGGTCGCGCTGTCGATCGGGTGCGCGGTCACCGTACTGTCGGCGGTACTCGCCGCGCTGTGGACGTCCCGGCAGGCCACGGGAGTCAGCGTGGCCGAGTCGCTTGCGGACGCCGGCCCCGGCCGTATGGGATGGAAGCGCATCGCCCCGGCGACCGTACTGCTGGCCGGTGGCGGCTACCTCGGCGTGCTGACCGTCACCGCGTTCGCCGACAAGGGCCCGGACGCCATGCCCGTCGCGGGCCAGGCGTCCATCCTCACCTCCATCGGGCTGGCCGTCCTCGCCCCCGGCGTCGTACGCGTCGCGACCGCCGTGGCGGGGCGCCTGCTGCGCGGCCGCGGTGTGGCGGGATACCTGACGGTGCAGTACCTGCGTCGGCGCACCGGCCAGGCCGCCGCCGCGCTGTCGCCGATCATCCTGTTCACCGGGATCGGCACGGGCATCCTCTACCTGCAGCTCATCGAGAACCGGGCCGTCGCCGCGTCCGGCTACCTGCGCACCAACGAGCAGCAGAACATCCAGACGCTCAACCTGGTCGTCATCGGCATGATCGTCGTGTTCGCGTGCATCATGCTGATCAACACCCTGGTGGCCTCGACCGTCTCCCGGCGCAAGGAGTTCGGCCAGTTGCGGCTCGCGGGTGCGACACCCGGCCAGGTGATGCAGGCGATCCGCACCGAGTCCGCGCTCGTGGTGGTGACCGGCACCGTCCTGGGCGCGGTGGCCGGCTCGGTCACCGTGATCCCGTACAGCGTCGCCCGCGCCGACCGCTGGCTGCCCGACGTCCCGCTCTGGCTCCTGCTCGCCCTCGTCGCCGTCGCGGCGGCAGCGACCCTGGGCGCCGCACTGGGCACCGCGCGCCGGATGCTCCGCACCCCGGCGGTCAACGCGGTGGCACCCTGACCGCAGGCGAACCGTACGGCAGCGACCCGGCCCGCCGCGCCGGGTCGCCGCCGACGACGCCCGTGGCCCTGCCGGACCTGGCTCGGGGCCACACAGGCAGGACGGCTGATGCCCCGCCTCGTGCAGCCGGTGGCTGAGTGCTGCCACTCGTGCGGCGACGGGCGGCACTTGTACGAGAACCGGTAGTCGAATCGTCAGGCCGACCGTCCGGGCGGCCCGGTGCATGAGTCGGCCGTCCCGAGAGGCCAGGCGTTCAGGCCGGAAAGGCGATCAACGCAGCCTCGGAGCTCCCGTCGTGAAGTGCGGTGAGACGGCGCTCCGCGTTCAGCGCGGCCGGCGCCCGCTCGCAGCGGCGGCGCCCGATCAGGACGACCTCGCGCATCCCGCTCACGCCACCGCCTCCGGCTTCTCCGGGGCGATCTCGGCGATCAGACCCTCGACCAGGGTCCTGATCTCGTCGCGGATCGGGCGCACGGCCTCGACGCCCTGGCCGGCCGGGTCGTCGAGCTTCCAGTCGAGGTACCGCTTGCCGGGGAAGACCGGGCAGGTGTCGCCGCAGCCCATGGTGACGCAGACGTCCGACTCGCGGACCGCGTCGACGGTGAGGATCTTCGGCATCTCCTCGGAGATGTCGATGCCGACCTCGGCCATGGCCTCGACGGCCGCCGGGTTGACCCGGTCGCCGGGGGAGGAGCCGGCGGAGCGGACCTCGACGCGGTCGCCGGCCAGGTGGGCCAGCCAGGCGGCGGCCATCTGGGAGCGGCCGGCGTTGTGGACGCAGACGAACAGGACGGACGGCTTGTCGGCCATGGTGATCGTTCTCTCTCGTCGCGCGGTGGAACCCGGCCACCGATGACTTCAGCCCCCACTGATATCAGCAAGTGGTGATGTGAGAGTATCAGCGCATGCTGACTTCAGTCGACCCTGATGTGATCCGGGCGCTCGGTGATCCGCTGCGTCTGAGGATCGTGACCCTCCTGGCGCGCGAGACGCTCTGCACCACGCACCTGGTCGAGGAGACCGGAGCCAAGCAGACCAACCTCTCCAACCACATGAAGGTGCTGCGCGAGGCCGGGATCGTGGAGACCGAGCCCTGCGGCCGCTACACCTACTACCGGCTCAAGTCCGAGGTTCTGGCCGGCCTGTCCGAGCAGTTCGCCGGACTCGCCGCCGCCGCCCGCACCGCCGCCGAGAACAAGAGGGCCTGCCCGTGACCTCCACCGAGCCCACCACCTCGGCGCAGACCGGGGCCGGGGACGACTCGATCGTCAGGAAGCTCTCCACCCTCGACCGCTACCTCGCGGTGTGGATCCTCATCGCCATGGCCGTCGGCCTGGGGCTCGGGCGAGTGATCCCCGGACTGAACGACGCGCTGGCGAAGGTGGAGGTCGGCGGGATCTCCCTGCCGATCGCACTGGGCCTGTTGATCATGATGTATCCGGTCCTGGCCAAGGTCCGCTACGACAAGCTGGACGCAGTCACCGGCGACCGCAGGCTGATGATCTCCTCCCTGGTCATCAACTGGGTCCTCGGACCCGCGGTCATGTTCGCCCTGGCGTGGATCTTCCTGCCGGACCTGCCCGAGTACCGCACGGGCCTGATCATCGTCGGCCTGGCCCGCTGCATCGCCATGGTCGTCATCTGGAACGACCTCGCCTGCGGCGACCGCGAGGCCGCCGCCGTCCTGGTCGCCCTCAACTCCGTTTTCCAGGTGGTCGCGTTCGGCCTGCTGGGCTGGTTCTACCTCGACCTGCTGCCCGGCTGGCTGGGTCTGGGCGACGGGGAGCACCTGGACATCTCGACGGGGGAGATCGCCTTCAACGTGGTCGTCTTCCTCGGCGTCCCGCTACTGGCCGGCTTCCTGACCCGCCGGATCGGCGAGAAGAGGATGGGCCGCGAGAGCTACGAGTCCCGCTTCCTGCCGAAGATCGGCCCCTGGGCGCTGTACGGGCTGCTGTTCACGATCGTCATCCTCTTCGCCCTGCAGGGCAGGACCATCACCTCCCAGCCCCTGGACGTCGCCCGGATCGCGCTGCCGCTGCTCGTCTACTTCGCGGTCATGTTCTTCGGCAGCTTCGTTCTCGGCAAGGGCCTCGGTCTGGCCTACGACCGGACCACGACGCTGGCGTTCACCGCGGCGGGCAACAACTTCGAGCTGGCCATCGCGGTCGCCATCGCCACCTTCGGCGTCACCTCGGGCCAGGCCCTGTCCGGCGTCGTCGGACCGCTCATCGAAGTCCCGGTGCTGATCGGCCTCGTCTACGTCGCGCTCGCCTGGCGCAGGAAGTTCGCCGCCGACGCGGTGACCACGGCCCCGTGACGCGGGACGTGGACGCGGTGGTGGCCGGCGGTGGCCAAGCAGGGCTCGCCGCCGGTTATCACCTGCGTCGTCTGGGTATCGACTTCACCGTCCTCGACGCCGGACCGGCGCAGGGCGGGGCCTGGCAGCACATGTGGGACTCGCTGCACCTGTTCTCCCCGGCCGACCACGGCGACCGGACCGGCCCCGCCTCCGCCACCCTGATCGGCGTGGGCCGCCCTGCCCGCGAGGCCGCCCACCGGATCGCGCGCCGACTGGACATCTGAACTCGCGCCCGGCCGTGCGGCTGCCCAGGACCGGCCGCCGGGCCCGCGGCCGCAGTCAACGGAACAGTGGTGAATCCGCCCCGCCACCAGGTCACCGCGGAGCCGGCTCATGGCACCGGTCGGCCGCGCAGGTCGAGCATGGCCGCCATGGCCGCCACCACGGACGGGGCGACCTGGTAGTAGACCCAGGTGCCGCGCCGCTCGGAGGTCAGCAGGCCGGCCTCGCGCAGCTTCTTGAGGTGGTGGGAGACGGTCGGCTGGGAGACGCCGACGTCGGCGATGTCGCACACGCACGCCTCGCCGCCCGGGTGGGAGGCGACCTTGGAGAACAGCCGCAGGCGCACCGGGTCCGAGAGCGCCTTGAACATGGCGGCCATCTTCTCCGCGTCCGCCCGGGACAGCTCCCCGGCGGTGATCGGCGGGCAGCACGGCACGACGTCACTGTCCGGCAGGACGGGAAGTTCCACGACCTCTGAATTCGACATGTGTCTATGTTGACGCTCGTCGATACGAGTGGCAAGCTCCGGGCTGTGGAGAGACATCGACGGATATCGAAGCAAGGAGTCGTCGTGACCACCCTTCGTGCCGTGCTCACCGCGGTCCGTGCCCGCCGCGCCGTCCGTCACCTGGCCGGCGTCAGCTTCTGCGACAACTGCGCCCAGGTCGGCGACAGCGCCTCCCGAGCGGCCGAACGCCGGCGGCACGCCCAGATGGCCGCCTTCACCCACGCGCGCTGACCCTTCACCCCCAGAGGAGACCGAGCATCATGAGCACCCAGCAGCTCCCCGTCATCGTCGTCGGTGCGGGCCCCGTCGGGCTCGCCGCAGCCACCCACCTCATCGAGCGCGGCATCGAGCCCCTCGTTCTGGAGGCGGGCGACGAGACCGGCGCGGCCGTGCGTGAGTGGAGCCACGTACGCCTGTTCTCCACCTGGGGCGAGGTCGTCGACCCGGCCGCCGAGAAGCTCCTGGCCTCCACCGGCTGGACCCGGCCCGACCCGGCGACGTATCCCTCCGGCGGAGAGTGGGCCGAGCGGTACCTGCGGCCGCTCGCGGACGCCCTCGGCGACAAGGTCCGCACCGGGGCCGCGGTCACCGGTGTCTCTCGCGCCGGCCGCGATCGGATCGTCGACGCCGACCGGGAGCAGCAGCCGTTCGTCGTGCACGTCGAGTACGCCGACGGCCGTGAGGAGCGTGTCCTCGCCCGCGCCGTGATCGATGCCTCCGGCACCTGGACCACGCCCTCTCCGGCCGGCGGCAGCGGCCTGCCCGCCCTCGGCGAGAGGGCGGCGGCCGACCGGATCACCTACCGAGTACCGGACCTGGACGACCCGGCCGTACGCGCCCGTTACGCGGGCAGGCGCACGGCCGTCATCGGTTCGGGTGCCTCCGCCTTCACCGCGCTCGCGTACCTGGCCGAGCTGGCGGAGTCCGCCGACGGTGCGGGGACGAGGGGCCTGTGGGTCCTGCGCCGGGGGATCTCCGCGTCCACCTTCGGTGGCGGCACCGCCGACCAGCTCCCCGCCCGCGGCGCCCTCGGCCTCGCCGCGAAGGCCGCGGTCGACAAGGGGCACGCGGACGCGGTGACCGGCTTCCGCACCGAGGCGTTCGAACGCGACGCCGACGGACGTCTGGTCCTCGTGGGCGAGGACGGCCGACGCCTGGAGCCGGTGGACGAGGCGATCGTGCTGACCGGCTTCCGCCCCGACCTGTCCTTCCTGGACGAGCTGCGCCTGAGCCTGGACGAACGCCTCCAGGCCCCGGTCGCCCTGGCCCCGCTGATCGACCCGAACCAGCACTCCTGCGGCACCGTCTACCCGCACGGTCACCGCGAGCTCTCCCACCCCGAGCAGGGCGTCTACCTGGTCGGCATGAAGTCCTACGGCCGCGCCCCCACCTTCCTGGCCATGACCGGCTACGAGCAGGTCCGCTCCGTCGCCGCCGCCATCGCCGGCGACCTCGACGCCGCCGACCGCGTCGAACTCACCCTTCCCGAGACCGGAGTCTGCGGCGGCGCGGGCCTGTTCGACACCCCCGACGCCCGGCCGGCCGACGGCGGCGGCTGCTGCGCCGCACCGGAACCGCAGCTCGTGCAGCTCGCCCCGCCCACGGCAGTGGGCGCCGCCGCCGAGGACGCTCCGGCGGCGGGCGGCTGCTGCGGCTCGTGACCGGCCTCAACACCCGCGACAGCGGGGCCGCGACCGGAACAGGGGACCGGTCGCGGCCCGCGCCGCCCCGCCTGCCCCCTGCCCGGCGCGGATCGTGAGCCGGCGCATCACCCGCGACTCTTGCCCGCGATCCCTCTCTCGATACACGGTTTCCTGAATTCAGGATGCCCTGTACCGTCATCGTGTGCTGACTGTTGCCCCCGAGATCGAGGTGCTGGTCCGGTTCGGCCGCGCGCTGGCCGACCCGATCCGCTGCCGCATCCTGCTCGCCCTGCGCGAGGCCCCCGCCTACCCGGCCGACCTCGCCGACGCGCTCGGCGTCTCCCGGACCCGGTTGTCGAACCACCTGGCGTGCCTGCGTGACTGCGGCCTGGTCGTCACGGTTCCCGACGGCCGCCGCACCCGCTACGAGTTGGCCGACGAACGACTCGGCCACGCGCTGGACGACCTGCGCACCGCGGTGGTGGCCGTGGAGAGCGACCGCACGTGCGCCGAAGCCGACGACAAGGGGTGCTGCTGACTGTGAGCGCTGAGATCCCCACAACCCGCGGCCCTTCTCCGGCCCGCCGAGAAGTGCTGGCGACGCGGATACGACTGCTGGTCGCCGCGACGATCACCTACAACGTCGTCGAGGCGGTCGTCGCCCTCACCGCCGGCACGGTCGCCTCGTCCACCGCACTGATCGGCTTCGGCCTGGACTCCGTCGTCGAGGTGTCCTCCGCGGCTGCGGTCGCCTGGCAGTTCCGCGCAGCCGATCACGCGGTGCGGGAGGCCCGGGAGAAGACGGCGCTGAGGATCATCGCGGTGTCGTTCTTCGCGCTCGCCGCGTACGTCACGGTCGACGCGGTCCGGGCGCTGACCGGAACCGGCGAGGCCGAGCGTTCCGTCCCCGGCATCGTGCTCGCCGCGCTCTCCCTCGCGATCATGCCGTTCCTGTCCGCCGCGCAGCGCAGGGCCGGGCGCGAGCTCGGATCCGCCTCGGCCGTGGCGGATTCCAAGCAGACGTTGTTGTGCACGTACCTCTCGGCGGTGTTGTTGGCAGGCCTCGTCCTCAACGCCACCCTCGGCTGGTCCTGGGCCGACCCGATCACCGCGCTGGCCATCGCCGGCATCGCGGTCAAGGAAGGGCGCGACGCCTGGCGCGGCAAGGGCTGCTGCGCCCCTGCCCCTCCGGTCGGCGCGGGGACCGTCGAGGTCGACGCCGAGGAGGACGCGTGCGGCTGCCGTCCGGGCTGCACCTGCCGCACGACGGGTGCGGAGGCCGGTCGGTGACCTCTCAGGGCGCCAGTCGGGCCGTGACCGACCCGGCCCGACCCCTACGGCGTTCCGTTCAGGGCCACACCAGGCAGTACGGCTGATGCCCCGCCTCGTGCAGCCGGTGGCTGAAGTCCTGCCACTCGTGCAGCAGCTGGTACACGTTGAACGCGTCCCGCGGGCCGCCCCGGTCCGGGACCGTCGACCAGATGAAGGCCGCCGCGCCGACCGCCTCCTCGCCGATGCCGCGCAGGGGGTCGACGACGGTCATCGGGAGCTTCACGACCGCGTAGTCGGGGTGCAGGACGACCAGTTCCAGCGGGGGCACCTTGTGCAGGGGGACGCCCTCGATGCCGGTGAGGACCATGGCGGCCATGGTCTCCGGCTTGATCTTGGTGAACATGCCGTTCATCCCGAGCTCGTCGCCGCCCAGTTCCTCGGGGCGCATCGAGATCGGGACGCGGGCCGCGGTCGCGCCGTCGGGCGCGCCGAAGTACTTGTAGGTCACCCCCACCCGACCACCATTCCTGCTCCCCGCCCCCAGCCGGTCGGCCCGTCCGTCGAGCCGGTCGGGCTCGCCCGGCGTGCCGTGTGTCTGACGTGCTTCGGACGCTTCCTCCGCCTCGCGTCGGTGCCTTCCCCGCCGGGCACGTCGAGGACCCAGGTCGTCGGTCCCCTCGCCCAGTCCGCCACCGCGATGCATATCTCCACCCGACTGCTTTTCTAGGACGCGTGGCCCCCGCCGCGCAACCCGATCATCGTGTCAGTGACCTCCCCCACGGCCGCTCGCCGAAACGTGCGGTGAAACATATGTACGTCATATGTCCGTCGTGCGTTCGCGGGACGGTCGTCGGCCGCGCCCGCGTCCTTTCGGTGAGCTGCGTGGATGGGTTCCAGTCTGGCAGACGGCACGGCGTTCGGGGCGGTTGTCTACCCTTGACCAAGTCACCCTGGGCAACCAGCGGCCGAGCGGGACCCGCGCAGGGTCCGATACGTCGGAGAAGGTCGAGAAGGTCGGAGAAGTCGCAGGTCATGAGCGAACTGGCATATCCATACGAAGCACCGGCCTCGCAGGCTCTGTTCGACCGCGCGGCGGCCGTCACGCCCGGCGGTGTGAACTCCCCGGTGCGTGCCTTCGGCGCCGTCGGCGGCACGCCCCGGTTCATGGTGTCCGGCTCCGGGCCGTACCTGACCGACGCCGACGGGCGCGAGTACGTCGACCTCGTCTGCTCCTGGGGGCCGATGATCCTCGGGCACGCGCACCCCGAGGTGATCGCCGCCGTGCAGGAGGCGGTCGCGCGCGGGACGTCCTTCGGCACGCCCGCCGAGGGCGAGGTCGCGCTCGCCGAGGCGATGGTCGAGCGCGTCGCGCCGCTGGAGGAGGTCCGGCTCGTGTCCAGCGGGACCGAGGCCACCATGTCCGCCATCCGGCTCGCCCGCGGGTTCACCCGGCGCACCAAGGTGATCAAGTTCGCCGGGTGCTACCACGGCCACGTCGACTCGCTGCTCGCCGCGGCCGGCTCCGGCGTCGCCACCTTCGCGCTGCCCGACACGCCCGGCGTCACCGGCGCCCAGGCGAGCGACACGATCGTGCTGCCGTACAACGACCTGGAGGCCGTGCACGCCGCCTTCGCCGCCCACCCCGGCGAGATCGCCTGCGTGATCACCGAGGCGTCGCCCGGCAACATGGGCGTCGTGCCGCCGCTGCCCGGGTTCAACCAGGGGCTCAAGGAAGCGTGTGCCGCGAACGGCGCGCTGTTCGTGTCCGACGAGGTCATGACCGGGTTCCGGACCAGCCGCGCCGGGTGGTACGGGGTGGAGGGGGTCGTGCCCGACCTCATGACCTTCGGGAAGGTGATGGGGGGTGGGTTCCCCGCCGCCGCGTTCGGCGGGCGCGCCGACGTCATGGCGCACCTCGCGCCGGCCGGGCCCGTCTACCAGGCCGGCACCCTCTCCGGGAACCCGGTCGCCACCGCCGCCGGGCTCGCCCAGCTGCGGCTCCTCGACGACGCCGCGTACGAGAAGGTCGACGCGGTGTCCGCGCAGATCCAGTCGCTCGTGACCGAGGCGCTCGGCAAGGAGGGCGTCGCACACACCCTGCAGACCGCCTCCAACATGTTCTCGGTGTTCTTCACCGACCGGCCGGTCCGCAACTACGAGGACGCCAAGGCGCAGGAGTCCTTCCGGTTCACCGCCTTCTTCCACTCCCTCCTCTCGAACGGCGTCTACCTGCCGCCGTCCTCCTTCGAGTCCTGGTTCGTGTCCGCCGCCCACGACGAGCGGGCCGTCCAGCGCATCGCCGACGCCCTCCCGGCGGCGGCCCGAGCCGCAGCGGAGGCCACGGCATGAGCAACGGCGACCAGGAACGCGACGAAGAGCTGACCGTCGTCCACGTCATGCGGCACGGCGAGGTCGAGAACCCCACCGGCGTCCTGTACGGGCGGCTGCCCGGCTACCACCTCTCCGAGCTGGGCCGGCGCATGGCCGAGCGGGTCGCCGAGCACCTCGCGCCCCGCGACGTGACGTACGTCGTGGCCTCCCCGCTGGAGCGGGCGCAGGAGACGGCGACGCCGATCGCCAAGACGCACGGGCTCGACCTCGGCACCGACGCCCGCCTCATCGAGGCCGACAACGTCTTCCAGGGCAAGACCTTCGGCATCGGCGACGGCGCACTGCGGCGGCCCGCCAACTGGAAGCACGTGGTCAACCCGTTCAAGCCGTCCTGGGGCGAGCCGTACGTCGACCAGGTGGTGCGGATGAAGGGCGCGATCGACGCCGCACGGGACCGGGCGCGCGGCCACGAGGCCGTGGTCGTCAGCCACCAGCTGCCGATCTGGATCCTGCGGTCCTACGTCGAGCGGCGCCGCCTGTGGCACGACCCGCGCAAGCGGCAGTGCACGCTGGCGTCCCTGACGACGTTCACCTACCGCGGCGACAAGATCGTCTCCGTCGGCTACACCGAGCCCGCACGCGACCTCGTCCCGGCCCACCTCCTCGCGGGGGCCAAGCCGGTGAAGGGGCAGGGGAAGGCGTACGGGGCCTGACGGTCACCCCGGCCACCGGCCACCGGCCATCGGCCACCGGCCATCGGCCACCGGCCATCGGCCACCGGCCATCGGCCATCGGCCATCGGCCATCGGCCATCGGCCATCGGCCATCGGCCATCGGCCATCGGCCATCGGCCATCGGCCATCGGCCATCGGCCACCGGCCACCGGCCATCGGCCATCGGCCACCGCCCCGGGGCCCTGCCCCCTTTCTGTGGGCCCGCTGTCCACTGTTACCCAACCCGCACAAATTTCCGGAACCCGCTCGTTCGTCGCGTCCTCTCACCTAGTGACCACAAGGACGCGACGAACGAGGTTGCGATGCGCACTACCAACCGCACTCTCACCCGCAGGGGGATGCTCGGACTCGGCGCGGGGGCCGCGGCGGCGGTCGGGCTCGCGGGCTGCGGCACCGGCTCCCACTCCTCGTCGGAGGGCTCGCACCAGGCCGGCGGCTCCGGCGACGCCGGGAAGCCGTCGCCCTCCGGCAGCGGCAAGGCCCCGGCGAAGCCCATCGGCGACGGCTCCACGTCGTACACCGGCAAGCAGCCGCACCAGCCGGACGCGCCCGTGCCGCTGGAACCGGGCCAGACGCCGCCGCAGTTCGTCGTCTTCTCCTGGGACGGGGCCGGTGAGGTCGGCAACGGGCTCTTCCCGCGCTTCCTGGACCTCGCCCAGGAGCACGGCGCGCACATGACGTTCTTCCTCTCGGGCCTGTATCTGCTGCCCGAGTCGAAGAAGCGCCTCTACGACCCGCCGAACAACCCGCGCGGCGCCTCCGACATCGGCTACCTCACCGACGAGCACATCAAGGCGACGCTCACCAACGTCCGCCGGGCGTGGCTCGACGGGCACGAGATCGGCACCCACTTCAACGGCCACTTCTGCGGGGGCGGCGGCAGCGTCGGCAACTGGACGTCCGCGCAGTGGCGCAGCGAGATCGACCAGGCGAAGTCCTTCGTCAAGGAGTGGCGGACCAACAGCGGCTGGACCGACCTGCCGTCCCTGCCCTTCGACTACGACAAGGAACTCGTCGGCGGCCGCACGCCCTGTCTGCTCGGCCAGGACAAACTGCTGCCCACCGCCCGCGAACTGGGCTGGCGCTACGACGCCTCCTCGCCCGGCGGCCGCCAGGTGTGGCCGGTGAAGAAGGACGGGATCTGGGACCTGCCGCTCCAGCAGATACCGTTCCCCGGGCACTCCTTCGAGGTCCTCTCGATGGACTACAACATCCTCGCCAACCAGTCGGTCAACTCGACCAAGGCCCCCGCCCACAACTACCCGGGCTGGCGCGAACAAGCCACGAACTCGTACATATCCGGCTTCAAGCGGGCGTACGAGACGAACCGGGCGCCCTTCTTCATAGGCAACCACTTCGAGGAGTGGAACGGCGGCATCTACATGGACGCCGTGGAGAACGTCCTCAAGCACATCGCCCGCGAGAAGGAGAAGGGCGAGGACATCCGGCTCGTCTCCTTCCGGCAGTTCACCGACTGGCTGGACGTGCAGAAGCCCGAGGTGCTCGCCAAGCTCCGTACCGTCGAGGTGGGACAGCGGCCGGCCGGCGGCTGGAAGGGGCTGGGCGCCTGACGTGGCGGTCCATGGCGGGGGTGACGGGTGCGTCGACGACACCGGCGTCGTCGCCCTCGGAACCGAGGGCGACGACGCCGGTCATTCAGGTCGTGTCACACTCTGGGCACGGTTCTAGGCGTGAACGGAGTGCTTCGCGGAGCACTTGTACCACGTGCCCTTGCCGACGCAGACCCACATCTTGTGCCATTCGCCTTCGGGCAGATTGCCGGTCTTGGTGACGCTGTACGGCGCGTTGTGGCCCCGCGTCGTGGCGACCCGGCCGGTGTCCAGGTTCGCGGCGATCCAGTAACCGTCCCCCCACGAGTCGGTCGCGGCGAGAGCGTCGCCGGGCTGGCTGCCCTCGGGGTCGGTGAACCAGTCCCCGTAGCCGGCCACATGGCCGTTGAGATGGACCACGAGCTCGAGGCCGTTGCTGTGGGAATCGCTGGTGAAGTACACGCTGGGCGCCGCGTTCGCCGTTCCGGAGCCGAAGCCCACCAGGGCACCTGCCAGCAGCGTTCCCGTGGAGAGCAGAACTCCCGTACCCTTGCCGATCCTCATGATCCCCTCGTTTCTTCTGGTGCGGCGAACGGTCGGTGGTCATGTGTTCGCCTGCGCCGAAGATCGTATCCGCCGGGCAGGTGTCGGGCTAGCTGATTTCGATCAGGTAGTTACGGAGATGCCCGACTGCGTCACCTGAAGTGTGGATTCTGCATTACGCGGGGGTGCTGGCAGGATGCCGGACCGCGCATGCGAAACTTTTCACATGAGTGCCGCCAGTCGCGCCCCCGCACGCTCGAAACGGTCCCGTCCCTCCCGGGTCCGCGCTGTCCTGGTCGCCGCCGTGTCCGTGGCGACGGTCATGTCGGCCGTGTCCGCCTGTACGTCCGGAGGGGCTTCCGGGGGAGGTGGCGACACCAACTTCATCATGGGGGAGGACGGCATCGCCACGGCCGCGAAGGGAGACCGGGCGGCCGCACCCGACCTCTCAGGCGCAACCGTGGACGGTGGGCAGGTCGACGTCGGCGATTACGAGGGCAAGGTGGTCGTCCTCAATGTGTGGGGGTCGTGGTGCGGGCCGTGCCGCCTCGAGGCCAAGAACTTCGAGAAGGTGTATCAGGACCTGAAGGATCAAGGTGTGCAGTTCGTCGGGATCAACACCCGCGACACCGACACGCGCCCAGCGCGAGCCTTCGAGCAGAAGTTCGGTGTCTCCTATCCGAGCCTGTACGACCCGACGGGCAAGCTGCTGCTCCGCTTCAGGAAGGGCACGCTGAATCCGCAGGCGATCCCTTCCACGCTCGTCCTCGACCGAGACGGGGGAATCGCCGCCCGTGCGCTCGCTCCGCTCAGCGAGGAGGAGCTCCGCAAGATGATCGCTCCGGTCCTCGCGGAGAAGTGACGTGAGCCCGCTCTTCACGCTCGCCGCGGACCCGGGCGCGACGGTGACCGGCGGAGCGCTCCTGCTCGCTCTGCCGATCGCCCTGCTCGCCGGCCTCCTCTCCTTCTTCTCCCCCTGCGTGTTGCCTCTCGTGCCCGGCTATCTGTCCTACGTGACCGGGGTCACTGGCGCGGATCTCGCCGAGGCGCGGCGCGGCCGGATGGCCGCCGGCGCCGCCCTGTTCGTCCTGGGCTTCACCGCGGTGTTCGTCTCCGGCGGTGCACTGTTCGGCTACTTCGGGCAGACGCTCCAGGAACAACGCGGAGTCCTGACCAAGGTGCTGGGCGTACTCATGATCCTCATGGGTGCGTTCTTCATGGGCCTGATGCCCTGGCTCACCCAGCGCGAGTTCCGCTTCCACCGGCGACCGGCGACCGGCCTGGTCGGCGCGCCGGTGCTGGGCGCGCTGTTCGGTATCGGCTGGACGCCGTGCATCGGCCCGACCCTCGGTTCCGTACTGGCGCTCTCGTCCACCCAGGCAGGCGCGGGCCGCGGCGCCGTTCTCACGGTCGCCTACTGCCTCGGCCTCGGAGTCCCCTTCGTGCTTGCCGCGATCGCGTTCCGCAGGGCCCTCGGCGCCTTCGGTTGGGTCAAGCGGCATTATGTCTGGGTGATGCGCATCGGTGGCGGCATGATGATCCTGACCGGTCTGCTGCTGTTGACCGGTGCGTGGGACGCCCTCGTGCAGCAGATGCAGACCTGGTCCACTGGCTTCACCCCGGGAATCTGATGAGCGACACCCGCAGTACCTCGACGCCCGACTCCCCGAAGACAGGCGGCGACGGCCGTGACCTCGCCGCCGCAGGGTCCCAGCTCTCCACCGCCCCCGAGGAGGAGGCGCCGAACCTCCCTGCGCTCGGCGTGACCGGCTGGGCCCGCTGGTTCTGGCGTCAGCTCACCTCGATGCGCGTCGCGCTGATCCTGCTCCTGCTGGTGTCGCTGGGCGCGATCCCGGGGTCACTGATCCCGCAGGACGGCGTGGACGCCATGAAGGTCGAGGAGTTCCGCGACAACCACGACATCCTTGGGCCGGTCTACGACAAGCTCGGCCTCTTCCACGTCTACAGCTCGGTGTGGTTCTCCGCGATCTACATCCTGCTGTTCGTCTCCCTCATCGGCTGCATCGTCCCGCGCACCTGGCAGTTCGTCGGCCAGCTCCGCGGCCGCCCGCCCCGCGCCCCCCGGCGTCTGGACCGGCTGCCCGCCTACACCACCTGGCGCACCGGGACCGCGCCCGAGGAGGTCCGCGAGGCGGCCCTGAGGCTGTTGCGGAAGCGCCGCTTCCGCGCGGACACGGACCCCGCCGGCGACGCCGTCGCGGCCGAGAAGGGCTACCTGCGGGAGGTCGGCAACCTCGCCTTCCACATCGCGCTGATCGTGATGCTGATCGCCTTCGCCTGGGGGCAGCTGTTCAAGTACGAGGGCAACAAGCTGGTCCTGGAGGGCAGCGGCTTCGCCAACACCCTCGCCCAGTACGACGACTTCAAGTCCGGGAATCTGTTCACCCCGGACGACCTGGACCCCTTCAGCTTCGTCCTGAAGGATTTCAAGGGCACCTACGAGCCGACCGGACCCAACCGGGGCACCCCCCGTACCTACGAGGCGGCCGTCGTGTACAGCGAAGGGGTGGACGGCGCGGAGAAGCCGACCACCATCAAGGTCAACGAGCCGCTGGAGATCGACGGCTCGAAGGTCTACCTGGTCAGCCACGGCTACGCGCCGATCCTCACCATCAAGGACGCCCGCGGCGACGTGGTCATGGACCGCGAGGCCGTCGCCCTGCTGCCGATCGACGGCAACGTCACCTCCTCCGGTGCCGTCAAGGTCATGGACGGCTACCGCAATGCCAAGGGCGAGGAGGAACAGCTCGGCTTCAACGCCTTCTTCCTGCCGACCTACGGCGGCCCGGACTCAATGATGCTGTCCCAGTTCCCGGCGTTGCGGAGCCCGCTGCTAGCCCTGTCCGCCTACCACGGCGACCTGGGCGTGAACGCCGGTTTCCCGCAGAGCGTGTACCAGCTGGACAAGACGCACCTGAAGGAGTTCAAGGACTCCGACGGCAAGCTGTTCAAGAAGCGACTCAAGGTCGGCGACACCATGACCCTCCCGAACGGCGCCGGCACGGTCACCTTCAACGGCGTCCAGGAGTGGGCCGGCTTCCAGGTCACGCGGCAGCCCGCCAGCGGCTGGGCGCTCGGCGGTGCCGTCGTCGCCATCTTCGGCCTGGCCGGCTCCCTGTTCATCCAGCGCCGCCGCGTCTGGGTGCGGGCCGTGCGCGGCGCCGACGGCGTCACCGTCGTGGAGATGGCCGGCCTCGGCCGCAGCGAGTCCGCGAAGCTCCCCGAGGAGCTCGGCGACCTCGCCGGGGTCCTGTACGACCAGGCACCCGGCGCGCCGGACTCCTCCGACACCTCCGACGCGTCCGACGCTCCCGAGAACGACGACACCCCCGATTCCCCGGACACCCCCGACACCCACGCCGTCACTGCCGAAGGGGCTGAGAAGAAATGAATCTCGCCGCCGCGACCAACGAGGATCTCGCGAACCTCAGCAACACGCTGATCTACTCCGCGATGGCCGTCTACACCCTGGCCTTCTTCGCGCACATCGCCGAGTGGCTCTTCGGCAGCCGCAGCAAGGTCGGCCGCACCGCCGCCGCGCTCACCGCCACGAGCCGGGCCAAGGCGGGCGCCGCCAAGGCCGGACCGGCCGTGACCGTGAAGAAGGCCGGCGGCACCGCCGTACTGGAGCGGCCGGAGGTCGTCGTACGCACCGCCTCCGGCTCCCGCGACGTGCCCGACGGGCCGGGCGCGCACGGCGGCACCGAGAAGGGCGACCTCTACGGGCGGATCGCCATCTCGCTCACCGTCCTCGCCTTCGCCCTGGAGGCCGGCGGTGTCCTCACCCGCGCCCTGTCGGTGAAGCGGGCGCCGTGGGGCAACATGTACGAGTTCAACATCACGTTCACGACGGTCGCCGTCGGCGTGTACCTCGCGCTGCTCCTGCTGAAGAAGAACGTCCGCTGGCTCGGCCTGCCGCTGGCCACCACCGTCCTGCTCGACCTCGGCCTCGCCGTCACGGTCCTGTACACGGCGAGCGACCAGCTGGTGCCCGCCCTGCACTCGTACTGGCTGTACATCCACGTCTCGACCGCCATCTTCTGCGGCGCGGTGTTCTACGTCGGCGCGGTCGGCACGATCCTGTACCTCTTCAAGGACAACTTCGAGAGCAAGCTGGCCGCCGGCGGCACCCCCGGCCGGTTCGCCAGCTCCGTCCTGGACCGGCTGCCCGCCGCGGCCTCCCTCGACAAGTTCGCCTACCGCGTCAACGCCGCCGTGTTCCCGCTGTGGACGTTCACGATCATCGCGGGCGCGATCTGGGCGGGCGACGCCTGGGGCCGGTACTGGGGCTGGGACCCCAAGGAGACCTGGTCCTTCATCACCTGGGTCGCCTACGCCTGCTACCTGCACGCCCGCGCCACCGCCGGCTGGAAGGGCCGCAAGGCCGCCTACCTGGCCCTGGCCGCCTTCGCCTGCTGGATCTTCAACTACTACGGCGTCAACATCTTCGTCTCCGGCAAGCACTCCTACGCCGACGTCGGCCTCGGCGCCCTTCAGTCCGTGGGCTTCTGACCGACCGAGGTGATGATGTCCCGCAGCCGCTCCACGTACAGCCGCAGGTTCTTGTGGGCGACGTCGGTGTCCGGGTAGCGGCTGGCGAACCACAGGCCCTCCGGGAGCCGGGTGACCCAGGCGCACACCTGGTCGCCGTACGACACCCGCAGCAGCGCGTACGCCGTCCGGTCCGGCCAGCCGGCGGCGCCGGGGACGTCGCGGGCGTCGACGTACGACACGATCGAGTACAGGTCGGGCGAGGTCGGCCGGAAGTCCGTGCCGAGCAGCCGCAGCACCCGGTCGATCGGCATGCGGGACATCCGCCGGTTGGCCTGGAGTTCGGCGCGGACGGTGCCGAGGGCGCTGGGGAGGTCGTGGGCCCGGTCCGCCGGGACCTCGATGGGCGCGCCGCCGACGTACCAGCCGACGGACTCCGTCCACTGGGACCGCGACCGGGTGTGGAAGGGCACGACGGTGCGGTAGACGGGCTCGCCGCCGATCTCGTGGACGATCAGCGCGGTCGCGGCCAGCACGCCGACCAGGCTGCCGCCGTAGGGACGGCAGTACGCCTCGAACGCGGCGGCGTCGGCCGCGTCCACCAACGGCTCGCGCAGCAGCCGCTGTTCGGGCAGCGGATCGCCGGGCCGCACGCCGAGGTCGACGGGGAAGGACGGCAGCCGCCCGTCGCAGCGGCGGATGAACTCCCGCCAGCGGGCGACGATGTCGTGGCCGCCGTCGATCCGGTCCGCGTCCGCCCGCTCGGCCTCGCAGAAGTCGACGTAGGAGCCCACCCGGGGGTGCGGCACGGTCCGCCCCGCCACACCCGCCGCGTACAACTCGCCGACCTCGGCGGGGATGCGGTAGATGGAGTACGCGTCGACGTTGCTGTGGTCGAAGGCCATGTAGACGCTGACGCCGTCGTCGCGGACGACCGCCGTGTAGATGAGGTTGGGCCAGCGCAGCGCGTCCGCGACGTGGTCGAAGCGGTCCTGGAGATGCCGGGCGAGCTCGGCCGCGTCCGGGAAGTCCCCGACGTCCTCGCGGTGCAGCGCCACGGCGTCGGCGTCGAGCGTGAACCGCCGCATCGTGTCGCCGCTCTCGCCGCTCCACCGGAAACCGCTGCGCAGCGTCTCGTGCCGCAGCGTCCAGGCCCGCAACGCCTCCTGGAGCACGTCGAGATCGACCGGCCCCGGGATGTCGAAGGCGGCCCCGAGCCAGGTCGGCACGAACAGTCCGTCCTCGCGCACCGACCGCGCCGTGCGGATGTGCGACTCCTGGATGTAGGCGGGCGGCCGCGTGTCCTCGGGCAGCGCCGCCGCGATGTCGAGCGTGCCGGGGCTGAGCGTCCACTCGACGAGGCGCCCGGGACGGATCTCGCAGCGCTGGATGTCGGTCATTCGCACGAGGAGGTCTCCGTTCGCAGATGTACAGACCCGACCAAGGGAATGCCGTCTCCGCGACCGCGCACCCGCTGTGTCGGCACTGTTCAACGGAACGGATGGCCTCTCGAACGCCGATACGCCCCCACCGCCCGGCCGCCCTTCACCCTTCCCCCCTGCACCCTTCACGCCTCGCCCGTCACTCCAGGTACGCGTCCAGGGCGCCCGCCCCCGCCAGCATCGACCGCGTCCGCGCGGTGAGGGCCCGCCCGCGCGCCTCGACCGCCGCCCGCAGCGCCTCGCTGCTCCCCGCGCGCCGCAGGTCCTCCAGCACGGGCCGGATCTGCTCGAAGACGTGGTGACTGCGGCGCAGGGTGCGCACCACCCGCGCGTCCCGTACGTCGGCGGGCCCGTACACCCGGTACCCGGTGCCGTGTTCCCGTCCGGGCACGAGCAGCCCCGCCGCCTCCCACACCCGCAGCGCGGAGGTCCGTACGCCGACCAGCGCGGCCACCTCGCCGATGCGCAGGCCGCCACCCGTTCCGGGCGGCGGCCCCGGCTCCCGGCCGGCCAGCGCCTCCAGCGCCTCACCGGCGGCCCGCAGCGCGACCCGCTCCTCGTGGAGGGCGGCATGCGCGGCGTCCATCAGCGCGAGCGCCCCGGCCACGTCCCCGGCGTGCACCGCCCGCATGACCCGCGTCGCCGTCACCGCCCCGTACCCCGGCTGCAACGCCCGGTACGCCAGCAGCGCCTCCCGGTGCCGCTCCCCGAACACCCGGTACCCGGCGTCGGTGCGTCCGGCCGGGGGCAGGACACCGGCGTCCTCGTAATTGCGCACCTGCTGCGTCGACAGCCCGACGGCCCGGGCCAGATCGACGGTCCGCAGACGCCGCTCGCGGTTGCTCACCGGGCGCAGCCTATGCGTGGGACCGGACGGCCCGAAGGCCCTGGGCCGTGGCGGGGGAAGCCACGGCCCAGGGCCGGTCTGTGGGGGCGGCGGCTGTTACCGGGCGTCGGTGACGCGGGCGGTGACGCGGGCGGTGACGCTCTGGACGGCCTCGAGGGCGAGGTCGGGGCGGTCGGTGTGGATGTAGTGGCCGCTGTCCTTGGCGGTGGTCAGCTCGGCGGCGGTGGAGAGCTGCTGCCACTCCTGCTGGCCCTTGGCCCACATCGTCTCCAGGGCGGGACCGTACTCCGGGACCGCGGCGTACTGGGACTCGTGCTTGAGGATCTCGACGGGGATGTCCCTGGCGGAGTGGACCGGGCCGTCGGCGATGACGAACTGTTCCGGGTTCTGGCCCTCGTTGGCCGCGAGCGCGCCGTCCCGGACCTGGGTCGCCGGGCCGGTGGCGTCGGCGGGGATGGTGCGGTTCATGTCGCGGGTGAGGTGGGGGACGGTGGCGTCCAGGAGGACCAGGCCCTTGACGCGGTCGGTGTGGTCGGGGGTGTAGCGGGCGGCGATGTAGCCGCCCAGGGAGTGGCCGGCCAGGACGACGGGGCGGTCGCCCGCGAGGTGGTCGAGGAGCTTGGTGAGCAGGACGCCGGTGTCGTTGACGGTCTGGAGGGTGCCGGGGGCGGGCTTGTCGCTCTTGCCCTCGCCGAGGCGGTCGTAGGAGCAGACCCGGTCCGTCCTGCTCAGGGACTTCTGAAGGGCGGCCATGTTGTCCAGGCCCTCGCCGCCGCCCGCCATCAGCATCACCAGCGGCCGGTCCGCGTCCGAGTGGCCGGAGCAGGAGACGTTGACCGTGTGGCCGTCGGCGTCGATCTTCTTCGTGCCGGTGAAGGAGGCCCCCGCGGAGGCGGTGGTGTCCTTCGCGTCGGAGTCGTCCTTGCCGTACTCCTCGTTCAGGACGAGTCCCGCGCCGGCCACGGCGCAGACGACGGCGATCGCGGCGGTCGCCTTGGCGAGGGTGCGGAACATGGGGGGGCCTCCAGCGGGCAAGGGTGGGGTAGGGACGCGGTGTTGGGGGGGGGTTTCTCTCGGTCGGCCTGTGGTGCTCGGCGACTGATGAGGACTCTATGGATCCACCGGTCCCGGAACGTCACCCCGCGGTGGACACCTGCCCGTAGTCCCCTCGGGGGACAACCACCCCCGCCGGGCTACGCCCCGTCCGCGCTGATCGACCGCCAGATCCGCTCCGGCAGGATGCGCGCCGCCTCGTCCAGGTCGACGTCCCGGATCCCGGACAGGTGGCGCCGGGCGACGGCCACGACCGGGCCCAGGACCAGGCTCTCCAGCAACGGCACGGGGAGCGGGGCCACTTCACCCGCGTCGATGCGGGGCTGGATCCACCGGGACATCGCCGAGACGGTCGGCTGCTGCGCGTCCCGCATCTCCTGACCCCGCGCCATCAGGCGCCGGTCGGCGCTCGGGGAGTGCACGAGGAGGGCCGCGCCGGGGTGGTCGCGCACGAAGGCGAGGTAGGCCCCGACCACGGCCCGGATACCCTCGCGGGCGGTTTCGGTACTGGTCAGCGCGGTGACCAGCTGTGCGAGGAGCCGCCCGGTCCAGCGCTCGGTGAGTGCGGTGAGCAGGCCGTCGAGGCTGCCGAAGTGGTGGTACAGGCTGCCGAGGCTGACCCCGCTGGTCCGGGTGACGGCGGTGACGGTGACGCCCTGTTCGCCCGACTCCGTGTAGAGGCGGAGGGCGGCGTCCAGGAGGAGGTCGGAGGTGACCTCGCCGCGGTGTTGTTTGGGGCTCATGGGCAGGCGTGCTCTCGTTTCCCGTTTTCTAGAATAATTTTCTAGAAGCTTCTTTCAATCCTAGGCCCGTCTGGCTCAGACTGTCCCCTGCGGGACACGCGTGTCCGCCCGGACTTCGGAGGGGAGCGGGCGGGCCGCGGGTCCTCGGTCGTCGGGACAACGGGGGGACAGGGTCGACGTGTTGGAGCTGGACGGCAGTGGAGCGGAGCCGCTGGAGGCTCGGGACCCGCGGTGGATCGGGCCGATCCCGCTGATCGGGCGCCTCGGCGCCGGGGGCATGGGCCGGGTCTTCCTCGGCGTCCACGAGGGCCGGTACGTGGCGGTCAAGCAGGTGCTGCCCTCGGTCGCCGCCGAGGACAAGGGCTTCCTGCGCCGCTTCGGGCACGAGCTGGACAACCTCGCCCGGCTGCCCGAGGGAGTGACCGCGCCGCTGCTGGCGGGGGACCGGGAGGCGGCCCCGCCGTGGTTCGCCACCGCGTACGTGCCGGGCATCACCCTGTCCCAGGCGCTGGACGTCCACGGCGGCCCGCTGCCCGCCGGGGCGTTGTGGCTCATCCTGCGGGAAGCCGCGAAGGCGCTCGTGGCCGTGCACGCGCTGGAGATGGTGCACCGGGACCTGAAGCCGTCGAACCTGATGCTGACGGTGGACGGCCTGACGGTCATCGACTTCGGGGTGGCCCGGGCCGCCGATCAGAGCCAGTTGACGTCGGTGGACAAGGTGGTCGGGACGCCGGCCTACATGTCACCGGAGCAGGCGTCGGGGAGCCGGACGCCCAGTGCGGCGGTCGACGTGTTCGCGCTGGGCGGGGTGCTGGCGTACGCGGCGTCGGGACACCCGCCGTTCGGGGACGACTCGGCGTTGCCCGTGCTGAACCGCATCCTGACGAAGGAGCCCGACCTTCAGCCCCTCAGGGACCTGGACGGCGAGCTCGCCGACGTCGTCAAGTCCTGTCTCGACAAGGACCACGAGGGGCGGCCGACCGCGGCCGAGCTGCTCGCCGCGGCCGAGCTGCTCGCCGTGGCCGAGCGGCACGGGCCGTACGAGCCGCCCCTGTGGCCGCGGGGCGTGGCCGGGGTCCTGGCCGAACGAGCGGCGTTCGTCAAGGAGTTACCCCGAGCGGCGGACCTGCCCGACCCTGAGCCCCCGGCGACGGACGCGAAGAGCGAGGAGCCCGGACGGCGTAAGAACCGACGCCGCACCCGGGTCTTCGTCGGCGTCGTCCCGATCGTGCTGGCGACGGGCGCGACCCTCGCCGTCCAGCTCCTGCCGTACGCCTCCCACGACAAGGCGGAGGCGGACACCGCCCCGTCCCCGTCCGTCTCGGCGTCCCCGGACCCGGCGGGCCCGCCCTCGAAGTCGGCGAGTGAACGGCCGTCCGCGAGCGCGTCGCCGTCGGACGGGAAGGGTGACGAGAACGCGAAGGACGGCAAGGGCGGCAAGGAGGGCGGAGACGGCGCGGACGGCAAGGGCGCCGCGGGCGGCGACGACGGGAGCGGGGGAGCCGGCCGGGGCGGTGGTGCGCCTGCCGCCGGGGGCGGGGGACCGGGCGACGACGGCGGGGCAGGCGGAGCAGGCGGCTCGGACGGGGCCGGCGGGTCGGGCGACGGCGGGAGTTCGGGGGAGTCGTCCGACTCCGGCGGGTCGTCCGGGTCGGGAGACCAGCCGTCCGGCGGTGGTTCCAAGGGCACCGGCACCCCCTCCGGCACCTTCGCCCTCAAGAACGGCGGCAACGGCAAGTGCCTGATCCCGGACTTCACCGGGTGGGCGAGCACGGGGTCCTGCACGGCGGCGTCGGCGTCCTGGTCGTTCAAGAGCGGGTCCGACGGCACCGTGAAGATCGTCAACAACTCCTCCGGCAAGTGCCTGACCGCCGCCTTCATGGGCCAGGTGGCGGAGACCGGCAGCTGCGACCAGGTGGGGTTCCCGTCCTCGATGCTGTGGCGCACCGGCTCGGGCGGGCTGCTGAGAAGCGTCTTCAACGACGGGTGCCTCACCCGGGCCGACGACGGCTCCGTCAGGGCGCAGACGTGTTCCTCCGGAACGGCGTCGCAGCGGTGGACGCGTACCTAGGAACCAGGGCCAGGGCCAGGGCCAGGGCCAGGACCAGGACCAGGACCAGGACTGTCGTACACGGCGATCGCGAGCCGGACGAACGAGCGGATCAGCGGGTTCGGGCCGGCCCGGGGCCAGGCCACCACCACGGGGCTCGGCGGCAGGCCCGTCAGCGGAACCACGGTGAGGCCGTCGCCGGGCACGTGGTCCGCGAGGGTCATGCCGACGGTGCCGTTCCACAGGACGGCCTGCCGGCACTCCCGCACGGTGCGCACCACCGGCCCCCGCCGCGCCTCCCCGGCGTTCCAGTACGCCTGCCACAGCGGGTCAGTGCCCTCGGGGAAGCGGAACCAACGGCGGTCGGCCAGCTCGGCCGGGGTCAGGCTCGCCCGGCCGGCCAGCGGGTCGTCGGCGCGCAGCAGGGCGCCCACCGGGTCGGCGCGCAACGCCCCCGTGGTCAGGCCGGTCGGGTCGAAGGGGCCGCGGGTGAGGGCCACGTCGACCAGCCCTGCGTGCAGCCCGCAGGTGGGGTCGGTCAGGTCGGTCTCGCGGACGGTGACCTCGACGTGCGGGTGGCGCCGGCGGTAGGCGTCCGCCAGCCGGTTCACGTCCGGGTCGGTGCTGTCGCCGAGGATGCCGACGGTGAGGGTCGCGGCGCCGGCCGCGGCTGCCACGCGAGCGGGTACGCGTGCGGCCCGGTCGAGCAGGGCGCGCGCCTCGTCGAGCAGTACCGCACCGGCCCCGGTGAGGGTGACGCCCGCGGAGCTGCGGTGGAACAGCGTGGCGCCGAGGTCCGTCTCCAGCGCCTTGATCGCCCGGCTCAGCGGCGGCTGGCTCATGTGCAGCCGGACGGCCGCCCGGCCGAAGTGGAGTTCCTCGGCGACCGCCACGAAGTAGCGCAGCGTACGCAGCTCCATCCGGTCCGCCCGGCCCGCCTGCTCCGCCCGGTCCATCCGCGCCATGCTGCGACGATACCCGTGCGGTATCGAGTGCGCGGAACAGGTCTTGGACGCCGCCGGTGCCCCGGCGTTGGAATCGGGGCATGAGCGACGAACCCCGCAACGCAGCGCCGTGCGCGCACCCCGCCGTGTCGGTGGTAGGCCCGGGAGACGGCGAGACGATCCTCCTCGGCACCACCCGCATGCGCGTCCTGGAGGACGGCAGCCACACCGGCCACCGCCTCGGCATGGCCGAGTCCGTACTCGCCCCGCACACCCCCGGGCCGCCCCAGCACCGTCACGCACGGCACGACGAGGGCTTCTACGTCGTCTCCGGCACGGTGCGGTTCACCGTCGGGGACGAGGACATCGACGCGACGGCGGGCACGCTCGTGATGGTCCCGCCCGGCGCACCGCACACCTTCGCCAACACCACCGGTGAACCGGCCCGCATGCTCAGCACGTTCACCCCCGATCTGTACGTCCAGTACTTCCGGGACCTGGAGGAGCTGTACGCCGGCGGCCGCACCCCGACTCCGGAGGAAAGCCTCGGGACGATGAGCCGCTACGCGACCGAACCAGCGACCGAACCCGCCACCGACTTCGCCTCCCCGCCCACGCCGGCCCGGGGGACCGGGTCGTGAACATCGCGTACTGGATCGTCGCCGGTCTCCTCGCCGCCTTCCACCTCTACGGCGGCGCGGTGAAGGTGGTGCGCAGCCGGGACGGGCTCCGGCCGATGATGGCCTGGGTGGACAGCGTGCCGATGCCCGCCGTCCGCGCCATCGGCGTGGTCGAGGTGCTCGGCGCGGCCGGGCTGGTCCTCGCGCCGCTGACCGGCGTCGCACCCGGGCTGGCCCCGGCCGCGGCCGTCGGGTTCGTGATCCTTCAGATCGGCGCGACCGGGGTCCACCTGCGTCTCGGGGACCGGCAGGTCGCCCTCAACATCGGCCTCCTGGTCACCGCCGCCGTCACGGTCTGGCTCGCCACGACCCGGCTGTGACCCGGCGTCCGCCGCCGTCAGCCGCGCGGCGGCGGCGTGCCCCGGGCCGCGTCCATCAGGCGGCCCGCGAGGTCCGCGACGAGACCGCGCAGCTCGTCCGGCCGCTCGACGACGAAGGGGCGGTCCAGCGACGCGAGCAGCCCCGGCAGCCAGTCGAGGCGTTCGGCCCGGATCTCGACCCGGCACCATCCCCCGCCCTCGCCCTCGCCCCCGCCCCCGCCCCCGCCCCTGCCCTCGCCCCCGCCCTCTCCGTCCGCATCGGCGACGACGGCCACGCTGCCCGGCAGCAGTGCGCGGATCTCCTCGGCCGTCCCCCGGACCCGCACCGTGACCTCGTGCCGGTAGGGCGCGGTGGCCAGGGCCGTCAGCACGCGCTCCGCCGGACCGGGCCCCGGCGGCGGTTCGAAGGTGCCGGGCAGGACCCGCGCGCCGTCGATGCGGTCCAGCCGGAACGTCCGGTCCGCCCCGGCCGACAGGTCCCGGCCCGTCACGTACCACCGGCCCGCGTGCGCGACGAGCCCGTACGGGTACACGGTGCGTTCGCCGCTCCCACCGCGCCCGCCGGTGTAGCGGATCGCCAGCGGCCGGTGATGGCGAACGGCGTCCGCGACCGGGAGCAGCACGGCGGCCTCCGGGGCGGCGGATCCGGCGGGGGCGGCCGTGAAGGTGAGGGAGTCCAGCACCGCGTCCAGCCGGTGGCGCAGCCGCTCCGGCAGCACCCGCCGGACCTTCGCCGCCGCCGTCTCGCCCGCCGTGCCCGCCGCCGCCGTGATCCCCGTCCGCCGGCCCGCGACCAGGCCGAGGAGTACGGCCAGCGCCTCGTCGTCGCTCAGCATCAGCGGGGGCATGCGGTGGCCGGGAGCCAGCCGGTAGCCGCCGTAGCGGCCGCGCACCGACTCCACGGGGACGTCGAGGTCGACGAGGTGGTCGACGTACCGGCGCACCGTGCGCTCGCCGACGCCGAGCCGCCCGGCCAGTTCGGCCACGGTCCGCACACCGCCCGACTGGAGCAGTTCGAGCAGGGTCAGCACACGGGAGACGGGACGTGACATGCCTGTAAGTCTGCCGCCGATACCGGCCGGATTGTGACCGGTATTGCTCCTAGCGTGGGGGCCGTAGGCACTGATCGGTCATCGGCCCCTGGAGGCACCCATGAACCTCGTCTCGCTCCGCGTCATCACGGACGACGTCGCCCGTCTCGTCGGCTTCTACGAGCGCGCCACCGGCCTGCGCGCCGCCTGGGCCACCGAGGACTTCGCGGAACTGCGCACCCCGTCCGGGACGCTCGCGATCGGCAGCACCCGCACCGTGCCGCTCTTCGCCCCCGGTTCCGCCCGCCCCGCCGACAACCGGAGCGTCATCATCGAGTTCCTCGTCGACGACGTGGACGCCGTGCACCGGAACCTGACCGGGTTCGTCGGGGAGTTCGTCAAGGAGCCCACGACCATGCCCTGGGGCAACCGGGCGCTCCTCTTCCGCGACCCGGACGGCAACCTGGTCAACTTCTTCACGCCCGTCACCCCGGCCGCCGTCGAGAAGTTCGCCGACGTCGCCCGCTGACGGCCCCCCTATGCTGGACCCGCCCGCAGGGGCGAGGAACCGCACGCCGGGAGGGATCTGTGTCAGCGCTGGAGCCGGACGACCCGCGCTCCGTGGGGGAGTACCGGCTGCTGAGCCGGCTGGGCGTGGGCGGCATGGGCCGGGTCTTCCTCGGCCGGTCCCCGGGCGGACGGCTCGTCGCCGTCAAGGTGGTGCACGCCGAGCTGCTGCGCCGACCCGAGTTCCGCGACCGCTTCCGGCGCGAGGTCCGGGCGGCCAGGACGGTCAGCGGCGCCTTCACCGCGCCCGTCGTCGACGCCGACCCGGACGCGCCGCTGCCCTGGCTGGTCACCAGCTACATCGCCGGTCCTTCGCTGGAACAGGCGGTGGCCGAGCGGGGCCCGTTCGACCCGCAGGCCGTACTTGCCCTGGCCGCCGGTCTCGCCGAGGCCCTGGTGTCCATCCACGCCGTGCACCTCGTCCATCGCGACCTCAAGCCCTCCAACGTGCTGCTCGCCGAGGACGGGCCGCGCGTCATCGACTTCGGCATCGTCCGCAGCGTCGACGCCGACTCCCTCACCGGCACCGGGCACATGGCGGGCTCCCCGGGCTTCATGTCCCCGGAGCAGGTCAACGGCGACGAGGTCACCTGGGCCAGCGACGTGTTCTGCCTGGGCGCGGTGCTGGCCTTCGCGGCGACCGGCGCGGGCCCCTTCGGCGCCGGACCGACACCCGCGCTGCTCTACCGCGTCGTGCACAACGCCCCCGACGTGGACGCCGTCGCCGACCCCGCCCTGCGGTCCCTGATCGCCGACTGCCTCGCCAAGGACCCGGCCCGCCGTCCCGCCCCGCGCGAGATCCTCGCCCGCATCGGCCCGCTGGGCGGCGACAGCGCGACGGCCCTGCCGCACGCCCAGCAGTGGACACCGGCCGTCCGCCCGACCCGCGCGGACGCCGTGCCCACCCAGGTCGTCCCACCGGCCGCGGCACCTCCGGCGCACCAGCACACCCGCGTCGACACGTCACGTCCGCCGGCGTACCCGTCGGCGCCCGCACCGGCGGACGTACACCCGACGGCGACCGGGGACGGCGGCCGCCGGAGCCGACGGGCCTTCCTGCTCTCCGGCGCGGGCGCGCTCGCCGCCCTCGGCGTCGGCACCGGTTTCTGGCTCAACCGCCCGGCGGACTCCGGCCCGGCGGACGACGCAGCGCCCGCGCCGTCGCCGTCGGCCTCGTCCGCGCCCGCCCCGCCCCCGGGACTGGTCGGACTCTGGCCCCTCGACGAAGCCTCCGGCCAGGTCGCGCGGGACACCGTGGGCGGCCACGACGGCACCGTGACCGGCGTCGCCTGGCAGGGCGCCGGGGGAGGCGCCGCCTTCGACGGGACCGGCAGCCAGATCGTGACCGGCGGCCCGGTGCTGAAGACCGGCGCGGGCCGCGGCTTCACCGTCGCCGCCTGGGTGCGCCTCGCCGTCGTGCCCGGCGTCTTCGCCACCGCCGTCAGCCAGGACAGCGCCGACGCCAGCGGCTTCTACCTCCAGTACTCGAGCGAGGACCACGGCTGGGCCTTCTCCCGCCCCGGCCTGCGCGCCGTCGGCCGCACCGCGCCCGCCGCGCACGTCTGGACCCACCTGACCGGCGTCTGCGACGGCGCCGCCCGCAAGCTGCACCTGTACGTCAACGGCGTCCGGGAGGCGGTCGCCGACGACACCGCCCCCGCGCCCGCAACCGGCGCCTTCGTGATCGGCCGGGCCTCCTTCGGCGGACAGGCCCGCGACTTCTTCCCCGGCGCCATCCGCGACGTACGGGCCTTCGACCGGGCGCTGTCCCCGGCGCGGGTCGCGAAGCTCGCGCAGTCCGGGTGACGCGCCCTCACCGACGCTCTGTCGGGCGGTAGTTGGGACGATGGACGGGGCTCCCGTGCTAAAGATGTAGCTTTCCGAGGAGTGGCCGCGGTTCCCGCACGGAGCACGCGGCGCCGGCGAACGGGGAGAGAGTTGAGCGGGGAAGCCGGAACCGGCCTCACGGGCAGTGGCGCCGAGCCGTTGGAGGACGAGGACCCGCGCCGGATCGGACCGATCCCGCTGCTGGGCCGGCTCGGGGCCGGCGGCATGGGCCGGGTCTATCTGGGCGTCCACGAGGGCCGGTACGCGGCCGTCAAGCAGGTCCTGCCGTCGGTCGCCGGCGAGGACAAGGAGTTCCTGCGCCGCTTCGGACACGAGCTGGACAACCTCGCCCGGCTGCCCGACGAGGCCACCGCGCCGCTGCTCGCGGGGGACCGGGACGCCCGGCCGCCGTGGTTCGCCACCGCCTACGTGCCCGGCATCACCCTGCGCGAGGCCGTCGACCTGCACGGGCCGCTGCCCGCCGAGGCGCTGTGGCTCATGCTGCGGGAGGCCGCCACCGGGCTGGCGGCGGTGCACGCGCTGGACATGGTGCACCGGGACCTGAAGCCGTCGAACGTCATGCTGACCCTCGACGGACTCACCCTCATCGACTTCGGCGTCGCCCGGGCCGCCGACCAGAGCCAGCTGACCAGGACCGGCATGGTGGTGGGCACGCCCGCCTACATGTCGCCCGAACAGGCCTCCGGCAAGCGGGCGTCCAGCGGCGTCGTCGACGTCTTCGCGCTGGGCTCGGTGATCGCCTACGCGGCGGCCGGCCGTCCGCCCTTCGGCGACGAGTCCGGGCACGCCGTGCTCTACCGCATCGTGCACGAGGAGCCGGACCTCCAGCCGTTGCGCGACCTGGACCCCGAGCTCGCCGACACCGTCGCGGCCTGCCTGGACAAGGACCACGAGGGCCGGCCCACCGCCGCCGAACTCGTCGAACGCGCCGCGGGACGCGGTCCGTCGGCCGCCTCGCCGTGGCCGGAGGACATCACCGAGCGGCTGTCCGAGCGGGCGGCCTTCGCCGCACGGGTCCCCGAGCCCGTACACCTGCCCGAGCCGGACGAGGCTGAGGGCCCGGACGAGACGGACGAGCCGGGCGAGGTGGTGCCCGGCCCGCCGTCCGCCCCCGTGGTCGGCGGCGGACGGCCGGAGAGCGGACGGCCGGAGAAGCGCGAGCGGCGGCGCCGTACGAGGATCCTGGCGTTCGTGATCCCGGTCGCCGTGACCGGGGCGACGCTCGGCTTCACGCTGCTCCCGTACGCGATGAACGACGCGGACCGGGGCGGGAACACGGCCGCGCCGCCCACGGCCACCGGAACGGCAGCCCCGGCCCCCGCCGGCTCCGCCACCGGCTCGACCGGCCCGAGCGCCTCCGCCTCCGGCAGCCCCGACGGCGGGAAGAAGGACGGCAAGGACAAGGACGACGACGAGGGCAAGGGCGGGGAGAGCGGGAAGGACGGCGAGGGCGGCGCTCCCGGCGGGAGCGGGGACGCGGCCGGTTCCGCGCAGGGGGCGTCCGGCGGCGGCCCGGGTTCGGACGGCGCCTCCGGCTCGGGGGGATCCTCCGGTGCGGGAGGGGCGCCCGACGCGGGGGGATCGTCCGACTCGGGCGCGTCCTCCGGCTCCGGAAGCGGGTCCGGCGAGGACGGGTCCGCCGGTGACGGCTCGGAGGGCGGCGGTGGGTCCGCGTCCGGCAGCTTCATGCTGAAGAACGGGTCGAGCGGAAAGTGCATGTACGTCGGCCGGCCCATCGACGACGGCAACTGCTCGGGCGACATCGCAGTCTTCCGCTTCCAGAACACCTCCGACGGAGCCTTCCGGATGCTCAACGTGGGAACGGCCGACTGCATCCACGCCAGGAGCGCGAACGCCTGGCTCATCGCGACGACCTGCGGTCAGCCGGGAGGAGAGTGGCGAGAAGGGGCGAACGGCTCGCTCAGGAACCTCACCACGGGCGGCTGCCTCGACCTCAACCGCCGGGCGTCCATGATCGGCCTGACGACCACGACCTGCACCGGCTCCGCGTCCCAGCGCTGGACCAGGATCTGACGGAGCGCGACGGGGCGGAGCGTGACGGCGCGGAGCGTCAGGGTTCGTCCCGCCTGCCGCCGCTGCGGTCCTCGTCGTCCTTGTCCTTCGGGCCGTCCTTCCCGTCGCCCTTCCCGTCGTCCTTTTCGCCGTCCTTGCCCAGCGACTTCAGGAAGTCGGGGTTGTCGTCCGGCGCCACCCACTGCCGCCGCCCGCCGCCGCCCTGCCAGGGCGAGGAGCCGGCGGGCTGCCGCTTCTTGCCGGCGATGATCCAGGAGATCGAGCCGACCAGCGGGAAGAGCAGCACGAGGATCGCCCACAGCGGCTTGGGCATGTGGCGGATGTCCGCGTCCTTCGTGCTGATGCAGTCGATGAACGCGTAGACGCTCAGGGCCAGTGGCACGAGGAACATCAGCACCCGGAGCATGGGGCCTCTCCAGCGGGAAGCTAGGGGGTGGGGACGCGTCACGGCCCCCAGGTACAGGGCCAGGGTAGCCGCTCGGGGATACTGGACGGCATGGCTTACGACGATCTTCGCTCCCTGCTCAGGGCGCTGGAGCGCGAGGGCGACCTCAAGCGCATCAAGGCCGAGGTGGACCCGTACCTGGAGGTCGGGGAGATCGTCGACCGGGTGAACAAGGCCGGCGGCCCCGCGTTGCTCTTCGAGAACGTGAAGGGCTCCGACATGCCGCTGGCGATGAACGTCTTCGGCACCGACCGCCGCCTGCTCAAGGCCCTCGGCCTCAAGGCGTACAGCGACATCTCGGACAAGATCGGCGGGCTCCTCCGCCCCGAGCTGCCGCAGGGCTTCGTCGGCATGCGCGAGGCGTTCGGGAAGCTCGGCACGATGACCCACGTACCGCCGAAGAAGGTGAAGCCCGGCAGCGCGCCCGTCCAGGAGGTCGTCCTCACCGGCGACGACGTGGACCTGGAGCGCCTCCCGGCCCTCTTCACCTGGCCGGACGACGGCGGCTCCTTCTTCAACCTGGGCCTCACCCACACCAAGGACCCGGAGACGGGCATCCGGAACCTGGGCCTCTATCGCCTCCAGCGTCACGACAGGCGCACCATCGGCATGCACTGGCAGATCCACAAGGACAGCCGCAACCACTACCAGGTCGCCGCCCGCCGCGGTGAGCGCCTGCCCGTCGCCATCGCCTTCGGCTGCCCGCCCGCCGTCACCTACGCCTCCACCGCCCCGCTCCCCGGCGACATCGACGAGTACCTGTTCGCCGGGTTCCTCCAGGGCAAGCGCATCGAGATGGTCGACTGCAAGACGGTCCCGCTCCAGGTCCCCGCGCACGCGGAGGTCGTCGTCGAGGGCTGGCTGGAGCCCGGCGAGATGCTCCCCGAGGGCCCCTTCGGCGACCACACCGGCTTCTACACCCCGCAGGAGCCCTTCCCGGCCCTGAAGATCGACTGCGTGACGATGCGGAAGCGCCCGCTGCTCCAGTCGATCGTGGTCGGCCGCCCCCCGACGGAGGACGGCCCCCTCGGCCGGGCCACGGAGCGCTTCTTCCTGCCCCTCCTCAAGATCATCGTCCCGGACATCGTGGACTACCACCTCCCCGAGGCCGGCGGCTTCCACAACTGCGCGATCGTCTCGATCGACAAGAAGTACCCGAAGCACGCCCAGAAGGTGATGCACGCCATCTGGGGCGCCCACATGATGTCCCTGACCAAGCTGATCGTGGTCGTCGACTCCGACTGCGACGTCCACGACCTGCACGAGGTCGCCTGGCGGGCGCTGGGCAACACCGACTACGGCCGCGACCTCACCGTCGTCGAGGGCCCGGTCGACCACCTCGACCACGCCTCCTACCAGCAGTTCTGGGGCGGCAAGGCGGGCATCGACGCGACGAAGAAGCTGCCCGAGGAGGGGTACACCCGCGACGGGGGCTGGCCGGACATGGTGCTGTCCGACCCGGATACGGCGGCGAAGGTCGACCGCCGCTGGAAGGAGTACGGACTGTGACGTCGGCTTCCGCCGCCCTGCCCCAGCAGCCGGGGCGCACCAAGGCGTTCCTGCGCCTGGTGATGATCGAGCACTCGGTGTTCGCGCTGCCCTTCGCCTACATCGCCGCGCTGACCGCGATGTTCCTGTGGGACGGGAACATCCACTGGGGCCGGCTGCTCCTGGTCACGATCGCGATGGTGGGCCTGCGCACCTTCGCGATGGCGGTCAACCGGATCATCGACCGCGAGATCGACGCCCGCAATCCGCGCACCGCCCACCGCGAACTGGTCACCGGCGCCATGTCGGTCAGGCACGCCTGGACCGGCGCGCTGATCGCCCTGGTCGTCTTCCTGGGCGCGGCGGCCCTGCTCAACCCGCTCTGCCTGGCCCTCGCCCCGGTGGCCGTCGTACCGATGGTGGTCTACCCGTACGGCAAGCGGTTCACGAACTTCCCGCAGGCCATCCTGGGTCTCGCCCAGGCCATGGGCCCGATCGGCGGCTGGCTGGCGATCACCGGCGAGTGGTCCTGGGAGGCGGTGATCCTCGGCCTCGCGGTCGGCATCTGGATCGGCGGCTTCGACCTGATCTACGCCTGCCAGGACGTCGAGACCGACCGGCAGGTCGGCGTGAAGTCCGTCCCGGCCCGCTTCGGCATCCCCGCCGCGATCTGGGGCGCCCGCGCCTGCCACACGGTCACCACGGCGCTGTTCGTCTGGTACGCCCTCGCCACCGACGCCGGCGCGTTCTTCTGGCTCGGCCTGGTGATCGTCGCGGGCGCGTTCCTCTACGAGCACACCATCGTCCGCCCCACCGACCTGACCCGCCTCAACAGGGCGTTCTTCAGCGTCAACGGCTTCATCGGCATCGCCCTGTTCGTGTGCGCGCTGCTGGATCTGCTCGTGAGGGGCCTCACGGTCTGAAAACCCTGAGCCTACGACTAGGCTCGGCATCATGAAGCCAGGACAGACGCAGCGCGTGCCTTGGATCGTGGGGGTGTCCGGGGCGTCCGGCACCCCGTACGCCGCCGCCGTGCTGCGTGCGCTGCTCGCCGCCGGCGAGAGCGTCGACCTGGTGGTCAGCCGGGCCTCGCGGCTCACCCTGCTCGACGAGACCGGCATCTCCTTCCGCGACGCCCACTGGCAGCACGACCTGCGAGAGTGGCTGGCCCGCGGAGCCGACGGAAAGCCGGACGCGTTCGACGCGGACGTCTCCGGCGTACGGCACTGGAGCGCGGGCGACCTCGCGGCCGGGCCGTCCTCGGGGTCGTACCCGACGAAGGGCATGCTGATCGTGCCCGCGTCCACGGCCTGCGTGGCCGGTGTCGCGCTCGGGCTGTCCAAGGACCTGCTCCAGCGCACCGCGAGCGTGACCCTCAAGGAGCGCCGCAGGCTCGTCGTCGCCGTACGGGAGACCCCCCTGGACGGCCGGACCCTGCGGCACCTGGTGACCCTGGACGACGCCGGCGCGAGCGTGGTGCCCGCCTCCCCGGCGTTCTACGCGGGGGCGACGCACATCCAGGACCTGGTGGACTTCGTCGCCGGACGCGTCCTCGACGCCGCGGGTGTCGGGCACGACCTGTACCGCCGCTGGCGCGGCGACCTCGGCGGGGCCCGCCCCACCGACTGAGCACCAACTCCCCCCACACGTTTGTTACCCACATCTTCAGAACTCTTCAGTGGAAGGCTTCGATCGCATGGACGCGGTGGACAGGCAGCTCATCCAGGCCCTGAGGGAGAACGGCCGGGCCTCCTACGCGGAGCTGGGGCGCCTGGTCGGACTCTCCGGACCCAGCGTCACCGACCGCATCAACCGGCTCGAGGCGGCCGGTGTCATCACCGGCTACCGGGCCACCGTCGACGCCGCCTCGCTCGGCCTCGGCGTCACCGCCCTGATCGGCGTCTCGCTCTCCGACGCCGCCGACCACGAGGACGTGGCCCAGCGCCTCAAGGAGCTGCGGGAGATCGAGGACTGCTGGTTCATCGCCGGCGACGACTCCTACATGCTCAAGGTGCGGGCCGCCGACGTGGACGGCCTGGAGAGCATCATCCGGCGGCTGTCGGGCACCAAGGGCGTGTCCCGGACCCGTACCACCATCGTTCTCTCCACCAAGTGGGAGAACCGGGTGGGCGAGCTGCCCGAAGAGGTCCTGTAACCGGGGCGTACGGTTGACCCGTCTGTCTCAGAAAGAGGTATCGCATGGACGCCGGGCTCAAGCGCGAGCTGGAGCAGAAGGTCCGCTCCGGTGAGCGGCTGACCCGCGAGGACGGCATCGCGCTGTACGAGTCGGACGATCTCGCCTGGCTCGGCGGCCTCGCGCACGAGGTGCGGACGCGGAAGAACGGCGACGTCGTCCACTTCAACGTCAACCGCCACCTCAACATGACCAACGTGTGCACCGCGTCCTGCGCGTACTGCTCCTTCCAGCGCAAGCCGGGGGAGAAGGACGCGTACACGATGCGCATCGAGGAGGCGGTGAAGCTCGCCAAGGCGATGGAGGGCGAGAACCTCACCGAGCTGCACATCGTCAACGGCCTGCACCCCAACCTGCCCTGGCGCTACTACCCGCGCTCGCTGCGAGAACTGAAGGCCGCGCTGCCGGACGTCTCGCTGAAGGCGTTCACGGCGACCGAGATCCACCACTTCGAGACCATCTCCGGGATGTCCGCCTCCGACATCCTCGACGAGCTGATCGACGCCGGTCTGGAGTCCCTGACCGGCGGTGGCGCCGAGATCTTCGACTGGGAGGTGCGGCAGCACATCGTCGACCACCGCACCCACTGGGAGGACTGGTCCCGCATCCACCGCCTGGCCCACGAGAAGGGCCTGAAGACCCCGTGCACCATGCTCTACGGCCACATCGAGGAGCCCCGCCACCGCGTGGACCACGTGCTGCGGCTGCGTGAGCTCCAGGACGAGACGAACGGCTTCCAGGTCTTCATCCCGCTGCGCTACCAGCACGACTTCGTGGACATGAAGGACGGCAAGGTCAGGAACCGCCTCCAGGCGCGCACGCAGATGGCGACCGGCGCGGAGGCCCTGAAGACCTTCGCGGTCTCGCGGCTGCTCTTCGACAACGTGCCGCACGTCAAGGTCTTCTGGGTCATGCACGGAGTCCAGACCGCCCAGCTCGCCCTCCAGCACGGGGCGGACGACATGGACGGCTCGGTCGTCGAGTACAAGATCACCCACGACGCGGACGACTTCGGCACGCCGAACAAGCTGACGCGCGAGGACCTGCTGGACCTGATCCGCGACGCCGGGTTCCGGCCGGTCGAGCGGAACACGCGGTACGAGATCCTCCGGGAGTACGAGGGAGCCGACCCGGCGCGTCGGGAGTCGCCGCAGCCGATGCGGGTGTGACGTCCCCCGGTTGTCTTTCGACTGCGGGTGCGTGGTGGGCTGGTCGCGCAGTTCCCCGCGCCCCTTTCAGGGGCGTGCAGTGCACGTACCTCAAGGGGCGCGGGGAACTGCGCGAGCAACCACCCACTCACCCGCACCCGGCATCGGATCCGAACCGCCCCCGGCGGGTACCCGCACCCCCATGGCCACCGAGGACGACTACACCGCACAACCCTTCGTTCCAAGGCGCGGCGGCCTCCCCGCCCTGCGCGCGGCGGCAGCCGAATGCCGGGGCTGCCCCCTGAACCGGGACGCCACCCGGACCGTCTTCGGCGCCGGCCAGGCGACCGCCCGTGTCATGCTCGTCGGCGAGCAGCCCGGCGACCAGGAGGACCGGCAGGGGAAACCCTTCGTCGGCCCCGCCGGCAAGCTCCTCGACCGTGCGCCGACGGACGCCGGCATCGACCCCGCGGACGCGTACGTCACCAACGCCGTCAAGCACTTCAAGTTCACGCGGGCCGAGCCCCGCAAGCGCCGTATCCACAAGGCGCCCACCCTGCGTGAGACGACCGCCTGCGGGCCCTGGCTGGCGGCCGAGCTGGACCGGGTGGAGCCCGAACTGATCGTGGTGCTGGGCGCCACGGCGGGCAAGGCGCTGCTCGGCTCCTCGTTCCGGGTCACGCAGGTGCGCGGCACGGTGCTGGAGGAGGAGATCCACGGGCGCCCGGAGCGGCTCGTGCCCACGGTGCACCCCTCGGCGGTGCTGCGGGCCGACGACCGGGACGGGGCCTACCGGGGACTGGTGGCGGACCTGAAAGTCGCTGCGGAAACACTCGCGTAATAGTTACTATGGCCTTGTGTCCCTTACCTTCACTTTCGATCCGGCCGTCACCCCCGACCTCCGCGACGGCGTCCTCGACCTGTGGGCCGACGTCTCCAACGCCGGCGGCTCCGTGGGCTTCGTGCCGCCGGTGACCCGCGAGGACATCCGCCCCGAGCTGGTCAAGCACCTGGCGGGCATGGCCGAGGGGCGAACCCGGCTGCTCGTCGGCCACGACGAGGAGGGGCGGGTGGCCGCCACCGCGTTCCTCGCCCTCAACACGCACCGGCTGATGCGGCACTGGCTGTGGCTCTACACGGTCATGGTCCACCCGCGCCACCAGGGCCGGGGCTACGGCCGGGACCTGATGGCCGCCGCCGCGGACGCCGCGCGCACCTGCGACGGCATCGAGGCGATCCGGCTCACCTGCCGCGGCGGGCTCGGCCTGGAGCGGTTCTACGAGTCCTGCGGCTACAAGGAGGTCGGGCGGGTCCCCGGCGCGATCCGGGTCGCCCCCGGCGACGACCGGGACGACGTCTTCCTGCTGCTGCCCCTGGGCTGACCGCCGGCGGACCCCGCCGGTCCCGGCCGACCCCCCTGCAAGATCGGCCGTGCGGCATGTTTCACTGGACAGTGCCTCTTTGTGCCAGAAACGGAAGAGTGGATTGAGATGCTCCGCTACACACTGATGCGCCTCGGGATCTTCGTGGGCTGCCTCGTGGCCGTCTGGGGGCTCGTCTACGCCGGAGTGTTCCCGCGCGGTCTCGGCGACTCCAACGGTATGTGGATCCTCCTGCTCTCCCTGCTGATCTCCGCCCCCATCAGCTACGTCGCACTGCGCAAGGAGCGGGACCGGGCCTCGGAGCAGGTCGCGGGCCGCGTCACCCGCATGAAGGCCAACCTGGACGCCAACCGCGGCCAGGAGGACACCGCCGACGACGCGGCACGGGCGCAGGGCCAGGCCTCGTAACGTCCGTCACGCACCCGCCCGCCCCGGCTTCCGAAATCACCGGAAACCGGGGCACTTTGCGTTGTGCGGGCAGAAGCGCGCTCCCACCTCTCAAAGTATGGCTTTGAGTGTCCCAAAGCGCGGGTGTTAAAGTCGTGTGCATGAAGCAAGCAGCCGCGCCCACCACACCACAGCGCCTCGCGCTCGTGGCGCGCCTGCACGTGGACCTCTGTCGGAACGCGTCCGCGAACTGTCGCCCCTGACGTTCCCCCTCATCCAGTCGTTCCCACGTCAGCTCAGCGCGTCCCATCCCGCGTCCCGTCCCCCTACGGAGCATGTCCGTGTCTTCACCCTCTTCCTTCGCGAAGTACCTCAAGGTGCCCTTCTGGGCCCAGATACTCGCCGGTCTCGTCCTCGGCGTCCTGCTGGGCTGGCTGGCCCGCAGCCAGGACATATCGTGGCTGGTCACCACCCTGGAGAAGGTCGGTGACACCTTCATCGGCCTGCTGAAGCTGGCCGTCGCACCGCTGGTCTTCTTCGCGATCCTCGTCTCGATCACCAACCTGCGGAAGGTCAACAACGCGGCCCGCCTGGCGTCCCGCACCCTCCTCTGGTTCATGATCACGTCGCTGATCGCGGTGGCCATCGGCCTCGTCATCGGCCTCGTCACCAACCCCGGCTCCGGCACCGGCCTCACCCCGGCCGACGGCGCCCGGCCCGAGCACACCGGCTCCTGGATCGACTTCCTGACCGGCATCGTGCCCACCGACGTCATCACGCCGTTCACCGAGCTGAACGTCCTTCAGATCGTCTTCATGGCCGCCGTCGCCGGCATCGCCGCCCTCCAGCTCGGCGAGAAGGCCCAGCCGATCCTGAACCTGAGCGAGTCCGTCCTCGAACTCCTCCAGAAGGCCCTGTGGTGGGTCATCCGCCTCGCCCCGCTCGGCACCGTCGGCCTCATCGGCAAGGCCATCGCCACCTACGGCTGGGACCTCATCGGCAAGTACGCCACCTTCACCGCCGACATCTACGTCGGCTGCGCCATCGTGATGTTCGTGGTCTACCCGACGCTGCTCGCCACCGTCGCCAAGGCCAGCCCGCTCCAGTTCTTCAAGGGCGCCTGGCCCGCCATCCAGCTGGGCTTCGTCTCCCGCTCCTCCGTCGGCACCATGCCGCTGACCCAGAAGGTCACCGAGCGCCTCGGCGTCCCGAAGGAGTACGCGTCCTTCGCCGTGCCGTTCGGCGCGACCACCAAGATGGACGGCTGCGCCGCGGTCTACCCGGCGATCGCCGCGATCTTCGTCGCGCAGATCTTCGGCATCGACCTCGGTGTCGGCGACTACCTGCTGATCGCCTTCGTCTCGGTGGTGGGCTCCGCCGCCACGGCCGGCCTCACCGGCGCCACGGTCATGCTCACCCTGACCCTCTCCACCCTGGGCCTGCCCATGGAGGGCGTCGGCCTCCTCCTGGCCATCGACCCGATCCTGGACATGATGAGGACGGCGACCAACGTGGCCGGCCAAGCGCTCGTACCGGTGATCGTCTCGGCCCGTGAGGGCCTGCTCGACCGCAAGGCGTACGACGAGGCGCACGCCTCGCCGATCGACGAGCCGGAGCGTGAGAAGCAGGCGTCGGAGCCGGTTCCGGTCGCCGCCTGACCGTCCTGTCCAGGGCGTTGACGTCCTGGACACCACCGCACGGACCGTACGCTGATTCGCATGGGTGCAGGGAAGACCACCAAGCGGATGCCGCGTGCGGTCCGTGAGCAGCAGATGCTGGACGCCGCCGTGAGCGTCTTCGGCAGGCGCGGGTACATGGCGGCGTCGATGGACGAGATCGCCGAACTGGCGGGCGTGTCCAAGCCGCTGGTGTACCTGTACCTGAACTCCAAGGACGACCTCTTCAGCGCCTGCGTCGCCCGCGAGGCCCGCGCCCTCACCGAGGCGGTGCGGGCCGGCGTGCGTCCGGGGCTGCCCGCCGACGGACAACTCTGGTCGGGGCTGCGGGCCTTCTTCCGCCACACCGCGCGGCACCCGGACGCCTGGCGGGTGCTGCACCTGCACGCCCGTACGCACGGCGAGCGGTTCGCCGCCGAGGTCGCGGCGATGCGCGAGGAGATCGTCGCGTTCGTGACGCAGCTGATCGCCGCCGCGGCGCGCGACGCGCACCGGGACCCGCACCTGCCCGAGGGCGAGGTCGCCGGGCTGGCCGAGGCGCTGGTCGGTGCCGCCGAGTCGCTCGCCGACTGGGCGGGCGCCACCGAGGGGGTCACCGCCAAGCAGGCCGCGGCGACCCTGATGAACTTCGCCTGGGCCGGCCTGGGCGACCTGATGGCGGGACGCCCGTGGTCCGCGCCGGAGGAGTCCGGACCGGAGGCGGATCCCGACCCGGTGGCGGAGACCGACCCGGAGGCGGATCCGGCGCCGGTGGCTCAGGCCGCGGGGTAGGGCCCGACCTCGCCGGACAGGTGCAGCCGTCCGTCGCGGGCGCCGCGCAGTTCGAACCGGCCGCCCGCGCCGCCCCCGCCGTCCTCGGCCCCGTACGTCACCGTCCCCGGCAGCAGCACCGGTGACCGGAACTCCGCCCGCACCACGGCCGCGTCCGGTGTCCCGTGCTCGGCGAGGCACCGGGCCACGGTCCACATGCCGTGCGCGATGGCCCGCGGGAAGCCGAACAGGCGGGCGGTGAGCGGGTGCAGGTGGATCGGGTTGCGGTCCCCGGAGGCCGCGCCGTAGCGGCGTCCGGTGTCGCCGGCGAGCCGCCACTCGGCGCGGGCGGGGAGGGGCTCCCGGTGTTCCGAGGGGGTCTCCTCGGCGGGGGGCCGCGCGGTGGTGCGGTGCCGGGCCAGGTAGGTGCTGCGGGACTCCCACACGACGTCGGCGCCGGCCCGCAGTTCCGTGACCACCGACGCCTCGGTGCCGCGCCGGTGCGGGGCCAGGCCCTCTACGCGCACGGCGAGTTCGTACGCCCCGGTCGCGGGCATGACGGTCCGCCGGGTGATGCCGATGGAGGTGTGGACGAGCCCGAGCAGGGGCAGCGGGAAGCCCCGGCCGCTCATCAGGCGCATGGCCAGCGGGAAGCCCAGCACGTGCGGGTACGTCACCGGGAGCGCGTCCGCGCCGGTCGGGAAGCCGCACACCCGCTCGTACGCCGCGAGCCGCGCGAGGTCCACGCGCAGGCCGGGCAGGACCAGCCGGGTGCGGGGGAAGTCCGCGTCCGGGCGGGGGCGCTTGAGGGGCGACAGGAGGGCGCCGCGCGCGAGGAGCGGCGCGAGGGCGGGGACGCCGGTCAGGGTGCTGGTCGTCGGGGTCGCGGTGGTCATCACGCCCCCAGCAGGCTCTGGCCGCAGACCCGTACGACCTGGCCGTTGACCGCGCCGGAGGCCGGGTGGGCGAGCCAGGCGGTCGTCTCGGCGACGTCGGCGGGCAGGCCGCCCTGGGCGAGGGAGTTCATGCGGCGGCCGGCCTCCCGGATGAAGAGCGGGACCGCCGCCGTCATCTTCGTCTCGATGAAACCGGGCGCCACCGCGTTCACCGTGACCCCGTGCCCGGCGAGCGCGCTCGGCGCCAGCGCGCGGACCAGGCCGACGACGCCCGCCTTGCTCGCGCCGTAGTTGGTCTGGCCCGCGTTGCCCGCGAGCCCGGCGATGGAGGCCGTCGCCACGATCCGGCCGCCCCGGTTGACGGCGCCCGCCGCGAGCAGCGCGTCCGTGGTGCGCAGGACGCTCGCGAGGTTGACGTCGAGGACGGAACTCCAGCGGTCGGCGGGCATGTTGACCAGTCGCCGGTCGCGGGTGATGCCCGCGTTGTGGACGAGGACGTCGAGCCCGCCGGGCAGCGCGGCGGCGATGCGCTCGCCCGCGTCCGCCGCCGTGACGTCGAGCGCGAGGGCGGTGCCGCCCAGGCGTTCGGCGGCCCGGCGTGCCGCGTCCTCGGCCTGCGGCACGTCGAGGACGACGACGTGGGCGCCCTGCCCGGCCAGCGTCTCGGCGACCGCGGCGCCGATGCCCCGTGCGGCGCCGGTGACCAGGGCGGTGCGCCCGGCGAGCGGCAGCGTCCAGTCGTCGGGGCCCGCGCCCGCGGCCTCGGCCCCAACCTCGATCACCTGGCCGCTGACGTACGCGGAGGCGGGGGAGAGGAGGAAGCGGAGGGTGGACTCGGCGGGCGCCGCGTCGGTGAGCCGTACGAGGTTGACCGTCCTGCCCCGGCCGATCTCCTTGCCGAGCGAGCGCGTGAAGCCCTCCAGCGCCTGCTGCACGGCGGCCTGGTGGTGGTCGCCCGCGTCGAGCGGGGCGCCGAGCACGACCACGCGGCCGCTCGCGGCGACGGACCGTACGACGGGGTGCAGGGCGGCGTGCACCTCGGCGAGCGAGTCGATGTCCCGTACGCCGGTGGCGTCGAGGACGACGGCGGCGGGGCGGCCGTTCTCGTCCCGGGGGAGGCCCGTGCGGGCCAGGACGGGTGCGGCGTCGAGGTCCGACTTGCCGGCCGTGAGGTGCAGCAGGCCGCCGTCGAGCGCGTCCCGCCGGAGCTCGGCCGGTTGCGGCAGGCCCAGCCTGCGGGTGAGGAACCGGCCGGGTGCGGTGCCGGTGAAGCTGAGGTAGCGGTCGGCCATGTCTGTCTCCCAGGCGGCTGCGACGTGGTCCAGAGGCCGGCTGCGGTGCCCACCGGGTCCACCGTGCCCACAACTGCTTACTCTGGAGTAAGGTTACCGAAGGTAAGCCTATGTCACGGGTGAGGAGCAGGTCGAGATGAGCCCTCTGGCAGTGCAGCCCGCACGCCGCGTCGCGGTCATCGGCGGCGCGCGCGTCCCCTTCGCCCGCTCGGACGGGCCGTACGCCACGGCCTCCAACCAGGAGATGCTCACCGCGGCCCTCGACGCCCTGGTCGAGCGGCACGGGCTCCAGGAGCCGGGCGCCGTGGGCGAGTTCGTGGCCGGCGCGGTCCTCAAGCACAGCCGCGACTTCAACCTCGCCCGCGAGACGGTCCTCGGCTCGGCCCTCGACCCGCGCACCCCCGCCTACGACATCCAGCAGGCCTGCGGCACCGGACTCCAGGCCGTGATCGCCGCCGCCAACAAGATCGCGCTCGGCCAGACCGAGTCGGCGGTCGCGGGCGGCGCCGACACCGCGAGCGACGCCCCGCTCGGCGTCAACGACCGCCTGCGCCGCATCCTGCTCGAGGCCCGCCGGGCGAAGAGCCTGAGCGGACGGGCGAAGGCCCTGGCGAGGATCCGCCCGGGGCACCTGGTCCCCGACATCCCCCGCAACGCGGAGCCGCGCACCGGGCTGTCGATGGGCGAGCACGCCGCGGTCACCGCACGCCGGTGGGGCATCACCCGGGAGGAGCAGGACGCGCTGGCCGCCGCCAGCCACCAGCGGCTGGCGGCGGCGTACGACCGCGGCCTCTTCCGTGACCTGGTGGTCCCCTTCCGGGGCCTGGCCCGCGACCAGAACCTGCGGCCCGGCTCGACGGTGGAGAAACTGGCCGCGCTCAAGCCCGTGTTCGGCCTCGACGCCTCCGGCCCCACCATGACGGCGGGCAACTCCACGCCCCTGACGGACGGCGCCGCGACGGTGCTGCTGGCGAGCGAGGAGTGGGCCGAGGCGCGCGGTGTCGAACCCCTCGCCTACCTCACGGCGTACGAGACGGCGGCCGTGGACTTCGTCGGCGGGGACGCGGCGGGCGGCGAGGACGGGCTGCTGATGGCCCCGGCGTACGCGGTCCCGCGGATGCTGGAGCGGGCCGGGCGCGGGACCGGGGACTTCGACCTCGTCGAGATCCACGAGGCGTTCGCGTCCCAGGTGCTGGCCACGCTGGCCGCCTGGGAGAAGCGGGGTCTGGACCCGGTGGACCGGACCCGCCTGAACGTGGCAGGCTCCTCCCTCGCCACCGGCCACCCCTTCGCCGCCACCGGCGCCCGGATCGTGGCGACCCTGGCCACGCTGCTCGCCGAGCGCGAGGCGCCGGGCCGCGGCCTGATCTCCGTCTGCGCGGCGGGCGGCCAGGGCGTGACCGCCATACTGGAACGAACGTGATTGGGTCTGTCCGGCGGATCAGGTCGCAGGAAAGACGCGGTGCCAGACCCCGCGTCTGCGGCATGATCCGCCGGACAGGCCCAAACCCTCAGGTAACCCCCAACACTGCACACCTCCGGCGCGGGAAGATCGTGGAACGCGCACCAACTCCCCACGCGAGCACCGTACGATCCCGGAACTGACCGCCGGTGACCCCTGTCCGCGGGACCGGCGATGAACGCCTCGGCGCGCGAGGCACGTACGTCATGCAGCAGAGCAGCGACCGCGGAAGCGGCGACCGCGGAGGCGGAAAGCGACCGCGGAAGCTGTAGCAGTGTCTTTGCCGCACGTCCCAGGAGCCGCCCGTGTCCACCCCGCTTCCGTCCTTCGCAGCGTCCGCCGCCTACGCCGACTCGCCCGGCCCCACCCTGGTGGCGCCCGAGACGCGGATGCTGGACGGGGCCGTACGGGAGGCGTACGTACCGCCGTTCGCGCCCCCGGTGCGCCGCGGCTCCCTCGCCGACCTGCCCTTCGACAACGCGGCGGCGGTACCGGGCCAGGTGGTGCTCAGCCGCAGGTCGCCGGAGGGCGACTGGTCCGACGTCACGGCGGCCGAGTTCGCCGGGCAGGTGCTGGCGGTGGCCAAGGGCATGATCGCGGAGGGGCTGACGCCGGGCGACCGCATCGCGATCATGGCGCGCACGACGTACGAGTGGACGCTGCTCGACTTCGCCGCGTGGGCCGCCGGCCTCGTCACCGTCCCGATCTACCCGACCTCCTCCCTCTTCCAGACCCGCTGGATCCTCCAGGACTCCGGCGCCGTCACCCTGGTCACCGAGACCACCGCACAGGCCGCCGCCCTCGGCCCCGAGCTGGACCGCATGCCGGACCTGGGGCACCTGTGGGTCATGGAGAAGGGGCACGTGGAGCGGCTCGCGGAGCTGGGCGCGCGGGTGCCCGACGCGGAGGTCGAGGTGCGCCGCGGCATGCTGAGCCCGAGCACCCTGGCCACCCTGATCTACACCTCGGGGACCACCGGCCGCCCCAAGGGCTGCGCGCTCACCCACGGCAACTTCTTCGCCGAGGTCGACAACGCCATCGAGCTGCTCTACCCCGTCTTCAAGGCCGAGACCGGCGAGGAACCCTCGATCCTGCTCTTCCTGCCGATGTCCCACGTCTTCGGCCGCATGGTCGCCGTGGCCTGCGTCCGCGCCCGGGTCCGCCTCGGCCACGCGCCGAGCCTGAAGGCCCAGGACCTGCTGCCCGACCTGGCGGCCTTCCGCCCGACCTGCCTGCTGACCATCCCGTACATGCTGGAGAAGGTCTTCAACAGCGCCCGCGCCAAGGCGGAGTCCGGCGGCCGGGCCGCGGCCTTCGACCGCGCGGTCTCGGTGGCGGTGCGCTACGGCGAGGCCAAGGAGGCCCACCAGACCGGCACCGGCGGCGGCCCCGGCCGCGGTCTGAAGACCGCCCGCTCCTTCTACGACCCCCTCGTCTACCGGAAGATCCGCAATGCCATGGGCGGCCGGGTCAAGTACGCCATCTGCGGCGGCTCCCCGCTCGGCCGCCGCCTGGCCGCCTTCTACGCCGGGGCCGGCATCGAGATCTTCGAGGGCTACGGCCTCACCGAGACCACCGCCGCGGCCACCGTCACACCCCCGCTCAAGCCGCGCCTGGGCACCGTCGGCTGGCCGCTGCCCGGCACCCGCATCCGCATCGCCGCCGACGGCGAGATCCTGATCGCCGGCGATCAGGTCCTGCACGGCTACTGGGACCCGCAGGCCGGCGGCGTCGTCCAGGCCGCCCCCGACGGCTGGTTCGCCACCGGTGACCTCGGCAGCCTGGACGACGAGGGCTATCTGACGATCACCGGCCGCAAGAAGGAGCTGCTGATCACCGCGGGCGGCAAGAGCGTCGCGCCGGCCCCGCTGGAGAACTGGCTGCGCTCCCACCCCCTGATCTCCCAGTGCATCGTGCTGGGCGACCGCCGCCCCTACGTCTCCGCCCTGTTCACCCTCGACCCCGACGGCCTCACCCACTGGCGCCGCATGAACGGCAAGCACCCGGTGCCGCCGGAGCTGCTGGTGGACGACGAGGAGGTCCACGTGGTGCTCCAGCGCGCCGTCGACGAGGCCAACAAGCTGGTCTCCCGCCCGGAGTCCATCCGCCGCTTCGCGATCCTGCCCAGGGACTTCACCGAGTGGGACGGGCATCTGACCCCCTCCATGAAGCTGCGCCGCGACGCGATCATGCGGGACTTCGCGGGGGCGGTGGAGGCGCTGTACGACGGGCAGGACGGCTCGGGGCTCAGCAGCGGGCGGTGAGGCAGCGGCTCAGCGGCGGGCGATGAGGCAGGCCTGCGGGACCTGGGCGGACGTGTCCGCCTCCTGCACGCGCACCGTCCGCGACAGCACGGTGAACCCGGCCTTCTCCAGCAGCCCGGCCATCGGTTCCGGCTGCCGCCGTTCGAAGTCCAGGGCGACCGGGTGGCCCCACGGCCGATCGTGGTGGCGGGGCTCGTCGCCGACCTGGAAACCGAGCAGCAGATGCCCGCCCGGGGCCAGCACGCGCCGCACCTCCGCGAAGAGGTCCGGCAGCCGCTCCCACGGCGTGTGGATCGACGAGTACCAGGAGACGGCCCCCGCGAGGGCACCGTCGGGCAGGTCGAGGTCCAGCATGGACCCCTGCTCGAACCGCAGCCCGGGGTTCTCCCGGCGGGCGATGGCGAGCATGGAGTCGGACAGGTCGAGGCCGAAGACCCGCAGCCCCAGCGAGGCGAGGTGCGCGGTGACCAGGCCGGGCCCGCAGCCGAGGTCGGCCACCTGCCCCTCCGGCCCCACCAGCTCGGCGAAGGCGCCCATCAGCGCCCGGTCCAGCGGGGCGTCGTCCAGCGCGGTGCGGAAGCGGGCGTGGTAGTCCTCGGCGACGGCGTCGTAGAAGGTCCGGGTGGTGGCCACGAAGGCGGGGTCGGCGGTCATGGGGGGACTCTAGGGGCAGCCACCGACAGCCGGTACGGGCGAGGAACGGGCGAGGTACGGGCGGAGAATTCACGGAGAATTCAGAAGAGCCGACAAAAGGGCAGGAGCCCCGTCGCCGAAAACGGCGCGGGGCTCCTTGGGTACTGCTGTCAATCAGACAGGAGTGACATTCTCCGCCTGCGGACCCTTGGGGCCCTGCGTGACGTCGAAGGACACCTGCTGGTTCTCCTCGAGGGAGCGGAAGCCGCTCGCGTTGATCGCGGAGTAGTGGACGAAGACGTCGGGGCCGCCGCCTTCCTGGGCGATGAATCCAAAGCCCTTTTCGGCGTTGAACCACTTCACGGTTCCGGTAGCCATAAGCCCTCCTTGGGCCCAAAGGGTTGCCCTGCTCCAGAACCCAGCAAGTGTGAAGACTTTGAATGCCGCACAACTGCATACGTCTGAGAACGACGAGAGCCCGCGGTCACATGCTCCGCAGGCTCTGTACTGCAAGGGAAACCAAACTGCAACTTGCTGTGAGCCTAGCACGCAGGCCCCCCGGCGCAACAGAGGTCAAGATCACTTCACCCGAACGTTTGAACACCTGCGCCGTTCGGCTGACGCCGGGGGTCGGCGGAGGGCGGATCCCGGGGGAGGGCTAGCCTCGCGATGTGGACAATTCTCGCACCCGGCCGCGCGTCGGCCACATCCAGTTCCTGAACTGCCTGCCCCTCTACTGGGGGCTCGCGAGAACAGGCACGCTCCTCGACTTCGAGCTCACGAAGGACACCCCGGAGAAGCTCAGCGAGCAGCTGGTGCGCGGCGATCTCGACATCGGTCCCGTCACCCTGGTCGAATTCCTCAAGAACGCCGACGATCTCGTCGCCCTCCCCGACATCGCCGTCGGCTGCGACGGCCCGGTGATGTCGTGCGTGATCGTCTCGCAGGTCCCGCTGGACCGCCTCGACGGTGCCCGGGTCGCCCTGGGCTCGACCTCGCGCACCTCCGTGCGGCTCGCCCAGCTCCTGCTGGCGGAACGGTTCGGCGTCCAGCCGGAGTACTACACCTGCCCGCCGGACCTGAGCCTGATGATGCAGGAGGCCGACGCGGCCGTCCTCATCGGGGACGCGGCCCTGCGCGCCAACATGATCGACGGCCCGCGCTACGGCCTCGACGTGCACGACCTGGGCGCCCTGTGGAAGGAGTGGACGGGCCTGCCGTTCGTCTTCGCGGTCTGGGCGGCGCGGCGGGACTACGTGGAGCGTGAGCCGGTCATCGCCCGCAAGGTGCACGAGGCCTTCCTCGCCTCCCGCGACCTCTCTCTGGACGAGGTGGAGAAGGTCGCCGAGCAGGCCGCCCGCTGGGAGGCCTTCGACGAGGACACCCTCGCGAAGTACTTCACCACCCTCGACTTCCGCTTCGGCGCCCCGCAGCTGGAGGCGGTCACCGAGTTCGCCCGCCGCGTCGGCCCCACCACGGGCTTCCCGGCGGACGTGAAGGTGGAGCTGCTCAAGCCCTGACACGACCGGGGCGCCGCCGCGGGCGGCCCACTACCCTGCTGACAGGTGTCGGCGTACGGGGGAGGGGTGGACGCCATGCGGCCGCTCGATGACGACGAACCCACCGTCGTGGGTCCCTACCGGCTGCTCGGCCGGCTGGGCTCCGGCGGCATGGGCCGGGTCTACCTGGGCCGCAGCGCCGGGGGCCGCACGGTCGCGGTGAAGATCGTGCACCCGCACTTCGCGCTGGACGAGGAGTTCCGGGCCCGCTTCCGGCGCGAGGTGGACGCCGCGCGCCGGGTCGGCGGTGCCTGGACCGCGCCCGTACTGGACGCGGACCCCGGGGCGCGCGTGCCGTGGGTCGCCACGGCGTACGCGGCCGGTCCGTCCCTGACCGCGGCCGTCGCGGACGGCGGCCCGCTGCCCGCCCACTCGGTACGGGCGCTCGGCGCGGGCCTCGCCGAGGCGCTGGCGGCCGTGCACGGCCTGGGCCTCGTCCACCGCGACGTGAAGCCGTCCAACGTGCTCCTCACCCTCGACGGCCCCCTCCTGATCGACTTCGGCATCGCCCGCGCCACGGACGGCACCGCCTCCCTGACCTCGACCGGTGTGTCCATCGGCTCCCCCGGCTACATGTCCCCCGAGCAGATCCTCGGCAAGGGCGTGACCGGCGCGGCGGACGTCTTCTCGCTGGGCGCCGTGCTGGCGTACGCGACGACGGGGCAGCCGCCCTTCCCCGGGGACTCCTCGGCCGCGCTGCTCTACAAGGTCGTCCACGAGGAGCCGAGCCTCGACGGCCTGGACGACGGGGAGCTGCGCGAGCTGGTCGCCTCCTGCCTGGCGAAGGACCCGGCCTCCCGTCCGGCCCCCGCCGAGGTGGCCCGGCGCCTGGCCCCCGAGGGCGCGGCCCGCCTGGTGACCGGCGGCTGGCTGCCGGGACCGCTGGTGGAGCGGGTCAGCCGCAGCGCCGTACAGCTGCTCAATCTGGAGGCGGCGGAGTCGGGTCCCGGGGCGCCGGGTCCGGGGGCCTCGGGGCCCGTGGGGTTCAGCCGGCCCTCGGTGACGTCGGCCGGGGCGGACGCTGCCCCGGGACCGGAGGGCGTGGCGGACGCTCCCCAGGGGCCGGAGGGCGTGGCGGTGCCCGTGACCGCCGGTGCCTTCGGCCCCCCGCCGGTGATGCCGGCGCCCGCGCCGCCCGCGTCCTCCTCCTTCCCCGGCCCGAGGAACCCCGGGCCGGGCGACGATCCGGCCCCGGCACACCACCCGGGCCGGCTCGCCCTCTCCGTCGCGGCGACCTCCACGCAGGGCGCGGGCGGACGGGGCCGGCGGCTCAGCTGCACCGTGGCACTGGCGGTGGCGGGCGCGCTGGCGGCGGTGACGGTCGGGTCGGCGTTCGTCCTGGACCTGCTGCCGGGCTCGGGCAAGGACGCGAACAACGCGGGCGGCGACGAGGCCACCCACGAGCCCCCCGCCGCCACCGCCGGCACCCTGCCCCAGCGCTACGTCGGCACCTGGGAGGGCCAGGCCGCCGCCCTGGACGGCAAGCTGCCGCTGGGCACCTTCCGGATCACCATCAAGCAGGCGAAGGTCGGCGAGCAACTGGGCAGACTCCGCCAGACCGACGCACTGGGCGGCGTCTGCGTCGACGTGATCACGCTCAAGAAGGTCACGGAGAAGCAGCTCGTCGCCGGGTCGGTCGGCGCGAAGGGCAACCACGACGGCTGCAACCCCGCGCCCACCACCGTCACCTTCACCCCGGTCGGCGACGACCTCGACTACGCGTCGAAGAGCGAGGAGTCGGGGCGGCCGGAGGCACGGCTGTCGAAGGTCGGGTAGCGGGGCGGGCCGGACGGGCAGGCGGTGGGGGTGGTGGGGGTGGTGGGGTGGGGCGAGGGTCCCGCCCCACCACCCCCACCGCCTCAGCCCGGCACCACGACCGTGCGCAGCTCTCCGTCCCCGAGGTGCAGCATGCCCTTGCCCGGCGTGACCTGGCCGCCGACCATCTGGCGCGAGACGCGCAGCCCGATCAGATCGCCGCTGGAGGACTCCTGCGGGGAGAGCAGGATGCCGCGGCGGGCCTTCTTGGCGTCGACCTGCCAGCCGGAGAAGCCGCTGCACACGTCCTCCTCGTCACCGGCGATGACGAGGGCGAGGCCGCGTTCGGCGCCCCGGGAGACGATCTTCTTCATCTGGCTCTCGGCGTCGCAGTCCTCGAGGATCTCGCCGTCGTCGACGAGGACGGCGATGGGCTCCTCCGGGCTCGCCCCGTCGATCAGCTCCTCGAACTCGTCCTCGTCGATGTCGTCCCCGGTGAAGACCTTCAGCACGCCCTCCGCGCCGTCCAGTTGACGCACCGGCGACTGGCGGGGCGCCGCCACGACCAGGCGGGTGCCCTGGGCGAGGAGCGACTGGGCGACGTTCATCAGCACCGTGGAGCGGCCCGACTTGGCCGGTCCCGCGATGACGAAGGACGGCACGCCGTCGGCGAGGTCGGGGCCGAAGCCGACGATCTCGTCGCCGCCGATGCCGATCAGCGCCCAGAGCTTCGAGCGGGACGCCTCCGGGTCGCGCATCTCCCAGGCCTCCGGGAAGGAGATCCGGCTGGGCAGGCTGTCGACGCGGAACGGGCGCCGGGCGCGCGGGACGTCGGCGTCGCGGGCGGTGGCGGCCTCGCCGATCGCGGTGATCGCCGCGGCCTGGCCCTGGCCCGTGGTGTCCTCCGAGAGCAGCGCGAACTGCGTCTCCGTACCGGCCTCGTTGCGGAAGGCGCGGCCCGGCGGGATCTCCTCGGGCACCTTGCGGGCCGGGATGCCGAGCGAGGCGAAGTCGCTGCGGTCGGCCAGGCGCAGACCGTACTTGTCCTCGGTGAGGGTCGCGATGCGGCCCACGAGCAGCGTGCGGTCGCCGGTCAGGACCAGGTGGATGCCGACGCTGGCGCCCTCGCGCATCATCGTCTGCAACTCGTCGGTCAGCGACCCGTGGTCGACCTCGCCGAGGGTGGGCACCCAGCCCTCCCAGCGGTCCAGCAGGACGACGATGTGCGGCAGCCGCTCACCCTCCTCCACCGAGGCCCGCTGCTCACCGATGTCCGCGAACCCCGAGTCGGCCAGCAGGTCCTGACGGCGCGACAGCTCGCCCTTGAGCCGGTTGACGAGCCGTACGACCCGCTCGGTCTGGTTGCGGCCCACGACCGCGCCGCAGTGCGGCAGCCGGGTCAGCGCGTTGAGGGCACCGTTGCCGCAGTCGATGCCGTACAGGTGGACGTCGGCGGTGGAGTGGGTGCGGGCCAGCGAGCCCGCGATGGTGCGCAGCACCTGGGAACGGCCGCTGCGCGGGGCACCGCCGATCATCAGGTGCCCGAAGCTCGCGAAGTCGACGACGACCGGGCGGCGGGCCTGGTCGGAGGGCAGGTCCTCGATGCCGTACGGGGCGGGCGGCAGCTTGCCCGGGGCGGCACCGGCGAGGACCGGGGCCTCGATCTCGTCCAGCAGCAGCGTCTCGTCCAGCGCGGGCAGCCAGGGGCTGTGCTGGGCCGGGATGCCCATCGACCGGTTGGCGTCGCGCACCGCGTCCACCAGCACCTTGAGGTCGGTGACCTCGTCGTCCTCGCGGGACTCGGTCTTCGGCTTGGTCAGCGCCGCCCGGCCCAGCTCCTCCCAGCCCAGCGGCCCGACCCAGGGCGCGAGCGCGGCGGGATCGGCGGCACCGGGCCGACGGCCACCGACGCGCCCCGACTGGAAGGGCACGAGGGAGGAGTGTCCGAGGCGCACGTAGGCGCGGCCCGGGGTGTTCTTGGAGATGTGCCCGGCCTCGGGCGAGTCGATGACGTCCGACGACTCGCCGCCGTCCGTCACGCGCAGGGCGATCCGGAGGTTGGTGTTGGCGCGGATCTCGGGGGAGACCACACCGCTGGGCCGCTGGGTGGCGAGCAGCAGGTGGATGCCGAGCGAACGCCCTCGCTGGGCGATGTTGACGAGCCCGGTCACGAAGTCGGGCAGGTCGCGCACCATGGAGGCGAACTCGTCGATGACGATGAGCAGCCGGGGCACCGGAGCGTGCGAGGGATCGCGCCTGACGAGGTCCTGGTAGTCCTCGATGTCCTTGGCGTCGGCGGCGGCGAGGATGTGCTCGCGCCGCTTCAGCTCGGCCCCCAGGGACTCCAGGGCACGCTCGACCAGGTGCGCGTCGAGGTCGGTCACCATGCCGACGGTGTGCGGCAGCTTGACGCAGTCCTTGAACGCGGAGCCGCCCTTGTAGTCGACGAGGACGAAGGTCATGTTCTCGGGCGTGTTCGCGACGGCGAGAGCCGCCACGATGGTCTGGAGCAGCTCGGACTTGCCGGAACCGGTCGTACCGGCGATGAGGCCGTGCGGTCCGTCCTTGCGCATGTCGATGCCGAAGGGGCCGTCGTACGACTCGCCGATGACGGCCATCGTCGACTGGCCGCCCATCCGCCACCGCGCGCCGATCGCGTCGGCCGTCGGCGGCTCCAGCTGGAGCACGTCGAGCAGCCGGCTCGCCCCGGGCAGCGCGGAGTCCTCGGTCTCGCCGCTGATGTCCCGCAGCGCGGACAGCGACCGCGCCAGCCGCAGACACCAGGCGGGCGTGACGAAGTCGGGCCGTACGCCGGTGATCCGCTCGACCCCCGCCTCCTCGACCCGCAGCCTGAGCTTCTCGGCACGGGCCCGCTGCTCGGGCTCGGCCGGAGCGTTGGTGTGCCACGCCTGGAAGGACGGGAAGCCCCCCGCGACCTGCTGCGCCGGCTGCGCCTCCGCGTCCCGCCGCTGCCGCCCGCTCTCCTCGGTGCCGGGCTCGGCGACGACGAACGCCTGGCACTCACCGGGCAGGAACCGCTCCTCGGCGTCAATGCACACGGCGAACATCGACACGGCCGGCCCTTCGCGCAGCAGCCGTACGACTCCGGGCAACGACCGCAGCCGTCGCGAGCCGTCCCACACCACCACGATGTCAGGATCGGCGAAACTGGACCCCTGCGCGCCGCTGCCCTTCTGCTCCGCGGCCTTCTTGCGGGCGTCGAGGATCTGCGTCAGCTCGCCGATGCGGGCGCCGACGGTCTCGGCGTCGGTACCGATCAGGACGTTGACGTCCTGCCCGCCGGAGGGCCGGGAATGCGGCAGCCACCGCACCCAGTCCCATTCGCTCCGGGCGGAGTTCTCGCTCAGCACGTAGAACTGCACGTCCATCGGGCTGTGCAGCGCGGCGGTCTGCGCCACCGCCCACCGTCCCAGCGACCGGGCCGAGTCCCCGGGCCCCGCGATGCCGACGACCCCGAGGGTGCGCAGCGACAGCGCGACGGGAGCGTCCTCGATCTTCCAGGTGACCTGGCGCCGGTGGTCGTCCTGCTCGGGGTCGTCGAGCACGACCTCGGAGGGCAGCTGCCCGGTCCCCACCCGCAGCAGCAGGTGATCACGGTCGGTGCGCCGCCGCTCCCACAGCCGGGTCCGGGGCCCGGTCGCCACGGACAGCACGACCGCCGGATCGGGAATGGCCTGCCGCCGGTCGTCCCGCTCGGCGACCAGCGCGTCCTGCGCGTCCTTCTCGATCCGCGCCTTCTGCTCCTCGTACTCCTTGACCTGCTTGGCGTGGGACTTGCGCCCGTGCTTCTTGTCGTTGAAGTAGTTGGCGAACAGGAGGATCGGGCTGAGCCCGGCCATGATCAGGTAGTACCAGCGCCCGAACACCATCACGGCGACGACGGCACCGACGAGCGGCGTCAACGCCATCAGCCAGGGCAGCGGCCGGGCCTCGTAGTCGCGGGGCGGCGAGGGCAGCCGGAAGTTGGTCTGCCGCTCGGCCGGACGGAGCCGGGGCGGCCGGTTGTAGTCCAGTCCCACCCCGTCCTCGGACCACTTGAGCGCGGCGTTGGGCGGCGCGTACCGGGCGAGCTCGACGAGAGAGTTCCCGATCGCTATCTGCGCCCCGAGCGGCCAGTCGTCGCCGTCCCGCTCCTTGACGGACTCCCCGTCGAGGGTGACGCCGTCCTTGTCACCGTGCACGGCGACCCTGCAGGTCCCGTCGGTGGCGACGGAGAGGGTGAGGGCACGGGCGTCGACCTCGGGGTCCTCGATCCGGACATACGCGGCCGGCCCGCTCCCGATGTCGTACTTCCCCACTCCGAGCCGGTGCACGAACCCGGCCCCCGGCCCGCCCACGACCCGCAACTCCACGAGCCCGGTGGGCTCACCGGGCAGGCACCCGGACGGGTCCTGGAGACTGACGACCGCGCCCTCGCGCAACGGCGACCCGATGACCGTGGCGGACGGGTCGACGGCGTACCCGTCGACGTAGACGAGCGGCGCACCGCCGGCTCCCGCCTGGCCCTGATGCCCGATGGGGATGACCTGCGCGCCCGCGACCCCGACCTGCTTGGCCAGCTCCTCGGCGATGTCCCCGACGGTGGACTCGGGATCGGCGTCGAGCACGACGTCGGCGGTGCCACCGCCGTACGGATCGACGACGGTCAGGGTCAGTCGCACGCGTGTCCTCCCCAGGCGAGCCCCTGCGGCCGCTTCCACACCACGGCTCACAGTCCAGGCGACGATATCCGCTGGGTGTCGCGGTCCGGCAACAGGGCGGTGACCGGACGTTCCCGTTGGCAACGCAGGGATGTGACACCACTGGCCTCCCCCGTAAGCTGCTGCCTCAAGAGCGGACGATCACACCGGTCGTGACATACGACCGGCGTCACCGGTGCTCCGGTTCGGTCCGCAAACGAAGGAGCCACGGGGGTTGGCCCTGCGGCGTTGTGAGAGGAAGCGGCTTCATGGCCAAAGACCTTGACATCACATATCAGGACATGCGGGATGCCGCCAAGCATGTCGTGAAGGAGAAGGAAAAGCTCCAGGAGAAGCTCGACGGCCTCCGCAAGTACATCGCGAACCTGGTCGAGTCGGGCTACGTCACGAAGTCCTCCTCCAAGGCCTTCGACGACAACTTCGACGAGTTCACCCGCGGCGCCAAGGACACCCTCGACGGCCTCGACGGCATGGGCGACTACCTCACCACGGCCGCCGACAAGTTCGAGCAGATCGACGAGGAACTGGCGAAGCAGGCGCGGAGCAAGTAGCGGCTCCTGGACGCCCGGCGCACCGGCACAAGCCTGCACGCCGGGCGTTCCGTCAGGGTGGAGGCGGTGCCGGAGGGGAGCGTCAGGACCAGCCGCTGATCGGTGTGGACCGCCACGAGCCACAACAACCCGAGCGCGACCGCCAGACCGGGAAGGACACAGCGGCCGGCGAGTCCGGAGAGCACGGCGCCGTCGAGGATGGCCAGGAGGCTCACGCTCGTGTAGCAGAGCGGGGTGGAGTGGCGCCGTTCCAGGCGGTCGAGCCACGCGGGCCCCGCCATCAGCGGGTGATGATGCTGGGCCAGGTCTTCTCCTCCGAGACTCTCGCCCGGGCTTCTCGCAGTGCCCACGCATAGTGCCGCAGCCCTTTGGCCACGCCCCAGAGACCGACTGCGGCAATCGCGATGCCCGCCCCAGCCACGGCCACCTGGGCGCAAGTACCGCCATTCTCCTGGCCGAGATCCCCCGTCAGGGCAACGAGGACCAGGATGCTCCCGGCCAGTAGCGGGGCGACGGGCGCCATCATCCACATAAGCGACTTGCCGGACAGGAACACCAGGTACCGGCGTCCGTCCAGTGGAACGGTGTTCTTCCAGGATTGCCCCGCCCGCATCAGGTCCCATGTCGAGGCGAGGGGCTGCGGGATGTTCCCGGCAGGCAGCGCGCGGGCCGGGGGCAGGCGGTCGAGCGCGGTCCATGCCTCCAGCAGCCGATGCGCTGCGCGGCCTCGTCGTACCACGCGCCTGAATGCCGCGGCGGCCACTCCCCCCACCAGGAGCGAGACGGCCACGAGCACGACGGTCACGAGCAGGTCCGCACCTTCGGGATCGTCCAAGTCGAGGTACCACCCGAGACCCACCCACGCGAAGCACCAGCCTCCCGCAACCACCGCCGTGGCCAGCCAGGACCACAGCAGGTTCCGCAGCGCCATACTGTGCGGGGCCAGGACGTCTGCCGCGGCGGACCGAGCGGTGAGGAGCGCGGCCCGGTCGTACCAGACCAGGGTCCGCGGGTCGGGTGGCAGGTCGTGCGGGATTCCATGGCTCATGACGACGCACCGTCCTCGGCGGGTTCCGGCTGTTCGAGAAGGGTCGACTTCCCGGCGATGAGGGCCACGATGCTCGCCATGGACAGCACCTGCTCGGCGTCCAGAAAGGTCCCCACGACCATGAGTCAGGGTCGGCCGTCGTGGGGCCCGCTGAACGATCCGGGGCCGGGCTGCGGATATGGCTGGCCCGGGTTGGTCGACGGCGGGTACGGAGGCGGCATGGGGGGATGGCGACGGCCTCCCCTTCGGAAGGCGACTGTCACGCCGGTGACGAGAACGACTGCTGAGATCCCCGCAGCGAGATCGGTGGCGACGGTGTTGGGGGCGGATCGCCGTGGCCGGACCTCTCCCTCCGGGTCCTCCAGCACGCTGAGAGTAGCCCCCCGGGAGAGATCCGCGCAGTCGTCCAGAAGATGGGGAACGGCTGTCCCATCGTCCGTGCGTCGCAGTTCACACACCGTGTCGCGTCTGGGGCGTTCAGTGATCTGGACCACTGTCACCTCGGTCCAGCGTCCCCGTGCCTCCAGTACGTCGTTGCTGTGCCCGTTCCAGGAGAGGAGCGTCAGTGCGGTCGCGGATACGGCGTACAGGAGCGTCAGGTACCAGGCCCGGCCGAAGTAGTTGACCTCGGTGAGCAGGGCCAGAAGGGCCAGCGCGACAACGAAGAGCAGAACGTAGGCAGGCCACGCGTTCGCAGGAACGAGCAGGAGCAGCAGACGTAGTGCGAACGGCAGCGCACAGGCGACGAGGGCGAGAGCGAAGCCTGTCCTGGTCAGGGCGGCGCGTGACAGGCCTGGTGCACGTTCCGTGAGCCCCTTGCTCAGGGAGTGTGCCACGAAAGAGGCGTTCACATTCATGAGTGCTCCCCCAGAGTCACGTTTCCGACTCTGTTTCATCTGTATCCGGGACGTCATCGACGAATGTCGAATTGCCCCCTATCACTGCGACGACTCCGGCGAGGGGCACCACTTGTTCGGGGTCCAGGCAATTTCCCACGACCAGTAGACCGTGGTCGCCTCCGGGCGGGCATGAAAGTGACACGGCGAGTCCGATGCGGCCCACCGATGCATCCGCCCCCGACTGTGCCTCCTCCGTGGGGAACAGGGTGAGGTCTCCCTCCGGAGACATGACTGGCTGCGAGATGATGCCCAAGCCGAGGCCCATTTGTGTCGGGTAGGACTCCGTGTAGGCTGCGCGCCCCTCCAACTCCTCTCCCAATAGCCGGACGGCAACCTCGCCCAGGTCGAGGTCTGCCTGCACGGTGGGCACATCCACCACTGCGGCCATGATCTGCCAAACTGCCGGACCGCCGCTCCGTCGGGCGAGGCACCTCGCGCGGCTCTCCGCAGCGCTAGGGGAGTGAGGGGTTCGGGGGCCAGTCGACTCCGGAGTCCCGGAGTACGCGACTGTATTTCGCGTACCGGCGTCGCGCGATGACGAGGCCCGTCAGCCACAGTGCGGCGAAGAACAGCCAGACGGCGCCGCACACGAGCAGCGACTGGGCACTGAAGCCGGTCTGAGAGAGGGGGATGAGCATGGCCACGAGGAGGACAAGGAGAGCGGTCAGCCCTCGCCGCCGGTGGGTGCGGCTGTAGTCGACCACGATGCGGGCGTGCAGGAGATCGACCTCTTGCTGCACCTCGGGCAGTGGCCGCAACCGGCTGCCCCCGGGGCGCATGCCGGGCAGCGGTCCGCCCTCCGGCGCGGCGGGGTAGTGCTGCGCGCTCCACGCCGCCCGCTCCGGTGCATCCGGCAGCCGGCGGAAAGCGAAGTATGGGTTCGGGCTCCCTGTGGGGGAGAGTGGGGACAGCCCGTTGTACCGGTACCCGTACTGCTCGGCGACGTAGGCGAAGGCGGCGAATCTGCGCCACGAGCGTTGGAGGTTGCGGGCCTCGTGCTGCTGCAGGCTCTGCGCGCCGTCCCTCAGCAAAGCTGCGAGCTGTGACCTCAGCACCGCGGCCCTCCCGGACGAGGGCATCGCGTGGTGGCGCACGGCGACATGAGGGGGCGTGTGCTCATCCCGCGTCCTCGGGCGGCTCGCCGAATGCGAGGGTGCGGCCGATGTGCGCCAGGCGTGCGCTGTAGGAGTCCAGCAGGAACACGGACGGCGTGGAAATGGTGACGTACACGCAGTAGCTGTGGGGTGCGGGGACGATCAGCTGCAGGGCCGCCATCGGAAGGGGCGGTACGGCGATCCCGGCCTCGATGGGGGGCAGCCGCAGCGTGCGCAGGGACGTCGACATCACCCCCGGCCCGCACGGGAGCTTCGTGGCGAGCACCATGTCCTGCGGACCCTGCAGGCCTTCTCCCGACGGGAGGCTGATCCCTTCCAGGCGCTCCTCGGCGACGTTGGAGAAGAACTTCTTGGCGGTCGCCTGGTAGATGCCCTCAGCGGTGAAGAGGCGCTGAACGGGGCTGTGCCCGCTCGGGCGGACGGTGACCGCGAGCAGGCCCATGGACAGGCGCTCACCGCCGTCCACCTCCTCGGTGCCGACGCACATGGCGGTGAGGAGCACGTTCTCCCTGGCGCTCAGCAGGGGCAGCTGGCGGCGAAGTCCCTCGCTGGCGGCGTCCTGTGCCTCCGTGTCCGCTCCTGGCAGCAGTTCCGCCATGGCCTCGCGCCAGCCGTCGGACTCCGTCGGTTCCGGAAGCCTGACGAACTCGTCGGGCACGTCGTGGTGGAAGGCGTAGTGAAAGGGAGCGGTTGTGCTGCGCTCGACGTCTTCGGTCGGGCCGTGGGAGACCGCGCTCATGCGGCCGTACCCATCTGCGAGGGGTCGAGGTGCTTGGTGAAGGTGCTGCCCGAGGAGCTGAGGGCGGTCTGCGTGTCGAAGGTGGGAGACGTCGGCCCGGGTGCCATGGCCTCGCCTTCGTCGGTGGGCCCGAAGTAGTCCATGAACGGTCCGACGACCGGGATGTCACCGATCTTGAATTCGCCGTCCGTCCAACGTCCCTGGTCCCACGTGCCGTTGTGCATGTTGGAGCCGATCGCCAGCGCGGCACCGCTCCAGGTCGCCGCCTTGTCCACGGCAGTACCGGCGGCGACGAACGACCAGCCCTTGCCGGCCATGCCCAGTCCCCGTGCGGAGTTGGCGACGCCGCTGGGAAGTCCGCGCAGGCCGTTGAGGATGTTGCCGAACCGGACGTTGCCGAGAGCCTTCATGAAGCCGGAGGACAGCCGCAGCTCCCGGCCGGCGTTGACCAGGGCGCGGCCGGACTGGGCGAGCCGGGCTCCCGCCAGGCTGAGCCCACCGGCGAACACACCGACGGCGTCCCAGGCGATGGTCTCCCAGGTCACGTCGGCCCCGCCGGCCTTGGCGGCGAGGTGAAAGGCGAGCGCGAGCCCCGCGATGATGAACGCGGCCACCCCGAGGCCGGAGAAGAAGATCGCCAGGACGCCCACGACCATGGCGATGTCCGCCAGGATGTCGCCGATCAGCTTCCAGAAGTTCGGGTCCGTGATGGTGTCCCAGGCGTCCGAGAGCAGGTCGCCCACCGCGTCCAGCGCCTCCTCGAACCAGCCCGGCTCGGGGGGTGCGTCGTCGGCGGCGCCCTTGACCCGACGCGTGATGTCCGCCGCGGCCTGCCCGTGCTCGCCCTGGAGCGTGTGCGCCCGGCTGCGGATCGCGGACAGTTCGCCGGTGGCGGTCTCCAGGGACTTCTTCTTCGCCTTGGACTCCTTCTCGTGCTTCTTCTCGTCGTCGTCCGACAGCCCCGCGGTGGACGTAGGCAGCAGGTCCACCGCGTTCTGGGCGGAGTTGACCTTACGAGCCGCTTCCGCCGCCTCTTCCTCCAGCTTCCGTGCCCTGGACTGGAATCCGTCCAGCTGTGTTTCCCAGCTGGAGAGAGCCCGGTGAGCGGTGTCCAGTGATCCCAGGGCCTTCTTCAGATACGGGGGAACAGGTGAGTAGGTGTCCTGGAACGCCGTGGCGGCCTTGCCCGCCCATATGCCGTCCGCGGTTCCCATCTTGCTCAGCTCCGTCTGGGCCGTGTCACTGCCGCTGGTGACACGACCCACCGCCTTCACCAGATCCCGGACAGCCTCAAGATCGCCGGGCGTTGGATCGAACCCCAGATTCGGGTATTTTTCGGAACTCATCGGACTTCTCCCCGTGCTTTTGTGCTGCCTGAGCCGGTAAGTTACCAGCGGCGCCCGTGTGTCACGATGGGGCCGCCCCCGTACGAGCCGAGGAGGAGGCGGTCATGGACGAACGGCATCTCCTGAACGAGCTGATGAAAGCCGTCACGGAGGAGGCGCGCGAGTTCACGGTAAGACCACATTTCCCCGGCCTGAAGAAGTTCGCGGCCTTCGCGTACGTCGCCGAGAGATTCGGGTATCGCTACGTCGGACACGCACCCGGAAACGCGGCCCTGAACAATCCGTTCTTTCTGTTCGTCCGCATGTCCGACGCTCGGGAACGGGCCGCCGCACTCCAGGCCGACCAGCAGCAGGCTTCGGGCAGGAGGCCGCTGCCAGGCATGCGGCCGGGGCTCGGTCTCACCCCGGTCCCGGAAGCACGGCCCCAGGTGGAACTGCTCTACTCGCAGATGGTGGTTGACGCGAGCGGCCGGTACAACCCGCGCGTGCTGAGCAACATCCTCATTCTTCCCGTCGTCATGGCGATCTTCCTCATCTTTCCCGGATACACGGTGAGGAACGTCCTCGTCGCGGTGGGTATCTGGCTCGCCTTCTTCGCGTTCTACCTCGTCGGTCTCGGCGTGACGCGGCGGCGGAGGCGTACGCATCTCAACCGGCTCGCCGCGGCAGGTGTGGAGTGGCCTCCGCGTATCGACGCGTGAGCGGTCACTTCTTGGCTTTTGCCGCTGACTTCTTCAGTTCGTCGTAGAGCGCCTGGTCCATCTTGAGGAATTCCTCGGACGCCTTGTTGGCGTACTTGGAGACACCCTTCGTGAGCTTGGACAGCTGCCCGAAGCCGTAGTCCCAGGAATCGGCGAAGTCGTCGCAGGCCGACTGGAGTTCGGAGTGGCCCACCTGGCTGGAGTCGGCCCGCTTCATTTCCTGCGATGCCTCTTTCATGCGGCCCCCGCTGTTCTCGAGGGTCTTCGCCATCTCCTTGACATCGTCGGAGAAGAACTTGAGGAAGGACATATGCGCCTGCTCCGTCTGGTGGTCAGCGGTTGACTGTCTGGATTTCCTGGACCGTGACGGCCTGTGCGTTCTCGAAGGTGCCGTCCGGCAGGTCGCCGCCCGCGTCGCCGGTGCCGGTCCAGGCGATGTCCCAGGTGATGGTGGCCTGGAGGTTGAAGGTGCCGTCTCCGGAGGAGCGGAGGTACGTGATGCCGCAGGGCGGCGTCTGGTCGGCCTTGCCCTTGGCGTAGGGCTCGCCGATGGAGCCGTCGTCGTCGAACCCGCACTCGCCGGAGGCCGGGTACGTCTCGGCGTCCGGGGTGCCCGGCTCCAGCTTGAGCGACACCGGTTTGGCGGTGGTGGTGGCCGTGAGGGCGAAGCCGGGGACGTTGATGGACGCCGTGGCCCGGACCTCCTGGAAGTCGGTCTTGTCGAGCCAGGCCCAGGTCGGCAGGTTCACCTTCGTGGTCTGGGCCGGGGCGAGGGTGACCTCGGTGCCGGGGAGCTCCATGTGCTGGTAGGCGAGGGCGGCGAGTATCTCCGGAGTGATGGCCCGCTCGTACCGGGGCGGCGGAGCCTCGCCGTTGTCGACCCAGAAGGGGAGCTCGGTGCAGGAGCTGCGCTTGAGGATGTCGGGTTCGTCGGGATTCTCGACGCCGGCCCAGAACATGCCCTCGCCGTCCTTGGCCACGTTGTAGTCCTCGTACCCGGGGTGGTCCTCCCAGCCGAACCCGTCCTCGTAGTGGGCCTTCGTCTGGCCGATCGCCGCTCCGGGTGTTCCTGCCATGCCGGGTGCGCTCGCCGCCTCCTTGATGTTGGCGGACATCTCCTTCTTGAAGTCCTTGGCACCGAGGTAGGGGGCGTACCAGCAGGGGGGCGGGGACCAGTTGACGTCGGCGGACGTCACGTTCCCGGTGCCGCCGTTCGGGGCGACGGAACCGGAGTACTCGATGCGTACGGCGGCGTGGATGCCGGTTTCGTCGGTGCCGCCTGTCTGCTCCGTTTCGGCGCCCTTGTCGGACCCGACCGGTTTCCCTGCGTAGGCAGGAGCAGTGAGAACGAGAGCACTGATGGCAAACGTCAGCGTCGCGATGCTGAGGGTCGTGTGACGTGGTGACCTCACTGGCACTTTGTCGCCTTCGTCTCGACGAATACCTTGGATGCTTGCCACAGACCTTCAGTCGTCGGGTACTTGACCATGATGATTTTGTAGTAGTCGAAGTCTTCGATGCTGGGATCGGTTGTCAGGACCTTGTTGGTCTTGATCTCTTTGCCGTAGAACCTGCTCGAGTCGGCGCAGAAGGCCACCTCCACGGATGTGCCGTTCTCGGCTGACCGAGTGGTGACGTCGTAGTGGCGCAAAGTGCCGGTGGCGGTCCAGCCGCCGTCGATCCATGCCTTGATCTGCGTTTGCGCGTACTTCAGACCGCCGCCGGTGGCGTATGCGGCCACGGCGGCATCCTTGGCCGTGCGCTTGTCGACGCCTCGGTAGATGGCGCGGAAGAAGTTGGCCGCGTCGTCCATCGCGGCCGCTTCGTTCTTGTCCTTCGGCTTGTCCCAGTCGAAGACCAGGTTCATGTCCTTGGGGAGCGACACGTCGACGCCGTCCGGCTTGTCCTCTGCCGGTGTCGCCGAGGGCTTCGGCGATTCCTTCGGCGTCCCCGTTCCCTGGTCGGCCCCCGCGATCTTGTCGTTGTCGCTGGACTTGTCGTCCCCGCCCCCGCAGGCCGTCAGCAGCAGGGCTGCTGAGGCGGCGAGCGCGGCAGCAACGGGCAAAGAGCGGCGCTTCACAGTGGACTCCCCGTGAGACAGATGAGCGGTCGAGGCTACTGACGGTATCTGCGTGCTTCCCGGTTTCGCCAGAGTGAACTGCTTCGGGGGTCGCTACGGTGCTCTGGCACGCGAGGGGCCAGTGAGGGGCGAGGAGACACGTGGCGGATGTCATATCCCGGAACAGGGCGGCCCGTTCCGACGTGGTGCGGTGGCTGGTGTTCAGCCTGCTGTGCGCCGGGGGTTCGCTGGGGCTGTCCTGGCTGGGCCCCGTCGTGCCGATGCCGCACGTACTGCGGGTGGTGGGAGGCCTGCTCGCGATGTTGATCCTGCCCCTGGCGTCGCTCCTGGTTCCGGTGCTCCTGCTGCGACGCGTGCCGCGCAAGAAGCGGAAGGTGGCCTGGCAGCTGATCGTGCCGTTGATCGCCGGAGTGGCCATGGGCATCTTCGGAACGGCCGCCGGGGACGCGGCCGCCCTGGCGGACCGGGGTGTGCCGGCCGACGCGGTGGTCGTCAGCGCGGACTACAGCAGTACCAATCACTGCGAATTGCGCACCGTCGACGGACAGGACATCTCCCCGTCGCTTCCGGAAAGCGACGGCTGCTTGGACTCGACGTCGAAAGGCGACGAGCTGCGGGTGCGGTACGACCCCGAGGGCGTCGCGAGTCCCGACGACGGGCGCACCGGCTCCAACGGAGTTCTCCTGGCGACGCTCTTCGGGCTGGCCGTCGTGATGGGCACGTGGGGCGGCGTGCGGCAGAGCAGGTGGGATCGGGCGTACGGCGATGCCTGAGCGGCCGACGGCCGGGGCGACGGAGGGCAACGCCCGGTTCCGGGTGCGGGACGGTGTCGGATTCGTGCTGTTCGTCGTGGTCGGGGCGGCGGTGCTCGTCGGTCTGTTCGGAGGGTCGCGGTGGGCCGCACGCGAGAGCGCGCCCGTGCTGTACGAGCTGCCCGGAGGGTCCTGGAGCCTTGGGGGTGCTCTGGGTCTGGTCACGCTCCTCGGGTGGGGCGGTGCCGTGTCGGGGAGGCTCGGGAGCCCTGCCGCGAACGGCTCCGGGAAGGCGTCCGGTGTCATCCCGCGCAGCGTCGCCCGCGGGGCGTGCTGGGCGGCTGCCCTCGCGCCGGTCTTCTTCCTGCTCAGCGGAGTGCGGGGCAGGAACTGCCGGTCGTACGAGGAGGGTTGTGCGTACGTTCCCGGCACCGGCCCCACGCTCCTCGTGTACGTCGGTTGCGTGGCCGTCGTGGGATGGCTCACCCACCGCTGGCGCCGCGCCGTGCTCGAAGAGCGCCGTGCGCGGGTGCGTGCACGCCTGCGGAAGCTGCGCAGGAAGGGCAAGGGAAAGAGCCGCCCGGCCCGACAGCGGTAGGCGTGTCCTGTGGCCCCGAGCCGGGGGTCTTCTTACGACTCCGACCCGGCGGCCCCCAGCTTCCCGTTCTGCGCCTTCACCACCGTGGGCGACAGCCTCGCGTCGCTCGGCCTGCCGTTGGCGATGGCCATGCCGTCGGCCGAGAAGTAGACGGCGAGTACGTCGCCGCTGCGGACCACCTCGCCGTGCAGGACGTGCTGGACGCCGCGGAACGTCATCGTGGACGTGTAGCCGAGCGACTCGTCGCCGGCCGGGGTGACCTTCTCCGCGGTGACGGAGTCGTACGGGCTCTCGTTGCCGTTCGCCTTGGCCGTGAAGCCGTCGGCGCACGCGTCCACGGCCTTCCGTACGTCGGCGAAGGCGGACTGTGCCTTCCCCGGGGCGTAGGACGCCAGGGTGACGTACGTGTAGGTGATGCCCTTCGTCAGCCGCGTCGGCGCGTCCGTCGGTCCCGAGGCCACCCGGGTCAGATCGGCCTCGGGGGTGCCGAGCGGCAGTTGGTTCATGGCGAAGGCGAGGGGTGCGCAGGCGGGCTTGTCGACCGTCACCTCGTCGGGCGACTTGGCGAAGACGAACTCGTCGGACGGCTCGTCCACCTGGAAGCCGTCGGCGTCGGTCTTCGTGACGATCGTCGCGGCCAGGTGCTCCGCGGGGGAGGGGGCCTCGGCCGCGGACGCCGACGCGCTTGTCTTCGGCTTGTCGGTCGCGGGGTCCGGCTCCGAGTCGCCGCCGCACGCGGTGAGTGCGGTGAGGGACAGCAGGGACAGGGCGGTGAGGGCTGCCGATGCGGGGCGGTTCACGCGGTACACGCGGTTCACGGGTGCTCCGTTGCTTCGTGGGTGGGGGAGAGGTATCAGTGGTGGTCGTCGAGCAGTGCGCGCAACTGCGGGGAGAGTTCCGGTACGCGTGCGCCCGCCGCCTGCGCCGCCTCCAGCGCTGTGACGTACTTCAGGGCCTCCTCGCGCAACTCCTCCTTCTCGCGGCCCTGGCGACGGCCCGCCAGCCAGATCCAGACGGCCACGGGAACGAGGAGGAGGGCCGCGTAGCCGACCGCGGTGCCCACGGTGACGGCCCAGGTCACGCCACCCGCGCCGGCGAGGAACAGGAGGCAGCCCGTTTCGTCGTGCCAGCCGCCCGCGTCCGCCATGTGCTCGTAGGACGAAACGGCCGAGGGCTTCGGCGGTACGGATACGGATACGGAAGCGGTGGTCGGGGGTGATGGTGCCGGGGCCGATGGCGCCGGTGCCGGTGTCGAGTCCGGTGGCGAGTCCGAGGGGGCTTCCGGTGCCGGCTCCACCGGCGGGTACGTCGGGATCGGGGCCGCGCCCTTCCCGCCTCCGCCCGTCGACCGGCCCTCCAGCCACGGCGGTATGTGCGCCAGCGGGATGCCGTGGGCGCGGGCGACGCCGAGGACCTCGCGGTAGCCGGCCAAGGGGCCGTTGCGCAGGGCCTGCTTCCACTGGGCTCGCGCGTGTACGAGCAGGGCCGCGCCGACGACCGTCAGGGCGCCCGCGGCTCCCAGTACGGCGAACAGGTGGGCGTCCAGCGCCGGGGACAGCGGGATCGCGAAGGGCAGGAACATGCCCGCCATCAGTGTCAGCAGCCCCAGATAGGCCGCCGGCCGGCGTTGTTCCGTCTCCAGGGACTTGCGGCGTTCGGCCAGCAGCGCCGTCACGGCCGCGTCGTCGGTGTAGTCGACGCCGTACCGGGCGCCGATGTCCCGCGCGGCCTCCCGTACCCGGGTGTCGGACCTCAACGCCGCTCCGCTCACCGGAAGTAGACCCATCCGTGCCCCCGCCCCCGCTCCCTCTGCGTACTCGCCCCGTCACTGCCCCGTCACTGACCCGAGCGAAGATCATGGCACGAGCCGTCGGATCCCTCGTGAGTGAACCGTGCAGGGGTCATGGGCGCACCGTGACGAACCGCACGGGGAAGGCGTCCGGCCCTGGCCCTCATTGGTTCGCGCGAGCACAGTGGGAGGGGTACTCGGCGGGGCCGTGCTCAAGGGGGTTCCGTGGGCGTGAAGTTGCAGATGAATAACGGTGGGCGGGGTGTCTGGGCAGGGGGTGAGCGTGCCTTGAGGGGCTTATGTGCGGCTGATACGGTGCGATGGCTTGACACTCGCCCTACTGCTGGTTAATCGCCCAGGTCGGGCGGGTGCGTCAGGGGATGCCCCGGGACGCCACCGGTCGGGCAGGCGCGGGCGAAGTGTCCGAAATTGCAGATGATTCTGCCCACTTGGTCGATCGGCGCCCAAGTGGGTACGTGGCAGACGATTTCTTTCTTGGTTGTACGGGGAGCGGTTGCGTGAAGATCCAGGAGCGTACGGGGGCGGGCGCGGGACGTGCCGCGGCTCCGGCTCAGCCGTCGGTCGGTGACCGGCTTCCCAGCCCTCCTCGCGAGCGCAAGCCGGCGCTGGCCGCGCTGGCGGTACTGCTGATCCTGCTGGGCGCGCTGGGTGCGACGATGCTCGTGCTGCAGGTCGGGGACCGGGTCGAGGCCATCCAGGTGACCGAGGACATCAAGCCCGGTGCGTCCATCACCAAGGACAACATCAAGGTCGTCATGGTGAACGACGACTCCGGTGCCAACTTCGTGCCGTGGGAGCAGCGCGCGAGCTTGATGAAGCTCCAGGCCAAGTCCACGGTCTACGCGGGCACCGTCGTCGTCGGTGAGATGTTCGCCGGCAAGGTGCAGATGCCCGAAGGCAAGGCGTCCGTCGGTCTGGCTCTCAAGGAGGGCCAGTACTACGCCGACATCAAGGGTGGTGACACGGTCGCCGCATACCGCGTCGGTACCAGTGGCTCCAGCAGCTCGGACTCGTCCGACAAGGACTCCTCGTCGTCCTCCTCCGGCAACGGTCTCATCGCGACCGCCTCCGTGCAGAACGTCAAGGGCGAGAGCGACGCCACCGTGAGCACCGGCAGCAAGTCCATCACCCTCCTGGTCGACGAAGGTGACGCGGCCGCGCTCGCGTCGGCCTCGTCCGCCGGCGAGGTCGCCCTCGTGCGCGTTCCCGCCAAGTAGAAGGCGACCGACGAAGCCATGGCTCTCATCGCCCTCGCCGCGGACAAGGGTTCGCCCGGCGTCACCACCGCTGCCGTCGCCCTCGCGGCGGTCTGGCCGCGCCGTGTCCTGCTCGCCGAGGCCGACCCGGCGGGCGGCGACCTGGTGTACCGGTCCGCCGCCGCGCACGGCGGTCCGCTGAACCCGAACACCGGCATGCTCTCGATCGCCGCGACCGCCCGCCGCGGCCTCGTGCCCGACCAGCTCTGGGACCACGTACAGCCGCTCAGCGGCGGCCTCGAGGTCCTCGTCGGACTCGGCATCTCCGAGCAGGCCGCCGGGCTCGCGGGCCTGTGGCCCACCCTCGGCCGGGCCTTCGCCTCCCTCGCCGACTCCCCGAACGCCCCCGCCGACGTCCTCGCCGACTGCGGCCGGATCAGCGGGGACTCCCCGGCGACCGAGCTGTTCCCGCACGCCTCGCTCGTCCTGCTCCTCTCCCGTACCGAGCCGGAGGCCATCGCCCGGGTCCGGGACCGTGCCGCCACGCTGTCCAACAAGCTGCACGGCGGATCGCGCGGGGCCTCGAGCCTCGGTCTGCCGCTGATCGGTGTCGTGCTCGTCGCCGACACCAACAACGCCGCCAAGCTCTCCGGCCAGGTCAACGACATGCTGGTGCACGCCCAGACCGGCGCCCGCGTGGTCGGCACCATCGCCGACGACCCGGCCGGCGCCGACCAGCTGGCCGGGCGCAGGCGTGGGCGGCTGGAGAAGTCGCTGCTCATCCGCTCGGCCCGCAAGGTCACCTCGGACCTGTACCAGCAGTTCGGCGCCGCCTGGTCCGTGCCCGGCGGACCCACGGGCGCGACCGGCCCCGTCGGTCCCGCCGGCATGTCCGGCCACGCGGGGGCCGGACGATGACCGCTGTTGACCACTCGTTGGTCAAGCGGTTCCGGCAGGACGCCGGTGACCGCATCGCCGAGCAGCGCCGCCAGGACCAGGCCGGCGGCGTCACCCCGATGTCCACCGAGGACGAACGGCACTACGCCCGCGCCGTCATCGCGCAGATACTCGAGGAGTACGCCCGCGCCGAGATCAACGCCGGGCGTACGCCGCTGGACGCGGAGACCGAGGAGGCGTACGCGGCGGCCGTGCACGCCGCGCTGTTCGGCGTGGGGCGGCTCCAGCCGCTCCTCGACGATCCCGAGGTCGAGAACATCGACATCAACGGCTGCGACCACGTCTTCGTCGGCTACGCCGACGGGCGCGAGGTGCGCGGCGAGCCGGTCGCCGAGACCGACGAGGAACTCATCGAGCTGATCCAGATCCTCGGCGCCTACTCCGGCCTCTCCTCCCGCCCCTTCGACTCCGCCAACCCGCAGCTGGACCTCAGGCTGCCGGACGGTTCGCGTCTGTCGGCGGTCATGGACGTCGCCCGGCGCCCCGCGCTCTCCATCCGCCGCGCGCGGCTGGGCAAGGTCTTCATCTCCGACCTGGTCGGCAACGGCACCCTCACCCCCGAGCTGGGCCACTTCCTGGCCTGCGCGGTCCGGGCCCGCAAGAACATCATGATCGCCGGCGCCACCAACGCCGGCAAGACGACGCTGCTGCGCGCCCTCGCCAACGAGATCCCGCCGCACGAGCGGTTGATCACCGTCGAACGGGCACTGGAACTCGGCCTCGACACCTTCCCCGAACTCCACCCCAACGTCGTGGCGTTCGAGGAGCGGCTGCCCAACTCCGAGGGCCAGGGCACCATCAGCATGGCGGAACTGGTCCGCCGTTCGCTGCGCATGAACCCCTCCCGCGTCATCGTCGGCGAGGTGCTCGGCGACGAGATCGTCACCATGCTGAACGCGATGTCGCAGGGCAACGACGGCTCGCTCTCCACGATCCACGCCAACAGCTCGCACGAGGTCTTCAACCGCATCTCCACGTACGCCCTCCAGGCGACGGAGCGGCTGCCGATCGAGGCCAGCCAGATGCTGGTGGCCGGCGCCGTCAACTTCGTCGTCTTCGTCCAGCGGCGCAACGACTTCCAGAGCGGCGGCCGCCTCCAGCGCATGGTCACCTCGGTCCGCGAGGTCAACGGCGTCGACGGCCGTGTGCTGTCCAGCGAGGTGTTCGCCGAGGCGGCCGACGGCCAGGTCGTACCGCACGCCCCCATCGCCTGCCTGGAGGAACTCATCGCCTACGGCTACCGGCCCAACGGAACGTGGGGGTGAGACGGACATGAGCGACACGCATCACATGGCCACACTGGCGGCACTGGACTCGCTCGGCTCCATGGGCGGGCTGTTCTCCACCACGGTCATGTACGCGCTCGGCTGCGGCGTCGCCGTCGGCGGCGGCCTCGCCCTGTTCCTGGTCGCCGTACGCGGACTGCCCGCCAAGCCCGAACACGAGAAGCGGCAGGCCAGCGAGCGGGTCAACGAGCTGATCCGCTGGGCCGGCCGGCGCGGCTCCGCCGCGGCCCTCGTCGGTCTCGTCGTCCTGCTCCTGACCCGCTGGGCGGTGCTCGGCATCGCGGCCGGTGTCCTCGTCTTCTTCTGGGACCGTCTCTTCGGCGGCGCCGCCGAGGAACGCGCCGCCATGAAGCGGGTCGAGGCCCTCGCCTCCTGGACGGAGTCGCTGCGCGACACGATCGCGGGCGCGGTCGGCCTGGAGCAGGCCATCCCCGCCTCGGCCCGCGCCGCCGCCCCGGTGCTGCGCCCCCACCTGGACGCCCTGGTCGACCGGCTGCGCTCGCGCACCCCGCTGCCCGACGCGCTCCAGCACCTCGCCGACGAGATCGACGACGCGTCCGCCGACATCATCGTCGCCGCCCTGATCCTCAACGCGCGGCTGCGCGGCCCCGGTCTGCGCCAGGTCCTCGGCGCGCTCGCCAAGTCGGCGCGCGAGGAGGTCGACATGCGCCAGCGCGTGATGGCCCAGCGCGCCTCGACCCGCCGGTCCGTGCAGATCGTGGTCGCGGTGTCGGTGCTCTTCGTCCTCGGCCTGTCCATCTTCAACCGGGACTTCGTCGAGCCGTACAGCTCGCCCGTCGGCCAGCTCGTCCTGGCCTGCGTGTGCGGTCTGTTCGCGCTGGGCTTCTGGTGGATGCGCAAGCTGTCGACCATCGAGACGCCGGAACGCTTCCTGGTCCGGGACGGCTCCGACGTCCAGTTCGTGCGCCCGCGCACGCCGGGCCGGCCGGGCGCCTCCGGTCCGCCCGGACAGCCCGTACAGCGTCTGCCGCAACCGTCACAGCCGTCGCCCGCGTCTGGGGACGAGGGGGTACGACGATGAACCTGACCATGCCGGTCCTGGTCGGTGCCGTTATCGGCCTGGGCATCTACGTTCTGGTCCGCGCCCTGATGCCGAGCAGACGCAGCCCGGTCCAGCAGGTCGCCCGGATCGACGCGATGCGGGCGCGCGGGGCGGCGTACGAGTCGTCGTCGCGCACGGCGCAGGACACCGGCCGCCTCGGCTCGCTGCGGGCCCGGATCGGCGCCCGCGTCGCCGAGTTGTACCTTCAGCAGGGCTGGCAGCAGCGCTCGCTGCGCGCGGACCTGGCGGTGCTCGACCGCAGCTGGGAGAAGTTCCTGGCGACGAAGGTGCTGCTGGCCGTGGGCGGTCTGTTCTTCGGCCCGCTGCTGTTCGCGATCGTCTGGCAGCTGGGTTTCGGCGACAGCCCGATCATCCCGGTCTGGCTGGCCCTGCTCTGTGCGGCGCTCTTCTTCTTCCTCCCCGACCTGGAGGTACGCCGGGACGCCGCCGACAAGCGCCGTGACCTGCGGCGCGTGATCGGCGCCTACCTGGACCTGGTCTCCATGAGCCTGGCCGGCGGCCGGGGTCTGCCGGAGGCCCTGATGGCGGCGGCGGAGGTGTCGGACGGCTGGGCGACCCACCGCATCCGCAACGCCCTGTCCGACGCCCGCATCACGGGCATCAGCCAGTGGCAGGCGCTGGGCCAGCTCGGCGAGGACCTGGGCGTCGAGGAGCTCAAGGACCTCTCCGCCTCGCTCGCCCTGGTGGCGGACGACGGCGCCAAGGTCCGCGAGTCCCTGTCCTCCCGCGCCGAGACCATGCGCCACCGCGAACTCGCCGAGATCGAGGGCAGCGCGGGTGAGAAGTCCCAGTCGATGCTCGTGGCCCAGCTCCTGCTGTGCGCCGGGTTCCTGGTGTTCCTGATCTACCCGGCGGCGATGCGGGTGTTTCAGGTGTGACTCAGCTCCTCCAGCTCCGAGCCGCTTCCAGAATCTGATTCGAGAGGACACATCACCATGAACGGACGGAACTTCCGCACCGGTATCCCGGCCGTGGACTTCCTGGTCACCTTCCTTCAGGGCCGCGTCGAGCGCGCCCGCTCCGGCGAACTCGACCGCGGCGCGTCCGCCGTCGAGTGGGTCATCATCTCGGCGGTCGTCGTCGCGATCGTCGGCGTGGTGGCCGCCATCATCAGCCAGGCGCTGGACAAGGGCGCCACCAAGGTCGGCGAGTGCATCGAGGGCGCCGACGCGAGTGGCACCTGCTGAGGCCGGACGGACGTACGGGGTACACGGGGATGCCGGCAAGCGTGCTCGGACGGGTACGCCGCAGGGTGGAGACCGCGCGTGAAGCGGCGGCCACCCGCGGCGATTCCGGCATGACCGCGATCGAGTTCGTGTTCCTCACGCCGGTCCTGTTCTTCATGATCTTCGCGACGGTGCAGTTCGGTCTGTACTTCTTCGCCGACCACGTGGCCCAGGCGGCGGCCCAGGCGGGCGCCCGCAAGGCCCGCGCCACGGCGCACGACCAGCCCGGCGGCTGGCGGGGCGAGGCGCGGGACGTGGTCGACAGCTACATCCGCCAGCTGGGCCCCCAGCTGGTCCTGGGACCGGACGTGAAGATGCTCCAGCCCGAACAGGACACGGTCGGCGTGGAGATCACGGCCCGGGTCCCCACGGTCTTCCCGGGCCTGGACCTGACGGTGCACGCGCAGTCGACGGGGCCGGTGGAACGGTTCGTGCAGGAGGGGGAGAACTAGTGGTCGCCCACTCCCACTCCCACTCCCGCACCGGCGCGCGAACGGCCGGGGCCGGCGGCGTCGGGACGGACGACCGGGGCCTGTCCACCATCGAGGTGGTGATCCTCGCCCCGGTGATGATCCTCTTCATCCTCGTCCTGGTGGGCTTCGGCCAGCTCGTCGAAGGCCGCGGCGCCCTGGACGGCGCGGCCCGGGACGCGGCACGCGCGGGCTCGATCCAGAAGGACCACGGCACGGCGATGGCCGAGGCGAGGAAGGCGGCCCAGGCAGACCTGGAGGACGTCTGCTCCGGCCCCGTGTCCGTCGTCCAGAAGAGCGCCGGCTTCGAACCGGACACGCTCTTCACGGTCGAGGTCAGCTGCGAGGTGCGCGGCCTGTCGATGATCGGCCTCGACATCCCCACGACCCTCTCGGCGAGCTTCAGCTCCCCGCTGGACCCGTACCGGAGGGCCGCGTGAGACACCTCCTCCCCGACCGGCTGGTGGAGCGCGGCGCCCGCCTGGACGACCGCGGCTCCGGTGCCGGCGCGGTCATCATCTTCGCCCTGGTCTTCCTCGCCCTCTCGGCCTTCGTCATCGACGGCGGCATGTCCATCTCCAAGCGCGAACGCGCCGCGGACATCGCCGAACAGGCCGCCCGCTACGCCGCCCAGGACATAGACCGCGAGGCCGTCTACGAGAACGAGGGCGGCCCCGCCCCCATCAACTACGAGAACTGCGACGCCCGGGTCAAGGCATTCGCCGCCGAGATGGACATGACCGGCGGCGACATCGCCGCGACGCACTGCGTGACGGCCGACGCCGGGCGGGTGCAGGTCGAGGTCCAGCTCACGTACTCCCCGGTGTTCACGGGGGCGTTCTACGGCGGCGACGTCGTGGTCCACGGTCGGGCGGTGGCGGAGAACGAGGTGGGATGACCGATGCCGCCCCGCCCGCAGATGCCATCCATCCTTCCTTCCCCCACTGACGGAGGTACGACTCCCATGCGCACACGTACGACGACCGCGACCGCTGCCGCCGCCCTGACGGCGGCGGTGGCCCTGCTGCTGACCGCCTGCGGCGGCGGCTCGGACTCCGACGACTCGGGGAAGGACGAGATCGCGGGCGCGGACACGGGGGCTTCGGCGTCCGCGTCGGCGTCGCCTTCGCCGTCCGCGAGTGAGGACGGGGTGGACCGGCCGGAGATCAAGCTGCCCGCCGACGTCAAGAACGTGTTCGAGGGCACCAAGACCGGGGATCCCGTCAAGGACGCGGTGCTCGCGGACAACGAGCGGATGATCAACTCGATCGACGAGGCGATCACCGTCGACGCCGAGGAACACCCGGCCCTGAAGTTCTACAGCAAGGACAACGCCCTGGTCGCGGCCGCGACCTACGTCCAGACCTTCTACGAGGGCGGCACCACCTGGACCGGGTCCACGCGGTACTACGACCGCGAGGTCACCCTCAGCGGTGACAACGCCGCCACGGTGACGTACTGCGGTGACGAGACGGAGTCGTACAGCAAGGACCGGAAGACCAAGAAGGTCAAGAAGACGCCCGGCGACGCGGACGACTACGTCTCGTACAACGCGCGCATGGAGAAGAACGCCGACGGCGTGTGGCAGACCGTGAACGTGGTGTCGGAGCGAGGATCGGAGAAGTGCCAGCCGTGAGCCGTACACGTCGACAGGGTTTCGTAGTCGCCGCACTCGTTCTCCCGATGGCCCTGGCACCGACGGCCGCACAGGCCGGAGGGAAGACGGGGGACGGCAGCAGCCTGGGCGATGCCAAGGGCGGCGTCCAGGGCAAGAACCTCACGGTGCAGACCAGGGTCCGGACGACGGTCAACGGCACCCCCGGTTCGGGCAGGACCGGCAACCTCTCGTCCACCGACAGCAACTGGACGCCGCCGGCGTGCTGGTACGAGCCCGCCTTCTCACCCAAGCAGATCGAGGCCACTGTCAAGGCCATGCGGGGCATCAGCGAGCTGCCGTTCATCGGGGACATCGGTGAGTTCGTCGGCGACACGCTGGACCAGCGGTACAAGGAGGGCAAGCCGTACAAGGACTACAACCTCGACAAGCAGGGCGAGGGCATGTTCTGGGCGGCCGCGGTCAACCCCAACCGCAAGGACGACCCCGAGGCCAGCGCCTGCGACAAGCCGCCGTTCTGGGTGGACAACGGCACCACCCCCGACGAGCCCCTCGCCGTGTCGCCGAAGATCCTCGCCGAGTACGCCTACGACGAACTCCCGGTCCCCGGCACGAGGATCGAGATGCGGCCGGCCGAGACCACCAAGGTGAACCTCCCCACCTGGGTCTGGCTGGACAGGACGAGGTTCAAGAAGATCTCGGTCACCGCGAGTCTCCCCGGCACCGGCCTCTCCGCCACCACCACCGCCGAACCCGTCTCCCTGCACATCGACCCCGGCACGCGTGACGCCCGGACCTACCCGGCGTCCGGCGACTGCGAGCTGAACGCCGACGGCAGCATCGGGGCGCCGTACGAGCAGGGCAGGGCGAACGACACCCCGCCCTGCGGCGTCACGTACCTGCGCTCCTCCGGCTCCGACGGTTCGTACCCCCTGCGGGCCACCGTCACCTGGAAGATCTCGTGGACCAGCACCACGGGCGAGAGCGGCAACCTTCCTGAAGGCACATTCGGTGCGACGGAGGACGTGAAGGTGCAGGAGATCCAGTCGGTGAACCGCTAGGACCCGGCCACGGCCACGGCCACGGCCAAGGTCACTCGGGCTTCCACTGGGTGGCCGTGAAGACGTACGTACGCAGGTGGTCGTTCTCGGGGCCCTCGTCGTTGGCCCTGGTGACCCACAGCTGGGTCACCGCGCCCTGGCCGGACTCGACGCACAGCGCGGTGCCCACCTTGAGCAGCGAGTCGTCCCTGATCCTGCTGAGCGGGATCGGGTTCGGCAGCGTCGCCGCGCGGGCGGCGTCGCGGCACTCGGTGGGTGTGGGGCGTCGCTCGGCGAGGATGCCGAACGTTCCGCCGCCGTCGGCGAGGCGGATGCCGTTCACCTTGATCGGGTCGGGGCAGTCCGTGTACGTCAGCCACTGCCCGGAGGTCGGGACGTAGGACCCGTTGGTCTTCAGGTCGAGGTCGTTGACGTCGAGCGTGGTGACGTCGGCGGGGTTGCACAACGTGCCCGAGCCGACGTCCTGGGCGTTCGCGTAGTACTTGGGTGCCCGCAGGACGAGGTTCTTGTCCCGCACGCTGACCTGCCATCCCGCCTCGGTCTTCGGCGCGTCGCCGGCCGAGGGCACACCGGCCCCGGGGGCCTGCTCGGCCGAGCCGGTACCCGCCGTGCCGGTGTCGGTGTCGGTGCCGGTGCCGGTGCCGGTGTCGGAGGATGCCGGGTCCGTGGCACCACCGGACGCCGCCCGGTCGTTGTCGCCGGAAGCGTCGTCCGCCGTCAGCTGATAGGCGAGGACCGAGCCTCCGCCGACGGCGAGAACACCGACGACGGCGAGAGCGGCGACCAGCGGCCCGCGTCGGCGCCCGGACGGTGACCCGGGGCCCTGACGGGCCGGGCCACCACCCGGCTGCGGCGGCTGGGCCGGAGCGGTGGGCGCCGAGGCCACGAACGCCGTGCCCGGCGCGCTCGCGGGCCGCGTGGGCGCCGCCGCGGCGAACGCGGCCTGCGGCGACAGGCCGGGCTGGGTGGGCACGGGAGGGGCGGCCGGCAGGGGAACCACCGGGTGCGCGGGCTGCGCGGGCGGCGGCACGGCGTCGACCGGGCCGGGAGCGGGCGCCGAGTACAGGCGCAGCGTCTGCTCCTGTTGCGCGATCTGCTGGGAAACGGCCGTCGGCAGCCACCACCCCTCCTGGCGGGCCAGGCCGGAGGTCCCGGCCAGCGTGTGACACACCTCGACGACGTGCGCCGGAGTCGGCCGTGCGGCCGCCTCCTTGGCAAGACAGGCACCGACGAGACCGCGCAACTCCTCGGGGCAGGCGGTCAGATCGGGCTCGTTGGACACGATCCGGTACAGCAGCGCGTGGGAGGACCCCTCGCCGAAGGGATGGCGTCCGGTGGCCGCGAAGCAGGCGACGAGTCCGAGCGCGAAGACGTCCAGGGCGGGGGTGACGTCACCGCCCACGGCCTGCTCGGGCGCCATGTAGGCGGGCGTACCCAGCCGCACGTCCGTTCCGGTCAGCGCGGTGGTGTCGGCGGCGCGGGCGATCCCGAAGTCGATGACGCGGGGCCCGTCCGAGGCGAGGAGCACGTTGGACGGCTTCAGGTCACGGTGGACGACGCCGGCGGCGTGGATGCTCTGCAGGGCCTCGGCGATGCCGGCGACCAGTTGCAGCACCGTGGGCAACGGCAACGGGCCGTGCTGGTACACGGCGGCGGAGAGGGAGGGGCCGGGCACGTACCCGGTGGCGAGCCAGGGCTCGGACCCGTCGGTGAGACTGTCGAGCACGGGCGCGGTGTACGGACCCTGTACGCGCCGGGCCGCCGCCACCTCGTGGGTGAATCGCCTGCGGAACTCCGCGTCCTGGGCGTAGTCACGCCGTACGACCTTCAGCGCGACCGGCTGCCCGCCGCGCGTGTGCGACAGATAGACGACTCCCATGCCGCCCTCACCCAACCGCGCGCGCAACCGGTAGCCGGCTATCTCCCGGACGTCGTCGGCTGACAGGGCTTCCATCGGGGAGTCCTTCCGCGGGTGGGCTGAGTGAGCCATGGTACGGAAGTGATCCGCCGGCACGGCCGGACGGGGCGGGGCGGAAGTGCGTCGTCAGCCCATGGGAACGCCGAGATCCCGCGTCAGGATCTCGACGAGCCTGCTCTCCGGCACCTCGGGCGGACAGTGGCCCAACTCCCCGGCGTGCGCGCGGAATGCCTCGGGCAGGGCGAGGCGATACGTGGCCACGCAGTACGCGAGGTCGTCCCGCCAGAGCCAGGCGCCGTCGGTGAGCAGCGAGCCCGCCCCTGCCAACGTCGGCCCCCCCCCGGAATCCAGTACGTCGGCCTGTCCCAGCCGGGCGAGAGCTCGTCGAAGAACCCGACGGCCCGGACCGTACGTGCCGTCCGGGTGCCCTCAGTCGGGCAACGGGAGCCCTTCGGCCCGCGCGATGTCGCGTGCTCGTTCAACGCTGACCTCCGGGGCCGAGAAACGGAGCGAAACGACGTGCCGGACGAACGCCGGCGGCGGCGCCACGCGGTGCTGCCGGACGTGGTCCGCCCAGGCGAGGGCCCAGACCCAGCGTCCGTCGGTCATGATCCCCACGCGTACGCGCAGGCGCGCCGAGTCGGAGAACGGATCCGGCAGCGTGCCGGGTGAGAACCGTACGGGTTCGGCTTCCTCCAGGAACCTGGCCAGGGACTCGGCCAGCCCGTCGGGGAGCGTGCCGGGGGCGAAGTCGGCCTCCAGCCGGGGCTCGCCGACGAGGTGGGGCACGGGGAGCCTGGCCATCCGCTACTTGTCGCCGCCCTTGCCGCCCCGCTTGTCCTCGGTCTTCACGGCGTCGTTGACCTGCTTGGTGAGTTCGTCGTCGAGCTTCTTGAACTCGCGCACCACGGCGTCCGACATGCTGCCGAGCGCGTCGAGCTGCTGGGTGATGTCCTCGCGGCCGTCCTCCCAGTTGGACTCGAAGTCGTCGAGCGCGTCATTGACGCCGCCGTCGCCGATGTCGTCCTTGTAGGACTCGAACAGCTTCTTCGTGTGATTCAGCCGCGTCTTGAGGGACCGCAGCCGGCGCCCGTAGTCCTCCAGCTCGGTCAACGGCAGTGCGAGGTCGCTCTTGCCCATGTCCCGGAGTCCTCTCTGCGGTTCAGACGAAACGGAACGTGCCGGTCACAGCTTCGAAGATGTCGTGGAACGCCTCGGCGAGATCCAGCACCGAGCCGGCTCCGGAGACGAGGACGACCTGGTCGGCCGTTCCGGGGACGGGAACGTACGTCTGCGTCAGCACCATACGAAGGGTACGGCTGTCGCCCTGCGCCACGGGCACGTCCTCCACACCGTACGTCCGCGCTGCAGGGCCCACCTCGGGAATGCCGACGGTCGTCGCCCGCGCCAGGCGTCGCTTTCGCGCCGTGCCGGCTCGATGACCGTACGTCCGCTCGTGATCGGTCCGGACAACGTGCCGCTGATCGCAGGCGAGCGGGAGGCCGAGAGGGATGTTCCGCAGACATGGTTCGTCAACAGCCGGTTCCTGGCACGGCCAGGGCCCGTCCGTTGGCAGGACCGGCTCTTGGATAGCGTGGTCGACTCCAGCTGCCCCCACCTCAACGGGAGTCCAAGCGTGAACCGCCCCGCCCGGCCAGTGACCGTCGCGCTCACCGCATCCGCGGCCCTGCTGTTGACCGCCTGCGGCTCGGGCGACGACGACGCGTCGTCGGACAAGATCAAGGGCGCGGACACCAGTAGTGGGGCAACCGCCTCCGTGAGTCCTACGGCCTCTGCCGCACCGGAGGGTGCCGACCGGCCGGAGATCACACTCCCCAAGGAGTTCCAGGCCGACTTCGAAAGCTGGACGAACAGCGATCCGAAGCTCCAGGCGATCCTGAACGACGGCCGCGAGGAGTTGCGTTCCCAGTACGCCGCGGTGATCGAGGCGGACCTGGGGTCCGAAGCGGTGGCGTTCTACAACTCGGACGCCACTCTGCCGACCGCCCGCAACTGGATCAAGCAGTTCGTCGACGATGACGAAACCCTGATCGGCAAGGTCACGGTCTTCGACCCCCAGGTCAGCATCGGTGACTCCGGATCCGGTGTGCTCTTCTACTGTGTCGACGAGCGCCAGGCATCCACGAAGGACCGCAAGACCGGCGAAGTCACCAAGACCCCGGACAAGCCGGAGAGCGTGATCCAGTACCGGATCAACCTCGACGAGACGTCGCAAGGAGTCTGGAAAGCCGCGTCCGTCGAGGTGGCCCCGGGAGCCTGCTCCTGATGAGGGTGCTGTTCAAGGCGGGGCTCGTGCTCTCCGGAGCGCTTTGTGCGGTGGCCCTGGCCTCTCCGGGCGCCCAGGCAAGGTGAACCTGCCGACCTGGGTGTGGCTGGACAAGGCGACCTTTCAGGAGGTCAAGGTCCGTGCGGAGCTGGAGGCGGCCGGCGTGTGGGCGGAGACCACCGCCAAACCCGTGGCACTGCACCTGGACCCGGGCACCGAGGATGCCGAGACGTACCCCTCGTCCGGCGACTGCGAGATCAACGCACGTCGATCACATGGGAGATCTCCTGGCAGGGCTCCGGCGGAGCCCAGGGCGATCTGCCCGACGGCACCTTCGAGACCACACAGGACCTGGCTGTGCGGGAGATCCAGGCCGTCAACCGATAGGCCCCGTCGGTTGCCGGGGGCGGGAGACCCCTGCCTCAGGGTGGGGCACTCCGACGGCTTTACGGGTAAAGGGGGAGAAACGGTGCAGGAGTTGCGAGCCCGGTTCTTCGGGGCCTTCTCCGCTGTCGGCGCCAGTCCATAAGATCTCTGTAGGCTCGACGAGCCCCCCCGACAGCTCACGCAGTTGACTCCTCCCGCACTCGACACAGGACACCCGCCATGCCGCGACGCCGCACCACCAGCTCGTCAAGCTCGACGGCTCCCTCGGCACCCTCCGCTCCAAGGAACCGCACGCCCCAGCCCGTGCGGGTGCGGCGGCGGTCGTTCGGGGACTTCGTCAAGGCGTTCCTCGCCTTCGTCGTGCTGCTCGTGCTGGTCGTCGGGGTGCCCGTCGCGCTGGCGAGCCAGATCGGCTGGCCGTTCCCCGACGGTGCGCCCGGCCTCGACTGGCTTCAGCGCGAGATCACGGTCCACACGTTCCTGTCCATCCTCACCGTCGTCGTCTGGCTGGCCTGGGCGCAGTTCACCGCCTGTGTGCTCGTCGAGGTCAAGGCGGCGGCCTCCGGTGTCGGCGTGCCGGGGCGGGTGCCGGGGTCGGGGCCCAGTCAGCTGCTGGCCCGGCAGCTCGTCGCCGCCCTCCTCCTCGTCGGCGCCACCGCCGCGAGCCTCACGCCGGGGCTGTCGCAGCTCGGGCAGAGCCTGGAGGGGAACCAGCAGCCGTCCGTCGCCGCGGCCCAGCAGACGCCGGGGCTCTTCGCGCAGCAGCAGGAGCAGGCCGCCGCCACCGCGGGCGCCCTCGCCGAGCAGGCCGGGCAGGCGGGGCAGGCGGCCGCCCGTGCGGACGGCGGAGCCTCCGCCGCGCACGGCGACACGAAGTACTACCGGATCCAGCCGCCCGAGGGTCGCCACCACGACTCCCTCTGGGAGGTGGCCGAACGGCACCTCGGGGACGGGCGGCGGTACAAGGAGATCTTCGAGCTCAACAAGGACCGCGTGCAGCCGGACGGGTCCCGCCTGTCGGAGGCCTCCCTCATCCGGCCCGGCTGGATCATGGAGATGCCCGGCGACGCCCGCGGCGGCGAGCTGGTCGAGATGCCCGACGCCGCGCCGAACGTCTCCGAGCAGGTCCAGCAGCAGATCAGCGACTACGCCCGGAGCGGGGACCACGCCCAGGGAAGCGGCGGCGGCGACGCCCAGGTGTCCCTGCCCGAGCAGCGGCCCGCGCCCACCCCCGCGAACCCCGTCACGCCGGCCACCCCCGTACCCGGCGCGGGTCAGGAGCACGCCACTCCCGCCGCCGGACAGGCCGAGGACTCCTTCGGGCTGCCCGAGGCGCTCCTCGCCGCGCCCCTGCTCGCCGCCGGTCTCCTCGGCGCCCTCGGACGGCGGCGCCGGCAGGCGATGTGGCAGTCGGCGCTCGGCGCGGTCGCCGGACGGCGCGGCATGGAGCCGCCCACGCCGACCGGCGACGCCCAGGACGTGCAGGACGCGCTGCTCGTCGGCGCCGACCCCGAGGGCGTACGCCTGCTCGACCGGTCGCTGCGCGGACTGGCCGCCTCACTCGCCGCCGAGTCCCGCCCGCTGCCCGTCGTCTACGCGGCCTGGATGAGCGGCAACGGCGACCTGCACCTCCAGCTCGCCCAGCCCGCCGGGAAGCCGCCCGCGCCCTGGCAGCAGGGGCAGGACCAGACCTTCTGGATGCTCGCCCGCTCCGACGCCGAGGGGTACGAGGAGGCCGAGACGGCCGCGCCGTACCCCGGGCTCGTCAGCCTCGGCACCATGGACGACTCCCGGCTGCTGCTCAACCTGGAGGCCGTGCCCGGCATCGTCTCGCTCAGCGGGACCGAGACCGACCGGGCCGCCGTGTTCGCGTCGGTCGCCGCCGAGCTGGCCACCAACGGCTGGTCGGACCGTATGACCATCACCCTCGTCGGGTTCGGGGACGACCTCACCCCCCTCGCGCCGAACCGGATCCGCCACCTCGACGGGTTCGAGGACCTCCTCGAGACCATGTCGGCCGAGACCCGGCAGCGGCGCGGCGCGCTCGGCGCCGCCGGACACGACTCGGTGCTCACCGGCCGTACCGGGCCCGCCCAGCACACGCGTTGGGCCCCGCACCTCGTCCTGCTCGCCGCCCAGCCGTCCGACGAGGAGGCCCTCCAGCTCGCGGAGCTGGCCGCCGACGCGGGCCGCCTCGGCATCGGCTACCTCGTCGGCACCGGGGGCACCGACCTGCCCGGCGCGGCGTGGGAAATGGAGATCACCGGCGAGGGGCGGCTGCTCGCACCGCTGCTCGGACTGGAGCTGGAGGCCCAGTCGCTGCCCGTCGCGCAGCAGCGTGCCGTCGTCGAGCTGTTCACCGACGCCGACCCGGGTTCCGGTCCTGGTTCCGGTCCTGGCTCCGGTCCCGAGGGCGGGCCCCGGCGGGCGGCCAACACCCCGCCGTTCCTCGTCGACGTCAGCGAGCAGGGGCGGCCCGCCGTGTACGCCCGCCTCGTCGGGTCGTACGAGATCATCGGCCTGGACGCGCCCGACGGCGAGCGCAGCGCCCTGCTGCACGAGGCGCTGGCGCTGCTCCTGCTGCACCGCGAGGGGGTCCACCCGCGCGTGCTGTCCTCCGCGCTGTGGCCGCGCGGCGTGACGGCGGACGTGCGCGACGCGCTGCTGGAGCGGCTGCGGGCCTGGCTCGGCACCGACCCCGACGGCACGCCGCGGCTCGCGACCGACGCCGCCGGACGGCTCACCCTCGCCGGGTCCGTCGTCTCCGACCTCGACGTACTGCGCTCCCTCTACTACGAGGCCACGCAGGGCCGGGGTGTCGACAGCCGCCAGGTGCGCGGGCGGCTGCTCACCGACGCGCTGGTGCTGGTGCGCGGGCCGCTGCTCGCCGACCGGCCCGAAGGCCGCTACCGCTGGCTCACCCACGAGATCGTCGACGCCCAACTCCCCCTGCTCGTCGCGGACACCGGCCTCGCGCTCTGCGGGTTCCACCTGGAGAAGAACCGCGCGGAGAAGGCCATCGAGGCGCTCAACGCGGCCCTGCGCACCGCCCCCGCCGACGAGCGCCTGTGGCACGAACTGCTGCGCGCCACGCACACCACCGGCGACCCCGACCGGCTGCGCGCCCTCGCCGCCGACCTCGTCGACCGCAGCGGCGCGCGCGGGGTGCCGCCGCGCACCGAGGCGCTGCTCGACGAACTGCTGCCGACCTGGCGCGAGGGCGTCGCCGCCGCCGGATGAGCATCGACACCGCCATGGACAGCGCCGTCGACATCGATCTCGTGGTCGTCCTCGTCGCCGCGCTGTGGGGCGCGGCGACGGGCGCGCTGCTGCCCCGTGCCGCCTACCGGTTCTCCGCCCCTTCCGGGGAGGCGTGGCACGAGCGCTGCCCGGACGGGCACCCCGTCCGGGGCTGGCTCGGCCGGGCCCGGTGCGGGCGGTGCCCGACGGACCAGGCGTCCTACGGCCCCCGCACCGCGTCCCTCGCCACCGCCACCGCCCTCGTCTGCGCCGCCCTCGCCGCCGCCACCGGGACCCGCCCCGAGGTCGCCGTCTGGCTGCTGCTCGCCCCGGCCGGCGTACTGCTCGCCGTCGTCGACCTGAAGGTACGGCGGCTGCCCGACCCGCTCACCCTCCCGCTCGCCTGCGCCGCGCTCGTCCTGCTCGGCCTGACCGCGCTCGTGCCCGAGCACGCGGGGGAGTGGACCACCGCCCTGCTGGGCGCCCTCGCCCTCGGCGCCGGCTACCTCGTGCTGTTCCTCATCAACCCGGCCGGCATGGGCTTCGGCGACGTCAAGCTCGCCCTCACGGCCGGGGCGGTCCTCGGCTGGTACGGCTGGCCCACGCTGATGCTGGGCACCTTCGCCGGGTTCCTGCTCGGGGCGCTGTACGGCGGCGCCCTCCTCGTCGCCCGGCGCGCGGACCGCAAGACGGCCATCCCCTTCGGGCCGTTCCTGATCGCGGGCGCCTTCCTCGGCGTCCTGGCCGGGGCGTACGCGGCCTGACCACGAGCGGGTGAAGGGCCTGGCGTACGCTGGTGCGGTCCGTCCACAACCCTTACGAACCTTGCGAAAGGGACGCCGGTGACCGAGAAGGCCGACCTTCAGCCCATCCTCGACCGCGCCGCCGCCGGTGGGCGGATCACCCCCGAAGAGGCGCTCGACCTCTACCGGGACGCCCCGCTGCACGCGCTGGGCGCCGCCGCCGACGCCGTACGCAGGCGCAAGTACGCCGGTACGGAGCACATCGCGACGTACATCATCGAGCGGAACATCAACTACACGAACGTGTGCGTCACGGCGTGCAGGTTCTGCGCCTTCTACGCCGCGCCCAAGGACACCGCCAAGGGCTGGACCCGCGACCTCGACGACATCCTGCGCCGTTGCGCGGAGACGATCGAGCTGGGCGGCACGCAGATCATGTTCCAGGGCGGCCACCACCCGGACTACGGCGTCGAGTACTACGAGAAGCACTTCGCCGCCATCAAGAAGGAGTTCCCCGAACTCGTCATCCACAGCCTGGGGGCGAGCGAGGTCGAGCACATGGCGCGGATCTCGAAGGTGTCGGTCGAGGAGGCCATCACCCGGATCCACGCCGCCGGGCTCGACTCCTTCGCCGGGGCCGGGGCGGAGCTGCTGCCCGAGCGGCCGCGCAAGGCCATCGCGCCGCTCAAGGAGTCCGGCGAGCGCTGGCTGGAGATCATGGAGATCGCGCACGGGCTGGGCGTCGAGTCGACGTCCACCATGCTGATGGGCACCGGCGAGACCAACGCCGAGCGCATCGAGCACCTGCGCATGATCCGGGACGTGCAGGACCGCACGGGCGGCTTCCGCGCCTTCATCCCGTACACCTACCAGCCCGAGAACAACCACCTGAAGGGCCGCACCCAGGCCACGCTCTTCGAGTACCTGCGGATGATCGCCATCGCCCGCGTGTTCCTCGACAACGTCGCCCACATCCAGGGCTCCTGGCTGACCACCGGCAAGGAGGTCGGCCAGCTCTCCCTGCACTACGGCGCGGACGACCTCGGCTCGATCATGCTGGAGGAGAACGTCGTCTCCTCCGCCGGCGCCAAGCACCGCTCCAACCGGATGGAGATCATCGACCTCATCCGCAAGGCGGGGCGGGTGCCCGCCCAGCGGGCCACCACGTACGAGCACCTCGTCGTGCACGACGACCCGGCGAACGACCCCGTCGACGAGCGGGTCGTCTCCCACATCTCGTCCACGGCCATCGAGGGCGGTACGGCCCACCCCGAGCTGAAGCTGCTCGCGTCCAACTGAGGCCGCCGTGCTCACGATCCACGTCTGCGAGGCAGCGCCCGAGGCGGCCGTCGTGGTCGACGGCGCGCGGCTCGCCGCCGTCGGCCCGTACGAGGCACTGGCCGCCGGCCACCCGCGGGCCCGGGTGCGCCGGTGGCCCGGCATCCTGACGCCCGGTCTGCTGAACCCGTACGGCCCGGAACTGCTGGAGCAGGCATACCACCCCGACCCGCGCGAAGCGGACCGGCTGGGCACCGAGCCGATCTTCGGGGAGCGCGGGCAGGCACTCCTCGCCGCGAACGCCTCCGCACGGGGCGCCAGCGCGCGCCGGGGGGTCCAACGCATGCTGGCGCACGGCACGGTCGCCGTCGCCGGAGAGCTGCGGGGCCGCGCGGCCCTGGACGCGGTGCGCGGAGCGGGGCTCGCCGTGGCGGCGCGTCCGGCCGGCCTGCCCGGGCCCGCGTCCTTCTCGCCGGTGCCGCTGGTGCTGCTTCCCGGGCTCGCTCCCGGCGGGCCCGCCCGGTTCGCGGTGTTCGACGTACCCGACCGGGCCGCGCTCGTGCGGGAGGGCGCGGGCACCTGCGTGGCCACCGTCGTGGGCGGCCGTCTGGTGTACCGGGGGCGCTGAGCCGAGCGCCTCGGCGGCCTCGGCCCCGGGACCGGGGGGCGCCGTGAGCCCGTCCGCGCCGGGCGGGACACGTGCTGCAACAATGGGCCCGTGACCCGCGCTTCCCTGAACAAGCAGCCGCACGAAGTCGCCTCGATGTTCGACCACGTCGCGGAACGGTACGACCTGACGAACGCCGTGCTCTCGCTCGGCCAGGACCGGGCGTGGCGCAAGGCGGTCGCCCAGGCCGTCGACGCCCGCCCCGCCCAGAAGGTCCTGGACCTCGCGGCGGGCACGGCGACCTCCTCGCTGCCCTTCGCCCGCACCGGCGCCTACGTCGTCCCCTGCGACTTCTCCCAGGGGATGCTCCAGGTCGGCAAGGAACGGCACTCCTGGCTGCCGTTCACCGCGGGCGACGCGACCCGGCTGCCGTTCAAGGACGACGTCTTCGACGCCGTCACCATCTCCTTCGGGCTGCGCAACGTGCAGGACACCGACGCCGCGCTGCGCGAGATGTACCGGGTGACGCGGCCCGGCGGCCGGGTCGTCATCTGCGAGTTCTCGCACCCGACCTGGGCGCCGTTCCGCACCGTCTACACCGAGTACCTGATGCGCGCCCTGCCGCCGGTCGCCCGCGCGGTGTCGTCCAACCCCGAGGCCTACGTCTACCTCGCCGAGTCCATCCGCGCCTGGCCCGACCAGGCGGCGCTCGCCGGGCGGCTGGGCAGGGCCGGCTGGTCCAGGGTGGCGTGGCGCAACCTGACGGGCGGCGTGGTGACGCTGCACCGCGGGTTCAAGGCGGGCTGAGGACGGCACGGCGGGGCGGTGGTGCGCCCGGCCCCGGCATGCCCGGCTCTGGCCCGCCCGGCTCCGGCGTGCCCGGTTCTGGCGTGCCCGGCTCCGGCAGTTCCCGGCGGAGCCCGCCCAGCGGCGGGCACGGCACCCGCGGCTCGCGGATGCCCCCGCCGCCCTCGCCCTCCCCGAAGTCGAACCACACGTACACCGTCGACTCCGGCGGCACCCGTGCGCCGGGCCGCGGGTACTGGCGTACGACGTGGTCGACGACGGCGGCCCGGAGATCGGGCCGGTCCGACGCGTGCAGGGACAGGCCCTGTACGCGGGCGGTCTCGTACGCGTCCACGGCCATGAGGCCGACCAGGCGCGGTACGCGAACATCGGCTTTCCCGGATACCAGGCGCACGGGCGTCACCCCCAGCGGTACCCGGCAGAGTAGCGCCGCAGGGCACCGCCCGGAAGCGTCAAGTGGCTGACTGTGAAAGTTGGTTACCGTGTGTCATGCGAGTCCTCCCGGAGGGGCAGGGCGAGGCGGTAGCAGTGCCCCCGCTGCTCGGAGGAGGGGATCGTGAAGACCTCGGCGAGCCGCATGCCCAGGCGTTCCGTGACGGCGATGGACCGGGCGTTACGGGCGTTGACCATCGCGACCACCTCGGCCACGCCGGCCGCCCGCACCCGTTGGAGGGTCTCCCGGGCCGCCGCGGTGACGTAGCCCTTCCCCCAGTGCCCCCGCCCGAGCCGCCAGCCGATCTCGATCTCGCCCTTGGGACCCCACTCCCCGGGCCACGGCTGGGCCCCGGTGAACCCTATGACCTGCCCGGAACCGTCCACCACGGTCCACAGACAGAAGCCGTGCTCGGCGTCGTGCCGGCGCTGGCGGGCGGTCAGTTCCTCGTAGACGGACAGTTCCGCGGACCGCCCGCCGTGGAACTCCATGACGTCCGGATCGTCGAAGATCCGGTGCCAGGCGACGGCGTCCTCGTCGGTGGGGACGCGCAACCGTACGGCGGGGAGAGGTCGCTTCACTGGGCAGCCCTTCAGCCGGGTGATCGGTGACGCTGAATAGACTGCCCATGACCAGTGCCGGTCGGCACGCAGATTCCGAACTTGGGGAGATCCCGCCGTGACCGTCGAGACTGAGCCGCTCTCCGAGAACACCGCCGACGTGATCGTCGTGGGCGCGGGGCCGGCCGGCTCCACCACCGCGTACCACCTGGCCAGGTCGGGACTGGACGTCCTGCTCCTGGAGAAGACCGCGTTTCCCAGGGAGAAGGTCTGCGGCGACGGCCTCACCCCGCGCGCGGTCAAGCAACTCGTCGCCATGGGCATCGACATCTCCGAGGAGGCCGGCTGGCTGCGCAACAAGGGCCTGCGCATCATCGGCGGCGGTTCGCGCCTCCAGCTGGACTGGCCGGATCTCGCCTCCTTCCCCGACTACGGACTCGTCCGCAAGCGCGACGACTTCGACGAGCAGCTCGCCCGGCAGGCCCAGAAGGCCGGCGCCCGGCTGTACGAGCGCTGCAACGTGGGCGCCCCGGTCGTGGACGACCGCACCGGCCGCATCACCGGGGTGAAGGCCAAGCTGGGCGAGGACAAGCGCGAGGTCACCTTCCACGCGCCGCTGGTCGTGGCCGCCGACGGCAACTCCACCCGGCTGTCCCTGGCGATGGGCCTGCACCGCCGGGAGGACCGGCCCATGGGCGTCGCGGTCCGCACGTACTTCACCTCGCCCCGCCACGACGACGACTACCTGGAGTCCTGGCTGGAACTCTGGGACCGGCGCGGCCCGCAGGACCGCCTGCTGCCCGGCTACGGCTGGGTCTTCGGCATGGGCGACGGCACCTCCAACGTCGGCCTGGGCGTCCTGAACACCTCCGCCGCCTTCAAGGAGCTCGACTGGCGCGAGATCCTCAAGGCCTGGTGCGCGTCCATGCCGGAGGACTGGGGCTACACCCCGGACAACATGACCGGCCCGATCCGCGGCGCCGCGCTGCCCATGGCCTTCAACCGCCAGCCCCACTACACCAAGGGCCTGCTCCTCGTCGGCGACGCCGGCGGCCTGGTGAACCCCTTCAACGGCGAGGGCATCGCCTACGCCATGGAGTCCGGCCAGATCGCCGCCGACGTCGTCGTCCAGGCCCACGCGCGGGCCACGCCGGCCCAGCGCGAGATCGCCCTGCAGCGCTACCCGCGCGTCCTGAAGGACACCTACGGCGGCTACTACAACCTGGGCCGCGCCTTCGTGAAGCTCATCGGCAACCCGAAGGTCATGCAGATCGCGACCCAGCGCGGCCTCACCCACCCGATCCTGATGAAGTTCACGCTCAAGATGCTCGCCAACCTGACGGACCCGACGGGCGGCGACGCGATGGACCGCATCATCAACGGACTGAGCAAGGTCGCGCCGAAGGCCTGAGACCCGGGCCCGACCGGAGGCCGGGCCACAGGGTTGCTCAGGCTCAGGCGGTGAAGGCCGCCGCGTTGGCGGACCGGCGTGCGAAGACCTCCTCGCGCCGGTCCGCCGACTGCCGCAGCGCCGCCTTCCGCTCCCGGCCGGAGAGCCGGTCCAGGTAGACGTGCCCGTTCACGTGGTCGGTCTCGTGGGCGAGGCAGCGCGCGAAGTAGCCGGTGCCCTCGATGACGAGCGGTGCGCCGTCCTTGTCCAGGCCCCGCACGACGGCCCGGTCGGGCCGCGGTACGGCCATGACGGCGCCCGGCACCGACAGGCAGCCCTCGCCCTCGTCCAGCAGCCGCCGTGCGGCCGGGGCGAGGGGTTCCAGCACCGGGTTGACGATGTGCCCGACATGTCGGACACCGTCGTCGTCCGGGCAGTCGTAGACGAACAGGCGCAGACCGACCCCGACCTGATTGGCCGCCAGGCCGGCTCCCTCCGCCACGTACATGGTGCGGAACATGTCGTCGATGAGCGCCGTGAGGTCGGGTCCGAACTCGGTGACGTCCCGGCACGGCCGGTGCAGCACCTCCTCGCCGACCTCGGTGACGCGCCGCACCGATCCGCGCCGGGCCTCTGGCGCGAACGGGGGGCAGGAGGCGGCGGGCCGTCCCTGTACGAACACACTGGGCATGACGGTGGCTCCTTCGGCTCGTGGACGGGCCGGAGGGAACCGGCCCGCGCCCGAGCATGCCAGGAGCCCGCCAAGGGCCGCAGCCCCCGAGCGGCTGCGGCCCTTTCGCGTGTGAACGGGTGGTTCCGCGGCTTACAGCACGCGCACCGCGCCGCTCGGCGGGTCGTACGACAGCGGCTTCTCGACCACGCCGGTGGAGGAGTTCTGCGCGCCGACGAACATGCCGCCGCCGACGTAGACGCCCACGTGGTACGCGCTGCCGGCACCGCCCCAGTACAGGATGTCGCCCGGCTGGAGGTTGTCCAGCCCGACCTGGGTGCCGGCCGTCGACTGGGCCTGGGAGACGCGGGGCAGGCTGATGCCTACCTGCTTGAAGGCGGCCTGTACGAGGCCGGAGCAGTCGTAGGCGGACGGGCCGGTGGCGCCGGAGACGTACGCCTTGCCGACCTGGGCCTGCACGAAGGAGACGACGGCGGCGGCCGAACCGGTGGCCGTGGACGTGCTGGTGCTGCTGCCGCTGCTCGTGCCGGTGGAGGAGCCGGTGTCCGCGGAGGCGCTCAGGGTGGTGCGCTCGGCGGTGCGCGAGGCGCGCTCGGCGGCCTCCTTGCGCGCGGCCTCCTCGGCCTTCTTCTTCGCCTCCGCGGCCTTCTTCTTGGCGTCGGCGAGGTCGGCCTTGGCCTGCTTGGCGGCCTTGGCGGCCGCCGCGTCACGCTCGGCCTGCAGCTGGTAGCTCGCGGCAGCCTGCTGCGTGACGTCCGCGGACTGGGCGACCTGAGCGGCCAGGTCGGCCGTCAGGGTGGGCAGTTCGAGGGTCTGCGTCACCGGTTCGGCCGCGTGGGCCGCCCCCGACGCACCGGCCACTGCCAGGGTGCTGAGGACGCCACCGGCAACTCCGGTCCGCATCGCGATCGTCGACGCGCTGCGGCGGGGCTTCCGGTGGCTGCGTATGTGAGCGGTGTGGGACATAGGGACAACCGGTATCAGTAGCTCCTCCATACCTACAAGAAACGTGTGCTGCGCCACAGTTGTTCAATCGGGCCGCCGAATCCCGGGCGTGTCGCTCTTTATTGACGCCGTAACGGACATAGTGGACGGGCCGTAACCGGCCTGTGATCACGGCCTTTGATCGTTACGCCCGAATTGCCCCGCGCTTACCACTGGTTGGGACACTTGGCCAAGCCCGGTTCTCAGACGCCTCTCATGAATGTGGCACAGGTCACGGAACGGTTACCTCGGCGCGCGCGTCCGTCGCCTGCGTGGTGTCGGCCGCGTCGCCCGGGCGCGCTCGTGAACGCGTGCACGTGTCCACAGCGCCCCCGGCACTCCCTCTCACGTGTGAACGCCTCCTCTATCAAGGGCTCACGTCCAGCGCCAATTTGCATGCAAGGGAAGCATCTTGATATTGAGACGCCCCTTGCTCGACCCCTCTGGCCAGCGGCGACGAGGGAAATTGTCACCTCTGGTGATCAGGTGAACGCTTCTTGTGTGAAGATCACCGCTCATCCGACTTCATGATCGTTCGTCAGGTGGTGGAGATCACAAAGCTTGTGCAATACCCCGTGTCGCAGATCACAGAGGGTCGGGCATAGGATGCGAGGCAGTTGGGCTTGTGACCTGCTTCACATGTTCGCGATCTTCGTCGGGACGGGCGGGGTTCGTGGGGCTGTTGGGGCGGCTGTGAGTCCAGTGCAACCGCCAGCAGTCAGTGCCGACTGAGAGGAGCGAGGAGCGGTGAACGCGTATGCGCCCATCCTCGTACTGGGAGCCCTCGGGGCAGGCTTTGCGATCTTCTCCGTGGTGATGGCCACGCTGATCGGTCCGAAGCGGTACAACCGGGCGAAGCTCGAGGCCTACGAGTGCGGCATCGAGCCGACCCCCACGCCGGCCGGCGGCGGGCGCTTCCCCATCAAGTACTACCTGACGGCGATGCTCTTCATCATCTTCGATATCGAGATCGTCTTCCTCTACCCCTGGGCCGTCACCTTCGACGCCCTGGGGATTTTCGGGCTCGTGGAGATGCTGCTCTTCGTGCTCACCGTCTTCGTCGCGTACGCGTACGTATGGCGGCGCGGCGGCCTGGAATGGGACTGAGGGGCCTTTGACATGGGACTCGAAGAAAAACTGCCGAGCGGCTTCCTGCTGACCACCGTCGAGCAGGCCGCGGGCTGGGTGCGCAAGTCGTCCGTCTTCCCGGCCACGTTCGGCCTCGCCTGCTGTGCCATCGAGATGATGACCACCGGCGCCGGCCGCTACGACATGGCGCGCTTCGGCATGGAGGTCTTCCGCGGATCGCCGCGCCAGGCCGACCTGATGATCGTCGCCGGCCGGGTCAGCCAGAAGATGGCGCCGGTGCTGCGGCAGGTCTACGACCAGATGCCGAACCCGAAGTGGGTCATCTCCATGGGGGTCTGCGCCTCCTCGGGCGGCATGTTCAACAACTACGCCATCGTCCAGGGCGTCGACCACGTCGTCCCGGTCGACATCTACCTCCCCGGCTGCCCGCCGCGGCCCGAGATGCTGTTGGACGCCATCCTCAAGCTCCACCAGAAGATCCAGAGCTCCAAGCTCGGTGTGAACGCGGAGGAAGCGGCCCGCGAGGCGGAGGAGGCGGCGCTCAAGGCCCTGCCCACGATCGAGATGAAGGGGCTGCTGCGGTGAGCGACGCGAACAACACCGCGGGTGACTCGGGCGACGTCAATCCCGAGAAGGACCTGTCCACGCAGAACCTCCCCGGCCAGCGGGGCCAGGGCGGCGAGGAGATCCGCGTCCAGCGCGGCATGTTCGGCGCCAACAACGGCGGCGACACCTCCGGCTACGGCGGTCTGGTCCGCTCCGTCCGGCTCCCCGGGCCGGCGACCCGCCCCTACGGCGGCTGGTTCGACGAGGTCGCCGACGAACTCGAGGGCGCGCTGGAGGAGCAGGGGCTCCTGCCCGACAACGCCATCGAGAAGACGGTCGTCGACCGCGACGAGCTGACCTTCCACGTCGAGCGCGAGCACCTGGTCCGCGTCGCCAGCACCCTGCGCGACGACCCGGCCCTGCGCTTCGAACTGTGCACCGGCGTGAGCGGCGTCCACTACCCGCACGACAAGGGCCGCGAGCTGCACGCCGTCTACCACCTGCGCTCGATCACCCACAACCGGCTGATCCGCCTGGAAGTCAGCGCGCCCGACGACGACCCGCACATCCCGTCACTGGTCCCCGTCTACCCGACGAACGACTGGCACGAGCGCGAGACGTACGACTTCTTCGGCATCGTCTTCGACGGTCACCCGGCCCTGACGCGGATCATGATGCCGGACGACTGGCAGGGCTTTCCGCAGCGCAAGGACTACCCCCTCGGCGGCATCCCCGTCGAGTACAAGGGCGCCCAGATCCCGGCTCCGGACCAGCGGAGGTCGTACTCGTGAGCACTTCGCACGCATCCCCTCGCGAGACCACCGAGGGCACCGTCTACACGGTCACCGGCGGCGACTGGGACGAGGTCGTCCAGTCCGCGGCCCGCGCCGACGACGAGCGCATCGTCGTCAACATGGGCCCGCAGCACCCGTCCACCCACGGCGTGCTCCGCCTCATCCTGGAGATCGACGGCGAGACGGTCACCGAGGCCCGCTGCGGCATCGGCTACCTGCACACCGGCATCGAGAAGAACCTCGAGTACCGGACCTGGACGCAGGGCACCACGTTCGTGACGCGCATGGACTACCTGACGCCGTTCTTCAACGAGACGGCGTACTGCCTGGGCGTCGAGAAGCTCCTCGGCATCGAGGACCAGATCCCGGACCGCGCCTCGGTCATCCGGGTGCTGCTCATGGAACTGAACCGGCTCTCCTCGCACCTGGTGTGCGTCGCCACCGGCGGCATGGAGCTGGGCGCCACCACGGTCATGATCTACGGATTCCGCGATCGTGAACTCATTCTCGACGTCTTCGAGCTGATCACCGGCCTGCGGATGAACCACGCGTTCGTGCGCCCGGGCGGACTCGCCCAGGACCTGCCGCCCGGCGCGGTCGACCAGATGCGCGAGCTCGTGAAGAAGATGAAGAAGAACCTCCCGGAGTACGACAAGCTCTTCACCGGGAACCCCATCTTCAAGGCCCGCATGCAGGACGTCGGCTACCTCGACCTGGCCGGCTGCATGGCACTCGGCGCCACCGGCCCGGTCCTCAGGTCCACCGGTCTCCCGCACGACCTGCGCAAGACCCAGCCCTACTGCGGATACGAGACCTACGACTTCGACGTCCCGACCGCCGAGACCTGCGACTCCTACGGCCGCTTCCTGATCCGGCTGGAGGAGATGCGCCAGTCGCTGCGCATCGTCGAGCAGTGCCTGGACCGGCTGGAGCCCGGCCCGGTCATGGTCGCCGACAAGAAGATCGCCTGGCCCGCCCAGCTCGCCCTGGGACCGGACGGCCTCGGGAACTCCCTCGACCACATCAAGAAGATCATGGGCACCTCCATGGAGGCCCTGATCCACCACTTCAAGCTGGTCACCGAGGGCTTCCGGGTGCCGCCCGGACAGGCGTACACGGCGGTCGAGTCGCCCAAGGGCGAACTCGGGGTGCACGTCGTCTCCGACGGCGGCACCCGCCCCTTCCGGGTCCACTTCCGCGACCCGTCCTTCACCAACCTGCAAGCCATGGCGGCGATGTGCGAGGGCGGCCAGGTCGCCGACGTCATCGTCGCGGTGGCGTCCATCGACCCCGTGATGGGAGGCGTCGACCGGTGACCACCTCTTCTTCGGAGCGGGGCGTCAGCCTGGGCATGCCGGAACTGCCCGCGCCCGCCTACCCGGACGACGTCCGGGCCCGGCTGGAGACCGACGCGCGCGAGGTCATCGCCCGCTACCCGGACTCCCGGTCCGCCCTCCTGCCGCTGCTGCACCTCGTGCAGGCGGAGGAGGGACACGTCACGCGCACCGGGATGCGGTTCTGCGCGGACATGCTGGACCTCACCACCGCCGAGGTCACCGCGGTCGCCACCTTCTACACCATGTACCGGCGCGGGCCGAGCGGCGACTACCAGGTCGGCGTGTGCACCAACACGCTGTGCGCGGTGATGGGCGGCGACGCCATCTTCGAGTCCCTCCAGGAGCACCTGGGCGTCGGCAACGGCGAGACGACCGAGGACGGCAAGGTCACCCTGGAGCACATCGAGTGCAACGCGGCCTGCGACTTCGCGCCGGTCGTGATGGTCAACTGGGAGTTCTTCGACAACCAGACCCCGGCGAGCGTCAAGGCCCTCGTCGACGACCTGCGCGCGGGACGGCCGGTGACGCCCACGCGCGGTGCGCCGCTGTGCACCTTCAAGGAGACCGCCCGGATCCTGGCGGGCTTCCCCGACGAGCGGGACGGCGCCGTCGCGGCCGGCGGCAGCGCGGGTCCCGCCTCCCTGGCCGGCCTCAAGCTGGCCAAGGGCGAGGCGTCCGCCGCGCGCGTGGTGCACCCGCGGGACGGCGGACCGCACGACGCGTCGCAGGACCGGGCCGTGCACGACCCGTCCCCGACGGAACACCTCAGCTCGCACGACGCGCCGCAGGACACATCGGCATCCGACCCTTCCAACCCGGCAGGGCCCACCGCCGAGGAGGGGGAGTGATGACCGTGGCCGCCGAGATCAAGGGCAGCAGCCCGGAGAAGCTGCTCGCACCCGTGCTGTCGGCCTTCTGGGACGAGGACGAGTCCTGGACTCTCGACGTCTACCGGAGGCACGAAGGATACGAGGGGCTCCGCAAGGCGCTGGCGATGGCGCCGGACGACCTGATCGCGTACGTCAAGGAGTCCGGTCTGCGTGGACGCGGCGGTGCCGGGTTCCCGACGGGGATGAAGTGGCAGTTCATTCCCCAGGGGGATGGCAAGCCTCACTATCTGGTTGTCAACGCCGACGAGTCGGAGCCGGGGACCTGCAAGGACATCCCGCTCCTCTTCGCGAACCCGCACAGCCTCATCGAGGGCATCGTCATCGCGTGTTACGCCATCAGGTCTTCGCATGCCTTCATCTACCTGCGTGGTGAAGTCGTCCCAGTGCTGCGGCGGTTGCACGAGGCCGTGCGCGAGGCCTACGCGGCCGGCTTCCTCGGCGAGAACATCCTGGGCAGCGGACTCGACCTGACCCTCACCGTGCACGCGGGCGCGGGCGCGTACATCTGCGGTGAGGAGACCGCACTGCTCGACTCGCTCGAAGGCCGCCGGGGTCAACCGCGGCTCCGTCCCCCCTTCCCTGCCGTCGCGGGCCTCTATGCGTGCCCGACTGTGGTGAATAACGTCGAATCGATCGCTTCAGTTCCCGCGATCCTGAACAAGGGCAAGGACTGGTTCAGGTCGATGGGCAGCGAGAAGTCCCCGGGCTTCACGCTCTACTCGCTCAGCGGCCACGTCGCCGGCCCCGGCCAGTACGAGGCCCCGCTCGGCATCACGCTGCGCCAGCTCCTCGACATGAGCGGCGGCATGCGCCCCGGCCACCGGCTCAAGTTCTGGACGCCCGGCGGCTCCTCGACGCCGATGTTCACCGACGAGCACCTCGACGTCCCCCTCGACTACGAAGGAGTGGGCGCCGCCGGTTCCATGCTCGGCACCAAGGCGCTCCAGTGCTTCGACGAGACGACCTGCGTCGTGCGCGCCGTCACCCGCTGGACCGAGTTCTACGCCCACGAGTCCTGCGGCAAGTGCACACCCTGCCGCGAAGGCACGTACTGGCTCGTCCAGTTGCTGCGCGACATCGAGGCCGGCAAGGGACAGATGTCCGACCTCGACAAGCTGAACGACATCGCCGACAACATCAACGGCAAGTCCTTCTGCGCCCTCGGCGACGGTGCCGCCTCGCCGATCTTCTCCTCGCTCAAGTACTTCCGCGAGGAGTACGAGGAGCACATCACGGGCCGCGGCTGCCCCTTCGACCCGGCCAAGTCGACGGCCTGGGCCGACCGCACGGAGGTGAAGGCATGACCGTGACCACCAACACTCCCTCGGGAGGGGGAGCAGCGGCGGTCCCGCCGGAAGATCTCGTCACCCTGACGATCGACGGCGCCGAGGTCAGCGTGCCCAAGGGCACCCTGGTCATCCGGGCCGCCGAACAGCTCGGCATCGAGATCCCCCGGTTCTGCGACCACCCCCTCCTCGACCCGGCCGGCGCTTGCCGCCAGTGCATCGTCGAGGTCGAGGGCCAGCGCAAGCCCATGGCGTCCTGCACCATCACCTGCACCGACGGCATGGTGGTGAAGACCCAGCTCACCTCGCCCGTCGCCGAGAAGGCCCAGCACGGCGTGATGGAGCTGCTGCTCATCAACCACCCGCTGGACTGCCCGGTCTGCGACAAGGGCGGCGAGTGCCCTCTGCAGAACCAGGCCATGTCGCACGGCCAGGCCGACTCCCGCTTCGACGGCAAGAAGCGGACCTACGAGAAGCCCGTGCCGATCTCCACGCAGGTCCTGCTCGACCGCGAGCGCTGCGTGCTGTGCGCCCGCTGCACCCGGTTCTCCAACCAGGTCGCGGGCGACCCGATGATCGAGCTGATCGAGCGGGGCGCGCTCCAGCAGGTCGGCACCGGTGAGGGCGACCCCTTCGAGTCGTACTTCTCCGGCAACACCATCCAGATCTGCCCGGTCGGCGCGCTCACCTCGGCGGCCTACCGGTTCCGCTCCCGCCCCTTCGACCTGATCTCCTCGCCGTCCGTGTGCGAGCACTGCTCCGGCGGCTGCGGGACCCGCACCGACCACCGGCGCGGCAAGGTCATGCGGCGGCTCGCGGCCAACGAGCCCGAGGTCAACGAGGAGTGGATCTGCGACAAGGGGCGCTTCGGGTTCCGGTACGCGCAGCAGCGGGACCGGCTCACCACGCCCCTGGTGCGCAACGCCGAGGGCGAGCTGGAGCCGGCCTCCTGGCCGGAGGCGCTCCAGATCGCCGCGCAGGGGCTGCTCGCCTCCAAGGGCCGCACCGGTGTCCTGACCGGCGGACGGCTCACCGTCGAGGACGCCTACGCGTACAGCAAGTTCGCGCGCGTGGCGCTCGACACCAACGACATCGACTTCCGCGCGCGCGTGCACAGCGCCGAGGAGGCCGACTTCCTGGCCGCCCGGATCGCCGGACACGGCCGTGACCTGGACGGCACCGGCGTCACGTACACGTCGCTGGAGAAGGCGCCCGCCGTCCTGCTGGTCGGCTTCGAGGCCGAGGAGGAGGCGCCCGGCGTCTTCCTCCGGCTGCGCAAGGCCTGGCGCAAGCACGGCCAGAAGGTCTTCTCGCTGGCCACGCACGCCACACGGGGCCTGGAGAAGGCGGGCGGCACCTTGCTCCCCGCCGCTCCGGGCACCGAGACCGAGTGGCTGGACGCCCTCGCGAGCGGCGTCGGCCTGGAGGAGGGCGGTGGCCAGGCGGCCGAGGCCCTGCGCGCCGAGGGTGCCGTGATCGTCGTCGGCGAACGGCTGGCGTCCGTGGCCGGCGGCCTCACCTCCGCCGTACGGACCTCGGCGGCGACCGGCGCCCGGCTGGTGTGGATCCCGCGCCGGGCCGGGGAGCGCGGCGCGATCGAGGCGGGTGCGCTGCCGTCGCTGCTGCCCGGCGGACGCCCCGCGACCGACCCCCGCGCGCGTGAGGAGGTCGCCGCCCTGTGGGGCCTGGCCGACCTTCCGCACCGCTACGGCCGCGACACCGGCGAGATCGTCGAGGCCGCGGCCCGGGGCGAACTCCAGGCGCTGCTCGTGGCGGGCGTGGAGGTCGCCGACCTGCCCGACCCCACGCGCGCGCGTGCGGCACTCGACGAGGCCGGGTTCGTGGTGTCGCTTGAGCTGCGGCCCAGCGAGGTCACCGAACGCGCCGACGTCGTCCTGCCCGTCGCCGCGGTCGCCGAGAAGCCCGGCACCTTCCTCAACTGGGAAGGCAGGGTGCGCTTCTTCGAGGCCGCGCTCAAGCCGGACCAGATGACCCGGCGCCTCGCACCCGCCGACGCCCGCGTCCTCCAGATGCTGGCCGACGCCATGGACGTCCACCTCGGCCTGCCCGACCTGCGCACCACGCGCGCGGAGATCGACCGGCTCGGCTCCTGGGACGGGCCGCGCGCCGGCGAGCCCCTCCAGACCGCGAGCGCGCTGCCGCGGCCGGCCGCCGGAGAGGCCGTACTGGCAGGGCACCGGCTGCTGCTCGACCAGGGGCTGCTCCAGCAGGGCGACGAGGCGCTGGCCGGCACCCGGCACGCCGCACGTGCGCGCGTGTCGGCCGCCACGGCCGCCGAGGCGGGAGTCGAGGACGGCGACGTCCTCGCCGTGACCGGTCCCGCCGGGGCCGCCGCATTCCCGCTGGAGGTCACCGAGATGCCCGACCGGGTGGTCTGGCTTCCGCTGAACTCGGCCGGCACCGGCGTCGCCTCCGACGCCGGGGTCCTGCCCGGAACCCTCGTCCGCATCGGTCCGGCGACGCCCGAGGGCGCCGCCCCCAAGGAGGTGGAGGCATGAGCCCGTACCTCGCCGCTGAAGACCTGTCGATGTTCGGCACCGACCCCTGGTGGCTGGTGGTCGTCAAGGCGGTGTTCTGCTTCGCCTTCCTGATGGTGACCGTGCTGTTCTCCATCGTGTGGGAGCGCAAGGTCGTCGCCTGGATGCAGCTGCGCATCGGTCCGAACCGGCACGGCCCCTGGGGCATGCTCCAGTCGCTCGCCGACGGCATCAAGCTGATGCTCAAGGAAGACGTCATCGTCAAGCGCGCCGACAAGGCGGTCTACGTCCTCGCGCCGATCGTGGCGGCCATCCCGGCCTTCATGGCGATCGCGGTGATTCCCTTCGGGCCGGCCGGCAACGAGATCTCGATCTTCGGCCACCGCACCGCCATGCAGCTCACCGACCTGCCGATCGCCATGCTGTTCATCCTGGCGGTCGCCTCGGTCGGCATCTACGGCATCGTGCTCGCCGGCTGGAGCTCCGGATCGACGTACCCGCTCCTCGGCGGCCTGCGGTCCTGCGCCCAGATGATCTCCTACGAGATCGCGATGGGCGCCGCGTTCGCCTCGGTCTTCCTCTACTCCGGGTCGATGTCCACCTCGGAGATCGTCGCCCAGCAGAACGACCGCTGGTACATCGTGCTGCTGCCGGTCTCCTTCATCCTCTACATCGTCACGATGGTCGGCGAGACCAACCGCGCACCCTTCGACATGCCCGAGTCCGAGGGCGACCTGGTGGGCGGCTTCAACACCGAGTACTCGTCGATCAAGTTCGCGATGTTCATGCTCGCCGAGTACGTGAACATGGTGACGGTCTCGGCGGTCGCCACCACGTTGTTCCTCGGCGGCTGGCGGGCCCCCTGGCCGATCAGCACCTTCTGGGAGGGCGCCAACCACGGCTGGTGGCCGCTGCTCTGGTTCGTGGTCAAGGTCCAGCTGCTGCTGTTCTTCTTCATCTGGCTGCGCGGCACCCTTCCCCGGGTCCGCTACGACCAGTTGATGAAGCTCGGCTGGAAGGTCCTCATCCCGGTCTCCCTGGTCTGGCTGATGCTGGTCGCGACCGTGCGGGCACTCCGGAACGAGAACTACGGCTTCAGCGACATCGCCCTCTACATCGGCGGCGGGGTCCTGGTCCTGCTGCTGTTGTCCTTCCTCGTGGACATGTACCGCGACAAGGGTGCGAAGGCCGCCGACCGGACCGCCGACCAGCCCGCCGACACCGGGGCCGCGTTCGACCCGATGGCCGGCGGATTCCCCGTGCCCCCGCTGCCCGGGCAGGCGGTGCCACCGGTGCCCAGGCGCCGTCCCCGCCGGGAGCGGGAGCTGATTGTCAGTGGTGGGCCCGATACTCACAGTGACGGATCTGTGGACGGATCTACGGATGGAAAGGAGGCGTCCGATGGCTGAGGAAGACAAGGGACACAGCGAAAACGCGGAACACGGGGCACACACGGAACACGGGGAGCACAAGGGAACCGACCCCGGTTTCATGAACCCCGTGGCCGGCTTCGGCGTGACCTTCAAGGCCATGTTCAAGAAGCGGCTGACCGAGCAGTACCCGGAGCAGAAGAAGACCACCGCTCCGCGGTTCCACGGACGGCACCAGCTCAACCGCCATCCGGACGGCCTGGAGAAGTGCGTCGGCTGCGAGCTGTGCGCCTGGGCCTGCCCCGCCGACGCCATCTACGTCGAGGGCGCGGACAACACCGACGAGGAGCGCTACTCGCCGGGCGAGCGGTACGGCCGCGTCTACCAGATCAACTACGCCCGCTGCATCCTGTGCGGCCTGTGCATCGAGGCGTGCCCCACGCGTGCGTTGACGATGACCAACGAGTTCGAGCTGGCCGACTCCAGCCGCGCCAACCTCATCTTCACCAAGGACCAGCTGCTCGCCGGCCTGGAGGAGGGCATGGTCGACTCGCCCCACGCCATCTACCCGGGCACCGACGAGCAGGACTACTACCGGGGCCTGGTCACCGAGGCCGCGCCCGGCACGGTCCAGCAGGTCGCCCACTCCAAGGGGGAGGTCGTCCAGGAGGGCGACTCGACCTTCGGCGCGACCGAGCCGGCGTCGGAGGAGGTGATTCGCCGATGAGCGCGCAGCTCGCCGCCGCGGCGACCCTCTCCGCCGGGACCTCCACCGGGGAGGCCGTCCAGTTCTGGATCCTCGGCACGGTCGCGGTGATCGGCGCCCTGTGCACCGTCTTCATGAAGAAGGCCGTGCACAGCGCGCTGTGCCTCGCCGGAACCATGATCGTCCTGGCGGTGTTCTACCTCGCCAACGGGGCCTACTTCCTCGGCATCGTGCAGATCGTCGTCTACACCGGCGCCATCATGATGCTGTTCCTGTTCGTGGTGATGCTCGTCGGCGTCACCGCGGCGGACTCCCTGAAGGAGACCATCAAGGGCCAGCGCTGGCTGGCCCTGCTGTCCGGGCTCGGCTTCGGCATCCTGCTGATCGCCGGCATCGGCAACGCCTCCGTCTCGGAGTTCACCGGCCTCGCCCAGGCGAACGCGAACGGCAACGTGGAGGGCATCGCGTCCCTCATCTTCACCAAGTACGTCTTCGCCTTCGAGATCACCGGCGCGCTGCTCATCACGGCAGCCGTCGGTGCCATGGTGCTCACCCACCGCGAGCGCACCGAACGGGCCCGGACCCAGCGCGAGCTGTCCGAGCAGCGCGTCCGCGACGGCAAGAACCTGCCGCCGCTGCCGGCGCCGGGTGTGTACGCCCGGCACAACGCGGTCGACATCGCGGGTCTGCTGCCCGACGGCACCCCGTCCGAGCTGACCGTCAGCAAGACGCTGCGCGAGCGGGGCCAGATCCGCGACGTGTCGATGGAGGCGCTGAACGACCTGAAGGCGCTGGAGCAGCGGGCCGAGGAGCGGCTGGAGCGCAGGGCGGTCGGCCCGGCGGGCTCCGGACGGGCCGACCGGCGTTCCGACACCGAGCGGTCCGAGGAGGCGTCGAAGTGAACCCCGTCAACTACCTCTATCTCGCGGCCCTGTTGTTCACGATCGGCGCCACCGGCGTACTGATCCGGCGCAACGCGATCGTGGTCTTCATGTGCATCGAGCTGATGCTCAACGCCTGCAACCTCGCGTTCGTCGCCTTCTCCCGCATGCACGGCAACCTCGACGGCCAGATCATCGCCTTCTTCACGATGGTCGTCGCCGCCGCGGAGGTCGTGGTCGGGCTCGCGATCATCGTGTCCCTGTTCCGTTCCCGCCACTCGGCCTCGGTCGACGACGCCAGCCTGATGAAGCTGTGAGGGGCTGCTGAAACGTGGAGAACCTGATTGCGCTGCTGGTGGCGGCGCCCCTGCTAGGAGCGGTCGTCCTGCTGTGCGGCGGACGCCGGCTGGACCGCGTCGGCCACTGGATCGGCACGCTGCTGGCCGCCGTGTCCTTCGTGATCGGCCTCGTCCTCTTCGCCGACCTGCTCGGCAGCGGCGCCGAGGACCGCACCCTGACGCAGCACCTGTTCAGCTGGATCCCGGTGGAGGGTTTCCAGGCCGACGTCGCCTTCCGGCTCGACCAGCTGTCGATGACGTTCGTCCTGCTGATCACCGGCGTCGGCTCGCTCATCCACCTGTACTCGGTCGCGTACATGGAGCACGACGAGCGCCGCCGCCGCTTCTTCGGCTACCTGAACCTGTTCCTCGCGGCGATGCTGATCCTGGTCCTCGCCGACAACTACCTGCTGCTGTACGTCGGCTGGGAGGGCGTCGGTCTCGCCTCCTACCTGCTGATCGGCTTCTGGCAGCACAAGCCCAGCGCCGCCACCGCCGCGAAGAAGGCCTTCCTGGTCAACCGCGTCGGCGACATGGGCCTGTCCATCGGCATCATGCTGATGTTCCTGTGGTTCGGCACCTTCGCCTTCGGGCCGGTGCTCGGCGGCCACGGGGAGGCCGGGCTCGCGAGCGGGGCGGACGAGGGGAAGCTCACCGCGATCGCCCTGATGCTGCTGCTCGCCGCCTGCGGCAAGTCCGCCCAGGTGCCACTGCAGTCCTGGCTCGGTGACGCGATGGAGGGCCCGACCCCGGTCTCGGCCCTCATCCACGCCGCGACCATGGTGACGGCGGGCGTGTACCTGATCGTCCGCTCCGGAGCCATCTTCAACGGCGCCCCCGACGCGCAGTTGGTGGTCACCATCGTCGGCGCGGTCACGCTGCTGTTCGGTGCGATCGTCGGTTGCGCCAAGGACGACATCAAGAAGGCGCTGGCCGGCTCGACCATGTCGCAGATCGGCTACATGGTGCTCGCCGCGGGCCTCGGCCCGATCGGTTACGTCTTCGCGATCATGCACCTGGTCACCCACGGCTTCTTCAAGGCCGGGCTGTTCCTCGGTGCCGGGTCCGTCATGCACGGCATGAACGACGAGGTCGACATGCGCCGCTACGGCGGACTGCGCAAGTACATGCCGGTCACCTTCGTCACCTTCGGCCTCGGTTACCTCGCCATCATCGGCTTCCCGGGCCTGTCCGGCTTCTTCTCCAAGGACAAGATCATCGAGGCGGCGTTCGCCAAGGGCGGCACCGAGGGCTGGATCCTCGGCGCCTGCGCCCTGCTGGGCGCGGCCATCACCGCGTACTACATGACGCGCGTGATGCTGATGACGTTCTTCGGCGAGGAGCGCTGGCGCAACGCCCCGACGCCGTCGCCGGCCAAGCCCGACGTGGAGCCCGCCGCCGAGACGCGTGGCGAGTACGAGCCGCCGCACCCGCACGAGTCGCCGGGTCTCATGACGATCCCGATGATCGTGCTGGCCGTCGGGTCCGTCGCGGGCGGTGCCTTCTTCAGTATCGGCGACCGCTTCCTGCACTGGCTGGAGCCCATCACCGGGCACAGCCACGGCGACTCGCCGATCAGCGCCGGCGCGGTCACCGGAGCGACGGTGGCCTGCATGGTCGTCGGCGTCGCCCTCGCCTGGGCGCAGTACGGGCGCCGTCCGGTACCGGCCGTCGCCCCGCGCGGGTCGCTGCTCACCCGGGCCGCCCGGCGCGACCTGCTCCAGGACGACTTCAACCACGTCGTCCTGGTCCGCGGCGGCGAGCACCTCACGCGCTCCCTGGTCTACGTCGACCACACGCTGGTCGACGGAGTCGTCAACGGCACGGCGGCCTCGTTCGGCGGCCTGTCCGGGCGGATGCGCAAGCTGCAGAACGGCTTCGCGCGCTCGTACGCGGTCTCGATGTTCGGCGGTGCGGCACTCCTGGTCGCCGCGACCCTGCTGATGAGGGCGGTCTGATACCGATGTCCTTTCCCCTGCTGACAGTCACGGCGGCCCTCCCGGCCGTCGGGGCGATCGCCACGGCAGCCGTGCCGGCCGCGAAACGCACCGCGGCCAAGTGGCTGGCGCTGCTGGTCTCGCTGGCCACGCTCGGGCTGGCCATCGCGGTCCTGGTCCGCTTCGACCCCGACGGCGACCGCTACCAGCTCACCGAGTCCCACTCCTGGATCGCGGACTTCGGCGTCCGGTACGAACTGGGCGTGGACGGCATCGCGGTGGCGCTGATCGCGCTGACCGCCCTGCTGATCCCGTTCATCATCCTCGCGGGCTGGCACGACGCCGACCCGCTGGAGACCGGCAGCAGCCGGTGGCGGCCGACGCAGGGCTTCTTCGCCCTGATCCTGGCCGTCGAGGCGATGGTGATCATCTCCTTCGAGGCCACCGACGTCTTCCTCTTCTACATCTTCTTCGAAGCCATGCTGATCCCGCTGTACTTCCTGATCGGCGGCTTCGGCGACCGGGCCCACGAGCACGGCGAGAAGACGGCGGCGACGCAGCGGTCGTACGCGGCCGTGAAGTTCCTCCTCTACAACCTGGCCGGCGGTCTGATCATGCTGGCCGCGGTGATCGGCCTCTACGTGGTCGCCGGGAACTTCTCCCTCACGGAGATCGCCGAGGCGCGCGCCAACGGCTCGCTGGACATGGCGACCAGCACCGAGCGCTGGCTCTTCCTCGGCTTCTTCTTCGCCTTCGCGGTGAAGGCGCCGCTGTTCCCGCTGCACACCTGGCTGCCCAACGCCATGGGGGAGTCGACCGCGCCGGTCGCCGTGCTCATCACGGCGGTCGTCGACAAGGTCGGCACCTTCGCGATGCTCCGCTTCTGCCTCCAGCTCTTCCCGGAGGCCAGCAAGTGGGCGACGCCGGTCATCCTGGTCCTGGCGGTCATCAGCATCATCTACGGCGCGCTGCTCGCGGTCGGCCAGCGCGACATCAAGCGACTGATCGCCTACGCGTCGATCTCGCACTTCGGCTTCATCGTCATGGGCATCTTCGCGATGACCAGCCAGGGCCAGTCCGGCGCCACGCTGTACATGGTCAACCACGGCATCTCGACCGCCGTGCTGATGCTGATCGCCGGATTCCTGATCTCGCGGCGCGGTTCGCGGCTCATCGCCGACTTCGGCGGTGTGCAGAAGGTCGCCCCGATCCTGGCCGGCACCTTCCTGATCGGCGGCCTGGCGACCCTCTCCCTGCCGGGCCTCGCGCCCTTCGTCAGTGAGTTCCTGGTCCTGGTCGGCACGTTCACGCGCTACCCGGTGATCGGCATCATCGCCACCCTCGGCATCGTCCTCGCCGCGCTCTACACCCTCGTCCTCTACCAGCGGACGATGACGGGCCCGGTGAAGGCCGAGGTGACCGGGATGCCCGACCTGCGGGTGCGCGAGCTGGTGGTCGTGGCACCGCTGGTGGCGCTGCTGATCTTCCTGGGCGTCTTCCCGAAGCCCGTGACGGACATCGTCAACCCGGCGGTGGAGCAGACCATGTCCGACGTACACAAGACGGACCCCCAGCCTGAGGTGGAGGCGGCCAAGTGAGCGCAACAGCCGTCCACAGCCTGTGGACAACGGCGGCGACGGCGGCCGACCCGATCGCCAAGATCGACGCGCCGAAGATCGAGTACGGGCAGCTGTCGCCCGTCCTCATCGTCATCGGCGCCGCGATCATCGGAATCCTGGTCGAGGCCTTCGTGCCGCGCAGGTCCCGGTACTACACCCAGATGTTCTTGTCCGCCGTCGCCCTGATCGCGGCGTTCGCCGCGGTCGTCGCGCTCGCGGCACGCGGGTACGGCACGACCAAGGCCGGCATCACGGCGATGGGCGCCATCGCCGTCGACGGGCCGGCCCTGTTCCTTCAGGGCACCATCCTGCTGACCAGCCTGGTCGGCCTGTTCACCTTCGCCGAGCGGCGCCTCGACCCGGAGCAGCACGGCAACCGCGTCGACTCCTTCGCCGCGCAGGCCGCCGCCGTACCGGGCAGCGAGAGCGAGCAGAAGGCGGTCAAGGCGGGCTTCACCACCACGGAGGTGTTCCCGCTCCTGCTCTTCGCCGTCGTCGGCATGCTGGTCTTCCCGGCGGCCAACGACCTGCTGACGCTCTTCGTGGCCCTGGAGGTCTTCTCCCTCCCGCTGTACCTGCTGTGCGCCCTGGCCCGCCGCAAGCGGCTCTTGTCGCAGGAGGCGGCGGTCAAGTACTTCCTGCTCGGCGCCTTCGCCTCCGCGTTCACCCTGTTCGGCATCGCCCTGCTCTACGGCTACGCGGGCTCGATGTCGTACGGCACGATCGCCCAGGTCGTCGACGGCACCGTCCAGAACGTCACCCCGGCGCTCGCCGACACCATGGGCAACGACGCGCTGCTGCTCGTCGGCGCCGCGCTGATCGTCATGGGCCTGCTGTTCAAGGTGGGCGCGGTGCCGTTCCACATGTGGACGCCGGACGTGTACCAGGGCGCGCCGACGCCGGTGACCGGCTTCATGGCGGCGGCGACCAAGGTGGCCGCGTTCGGCGCCCTGCTCCGCATCCTCTACGTCGTCCTGCCGGGCCTGCGCTGGGACTGGCGGCCGGTGATGTGGGGCGTGGTGATCGTCACGATGCTGGTCGGCGCGATCGTCGCGATCACGCAGACCGACATCAAGCGGCTGCTGGCCTACTCGTCGATCGCGCACGCGGGCTTCATCCTCGCCGGTGTCATCGCGACCACGCCGTCGGGCATCTCGTCCGTCCTCTTCTATCTGGCTGCGTACTCCTTCGTCACGATCGGCGCCTTCGCGGTCGTCACGCTGGTGCGCGACGCGGGCGGCGAGGCGACGCACCTGTCGAAGTGGGCCGGGCTCGGCCGCAGGTCGCCGCTGGTGGCGGCGGTCTTCGCGGTCTTCCTGCTGGCCTTCGCCGGTATCCCGCTGACCTCCGGGTTCTCGGGCAAGTTCGCCGTGTTCAAGGCGGCGGCGGAGGGCGGCGCGGCCCCGCTGGTCGTGATCGGTGTGATCTCGTCGGCGATCGCGGCGTTCTTCTACATTCGCGTGATCGTGCTGATGTTCTTCAGTGAGCCGCGTCCGGAGGGCCCGACGGTCGCGGTGCCGTCGCCGCTGACGATGACGGCGATCGCCGTGGGCGTGGCGGTCACGGTGGTGCTCGGTGTGGCCCCGCAGTACTTCCTGGACCTGGCGGGTCAGGCGGGGGTGTTCGTGCGCTGACGCCGCGCTTGCGGCTTGATGGCTGCACGGCTGTGGTCCGGCACCTCTTTGAGGAGGTGCCGGACCACAGCCGTGTGTGCCGGGCTACTCGCCGCCGCGGCGCGGCTTGATGGCCGTCAGATCCAGATCCACCGGGAAGGGCGCGCTCACCTTCATGCGCTCGCGGAAGATGCCGACGCTGGCGTAGGCACGGGTGGTGGGCTCCAGCTCGAAGGCGTGGACGACGGCGAGGCCCTTCTCGTTCTCCACCCGCCAGTAGTGGGCGATACCGGCCCGGGCGTACTTCAGGGGCTTGGTCTCGCGGTCGCGGGAGACGGAGTCCGGCGAGGTGACCTCCACGGCCAGCACGACCGCGGTCGCAGGTACGCGGGTCTGTTCGAGGCACGTCAATGCCGCTTCCCGCACGACGATCACGTCAGCCTCCAACCGGTTCTGCCGGTCCACGTCGATGCTGAACCTGCACAGAACGTCGAGCCCCTGTACGGCGTCCGTGGAGAGCCGCCGTCCGAAGAAGCTCGTGGCCCGCTCGTGAAAAGCCGACTGCGGGCAGGGGAAGACGAGTGCCGCGTCGAGAAGCTGCGTGTGCAGGGGCAGGCCGGGAAGGCGGTCCAGGTCGTCAGCGGTCCAGCCGCCATCAGGGGGCACCGGCCATTCAGAAGGCGGGGCTTCGGGCGCCATTCTTACTCGTCCCTGCTGATAGGAGGCCAACAGTGCACCAGGTTATCGGCTCGTGGCTTTCCGTGAGGGGCGGAGCCTGTGGATAACTCCCGGGCTGTCGGTGCGGACCCCTATCGTTGAGGCAGTGGTCGGGGCAGGACGGACCAGACAGACCAGACGGGCGAGGCAGTACGTACGGGGGACGGGACGATGAGCGGGACGGGCGTGATCGGCGAGATGACGATGACAGAGACGGCGCAGGCGGGGGACCGGGACAGCGAGGCGCTGGCCACCCTGCACCGGGTCTTCGGGTACGACGCCTTCCGCGGTGAGCAGGAGGCGATCGTCGAGCACGTGATCGCCGGCGGGGACGCCGTCGTGCTCATGCCGACCGGCGGCGGAAAGTCGCTGTGCTACCAGATTCCGTCCCTGGTCAGGCCCGGCACGGGCATCGTGGTCTCGCCGCTGATCGCGCTGATGCAGGACCAGGTCGACGCGCTGCGGGCGCTCGGCGTGCGGGCCGGGTTCATGAACTCCACGCAGGACTTCGACGAGCGGCGCGTGACCGAGGCCGAGTTCCTGGCCGGTGAGCTCGACCTCCTGTACCTGGCGCCCGAGCGACTGCGCCTGGACAGCACCCTCGACCTGCTCTCCCGCGGCAAGGTCTCCCTCTTCGCCATCGACGAGGCGCACTGCGTCTCCCAGTGGGGCCACGACTTCCGGCCCGACTACCTCGCCCTGTCGCTGCTCGGCGAGCGCTGGCCCGACGTGCCCCGCCTCGCGCTCACGGCCACGGCCACCGACGCCACCCACCGCGAGATCACCGAGCGGCTGAACATGCCGGCGGCGCGGCACTTCGTGGCCAGCTTCGACCGCCCCAACATCCAGTACCGGGTCGTGCCGAAGTCCGACCCCAAGAAGCAGCTCCTGAGCTTCCTGCGGGAGGAGCACTCCGGCGACGCGGGCATCGTGTACTGCCTCTCGCGCAACTCGGTGGAGAAGACCGCCGAGTTCCTGTCGCGCAACGGCGTCGAGGCAGTGCCGTACCACGCGGGTCTGGACGCGGGCACCCGCGCGGCGCACCAGTCGAGGTTCCTTCGCGAGGAAGGCCTGGTGGTCGTGGCGACCATCGCCTTCGGCATGGGCATCGACAAGCCCGACGTGCGGTTCGTCGCCCACCTGGACCTGCCCAAGTCCGTCGAGGGCTACTACCAGGAGACCGGCCGCGCGGGACGGGACGGCCTGCCCTCCACGGCCTGGATGGCGTACGGCCTCAACGACGTCATACAGCAGCGGAAGCTGATCCAGTCCGGTGAGGGCGACGAGGCGTTCCGCCGCCGGGCCCAGTCACACCTGGACGCGATGCTCGCCCTGTGCGAGACCGCCCGGTGCCGTCGCAGCCAGCTCCTCGCCTACTTCGGGCAGGACCCGGACCGGGCAGGCTGCGGCAACTGCGACACCTGCCTCACACCGCCGGAGACCTGGGACGGCACGGTGGCGGCGCAGAAGGTGCTGTCCGCCGTGGTGCGGCTGAAGCGGGAGCGGGGGCAGAAGTTCGGCGCCGGGCAGATCATCGACATCCTGCTGGGCAAGCGCACGGCCAAGGTGATCCAGTTCGACCACGACCAGCTCTCCGTGTTCGGCATCGGCGAGGAGCTCACCGAGGGCGAGTGGCGGGGCGTCGCCCGGCAGTTGCTGGCCCAGGGTCTGCTCGCGGTCGAAGGGGAGTACGGGACGCTGGTGCTGACGGAGACCAGCGGCGAGGTCCTGCGGCGGGAGCGGGAGGTGCCGCTGCGCAAGGAGCCCAAGAAGCCCGCCGCGGCCAGGTCGGCGGGCGGCGGACGCGGCGAGCGCAAGGCGAAGGCGGCCACCGTCGAGCTGCCCGCGGAGCTGGTCCCCGCCTTCGAGGCCCTGCGCGCCTGGCGTGCGGAACAGGCGCGTGAGCAGGGCGTCCCGGCGTATGTCATCTTCCACGACGCCACTCTCCGGGAGATCGTCACCGCGTGGCCCACCTCGGTCGGGCAGCTCGGGGGCATCAGCGGGGTCGGCGAGAAGAAGCTCGCGACGTACGGGGAGGGTGTGGTCGGGGTGCTGGCGGGGCTGGAGGGACCGGCCGAGGAGGCGGCCCCGGCGTCCGTGCCGGCCCCGTCGGCCGGTGCGGGCACAGGCACCGCGTCCCACGCCGATGCGGACGACTGGCCCGACCACGAGCCGGAGCCCGAGCCCGACGACTGGATATAGCGGGGCGGTTGAAGGCGGCTGGGCCACGGGCACCCGCTCGGGGCGGGACCCTCACAGTGAGTCCGGCGAGGGGAAGGCAAAGGGGGACGCCGGGGGTCAGGCCAGGGCGGTCAGTCCAGGAGCGAAGGTGATCAGGAGGGGGATCAGCGGGACCAGGGCGGCGGTCGCCGTGGTCAGGGCGCGGCGCCGGCGGGGCATGCGGGGCCGGGGCTCCAGGAGGCGGTCGACCCGCTCGCCGAGGAGGCGGTGGCTGGAGGCGCAGGAGAGGACGCCGCGGTGCTGGTTCAGCTCGATCAGGGCCAGCGCGGTGGTCAGATGGCCGCAGCGGCGCGATGCGGTGTCGTCGGCCGAGAGCTCGACCAGTCGGTGGGTCTGGTCGCAGAAGTGGGCGAAGAGCGGGACGCTCGGGAACCCGGTGGCCAGCGCGGTGGACAGGTGCAGCAGCCAGTCGTGGCGGGCCCGGGCGTGGCCGCGCTCGTGGGTGAGGACGGCGTCCAGCTGGTGGTCGGTGAGCCGGTGCAGGGCACCGGTGGTGACGATCAGCTGGGGCGGGTTGCCGGGCATCCACCAGGCGTCCGGGTACTCGTCCTCCAGCACCAGCAGGGGGCCGCGGGCGGCGGGGAGCCCGGCGGGCAGGTCGGGGGCCCGCTCGCGCAGGTGGGCACGTGAGCGGGCGCGTCGCCGGCGGGCCTCGACGAGTTCACGGGCGAGCATCGCGGTCGTCCAGGCGGCGCCGCCCGCCAGCAGCAGGGTGAGGACGGCCGCCCAGACCGGCCCGGCGGAGAGGTTGTACGCCGCGGTTACCGCGGGCGGTGCCGGAGCGAAGAGCTGGGCGCGGACGGTGCCGAAGACGGCGGTGGCGCCGAGGACGAGGGAGGTCAGACAGCACAGCAGTACGGTGGCGACCAGGCACTGCCACACCCACAGCCCGACCACGGGATCCCGCTCGGGCCACGCGGAACGGGTCAGCGCGCGGGGCACCGGCACCGCGGCGGTCACGGCGACGACGAACAGCAGGAGCAGGCAGACGGTCATGCCACTGGCTCCGGATCCTGGTCGAAGGATGGGCGGCTCTGGCTGTGCAAGGGTCGTGCTGGGCCGGGCCGTGCGCGCACACCGCCCGACGCCAGTATGACGGGGCCGGGCGGTGCGAGTCAGGTGTCGGCGCTCATCGGATTCAGAACGCGACCGCACGGATCCCGGGGGTCCGGATCCGGCGGCCCGTCGGTCGCACCGTCAGCCGTACCGTCAGGAGTCCCGCCCGACCACCCGTCCGGTGACCTCGCCCAGTCCCACCCGGACGCCGTCCGGCCCCGGTGCCCAGGCAGACAGGGTCACCACGTCCCCGTCCTCCAGGAACGTCCGCTTGCCGTCCGGGAGTTCCAGCGGGTCACGGCCGTTCCAGGTCAGTTCCAGCAGCGACCCGCGTTCCCGCTCGGTCGGTCCGCTCACCGTGCCCGAGCCGTAGAGGTCGCCGGTGCGCAGCGAGGCGCCGTTGACCGTCATGTGGGCCAACTGCTGGGCGGCCGTCCAGTACATGGTGGAGAACGGCGGCTCGGAGACGACGTGGCCGTTGACGGCGACCGAGATCCGCAGGTCGTAGCCACCGGGACCGTCCTGGTCGTCGTGCGTGTCGTCCAGGTAGGGCAGTAGTTCGTGCGTGCGCTCGGGCGGCGCGACCCGGGCCTCGTCCAGGGCGTCCAGCGGTGTGATCCACGCCGACACCGACGTGGTGAAGGACTTGCCGAGGAACGGGCCGAGGGGCACGTACTCCCAGGCCTGGACGTCCCGTGCGGACCAGTCGTTGAGCAGGCAGAGCCCGAAGACGTGTTCGCGGAAGTCGCCGAGCGCCACCGGGCTGCCCAGGGGGGACGGCGTGCCCACCACGAAGCCGACCTCGGCCTCGATGTCGAGACGGACGGACGGGCCGAAGACGGGAGCGGCGTCGGCCGGTGCCTTGCGCTGCCCCGACGGGCGTACGACGTCCGTGCCGGAGACGACGACCGTGCCGGAGCGGCCGTGGTAACCGATCGGCAGGTGCTTCCAGTTCGGGGTGAGGGGCTCGGCGGCGTCGGGGCGGAAGATCTGGCCGACGTTGCGGGCGTGGTTCTCGGAGGCGTAGAAGTCCACGTAGTCGGCGACCTCGAAGGGCAGGTGCAGGGTCACCGACGACAGCGGGTGGAAGAGGGGTTCGAGGGCCTCGCGGTGGGAGGGGACCGTCACCCACGCCGTCAGCGCGCGCCGCACGTCCGACCACGCCGTGCGCCCGGCGGCCAGCAGCGGGTTGAGGGTGGGCTGCGCGAGCAGGGACGCGTACGGCGAGCCGAGCGCGTGGGCCGCCGCGCCCGCGTCGAGGACGTGGTCGCCGAGCCGGACGCCCACCGTCCGCTCCCGCGAGCCGGGAATCGAGAACACACCGTACGGAAGGTTGTGCGGGCCGAAGGGGTCGCCCTCGGGGACATCGAAGGGGGGCATCGGGTGCTGCCTCGCTTTCGTGCTCGCCATGTGCGCCGTGCGCGCCGTATGACACGTGGTCGGGCCACACGTTACGGGTGACCCACCGGTCTTGGGCAGCCACTGCCCCGCCTCGGGCCGGTCGAGGGCACGGCGGCAGCGGGAAGGGGAACAAAAGGAAGTGCGACGAGGATGTGGGCATGATCGGGCGTCCGCGTGCATCCGCGTACGGGTTCGAGCGCACTCACTACGTCCTCGTTCGGAAGCGGTCGCGGGTGAGTCGGACGGGTGCGGTGTCCGTATTCTCTGATCATGGACCGCACCGCATATTCACTCGTCGCCACCGACCTGGACGGCACGCTGCTCCGCGGCGACGACACCGTCTCCGAACGGTCGCTGGCCGCGCTGGCGCGCGTCGCCGGGGCGGGTGCGCGGCACCTGGTGGTGACGGGGCGGCCGGCCCCCCGGGTGCGTTCCCTGCTCGACCGCCTCGGCTGCCGGGGGCTCGCGGTGTGCGGCCAGGGCGCGCAGGTGTACGACGCCGGCGCGCACCGGATGCTGTGGTCGGTCACCCTGGACCGGGAGCTGGCCGAGACCGCCCTCGGCAAGATCGAGGCCGAGGTGGGGCAGGTGCACGCCGCCGTCGACCAGGACGGGGTCGACGGGCTGACGCTCATCGAGCCGGGCTACCTGATGCCCCACCCCACCCTGCCCGCGGTGCGTGTGGAGCGGCGCGAGGAGCTGTGGGCCACGCCGATCAGCAAGGTGCTGCTGCGCCACCCCGACCTGACCGACGACGAGTTGGCGGCGACGGCGCGTGCGGTGGTCGGTTCCCTCGCGACGGTCACCATGTCGGGGCCGGGGACGGTGGAGCTCCAGCCGTGCGGCATCACCAAGGCGACCGGCCTGGCGCTGGCCGCCGAACACCTGGGCCTTCGGCGGGAGCGGACGATCGCCTTCGGGGACATGCCCAACGACATCCCCATGTTCCAGTGGGCGGCCCACGGCGTCGCCATGGCCGGCGCCCACCCCGAACTCAAGGCGGTGGCCGACGAGGTCACCACGACGAACGAGGACGACGGCGTGGCCGTCGTCCTCGAGAGGATCTTCGGTACTTCTTAGTCACCGCGGTACTGGCGCGTTATTCCCGCGGTACTCCCGCAGTACTGGCGCGGCGCTCCCGCGGCACCAACGCGGCGGTACGGCTTGGTACGCGCCGCAGCGGCTCAGTACGCGCTGAAGACGTTGTCCATCGAGCCGTAGCGGTCGGCCGCGTAGTTGCAGGCGGCGGTGATGTTGGCGACCGGGTCGTACGGGTCCCAGGAGGTGCCGGGCACGTGGTACGCCTGGAAGGTCGGGTCGATCACCTGGAGCAGGCCCTTGGACGGGGTGCCGTTGATGGCGTTGATGTCCCAGTTGTTGATGGCGAGCGGGTTGCCGGACGACTCCCGCATGATGTTGCGGTAAATGCCGTCGTAGGTCCCGGGGATGCCGTGCTGCGCCATGATGTCGAGCGACTCGCGGATCCAGCCGTCGAGGTTGTCCGGGTACGACGTCGCCGTGGCGGCGGTCGTGGTCGTGGTCGTGGCGGCGGCCGGGGTGGCCGCGGACGCGGTGGCGGCGCCGATGAGCGGCAGCGCGAGCACCGCGGCACCGGTGCCGGCCACGGCGAGCTTGCGGGCGAGGCGGCCGGTACGGGCGTGACGGTTCTGACCGTTGGCAGACATGCGGTGTCCCTCTCCTGACGCCTGCGAGGTGAGCTGTCGGGTTCGGGCGGGGAGGTGCCCGGCCGTGCCCTGACGGGTACGGCTTCACCCCGAGCCGCTCCGGTGGTGACCGGTGCGGCGACTTACCTGGGTCCCCCGCTCCTGCCTGCGAGTTTGTTGGGTGGATGACTGTGCGACGGGCGGTGGCAGGATTCGGCGTCCACCCGACAGGCCGGGAACGTATGCGAGAGCACATGTCCGGAACAAGTGCAGGAATCACCTAACGTGCCTGTTGACCTTGGTCTGAGCTGTTTGAGGCTCTTGATCCTTTGCTGCTGCCAAGCCCCAACTGGCTTGCGGGGCAAAGGGAGGGCACAGGTTGTGGCGAGGTTGCCTGGGGGCGGATCGGAGTGAGCCAACTCACTGGCCTCAACAAGCACGGCAAAACGGGCATTAACCTCAATCATTCGCCAACCGGCCACGAGCGGGGACGGCTTCGGGTGTCGGGCGAAGAGGAGGGGGAAGCGGGAGTGGAGGGTGGCGCGGAGGGCGGAGGGAGCGGAGGGGCGTGGGCGCGGCGCTGCGGGCGTGGGTGCGGATGTGAGCGCGGGTGTGGATGTCGATTGGGTGACGTTCTCGGAGTGCGGGCCGTTGGGGGGAGTGATGGGATCTTGGACGGCGGTTTCCGGCCTGGCCGCCGCCCCGGGTTCGACCCCGCTCCCTCTGGCGATATCTATCAAAATCTGCTCATATCACCTGATCAAAAACATACCGTTCATGATCCGATACCGACCGGCCTGTAACCGTGGGCGCTAGCGGTGATCGAAACGTGACCGGATACGCTGACTTGAGTGGTGGCAGCGACCTATCGACAAACCAGGTAATCGCCAGTAGACACCAGCAGACAGGAGACCCCTCGTGACCGTCGTCGGGCCGTTCGGGCTGAGCGTGCGGGACCAGGCTCTGGAAGCCGATGTCCAGGCCGGATTGGTTGCTGTCGAGGAAGGGTTGCTTGAGGCAACCAAAAGCGAGGTGCCGTTCATCACGGAGGCCGCCCAGCACCTGGTGCGGGCCGGCGGGAAACGGTTCCGGCCGCTGCTGGTGATGCTCTCGGCCCAGTTCGGCGACCCCTACGCGCCCGGGATCGTGCCCTCGGCCGTGGTCGTGGAGCTGACCCACCTCGCCACGCTCTACCACGACGACGTGATGGACGAGGCCGCCGTGCGGCGCGGGGTGTCCAGTGCGAACACCCGCTGGGGCAACTCGGTCGCGGTCCTCACCGGTGACTTCCTCTTCGCCCGCGCCTCGCAGATCCTCGCCGACCTCGGGCCCGAGGCGGTCCGCGTGCAGGCCCTCGCGTTCGAGCGGCTGGTCACCGGTCAGATCCTGGAGACGGCGGGGCCGCAGGACGGCCGCGACCCGGTCGACCACTACCTCGACGTGCTGGGCGGCAAGACGGGCTCGCTGGTGGCGGTCTCCTGCCGGTTCGGCGCGATGATGTCCGGCGCCGACGAGACGGTGGTGGACGTGCTGACCCAGTACGGAGAGCGGCTCGGCGTCGCCTTCCAGCTCGCGGACGACGTCCTGGACATCGCCTCCGACTCCGACGAGTCCGGCAAGACGCCCGGCACGGACCTGCGCGAGGGCATCCCCACCCTTCCCGTACTGCGGCTGCGCGAGCGGGCGGCCCGGCTGGGGCTCGCCGAGGACCTCGCCCTGTGCGAGCTGCTCGACTCCGACCTGAGCGACGACGCCCGGCATGCCGAGGCGCTGCGCCTGCTGCGCGCCCACCCCGCGCTGGAGCAGGCCCGCCGGGACACCGTCCGGTACGCCAAGGAGGCCCGCGCCGCGCTGGCCCCGCTGCGGGAGTGCGACGCGAAGGCCGCGCTGGTGGAGCTGTGCGACGCGGTGGTCCACCGGGCCGGGTGACCACCCCGCCGCCCCGCCGACCACCGCCCCCGCGCGGCGTGCGCGTCTGCCGCGTGCCGTCGGAACGCGTGCCGTCTGCGGCGTGCCGTCCGTCGGGTGCCGTCCGCCGGGCGCCGTACCCGACCCCTACGGGCAGGCGGAGCCGCCGCCCCTCCGTGTCATCCCGCAGGAGTACGCGGAGTTGAGCCCGCGGTCTGACGCTTGTGCTCCCCCGATTTGGTCAGATGGACACCACGGAAAAACACCAATCCTCACCGATTCGGGTGAGAATGGCGGCTGACGGGTGAACAAGTGCGAGGTCGCGAGACAGCCGCCGCCGACGACGGAGGTAGGGCACACATGGCACCGATCGATTCCGACGACAACAGGACCGCCGGGGAGGGCGAGGAGCCGCGCGCCGGACGGCGCAAAGCCGCGCGGTACGTCGTCCCGGTCGCGGTGGTGGGAGTGGCGGCCGCGACGATCGGGCTCGTGCCCGCGCTCGCCGACTCCGGGGACCCCGACCTGCCGAAGGTCACCGCGGAGCAGCTCATCGAGAAGATCGCCCAGTCGGACGTGCAGCAGCTGTCCGGCACGGTGCGCATCAACACCGACCTGGGCCTGCCGGACCTCGGCGGCCTGGAGAGCGGCCTGATGTCCGGAGGTCCGGGTTCCGGCGGGGACGGCGAGGGCTCAGCCGCCGACCCGTCGGCCAAGCTCACCGCGCTGGTGTCGGGCAGCCACACGCTGCGCGTCGCGGCCGACGGCCCCGACCGGCAGAAGCTCTCCCTCATGGAGAACGCCGCCGAGTACAGCCTGATCCACAACGGCAAGGACGTCTGGGGCTACGACAGCCAGTCCAACGAGGTCTACCACTCCACCGCCCCCGACGGCGCCGAGCGGCCCGAGAAGGACGTCCCGGCCACCCCGAAGGACTTCGCCGAAAAGGCGCTGAAGTCGGTCGACGACACCACGTCCGTCACCGTCGGCGGCACCGCGCAGGTGGCCGGCCGGGACGCGTACCGCCTGGTCGTCGAGCCCAAGCAGGACGGTTCCACGGTCGGCGCGATCACCGTGGCCGTGGACGCCGAGACCGGCACCCCGCTGAAGTTCACGCTGACCCCGGCGAGCGGCGGCGCCGCCGTCGTGGACGTGGGCTTCACCAAGGTCAGCTTCGCGAAGCCGGACGCGTCGACGTTCGACTTCACGCCGCCCGCCGGTGCGAAGGTCACCGAGGCCGACGAGGCCGGCGCGGCCGCCAAGGCCCCGGAGCAGGGGCGCAAGGCCGAGGGCGACCTCGCCAAGGAGATGGACGGCCTCAAGGTGATCGGCGAGGGCTGGAACGCGATCGCCACCTTCGACACCGGCGCCCGGGGCGGCCTGCCGACGGGCGCCGAGGGCGGCGACCTGGGTGACCTCGGCGGCCTGGGCGGCTTCCTCGGCTCCTTCGGCGACCAGGTCAAGGGCGACTTCGGTTCGGGCACGGTCTTCAAGACCCGCCTGGTCAACGCCCTGATCACGGACGACGGCAAGGTCTACGCCGGAGCGGTCACCAAGGACGCGCTGGTGAAGGCGGCCGACGCGGCGAAGTAGGAAGTACGGCGTACCTCCACCCGTACGGCGAAGAGGACGAAATGAGGGAGCCGATGGCCGAACCGTCCGCCACGCAGCCGGAGCGCCCGGACGAGGAGAGCGCGGATGACGCCGTCATCGTCACCCGCGCGCTCACCAAGCGCTACCGCGGCGGACAACTCGCCGTCGACGGTCTGGACCTGACCGTCCCGGCGGGCAGTGTCTTCGGCTTCCTCGGTCCCAACGGCTCCGGCAAGACCACCACCATCCGCATGCTCATGGGGCTGATCGAGCCCACCTCGGGCAGTGCCCGGGTCCTCGGTCTGCCCATGCCGCGCGCGTCCCGCACCGTACTGCCCCGGGTCGGCGCCCTCATCGAGGGCCCGGCCCTGTACGGCTTCCTCTCCGGGCGCGACAACCTGCTGCGCTACGACGCCGCCGACCCGACCGCCGACCCGCGCACCCGGCGCGAGCGCGTCGCCGCGGCGCTCGACCGGGTGGGTCTCGCGGCCGCGGGCGGCAAGAAGGCGAAGGCCTACTCGCTCGGCATGAAGCAGCGGCTCGGCCTCGCCGCGGCGCTGCTTCAGCCGCGCCGGCTGCTCGTCCTGGACGAGCCGACCAACGGGCTCGACCCCCAGGGCATGCGCGAGATCCGCAGCCTCGTGCGCGAACTGGCCTCCGACGGCACCACCGTCTTCCTCTCCTCCCACCTGCTGGACGAGATCGAGCAGGTGTGCACCCACGCCGCCGTGATGGCGCGGGGGCGGCTGATCACCCAGGGCGCCGTCGCCGACCTGGCGGCCGGGGCGCACGGTCGGCTGGTGGTGACCACGCCGGACGCGGGCGACGCCGCACGGGTGCTGAAGGAGCAGGGGGCCGTGGACGTGGTCGTCGACGGGGACCGGGTGACGGCGGAACCACCGGAGCGCGACCTCGCCGAGGTGAACGCGGCGCTGGTCGCGGCCCGGGTCCGGGTCCGGGGCTTCGTGGTGGAACGGGCGTCGCTGGAGGACGCGTTCGTGGCGCTGACGGGGGAGGGCTTCGATGTCGCGGGCTGAGGTACGGGGAGAGCCGGTCGAGGAGCCGCCTGCCGTGGCGCCGGGCGCGGTGCGGGGCCCGGTGCCGGGGCCCGGCGCGGCACGCAGCCCGAGTGCGCTGTGGACGCTCGGGCTGTTCCGCAGCGAGTTGCTGATCACGTTCCGCCGCTGGCGGACCCTCGCCCTGCTGGCCGTGCTCGCCGCCGTGCCCGTCCTGGTCGGCATCGCCGTGAAGATCGAGACGAGTGACGGCTCCCCGGCCGGCGGCGGTGGCGGCGAGGGACCGGCGTTCATCTCGCAGGTCAGCAACAACGGGCTGTTCCTGGTCTTCACCGCGCTCGCCGCGACCCTCCCGTTCTTCCTGCCGATGGCCATCGGCGTCGTCGCGGGCGACGCGATCGCGGGCGAGTCGAGCGCGGGCACGCTCCGCTACCTCCTGGTCGCCCCGGCCGGCCGCTCCCGGCTGCTGCTCACGAAGTACGCGACGGTGATTGCCTTCTGCCTCGCGGCCACCCTGGTCGTCGCGCTCTCGGCGCTCGCGGTCGGCGCGCTGCTGTTCCCGGTCGGCGACCTGACCACCATCTCCGGCACCCGGATCACCTACACCGAGGGCCTGGGACGGGCGCTGCTGATCGCGCTGGTGGTGGCCGCCTCACTCGTCGGCGTCGCGGCCCTCGGCCTGTTCGTCTCCACCCTGACGGGCAGCGGCATCGCGGCGATGGCGACCACGGTCGGGCTGCTGATCACCGTCCAGATCCTCGACCAGATCCCCCAGCTCGACGCCCTCCAGCCGTACTTCTTCTCGCACTACTGGCTGTCCTTCGCCGATCTGATGCGCGAACCGGTCTACTGGGACGACCTGGTGAAGAACCTGGGCCTCCAGGCCCTCTACGCGGCGGTCTTCGGCTCGGCGGCCTGGGCGCGGTTCACGACGAAGGACATCACCGCCTAGCCGCGGACCGCGGGGCACGGAGGCAGTCGGCGCACCGGCCGGGTGAGGCGGATCAGCGGGTCGGTCCCCCGGGGCGGACCGGCGCCGGCCTCGCCCAGGCGCCAGCCGGTGACCCAGGGCACGCGGTGGACCTCCACGGCCGACTCGAGCAGTCCCACGCTCCGGGCGAGCGGCCGCGGCAGCCGTCCAGGGGCGTCCGCGACCAGGACGACGGCGTGGAGGCCGAGTCCCGCCGGGGTCCGTCCGCGCCGGAAGTCCTCCACGGTCCGGGCCGCGGCCGCCAGCCCGGCCGCGTGCGTACGGGCCACCAGCAGCACCGACGCCGGGTCCGCCGGCCCGGGCCAGGCGCGCCCGCAGTCCTGCCCGCCGTAGACGGCGGCGAGCGTCGAGACGCCCGCTCCGCCGTGCGCGCCGACCCAGGAGAAGCGCCGGGGGGGCGCCCGTGCCGGGAGGCTCCGGCGCGGTCACCGGTCCGCGGATCCATATCTCGGGTCCCTGTCGCATGCCCGTCCGCCTGCCCGCTCGCGCGCCCCGTCACTCTCGTCCGCAGCCGTCCGCAGCCGTCCGCAGCCGTCTGCAGCCGTCGCGCGTCCACCCGCGCCGAGCCGGCCGATACGGGCGTGACCTCCTGGAACGAGCCTGTGACACCCCGGTGACGTGAGAATCGCGAGCGAGCGGAGAGACTCGACAGTAGGTGCACGACAGGCATGACAGGCTCTGGACGGCAGGGGAACGTAAACCGCCGACGGAAGCCGCCGATGAGTGGGGGAACGATGTCTCGACTCGGCCGCGACAAGCAGCGGGAGCACGAGCGCGCCGAGCGCTCGCCCGGTCCCGCGACGACGCCGATCGACGTCCGTGTGCCGGACGGCGACTCCGGCACACGCGGCGCCTCGGTCGACGGTTCACTGGTCGTCGCGGCCCCGGGCGAGGAGATCCAGAACGCCGTCCTGAACCGCCTCCACCGCCTCGCCCTCGCCGCCGGCCACCCCGTCCTCGCCACCATCCACGACCGGCGCATCGGCTACTCCGTCCCGCTCCGGGTCGATCCGGACGGCTCCAGCCACCTCGCCGCTGACCCCGTGCCGACGGAACCGGCGCCCGCCGCACCCGAGGAGACACCCGTACGGCGGGACCAGGCCACCCACGTCCTGCGCTCGGTGGCGCCGCCCGGGGACAGCGCGCCGACGTTCCCGCTGCCGGCGGTGCCCGCGACGCGGCCGGAGCGGTCCGGCAGCGAATCCGCGCCGACGTTCACGCTCCGCGCCCTGCCGGAACCCGCCGGAGAGACGGCACCGCAGGACGGGGCGCACGGGGCTGTGCCACCCGGCACGGTGGCGCCACCGACGGGCGTCTTCGGGCCACCGCCCCGCATGGACGGCGCCGCCTCGCCCGGCACGCCCGCCCCGACCGGCACGTCGGAAGACGCGGAGCCGCGACCCGTGCCCGCCCCGCCCGCCGCACCGGAGCCGCCCGCCGCACCCACCGCTGCCCCCACGTCCTCACCCGCCACTGCCCCCACGTTCGCCACCGCCCCCGCCCCCGCGCCGAAGGGAACCCCCTCCACCCCGGAACTCGGCCCCCGCCCCGATCCCTCCTCCGACCCCGATCCCAAGCCCACCCCCGCCCGCGGCTTCGACGCCGTGGCCGAGGCCGTGCTCGGGGACGCGCCGATCACCGCGCCGGGCGACGCCACCGCCCCCGCGCTGCTCGCGGGGCCGACGGCCCGTATCAACGAGGCCGTCAAGGAGGGACGTACGGAGGCCGCGGCGCGGCTGGCGGAGCAGACGGTGACGGACGCCTCGGGCACGCTGGGGCCGGAGCACCCCGAGGTGCTCCGGCTCCGTGAACTCACCGCGTACATCGCCTACCTGTCGGGCGACCCGGACCGCGCCTTCCGGCTCTCCCTGGAACTGGCCCGTATACACCGGCGTTCGGGCGACGCCGAGGCCGCGTACGGCAACGTCCAGAGCGCGGCGACCGCCTGGCGTGCCGTACGCGAACCCGCACGGGGCCTGGAGCTGGGGCACGAGCTGGCCGGCCTGTGGGAGGAACTCGCCGCCGAGGACGGCCCGGCCGCCGAGGACGCCGAGCAACTGGAGTCCGTCCGCACCCGCATGGGCCGCCTCACCGAACGCGCCCGCGCCCAGGCGGGCTGACACGGCCCTGGGACGGGGCCGCTCGCCCTACTGCGACAGTTCCCAGACCGCGTACGCGATGGCGTCGCTGTTGCGGTCCAGGGCCGTGTCGTCGATGTTGGCGGTCGTGTCGCAGGACGAGTGGTAGCAGGGGTCGAACGGCCGGCCCGCGGTGCCGCCCCACTTGGCCGCCTGCGCGGACGTCTTGCGGTAGTCGGCGCCACTGAAGAGGCCGCCCACGGGGACGCCCGCGTTCTTGAAGGGCGCGTGGTCGGAGCGTCCGTCGCCCTCGGTCTCGATCTCCGTGGAGATGCCGAGGCCGGCGAAGTAGTCCTTGAACGTCTTCTCGATCGTGGGATCGTCGTCGTAGACGAAGTAACCGGGGTTGGGTGAGCCGATCATGTCGAAGTTCAGATAGCCGCTGATCTTCGCGCGTTCGGCCGAGCCGAGGCTGTTGACGTAGGAGCGGGAGCCGACGAGCCCCAGTTCCTCCGCGCCCCACCAGGCGAAGCGCAGGTGCTTGGTGGGCTGGTAGCCGGACCGGGCGACGGCGAGCGCGGTCTCCAGGACGGCGGAGGAGCCGGAGCCGTTGTCGTTGATGCCGGGCCCGGAGGTGACGCTGTCCAGGTGTGACCCGGTCATGACAACCTGATTCGCGTCGCCGCCGGGCCAGTCGGCTATGAGGTTGTACCCGGTGCGGCCCGAGGCGGTGAACTGCTGGACGCGGGTGGTGAACCCGGCCGCGTCCAGCTTGGCCTGCACGTAGTCGAGCGAGGCCCGGTAGCCGGGGCGGCCGTGGGCGCGGTTGCCGCCGTTCGCCGTGGCGATCGACTGCAACTGCGCCAGGTGGGCCTTGACGGCGGCCGCCGATATGTCGGGCGCGGCGGCGGCCGCGGGGTGTGCCGGCGCGGTCGCCGCGCCGGCGGTGGAACCGCCGGTCACCAGCGTGGCGACGGCGACGGCGGCGGCGGTCAGCGCACGCCCGGAGAGGAGGAGCTTCATGTGGGGGGCTCCGGATTCCTAGGGAGTCCCTGGGGAGGGGACTCCACAGTGAATGGGGTGCCTGGATGGTGCGGGCGGGACTGACCTGCCGTCAAGACCGCTATCCGGCCACGGTGTCGCACATAGCGGAACCCCTGGAGTCGTGCTTCCGGCGGGCCCGGTCCTAGTGGACGCAGAACTCGTTCCCCTCCGGATCCGTCATCACCACCCACTCCCCGCCCGGTTCCTTCACCTCCCGCTGCACACTCGCCCCCAGTGACCGGAGCCTGGCGACCTCCTCCTCGCGCCGCCCGTCCGCCGCGTGCACGTCGAGGTGGAGCCGGTTCTTTGCGGTCTTGGCCTCCGGTACGCGCTGGAACAGCAGCCGCCGCCCCAGTCCGGTGCCGCTCTCCTCCTGGAACGGGTCGTCGGGGTGCCGTACGGCGGCCAGGTCCCGCCAGGCGCGGCGGCCGTGGGACTCGAGGGTCAGCTCCTCCGGCACCGCCCCGAAACCCAGCAGTTTCTCGATGAGCGCGCTGTTGTCCTCCACCTCGTAGTGGAGGGCCGCGGCCCAGAAATCCGCCTGCGCGTGCGGGGCGGCCGCGTCGATGACGATCTTGAAATGCAGGGGAGCGGGCCTTGAGGTCGATGTCATGTAACCACTTATACTGGTTTCATGACGGAGCGGGTAGGGGAATCGCAGGAACGGACGGTACAGAGGGAACAGCCGTCACCGCCGAAGCCGGCCCCGGAGCGTCCTCCCGGCCTGACGCTGATGTCGCACGAGGGCAAGCCCTACCGCTTCGACCCGGGCGCGCTCTGCCTCGAACTGCTGACGACCGGAGGACCCGGTGCCTTCGCGCGCTGGGAGGTGCTGCACGAGCCCGCCGACCTGGTGGCCTGGGCCGGACGCAGCCGGCTGCCGGACGGGCTGGAGCTGGCCCTGGACCCGACAGACGTGGCAGGGGCCAGGGCCCTGCGCGACGCCCTCTTCCTCCTCGCCGCCGACCGCGCCCACGGACGGCCGCTCCACCCCGGCCACCTGGACGCCGTCAACGCCGCGGCCGCCGAAGCCCCACTCGTCACCCGCCTCGAACCGGACGGCACCCGCGGCTGGGCCCCGGGACCGGCGACGGGCGCCCGCCTGCTGTCCACGGTGGCCCGCGACGCGATCGAGCTGTTCACCGGGCCCTACGCGGACCGTATCCGCGAGTGCGGCGCCCACAACTGCTACCTGCTCTTCGTCGACACCTCGCGCCCCGGCCGCCGCCGCTGGTGCGCGATGGAGCACTGCGGCAACCGGGAGAAGGTCCGCGCGCACCGGGCGCGACAGGCACCGGAAAAGCGCTGACCGGGTGCCCCGCGGGACGCGGCTACGGCTTCGCCGCCCCGACGTCGCGGTGCTCGGGCGCGGCCGGCGCGTCGGTGGAAGCGGGCGCGGGCATCCCGGAGGCCACGATCCCGTGCTCCCGCGCGGCGGCGTCCCCCTTGACCGGCGGTACCCCCGCGCCCGCCCGGTCCAGTTGCTCCCGCAGTGCCCGCGCCGTCCGGCGAGCCGTGCGCAGCGCGTCCCAGGTGAGCAGGGTCAGCGCCAGCCAGACCAGCCCGAAGCCGGCCCAGCGCTCGGGCGGCATGGCCTCGCCGAAGTACAGGACGCCGAGCGCGAACTGGAAGACCGGCGCCAGGTACTGCAACAGCCCCAGCGTGGACAGCGGCACGCGGATCGCCGACGCGCCGAAGCAGACCAGCGGGATCGCGGTGACGACGCCGGTCGCGGCGAGCAGGGCCGCGTGCCCGAGCCCCTCCGTGGTGAAGGTCGACTCGCCCCGCGAGCCCAGCCACAGCAGGTAGCCGAGCGCCGGCAGGAACTGGATCGCCGTCTCGGCGGTCAGCGACTCGACGCCGCCGAGGTTGACCTTCTTCTTCACCAGGCCGTACGTGGCGAAGGAGAGGGCGAGGCAGAGGGAGATCCAGGGCGGCTGGCCGTAGCCGATGGTGAGGACGAGCACGGCCGCGAAGCCGGTGCCCACCGCCGCCCACTGCACGGGCCGCAGCCGCTCCTTGAGCAGCAGCACGCCCATCGCGATGGTGACCAGCGGGTTGATGAAGTACCCGAGCGAGGCCTCGACGACATGGCCGCTGTTCACGGCCCAGATGTAGACGCCCCAGTTGACGGTGATGACGCCGGCGGCCACCGCCACCAGCGCGAGCCTGCGCGGCTGCCGCAGCAGCTCGCCGGCCCAGGCCCAGCGCCGTACGAAGAGCAGGGCGACGGCGACGAAGGCGAGGGACCACACCATCCGGTGGGCGAGGATCTCACCGGCCCCCGCGGGCTTCAGCAGCGGCCAGAACAGGGGGACGAGACCCCACATGCCGTACGCCGCGACGCCGTTCAGCAGGCCTATGCGCTGCTCACTCCTGGACGACCCGGCCACGGGCACCTCCTTCTCGCACACGGCATGCCGGGGACGGGAAGGCATGCCAGGACGAAGGTAGCGCCGCACCCGGCCGCGTGTCATGCCCGTATCGCCATACGGTCATGACACGCGGGTTGGAGGGCGGGGCCGGGGTCAGCCCTTGAGGGCGGCGGCGACGGCCTCCGCGAGCGGGGTCGTCGGGCGGCCGGCCAGCCGGGACAGGTCGCCGGTGGAGACGACCAGCTCGCCCTTGGCGATGGCGGCGTCGACGCCCGCGAAGACGTCCGCGAGCGGTCCGGGCACCCCGGCGCCGGTGAGGATGCCGGTGTACGCCTCGACGGAGACGGGGCGGTAGGCGATCTCCCTGCCGGTCTGCCGGCTCAGCTCGGCGGCGTACTCGGCGAAGCTCCACGCCTCGTCGCCGCCCAGCTCGTACGCGGTGTTCTCGTGGCCCTCGCCGGTCAGCACGGCGACGGCGGCGGCCGCGTAGTCGGCGCGGGAGGCGGAGGAGACCCGGCCCTCGCCGGCCGCCTGGACGACGGCGCCGTGCTCCAGGACCGGGGCGAGCTGCTCGGTGTAGTTCTCGTGGTACCAGCCGTTGCGCAGCAGCGTGTACGGCACGCCCGAGCCGACCAGCACCTCCTCGGTGGCGCGGTGGTCGTCGGCGAGCGCCGCCCTGAGGCTTTCGGGGGCGCTGGTGTAGGCGAGCAGGGCGACGCCTGCCTTCTTCGCCGCGTCGATCACGACCGTGTGCTGCTGGACGCGGCCCTTGTCGAACTCGTTGCCGGAGATCAGCAGGACCCGGTCGCCGGCCGCGAACAGGCCGTCGAAGGTCTCGGGGGAGTTGTAGTCGGCGACCGCGAGCCGCACGCCCCGGTCGGCGAGGTCGGCGGCCTTGTCGCGGTCCCGGACGACGGCGGTGACCCGGTCGGCCGGCACCTTCTCCAGCAGCTGCCGTACGACGTGGCGGCCGAGGTGTCCGGTGGCTCCGGTGACGACGATGCTCATGGTGTCAGTGCTCCTAGTGGGGGTCCGTTGCCACTAACCCTAAGAGCTACGCTAACTAATGGAAAGTGCCCACTTTGAAGTAAGGTACTTACCTTCACGTAAGCCGGAGGGGCCCGGACGATTCCCGTCCGGGCCCCTCCGCAGTGCCGTGAAGGCGGTGTCAGCCGACGACCGTCCAGGTGTCGTTTCCGGCGAGCAGCGCGGCGAGGTCGCCCTTGCCGTTCTGCTCGACGGCGGTGTCGAGTTGCTCGGACATGAGCGTGTCGTAGACCGGCCGCTCGACCGAGCGCAGCACGCCGATCGGCGTGTGGTGCAGGGTGTCCGGGTCGGCGAGGCGGGAGAGCGCGAAGGCTGTGGTCGGGGACGCGGCGTGGGCGTCGTGGACCAGGACGTCGCCCTCGTTGTCCGCGGTGACCGCGACGACCTCCAGGTCACCGGTGCGTGGATCCCGTACGACACCCTTGGCGCCGTCGGCGCCGAACCGGATCGGCTGCCCGTGCTCCAGGCGGATCACCGCCTCCTCGGCCTGCTCCCTGTCCTTGAGGGCGTCGAAGGCGCCGTCGTTGAAGATGTTGCAGTTCTGGTAGATCTCGATCAGGGCCGTACCGGGGTGCTCGGCGGCCTGGCGCAGGACCTCGGTGAGGTGCTTGCGGTCCGAGTCGACGGTCCGGGCGACGAAGGACGCCTCCGCGCCCAGGGCCAGGGAGACCGGGTTGAAGGGCGCGTCCAGCGAACCCATCGGCGTCGACTTGGTGATCTTGCCGACCTCGGAGGTCGGGGAGTACTGGCCCTTCGTCAGGCCGTAGATCCGGTTGTTGAACAGCAGGATCTTGAGGTTGACGTTGCGGCGCAGGGCGTGGACGAGGTGGTTGCCGCCGATGGAGAGCGCGTCGCCGTCACCGGTGACGACCCACACGCTCAGGTCGCGGCGCGAGGCGGCGAGCCCGGTGGCGATGGCCGGGGCGCGGCCGTGGATGGAGTGCATCCCGTAGGTGTTCATGTAGTACGGGAAGCGGGAGGAGCAGCCGATGCCGGAGACGAAGACGATGTTCTCCTTCGCCAGGCCGAGCTGGGGCATGAAGCCCTGCACGGCGGCGAGGATGGCGTAGTCGCCGCAGCCGGGGCACCAGCGCACTTCCTGATCGGACTTGAAGTCCTTCATGGACTGCTTGCCCTCGGCCCGGGGGACGAGCTGGAGCAGTGCGTTGGTGTCAGCCATCGATGGCCTCCTTCAGGACCGTGGCGAGCTGTTCCGCCTTGAACGGCATGCCGTTGACCTGGTTGTACGACTGGGCGTCGACCAGGTACTTCGCCCGGATCAGGGTGGCGAGCTGCCCGAGGTTCATCTCCGGGACCACCACCTTGTCGTACCGCTTCAGCACCGCACCGAGATTGGCCGGGAAGGGGTTGAGGTGCCGCAGGTGGGCCTGGGCGATCTCCTCACCGGCGGTGCGCAGCCGGCGCACGGCCGCGGTGATGGGGCCGTACGTCGAGCCCCAGCCCAGCACCAGTGTCCGCGCGCCGTCCGGGTCGTCGACCTCCAGGTCGGGGACGGCGATGCCGTCGACCTTGGCCTGCCGGGTGCGGACCATGAAGTCGTGGTTGGCCGGGTCGTAGGAGATGTTCCCGGTGCCGTCCTGCTTCTCGATGCCGCCGATCCGGTGCTCCAGACCGGGCGTGCCCGGCACCGCCCAGGGACGGGCCAGGGTGTGCGGGTCCCGCTTGTACGGCCAGAACACCTCGGTGCCGTCGTCCAGGGTGTGGTTGGGTCCCTGCGCGAACCGCACCGCCAGGTCCGGCAGCTCGTCGGTCTCGGGGATCCGCCACGGCTCGGAGCCGTTGGCGAGGTAGCCGTCGGAGAGGAGGAAGACGGGAGTCCGGTACGTCAGCGCGATCCGCGCGGCCTCCAGGGCGGCGTCGAAGCAGTCGGCCGGGGTGCGCGGGGCGACGACCGGGACCGGCGCCTCGCCGTTGCGCCCGTACATCGCCTGCAACAGGTCGGCCTGCTCCGTCTTGGTCGGCAGACCGGTCGAGGGACCGCCGCGCTGGATGTCCACGACCAGCAGCGGCAGCTCCAGGCTCACCGCGAGACCGATCGTCTCGCTCTTGAGCGCCACGCCCGGACCGCTCGTCGTCGTCACCGCCAGCGAGCCGCCGAAGGCCGCGCCGAGCGCCGCGCCGATCCCGGCGATCTCGTCCTCGGCCTGGAAGGTGCGCACGCCGAAGTTCTTGTGCCGGCTCAGCTCGTGCAGGATGTCGGACGCCGGGGTGATCGGGTACGAGCCCAGGAAGAGCGGCAGGTCCGCCTGCCGGGACGCGGCGATCAGGCCGTAGGCCAGGGACAGGTTCCCGGAGATGTTGCGGTAGGTGCCGGGCGGGAACGCGGTCGCCGCCGGTGCCACCTCGTAGGAGACCGCGAAGTCCTCCGTGGTCTCACCGAAGTTCCAGCCCGCGCGGTAGGCCGCGATGTTGGCCTCGGCGATGTCCGGCTTCTTCGCGAACTTCGACTTCAGGAACTTCTCCGTGCCCTCGGTGGGCCGGTGGTACATCCAGCTCAGCAGGCCGAGCGCGAACATGTTCTTGGAGCGCTCGGCCTCCTTGCGGCTGAGGTCGAACTCCTTGAGCGCCTCCACGGTCAGCGTGGTCAGCGGCACCGGATGCAGGCGGTAGCCGTCGAGGGAACCGTCCTCCAGCGGAGAGGTGTCGTAGCCGACCTTCAGCATCGCCCGCTTGGTGAACTCGTCCGTGTTCACGATGATCTCCGCGCCGCGCGGGAGGTCGCCGACGTTCGCCTTCAGCGCGGCCGGGTTCATCGCCACCAGCACGTTGGGCGCGTCGCCCGGCGTGAGGATGTCGTGGTCGGCGAAGTGCAGCTGGAAGGACGAGACGCCCGGCAGGGTGCCGGCGGGTGCCCGGATCTCGGCCGGGAAGTTCGGCAGCGTCGACAGGTCGTTGCCGAACGACGCCGTCTCCGAGGTGAAACGGTCGCCGGTGAGCTGCATCCCGTCGCCCGAGTCGCCCGCGAACCTGATGATCACCCGGTCGAGCCGGCGGACGTCCTTCGTTCCGACCGGTTTGCGCTGTGCTCCCACGACGGTCTCGTCGGCTCCGTCGGTCTGCTCCGCTGGGCTGCTGACCTGGCTGGTCACTTACTGGACCTCCCTCGGGACGGCTGTCCGGGGACTGGTCTCCCAACGACCGTCCCGGATCAACACTACGTCCGCACGCCATGACTACCGGTGGACATTCGCATGATGGACACGACTTCGAGACGGCCCGCAGTCCCGGAATCCCAAGGATTTCCCGTCCCCCGGCACCGGCGGGGACGCACCCGCCCCGTCCTCCGGTTTCTCATTCGTCCGGATGAGCCTCCGCGGCGCCGGACCGGGTCGGTGCTTCCGAGGCGTGGGCCGCCGATGTCAGGAGTTGAGATACGTGAGCACGGCGAGCACCCTGCGGTGATCACCGTCGCTCGGAGACAGACCGAGCTTCATGAAGATGTTGCTGACGTGCTTCTCGACGGCCCCGTCACTCACCACCAGCTGCCGGGCGATCGCCGAGTTGGTCCGGCCCTCGGCCATGAGACCCAGCACCTCCCGCTCCCGCGGGGTGAGCCCCGCCAGCACGTCCTGCTTGCGGCTGCGTCCGAGCAACTGCGCGACCACCTCCGGGTCCAGCGCCGTACCGCCCTGCGCCACCCGCACCACCGCGTCCACGAACTCCCGGACCTCGGCCACCCGGTCCTTGAGCAGATAGCCCACGCCCCGGCTGGAACCGGCCAGCAGCTCCGTCGCGTACCGCTCCTCCACGTACTGGGACAGCACCAGCACGCCGAGACCGGGATGCGCCTTGCGCAGCCGCACCGACGCCCGCACCCCCTCGTCGGTGTGCGTCGGCGGCATCCGTACGTCCGCCACCACGACGTCCGGCAGTTCGCCCTGCGCGTCCAGCTCGGTGATGGTCTTGATCAGTGCCTCACCGTCGCCGACCCCTGCCACGACCTCGTGCCCGCGGTCGGTCAGCAACCGGGTCAGCCCCTCTCGGAGCAGCACTGAATCCTCGGCGATGACCACCCGCACCCTGTCCTCCACGATCCTCGGCCCCCCACAGCCCGTGCACCTGCCCGGTCCGCGCGGCCCGCGCCGCGTCCACGAACCGTCCGTGCGACGGGTCCAGCATTCCAGCATCCGAGGCCGCACGCCTTCAGGCAACCGAAAGAGAGGGAGATACGGAAGCCCGGAGGGAGGGAGAGGGGGAGGGGCGGGGAGCCGGGCGGACCGGTCCGCGGCGCGTGCGTCCCCCAGGGCGAGTGCCTGGGCGCGGGTGCGTCCGCCCCGGGGCGACGAGCGCCGGGGCGGACGCGGTTTCCGATCAGCCGGTGACCGGCTCGTTCCGCCACGGCAGCTCCGCCGTGATCCGCGTCGGCCCTCCGGCCGGCGAGTCCACCACGAGGATCCCGTCCACCGCGTCGAGCCGCTCCGCCAGACCGGCCAGACCGGAACCGGCGGACGCGTCCGCGCCACCCACGCCGTTGTCCACGACCTGGAGCATCAGCCGGTTCTCCACCCGCCACACCTCCACCGCGGCCGACGTGGCCCGTGCGTGCTTGCTGATGTTCTGGAGCAGCTCCGAGACCGTGAAGTAGGCGATGCCCTCGATCGCCGACGCCGGCCGCTCCGCCAGGTCGACCTCGACCCGCACCGGCACGGTGCAGCGCGAGGCGACCGCCGACAGCGCCGCGTCCAGACCGCGGTCGGTCAGGACGGCGGGGTGGATGCCGCGGGCCAGGTCCCGCAGCTCCTGGAGGGCCGTCTTCACCTCACCGTGCGCCTCGTCCACCATGACGGCCGCCGCCCGCGGGTCCTCCCTCAGCTTCTCCTTGGCCAGCCCCAGATCCATGGCGAGGTTGACCAGGCGGGCCTGTGCCCCGTCGTGCAGGTCGCGCTCGATGCGGCGCAGGTCGGCCGCGGCCGTGTCGACCACGATCCCCCGGTCCGACTCCAGCTCCACGACCCGCGTCGCCAGCCGCGACGGGCCGAGCAGCCCGTGCACCATGACCCGGTCCACCGTCGTCAGCCCCCGCACCAGCCACGGCGTCGCCAGCGTGAACAGCAGCCCGATCAGCGCCGTCACGGTGATCTCGAACGGGTTGTCCAGGTAGATCCGGTGCGTCTCGTCGCCGTACAGCTGAAGCCCGTCCTGACCGGCGTACACGGGGAACACCCAGAAATACAGCGGGTACGTCAGCATCGCCCACCCGACCGCCCAGACGTTCACGGCGACGACGAACGAGAACACCGACCACGGGAACTGAAGCACCGCGTACAGCAGGCTCCGCCAGGAGGCGCCGCTCTTGAGCACCGCCCCCATCCAGCCCATCGCGCCCCGCTTCTTCAGCCGCAGCGGCTCGGGCTCCGACACCCGCAGCCCCAGCAGGACGCGGGCCCTCGCCCGCTCCATCGCCCCGAAGCCCCGGCACCCGGCGAGTGCGGCCGCCAGCACCGGCACGCCCAGGAACGTCACCAGCAGGCCCGCCCCCAGCGACACCATCGTGACGGCGTACGTGAAGAGCAGGATGCCGACCGGCAGACCCAGCAGGACGTAACCGAACTCCCGCCAGCTGCGTGCCTCGAACGGCGCCCGCAGACCCGCCGGCAGCCGGTGGCGCCGCGCACCCGTGTCCCCGGGGAAGCCGGACCCGCCCCCGAGTCCGTAACTCTGTCCGTATTCCGTGGCCATCGGTGCCGTCCCTCTCCTCGTCGCCCTGGCTGTGCCGTGCCGCCCTGCGGCTGTGCCGTCTCGCCGCGCGGCTGCGCTGTGTCGCTCTGCGGCTGTGACGTCTTGCTCTGTGGCTGTGCCGTGTCGCTCTGCGGCTGTGCCGTCGTACCTCCACCCTCCTCGACCGCGCCGCCGGGCCCAATGGAGCCCGTCGGCGTCTGGGGAGGGGGGTTTTCCCTACCTCCTGGGGGCGGAGCCGGCCGCGTCGGCCCCCGTGCGGTCGCGCCACGGCAGCTCCGCCGTGACCGTCGTCGGGCCGCCTTCCGGCGAGTCGACGACGAAGAGGCCGTCGACGGCGGACAGCCGGTCGGCGAGGCCCCTCATCCCCGTACCGCCGTCGAGGCGCGCGCCCCCGCGGCCGTCGTCCGCCACCTGTATGAGCAGCCGGTCGGACGACCGCCACACCTCCACGGAGGCGGACCTCGCCCCGCTGTGCTTGCTGACGTTCTGGAGCAGCTCCGAGACCGTGAAGTAGGCGATGCCCTCGATGGCGGCCGCGGGGCGCTCCGTCAGGTCGGCGGTCACCTTGACCGGCACGGTGCAACGGGAGGCGACCGAGGAGAGCGCCGCGTCCAGGCCCCGGTCGGTCAGGACGGCGGGATGGATGCCGCGGGCCAGGTCCCGCAGCTCCTGGAGGGCCAGCTTCACCTCGCCGTGCGCCTCGTCGACCATGGCCGCGGCCGCGTCGGGATCCTCCAGGAGCTTCTCCTTCGCCAGGCCTAGCCCCATGGCGAGGTTGACCAGGCGGGCCTGTGCCCCGTCGTGCAGGTCGCGCTCGATGCGCCGCAGGTCCGCCGCGGCCGTGTCGACCACGATCCCCCGGTCCGACTCCAGCTCGGCGATCCGCCGCTCCAGCTCGTCGGACGGCGACAGCAGCCCGCGCACCATCGCCCGGTCGACGTTGGTCAGTCCTCGCGCGATGAACGGCAGCACCGGCCACAGCACGAACAACGACGTCAGCGTCACGGCGAAGGTGAGGACGCCCCAGGGAAACCGGATGACGTCGTACAGGACCGTGCGCCAGCCCACCGGGTCCTTCAACGACATCCACAACTGCGCGAAGAATCCGCGCTCGCTCCGCCACGGCAGCGGGCTCGGTTCGTCCACCCGCACCCCGAGCAGCGCCCGGGCCCGCGCCCGCTCCAGCCTGCCCAGCTGCCGCGCGCCCAGCAGCCCGGCCGCGAGCAGTGGCAGCCCGATCACCGTGACCGTCAGTCCCGCGCCGACGGACAGCATCGTCACGACGTAGACGAATCCGAGCAGCGCCGCCGGGAAGTTCGCCAGCAGGTGGGCGATCTCCTTCCACGTGTGCCGGTCGTAGGCGAAACGGGCCGGCGGCAGATGGTGGTCGGCCGCTGCGCCGGTGGCCCGGGCGAGGCTCGATGTCGAGAGGCGTTCGGTCATACACGTCAGCGTGCCGTGCGGCGCGGCGCGGCGCCATGAGGTGGGCCGCCGGGACGCACTGAGGAAAACCCCACCCCGCGTCCCAACGTACGACGGGCTGCTTACCGTCTCTTTATCAGGCTCTAGACTCCCGTGCGTACAGATCGTCGAGCCCACGACGTCTACTACGACGTTCGCGACAGGGAGTGAGGGGCGCACGTGACGGATCCGACCGTCGGTGACGCGACCGCCGGCGCCGTGACCACCGCCGACGCCACCGTCGGGCTCGCCGCGGACTACTTCCGGTCCTACTCGGTCGTCGGCCTGCTCGCCGTCGTCGGCGTGCTCTTCGTCGCCGTCGCCTTCGGCGCCGGGCGCCTGCTGCGACCGGTGGTCCCGACGCCCGAGAAACTGCTCACCTACGAATGCGGCGTCGACCCCGTCGGCGAGGGCTGGGCGCACACCCAGGTCCGCTACTACGTCTACGCGTTCCTCTACGTCATCTTCGCCGTCGACTCGATCTTCCTCTTCCCCTGGGCGACGGTCTTCGCCGACCCTGGTTACGGGGCCACGACCCTCGTGGAGATGTTCATCTTCCTCGGATTCCTCGCCGTGGGCCTGTTGTACGCATACAAGAAGGGCGTCCTGTCGTGGACGTGAACCCCTCCGATCCCGCACCCGCACCGGCACCGGCACCGGCACCGGCACCGGCACCGGCACCGGCACCGGCACCGGCGCCCGTGCCGCTGCCCGAGCCCAAGCGGCTGGGCACGCTCGCCCGTCTCGCCCCGGAGCCGATGAAGGTCGTCCTGAACTGGGGCCGCCGCTACTCGCTCTGGGTCTTCAACTTCGGCCTCGCCTGCTGCGCGATCGAGTTCATCGCCGCGTCGATGGCCCGCCACGACTTCATCCGGCTCGGCGTCATCCCGTTCGCTCCGGGCCCCCGCCAGGCCGACCTGATGGTCGTCTCCGGCACGGTGACCGACAAGATGGCGCCGGCCGTCAAGCGCCTGTACGAGCAGATGCCGGAGCCGAAGTACGTCATCTCCTTCGGCGCCTGCTCCAACTGCGGTGGCCCCTACTGGGACTCCTACTCCGTGACGAAGGGCGTCGACCAGATCATCCCCGTCGACGTCTACGTTCCCGGCTGCCCGCCGCGCCCCGAGGCGCTGCTCCAGGGGATCCTCAAGCTCCAGGAGAAGATCGCGCGGGAGTCCCTGGGGGAGCGGTACGCCGCTGGGCCCCGGCCGTCGACGGCAGCGCTGCGGAGCGGCCTGGTACGACCGCCGGGCTCGACTTCCGACGCGGCTCCGTCCTCCGACGCGGGGTCGGCCGGCGACACCGGGGAGGGGCGATGACCGCCGTCGGCTGGCTGCCCGCGGACGCCGAGGAACTCTTCGGTGCGGACGCCACGGCCGAGGAGTCGTATGACCTCCTGACCGTCGACGTGCCGTCCACCGCCTGGATCACCGCCCTGGAGACGGCGCGCGACCGGCTGGGATGTACGTACTTCGACTGGCTGAGCGCGGTCGACGAACCGGGCACCGGGTTCCGCGTCGCGGCCCACGTCGCCGCGCTGGGGCCGGTACGCCGGCTGCTGCTGCGTACGACCGTCCCGCACGAGGCCCCGGTCCTGCCCACCGCCGTGGGGGTGTACGCGGGCGCGGCCTGGCACGAGCGCGAGACGCACGAGATGTTCGGTGTCTCCTTCGAGGACCATCCCGCCCTCGACCACCTGCTCCTGCCCGAGGGCTTCGAGGGCCACCCGCTGCGCAAGGACTTCGTCCTCGCCGCACGCGTCGCCAAGGCCTGGCCGGGGGCCAAGGAACCCGGCGAGTCCGACCACGGCGGCCCCCGTCGGCGCCAGATGCTGCCGCCGGGGGTCCCCGACCCCAACGAGTGGGGCCCGCTGAAGGGCCAGCTGCCTCCCGCTCCCGCCCGCCCGGCACGGGGCGCGGGGCGTGCGGCGGGGGAGCGCCCGGCCCGCGCGGCAGGCGAACGCCCCGCCCGGCGGACCCGTACGGCCGCCGAGGGCTCCGTCGGTCAGCAGACGGAGACGCCCGTCGGCCAGCAGGCGGAGACGCCCGGTGCCGAGGCCCCGACCACGCCGCGCCGTTCCCGTACGGCGGCCGAGGGCTCGGCCAGCCAGTCCTCCCCGGGCGGTGAGCCGACGGGAACACCCGGTGCCGAGGCCTCGGCCACGCCCCGCCGCTCCCGTACGGCGGCCGAGGGCTCGGCCAGCCAGAACGCCCCGGCCGGCGAACCGGCGGCCGCACCCGCCCCGCGGCGGTCGCGCAGTGCGAGCCAGGGCTCCGCGTCCCAGCGAGCGGCCGGCCCGGCGGACGGACCCACCACGCCCGCCACCGAGCCCACCACGCCCGCCACCGAGCCCACCGGCGGATCCACCGGCGATACGGTTGCCGGACGGCGTGGCACCGCCGGTACCGCCGGTCCCCGGCGGGCGCGGAGCGCGTCGCAGGGCTCGGCCAGCCAGCGAGCAGCCGCGGACGCCGGGCAGCCGGACGACGCGGGCCCCGGCAGCGCCCCGCGGGGCGGCAACGGAACCGGCACCACCTCCTCGCCCGCCGCGGAACCGGCCCGGAAGCCGACGCCCTCGACCCCGCGCAGCTCGGACGCCCCGTGGCACCACGCCCGCCCGGCGTTCGACGAGCCCGAGGCCACCGAGAAGCCGGGAGCTCCCGAGGAGCCGGCGGACACATCCGACGGGCCGAAGACTCCCGGCGGGCCGGACGCCCCCGAGGAGCCGGACGCTGCCCAGGACCCGGATGCCTCCGAAGGGCCGGACGCTGCCCGGGACCCGGATGCCTCCGAAGGGCCGGATGCTGCCGAGGTGTCCGACACCGCCGACGGCACCGAAGCCCGTCGGGATCCCCCGAACTCCCCAGGAGGCCCGCAGTGAACGACGCGCTCGACGTCACCCTGCGCCTCCTGGTCGTCTTCGTCGTCTTCCTCGCGTTCCCGCTGATCGTCGGCCAGACCGAGCACAAGGTGATGGCCCACATGCAGGGCCGACTGGGCCCGATGTACGCGGGTGGCTTCCACGGCTGGGCCCAGCTCGTCGCGGACGGCGTGAAGTTCGCGCAGAAGGAGGACGTGGTCCCCGCCGACGCGGACCGCCGCATCTTCCAGCTCGCCCCGGCCGTCGCCCTGCTGCCGTACCTCCTGGTCCTCCTGGCCATCCCGGTCGGGCCCGGAGAGGGCGCGGTCGGTCAGGTCGTCGACGCGGGTGTCTTCTTCGTCCTCGCCGTCATGGGCGTGGGCGTCCTCGGCTCGCTCATGGCGGGCTGGTCCTCCGCGAACAAGTTCTCCCTCCTCGGCGGCCTGCGTACCGCCGCCCAGCTCCTCGCGTACGAGCTCCCGATGCTGCTGACCGCGGCCTCCGTCGCCATGGCGGCCGGCACGGTCTCCCTCGTCGGCATCCTCGACGCCTTCGAGTGGTGGTGGCTGCCCTGGCAGATCGTCGGTGCGATCGTCTTCTTCGTCGCCGGGCTCGCCGAACTGCAGCGGCCCCCGTTCGACATGCCGGTCGCCGACTCGGAGATCATCTTCGGTGCCTACACCGAGTACACCGGGCTGCGCTTCGCCCTGTTCCTCCTCGCCGAGTACGCCGGAATCGTCGTCCTGTGCGGTCTGACCACCGTCCTCTTCCTGGGCGGCTGGCACGGCCCCTGGGGCGCCGACGGCCTCGGCTGGGTGTGGACCCTGCTCAAGGCGGCCGTCCTCGCCTTCGTCGTGATCTGGCTGCGCGTGACCTACCCACGCCTGCGCGAGGACCAGCTCCAGAAACTGTCCTGGACGCTCCTCGTCCCCCTCTCCCTCGCCCAGATCGCCCTCACCGGCATCGTCAAGGTGGTGATCGCGTAATGGCCCCCGTCCCCGGCAGCGGCCTGGCCAAGGGCCTGGCCGTCACCCTGCGCACGATGACGAAGAAGACCGTCACCGAGCAGTACCCCGACACCCAGCCGGAGCTGCCGCCCCGTACCCGCGGTGTGATCGGCCTGTTCGAGGAGAACTGCACGGTCTGCATGCTGTGTGCCCGTGAGTGCCCCGACTGGTGCATCTACATCGACTCCCACAAGGAGACGGTCCCGGCGGCCACCCCGGGCGGGCGCGACCGCAGCCGCAACGTCCTCGACCGTTTCGCCATCGACTTCGCCCTGTGCATGTACTGCGGCATCTGCATCGAGGTCTGTCCTTTCGACGCCCTGTTCTGGTCCCCGGAGTTCGAGTACGCCGAGACCGACATCCGCGACCTCACCCACGAGCGCGACAAGCTCCGCGAGTGGATGTGGACCGTGCCGGCGCCGCCCGCCCTCGACCCCGGCGCGGAGGACCCCAAGGAACTCGCCGCCGCCCGCAAGGCCGCCGACAAGCTGGCCGCGCAGCAGCAGCCGGACCGACCGGGGCAGCCGGACCGTCCGGGGCAGGCGGACCAGTCGGGGCAGCCGGACCGGCCCGGGCACGAGGACCGGCCATGACCCTTGCCGCCGCATCCCACGGATTCCTCTCCCCGACCGGCGTCGAGATCGCCTTCCTCCTCGTAGGCCTGGTCACCTTCGGAGCCGCCGTCGTCACCGTGACCACCCGTCAGCTCGTCCACGCGGCGCTCTGGCTGGTGGTGGCCCTCGGCGGCCTGGCCGTCGAATACCTGTTGCTCACCGCCGAGTTCATCGCCTGGGTCCAGGTCCTCATCTACGTCGGTGCCGTCGTCGTCCTCATCCTGTTCGGACTGATGCTCACCAGGGCTCCCATCGGCCGGTCCCCGGACGCCGACTCCGGCAACCGCTGGGCCGCCCTCACCGTGGCCGTGGCCTCCGCGGCGGCCCTGGTGTGGGTCGTCGTCGACGCCTTCCGCACCACCTGGATAGACCTGGACGGCCCGGCCGCCGGCTCCACCGCCGTCACCGGAGCGAGCCTCTTCCAGAACTGGGTCCTCCCCTTCGAGGCCCTCTCCGTCCTCCTGCTCGCCGCCCTGGTCGGCGCCATCGTCCTGTCCCGCAAGGCCAAGGCGGCCCGCGCGGGCGAAGCACCCCGGGCGAAGGCCTCCCCCTCCGGCGCCTCTTCGCCCGGCGCCTCTTCGTCCGGCTCCTCCCCGTCCGGGTCTTCCCCGTCCGGTACCTCCCAGACGGGTGGTGGCCGCTGATGCACCTCGCCTATCCGGCCGTCCTCTCCGCCCTCCTCTTCTGCACCGGCCTCTACGGTGTTCTCGCCCGCCGCAACGCGATCCTGGTCCTGATGTCGGTCGAGCTGATGCTCAACGCCGTCAACCTCAACCTCGTCGCCTTCGACGTCTGGCTCAGCAAGGCCGCGGAAGAGACCCTGCACTCCGGTCAGGCCCTGACCCTGTTCACGATCGCCATCGCGGCCGCCGAGATCGGCATCGGCCTGGCGATCGTGCTCGCCGTCCACCGCAACCGCGGCACCTCGGACATCGACAGGCTCCGCGACACCGCCGAGGGCCACGAGCCGGACGGCCCCGACACCGACAAGCCCGCGACCGGGACGGCCGCCGAGAAGGCTGAGGCCACCGCGTGACCACGACCACCCTCGCCGTACTCGTCCCCCTCCTCCCCTTCCTCGGCGCAGCCGTCGGTCTCCTGCTGGGCCGGTCGGCGCCCGGCTTCGTCCGCCCCCTCGCGATCCTGCCGACGCTGGCGGCCCTCGTCCTCGCCGTACTCGTCGCGGCCCGCCAGGGCGGCGGCCGGGCCGTCGACGCCGTCACGGAACTGACGCCCACCGGTTCGGTCCCCGTCGAACTCGCCCTGCACGTCGACGGCTTCGCCGCCCTCGTCGCCGTCCTCGTCGGCACCGTCGCCACCTGCGTGCAGATCTACTCCACGGGATACCTGCGCGACGACCCGCGCTACCCCTCGTACGCCGCTCTCGTCTCCCTGTTCACCTCCGCCATGTTCCTCGTCGTCTACTCCGGCGACCTGATGGTGCTGCTGGTCGGCTGGGAAGTCATGGGCATCTGCTCGTACTTCCTGGTCGGCCACTACTGGGAGACCCCGGAGGCGCGCGCCGCCTCCCTCAAGGCCTTCCTGGTCACCAAGCTCGGCGACGTCCCCTTCCTCATCGGACTGCTGGCGCTGGCCACCGAGGCGGGCTCCTTCCGCATCACCAAGATCCTCGGCGCGGTGGCGAGCGGCTCGCTCGACCACCCGACGCTGATCGCCCTGCTGCTCCTGGCCGGTGTCGCGGGCAAGTCGGCGCAGTTCCCGCTGCACACCTGGCTCCCCGACGCGATGGCGGGCCCGACACCCGTCTCCGCGCTGATCCACGCCGCGACGATGGTCGCCGCCGGTGTGTACTTCGTCGCCCGGCTCCTTCCGCTCTTCGAGGCCTCGCGGGCCGCGATGGTCGTCCTCGCCGTCATGGCCGCCGTCACGATGGTCGGCTCCGCGCTCGCCGCCCTCGCCCAGGACGACATCAAACGCGTCCTGGCCTACTCGACGATCGGGCAGCTCGGGTACATGACCGGCGCCCTCGCCACGGGCGACCGGGGTGCCGCCGTCTTCCACCTCCTCACCCATGGCGCCTTCAAGGCGCTCCTGTTCCTCGCCGCCGGCGTGATCATCCACGCCGCCGGCACCAACTCGCTGGCCGCCATGTCCCGCATGCGGGGCCTGCGCGACCGGGTCCCGGACGCCTTCTGGACGATGACCGTGGCCTTGCTCGCGCTCGCCGCGATCCCGCCCTTCAGCGGCTTCTTCTCCAAGGAGTCCGTCCTCGGCGCCGCGGAGCACGTGGCCACCGGCCACACCGAGCACGCGCCCGGCGCCGCGGGCTGGACCGTGCTCGTCGCCGGCCTGATCACCGCGCTGCTCACCGCCGCCTATGCGACCCGCCTGTGGCTGCTGGCCTTCCGCGGACAAGGCGCCGAGGCCCCCGACCACGGCAGGCAGCCGCTGGTCATGAACGCCGTGCTCTGGGTCCTCGCCCTCCCCTCACTCGCGCTGGGCGGGCTCGCCTTCCGTCTGCTGCCCGACTGGTTCGACGGCCACGACCTCACCCCGACCCTCACCACCTCCGTGCTCGGCACGGGAGTGGCCCTGGTGGGCGGCATCGTCACCTACGCCGCCTGGCGGCACACCACGGCGCTCGCGGCCCGCACCCCGCTGGGCGCGGTCGCGGCCCACCCCGAGGGCGACGCCGCCCTGGTGGAGGCCGAGGCCATCGCCAGCCACCGGCCCGCCTACGGCGACCTCGCCTCGGCACAGGACCCGTCCGACCCGGGACGGCTCCTGCTGGGCCCGGTGCACCCGCACGCGGCGGCCGGCTTCCACCTGGACGCCGTGTACACGACCCTCTTCGTCCGCCCGGTCCAGGCAGGCGCAAGCCTCGTCCGGTTCCTCGACCGCGAGGTCGTCGACACCTACGTACGCGCAGCGGGCGCCCTGCCCCGCTTGCTCGGGGCCGCCGTACGACGCGCCCAGACCGGCAATGTGCAGACCTATGTGAGCGCGCTGCTCGCCGGCACCGTCGTACTCGCGGTCGCCGCCGTCCTCGTCGCCACGGGAGCGTGAGCAGGCGTGATCGATATCAACGAGTCCGTGATGCGGGTCCTTCTCGCGTTCCTCGTCGTCGGCCCGCTCCTCGGTGCCGTCGCCGCCCTTCTGCCGGCCCCGCCCGGACTGAAGGGGAAGTCACCCGACCAGGCCGTACTCCGGCACGGCGTCACCGTCACCGGTGCGATCCTCGTCGCCGCGATCGTCCTCGTGCTCGGCTTCGACCACGACCATCCGTCGAAGATGCAGGCCAGCACGGACATCAGCTGGATCCCCGCACTCGACGTACGCATCCACCTCGGCATCGACGGCATCTCCCTCCCCCTGCTGGTCCTGACCGCGCTGCTGACCTTCCTCTGCGCGCTCTACTCGTACTTCAAGCAGCGACACGAGCGGCTGACGCCGCGGGTTCCGGGCCCGAGCCCGAAGGCGTTCGTCGCCCTGCTGCTCGTCCTGGAGTCCGGCACCCTCGCGACCTTCGCCGTCCTCGATCTGGTCCTGTTCTTCCTCGCCTTCGAGATGGTCCTCATCCCGATGTACTTCCTCATCGCCCGCTGGGGCGGCGAGGGACGGGCCGGGGCCGCCTGGAAGTTCATCCTCTTCACGCTCCTCGGCTCCGTCGTCATGCTGCTCGGCCTGCTCCTGATCGGAATCACGGCGGGCACATTCGACATGGTGGCACTCGCCACTGACAACGGCCGGTCGCTGACCACATCCGTGCAGGTCACCGCCGTACTGGCGATCGGTGTCGGGCTCGCGGTCAAGACCCCGATGTGGCCGCTGCACAGCTGGCTGCCCGACGCCCACACCGCCGCGCCGACCGTCGGCTCGGTCCTGCTCGCCGGTGTCCTGCTGAAGATGGGTACGTACGGGTTCGTCCGGATCCTGCTCCCGGTCGCGCCGGACGGCTTCCGCACCTTCGCGCCCTACCTCGCCGCCTTCGCCGTCGTCGGGATCATCTACGGCTCCCTGGCCTGCCTGGCCCTCGCCAGGAGAGGCGCGAAGGGCGACCTCAAACGCCTCATCGCCTACTCCTCCGTCGGCCACATGGGCTTCGTCCTGCTGGGCATCGCGACCATGACCCCGACCGGCGTCAACGGGGCCCTGTTCGCCAACATCGCCCACGGTCTGATCACCGGCCTGCTCTTCTTCGTGGTCGGCGCGCTCAAGGACCGCACCGGAACCACCGACCTGGACACCCTCGCCGAGGAGTCGGGCCACGCCCTGTACGGCAAGGCGCCCCGGCTCGGCGGACTGCTCGCCTTCGCCGCCGTCGCCTCGCTGGGCCTGCCGGGCCTGGCCGGATTCTGGGGCGAGATGCTCGCCCTGTTCGGCGCCTTCGACCCGCACGACGACCTCAGCCGCCCCGCGTTCCTCACCTTCATGGCGGTCGCCGCCTTCGGCACCCTGCTGACCGCCGCGTACATGCTGATCGTGGTCCGTCGCGTCTGCATGGGCGCCGTACCGCAGGACGCCCCGCAGCCGCAGACGGCCGACGTGCGCGCGTACGAGTTCGCCGCCTGGACCCCGCTCGTCGTCCTCACCGTCGTCGCCGGGCTGTGGCCCAGAACCCTTCTCGGGCTGACCGACCCGGCCGTGCAGCAGCTCCTCTCAGGAGGCACCCGATGAGCTCCCCGGTCCAGCCCCTCGCCGAGGCGGCCCTGGCGCAGCAGCCGCTGGCCCAGAACCTCGTCCAGTCCGTCGACTGGCCGGCCATCGCACCGCCCACCGTCACGGCCGTCGTCGGGCTCGTCGTCCTCGTCACCGACCTGTTCGTCAAGGACGCCCGCAAGTCCCTGCTCGGCTGGATCTCCGTCGCCGGACTCGCCGCCTCGACCCTGATGCTGCTGCCCCTGGTGAACGACGACCGCTCGACGTTCTGCCAGGCCGGCGAGCCCGGCGTCTGCAGCTACACCGCGGACACCTTCACCCTCGCCATCCAGTTCCTGGTCCTCGGCGGCGCACTCCTGACCGCCCTCCTGTCGGTCACCGCCGTGAAGGACGCCGACCGGGGACTGCCCGAGGGCGAGTTCTGGTTCCTGCTGCTCTCCTCCGCCGCCGGAGCCGCCCTCCTGCCCGCCTCCCGCGACCTCGCGACCCTGATCGTCGCCCTGGAGGTCGCCTCGCTGCCCGCCTTCGCCCTCGTCGGCCTCCGGCAGGGCGACCGCCGGTCCTCCGAAGCAGCCTTGAAGTTCTTCCTGTCCTCGGTCACCGCGACCGCGGTCAGCCTCATGGGCATCAGCTTCGTGTACGCCACCACCGGCACCCTCTACCTCACCCAGGTGGCCGAGCGCATCCAGCACGTCGACGGGCAGTTCACCACGCTCGCCCAGGCCGGCGTCGTCCTGACCCTCGTCGGCTTCGCCTTCAAGACGGCCGCCGCCCCCTTCCACTTCTGGGTGCCCGACACCTACGTGGGCGCCCCCCTGCCCATCGCGGCGTACCTGTCCGTGATCGGCAAGGCGGTCGGCTTCTCCGGCCTGATCCTCGTCACGGTCGTCGCCCTCCCCTCCTACGCCGACGTCTGGGGCCCCGCCCTCGCGGCACTGGCCGCGCTCACCATGACCGTCGGCAACGTCGGGGCCCTCCGGCAGCAGGCCACGCGCGCGTACAGCGCGGTACGGCTGCTCGCCTGGTCGTCCGTCGGCCAGGCCGGCTACCTCCTGGTACCGATCGCCTCCGCCGCCTACTCCGACGACCCCGAGCGCTCGGTCGGCTCCACCGTCGCCTACGCGCTCATGTACGCCGCGGTGAACCTCGGTGCCTTCGCGGTCGCCGCGCTCGTGGGCCGCACCAGGTCCCTGAACCGGGTGTCGGACTACCGCGGCCTGTACTCCTCCAACCCGCTCACGGCCCTCCTCCTGGCCTTCTTCCTGCTCTGCCTCGCCGGACTGCCGCCCGGCATCATCGGCCTCTTCGCCAAGGTCACGGTGTTCTCCGCGGCCGTCGACGCCGGGCTTGGCTGGCTGGCCGTCGTAATGGCCGTCAACGTCGTGATCGCGCTCTTCTACTACCTCCAATGGACGGCACTGCTGTTCCGGGCGCCCGAGGAGGCGACCGCCGGTCACCGGGCCCCCGCCCCCCTCACGGCCGCGATCACCGTGACCGCCGTCCTCGCCGTCGCCCTCTCCGGAGCACCGCAGCTGATCCTGCGCTTCGCCGACACCGGGCTCTTCTGAACGCAGCCCCCAGGGCACGCGCGCGTGCGGCACACGGTCTCCACGCGCGTGTGCCGCCCGCCACGGCGGTCACCCGTACGGACCACACGCGTCACGGCGGGCACCGGGGAACTGGCGGCCCTCGCCTGGCGTTGACCAGTACGGAAGGGTCCACTGGACGTGTCACCCACGGCACCGGTGGCATCGGAGACCAGGAAGCAACCACAGCGAGCGAGACCAGCAAGCAAAGGGTTCCCCTGCTGCACGATTTGGAGGGCGTACCGTGCACCGCCGGCACAACGGGCTCAGGACCGCAGTACTCCTCGGGGGACTGTCCGCGCTCATCATCGTCATCGGCAGCTTCTTCGGCCGAGCGGGGCTCGTCGTCGCCGTCCTCGTCGCCCTGGGCACCAACGCGTACGCGTACTGGAACAGCGACAAGCTCGCACTCCGCGCGATGCGCGCCCGACCGGTCAGCGAGTTCGAAGCCCCGGCGCTGTACCGCATGGTCCGCGAGCTCTCCACCCAGGCACGCCAGCCGATGCCCCGCCTGTACATCTCACCGACGGAGGCACCGAACGCCTTCGCGACCGGCCGCAACCCGCGCAACGCGGCCGTGTGCTGCACCGAGGGCATCATGCGTCTGCTCGACGAACGCGAACTGCGGGGCGTCATCGGGCACGAACTCAGCCACGTCTACAACCGAGACATCCTGATCTCCTCCGTCGCCGGCGCCCTCGCTTCCGTGATCATGTTCCTGGTCAACTTCGCCTGGCTGATCCCCATCGGCCGGTCCAACGACGACGACGGGCCCGGTCTGCTGGGCATGCTCCTCATCATGCTGCTCGGACCACTCGCCGCCACCGTCATCCAACTGGCCGTCAGCCGCTCCCGGGAGTACGAGGCCGACGCCTCCGGCGCCCAGCTGACCGGCGACCCGCTCGCCCTGGCCGGTGCCCTGCGCAAACTGGAAGCCGGCACCAAGCAACTCCCGCTCCCCCCGGAGCCCAGGCTCGAGACCGCCGGCCACATGATGATCGCCAACCCCTTCCGCCCGGGGCAGGGACTCTCGAAGATGTTCTCCACCCACCCGCCGATGGCGGAGCGAATCGCCCGACTCGAAAAGATGGCAGGTCGTCAGCCGTGAAGACCATCCTCAACGTCATTTGGCTCGTGCTCAGCGGCTTCTGGCTGTTCCTCGGCTACTTGCTCGCGGGCGCGCTGCTCTGCATCACGATCATCGGAATTCCCTTCGGGATCGCGGCCTTCCGTATCGGTGTCTACGCACTGTGGCCCTTCGGGTACACGGCGGTCGAGCGCCGAGACGCCGGGGCGCCCTCCTGCATCGGGAACGTGCTGTGGCTCCTCCTCGCGGGCTGGTGGCTGGCCCTCGGCCACATCGTCACCGGCATCGCGCTGTGCGTCACCATCATCGGTATCCCGCTCGGCATCGCCAACTTCAAGCTGATCCCCGTCTCACTGCTCCCGCTGGGACGCGAGATCGTACGCACGGACCAGCCCTTCACGGCGGCGGCAACGACACAGCGGACCGGCTGGTAAGCGCCTTTTCCGCCTCGCCCGTCCACAACTTCCGAGTTGTCCACAGGCCCGCCGCGATGTCGGCGGCGGCCTGCATCATGAATCCATGACCGAGAACGAGCAGTTGCTGGAACGGGTGGCAGCCAAGGCGCGAAGCACCCGCCCGTGGGGCTGGGCATCCCTGCCCGCCCCCGTGGACGGGGCGACGTCGGCCCGCGCCGAGGCCGCCCTGGGCTTTCCCCTCCCCGCACTGCTCGCCGACCTGTACCTGCGCATAGGGGACGGCGGATTCGGCCCGGAGTACGGTCTGTTGCCCCTGCTCGACAGCCCGCCCTCGGGCGAGCCCGCCGCAGTCGCCCAGTACCTGGCCAACCGCGAGAGCGGCGCGAAGGACCCCGACTGGCCCTGGCCCGAGGGCGTCCTGCCGATATCCCACTGGGGCTGTGCGATGTACGCATGCGTCGACTGCCGCTCCCCACAGGCCACGGTGCTTCTCTTCGAACCCAACGCCGGTGACGCCGACCACGCCTGGTACGTCGACGCCCCGAGCCTCACCGACTGGCTGCGCGCCTGGGTCGACGGCGCGGGCTGGTACGAGGAGGCCAGCGAGGGGCCGGAACCGGCGGCCCCGTGGGCAGGCTTCCCCCTACGGACCGGGAGACGGCCCGGCACGACGGGCACGGCGCCCGTAGAGGCGCCCTGAGGCTGTCCCGATCGAGAGCCTCACCGGGCGACGGCAGAGCGTCTCTCAACGGCACCGTGACCGAGGGCGCGGGGCGGAGACACTCGCCTACCGCGGCACCTGCTGCCCCCGCACCCCGTACGCCACCACACCCACCGCCAGCACACCCACACCCACGACGACCGAGACCACCGGCAGCGAGAACGCCAGCACCACGCACCCGGCCAGTCCCAGAGCCGGTACGACCCGGGACGTCCTCGAAGGGTCGAGCGTCCAGGCCGACGCGTTGGCCACGGCGTAGTACGCCAGCACACCGAAGGAGGAGAAGCCGATCGCCCCACGTACGTCCACCGTCGCCGCCAGGACCGCTACCACCGCTCCCACGGCCAGCTCCGCCCGGTGCGGCACCTGAAACCGCGGATGCACCGCGGCCAGCGCCCGGGGCAGGTGGCGGTCCCGGGCCATGGCCAGCGTCGTCCGTGAAACGCCCAGGATCAACGCCAGCAGGGAACCCAGCGCCGCCACAGCGGCGCCCACCCGCACGACCGGTGCCAGCCCCGGCAGGCCGGCCGCCCGTACCGCGTCGGCCAGGGGAGCCGTCGCCTGCCCCAGACCGGCCGAGCCCAGCACGGAAAGGACAGCCACCGCGACACACCCGTACACGACCAGGGTGAGGCCGAGCGCCAGGGGGATCGCGCGAGCGATGGTGCGCCGCGGGTCCCGCACCTCCTCACCGAGAGTCGCGATGCGCGCGTACCCCGCGAACGCGAAGAACAGCAGGCCGGCGGCCTGAAGGACCCCGCCGGTGCCGCCCGACGGGCCGATGTCCAGCCGTCCGGCGTCGGCCCGCCCCGACCCCAGGCACACCACCACCACGGAAGCGAGGACAGCAAGCACCACGCCCACGATCACCCGCGTCAGCCAGGCGGACTTCTGGATCCCGCCGTAGTTCACCGCGGTCAGCGCCACCACGGCCGCGACCGCCACCACGTGCGCCTGCTCCGGCCAGACGTACGCGCCCACGGTGAGCGCCATGGCAGCACAGGAGGCCGTCTTCCCGACGATGAACGACCAGCCCGCGAGAACGCCCCAGAACTCCCCGAGCCGCTCACGTCCGTAGACGTAGGTGCCGCCCGAGGCCGGATACCGGACGGCCAGCCGGGCGGACGACATGGCGTTGCAGTAGGCGACGACGGCTGCCACGGCGAGGGCGAGGAGCAGCCCCGAGCCGGCGGCGCGTGCCGCCGGCGCCAGGGCGGCGAAGATCCCGGCACCGATCATGGAACCGAGCCCGACGACGACGGCGTCGCCGAGACCGAGGGTGCGACGCAGACTCGAACCCGCAGGTGTCATGCGTGGCACCCTACTGATCGGCGCAACCACCCGGCGCGGTCGGAACGTCCTCTCCATCAAGAGGACATGAACACCGCGGAGGAACGAGCCCACAGCACTGGCACAGTGCGGGCACAGCAAGAAAGGGCAGGGTCACGGCATGACCGTCATCAGCTGGATCATTCTCGGACTGTTGGCCGGAGCCATCGCCAAGTTCCTGCTGCCGGGCCGCGACCCCGGAGGATTCATCGGCACCACCTTCATCGGCATCGCCGGCGCGTTCATCGGCGGCTGGATATCGGCCCGCTGGCTGGACCACCCGATCAGCAAGGACTTCTACGACGGTGCGACCTGGGCCGCGGCGATCGGCGGTTCGCTGGTGCTCCTGATCGCCTACCGGCTCCTGTTCGGCAACTCGCGCGACTGAGCACGCGCGGACCGGACGAGGCACGACGGGACGCGGAACGCGGAACGGGAAAGGGTGCGCACCGCCGGGTGCGCACCCTTTCCCGTCAGTCCCCGTCAGTTCCCGTCAACGGAGGCCGGTCTGCCGGCCCGCGTCGTCGGCTCAGCGCCTCACCGGTAGTTCACGAACTGCAGCGCGAAGTCGAAGTCTTGGCCCTTCAGCAGGGCGATCACGGTCTGCAGGTCGTCCCGGCTCTTCGAGGAGACCCGCAGTTCCTCGCCCTGCACCTGGGCCTTCACGCCCTTGGGACCCTCGTCGCGGATGAGCTTGGCCACCTTCTTCGCGTTGTCCTGGGAGATGCCCTCCTCGATCGACGCGAAGATCTTGTACTCCTTGCCGGAGAGCTGGGGCTCGCCCGCGTCCAGAGCCTTGAGCGAGATACCGCGCTTGATCAGCTTGGACTGGAAGACGTCGAGGATGGCGCTCACCCGGTCCTCGGAGTTGGCCTCCATGAGGATTTTCTCCCCGGACCACGAGATCGAGGCGCCCACGCCCTTGAAGTCGTAGCGCTGCGAGATCTCCTTGGCGGCCTGGTTGAGGGCGTTGTCGACCTCCTGCCGCTCGACCTTCGAGACGATGTCGAAACTGGAGTCGGCCATGTCCTGTGGCTCCTTGTATCTGGGTGAGTGTCGGGCCGCGTATCGGGTCCGTACCGGCATACGTCGACGGCCGCCGGCCCCGGCAGGGTCCTCGGCCGCATCCGCACAAGCCTAGTCACCCGCCGCGTCCCGAGCGGCGATCAATCGGGTGGCGAAGCACCCCTCCACATCAGGTATTGTTTACGTCGTTGCCACGGAGCACCGCCCCAAAGCGGTTCGACGGGCAGCGACCCCCGGCGGTGTGCCCGAGCGGCCAAAGGGAGCAGACTGTAAATCTGCCGGCTCAGCCTTCCCAGGTTCGAATCCTGGCGCCGCCACACGGGAACGAAAGGGCCCCGTGACCTGCCCGAACAGCAGGTCACGGGGCCCTTCGTCATGCGCGGGTGCGGGAGTGCGGTCCGTGGGGCGGCTCCGGGGGCGCGCTCGGCGGGCAGACTGGTGTCATGGTCTCGTCCTCCCGTCGCAGAACCTGCCCCGAGTGCCGTCGCGAGATCGCCGTGGTCGCGGGGCGGTACGCGCGCCATGACCCGTCCGGCGCACGGGGGAGCGGTGAGCTCGTGTCCTGCCCCGGTTCGCGTCGGTCGGCGCAACTCGGAGCGGTGCAGCCGTCCTTGGACGGGTACGTCGTCCCCGACTTCCCCGGACAGCTGCCGCTCTTCTGACTCCGCCCCTCGGGCCGCGGGCCCGTGCCGCCGTGCCCGCACGCACCGCGCCGTCCCTCAGTTCCCGGCCACCGACTTCACCGCCACCGACACCGGCGCCGAGCCGCTGATCAGCTCCAGGGTCAGGCCGTTGGTGGCCGGGGTGTCGACCAGTTCCGCGAGGACGGCGGCGACGTCGTCGCGCGGTACGGGACCGCGCCCGGTGTGCGCCTCCAGGCGTACGAGGCCCGTGCCCGCGTCGTCCGTCAGGGCGCCGGGGCGCAGAATCGTCCAGTCCAGGGCGTCCTGGGAGCTCACGTACGCGTCGGCCTCGCCCTTGGCGCGCAGGTAGACGTCGAAGATCTCGTCCCCCTGGTGCCGGGGGTCCGCGCCCATGGACGACACGACGAGGAAGCGCCGTACGCCCGCCCGGACCGCCGCGTCCGCGAAGAGGACGGCCGCCGCCTTGTCCACCGTGTCCTTGCGGGCCACTCCACTGCCGGGACCAGCCCCCGCCGCGAAGACCGCCGCGTCCGCGCCCCGCAGCCGCTCCGCCACTTCTTCGACCGAGGCCGACTCCAGGTCCAGCACGACCGGTTCGGCGCCCGCCGCACGCAGATCGTCGGCCTGCTCGGCCTTGCGGACGATGCCCGCCACCTCGTCACCGCGCGCGGTGAGCAACCGCTCCAGCCGCAGCGCGATCTGACCATGACCACCAGCGATGACAATGCGCATGTCTTCGACCGTACGCCCCGACGACCGCCCGCGCCCCCGCCCCACGACTTCGCCGGCGGCCGCGGAGGCCCAGTACCGCGCAGGCCCACCGCCCGTCGCCGCGTGGGTTCAGGGCCTGCCGCCCCGGTTCGCCCCTGGTATCCGGTCCGGTCCTCAGGCGCTCAGGCCAGGTCGCCACGCCCGCCCGGCCCGCCGTGACCGTCACGTCGTCCGCGTCCGCTGCGTCCCTGCCGAGGCAGTCCCAGGTCGGACGGTGCGCAGGAGTCGCCGTACTCCCGTACCGCGCTGGTCCGCGCCACCACGCGCCCCCGGTGCACCACGATCCGGCTGTACGCCAGCGACAGCGCGCCCGCCAGCCGGTCCCCGCGTACGGCGAGGAGTTCGGCCGGGAAGCCCGCCTCCACCCGTACCTCGGGCAGCCCGAGAGCCGCCCGTGCCGCCGCGCTCACCGCGTCGTACGCCTCCTCGGGGCGCAGCCCGTGGCGCGAGGCCAGCAGATAGGCGGCCTCCAGGGGGTCGCCCCGCCCGACCGGGTTGGACACGTCCCGCAGCGCGCCGCTCCCGGCGGTGACCCGTACCCCGGCCGCCCGCAGCAGCCGTACGGGAGCCGTGCCGTCGGGATGGTCCGACGGCACGCAGGCACCCTGGGGCAGGCAGACCACCGTCACTCCGGCCGCCGCGAGCTGGTCCGCGGCCCGGGAGACCGCCTCGGCCGGGAGCCGGCCCAGGCCGTCGCAGGGTCCGATGGCCACCCCGGGGCGCAGCCCGCCCGCCATGGCCGCCAGACGGGCCAGCCGCACGGGGTCGGCGGCGTCCGTGTGCAGGTCGACCGGGCAGCCGTGCTCGGCGGCGACCTCGAGGACGGCCTCCACGTACCCCGTCGGGTCGGGGTCCAGGTCCGGGCACCCGCCCACCACGTCCGCGCCCATCTTGACCGCGTCCCGCAGTATCGCCAGGCCGTCGGCACCGGCCACTCCGGTGAGCACCCTCGGCATCGCCACCGCGGTCAGTTCGGCGAGCCCGCGCAGCGAGCGCCGGGTCCGCAGTACGGCGGTCAGGGCACCCAGGCCCGCGACGTCGCCCACCCGCACATGCGCCCGGAGCGCGGTGGCGCCGTGTCCCAGCTGGAGCAGGCCCGCCTCCGTGGCCCGGCGCCGGACGTCGTCGGGGTCGTAGGAGACGGGGCCCGGGACATCGGCCGTGAGCGCCGTGTCGGCGTGGACGTGCGGATCGGCGGGGGCGGGGAGGAGGAGGTAGCCACCCAGGTCCAGATGACCGCCCGGGTCCGGGTGATGACGGCCCGAGCCCGGGTGATGACCGCCCGAGTCCGGGTCATGACGGCCCGAGTCCGGATCATGACCACCCGGATCCGCCCGGCCGCCAGGGTCCGCCCTGCCGCCGGGGCCGGGTGCGCGCCGTGGGGTCAGGCTGCCGGCCGTGCCGACCGCCTCGATGCGCCCGCCGTGGAGCCGTACGTCCACGGTCCGGCCGTCGGCGAGCCGGGCCCCGGTGAGCAGGAGCGAGGCCCGGTCGGCGGCGTCCGAGGGGGAGGCCGAGTGGGGCGGCTGCGGCTGGCTGTCGGGCATCGCGCTCCTCTGGGCTCGGGGCTGCGCAGTGGGGACGCAAGATCACGCAGAGTGAGTCGAGCCTAGGACGGTGATCAGCCCGTGGCGCGGAGGAGCGCAATAGTCGTACCGGTGCCGTCTCCTGTGGTCGGACCGCTCCGCGGCCTCCGGGACGGGTCGGGGCAGGGTCGACGAAACGGATTTGGGCGAACGGCGGGCGACCGTGTAATGTCTTCATCGCTCGCCCCAATAGCTCAGTCGGCAGAGCGTCTCCATGGTAAGGAGAAGGTCAACGGTTCGATTCCGTTTTGGGGCTCTGGTGTGAAAGGTTCCCGTCGCGAGGCGGGGCCCGATCGCATCACAGCGGTGTAGCTCAGTCGGTAGAGCAAGCGGCTCATAATCGCTGTGTCACCGGTTCAAGTCCGGTCACCGCTACTCTCAGTAGCCGATTGCGGGGTCGGTCCTTCAGTCGGCTACTCTTTTCTGCGTTAATAACATCAATCCGTTCGTCAAGGAGTGCACTCACGTGGCTGCCACCGACGTCCGCCCGAAGATCACGCTGGCCTGCGTGGAGTGCAAGGAGCGGAACTACATCACCAAGAAGAACCGGCGTAACAACCCGGACCGACTGGAGATGAAGAAGCACTGCCCGCGTTGCAACGCGCACACTGCGCACCGCGAGACGCGATAAATCAGGCTCGTACACGAGGCCGTCCCCGATGTCTGGGGGCGGCCTCGTGTCGTTGTCCCCGCCCATCGTCGGCACCGCTACGAAGAGCAGCAGCAGGAGGTTGCGAGTCCATGGCGCTCGACCAGTCGTTCGTGGGGCGGACCTATCCGCCCACCGCGCCCTATGAGGTGGGCCGGGAGAAGATCCGTGAGTTCGCGGAGGCCGTGGGGGACGCCAACCCGGCGTACACCGACACGGAGGCCGCGAAGGCGCTCGGTCATCCGGATGTGATCGCTCCGCCGACCTTCGTGTTCTCGATCACGTTCAAGGCGGCCGGCCAGGTCATCGAGGACCCGCAGCTCGGGCTGGACTACAGCCGGGTGGTGCACGGCGACCAGAAGTTCGCCTACGTCCGCCCCGTGCGGGCCGGTGACCGGCTCACCGTCACCTCGACCATCGAGGCGATCAAGTCGATGGCCGGCAACGACATCCTTGACATCCGCGGCGAGGTCCACGACGAGGCCGGCGAGCACGTCGTGACCGCCTGGACCAAGCTCGTGGCCCGCGCGGCCGAGGAGGCGTGAGCATCCCCATGACGCAGCCCCACACGCAGAACCTCACGCAGCCCCACACGCAGCCCGCGACGGCGAAGGTCGCGTACGCCGACGTCGAGGTCGGCACCGAACTGCCCGCGCAGAGCTTCCCCGTGGACCGCGCCACGCTCGTGCGGTACGCGGGCGCCTCCGGCGACTTCAACCCGATCCACTGGAACGAGAAGTTCGCCAGGGAGGTGGGCCTGCCGGACGTCATCGCACACGGCATGTTCACCATGGCCGAGGCGATCCGCGTGGTCACCGACTGGACCGGCGACCCCGGCTCGGTCGTCGAGTACGGCGTCCGCTTCACCCGGCCCGTCGTCGTCCCGAACGACGATCGGGGTGCCGTGATCGAGGTCGGCGGCAAGGTCGCGGCCAAGCTCGACGACAACACCGTCCGCGTCGACCTCACGGCCACCAGCGGCGGCCAGAAGGTCCTCGGCATGTCCAGGGCGGTCGTCCGGCTGGCCTGAGCCGGCCTGCGCGAGGGGCGCCCCCGGGAGGGCGCCCCCCGGGAGGGCGCCCCCTGCCGTGCCCCGCGGAACCGGGTGCCGGTGACGGCTTGACGAAGTTAGTGATTGAGTACTAACTTCATTTCCATGGTCCGGATGAGTGCAGAGGAGAGGCGCGAGAGCGTCATCCGCGCGGCGATGGCCGAATTCGCGCGAGGTGGCTACTACGGCACCTCCACCGAGGCGATCGCCAAGCGTGTCGGTGTCTCGCAGCCGTACCTCTTCCGGCTCTTCCCGGGCAAGAAGGCGATCTTCCTCGCGGCGGCGGACCGCTGCGTGGACGAGACCGTCCGCATGTTCGAGAAGGCCTCCGAAGGGCTGCACGGCGAGGACGCGCTGCACGCGATGGGGCGGGCGTACCAGGTGGCCATCGGTGAGCATCCCGAGCGGCTGATGATGCAGATGCAGATGTATCTGGCCGTGGCGGCCGCCGAGCAGGAGGGCGACCGCGAGTTCGGTGAGTCGGTGCGCACCGGGTGGATGCGGCTGTGGGACACCGTGCATCTGCCGCTGGGGGCCGACGTCGGCGAGACGACGGGGTTCCTGGCCTACGGCATGCTCATCAACTGCCTGTCGGCCATGGGTTTTCCGCCCGAGCACCGGGTGTGGGAAGGGATCTACCCGTCCGGACGGCCGGCGGACGGACCGCAGGAGTAGGAGATCGGGGCACCCGTGCCCCGCGTTCGTGTGACCGCAGAAGTTAGTGATCGATAACTACATGAAGGCTTGACGTCGCACATCACTCTGGGGGAGAGATGTCACAGCAGAACGCACGTCGCGGGGGCGCCGCCTGGGCCCTCGTCATCACCAGCGTCGCCGGTTTCATGGCGGCCCTGGACAACCTCGTCGTCACCACCGCCCTGCCCTCCATCCGCGAAGACCTGGGCGGCGCGCTGCACGACCTGGAATGGACCGTGAGCGCCTACACGCTCACCTTCGCCGTCCTGCTGATGTTCGGCGCGGCCCTCGGCGACCGCTTCGGCCGCCGCAGGCTCTTCCTCGTCGGCATCACCGTCTTCACCGGCGCGTCCGCCGCCGCGGCCATGGCACCCGGCATCGACTCGCTCATCGCCGCCCGCGCGGCGCAGGGCGTCGGCGCGGCGATCATGATGCCGCTGACGTTGACCCTGCTCACAGCCGCGGTCCCCGCCGAACGCCGCGGAATGGCGTACGGCATCTGGGGCGCGGTCAACGGACTCGCCGTGGCCTCCGGGCCGCTGGTCGGCGGCAGCCTCACCGAGCACATCTCGTGGCAGTTCATCTTCTGGCTGAACGTCCCGCTGGGGCTGGCCCTGCTGCCCCTCGCCCGGCTCCGCCTCGCCGAGTCGCACGGCACCGGCGCTCCGCTCGACATACCCGGCACCCTGCTCGCCAGCGGCGGACTCTTCGGCATCGTCTACGGCCTGGTCCGCGGGCCCGTCGACGGCTGGTCCGGCACCGTCGTGCTGACCGCCCTGTTCGCCGGGGCCGCGCTCCTCGTCGGCTTCGTCCTCTACAGCACCCGGGCCAGGAACCCGATGCTCCCCATGCGGCTGTTCCGCTCCCGGGCCTTCTCCGGCATCAACGCGGCGAGCCTGCTGATGTTCCTCGGCATGTTCGGCTCGATCTTCCTGCTCAGCCAGTACATGCAGGGGGTGCTCGGCTACTCGCCGACCGAGGCGGGCCTGCGCATGCTGCCCTGGACCGGGATGCCGATGCTGGTCGCGCCGATCGCCGGCATCCTCTCGGACCGCATCGGAGGCCGCCCCGTCGTCGCGACGGGTCTCTTCCTCCAAGCGGCCGGCCTCGGCTACCTGGCCTCCGTGATCACGGCCGACGCCTCCTACGCGATCCAGCTGCCCGGTCTGATCATCAGCGGGATCGGCATGGCCCTCTACTTCGCCCCCGCCTCCGCGCTGGTGATGTCCAGCGTCGCCGCCAAGGAGCAGGGCATCGCCTCCGGCGCCAACAACGCGCTGCGCGAGGTGGGCGGCGCGCTCGGTATCGCGGTCATGTCGTCGATCTTCGCGGCGCAGGGCGGCTACGAGTCCGCGCAGTCCTTCGTCGACGGGCTGCGGCCCGCCACCGCGGTGGGCGCCGCGATGGTGGCCCTCGGCGGTGTCGCGGTCCTGCTCATCCCCGCACGCCGCCGCACCGGGGGACAGGGCCCCACGGCCGCACCGACGACGGAGACGGCCCCCGAACCGGCCCTCGCCACCACGGGACCGACGCCGCCCCAGCACTGACCGCACGGCACCCGACACGAGAGGAGCACGACATGCCCACCCTTCCCTGGACCGTGCCGAACCGGCCGCCGCGGGCCACCGAGGTCCACGTCTTCGCCTCCCGCTTCGAGACCCGCACCCTGTGGGGAGCGCTCACGTTCCTCGTGCGGACGCCGGGCGTGTGGCGGCAGGTCAAGAGCGCCCCCGGAGCGTACGGCGCCTCACTGAAGGCGGAACCCTTCAAGCGGACCTTCTGGACGCTCTCCGCCTGGGAGTCGCCCGAGGCCCTCAAGACCTTCGCCCGCTCCGGCACCCACGCGCCGGCCTCCCGGGGGCTGTCGGCGCAGATGCGGGGCTCGAAGTTCGCCTCCTGGCCGGCGTCGAGCGACGAGCTGCCGGTGAGCTGGGCGGAGGTGCGCAGGCGCCTGACCTGAGGACGCGCGCGGCCGAAGCCCCACCCGGCAACGCCCCGGCCGACCGGCCGGGGCGTTGCCCGTGCTTCCTGTGTTTCCTGTGAGTCCCGTGCCTCCCGTGCCTCCCGTGCTTCCTGCGCTTCCCGTGATCTCCGTATTGTCCGTGTTTCCCGGTTTCCCGCCGCCCTGCGCTGTCGGCGCCGTCTCGTAGTCTTGAGCGCGTGCAGGAACTCCACGACGCGCCCCTCGCCCCCCTGACCACCTTCCGACTCGGCGGGCCCGCCACCCGGCTGGTCACGGCCACGACCGACGCCGAGGTGATCGCCGCCGTCCGCGAGGCCGACGACACCGGCACCCCACTGCTGCTCATCGGCGGCGGATCCAACCTGGTCATCGGCGACAAGGGCTTCGACGGCACCGCCCTGCACATCGCCACCCGCGGCTTCCGCCTCGACGGCACGACACTCGAGCTGGCGGCCGGCGAGATCTGGACCGACGCGGTCGCCCGCACCGTCGAGGCGGGCCTGGCGGGCGTCGAGTGCCTGGCCGGCATCCCCGGCTCGGCCGGCGCGACCCCGATCCAGAACGTCGGCGCGTACGGCCAGGAGGTGTCCGCCACGGTCACCGAGGTCACCGCCTACGACCGCAGGAGCCGCGAGACGGTCGCCCTCTCCAACGCCGACTGCGCCTTCTCCTACCGTCACAGCCGCTTCAAGGCGGAGCCCGACCGGTATGTCGTCCTGCGGGTCCGCTTCGAGCTGGAGGACGCCGGCGGCCTCTCCGCGCCGCTGCGCTACGCCGAGACGGCCCGCGCCCTCGGCGTCGAGGCGGGCGACCGGGTGCCGCTGACGGCCGCCCGGGAGACGGTGCTGAAGCTGAGGGCGGGGAAGGGGATGGTGCTGGACCCCGACGACCACGACACCTGGTCGGCCGGGTCGTTCTTCACCAACCCGATCCTCACGGACGAGGAGTTCGCCGCGTTCCGCTCACGCGTCGCCGAGCGCCTCGGTGATGCCGTCGAGCCGCCCGCCTTCCCGGCCGGGGAGGGGCGGGTCAAGACCTCCGCGGCCTGGCTGATCGACAGGGCGGGCTTCACCAAGGGGTACGGCACGGGTCCCGCCCGCATCTCCGGCAAGCACACGCTCGCGCTCACCAACCGGGGCGAGGCGACGACCGAGGACCTGCTCGCGCTGGCCCGTGAGGTCGTCGCCGGGGTCCGCGAGGCCTTCGGCGTCACGCTGGTCAACGAACCGGTGACGGTGGGGGTCGCGCTCTAGCCCCGGTGTTTCTTCGCCGTCACCCGGCGTGGGTGTGGGCGCGGAGACGGGGAGCGTGCCCGGCGTCGGGGTGCCTCCCCCGCTCTCGGCTCCGCTCGAGCGGGAGGTGCCCCGACCGCCCGCCCGTGCCGCCCTGGGGGTGCCTCCCAGGCCGTTCAGGCACTGGGGGGGGGCCACGACTCCCCGCAGCGGAAGCCCGCCCACGCAGCCCGGGGCCCGCCCGCAGCGGGGGCGGTTACGCCGCGAGCCAGTCGTCCACGCCTGCCAGCAGCTTCGCCTTCATCTCCTCCGGCGCCGCCGACCCCCGCACCGACTGCCGTGCCAGTTCCGCCAGCTCCGCGTCCGTGAAGCCGTGGTGCTCGCGCGCGATCTCGTACTGGGCGGCCAGCCGGGCCCCGAACAGCAGCGGGTCGTCCGCGCCCAGCGCCATCGGCACCCCTGCCTCGAACAGCCTCCGCAGCGGCACGTCCTCCGGCTTCTCGTACACGCCCAGCGCGACGTTCGACGCCGGGCACACCTCGCACGTCACCTGCCGGTCCGCCAGCCGCTTCAGCAGCCGCGGGTCCTCCGCCGCCCGCACGCCGTGCCCGATCCGGTCCGCCTCCAGGTCGTCCAGGCAGTCCCGCACCGACGCCGGACCGGTCAGCTCACCCCCGTGCGGCGCGGACAGCAGGCCCCCGTCCCGCGCGATCGCGAACGCCCGGTCGAAGTCCCGGGCCATCCCGCGCCGTTCGTCGTTCGAGAGCCCGAAGCCCACCACGCCCCGGTCCGCGTACCGCACCGCCAGCCGTGCCAGCGTCCGCGCGTCCAGCGGGTGCTTCATCCGGTTCGCGGCGACCAGCACCCGCATCCCGATCCCGGTGTCCCGCACGGTCGTCTCCACCGCGTCCAGGATGATCTCCAGCGCCGGGATCAGCCCGCCCAGCCGCGGCGCGTACGACGTCGGGTCGACCTGGATCTCCAGCCAGCCCGAGCCGTCCTTCAGATCCTCCTCCGCGGCCTCCCGCACCAGCCGCTGGATGTCCTCCGGCGCCTGGAGGCACGATCGCGCCGCGTCGTACAGCCGCTGGAAGCGGAACCAGCCCCGCTCGTCCGTCGCCCGCAGCTTCGGCGACTCCCCGCGGCCCAGCGCCTCGGTCAGCGTCTCGGGCAGCCGTACGCCGTGCTTGTCGGCCAGTTCCAGCAGGGTGGTGGGCCGCATCGACCCGGTGAAGTGCAGGTGGAGATGGGCCTTGGGCAGTTCAGAGACATCACGTACACGCTCCATCTGAGGATCCTGCCGCACGACACGCCCGGCCCGACAGCACTTTCCCCGTACGTGGTCTTGCTCGCACAAACAAACAGGGCCGCACCGGAACGTTCCGGTGCGGCCCCGCGAGCGGGAGGACGGTCAGTCCCGCGCCTCCGCCAGCAGCTTCTGGATCCGGCTCACGCCCTCGACCAGGTCCTCGTCCCCGAGCGCGTACGACAGCCGCAGGTACCCCGGCGTGCCGAACGCCTCGCCCGGCACCACCGCGACCTCGGCCTCCTCCAGGATCAGCGCGGCCAGCTCGACCGAGTCCTGCGGGCGCTTGCCGCGGATCTCCTTGCCGAGCAGCGCCTTCACCGACGGGTAGGCGTAGAACGCGCCCTCGGGCTCCGGGCAGAGCACGCCGTCGATCTCGTTCAGCATCCGCACGATGGTCTGGCGGCGGCGGTCGAAGGCCTCCCGCATCTTCGCCACGGCGTCCAGGTCACCGGAGACCGCGGCCAGCGCCGCCGCCTGGGACACGTTCGCCACGTTGGACGTGGCATGCGACTGGAGGTTGGTGGCCGCCTTGACGACGTCCTTCGGGCCGATGATCCACCCGACCCGCCAGCCGGTCATCGCGTACGTCTTCGCCACGCCGTTGACCACGACGCACTTGTCGCGCAGCTCGGGCAGCAGCGCCGGCAGGGACACGGAGACGGCGTCGCCGTAGACGAGGTGCTCGTAGATCTCGTCGGTCAGCACCCACAGGCCGTGCTCCACGGCCCACTTGCCGATCGCCTCGGTCTCGGCCTCGCTGTACACCGCGCCCGTCGGGTTCGACGGCGACACGAAGAGAACGACCTTGGTCTTCTCGGTGCGCGCCGCCTCCAGCTGCTCCACCGTCACGCGGTAGCCGGTGGTCTCGTCGGCGACGACCTCGACCGGGACACCGCCGGCCAGCCGGATCGACTCCGGGTACGTCGTCCAGTACGGCGCCGGGACGATGACCTCGTCGCCCGGGTCGAGGATCGCGGCGAACGCCTCGTAGATGGCCTGCTTGCCGCCGTTGGTGACGAGGATCTGCGACGGGTCGACCTCGTAGCCGGAGTCGCGCAGCGTCTTCGCGGCGATGGCGGCCTTCAGCTCGGGCAGCCCGCCGGCCGGCGTGTAGCGGTGGAACTTCGGGTTCTTGCACGCCTCGACGGCGGCCTCGACGATGTAGTCCGGCGTCGGGAAGTCGGGCTCACCCGCGCCGAAGCCGATCACGGGACGTCCGGCGGCCTTGAGGGCCTTGGCCTTGGCGTCCACGGCGAGGGTCGCGGACTCGGAGATCGCGCCGACTCGGGCGGAGACCCGGCGCTCGGTGGGAGGGGTTGCAGCGCTCATGACCCCATCGTTCCAGACCGGAAACCTCACGGGCACAGGGGTTTCACGGACTGAACCGGACCGGTCCACGCCCTGAACTCCAGTCCGGTCCACGGCCTGAACATCAGTCCGGACGTGCTTTCTGTTCGACGCCCGGCCCGTGAGCACGTACACTCTCACCTCGTTGGCCTTCAGCGGCCCGCGATCATCCGGTGCACACCGAGCATCCGGGCGGATGCGGTACGTTGGGGGACGAACAAAGGGTCGTAGCTCAATTGGTAGAGCACTGGTCTCCAAAACCAGCGGTTGGGGGTTCAAGTCCCTCCGGCCCTGCTACACACACCATCGCCAGGATTGTGTGCGCAGGTACGTACAGCAATGCACCGCCGTGCGGCTCCAACCGGGCGCGGCACGGCCACGACCCGGAATCAGGTGAGGACGAGTGACGGACGCCGTGGGCTCCATCGACATGCCTGATGCCCAGGACGAGGCGCCGGACTCCAAGAAGTCCCGCAAAGGCGGCAAGCGAGGCAAGAAGGGCCCGCTGAAGCGGCTCGCGCTCTTCTACCGCCAGATCGTCGCGGAACTGCGCAAGGTCGTCTGGCCCAGCCGCAACCAGCTGACGACGTACACCACCGTGGTGATCGTTTTCGTGGTCATCATGATCGGCCTGGTGACTCTGATTGACTATGGCTTCTCTCACGCCGCCAAGTACGTCTTCGGCTGAGTCGAGAGCGAAGGGCGCCGAGGTACCCGGCGCCCCTTTCGCGTGTTCCACCCCTATGTATCCAGGAAGAAGCAGCCACAGTGTCTGACCCGAACGTGAACGACGCCATCGAGCCGGTCGAGTCCGTCGAGGACGAGCTCGGCACCGTCGAGGGCGCCGACAACGAGGACACCGAGGCCTCCGCCGAGGCCGAGGCTGCCGACGACACCGTCGTCGCGGAGACGGACCAGGCGGACGAGGCGGAGACGGACGCGGAAGCGGACGAGACCGCCGAGTCGGCCGGTGAAGCCGAGACCGAAGCCGGTGCGGACGAGGCCGAGGCCGACGAGCCCGACATCGACCCGATCGAGAAGCTCCGCCAGGAGCTGCGCGTCCTGCCCGGCGAGTGGTACGTCATCCACACCTACGCCGGTTACGAGAACCGCGTGAAGACCAACCTCGAGCAGCGCGCCGTCTCGCTCAACGTCGAGGACTACATCTTCCAGGCCGAGGTGCCGCAGGAAGAGGTCGTCCAGATCAAGAACGGCGACCGCAAGACGATCCGCCAGAACAAGCTCCCCGGCTACGTGCTGGTCCGCATGGACCTCACCAACGAGTCCTGGGGCGTCGTCCGCAACACCCCCGGTGTCACCGGCTTCGTCGGCAACGCCTACGACCCGTACCCGCTGACGCTGGACGAGATCGTCAAGATGCTCGCCCCGGAGGCCGAGGAGAAGGCCGCCCGCGAGGCCGCCGAGGCCGAGGGCAAGCCGGCGCCGCAGCGCAAGGTCGAGGTCCAGGTGCTGGACTTCGAGGTCGGCGACTCGGTCACCGTCACCGACGGCCCCTTCGCCACCCTCCAGGCCACGATCAACGAGATCAACGCCGACTCGAAGAAGGTCAAGGGCCTCGTCGAGATCTTCGGCCGCGAGACCCCGGTCGAGCTGAGCTTCGACCAGATCCAGAAGAACTAGTACCCCACCGGTACTCCGCACTCCTCTGGACGTACTACTTCCGACCAGGTCAGGCGCCCGCTCGCGCGGCGTCTGACCTGCTCGGTTTTTGGCCGCGCATCTATACCCGTTATCGTTGTGCGGTATGCCTGTGTCCGGGTAGCTCCCGAATGCGGGCAGGACCCGAATCGAAAGGACCCGGAGAGCTATGCCTCCCAAGAAGAAGAAGGTCACGGGGCTCATCAAGCTCCAGATCCAGGCCGGTGCCGCGAACCCGGCTCCGCCGGTCGGCCCCGCGCTGGGTCAGCACGGCGTCAACATCATGGAGTTCTGCAAGGCCTACAACGCCGCGACCGAGTCGCAGCGCGGCTGGGTCATCCCGGTGGAGATCACGGTCTACGAGGACCGCTCCTTCACCTTCATCACCAAGACGCCGCCGGCCGCCAAGATGATCCTCAAGGCCGCGGGCGTGGAGAAGGGCTCCGGCGAGCCGCACAAGACCAAGGTCGCGAAGATCACGCGTGACCAGGTCCGTGAGATCGCCACCACCAAGATGCCCGACCTCAACGCCAACGACCTGGACCAGGCGGAGAAGATCATCGCCGGTACCGCCCGTTCCATGGGCGTCACGGTCGAGGGCTGACCTCCACCCCCGTAAGCCAGCCAGGCGGCGGTAGCCGCAAGGTCAGGACAGTGTGGCGGGGCCTGCTCGGCCCTAACCACGACTCCTAAGAAGCCACAGGAGCAGTAGTGAGCAAGCGCAGCAAGTCTCTCCGCGCTGCGGACGCCAAGATCGACCGGGACAAGCTCTACGCCCCGCTCGAGGCCGTCCGTCTCGCCAAGGAGACCTCCACGAGCAAGTTCGACGGCACCGTCGAGGTCGCCTTTCGCCTGGGTGTCGACCCGCGCAAGGCCGACCAGATGGTCCGTGGCACCGTGAACCTCCCGCACGGCACCGGTAAGACCGCCCGGGTCCTGGTCTTCGCGACCGGTGACCGTGCCGAGGCCGCGACCGCCGCGGGCGCCGACATCGTCGGCTCCGACGAACTGATCGACGAGGTGTCGAAGGGCCGTCTGGACTTCGACGCCGTCGTCGCCACCCCGGACCTCATGGGCAAGGTCGGCCGCCTCGGCCGCGTGCTCGGTCCCCGTGGTCTCATGCCGAACCCCAAGACCGGCACCGTGACCCCGGACGTCACCAAGGCTGTCAACGACATCAAGGGCGGCAAGATCGAGTTCCGCGTCGACAAGCACTCGAACCTGCACTTCATCATCGGCAAGACGTCGTTCGACGACACCAAGCTGGTGGAGAACTACGGCGCGGCGCTGGAGGAGATCCTCCGTCTGAAGCCGTCCGCCGCCAAGGGCCGCTACATCAAGAAGGCCGCCATCAGCACCACGATGGGCCCCGGCATTCCGCTCGACTCCAACCGCACCCGCAACCTCCTCGTCGAGGAGGACCCGGCCGCGGTCTGAGCGAGCAGCTCGCCCCACCGGTTCACGGGCCCCGCACCTTCCGAGGTGCGGGGCCCGTCCCTTTGCCTTTCCCCGCCCCCTGTTCGCCCCGCCCGTGTTCGCCCCGTCCCTGTTCGTCCCGTCCCCTTTTCCGGCGCCCTGGGTTAGCGTGCGGGCACCGGACCCGCGCATGGGGCGCAGGAGCCGTACGGGGCGCAAGGGGTGGGCGGATGACGGGCACGAGGGCACGCCGTACGGTCGTCTCGGTCGCGGTGTCGGCCGCGCTGGCCTGCGCCACCGCGTGCACCTCCGGCGAACCGCCCGCGGCCCCTTCCCCCGCCTCCGCTCCATCGGGCTCCGCGGCACCGTCCTCCAGCCCCCCGGCGCTCACCGGCCCCTCGGCCGATGCCCTGCGGTCCGTCGAGCGGGCCACCGGGCGGGCGGGATCGGCGCGGGTGGAGTCCACGACCGTGATGGGCCGGGAGCTGTCCCTGGAGGCCGCGGGCGCCCTCGGCTGGCGCGACGGCGGCCTCACCGGAACACTCACGATCACCTACACGGGCGGCACGACCGCCGAGACGATGCGCCGCCTCGGCACCACCGCGATGGAGGCCCGGTACCTGCCCGACGCCTACTACGCCAAGATGGGCGACGCGTTCGCCGACCGGGTGGGCGGCAGGCACTGGATCAAGTACGTGTACGAGGACCTTGAGGACCTCGGCGGCGGGGCGGGCGCCGGGTTCGCCGAGCAGATGCGCAACACCACGCCCCACCAGGCGGTGAAGCTGCTGCTGACGGCCGGGGACGTGCGCAGGGTGGGGGAGGAGACGACGCGCGGCCGGCGCACCACCCACTGGTCCGGCACGGTGGGCGGGGAGACCGCCCAGACCGTCGACATCTGGGTCGACGACCGGCACCTGCTGGTCAAGAAGGTCGAGCGGGGACGCACGAAGACCGGCGAGCTGACCCAGACCGCCTACTACAGCGACTACGGCGTCACGGTCTCCGCGCAGCGCCCGCCGGCCGCGGACACGGCGGACTTCAAGGAACTGCTCGCGTCGCAGGCGGAGTGAGGTCGGCCCGGCCGGGCGGAATTCACAAGATCGTTCGAACCGATTCGGCTACGCTCGCGTCCTTGTTGTGGAGAACTCCTGTGGAGCAGCGGTGCGTTTCCTGTGACGTCCGACGCCCCTTGTGCTCCCTGAATCCCGTGGGGGGATATCGATGAAGACTTCCGTACGCGTGCCCGTGGGCGCCGGCCTGGCCGCACTGCTGCTCGCAGGCGGGGCGGTGGGCTGCTCCAAGGGCGACTCCGAGTCCCCGGAGATGACGCCCGCGGCCGCCGTCGCCAAGGCGGCGAAGAACTCGGAGGAGATCGACTCCCTCCACTACCGCCTGACCGGCAAGACGCCCGAGGAGGGCCGCATCAAGGCCGAGGCCGAGATGCAGATCAAGCCGACGCTCGCGATGAGCATGAAGATGACGGCGCTCGACCAGGGCGCCGAGGGCACCGCGGAGATCCGGCTCGTCGACAAGGCCATGTACATCGGTGGCGGCCCCGAGGCGGCCAAGGAGATGGACGGCAAGCGCTGGATCAAGTTCGACCTGTCCGGCACGGGCGTCGACGAGCAGATGAACCAGATGGGCAGCGCCTCCCAGGCCGACAAGAACCCGGCGACCGAGTCCACCTTCCTCACCGGGGCCAAGGACGTGGAGAAGGTCGGCACCGAGACCGTCGAGGGCGTGAAGACCACCCACTACAAGGGCACCGTCTCCCTCGCCGACCTGGAGAAGTCCATCGGGGACGAGGACGAGGCCACCCGGGAGAAGCGCGAGAAGAGCCTCGAGCAGTACGAGAAGCTGGGCGTCGACAAGCTCACCATGGACATGTGGGTCGACGGCGACGACCAGACCAAGCAGTTCCGCATGCGGGCCGACGCGGACAAGGGCCCGCTGGACATGACCTTCACCTTCCTCGGGGTCAACGAGCCCGTGAAGGTCAGCGCCCCGCCCGCCGCGGAGGTCGCCGACCTGGCCGAGATGATGAAGGAGGCCCAGCAGGGCTGAGACGCCGGCGCCCGGCCCGTCCGGTCGCCGCGGGGGCGGATTTGCTTGGCACTGCCCCGTTCACGTACGCTTCCACAGAAGCCAAAGACCGCTGGTCGTTGCCGTGTGTTCGAAAGAGGCACGGTGGCCGAAGGATCCGCTGAATTGCGGACGACCCGCGCAGGTGACTGTGGATGAGCTCCCGGAAGTCCCCGCCCCGTGCGGATGACGATCGGTCGAGCCACGCCCCGAGCGCCTGCGCCGGGGCGTTTCGTTTTCCCCAGTCCTCCTTCGGGTCCGCGCGGTCCGAATCACCCGGAAGGAGGCCGAGGCTCTATGGCGACGCCCGAGAAGGCTGCCGCGGTTGCCGAGCTGACGGACAAGTTCCGCAGCTCCCACGCCGCCGTGCTGACCGAGTACCGCGGTCTCACCGTGGCGCAGCTCAAGACGCTGCGCCGGTCGCTCGGTGAGAACGCCCAGTACGCCGTGGTGAAGAACACGCTGACCAAGATTGCGGCCAACGAGGCCGGGATCACGCTCGACGACCAGCTCTTCGCTGGTCCGACGGCCGTCGCCTTCGTCACCGGTGACCCGGTGGAGTCGGCGAAGGGTCTGCGCGACTTCGCCAAGGACAACCCGAATCTCGTCATCAAGGGCGGTGTCCTTGACGGCAAGGCGATGTCCGCCGACGAGATCAAGAAGCTTGCGGACCTCGAGTCCCGCGAGGTTCTGCTCTCCAAGCTGGCGGGTGCCTTCAAGGGCAAGCAGTCCCAGACTGCTCAGCTCTTCCAGGCGCTTCCCTCGAAGCTCGTCCGCACCGTGGACGCGCTCCGTGCCAAGCAGGACGAGCAGGGCGGTGCCGAGTAACTCGGCTCGCTTTCTGGTCCGGGCCGCCTGAGCGCGGCGCGGACCGCAGCGGGCCGACGTACGCCCGCCACACCCCGTACATCCGGCACCTGCCGAATTAGTGGAAGGACCGCCATCATGGCGAAGCTCAGCCAGGACGACCTGCTCGCCCAGTTCGAGGAGATGACCCTCATCGAGCTCTCCGAGTTCGTGAAGGCCTTCGAGGAGAAGTTCGACGTCACGGCCGCCGCCGCCGTCGCCGCCGCCCCGGCCGCCGCTGCCGCTCCGGCCGAGGCCGCTGCCGAGCAGGACGAGTTCGACGTCATCCTCACCGGTGCCGGCGACAAGAAGATCCAGGTCATCAAGGTCGTGCGTGAGCTGACCTCCCTGGGTCTGAAGGAGGCCAAGGACCTCGTGGACGGCGCCCCGAAGCCCGTCCTCGAGAAGGTCGCCAAGGACGCCGCCGAGAAGGCCGCCGAGTCCCTCAAGGGCGCCGGCGCCTCCGTCGAGGTCAAGTAAGACCGCACCGGCACCACGGATCCGTCAGGGTCTGTAACGCCGTAGCACCGAAGAGCGATCATCCATCCGGGTGGTCGCTCTTCGGCGTACCGGGGGTCCGGCGGCGGCTGCCTTGCACGTGTGACGGTGAAGAGTAGGGTGATCTTCGTCGTGCCGTCTCCGGGGCCCTGAGAGCCGCTGGAGGCAACCGGTTCGGGCCAAGGGGGGCCTTGACGAACCGCACGCAGCGCGCAATTCTCAGGGCGTCGTCAAAGGATCCGAATCCGAGGCATGGATCGACGGCGAAGAGGGCAGTATCTGGGTGCGTTGAGGGCGAGGCCTTGCCGCACAGGTGGTGAGAACAACGAGGAGCGAACACGGTCCCCGAGAACCGCACTGGACATCAGTGAGCCAAGTGGCTACACTGACCCTTTGCGCTGCCTGTTAGCTGCCCCCTGCCCGTCACCAGGGGTCTGCCCTCGCCCGAGCACTGATGACCAGAGCATGCCTGACCTGGCTCTTTAGCCACATCAGGCACCCCCTGTCTCCGTGCACGGAAGAGGGGCCGGTACGCGCGTAGTGAGTCCGAGCCCTCGGAAGGACCCCCTCTTGGCCGCCTCGCGCAATGCCTCGACCGCGAATACGAACAACGCTGCCAGCACCGCCCCGCTGCGCATCTCCTTTGCAAAGATCAAGGAGCCCCTCGAGGTTCCGAACCTCCTGGCGCTGCAAACCGAGAGCTTCGACTGGCTGCTCGGCAACGACGCCTGGAAGGCTCGCGTCGAGTCGGCTCTGGAGTCCGGTCAGGACGTCCCCACCAAGTCCGGTCTGGAGGAGATCTTCGAGGAGATCTCCCCGATCGAGGACTTCTCCGGGTCGATGTCGCTGACGTTCCGCGACCACCGCTTCGAGCCCCCCAAGAACAGCATCGACGAGTGCAAGGACCGCGACTTCACGTACGCGGCCCCGCTCTTCGTCACCGCCGAGTTCACCAACAACGAGACCGGCGAGATCAAGTCCCAGACGGTCTTCATGGGCGACTTCCCGCTCATGACCAACAAGGGCACCTTCGTCATCAACGGCACCGAGCGTGTCGTCGTGTCGCAGCTGGTCCGTTCGCCGGGTGTCTACTTCGACTCCTCCATCGACAAGACGTCCGACAAGGACATCTTCTCCGCCAAGATCATCCCGTCCCGGGGTGCCTGGCTGGAGATGGAGATCGACAAGCGCGACATGGTCGGTGTGCGCATCGACCGCAAGCGCAAGCAGTCCGTGACCGTCCTCCTCAAGGCCCTCGGCTGGACCACCGAGCAGATCCTCGAGGAGTTCGGCGAGTACGAGTCCATGCGCGCCACCCTGGAGAAGGACCACACCCAGGGCCAGGACGACGCGCTGCTCGACATCTACCGCAAGCTGCGTCCGGGCGAGCCCCCCACGCGTGAGGCCGCGCAGACGCTGCTCGAGAACCTCTACTTCAACCCGAAGCGCTACGACCTCGCCAAGGTCGGCCGCTACAAGGTGAACAAGAAGCTCGGCGCGGAGGAGCCGCTGGACGCCGGCGTGCTCACCACCGACGACGTCATCGCCACCATCAAGTACCTGGTGAAGCTGCACGCCGGTGAGACCGAGACGACCGGCGAGTCGGGCCGGGAGATCGTCGTCGAGACCGACGACATCGACCACTTCGGCAACCGCCGCATCCGCAACGTCGGCGAGCTGATCCAGAACCAGGTCCGTACGGGTCTCGCCCGTATGGAGCGCGTCGTGCGCGAGCGCATGACCACCCAGGACGTCGAGGCGATCACGCCGCAGACCCTGATCAACATCCGGCCGGTCGTCGCCTCCATCAAGGAGTTCTTCGGCACCAGCCAGCTGTCCCAGTTCATGGACCAGAACAACCCGCTGTCGGGGCTGACGCACAAGCGTCGTCTGAACGCCCTCGGCCCGGGTGGTCTCTCCCGTGAGCGGGCCGGCTTCGAGGTCCGCGACGTGCACCCGTCGCACTACGGCCGCATGTGCCCGATCGAGACGCCCGAAGGCCCGAACATCGGTCTGATCGGCTCGCTCGCCTCGTACGGCCGGATCAACCCCTTCGGCTTCATCGAGACGCCGTACCGCAAGGTCGTCGACGGCCAGGTCACGGACGACGTGGACTACCTGACCGCCGACGAGGAGGACCGCTTCGTCATCGCGCAGGCCAACGCCACGCTCAACGACGACCTGCGGTTCGCCGAGGCCCGCGTCCTGGTCCGCCGCCGTGGCGGAGAGGTCGACTACGTCCCCGGGGACGACGTCGACTACATGGACGTCTCGCCGCGCCAGATGGTGTCGGTCGCGACCGCGATGATCCCGTTCCTCGAGCACGACGACGCCAACCGTGCCCTCATGGGCGCGAACATGATGCGTCAGGCCGTGCCGCTCATCAAGAGCGAGTCCCCGCTCGTCGGCACCGGCATGGAGTACCGCTCCGCCGCCGACGCCGGTGACGTGGTCAAGGCCGAGAAGGCGGGTGTGGTCCAGGAGGTCTCCGCGGACTACATCACCACGACCAACGACGACGGCACGTACATCACGTACCGCCTGGCCAAGTTCTCCCGGTCCAACCAGGGCACCTCGGTCAACCAGAAGGTCATCGTCGCCGAGGGCGACCGGATCATCGAGGGCCAGGTCCTGGCCGACGGTCCGGCCACCGAGAACGGCGAGATGGCGCTCGGCAAGAACCTGCTGGTCGCGTTCATGCCGTGGGAGGGTCACAACTACGAGGACGCGATCATCCTGTCGCAGCGCCTCGTGCAGGACGACGTCCTCTCCTCGATCCACATCGAGGAGCACGAGGTCGACGCCCGTGACACCAAGCTCGGCCCCGAGGAGATCACCCGGGACATCCCGAACGTCTCCGAGGAGGTCCTCGCCGACCTCGACGAGCGCGGCATCATCCGCATCGGTGCCGAGGTCGTCGCCGGCGACATCCTCGTCGGCAAGGTCACGCCCAAGGGCGAGACCGAGCTGACGCCGGAGGAGCGCCTGCTCCGCGCGATCTTCGGTGAGAAGGCCCGTGAGGTCCGCGACACCTCGCTGAAGGTCCCGCACGGCGAGATCGGCAAGGTCATCGGCGTCCGCGTCTTCGACCGCGAGGAGGGCGACGAGCTTCCCCCCGGTGTGAACCAGCTGGTGCGCGTGTACGTGGCGCAGAAGCGCAAGATCACCGACGGTGACAAGCTCGCCGGCCGGCACGGCAACAAGGGCGTCATCTCCAAGATCAACCCGATCGAGGACATGCCGTTCCTGGAGGACGGCACGCCCGTCGACATCATCCTGAACCCGCTGGGTGTCCCGTCCCGAATGAACCCGGGACAGGTCCTGGAGATCCACCTCGGCTGGCTCGCCAGCCGCGGCTGGGACGTCTCCGGCCTCGCGGAGGAGTGGGCGCAGCGCCTCCAGGCCATCGGCGCCGACAAGGTCGAGCCCGGCACCAACGTCGCCACCCCGGTCTTCGACGGTGCGCGCGAGGACGAGCTGGCCGGCCTGCTCCAGCACACCATCCCGAACCGGGACGGCGAGCGCATGGTGCTCCCGACCGGCAAGGCGCGGCTGTTCGACGGCCGCAGCGGTGAGCCGTTCCCGGACCCGATCTCGGTCGGGTACATGTACATCCTCAAGCTCCACCACCTGGTCGACGACAAGCTGCACGCCCGGTCGACCGGCCCGTACTCGATGATCACCCAGCAGCCGCTGGGTGGTAAGGCCCAGTTCGGTGGCCAGCGCTTCGGTGAGATGGAGGTGTGGGCGCTGGAGGCTTACGGCGCCGCGTACGCCCTCCAGGAGCTGCTGACGATCAAGTCCGACGACGTGACCGGCCGCGTGAAGGTCTACGAGGCCATCGTCAAGGGCGAGAACATCCCTGAGCCCGGCATCCCCGAGTCCTTCAAGGTGCTCATCAAGGAGATGCAGTCCCTGTGCCTCAACGTGGAGGTGCTGTCCTCGGACGGCATGTCCATCGAGATGCGTGACACCGACGAGGACGTCTTCCGCGCAGCGGAGGAGCTCGGCATCGACCTGTCGCGGCGCGAGCCGAGCAGCGTCGAAGAGGTCTGACGGGAGTCAGGCGGGGCCTGTCCTCCACAGGCCCCGCCGATCCCGCGACCCCCGTTTCAGACCACAGACTTACAACCCTGAGAGGGATTGACGCATAGTGCTCGACGTCAACTTCTTCGACGAGCTCCGGATCGGTCTGGCCACCGCTGACGACATCCGTCAGTGGAGCCACGGCGAGGTCAAGAAGCCCGAGACCATCAACTACCGCACCCTCAAGCCCGAGAAGGACGGACTCTTCTGCGAGAAGATCTTCGGTCCGACCCGGGACTGGGAGTGCTACTGCGGCAAGTACAAGCGCGTCCGCTTCAAGGGCATCATCTGTGAGCGCTGCGGCGTCGAGGTCACTCGCGCCAAGGTGCGCCGTGAGCGGATGGGCCACATCGAGCTGGCCGCCCCCGTCACCCACATCTGGTACTTCAAGGGCGTCCCGTCGCGCCTGGGCTACCTGCTGGACCTGGCGCCGAAGGACCTCGAGAAGGTCATCTACTTCGCCGCGTACATGATCACCTTCGTGGACGAGGAGCGCCGCACCCGCGACCTGCCCTCGCTGGAGGCCCACGTCTCCGTCGAGCGCCAGCAGATCGAGCAGCGCCGCGACTCCGACCTGGAGGCCCGCGCCAAGAAGCTCGAGACGGACCTCGCCGAGCTGGAGGCCGAGGGCGCCAAGGCCGACGTGCGCCGCAAGGTGCGCGAGGGCGCCGAGCGCGAGATGAAGCAGCTGCGCGACCGTGCGCAGCGCGAGATCGACCGCCTCGACGAGGTGTGGAACCGGTTCAAGAACCTCAAGGTCCAGGACCTCGAGGGCGACGAGCTGCTCTACCGCGAGCTGCGCGACCGCTTCGGCACCTACTTCGACGGCTCGATGGGCGCCGCCGCGCTCCAGAAGCGCCTGGAGTCCTTCGACCTCGACGAGGAGGCCGAGCGCCTCCGCGAGATCATCCGCACCGGCAAGGGCCAGAAGAAGACCCGTGCGCTCAAGCGCCTCAAGGTCGTCTCCGCGTTCCTCCAGACCAGCAACAGCCCCAAGGGCATGGTGCTGGACTGCGTGCCGGTCATCCCGCCGGACCTGCGTCCCATGGTGCAGCTGGACGGTGGCCGCTTCGCGACCTCCGACCTGAACGACCTGTACCGCCGCGTGATCAACCGCAACAACCGCCTGAAGCGGCTTCTCGACCTCGGCGCGCCCGAGATCATCGTGAACAACGAGAAGCGCATGCTCCAGGAGGCCGTGGACGCGCTCTTCGACAACGGCCGTCGTGGCCGCCCGGTGACGGGCCCCGGCAACCGTCCGCTGAAGTCGCTGTCCGACATGCTCAAGGGCAAGCAGGGCCGCTTCCGTCAGAACCTGCTCGGCAAGCGAGTCGACTACTCGGCGCGTTCCGTCATCGTCGTCGGCCCGCAGCTGAAGCTGCACCAGTGCGGTCTGCCCAAGGCCATGGCACTGGAGCTCTTCAAGCCGTTCGTGATGAAGCGCCTGGTCGACCTGAACCACGCGCAGAACATCAAGAGCGCCAAGCGCATGGTCGAGCGCGGCCGCACGGTCGTGTACGACGTGCTCGAAGAGGTCATCGCGGAGCACCCGGTTCTGCTGAACCGCGCTCCCACCCTGCACCGCCTCGGCATCCAGGCCTTCGAGCCGCAGCTGGTCGAGGGCAAGGCCATCCAGATCCACCCGCTCGTCTGCACCGCGTTCAACGCGGACTTCGACGGTGACCAGATGGCCGTGCACCTGCCGCTGTCCGCGGAGGCGCAGGCCGAGGCCCGCATCCTGATGCTGTCCTCGAACAACATCCTCAAGCCGGCCGACGGCCGTCCGGTGACGATGCCGACCCAGGACATGGTCCTCGGTCTGTTCTTCCTCACCACCGACTCCGAGGGGCGTGGCCCCAAGGGTGAGGGCCGTGCCTTCGGGTCCGCCGCCGAGGCGATCATGGCGTTCGACGCGGGCGACCTGACGCTCCAGGCGAAGGTCGACATCCGCTTCCCGGTGGGCACCATCCCGCCGCGCGGCTTCGAGCCCCCGGCCCGCGAGGAGGGTGAGCCCGAGTGGCAGCAGGGTGACACCTTCACCCTGAAGACCACGCTGGGCCGCGCGCTCTTCAACGAGCTGCTGCCCGAGGACTACCCGTTCGTCGACTACGAGGTCGGCAAGAAGCAGCTCTCCGAGATCGTCAACGACCTCGCCGAGCGCTACCCGAAGGTCATCGTGGCGGCGACGCTCGACAACCTGAAGGCGGCCGGCTTCTTCTGGGCCACCCGTTCCGGCGTCACCGTCGCCATCTCCGACATCGTCGTCCCCGACGCGAAGAAGGAGATCGTCCGCGGCTACGAGGCGCAGGACGAGAAGGTCCAGAAGCAGTACGAGCGCGGTCTGATCACCAAGGAAGAGCGCACGCAGGAGCTCATCGCGATCTGGACCAAGGCGACCAACGAGGTCGCCGAGGCGATGAACGACAACTTCCCGAAGACCAACCCGGTCTCCATGATGGTGAACTCGGGTGCTCGCGGAAACATGATGCAGATGCGTCAGATCGCCGGTATGCGCGGTCTGGTGTCGAACGCCAAGAACGAGACGATCCCGCGTCCCATCAAGGCGTCCTTCCGTGAGGGCCTGTCCGTGCTGGAGTACTTCATCTCCACGCACGGTGCCCGTAAGGGTCTGGCGGACACCGCTCTGCGTACCGCCGACTCGGGTTACCTCACGCGTCGTCTGGTCGACGTCTCCCAGGACGTCATCATTCGCGAGGAGGACTGCGGCACCGAGCGCGGTCTGCGGCTGCGGATCGCCGAGCGCGGCGCCGACGGCGTGCTGCGCAAGGCGGAGGACGTCGAGACCAGCGTCTACGCCCGCATGCTCGCCGAGGACGTCGTCATCGACGGCAAGGTCATCGCGCCGGCCAACGTCGACCTGGGTGACGTGCTCATCGACGCCCTGGTCGCCCACGGCGTCGAGGAGGTCAAGACCCGCTCGATCCTGACCTGCGAGTCCCAGGTCGGCACCTGCGCCATGTGCTACGGCCGCTCGCTGGCCACCGGCAAGCTGGTCGACATCGGTGAGGCGGTCGGCATCATCGCCGCCCAGTCCATCGGTGAGCCCGGCACCCAGCTGACGATGCGTACCTTCCACACCGGTGGTGTGGCCGGTGACGACATCACGCAGGGTCTGCCGCGTGTCGTCGAGCTCTTCGAGGCCCGTACCCCGAAGGGTGTCGCCCCGATCTCCGAGGCCTCCGGCCGCGTCCGGATCGAGGAGACCGAGAAGACGAAGAAGATCGTCGTCACCCCCGACGACGGCAGCGACGAGACGGCGTTCCCGATCTCGAAGCGTGCCCGTCTGCTGGTGGGCGAGGGCGACCACGTCGAGGTGGGCCAGAAGCTCACCGTGGGTGCCACCAACCCGCACGACGTGCTGCGCATCCTGGGTCAGCGTGCCGTCCAGGTCCACCTGGTCGGCGAGGTCCAGAAGGTCTACAACTCGCAGGGCGTGTCGATCCACGACAAGCACATCGAGATCATCATCCGGCAGATGCTGCGCCGCGTGACGATCATCGAGTCCGGCGACGCCGAGCTGCTGCCCGGCGAGCTGGTCGAGCGGACCAAGTTCGAGACCGAGAACCGTCGTGTGGTCCAGGAGGGCGGTCACCCGGCCTCCGGTCGTCCGCAGCTGATGGGTATCACCAAGGCCTCGCTGGCGACGGAATCCTGGCTGTCGGCCGCCTCCTTCCAGGAGACGACCCGAGTCCTGACGGATGCGGCGATCAACGCCAAGTCCGACAGCCTCATCGGCCTCAAGGAGAACGTCATCATCGGTAAGCTCATCCCGGCCGGTACGGGTCTGTCCCGCTACCGCAACATCCGGGTGGAGCCGACCGAGGAGGCCAAGGCCGCGATGTACTCGGCCGTCGGCTACGACGACATCGACTACTCGCCGTTCGGCACGGGCTCCGGCCAGGCCGTTCCGCTGGAGGACTACGACTACGGTCCGTACAACCAGTAGGCGGGTCGCCTGACCAGGCGCTGAGACCGAAGGGCGGTCACCCTCGACGAGGGTGACCGCCCTTCGGCTGTGCCGATAGCCCGTCTGCCTGGGCGGCATCGCCGGGCCGGCCCTGGCGGGAGAGACGTTCCGGTTGGTCATGTGGGCGACCGGTGTCGGGCCGCTCGCTCTCGGCGTCCTCCTCCTCGGGATCGGGCTCTCGGCGGCGCGCCGACGGCTCGCGCTGAGGAAGCGGGGGATCGGCGTCGTGGCGCGGTTCTGCCACGGCGGTGGGCAGAAGAAGTACTTCCGGTACACCGACCTTCAGGGCGGCGAACACGAGATCGTGGCCGACTACGCCGCGCCGGCACTCGGCGGCCGTTCCGAGCGCATCAAGGTCGTCTACGACCCCGCGGATCCGGACCGGGCCGTCTGTACCTTGGCGACGCGGACCCTGGTGTGGCGGGGGGCGGGCATCGTCCTGATCGGTGTGCCGGTGCTGCTCTTCGGGCTGTGGCCTTTCGGCCGCTGGGGGGCCGCGCTGCTGCTGCGAGGGGTGCGGCTGGGCCGCGGCGGCCCGGAGCCGCCCTCGTCGGGCTGGGGCCCGCCTGTTCGTGTGATGCCGGTGACCGTCCGGTCGGCGGCGGTGCGGCGCCTCCGCCGGCTCCGCCCGAGGGCCTGTGCCGATCCGGATGAAGCGGAGCGAAACGGGCGCGATGGCCGGTGTCGCCCATTTGTTTTGACCGCAGCGAATGCGATAGGTACGCTCAGACCTTGTGCCTGGGGTGTGCCCTGGCCTCGTGCGTGCCTACCACCGCACCGGGGCCGTATGTGGCCACCGCATTTCGCGTCTCCTACCGCCTCGCGGGCGGAGCTCGCGGTTTCGACACACCCGACCGCGTGGGTCGGAGGCGTTCCAGGTTAGCTTCACCATTCGGCACACAGAAACCGGAGAAGTAGTGCCTACGATCCAGCAGCTGGTCCGGAAGGGCCGGCAGGACAAGGTCGAGAAGAACAAGACGCCCGCACTCGAGGGTTCCCCTCAGCGCCGTGGCGTCTGCACGCGTGTGTTCACGACCACCCCGAAGAAGCCGAACTCGGCCCTGCGTAAGGTCGCGCGTGTGCGTCTGACCAGCGGGATCGAGGTCACCGCTTACATTCCGGGTGAGGGGCACAACCTGCAGGAGCACTCCATCGTGCTCGTGCGCGGCGGCCGTGTGAAGGACCTGCCGGGTGTTCGTTACAAGATCATCCGCGGTTCCCTCGACACCCAGGGTGTCAAGAACCGCAAGCAGGCCCGCAGCCGCTACGGCGCCAAGAAGGAGAAGTAAGAATGCCTCGTAAGGGCCCCGCCCCGAAGCGCCCGGTCATCATCGACCCGGTCTACGGTTCTCCTCTGGTGACCTCCCTGATCAACAAGGTGCTGCTGAACGGCAAGCGCTCCACCGCCGAGCGCATCGTCTACGGCGCCATGGAGGGTCTGCGCGAGAAGACCGGCAACGACCCGGTCATCACGCTCAAGCGCGCTCTCGAGAACATCAAGCCGACCCTCGAGGTCAAGTCCCGCCGTGTCGGTGGCGCGACCTACCAGGTCCCGATCGAGGTCAAGCCGGGCCGTGCGAACACGCTCGCCCTGCGCTGGCTCGTCGGTTACTCCCGCGCCCGTCGTGAGAAGACCATGACCGAGCGTCTGCTGAACGAGCTCCTCGACGCCTCCAACGGCCTCGGCGCCGCTGTGAAGAAGCGCGAGGACACGCACAAGATGGCCGAGTCCAACAAGGCCTTCGCGCACTACCGCTGGTAGTCGCTACCCACATCGAGACCGAGAGAAGACTGAAGCCTTATGGCTACCACTTCACTTGACCTGGCCAAGGTCCGCAACATCGGGATCATGGCCCACATCGACGCGGGCAAGACGACCACCACCGAGCGGATCCTGTTCTACACCGGCGTCTCGTACAAGATCGGTGAGGTCCACGACGGCGCCGCCACGATGGACTGGATGGAGCAGGAGCAGGAGCGTGGCATCACGATCACGTCTGCTGCGACCACCTGTCACTGGCCGCTCGAGGACAACGACTACACGATCAACATCATCGACACCCCGGGGCACGTCGACTTCACCGTCGAGGTGGAGCGTTCCCTGCGTGTGCTCGACGGTGCCGTGACCGTGTTCGACGGTGTCGCCGGTGTCGAGCCCCAGTCCGAGACGGTGTGGCGTCAGGCCGACCGTTACGGCGTGCCCCGCATCTGCTTCGTGAACAAGCTGGACCGTACCGGCGCCGACTTCCACCGCTGTGTGGGGATGATCTCGGACCGTCTGGGCGCCCAGCCGCTGGTCATGCAGCTCCCGATCGGTGCCGAGGCCGACTTCCACGGCGTCGTGGACCTCGTCCGCATGAAGGCGCTGGTCTACTCCGCCGAGGCCGCCAAGGGCGAGATGTACGACGTCCTCGACGTGCCGGCCGAGCTCCAGGAGCTGGCCGAGGAGTACCGCGGCAAGCTGATCGAGGCCGTCGCGGAGAACGACGAAGAGATCATGGAGCTGTTCCTGGAGGGCCAGGAGCCCACCGAGGAGCAGCTGTACGCCGCGATCCGTCGTATCACCATCGCGTCCGGCAAGTCCGACGAGACCACGGTCACCCCCGTGTTCTGCGGCACCGCGTTCAAGAACAAGGGCGTCCAGCCCCTGCTCGACGCGGTCGTGCGCTACCTGCCGACCCCGCTCGACGTCGAGGCCATCGAGGGCCACGACGTCAAGGACCCCGAGGTCGTCGTCTCGCGCAAGCCGTCCGAGGACGAGCCGCTGGCCGCGCTCGCGTTCAAGATCATGAGCGACCCGCACCTCGGCAAGCTCACCTTCGTCCGGGTCTACTCGGGCCGCCTGGTGTCCGGCACCGCCGTGCTGAACTCCGTCAAGGGCAAGAAGGAGCGCATCGGCAAGATCTACCGCATGCACGCCAACAAGCGTGAGGAGATCGAGTCGGTGGGCGCCGGCGACATCGTCGCCGTCATGGGCCTGAAGCAGACCACCACCGGTGAGACGCTGTCCGACGACAAGAACCCGGTGATCCTGGAGTCCATGGACTTCCCGGCGCCGGTCATCGAGGTCGCGATCGAGCCCAAGTCCAAGGGCGACCAGGAGAAGCTGGGTGTCGCCATCCAGCGTCTCGCGGAGGAGGACCCCTCCTTCCAGGTGCACACCAACGAGGAGACCGGCCAGACCGTCATCGGCGGCATGGGCGAGCTTCACCTCGAGGTGCTGGTCGACCGGATGAAGCGCGAGTTCAAGGTCGAGGCCAACGTCGGCAAGCCGCAGGTCGCGTACCGCGAGACGATCCGCAAGACCGTCGAGCGCGTGGACTACACCCACAAGAAGCAGACCGGTGGTACCGGTCAGTTCGCCAAGGTGCAGATCGCGATCGAGCCGATCGAGGGCGGCGACGCCTCGTACGAGTTCGTGAACAAGGTCACCGGTGGCCGCATCCCCAGGGAGTACATCCCTTCGGTGGACGCCGGTGCGCAGGAGGCCATGCAGTTCGGCATCCTGGCCGGCTACGAGATGACGGGCGTCCGCGTCACGCTCATCGACGGTGGCTACCACGAGGTCGACTCCTCCGAGCTCGCCTTCAAGATCGCCGGTTCGCAGGCCTTCAAGGAGGCCGCGCGCAAGGCTTCGCCCGTGCTCCTGGAGCCGATGATGGCCGTCGAGGTCACCACGCCCGAGGACTACATGGGTGAGGTCATCGGCGACATCAACTCCCGCCGTGGCCAGATCCAGGCCATGGAGGAGCGTGCGGGCGCCCGTGTCGTCAAGGGCCTCGTGCCCCTGTCGGAGATGTTCGGCTACGTCGGCGACCTCCGCAGCAAGACGTCGGGTCGCGCAAGCTACTCGATGCAGTTCGACTCCTACGCCGAGGTTCCCCGGAACGTCGCCGAGGAGATCATCGCGAAGGCCAAGGGCGAGTAACGGGCCACTCCGTTCAACGGACCCCGTGAACACGCTTTAGGCTTGACCCCGGAGCCTGCAAGGGGCATTCCGCCGTCAACCCGGCGGAATGCCCCGGGCCCGGGTTTCCCAGCAAAGATCACCTGGCGCCGATGAGTAAGGCGTACAGAACCACTCCACAGGAGGACCCCAGTGGCGAAGGCGAAGTTCGAGCGGACTAAGCCGCACGTCAACATCGGCACCATCGGTCACATCGACCACGGTAAGACGACCCTCACGGCCGCCATTACCAAGGTGCTGCACGACGCGTACCCGGACCTGAACGAGGCCTCGGCCTTCGACCAGATCGACAAGGCTCCCGAAGAGCGCCAGCGCGGTATCACCATCTCCATCGCGCACGTCGAGTACCAGACCGAGGCGCGTCACTACGCCCACGTCGACTGCCCCGGTCACGCGGACTACATCAAGAACATGATCACGGGTGCGGCGCAGATGGACGGCGCCATCCTCGTGGTCGCCGCCACCGACGGCCCGATGCCGCAGACCAAGGAGCACGTGCTCCTGGCCCGCCAGGTCGGCGTTCCGTACATCGTCGTCGCCCTGAACAAGGCCGACATGGTGGACGACGAGGAGATCCTGGAGCTCGTCGAGCTCGAGGTGCGTGAGCTCCTCTCCGAGTACGAGTTCCCGGGCGACGACGTTCCGGTCGTCAAGGTCTCCGCTCTGAAGGCCCTCGAGGGCGACAAGGAGTGGGGCAACTCGGTCCTCGAGCTCATGAAGGCCGTGGACGAGGCCATCCCGGAGCCCGAGCGCGACGTCGACAAGCCGTTCCTGATGCCGATCGAGGACGTCTTCACCATCACCGGTCGCGGTACGGTCGTCACCGGCCGCATCGAGCGTGGTGTCCTCAAGGTCAACGAGACCGTCGACATCATCGGCATCAAGCAGGAGAAGACCACCACCACGGTCACCGGCATCGAGATGTTCCGGAAGCTCCTCGACGAGGGCCAGGCCGGTGAGAACGTCGGTCTGCTCCTCCGCGGCATCAAGCGCGAGGACGTCGAGCGCGGCCAGGTCATCATCAAGCCGGGCTCGGTCACCCCGCACACCGAGTTCGAGGCCCAGGCCTACATCCTGTCGAAGGACGAGGGTGGCCGTCACACCCCCTTCTTCAACAACTACCGTCCGCAGTTCTACTTCCGTACGACGGACGTGACCGGCGTCGTGACCCTCCCCGAGGGCACCGAGATGGTCATGCCGGGTGACAACACCGAGATGAAGGTGGAGCTCATCCAGCCCGTCGCCATGGAAGAGGGCCTGAAGTTCGCCATCCGCGAGGGTGGCCGGACCGTGGGCGCCGGCCAGGTCACCAAGATCAACAAGTAAGCTCCGCTTGCTTGTCGGTCGACCCGACCTGACATGGGCTGATGCCTGAGAGGGCCCGTACGACTTCGGTCGTACGGGCCCTTTCGTCGTGTCACCCCGCGTCACTCGCGGGCGACCGCGCGGCGGCGCAGCAGCAGGGTGGCGGAGGTGAGCGCCGCCGCCGTGGTGAGGGCCGCGCAGATGGCCGCGGTGGTGGTGACGGCGGTCCACGGGACGACCGGGGTGACGGGGGCCGTGAGCAGGTGCAGGGCCGCTGCCATGCCCGCCAGGTTGAGGCCGGCGACCAGCAGGCCCAGGAGGGCGCCCACCGCGGTGACCGTCAGGGACTCGACGGCGAGCAGCCGCAGCACCTGTCGGTCGGTGGCGCCCGTGAGGCGCAGGACCGTCAGCTCGCGGGCCCGGTCGGACGTCGCCGTCAGCATCGTGTTGACCACGGAGATCCCCGTGTAGAGCAGGGCGATGCCCAGAACCAGGAAGAGACCGGCCCGTGTCGTGCCCCGGGCAGCGGGGGAGGCGGCCGCGGCCCACTCGTCGCCGCTCGCCACCCGTCCGCCCACCGGCGTCACCGCCCCGCGCAGCCCGGCGGCCACGGCGTCGGCGTCGGCGCCGTCGGCGAGGGCGACGTCCACCCGGTCGGCGGGGGCGCCGGCCGCGTTGGCCGCGGTGACGTAGACGCCGTTGTCGCCGGTGCCGGTGTGCATCACGGCGGCGATGCGCAGGGTCTTCCGCGTGCCGTCGCCGAGCCAGATCCGTACGCTCCGGCCGACCGTGTGCTCCGCCCACTCCTCGTTCACGATGATCGAGCGGTCGTCGAGGTCGGCCACCTTGCCCGCGGCGAGCGGGAGCCGGGTCGTGGCGGTGAGGGCCCCGGGGCCGGCGACGGCACGCGCGTCGGACCTGATCAGGGCCACACCGTCCTCCAGGGCGTACACCGCGGTCGACGAGGTCGGGGAGACCTCCGCCCCGGGCACCGCGCGCAGGCGGTCCACGGCCGCCGCGTCGAAACCCGTACCGGAGGGCGCCGTGACCACGAAGGCGGCCGCGGTCCGCTCCCGGACCTCGGCGGCCTTCGCCTCGTCCAGGGTCGCGACGGCGCCGAGCAGGGAGCCCGCGAGCGCGACCGTGACCAGCACCGGCGCCGCGACGGCCGCGGTACGCCGTACACCGGCCGCCGTGTTCTCCCGGGCCAGCAGGCCCGTGGCGCCCGGCAGCCGGGCCGGCAGCCAGGTGAGCAGCCGCGCCGACGGGCGCACCACGACCGGTGCGAGCAGCGCGGCGGCGGCGATCAGCAGCATCGGGCGGCTCACGTACGTCTTGCGGTGCAGCAGGTCGCCGGGGTCGCCGGCCAGGGCGACCACGAGCGTGACCAGCGCGGTCAGCAGCAGCCCCGCCCCGCACACCCAACGGCCCCGGGTCATCGTCCCGGTGTCGGCGGAGGCCTCGCGCAGGGCCTCGACGGGACTGGTGCGGCCCGCCCGCCATGCCGCCGCCGTCGCGCCGCACAGGGCGACGGCGAGCCCCGTCCAGAAGGCCATGTGGTACGGCCAGGTGTGCTCGCCGATGGTGAACCAGGCCGGTGCCAGACCCTCCTCGACCACCTGTGCCGCCAGATGCGGCGCGGCGTACGCGCCGAGCAGGCAGCCGGTCGCGGACGCGAGCACGCCGACCGCGAGGGCCTCGCCCAGCACCATCCGGCGCAGCTGCCCCGGCGTCGCCCCGGCCGTGCGGAGCAGCCCGAACTCCCGGCGCCGCTGCGCCACCGCGAAGGCGAAGGTGGACGCCACGACGAAGACCGACACGAAGGCGCTGACGCCGCCGGCCGTGCCGAACAGGGCGTTGAGGGCCGTCAGCGCCTCGCGGTCCCGGTCGGGATCGGCGTCCGCGTACCGCCGGTCGTCCCCGGCGAGCACCCGGACGCCCGCGCTGCCCGGCACCGAGTCCCGTACGGCGTCCCGCACCGCCTCCCGTACGGCGGACACCTCCGCGTCGACGGCGAGCTGCACGCTGACCGGGGAGAGCCGGGCGGCCCGCGCGTCGGTGAAGAAGACGGCGTCCTCGAAACCGAGGCGGGGCACGGTCCCCACCACCCGCAGGGTGCCCCGGTCCGTGCGCACCCGGTCGCCCGGCGCGGCCCAGCCGCGGGTGACGACGACCTCGTCGGAGGCTCGGGGGGCGCGGCCCGCGTCGATGCGGTACGGGGCGAAGGCGGCGGTGGACCAGGGGTGGCCGATCAGGTCGCCGGGGCCGCGGGAGCCGTGGACGCGGACCGGGAAGGAGCGGTCCTCGACGACGGGGCCGAGGTCCTTCAACCGGGTCGTGAGCGCGTCCGGCACGGAGCGAGGCCGTGCCAGTTCCTTCGTGCGCTCCCCGGAGGGTGTGTGCACGCGCAGGGTGTCCTGCCCCCGGACCACCACCGGCGCGGCGGCGAAACGCTCCGGCGCGCGTTTCGGCGCGTCGAGCGAGGAGGCCAGCGCCAGGCCCGTCACGGTCAGCAGCGCGGCTCCCAGCGACAGGGCGATGAAGCTCCCGATGAAGGCGGGCCAGCGGGCGCGGAGGGTGTGGAGGGCGGTGGTCAGCACGGGGGCCTCCGGCCGGGTCGGGGTGAGGTGGGGCGGGGTAAGGACGGTGTGAGGGTGAGGGCGCGGTCCGGTGCGGCGGGATGCCCGGGGCGGGTGGCGGCCGGGGGTGGGGTCCGGTCGGTGGCGCGGTGTCTTCACGAAACCGCGCGGGACGGCACCCACGCAGTGCGGCAGGGGCGAGAAGAGGGGTGGGGCAGGCCATACCCCCGGGACGCCCACTGGACCGATGGCCCGGCCGGGCGCACGGGTTCTACGGTGATCCGCATGCACCCCCGCCCCCGCACCGTGTGGCAGGCCCTGTCCGCCCGCGGCTACCTGCTCTCGTCGTGGCCCTGGCGTGCCGTCGCCTACCTGGTGACCGGGGCGGTGGCCGGCGCCGTGACCCTGGTGGGCCTCGTGGCCGCACTCGCCGCCGGGGGCGTACTCGCCGTCGTCCTGGTGGGGCTGCCGCTGCTGGTGCTCACCGCCCTCGCCGGCCTCCCCGTGGCCCGCCTGGAACGGCACCGGCTGCGCCTGATCGACCGCGTCCCCGCCCCCGACCGGCCCGTACGGCAGCCGTCCGCCACCGGCCCGTGGCCCTGGCTGAGCACGCGGCTGGGGGAGCGGGCGACCTGGCGGGAGCTGGGCCACGCGCTCCTCTTCGCCGTCCTGCTCTGGCCGCTGGACGCCCTGGCCGTGGCCTTCGCCCTGGCCGCGCCCCTCGCCCTCACCGCCACCCCGCTGCTGATGGCCACGGCCGGCGGCGGCGAGGAGGCGAAGGTCCTCAAGCAGTGGACGGTCACCACCTGGCCGGCCGCGTGCGGTGTCGCCGTGCTCGGACTGGCGCTCCTCGCCCTCGGTGCCTACGCGCTGGGCCTGGCGGCGGGCGCGCGGGCCGAGCTGGCCCGCGTGCTCGTGGGCGCCCCGCGCGCGGGCGGCCCGGAGGACAGGGTCGTCGAACTCACCCGTTCCCGCGTCCGGTTGGTGGACGCCTTCGAGGCCGAACGCCGCCGGATCGAACGCGACCTGCACGACGGCGCCCAACAGCGCCTGGTCGCCCTGACGATGGCCCTCGGCCTGGCCCGCCTGGACGCGCCGCCGGGACCGCTGGCCGACCAGCTCGCCAAGGCGCACGGCGAGGCGGGCCGGGCACTGGAGGAACTGCGCGAGCTGATCCACGGCATCCACCCCAAGGTGCTCGCCGACTACGGCCTGCCCGCGGCCGTCGCCGACGCCGCCGACCGCTCCGCCGTCCCCGTCGACGTCGCCCTGGAACTGCCCGGACGGCTGCCCCAGGCGGTGGAGGCCGCCGCGTACTTCGTGGTCCGCGAGGCCCTCGCCAACGTCGGCCGGCACAGCGGCGCCGGGCGGGCGGAGATCTCCGGCGGCCACCGCGACGGACGGCTGGTCCTCCGGATACGCGACGACGGCCGGGGCGGGGCCGACGCCGCGGTGGGCAGTGGGCTGACCGGACTCGCCGACCGGGTGTCGGTCCTGGATGGCAGACTCTCCCTGTCCAGCCCGCCGGGCGGACCGACCCTGCTGAGCGTGGAGATTCCTTGCGAGTGGACCGAACGCTTCGCGTAGTGCTGGCCGAGGACAGTGTGCTGCTGCGGGACGGCCTGACCGGGCTGCTCACCCGCTTCGGACACGAGGTCGTGGCGGCCGTCGGCGACGCCGGGGCACTCGTCGCGGCCGTCGGGGAGCATGCCCCGGACGTCGTCGTCACCGACGTCCGCATGCCGCCCGGCTTCCAGGACGAGGGCCTGCACGCGGCCGTACGCCTGCGCGAGGAGCGGCCCGCCCTGCCCGTCCTCGTCCTCAGCCAGTACGTGCAACGGACCTACGCGTCCGAGCTGCTGGACTCCGGTGACGGCACCGGCGTCGGCTATCTGCTCAAGGACCGCGTCGGCCAGGTCGAGCAGTTCGTCGACGCGCTGGCCGAGGTCGCGGACGGCGGCACGGTCGTCGACCCCGAGGTGGTACGCCAGTTGCTGCGCCGCCGCCGGGACCCGCTGGAGCGGCTGAGCCCGCGCGAGCGCGAAGTGCTGGCCCTGATCGCGGAGGGCAGGTCCAACGCGGCCGTCGCCTGTGAACTCGTCGTCTCCGAGGCGGCCGTGGGCAAGCACATCGGCAGCATCCTCGCCAAGCTCGACCTGCCCCCGGCGACCGAGACCCACCGCAGGGTGCTGGCGGTGCTGACGTATCTGCGGGCCTGACGCAGCCTGCGTCCGGAGGGCGATGCACGGCGGCCCGTGACGGGTGGCCGGTGCTCGGTGGCCGGCGACCGGTGCTCGGTGGCCGGTGTACGGGTTCGGTCACAAAACCCGCACCGTCCGGCACGGTCCCTCCATGTCGCGGCACGATGGAGCGCCGGAAGCCCGCGACCGCACCGCGACCAGGAAAGTGAGCCCGTGAGTTCCGTTCCGCCCCCCGACCGTTCCGACGACGAACCGGCCCCCTCCCTATCCGACGAGCAGTTGGAGTCCTTCCTGCGGGAGGCCGCCGAGGACGGTGGGCGGTCCGCTCCCAAGGAGCCGTCGGCGCGGGCGCGGATGGTGGCCGCACGGCTGCGGGAGCAGGAGGAGCCGACGCCCTGGCGCGGCCCGCAACCCGCCCCGAGGCGTCGGCGCCGGTGGGGTGCGGTCGTCGGCGTGGTGGCGCTGGCGGCGGTCGCGGTGATCGCCCTGCGGCCCTCCCTGGTCACGGACCACTTTCCCGGCGGGGAGGCGGAGGCCGCCGCATCGCCGACGCCGCTGGCCGCCGAGACGGCGCGGCCCACCGGCGCACCCGGGGGGAGCGACGGGTCGGAGCAGGCCACGCGCGAGCACCCGTTCCGCGGCTCGCCCGCCCTGCGCTGGGCCGACGGCGCCGACGCCATCGAGGTGCCGGAGGCCGAGGCGGTGGCCGGGATGAGCAAGGCCGACGCGGAGCTGGCCCTGCGGCGCACCAAGGAGTTCCTGGTCGCCGCCAACCTGGACCCGGACGTGATCGCGGGCGGGCGGCCCGAGAAGGCGCTCGGCCTGCTCGACCCCGAGGCACAGAAGGACCTGCTCCCGGACCAGCGGCGGGGACTGCGCGAGCCGTCGCGCGAAAACGACCCCGTCGGGCTGTTCAGCCGGTTCGACCCCGACGAGGTGCGGCTCGCCGGCGACGTGGTCAAGGTGCGCGGGCGGATGTCGCTGGCCGGGGGGAAGCCGGGCGAGATCGAGGTGCACGCCGACTACACCTTCGTGTACCCGCTGGTGAGGGCCGACGGCGGCGACCACGTCGAGCGCACCATCGTGCGCCGCCAGATCACGACGCTGCTGCTAGACCCCGACCGCTGGTACGCGACGCCGGGCAAGCTCGCGATCAAGGAGTACAAGGTCAACACGTTCAACACCGCGTGCGCCGTGTACGACGGCTACCTGCACCCCGTCTTCCCCGGGGACCGGCAGCAGGGGACGGGGCCCTCCGTCGACCCGTACGACCGCAGCGGCGAGGTGAGGGACACGCAGGGGGAGGAGTGCGGCATCGTCACCCGCACCTGAGGACCCTGAAACCTGAGGAGCACGCCCGTACCACGACGTGACCGGGCCCGGGCGCTCTCCCTCACGCACGCCCGGACCCGTCCCCCGTTGTCCCCTGTGGGGGTCAGTGGGGTGTCACACTCGCTGCCACAGCGCGGGAACGTTCGGCGGCTCCCAGCCCGCGTAGGCCTGGTGGCCCTGGAGGCAGCGGTAGGTGGCGCCGCCGTACGTCACGGTGTCGCCCGCCTGGTAGACGGTGCCGGCCGCCCAGGTGCCGCCGGGCTCCTCGCCGCCGTCGTCACCGCCGCCGTCGTCGCCGCCGGTCGTCTTGAGCGTGAGCCCGTAGTTCTGGAGCAGCGCGTTGATCGGCTGGAAGAAGGTCTCGCCGCCGGACCGGCAGTCGCCGGAGCCGCCCGAGGTGACGCCCTGCGCCTGGCTGCCCGAGATGAAGGACCCGCCGGAGTCACCGGGCTCGGCGCACACCGTGGTCCTGGTGACCGGGGAGATGGTGCCTTCCTGATAGGTGACGCTGGTGTTGAGCTGCGCCACGGTGCCGCAGTGCCAGCCGGTCGTCGAGCCGGAACGGCAGACGGACGAGCCGACCGGAGACACGGTGGAACCGGTGACCTGGACGTTCTGCCCACCGGCGCCGAGCACGTACGGGGTCGCCGTCCAGCTGGAGTTGGTGGCCACCCACGCCATGTCGCGGCCGGGGAAGATCGAGCCCTGGAAGGTGCCCTGGGCCACCCGGTTGGAGCCGGTCGTACTGGCACCGGCCCGGCCGCAGTGGCCCGCGGTGGCGAAGCCCTGCTGGGTGCCCTTGGTGACCGGGAAGCCGATCGAGCAGCGGCTGCTGTTGTTGATGTAGTACGCCTCGCCGCCGCGCAGGTCGTAGAAGGTGCGGGGCCGCTCGGTGCGCTTCTCGACGCGGGAGAGGGAGTCGTCGACACCGGCCGCCGCGAGCAGCTTGTGGGCCGCGGCCGGGCGTATCGCCTCGACGACGACGGTGTTGGTGCGGGCGTCGACGTACCAGACGGGCGCGTCGGCGGTGTTCAGACCGGCCGCCGCCTTGTCCATGCGGGCCTTGGCCGCGTCCAGGTCGGCGAGCGAGTGGCGTACGACCTTCGCCTCGGCACCGCGCGCCTCGATCGCCGCGACGTCGGCCGCGTCGGTCGTCGCCACGGTCAGGGTGCCGGACTCGGCACCGCGCACCCAGGCGCCCGCGAAGTCCCCGCCGAGCGCGGCCCGCAGCCGGCCCGCCGTGGCGCCCGCGTCGGCCTCGTTGGCGAGGCGCCGCTCCGCCTGCCGGCGGTCGAGGCCGAGGTCCCGCTGCATCGCCTTGAGCAGAGCGGGCGGCGCGGCGTCGGTGCGCAGGGTCTCGGCCGCGGTGGGGGCCGCGTCGACGGGTGCCGTTCCGGCGCTCGCGGAGCCGCTGAGCCCGGCCACGAGCAGGGCCGCGGTCGCGGCGACGGCGGCACCCATGGCTCTGTGGTGTCGGTGTCGGTGGTGCATGGGGGATCTCCTCGGTCTCGGTGGGGAGGTGCCGAAACCGTAGGGAGGGACGCCCGGCCGTCATAAGAGCTCAGTCGTCCCTCTCCCCGGCGTTATGGAACGCCGCGCACGCGACCTCACGGAACCCGGTGCGCCGACATCCACTCCGTGTAGCTGTCGCTGTTCGCCGCCACGCTCGCGTGCGCCATGCGGGCCTGGGAGAGCACGGCGGTGGCGGTGTCCTGCCGCTGTGTCGCCGCGTGCCAGCCCAGCAGGTGCCGCCAGGTCAGCGGGGTGCCGGTGAGCGGCCGGGTCACGACCCGGGGGGTGGTCGGAAAGGTGGCCCGGCACAGGCCGACCGCCCGCCCCACCTGCACCAGGTGCACGACGGAGGCGGTGTCCGTCTCGTACATGCGGCGCGGGGTGAAGCCGGCGCGGGCGCAGGACGCGGTGAAGCAGTCGCCGAAGCAGCCGTCGCCGGGTACGCAGGCCCACTCCTCGTCCGCCAGCTCGCTCAGGTCCACCTCGGTCCGGTCGGCGAGCGGGTGGCGTTCGGGCACCATGACGAACACCGGGTCCACGGCGACCTCCCGCCACACCAGCCCCTCGGCCGCGGGCGGCGACGCGGTGCCGCAGGTCCCGACGAGGGCGTAGTCCAGCCGCCCTTCGGCGAGTTGGCCGGCCAGCTCCCGCTCGGACCAGGAGGTGCAGGTCGTCATCCGGGCGTCGGGTGCCACACCGGCGAGCCGGTCGAGGAGGGCGCCCAGTAACGGCCCGTGGGTGCCGCCGATCCGCAGCCGTTCCGCCGTACGCGGCGCGCGGGCGAACCGGGCCGCCTCCTGCTGCAACTCGGTCACCGCGGGCAGGACGATCCGGCTCCGTTCCAGCACCAGTTCGCCCAGCGCGGTGGCCCGTACTCCGTGCCGTCCCCGGACGAACAGCGCTCCGCCCAGGGCTCGTTCGATCCGCTTGAGCTGTGCGCTCAACGCGGGCTGCGCGAGACCGAGAGTCGTCGCCGCCCTGGTGAGGCTCCCGGCGTCGGCGATGGCCCGTACCGTCTTGAGATGCCGCAACTCCAGCTCCATGAGGGGAGCTTGCGACGCGGTGAGGGCGGGGGCAAGAGGTTGGTACGGACCTCTGGAGGAAACTTCAAGTACTTGCTTCCTCGTTCGCGGCGAGCAGCTCCCGGGTGCGGCGCAGCAGCGCCTCCCGCACGGAGTCGGGCGCCAGAACGCGCAACGGCGTGGCGAGGCTGAACAGATATCGGGCCAGCCCCTCCGTGGTCGACCCGCCGATCTCGACGACCGTGGCGTCCGGCCCGTCGGCCCGGTGCAGCCCGACCGTGGCGGGAATGGCCCGCAGCGCCTGCTCCATGGGCACCGACAGGCGGACGGTGGCCAGCACCGCGTACGGCCCGGTCGCGCTCGCGCGGGACACGAGGAGCGCCGGGTCGGGCAGCGGCTCGGTGAACTCGACGGCCCGCCCGGTCGGCTGCACCCGCTCGACCCGGTCGGCCCGGAAGGTCCGCCACTCGCCCCGCTCGACATCCCGTGCCACGAAGTACCAGCGCCGCCCGGTGTGCACGAGCCGGTACGGATCGACGTCCCGCACACTGGCCCGCCCCTCCCAGTCCCGGTACGCCAGTCGCGCCCGCTCGCCCCGCCGGCACGCGGCCGCCAGCTCCAGCAGCGTCCCGGCCGCGACCTGCGGCTCCCCTGCCGCCCTCGGCGTCTGCACGAACGCGTCGTCCATGTCCCCGAGCCGCTCCGCGACCCGCCGGGGCAGCACCTGCCGCAGCTTCAGCAACGCCGACAGCGCCGCCTGGTCCCCGCCGAGCGCCCCGCTCAACGCGGCCTCCCGCAGCCCGACGGCCACGGCGAGGGCCTCCTCGTCGTCCAGGATGAGCGGCGGCGTCCGCGTCCCCGGCCGCAGCCGGTACCCGCCCCACGGTCCCGGGTCGGAGTCGACGGTGTACCCCAGCTCCCGCAGCCGGGCGACGTCCCGCCGCACGGTCCGCTCGGTGACCTCCATCCGCTCGGCCAGCTCACCGCAGGTCCAGGCGGGACGGACGGCGAGCAGGGAGACCAGCCGCAGCAGCCGGGCGGAAGTACTGAGCACGGTTTCGAAGTCTGCCACGCATCCGCCGACGACCAGGACCGAACCTGTCCTGGTCACGTCCTACGGTCTCTCCCATGACGACAACGGAGAACACCGCTGACACCTCTGCCCCGGCCTTCCGCTACTCGGCCGTCACCTTCGACTGCTCCGACCCCGCCGCGATGGCCCGCTTCTGGGGCGAGGCCCTCGGCCTCACCGTCGCCTTCAACACGGACGACTTCTACTTCCTCGGCGGCGAGGACGGCGCCCCCGGACTTGGCTTCAACCGCCTCCCCGACTACCGCCCGCCGACCTGGCCGGGCACCGACCAGGAGAAGCAGGCCCACATCGACGTCGGCGCCGAGGACCTGGACGCGGGGGAGGCCCGCCTGATCGCACTCGGCGCGACCAAGCCCGACTTCCAGCCGGCGCCGGACCGCTGGAGGGTGCTGCTGGATCCGGCGGGGCATCCGTTCTGCGTGTCCACGGTGGCGTGAGCCGGGAGGGCTATTCGCCCTCGAAGATGTCCTCGGCAGCGGGCGCGGTGACGGCTCGTGCGAGCCAGTGGCGGAGGACCTCGGGGTCGCCGCACTCGGTGATGCGCGTACGGATGTCGTCCGAGACGTCCAGGCCACGCTGCTCGAGGACCAGCAGGACGTCCTGGGCGCCCTGATGGGCACGTCCTTGTTCGCGTCCTTGTTCGCGGCCTTCGTCGCGGATCTCTTCGGAGATGTACGACTTGTAGAAGGAGAGGTCCACGGCCACCAGATTCCTCCAGAGGTGCCTGGCCGGGCGGTTGCCCAGCCCATGTGCGGTGAATTCGACGATGGGTGCGGCAATGTCTTCGGGCGTGTCCCGCAACGCGGTGGACAGGGCCTTCAGTATCGCATTGACGACCGGCTCCGTGGCGTGTGTGATGGCCGCCAGACTGGCCAGGACCAGGTCGGCCCGGGCCTCCTCCGGGTCCGTGATCACCGGCATGTTGTGGGGGCCGGCGACCACGGGCCGCAGAGTGAGGGTGGGCAGCTCGGGCGGTCCGCTGGTCACGGCCCGCTGCGCCCATTTCGCCGTGGCGTGGTCCTGGCAGACGACCAGGAGCGCTGCGGGCAGCCGGTACTTCGTCCACAGGTACGAGACGTAGTACGCCCAGCTGGCTGGTTTGTCCGGGTCCTTCTTGCCCTGGGCCTCGATCGCGAGGAGGAACGGTCCCCGCTCCGCTGTGTCGAAGCGCAGGAGCGTGTCCACACGGCGTTCGATGGGGCTGGCCTCGGTGAGGTCGGTCGGCAGCGCCGTTGCCCCGATGGGCCTGGGAAGGTCGACTCCGAGGAATTGTGTGACACGGCTGAACAATCCCGGGTCGTGCTGAAAGATGCGGTGCATCGCCTCGTGGGGCTGGCTGACCATGGGGTTCCTTGATTCGGATGTCGGCGCCCGCGCCGGTCGGCAGCGACTGGAGGTGGCAGCCGAGGCCGATCGCGAGGAGCGACAGTTCCTTGTGCTGGGTCAGGTGGTTGCCGATCACCACGAAGCGGGTGGTGTGGCGGGTGTTGTCGTGGGTGATGCCGCTGCCGTGGCGACGCGTACGGGACTGATTGTCAGCAGGGGCTGACTGGGCGCGCGCAGGGGCGCTAGTGTTTTGCTCATCCATCGGGAAGGTCTCGTCTTCTTTGGTGGTTAGGCCCTCGCCCCGGGATTGCAGTCCCAGCGGGGGCCGATGTCTTTTCAGTTGTGCTTGCTTGCGCTGAGAGTAGGGGAGTTGGGGGACCGGAAATCCAGCCGGGCCGGTGATGTTCACCCACCCGAGTGACGACGTGCCTCGGGCGGGAGGGGTGGGGCTTGGTGGGGGTTCTTTCTCTCCGGTTTCTTTGTCTTGGTAGGGCGCTGACGGCACCGGAACCTCAGAACGCGGGTTCCGGTGGTGTACAGCACAGTTCCGCCCACGCCGTCTTGCGCGGGAAGCGGCCCTCGGTCACTCCCCAGCGGTGCGCCAACGCCTTCACCAGGAGCAGGCCGCGGCCGGACTCGGCGTCGGGGGAAGGCTCTTGCGGGGCGGGGAGTTCCTGGCCCCGGGTGTCGGTGACCTCGACGCGGAGGATGTCGCCGACGACGTAGAGCGTGAGCCGGAAATCGCGGCCGGGGACGCGCCCGTGATCCGCCGCGTTGTTGGCCAGTTCGGCGACGAGGAGGCGTGCGGGGTCCAGGGGCAGGCCCCAGGAACGCAGCTGCTCGGTCGCGAGCAGGCGGGCGAGGCGGGCGCCGCGTGGGGTGGGGGACAGCTGCACGCTGAAATTGCGGACGGGCGCGGTGAGTTCGGTGGTGGATTCCTGATTCACGTCACTCAGCGTGGCGGTGTGTGCGTACCGTGAGAAGTGACTCAGCGGGTACGTACGGTGACTGTCCGGCGCTTGTCCAGTGGTGTCGGTGCTGTCTGGGAAGGGGCGCGGGATGACGGTCGAGACGGACGAGTCGGGGTGGGAGGTCGATCCCGACGACGAGTGGGGCGTCGCGGTCATCACCACGGTGGGACGGCAGTTGAAGCTTCGTCGCGAGGCGGCGGGGATGCGGGCCGGCGACTTCGGAGTGGCGGTCGGGTACGGGGAGGACCTGGTCTACAAGGTCGAGGGCGGCAAGCGGATTCCCCGGCAGGAGTACCTGGACAGGGCCGACGAGGTGCTGTCGGCCGGTGGTCTCCTCTCGGCGGCCTGGGAGGACGTGAAGAAGGTCCGGTACCCGAAGAGGGTGCGGGAGCTGGGGAAGCTGGAGGGCAAGGCGGTCGAGATCGGCATCTACGAGTGCAACAGCGTCCATGGGCTCTTGCAGACGCCGGAGCATGCTCGCGCGCTGATGGAGGCGGCCCAACCGCCGTACTCCGCAGACGACGTACAGCGAATGGTGGCTGCCCGCCTGGCTCGGCAGTCGGTCTTCGAACGCGACCCCGCGCCGTCGATCCACTTCGTCCTGGAAGAGGCCCCGTTGCGTCGGCCGGTTGGCGGCACAATGGTGTGGCAGCAGCAGCTCGAACGCCTGTTGGAGGTGGGATCGTTGAATCACGTCTCGCTTCAGGTGATGCCGACGAACACTGATGCCCATCCGGGTGTGGACGGCAAGATCGAGCTGCTGAAGTTCCCGGACGGCACGGCAGTGGGGCGGAGCGACGGCGCGTTCAGCGGTCGGCCGACCGCTGAGCCCAGGGACCTGCGCATCCTTGAGCTGCGGTATGGCACCATCCGGGCGCAGGCTCTCCCACCGAGAGCGTCACATGCCTTCATCGAAGAACTGCTGGGAGAAACATGATCCGCGAGACCGAACTGGTGTGGTTCAAGAGCAGCTACAGCAGCGGTACGGACGGCAACTCCTGCGTCGAGCTGGCCCTCACCCCCGGCACCGTCCACGTCCGTGATTCCAAGTCCACCGACGGCCCCCGCCTCGCGCTCACGCCGGAGGCGTGGGGGGACTTCGTTTCGTACGCCTCCGGGAGTTGAAACGTTCGGCCTCCTGATTCGGCTGAAAACGAGTGACGCAGGGAATACTCTGTGTGTCGCGCGGAGCCGGTGGGGGGCCACATGGGGCTGTTCGGAGAACGCCGGGCGTTCCTGGAGAAGTTGAGTGATGCCGATCGCCAGGCCCTGTCGGGGCTCGGGCATCGGCGTGATTACGCGCCGCAGGAGCAGCTCCTGGGGGAGGGCGAGTCCGGCACGTCCGTGCTCGTCATCCTGGGCGGCTGGTGCACGGTGTGGCGGTCGACCGAGCGCGGGCGGCTGATCCTGGCCCTGCGTCAAGGCGGCGAACTGGTCGGCGAGATGGCCGCGCTGGACGGACGTCCGCGCAGCGCCACGGTGACCGCGCTGGACGAGGTGCGGGCGCTCGCCGTACCCGGTGACCGCTTCCGGCACTTCATGGCGGCCCGCCCCTACGTGTCCGCGCTGGTGATGGCGCAGCTCACCGAACGCCTGCGCAGTGCGGACGACCAGCGCAGCTCCCTCGCCTCGGCCACCGTCCTGGAACGGCTGGCCGCCTGCCTGGTCGAGCTCGCGGACCGTACCGGGCGCCGGGAGAGCGACGCGGTGGTCATCCGGCTCCCCCTGTCCCAGCACGAGATCGCCGCCGCCATAGGCGCGACCCGCGAGGCCGTGGCCAAGGCGCTGCGGCTGCTGCGTGAGCAGGGGCTCGTGCACACCGGGCCGAAGGTCATCGCCGTCGCGGATCTGGAGCCGCTGCGGCTGCTCGGCGGCGCCGGGGCGCCCCACGGCACCGGCACCAGCACCGGCACGCGCACCGCGCACAACGGCGCGCGGTCCGCTCGCGGCCGACGGCCGGGTGTGTAAACGGCTACAGCGCGGCGCGCGGTGCGCCGGGAGAGTGGCGGCAGACGGTCGTGGCCGGTGCCGTAGAGGCCGGGCGAGAGGCAGGGGACCATGCACGGCGGAGCTCAGTTCGGACAGTACGGACAGTACGGATTCATCATCAGCCTGGATGTGCAGGGGTCGGGCTCGATCCCCGACCCCGACCGTCCGGCCCTGCGCAAACGGATCTACCGCGCGGCCGAGGACGCCTTCGCCCAGGCCGGCCTCGGCGACGCCCGGCTGGCCCAGGAGGACCGCGGCGACGGCATCCTCGCCGTGGTGGAGCCGCGCCGCCCCGAGGCGCTCGTCGGGGAGTGGACGGAGTACCTCCACCAGAACCTGCGCCGGATCAACCGCGAGCTGAGCCGCCCGCTGCGGCTGCGGGCCGGGCTGGACGTCGGGCCGTTCACTCCCGACCGGCACGGCTTCTCCGGCACCGCCGTGGACCTGGCCTGCCGGATCGGCAGCTGCGAGGAGGCCAAGGCGGTGCTCTCCGGCCTGCCGGACGCGCCGCTGCTGGTGGCCGTCACCGACCGGCTCTACCAGGACGTCGTACGGCACGGCGGCCGGTGGATCGAGCCGGAGCACTACCGCCGGTACGTGGTGCGGATCAAGGAGGGCGAGCGGTACGCCTGGTTCACGGTCCCGGGGCGCGGCGCGCCGCCGCCCGCCGCCGGGGACGGCGGACCCGTGCCGGACCCGGATCGCGGCGACGGCCCGGACTCCGCCCCGCGCACGGACCGGGACGAGGCGAGCGGCTTCCACTTCGGCGACGTCACGGTCAGGGACCGGGGGCAGGCGTTCCAGGGGAAGTTCGAGGACATCAACATCGACCACCGGCGCGGCGGCACCGGCCCCGGAGCGGCGTCGTGAGCGGCGGCGACGCGGACGCGCAGCAGGGCCAGGACGACCGGGACCACCAGGGGGACCACGGACAGGGGCACGGACGCTCGCGGGATCAGGACGGCGAAGGCGGTGGCCGGGCGCGGTCCGGCAGGGCTGCGGCGCACGGGCAGCGCGACGACACCGGCGACCGGGCCACGAGCGCCGAGGACGACATCCTGGGCGCCGACTCCGACGCCGACCCGTCGGCCAAGGGCGGCGGGCGGTTCGCGGCGGGGCCCGGCGCCGCCCACTTCGCCCGGGAGACCCGGTCGGTCTTCCTGCGCGACACCAGTACGTACGTCGGCGGCACCATCAACTCGGTCAACTTCCGCTTCGGCGAGACCGTACGGGGCGCACTGCTCGCGGGGCCGCTGCCCGAGGACGAACTGCTGCGGCTGCGAAGGCGGTTCATCGCGCCGCCGGACTACGACGACTTCAAGCGGCAGTTGCGCGAGGACCACCTGCTCGTGCTCTGCGGCCAGCCCGGCAGCGGACGCATGTACACCGCCCTTTCCCTCCTCGACGACCTCGGCCGGGGCAACGTGTCCCGCCTCGATCCCGGATCCGACCTCGCCGGACTCGACGCGGGCGACGAGGACAGCCGTATCGCCAAGGGCCACGGCTACGCCCTGGAACCGGCCGACGGACGGCTGCCCGCCGAGCTGCACCTGGACCGCCTCCGCCGTCTGCTGGCCGACCGCGGGTCCTACGCCGTCCTGCTGTCCGTACCCGACCCCGGCGACCGGGGCACGGGAGGCGGCCGGGCGCGGTACGAGCGCAGGCACCGGCCGGCCGCCGAGGACGCCGTACTCGACGGACATCTGGAGGCCGAACTCGACGGCGGGCCGACCGGGGCCAGGGAAGCGGCCCGGCGGCTGGCGCGCGACGGCCGGGTGCGCGACACGCTGGGCCTGGAGGCGCTGCTGCCCGCGGAGGCCGCCCGGCTCGCCGGGCTCGTCGCCCAGCGCGTCACGGACGACCTGACCGAGGACCAACTGCTCACGGAATGCCGGGGCTTCGCCGCCGAACAGGTGCGCGTGTGGTTCGCGGGCGGCGGTGCCGGGTCCGACACACCGTCGGTGCTGCGGGAGGCGGCGTTCCGGGTCTCGCTCGCGGTGTTCGGCGGCAGCTCGGTCAACATCGCAGCCGAGGCGGCGGAGCTGCTGGCCTGGGAACTCGCGGTGACCGTCGATCCGGAGCGGATGCCCGGGCGGCCCGTGCTCGGCGACGGACTCGAGGCCCGCCTCGCCTCGGCCCGGGCCACGACGGAGACCCGCCACCAGCCGGTGGTCGCGGGCAGGCTCATCCCCGTGCGCACCGTACGGTTTCGCGGCACCGCCCTCGCACCCGCCGTCCTCGCCCACCTGTGGGAGCACCACCACAACATGCGCGGCCCGGTGCTGCGCTGGCTGGACTCGCTCTGCCAGGACGGGCGCGAGGAGGTGTGGGTCAGGGCCGCGGTGGCGGCGGGCGAGCTGTGCCGGCTGGACTGCGCGCACACCCTGGGCGAGCTGCTCATCCCGATGGCCGAGGCCGACCAGGCCCGCCGCGGCGTATTCGTCGCCACCGCGTTGCAGGTCGTACTGGAGGACCCGCAGACCGGGGAGGCCCTCCGCGCGCTGGTCAGGTCGTGGGCGAAGAGCGACCGGGGCAACCTCCGGTGGACCGCCGCGGTCGCGCTCAGCTGGGGCACGGCCGCCCGGACCGTGGGTGAGGCGCTCACCGCGCTCGGCGGGATCGGCACCCGGGACGACGGCGCCCTGCGCTTCGTCGCCGCCCAGGGCGTGGCCCACCTCGCGGGATTCACCACCGACCGCGAGCCGCTGGCCAGGATCAGGTCCTGGCTGAACGACAGCAGGCAGCAGCACCAGAATCTCGGCCTGGCCAGCACGCTGCTCCTGGCCGACCTGACCGTGGAGCACGTCTGGAACCCGGCCGAGGAACTCGGCGGACGCGAGCGGTGGCCCCTCGCCCTGGCGATCTGCGCGACCCGTCCGGACCTGGCCGCCGAGGTCGCGGGACTGCTGTGGACCGCGCTGTGCACCAGCCGTTCCTACCGGCGCGCGCTCGACAGCCTGGCCGGGTGGCTGCGCACGTGCCGCGGCAAGGCGTGGGAGGGCGACGTCCTGCGCTTCCTGCCGCTGCTGATCCTGGGGGAGGACGACCGGCAGCGCCTGACGTGGCTGATCGGCGAGCTGTGCCAGGACCCCGACGAACCGTTGGAACCGGAGCATGCCCACCGCCTGCTACAGGCGGTCCAGGCGTCCCAGGCGGGAGGAGCCCGATGAATCAGTACAGCCCCCAGGGGGCGTCGCCGAACCAGAACGGCCAGAACGGTCAGAACGGCCACTCCGGTTGGCCCGGCGCGGCCGAGGCGCCGCTGCCGGACGACCTGCGCGGGCCGTTCCTGAAGGAGATCCACCCGGAAGGCCCGTACAAGCACCGCGAACTTCAGCGCGCCGCCGTCGTGTTCTACCGCAACGGCGGGCACAGCGTCATCACCGCACAGCGCGTGGAGCACGTCGACCGGCCCATGCTCGGCAAGAAGCCCAGGTCGGTCTGTCTGATCGCCCGCGGCCGGTACCAGGCCTCCTTCGAGATGCCCCTGCGCAGCCGCGGCGACCAGGGCGAGTTCCAGTGCGCGGTGGACATCCACTGGGAGGTCGCGGACTTCGTCCTGACGGCGGAGAAGCAGGTACGGGACGTCGAGAAGATGCTGCGCGCCCCGCTCCTGGCACGGCTGCGGGTCCTCACCCGGCGCTACGGGCTGGAGGCGGCCCAGGCGGCCGACGAGGCGATCCAGGCCGAGCTGGCGGGCGGCGCCTGGGCCGACTTCGGCAGCGAACTCGGCCTGAGCACCGTGGTCTACGTGCGCATCGACCTGGGGCAGGCCGCCCGGGACCACCAGGCGGCCCTGGTGGACGTGCGGTACACCGCCGGCCGGCAGTCGGCCCAGGACCAGGCCGACGCCGCCCGGGTGGATGCCAACCTGGCCGCGGCACGCCGGCTCATCGCCGCGGGGGAGACCGAGCAGTACGCCATCCTGCTCGCGCAGGACCCGTCGCAGGCCGGGGAGATCCTGCGGGAGCTGCAGAGCCAGGCACGGGAGAACCGGGGGGAGGCGCTGGCGTTCCTGTCGCGGCTGATCGAGAACGACGTGGTGCAGAGCCACCAGATCGACAGAGCGGTCGTGCAGCAGCTCCTCGAGTACGCCAAGGTCAGCGGCGGCACGCTGTTCGACCAGGGGCTGCCGCAGCCCCCGGCCCAACTGGCGGCGCAGCAGCCCGCGCCGGCACTGCCCGCGCCTTTGGACGGGACCGGGTATCCGACGGTGCAGCAGCCGACCGTCGCGGCGTGGAACCCGGGCGCGCCGGGGGTTGCGCCCGCGCCGACCGGGCCGGGGGTGCCGCCCGCGCCGGGGGTGCCCGGGGCGCCGCCTCAGCCGCCGGTGCCTTCGGTGCCGTCGGCACCGCCGACGGTCGACTTCCCGCCCGCACCGCCCGTACCGCCGTCTCCGCCCACGGCGGACTTCCTGCTGGCGCCGCCGCCCACCGTGGTGACGGAAGTCGTACCGCCGCCGCAGTCCCCCGAGGCACCGCACCAGGCACCCGCACCGGCACCGGCGGATCAGCCCGCGCCGCCCGCGCCCGATGCTTCGCCGACGACCGCCGACGGAAGGATCAACTACGTCAGACAGGGGCGGCGCCGCTCCCGCCCGGGCAAGGACGGCTCGGGCGGCGGGCAGCCCGATGCCTGACCCGGCCCCGACCCCGTCCCCGGACCCGTCCTCCGTCCCGCCCGCGACCGGGCGGGACGCGGCCCTCTACGTGGCCGAACGGCTGCTCGCCCACGCGCGGGAGGACCTCGCCCGGGCCGACAGCAAGGCCGCGGTACTGCTGTCCGGAGCCGCCTTCGCGCTCCCGGCCCTGCTGCTGGGCCGGGCCTGGGGTCCCTCCGCGCCGGTCTCCGGGGGCGCGCTCGCCCTCCTGGCCGCCGGGGGACTGCTGTGGGCGGCCGGTACGGTCCTGCTGGTCACCGTCGTCCTGCCGCGCACCGGCACGGCCCGTACGGGGCCCGGCATGACCTTCTTCGCCGACGCCCTGGGCCCGTCGGACGACCTCGACCGCCTGGTCCGGGCGGTCACGGCGGCGGCCGGGGACCGGGTGGCGTGGCTCGCGGTGCAGCTGATGGACGTCAGCCGCATCCTCGCCGCCAAGTACCGCTGCCTGCGGGTGGGCACCTGCTGCCTCGTGGCCGGCCTGGCCCTGGGCGGCACGGGACTGGCGCTCCTTTGAACCCCGCGAACCCGTGAGCCCGTGAACGCCGTGGACCCCGTGCCCCCGCAACCGTGCGCCCCACCCCGTCAGCCGTCAGCCGTCAGCCGTCAGCCGTCAGCCGTCCGCCGTCCGCCGGCGGGCTCCACGACCTCCTGAGTCCCCACGACCGCCAGCAGCTCCAGCAGCCCTGCGCTGTCCGTCCCGACGGCCGGAGTGAACCAGAGGAGCCGCTGCCGGCCGTCCTCGCTGAAGAGGTGGAGGCAGTTGACCTCGATCGGGCCCAGCGTGGGATGGACGAGGCGCTTGCGGTCCTCCCGCCGTCGGAAGGCCACGTCGTGGTCGGCCCACAGCGCGGCGAACTCGGGGGACACCCGGAGCAGCGTGCGGATCAACGAGCCGACCTCCGCGTCGTCCGCGTCCCTGCGCCCGGCGGCGGCCCGCAGGTCGGCGACGAAGGAACGGGACTTGCCCTCGTGATCGTCCTCCGGGTACAGGCGCCGCGCGTCGGGCTCGGTGAACCACCGGTGGACGAGACTGGCCCGTGGCCCCTGGAAACCGGAGTGGTCCCCGAGCAGCGCCACCGCCAGCGGATTCTGTACGAGGGTGACGTGCAGGTCGGTGATCACCTGCGCGGGTGTGGCCGTCAGCCTCCCGAGCAGGTCCAGCATGCCGGGGTGGACGTGCGAGGCGGCCCCGCCCTGCACGGGCACCGGCCGGTCGGCGATCCGGTACAGGTAGTCCCGCTCGTCGGCGGACAGCCGCAGCGCCCGCGCCAGCGCGGCGAGCATCTGCTCGGACGGCTGGGACCCGGCGCCGCGCTCCAGCTCGTTGTAGTAGTCCACGGACGCCCCGGCGAGGTGGGCGACCTCCTCGCGGCGCAGCCCCGGCACCCGGCGGCGCGGCCCGGCCGGGAGCCCCACGTCGCCCGGTCGGATGCGCTCGCGCCGCGACCGCAGAAACGCTCCCAGCTCGGCGTACTTCACAGCGCTCATGCCGTCCATTGTGCGCCGGGCGGGGACGCCGACCCATGGGATGACATCCCCTGGCTGTGCCGGCCGTCCGGGCGCATCGTGGACGCATGACCACGAACACGAACCAGAACACCGCCGAACCGGCGGACCCCCGCGTGGCGATCGTCACCGGCGGATCGCGCGGCATCGGCCGGGCGGTGTCGCTCAAGCTCGCCGCCGACGGCCTGGCCGTCGTCGTGAACTACGCCCGCGACGCCTCGGCCGCCGACGAGACGGTGAAGGCGATCGCCGAGGCCGGCGGGCGGGCCGTCGCCGTACAGGCGGACGTGGCGGAGGAGAAGGAGATCGCCGCGCTGTTCGACCGGGCGGAGGAGGAGTTCGGCGGCGTCGACGTCGTCGTGAACTCGGCCGGGCGGATGACCCTGTCGCCGATCGCCGACCTGGACCTGGCGGCGCTCGACGCCATGCACCGCACCAACATCCGCGGCACCTTCGTCGTCGCCCAGCAGGCGGCGCGGCGGCTGCGCGCGGGCGGCTCCTTCATCGGGTTCTCGACCTCCGTCGTCGGCACGCAGTTCCCGACGTACGGCGCCTACGTGGCGAGCAAGGGCGCCGTGGAGGCGATGACGATGATCCTGGCGCGGGAGCTGCGCGGCCGGGACGTCACCGTGAACACGGTCGCCCCCGGCCCGACGGCCACCGACCTCTTCCTCGACGGCAAGACGCCCGAACAGATCGACCGGCTCGCGAAGACGCCGCCCCTGGAGCGGCTGGGCAACCCGGAGGACATCGCCGAGGTGGTCGCCTTCCTGGGCAGCCCCGCCGGGCACTGGGTGAACGGCCAGGTCCTGCGCGCGAACGGAGGGCTGGTCTGATGCCTTTCGCCCACTTCAAGGTCCCCGCGGGCACCCTTTCGGCGGAGGACAAGAAGAAGATCGTCGAGCGCACCACCGACCTCTACGCGGAGATCTACGGCGAGCGTGCCCGCCCCACGACCGTCGTCCTCGTCGACGAGGTCCCCGACGGCGGCTGGGGCGTCGCCGGCCACGTCCTCACCGCCGCGATGCTGAACGGCGAGAGCCCCGGGGACTGACGCACGGATCATCGCCCTCCGTGCTCGCTATCACCCGTTATGCGAAAACTGTGTCTCACATAGTGGTCGCCCCCTGCGCCGGGTGCTGGCGTGGATGTTTACATGCGCGTAACACTTAAGTGTCCCGCGCGCGGCAACGGCGCCGAGCGCCCACCACCGGACCGACCGGACAGGCGTGCCACCCCCGTGCACACGCGTGTGCATCCGGCGCATCGTGCCCCCTGCGCACCGTGCCTCCTGCGCACCGTTCCCTGCGCCCCGCACTCCCGCGCTCCTGCCCGGTCTCCGGTGTCCAGCCGTGCCAGAAAGGGCCCCCGTGACGACGCGAAGCGAGACGCAGACCACCCTCGACCACCTGCTCACCGAGATCGAGCACCGCAACCCGGCCCAGCCCGAGTTCCACCAGGCCGCCCACGAGGTCCTGGAAACGCTCGCCCCGGTGATCGCGGCCCGCCCCGAGTACGCCGAGCCGGGCCTCGTCGAGCGGCTGGTCGAGCCGGAGCGCCAGGTCATCTTCCGGGTGCCGTGGCAGGACGACCAGGGCCGCGTCCACGTCAACCGGGGCTTCCGCGTCGAGTTCAACAGCGCGCTGGGCCCGTACAAGGGCGGCCTGCGCTTCCACCCGTCCGTGAACCTGGGCGTCATCAAGTTCCTGGGCTTCGAGCAGATCTTCAAGAACGCGCTGACCGGCCTCGGCATCGGCGGCGGCAAGGGCGGCAGCGACTTCGACCCGCACGGGCGCAGCGACGCCGAGGTCATGCGGTTCTGCCAGTCGTTCATGACCGAGCTGTACCGCCACATCGGCGAGCACACGGACGTGCCCGCCGGTGACATCGGCGTCGGCGGCCGCGAGATCGGCTACCTCTTCGGCCAGTACCGCCGCATCACCAACCGCTGGGAGGCCGGCGTCCTCACCGGCAAGGGCCAGGGCTGGGGCGGCTCGCTGATCCGCCCGGAGGCCACGGGCTACGGCAACGTGCTCTTCGCGGCGGCGATGCTGCGCGAGCGGGGCGAGGACCTGGAGGGCCAGACCGCGGTCGTGTCCGGCTCCGGCAACGTCGCGATCTACACCATCGAGAAGCTGACCGCGCTCGGCGCCAACGCCGTGACCTGCTCGGACTCCTCCGGCTACGTCGTCGACGAGAAGGGCATCGACCTCGACCTGCTCAAGCAGATCAAGGAGGTCGAGCGCGGCCGCGTCGACGCGTACGCCGAGCGCCGCGGCGCCTCGGCCCGCTTCGTCCCCGGCGGCAGCGTCTGGGACGTCCCGGCCGACCTGGCCCTCCCGTCGGCCACCCAGAACGAACTCGACGAGAACGCCGCGACCGCGCTGATCCGCAACGGCGTGAAGGCGGTCTCCGAGGGCGCGAACATGCCGACGACCCCCGAGGCCGTCCACCTGCTCCAGCAGGCCGGCGTCGCCTTCGGCCCCGGCAAGGCGGCCAACGCGGGCGGCGTCGCGGTCAGCGCCCTGGAGATGGCACAGAACCACGCCCGTACGTCGTGGACGGCGGAGCGCGTGGAGGAGGAGCTGGCGGCGATCATGACCAGCATCCACACCACCTGCCACGAAACCGCCGAGCGCTACGACGCCCCCGGCGACTACGTCACCGGCGCGAACATCGCCGGCTTCGAGCGGGTCGCCGACGCGATGCTGGCGCAGGGCGTCATCTGACCCCGACCGGACGCAGTCCGGCTCCGGCCGGTCGGCCGACCGTGCCCGTCCCGCACGACGACCCCGAACGGGGCGTGCGGGGCGGGCACTTGTCTGTCGCCGGACGCGGCGGACGGGCATGATCGACACGACGCCCGGCCCACCTCACCTCCTGGAGACCCCCGAGATGGCACCATCCCTGCGCGTACTGATCCACGGCGGCGGCATCGGCGGCCTCACCCTCGCCGCGGCGCTGGCCCGGCGCGGGCACACCGTCGAGGTCGCCGAGCTGCGCCCCGGGCCGGAAGCGCTGGGCGTCGGCATCATCCAGCCGTCCAACGCGCTGCACGTCATGGGCGAGATCGGTGTGCTCGACGCCTGTCTCGAGGCGGGCTACGAGTGGGAGGTCCTCACGATCGCCGACCCGGCCGGAAACACCCTGGCCGCCGTCCCCCAGCCCCGCATGGGCGACGCACCCCCCGCCAACGGCATCCCCCGCCCCGCGCTGGCCGCGATACTCGGGGACGCCGCCGTCGCCGCCGGTGCCACCCTCCGATTTTCCGCCACGATCACCGACCTCACCGACGACGGCGACGGCGTCGACGTCACCCTCTCGGACGGGTCCGGCGGGCGCTACGACCTGGTCGTGGGCTTCGACGGCATCGGATCAGCGCTGCGCACCCGGCTGTACGGCGAGAAGTACACCCCCGAGTACACCGGCTTCGCCAACTGGCGGGTCACGGTGCCCAGGCTGCCGGAGGTCCGCGGCGTCGTCATGAGCACCGCGGGGGAGTCGGCGAAGGCGCTGCTCACGCCGATCAGCGACGAGAGCATGTACCTGGGCGCCGTGTTCGCCGAGGCGGAGGGCTTCCGCCCGGACCCGGCGCGGGCCCACGAGCAGCTCGCGGACCGGCTGACGATGTTCGCCGGGCCGGTGGCCGCCGCCCTCGCCACGGTCACCGACCCGTCCGCCGTCGTCTACTCCCGCATCTCCCAGGTGACGGTCGAAGAACCGTGGCACGTGGGCCGCGTGCTCCTGGCGGGCGACGCCGCCCACGCCTGCACCCCGCACCTCGCGCAGGGCGCGGCCATGGCCGTCGAGGACGCGGTGGTCCTCGCCGAGTCGCTCGACACCGAGCCGGACGTTCCGGCCGCCCTCACCGCCTGGGAGGCCCGGCGGCGCCCCCGGGCCATGTGGGTCCAGGCGATGTCCCGAGCGGTCCTCCGCCAGGAAACCGGGGCACCCACCACCGCCGAGGAGGACGAACTCCTGAAGACCGGCATCCCGGGAGCGGCCCACGCCCTGGTCCAGCCGTACTGACCCGGGGGTGCGGGGGCGCCGGGGGCGCCGGGGGCGCCGGGGGCGCCGGGGGCGCCGGGGGCGCCGGGGGCGCCGGGGGCTACCGAACCCTCCCGCCCCCGGTGCCCGCCCGCGCGCGAAGTCCACGGGGGGACAGGGACCCCATGCCGATCCATGCCGATCCATGCCCCGTATGGGCCACACGGCCCTGGCACCCCCCGCCACCGCCCGCGAGACTGGCACCATGCAGAAGCTCTCCCTCGACGCCCTCGCCCGCGAGCACCTCGAACGTGCCGCCGCCTCCTCCAGCGGCCGCAGCGCCACCACGGTCCACGGCGGCCACGAACTGGTCCTGCGCCAGACCCTCCTCGCCCTGACCGCCGGCACCACCCTCGCCGAACACGAGAACCCCGGCGAGGCGACGGTCCAGGTCCTGCGCGGCCGTGTCCGCCTCACCAGCGGCGACGACGCCTGGGACGGCCGCACCGGCGACCTCATCCTGATCCCCCCGGCCCGCCACGGCCTCGAGGCGCTGGAGGACTCGGCTGTGCTGCTGACGGTGGCGAAGCGCTGAGGGATCACTTCCGTCAAACAATCCCTGCGGAATGTGCACCCCAAAATCTGTATCCGCGATACAAGGGTTTGACGGAACGGGCGGACAGTTTCCCTGTGGCGGCGCACGGAGTGGAATTACTGGACGTACGCGGGGCCCCGCAGCGTGCTACTGTCGTTATCAGTTGCAGTTGTGGTTCCCGAATTTAAAGCTCTTTCCAGTAGGTCTGTGTGCCGTTGGAAGTGCTCTTTGACACCGGTCTTCTCCGGTCGGGGTGATCATCGCGGCGACACGGCGTCCGTACAGTGCGGACGCCGGTGCACTGCCCCGAAGGAGACAAGACATGGCTACTGGCACCGTGAAGTGGTTCAACGCGGAAAAGGGATTCGGCTTCATCGAGCAGGACGGTGGCGGCGCGGACGTGTTCGCCCACTACTCGAACATCGCCGCCCAGGGCTTCCGCGAGCTGCTCGAAGGCCAGAAGGTGAACTTCGACATCGCGCAGGGCCAGAAGGGCCCGACGGCCGAGAACATCGTCCTCGCCTGACGCCGGCGCGCCCACGCGGGCGCACTTCGCAGCTGGGGCCCGCATCCTTCGGGGTGCGGGCCCCAGCTGCATCTGCGGAATCCGTGAATTCACGTACGCGGAATTCCGCACGCTATTCGGCCTGTTCTGTGATTCCCCGCGCTCGTCCGCTGCGGCAATTCCTCGACACGCGCTTCATCGCGGCGGCCTGGAACCGTCCTGATCGGAAAGCCGAACCATCCCAGCAGGAGGCACTTCTTGACGCTGCTCCAGACACATCCCCGCTCGGCCGACGCCGATTCCGTGCACAGGACTGTCGCCGACGCCATGGACGCGGCCGGACCGCAGGTCTGGGACGACATGACCGTCGAGGTGGCGCTGTCCGTCATGGCCGCCGCCCGCACGGGGCACCTCGTCGTCTGCGACGACGACGGTCAGTGCACCGCCCTGATCACCCTCGCTCGGCTGACCGACGTGCGGAACGGCTCCGCGTACACGGACCGGGTCCGCCTTCGCGATGTCGACGACGGCGACGGGCCCTTCGCCTCGCCGACGGCCACGGTGGCCGAAACGGAGGCAGCGATGGTGGACCGGCGGCTTGGAGCCCTGCCCGTCGTCGACGAACACGGCAACGCCCTGGGCGTCCTCGCCCGCTCCTGCCTCAGTGGTCGGAGTAGCTGAAGTCCCCCACGGTCCAGGCGCTGACGTTCTCGATCGCCACGCGGTACATCCCGCCCGTCTCCGGGATCCCCATGGTCCCCTGGAGGATCCGGGCGACATGGAAGTGCAGGTGCGTGGGTCGCCCCTCCTTCTCCCCCGGAGCGTCGAACACGGCGGAGAAGGCGCCCAGGTCCGTGGAGCCGGTCAGCACCTCCGACACTCTCTGCCGCCACACGGACGCGGGGGCCAGGCGACCGGTGATGACAGCGCCGTGGGTGACCACGGTCAAGGACATCCGACTGCTCCGCGCGGACTCCACACGGGCGGCGATGTCAATGAGCAGCTCATCAGGCTTCGACATGAGAAGAGATTTTATCCGCAGGCCCGCCCCGGGCGGGTCGCCCGATGGCACTACCGGGCAGGACGGGCGGCACTCCCCGGCTTGTCTCCGGACGCCACGGCGCCACCGCGTCGCAGCTCCTCGTTGATGCGCTGAGCCTCTTCGAGCTGGTCTTCCAGGATGATGATGCGGCAGGCCGCGTCGATCGACGTTCCCTGGTCGACCATCTCGCGGGCGCGAGCGGCGATGCGCAGCTGGTAGCGGGAGTAGCGACGGTGGCCGCCCTCCGAGCGCAGGGGCGTGATCAGCCGGGCCTCGCCGAGGGCCCGCAGGAAGGCGGGTGTGGTGCCCAGCATCTCTGCCGCCCGCCCCATGGTGTACGCGGGGTAGTCGTCATCGTCGATCGGGTCGAGCGGTGTGTCTGCGGTCATCTGCACCTCTGTTCGCGGAATGCGTCGAGGGGCCTTGGTGCCGTACGGCACCAAGGCCCCGAGGGATTTGTAACACCATCTGCCGACCTACTGCACGGCCGGCCTTCTGTTGCGGGATCGCGGATGCGTGACCGTGAGACCACCTTCCGTTCCGGGGTCTGCGGTACCCGGTGAGAACGTGCTCGCCCGGGCGATCCTGATGGCGTCCTCCTCCTTCTTCTCTCTGTTCGCATGCGGGCAGTTCGTCTCTGCCTCGCCCTACGGACTTCCTGGCTACGACAGAAGAGTAACCACAGTGACAGCCGCATGTCTACAGCGGCCACTACAGGTTTTCGCCCAAGCGGGTGAGTGACTTTCTGTATCGGGGGCGCGCGTGCCGTGCCTGCCGGGCCACTAGTACCGGTCGTACCGGCCGCCACCGGCGCCCGGGGCACCGATCAGTGGGACGATGACGCACCAGCCGATCGAGCGACGCACGGGGAGGCCGGGCACGACATGGCCCGTTACACGGAGGCACTGACCGTCGAAAGGGGCGGTTTCCGCATCAGGGTCCCGGAGTCCTGGTGGGAGTTCGACGTACGCCCGGAGTCCCGGGACGACTCGATCCGCCGCATGGTCGACGAGCGAATACGCCAGTACCCGGAACTGAAGCCCTCCCGGTCCGCGTACGTCACCTTCCTCCAGAAGGCGGCCTCCGACGCGTGGAAGTCGGGTGCGCTGTACTGCGGTTGCATGGCCGAGAGCTTCGGCGGCGACACCCCGATCACCGGCTCGGTCACCGTCTCCCTGATCGGCGGCCGCACATCCTCCGGCACCCCCCTCCCCACCGACCCGGCCGCCATCGCGGGCCAGTTGGCCGTCAAGGAGGCGAAGAAGCCCGGCGACTCCTGGCGCAAGGTCACCACGGTCGACATCCCCGGCGTCGGTCCGGCCGCCCGCACTCAGGGCATCGAGGACATCCCGGTCCCGGACGACGCCCTGAACCGCACGGTCCGCGCGGTGCTCATGCAGACGTACATCCCGGTCCCCGGCCAGGAGGGCAAGGTCGCCCTGGTCGCGGGCAGCAGCCAGGTCCTCGACCTCGCGGACTCCTTCTTCGACATCTTCGACGCGATCACGTCGACGTTCCGGTTCGTGGGGTAAGGGGGCCGGCCGGCCGTGGCGGAGGACTGGAACTGGCAGACTGGCGAACGGCTGCTGGCTCTCAACGACCCGGTGGAATGGGACGCCGCTTTCGAACGCGGCGAGCGCAGCCTCGGCACGGCGGCCATCGGCCTCGCCTTCAACTGCTCCCTGGAGGAGGCGTCGCCCCGCATCGTCAGGGCGACGCAACTCCCGGACATCGCCCAGCGAGGCTTCGCCTTCACCGCGGCAGGAACGGCGGCCCGCCTCAACGGTACGTTGACGCCGGAGCTGTACGCCGCGCTGCGGGCGGAGGGACCGGGGCGCAGGAGCATCGCGGTGAACGCCATCGACGACACCCTCACCTTCGTACCGTTCCGACGGCTGCCCACGTGGCTGAAGTGCTGGAGCGTCGTATCAACGGTGCGGAACAAACTGGACGCGTGGCGACTGAGCGCTTCCTACGCGGTGATAGACGCATGGAAGGCGATGCGCAGCCGATGACCCCGCGTCCTCCACACACGCACACTGCACTGCCCCGCCCGGAACCCTTCGTTGTCTTCGGCCCAACAGGCGCACCCGGATTCCGAACGAGGGCTGCGGGCCTGGAAGCCGCTGGAAGGCGTGTCCACCACTTCGACTCCCGCAAGCTGGTGACCGAGCGGGGAATCCACCGTTGCTTCGCGGAAGTACTCCAGTTTCCCGGGTACTACGGCGCGAACTGGGACGCTCTGGTGGACTGCCTGGGCGACCTGTGCGGAGGAGTCACGGGCGGTGTCGGGATGGTGGGCGTCCTCCACGACGCGGACCTGATCCTGGACACGGACCACTTCCCCCTCTTCGTCTCGGTCCTCTGCCAGGGCGCGGACCGCGCCAACGCCTCCGTCGACCTCGACGGCTTCCCCGCGGACCGCCCCACCCCCTCCGAGCACTTCCTCTTGGAATTCCGCGACTTCGATCCCGAGAGCATCGCGCTCCGCGTACGCCAACCAGACCTGACCGTCACCACAGGAGCCGATCACGTCGCGGCGGCCCTGAACTCCGAGGTATGGCACTGACCGACTTCGCGCCCTGCCCGACGGAGCCGTCTTTCTTCGAACAACCGCGCCTTGTAAGTTCACGTGTGCGTACGGGTGGTTGCTGGTGCGGCGCGTGAGCTGACGGGGGGCTCCCGTTGACCTCTACAGACGCTTTCGGCGCCACCACTACGTGGAAACGGGATGCCTTCGGCAGGATCGTCGAGTACATCGATCCCCACGGGGAGAGTACTCACCTGACCTGGACGGTCGAGGGACAGCTGACCCGGATCATCACTGCGGACGGGGCTGTCGAATCCTGGGCTTACGACGGGGAGGGCAACTGCGTCAGTCACACCACTCCTGTGGGCGCAGTCACGCGCTTCGAGTACACGCACTTCGACCTGCCCTCTGCGCGTACCGGCCCGGACGGTGCGCGTTACGAGTTCGTTCATGATCACAGCCTGCGTCTGGCGCAGGTCCGCAATCCTCACGGACTGACGTGGACCTACGAGCACGATGCCGCTGGACGCCTCGTGGCGGAGACCGACTTCGACGGGCGCACTCTCAGGTACAGCCATGACGCCACGGGACGCCTCACCTCACGTGCCGACATGCTTGAGAACGTCATCCGTTACGAGTACGACGCCGTCGACAACTTGGTGCAAAAGGATTGCGGTGCGCAGACAACGCGATTCGACTACGACCTGAACAGGCAATTGATCTCCGCAACGGGACCCGACGCGGTGCTGCTTCTCACTCGTGACGCCAACGGTCGCGTGACGAGTGAGACGGTCAATGGCAAACAGCTGACGTATGAGTACGACCGACTGGGCCGCGTCGCTCGTCGCACGACGCCGTCCGGCGCCACGAGCGATTGGGGCTACGACGGGACGGGTAATCGGGTGAGGCTGAATGCTTCGGGGCGCGAGATGCGATTCCAGCACGACTACTCCGGCCTGGAAACCACCCGGTGGCTGGGGGACAGCGTCGTCTTCACCCAGACTCATGACAGCTTGGGACGGCTGACGGGACAAAACCTCGCCCGTAATGACGTTGGCCTCATGCACCGCAAGTACGAATACGCCGAGGACGGAAATCTCGCAGCGATCCGTGATTCTGGATCCGGGTACCGTCGATTCGACCTGGACATCGCACATCGTGTCACCGCAGTGAGGGCGCACAACTGGTCCGAGCGTTACGCCTACGACGAAGCCGGCAACCTCACGGACGCATCATGGCCCTCCTGGCATCCCGGCACGGAAGCGATCGGAACTCGCGTCCACGCCGGCACTGAGCTCCGTCGTGCAGGGCGTACTCGATTTACGTACGATGCCCTGGGCCGCGTGGTGTCGCGACAGAAGAGACATCTTTCTGGAAGGTGTGACACCTGGCGATACACCTGGGACCCGGAGAGTCGCCTGACCTCTGTCCGTACACCTGACGGAACCTGTTGGCGGTACCTCTACGACCCGCTGGGGCGGCGTATCGCCAAACAGCGGCTGTCTCTGGATGACTCGAGCGTAGCGGAACGGACTGAATTCACCTGGGACGGTGTGGTGCTGTGCGAACAGACAACGGCGACAGGTTCCGAGTCATCCCTCGTGGCAACGACCTGGGATCACGACGGCTTCCACCCCATCGCGCAGACGGAGCGGATCATCGCTTCGGAGGTGAGCCAGGAGGAAATCGCCTCCCGGTTCTTCTCCATAGTCACCGACCTGGTCGGTGCGCCGACAGAACTCGTGGACGAATCAGGAGCGATCGTATGGCGCACTCGGGCCACGCTGTGGGGTGTCACGGCGTGGAACTCCGACGCATCAGCATATACCCCCCTCCGGTTCCCTGGACAATATTTTGACCCTGAAACCGGTCTGCACTACAACTACTTTCGTCACTACGACCCAGAAACGGCTCGGTATCTCACCCCCGACCCCCTCGGGCTCGCACCAGCGCCCAATCCAGTCGCGTACGTGGAAAATCCCCATACTGGTGTCGATCTCCTGGGGCTGAGCCCGTACTACAGTGAAATAGCTCCCAATGGTCAGCGAGGGCCGGCCTACGCTGTCGTCACTCCTCAAACGCTGGACGACGCCGCCGCGGGTCTCATCGGCAGCTCGCCGGGGCGCGGCGCCCGGTACGCTCCGCCCGGGTTCGGAGGTCAGGCCGCAGGGCATTCACGTGGCCATTTGATCGGCCAGCAGTTCGGGGGAGACGGGAGGGGCATGCGGAACATTGTCACCCAGAGAGATACTCTGAACAACGGCCCGATTTCGACGGCGGAGGATGAAATCGCTGCGCATGTGAGACAGACAGGAAATACGGTCACCATGAGCGTCACGCCCGAGTACGCGAATGGGGGAAACGTGCCCAGTCACGTTGTTATCGAGGCTGTCGACGACTTCGGCTGGTCCTTCAACAGAAGACTTCCCAACATGTGAGGGGAAACGGAACGTGACAGATGTTGACTCCGACGAGACGCTGAGCCGCCTGGCCATGCTGTGCTCACCTCCGCCTCGCCCCGATCTCGCAAGTGCAACAGAATCTGGTTTCGGGGCTGTCCCTGTACCGACCAGTCACGTGAGGCTGATCGCTGCTTACGGAACCGGATGCTTTGATGAATTCTTGTGGATCTTCGCGGCGGGGGCACCGAATGCTCACCTCGACATCGTCGAGCGCACCCGCTTGATGCGGGCTGCTTTCCAGGGCAAGGTAGTGCACGACCTCAATCATGTTCCGGAGGGCTACCGCTTTGTTCCGGATGAACTTGTTCAGTGGGGCGGAACCGATAATGCCGATATCCTGGCATGGATCCCCAAAGGGGAGCCTGACGACTGGCCAACCGTGATCATCCAGGCAGGGCAACTCAAGGCCGTCTTCAGCTCCGGGAGTTCGACCGCGACCGTCCTCGGCCTGCTGGACGGATCCCTGAGAGTCCCCTTCTTCCCCTCTGACTTCCCTGACATACGACCTGAATTCTCGGCGAACCCGTATGCGTAAACACGGCACGCGGTAGTGGCGGATTCGACGTGCCGCATCCGGACGCTCGGCCATGGCGAAAGAGGGACCGGACTCCACGTCCTCGGCCCCCAAGGACCCCTCCGGCCCCGACTCGCACTCACGCCAGAGGCATGAGCGGACCTCGACCTACGCGCCGCGGAGCTGACGGCAGGAGCGCCTCTCACCGAACCGCCGTGCCTTATAGGGCCACGTGATTGCTGGTGCGGCGTGTGAGTTGCCGGGGACTAGCGGGGATGGTGGGTCACAGGGCGAGTTGGTGCGCACCGGCCCGGCGCGGTCTGGGCGGCGTGATGAGCACTGATCGCCCCGGTGGGCCCCTCGAGGCCTTCCGTCTGCTGCCGAGCCTGGGAGGCTTCCGTGCCCTGTCCCTGGAGGAGTACGCCCACCGCAGGCTGATCCGCTGGCTGCGCACCGGCGACCGAGGGGACCTGCCGGATTCGTTCACCGCGGAATGGGTCGGCAATCCGCGGCTGCGACCGGCGGAGTTCCCAGCGACCCGGGAGCCGACCGGCAGGCATGTCAGAAGCCCCACGGCCAGGCGACCGTTCCCTCGTACGAGCACTCGTCGGCCAGCACCCGTCGGGTTTCACGGCCCGTGTTGTAACCGACGGCCACGTAGGGGAACCGGGGATCCTGGTCGACGTGGTCGACGCGGAGGGACACGACGTAGGCCGCTGGAGGGGTCCGCCTGAAGTGACGCCGTCCCGGCAGAGCCTGCACGGTCAGGGGAGAGCTGGAAGCACCCGGGTTTGATCTCCGCCACCCCCGGGGTATTCTCTCCGGCCCGATTGGCCAGCCCCGCGCCCCGTATGGCAGACTAGCGGGGTTGCTCGGTCGAGTGCCGATGCTGCGCGCCTCCCGCCGGGAGGACCGGAAGCGAGTCCCACAGTACTCGTCGTCCCTGCTCAGGGGCGGACGTACGGGAATCTTCCGGGAAGCGTCAGCGGGGTGCAGGCCAGGCACCCGGTGGGCCTCTCGCCCCCGGTCCGCGGTTCCGGAAGGGCCCGCACTCCCAGGCAGGGAAGTCCCGAAGAGGGACATCCATGTCAGCGAGAGTGCGACACGCCCGACCGCGTGGGTCGGAGGGGGAGCGGAATGGACAAGGACCACCGGGTCCAGAGCGTTACGAGAGACAGGACTACTGAGTAGCCATGGCGGGACAGAAGATCCGCATCCGGCTCAAGGCCTACGACCACGAGGTCATCGACTCTTCGGCGAAGAAGATCGTCGAGACGGTGACTCGCACTGGTGCGTCGGTCGCGGGCCCGGTGCCGCTGCCCACTGAGAAGAACGTGTACTGCGTCATCAAGTCGCCGCACAAGTACAAGGACTCGCGCGAGCACTTCGAGATGCGCACGCACAAGCGCCTGATCGACATCCTCGACCCGACCCCCAAGACCGTTGACTCTCTGATGCGACTCGACCTCCCGGCCGGTGTCGACATCGAGATCAAGCTCTGAAGGCCGGTGATCTGAGAATGGCTAAGCAGATCAAGGGCATCCTGGGCGAGAAGCTCGGCATGACGCAGGTGTGGGACGAGAACAACCGCGTTGTTCCGGTCACCGTCGTCAAGGCCGGCCCCAATGTCGTCACCCAGGTCCGCACGAACGACGTCGACGGCTACGAGTCCGTCCAGATCGCGTTCGGCGAGATCGACCCGCGCAAGGTGAACAAGCCCCTCAAGGGCCACTTCGCCAAGGCCGACGTCACCCCCCGCCGTCACCTCGTCGAGATCCGTACGGCCGACGCCTCCGAGTACACGCTCGGTCAGGAAGTCAGCGCCGAGGTCTTCGAGTCCGGCGTGAAGGTCGACGTCACCGGCAAGAGCAAGGGCAAGGGCTTCGCCGGTGTCATGAAGCGTCACAACTTCAAGGGCCTCGGCGCCGGTCACGGCACCCAGCGCAAGCACCGCTCGCCGGGCTCCATCGGTGGCTGCGCCACTCCGGGCCGCGTGTTCAAGGGCCTCCGCATGGCGGGCCGCATGGGCAACGAGCGGGTCACCACCCAGAACCTGACCGTCCACGCCGTTGACGCGGAGAAGGGTCTGCTGCTCATCAAGGGCGCGGTTCCCGGTCCGAACGGCGGCCTCGTCCTGGTCCGCACCGCGGCCAAGGGGGCCTGAGGTACCGATGAGCACTGTTGACATCCTTTCGCCTGCCGGCGAGAAGACCGGAAGCGTCGAGCTCCCCGCGGAGATCTTCGGCGTGGAGAAGATCAGCATTCCGCTGATCCACCAGGTCGTCGTCGCGCAGAACGCCGCTGCCCGCCAGGGCACGCACAAGACCAAGCGTCGCGGCGAGGTCCGTGGTGGCGGCAAGAAGCCGTACCGCCAGAAGGGCACCGGCCGCGCCCGCCAGGGTTCGACCCGTGCGCCGCAGTTCGCCGGCGGTGGCGTCGTCCACGGCCCGCAGCCGCGTGACTACTCGCAGCGGACCCCGAAGAAGATGAAGGCCGCGGCCCTGCGCCACGCCCTCACCGACCGGGCCCGCCACGACCGCATCCACGTCGTCACCGGCGTCATCGAGGGCGAGACCCCGTCCACGAAGGCCGCCCGGACGCTGTTCGGCAAGATCTCGGAGCGCAAGAACCTGCTCCTGGTCGTCGACCGCGCCGACGAGGCCGCGTGGCTGTCCGCCCGCAACCTGCCCCAGATCCACATCCTGGAGCCGGGCCAGCTGAACACGTACGACGTTCTCGTCTCGGACGACGTGGTCTTCACCCAGGCCGCTTTCGAGTCCTTCGTGTCTGGCCCCAACAAGGCCGTTGACACCGAAGGGAGCGAAGCCTGATGGCTACGCGTCACCCGAGCATCGCCTCCAAGGCGGCCAAGGCCGCCAAGGCCGCGCGCGTCGCCAAGGCGCGCCGCCACGAGGCCGAGGGCAAGAACACCGTCGTCACCCCGGCCAGCAAGGCGTTCACGGACCCCCGTGACGTGCTGCTGAAGCCGGTCGTGTCCGAGAAGAGCTACGCGCTCCTCGACGAGAACAAGTACACGTTCATCGTCGCGCCGGGCTCCAACAAGACCCAGATCAAGGAGGCCGTCCAGGCGGTCTTCTCGGTCAAGGTCACCGGGGTCAACACGATCAACCGCCAGGGCAAGCGGAAGCGGACCCGCACGGGCTTCGGCAAGCGTGCCGACAGCAAGCGCGCGATCGTGACCCTCGCCGAGGGCGACCGTATCGACATCTTCGGCGGTCCGACCTCCTGACGGAGGTCCGGATCGTCCGGAATCGGACGAGGACTGAGAAATGGGAATCCGCAAGTACAAGCCGACTACGCCGGGCCGTCGTGGCTCCAGCGTCGCCGACTTCGTCGAGGTCACGCGGTCCACGCCGGAGAAGTCGCTGGTCCGCCCGCTGCACAGCAAGGGCGGCCGTAACAACGCCGGTCGTGTGACCGTTCGCCACCAGGGTGGCGGACACAAGCGCGCCTACCGTGTCATCGACTTCCGTCGGCACGACAAGGACGGCGTGCCGGCGAAGGTCGCGCACATCGAGTACGACCCCAACCGCACCGCGCGCATCGCGCTGCTGCACTACGCCGACGGCGAGAAGCGCTACATCCTCGCCCCGCGCAACCTGCAGCAGGGCGACCGCGTCGAGAACGGTCCCGGGGCCGACATCAAGCCGGGCAACAACCTGGCGCTCCGCAACATCCCGGTCGGTACCACGATCCACGCGATCGAGCTCCGTCCCGGTGGCGGCGCCAAGTTCGCCCGCTCCGCCGGTGCCTCCGTGCAGCTGCTCGCGAAGGAGGGCTCGATGGCCCACCTGCGCATGCCGTCCGGAGAGATCCGCCTGGTCGACCAGCGCTGCCGCGCCACGGTCGGCGAGGTCGGCAACGCCGAGCAGAGCAACATCAACTGGGGCAAGGCGGGCCGTAAGCGCTGGCTGGGCGTTCGCCCGACCGTGCGTGGTGTGGTCATGAACCCGGTGGACCACCCGCACGGTGGTGGCGAAGGCCGTACCTCGGGTGGTCGCCACCCGGTGTCCCCCTGGGGCAAGAAGGAAGGCCGTACTCGTTCGCCCAAGAAGGCGTCGAACAAGTACATCGTCCGCCGCCGCAAGACGAACAAGAAGCGCTAAGGACGGGTTGAGATGCCTCGTAGCTTGAAGAAGGGACCCTTCGTCGACGACCACCTGATCAAGAAGGTGGACGTCCAGAACGAAGCCGGTACCAAGAACGTCATCAAGACCTGGTCCCGTCGCTCGATGATCGTCCCGGCGATGCTCGGCCACACGATCGCGGTGCACAACGGCAAGACCCACATCCCGGTGTTTGTCACCGAGTCCATGGTCGGCCACAAGCTCGGCGAGTTCTCGCCGACGCGCACCTTCCGGGGTCACGTCAAGGACGACCGGAAGTCGAAGCGCCGCTAGTCAGCGGGGTGTGAATGATCATGACAAACACTGAAGGGACAACCATGGAAGCCAGGGCCCAGGCGCGGTACATCCGCGTCACGCCCATGAAGGCCCGCCGCGTGGTGGACCTCATCCGTGGCATGGATGCCACGGAGGCTCAGGCGGTCCTGCGTTTCGCCCCGCAGGCCGCGAGCGTGCCGGTCGGCAAGGTGCTGGACAGCGCCATCGCCAACGCCGCGCACAACTACGACCACACCGACGCCGACAGCCTCTTCATTTCCGAGGCGTACGTCGACGAGGGCCCGACCCTGAAGCGGTTCCGTCCGCGCGCCCAGGGCCGCGCCTACCGGATCCGCAAGCGGACCAGCCACATCACCGTGGTCGTCAGCAGCAAGGAAGGAACCCGGTAATGGGCCAGAAGGTAAACCCGCACGGGTTCCGGCTCGGTGTCACGACCGACTTCAAGTCGCGTTGGTACGCCGACAAGCTGTACAAGGACTACGTCAAGGAAGACGTCGCCATCCGCCGGATGCTGACGTCCGGCATGGAGCGCGCCGGCATCTCCAAGGTCGAGATCGAGCGCACCCGTGACCGCGTCCGCGTGGACATCCACACGGCTCGTCCGGGCATCGTCATCGGCCGCCGCGGTGCGGAGGCCGACAAGATCCGCGGCAAGCTGGAGAAGCTCACCGGCAAGCAGGTCCAGCTGAACATCCTCGAGGTCAAGAACCCCGAGACGGACGCTCAGCTGGTCGCCCAGGCCGTCGCCGAGCAGCTGTCCTCCCGCGTCTCCTTCCGTCGCGCCATGCGCAAGAGCATGCAGGGCACGATGAAGGCCGGCGCCAAGGGCATCAAGATCCAGTGCGGTGGCCGCCTCGGCGGCGCCGAGATGTCCCGCTCGGAGTTCTACCGCGAGGGCCGTGTGCCCCTGCACACGCTCCGCGCGAACGTGGACTACGGCTTCTTCGAGGCCAAGACGACCTTCGGCCGCATCGGTGTGAAGGTCTGGATCTACAAGGGCGACGTCAAGAACATCGCCGAGGTCCGCGCCGAGAACGCCGCCGCCCGTGCCGGCAACCGCCCGGCCCGTGGCGGTGCCGACCGCCCGGCCCGCGGTGGCCGCGGTGGCGAGCGTCGTGGGCGCAAGCCGCAGCAGCAGTCGGCTCCGGCCGCCGAGGCCCCCAAGGCCGAGGCGCCCGCCGCTGCCGCTCCGGCCGAGAGCACCGGAACGGAGGCCTGACCGTCATGCTGATCCCCCGCAGGGTCAAGCACCGCAAGCAGCACCACCCGAAGCGCCGCGGTATGGCCAAGGGCGGTACCACGGTTGCGTTCGGCGAGTACGGCATCCAGGCCCTCACGCCGGCGTACGTGACCAACCGCCAGATCGAGGCGGCCCGTATCGCGATGACCCGCCACATCAAGCGTGGCGGCAAGGTCTGGATCAACATCTACCCGGACCGCCCGCTCACGAAGAAGCCGGCCGAGACCCGCATGGGTTCCGGTAAGGGTTCTCCCGAGTGGTGGATCGCGAACGTGCACCCGGGCCGGGTCATGTTCGAGCTGTCCTACCCCAACGAGAAGATCGCCCGTGAGGCGCTGACCCGTGCAGCCCACAAGCTGCCGATGAAGTGCCGGATCGTCAAGCGCGAGGCAGGTGAAGCGTGATGTCGGCCGGTACCAAGGCGTCCGAGCTGCGCGAGCTGGGCAACGAGGAGCTTCTGGCGAAGCTCCGCGAGGCCAAGGAAGAGCTGTTCAACCTCCGCTTCCAGGCGGCGACGGGTCAGCTCGAGAACCACGGTCGGCTCAAGGCCGTCCGTAAGGACATCGCGCGGATCTACACCCTGATGCGTGAGCGCGAGCTGGGCATCGAGACGGTGGAGAGCGCCTGATGAGCGAGAGCAACGTGACTGAAGAGACGAAGGCCGCGCGCGGCTTCCGCAAGACCCGCCAGGGTCTGGTCGTCAGCGACAAGATGGACAAGACCGTCGTCGTCGCCGTCGAGGACCGCGTGACCCACGCCCTGTACGGCAAGGTCATCCGCCGTACCGAGAAGCTCAAGGCTCACGACGAGCAGAACGCCGCGGGCGTCGGCGACCGTGTCCTCCTCATGGAGACCCGGCCGCTGTCCGCGACGAAGCGCTGGCGCGTCGTCGAGGTCCTCGAGAAGGCCAAGTAAGAAATCTCCTGCGGGGCATTCCTCGCAGGACAGTTCCGCCAGGCTCCGGGAGTCGTTCACCAAGGTGACCGACTCCCGGGGAACCGGCAGACATTCAGGAGATAGACGTGATCCAGCAGGAGTCGCGGCTGCGTGTCGCCGACAACACGGGTGCGAAGGAAATCCTGACCATCCGTGTGCTCGGTGGCTCGGGCCGCCGCTACGCGGGTATCGGTGACGTCATCGTCGCCACCGTCAAGGACGCGATCCCCGGTGGCAACGTGAAGAAGGGTGACGTCGTCAAGGCGGTCATCGTTCGCACCGTCAAGGAGCGCCGCCGTCCCGACGGCTCGTACATCCGCTTCGACGAGAACGCCGCCGTCATTCTGAAGAACGACGGCGACCCTCGCGGCACCCGTATCTTCGGCCCGGTGGGCCGTGAGCTGCGCGAGAAGAAGTTCATGAAGATCATCTCCCTCGCGCCGGAGGTGCTGTGAGCATGAAGATCAAGAAGGGCGACCTGGTCCAGGTCATCACCGGTAAGGACAAGGGCAAGCAGGGCAAGGTCATCGCGGCCTTCCCCCGCGAGGACCGCGTCCTGGTCGAGGGTGTCAACCGGGTCAAGAAGCACACCAAGGCCGGGCCGACCGCTCGCGGTTCGCAGGCCGGCGGCATCGTGACCACCGAGGCCCCGATCCACGTCTCCAACGTCCAGCTGGTCGTGGAGAAGGACGGCAACAAGGTCGTCACGCGCGTCGGTTACCGCTTCGACGACGAGGGCAACAAGGTTCGCGTTGCCAAGCGGACGGGTGAGGACATCTGATGGCTACCACCACCACTCCGCGTCTCAAGACGAAGTACCGCGAGGAGATCGCGGGCAAGCTGCGTGAGGAGTTCTCCTACGAGAACGTCATGCAGATCCCCGGCCTCGTGAAGATCGTGGTCAACATGGGTGTCGGCGACGCCGCCCGTGACTCGAAGCTGATCGAGGGCGCGATCCGCGACCTGACCACCATCACCGGTCAGAAGCCGGCCGTCACCAAGGCCCGCAAGTCCATCGCGCAGTTCAAGCTGCGTGAGGGTCAGCCGATCGGTGCCCACGTCACGCTCCGTGGCGACCGCATGTGGGAGTTCCTGGACCGCACCCTGTCGCTGGCGCTGCCGCGCATCCGCGACTTCCGCGGTCTGTCCCCCAAGCAGTTCGACGGCCGTGGCAACTACACCTTCGGTCTCACGGAGCAGGTCATGTTCCACGAGATCGACCAGGACAAGATCGACCGCACCCGGGGTATGGACATCACCGTGGTGACCACGGCGACCAACGACGCTGAGGGCCGCGCGCTCCTCCGTCACCTCGGCTTCCCCTTCAAGGAGGCGTGAGCGAGATGGCGAAGAAGGCTCTGATTGCCAAGGCTGCTCGCAAGCCCAAGTTCGGTGTCCGCGGCTACACGCGCTGCCAGCGCTGCGGCCGTCCGCACTCCGTCTACCGCAAGTTCGGCCTGTGCCGCGTGTGCCTTCGTGAGATGGCTCACCGTGGCGAGCTGCCGGGCGTGACCAAGAGCTCCTGGTAATCCGGTAATTCCGGGTTATTCAGACTCTCGGTAAGCAACCGGGTCGGCAGAGGCCCGGCTCCGCATGCCTTAGGCTTGTGGGGTTGGGCGTCTGCCACCCGTACGCCCGCAGGCCACGCCTGCAAATATTTGCTTACTACGCCGTAGGTCCACCGCGCCGCACCCGTCCCGTCTCGGATCGGGGAGAGGGATGGCGCACCAGGAAACCCCGGCGAGAGAGGCCGAAGGCCAATTCATGACCATGACTGATCCGATCGCAGACATGCTTACGCGTCTGCGGAACGCGAACTCGGCGTACCACGACTCCGTGACGATGCCGGCGTCCAAGATCAAGTCTCACATCGCGGAGATCCTCCAGCAGGAGGGCTTCATCACCGGCTGGAAGACCGAGGACGCCGAGGTCGGCAAGAACCTCACCCTCGAGCTGAAGTTCGGTCCGAACCGTGAGCGCTCCATCGCGGGCATCAAGCGGATCTCCAAGCCCGGTCTCCGGGTGTACGCGAAGTCCACCAACCTGCCCAAGGTGCTGGGTGGCCTCGGCGTGGCGATCATCTCCACGTCGCACGGGCTCCTCACCGACAAGCAGGCCGGCAAGAAGGGCGTAGGCGGAGAAGTCCTCGCCTACGTCTGGTAACGGAAGGGAACGGAGGAAACAGCTATGTCGCGCATCGGCAAGCTCCCCATCGCGGTTCCCGCCGGCGTGGACGTCACCATCGACGGCCGTACGGTTTCGGTCAAGGGCCCCAAGGGCTCGCTGACCCACACCGTCGTGGCGCCGATCGACATCGCCAAGGGTGAGGACGGCGTGCTGAACGTCACCCGCCCCAACGACGAGCGTCAGAGCAAGGCCCTGCACGGCCTGTCCCGCACGCTGGTGGCGAACATGATCACCGGCGTGACCCAGGGTTACGTGAAGAAGCTCGAGATCAGCGGTGTCGGTTACCGCGTGCTCGCCAAGGGTTCGAACCTGGAGTTCTCCCTCGGCTACAGCCACCCGATCCTGGTCGAGGCCCCCGAGGGCATCACCTTCAAGGTGGAGAACCCGACCCACTTCTCGGTCGAGGGCATCGACAAGCAGAAGGTCGGCGAGGTTGCGGCCAACATCCGCAAGCTGCGCAAGCCCGACCCGTACAAGGCCAAGGGCGTCAAGTACGAGGGCGAAGTCATCCGCCGCAAGGTCGGAAAGGCGGGTAAGTAAGCCATGGCATACGGACAGAAGATCCTCAAGGGCGACGCCTACAAGCGCGCCGCGATCAAGCGCCGCCACATCCGGATTCGCAAGAATCTCTCGGGTACGGCGGAGCGTCCCCGTCTGGTCGTTACCCGCTCGAACCGCCACATCGTGGCCCAGGTGATCGACGACATCAAGGGTCACACCCTTGCGTCGGCGTCCACCCTGGACACCTCGATCCGCGGTGGCGAGGCTGACAAGTCCGCGCAGGCCAAGCAGGTCGGCGCCCTGGTCGCCGAGCGCGCCAAGGCCGCCGGTGTCGAGGCCGTCGTGTTCGACCGTGGTGGCAACCAGTACGCCGGGCGCATCGCCGCCCTGGCGGACGCCGCCCGCGAAGCCGGACTGAAGTTCTGAGCCGGTTCCGTAACGCTAGCGGAAACAGAGAGAGGTAATTCCAATGGCTGGACCCCAGCGCCGCGGCAGCGGTGCCGGTGGCGGCGAGCGGCGGGACCGGAAGGGCCGTGACGGTGGCGCAGGTGCCGCCGAGAAGACCGCTTACGTTGAGCGCGTCGTCGCGATCAACCGCGTCGCCAAGGTTGTGAAGGGTGGTCGTCGCTTCAGCTTCACCGCGCTGGTCGTGGTGGGCGACGGTGACGGCACCGTGGGTGTCGGATACGGCAAGGCCAAGGAGGTGCCGGCCGCCATCGCCAAGGGTGTTGAGGAGGCCAAGAAGCACTTCTTCAAGGTCCCCCGCATCCAGGGCACCATCCCGCACCCCATCCAGGGTGAGAAGGCTGCCGGCGTCGTGCTGCTCAAGCCCGCGTCCCCCGGTACCGGCGTTATCGCCGGTGGTCCGGTGCGCGCCGTGCTCGAGTGCGCCGGTATCCACGACATCCTGTCGAAGTCGCTCGGCTCCGACAACCAGATCAACATCGTGCACGCGACCGTGGAGGCCCTCAAGGGCCTGCAGCGTCCCGAGGAGGTCGCGGCCCGCCGTGGCCTGCCGCTCGAGGACGTCGCCCCCGCGGCCCTTCTCCGTGCGCGTGCCGGGGCGGGTGCGTAATCATGGCGCAGCTCAAGATTACGCAGGTCAAGTCCTACATCGGCAGCAAGCAGAACCACCGTGACACCCTGCGTTCCCTTGGTCTCAAGGGGATCAACACGCAGGTCGTCAAGGAGGACCGCCCCGAGTTCCGCGGCATGGTGCACACCGTCCGCCACCTCGTGACGGTCGAGGAGGTCGACTGATCATGGCGGAGAACAACCCGCTCAAGATCCACAACCTCCGTCCCGCCCCGGGCGCCAAGACCGCCAAGACCCGTGTCGGTCGTGGTGAGGCGTCGAAGGGTAAGACGGCCGGTCGTGGTACCAAGGGCACGAAGGCCCGTTACCAGGTTCCGGAGCGCTTCGAGGGTGGCCAGATGCCCCTCCACATGCGTCTCCCGAAGCTGAAGGGCTTCAAGAACCCGTTCAAGACCGAGTTCCAGGTCGTGAACCTCGACAAGCTGGCCGCGCTGTACCCCGAGGGTGGCGAGGTCACCGTCGAGGGCCTCGTGGCCAAGGGTGCCGTTCGCAAGAACAGCCTCGTCAAGGTCCTCGGCCAGGGCGAGGTCTCCGTGGCGCTCCAGGTGACGGTCGACGCCGTCTCCGGCTCCGCCAAGGAGAAGATCACCGCCGCCGGCGGTACCGTCACCGAGCTCGTCTGAACCCATCAGGCGCCTCGATGACTTGAGCGATCCCGACCGGGGATACCCCACAAAAGGGGTATCCCCGGTTGGTCGTTCCAAGGGCATAGGTCCCGCCGGTAAGGTGGCCTGCGCTGCCCTCTTTCACGGGTGCCTCACATGGGGCACTCTGGGCGGCGGTTCAGCGTTAGTCACTTAGCCGTCCACTTGTCAGCCGTCAGTCGAACCTCAAGACCGTCACCCTTGACGCAGTAGCGCGGGGGTCGCAGGAGGCACCGTGCTCACCGCGTTCGCCCGGGCGTTCAAGACGCCCGACCTGCGCAAGAAGCTGCTCTTCACGCTCGGCATCGTCGTGGTGTACCGACTCGGTACCCACATCCCCATTCCAGGCGTCGACTACAAGAACGTCCAGGAGTGCGTGAAGCAGGCGTCCGGCAACCAGGGCCCGCTCGGCCTGGTCAACATGTTCAGCGGTGGCGCGCTGCTGCAGATCACGGTCTTCGCACTCGGCATCATGCCGTACATCACGGCGAGCATCATTCTGCAGCTGCTCACCGTCGTGATCCCGCGTCTGGAAGCCCTCAAGAAGGAGGGCCAGGCGGGTACGGCGAAGATCACGCAGTACACCCGTTACCTGACCATTGCCCTGGCCATCCTCCAGGGCACCGGCCTGGTGGCCACCGCCCGCAGCGGCGCGCTCTTCTCCAACTGCACCGTCGCCAGTCAGATCGTGCCAGACCAGGCGATCTTCACCACCGTCGTCATGGTGGTCACCATGACCGCCGGTACGGCCGTCGTCATGTGGCTCGGTGAGCTGATCACCGACCGCGGCATCGGCAACGGCATGTCGATCCTGATGTTCATCTCGATCGCCGCGACCTTCCCGTCCGCCCTGTGGGCCATCAAGCAGGAAGGCACCCTGGCGGGCGGCTGGATCGAGTTCGGCACCGTCATGCTGGTCGGCTTCGTCATGGTCGGCCTGGTGGTCTTCGTCGAGCAGGCCCAGCGCCGCATCCCGGTGCAGTACGCGAAGCGCATGATCGGCCGTCGTTCCTACGGGGGTACGTCGACGTACATCCCGCTCAAGGTGAACCAGGCGGGCGTCATCCCCGTCATCTTCGCCTCGTCGCTCCTCTACATCCCGGCGCTGGTCGTCCAGTTCTCGAACTCGACGTCGGGCTGGGCCACCTGGATCACCAAGAACCTCGCGGACACCGGGGCGACGCCGCACATCATTCTGTACTTCTTCCTGATCGTGTTCTTCGCCTTCTTCTACGTGGCCATCTCGTTCAACCCCGAGGAAGTCGCGGACAACATGAAGAAGTATGGTGGGTTCATCCCGGGCATCCGGGCTGGCCGACCGACCGCTGAGTATCTGAGCTACGTACTCAACCGGATCACCTGGCCGGGTTCGCTGTATCTGGGCCTGATCTCTCTCGTACCGACAATGGCGTTGGCCGGTTTCGGGGCAAACCAGAACTTCCCGTTCGGCGGGACCAGCATCCTGATCATCGTGGGTGTCGGTCTTGAGACGGTGAAGCAGATCGAGAGCCAGCTCCAGCAGCGCAATTACGAAGGGTTCCTCCGCTGATGCGAATCGTCCTCGTCGGGCCGCCGGGCGCCGGAAAGGGAACGCAGGCCACCCGCCTTGCCGAGACGCTGCACATTCCGCACATCTCCACGGGCGATCTGTTCCGCGCGAACATCAGCCAGCAGACCGAACTGGGCAAGCTCGCGAAGTCCTACATGGACGCCGGCAATCTCGTGCCGGACGAGGTCACCATCGCCATGGCGAAGGACCGCATGGAGCAGCCCGACGCCGAGGGCGGCTTCCTGCTGGACGGTTTCCCGCGCAACGTCTCCCAGGCCGAGGCGCTCGACGAGCTGCTCGAGACCGAGGGCATGAAGCTCGACGCGGTGCTCGACCTGGAGGCCCCGGAGGACGAGGTCGTCAAGCGGATCGCCGGCCGGCGCGTCTGCCGCAACGACTCGGCCCATGTCTTCCACGTGACGTACACCCCGCCGAAGAAGGAAGGCGTCTGCGACGTCTGCGGCGGTGAGCTGTACCAGCGGGACGACGACTCCGAGGAGACGGTCCGCAAGCGGCTCGAGGTCTACCACACGCAGACCGAGCCGATCATCGACTACTACAAGGCCCAGGGCCTGGTGACCACGGTCTCCGCGATGGGCAAGGTGGCGGACGTCACGAAGCGGGCCATGTCGGCGCTGACCGGTTCGTAACAGCTTGAAAAGGAAGGCAGCGGTCCCCGGTGGGGGCCGCTGCCTTCCTTCTTGTGGACCCCCGGAAGTGCTCAGCTGAGGAGGTACGGCCATCAAGCTCGAACAGTTGCCACGGTCCGACGATTCCGCCGAGGGGGAGCAGCCGTCGCTGTTCCGTCGCAGGAGTCGCAGCCTCGCTCTCGCCGCGGTCGTCGTGGTCGCCGCGGTCGTCGGGGTGTCCTTGGCCCTGACGGGGGGTGACTCGGAAGGACGGTCCGAGTCCGGGCCGGAGGTTTCGGACGTGGTGGCGCATCCGGACCAGTCCCCGCCGCGCGAGCTGATAGCCGCCGGGCAGGTCGCCCTCTCGGCGTACTACACGACGAAGCTCGTGCGGCAGCCGGGCGGGGACGCGGTGAACGGGCGCGAGTGGAGTCTGTACGACGCCGCGGCCAAGCGGTACGAGAAGACCGACTGGGCCTGGCTCGACGTCGCCCCCGGGATGAAGACGGCCGCGGTGCTGGAGGGCGATCTGCCCGCCGGCCGGATCGGGCTGCTGAATCTGTCGACGGGCAAGGTCGAGCGCTGGATCAAGGTCGACAAGGGCGTGGGCGGCGTGCAGTTCTCGCCGGACGGCGAGCGCCTGGTGGCGACGGCGTACGACCACAACCCGGACGGACTCTTCCGGGACGCGCCGGTGCGCATGGACGGCGCGGACGGCGGCGAAGGCAAGGAGATGCCGGGGCCGAAGCAGAGCCGTACCGGCTTCTACGTCATCGACGTCGACTCCGGCCGGGCGCGGTTCAGTGAGCGGCCGGCCAAGAAGGACAGTCTCGCGGCCATGGTCGGCACCGGACGTCAGGACTTCAGCTGGAGCCTCGACGGCAAGCTGCTGTGGGAGCAGCGGCTCGACCAGCCGGGCAGGAACTACTACGACGTGAACGGCGGGCTGAAGCCGCTTCCGCAGCAGAAGACCGATCAGATCTTCCCGCCGGTGGTCGCGTCCCCGGACGGCGAACTCGTGACCGGCGGCTTCGCGGGAGGTGAGGACGGCGAGATCGTCTCCGCGGTTCTGGACGCGAAGACCGGCAAGCGGAGCGGCGTCGTCCCCGGACAGCAGCTTCTCGCGTGGGCGGACGACACCCACCTCATCGCCTGGCGGTGCGACCCCGGCCAGTGCCGGCCCGGAACGGGTGAGTTCCGCAACCAGCTGATCCTGGTCGGCCTGGACAGCGACGAGGTGACACCGCTCTCGGGCTTCCGCAAGGCCGAGATGGACTACGCCGGCCGCTGGACACCGGTCTTCACCCGGCGCTGACCGTCGCCGCGGTCCCGGGCGGTCGTGCGCCCGGGACCGGCCGCACCAAGAGCTCCGGCCGGTGCGGACGAATCGATTCGTCCGCACCGGCCGGAGCGTCTGAGCGGGTCTGCCTACTCGTCGAAGGTCCAGTTCGAGCGGACGCAGGAGCCGGTGCCGTGCCAGCAGACGGCCAGACCGTGCTGGATGTTGCCGATCATGTCGTAGCCGGTGTTGGACCGGTCGCAGCCGGCGTCTCCGCCGTCGTCCTCCTTGATGACCCAGACCACGCCGGTGCCGGTGCTGTTGAGTCGCTCCAGGTAGCCCGTGACGCCGTAGCCGTCGGCCCGCTTGTCGCAGACCGTGATGTCGTCACCGTCGTCGTTGAACGTCACCGTGCCCCGGTCGCCGTACCAGAGGGGCCCCTCGTTGCCGGCCAGCGCGGGCGAGGCGGCGGTGATGCCGAGCAGGGTGACGGCGGCACCGGTCAGAGCCAGACGAGACAGCGTTCTCTTGATCACTTGTACCTCTGTTTCTGGAGGACCGTGAAAACCGGTCCGGAGCGGATGAGCTGCGGGCTGGCACCCAAGATCGCTAGGTGACAACTGTGAGGCTATGGTGAACAGTTGGGATCGTCAACGGATTTTGTTGCTGACGGTGCAGCTCTGACTACAGCTGTGGCGGGCCCCGCGTGCCGATCGCCGGCCGGCCGCGCGAGGCCCGGCCGGGCGGCCGCCACCCCCGGCTCCGGCTCGCGCTGACGCGTATCGTGGTGGCGTCAGACGTAAACCCGCGGCAGGAGGCGGCAGCCCAGATGGTGCAGATCAAGAACCCCGAGCAGATCGCCAAGATGCGCGAAGCGGGGCTGGTCGTCGCCGCCATCCATGCGGCCACCCGGGAGGCCGCCGTGCCCGGCGCGACGACCAAGGACCTGGACCAGGTCGCCCGCAAGGTCCTCGCGGAGCACGACGCCAAGCCGAACTTCCTCGGGTACGGCGGTTTCCCCGCCACCATCTGCACCTCGGTGAACGAGGTCGTCGTCCACGGCATCCCGTCCGACGACGTGGTCCTCAAGGACGGCGACGTCATCTCCATCGACTGCGGCGCGATCATCGACGGCTGGCACGGCGACGCCGCCTACACGGCCTTCGTCGGCTCCGGTCACTCCCCGGAGCTGGTCGAGCTGTCCCGGGTGACCGAGGAGTCGATGTGGGCGGGCATCGCGGCCATGAAGCAGGGCAACCGCCTGGTGGACGTCTCCCGTGCCATCGAGACCTACATCCGCCGCCAGCCCAAGCCCGGCGGCGGCAAGTACGGGATCATCGAGGACTACGGCGGCCACGGCATCGGTACCGAGATGCACATGGACCCGCACCTGCTGAACTACGTCGAGCGCAAGCGCGGCAAGGGCCCGAAGCTCGTCCCCGGCTTCTGCCTCGCCATCGAGCCGATGGTCTCCCTCGGCACCCCGCGCACCGAGGTCCTGTCCGACGACTGGACGGTCATCACGACCGACGGCACCTGGTCCTCCCACTGGGAGCACTCGGTGGCCCTGACGGAACAGGGCCCACTGGTCCTGACCTCCCCCGACGGGGGCAAGGCCAAGCTGGCGGAGCTGGGGATCACGGCCGCACCCGATCCGCTCGCATAACGATCTCGCATCCGGGGCAGACTTCCTCGTTTCGCCTTTCCGGGTGTGCTGACGTAGACTGACTCGTCGGCTCCCGTGCACCCCCATGTCTTGTGGGTTGTGCGACGAGTCGATCAAGGTAGTCGATTCGAAGGGCGAAGCGTGGCCAAGAAGCAAGGTGCCATCGAGATCGAGGGCACTGTCGTCGAGTCTCTTCCGAACGCCATGTTCAGGGTCGAGCTCCAGAACGGCCACCAGGTCCTGGCACACATCAGCGGCAAGATGCGCATGCACTACATCCGCATCCTCCCTGACGACCGGGTCGTGGTGGAGCTGTCTCCGTACGACCTGACGCGTGGCCGGATCGTCTACCGGTACAAGTAGATCTTGCCCACGTCCCGTGCGCCCCGCGCGCGGGTCCGCCGGCAACTGACCCGGAGAACCTCACACCCATGAAGGTCAAGCCGAGCGTCAAGAAGATCTGCGACAAGTGCAGGGTGATCCGCCGTCACGGTCGGGTCATGGTCATCTGCGACAACCCGCGCCACAAGCAGCGCCAGGGCTGACGCCTGACCGTTCCCTCCGCGATTCGCATGACTTCGCGCGACGCGAGCTGAAACATGTTCATACGCAGGACCCGGGCGAGCGATCGTCCGACACCCCCGGCTCGGAGGCCGGGGACCCGATCCGTACCTCATACGGCGGCCGGGGACCGGTCCTGTGGAAGACCTCCGACAATCAACTGGAGCCATTGAATGGCACGCGTTTCCGGTGTTGACATCCCGCGCGAAAAGCGCGTGGAGATCGCCCTCACCTACGTGTTCGGCATTGGCCGGACCCTCTCGCAGCAGACGCTCGCCGCCACCGGCGTGGACCCGAACACCCGTGTTCGGGACCTCTCCGAGGAGCAGCTCGTCGCGATCCGCGAGTACGTCGACAACAACATCAAGACCGAGGGTGACCTCCGTCGCGAGGTGCAGGCCGACATCCGCCGCAAGGTCGAGATCGGCACCTACCAGGGTCTGCGTCACCGTCGCGGTCTGCCCGTCCGCGGTCAGCGCACCAGCACCAACGCCCGCACCCGCAAGGGCCCGCGTCGCGCCATCGCCGGCAAGAAGAAGCCGGGCAAGAAGTAGTCCGCAGCGGACTTCGCCGTCCAGCGGTCTTCGCTGTAGGACCGACCACCTCCCGTAGGAGAACGACATGCCCCCCAAGGGACGTCAGGGCGCGACCAAGAAGGTGCGCCGCAAGGAAAAGAAGAACGTCGCTCACGGCCACGCGCACATCAAGAGCACGTTCAACAACACGATCGTGTCCATCACGGACCCGACCGGCAACGTGATCTCCTGGGCCTCCGCCGGCCACGTCGGCTTCAAGGGCTCCCGGAAGTCCACGCCGTTCGCCGCGCAGATGGCCGCCGAGTCGGCTGCCCGCCGCGCGCAGGAGCACGGCATGCGCAAGGTCGACGTCTTCGTCAAGGGCCCGGGTTCCGGTCGTGAGACCGCCATCCGCTCCCTCCAGGCGACCGGCCTCGAGGTCGGCTCCATCCAGGACGTCACGCCCACCCCGCACAACGGCTGCCGTCCGCCGAAGCGTCGTCGCGTCTGACGCGCTGGTTCACCGCGGCTCGGCTGTCGGCTGGGGGTGTGGGGGTTGTCCCCCACATGTCGCAGCACGGCTGCCGTCCGCCGAAGCGTCGTCGCGTCTGATCTCGCTTCACCTGCTCCACCAGGGTTTTCCGGGCGGTACGGCTCTTTCGGGTCGTATCGCCCGTACCCTTGCAGTACTGGTCGGGCGTCAAATAGCGGGCGCCCCTGACTGAAGGAACACACATGCTGATCGCTCAGCGTCCCTCGTTGACCGAAGAGGTCGTCGACGAGTTCCGCTCCCGGTTCGTCATCGAGCCGCTGGAGCCGGGCTTCGGCTACACCCTCGGCAACTCCCTCCGCCGCACCCTCCTCTCGTCGATCCCCGGCGCTGCTGTCACCAGCATCCGCATCGACGGTGTCCTGCACGAGTTCACCACCGTGCCGGGCGTCAAGGAGGACGTGACCGACCTGATCCTCAACATCAAGCAGCTGGTCGTCTCCTCGGAGCACGACGAGCCGGTCGTGATGTACCTGCGCAAGCAGGGCCCGGGTTTGGTCACCGCCGCCGACATCGCGCCCCCGGCCGGTGTCGAGGTGCACAACCCCGACCTCGTCCTCGCCACGCTCAACGGCAAGGGCAAGCTGGAGATGGAGCTGACCGTCGAGCGCGGTCGCGGCTACGTCTCCGCCGTGCAGAACAAGCAGGTCGGTCAGGAGATCGGGCGCATCCCGGTCGACTCGATCTACTCGCCGGTTCTCAAGGTCACGTACAAGGTCGAGGCCACGCGTGTCGAGCAGCGCACCGACTTCGACAAGCTGATCGTCGACGTCGAGACCAAGCAGGCCATGCGTCCGCGCGACGCCATGGCGTCGGCCGGCAAGACGCTGGTCGAGCTGTTCGGTCTCGCCCGCGAGCTGAACATCGACGCCGAGGGCATCGACATGGGTCCGTCCCCGACGGACGCCGCGCTCGCCGCCGATCTGGCGCTGCCGATCGAGGAGCTGGAGCTCACCGTTCGGTCGTACAACTGCCTCAAGCGCGAGGGCATCCACTCCGTGGGTGAGCTCGTGGCGCGGTCCGAGGCCGACCTGCTCGACATCCGCAACTTCGGTGCGAAGTCGATCGACGAGGTCAAGGCCAAGCTCGCGGGCATGGGCCTCGCGCTGAAGGACTCGCCTCCCGGATTCGACCCGACCGCCGCCGCGGACGCCTTCGGCGCCGACGACGACGCGGACGCGGGCTTCGTGGAGACCGAGCAGTACTGACGGCACCACTTCCGGGGGCCTCCTGAAGGCCCCCGGATCTCCGACAGGCGGCCGCCTGCTCGGATACTGACTTCGGTACCTGATACGGCCGGGGCAGACACCTAGGAGAAACACCATGCCGAAGCCCACCAAGGGTGCCCGTCTGGGCGGCAGCGCCGCGCACGAGAAGCTGCTCCTCGCGAACCTGGCGAAGAGCCTCTTCGAGCACGGCAAGATCACCACCACCGAGGCGAAGGCGCGCAAGCTGCGTCCGTACGCCGAGCGTCTGGTCACCAAGGCGAAGAAGGGCGACCTTCACAACCGCCGTCAGGTGCTCCAGGTGATCACGGACAAGAGCATCGTCCACACGCTCTTCACCGAGATCGGCCCGCGCTACGAGAACCGTCCCGGTGGCTACACCCGGATCACCAAGATCGGTAACCGCCGTGGCGACAACGCGCCCATGGCCGTCATCGAGCTGGTCGAGGCGCTGACCGTGGCGCAGCAGGCCACGGGTGAGGCCGAGGCCGCGACGAAGCGTGCCGCCAAGGACGCGGAGGGCTCCGCCGAGGCTGCTGAGGCCAAGGTCGACACGACCAAGGCCGACGACGAGGCCGCGGCCGAGGAGTCCAAGGACGCGTAAGCGTCTGCCGGGTGGCTGTGCGATTGCGGCTGCGGCTTTCGTCGTGGTCGTTCGCGCAGTTCCCCGCGCCCCTTTGGGGCGTTTGCGGGTCCGTTCCTTTTCAGGGGCGGGCCCGCTTTCGTTTGGCTGAGAGGAGCTCTGGGTGAGTGACGAAGTAGCGGCCGGGCTGGTGCGGGTGCGGCTGGATCTGTCCTATGACGGGAGGGAGTTCTCCGGGTGGGCCAAGCAGGCCGGGGGGCGGCGGACCGTGCAGGGGGAGATCGAGGACGCGCTGCGGACCGTCACGCGGTCGCCGGAGACGTACGAGCTGACCGTGGCGGGACGGACCGACGCCGGGGTGCACGCGCGGGGGCAGGTCGCCCATGTCGACCTGCCGCGTGAGGTGTGGGCCGAGCACCACGTGAAGCTGCTCAAGCGGCTCGCGGGACGGCTGCCCAAGGACGTGCGGGTCTGGGCGCTGCGCGAGGCGCCCAGCGGCTTCAACGCGCGGTTCTCGGCGGTCTGGCGGCGCTACGCCTACCGGGTCACCGACAACCCGGGCGGCGTCGACCCGCTGCTGCGCGGGCACGTGCTGTGGCACGACTGGCCGCTCGACGTGGACGCCATGAACGAGGCCGCCCGAGGGCTGCTGGGCGAGCACGACTTCGCCGCCTACTGCAAGAAGCGGGAGGGGGCCACCACCATCCGCACGTTGCAGGAGCTGAGCCTGGTGCGCGGGGAGGGCGACGGGATCATCACTGCCACCGTGCGCGCCGACGCCTTCTGCCACAACATGGTGCGCTCCCTGATCGGGGCGCTGCTGTTCGTCGGCGACGGGCACCGTACGCCCGACTGGCCGGCCAAGGTGCTGGCCGCGGGTGTACGGGACTCGGCCGTGCACGTCGTGCGGCCGCACGGGCTGACCCTGGAGGAGGTCGGCTACCCGGCCGACGAGCTGCTGGCGGCCCGGAACAAGGAGGCGCGCAACAAGCGGTCGCTGCCGGGGGCCGGCTGCTGCTGACCGGCGCCGGGGCCGTCAGCCCGTTTCCGCCGCCGCCGATGCCTGGGCCTCGCCGCGCCGGCGGATCTGGCGGAAGGCGAACTCGGCCAGGTCGTCACCGGCGCGGAACACGCCGGTGGACTTCTCCGTGACGTCCTTGCCGCCCGTGAAACCGGCGACGGTGAAGTAGGCGTAACGGCCGTAGGAGTTGGTCGTGGAGCGGCAGACGGCGCCGGTGCAGAAGGACTTGACGCCGCCGCCGGACAGGGAGCGCACGATGCTCTTCTTGTCGGCGTCCTTCTTGGCCTTCGTGGCCTGCGCCTCGTTGTCGAAGACGGCCACGCCGACCGTCACGGCGGTGTCGCCCTTGGTGTAGGTGACACGGATCAGGCGCGTGCACTTGTTGGTGTCGAGGACCTTCGGCAGGGTGCCCTGGGCGGCGGAGCCGCAGGTGCGGGTGTCGGCCGTCGGGCCCTTCTTGTAGACCGTCTCGCCCATGGTCAGCTGGGTGCCGGGGAAGAGCAGGTCCGGGCTGAGCGGGGCCTTGTCCTTCTTGGCGCTGGAGACGAAGTCCTTCGGGTCCAGCGGCGGCGGCGCGCTGGTCGGGGCGAAGGACGGATCGGTGGCCGTCGCGCTGGGTATGTCCGCCGTCGAGGGGAGCTGCGAGGAGGGGCCGTCGGAGGCCTGGTCCGAGCCGTTCGCCGAGACCACGGCCACCGCGACGGCACTGGCTATCGCCACGGTGGCCAGCGCGCCGCCGCCGATGAAGAACAGCCGGCGCCGCTTGGCACGGGCCTCGGAGGCCTCGGCGAGGGCAGCCCAGTCCGGCGTGTTGTCACTGTTCCCGCTGTTCCAGGGCTGCTGCGACTGCGGCTGCTGCGGCTGTTGCTGCGATTGCGGTGTCCAGGGATCCCACTGCGACTGAGGTCCCCCCTGCCCAAAGCTCATGGGCCGCATCTTAGACGGGCCTGTGGGCGTGCTGGTGCCGGGACTTGGGGCCCGCAGGGCCTAGCGTTCCGTGCATGCGGACGGGCAAAAGCGACATCTCCGGGTGGTTGGTGCGGCCGGCGGGAGGGCATCTGTGGGCGGTGCTCCTGACGGTGCTGGCGGCGTCCGCCGCGCACGCGGCGCGGACGACCTCGGACGGCGGGATGGACAACGCGATCGTCGTCCGGGCCGCCCGCACCTGGCTGGCCGGTGGCTCCCCGTACGACGACCCGCACTTCCTCTATCTGCCGAGCGCGGTCCTCGCCGCCGTGCCGGAGGCGGTGCTGCCCGGCGGGGTGCTGCGGGTGCTGGTGCCGTGCGCGGTGACCGTCCTGCTGGCGTTGGCCTGGGCCTGCGCACTGCTCCTGCACCGGGTGCCGCTCGGCAGCCGGCTCGCGGCCCTCGGACTGACCGGGCTCGCGCTGGGCTTCGCGCCGTTCGGGCACCTGGTGCGGCTCGGCAACTGGACCGTGACGGCGACGGTGGCGCTGCCGCTGGCCCTGCTGCTGGCGAGCCGGGGGCGCTGGACGGGGGCGGGGGCCGTCATCGGGGCGGCCGTGGCGCTCAAGCCGCTGCTCGCGCCCGTCGTCCTGCTCTTCCTCTTCGCCGGGCGGTGGCGGGCGCTTGCCGCGGCCGTCCTGCTGCCCGCGCTGGCCTCCGCCGCGGCGGCGCTGGCGATGCCCGACCCGGCGGGCTTCTTCACCCGCACCCTGCCCTTCCTGCTGCACGGCGACGACGGCTTCGTACGGCTCTACGAGGCCTCCCCGGCGGCCGTACTGCCCCGGCTCGGGGTGCCGGCGGCGCTCGCGCAGGGGCTCGCGGTGGCGGCGGCCTCGGCCGGGGTGCTCTGCGCGTACCGGCGCTGGCGGCGCGCCGACCCCGGCCCGCTGCGGCTCGCGGAGACCGGGGCGGGGCTGATGCTGTCGGCGTTCCTGGTCTCCCGGCCGTCCTACGACCACTACCTCCTGGTCGCCCTGCCGCTGCTGCTCGCCGGGCTGCCGTACGCCGGGTCGGCGGCCCGCGGGGTGTGGTTCTGGATCGCCCTGGTGCCCCAGGTACCGGGGCTGACCTGGCCCTGGCTGGAGGGGGAGCGGCGGCGGGCCTTCCGGGACGCGTTCACGCTCTGCGTGCTGGCGGTGACGGTCGCCCGGCAGTCCTGGGCCGGGCCGGCGGCTGCCGGCGGGCGGGTGCCCCCGGGCCGGGCGCCGGAGCCGGAGCGCGCTCCCGCGGCCCCGTTTTGACCCGGCCGCCGGGGCCCGGGTATTCTGCACAGTCGTATGTGTATTGGCTTGCTCATTCTCACGTGAGGGGCCCTTACACCGGTCCACCGGGACCGATGACCAGCGACCTGCACGCGGTATGCGTCACCGCGGTGCGGTCAGGGCTGTCGTGATCGTCTTCGGTGACCATGTCAGGACCACTCACTGAAGAAGCGAAGGCTACGAACCGTGCGTACGTACAGCCCCAAGCCCGGCGATGTGACGCGCCAGTGGCACGTCATCGACGCCCAGGACGTAGTCCTGGGTCGTCTGGCCACCACTGCGGCCTCCATCCTGCGCGGCAAGCACAAGCCGATCTACGCGCCCCACGTCGACACCGGTGACTTCGTCATCATCATCAACGCCGACAAGGTGCACCTCTCCGGCAACAAGCGGACCCAGAAGATGGCGTACCGCCACTCCGGCTACCCGGGCGGTCTGCGCTCGGTGCGCTACGACGAGCTGCTGGACAAGAACCCGGAGAAGGCCGTCGAGAAGGCCATCAAGGGCATGCTCCCCAAGAACTCCCTGGGCCGTCAGATGCTCTCGAAGCTGAAGGTCTACAAGGGTGACCAGCACCCGCACGGCGCGCAGCAGCCGCAGCCGTTCGAGATCACCCAGGTCGCGCAGTAGTTCCGGCCACCCTTTAAGACTGAAGAGAATCTGAGGAGCATCGTGGCCGAGACCACTCCCGAGACGACTCCCGAGCAGCCGCTCGAAGAGCTCGACATCGACAGCTACACCACCGAGTCCGAGGTGCCCGTCGAGGGCGAGTACACCTCGGAGTCGATGGCCTCCGCGTTCGGCGAGCCGCAGCCGGCCGCCGGCCTGGGCCGTCGCAAGAACGCCATCGCCCGCGTCCGGATCGTCCCGGGCACCGGCAAGTGGAAGGTCAACGGGCGCACGCTCGAGGACTACTTCCCGAACAAGGTCCACCAGCAGGAAGTCAACGAGCCCTTCAAGGTGCTCGAGCTGGACAACCGCTACGACGTCATCGCCCGCATCTCCGGCGGCGGCGTCTCCGGTCAGGCCGGTGCGCTCCGTCTCGGTGTCGCCCGCGCGCTGAACGAGGCCGACGTGGACAACAACCGCGGCGCGCTCAAGAAGGCCGGTTACCTCAAGCGTGACGACCGTGCGGTCGAGCGCAAGAAGGCCGGTCTGAAGAAGGCCCGCAAGGCCCCGCAGTACAGCAAGCGCTAAGTCGTACCGGCTGGTCCGGCTGTACTCCGAACGCCCCGGCGGCACGCCACTGTGCTGCCGGGGCATTCGTTTATCCCTGCCGTTGGGCGTATAACGGCACAAGACGTTCTAAGGCTTATGTGATCGATGGTCGGGCGTTGCACGCCCGGGCCTTCGGGAGCCGACTGCGTGGGCCGCACTCATCGGCAGCCGCTTCCGGAATTGACGTTTCCTCAGGAGGACAAGTGGGACGACTCTTCGGCACGGACGGCGTGCGCGGTGTCGCCAACGCGGATCTGACGGCCGAGCTGGCGCTGGGCCTCTCCGTCGCCGCGGCGCACGTACTGGCCGAGGCCGGCACCTTCGCCGGTCACCGGGCGACCGCGGTGGTCGGCCGGGACCCGCGCGCCTCCGGGGAGTTCCTGGAGGCCGCGGTGGTCGCGGGCCTCGCCAGCGCCGGCGTGGACGTGCTGCGGGTCGGCGTGCTGCCGACGCCCGCGGTGGCCCACCTCACCGGCGCGCTCGGCGCCGACCTCGGCGTGATGCTGTCCGCCAGCCACAACGCCATGCCCGACAACGGCGTCAAGTTCTTCGCCCGCGGCGGCCACAAGCTCGCCGACGAGCTGGAGGACCGCATCGAGTCCGTCTACGCCGACCACCGCACCGGCGCCCCCTGGGACCGCCCGACCGGCGCCGGCGTCGGCCGCGTCCGCGACTACGACCAGGGGCTCGACCAGTACGTCGCCCACCTCGTCGGCGTCCTGCCCAACCGCCTCGACGGGCTGAAGATCGTCCTCGACGAGGCGCACGGCGCCGCGCACCGGGTCTCGCCCGAGGCGTTCGCGCGGGCCGGTGCCGAGGTCGTCACCATCGGCGCGGTGCCCGACGGCCTGAACATCAACGACGGCTGCGGCTCCACCCACCTCGGCCTGCTCAAGGCCGCCGTCGTCGAGCACGGCGCCGACCTCGGCATCGCCCACGACGGCGACGCGGACCGCTGCCTGGCCGTGGACCACACCGGTGCGGAGGTCGACGGCGACCAGATCCTCGCCGTGCTCGCGCTCGCGATGCGGGAGCGGGAGGCGCTGCGCTCGGACACCGTCGTGGCCACCGTCATGTCCAACCTGGGCTTCAAGCTCGCCATGGAGCGCGAGGGCATCCGGTTCGTGGCGACCTCGGTCGGCGACCGATACGTCCTGGAGGAGATGAAGGAGCACGGCTACGCCCTCGGCGGCGAGCAGTCCGGCCACGTCATCATCCTCGACCACGCCACCACCGGCGACGGCACGCTGACCGGCCTGATGCTGGCGGCGCGGGTCGCGCAGACCGGGCGTCCGCTGCGGGACCTCGCGTCCGTGATGGAGCGGCTGCCGCAGGTGCTGGTCAATGTGCCGGACGTGGACAAGTCGCGGGTGACGAGCTCTGCCGAGCTGGCGACGGCCGTGGCCGAGGCGGAGCGGGAGCTGGGGAGCACCGGGCGGGTGTTGCTGCGTCCCTCGGGGACGGAGCCTCTCGTGCGGGTGATGGTGGAGGCGGCCGATATCGAGCAGGCTCGGTCTGTGGCGGGGCGGTTGGCCGATTCGGTGAAGTCTGCGCTCGGTTAGTTTTTGGGGCCGGGTTCGGGGTGGGGGGTTCTGTGTGATGCGGGGTGCGGCGCCGTCGTGGCTTGTCGCGCAGTTCCCCGCGCCCCTTGGGCAAGATTCCTCACCCGGCGTTGTCAGGTTTGGTCAGTCGGGCGCGTTGGGTTGACCACAACGCCTTCTGGGCCAGCAGCGTGAGGGTTCCGGCGACCACGATGCCTGCCAGGTTGAGGAGGAGTTGTTCGGTGGAGCCCACCGTCTGCTTCATGTCGCCGAAGCTCAGGGCCACGGCCGCGTTGGCGGCGGCCGGGACCGTGGTGACGGAGATGGCGACGCCGACCAGGGCACCGGACTTCGCCGAGGTCAGGGAGAGCGTGCCCGCGATGCCGGCGAGGATCGCCACCACGAAGGAGAAGGCGTCCGGGGCGTAGACGAAGCCGGTGTTGGGTCGGTCGCCCTCCAGCTTGCCCTCGCTGAACCGGCCGAACTCGGTCATGATCCAGCTGAAGCCCACCGTCACCGCCATCGCCACGAGGAAGCCCACCAGCAGGGCGATCGCCGAGCGCAGGGCGAGGCGCGGGGCCCGCTGGACGATCGCCGTGCAGATCCCGGCGAGGGGGCCGAACTCCGGACCGACCGCCATCGCGCCCACGATCAGGATCGCGTTGTCGAGGACCACACCGCAGGCCGCGATCATCGTGGCCAGCGTGATGAAGGCGACGTAGGTGATGGAAAGGGTCGACTCCTCGTGGGTCGCCTCCTCCAACTGCTCCCACAGCACGGCGTCGGCGGGCTCGCCGGGCGCGTCCCGCTCCGCGCGGTCGGCGCGCTCCGACAGCGACAGGTCGATGTTCTCGGCGGTGATGGCGCCGCAGCTCTCGAGGTCCAACGACCGCAGGCGGGTGATGAGTTCGTCACCGGCCTCGCGGGCCACGTCGCACATGACGACGTCGCCCTCGGGCTCGCGGGCGGCACCCGGCAGGACGACGAGGTGGGTGGTGCCGACCGTACGGTCGATCAGGCGGACCACCTCGTCGGTGCGGTCGGCCGGAGTGATCAGGCGCAGATGCAGCATCCGGTATTTCTATCGCGCCGCCCGCCCCGCCCGCCTCACAGCTTGCGCAGGCTCAGGCGCTGGACCTTGTGGTCGGGGCCCTTGCGCAGCACCAGGGTGGCCCGGCCGCGGGTGGGGGCCACGTTCTCCACCAGGTTGGGCTTGTTGATGGTGCGCCAGGTGGTGCGGGCGTAGTCGAGGGCCTCCTCCTCCGACACCTGCGTGTACTTGCGGAAGTACGAGGACGGGTTCTGGAAGGCGGTCGCGCGCAGCTTGCGGAAGCGGTTGAGGTACCAGCGCTCGATGTCCTCGGTGCGCGCGTCGACGTACACGCTGAAGTCGAAGTAGTCGGCGAGCCCGACCCTGGTGCGGCCGTCCTTGCCGGGCAGCGCGGGCTGAAGCACGTTCAGGCCCTCGACGATCAGGATGTCGGGGCGGCGGACCACGAGCCGCTGGTCCGGGACGATGTCGTAGATGAGGTGGGAGTAGACCGGCGCGGTCACCTCCGCCTTGCCCGCCTTGATGTCGGCGACGAACCGGGTCAGCGCCCGGCGGTCGTACGACTCGGGGAAACCTTTCCGCGACATGAGGCCGCGCGCCTCCAGCTCCCGCGTCGGCAGCAGGAAGCCGTCGGTCGTCACCAGCTCCACGCGCGGGTGCTCGGGCCAGCGGGACAGCAGCGCCTGGAGCAGCCGGGCGACCGTGGACTTGCCGACCGCGACCGAACCGGCGACCCCTATGACGAAGGGGGTGCCGGACTGGGAGCCCTGCTCGCCGAGGAACGTGTTCAGCGCGCCGCGCAGGCCGTCGGTGGCGCCGACGTAGAGGTTGAGCAGCCGGGAGAGCGGCAGGTAGATGTCCCGCACCTCGTCGAGGTCGATGACGTCGCCCAGGCCGCGCAGCTTCTCGACCTCCTCGGCGGTCAGCGGCAGCGGCGTCTTGTCGCGCAGCGCGCTCCACTCGGGGCGGGTGAGGTCGACGTAGGGAGTCGCCTCCGGCCGCTGCCGGTGGGCGCTCCGGGGGATCGAGGGGACCGGAGAGATCACAGTCCATTGTTAACGGAGTACGAACGGGGCGGCAGGTGGGGTGCGTCACGCCCCGGGAAGATCACGGTCGGGTCTCGGGTGGCTCGTTATCGATCACCCGTGCGATTGTGCTGGGTATCGTGCGGGCAAAGTCGACCGGAGTCGAACAGCGGTCGCGAGGCGACCGGACAGACTCCGACACGACCCGGCGCAGCCCAGCCGGGCGCAGCCCGACCCGACGCAACGCAGTCCCAGGCGACGCAGGCCGACGCCGTCGCGACGCGTCCCCGACGAAAGAGTGCTCACGTGAGTTCCACCGCTGTCCGCCGTACCGCCCTCGCGGCCTCCGCCGCCGCCCTGGCCCTGCTCGCCACCGCCTGCGGCGGGTCGTCCGACGACGACGGCGCGTCCGGTGACGACAAGGCCAAGACGGAGCAGTCCGCCCCGGCGGGCGAGGCCGGCCAGTCCGCCCCGGCGGGCAAGACGCTGACCGCCGCCGAGCTGGAGAAGGTGGCCCTCGCCCAGGCCGACGTCAAGAACGGCGAGGTCGCCACCAAGCTCTCGGCGGAGGAGGACGTCGCGCAGGACCAGATCTCGGCGAACGACAAGGCCTGTCTGCCGCTCGTCCACGTCCAGGGCGCGGTGGCCCAGGCCGAGCCCGCGGCGAACGTGAAGCGTGCCTGGCAGGGACAGAAGGAGGCGCCCTCCGAGAGCAAGGGCCCGGACGGCCAGGACATGACCGACGTCGACGTGAACAGGATCCTGCTGAACGTCGCCTCCTACGAGGGCGATGGCGCCGAGCAGGCGATGGCGGGGCTGAAGACGGCCGTCGAGAAGTGCGCGGGCGGCTTCGAGGCCACCGTGGGCAGCGACAAGATGCGGGTCACCAAGGTGAGCGGTGTGGACCGGCTGAAGGCCGGTGACGAGGGGCTCACGGTCGACGTCGGTGTGGCCACCAGTGGGGACAGCAGTGGGCTCATGAAGCTCGTCGTGGTCCGCAAGGGCGCCACGCTCGCCACGTTCAGCGTCGTCAACCTCTCCGCGATGGTGACCGGCGCGGACTTCGAGATCCCGGCGGACGTCGTCGACGCCCAGGTCGCCAAGCTCGGCTGACGCGGCGCGCCCGCGGACGGCGCGGACCGGCGGGCAGCGTTCGTACCCCGGTGGGAATTTCCGATTTCGGGCATGGAAAGCCCGCTTCGCGACCGACGCGCGATCCATTCTGCTCGTAGGCTGCCGCTTATGTGCGGAATCGTGGGATACGTAGGGCCTCAGTCGGCACTCGATGTCGTGATGGCCGGACTGAAGCGGCTCGAGTACCGGGGATACGACTCGGCGGGCGTCGCCGTGCTCGCGGACGGCGGCCTCGCCACCGCCAAGCGGGCCGGCAAGCTCGTCAACCTCGACAAGGAACTGTCCGAACACCCGCTGCCGGCCGCCGTCACCGGCATCGGCCACACCCGCTGGGCCACCCACGGCGGCCCCACCGACGCCAACGCCCACCCGCACCTCGACAACGCGGGCCGGGTCGCCGTGGTCCACAACGGCATCATCGAGAACTTCGCGCCGCTGCGGGCCGAGCTGGCGGAGCGCGGCCACGAACTGCCCTCCGAGACCGACACCGAGGTCGTCGCCCACCTGCTCGCCGAGGAGTACTCCGGCCGCGCCGACCTCGCCGAGGCGATGCGGCGGGTGTGCGGGCGGCTGGAGGGCGCGTTCACCCTGGTCGCCGTGCACGCGGACGCGCCGGACGTCGTGGTGGGCGCGCGCCGCAACTCGCCGCTCGTCGTGGGCGTGGGGGAGGGCGAGTACTTCCTCGCCTCGGACGTCGCGGCCTTCATCGCCCACACCCGGGACGCCGTCGAACTGGGCCAGGACCAGGTCGTGGAGCTGCGCCGGGACGGCGTCACGGTCACCGGCTTCGACGGCACCCCGGCCGACGTCCGCTCGTACCACGTCGACTGGGACGCCTCGGCCGCCGAGAAGGCCGGCTACGCCTCCTTCATGCTCAAGGAGATCGCCGAGCAGCCCAAGGCCGTCGCCGACACCCTCCTCGGCCGCATCGACGGCTCCGGCACCCTCAGCCTGGACGAGGTGCGCATCCCGCCGGGGGTGCTCCGGGAGGTCGACAAGGTCGTCGTCGTCGCCTGCGGCACGGCCTTCCACGCCGGGCTCATCGCCAAGTACGCCATCGAGCACTGGACGCGGATCCCCTGCGAGGTGGAGCTGGCCAGCGAGTTCCGCTACCGCGACCCGATCCTCGACCAGCAGACCCTGGTCGTCGCCATCTCCCAGTCCGGCGAGACGATGGACACCCTCATGGCCCTGCGCCACGCCCGCGAACAGGGCGCCCGGGTCCTCGCCATCTGCAACACCAACGGCTCCACGATCCCCCGCGAGTCCGACGCCGTGCTCTACACCCACGCGGGCCCCGAGGTCGCCGTCGCCTCCACCAAGGCCTTCCTCACCCAACTGGTGGCCTGCTACCTGGTCGCCCTGTACCTGGGCCAGGTGCGCGGCACCAAGTACGGCGACGAGATCCGCGACGTCGTCCGCGACCTGTCCGGCGTCTCCGGCGCGGTCGAACGGGTCCTGGGGACCATGGACCCCGTAAGGGAACTGGCCCGCTCCCTCGCCCACAAGAACACGGTGCTCTTCCTCGGCCGGCACGTCGGCCACCCCGTCGCCCTCGAAGGCGCCCTGAAGCTGAAGGAGTTGGCGTACATGCACGCCGAGGGCTTCGCGGCGGGCGAGCTGAAGCACGGGCCGATCGCGCTCATCGAGGAGGACCTGCCGGTCGTCGTCATCGTGCCGTCCCCGCGCGGGCGCTCGGTCCTCCACGACAAGATCGTGTCCAACATCCAGGAGATCCGCGCCCGCGGCGCCCGCACCATCGTCATCGCCGAGGAGGGCGACGAGGCGGTCGCCCCCTACGCCGACCACCTCGTGCGCGTGCCGGTCACCCCGACCCTGCTCCAACCCCTGGTGGCGACGGTGCCGTTGCAGGTCTTCGCCTGCGAACTGGCCACGGCCCGGGGCAACGAGGTGGACCAGCCGCGCAACCTGGCGAAGTCGGTGACGGTGGAGTAGCCCCGGAGGGGCTTGGAGGGGCCCTCAGCCGGCGGTACCGGGCAGCACGGTGACGACCCGGAAGCGTTCCAGGACCGCCGGTGTCGCGTCGTCCACCGTGAACTCCGGATCGCCCATCGCCGCGCGCATCTCCTCGCCGTGCCAGAACCGCTCGTGGTCCGCACGCCACTCGGCCACGCTCGTGTGCCCCTCGCCCTCGTCGACCGCGTGGGCGAGGTCCACCTCGGCCAGCGGGACGACACGCACCTGTGTCACCTCGATGACGGCGACCGGGCGGCCGGACGAGTCGACGACCACCTCACGGTGCCCGGGCCGCGGCAGCGGATCGCCGTCGTGCTCGTAGTCGGCCACCAGGCCCGTCGTCGAGGTCTTCGAACCGTCGAGGATCGCGGCGACGAGCCGGTCGCGCAGCGGACCGGGGAACGCGAACTCCGCCCTGGGAAGCGCGTGGAGGTCCGGGAGGTCCGGGAGGTCCGGGAGGTGCGGGTCGGGGGCCGGTGCGGCGGTCATGTGCTCACCGTACCGGCGAGGCCCGCACCCGGGTCCGCGGTCTCATTCCCCCCGCACGTCCCGCCAGGCCCGCGGGATCGCCTCCGCCACGTCGTGCGCCCCCGCCGGTGCCCCCTGCGCCGCGAAGCGGCCCGCGAGGCCGTGGAGGTAGGCGCCCGCGCTCCCCGCGTCCACCGCCGACAGGCCCGCCGCGAGGAGTGAACCCGTCAGGCCGGACAGCACGTCCCCGCTGCCGGCCGTGGCGAGCCACGACGTCCCCGTCGCGTTGACCCGGACGGGACCGCCCCGCGCACCGGCCACCAGCGTCGTCGACCCCTTCAGCAGCACCGTCGCCCCGTACCGCGCCGCCAGTTCCCGCACCGAGTCCAGCCGCGCTCCCTCGACCTCCTCCCGGCCCACCCCGAGCAGCGCCGCCGCCTCCCCGGCGTGCGGGGTCATCAACGTCGGTGCCGTGCGCGCCCGCACCGCCTCCGCGTCGGCCAGCCGCAGGCCGTCCGCGTCGATCAGCACCGGCACCTCGGCCGCCAGCACCTGGGCCACCGTCGCCGCGTCGTCACCGGCCCCCGGACCGACCACCCAGGCCTGGACCCGCCCCGCCCGCTCGGGCCCCCGGTCGGACACGAGCGTCTCCGGGAAGCGGGCGATCACCGCGTCCCCCGCCGGACCGACGTACCGCACCGCCCCGGCCCCGCCCCGCAGCGCGCCCGACACGGCCAGGACGGCCGCGCCCGGATAACGGGCCGACCCGGCGGCGATGCCCACGACCCCGCGCCGGTACTTGTCGCTCTCCGCCGCCGGTACCGGCAGCAGCCGGGCCACGTCCGCGTGCTGCAACGCCTCCAGTTCCGCCCCCTCGCGGGGCAGGGGCAGGCCGATGTCCACCAGCCGCACCGACCCCGCGTACTCCCGCGCCGGGTCGATCAGCAGCCCCGGCTTGTGCGTCCCGAACGTCACCGTCAGGTCGGCGCGCACCACGTCCCCCCGCACCCGGCCGGTGTCCGCGTCGACCCCGCTCGGCAGATCGACGGCGACCACGGCGGCCCGGGAGCGCGCGGCCGCGTCCGCCAGCGGCACCGCCTCCTTCCGCAGCCCGCCCGCGCCGCCGATCCCGACGATGCCGTCGAGGACGAGATCGGCCCGCGCGATCAGCTCCTCCGGGGAACCGGAAGCCCCGTCCCCGGCAACCCGCCCGCCCGCGCGCCGCAGCGCCGCCAGACCCGCGCCGTGTGCCCGCTCCGGCGACAGCAGCACCGCCGTCACGCCCGCGCCCCGCCGGGCCAGCCGCGCGCCCGCGTACAGGGCGTCGCCGCCGTTGTCGCCGCTGCCGACCAGCAGCACCACCCGGCTGCCGTAGACCCGCCCGGCCGCCCGGCCCAGCACCTCCGCGCAGGCGGCGGCAAGACCGGCCGCGGCCCGTTGCATCAGCGCCCCCTCCGGCAGCCGGGCCATCAGCTCCCGTTCGGCGTTCCTGACCGTCTCCACCCTGTACGCAGTCCGCATGCCGTCGAGTCTTCCCCGTACGCCCGGAACACGCACGGCCGGCCGGCCCCCGGCGTCCCCGGCGTCCCGCGGGACCGGGGATGGGGGACAGTTGTCCCATGAGCAGCGGTGATGATGTCGGCGGTGTCGACGGCGGTGTTGACGGCGGTGACGACGAGACGGCCCAGGTGATGGCCTCGCTCGGGACCCGCCTGCGTGCCGTCCGGCAGGCCCGCGGGCTCACCCTGGCCCAGCTCGCCGCCGTCACCGGCATCTCCGTGAGCACCCTGTCCCGGCTGGAGTCGGGGCGGCGCGAGCCGGGACTGCGGCACCTGCTGCCGCTGGCCCGGGCCCACCGGCTCGCCCTCGACGAACTCGTCGGCTCGCGCACCGGCGACCCCCGCGTCCACCCCCGCCCCTTCACCCGGCACGGACAGACATGGGTCCCGCTCACCCGGAACCCCAACGACGGACTGCACGCCTACAAGCAGATCCTCCCCGCCCCGGCCACCCCGCGCACCGGATCCACGCCGCGCCCCGAGCAGGGCTCGCACGAGGGCCACGAGTGGCTCTACGTGCTCTCCGGCCGCCTGCTGCTCGCCCTCGGCGACCACGACCTCGTCCTCACGGCCGGGCAGACCGCGGAGTTCGACACCCGTGTCCCGCACGGCATCGCCAACGCCGGGGACCGTCCCGTCGAGTGGATCGCCCTCTACGGCGCACAGGGCGAACGCATGCACATCCGGGTCCGGCCGACCGCCGGCCGGACGCACGACGCCCCCTGAGCGTCACGCCTCCGCGATCACCACCGCCGACGCGATCCCCGCGTCGTGGCTCAGCGACACGTGCCAGGACGCCACGCCCAGTTCCGCCGCCCGCGCCGCCACCGTCCCCGTCACCCGCAGCCGCGGCTGCCCGCTGTCCTCGACGTACACCTCGGCGTCCGTCCACAGCAGCCCCGCCGGTGCGCCCAGCGCCTTGGCCAGCGCCTCCTTCGCCGCGAAGCGGGCGGCGAGCGAGGCGACGCCCCGGCGTTCACCGCTGGGCAGCAGCAGCTCGCTCTCCACGAAGAGCCGCCCCGCCAGGGCCGGTGTGCGCTCCAGCGACGCCCCGAACCGCTCGACCTCGGCCACGTCGATCCCGACCCCGATGATGCTCATGCGGGGCACCCTAACCACTGCCGGGCACCCGCCCCTCCCCGGCGGCGTGCGACGGGGGCGGCCGGGTGCTCTGAGAGACTGGGGGCACGATGAGCGAGACAACTGCCCGGCCGGAGGCGGACGCGGTACTGCGTGCCCGGGCCGAGATCGACCTGGCCGCCCTGCGGGCCAACGTCCGCGCGCTGCGCGAACGGGCCCCCGGCGCGGCCCTCATGGCCGTCGTCAAGGCGGACGCCTACGGCCACGGCGCCTTCCCCTGCGCCCGCGCCGCCGTCGACGCGGGCGCGACCTGGCTCGGCACGGCCACACCGCAGGAGGCGCTCGCCCTGCGGTCGGCGGCGGCCGGGCTGCCGGACGACGTACGGATCATGTGCTGGCTGTGGACGCCCGGCGGGCCCTGGCGGGAGGCGGTCGAGGCCCGTCTCGACGTGTCCGTCAGCGGAATGTGGGCCATGGAGGAGGTCGTCGCGGCCGCCCGGGCGGCCGGGGTGCCCGCACGCGTGCAGCTCAAGGCCGACACCGGGCTCGGACGGAACGGCTGCCAGCCCGGCGCGGACTGGGAGGACCTGGTCGGGGCCGCGCTGCGGGCCGAGGGGGAGGGGCTGCTGCGGGTCACCGGGCTCTGGTCCCACTTCGCCTGCGCCGACGAGCCCGGCCACCCCTCCATCGCCGCCCAGCTCACCCGCTTCCGGGAGATGACGGCCCACGCCGAGCGGCAGGGCCTGCGCCCCGAGGTGCGGCACATCGCCAACTCGCCCGCCACCCTCACCCTCCCCGACGCCCACTTCGACCTCGTACGCCCCGGCATCGCGATGTACGGCGTCTCGCCCAGCCCCGAGATCGGCGTGCCCGCCGACTTCGGGCTGCGCCCGGTGATGACGCTGGCCGCCTCCCTGGCCCTGGTCAAGCAGGTCCCCGGCGGCCACGGCGTCAGCTACGGGCACCACTACACCACCCCCGGCGAGACCACCCTCGGCCTCGTCCCGCTCGGCTACGCGGACGGCGTCCCGCGCCACGCCTCCTCCACCGGCCCGGTCCTGGTCGACGGCAAGTGGCGCACGGTCGCGGGGCGGATCGCGATGGACCAGTTCGTCGTCGACCTGGGCGGGGACCGGCCCGAGCCCGGCGCGGAGGCCGTACTGTTCGGCCCCGGCGACCGCGGCGAACCCACCGCCGAGGACTGGGCCCAGGCGGCGGGCACCATCGCGTACGAGATCGTCACCCGGATCGGAAGCCGCGTCCCGCGCGTCTACGTCAACGAGTGACGGCCGTACCGGCGGCGCGCGGTCAGGTGGAACGGCGATCGGCAGCGGGCTGGCGCACAGCGGCCCGGTGAACCCGGCGAACCCGGCGAGTCCGGTGAAGAGGAGCGGTGCACGTGAGCGAGAGCAACGGGGAGGCCGTCGTGGCGGCCGTCGCCTCCGCCACGGAGGCCGCGAGCGAGGTCGCCGCGGGCGGCTGGCGCCGGGCGACCGGCATCGCCGGCGTCGCGATAGGCGTGGTCGCGGCGGGCGCCGCGGCCGGTGTGGCGATAGAACGGCTCACCGTCGGGCGCGGGATGCGCCAGAAGGCCCGCCTCGCCCTGGACTCGGCGGGCCCCTACGGCGGACTGCGCGGCACCCCCGGCACGGCGTACGCCGAGGACGGCACCGAGCTGTACTACGAGGTCGACGACCTCGATCCGGAGGCCGACGCCGAGGTCCACCGCGCCCCGCGCCGCAGGCGGCTGTTCGGCCGCCGGGCGCCCGCGCCCGTCACCGTCGTCTTCAGCCACGGCTACTGCCTCAACCAGGACTCCTGGCACTTCCAGCGGGCGGCCCTCAGAGGCGTCGTCCGCACCGTCCACTGGGATCAGCGCAGCCACGGCCGGTCCGGCCGGGGCGTGGCCCAGACCCGGGACGGCCGGCCGGTCAGCATCGAGGAGCTGGGCCGCGACCTGAAGGCCGTCATCGACGCGGCGGCGCCCGAGGGCCCGATCGTGCTGGTCGGGCACTCCATGGGCGGCATGACCGTGATGGCCCTGGCCGACGCCTTCCCCGACCTGATCAGCGAGCGCGTCGTCGGCGTCGCCCTCGTCGGCACGTCGTCCGGGCGGCTCGGCGAGGTCAACTTCGGGCTGCCGGTGGCCGGGGTCAACGCGGTGCGGCGGGTGCTGCCGGGCGTGCTCAAGGCGCTGGGGCAGCGGGCCGAGCTGGTGGAGAAGGGGCGGCGGGCGACGGCCGACCTGTTCGCGGGGATCATCAAGCGGTACTCGTTCGCGTCCCGGGACGTCGACCCGGCCGTGGCCCGGTTCGCGGAGCGGATGATCGAGTCGACGCCGATCGACGTCGTCGCCGAGTACTACCCGGCCTTCAACGACCACGACAAGACCGAGGCCCTCGCCCGCTTCACGGACCTGCCCGTGCTCGTGCTGGCCGGGGTGCGGGACCTGGTGACGCCGAGCGAGCACAGCGAGGCGATCGCCGGGCTGCTGCCGGACGCGGAGCTGGTGCTGGTCCCCGACGCGGGGCACCTGGTGATGCTGGAGCACCCGGAGCTGGTCACCGACCGCCTCGCCGACCTGCTCACCCGCGCGGGCGCCGTGCCGGCAGCGACTACGGTGGACGGTTATGGAAGCACCAGCAGCACAGGGCCCTGAACCGTCCGGACCCTCCGGACCCTCCGGAGCCTCAGGGCCGGCCCCCGACGTCGAGATCACCGTCACCTCGCCCGAGCAGATGCGGGAGCTGGGCCGCAGGCTCGCCAAGCTGCTGCGCGCCGGTGACCTGGTGATGCTCAGCGGTGAGCTGGGCGCGGGCAAGACGACCCTGACCCGCGGTCTCGGCGAGGGCCTCGGCGTGCGCGGCGCCGTCACCTCCCCGACCTTCGTGATCGCCCGCGTGCACCCCTCGCTCGGTGACGGTCCGCCGCTCGTCCACGTGGACGCCTACCGGCTGTCCGGCGGGCTCGACGAGATGGAGGACCTCGACCTCGACGTCTCCCTGTCCGACTCGGTGATCGTGGTCGAGTGGGGCGAGGGCAAGGTCGAGGAGCTGACCGAGGACCGGCTGCGGCTGCGGATCGACCGGGCCGTCGGCGACACCACCGACGAGGTGCGGCACGTGACGGTGACCGGTCTCGGCGAGCGGTGGGCCGGGGCCGACGCGAGCGTCCTCGCCGGCTGAGCCGCCCCCGGCGCGGCTCCGGTACGTCCTCGGCGCGCCCCCGCGCGCCTCCGATTTTCCGACAACGCGTCGGCAAAAGATTGCGTTTCGGGTGTTGCCCGTGGTCACATGGTACTCAGCTCGTAGTTAGGCATGCCTTACTGCGCCCGCCCCCGAGCTTCAGGAGGCGTCCATGTCGTCCATGTCCCAGGCTCAGCCGCAGGGCCGCCCGGAGTCCCAGTCGCCCGCGCCCGCCGGGGTGTCGATGCGCGACCTGCTCGCCTCCTGCGCCGCCGCGACGGCGGTCTCGACGCCGCCCCGCGCCCCGGAGCCGGAGACGCGCCGGCCGGTCCGCGAGCGGCCCGGCCACCGTGCCGCGGGCGACGGCCGCGACCACCGCGAGGCCGCCTGACGCCCGCGCGCCGTCAGGGGGAGACGAGGGCGAGGCGGGCGACCCGGCCCCGCGTGCGCGGTCAGGGGGAAGACGCGGGCGAGGCTGCGACCCGGCCCCGCGCGCCGTCAGGGGACGACGACGACCTGCCGCCCGATCGTCGCGAACGTCCACATCGCGTCGCCGTCCGCACGCGACTCGCGGATGCCGCCGGTGCGCCGGTCCGGGTCGGGCTTCGCGGTCGAGCCGTCGACCGCCGCGCTGAACCCGACCGCCACGCCCTCGGTGCTGGTGAAGCGCACCACGTGTTCGACCGGGACGCCGTCGGACCCGGTGACCCGGTTGGACCGGGAGGTGACCCGGTAGGTCCCCGGCGCCGGGTCGACCGTACTGGGCGTGACCTCGTAGGTGCGCTGGACCTTGTTCGCCGGGCCGACCAGCCACACGCGGTCGTCGTCCACCGAGTACACCACCCGTTCACCCGTTCCGGACCCCGCGGGCAGGGCGTCGGGGTGCCGCCGGTCGCGCGGTGCCTTGACGGCGCCGGGGGCCGGGCTGACGGTCGCGCGGGAGCGGTCGAGGTCGGCCGGGGCGCTGACGGACGCCTGGTGGGCGAGGACGCCGACCGTCACGAAGGCCGCCGTGACGAGGCCGGTGACGATACCGGCGCTGCTGCTTGCCACTGGCGACCACCTCGTCGTCGTACTTCGTGCGACCTGCGTGCTCCGTGCTGCGTGCTGCGTGCACCGCGCTTCCGGGCGACGGTAGCAGTACGTGAGTGAGTGAACGCGGAGTGCGACACGAGGTGCGGGGGCGGGCCGGCCGCGCGTTCCCGGAGTTGTCCACAGGGCGTCCGGCGCGGACCGCGCGGCGCCGTAGGCTGTTTGCGTGCTCTTGCTCGCTCTGGATACCGCCACGCCCGCCGTGACCGTCGCGCTGCACGACGGTACGGACGTCATCGCCTCGTCGAGCCAGGTGGACGCCCGCCGCCACGGTGAGCTGCTGCTGCCCGCCGTCGACCGGGTGCTCGCCGAGGCCGGCCTGCGGCTCGACGCCGTCACCGCCGTCGTCGCCGGCACCGGTCCCGGCCCGTACACGGGGCTGCGCGTCGGCCTGATGACCGCGGACGCCTTCGGGCTCGCGCTCGGCGTGCCCGTGCACGGCGTGTGCACGCTGGACGGCCTCGCGTTCGCCGCCGACCTGGAGGGCCCCTTCGTGGTGGCGACCGACGCCCGCCGCAAGGAGGTCTACTGGGCGCGGTACGCCGACTCCCGCACCCGCCTCACCGACCCGGCCGTCGACCGCCCCGCCGACATCGCCGGGCAGGTGGCCGGCCTCCCGGCCGTCGGCGCGGGCGCGCTGCTGTACCCGGACACCTTCCCCCGGGCGCACGAGCCGGAGCACGTGTCCGCCGCCGCCCTGGCCCGGCTGGCCGCCGAGAGGCTCGCGGCGGGGGAGGAGCTGCCCGCGCCCCGGCCGCTGTATCTGCGCAGGCCCGACGCCCAGGTCCCCAAGAACTACAAGGTGGTCACCCCGAAGTGACCGAGCCAGCCACCGCCGAGTCCGCCCCCGCCGCGCTGCGCGAGATGCGCTGGTGGGACATCGACCCCGTGCTCCTCATGGAGCGCGAGCTGTTCCCGGAGGACGCCTGGTCCCGGGGGATGTTCTGGTCCGAGCTGGCCCACGCGCGCGGTCCGGGGGCCTCCCGGCGCTACCTGGTCGCCGAGGACGACGGCCGGGTCGTCGGCTACGCGGGCCTGGTCACCTCCGGCGAGCAGGCCGACGTGCAGACCATCGCCGTCGCCCGCGACCACTGGGGCACCGGGCTCGGGGCGCGGCTGCTGACCGAGCTGCTGCGCGCGGCGACCGACTTCGAGTGCGCCGAGGTGCTGCTCGAGTGCCGGGTGGACAACACCCGCGCCCAGCGGCTGTACGAGCGCTTCGGCTTCGAGCCCATCGGCTTCAGACGCGGCTACTACCAGCCGGGGAACGTGGACGCCCTGGTGATGCGCCTGACCGACCCCTCCACCTCCGTACCGGGAACCGAACGAGGAACCGACAACCATGGCTGACTCACGCGACGAGCCTCTCGTCCTCGGGATCGAGACCTCCTGCGACGAGACCGGCGTCGGTGTCGTGCGCGGCACCACCCTGCTGGCCGACGCCGTCGCGTCCAGCGTCGACGAGCACGCCCGCTTCGGCGGCGTCGTCCCGGAGGTGGCCAGCCGCGCCCACCTGGAGGCGATGGTGCCGACGATCGACCGCGCCCTGAAGGAGGCGGGGGTGAGCGCGCGCGACCTCGACGGCATCGCCGTCACCGCCGGACCCGGCCTCGCGGGTGCCCTGCTGGTCGGCGTCTCGGCGGCGAAGGCGTACGCCTACGCGCTCGGCAAGCCCCTGTACGGCGTCAACCACCTCGCCTCGCACATCTGCGTCGACCAGCTGGAACACGGCGCGCTGCCCGAGCCGACGATGGCCCTGCTGGTCTCCGGCGGGCACTCGTCCCTGCTGCTGTCCACGGACATCACCTCGGACGTCCGCCCCCTCGGCGCCACCATCGACGACGCGGCCGGCGAGGCCTTCGACAAGATCGCCCGGGTGCTGAACCTGGGCTTCCCCGGCGGCCCGGTCATCGACCGGTACGCGCGCGAGGGCGACCCGAACGCGATCGCCTTCCCGCGCGGTCTGACCGGCCCGCGCGACGCGGCGTACGACTTCTCCTTCTCCGGTCTGAAGACGGCCGTGGCCCGCTGGATCGAGGCGAAGCGGGCGGCGGGGGAGGAGGTGCCGGTGCGCGACGTGTCGGCCTCCTTCCAGGAGGCGGTCGTGGACGTGCTGACCCGCAAGGCGGTGCGGGCCTGCAAGGACGAGGGCGTCGACCACCTGATGATCGGCGGCGGCGTGGCCGCCAACTCGCGGCTGCGGGCCCTGGCCCAGGAGCGCTGCGAGGCGGCCGGGATCCGGCTGCGGGTGCCGCGCCCCAAGCTGTGCACGGACAACGGCGCCATGGTGGCCGCGCTCGGCGCCGAGATGGTCGCCCGCAACCGGGCCGCCTCCGACTGGGACCTGTCGGCCGACTCCTCCCTCCCGGTCACGGAACCGCACGTGCCGGGACAGGGCCACACGCACGACCACGGCACCGGTCACGGTCACCACGGCCACGATCACGTCCACGAAGTGAGCAAGGAGAACCTGTACTCGTGACCGTCGCGCTGATGTGGGAGGCGCGGGCGCTTCCCGGCCGGGGCGCGGAGCTGCTGGCCTGGGCCCGGGCACAGCCGCTCGCCGGCACCCCGGCCCGTCGGGAGACCCTGCGCGCCCCGCAGGACCGGGTCCTCGTCATCACCTGGTGGGACGCCCCGTACGACGCCGAACTCCCGGAGCTGCCCGAACCGGACGAGGGTCTGGTGGCGCGCGCGGTGCACCGCTGGCGGTTCGAGTCGGCCGACGGTGACACGGGCCGGCCGGCCGAGGGCGACGAGAGGCGGTCGGCCGAGGGCGAGGAGAGCCGGTCGGCCCGCGGTGAGGCAGACCGGTCGGTCGAATGATTCGGGTATCCCGGCGAATGTTCCGGAGAGCTTGCTGAGGCGACCCCTTCGTCATGCGGCCCCATGGGGTTACGATCGCCGCCATGACATCCCCGCAGCCCGCTGAAACCCCGACGCGAAAGCGGTCCGCGCAGACCGCGACCCTCGCCGAGATCGCGCGTGAGGCCGGTGTGTCCGCACCGACTGTTTCGAAGGTGCTCAACGGCCGTGCCGACGTCGCCCCCTCGACGCGGGCCCGCGTCGAGGAGCTGCTGCGTGTACACGGCTACCGGCGCAGGCGGGCCGAGTCGACCCGGTCGCCCCTGATCGACCTGGTCTTCCACGAGCTGGAGAGCGCCTGGGCGATGGAGGTCATCCGGGGCGTGGAGAACGTGGCCAGGGACACGGGGCTCAGCGTCGTGCTCTCCGAGAGCGCGGGCCGCCTCACACCCGGCCGGACCTGGGCCGACCAGGTCGCCGCCCGCCGCCCGCACGGCGTGATCCTCGTCCTGTCCGGCCTCGACGAGTCCCAGCGGGCGCTGCTCACCAGCCGTTCCATCCCGTTCGTGGTGATGGACCCGGCCGGCGACCCCGGCGCCGACGTGCCGTCCATCGGCGCCACCAACTGGCAGGGCGGCCTCGCCGCCACCCGGCACCTGGTCGACCTCGGCCACACCCGCATCGGCGCCATCAGCGGCCCCACCCGCATGATGTGCAGCCGCGCCCGCGTCGACGGCTACCGGGCCGCCCTGGAGACGGCCGGGCTGCCGGTCGACCCCGGCCTGATCGTGACCGGCGACTTCCACCACGAGGCCGGCTACCGGCAGGGCCTGGAACTGCTGCGCCGCCCGGACCGGCCGACCGCCGTCTTCGCCGGCAACGACCTCCAGGCGCTCGGGCTGTACGAGGCCGCCCGCGAGCTGGGGCTGCGCATCCCGCAGGACCTGAGCGTGGTCGGGTTCGACGACCTGCCGGTGGCCCGCTGGGTGGGGCCGCCGCTGACGACCGTACGGCAGCCGCTGATGGAGATGGCCGAGGCGGCGGCCCGGCTGGTGCTGGACCTCGGGCGGGACGACGGCTCCCCGACCGCGACCCGGGTGGAGCTGGCCACCAGCCTGGAGGTGCGCAGCAGTACGGCGTCGCCCCGGGAGTGACAAGCCGCCAGTCTGAGAATTTCCGCAGAAGTCCGGCTCACCTGTTCCAGTTTCAATAATTCGGACTTATGTTCCTTCCGGCGGGGCATTCGGTGGGGACGCGAACGGGACGGGCAGGGCGGGAGCTGACGCATGGCGGCGCGGGGCGGGCAGGACGGCCGGGACGGCCGCCGGAAGGGGCTCAGGGCGGCCGGCCTGGCCCTGACCGGCGCCCTGCTGCTCGGCGCCGGGGCGGCGGGCTGGGCCTACCTGCACCTGAACGGCAACATCAAGAGCGTCGACATCAACGGCGCGCTCGGCGACGACCGCCCCGCGCGCCCCGTCACCGTCCCCTCCGCCTCGCCCTCCGCGTCCCCGGTGCCCACCGGCGCCCTGAACCTCCTCGTCCTCGGCTCCGACTCGCGCAGCGGCGAGGAGAACCGGGAGCTGGGCGGCGGCGACAGCGGGGGAGCCCGCTCGGACACGGCGATGGTCGTCCACCTCGACGCGGGCCGCACCGCAGCCACCGTCGTCAGCATCCCGCGCGACACCCTCGTCGAGCGGCCCTCCTGCCCGCTGCCGTCCGGCGGCACGACCAGGGCGGCGAGCGGCGCGATGTTCAACACGGCCTACGAACTGGGCGGGCCGGTCTGCGCCGTGAAGACCGTCGAGTCGCTGACCGGCGTGCGCATGGACCACTACGTCGAGGTCGACTTCTCCGGCTTCGCCGACCTGGTCGACGCGCTCGGCGGGGTCACCGTCACCACGGACGTCGACATCGACGACGACAAGAGCCACCTGCACCTGGACGCCGGCACCCACCACCTCGACGGCACCGAGGCCCTCGGCCTGGCCCGCACCCGGTACGGACTGGAGGGCGGCAGCGACCTCGCCCGGATAGGACTCCAGCACAAGCTCGTCAAGGCGCTCCTCGAGCAGGTCTCGGCCACCGACCTGCTCACCGATCCCGCGCGCCTCTACCAGGTCGCCGACGCCCTCACCGGCAGCCTCACCACCGACACCGGCCTCGACTCGCTGGGCGAGCTGATGAACCTGGGCCGCAGCCTCGGCGGCCTGGAGGCGGACGACGTACGCACCTTGACGATGCCGGTGCTGCCCGCCCCCTCCGACCCCAACCGGGTCGTGGCGGACCAGCCGGACGCCGCGGAGCTGTGGGAATCGCTGCGCTGAGGGACGTCCCGGAGAATTCTCCCGGCGGGTGTCGATCCGCGGCCGGCCCGTTCGACGCAAGGGTGAGAGGCCGGGAGAAGCCCGGCGGCAGAACCACCCGAGGAGCCACCATGCCCCGCTACCTGTCCCTCATCCGCATCGAGGAGTCCGACGACCTCGCCGGTGGCCCCAGCCCCGAGCTGATCCAGCGGATGGAGAAGCTGATGGAGGAGATGACCAAGGCCGGCGTCCTGCTGGACACGGCCGGCCTGACCCCGACCAGTCAGGGCACCCGCGTCCACTACGAGGGCGGACAGCTCTCCGTCACCGACGGCCCCTTCACCGAGACCAAGGAGGTCGTCGGCGGCTACTCCCTCCTCCAGGCCAAGGACCGGGCCGAGGCGGTCGAGTGGACCAAGCGGTTCCTGAAGGTGCACGAGGACCACTGGACGGTCACCTGCGAGGTCCGCGAGCTGATGGAGGGCTGAGCCGACGCGGGGCCCGGTTCCCGCTTTGTCCCGGCGCCCCGAGGGTGTTGCATGGTGGGCTGTGGAAGCACAGCCCACCGCGGCCTTCGAAACCGTCTTCCGGCTCGAGTCGCCCCGTGTGATCGCCGGCGTCGCCCGGCTCGTCCGGGACGTCGGCATCGCCGAGGAACTCACCCAGGACGCCCTGGTCGCCGCCCTGGAGCAGTGGCCGAGGGACGGCGTGCCCGACAACCCGGGCGCCTGGCTCATGACCACCGCCCGCCGCCGCGCCGTCGACCTGATCCGGCGCCGGGAGACCTACGCCCGCAAGCTCGCCGAGCTCGGCCGGGACCTGCCCGTCTCGGCGCCCCCGCCCGAGGAGCCCGCCGACCCCGAGGACATCGACGACGACCTGCTGCGGCTGGTCTTCACCGCCTGCCACCCGGTGCTGTCCGCCGAGGCCCGCATCGCCCTGACCCTGCGCCTGCTCGGCGGCCTGACCACACCCGAGATCGCCCGCGCCTGCCTCGTACCCGAACCCACCGTCGCGCAGCGCATCGTCCGCGCCAAACGCACCCTGGCCAGGAAGAACGTCGCCTTCGAGGTGCCGTACGGCCCGGACCGCGCGGCCCGCCTCGGCTCGGTGCTCGAGGTCATCTACCTGATCTTCAACGAGGGCTACGCGGCCACCGCCGGCGACGACTGGCTCCGCCCCGCCCTGTGCGAGGACGCCCTGCGCCTGGCCCGCGTCCTGTCCGCCCTGATGCCGAAGGAACCCGAGGTCCACGGCCTGGCCGCGCTGCTGGAGTTCCAGTCCTCCCGCACCGCCGCCCGCACCGCCCCCGACGGCGAGCCGGTGCTGCTGCGGGACCAGAACCGCCGCCGCTGGAACCGCCTGCTCATCGCCCGCGGCATCACCGCCCTCGGCCACGCCCACGCCGCCACCGGCGCCGGAGGTCCGGGCCCGTACGCCCTCCAGGCCGCGATCGCCGCCTGCCACGCGACGGCCCTCACCTACGAGGAGACCGACTGGCCGCGCATCGCCACGCTCTACGGCCTGCTCGCGGCCCGCGCCCCGTCCCCGGTCGTCGAACTCAACCGCGCCGTCGCCGTCTCGATGGCCGAGGGCCCGGCCCCCGCCCTGGCCCTCGTCGACGCCCTCGCCGCAGAACCGGCCCTGCGCGACTACCACCTGCTCCCCAGCGTCCGGGGCGACCTCCTGCTCCGCCTGGACCGCACGGCCGAGGCCCGCGAGGAGTTCGAACGGGCCGCCGCCCTGACCCGCAACGCCCGCGAAAGCGCACTGTTGCGGCGCCGGGCGCGGGAGGCGGAGGCCCGCTAGCTGCCTACCGGACGGGGTGCCCGATCAGCATCGTCGGCGCCCCCGCGACCCGCGTCAGGAACACGGTCGCGGCGTTCGGCCCCTGCGGTTTGACCTTCTTGCGCAGCTCCTCCGGCTCGACCGCCGAGCCCCGCTTCTTCACGGTCAGCGTGCCGACCCCGCGCTCCCGCAGCAGCGCCTTCAGCTTCTTGACGTTGAACGGGAGCCGGTCGGTGATCTCGTAGGCGGTGGCGTACGGCGTGCGGTGCGCTTCGTCGGCGGTGACGTAGGCGATGGTCGGGTCGATCAGCCCGCCGTCCAGGTCCTCGGCCACCTCGGCGACGAGGTGGGCCCGGATGACGGCGCCGTCCGGCTCGTACAGGTACCGCCCGACCGGACGGGCTCCGGGGTCCGGCAGCATGGTCGCGGGCGTCGCGTAGATCCCCGCCCCGGCGGGCAGCAGCGTCGCCCGCCGCGCCCCCGGCGTCACGTCCGGGCCGAACCACAGCACGGCCTCCTTGACGTCCCCGCCGTCCGAGACCCACTCGGCCGTCGCCTCCGGGGGGATCGCCTCGTGGGGAATGCCGGGCGCGATCTTCAGCAGGCCGAGCGGCGCCCCGAGCACGGCGGACACGGCCCAGGACAGGGGCGGGGAGTACGCCTCCGGGTCGAAGATCCGGCCGCGCTTGGAGGAACGCCGGGCGGGGTCGACGAACACGGCGTCGTACCCGGCCGTGTCCACCTCCGTCACGTCGGCCTCGCGCACCTCGATCAGGTCGGCGAGCCCGAGCGCCTCGGCGTTGGCGCGGGCCGCCGCGGCGGTGACCGGGTCGTGGTCGACGGCGAGGACCCGGATCCCGGCGCGGGCGAACGCGATCGCGTCGCCGCCGATCCCGCAGCACAGGTCGGCGACGGACCGCACCCCGAGCGCCCGGAGGCTTTCCGCCCGGTACGCCGCCACACTCGCCCGCGTCGACTGCTCCACCCCGTTCGGAGTGAAGAACATCCGCCCGGCGTCCTCGGCCCCGAACTTCGCCACCGCCCGCTGCCGCAGCCGGGCCTGCCCCAGCGCCGCCGACACCAGCCCGGCGGGATGCGCGCGCCGCAGCCGGGTGGCGACCGCCAACTCCCGGGCGGGGTCGGTGTCGCGCACCTCGTCGAGGAGCGCGCGGCCTTCGGGGGTGAGCAGGGCGAGGAGGGAGTCCAGGTCGTTCACCGACTCATTGTGGGCCAGTCGGTGGACGGTGTGCCTCCGGCGCGGTGTCGGGCCGGGTTCGGCGGTCGGGGACTGCGAGGATCCGGCACCATGCGAGAAGTCGTACAAAATGACAAAAGTCGGGTGTCGCGTCGCGCGTCACGTCGCGTGTCCCGGGCACCTCGTCCCGCACTCCGCCGGCGCGCGGTGACCGCGACCGCCGTCCTGGCCGTCGCCGCCCTCGCCGGCGGCTGTGCGCAGGGCGACGGCCACGGGGAGGGGGGCGCCGCCGGCCGGCAGGGCCCGGAGGCCGCCGAGGCCCGCGCGGCCGGCGCCGCGGCCGAGGCGCGCGAGGCGCGGGCCGCCCTGGCCGCCGCCGCCAAGCGCTGGGACCTGAAGAAGGTCCCGCTGACGGCCCCCGCGCCCCCCGAGAAGAAGCCGGAGATCAAGGCCCGCGAGGGCTTCGAGGTCGACGGCCAGGAGGAGGACGGCCTCCCGCCGGTCTTCACCACGGTCCCCACCAAGGAGAAGGTCGTCTTCCTCACCATCGACGACGGTGCCGAGAAGGACCCGGCGTTCCTGAAGATGATGAGCGAGCTGAAGATCCCGTACACCGTCTTCCTCGCCGACGAGGAGATCAAGGACGACTACGGCTACTTCAAGAAGATGCAGGCCCGCGGCGTCACCCTCAACAACCACACCCTGAGCCACCCCTACCTCCCCGGCCTCTCCTACGAGGACCAGAAGCGGGAGATCTGCGGCATGCAGGACGTGATGGAGAAGCACTACGGCAAGCGCCCCACCCTCTTCCGACCGCCGTACGGCAACTACAACCGCGACACCCTGCGCGCCGCCAAGTCCTGCGGGATCGAGTACGCCCCGATCTGGAGCGAGGAGGTGTACGTCGACCACTGGGAGTACCGCGAGTGGGACCAGGACCTGCACCCCGGTGACATCGTCCTGACCCACTTCCGGGGCGAGAACGACTGGGACGGCACCATGACCGACATGGTCCGCCGCTTCCTGGACCGGATCACCGCCGACGGATACGCGGTGGCCCGCCTGGAGGACTACCTGTGAGGCGAGGGCGGTCCCGCCCGGCCGCCGCCCCGGCCGCCCTCCTGCTCCCGCTGCTCCTGCTGCTCCCGCTCACCGCCTGCGACCGGCTCGCCGCCGCCCCCGCCGAGCACGCGGCGGCGGCCGGGGACCCCGCCCAGGACGCCGACCGGGGCCGTCGGCTGCCGCCCGTCGTGGACCACGTCCGCACCGACGACCCCGTCGTCTTCCTCACCTACGACGACAGCGCCGAGCGCGACCCCGCCCTCACCGGTCTGATCCGCGAACGCCGGCTCCCGGTCACCCTGTTCCTCACCGACACCGTCGCCGGACCGGCGTACGGCGACCTCGCCCGGCTGCGCCCGTTCGGCGCGAGCCTGCAGAACCACACCCTCGACCACCGCTCCCTGCGCGGCCTGCCCTACGCCGGCCAGCGCGCCGAGATCTGCGGCCAGCAGACCAAGCTCAGGTCCCGCTTCGGCGTCCGCGCCCACCTCTTCCGCCCGCCGCACGGCACGTACGACACCACGACCCTGCGCGCCGCCGCCGACTGCGGCATCACCGCCCTGGTCCTGTGGCGCGCCACCCTCGACGCCGCGGGCGACCTCACCTACACCCGCGGCGACCACCGCCTCCACCCCGGCGACGTCATCGCCGTGGACCCGGACCACCCGACGGCCACGAACCTGACGGCCCGCACGGAACGTTTGCTGGACACGATCGAGGAGCAGGGGCTGAGGGTGGGCAACTTGGAGGACTACGTCTGACTTCTTGCCGCAGACCCGTGACCTCTCGACGCCGGTCGGCATCATCCGGCCCGTCCGGCGCTCGAGGACAAGGCCCGTTCAGGGCCGATGCGGGGGCCCGGGGGCGGCAGCCCCCAGCGACGCCCACACCCACGCAGGGTGCCTCCACAAACCGGCGTTCACCCGAAAACCCCGCCGACGCGCCGCCGGCATTGGCACTCCGCTTGACCGAGTGCTAATCGCAGTCATAGTCTCGGGTCTGGCACTCCCCACTGGAGAGTGCCAACTACGCGACGGGCAGGTCCGGCACCCGCGACGACGGATCCACCTGGTCGCCACCTCAGACAGTTAACCCCGTGAGATCTCCGAAGGGGGAGGTCGGATCGTGACGACCACCAGCTCCAAGGTTGCCATCAAGCCGCTCGAGGACCGCATTGTGGTCCAGCCGCTCGACGCCGAGCAGACCACGGCTTCGGGCCTGGTCATTCCGGACACCGCCAAGGAGAAGCCCCAGGAGGGCGTCGTCCTGGCCGTCGGCCCGGGCCGCTTCGAGGACGGCAACCGCCTTCCGCTCGACGTCAGCGTCGGCGACGTCGTGCTCTACAGCAAGTACGGCGGCACCGAGGTGAAGTACAACGGCGAGGAGTACCTCGTCCTCTCGGCCCGCGACGTGCTCGCGATCGTCGAGAAGTAGAAGCAGCTCTCAAGTAGCTCTTCACTTCACCGAAGCACCTTGCTTTCCAGCTGCGCCCCTGGCTCCCGCGACCATAAAAAGCCGGGCGTCGGGGGCGCAGTTGCCGTATAACCCCAAGATTTCCGGAAGAGGGCTCACGCTCCCATGGCGAAGATCCTGAAGTTCGACGAGGACGCCCGTCGCGCCCTCGAGCGCGGCGTCAACAAGCTCGCCGACACCGTGAAGGTGACGATCGGCCCCAAGGGCCGCAACGTCGTCATCGACAAGAAGTTCGGCGCCCCCACCATCACCAACGACGGCGTCACCATCGCCCGCGAGGTCGAGGTCGAGGACCCGTACGAGAACCTCGGCGCCCAGCTGGTGAAGGAGGTGGCGACCAAGACCAACGACATCGCGGGTGACGGCACCACCACCGCCACCGTGCTCGCCCAGGCGCTCGTGCGCGAGGGCCTGAAGAACGTCGCCGCGGGTGCCTCCCCGGCGCTGCTGAAGAAGGGCATCGACGCGGCCGTCGCCGCCGTGTCGGAAGACCTTCTCGCCACCGCCCGCCCGATCGACGAGAAGTCCGACATCGCCGCCGTGGCCGCGCTGTCCGCCCAGGACCAGCAGGTCGGCGAGCTGATCGCCGAGGCGATGGACAAGGTCGGCAAGGACGGTGTCATCACCGTCGAGGAGTCCAACACCTTCGGTCTGGAGCTGGACTTCACCGAGGGCATGGCCTTCGACAAGGGCTACCTGTCGCCGTACTTCGTGACGGACCAGGAGCGCATGGAGGCCGTCCTCGACGACCCATACATCCTGATCAACCAGGGCAAGATCTCCTCCATCGCGGACCTGCTGCCGCTGCTGGAGAAGGTCATCCAGGCCAACGCCTCCAAGCCGCTGCTGATCATCGCCGAGGACCTGGAGGGCGAGGCGCTCTCCACCCTCGTCGTCAACAAGATCCGCGGCACCTTCAACGCGGTGGCCGTCAAGGCCCCCGGCTTCGGCGACCGCCGCAAGGCGATGCTGCAGGACATGGCCGTCCTCACCGGCGCCACGGTCATCTCCGAGGAGGTCGGCCTCAAGCTCGACCAGGTCGGCCTCGAGGTGCTCGGCACCGCCCGCCGCATCACCGTCACCAAGGACGACACCACGATCGTCGACGGTGCCGGCAAGCGCGACGAGGTCCAGGGCCGCATCGCCCAGATCAAGGCCGAGATCGAGAACACGGACTCCGACTGGGACCGCGAGAAGCTCCAGGAGCGCCTCGCGAAGCTGGCCGGCGGCGTGTGCGTGATCAAGGTCGGTGCCGCCACCGAGGTGGAGCTGAAGGAGCGCAAGCACCGTCTGGAGGACGCCATCTCCGCGACCCGCGCCGCGGTCGAGGAGGGCATCGTCTCCGGTGGTGGCTCCGCGCTGGTCCACGCCGTCAAGGTGCTCGAGGGCAACCTCGGCAAGACCGGCGACGAGGCCACCGGTGTCGCGGTCGTCCGCCGCGCCGCCGTCGAGCCGCTGCGCTGGATCGCCGAGAACGCCGGCCTGGAGGGCTACGTCATCACCTCCAAGGTCGCCGAGCTCGACAAGGGCCAGGGCTTCAACGCCGCCACCGGCGAGTACGGCGACCTGGTCAAGGCCGGCGTCATCGACCCGGTGAAGGTCACCCGCTCCGCCCTGGAGAACGCCGCCTCCATCGCCTCCCTCCTGCTGACGACCGAGACCCTGGTCGTCGAGAAGAAGGAAGAGGAAGAGCCGGCCGCCGCGGGCCACGGCCACGGGCACGCCCACTGAGCGCTGCGCTGAGCTGAGCGAACGGTGCCCGGTCCCCTGCGGGGGGCCGGGCACCGTTGCTTTTGGGCGCCGTGCCGGGGGCGCGTCTGCCCTGTCGGGTTCGTAGCCGGGTGCGGCGCCGTTGTGGCTGGTCGCGCAGTTCCCCGCGCCCCTTGGGGGCGCTTGCCCTGACGTTGCTCAGTGACGAGCCGTCACAGCAGTCCGCTCAGCGGTAGTACGCGCTCGGCCAGCCGGCCCCGCAGCCGCCCGTCGGCGGCGTCCGCCTCCGCCGCGAGCCAGCCGGCGGCGACCAGCAGCCCCGCCTGCTCGGCGACGTCCTCGGGGCGCAGGCCGCAGAACTGGGCGACCTCGTCCAGCGCCAGACCGGCGTCCTCGTCGGCGCCTCCGAGACACCCGTCGGGACGGCTGTGGGCCGCGGTGTACACCGCGAGGAGCCTGGTGGCAGCCGCGGCCTTCTTCTTCCGCAGCTTCCGGTCGCCCACCACCTTCTGGGCCCACCCCGAGAGCCGCGCCCTGGTGACCTTGCCGAAGAAGAACGGGCGGGGCTGCGTGGGGATCAGCGTGGGCACCGTGACCTGGGTGGGCTCCTCGGGCCGGGACGTCAGCGCGTCGTCGGCGGTGACGTCCTCCGGCAGCAGCAGCCAGCCCACGTCGACGAGCTCCTGGAGCACCCGCTCGGCGTCGCCCTGCAACCAGCCGCCGAGGTCCTGCCCGGTGACGTTCCCGGTACCGGCGCGAGCGGCCCGCAGGGTGATCATCAGCACCGCGAGCCGGGCCTCGGCCTCGGGGCGGGGGGAGCCGACCCGTACGTGCTCGAGCACATTGCGGAGATGGACGCCCTGGCCCCGGGTCAGCAGCCGCTCGACCACCGGCCCCTCACCGTCCAGCAGGATGCCGCGCCGGTGGGCGTCCATCTCGCGGGTCGTCCGCGCCGCCGTCGCGGCCCGGTCCGCCTCCTCCCGCAGGGACGCGTCGCCGGTGACGTCGGCCCACGAGGCGAAGGCGCGGGCCTTGCGGTCGTGGAGTTCAGCGAGGACGGCGAGGTCCGGCTCGGGCCGCCGCTGGTAGGCGCGGAACGCGTCCCCGAGCTCGGTCAGCTCCACACGCAGCGCGTCGGGCTGGAGGTCGTCCGGCACGATCCGCTGCGCGACCTTCGCCCATCGTCCCGCCTTCCGAGCCTTCCGGGACTTGGCAGGGACGCCACCGGGCCCGGGACGCGGGGCGGGCCGGGCGAGCGGGACGGAGGCGGCCCCGGATTCGGCGACCCCGACGGCACCGGGACCGCCGGAGATCGATACCGCCGACGGAGCCCCACTCCCACCGCCCGGAGCGTCGGAGAACATCACCGTCCCCCCGCCGGTCACCGCCCCCAGGCCCCGGCCCGCCTTCACCCTGCCCGTACGCTCCCCGTCGGCGCCGTCGACGAACAGTCCGCCTCCGTCACCAGTGCCCGCGTTCACGTGATGCCGCCCTCTCCCTCGCCGAAACCTGCGACCTCCCGCCCGCTGCGGGCGCAGCCACCCGACGCTAAGTCGCAGCGGTCCCTCGCCAGGGGCAGACGGGGATAGACCACACGTTCGGGTGACGCCCCCGCCCAGGATCCGGAACTGGGCCATCCGGGTGACGTGCGCCCTGAGATCCGTGCCGTGCCGGTGAATTCAGAAGAACACCACTTCGCCCGCGCCGCCCTGCGCCACTACGAGGACTCCGCCTTCCTGACGGACGGAGCGCGGCTGCCGAACGCCGAGCTGCGCCGGTGCGACGCGCTCGGTGGTGATCGTCTCCGCAGGCCCCACGGGGTGGCTGCGCCTTCACCCGGGCCAAGCGGCAGCTCAAGGACGAGGGATTCGTGCACGAACGGCGGCTCCAGGGGGCCGGTGGGCTCTGGGTCACCCAACAGCTCGTCTCCAACGTGCCCTTGAGCGAGGCCAAAGCGCTCTAGCTGCTCGCCCAGATGGGAGAGCTGCCAGGTCAGGAGGCGAACGGCGTCGGAGGAGAGCCGGGAATGCCGGATGAGGTCGTGCGAGAACTGGGTGAAGGCGCGCGGGGGCGCGATAAAGTGCGGGCTGCGTTGAGTGAAGAAAGCTTTCGCTGACGGGCGTTCACTCACACGAGGCAACTTGCCCGCTCAAGGCCCATATCGACGGTGTTGACCGGGCGGTAGGGTGCGCGGGGCGTCCCGACAGCGGTGAAGGCAGAGGTTGCGGCGGCTCGGTATCAATCGCGCTTTCTCAATCAGCTTCTTCCCGAACTCCCGCTGCATGAAGGAGTTGGCAGTGATCTGCCCCGTGAACCCCCTGTCCCGATAATCGCCCCCGCCTAAACTGGTACACCGACCTTGGGCATGTGCCGAGAGGCCCTTCAAGGGCTCGTCAGCAGGGCACCGGAGGGTTGGTCCGAGCTCAGGTACGCCTACAGGTCCACGGTCGGGTTCAGCAACTCGGCCCTCGAATTCACCATGCGCGACGGCAGCAAGGAGGCCGGGACGGCGCTGGTAGCGGTCGGAGTGGTCGGAGCAGTCGGGCGCGGCTTGACCAGGACCACCTCCTTGCAAGGCGTCTCGCTGCCGCCGTCGGCTGTACCTCCACCTGGGCCCAGCGCCGCTCGGTGGTCAGCACACAGACCGTGACACCCAACCTCAAGTCGTGATGACGGGCTGAGACTGCGAGCCTCGTTGAAAACGCTCAGTGAGGGAAGGTCAGAGCTTGAGCACTCCCCGCCAAGTCCAACCAGCGTCCAGCACTGTGTCTCGCAAGGGATCCGTCACCTCACGCGTATCGAAGCGAAACACCTCGATCCTGTGGCGGCGTCCCTCGGAGTCGAGCTGAGACTCCCATTGCCGATAGACTGCTGGCGCGTTGCCGCGTCCGTACTGTCGTGATGAGCATTTGAGTTCTGACGGTTACACCCGCCCTGGGGACTTCACACTCTGCAACCAAGTCGGCCTTTTCTCTTGGTGAGGCTTTCCGTGCACGGAATGGCATATTGGCGTTGCTAAGCGTCAACAGTGCATGGATGACATCGGTTGCGGGAAGCGGGTTTACGCTGCCCTGAGGGCGCTTGGTGCCAGTCGGTTTGTCGAAGAAATCCATCAGTTTGCCTGAAGCGCTCTCATCCAGGGCCGCCACGTCGAAGGTGAGGATGGCGTGTATCCCATTCAGAGGGGTGCCTCGCTCGACCAGAACGTCGACTCCACATTTGGGGAGGGTAGCTCCTTCTTCGAGTAATCAGGGCCGCTCGGCTTACTGGTCGGCTGCGAAACTTCGGACTTCTCCACGCAGGGAGTCGTGATGCTCAGGTGCGCCTGGCCATTTGGCGCGATCAGGGCCTCCAGTTGAAATCCGTCCTGCGTCTTGAAGTGGGCAGCCAGTCCGTTAGGACTCGTCGCCACGAGGCTGTAGCCCTTACTTTTCCAGTGACGCTCCAGAACACCGAGGAAGCTGCCACGCCGTTCGGTCGAAATGATGGTCATCACTGCACGGTCGCGATCCACGTAACAGTCGCCCGGCATGGAGTATCGATGAGTCCATTGCACGGGAGGTTTGATGGCTGCAAAGGTCTCGTCCAAAATCCTGTCTGCCTTGTCTGCAGCCTCCTGAAGATTCATCTTCGGTTGCCCTTCTGCGGTTGAGGATGGAGAACCCGTCGTCCCGCATCCGGCAAGTAGTAGCGCCAGCAATGAAGTCGATGCACGCGCTCTTCTCATCGGGGCGTCTCCCTTATGACGTATTCTGAATGCCCTGCCACGATGGCGGCAATATTTTGCGCGGAGACCTTGTCCTTCCCTTCTTCTGGGTTGAAATAGTTACTGTGGGCCTCGATGTCGAGTGACGAATTCCATATTTGAGGAAAAGAGGGTTGTATCAACTCGGGTCCGGGAAGAGTCTGAAATCTGTTGGCGCCGAATGCCTTGCTTGCCGGGTCTTTGCCGAACCAGATGTCGTCGTCACCCTGGTCGGCAACTTCACCTGCGATATACGCTCCGCCTGGGCCTCCCCCGAAGAAGCCTGCGGTCCCGGCCAAAGCTTCGTTTTTAGAAGGGAGCTTTGTGACGATGTCATTCTCTGCTGCACCAACCCAGACATGATTCTTCCCCACACCCAGTTCCTCTGCTCTGTCAACACCGACGCCAGGGCTTCCGACGAGAATGACATCGTCGGCACCAGGGATTCCTCCCGCCTCCTGCGTTGCGGCTCCAACCAAACGAGAACCGTAGGAGTGCCCAATGGCGGTCACGTGGGCGTCGTGGTTCATGTTGGTTGCGGAAATCCCGTCCATGAAGCTGTTGTAGGCGGGGGCGCCGCGCTCGGCGTCGGATGTGGTCATCACATCGAGCGATTGAGGAGCATCATACCCAAGCCATACGATCGCGGATGATGAACCATCAAATTTCTGAGCACCCGCAGCTGTATAGAAGGCGCGCTTCACTGTGCCGTCGGCGAACTCGGAGTCGAGTTTGGTTCCCAATCCCGGCACATATGCTGCCACATTCCTAGATGTGTCAGGATTCCCGTAGGCCACGATGGCCCTGCCGTTTCCCTCGAGCCCAACTCCGAGGAGGTACATGGGCGGCACGCTGGGTTTCCCCAGCTTCTCCTGTATCTTCTCCAGGCCTCCCAACTTGGCCTGTGATACCTCATCGTGTCGACCCTCGAGTGACGCGATGAGCAGCGGCAGGTTTTCACGGTTCGCCTCGTCGCGCACGAGAGATGGAATGCCGTCGAGGTTGCCGATGACCTCAGGGAAAGCGATCTTGTATTCTTCACGCTGTTCGTCGCTGAGGCTGTCCCACCACTCTTTTCGGTCTGCGGGGGACTTGTCCAGAGGGACGGTGTCCGAAGGTATTCACGCGCGGCCGTGCTGACAGCACCGACGTCGGATGCCACGTCCGCCCAGGTCTTCGTGTTGACGCTGAGGCCTGGCGCAGCCTTGAGTTTGCCCAACCCCTCGCTGTACCGCTCGTCGATCTCCGTGGCTTCGCGCAGGGCGTGGGCGATGCGGTCGGCGATTTCCTGGGCCTTGGCGTGGTGCGGGTTGCCGTGGTGGATGTCGATGCCGCTGGTTCTCGCGTCCGGTGAGTACAGCCCATTGGGGCCGGGGCCGTACAGCGCCCTGTTGTTCGGACTCAGCATGCCGTTGTTGCCGACTGCCGTGCCGCCGGGGACCTCGCCTCCGGTCGCCTTGTTCTCGCCGCCTGCCGGAAAGGTGACGTCGCCTTCCGGGCTGACCGGGTATCCCAGAGCCGCCGCATCGTCCAGCGCTTCGATCAGCCGGCGCCGAGGTGAGACGATCTCGGCGGAGAAGCCGTTGAGTGCCCCGCTGACCAGGCCGCACTCGACCTGGGTGTAGTGGAAATTCTCCGCGAGCTTCTTCAGCTGCTTCTGCGCCGCGTCAGCGGCCTTCCCTTCATTGGCCGCGTCCATGGTGTTGCTGATCTGCTTGCCGATGCGATCCGCGGCTGCGTCGGCCGCGTCGCTCACCGCACGGTATCCGTCTGCGGCCTCCGCGTACTCGGCCGGCTTGAGCGTCTTGAGTGCTTTCAGGTCCATGCCGGATCACCGACCGCTGCCCTGAGCGGCAGTCGCCGTTTCGGAGCCGGTACTCAGCGCGGCGATCTCCGCCTTGATCGCCTCGTCGGTCCTCAGCTGGTCGTTGCCTGTCTTCTCCAGCACACCGGCGAGCCCGTCACACCACTCGTCGATGTCCTTCACTCGACGCGTCCACGAGTCGAACACACCCCGCTGCGCCGCGGCGGTCAGAAACGCGGACCCCTTGTCGAGGCCGGTCTGGGCGTCCTCCAGCTTCGTCAACGCCTTGCCCATGTCGGTCCGCAGCTCGCCGAGCCCCTCCCCGGCCTTGGACTACGCAGCCTTGTCCGACCTCAACCTGCCCGACGGGGGTCCATAGACCGGACCCGTGCTCGTAGCGCCCCGGTCGGCCGGCAACTGATTGAGCTGCATGTGCGCGGACTGCCGTTCAGCCGCCGCAGCCTTGAGCTGCTCCCACTCCTCCCACGCCATGCGTGGCCCCTCCCCGACTTCCTGGACCCCCCACCGGCCGAACGTGCCTGTTCACCAGCGGTGTTGTGTGGACGAAGTGAACGCTAATGTGCCGTCACCACCGACCCCACCCGTATCCGGCATCAAGAGGCCTGAGTAGCCGTACTCAGACTGGAACAAGCCGCGAACTGGCCGGATCGGTCCTTCTCCGTGCCGCCCCCGCACACGTTGAGGGACCGGGGCGCGCGACGAGCCGGATTCGGTGCACCAGGGCTACCGGCGCGCGGGCATGGCTCAGACCGAGGCAGGCGTACGGGACAGGGCAGTGCGCAGTGCGAAGACGCCGAGCAGACCGCCCGACGCGAACCGCTTGGGCCGTCATGACACGTGGCCGGGCAGCCAGGAACCCGGAGATCGTAGTCCCGCAGCTACGACAGCCGGACCGGAGCGCTCAGGCGAGTACTCGCTCGGGGAACGACCGGCGGGCGATCAGCGGCAGCTGACCCCTCGGTCCCGAGATCCGCAACTGCCGTCCCTGCGGCGCCGAAACCTTCACGGTCGAGGCGGCGCTGTTGGTGAGCGGGAGCAGACGGGACAGCTCGTCCCGGGCGATTCCCGTCACTACTTCGTTGCCGCAGACCAGAACGGCGAAGACCAGGGGTGCCGCCTCGGACCGGATCCTCTGCTTGTCCTCGCCCGAGAACGTGAAGAAGTAGTCCCCCGGCCCCCTGCCGTCGTTGTACTTGATGAACAGGTGACGGTCGTGGTTCACGACGTAGTGCCCGTACTTGACGCTGGCTCGATTGAGCGCGGTGAACATCTCCGAGCCCGCGATCGCCACCAGCGCAGCACCGTGCATGAAGTCCTTGTGATCAATCATTGCGCCACCCCCGCAGCCGATATTGGACGGTGCACGGACACCGAGCCGTCGATTCGGTCGGGCGAGGACCTCACCAGGCATGGCCCCTACTGCCCTACTGCGGCCCGTACTTCCGCCCCGTCCGTGACGTGATGCCGCCCAGCAGACCCCGCGGCACCAGCTTCGCCGCGCCCATCAGGGTCTTGTAGCGGGGGTCGGGGATCGACAGGGACCTGCCGCGGGAGAGGTCCGCGAGGGCCGCGGCGACGACCTTGTCCGCGTCGAGCCACATCCAGTTCGGGATGTTGTCCGTGCCCATGCCGGCGCGCTGGTGGAACTCGGTGCGCACGAAGCCGGGGGCGAGGGCCATCAGGCGTACGCCGCTGCCGGCCAGGTCCTTCGCCACGCCCTGGGTGAACTGCACGACCCACGCCTTGGAGGCGCCGTAGGTGCCGCGCGGGACGAAGGCGGCGACCGAGGCCACGTTGACGACGCCGCCGCGGCCGCGCTCCCGCATGCCCGCCACCGCCGCCGAGGTCAGCCGCAGCACCGCCTCGCAGTGCACCTTGAGCATGGTCAGCTCGTCGGCCATGGAGACGTCGAGGAAACGGCCCTTGTTGCCGAAACCGGCATTGTTGATCAGCAGGTCGACGGGGTTCCTGGGGTCCGACAGCCGGGCGGCCACCGCGTCGATGCCGGCGTCAGTCGACAGGTCGGCCGTCAGCACCTCCGCCTCGATGCCGTGCCGGTCGTGCAGTTCGGTGGCCTGCTCGCGCAGCCGCTTGGTGTCGCGGGCCACCAGCACCAGGTCGTGTCCGTCGGCCGCCAGCCGACGTGCGAACGCCGCCCCGAGGCCCGCCGTCGATCCCGTAATCAATGCCGTTGTCATGGCGCAAGGTTAGGGTGCGCGATCACCGGTGCGGACCGGGCACGTCCGCTTCACTCGGCCGTCGTACCCGGCAACGTACGTCCGTCAGGCGCCGTACTCCGCCACGTACTTCCGCGCCGTCGCGAGCGCCTCCGGATGCAGCGCCTCGCTCGCCGCGAGCAGCCGGGGGAGCAGCTCGCGCTGGGTCGTCACGGCGCGGAACTGCACGGCCACCGTCACCTCGTGGGAGGGGCGGTGCACGATCCGCACCGGGTCGCCCGCGCGGATCTCACCGGGCTCGAGGACGCGGAAGTAGGCGCCCGGCGCACCCTTCTCCATGAAGCGCTTCACCCAGCGCGGCTCACCCATGTGGCCCTGGAAGGTGCGGCACGGGATGCGTCCGGACGTCACCTCGAGGAGCAGCTCCGGGCCGACCCGCCAGCGCTCGCCGATCAGGGCGCCGGTGAGGTCCAGGCCCGTGGTGGTGAGGTTCTCCCCGAACGCGCCGTTCGGCAGCTCGCGGCCCAGTTCGCGGCCCCAGGCGTCCATGTCCTCGCGCGCCATCGCGTACACCGCCTGGTCGGTGCCGCCGTGGTGCCGTGTGTCGCAGACGGCGTCGCCGGCCAGGCCGCTCGCCCCGGTGCCCTTGGAGCCGGGCGCCGCCACCCGGACGGGACCGTCGGCCGGGCGCTTGTCGATGCCGGTGACGCCCTCGGGCTGGTCCGTGTACGGCACCGCCGTCGCGCGTCCCAGGTTGACGGACAGGAGCCTCATGGCGGGAAGGTGCATGCGAGAACGGTAGGTCATCGCGGTCAAAGCGTCGACGCGTTATTGGGCGTTCGGTCAAAGGGTCGCTTATCCTCGGGGATGTGATCGAGGCTCGTCATCTCCGTGTACTGCGCGCCGTGGCATCGACCGGTTCCTTCTCCGCCGCGGGGCGCGAGCTGGGCTGCACCCAGCCCGCCGTCAGCCAGCAGATGAAGGCCCTGGAGGCATCCGTCGGCACCCCTCTGCTCGTGCGCACGGGGCGTGAGATGCGGCTGACCCAGGCCGGAGAGGCACTGGTGCGGCACGCCGCCGGGATCATCGCCGGGCTCACGGCGGCCGAGGAGGAGGTCGCCGCGATCGCCGGGCTGCGCGCCGGACGGGTCCGGCTGGTCTCCTTCCCCAGCGGCAGCTCCACCCTGGTACCGACCGCCCTGGCCGCGCTGCGCGCCGCGCACCCCGGCACCCGGGTCTCCCTGGAGGAGGCCGAGCCGCCGAACTCCGTCGAGTTGCTGCGCGAGGGCGACTGCGACGTGGCGCTCGCCTTCCGCTACGAGGGAGCGGCCGGCGCGGAGGAGTGGGACGACCTCGTCGTACGGCCGCTGCTGACCGACCGGCTGGTGGCGCTGGTCCCCGAGGCGCACCGGCTCGCCCGTACGGAAGGGGCCGTGGGCATCGGTGAGCTGGCCCGGGAGTCCTGGATCGCGGGCTGCCCGCGCTGCCGCGGACAGCTGGTCGAGGTGTGCGAGGGGGCCGGTTTCTCCCCCCGCATCGACTTCGCCACCGACGACTACCCCGCGGTGGTCGGCCTGGTCGGCGCGGGTCTCGGCGTGGCCGTGCTGCCCCAGCTCGCCGTCGAGTCCGTACGGCCCCGGGGCGTGCGGACGGTCACGCTGGAGCCGGCCGTGCGGCGGGAGATCGTCGCGCTCACGCTGCCCGACCTGGCGCAGGTGCCGGCGGTGACGGCCACCCTGGACGAGCTGGCCCGGGCGGGGGCGCGCCAGTCGGCGACGCGCTGACCGCTTCGGGGGACCTTGCTTCGGGTTCTTCCAGAGAAACGTTCCTTCAGTGAGGTGCGGCCGTCTCCCCGCCGGCCGACGCCGAGGCCGTCGCCGCCACCAGGCGGTTGCGGGCCCGTCCCATGAGCTCTTCGCGCTCGTCCTCGGTCAGCCCGCCCCAGACGCCGTACGGCTCACGCACCGCCAGCGCGTGCGCCGCGCACTCGGCGCGGACCGGGCACCTCATGCAGACCTCCTTGGCCGAGTTCTCGCGAGCACTCCGTGCCGCACCGCGTTCGCCTTCCGGATGGAAGAAGAGTGAGCTGTCCACCCCTCGGCACGCAGCCAGGAGCTGCCAGTCCCACAGGTCCGCGTTCGGTCCGGGAAGGCGGGAGAAATCTGCCATTGCGTGACCCCTTGTAGCCGTTCTGGGTGGATACGGTGTCCACGACCGTACAACTACGATCTAAGGAGATGAAAATATGACTCATTGCGAATCTAGCCGCAGACACCAGCGAAGTGGAAGAAAAGCGGCTAAATGGGGCACCGGTTGTGATGAAACGGCGCGGGTCCCCCGCGCATGTCTGCTGCGTGGCCGCCCCCTCACGTAGAGTGCCGAAGACGACACACAGCCCCGTAACTCTTTCGAGTGACCATCGTTGAGAGTGCGGAGGCGGTTGAAGGAACAAGTGCTCGGGCGGGCGTCCGGGACGGTCGACCGCACAGGTGACGATTTCGTACCAGCCTGGAGGCTCAACGTGACGCGCAAGAGCTGCGGAGGACGGCCATGACTTCCGTCCTCGTCTGCGACGACTCCCCGCTTGCCCGAGAGGCGCTCCGCCGCGCGGTCGCGACCGTGCCCGGCGTCGAGCGCGTGACGACGGCCGCCAACGGCGAGGAAGTCCTCCGCCGCTGGGGAGCCGACCGCTCGGACCTGATTCTGATGGACGTGCGCATGCCCGGCCTGGGCGGCGTCGAGACCGTCCGGCGGCTGCTGTCGGCCGACCCCGGCGCGCGCATCATCATGCTCACCGTCGCCGAGGACCTGGACGGCGTGGCCCTCGCGGTCGCCGCCGGTGCCCGTGGCTATCTGCACAAGGACGCCTCGCGCGCCGAACTGCGCGCCACCGTGACCCAGGCCCTCGCCGACCCGACCTGGCGGCTCGCCCCGCGTCGGCTGCGCTCGGCCGAGATGGGCGCCGCGCCCACGCTCACCGCGCGGGAGATCCAGGTCCTGGAGGGCATGAGCCACGGCCGCTCCAACGCGGAGATCGGCCGCGAGCTGTTCCTCTCCGAGGACACCGTCAAGACCCACGCCCGTCGGCTCTTCAAGAAGCTCGGCGCCTCGGACCGGGCGCACGCCGTGGCGCTCGGCTTCCGGTGGGGCCTGGTCCGCTAGGGGCTCCCCGTGCGAGGGAGTCCGAAGGGGCCCGTCGGAGACGTGGCGATCCCCGCTTATCGCGAGGTGAGCGGGGGTGACAAGACGACCCGCCGGAGGCCCGCTGCTCGTTTCGCCGCGGATGACGCATCCTTGAGGTGTGGAGTTCCTCGGGGACGAGTCGGTCGAGCGGAAGGGGAGGGCGCAGGGGATGAGTTCCGGCGCACCTGCTCATAACGCTTCGGTGCACAACAACGGGCACGGAGCCACGGATCGGACGGCCGCAAGGCACCATGGACCGATGCGTGACGACGAGGCGCCCCCGGACCAGGGGACGGTCGGTGGGCTCGTCCACCGCGCCGTGGACGGGGACGAGCAGGCCACGCACGACCTGCTCGCCCATGTCCACCCCCTGGCGCTGCGCTACTGCCGCACGCGGCTGTCCCGGCTGCCCGGCGACGCCCGGCACTTCGTCGAGGACCTCGCCCAGGAGGTCTGCGTCGCGGTGCTGCTCGCGCTGCCCCGCTACAAGGACACCGGACGCCCCTTCGAGGCGTTCGTCTTCGCCATCGCCGCCCACAAGGTCGCCGACCTCCAGCGTGCCGCGATGCGCCACCCCGGCTCGACGGCCGTCCCGTCCGACGAGATGCCCGAGCGGCCCGACGACTCGCTGGGCCCGGAGGAGCGGGCGCTGCTCAACAGCGACGCCGCCTGGGCCAAGAAACTCCTGGCCAACCTGCCGCAGAACCAGCGCGAGCTGCTCCTGCTGCGCATCGCGGTCGGGCTCACGGCGGAGGAGACCGGGCAGATGTTGGGAATGTCACCGGGTGCCGTGCGGGTCGCCCAGCACCGGGCGCTGAGCCGGCTGCGGGCGCTGGCGGAGCAGTAGTCCGGGCGACGGCCCGCGTTCGACCCGCGCGGCGACCCCTCTCGTGCGAAAGCACGAAGGTCGTACGCATCCTTGATCGTGGAATGAGCCACGTCCACTTCCCGTTAGCATGGACATCCGCACCGATCAAGGCCATTTGGGGAAGGTGTCATGACTGCCAACGTCGACGGAGTGCCCGAGAAATTCGCGACACTCGGGCTGACCTACGACGACGTGCTGCTGCTGCCGGGCGCCTCCGCGGTGCTTCCGAACGCGGTCGACACCTCGTCCCGCATCTCCCGCAACGTGCGGGTCAACATCCCGCTGCTCTCCGCGGCCATGGACAAGGTGACCGAGTCCCGGATGGCCATCTCCATGGCCCGCCAGGGCGGCGTCGGCGTCCTGCACCGCAACCTGTCCATCGAGGACCAGGCCAACCAGGTCGACCTGGTGAAGCGCTCCGAGTCCGGCATGGTGGCCAACCCCATCACCATCCACCCGGACGCCACCCTCGGCGAGGCCGACGCGTTGTGCGCCAAGTTCCGCATCAGCGGCGTCCCGGTCACCGACGGCGTGGGCAAGCTGCTCGGCATCGTCACCAACCGCGACATGGCCTTCGAGACCGACCGCACCCGGCAGGTGCGCGAGGTCATGACGCCGATGCCGCTGGTCACCGGCCAGGTCGGCATCTCCGGCGTGGACGCCATGGAGCTGCTGCGCCGCCACAAGATCGAGAAGCTGCCGCTGGTCGACGGCGACGGCATCCTCAAGGGCCTGATCACGGTCAAGGACTTCGTCAAGGCCGAGCAGTACCCGCACGCCGCCAAGGACGCCAAGGGCCGCCTGCTCGTCGGCGCCGCCGTCGGCGCCAGCCCCGAGGCCCTCGACCGCGCCCAGGCCCTCGCCGAGGCCGGGGTGGACTTCCTCGTCGTCGACACCTCGCACGGGCACAACAGCAACGCGCTGAGCTGGATGTCGAAGATCAAGTCCAGCGTCGGCATCGACGTCGTCGGCGGCAACGTCGCCACCCGCGACGGCGCCCAGGCCCTGATCGACGCCGGTGTCGACGGCATCAAGGTCGGCGTCGGCCCCGGCTCCATCTGCACCACCCGCGTCGTCGCCGGCATCGGGGTCCCGCAGGTCACCGCGATCTACGAGGCCTCCCTCGCCGCCCGCGCCGCCGGCGTGCCCCTCATCGGCGACGGCGGCCTCCAGTACTCCGGCGACATCGGCAAGGCGCTCGCCGCCGGCGCCGACACCGTGATGCTGGGCAGCCTGCTGGCGGGCTGCGAGGAGTCGCCGGGCGAGCTGCAGTTCATCAACGGCAAGCAGTTCAAGTCCTACCGCGGCATGGGCTCGCTGGGCGCCATGCAGTCCCGCGGCCAGGGCAAGTCGTTCTCGAAGGACCGGTACTTCCAGGCCGAGGTCGCCTCCGACGACAAGCTCGTGCCCGAGGGCATCGAGGGCCAGGTCCCCTACCGGGGTCCGCTCGCCAACGTCCTGCACCAGCTCGTCGGCGGCCTGCGCCAGACCATGGGCTACGTGGGCGCGGCCACCATCGAGGAGATGGAGTCCAAGGGCCGCTTCGTCCGGATCACCTCGGCGGGCCTCAAGGAGAGCCACCCGCACGACATCCAGATGACGGTCGAGGCGCCGAACTACAGCCGCAGCAAGTAAGCACAGCAGGCAGCAGCCTCCCGAGGGCGGCTCCGGAACATCCGGGGCCGCCCTCTGCGGTGCCCCGGCGCGCCCGTCGGGGATACTGGAAGGCGCTGCAACGCATCAGGGAAAGGCCACAGACGTGACTGAGATCGAGATCGGGCGCGGCAAGCGCGGCCGCCGGGCGTACGCCTTCGACGACATCGCCGTCGTCCCCAGCCGCCGTACGCGGGACCCGAAGGAGGTCTCGATCGCCTGGCAGATCGACGCCTACCGCTTCGAGCTGCCGTTCCTGGCCGCTCCCATGGACTCGGTCGTCTCCCCGGCCACCGCCATCCGCATCGGCGAGTTGGGCGGCCTCGGCGTCCTCAACCTGGAAGGGCTCTGGACCCGGCACGAGGACCCGCAGTCGCTGCTCGACGAGGTCGTCGGCCTCGACGCGGAGACCGCGACCCGCCGCCTCCAGGAGATCTACGCGGCTCCCATCAAGGAGGAGCTGATCGGGCAGCGCATCAAGGAGGTGCGCGACTCGGGCGTGGTCACCGCCGCCGCGCTCTCCCCGCAGCGCACCGCCCAGTTCTCCAAGGCCGTCGTGGACGCGGGCGTCGACATCTTCGTCATCCGCGGCACCACCGTCTCCGCGGAGCACGTCTCCGGCTCGCACGAGCCGCTGAACCTGAAGCAGTTCATCTACGAACTCGACGTCCCGGTGATCGTCGGCGGCTGCGCCACCTACACCGCCGCCCTGCACCTGATGCGCACCGGCGCCGCGGGCGTCCTCGTCGGCTTCGGCGGCGGCGCCGCCCACACCACGCGCAACGTGCTCGGCATCCAGGTGCCCATGGCCACCGCGGTCGCCGACGTGGCCGCCGCTCGCCGGGACTACATGGACGAGTCCGGCGGCCGGTACGTCCACGTCATCGCCGACGGCGGCGTCGGCTGGTCCGGCGACCTGCCCAAGGCCATCGCCTGCGGCGCCGACTCGGTGATGATGGGCTCCCCGCTGGCGCGTGCGACCGACGCGCCGGGCAAGGGCCACCACTGGGGCATGGAGGCCGTCAACGAGGAGCTGCCGCGCGGCCAGAAGGTCGACCTCGGCACCGTCGGCACCATCGAGGAGGTCCTCACCGGCCCGTCCCGCACCCCGGACGGCTCGATGAACTTCTTCGGCGCCCTGCGCCGCGCCATGGCCACCACCGGCTACAGCGAGCTGAAGGAGTTCCAGCGCGTCGAGGTCACGGTCGCGGACTCGCAGCACCGGCGGTAGTCGCCACGGCATGTGAAGGGGCCGGTCACCTGGTGGGGTGACCGGCCCCTTTCGCGTGCTCGGGGGCTCTTGAGGGGGTGCGTGACGCGGCGCGGGGGCGTGCGGTGGTGTTCGGGGCGAATACGCGGGGGAGGGCCGTGCCGGATCGGTAATGTCCCTGCTCGGCGACCCAGTTCTCTGGGGCGCCCCCTTCCAAGGAACCGTTCCGGACCCCGCTCCTCGGGGCCCGGCCCGAATTCCAGACGGACCGCCTCACCGGGATATGGGCGGCATCGTGGAAGGGGGCGCGCCATGGGCCGTCACCGCAAGCCCACCCGCTGGGACCGGATCCGTCTGCGGATGGTGAAGTTCCGGAGGAGGTGGATTCTGCGGATCTACGGGAAGTGAGCGGCCACCCCTAAGAGAAGTAGGGGTGGACACTCCGTTCACTTTTCTGGAGCCTGCCTCAGTATCCGGCTGCGGTGGGCTCCACCCTTTGCGGATAGTGAGCGGCCGTCCCTACGAGAACTAGGGGCGGAAACCCGTACCCGGCCGCACATCCCTGCGGCGGGCCCATCCGCTCCCCACCGTACCGGCGCAGCCGTCCTCCCACCACCAACCCCGTGGCACGGTCACCCCCGTGCGCCCCCGTCTCACAACCGGTGCGCCGCCCCCGTCGGTGTGGCGCCCCGCGTGTCCAGGAGGAGTTGGGCCTTGACCGAGAGGCCCTGGAGGTCGTACGTGCGGTGCTGCTGGAGGAGGATCGTGAGGTCGGCGTCGGCGGCGGCCTCGTAGAGGGAGTCGGCGCGGGGGACGGGGCGGTCGGCGACGTTCCAGGACGGGATGTGCGGGTCGTGGTAGCTCACGGCGGCGCCCATGGACATCAGGCGGGTCGCGATCTCCTCGGCCGGGGTGGCCTGCTGGTCGGCGAGGTCGGCCTTGTAGGTGACGCCGAGCAGGAGGATGCGGGCGCCGCGCGCGGACTTGCCGTGCTCGTTGAGCAGGGCGGCGGCGCGCTGGACGACGTAGCGGGGCATCTGGGCGTTGACCTGCTGGGCCAGCTCCACCATGCGCAGGCTGTGCGGGGCCCTGCCGGTCAGGTCCTGGGCGACGGAGTGGCCGCCGACGCCGGGGCCGGGGCGGAAGGCCTGGAAGCCGAAGGGTTTGGTCTCCGCGCAGCGCAGGACGTCCCACAGGTCGACGCCGAGGTCGTCGCAGAGCACGGCCATCTCGTTGACCAGGGCGATGTTCACGTGCCGGAAGTTGGTCTCCAGGAGCTGCACCGTCTCCGCCTCGCGCGGGCCGCGCGCGCGGACCACCTTGTCGGTGAGGCGGCTGTAGAACGCGGCGGCCGACTCGGTGCAGGCGGGGGTGAGGCCGCCGATGACCTTCGGGGTGTTGGCCGGGGTGAAGTCGCGGTTGCCGGGGTCGACGCGGCTGGGGGAGTAGGCGAGGTGGAAGTCCCGGCCGGCGCGCAGCCCGGAGCCCTGCTCCAGGAGCGGGCGCAGGAAGTCCTCCGTCGTGCCGGGCCGTACCGGCGACTCCAGGATGACGGTGGTGTGCGGGCGCATGTGGGCGGCGAGGGTGCGGGCCGCGGCCTCCACCTGGGTGAGGTCCAGACCGCCGTCCGCGCCCGGCGGGGTCGGCGCGCAGATGACGGCGGTGCGGACCCGGCCCAGCTCGGCGGGTCCGGTCGGCCCGGCCGGGGTGCGGAAGCCGGTGGCGAGCATCCGGCGCACCTCGGCGGGGGTGAGCGGGTCGGCCTCGGGGCCGGTGCGGTAGCCGAGGGTGGGGATGCCTGCGGCGACGGCGGCCTGGGCCAGCGGCAGGCCGTACGGGCCGAGTCCGATGACGGCGAGATCTGCGGGCATGGCGTGGGCCGTCCTTCCCAATAGCCGAAGCGGGACAGGTGCGCAAGCCCGGTGGACAGGATGGGCGAGCACAACGTCAGACTAGGAGTAAATATGACCGATTTGCGGGATTGATCTGCGGAGTTTCGGCGAGTGTCGACGGACCGGCCCGGGGCCGTCGGGAAGTTGTCCACAGGCTGGGGTCCGTCGCGCCCCCGACTTGTCCACAGGTTCGGGTCCGCGGCTGCCGAAGTCGGGCAGGAAGGTCAGAATCTGGGCATGGTGGGTACCAGGAACCGGGCTCGCCCGACGGGTGCGGCCGACGCGACCGACAGCGGGAGGCAGCAGTGAGGACAGCGACCCTTGGGCCGGAGCAGCGCGCCGAGTCGCTCGCCGCCATGGCCGAGCGCGAGCTCGACGTCCTGGTGGTGGGCGCGGGCGTGGTCGGTGCCGGCACCGCCCTCGACGCGGTGACGCGCGGCCTGTCCGTCGGCCTCGTCGAGGCCCGGGACTGGGCCTCGGGCACCTCCAGCAGGTCCAGCAAGCTGATCCACGGCGGCCTGCGCTATCTGGAGATGCTCGACTTCGTGCTCGTGCGGGAGGCGCTGAAGGAGCGCGGACTGCTGCTCGAACGGCTGGCGCCGCATCTGGTGAAGCCGGTGCCCTTCCTGTACCCGCTCCAGCACAAGGGGTGGGAGCGGCTGTACGCGGGCTCCGGCGTCGCGCTCTACGACGCCATGTCGATGGCCCGCGGTCACGGGCGTGGCCTGCCGCTGCACCGGCACCTGAGCCGCCGTCACGCCCTGCGCGTGGCGCCCGCGCTGAAGAAGGACGCGCTGGTCGGGGCGTTGCAGTACTACGACGCCCAGATGGACGACGCCCGCTTCGTGGCCACGCTGGTGCGCACCGCGGCGGCGTACGGCGCCAAGGTCGCCAACCGCGCCCGGGTCACCTCCTTCCTGCGCGAGGGCGAACGGGTGGTCGGCGCCCGGGTGCAGGACGTCGAGGCGGGCGGCGAGTACGAGGTCCGCGCCAAGCAGGTGGTGAACGCGACGGGGGTGTGGACCGACGACACCCAGGCGATGGTGGGCGAGCGCGGTCAGTTCCACGTGCGGGCCTCCAAGGGCATCCACCTGGTCGTGCCCAAGGACCGCATCCACTCCAGCACCGGCCTGATCCTGCGCACCGAGAAGTCCGTGCTGTTCGTCATCCCCTGGGGCCGGCACTGGATCATCGGCACCACGGACACCGACTGGGACCTCGACAAGGCCCACCCGGCCGCCTCCAGCGCCGACATCGACTACCTGCTGGAACACGTCAACTCGGTGCTGTCGGTGCCCCTCACGCGCGACGACGTCGAGGGCGTGTACGCCGGGCTGCGCCCGCTGCTGGCCGGCGAGTCGGACGCCACCAGCAAACTGTCGCGCGAACACACCGTCGCCCACCCGGTGCCCGGCCTGGTCGTGGTCGCGGGCGGCAAGTACACGACGTACCGGGTGATGGCCAAGGACGCGGTGGACGAGGCGGTGCACGGGCTCGACCTCCGGGTCGCCGACTGCGTCACCGAGGAGACCCCGCTGCTGGGCGCCGAGGGCTACCACGCACTGTGGAACGCGCGGGCCCGGATCGCCGCGCGCACCGGACTGCACGTCGTACGCGTCGAGCATCTGCTGAACCGTTACGGCGCGTTGACGGAGGAGCTGCTCGAGCTCGTCACCGCCGACCCCTCCCTGGGCGAGCCCCTCACCGGCGCCGACGACTACCTGCGCGCCGAGGTCGTCTACGCCGCCTCGCACGAGGGCGCGCGGCACCTGGACGACGTACTCACCCGGCGCACCCGCATCTCCATCGAGACCTTCGACCGGGGCACGCGCTGTGCCCGCGAGGCCGCCGAGCTGATGGCGCCGGTGCTCGGCTGGGACGAGGGCCAGGTCGAACGGGAGGTCCAGCACTACGAGAAGCGGGTAGAGGCCGAGCGGGAGTCGCAGCGCCAGCCGGACGACCTGACGGCCGACGCGGCCAGGCTGGGGGCGCCGGACATCGCGGCGCGGTAGGACACCCCCCCCGAGGAGAGCGGGGAGGGAACCCTGCGGGCCCCCTGGGCGTAGAGCACTTGTCGGGTGAGGGACAATGAAGGCTCTGTCAGGGCGGGTTGCATGAGGGGACGCATGTCGGAGGCGGAGCGGGCGGGGACATCCCGTACGGACAAGAGCGCACGTCTCCTCGCCGGGCGGTACCGGCTGGGAGACGTGCTCGGCCGCGGCGGCATGGGGACGGTGTGGCGGGCGGAGGACGAGACCCTCGGACGCACGGTCGCCGTCAAGGAGCTGCGGTTCCCGGGGAACATCGACGAGGAGGAGAAGCGGCGCCTGATCACGCGCACGCTGCGCGAGGCGAAGGCGATCGCGCGGATCCGCAACAACAGCGCCGTCACGGTCTACGACGTGGTCGAGGAGGACGACCGGCCGTGGATCGTGATGGAACTCGTCGAGGGCAAGTCGCTCGCCGAGGCCATCCGTGAGGACGGTCTGCTGGAGCCGAAGCGCGCCGCCGAGGTCGGCCTGGCCGTCCTGGACGTGCTGCGCTCCGCGCACCGCGAGGGCATCCTGCACCGCGACGTGAAGCCGTCGAACGTCCTGATCGCCGAGGACGGCCGGGTCGTGCTCACCGACTTCGGCATCGCCCAGGTCGAGGGCGACCCCTCCATCACCTCCACCGGCATGCTCGTCGGCGCCCCCTCCTACATCTCCCCCGAGCGTGCCCGCGGCCACAAGCCCGGCCCGGCCGCCGACCTCTGGTCGCTGGGCGGGCTGCTGTACGCCGCCGTCGAGGGCACCCCGCCCTACGACCGGGGCTCGGCGATCGCGACGCTCACCGCGGTGATGACGGAGAACCTGGAGGAGCCGAAGAACGCCGGCCCGCTGCGGGACGTCATCTACGGGCTGCTCACCAAGGACCCCGACCAGCGGCTCGACGACGCGGGCGCCCGCGCGATGCTCAACAGGGTCGTGCACGCCCCGGAGCAGGCCGCCGGGGCCGAGCCGGTGGACGCCACCAAGGTCGTGCCGCTGCCCCCGCAGCCGGACGGGCGCGGGCGGCGCGGCGGTGCCGCGGGCACGGGTGCCAAGCGGGCCGAGGAGGCCGGGGAGAAGCTTCGCGGAGCGCTGCGTTCCGTGCGCAAGGCCGCCGTCGGGGCCGGCGCGGCCGGTGCCGCGGCCTCCTCGCGGACCAAGCCGGGCGACGGCGTCGGGACTCCGGCGGGTGCCGCGGGCCGCACGGCTTCCGCGGGTGCGGCGGGCACGCCCGCTGCCCCGCCGGCGCCGCGGACGGGCCCCGGTGCCGGTACGCGCGCCGGTGCTGCCGGCGGGGCGGCCGGCTCGGGTGCCGGCGCGCCGAATGCCGCCGGGGGCGCGAAGAGTTCCGGCTGGCCGGTCGTACCGCCGCCGGACCTGCCGGCCCGGTCGGTGCCACGGGCGCCGCTCACCGACGTGGTGCCGCGCCGGACGCTGATCGTCATCGCGGTGGTCGTGGCGCTGGCCGTGCTCGGCACCGTGCTGGCCCTCACCCTCGGCGGGGGCGACGACGACAAGGGCGCCGCGGGCGGCGACGGCGGCAAGGCCGTCGCCTCCGCCGGCGCGAGCGGCGACACCAAGCAGGACGAGGAGAGCGGCACCGGCACCGACGGCTCCGCCTCCGACCCGGCGGCGAACGGGGACGCGAACGGCGCCCCGGACAACGGAACGAACCCGTCCGGCGAGGCCGGCGACAAGGGCGGCAGCGAGTCGGACGACGCCGGGAAGTCCGACGACGACGAGGACGTGGCCGCCACCCACGAGGGCGGCCAGGGCTACCGCATCGGACTGCCCGAGGGCTGGAAGTTCGCCTCCAAGGGCTCCGCCGGCGACCGGTTCACCGGGCCCCGCGGGCAGAAGCTGCTGGTCGCCTGGACCTCCACGCCCAAGGGCGACCCGGTCGCGGACTGGAGGAACCAGGAGCAGTACATGGTCCGCTCGAACTACAAGAAGATCCGCATAGAGAAGGTGGGCTACCGGGGCTGGAACGCGGCCGACTGGGAGTTCACCTACACCGACGGCGGCACCAAGTACCGCACCGTGGACCGGGGGTTCGTCGTCAACGACCACCAGGGCTACGCGCTCATGTACACCGCGAAGGCCGCCGACTGGGGCGACGATCTGCGCCGGGACACCTGGCGGACGCTGTCGAAGACCTTCGAACCGAAGCCCTGAGCGGACGGGCCCGGCCTCCCGGGCACCGGTCCGCCGGTCCGGGCCCGGGTTTGAGCCGCCCGAGATCTGGCATCAGCTCATTGCGGGTTGCCTCCGGCACGTATCGTGAGTGCTTGCGGACCGTACGCAGCCGGAACGGCCCGCCGGACGAACGGAATTGACCGACGGCTGCCGGGGGTGGCGACGTGGACGACTACGCGGGACGGGTGCTCGCCGACCGCTACCGCCTGCCGCTGCCGCCGTCCGACGAGTACGAACTCACCGAGAGCCGGGCCTTCGACACCTACAGCGGCCAGGAGGTCCTGGTCCGCCAGGTGCCGTTGCCGGAGGTCGTCGAGGCCGAGGTGCTCGACGCGGACGGCCTGCCCGACGGCTTCACGGCCAGGGACGGCGGCGCGCGGCGCCCCGGCAGGCGGACACCGGCCGCCGGTGGTGGTCCCAGACGGCCGGCCGACCCCGTGGTCCGGCGCGCCGTGGAGGCCGCCCAGGCCGCTGCGGCGGTGCCCGACCATCCGCGTCTGGACCAGGTCTTCGACGTCTTCGCCGAGGGCGGTTCACTGTGGATCGTCAGCGAGCTGGTGGCCGCGAGGCCGCTGGCCGCGCTGCTCGCCGAACAGAGCCTGACGCCGTACCGGGCGGCCGAGGTGGCCTCCGACGTCCTGCTGGCGCTGCGGGTGCTGCACACGTACGGCTGGGTGCACCGCAACATCACCGCGCGCACCGTCCTCGTCTGCGACGACGGGCGGGTCATGCTGACCGGTCTGGCCGTGGGGGCGGCGGAGGAGGCGCTGTGCGGGTACGACCCGGTGCCCCCGGACGAGGAGCCGGGCCCCGCGGTCGACCCGAACGGCACCTTCGGCCCCGGCGGCGGCGTCACGCGGGCCGCGGTCTTCGGACCGGGCGACGCCGACCCCGACGCCGCCCGGCGGGCCGCCATCGAGGCACGGGGCGTCGGCGGGCTCCCGGCGCCCGGGGCTCCCGGGCCGGGCGGATCCCCCGCCGGGCTCGCGCCCGCGGCGCTCGAGGCCGGCGGGGACGCCCGTGCCGCTCGCGCGGGCGCGATCGCCGCCTACCGTGCGGGGGCCAGGGCCGCGGCGCGCGTCCAGGAGGCCCAGAACGGCCGCGCCGCCCTGCCGGGCGCCCGCCCTGCCCCGGACACCACCACGTGGACCACCGGTCCCGGGTCCGGCGGTGCGCACGACGGTGACGACGGCCGTTCTCCGCGGGGCGTCGAAGCCGGTGGGGTGGGGTCCGCCCACGGCGCCGGTCCGGGGCCGGCTCCGTATCCCGCCGATCGCGGTGCCGCGCCCGGTGCCGGGGGCGACGCGGCGAGCGGGCAGCCGGGCCTCACCGGTCCCGGTCGGGAAGCGCACGCCGCCGGGACCGAGGCCGTGTCCGGGGGCCCAGGGCGCGACGGCGGCCCCGACGACACCGCGTCCTCCGGTGCGCCGGTCCCGCCCGGGCAGATCGCCGACCCCTACGGCGTACGCACCACCTCCTGGGACGCTGCCGCCCCCCGTACCCTCGACGACCAGGCGTCCCCCGCCGCGCGTCGCACGGGCGACCCGGCCTTTCCCGCCCCCCGTCCCACCGGTGAACCGGCGGCCGGGACGGCGCTGCCCGCCGCGCGCCAGGAGGGCACGCCGGGGTCCGCCGCCGCGTGGGGCGACAGCGCCGCCGGGACCGCCGCGCGGCCGCGGGAGGCCACGCCAGGTCCTGACGCCACGCCGCACGGGGCCGTCTCCGGGGCGACCGTCCCGCCTGGGGACGGCGGGTCCGCGTCCGCCGCCCGCTGGGACGACCCGGTCGCCCGGACCCCCGCGCCGCGCGGTCCGGCCACCGCGCTCGCCGCCGAGCGGGCCCGGCAGACGCGGATGGCCGTGGTCGGCCCCGTGACCGAGCGCTGGGCGCCGGAACAGGCCGGGCCCGTGCACGAGAACTGGCAGCTGGCCGCGCCCATCGGCCCCGCCACCGACCTGTGGGCCCTGGGCGCCCTGCTCTTCCGCGCCGTACAGGGCCACGCGCCCTACCCGGAGGAGTCGACCGCCGAGCTGGTGCAGATTGTGTGCGCGGAGCCGCCGGCGTTCGCCGAGGAGTGCGGGCCGCTGCGGCCGGTCGTGGAGTCGCTGCTGCGTCAGGATCCCACCGAGCGCATCGAGTTCGAGGAACTGAGCGGCTGGCTGCGCTCCCTCGTACGGTCCGCGCCCGAGCCCGAGGCCGGTCTGCACGTCATCTCCGCGCCGCCGCCCGTCGAGACCGGCCGGCTGCCCATCGTCCGCCGCCGCGGCGAGCTGGTGCGCAGGCGGCGCGCCGCCCTGCCCGCGCACCACGGACGGCACAAGCGCGGCAGGCAGGAGACCGGCCGCTCCCCCCGCAGCCTCGGCCGCACCTTGCTCCTGCTGATACTGCTGGCGCTGGCCGGCGCGGTCGCCTACGCCATGTTCTTCATGCCCAAGAGCGACACGAGCGGCAGCCAGGGCGCCGACCGGACCGGCGCCGCCGGCGAGGCGAGCCAAGCGCCGCCCGAGCAGTCTCCGGAGGCCGGTGACGAGCCCCGACCGGACCGGACGTCGCCGAAGCCCGACCCCGAGGCCTCGCGGACGGCGGGCGGCACCGAGACGCAGTCCAACGTCGCCGAGGGGTTCACCCTGCGCAAGGACCCGGAGGGCTTCCGCGTCGCGGTGGCCGAGGGCTGGAACCGCACCCCCCGCAACGGCAGCGGCCAGGTCGTCTACGGCAAGGGCGACTTCGAGCTCCTCGTCGTGCCCGGCCGGGACCGCGCCTCCGAGTTCGGCGACGACCCGATGGCCTACCAGCGCGACAGCGAGCCCGAGTTGGCGTCGTACCGTGCCTCCAGCTGGGCCACCTCCAGCGGCCTGAAGACCATCGAGGTCGGCGGACGGAGCATGGCGGAGGGGCAGTTCACCTGGAGCGGCGCGGGCGGCGAGCTGTACGTGCGCAATGTCGCCATGCTGATCGACGGGCGTTACCACGTGGTGCAGGTCCGCGGTCCGGAGGCGGAGCGTGACGAGGTGAGCCGGCTGTTCGAACAGGCTTCGGCCACCTACCAGTACACGCGCTGACGGCAGTTCGGCCCGATGGTTGCCTCCCGTCACGGAAAGCGACAACCGTCACAGAGCTGTTTCCATGCCACCCCACCCGTTCCCCGGGCGGGGGCCGGTCCCTAGTCTGACCCTGACAAGACCATTGCGGGGCAACGTGAATCAGATGCAGGGCCGGCTCGTCGCGGGACGCTACCGGCTCGGGGAAGCCATCGGCAGCGGCGGCATGGGCCGGGTGTGGCGCGCACACGACGAGGTGCTGCACCGGACCGTCGCCATCAAGGAGTTGACCGCCGCGCTCTACGTCTCGGAGAGCGACCAGGCCATCCTCCTGGCGCGCACCCGGGGCGAGGCGCGCGCGGCGGCACGGATCAACCACTCGGCCGTCGTCACCGTGCACGACGTGCTCGAGCACGACGGCCGGCCGTGGATCGTGATGGAGCTGGTCGAGGGCCGCTCACTGGCCGACGCCGTCAAGGAGGAGCGGGTCGACCCGCGCGAGGCCGCCCGGATCGGCCTGTGGGTGCTGCGGGCCCTGTGCGCCGCGCACACCGCCGGGGTCCTGCACCGCGACGTCAAGCCGGGCAACGTGCTGCTCGCCGACGACGGACGCGTCCTGCTCACCGACTTCGGCATCGCGCAGATCGAGGGCGACTCCACCATCACCCGGACCGGCGAGGTCGTGGGTTCCGTCGACTACCTCGCGCCCGAGCGGGTCCGCGGCCACGATCCCGGCCCCTCGTCCGACCTGTGGGCGCTCGGCGCGACGCTGTACACGGCGGTGGAGGGCAGGTCGCCGTTCCGCCGCACCTCACCGCTGACCACCATGCAGGCGGTCGTGGAGGAGGAGGCCACCGAGCCCCGCTACGCCGGTGCGCTCGCGCCCGTCATCAGCGCCCTGCTGCGCAAGGATCCGGCCGAACGGCCCGACCCGACCGAGGCCGAGCACCTGCTCGCCCAGGCGGCCGAGGGCCGGCGCCCCGACGCGGCCCAGGCGTACGTGCCGACCACCCGGTACCCGGGGCCGGGGTCGGGCGACACGCACCACCGGGGGACGCCCGGGACAGCGGCGACGCCGGGGGCGCAAGCGGCCCCGGGACCGATGGGCGGGACCACCGCCACGCCGTACCCGCCGACGACCGGCCCCACCGCGACTGGCCCCACCACGGTCGGCCCCGCGTCGGCGGGTTACACGGCGCCGGGTTACGCGACGGCCGGAACCGCGGGCGGGACGACGGCCGGTACGGCGGGCGGCATCGCTCCGGCGGCCGTCCCCCGAAGCTCCCGGCGGGTCCGCATGCGCACCCTCGCCCTGGTCGTCGCCGTCGCCGCGCTGATCGGTGCGGGCACCGCCGTGGTGCTGCAACAGCGGGACGAGGGCGGCTCGTCGGCCGACTCCGGCCCCACCCACGCGCCGTCCGGCTCCGCGTCCCCCTCCGCCACGACCGGCAAGGAGCCCGGCGGCTCCGTCCCGGCCGGCTGGGTGCGGCGCGACGACCCGCTGGGTTTCAGCCTCTACCTGCCCGAGAACTGGCAGCGGAAGGACTTCGACGGCGACAGCGGCGAACTCCGCCAGATCGACTACACCCCCGACGGTGGCGAACACGTCCTGCGCATATCCGTCGACACCGCTCCCGACTACAACGATCCGTACGCACACCAGCAGGACCTGGACGCACAGCTCGACGGGCGGCTGGTCGGCTACCGGCGCGTCGCCCTGGAACGCGTCGGTTACCGCGACCGCGACAGCGCCCGGTGGGAGTACACCTGGACCGCGCTGGCCAAGGACACCGAGTTCCCCGGCCCGCGCCGCGCCGTGTCGCAGACGTACATGTCCCGCGACGGCGTCGAGTACGCCCTCAACATGACGGGACCGGCGAGCGACTGGGCGGTCACGCAACGACGGTTCGCGGCGGTGCTTCAGGGCTGGCAGGAGAAGACCGGCTGAACCGCGCCGTGACCGTGACGGCGCCGCCCGGACCCGTCGGTTGTCGGCCACCCGTGTGACAGCGGCCCGGAGCCGGTGCGTCCGGTGGGGCATGATGGGACGCATGGTGACCGAGGGGGCGGGCGGGCGTGTCATCGCGGGCCGTTACCGGCTCCACGAGCGGCTCGGCAGCGGCGGCATGGGCATCGTGTGGCGGGCCACCGACCAACTGCTCGCCCGCGAAGTGGCCGTGAAGGCGCTCCCCCTCGACGAGACCCTCTCCGCGGCCGAGGCCCGGCGGCGCCGCGAACGCACCCTGCGCGAGGCCCGCGCGGTCGCGCAGTTGCGGCATCCGCACGTCATCGTCGTGCACGACGTGGTCGAGGACGACGAACGCGCGTACATGGTCATGGAACTGGTCGACGGCGGCTCGCTCGCCGACCGCGTCCTCGGCGGCGGCCCCGTCGACGCCGCAGAGGCCGCCCGCATCGGCATCGCCCTGCTCGACGCCCTGGGCACCGCCCACGCCTCCGGGATCCTGCACCGGGACGTGAAACCGTCGAACGTGCTGCTCGCCGAGGACGGCCGGGTCGTCCTCACCGACTTCGGCGTGGCCCAGGTCGCGGGCTCCACCACGCTCACCGAGAACGGCTCCTTCGTCGGCTCCCCCGAGTACACGGCCCCGGAGCGGATGTCCGGGGCCGGGACCGGTCCGGAGTCCGACCTGTGGTCGCTGGGCGTGCTGCTGTGCGCGGTCCTCAGCGGCGCGTCCCCCTTCCACCGCGACTCCCTGGGCGGTGTGCTGCACGCCGTGGTCACCGACGAGATCCGCCCGCCCGCGCAGGCCGCACCCCTCCTTCCGGTCGTACGGGGCCTGCTGGAGCGCGATCCGCGACGGCGGCTGGACGCGGCGTCGGCGCAGCGGATGCTGCGGGCCTTCCTCAGCACGGGCCGTACGCCCGCGACACCGGAGGCGGCCGCGACCGGCGGGCCGCCGCACCCGCGACGGAGCGTGAAGCGCGGCGTGCTCATGGCGGTGCTGCTGGTCGTCGCCGCGGCGGGCGCGGGCGCCACGGCGGCCGCGCTGTTCGCCGACGGCGGCGACGACGGGGGCGGTACGCCGGCGAGTTCGGTGCCCGCGACGCCCACGACGGAACCGGAGCCGACTCCGACGCCGACTCCGTCTTCCGGTGGCTAAACGGGATATAAGCGGCAACACGCGTCACGGGTCTGTGACCGCTGGGCACCCGCGGTGGAAAGGCCTGCGTCCGGCGCGGTATGGATGGACCCATGAGCAGTGACGGGGGGCCCCGCAGCGGGGCGGACGAGCCGACGACTTTTGAGCTGCAACCGCCGAACCGGGCCGCCGCGGTGCCGCATCCGGGCAATCCGTACGCGGCACCGACCCAGGTCGTACCGTCGCCGTCGCAAGCGCCCTCGCAAGCGCCCTCGCCGACCCCGCCGGCTCCCTCGGCCGCCGCGCCGGACCCGGGGGCCGGGCGGCTCGTCGCCGGGCGCTACCGGCTGACCGCCAGGCTCGGGCACGGCGGCATGGGCACCGTGTGGCGCGCGCAGGACGAGACCGTGGGCCGCGAGGTCGCCGTCAAGGAGCCCCGCGTCCCCGACCACCTTCCCGAACGTGAACGGGACAACGCCTTCGAGCGGATGCGCCGCGAGGCGCGCGCCGCGGCCCGGCTCGACCACCCCGCGGTGGTCGGCGTGCACGACGTGGCGGTCGTGGACGGGCAGCCGTGGATCGTGATGGAGCTGGTGCGCGGGCGCTCCCTGGGCGACGTCCTCCAGGAGGGCACCCTGGGTGCGCGCGAGGCGGCCCGGATCGGTCTGGAGGTGCTCGGCGCACTGGAGGCCGCGCACGCCGCCGGCGTCCTGCACCGGGACGTGAAGCCGGACAACGTCCTGCTCGGCCGGCACGACCGGGTCGTGCTCACCGACTTCGGCATCGCCCAGATCGAGGGCGAGACCAGCCTGACCGACACCGGCGGCTTCGTCGGCTCGCCCGAGTACATCGCCCCGGAACGGGTGCTGGGCCGGCGCCCCGGACCGGCGAGCGACCTGTGGTCCCTGGGCGTGGTGCTGTACGCGGCGACGGAGGGCGTCTCGCCGTTCCGGCGCAGCAACACCCCCGCCACGCTCCAGTCGGTGCTCAACGCCACGCCCGCGCCGCCCGCCTCCGCGCAGGGCCCGCTCGCCGAGGTGATCACCGGCCTGCTGGACAAGGACCCGGAGCGCCGTCCGGACGCCACCCGGGTCCGCGCCCTGCTGGACGCCGTCGCCAACCCGCCCGCGCCGCCGCCCACCCAGGCGGTCCGGCTCGACGCGCCGGCGGGACCGGGCACGGCGCCCCCGTCCCGCTGGAGCGTCCGGCTCGGCCGCAACGCGTGGATCACCCTCGGCGCGGTGGCCGTCGCGGCGGCGGTGGCGTCGTACCTCGTGGTCGCCGACCCCTTCGCGGGCACCCTGCCGGAGGGCTGGAAGCAGCACGACCTGGGCGACAAGGTGGGCATGAGCGTCGGTGTGCCCGCCGAGTTCGTGAAGGGGAAGCACCCGGAGGACTGGGACGGCACCAACGAGACGTTCGCCGACCCGAGCGGGGCCGTCACCGTCGTCGTGGACCGGGACATCAAGGCCGACGACAAGGACGACAAGATCCCGGACACCGCCGGCGCCAACGCCTGGGCGGACTGGGAGATGCTCAAGGACGGCGAGTACTCCTGGGACTTCGCCGCCGACCCCGCGCCCGAGGGCGAGCCGAGCGAGGCCGAGTACAAGGGCGAGAAGGCCGCCGAGAACACCATCCGGTACACGACCGCGGACACGCAGAACCCCCGCGCCCGCGAGTTCCACATCCTGTACTACCGGGCCGGCAACGGTGACATGTACAAGGTGTCGGTCGACTACCCCCGCGAGGGCTACTTCGCCGACGAGGGACGGGAGATCGCCCGGACGGTGATCGCCAACTGGGAGGTCGACACGCTCTGATGACGGACCGGGGACGGCTGGTCGGTGAGCGCTACCGGCTGCTGCGGCGCGTCGGCTCCGGCGCGGCGGGCACCGTCTGGCGCGGTCTCGACGAGGCCGCCGGGCGGGACGTCGCCGTCAGGCGGCCGCGGCTGCCCGGCGACCCGGGCGACGAGGCGTACCGCCGGGCCGCCCACCGCCTCCACCACGAGGCCCGGGCCGCCGCCCGCGTCGACCACCCCGCCGCCGTCCGCATCCACGACGTGGTCGTCGAGGAGGCCGGGCCCGACGGACTGCCCTGGATCGTCATGGAGTGGGTCCCCGGCGAGTCCCTCCACGAGGCGCTCCTGCGTGGTCCGCTCCGGCCCCCCGAGGCGGCCCGCGTCGGCCTCGCCGTCCTGGGCGCCCTGCGCGCCGCGCACGCCGTCGGCATCGTGCACCGCGCGGTCGGACCCGCCAACGTGCTGCTCGGCCCGCACGGCCGCGTCGCCCTCACCGGCTTCGGCACCGCCCGTCCGCCCGGCGAGGAAGCCCTCCGGGGCGGCGGCCCCGCGGCCGACCTGCGGTCCCTGGGCGCCCTGCTGCACACCGCCGTGGCGGGCGACGGGCCGGCGGACGGACCGCTGGGGGCGCTGGCCGACCGGCTGCGGTCGCCGGACGCCGGGGTGCGGCCGGAGGCGGAGGAGGCCGCCCGGCTCCTGGAGGCGGTGATCTCCGTCGCGCCGCCCACCCCGGAGCGAAGAGGAGCGATCAGGTCCAGCCCTTCGACGTAACCCCCTGATCAGCGGGTTTGTTGCCAGCGATCACTGGCGGTGTGTGAGTACTCGGTGAATCACGGTGAATCACCGTTACCGACGGGTACACAAAGTGCGTCCGGCGTCATACCCTGCGGCTCATGACGGACGCGCAGGCCCCGGAACTCACCGGCACGAACCCCCTCGCCCCCACCCCGGAGGGCGCCCGCACGGCTGCCGACGTGGTCACGCCCGAGCTGGTCGCCCAGCTCACCAAGGGCGTGGCCGGGTCCGGCCGCACCGCCAACCACACCCCGTTCACCGGCGAGAAGCTGGCCGACCTGCCCGAGTCCACGCCCGAGGACGTGGCCGGCGCCTTCGCACGGGCCCGCGCCGCCCAGGCCGTGTGGGCGCGGGTGCCGGTGCGGCAGCGTGCCGCGGTCCTGCTGCGCTTCCACGACCTGGTCCTCGCGCGCCAGGCCGAGGTCCTCGACCTCATCCAGCTGGAGACCGGCAAGGCCCGCCTGCACGCCCACGAGGAGGTCCAGGCCGTCGCCGTCGCCGCCCGGCACTACGGCCGCAAGGCCCCGGCGTACCTGCGCCCCAAGCGGCACACCGGCGCCGTACCGACCCTCACCAAGGTGACGGAGCTGCGCCACCCGCGCGGCGTCGTCGGCCAGATCGCCCCCTGGAACTACCCCCTGGAGCTGTCCGTCGGCGACGCGCTCCCCGCCTTCGCCGCGGGCAACGCCGTCGTGATGAAGCCCGACACCGAGACCTGCCTGACCGCGCTGTGGGCCCGCGACCTGCTGATCGAGGCCGGTCTGCCCGGCGAGGTCTTCCAGGTCGTCCTCGGCGAAGGACCCGTCGTCGGCCCGGAGGTCGTCAAGCACGCCGACTACGTCTCCTTCACCGGCTCCACCCGCACCGGCCGCGAGGTCGCCCAGGGCGCCGCCGCCCGCCTGGTCGGCGTCTCCCTCGAACTCGGCGGCAAGAACGCCATGCTGGTCCTGGAGGACGCCGACATCGAGAAGGCCGCGGCGGGCGCCGTCCGCGCCTGCTTCTCCTCGGCCGGCCAGCTGTGCATCTCCATCGAGCGGCTCTACGTCCACGAGTCCGTCGCCGACGCCTTCCTGGACCGCTTCGCCGCCCGCACCAGGGCGATGCGGCTCGGCACCTCCCTCTCCTACGGCGCCGACATGGGCTCGCTGGTGGGGGAGCGGCAGCTGGAAACCGTCACGCGGCACGTCGCGGACGCCGTGGAACGGGGCGCCAGGCTCGTCGCCGGCGGCGTCGCCCGCCCGGACATCGGCCCGTACTTCTACGAGCCGACCATCCTCGACGGCGTCGCCGCCCCCATGACCGTGTGCACCGAGGAGACCTTCGGCCCGGTCGTCTCCGTCTACCGCTTCACGACCGAGGACGAGGCCGTCGAGCACGCCAACTCCACGCCGTACGGCCTGAACTCCTCGGTGTGGACGAAGAACGCCCGGCGCGGCCACGAGGTCGCCGCGCGGATGCGCACCGGCACCGTCAACATCAACGAGGGGTACGCGCCCGCCTACGGCAGCGCCCAGTCCCCGATGGGCGGCATGAAGGACTCCGGCCTCGGCCGCCGGCACGGCTCCGAGGGCATCCTCAAGTACACCGAGGCCCAGACGGTCGCCCACCAGCGCCTGCTGCCGATGGCGCCGTCGCTCGGCATGGACGACGAGAAGTACGCGGCGTTCATGAGCCGCAGCCTGCGCCTGATGAAGGCATTCCGTTTCCGCTGACCCACCCCGACCACCCACCCGTTCTCAACGAGGAGAGCACGTGTCGCAGGAGAACTCTGTCCAGACCCGGGACGAGAACGGGTACGACTACGACGTCCTCGTCGTGGGATCCGGCTTCGGCGGCTCCGTCTCCGCCCTCCGCCTCACCGAGAAGGGATACCGCGTCGGCGTCCTGGAGGCCGGCCGCCGCTTCACCCGCGAGTCGCTGCCCAAGAACTCCTGGGACCTGAAGAACTACCTCTGGGCGCCCAGGCTCGGCATGTTCGGCATCCAGCGCATCCACCTGCTCGGGAATGTCATGGTCCTGGCGGGTGCCGGCGTCGGCGGCGGCTCCCTCAACTACGCCAACACCCTCTACGTGCCGCCGAAGCCCTTCTTCGACGACCCCCAGTGGCGTGGCATCACCGACTGGCACGAGGAGCTGACGCCGTACTACGACCAGGCCCGGCGCATGCTCGGCGTCCGCCTGAACCCGACGATGACCCCCTCCGACGTGCACCTGAAGGCCGCCGCCGAGAAGATGGGCTGCGGCGACACCTTCCACATGGCCCCGGTCGGCGTCTTCTTCGGGGACGGCGAGGACGCCGACGGCAGGGCGAAGGCCGGGCCCGGTGAGCAGGTGCCCGACCCGTACTTCGGCGGTGCGGGCCCCGACCGCAAGGCCTGCAACGAGTGCGGCGAGTGCATGACCGGCTGCCGGCACGGCGCGAAGAACACCCTCAACGAGAACTACCTGTACCTCGCCGAGAAGGCGGGCGCCGTCGTGCACCCGATGACGACGGTCGTCTCCGTCACGGACGACTCGCGGGGCGGATTCGCCGTCGCCACGCTCCCCACCGACCGGAAGAAGCGCGGGAAGAGGGACGCGGGCCGCACCTTCACCGCCCGCCGGGTCGTCATGGCCGCCGGCACCTACGGCACCCAGACCCTGCTGCACCGCATGAAGGCGGGCGGCCAGCTCCCCTACCTGTCCGACAAGCTCGGTGACCTGACCCGCACCAACTCCGAGGCGCTGGTGGGCGCCCAGACCGACGACCGGCGCTACCGCCGGGCCACCGGCGAGGCACGGGCCGACTTCACGCGCGGCGTCGCCATCACGTCCTCGGTCCACCCGGACGCCAACACCCACATCGAACCGGTGCGTTACGGCAAGGGCTCCAACTCGATGGGCGGCCTGTCCATCCTCCAGGTCCCCTACGTCGGGCAGACCGCATCCGGGGCCTCGCGCGTCCTGGGCTTCCTCGGCCACGCGGCCAAGCACCCGCTGCTGGTCCTGCGTTCGCTGTCCAACCGCAAGTGGTCCGAGCGGACCATCATCGGCCTGGTCATGCAGTCCCTGGACAACTCCCTGACCACGCACCTGAAGCCCACGGGCGTCGGCAAGGGCCTGCTCACCGCCCGCCAGGGCCACGGCTCGCCCAACCCCAAGCAGATCAAGGCCGCCACCGAGGGCGCCTCCGCACTCGCCGCCGAGATCAACGGCTTCGCCGGCTCCAACGTCGGCGAACTGATGGGCACCCCGCTCACCGCCCACTTCCTCGGCGGCTGCCCCATCGGCGCGTCCCGCGAGACCGGCGTCATCGACCCGTACCACCGGCTCTACGGCCACCCCGGCATCTCGGTCGTCGACGGCGCCGCCGTCTCGGCCAACCTCGGCGTCAACCCGTCCCTGACCATAACTGCGCAGGCCGAGCGGGCGATGTCGTACTGGCCGAACAAGGGCGAGAGCGACCCGCGCCCCGCGCAGGGCGCCGCGTACGCACGTCTCGCGGCCGTCGAGCCGCACGCCCCGGCCGTCCCGGAGAAGGCGTTCGGCGCGCTGCGGCTGCCGCTCCTCGACGTGCCCGCCGTGCCGCCGAAGAAGTAGCGGCGCCCCGGCGGCTTCCGGAGAAACAAAAAGGTGAGTGGGACCCGCACCCCCCTCCGAGCGCGGGTTCCACTCACCCAGCCTGTGTCACACCGCCGCAGCGGGCGTCACGCGTCCGAGCCGGCCTTGCGCCGACGCACCACGAACACCGCACCGCCGCCGACGACCACGGCGAGCCCGCCGACGAGGCCGATCACCGGCAGCGCCGAGCTCGAGCCGGTCGAGGCGAGGCTGCCGGTGACCTCCGGGGCGTCGGCGGCCTGCTTCTCGACGGTGACGGGCGCGACGGGTGCCTTGCCGCCTTCCTGCGGCCGGGTGCCGTCCGTGTCCGTGCCGGGGGCCACGATCCGGAACTTGTAGGCGACGTCACCGAAGCCGGTGCACTCGCCGTCGGCGTCGCCGTAGATCGTCGCGCCGAGCGTGAAGCCCGCGCCGACCGGAGCGCCCGCCCGCACGTTGATCCGCATCGGGATGGCGACCTCGTAGTCGGGCGCCAGCTCGTCGGTGTAACCGATGTACCCGACCGCGTAGCCGAGTTCGTCGAGGTCCTCCCAGGACTCGTCCTGGGGGTTCCAGGCCTGGAGGCCGACCTTCTCGGTCTCGAACAGATCCTCGCCGTCGAGGTCGGCGGAGGCGCCGGCCAGGTACTCGAGGTTCTGAAGCGTCGAACCGGAGTCGTTGGCCACGTTCAGCGAGAACTCGTGCCAGCCGCTGCCCGCCGCGATCTCGCCGGGCAGGCCCTCGATGTCGACGTCGACCTTGGTGTCCTCGCACACGGACGGCTCGGGGTCCGGGGCCTGCGATTCCTCCGGTTCCCCCGATTCCTCCGGAGCGGAGGCGCTCGGGGACGGGACCGCGGGGGCGGACGTGGTCGGCTCCGAGGCGTCGGGGGCGGGAGTCTCCTCCTCGCCCGTTCCCTCCTCGCCCGTTTCCTCCGTCGCGCTCGCGGAGCCCGTCGGGCTGCCTGTCGCGTCGCCGGGAGTCGGGTCCGTCGCGGTCCCGCTCGCCGTCTCGTCGGGCACGTCCGTCTCGTCGGTCACGTCCGTCCCGTCCGGTGAGGCAGACGTGGAGGCGGACGGGGACGCCGACGCGTCACCGGTCGCATGGGCGGACGGGGCCGCGAGGAGCGCGGCGGGGGCGACCACCGCCGTGACGGCGGCTGCGGCCAGGGCGCGACGAAGCTTCATGCCCGGTGTGATCAACGAAACCTGTGAATGGTTGTCCCCACATTCACAGAATCCTTATGTGGCCTGCGTCACTGCGTCACTGCATTGGCGATGGCGGGCGGCGGCACGGCGAAGGGCCCCGCGGGCTGCGGCCGCAGGGCCCTCCCTCTCAGCCGGCACCGGCGTCAGGGCGGCGCCGGTGCCTCGGAGCGGCGCCGGGGGGTTGCGCCGCTTGCCTGGGATGCCTGTGTTGAACGGGGGACCCGTCCCGTCGGCCGGCCCCGGGCGTCCCCGGAGCCGGCCGTTCTCTTGGGTGACCGGGCTGCTGTCCCCTGCCGTCCGGTCACTTTCCTGGAGCGAGGTCCCACGACGTCCGGCACGATCCGTACGTCTCATCGCTCCAGCGAGCCACGCGTGGTTCTTTCGGGCCCGCCCCTGGCTGACACGGACACCGGGACCAACGAAGCCGCTCGCCCGCCGGTCACGCGCCGTACGGGTGAGAAGGTGCCCGAACTCAGATACGACCCTGCTCGCGCCACTCTCGCGGACGTGTCAGCGGACGTGTCAGACGCGCCCGCGGCACAGCTCCAGCATCGTCATCGCCAGCGCCGTGCCCGGCTTGCCCAGAGCCTGCCGGTAGTGGTCGAGCACCTCCATCTCGCGCGAGAGGTTCACGCGCCGGCCGCCGGAGGTGATCCGCGCCTCCTGGATGACGGCGGAGACGGCCATGCGTTCCTGGATCAGCCCGATGATCCGGTCGTCCAGGGAGTCGATGCGCTCGCGCGCGCCGGTGATCACGCCGGCGGCCTCGGGGGTGTGGGCGCCGGTCTTGTCCGAAGCGGTGACGGTCATGTCGGTGGCTCCTCGCCGAAGGGTGGCGGCACCCGGGGCCGGCGCGGTCCGCACACGCCAGGCGCCCCGGACCTTGTCGGCCCGGGGCGCCTGGGAAGTCGCTTGTCAGTTGCTCAAGCAGCACGACCATGGCAGCCGGTGGGCCGGTTGCCATAGGTAAACAGGAAGGTCTGGTGCTTGCGCATGGGCCCAGTATGCCCCGGCGACGGTCGGTGTCCAAGCCGGTTCGCATGGTGAGACCCGGCGGCGGGACCCGGACCCGGAGGACGGCGGGGCCGGGGGCACCCGCCCACCTCGGTAGAATCGGGAGCACAAGCCCCCGCCCGACCGCCGGAAGGCACCCCGTGTCATCAGCGACTCCCGCTGCCGCCGCCCCCGACACCGTCCTGGTCGTCGACTTCGGCGCGCAGTACGCCCAGCTCATCGCCCGCCGTGTCCGCGAGGCGCGGGTCTACAGCGAGATCGTGCCGAGCTCCATGCCGGTCGAGGAGATCCTCGCCAAGAACCCGGCGGCCATCATCCTCTCGGGCGGCCCCTCCTCGGTGTACGAGCCGGGCGCCCCGACCCTCGACCGCTCCCTGTTCGAGGCCGGCGTCCCCGTCTTCGGCATGTGCTACGGCTTCCAGCTCATGGCGCGGACCCTCGGCGGCACCGTCGACAACTCCGGCGCCCGCGAGTACGGCCGGACCGACCTCACGGTCTCCAAGCCGTCCTCCACCCTCTTCGAGGGCACCCCGGCCGAGCAGGACGTGTGGATGTCGCACGGCGACGCCTGCTCCGCCGCCCCCGAGGGCTTCACCGTCACCGGCTCCACGGACGTCGTCCCGGTCGCCGCCTTCGAGAACGACGAGAAGAAGCTCTACGGCGTCCAGTACCACCCCGAGGTCATGCACTCCACGCACGGGCAGCAGGTGCTGGAGCACTTCCTGTACCGCGGCGCGGGCCTGCGCCCCGACTGGACCACGGGCAATGTGATCGAGGAGCAGGTCGCCGCCATCCGCGAGCAGGTCGGCGACAAGCGCGCCATCTGCGGCCTGTCCGGCGGCGTGGACTCCGCGGTCGCCGCCGCCCTCGTCCAGAAGGCCATCGGCTCCCAGCTGACCTGCGTCTACGTCGACCACGGCCTGATGCGCAAGGGTGAGACCGAGCAGGTCGAGAAGGACTTCGTGGCCGCGACCGGCGTGCAGCTGAAGGTCGTGGACGCCGAGGAGCGGTTCCTCAAGGCGCTCGCCGGGGTGTCCGACCCCGAGGAGAAGCGCAAGATCATCGGCCGTGAGTTCATCCGGGTCTTCGAGCAGGCCCAGCTGGAGATCCTCCAGGAGGACGGCCCCGAGGTCGCCTTCCTCGTGCAGGGCACCCTCTACCCGGACGTCGTCGAGTCCGGCGGCGGCACCGGCACCGCCAACATCAAGTCCCACCACAACGTGGGCGGCCTCCCCGACGACATCGAGTTCGAGCTGGTCGAGCCGCTGCGCCAGCTGTTCAAGGACGAGGTGCGGATGGTCGGCCAGGAGCTGGGCCTGCCGGACGAGATCGTCCAGCGCCAGCCCTTCCCCGGTCCGGGCCTCGGCATCCGCATCGTCGGCGACGTCACCAAGGAGCGGCTCGACCTGCTCCGCGAGGCCGACGCCATCGCCCGCGAGGAGCTGACCGCGGCCGGCCTCGACCGCGACATCTGGCAGTGCCCCGTGGTGCTGCTGGCCGACGTCCGCTCCGTCGGCGTCCAGGGCGACGGCCGCACCTACGGCCACCCGATCGTCCTGCGCCCGGTCTCCTCGGAGGACGCCATGACGGCGGACTGGTCCCGGCTGCCGTACGACGTGCTGTCCAGGATCTCGACCCGCATCACCAACGAGGTGAAGGACGTCAACCGCGTCGTCCTCGACGTGACCTCGAAGCCGCCGGGGACGATCGAGTGGGAGTAGGCCCAGTGGGCCAGTAGGCCCTAGGCGCGCCTGACGGTGCGCAGGGGTTTCCCGGGCTGCCAGATGTCGACGACCAGGTACCTGTCGTCCTCCACGGAGGTGCGCACGACCTCCGTCAGCTCGGTACGGAAGAGGTGGAACGGCTCCGGCGGTTCCACCTCTTTCACGTACCCGGCCTTCGTCTCCGGGTCGTCCACCTCGACCGCCCGCCCGGCGATCCGTACGTCTCCACCGCCCATGCCGGTGCCGTCCCCCGGGTTCGCCTGGAGCGCGAAGCGCGGGTCCCGGCGCAGGTCGAGCGCCTTGAGGGAGCCCGGCATCATGCCGAGCCACACCTCGCCGCTCAGGAAGCGCACCTCCAGGCCGGTGGTGCGGGGCGAGCCGTCCTTGCGGAGGGTGGCGAGGACATGATGCGTGTACGCGCCGAAGCGCGCCTCGACGGTGCCGGCCAGCGCGGGTTCGGCGGCGGCGAAACCGGCCCAGTTCACGGGGGTGTCCACGGGTGTGCCTGAAGTCATGCGCCGAGTGTGGACCCGAATACCGACACCTCCTGTCGGGATACCGGTCAACACGGTGGTCCGCGCATCACCCCCGCTGAGCAGACGTAAGGCGGGCCCGTGGGCGGGGGAGGGCCCGGGTGCGGCACAATTCGCTGGCGTCCCAAGGGATTTGGAGGCTCCCACGGCCTTCTGCTCCCGGGTTCCGGACGGGTTCTTTCACAGGGTGCACAGGGTGCGGGAAGGCAGGCGTCGGGCGTGGCGGTGCAGGAGGCGAGACGCGGGAGCGGCTCGGACAAGGGCGCGTACGAGACGGCCGCGCACGGCGGCGGCTGCACCTGCGGGGACTGCCCGCACGGCGCCCGTGAGGGCCACCGCCGGGCGGTGGCCGCGTTTCTGCTGCGGCGGGACGAGTTCGCGGCCGGGCAGGGACTGCCGGCCGCGGTGGCCCACTCGGCCTCCGCCTCCCGCCAGTGGGTCTCGGAGGAACTGACCCAGTCCGCGGAAGCCGTCGCAGAACGCGGCCGTGCCGAGGGGGATGCCTGGCTCGCCGGGCTGGGCCGGCGCACGGCGGCCGTGGTGTGGGCGGCGGTCGTCTCGCTGCTGCTCGGGCAGGCCCTCACCGCGGTCGGCGCGGGCTGGTCGGCGGCACGCACCGCCGGGCTCGCGGCGGCGCTGGTGGTGGCCGGCGCGCTGACCGCGGCGTCCTGGTTCCACCGCGGCCGGGGCGGGGCGCTGGCCCCGGTCATCGGCGAGGACAACCGCCTGTCCACCTCACGTGCCGTGGCGGTGGCCTGGGTGCTCTTCGTCGCCTACGCGGTACTCGTACTGGCCGGGCAACTGGCCGTCGCCTCCGGACACGACCGGCGGGACGCGCTGATCTCGGGCCTCGAACTCGGCCGCGGCGCCGGCGCGGTGACCGTCCTCGCGGTGGTCTGCGCGGTGGCGGTCCTGGTGCGGCGGGTGGTCGGGCTCAGGGTGCTGGGACAGCGGCTGCAGAAGGTCCGGGCCGACCGGCCGCGCGCCTCCGACCTGCTGACGGACGACGCCGGCCGCGGGACCTTCGCCGACATCCAGTACGTCGTGATCAGCGCCGTGGCCCTGGTGTTCGCGGCGGTACGGCTGGCCCGGCGCCCGGAACAGCTGCCCGACCTGCCCTGGGGTCTGGCGGTGGTGGTGCTCGTGTCGGCGGCGACCTACGTGGCCGGGAAGTACGCCGAGGGCGGCCGGCCGGTGATCCTCTCCGTGGTCCGGGCCCGGGAGGCCGGTGACCTGGACGCGCCGATCCGCACCGGCGACGACATCGAGATCCGCGGCGCGGGCTTCGTGCCGCCGGGTGCCCAGCGGGCGGACCGGCTGTCCCGGATGGTCGTCCGCGTCGGCACCGTCCACGTCCACGTCCCCCTGGTCCCGGTGACGGGCGGCTTCAGCAATCCCTCGGACGACCTGCTGACGGTCCCCGTCCCGGCGGACGTCGAACCCGGCCGGGTGGAGGTCCAGGTGGTCACCGGCGCGGGCGTCGAGACCAACCGGTACGCGATCGACGTGACGGACTGACACCGGGGGCGGCGCCCGGCTGAGGGTTCCGGTCGGCGACCTGTCGAAACCGACAGCAAGAAACCCCCTGCCGAGGGTTGAGCGGGGCCCACGTGTCCTACGTATGGTCTGGTGGGGGGTCTGGGCATGCGCGGCGAGAGGCGGCTGGCAGTGATGACTCACGGGATGCGGACGGATGTCTACACCTCGCCCGGGGGCGGGGGGAACTGGCGGGACAACGCCGCCCGGTACGCCCTCCTTCCGCTACGGATCTTCCTCGGTGTCACGTTCGTCTACGCGGGTCTGGACAAGCTCACCGACAGCGCCTTCATGAAGGACGCGGGCGCCGGCTCCGTCGGCGACATGATGCGCGCGGTCCGCGACTCCTCGGCCGTCCCCGCCCTGGTCGACCTGGCCCTGAAGAGCCCGGCCGGCTTCGGCTACGCCATCGCCCTGGGCGAGCTGGCCGTCGGCATCGGCACCCTGCTCGGACTCCTCACCCGCCTGGCGGCGCTCGGCGGGGCGCTGATCTCCCTCAGCCTGTGGCTGACGGTCAGCTGGGCCGCCGATCCGTACTACTACGGAAATGATCTCCCGTACATGTTTTGCTGGGCCCCTCTCGTGCTGGCTGGCGCACCCCTCTGGTCGCTGGATGCCCTGATCAGGAACCGGCGCCGTAGGAGGGCCTACTAGGTCAGGGGCAGCCGCAAGACGGCATGAGCAAGTCCTCCAGCGTGGGCACTGGAGGGCTCTCCGGGGGACTCTGTAATCAGTCGGTCAGGTGTCGGTACAGGGTGGCCCTGGACACCCCCAGAGCCTTGGCTATGGCAGTGACGCTCTCCCCCTTGGCCTTCCTTGCCTTGGCTGCTGCGATCACGTCCTCATTGATGACAGAGGGCCTACCAAGGGTGCGCCCCTGGGCCTTGGCCGCTTCCAGTCCGGCCCTTGTCCTCTCAACGATCATGTCTCTCTCAAGTTCAGCAAAGGCGACCATCATCGTGAAGAAGAACTTCCCCTCTCCCTTGGGGGAGTAGCTACCGGCGAGAGTGCCGGTAAGGATGCGCAGAGCAATCCCTCTGTTGTGCAACTTCTCAGCGAGAGTGAGCACGTCTTTAGTGGACCTTCCAAGCCTGTCCAGCTTCCAGACACAGAGGGTGTCCCCCTCCCTCATGTACTCCAGTGCTGCCAGCAGCCCCGGACGCTCCGTGTTCTTGCCAGAGAGCTTGTCTTCGAACACCTTCGAGCACCCTGCCTCTGACAGAGCATCAGCCTGGAGCTGTGCATCCTGATCCTTGGTGCTCACTCGCTTGTATCCGATGAGGTGGCCGGTCCTGCTCTGCTTCGTCGTCATACCCCGAGTGTCTCACAAAGGTGTCTCAGAAGTCGACTCCCTGGCAGGCTTTCGAGACTAGTTATGAGACGCCTCAAGTTGGGGTGAAACGGGCATCCTGACCGGACCCTGAGAGTGTCGCTTTAACCATCGATTCTGAGACGGTATGAGGCACCCCCTGCACCCCCCTGCCATGCACCCCGGGGGTAATGCATGTGCGGGTACGTCATGTGAACCGCAGGAGCGCCGCCCTTCCCCCGTGTACGGGTATGAAGGCTCAGGAGGACCCCTGGAGGCCTCTGAAGGTCCGAATGGATACAGGGACCAGAGGCGGGGTGCTAGGCCGTTAGAACGGCGTACAGAGCCTTCTAGGGGCATTCTCGGGTACTGGCTCCCCGTAGGGTTCGCCTTGGCCGGTGAATCTCTGCTCCGTCGGCACTCTTTGTGTGGTCTGCGTCTCACTTTCTCTAGATGTTGTCCGGGGCTGGCCCAAAGGACACCTACGTACAGGGTGAGATTTATCGGGGACCATGCACACTCGGCGGTGTGCCTCTGGTGTGGCCAATGTGCCAGGCAGTTCCCAAGTCGTCATGGGCTCTATACGGATTCCTCCCTGTGAGAAATGGTCATAGAGATGAACTACTCTCTTACCCTTGCTGCTTTTGTTCTGTGGGGGTAAGGGGGCAGTATCTTCTCTAGCCGTTGTCCTCTTGTGAGTTACTTAAAGACTGTCCCTTAGATGATTACTTCTCTACAGGCATCCCCGAAGAAGGATGCCTCTTTAGTTCTCTCTAGTGGGTAGGTGGGTCTAGACCTCCCATGAGAGAAGAGATAGGGCCCGGTCGTGAGACCGGGCCCTATTCTCGTCTCTACTGTCACCTATCAAGGAGTATGACAATGCCTAAGCAGTATGACACGAACTTTGTCACCGAACCCCCGGCAGACCTTCCCCTCTCTCCCAAGGTGAAGAATCTCAGGAAGGCATACCAGGACGCCGATAAGGCTAATACCTCCTACGCCCAGGAGAATGCCCGGTACCGCACCCAGAACGTTGCCTTGGTTGGAGAGATCAAACCTCGATACAGCAGTCTTGCCCTGGAAGAAGCTAAGCGGGAACTCAAGGAAACTGAGATTGCCGCAGTAGAGGCCGGTAAGCCGCTGCCTGATAAGGATGAGTTCCTTGCCCCGGTCAAGGCCAAAATGGATGAGTACAGGCGAACGGTAGAGGCTTTGAAGGTCCTGGCCGCCAAGGCTAAGCAGGAGTATTCAAATGCTCTGTTCGGTGAGCTGAAGACGATGGGGCTGAAAGAAGCTGAGAAGGCTTATACGGCACGCCAGGATTGGGAGAAGGCTTGGAAGGCTATGGTTGCTGCCCAAGCCACTCTGGAAATGCACGCCTCCCTATTCTCCTGGTGTGTCACTGCCGGAGGGTATGACGTTTACCCGAGTAAGGGTGATAGCCAGGGTGAGCGTCTGGAGTATTGGGAGATCACCGATGATGGTCGACTCAAGTTTGAGTCTGCCAAGGCACTCGACTTTTACGACAATATGGTGAAGGTTGACGGGCTAATTGAGCCGGACCCTAACCCTCCCGCTCCTGTCGTTGATGAATGGGCCGTTAATCACATTCCTCGGCAGTTTTACAGCAAGCCGCTAGGTAATGAGGATGCGAGCCACGTCGGATATATCTACTGAACTTAGGCTGACCGCCTGGCCTTGGCCGTACCCCTGCACAGATCCTCTGCCAGCAGATACCCTGTGGGCTGTACCCAACCGAAGAAGGGAGGGGGAAGCGCGATGACCGGCACCCCCGAACAGAACGGCTTAAGTCTCACGTTCACCGAAGCTGAACAGGGCTTGGGCTACCCGCCAGGCGCACTGAGGAAAGCGGCAGACGAAGCAGGCTGGACGGAGCTTCAGATGCTGGATTCTTGGACGCTCTGTGCTGTGCTCTGCCTCCTCTGGCCTTACCCAGAGGAGTAAATAGAGTCACCGCAATGGGACCGGTTGGGTACGCCTAGCCGGTCCCTTTGCATGTCTGGAGAATGTCAGTGTCAGAGACTCGGGTATGTCCAAGGTGTAAGCGGACACTGCCTGTCTCGATGTTCAGGAAAGATCCTCGCCGCAAGGGCGGCAGGGCAGGTAACTGCCAGGATTGCCGTTGGGAGCAGAAGACTGGCGAGTTGGCTCCCTGGAGATCAGAGAGCCAAAGTGACGAGTGATGTATTCCTCAGTGAATAGTGAATGGTTGATGCAGGCTCTTCCCTAGATCAACCTCCGCGCCAAAGTCAAGAGTATTGGATACGCCCTTAATGAGGGGGTTGAGTCGGATGCTGACTCCTGCCTTCAGTAGGTGACGCGTTCTTTCGTCCTTGTTGTCTTTGTTTCTTTCCCACATGTGGCGGAAGGTCTCCCCGGTAGCTCGGTACTCGTAACGGTCGGGCTTATCTCCCTCGACGGACAGGGAGTCGTGTTCCTCGTACAGGGCTGCAATCTCTTCCTCGGTGGACTTCTTGGCAAAGCCTGAAGAGTTCTTACCGCCGGGGCGGATAGATCTCTGAAGTTCCGTCACGTACTCCTCGATTTCGTGAAGCCTCTGAGTATTATTCGATCCCTTGACGTAGTAGCGCTCGTGCATGGGGAGATCTCCGATGACTCCCAGGATCGTTGCTTCTACAATCTCTTCGACTTTCTCTGCGCGGAAGGCGTATCCCTTACCGCATGATTTGCGGTTAGCCGCCTTGTTGCAGCGGTACACCGGCCTACCCTGTTGCCTCTCAGGGTTGAAGAGATACAAGTTTCTTCCGCATCCGCCACACAAGACAACTCCACGATACGCAGTCGTGTTTTTTGTGGAGCGACGGGCAGAGCTGGGGCGCCTGTTCATCTCTTCTTGGAGCCTGGCCCATTCATCGTCTGTGAGGATTGGATCAGCCATCCTGATCTTCCCCTCAGAAGTCACGATAGGCTGAGATACTCCGTACTTCTTTCCTGGTACCTTCACTTCCTCGCACTTCCAGCCGAGGATGGTTTCAGACCTCAGAATGGTTGTGATGGTGCGGCTGCGCCATATCGGAGGGGAGTCGCCGTTGTTCTTCCGACGATTCGACATCCTCTCGGCCCCCGGCGACATTATGTCTCTAGCGTTGAGGTCATCACAGATGGTCGAGTAGGGGTCTCCGTCCTCAACGACCCGCTTATAGATCTCGCGAATGACATCCTTCTGTGTTTCGCGCACCCGGAGCCTCATGGCGCCGTCAATGTCACGGAATGACTCGTAACCGTAGGGGGGATTTCCTTTTGCCCATACGTTCTTGGACTTTGCATAGTTCTGGAACGACTTAACTCGCATGGAGATGTTCTGTGCTTCAGTCTCAGCGATAGCCGCAAACAAATCAATGATTACGGCCCGGAAAGGGCCTACCATATCGAGTGCAGGTTCTTTGGCTGAAACCAGAGATTTACCCCCGTGAGCAGCCGCCCATTTGATCATGTCCTGCATATCTACGACTTTGCGGACGAATCTGTCCATCTTCCAGAAGAGCAGAAGATCGAATTCCGGGGCTCGATTTTTCAGCCATTCCCCGAGTTCGGGCCTGTCGAATGGGTGAGATTTGGTGGCGGAGATATGGGCATCCCTCGCTACTCCCACCACCTGCCACCCCAGGTTCTGCCTCTCCTCCACGTAGGCCGTGCAGTCCTGTAGCTGCCGCTCCAGGGAGGTGGATGCGTCGGTCTCGTTGCTGATCCGCAGGGCGATCAGTACCCGCACAGTCTTCACAACGAGTGACCCTACAACAGCAGTACGCCAGTGATCTCGCCTACCTCATGGCCTGGCTCCCTCTCGTCCTGGCGGGCGCCCCGCTGCTGTCACTGGACGCCCTACTGCGCTCCCGGCGCCGGGGAACGGCCGGCGGCGGGTACCGGTAGCCCGAGCCGACGCCGTACGGCGCTCCGGCGGAGGCCGGCAGCCCGAGGGGTGTCGTCAGCGGGGGAGGTCCGCCCGGGGTTCGTCGGGCGCCGCCACGCCCGGTGCTCCGCGGCGCCGGTGCGCGGAGCGGGCCACGATCCCGACGACGCCCGCGACGCAGAGCCCGCCGTTGACGAGCGGGATCAGCACGAACCACGGCGTCTCCCAGAGGCCGCCCGCGTCACCGGCGTAGATCACCCCGGCCAGCATCAGGAAGACACCGGCCACCAGTCGTCCCGGCTGGAACCTATGACGCAGCACGGGTCACCTCCGCCTGACCGACGCCGACCTGGAGGTCGAGCTCGAGCGTGCCGGTGTTCTTGGCGCCCTTGGCGGGGGGCAGGGTGATCTCCTTGTGCTTGCCCGGTGCCACGTCCACGTCCTTCTCGTCGTCGCCGGGCAGCTGGATGTCGCCCACACCCACCTCGACGCTCAGCCGCACGGTCACGTCCTGCGGCACGACGACCCGTATTCGGCCCATGCCCACGTCGGCCCGGGTGCTCACCGTCTGCCCCTCGCCCAGGTCCAGCCGGGACAGGTCGAGGGTGCCGCTGCCCGCGCCGATGTCGTACTGATCGCGCACGTCGGTCGCGACCACGGGCTTCCAGGTGGTCCGCACCCACTCGGTGCCGACGTCCTCCGGAATCGCGACCGACCCGGCCAGCAGGCCCGCCGTGATGATCGCCAGGAAGATCGAACCGGCTCCCGTGCGCCCGATGAACGCACTGACCGCGATACCGAGGCCGAAGACGGCGAGCGCGCACGCCAGGCCGGTCTGCAGGCTGCTGCCGAGCGCATGGTCGTCCCAGGTCAGCCGGGTCCCGAGGAAGCCGGCGAGCAGGGCGAGGAGGAACACCCAGCCGCCGATGCCGCGGGGCCCACGCGTCTGCACGGCCCGGGAGCTCCGGTCGCCCGCCAGGGCGCTTTCGCGGCGTCCCGGGATGCCGCGGCCGATGTTGACGGCCGCGGCGATGTCACGCTCCACGGAGTCCGGCGGCCCCCACATGTAGCCCGTCCCGCCGTCGTGGGTACCGTCCTTGACGATGGGATCGCGCCACCAGGAGGGCCAGGTGTACATGATCGGCGGTGCCTGGGCCTCCGGCGGGGCGTCGGCGACGGCCTGGGCCGAGAGCGGGTCCGGTTCCGGTGTTCTGCGCTGCCGGGACCAGTACCCCGCGCCCGCGAGGAGGAGGGAGAGGACGACGCCGAAGGTGAGCACGCCGCCGTTGTTCAGCATGGTGAGGAAGACCCCGCAGCCGACCAGGGCGAAGAGCACGGCCGCCAGTGCCTGGCCGTCGACCCGGCCGGTCAGCAGCTTGCGCACCTCGTTCTCCTCCTCGTCGTCATAGGGGACGAAGAGCCAGGCGAAGCCGTAGAAGATGAGGCCTATGCCGCCGGTCGCGGAGAGCACCGCGAGGGTGATCCGGAAGATCACCGGATCCAGGTCGCACTGCCGTCCGAGGCCGGCGCAGACGCCGGCGAGCGACTTGTGCCGCCGGTCCCGCCGGAACCGGTGCGGCGGCCCGGGGACATCCGCGCCGCCGACGGCGCCCGCGTCGGCCGGGACGCCCCCGCCGCCCGCACCGGCATCCGCGGCGGGCGCGGCATCCTGCGGCCCGGCGCCCCGCGGAGGGCGCGGGCCGGAGCCGGGTCCCGGACCCGTCGCGGCGTGCTCGTGATCTGTCATGAGTCCATGGTGACGGGCGCGACGCCGTGACGGCAGTCGGTTCGACCCTGGTCGGACCCTGATATCGGCCCTGACTCCGTGCCCGGGGAGCGTTCGAGGACCGCCCGGCCCTCGGCGGGCCGAAGATCAGGGGTGAGTGGGGGAACGACCCTGATGCCGCCGCTCCCGCACCCGTGTGAATATCGGTGTCATGCCGGAAGCCGCAGCAGCACCCGTCGTCGAACCGCGGCCGCCGCGCAAGCTCTACCGAAGCAGCGACGGACGCTGGCTCGGCGGGGTGGCGCGGGGGCTCGCCGGACATCTCGGGCTGCCCGTCATCTGGGTCCGGTTCGCCTTCGTCGGCCTGTTCATGGCCGACGGCCTGGGCGCGCTGCTGTACGCGGCCTTCTGGTTCTTCGTGCCGCTGGGCGTCGGGGGCGTGGAGGCGCAGAAGCCGCCGTCCCTCGTCACCTCCGAGACCGCGCCGGACGGCCGCCGCAGACTCGTCGCCCGCAAGCCGGACAAGGGGCAGATAGTCGCCCTGCTCCTCATGGTCGTCGTCGCCCTGGTCTTCGTGGGCAACGTCGACCTCGGCGGCGGAGCCAAGGTCTACCTGTGGCCGACCGTGCTCGTCGGCGCCGGCGTCGCCCTCGTCTGGCGCCAGGCGGACAACGCGCGCCGGGCCCGCTGGGCGGAGGTGGGACGCCACCGCCGCACCGTCACCCTGCTGCGCTCGGTGGCCGGCGTCCTGCTGGTGACGGCCGGAGTCACCGGCATCTTCGTCCTCCAGGGATCCGCCGCCCACCTCGGCTCCGTCCTCCAGGCGGCCCTCGCCGTCCTCGTCGGGATAACACTCCTCGCCGGCCCCTACCTGGTGCGGATGACGCAGGACCTCTCCGAGGAGCGGCTGATGCGCATCCGCGCCCAGGAGCGCGCCGAGGTCGCCGCCCACGTCCACGACTCCGTGCTGCACACCCTGACCCTGATCCAGCGCAATGCGGAGAACGCGGGGGAGGTGCGCCGCCTCGCCCGCGCCCAGGAGCGCGACCTGAGAGCCTGGCTCTACAAGCCGGAGGGCAACGGCAAGGACGAGGACGACGAGCCCACCACCCTCGCCGAGGCCGTCAAGCGCAACGCCGCGGAGGTCGAGGACAAGCACGGCGTCCCCCTCGAGGTGGTTGTCGTCGGCGACTGCCCGCTCGACGAGAGGACCAGCGCACAGATGCAGGCGGCACGCGAAGCGATGGTGAACGCGGCCAAGTACGGTGGCGAGGGCGGCGCCGTACAGGTCTTCGCCGAAGTCGAGGGCAGGACGGTCTTCGTGTCCGTCCGGGACCGCGGCCCCGGCTTCGACCTCGACTCGATACCCGCCGACCGCATGGGCGTCAGAGAATCGATCATCGGCCGCATGGAGCGCAACGGCGGCACGGCGCGGCTGCGCGCGGTGCCGGACGGCGGCACGGAGGTCGAACTGGAAATGGAGAGGGCGGAGAAGACGTCATGAGCGACCCGACCGAGGCGAACGGAACGGCGGGAACGGCGGGGGCGGGCGAGGCGGCCCGGCCCGCGCAGCCGGCCGGTGACGGCGCGGGGGAGCGTCACGTACGGGTGGTGCTCGTCGACGACCACCGCATGTTCCGCACCGGCGTCCAGGCCGAGATCGGCCAGACCGCCGAGACCGGGGTCGAGGTCGTCGGCGAGGCCGCCGACGTCGACCAGGCCGTCACGGTCATCACCGCGACCCGCCCCGAGGTCGTCCTCCTCGACGTCCACCTCCCCGGCGGCGGCGGGGTCGAGGTGCTGCGCCGCTGCGCGCCCCTGATGAGCGACGCCGAGCGGCCCGTCCGCTTCCTCGCCCTGTCCGTCTCGGACGCGGCGGAGGACGTGATCGGTGTGATCCGCGGCGGCGCCCGGGGCTACGTCACCAAGACCATCACCGGCACCGACCTGGTCAACTCCGTCTTCCGTGTCCAGGAGGGCGACGCCGTCTTCTCCCCGCGCCTGGCCGGCTTCGTCCTCGACGCGTTCGCCTCCACCGACGCCCCGCCGGTCGACGAGGACCTCGACCGTCTCACCCAGCGCGAGCGCGAGGTGCTGCGTCTGATCGCCCGCGGCTACGCGTACAAGGAGATCGCCAAGCAGCTCTACATCTCGGTCAAGACCGTCGAGTCCCACGTCTCCGCGGTCCTGCGCAAGCTCCAGCTGTCCAACCGGCACGAGCTGACCCGGTGGGCGACGGCACGACGGCTGGTCTGACGGCCCCGTACGGGGCGGCGGCTCACACCACCCGAGCCGCCCCCGCGAACGGCATCTCGTCCACCGGGGCGACACGCACCGGTGCCGACGGGTTCGGGGCGTGGATCATCCGGCCGTTGCCGACGTAGATGCCGACGTGGCTGATGCCCGAGTAGAAGAAGACCAGGTCCCCCGGGAGGAGTTCGGACCGGCCCACCCGCCGCCCCGCGTCGATCTGGGCGTAGGTCGTGCGGGGGAGGGAGACGCCGGCGGCGCGGTAGGCGGCCTGGGTGAGGCCCGAGCAGTCGAAGGCGTTCGGGCCGGTCGCGCCCCACACGTAGGGGCTGCCGAGCTTCTGGTAGGCGTAGGCGACGGCCGCGGCGGCACGGGAGTTGGGGGCCTGGGACGAGGCGGACAGGCCCTCGCGGGGGCCCGGCGTCGAGCGGGAGGCCCGGTCGCCGGCGCCGGCGCGTTCCTCGGTGGTCAGCCGGGACAGCAGGCTGCGGGCCTTCTCCAGCTTGCCGGTGACGGTCTCGCGGTGACGTTTCAGCTCCGCCCGGCGGGACTTCAGCGAGGTCACCTCGACGCGGGCGGCGCCGCGCAGTTGCTCGATGTCGCGGAGCTCCTTGCGCACGCGGCCCACCTCGGCCCGCTGTCGGCTGCCCGCGCGTTCGGCGAACGCGGCGCCGTCGAGGTACCGGTCCGGGTCCGAGGAGAGCGCCAGCTGGAGGGCCGGGTCGAGGCCGCCGCTGCGGTACTGCGCCGCCGCGACCGAACCCAGGGCCTCCCGTGCCGAGTTCAGCCGGTCCTCCTTGCGGGCGGCCTCGTCCCGCAGTTCCTCCAGGCGCTGTTCGGCGGCGTCCGCCTTCTCCTTCGCGCCGTTGTACTTCTCCGTCGCCACCTCGGCCTCCTGGTAGAGCTTGTCCACCTTGGCCCTGACCTGCGCCGCCGTCGGCTGCGGAGCGGCCTGCACGGTCGTTCCGCCCAGGCCCGTCGCGGTGGCCGCCCCCGCGAGGGTGATCGTGGCCGCCGTACGGGCTCTGCCGCCGCCCTTCGCGCGCTGTCGCGGCCTGCGGTGCGTTCCCACCTGCGATCCACGTCCTTCCGTACGACTCGACTCCGGCCCGTGCCGGGGCGGCTCCGGTTCGTTCCGGTCGCCTGGGCCAGGACGCTAGGCGCGTGGGTAACGGTCCGGTGACGGGATGCGCGGAAGTGGCGGCAGTGGATCAGGTGGCGACCTTATGTGACCGCAATCCTCTCCGGGGCCCGCCTTCTTCACGCAGGGTGATGACCGATATGCCGGACCGGAGGCAGGCGGGAGACGTGAGCTGCTACGGGAGGTGCCGGGACGGGCCGGTGTCCGGGGGCGTTCGAGGGCTCATTAGGCTCCGGCCTCATGGACGTACTCATCCACATCTTCGTCGGCCTGCACATCATCGGCATCGCCGCGCTCCTCGGCGGCTTCCTGACCCAGATGAAGGCGATGGGGCAGGGCGCCGCCCGGTTCACGCCCGCGATGCTGCACGGCGCGCTGACGATGCTGGTCACCGGTGCCGTCCTGATCGGCCTCAACCAGGCCCAGGACTATTCCGTAGACAACGTCAAGATGGGCGTGAAGCTCGCCGTACTGATCGTGATCCTCGGGCTGGTCTACGTGAAGCGCGACGAGGAGAAGGTGGAGAAGTCGCTGTTCGGCCTGGTGGGCGGGCTGACCCTGGTGAACGTCTTCATCGCGGTGCTGTGGACCTGACCGCCGTTCCGGAGTCCGCCGCCACGGACCGCAGCCTGCAGCGGGCCCGGGCGACCGCCCCCGTAGCGACCGCCAGCCAACCGGCCACCGCGATCCACAGCAGCGCCCGGCCCGGCGCGTCCAGCCACGGGACGTCGACGACGGCGGACACCGACAGCGTCGCCGCCGCCGTCATGCCGAGCGGGAAGACCGTCGACCAGCGGCGCACGTCGTAGCGGAGGCGCGGCCAGGCGATCTCGGCGGCCAGCAGCACGGCGTACCAGGCGAGGTCCAGCGCGAGCAGGAAGACCGTCAGGTCGTGCAGGACGGCCTGGTCGTCGGCGTTCCACAGGTACATGCCGGTCCCGGCCGCCGCGAGCAGTTTGGCCCCGGCGAGGGCCGATATGGCGAGCGCGCCGCCCGCCACCCAGTGGTCCCCGGAGCCCCGGGCCACCTGTCGCAGGTCGAAGCGGAACAGCGCGATCAGATAGAGCACGATCCCCAGCCAGAACGGCACCAGCGCCGCATGCGCCAGCCAGGGCGTCGAGGTGGCCGCGGAGAGCGTCGCGGCGAGCACGGCCAGCCCCTCCGTGGCCACGCAGCCCAGGAACACCGCCCCGGGCATCCTGCGCCCCCAGTGCCGCACCACCAGGAGCAGCAGCCACGGCCACAGCAGGGCCGCCAGCACCAGCAGCACCGCCGCCAGGAGCGACCAGCCCAGCAGCGAGAAACGGGTGCCGAGCACGGTCGTGGCGGCGACGGCCGTCAGAGCGCCCGGTGTCCCCGCCCGCTCGACCCACTGCGGCCGGTCCGTGAACAACAGGTGGACGAAGTTCGCCGCCAGTATCAGCCAGGCGACACAGGCCAGGGCCAGCGCGATCCGGGACAGGACCTCGCGGCCGGTCAGATGCAGGGCGACCGACACGATGCCGGTCGCCATCACCGCGGCCCCGGCCGCCGGTGGACGCCGCTCCAGCCAGGTGCGCAGCGCGGAGGGGTGGTGGGTGGCCGGTGACATGACCACGATAGTAGAGAACCGTGCTGGTCAGCCGGGACGCACCACGCTGTAGATCGACGACTCGCCGTCGTAGAAGATCGACTCCTCGCGGACGTACGCGCCCGGCTTCGGGGCGTGGATCATCATGCCGTCGCCGATGTACAGGCCGACGTGGCTGATGTCGTCGTAGAAGAAGACAAGGTCACCGGGTTGTGCCTGGGAGACGGAGACCGTCGTGCCGGCGTTGACCTGGTCGTAGGTGACGCGCGGCAGCGTCACGCCCGCGGCCTTCCAGGCGGCCTGGGTGAGGCCCGAGCAGTCGTAGGAGCCGGGGCCCGTGGCGCCCCAGACGTACGGCTTGCCGATCTGGGCGCGGGCGAAGGCGATCGCCTTCTCGGCCTTGGTCCCGGTCGAGGCGCCCGGCGTCGACGAGCCCGAGGAGTCCGACGAACCGGTGCCGCCGGAGGTCCCCGAGGACCCGGAGCCGCTCTCCTGCTGGGCGGCCTCCTCCCGGCGCTTGCGCTCGGCCTCCTCCTGCGCCGCCTGCTGCTTCGCCAGCTCGGCGGCCTTGCGCTCGGCCTCCTCCTGCTTCTTCTTCTCGATCGCCGCCAGCCGGGCCTTCTCCTCGGCGGTCAGTTCCGACAGCAGCTCCCGCGCGGTGGCGAGCTTCTTCTGGACGGTCGACTTGGCCGTCTTCAGGTCGTTCTGCGACTCGGTGAGCGTCTCGAGGCCCTCGGTGGCCTCCCGGCGCTTCTTCATCGTCTCGGACTGCTGGGTGACGTAGTCGTCGACGGCGCTCTTCTGCCGACCGGTGAGCCGGTCCATCAGCTGGTTCTGGTCGAAGTAGTCCTGCGGCGAGTCCGCGAGCAGGAGGGTCGCGGTCTCCGGGACCGCGGCGCCCGTGCGGTACTGGGCGGAGGCGAACGAACCCAGCTCCTCGCGCGCGTCGTTGAGCTTCTGGGTGCGCTGGGCGACGTCGTCGAGGAGGCCGTCGACCTTCTTGCGCTGCTTGGAGGTCTTCTCCTTGGCCGCGTTGTACTTCTCGGTCGCCGACCCGGCCTGCCGGTAGAGGTCGTCGACCTTCTTCTCGACCTCCTCCAGGGTCGGCCGGTCGTCCGACGGCGTGGCGTTCGCCGTCTGGGACAACAGGGCGACGGAGGTGAGGGCCGCGGTGGCGAGGGCCGGGGTCCGTATGCCCGCGACGCGGGGACCGGTGGGACGCGACTTGCGGTGCGACGCCAAGGAGGCGACTCCTTCCAGTGCTCCGCCTACCGGGTTAGCGATGGGGGCACCCCCAGGCCGTTCAGGCTCTGGGGGAGGGTTCGGGCGGTGGTTCGGAAGGGTTGCCCTACGGCGGGCCGCCCTCTCGTCTCGGCGAGGGCGGTGCGGCCGATTCACCCCAAGGTCTCGGTGGGTCCCCGGCTCCGGGTGCCGTGCGGGCAGACCGGACTCGGCGGAGGCCGCGCGGCCCGGCGAGGTTCGCCGGAGGGGGTCGAGCGGCCTGCCCCGCACCGTAGCCAACTCGTGTGGCCGCTGTGAAGGTTGGTGGGTGATATGCCCGATACATTTTCGTGACCTTTCGTTCGGGCGCCTCCGGGCCGGTCGCGAACGTCACTCTTCGTGGTTCCGCTGGTCGCAGGGCGTGCCCGCGCCGGGGCGCGGTGGGCATTTTCCGGGGCGGCACCGGGTTGTCGGTGGGGCGCCCTAGACTCGGAGAGCGATGAGCAGCCTCTTTGACGACAGCTTCCTGGCGAGCCTCCAGACCCCCCGGGGTCACGAGGAGGAACCCCCGCCGCCGCCCGAGGACGATCACGGACCGGAGCAGGTTCCGCACGATCTGTTCGGCGGGAAGTTCGACGCGCCTCCGGAGCGGGACACCCACTACCGGGACGGCGCCCCGCGCCCCGCCCTGGACGCCGCGGCGCTCCTGGAGGGGCTGAACGAGAACCAGCGGGCCGCCGTCGTCCACTCCGGCTCCCCGCTGCTGATCGTGGCCGGCGCCGGCTCCGGCAAGACCCGCGTGCTGACCCACCGCATCGCCCACCTGCTGGCCGAGCGGAGCGTCCACCCCGGCCAGATCCTCGCGATCACCTTCACCAACAAGGCCGCGGGCGAGATGAAGGAGCGCGTCGAGCAGCTCGTCGGCCCGCGCGCCAACGCGATGTGGGTGATGACGTTCCACAGCGCGTGCGTGCGCATCCTGCGCCGCGAGTCGAAGAAGCTCGGCTTCACCTCGTCGTTCTCGATCTACGACGCCGCAGACTCCAAGCGGCTCATGGCGCTGGTCTGCCGCGACCTGGACCTGGACCCGAAGCGCTTCCCGCCGAAGTCCTTCAGCGCGAAGATCAGCAACCTGAAGAACGAGCTGATCGACGAGGAGGACTTCGCCGCCCAGGCCGCTGGGGGCACCTCCCAGACGGAGTCTGGGGGAGGTTTCGAGAAGACGCTCGCGCAGGCCTACGCGATGTACCAGTCGAGGCTGCGCGAGGCCAACGCCCTCGACTTCGACGACCTGATCATGACGACGGTCAATCTGCTGCGCGCCTTCCCGGACGTCGCCGAGCACTACCGCCGCCGCTTCCGGCACGTCCTGGTCGACGAGTACCAGGACACCAACCACGCCCAGTACGCCCTGGTGCGCGAGCTGGTCGGCGTCCCCTCGGAGCACCCCGTCGACGTGCCGCCCGAGGCCGAGGTGCCGCCCGCCGAGCTGTGCGTGGTGGGCGACGCCGACCAGTCGATCTACGCCTTCCGCGGCGCCACCATCCGCAACATCCTCCAGTTCGAGGAGGACTACCCGGACGCGACGACGATCCTGCTCGAGCAGAACTACCGCTCCACGCAGACCATCCTCAGCGCCGCCAACGCGGTCATCGAGCGCAACGAGTCCCGCCGCCCCAAGAACCTGTGGACCAACCAGGGCAGCGGCGCCCAGATCACCGGGTACGTCGCCGACACCGAGCACGACGAGGCGCAGTTCGTCGCCGACGAGATAGACCGCCTCACCGACGCGGGCGAGGCCAAGGCCGGCGACGTCGCCGTCTTCTACCGGACCAACGCCCAGTCCCGTGTCTTCGAAGAGATCTTCATCCGCACCGGCCTGCCCTACAAGGTCGTCGGCGGCGTCCGCTTCTACGAGCGCAAGGAGGTCCGGGACGTCCTGGCCTACCTGCGGGTCCTGGCCAACCCCGAGGACTCGGTGCCGCTGCGCCGCATCCTCAACGTCCCCAAGCGAGGCATCGGCGACCGCGCCGAGGCGATGATCGACGCCCTCTCCCAGCGCGAGAGGATCAGCTTCCCGCAGGCCCTGAAGCGCGTCGACGAGGCGTACGGCATGGCCGCGCGCTCCGCCAACGCCGTCAAGCGGTTCAACACGCTCATGGAGGACCTCCGCACGATCGTCGAGTCCGGCGCCGGACCGGCGACCGTCCTCGAGGCGATCCTCGAACGCACGGGGTACCTGGCGGAGTTGCAGGCCTCCACCGACCCCCAGGACGAGACCCGCATCGAGAACCTCCAGGAACTCGCCGCCGTCGCCCTGGAGTTCGAGCAGGAGCGGGCCGAGGGCGAGGAGGCCGGGACGCTGGCCGACTTCCTGGAGAAGGTCGCGCTCGTCGCCGACTCCGACCAGATCCCGGACGAGGAGGACGGCGACGGCGTCGTCACCCTGATGACCCTGCACACGGCCAAGGGCCTGGAGTTCCCGGTCGTCTTCCTCACCGGCATGGAGGACGGCGTCTTCCCGCACATGCGCGCCCTCGGCCAGGCCAAGGAGCTGGAGGAGGAACGGCGCCTCGCCTATGTCGGGATCACGCGCGCCCGCGAGCGGCTCTACCTGACCCGGTCGACACTGCGCAGCGCCTGGGGCCAGCCGTCCTACAACCCGCCCTCCCGGTTCCTGGAGGAGATCCCGGCCCCCCACCTGGAGTGGAAGCGCACCGGGGCGAACGGTCCCGCGCCCTCCGCGCCGGTCTCGGGTGTGGCGGCCTCGCTGTCCTCGTCCCGTTCCCGCTCCTCGGCGTCGGGCGCGTCGGGCTTCGCGACCCGCAGGTCGGCCGGCGCCGAGCAGCCGACGGTCTCGCTGGCGGTCGGCGACCGCGTCACGCACGACCAGTTCGGGCTCGGCACGGTGGTCGGGGTCAAGGGCACCGGGTCCAACGCGGAGGCGACGATCGACTTCGGGGACACCAAGCCGAAGCGGCTGCTGCTGCGGTACGCGCCGGTGGAGAAGCTCTAGCGGCGCGGCCCGGGCCGGCGCGGCGAGGCGCAGTGCGGGCCCGGGCATCGGCCCGGGCCCGGACCGGCTCGGGCTGCTGAGACGTTACGGCGTCACGTCGGGCTGACGCCGTGGCTGCGCAGCCACGGGAGCGGGTCGATCGACGAGCCGCCCGCGGGGCGCACCTCGAAGTGCAGGTGCGGACCGGTGGAGTTGCCCGAGTTGCCGGAGAACGCGATCGCGTCGCCCGCCTTCACGGTCGTACCGGAGGGGACCTGGTAGCTGGAGAGGTGGCAGTACCACGTCTCCGTGCCGTCCTTCGCCGTCACGATCATCATGTTGCCGTACGCGCTGTTGTACTGCGTCCGCACGGTGCCGTCGGTCGCCGCCATCACCTTCGTCCCGTACGACACGGGGAAGTCGATGCCGGTGTGGATGGACATCCAGTTGATGCCGGCCTGCCCGTAGTACGCGCTGAGGCCGTGCTGCTCCACCGGGAGGGCGAACTTGGGGCGCAGTCGCTCCTTGCGGGCCGCCTCCTCCGCCGCGCGCCTCTTCTCGGCGGCCTGCTCGGCCTTGAGGTCGATGCGCTCCTGGGTCCGGCTGGCCCGGTCGGCGAAGTCGTCGGCGCCGGCGGCCAGGCTGGTGAGCTGGGTGTCCAGCTTGTTGTTGGCGGCGGACGGTTTCACCGGCGCGGCCTTCGCGTTGCCCGGGTCCGGTGCCGACGCCGCGGTCTCCGTGCCCTCGTCGCCGGTCAGGCTGCCGACGGAGGCGGCCGCGATACCGGCGACGCTCATCACGCAGGCCGAGGGCACCGCGATGGTCAGCAGCGCGGAGCGCTTGGCGGGCTGGCGGCGACGGGAACGCGCCCCGGCGCGGGAGCCGGTGCGTGCGGCCGGGATCCGGGCGGCCGGCGTGACCTCCTCCTGGTCGTCCAGGAGGGCGGTCACGGCGGGAAGTTCACCGGTGGCGGCCAACTCGACGTCGTACGGGACGGATTCCGCCGCCCCCTCCGACGCGGCGAAGTCGGAGTCCTCGGCGACGGGCGGGGCGTCCCGCGTGGCGTCGTCCGGTGCGGGGTGCCCGGCCGGGCGGGTCGTGTCCTCGACCACGGCGGTGGCGGTGGCGTCCGCGTTCCACTGGGTGGCGTCGTAGGCGCCGGTGTCCACCGGACCGCCCGCGAACGCGCCGGCGTGGAACGTGCCGGTCGCGTAGGCGCCCGTCTCGTAGGCGCCGGTGTCGTGCGTGGTGGTTCCGAAGGCGGCCGTCTCGAAGGTGCCCGTTTCGAGGGTCTGCGTTCCCCAGTGCCACTGCTGGGTTCCGTCGGCCGGGTCGCCCGACTGGTCCGGTGTGCTCCAGGCGCCGGTGTCCCACTGCCCGGTGGCGTCGGTGGCCGTCGCCTGCGGCGTCATGGAGCCGGGCTGCTGGTACCCGGCCGTCCAGGCCGTCGCGTCGTAGGCGCCCGTGTCGTAGGCGGCCTGGTGCTGGGCCGCGTACGCGTCGTAGTGCAGGGTCTGCGCACCGCCGGTGGACCACTGGGTGGCGTCGTACGAGCCCGTGGCGTCGTGGGTGCCGGTGTAGTGGCCCGGCATGCTGCCGAAGAGGGGGTCCGCGTCGAATGCGGAGGGGTCGGCACCGCCGGTGGAGAAACCGGTGGCGTCGTAACCGCCGTACGTGGTGAGGTCGCCGTACTGGGCCTCCCCTGTGCCGTACGGCGCGTACTGCGCCGAAGCGGCGTCGGAAGCCGAAGCCGGGGTGTTTCCGGTCCCCGACGGGTGACGGTCGTTCACCAACTTCTCTTTCGCCTCGACAACAGGGGCTGCCAGAGCAGTGCGGCGACTGTACCCGGCGGTATACGGGCACGACAATCTTCCGCAGGTTTCGCGCGCGAAGGAAACGGGCAATCGGCCGTGTTTTGGGGGAGGGCGGGCACGGGTTTGGCTTTGCGTTCGACTTTTGTTCGAGTCCGAACGGGTTGCTTCGGTCTCAGGCGATAGTGAGTCCCCCGGATTCGGAGTCCGTTTCCGGTTCCGGTCCGGCGGTGTCGAGTGCCTGCCGGACCCCCGTGGCGACGGTGGGGTGCAAGGGCAGCGCGAGGTGACCGATGCCGCTCACCCGTACGTTCTGCACGCTCAGGTCGGGATGGTCGAGGCAGGCCGTCTCCAGCGGATCCATGACGTGGTCCAGGTCGCTCCAGAAGCTGACGAACCGCGTACGGCAGCCGGGCGCCGGCCGGGTCAGCTCGTCGATCACCGCCGATCCGGGACGCATCTGGCGCACGATCGGGTGCGCGTTCGCCAGCGGTACCACCTTGGTGCCGGCGTGCGGAGTGCCGAGCGTCACGAGGGTGCGGACCCGGCGGTCTCCGCCGAGGCACTGCACGTAGTAGCGCGCGATCAGGCCGCCGAGGCTGTGCCCGACCACGTCGACGCGCTCGCTGCCGGTCCGCTCGCAGATCTCCTCGACGTGCCGGCCCAGCAGTTCGGCGGCGGTGCGGATGTCGCAGGTCAGAGGGGAGTAGTTCAGCGACTCGATCTCGTGCCTGCCGTGCTGGGCCAGGCTGCGGCGCAGCAGCAGGAAGACCGAGCGGTTGTCGATGAAGCCGTGCAGCAGGACGACCGGGGGGCTGGTGGGGACCGGGAGCCTGAGGGGCGGGGGTGACGGCTGCGGGTCCCGGGAGTCCGTCGGCCGGAGCGCCTGGGCCGGACGGCGCTCCTGGATGATCCCGGAGGGATAAAGGAGGAGGTGCCCGGCGAGGATCGCGGCCTCGAGGGCGCTCGCCTTCAGGAGGTTCAGGGAGAGCCCGGTCAGCCGGCCGGGAAGGGCTGCCACCTCGGACAGTCCGGGGAGGGCGGGGAGCCCCGGGATCGTGGGGAGCCCCGGCAGGCCGGGCAGGAGACGCTGAATGAGCGGGAGAAGGGGCAGTGCTGCCGTGGTGACCTTCATGGGCCGACCTCCTGTCGGCACGCAGGGACGCCTCTGTCCCCCGTGTGCCCTCGATGGAGCGCCGTGACACCAGAGATTGGTGATGTTCGCGAGGTTTACGCACGTCTCAGGGCCGCATGGGCCGTACGAGCCGTACGAGGCCTGTGGTGTGCGTGAGGTGAAGCGGTGGGTGGCGAGGCCCGCTCGCCGCCGTCCTGTGCCGCCCTCGCTGCGGTGCTCCGTGCGCAATGTGCCGCCGCGCCCTGGTGCGGTGCGCGGCGAACGTGTCCCACCGTGTGATTTCCCCCTCTGTATCCACCGCGAAACTGCCGGTTGCGGGATGCTGGCGATAACGTTCGTTCACTTCCCCGGCCGTCGTGGTGCGGGGTCTCCGCGCCGTGAGACGCGAAGTGTGCGGTACTTGTCGGTACGGATGGATGTAGTCGCTTCATGGAGGCAGTGATGGGTGTGGCAGCCGGTCCGATCCGCGTGGTGGTGGCCAAGCCGGGGCTCGACGGCCACGATCGCGGGGCCAAGGTGATCGCGCGGGCCCTGCGCGACGCCGGTATGGAGGTCATCTACACCGGGCTCCACCAGACTCCCGAGCAGATCGTCGACACCGCGATCCAGGAGGACGCCGACGCGATCGGGCTGTCCATCCTCTCCGGTGCGCACAACACGCTCTTCGCCGCGGTGATCGAGCTGCTCCGGGAGCGGGACGCGGCCGACATCCTGGTCTTCGGCGGCGGGATCATCCCCGAGGCGGACATCGCCCCGCTGAAGGAGAAGGGCGTCGCGGAGATCTTCACGCCCGGCGCGACCACGGCGTCCATCGTGGACTGGGTCCGGGCGAACGTGCGGGAGCACGCGGGGGCGTAGTCGCCGCCCGCCGGGCCGGTGCGGGTCCCCGGGCGCGTGCGCCGGCGGCCCGGGCGGGTGCCTGTGGGTGCGCCCGTGTGCCGTTGGGTGCCGGTGGGTGCGCCCGTGTGCCTGTGGGTGCGGGTGTGCGCCGGTGCGGGCGGGTGTGCGCCGCTGGGTCTGCGCGCGCGGGCCCGACGCCCTGGGCGACGGCGTGTCCCTCCCGTGCCCTGTGCCGACGCGGCGCCGTCGCTACCCGGCCCGGAGCTCCTCGGCCATCGCCGCCCGCAACCGCAACGTCGTCACGAGCCGTTGGAAGGCCTCCGCCCAGTACCCTCCGGCTCCCGGTGACGCGTCCGCCGACTCGTCCGGTATCGCCAGCAGGCCGTCGAAGCGGCCCGCCTCCGAGGGGTCGAGGCAGCGTTCGGCCAGCCCCATCACGCCGCTGAAGCTCCACGGGTAGCTCCCGGCGTCGCGGGCGATGTTGAGCGCGTCGACCACCGCACGCCCGAGCGGCGTGGCCCACGGCACTCCGCACATGCCGAGCAGCTGGAACGCCTCGGACAGTCCGTGCGTCGCGATGAACCCGGCGACCCACTCGGCGCGTTCGCCGGCACTCAGGGTGCCGAGCAACTTGGCCCGCTCGGCCAGGGACACCGCGCCAGGACCGCCCGCCTCGGGCGCGGTGGGCGCTCCCAGCAACGCCCTCGCCCAAGCGCCGTCGCGCTGTCGTACCGCCGCACGGCACCACGCCGCGTGCAGCTCGCTCTGCCAGCCGTCCGACACCGGGAGAGCGACGATCTCCTCGGCCGTACAGTCCGCGAGCCGGTCCGGCCAGCAGGCAAGCGGCGCCGCCTCCACCAACTGGCCGAACCACCACGAACGTTCACCCCGTCCCGCGGGCGGCTTGGCCACCACACCGTCCCGCTCCATGCCCGCGTCGCACTCGTGGGGCGCTTCGACGACGATCGCCGGTGGGGTGAGGCTGCGGTCGAGGGACACACAGGTCACGGCTCGCGCCCCCATGCGCGCGGCCAGCGCCGAGCGCGGCAGCGCCGACAGCAACTCCGCCGCCGTGGCCCGGACATTGCGGCTGCGGTCGGCCAGCGCCTGCTCCAGGAACGGCTCGTCCGCCGCTTCCAGCCCCGTCCGCAGCGAGTCGAGGAACATCAGCCGGTCCTCGGCCCGTTCCGTGGCCCAGGTGGACATCAGCAACTCGCGGGCGCCCGCGGGGTCACGGGTGCGCAGGGACGCCAGGAGAGCGATCCGCTCGGCGAACAGGCCCTCGTCCCAGAGCCGCCGCACCCGCCCGGTGGCATCCGGACCGGACACGGTGGCGACGCCGCCGTGCGTCGCCCGCAGGGCGAACCGCCAGTCCGGGTTCAGCCGGGCCAGCCACAGGGCACGGGGCCCCGCGAACGTCAGCGCCGCAGGCCGCAGGTCCGTACGGCCACGCGCCGCGTCCAGCAGTGCGGGAAGCGCCTGGGGCGGTGCCGCGAAACCGCGGGCGTTCGCCGTCGCCAGCCATTGGGGCAGCAGTTCCATCAGATCGGGCGCGCTGCCTCTGCGGCCGCCGCCCGCCGCGCCGGGGCGGTCGGTGAGCAGCATCATGAGGCGGTGGACGGCAGCGGACGGCAGCGGCGTGCGTCGGTCCTCGGGCGCGGGGTCGAGGCGCCGGGCGGCGCGGGCCGGTCGCAGTCCCGCGCGACGGCGTACGGTCTCCGCGGCCGCCGCGTCCAGCAAGGCGCCCGCGGCGCCGTGCCCCCGCCCGCCGCCCGGCGGAGTACGCCGGTCCGTACCCAGCAGCGCCGAGGTGACCAGCCCCTCCCACACGCCGGGTTCGGAAGCCGCCGAGGGTGGGGCGGAGGCCACCGGCGGGCGGGCCGACGCCGGCTGGCGGACCGTCTCCGCCGGCGGCACGGCGGTTTCGGTTTCGGCTTCGGATGTGGATCGGGATCCGTTGGTGGCTGCTGCCCGGACGGTGGTCCGGGGCACGGCGTCCACCCTGGTTACGGTGGACGTGTCCGCGGGGGTGGGAGTCCTGGTCATGTCGTTCCCCTCAGGTTCCGTTCCGGTCCCGTCGCCCGGGACGGGTCAGCACAGCGGCACCGCCGGGCCCGGCCCGGCCGGCCAGGCCGTCAGCGGCGTGAAGCCCCGGTGGCCGCACTCGCCGAAGACCGTGACCGGCGCGCCGCCCGACAGGGCGACCAGCCGCCACAGTCCCGACCGGCTCCCGGCGGCCGGGGCGAGCGGCAGGGCCGTGTCCCCGTCGGCGTCCGCCAGTTGCCAGCCGTCGCCGTCCGGCACGGGGACCACCCGGTCCAGGGCCACCGGCACCGAGTCCAGCCACGGGTCGTCGCGGAGGGCCCCGCCGTAACGGACGGCCGCCTGGGACGTCGTGAGCCCCCTGGGGCGTGTCCGCGCGGGCTCGGGCGGTGCGAACCGCCGGCCGAGGGCCGCTCGCTGCCGGACCGCTCCCGGGTACGCCGAGAGCTCCGCGTCCAGGGCCAGCCCGACCGGCAGCGCCAGCTCCGGTGCACGGCCCCCGGCCCCGTAGGAGAGGAGCAGCGCCGTGCGCTCCGACTCCGCGCCGTGCAGCCAGATGCGACGGGTCGTCAGCCTGGTGTCCGCGGTGTCGTACTGAGCGAGTACCAGCCAGTGGTCCCGCACCGGGGGGCCGTCCGCGGCCGCTTGCAGGCCCACGCGTGCACGGACCGTCGCCGCCAGGCCGTCCGGCAGCCGCTCGCGACGCAACCAGCCCTGGTCGAGCAGATGGAGCAGGGCGCACTCCTCGAGCAGCCGCACCGGCCAGCCGGGGCCCGACGACGGTATGGACCCCAGCTCCCTCACCCGCGAGGCCAGTCCCGGCGCCTGGGCGTCGACCATGCGGGCCGCCGTCTCCTCCCACAGCCCGGGCCCCGCTTGTCCGGCGCCGGCCAGACCGCCGCGCAGGAGATCCGCGAGGCGCTGCTCCAACTCCGTCGCGCCCGCGGTGATCCGCTCGGCCCGCCGCTCCGCCCGGCGCCGCGCCGCCTCGGGATCACCGGTCACGGCCGCGGGGGCGGACGGGGCCGCCGTCCTCTCCTCCGCGTGCTCGTGCCGTTCGGTCCGGCTCGCCCCCTGCTGCGTCATGCCATCGAAGGTAGATCCCGCCACTGACAATGACGTGGACGAGCCTGTTTGTGCAGGTCAGGGCGATTGTCAGTGGCGTGGTGCACCGTGGACGGCAGATCGAACCGGCCTAGCTGGAGGGGGAATCAGCCATGTCCGCAGGTGTAGTGCAGACGTCCGGGACCGAGGTCTTGCGGCCGCACGCCGAGCACGCGTTCGCGGCCGAACTGGCCGCGCTCGCCGCGCAGGACGACCGTCCGCGTCCGGACCGCTGGAGGCTGTCACCGTGGGCGGTCGCCCTCTACCTGCGCGGCGGGACGCTGCCCGACGGCACGGTCATCACCCCGAAGTACGTGGGCCCGCGCCGCGTCGTCGAGGTCGCCGTCAGCACGCTCGCCACCGATCGCGCACTGCTCCTGCTCGGGCTGCCCGGTACGGCGAAGACCTGGGTGTCCGAGCACCTCGCCGCGGCCGTCAGCGGCGACTCGACCCTGCTGGTGCAGGGGACGGCCGGCACACCCGAGGAAGCGATCCGCTACGGCTGGAACTACGCACGGCTCCTCGCCCACGGTCCCGGCCGGGACGCCTTGGTGCCCAGCCCGGTGATGCGGGCCATGGCGGAGGGCACGACCGCCCGCGTGGAGGAGCTGACCCGCATTCCGGCCGATGTACAGGACACCCTGATCACCATCCTGTCGGAGAAGACCCTGCCCATACCGGAACTGGGCCAGGAGGTGCAGGCGGTACGCGGCTTCAACCTGATCGCCACCGCCAACGACCGCGACCGCGGGGTCAACGAGCTGTCCAGCGCCCTGCGCCGCCGCTTCAACACCGTCGTGCTGCCGCTCCCGGAGAGCGCCGAGGCCGAGGTCGACATCGTCACGCGTCGCGTCGACCAGATCGGCCGCTCCCTCGACCTGCCGTCGGCGCCCGACGGCACCGACGAGATCCGCCGTGTCGTCACCGTCTTCCGCGAGCTGCGCGACGGGCTGACGAGCGACGGCCGTACGAAGGTCAAGTCGCCCAGCGGCACGCTGTCCACGGCCGAGGCGATCTCCGTCGTCACCGGCGGTCTCGCCCTGTCCGCCCACTTCGGCGACGGGGTGCTGCGGCCCGGCGACGTCGCGGCGGGCGTCCTAGGCGCGGTCGTCCGCGACCCGGGAACCGACCGCGTCGTCTGGCAGGAGTACCTGGAGACGGTCGTGCGCGAACGCGACGGCTGGCAGGACTTCTACCGGGCCTGCCGGGAGGTGTCCGCATGAGCGGCACGGGGATGTGGACGCGAGGTGGGGCGGGCGCCGCGGTGACGGGCGCCGTGGTGACCGGTACGACGGCGGGCGCGGGGGACGACGGGGACTCGAGCTGGACCCGTAGGCGAGGGGGACGGCGTGGCGGGCACTGACGGGGCCGGGAGCGGCGGGTCCGGCGGTCCCGGCGGCACCGGCGAACCCGGAGGCCGGCTGTCGCTGCTGGGCGTCCGCCACCACGGGCCGGGGTCGGCGCGGGCCGTGCGGGCCGCGCTGGAGGCCGCCCGGCCGGGGGTGGTGCTGGTCGAAGGGCCGCCGGAGGCCGACGCCCTGATCCCGCTGGCCGCCGACGAGGACATGCGGCCGCCGGTCGCCCTCCTCGCCCACGCCGTGGACGAGCCGGGGCGCTCGGCGTTCTGGCCGCTGGCCGAGTTCTCCCCCGAGTGGGTGGCCGTCCGCTGGGCCCTGGAACACGGAGTCCCGGCCCGCTTCATCGACCTCCCGGCCGCGCACACGCTCGCCTGGCGAGCGGCGGACGAGGAGACGACCGGGCAGGCCGACGAGGAGAGGACCGGGCAGGCGGACGAGGAGGTGACCGGGCCGGGGGACGGCCGGGAAGGAGGGGACGTGCCCGGTGCGGCTTCCCTCGACGTCCGGGGCGACCCGCTCGCCGTCCTCGCCTCGGCCGCCGGGCACGACGACCCGGAGCGCTGGTGGGAGGACGTGATCGAGCACCGGGGACCGGGGGAGGGGGACGTGTTCGCCCCGTTCACGGCGCTGGAGGAGGCCATGACGGCGCTGCGCGAGACCGAGGAGGGCGGCGAGGGGGACGCCGTCCACGACCGGGACCTCGTGCGGGAGGCCTACATGCGGCTCCAGGTCCGGGCCGCGCGGCGGGAGTTCGCCGAGGGCGTGGCCGTGGTCTGCGGGGCCTGGCACGTGCCCGCGCTGCGGCGCAGGGCCGCCGTCGCCGCCGACCGGGCCCTGGTGAAGGGGCTGCCCAGGACCAAGGTGGACATGACCTGGGTGCCCTGGACCCATCGCCGACTGTCCCGGGCCGGCGGGTACGGGGCGGGCATCGAGTCACCGGGCTGGTACGGGCATCTGTTCGCCGCGGTCGACCGGCCCGTCGAGCGATGGCTGACCAGGGTGGCCGGACTGCTGCGGGAGGAGGGCAGGACCGTCTCCCCGGCGCACGTCATCGAGGCGGCGCGGCTGGCCGGGACGCTCGCGGCGATCCGTGGACGCCCGCTGCCCGGGCTGAGTGAGACGACGGACGCCGTGCGGGCGGTGCTGTGCGACGGTTCGGACGTGCCGCTGGCGCTGGTCCACGACCGGCTGGTGGTGGGGGACGTGCTGGGCGAGGTTCCCGCCGGGGCGCCCGCGGTGCCGTTGCAGCGGGACCTGACCCTGACCCAGCGGCGGCTGCGGCTCAAACCCGAGGCCGCGGAGCGTGAGCTGGAGCTGGACCTGCGCAAGGAGACCGACACCGGGCGCAGCAGACTCCTGCACCGGCTGCGGCTGCTCGGCGTCGGCTGGGGCGAGCCGACCGCCTCGCGCAGCACCGGCACGTTCCGGGAGACGTGGCGGCTGCGGTGGGAGCCGGAGCTGTCGGTGCGCGTCGCCGAGGCCGGGGTGTGGGGCACGACGGTGCTCGCCGCGGCCACGGCCAGGGCCGAGGCGGACGCCGTCACCGCGCGGGGCCTGGCCGAGGTCACCGCGCTCGCCGAACGCTGTCTGCTGGCCGAACTGCCGGACGCGCTCACGCCGGTGATGCGGATCCTCGCCGACCGCGCGGCGCTCGACACGGACGTCGGCCACCTCGCCGAGGCCCTGCCCGCCCTCGTCCGTTCACTGCGCTACGGCGATGTGCGCGGCACGGACACCGGAGCGCTGGCCGAGGTCGCCGCCGGTCTCGCCGAGCGCGTCTTCGTCGGCCTGCCCGCGGCCTGCGCCGCACTGGACGCCGACGCGGCCGAGGAGATGCGCCGTCACGTGGACTCCGTGCACACGGCCGTGGGCCTGCTCGGCGACGCCCCCGCGCCGGGCCACGGCGACCTGCGGTCCCGCTGGCGGACAGTGCTGCGGACCCTCTCCGCACGGGACGCGGTGCCCGGCGTCGTCCGCGGGCGTGCCGTACGGCTGCTGCTGGACGACGGTGAGCTGGCGCCCGACGAGGCGGCGCGGATCATGGGCCTGGTGCTGTCCCCGGGGACCGCGCCGACGGACGCGGCGGCCTGGATCGAGGGCTTCGTCGGCGGCGGCTCGGGCGGCGGCATGCTCCTCCTGCACGACGAGCGGCTGCTGGCCCTGATCGACGCCTGGCTGACCGGCGTGCCGGCGGACGCGTTCACGGACGTACTGCCCCTGCTGCGCCGCACCTTCTCCGCCTACGAGCCGGGAGTGCGCCGCGGCGTGGGCGAGCTGGTCAGACGCGGGCCGGAGGCGCGGGGGAGCGTGACGACGGCGGGCTCCGGCATACCGGGCTTCGCGGCCGGCCTCGACACCGCGCGGGCCGACGCGGTCCTGCCGGTGATCCGGCTGCTGCTGGGCGGGGACCCGGCAGCGGACGACGACGACCTGGTGGGAGTGGGCACATGACGGGGCACCCGACCGGACACACGACGGCTACCGAGCCGGTGGACGCCGACGGGGCGGCGCGGGAACGGCTGCGGCGGTGGCGCCTCGTCCTCGGCGGCGACGCGGCCGACGGCACCGGCCACGCGCTGTCCGGCCGGGACGCCGCGATGGACGGGGCACTCACCGCGCTCTACGGGAAGGGCGGCGCCCCACGGGCCGGGCGGGACCGTGCGGCCGGGCTGGGGGCCTCCGCACCGGCAGTGGCGCGCTGGCTGGGGGACATCAGGACCTACTTCCCCTCCTCCGTCGTCCAGGTCATGCAGCGGGACGCGATCGACCGGCTCGGGCTCGACACCCTCCTGCTGGAGCCGGAGATGCTCGAGGCGGTGGAGGCCGACGTGCACCTGGTCGGCACCCTGCTGTCCCTGCACCAGGCGATGCCGGAGACGACGAAGGAGACGGCACGGACCGTCGTGCGCAAGGTCGTCGAGGACCTGGAGGAGCGGCTCGCCACCCGTGCCCGTGCCGTCCTGACCGGTGCCCTGGACCGCAGCGCCCGCGTCAGCCGCCCCCGGCACCACGACATCGACTGGCACCGCACGATCGCGGCCAATCTCAAGCACTACCTGCCGGAGCACCGGACCGTCGTTCCGGAGCGGCTCATCGGCTACGGGCGGGCCTCCCGTTCGGTGAAGAAGGAGGTCGTCCTCTGTGTCGACCAGTCCGGGTCGATGGCCGCGTCCGTCGTGTACGCGTCCGTGTTCGGCGCGGTGCTGGCGTCCATGCGCGCGATCGACACCCGGCTCGTCGTCTTCGACACGGCGGTCGTCGACCTCACCGACCAGTTGGAGGACCCGGTCGACGTGCTCTTCGGCACGCGTCTGGGCGGCGGTACGGACATCAACCGCGCGCTGGCGTACTGCCAGTCGCGGATCACCCGGCCCGCGGAGACGGTGGTCGTGCTGATCAGCGACCTGTACGAGGGAGGCATACGCGACGAGATGCTCAAGCGGGTCGCGGCGATGAAGCACGCGGGAGTGGAGTTCGTGACGCTGCTGGCCCTGTCCGACGAGGGGACGCCCGCGTACGACCGGGAACACGCGGCGTCCCTCGCCGCGCTCGGCGCACCGGCCTTCGCCTGCACCCCCGATCTCTTCCCGGAGGTGATGGCGGCGGCGCTCGAGCGGCGGCCCCTGCCGATACCGGACGCCGGGTGACGACTCGGTGCTCCGGGGTGTCCTGATTCCCGTGGTCATAACGGATATGACTCCCCATCGGTGTGAAGGGGGCTTGCACGAACTGCGGATGTCCGTGCGAGTATCGCGCGGCGTGTCGATGCGTTGTTCGACGCGTGGCCCCAGTTCCGCCGCACGGGAGGGATCTCCGCCCCTTGATCCGGTCAGCAGTACTGCCCGGTGCCGCTCTGCGCGTCCTGCGCACGGCGGCCGGGCGGCGTGCGCTGCACGTGGCGCTGCTGGTGGGCGGGGTGTTCCTGCTCGGTCTGTTCTGCGGAGGGCGGGCGCAGGCGGCCGACGAGGCTCCGGACACCTTGGCGGACACGGTCGGCCGGGTCCTCGACGTCCCCGCGCAGACGCAGACGCAGACGCAGACGCAGATGCAGCGACAGATGCAGAAGCAGGGCGCCGAAGCCGTTCCGGAGCCGCGATCCGGCGCCGTGTCCGAAAGGCTCGGGGCGGTCGTGACGGCGGAGGTGCCGTCGGTGCAGGTGCTCCCGGACCCGTCCGGCCCGACGGACCCGATGGCCCCGCCGAAGCCCTCGGACCCGGCCGACGTGCCGGACCTCACCGATGTCCCGGACCTGGCCGACTTGGTCGACTTGGCGGAATTGGCCGAGTTCACGGACCTGACGGACCCGGTCGGCCGGACCGATCAGACCGATCCCTCCGGCCGTTCGGGATCGGCAGCCCCGGGCCCGCGCCCCGAGCCCGCGACGGAGGCACCGGAGGCGACGGTGGCGGACGACGCCGGCCCCGCCAACGACTCCGGTGCCGCCGACACCCGCGTCGCAGAGGAAGCCGGGAACCCGGCGCGCGTCGTCGGCTACGGGCCGGAGCCCGGCCCTCGAACGGTGCCCGCCGCGCACGTGCGCCCCCACCCGCCCGGTATCGCGCACACCGAGGACGCGCCCGGCCGCCCCTCGCCCACCGGGGACCCCGACGGGTCGCTCGGCGCCGTGTCCGGTGCGGACCAGGGAACGTCGCGTCACGGGGACGTCCGTGCGGTCACCCCGCTGCACCGGATCACCTTCCGGATCCTGCCGGGCGCCCCGGAGCGGGCCGACGCGGCCGGCGTCCGGGAGCCGTACCGGGACATTCCCGTCTCCCCCGCCTAGAACGGCCTTCCTCCGCCGCGCCCTCGCCGCGCCCCGGCCACGCAGTGCCGCGCACCCGCCCGGGACCCGCCCGGGACCCGCCCGGGATTTACCCGGCACCCGCCAGGCCTCCAGCCACGCCCCCGAGCGGCGCCGCATCAGCCGTACCCGCCGCCGCGGACGAACCGCCGCGCCGCCGCACCCCGCCCCGGCGCACCGGACACCCCCGCCCCCACCCGGTGCCGGGCGTCCGGTGCCCGGCGCTCGGCGCCGGCATCACGCGGCCTCGTCGCCGCGGCGGCGGACACAGACCCCGCGGGGCGGCAGGCCCCGGACGGCCGAAAGCCGTCGGCCTCCGTCCGGCCGAAACCCCGCGGTCCGGTCCGGCTGGTCCCCATTGGGGTGGGGACCAGCCGGACCGCACCCCGGTGGACCGCACCCGTGCGGCCCGCCGGGGGCGCCACGGGCCTCACCGGGTCAACCCCAGCCCGGTGAGGCCCCTCACCCGCCGCGCGAGGCGCCCCGCACGCCGCTCACACCCGGCACCCCGTGCCAGTGAGCGCGGCATCATGTGACAGGCATCACCGCTCAGGTGTGACCCACGATTTAGAGACCCTCCGCATGCGGCGATAACCTGCGAGACGGACATGCCGCGCGCTCGGACACCGTGTGCGCCCCCCTTGTGACTCACAGCGGACGTCACGTTGCCCTTCGCGGCACGCCCACGCATCCAACGAACCGCGAGATCACTGATAGGGACGGAAGCGCGTGGACCTGTTCGAGTACCAGGCGAGGGACCTCTTCGCCAAGCACGATGTACCGGTGCTGGCCGGTGAAGTCATCGACACGCCTGAGGCGGCGCGCGCGATCACCGAGGGTCTGGGCGGCAAGTCCGTCGTCAAGGCTCAGGTGAAGGTCGGTGGCCGCGGCAAGGCCGGCGGCGTGAAGCTCGCCGCCTCGGCGGACGAGGCCGTCGCCCGCGCGACGGACATCCTCGGCATGGACATCAAGGGCCACACGGTCCACAAGGTGATGATCGCCGAGACCGCCCCCGAGATCGTCGAGGAGTACTACGTCTCCTTCCTCCTCGACCGTGCCAACCGCACCTTCCTCTCCATCGCCTCCGTCGAGGGCGGCGTGGAGATCGAGGAGGTGGCGGCCACCCGTCCGGAGGCCGTCGCCAAGACCCCGATCGACGCGATCGACGGTGTGACGCCCGAGAAGGCGCGCGAGATCGTCGAGGCCGCGAAGTTCCCGGCCGAGGTCGCCGACAAGGTCGCCGACATCCTGGTCAAGCTGTGGGACACCTTCATCAAGGAGGACGCCCTCCTGGTCGAGGTCAACCCGCTGGCCAAGGTCGTCTCCGGGGACGTCATCGCCCTCGACGGCAAGGTGTCGCTGGACGACAACGCCGAGTTCCGTCACCCCGACTTCGAGGCCCTCCACGACAAGGCCGCGGCCAACCCGCTCGAGGCCGCCGCCAAGGAGAAGAACCTCAACTACGTCAAGCTCGACGGCGAGGTCGGCATCATCGGCAACGGCGCCGGTCTCGTCATGAGCACCCTGGACGTCGTCGCGTACGCCGGTGAGGCGCACGGCAACGTCAAGCCCGCCAACTTCCTGGACATCGGTGGCGGCGCCTCCGCCCAGGTCATGGCGAACGGCCTGGAGATCATCCTCGGCGACCCGGACGTCCGCTCCGTGTTCGTCAACGTCTTCGGCGGCATCACCGCCTGCGACGAGGTCGCCAACGGCATCGTCCAGGCGCTGAAGCTCCTGGAGGACCGCGGCGAGAAGGTCGAGAAGCCGCTCGTCGTCCGTCTCGACGGCAACAACGCCGAGCTGGGCCGCAAGATCCTCACCGACGCCAACCACCCGCTGGTCCAGCGCGTCGACACCATGGACGGCGCGGCCGACAAGGCCGCCGAGCTGGCTCACGCCGCCGCCAAGTAAGCACTCAGGACGAGGACACCAACACACCATGGCTATCTGGCTCAACAAGGACAGCAAGGTCATCGTCCAGGGCATGACCGGTGCCACCGGCATGAAGCACACCAAGCTCATGCTGGGTGACGGCACCGAGGTCGTGGGCGGCGTGAACCCGCGCAAGGCGGGCACCTCCGTGGACTTCGACGGCAACGAGGTACCGGTCTTCGGCACCGTCAAGGAGGCCATCGAGAAGACCGGCGCCAACGTCTCCGTCATCTTCGTGCCGGAGAAGTTCACCAAGGACGCCGTCGTCGAGGCCATCGACGCCGAGATCCCGCTGGCCGTCGTGATCACCGAGGGCATCGCCGTGCACGACTCGGCCGCCTTCTGGTCGTACGCCGGCAAGAAGGGCAACAAGACCCGGATCATCGGCCCGAACTGCCCCGGCATCATCACGCCGGGCCAGTCCAACGTCGGCATCATCCCGGGCGACATCACGAAGCCGGGCCGCATCGGCCTGGTCTCGAAGTCCGGCACGCTGACGTACCAGATGATGTACGAGCTGCGTGACATCGGCTTCTCGACCGCCGTCGGCATCGGTGGCGACCCGATCATCGGCACCACGCACATCGACGCGCTCGCCGCGTTCGAGGCCGACCCCGAGACCGACCTGATCGTCATGATCGGCGAGATCGGCGGCGACGCCGAGGAGCGTGCGGCCGAGTACATCTCGAAGAACGTGACCAAGCCGGTCGTCGGCTACGTCGCGGGCTTCACCGCGCCCGAGGGCAAGACCATGGGCCACGCCGGCGCCATCGTCTCCGGTTCGTCCGGCACCGCCCAGGCGAAGAAGGAGGCCCTCGAGGCCGCCGGCGTCAAGGTCGGCAAGACGCCGACCGAGACGGCGAAGCTCGCCCGCGCCATCCTGGCCGGCTGACACCTGCCAGGCACGCGGGCCGAGCGCCCGTGCCGCACCGAGTGGCCCGCCCTCTGTTCGCAGGGGGCGGGCCACTCGGCGTTCCGGGTGGGCGCCTGGCTCCCTCGTGCGAGCCGGGTCATTCGAGCCTCGGGCTGAGCCGTTCCGGCCCGTGCTGCAGCTGGTCCCGCAGCTTGTGCCGCAGTTCCAGTTCCTCGTCCGACAGGGAGCCCTGAGCCACCCTGGGCGGTACCCCGCGCACCGCCTGTCCGGGGGACACGGGCGGTTCGTAGTGCGTGGGCGCGGTGCGCACGGTCAGGGCCGTGGTCCCGATGAGGGCGGCCGTGAACGCGATCGCGGTCCGGGTCCAGAACCGCGCCCGGCGCTCGCCGTCCCCGCGCACGGCGTGGGGCCGTGCCGCGCCCAGCCGTTCGTTCGACGCCAGCTCGGCCAGCCGCCGGTGCAGCGCCTGCGGGTCGGCCAGCGCGGGCAGCCGGCCCGCGACGGCCTCGCGGGCGCGCAGCAGGCGGTTCGCCGCCGTCGGGGTGCTCGCCTCCGTCTCCGCCGCCGTCTCGGGCAGGTCCAGGCCCACACCGTCGTACAGCACCAGCGTGCGGCGGTGTCTCGGGGGGAGTCTGAGCAGGGTGTTCAGCAGGGTGCGGTCGCCGGGGTCGGCGGGCGGGGGCTCCGGGTGCCGGTGGCGCGGGCGCAGCCGCTGCCAGGGCGAGAGCGCGTACTCGTACGCCGTCGCCCGCACCCAGCCCACCGGGTCCCGGTCGCGGGCCACCTCGGGCCAGTGCTCCCAGGCCGTCTGGAAGGCCCGTTCCACCGCCTCGCGGGCCTGCTCACGACGGCCGGTCAGCAGGTAGGTCTGCCGTACGAGGGCGGGGGCGCCGAACTCGTACAGCGCGTCGAAGGCCTGAGCTGGCGTCAGCGCGACGGGTGCGGGCCGCGCCTCGGGGACCGGCTCGGGGCCGGGCTCGGGTTCCGGGGCGGGCTCGAGGGTGGATTTCGGACCGGATTCCGGACCGGATTCCGGGGCGGGGCCCGGCTCGGGCGGCAGCGGCTTCCGCGCCGGGGCCGATTCGGATCCCGAGTTCGGTGCCGGTGCCGGTGCCGGTGCCGTTTCCGGTGTCGGTGCCGGGTCCGTTTCCGGTGTCGATTCCGGGTGCGCGTGCGGGGGCCGTGTCGTCCGACGTGCCGTCTCTTCGTCGGCCAGCGTCTTCAGCAGCTTCGCGTACGCCTCCCGTTTCCGGCCTCGCGGAGTCGTGCGGCCGCTCTCCCACGCACGCACCGTCCCCGGGGTGACACCCACCCGTGACGCGAGCTGAGTCTGTGTCAGTGCGGCCGTCTCCCGCAGGTGTCGGCGGGCCTTGGGGGGTGGGAGCGGGGGCGCGGGGCGGCGGGTCACAGGACGCCCCTTCGTACGAAAAAGTACATAAACATATATTGAGCGACACAGCGGGGCTTCGCTCGTTACGCCGGGAAAGCGCGTGTCGTTGGGAGCATGGCGGGCGTGATCCAGACGACCGTCCGTTCAGCCCCGCTCTCCCAACTGCGCACCCGGTGGCGCGACCGGTCGCCCGGCCTGGCCGCCGGGCTCCTGGGGGGCGTGTTCGCCGCGCTGCTGGGACTGGCGTCGTGCGCCGCGCTCGTGACGCTGCTGTGGATCAGCTCGCCGTACCCCGACAGCGGGTCGGGCGGCGCCCTCCACGTCGCCGCCGCGCTGTGGGTGCTGGCGCACGGGGCCGAACTGGTGCGTGCCGACACGCTCTCCGGCACCCCCGCGCCCGTCGGCGTCACCCCGCTGCTGTTCGTCCTCCTGCCGGTGTGGCTGCTGCACCGCGCCGCCCGGGACGCCACGGACCCCGGGGACGGGGTGGGCGTGGCCGTCGGGGCGGCTCCGAAGCCGGGGGCCCGCGGGCGCCCGGCGTGGCTGGCGGGCGCCCCGGACGCCGGGCCACCGCCCGTCTCCGCGCGCGTGGCCTGGACCGGAGTCGTCCTGGGCTATCTCGCCGTCGCCGCGCCCGTCGTCCTGTACGCGCAGGGCGGCGCGCTGCGGCCCTCGTGGTGGTGGGCGGTGGTGTGTCTGCCGCTGGTCGCCATGGGCGCGGCGGGCGCCGGGGTGTGGACGGCGTTCGGCCGGCCGGGCGGGCCGGTGGGGCGGGCGCTGCGTGTGCTGCCCCGGAAACTGCGCGAGCTGATGGTGGAGCCGGACGCGCGCCTGGGCGCCGCGACGCGCGCCGCGGGCGCCGGTGCGGCGGTGCTCGTCGGGGGCGGTGCGCTGCTGCTCGCGGTCTCGCTGGTGTGGCACGGGGCCGCCGCGGGGGAGGCGTTCCTGCGGCTGACCGAGGGCTGGTCGGGGCGGTTCGCCGTGCTGCTGCTCTGTCTGACGCTGGTGCCGAACGCGGCGGTGTGGGCGGCGGTGTACGCCCTCGGCCCCGGCTTCGTGCTCGGCTCCGGGCATGTCGTGGCCCCCCTCTCCTCCGCCCCGGCACCGCTGCTGCCGCCGTTCCCGCTGCTGGCGGCGGTGCCGGATGCGGGTCCCGGCACGGCGCTGCACTGGGCGGCCGGGGCGGTGCCGTTGGTGGCGGGCGTGGTGGTGGGGTGGTTCACGGCGCGGGCCGCCGCAGGGGGAGCGGCGGCCGGGGAGGTGGGAGAGGCCGGGGTGGCCGGGGCCTGGTCGTGGCGGCGGACCGCTGGTGCCGCGGTCGTGGCGGCCGTCCTGTGCGCGGTCCTCGTCGCCCTGCTGGCCGCGTTCGCCGGCGGGCCGCTCGGGAGCGCCGCGCTCGCCCGCTTCGGGCCGGTGTGGTGGCAGGCCGGGGGCGCGACGCTGGGGTGGATCGGGGTGGTGGCGGTGCCGGTGGCCGTGGTGGTGCGGGGGTGGCGGTGCCGGGGCGCTGCCGCGCGGGGGGACGGGGGTGGGGAGGGTGTGGTGCCGTCCCGGCGGTTCCTGCCCTCGGGGGCGGGTGCTCGGTCTGCCGTGCGCTCCGTGTTCCTCGGGGGACGGTGGCGGAGGGCGAAGGACGCGGAGGGCGGGGGTGGCGTGGACGAGGATGCGGTGCCGTTCGGGTTGTACGACGACCACGATGGTGGGGTCGCGTACGACCTTCTGCCGGTTGACGGGGCTGAGGAGTCGCCTCGTGGTGGGGGGTGACGGGGGTATGGGCGGGTGCGGGGGGGTGTCTACGGCTTTCTTCGCCCCCGCCGCCCCTTCCCTTTCCCGTCCCTGGGGGCTGCCGCCCCCAGACCCCCGCTTCGGCCTGGACGGCCTCGTCCTCAAACGCCGGACGGGCTGAGAGGGCCGGACGGGCTGAGAGGACAGGGCTCAGTCGCCCGAGCCCAGGAGGTCGCGCAGCTGTTCCGGCAGGTGGCGCTCGCAGGACTGCTCCGCCGCGTGGGTCAGGGCGTCCTCGCGGCAGGTGTAGTAGTCGCTGTAGATCAACTGGGCGCCGAAGGACGCGGCGACCAGGACGATGGCCAGGGACGACGTGACCAGGCCGCTGATCGCGGCGGTGCGCTGCGGTCGGCCGGTCTGCTCGGCGGGCGGGGCCGGGGTGTCCGGGTCGGAGGCGGCGCGAGGCTTGGTGCGCAGCGCGCTGATGCCCCAGTACAGGGCCAGGGCACCGAGCAGCAGGGCCACGTACGGCCAGGTGAAGAGGGCGAAGAACAGGGCCCACATGCCGCTCAGCAGGGCGTAGCGGGCACGCCGCTGGGCGGGGTCCGTCGGGTCCCAGCGCGGGCCGGAGCCGCCGCCCGAACCCTCGGGGCCGCCGCCGGAACCGCCGGGCCGGTCACCGAAGCCGCCGGGGGAGCGGCCGGGCTGCCGGTCGCTCCACTGTCCGCCCCAGGGGGAACGCGCGCCGTCACCCTGGGAGTCGTCGTCGCCCGACGGGTGCCGGGGCTGCCAGGGGCGGTCCGGCGTGCCCTCGGCGGGCGGGGCGAAGGGGTTGTCCTTGTCGGTGGCGCCGTCCTGCTCGCCGCCGTTCCTCCGGTCCGAGGGCGAGTCGGGCGGCGACGAGGGGCGCTCCCGCAGCAACACGGTGCTGCCCTCCCCTGGCTGCGCCGACTGCTGGGGGAGTGTGAGCAGTCGCAGGCTGCGGTCCGGCATCAACTGAGCGTCTTCCCCTTGGCGACGATGGACGGGCGGCTGGTGGAACGGGCGGGCCGGTGGAGCGGACGAACCCGTCGGTACGTCTGGTGAACGCGTGACGCCCAGGCGTCGTTCCCGCTCCGGCTCCACGCAGACGCTACCTTCCGGTCACGCCCCCGTCCCGAGGGGGCCGTCCGGTGTGCCGGTATCGTTGCTGGCGGTCGGCCGCTTCGTAGACTTCCCCGTATCCAGGGACGCGAAGCATTCGTACGACCGTACAAAGAGATCCGACCGTACAAAGAGATTCGCTTTCCCGAGAAAGGCCCCCACCGTGGCCGCCAAGCCCGTGGACCGGCGAGCCAGGCGCCTCGTCGTGCTGGTCTCCGGATCCGGCACCAACCTCCAGGCGCTCCTCGACGAGATCGCCGCCACCGGCGTCGCGGCCTACGGGGCCGAGATCGTGGCCGTCGGCGCCGACCGCGACGGGATCGAGGGGCTCGCCCGCGCCGAGCGATCCGGGGTGCCCACCTTCGTCCGCAAGGTCAGGGACTACGGGACCCGCGAGGAGTGGGACGCGGCGCTCGCCGAGGCCGTCGCCGCCCACGAACCGGACCTCGTCGTCTCGGCCGGGTTCATGAAGATCGTGGGGAAGGAGTTCCTCGCGCGGTTCGGCGGGCGGTTCGTCAACACCCACCCCGCCCTCCTCCCCAGTTTCCCGGGAGCCCACGGTGTGCGGGACGCGCTCGCGTACGGCGCCAGGGTCACCGGCTGCACCGTCCACTTCGTCGACGACGGCGTCGACACCGGGCCGATCATCGCGCAGGGCGTGGTGGAGGTCCGGGACGAGGACTACGAAGACGAAGGTGCCGCTCTGCACGAGCGCATCAAGGAAGTCGAGCGAAAGCTGCTCGTCGATGTCGTGGGGCGGCTCGCCCGCAACGGCTATCGCATTGAGGGACGAAAGGTAGTTATCCAGTGACCGCCACCGCCACCGCCGAGAGCAACAAGCGGGCCATCCGACGGGCGCTCGTCAGCGTCTACGACAAGACCGGGCTCGAGGAGCTCGTCCGCGGGCTGCACGAGGCGGGCGTCGAACTCGTCTCCACCGGGTCGACCGCCGGGCGGATCGCCGCCGCCGGCGTCCCCGTCACCAAGGTCGAGGAGCTGACCGGCTTCCCCGAGTGCCTGGACGGCCGGGTCAAGACGCTGCACCCCAAGGTGCACGCCGGCATCCTCGCCGACCTGCGCCTGGAGAGCCACCGGCAGCAGCTCGACGAGCTGGGCGTGGCGCCGTTCGACCTGGTCGTGAGCAACCTCTACCCGTTCCGCGAGACCGTCGCCTCGGGCGCCACCCCGGACGAGTGCGTCGAGCAGATCGACATCGGCGGCCCCTCGATGGTGCGCGCTGCGGCCAAGAACCACCCGTCGGTCGCCATCGTCACCAGCCCCGCCCGCTACGCCGACGTGCTCTTGGCGGTCAAGGACGGCGGCTTCGACCTGAGCGCCCGCAAGCGGCTGGCCGCCGAGGCCTTCCAGCACACCGCCGCCTACGACGTGGCCGTCGCCTCCTGGTTCGCCGCCGAGTACGCCCCGGTCGACGCGTCGGGCTTCCCCGACTTCCTGGGTGCGACGTACGAGCGCGCCCACACCCTGCGCTACGGCGAGAACCCGCACCAGCCCGCCGCGCTCTACACCTCCCCCGAGGGCGGCGGCCTCGCGCAGGCCGAGCAGTTGCACGGCAAGGAGATGTCGTACAACAACTACACGGACACGGACGCCGCCCGCCGTGCCGCGTACGACCACGCCGAGCCCTGCGTCGCGATCATCAAGCACGCCAACCCGTGCGGCATCGCGGTCGGCGCGGACGTCGCCGAGGCGCACCGGAAGGCGCACGACTGCGACCCGGTCTCCGCGTACGGCGGGGTGATCGCGGTCAACCGCCCGGTCTCCAAGGAGATGGCCGAGCGGGTTGCCGAGATCTTCACCGAGGTCGTCGTCGCGCCGGACTACGAGGACGGCGCGCTCGAAGCCCTCACCAAGAAGAAGAACATCCGCGTGCTGCGCGCCCCCGAGGCGCCCGCCGCGCCGGTCGAGGTCAAGCCCATCGACGGCGGCGCCCTCCTCCAGGTCACCGACCGTCTCCAGGCCGAGGGCGACGACCCGGCCAGCTGGACCCTCGCGACCGGCGAGGCGCTGTCCGAGGCGGAGCTGGCCGAGCTGGCCTTCGCCTGGAAGGCGTGCCGCGCCGTCAAGTCCAACGCGATCCTCCTCGCCAAGGACGGCGCCTCCGTCGGCGTCGGCATGGGCCAGGTCAACCGCGTCGACTCCGCGAAGCTCGCGGTGGAGCGCGCCGGCGCCGAGCGCGCGCAGGGGGCGTACGCGGCCTCCGACGCCTTCTTCCCCTTCCCGGACGGCCTGGAGATCCTCACCGCGGCCGGTGTGAAGGCCGTGGTCCAGCCCGGCGGTTCGGTCCGCGACGAACTGGTCGTCGAGGCGGCGAAGAAGGCGGGCGTGACGATGTACTTCACGGGGACGCGGCACTTCTTCCACTGACACAGCCGCAGCCGCAGCCCCACCGCATCTGGACGCGCCCGTGCCCCGGGCCGGTCGTCACGACCGGCCCGGGGCACGGGCTGTCCGTCCAGCGACGGAACGTCAGCCCGGGAAGCGGTCGTCGCAGGCCGAGGCCCACGTCCACCGGTGGGAACGAGCGGCGTCCAGCGGAGTGCCGTCGGGGAACTTCGCCCCGTCGAGCTCGGTCAGGTAGGACTCCGAACGGGTCAGGCACACCTGGGATCCGGTGTAGCCGGTCCCCGCGTGGAGCTCGACGGCCAGCCCGGAGCTCGCCTTGAAGAGCAGGGACTTCACCGCGCCCACGGCGACGCCGTGCACGGAACCGGAGGAGTCGCCCCAGTCCGGGTCGTTGGTCGCGGTCGAGGCGAGGTGGCCGCCGCAGTCGTAGCCGCTGTAGAGGTGGAGGTAGCCGTTGCGGGCGTTGCGCCACGCGTTCTCGCAGGTCTCGGAAGCCGTGGCGGTCGGGGACGCGGTGGATGCGGTGGAGGACGTGGACGCCGTGGACGCGTGGGCACCGGTCGCCGGGACGACGGCGCCGAGCACCGCGAGGGCGAGCGTGGCGAACGCGGCGGGCATCCTGAGCATGGTCGTTCGCATGGTCGCTCCTTGTCATGCGCGGAACGGTCGGGCGGGGTTCCGGGGCGACCCGTGGCCCGCCGCGAGAGGCGGGCCACGGGGCCGGACCGGAGCCGGTGCACGGGCAGGCCGTGCCGGTGACCGTCGGTCAGGAGTTCAGGAACTTCCCGCAGGACGAGTTCCACACCCACCGGTGCGAGCTGATGCCGTTGTTCACGCCGGCGCCGCTGGTGAACGTGTGCCCGGCCAGGCTGGACATGTAGTACTCGGACTTCTTGATGCAGGTGTGGCCGCCGCCCCAGTCCTGCCCGGTGCCGTTGAAGACCTGGACGGCCATGCCCGAGGTGCCCTTGTGCAGGATGGACGACGCCGTGTTGGTGTCACCGCCCTGGAAGGGTCCGCTGCTGTTGCCGTAGTCCGAGTCCCAGCTGTCGGTGCTGCCGATGTAGCCGCTGCAGTTGTAGCCGCTGTACGCGTAGAAGTAGCCGGAGCGGGCGTTGTGCCACGCGGTGTCGCAGGCCGTGGCGGCCTGGGCGCCGGTCGCGGGGACGATCGCTCCGAGGCCGGCGAGGCCGAGGGTCGCTGCTGCGGCGAGGATCTTGCGCATGGTGCGGGTCTCCTTGTCAGTCGGTGCTGGATGTCCCGCGGCCGTGGGCCGCGGAAGTTCGGATCGCCCGGTGCGGGCGTGTGGGCGTGCGGGCGTGCGGGACGGCGCCCGGTGTCGGGCGTGCGGGGCGGGACGGGTCAGGCCGTCGAGCCGGTGATCTCCTCGGCCCGGGCGAGGGCGGCGACGCTCATGCGCGCGTAGGCGGCGACGTCCTCGCCGTACCGGTCGAGCTCCTTCTCCCGGTACTCGTCCTCGAGTTCGCGCGCCGTGCCGGCCAGGCCCGTCTCCACGGCGCAGGTGGCCTCGGCCACCGCCAGGGCGACCTCGGTCGCGTAGGCCTCGTCGGGGCCCATTCCGGCGGTGAGGTCCGGCAGCTTCGCGCGGATCTCCTCGGGATCGGCGTAGGCGTGGCCCGCCTCGCGCATGCAGGCCGCCCAACGGCCGAGAGCGCTCGTGAAACGCTGGTCCCCGAGCAGCGCCGGCACGTAGAGGGAAGACAGGTTCGTGGCCGTCTTCTCGGCCCGGAACCAGGTCGCGAAGTCGCCGTAGAGCCGGTCCTTGGCGTCGGCCTGGCAGCTTTCGGCGGGGGTCCGGACGGTGCCGCCGCCGGGCAGCTCCGCCGTCAGCATGCCGCTCGACGGCCCGCCCTCGAGCGTCTTGTCGTAGCGCACGCGTTCCTTCTGCGGGAGCGCGTTGGCGTACGCGTGATTGGGGTCGTCGCGCTGGACGTCCTGGAGCTTCTCCTGGAGCCGGCTGCCGTAGCCGTGCCGCTTCGCCCAGGCCGGGTCGGTCAGCACGTAACCCCCGCCCCCGAGTTCGTCCACGGTCGGCAGCGGCCCCACCCAGTACTCGAAGCCGGCCTCCTCCATGCACTCCTTGACCAGCTCCTGCTCGGCGCGCTGGACCAGGATCCGCTCGGCGTCGGACAGCTCACGGCCCTCGCCCGGGTCCGGACTCGCCGTGGTCCCGGCCGGCCCGGCGGTGGCCGCGATGCCGCAGCCCGTCGCCGCGGCGCCGATGAGCAGCGCCGCCGCGCACTTCGTGGCGAGAGTCCGCCTCGTCATCACGCCCCCCGTCGTCCGCTTCCCCGTCCCCCGTGGCGGGGAAGCGATGACCACTCTGGCGGCGTTGGGCGCGGCGCGGTACCTGAAGAGTTGCAGGGTCCGCTTCCCCACCGGTCCCAGGCGCGTCCCAGGAGCTGTCCCCCCGAGCGCCCGGAGGGCCCCGGCGCCGGTGTTCCCCACGGCGCCGGGGCCCTCTTCGTCGTCTCTCCGAGACCGGGTCAGGGGTGCAGACAGGCCCAGGTGTTCGGGCCGATGATCCCGTCGTCCGCGATGCGGCACCGGACCTGCATGATGGTCACCGCGGTCTCGGTCACCTCACCGAAGATCCCGTCGATGTCCACGGCCGAGTAGCCCCAGACCCGGTTCAGCAGGCACTGGGCGTGGCGCACGGCCGAGCCGGTGCTGCCCCTGCTGAGTACGGGGTGGGAGCCGCTGTAGTTGCAGGGGCCGAGCGCGGTCGCCGAGGAGCCGGCGACGGTCTCGGGTGCGGGCGCGGCGGCGGCCGCGGGCACGGACAGGACGCCGCCGACCAGGGCCGTCACCGATACGGTCAGAGCGAGACGCTTGCGTAAGGACATGCCGGTCACACCTTTCGGGAAGTAGCTTCGCTCGGGACGTGAGGTGCCGCGAACGAAGCTACGAGAGGCCACCCCCGCCGGGCGTCAAACCGCCGGTGTACTTACGCGGTAAACCTGCGCGGTAGGGCGGTCGTAGGGCGGTTCAGGACTCGGCCGCGCTGCGCAGCGCACGCCAGGTGGCCGGTCCGACCGTGCCGTTCGCGTCCAGGCCCGCCCGCTTCTGGAAGATGACGACCGCGCCCTGTGTCTTCGGGCCGAAGTCGCCGTCCACCTCGCCCACCTCCTCGATGCCGTGGAGGTGGCGGAGCAGGCACTGGAGCTCTCTGACCTGGCTGCCGCCGTCTCCCCGCTTGATCGTGAAGTCCCAGGTGCCGCTGTGGCCGGCCATGTAGCCGGGTCCGTGCGCGGCGTCCTCGTACACCACGGGTTTCTCGCAGGTGGGCGGCGCGGCGGCGGCCGGCTGTGGCTCCCAGGGGGTGGTGTAGGCGAGGGTGACCGCACCCGCGACCACCGCCGCGACGGCCGCCGACAGGACGGGGCGCCGCCACCGCCGCGGGCGCAGCCTCGGCAGCCGGGCCGACCGGGAGGCGCCCGTCGCCTCCTCCACCCGGCGCAGCAACGCGGCGGTGTCGGTGGCGCGTTCCGCGTGGGTGGGGGCCAGGCAGTCCCGCAGGATGTCCCGCCAGGCGTCGGGCAGGACGGGGGACAGCCGCAGTTCCTCACGGCCGCGGGCGTAGCGCATCGCCGCGTCGGAGCGGGCCTCCGCGGTGCCGCCGGGCAGCGGGAAGGCACCGGTCAGGACGACGTGCGCGAGGACGCCGAAGGCCCACACGTCGGCCGTCGGACGGATGCGGGTGCCGCGCTCGTCGACCTCGGGCCACAGGAGTTCGGGCGGCGTGTAGTCCGGGGTGGCGAAGGCCGGTGTGTAGGCGTGGGTGCCCTCCAGTTCGGCGGCCATGTTGAAGTCGGCCAGCCGGGCCGAACCGTCCGCCATCAGCAGTACGTTGGCCGGTTTGAGGTCGCCGTGCACCCAGCCCGCGTGGTGCAGCTGGTGCAGGCCCTCGCAGATCTGCGCGAGCAGGGCGGGCCCGCACTCCGGGACCGGCGTCCGGGCCAGTACGGCGTCCAGGGAGCCCTCGGCCCGCTCCAGCACCAGGACGGTCGCGCCGTCCAGCTCCGGACGGCCGGGGTCGTCGACCGTCAGCGTGTCGTACATCCGGATCAGCCGGGGCGCGCGCAGCCGCCGCAGCAGGTGCACCTCGCGTTCGGCCAGGTCGCGCAGGTGGTGCAGCTGGCGCGGGGTGCGGGTGCCGGTGGGCAGGAACTTCAGCGCCGCCCGCCGCGGCGGCTCGCCGGAGTCGGAGGTACGGCCCGCGCCGGCGGACGCGTCGCGCACCCCCTCGTAGACCGTGGCGAACGCGCCGGAGGCGACCGGCTCACGCACCTCCCACGGCCCGACCCGGTACCCCTTCGGCACCGGGACCGCGTACGGCCGCCCGGTCACCGCTTCGCCCCGCTCGGGACCGGCGCGAGCACCACGAGGTCGTCCTCGCGGACCAGGTCGAAGCGGAGGGCGAGAGAGGCCAGGGACTCCTTCTTGCCGTGGGTGCGGCGGCCCGCCTCCGCCGTCTCCGGGCCGGGCCTCAGCCGCAGCTTCACGGCGAGGTAGTCGATGTTCCAGTACACGGCGGAGCGGCTGACCTTGGGCCAGCTGGGCCGCAGCCGCTCCACGATCTCCTCGACCGCGGGCAGCGGCGCCCGGGGCTCACCGCGCAGGCGCCGTTCGCACAGGGCGGCCAGCACCGCGAAGTACCGTTTGGTGCGGTCCAGGACGAACGCCGGTACGGTGCCCGTCCCTTCGAGACCTCCGCGCTCGACGCTGCGGAAGACGTGGCGCGGCGCCCAGACGTCGAAGCTGAGCAGGTCCCCCGCCGCGGGCAGGGTCACGCGCGACAGCTCGAACGGCACCGGTGCCTCCACCCGGCCCGGCGCGACCTTGATGTGCTCGCCCGCCCCCTCCGGGTTCTCCACCACGTAGGTCTGGTCCTCGCTGAGATTGCTCAGCAGCCAGAAGGTCCGGTGTGCCGCGATCTCCCCGGCGACCCTCGGCACGCCCTCGTGCGCGATGGTGAGTCCGCCGCTGCCGGACTCCGCCCGGCCGAACTCGACGCGTTCCCCGGTGCCGATCCTCAGCTGCTCGATGACGCTGCCGCACGACGGCGGCACGACGATGACGCTGTACATGGAGTCGTCCCCCTCCCCCGATACCTCGGGGTCAACTTTCCCCAGTCCAACAAGGGGCAGCGTACGGGGAGCGGGTGAGGGCAGCCTAAGTATTCGGACGCCTCGGCGGGTCGGTGACGTCCGGACGGCGAAACGGCGGCCCCCGGCCCCTCCGTGGAGGTGACCGGGGGCCGCCGTGCGGGCGCGCCCGGACGAGCGGATCAGCAGGGGCGCAGCGACCAGATCGGGTCCCAGTCCGCCCGGCCCGCCTCGTAGGCCGTCGACGTCCAGCGGACGCTGCCGTCCCGGTTGAAGAACTTGGCGACCGTGCCCGGTGTCTGGTTGTTCGTGAACGGTCCGTCCCCGGTCCAGTTGGTCAGGTTCCAGGTCTGGCACTTGTAGAAGTCGAACTTCGTGCCGTTGACGACCATGCACAGGTGGCCGTAGCCGCAGGCCAGGTCCCGGGCGCCCAGGTTCTTCGGCGCGTCCGTCACGGTCAGGCCCTTGTACTCGACCGCGTCGGCGGTCACGCGCAGGGGCTTCGGGTTGTCGGCCAGCACCTGGCCGGCCTTCTGCGGGAGGCCGGTCACCCGGGTGCCGTCCGGGGCGTCGGCCGCCGTGGCCGCGACCGTGGAGCCGGCGGCCAGGGCCGTGGCCGCGAGGAGGAGTGCTGCGGGCTTGAGGATGTTCATCGTTGTCCCCCGTGAACGTCGGTGTGTCGTACCGCCGAAGCGGTGTGCTCACACCGTGCCCCCGGTCACCGGCCGCGCGGAACCTCGGAACTGTCAGGGTCACTTCCCGCCCCGGGGCGTGTACTCCTTGAGGTGGTGAGCGACGCGGTCGGCGTAGTCGCGGTACTTCGGGGGAACCCCGCCCGCGTCGTTCACCTTCTTGTACGACGTCCGGTAGGACACGGCGATCAGCACCCTCCGGTCGCCCCGTAGGCCGGCGTCGAGGCGGGGCGTGATCCAGCACAGGTAACGGCCCATCGCCGGAACGGACTCGGCGGGCGGGAACGGCGGCTGGGGCACGGTCTCACCCGGGGTGCCGTCCTCGTTCATCCACCAGCGCAGCACGCTCGGTGTCCAGCGGGCGATGCCGTACTCGTCCTTGGCCGGGTCGGCGAGGTCCGGGTCGAAGTCGCTCTCCACCTTCAGTACGGCCGCGATCAGGGCCGGGCTGACCTCCTCGTGGCCGCAGTCGTGCGCCGTCTCCACGATCAGCAGGCGGTAGGCGGGCGGCACGTCCCGGTCGGTGCGCAGTTCCGATGCGCCGTAGGAGGCCGCGGCGACGCTCGCGGTGCCGCCGGGGCGCGGGCCCGCGACGGGCTCCCGGCCGTCGTCGGCCCAGCGGACGACGCCGTAACCGAGCGCGGCGAGGGCGACCAGCCCCGCGGCCGCGGCGCCGAGGACCCTGCGCCGGGGGCGTGCACGGGGCCGCCGGACCGAGAACCTCGCCAGGCCGCTCGCGCCGCCCGTCGCGCTCGTCACCCGCCGCAGCAGCGCGTCGGTGCCCGTGCGGTCTGCGTGCGTACGGGTCAGGCACGCCCCCACGATCTCCCGCCACGCCGACGGCAGTTCGGGGGACAGGAGCAGCTCGTGGGTGCCGCGTGCGTAGGCGATCGCGGCGTCGCGACGGGCCGTCGGGGTGCCGCCGGGCAGCGGGAACGACCCCGTGAGCACCAGGTGGGCCAGGACACCGAAGGCCCACACGTCGGCGGACGGGCGGATCCGGCGGCCCCGCTCGCCGATCTCGGCCCACAGCAGCTCGGGCGGCGTGTAGTCGGGGGTGGCGAAGGCCGGTGTGTAGGCGTGGGTGCCCTCCAGTTCGGCGGCCATGTTGAAGTCGGCCAGCCGGGCCGAACCGTCCGCCATCAGCAGTACGTTGGCCGGTTTGAGGTCGCCGTGCACCCAGCCCGCCCGGTGCAGCTGGTGCAGGCCCTCGCAGACCTGCGCGAGCAGCGCGGGACCGGCCGGCGGGCGGGGCGTGGCGGAGAGCAGGGCGGACAGCGAACCCTCGGCGCGCTCCAGGACGAGCACGGTGGCGCCGTCGAGCCGGGGCCGGCCGGGGTCGTCGACGGTGAGGGTCTCGTACATCCGGATCAGCCGGGGCCGCCGCAGCCGGCGCAACAGCTCGACCTCGCGCTCGACCAGGTCCCGCAGGTGGGACAGCTGCCGCGGGGTGCCGGTGCCGGTGGGCAGGAACTTCAGCGCGACGGTGTCGGGGACCTCCCCGCCCGCACCGCCGCTGCCGTCCGCGCCGGAAGGCCGGCCCGGGCGGCGGAGCGTGCCGTCCCCGCCCGTGTCCCCCGGGTCGTCCGTGCCGTCCTCGGCCGGGTGGGCCGTGTCGGTGTGCGCGCGGCTCGGGGTGCCGGTGCCGGTGCCTTGGCTGCGGCCGGTGCCGTCGGTGTCCGCCGTGTCGGTCGTGTCCGCCGTGTCGGTCGTGCCGGTCGTGCCGGTCGTGCCGGGACGGCTGGGGCGGTGCCCCGTACCGTCCCCGCCGGGCCGCGTCGGCGAGGCCTTCGTGGTGTCGTCCCCGCCGGTGCGGCGTGCCTCGTACACGCTGCCGAAGGCGCCGGTCGCGATCGGCTCGCGGACCTCCCAGACGCCCACCCGGTACCCCCTGGGCACCGGGACGGCGTACGGCTCGGTCATCGCAGCGCCTGTCCGGACGGCGCGGCGAGAACCACCAGGTCGTCCTCGCGGACCAGGTCGAAGCGGAGCGCCAGCGAGACCAGCGACTCCTTCTTGCCGTTCAGCCGGGGACCGGGCTCGGCGGTCTCCGGGCCCGGCTTGAGCCGTAACTTCACGGCGAGGTAGTCGATGTTCCACTGCACCGACGTACGCGAGGCGGCCGGCCAGGCCGGGCGGAGCCGCTCCACGACCTGGTCCATGGTCGGCAGCGGCGCGTGCGGCGCCCCGCGCAGCCGCGGCTCGCACAGCGCGGCCAGCACCGCGAAGTACCGCTTGGTGCGGTCGACGGAGAAGGCCGGGGCGGTCGGCTCGCCGTCGGTCCCGTCCTCGCCGCGCAGATAGTCGTGGCGCGGCGCCCACACCTCGAGAGGCAGCAGGTCCCCGGCGGCGGGCAGCACGATCCTCGAGAACTCGAACGGCACCGGGGCGTCGAGGCGGCCCGGCGCCACCTTGATGTGCTCGCCCGCGCCCTCCGGGTTCTCCACCACGTACGTCTGGTGGGCGGACAGGTTGCTCACGGTCCAGAAGGTGCCGTGCGCCGTGATCTCACCGGCTCTGCGGGACACCCCGTCGTGCCCGATCAGCAGGCCGCCCTCGGGCACGGACCGCCCGAAGACGAGCCGGTCGCCGGGCGCGAGCCGGTGCTGGGTGCGGGTGTTCTCGTCCCCCGTGGTCGGCGGAGGTACCACGATGATGCTGTACAAGGTGCGTCTCCCCGTGCCTGACGGCTACCCACGCCAGACTAGGGCGACGCACCAGGGCCGTGCCCCCCTCGTACGGGTGAGACACGGCCCGGATGCATGATTGGCGAGAAAGCGCTCCGCGCCCCTCAGTAGCGGGGTCGCTTGAACCAGGCCGCGCCCTTCGAGTTGCCGACGAACACGGCTATCAGGATGCCGAACACCAGGTGGACGATGCCCGCGATGGTGAAGGGGTAGAGGGCCAGGATCGCGGTGAGGATGCCGAAGACCAGGGCGGTCACGCGCAGGCCGTTGCCGCCCGAGTTGAACTTTGCGGCCAGGAACGCCGCCCAGACGCCCCAGACCAGCGCCAGCACCATGAAGCCCCACAGGACACCGGTCGGGTAGTCGGCGAGCCCCTCGAACGCGGGGTCGTCCTTGGCCTTGTCGATGGTGGCGGCCGAGATGCCGAACAGCGCCGTGCCGATGACCTGGAAGCCCACCATGATCCACAGCAGCACCCGGGCGGTGTTGACCGTACCGGGCATGGTCGTGGGAGCGGCACCGTACGGCTGCTGCACCGGCGGGGCCTGCGGGTATCCGTAGCCGGGCTGGCCCTGCTGCGGCTGCTGGGGGTAGCCGTAGTTCGGCTGCTGGCCGCCCTGCGGCGGGCCGTAGGGGTTGTTCGGATCGCCGAAACTCATGGCGGGTCTTCCTCCGTAGCTGTCAAGTGCGGGGACGACGCGTGGCGCGACTCGGAGGAGATTCTTCGTAAGCGGTTCGTCCCCCCGGTACGGCCCCGCGGCACTGTGCCGTCCAATCGTTCTTGACCGAACTCTTACTTGTCCAGCCCGCCCGCAAGGTGTTGTGCAAGTGCAACACCGTCGATCATGAGCGGACACGGCCGGAAGTGTCCGGCGGCGTCCCGAAGGTCCCCACGCGGTGCCCGCATGCCGACCTGATTGGAACCGGGGGCCGGTCATCCGCGAGGATGGGGGCATGACCGCCCAGATTCTCGATGGCAAGGCCACCGCAGCCGCGATCAAGTCCGAACTGACCGCCCGCGTGGCGGCGCTGAAGGAGAGGGGTGTCACACCGGGTCTCGGCACCGTCCTGGTCGGCGACGACCCGGGCAGCCAGAAGTACGTCGCCGGCAAGCACCGCGACTGCGCCCAGGTCGGCATCGCCTCCATCCAGCGCGAACTGCCGGCCACGGCGACGCAGGAGGAGATCGAGGCGGTCGTCCGCGAGCTGAACGAGGACCCGGCCTGCACCGGCTACATCGTCCAGCTGCCGCTGCCCCGCGGCATCGACGAGAACGGCATCCTGGAACTGATGGACCCGGACAAGGACGCGGACGGCCTGCACCCGATGAACCTGGGCCGCCTCGTCCTGAACGAGCCGGCGCCGCTGCCCTGCACCCCCAACGGCATCCTCACCCTCCTGCGCCGCTACGGCGTCGAGATCAAGGGCGCCGAGGTCGTGGTCGTCGGCCGCGGTGTCACCATCGGCCGCCCGATGCCGCTGCTGCTCACCCGGCGCAGCGAGAACGCGACCGTGACCCAGTGCCACACCGGCACCCGGGACCTGGCCGCGCACCTCAAGCGCGCGGACATCGTCATCGCCGCGGCCGGCTCCCCGCACCTCGTCCGCCCCGAGGACGTCAAGCCGGGCGCGGCCGTCCTCGACGTCGGCGTCTCGCGCAACGCCGAGGGCAAGATCATGGGCGACGTCCACCCCGGCGTGGCCGAGGTGGCCGCCTGGATCTCCCCGAACCCGGGCGGCGTCGGCCCCATGACGCGGGCCCAGCTGCTCGTCAACGTGGTGGAGGCGGCGGAGCGCAGTGCCGGCTGAGGACACGAACTCCCCCGAGCGGCCGGGCGACACGGGGGGCGCGAGGGAAGCGGAGCCCGCACGGACCCCGGGCGGGCGGGCCGCCTCGGGCACCCGGGCCGGCTCCGGCAAGGCCGCAGAGAGCGCCGATGCCCCGGCCCGCTCGAAGACCGAGCGGAACGCCGGAGCCGCGGCCCGCTCGGCAGACGCGAAGCACGCCGACGCCCCGAAGACCTCGCAGGCCGCGGAGAACACGGGCGAATCGTCGGCCTCGTCGGCCTCGTCGGCCACGAAAACCGCCGACGCCACGAAAACCGCCGACGCCCCGGAGACAGCCGACGCCCCGGAGACCTCTGCCGCCCCGAAGGCCTCCGCGGACGCCGGTCACTCGGCGACCGCCGGGCACCCGGACGACATCACCGTCCGCGACCCCGTCAGCGCGCCCGACGCCAAGGGGCGGCCCCGCCGTGTCACGCGCCGGTTCCCGCTCTTCACCCGGGACACCGCCCGCCCCGAGGGCGGCGGCCGGGCCGCGGCCGGCGACGCCCCGGCGCCCGCCCGGCAGTGGCCGGTGCTCGCGGTGGTGCTGCTGGTCGGACTCGGTCTGCTGCTGACCGCACTGGACGTGTTCCGCTGGGGGACGCTGCTGATCGGCGCCGCGCTGCTCGCGGGCGCCGCGCTGCGCTGGGTGGTGCCCGACGTCGGCATGCTCGCCGTGCGCTCGCGCTTCACGGACATCACGACCTACGGCGTCCTCGGGCTCTCCATCGTCCTGCTGTCGCTGATGGCCCAGCCGGAGCCGGTGCTGGAGATCCCGTTCCTCAAGGACACCCTGCACTTCACCGTCAGCTAGGCAGCTCGCACGCCCGGCAACCGCGGCTTCCCGACACGACGGCCCGTCCTCACCCCCGTGGAAGGACGGGCCGTCGCCGCGACCAACCCTCCTGCACGGAGAACGCCCTGTTCAACGCCTGTCAGGGCGCTGTGGCACGGAAGTGACCGTTCCGCTACTCCGCTACGCCGACGCGTTCTCGGGGGTTCCGTGCAGGACGGTGCGGCACCGGTGGGACACTGGACCACGGGTCGGTGGGCGTGCGACGGTGCACGCTCGCGGCCTCTGTGCTCCTGTGCGCCCCCACCCCGGGAACTGAGATCCTGAGCGGGCGCATCCCTGTGGGTAGCCAGAACCGGGTACCGCGCGCAGGACGTCGCGCGCGGGGACCAGCGGGGGAACGACCAGCACGTCACCGGGGGAAGAGGGGGAAGCAGTGCCTCGTTGGAAGGCCTTGCCGGATGAACTCGATCCGCAGATCAGGGAGTTCACCAGCCAGCTGCGAAGGCTCGTGGACCGCAGCGAGTTGAGCGTCGCGTCGGTGGCCGACGCCACGGGCTACAGCAAGACGTCCTGGGAGCGCTATCTGAACGGCCGCCTGCTGGCGCCCAAGGGGGCCATCGTGGCCCTGGCCGAGGTGACGCGCACCAACCCGATGCACCTCACCACCATGTGGGAGCTGGCCGAGCGCGCCTGGAGCCGCTCGGAGATGCGCCACGACATGACCATGGAGGCCATCCGGATCTCCCAGGCGCGCGCCGCGCTCGGCGAACCGGGCACGCCCGCCGCCAAGTCGGGCACCTCCAGAACCCGGTCGGGCAACGGCGAGGGGAGCGGCGGCGGGAACGGCAGGGGGAGCCGGAGCGGCGGCCGCCACGGCGGCGGCTCGGCGGCACCGGGAGTCGCCGGGCCGGCCGGTGTGTCGCCCACGCTGCCCCCGACGGTCCCGGCTCAGCCCACCGCCGCCGACAGCCCCGACTCCGTCCTCGGCGCGGTCCGGGGCGGCGCAGGCCCCGGTACCTCGTCCATCCCGTCCCCCGGCGGAGCGACCGACGGCAACTCGTGGGGGCTCGCCGGGTACCGGGGGCCCGCGCCGACCGGTGACCGCGCGTCCCGTGCCCGGCCCCGGACCGGCACCGGGGAGGCGGCCAGCCCGCCCGGGCTCGACGAGACGAGCGTGCTCGGCCCGGCCACCGGCCCCGCCGGCAGCTACGGCGAACCTCCGCACGGCGGCCGACCCCCTTCGTCCGGCCACGCCTCTTCGTCCGGCCACGTCGCCGCTTCGCCCGGCACGCCCCCTTCGTCCGGCCGGCCCCGGGGCGGCGGCAGCAACCGGGGCGGCGGCAACAAGCGGACGACCACGCTCGTCGCGGGCGTCGTCGGCGTACTCGTCGTGATCGCGGGCGCCTTCTTCCTCCTGAACGACGGCGGCGGCAAGAAGGACGAGGGCACCAAACCCTCCCCGTCGCCGACCGTGAGCAGCGAACCGAAGCTGCCGCCGGGCGTGAAGTGCAGCGGCGACGCCTGCACCGGCAAGGACCCGGAGGTCATGGGCTGCGGCGGCGACCTGGTGACGACCGGTGCGACCGCCGTCGTCGGCACGGCCTCCGTGGAGGTCCGGTACAGCAAGGTCTGCGGCGCCGCGTGGGCCCGCGTCACCCAGGCCGCACAGGGCGACGAGGTCCAGGTGAACGCCGGCGGTGCGAACGAGCAGCGGGCGACACTCGGCACCCCCGGAGCCACCGCCGCGTACACCGCGATGGTCGCCGTGGACTCCGCGGCCGACGCCACCGCGTGCGCGACGCTGGCATCCGGCACGCAGGGCTGCACGAAGTAGCGGCACGAGGGGGCGCGGAGGGGGGCGCGAGCCGGCGGACCGAGAAAGTTCGCCCGCGACAGGCATGCCCCGCGGCGTCACGGGCACGCGAGAAGTACCCCCACGGGAGTCCGGCAACGGTATCCCCGAGCGGCGGTCGCCTTCGTCCCCCCTCTCCCGGACGGGCGGCCGCCTCTTTTTCGTATGCGTTCCCCGTGCTGACACCGCCGTCCTGTGGGCCGGGCCACACCGACCCGGACGTGCCGGACACCACGGGCGCGATAGCCTGACGGCTGGATGGATCTCTTGATACCAAGAGATCGATCAAACGCCCGGGGCCGGGACGCCCCACCGCCAGCTGTCATACGGAGAACGCCATGACTCGCACTCCCGTGAACGTCACCGTCACCGGCGCGGCCGGCCAGATCGGTTACGCCCTGCTCTTCCGCATCGCCTCCGGCCAGCTGCTCGGCGCGGACGTGCCGGTCAAGCTGCGCCTCCTGGAGATCACTCCGGCGCTCAAGGCCGCCGAGGGCACCGCGATGGAACTGGACGACTGCGCGTTCCCGCTCCTCCAGGGCATCGAGATCACCGACGACCCGAACGTGGCCTTCGACGGCTCCAACGTCGCCCTCCTCGTCGGCGCCCGCCCCCGCACCAAGGGCATGGAGCGCGGTGACCTCCTCGAGGCCAACGGCGGCATCTTCAAGCCGCAGGGCAAGGCCATCAACGACCACGCCGCGGACGACATCAAGGTCCTCGTCGTCGGCAACCCGGCCAACACCAACGCCCTGATCGCGCAGGCCGCCGCCCCGGACGTACCGGCCGAGCGCTTCACCGCGATGACCCGCCTGGACCACAACCGCGCGCTGACCCAGCTCGCGAAGAAGACGGGCTCGACGGTCGCCGACATCAAGCGCCTGACCATCTGGGGCAACCACTCCGCCACCCAGTACCCGGACATCTTCCACGCCACCGTCGCCGGCAAGAACGCCGCCGAGGCCGTGAACGACGAGAAGTGGCTGGCCGAGGACTTCATCCCGACCGTCGCCAAGCGCGGCGCGGCCATCATCGAGGCCCGCGGCGCCTCGTCGGCCGCCTCCGCCGCCAACGCCGCCATCGACCACGTGCACACCTGGGTCAACGGCACCGCCGAGGGCGACTGGACCTCCATGGGCATCCCGTCGGACGGCTCCTACGGCGTCCCCGAGGGCATCATCTCGTCCTTCCCGGTCACCACGAAGAACGGCACGTACGAGATCGTCCAGGGCCTGGACATCAACGAGTTCTCCCGCGCCCGCATCGACGCCTCCGTCAAGGAGCTGTCGGAGGAGCGCGAGGCGGTCCGCGGTCTCGGCCTCCTCTGACACTCGGCGCGGCGCACCACGCGCACCACGCGCCCCCGCGTACACCCTGCGCACCCACGCGCAGCACCGGTCCCCGGGCCCGCCACGGCGGCCCGGGGGCCGGTGCGTTCCCCGGGCCCGCTGTTGACGTTCCGGACCCGTCGGCCCCGCGCCTCCCCTATGCTGATGCCCCGTCACGTCGTCCGCCACCGGCGACGGCTTACACGCGCATCGGGGGATCGGCGTGAGCACCGCCTACGTGCCGCAGCAACCGCAGCAGCAGCCCCACGGGGGCCCACCGCAGGAACCCCCGCCGGTCCCGCCGTACGCCAGTGAGGCGACCCGCCTGCTGTGCGCGGGTGCCTACCTCGACCCCGGCTACCGGGACCGCGTCATCGACGAGCTGTACCTCGACGAGCAGCGGATCGTCGCGCCGTCGCTCGGCTTCGACGCGGCCCGGGTCCTCGCGCACGCCCTGCGGGCCCGCCGGCAGGAGCTGCTGTGGGCCGCGGCCGTCACCGGCCTGTGGGTGGTGGGGATCCCGCTCAGCGGCGGGCTGCTCGCCTTCCTCTTCTGGCCCAGCCTGCTGCTCGCCCTGGCCCCCTGGATCAAGGGCCGCGCCGAGCGGCCGCCCCTCTACCGGCGCCTCGCGGCCTTCCTGGCCCGCTGGTGGGGACGCGCCCAGTTCGCCCTCTTCACGTTCTACCTGATCGCCTACGCGTTCGGCGACGGCTCGGACGACGACTTCTCGTCCGGTTCGTCGGACCGCTACTACGGCGACTACGGCTCCGACGGATCCGATCTGCCGGACGTCACCGACGTGCTGGTCCCGTCCGGGGGCAGCGGTCTGATCGAGGTGTGGCAGGCCTGGTTCGGGATCGCCGTCCTCGTCCTCATCGGGCTGTGCGTGGCCGGGCAGCGCGGCCAGTTCGCCCGCGCGCTCGCCTCCGAGCTCTCCCCGCAGCGCTTCCCGGACGCCTCCTCGGACCCGGCGGAGAAGGGCGACGGCACGCGGTTCCAGCGGCTGATGGGACGCATCCGGCTGGAGCAGCACGCGCCGCTGATCATGTACGACGAGAAGCACCCGTTCTGCGGAGCGGGCGCGGCGTACGACACCTGGGTGCTGGCCGTGGAGCTGCGGCCCGACGACGAGAAGAAGCAGCAGCCCCTCAGCAACCGCGCCATCCTGGACCGCGTCCGGCCCCTGATCGAACAGCTGCGTCTGCCCTCCGAGTACGCGGGCGCCGGGGTGCGCGACCGGCTGCGCCGGCTGGAGCTCGACGAGTGCGTGTTCCTCCCGGTGGAAGGGCTGCTCGACCGGGACCAGGCGCCGTACGGCCCGGAGTCGTTCGAGCGGCACCGTGCGAGTGCCGTGGAGGAGGGGGCCGAGAAGCGGCGGCACTTCCTGCGGATCAGGGTCGGCGGCTGGGAGGAGGAGCTGGTCGTCACGGTCTTCGTGCGCCTGCACACCCAGGGCCGCATGCTCATGCTGGAGATCGCGCCCCATGTGCTGACCCCGGTGCGCCCGGACTTCAAGGACGCCGACCGCGTCTCCCACCGGTTCCGCAACAACAACGTGCTGGGCAAGGCGGCCGGCGCCGCCGTTCTGGTCCCCGGCTCCGTGGGCCGCTCCCTGGTCACGCTCGGCCGGGGCCTGGTGTACTGCTGGCGGCTGCTGACCGGCGGACACGCCGGCGCGCTCCCCGAGGGCCCCGCCGTCTCCGTGCGGGAGCTGGCCGCCACGCCCGCCGGGTCCACCTTCCAGGAGATGGACGTGAGCCGCTATCTCAGGAGCATCCAGGACCGCGTGAGCCACGGGGTGCGGCTGGCCCTGGGCGACGCCGGGTTCGAGACCGGCGAGTTCGTGCAGAAGATCGTCAACCTCAGCAACGGCAGCACCTACATCGGCAACGCCGAAGGGGCGACCTTCGCCGTCGGCGACAAGTCGAACGTCTCGTCCACGACCGGCGGCCCCGCGCCGCAGAAGGGATCCGGAAGCAATGGCGCAGAATGAGCCGACCGTTCATATCGGCAACGCCCAGGGGGCGACCTTCGCCGTGGGCGACAGCGCGAACGTCACGAGCCACTACGGCACCGCGGCCCCGCGCGACCAGGCCGCCGAGGAACTGCTGAAGGCCGTGCGCGAGCTGCGGGCCGACCTGGCACGCGTCCAGCGCACCGAGCGGACCGACGAGCTGGACACGGCGCTCGCGGACACCGAGGAGGAGATCACCCGCACCGGAACGGCCCCCGAGGGGCGCCTCCAGCGGCTGCGGACCCTGGTCGAGGACTCGCAGTCCGTCCTGTCGCTGTTCGCGTCCTTCGGGACGGTGGCCGGGCTGCTGGGGCTCTGAACCGATGAGCGGGGGACAGCAGCGGTACTGGAACGAGGCGACCCAGCGCTGGGAGGACACCGCGGCCGGCACCGCCGCGGCCACCCCGCCGCCACCGCCCCGGCCGGGGTCCGCGCCCGAGACACCGCCGGGCGCGGACCCCGGCCGTCCCGAGGACGTTTCGGCCCCGGTCCCACCGCCCCCGCACGACGGCTGGTCCGTGCCCGAGGAGCCCGCGCCGGGCGCGGACCCCGGCCGTCCCGAGGACGTCCCGGTGCCGGTGCCGCCGCCCCCGCACGGCGGCTGGTCCGTGTACGAGGAGCCCGCGCCGGGCGTCGATTCCGGCCGTCCGGAGGGCATTCCGGCGCCGGTCCCGCCGCCCCCGCACGACGGCTGGTCCGTGCCCGAGGAGCCGCACACCGGTTCCTGGCCGCCGCCGCTGGTGCCGCCGCAGGCCCCCCACGGGCCCAGCCGCCGGCTGGTGTGGTCCGTGCTGGGCGGTGCCGCCGCGGCCGGGGCCGCGGTCGCCCTCGTACTGACGCTGGTGTTCCCGGGCGACGACGGCACGGACGACCGCGGCGCCCCGGCGGGCCCGTCCCCCACGGCCTCCGCCCCCACCGCCGACCCCACTTCTCCGCCCTCCGCCTCCGGCACCTCGACGCTGCGGACCGGGGAGCCGGGGGCACCCACCGACGCGTCCGGATCACCGTCCGGCACGGCCACCGCGCTGCCCGGGGGCTACGAGCCGTACACGGACCCGGAGGGCTTCACCGTCGCCCGGCCCGCGGGCTGGGTACGGGACGCCGTGCCCTCCCGGTACGGCATCGACGTGGTCAACTACCGCAGTTCCGACGGTGAGCTGCGGCTTCAGGTGTACCAGGTGGAGGAGGCCTCGCCCGAGGCGTCCTTCGAGTTGTTCCTCTCCGACGACACGCCCAAGGCCGAAGGCTTCCGGAAGCTCTCGCTCCAGACGCTGGACGACGGCGACTTCACCGGCTCCCGGCTGGAGTACGTCGCCGACTCCATCAAGGGCGAACCCGACGTCGGCACCTGGCACGTCGTCGACGAGCGCTTCGTGGCCGCCGACGGCGAGGTGTACGCGATCGCCGCGTACGGGGCCGACGCGGACGGCCGCGACGACGAGCGGGAGCTGCTGCTCACGGCCCTCGGCCACTTCTGCCCGCCGGACACGACCTGCGGGACCGGCGCCGACGCCCTGTGACCGCCCACGCACCCGGCGTGGTCCGATAGGGCCCTTTCGTCCCTTTGTTTCGTGACTCCGCACACTTCCGCTTCCCGAACCGCATGCATCGGGGGCACCAGGGCAGGTGCACCCGGTCCCGTGGACGACACCCACGTGACTCACGGGAGATCGACAGGGAACGGAAGGCATTGACGATCATGGCGGACAGTAGAGAACTGCGGTCACGCGCCACCATCCACGCAGGTGGCGAATGGCTCGCGGCGTCCTCCGGCGCCACGCGCGAGATCCTCGACCCCGCGGACGCCTCGCCGTTCGCCGTGGTCGCGGAGGGCGACGAGAAGGACACCGACCTCGCGGTGGCCGCCGCCCGCCGCGCCTTCGACGCCGGTGACTGGCCGCACACCCCCGTCGCCGAGCGCGCCGCCCTGCTGCGCCGCGTCGCCGGCCTCCTCGTACGCGACCGCGAGACGCTCGGCCTGCTGGAGAGCCGCGACGCGGGCAAGACCGTCGAGGAGGGGCGCGTCGACATCGACTGCGTCGCCGACGCCTTCCGCTACTTCGCCGACCTCGTCGCCGGCGAGGCCCCCGGCCGCGTCGTCGACGCGGGCTCGCCCGACATCCACAGCGTCGTCGTGCACGAGCCGGTCGGCGTCTGCGCGATGATCACGCCCTGGAACTACCCGCTGCTCCAGGCCAGCTGGAAGATCGCCCCGGCGCTCGCCGCGGGCAACACCTTCGTGATCAAGCCCAGCGAGATCACCCCGATGACCACCGTCGCCCTGATCGACCTGCTCGTCGAGGCCGGCCTCCCCACCGGCGTCGCGAACATCGTCACCGGGCCCGGACACACCGTCGGTGCCCGGCTCGCCGAGCACCCCGACGTCGACCTGGTCTCCTTCACCGGCGGCCTGATCAGCGGCACCAAGGTCGCCCAGGCCGCAGCCGTCACCGTCAAGAAGGTCGCCCTCGAACTCGGCGGCAAGAACCCCAACGTGGTCTTCGCCGACGCCTGCGAGACCGAGGAGGGCTTCGACACCGCCGTCGACCAGGCCCTCAACGCCGCCTTCATCCACAGCGGCCAGGTCTGCTCCGCCGGTGGCCGCCTCATCGTCGAGGAGTCGGTCCGCGAACGCTTCGTCGCCGAACTCGCTCGCCGCGCCCGGAAGATCCGCCTCGGCCGCGGCACCGAGGAAGGCGTCGAGTGCGGCCCGCTCGTCTCCGAGCAGCAGCGTGCCAAGACCGAGGACTTCGTCGCCTCCGCCCTCGCCGAGGGCGCCGAGCTGCGCTGCGGCGGCAAGCGCCCCGAACCGTCCCCCCAGCGGCCCGGGTCCGGCTACTTCTACGAGCCGACCGTCCTCGACCACTGCCACCGCGAGATGCGGGTGGTACGGGAGGAGGTCTTCGGGCCGGTCCTCACCGTCGAGACCTTCCGCACCGAGGACGAGGCCGTAGCCCTCGCCAACGACACCGAGTACGGTCTGGCCGGTGCCGTCTGGACCGCCGACGCGGGACGGGCCCGCCGGGTCGCGGGCCGGCTGCGGCACGGCACCGTGTGGATCAACGACTTCCACCCCTACCTCCCGCAGGCGGAGTGGGGCGGCTTCGGCAAGAGCGGCGTCGGCCGCGAACTCGGCCCCGCGGGCCTGGCCGAGTACCGCGAGAGCAAGCACGTCTACCAGAACCTCGCGCCCAAGCCCGTCCGCTGGTTCACCGGCTGACCCCACCGCGTCCCCGCACTCCTCCTCGTCCTCATCCGCTCGCCCCCCTGGAGTACCCCCATGCCCGAAACCACCCACGTCTACGACTACGTCGTCATCGGCGGCGGCACGGCAGGCTCGGTGATCGCCTCCCGGCTCACCGAGAACCCGGACGTCACCGTCGCCGTCATCGAGGGCGGCCCCAGCGACGTCGGCCGCGACGACGTGCTGACCCTGCGCCGCTGGATGGGCCTGCTCGGCGGCGAACTGGACTACGACTACCCCACCACCGAGCAGCCGCGCGGGAACTCGCACATCCGGCACAGCCGCGCCCGCGTCCTCGGCGGCTGCTCCTCGCACAACACCCTCATCGCCTTCAAGCCGCTGCCCTCCGACTGGGACGAGTGGGAGGCCGCCGGCGCCAAGGGCTGGGGCGCGGTGCAGATGGAGGCGTACTTCGCCCGCCTGAAGAACAACATCGTCCCGGTCGACGAGAAGGACCGGAACGCCATCGCACGCGACTTCGTCGACTCCGCGCAGAAGACGCTGGAGGTCCCCCGCGTCGAGGGCTTCAACAAGAAGCCGTTCACCGAGGGCGTCGGCTTCTTCGACCTCGCCTACCACCCCGAGAACAACAAGCGTTCGTCGGCGTCGGTGGCCTACCTGCACCCCGTGATGGACGAGCGCGCCAACCTCACGCTGATGCTGGAGACCTGGGCGTACAAGCTCGAACTCGACGGCACCCGCGCCGAGGGCGTCCACGTCCGCACCAAGGACGGCGAGGAGATCCTGGTCAAGGCCCGGGGCGAGGTCGTCCTCAGCGCCGGCGCCGTCGACTCCCCGCGCCTGCTGCTGCACTCCGGCATCGGCCCCAAGGACCAGCTGGAGGCCCTCGGCATACCCGTGGTGCTCGACCTGCCCGGCGTCGGCGAGAACCTGCTCGACCACCCCGAGTCGGTGATCGTGTGGGAGACCAACGGCCCCATCCCGGACAACTCCGCGATGGACTCGGACGCCGGTCTGTTCGTGCGCCGCGACCCCGAACACGCGGGCCCCGACCTGATGTTCCACTTCTACCAGATCCCGTTCACGGACAACCCGGAGCGACTGGGCTACGAGCGCCCCGAGTTCGGCGTCTCCATGACCCCGAACATCCCCAAGCCGAAGTCCCGCGGCCGCCTCCGCCTCACCAGCGCCGACCCGTCCGAGAAGCCCGCCCTGGACTTCCGCTACTTCACCGACGAGGACGACTACGACGGCCGCACCCTCGTCGACGGCATCCGCATCGCCCGCGAGGTCGCCAAGACCCAGCCGCTGGCGGGCTGGCTCAAGCGCGAGGTCTGCCCCGGCCCGGACGTCACCAGCGACGAGGAACTGAGCGAGTACGCCCGCAAGGTCGCCCACACCGTCTACCACCCGGCCGGCACCTGCAAGATGGGCGCCGCCACCGACGAGACGGCCGTCGTCGACCCCGAGCTGCGCATCCGCGGCCTTCAGGGCATCCGCATCGCCGACGCCTCCGTCTTCCCGACCATGCCCGCCGTCAACCCGATGATCGGGGTCCTCATGGTCGGCGAGCGCGCCGTCGAGCTGATCGGCGGTGACGCCCGATGAGCACCACCGACAAGGACACCACCGCCGCCGCGACCGACACCGTGGCCGAGCGTCCGCCGGTCTTCTCCGTCGACGGCCTGTGGAAGGTCTTCGGCCCCAAGGCCGACCGCGTCCCCGCCGACCCGGAACTCGCCGCCCTGTCCCCGGCCGAGCTGCGCTCCCGCACCGGCTGCACCGCCGCCGTCGCGGACGTCTCCTTCGACGTGCGCAAGGGCGAGGTCTTCGTCGTCATGGGCCTGTCCGGCTCCGGCAAGTCCACCCTCGTACGCTGCCTGACCCGCCTCATCGAGCCGACGGCCGGCGCCATCGCCATCGACGGCGAGGACGTCCGCGCGATGGACCGGACCCGGCTGCGCGCACTGCGCCGCCACCGTGCCGCGATGGTCTTCCAGCACTTCGGCCTGCTCCCGCACCGCACCGTCCTGGACAACGTCGCCTACGGCCTCGAAGTCCAGGGCATGGGCCGCGCCGAGCGCCGCGAGCGGGCCGCCGCCGTCGTCGCCAAGGTCGGCCTCGAAGGCCTGGAGCAGCGCCGCCCCGGCCAGCTCTCCGGCGGCCAGCGCCAGCGCGTCGGCCTCGCCCGCGCCCTCGCCGTCGATCCCGAGGTGCTGCTCTTCGACGAGCCGTTCAGCGCGCTGGACCCGCTGATCCGGCGGGACATGCAGGAGGAGGTCGTCCGGCTGCACCGCGAGGAGGGCCGCACGATGGTCTTCATCACCCACGACCTCCAGGAAGCCCTCAAGCTCGGCGACCGCATCGCCCTGATGCGCGACGGCCGCGTGGTGCAGCTCGGCACCCCGGAGGAGATCGTCGGCTCACCCGCCGACGACTACGTCCGCGAGTTCGTCCGCGACGTGCCCCGCGAGCAGGTCCTCACCGTCCGCACGGCCATGCGCCCCGCCGCGAACGCCGACGAGGCGGGCACGGGCCCGGCGATCCGCCCGGACGCCACGGTCTCGGAGGCCATCGAGGCGGTGGCCAGGGCAGGCTCGGCAGCCCGCGTCATGTCCGACGGCCGCTGCCTGGGCGTGGTCGACGCGGCAGACCTCCTGTCGGTGGTAGCAGGCACCGCAGCCGACGCAGCTGCGGGCAGTCGTGCCGCTGGGGCGGCACGGGTGGGCGATGGGGGTCCCCCCGCGCGAGCGGAGTCGAGCGTGGGGGAGGCACCGGCCACGCGCCGCAAGCCGACGACCCCCGCCGAGCCCACCACCGAGGAGCCGGTCTGATGGCAGCCATCACCGCGGCGCCCCGAAAGCCCGCCCCGCCGGGCATCCTCACCCACAGAGCCGTCCGCAAGCTCCTCATCCTCGCCCTCGCGGCAGCGATCCTCGCCCCCATAGCCGCCACGCAGTGGTCCGGCGCCACCTGGCCGAGCGCGCTCACCGTCGACGTCTCCGAACCCCTCGGCAGGGCCAACGACTGGATCATCGACAACCGCGACACCCACCCCCTGTTCCTCTACTTCTTCGGCCACGTCAGCAACGTCGTCGTCATCGCCGTACGCGCCGTGTACCTCGCCCTCCTCGCCGTCGGCTGGGCCGGGGTCACCGCGATCGGCGCCCTGGTCGCCTGGCGGGTGGCCGGCGTGAAGCTCGCGGCGGGCACCGCGGCCGCGTTCCTGGCCTGCGGCCTGCTCGGCATGTGGGTGCCGACCATGCAGACCCTCGCGCTCATGGTCGTGGCCGTCCTCGCGTCCGTCGCCGTCGGCGCCCTGCTGGGCCTCGCCGCCGGCCTGTCCGACCGGATGGACCGCGTCCTGCGCCCGGTGCTCGACACCATGCAGGTGCTGCCCGCCTTCGCCTACCTCCTGCCCGTCGTCCTGGTCTTCGGCATCGGCGTCCCCGCCGCCGTCCTGGCCACCGTCGTCTACGCCGCCCCGCCCATGGCCCGACTCACCTCGCTCGGCCTGCGCGGCGCCGACAAGGAGGTCCTGGAGGCCGTCGAGTCCCTCGGCACCACCGCCCGCCAGCGGCTGCTGACCGCCCGCATCCCGCTGGCCCGCAAGGAACTCCTCCTCGGCGTCAACCAGACGATCATGATGGCGCTGTCCATGGCCGTCATCGCCTCCGTCATCGGCGCCGGTGGCCTCGGCGACCGCGTCTACCAGGCGCTCGCCTCCGTCGACGTCGGCGCGGCCCTCGCGGCCGGCATCCCGATCGTGCTGCTCGCCGTCGTCCTGGACCGCGTCACCGGCGCGGCGGGGGAGCGGCTCGGCGAGGCCGGGAAGTCCCCGGTGACCTGGCTGTACGCCCTCGTCGTCGCCGCGGCCGTCGCGCTCGCCGGACGCCTGGCCGGCTTCCTCGACTGGCCCGACGGGTGGGAGCTGAACATCGCCGAGCCCGTCAACCGGGCCGTCGACTGGATGACCGCCCACCTGTACTCCGGCGTCCCCGTCGTCGGCGGCACCGCCGACTGGGCCGCCCACTTCACCAGCTGGGTGCTCAACCCGCTCCGCGACGGCCTCCAGTGGCTGCCGTGGTGGTCCGTGCTCCTGATCGTCGCCGCTCTGGCCTGGCTGATCGGCACCTGGCGCACCGCGCTCACCGCCGTCCTCGCGATGGCCGCGATCGGCGTGCTCGGCGTGTGGAAGCCGTCTCTCGACACGCTCTCCCAGGTGCTCGCCGCCGTCGCCGTGACCCTGGTCATCGGCTTCGCCACCGGTGTCGCCGCCGCCCGCAGCGACCGCGTCGAGCGCCTGCTGCGGCCCGTGCTGGACGTCTTCCAGACGATGCCGCAGTTCGTGTACCTGATCCCGGTCGTCGCCCTGTTCGGCGTGGGCCGCGCGCCCGCCGTGGCCGCCGCCGTCGTCTACGCCCTCCCGGCCGTCGTCCGCATCACCGCCCAGGGTCTGCGCCAGGTCGACCCCGCCGCCATGGAGTCGGCCCGCTCGCTCGGCGCGACCGGCGGCCAGCAGCTCCGCCAGGTCCAGCTGCCGCTGGCCCGCCCGGCCCTGCTCCTCGCCGTCAACCAGGGCGTCGTCCTGGTCCTCGCCGTCGTCATCATCGGCGGCCTGGTCGGCGGTGGCGCGCTCGGCTACCAGGTCGTCTTCGGCCTCGCCCAGGGCGACCTGGCGACCGGCCTGGTCGCGGGCGCCGCGATCGTCTGCCTCGGCCTGATGCTCGACCGCGTCACCCAGCCCACCGAACGCCGTACGACGAAGAAGGGAGCCTGACATGCGGGTACGCGCCACCACCGCCGTGGCCTCGGCCGCCGCGCTGACCCTGCTCACCGGCTGCGGCGCCGCCGACATGACCAAGCAGGCGTCCCCGTACGCCAACGCCCAGGGCGCCAAGACCGTCACCCTGTCCGTGCAGTCCTGGGTCGGCGCCCAGGCCAACGTGGCCGTCGCCCAGTACCTGCTGGAGCACGAGCTGGGCTACCGCGTCGACACCGTCCAGGTCGACGAGGTCCCCGCCTGGGACGCGCTCAGCCAGGGCCGCGTCGACGCCATCCTGGAGGACTGGGGCCACCCCGAGCAGGAACAGCGCTACGTCCAGGACAAGAAGACCATCGCCGCCGGCGGCGACCTCGGCGTCACCGGGCACATCGGCTGGTTCGTGCCGACGTACTTCGCGAAGAAGCACCCGGACGTCACGAACTGGAAGAACCTCAACAAGTACGCCGACCTGCTGCGCACCGCGGAGAGCGGCGGCAAGGGCCAGCTCCTGGACGGCTCGCCGTCCTACGTCACCAACGACAAGGCCCTGGTGAAGAACCTGAACCTGGACTACCAGGTCGTCTTCGCCGGCTCCGAGGCCGCCCAGATCACCCAGATGCAGCAGTTCGCCAAGGAGAAGAAGCCCTTCCTCAGCTACTGGTACACCCCCCAGTGGCTGATGCAGAAGGTGCCGATGACCGAGGTGAAGCTGCCGCCGTACGAGGAGGGCTGCGACGCCGACCCGGCGAAGGTCGACTGCGCCTACCCGGTCACCCCGCTGCAGAAGTACCTCAACGCCGACTTCGCGAAGAACGGCGGCGACGCGGCCGAGTTCCTGAGGAACTTCAAGTGGACGACCGAGGACCAGAACGAGGTCTCCCTGATGATCGCCGAGAAGAAGATGCGGCCCCAGGTGGCGGCGGAGAAGTGGGTGGACAGCCACAAGTCCGTCTGGAAGAAGTGGCTGCCCTGACCCTCAACGCGGCAGCCGGGCCGCGAGCCGTTCCGCGTTCTCCCGCACCGCCCGTTCGGCGTGCCGCTGGAGACCCGGCCCGAACGTGACCCGGGTGGCCCCGAGTCCGCCGAGTACGGCGGGCGAGGGGCCCTCCCCGGGACGCGCGAGGACGTTCATCGGCCCCCGGATCCCGGCCCGCAGCAGCGGCAGTACGGCGGCCGGGGCGGCGATCGGATACACGCAGTCGGCGCCCGCGGCGACGTACGCGGCGGCCCGCTCGACCGCCGCCCCCGGATCCTCCACGTCCCGGACGAACGTGTCGATCCGGGCGTTCAGGAACAGGCGGTCGCCGGCCGCCTCCCGCACCCCGGCCAGCCACTCGGCGTGCTCCGCCGGGTCCTTGAGCCCCTCGGGGGTGGAGTCCTCCAGGTTGCAGCCCACGGCGCCCGCCTCGAGGAGCCGTTCCACCAGCTCCTTCGGCGCCAGCCCGTACCCGTCCTCCACGTCCGCCGACACGGGCACGTCCACGGCGCGCACGATCCGCGCGACGGCCGCGAACATCTCGTCGGCCGGGGTCGACCCGTCCGCGTACCCGAGCGAGGCCGCCACCCCGGCGCTCGGTGTCGCGAGCGCCGGGAACCCCGCCTCCGCGAACACCCGCGCGCTCGCCGCGTCCCAGGGGCCCGGCAGGACCAGGGGATCGTCCGCGGCACGGCCGTGGTGCAGGGCGCGGAACCGCTCGACGCCGGTCACCACGCGGTGCCTCCCGCGGGAATCCGGCGGGTCACCATCAGCCGGTTCCAGCTGTTGATCGCCGCGATCAGCGCCAGCAGGTGCGCCAGCGCGTCGGCGTCGAAGTGCCGGGCGGCCTCCTCCCACACCGCGTCGGGCACGAAGCCCTCCGTCAGCACCGTCACCGCCTCGGTCAGCGCCAGCGCCGCCCGCACCCGGCCGTCGAAGACCTCACCGGCCTCCTCCCAGGCGGCCAGCAGATCCAGCTGCGCCTCACTCACGCCCTGCTCGCGCGCGATGCCGAGGTGCATGTCCAGGCAGTAGGCGCAGTGGTTGAGCAGCGAGGCGCGGATCTGCACCAGCTCGGCCAGACCCGTGTCGCCGAGCCCCCGCTTGGCTGCGGCGCCCACCGCCCGCAGCGCGGAGTGGACGCCGCCGTCCAGGTATGTCGTACGTGCCGTCACGCGTGCTGCCCCGGCGTGTAGTGGCCCGGCGTCAGCCGGCAGGTCACCCCGAAGCGGTTCCAGGCGTTGATCACCGTGATCGCGGCGATCAGCTGCGCCAGCTCGGGCTCGTCGAAGTACTCGGCGGCCCTCTCGTACACCGCGTCCGGCACGAAACCGTCGGTCAGCACGGTGACGGCCTCGGTCAGCTCGATCGCCGCCAGCTCCCTCTCCGTGTAGAAGTGCCGCGACTCCTCCCAGGCCGCGAGCTGCACGATCCGCTCCACGCTCTCCCCGGCCGCGAGCGCGTCCTTGGTGTGCATGTCCAGGCAGAAGGCGCAGTGGTTGAGCTGCGAGGCGCGGATCTTCACCAGCTCCCGCACCTTCGGGTCGAGGCCCTGCGCGGCGGCCTTCTCCAGGCGCAGCATCGCCTTCCAGACCTCGGGCGCGTGCTTGGCCCACTCCAGTCGGGGCGCGTGCTCGGCGGCGAAGGGCTCGGCGGCGGTGTTCTCGGTGGTCGTCGTGTTCGTGGTCATGCCACCGACCCTAGGAGCGATGCAGCCCAGGAGTATGGTCCATTCTCATGGCGGAATCCTGGGCCACTTTCGGCGTCGACCTGCACCTGGACCGGTCGGGCCCCGGTCTGCGCCGGGGTCTCACCGAGGCGCTGCGCGAGGCCGTACGGGGCGGTCGGCTGACGCCCGGCACCCGGCTGCCCTCCTCCCGTTCGCTCGCCGCCGACCTGGGCGTGGCCCGCAACACGGTCGCCGAGGTCTACGCCGACCTGATCGCCGAGGGCTGGCTCGCCGCCCGCCAGGGCTCCGGGACGCGGGTCGCCGACCGCACCCCCGCCGCCCCGGAGCGGCGCCGGGCACCCCATCCGCGCGAGCCCGCCCGCCCGGCCTACGACCTCGCCCCGGGCACGCCCGAACTCGCCTCCTTCCCCCGCGCCCAGTGGCTCCGGGCCGCCCGCCGCGCCCTGTCCGCCGCCCCCGACCAGGCACTCGGCTACGGCGACCCCCGCGGCCGCGTGGAGCTGCGCACCGCCCTCGCCGGATACCTGTCCCGGGCCCGGGGCGTGCACGCCGACCCCGACCGGATCGTGGTGTGCGCCGGCTTCCTCGGCGGCCTCGGCGTCCTCGCCGAACTGCTGCGCCGCCGGGGCGGGGACACCGTCGCCGTCGAGTCCTACGGCCTGCCCCACCACCGCCGGCTCCTCCGGAACGCGGGCTGCCGCACGCCCCCGCTGCCCTTCGACGACCGCGGCACCCTGCCGCCCGACGGCCCGGCCGACGCCGACGCCGTCCTGCTGACCCCCTCCCACCAGTTCCCCCTCGGCCTCCCGCTGCCCCCCGAGCGCCGGACCGCCGTGATCGACCGGGCCCGCCGCGCCGGCGGCCTGGTCCTCGAGGACGACTACGACGGCGAGTTCCGCTACGACCGCCAGCCCGTCGGCGCCCTCCAGGGCCTGGACCCCGACCGCGTCGTCTACCTGGGCACCGCCAGCAAGTCCCTCGCCCCCGCCCTGCGCCTGGGCTGGCTGGTCCTGCCGCCCGCGCTGGTCGAGGAGGCCATGGACGTCATGGCGGGCCGCGTCCCCGGCGTCCTCGACCAGCTGACCCTCGCCGCGTTCCTGTCCTGCGGCGACTACGACCGCCACGTCCGCTCCGCCCGCCTGCGCTACCGGCGCCGCCGCGACGCCCTGGTGGCCGCCCTCGCCGAACGGGCCCCCGGCGTCCGCGTCACCGGCATCGCCGCCGGACTCCACGCCGTCCTCGAACTGCCGCCCGGCACCGAGCGGCAGACCGTGCGCGCCGCCGCCTGGCACGGGCTCGCGGTGCACGGCCTGTCCATGTTCCGGCACCCCGAGGCGTCCGTCCCCGCACGGGACGCCCTCGTCGTCGGCTACGGCACCCCGCCCGACCACGCCTGGGCGGGGGCACTGGACGCCCTGTGCCGTGCGCTGCCGTAGCGGCCGGCCCCGAGGGAGGCCGGGCCCCGAGGGCCGGCCCTCCCGCATCCCGGACACTCCGGCACCGCCCGAACCCAGCGGGTACCCTGACCCCGGGCCGTGACTGGCGCGCAGGGATGGGACGAACCATCGGGAAGCGGCCCGCGACACCGAGAGCCGTGCGCCTGGGCCATCCGTACCGTGAACGCTGAAACCGACGTCCGGAGGACCCCGTGCCCGCAGAGATCTCACCCGAGTCCACCGCCTACCGCGCCGCGCTCGACGTGATCCGCACCGTCGAACCGCGCGTGGCGGACGCCATCGGCCAGGAGGTCGCCGACCAGCGCGAGATGCTCAAGCTGATCGCCTCGGAGAACTACGCCTCCCCGGCCACGCTCCTGGCGATGGGCAACTGGTTCAGCGACAAGTACGCCGAGGGCACCATCGGCCGCCGCTTCTACGCCGGCTGCCGCAACGTCGACACCGTCGAGTCCCTCGCCGCCGAGCACGCGCGCGAACTCTTCGGCGCCCGCCACGCCTACGTCCAGCCGCACTCCGGCATCGACGCCAACCTGGTCGCCTTCTGGGCCGTCCTCGGCGCCCGCGTCGAGGTGCCCTTCCTGGAGAAGACCGGCGCCCGCCAGGTCAACGACCTCACCGACGCCGACTGGGCCGAGCTGCGGCAGGCGTTCGGCAACCAGCGGATGCTCGGCATGTCCCTGGACGCCGGCGGCCACCTCACCCACGGCTTCCGGCCCAACATCTCCGGCAAGATGTTCGACCAGCGCTCCTACGGCACCGACCCGGCCACCGGCCTCATCGACTACGAGGCCCTGCGCGCCTCGGCCCGCGAGTTCAAGCCGCTGATCATCGTCGCGGGCTACTCCGCGTACCCCCGGCTGGTGAACTTCCGGATCATGCGCGAGATCGCCGACGAGGTCGGCGCGACCCTCATGGTCGACATGGCGCACTTCGCGGGCCTCGTCGCGGGCAAGGTGCTCACCGGCGACTTCGACCCGGTCCCGCACGCCCAGATCGTCACGACGACCACGCACAAGTCGCTGCGCGGCCCGCGCGGCGGCATGGTCCTGTGCGACGACTCCCTCAAGGACCAGGTCGACCGCGGCTGCCCGATGGTCCTCGGCGGCCCGCTCCCGCACGTCATGGCCGCCAAGGCCGTCGCCCTCGCCGAGGCCCGGCAGCCCGCGTTCCAGGACTACGCCCAGCGCATCGTGGACAACGCCCGCGCCCTCGCCGAGGGGCTGACCAAGCGCGGCGCCACCCTGGTCACCGGCGGCACCGACAACCACCTCAACCTGATCGACGTGGCGTCCTCCTACGGCCTCACCGGCCGCCAGGCCGAGGCCGCCCTGCTCGACTCCGGCATCGTCACCAACCGCAACGCCATCCCGGCCGACCCGAACGGCGCCTGGTACACCTCCGGCATCCGCATCGGCACCCCGGCGCTGACCACGCGCGGCCTCGGCACGGCGGAGATGGACGAGGTCGCGGGCCTCATCGACCGCGTCCTCACCGCCACCGAGCCCGGCACCACCAAGTCCGGCGCCCCCTCCAAGGCCTCCCACGTCCTCGACGCGAAGGTCGCCGACGAGATCGCGCACCGCGCGACCGACCTGGTGGCCGGCTTCCCGCTGTACCCGGAGATCGACCTCGGCTGAGCGGCCGCGGGGCTCTGGAGGCCGCGGGGCTCTGGAGGCCGCGAGGCGCTAGAGGCCGCGAGGCGCTAGAGGCCGCGAGGCGCTAGAGGTCGATCAGCTCCTGACGCGGCTCCCCGCGCGGCGGTCCGGCACGGTACCGGTCCGCCGCGCGGCGGGTCAGCAGCGTCCCCGCGACGCCCGCGCCGAGTCCGGCGGCGGCCCACCACACCCCGTCCGGCGCTCCGCCGTCCCCTCCGGCGCCCGCCCCGCCCGCCGCGAGGAAGCCCTCGTCGGTCAGCCGCTCGTAGGGGCGCAGTGGTACCCGGTGCCAGCGGACGTCGTCGTCCGTCAGGTCCGGCGCCAGGTCCGAGCGCACCCACGGGGTGCCGTCCTCCGCGAGGAAGAACTGGTCCTGACGGAGCATCGCCACGTCCCCGCCCGGCGCCCGCTGCGTCTGCGGCCACCCCCCGACGCCGGTCAGTCCCCACAGCACGGTGAACCGCACCGGTGGCCGCCGACCCTCCGTCCAGGCCTCCGGTACCCGTTCCGTGCCCGTGAAGCCCGGTTCGAGCAGGCTGCGCAGCCGGTCGAAGTCGGTCTCGCCCGCGTGCCAGGACGCCGTCCGCCCGTCACCCGCCCACACGACCACGGCCACGTCCGGCTCGTCGACGGCCCGAGCACCGTCACCGTCCACCGCGACGGCCCCCGCCGGACCCGCCCACCACAGCGCCGCGGCCGCCGCCACCGCGCCCATCCACCTCCACCGTCCGCGCACAGGGCCCCCTCCCACTCGCTCCCGCCCTTGTTACACCCCTGGACACGGAATGGAGCCCCCCTGTACCGAACCAGTGCCCGACCGCGCCCGGAAGCCTGAGAGAATGGTGAACATGGCCAACGATCGTCCTCGCGTGCTCTCCGGTATCCAGCCGACCTCCGGCTCGTTCCACCTCGGCAACTACCTCGGCGCCGTCCGCCAGTGGGTCGACATGCAGGACACCCACGACGCCTTCTACATGGTCGTCGACCTGCACGCGATCACGGTCCCGCAGGACCCGAAGGAGCTGCGCCAGAACACCCGCGTCGCCGCCGCCCAGCTCCTCGCGGCCGGTCTGGACCCGGAGCGCTGCACCCTGTTCGTGCAGAGCCACGTCCCCGAGCACGCGCAGCTCGGCTGGCTGATGAACTGCATCACCGGCTTCGGCGAGGCCTCCCGGATGACGCAGTTCAAGGACAAGTCCGCCAAGCAGGGCAACGACCGCACCACCGTCGGCCTGTTCACGTACCCGATGCTGATGGTCGCCGACATCCTGCTCTACCAGGCCGACCACGTCCCCGTCGGCGAGGACCAGCGCCAGCACCTGGAGCTGACCCGCGACCTCGCGGACCGCTTCAACCAGACCTACGGCGACGCCTTCACCGTGCCGACCGCCCACATCCTCAAGGAGACGGCGAAGATCTACGACCTTCAGGACCCGACCGCCAAGATGAGCAAGTCGGCGGCCACCCCGAAGGGCCTGATCAACCTGCTCGACGAGCCGAAGGCCACCGCGAAGAAGGTGAAGAGCGCGGTCACCGACACCGACACCGTCGTCCGGTTCGACCGCGAGCACAAGCCCGGCGTCAGCAACCTCCTGTCCATCTACTCCACCCTCACCGGCGCCGAGATCGCCGAGCTGGAGCAGAAGTACGAGGGCAAGGGCTACGGCGCGCTGAAGACGGACCTCGCCGACGTCGTCGTGGAGTTCGTCACCCCCTTCCGGGAGCGCACCCAGCAGTACCTGGACGACCCGGAGACGCTCGACGCGATCCTCGCCAAGGGCGCGGAGAAGGCCAGGGCCGTCGCCGCGGAGACCCTCGCCCGGGCGTACGACCGGCTGGGCCTCCTGCCCGCCAAGCACTGACCCGCGACGCCCACCGCCGCACCGTCCGCGACCTCGCCCGGGACACCGGACCGGGCACCGTCCGTGCGCCCCGGCGTGCCGCCGTAGCGCTGCACATCACTCCGGTTGCGCCTGCCCACGGCACGGCGGTGGCCGTACAGTCGATATCCGGGTGTCCGGCCGAAGGACACACAACGACAGGAGACGAAGTGGGGACCGTAACGATCGGCGTGTCGATCGCGGTCCCGGAGCCTCACGGCAGCAAGCTCCAGCAGCTGCGCGCGGGCTTCGGCGACGCCGCCGCTCACGGCATCCCCACGCACGTCACCCTGCTGCCGCCGACCGAGGTCGACGGCGCCGCGCTGCCCGCCGTCGAGGCGCACCTGGCGGAGGTGGCGGCGCGCGGCCGGCCCTTCCCGATGCGGCTGTCCGGCACCGGGACCTTCCGCCCGCTCTCGCCCGTCGTCTTCGTCCAGGTGGTCGAGGGCGCGGCGGCCTGCTCCTGGCTCCAGAAGCGGGTGCGCGACGCGTCCGGCCCGGTCCCCCGCGAACTGCAGTTCCCGTACCACCCGCACGTCACCGTGGCGCACGGCATCGACGAGGCGGCGATGGACCGCGCCTACGAGGAGCTGTCCGACTACGAGGCCCAGTGGCCCTGCACCGGCTTCGCGCTGTACGAGCAGGGCGCCGACGCGGTCTGGCGCAAGCTGCGCGAGTTCCCCTTCGGCAGCGCCACCGTGCCCCCGCAGGCCGGACGCGTGGAGAGCGGCTCCCTGCCGACGCGGTAGCCGCGTCCTACATCGGCAGCCGCCGGAACACCGTCCGCGGCAGATGCCGCACCGCCGCCATCACCACCCGCAGCGCCCCCGGCACCCACACCGTCTCCGAGCGCCGCCGCAGCCCCAGCTCGATGGCCGTGGCGACCGCCTCGGGGGTCGTGGCGAGCGGAGCCTGAGCCATCCCCTCGGTCATCCGCGACCGCACGAACCCGGGGCGTACGACCATGACGTGCACACCCGTGCCGTGCAGCGCGTCGCCCAGGCCCTGCGCGAAGGCGTCCAGGCCCGCCTTGCTGGAGCCGTAGATGAAGTTGGCGCGGCGGGCCCGCTCCCCGGCGACGGAGGAGAGCACCACCAGCGAGCCGTGCCCCTGCGTCTGGAGGGAGCGGGCGGCGACCAGCCCGGCCGAGACCGCGCCGGTGTAGTTGGTCTGCGCGACCCGTACGGCGTTCAGCGGCTCGCGCTCGTCGTGCGCCTGGTCGCCCAGGATGCCGAAGGCGAGCAGCACCAGGTCGATGTCGCCCTCGGCGAACACCTTGCCGAGCGCCGCCTCGTGGCCCTCGGGGTCCAGGGCGTCGAAGGCGACGGTGCGCACCTCGGCGCCGAGGTCCCGCAGCTGCCCGGCGGCCGCGTCCAGGGCGGGGGAGGGGCGACCGGCCAGCCACACCGTGCGGGTGCGGCGGGCCACCAGACGGCGCGCGGTGGCCAGCGCGATCTCGGACGTACCGCCGAGGACGAGGAGGGACTGGGGGAGGCCGAAGGCGTCCTTCACGGCTGCTCCAGACAGGTCGGGGAGGGCAGGGGCACACGGGTCACAGGGCGAGGCGGCGGGCCAGGTCGGAGACGAACACCCCGCGCGGGTCCAGCTCCGCGCGCAGGGCGCGGAAGTCGTCCAGGCGGGGGTACATCGCGGCGAGCAGGTCCGGGCGCAGCCGGGAATCCTTGGCGAGGTAGACCCGGCCGCCCGCGTCCGCGACCTCCTCGTCCAGCTCGTCCAGGAACGCGCCGAGGCCGGGCAGGCCCGCCGGGATGTCCAGGGCGAGGGTCCAGCCGGGCACAGGGAAGGAGAGCCAGCCCGGGTCGGCCTCGCCGAAGCGCTTGAGGACGGCCAGGAAGGACGGGCAGCGGCGCTCGGAGATCCGCCGCACGATCGAGCGCAGGGCCTCCTCCCGGCCGTGTCCGACGACGAACTGGTACTGCACGAAGCCGCCCCGGCCGTATACCCGGTTCCAGTGCGGGACGCCGTCCAGGGGGTGGAAGAAGGTGGAGATCCGCTGGAGCCGGCCCCGGCTCTCCCGGGGTGCCTTGCGGTACCAGAGTTCGTTGAAGAGCCCCACCGTCGTCCGGCTGAGCAGTCCGCCCGGCAGGAAGTCGGGGGTCGCGGGAAGGCGGGAGGTGCGGAAGGCCAGCGGTTCGCGCCGGGCGCGTGAGCGGGCGGGCAGCGCGTCCAGTGCCTCCAGCGGTGCGTGGTCGCCGCGGGTGAGCACCGCGCGGCCCGTCGCCCGGCCGCGTGCGAGGAGGTCGATCCAGGCGACCGAGTAGCGGTAGCGGTGGTCGGTGGCGGTCAGCCGGGCCATCAGGTCGTCCAGGTCGGCGGCGCGCTCGGTGTCCACCGACATCAGCGCCGTCCCGACCGGCTGGAGCCGCAGCGTCGCGGTGAGGATCACCCCGGTCAGCCCCATGCCGCCGGCGGTCGCGTCGAACAGGGGCGTGCCCGGCGCGACGGTGCGGACCCGGCCGTCGGCGGTGAGCAGCTCCAGGGAGAGCACGTGCCGCGAGAAGGACCCCGACACGTGGTGGTTCTTGCCGTGGATGTCCGCGCCGATCGCGCCGCCGACCGTCACGTACCGGGTGCCGGGCGTCACCGGCACGAACCAGCCCAGCGGCAGCAGCACCTCCATCAGCCGGTGCAGGGAGACGCCCGCGTCGCACAGCACGGTGCCGCCGGAGACGTCGACGGCGTGCACCCGGTCCAGGGCCGTCATGTCCAGCACGGCGCCCCCGGCGTTCTGCGCCGCGTCCCCGTACGCCCGTCCCAGACCCCGCGCGATGCCGCCGCGCACCCCGCAGTCACGGACGGCGACGGCCGCCTCCTCGTACGTCCGGGGACGGACGACGAGCGCCCCGGTGGGCGCCGTACGGCCCCAGCCGGTGACGGTGTCCCAGTCGGCGTCGGGGTCCCGGGTGGCGTCGGGAGCGGTGTCGGCAGACATGGCGGTGACCGTATCGCCCTGTCCATCCCTGAGTGAATGATTAGTTCCAAAACATCCACCGCATCCCTGAAACGGGTGATTAATGGTATGTCGCCCCGGCGAGCCCGCCTTCCCGTGCGACGGGCGTGGACAGTGAGTCCACATGGACGACCTCGACGACATGGACCACCGGATCGTCACCGCGCTCAGGGCCTGCGGCACCGACCCGCGCGTCGCGGGCGCGGCGCGCGCCCTGTCCTGGGCCGGGGAGCACGGCGCGCTGTGGCTCGCGGCGGGCCTCACCGCGGCCGCCGTGGACGCGCCCCGGCGCACCGCCTGGCTGCGCGGCACCGCGCTCACCGCCGGCGCCCACGTCGTCAGCATGGGCGTGAAGCGGGTCGTGCGCCGCCCCCGCCCCGCGCACGTCGTCCCCCTGGTGCGCACCGCGGGCCGGCACTCCTTCCCCAGCTCCCACGCCACCTCGGCCACCGCGGCCGCCGTCGTCTTCGGGGCGCTCGGGGTGCGGGCCGCCTGGCCGCTCGCCGCCGCCGTGTGCGCCTCCCGGCTGGTCGTCGGCGTCCACTACCCCACCGACGTCGCGGCGGGCGCCGCCCTCGGCGCGCTCACGGCGCGTCTCGGCGCCGACTGGATGCGCGGAGGCACCCGTTGACCGACACGGCCGTCACCGACACCGCCCTCCTGACCCCACGCCCCCCGGAACCGGGGCAGGAGCCCGCACCGCCCCGCGCGGGAGGCGTCCTCGCCGGGCTGCTGCGCACCGCACGCCCCCGCCAGTGGACCAAGAACGTCCTGGTCGTCGCCGCCCCGGCCGCCGCCGGTGAGCTGTTCTCCGTCCACGCCGCGGGCCGGCTCGCGCTGGTCTTCGTCCTGTTCACCCTCTGCGCCGCCGCCGTCTACCTCGTCAACGACGCCCGCGACGCCGAGGCCGACCGCGCCCACCCCGTCAAACGGCACCGCCCGGTCGCCGCCGGACAGGTCCCGGCCCCGCTCGCCCACGCCGTCGGCGGCGCCCTCGGCGTCCTCGCGCCCGTCGCCGCGGCCTGGCTGTGCCCCCCGCCCGTCGCGGCCCTGCTCACCGCCTACCTGGTGATGCAACTGGCGTACTGCGTCAGCCTCAAGCACGTCCTGGTCGTCGACCTCGCCGTCGTCACCACCGGTTTCCTGATGCGGGCGATGATCGGCGGACTCGCGCTCGGCATCCCGCTGTCGCGCTGGTTCCTCATCACCACCGGCTTCGGCGCCCTGTTCATGGTCGCCGCCAAGCGCTACTCCGAAGCCGTGCAGATGGCCGGAAAGGACGGCGCCACGCGCGCGCTGCTCACCGAGTACACCACCGGCTACCTCCGCTTCGTCTGGCAGCTCGCCGCCGGGGTCGCCGTCCTCGGCTACTGCCTGTGGGCCATGGAGGAGGGCGGCGTCCCGCACACCAGCGTGCTGCCCTGGCGCCAGCTCTCCGTGATCCCCTTCGTCCTCGCCGTCCTGCGCTACGCCGTCTTCGCCGACCGCGGCACCGCCGGCGAACCCGAGGACGTCGTCCTGCGCGACCGCGCCCTCGCGCTGATCGGCGCGGTCTGGCTCGCGATGTACGGGCTGGCGGTGGCCAATTGGTAGCCGACCGCCGCGAACTGCTGGGCTTCGCCTCCGCCGGGCTGCTCGCCTACGCCGTCGACCTCGCCCTCTTCACCTGCCTGCGCGGCCCGGCCGGACTCGACCCGCTCACCGCCAAGGCCCTCTCCTTCGTCGCGGGCTGCTCGGTCGCCTACGCGGGCAACGCGCTCGGCACCTACCGCCACCTCGGCCGCCCCCGGGGCCTGCGCCCCTGCGCCGTGTTCTTCGCCGTGAACGCCGCCGGCGCCGCCGTACAGCTGCTCTGCCTGGCCGTCAGCCACTACGGCCTCGGTCTCACCTCGCAGCGCGCCGACACGGTCTCCGGAGCCGGCGTCGGCATGCTCCTGGGCACGATCCTGCGCTTCTGGGGCACAAGAACACTGGTCTTCCGGTCCGGCGACGGACCGGGCGGCCGGACGAGATCATGGAACGGGACGAGCGGGGGCAGGGTCGGATCATGGACTGGCTGAAGAAGCTCCCCGTCGTGGGGCCCTGGATCGCGCGCCTGATGACCACGCACGCGTGGCGCTCGTACGAACGCCTCGACCGGGTGAAGTGGTCCCGGCTGGCCGCCGCCATGACCTTCACCAGCTTCGTCGCGCTCTTCCCGCTGCTCAGCCTCGCCGCCGCCGTCGCCGCCGCCACGCTCAACAAGCAGCAGCAGGACAAGCTCCAGGACAAGCTCGCCGACCAGATCCCCGGCATCTCCGACCAGCTGAACATCCAGGGCCTCGTCGACAACGCCGGCACCGTCGGCGTGATCTCCGCGCTCCTGCTGCTGTTCACCGGCATGGGCTGGATCGAGGCCACCCGCGGCTGTCTGCGCGCCGTGTGGGAGCTGCCCGACGAGGAGGAGAACCCGGTCCTGCACCGGGCCAAGGACGCGGGCGTCCTCGTCGGCCTCGGCGGGGCGCTGCTGATCACCGTCGGCATCTCCACCGTCGCCTCGGCGCTGGTGGGCTGGATCATCCGCACGATCGGCCTCGCCGAGGGCGGTGTCGGCGGCGTCCTGCTCTACGTCGCCGCCTTCGCCGTCGCCGTCCTCGCCGACTTCCTGCTGCTCCTCTACGTCCTGACCCTGCTCCCCGGCGTCCAGCCCGAACGCCGCCGCCTGGTGGTGGCCGCGCTGATCGGCGCGGTCGGCTTCGAACTGCTGAAGCTGCTGCTCAGCGGCTACATCCAGGGCGTCGCCGCGAAGAGCATGTACGGCGCCTTCGGCGTCCCCGTCGCCCTGCTGCTGTGGATCAACTTCACCGCCAAGCTGGTGCTGTTCTGCGCCTCCTGGACGGCGACGGGCAGCAAGGCGCAGGAACTGGGGGAGCCGGGCGACGAGGACGTCACGGACGGGTCCGGCGGCGGACCAGGTCCGGCAGCGGCCACTTCCGGTTGATCAGGAACGCGCCGCCCGCGAGCAGCACCAGCACCCCGGCGGTGATACCGGCGGCGATCCCGACCCCGCCGGAGCCGTCCGCGGCCGGGGCGCCCGCCACCGGCTCCGTGCCGACCGCGCCCTTCCCGGTGCCGCCGGCCTCACCCGAGGCCTCGGCCGAGGGGCTCGCCTGAGCGGCGCTCCTCGGGCCCACCAGCTGCCCCACCGGCCGCGCCTTGCCGGCCGCCTCGAAACCCCAGTCGAAGAGGCGGGCGGTCTCCTTGTAGACCGCGTTGTGCTCGTCCTTGGCCGGGTGCATCACGGTGACGAGCAGCACCTTGCCGCCCCGCTCGGCCACGCCCGTGAAGGTGTTGCCCGCGTTGGTGGTGTAGCCGTTCTTGACGCCCGCGATGCCCGGGTAGACCTCGACGTCGTAGTCGCCGGCCAGCAGCCGGTTGGTGTTCTGGATCTCGAAGGGCTTACGGGTCGTCTTCCCCTTCTTGTCCTTCTTGGTCTCCCCCGGGAACTTCGCCCGGACGGTCGACGCGTACTCGCGGAAGTCCTTCTTCTGCAACCCCGACCGGGCGAAGAGCGTCAGGTCGTACGCGGACGACACCTGCCCCGGCATGTCGTAGCCGTCGGGGCTGACCACGGTGGTGTCGAGGGCCTGCAACTCCTCGGCGTGCGCGTTCATGTCCGCGACGGTCTTGTCGACACCGTCGTTCATCGCGGACAGCACGTGCACCGCGTCGTTGCCGGAGCGCAGGAAGACCCCGAGCCACAGGTCGTGGACCGTGTACGTCTCCTCCTCCTTGACGCCGACCATGCTGGACCCGGCGCCGATGCCCGCGAGGTCGGACACCGCGACCTTGTGCTTCGTGGTCTTCGGCCACTTCGGCAGCAGCGTGTCCGCGAACAGCATCTTCAGGGTGCTCGCCGGGGCCAGCCGCCAGTGCGCGTTGTGCGCGGCCAGCACGTCGCCCGACTCGGCGTCCGCCACGATCCACGAACGGGCCGTGAGGTCCTTCGGCAGCACCGGCGCCCCGCCCGCCAGGTCCACCTGCGTCCCGGGCTTGCCCAGCCTCGGGCCGCCCACGGTCGACATCGACGCCGGCGGAGTGGCCGACGGGCTCGTCGACGGGCTCGGGGCGGCGAGCGCGGCGGGGGAGAGCAGGGCGAGCGCGGTCAGGACGGCGGAGGTGACCGTCAGGGACCGCCTGAGGGCCTTCTTGGGAGCGGGCACGAGCGGAAACGTACCCCCAGTGATCGCGTCGGGCCCACCCCCCTCCCCACCCCGCGCACGGATCCGGACAGCGTGCGGCGATACTGAAACCATGAAGCTCAGCCGCCCCGTCTCCTGGTTCCTGCTCGCTTTCGGGGTGTGGAGCTGGATCATCTGGATCACTTTCGTCAAAAACCTGGTCAAGGACGGCAGCGGGCTCGCCTTCGAGGACGGCGACCCGACGGCGTACTTCTGGGTGCACCTGCTGCTCGCGATCGTCTCCTTCGTATTGGGGACGGTCGTCGGGGTCATCGGGTTGCGCGGCGTGCGCGCACTGCGCCGAACGTCATAGGCGTCGAGGACGTCACAACCGAGGGGATACGACGGCATGGTGGTCGTCTTCGTGCTGGTCGCGTTGCTGATGGTGGGCGTCCTCGTGACGGCCAACTGGTACGTGTGGCGGCGCCTGTTCCGCGACACGACCAGCGCTCCGGGCCCCGTGCGCCGGATCGGCGCGGCGGTGATCGCCGGGGGCTGGCTGCTGGCCGTCGGCGCGCTGGTCGCCGAGCGCGCGGGCGCGCCGTTCTGGCTCCAGCGGGTCCTGGCCTGGCCGGGCTTCCTGTGGCTGGCCCTGTCGATCTACCTGCTGCTCGCGGTCCTCGCGGGCGAGGTCGTCCGGCCGCTGCTGCGGTGGTTCCTGGAGCGCCGGGCGGCCGCGCGGCGGACGGAGGGCGCGGAGGCGCCGGCCGCCCCGGCCGAGGACCCGAAGCGCATACCGGCCGGCACGGCCCCGCCGAAGGCACCCGAGACGCCCGAGGCACCCGAGACGCGTGAGGTGCCCGAGGCGCCCGGAGCGCCGGGCCGCGGTGCCGGCAGCACGTCACCGGGCCCCCTGGCCGTCCCCTCCCGACGCCTGTTCGTCTCCCGCGTCGTCGCGGGTGCCGCCGCCGCGGCGGCCGTCGGCACGGTCGGCTACGGCACGTACGGCGTGCTGAGCGGCCCGAAGGTGAAGCGGGTCACCGTGCCGCTGGCCAAGCTCCCGCGCGCGGCGCACGGATACCGCATCGCCGTCGTCAGCGACATCCACCTGGGTCCGGTGCTCGGCCGGGGCTTCGCGCAGAAGGTCGTCGACACCATCAACTCCACGCAGCCCGACCTGATCGCCGTCGTCGGCGACCTCGTCGACGGCAGCGTCAAGGACCTCGGCCCGGCCGCCGCCCCGCTGGCCCAGCTCAAGGCACGGCACGGCGCGTACTTCGTCACCGGCAACCACGAGTACTTCTCCGGCGCCGAGCAGTGGGTCGCCGAGGTGCGGCGGCTCGGGCTGCTCCCGCTGGAGAACGCCCGCACCGAGCTGCCCCACTTCGACCTCGCCGGCGTCAACGACATCGCGGGCGAGGACGAGGGCCAGGGCCCCGACTACGACCGGGCCCTCGGCGACCGGGACCGCTCCCGCGCCTGCGTGCTCCTCGCCCACCAGCCGGTGCAGATCCACGACGCCGTCGACCACGGCGTCGACCTCCAGCTCTCCGGCCACACCCACGGCGGCCAGCTCTGGCCCGGCAACCTCGTCGCGGGCGCCGCCAACCCGACGCTGGCGGGCCTGGACCGCTACGGCGACACCCAGCTCTACGTCAGCCGCGGCGCGGGCGCCTGGGGTCCGCCCACGCGTGTGGGGGCGCCCTCGGACATCACGGTGATCGAGCTGGCGTCCCGTCAGGCCTGAGGACCGGCATCCCGCGTCGGCTTCTTCGCGGGGTCCGGCATCACCCTCGTCATCCCCGGCAGGAAGTCCGTGAACAGCTCGTGCACCTCGCGCACCAGCGGGCGCAGCACCCGGAAGCGGGCCAGCACGACGCCCCGCGCGGTGAGCCGGGCGCCGCGCTCGGCGAGGCGGTAGCTGCGCTCGCGGCCCTCGGTGCGGTCGAAGATCCAGTACAGGACGAGACCCATCTGGGCGAGCCACATCAGCTCGGGCAGGATGTCCCGCAGCTCCTCGGGCACCTTGGTCTTCGCCCCGGCGAGCACCGCGCGGTGGATGCTGATGGCCTCCTCGCGCGCGTGTTCCGACTCGGGGGAGAAGGGACTGAGCGGGCTGTCCGGGTCGGCGGCGTTCTTGAAGAACTGCACCGCGAACTCGTGGTAGGGCGTGGCGATGTCCAGCCAGACCTTCAGCACGCCCGCCAGCCGGGCCTCCAGGTCGGTCTCCCTGGCCAGGACCTCGCGGACCGCCGCCCGGTGCTCGGCGGCGATCCGGTCGTAGAAGCCCTGGATCAGGTGTTCCTTGCCGGCGAAGTAGTAGTACGCGTTGCCGACGGAGACCCCGGCCTCCTGGGCGATGGCCCGCATCGTGGTCCGGTCGTATCCGCGTTCCTGGAACAGCCGCATGGCCGTCTCCAGGATCAGCGCGCGGGTCTGCTCGGACTTGCTGAGGTGGGCGCCGTCGTCGGGGCCGTCGTGGGTCGCAGGCACGGGTACAGAGCCTATCCAGTGGCGCAGGCGCCGTCGGCACAGCCCGGCCCCGCGTAGATCCACCCGAGGCCCGGCTCGTACGCCCACCCGTCGCCCGACCACCGCCCCTCACCGAGGCGCTGCGCGCCGCCCCTTCTGATGTCGGCCCGCCGGTACCCGTTGCCGCCCCACTGGCGCTGTCCGGCGCGCCACTTGGCGGCGGCCAGGACGGCCCCCCGGGCCAGCAGGGCGCCCTTGGGCGTGCTGAGCCGGTGGGCGAGCCCGCGGTACCGGCGCAGCGCCCACAGGACGACCACCCAGGCGGCGGCGCCCCGGTACACCTGCCCGGCGTCACCGATCGCGGTGACCTCGTCGAGGGTGGCCCCGTGGTCGAGCCCGGGGAAGCGCCTGCGCGCCTCCTCCGACGTGGCCGGGACCAGCTCGAGCGGCACCAGGCGGGGCTGGCGCAGCAGCCAGTCCCGTACATGCGTGCACAGGGCGCATTCGGCGTCGTAGAGGACGGTGAGCCGGCGCACGGGGGCGCCGGCCGTCGTCCCGGGAGCGGGAGCCATCGGCTCAGGCCCCGGCCGTCGGGGCCACCCAGCCCTGCGGCGGGACCGGGGGCAGCTGCTCGCGCTCCATCAGGCCGCGCCGCCGGATCTTGTTGAGCACGTACACGTTGCCCAGATGCATCACGCCGAGCACGAGGAGCACCACGCCGAGCTTGGTCGAGAGCGCCTCGAAGATGCCCCGGGTGTCGGCGATGGTGTCGTCGCCGCTCAGGTAGAGGGCGACGAAGCCGAGGTTGACCAGGTAGAAGCCGACCACCAGGAGGTGGTTGACGGCGTCGGCGAGCTTCTCGTTGCCGTGCAGGACGTCGGCGAGGAAGACCCGCCCGTTGCGGCTGAGCGTGCGGGCCACCCAGACGGTCAGACCGATGCTGACGACCAGGTAGATGACGTAGGCGATGACGGTGCGGTCCATGCCCCACCCCTTCTTGAACGCGTTCAAAACGCTGACAGGAGTGACTGTAGACCTGTTTTTGAACACGTTCAAGCGAGAGTTTCGCTCAAGGGCGGCGGCCCAGCTCCGGGCGCTTGGAGTAGTCCGTGAGGCCGATGACGTTGCCCCACGGGTCGGCGAACTCGACGGTCCAGCCGGTGGCCACGGGGAACGGCTCGTCCAGCGGCGGCACCCCCGCCTCGCGCAGCGACCGGGCGGCCACACGGGCGTCGGTCACCTCCAGCCACACCCGCGCGGAGGGCCACATCGGCGGCTGCCGGCCGAACTCCTCCTCCACCCGCAGCAGCAGCCCCGGCGTCTCCACGCCCACCTTCAGCAGGGCGATCCCGGCCTCGTCGAGCCGGTAGGCGACCGGGAACCCGGCCCGCTCGTAGAACCCGACGGCCTCACCGAGGTCCCCGACGGGCAGCAGCACGTTGTCGAACCCGAGCAGTTCGTACGACTCGTCATCTGACATGCCGTCAGGCTAGGACGATCGTCGCCCGGAACGGCTGATTGCCGGTCCGACCCCGCGGCAGGCTTACGCCGTCCGGCCGCAGGAACGCCGCAGGGCCCCGTCTCCAGGGGAAACGGGGCCCTGCGGCGGCCTACGGCCGTGCGGACGTCAGAAGCGGCGCGTGATCAGCGCTCGCTTCACCTCCGCGATGGCCTTGGTGACCTCGATGCCGCGCGGGCAGGCGTCCGTGCAGTTGAAGGTCGTGCGGCAGCGCCAGACGCCGTCGCGGTCGTTCAGGATCTCCAGCCGCTGCTCGCCGGCCTCGTCGCGCGAGTCGAAGATGAAGCGGTGGGCGTTGACGATCGCGGCCGGGCCGAAGTACTGGCCGTCGTTCCAGAACACCGGGCACGAGGACGTGCAGGCGGCGCACAGGATGCACTTGGTCGTGTCGTCGAAGCGCTCGCGGTCCTCGGCGGTCTGGAGGCGCTCACGCGTCGGCTCGTTGGTGTCCTTCGTGATCAGGAAGGGCATCACGTCCCGGTACGCCTGGAAGAACGGCTCCATGTCGACGACCAGGTCCTTGAGGACCGTCAGGCCCTTGATGGGCTCGACCGTGATCGGCTTCTCGGGGCTGAGGTCCTTGATCAGCGTCTTGCAGGCCAGGCGGTTCTTGCCGTTGATCCGCATGGCGTCCGAGCCGCAGATGCCGTGCGCGCAGGAACGGCGGAAGGTCAGGCTTCCGTCCAGGTCCCACTTGATCTTGTGCAGCGCGTCGAGGACGCGCTCCTTCGGGTCGATCTCCAGCTGGAAGTCTTCCCAGGTCGCCTCGGCCGCGACCTCCGGGTTGAACCGCCGGACGCGGAAGGTGACCGTGATGTACGGGGAGTCGGCGAACCCGGGCTCGGGGGCCGAGTCGTTCTTCTCCATGACAGGGGTAGCCATCAGTACTTACGCTCCATCGGCTGGTAGCGGGTCTGGACGACCGGCTTGTAGTCGAGCCGGATGGACTCGGCGCCGTCGTCGCCCACCTCGCGGTACGCCATGGTGTGGCGCATGAAGTTGACGTCGTCGCGGTTGGGGAAGTCCTCGCGGTAGTGACCGCCGCGCGACTCCTTGCGGGCGAGGGCGGACACCGCCATCACCTCGGCCAGGTCGAGCAGGTTGCCCAGCTCGACGGCCTCCAGCAGGTCGGTGTTGAAGCGCCGGCCCTTGTCCTGGATCGACACGTTCTTGTAGCGGGCGCGCAGCTCGGCGATCTTCTCGACGGCCGTCTTGATCGTCTGCTCGGTGCGGAACACCATGACGTTGGCGTCCATGCACTCCTGCAGCTCGCGGCGGATCGTCGCCACCCGCTCCGTGCCGGTGGACGAGCGCAGCCGCTCGATCTGCTCGACGACCAGCGACTCCGGGTCCTCGGGCAGCTCGACGAAGTCCGCCTTCTGCGCGTACTCCGCGGCGGCGATGCCCGCGCGGCGGCCGAAGACGTTGATGTCGAGCAGCGAGTTGGTGCCCAGGCGGTTGGCGCCGTGCACCGACACGCAGGCGACCTCGCCGGCCGCGTACAGGCCCGGTACGACGGTGGTGTTGTCGCTGAGGACCTCACCCTCGACGTTGGTCGGGATGCCGCCCATGGCGTAGTGCGCGGTCGGCTGGATCGGGATCGGGTCCGTGTAGGGCTCGATGCCGAGGTAGGTCCGCGCGAACTCCGTGATGTCGGGCAGCTTGGCGTCCAGCTGCTCCGGCGGGAGGTGGGTGAGGTCCAGGTAGACGTGGTCGCCCTCGGGACCGCAGCCGCGGCCCTCGCGGATCTCCGTGTAGATGGAGCGCGAGACGACGTCGCGGGAGGCGAGGTCCTTCATGACCGGCGCGTACTTCTCCATGAAGCGCTCGCCGTCCTTGTTGCGGAGGATGCCGCCCTCACCGCGGGCGCCCTCCGTCAGCAGGATGCCCATGCGCCAGATGCCGGTCGGGTGGAACTGGAAGAACTCCATGTCCTCCAGCGGCAGCCCGCGCCGGTACACGGCCGCCTGGCCGTCGCCGGTGAGCGTGTGCGCGTTGGAGGTCACCTTGAAGAACTTGCCGGTGCCGCCGGAGGCGTAGATCACGGACTTCGCCTGGAAGACGTGGATCTCGCCGGTCGCCAGCTCGTAGGCCACCACACCGGCGGACTTCTTGACGCCGTCGACCTCGGTGATCAGCTGGTCCAGGACGTAGAACTCGTTGAAGAACTCCACGCCCTCCTTGACACAGTTCTGATAGAGCGTCTGGAGGATCATGTGACCGGTGCGGTCGGCCGCGTAGCAGGAGCGGCGGACCGGGGCCTCGCCGTGGTTGCGGCTGTGACCGCCGAAACGGCGCTGGTCGATCGTCCCGTTGGGCGTCCGGTTGAACGGCAGGCCCATCTTCTCCAGGTCGAGGACCGAGTCGATGGCCTCCTTCGCCAGGATCTCGGCGGCGTCCTGGTCGACCAGGTAGTCACCGCCCTTGACCGTGTCGAAGGTGTGCCACTCCCAGTTGTCCTCCTCCACGTTGGCCAGCGCGGCGGCCATGCCGCCCTGCGCGGCGCCCGTGTGGGAGCGGGTGGGGTAGAGCTTCGTCAGCACGGCGGTGCGGCTGCGCTTGGTCGACTCGATGGCCGCGCGCATGCCGGCGCCACCGGCGCCGACGATGACGGTGTCGTACTTGTGTACCTTCATGATTTTCGCAGCCCCGTGCCTAGCGGATGTTCGGGTCGAAGGTGAAGATCACCAGCGTGCCCAGCAGGATGGTGAACACCGTGGCGGTGTAGAGCAGGCCCTTGAGCCACAGACGCGTGTTGGGGCGCTCCGCGTAGTCGTTGATGACCGTGCGCAGGCCGTTCGCGCCGTGCAGCATCGCGAGCCAGAGCATCAGGAGGTCCCAGACCTGCCAGAACGGCGAGGCCCAGCGGCCCGCCACGAAGGCGAAGCCGATCTTCGAGACGCCGCCGTCGAGCACCAGCTGGATCAGCAGGTGGCCGAGGACGAGCACGACCAGCACGACGCCGGACAGGCGCATGAACAGCCAGGCGACCATCTCGAAGTTGCCCCGGGTGGACTTCGGGGTCTTCTTCGTGCGGGCGCGGGGCGCCTCGATGAGCGGCGCCGGGTTGTCGGCCGAGTAGAGGGAGGCGCCCTCGACGGGGCCGATCCCGGAAGCGGGGGATTCAGTCGTGGACATTGGCGTCAGCTCCCGAACAGTTCACGAGCGGCGTGGCCGAGGACGGGGTAGATCGCCCCGAGCATCAGCACGACCCACAGGGCGACGACGGTCCAGAGCATCTGCTTCTGGTAGCGGGCGCCCTTGACCCAGAAGTCGACGGCGATGACACGCAGGCCGTTGAGCGCGTGGAAGAGGATGGCGGCGACGAGGCCGTACTCCAGCAGCGCGACGATCGGCGTCTTGTACGTGGCCACGACGGTGTCGTAGGCCTCGGGGGACACTCGCACGAGAGCGGTGTCCAGCACGTGAACGAACAGGAAGAAGAAGATGAGGACGCCGGTGACTCGGTGAGCCACCCAGGACCACATTCCTTCCCGGCCGCGGTACAGCGTTCCAGCCGGCACGGAAATTTCCTCCGGGAGCGGGGATTGGGGCCGCGCCGGCTTTCCTTGTCGGTCGGGCCCGGCCGGGTACGGTCCACCGGCCCCCAGCATGGTAGCGACGGTTGCCTGCGGCGCTTACGGGGGGCCTGCCGTTGTGATCAAACTTGCACTCAAAGGAGCAGTGGGTTTGAGCCGGGGGCGGCTACGGGGGTGGGGGTTTGTCCTTGATTGCCGGGTGCGGGCCGTCCGTGGCCGGTCGCGCAGTTCCCCGCGCCCCTCAGAGGGTGCTGGTCAGCCGCGTTCTTGCCAGTTGGCGGAGTTCCTCTGCCGCAACCAGGCGTTCTTCGTCCGGGTCGTTGTTCAAACGTGACCGGATGGCCGCCAGGGCGTGGTTCAGGGTCTCGTCCGGGGAGAGGCCGTCCAGGCAGATGACGAACACGTGTCCGAAGCGGGACTCGTAGGCCGCGTGGGCCGCGTTCAGGGCGGTGTGGGCCGCCGCGTACGTGTCCTCGGGGAGGGCGGGCAGCGTCTCCGCCGCCAGGGCCTCGGTCAGGTCGGCCGGGGAGAGGTCGTAGGCCGCCTCGTCCGCTGCCGCCAGGAGGGCGGGGAGGTCCGGGTAGGGGCGGTGGGCGGTGAGGCGGTGGGTCCAGGCGTGGCTGTGCAGGCAGGCGAGGAGGGTCTGGGCGGCCTCGGCGGCGGGGGCCGTGTTGAAGCGCTCCAGCGGGGTGGCCGTTGCCGGTGTGGCGCGTGTTTGCACCGGCACCGGTATGGCCACTCGGCGGGGGAGGTCTGGGAGACGGTGCGCAGGCAGCGTGGGTCCTCGGGTCCTCGTGGGCTTCACGTGTGTGTCGGCAGGGGATTGTGCGAAAGGTGTGGCGTCACGTTATCGAGTGACGGCAACACGTGTCCGTCCGATGCCCGAATTTCACCCGAACGGGAGAGTTTCAGAACATGTGGTGGACGCATGACGGCAACGGCGGCCCTAGGTTGGCGCTGTGAGCCAGCACGGAAGCCGGACACCGGCGCACAAGGTGAGACAGCGGGCCGTGATCGCCGGCGCGGTGGTCGCCGCGCTCGGCGTGGGAGTCGGGCTGTGGGCCACGGACGGCGACGGGGACGGGGGCGGCCGGGAGGGCTCGGCGGCCCGGTCCCCCTCCGACGAGGCGGCCGCGCCCAGCCCCAGTCGCTCCTACCCGCTGTCGAAGGAGCCGCGCACCATACCCGCCGTGCGCGAGCACACCGCCGCCCGCGGCCCCGGCTGGGAGCCCGGGAAGGACCATCGCGTCGTCGTCGCCGACGCTGGCCTCGCCGACGAGGGGAAGCAGATCGCCGGCGAGCTGGGGATGACGTACGCGGGCGAGAAGGACGACCGGCGCGCCGGGGACCTGCTGCTCGACGTCCAGGCCGACAAGGGCGCGAACCCGGAGTCGTACACCATGACGGTGCGCGACGGCCGGGTCACCGTCACCGGGCCCGCCGAGGCCGGCGTCTACTACGGCACCCGCACCCTGAAGCAGGAGGTGGCCGGCGGCGGCACCGCGCCGGAGGGCGTGGTGAAGGACGCGCCGGCCAAGCCGAAGCGCGGCTTCTCGCTCGACATCGCCCGCAAGCACTACACCGCCGACTGGATCAAGGACCGGATACGGGAGCTGGGCGACCTCAAGTTCAACGAGCTGGGCCTGCACTTCTCCGACGACCAGGCCTTCCGCATCGAGTCCGACTCGCACCCCGAGATCGTCTCGGACGACCATCTGACCAAGGCCGAGATGAAGGAGATCACCGATCTCGCCGCCTCGCGCCACATCACCGTCGTCCCCGAGATCGACTCGCCGGGCCACCTCGGCGCCGTGATCGCCGCCCACCCCGACCTGCAACTGCGCAACGCGCAGGGCACGCCCACCCGCGGCGCCATCGACATCTCCAAGCCGGAGGCCGCGAAGATCGTCGACGACCTGCTCGACGAGTACGCCGACCTCTTCCCCGGCTCCCAGTTCCACCTGGGCGCCGACGAGTACCAGGCGCTCGTGGTGCCGAACCCGGAGGCGTCCTACCCGACGCTGGCCGCCGCCGCCCGCAGGGCCTACGGCTCCGACGGCACCGTCGCCGACCTCACCACCGGCTGGCTCAACGGCCGCGCCAAGACGGTCATGGCCCACGACCGCACCCCGCGCGCCTGGAACGACGGCTTCTTCAAGGACACCTCCGTCGAGCCGCTCAAGGACATCAAGGTCGCCTACTGGACCGGCAAGGAGATCGGCGCCCGCCCGCCGACCGAGTACCTGAGGGAGGGCCGCCAGGTCCTCAACTACAACGACGAGTTCCTCTACTACGTCCTCGGCCAGCCGCAGACCTTCGTCTACCCGACCGGTGAGCGCATCTACGAGCAGTGGACTCCGCGCGTCCTGCGCGGCACCACCGCCGTCGACGCCAAGTACGACGACCAGATCCTCGGCGGCAGCTTCGCGGTCTGGGGCGACATCCCGAGCGCCCAGACCCAGGCCCAGGTCGCCGACGGCATCCGGCTCCCGCTGGCCGCGACGGTCCAGAAGCTGTGGGACGCCGGCAAGCCCGAGCTGTCCTGGGCGGACTTCAAGTCGCTCGCGGGCCGCCTCGACTGACGCCCCGCGTGCCGGACGCCTCCCGGTGCCGGCGCGCGGATTGCCCGATCCGGCTGCGAACGCCCGTACGGCTGTGGTGGTCTTTTGACCGAGCCGAACCGACACGCCGGGGGGATCCGGGACATGGGCTACTGGGGGTACTTCGTCGTCGGCCGCGCCGAGCGGCCGCTCGCGGAGCTGGAGGCGCTGGCGGGCGCCGCGGACATGACGTTGCGCCGGTCCGCGCCGGGCGGGTGGCAGGTCTGGGAGTTCCCGGGAGGTGACGGCGACGTCGGGAACATGAACGACCTGGCCGGGCAGACCGGCGCCCCCGCGCTGTTCGGGTACGTGATGGACAGCGACTGCGTGGTCCTGGAGGCGGCGGCGCCGGACAGCGGGGCGTGGACGACCTGTCTGGCGCGGACCGCCATGGCCGGGTACCTGGGCGCCGAGCGGGACGGGCTGACCCTGGAGGACTACTTCCTGGAGCCCCGCGACGCCGCCGAGCGCGCCGTCGCCTGGGCCGCGGAGGCGGGGTGCGCCGCGAGCGCCGGGGAGCTGGCCGAGGTGCTGTCGGACGATCCCGGTGCCGGTGCCGGTGCCGGTGCCGGTCCGGTGGCTGAAAACCTCTTCTTCCGGTTCCTCGACCGGCTGGGCGTCGTGCCCCTGTGACACTCCCGGCCCGTCGCACGCAGTAAGGGTCAGTGCGGGCTCCGTGGTGATGAGCGGGGCGAAGCGGCAGGAACAGGGAGGCACCCGATGAGCCTGGTGGAACTGATCGCGCGGGCCGACGCACGCGGACTCGCCGCGAGCGGGCTGGCTTGTTTGGACCGTTGCGTCCCTCTGCTGGACGGCGACGACGAGGCCCTCAGACCCCTGTGGGCGCTCCTCGCCGACGACGCCGACGACGCCTGCGGCGCGGCCGGGCGCGACTGGGCCGAGGGCCTGGCGCAGGTGCGGGACAAGCTCGCCGGACCGGACGCCGGCGACGAGGACGAGGCCGTGGTCCTGGCCCGCCGCATGCTCGAGGCCGCGCCGGCCGCGTGCACGGGACCGGCGCTGCGGACGTGGGCCGACGCCTGTTCCGTCGACTCGCTGAGGATCCACCGGCTCCTCGACCCCGTGGGGGACGCCGCCCGGGAGGCCGACGTCCCGCGCGACGGCGGCACGGAGGGGCTGCCGCCGCTCGTCGCCGCCGAACTGCGCCGCCAGACCGGCGTACTGGAACTGCTCGCCGATCGCGGCGTGGCCGGGCTGCGTCCTGCCCTGGAGGTCTCCACGGAGGGGCGCCGGGTGCTGCGCGCGGTGGTCTCCCGCCGGGCACGGGGACGGGCCTGACTCCCGGGCCCGGCGCCGGCGTTCTGTGACCGACGTGCGGGGGACGCGCGGTGGCGGTGCGGCGGACGTGGGGGAGGTGGGGCGGTCCTGCGCCGGTTGCGGAACGACCGGCTCCGGCGTGTGACGCAATCGCGTCCCGCGGCGCTTTAGCCCATGTGACGACTGTGACCAGCGGATTGACGAGCGGATCGACGGGCCCGCAGCAGACCCGCCCGGCGGCCGCCGCGAAACCGGTGCGGTGGGCGGCGGACGCGGTGGCCACGATGCGCGAGGGCGCACGGCTGCGCCTGGACTACTCGGCGCAGAGCCTGTGGCGCGTCGACCGGATGATCGACGGCATCCGGCACGAGGGGGCGCCGTACGCCGCCGTGGAGACGGCGCTGCGCGGACTCGGCGCGTACGCGGGCGAGGTGATCGTGCGTCAGGCGGGCGGCGAGTGGTGGACGAGCGGTGGGGACCACTGGGTCCGTACCCCGGACGGCCGCCTGTGGGACCCGGTGGACGAGGCCCGTCGCTGCTTCGCCGGGGACGGGTCGCTCCGGCTGCTGTGCCGGGACGCGACGGCGGGCCCGTGACGTCCGGCGGCGGCCACCGGGGATTCTCGCGGTCCCTGTGACACTTCCGTGCGCGCCGACGCTGATGACCTTGGGGGGCGGGCTCACCGGAGCGCGCTGAGGACTCGGTACGAACGAGGACGGTTCTTGGGCCAGCGAGGGGAACCCCGCCGCGTACAGGCGTACGACGGGGAACTGGGCGCGGCGGTCGCGCGGGCCCAGGACGGTGACGAGGCCGCCTTCGCGGTCGCCTTCCGGTTCGTGCAGCCGGGCCTGCTGGGCTACCTGCGCGGGCTGGTCGGGGACGACGCCGAGGACGTCGCGGCGGACGCGTGGCTGGAGATAGCCCGTGACCTGCGACGCTTCAAGGGCGACGGGGCCGGTTTCCGGGGCTGGACGGCGACGATCGCCCGGCACCGGGCCCTGGACCACCTGCGCCGGCAGAAGGTGCGGCCCCGGCCCACGGCACTGGAGCAGGACGTCCTGGACCTGCCCGGGCCGCACTCCACGCACGACCAGGCCCTGGAGACACTCTCCACGTGGAGCGCGCTGAACCTCGTCGCGGGCCTGCCCCGGGACCAGGCCGAGGCCGTCCTGCTGCGGGTCGTCGTCGGTCTGGACGGACCGTCCGCCGCCCGGGTGCTCGGGAAACGGCCGGGCGCGGTGCGCACGGCGACGTACCGGGGGCTGAAGCGGCTGGCCCGGCAGCTGGGCGCCGACGGTGTGACGGATGACGGTGCCGGCACGCTGGGGGAGTCGACATGAGGGACGCCGAGGACGGTGGCCCGGCGGAGCGAGCGGGAGCGGAGACGGGCATGGGCGCACGGCACGGGGAGGGCGACGGCCGCGACGCCGGCCCCCGGCCCGCTCCCGGCGACGCCCCCGGCACGGAGGCGCTGCTCGCCGCGGCGCTGCGCGGGCGGGACACCGACGCCGAGGGTGAGCGCCGCGCCGTCGCCGCCTTCCGGGCCGCACGGGACGCGGAACCGGGCAGGGCCGCGCGCACCCGGCGGCGCGACGACTGGCGGCCACGCACCGGGCGAGGTCCCCGGCGCTCGCTGAAGACCGCCCTCTCCGTCCTGCTCGCGAGTCTCACCCTGGGCGGCGTCGCCTACGCGGCCATGGGCGGGGGCGGCTCCACCGGCAACGACGGCGGCCCGGAGCGCACGCGGCCGCCCGCCGCCTCCGACGACGCCTCGGTCCGGCCGGTCGCCACCCCGCCGGCCGCCACGCGGGACCCCGGTACGCCGGACTCCGCGACCACCTCCCCGGGCGGCTCCACGTCCCCGGGTGTCTCCACGTCCCCCGGCGCCACCCCGCCGGACCACCCGGCCACCGGCCGGGACGCCGAGGTCCGGTGCCGCGCCTACGAGCGACTGGCGGGCCGCGGCAAGGCGCTGGAGGCCACGGCCTGGCAGCGGCTGGTCGAGGCGGCGGGCGGTGCGGAGCGCGTCGAGGTCTACTGCGCGGAGCTGCTCACCCGGCCGACCGAACCGGAACCGGGGGCCGGCACCGGGAGCGGCGGCGCGGGCGGGAACGGTACGCCCGGGACGGGCGGGACCGGCGCGGGAATCGGAGCCGACGGGACCGTCGGTGACGGAGGCGTCGACGTGGAGATCGGCGGCAGCGTCACGGCGCGGGTTCCGGACCAGGTCGGGCCGTAGCCCCCACCAGGGACGACCGGCGTGGCCAAGGCAACGGCCGGGGCCGCCACCCCCCACAGGAGAGGCCCCGGCCGTCGCGCGGCACGGGCCGCGCGACGGCCCGTACTCCCTACAGCGCCGCGACTGCGTTTTCTGTCACACCTCACCGCGTCACGGGTTAGTTGCATCTTGTACGGCAATGCGATGTGGACATGGACGAGTGGCGGTTTCACGACGTAACGTGCCATTCGCGCCGATGCAGCGCGGGGCTCGCTCCCGCGACGGTGTCGCGGGAGACCACCGCGACCACCGATGGGGAATCCACGACGGCGAGGACCACGTCCGCGAGCGCGGCGCCGTTCCGGGCGCAGAAAGGCTTCTCGGTGCTGGGGGACGACGCGGAGCTGACCACCGCGGTGCGTGCGGCACAGAGCGGGGACGAGACCGCGTTCCGGACCGTGTACCGCGCCGTGCATCCGCGACTGCTGGGATACGTGCGCACGCTCGTCGGCGATCACGACGCCGAGGACGTGGCGTCCGAGGCCTGGCTGCAAATCGCCCGCGATTTGGAACGGTTCGACGGCGACGCCGACCGGTTCCGCGGCTGGGCCGCCCGCATCGCCCGCAACCGCGCGCTCGACCACATCCGCATGCGCGGCCGCCGGCCGGTGATCGGCGGCGACGAGGCGGAGCTGACCGGCAAGCCCGCGGAGTCCGACACCGCGGGCGAGGCCATGGAGGCCCTGGCCACCGGCAGCACCCTCTCCCTCATCGCCCGGCTGCCCCAGGACCAGGCCGAGGCGGTCGTCCTGCGCGTGGTGATGGGCCTCGACGCCAAGAGCGCCGCCGAGACGCTGGGCAAGCGGCCCGGGGCCGTCCGCACGGCGGCGCACCGTGGTCTGAAGCGCCTGGCCGAACTGCTCGGCGGCGATCCGGAATCCGGTGGCGGACTCGACGCCCTGCCGCCGCAGCGAGAACCGCGCGACCGTGCGGTGACGTCCGCGAGTGTGACGCATACGCGTGCGCGGACGCAGAAGGACATGTGATGGCCGACGAGCAGGACGAGTGGCTGGACCGCGAAACGGCGGAGCTCTTGCTGCGCGGAGAGTCACTGGAGGATCTGGAGAGTACCGGCCCCGCGACCCGCGACCGGGCCGGACGGCTCGTCGCGGTCCTCGGCGCGCTCTCCGCGCCACCTGCGCCGGGCGACGGTGAACTCCCCGGCGAGGCAGCCGCGTTGGCCGCCTTCCGCAAGGTGCGCGCGGAGCGGGCCGACGCGTCGGCGACCGTATCCGCCGCGCTCGGGCACGGCTCCGCCCCCGGGCCCGCCGACGTCGGGCCGGTCCGCATCGGCCCGCGCGGCGACGGTCCCCGGCGGATGCGCTGGAACCGCCCCCTGCGCCTCGGGCTGGCCGCCGCGCTGACCGTCGGCATGGTGGGCGGTGTGGCGGTGGCGGCCGGAACCGGAGTGCTGCCGACGCCGTTCGACGGCGCCGAACCGGAACCCGCCGCCACCGTCTCGGCCGCCGCCTCCCCCGACCGCCCGTCCGCGCCGCCCTCGCCGCTGGAGGGCGGGCGGGGCGGGACGGATCCCGGCACCACCCCGGGCGCGCCCGGCGGGGACACCGGCCGGGAAGGCGGCGGGGGCCGGGACCGCGACACCGGCGACCGGGCGGCGGACGGCTCCGACGGACGGCACCCGGACCTCGCCGCGTCCTGCCGCAGGGCGCGCGCCGGCAAGCAGCTCGACGCCGTCCACCGGCGCGCGCTGAAGGAGGCCGCCGGGGGAGCGTCGCGGGTCGTGAAGTTCTGCGGCGACCTCCTCGCCGCGGGCGGCACCGGGGCCGGCGGCCGGGACGATCGTGGGCACGGCGGTTCCGGAGGGGCGGCCTACGAGGGCGAGCTCCGCAAGGGCGACGGCGACGGCCGGGGCGACCAGGACGACCAGGGTGGCAAGAACGGCAAGAACGGCAAGAACGGCAAGGGCGACAAAGGCGGCAACGGCAACGGCGGAAAGAAGGGCGACGGCGGCCAGGGCGGCCGCGGAAACCAGGACGACGACGGTGACGGTGACGGCGGCAGCGGCAACGGTGATGACGACGACGCCGACATAGCCCCGCCCTCCCACGGCCACCACCGCCCCCACGGTCCGCACGCCCCGTCGGCCCACGAGCCCCGGCCGCAGCGGACGCCCGTCCGCCCGTCGCCCGCCACGCACCCCGCAGATGCCACCTGACCTGGGCTTTCGTGGACGGTGAAGATTTTCCTCGCCGAGGGTGTGACACTTTCGGCCGCCGTGACGCAGTAATGAGTGAGCCGACTGGTCATCGGCTTTCGCACCGAGCCGGGGTTCCCCCCGTACCTACGGCTCGTGCACCTCGGCGCGGGCGGGACACGTTCCCCCGGTCCCGCCCGCGCCCCATTCACCGTCGGCGGTGTTCCGCCCCGCCGCCTCACCGGTACACGACGACCTTGTCGCCGTTCCTCACCTGCGCGTACAGATCCGCGATCGCCGCCTCGTCCCGCACGTTGACGCAGCCGTGCGAGGCACCCGCGTAACCGCGGGCCGCGAAGTCGGAGGAGTAGTGCACGGCCTGGCCGCCGCTGAAGAACATGGCGTACGGCATGGCCGAGTCGTAGAGCGTGGAGACGTGGTGGCGGGACTTCCAGTAGACCTGGAAGACGCCCTCCCGGGTCGGCGTGTGCTGCGAGCCGAAGCGCACGGACATCGTGGACACGGTCCGCCCGTCGATCATCCAGCGCAGCGTGCGGCTCGACTTGCTGACGCACAGCACCCGGCCGGTCGTGCAGCGCGGGTCGGGCGCGGCGGCGGGCTGGCCGCCCATCAGGTACAGGTCCCACTTGCCCGGCTCGTGCGACATCCCGAGCAGCCGCTGCCAGGTGACGGTGTCCGTCCGGCCGGTCCGCGGCAGCCCGCGCTTGCCCTGGAAGCCGCTGACCGCGCGCTCGGTCAGGTCGTCGTACGTCCCGGTCGGCCCGTCCACGAGCCACTCGACCTGACGCAGCCGGGCCTGCAGTTCACGGACGTCCCGGCCGCTGTCGCCCCGCTTCCACAGCACCCTGGCCGCCTTCGCCCCGGCGGCGGGCGCACGCGACGACTCGCGGCCCCGGGACGGCGCGTCCGACGGCTGCGGGTCCCCGGACGGCGTGCCCGACGACCGTCGGTCCCCGGACGGCGTGCTCTTCGGTGTGCTCTTCGGTGTGTTCTTCGGTGTGTTCTTCTGAGGCGCCCCGGTGGTGACGTCTATGCGCACCGGCGCGCGCCCCTTGCCGTCCGGCCCGGTGGTCTGCACGGTGCAGCCGCCCGCCACCAGCACGGCCCCCAGGGCGGCGGCGACCGCCCGTCCCGTGCTCCCCACGCCTGCCATCCGCATCACGGCCCCCCGTCGTCCCACGGTCCCGCACCGACGTCCCCTGAGTTGTTCCCCCGGATGACGCGCCGCGAACGGCACGGCATCGTTGTGACCGGGACCGCACCGAGGTTGTGAGGAAGGTCCCAGCGTGGGCCTCTCCACCGGGTGCACGCGCGCGGATACAGTCCGTCGAGGTGCCGGTCCGTACCGGCGGGTAAAAGACGGGTAGTTCGAGCAGTACGAACATGTGCTCAGCGGGAGGCATCACACCATGACGCGCGAGTCCGAGTCCGGGCTGCCCATCGAACCGGTCTACGGGCCCGACGCCCTGGCGGACTGGGACGCGGCCGAGAAGCTGGGCGAGCCCGGGACGTACCCCTTCACCCGGGGCGTGTACCCGTCGATGTACACCGGCCGGCCGTGGACGATGCGCCAGTACGCCGGTTTCGGCACGGCGACCGAGTCCAACGCCCGCTACAAGCAGCTGATCGCCAACGGCACGATGGGCCTGTCGGTCGCCTTCGACCTGCCCACCCAGATGGGCCACGACTCCGACGCCCCGATCGCCAGCGGCGAGGTCGGCAAGGTCGGCGTCGCCATCGACTCCATCGACGACATGCGCGTGCTGTTCGGCGGCATCCCGCTGGACAAGGTCTCCACGTCGATGACGATCAACGCCCCGGCCTCCCTGCTGCTCCTGCTCTACCAACTCGTCGCCGAGGAGCAGGGCGTGAGCGCCGACAAGCTCACCGGCACGATCCAGAACGACGTGCTGAAGGAGTACATCGCGCGCGGGACGTACATCTTCCCGCCCAAGCCCTCGCTGCGGCTGATCGCCGACATCTTCAAGTACTGCAAGGCCGAGATCCCGAAGTGGAACACCATCTCGATCTCCGGCTACCACATGGCCGAGGCCGGTGCCTCGCCCGCGCAGGAGATCGCGTTCACCCTCGCGGACGGCATCGAGTACGTGCGCACGGCGGTCGCGGCCGGCATGGACGTCGACGACTTCGCGCCCCGCCTGTCCTTCTTCTTCGTGGCCCGTACGACGATCCTGGAGGAGGTCGCCAAGTTCCGCGCGGCCCGCCGGATCTGGGCGCGGGTGATGAAGGAGGAGTTCGGCGCCAAGAACCCCAAGTCGCTGATGCTGCGCTTCCACACCCAGACCGCCGGTGTGCAGCTGACCGCCCAGCAGCCCGAGGTGAACCTGGTCCGCGTCGCCGTGCAGGGGCTGGGCGCGGTCCTCGGCGGCACGCAGTCCCTGCACACCAACTCCTTCGACGAGGCCATCGCGCTGCCCACCGACAAGTCGGCCCGCCTCGCCCTGCGCACCCAGCAGGTCCTCGCCTACGAGACGGACGTGACGGCGACCGTCGACCCCTTCGCCGGCTCCTACGTCGTCGAGAGGATGACCGACGACGTCGAGGCGGCGGCTCTGGAGCTGATGGGCAAGGTCGAGGACCTCGGCGGCGCGGTCAACGCCATCGAGCACGGCTTCCAGAAGAGCGAGATCGAGCGCTCCGCCTACCGCATCGCCCAGGAGACCGACTCCGGCGAGCGGGTCGTGGTCGGCGTCAACCGCTACCAGCTCGACGAGGAGGAGCCCTACGAGCCGCTCCGCGTCGACCCCGCCATCGAGGCCCAGCAGGCCGACCGTCTGGCCGGGCTCCGCGCGGAGCGCGACCAGGCGGCGGTGGACTCGGCCCTCGCGGCCCTGAAGAAGGCCGCCGAGGGCGAGGACAACGTCCTGTACCCGATGAAGGACGCCCTGCGCGCCCGCGCCACGGTGGGCGAGGTGTGCAACGCGCTGCGGGAGGTCTGGGGAACGTACGTGCCCTCGGACGCCTTCTGAGGAACCGGAGGAACCGGTTCGGGCCTCAGGCGCCCAGCCCGAACCGGCCCAGGTAGGCGTCGAGTCCCTCCGGCGTGTCGCCGGCCCACCCGACGTACCCGTCCGGCCGTACGAGGAACAGCCCCGCCCCGTACGCCCCGTGCGCGCCCCCGCGTACCACCGGTACCTCCTGCCCCACCGCACCGTCGGGCAGGCCGACGCCCAGCGCCAGCAGGGTCCAGTGCGGGCCCCGGAAGGCGTCGAAGAGCCGGACCCCGTCCACCGTGCCGTCGGGCGCGCGGTCCCCGGCCCGTATCGCGTCCTCGCCCACGGTGCCCCGGGTCTCCTCCGTCAGCGACGAGTCCCGGTACCCGATGCCGAGCTGCCGGGTCGCCCCGCCGCGCCGCACCTCGCCGCGGTGGACGGCGGTCGACAGGTCGAGCATCTGCGCGGCGATCGGGCGCCGTTCCTCCTCGTAGCTGTCCAGCAGCCCGGCCGGGGCGCCGCCCGTCAGCACCGCGCCCAGCTTCCAGCCCAGGTTGTAGGCGTCCTGGACGCTGGTGTTCAGCCCCTGGCCGCCCGCGGGCGAGTGCACGTGCGCCGCGTCGCCGGCGAGGAAGACCCGGCCCGAGCGGAAGCGGTCGGCCAGCGCCGCCCGCGGCCGGAAGTCGGAGACCCAGCGGACCTCGGTCACGTCCTCGGCGGCGATGTGCGAGCGCTCGGCGACGACCTTGCGGACGCCGTCCGGGGAGGTGTCCACGGCCGCGCCCTCCTCGAAGCGCGCCATCACCTGGAAGTCCTCGGTGCCGGCCAGTGGGCAGACCATGAGGAGGTCGTCGCCCTCGCGCGGCGGGAAGATGTGCCAGTTGTCGCGGTCCAGGCCGCTGATCCGGACGTCCGCCACCAGCGTCGGGTTCGGGTCGACGTCCTCGCCGGTCATGCCGATGCCCAGCGCGCGACGCACCGCCGACCGGCCGCCGTCCGCCGCGACCAGGTAGCGGGCGCGCACCGTCCCGCCCGAGGCGAGGCGCGCGGTCACGCCCGCTTCGTCCTGCTCGACACCGGCGACCTCGTGGTGGAAGGCGATCTTCCCGCCCAGCTCCGCGAGCCGCGCCGCCAGGATCTCCTGCGTGCGCCACTGCGGCACCATCCACGACCGGTTGTACGGCGAGTCCTCGCTCGGCTCGGCCGGCTCGAACATCTGGTGCTGGACGACCCGCTCGCCGTTCTGCCAGACCATGCCGACCGGGTAGGTGCCGCCCACGGCGTGGACCGCGTCGACGACGCCGAGGTCGTCGAAGACCTCCATCGTGCGGGGCTGGAAGCCCTTGCCCCGCGAGCCGGGGAACAGCTGCCCGGCGGACTCCAGGACCAGCGCGTCCACCCCGCGCCGGGCGAGGTCGACACCGAGGGCGAGACCGGTGGGGCCCGCGCCGACGATCAGTACATCCGTGTCGAGGACATGCGTGTCCAAGGCGTGCGCATCCATGACATTCACGGCAACTCTCCTTAACGACGTTAAGCTGTGTCCGTGTCCGAGGATGGCCCTAACGCCGTTAAGGTGTCAAGCGTGAGTACGGAACGACGCGCCCCCCTCGACCGCCGACGGGTCGCGGACACGGCGCTGAAGCTGCTGAACGAGGTCGGTCTGGACGGCCTGACCCTGCGCACCATCGCCAGGGAGCTGGACGTCAAGGCGCCCGCCCTGTACTGGCACTTCAAGGACAAGCAGGCCCTGCTCGACGAGATGGCCACCGAGATGTACCGGCGGATGGTCGCCGGGACGCCCCTCGACCCGGCCGACACCTGGCGGGAGCGGCTGCTCAAGGCCAACCGCGGCCTGCGCGCGTCCCTGCTCGCCTACCGCGACGGGGCCAAGGTCTTCAGCGGCTCACGCTTCACCGGCGCGGTGCACGCCGAGTACATGGAGGGCACGCTGCGGTTGTTCACCGCCGCCGGATTCACCCTCGCGCAGGCGGTGCGGGCGACCACGACGACGTACATGTTCACGCTCGGCTTCGTCACCGAGGAGCAGGGCGTCGAGCCCCTGCCCGGCGAGCGCCGGGAGGGCTTCGACGTGGCGGAGCGCGCCCGCCTGCTGGCCGACTACCCTCTGACGGCCGCGGCGGGCGCGGAGATCTTCACGGACTACGACCGGCACTTCGAGGAGTCGCTGGCCCTGGTGGTCGAGGGCGTCGCGGCGACCTACGGCCTCGGCTGAGCCGCCCCCGACGCCTTGCCCGCCCCGCCCGCCTTCGCCCGCCGCGCCGCCCGGTACCGGCGCACCGCCCGCGTGGCGAGCGGCGGCAGCAGGTCCAGGGCGAGCCGCCGGGTGCGCTCCCGCGGGGTCGCCCCGCGCGTCGCACGGACCGCGCGGGCCGCCGGGCGGGCCTGCCCTGCCTGCCCCGGCACCGGCTTGGCGTCCGGCCGGCCCGCGCTCCCCGCCGGGGCGGGCGCCGGGTGCCGCGAGGCCGGCAGCGAGGGCGGTCGCAGCCGCTTGCCCTTGGCGCGGGTCCGCACCAGCCGGTGCCCGGCGGCCTGCTCCACGGTCACGGAGATGTCGTCGCGCCCGCGCAGCGCCGCGAGCAGCTCGTCCCGGACGGGCTCCGGGTCGCCCCAGGTGCCGTACAGCTTCTGGCTGCTCAGGCAGACCGGGCGCAGTCCGCGGTTGAGCACCGCCTCCCAGGCCGCGACGGCGACGCCCGGGGTGTGCTCGCTGCGGAAGTCGTCCAGGACGACGATGCCGTCGGGTCCCAGCAGCTCCTTCGCCGCGCCGATGTCGCCCTCGACGTGCTCGTACAGGTGCGAGGCGTCGATGTGGACGAAGCGGCAGCTGCCCGGCGCGACCTCGTCGACGACCGCCGAACTGGGCGCCTGGATGATCGTGGGCAGGGTGTCGTGGAAGGAGAGGTAGTTCCGCTCGAAGGCCTGGCGGGTGAGGGAGGAGTACGACTTCGCCGCCTCCGCCCGGTTGGCCGCGTCCGGCGGCTCGGCGCCGAACAGGTCGCAGACGGTGAGCGTCTCGCCGTCCCGCAGCCGGTGCCCGAGCAGGATCGCGCTCTTGCCCAGGTAGGCGCCCAGTTCCAGCAGGTCGCCGCGGGTGTCCAGCCGTTCCTGCCGCTCCAGGAACCAGGAGAACAGCACCTGGTCGAGCGGCCAGAACCAGCCGGGGACGTCGTTCAGCTCACCGGGGTACTCGTGCGTCTCTTGCGCAGTGGCCATGAGGGGAGGATGCCCCCTCGGCTCCGGAAAAGGAGGGGGCACGCGCGATCCGACGGTCAGAAAATCGCACGAATCGCTCAATGTGTCCGGGTCGGCACCCTGCGCAGTCGGCTCACCAACCCGCAGATCACGAAGAAGATCCGCACCCCGAGGCAGCCGTAGGAAAACAGGGTGTGCGGCGTCGGGGCCTGGCGGGCCGGTGAACTGCCCCAGGCGTCGGCCACCGCCCCGCCGCGTCCGCCGTAGTGGCACGCCGCCACCATCGGCGCGGCCGAACAGCCGCAGCCCGTCCAGGGCACGCGGCCGCCCGCACGACCGCCTCGGTCACTCGCTCCGCTCCTTCGGCGGTGCCGCTCGTCCCCCGGTGCTCAGGCCGCCCGCAGGAAGGCGGAGTGGGCCGCCTTGCCCAGGTAGGTGAAGCGGGTGTCGTCCTTCAGGTGCTCGTCGAGGGCCTCCTTGATGCCCGGCCAGCTCGGGTCCCCGAAGTCGTCCAGGACGACGACCGCGCCGGGCGCGGCGATCTCCTCGGCCCACTGGAGGTCCTGGCGCACCCCCTTCGCCGAGTGGTCGCCGTCGACGACGATCACGCCGTAGGAGCGGTCGGAGACGGCCGCACGGGTGTCGGGGTCCTCGGAGAACCCCTGCTGGACGCGGGCCGCGACGCCGGCCGGACCGGCCAGGGCGAGATTGGTGCGCACGGCGTCCTCGGCCACCGGGGTGCCCGTCGGGTCGGGGCGCACCGTGGTGCCGGGCTGGAGCTGGACGCCGGCGAACGGGTCCACGATGGTCAGGCTCGGGTGGCGGCCGTCGCGCTCCATCATCCGGATCAGCCCGGTGGAGAACATGCCGTACAGCGTGCCTATCTCCAGGATCTCGTCGTTCGGCGGGTCGAGCAGCGGGATGGTGCCGAGCTTGCCGCAGATGTTCATGGTGCCGCCCGCCACCCGGCCCACGCCCAGCGACTCCAGCGCGATCAGGAGGCGGTAGGCGGTGGCCACGTTGCGCTCCGCCGCGCCGCGGTCCCCGGCCAGGGCCGCCACCTCGCGGTGGAGACGCTCCAGGGAGCCCTGGGCCACCGTCCGCGACAGCCCGCGCCCCTGCGCGCCGACGAGCAGTTCGAAGGTGAGCCGCTGCTTCTCGATCGCGTCGGTGTCCGGTACCGGCCGCCGGGCGGCGGCCGCGCGGATCCGTCGCTCGATGCGCTGATCGATGAGATCGGCCACCGGACGCAGCAGGCGCCGGGAGGCCGAACTGCGAAGCAGAGTACGGCTGTTCATGGGTCAACGACCTCGATCCGTCACAGAGGTGAACGTGGGTACGTGGAACGCCAGTGGGGTGGGTGGGGCCAGATTAGGGATGTGCCTCACCGGAAGAGGAGCTCTCGAACGGACCAGGGAAGGAACTTCTGCGGAACACCGGATGGCCGGACCGTGGAGGACCCCGGAGTTCACCGGAAGGCCATCCACAGGTGGCCGATGTTCATCCCGCGCCGCTTTCGGCGCCCACGGCGTTCTCATAGCCTGCGTCGACGTGCCCGGCGCGCACCCGCGGTCGCGGGGGCGCACGACGCGGGCACCCCCGATCCTCGGGCCCGGCCCCAGCGCCCGGCCCGCGCCTCCACCCCGGGAGTGACCACCCATCGCCGCCGAGCCCCTGACCGCCGAGCCCCTGCGCACCCCCGGCCCCGCCGACGCGGGGACACCGGCCCCGCGCCCCCGGGGCGAGCACCGGTACGACATCGACCTCGTCCGGGTCCTGGCCTCGGTCGGCGTCATCGTCTGCCACGCCGCGGGCGAACTCATGAAGGCCGTGGACCGCACCCCCTCGGGGGGCGGTCCCGTCTACTGGACCGCGCTCGCGGGGGACGCGCTGAGCCGGTGTGCCGTACCGCTGTTCTTCGCGATCGCCGGCTGGGTCGTGCTCAGCGGTGCGCCGCCCCGCGACGGTGCGCAGATCCGGAAACGGCTCACTCGCATCGTCGTGCCGCTGGCCGTGTGGACCGCCGTCTACCTGCTGTGGGACCGGGTCCGGGACGCCAACACCGACCCCACCCGCGACCTCGCCTGGAACGCCGTGTTCGGCTCCGTGCGGCCCGCCTTCCACCTCTGGTACCTGTACGCCTACGTCCCGGTGATCCTGCTGCTGTCGGTGGCCGTCCTGGTCAGGAACGGCAAGCGGCCCTGGGGCGCGGGCGCCGCGCTGCTCGGTCTGGCGCTCGCCCCGACCCTCCTCGGCGACCTGGGGCGCCTCCTCGACGTCCGCGTACCGCCCTTCGCCTGGCAGTTCGGCGCCTACCAGATCGCGTACGCCGTCGCCGGGGCCGTGCTGCTGTCGCTGCCGGGGTCCTCGGTCGCCGGCCGACGGCGGCGCCTGCTGTGGCTGGCCGGCGGGCTGTGCGCGTGGGCCGCGGTCGCCGTCTACGAGCACCGGGTGCACTTCCCGAGTCCGTACGCCTCCGTCGTGGTGGCGCTGCTGGCGGGGACGCTGCTGATGGCCCTCAACCGGATCAGGGTGCCCGAGCGGTTCCGGCCGCTCCTCGGCCGGCTCTCCGGCGCCTCGTTCGGCGCCTACCTGGTCCACCTGCTGTTCCTGGAGGCCCTTGCCCCGCGCGTGGTCTCGGCGGGCGCGGGCCGGCCGGCCGCCGTGGGCGGGCTCGTGGGGCTCACCGCGGCCACCGTCCTGCTGTCCTTCGCCGCCGCCCTGCTGTGGACCCGGCTGAAGCTGGCCCGCTGGCTCGGCTGACCGGGCACCACGACGGCCGGAGCCCCCGCCGACCGGCGGGGGCTCCGGCCGTCCGGCACGGTCACTTCTTTCCGGTGCCCCGCCGCACGGCCCTGCGCACCACCCGCCGCGCCCGCCGCACCTGGAGCCTGGCGCGCAGCTGCGGGCGGCTGCCGGGCAGACCCAGTTCGGTCAGCCGCAGCTCGGGGAAGTAGTGGCCGGGAACGGTCGCCAGGTGGGCCCGCAGCCAGGTCTCCGTCGGCTCGCGCAGCTTGGCGTAGGTCTTGGGCTGCATGCAGAACCCGATCGCCCGCACCAGCGGCGCCAGCGACTCGGGGGCCGCCCCGACGAGCGCCGGGGCCGCGGCCCGCTCCAGGTCGGGCACCAGGTGGTCGACGACGACGAGCGGCACGCGGTTGCTGTTCGGGTAGGGCTTGAGCCGCTCCGTCACCAGCGCCGTCCCCACCCGGGCGACCGGCACGTCGTAGTAGGCCGACGCGGTCACCATCGCCGTGGAGAAGCAGCCGACGACGAGTTCCGGCGCGCAGTGGTGGTACAGCGTCTCGGCCAGCAGCGGCGCGTCCAGCACCGTCAGCCGCACGCCCGCGTCCGCCGCGGCCTTGCTCAGCGCGGCCGTGTAGCCGGCCGGGGCCGTCGGGTGGGGCTTGAAGACCACGGAGCGGTGCCCCGCCCGCGCGGCGCCGGTCAGCATGCGGACGTGGAGGTCCTCCTCCTCCTGCGCGGTCAGGATGTTGATGGCCGCCAGGTACTGGCCGAGCAGGACGGCCGTCGGCTTCTCCCGCAGCACGGGCGCCAGTTCGGGATCGTCCGCCGCGTCCCGGGAGACCTCGTCGAGCACCGCGCGGAACGCCCCGTCGGGGACGATCACGGGCTCGACGTCGTACTCCGACAGCAGCATCGGCCGCAGGCCCGGTATCAGGTCGAGGTGGAGCAGCCGCTGGATGCGCCGGGCGAGGGTCAGCGGCAGCTTCTCGCGCGTCGGGCCGTAGCTCATCAGACCGTCGGCGTACACGTGCAGGGCGGCCTCGGAGAAGATCGCCGCCAGCGCGCGGGCCGGGTTGACCTGGATCGACTCGACGGCCAGCTCGATCAGGTCCCGCTCGCCGATGCCCCAGGCGAGCCGGAACGCCTTCTGCCACAGGGACACGTCGTTGCCCCGCGGGCCCCAGGCGCTGGGGTGGTGCGGGCGGATCGCCTCGTTCCAGCTGACGACGGTGTCGAACCGCCCGGATATGCGTGCGTACCCGTGCATCTCGTCCAGGCGCAGCGCGGTCTCGGGTATCGCCGCGTTGTTGGAGACCAGCAGGACGCGCCGGGCGCCGTCGCGCGGGCCGAACAGCCCGGCGTCGAGCGCCGCGGCGAGGGTGGCGGCCCCGTACAGGGTGGAGACCTGGAAGATCTGGGTCTTGTGCGGCATGGGTCAGGCAGCCTTCCGCCCGTCACGCAGGCGGCCGAGCAGCCTGCTGCGAGTGCTGTCGATGGTGCGGAGGGTCTCCTCCAGCACGTGCTGGGGCATGCGGTGCAGCGCGTCCCGCGCCTCCCGCCGCAGCCGCTGGGCGGCCGAGGACTCGTACTCGTCCACCTTGCCGAGGTGGAAGGCGATCATCGCGCAGTACGTCCGCACGGCCTTGGGGAGGAAGCGCTCGGCCTCCCGGTCCCGGGACAGGTCCTGCAACAGCATGTCGTAGGCCGGAATGAAGTCCAGCTGGCGGGAGTCCTTGATCTGGGTGAGCGAGGTGGCGACGCCCCGCCGGTAGAACACCCCGTGCAGACCGACGGACGCGTACGAGGCCGCCTTGAGGTGCAGGCGCCAGATCCACAACCGGTCCTCGGCCGTACGCAGTTCGGTCGCGAAGCGCATCGCGCCGTCGTCGAAGAGATGACGGCGGTAGAGGCCGGCCCAGACGAAGGGATAGTCGACCATCGTCTCCATGTGGGGCGGTGCGATCCCGTCGCGCGGGTCCATCACGGTGTTGCGCAGCGGGGCCGGGGGCCGCCGGATCGCCCGCTCGGTGCCGGTGGCCTGCACGTGGTCGGTGCGGGCGAAGTCGCAGCCCAACTCCTCGACGACGGACACCAGTTCGGTCAGATATCCGGGCCCGTACCAGTCGTCGCCGTCGAGGAACGTGACGAAGTCGCCCCGGGCCGCGTCGATCCCGCTGTTGCGCGCCTGCGCTATGCCCTTGTTCGTCTCGTGCCGGATCACCCGGGTGTCGCTCCGCCCCTCGGCCCAGCGGTCGATCACCCAAGGCGTCGAATCCGTGGAGCAGTCGTCGACGAGCAGGAACTCGAAGTCGGGGTCCGCGTTGTTGGCGAGACTTCTCAGAGTGCTCTCGGCGAAGGCTTCCACATTGTGCATGGGCACGACGACGGACAGTTTCGGCACGCGGGCCTCTCACGATCGAAGGTCGGGGATTGGAACAGGCTATCCACGCTCCCGGATCCGGCGGTGTCGGTGAAGGCGCGAGAAAACGAACTCCGTTCGCAGGGAAAGTGAATTCTTGGTGTTCCGGTGAATTCTCAGACCATGCCGAAGGTGCTCCGCAGTTCCTCGATGTTCGACCGCGTGGTCTTCCACAGGAATTCCTGGGCGGCGTGCACGTCCGCCACCGCCGCGGCGTGGTCGTCGAGCAGCCCGGACGCCCGCTCCGCCAGCCGCGGGCCCAGGTCCCGGTCGTGCACGGAGAGCCCCCACTCCGGGCGGTCGATGTCCGACAGGAAGTAGGCGAGCTTCGGGTGGGAGACGAGACTGAGGATCGGGGTCCCGCAGCCGAACGGGATCATCCCCGCGTGCCCGCGCATCCCGATGACCAGCCGCGAACGGCGGAAGAGGCCGCGGATCCCGTCGTTCGACATGGCGTGGAGCTGCTCCACGGGCAGGGCGATGCCGTGCTCCCGGCGCAGGTCGTGCACGAACCTCTCGTCGGCCGGCATGTGCGCCGCGTACCGCACGTCCGCCCGGTCCCGCAGGGAGCGCAGGGCCAGCGCCATCTGGGCGAGGAAGTGGCCGTAGTCGTGCCCGAAGCGCAGCCCCGCGCGGTCGTAGGCGCAGTTGACCAGCACCGTGTCGGAGCGCTCCGCCGGGCCGGACAGCTCCGGTACGAGGTGCCGGGCCACGGTGGTCGGGCAGGGCTGGTAGCGCACCCGGTCGCGCAGGGAGGCGGGGAGCAGCTCGCGGACCCGGTCGATCGAGCCGTGGTTGCGCAGGCCGAAGAAGGCCGACCGCTCGACCAGGACCCGCAGGCTCTCGGCGAACCGCCCCCGCCGGTACCGCTGCCCGTCGAAGACGTTGTAGCCGACGGCGAACACCGCCAGCGGCGCGGTGAGGCGGGCCAGGAGAGCGTCCGGCACGTTCCACTGCCAGTGGCTGTTGCCGTTGGGGGAGGTGTCCGGGAGGAAGAGCCCGCCGCCGCCCACGATCACCCCCCGCCGTTCGTTCAGCCTCTCCAGCGCCGCCTCGTCGACCAGCCGGTGCACCGGCCGCGCGTACCAGCGGCGCGGGCCGGTGTCCGTGCCGAAGCACTGGCGCACGGCCTCCGGCAGGACCTTGTCGCCGGCGTTCTCCCTGCCCTCGGCGAACAGCGCCACGTGCGCGAGCTGCTCGGCCGCGGGCGCGGCCGGCCCGGGCGGGGCCCCGGCGTCCGGACGGGTGCGGACGTACCAGGCGTGGCAGCCGGCGTCCGTGGGGTCGGCCTCCAGGCCCTCGCGGGCGTAGGCGTGCGCGTCCGCGTCCCGTCCGCACACCCAGGCCAGCCGGGCCAGCTGGGCGAAGGCGCGGGGCGCGAGGTCGGGGGAGGCGGCCGCGAGCAGCAGGTGCCCTTCCGCCTCGTCGTAGCGCGACAGCGCCATCAGGCAGAGGCCCAGCGTCTCCTGGCAGCGCGGCGCGTCCAGCCGGTCCGCCACGACCGGGGCGAGCACCTCCACGGCCTCGTCGTAACGCCCCTGCCCGCGGTGGACGTCGGCCACCGTGCGGGCGAGGTCGAGGGTGGGGCGGGCCTTCAGCAGCGGCGGGGCGAGGTGCGCCAGCAGGTCGGGGTGCTTGCCGCCGGGCAGGGCCCGGTAGGCGGCCCGGAACTCCTCGTCGCCCATCTCGAACCGGCGCCGCGCCTCGGCGGCCGGACCGTGCCCGGGTGCGTCGAACGACCCGGAGAAGCGCAGCACGACCACGTCGGCGGGCACCGGCAGGTCGTCGTGGAGGCGCCGGGCGGGGAAGTCGTACCGCGCGGCGAGCGGGACCAGGCGGTCGCCGAGCACGAGGCCCCCGTCGTCGGGGGCGGGAGCGGCCGACCCGGCCGCCGGGGCGCCCGCCACGTCGGCGCGCTGGACGACGAGGAGCCCGTCCGGCGGCACGGCCCGGCCCTCCCCGGCCTGCTGCGGATGCGCCACGGCACCGATCCCGTGGCGCATCCGCAGCAGCTCACCGAGGTCGCCGAGGACGACCATGCCGGGGCCGAGGGCCATGACGGTGTCGTAGCCCTCCAGCCCGAAGACGGCGCGGCGGTCGTCCGCGAGGCGCGTGACGACGCGCGGGTGCAGCCTCCTGAGCCCGTCGAACGAGGAGTCCGGCAGCCCGGGATGCAGGACGACGAAGTCCTCGCACACGCGCGGGTTGGTCAGCGCCAGGCTGCGGAGGAGCGCGGCGAGGCCGGGCAGGCCGTCCCGGCCGGTGTGGGCGGCGAACGCGATCCGGCGCCTGCCGGTGACGGTGCTCCGGTCGTCCGCGACGGAGGGGGACCCGGCGGAGGAAGAGACGGCGGAGGAAGAGACGGCGGAGGAAGAGACGTCCGAGGCGGAGGCGGAGGCGAGGGAGGAGTGGGTCATCGCAGGGCGATCCTCATCTTGCTGTGGTCTACGTGCGCGGCGTGGTCCAGGACCCACTCCGCCTCCCGCGGCCTCAGCCGGCCGGGCAGCGTGAAGCCGACGAGGTCCAGGCGGGGACTCGCGTCCAGGAAGTCCAGCAGCCTGAGCACGGTGAACGCGGTGGTCGGGGCCGGACCCCACCCGTCCTCGCCGAGCAGCGCCGGGTCGCCGAGGGGGCGGCGCAGCGAGGCGTCCGCGACGTGGTCCTGCGCGCCGGGCACGAGCCGCTCCCGCACGGCGCGGCGCCAGCCGGCCGCCGGGTCGCCGAACACGAGCCGGATCCCGGCCCGCCCGGTCCAGGCGGGCCCCTGCCACGGGGCGTCGCCGCGCAGGGAGACGGCGTGCAGGCCGGTGCGCTCGCCGGTGCCCCGGGCGCGGATCCGGAACGTGTCGCAGCGCACCACCAGGTCGTAGCCGTCGATCTCGGCGCCCAGCGTGCTGCCGGCGACGTCGGCGGCGTTCGAGACGACGCACACGCTCCGCCCCGAGACCAGGCCCCGCAGACCGCTCACGTCGACCGGGGTGACGCCGTCGTGCGGCGGGTCGGGCGTCCCGGCCCGCTCGACGAGCCGCCGGTAGCCGCCGTGCAGCGCGAGGAGCCGCCGTACGGCGGGATCGCCGACGCCGTGCCCGGCCACCCGGGCCCGCACGTACGCGGCGAAGCGCGGCGCGAGGACCGCGGTGGTCGCGGTGGGCTCCTCGAGTAGTTCGCGCAGTTCGGAGCCGTCCTCGGGGAAGAGTGCGACGGCCGCCTCCAGACACTCCCGGCGGCGGCGCAGGGTGTGCATCCTGCGGGCGACCTCCGGGGCGGGGCGGCCGTCGGGCAGCAGCGCGACGTAGCGCCCGTAGCACTCCGTCGCCTCCCCGCCGCGGCCGAGTCCGTCCAGCGCGAGGCCGCGCAGCCGCCACGCCCCCTTGGACCGCTGCCGTATCCCGGCCGCCGACTCGGCGAGCCCCAGCGCGAGGCCCAGACCGTGCTCCCCGCCCACCTCCAGCGCGCGCTCGCCGGCCTGGAGCAGCGCGTCGAAGGGATCCGCCGCCGGGCCGTCGAGCGAGGCCGCGAAGGCGCCGATCGCCCGGGTCAGACGGACCTGCGGGCCGGTGGCCCCGGCGGCACCGGGCTCCTGTGCGGCGAGGTGCTCGCCGCACAGGCGCAGGCTCCGGGCGTACGGGGCCGGCCCGGGAGCCTCCCGCTGCCGTACCTTGAACAACCCCGCCAGAGGCTTCGTCACGCGTTCCACCGTTCTCCGACCGGACGCCGAATGTGCCCCAGAGCGACGGTCCGCGGGTGGCTTCCGGGCGGACGGCGGGTGAACACTCGCCCTCAGGTGGACATCGGGCCGGCCGTCATCCCCCGATCGAGCGCCGGATGGCCCGTGCCCGGCGTACGACCCTGCGCGCCGTGGAGTTGTGCGGCAGGAAGCCCAGCCGGCCCGGGATGCCGCCCGGCAGGCCCAGGGAGGTCAGCCTGCGCTTCTTGAAGTACCGCCGGGTGCGGGCGTCCAGGTGGGCGCTCAGATACGCCTCCGCCGCCGGCCGCAGCCCGGGCAGCACCCTCGGCTGCATCGCGAACCCGACGGCCCGCAGGAGCGCGGCCACCGCGCCGGCGTCCACGTCCCGCCGCCCCTCGGCGACGGCGGCCGGGTCCGCCAGGTCCGGCAGGAGCGCGTCCACGAGGGTGGCGGGCACCCGGTTGCTGTTCTCGTACGGCGTCAGCCGGTCCAGGAGCGTCTCGGTGCCGACCCGGGCGACCGGCAGGCCGTACAGGACGGACGCGGTGAGCAGGGCCGTGGAGAAGCAGCCGACGACCAGCGCCGGACGCGTCCGCCGGAACAGCACCTCGGCCAGGACCGGCGTCTCCACCACGGTCAGATCGACCCCGAGCCGCTCGGCCTCCCGCTCCAGGACCCGGGTGTAGCGGGCCGGGGCCGTGGGGTGCGTCTTGAACAGCACGCGCGTGTGCCCGAGTCCGGCGACGCCGGTCAGCATCCGCACGTGCAGGTCCTCCTCCTCCTCGGCCGAGAGGATGCCCAGCGCCGACAGGTACTGGCCGAGCAGCACCGCGGGCCGCTCCACGTCCGGCAGCCCGTCGCCGGTGTCCGCCAGCTCGTCCAGCACCTTGGTGAACGCCGCGGACGGCACGACCTCGGGTGCGACGCCGAACTCCGTCAGCAGCAGCGGCGCCAGCCCCGGCACCAGGTCCAGGTGGAGCAGCCGCTCGACACGCGTGCCGACCAGCGGGGCGAGCTTGGTGCGGGTGGGGCCGTAGCTCATCAGGCCGTCCGCGTACACGGTCAGGGGCGCGTCGGTGAAGATCTGCGCCACGGCGAGCGCGGGCGGCACGTGGACCGACTCCACGGCCAGGGCCACGTCGTCCTCGCCCAGCTCCCACAACCGCCGCAGGTGCCGCTCCCACAGCGGCACGTCCCCGGCGCGCGGCGACCAGTCGCCGGGATGGAACGGGAAGACCGCCTCGTTCCACGACACCACGTCGTCGAACCGGTCCCGCAGCCGCTCGAACCCCGGCATCGCGTCCAGGGACGGCGTCGTCTCGGGCGTCGCCGCGTTGTTGGCGACCAGCAGGATCCGCCGGCCGGCCGCGTCGAAGCAGCCGGAGTCCAGGGCCGCGGCGAGCGTGGCCGTGCCGTACAGCGTCGACGCCAGGAAGATCTGCGTGGTCACGCCGCCGCCCCCTCGTCCGTCCGGGCCGAGGACGCGTGGCGGCGCAGCCGGCGCAGCCGCACGGCCCGGTCGGCGTCCATCGTGTCGAGCACCTCGTCGAGCACGTCCTGCGGCATCCGCCGCAGCGCCGCCGCGCTCCTCGCCCGCAGTGTCCGCGCCACGGCGGGCTCGAACCGCTCGGCGGACCCGAGGTGGTGGGAGATGATCGCGCAGTACGTGCGGACCGCCTTCGGCACCAGCCGCGCGGCGTCCGGGTCCCCGGCCGCCCCCGCGAGCACCTCGTCGAACGCGCGGATGAAGTCCAGTTGGCGCACGTCACCGATCTGGGTGAGCGAGGACGCCACCCCGCGCCGGTAGAACACGCCGAGCAGTCCGGTCACCGCGAAGGACTCCGCCTCCCGGTGCAGCTTCCAGATCCACGGCCGGTCCTCGGCCGTGCGCAGCCCGTCGGTGAAGTGCAGCAGACCGCGCTCGGCCAGCCGGCGGTGATAGACACCCGCCCACGCGTAGGCGTAGTCGACGGACGTGGTGCGGTGGGCGGGCAGGATCGCGTCGCGGGGGCGCAGGGCCGTGTTGCGGCGGCCGTGCGGGACCCGGTGCAGGGTGCGGTTGCGTCCCGTGCACTGCACGTGGTCGGTGCGCACGAAATCGACGTCCAGCCTCTCGATCGCGGCCACCAGGGCGGCGCAGTGGCCGGGCGCCAGCCAGTCGTCGCCGTCCAGGAAGGTGACGTACTCGCCGCGCGCCCGGTCGATGCCGGTGTTGCGGGCGGTCGCCAGGCCGCCGTTCCTCTCGTGTATCACCAGCACCGCCCCCGGCAGCTCCCGCTCCGCGCGCGCGAGGAGGTCCGCGGTCCCGTCGGTGGAGCAGTCGTCGACGAGAATGAACTCGAAGTCGTCCCGCGCGTTGGCGCGCAGACTCCGCAGAGTGTCTGGGGCGTATTGCCGCACGTTGTAGAACGGCACGATGACGGAGAGCTTGGGCACGTGAGCGACGTTATGCGACGGCCCGGCATTCGGCTTTACCGGTTCCTTGATTCCCGGTGAACGCGGCGTGGCGAAGCGGTGAAGCGGGCATTTTCCCGGGCTCAGGGCGGCCCGGCACCCCATTCGGCGATGTGCTGTTCACCCTTTGTTGGATTTCGGTTGGGCGGTTCCTAGAAATGCCTTCCTAGCGTCTACGACGTGCCAGCAAGTGCAACGAAGGCCCTCAGAGTCGCCGTCCTCGCGGACTCCGACACCCGGTGGAAATGGGGCGCGCTCACCGCGACCCGCGTCCGCCCCGGGGACACGGAGATCCACCTCGACGGCTACCTCCTGCGCGGCCGAGCCACCCCCACCGCCCGCCAGCTGCGGGAAGTCGGCGTCGACGCGGACTCCCTCCGCGAGGTGACCGCCGTCGAGTTCCTGCGCGCCATGGAGGGAGCGCGGGACGAGGAGGCCTACGACGTCCTGGTGCTCGCCCTGGTCGGCGGCGGCGTCCAGGCGATGCTGCACGGCCTCGGCCGCGTCTGGCAGGACCGCGCCGAGCGGCCCGTGGTCGTCACCGGATACGTCGGCGTCGTCTACGAGAAGCTCGCCGACGGCCTGCTGCTGCGCCACGGCGCCGACCTCGTCCTCGCCAACTCCCGCCAGGACGCGGACCGTTTCCGCGCCGTGTACGAGGGGGTCGGCGCCGACGCCTCGGCGGTGACGGAGGTCGCGCTGCCCTTCCTGGGCGGAGCCGCCCACGCCGGTGAACACGACCCCTACACGGTCGTCTTCGCCGCCCAGCCCTCCGTCCCGGACAGCCGCAAGGACCGTACGTACCTGCTGGACCGGCTGATCCGGCACGCCCGCCTGCACCCCGAGCGCGAGGTGCTGCTCAAGCTGCGCTCCAAGCCCGGCGAACACACCACGCACATCGAGGAACTGCCCTACCAGAAGCTGGTGCAGCGGGCCGACCCGCCGCCCAACTTCCGCCTCGTCTACGGGCACATGGGCGAGCTCCTCGACCGCACCGACCTGCTGGTCACCATCAGCTCCACGGCCGCCCTGGAATCCCTGCACCGCCGCATCCCCACCGTCGTCCTGACCGACCTCGGGGTGCGCGAGGCGCTCGGCAACCACCACTTCGTCGGCTCCGGCTGCCTCGCCTCCTGGGACCAGCTCGACGCGGGCCACCGCCCGGCGCCCGACCCCGAGTGGGTCGCCCGGCAGGGCGTGGCGGCCGACGGCGGCTACGAGACCGCCTTCGACGAGGCCCGGGAGCGCATCGCCGCCCTGCTGGTCCGGCCCGGCGGCCTCCCCCCGCTCGCCCCCTACTACACGCCCGTCACCGCGCCCGGCTACCTCCCCGGCATCCTCGCCCGCCACCACCTCGCCCCGGACGGCACCCCGTTGCCCGGCGCCCCGGCCGCCGACAGGGCCCCCGGCCCGGTGCGGCAGGTCGTGCGCCGGGCGGCCCGCGGCGCCTACCGGCACGGCGTCCAGCGCGTCGCCCCGGTGATCCGGCGGATGGGGGAGCTGTGACCCCCGCGATCCCTGCGCAAGGAGCAGACCCCATGTCCCACCGTCCAGCAGGCCAGGGCGCTTCGGTGCGCCGGGTGCTCGCCGTGATCCCCGCGCGCGGCGGCTCCAAGGGAGTGCCCGCGAAGAACCTCGCCCCCGTCGGCGGCGTCCCCCTGGTGGTCCGCGCGGTGCGCGAGTGCCGGGCCGCCCGCCTCGTGACCGACGTCGTCGTCTCCACCGACGACCACGCCATCGCCGCCGCGGCCCGCGAGGCCGGCGCCGAGGTCGTGCTGCGGCCCGCCGCCATCGCCGGGGACACGGCCACCTCCGAGGCCGCCGTACTGCACGCCATGGACGCCCACGAGGCCCTGCACGGCGCCGCCGTCGACGTGGTCCTGCTCGTCCAGTGCACCAGCCCCTTCCTGGTCCGCGAGGACATCGACGGGGTGGCCGGCGCGGTCGCCGGGGACGGCGCGGACACGGCCGTCACCGTCGCCCCCTTCCACGGCTTCGTCTGGCGGGACGGCACCGACGAGACCGGCGGCGCCGACGGCGGCCACGGCGTCAACCACGACAAGGCGTACCGCCCCCGCCGCCAGGACCGCCCCCAGGACCTGCTGGAGACCGGCGCCGCCTACGCCATGGCCGCCCCCGGCTTCCGCGAGCACCGGCACCGCTTCTTCGGCCGCACCGAACTGGTCCGCACCGACCCGGCCCGCGTCCTGGAGATCGACGACCCGCACGAGCTGGCCCGCGCCCGCGCCCTCGCACCGCACTTCGACGCGGCACGGCCCGGCGCCCTGCCGACCGCGGCGGACATCGACGCGGTCGTCCTCGACTTCGACGGCACCCAGACCGACGACCGGGTGCTGATCGACTCCGACGGACGGGAGTTCGTCTCCGTGCACCGCGGCGACGGACTCGGCATCGCCGCCCTGCGCCGCAGCGGCCTGACGATGCTGATCCTGTCCACGGAGGTGAACCCGGTCGTCGCCGCCCGCGCGCGCAAGCTCAAGCTGCCCGTGCTGCACGGCATCGACCGCAAGGACCTCGCCCTCAAGCAGTGGTGCGAGGAACAGGGCATCGCGCCCGACCGGGTGCTCTACGTCGGCAACGACGTCAACGACCTCCCGTGCTTCGCCCTCGTCGGCTGGCCCGTGGCCGTCGCGAGCGCCCACGACGCCGTACGCGGCGCGGCCCGCGCGGTCACCACCGTCCCCGGCGGCGAAGGCGCCGTACGGGAGATCGCGACCTGGCTCCTGGGCCCGTCCCTGGCCGCCCTCGACGCCACCCCCGAAACCCCCACCCTCACCCAGTCCAAGTAAGGAACCCCCAGCCATGAGCACCAACTCCCGCATTCGCACCTTCGGCACCCGCGAGGCCGGCCCCGGCCGCCCCGTCTACGTCACCGGCGAGATCGGCATCAACCACAACGGTGAGCTGGAGAACGCCTTCAAGCTGATCGACGCCGCCGCCGAGGCCGGCTGCGACGCCGTCAAGTTCCAGAAGCGCACCCCCGAGATCTGCACCCCGCGCGACCAGTGGGACATCGAGCGCGACACCCCCTGGGGCCGGATGACGTACATCGACTACCGCCACCGCGTGGAGTTCGGCGAGGACGAGTACCGCCAGATCGACGAGTACTGCAAGACCAAGAACATCGACTGGTTCGCCTCCCCGTGGGACACCGAGGCCGTCGCCTTCCTGGAGAAGTTCGACGTCCCGGCCCACAAGGTCGCCTCCGCCTCGCTGACCGACGACGAACTGCTGCGCGCCCTGCGCGCCACGGGCAAGACGGTCATCCTCTCCACCGGCATGTCCACCCCGAAGCAGATCCGCCACGCGGTCGAGGTCCTCGGCAGCGACAACATCCTCATGTGCCACGCCACCTCCACCTACCCGGCGCAGGCCGAGGAGCTGAACCTCCGCGTCATCAACACCCTCCAGCAGGAGTTCCCGAACGTCCCGATCGGCTACTCCGGCCACGAGACCGGCCTCCAGACCACGCTGGCCGCCGTCGCCCTCGGCGCCACCTTCGTCGAGCGCCACATCACCCTCGACCGCGCCATGTGGGGCTCCGACCAGGCCGCCTCCGTCGAACCGCAGGGCCTGACCCGCCTGGTGCGCGACATCCGCACCATCGAGGCCTCCCTCGGCGACGGCGTCAAGAAGGTCTACGACTCGGAGCTCGGCCCGATGAAGAAGCTGCGCCGCGTCCCCGGCGTCGTCGCCGAGGCGGAGATCGCCGCCGCCGCGGGCGAGCCCGTCACCGTCTGACCACCGGCCACCGAGTCACTCACCACGGGACGGACCCCACCGATGAGCCCCCGCGCCGGGAACGCCGGCCCCCGTACCCTCGCCTTCGTCGAGAGCCCGGTACAACTGCTGAACGTGCTGGAGTGGGCGCACACCCGCGCACCCGGCGCGGAGCTCACCCTCGTGGTCCTCTCACCCGTCGACCCGATGACCCGCGGCCAGCTGCGCCGCATGGCGGAACTGGCCCGCAAGGAGGGCCACGAGATCCGCTGGGAGGAGGCGCGCGGCGGCGCCACCGCCCCCTTCCGCACGGTCGGCGGCCTGACCACCGCGCTGCGCCAGGCCGACCGGATCGTCATGGGCGACCCGTTCTCCCGCTACGTCCAACTGCTCCTCACCATCACCCGCGCCCACGACCTGGTCGTCGTCGACGACGGCACGGCCACGATGGAGTTCGTCACCCAGCTGGCGCACGGCGAACGCCTGGTGCGCTGGCACCGCAAGGGCAGCCGCCCCGGCCCGCGCGACCTGATCTTCGCCCCCGTCTCCCGGTCCGCCCGCCAGCGCCTCACCCCGACCCCCGACCGGCAGGTCTCGGTCTTCTCCTCCATGCCCATCGAGGACGTCCCCGAAGGCGTCACCGTCACCGCGAACGACTTCGCCTGGACCAGGGACCGCTTCGGCCCGCCCCGCATCACCAAGGGCGCCGACATGGTCGGCACCTCCCTGGTGGAGACCGGCGTCGTCGACGCCGACCGCTACGTGGCCGCCGTACACACCCTGGCGCGGACCCACGGGGCCGCCCGCTACTTCGCCCACCGCCGCGAGAGCGCCGAGAAGCTGCACCGGCTGGCCGTGGAGACCGGCCTGCAGATCGTCCGCCCCGACCTCCCCCTGGAGCTGATCGCCCGCCGCGGCCCGATCGGCCGCACCGTCCTCAGCTTCCCCTCCACCGTCGTCCACACCCTGCCGCTGGCCCTCGCCGGCACCGAGGTCCGCGTCGCCGTCTGCGACATCGACCCCGCCTGGCTCACCGAAACGGCCTCCCCCCGGGCCCGCGGATTCCTGAACGGAGTCACGGGCTCCGCACGGGACGTGCACCGGCTCTCGGCGGTGGCGGGCACGGGCTAGGGCGCGTGGAGCAGGCCACGCGTGGTAACCGTGAGGAAGAGGACGGGTGCCGTGGAGCGGTCGGACCACTCCCGGTGATCTCATGATCGGCTCGGTCGAAAAGGCGGCCCAGTTTACCCAAGCAAGACGACGGCTATGCGTAGGGCGGCCGAGTTTTCTCCCCCTAACGGGCTGAATTTTGTTGATCGTGGGTCCATCGATCGCCCGGGAGCCCTACGCTGCAAAGGGTGAACGTGTTGATGTCCCCAGAGACCGAGGCCGGCACTCCCGGTGAATCCGTGCTGCCCGGCACCTTGCCGGACGCGCTGCGCGCGGAGCTCGTGGCCTTCCGCCGCGACCTCCACATGCACCCCGAGCTGGGCAACCAGGAGTTCCGCACCACCGCCGCGATCAAGGAACGGCTGGAGCGGGCCGGGCTCAGGCCGCGCGTGCTGCCCATCGGCACCGGACTCGTCTGCGACATCGGCACCGACTCCGGACAGTGGTCCGGCGGGCCGCGCATGCTCGCCCTGCGGGCCGACATCGACGCCCTGCCCATCCCGGACACCAAGGCCGACTGCGCGTACCGCTCGCAGGTGCCGGACCGCGCGCACGCCTGCGGGCACGACGTGCACACCACCGTCGTCCTCGGCACCGGCCTCGTCCTCGCCGCCCTGCACGAGCAGGGCCTGCTGCCCCGGCCGGTACGGCTGGTCTTCCAGCCCGCCGAGGAGGTGCTGCCCGGCGGCGCCGCCGACGCCATCGAGGGCGGCGCGCTCGACGGGGTGCGCCGCATCCTCGCCGTGCACTGCGACCCGCGGGTGGACGCCGGGAAGATCGGGCTCAGGGTCGGCCCCATCACCTCCGCCTGCGACCGCATGGAGATCGCCCTCAACGGCCCCGGCGGCCACACCGCCCGCCCCCACCTCACCACCGACCTGGTCACGGCCGCCGCCCGCGTCGCCACCGACGTGCCCTCGCTCGTCGCCCGGCGCGTGGACAGCCGCAGCGGGCTCGCCCTGACCTGGGGGCGGATCGAGTCCGGCCACGCCCCGAACGTCATCCCGCAGCACGCCGAACTCGCCGGGACCGTGCGCTGCCTCGACCTCGACGCCTGGCGGCAGGCGCCCGACCTGGTGATGGGCGCCATCGACGAGATCGCCAACCTGTACCGGGCCAAGTCCGAGATCACCTACGTCCGCGGCGTCCCCCCGGTCGTCAACGAGGTCACCAGCACCGAACTGCTCCAGGCCGCCATGGTCGCCCGGCGCGGCACCGACGCCGTCGAGGGCACCGAGCAGAGCCTGGGCGGCGAGGACTTCTCCTGGTACCTGGAGCACGTGCCCGGCGCCATGGCCCGCCTCGGCGTCCGCCCACCCGGCGAACGCACCGTCCGCGACCTCCACCAGGGCGACTTCGACGTGGACGAGCACGCCATCACGGTCGGCGTGGAGATGTTCACCGCGGCGGCGCTCATCGACGCGGTGCAGTAGCCGTACCGGCGGTATCCGGCCAGCGGCACGAATGGATAACGGCGCCGCGCAACCCCGTTCCCAGGAGGTTCTACGCGCGTTAATGTGCGCCGAACCGAGCGCCCGCTGCGGGGCTTTGGAGAATGGGGAACTTCAGATGCGTCGGACATCAAGACTGATCCGTGTCGCGGTGGGGGTCGCGTCGCTCGCGCTCGCCGCCACGGCCTGCGGCGGTACCAGCAGCGAGGGCGACGACGGCGGCGGTGACGACAAGGGCCTCGCCATCGCGTACGACGTCGGCGGCAAGGGCGACCAGTCCTTCAACGACGCCGCGTACCGGGGTCTGGAGCAGGCCAAGAAGGAGTTCGGCTACACGACCGCCGACATCGAGCCCACCGACGGCGAGACGGACGCCGACAAGGAGCAGCGGCTGTCCTCGCTGGCCAAGCAGGGCTACAACCCGGTGATCGGCGTCGGCTTCGCCTACGGCACGGCGATGAAGGCCGTCGCCGCCAAGTACCCGGACACCACCTTCGGCATCGTCGACTCCGTGGTCGAGGGCAAGAACGTGGCCTCCCTCGTCTTCGCCGAGAACGAGGCGTCCTACCTGGCCGGTGTCACCGCGGCCAAGGCCACCAAGACCAACACGGTCGGCTTCGTGGGCGGCGTGAACGTCCCGCTGATCCACAAGTTCCAGGCCGGCTACGAGCAGGGCGTCAAGGACACCAACCCCAAGGTCAAGGTGATCTCGCAGTACCTCACGCAGACCGCGGAGGAGGGCGGGTTCGCCAGCCCCGACAAGGGCAAGGCCGCCGCCGAGGGCCAGATCGAGAAGAAGGCCGACGTCGTGTACGCGGCGGCCGGTCTCTCCGGCCAGGGCGTGATCGAGGCCGCCGCCAAGGCGAAGGTCTGGGCGATCGGTGTCGACTCCGACCAGTACAAGCAGGAAGCCCTCGCCAAGTACAAGGACTCCATCCTGACCTCCGCCCTCAAGGACATCGACGGCGCGGTCTACGCCCTGGCCAAGTCCGTCGAGGACGGCAAGCCGCTCACCGGCACCCACACCTTCGACCTGAAGTCCGACGGCGTGGGCCTGTCCGACAGCAACCCGAAGTTCGCCGGGATCCCGGGCGCCAAGGAGGCCGTGGAGAAGGCCAAGACGGGCATCGTCGACGGTTCCATCAAGGTCGCCACGGAGTAGCCGCGACGGCAGGGCACAGAACCCACGAAGCGGACGGGCGCCCCCGGGCACCCGTCCGCTTCCGCATGCCCGCCGCACCGGCGCCCCGGCGCACGCTCCGCACCCCGCCCCGCCGAGCCCCGGGCGTCACACTCCGCCACCCCCCGTTCGCTTCCGGCAAGCCCCGTACCCCCATACGCGTCACCTTGCTCACGGGCGGATAACAAGGTGGACAGAAGGGGTTTTCAGGCAGGTCTACGCGCGTTAATCTGCGGCGAAGCCAGCGCCGCAGCCGAACCGTCCCCGGCGCTTGTACGACAGGAGCACCAGACATGCGCCGGATTTCCCGGATCACGGTCGCAGGCGCAGCGACCGCCTCCCTGGCCCTCGCCCTCGCCGCCTGCGGTGGTACCTCGACCGACTCCGGTTCGGAGTCCAAGGGGGACAAGGGCCTCGCCATCGCGTACGACGTCGGCGGCAAGGGCGACCAGTCCTTCAACGACGCCGCGTACCGAGGTCTGGAGCAGGCCAAGAAGGAGTTCGGCTACGAGACGGCCGACGTCGAGCCCACCGACGGTGAGACGGACGCCGACAAGGAGCAGCGGCTCGTCTCGCTGGCCAAGCAGGGCTACAACCCCGTCGTCGGTGTCGGCTACGCGTACGCGGCGCCCCTGAAGGCCGCCGCGGAGAAGTACCCCGACACCACCTTCGGCATCGTGGACGACGCCACGATCGAGGCGAAGAACGTGGCCGACCTGGTCTTCAACGAAGAGGAGGCCTCGTACCTCGCCGGTGTTGCCGCCGCCAAGAGCACCAAGACCAACACGGTCGGCTTCGTGGGCGGTGTGAACATCCCGCTGATCCACAAGTTCCAGGCCGGCTACGAGCAGGGCGTCAAGGACACCAACCCCAAGGTCAAGGTGATCTCGCAGTACCTCACCCAGACCGCGGAGGAGGGCGGCTTCGCCAGCCCCGACAAGGGCAAGACCGCCGCCTCGGGCCAGATCGAGAAGAAGGCCGACGTCGTCTACGCGGCGGCCGGTCTCTCCGGCCAGGGCGTGATCGAGGCCGCCGCCGCCAACAAGATCTGGGCGATCGGCGTCGACTCCGACCAGTACAAGCAGGAAGCCCTCGCCAAGTACAAGGACTACATCCTGACTTCGGCCACGAAGGACGTCGCGTCGGCGGTGTACAACCTCGCGAAGTCGGTCGAGGACGGCAAGCCGGAGACCGGTATCGTTCGGGGCGATCTGAAGTCCGGCGAGGTCGGTCTCTCGGACTCCAACCCGAAGTTCGCGGACGACGCCGAGCTCCAGGCAGCCATCAAGACGGCCAAGGAGAAGATCATCAGCGGCGAGATCAAGGTCAAGAGCAGCTGAACGGCTGAGTAGCACCTGCAACACCTCGAACAGCGTGTAACCGCGCCGGTTGCGCCGCGCGGCGGGGTACGGGAAGAGCGGCCCGAGAGTCGTCCTCCCCGTACCCCGTCGCGTCGATGCGCCGCCGCCGCTTTTAGATGCCGTAGGGGCGCTACGCGCGTAGACGGCCCCCGTCCCCAGGAGAGTGCGCCATCAACGCGTCCAGCAGCCCTCCGGCCGGAGCGGCGGTCAACGAACCGGTGACCGCCGTCGAACTCGCCGGGATCACCAAGCGTTTCCCCGGAGTCGTGGCCAACCACGACATCCACCTCACCGTCCGCAAGGGCACCGTCCACGCCCTCGTCGGCGAGAACGGCGCCGGCAAGTCGACGCTGATGAAGATCCTCTACGGCATGCAGAAGCCGGACGAGGGCACCATCGCGGTCGACGGCGAGCAGGTCTCCTTCTCCTCGCCCGCCGACGCCATCGCCCGCGGCATCGGCATGGTCCACCAGCACTTCATGCTCGCCGACAACCTCACGGTCCTCGAGAACGTGGTCCTCGGCAGCGAGAAGCTGTACGGCATCGGCGCCAGGGCCCGCCGGAAGATCAAGGAACTCTCCGAGCGGTACGGCCTCGGCGTGCGCCCCGACCTCCTGGTCGAGGAGCTCGGCGTCGCCGCTCGCCAGCGCGTGGAGATCCTCAAGGTCCTCTACCGCGGCGCCCGCACGCTGATCCTCGACGAGCCCACGGCCGTCCTGGTGCCGCAGGAGGTGGACGCCCTCTTCGACAACCTCCGCGAGCTGAAGGCCGAGGGCCTGTCCGTCATCTTCATCTCCCACAAGCTGGGCGAGGTCCTCTCCGTCGCCGACGAGATCACCGTCATCCGGCGCGGTACGACGGTCGGCACGGCCGTCCCCGCCGGGACGACGCCCCGCCAGCTCGCCGAGCTGATGGTCGGCAGCGAACTGCCCACCCCCGAGACGGCCGAGTCCACGGTCACCGACCGCCCGGTCCTCACCGTCGACACGCTGCGCCTGGCCGCGCCGAGCGGCAAGGCCCTGCTCGACGACATCTCCTTCACCATCCACGCCGGCGAGGTGCTGGGCATCGCCGGTGTCGAGGGCAACGGCCAGACCGAACTGGTCGACGCGCTCATCGGCCTGCGCCACGCCGACTCCGGCTCCATCCGCTTCCTCGACCAGGACATCACCGCGCTGCCCACCCGCAAGCGCCGCGAGCAGGGCGTCGGCTACATCCCCGAGGACCGCCACCGCCACGGGCTGCTCCTGGAGGCCCCCCTCTGGGAGAACCGCATCCTCGGCCACGTCACCGAGAAGCCCAACAGCAAGGGCGTCTGGCTGGACCTGAAGAACGCCCAGCAGGACACCCGCCGCATCGTCGAGACGTACGACGTCCGCACCCCCGGCATCGACGTCACCGCCGCCTCGCTGTCCGGCGGCAACCAGCAGAAGCTGATCGTCGGCCGCGAGATGAGCCACCATCCCCGCTTCCTCATCGCCGCCCACCCCACCCGCGGTGTGGACGTCGGCGCGCAGGCCGCGATCTGGGACCACATCCGCGAGGCCCGCCGCGAGGGCCTGGCCGTACTGCTGATCTCCGCCGACCTGGACGAGCTGATCGGCCTGTCCGACACCCTCCGCGTGATCTACGACGGCAAGCTGGTCGTGGACGCCGACCCGGCCACCATCACCCCCGAGGCACTCGGCTCGGCGATGACCGGCGCCGCCTCCGGACACCTGGAAGACGACGAGAACCCCGAGATCCCGGACGGCGCGACCGGCTCCCCGAAGTCCGCGGCGCCCCCCGCGGCGCCCGCGTCCCCCGAGTCTCCGGAAGACGAGGCCCGCTGATGAAGAAGTTCGACAAGGAGCGCGTGCTCCTCGCGGTGGCCGGACCGGTCATCGCGCTCGCCGTGGCCTTCGTGCTCAGCGCGATCGTCCTGATCGCCTCGGGCAAGAACCCGGTCGAACCGTTCGCCCTCATGATCGAGCAGGCCGGTTTCTCCGACATCCAGGTCCTGATCGTCAACCAGGCCTCGCTGTACTACATCGCGGCCCTCGCGGTGGCCATCGGCTTCCGCATGAACCTGTTCAACATCGGTGTGGACGGCCAGTACCAGCTCGGCGCCTTCATGGCCGCCGTCGTCGGCGCCCACGCCAACCTGCCGGCGTTCCTCCAGGTCCCGCTGCTGCTGCTGACCGCCGTCCTCACCGGCGCCTTCTGGTCCGGCATCGCCGGTGTCCTCAAGGTGACCCGCGGCGTCAGCGAGGTCGTCGCGACGATCATGCTCAACGCGATCGCCACCTCGCTCATCGTCTACATGTGGAAGCCGGACGTCTTCGGCGTCAAGGTCGGCAACAACAGCACCACCGGCGAGATGCACGAGTCCGGCTGGATCCCCGGCTTCGACATGGGCGCGGCCGGCGAGATCTACGGCCTGGTGATCCTCGCCGCGCTCCTCGGCATCGGCTACTGGATCGTCCTCAACCGCACCCGCTTCGGCTTCGACCTGCGCGCCTCCGGCGCCTCCGAGTCGGCGGCGGCGGCCAGCGGCGTCGACCCCAAGCGCATGGTGCTCACCGCGATGCTCATCTCCGGCGCCCTCGCCGGTCTCGCGGGCCTGCCGATCCTGATGGGCGACGCCCACACCTACAACCTCAACTTCCCCACCGGGGTCGGCTTCCTCGGCATCGGCATCGCCCTCCTCGGCCGCAACAGCCCGGTCGGCATCGCCTTCGCCGCCCTCCTGTGGGCCTGGCTCGACAAGGCCTCGCCCGAGCTCGACTACCACGGCTTCGACAAGGAGATCGCGGTCATCATGCAGGGCCTGATCGTCCTCTCGGTCGTCGTCTCCTACGAGGCCGTCCGCGAGTGGGGCCTGCGCCGCCAGCAGCGCCGGGTCGGCGCGGAGCTGGCCGCCGGTCACGTCCTCGGCGCCACCGACAACTCGAAGAAGGAGGTGGCCGGCCGATGACCGCTCCGACCACAGCGACCGACGTCAACCAGCCGTCGCTGGAGCACGCACCACGGACCGGCCGCCGCATGTCGTGGCCCGTGCTGCTCCTGGTCATCGCCGGAGCCCTGGCGCTGACCTCGATCGTCCGCCTGATCACCGGCGCCAACGGCATCACCAACGTCAGCCAGATGTCCACCGCCCTCCAGCTCGCCGTGCCGATCGGCCTCGCCGGTCTCGGCGGTCTGTGGGCCGAGCGCGCGGGCGTCGTCAACATCGGCCTCGAGGGCATGATGATCCTCGGCACCTGGTTCGGTGCCTGGGCCGGCTTCCAGTGGGGGCCGTGGACCGGCGTCCTCGTCGGCATCGTCGGCGGCTGCATCGGCGGCCTGCTGCACGCCGTCGTGACGATCACCTTCAACGTCAACCACATCGTCTCCGGCGTGGCCATCAACATCCTCGCCCTCGGCGCCACCCGCTACCTCGCCCCGCTCGCCTTCGAGGGCCACCAGGGCGGCTCCGCCAAGCAGTCCCCGCCGGTCGACTCCCTCGGACACTTCTCGATCCCGGGCCTGTCCGGCTGGCTGGACAGCCTCAACGACCAGCACTGGTTCTTCGTCTCGGACATCGCGGGCCTGCTCGGCGGTCTGGTCACCGACGTCTCCTGGCTCACCCTGATCGCCGTCGCGCTGATCCCGGCCAGCTGGTACATCCTGTGGCGCACCCCGTTCGGCCTGCGTCTGCGCTCCTGCGGCGAGAACCCGGTCGCCGCCGAGTCCCTCGGCGTCAACGTCTACAAGTACAAGTACCTGGCCGTGATCATCTCCGGCGGTCTGGCCGGCCTCGGCGGCGTCTTCCTGTCCATCGTGGCCAACCCCTTCTACCTGGAGGGCCAGACCAGCGGCCGCGGCTACATCGGCCTCGCCGCGATGATCTTCGGCAACTGGATGCCGGGCGGCCTCGCCATCGGCGCCGGGCTCTTCGGCTACACCGACAGCCTCAACCTGCGCGGCGGCTCCGCCAACGTGCACGCCCTGCTGCTGCTCGGCGCGCTGCTGCTGGTCGCCGGCGCCATCTGGCTGGCGATCCGCAAGAAGTACGTCAAGGCCGCGATCACCTTCGTCATCGGCGCCCTGGTCTTCGCCTGGTACGCCGGCACCAACGAGGTTCCCAACCAGGTCGTCTCCGCCACGCCGTACGTCGTCACCCTCGTCGTCCTCGCCCTGTCCGCGCAACGGCTGCGGATGCCCAGGGCGAACGGCATGCAGTACCGCAAGGGCCAGGGCAAGTGACCGGGCCCGACTGGGCGGAGCTGCGCAGGGCGGCCCGGGACGCCATGTCCCGGGCGTACGCCCCCTACTCCGGGTACGCCGTGGGCGCCGCCGCCCTGGTCGACGACGGCCGCACCGTCACCGGCTGCAACGTGGAGAACGCCAGCTACGGCATCGGCCTGTGCGCCGAGTGCGGTCTGGTCTCCCAGTTGCAGCTGACCGGCGGGGGCCGGCTGACGCACTTCGTCTGCGTCGACGGCGAGGGCGAGGTACTCGTCCCCTGCGGCCGCTGCCGGCAGCTGCTGTACGAGTTCGGCGGCCCGGAGCTGCTGCTCGAGACCCCGGAGGGGATCCTCCCCCTGTCCCGGATGCTCCCGCAGGCCTTCGGCCCCGACCACCTCACGAAGTAAGGACAGCCAGACATGGCCATGGACGTCATCTCCGTCATCCGCACCAAGCGGGACCGCGGCGAGCTGACCGGCGAGCAGATCGACTGGGTCATCGACGCCTACACGCGCGGCGAGGTCGCCGACGAGCAGATGGCGTCGCTCGCGATGGCGATCCTGCTCAACGGCATGAACCGCGGCGAGATCGCCCGCTGGACGGCCGCGATGATCGCCTCGGGCGAGCGCATGGACTTCTCGTCCCTGTCCCGCCCGACCGCCGACAAGCACTCCACGGGCGGCGTCGGCGACAAGATCACCCTGCCGCTCGCGCCCCTGGTGGCGGCCTGCGGTGCGGCCGTCCCGCAGCTCTCCGGCCGCGGCCTCGGCCACACCGGCGGCACCCTCGACAAGCTGGAGTCGATCCCCGGCTGGCGCGCGCTCCTCTCCAACGAGGAGATGCTGAACGTCCTGGACACCACCGGCGCGGTGATCTGCGCCGCGGGTGACGGCCTGGCCCCCGCCGACAAGAAGCTCTACGCCCTGCGCGACGTCACGGGCACGGTCGAGGCGATCCCGCTCATCGCCTCCTCCATCATGTCCAAGAAGATCGCCGAGGGCACCGGCTCGCTGGTCCTGGACGTGAAGGTGGGCTCGGGCGCCTTCATGAAGACCATCGAGGACGCCCGCGAGCTGGCCTCCACGATGGTCGGCCTCGGCACCGACCACGGCGTGAAGACGGTCGCGCTCCTCACCGACATGGCCACCCCGCTCGGTCTCACCGCGGGCAACGCCCTGGAGGTCCGCGAGTCGGTCGAGGTCCTGGCCGGCGGCGGCCCCTCCGACGTGGTCGAGCTGACCCTCGCCCTGGCCCGCGAGATGCTCGACGCGGCGGGCCTGAAGGACGCCGACCCGGCGAAGGCGCTGGCCGACGGCTCCGCGATGGACGTCTGGCGCCGCATGATCGCGGCCCAGGGCGGCGACCCGGACGCGGCCCTGCCCACGTCGAAGGAGCAGCACGTGGTGAAGGCGGGCGCCTCCGGCGTCCTGACCCGCCTCGACGCCTACGACATCGGCGTCGCCGCCTGGCGCCTGGGCGCGGGCCGCGCCCGCAAGGAGGACCCGGTGCAGGCCGCCGCGGGCGTCGAACTCCACGCCAAGCCCGGCGACACGGTCACCGAGGGCCAGCCCCTCCTCACCCTCCACACGGACACCCCGGACCGCTTCGCGTACGCCCTCGCGGCGGTGGAGGGCGCGTACGACGTCGCCCCGGCCGGCACGGACTTCACCGCCTCGCCGGTGGTGCGGGAACGTATCGCCTGACCTGCGGATTCCCCATTCGGGTGAACGGGACCGGTAGACCAGTGCCGGTCCCGTTCGGCATGCTGGGATCGGTGACGCACCGATTGGAGACACCGCCATGAGCGCACTCAGTGCCGAGCCGACCCCCGGAGGGGCGGGCTGGGACGAGATCGTCCGTGTCCTGGAGGAGACGGACGCTCCGGAGGGCAGCAAGGTGGAGATCATCGAAGGGATCGTCACCGTGGCGCCTCCGCCGTCCGAAGCGCACAACGACACCGCCGAACTGCTGCAACTCAGCCTCTACACCGCTGTCCCCGAGGGGTGCGGCATCTACCAGACTCTGGGGCTGGGGGTCCCGGAGACCGCGGGCGTTTTCCAGCCCGATCTCTGCGTGGTGCCCAGAGTGGCGTTGCGGCAGGGCAGGAGAGTGCATGCGAGTGAGGCGGAGTTGGTCGTCGAAGTCACCTCGCGCAGCAATGCCAACCACGACCGGATCAAGAAGGTCAGGGGATATGCCAGGGCCGGTGTCCCCCTCTACCTTCTTCTGGATCCCTGGCACAGCGGATGCCCGACGGTCACGCTGTACGGAGTCCCTGAGGACGGCACCTACCGCGTCCTGGCGTCGGTGGAGTACGGCGAGAAGTTGACCCTGCCGGACCCCTTCGGCCTGGAGGTCGACACCGGCGCCTTCCCTGCAAACTGAGGATCGTCACCCCAGAACCGTCGCCACCCCCACCAGCACCGGCACGGACACCACCGTCGACACCAGGATCGCGTCGCGGGCCAGGCGTTCGCCGGTCCCGTAGGTCGACGCGTACGTGTACAGGTTCTGTGCGGCAGGCAGCGCCGACGTCACCACCACGTCGAGGAGTTGGGGGCCCCGCAGACCGAAGACGCCCGACGCCAGCGCCCAGGCCACCGTCGGCTGGCCCACCGCCTTCAGCGCGACCGCGAGCAGCACCGGCCGCCGTTCCACGCCCCGCAGCGGCATCGTGGAGCCGCACAGCCCAATGCCGAAGGCCAGCAGCACCGCGGGGACCGACATGTTGCCGATCAGCGTCACCGGGTCCATGACCGGGTCGGGCACCTCGAGGCCGCTCGCGGCGACCGCGACCCCGGCGAGCGAACCCAGGGCGATCGGATTGCGCAGCGGCGTCAGCAGCAGCCGCCACAGCGGGCCCTTGGCACCCCCGCCCGACGACAGGTCCAGGATCGTCACCGCCACCGGCGTCACCAGCACCAGCTGGAACAGCAGCACCGGCGCCACCAGCGAGGCATCACCCAGGACGTACACGGCGATCGGGATGCCGAGGTTGCCGGAGTTGACGTAGCCGGAGCAGAGCGCGCCGATCGTCGTACGGCCCACGCCCCAGCCGCGTACGACGCCCACCGCGACGAACGCACCGGCCACCGCCAGCGTGGACAGGGCCGTCACCAGCAGCCGGGCGGAGAAGACCACCGACAGGTCCGCCGTCGCCAGGGTCGTGAACAGCAGGGCCGGTGACGCCACGTGGAAGGCGAGCTTGGTCAGCACCTCGCGGCCCTGGGGGCCGAGATGGCCGCGCAGGCCGAGCACATAGCCCACCCCGATCACCACCGCGATGACCGCGAAGCCGGTCAGCACCCCCTGCACGGCACCCCCTGCCGGACGAGGGGGCGGGCGCCGGGCGGCGCGGCGGAGGGGGGACGGGGTATGTGGGGCATACAGCGAAGCCTCTGTCGGCGGGACCGCGCAGGTCAATGTGATCCCCGACCACCCCGGCACCGATGATTTCCCGGCGCATGCCGGGTCTACCGCACGTGGACGCCGTGACACCCGCCGTACTCGTGCTGCCGGGGCCCGTCTCCCGAGGGGAGACGCCCCGGTTCTGCGACGAGGTGCGCGCGCTGCTGGAAAGCACCCGGGCCGGGGTGGTCGTCTGTGACGTCGGCGGCCTCGGCCCCCCGGGGCTCGCCGTTGTTGACCTGCTGGCCCGGCTGGAGCTGACCGCCCGGCGGGCCGGGGGCCGGATCAGGCTGCGCGACCCCGATCCGGCCCTGCACGGGCTACTGGACCTCGTCGGCCTCCGCTTCGAGACGGAGCGGCAGGTCGAACAGCGGGAACCACCGCTTGGTGTCGAGGAAGCAGTGGAACCCGGTGATGCGGCCGTCTGAGATCTCCAGCACCTGCACCGCCCACGGCGCGAAACCGCCCGCCTCCGGGTCCGGCTTGTAGTGCGCGAAGGCGGGCAGCCCGTTGGCCTCCACCCGCAGCAGCCGGGAGCCCGCGCACGCCGCGCCCAGCGTGGACATGAAGCCGGTGATGTCCGCCGGACCGGCCAGCCACAGGTCGAACGGCGGCATCGTCATGACCGCGTCCTCGTGCAGGAGGGCCGTCAGCGCGGTCATGTCGTAGCCCTCGAAGGCCGCGACATAGCGCTCCAGGAGCTTCTGCTGCTCCTCGTCCAGCGGGTCGGAGACCGCCGCGTCGGCCCCCCGGTCCTCCCGCTCGGCGAGCGTGGCGCGGGCCCGCTGAAGGGCGCTGTTCACGGAGGCGACCGACGTGCCGAGCAGCTCGGCGACCTCGCTCGCCCTCCACGCCAGCACCTCGCGCAGGATCAGCACCGCCCGCTGCTTGGGCGGCAGCTGTTGCAGGGCGGCCATGAACGCGAGCCGCACGGACTCCTTGGCGACCGCGGCCTCGGCCGGGTCGGCGGTCTGCGGCAGCACGCGGGCGTCCGGCATCGGCTCCAGCCAGGTGTGGTCCGGGCGGGGGGACAGCGCGGCCTGGGCGAGCGGCGTCGCCTCCGTCAGGTCCATCGGGCGCGCCCGCTTGTTGCCCGCGGTCAGCATGTCCAGGCAGACGTTGGTCGCGATCCGGTACAGCCACGAGCGCAGGCTGGAGCGGCCCTCGAACTTGTCGTAGCTCCGCCAGGCGCGCACCAGGGTGTCCTGCACCGCGTCCTCGGCCTCGAAGGAGGAGCCGAGCATCCGGTAGCAGTACCCCGTCAGCTCGGGCCGGTGCTTCTCCAGCGCCGAGTCCAGCTCCGGCGTCACGGTGCCGTTGGTCATCGTCCGTCCACCCACCCCTGTGGCGTCCCGTCGTGCGCGTCTTCGCGCCTCGCACTTCGGAAGCTACCGCAGGGGACTGACAATGGCCTGTGCAGTCAAGAAAGGCGCAGGTCAGCGGGGGAGGCTCAGTGCCCTCACCGGTGTCCCCGCGGCCTGGCGGCGGGCCGCCAGCGATCCGGAGACCGTGATGACCACGACGCCCAGGACCGCCAGCACCCCCACCGCGACCGTCCCGGCCCAGCCGCCGGAGTGGAAGGCCACCGCGCCGACCGTGCTGCCCGCGCTGGAGCCGACGTAGTAGGCGGACTGGTACAGCGCCGAGGCCTGGGCGCGGCCGTGCTGGGCGGTCTTGCCGACCGCCGAGGAGGCCACCGCGTGCCCGGCGAAGAAGCCCGCCGTGATCAGCACCAGGCCGAGGAGGACCAGCGGCAGCGACGGCGCCAGGGACAGCAGCAGGCCCGCCGCCGTCGTACCGGCGCCCAGGTAGAGCGCACCGCGGCGGCCGAGGCGGCCCACCAGACGGCCCGCGGTCGACGCCGAGACCGTGCCGACCAGGTAGACCAGGAAGATCGAGCCGATCAGGCCCTGGGGAAGGGAGAACGGCGCCTCCGTCAGGCGGTAGCCGATCACCGTGTAGACGCCGCCGAACACCGTCATGAACAGCGCGCCGATCGCGTACAGGCGGCGCAGCAGCGGGTTGGCGAGGTGGTCGCGCACCGTGCGGACCAGGACCCGCGGGCGCAGCGAACCCGGCGTGAAGTGCTTCGGCGCCGGCAGCAGCAGCCGGAAGGCCACCGCGCACGCCACCGCGACCAGGCCGATCACCCCGACGGCGACCCGCCAGCCCCACTCCTGGGCCACCCAGCCGGTGATGACCCGGCCGCTCATCCCGCCGACGCTGTTGCCCGCCACGAACAGGCCGATCGCGGTGACCAGCGCCCGTGGCCGCACCTCCTCCGCGAGATACGCCGTCGCCGAGGCCGGCAGCCCCGCCAGCGCCGCGCCCTGCACCGCCCGCAGCGCGACCAGCGCCGGCAGCGACGGGGCGAAGGGCATTAGCAGCCCGACGGTCACCGCGACCGCCAGCGACGCCGTCATGACCGTACGGCGTCCGAACCGCTCCGACAGTGCGCTCATCGGCAGCACGAACAGCGCGAGACCGCCGGTCGCGGCGGCCACGGTCCAGCTCGCGTCGCTCGCCGTGACGCCCAGGTCGCCCGAGATCAGCGGCAGCAGGGCCTGGGTGGAGTAGAGGAGCGCGAAGGTCGCGACGCCCGCCAGGAACAGCGCGAGACTCATCCGGCGGTAGCCGGGGCCGCCCGGGGCCGTGCGCGAGTCGGAGGCTTCGAAGGAATCGGAGTCGGAGGCGGCGGATGCGGCGTCCACGACCGTGGACGCCCCGGTATCGGCGGGAGTCATGCCACGAAGGTACGAAGCCCCTTACTCATCCGTCCAATGCATGGAATGGCCATAATCGTTCCCATGGTGCATCAGCAAAGCTCACGGCCCCGCCTGTCACCTGCCGGTGACACAGAAGACATCGTCGCGCTGCTCGCGCCCCGCCTCGCGCACTTCGCCGGCGTGGCCCGCACCGAGCACGTCACCCGGGCCGCCCAGGAGATGAACGTCCCCCAGTCCACCCTCTCCCGCGCCCTCGTCCGCCTCGAGGAGGACCTCGGCGTCGACCTGTTCGTCCGCCGGGGCCGCACCCTCGCGCTGACCGTCGCCGGGCGCACCTTCCTCGGCTCCGTGGAGCGCGCCCTCGCCGAGGTCGAGCGGGCCGCCGACGAGGTCCGCGCCGACGCCGACCCGGCCACCGGCAAGGTCGCCTTCGGGTTCCTGCACACCATGGGCGCCGAGACCGTCCCCGGCCTGCTGCACGCCTTCCGCGCCGACCACCCCCGCGTCCGCTTCAGCCTCGTCCAGAACTACGGCGAGGCCATGCTGGAGCGGCTGCGCGCCGGGGAACTGGACCTGTGCCTGACCTCTCCGGTCCCCGACGCCCCCGACCTGGTCGCCCGCCGCCTCGACGAGCAGAAGCTGCGCCTGGTCGTGCCGGCCGACCACTCCCTGGCCGGGCGCAGACGCATCCGCCTCGCCGAGGCCGCCGACGAGATCTTCGTGACGCTGGAGCCCGGCTACGGCCTGCGCCGCATCACCGACGCGCTGTGCAAGGAGGCCGGGTTCCGGCCCAGGGTGGCCTTCGAGGGCGAGGAGGCGGAGACGCTGCGCGGCCTGGTCGCGGCCGGTCTCGGCGTCGCCCTGCTGCCGCCGCCCGCCGTGCCCCGCCCCGGCGTGGTCGAACTGACGGTCACCGCCCCGCGCGCCGCGCGCGAGATCGGCGTGGCCTGGCTGGCGGGTCGCACGGACACGCCACCCGTGGCGGCGTTCAAGAAGTTCCTGCTGTCCCGGCGGGGCAGCCTGCTGCCGTCCTGAGCCATGCGCCGGGCCGCCGTCCCGAGCCTCCGGCCTCCGGAGGAGGCGCGCTACCGCCGCAACGACTTGCCGAACCCCGCCGCGAGCGGCATCCGCAGCCCCAGCGGCGGGGGAGCGGCCAGGGCGTCCTCCACCGGGCGCGAGAAGGACTGTCCGAACAGCGCGCCCATCACGAAGTCCTCGGCCAGCGCGGCGACCTCGTCACGGTACTGGCGCAGCCCGTGGCCGTCGGAGTGCACCTCGAACCGGCACACCGAGCGGTTCGCCTTCTTCGCCCGCGAGGCGAGCCGGAACGACAACTCCGGGTCGCTGTGGGCGTCGTTCGTGCCGTGCACGATCAGCACCTGCCGCCCGGCGAGCTGCTTCACCGGTTCGGGTGGCGCGGCCACGTCGTCCTCCGGCAGCCAAGGGGCGATCGCCAGCACCGAGTTGACGGCCTCGTGCCCGGCCGCCCGCAACGCCGCCCGGCCGCCCATACCGGTGCCGAGCAGACACAGGGGCACGTCGCCGTAACGCCGTACCGCTTCGTCGGCCGCCCATTCGGCGTCCCGGGCGAGGTGCGCCTCGGTGCCGTTCCAGCCGCGGTAGCGGTAGTGCACGACATGCGTGGCCAGCCCCTCCTCCCGGCCGGCCCGTGCCAGCCTGCGCCCCAACGCGCGTACGGACGCGGCCGCGAGCAGCGCCGAGGGCCTGCGGTCGGACACCTCGTCACCCCCGGGGAGCAGCAGCACCACACCGCTCACCGCCGTCCCCTCCGGACCGAGCGTCCGCCCCAGCCGGGCCCGACGGACCGGCGTCGCTTGCTGTGCCATGACAGAAGATTCTCAGAAGACCAGGTGTACGGAACCCGTCCGCGCAGTCACCGTTACATATCGGGGAGCGCGTACACCGGCCGCGACGGCGCTCGATCCGGCCATATGGCCGGTCACCGCGCGTCCGTACGGGTTCGTGCGTTCACCCGGTGTTCTACGCGCGTAGGAGTTAGAGTGCGGAAATGACGAGCCAAAGCACCGAGAAGAGCGCCGCGGCGAACACCGCGACGGTCTCGAAGACACCGTCGCCGGACCGGATCCGCCGGGCGCCGAAGGTTCTGCTGCACGACCACCTCGACGGCGGACTGCGGCCGGGCACGGTCGTGGAACTCGCCCGCGAGACGGGCTACGGGGACCTTCCCGAAACCGACGCCGACCTGCTCGGCACCTGGTTCCGCCAGGCCGCCGACTCCGGGTCCCTGGAGCGGTACCTGGAGACCTTCTCCCACACCGTCGGCGTCATGCAGACCCGCGACGCCCTGGTCCGGGTCGCCGCCGAGTGCGCCGAGGACCTCGCCGAGGACGGCGTCGTCTACGCCGAGGTGCGGTACGCCCCCGAGCAGCACCTGGAGAAGGGGCTGACCCTCGAGGAGGTCGTCGAGGCCGTCAACGAGGGCTTCCGGGAGGGCGAGCGGCGCGCCCGGGAGAACGGCCACCGCATCCGGGTCGGCGCCCTGCTCACCGCCATGCGGCACGCCGCCCGCTCCCTGGAGATCGCCGAACTCGCCAACCGCTACCGCGACCTCGGCGTCGTCGGGTTCGACATCGCGGGCGCCGAGGCCGGCTACCCGCCCACCCGGCACCTGGACGCCTTCGAGTACCTCAAGCGGGAGAACAACCACTTCACCATCCACGCCGGCGAGGCCTTCGGGCTGCCCTCCATCTGGCAGGCGTTGCAGTGGTGCGGCGCCGACCGGCTCGGGCACGGGGTGCGCATCATCGACGACATCCAGGTGCACGAGGACGGCTCGGTCAAGCTCGGACGGCTCGCCTCCTACGTCCGGGACAAGCGCATCCCGCTGGAGCTGTGCCCCAGCTCCAACCTCCAGACCGGCGCCGCCGACTCCTACGCCGAGCACCCCATCGGACTGCTGCGCCGACTGCACTTCCGGGCCACCGTCAACACCGACAACCGGCTGATGTCCCACACCAGCATGAGCCGCGAATTCGAGCACCTTGTCGAAGCGTTCGGTTACACGCTCGACGACATGCAGTGGTTCTCCGTCAATGCGATGAAATCAGCGTTCATTCCTTTCGATGAACGACTGGCCATGATCAATGACGTCATCAAGCCCGGATACGCGGAGCTGAAGTCCGAATGGCTGTTCCAGCAGACGGCTTCCACCAGCGGTTATTCGGAGGGCGAGAGCTGATCGGGGAGTGACGGTAATACGGAAACGCGGACGGGCTTTCACCATCCGTCCGCATTTCGATGTTTGCCGCCGGGGGTGAAGCGTGTTTACGGTCGAGCACCGCTCACATCCCCGTCACCCCATTACGAGGACGCATTTCCATGAAGCAGTCTGCTGCCAAGACCCTCGGCGTCGCCGCCCTCGGTGCCGCCTTCGCCGCCGCCGGCGCCGGCGCGGCCACCGCGGCCCCCGCCCTCCCCGACACCGCGCAGACGGTGGACTCCGTCGCCCGCACCCTCCCCGCGGAGACCGTCTCCCAGGTCGCGCCCGGCGCGGGCAACGCGCTGGAGCAGGGCCGCAGGATCGCCGGCACCGGCCTGACCGTCGCGCAGCCGGTCGTCGAGCAGGTCGTCGCCGAGCAGCTCGCCGAGGGCCCGACCGAGCCGGTCGCCAAGGTGCTCGGCGGAGTGCCGCTGAAGGGCCTGCCCACCCAGGGCCTGCCGGTCAACGGCCTCCCCATCGGCGGCTGACCCCAGCCCTCCGCACGCGCCGACGGGGCGCACCCGGTCTCCGGGTGCGCCCCGTCGGTGTACCAGAGGGAGGTACGTCGGGCGGAGTACGTGGTCACCAGGCCGTGCGGGCGGCCTTCTCCTCGGACGGGAGCAGGATCCACAGGGCCAGGTAGAGCAGGAACTGCGGGCCGGGCAGCAGGCAGGAGACCACGAAGATCACCCGCATCGTGCCTGCGGAGGTGCCGAAGCGCCGGGCCAGCGCGGCGCACACTCCGCCGATCATGCGGCCGTGGGTGGGGCGGGCGAGGCGGGACATCGCGGCTCCTTCGTGAGCGTGTGGGTGGGGCTGCCCTCCGGCTTCCCCTTCATCTGCCCTCCACGCTACGGAGACGAACGGAACAAAGCGTCGCTCTACGGGGCGATGCCGACCCTGGGAATCGTCGGGGTCCGACCCTGAGCGGGCTCCTCCTGAGGTACGCCCTCCCACCCGTCCCGCCGGTACCGGCGACGGAGCCGGGCCCGGCCCGCCGGGACGACGGCGAGGTGCGCCAGGGCCACGCCCACCGTGTTGAGCAGCACCGAGTCGATGTCGACGACCTGCCCGGGCACCCCGGTCTGAAGCAGTTCGATGCCCAGCGACAGCAGCGCGGCCGCGGCCATGGTGCGCAGCAGTGAGGCCAGCGGCGAGACGTACAGCCGCCCGCCGGCCATCGGCAGCAGGACCCCGAGCGGTGCCAGCAGGGCCAGCCCGCCGACGAGCGAACGCGCGGCCGCGGTCCCGCCCAGCGCCAGGTCGGCGCGGATCCCGGCGAAGGGCTCCAGGTTGGGGGGAAGCACCCAGGGGACGTCCAGCGGCCGCAGCGCGTACCAGGCGACGAACGCGAGATGTGCGACGAGGAGAACGCTTCCTGTCACACGGATGCGGAGCGCGGCGCTGCCGCCGAGGAACCCATGACGCTGCACGTCCCCCTAGACGCGGCCCGTGCCACGCACGGTTCCGGCCCCTGACCCGCAAGGGTGAGGCTTGCGCCACACGGCCCAGCACCGTCCCGTACGGTCCGGTACGGACGTCACCCGCCCGTCAGTCCTCCGTGACCTCGTCGGCCGGCGGTTCGTTGCTGCCGGGCCGGGCCCGGACCTCGTCCGTGCAGGTGTAGCGGCGGGCGGACCGGTCGGCGGGGCCGGCCAGGATCACGGACCCGTTGCCCTCGGCCGCGGCGGAGCCGGCGAAGGTGCACACGACCTGGGCGAGCGCGTACGAGGTGAGGTCGTCGGGATCGGTGCTCAGCCGCAGCGTGTCCTCGGGATCGCCGGAGCGCGGGCCCGTCACGGTCGTCCCGCGGCGCACGTCCGACGTGTATCCGGCCTCCTTCTCCGCGGCCGAGGGCTGCTTCGCCAGCTCGTTCAGCAGCCCCTGGGCCACCAGCACGCGCCGCCCGGAGTCCGGCGCGCCGTCCGGCATCCGCACCACGCGGTCCACGGCCACCAGCGACGAGCCGCACAGCAGGAACACCCGCGCCGGCATTCCGGGTGTGTCCCGCGTCGCCCCGTCCGGCTCGGAGAGCGAACAACGCACCCGTGAGGGCGCGGGACCGTAGTCCGTGGGCACCTCGGTGGCGCGGATGCCGCACCCGGTCAGCAGCACGGCCAGCAGCACGAGCCCGGAGAGGGCCGGCAGACGGCGTACGGTCATCAGACCTGTCCCTTCGCGTCCTTGCCCTGGTCCGCCGTCTCCCCGTCGGTGCCGCGGTCCCCGTCGGCCCCGTCCTCGTCGGCGGGCGGGGAGGGGTCCTGCGGCAGCCGCAGCGTGAACACCGCACCGCCCTGAGGGGCGTTCTCGGCGGTGATCCCGCCGCCGTGGATGTGCGCGTTCTCCATGGCGATGGACAGGCCGAGCCCGCTGCCCTCGGAGCGCGGGCGGGAGGCGCTCGCCTTGTAGAAGCGGTCGAAGACGTGCGGCAGGACGTCCTCGGGGATGCCGGGGCCGTTGTCCCGCACCCGGATGACGATCTCGTCGTCCGCCCGCGACACGGTCACCCGCACCGGCGACCCGCCGTGCTTGAGCGCGTTGCCGATCAGGTTGGCGAGGATGACGTCCAGGCGCCGCGGGTCCAGGCGGGCGTGGATGCCGCGCTCGGCGTCCAGGTCGACGGCGTCCAGCCAGGCCCGGGCGTCGATGCAGGCGGTGATCTGGTCGGCGACGTCGACGTCGTCCAGGACCAGGCGGGCGGTGCCCGCGTCGAAGCGGGTGACCTCCATCAGGTTCTCGACGAGGTCGTTCAGCCGCCGGGTCTCGCTCACCACCAGCCGTACGGCGGGCTCGACCATCGGGTCGAAGCTCCCGCCCTCGCCGTCGCCCTCGCCCGCGTACTCCAGCTCCTCCTCCAGCACCTCCGTCACCGCGGTGAGCGCCGTCAGCGGCGTCCGCAGCTCGTGGCTCATGTCCGCGACGAAGCGTCGGGAGGCCTGCTCCCGGCCCGCCATGTCCGCGACCCGCTTCTCCAGGTTCTCGGCGGCGTTGTTGAACGTGCGGGAGAGATCGGCCAGTTCGTCGGTGCCGGACACCCGCAGCCGGGTGTCCAGCTTCCCCTCGCCCAGGCGCCGCGCCGCGACCCCGAGCCGGTGCACCGGTTTCAGCACGGTCGTCGCCAGGGCCTGCGCGAGGAGCGCGGAGCCCAGCAGGGCGAGTGCGGTGGCGATCCCCAGCGACCAGGCGAGCGAGTTCAGGTCCTTCGCCTCCGGTTCCAGCGACTTGAGCATGTAGCCGGTCGGTCCGCCGCCGATCACCTTCGTGCCGGCCACCAGGTACGGGGTGCCGTCGTCCGTGATCCGCTGCCAGTACAGGTGGTACGGGTGCTTGTTGGCCGAGGTGAGCTTCTGCTCCTTGTTCACCGCCGTGCGCAGCGACTCGGGCACGTCGGACAGCGCGAACCCGCCCAGGCCGCCCGAACTGCCGTACACGTCGGCGCCGTCGGAGCCCTCGGCGACCAGCAGCACGCCGAACCGCTGGCTGCTGTTGGCCATCTGCCCCGCCGTGTGCTGCAACTCGTCCTGCGTGGGGTGCTCGGGCAGCGCCCCCGCCCGGTTCTGCATCTCCTGCTCGAAGTCGCGCAGCACGGCGTCCTGGGTACGGGTGAGCACCGCCTCGCGGTTCAGCCAGTACGCGATGCCGGACGCGGACACGGCGGCGGTCAGCGCGACCAGACCGAAGACGAGGACGAGCCTGAGGCGCAGGCTGGTGAAGCGCAGCCCGGCCCAGACCCCCTTGCGAGCGGCGGTCAGGCCGCGGGCACCCCCCTGGTGTTCCTTGGTCACTGAGGCGGATCCAGCCGGTAGCCGACACCCCGCACGGTACGGATCAGGGTCGGGGACGACGGCACGTCCTCCACCTTGGCGCGCAGCCGCTGCACGCAGGCGTCCACCAGCCGGGAGTCACCGAGGTAGTCGTGCTCCCACACCAGCCGCAGCAACTGCTGCCGGGACAGCGCCTGTCCCGGCCGCCGGCTCAGCTCGAGCAGCAGCCGCAGCTCGGTCGGCGTGAGCTGGAGGTCCTCGCCGTTCTTCGTCACGGTCATCGCCGAGCGGTCGATGACCAGGCTGCCGAAGCTCGCCGAGTCGGTGGACTCCCGCTCACCGCGCCGCAGCACGGCCCGGATCCGGGCGTCGAGGACCCGGCCCTGGACGGGTTTGACGACGTAGTCGTCCGCGCCCGACTCGAGACCGACGACCACGTCGATGTCGTCGTTGCGCGCGGTCAGCAGGATGATCGGCAGCTGGTCGGTGCGCCGGATGCGACGGCACACCTCGAAGCCGTCGATGCCGGGCAGCATCACGTCCAGCACGATCAGGTCCGGCCGCTGCTCGCGCAACAGCTTCAGACCGTCCTCACCACTGGCAGCGGTGGCCACCCGATGGCCCTGGCGGGTCAGGGAGAGCTCCAGGGCCGTACGGATGGCGTCGTCGTCCTCGATCAGCAACAGGGAAGGCACGCGTTCATTCTGGCCCATGAGGGGGCCGGTGTTCGACCTGCGGGTGCGGTTGGGGTCCGACCGCGCCGCCGGACCCTGTGAAGGAACGGTGGTGCAGGCGTGACGGACCCCTGTGACAGCTCTGTGACAGTCGGCGGACACGGCCATGAAGTCGCCCGGGCAAGCTTTTCGTCACAGGCAACACCGGCAGTCCACGACGGGGGGCGCGAGATGAACACGCTGAAGGGCACCAACACCAGCGCAGTGCTCACGCGTCTGCACGACGTGCACGCACACCGGGGTTCCGAGAAGTCCGGTGCCGTGAGCGGGCGGGGGTGCGCTCGCGGCACCGGGCGTCAGCACACCGCGTACATGACGGTGGTTGACGCGAAGACGGGGGAAACGGGGCACGCGGGGAACGCGGCGAAGACGGGGGCCCAGGGGGACCCGGGAGAGCGCCGTTCCTTGTCGGAGGCGGAGTTCACCGCCTACGTCCAGGAGCGCCGCTCCTCCCTGTACGCGACCGCCTACCACCTCACCGGCGACCGCTTCGAGGCCGAGGACCTGTTGCAGAGCGCGCTGTTCTCGACCTACCGGGCGTGGGACCGGATCAGTGACAAGGCGGCGGTCGGCGGATACCTGCGCCGCACCATGACCAACCTGCACATCAGCGCCTGGCGGCGCCGCAAGCTCAACGAGTACCCGACCGAGGAACTGCCGGAGACGCCCGGCGACATGGACGCGATGCGCGGCACCGAACTGCGCACGGTCCTGTGGCAGGCGCTCGCCCGGCTGCCCGAACTCCAGCGCACCATGCTGGTCCTGCGCTACTACGAGGGCCGCACGGACCCGGAGATCGCGGACATCCTCGACATCAGCGTCGGCACGGTGAAGTCCAGCATCTGGCGGTCGCTCCGCCGGCTGCGCGAGGACGAGGTCCTCAGCTTCGGCCGTGACCGGGAGGACGCCTTCGGCGAACTGGTCGCCTGAGGCAGGGGGGCGGGGCCCCGTGAAAAAAGTTCGAGCCGGGGTGTATCAGGGGGCGGGACCCGGACTCTTACTCACGGGGAAGCACCACGGGGGAACAACGGGGGACACGGGGGAACAACGGGGGACGGGGATCACGGGGGATCCACGGGGGAGTGGAAAGGGAGCGGGACTGGAGGGCCGGGGGGTCCGTCCAGTCCCGCTTCCGCGTGTACGGGCAGGTACGAGTACGGGCAGGTGTTACACGGCCGTACGGCTGGTGGCGCACCGGCCCGCCGCCGCGGCGGCCAGGCGGCCCATCGCCTCGTCCCGGTCGCAGGCGTGGGCGCCCAGGGCCGTCTGCCGGGCGATGACCGACCGTTCCTGCCGCATCAGCCGCCAGCCCCTGCGCAGCAGGAACGGCACGGACTTGCGGCTCTCGCGCAGGTCCCGCAGGAACCGGCGGCGGAAGGTCGTCAGCGGCCCCCGGCTCAGGCACAGCGCGTCGGCCAGGACGCCCAGCTCCCGGCAGCGCTCCACCAGTTCCGCGGCGAAGATGCCCTCCGCGAGGAACAGCGGCGTGCGTCCGATGTCGACCGTCTCCTCGCCGGTGCGGGCACTCAGCGAGATGTCGTACACCGGCACCTCGGTACGCCCCGTGCGGCACAGCGCCCCGATGGCGGCGACCGCCGCGTCCGCGTCCCACGACGCCGGATGGTCCCAGTCGATGTCGGAGCTCTGGGGCACCGTCGGCAGCGTCGGGTCGGTGCCCTCCTTGTAGAAGTCGTCGAGGCGCAGCACCGGGAGACCGGAGTGCGCGGCGAGGAGGGACTTGCCGGAGCCGGAAGGGCCGCAGAGCAGCACGACTCGCGTCGGTATGGGCGGATGGGAGCTCACGGGACACCAGTCTGAGGCATCGAACGGCGGTCCTACGACCCCGCGTGCGCACTTTGCAGCGCGCGTCACATCTCGACCGCGCTGTGCGGTGACCTGATCACGGTGTGCGCTGTTAACAGGGCAGTCCGTAGCAATCCACACCAAGAGGTGGCAGCAGCGATGGCCCGACACGCGTCCCCCCGCACCCCGCACGCACAGCGCGCCCTGGTCGCCCTCGCGACCGCCGGGGCCGCCCTGGCCGCCGGAGCGGCGACAGCTTCCGCGGCGGACGGCGGCGGCGAGACGATCGCCGGCCTGGCCCACACCCGCCCCACGTCGTTGGGCAACATCGACCCGCAGGCGGGCCTGGCGGCCGTCACCGGCACCGTCGGCTACGTCACCGGCCCGGTCGCCGACCTCAAGCCCAACCCGCTGGCCGGCACCGGCGTAGACCCGCTGGACAACGGCGTCGGCACCAAGGTCGCCGACTTCCAGCCGCTGACCTCGACGGCCCTGACCGGCCCGGTCGCCCAGGCGCAGTCGCTGGGCAGCGTGCCGGTGCTGGGACAGGTGACGGAGCTGCTGCGCTGAGAGGCGGTTCGCGCACTGGGGGCCGCGCTCCTCCGAGAGGGAGGTCGCGGCCCCTGCCGCGCCCCGCACCGGTGTGTCGCGCCGGTTCGCCGCACCCGTTCGTCGACGGCCCCCGTAGGCGGCCCGGGGGCCGTCTAATCTGTGGTGATCCACGTTTCGCGCAAGAGGTGCCAGGGGGCCGTGTGCACAACGACGAAGGAATCAACGGGGCCGGGGGCAGCACCGACGGGCATCCCGAGGATCGTTCTTCCGCCCCCCACACGGTGATCGAGGGCCGTTACGAGCTGCTGGAGCCGATCGGCAGCGGCGGGATGGGCGAGGTCTGGAAGGCCCACGACCGGCGGCTGCGCCGGTTCGTCGCGGTGAAGGGGCTGCTCGACCGCAGGGCCATGACCGCGGACACGCAGCAGGCGGCGATGCTGCGGGCCCGCCGGGAGGCGGAGGCGCTCGCCAAGATCGAGCACCAGAACGTGGTGACGGTCCACGACCAGATCGAGACCGCCGACCAGGTCTGGATCGTGATGAAACTGCTCGAAGGGCAGTCGCTGGCCGACCTGTTGCGCCGCGACCGGGTCCTCGGCGTGCCCAGGGCCGCGGAGATCGGTCTCCAGATGGCCCAGGGCCTGCGCGCGGTGCACGAGGCGTCGGTCCTGCACCGCGACGTCAAGCCGGGCAACGTGCTGGTGCGGGACGGCGGCCAGGTGGTCCTGGTGGACTTCGGCATCGCCACCTTCGAGGGCGCGGACCGGGTGACCCGGTACGGCGGCGTCATCGGCACACCCCCCTACCTCGCGCCCGAACTCTTCGCCCCCGCCTCCCCGGGCCCCACGTCCGCCTCCGACCTGTGGGCGCTGGGCGTCACCCTGTACGAGATGGTCGAGGGACGCCTGCCCTTCGGCGGCGGCGAGGTCTGGGAGGTGCAGGCGAACATCCAGCAGTCGCCCGACCCGGTCCTGCGGTACGCCGGTCCCCTCGGCCCCGTCATCCAGGGGCTGTTGGTCACGGACCCGGACAGCCGCCTGGACGTGGCTTCGGCGGAGGCGATGCTCCGGGAGGTCCTCGCGGAGCCGGACCTGCCGACCCCGGCCAGGCCCGCCACTTCGGCCCCCGCCCCCGTACCCACGGTCCGGTCCGCGCCGCCCGCCGCACGGCCCACGCCGGCGGAGGCCGTACGGGTACCCGACACGCCCCCGTCCGGGGCCGCTCTTCCCGAGCCACCGCCGAAGGCGGGGGGCGGAGACCGCGGTGGCTTCCGGGGCTGGAAGGCGGCGGCGGTCGTGGTGTGCGCCGCTCTGCTCGCCGGAGGAGGCTGGCTCCTGTCGCAGAGCGGCTCGGGGGGCAAGCAGGACGACGCGGCGGGGGAGCGGGGCGGGGCAGCCGCCGAGGGGGACACGGAGAAGGCGTGGGAGCAGTGGAGGAGCGAGAACGAGCGGCTGACCATCGGCGCCAAGACCGACCAGCCCGGACTGAGCTTCCGCGACAAGGCGGGCGTGTGGAGCGGATTCGACATCGACATCGCCCATGCCCTCGCCGGAAAGCTGGGCTACGACCGGGACCACGTCGATTTCTACCCGGTGACCACGGGGAACCGGGCGAGCAAGTTGGCGAACGGGGACGTGGACCTGGTCATCGCCTCGTACAGCATGACCGCTGAACGCGAGAAGAAGGACAACATCAACTTCGTCGGCCCCTACTACAAGGCCGGCAGCAGCCTCCTGGTCCGCAAGCACTCCGTGAGACACGACCTCAACAACGCGGCCGACGTGAAGACGCAGCACGTCCAGGTGTGCACCGCACGGGATTCCACGTACGCGAACAGGTTGCAGACGGAGGGCTACACCACAGGGAAGTGGCAGCCCGACTCCTACAAGGAGTGCGTGGACAGGCTGCTGGACGAGCGGTCGGCGGTGTACGCGGTCGCCTCGGACGACGTGCTTCTCGCCGGGTATGCCAACGACGATCCGAAGAACCTGAAACTGCTGCCCAGCGGCGCGGGCTCGGAACCGTACGGGGTGGCGCTGCCGAAGGGCAAGCCTCTGCTGAAGAGCAAGGTGTGCTCGGGACTCCAGGAGGTCCTGGCCGGAGACGAGTGGTCCGAGATGTACATGAAGGACCTGTCCCCGCTGACCGGAAGGAAGACGCCGCCGAGCAAACCGGAGCTGCGGCCGTGCTCCGGTGAGTGAGTGACCCCGGCGGGCCGCGGCTCCTCCGGACGGAGAGGAACCGCGGCCCTGTCGGGTGGTGGAGACGGTCAGTACGACGAACCCGACGCGCCCAGCGCGCCCGTCGGGTGCCAGACCGTCTTCGTCTCCAGGAACGCCGTCATGCGGTCCGTGCCCGGGGTGGCCGACCAGTCGACGTCGTCCACAGGCTGTGGACGCAGGACGCGCTTCAGGTTGTCCGCCGCCGCGATCTCCAGCTCCTTCGCCAGCTCCTCGTCGGCGCCCGCGAGGTCGATCGCGTTGACGTCCTGGTGCGAGGCGAGGGGGGTGGCGATCTCCGCCGTACGGCCGGAGAGGACGTTGACCACGCCGCCGGGCAGGTCGGAGGTGGCCAGGACCTCGCCCAGGGAGAGGGCGGGGAGCGGGGACTTCTCCGACGCGATCACGACGGCCGTGTTGCCCGTCGCGACGACCGGGGCGATCACCGAGACCAGGCCCAGGAAGGACGACTCCTGCGGGGCCAGGACGGCGACCACGCCGGTCGGCTCCGGGGAGGAGAGGTTGAAGAACGGGCCCGCGACCGGGTTGCCGCCGCCGACCACCTGGGCGATCTTGTCGGTCCAGCCCGCGTACCAGACCCAGCGGTCGATCGCGGCGTCCACCTGGGCCGCCGCCTTCGACTTCGACAGGCCCTCCGCGTCGGCGACCTCCGCGACGTACTGGTCGCGGCGGCCCTCCAGCATCTCGGCGACGCGGTAGAGGATCTGGCCGCGGTTGTACGCCGTCGCGCCGGACCAGCCGCCGAACGCCTTGCGCGCGGCGACCACCGCGTCACGGGCGTCCTTGCGGGAGGAAAGCGGTGCGTTCGCCAGCCACTTGCCCTTTCCCGCCGCGGCAGCGGCTGATGTCCTCGTGGTCACCTCGTACACCCGGCCGCTCTCGGAACGCGGGAACTTCCCGCCGACGTACAGCTTGTAGGTCTTGAAGACACTGAGTCGCTCAGACATCGAGGTACGCCTCCAGGCCGTGGCGGCCGCCCTCGCGGCCGAAGCCCGACTCCTTGTAGCCGCCGAAGGGCGACGTCGGGTCGAACTTGTTGAACGTGTTGGACCAGATCACACCGGCACGGAGCTTGTTCGCGACCGCCAGGATGCGCGAGCCCTTCTCCGTCCAGATGCCCGCCGACAGGCCGTACGGCGTGTTGTTGGCCTTGGCGACCGCCTCGTCCGGCGTGCGGAAGGTCAGCACGGACAGGACCGGGCCGAAGATCTCGTCGCGGGCGACGGTGTGCGCCTGGGTGACGTTCGTGAAGAGCGTCGGGGCGAACCAGTAGCCGGAGGAGGGAAGTTCGCAGGCCGGGGACCAGCGCTCGGCGCCCTCCGCCTCGCCCTGGTCGGCGAGGGCGGTGATCCGGGCCAGCTGCTCGGCGGAGTTGATCGCGCCGATGTCCGTGTTCTTGTCCAGGGGGTCGCCCAGGCGGAGGGTGGTGAGCCTGCGCTTCAGGGAGTCCAGGAGTTCGTCGTGGATCGATTCCTGGACCAGGAGGCGGGAGCCCGCGCAGCAGACCTGGCCCTGGTTGAAGAAGATGCCGTTGACGATGCCCTCGACGGCCTGGTCGATCGGGGCGTCGTCGAAGACGATGTTGGCGCCCTTGCCGCCCAGCTCCAGGGTGAGCTTCTTGCGGGTGCCCGCGACCGTGCGCGCGATCTGCTTGCCGACCGCCGTGGAGCCGGTGAAGGCGACCTTGTTCACGTCGGGGTGCGCGGTGAGCGCCGCTCCGGCGCGGCCGTCGCCGGTGATGATGTTGACGACGCCCTTGGGGAGACCGGCCTGGCGGCAGATGTCCGCGAAGAACAGGGCGGAGAGAGGGGTCGTCTCGGCGGGCTTCAGGACCACCGTGTTGCCCGTGGCCAGGGCCGGGGCGATCTTCCACGCCAGCATCAGGAGCGGGAAGTTCCACGGGATGACCTGGCCCGCGACGCCCAGCGGGCGCGGGTTCGCGCCGTAGCCGGCGTGGTCGAGCTTGTCGGCCCAGCCCGCGTAGTAGAAGAAGTGCGCGGCGACCAGGGGGAGGTCCGCGTCGCGGGTCTCCCTGATCGGCTTCCCGTTGTCCAGGGTTTCCAGGACGGCGAGCTCGCGGCTGCGCTCCTGGATGATGCGGGCGATGCGGAAGAGGTACTTCGCGCGCTCCGCGCCGGGCAGCGCCGACCACTTCTCGAAGGCCTTGCGGGCGGCCTTGACGGCACGGTCGACGTCCGCCTCGCCTGCTTCGGCGACCTCGGAGAGGACCTCCTCGGTGGACGGCGAGACGGTCTTGAAGACCTTGCCGTCGGCCGCCTCGGTGAACTCGCCGTCGATGAACAGGCCGTAGGAGGGGGCGATGTCGACGACCGCGCGGGACTCGGGGGCCGGCGCGTACTCGAACGCGGGTGCGGATGAGGATGCGGGTGCCATGGGGATCAGTCCACCGTCACGTAGTCGGGGCCGGAGTAACGGCCTGTGGCCAGCTTCTGGCGCTGCATCAGCAGGTCGTTCAGGAGCGAGGAGGCGCCGAAGCGGAACCAGCGGTTGTCCAGCCAGTCCTCGCCCGCGGTCTCGTTGACCAGGACCAGGAACTTGATCGCGTCCTTCGCGGTGCGGATGCCGCCGGCCGGCTTCACGCCGACCTGGACGCCGGTCTGCGCGCGGAAGTCGCGGACCGCCTCCAGCATGAGGAGTGTGTTGGAGGGCGTGGCGTTGACCGCGACCTTGCCGGTGGACGTCTTGATGAAGTCCGCTCCGGTCAGCATGCCGAGCCAGCTCGCGCGGCGGATGTTGTCGTACGTCGACAGCTCGCCGGTCTCGAAGATGACCTTGAGGCGGGCCGACGTGCCGCACGCCTCGCGCACGGCGGTGATCTCGTCGTACACCTTCATGTAGTGCCCCGCGAGGAAGGCGCCGCGGTCGATGACCATGTCGACCTCGTCCGCGCCCGCCGTCACGGCCTCGCGCACGTCGGCCAGCTTGACGGCCAGCGAGGCGCGGCCGGCCGGGAAGGCGGTGGCCACCGAGGCGACCTTCACGCCGGAGCCGGCGACGGCCTCCTTCGCGGTGGGCACCATGTCGGGGTACACGCAGACGGCGGCCGTGGCGGGCGCCGTGCGGTCGGTCGGGTCGGGGCGGACCGCCTTCGCGCCGAGCGCCCGGACCTTGCCCGGGGTGTCGGCGCCTTCCAGCGTCGTCAGGTCGACCATCGAGATGGCGAGGTCGAGGGCGTACGCCTTCGCGGTGGTCTTGATGGAACGGGTGCCGAGGGAGGCGGCGCGCGCCTCCAGGCCGACCGTGTCGACGCCGGGCAACCCGTGGAGGAAGCGGCGCAGCGTGCTGTCGGACGCGGTGACGTCGGCGAGTCCGTGTGCGGGGCCGTTCACGGGGCCCTGTGCGGCGGGTGCAGTGGTGGGCATGGTCACCAGGTGAGCATATCTACGCGCGTAGCGGTCTGTACAGTCCCCGGCGCGGGTCCGGGTGGAACGACACCGCCCGTGAACCTTCGCCCGGCCGTCGGGCACAATCGGCTGCATGACGACCCCGGAGCCGCAGTCGCCCTCGCCTCAGCCGTCGGAACCCGTGTCCAAGGACCGGGTCTACCGCTCGCCCGCAGGCATGGCCGGAGGCGTGCTGGTCCTCGCCCTCGCGCTGTGGCTCGGCATCGACGCCCTGGTCGTGGGCGAGGGGAACACCCGCTGGAAGGCGCTGGCGGCGCTGCTCTTCCTCGTGCCGCTCGTCGCCGCCTACACCGTGCGGCCCGCCGTCTTCGCCAACGAGGACCGGCTGCGGGTGCGCAATCCGTTCCGCGTGATCGTGCTCCCCTGGGCGGAGGTCGCCTCGTTCCGGTCCGCCTACTCCAACGAGGTCTTCGTCGAGGGCGGCGACAAGTACCAGCTCTGGTCCATTCCCGTCTCGCTGCGGGGGCGCAAGAAGGCCGCGCGTCGGGAGGACCGGCGGGCGGCCGGTGGTGCCGGTGGCGGCCGCGGGCGCGGCATGTTCGGCGGCATGGGGCAGCTGCAGCTCGGTGGGCGCACCGACGGTGCCGGGTCCACCGCCGTGGAGGCGGACGGGCCGGTACGGGCCCAGGGCGACAAGACCATGGACGAGCTGCGCGAGCTGTGGGAGGCGCGCAAGGACGCCGCGAGCTCCAAGGGCGCGGTGACGGTGCGGTGGGCCTACGAGATCGTCGTGCCGGTGGCGGTCGGGGCGGTGGGGCTGGCGGTGCTGCTCGGGGTCGGGTGACCGTCCGAGGCGGGTGGGTGTTGCGGGTGAGCGTTGCGGGTGGGTGTTGTCCGGGGGCCTTGCGGGCCCCCGGGTTCGTCAGATGCCGGCTGCCGTCGACAGGTCGTGCTTGAGCGCCGTCAAGAGGTCCGTCGCCGTCGCGCGGGCCGCCGGGAGGCCGGCGTGCGCGGTGACCGGGACGACCACCTCCAGGTAGCACTTCAGCTTGGGCTCCGTGCCGCTCGGGCGGACGATCACCCTCGCGCCGTCGAGCGTGTAGCGCAGGCCGTCGGTGGGCGGGAGGGTGTCCGTGCCCTGCGTGAGGTCCTCCGCCTTCGTGACGGTCAGGCCCGCGAGGCTCGTCGGGGGCTGTTCGCGCAGGCGGTGCATCGCGGCGGCGATGAGGGAGAGGTCCTCCACGCGGACGGAGAGCTGGTCCGTGGCGTGCAGGCCGTGCTCCACGGCGATGTCGTCGAGGAGGTCGAGGAGGGTGCGGCCCTCTTCCTTGAGGGTCGAGGCCAGTTCCGTGATCAGGAGGGCCGCGGTGATGCCGTCCTTGTCGCGGACGCCCTCCGGGTCGACGCAGTAGCCCAGGGCCTCCTCGTAGCCGTAGCGGATGTTCTCCACGCGGGCGATCCACTTGAAGCCGGTGAGGGTCTCGACGTGGGGGACGTTCGCCTTCGCGGCGATGCGGCCGAGGAGGGAGGACGACACGATCGACTCCGCGAACGTGCCCTGCGCTCCGCGGGTGACCAGGTGGGTGGCGAGGAGGGCGCCCACCTCGTCGCCCCGGAGCATGCGCCAGCCCGCGGCGGCCGCGGGGTCGGGTACGGCGACGGCGAGGCGGTCCGCGTCCGGGTCGTTGGCGATGACCAGGTCGGGGTTCGTCTCCCGGGCCTTCGCGAAGGCGAGGTCCATCGCGCCGGGCTCTTCCGGGTTGGGGAAGGCGACGGTGGGGAAGTCCGGGTCGGGGTCGGCCTGCTCGGTGACGAGGGCGGGGCGCGGGAAGCCGGCTCGGGCGAAGGCGGCGAGGAGGCTGTCCTTGCCGACGCCGTGCATCGCGGTGTAGACGGTGCGGGCGGTGCGGGGGGAGTTCTCGGCGAGGACCGCGTCCGTGCGGGTGAGGTAGGCGTCGAGGACGTCGTCGGCCAGGGTCTGCCAGCCGGTTTCGGGGCGGGGGACGTCGTGCAGGGAGCGTACGGCGTCGATCTCCGCGGCGATCTCGGCGTCGGCGGGGGGCACGATCTGGGAGCCGTCGCCGAGGTACACCTTGTAGCCGTTGTCGCGGGGCGGGTTGTGGCTGGCGGTGACCTCCACGCCGGCGACGGCGCCCAGGTGGCGGATCGCGAAGGCGAGGACGGGGGTGGGGAGGGGGCGGGGGAGTACGGCGGCCCTGAGGCCGGCGCCGGTCATGACGGCGGCGGTGTCGCGGGCGAAGTCCTCGGACTTGTGGCGGGCGTCGTAGCCGACGACGACCAGGCCGGCCGTGCCGTCCCCGTGGGGGGTCCCCTGCTTCTTCAGGTACGCGGCGAGGCCGGCGGCGGCACGGATGACGACCGCGCGGTTCATGCGCATCGGGCCGGCGCCCAGTTCGCCGCGGAGGCCGGCGGTGCCGAACTGGAGGGTGCCGGAGAAGCGTGCGGTGAGCTCGGCGTGGTTCCCGGCGTCGATGAGGCGGGCGAGCTCCGCGCGGGTGTCCGCGTCGGGGTCCTCGGTCAGCCATGCCTTGGCTCGTGCGAGGAGGTCGTCGTCGTTCACGTCTGCCACGTCGGTCAGCCTCTCGGGTGCGGTGCGGTGCGGTGCGGTGCGGTGCGGTGCGGTGCGGTGTCGGTGGGTGGGTGTGGCGTGGGTGCCTGCGGCGGCCTGCGCGAGTGTGGCGTGGGTGCGGGAGCCTGTGCGGGTGTGGTGTGGGTGCGGGTGTGATGCCTGCGGCGCCTGTGCAGGTTGTGGGGGTGCGCGTGGCGCGTGGGGTGCGTTGTGGGTCGGGGCAGTGCCGGGGGGTGTCCGTCCTCGGAACGGCGCGGAATCGGTCGGCCACAGATCTTCCCGGCGCGGACGCGCCAACCGCTGCGGGCGGACACCCCCCGACCCGGCCCCTTCCCGCCGTACGCGGCTGCCGGCGCCGTCTACGCCCGCCTCGGCGCCCGCGGCTGCCCGCCGTCGCCGCGAGCAGCGCCACGCCGCCCCGCAACTGCGGGCAGTCGTGCCGCTGGGGCGGCACGGGTGGGCGCGGCGGCACCCCGCGACGCCGGGCCGCGGACCCCACCCCGTGCCCGTACCCGCGCCGGGTGCCGGGTGGAACGCCGGGCCGCGCTCCCCGCCCGGCGCTCACATCCGCGCCGGTGCGAAGGGAACGCCGGGCCACGTGGCCCACCCCGCGTCCGCTAGAGCCGGCCCAGTACCTGCGTCAGCAGTGTCCCCATGCGCGCCGCCGAGTCGCGGCCCGCCTGGAGGACCTCCTCGTGGTTGAGGGGCTCGCCCGTCATGCCCGCGGCGAGGTTGGTGACCAGGGAGATGCCCAGCACCTCCGCGCCGGCCTCGCGGGCCGCGATCGCCTCGAGGACCGTGGACATGCCCACCAGGTCGGCGCCGATCACGCGGGCCATGCGGATCTCGGCCGGGGTCTCGTAGTGCGGGCCGGGGAACTGCGCGTAGACGCCCTCCTCCAGCGTGGCGTCGACCTCCTTGCACAGCGCGCGCAGGCGCGGGGAGTACAGGTCGGTGAGGTCGACGAAGTTGGCGCCGACGATCGGGGAGGTGGCGGTGAGATTGATGTGGTCGCTGATCAGGACCGGCTGGCCGGGGCGCATGCCCTCGCGCAGGCCGCCGCAGCCGTTGGTGAGGATGATCGTCTTGGCGCCGGCCGCCACCGCGGTGCGGACGCCGTGGGAGACGGCGGCCACGCCGTGGCCCTCGTAGTAGTGGGTGCGGCCCAGGAAGACCAGTGCGCGCTTGTCGCCGAGGGTGTACGAGCGGACCTTGCCGCCGTGGCCCTCCACCGCGGGCTTGGGGAAGCCCGGGAGGTCGGTGACCTGGAGATCGGTCTCGGGGGCGCCCAGGGCGTCCACGGCCGGTGCCCAGCCGGAGCCCATCACCAGGGCGACGTCGTGGGTCTCGGCGCCGGTGAGTTCGCGCAGGCGGGCCGCGGCGGCGTCGGCGGCGGCGTACGGGTCGCCCTGGATGTCGTCCGGAAGAAGAGATGCGTTCACGCCGAAGAGGGTAGCCGGTTTATGGCTACGCGCGTAGATGGTGGAGGTCACGGGATGGGGGTTTTTGGGTTGGAGGTTTTGACGGGGAGGTGCTCAGCAGGGGCGTTTGCGGAGCTCCATCACGTAGTCGTGGGGGGCGCCGGCCGATTCGGCGGCGTCCGCGACCTCGCCCAGGTACCGGGCGGAGGGCAGGCCGCCCTCGTAGGCGTTCAGGACGTAGGTCCAGGCACCCTCCTCGCCGTCGAGGGTGTGGGCGCGGACGCGGGTGCGGCGGTAGATGTCCAGGCCCACGCCCTCCCAGCGGTCGAGGGAGTCCTCGTCCATCGGGGCGATGTCGTAGAGGGAGACGAAGACCTGGGAGATCGGGTCCTCGACGAGGGTCGCCAGGGCGCCCTCCCAGCCCATGTGCTCGCCCCCGAAGGTCAGCCGCCACCCGTTCAGCCAGCCGGTGGCGCGCAGCGGCGAGTGGGGGGCGCGGCGGGTCATCAGCCGCGCGTCGAGGTTGCCGGCGTAGGCGGCGTAGAGCGACATGAGGGGAAGGGTACGCGCCGTTCTGGTAACGGTGGTGGCCCCGGGCGGCCGGTCGTTGAAGGGTGCGGGACAATGGAGTACGTGACTCGGATCGTGATCATTGGCGGCGGACCCGGCGGATACGAAGCGGCGCTGGTGGCCGCTCAGCTCGGCGCGGAGGTGACCGTCGTCGACTGCGACGGTCTGGGCGGGGCGTCGGTGCTGACCGACTGCGTGCCGTCCAAGACCCTCATCGCCACGGCTGAGGTGATGACCACCTTCGATTCCTCCTACGAGGAATTGGGGATCATCGTCGCCGACGACACCCCGCCCATGGAGCAGGCCGCCCGGGTGGTGGGCGTCGACCTGGGCAAGGTCAACCGGCGGGTGAAGCGGCTCGCGCTGGCGCAGTCGCACGACATCACCGCCTCCGTGACCCGTGCGGGTGCGCGGGTGATGCGGGGGCGCGGGCGGCTGGAGGGCATGCAGGGGCTCGACGGGTCCCGCAAGGTCGTGGTGCGGGCCGCCGACGGGAGCGAGGAGACGCTGACCGCCGACGCGGTGCTCATCGCCACGGGCGGGCATCCGCGCGAGCTGCCGGACGCGCGGCCCGACGGGGAGCGGATCCTGAACTGGACCCAGGTCTACGACCTGGAGGAGCTGCCCGAAGAGCTGATCGTGGTCGGGTCCGGTGTGACCGGTGCCGAGTTCGCCGGGGCCTATCAGGCGCTCGGGTCGCGGGTCACGCTGGTGTCGTCGCGGGACCGGGTGCTGCCGGGCGAGGACCCGGATGCGGCGGCTGTTCTGGAAGACGTGTTCCGGCGGCGTGGGATGAACGTCATGTCGCGGTCGCGGGCCCAGTCCGCCAAGCGGGTGGGGGACCGGGTGGAGGTGACGCTGTCCGACGGGCGGGTCATCACCGGGTCGCACTGTCTGATGGCCGTCGGTGCCATTCCCAACACGGAGGGGATGGGGCTGGAGGAGGCGGGAGTCCGGCTCAAGGACTCCGGGCACATCAAGACCGACCGGGTCTCGCGCACCTCGGCTCCCGGCGTGTACGCCGCCGGTGACGTCACCGGCGTCTTCGCGCTCGCCTCGGTGGCGGCGATGCAGGGGCGGATCGCCATGTACCACTTCCTGGGCGACGCCGTGACTCCGCTGAACCTCAAGACCGTGTCCGCCAACGTCTTCACCGACCCCGAGATCGCCACCGTCGGCTATTCGCAGGCCGACGTCGACGGGGGCAAGATCGACGCCCGGGTGGTGAAGCTGCCGCTGCTGCGCAACCCCCGCGCCAAGATGCAGGGCATCCGGGACGGCTTCGTCAAGATCTTCTGCCGGCCCGGTACCGAGATCGTGGTCGGCGGTGTGGTCGTGGCGCCGCGTGCCTCCGAGCTCATCCATCCGATCTCGATCGCCGTCGACAACAACCTGACGGTCGAACAGATCGCCAACGCCTTCACCGTCTACCCCTCGCTGTCGGGGTCGATCGCGGAGGTGGCTCGGCAGTTGCACACCCGGAAGGCCGGTGGGGAGCAGTAGTCCGGTGGCCTGCGGCCGGAAACGACTCCCCGCTGGTCACGGGGAGTCGCGGCGCTTGCGAGTGGCATAGGCGGCCGGAGTAGGTCCGTATACCACTTCCCGTGGTGGCATGCGAACAACTTCTGTTATTCGGCGCATACTGCTGAAAGCAGACGGTCGTTGGGGTTACTGTCAGTTTCGTGTTCGCTGCAGAACGTCGCCAATTGATCCTCGAAATGGTGCGAGCGAACGGGGCCGTGTCGCTCCGTGAGCTCGCCCGCGTCGTCCAGACCTCCGAAGTGACCGTACGGCGGGACGTGCGCGCACTGGAGGCAGAAGGACTCCTCGACCGCCGGCACGGCGGTGCGGTACTGCCGGGCGGGTTCACGCGAGAGTCCGGCTTTCCGCAGAAGTCCCATCTCGCGACCGCCGAGAAGACGGCCATCGCCGATCTCGCCGCGGGCCTCGTCGAAGAGGGCGAGGCCATCGTGGTGGGTGCGGGTACCACGACGCAGGAGCTGGCCCGCCGGCTCGCGCGGGTGCCCGGGCTGACCGTCGTCACCAATTCCTTGTTGGTGGCCCAGGCCCTTGCCCATGCCAACCGGGTCGAGGTCGTGATGACCGGCGGCACGCTCCGGGGGTCCAACTACGCCCTGGTGGGGTCCGGGGCCGAGCAGTCCCTCCAGGGGCTGCGGGTCTCCAAGGCATTCCTGTCCGGGAGCGGGCTGACCGCCGAGCGGGGACTGTCCACGTCCAACATGCTGTCGGCGTCCGTCGACCGGGCGCTGGTCCAGGCCGCCGCCGAGGTCGTCGTCCTCGCCGACCACTCCAAGCTGGGCACGGACACCATGTTCCAGACCGTGCCCACCGATGTCATCACCCGTCTGGTCACCGACGAGTCGCCGGCCCACGACGACCGCGCCGCCACCGAGCTCCAGGCCCTGGCCGACCAGGGCGTGCAGATCGCCGTGGCCGGGGCGTCGGGGGGTGGTGCGGCGAACGGCGGCGGGCCATCGGGGGCCTCGGGGGCTGAATCCGTGGCGCGTCAGCAGCGCCGGGACGTGCCGCTTCCGGGGCCACGCCGACAGGTTCCGGGCGCGGCGGCGGGGCTGCGGTCGGCCGCCGCCCTGAGCGAGCAGAACGGCGGGACGGAACGGGCGCGCGTCGCCGACATGCGCCGCCGGTAGGACGGGCCCCGCGTCCGGCGGTCCCCGTCCGCCGGCAGCGACAGGGGCGCCCGGTGGACCGGTGATCGGTCCGCCGGGCGCCCCTGTCGTGGTGCGGGTGTCGCTCAGTCCTTGATCTCGCAGATGGCGGCGCCGGAGGTGATGGAGGCGCCGATGTCCGAGCCCAGGCCCTTGATGGTGCCGGACTTGTGGGCGTTGATCGGCTGTTCCATCTTCATGGCTTCCAGGACGACGACGAGGTCGCCCTCCTGGACTTCCTGGCCCTCTTCCACGGCGATCTTCACGATGGTGCCCTGCATGGGGGAGGCGAGGGTGTCGCCGGAGGCGGCGGGGCCGGACTTCTTGGCCGCGCGGCGCTTGGGGCGGGCGCCGGCCGCCAGGCCGGTGCGGGCCAGTGACATGCCCAGGCTGGAGGGCAGGGAGACCTCCAGGCGCTTGCCGCCGACCTCGACGACGACGGTCTCCCGGCCGGACTCCTCGTCCGCCTCGGTGTCGGCGGGCGCAGTGAAGGGCTTGATCTCGTTGACGAACTCCGTCTCGATCCAGCGGGTGTGGACCGTGAACGGGTCGGCGGAGCCGGTGAGCTCGGGGGCGAAGGCCGCGTCCCGGACGACCGCGCGGTGGAAGGGGATCGCGGTGGCCATGCCCTCGACGGTGAACTCGTCCAGGGCGCGGGCGGCGCGCTCCAGTGCTTCCTTGCGGGTGCGGCCGGTGACGATCAGCTTGGCCAGCAGGGAGTCCCAGGCCGGGCCGATGACGCTGCCGGACTCGACACCGGCGTCCAGGCGGACACCGGGGCCGGTGGGTGCGTCGAAGAGGGTGACGGTGCCGGGGGCGGGCAGGAAGCCGCGGCCGGGGTCCTCGCCGTTGATGCGGAACTCGAAGGAGTGGCCGCGCAGGGCGGGGTCGTCGTAGCCCAGTTCCTCACCGTCGGCGATGCGGAACATCTCGCGGACCAGGTCGATGCCGGCGACTTCCTCGGTGACCGGGTGCTCGACCTGGAGGCGGGTGTTGACCTCGAGGAAGGAGATCGTGCCGTCCATGCCGACGAGGAACTCGACCGTGCCGGCGCCGACGTAGCCGGCTTCCTTGAGGATCGCCTTGGAGGAGGCGTACAGCTCGGCCAGCTGGGCGTCGGAGAGGAACGGGGCGGGGGCCTCCTCGACGAGCTTCTGGTGGCGGCGCTGGAGGGAGCAGTCCCGGGTGGAGACGACGACCACGTTGCCGTGGGTGTCGGCCAGGCACTGGGTCTCCACGTGGCGGGGCTTGTCGAGGTAGCGCTCGACGAAGCACTCGCCGCGTCCGAACGCGGCCACGGCCTCGCGGACCGCGGACTCGTACAGCTCGGGGACCTCGTCGAGGGTGCGGGCGACCTTGAGGCCGCGGCCGCCGCCGCCGAAGGCGGCCTTGATCGCGATGGGCAGGCCGTGCTCCTTCGCGAAGGCGACGACCTCGTCCGCGCCGGATACGGGGTCCGGGGTGCCGGCGACCAGGGGGGCGCCGGCACGCTGGGCGATGTGGCGGGCGGCGACCTTGTCGCCCAGGTCGCGGATGGCGTGCGGGGGCGGACCGATCCAGATCAGACCGGCGTCCAGGACCGCCTGCGCGAACTCGGCGTTCTCCGAGAGGAATCCGTAGCCGGGGTGGATGGCGTCCGCGCCCGACTCACGCGCGGCTTTGAGGACCTTCTCGATGTCCAGATAGCTGGTCGCGGGGGTGTCACCACCCAGGGCGAACGCCTCATCAGCGGCGCGGACATGCAATGCGTCCCGGTCCGGGTCCGCGTAGACGGCCACGCTCGCGATCCCGGCGTCCCGGCAGGCCCGGGCCACGCGGACAGCGATTTCGCCACGGTTGGCGATGAGCACCTTGCGCACGATTGAGGCTCCCTCCTTGAAACAAGCCGAGTTTAGGGACTGCCGACACGGCACTACGACCCGTCCCCAATGGTGAGCTTGCCCACACGGAGCGTGATTCGAGGCTCGCTCGACCCGCGAAAGCCCTTGTAGTACCGCGCTGCGCAGGACTCCTGGGGGAAACCCTAGCCCGCCCGTGTGGTCAAGGTCTCTGTAAGGGCGTGCTGCGGGCCACTCCGTTTCTTTGTGGAGTCCCTACTAATGGCCCAATGATTCTTTGCTCGTGCCGGAACCCTTGTGGCGAGGTTTACCCGTTAGTAGCGTTCCTCGGGTCTCGAACGTACTTGAGGTAACAGCTGTCCTGTGCGGCAGCCGTCGAAGGTGGGTGGGGACCGGTGTCAGTGCGCAGGCCGGTGGCGTGGACCGTGGCGGTCGTGCTCTTCGCGGAGGCGGTCGGCGTCGCGGCGCTGAACTGGTTCCTGGCGATCGTCGTCGACCGTCAGGACATGTCCCTGGCCGGTCTCGACCCGGACATGATGTCCGTGTCCTCGAAGATCGGCGGGGTCGTCTTCGGCCTGTACTTCGCGCTGTGCGCCCTGGTCGCCCTACTCGTGGCGCTGCGCGACCGCGCGCCCGCGGGGCTCGGCCGGGTCCTGCTGATCAGCGCCGCCGTGGTGCACGGGCTGCTCGGCGCCTTCACCTGGGGGCTGGTGGGACCCGGCGCCTTCGTCTTCATGATCGTCGTACTGGGTCTCATCGTGCTGCTGCTGATGACGTACGACGCCCGCGAGGAGTCCGCCGCCGGGCCGCGGCCCGAGGGCGGCAACGGCGGCAAGGGAGACGACGGCTCCCCGGTCAGCCCTCCGCCGGCGCCCACAACTCCGTGATGCCGGTGCCGAGCTCGGCGAGGAGACGCCGCAGCAGGGGCAGGCTGAGGCCGATGACGTTCCCGTGGTCGCCGTCGATGCCGTCGATGAACGGTGCCGAGCGGCCGTCCAGGGTGAACGCGCCCGCGACGTACAGGGGTTCCCCGGAAGCCACGTAGGCGGCGATCTCGTCGTCGGTCGGCTCGCCGAAACGGACGACGGTGGACGCGGTCGCCGAGACGTGGCGGCCGGAGGCGGTGTCCCAGACGCAGTGGCCGGTCTGGAGCGTGCCCGCCCGGCCGCGCATCGCCTTCCAGCGGGCGGTGGCCTCCTCGGCGTCCGCCGGCTTGCCGAGCGCCTGGCCGTCCAGGTCGAGCACCGAGTCGCAGCCGATCACCAGGGCGCCGTGCACCTCGGGCTTCGCGGCCACCACGGACGCCTTGGCCTCGGCCAGGGCGAGCGCCAGCTCGGCGGGGGTGGGGGCGGTGACGGCCTCCTCGTCGACACCGCTCACGAGAACCTCGGGGGCCAGTCCGGCCTGGCGCAGCAGGCCGAGCCGGGCCGGGGACTGGGAGGCGAGGACGAGTCGGCGGCGGGGCTGAGCAGCAGTCATGGGGTCACATTAGCCACCGGGGGCGGAGGCGGCTCAGCCCAGGCCGAGGACGATCATCGCGAGGACCATGGCCAGCGCCAGGAAGACGCTCAGCCGCCGCAGCATGTCCTGCATGTCGCGCAGTTCCTTGGGCGGCTCGTTCTCGGGGTCGGACCACAGCATGTCACTAGCGTGGGGCTTGGCCGATGGGGGTGACTTGAGTACGGGTACTTAAATTGGGGCGCGGGGTTGCAGGTCTGTGCGCGGTTCCCCGCGCCCCTGGGACGACCAGGCTCAGGTCGGCCAGTAGGTGCGGCCCCATGCCGTCGGGCCGGGGTGGGGCAGGCGGTGGGTTGCGAGGCGGGACGGGTCGGACCAGGCGTCGCGCGGGCGGTCGGTGGGGGGCGGCTCGGCGGCCGCCGTCGCCGCGCGGGCCCTGACCACCGTCAGGGCGGCGGCCAGTTCTTCCGGGGTGGGGTTGCCCCGGACGACCTTGATGGTCACAGCGGGCTCCTTACAGGGGGATGTTGCCGTGCTTCTTCGGGGGCAGGTTCTCGCGCTTGGTGCGCAGCTGGCGCAGGCCGCGGACGATGTGGCGGCGGGTGTCGGACGGCATGATCACCGCGTCGACGTAGCCGCGCTCGGCCGCCGTGTACGGGTTGAGGAGGGCGTCCTCGTACTCCTGGATCAGGCGGGCGCGGGTGGCCTCGGCGTCGTCACCGGCCTCGGCGATGGTGCGGCGGTGCAGGATGTTGACCGCGCCCTGGGCGCCCATGACGGCGATCTGGGCGGTGGGCCAGGCCAGGTTGAGGTCGGCCCCCAGGTGCTTGGAGCCCATGACGTCGTAGGCGCCGCCGAAGGCCTTGCGGGTGATGACCGTGATGAGCGGCACCGTGGCCTCGGCGTAGGCGAAGATCAGCTTGGCGCCGCGGCGGATGATGCCGTCGTGCTCCTGGTCCACGCCCGGCAGGAAGCCGGGGACGTCCACGAAGGTGAGGACGGGGACGTTGAAGGCGTCGCAGGTGCGCACGAAGCGGGCCGCCTTCTCGGAGGCGGTGATGTCCAGGCACCCGGCGAACTGCATCGGCTGGTTGGCGACGATGCCGACCGGGCGGCCCTCGACCCGGCCGAAACCGGTGAGGATGTTCGGCGCGAAGAGGGGCTGGGTCTCGAAGAACTCGGCGTCGTCCAGGACGTGCTCGATGACGCTGTGCATGTCGTAGGGCTGGTTCGCCGAGTCCGGGACGATCGTGTCCAGCTCGGCGTCCTCGTCCGTGACCGCGAGGTCCGCCTCCTCCGGGAAGGCCGGGGGCTCGGAGAGGTTGTTGGACGGCAGGTACGACAGCAGCTGCTTGACGTACTCGACGGCGTCCTTCTCGTCGCCGGCCATGTGGTGGGCCACGCCCGAGGTGGAGTTGTGGGTGCGGGCGCCGCCCAGCTCCTCGAAGCCGACGTCCTCGCCGGTGACCGTCTTGATGACGTCGGGCCCGGTGATGAACATGTGGCTGGTCTGGTCGACCATGACCGTGAAGTCGGTGATCGCGGGGGAGTAGACCGCGCCGCCCGCGCACGGACCGACGACCAGGCTGATCTGCGGGATCACGCCCGAGGCGTGGGTGTTGCGGCGGAAGATCTCGCCGTAGGCGCCCAGCGAGGCCACGCCCTCCTGGATGCGGGCGCCGCCGGAGTCGTTGATGCCGACGACCGGGCAGCCGGTCTTCAGCGCGAAGTCCATCACCTTGACGATCTTCTGGCCGTACACCTCGCCCAGCGCGCCGCCGAAGACGGTGAAGTCCTGGGAGAAGACGGCGACGGGGCGGCCGTCGACGGTGCCGTAACCGGTGACGACGCCGTCGCCGTAGGGGCGGTTGGCGTCGAGGCCGAAGTTGGTGGAGCGGTGCCGGGCGAACTCGTCCAGCTCGACGAAGGAACCCTCGTCGAGGAGGAGATCGATGCGTTCACGAGCCGTCAGCTTGCCCTTGGCGTGCTGTTTCTCCACGGCGCGTGCGGAACCGGCGTGCGTCGCCTCCTCGATACGGCGCCTGAGATCCGCGAGCTTGCCCGCGGTCGTGTGGATGTCGGGCTGCTGCTCTTCCGGCTCGGACATCGGGATGCGGCTCCCTGCCTGCTCAAAAGGGGGGACGGTTACTCGTTCGTAGAGTAGTAGGGGCCCTTCCGATCGGCAGTGCGGTGTTTCCCACACCTAGGGTGGGTTGCATGACGCCCCGTGACTCCTCCGACTCCCCGAACGACGCCCCGAAGGACGCCCCGAAGGACGCCGCGAACGACGCCCCGCGCAGCCGGTGGTCCGACCTGGACCGGTCCCCGCTCAGCAGCACGGCCCTGCGCCGGGGCCTGGTACGGGAGGGAGGACTGTGGCGGCGGGTCGACGTCGTGCAGCGCACCGGGTCCACCAACTCCGACCTCGTCGCCCGGGCCGCCGAGGGGGACCTGGCGGAGGGCGTGGTCCTCGTCGCCGAGGAGCAGAGCGCCGCGCGGGGGCGCCTGGACCGGCAGTGGACGGCGCCGGCCCGCTCCGGGCTCTTCTTCTCCGTCCTGCTGCGCCCCGCCGAGGTCCCGGTGACCCGCTGGGGCTGGCTGCCGCTGCTGACCGGCGTCGCCGTGGCGACCGGGCTGTCCCGCGTCGCGGGCGTCGACACCGCCCTGAAGTGGCCCAACGACCTGCTGGTGACCGTCGGCGACGAGGAGCGCAAGGCCGGCGGCATCCTCGCCGAGCGGGCCGGGAACGACGGCGTCGTCATCGGCGTCGGCATCAACGTCTCGCTGCGCGCCGACGAGCTGCCGGTCCCGCGGGCCGGTTCGCTGGCGCTGGCCGGGGCCGCGAACACCGACCGCGACCCGCTGCTGCGCGGGGTGCTGCGGTCGCTGGAGGACTGGTACGGGCGCTGGCGCGAGGCCGGGGGCGACCCGGCGGCCAGCGGGCTTCAGGAGACGTACGCGGCGGGCTGCGCGACGCTCGGGCGGATGGTGCGGGCGGAGCTTCCCGGTGACCGGTCGCTCGTGGGGGAGGCGGTGGCCGTGGACGGCGACGGGCGGCTGGTCCTCGCCACCGAGGCGGGGGTGCAGGAGCCGGTGGGAGCGGGCGACATCGTGCACCTGCGGTTGGCGTGAGCGCGGCCCCGGGGCACCCTCGGAGTACGGGACGCACGGGAGTGAGCTGGGGCACACCTGACGTAAAGTTGGGGCCGGTCGAACCTGACCGCGGCAGATCGGAAAGGCAACAGGCGTGACCGTCGACGACACCGGTTCCGGCGCGGACGGGGACGGCCGGGTGGACCCCGAGCCGGCCCCGGACGCCGCCGACCCCGGCGAGGACCCGCTCGCGCTGCGCCTCGAAGGGCTCATCCTGGGCGCCGAGCGCCGCTACACCCCCTTCCAGGCCGCCCGCAGCGCGGGCGTCTCCATGGAGCTGGCCTCCCGCTTCTGGCGGGCCATGGGCTTCGCCGACATCGGCCAGGCCAAGGCGCTCACCGAGGCCGACGTCCTCGCCCTGCGGCGGCTGGCCGGTCTGGTGGAGGCGGGGCTGCTCAGCGAGGCGATGGCCGTCCAGGTCGCCCGGTCCACGGGGCAGACCACCGCCCGGTTGGCCGAGTGGCAGATCGACTCCTTCCTCGAGGGCCTGACCGAGCCCCCCGAGCCCGGGATGACGCGCACCGAGGTGACGTATCCCATCGTCGAACTGCTCCTTCCCGAGCTTCAGGAGTTCCTCGTCTACGTCTGGCGGCGCCAGCTCGCCGCCTCGGCGGGCCGGGTCATCCAGGCCGGGGACGACGAGGAGATGGTGGACCGGCGGCTCGCGGTCGGCTTCGCGGACCTGGTCGGATTCACGCGGCTGACCCGGCGGATGGAGGAGGAGGAACTCGGCGAGCTGGTCGAGGCCTTCGAGACGACCTCCGCCGACCTGGTGGCCGCGCGCGGCGGGCGGCTGGTCAAGACCCTCGGCGACGAGGTGCTCTACGCCGCCGACGACGCCGGTACGGCCGCCGAGATCGCGCTGCTCCTCGTCGAGACGATGGCCCACGACGAGACCATGCCGGAACTGCGCGTCGGCATCGCCTTCGGCACCGTCACCACCCGGATGGGCGACGTCTTCGGCACCACCGTCAACCTGGCCTCCCGGCTCACCTCGATAGCCCCCAAGGACGCCGTCCTCGTCGACTCCGCCTTCGCACAGGAACTGATCCGCACCGGGGACGCCCCCGCCTCGGAGGCGGCGGCCGCCGAGGAAGCGGCCGCCGCGGAGAAGGAGGGCGAGGAACCGCCCGTGTACCGCTTCGCGCTCCAGCCGATGTGGCAGCGCCCGGTACGAGGTCTCGGCGTGGTCGAACCGTGGCTGCTCACGCGCAGGGGCCACGCCGGCGGGGAGTCGTAGGCGCAGGAGCGTCGTGGGCGGGGACGGCCGGGGAGCCGTGGGCCCGGAGAGGCCGTCGTTCAGCCGCCGAGCAGGTCGACGCAGAGACCGATGACCGGCACGCACAGGCCCGGGTCGTCGGGTTCCGGTGCCGGAGCGGACGGCGGTGGCGTGCTGCGCGCCGGCGGCGTCGGCGTGGTCGGGGACTCGGGCCGGGACGGCCGCGGAGTGCCCGGCGCCGGGGTACGGCCCCGGTCGTCGGCGCCGTCCTCGCGTCCTCCTCCGCTCTCCCCCTCCCGCGTCTGCCCCTGCCCGGCCCCGTCGGTGGCGTCCTGGCCGCCCGGCGCGGTCGTGGCGGTGGGGAGCGGGACCGGTGCACCGCTCGCGGACGGGCCCGGCAGGGCGCCGGGTATGAGGCCCGGCCCGGGGGAGCCGCTCAGGCCGCCCATGGCGGACGTCGCCGAAGGGCTCGCCCCGGGCGGTCCGCCGCCGGTGCCCGCGGTGGTGGACGCCGGCGCCCACTCGTCCGCGGCCGTGTCCCGGCCTCCGCCGTCCACGTGCGGCGCCGCCTCGGCGCCGTGGCCGCCGGTCGCGGCACCGCCGGGCTCGGGCAGCAGGCGCACGAGGCTCAGGGCGCCGGCAGCCAGGGCGAGGCCGCCGGCGACCAGCAGTACCTTGCGGGGGCGGGGCCTGCGGTGCCGGCCGCGCCGGAACCACGCGTTGCGCGGCTCCGGCACCGCGACGGTGCGCGGGCCGGCGGTTTCGGCGGTCGTGCCGGCAGTCGTCTCGGCAGTCGTGTCGGCGGTCGTTTCGGCGGTCGGCCTTCCGGTCGTATCCGTGGTCGTGCCGATGGTCGGCCTGCCGGCCGTCCGTGTGCCGGTCGTCGTCATGGTCCCTCCCCGGTGCGCACGCGCCCCCGCTGCGCCGTGGCGGAGCGAGGCTACGGTCTGCCGTCGGCCGGAGTGGGGCGGTCGGCCGTATGTCACTCGAACGGGTGGGCGGCGGCCGGCGTGCGGGGCGGGCGCGTCCGGTCTTCCCCCGCGCGGGCCCGCCTGCGATGATCGAGCGGTCGACTTGTTAACACGCGTTAACCGGAGGGTGTCATGAGCGAGGAGCGGTTCGGAGAGTTCGTCCTGGTGCGGCGGCACGGGGACGGGCATGTCGCGGAGCTCGCGCTCGACAGGCCGAAGGCCATGAACGCCGTCTCGACCGCCATGGCCCAGTCCCTGAGCGCGGCCTGCGCGGCACTGGGCGAGGACCGGGGCGTACGGGTGGTGGTGCTGACCTCGACCCACGAGCGGGCGTTCTGCGTCGGGGCGGACCTGAAGGAGCGCAACTCCTTCTCCGACGCCGATCTGCTGCGCCAGCGGCCGGTGACGCGGGGGGCGTACACGGCGGTGCTCGAGCTGCCGCAGCCGACGGTCGCGGCCGTGCACGGGTTCGCGCTGGGCGGCGGGTTCGAGCTGGCGCTGTCCTGCGACGTGATCGTGGCCGACCCCACGGCCGTGGTGGGGCTGCCGGAGGTGTCGGTGGGCGTGATCCCGGGCGGCGGCGGTACGCAGCTGCTGCCGCGCCGGGTGGGGGCGGCGCGAGCGGCCGAGCTGGTGTTCACGGCGCGGCGGGTGGCGGCCGGGGAGGCGCGCGAGCTGGGGCTCGTGGACCAGCTGGTGGAGGAGGGGCGGGACCGGGAGGACGCGCTGGAGCTGGCCTCCCGGATGGCCGCCAACTCGCCGGTGGGCCTGCGCGCGGCCAAGCGGGCCCTGCGCCTCGGGCACGGTCTCGACCTGCGGGCGGGCCTCGAGGTCGAGGACGCGGCGTGGCGGTCGGTGGCGTTCTCGGGGGACCGGGCGGAGGGCGTGGCGGCGTTCAACGAGAAGCGGGCGCCGCGGTGGCCGGGGGAGTGAGCCGAGCGCACGGGTCGGAGGCAATCGCCCGGTTCGCCCCGTTTGAGTAACGTTTCTTCGTGAATCTCCCTAGCCTGGAGTGATGGGTGACGACAGGCGGCTCGCGGCCGTGGTGGCGCTTGCGCAGGGGATGGCCGCCGCGCAGAGCGCGCGTGAGGCGTGGCGGGCGGCGGCCGTCGGCGGATGCCTGGCGCTGGGCGGCAGCTTCGCCGCGCTGTCGGTGTGGGAGCGGGAGCTGGGCCGGCTCCGGGTGCTCGTGAACGTCGGCCGGCGGGCCGAGGACGAGGAGGAGTTCCCGGAGAACGAGTCCTACCCGGTGCACCAGTTCGCGGAGATCACCGAGTTCCTGCACGAGCGCTGGGCCGGCGGCGGTGAGCCCGACGCCTGGGTCGAGACGGCCGAGGGGCCCGCCGCCGGGCGCCCCGGGTACGTCCACCAGCGCGTCGCCGCCCTGCGCCGCCGGGGCCGCGGCTGCTGCGTGGTCGCGCCGATCGTGCTGCACGGCCGGGCGTGGGGCGAGCTGTACGTGGCCCGGCCGGTGGGGGAGCGGGTCTTCGAGCGGGGCGACGCCGACTTCGCCACCGTCCTGGCCTCCGTCGTCGCCGCCGGGATCGCGCAGACCGAGCGGCTCGAGGAGGTCCGGCGGCTCGCGTACACCGACGCGCTCACCGGGCTGGCCAACCGCCGCGCCGTCGACTCCGCGCTGGACGAGGCCGTCGAGCGGCACCGCGAGGAGGGCGTCGTCGTCAGCCTCGTCGTCTGCGACCTGAACGGCCTCAAGCGGGTGAACGACACGCACGGCCACGCCGTCGGGGACCGGCTCCTGGAGCGGTTCGGGTCGGTGCTGTCGCTGTGCGGCGCGATGCTGCCGGGGGCGCTCGCCGCGCGGCTCGGAGGGGACGAGTTCTGCCTGCTCGCGGTCGGGCCGGCCGCCGACGCGGTGGTCAAGGCGGCCGAGGAACTGTGCCGCCGGGCGGCCGAGCTGGAGCTGGGCGACGGCGTGGCCTGCGGGGTCGCGTCCACGGAGGACCCGGTCGGGCCGGTCCGGTCCGCCCGCCGGCTGTTCCGGCTGGCCGACGCCGCCCAGTACCGCGCCAAGGCCGAGCGGGCGTCCGGGCCGGTCGTCGCGGGACGCGAGGGGCCCGACGACCCCGTCGTACGGCTCGCGGACGAGCCCTCCCGGGAGGAGGACGGGGAGCGCAGGCGGTTCCGGGGGCGGCACTCGCCGTGACGCAGTGACGCGCGGGAGCGGTAAGGGGCGCAGCCCGCGCGCATCCGTGACGCATCCCCTCGTGACATCATCGAATTCACTGCGTACGCTCCTGAATATGGATATGCACACTGTGGTGGTGGGGACGGCCGGGGTCACCGCGTCCGACGTCCTCGCCGTGGCGCGCGGCGGCGCCCGGATCGAGCTCTCCGGCGACGCGGTCGCCGCCCTGGCCGCGGCCCGCGGCATCGTGGACGCGCTGGCCGCCAAGCCGGACCCCGTGTACGGCGTGAGCACCGGTTTCGGCGCCCTGGCGACCCGGCACATCAGCCCCGACCTGCGCGCGCAGCTCCAGCGCAACATCGTCCGCTCGCACGCCGCCGGGATGGGCCCGCGCGTCGAGCGCGAGGTGGTCCGCGCGCTGATGTTCCTGCGGCTGAAGACCGTCTGCTCCGGACACACCGGCGTCCGCCCGGAGGTCGCCCAGACCATGGCCGACGTGCTCAACGCCGGGATCACCCCGGTCGTGCACGAGTACGGCTCCCTCGGCTGCTCCGGCGACCTCGCCCCGCTGTCGCACTGCGCGCTCACCCTCATGGGCGAGGGCGACGCCGAGGGCCCCGACGGCACCGTACGGCCGGCCGGTGAGCTGCTCGCCGCGCACGGGATCACCCCGGTCGAGCTGCGCGAGAAGGAGGGCCTCGCCCTCCTCAACGGCACCGACGGCATGCTCGGCATGCTGGTCATGGCCCTCGCCGACCTCGACACCCTCTACAAGTCGGCCGACATCACCGCCGCGCTGACCATGGAGGCCCTGCTCGGCACCGACAAGGTGCTCGCTCCCGAGCTGCACGCCATCCGCCCGCACCCCGGGCAGGCCGCCAGCGCCGCCAACATGGCCGCCGTGCTCAAGGGCTCGGGCCTGACCGGGCACCACCAGGACGACGCGCCCCGCGTCCAGGACGCCTACTCGGTGCGCTGCGCCCCGCAGGTCGCGGGCGCCGGACGCGACACCATGGCCCACGCAGGCCTCGTCGCCGAGCGCGAGCTGGCCGCGGCCGTGGACAACCCGGTCGTCCTGCCCGACGGCCGGGTGGAGTCCAACGGCAACTTCCACGGCGCCCCGGTCGCCTACGTCCTGGACTTCCTCGCCGTCGCCGTCGCCGACCTCGGCTCCATCGCCGAGCGGCGCACCGACCGGCTGCTGGACAAGAACCGCAGCCACGGCCTGCCGCCGTTCCTCGCCGACGACGCGGGCGTCGACTCCGGCCTGATGATCGCCCAGTACACGCAGGCGGCCCTGGTCAGCGAGTTGAAGCGGCTCGCCGTACCGGCCTCCGCCGACTCCATCCCCTCCTCCGCCATGCAGGAGGACCACGTGTCGATGGGCTGGTCGGCGGCGCGCAAGCTGCGCACGGCCGTCGACAACCTCACGCGCGTGATCGCCGTCGAGCTGTACGCCGCCACGCGCGCGATCCAGCTCCGCGAGGGACTCACCCCCGCCCCGGCCTCGCAGGCCGTCATCGACGCCGTACGGGCGGCCGGTGTCGAGGGTCCGGGACCGGACCGCTTCCTGGCGCCCGACCTCGCCGCGGTGGACGCGTTCGTGCGCGCCGGCCACCTGGTCGCGGCGGCGGAGACGGTCACGGGGCCGCTGCGCTAGCGGACGGTGACGTGTCCCTGAGGGGCCCCGGCGGGACGACGCCGGGGCCCCTCGCGCTGCTCCTGGACGCTCCGGACGGTCAACGGCGACCTCGTACGGCACGGGACGGCCCCGGACGGCCCGGGTACGGTCAAGAAAGCCAAAAGAACGTCAAGTTCGGTCAAAAGTCGAGGCGTTCCCGGCGGACCGAGTAGCCCACGAAGCCCGCGCCGAGGCCGAGGCAGAGGGCGCCGCCGACGACGTACGGCGTGCTGTCGAAGCTGCCGGTGTCGGCCAGCCGGGTCGTGCCCTCGCCGGTCGCCGCCGTGTCCGTGGAGGTATCGGCGGAGGTGTCCGCGGATGCGGCTCTCGCCTGGGCCGTGACCTGCGGAGACGGCGTCGAGGCCGCGGACTCGAGCACCGGTGTCTCGGGGGTCGCGTTGGCCGACGGGACGAACCACAGGGCACACAGCAGGCCGCCCGCGGCGGTGGCGGTCAGCAAGGAACGGCGAGCGGATGACACGGAATATCGATCCCCTTGTGGCGCTGGCGAATTGGCCGTGTGGGCAGATGTTAGTGAAAGGCGCGGGTCACAGGAAAGTCACGGGAGGGGTCGGCCTTACGCTCCGGGCATGAGCACTCCAGAGACATCACGGTTTGTACGGGTTCGCGTCGAGCTGGTTCTCGAGATCGACGACGACGAGGCCGTCACCGGGGCCGCACTCCAGGCCCTCGCCGACGACACCGACCTGTCCGACGCGGAACGGGCCGACTCCGAGCGCGCTGTGACGGAGGACACCGCCGAGGCCCTGGCCCACCTGGTGGACCCGTTCGACCTGGTCGGCGCGGTGCCCGGGGTCGAACTCCGGCAGGCCTCCTGGAGCAGTGAGCAGATCGACTACGACCCCGACTCGTCCGAGTGGGACCTCGACGAGGATGATGGCGACGAGAACGACCCGGAAGACGATGAAATGACGGTCGGCTGACGCGGTGTGGGGAAATTCCTGACCCCGGACGGCAACCGCCGTCCGGGGTTTCGTCGTCTCACGGTGCGCACTGACCGACACCTGCCCGCACCGCCCGCGCCCTCCGTGGCAAACGTGGTATGGGCCACACCCGTGAGCGATGTGGAACGGGACGAACCGGTCGTAGCGTTGAAAGTTATTGACGGGGTATCTCGGGGTTTCGGGAATCGGCAACGATGGAGAAGCGTGTGATGACGGACGGTAAGCGGCGCAAGGGCCTGGCGGCCGCGTCCGCACTGCTCGGCGGTGTGCTGGTGCTCTCGGCATGTTCCAGTAGCGACGCCGACACCTCCGGGGGTGGGGACGGCAAGACCTCGCAGGCCGAGGTCGACGAGGCGGCGGCGAAGAAGACGTCCGAGGCCCAGATCAAGATCACGCCCAAGGGCGGCTCGGACAACGCCTCCATCAACAACTCCGCCGGCGTCACCGTGAGCAAGGGCACGCTCACCGAGGTGAAGATGACCGCCTCGGACGGCACCGAGGTCAAGGGCGAGATATCCGCCGACAAGACCAGCTGGAAGCCCAGCGGTCAGCTGGAGCGCGCCACCAAGTACGCGATCTCGGCGACCGCGCAGGACTCCGAGGGCCGCGCCGCCCACGAGAACACCTCGTTCACCACGGTCTCCCCCCAGAACAGCTTCATCGGGACCTTCACCCCGGACGACGGCAAGACCGTCGGCGTCGGAATGCCCGTGTCGATCAACTTCGACAAGGAGATCACCGACAAGGCCGCCGTGCAGAAGGGCATCACGGTCAACAGCAGCAGCGGCCAGGAGGTCGCCTGCCACTGGTTCTCCACCCAGCGCATGGACTGCCGCCCCCAGGACTACTGGCAGGAGGGCTCGACCGTCACCCTCAAGCTGGCGCTCGACGGGGTCGAGGGCGCCGACGGCGTCTACGGCGTCCAGCAGAAGTCGGTCACCTTCAAGATCGGCCGCAACCAGGTCTCCTACGTCGACGCGAAGACCAAGCAGATGAAGGTCACGCAGGACGGCAAGACCGTCAAGACCATCCCGATCTCGGCCGGCTCCCCGGACAACAAGACCTACGAAGGCCAGATGGTGATCTCCGAGAAGTTCAAGGAGACCCGGATGGACGGCTCGACCGTCGGCTTCACCGACGACGACGGCAAGGGCGAGTACGACATCAAGGACGTGCCGCACGCCATGCGCCTGAGCACCTCCGGCACCTTCATCCACGGCAACTACTGGGGCAAGGGCATCTTCGGCAACGCCAACACCAGCCACGGCTGCGTGGGCCTGGCCGACGCCAAGGGCGCCGACGACCCGAACACGCCGGGCGCCTGGTTCTACAACAACTCGATCATCGGTGACGTGGTCGTCGTCCAGAACACCGGCGACAAGACCATCGCCCCGGACAACGGCCTCAACGGCTGGAACATGGACTGGGCCCAGTGGAAGGCGGGTTCGGCGGTCTGACGGCCCCGGCCCCCCGCTCTCCGAGCCGCACAGCGCCCGTCGCCCCGCACCGGGGCGGCGGGCGCTGTCTCATGTCCGGTCACGTGGCCAGGTCGAGCCACTCCCCGACGGTCAGTACGTGCGCGCGCCGCCCGGCGTGCGCGCGGAACTCGGCCTCCGGGTCGGCCACCTCGACGTAGCCCGCGATCTTGTCCGGCTGCTCCGGCTCGTAGTGGATCGGCACCGCGAACCGGGCGTCGAGGATCTCCGCCACCGCGGCGGCCTGCCTCGGGTCCAGCGCGGCGGGCACCGGGCTCGGGGGCCGCAGGTGCGGTGCGTCGACCACGGCGCCGTTGGCGGGCAGGAACACCGCGTCGAACGGGCTGAAGCGGCGGGCGACGAGCCACCAGAAGCCGTGGAACATCGTGTCGCCGCCGTGGAAGATCCGCCGCCCGTCGGCCTCCACCACCCAGTTCAGCTGCGGGTCACCCAGCCCGTCCACGGCGGGGACCGCCGTGACGCGGAACGGCCCCAGGTCGCGCGTGGACCAGACGTCCACGACCTCGACGGCCAGCCGGTGCCGGACCAGCTCGCGCTCGGCCAGCAGCGTCGTCACGTTGTCCACGTCGTCGCCGTGACCGGGCGCCGGTCGCAGCACCGGCGCCCCCGGCGTCAGCACGTCCGCGAGGGCGGACGCGTCGGTGTGGTCCCGGTGCAGGTGGGTGACGAGCGCGGCGGACGCCCTCCCGCCCGGCACCGCCACGTTCTCGCCGGGCTTCCACCCCGTGAACAGCGGTGAGAGGTCCCGCACGTAGTCGATCAGCAGTCGCTCGCCGCCCGCCTCGATCTCCAGTCCGGCCCAGCCCAGTCGTCGCACCCGCATCCCGCACTCCTTCGGTCGGTGGAGCTCCGGACGCTAGCGTACGGGCGTTCGCTAAATCAATAGCGAACGCCCGTACGCTATAGTCGTCCCATGTCACCACGTCGCTCAGCGGCCGAAGCGCAGGCCACCAGGGGCCGGATCCTCGGCCGTGCCGCCGAGATCGCCTCCGAGGAAGGGCTGGACGGCATCACCATCGGCCGGCTCGCCGAGGAGCTGGAGATGAGCAAGTCCGGGGTGCACAAGCACTTCGGCACCAAGGAGACGCTGCAGATCTCCACGCTGGACAAGGCGTTCGTGGACTTCTGGCACCGGGTGGTCGAGCCGGTACTCGGCGAGCCGCCGGGTCTGCGGCGACTGCGCGCGGTCTGCGCCAACTCCGTGGGCTACCTGGAAGAACCCCTGCTGCCCGGCGGCTGCCTGATGACCGCGGCACTCAGCGAGTACGACGGCCGGCCCGGCCGGGTCCGCGACGCCGTGGCCGAGGTGTGGTCGCGCTGGCGGGAGCAGCTGCGGGCGGACCTGACCACGGCGGCGGACAACGGCGAGCTGCCCGCGGACTTCGACGTCGACCAGGCGCTGTTCGAGATCGTCGCGGCCGGGCTGGCGCTCAACGCGGCCATGCAGCTCCAGCACGACCGCACGGCCGCGGACCGGGCCCGCCGCGCGATCGAACGGGCCCTGGACCAGTCCTGACCCTCACCGTCCACTCCGGACCGCCGGGGCGGCGGGTGCCCGGACGGCGTCGAGCGGCGGCTCTCCCGACAGCTCGCACCAGACCGTCTTGCGGTCCCCGCCCTGCTCCACGCCCCACCGCAGCGCCAGCGCGTCGAGGAGGGCGAGGCCGCGCCCGGACTCGTCGGTGGCACCGGCCGGTCCGGTGAGGAGGGGCAGGGCGCGTGGGTCGGGGTCGGTGACCTCCACGCGCGTGCGGCCGGTGGGCAGTACGGCGACGCGGACGGTCGCGGGGGTGCCCTCGCCCACGTGGTCGATGACGTTCGTCAGCAACTCGGTCACGCACAGGCGGACGTCGTGGTCGTAACGGTGCAGAAGGCGGCGCACCTCCGGTACGGCCTCCGGCGTGGCGAGCAGGCTCAGTTCCCAGGTCGTCACGGCGCCGCCCGACGCAGGACCGTGGCGAGCGCACGGGCGGTGGCCGCGTTGCAGTTGCCGAGCGAGACGAGACCGGCGGGCGGGGCGTACGCGCCGGCGAACGTCGGCAGATCCAGACCGAGGGAGGGGAGGGCGATGCCGTGCAGGGCGAGGGAGGCGCGGAGTTCCTCCACGCAGTGGGTCATGTCGTCCTGCGGACGGGGTGGTTGGGGCATGGACGGGCACCTTTCCGTGTGCGCTCTGTGACGAACACCTCACACAGTGACGTTTGGCGCCCTACCGTGAAAGGGATCTCGCGTCGGCAGCCCGGAGTGCGGAAGGAGTTGTGCGGTGGCACAGCGCAAGGACATCGACGGTTCGACCAGCGTCCCGACCTTCTACGGCAAGGAGTTGAGGTACCAGCGGGAGCGGGCCGGACTGTCGCTGGAGGCGCTGGTCGAGGGCAGCTTCTACGGCAAGTCGCACCTGAGCGACATCGAACGCGGCGAGCGGCGCATGCCGTTGGACCTGGCCCGGCACGCGGACCAGGTGCTGGGGACCGACGGGTTCTTCGAGCGGCGGTGCGAGGACGTGCGGAAGGCGCGGCGGGGGCCGCACGCCGCGTACTTCGAGAAGGCCCTGGAGGCGGAGCGGCACGCCGAGTCCATCGAGTTGTGGTCGCCCAGTACGTTCCCCGGGCTGCTCCAGACCGCCCCCTACTCGCGGGCCCTCGTACGCGCCGCCCACCCGCAGGCCGTGGACGAGTGGGTGGAGGAGAAGGTGCAGGCCCGGCTGGCCCGGGCCCGCCTCTTCGAAGACGACCACACCACCCCGGAGTACTGGGCGATCCTGCACGAGTCGCTGCTGCTCGATCCGATCGTGCCGCCGGGGGAGATGGTCACGCAGCTCGACCGCATCGTGGAGCTGGCCGGGCGGCGCCGGATCACTCCGCAGATCGTGCCGCGGAAGTGCGGGGCGTATCCCCTCATGGCCGCCTCCATCATGGTCATGACCTTCCCGGACGCGCCGCCGCTCGTCTACACCGAGGCGTCCTACAGCGGGGACACCATCGACGATCCGGCCCTCGTGAAGCAGTACCGCAAGGCATACGATCGGCTCAGGGCCGTCGCACTGTCACCGGAGACGTCCCTGGCCCGAATCGAGGCAGTGGCAGGGGATTACCGAAATGGCGAGCAACCGGATCGACTTGAGTGACGCGCTCTGGGCGAAGAGCAGCTACAGCAACGGTGACGGCGGGGAGTGCGTCGAGGTGGCGAGCGACTTCCCCGGCGCCGCCCTCTGGCGCAAGTCGACCTACAGCAACGGCAGCGGCGGCGACTGCCTCGAAGTCGCCGACCGCATCCCCGGCCTCGTCCCCGTCCGGGACTCCAAGGTCTCCCGCGACGGTGACGGAGACGGCCCCGTCCTCCTCCTCACAGCCCGCGCCTGGGCGCCCTTCGTCACCGCGCTGAGCCGGGGCGCGCTCACGGCGTGACCGTGGTGGCCGCCGCGTCCGTCCCCCAGCTCGCCAGCAGGCGCAGCGCGTCCGCCGACGGGGAGCCGGGCTCCGCGTGGTACGTGATGAAGGCCTGCTCGTCGTCGTCGACCAGGCGGAACGTCTCGAAGGACAGGGTCAGGTCGCCGACCAGCGGGTGCCGCATCCGCTTGACGCCGTAGCTCTTCTCCTTGACGTCGTGGGTGGCCCACAGGCGGCGGAACTCCTCGCTCTTCACGGAGAGTTCCCCGACGAGCGCGGACAGTCGCGGGTCGTCCGGGTGCCGGCCCGCGTCCATGCGCAGGAAGCTGACCATGTCGTACGCCTTCTGGTCCCAGTCGACGAACAGCTCGCGGTAGTCCGGGTTCAGGAAGACCAGCCGCGCCCAGTTCCGCTCGGCGGCCGGCAGCTTGCCCCAGTCCCCGAAGAGGGCCGCGGCCATCCGGTTCCAGGCGAGGATCTCGGAGCGGCGGCCCGTCACGTACGCGGGCACCGTGTCGATCGACTCCAGGAGCTGGAGCAGCGCCACCCGCACCGGCTGCTTGCCCCGCGGCGCCCCGGCCCGCCGGCGCTGCTGCTTCGGCTTCGCCAGGTGCGTCAGGTGCGCCTGCTCCGCGTCGGTCAGCCGCAGCGCCCGGGCGATCGCGTCCAGGACCTCCGCCGACACGTTCTGCCCGTTGCCCTGCTCGAGACGCGTGTAGTACGCCACCGACACCCCGGCCAGCTGCGCCAGCTCCTCGCGCCGCAGCCCGGGCACCCTGCGCTGACGTCCGTACGACTCCAGGCCCACGTCCTCCGGCTTGAGCCGGGCCCGCCGGGTGCGCAGGAACTCGCTCAGTTCGGCCCGCCGGTCAAGCTGTCCATCCATACCCTCCAGTATCACCGGACGTATTCCCGGTCGTACGCACACGAGCCTGTCCCCGTCGGTGGTACGCACGCCGGTCGTACGCAAAGCCGTGGTCTGGGTGGATCGGCGGGCGACCGGCAGGGTGGAAGCATCACCCAGTCACGCCAAGAGAATCCCGGAGAACCCGGCATGACCACTGTCGCCGCGTACGCAGCACCCGCCGCCAAGGCGCCGCTGGAGCGCACCACCATCGAGCGGCGCGAGGTGCGTGAGCACGACGTCCTGATCGACATCAAGTTCGCCGGCATCTGCCACTCCGACATCCACCAGGTCCGCGAGGGCTGGGGCGAGGCCATCTTCCCGATGGTGCCCGGCCACGAGATCGCGGGCGTCGTCTCCGAGGTCGGTCCCGGCGTCACCAAGTTCGCCGTCGGCGACCGCGTCGGCGTCGGCTGCATGGTCGACTCCTGCCGCGAGTGCGAGAACTGCGAGGCCGGCCGGGAGCAGTACTGCACCAACGGCAACGTGATGACCTACAACGCCGTCGGCAGGGACGGCGAGGTCACCTACGGCGGCTACTCCGAGAAGGTCGTCGTCGACGAGAACTTCGTCCTCGGCATCCCCGAGGGCATCTCCCTGGACGAGGCCGCGCCCCTGCTGTGCGCCGGCATCACCACGTACTCCCCGCTCAGGCGCTGGAATGCCGGTCCCGGCAAGAAGGTCGCCGTCGTCGGCCTGGGCGGCCTCGGTCACATGGCCGTCAAGCTCGCGCACGCCCTGGGCGCCGAGGTGACCGTGCTGTCGCAGTCCCTGCGCAAGAAGGACGACGGCCTGAAGCTGGGCGCCGACCACTACTACGCCACCAGCGACCCGGCCACCTTCGAGGAGCTGGCCGGCACCTTCGACCTGATCGTCTCCACGGTCTCCGCGCCGCTCGACTTCGGCGCCTACCTGGGGCTGCTGAAGACAGAAGGCGCCCTGGCCAACGTCGGCGCCCCCGAGGAGCCGGTCTCCCTCAACCTGTTCGCGCTGCTCGGCGGCGGCAAGTCCCTCTCCGGCTCCATGATCGGCGGCATCGCCGAGACCCAGGAGATGCTGGACTTCTGCGCGGAGCACGGCATCGGCGCCGAGATCGAGCTGATCGCCGCCTCCGAGGTCAACGACGCCTACGAGCGGGTGCTCGCCAGCGACGTGCGCTACCGCTTCGTGATCGACACCGCGACGATCTGACCCCGGTTCGATCCCCCGGTTCGATCCCCCGATTCGATCCCCCGGGAAGATTCTTCGGAATTCCTCCCCCCTCCTGTCACACAGCCGCCCCGCCCCGGGTCATACCGCCACCACACACGGCGGACGTCCCGGGCGGGGCGGTCCCACATCGGCCCCCACCCCGCCTCCCGGACGCCACGGACACCGGGAGCAGCAGTCATGACCCACCCCTCGACCTCCACGACGCCCCTCCTCGTCACCGGCGGTACCGGCACCCTCGGCGGCCACGTCGTCCCGCTGCTGCGGGCGGCCGGTCAGGAGGTGCGCGTCCTCACCCGGCGCCCCCGCCCCGACGCGGACGGCATCACGTACGTCACCGGTGACCTGCGCACCGGCGAGGGCGTCGAGGCCGCCGTCGACGGCGTGCACACCGTGCTGCACCTGGCCGGCGGCCCCAAGGGCGACGACGAGGCGACCCACACCCTGGTGCGCGCCGCGGTCGGTGCGGACGTACGGCACCTCGTGTACATCTCGGTCGTGGGCGCCGACCGCGTCCCGCTGGCCTGGCTGCGCACCAAGCTGGAGTCCGAGCGGGCGATCGCCGGCTCGGGGATCGGCTGGACGGTGCTGCGCGTGGCCCAGTTCCACGAGCTGACGCTGACGATGATCGAGAAGATGACCCGGCTGCCGGTCCTCCCGGCCCCGGGCGGGCTGCGTCTGCAACCGGTCGCCGCCCGGGAGGTCGCCGCGCGCCTGGCCGAGCTGACGCTGGCCGAGCCGTCCGGCCGGGTGCCCGACATGACCGGCCCCGAGGTCCACGATCTGGCCACGCTGGCCCGTTCCTACCTCGATGTGCGCGGCGGACGCCGGCGTCCGAAGCTGCCGGTGCGCATTCCCGGGAAAGCGGGGCGCGCGTACCGTTCTGGCGAGAACCTCACCCTGGAAGACGCCCTGGTCGGGAAGCTGACGTGGGCCGAATTCCTGGCGGAGAGGATGGCCGTATGAGTTCTCCCGGCAATTCTGGCTGAAAGTCGGCACAGTCGAAGAATATGCGCATGACAACTATTGCAAAGCGAATGAAAACCTTCGCCCCCACCTCCGCAAAGGGTGCTGAAATACCGTTTCTGCAGCGAATTTCGGCGAGATGCTGAATGCGGCACACAGCATGCCCGCCGGAACCCGGCGGGCATTGCTCCGTCGCGTTCGCAAGGAGATGGCCACGTGGTGCGAAGCAGGGCGAAGGCCGCGGCCGACGCCGCCGACCGGCTGCTGAAGGCCGGTCAGCTGCTGCGGAAATCCCCGACCACCCTCGACCTGAGGGCCGTGTACCGCACGGACCAGAAAGTCAACGACCGTCCTTATCGTGAGCGGTGGGCGCATGACAAAGTCGTGCGCTCCACGCACGGCGTCAACTGCACGGGTTCCTGCTCGTGGAAGGTGTACGTCAAGGACGGACTGATCACCTGGGAAACCCAGCAGACGGATTATCCGAGCGTCGGCCCCGACCGGCCGGAGTACGAGCCGCGCGGCTGTCCGCGCGGCGCTTCCTTTTCCTGGTACACCTACTCGCCCACCCGTGTTCGCCATCCGTTGGCCCGCGGTGTCCTCGTGGAAATGTACCGGGACGCCAAACGCCGGCACGGCGGCGATCCCGTGGCCGCCTGGGCCGAGCTGACCGGCGACCCCGACAAGCGGCGCCGCTACCAGTCCGCCCGCGGCCACGGCGGCTTCGTCCGCGTCGACTGGGACGAGGCGCTGGAGATCGCCGCCGCCGCCCAGGTGCACACCATCGCCGAGTACGGCCCCGACCGGGTCGCTGGGTTCTCCCCGATCCCCGCCATGTCCATGGCCTCGCACGCGGTCGGCGCCCGCTACCACTCCCTCATCGGCGCCCCGATGATCTCCTTCTACGACTGGTACGCCGATCTGCCGATCGCCTCCCCGCAGGTCTTCGGCGACCAGACCGACGTACCGGAGTCGGGGGACTGGTGGGACGCGGCCCACCTGATGCTGTGGGGCTCCAACGTCCCCGTCACCCGCACCCCCGACGCGCACTGGATGGCGGAGGCCCGCTACCGGGGCCAGAAGGTCATCGTCGTCTCCCCGGACTACGCGGACGCCACCAAGTTCGCCGACGAGTGGCTGCACCCGCACCCCGGCACCGACGGGGCGTTGGCGATGGCCATGGGGCACGTGCTGCTCACCGAGTTCTTCGTGCGGCGGCAGGTGCCGTACTTCACCGACTACGTGAAGCGCTTCACCGACCTGCCCTTCCTCGTCGCCCTCGACGAGCACGGGGAGGGGAGGTTCACGCCCGGCAAGTTCGTCACCGCCGCCGACCTCGGGCTCGGCCGGCACGCCGACGCCGAGGCACGGGCCTGGATGCCGGTGCTGATCGACGCCGACACCGACGACGTGGTCGTCCCGAACGGCACCCTCGGCGACCGGTGGGGCAAGGGCGGCGAGGGCCGCTGGAACCTCGACCTGGGCGGGACCGACCCGCTCCTCACCCTGCACGGGCACACGGGCGGCCGCGGCGACAACGGTGTCGAGGTGGTGCTTCCCCGCTTCGACGAACCCGGCGCCACCGTCGTGCGCGGCGTACCGGCCCGGGAGATCGGCGGCCGGCTCGTCACCACCGTCTACGACCTGCTGCTCGCCCAGTACGCCGTCGCCCGCCCCGGACTCGCCGGCCAGTGGCCCACCGGCTACGACGACGCCGACGCACCCTGCACCCCCGCCTGGCAGGAGCGCATCACCTCGGTCCCGGCCGACGCGGCGGTCCGCACCGCCCGGGAGTTCGCGCGCACCGCCGAACAGAGCCGGGGCCGCTGCATGATCGTCATGGGCGCCGGCACCAACCACTGGTTCCACTCCGACACCATCTACCGCTCCTTCCTCTCCCTGCTCCTCCTCACCGGCTGCCAGGGCGTCAACGGCGGCGGCTGGGCGCACTACGTCGGCCAGGAGAAGGTCCGGCCCTACACCGGCTGGCAGCAGCTGTCCACGGCCGCCGACTGGGTCCGGCCCTCGCGGCAGATGGCGGGCACCCCGTACTGGTACCTGCACACCGGCCAGTGGCGGTACGAGTCCCACCCCGCCGACGCCCTCGCCGCACCCACCGCCCCCGGCACCCTCGCCGGGCGCCACACCGCCGACCTGGTCGCCCAGTCCGCCCGGCTCGGCTGGATGCCGTCCTACCCGACCTTCGACGCCAACCCGCTCGACCTCGGCCGCCGCGCCCGCGAGAGCGGCCAGGAGCCCGGTGACTGGATCGCGGAGCAACTCGGCTCGGGCGCCGTCGACTTCGCCTGCGAGGATCCCGACGCACCCCGCAACTGGCCGCGCGTGCTGACCGTGTGGCGGGCCAACCTGATCGGCTCCTCCGCCAAGGGCAACGAGTACTTCCTGCGCCACCTGCTCGGCGCCCGCGACGGCGCGACCAGCGACGAGGCGCCGCCCGAGCACCGGCCGCGCTCCGTGGCCTGGCGGGAGGACGCCCCGCAGGGCAAGCTCGACCTGCTGCTGAGCCTCGACTTCCGGATGACCTCCACGACCCTCTTCTCCGACCTCGTGCTGCCCGCCGCCACCTGGTACGAGAAGCACGACCTGTCCTCCACGGACATGCACCCCTTCGTGCACGCCTTCAGCCCCGCGATCAACCCGCCGTGGCAGGCCCGCACCGACTTCGAGATCTTCCAGGGCCTGGCCCGCCGCCTGAGCGAACTCGCCGCCGGCCGCCTCGACACGGCCCACGACCTGGTCGCCACCGCCCTCCAGCACGACACCCCCGGCGAGACGGCCCAGCCCGGCGGCCGGGTCACCGACTGGCGCGACGGCCGCACCCCCATCGAGCCGGGGCGCAACGCCCCCCAGGTGTCGCTGGTGGAACGGGACTACACGGCCGTCGCCGACCGGCTCGCCGCCTTCGGGCCGCTGGCCGAGGAGCACGGCATGACCGTCAAGGGCGTCACCGTCAACCCGCACGCGGAGTCGCGCTGGCTCGCCGCCCGCTGCGGCACCGCCCCCGCCGGACCTGCCCGCGACCGCCCCCTGCTCGACACCGACGTCAAGTTCTGCGAGGCGATCCTCGCCCTGTCCGGCACCACCAACGGCCGTCTCGCCGCCGAGGGCTTCGACCGCCTCGCCGACCGCGTCGGCCCCGGCGCCGGGCTCGCGGAACTGGCCGCGTCGGTGGGGGAGCGGCGCGTGGTCTTCTCGGACACCCAGGAGCGGCCCGTCCAGGTGGGGTCGAGCTTCGAGTGGTCCGGCAAGGAGGCGCCCGACCGGCGCTACTCGCCGTTCACCGTCAACACCGAGCACAAGAAGCCCTGGCACACCCTCACCGGCCGCCAGCACTTCTATCTCGACCACGACTGGATGGCGGAACTGGGCGAGCAACTCCCGGTCTACCGCCCCCCGCTGAACCTGGCCGAGCTGGGCGACGCCCCGCCGCCGGCCGGCGAGGGCCGCGCGGTCACCGTCCGCTTCCTCACCCCGCACGCCAAGTGGTCCATCCACTCCGAGTACCAGGAGAACCTGCTGATGCAGACCCTGGCCCGCGGCGGCCCCGTCGTCTGGATGAGTCCCGCCGACGCCGACGCGATCGGCGCCGCCGACAACGACTGGGTGGAGGCCGTCAACGCGCACGGCGTCGTGGTCGCCCGCGCGATCGTCTCGCACCGCGTCCCGGACGGCACGGTGCTCATGTACCACGTGCAGGAACGCCTGGTGAACGTGCCGAAGTCGGAGGCGAACGGCCGCCGCGGCGGCGTCCACAACTCCCTCACCAAGCTCCTGGTCAAGCCCACCCACCTCATCGGCGGCTACGGCCAGCTCTCCTTCGCACCCAACTACTACGGCCCCACCGGCAACCAGCGCGACGCCGTCACCACCATCCGGCGCCGCTCCCAGGAGGTGACCTACTGATGCGCGTCATGGCACAGGTGGCGATGGTCATGAACCTCGACAAGTGCATCGGCTGCCACACCTGCTCGGTCACCTGCAAGCAGACCTGGACCAACCGCACCGGCACCGAGTACGTCTGGTTCAACAACGTCGAGACCCGCCCCGGCCAGGGCTACCCCCGCGGCCACGAGGACCAGGAGAAGTGGAAGGGCGGCTGGCGGCTCAAGGGCGGGCGCCTCGTCCCGCGCAGCGGCGGCCGCGCCCGGCGCCTCGCCCGCCTCTTCGCCAACCCCGAACTCCCCACCCTCGACGACTACTACCAGCCCTGGACCTACGACTACGAGAACCTCACCACCGCTCCCCTCGGCGACGACGTCCCCACCGCACCGCCCCGCTCCCTGATCGACGGCCGCCCCACCGAGATCACCTGGGGCCCCAACTGGGACGACGACCTCGGCGGCGGCCCCGACCAACTGGCCGCCGACCCGCTCCTCGCCCGGATGAGCGAGCAGGTCCGCCTCGACTACGAGCGGGCGTTCATGTTCTACCTGCCCCGCATCTGCGAGCACTGCCTCAACCCGTCCTGCGTCGCCGTCTGCCCCTCCGGCGCCCTCTACAAGCGCGTCGAGGACGGCATCGTCCTGGTCGACCAGGACCGCTGCCGGGGCTGGCGGATGTGCGTCAGCGGCTGCCCGTACAAGAAGGTCTACTTCAACCACGCCACCGGCAAGGCCGAGAAGTGCACCTTCTGCTACCCGCGCATCGAGGCCGGGGACCCCACCGTCTGCTCCGAGACCTGCGTCGGCCGGCTCCGCTACCTCGGCGTCATGCTCTACGACCCCGACAGGGTCGGCGCCGCCGCCTCCGTCACCGACGAGAAGGACCTGTACGAGGCCCAGCTCGGCTGCTTCCTCGACCCCGACGACCCCGAGGTGGCCCGCGCGGCCGAGGCGTCCGGCATCCCGCACGACTGGGTCGAGGCCGCGCGCCGCTCCCCGGTCCGTGCGCTGATCACCCGGTACCGCGTCGCGCTCCCGCTGCACCCGGAGTACCGCACGATGCCGATGGTCTGGTACGTCCCGCCGCTCTCCCCGGTCGTCGACGCCCTCACCGGCAGCGGACACGACGGGGAGGACCCGGCCGCGCTGTTCGGCGCGATCGACACGCTGCGCATCCCCCTCGGCTACCTCGCCGAACTCTTCACCGCGGGCGACCCGGGGCCCGTCGAGGCCGCCCTGTGCCGGCTGGCCGCGATGCGCTCCCACATGCGGCGCGTCAACCTCGGCGAGGAACAGGACCCGCGGATCGCCGGGTCGGTCGGTCTCGACGAGCCCGGCATCCTGGAGCTGTACCGGCTGCTCGCCCTCGCCAAGTACGACGAGCGGTACGTCATCCCGACCAGCTACACGGGCTCGGTCCCCGACCCCGGCGGGAGCGGCGCGGGGTGCAGCCTGGACGGCGAGGGCGGGCCGGGGATGATGCCGGACGGCGCGGGCGGCGGCCCCGGCTCCGGGGAGTTCGATCCCGACGCCTTCCACGCGCCGCCGACCGCCGGGGCCGGCACCTCGTCCGCGCTGCGCGGCCGGGTCAACCTCCTGAACTGGAACGGGAAAGGACGCCCGAACGGCCTCTTCCCGCGCGCCCGCACCACCGCGCGGACGGAGCCGGAACTGTGAACCGCGGCCGCACGGGGAACACCACCAACGCCGCGGTGGTCTTCCAGGCCGCCGCGCTGCTCCTCGGATACCCGGACCGGGACTGGCCCCGCCGCCCGCGCACCGTCCGCGAGACGGTCGCCGAACTCCCCGGCCCGGAGATCCAGCTCCTGCACTCCTTCTGCGACCAGGCGGAACGGGAGGACCCGCTGGCCCTGGCCGCCCGCTACGTCGCCACCTTCGACCGCAGCCGCCGTCGCTGCCTCTACCTCACCTATTACACCGACGGCGACACCCGCCGCCGGGGCGCCGCACTCGCCCGTATCAAGTCCGTGTACCGCGCCGAGGGCTGGCTGCCCCCGGAGGAGGAACTGCCCGACTTCCTGCCGCTGATGCTGGAGTTCGCCGCCCGCGCCCCCGGGCCGGGCACCGCCCTGCTGACCGACCACCGCGCGGCGATCGAGGTCCTGCGCTACGCCCTGGAGGCACACCGCAGCCCCTACGCGGCCCTCCTCCAGGCCGTCTGCCGGTGCCTGCCGGGCCAGGCGCCGGCCAGCCGCGAGGAGGCCCTGCGCCTGACCCGTACCGGTCCGCCGGCCGAGGCGGTGGGCCTGGACGGCCTGGGTGCCTTCCCCGTCCAGGCCGGGCAGCCGGAGCCGTACGGGCGGTCCGGTCCGCACGACGAAGGAGTCCGCCGATGAGGCACCTGCACACCGCCCTGTGGGGCGTCCTGCCCTACCTGACCCTGGTGGTGCTGGTGGCGGGCACGGCCTGGCGCTACCGCTACGACCGCTTCGGCTTCACCACCCGCTCCAGCCAGCTGCACGAGAGCCGGCTGCTGCGGATCGCGGGCCCGCTCTTCCACTACGGCCTGCTGTTCGTGATCGCGGGCCATGTCGCCGGTCTCCTGGTCCCCGAGGCGCTGACCGACCGCCTGCGCATCAGCGAGGAGCTCTACCACGCCAACGCCCTCCTCGCGGGCGGCACGGCGGGCCTGGCGACCCTGGCAGGCCTCGCCCTCCTCCTGTACCGCCGGCTGCGCACCCCCGCGATCCGGGCCGCGACCAGCCGCAGCGACCGGCTGGTCTACCCCCTGCTGGTCACGGTCGTCCTCGCCGGACTCACGGCCACCGCGTCCGGAGCGACGGCGGCGTCGACGTACGACTACCGGCTCGGCGTCTCGGTCTGGTTCCGCAGCCTGTTCGCGCTGGACCCCGACGTGACCGCCATGGCCGGGGCCCCGCTGGTCTACCGGCTGCACGCGCTCCTGGCCATGGCCCTCTTCGCCCTGTGGCCCTTCACCCGCCTGATCCACGCCTTCACGGCGCCGCTGGGCTACCTGGTGCGGCCCTACGTCGTGTACCGCCACCGGGGGCGCGGCACGGTGGGGGCGGGCCGGCCGGGGCGCTGACCGCTCGGTGGCCGCCGCGCTCAGCGGGCCGCCGGGTGACGCCGACGGCGCAGTGCCGGGTCGAGCAGCGCGGGCGTGGCGTCGAACTTCTCGTGCGCGGCCAGGTCGGTGCCCGGCGCGACGATGGCGTCGATCGCGTCGAGGACGTCGTCGGAGAGCACGGTGTCGGCGGCGGCGAGCTGGGAGTGCAGATGGTCCAGGGTGCGGGGCCCGACGAGCGCGCCGGTCACGCCGGGGTGCGCGGTCACGAAGCCCAGCGCGAGCTGGATCAGCGTGAGCCCGGCCTCGTCGGCGACCGCGGCCAGCTTCTCGACGGCGTCCAGCCGGGCCCGGTTGGCGGGCAGCGCGGGGTCGAAACGCTCGGGCAGGATCACGGACCGGTGCGTGGCGACGTCCTGTCCCGCGCGCACCGCGCCGGACAGCCACCCCGAGGCCAGCGGGCTCCACACCAGCACCCCGAGCCCGTACTGCTCGGTCACGGGCAGCACGTGGCTCTCGATCCCGCGCTGGAGGAGGGAGTAGCTGGGCTGCTCGGTGACGTACCGGCTCAGCCGGTGCTCGCGGGCGGCCCACTGGGCCTCCACGATGCGGTAGGCGGGGAAGGTGGAGGAACCGAAGTACCGGATCTTCCCGGCCCGCTGGAGGTCGCTGAGTGCGGACAGCGTCTCCTCGTCGCTGGTGTTCGGGTCCCACCGGTGGATCTGGTAGAGGTCGACGTGGTCGACGCCGAGGCGGCGCAGGCTGTTGTCCAGTTCGGTGACCAGCCAGCGGCGCGAGGAGCCCCGGTGGTTGGGCTCGTCGCTCATCGGCATGTTCGCCTTCGTGGCCAGCACGATGTCGTCGCGGCGTCCGGCGATCGCCTTGCCGACCATCTCCTCGGACTCGCCGGCGCCGTACATGTCGGCGGTGTCGATGAGGTTGATCCCGCCCTCCAGGGCGGCGTCGACGATGGCGGTGGCCTCGTCCTGGGTGGTGCGCCCGATGCTGCCGAAGTTCATGGCGCCGAGCGCGAGCGAGCTGACCTGCACACCGGTGCGGCCCAAGGTGCGGTACTGCATGACGTGTTCCTCCACTACGGGTGGCGTGACGTGGCATGACTTGGTGGCGGGCTCGACGCTCTGGCATCATGGAGAGACCAAGCGGAACACCGTCCCGTTTACTCGTCCGACGATACGGAACGATGTCCCGTTTATCAAGCGGTGAAGGGAACGGCACGGTGAAGGACAGCGAAGCGGTGACGGGAAAGGCGGCCCCGCGGCCCAAGCGCGCGGACGCCCGGCGTAACGAGGAGACCCTGCTCGACGCGGCCGCCGCGGTGTTCGTCAGATCGGGCGTCGAGGCCCCCGTGCGCGACATCGCGGCCGAGGCCGGCGTCGGCACGGCCACGATCTACCGCCACTTCCCGACCCGGGCGGACCTCATCATCGGCGTCTACCGGCACCAGGTGGAGGCCTGCGCCGAAGCCGGGCCCGCCCTGCTGACGAGCAGCCCGACCCCGTACGCCGCGCTCGCGGGCTGGATCGACCTGTTCGTCGACTTCCTCGTCACCAAGCACGGCCTGGCCGCGGTCCTCCAGTCCGACAACGCGGGCTTCGAGACCCTCCACGCGTACTTCCTCGACCGCCTCGTCCCCGTCTGCACCGACCTCCTCGCCGCCGCGACCGCCTCCGGCGAGATCCACACCGACGTCGAGGCCTACGCCCTCATGCGCGGCGCCGGCAACCTGTGCATCGGTGCGGAAACCCCCAACCCGGACTACGACGCACGGCAGTTGGTGCGCGTCCTGATCGCGGGGCTGCGCGCGACGGGCTGATCCCCGCCCGGCCGCGAAGGACGGCGAGTGGATGTGCGCGGCGGCGATTGCTGGATACAGTCGACCCGCTACAACTGGTTGTGGGGACAACCGGTGCTTGGGGGGAGGGCTGACAACCCATGAGTCGTCGCACCACGGGGCCCTTCGGGGTCTGGGCCGAGATGCAGCGGCAGCGACAGCGCCAGCTGGAGGCCGAGGCGCGGCAGCGCAGACAGGAGGCCCAGGAGGCGCGGGCCTACGAGCGGCGAGCCGCCCAGAGCTACCGCGGATACAAACAGGCCGAGGCGATCCGCCGCACGGAGGAGCTGGACGCACGGGTCGCGGCGCTCCAGGGCCTGCTGGCCTCGGGCTGCCGGGCATCGGTCTTCCGGCCCGGCGCGCTCATGCGCTCCGACGAGCTCGCGCCCCTGGCCGCGGTGATCGACGGCGTCGGACGCCGGGAGCCCGACGCCGTGACCGAGTACTTCTCCGCGGCCCTCTACACCTCGACGGCATGGCCCGAGGGCTTCCCTCGGTGGGTCGCGATGGCCTACGACCCCGCGGCGCGGCAACTGGTGCTGGACTGGGAACTGCCCCCGGCCGACGTCGTCCCGCAGTCCAAGTACGTGCGGTACATGTACGCGGCCGACCAGTACAAGGAGACGCCCCGCCCGGTGGGGCAGCGCAGGGCTCTCTACAAGGAAGTCGTCGCGCAGTGCATGCTGCTCGTCCTGCACGAACTGTTCGCCGCCGACGAGCCCGGCGCGCTGGAGTCGGTGGCCCTCAACGGCTTCGTCGACGGACACGACCCCACGACGGGCCGGCCGGACCGCATCTTCCTGGCCACCGTCATGGCCGAGCGCTCCTCGTTCCGGGAACTGCACCTGGCCCAGGTGGACGCGGAGAGCTGCCTGGCCGACGCGCTGCGCGGGCAGCTGTCGGCCCGCCCCGACCAGCTCGTCGCGATCAGGCCGGGCCGCCGGCCCGAGGAGGCCGGCCAGCGCGTCGCCACCCACGGCGACGACGAGGAACCCGATCTGTACGAGATGGACCCGATCGCCTTCGAAGGCCTCGTCGCCGAACTGTTCGGGGCGATGGGGATGCGGGCGGTCACCACGCAGCGCTCCAACGACGGCGGGGTCGACGTCCACGCGCTGGACCCGACGCCGATCCGCGGCGGGCAGATCGTCGTCCAGGTGAAGCGGTACCGCAACACGGTGCCGCCCACCGCCGTCCGCGACCTGTACGGGACCGTGCAGGACGCCGGGGCGAACAAGGGCGTCCTCGTCACCACGTCCGGGTTCGGCCCCGGCTCCCACACCTTCGCCAACGGCAAGCCGCTGGAACTGATCTCGGGAACCGAACTCGTCGACCTGCTGCGCCGCCACGGCCTGCGCGGCCGGCTGGGCGAGGGCGGCCGCCGGGACCCGACCGTGCCCCCGCCCCCCGTCCCGGAACCGTCGCTGCCCGACGAGTACAACATCCTCGGCATGTCCTGGTCCGGGAGCGTCGCCCTGGACGTGTGCGCCCTGGTGTGCCGCGGCAACCGCATCCTGACCGACGACCACTTCGTCTTCTACAACAACCCGCGCACCCCGGACGGCTCCGTACGGACGCTGCCCGCCACCGCGCCCGACAAGGCCGCGCTCTGCGCCTCGTTCGACACCCTGCCGGACGACGCCGACCGCCTCGTGCTGGTGGCCGCCGTCGACCCGGAGGCGAATCCGGACGCCGATCTGTCCGGTTTCACCGACGCGCACATCCGCCTCCTCGACCCGGCGCTGACGGAACTGGGCCGGCTCCAGGTCTCCGACGGCCGCCCGCACGAGACCGCCCTGGTCCTCGGTTCCTTCCGCCGCAGGACCAACGGCGACTGGGACTTCGTCGTGGGCGGAAGGGGCTACACGGGCGGCCTGGAGGAACTGCTGCGCGACTTCGGCGTCGAGGTGGACTGACGCGTCCACAGCGAGAGATCGCTGCTCGTCGCCACGGCGACGGTCCGGCCGGAGGGCGGGAAGCCGGCCGCCCGGAAGGTGGAGTAGTCGGAGTGGAAGATGTGCCACCACTTCTCTCCGTGCGGACCGGCGTGCGGGAGCCCGCCGTCGCGGGACAGCAGGACGCGGTCGTTCGGCCAGGCCGGCGTGACGACCTCCAGCTGCCACCCGTCCCGGGTGCCGGTGTGCAGCCCTCCGCCGAAGAGTCCGGCGATGTGCACCCGGCTGCCCGCGACCGGCCCCAGCCCGGGACACGAGAGGTCGGCCGCTTCGTCGGGCGTGCTGCCGCCGGGATCGGGATCCCGGTCCCTGGCGATCTTCTCGCCGGTGACGGCGTCGAAGAGACCGTGACCGTCGTGCGAGACGACCATGACCAGGTCGTGCCCAGTGTCGGGATGCGACGCGAAGCCGATGCCGAGCAGCCCGCCGACCGGAACGAGGGCGACGGCCCGCCAGGGCTCGGGAGTGGCCACCACGGGCGCCGCGAGCAGCCGCTCCCGCATCGCCCGCTGGTACGCCGAAAGCCCCGGCTCGTGCGTGGGTGCGGGTGGGAAGGCGGGGGAGTGGTCCGTCACGGTCGTAGATTCCTCAGGCCTTCCTCCACGGCCGGGTACGGCCGCTCCCCGGGCAGCAGCGCCCGGGCCGCGTCCAGGGCGTCGTCCCGTACGAGGGCGTGGATCTCGTGGGCGAGCGGGGTCACGTCGCGGACGGCGACCGTCCACTCGTCCGCGTACCGGCGCGCGGCCTCGCCGGACAGCCCCAGTTGCAGGGAACGGTAGGGCAGGGGCCGCAGATGCAGGTCGCGTTCCGGGTCCCACTGGACGCGGGTGGGCGAGCGCTTCAACTCGCGTTGCCAGGTCGCCCGGTCGGGGTGCACGCCGGGCGCGTAGCTCGACAGGCACGCGTTGCGCAGGGCCCACTCGAAGCCCTCGCGGCCGATCTCGACGGCCAGGACGGTCTCCTGCCCCGCCTTGGTGGCCCACCCGCAGCGGTACATCATCCACAGGAACGAGGGCTTGATCCACGTCATCCTGTCCCGCTTCCAGGCCGCCGGAAAACGTCCGTCGCGGGCGGCGGGGAGGCCGATCCCCGGGGAACACGCCTGGTAGACGGTGACACTGGACGCCGTGCAGCCGCCCGGCTCTCGCGCCGCGCTTCTCGCATGCCGTACAGCTTCGGCCGGAGGCCGCGCCCCGGGTCACAGGTACTCGGCGGGGACGGCTACAGCGCGTCGAACGGGGGGATGATACGGACGATGATGACCAAGGGGTCCCGCGGTGCAACCAGGAAGTAGAACCACCCTCCGGCCGCGTCCATCCGTCGTAGGCCGCCCGAGCGTGGACCGTTGCCGAGATCGCTGATGTCGACACCCGTACTGGCCAGGTCGATCAGTTGACCGGCCAGGCGTTCCACTTCCGTCACGACGTGGGCCGGGAGACCACCTGCCACGTGGTCGTAGTCGGGGTCGTACTCCCATCGCCACTCCACGGTCATCGGGAGTGAAGACCGACGGCTGCGTGCGCCTGGTCGAGGATGCGTCCGATCTCGGATGCGGCTTGTCGTGCCTGGACAGCGTCGCCGGATGCGGCGCGGTCCTCCCAGGCGCGCAGGTCTGCTGCCAGGCCCGGCTGGCGTTGGATGTAGACGTAGGCTGCCCACTGGGCGACGAACCGCTGCAGGGGTGCCAGGTCCGAGCCCTGCCGGGACTGGTCTGCCGCCTGGTCCAGCTCGCGTGTGAACGCGGGCAGCGCCGCCGGTGTGATCTGCCCGACGGCCTGACGCAGGGCGGCCACCGTTGCGGGGGGCTGGGGGATGAGTGGTTGCCCGGCGGCGGAGATGGTCATTGCTGCTCCCATGGGCGCGATTCTGGTCCCGCGACTCAGGCTATCCGGCAGGGGCGTCGACGCACCGCTCGAACGGGTGAGGCAGAACCGATACGCCCGTCCGGCCGCGTGGAATCGTTGGGGCGCCCCGAGCGTTGCATGCAGCGTGGGCATGCAGGCCGGTGAGGCACGGGCCGAGTGACCCGGACGACCGAGCCGAGAGAAAATTGGAGGGCCGCAATGGCTGCGCAGACGCAGAGGGCCGTACTGGCGGGCGGATGCTTCTGGGGGATGGAGGAGCTGGTCCGCCGGCTTCCGGGCGTGGCCGCGACCCGGGTCGGTTACACCGGCGGTGACGTGCCGAACGCGACGTACCGCAACCACGGCACGCACGCGGAGGCCATCGAGATCCTCTTCGACCCCGAGGCGACCGACTACCGCACGCTCCTGGAGTTCTTCTTCCAGATCCACGACCCGAGCACCAAGAACCGCCAGGGCAACGACATCGGTCTCAGCTACCGCTCGGCGATCTACTACGTGGACGACGAGCAGAAGCGGATCGCCGAGGACACGATCGCCGACGTGGACGCCTCCGGACTGTGGCCCGGCAAGGTCGTCACCGAGGTGGAGCCGGTCGGCCCCTTCTGGGAGGCCGAGCCCGAGCACCAGGACTACCTGCAGCGCTACCCGGAGGGGTACACCTGCCACTTCCCGCGCCCGGGCTGGCGGCTGCCCGCCCGCAGCGAGGGCTGAGACAGCGAGGGCTGACACAGAACGGCAGCGGTGGCGGAACGCGGTCCGGCCGGGTGAACGGCCGGACCGTCCGCACGAGGGCGCCCGGCGATCAGTGCGGCAGCGTCGCCGGGCTGCCGCCGTTCGCCTCGTACCCCGCGACCGCCAGCGCGCGGTAGACCGCGAACTCCGCCGCCGGGTCGGCCGACAGGGTCCAGGGCAGCGCGCCGACGTGGCCGTCTATGACCGTCAGCTGGTTCATGGCCTCCGCCCAGCGCTCGCCGCGGACCAGGAAGAAGACCAGCAGGTGGCGGACGTGCGCCTGCATCGGATCGTCCGGGCGGGCCGAGTGGACGGCGTGCAGCGCGCCGTGGACGGCCTTGGTGACGACCTCGCTCTGGTAGAAGCCGCTGACCAGGTTGACCTCGGGCAGGTGCTCGAAGACGGCGAAGAGCGGCATCGCCGCGAGCAGCGAGCCCCGCGGGGCCCTGGCGGCCGCCGCCTCCGCGAACGAGTACGCCAGCTGCCGCGAGCCGTGCCACTTCTCGCACCAGTACTGAAGGGCGGCCAGGTGCGCGCCCATGTGGTGGGGAGCGCGGTCCAGGATCTTCAGCCAGAGCTGCTCGAACTCCTCGCGCGAGTAGCCGAGACCGCGGGCCACCGACAGCTCGACGATGTACGGGATCGGGTCCCCGGGCGCGAGAAGGGCGGCCTCACCGCAGGCCGCCTTCGCCTCCTCCATGATGATCCGGAAGTCGTCCGAGCCCGGCGTCGCCGTCCGCCACGCCTGCTGCACCAGGAACTCGGCGTGCACCGCCGCCCCACCCGCGTCCTTGGGCGCCTCGGCCCGCCACACCCGCAGCCACTGCCCGCCAGGCGTCTCCCCGACCCCGCCCGGCCGCTGCCGCAGCTCCAGCGACGCGGCGCCGGCGAAGGCCTGGACACGCTGCCAGCGCCGCTCGCCCTCCGCCTCCGTGCCGGCCAGGAGCTGCTGCGCCCCCCGGTAGTCCTGGGTGCGCTGCACCAGGTCGAGGACGTCCAGCAGGTCCTGGTCGGGACCGGGCATCCGGATGTCCAGCTCCTCCTCGCGCGCGAAACCGTAGTTCGCGGGGTCGGCGGCGTCCGGGTGACCGGGCTCGACCAGGCCGACCGCACCGCGCCTGCGCCGCGAGATTTGGAGCAGCACGAAGCCGAGCATGACCAGTGCCATCAGGACCCAGAGAATCTCCATGTCTCAAGCGAACCAGACGCCGCCGACAATTGGCCAACCCGTCCCCCGCCCTGTGGAAAACGCGCGAGGCGTTCCGCACGGCTACCCTCGGTGCCCATGAGCGACAGGCACATCAGTCAGCATTTCGAGACGCTCGCGATTCACGCGGGCAACACCGCCGATCCCCTGACGGGCGCGGTCGTCCCGCCGATCTATCAGGTGTCGACCTACAAGCAGGACGGCGTCGGCGGGCTGCGCGGCGGCTACGAGTACAGCCGCAGCGCCAACCCGACCCGCACGGCCCTGGAGGAGAACCTCGCCGCCCTGGAGGGCGGCCGTCGCGGCCTCGCGTTCGCGTCCGGACTGGCGGCCGAGGACTGCCTGTTGCGTACGCTGCTGCGCCCCGGCGACCACGTGGTGATCCCGAACGACGCGTACGGCGGCACCTTCCGCCTCTTCGCCAAGGTCGCCACCCGGTGGGGCGTCGAGTGGTCCGTGGCCGACACGAGCGACGCCGCCGCCGTGCGGGCCGCCCTCACCCCGAAGACCAAGGCCGTGTGGGTGGAGACGCCCTCCAACCCGCTGCTCGGCATCACCGACATCGCCCAGGTCGCCCAGGTGGCCCGCGACGCCGGCGCCCGGCTCGTCGTCGACAACACCTTCGCCACCCCCTACCTCCAGCAGCCGCTGGCGCTGGGCGCCGACGTCGTCGTGCACTCGCTGACCAAGTACATGGGCGGGCACTCGGACGTCGTGGGCGGCGCGCTGATCGTCGACGACCCGGAGCTGGGCGAGGAGCTGGCTTTCCACCAGAACGCGATGGGCGCGGTCGCCGGGCCCTTCGACTCCTGGCTGGTGCTGCGCGGCACCAAGACCCTCGCCGTGCGCATGGACCGGCACAGCGAGAACGCGACCAAGGTCGCCGACATGCTCTCCCGGCACGCGCGCGTGACGAGCGTGCTCTACCCGGGGCTGCCCGAACACCCGGGGCACGAGGTCGCCGCCAAGCAGATGAAGGCGTTCGGCGGCATGGTGTCCTTCCGCGTCGAGGGCGGCGAGCAGGCCGCCGTCGAGGTGTGCGACCGCGCGAAGGTCTTCACGCTCGGCGAGTCCCTGGGCGGCGTCGAGTCGCTGATCGAGCACCCGGGCCGGATGACGCACGCCTCCGCGGCGGGCTCGGCCCTGGAGGTGCCCTCCGACCTGGTGCGCCTGTCGGTCGGCATCGAGAACGCCGACGACCTGCTGGCCGACCTCCAGCAGGCGCTCGGCTAGGAAGCGGGGGCTGGGAAGCGGGGCTCACCAGCCCTCCCAGCCGGTCACGGGTGGGGTCGTCTCCGAGGGCGGCTCCACCCACGGCTGGACGGTCAGCGCCCACACCGCGAACGCCACGGCCGCGGCGCCCAGGAGCAGCCACAGCAGGCGGCGGACGGCCCTCCTGCGGCGCAGGATGCGCGCGCCCCGCCGGACGGCCTCCGCATAGAGGTCGGGCGGCACCCGCGGCGGCGACTGCTCCATGATCCGCCGCGCGGCTGCCTCGCGCCCGGGACGGTTCACCGGCACCTCCCGCCGCGCCACGCGCGCGTGCCGGCCGTAGTACGGCTACCGGTGACGGGCGTGCTGCCGCCGTCGGTGACGGCCGTGGTCCTGCCCGTCGCGCGCTCGGCCCTGCGTGCGCTCCGGCCGGTCACCCCGTCCGTCATGGCGTCGCCGCCTTCGCGTTCGCCGTCTTCGTCTTCCCCGTCGCAGCCGCCGTCGTCTCTGCCAGGGCCGCCGTATCCGCCGTCGCTGTATCTGCCGCTGCCGCTGCCGCTGCCGCTGCGTCTGCCGCCGCCGGTGCCGCCGTCGCCGTCGCCACCGGCCGGTCGGGTGCCGGCTGCGGGTGCAGCACGGTGGCCGTCGCGCGGTCGCAGATCGTCCGGACCCGGTCCACGGGCAGGCCCAGCAGCGCGGACGCCTGTTCCTCGGCGACACCCTCGTACAGCCTGAGCACCAGGATCAGGCGTTCGTGCGGGGCGAGCCCGCCCAAGGGGCCCGCGGGACGCCGGCGGGCCCGGCCGAGGACGCCGTACCGGTGCCAGATCTCGCGGGCGAAACGGGTGGCCAAGTACTGGCGGGCGCGGTCGTAGGGGTCCTCCCCGTGCAGCCGGTCCCAGCCCGCGTACGTATGGGCCAGGCTCAGGGCCAGCAGGCGCCGCGCGCGCGGGTTGGCGTCCGGGGCCTCGGCGGTGAGCAGGGTGGCGGCATGCAGCAGCCGCCCTGCCGCGCCCGCGACGAACGCCTCGAACTCGCGGGCCCGGCGGGCACTGTGGGACGCATGCCGGTCTCGCACCGCGCCTCCCGCCCGGACGGCGACGACCCCTGAGGTCTCATATCAGGCCAGGGGCGGCCCGCCGGTCAAGGGTTCGGTCGAATGCCGCCCCCGAAAGCGGCGGAATCCCCTGGAACCCCGCTCCCGTAAGCCGCCGAAAACCGCTCCCGAAGGTCGTTCAGGAGCCCGACGGCGTATCCGTGGCCCCGACGCCGGACGGGGCCATACGGGCGGACAGGGCGCCGTTGAAGCGCGACAGGAGCGCGCAGAACGCCTCGCGCTCCTCCGGTGCCCAGTCGTGCGTCAGCTCGGCCATGAGCCGACGCCGGGACGAGCGGACCTCCTCGAGCCGCGCCAGGCCGCGCGGGGACAGCTGGAGGACCACCGCGCGCCCGTCCTCGGGGTGGGAGGTGCGCTTGACGAGTCCGGTGTCGACGAGCGGGGCCACCTGCCGGGTGACCGTCGAGGAGTCGATCCCCATGCTCGCGGCGAGCGCCTTCACACCCATCGGACCCTCGGTGTCCAGGCGGTTGAGCAGCAGGTAGGCGGCGCGGTCCATGGAGTTGCGCACCTGTCCCACCCCGCCGAGCCGGGTCTGTTCGGCGCGTCGGGCGAAGAGCGCGACCTCGTGCTGGAGCGTCTCGAGAAGACCGGTGTCACCGGCGGTCGTCATGTCCATCGACATTTCAGGTGTTGTGGGCATGGCCGGGGGCTCACTTCGTGGAGGGCTGCTAATTGGGGGACAGGGTACGCGGCCGGGCGGCAAGGCGTACCTGCGCCGGACAAAGCGGGTCTCGGAGGTTGGTCACAACCATGCGGGGCGTCCGGGAACTGCGATGCTGGGGAGCATGAGCTACAGCACAGCGTCCCTGGTCGCTCCCGTCACCCTCGACGACGTGCGCGGAGCCCAGAAGATGCTCTCGGGCGTGGCACGGGTGACGGCGATGGAGGGCAGCAGGCACCTGTCGCAGCTGGTCGGCTCCCCGGTGCACTTCAAGTGTGAGAACCTCCAGCGGACCGGCTCCTTCAAGCTGCGCGGCGCCTACGTGCGGATCGCCGGGCTGCTGCCCGAGCAGCGGGCCGCGGGCGTGGTCGCGGCGAGCGCGGGCAACCACGCGCAGGGTGTGGCGCTGGCGTCGTCGCTGCTGGGCGTGCGGTCGACGGTGTTCATGCCGAAGGGGGCGCCGCTGCCGAAGATCAGCGCGACCCGGGAGTACGGCGCCGAGGTGCGGCTGCACGGCCAGGTCGTCGACGAGACGCTGGCCGCCGCGCAGGAGTACGCCGAGCGGACCGGCGCCGTGTTCATCCACCCCTTCGACCACCCCGACGTCATCGCGGGCCAGGGCACGGTCGGGCTGGAGATCCTGGAGCAGTGCCCCGAGGTGCGGACCGTCGTGGTCGGCGTCGGCGGGGGCGGACTGGCGGCCGGCATCGCGGTCGCGGTGAAGGCGCTGCGGCCGGACGTGCGGATCGTGGGCGTGCAGGCGGAGGGCGCGGCGGCGTACCCGCCCTCGCTGGCCGCGGGGCGCCCGGTGGCCGTCGAGAACCCGGCGACGATGGCCGACGGCATCAAGGTGGGGCGGCCCGGTGACGTGCCGTTCGGGATCGTCGGCGAGCTGGTGGACGAGGTCCGCACGGTCTCCGAGGACGAGCTGTCGACCGCTCTGCTGCTGTGTTTGGAGCGGGCCAAGCTGGTCGTGGAACCGGCCGGGGCCAGCCCGGTCGCCGCGCTGCTGAGCGCGCCGGACGCCTTCGCCGGGCCGGTGGTGGCGGTGCTGTCCGGCGGCAACGTGGACCCGGTGCTGATGCAGGGCGTGCTGCGGCACGGCATGGCCGCGCAGGGCCGCTATCTGGCGGTGCGGCTGCGGCTGACGGACCGGCCCGGGGCCCTCGCCACGCTTCTCGGGGTGTTGTCAGTGGTCGACGCTAACGTCCTCGATGTGAGCCACGTCCGAACGCATCCGCGGCTCGGGCTCACGGAGGCGGAGGTCGAACTGCACCTGGAGACGAAGGGGCCGGAGCACTGCGCCGAGGTCGGCCGGGCGCTGCGGGAAGCGGGATACACGGTCATCGCCTGAGTCCGGGCGGGGCACCGGCGGCCACTTCGTCACTCGTTCGAGCAACTGCATTGTGAGACGCGATACATCGCGTTATGGTGTGTCGTAAATCGCTCGCTGAGCGCGGCGAAACGTACAAACCTAGGCTTTCCGAAGAATCCCCGACGACGTGGAGACTCACATGCCAGGCGCCATCTATGCCGAAGGCCTGGTGAAGACCTTCGGTGACGTAAGGGCTCTCGACGGCGTCGACCTCGACGTTCCCGAGGGCACGGTCCTGGGCCTGCTCGGGCCGAACGGCGCGGGCAAGACCACCGCCGTCCGCTGCCTCACGACCCTGCTGCGCCCCGACAGCGGCAAGGCGGTCGTCGCGGGCATCGACGTCCTCAGGCAGCCCAACGAGGTACGCCGCTCCATCGGCCTCTCCGGCCAGTTCGCCGCGGTCGACGAGTACCTGACGGGCCGCGAGAACCTGCACATGGTCGGCCAGCTCTACCAGATGAAGGGCAAGGCGGCGAAGGCGCGGGCCGCCGAGCTGCTCGACCAGTTCCACCTCTCGGACGCCGCCGACCGCCCCACCAAGACGTACTCGGGAGGCATGCGCCGCCGGCTCGACCTGGCGGCCGCCCTGGTCGTCTCCCCGCCCGTCATGTTCATGGACGAACCCACGACCGGCCTGGACCCCCGCAACCGGCAGGAGCTGTGGGAGGTCATCAAGCAGCTGGTCGCGGGCGGTACGACCCTCCTGCTCACCACCCAGTACCTGGAAGAGGCCGACCACCTCGCGCACGACATCGCGGTCGTCGACCACGGCCGCGTCATCGCCCGGGGCACCTCCGACCAGCTCAAGGCCCGCACCGGGGGAGAGCGCGTCGAGGTCGTGGTCCACGACCGCGGCCGCATGGCGACGGCCTCCGAGGTGCTCGCCGGATTCGGCAAGGGCTCGACCACGGTCGAGGAGCACACCCGCAAGCTGACCGTGCCCGTCACGGGCGGCGCGAAGCTGCTCGCCGAGGTCATCCGCGAACTCGACGTCCGCGGTATCGAGATCGACGACATCGGCCTGCGCCGCCCCACCCTCGACGACGTCTTCCTCTCCCTCACCGGCCACGTGGCCGAGGCGGCGGACGAGACGAACGGCTCGGCGGACGACGCCGACCACGAGCAGGAGAAGGAGACCGCCAAGTGAGTGCCGCCACCGACGCCGCGCCGGTCACGGCGTCCGCCAACCCCATCGGCCAGTCCGTCCGTGACTCGCTGGTCATCGCCCGCCGAAACCTGATCCGGATGACCCGGATCCCGGAGATGGTCCTCTTCGGGATCATCCAGCCGGTGATGTTCGTCATCCTGTTCACGTACGTCTTCGGCGGTTCCATCAAGGTCGGCAGCACCACCGACTCGGACGTCTACAAGGACTTCCTGATGGCGGGCATCTTCGCGCAGACCGTCACCTTCGCCACCGCCGGATCGGCGGCCGGCATCGCCGACGACATGCAGAAGGGGCTCGTCGATCGCTTCCGGTCCCTGCCGATGGCGCGAGGCGCGGTGCTGACCGGGCGGACGGTCGCGGACCTGGTGCAGACGTCGATCACCCTGCTCGTCCTGGCGATCGTCGCGCTGCTCGTGGGCTGGCGCACCGGATCGGCGGAGCCGACCAACATCGGGAGGGTGCTCGCGGGCTTCGGGCTGCTTCTGCTCCTGGGGTACGCCTTCACGTGGATCGGCGCCCTGATCGGCCTGTCCGTACGGACGCCGGAGGCGGCGACCTCCGGAGGGATCATCTGGCTGTTCCCCGTCACCTTCGTGTCCAACGCCTTCGTCGACCCCACCCAGATGACGCCGTGGCTCCGCCATGTCGCCGAGTGGAACCCGTTCAGCGCGGTCGTCCAGGCGTGCCGCGAGCTGTTCGGGAACCCGGGCGTCGTGCAGTCGGACGCCTGGCCCATGCAGCACCCGGTCTGGGCGACGCTTACCTACTCGATCGTGATCGTCCTGATCTTCAGGACACTGGCAGTGCGCAAGTACCGCAGAGCGGCCGGCTGACGGCGAGGCCGAGAGGCACGACCGATCGGCAAGGCGGCAGGACGCCGACGAGCCCCCGGCGTCACGGGGACACCGGGGGCTCGTCGGCGGTGGGCGGCGCGTCAGCCGTTGTACGGCTCGGCCTTGAGGATCCTCACCGAAGCCATCTTGCCGTTCGGCAGCTCGTACTCGGCGTCGTCGCCGACCTTGTGGCCGATGACGCCGGAGCCCAGCGGGGACTGCGGGGAGTACGTCTCGATGTCCGAGCTCGCGTACTCGCGCGAGGCGAGCAGGAAGTCCAGCGTGTCGTCCTCGTCACCGTCGAAGGCGATCGTGACGACCATGCCGGGCGCCACCTCGCCGCCGGCGGCCGGGGCCTCGCCCACCTTGGCGCTCTCGAGCAGCTGGGTCAGCTGGCGCACACGGAGCTCCTGCTTGCCCTGCTCTTCCTTCGCCGCGTGGTACCCGCCGTTCTCACGCAGGTCCCCCTCCTCGCGAGCCGCGGCGATCTTGCCAGAGATCTCGGTGCGCGCAGGACCAGTAAGGTATTCAAGCTCCTCCTTGAGCTTGTTGTACGCCTCCTGGGTCAGCCAGGTGACGTTCTCGCTGGTCTGGGTCACGGGTGCTCCTCGTTGGTACTGGGAATACAAATCAACGCCCTACCCAGAAGGATGTTCCTTCACGGAAGGGCGAAACCACGAGCCTAACAATTCAGTGGCCAAAGGGGGAGGACATAAGCCACCAGATTCCCGTCAGTGCAGGTCAGGTGGCCTGCATTGGCGCCAGCGGGGCCCGCTGGGTCACTCCGGATGGCAGCCGAGCAGCTCGGCCGTCGTCCCCGCGGCCTTGGTCCGGAGGGTGACGACCTTGTCGATGCGGGTGTCGTCGCCGTCGAAGCGGAAGTCCGCCCGGCCCACCTCGTCGCCGTCCTCCGCCTGGGAGCGCACGGTGCAGTAGCCGGTGACGCCGGCGTCCTTGCGGACCTCCAGGTGCACCTGCACCGAGTCCTCGGCGAGCTCGAAGCCGATCAGCTCGCCGCTGATCTTGTTCTGACCGACGTAGTGGTAGCCGAACCAGCCGATCAGTGCGAGCAGGAGCGCGCCGAGTACGGCGCCGACGATCTTGAGCGTGCGGTCGGCCTGCTCGTCCGAGGAGCGGCCGTAGCGGCCCTGAGGAGTCCGCGTGCTCGCCGTACTCATGATCGTCCTCTCCGCGGAAGCGGGTCCGGGTTCTCGGGCCCCGGAATTATTCCGCTCCCGATTCGGTCACTATAGAAGCCTGCGATTGCGCCGCTGCACGCCGGGGCGCCGACTGACCGAGGATTGAGTCTTGACTGACCAGCTGCGACTGATGGCCGTTCACGCCCACCCCGACGACGAGTCGAGCAAGGGCGCGGCCACCATGGCGAAGTACGTGTCCGAGGGGGTGGACGTGCTGGTGGTGACCTGCACGGGCGGGGAGCGCGGCTCCATCCTCAACCCGAAGCTCCAGGGGGACGCGTACATCGAGGAGAACATCCACGAGGTGCGCAAGAAGGAGATGGACGAGGCCCGGGAGATCCTGGGCGTGGGGCAGGAGTGGCTCGGCTTCGTCGACTCCGGCCTGCCCGAGGGCGACCCGCTGCCGCCGCTCCCGGAGGGCTGCTTCGCCCTCGAGGACGTCGACAAGGCCGCCGGTGAGCTGGTGCGGAAGATCCGTTCCTTCCGGCCCCAGGTGATCACCACCTACGACGAGAACGGCGGCTACCCGCACCCCGACCACATCATGACCCACAAGATCACGATGGTGGCGTTCGAGGGTGCGGCCGACACCGAGAAGTACCCGGAGAGCGAGTACGGACCGGCGTACCAGCCGCTGAAGGTCTACTACAACCAGGGCTTCAACCGGCCCCGCACCGAGGCGCTGCACAACGCGCTGCTGGAGCGCGGCCTGGAGTCGCCCTACGAGGACTGGCTCAAGCGCTGGGCGGAGTTCGAGCGCAAGGAGCGCACCCTCACCACGCACGTGCCCTGTGCGGACTTCTTCGAGACCCGTGACAAGGCGCTGATCGCGCACGCCACGCAGATCGACCCCGACGGGGGCTGGTTCCGGGTGCCGATGGAGATCCAGAAGGAGGTCTGGCCCACCGAGGAGTACGAGCTGGCCAAGTCGCTCGTGGAAACCTCCCTCCCCGAGGACGACCTCTTCGCGGGCATCCGCGACAATGCCTGACATGAGTGCAAGCGCAAGCCTGGCAATGACGCACCTCGTCACTCTCGCCGAGCTCGACGAGGACAAGGTCACCCCCGGCGTCCTCGGTTTCATCGTGTTCGCCGTGATGGCTCTGGCGGTGTGGGGACTGATGAAGTCCATGAACCGGCACATGGGCAAGGTGGACTTCAAGGAGCCGGCGGAGCAGGACGCCTCCGGCGGCACCGAGGCCAAGCCCCAGCGGGGCTGACCCCGAGACCCCGGGCCCCGGGGCCCCGGGGCCACCTCTTGGGCGGGCGGCCCCGGTCTCAGGCCGTGACCGCCACGCCCATCACCTCCCTCGCCTGGCGGCCCGGGACCATGCCCAGACGCCAGGCCTGCCAGCCCGCCTCCAGTTGCACACCGCGCTCCAGGAGGAGCTGGTAGGCGTCCACGTAGTCGTCCAGCTTGGTGTCCCGGGCGGCATGCCGGGCGCGGGACAGCTGGGTCAGCTCCTCCTGCGCCACCGCCGTGCCGATCTCCACCCCGCCGGGGGCGGCGTAGGGCAGCAGCGTGCAGCGCAGGAAGCGGGCCCAGTCCTCGCCGCGCCGGTCGCCGTACCCGGCGAAGAGGGCGGCGGCCTCGTCGCACAGGGCCAGCGCCTGCGGCGTACGGGCGTTGCCCGCGTCGACGACCGCCAGCTCCAGGCACGTCCACGCCTCCCCGTGGCCCACGCCGATGCGCTGGAAGTCGGCGCGCGCGTCGACCAGGAGCTGCCGGGCGAAGCCCGAGTTGCGCAGCGAACCGGTCTGGGCGGCCCGCTGGTCGCGGGTCACGCGCGCCGAGTGGTGCCGGGCGCAGGCCAGGCCGTACACGTCGCGCATCCGGGAGAACATCGTGCGGGAGCGTTCCAGCTCGCGCACGGACTGGTCCAGGTCGCCGGTCTCCTCCAGCGCCTGGCCCAGGTAGTAGACCGTCCAGGCCTCGCCGCGGGCGTCCTCGTTCTCGCGGTGCCGGGCCGCCGCCCGCCGCAGTTCGTCCACCGCGTCCAGGGCGTCGCCGTCCACCAGGCGGGCCCGCGCCAGCTGGGTCAGCGCCCAGGCCTCGCCGCGGGCGTCCTGGGTGCGCCCGTACAGGTCGAGAGCGGCCCGCAGGTCCGCCTCCGCGCCCGGCACGTCGCCCATCCGCAGATGCAGCTGGCCGAGCTGGAAGTGGGCCCACGCCTGGCCGTGCACCGACTCGCCCGCGCGGTGCAGCACCAGCGACTCGGTGAGCAGTTCCAGTGCCTCGGCCAGCCGGGCCCGGTCGCGCTGCACCGCCGCCAGCGCGTGCAGCGTCCACGCCCGGTCCGTGGCCAGCTCCGGCGCGGCCTGGAGGTCCAGCGCCTCGCGGAGCTTGGCCGCCGCGTCGGTCAGGTTGCCCTGGTGGTGCAGCGTGATCCCCAGCGAGCACAGGGCCCGCGCGGCACCGGCGTCGTGGTGGGCGTCCCGGTACAGGTCGACCACGGAGGCCAGCGTCGTACGCGCCTTGTCCAGCTCACCGAGCTGCCGGGCCGCGATACCGGTGCGCCACTGCACCGAGCGCACCAGCAGCCCTTGGTCCACGGACTGCGCCAGCTCGTTGATCTCGCCCAGCCGGTACAGGTCGCCGCGCAGCAGGCAGTAGTCGCACAGCGCGCCCAGCAGGTTCAGCACCGTGCCCTGGTCGACGCCCTCCGCGTGCCTGAGCGCCGCCGTGATGAAGCTCGACTCGTCGTCCAGCCAGCGCAGTGCCTCGTCCAGGGACGTGAAGCCGTACTGCCCGAACTGGTTCGAGCGGGTCGACATGTTGCCGTCGACCAGGCGCAGCACGGAGTCGGCCAGCTCGGCGTAGTTCGCGATGAGCCGTTCCTGTGCGGCCGTCCGCTCGCCGGGTTCCTCCTCGTCGGCGAGGCGGGCGCGGGCGAAGGCGCGCACCACGTCGTGCAGGCGGTAGCGGCTGCCGCGTACGTGGTCGATCAGTCCCGCCCGGGACAGCGCCGCCAGCTGCCGGGTCGCCTCCGTCTCGTCCGTGGCCAGCAGCGCGGCGGCGGCCGCGGCACCCAGGGAGGTACGCCCCGCCAGCGCCAGCCGGCGCAGCAGCCGCCGGGCCGGTTCCGACTGGTCGGTGTAGCGCAGCCACAGCGCCCGCTCGACCGGCTCCACCGGGCCGTAGGCGGCCAGGTCGGTCGCCAGCGCGCGCGGCGAGCGCGGGCCCAGCGACGACCCGGCGACCCGCAGCGCCAGCGGCAGCCCGCCGCACAGCTGCCGGATCTGCTCGCTCGACTCGGCGTCGTACGGGCCCGACGCGTCCTCGGCGGCGGCGCCCAGCAGCTCCTCCGCGCCCGCCGCGTCCAGCGCCTCCACGGGCAGGTCGTACACCCGGGCGGGCAGGTCCGGCGGGAGCCGCAGCGCCTGTCGCGCGGTGACCAGCACCAGGCTGTCCGACCGCTCCGGCACCAGCGCCCGCACCTGATCGGGGTCCGAGGCGTCGTCGAGGACGACGGTGACCGGGACACCCGTCAGGTGCTGGTGGTACAGCTCGCTGAGCCGCCTGACCTGCTGGTCGGCGGAGGACCGCTCCCGGAACAGCAGTTGCTCGCGCGGCGCACCGAGCCGGTTCAGCAGGTGCAGCAGGGCGTCCCGGGTGCTCAGCGGCGCCGCACCGCCCGTCCGTGAGCCGCCCGTCCCGGAGCCACCCGCGCCCGGAGCACCCGCCCCGGAGCCGCCTGCTCCCGAGGTACCCGTGCCCGAGCCGCCCGTCGCGGACCCGTCCCCGCGCAGGTCGACCAGGCAGGCCCCGCGGAAGTAGTCCCGCAGTTCGTGCACGGCCCGCACCGCCAGCGTCGTACGGCCGCTGCCCGGCGGCCCGTGCAGCACCACCACCGTCGGCTTCGTCTCCGTGCTCGCGCGGGCCGCCTGCACCCACTGCCGCAACCGGGCCATCTCCTGCCGCCGGCCCGCGAACGGGCCGTCCGCCACGGGGAGTTGCCCGAACGACTGCTCCAGCGCGCTGCGCCCCCGCGCGGCCGCGCTCTTGTCGGCACCCCGCAGCTTCGGCCCGGTCTTGGCCGGCCCGGTGGACGCGGCGAGCATCCGCTGCTGGTCCAGGAACGGCCGGATGCCGCGCACCTCCAGCGCGGTGAGCCACTGGAGCCGCAGCTGCTCGGGCCCGCCGGGCTGGCTGACCGCCCCGGCGCGGTGATGGGCGGCCGGCACATGGGCCCCGACCACCTTCACCACGGTCGCCGCCGCGCCGACGACCCCGACCGTCACCCCCGCGCCCACCGCGGTGCCGGTGCCCGTGCCGAGCGCCACGTCGGCCACCACCGCGGCGACCGCCGCCACGGCGGCCACCAGCAGGGGCGTGCCGGCGCCCTCACGGGCGTACCGCTGGCGGAAGGTGAGCTGCCCGGCCGAGGCCTCGTCGAGGGCGTGGGTGTAGGCCGCGTACTCCTCGCCGGCCGTCCCCGCCATCGCGTCCAGCGCCGCCCGGGCGCGGGAGAGCAGTACGTTCCCGTCCGTGCGTCCGCCCGAGCGCCGTACCTCCTCCTCCACGGCCCGCCTGAGCAGCCCTTCGGCCTCCGCCCGATGACTGTCCCGCATGTCGCGCCCCCTCCGGCGGCATCGGTGTCCTGCCGGGTCGCCCCTGGCGCCCCGGTGCCCCCGGGCGTCCCAGAGCCCTCCCGGCCCGTCCCCGGGTCCTTCCCCGGTTGTGCGTGGGTCAAGTGTCCTGCGGTGGGGAGACCCTGGGGAGGGGTGTCCGGCACCGGATTCGCGCCGGTCCGTCGCCGGGCGGGGAAATTCGACGAATTCCTCTCTTGACCCCGGTGACCGAAGCCACTAATTTGCCAGGGAAGCAGACCCATGACTACCGACAGGAGGCGACCGCGGATGTACACCAACTCCGATCTGAGTCGCCTCGCCCGCCGCACCGTGTGGGTTTCGGGCCGGGTCGCGCACGGCTGCTGACACGCCGTTCCGCTGTGCCCTCACGTGGCACATCCGGGGTTTTCCCCTCCATCTCTTCACCTCTTCACGGCATGCCGCTGTCGCGTGCCGGTGTGCGCCCGTTTCTTTTACGCGGCGCGTCCGAACAGAGAAAGCTGCCTGAAATTGGCGAACATGATGAATCGACGTGTCCCGAGTCGAAATGAAGGTCGGTCATGGTAGCGGCACGGATCACCGTCAACGGAAAAGAAGCCCCGATCGCACCGTCCGCGCCCCACACCACGGTCCTGGACTTCCTGCGCGAGCGCGGTCTGACCGGTACCAAGGAGGGCTGCGCCGAGGGTGAGTGCGGCGCCTGCTCGGTCCTGGTGGCCCGCCCCGGGGTGAACAAGCCCACCGACTGGGTGCCGGTCAACGCCTGCCTGGTCCCGGTCGCCGCGCTCGACGGCCAGGAGGTCGTCACCTCCGAGGGCCTCGCCACCGTCGAGGCACCGGGCACGCCGCCCGTCCTGCACCCGGTGCAGGAGGAGATGGCGGTCCGCGGCGGCTCCCAGTGCGGCTACTGCACGCCGGGGTTCATCTGCAGCATGGCGGGCGAGTACTACCGGCCCGACCGCTGCGCGCACGCGGAGCAGGGTCCGGACACGGCCGAGGGCGCCGACGGCAGCGACGGCGCCGACGCCGAGCACGGCCCGAACGGCTTCGACCTGCACGCCCTCAGCGGCAACCTGTGCCGCTGCACCGGCTACCGCCCGATCCGCGACGCCGCCTTCGCCGTGGGCGCGCCCACCGACGAGGACCCGCTGGCCCGGCGCCGAGAGCAGGCCTCGCCCGCGCCCGTCGCCACCGAGTACCGCCAGGACGACAGCGCGTTCGTGCGCAGGGACACCCTGGCCGAGACGCTGCGGCTGCTGCGCGAGCGGCCCGACGCGGTCGTGGTCGCGGGCAGCACCGACTGGGGCGTCGAGGTCAACATCCGCTCCCGCCGCGCGGACTGCGTGGTCGCCGTCGACCGGCTGCCCGAACTGCGGGAACTGCGCGTCGAGTCCGACCACGTCGAGATCGGGGCGGCCCTGACGCTCACCGAGATCGAGCGCCGCCTGGACGGCACGGTGCCCCTGCTGGCGCAGCTGTTCCCGCAGTTCGCGTCCCGGCTCATCCGCAACGGCGCCACCTTGGGCGGCAACCTCGGTACCGGCTCGCCCATCGGCGACAGCCCGCCGGTGCTGCTCGCGCTGGAGGCGTCGCTCGTGCTCGCCGACGCCGACGGCGAACGCGAGGTCCCGCTGGCCGAGTACTTCACCGGCTACCGGCAGAGCGTGCGCCGCCCCGGAGAGCTGATCCGCGCGGTGCGCCTCCCGCTGCCGCTGTCGCCGGTCGCGGCCTTCCACAAGATCGCCAAGCGGCGTTTCGACGACATCTCCAGCGTCGCCGTCGCCTTCGCGCTCGACGTCGAGGGCGGCACCGTCCGCAAGGCGCGCATAGGTCTGGGCGGCGTGGCCGCCACCCCGGTCCGGGCGCTCGCCACCGAGGCCGCCCTGGAGGGCAGGCCGTGGACGCCGGAGACCGCCGAGGCCGCGGCCGAGGTGCTGCGGGGCGAGGGCACGCCGATGAGCGACCACCGCGCCAGCGCCGGCTACCGCGCCGCGATGCTCGGCCAGAGCCTGCTGAAGCTGTACGCACAGACCACCGAGGCGGTGCCGTCATGAGCCAACTGTCCGAGCGTCCCGAGAAGCCCGTCGTCGGCGTCTCCATGCCCCACGAGAGCGCGGTCCAGCACGTCACCGGCACCGCGCTGTACACCGACGACCTGGTCCAGCGCACCAAGGACGTCCTGCACGCCCACCCCGTCCAGGTCATGAAGGCCCGCGGCCGGGTCACGGCCGTCCGCACCGGGGCCGCCCTCGCGGTGCCGGGTGTCGTACGGGTGCTGACCGGCGCCGACGTGCCCGGTGTCAACGACGCGGGCATGAAGCACGACGAACCGCTCTTCCCCGACGAGGTGATGTTCCACGGCCACGCGGTCGCCTGGGTGCTCGGCGAGACGCTGGAGGCGGCCAGGATCGGCGCGGCGGCGGTGGAGGTGGACCTCGAGGAACTGCCCTCGGTCATCACGCTCCAGGACGCCATCGCGGCGGACAGCTACCACGGCGCCCGCCCCGTCATGACGCACGGCGACGTCGACGCGGGCTTCGCCGACTCCGCGCACGTGTTCACCGGCGAGTTCCAGTTCTCCGGGCAGGAGCACTTCTACCTGGAGACGCACGCGGCGCTGGCCCAGGTCGACGAGAACGGGCAGGTGTTCATCCAGAGCAGCACCCAGCACCCGTCCGAGACCCAGGAGATCGTCGCGCACGTGCTCGGGGTGCCCGCCCACGAAGTGACCGTGCAGTGCCTGCGGATGGGCGGCGGCTTCGGCGGCAAGGAGATGCAGCCGCACGGCTTCGCGGCCGTCGCCGCGCTCGGCGCCAAGCTGACCGGCCGTCCGGTGCGGTTCCGGCTCAACCGGACCCAGGACCTGACCATGTCCGGCAAGCGGCACGGCTTCCACGCCACCTGGAAGATCGGCTTCGACGCCGAGGGCCGTATCCAGGCCCTCGACGCCACGCTGGTCGCCGACGGCGGCTGGAGCCTGGACCTGTCCGAGCCGGTCCTGGCCCGGGCGCTGTGCCACATCGACAACACGTACTGGATCCCCAACGCGCGCGTCGCCGGCCGCATCGCCAAGACCAACACGGTCTCCAACACCGCCTTCCGCGGCTTCGGCGGACCGCAGGGCATGCTGGTGATCGAGGACATCCTGGGCCGCTGCGCGCCGCGACTCGGCGTCGACCCCCGGGAGCTGCGGGAACGCAACTTCTACCGGCCGGGCCAGGGCCAGACGACGCCGTACGGGCAGCCGGTCACGCAGCCCGAGCGGATCACCGCCGCCTGGCAGCAGGTCCTGGACCGGGCGGGCTTCGCCGACCGCGAGCGCGAGATCGCCGCGTTCAACGCCGCGCACCCGCACACCAAGCGGGCCCTGGCGATCACCGGCGTGAAGTTCGGCATCTCGTTCAACCTCACCGCCTTCAACCAGGGCGGCGCGCTGGTGCTGATCTACAAGGACGGCTCCGTCCTGATCAACCACGGCGGCACCGAGATGGGCCAGGGCCTGCACACCAAGATGCTCCAGGTGGCCGCCACCACGCTGGGCATCCCGCTGCACAAGGTGCGCCTCGCCCCGACCCGCACCGACAAGGTGCCCAACACCTCCGCCACCGCGGCCAGTTCCGGAGCCGACCTCAACGGCGGCGCGGTCAAGAACGCCTGCGAGCAACTGCGCGAACGCCTCCTGCGGGCGGCGGCCTCGCAGCTCGGCGCGAACGCCTCGGACGTACGCATCGTCGAGGGCGTCGCACGCACCCTGGGCAGCGACAAGGAGCTGGCCTGGGACGACCTCGTGCACACCGCGTACTTCCAGCGGGTCCAGCTGTCCGCGGCCGGCTACTACCGGACCGAGGGGCTGCACTGGGACGCCAAGACGTTCCAGGGGTCGCCGTTCAAGTACTTCGCCATCGGCGCCGCCGCGACCGAGGTGGAGGTGGACGGCTTCACCGGCGCCTACCGGATCCGGCGGGTCGACATCGTGCACGACGTCGGCGACAGCCTGTCCCCGCTGATCGACATCGGCCAGATCGAGGGCGGCTTCGTGCAGGGCGCGGGCTGGCTGACGCTGGAGGACCTGCGCTGGGACACCGGCGACGGCCCGCACCGCGGCCGGCTCCTGACCCAGGCCGCCAGCACCTACAAACTGCCGAGCTTCTCGGAGATGCCCGAGGAGTTCAACGTCACCCTCCTGGAGAACGCCACGGAGGAGGGCGCCGTCTTCGGGTCCAAGGCGGTCGGCGAGCCCCCGCTGATGCTCGCGTTCTCGGTGCGCGAGGCACTGCGGCAGGCCGCCGCCGCGTTCGGGCCGAAGGGGACCGGCGTCGAGCTGGCCTCGCCCGCCACACCGGAGGCGGTGTACTGGGCGATCGAGTCGGCCCGGCAGGCCGGCACCGCCGGGAGCGGCGGCGCCCGCCACGAGGCCGCCTCCGACGGCGGCCGGGTCCGCGCCGGTGTGAAAGCGCTGAGCGGTGCCTGACATGACGTGGGTCGCCGCGGTCGCGCGGTTGCGGGCGCGCCGGGAGTCCGGCGTGCTGGTGACCGTCGCGACCGTGCGCGGCCACGCCCCGCGCGACGCCGGAGCCAAGCTCGTCGTGGGACACACCGAGACGTGGGGCTCGATCGGCGGCGGCAACGTCGAGGCCGTGGCGATCGACCGGGCCCGCGAGATGATCACCGCGGCCAAGGCGGAACCGGAGCTGCTCGACTTCGCCCTGAACGACAAGGTGACCAACCAGCACGGCGTGCAGTGCTGCGGCGGCGCCGTCTCCGTCCTGCTCGAACCGCTGCCGGTGGTCCGGGCGGTGGCGATCTTCGGCGTCGGCCACGTCGGCCTGGAACTGGCACGCGTCCTGGCCCGTCAGGACCTCGACCTGTACCTCGTCGACAACCGCTCCGACATGCTCACCGAGGAGCGCCTCGGCGTGCTGGCGGACGCGGTGGCGCAGGTGCACACGCACCACACGCCGCTGCTGCCCGAGGAGGTGCTGGCTCAGCTGCCCCGAGGCGCCCACGTCCTGATCATGACCCACGACCACGCCGAGGACGCGGCCCTGTGCGACGCGGCCCTGCGCACGGACCATCTCGGGTCCATAGGACTCATCGGATCGGCGGCCAAGTGGGCCCGCTTCCGCAAGCGCCTCGCCACCGAGGGCGGCCACGGCGAGGCCGTCATCGACCGGATCAAGACGCCGATCGGGCTGGCCGACATCACCGGCAAGGAGCCCGCGACCATCGCCGTGAGCGTCGCGGCGGACCTGCTGCGCACCTTCGAGGCCGACGGGGAGTGACCCCCTTGCGGGACCGGTGGCCGGCCCCTGTAGGAACCTACGAACCGGCGGTCGCAGCCCGTCCGTAGTTCATGTTTTCGGCCCCTGGCCGGGTCTCGTCGCCGAGCGGTGTACTGCTCCTACGCCTCCTCCCCTCGAAGCGCCCCGGCCCGCACGCCGTCCTCCCGCACGCCGCATGCCCAAGAAGGAGCACGCATGACCACCGACACCCTCGAGACCGGCATCCGCGAGTTCGAGCGCGCCTGGATGGACAAGGCCATCGAGCTGGCCACCACCAGCGTCCAGAACGGCGGCGGCCCCTTCGGCGCCCTCATCGCCCGGGGCGACGAGATCATCGCCCTCGGCAACAACCAGGTCACCGCGGGACTCGACCCCACCGCCCACGCCGAGGTCAGCGCCATCCGCGCCGCCTGCAAGACGCTCGACACGTTCAGCCTGGAGGGCTGCACCCTCGTCACGTCCTGTGAGCCCTGCCCGATGTGTCTGTCCTCGGCCCTGTGGGCCCGCGTCGACCGCCTCGTCTTCTCCGCCGACCGCCACGACGCCGCCGTGGCCGGCTTCGACGACCGCAAGTTCTACGACCTGTTCGAGAAGCGACCGCAGGCGAACTGGCCCATGACCGTGGAACACCTCGACCTGCCCCACCGCACCCAGCCGTTCGACGCCTGGATCGCCAAGACCGACCGCGTCGACTACTGAGAAGAAGTCGCTGCTCCTGAGCCGGAGCCTCTTCGTGGGTCCAACCACCCCGTCCGTGTGCCCCTTCCGAGTGGCGTACGGGCGGGGCGGCTGCGCGTGCGCAAGGATGAACACGCCCAGTCGACTTGCGCGGGCGACCCGGCGCTGCCGGCTCAGCCTTCGTAGGTGAGGCCTGGACTCCTGCTTCCGAAGGTTCCCTGTTTCGTCCGCCCGCTCCCGGTATCGATACCCGGAGGCACTGCTCCCCGGCTAGCCTGAGGTCGAGAGAGCGGAGCTTGGCACGTTCGACGTGGCTTCGCCAGGCCTACTGAGAGCAGACAGGGGTGTACATGCCGCTGGAGCGGTTTTCCTTGGAGAACTACCGCTGCTTCAAGGACAGGCAGGAGGTGGAGCTTGGCAGAATCACAGTGGTATTGGGCAGAAACAACGCTGGAAAGAGTGCGATTGTAAGAGCCCTTCCGGTGTTGTCTACTGGGGTTCGCACCGACTCTCCGTACCCATTGGACTTGGATCCCGCCCAGGGGTTCGCATCCTCATTTACTGACCTGATTCACGGCTCGTCGCCACACGGGCGCATCTCTGTGGGATTCTCGTCCCGAATGTCGGATGGTCAAGAATTGAATGCCGAAGTCGACATTCAGAATATCGCTGACCAGGGGACCCAGTTGGTCTCTTCCCTGAAAATCCGCTGTGGTATGGAAAGTGAAGAATTCTTCTGGGTTCCCGGACCAGACGCCTATTCATCAGAGAAGCGCACGTATCGTGTCGGTCGGAGTGAGAGGAAACTATCATTCCGCGGACTCCTTCCTGATGTGTCCGACTGGTCGGACTCCCTGGGTGGCGTTGCCCAAGTCTCAAGGCGGATGCGTGAAGATTTTGACGATATTCGCTATCTAGGCCCGTTCAGGGATGGTCCGGAACGCTTCTTCCGAGCCACATCCCGCTCTTCTGGAAGTGTCGGAAGTAGGGGGGAAAAGGCGCTGGGCATCCTTGTCACAGACGAGATGCGCGGCCGAGGGCGCGTCTCGCGCGAGCTGAACAACCTGCTCGCGCACATGCTGCCTGGTTGGCATTTCGTTGTCACGGACGTCGGAGCGGGCATGTACGTTCCTCGCCTCCATTCAACTCGCGATCCTGATATTTTCGTTCACCTCGACGACGTCGGTACTGGAGTGGTCCAGTTCCTTCCCTTGTTGATTCAGCGAGCAGCAGACAGGGCGGAACCGCCTCCCCACCCCGTGATCGAAATCGTGGAAGAGCCAGAGCTCCATCTCCACCCCTCTGCGCACGCCACGATTGCAGACTTGTACATCGACGCCGCGCGAGATTCAAATGTTCGTTTCCTGGTGGAGACGCACAGCGAGAACTTCCTTCTGCGCCTACGTCGACGAGTGGCAGAGAAGCAACTGAAGGCGGAAGACCTCAAAATCTACTTCGTGGAGCAGGAGGAGGGCTCTGCGTATCTGCGCAAGATTGAAGTGGACACGCTCGGTAACATCGACTACTGGCCGAAAGGCGTATTCTCGGAAGATTTTGAAGAAGTGCGCGCCCTTGCGGATGCACAGGCGAATCGGATCGAAGATGCGGATTGAAATTCCGGTCGACCTCTTCAAGGATCGAGAGGGAAATGAAAACACGGAACTTGTCCTGAAGTTGATCCGTTTCTTCAGAGAAGCTAGGCATGAATGGGAAGTTTCCCCGCGTGATGTAGATGTCGTTAAAGAGTTCTTCGAGCGTCATGCGCCGACCTTCGCCCAGGTTTATTTACTCCTCGCACAAAAGGCCAGTGGAAAATCCTACGCTTGGGCGCCGCGTGATAATGGTTCAGGCGTGGTTCGAGTGAGCCGGGAAACGCTGAACAGCGACGTGCGCGACCTTGAACGCCCAGCCCTGCTCATTGTCGAGAACGCGTCATATGACTGGCAGATGATCGAGGCGTTGGCGAACCTGTTGGGGTGTCAAGACGTCGTCCAGGCCAAGGAGGCCAACCGGTTGGAGGTATACAACGGAGGCGGAAAGGATGGTGCCATCCGTCACGCCGTTGAGCAGCTCGAAAAGTTCACGAGGACCAAACGCGTGGTCTTGGTGATCGACAGTGACAGTTTCCATCCGGGAGAACAGACAGCCAGTCACGAGAAGGCCAGTACCGTGGAGCGCCAAGGTGGCCGTACTCACGTTCTGAGATTCCGCGAGATGGAGAACTATATTCCCAATCGTGTCCTGGCTCGGCAGGCCAAGAAGTCAAGAGCGCAGGCCGGCATGGCAAAGCGATTGGACTCTCTCAAGAAACTCTCGGCAGATCAGCGAGCCCACTTCGACATGAAGTACGGGTTCAAGGCAAAGCTTCCTAGGGGTTCTTTGAATGCGGACAGAAAGCCTCGACACTCGGGAAGGTTGGGGAAGATCTTCCACGTGCCCTCCGAGCACCGTGGTCTCTACGATGATGTGCACGAGCGGGATCTCATTATTCTCTGCGAAGGATTCGGCACAGACTTGCCAGGACTGTTCTTTCAGGAAGTGCGGGCCGGCGGGATATCAGAGGCCGACCTGAACGGTCTTGGGCTCGAGGCAACGCAGGAGCTGCGGTCGATGTTCGGTAAGATCCGGAACGTGATCTGACCATGGAGGAAGGTACGATGGACAAGGATATCTCAGTCGTTCCAGAGGTTCAGTTCCTTGAGCAAGTGCTGGAATGGGTTGCTCGTGGTGAATTGCGGGTGCCGAAGTTTCAGCGTCCCTTCCTGTGGCGTCCCGAGCAGATGCTGCAGCTGTTCGACAGCATGGAGCGCGGATATCCGGTGGGCAGTCTTCTGATCTGGGAGACCTCCATGCCACTCGCGAGTCTTGACTCCATCGGTGGGCGCGATATCCCGCCGGTGCCGGAAGGCGGGAAGGTGGCTTACGTGTTGGACGGCCATCAACGACTTTCGACGCTCTTCGGAGTCCTCCACCGGTCGGCCGATGCTCCTCGGTCCCTCATGCAGGAAGACTGGATGTGGTGGGTACATCGACCGCTGGATCGAGCGGATCACGATGGTGTGCGCTACCGTCACTGGAAAAGTGGGGAAAGGGTTCCGGACAATTACCTCCCTATGCGATCTGTTCTGCGCACTCTGGACTTCCTTGGGTATGCGCGTCAACTGTCTGATACGTATGACCGGGACGAGGCCGACCGTCTCACGAATGAAGGCGAACGCATCGCTCAGCGGGTAAAGAATTACAAGGTGTCCGTCGTGCGTATGCAGGGGGGTACTCTGCAGCAGGCTGTGGAAGTATTTTCCCGCATCAACAGTAGCGGCCAGAAGATGCGTCCCGACCAAATGGTGTCAGCTTTGACATACGGAACTACTGGTCCGGAAACCTTGAGTGACAAGATGGAGGAGATTCAGGAGCGGATTGCGGCCTCCGGGTTCGGTGAGATCCCGATCATGACGATCTTCCAGATCGTACTTGCATTGTCTGGTGAGGAGGACGTGCAAAACACATCTTGGGAGGTGATGGCGCGCAAGGTCCAGGGGCAGCTTATGGGTGCGGTGGAAAAGACTGACCGCACATTGCAGGAGGTAGTGGAATTCCTGAAGAATGAGGTTCAGGTCCCACTTGCCCGCCTGGTCCCGTACAACATCCAGATCATGCTGCTTGCTGTCTTCTTCCACTTCTCGGGGCAGGTGGCAGAAGGGCAGCGGAGTAGGCTCCGCGACTGGTTCTGGATCACCTCGCTTGCTGGAACCTTCGCCGGGGCCAATACCACTCAGGTGCGGAAGTTCATCGAAGAAATGAAAGCCTTTGCGGCGGGCGCAAATGAGCTTGACTACTCGGGGGAACGGGCTCGCGCCTTCCCGGAGCGATTCGATCTCCGTAGTGCGCGCGTGCGCTCCTACCTCCTCTGGGATTTGCAGACTTTCCCAGACCGTAAGAATCCCGATGAAAGTTGCATCAACGTCGCCGATCAGCTGGCGAAGGCGCATCGTGAAACCTACCGACACATCATCACTCAGAGCAGGGTGCGAGGAGCCTCTAGCCCCGCCAACCGGATCGTCATGGCGACGCCGCCCGGCATGTCGATCCGACAGGCGCTGATCAAGCTGGCCGAAGAAGGCCGTACCGACATCCTGGATTCGCACGGCGTCAGCCTTGCATCGGTCGAAAGGCTGAAGGCCGACGACTACGCTGATTTCATCGCAGTGCGTCAGCATGAAGTAGCAGCCCGAGAGAAGCAGTTCATCGAGAGTTTGGGTATCCTTCCGTCCGAGCAGGACTTCGGTGAGGCAGATATCGACACCGAGTGACCGCTTCGAACGCAGAGGGCGGGGGCGTGGCAGGAATAGGTCCCGACCGTGGGCTCGTCGCTGGTGGCTCTGCTCCGTCAGGCGGTGAGCCGTTGGGCGTCTGATTAATGTGTGCTGTCCGGCGGGTCAAGGGCACTGGGGCAGGATGGAGACCATGCCGAAACGACTGGCCCACGAAACGTCCCCTTACCTCCTCCAGCATGCTGATAACCCGGTGGACTGGTGGCCCTGGTCACCCGAGGCCTTCGAAGAAGCCCGGCGGCGCGACGTCCCCGTCCTGCTGAGCGTCGGCTACAGCGCGTGCCACTGGTGCCACGTCATGGCGCACGAGTCGTTCGAGGACGGGCCCACCGCCGAGTACCTCAACTCGCACTTCGTGAGCGTCAAGGTCGACCGCGAGGAGCGCCCCGACGTCGACGCCGTCTACATGGAGGCCGTGCAGGCGGCCACCGGTCAGGGCGGCTGGCCCATGACCGTGTTCCTCACCCCGGACGCCGAGCCCTTCTACTTCGGCACCTACTTCCCGCCCGAGCCCCGGCACGGCATGCCCTCCTTCCGCCAGGTGCTCCAGGGCGTCCAGCAGGCCTGGGCGGAGCGGCGCGACGAGGTCAGCGAGGTCGCCGGGAAGATCGTGCGGGACCTCGCCGGACGGGAGATCTCCTACGGCGACGCCGAGGCGCCCGGCGAGGAGCAGCTCGGGCAGGCGCTGCTCGGCCTCACCCGGGAGTACGACGCGCAGCGCGGCGGGTTCGGCGGGGCGCCGAAGTTCCCGCCGTCCATGGTGATCGAGTTCCTGCTGCGCCACCACGCCCGTACCGGCGCCGAGGGCGCGCTCCAGATGGCGGCCGACACCTGCGAGCGGATGGCCCGCGGCGGCCTCTACGACCAGCTCGGCGGCGGCTTCGCCCGCTACTCCGTGGACCGCGAGTGGGTCGTGCCGCACTTCGAGAAGATGCTGTACGACAACGCCCTGCTGTGCCGGGTCTACGCCCACCTGTGGCGGGCCACCGGATCGGACCTCGCCCGCCGCGTCGCCCTGGAGACCGCCGACTTCATGGTGCGGGAACTGCGCACCGCCGAGGGAGGGTTCGCCTCCGCGCTGGACGCCGACAGCGACGACGGGACGGGCAAGCACGTCGAGGGCGCGTACTACGTGTGGACGCCCGCGCAGCTCACCGAGGTCCTCGGCGCCGAGGACGCGGAACTGGCCGCGCAGTACTTCGGCGTGACCGAGGAGGGCACCTTCGAGCACGGTGCCTCCGTGCTGCAACTGCCGCAGCAGGAGGGCGTCTTCGACGCCGCACGGATCGCGTCGGTCCGGGAGCGGCTGCTGGCCGCACGCGACGGGCGTCCCGCACCGGGCCGGGACGACAAGGTGGTCGCCGCCTGGAACGGCCTGGCGATCGCCGCGCTCGCCGAGACCGGCGCCTACTTCGAACGCCCCGACCTGGTCGAGGCCGCCGTCGCCGCCGCCGACCTGCTGGTGCGCCTCCACCTCGACGAGCAGGTCCGGCTCACCCGCACCAGCAAGGACGGCAGGCCCGGCGCCAACGCCGGGGTGCTGGAGGACTACGCCGACGTGGCCGAGGGCTTCCTCGCGCTGGCGTCGGTCACCGGGGAGGGCGTGTGGCTGGACTTCGCCGGGTTCCTGCTCGACCACGTCCTGACCCGCTTCACGGACGAGTCCGGCTCCCTCTACGACACCGCCGCCGACGCCGAGCAGCTGATCCGCCGCCCGCAGGACCCCACCGACAACGCCACCCCGTCCGGCTGGAGCGCCGCCGCGGCCGCCCTGCTCACGTACGCCGCGCACACCGGCTCCGAGCCCCACCGCACCGCCGCCGAGCACGCCCTCGGCGTGGTGAAGGCGCTCGGCCCGCGCGTCCCGCGCTTCATCGGCTGGGGCCTGGCCGCCGCCGAGGCCCTGCTCGACGGGCCCCGGGAGGTCGCCGTCGTCGGACCGGCGCCCGCCGACCCCGCCGCGCGCGGGCTGCACCGTACGGCACTGCTCGGTACCGCGCCCGGAGCGGTCGTGGCCTTCGGCACCGAGGGGAGCGACGAGTTCCCGCTGCTCGCAGACCGGCCCCTGGTGGGCGGGGCGGCGGCCGCCTACGTCTGCCGGAACTTCACCTGCGACGCGCCGACCACCGACCCCGAGCGGCTGCGCGCCGCGCTGGGCGCCGCCCCGACCGGCTAGGCGGCCCGCTCAGGCGTCCCGGGTGCCGCTCACGGCGCGCTCCACGATCGCCTCCAGCTGCTCGTGGTGCGCGCCCCGCCAGTAGGCGCGTCCGCAGTCGGCGCACTGGGCGAAGACGTCGTACGACCGCCGCGTCCCGCCTTCGAGCTGCTCCGCCACCTCTTCCTTGGTGGCCGCACGGAGCAGTCCGTTGCAGGCGGTGCACCGTGTCCACGGGAGCAGCTCGGGCCGGAACCGGTCCAGGACCTCCTGGAGCTGTTCGTCGGGGCGGGTGCTGTAGACGTAGGCGCCGGTCCACAGCTCGCGGCGGCGCAGCAGACCGCGGTCGCGGCTGAGCATGACCCGCTGCTCGGCCGCCGACAGCGCGGCGAGCGCCGGGTCTCCGAGGTCCGTCGACTCGTACGCCGTGTCCACGCCGAGCAGCCGCAGCCGGCGGGCCAGGGTGCCCAGGTGCACGTCGAGCAGGAACCGCAGGGGAGCGCCGGGCACGCGCTGGGGGTGCCGGACGGGCCGTACGCGCACCGACTCGCCGCCCGCCGGGATGTGTCCGGGCGGGACCTCGCGGCCGTCGACGAGCAGGACGCCGACCTCGGTGAGCGGAACGCCGAGGGACTCGACGAGGTGGCCGAGGGTGGAGACGCCGTCGGCGGCCGCGCGGGCCACGCCGGCGGGGCGGGCGCGCGGGACGAACAGGTGCAGCTCGGGGGCGAACTCGACGCGAATCTCGGGACCGTTCACCGTTTACCTGATTCTCGCGAGGAGGCTTCGGCGTTCACGCCGGGGAGGAATCGCATCCGAGTATGGCGACGCGGAGCGTCGCCGTAGCCCGGATGCGGGCGTGGAGCGCCCGTATGGCTACCAGCATGACCCATGGCAAAGCGAACACGTGTGCCTGTGATCGCTGGTGGGGGTGGTGGTTGCGGTATCGGCGGGTGTGTGTGCGGCTGTCGTACGTATGGTCCTTTGCAGGGTTCGGGACGGCACGGTGTCCCGGCCGCAGGCCGTGAAGGGGGTGCGAGATGGCGCAGGCGGGGACGGATGAGAAGGTCGGGCATGCCCGGTACACGTACCGGTTGCGGGTGTCGTCCGCGGCTCGTGCCCTGCTGGCGGCGGAGTGGGGCCGGTGTCGCTGGCTGTGGAACGAGTGCGTCGCCAAGTCCAGGGCCGTACACCTGCACAACAGGGCGACCGGCGAGAAGGCCACGTGCGGTCCGGCGCAGCTGGACAGGATGCTGACCGGGGCCCGTGCGCGTACCCCGTGGCTGCGGGAGGGCTCGTCGGTTCCCCAGCAGCAGGTCATCCGCGACTTCGGCCGCTCCCGCGCCAAGGCGCACAAGGACATCACCGAGGGCCTGCCTGTGGCGCGCCGGGCCGGGATGCCGACGTGGAAGACCAGGCGTGAGTCGCCGGCAACCCTGAACTACACCCGGCGCGGGTTCCGGCTGAAGGACGGCCGGCTGCACCTGGCGGGCGGCATCGTCCTGAACGTGGTGTGGTCGCGGGAGCTGCCCGACGAGCCGTCCTCGGTCCGCGTGTACCAGGACAGCCTCGGGCACTGGTACACCTCCTTCGTCGTCCCCGCCCAGGTCCAGCCCCTGCCTGCGAGGGCCGCGTCCTCGGTGTCGACTGGGGCGTGCGGGAGACGGCGACCACCACGTCCGACGCGCACGACCTGCCGCACCCCTCGCACGGTGGGAAGGCGAAGGAGAAACTCACCCGCTACGACCGGATGATGGCCCGCCGCCAGCCGAAGAAGGGGACGGCCGGATCGAGGGGCTACCGGACGGCGAAGAGGCTGCGGGCGAAGGCGCACAAGAAGGTCGCCCGGCAGCGTGCGGACACCGGCCGCAAGTGGGCCAAGAAGGTCGTCCGCGACCATGACACCGTCGCGGTGGAGGACTTCCGCCCGAGGTTCCTGGCCAGGACAAACATGGCCCGCAAGGCCGCGGACGCCGCGATCGGCGCCACCAAGGCCGCCCTGATCGAGATGGGACGCAAGTACGGGCGGGACATCCGCCTGGTCCACCCCGCGTACACCACGATGGACTGCGCGCAGTGCGGAGCGAGAGCCAAGCACGCCCTGCCGCTGGGTGAACGCACCCACACCTGCACCGCCTGCGGAACCGGCTCCCCACGGGACAAGAACTCCGCACGCGTCATGCTCGTCCGGGCTGGTCTCAACCCGGCTGGCGCCGAAGGCGGAAGACCTCCTGGAGCGCCGCTCCAGGAGGCAGCCTGAGCCAGGAATCCCTTCCCGCCAGGGAGGGGAGGATTCAACCGGTCAGGATGCCACGGGTGCGGGTGGGTGGGTGTCGGGTGGCGGGGCGCGGGGCCGGCCCGGGCCCGCACCGTTTTCCGAGGGCGTCCCGCGGTCGGGGCGCGACTAGTACGCGACCAGCGAGATCCCCACGTAGTGGGCGATGAAGGCGGCCAGCGTGAAGGAGTGGAAGACCTCGTGGAAGCCGAACCAGCGTGGTGACGGGTTGGGGCGCTTGAGGCCGTAGATCACGCCGCCCGCGCTGTAGAGCAGGCCGCCGACGATCACCAGGACCAGGACGGCGATGCCGCCGGCCCGCATGAACTCGGGCAGGTAGAAGACGGCCGCCCAGCCCATGGCGAGGTAGCAGGGGGTGTAGAGCCAGCGGGGGGCGCCGACCCAGAAGACCCGGAAGACGATGCCTGCCGCGGCGGCCGCCCAGATGCCCCACAGCAGCCACTCGCCCTTGGCGCCGGGCAGCAGCAGCATCGTGAGCGGGGTGTAGGTGCCCGCGATGATCAGGAAGATGTTGGCGTGGTCGAGACGGCGCAGGACGCCGTCCATGCGTGGGCTCCAGTCGCCCCGGTGGTAGAGCGCGCTGACGCCGAACAGCAGGCAGGCCGTCAGGACGTAGATCCCGCAGGCTATGCGGGCCTCGGGTGACTCTGCGAGGGCGGTGAGCACCAGACCGGCGATCAGGACCGCCGGAAACATGCCGAGATGCAGCCAGCCGCGCAGCTTCGGCTTGACCGGGTGCGGGAGGGAGAGCGCTACAGGGCCGGGGCCGGCGGCCGGCGAGTCCTTGGGCGCGTCGGGGACGGACGCAGTCATGGGCGCATCGTACCTACGGTTCCGTAAGTTACGTATCAGTACGGACGTATGACGAACGGCGAGTGGCCATCGTCTCACGCGGGACCCGAAGCCGCACCGCCGGTTCGGGCACGTGGCGATCCTCACTCCGCTCAGGTGTGACGCCCTCTGGACAGATGGGCGCTCGAGTCGGATGATCAAATGAGTGCGGTCGACACCGGATGAGCGCCCACGAGGCAAACGTCACGCATCCGGGTCGCAGCCCCCACGGGGCCTCCAACAAAAAACCCCTCATTTAGGAGCAATCGTGGCGCGCGACATCGCGGCTCCCCCCGTCCCCACCCACCACCAGGAACTGATCTCGTGGGTCAACGAGATCGCCGAACTGACCCAGCCGGACTCCGTGGTCTGGTGCGACGGATCCGAGGCCGAGTACGAGCGCCTGTGCGGGGAGCTCGTCGAGAAGGGCACCTTCCGCAAACTCGACCCGATCAAGCGCCCCAACTCCTACTACGCGGCCTCCGACCCCACCGACGTCGCGCGCGTCGAGGACCGGACCTTCATCTGCTCCGCCAAGGAGGAGGACGCGGGCCCGACCAACCACTGGAAGGACCCCGCCGAGATGCGGGAGATCTTCCGGGGTGAGCAGGGCGAGGGCGGTCTGTTCCGCGGGTCCATGCGCGGCCGGACCATGTACGTCGTGCCCTTCTGCATGGGCCCCCTCGGCTCCCCGCTCTCCGCGCTCGGCGTCGAGATCACCGACTCCGCCTACGTCGCGGCCTCCATGCGCACCATGACCCGCATGGGACAGCCGGTCCTGGACGAGCTGGGCGAGACGGGCTTCTTCGTCAAGGCCGTGCACTCCGTCGGCGCCCCGCTCGCCGAGGGCGAGGCGGACGTCCCGTGGCCCTGCAACAGCACCAAGTACATCTCGCACTTCCCCGAGGACCGCGAGATCTGGTCCTACGGCTCCGGCTACGGCGGCAACGCCCTGCTCGGCAAGAAGTGCTACGCCCTGCGCATCGCCTCCGTCATGGCCCGCGACGAGGGCTGGCTCGCCGAGCACATGCTGGTGCTGAAGCTGACGCCGCCCACCGGCGCGCCCAAGTACGTCGCCGCCGCCTTCCCGTCGGCCTGCGGCAAGACCAATCTCGCCATGCTGGAGCCCACGATCTCCGGCTGGACCGTGGAGACCATCGGCGACGACATCGCCTGGATGCGCTTCGGCGAGGACGGCCGCCTGTACGCCATCAACCCCGAGGCCGGCTTCTTCGGCGTCGCGCCCGGCACCGGTGAGCACACCAACGCCAACGCCATGAAGACCCTCTGGGGCAACTCGGTCTTCACCAACGTCGCCCTGACCGACGACGGCGACGTGTGGTGGGAGGGCATGACCGAGGAGACCCCGGCCCACCTGACCGACTGGAAGGGCAACGACTGGACGCCCGAGTCCGGCACGCCCGCCGCGCACCCCAACGCCCGTTTCACCACGCCCGCCGCGCAGTGCCCGATCATCGCGCCGGAGTGGGAGGACCCCAAGGGCGTGCCGATCTCGGCGATCCTCTTCGGCGGGCGCCGCGCCACCGCCGTACCGCTGGTCACCGAGTCCTTCGACTGGAACCACGGCGTCTTCCTCGGCGCCAACGTGGCCTCCGAGAAGACCGCCGCCGCCGAGGGCAAGGTCGGCGAGCTGCGCCGTGACCCCTTCGCCATGCTGCCGTTCTGCGGCTACAACATGGGGGACTACATGGGGCACTGGGTCGAGGTGGCCAAGGGCAAGGACCGGTCCAAGCTGCCGAAGATCTACTACGTCAACTGGTTCCGCAAGGACGACGACGGCCGGTTCGTCTGGCCCGGCTTCGGCGAGAACGGCCGCGTCCTGAAGTGGATCGTGGAGCGCCTGGAGGGCAAGGCGGACGGCGTCGAGACCCCGATCGGCGTGCTGCCGACCAAGGAGTCCCTCGACACCGACGGACTCGACCTGGCCGACGCCGACCTGGAGTTCCTGCTCAGTGTCGACAAGGAGGTGTGGCGCGAGGAGGCGGCGCTCGTCCCCGAGCACCTGAACACCTTCGGCGACCACACGCCCACCGAGCTGTGGGACCAGTACCGGGCCCTGGTGGAGCGCCTGGGCTGAGCAGCACCGCACCCCGCATCTCCGTGGCCGGTCCGACTAGCCCTGACCCGCGAAGTCGTCACGAAGGCCGGTCACGAGGGGATCTCCCCGCGCCCCAGTAGCTCAGCAGTACCCGGGGCGCGGGAAGGTCCCGCTCGGGCCGGGTCACCGCACAACGGCGTGCGGAGGACCCGGCCCTTCGGCATTCCGGGCTTCCCTCTTCACGCCGCCAAGTACGCGCCCCAAAGGGGCGCGGGGAACTGCGCGACCAGCCCAGGACTACGGAAAGCCGCCAACCGGCAAGCGGTCCCACGGCGTTGCAGCGACCCGCCAAGGCCACGCAGTGCATGGCACCCGGCCCGCGCGTCGCTGCGGGTGCGCGCGGGCCGGGGCCGTCCGAGGAGCCCGGAGGGCTCAGCGCGACGCGAGTTCGCGCGGCTCGAGGGCCGCGGCGTGCGCGTCCATGCGCTCGGCGGTCAGGATGGCGACCGCCGTGTCGGCGCGGGAGGCCGCGACCACCAGGGCGCGGGCCGCCAGCGTGTGCGCCCTCCGGTGGAGGGTCGCCGGACAAGGCTCCGGGCGGGCGGCGGCCACCTGGAGCCGGGCCGGCGCCTGACCTCCCCGCAGCCGGGTCACCTGCCCGGCGAGCCGGTCGGCGGCGGTGTCCAGGTCGGTCCCGGGCGCCAGTGCGCGCAGCTCGTCCGTGACGGCGAGCAGCGCGGCGAGATGGCCCGCGAGCTGGATGTCCAGCTCCTCGTCACGGGACCGGCGGGGGACGTCCGTGGTGCCGTCGGCCATCGTGCTGTGGACCGACTTGCTGCGGATCGGCTCGTACATGGGATGGCCTCCTGAGTGCTTCAGGAAACCATCCTACATTAGATCCAATCTAAAGTTGACGCCGTTCAGGACAGCGCCGGCCGTCGCTCAGTGCTGCCCGTACCCGTTCAGGAAGTTCCCGATCCGGTCCACCGCCTCGCGCAGGTCCGCGGCCGCCGGCAGGGTCACCACCCGGAAGTGGTCGGGCTCCGGCCAGTTGAAGCCGGTGCCCTGGACGACCATGATCTTCTCCTGGCGCAGCAGGTCCAGGACCATCCGCCGGTCGTCCTTGATCTTGAAGACCTTGGGGTCGAGCCGAGGGAAGAGGTACAGCGCACCCTTCGGCTTCACACAGGTCACGCCCGGAATGCTGGTCAGCGCCTCGTGGGCGGCGTCCCGCTGCTCGCGCAGCCGCCCGCCGGGCAGCACCAGCTCGTTGATGGTCTGCCGCCCGCTGAGCGCCGCGACCACGCCGTGCTGGCCCGGCATGTTGGCGCACAGCCGCATGTTCGCCAGGATCGTCAGGCCCTCGATGTAGGACTCGGCGTGCGCGCGCGGCCCGGAGATCGACATCCAGCCGACCCGGTAGCCGGCCACCCGGTACGCCTTCGACATGCCGTTGAAGGTGAGGGTGAGCAGGTCGGGGGCGATCGCGGCGGTCGGGGTGTGCGTGGCGTCGTCGTAGAGGATCTTGTCGTAGATCTCGTCGGAGCAGACCAGCAGGTTGTGCCGGCGGGCGATGTCCGTCAGTCCGCGCAGCATCGCGTCGTCGTAGACCGCGCCCGTCGGGTTGTTCGGGTTGATGATCACCAGTGCCTTGGTGCGGTCGGTGATCTTCCGTTCGACGTCCGCGAGGTCGGGCATCCAGTCGGACTGCTCGTCGCAGCGGTAGTGCACCGCGGTGCCGCCGGAGAGCGATACGGCGGCCGTCCACAGCGGATAGTCCGGGGCCGGGACGAGGACCTCGTCGCCGTCGTCGAGCAGGCCCTGCATGGCCATCACGATCAGCTCGGAGACGCCGTTGCCGATGAAGACGTGCTCGACGTCGGTCTCGATGCCGAGGGTCTGGTTGTGCATGACGACCGCCCGGCGCGCGGCCAGCAGGCCCTTCGCGTCGCCGTAGCCGTGTGCCGTGGAGACGTTGCGGAGGATGTCCTCCAGGATCTCCGGCGGGCACTCGAAGCCGAAGGCGGCCGGGTTGCCGGTGTTCAGCTTCAGGATGCGGTGACCGGCCGCTTCCAGCCGCATCGCCTCCTCGAGCACCGGGCCCCGGATCTCGTAACAGACGTTGGCGAGCTTGGTCGACTGGATCACCTGCATGCTGGGAGCTTACGGCCCGGTATGGCCCTTCGGGTCGTGTTATCCGCCACGTGAGACGGTCCGATTCGGATCATTTGTCCGTTCGTCGTTCCCGAAGTGCCTCGCTGCCCCGCGATGCCCCACCGTGTCCAGCCCCGCGCGTCCGGTCCCGCCCGGCGTCCGGGGGAGGGATGGGAGCGGCCCCGTCGGCCGCCCGTCCCCTCGGTCCCCTCCATCACCTCCACACCGGCTCTCCCCGGACCCCCCGCCCCCACCCCTTCCGTCCCGGGAGACCCTGGTCGCGCGACGAAGCTACCGGCTGGAAACCAGGCCTTGTCCCCTCGTCATCCGCATGATGACAATGCGCATGACAACTCAACGGGTGACCGGAGGCCCTCCGGTCGCCCGACGTCGCAAGAGGGGACCCCCCATGAGAAAACCTCTCCTTGTCGCGCTCTGCGCCCTGGCCTTCGCCGGGGTCGGCGCGACGCCCGCGGTCGCTGCCGCGCCGGCCCCCACGGGCGCGGACACGACCACGGACGCCGCCCCGGGCACCTTGACGGATGTCGTCGACGGTGTGGTCGGGACCGCGACGGACACCCTGTCCGGACTCCGCGCCCCCAAGGCGGGCGCGGTGAATTTCGCCGGCACCGTCGCGCTCAGCAACTGCTCCGGCTCCGTCGTCCGCATGCCCGGCTCGGCGGACGACGACCCGGCGCTCGTGCTCACCAACGGCCACTGCCTGGAGAGCGGCTTCCCCGCGCCCGGCCAGGTCCTCGTCGACCGGGCCTCCAGCCGCGGCTTCGGGCTGCTGAACTCCTCCGGTTCCCAGGTCGCCACCCTGCGCGCCGACCGCCTCGTCTACGCGACCATGACCGACACGGACGCCGCGATCTACCGGCTCCGCACGACCTACGGGCAGATCAAGAGCGCGTACGGCATCGACGCGCTGGAGCTGAGCGGGACCCGCCCGGCGGCCGGTACGTCCATCAGCGTGGTGTCCGGCTACTGGAAGCGGATCTACAACTGCTCCGTCGACGGATTCGTCTACCGCATGAAGGAGGGGGACTGGACCTGGAAGGACTCGGTCCGCTACACCTCCGCCTGCGACACCATCGGCGGCACCTCCGGCTCACCGGTCGTCGACAGTGCCACCGGCCAGGTGGTCGCCGTCAACAACACCGGAAACACGAACGGCGAGCGCTGCACGGTGAACAATCCGTGCGAGGTCGACGAGACCGGGCGGGTCACGGTCCGCGAGGGCATCAACTACGCCCAGCAGACCTACCTCTTCCCCGCCTGCTTCGGCGTCGACAGCAAGCTCGACCTGAGCATGAGCGGCTGCGCCGTCCCCAAGCCGTAACGGACCGGGGCGGGCGGTCAGCGGGGAGTCCTGCGGACGGCCCGTCCCGCCAGCACGTCCGTGCGCCGCCCGTCCTCCATCACGAACCGCCCGTCGACCAGCACGTACGGGATGCCCGTCGGCAGGACGCGCGGCTCCGCGAAGGTGCTGCCCGCCGCGACCGTCGCCGGGTCGAAGAGGACCAGGTCGGCCCGGTACCCCTCACGGACCAGGCCCCGGTCCGGCAGCCGCAGCCGGGCCGCCGGGCGCGAGGTGAGGTGGGCGACGCACTCCTCCAGCGGGAGCACGCCCAGCTCGCGCACGTAGTGGCCCAGGTAGTGCGGGAAGGTGCCGTAGGCACGCGGGTGGGGCTTGGCGCCCTGGAGGATGCCGTCCGAGCCGCCGGTGTGGACGCGGTGCCGCATGATCGCGCGGACGTTCTCCTCGTGGCCGACGTGCTGGAGGATGGTCGGCGCCAGCCGGTCGGCCAGCAGCAGGTGCCGGGCGACCTGCCACGGGCTCTCGCCGCGCACCCGCGCCGACTCCAGGACCGTACGGCCGATGTACTCCGCGAGCGCCGGGTCGCCCGTCCCGGAGATCTCGATCGTCTCCCACTCCATGGGCACGCCGTGGGAGCCGTCGGAGCCGATCTCCTCCATGTGGTGCCGGATCCGCTCGGCGGTGTCGTCGTCCGCCAGCCGCTTCATGATCTGCTCCGGGCCGCCCTCGCTCGCCCAGCTCGGCAGCAGCGCCACGAGGGTCGTGCAGCCGGGGGTGTACGGGTAGGTGTCGAGCGTGATGTCGGCGCCGCCGGCGAGCGCGTCGTCCAGCAGGGTCAGCAGCTCGGGGGCCCTGCCCTTGTTCACGCCGAAGTTCATGGTGGCGTGGGCCAGGTGGAGAGGGCAGTCCGCCTCCCGGGTCAGCTCGACCATCTCCTCGTACGCCTCGAGGGCCCCGGCGCCGTACGAGCGGTGGTGCGGGCAGTAGTAGCCGCCGTACTCCGCGACCACCCGGCACAGCTCGGTCAGCTCGGCGTCCTTGGCGTACATGCCGGGCGTGTAGGTCAGCCCGGACGACATGCCGACCGCGCCCTGCTCCAGGCCCTCGGCGACCAGGCGCCGCATGTGCTCCAGCTCGGCGGGCGTCGCCTCCCGGTCGTCCCAGCCGACGGCGAGGGCACGCACCGTGCCCTGCGGGATCAGATAGGCGGCGTTCACGGCGATGCCGCGGTCGAGCCGGTCCAGGTACTCGCCGACCGTCCGCCAGTCGAAGTCGACGTCGTCCCCGGGGCCGTTCCACCCGGCGATCGCCCGGCGCACCTCGCCGAGGGTGCGGTCGTCGACCGGCGCGTACGACAGCCCGTCCTGGCCGATGACCTCCAGGGTGACGCCCTGCGCGGCCTTGGCGCTGTGGTCGGGGTCCCGCAGCAGCGCCAGGTCGCTGTGGGCGTGCATGTCGATGAAACCGGGGGAGAGGACCAGGCCCTCGGCGTCCAGCTCGCGGCGCGCCTTGGGGCGCTGGCAGCCGGCGGCCGCCGCCTCCTTGACGATCGAGACGATCCGGCCGCGGTCGACCACGACGTCGGCGCGGTAGGAGTCGCCGCCGGAGCCGTCCACGACGTCGGCGTCCCTGATGACCAGTTCTTCCATGCCTGACTCCTCCTGGATCCCGTACCGGGTCCTCTAGAAGAACGTGCGGATGTAGTCGACGACCGTGCCGTCCGCCTCGGCGACCGGGATGAGCTGCCACTTGTCGAAGGACGTGCAGGGGTGGGACAGGCCCAGGCCCACCCAGTCCCCGACCTCCAGCTCCGCCTCCGGGCCGGTGCGCAGCCAGGCGTGCTGGTCGGACAGGCCGCTCACGGCGATGCCGGCCGCCGGGCGCTCGGGGCCGCCGCCGGCCGGGCGGACCGCCTGGGCGAAGGGCAGGTCGAGGTCGTACGCCGCGTCCCGCTTGCCGGCGTTGGCGAAGGCCTGCTCGGGGGAGGGGCGGGAGACCACCTGCGTCCACAGCCGGAACGCGGGCTCCAGGGCGCCCTCGGCGGGGACGCGGTTGAAGGGGGTCACCTCCCGGTAGTGCCCGTCGTCGTGGGAGACGTAGGCACCGGAGCGCAGCAGCTTGAGCACGGGCAGGGAGAGGCCGGGCACCTCGGCGAACACGTCGGCCACCGCGTCGAACCAGGCGCTGCCGCCCGCGCTCAGCACGATCTCCTCCAGGCCCTCGAACCGCCCGGCCTTGTCGAAGTCGGCCGCCAGCGCGACCAGCCGCCGCAGCCAGGCGTGCACGCGCTCCGGGTCGGCGTCCGGCACCTCGCCCTCGTACCCGGCGACGCCCGCCAGCCGCAGCGTCCGCGTCCCGGCCACCGCGTCGGCGACCGCCGCGCAGTCCGCCTCCGTACGCGCTCCGGTCCTGGCGCCCTCACCGGCGCCCAGCTCGACCACGACGTCCACCGGGCGGGCGGCCCCCGCCGCGGTCAGGGCCGCGTCCATCAGCTCGACGCCGCGCACCGAGTCGACGTAGCAGACGAAGCGGAAGTCCGGGTCGGCGTCCAGCTCGGCCGCGAGGCGGCGCAGGGCCGCTGCGTCGACCAGCTCGTTGGCCAGGAAGATCCGCCCGATGCCGAAGGCCCGCGCCACCCACACCTGGTGCGGCACGGCGAGGGTGATGCCCCAGGCGCCGTGCTCGATCTGGCGGTGGAAGAGCTGCGGGGCCATGGACGTCTTGCCGTGCGGTGCGAAGGCGAGGCCGTGCCGGGCGGCGTACGTCTCCATGAGCTTCAGGTTGTGCTCCAGGCGCTCGGCGGACAGCGCGAGGACGGGGGTGGCGAAGCCGCCGGTGAAGAGGTTGCGGCGCTGTCCGGCCAGCTCGGCGACGGTCAGGCCGTACGCGTCCGGCGGGAGGCCCTTGAAGCGGTGGTCGACGCGCTCCCCGGCCAGCTCGGCGAGGGCTTCGCGGCCGCCTGCGGGGCCGTTGTCGAGGGCCATGGAGCCTCCCTGATCTGATCCGTTGCAAACTCTGCAACGATCGTTGCGTATATCGCTAACTGCTGTCTAACATCTCGGCGAACGCGGGGTCAACGGAGCCGCCGCCCGCCAGACGCGACGAGGAGCCCCCACCATCGTGACCGCCAACGGACGAACCAGCACCGCCCCCGACGTCGCGGACGTCGTCGCGCTCGGCGAGTCCATGGTCACCTTCCTGCCCTCCCGCCCCGGGCGCCTCGCCGACGTCCCCTCCTTCGACCGGGCCATCGGCGGCGCCGAGTCCAACGTGGCCTGCGTGCTCGCCGCCGCCGGGCACTCCGTCCGCTGGGTCGGCCGGGTCGGCGCCGACGGCTTCGGCGACCACCTCGTCGAGGCGATCGGCGGCTACGGCGTCGACGTCCGTGCCGTCCGCCGCGACCCGGCCCGCCCGACCGGGATCTACTTCCGCACCGCGGGCGACCGGGCCACCGACGCCCACGAGGTCGCCTACTACCGGGCGGGCTCGGCCGCCTCCGCGATGTCCGTCGGCACCATGGACCTCGACGCGATCCGCTCCGGCCGGATCCTGCACCTGTCCGGCATCACGCCCGCGCTCTCCGCCGACTGCCTCGGCCTGACGCGCGAACTGACCGCCCGCCGCCCCGGCCGCCCCCTCGTCTCCTTCGACGTCAACCACCGACCCGGCCTGTGGCGCGACGCCGGTCACGGTCACGGACCCGAGGTGCTCCTCGAACTGGCCCGCGGCGCCGACCTCGTCTTCGTCGGCGACGACGAGGCACGGGACGCCTGGGGCCTCGACGGACCCGAAGCCATCCGCGCCGCGCTGCCCGAACCGGAGCTGCTCGTCGTCAAACAGGGCGCGACCGGCGCCACCGCCTTCCACGGCGCCTCCGGCGCCACCGCCTTCCACGGAGCTCCCGGCCCCTCCGGCGCCGACCAGGTCACCTCCGTGCCCGCCCTGCACGTCGACGTCGTCGCCGCCGTCGGCGCGGGCGACGCCTTCGCCGCCGGGTTCCTCTCCGCCACCCTGCGCGACCTGCCCGTACGCGACCGCCTGCGCCACGGCCACCTCATGGCCGCCGCCGCCCTCACCGTCCCCGGCGACCTCGCCACGCCCCCGGCCCGCGACCACGCCGACCGCCTGGCCGCCCTCGACGACACCGCGTGGGGGAGACTGCGACTCGGCCCCGGCTGGACACAGGACGGCGAAAGGCCCGGCGACAGGACGGGCGAAGGGGCCGACGAGGAGGTACGCACACCATGAGCCAGACCGTCGACCGCGCGCTCAGCATCCTGCCGCTGCTCGCCGAGGGCCCCGCCGACCTGGGCCGGGTCGCCGACCGCCTCGGCGTGCACAAGTCCACGGCCCTGCGCCTGCTGCGCACCCTCCACGACCACGGCTTCGTCTACCGCCAGGCCGACCAGCGCTACCGCCTCGGCGCCCGGCTCATCTCCCTCGCCCAGGAGGCGATGGAGAACCTCGACGTCCGCGAGATCGCCCACCCCCACCTCGTACGCCTCAACGAGCAGGTCGGACACACCGTCCACCTCGCCGTCCACGAGGAGGACGAGGTCCTCTACATCGACAAGGTCGAGAGCCGCTACCCGGTCCGCATGTACTCCCGGATCGGCAAGCCCGTCGCCATCACCGTCGCGGCCGTCGCCAAGCTGCTGCTGGCCGACCTCCCCGAGGACGAGCGCCGGACCGTGGCCGAGCAGCTCGACTACCCCATGTACACGGCCCGTTCGACACCGAACGCCGACGGGTTCCTCAAGGAACTCGCCAAGGTGCGCGAACAGGGCTGGGCCACCGACCTCGGTGGCCACGAGGAGTCCATCAACTGCGTCGCCGCACCCATCAGGGGCGCGGACGGCCGGGTGGTCGCCGCCATGTCGGTCTCCGCGCCGAACGTCGTCGTCACCGCCGACGAACTCCTCACCCTGCTCCCGCTGGTGCGCCGTACGGCGGACGCCATCAGCGGCGAGTACTCCGGCAGGACCCCAGTCAAGGAAGTCACCGCATGACCGACAAGATCGCTCTCGTCCCCGCGACCCACACCGTCCCCCCGGCGAAGTTCAGCCACGGCGTGAAGAAGGGCAACATCCTCCAGGTCGCCGGCCAGGTCGGCTTCCTCCCCCACGAGGAGGGCAAGGCCCCCACCCCGGCCGGCCCGACCCTGCGCGAGCAGACCCTCCAGACCCTCGCCAACGTCAAGGCGATCCTGGAGGAGGGCGGCGCCTCCTGGGACGACGTGATGATGCTCCGCGTCTACCTCACGGACGTGGACCACTTCGCCGAGATGAACGAGATCTACAACGCCTACTTCGAGGAGCAGGGCCTCACCCAGCCGCCCGCCGCCCGCACGACCGTGTACGTCGGTCTGCCCGCCGGCCTCCTCATCGAGATCGACGCGCTGGCCGTCCTGGGCTGACCCGCCCCTCCCGCTCCGCCTGTCTGACTGTCTGTGAACGGCACGGCGTCCCCCACCCCTTGGGGCGCCGTGCCGCGCTCCTCCCTGCCCGAAAGCTCCATGTACTTATCCAGAGGACCCCCGTATGTCCTACTCGTCCCTCCCTCTTGCCGCCGCCTCCGAGACCCCACCCCACACCGGCGGTCTGCTCACCCTGATCGACGGCACGGCCGGCCTGCTGACCGTCGCCGCCATCGGCATCGCACTCCTGCTCTTCCTCATCATCAAGGTGCGGCTCCAGCCCTTCGTCGCGCTGCTCGCCGTCTCCATAGCCGTCGGCCTGCTCGCCGGCCTGTCGGTCACCGAACTCTTCGGCACCGTCCAGAAGTCGGACGCCGTCTCCACCATCGAGTCCGGCATGGGCGGCATCCTCGGCCACGTCGCCATCATCATCGGCCTGGGCACCATGCTCGGCGCGATCCTCGAAGTCAGCGGCGGCGCACAGGTACTCGCCTCGCGCCTCCTCGGCCTCTTCGGGGAGAAGCGCGCCCCGCTCGCCATGGGCCTGACCGGCCTGATCTTCGGCATCCCGGTCTTCTTCGACGTGGGCATCTTCGTCCTCGCGCCCATCGTCTACGCCGCCGCCAAGCGCTCCGGCAAATCGATCCTGCTGTACTGCCTGCCGCTGCTGGCCGGCCTCTCCATGACCCATGCCTTCCTGCCGCCGCACCCCGGACCGGTGGCCGCCGCCGGACTGCTGAACGTCAAGCTCGGCTGGATCATCCTCATGGGCATCGTCTGCGGCATCCCCGCAGTCCTCGCCGCCTGGGTGTTCTCCGCCTGGATCGGCCGTCGCATCTTCGTGCCCGTGCCGCAGGACATGGTCGAGGCGTCCGAGGAGGCCAAGCAGGCCGTCATCGAGGAGCAGCGCAAGGCCGGCGTCGCGCCGCACGAGACCCCGGTCGCGCTCGGCACCGTCATCGGCATCATCGGCACCCCGCTGGTCCTGATCCTCGCCGCGACCTTCTCCTCCATCGCCCTGGACCCGTCCACCCTCCGCTCGGTGATCGAGTTCTTCGGCAACCCGTTCGTCGCCCTGACCATCGCCCTGCTCCTCGCCTACTACCTCCTCGGCATCCGGCGCGGCTGGTCCCGCAAGTCCCTGGAGACCGTCTCGACGGCCTCGCTGAAGCCGGTCGGCAACATCCTGCTGGTGGTCGGCGCGGGCGGTGTCTTCGGCGCCGTCCTCAAGGCCAGCGGCGTCGCGCAGGCCCTCTCGGACACCTTCAACGACGTCGGCCTGCCGGTGATCGTCCTCGCCTACCTGATCTCCGTGGTGCTGCGGGTCGCGCAGGGCTCGGCGACGGTGGCCATCGTGACGACGGCGGGCATCGTGGCGCCGCTGCTCGCCGAGGGCGACCACTCGCAGGCGTTCGTCGCGCTGGTCATCATGGCCATCTCCGCGGGCTCCATCTTCGCCTCGCACGTCAACGACGGCGGCTTCTGGATGGTCGCCAAGTACTTCGGCATCAGCGAGCGGGACACGCTCAAGACGTGGACCGTGCTGGAGAGCGTCCTGTCGGTCGCCGGGTTCGTGGTGGCGGCGGTGGTGAGCCTGTTCGTGTAGGCGGCTCGCACGGGCGGCTCGTTCAGGCGGCTCGTGTAGGCGTCTGATAACGAAGTTGGGGCTGGCTGTGCCCGACACAGGATCGTCGACCATACTGCCCGCGTGGAGCAGCGCAGAGGATCGACGAGCCAGCCCCTGGAAGGCGCCGGATTCGACCCGGCATTCATCCCCGGGCTCACCGCACCCGTGTCCGGTGAGCCCGAGGACGTGAGACGCGAGGAGGCGGAGGCCGGGAAGGACGCGGACGCGGAGACCGCGGACGCGTCGCAGTCTCCGGCCGCCGCCGAACGGTCCGCCGAGGACGCCGAGGAGATCGACGACGCCGCGGAACCGGAGGACGAGGCCCCCGTGGACGGCCCGGTCTTCGAGGCCTCCGACCGCCGCGCCAGGATCGTCGCGGACCACCAGGGCGTACGTCTCTCCCTCGACGACCAGAGCTGCGAGTTCCGCTGGGACGAGGTCGGCGCCGTCGAGACGGAGACGGGCCGCTTCGGCAAGCGGTTCACGGTGACGGTGCACACGCCGGACAGCCGCTGGTACCCGATCGAGATCGAGGCCGCGTCGCGCAGCCGCTTCGCGGAGTGGGAATCGGCCCTGGACGAGGTACTCGACGCGTACTTCGAGGACGGCGAGGCGGACACCGAGGCCGAGCCCGCGGACACGGGGGAGAAGACGGACGACGAGGCCGAGGACGCCGAGAAGGCCGAGAAGGCCGAGAAGGCCGAGAAGACCGAGAAGGCCGAGAAGGCCGAGGACACCGAGGACGCGAAGGCCCGCGCCGAGTAGGCACATCGGGTGAAGATCCGTGCACGCCCTCTTGCCGCACCGTCGGCCATGGGATTTCTTGACCCCCATGGCGGACACCACGGGCAACACCTCAGACGCGGGCGTATCGGTCGGCGCCGACTCGGCCCCCCGTAAGTCCAGTTGGCGCTACATCGGCCCCGGCATCGTCGTCGCGGCGACCGGCGTGGGCGCCGGCGACCTCGTGGCCACCCTCATCGCGGGCAGCAACTTCGGCTACACCCTGCTGTGGGCGGCGGTCATCGGCTGCCTCGTGAAGATCTCCCTCGCCGAGGCGTGCGGCCGCTGGCACCTGGCCACCGGCCGCACGCTCTTCGACGGCTGGGCCAGCATCGGGCCCTGGACCACCTGGTTCTTCGCGATCTACGCCGTGATCTGGGGCTTCGTCTACGGCGCCGCGGCGATGTCGTCCAGCGCCCTGCCCCTCCAGGCCCTCTTCCCGGACGTGATGGGCCTCGAATGGTGGGGCATCGCCTGCGGCCTGGCCGGCCTGGTCTTCGTCTGGTTCAACAAGTACAACGTCTTCGAGAAGGTCATGACGGTCCTGGTGGGCGTCATGTTCGTGGTGACGGTGTACCTGGCGATCCGGGTCACACCCAACCTGGGCGACGCCTTCGCCGGCCTCCTCCCGGTCCTCCCGGACGAGAAGGACTCGGTCCTCAACACCCTGGGCCTGATCGGCGGCGTGGGCGGCACCATCACGCTGGCCGCGTACGGCTACTGGGTCAACGCCAAGGGCTGGACCAACACCGGCTGGATGAAGGTCATGCGCCTGGACAACCGGGTCGCCTACGCCACGACCGGCATCTTCGTCGTCGCGATGCTCCTCGTCGGCGCCGAACTGCTCCACTCGGCGGGCATCGCGCTCGCGAGCGGCGACAAGGGCCTGATCCAGCTCGGCGACATCCTGGAGGACCAGTACGGCACGGCGACCGGGAAGCTCTTCCTCATCGGCTTCTTCGCCACCTCCTTCACCTCGCTGATCGGCGTCTGGCACGGCGTGAGCCTGATGTTCGCCGACTTCCTGGCCCGCCGGCGCGGCGAACGGGAGGCGCGGGGCGACGAGCTGGCCTCCGGCCGCCGCGAACGCTCCTGGGCCTTCCGCGCCTACCTGCTCTGGCTCACCTTCCCGCCCATCGTCCTGCTCTTCCAGGACGAGCCCTTCCGCCTCATCATCATCTACGGCGTCCTGGGCGCCGCCTTCATGCCCTTCCTCGCCCTCACCCTGATGTGGCTCCTCAACTCCTCCCGCACCCCGCGCGAGTGGCGCAACGGCCACCTCAGCAACGGCATGCTGGCCGTGGCGGGCCTGCTCTTCCTGGTCCTGTGCGTGAAGCAGGTCTGGGACCAGCCGTGGTCGGAGTTCTTCTGACCGTTCCGTTCCCGGCTACCGCAGCGCGTCCCATTCCGCACTGAGCGCGATCTCCCGCAGCTGGTCCATGGTCAGCGCGGGAGCGTCGCGGGTGGGCCGGCCGTGGGCGGAGCCGTTGTTGAACTCGCTGATCACCACGCGGAAGCCGTCGTCACCCGGGCGCATGGTGTCGACCGTCCACATCACGACCCCCGGGACCCGGTCGTCGCCGATCCCCTGGCGGGTGGCGATGCGGGTGCCGTCGGGCAGTGTCTCACCGGAGCCGTAGAGCTGACCGGCGACGTCGTCCATGCCGTGCTGGACGTTGACCTGGACCATACTCGCGCCACGTCCGTCGTCGACGACGACGTAGGAGAACTCGGTCTCCTGGCCGCCCTTCTTGACCACGTTCAGCCCCTCGGGGAGCAGCCCGACGAGCGTCTTGGTGATGTCCTCGCCCGAGACGGCGGGGGGCCGCTCCTCTTCGGAGGCCCCGGCGGAGGCGGAGGGCGTCGGCCGGACCGGTGTGGCCGCGACCACGTCGCGCCACACGTCGGCCGTGACGAGCTTCTTCAACTCCTCGGTCGACAACGGCGGGTCCTCCCGCGTGATGGGCGCCCCCTTCTCGGCGGCGGAGTTCCACTCGCTCACGCTGACGTGCTGCCCCTCGGCCGTGACGAGGTCGGCGGACCAGAGCTTGGTGTCGACGCGCCGGTCGGGATACTCGTAGCCCCGCATCAGCCGCAGCGTCGAACCGTCGTCCAGCCGGCTGGAGTCGCACGAGTCGTACGGGACGAAGGTCTGGTCCGGGCACCGGGTGAGCTGCCCCACCTCCGGACTCCCGGGCTCGACCCGCCCGAAACCCAGACTGATCGCGGCCTCGCCCCGGCCGTCGTCGAACACGACCTGCGCGTACGGCCCCGGCTGCTCGCCGGACCCCCGGGCGTCCGAGGCGCCGTACTCGCCCTCCGGAAGCAGCTCCTTCAGCGACTTGAGGATCGCGTCGCCGGAGACCGGGGGCGGAGCGGCCGAGGAGGACGCCCGGGCGGTGGTCCGGGAGGCCGCGGAGGACCGCTCGCCGTCGTCGGAGCCCCCCGACGGCAGCAGCATCGCCCCGCCCACCCCGATCAGGGCGACCCCGGCCACCCCGCCGAGCACGCCGGTACGGCGCCGCGTCAGCGCCCGGCGCCCGCGGGTGCGCCCCGCGTCGATGAGGGCCGTACGGTCGGCGGCCCGGAACGCACCGCCGGTGTCGCGCAGCGCGGCGGCGAGCTGCTCCTCGAAGGGATCCTGCTGCTTTTCGGGCATGGCGAACCACCCTTTCCGCGTGGGTGAAGAGAGATGAGGGAAATCGACGAGAAGAAGACGACGGACGTCAGGGTCTGGCGTACTCGGCGAGATCCGCGCCCAGCAGCGCCCGCAGCCGGCCGAGCGCCCGCGAGCACCGCGTCCGTACCGCAGCCGAACTGACGCCGAGCACGTCGGCGGTCTGCTCGACCGAGCGATCGTCCCAGTACCGCAGGACGACGACTGCCCGATCCTTGGCGGGCAGCCGCGCGAGCGCGTCCAGCAGCGTCAGCCGCAGCGACGCGTCCCCGTCACCCGCGCCGGGCAGATCGGGAAAGACATCGGTCGCCCGCTCCCCGCTGCTGCGCCGCCGTTGATGGGCGAGGAAGGCGCGGGTGAGCACGGTCTGTGCGTAGGCGGCCGGGTTCTCCACCCGCGACACCCGCCCCCACCGCACGTACAACCGCCCGAAGGTCTCCTGCACGAGATCCTCGGCCAGATGCGTGTCCCCGGCGGTGAGCAGACAGGCGGACCGGTACAGATGCCCGGCCCGCGCCGCCGCGAACTCGGCGTACTCGTCCGTCCGTCTCTGCCGTGCCATACCTGCGCCGCCCCCGATGTCTGCTGCCTTCACCTCATCAATGCGGTGGACCCCCGGAAATGTTTCATACGGACTTCACAGCACTTGGTCGGCCTTCCCCGCCTTGATGTCGAGGATCACGAGGCCCGGTGGGCGACCCTGCCGAGAGCGGGAGCGGCGGCGTACGGGGCGCCTTGACGGCGGTTGGGGCGGTCTATCTTTTCGGGCATGGATCATCAGGGCGCGTTTCGCCGTGCAGCGCTTGAGCTGGGCATCCCGGGCGAGGAGATCAGCAGCTTCAGCCGACACCTCCGTCTGTCGGTCGGACTGTCCGGGGGCGGTGGTGCTCCGGTCGGGCGGATGGGCGGGCTTCCCCGGCTGCCGGTGGGCATGGAGTGGCCGTCCGCAGGGGACATTCCGTTGCCGTTGCTCCTGTCCGTCGATTGTGGGGCGCTGCCGGGAGCCGACGGCTTCGACCTGCCGGTGGACGGGACGCTGCTCTTCTTCGTGCACCAGGAGAGGGACCACGAGGACAGTTCCGGGAGGTACGCGCGAGTCGTGTACGTACCGGACGGCACCGTGACGGCGGTCGCGGAAGCTCCCGAGCCCCACTGTGTCCGCGAGCAGTTCGACGTCAGCGCCGAGCTCGGGGCGGAACTGCCCCTCTGGCTCCAGGAGGGCGACGAGGACTGGCACGAGTTCTGGGAGGACCTCGAATGGGAGGACATGTCTCCCTTCCAGCAGCGGCTGGCCCGGTACATGGAACGCGACCTGCCGCACCTGGACGAACTGCGGACCCTGGCCCACGACGTCTGGCCGTCCGGCGCCGGCGTCGTCCTCGGTGGGTATGTCGACGACGAGGTGATCAACAGCATCGCGGAGCAGACCCTCGCGGGACGCGAGAAGGCAGGCGAGATCCCGGCCATCCCGATCGCGAAATGGTATTCCCACCTGGAGGAGGAGAAGCACCGGTTGGCAGGCGAATGGATATCGCTCGCCAGTGAGGCACGGGCCTACGAGGAGTACTGCACGAGTTTCGTGATCCGCCACGACGACCTGGCTGCCGCTCGGGTGGACAAGGCACTGGCCGTGACCCGGTTCGCGGCCCCGTGACCTGACTGATCGGTCCGCGACTGCAGTCGCGCCCCGCAGGTCGGGGTGGTCGCCGGCGTACGGTGCGCGTCAGCGCGGGGCCGGCGGAGGTTCCTCCTCGTACGCGATACGGGTGAACGGGCCGGTGGCTCGGGTCACGGCGGATGGTCCGTCTTCTACGTTCGGTGATGGCATATGCGGGCCGTAAGGGGACTCTTGGGAGCAGGACCGGCGAAAGGCTCACCTGATGTCGGGGTTGGGGAGCGCGGTGGCGCGGACGGTGTCCTTCGGGCCGTCCGTCGGGTGCTGCCTGCTGGCGGTCTCGCTGGCGCTGCGCGCGCGGTGGGCCGGCGGACGGGTGCGCACGCGACTGCTGATGCTGGCGGGTTCGGCGGTGGCCGGGGGCGCGTACCGGCTACTGGCCGGCGCGCTGTCGACGCACCCGTCGGACGCCGGGCCGGAGCAACGACCGCTGCTGGAACCGGTGGTGGCCGTCGGAGCACCGCTGGCGGTGGGCCTGGCGGCGGCCGGTCTGGTGATCGCGGCCGACACGGGCGCCGGGAGACCGGTGCTGTTGCGGAGGGTGCTCGACGGGCTCGTCGCGGCGGGAGCCGCGTTCATGGCGGGCTGGGTACTGCTGCGCGGGACCGGCGGCGGCTGGCGGCTGGGAGAGGGGATGGTGGGGTTCCTGTGGGCCGCCGAACTGGTCTTCCTCAGCTTCCTGCTGGCCCTGTGCCGTCGCGTGCGCAGTGACCGGAGGGCCACCGTGTGGGCGGGGGTCGCCGGACTGTCCCTCATGGTGCTCGGCGACACCATGCACCTGTGGACGGTCGGCCCGCACCGACTCGACGTGGACGCCGCTCAGTTGGTCGCCGGTTGCAAGACCGTGGGTCTGCTGGTGATCGCCGTCGGCCCGTGGCTGCCCGGCGGGGCCGACGTCCTGGGTACGGCCCGGCCGACGCTGCGGTGGGGGATGGAGGGTGCGGCGGCGTTCGTGCGCCTGGCCGTCTGTACGGTCATGGCGCTGGGACACGTATTGGCCCCCACCGCACGAGATCCGGTTCCGCTGCTGGTGGGCGGGACGGTGCTGCTCAGTCTCTGGGTACGCCAGAGATTCCTGCCGGGCGACACCATGGAGAGGGGCGGCTGAGCCTCGTGCGGGGGCCGGTCCTCGAGCGGGGGCGGCCGCACACAGGCGTCCCCCGCCCGGACCTTCGCGGGCGGGGGAGCCTGCCGGTCGTGGGTTACGGCATCGCGTCCACGTGCGCTCCCACCGAGCTCGACCACGCGTTGCCCGCCGTGGCGTCCCAGTTGGTGGACCAGGTCATCGCGCCCCGCAGGTCGGGGTAGGTCCGCGACGGCTTGAAGGAGCCGCAGTTGGTCGCCTTGGTGAGGCAGTCCAGGGCGGCGTTGACCACCGACGGGGAGACGTAGCCGCCGCCCGCCGCGCGGGGGGAGGCCGGCAGGCCGAGGCCGACCTGGGACGGGGCGAGGCCGCCCTCGAGCTGGATGCAGGCCAGGGCGGTGAGGAAGTCGACCGTGCCCTGGGCGTAGACCTTGCCGTCGCAGCCCAGCATCGTGCCGCTGTTGTAGTACTGCATGTTGACGACCGTGAGGATGTCCTTCACGTTCAGTGCGGTCTGGAAGTAGCCGCCCTGCGTCGACTGCATGTCGATGGTCTGCGGGGCCATGGTGAGGATCATGTCCGGGCCGGCCTTCGCCGACAGGGCGCGCAGGGCCTGGGTCATGTAGGTCGGGTTGAGACCGTTCTCCAGGTCGATGTCGACGCCGTCGAAGCCGTACTCCTGCATGACCGAGTACACGGAGTTGGCGAAGTTCGTCGCGGAGGAGGCGCTGTTCACCGAGACGGTGCCCTTCTCGCCGCCCACCGAGATGATGACCTTCTTGCCAGCGGCCTGCTTGGCCCGCACGTCCGCCTTGAACTGGTCGACCGTGTAGCCGCCGAGCCCGGCCGAGTCGAGGTTGAAGGTCACGGCGCCCGGCGTCGTGGTCGCGTCGGCGAAGGCCACCGCGATGATGTCGTACGCGGCCGGCACGTCGGAGATCTTCTGGACCGTCGCCCCGTTGTTGAAGTTCTGCCAGTAGCCGGTCACCGCGTGCTTGGGCAGGTCGCCCTGGTTGCCGCCGTCGTCCGGGGCCGTCGTGCGGGCCGTGACCGCCGCCGACTTGGCCGACTCACCGGCCGCGTTCGTCGCCGTGACCTGGAAGGAGTACGACGTCGAGGCCGCGAGGCCGGTCACCGTCGCCGACGTGCCGGTCACCGCGGTCACCTTCGTGCCGTCGCGGTAGATGTTGTAGCCGGTGGCGCCGGAGACCGTGTTCCAGGCGAGGGAGGCGGAGTTCGGGGTCGTACCGGAGACGCTCAGACCGGCCGGGGCCGAGGGAACCGTGGGGTCGGGGTCGCCGTCGCCGCCACCGCCCCCGTCCGGGCCGAAGACGGACAGGTCGTCGACGTAGTACGCCGACTGCCCGTACCAGCCGTGCGTGTACACCGTCACGGAGGTCGTCGAGGAGCCGGTGGAGAAGGTGGTCTTCAGCTGCTTCCAGGAGGCCGAGTCCGGGGTCCAGGTCGACACGTCCGTCGCCCCGGTGCCCGTCACGCCGAGGTAGGAGTAGCCGCCCTGCACCCACGCGCTCAGCGTGTACGTCGAGTTGGGCTTGACCGCGACGCTCTGCGAACAGCGCGCGTTGTCCTGCCCCGCCGGGGTGGCCTTCAGCGCGGCGGAGCCCGCGTGCGCCGGGGAGGCGACGGTGGTGCCGCTGTTCGCCGAGCAGGTCCAGTTGCTCAGACCGGACTCGAAGCCGGCGTTCCTCGCGTTGTTGACGTCGGCGGCCGATGCCGGGCCGACCGCCGTGAACGCGAGGGCCAGGGCGGCGGTGACGGCGCCCGTCAAGGAGCCGAGACGTCTTCCGCGCCGTCTGCGTACGGGGTCCACTGCTGCCTCCGGGGGTGGGGTGGGGCGGGATGGGGGACGGTGGCCACCGCTGAAGTACAAGGTGGTCCAGACCAATTGAGGGTGTCAAGAGGTAGGTACGGACCGAGTGCGGACCGAGTGCCGACCGGGCGGGCGGCCGGGGCTCAGTGGTCGGCGCGGCCTCGGAAATGCTCAACCTGTCCCGCTTTGGCGCACCTTGTGCACCACAAGTTGTTCCACAGCTACAGAAACGCTGTTCTCCGGTCACAGACGCGTGGATACAGTGCTCAGGTAGTCACGCAGTGAAGTCATCCGGGTGTGCCGGAGTAACACCGGCGGACCGACGGGCATGGGAGACGGGGAGCCGCGCGTGCCAACTGCCATTGCCGTGACCAGTGCCGACATGGCACTGCCGCCGCAGGACGAACGGACGCTGCCCGCGGCCGTCCTCCAGGACGTCGACCGGCGTCCCCTGGACCACGTCCTGGCCGAGTTGCAGACGCTGGTCGACCAGTGCGGGCACGTGATCGTGGTGTGCTCCGAGGCCGTCCCGGCCGGCGTGGAACGACGGCTCCACACCGTCCGCGCCCTCCTGGAGACCGACCGCATCGCCCTCTTCCGGCCGCCCCTCCCACCGCTCGGCATCGCCGTACTGGCACGCCAGTTGCGTCAGCTGGCCTCCTGCGACCTCGGCCCCGGTGTCCTCGCCTCCGCCGGCCGCCTGCTCACCCACTACATCCACGCCGGCGCCCTGCTCGGCTCCGTCGCCCGGCTCGACCGCGTCCCGGTGGACCTCAAGGCGCACGCCAGATCCTGGGTGCCCGGCAGCCAGTTCGGCGTCGTGGCCCACCCCGAGCCGCAGCTGGTGCGAATCGGAGCCGAAGCCACTCTGTCCGGGCCCGAGTTCGGCACCTCGCTGCTGGTCGCCAAGGGGCAGCTCCCGTCCGACTGGGTCACCGGCACCCTCGCCCCGGCCTGGCGGGTGCAGGGACTGCGGGAGGCGGCGCTGCCCGCGGAGTCCTCCGGCTGGTGGGGCACGGGGCGCCTGACCGAGTTCTGCGCCTACCTCCCCGACCTCTCGGTCCTCTACCAACTGGTCACGTCCGTACGGCAGGACGCCTGCCACTGGTGCGGCATCGACGTCATCGGCGACCGCTGCGTGTTCTGCTCCGCGACCCCGCCGGTCTACGACGACGACGCCGGCGGCGGCGGACGAGGCGGCGGCGCGAGCGGCCGGGACCGTGCGCTGGGACACCGCCGCGACCCCGCCCTCGGCCGCCGTCGTGAGAGACGCGCCCTGACTGGGTAGGTCGCTACCGCCACACCCGTCCCACCCGTCAGCTCCGCCCCATCCGTCAGCCCCTCCGTCCGGACACTCGACCACCCCCTATGAGGTTGCACCGGCCCATGAACTCCCGTCAGCGCCGCGGCGTCATCCTGCTGATCCTGTCGGTCCTCTGCGCCCTCGGCGCGTTCGCCGGCGTGCTGTCCGTCGTCAACGACGTGAAGTCCAAGGTCGGCCCCGAGGTGACCGCGTACCGGCTGAAGTCCGACATCGAGCCCTACACGGAGCTCGGCGCGGCGCAGTTCGAGAAGATCGGGATGCCCGAGCGCTGGCTGTCCGAGAACGCCGTCACCGACCTGTCCCAGGTCCGCGGCAAGATAGCCGTGACCAGGCTGAAGGCGGGCTCGCTGCTCCAGACCGACATGATCGTCGACACGCCCGCCCTGCGGCCCGGGCAGCAGGAGGTCGCCATCATGATCGACGCGGCGACCGGCGTGGCCGGCAAGATCACGCCGGGCTCCAGCGTCAACGTCTACGCCACCTTCGAGGGGCAGCGCGAGGGCGATCCCGACCAGTCCAAGATCATCGTGACCAACGCCAAGGTCATCGACGTCGGCGAACTCACCTCGCTGAAGCCCGACGAGGAGAGCCGCGACCGCGAGCCCACCGACGCCGTTCCCATCACCTTCGCCCTGTCCACCATCGACGCCCAGCGCATCACCTACGCCGAGTCGTTCGCGCGGCGCGTCCGGCTCGCGCTGGTGGCCCCCGGCGGCGACACCACGGTCCCCGACAAGGACCGGACGTACGAACTCGCGAAGGACAAGTGAGAACCGTATGGCCACGAGGATCCTCCCGGCAGTCGGCGACCCGGACGCCGTACGGTCCCTCACGTCGCTGCTCGGCCGGCTGCCGGACGCCGAACCGGTCGCGCCGGTCGCCGACTCCACCCAGCTCGTCGACACCCTCGCCCGTCTCGCCGCCGAGTCGGTGGACGAACTGCCCGAGGTCGTCGTCGTCCACGAACGCATCGGCCCGGTCCCGGCCCTGGAGCTGATCCGCGAGGTCGCCCTCCGCTTCCCGGCCGTCGGCGTCATCCTCGTCACCTCCGACCCCGGCCCCGGCCTCTTCCAGGCCGCCATGGACTACGGCGCCCGCGGCCTGGTCGCCCTCCCGCTCGGCTACGAGGAACTCGCCAGCCGCGTGCAGGCGGTGGCCCAGTGGTCGGTCGGCGTACGCCGGCACCTCGGCAGCGCCGTCGACGTGTTCACCGGGGCCGGCGGCACCGTCGTCACCGTCAGCGGCGCCAAGGGCGGCGTCGGCACCACGCTCACCGCCATCCAACTGGCCCTGGCCGCCCAGGCGTCCGGCCGCTCCACCGCCCTGCTCGACATGGACCTCCAGACCGGCGACGTCGCCTCCTACCTGGACGTCCAGTTCCGCCGCTCCGTGGCCGACCTCGCCGCCATCACCGACCTCTCCCCGCGCGTCCTGGCCGACGCCGTCTTCCGCCACGACAGCGGCCTGGCCCTGCTGCTGGCCCCCGGCGACGGCGAACGCGGCGAGGAGGTCACCGACCGCGCCGCCCGCCAGATCGTCGGCGCCCTGCGCTCCCGCTACGACGTCGTCGTCATCGACTGCGGCGCCCAGCTCGGCGGGGCCGGCGCGGCCGCCGTGGAGACGGCCGACACGGCGCTGCTGGTCACCACCCCGGACGTGGTCGCCGTACGGGGGGCCAAGCGGGCGGTGCGGATGTGGGACCGGCTCCAGATCCGCAAGGCGGAGGAGACGACCGTCGTCGTCAACCGGCACACGCGGGGCACGGAGATCCAGCCCCCGCTGATCCGGCGGATCACCGGCACGGCCATCGCGGCCACCACCGTCCCGGCCAACTTCAGGGAACTCCAGGGCGCCGTGGACGCGGGCCGCGTCCACGAACTGGACGCCAAGAGCACCGTGAAGCAGGCCCTGTGGGCGCTCGCGGGAGAACTCGGCCTGGCCGGCGTGCCCGAGAGCGGCCGGAAGGGCCACGGGCGCCTGCGCGGCGACCGGGGCGCGACCGGCTTCCGGCGCCGGAAAGAGGGTGCGGGGTGAACGCGTTACGCGCCCGGAAACCGACCCGGGACGGCGAGAGCGGCCAGGTCACCATCGAGTTCCTCGGCATGACCCCGGTGATCGTCGCGACGCTGGTGGTGCTGTGGCAGCTGGTGCTCGTGGGATACACGTACACGCTCGCGGGGAATGCTGCGGACGAGGCGGTACGGGCGGCGACGGCGGCCGAGCGCGGGGCACGGGACGGCGCGTGCCGGGACGCGGGCCTGGACAAGCTGCCGGGCTCCTGGGAGGGAGGCGCCGAGGTGACCTGCGGCACCGCGGGCGGTTACGTCACCGCCGACGTGCGCATCAAGGTCCCCGTTCTCTTCCCGGGCACCCTCAGCGTCCCGTTCACCGTGCACGGGCACGCGGGGGCCGTCGAAGAGGAGGACGACTGAGATGCCGTACTCCCCGAGGGAGCGCGCCAGGGACCGGGGCCAGGTGGCCATCGAGTACCTCGGCTTCCTCCCGATCCTGGTCCTCGTCGGCATGGCCGTCGTACAGCTCGGCCTGATCGCGTACACCGCCCAGCAGGCCGGTACGGCGGCCCGGGCGGGGGCGCGCAGTGCGTCGCTGCGGGAGGGCGCGGGGGCGGCGTGCACAGCGGCCGTCAGCAGCTGGCTGGCGGACGGCACGAGCTGCTCGGGGCCGTCGTACGGCGGGGACGAGGTGACGGTCACCGCCACCGTCCAGATCCCGTCGATCGTGCCGGGCTGGGACTTCGACCCGGCCCGCAAGACGGCCACCATGCCGTTGGACCACTGACCGAGGAGCCGAGGACGCATGAGCCTGCGCGCACGCATCCACTCCCCCGAGGAGCACGGCAGCCGGGGCGAGGACGGACACCTGGTCGCCTCCTACCGGGCCAAACTCCTGGAGGAGATCGACCTCGCCGAGATGAGCGCGCTCGCGACGGCCGAGCGCCGGGCCCGCCTGGAGCGCGTCCTCGGGCACATCATCAGCCGCGAGGGACCGGTCCTCTCGACGGTCGAACGCTCCCAGCTGATCCGCCGGGTCGTCGACGAGGCCCTCGGCCTCGGCATCCTCGAACCGCTCCTCGAGGACGCGTCGATCACGGAGATCATGGTCAACGGCCCGGACGCGATCTTCGTCGAACGCGCCGGCCGCGTCGAACAGCTCCCCCTCCGCTTCGCCTCCCACGACCAGCTGATGCAGACCATCGAGCGCATCGTCTCGACGGTCAACCGCCGCGTGGACGAGTCGAACCCGATGGTCGACGCCCGCCTCCCCTCCGGGGAGCGCGTCAACGTCATCATTCCGCCGCTCTCCCTCACCGGCGCCACCCTCACCATCCGCCGCTTCCCGCGCTCCTTCACCCTCCACGAGCTGATCGGCCTCGGCTCGCTCGACGAGAACATGCTCTACCTGCTCGCGGGCCTCGTGCAGGCCCGCTTCAACATCATCGTCTCGGGCGCGACGGGCACCGGGAAGACCACCCTCCTCAACGCCCTCTCCGGCCTCATCCCCGAATCCGACCGCATCATCACCATCGAGGACTCGGCCGAACTGCAACTCCAGCAGGCCCACGTGATCCGCCTCGAGTCCCGTCCGCCCAACGTCGAGGGCCAGGGCCGGGTGACCATCCGCGACCTGGTCCGCAACTCCCTGCGCATGCGCCCCGACCGCATCGTCGTCGGCGAGGTGCGCGGCGGCGAGTCCCTGGACATGCTCCAGGCCATGTCCACGGGCCACGACGGCTCGCTGGCCACCGTCCACGCCAACAGCGCCGAGGACGCCCTGATGCGCCTGCAGACCCTGGCCTCGATGTCCGACGTCGAGATCCCCTTCGTGGCGCTCCACGACCAGATCAACAGCTCCGTCGACGTCCTCATCCAGCTCACCCGCTTCGCCGACGGCGCCCGCCGCATCACCGAGATCGCCCTGCTGGCCAGTCACGGCGGCGAGCCGTACCGCCTGGCCACGGTCGTCCGCTTCAACGCCCGCCCGATGACCCCCGACGGCCGCGTCCTCGGCGCGTACGAGTACCACCCGCTCCCGCACCGCACCGCCGAACGCCTCTACATGGCGGGCCAGCCCGTCCCGCAGGTCTTCGGCGTGGCCCACACACCGGACCAGCTCACCACCCGAGAAGCCAGGTAGGACCGCCCGATGGAACCGGAACTCGACACGCTCGTCACGCTCACCACCGGCATCACGCTGCTGACCTGCGTCCTGGCGGTCGTGGGCCTGCACTCGTACGCCGCCGGCAAGGCCCAGCGAGCGGCCCTGGTGGACCGCCTCACCGCGACCGGCCGGGCACCGGCGGCCGGACGCCGGCGCCGCTTCCCCGGCCTGGACCGCCGCCTGCGCCGCACCGGGCTCGGCCGGAACCTGGAGCGCCGCCTGTCGGCGACCGGCCTGGACGTGACCCCCGGCGAGTTCTTCGCCTACATGCTGGCGACGGTCGCCGGCCTGTGGCTGATCGGCCAGGCCGCCCTGGCCCCCTTCTTCGGCCCCCTGGCCGGCCTCCTCGGCATCGGCGTGGCGATCCAGTTCCTCAACTGGCAACGCCAGAAACGCATCGAGAAGTTCATCAACCAGCTCCCCGAACTCGCCCGCATCCTCGCCAACGCCACCCAGGCCGGCCTCGCCCTGCGCACCGCCATCGGCATGGCCGCGGAGGAACTGGAGGCACCGGCCGGCGAGGAACTCGGCAAGGTCGCCGACCAACTGGCCATCGGCGCCTCCATGGACGACGCCCTCGGTGAACTCGCCGGCCGCCTCCCCTCCCGCGAACTGGTCGTCCTGGTCACCACCCTCGTCCTGTCCAACCGCGCGGGCGGCCAGGTCGTCAGCGCCCTGCGCAACCTCACGGAGACCCTGGAGGAACGCAAGGAGACCCGGCGCGAGGTCCGCACCCAGCTCTCCCAGGTCACGATGACGTCGTACGCCGTCCCCGTCCTGGGCATCGGCTCGTTGCTCCTGATGAACGGGGTGAAGGACGGCGCCCTGGAACGCATGACGGGCTCCCCGGCCGGCCAGGCCGCGGTCATCACCGCCTTCGCGCTGTACGCCGTCGGCTTCGTCCTCATCCGCCGCATGTCCCGCATCGACGTCTGAGAGGAGGGGAGACAGCCATGGGCCTCGCACTGCCGGGATTCCTCCTCGCCCTCCTCATGGCACTGGCCGTCTGGGGCGTCTTCGCCGGCATCCGCATGTACCGGGCGGAGGCCAAGCTCCCCGACGACCTGGCCCTCGCCCTGGAGGTCGGCGCCACCCGCACCGGCGCGGCGCACTCCCTCATCGACCGCCTGGGCATGCGCTACGCCCCCGCCGTACTGCGCCTGATGGGCCCGGCCCTCGTCGCCAGGTACCGCCGCAGGATCGACCTGGCCGGCAACCCCGGCGGCCTCACCATCGACCGCTACGCCGCCCGCCGCGCGGTCTACGGCTTCCTGGGCGCCCTGGGCTTCCTGGTCTTCCTCCTGCGCGGCCAGTACCTGGTGGCGCTGCTCCTCCTCGCCTTCGGCGCGTTCTGGACCGAGGTGGGCATCTGGTCGGCGATCCGCATCCGCAGGGACGTCATCGAGCGCACGCTGCCCGACTTCCTGGACGTCCTCGCGGTCGTGGTCAGCGCGGGGCTGGGCTTCCGCCAGGCCCTGGACCGCGTATCGACGCGCTACGAGGGCCCATGGGCCGACGAACTGCGCATCACACTCCGCCAGATGGACCTCGGCATGAGCCGCCGTGAAGCCTTCACGGAGCTGCGCCGGCGCAACGACTCCGAACAGGTGGCGATGTTCGTGACGGCACTCCAGCAGGGCGAGGAACTGGGCGCCCCCATCGTCGAGACCCTCGTCTCCCTGGCCAAGGACATGCGCCGCACCGACGCCCAGAACGCCCGCCGCAAGGCCGCCCGCGCCGTCCCCAAGGCCACGCTGATGATCACGACGTTCATGGTCCCGGCCACGATGATCCTCCTCGGCGCGGGCCTGATCCTGGGCTCGGGGACGGACTTCGGCACGATCACGGGAGAGTAGGGGAGTGCGACTGCACATGAACAGAAGACGTCAACTACCTTCCTCTGCCGACACACTCGCCCCACTTCGCCGCAATACCTTTCGCACTTGCAATCAACTGTGGGACAGTCGTCGCCTGGTACTCCCGACAGGCCGACGTCCCAACCGAGCGCAAGGGAGGTGGAGATCGTGGACGCCATGACGTCCGGCACGACCGGCCAGCCGATCACCGCCGCCCAACCGTGCGTTCCGCAACAGGAACGCGACGTCGCCCACCCTGGAGGGGAACACCATGACCAACTGGCTCCACACCGCCGCCGCATACCTGCACACCCACACCGCCGCCCGCCGCAGGGACGGGGGGCAGACGGCGGTGGAGTACCTGGGCATCATCGCGGTGGTGGTGGCGATCGTCCTGGCGATCACGGGGACGGACATCGGGCAGACGATTTACAACGCGATCACGGACAAGATCACCGAGGTCACCGGCATCTGATGCGTCTGCGTGCGCAGGGGGACTCCGGACAGGCCTTTCCCATCTACGTCACCGTGGTGGGTGGCCTGCTCTTTCTAGCCCTCGCGTACTTCGCCGTCGGCCAGGCAGCAGCGACTCGCAGTGAGGCACAGACCGCGGCGGACGCCGCGGCGCTCGCAGCGGCCCTGGAGACCAGGGACCGGCTCGCGGACCAGTGGACCACCCACGTGCTGGAACCGGACGCCTGGCAGGACATCTTCGAGGGCGACGCTCCGGTACCCGGTGGATGCTGGCGTGCCCACGAGTTGGCGGCACGAAACGACGCGAGCGTCGAGTGCGCACCGGACGGTCTCTTGGCCTACACGGTCGTCGCCGAGACGAACGACACCGTGGGGGACACCATCGTGCCGGGCACGGAGGACCGGAAAGCGACGCAGACCGCGACCGCCGTCATCGAAGCCCGCTGCCGGTTCGAGCCGCTGCCCGAGAACGCGGACGACGAAGTGCTGCCCAGTCTCTCCTGCAAAGGTGGCGAGGACTGGGACCTGAAGCCGGACGACCTCTCGGACCTACCGAAGCCCGAGGACCTGTTCGATGTCCATCTGGCTGACAGCTGACAAGCCAACGTAGAGGACGAGGGAAGCGGAGTCATGAGCATGCGGTTCACAACAAGGGCCCGCGGCGGATTGGCGGCATGGCCCATCGCCGTCGTGCTGGCCTTCGGCCTGGCTGGATGTGGTGGGGGAGGCGGCGACGACAAGCCGGAAGCGTCTACGAGTTCCGCCAGGAGCAGCGAGTCCAAGCCGGATGCGCAGGAGAGGGATTCGGGAGAAGCACTGGCGGAGCTGAGGGGACCCAGCGGCCTGTTGCTCAAGATCACCGGGGCGCAGCGGGACGCGGGCGGCTTCGTCACGGTGAGCGGGGATCTCAAGAACGACGGTGATGAAACGGTCAACATCCCGGCTCAGTTGAGCGGTAACGAGACGGAGATCATCCGGAACGGCAAGTCGCTGGGCGGCGCCACTCTCGTGGATTCGAAGGGCAAGAAGCGCTACTACGTGCTCCGCGACACAGAGGGACGCCCGCTCACGACGACCAAGTTCCCACCGTTGAAGGCAGGCGAATCCCTACCGGTCTTCATGCAGTTCCCCGCACCCCCCGCCGACACGGCCGAGGTGACGCTCCAACTGCCGATGTTCACGACCGGCACCTTCGAGATCTCCGGGTGAGGCCGGCCATGACCTCACCCCCGCGCCTGCTGGCCGCAGTCACCCTCATGCTCGCCACCACCGTCTACGGCGCCACCACCGCCCACGCCGAAGACGACCCCAACGACCCCCCGGGCACCGAACCCTCCGCCTCCGCCCCCGTGGAGGTCGACCCCAACGACCCCGACCTCAAGCTTCCCGACGGCGCCACGCTCGCGCAGGCGAAGGTCCTGGACATCAAGTCGGTGGTCGAGGAGCAGAGCGGCGACGAACGCCGCGAGGACACCAACACGAGCGTGACCCTCGCGCTCCAGGCCGAGGTCCTGTTCGGCAAGGACAGCTCGAAGCTCGGCGCCGAGTCGAAGTCCCGCATCAGAGGCATCGCCGACGAGATCAGAACCCAGAACGCCACGCGGGTCCGCGTCTTCGGCTTCACCGACAACCTCGGCTCCTCCGCCCACGGCGACGTCCTCTCCAAGCGCCGCGCCAACGCCGTCCACGACGTCCTGTCCCAGTCCCTCAACGACGCCGGCATCACCTACGAGGTCCGCGGCTACGGCGAGCAGTACCCCATCGCCGACAACTCGACGGAGGCAGGCCGCAAGAAGAACCGCAGGGTCGAGGTCTCCTTCCCCCGCACGGAGCCCTGACCCACATGAGCAAGCGCAAGCGCACGAACCCTCGCGGCGGCCTGACAACCCTCGCGGCACTGACGGCACTCACCACGGCCGCATGCAGCACCACCCACGAACCGAACGACGAACCCCCCACGCCCCGGACCCGGCCCGCGACGTCCCACCACCCCGCACCCGAGCCACCGCCCCCCTCCGCAGTGGACGGTACAGACGCCAGTGCCTGTTCCGACGGCGACTGCGAGATCACGGTGACCAAGCCCGTGACCCTTCACTTCCCGGCCCCGGGCGACAGCGGCCGGGCAACGTTGTCGGTGACCGAGGTCGGCCCGAACAAGATCGAGTACGAGGTGGAGTCGGGCAACAACCGCTCCCAGGGCGGCGCGACCGGCCCGGGCCGGGGCTGCCTCACATACCTCCGCGCACACGGCAGCGGCAACTCCTGCGGCACCCTCGACGCCACCCGCCCGAGCCCGCAGCCCGGCGCCGTGGTGATCCAGGCGACGACGAGCACGGACGGCACTGCACTGCTCCACATCGTCTCGCCCTGAGGGATCCACAACGGGGAAGGGCCTGCGGCGGCGGTGTTGATGGTGCGCGAAGTACCTCGTCGGAAGAGCTGCATGCCTGCCGAGGGGTGACCCCGGCAACAGGATGTCGCTGTGACTGGAGAACCGCAGTCAGACTGGTGTTCGCATGCGTCTTCTGGATAGCTTTGCTGTGTTTGACGAGACGCCGTTGCTGCCGACCTGCCTTGCGGCTCGGTGAAACGACGACTGCCCTGGTCGGGGTCAGGAGAGGGCGGATCGAAGCGACCCAAAGCATCGATCTCGGAGAGTCGGCTCTCGGGCGTCGAACGACCAGCATGCCGTGGGAAGGGAACCGGGGGACTGTGAGCGATCTGACCGCTGACTACGAGGTACTGAACCGCGTGAGAGGCAACCTCGATCACATAGCCGAACTGATGAAGAAGCCGGGGCGGGAAATGAAAGAGGTCAGCGGCAGCTCCATGGGGGTCCCTGAGCTCGCCCGGCGCATGGACGACTTCGGCGACGAGTGGTCGTACGGAATCAAGCAACTCACGAAATTCTCCGAGAAGGCCTCCAAAGCACTGCTCACAGTCAAAGAGTCCTTCGAAAAGCTCGATGACGAACTCGCCGAGGCGAATAGAGGGCAGGGCAAGAGGAGCGGTAAGTAGTCATGACCGCGACGAAACTGGAGAGATTCCCGGCCCTTGGGTTCGTGCCCTGCCCGGGTGACCAGACGATGGCCGACGACGTGGCCAAGACAGTCCGCAGGACGGCGAAGGCCCTCGTCGAAATATCCGAGGTTCTGCACGGCACTGGCGTTGGGGACTGGAAGGGGAAGGCGGCAGAGGCCTTCCGGGAGAAGTTCGACGACGAGTTCCGTCCCCGGATGGATGATGCACGCGACTCGTTCTCCGACGCTGCCACCGTTCTGGAGGACTGGGCAGCGTACATGGAGGTCAAGCAGGCGGCAGCCGTACGACTGGAGGCGCAGGCAGCCGAAGTCCAGGAGCAGTTGGGAAAGGCGAACTCCAAGGCCGACAAGCTCAAGGGCGCCGACGACGACAAGAAGGACACCCAGGACCACAAGGACAGAGTGCAGGACGCCGACCGCGCGGTGAACGCCAAGGAACTCGAGCTTGAAGAGTTCCGCCGCCGGGGCCGCAGCATGGCCGGCAACTATCAGGAGTACGGCAAGGAGATAGCCGACCGCCTGAAGAACGCCATGAACATCGCTCCGAACGAACCCGGCATGTGGGACAAGCTCGGTGACGCCATCGCGGATCTCGGCGAGGCGATAGCCGATCTCCCCGGCCAGGTGGGCGAACTCCTTTCCGACATCGGCGACTGGATCAAGAGCCACGCGGACTGGATCACCGTCGCGGCCTCGGTCATCGGTGTCATCGCCATCTTCTGTCCGGTGCTAGCTCCGTTGGCCATCGGTTTGAGCGCCGTGGCGTTCGCGGCTCACGCCTCGGCGTACGGCTGGAGTGGGCTTTGGCCGCCCACTGGTGAGCGAATCGGTAACTGGCTCACGCTGGGTGGCGACGCGCTCGGCATGGTGCCTGGGGTCGGAGCGGCGATCCGCGGCGTCAAAGCGGGCGTCAAGGCCGGACGGGCAGCCGGAGGTGCCGTCTCAGGAACCAAGGTCGGCATCAAAACGGCGGGTGCCACGGCCAAGAACATCATGAAGTCCGCGGACCCCGTCGCGAAGGTGATCGACAAGCCGGTGATGGCCGCTGCCAGCAAATTGGGCGTCTCGCGCGGTGCTGCCCTGACGGCCACTGAAGGCATCCAGGCTGCGGCCCAACTCGCGTGGACAGCCCCGACCGCGATCAACGCATACGAGACGAGCGTCGGCCGGTACGACGTGGCTACGTGGGGCACCGGGGTTGCCAACGTGGCTACGGGCGCCGGTGGTGGAAAGTTCGGCGGGCTGGTCGCAGTGGGCAGCACTATCGGGCTCGGCGCCTGGGAGCTGACGGACTGATGGCGCCCACCGAATTCCTGAACGCGAGTGCGCCCCCCGCTAGCACTGTTTCTCCCGGGGACACAGCTGATTTCTGGTTCGAGTTGCCGCCTGGCTTCACGGAGATCGACCTGGAGGAGGATGCGGAGTCGCGTCTGCTCCGAATGACGGAGGTGGTCGATACTCTCTTCGCTGAAGCCACACCGCAAAAGAAGTTCAATCTTGTGGTGTCGAGCGAGTACATCCTTCAGACCATGATCGCGGGCGGCGTCGAGCACGTGTCGAGCTGCCTCCTGCGCATGCACGGGGACAAGCTGTCCCAGGGGACGCTGTGTGTGTTTGTTGAGCGACCGGATTCCGGTCCGCAGAACCAGGACAGACAGGGATCAGCAAAGCGGACGGCGACCCAGTGGCGTCGTATCCACCAGGATGCCGAGATTGGCCTCGTCATGCTGCCGTACGGCATCTCGGCCCTCTGTATTCGTGACCAGGAACTTGAGGTTCCCGGTGTCCTTTTCGGGCTCGACGTGCCCGTACCAGCAAAAATCCGGGAAGTGCAGTTCAGTGTGCCATTGAAAACTGGTCCTGGTTCGGTTCTCTTCGTCTTCATGACCCAGGACATCGAACACTGGGCCGAGTACCTTGATGTGCTCGGCGGCATCATGAAGTCGATCTCGTCGGACGAACCCCACGGGGACAGCCTTCCGGAGGCCGGCAGGCATGGTACCGAAGGATCGGAGCAAGAGCTATGAGCGGGGCAGCCCAGGTACAAGGCGGAGTCGGTGGGCGGCGCGCGCGGCATCCGCTCCTGGTAGCGGCCGCCACCGGCTGCTATGTACTCGCCGCCATCGCAGGGATGTTCTATCTCGTGACTAGCGTGGGGATGGTTGTTCAGATCCTCCTGTGGGCTGTGCACGGGGTGCTTCTGACCGCGCTGATTCGGAAACTGGGGGCAAGGGAGTCGAGTTCCGGCGCAGCCCTTTTTGTTGTGCTTGCCTCTGCGATGTGTGTGTATGTCGCCTCCGTCGCCCGCGACGACCTCACGCTGCTTCAGCGCGGTAAGCAGATCACTGCGACGGTCGTCGAGGAGTGGCGTGATCCGGCACAAGGGCGCAAGGCGCGCGATTACAACTACGAGTTGGAACATCAGGACGGTACGAGAGTTCCTGGCCACGCGCTGAAGTCCACATCGGACTCTTTCGATGTCGGACAGACCATTACCGTGATCGAGGACCCCGACGGTGAACTGCGCCCCCAGACCCCGGGACAGGCGGACGCGACCGGTGACGCACTCGGGGCGGGAGCGCTTGCCCTGGCGGCACTCGGCTCCGTGGGTTGGATGACGTGGCGAGGGTCTGATGCCGCGAAACGCCGGGACGACGGCAAACCATCAGCCGGTGTGCGCAAGGCCTACAAAGTCGTCACTCGCAACCGCACCACGGTCCAGGAACAAGAGCAAAAGCTCCGTGAGGCATTGCGTACGTATCCCGCCGACAGGCGCGGCTACATCAAGGTTCCTCCGGAGCATTATCCGGATATCTCGCAGCAGCGAGCTGCTCGCATTGCCTGGGAGATGGGTCTGCGGGCGGAGGCGGTTGGCAACCGCGGGTCATGGCGCTTCGGCGAGACCGTGGTCGAGGAAGTCCCGCACGAGTAGGAGCGTGCCCCGGGGCAGAGACGACCTGGTGTGGCCGGCGCCAAGCAAGAACATGAGCTGCACGCCGACCGACGTCGCGTCGCCGGCCCCTACTCTTCCTCCACCGCGATCCGCGTCCCCGCCCGCACACCCCACCTGATCATGGCCCCGGCCTCCGCCTCCAGCACGTGCCGCGCACGCGGACGAGGCAGCCCCAGCCTGCCGGGACGCATCGTGCGTACGGCGATGATCTTGAGCCGGCGGTCGAGGTAGGCGACGTCGATGGGCATCCGCATCCCGAACGTGTGCACACTGTTGGCGGGCGTCAGGAGCATCGCCCCCTTGAGCGAGTCGCGCCCCAGCAGTCCCTTGGTGCGGGCGCGGTAGGAACCCGCGATCTGCAGCGGAACGCGGACGGTCCCGCCGTGCCCCTGCTCCACGATCAGTGTCCCTACACCGTTCCGCCGGCGCCGCCGTCCCATGCCTGTTTCCGTGCCCTTCACCCGTGCCCACCAAATCCGCTTAGGCGCTGAAGGTATCCGTCCTGGAGCAGACTCGACACGGGCCAGAGAGCCGCTCGGCCTCGTTCGAGCCGGTGGATACCGTTGCTTCGCCGAAGGACAAGTCCCCTCTCACCCAGGAGCCGACCGTGATTCGCCGCCGTCCCACCCTGCTCGCAGCGCTCACGCTGATCGCCACCGCGGCCCTGACGCTGTCCGCGTGCGGAAACGGCGACAACTCCGCCAAGGGGAAGGACGAGAGCACGGCGGCGGACACGGGCAGCGAATCGCCGAAGTCGTCGAGCGCGTCCCCCACGTCCGAGGGCGCAGTCGGCCGACCGCGGGTGGAGCTTCCGGCGGACCTGCAGCTGATCTTCGAGGGCGCTGCGACCGGAGACCCGGTGAAGGACGCTGTTCTCGCCGACAATGCGGAGCGCATGCGTGCGGTCGACGCTGCTGTCGCAGGGACGGATGCTGAGGGCAAGGCACTCGGCTTCTACAACACGGGCAAGGCCCTGGAAGCGGCGGTGTCGTGGGTCGGGCAGTTCGAAAAGGCCAACGCCACTGTGACCGGTCAGGTCCGCTACTTCGACCGGAAGGTCACGCTCGAGGGCAAGTCCTCCGCCGTCCTCACGTTCTGTGCGGATGAGAGCAAGGGATTCAGCAAGGACAAGGAGACCGGCAAGGTCGCCAGGACGCCCGTCACCAAGGACAGCTACGTCCGGTACAACACCAAACTCGATAGGAATGCCGACGGCGTCTGGCAGACATCCCAGATCATCTCCACGAGAGGGGCGGCCCAGTGCCGGCCGGCGTGAGGGTGTCGCGCAGGTTGGCAGTCACTCTGGTGTCCCTCAACCCCGGTGGATAGCGTTGCTCGCCACGGAGAAGCCTCGTCCCACTCAGGAGCTACCAGTGGTTCGCCGCCGTCCCGCCCTGCTCGCAGCGTTCACGCTGACCGCCACCGCGGCCCTGACGCTGTCGGCGTGCGGAGGCGAAGACAGCTCCGGCGCCAACGACAAGAGCGCGGGGGCGGACACGAGCAGCACCACCCCGTCGGCCGCACCGAGTGCGTCCGAGTCCTCGCAGGACGGTAGGCCCGAGATCGAACTGCCCGCCGACCTCTCCTACACGTTCGAGTGGCCCAAGACCGGTGACCAGGACAAGGACGCGGTCCTCGGGGACACCGAGCAGTCCATCAAGGCCGTGGACTCGGCGATCGTCAAGCAGGACGCACTGGACGGGGCCTATCTCTATTACTACGAGGGCGAGGCTGCCGCCGGCACGCAGAAGTTCATGCCAAGTGCCGGCCTTGACGCGCCGGACCCGCGTCGGAACGGATAGCGTTGCCTCGCTCAAGAGAAGCCTCGTCCGACCCGGGAGCCGACAGTGATTCGCCGCCGTCCCGCCCTGCTCGCGGCCCTCACGCTGACCGCGGCAGCGGCCATGACGCTGTCCGCGTGCGGCAGCAGCGTCGACAGCTCGGGCCAGAGGGGAGACAAGACCGCGCGGGCGGGGACGGACAGTGATCCATCGACGTCACCTACTGTGAGCGTTCCGGTCGAGGTGGATCGGCCGGAGATCACGTTGCCCGCCGACGTGACGTACAAGTTCGAGTGGGGCAGAACCGGCGATCCCGTCAAGGATGCGGTGCTGCACGATGCCGAACAACGCATCAGGGCCGTGGACATGGCCATCGCCGAGCAGGATCCGCTGCACAAGGCATACCGCTTTTATTCTGAAGGCGAGGCAGCGGCCGGGAGCGAGCAGTACATACAGGACTTCGTGGATCACAAGGCCCGAACGACCGGCCTGACCCGCTACTACGGCGAAAGTGTGAACGTCGAGGATGACGGCACTGCCGCACTGGTGTACTGCGAAGACCAGAGCAAGTCGTTCAACAAATTCATTCAGACGGGCAAGACAGAGGTCACGCCGGCAACGAAGGACAGTTATGTCGTCTACGCCGGTGAACTCCGCAAGAACAGCAAGGGCGTCTGGGTGACGGAGCGGCTGGTCTCCGAGCGGGGAAGCACAAAGTGCCGGTCATGAAGTACCGGACCGCCTCGATGCCCGGTGGAAAGGCTGAGGCATCACGCAGGCGTCGCATGACCACGAACTTCGAGGAGCCGACAGCGATGCGCCGACGCCCCACTCTGCTCGCAGCGCTCACGCTGACCGCCACTGCGGCCCTGACGCTGTCCGCGTGTGGCAACGACGAAGACGGCGCCGCGCAGGACAGCGACAAGAGCGCGGCCGCCGGCACGGGCAGCAAGGCGTCAGCCGCTCCGAGTCCGAGTCGGACAGGCGCCGAAGGCCGACCGAAGATCACCTTTCCTTCCGACGCGAAGAACGTCTTCGAGTACGAGAGGACGGGAAACGCGGCGAAGGACGCGGCCCTCGCGGACAGCGCGCTGAGTACCAACTCTGTTGATGAGGCCATCTTTGCGGGCAGTACCGACACCAAGGCCCTCGGCTACTACAACGTCGAGTCGGCTTTGAGTGACTCGATCACGTATGTATCGGGGTACATCGACGAGAAGGACACATGGGTGGGCGAGACTCGGTACTTCGACTACAAGGTCAGCCTCTCCGGAGACCACGAGGCATACGTCACCTACTGCTCGGACGAGAGCAAGTCCTTCATCAAGGACAAGAAGACGGGGAAGGTCGAGGAGACGCCGACAACGGCGGACAGTTACGTCCTCTACAACACCAAGCTCGCGAAGAACGCCGAAGGCGTTTGGCAGACGACCGACATCGCGTCGAACCGGGGGAGCGAAGAATGCCAGCCGTGAGTGAACCCCTGGGGCGCTCGACCGCCGTCGCCCCGGACCGTTGACGGTACGACATCGAGGACCCTCCGGGGGCAGCGTCGTAATGGTGTTGAACCGGGCCCCGGCCGAGGGTAGGAAGGCCGCATGACTGGACTCGGTGCCGTACTCCGCCCCCAGCTTGCCCCCGAGCGGCTGCGTGCCGTGGCGCAGGTCGCCGACGAGATGGGGCTGGAGGAGCTGTGGCTGTGGGAGGACTGTTTCCGCGAGGGCGGGATCTCCTCGGCCGCCGCCGTCCTCGCGTGGACCGAGCGGGTGCGGGTCGGGGTCGGGCTGTTGCCCGTGCCGTTGCGGAACGTGGCCGTCACCGCGATGGAGGCCGCCACGCTGCACCGGATGTTCCCCGGCCGTGCCGTGCTCGGCGTGGGGCACGGAGTGCAGGACTGGATGGGGCAGGTCGGGGCGCGGGTCGAGTCGCCGGTCACTCTGCTGCGGGAGTACCTCCTCGCGCTGCGGGCGTTGTTGAGGGGTGAGCGGGTGAGCGCCGAGGGGCGCTACGTACAGCTCGACGACGTCGCGCTCGACTGGCCGCCGGAGCGGGTGGAAGGGGTACTCGCCGGCGCCACCGGGCCCCGTTCGCTGCGGCTGGCGGGTGAGGCCGCCGACGGGACCGTGCTCACCGCGAACACACCGCCCGACGGGGTGCGCCGCGCCCGGCGGCTCATCGACGAGGGGCGTGCGGCGGCCGGACGCGGCGACGACGTGCACAAGGTCGTCGTCTATCTTCTCGCCGCCACCGGGACCGGCGCCCGTGAACGGCTGCGGGCCGAACTGGTCGCCGAAGGCGTCGCGGACGTGCCGGACCTCGGCGTCGCGGGGGACGCGGAGGCCGTTGCCGACGCCGTGCGGCGGCTGGCCGAGGCCGGGGCCGACACCGTCGTCCTCCAGCCGACCGGCGACGAGCCCGACCCGGAGGGGTTCGTGCGGTTCGCCGCCGAGCAGGTCCGGCCCCTGGTGGCGGCCCAGCCATGACCCGTTCACGTTCCAATTCGCCTTCCAGTTCCCGTTCCGGTTCCGGTTCCGGTTCCTGTTCCTTCGACGAACTCGTGGCCGAAGCCGCCGCCGTCCCCACCGACGGGTGGGACTTCTCCTGGTTCGAGGGGCGGGCCACCGAGGCGCGCCCCTCCTGGGGGTACGCGCGGTCCATGGCGGAGCGGCTGGCCGGGACCGCCACCGCCGTACTGGAGGTCCAGGCCGGGGGAGGGGAAGTGCTGGACTTCGCCCTCCAGGCCGCCGGTCCGGACCGGGCCCCGCTCGTCGTCGCCACCGAGGGCTGGGCACCCAACGTCGACAAGGCCACCCGGCTGCTGCGCCCGCACGGTGTCCCGGTGGTCGTCTCGGCCGACGACGCGCCCCTGCCCTTCGCGGACGGCGCCTTCGACCTGGTCGTGAGCCGGCATCCCGTCGAGCCGCACTGGGGCGAGGTCGCCCGCGTGCTCGCGTCCGGCGGTACCTACTTCGCCCAGCACGTCGGGCCCGCCAGTGTCTTCGAGCTCATCGAGTACTTCCTCGGGCCGTTGCCGGAGGCCGGCCGCCTGCACCGCCGTCCCGAGCGTGAGCGTGCCGACGCCGAGGCGGCCGGCCTGGAGGTCGTGGAGCTGCGGGCCGAGCGGCTGCGGATGGAGTTCTTCGACATCGGTGCCGTCGTCCACTTCCTGCGCAAGGTGGTGTGGATGGTCCCCGGGTTCACCGTCGAGGCCTACCGCGACCGGCTGCGCGACCTGCACGAGCGCATCGAGGCCGACGGGCCCTTCGTCGCCCACAGCTCCCGTCATCTCTTCGACGTGCGTAAGCCATAGCCGGCCCGCGCGCGCTCTCCCTTCTCTCTCCGCCCCCGCAGTCGGCCCGCATTCCGCCTCCGCCGACATGGCCGGGAACTGCCGGTCGACGCGACGAGTACCGGCCGCCGGTCAAGGGTTCCGCGTCCTCCCCGTCGTGAGCCGGTGTCAGAGGAGGGCGGGGAGGCCGGGACAGGCGGCGTTGCTGCCGGCGTCCGCGTTTCGTGTCGTGGACCTTCGGGACGTAAGGGTCGTACCTTCGCAAATATCCGCGCGTGTGGCCGCAGGGTGCGGAATCAGCCGCAGATTCTCACCGGGTGTCCACATCGTTATTCACCGGTGTCCTCCTCGGGTCGAATCCGGGCCGCCCGGTCACGTAAATTCGGACCAGGTAATTCGCGTGAGCAAAGCTACGCGCGTGGCACCGCGCAGTGGAGGGGGCTGCGCGGTGCCGGGTCAAGTCCGGGCGTGCCGGTGGCGTCACCCGGACGGGGGAAGCGGGGCACCGCCCGGGCGTGCCCGGTCTCCGGCTCGGGCAGCGGGCCGACGCGCACCCCCACTCCCCGGGTTCGCTGCGATGTGGCCATGATTCAGGGCGGAATGAGGGGCTCCGACAGCATCCGGGCGTCGCCATCCGACTTCGGAGAGTAGTTGTGGCGTGCCGATGCACGCAGCATCACTTACGAAGGGTTATGGTGGAAACCCCCCCTCGGGCCGGTCCGTATCCCCCCCCACGGACCGGCCCGTTTTTTTGTGTCCTCCCGCGCGGTGCCGTGAGCGGTACGCCCGTAACGAGGAGTTCACCGGTGCGCCGTCCTGTGTCGGGGCATGGCGGCGCTTGTTCGAGGGCATAACCCAAGCAGGTCGACGCCCGAACCACGGGTGTCGGTTCTCAGCGGACGGCACGGAGCCGTCCGCCCGGGAGGCCCTTTGCACCAGCCCCACCGTGCGGTCACGGCACGGAAGACGCGGCGGAGGACCGGTCCCCGGTCCGCGCCAGTGCAGGGCGGCCCCAGGGACCTGCCTGACGACGACCGTCCGGCGGCCCCCCGACCGGTCGGCTCGTTCCCGCCCTCCCGGCGCGGCTCGTTCCCGCCCTCCCGGCGCGGCTCGTTCCCGCCCTCCCGGCGCGGCTCGTTCCCGCCCTCCCGGCCCAGCGTCCACTCCGTCGCTCCCCGACCTCTTCCGAGGGGGTACGTCCTTCCGTGGTGACCAGCACAAAGCGCCACAAGCCCGACAGGCGCACCTATGTTCTCGACACCAGCGTCCTGCTGGCCGACCCCAACGCCCTGAACCGCTTCGACGAGCACGAGGTCGTGCTCCCCATCGTCGTGGTGACGGAGCTGGAGGCCAAACGGCACCATCCCGAACTCGGCTACTTCGCCCGGCAGGCCCTGCGCCTGCTGGACGAGTTCCGGGTACGGCACGGTCGCCTCGACGCCCCCATCCCGATCGGGGACCTCGGTGGCACCGTCCGCGTCGAGCTCAACCACTCGGACCCCAGCGTGCTGCCCAGCGGCTACCGCCTGGGGGACAACGACTCCCGCATCCTCGCGGTCGCCCGCAATCTGCAGGCGGAGGGTTTCGACGTCACCGTCGTCTCGAAGGACCTTCCGCTCAGGATCAAGGCGTCCTCCGTCGGCCTCCTCGCCGAGGAGTACCGCGCCGAGCTGGCCATCACGGACGCCTCCGGCTGGACCGGAATGTCCGAACTCACCCTGCCGGGTGAGCAGGTGGACGTGCTCTTCGAGGAGGGCCGGGTCCACGTCCCCGAGGCCGCCGAGCTGCCCGTGCACACCGGGCTGACCATCCAGTCCGAGCGCGGCAAGGCCCTCGGCCGGGTCACGCCCGACGGCAACGTCCGGCTGGTGCGCGGCGACCGGGAGGCGTTTGGCATCAAGGGCCGCAGCGCCGAGCAGCGGATCGCGCTCGACCTGCTCCTCGACCCGGACGTCGGGATCGTGTCGATGGGCGGCCGGGCCGGCACCGGCAAGTCGGCGCTCGCGCTCTGCGCGGGCCTGGAGGCCGTGCTCGAACGCCGGCAGCACCAGAAGGTGATGGTCTTCCGTCCGCTGTACGCGGTGGGCGGGCAGGAGCTCGGCTACCTGCCCGGCTCCGAGGCCGAGAAGATGAGCCCCTGGGCGCAGGCGGTCTTCGACACGCTGTCGGCCGTCACCAGCCGGGAGGTCATCGAGGAGGTGACCGCGCGCGGGATGCTGGAGGTGCTGCCGCTCACCCACATCCGGGGGCGCTCGCTGCACGACGCGTTCGTGATCGTCGACGAGGCGCAGTCGCTCGAGCGCAACGTGCTGCTGACCGTGCTGTCCCGGATCGGGGCCAACTCACGGGTCGTACTCACCCATGACGTGGCGCAACGGGACAATCTGCGGGTCGGCCGGTACGACGGAGTGGTCGCCGTCGTCGAGAAGCTGAAGGGGCATCCGCTCTTCGCGCACGTCACGCTGACGCGCTCCGAGAGGTCCCAGATCGCGGCACTTGTGACCGAAATGCTGGAGGACGGTCACATCTGACCCGTCTCCCACCGGTTGCGAGAACTCCGACCCGGCAAGGGCCGGTTACCCGTCAGTTCGGCGCCGTCCGGAAAGGCCCAGAGCCTAGCCGGGCGGCGCCTCGGCGTGTGCGGGTTTCCGTGAATCCCCTGGGCCAAACGGGATGTGAGCTTTCACACGCAACACAGAATTGCCTCACCCCGCCGGGTTACGGCAGAGTCTCACTCCTGTCAGGCCCCGCATACGACACAGCCGTGCCCCCAGCGGTACAGCGCCCCAGAAGCACCAGATCCAACTCCATAGCAGCGTCGTATGCCGCCCGAGCACCACGCGGCGCTCCCCGCAGGGGAGTTGTCCACCGGGCCCGTGCCTCCCGTGACCCGTAGTTGGGGAGGCCAGTGCCAGGGGCACGATTGCGTCCGCGAGGGTCACCGAAGCGGGCGATGCTGGAAGGAAACCGTGTGAGCCGGATCTCGGTCCGGGGATTCGCAGTGGCCTCGGCCACGGCGGTCACCGCCGTCGGAAGCGTCGTCGGCGTTGCCTCGGGCAGCGTCGCGCAGAACAACGACGACGCGGAGGCGACGGCAGCAGGCACGACGCTGCTTGCCGACATCCCCATGGGTGAGCAGGCGCAGGTGCAGACCGCGTCCCTGACGCATCAGGCCGATGTGCAGGCCATCGCCGCGGACGCGAGCGCCAAGAAGGACGCCGAGGCGGCGGCCCGCAAGGCAGCCGCCGAAACCGCCGTGGCCAAGCAGGAGAAGGCCAAGAAGGCGGCCGAGGAGGCCAAGCAGCGCGAGGCGGAGAAGGAAGCGGCCAGCCGCGACGCCAAGCGCGAGTCCACCAGCTTCGCCGTCCAGAGCTCCTACAGCACCGGCCAGATCCAGGCGATGGCCCGTCAGATGGTGCCCAGCGGTCAGTTCCAGTGCTTCAGCAACATCGTGAACCACGAGTCCAGCTGGAACTACCAGGCCGTCAACCCCTCCTCCGGTGCCTACGGCCTCTTCCAGGCCCTCCCGGCGGGCAAGTACGCCTCCGCGGGTGCCGACTGGCGGACCAACCCCGCGACCCAGATCAAGTGGGGCCTCAGCTACATGGACAACCGCTACGGCAGCCCGTGCGAGGCATGGACCTTCTGGCAGGCCAACCACTGGTACTAGGCAGGCAACCGGATCCCCGCGGTCCGCGCTCAACCTCGTGCAGCCCCTCACCGTCCTACGGTGAGGGGCTTTCGCGCTCCCGCCATGTACGGTCGGACCGGAACGACTCCAGGGGGGAGTGGTGGGGAAGGACGGGGGAAGAGGACGGATCATGTCACGAGTGCCAGGGTGGCTCGGCCGGCTCGGCGCCGGACTGACGCGGATGAGCGAGCGGTTGGACCAGCGCCGGGAAGAGGCACGCCGGCACGACGCGGACGACGGACCCGGTCCGGTCTCCGACCACGTGCCGCACACCGGGGGCGACGCGACGGCTGAGGACGCGGCCGCGGAACACATGCCCGCGCACCCCGCGGTCGCCGTCGGCAGCCGTCCCGACCCGGCACAGGCCGTGCCCTGGGGGGTCCGGGTGGCCGCGGAGGCCGGGTGGCGGCTGCTGGTGCTCGCGGGCACCGTGTGGGTGCTGATGCGCGTCATCAGCGCCGTACAGCTGGTGGTGCTGGCGTTCGTGGCCGCGCTGCTGATCACCGCGCTGCTGCAGCCGGCCGTGGCCTGGCTGCGCCGGCACGGAGTACCGCGCGGGCCCGCCACCGCGCTGACCGCGATCCTCGGGTTCGTGATCATGGGGCTGATCGGCTGGTTCGTCACCTGGCAGGTCATGGAGAACATCGACAACCTCTCCGACCAGGTCCAGGACGGCATCGACGAGCTGCGCAACTGGCTGCTGAACAGCCCCTTCCACGTCACCGACAAGCAGATCAACGAGATCGCCAAGAACCTGCGGGAAGCGGTCGGCGCCAACACCGACCAGATAACGTCGGCGGGACTCGAGGGCGTCACGGTCGTCGTCGAGGCGCTGACCGGCATCCTGCTGGCCGCCTTCTCGACGCTCTTCCTGCTCTACGACGGCAAGCGCATCTGGCAGTGGTCGCTGAAGCTGGTGCCCGCGGCCGCCCGGCCGGGCGTGGCCGGGGCGGGTCCGCGCGCGTGGCGGACGCTGACCGCCTATGTGCGCGGCACGGTGATCGTCGCGCTGATCGACGCCATCTTCATCGGACTCGGCATCTACTTCCTGGACGTGCCGATGGCCGTCCCGCTGGCCGTGTTCATCTTCCTGTTCGCGTTCATCCCGCTCGTCGGAGCCGTGGTCTCGGGCGCGCTCGCCGTGGTCGTGGCGCTGGTGACGCAGGGCGTGTTCGCGGCGGTCATGACGCTCGTGGTGGTGCTGGCGGTGCAGCAGATCGAGGGGCACATCCTTCAGCCGTTCATCCTCGGGCGCGCGGTGCGGGTCCATCCGCTGGCGGTGGTGCTGTCGGTGGCCGCCGGCGGCATGGTGGCCGGCATCGGCGGCGCCGTGGTCGCCGTGCCGCTGGTGGCGGTGACCAACACCGTCGTGGGCTATCTGCGGGCGTACTCCCGTGAAGCCGCCCTGCGGCAGCGGCCGAAGCCGCACGGCGCCACCTCGACCGACGCCGCCCCGGCACTCGGCCGGGCACCGGAGGCCCAGGAGGCCACGGAGCCCCCGAAGGCCGGTCCGCCGTCGGACGCCTCCCCGGCCTAGCCGAGCGCCGCCCCCCCCGGGGCGCCGGTACGCGAACGGGCCCCGCCCACCTTCCGGTGAGCGGGGCCCGTTGTCGTCAGTGCCGTGCGAAGCGGGACTACTCGGCGGCGAGGACCGCCTCGGCGTCCAGCGTGACGCCGACGGCCTCGACCACGGCGGCGATCTTGAACGCCTCCTGGATCGTCTCGCGGTCCACGCCGGCCTTGCGGAGCACCTGCTCGTGCGAGTCCAGGCACATGCCGCAGCCGTTGATGGCGGACACCGCGAAGGACCACAGCTCGAAGTCGACCTTGTCGACGCCCGGGTTGCCGATGACGTTCATCCGCAGACCGGCGCGCAGGGTGCCGTACTCGTGGTCCGACAGCAGGTGCCGGGTGCGGTAGAAGACGTTGTTCATCGCCATGACGGCGGCGGCCGACTTGGCGGCCGAGTACGCCTCCGGCGACAGGTTCGCCTTCGCCTCCGGCTCCAGCTCGCGCAGGACGATGGGGGAGCGCGAGGCGATGGCGGTCGCCAGCACGGTGCCCCACAGCTGCTGCGCCGGGAGGTCGGAGTTGCCGATGACCGAACCCAGGTTGAGCTTCAGGTCCTTGGCGTAGTCCGGTACGGCTGACTTCAGGGAGTCGAGGGACATGTCAGCTCACTCCCCCGACAGCAGCGCGACCGGGTCCAGGGTCTCGTCGCCCTTGCTCCAGTTGCACGGGCAGAGCTCGTCGGTCTGGAGGGCGTCCAGGACCCGCAGGACCTCCTTGGGGTTACGGCCGACGGAGCCGGCGGTGACCATCGTGAACTGGATCTCGTTGTTCTGGTCCACGATGAAGACCGCGCGCTGCGCGAAGCCGTCCTCGCCCTCGATGCCGAGGTCACGCATGAGCTCGTGCTTCGAGTCCGCCAGCATCGGGAAGGGCAGGTCGGTCAGGTCCGGGTGGTCCTTGCGCCAGGCGTGGTGCACGAACTCGGAGTCGCCGGAGAAGCCGAGGACCTGGGCGTCACGGTCGGCGAACTCGTCGTTCAGCTTGCCGAAGGCGGCGATCTCGGTCGGGCACACGAAGGTGAAGTCCTTGGGCCACGCGAAGACGACCTTCCACTGACCCTCGTAGGTCTTGTGGTTGATCTGCTGGAACTCCTTGCCCTTCTCCAGCGAGACGCAGGCGGTCAGATCGAACTCGGGGAACTTGTCACCGACAGTGAGCACGTGCTCTCCAAAAGCGCAGCGAAGAAACACCCGCTTTACGGGCGTTTCCCATGGGTTGGACGTTGTTGATGTTGGCACAGGGTGCATTGATTAGGGAAATAGCTACAATCGGTCGAGTTGATCGGAGGTGGCTATTAGTGTCCGGGAAGAAGAGGCAGCCCAGCCTCGCCCAGCTGCGGGCTTTCGACGCGGTCGCCGAGCACCTGCATTTCCGCGACGCCGCCGCCGCGATCGGCATGAGCCAGCCGGCGCTCTCCGGAGCCGTCTCCGCCCTGGAGGAGGCACTCGGTGTCACGCTCCTGGAGCGTACGACGCGCAAGGTGCTGCTCTCGCCCGCCGGGGAACGGCTCGCGGTGCGGACCAAGGCCGTACTGGCGGAGGTCGGCGCGCTGCTGGAGGAGGCGGAGGCGGTGCGGGCGCCCTTCACCGGCGCGCTGCGGCTCGGTGTGATCCCCACCGTGGCGCCGTACCTGCTGCCGACGGTGCTGCGTCTCGTCCACGAGCGCTATCCCGACCTCGACCTCCAGGTCCACGAGGAGCAGACGGCCAGCCTCCTGGAGGGCCTGACGACCGGCCGGCTCGACCTGCTGCTGCTCGCGGTCCCCCTCGGCGTCCCCGGTGTCACCGAACTACCGCTCTTCGACGAGGACTTCGTCCTGGTCACGCCGCTCGACCACCGGCTCGGCGGCCGGGAGGGCCTCCAGCGCTCGGTGCTGCGCGAGCTCAAGCTGCTGCTGCTCGACGAGGGGCACTGCCTGCGCGACCAGGCGCTCGACATCTGCCGGGAGGCGGGCCGGGCGGGTGTCCCCGCCACGACCACGGCCGCCGGCCTCTCGACGCTGGTGCAGCTGGTGGCGGGCGGCCTCGGGGTGACGCTGCTGCCGCGCACCGCCGTCAGGGTGGAGACCTCGCGCTCCAGCCAGCTCCTCACCGCGTCCTTCACCGACCCGGCCCCCACCCGCCGTATCGCCCTCGCCATGCGCACGGGCGCGGCCCGCTCGGCGGAGTACGGGGAACTGGCCGCGGCCCTGCGGGAGGCGATGGCGGACCTGCCGGTACGGACGGTGCACGGCTGAGCGACCGCCCGGCGGGGCGGTCGCTCAGCCGTCCGGTGTACGGCGGCGCGGCTACTCCGTCCGGAGCCCCTCCGGCCGCATCAGCCGCAGCAGCGGCGGCAGGCTGCACAGCGTCACCACCAGGACGACCCCCGCGCCGATGCCGGTCATGGCCAGGACGCCGGTCCAGTCGACGCCGACCGGGGTGCCCGTCATCTTCAGCAGCACCGTGCCCAGGGTCAGGCCCACCACCGAGGCGAGCAGCAGGCCCAGCACGATGGGAATCGCCGTCTGCCACAGCACCGACAGGCTCAGCGTGCGGCGCCGGGTGCCGAAGGCGACCAGGGCCGACAGCAGCTTCTTCCGCTCGCGCAGCTGCTCCAGCTGCGAGACCAGCAGACTGGCGCCGATCAGGGCCAGCACACACGCCGCCCCCACGAACAGGCCGGTGCGGATGGCGTCGAACCGGTCGGTCCGCTCGGTCGACGCCCAGGTCATGGCGTCCGCCAGCGGGTCGACCGCCGCCGTGGTGTTCCGTACCAGGTCGTGCACGTCCGGCACCGACTCGTCCAGCCGGAGGTAGGCGTGCCCGTCCAGCGCCGGCGCGAACGCGTCCGGCATCGCCTCCCGCGTCATCAGGAAGCCGCCCCGGTCGATCCCGGCCAGCAGACCGGTGCGCGGCTTCGCGGCCTTGACGCCCTCCGGCATCGTCCAGGGGACCGCCGGACGCTCCGGGCCGCCCTCGTAGGACGGGTCCACGTAGAGCTTCCGGCCCGGCGTGGCCAGCTTCGTCACGTCCTCCTCGCCGTCCCACTCGGCGCCGTGGACGACGAACACGTCCCCTTCGGCGCACGAGGGCAGGCGGGCGATCTCCCGCAGTGCGGCGCAGTCGCCCACGGTCAGCGTCGTGCCGTTGTCCGGGTCCTGGGGGCGGTCGCCCAGCCAGCTCTCGGAGTAGGCGAAGACGGCCTTCACACCCTTGGTGTCGCGGAACTTCTCGGCCGCCCGGTCCAGTGGGACCCCGCTCGGCAGGATCGCCTCCATCTGGGCCCACGACACGTCCTGCCCGGTGGACTTGGTGTAGTCGTCGTCCACGCCGGCGAACAGCATCTGAAGGGCGATCGCCCCGGCGACGGCCACCGCGATGCCGTTGACCATCCGGGCCGCCGTACCGCTGCTCAGTTGCAGCCTGCGCACGGCCAGCTGCCAGGCCACACCGCCCGAACCGAGCCTGGCGACGACGCTCTCCACGATCCACGGCAGGAGCGCGGTCACGCCGACCAGGAGCAGCACGACACCGCCGGTCACCAGATACTGGTTGAAGTCGCCGTTGTCCCGGCCGTTGCCGATCATCGGGTAGAGCATCGCCAGTCCGGCCAGCGGCAGCAGCAGCCGCCACCACAGCCGGCGCCGCGCCGGGCGCCCGGCACGCACCACGCCGAGCGGCTCGATGACCACCCCGCGCAGCGCGAACAGCGTCACCAGCACCGCCGCCGCCGGCACCGCCACGGCCACCAGCAGGGCCAGCACCGGCGAGGGGTTGAGATAGCTGGGGAACACGCTGATGCGGTACACCTCGGCACTGCCCGCGAGCTGCCGTCCGACCATGAAGAACCCGGCACCGAAGAGCAGCCCGAGGACCGCGCCGGCCATGGCCTCACCGGCGGCGATGCGCCGGGTCATGCGGCTGTCGGAGCCCACCAGGCGCAGCGCCGCGAGCCGCCGGTCCCGTCGCTCGCCGCCGAACCGCACGGCGGCGGCGATGAACACCGCGACCGGCATCAGCAGCACCACGAAGACGACGAGGATCAGCAGGATCAGCACCGGGTCGGACTGCTCCTCGCCCGGCTCCGGGTCGCCGAACCGGTCGATGCGCTCGATGTTGCCCGGCGTGATGTGTTCGGCGAGCCCTTCCGCGCCCCGGTAGTAGGCGAGTTCGGCCGAGCCGATCAGCCCGTCCTCCGAGATCGTGCCGGCGATCCGGTACGGCAGCCGCTCGCGCAGCAGCGCGCCGGAGTCCGAGTCCAGCAGCTCCTTCAGCGCGGGGGAGACCACCATCTCGCCCACCGCCGGGAACGCGTCCACGCCGGGCGGCAGCGGCGCCCTCGGGCCCTCGGGCTCCATGGCCCGGCCCCGGACCTCCTTGTCGCGGAAGTCCTCGTCGACGTCGGCGATGACGAGCGTGTCGTTCGCCTTCGGCATCGGCTGGATGGCGAAGGTGATGTCGGAGCGCGCCGCCTCCCGGTCGTGCCGGACGGTGAGCGCGTTCGGGATCGCCGTCGTCAGCAGCAGCAGCGCCACGCCGAGGCCGACGCCGACGGCCGTCAGCACGGCCCGGGTCCAGCCCTCGCGGCCGCCGGTGAAGGCGAAGCGGACGCCGAGCATCAGGTCGGCGGCCCACTGGCGCACGTTCATACGACCCGCTCCATGTCCCGGGACTTGCCGTCCCGTACGACGATCTCGCGGTCGGAGTAGGCGGCCACCCGGGCCTCGTGCGTGACCAGCACGACGGCCGCGTTGGTGGAGCGGGCGGCGTCCGTGAGGAGTTCCATGACGCGCTCGCCGTTGAGCGAGTCCAGCGCGCCGGTCGGCTCGTCGGCGAAGAGTACCCGGGGGTCGGTGACCAGCGAGCGCGCCACCGCGACCCGCTGCCCCTGGCCGCCGGACACCTCGCCGGGCCGCTTCTTCCTGAGGTCGTCGACCTCCAGCCGCTCCATCCAGGTCAGCGCGGCCCGCTCGGCCTCCTTGCGGGAGGTGCCGTTCAGCCGCAGCGGCAGGGCCACGTTCTCGACACAGGTCAGCTCCGGCACCAGCTGGCCGAACTGGAACACGAACCCGAAGTCCGAGCGGCGCAGCGCACTGCGCTGGGCGTCGGACATGGCGGACAGCTCACGCCCGTTGTACGTGATCGTCCCCGAGTCGGGCGGCACGATGCCGGCGAGGCAGTGCAGCAGCGTCGACTTGCCGGACCCGGAGGGGCCCATGACGGCGACGACCTCGCCGGGATGGATGGAGAACTCGGCGCCGTCGAGGGCGAGGGTCGGGCCGTAGGCCTTGCGGAGCTGGTCCGCCGAGAGCAGGGAGCCTGCGGGGGGAGTCATCGGGCTACCGCCTCACGGAGCTTGTCGAGGCGCGCGGCGGTCAGTTCCAGCCAGCGCAGGTCGGCCTCGAGATGGAAGAGTGCGTGGTCGCAGATGAGCTGGTCCGCGAGGTCGCCCTTGCGCTTGCGGTCGGTCAGGATGCGCATGCTGCGCAGGTGCTCCGCACGCTGGGTGTCGAGGACGTCGGCGGCGTCGCGGTGGGTGAGCAGCGCGAGGACGACCTTGGTGTACAGCGTCGACTGGAGATACGGCTCGGGCTTCTCCGGCGTGGCGAGCCACCGTTGTACGTCGGTGATCCCCTCGTCGGTGATCGCGTACCGCTTGCGCTCGGGGCCGCCGCCCGCCTCGATGCCGTCGACGACGACGAGGCCGTTCTTCAGCAGGCGGGACATCGTCGAATAGACCTGGCCGTAGTGGAGCGGCCGGTCGTGACCGAACTTCTCGTCGAAAGCGCGCTTGAGGTCGTAACCGTGGCGCGGCCCGGACTCAAGGAGCCCCAGGAGAGTGTGACCGATGGACATGCGGAGCACTCTACACACGGTGTATACGCACTATGTATACGCACGGTGCAGAGACCGTGGCGGCGGGTGCGGGACGGGTGTGCGGTGGGTACGGGAGTGCAGGTCGGGGGCGATTGTCACGGTTCCGCTACGACGGAGGGCCCGCCTCCGGCCCCGACGGTCAGGGCGGTGGCGCGGCCCCCGGGCGGCCGCCCCCCGGCGGGCGGCCCCGGCGTGGCAGCGGCCCGGTGTCGCCGGGCAGCCGGCCGGACTCCGCCAGCGCCCTGCGGAGCAGGAACTCGATCTGCGCGTTGGCCGAGCGCAGCTCGTCGCCCGCCCAGCGAGCCAGCGCCTCGTACACCTGCGGGTCCAGCCGCAGCAGCACCTGCTTGCGCTGCTGCGGCCGGCGCCTGGGAGCCGGGCCCCCGGACGGCACGGAATCCGTGACGGAGTCCTGAGGTGCGGACGGCTGCGACGCGGACGACCGGGGCGCGGACTCCCCGGGCGCGGAATCCTCGGACGGAGTCGTCACTGGTAGAGCGTCCCCGTGTTCAGGACCGGCTGGGCGGCGCGGTCCCCGCAGAGCACGACCATCAGGTTGGACACCATCGCCGCCTTGCGCTCGTCGTCCATTTCCACGATGCCCTGCTCGCTGATCCGGGCGAGCGCGGCCTCGACCATGCCGACCGCGCCGTCCACGATCTGCCGCCGCGCGGCGACCACCGCGCCGGCCTGCTGCCGCTGGAGCATCGCCGAGGCGATCTCCGGCGCGTACGCGAGGTGCGTGAAGCGGGACTCGATGATCTGCACGCCGGCCGCCTCCACGCGCGCGTGCAGCTCGACGGCGAGCTTCTCGGTGATCTCCTCGGCGTTGCCGCGCAGCGAGAGGCCGTCCTCGTCGTGGGCGTCGTAGGGGTACTCGATGGCGATGTGCCGCACGGCCGCCTCGGTCTGGGTGGAGACGAACTCGACGTAGTCGTCCACCTCGAAGGTGGCCTGCGCGGTGTCCTCCACCCGCCACACCACGACCGCCGCCAGTTCGATCGGGTTGCCGTAGGCGTCGTTGACCTTCAGGACGGCCGTCTCGTGGTTGCGCACCCGCGTCGAGATCTTGGTGCGCGAGGTGAAGGGGTTGACCCAGCGCAGACCGTCCTGCCGGATCGTCCCCCGGTACCGCCCGAAGAGCTGCACCACGCGGGCCTCGCCCGGCGCCACCATGTTTAGGCCGCACATCGCGAGGAAGGCGGCCAGGGCGATCAGGATGCCGCCGATGATCAGCACGGCCTTGCCGCCGGTCGAGTCGACCGCCGTGGCGCCGGCGATCAGACCGGCGCCGACGAGCAGCCCGACCAGTCCGAGCAGCAGCGCGAAGCCGCCGCCGATGCTGTGCGCCTGGTTCTCGCGCACCCGCGGTGCGGGCATCTCGGGCACATCCGCGGTGACCTGTGGGGCATCGTGCGTGGACATGGGTGGTCCCCCGTTCTATGACTGCTCACTCGTTGATGACTAAGTGATATCACTTTACCCCCGGATCGCAACCCTGAACCCCTCTCGCACGTCGGTTCCTGTGGAGCGGGTGCTGATTCTCACGTCCGTACAAGGCTGGATCGGTTGCCCTTTGTCATATCTCCCGGTGTTAGCTTTCTGAGCTGACCTGAGCGACGAACCTGTGTGACGCGTGAGCGAGACGTGTCCACAGATGACCGAAGCGGAGCGGATCGGACCCATGGGACGTGCGGACGAGAGAAGAGCGCGGCAGCGCGGTGGACGCCGCGCGGCGCCGAAACGCCGCCGTTCGTCGGGCGCGGCCGGTGCTGCCGGCGGAGCCGCGGGCGGGAAGGGCCGCATACGCCGGCTGTTCACCTGGAAGAAGATCCTCGGCACGTTCTTCGGCCTCTGCCTGCTCGGCATGGGCGCCTTCATCGTGCTGTACATGGTGATCGACATCCCCGAGGGCAACCCCGAGGCCGATCTCCAGAGCAACGTCTACAAGTACAGCGACGGCAGCGTCATGGCGCGCACCGGCGACCGCAACCGCGAGATCGTCGACCTCGCCAAGATCCCCAAGGACGTCCAGCGCACGTTCGTCGCCGCCGAGAACAAGACGTTCTACAAGGACTCGGGCGTCGATCTCAAGGGCACCGCCCGCGGCGTCCTCAACACCCTCTCCGGCAAGGGCGCGCAGGGCGGTTCGACGATCACCCAGCAGTACGTCAAGAACTACTACCTGACCCAGGAACAGACGGTCACGCGCAAGCTCAAGGAACTGGTCATCTCGCTGAAGCTGGACCAGAAGAAGTCCAAGGAGTACATCCTCGCCGGCTACATCAACACCAGTTACTACGGCCGCGGCGCCTATGGCATCCAGGCCGCGGCCCAGGCGTACTACCGCGTCGACGCCGAGGATCTGACGGTCGACCAGGGCGCCTATCTCGCCGCCCTGCTCCAGGCACCGAACCAGTACGACTGGGCGATCGCGAGCGAGACCGGCAAGAAGCTCGTCCAGCAGCGCTGGAACTACGTCCTGGACAACATGGTCGAGCAGAAGTGGCTGAGCGCGGGCGACCGGAAGGACATGACCTTCCCGGAGCCCAAGGAGCCCAAGCCCGCCGCCGGCAAGGAGGGCCAGATCGGCTACCTCGTGGACGCGGCCGACTACGCCCTCAAGAAGCAGCTCGTCGCCCAGGGCGCCGCCGAGGACATGGAGCAGGCCAAGGCCCTGGTGGACCTCGGCGGCTACACCGTCACCCTCAACATCGACAAGAAGAAGCAGGCCGCGCTGGAGGAGGCGGTCAAGGCCAAGCTCACCAGCAGGCTGGACCCCGACGAGCGCAAGGTCGACGCCGACGTCCAGGCCGGAGCCGTCTCCGTCGACCCGAAGACCGGCTCCGTCGTGGCGATGTACGGCGGCGTGAACTACCTGAAGCACTACACCAGCAACGCCACCCGCGACGACTACCAGCCGGCCTCCACCTTCAAGCCGGTGATCCTCGCCGCCGCCGTCGACCACGACGCCGAGACCCAGGACGGCGTGCCGATCACGGCCAACACCCCCTACGACGGCGACAGCAAGCGCCCCGTGGTGGACGACGGCAAGGAGGTCGGCTTCGCCCCGCCCAACGAGAACGACGTCGACTACGGCGAGATCGACGTCCAGGAGGCGATGAACCAGTCGGTCAACTCCGTCTTCGCGCAGATGGGCATCGACGTGGGCATGACCGAGGTCATGAAGGTCGCCTCCGACCTCGGAATGAACACCGAGGGCGACGACCCCGTGCCCGCGCAGACCCTGGGCAGTATGGGCGCCAGCCCCATGGAGATGGCCGGTGTCTACGCGACCCTCGACAACCACGGCAAGAAGGTCACCCCCGCGGTCGTGAAGTCGGTCGAGCACAAGGACCGCACGATCGAGATGCCCGACCCCATCGGTGAGCGGGTGATCAGCCGGGAGGCCGCCGACACGGTGACCTCGGTGCTCACCGGCGTGGTCGACGACGGTACGGCCAGGGAGTCCGTACGCAACAACCCGCTGCGCGACGGTCAGCAGGTGGCCGGCAAGACCGGTACGTCCGACAACAACAAGTCGGCCTGGTTCACCGGCTTCACCCCCGGCCTGGTCACCTCGGTCGGCCTGTTCGGCGAGGACGACAAGCCCCCGCACGCCCAGGTCCCGATGTACAAGGCGGCCGGCGTCGACTACCGCGTCAACGGCGGTGGCCCCCCGGCGGAGATCTGGGCCGCGTACACCTTCGGCGTCATGGACGAGGTCACCAAGTTCGACCTGGACACCAAGCAGGGCGCCGCGGTGAAGCCCACCAAGTCCGCGACGACCTCCGAGTCGCCGAGCCAGTCGCCGTCCCAGGAGGAGACGACCGAGGCACCGCCCACGTCGGACGACCCGACGACCGAGGCGCCCCCGTCGAAGGAGCCGACGACCGAGGAGCCGCCCGAGTCGCCGACGCAGTCGCCGTCGAACAGCGAGTCCAGCGGAGAGACACCGCCGGACGGCGGCGGGTCCACCGAGTCGGGGGACCCGGAGTTCCCCGGCGGGAACCTGGTGCCGTAGACCGGCGGACGTCGCCCAGACGCGCGGAGGGGCGCCCGGTGCTCACCGGGCGCCCCTTCGCGCGCTGCTGCCCGCCGGTCGCGGATCAGCCGCGGTTCAGCTCGAACCACACCACCTTGCCGGTGCTCAGCCGCGTGGCGCCCCAGCGCCGGGCCAGCCGGTTCACCAGGTACAGCCCGCGCCCGCCCTCGTCGGTCGCCCGCGCCTGCCGCAGCCGGGGCAGCTGCGGCACGTCGTCGCCGACCTCGCAGCGCAGCACGTCCGTGCGCAGCAGGCGCAGGGTGACCGGCTTCGAGGCGTACCGCACCGCGTTGGTCACGACCTCGCTGACGAGCAGCTCCACGGAGTCCGTGAGGTCCTCCATGCCCCAGCGGGCGAGTGCGCGCCGGGCCAGGCGGCGTGCCTTGCCGGGCGCCGCGTCCTCCGGTTCCAGGAACCAGTACGCCACGTCGCTGGGCGCGATGCCGTCGAAGCGGGCGGCGAGCAGCGCGATGTCGTCGTCCCGGTCGCCCGGGCCGAGCATGTCGAGCACCTCGTCGCAGAGGGCTTCCAGGGGCGGCGGATGGTCGGGTCCGGTGAGCTGTGCGGTCGCCGCCAGGCGCTCCCGCAGCTGCTCTATGCCGGTCCACACGTCGCGCAGCCGGGACTCGACCAGCCCGTCGGTGTACAGCAGCAGGGTCGCTCCGGCCGGGGCGTCCAGCTCCACGGCCTCGAAGTCCACGCCGCCCACGCCGATCGGGGCGCCGGCCGGCACCCGCAGCACCTCGGCGTGGCCGCCCAGGTGCAGCAGGACGGGCGGCGGGTGGCCGGCGTTGGCGACGGTGATGCGGTGCGTGACCGGGTCGTACACGGCGTACAGGCAGGTCGCCATGCGGTCGGTGCCCAGGCGCTGGGCCTGCTCGTCCAGGTGGTGCAGCACCTCCTGCGGCGGCAGGTCGAGCCCGGCCAGGGTCTGCGCCGTGGTCCGCAGCTGGCCCATGATGGCCGCCGACGTCATGGAGTGGCCCATCACGTCCCCGACGACCAGCGCGACCCGGCTGCCCGGCAGCGGGATGGCGTCGTACCAGTCGCCGCCGACCCGCGCGGTCTCGGCGGCCGGGAGGTAGCGGGAGGCCAGCCGTACGCCGGTGCAGCGCGGGAGGTTCTCCGGGAGCATCGTGCGCTGCAACTCGTCGGCGATGTACGCCTCGCGCCCGTACAGCACCGCCTTGTCGATGCCCAGCGCGCTGTGCGTGGCGAGCTGCGCGGCCACCAGCAGGTCGTCGGCCTCGAAGGCGATGCGCTCCGGGCCGCGCAGGAACAGCGCGGCGCCGATCACCCGGCGGCGGCCGCGCAACGGCGCGAGGATCGCCCTGCGGCCGTCGGGCAGCGGGAAGTCGCGCTCCTCGCCCAGCAGCTCCGGCAGCGCGGCGCGGGCGGCCGGGGTGTCCGTGAAGACCGGGCGCACCCCGCGCAGCACCTCGGCCAGCGCGCTGCCCGGCCGCACCTCGCACAGCTCGGCGCCGACCGTCTCCAGCTCGGTGGGCTCGGGTTGGGGCACGGGGGCGAAGCCGCCCTCGGTGTCCCGCTCGGCCGGTATGCGGTCGGTGCGCCGCAGCCGCAGCACCAGGGGGCCGGTGGGCCGCTCGTCGCCGACGGGCAGCGGCTCGCGCAGATAGACCAGGATGGCGTCCGCGAACGTCGGCACGGTGGCCCGGCACAGCCCCATCACGATCTCGTCGAGGTCCATGCCCCGGGCGATCCGCCGGGTCGCGGCGCCCACGAAGCGCAGCCGGTCCCCGTCCCGCCGCATGGGCGTGGGCCGGCCGGGCACGGTGGGCTGCCCGGTACGCCGGTCCGGCTCCGGTGCCTGTCCCCGTCGGTCCGCGGCACCGGCCGGCTCCCCGGACCCCGGCCGCACCGGACCGGCCGGTCCGCCGCCCGGGACGACGTCACCCGGGGTCACCTCGCCCGGGGTCACGTCACCCGCGGCCACGTCGCCCGACGCCGTGTCCGCCGGAGGTACGTCGCCGGACCGGGCGCCGGCCGGCTGCCCGCCGTCCGGCTGGACCGGGACGCCCTCGGACACGGGACGCGGACGGTGCGCGTCGGGCTCGGCGGCCTGCTCGGCGCCCGGCTGGGCGTGCTCGAAGGTCCCCGGGGAGCCCGCGCCCGCGGCGGTCGGGGGCCGTCCGGTGCGCCCCTGGGCCGGTAGGGCCGGCCCGGAGGTGTCCGGCGGCACGGGGGTACGCAGGAGCGCCCCGCGGGGATCCGTGGGGTCGCCGCCCGTCGAGGGGCGGTCGAAGGATGTCGGGTGCTCCGTCACGCGTGTCGAATCCATCCGTCCGGGACTGCGCGCGGCGCGTGCAGTTCGTCCCGCAGAAATCCCGATACCCGCAATCCGTGTCCAAGGAACGGGATTCCCGCGTGGTCAGAGGCAGTTCCTGTGTCACCGTCGGACCGTCTGCGGCCCACCCGGGTGTTGCTCTCGTACCTCTCGCTCACGTCCTGCCGCCCCTCGGTGACGATCGGTCAGGCGCAGTGCCCACTGCGCCGGTTGCCGCTGCCGCGCTCATTGCGGAGGACGATCCTACGTTTGTTGCCGGGGGGCACATCAAGGGTCTCATGAGGACACGTGCGCGGGCGTGCGATCCCAGTCCCCCGGCAGGGAAGGTACCGGCCACGCCGGATCGGGCCGCCAGTCCTCCCAGCCGTCGGCGAACGGGGACCCCCAGGCCCGGATCTCCGCGACCGCGGCCCGGCCCGCCCGGCGCACCCGCCCGGCCAGCGCCGGGTCCATCAGCCGGTCCCGCTGGGCCTGCGCGAACTCGTCCTCGTCCCGCCAGTGCCAGGTGCGGTCCGGGTGCACGGAGATGTCCAGGAAGTGGTCCTCGGAGTCGACGCCGCCCTCCCAGCGGGCCAGCGGCTGCTCCAGGTTCACGTACCAGTTCTTGAACCGCCAGCCCGGGTCCCAGAACAGCCACACCGACCAGGCCTCGCCGGGCCGCGCCAGCTTCAGCACCCCCGTGCCGAACCACCGGTCGCGCTGTACGGTGCGCGGCTTGGTGTAGCGCGTGGCCAGCGGTTCCAGGTGCACGGGCGTACCGTCCGCGAGGACCGGCTTCACGCACTCGGTGCCGGGCGCCAGCCACACGGCGAGCAGGTCGGCGTCGTCCCGTACGACGGTGACGGGGCGCGCGATGTGCACGTGCGGGCCGCCGTTCTCCCGGTACCGCCACAGGATGTGACGGCCGGGCGCCCAGTGGCCCCCGGGGCCCGCCGGACCGTCCGCTCCCGGTCCCGTCGCCGCGCTCACCGCTTCAGCGTCTGTCATGCGGAGATATTAGGTGCCATGGCCATCCGACGCGCCGGTGATCGCGAGAGCGTGCGCCGGCGTACGCCGAGGGCCCGGCCCGCGGGGCTCGTCACGGACGGGTCATCCGCAGCACGTCGAGCGCCTCGTCCAGCTGCTCGCCGGTCAGGTCGCCGCGTTCGACGTACCTGCCCTCCAGCACCACCTGACGGATCGTCTTCCGCTCCGCCAGCGCCTTCTTGGCGACCTTGGCGGCCTCCTCGTACCCGATGTACTTGTTGAGCGGCGTGACGACGGAGGGGGACGACTCGGCGTACTCGCGGGCCCGCTCCCGGTGCGCGACGATCCCGTCCACCGTCCGGTCGGCGAGCAGCCGGGAGACGTTGGCCAGCAGGCGCACCGACTCCAGTACGTTCTTGGCGATCACCGGCAGCATGACGTTCAGCTCGAAGTTGCCGGCCGCTCCGGCGGCGGCGACCGTCGCGTCGTTGCCGGTGACCTGGGCGGCGACCATGAGGACCGCCTCGGGGATCACCGGGTTGACCTTCCCCGGCATGATCGACGACCCCGGCTGGAGGTCGGGCAGCGAGATCTCCGCGAGGCCGGTGCGCGGCCCGGACGCCATCCACCGCAGGTCGTTGGCGATCTTCGTGAGCCCGACGCCGATGGTCCGCAGCTGTCCGCTCGTCTCGACGACGCCGTCCCGGGCGCCCTGCGCCTCGAAGTGGTCGCGCGCCTCGGTCAGCGGCAGCCCGGTCGCGCGGGCCACCTCCTCGATGACGGCGGCGGAGAAGCCGGGCGGGGTGTTGATGCCGGTGCCCACGGCGGTGCCGCCCAGCGGCAGCTCGGCCAGGCGGGGGAGCGACGCCTCCAGCCGCTCGATGCCGTACCGCACCTGGGCCGCGTACCCGCCGAACTCCTGGCCCAGCGTGACGGGTGTGGCGTCCATGAGGTGCGTGCGCCCCGACTTCACCACGTCGGCGAACTCCTCCGCCTTGCGCTCCAGGGCGCCGGCGAGGTGGTCCAGGGCCGGGATCAGGTCACGGGTGACGGCGGCGGTGGCGGCGATGTGGAGGGAGGACGGGAAGACGTCGTTGGACGACTGGGAGGCGTTGACGTGGTCGTTGGGATGCACGTCGCGGCCGAGCCGCTCACCGGCCAGGGTCGCGAGGACCTCGTTGGTGTTCATGTTGGACGAGGTCCCGGAGCCGGTCTGGAACACGTCCACGGGGAAGTGCTCGTCCCACTTCCCCTCGGCGACCTCGGCGGCCGCCTCCCGGATCGCGTCGGCGACGTCCCGGTCGAGCACGCCCAGATCGGCGTTGACCTTGGCCGCCGCGCCCTTGATCCGGGCGAGCGCCTCGATGTGCGCGCGCTCGATACGCTGCCCGGAGACGGGGAAGTTCTCGACGGCACGCTGCGTCTGCGCCCGCCACTTGGCGTGGGCGGGGACGCGGACCTCGCCCATGGAGTCGTGCTCGATGCGGTAGTCGCTCATACCGGGTACAGCGTGCGGGGCGGGGCGGATGTTCCTGGACCGGGCCGAACGGGTGCCGGGTCACGGCGTGGCCCGGCGGCGGCCGGGTGGTGGCTCGGCGGCGGCCCGGGGACGGCCCGGTGGTGGCTCCGGGACGGCCCGGCGGCGGCCCGGGGACGGCCGGCCCGGGGGTGGGCCGGCCGTCCGGTTCGGTCCTGCCGTCCGGCGGGTCAGCCCTCCCGGAGGCTCACGTCGTCCAGGACGAAGCTGGTCTGAAGACTGCGGTCCTCGCTGCCGGTGAAGCTCAGGGCCACCTGCCGGCCGGCGTAGGCGCCGAGGTCGACCGTGCGCTGCACATAGCCGCTCCGGGCGTCCACGTTGGACAGGGTGGCGAGCGTGGTGCCGTCGGCCTTCACCTTGAAGGTGTCGTACGCCGTCGACCCCGACTCGTCGGTGTCGATGTGCAGCCAGTACGTCAGGCTGGTGCACCCGGCCGGGACGGTCACCGTCTGGCCGACCGACTCGGTGTGCGTGGAACCGTATCCGGCGAGCCACGCGAAGCGGGTCCCGCCGTGCGCCGACTGGCCCGAGTGGGCGCCGATGGTGCCGGTGTCCCCGGTCCACGGCGTGCTGCCGCTCTCGAAGCCGCCGTTGGCGACGGGGTCGGTGTCGCAACCGCCGCCCCCGTCGTCGCCGGTGCCCACGGCGCGCTGCCAGATGGTGTACGCGATGCCGTCCGACGCCCGGTCCAGGCCGGTGGTGTTGATGTTGTCGAGGTTGTCGCACGACCGGTGGTAGCACGGGTCGTACGAGGCCCCGGCGGTGCCGCCCCACTTGGCGGCCTGCGCGGAGGTCTTGCGGGCGCCGGCGCCCATCGCGTAGCCGGAGGTCGGGATGCCGTACTGCTCGAACGAGTAGTCGTCGCTGCGCCCGGCGCCCTCGGTGTTCTCCTCGGGTTGCAGGCCCAGCGAGTCCCAGTACGCCTTCATGGGCGCGGCGGCGGCCGAGGTGACGTGGTTGATGAAGTAGCCGCCGTTGGTGGAGGCGATCATGTCGAAGTTGTAGTACGCCGTGATCGCGGACCGCTGCGCCGAGGAGAGCGAGCGGACGTAGAAGTCGGAGCCGTTGAGCCCCTGTTCCTCGTCGGTCCACCAGGCGAAGCGGACCCGGCCCTTCATCGTCGGGTTCTGCTGCGCCAGGGTCAGGGCGTTCTCCAGGAGGGCGGCCGAGCCCGAGCCGTTGTCGTTCATGCCGGGGCCCGCCGACACGCTGTCGAGGTGGGCGCCGAACATGTACACATCGTTCGCGTCGCCGTGCGGCCACTCGGCGATCAGGTTGGGACCCGCGCCGCCGGCGCAACCGGACGTGCACGGCTGCTCGGTGACGGTGTAACCGGCCGCCTGAAGCCTGCCCTTCACGTAGGCGACGGAGTCGCGGTATCCCTGGCCGGTCGAGCGGCGGGTGCCGCCGTTGCGTCCGGCTATGGAGTTCAGCTCGGTCAGATGCGCCTTCACTCTCGTCACGTCGATGTCGGGCGACTGGACGGCGGTGGGCGCGGAGTCGGCGGCGACGGCGGGGAGTGTGCCGAGGCCGAGCGCGACGGCGAGGGACAGGCTCGCCACGGCGAATCTTCGTTTCACCTTTGGTCCTCCAGAAGTGGCTGAGGGGTGGCCACGCAGGTCATGTACGCATGGCGTGTACATGTCGGAGCGGCGAAAGACTCACAGCGGAAGCCTGGGCAGTCAATGGAGTGGACGCCCGGGAGGGCAGGTTGTCCGAAAGAAGAACCGTGTGTTCGTTATCCGGACGTCGGGGGAGGGGCGAAAGGCCGGCCCGGACGGGTCCGGACCGGCCTGCCGCTGAGCCGTGGAGCGGCGGGGGCTACGCCAGCCCCGGCCCCCGCACCGGGATCGTCGTGAACGTCGGCGCGGGCGCCGGGTCCTGGAAGAAGTCGTTGCCCTTGTCGTCCACCACGATGAACGCGGGGAAGTCCTCGACCTCGATCTTCCAGACCGCCTCCATGCCGAGCTCCTCGTACTCGACGACCTCGACCTTCTTGATGCAGTCCTGCGCGAGCCGCGCCGCCGGCCCGCCGATCGAGCCCAGGTAGAAGCCGCCGTGCGTGTCGCACGCGTCGGTGACCTGCTTGCTCCGGTTGCCCTTGGCCAGCATCACCTTGGAGCCGCCCGCCGCCTGGAACTGCTCCACGTAGGAGTCCATGCGCCCGGCGGTGGTCGGACCGAAGGAGCCGGAGGCATACCCCTCGGGCGTCTTGGCCGGACCCGCGTAGTACACCGGGTGGTCCTTCAGGTACTGCGGCATCTCCTCGCCCGCGTCCAGCCGTTCCTTGATCTTGGCGTGCGCGATGTCGCGGGCCACGACCAGCGGGCCGGTCAGCGACAGCCGGGTCTTGACCGGGTGCTTCGTCAGCTCGGCGAGGATGTCGTCCATGGGCTGGTTCAGGTCGACCTTGACGACGTCCCCTTCGGCTTCGAGGTGCTCGTCCGTCGTCTCCGGCAGGAAGCGGGCCGGGTCGGTCTCCAGCTGCTCCAGGAACACGCCCTCGGCGGTGATCTTCGCGACCGCCTGCCGGTCCGCCGAGCAGGACACGGCGATGGCGACCGGGCAGGACGCCCCGTGCCGGGGGAGGCGCACCACGCGTACGTCGTGGCAGAAGTACTTGCCGCCGAACTGCGCGCCGATGCCGATCCTCTGGGTCAGCTCGAAGACCTTCTCCTCCAGCTCCTGGTCCCGGAAGCCGTGCCCGAGCTCCGAACCCTCGGCCGGGATCTCGTCCAGGTAGTGCGCGGAGGCGTACTTCGCGGTCTTCAGCGCGTACTCGGCCGACGTGCCGCCGACGACGATCGCCAGGTGGTACGGCGGACAGGCGGCCGTGCCCAGCGAGCGGATCTTCTCCTCCAGGAACTTCATCATGGAGGACTCGTACAGGACGGCCTTCGTCTCCTGGTAGAGGAAGGACTTGTTGGCCGAACCGCCGCCCTTCGCCATGAACAGGAACTTGTAGGCGCCGCCGTCGGTCGCGTACAGCTCGATCTGGGCCGGGAGGTTCGAGCCGGTGTTCTTCTCCTCCCACATGGTGAGCGGCGCCATCTGGGAGTAGCGCAGGTTCAGGTTCTTGTACGCGTCGTAGATGCCCCGGCTCAGGGCCTCCTCGTCGCCGCCCGCGGTGAGCACGTTCTGGCCGCGCTTGCCCATGACGATCGCCGTGCCGGTGTCCTGGCACATGGGCAGCACGCCCGCCGCCGCGATGTTCGCGTTCTTCAGCAGGTCCAGGGCGACGAACTTGTCGTTGCCCGACGCCTCCGGGTCGTCGATGATGCGGCGCAACTGCGCCAGGTGGGCGGGGCGCAGGTAGTGCTGGATGTCGTGGATGGCCTCCTCGGCCAGCTTGCGCAGCGCCTCCGGCTCCACCTTGAGGAACGTCCGCCCGTCGGCCTCGAAGGTGGAGACACCCTCGGCGGTCACCAGCCGGTACGGAGTGGTGTCCTCGCCCTGGGGGAGCAGATCGGTGTACGCGAACTCAGGCATCTCGCCCATTCCTCACTCGACATCACGCGCGGCTGGATTTCGCCGGATCCCGGCGGATCCCACGGCGGGATCCCGGCGGATCCCCCGGCGCTTCTCCCAGCAACGACGGCTGGCCTCCATTGGCAGCGCCAACCAGCCTAAAACCTGCCCGTGACGCCGAGCGGGTGAGGTAAGACTCAGTTGACCGCTTCTGGTCCGCGACAAGGTTGTCCACAGGGCTGGTCGCGATCTATCGCGTTTCGGTACGCTACGGCCGTGGACCTTCACAAGCACGCCCCCGCCGCACCGCGTACCTCCGAGCTGCGCGCCTCGGACGCCGACCGTGACCGCGTGGCCGACATGCTGCGCGAAGCCCTCGCCGAGGGGCGGCTCACCGCCGACGAGCACGCCGAGCGCGTCGAGGGCGTGCTGGCCGCCAAGACCGTCGGCGAGCTGGACGTCTTCGTGCGGGACCTGCCCGCCGCCCACCGCGGCCGGGACGACGCCGCCCCGGCCCCCCACCGCCCCACCGCCGGTGCCATCCCGGTGGAGCCCGACGAGAACGTGGTGGCGGTCTTCAGCAGCGCGGTCCGCAAGGGCCGCTGGCGGGCCAACCGCCGCATCCACGCCTACGCGGTCTTCGGCAGCGTCGAGATAGACCTCAGCGAGGCGGTCTTCGAGTACCAGCAGGTCGTCGTCAAGGCGTTCTCCGTCTTCGGCAGCGTGGAGGTGCGCGTCCCGGAGAACGTGTCGGTACGCGGCGCGGGCGGCGGCGTGCTCGGCAGCTTCGAGGTCCACACCCACGACTCCGCCGAGGCCGACGCCCCCGTCGTCTACGTGGACGGCTGGGCCGTCCTCGGCAGCGTCGAGGCGCGTCCCAAGCGCGGCAAGGTCGTCGCGGACATCCTGGACCGGGTGCACCGCCGGGTCGAGAAGGGCGTGCGCAAGCACCTGTAGCGCGGCCCGGCAGCGGTTGGGAACCCAGTGCATAGGCACGCGTACAACGGGTAAGCCTTGACGCATCGTCTCTCGCTAGCGAAGCCGTCGTCAGGAGTAGACCCGTGCTGCAACCGCCGCATTCGTCCCTGCAGGTAGCTGCCGTTCCGGCCCAGCGGGTGCCCGTGCGGGACAGGGACCAAGACGCTCCCTGGCACACCGAGGCGGTGTGCCGGCGCGACGAGGCCGGACTGTTCTTCGCCCCCTCCAAGGAACCGACCGCCGCCCGGCTCTCCCGCGAAGAGGCCGCCAAGCGCGTCTGCGCGCGCTGCCCGGTCATGGTCGAGTGCCGCGAGCACGCCCTGCTCCAGCCCGAGCCGTACGGCGTCTGGGGCGGCCTCACCGCCGCCGAACGCCGCGTGGTCCTGGCCCGGCGCCGCCGCCGCGACGTGGAACTCAAGAACGCCGCCCGCACCACGGGCCGCATAGCCGCGGCCGGTTAAAACCCCGCCACCAGAAAGGGCACCCTCTCCGCACAGAGGGTGCCCTTCCAACGCCGGGGATCGCAGCCAACCCAGGGGCGCGGGGCTGTGTTCAATCTGCGCTCTGCCGCGTGGGCGCGACCAGCCACGACGGCGCCGCAGACGCCACGCGACAGGCACCCCCAACTCAATGGGCGCCCCGCACAACCGACGGAGTCACTTCGCCCGGTCGAAATCAATCGCGCTGTACGCCCGCAGCTTGCTCAGCCGGTGCTCGGAGTCGATCCGCCGTACCGTCCCCGACTTCGACCGCATCACGATCGAGTCGGTCGTAGCCGTCTCCGACCGGTACCGCACCCCCCGCAGCAGTTCCCCGTCGGTGATGCCGGTGGCGACGAAGAAGACGTTGTCCCCGGCGACCAGGTCGTCCGTGGTGAGCACCCGGTCCAGGTCGTGCCCGGCGTCCACGGCCCGCTGCCGCTCCTCGTCGTCCTTGGGCCACAGCTTGCCCTGGATGGTGCCGCCCAGGCACTTCACGGCGCAGGCCGAGATGATGCCCTCCGGCGTGCCCCCGATGCCGAGCAGCAGGTCGATGCCGGTGCCCTCGCGCAGGGCCAGGATGGAGCCGGCCACGTCGCCGTCGGAGATCAGCTTGATGCGGGCGCCGGTCTCCCGGACCTCCTTGATCAGCCCCTGGTGCCGGGGCCGGTCGAGGATGACGACGGTGACGTCCTCCGGCATGCGGCGCTTGGCCTTGGCGATCCGGCGGATGTTCACGGCGACGGGCGCGTTGATGTCGACGAAGTCGGCGGCCTCGGGGCCCGTGACCAGCTTGTCCATGTAGAAGACCGCGGACGGGTCGAACATGGAGCCGCGCTCGGCGGCGGCCAGCACGGCGATCGCGTTGGTCATGCCGTTGGCGGTCAGCGTGGTGCCGTCGATGGGGTCGACGGCGATGTCGACCTCCGCCCCGGTCCCGTCGCCGACCCGCTCCCCGTTGAAGAGCATCGGCGCCTCGTCCTTCTCGCCCTCGCCGATGACGACGACGCCGTTCATCGAGACGGTGTGGACGAGGGTGCGCATGGCGCGCACCGCGGCACCGTCGGCGCCGTTCTTGTCACCGCGCCCGACCCAGCGGCCGGCGGCCATCGCCGCGGCCTCGGTGACCCGCACGAGTTCCATGGCGAGGTTGCGGTCGGGAGCCTCCGAGGGGACGTCCAGCTCGGAGGGCAGATGATGCTCGGTCATCGGAACGCACCTTTCTGATACGACGACGGCCGGATGAGGGTGTGGCCACGACTCTATCGTCAGTCCGACAAAATGAGCAGGGGGCCCCACGTATGAGCACATGGGGGACCTGCGACGATAGGACGCGTGGCAGGTACGAACGGCAAGCAGAAGACGGCCCGGGACATGGTCCTCTCCCTGGGGGTCATCGTTCTCGCGGGACTGGTCATGTGGCTCTTCATCCCGCACGGTGACGACGACGGGCCCGACCTCAAGAGGGTCGACTACACGGTCGAGCTGACCACCGCGCGCCGCGCCGCGCCGTATCCGGTGGCGGCGCCCGAGGGGCTGGCCCAGGAGTGGAAGCCGACCTCCGTCCGCTACCGGGGCGCCGAGGACAACGCCTGGCACCTGGGCTACCACGCCCCCGACGGGGAGTACGTGGCGGTCGAGCAGTCGACGGGGAAGCCGGCCGAGTTCATCGAGGAAGCCAGCCAGGGCGCGCGGAAGACCGACACCACCGAGGAGATCGGCGGCCGGACGTGGACCCGCTACACGGGCGGGCGGTACGAGGCCCTGGTGCTGCGGGACACCGACGGCGTGAAGGGTGCGACGACGGTCGTGGCCGGCACGGGTTCGTTCGAGCAGCTGGGCAGGATGGCGGCGGCCCTGAAGCTGGCCTGACCCGGCGCCGTACCCGCACGGGCCCCCTTGAGCACGAGTGAACACGAGCCTCCTTGAGGGAGACCTCACGCACACGACGAAGCCCCCGGTGCACCACCGGGGGCTTCGTGACGTCGCGCGTCGGTTTCAGACGGTGGTGACGACCTCGTCGTAGGCCAGGCGCGGGGAGCGCGGGAACCAGGCGTCCGGGCCCGGGCGGCCGATGTTGACGACCATCAGCGGGGTGTGGTCGTCGTCCAGGAACTCCTTGCGCACGCCCTCGAAGTCCAGGCCGGTCATCGGCCCGGCGGCCAGACCCGCCGCGCGGACGCCGACGATGAAGTACGCGGCCTGAAGGGCGGCGTTCAGCGAGGCGGCACCCTCGCGCACCGGGCGCTCGCTGAAGAAGGCGTCCTTGACCTGGGGGGCGTGCGGGAAGAGCTGCGGCAGCTCCTCGTGGAACTCGTTGTCCGCCGCCAGGATCGCGACCAGCGGCGCGGTGGCCGTCTTGGGCCGGTTGCCCTCGCCCATGTGCCGGACGAGACGCTCGCGGGCCTCGGGGGAACGGACCAGCGTGATGCGCAGCGGCGACTGGTTGAAGGCGGTCGGGCCGTACTTGACCAGGTCGTAGATCGCCTGCACCTGCTCGTCGGTCACCGGCTCGTCGGTGAAGGTGTTCGCGGTGCGGGCCTCGCGGAACAGCAGGTCCTGGGCGGCGGGGTCAAGAACGAGAGACATACGTGATCTTCCTTGCGGGGTGCGTCGGCTCCGCGTGACGTGGGGACCGGAGCCGTTGACTGCGACGACACTACGGCAAAGAAGTTCAACCTTCAACCAAAACGGAGATGCGGTGATCCGCTTCACATGATCATCTCTGTTGTGGCGTGGATCACCATCACCGAGCGATCGTTTTCCCGGCCGCCGACGGTCCTATACGTCAGTGCACCGTCGCCGAACCCAGGGAGAACCGACATGAGCAGCAGCACCGTGAAGGGCCCCGCCTCCTACTTCCCGTCCATCGAGAAGAAGTACGGCCGCCCGGTCGCGGAGTGGAAGGACCTCATCCGGTCCTCGCCGCTCACCAAGCACATGGAACTGGTCACCTGGCTCAAGACCGAGCACGGCCTCGGCCACGGGCACGCCAACGCGCTCGTCGCCCACACCCTGGCCGAGGACACGGCGAAGGAGAGCTGAGGGAGGGCGGCCGGGAGGCCGACGGGGGCGACCGGGTCGCACGGGGGTCGACCGGGTCGCACGGAGGGCTGGAAGAGGGCTGGACGAGGGCTGGACGAGGGCTGGACGGGGCTGGACGAGGGCTAGGAGGCCGCGTCCTCGTCCTCCGTGCCCGCCTCCTCGGCCAGCGCCGCGTCCAGGCGGGCCCGGGCGCCGTCCAGCCGGCGGCGGCAGACCTTCGCCAGCTCCTCGCCCCGCTCCCACAGGGCGAGGGACTCCTCCAGCGTCGTACCGCCGGCCTCCAGCCGCCGGACGACCTCGATCAGCTCGTCCCGCGCCTGCTCGTACCCGAGCGCCTCGGACATCGCCGTCGGCTGCTCCACCTCGCTGGTCATCCACCCACCCTATGCGTCGACTCGTACGGAGAAATCGCCCTCGGACACCCGCGCCCGCAGGGTCTCGCCCGGCTCCACCTCGCCCGGGTCGCGGACCGCGTGGCCGTCGGCCCGCTGAAGCACGGCGTACCCGCGCTTGAGGGTCGCGGCGGGGGAGAGGGCCACCACGCGCGCGTGCGTGTGCGTCAACTCGGAGTCGGCCCGGTCGAGGTGGTGCCGCAGCGAGCGGCGGCCCCGGTCGAGGAGCGCCGTCACCTGCTCGGCCCGCTCCTCGATCATCCGGTGCGGATCCTGTATCGACGGCCGGGCCAGTGCGTGGGCCAGCCCCCGCTCCTCGCGGTCGACGAACGCCGCCACGCACCGCCGGGCCCGGTCACGCAGCAGCCGTACCCGCTCGTACTCCTCGCCGACGTCCGGCACCACCTTCTTGGCGGCGTCGGTCGGGGTGGAGGCGCGCAGGTCGGCGACCAGGTCCAGGAGCGGGCTGTCCGGCTCGTGCCCGATCGCCGAGACCACCGGCGTACGGCACTGGGCGACCGCCCGCACCAACTGCTCGTCGGAGAACGGCAGCAGGTCCTCCACACTGCCGCCACCGCGCGCCACGACGATCACATCGACGTCGTCGAGCGTGTCCAGCTCCTTCACGGCCTGCACCACCTGCGGCACGGCGTGCACGCCCTGCACCGGGACGTTGCGCACCTCGAAGCGGACGGCGGGCCAGCGGTGCCGGGCGTTCTCCAGGACGTCGCGCTCGGCCGCCGACGCCCGCCCGCACACCAGGCCGATCAGCTGCGGCAGGAAGGGCAGCGGCTTCTTCCGCTCCGCCGCGAACAGCCCCTCGCGCGCGAGTGCCTTCTTCAGCTGCTCCAGCCGGGCCAGCAGCTCCCCGACGCCCACCGGCTTGATCTCGGCGGCCCGCAGCGACAGCTGCCCGCGCGGCGCGTACCACTCCGGCTTCGCGTGCACGACCACCCGCGCACCCTCGCCGACCACGTCCGCCACGGCGTCGAACACCTGCCGGTAGCAGGTCACGCTCACGGAGATGTCGTACGACGGGTCGCGCAGCGTCAGGAACACCACACCGGCGCCCGGCCGCCGCGACAACTGGGTGATCTGTCCCTCGACCCACACCGCGCCGAGCCGGTCGATCCAGCCCCCGATCAGCCGGGACACCTCGCCCACGGGCAGCGGGCTTTCGGGAGTCGAGTTGGCAGCCATGCGCCCGAGCGTAACGGCCGGGTCCGACAATCCGGCCCTCCGAGCCCCCGGTCCCTCGTCACGCCCCGGCCGCGCCCGTGTCCCCGGCCATACCCCGCCCGCCCAGCCATGCCCGTCGCCCCCGCGTGCCCTGGCCGCCCCGGCACGCCGTCCTTCCCTCCCGCGCCTGTCGGTCCGAAGCCTGTTGGTCCCGTGCACCGTCGCCCCTGGGGTCCGCCCCGCCCGGCCCGCGTCAACGCGCGGCCTCGCCTCACCCCCTGCCGAGCCCGCGTCCCCGGCTCACCCCCCGGCCCTCTCCGCGTCCCTGCGTCCCCTCCACTGCGCCGCCAGCACCGCCAGGCCCACCGCCAGCCAGATCGCTCCGACCACCTGCGCGGTGCCCGACGCCTCCACGATCACCGCGACGGTGATCGCCGCGCCCAGCACCGGCACCAGCAGGTGCCGCACCCAGCGCACCGCGCCACCCCCGCCGCGCCGGACCACGAACCAGCCCACCACGCTCGCGTGCAGCAGCGTGAACGCGGTCAGCGCGCCGACGTCGACCACCGAGACCAGATGGTCGAGACCGTCGTCCCGGCGCGCCGCCCACACCGCCGCCGCCATCGTGATCACCGCCGACACCAGCAGCGCCACGCGCGGCACCCCGGAGTCCGTCCGCGACAGCGCACCCGGCAGCCGCCGGTCACGGCCCATCGCGAACAGCAGCCGCCCGGCCGCCGCCTGTCCGGCCAGCGCCGCGAACGCCGCGCCGATCGCCTTGCTCACCGCCACCAGGTCGTGCAGCCACGTGCCCACCGACGCGTCCACGGCGTCGTAGAACGCCGAACCCTGCCGCTCCGGTTCCGCCGCCAGCTGCGCCGACGACACCGGTTCGAGCAGCGCCACCAGGTACGTCTGCGCCACGAACAGAACACCGGCCAGCGCCAGGCAGAACAGCAGCGCCCGCGCGACCTTCGCCGAACCGCCGGTGACCTCCTCCGCGAAGGTGGCGATCGCGTCGAAGCCCAGGTACGAAAGGACCGCCACCGACACCGCGCCGACCACCGCCGACAGCGCGAACGCCCCCTGCGTGCCGTCCCCGGACAGCGGCGAGAGCCAGTCGCGCTCGGCCCCGTCCTGCGCCAGGACCACGATCGCCGTGATCACGAAGACGACGAGTACGACGATCTCCATGGCGAGCACCAGGAAGCCCACCCGGGCCGCCGTCCGCACGCCCCACAGGTTGAGCAGCGTCGTCACGACCACCGCGATCGCCGTCCACACCCACCGCGACACCTCCGGGACCAGCGCCTCCATCGCGATGCCGGAGAACAGGTACGCCACCGCCGGGATGAGGACGTAGTCCAGCATCGCCATCCACCCGGCGATGAAGCCGGCCCCGTTTCCGAGCCCCGCGCGCGCGTAGGCGAACACCGACCCCGCCTGGGGGACCACCCGCACCATCTGCGCGTAGCTGAATGCGGTGAACGCCATCGCGACCGTGGCGACGAGGTAGACCAGGGCCACCGCGCCGTGCGACTTGGCGTCCAGCGTGCCGAACACGCCGACCGGCGCCATGGGGGCGATGAACAGCAGGCCGTAGACCACCAGGTCCCTGAAGCCCAGACTGCGCCTCAGCTGCTGTTCCGCACCGGCCCCCGGGTCGGCCGTCGTACCGTTGTGTCCAGTCTGTCCGTTCTGTGACATCGTTCCTCCGCCGGCGCCTCGGACTTCGTCTCCAGACGTTCCCGCCAGTCTCCCCGGCACCGCCGCACCGCCGCGATCTTTGACCCGCCGAACGCGGCCTTACGATGGGTGCCATGACTGCTTCGCCTGGCCGCCGTGTCCTGCTCGCCGCCCCCCGTGGCTACTGCGCGGGTGTGGACCGCGCCGTGATCGCCGTCGAGAAAGCCCTGGAGCAGTACGGGGCTCCGGTGTACGTCCGGCACGAGATCGTCCACAACAAGTACGTCGTCCAGACCCTGGAGAAGAAGGGCGCGATCTTCGTCGAGCGGACGGAGGAGGTCCCCGAGGGGAACATCGTGATGTTCTCCGCGCACGGCGTGGCCCCCGTCGTCCACGAGGAGGCCGAGCGCGGCAAGCTGGCCACCATCGACGCCACCTGCCCGCTCGTCACCAAGGTCCACAAGGAAGCCGTCCGCTTCGCGAACGACGACTACGACATCCTGCTCATCGGCCACGAGGGCCACGAGGAGGTCATCGGCACCTCCGGCGAGGCCCCCGACCACATCCAGCTCGTCGACGGACCCGAGGACGCGGCGAAGGTCGAGGTCCGCGACCCGTCGAAGGTCGTCTGGCTCTCCCAGACCACCCTCTCCGTCGACGAGACCATGGAGACCGTCGACGCACTCAAGGACAAGTTCCCGCAGCTCATCTCCCCGCCGAGCGACGACATCTGCTACGCCACGCAGAACCGCCAGCTCGCGGTCAAGCAGATGGGCGCCGAGGCCGAGCTGGTGATCGTCGTAGGCTCCCGCAACTCCTCCAACTCCAAGCGCCTCGTCGAGGTCGCCATGCAGGCCGGCTCCCGCGCGGCGTACCTGGTGGACTTCGCCGACGAGATCGACGAGGCCTGGCTGGACGGCGTCACCACGGTCGGCGTCACCTCCGGCGCCTCCGTGCCGGACGTCCTGGTCGAGCAGGTCCTGGAGTGGCTCTCGCAGCGCGGCTTCGAGGACGTGGAGATCGTCAAGGCCGCCGAGGAGTCGATCACCTTCTCGCTGCCCAAGGAGCTGCGCCGCGACCTGCGCGAGGAGGCGGCGTCCCTGGTGGCGGAGCGGGGCGGCTCGGGGGCCGCGGGTACCGCGGGAGCGTGACTGTCAGTCGTCCGTCGTAACGTAGGGCCATGCAGATCTTCGGCGTGGACATCGGCGGATCCGGGATCAAGGGCGCCCCTGTGGACCTCGACAGGGGCGACCTGGCCCAGGAGCGCTGCAAGGTGCTGACCCCGCACCCGGCGACCCCGGACGGCGTGGCCGACGGGGTCAAGGAGGTCGTCGAGCACTTCGGCTGGACCGGCCCGGTCGGGCTCACGTTCCCGGGCGTGGTCACGGGCGGCGCGACGGTGCGCACCGCGGCCAACGTCGACAAGAGCTGGGTCGACACCGACGCGCGCGCCCTGTTCGGCGAGCGGCTGGGCGGACTGGACGTGACGGTCGTCAACGACGCGGACGCGGCGGGCGTCGCCGAGATGCACTTCGGGGCCGGCCGCGGCCGCAAGGGCACGGTCATCCTGCTCACCTTCGGCACCGGCATCGGCAGCGCCGTCTTCACCGACGGGATCCTGATCCCCAACACGGAGCTGGGCCACCTCGAGCTGGACGGCCACGACGCGGAGAAGCGCGCCTCCAGCAAGGTCAAGGACGACCACGACATGTCGTGGGAGCACTGGGCCCACCGGGTGCAGAAGTACCTCGCCCACGTCGAGATGCTGTTCTCGCCCGAGCTGTTCGTCATCGGCGGCGGGGTCAGCCGGAAGTCCCACAAGTTCCTGCCGCACATCAAGGGCATCCAGGCGGAGATCGTCCCCGCTCGGCTTCAGAACAACGCGGGCATCGTGGGGGCGGCGATGCGCGCGGCCGGCTGAGCGGAAGCCGGCCTGGCGGGGACCGGCTGAGCGGGGGTGGACCGCCGAGCCGGGATCGGCTGAGCGGGTGTGGACCGCCGAGCGGGACCGGTCACGTGGAGGCCGGTCATGTGGAGGCCGGTCAGGTCGAGGTCCGGTTCCGCGCCGCGGCCCGTCGCCGCACCAGCCGGATCCGGCGGACGATGACGGCCGACCCGGCGACCAGCGTCCCGCCGTACAGCCACCCCGCCTCGGTGGCCAGCGCGGTCACCAGCCCCATCAGCCGCCCGCCGAGACCGTCCCCGCTCTCGGCCACGGGCACCAGGCCCACGGCGAAGGCGATCGGCACGACCACGGGCGCGGTGAGCAGGTCGCCCCGGCGCACCCAGAGCGCGGTGAGCAGGCTCACCGGCACGAACAGCACCCCGTACACGGTCAGGGACGCGCCGAACAGCAGCTCGTCGAGGAAGCCCAGCAGGGTCATCACGGCCGCGCAGAACAGCCCGCTGCCCAGCCCCGTCAACCGCGGATTGGGCATCCCGCGCAGGGCGCGCACCGCCCGGGCCACCGGCGAACCCGGCGGACCGGGCGCGGGCCGTACCGGGGCCGGTCGCTGTCGCACCGGCCGGCCGACCCGCCCCGCCGGCGGCCGCGCGGCGGCGGCACCGCCCCGGCCCTGGGCGGGCAGCGGCGCCCCGTTTCGTCGCGGTCCGTACTGCGCAGGTCGCGTCCTGTATTGCTCCACTGGACCAACTTAGGTCGGTTTATGTGCCGAATAGGCCGACAGACACGCCGTCGGGTGCCCCTTGGCCAAGCGTTCGACTCCGAGCGGGTCCGCTGTGGCACACCCCGTAGACTGGTGGATCGGCCCACGCCTGGCCTGCCCCATCCCGCCCATCCCTCCGCATCTCACGTACGGGAAGTCGCAACGTGTCGCTCACGATCGGAATCGTCGGTCTGCCGAATGTCGGCAAGTCGACCCTGTTCAACGCCCTGACCAAGAACGACGTGCTCGCGGCCAACTACCCGTTCGCCACGATCGAGCCCAACGTCGGCGTGGTCGGGGTCCCCGACCCCCGCCTGACCAAGCTGGCCGAGATCTTCTCCTCCGAGAAGATCCTCCCGGCGACGGTCGACTTCGTCGACATCGCGGGCATCGTGCGCGGCGCGAGCGAGGGCGAGGGCCTGGGCAACAAGTTCCTCGCGAACATCCGCGAGTCCGACGCGATCTGCCAGGTCATCCGCGCCTTCAAGGACGAGAACGTCGTGCACGTCGACGGCAAGGTCTCGCCCAAGGACGACATCGAGACGATCAACACCGAGCTGATCCTCGCCGACCTCCAGACCATCGAGAAGGTCCTCCCGCGCCTCCAGAAGGAGTCGCGCATCAAGAAGGACGTGGCTCCCAAGGTCAAGGCGGTCGAGGAGGCCAAGGAGATCCTGGAGAAGGGCGACACCCTCTTCTCCCAGGGCATCCTCCAGGGCACCGAGCGCGCGGAACTCCTCCACGACCTCCACCTCCTCACGACGAAGCCCTTCCTCTACGTCTTCAACGTCGACGAGGACGAGCTGACCGACGACGACTTCAAGGACGAGCAGCGCGCCCTGGTCGCCCCCGCCGAGGCGATCTTCCTCAACGCCAAGCTGGAGGCCGACCTCGCCGAGCTGGACGAGGACGAGGCGCTCGAACTCCTCCAGTCCGTCGGCCAGGACGAGCCCGGCCTTGCCACCCTCGCCCACGTCGGCTTCCGCACCCTCGGCCTTCAGACCTACCTGACGGCCGGCCCCAAGGAATCCCGCGCCTGGACCATCAAGAAGGGCGCCACCGCCCCCGAGGCCGCCGGTGTCATCCACACCGACTTCCAGAAGGGCTTCATCAAGGCCGAGGTCATCTCCTTCGCCGACCTGGTCGAGACCGGCTCGGTCGCGGAGGCCCGCGCCAAGGGCAAGGCGCGCATGGAGGGCAAGGACTACGTGATGCAGGACGGGGACGTGGTGGAGTTCAGGTTCAACGTGTAACGGCTGACGTTCACCACGTCGCTGATCTGGCAAACGTGCAGGTCAGATGGGGTCCGACTCTTTGGAGTCGGGCCCTTGGTTTTTTCCCGTGCTGGGATGGTGCTGGGATAGCTGATCCCTCGTCACCTGTCGTCATCCCTGGTCATCCGTACTGTGCTGGGATCGTGTTGGGATGGGATAGGGATGCCCGTGCTGGGATTTGTGTGAGCGGGGCGCTGACCGAGCTGTGAAGGTAGTGCGGACGTGGCGCTTTTCCTACTCGTTTGACACAATCGGGGGCATGGCTGAGGCGACGTACAGCATCGGGGAAGGGCCAGCGACGCGGGTGAGCTTGTCGCTGCCGGAGGGGACCGCGGAGGCGATCCGGGCTCGGGTGGGCAAGCGGGAGTTCTCCGCGTTCATCGCCGAGGCGGTCGAGCGTGAGCTGCGCGGGCAGGTCCTGGACGAGTACCTGGCGGACTACGAGAGCCGCAAGGGGCCGGTCTCCGAGCCGGCTCGTCAGCGGGCGCGGCAGGTCTTCGACGAGGTGTTCGCCGAGGAGGCCGAGTGGCCCGCCGCAGGCTGAGTCACGAGGGGACGCTGATCCTCGACAGCGAGGGATTCTCGAAGCTGCTCACTGACGACGAGCAGGTGGTGGCTCTGATCGCTGAGGCCAGGTCGCGTGGCATGGAGGTCGTGATCAGTGCGCTCACCATCATCGAGGCCGTCCACGCCCGTACCAACAAGTCACGCCTGAACTGGGTGCTTTCCGGGCTGCGGGTCGTCCCGGTCGGTGACGAGGAGGCGAGGGCGGCCTCGAAGTTGCTGATGAATGCCGGGTTGCACGGACACAAGTACGCGATCGATGCGGCCGTCGCGGAGGCCGCGCTGCGACAGCACCGCCCCGTGGTCATGCTGACTTCCGATATTGACGACATGGCCAAGCTGTGCGGCGAGCGGGTCCGGCTCGTGGCGGTGTGATTTCCCTTGGTCCGGCTCAGTAGGAGCGGGGTCCGTAGGGGCTCCAGTGACCGAGGAAGGGCTTGAGGTCGTCGCCGCTGGGTTTCGGCGGCGTGGGCAGTTTCGGCGCTGAGGCCGATTTGGTGAGGTTTTGGAGGTGCGCGTCCGCGAACGCGAGCCACGCCTCGACCTCGGTCCGCTCCTGCCCGGGCGGAAGTGATGTGGCATGGACGCCTACAGCTGCGACGTATTCAGTCAGGCGCCTGGCCTGGTACCAGGTGTCTGCCTGTTCTCCGAGCTGTTTGACGCGGTAGGCGTGGGCGTAGGCGGCGTGGGCTTCCTGCATGGCGGCTTCCCAGCGCTTTTGCTGTACCTCTCTGGCTTGCTGGTCTGCAAGGCGTTTGCGTTCTGCGGCTTCGCCGCGGAGTCCGACCTCCTGCACGATCTCGGCGAGTTGTTCTTCCAGAGGCCGGTCGGGGAGATCTGCCCATTCGCTTGCACGGTGCGGGCTGCCGCCGCGGAGTATGAAGCGTAGGCGGCTGGAGGGGGTGTAGTCGAAGCGGGGGATACGCATCCATGAGTACTTCTTGGCGTCGGCGAGTTCCTTGTCTGTGGGGAAGTGTTCGCTGCGGTCCTGTTCTTGGAGGACGAGGAATCCGACACTTTCGCCTTGGGCGGTGATGGAGAAGTGCGGTGGTGCCTTGCGGCGCCGATGGGGCGGGGGCGCGCCTTGTGTGGTTCCGAGCGATGCCTTGTGGCCTTGGGCTGTGGTGGCGGCGATGAGGGTTTGGATGATGCGCAGGGCTCGGCCCTGGAGGGGTTTGGTCAGGCCCATGGGCTGCGGTTGCTTTTGGATGGCGGCCACGACGGCATGGGGTTTGGTGAGTCTGGCCGGCACAGGGAGCGGGGTGAGTTCCGCGAGGCGCCAGGCAGGGATGTCGACCAGCTTGATCTCGTAGCCGCGGTGGGTGCGGTATCCGTGGATTTCCTGCGTGTGGGGGATCTTGCCGGATTTGCGGGCGGCGGTGACCCGTGACGCCCAATTCACCGCGTGCGGGCCGGATTCGATGGGCTTGATGAGACAGCCGTCGTTCGCAACGGCCAGTTCATCGAGTAGCTGGTCCGCGTAGTTCGCAAGGGCCTTCGGCACGGCTCGGGGGCGCGGCGGTGCCGCATTTCGGGCGGGGCGGTCCGGCGGTCGGGTGCTCTGCTCCACGGGGCGGATGCCGCGTTCGATGAGATGCTGCCGCCCCTTCTCGGTGAGGTGGGCGCTCCAATGCCCGCGGCGTTTGGTGACTTTGATGAGCCCTCGGTTCTGCAGGGCTTGTCCGCTGGTCTTGTACGTGCTGTCTGGCCAGACTCCGTCGGGACACCCCTGGCCCACCCAGCCGAGCACGGCCTGCTGCCGCTTGTTGAGGGCCTGTTCCATGTAGCCTCCCGCCGTTCCCTGAATGCCCTGCACCCGGAGACGATGCCCGCTGCCCTTGCGGGAATTCTGGGCTACTGAAAGGACTCCTCGTTCGGATGAGAGATATAGAGGGCGTGTTTACGGCGAGAGTCCCGGGCGGCTACGCAGCCTCGTCGCGCATGGCGGACTGGGCCGACTCGCTTTCGACGCCGATGACTTCGACGGTCACGCCGCGAGCGGCGAGGGCCTTCGCGGTCTGGGCCAGGGTGATGGCGGAGAACGGGAAGAGGGAGTCCGGCGTGAGCTTGGCTCCGTCCTTCAGAAGGATCGCGAAGACGACGCGGCGCGGGGTGAAGTCCTCGGGGATGCTGCGGGCCGGATCGCTGTTGATGTGTACGGACCGGGCGAACTCCGCGCGTACGGCCGCGTTCTCGAAGAGGAGCTCAACGGAGACGCGCGCCTGGCTGAACAGGTGACTCAGCGGGCTTGAGGAGTGCGCGGGCTTCACGAGGACAAGAGTGTCGTCCTCGGTGAACAGGTCGCAGATCTCGACGGAGTTGCTTGCCCGAAAGGGGTTGTGGACATTCTTCTTGTCCAGGCAGACCCAGCCGCGACGGGCCTGGGCGGCCAGCTTGTTGTAGTCGCCTTCGTCTACGGGACGCATCACGCGCATACCCTTCTTGTTGAGCTTCTCGACGAGCGGCCAGCGGGGGAGATCGACGGAGGGCGCGTCGGGGAACAAGGGAGCCACGGTCTCGTTGACGCTGCGCAGGTAGCTCGCCCCGAGCTCGTACCACTCACCGTCGAGCAGACAGAACGTGCGGGAGCCGAGGGAGAAAGTGGCCTCGATCCACTTCATGGCGGTTTCCTTGGACAGGGCTTCCAGGGAGGCGGTGCGCGGGGCGAGCGCGGTCCGTGCGGAGAGCGTGTCACGAAACAGTTCGACGGTGCCCTGCCGGAGCGCCGTGACGCGGGCGCCTGCCTTGATCACACGGGCCCGCTCCAGGACGTAGTCGAGACTGAACTCGTCCCGGAGGTGGGGCGGGCAGGACCCGATCTTGATGGTGCAGGCGGTGGACCGGGGCAGGTCGGTGCTCTGGGAGAAGGGGACGGCGGTCATGATCCGGCCGTCTGCGGGACGGCCGAGCGTGGCGTCCAGTTCCGCGTCGAGCGCGTCGATGAGGGAAGGGTCCTTGACCGCGGTGATGTGCTCGACGAAGGCCAGGTCGGGGTGGGGAACGACGTGCTCGCAGATCGTGGCGATGGCGCGGATGTCCTTGATCAGTGTGGCGGGGGTGGTGCCGAGTTTGATACGGAGACCGATGCCGCCCTCCGCGGTCATGGCCCCGTTCCTGGTGCCGCTCCCTGCGGTGAGGTCGACTTCGTCGAGGTAGCCGCCGAGGTGGCGGATGATCCGCCCGTGGTCCCGGAGTCCGAGTGCCGGTACGGAGGCGCCGGCAGGGATCAGGGAACTGTCGATGCGCGCCTGGCCGAGGACGCTGGCAGTGAAGTCCCGCACCTGACGCGGGTTGATGGCGCGGATACCGAAGGACAGACCGAAGTGCGCGTCCTTGAGCTGGGCGGGGAGAAGCCGGTAGCCCTGGTCGAAGCCGATCGCGTACATCACGTCGTCGACGGCGAGCACGAGCAGTGCGCCGGTGCGCTGCTCGCTCTGCAGCAGGTCCGACTCGTCGGTGAGCCGGAGGATGTCCTTGCCCCAGGCGGCTTCCTCCTTCGCTACGGCGAAGGACACCGCGAGGGCGGGAACTCCCATGTGATCGCTGACGTCGCGCACGACCGCGTCCAGGGTGTCGAGGGCGTCGACGTCGAGGGCTTCGAGCATCGACTCAGGGGTCGCCTCGACGTGGGTCAGGCGGTACAGGGTGCGCTTCGACGCGGTGCTGGACACAGAGGTCTCCTGGGGCGAGGTTGCGGTGCGGTTCGGTAACACGAGCGGCCTTACGGGACGGGGGGTGTCGAGGCGGACAGAGGTGAGTGCCCGGCAAGGGAGCAGAGGTGCGGCGATGAGGACGCCGGTGCGGTCGGACTCGTATGGGGCTGGCGTCCCGGCGGGTGGTGCCGGGGTGATGGTGACGAAGGTGCCAGAAGATTGGATGTGAAATTGCTCAAGAACCTGATAACCCTGGTTATCAACCGTTGGCAAAGCTGGGAGCTCGACCGGCTGTAGCGTGTGAGGTGCCCTGGGAGAAACGTTCTCGACCGGGAGCACGAGGCAGTCTTCACGAAGGGAGCGGAACCGCATGGCTGGCACACGTGAAGCAACCGCTCCCATCCTGCCCGAGGAGATCTCCTGGCGGATCAGTTACGCCGAAATCGGGACCTTGGCCCAGGTCCAACGTCCCGTCGTCACCACCTGGGCCCGCCGGCACGCGGATTTCCCCGAGCCTGTCGCGTACGAGGGGGCCAGCCCGCTCTTCGACGGCCGTGAAGTCGCCGCATGGCTTCTGTCCACCGGCCGCGGCAATGCCGACGCCGGCCAGATCCGGGCGGAGCTGGTGCTGCACACCCTGTCCGCCTGGCGGCGCGCGATCCCCGCCCGCACCCTGGTCGACACAGTGACCGCACTGCTCTGCCTGCGTCAGCTCCTCGATGAACCGCTCGCCGACCTGCCCTGGCAGACGATCCTGGAGCGTGCCGCCGAGACCGACTTCGACGACACCTTCCTCCAAAGAGAGCTGCGGGACTTGCCGGACGCCGACCGTCAGGGCCCCCTGCTCGCCGTGCTCGCCGACCAGCTCACCGAGGCCGCCTACACCCCGGCCGAAGCGCTCGAACGGGTCATGGACGCACGCCGCCGCCTGGGCTGCGACGACCTCGCCGCCGATGAACCGATTCCGCTAGTGAGCCGGACGATGGCCCGCCTGACCGGCCTCGCGCGACTGAACGAACGCGAAGAAGGGGCAACGGCCGCCGTCCTCCATCCCCGGAGCGGCGATCTACTAGTCGCCCTGCGCGAATCCGTGTCCGATGCCGAGGATTCGCCTTTCTTCCTCTCCGCGGATCCGATGCCGGACCTGGTCCGGCTCGCCCGCCGCCGCCTCATGGCACAGGGCGTCCAGGAATTCGAGATGGACCTTGCCGACGGCGAGGAACTGGCCACGGAAGACTGGGGAAACCCGCACGTCATCGCCTGCTGCCTGCCCTATGAGGCGGCCGAGACCCGCAGCCCGCTCGCCGTCCTGCAAAGCCTGCAGGACCTCACCGACCTCCTTGCCGAGGACCGCACTGCCGTCGTCCTGGGACCCGCCGACGCGCTCGTCCGGCCTCTGCCCGCCCGCGGGGAAGCGGACCGTCTGCGCCGGGGCTTCCTGGAACAGCACCTCCTCAAGGCCGCGATCAGCCTCCCCGAAGGCGTACTCCCCTTCCGCCCGGCCCACCGCACCGCGATCTGGATCCTGCATCGCACCCCCGAAGACAAGCGCACCGGCCAGATCCTCCTCGCCGACCTCTCCTCACGCCCCCTCACCCCGCAGACCCTGGACGCGCTGGCCGAGGACATCGACATCTTCCGCGACGCCGGCTGGAGGGCGGACAGCCGTCACGAACCGCGCCACGCCGCCGTCGTCCGGGCCACCGCGCTGACCGGCGCACCCGGTGCCGCGTTCACCCCACAGCACCGCCCGCACGCCGACCGCTACACCCGCACCGTCGTCGAACGCCCGGCCCGCATCTCCGAGACCGAACTCCGCCTCCAGCAGCTGATCGACGCCACCCGCAGCGCCCTCGACCACGCGCCCACGATCCGCGCCAACGCCGTCCTGCGCCCCGACGACCAGCCGGCCCGCCGCACCACCGTGGCCCGCCTGCTCAAGGACCGCCGCCTGCGCCGACTGCCCGGCCACCGCATCGCCGCCGAACACCTCCTCACCGGTGGCGCGGGCCACTACACGGTCCTCACCCCGGCCGAGATCACCGGCAGCGCGCCGGTCGGCAGCCACCGCATCGACCGCGCCGTACTCCACACCACCTACGAGCACGCCTACTTCACCGAACGCGGCGACATCGTCGTCACCGCCACCCCGAGCTTCGGCGCGTACGTCGACGACGAGGGCCTGTCGGTGGTCGCCTTCCCCGCCCGCGTCCTGCGCGCACGGTCCGACGCCGAGCATCCCGTACGGCCCCGCGCCCTGGCGGCGCTCCTGCGCTCGGCGGCTACAGAACACCGGCGGGTGAGCGGCGCGGTCCGCTCCGCCCGCCGCATAGAGGACCTCCTCATCCCCGACCTCCCTGGCGACGAGGCCGAGCGTTACGACGCCCTCCTGGCCGACATCGCCCGCCGTACGGCCCTGCTGCGCCAGCACGCGGCGGCCCTCGACGACCTGACCTCCCTGACCGCCGCCGGCCTCGTCGACGGCACGCTGACCCTCACCGAACCCCCTCTCGTCCGACCCTCGTCCGACTCGTGAAGGAGACCCGAGCGCCCATGCCTCCCCGGAAGAAGCCCGCCGACCAGGCGGAGCTGTTCACCGCCTCCACACCCAAGGAGATCCAGGCCATCCTCTGGAAGGCCGCCGACAAGCTGCGCGGCTCCATGGACGCCAACCAGTACAAGGAGTTCGTCCTCGGCCTGATCTTCCTCAAGTACGTCTCCGACGCCTTCGAGGAACGCCGCGAACAGCTCGCCAAGGAGCTCGCGGAGGAAGGCATCGCCGAAGACCGCCTGGAGGAGTTCCTGGAGGACCAGGACGAGTACACCGGGCACCACGTCTTCTGGGTCCCCGAGAGCGCCCGCTGGTCCTCGATCTCCGCCAACGCCAAGAGCGGCACCGTCGGTGAAGTCCTCGACCAGGCGATGGACGCCATCATGAAGGCCAACCCGTCGCTGACCGGCGTCCTCCCCAAGATCTTCAACAAAGACAACGTCGACAAGAAGCGCCTGGCCGAACTCGTCGACCTCATCACCGACGCCCGCTTCGGCGGCAGCGACGACAAGCCCGCCCAGGACGTCCTCGGCGAGGTCTACGAGTACTTCCTCGGCAACTTCGCGCGTGCCGAAGGCAAGCGGGGCGGCGAGTTCTACACCCCGAGCAGCGTCGTCCGCCTCCTTGTGGAGGTCCTGGAACCGTACGAGGGCCGCGTGTACGACCCGGCCTGCGGCTCGGGCGGCATGTTCGTCCAGGCCGCCAAGTTCATCGAGGCCCACCGGGGCCGCGGCCACAAGGCTGACATTTCTGTCTACGGCCAGGAGCTCAATGAGCGCACCTGGCGCCTGGCCAAGATGAACCTCGCCATTCACGGCATCGACGGCAACCTCGCCGCCCGCTGGGGCGACACCTTCGCCGATGACAAGCACCCCGACCTCAAGGCCGACTACGTCATGGCCAACCCGCCCTTCAATATCAAGGACTGGGCGCGCAACGAGTCGGATGCGCGGTGGAAGTACGGCGTCCCGCCGAGGGGTAACGCCAACTACGCCTGGCTCCAGCACATGATCAGCAAGCTGGGGGAGCGGGGGACGGCGGGCGTCGTCCTTGCCAACGGCTCGATGAGCAGCCAGCAGAGCGGCGAGGGCGAGATCCGGCAGGCGCTGGTGGACGGGGACATGGTGGCGTGCATGGTCGCCCTGCCGGCCCAGCTGTTCCGGACGACGGCGATCCCGGCTTGTTTGTGGTTCCTGGCGAAGGACAAGTCGCCGGGGGGTGTGAAGGGGCAGAAGGCTGCGGCTGCGGATCGTCGGGGCGAGATCCTGTTCATCGACGCCCGGGACATGGGCGAGATGGTCGACCGTACGGAGCGCGTTCTGACGGAGGTCGACCTCGCGAAGATCGCCGGGACGTACCACGCGTGGCGGGGGACTACGAGCGCGAAGAATTCGGGAGAGACGTACGCGGACGTGCCGGGGTTCTGCGCCAGCGCGGACCTAAAGACAGTGCAGGAGCACGGGTATGTGCTCACGCCAGGACGATACGTCGGGGCGGCTGAGGTCGACGATGAAGGGGCTGAAGCGGTGCCGGACAGAATCGCTCGCCTGACGGGGGAGCTGTACGCGCTGTTCGACATGTCCCGTGAACTTGAGGACAGCGTACGGAAGCAGCTCGGGAGGGTTGAAAGTGACTACTCGTGAAGTTCCTTTCTCGGACCTGCTGAGCTTCGTGGTCGATAACAGGGGGCGTACGTGTCCTACCACCGATGAGGGTATCAAGCTCATTGCAACGAATTGCATCAGCGATGAGGCTCTTTACCCTCGCTACGAGAAGGTTCGGTACGTCTCGCAGGAGACTTACGACGGATGGTTTCGGGCGCACCCCGAACCGGGGGACCTGATCTTTGTGTGCAAAGGATCTCCGGGGAGAGTGGCTCTCACTCCGGATCCCGTGGATTTCTGCATTGCGCAGGACATGGTCGCCGTTCGCCCGGACGCCTCGAAAATCGATCCGCTCTACTTGTTCGCTATTCTCCGGTCGCCTGAGATTCGAAACAGGATCGAAAATCTGCATGTGGGGACAATGATTCCCCATTTCAAGAAGGGTGATTTTCATAAGCTGATGATTTCGGTCCCCGAGCGCGGGGTGCAGGAGGGTATTGGTGAGATCTATTACGAGATCTCGCGAAAGATCGCCGTCAATGAGCGCGTCTCGGCTACTGCCGATGCTCTCTCTCGCGTGCTCTTCGGTGAAGCTTTGCTGAAGTCAGCCGATGGATTTAGCGATCAGCCTCTGTCGGCTGTGGCTGAGTTCATCAATGGACGAGCTTATACGAAGGGTGCCACCGGCACGGGGCGCATGGTTGTGCGGATTGCTGAAATCAACAGTGGTCCGGGGGGCTCTACGGTTTACAACGAAATCGACGTTCCAGATCGGCATTTGGCTCGCCCTGGAGACTTGCTGTTCGCGTGGTCTGGCTCATTGACTGCTGCGCGATGGTTTCGACCCGAAGCGATCATTAATCAGCACATTTTCAAGTGTATTCCAAGGGATGGGTATCCGATTTGGCTGGTGAGTCAGCTAGTGCATCGGAAGTTGGATGAGTTCCGTTCAATCGCTGCCGACAAGGCAACCACGATGGGGCACATTCAGCGCAGGCACTTGGATGAGCCTGTACCGGTTCCGGGCCCCGAGGCTTTGGGGGCTCTGGATGGCGTAATCAGCCCTCTCTGGGAGCGCGCGCTGGTAGCTGAACAAGAGTCTCTGAGCCTCGCCACCCTCCGCGACACCCTCCTCCCCCAACTCATGTCCGGCCGCCTCCGCGTCAAGGACGCCGAGAAGATTGTCGAGGACCACGTATGACCACGCACGGGAACGACAACGGCAGCAGCGACACCCCCACCCCCGACAACTTCCGCCTCCTCGAAATCGACTGGGAGTTCCTCGCCCTCGAAGAGATCGTGGAGCTCGACTGGCCGAAGGCCGAGGGCAATGAGCTCGCGCCCGGCTCCGGCCACCGCCGGTCCTGGGACGACCTGATCCTCTACTCCGATCTCCGCGAGGCCATCGAGAGGCTCAACCCTGCCCTCCCCCCGGAGGCCGTCCGTGAGGCCCTCGCGACTGCCGTGACCCCGACCTCCCAGGATACGTACGAGGAGAACCGGACCGCGCACGGCTACCTGACCGACGGCGTCCACTCCGTCACGTACACCGACGCGCTCGGCGCCGAGCACACCCCGACCGTCCGGATCGTCGACCTGGAGCACGCGGACGCGAACACATACCGCGCCGTCCGCCAGGTGACCGTGATCAACGGTGAGCGCAACCGCCGCTTCGACCTCGTCCTGTACGTCAACGGGCTTCCGCTCGCCGTCATCGAGCTCAAGCGGGCCGGCGACCCGAACGCCACCCTGGCCGCCGCGCACACCCAGATCCAGCACTACGTCGAGGAGTTCCCGACCGCCTTCCGCTACAACGCGGTCGTGCTGCTCTCCGATGGGATCACCGCGAAGTACGGCACGCCCTTCACCCCGTACGAGCACTTCGCCCCGTGGAACACCGACGAGTTCGGCGCCCGCGTGGACACCGTGGACGCTGCCGCCGTCCACGCCGACGCCGATGCCGACGTTCCGACCGGCCAGGACCTGGCCCTGCACGGCCTGTTCACCCAGCCCCGCTTCCTCTCCCTCGTCCGGTCCTTCATCAACTTCGTGCCGGCCAAGCGCATGAAGCGGATCGCGAAGCCGCACCAGTACTTCGCGGTCACCCGCGCGGCTGACGCCGTGCGCCGCGCCGCCGCGACCGACGGCAAGGCCGGCGTGGTCTGGCACACTCAGGGCTCGGGCAAGTCCGAGGAGATGGTGCTGACCACCAACCTCGTCATGCGTGATCCCGCCCTGCACAACCCCACCGTGGTGGTCGTCACCGACCGCACCGACCTCGACGACCAGCTCTTCGACACGTTCAAGGAGAGCGAGGTCCTCCCGGAACAGCCCCACCAATTCCTCAACCGCGCCGCACTCCGCGAAGAGCTTGCCGCCAAGCGCACCGGCGGCATCCTCTTCACCACCCTGCAGAAGTTCGGCCGCACCAAGCAGGAGAAGGAATCTGGGACCGACCACCCGCTCCTCTCCGAGCGGCGCAACATCGTCGTCTTGGTCGACGAGGCCCACCGCAGCCACTACGACCACCTCGACGGCTACGCCCGCCACCTGCGCGACGCGCTCCCGCACGCCACGCTCCTCGCCTTCACCGGCACCCCGATCTCCGAGGCCGACCGCAACACCCGCGAGGTCTTCGGCGACTACATCGACACCTACGACCTCAAGCGGGCCGCCGACGACGGCGCGACCGTGAAGGTCTACCACGAGAGCCGCGTTGTCCAGCTCGTCCTCGACCGCGACGTCGACCCCACGGCCATCGACACCGAGGCCGACCGCATCACCGACGGCCTGGACGACACCGAGCGCACCCGCGTCGAGCAGGCCGTCGCCACCATGAACGCCATGTACGGCGCCCCCGCCCGGATACGCGACCTGACCCGGGACCTGGTCGAACACTGGGAAGCGCGCCGTGCGGCGATGCTGCCCTTCGTCGCGGACGCCGACGACGCACCCGGCGGAGCCCCCGGCAAGGCGATGCTCGTCTGCGCCACCCGCGAGATCTGCGTCCGCGTCTACGACGCCCTGCGCGAACTGCGCCCGGACTGGCACACGGACGACCACACCACCGGCGCCATGAAGATCGTCTACTCCTCGGACTCCCGCAAGGACTCCGACGAACTGCGCGCCCACGCCCTGCGCGACTCCCAGCGTAAGGCCGTCATCAACCGCGCCAAGGACCCCGAGGACGAACTCCAGCTCCTCATCGTCAACAACATGCTCCTGACCGGCTTCGACGCGCCGCCCATCCACACCATGTACCTGGATCGGCCGCTGCGTGGCGCCGGCCTGATGCAGGCCCTGGCCCGCGTCAACCGCCGCTTCCGCAAGAAGGAGGAGGGCCTCCTCGTCGGCTACGCCCCCCTCACCGAGAACCTCCAGAAGGCCATCGCCGAGTACTCCGCCGACGACCAGGCCGACCGGACCCTCGGCCAGGACATCGACCGCGCCCTGGACGAACTCCGCAACGAGTACGACATCCTCGACCAGATGCTCCGCGGCTGGAACTGGCGCGAACGCCTCTCCCGCCCCGACGCGAAAGCCTTCGTCAAAGCGGCCTACACCACCGCCGAGTACCTCCGCAGCCCCGCCACCCCGGGCAACAACCCCGACCAGCTCGACGACCCGAACCAGACCCTCAGCCGTCGCTTCCGCGAACACGGCTACCGCCTGGAACGCTTCTTCGCCCTGGCCGGCTCCTCCGCCGACATCTCCTCCCGGTTCACCGACCAGCCGTACTGGAAGCGCGACATCCAGTTCCTCGTCGAGGTCCGTACGTACATGGCGAAGCTCGACGCCATGGACCGCGAGGCCCAGGGCCTGCCCGTCGCCCGCGACGTCGCCCTCTACCTCTCCCAGCTCACCTCCGCCGTCGTGGAGACCGGCGGCATCACCGACCTCTTCTCCGAGGCCGGGCTGGACAAGGCCGACCTCACCCACCTCAATGACGCCCTCGTCGGCCGCCTGCAGAACAGCGAAACCCCGCACTTGGCCGCCGAAGCCCTGCGCCGCCTCGTCGAGCAGAAGATGCGCGAGCAGACCCGGCACAACATCGTCCGCCAGACCGCGTTCTCGGAGCGCCTCCAGGACCTGATGACCCGCTACATGCGTCAGCAGCTCACCAGCGCCGAGATCATCGCCCAGCTGGTGGAACTGGCCAAGACGGTCGCGGAGGACGCCCGGCGAGGCGAGAAGTTCACCCCGCCGCTGGGCGACGACGAACTCGCCTTCTACGACGCGGTCGCCGACCTCGGCAGCGCCCGCGACCTCATGGGCGACGAGATCCTCTCCGGCATCGCCCGGGACCTCGTGGTCCAGGTCCGCAAGAATCTCAAGAAGGACTGGATCGCCCGCGAGCCCGTCCGGGCCAGGCTCCGCGCCACCATCAGGCGCCTCCTGGCTCGCCACGGCTACCCGCCGGAGCAGTCCAAGGAAGCGATCGACCTGGTGATCCGCCAGATGGAACACTTCGCCGACAAGTGGTCCCAGGACGGCTCGGCTGCCGACGCATAGCCCTCGCTCATATCGCTCCTGGCCCCGGCAAGCGTCTGTTTGCCGGGGCGGTCGTCTGCCCGACCGGATGTCCTTCGCGGGGTCGGCAGGGGCTGCGCCCGACCGCCTTACGGCAAAAAGCAAATTCCCGTGCTGCGAGACGTGAGGTGCGTCAGGCCACTACTTTCAAGTCCGCGGAACGAACCGCAGAACTGCTAACTGCTGGTGGAACCGAGGGAGTTGTGGCATGTCGCAGCGAGCGCTGCTGTTGGTGGTGGTCGTCCTGGCGTCCGTGGTGGTGGGGCTCGTGGCCGGCATCCTCGATTTCGTTGGCGCGGGAGAGGTCGTCACGGCCATCCAGAACGGTGGTGCCGCCTGCGGAGCCACTGTTCTCATCGGGCTGGCGGTCGTCTCCTGGCTGAGGTCGTCGTGACCCAGGAGGAATGGGCGAACGAAGAGGGGCGGCTGAAGTACCGGCGAGTGCTGCGGGCCGTCGAGAAGCTACGCAGCGTCGCCGATGCCGCGACGACGTACCGGCTTGCCTTTCAAGTGGTCTACCTTCACTGCTGGTCCCGCCATGGATCACTGGCGGAGGTGGACCGGTTGTGGGGGCCGGGTTCGGAGTCAGCGGGGGCCAGGCTCGGCGCAGTGTGGCCGCGTACGCCCGTTGCTCGCGCCCACAGCCTTCCTGCGTATCGCGACGAAGGTGTGAGCCGTCCCTTCGAGCTCATCGACCCGGCCCTCCGTGAGCTGATCGCGGAGGTGCGACAGCTGGATCCGGACCCGAGGCTCCTTGACGTGTTCCTCGACACGTACTCGACACGCTATGCGCGTGGCGATGACTACTTCACGTCAAACGACCTGGCGTACCTCTTCGCGGGGCTGGCCGCTCCCCGAGGAGGCGAGATTGTTCGGGACCCGGTGTGCGGCAGCGGGCGACTGCTGCGCGCCGCCGCACACCGGGCTCGGGCACAGGGGGGTGAAGTGCGCGTGTCCGGTGCGGATATCAACCGGACGGCGCGTTACGCCGCAGCCGTCAACCTCGCCCTGCACGGATTCCATGCCGACCTCGGCAAGGAAGGAGCTGACACCCTCAGGGCCGGCACTTCACCGATACCGGCCGATGTGATCGTCGCCAACCCTCCCGTGAACCAGCGGGACTGGGGGCACGGTGAGCTGAAGGAAGACTGGCGGTGGACCCTGGGGGTGCCACGTCCAGGTAACGCGAACTTCGCCTGGGTCCAGCACATCCTTGCCGATCTCACGCCACAAGGACGGGCCGTCGTTCTGCTGTCTTCCGGCGCGGCGCACAGCAGCAACAGCACCGACGGACTGATCCGCCGTGGGCTGCTGGAGAACGGTCTGGTCGTGGGAGTCGTGGCCTTGCCGACGTGGCTCTTTCCGCACGCCAGCGCGAGCACGGCGCTGTGGCTTCTGGCCAAAGGGGAGCGGCCGCACTCCGATCAGGTGTTGTTCGCGGATGCAGGGAAACTGCCAGCAGCGAAGAAGGGGCAGCGGCGCCACTTCGCAAAGGACTCGGCCGAACGCCTGCTGCAGATCTTCGGTGAATGGCAGGGACTTCGACGCCGTGAGGGCGAGGGGGACCCTGAATCCGTCCCATGGTGCCGTGCGGCGAGGTACGAGGAAATCGCTGAGGCGGGCTTCGATCTGACTCCCGCACGCTACGTACGGAACGGGGGCACCGCGCAGTTGCATTCAAATGACGGAGACCGGAACCGGAAGGCCGAGCTGTATGAGTGCATGGATCGTAGCGCCGCAGCCAGGAACCGAGTCCGTGATGCCCTGGAGAGCAGGCATGACTACAGAATCGGATGATGTCCCCACTCCGTGGTCCGTCGTTGAGTTGCGTGAGTTCCCTGGGGTCGAGTACGCCGCCTACGGAATTGCGCGACAGCAGAAGGCAGCCGGCGGAATCCCGATGATCCGCGCCACAGAGATCGTCGAGGGAGGTGTGCACGTCCAGGAGTTTACATTTGTGCCTCCCGATGTGGCCAGACGCCACCCACGCAGCACGCTGAGGTCTGGGGACCTCCTTGTCGTGCTCGTGGGGCGTGTGGGGGAGGCAGCAGTTGCAGGGGAGGAGCACGCAGGATGGAATGTCGCCAGGTCGCTCGCGGTCGTCCGCTGGACACCAGAGGGCCGCGCCCAACAATGGGATCTGTGGCTTCGATGGTGGCTGAAGACCTCGCAGAGCCAGAGCTATCTCACGCTGTCCTCGTCGAACGCCGAGCACATGACCTTGCCTCTGCAGGCACTCAACCGACTTCCCGTGCCAGTGCCTCCAGCGCCGGTGCGGGAGAGGCTGCTTTCGCTGATCTCGCTTGCTGAGCGCAAGAATGCGTTGAACACCCGGATTGTGTCTTGCGCGACGGAACTAGCGGATGCGCACTTCATGGAGGCGCTGCAGACGTGCGGGCAAGGTCCCGCTACCGAGCGTGCAGTGGGCGAAGTGTGTCAGGTTACGGCTGGTGCAGCACAGTCTCTGGCGGACAGCGAACAGTCGGCTATGCCGTGGGTGTCTCCCCGCGAGGTACTGAACTGCAAGACAGTACATCTGGGTGCAGTGACTTCACGCACCGTGGCGCAAGCGGAGGTTGTATGCCCGTCCGGCAGCCTCTTGATCGCGCCCCGTCCCGGGGAGGTGCGGACCGTGCTCACTACTACCCCGGTAGTGCCAGGTCGGCGGACGCTCGCGATTTACACAGAGTCCGAGGTCGATCGGATGTGGTTGTTGCACTCGCTGCGTTACCGGAGGCGGGAGTTGACGGCCGTTACGCAGGGTGAGCAGGCCCGCGCGATGAGGCGCAAGGACTTTTCCCGTTACAAGATCCCCTGGCCGACCGATGCGGTGAGGCGGGACTTCGCCAAGCGTGCTGCTGCCCTGCACGACCTCGCCTACGCCTCCGCCAGGGAGCGACACGCGATGGAGGAGCTGGTGGTGCACGAGCTGGAGAAGGGGGGCCTGGCGCGTCTCACCTCGGCCAGCTGAATACCGAGCTGATCCACGTTGCTCCTCTCTGGAGCACGGAATCCAACGCTCTGAACGAACGGCGCAGTACCGCGCGCACCGCTTCTCCGCTGGCGGTCCGAGAGAGCCCTGACCAGCCATGTTTGGGTGCCACCGGCAGGACTCGAACCTGCCGCCAAGCGCTTAGAAGGCGCCTGCTCCACCCGCTGAGCTATGCAGGCTGACCTGCGACAGTGCGGAAGCTTCTGACTATGCCCCGCCAAACCGGAGGTATACGGGATCTGTGGACGCTCGCGCCGGCCTCGAGGTCTGGACGTGCATTCTGGGCGGCGGCCAGGCGTCGGAGCTGGCCGCTGACGTCCGGGGAGACCGCGAGTGAGCGCGAGCGCTGTGCTGCTCTGCGAGGTTCGGTGCGGTGGCACGAGTCTGATGTGGCGTTCGTAGAAGTTCCGCAGACTTCAGGCGTGTGCGGGCGCTTCCGGGGAGCGTTGGCGATCTTCGGTGTTCTTGTACTTTGTCGCGCATCCCGTGCTGGGATGGTGCTGGGATGCGCCTGCATTTCCGCAGGTCACGGCCTTGTGGTGGAGTTCAGGTTCAACGTCTGATGGGACGTGGACAACCGGCCTGACCTGCGAAAAAGCAGGTCAGGCCGCTGTGCGCCGCACAATGCTTGCGTGCCCCGGCCGGTGTCGGCGGTGGCAGTATGCGGGGACACAGCGAGAGGGGCCGGGGCGGAGTGGGTCGCAGCGAGCGGGAGGCGGTCGCGCGGGGAGGGCGACTGTACGAGGCGGCGCAGGCGGTGGTCGGCGACCACGGGCGGGCCGTCGAGGCGGTTCGGGCGGCGCTGAAGCCGATCTGCGACACGGCGGCGGAAGAAGCGCTGGATGCCATCCCATTGGCCCGGTTGAAAGAGGTCACCGAGGGTCGGCTGAGGCTCGGGGACGTCGAGAAGAGTGGCCTGCGATCGGTCCGGCAGGTACTCGACGCCGGCTCCTACCGGTTGCGGCAGATTCCTGGCGTGGGGCAGCGGACCGCCGATCAGGTCATCGCGGCGGCACGTCAGATAGCTGATGCCGTGGGGGAGACCATCGCCGTCCACATCGACGTGGATCGGCCGGAGCCGCGCACCACCTCACTGGTCATGGCCCTGCATGTGCTGGTGGAAGCAGGTCCCGACGCCCGGCGAGCCGTCGACACGGCCGCGACTCTTTCGGAGCGGCTCGGTCCGCTGCTGGCGGAGGCCAAGCCGGCCGTCGGACGGCTGCGGATGCTGCTGGTGCGGCAGGCAGGACGAGCTCGGGCGCTGGAGGCCGTTGCAGAGATCCGGACGCTGGTTGAGGAAGCAGCGCAAGGCGGTGTGCCGGAGCTGCTCGCACAGGCGTCGGTGGATCTGCTGCGCGGTACCTCGACCGAGGCTGCGGCCTGGGTCGACTTCGAGCTGCGTTCCGCCGAGTACTACAGCCTGCTCGCGGAGATCTCCGGCCGCAGCCCCGACACCGCGGCTGCCGAGGGGTTCCTGCCCGACGAAGTCGCCGAGCGGGTCCGCAACCAGATGCTCGACGACACGCACCGGCGGGTGTCGTTGCGCGGCTATCAGGCCTTCGGGGCGCGCTTTGCCCTGGCCCAGCGCAAGGTGATTCTTGGCGACGAGATGGGGCTCGGCAAAACCATCCAGGCCATCGCCGCCCTGGCTCATCTCGCAGCCGAGGGACAGACCCACTTCATGGTCGTCTGCCCGGCCAGCGTCCTGATCAACTGGACACGCGAAATCGAGGCCCGCAGCAGGCTGCGCGTGACGTCTCTGCACGGCCCCGACCGGCAGGAGGCGTTCGCCGACTGGAAGGGCCGGGGCGGCGTAGGAGTGACCACATTCGACGCCTTACGTGGTTTCCCGGCCCCCGGTGGCGGCGAGTTGGGGATGCTGGTCGTGGACGAGGCGCACTACGTGAAGAATGCCAAGACGCGTCGCTCCCAAGCCGTGACGGAATGGTCCGAGCACTGCGAACGTGTTCTCTTCATGACCGGTACACCCATGGAGAACCGAGTCGCCGAGTTTCGCAGCCTTGTGCGGATTCTCCAGCCCGACCTGGCAGAGGTCGTCGGCGACCGTGAGGGAGTGGCCGGTTCCAAGGCGTTCCGGAAAGCTGTCGCACCGGTTTATCTGCGCCGCAACCAGCAGGATGTTCTGACCGAATTGCCCGCGCTCCAGCACACCGACGAATGGGAGGAACTGAGTGCGTCGGACGAGGACGCCTACCGGGAGGCCGTGCGCGTCGGCAATTTCATGGCGATGCGCCGGGCGGCGTACGCGCGTCCCGAGAAGTCGGCCAAGCTGAGCCGGCTGCGCGAGATCGTCGAGGAGGCCGCCGAGAATGAGCTGAAGGTGGTGGTCTTCTCCAACTTCAGGGATGTCCTCGGAACCGTGAAGGACGCACTGCACGGCGCACCGGGCAACGGTGACGCTCAGGTGTTCGGTCCGATCTCGGGAAGCGTGTTACCCGCCCGCCGTCAGCAGTTGGTGGACGAGTTCGCCGCTGTGCCGGGTCACGCGGTACTGGTGGCGCAGATCCAGGCGGCCGGGGTGGGCCTCAACATGCAGGCCGCGTCCGTCGTCATCATCTGCGAGCCCCAGATCAAACCGACCATCGAACACCAGGCGGTGGCGCGGGCTCATCGCATGGGGCAGATACGTTCGGTCCGGGTGCACCGGCTGCTCGCCACCCGCGGAGTGGACGAGCGGATGGTGGAGATGCTGAAGAAGAAGACCCGCCTGTTCGACGCGTACGCGCGCCGCAGCGCGGTCGCCGAGTCGACGCCGGCCGCGGTCGACGTCTCGGACACCGCGATAGCCCGCCAGATAGTCGAGGAGGAGCAGGCGCGGCTGGGGGCGGTCCGCAGGGAGTCGGCGGGACACCCGTGAGCGACGGCCGGGACCAGTGCACGCCAACCAGGACTGGCCTGGTCAGGTCGTTGCTCTGACGCCCGCCCAGGTTGGACGTCCCCCAGTCCCCCGGGCACCGGGTCCAGGCACGCTCCCCGGCAGTGCGCTTCACCGTGCGGCCGGTGCGCCGGCTCCGCTGTGCCGGTCCGGCGGGCGCGGCCGCGTGTCGTCGACCACGTCGCGCAGTTGGGCGCGGGCGGTGATGCCCAGCCTGGGGAACACCCGGTAGAGGTGGGAGCCGACCGTACGCGGGGAGAGGAACAGTTTCTCCCCGATCTCGCGGTTCGTCAGGCCGCGGGCCGCGAGTCGGACGATCTGTTGCTGCTGGGGGCTGAGTTCGGTGAGCGCACCGGGTGCGGCACCGGACGCCTCGATGCCCGCGGCGCGCAGTTCCGCCTTCGTGCGTTCGATCCACGGTCGTGCGCCGAGCCGCCGGAACGTGTCGAGTGCTCCGGTCAGCAGCGGGCGGGCCTCTGCGATACGGCGCTGCCTGCGCAACCACTCGCCGTAGTCCAGCCGGGTCTGCGCCCGCTCGAAGGGCCACTGATCGCCCGTCTCGTCCGCGAGTGCCGCCCGGAAGTGCCGTTCGGCGTGCTCCGGGTCGGCCAGCAGGGCGCGGGCGCGCTCGACCAGGAGGGCGAGCCGTGCCGACATACCGGTGCCCAGGCGTCGCACCGACCGTTCCAGCAGTTCCGCGGCGGGTGCGCGCTCTCCCCGGCGGGCCGCCGCCGCGGCGAGTTCGGCCAGGACGGTGTAGGAGACGTGGTAGTGGACCGGGTCGCCGTCCTCGGTGAAGGCGGAGCGGAAGTGTGCGTACGCGGTGTCGTAGTCACCCTCAGCCACCGCCGCCATGCCCAGGGCACGGCGGGCGGCGACCGCGACGGAGCGGCTCTCCAGCGGATCGACGAGGGCCAGTGCCCGCTCGGCGTTCTCGCGTGCGTCGGCCGGCTCACCGAGCAGCGCCACCGCTGCCGCGTCGAGCGCTCGCGCACACGCCTCGGCGTGGTCCAGTCCGGACTGCGCGGCCACCGCCGCGATCTCGGCGGCCACCGAGCGGGCCTCGGCCCAGCGGCCCTGCTCCAGATAGGTCCAGCCGACGGCGCAGCCCAGACCGGCCGGCAACGGGCCGTGGGCCCGCCAACGGTCGGCCGCCTCGTCGAAGGCCCTGGCGGCCAGGGCAGTGCGGTCCAGCAGCCAGGCCACGACGGCGAGCGCGGTCAGCGTTCCGGCGTCGTGCCCGGCCTCGTCGATCAGCCGCGGCAGCGCCGGGGCGAGGGACGCTCCCGCGCCGGCGGGATCGGAGACGGCCCGCACCCAGGCGCCCAGCGCTCCACCCGTGGCGGTGTCCGGCAGGCCGGCGAGCAGGGTCTCGATCCGCTGCCGCTGGGACTCCTCGCCCGAGTAGTAGCGGACCACCGCTGCCGCGGCGAGGGCGTCCAGCAGCCGGGGCGACCGGGCGTCCGCCGCCTCGTCGGCGATGCGCGCCAGCAGCGCGAAGGCGGCCGTGTGGCGGGGACCCATGGTCATGAGCCGCCCCGCCGCCAGCGCGGCCCGGCTGATCAGCGCCGGGTCGTCACTGCGCCTGCGCACCTCGTCGGCCAGGTGTGCCACCCAGCCGAGCTGACCGGTGAAGACGGCCGTGTCCGCCGCGTCGGCCAGTAACCGCGCCTGGTCCGCGCGGCGCGGGCTGAGTTCCGCGGCGCGTTCCAGCGCGGCGGCGGCAGCCGCGTGACCGCCCCGGCGCCGGGCCCGGGCCGCCGTCTCCAGGAGCACCGCCGACACCTGTTCGTCGGGCCCCACGGTCGCGGCGGCGAGGTGCCATGCGCGGCGGTCGGGGTCGTCGCCCAGCAGCCGGGCGAGGGCGAGGTGCGCCTGCCGGCGTTCCCGGAAGGACGCGGTGTGGTAGACCGCCGAGCGGACGACGGGGTGACGGAAGGAGATCCCGGCGCTGTCCTGCCGTACGAGACCGGCTCGTTCGGCAGGTGCCCACGCCGTGCCGTCGGCCTCGGACGGGCCCCGTGCGGCCGCCGCCGCGTCCGCCGCGTCGGCGGCGGCGAGCAACAGCAGAGCGCGGCGGGTGGCTTCCGGCAGGTGGCTCACGCGGAGCGCGAAGAGGGCTTCCAGGCGGTCGGTGACGGGCAGCGGGCCCTCGACCGCGAGGTCTTCCGGCCGTCTGCCCGCGACGGCGCGGGACAGCTCGACCAGGGCCAGGGGATTGCCCGCCGCCTCCCGCAGAATCCGGACCCGGGTGCGGCCGGTGGGCGGCTCCGGCTGCTCGTCGAGCAGGCGGTTCGCCGCGTCACCGCTCAGGGGGCCGACCTCCAGGCGCGCGTACCCCTTGTCGAAACCGGGCAGCACGGCCGCGGCCCGCACGCCGAGCAGCAGCGTCACGGGCTCGCCGTCCAGGCGCCGCGCCAGGAAGGAGAGGACGTCGAGCGACGCGCGGTCCATCCACTGGGCGTCGTCGACCACCACGAGCAGCGGTGCTGCCGGCTCCGCCAGGTCCGACACCAACGTCAGCACCGCCAGGCCGACGAGCAGGGCATCGGGAGCCTCGGGGGCCTCGGCGTGTTCGGCCAGGCCCAGGGCCGCCCGGAGCGCGGAACGCTGCCGTGCCGGCAAGGCGTCCAGGTCGCCGAGGACCGGGCGGAGCAGCTGGTGCAGACCGGCGTACGCGAGACGCGCCTCGGACTCGCTGCCGACCGCCCTCAGCACCCGGTGGCCGGCGCCGCGCGTCCGCCGTACGGCGAGGTCGAGCAGCACGCTCTTGCCGGCACCGGGGCCGCCCTCGACGACCAGCACCGTGCCGCGGGACCGGTCGGCGGCGAGGCGCCCCATGATCTCCGCGGTCTCGCTCTCCCGGCCCACCACGGTCGGACCGGGATCCCCGGGCGCGCCCCGGCGATCTCCGGGCGCGTCCCGGCCCGCTCGGGCGCGTTCACCATGCTTCACGGATGCTCCAGGAACTGAGACAGCCCTGACGGCAACGTGGCGGTGCCGTGGCCGTATTCCTGCCGTCCCGCGGCCGGACACCACAGGTCGGGCGGAACCGGGTGCAGTCACATGACGCATACCGCGGCCCGCCACCCGCGACGCACCCTTGCGGAACAGGGGCGTTCGAGCCCGACCTTCTGCACTGGAGCACACCGTGGACACCATCACCCTGGGCGACGTCACCGTGACCCGGGTCCGGGAGTACTACGGTCCCGTCGACCTGACGCCCGAGGCGTTCGTCCCGGACAGCCCGGCCCGGGCGTGGGACACGCACCGTTCCTGGCTGGTCCCGGACTTCCTGGACGCCGGGACCCGGATCGTCAACTCGGCGATCCAGACCTGGGTCCTGCGCAGCGAGGGCAGGACCGTCCTGGTCGACACCGGCGTCGGCAACCACAAGGACCGGCCGTACGCGCCCGTGTGGAACCGCCTGGACACCGACTTCCTGGGCAACCTCGCCCGCGCCGGGGTGCGTCCCGAGGACGTCGACATCGTGATCAACACGCACCTGCACGTCGACCACGTCGGCTGGAACACCTACCTCGACGGGCGGACCTGGGTACCGACCTTCCCCAACGCCACCTACCTGATGGCCAGGGCGGACTTCGACTACTGGAACCCGGCCAACGAGATCAGGACCCGGCTCGGCCGGGGCAACCAGAACGTCTTCGAGGACAGCGTCGCCCCCGTGCACGAGGCCGGTCTCACCCGGCTGTGGGAGGGCAGCCACCGGATCGACGGCAACCTGCGCCTCGACCTCGCCCCCGGCCACACCCCCGGATCCTCCGTGCTGAGGCTGGAGTCCGGCTCCGACCGGGCCCTGTTCGTCGGCGACCTGATGCACAACCCGATCCAGATCGTCGAGCCCGACGCCAACAGCTGCTTCTGCGAGGACCCCGCCGAAGCCCGCGCCACCCGCCACCGGCTCCTGGGCTCGGCCGCCGACGGCAACGCCCTCGTCTTCCCCGCGCACCTCGGTGGCCACGGCGCCGCCGAAGTCGTACGCGATGGCGGCAAATTCGCCGTCAAGGGCTGGGCGCCCTTCGCCAAGTACGCCGAGTACACCGAGTCGGCCTGAAGTCCACGGAGCCCACGGCATCCACGGAGCCCACGGAATCCACGGAGCCCGCAGAATCCACGGAAGGACACGAGAGATGAAGCACCGCCCCGACCCCGTCGTCACCACCGCGCAGGGAGCCGTCCGCGGCCTGCGCCGGGGCGACACCCTCACCTTCCTGAACATCCCGTACGCCGCTCCGCTCCACGGCGCCGGCCGGTTCGCCCCGCCGCTGCCGCACGAGCCGTGGGACGGGGTACGGGACGCCACCGTGCCGGGACCCAACGCCCCGCAGTCCCAACGCAGGCTCGGCGACGTCGACATGACCCCCTACTTCGGCACCGGCTGGAGCCGGGGCGAGGACTACCTCACCGTCAACGTCTTCACGCCCGCCGCCGGCGGTGGTGACGCCCTGCCGGTGATGGTCTTCGTCCACGGCGGCGGCTTCGTCGCCGGATCGACGCGGGCCGCCCTGTACGACGGCTCCGCGTTCGCCCGGGACGGCGTCGTCCTCGTCACCCTCAACTACCGGCTCGGCATCGCCGGGTTTCTCGACCTGCCCGGGGCTCCCGCCAACCGCGGCCTGCTCGACGTCGTCGCCGCGCTGCGCTGGGTGCGGGAGAACATCTCCGCCTTCGGCGGCGACCCGCACCACGTCACCCTGTTCGGTCAGTCCGCCGGGGCGACCATCGTCGGCGGCGTCCTCGCCACCCCCGAGGCCGCCGGACTGGTCCGCCGGGCGATCGTGCAGAGCGGCAGCGGTCTGGGCGCGTTCACACCCGAGCAGGCCGCCCGCGTCACCGGGGCCGCGGCCGGGGCGCTGGGCGTGGAGCCCCACGCCGACGCCTTCGCCGGCCTCCCCGACGAGCGGCTCGTCGAGGCGGCATCCGGACTCGCGGGCCTCGACCTGCGAACCGGGACCCACCGCGATCCGCTGATCGGCCTCAGCCCCTTCAGCCTCGTCCTGGACACCCAGCCCGCCGTGTCCGTCGCCGCCGGTCTCGCCGCCGACGTCGACCTGCTCGTCGGCACCAACGCGGAAGAAGGCAACCTCTACCTGGTCCCGGTGGGCGCGTACGCCACCTCGACCGCCGCCGACGTCGACGAGGCCGCCGCCCGCGCGCACCCCGATCCGGTGCGGCTCGTCGAGACCTACCGAAAGTCCCGGCCCGAGGCGGGCTTCGCGGAGCTGCGCTCCGCCGTCATGGCCGACGCCCTGTTCGGCGCGGGCAGCCGCGCGCTGGCCGGCGCCCATGCGGCGCACCCGCGCTCCGGCACCTACGCCTACGAGTTCGCCTGGCGCTCCCACGCCCTGGACGGACGACTCGGCGCCACGCACACCGTGGAACTGCCCTTCGTCTTCGACCTCGCGGACCGGCCCGAACTCAACGGCCCGCACGCCCTGCTCGGCCCCGAGGAGGCCCCCGCGGACCTCGCCACGCGCGTCCACGAGACCTGGATCCGGTTCGCCCGGACCGGCGACCCCGGCTGGGACCCGTACGACACCGACCGCCGGGCGACCATGCGCATCGGCGCCGAGTGGACCCGGGTCGACGACCCCCGCAGCGAGGAGCGACGGGCCTGGAGCTGACCCGGCACTCACGTCATCGCCTGCAACTTCCCTGGCCGGCCCCCGTCCCGACTGCTTCAGCGCATCAGAGCTTCAGAGCTTCAGAGCCTCAGAGTGTCAGAGCCTCAGCGCGCACTCCGCAGCCGCCAGCACCGTGCGGGTCTGGAGTTCCACCTGGGTGCGGACGGGGACCGGGCGCAGGCGCAGTGACGTCTCGAAGTCCGTGCACCAGGTGATGAAGAGGCCGTCCAGTTCGTGGCGGAGGGCGACGGACGCCGGGGCGTCGGTCGCGTCCAGAAGGCGCAGCAGAAGTCCCGCCGCGCGCAGTGGCTGGCGTCGGGCGACGACCTCCAGGGCGCTGATCCCGGCCGTCGTCAGCGCGGGCGAGCGGTCGGCGCGGGGTGCCGACTCCGCCTGCCGGACCAGCGGTTGCCAGGAGTCGGCGACCAGGTCGTAGAGGTCGTCGGCCATCCACTCCAGTACGCGTCCGGGCGGGCTGTCCTCGGCCGGCGGCAGAAAGCCGCGGGCCTTGTCGAAGACGGCGGTGACGTGTCGTCCGCCTTCCCGGACCAGGCCGGACAGCTCGCGCAGCGCCCGGGCGGGGTCCGGGTGCGGGGTCGGGTCGTCGGCCGTGCCGGTGGACCACAGGGGCACCTCCACGATCGCCGTGACGCCGCCGTACCGCTGGGGCGCGCACCAGGTGGACCGGCCGATGTTCTCGGACCCGGCCGCCAGCCGGGCGCTGCTGTCCGGTGGCGGCAGGACGTGGACGCCGGGGGCCGGGTTTTCCCAGTACAGGGCGTCGTACGTGCCGTGCTGGACCGGGACGCCCAGCGCCGACGCGGACGCCGCGAAGGGGGCGGCGAGGCCGGGGAGGTCCCCGGTGAGCTGGACCCAGGCGCCGCCCGCGTCGACGTTGTGCAGGGAGCACTGGAGTACGGGGCGGAGTGCGTCGATCGTGTCGAACAGGGCGTGGCTCTCCGGGAGCCGCCGGCCGACGATCGGTGCCCACTCGGGCTGTTCCGCCGCGACCGGGCGGAAGGCGGCGCGGTAGTAGCGGGCCAGTGTGGCGCCGGGGCCGGCCGTCGCCGCCTCGATGCCCTCGCTCAGCGCCGCGCCGTCCGGGTCGAGGCACAGGACGATGTCCCAGGTGACGGTCCGGGGGTCGGTCGCCGGGGACCGGCGGTCGCCGGTCGCGACCCGCTCCGCCAGCGCCAGCGCCGTCGCGCCGCCCACCGGCTCGTCCGGGTGCGGCCGGGCCACCACCAGGACGTGGCGCGGCCCGTGCCCCACCGACAGCATCAGGACCGGCCGGCCGGCCCTGGACGTGCCGATCCGGCGCAGGCGGCCGGACCCGGGGAACCGGGAGACCAGCCGTCGCGCCGACTCGGTGACTTCCGCGACCGTGGGGTAGCGGTGCATCGGGCGAGTCCGGTCAGGAGCCGCCGTTGCCACCGCTGTCGCCGGTGGTCTCCTTCTTGTCCAGCGGACGGATCTCGATCTTGTTCGCCATGCCGTCTCCTTCCGGTGGTGACCGTGGTGACCGTGTGCCGTGGCGCCGATGTGCTCTGCAGCCGTGGTGCTTGTGGCGTGCGAGGCACGTCGTGCTCTTGTCAGCGTTCGCTCACCCGTGCACCGTTGTCAACGTCCGTTGTGGCCCGCGTGGTGGGGGATGGCGAGGTTGGCGCGAAAATGACGGTGCACCCGATGCGGCGGCCCCGGATCAAGCCGGAGCACCGCGCCTACCGGACCGTGGACGGCCACGTGCGGATCGGCAGCGTCGTCCACGGCATCGGCGCCGAGGTGCGGGACGACGACGGCTGGGTCTGGACGCTCGTCCAGGTCATGGACGGGACGCGCAGCGCCCCGGACGTCGTCGCCGAGGTGGCCGGACGCCACCCGGAACTGCGGCTGCCGGCCCCGGACATCGCCCAGGCCATGACGGACCTGACCGACGCCGGGTACGTCGAGGACGCCGGCGCCGAGCCGCCGGCGGAACTGTCCGAGCGGGAACGCGAGCGGTACGGCAGGGGCATGACCCTGCTGCGGTGGATGGACCTCCGGCCCAGGGACAGTGCCTGGGAGCCGCAGCTGCTGCTGCGCCGGGCCGAGGTCCTGCTGGTCGGCGTCGGCGGCACCGGCTCGGCCGCCGCGCGGGACCTGGTGGCCTCCGGCGTGGGGCGGCTGCACTGCGTCGAACCGGACGTGGTCGAACTGTCCAACCTCAACCGGCAGACCCTCTTCCGCGAGGAGGACCTCGGCAGACCCAAACTGGACGCGGCGCTCACCGCCCTGCGCGCGCTCAACCCGGACGTCGAGGTCACCGGCGAGCGGCGCGAGGTACGGGGCCCGGCCGACCTCGAGGACCTGCTGACGGGAGCCCGCGGCGCGTCCGGCTACGACGCCCTGCTGCTCGCCGCCGACCGCCCCACCGCGATCCGCCGATGGGCCAACCAGGTCTGCCTGGCCACGGGCACACCGTGGGCCGAGGCGGGCTACCGCGGACCGCTGGTCGCCGTGGGCGTCTTCACGCCGGGCCGGGGCGCGTGCTGGCAGTGCCTGCGCGACGCCGAGGCGGAACGCCGCGACCTGCGCCTCGGCCCCGGTCAGGACGAGGACGCGGCCTCGCCCCGCATGCCGTGGAATCCGGCCAACGCCGTGACCGCGGGCCTGTCCGGCGGGCTGCTGGCCCACGCCGCCCTGATGCTGCTGTGCGGCGTCCCGCCCGTCGAACCCGGATGCCGGTTCGGCCTCAACCTCATGATGCCGGGCGACCCGGTCCTGCAACGCTCGCCGCGGCGCCCCGACTGCCCGGCCTGCCGCCGCGCGGAGAACGGCCCGGCCCCGGCCGCCCGTTCCGGCTCCGGGGACCGAGGCTCCTCGTGACGGACACGACCGCCGGCGACCCTCCCCGGATCGGGCCGGCGACCCGTGTCGCCCTGCACGACCTGGCCGTACGACGCGACCGCGACGAGTGGATCGTGGGCCGCATGGTCACCCGGAACTTCGTCGCCCTGCCGGCGGCCGGGGCGCGCGCGGTGGAACTCCTGGGCGACGGGCTGAGCGTGGCGCGTACGGAGGAGACGCTGCGGGCCGAGACCGGGGAGGAGTTCGACATCGCGGACTTCGTCGGGGACCTGACCGCGCTGGGCTTCGTGGCGCGGATCGGCGACCGCCCGGTCCCCGACGCCGAACCGCCGCGGGCGTCCCTGCCGTGGCTGCGGCCCCGCCACGTCCGTCTCGCCCTGCACCCGGCGCTCCCGCTGCTCGTCGGGGCACTGCTGACGGCCGCCGTCGTCGTCCTGGTGCGCCGCTCCGACCTGCTTCCCGGCTACCGCGACCTGCTGTGGAGCCGCCACGGCAGCGTGGTCCTGCTGAGCGGTGCGGCGGCCGGGTGGACGCTGCTGCTGGCCCACGAACTGGCGCACCTGGTGACCGCCCGGGCGGCGGGCGTGCCGGGGCGGATGCGGCTGGGCACCCGGCTTCAGTTCCTCGTCATGCAGACCGACATCAGCGGCATCGAACTCGCTCCCCGCCGGCACCGGCTGACGGCCTACCTGGCCGGAATCGCCCTCAACCTGTCCGTCGCGTCGTGCCTCGTCCTGGTCCTCGCCGCGACGGAGCCCGGGACGACCGCCCACCGCCTGCTGGCCGCGGCCCTGCTCCTCGCCCTGCTGCCGCTGCCCTTCCAGTGCATGGTCTTCACCCGCACCGACCTGTACTTCGTCCTCCAGGACCTCACCGGCTGCCGCGACCTGTACGGCGACGGCCTGGCGTACGCCCGGTACCGGTTCCGGCGCGCGGTGCGGCCGGTGCGGCGCGTCGCCCGCGGGAAGGCACCGGCGCTCGCACGGGACGACCCGAGCACCCGGCTGCCCGCACACGAGCGGCGGGCCGTCCGGATCTACAGCGTCGTCCTCGTGGCCGGTACGGCGGCCTGTCTGACGTTCATGGCCGCGGTCACCCTGCCCGTCGACATCGCCCTCCTGGTCCGCGCCGTGCGGGGACTGGGACCGGAACACGGCCTGGCGGGCAACGCCGACGCGGTGACGGTGCTGGTGGTCCTGGGCGGGGTCAACGTCCTCTGGCTGGTCACCTGGTGGCGCAACCGCCGCGCCCGCCGCGCCCGCCGGGCCACGGGCGCGGCCTGAGGGCGGGGCACGGCACGCGGGGCACGCCACGGGGCGGCGCGCTCAGCGTCCCGTCGTACCGTCGATCAGCTCGCGCAGGATGTCGGCGTGGCCGGCGTGGCGGCCGGTCTCCTCGATCATGTGGGCGAGGGCCCAGCGGGCGCTGGGCGCGGGGCGGCCCGGACGGGGCCGGGGGAGTGGGGCGCCGAGGTCGGCGCAGGCGTCGAGGACGCGGTTCGCGCGTTCGACGGCCTCCCGGTAGCGGGCGACGACGTCGGCCACGCCGTCCCGGGGCGCGGCCCGGAACGTCGCCGGCCAACTCCGCACCTCCTCCCCGAGGAAGAGGGCGCGTTCGACGTGGGTCAGGTGGTTGAGCAGCCCGAGCAGGTTGGTGCCGGACGGCACCGCGGCCGTGCGGACCTGCGGTTCCGGGGCTCCCTCGACCTTGCCGGCGACCGAGGTCCGCAGGTAGTCGAGGAACCCGCGCAGGGTCTCGGCCTCACTGTCTCCGGTGCGGGGCGGCGGCGCGTCCCGGCGGGGCGTGGTGGACATGGTGACCTCCTGGTGGACGTGTGCCTTCAGCCGGTGCGGTGGACGAGCAGGACGTGGTCGACGACCTCCGCGGTGCGCCCGTCCGGGCCGGTCGCGGTGCGGCGCACGGCCTCGGCCCGTTCGACCCGCCACGTCGCCGGGTCGAGGGCGAGACCCGCCGCGACCTCCCGCGGGGCCGGGTACCGGGCGTCGGGGTCCTGGTCCCACGACCACGGCGCGGTCGAGCCGTGGTCGACGACCAGCAGCCGCCCGCCGGGGCGCAGCGCGTGCGCGGCCGTACGCAGGACCGCCGCCCGGTCCAGGTCGAACGGGGTGTGGAGGTAGTGCGCGCAGACCAGGTCGAACCGGCCCCCGGGGAAGGACGCGCGCAGATCGTGCCGTACGGCGTCCACCCGGTCGCCGAGGCCGTGCGCGCGGGCGTGTCCCGCGAGCCGCTCGGCCGCCACGCCGGAGATGTCCACGGCCGTGACCCGCCAGCCCCGCCGGGCGAGCCACAGCGCGTCCCCGCCGCTGCCGCACCCCAGGTCCAGCGCGGTGCCGGGAGGCAGATCGGTGACCGTCTCGACGAGACGGACGTTCGGCCGGGGGGCGTCGGGCGCCGGGCGGGCCGCGTACACGCCGTCCCAGAAGGTGACCGCCTCGGCGGCACTCGTCGGGCTCGTCGGACCCGCCGGGCTCATCGGGCTCATCGGGCTCATCGGATTGTTCGGACTCACCGGGACTCCTTCGTTCGGGCTCGTTCGGGTTCGCTCGGGTTCGCTCGAGTTCGCTCGGGCTCGTTCGGGTCCGGCCGGGCTCGGCGGGCAGCCGTGGGCGACGGACGATGCGGCCAGTCTTGGCAGCGGCCGTCCGATCCGGCACGAGAACTTGCCGTTGTGGCAAGGTGGCCCGATGGACGCCGGAGCGGACGACGTGGACGACGTACTCGACACGGTGGGCCCGCGCCTGCGCGCGCTGCGCCGCGAGCGGGGCATCACCCTCGCCCACCTGTCGGCGGCGACCGGGGTGTCGGAGAGCACCCTGTCGCGGCTGGAGAGCGGGCAGCGCAGGGCGACCCTGGAGCTGCTGCTGCCGCTCGCCCGGATCTACGACGTGCCCCTGGACGACCTCGTCGGCGCCCCGCGCACCGGCGACCCGCGCATCCACCTGAAGCCCGTCCGGCGCTTCGGGATGGTCTTCGTGCCGCTCTCCCGGCGGCCGGGCGGCACCCAGGCGTTCAAAATGATCATCCCGAGCCGTCCGGCACCGCTCGAACCGACCCCGCAGACCCACGAGGGCTCCGAGTGGCTGTACGTGCTCAGCGGCCGGCTGCGGCTGCTGGTCGGGGAGCGCGACCTCACGCTGACGCCCGGTGAGGCGGCGGAGTTCGACACGTCCCTGCCGCACTGGCTGGGCAGCGCCGACGGCGGCGCGGTCGAACTGCTCGTCCTCTTCGGCCTCCAGGGGGTGCGCGCGCACGTGCGGGACGGCGGTGCCCGAGCCTCCGGTCAGCTCCCGGCCGTCACCCGGCGGCAGGCCTCCACGTAGCCCCGGACCAGTGCCCGCCCCTCGTCCTCGCGGCGCCAGGCCAGCGCGTAGCGGCTGGGGCTCAGACCGCGGACCGGGCGGGTGCCGACGCCGCCCAGGGTGATCAGCGGCGCGTTGCCCGTGGCCACCAGGCAGACGCCGAGGCCCGCGACCAGGGCCTCGTACGTCTCCTCCGTACCGGAGATCTCGGCGCCGACCCGCGGTGGGCCGGCGCCGAGTGCGCGCCGCTCGTCCAGCGCCAGCCAGAAGTCGCGCAGCGCGCCCGCCTCCGGGGGCAGGGCGAGGAACGGCTCGGCGAGGAGGTCGGCGAAGTCGAGCTCCGCGCGGCAGGCGAGCGGGTGGGTGTCGGGGAGGGCGACCAGGCGGGGTTCCTCGGCGACCACCGTCCAGGCGTATCGGCCGGCGTCGGGCAGCGGCAGCCACACGTACGCGACGTCGGCGGTGCCGTCGGCCAGGCCAGCGGTCGAGTCCTCCCAGCTCATCTGCCGCAGCCGCAGGACCGCCTCCGGCCGGGCCGCCGTGAAGCGGGAGCGGATCGCCGGCAGCAGCCCGCCGCGTCCGGGGCTGGTGCTCATGCCGACGACCAGGGTGCCGCGCCGCGCCTCCCGGACCGCCTCCACCGCCGCCGCGCCCTCGGCCCAGCCGGCCAGCACCCGCCGGGCGTGCGGCAGCAGTGCCGTGCCCGCCTCGGTGAGGGCCACGCCCTGAGGGTCGCGGCGGAACAGCTCGGCGTTCACCTGCCGCTCCAGCGCGCGGATCTGCTTGCTCAGCGCGGGCTGGGACACGTACAGGAGTTCGGCCGCCCGCGTGAAGTGCAGTTCCTCGGCCACCGTCACGAAGTAGCGCAGCTCCCGCACGTGCACGTCCATCGTCATAACCATGGGTTATCACCGTGGGTCTTGGACCGGCAACCGGCTTGTGGACGAGGGTGGTTGGCGTCGGAGCGACGGATGTGAACGGGACACGAGGAGTCGGTATGAACAAGGTCTGGCTGATCACCGGTGCGAGCAGCGGCTTCGGGCGGGCGATCGCCGAGGCGGCCCTGGCCGACGGCGACGTCGTGGTCGGCGCGGCACGGCGCCCCGAGGCACTGGACGGCCTCGTGGCCGCGTACCCCGACCAGATGGAGGCGCTGCGCCTGGACGTCGCCGACACGGCCGCCGCCGGGGACGCGGTGCGGGACGTGCTGGCACGGCACGGCAGAGTCGACGTGCTCGTCAACAACGCGGGCCGCACGCACGTCGGCGCCCTCGAGGAGACCGGCGAGGACGAACTGCGCGCGCTGTTCGACGTGCACGTCTTCGGGCCGGCCGCGCTGACGCGCGCGGTGCTGCCGTCCATGCGGGAGCGGCGCTCGGGCGCGATCGTGCAGATGAGCAGCATGGGCGGGCAGATGTCCTTCGCCGGCTTCTCGGCGTACAGCGGCACGAAGTTCGCGCTGGAGGGCATGTCCGAAGGGCTCGCGGACGAGGTCCGGGACTTCGGCATCAAGGTGCTGATCGTCGAGCCGGGCTCCTTCCGCACCGGCCTCTTCCAGGCCGGCAACGCCGGGATCAGCGCGGACAGCGGCGTGTACGCCAAGGTCGGCGAGACCCGCGGGATGATCGCCGGAGGCGACGGCGGCCAGCCCGGCGACCCGGCGAGGGCGGCGGCCGTCATCCGGGCCGCCCTCGCGGCCGAACACACCCCGCTGCGCCTGCCCCTGGGCGACGACGGCGTCAGCGCGGTCCTCGGTCATCTCGACCAGATCCGTGCGGACGTCGAGGCGTGGGAGAAGCAGACCCGGGCCACCGCGTTCGACGACTGAGCCGCCGCGCGACGGATTCCCCGGCTCTGTTCCGGCCATGGCGCGCGGGCTGACACCTTGGTCTCCGCACCCGACCGTGTCCGTGTCCGAGTCCGTGTCCGTGTCCGAGTCAGGAGTCCGTCGTGCTCTCGTCCCTGAAGTCCCTCAACCTGCTGCTGATGTTCCTGCTGGAACTGGCGGTGTACGTCGCGGTCGTGCTCTGGGGGGTCGCCGTCGGCGACGGGTGGCCGGTCGAGGTGGCCCTGGGGGTGGGCGCGCCGGTGGTGATGATGACGGCGTGGGCGCTGTTCGGCTCGCCCCGCGCCGCACGCCCCGCGCGCGGGGCGTGGCGGGTCGTCCTGGAGGTGCTCTGGTTCGGTGCCGGCGCGGCCGCCCTGGCCGCCTCCGGCAGACCGCGCTGGGCGGTCGCCTTCGCCGGTGTCTGCCTGGTCAACGCGACGCTCAGACGGCTGTGGAGGCAGTGAGGGCACCCGGCGCGTCCGCGGTCCGCGGGCCGCCTCCCGTCCGGGCCGCTTACGATGCGCGAGGCCGCACCCGTCGGTGCACCACCCTCGCGAACAGGAGCAAGGCACCCGTGTCGATACCGCCACCGCCGGGACCCCAAGGGCCGTACCCGCAGGGCCCGTACGCTCCGCCGTGGGGCCACCCCCTCGGCCCGTACCCCCGGCAGGCCCCCGTGAGCGGGCTCGCCGTCGCCGCGTTCGTGCTCGGGGTCCTGTGCTTCGTGCCGGCGGTCGGGCTCGTGCTGGGGCTGATCGCGCTGGCCCGGATCCGGAAGCGGGGCGAGCGGGGCAAGGGGTTCGCGGTGGCCGGCTGCGTCCTGTCCTCCGTGGGGCTGGCCCTGTGGGCGCTGACGCTCTCCACGGGCGCCGTGGCCGACCTCTGGGAGGGCTTCCGGGACGCAGCGCGCGGCGAGGGCACCGCCTACGCGCTGGAGAAGGGCGAGTGCTTCACCACACCCGGGGGCTCTCTCCAGGGGGTGACGTACGACGTCGACCAGGTACCGTGCGCCGGGGAGCACGACGGCGAGGTGTTCGCCGTGTTCGACCTGCCGCGCGGCGGCTCGTACCCGGGGGACGACGCGCTCACGTCGATGGCCGACCTGCGCTGCTACGGGCTCGTGGGCGAGTACGCCATGGACGACTGGGCCCTGCCCGCCGATGTCGACGTGTACTACCTGACGCCGACCCGGCGCAGCTGGCTGTCGAACGACCGGGAGATCACCTGCCTGTTCGGCAGCACGGACGAGCGGAAGAACCTGACCGGTTCGCTGCGCAACGACGCGACGACGCTCGACGCCCACCAGATCGCGTACCTGGAGGCGGCGCGGTCCCTGGACGGGGCCCTGGAGTCGACGCCGGAGAACGAGTACTTCGAGGACGACCCGACCGCGCAGCAGGCGTGGGCGGGCCGGGTGGAGAACGCGCTCACCGAGGAGATCGGGATGCTGGGCGCGCACTCCTGGCCGTCCGCGAGTAGGCAGCCGGTCAACGAGCTGGTCACCGACCTGGAGGCGGCACGCGAAGAGTTCGCCGCGGCGGAGGTGACCCCCGACGCGGACGCGTTCTACGAGCACCTCTACCAGGGCTACGCGCTCATGGACGGCGACACCACGGTCACCGCCCGCGAGTCCCTCGGCCTCGACACCACGCCGCCGGAGTACGCGGAGTCCGGCGGCGACGGGGGAGAGAGCCCCGGCAAGGAGGTGTGAGGGCGCCCATAGCGGGGAGAAAGTGCCTGCGTAAAGCCCTCGGGCCGCAGAAGTCATCACATCGAGTGATTCTTTGGCCTTTGCTTGCCCGGTCGACCGGCGGTTGCCACGCTGTTGCTGTCTGTACAACCTGATGGGAGCGGCCAGTGACATTCGGTGAGCAGCCGGCGTATCTCCGTGTCGCGGGTGATCTCCGCAAGAAGATCGCCGACGGTCTGCTGCCGCCTCATACCCGCCTCCCGTCCCAGGCGCGGATCCGCGAGGAGTACGGCGTCTCGGACACCGTCGCCCTGGAGGCCCGCAAGGTGCTGATGGCCGAGGGGCTGGTCGAGGGCCGCTCCGGCTCCGGCACCTACGTGCGCGAGCGGCCCGTCCCCAGGCGCGTCGCCCGCTCCGGGTACCGGCCGGCCGGCGGCGCCACGCCCTTCCGGCAGGAGCAGGCCGACGCCGACGCGCGCGGCACCTGGGAATCGCGCAGCGAGCAGGCCGAGGCGAGCGGTGCCGTGGCCGAGCGGCTCGGGATCAAGCCCGGCGACCGGGTGATGTGCACCCGGTACGTCTTCCGGGAGGCCGGCGAGGCCGTCATGCTCTCCACCTCCTGGGAGCCGCTGGACCTGACCGGGCGCACCCCGGTGATGCTGCCCGAGGAGGGGCCGCTCGGCGGCATGGGCGTCGTCGAGCGGATGGCCGCCATCGACGTCGTCGTCGACAACGTCACCGAGGAGGTCGGCGCCCGCCCCGGCCTCGCCGAGGAGCTGCTCGCGCTGGGCGGCGTACCGGGGCACGTGGTGCTGGTCGTCCAGCGCACGTTCTACGCCTCGGGGCGCGCGGTGGAGACGGCCGACGTGGTCGTCCCGGCCGACCGCTACCGGGTCGCGTACCACCTGCCGGTCAGGTAGCCCGGCAACCGGCGCCCGGTCCAGGGCGGTTCACCGCCGCCACGGTGTGAGATGGCGCACGCCCGTCGTGCGCCTCCCGCGCCGCTTTCCGCCGCACGCGCGCCTGCCCGCACCCGGGCGGAGGCTCGGTACCTCCGCGCGCGGCGCCGTAATCCGGCCGTTCCCGCAGGTCGCGTCCCTCGGCCCCGCCATGCCTGTGACCGGAGGCATCGGTGTGCGTGGACGGCGCGTTCTGCATCGTGCGCCCCCTGCGTTCTGGCTGGTTGCGTACCTCTTTGTGCAAAGTCGTATTCGCTCCGTGAAGGTTGGGCGTACGCTCGGGCATATGCGGACTGCGGTTTCCTTGGCGGGCGGGGCGCGGCGAGTGCCGCGGGCGGGAACGGGAGGTGGAAGGGCGCGATGAACGACAGCACGGTCACTCTTCCCTGGCTGGTCTTCCGGCAGGACGACAACGGCAATCGCTATCGCGTGGGCAGGTACGCGACCCGGGCCGAGGCCCAGCAGATCGCGGACACCCTCGACGGTCGCGGACACCAGCAGCTCTACTGGGTCGAGAGGCTCGGCGCGGCGGGCACGGGCACGGCCGACTGACCGGCGCCCCGTGGGGGGCGGGGCCGGGGCCGGCCGGACAGGCCGTAGGCTCCGGCGCATGACGGAACGGATCGTGGTGGGTGCCGCCCTGCTCGACGGCGGGCGCCTGCTCGCCGCACGCCGGAGCGCGCCCGCGGAACTGGCCGGGCGCTGGGAACTGCCCGGCGGCAAGGTCGAGGCGGGGGAGACGCCCGAGGCGGCGCTCGAGCGCGAACTGCGCGAGGAACTCGGAGTGGCGGCCGAGGCCGGAGAGCGCGTCCCGGGACAGTGGCCCCTGCGGGCGCCCCTCGTCCTCCAGGTGTGGACCGCCCGCCTGCTCCCCGGCTCCGCCGCCCCCCAACCCCTCGAGGACCACGACGACCTGCGCTGGCTGACCCCCGCCCAGGTCTGGGACGTTCCCTGGCTGGAGCAGGACGTACCCGCCGTCGAGCGGGTGCTCGCCCACCTGGGACTCGGGGCGAGGGGTGAGGGGCGCCACGGCGCGCGGTAGCGGGGCCGGATGAGCGGTACCGGGCCCGGATAAAGGGTATGTGCCCATTAACCCCATGAAAAGGGACACCGGTGGGGGTTGTCGGCCGGGGAAGTGATCGGCGTGAGCGACGACGAGGGTGACTGTGCCGAGTGGGTCTTCCCCGCGGCCCCGGACGCCGTGCGGACCGCCCGCTCCCTGGTCCGCCGCACGCTGGACGAGTGGCGCCTCGGCGGCGTCGCCGACATCACCGCCCTGCTGGTCAGTGAGCTGGTCACCAACGCCCTGCGGCACGCCACCGGACCCATCGGCGTCCGCCTGGTGCGCGACCCGGCCGGAGCCGCCGGGGTCCTGCTGGTCGAGGTGTCCGACCCGCTGCCCGACCCGCCCCGCGAGCGCGTCGCCCGCGCCGACGACGAGGACGGTCGCGGTCTGCAACTGGTGGCGTCCGTGACGCGGCGCTGGGGCACCCGCCCCGGCGAGGCGGGCAAGACGGTGTGGTTCGAACTCGCCCTGCCGAGCTGACGCGACGGCTTCGTGACACACCGTTGCCATCACGACGACAAGTGTCCGGAATATACCGACATCGCCCCTGACTGTGGCCGTCAACCGGTTCAGGCCAGTGGCAGTTGTGGAACTGCGTGATTCGATGCCGTGTCCGCTGGTTAGAAGACTGGAAGTGTTGTCACGGTCCGGACCGAAAACCATCGGGACCGTGCTGTGATCGTGAACACCGTGTCGTGCGGCGCCGTAGTGCTGGATACTGCGGGCAGCCGCCTCCGGTGACCGGTGCCGGACGCGGTGAGCTGGAGGGGACGGTTCGCGTGAGCGAGATACCAGCGAGGGCCGAGGAGCCCACGGAGTCCACGGAGTCCGGGGGCCCGTCGCAAGACGCGCCCCTCGGTGACGCGGTGTGGCAGAGCAGCCCGCCCGGCTCCATCTACGACTACGTCAAGGTCGCGTCCTTCTCCATCGGCCCCGACGGGCTCGTCGACCAATGGAGCCTGCGGGCGGAACAACTGCTGGGCATCCGGGCGGAAGACGCCGTGGGTACCGACCCCATCGAGGCCTTCATCGACCCCGACCTGCGCGAGCGCGGCCGGCGCAAGATGACCGAGATCCTCGACGGCCGGGAGTGGACCGGCGTGGTCCCCTTCCGGACACCGGGCGGCGGCGCCGGGTCCGGGGCGCGGGCGAGCGGACGGCGCGGACAGCGCGGGCTGGCCGAGGTGTACGTCATGCCGACGCGCACCGAGGACGGCGAGAAGGCCGCCGTCTGCATCGTCGTCGACGTCCGCGTCCTGCGGAGCATCGAGACCGACCTGGCCGCCTCACAGGCCATATTCGGCCAGTCTCCGTTCGGCTTCCTGCTGATCGACCCCGACCTGACGGTGCGCCGTGCCAACCAGCGGTTCGCCTCCACCTTCGGCGGCACCCCCGACGACCACCGCGGCAAGGGCGTCCACGACTACCTGCCGCGCGCCGAGGCCGACCGGGTCTCCGCGACCCTGCGCCGGGTCCTGGAGACCGGCGACTCCATCACGGACATGCACGTCACGGGCTTCGTGCCGGGCACCGAGGAACGCCGCCACTGGTCCGTCAACCTGTACCGCGTGCACAGCGGTTCCGGCCGGCCCATCGGCGTCGCCTGGCTCGGCACCGACATCACCGCCCGCCGCCAGGCCGCCCGCGAGGCCGCCAACGCCCGGCGCAACCTCGCCCTCCTCAACGAGGCCGGCGCCCGCATCGGCAACTCCCTCGACCTGGAGACCACCGCCCGGGAACTCCTCGACGTCGTCGTCCCCGGCTTCTGCGACCTGGCCACCGTCGACCTCTACCAGGGCCTGCTGGTCGGCGACGAGACCCCGCCGGGACTCGCCGACGGCAGCGCGGAACTGCGCCGCGTCGCCTTCTCCAGCGCCGTCTCCGACGCCCCGTTCCTCGGCACCGGCGAGCGGGTCAAGCTCGGCGCCGTCCACCACTACCCGTTCAACTCGCCCTGCGCCGACGCCCTGCGCACCGCCCGGCCGCGCTCCGTCCCCGCCGAGGACGGCGGCCTCGTGCAGTCCACGCTCGCCGTGCCGATGGTCGCCCACGACACGGTCGTCGGACTCGTCCAGTTCGCCCGCACCAAGGGCAGCGAGCCCTTCGGCGACCGCGACCGGGACCTCGCCGTGGAACTGGCCGCACGCGCCGCCGTCTGCATCGACAACGCCCGCCTCTACCGGCGCGAACACGAACGCGCGCTGATCCTGCAACGCTCCCTGCTCCCGCCCGGCGACCCGGAGGCCTCCGGACTCGACATCGCCTGCCGCTACCTGCCCGGCGAGGCGGCCACCGGCCGGGCCAGCGAGGTCGGCGGCGACTGGTTCGACGTCATCGAACTCCCCGGGCACCGCACCGCGCTGGTCGTCGGCGACGTCATGGGCCGCGGCCTGCGCGCCGCCGTCGCGATGGGCGAACTGCGCACCGCCGTACGCACCCTGGCCCAGCTCGACCTCGAACCGGCCGAGGTGCTGGCCCAGCTCGACGAGATCGCCCGCGGCCTCGGCACCCCCTCCGGCGTCCAGCAGGCCACCCGGGCCGCGCGCCGCCCCCGCGAGGCCGACCTGTCCGAGGTGTACCTGGCGACCTGCGTGTACGCCGTCTACGACTCCGTGACCAGGCGCTGCACCTTCGCCAACGCGGGCCACCTGCCGCCCGTCCTGGTCGAGCCCGGCGAGTCCGCGCTGATGCTGGACGTACCGCCGGGCCTGCCGCTCGGCGTCGGCGGGGAACCCTTCGAGGAGGTGGAGGTCGAACTGCCCGAGGGCGCCCTGCTCGCCCTCTACACCGACGGACTGGTCGAGAGTCGCGACCACCCCCTCGACGAGGGGCTCCAGGCCTTCGTGGGCGCCCTCACCGACCCCACCCAGCCCCTCGAGGACGTCTGCGACCAGGTCCTCAACACCCTCGACAGCCACCACGGCGAGGACGACATCGCCCTGCTCATGGCCCGCGTCCAGGGCCTGCCCAGCGACTCGGTCGGCGACTGGACGCTGCCGCGCGAGCCGCGCAGCGTCGGCCGGGCCCGCGAGTACGCCCGCGCCCGGCTGCTGGCCTGGGACATGGAGGAGCTGGTCGACACCACGGAGCTGCTCGTCAGCGAGCTCGTCACCAATGCGCTGCGCTACGGCGAGGGTGAGATCAGGCTCCGCCTCCTCCTGGACCGCACCCTGGTCTGCGAGGTCTGGGACTCCGGCCTGGTCCAGCCGCGCCGGCGCCGCGCCCGCGACACCGACGAGGGCGGCCGGGGCCTGCAACTGGTCGGCCTGCTCAGCGCGGCCTGGGGCTCACGCCGTACGCCGCGCGGCAAGACGGTCTGGTTCGAACTGCCCCTGCCGGGCGCCGACACCCAGCTCACGGACCCGGCGGAGGCGTTGCTGAGCCTGTTCTGACCCGGCCCGGAGTCGTCCGGTTCCGGGTCCGCCGGGTGCGGCGCACATGCCCGTACCCGGCCAGCAGCAGGGCCGCCCCGGCCGTGACCAGGGGCGGCACCAGATCGGCGGAGATCGTCACCGCACACCCCTGACCGCAACCGGAACACCGGTACGCATCGTCCCCGGTGGCAACACGCTCGGAGCGTAAGCGTGGCAACCGGCCACCGCGACCGGGGACGGCCACAGGGAGGGGACACCGTGGCAGACACGGAACCGAGAAACACCGAACCGAGAAGCACCGAACCACAAGCCGATCCGGCAGTCGAACCGGAATCCGACCCGCCGGCGGACCCGACAGCCGGCCCGACAGCCGGCTCGGCAGCCGCCGACGGCGATCAGCCCCCACAGGGGCCACCCGCACCCGACAACGAGAGCAGCACGGGTGGTGCGGGTGGGAACAGGGATGCCGAAGGCGAAGCCGAGGCGTCCCGACGAACGCGCCGCCGCACCGGCATCCGCATCCGCCGAACGGTGCTCGCCATCGTCCTCGTCCTCCTCGTCCCCCTCCTCACCGCCGAGACCGCCCTCCGCATCAACTACATGGGCGACCCCGCCGACGGCACCTACACCCGCAACCGCGACGCGATGTGGCTCGGCCACGCCTGGGTCGACGGCCGCAAGAAGGACGCGGACCTCAAGGCGCTGGCCCGGGAACTGAAGACCACCGGCATCCGCGACCTGTACGTCCACACCGGCCCGATGGAACACGACGGCACCCTGCCGAAGTCCCTCTACCCCAGGGCCCGCTGGCTGGTGGACGGCGTGCACCGCGAGATGCCCGGCATCCGCGTCCAGGCCTTCCTCGGCGACGTCCTCGCCACCGAGAGCCCCGACGGCATGCGCCTGGAGAAGGCCGACACCCGCGCCGCCGTCGTCGACTCGGCCCGCCAGGTCCTGGACGTGGGCTACGACGGCGTCCACCTCGACCTGGAGCCGCTGCACTCCGGCGACCGGAACTACCTCTCCCTCCTGGAAGACATCCGCGCCGTCACCCGCGCCCGCGACGCGCAGCTCTCCGTCGCCGCCCACCAGATCGACCCGCTGCCGGGCTTCCACTCCTTCTGGGGCACGGTCGCCGGACACCCCAAGTGGTGGTCGCAGGAGTTCTTCGGCCAGGTCGCCCGCCGCGTCGACCAGATCGCCGTCATGTCGTACGACACCATGCAGCCCCTGGAGAGCCTGTACGGCGGCTACGTCGCCCAGCAGACCTCGCTGGCCCTGGAGGTCACCCCGCCGACGACCCACCTCCTGATGGGCCTGCCCTTCTACCACGAGAACCGTTTCGGCCACTGGAACCACGCGGAGACCGTCGCCGCCGCCGTCCGCGGCGTCCGCCTCGGCCTGTCCCGCACGGACGCCGACCGGGAGCGGTTCGGCGTCGCGGCGTACATCGACTTCGCGGCGACGGAGGAGGACTGGGCGTCGTACCGGGACGGCTGGGTCCGCTAGGACCCGTCCCGGGACCGGCGCCCGATCTTCGAGCCCAGCCACACCAGCGGGTCGTACTTGCGGTCCACGGCCCGTTCCTTGAGGGGGATCAGCGCGTTGTCCGTGATCCTGATGCCCTCGGGGCACACCTCCGTGCAGCACTTGGTGATGTTGCAGTAGCCGAGGCCGTGTTCGTCCTGGGCGGTGCGGGAGCGGTCCAGGCCGGTGTCACCGGCGGCGTCCAGCGGGTGCATGTCCAGTTCGGCGACGCGCATGAGGAAGCGCGGGCCCGCGAAGGCGGGCTTGTTCTCCTCGTGGTCCCGCACGACATGGCAGGTGTCCTGGCACAGGAAGCACTCGATGCACTTGCGGAACTCCTGCGAGCGGTCCACGTCCTCCTGCATCATCCGGTACTCGCCGGGACCGAGGTCGGCGGGCGGCACGAAGGCCGGGACCTCGCGGGCCTTGGTGTAGTTGAAGCCGACGTCCGTCACCAGGTCCCGGATCACCGGGAAGGCGCGCAGCGGCGTGACGGTGATCGTCTCCTCGCGGCTGAACACGGACATGCGGGTCATGCACAGCAGCCGCGGCCGCCCGTTGATCTCGGCCGAGCACGAACCGCACTTGCCCGCCTTGCAGTTCCAGCGCACCGCGAGGTCGGGGGCCTGGGTGGCCTGGAGGCGGTGGACGATGTCGAGGACCACCTCGCCCTCGTTGACCTCGACCGTGAAGTCCTGGAGGCCGCCGCCCTCCACGTCACCGCGCCACACCTTGAAGCGGGCCTCGTAACCGCTCATTCGGACCGGCCCTCCAGTTCCTCGTCGGCGAGGTACTTCACCAGCTCCTCCTTGTCGAAGAGGGCGAGCAGATCGGGCCGGATCGGCTCGGTGGTCTGCCGCTCCAGGGCGATCCGGCCGCGCTCCGGGTCCGTCGCCGCCGGGTCGCCCGCCGCCTCGCCCGCCGGGCCGGCCAGCGAGCAGATCAGGTTGGCCGGGCGCCAGCGCCGGTCCATCGACGGATGGTCCTCGCGGGTGTGCCCGCCGCGCGACTCGGTGCGCTCCAGCGCGGCCCGCGCCACGCACTCGCCGACCAGCAGCATGTTGCGCAGGTCCAGGGCGAGGTGCCAGCCCGGGTTGAACTGCCGGTGCCCCTCCACCCCGGCCCGGCGGGCGCGCACCCGCAGCTCCGCGAGCTTCTCCAGGGCCTGTTTCATCTCCGCCTCCCGGCGGATGATCCCGACCAGGTCGTTCATGGTCTGCTGGAGCTCCTGGTGCAGGGTGTACGGGTTCTCCGGCGGGCCGTCGGCGGGCTCGTGCGCCTCGGCCGAGAACGGCCGCAGCGCCTCCGCGGCGGCGGCGTCGACCTGTGCTTCGTCGACCCGGGCGCGCCTGCCCCCGTCCGCCCGGCCCGCCGCGTGCTCGGCCGCGTACCGGCCCGCCCGGCGCCCGAACACCAGCAGGTCGGACAGCGAGTTGCCGCCCAGCCGGTTGGAGCCGTGCATGCCCCCCGCCACCTCACCGGCCGCGAACAGTCCCGGCACCCCGCGCGCGGCGGCGGTGTCGGAGTCGACGGCGACGCCGCCCATCACGTAGTGGCAGGTGGGCCCGACCTCCATCGCCTCCGCCGTGATGTCCACGTCCGCCAGCTCCTTGAACTGGTGGTACATGGAGGGCAGCCGGCGCCGGATCACGTCGGCGGACATCCGGGTCGACACGTCCAGGAAGACCCCGCCGTGCGGTGAGCCCCGGCCCTCCTTCACCTCGGCGTTGATCGCGCGGGCGACCTCGTCGCGGGGGAGCAGCTCGGGCGGGCGCCGGTTGTGGTCCGGGTCGTCGTACCAGCGGTCGCCCTCCTCCTCCGACTCGGCGTACTTCTCCTTGAAGACGTCGGGGACGTAGTCGAACATGAACCGCTTGCCCTCGGAGTTCCTGAGCACCCCGCCGTCGCCGCGCACCGACTCGGTGACGAGGATGCCCTTCACCGACGGCGGCCAGACCATGCCCGTCGGGTGGAACTGCACGAACTCCATGTTGAGCAGCGGCGCCCCGGCCAGCAGCGCCAGCGCGTGGCCGTCGCCGGTGTACTCCCACGAGTTCGACGTCACCTTGAACGACTTGCCGATGCCGCCGGTCGCGATCACCACCGAGGGCGCCTGGAGGACGAAGAAGCGGCCGCTCTCGCGCTCGTAGCCGAAGACCCCCGAGACTGCGCGGTCCTCCTTGAGGACGCGGGTGACCGTGCACTCCTGGAAGACCTTGAGGCGGGACTCGTGGTCACCGGTCTCGCGGAAGTCCTCCTGCTGGAGCGAGACGACCTTCTGCTGGAGGGTGCGGATCAGCTCCAGGCCCGTGCGGTCGCCGACGTGGGCGAGGCGCGGGTACTCGTGGCCGCCGAAGTTGCGCTGCGAGATCCGGCCGTCCTTCGTCCGGTCGAACAGCGCGCCCCACGTCTCCAGCTCCCACACCCGCTGCGGCGCCTCCTGGGCGTGCAGCTCGGCCATCCGCCACTGGTTGAGGAACTTGCCGCCGCGCATGGTGTCGCGGAAGTGGACCTGCCAGTTGTCGCCGGAGTTGACGTTGCCCATGGAGGCGGCGATGCCGCCCTCGGCCATCACGGTGTGCGCCTTGCCGAACAGCGACTTGCAGATCACGGCCGTACGGGCGCCCCGCTCGCGGGCCTCGATCGCGGCGCGCAGCCCGGCGCCGCCCGCGCCCACCACGACGACGTCCCATTCCTGCCGGTCGACCACGGACATCAGAAGGCCTCACTCATCAGAAGAAGCGCGGATCGTCGAAGGCACCGGACGCGACGAGATACACGTAGAAGTCGGCCAGCGCCACACTCACCAGCGACGCCCAGGCGAGCTGCATGTGGCGGGCGTTGAGCCGGCCGATCCACTGCCACATCCGGTAGCGCACGGGATGCCGCGAGAAATGCTTGAGCTTGCCCCCGACGATGTGCCGGCAGGAGTGGCAGGAGAGGGTGTACGCCCAGATCAGCGCGATGTTGGCGAGGAAGACCAGGGTGCCGAGCCCCATGTGGCCCCAGGCGTAGTCCTCGTCGCGGAAGGCGAGCACGGTGTCGTAGCTGAGGATGCCCGCGACCAGCAGCGCCGCGTAGAAGAAGTACCGGTGGACGTTCTGAAGGATCAGCGGGAAGCGGGTCTCGCCGGTGTACTTCTTGTGCGGCTCGGCCACCGCGCAGGCCGGCGGGGACGCCCAGAAACCCCGGTAGTAGGCCTTGCGGTAGTAGTAGCAGGTCAGGCGGAAGCCGAGCGGGAAGATCAGGATGATGATCGCGGGCGAGATGCCCCACCAGGTGCCGAAGAGTTCCCAGTTGGGCCCCGAGCGCATCGGCTCGCAGTTCTCCGCCAGACAGGGGGAGTAGAAGGGCGAGACGTACGGGGCCGCGTAGTAGTCGGCGTTCGCGAAGGCCCGCCAGGTCGAGTAGACGACGAAGGCCAGCAGGCCCGCCGCGGTGGCGGCCGGGGCCAGCCACCAGCGGTCGGTGCGCAGGTGCGGGGCGCGGATGGCGGCGCGCGTCGGGGTGTGGACGCCACCGCCCGGGGGACGGTCATCGGTGGCTGGAGGTTCGGTGCCGGTTGCCACTGGGCGACTCCGGTCGGTCGGGTCGGGTTGAGGGCGTGCCTCGAGTCCGCGGAGCAGACGGAAACGTGACGACAGGCCCTAGGGGGCGTGGCGGTCGCGGGCGCCGAGCCCCTCGTCGTCCGAGTCCGTCCACAGCGAGCCGTCGTACGGCGTGTCGGGGATCGGGACGAGGTCCGGACGCCTGGGCGCGTCCGGTGTGGCGGCCGCCGCCCGCAGCAGGGCGAGGCTCTCGCGCAGATGGTCGGCGTCGGTGCGGACCCGGCGGACCTCCAGGTCGCCGCTGCCCAGCTGCTGCTCCAGCCGGGTCACCGTCCGGGACAGCTCGTCGAGGCTGCGCTGCACGGATGACAGATCGTCGTGCACGGACAAGACGTGACCTCACTTCCGTCGGACACGGCAGGGGAGCCGCCGGGCCGGTCTCGGGGGCGACGCTCATGCGCCTGAGAGTGTCGCGCGTCACACCGGCCGCTGGGAAGGGATGTGCAGCGATTGGCCGGGGCGCGTCGGTGCACCGCGGGTGGCGTTGCGCCGGACGGGTGAGCTTACGCAGCGTCGTCGCCGTGTCTCCCGGCGTCGCCGAACCGTTTCCCCTTCAGTGGCCGCATCCCCGTCCGGATACAAATGATCAACTTGAATACCGCAAATACCGCAAACGCGGCCTTCCGGAGGTAGCAGAGATGTCCCACGTCGGCGTCGGACCGCGCGCGGTGATGCGCTCGGTCGCCTTCCTCACCGCGGGTGTCCTCGCGGTCCCCGCGCTGGCCGGCTGCACCTCCGAGGACCCGTCCGGCAAGCCGCTCGCCGAACAGGACGTCGCCGCCGCGGCCCGCGCCCGGATCGCCGACGGCGGCACCCTGCGCTGGGCCGTGGACTCCGTGCCGGACACGCTGAACGCCTTCCAGTCGGACGCCGACGCCACCACGACCCGTGTCGCGCAGGCCGTGCTGCCCTCGATGTACCGGATGGACGAGACCGGCAGCCCGGTGCGCAACGCCGACTACCTGGAGTCGGCCGAGGTCGTCGACACCGAGCCCAAGCAGGTCGTGGTCTACAAGCTGAACCAGCAGGCCGTCTGGAGCGACGGCCGGGAGATCGGCGCCGCGGACTTCGCCGCCCAGTGGCGCGCGCTGTCCGGCAAGGACAGCGCCTACTGGACCGCCCGCAACGCCGGCTACGACCGCATCCAGAAGATCGAACGCGGGGCGAACGACCTGGAGGTGAAGGTCACCTTCAGCAGGCCCTACGCCGACTGGAAGGCCCTGTTCTCGCCGCTGTACCCGAAGGACGTCATGGGCACCCCCGACGCCTTCAACGACGGCGCGCGGCGGTCGCTCGAGGTCACCGCGGGGCCCTTCGCGGTCAAGAAGGTCGACACCAAGAGCGACCAGGTCGTCCTCACCGGCAACCCGCGCTGGTGGGGCGAACCGGCCAAGCTGGACAAGATCGTGCTGCGCGCTGTGCCCCGCGACGAGCGCGTCTCCGAGCTGGTCGCCGGCGAGCTCGACCTCGCGGAGATCGACCCGGAGACCGCCGACGAGGTCACCCTGGCCGGGGCGCCCCGGGACCCGGCCACCGGCACGCCGCTCATGGGCCCGGAGGCCTCCCCGGCGCCCGGCCCGCAGGGCAGGTCCGCCGCCGAGGCGCTGCGCTCCTGGGCCGTCGCCCACGGCTCCGACGAGGACGCCGCCGAGGAGGAGATCCTCGCCCGCGAGGAGCGCCGCGAGGCGGCGGCGAAGGAACGGCGCCGGCAGAAGGCGCTGAGCGGCTTCGAGGTCCGCAAGTCGCTGGAGCCCGCCTACACCCAGCTCGCCCTCAACGGCTCCGACGGCCCCCTCGCCGACGAACGCGTCCGCAGGGCCGTGGCCCGCGCCCTGGACCGCGAGAAGCTGGCCGAGGCGGTGCTGAAGCCGCTCGGCCTGCCCGCCGAGCCCGTCGGCAGCCACCTCGCCCTGTCCGGCCAGCCCGCCTACGCCGACGGCAGCGGCGCACTGGGGCAGCAGAACGCCAAGGAGGCCCGGGCCCTGCTCGCGGACGCCGGGTGGGTGTCCGGCGGCCCGGTGAAGAAGGCCGACGAGGGGGAGAAGGCGGCCGGCGCCGAGAAAGACGAGAAGGGGGACAAGGGCGACAAGGACGAGAAGAAGTCCGACGGCGACGACGGCACGTACATCGTCGGCGAGGACAACAAGAACGGCGGGAGCGGCGACGGCGGGAACGACGACGCCAAGGACGGCGCCGACCGGGAGAGCGGCGAGAAGCTGAGCAGCGGCAAGAACACCGCGCAGGGCGGCGCCCCCGGCGCCTACGCCCCCAAGGGCACCGCGGCCCCGGCCGGCTCGGCGGCGGCCCCGCTGGCCAAGGACGGCAAGGCGCTCACCCTGCGCTTCGTGCTCCCCTCGGGCCCCGGCTCCGAGGCCCTGCGCACCGTGGCCGACCGCATCACGGACATGCTGAAGGAGATCGGCATCGGCACCGAGATCACCAAGGTGCCGGACGAGAGCTACTTCAAGGACCACATCGCCGCCGGCGAGTACGACCTGGCGCTCTACTCCTGGCCCGCCTCCGCCTTCCCGGCCACCGACGCCCGCCCCATCTACGCCAAGCCCGTCCCGGCCGCCGACGGCTCCCTGAACGTCGCGCAGAACTACACCCGGGTCGGCACCGACCAGGTCGACCAGCTCTTCGACCGGGCCATGACCACGCTGGACCAGAAGGAGGCCCGGGACCTGCTGCGCAAGGCGGACTCGCGGATCTGGGCGGCGGCCGGCTCCATCCCGCTCTACCAGCGCCCCCAGCTGACGGTGGCCCGCGAGAACCTCGCCAACGCGGGGGCCTTCGGCTTCGAGACGCCGGTCTACCAGGACATGGGCTACCTCAAGAAGGGCGCCCAGGGCTCCCGGCCCTCCGCCCCGGCCGGGTCCTCCGCGTCACCCTCCGCGTCGTCCTCCCCGTCGTCCTCTTCGGGGTCCTGAACCCTCCCGGCAAGCCGCAGTCTCCGGAGCCCCGTACCATTGGGTGAGGCCGTGGCATGTACCGCCCGGCAGGCCCGCGTGACACGGACGTCCGCGACGGCCGTCCTCACACCCTCCGGGAGTACGCCTCATATGACCGCGTCCACAACGCGTCACGACATCCGCAACGTCGCCATCGTTGCCCACGTCGACCACGGCAAGACCACGATCGTCGACGGCATGCTCAAGCAGGCCGGTGCCTTCGCCGCGCACCAGCTCGAAGGCGTCGACGACCGCATGATGGACTCGAACGACCTGGAGCGTGAGAAGGGCATCACGATCCTCGCCAAGAACACGGCGGTGAAGTACCACCCGAAGGATGGCGGCGACGTCATCACCATCAACATCATCGACACCCCCGGTCACGCCGACTTCGGCGGCGAGGTCGAGCGCGGTCTGTCGATGGTCGACGGCGTGGTGCTGCTCGTGGACGCCTCCGAGGGCCCGCTGCCGCAGACCCGGTTCGTGCTGCGCAAGGCGCTCAGCCAGCGGCTGCCGATCATCCTCTGCATCAACAAGACGGACCGCCCGGACGCCCGGATCGACGAGGTGGTCAACGAGACCTACGACCTCTTCCTCGACCTGGACGCCGACGAGGAGCAGATCGAGTTCCCGATCGTCTACGCCTGCGGCCGGGACGGCGTCGCCTCCCTCACCAAGCCCGACGACGGCACGGTCCCGAGCGACTCCACCAGCCTGGAGCCGTTCTTCTCGACGATCCTGGACCACATCCCGGCGCCGACCTACGACGAGGAGGCCCCGCTCCAGGCCCACGTCACCAACCTGGACGCCGACAACTTCCTCGGCCGCATCGCGCTGCTGCGCGTGCACCAGGGCGAGCTGAAGAAGGGCCAGACCGTCGCCTGGATGAAGCGCGACGGCTCCGTGCAGAACGTGCGGATCTCCGAGCTGATGATGACCGAGGCGCTCACCCGCAAGCCCGCCGAGAAGGCCGGCCCCGGTGACATCTGCGCGGTCGCCGGCATCCCGGACATCATGATCGGCGAGACCCTGGCCGACGTGGAGAACCCGGTCCCGCTGCCGCTGATCACGGTGGACGAGCCCGCGATCTCGATGACCATCGGCACCAACACCTCCCCGCTGGTCGGCCGCGGCGCCACCGGCAAGGGCGCCGACAACAAGGCGGTCGTCAAGGACCGCAAGGTGACCGCCCGCCAGGTCAAGGACCGCCTGGACCGCGAGCTGATCGGCAACGTCTCGCTCCGCGTCCTGGACACCGAGCGCCCGGACGCCTGGGAGGTGCAGGGCCGCGGCGAGCTGGCGCTGGCCATCCTGGTCGAGCAGATGCGCCGCGAGGGCTTCGAGCTGACCATCGGCAAGCCGCAGGTCGTCACCAAGGAGGTCGAGGGCAAGACGTACGAGCCCGTCGAGCGCATGACGATCGACGTGCCCGAGGAGCACATGGGCGCCGTCACGCAGCTCATGGGCGTGCGCAAGGGCCGGATGGACAACATGTCCAACCACGGCTCCGGCTGGGTCCGCATGGAGTTCGTGGTGCCCTCGCGCGGCCTGATCGGATTCCGGACGGAGTTCCTCACCCAGACCCGCGGCACCGGCATCGCCCACTCCATCCACGAGGGCCACGAGCCCTGGTTCGGCACCCTGACGACCCGTAACAACGGCTCGCTGGTCGCCGACCGCTCCGGCGCCGTCACGGCGTTCGCGATGACGAATCTCCAGGAGCGTGGCGTGCTCTTCACGGACCCCGGCACCGAGGTGTACGAGGGCATGATCGTCGGCGAGAACTCCCGCGCCGACGACATGGACGTGAACATCACCAAGGAGAAGAAGCTCACGAACATGCGGTCGTCCTCGGCCGACTCGTTCGAGGCGATCGTCCCGCCGCGCAAGCTCTCCCTGGAGCAGTCCCTGGAGTTCTGCCGCGACGACGAGTGCGTCGAGGTGACCCCGGAGGCCGTTCGCATCCGCAAGGTGAACCTGGACGCCCGCGAGCGCGCCCGCGCCGCGAGCCGCGCCAAGCACGGCTGACCCGCCTGCCGCGCCGGCGGCACGCAGCGGAGCCCGGGTGCCCCCATCATGGGGGCACCCGGGCTTTTTTCAACCGGTTTTCCGAGCGCCGGACACCCCTCTGTGGCCTCCTGAGCGCCCCCTTGTGTCCGAAACGCGGAGATCGACGCCCGATAGCCATGTAACACGTCCGTTTCGCGGTCTTCTCGTCCCGAACGGTTTGTCCAGATTTTGGAAGATCTACCCCGCAGCCGTGACTGAATTGAGATTTAAAGACGGTGGTCGGTTCTTCTGCTCATGGCAGATAGTTAGCCGCGTAACGCTCGGGTCAATGGGTCAAGGCGCTGTGGGGACAGTGCCCGACTCACGAGCACCAGGGGGTGACTGAGCTTCCGTCAGGGGTGTCGGAAGCCAGACGCACGCCCCCTCCTGTCGGTGAACACGTGGAGTCATGAGGAGGAGTCCCATGCGAGGTGTCACGAACACCAGGTGGGTCACACGGTCCGTCGCCCGCATCTGTGCACCGTCGGACGGCGACCGACTCTGAGGAGCGGGCCGGCCGCTGAAGTCCGGGCATCCGGCTACGCGCGTCCGGCTGCGGGTTTCCGGTGTCTTCCGGGACGTCCCGACGCTTCTTCATGATCCGTTCCGCGATGGCGCACACCCTGCGCCCGTCGCCGGTCCGGCACACCCACACCTGTGAAATGGGCGAATTGTGACAAGTCCGATCGACATTGAGGACGGCGGAACGGCAGCCGTCGCAGCCGACGCTCCGGAGCCCGTCAAGACGGAGGAGGCGAAGAGCCACGAAGGCCGCTCACCCGGGCAGCTGATGTGGCTCCGCTTCAAACGCGACCGCACCGGAGTCGTCTCCGCCTGCGTCGTGCTCCTCTACTTCGTCGTCTCCGCACTGGCGCCGCTCATCGCCAAGGTGTACGGGAAGAACCCCTACACGCTGTACGCCCGGGAGCCCGATCACCCCTTCCTCCTGGACGACTTCGCGATGCCCACCGGTTCCTTCGGCGGCATGTCGGGCGACTTCTGGTTCGGCGTCGAACCCAAGCTGGGCCGCGACGTGTTCACCATGCTGCTGTACGGCATGCGCACCTCCCTCTACATGGCCGTGCTCGTCACCACGCTCTGCGTCGTCACCGGCGTGCTCATCGGGATGGTCAGCGGCTTCTTCGGCGGCCGGGTCGACTACTGGCTGGGCCGGGTCACCGACTTCTTCCTGGCCTTCCCGCAGCAGCTGTTCTTCATCGCCTTCATGCCCGTCGTGACCGCGATGTTCGTCTCCCCGCAGGACGAGACCCCCACCTACCTCAGGGTCGTGGCCATCACCCTGGTGATGTGGTTCCTCGGCTGGATGGGCCTGGCCCGTCTGGTGCGCGGCTCGGTACTGACGCTGCGGGAGCGGGAGTTCGTGGAGGCGGCCAAGGTGTCCGGGGCCTCTCCCTGGCGCATCGTGCGCAAGGAGATCCTGCCGAACATCGTCACACCGATCCTGGTGCAGGCCACCTACATCCTCCCGAGCACGATCCTGTCCATCGCCTTCCTGTCGTACATCGGCGTGGGCTTCGTCGAACCGACCCCGGACTGGGGCCGCATGTTCGCCATCGGTGCCGACGTGTACGAGCAGGACCCGATGTTCATGTTCTTCCCAGGAGTGGCGCTGGTCGTCTTCGTCCTCTCCTTCAACCTTCTCGGCGACTCCGTCCGGGACGCATTCGACCCCAAGACCGGACGGTAACCGTCCATTGGTGGGTGGGGGAGCTGCCACCCCCGTGCCGGGCTTCCGGACCGTCAGGCAGCACTCGTGGACAACTCTCGACAGGCAGGTGGATCGGCACTATGAAGCCCATCAGAACCCGCACCACGCGCACCACGCGCGCCATAGCCGTGGCCATCGTGGCCGGCGCGCTGGTGCTGACCGGCTGCTCCGGCGACAACGACGGCGGCGGCAAGGGCAAGAGCGACGCCAAGAACCAGAAGGACGCCGCCGAGCAGCAGGACCCGGTGGCCTACGGCGACGCCGCGGCCTCCAACGGCCCGGCCGAGGAGGTCCCCGGGGCGAAGCCCGGCGGCTTCATCAACGTCTACATGCAGTCGGACCTGACCCACATGGACCCGGGCCAGATCTACGTCAGCGACGCCGGCCAGTTCGCCAACCTGATCCACCGCGGCCTGACCAACTACCAGGAGGACGAGCAGGGCAACCTGACCGTCGTCGGCGACATCGCCACCGACTCCGGCCAGTCGTCCGACGGCGGCAAGACCTGGACGTACAAGCTCAAGGACAACATCAAGGACGACCAGGGCAACGCCATCACCTCGGCGGACGTCCGGCACAGCATCGAGCGCCTGTACTCGAAGGTGATCTTCGACGGCCCGACGTACATCCAGTCCTGGCTCTCCGGCAACGACTACCGCAAGGCGCTGCCGGACGGCCCGTACAAGGGCAAGCACCTGCCGGACTCGGTGCTGGAGACCCCGGACGACAAGACGGTCGTCTTCCACTTCTCCCAGCCGCGCCCGGACCTCCCGCAGGCCCTCGCCATGGCCGGCTACGCCGTCGTGCCCGAGAAGCGGGACACGAAGGAGAAGTACGACGACGCCCCCGCGGCCCTCGGCCCCTACAAGATCGCCGAGTACAAGCCCGGCAAGTCCATGAAGCTGGTCAAGAACGACCAGTGGGACCCGAAGACGGACTCGGTGCGCCACCAGTACGTCGACGGCTACAACTTCACCAGCACCATCGACCAGGCCAGCCAGACCAAGCGGCTCATCGCCGACCAGGGCGAGGCCAAGAACGCCATCCAGTTCACCGACCCGGTCGACTCGGCGCAGATGTCGACGGTCGTCAGCGACCCGGCGACGAAGAAACGTACCATCGCGGGCTACCAGGTCTACGTCTGGCAGATGAGCTTCAACCTGGACCGTCTGAAGGACAAGAAGGTCCGCGACGCGATCACCTACGCGATCCCGAACCAGTCCATGGTCCAGGCGGACGGCGGCCGCTACGGCGGCGAGGTCGCCGGCGGCCTGCTCGCGCCGACCCTGCCGAACTTCGACCCGAAGTACGACCCGTTCGGCAAGCTGAAGAAGCCCAACGGCGACCCGGAGAAGGCCAAGGCGCTGCTCAAGGAGGCGGGTGTCAAGGAGGGCACGAAGCTCACCTACGCCTACTCCAACACCCCGCGCGGCCAGGCCCAGATGCTCATCATCAAGGACGCCCTGGCGAAGATCGGCTTCGACGTCCAGGCCAAGGAGATCGACCGGGCGAGCTTCTACGAGCAGGTCGGCAAGCTGGACAACCCGTACGACCTCTACATGACCGGCTGGGGCCAGGACTGGCCCAACGCGTCCACGGTCATCACCCCGGTCTACGACGGTGAACTGGTCGCCGACGGCGGGTCCAACTACTCGCACATCGACGACGCGCAGGTCAACGCGCTGATCAAGAAGGCCCTGACGCAGGAGCCCGAGGAGGCGGCCAAGACCTGGGAGAAGGCCCACCACCGCATCGTGGAGGACATCAACCCGGCGGCCCCGGTCTACTACTCGAAGCAGCTCCAGCTCTACGGGTCGAACATCGGCGGTGCCCGGTACAGCAACGAGTCGAGCTACATCGACATCAACGACCTGTACCTGAAGCAGCCGTAGCCCGCCGGCCCGGCTGACCGCGGGGGTGCGCGCCAAGCGGAGCGCGACGGAGCGCACCCCCGCGGAGGTCCTCCTCACCTGCCGCCGCGTTCCCGAAGAGAGCATCCACCTGCCATGCTTCAGTTCCTCGTTCGCAGGTTGATCGGCGCATGCGTGATCATCTTCCTGATCGGCGCCTTCACCTTCTTCCTGTTCTACACGATCCCCCAGGACTTCGCCGAGCTGTCCTGCGGCAGAAACTGCACCCCGCAGAACATCGCGGTGATCCGCGAGAACCTCGGCCTCGACAAGCCCATCACCTCCCAGTTCTGGGAATTCATGGCGGGCATCGTGAACGGCCGGGACTTCACCCAGGGACACTGCTCCGCGCCGTGTCTGGGGGTGTCCTTCGACACCGGAGAGTTCGTCTGGGACTCGATCCTGGACCGCTTCCCGCTGACGCTCTCCCTGACCCTCGGCGGCCTGGTCATCTTCCTGTTCCTGGGTCTCGGCTCGGGTCTGCTGGCCGCCTGGAAGCGCGGCACCGTCGTGGACAAGGCCGTCAGCGGTGCCTCGATCGTCCTCAGCTCGTTCCAGATCTACTTCCTCGGCCCGATCGTCCTCGGCATCTTCGTGTACCAGTCGGGGATCATGGACAACCCGAAGTACGAGCCGTTCACGGAGAATCCGATCGCCTGGATGGTCGGCATGATCATCCCCTGGTGCGTGATGGCCACCATCTTCACCGCCCAGTACACCCGTATGGCGCGCTCGACCATGATCGAACAGCTCCAGGAGGAGCACGTCCGCACCGCCCGGGCCAAGGGCATGAAGCAGCGCTACGTCTTCTTCCGCTACGCCTGGCGCGGTTCGCTGATCCCGATCGTCACCATCCTCGGCGTGGACCTCAGCGCGCTGCTGTCCGGGGCGGTGGTCACGGAGTTCACCTTCGACCTCGCCGGCATCGGCCGGCTCGCGGTCGACTCGTCGCTGACCAAGGACCTGCCGGTGACGATGGGCGTCATGCTGTTCGGGGCCTTCTTCATCCTGCTCCTGAACATCGTCGTGGACCTCGCCTACGCCTACATCGACCCGCGCGTGCGGCTCAGCTAGGAGAACTCCGTGAGTACTTCGACCAAGACCGAAGGCGCCGCGGCCCCGACCGGGCCCGAGTCCTTCTTCTCGGTCCGCGACCTCCGGGTGCGGTTCTCCACCGAGGACGGCGTCGTCAAGGCGGTCGACGGCCTGTCCTTCGACGTCGAACGCGGCCGGACCCTCGGCATCGTGGGGGAGTCGGGCTCCGGCAAGTCCGTCACGAACCTCACCGTGCTCGGCCTGCACAACCCCAAGACGACCACGGTCGACGGCGAGATCGTCCTCGACGGCAAGGAACTGGTCACGGCGACCGAGAAGGAGCTGGAGAAGCTCCGCGGCAACAAGGTCGCCATGATCTTCCAGGACCCCCTGACCGCGCTGTCGCCCTACTACACGGTGGGCCGGCAGATCGCCGAGCCGTACATGAAGCACACCGGCGCCTCCAAGAAGGAGGCGCGGGCACGGGCGATCGAGATGCTGACCAAGGTCGGCATCCCGCAGCCCAAGTCACGGGTGGACGACTACCCGCACCAGTTCTCCGGCGGCATGCGCCAGCGCGCGATGATCGCCATGGCGCTGATCTGCGACCCCGACCTGCTGATCGCCGACGAGCCGACCACCGCCCTGGACGTCACCGTCCAGGCGCAGATCCTGGACCTGCTCAAGGACCTCCAGCAGGAGTTCGGCTCGGCCATCGTCTTCATCACCCACGACCTAGGCGTCATCTCCGACATGGCCGACGACCTGCTCGTGATGTACGCGGGACGGGCCGTGGAGCGCGGCAGCGCCGCCGAGGTGCTGCGCAGCCCGCGGCACCCCTACACCTGGGGCCTGCTCAGCTCGATGCCGCGCCTCGGCGGCAGCCTCGACCAGCCGCTCAGCCCGATCCCGGGCTCGCCGCCCAGCATGCTCAACCCGCCGTCCGGCTGCCCCTTCCACCCGCGCTGCGCGTTCACGGACGAGGTGGGCGGAGACCGGTGCGCCACCGAGCGTCCGCCGCTCGGCGAGGGACGCGCCGCGGCCTGCCACCTGACGGCGGAGCAGAAGCAGACCCTCTTCATCGACAAGATCCAGCCCCGGCTGCGTTAGGGAGACCGAGACATGAGCGACGACGTCACGCTTCCCGCGCAGCAGGGCTCCGCCACCGCCTCCGCCCCGTCCGAGGTGCTGCTGAAGGTCGCGGGCCTGACCAAGCACTTCCCGGTCTACGGCGGCTTCCCGATCAAACGCAAGGTCGGCGCCGTCCAGGCCGTGGACGACGTCGACCTGACCGTCGGCGCCGGCGAGAGCGTCGGCCTGGTGGGCGAGTCCGGCTGCGGCAAGTCCACCACCGGCCGGCTCATCACCCGGCTGATGGAACCGACCGGTGGGAGGATCGAGTACGCGGGCCGGGACATCACCCACGCCTCACGCAGGCAGCTCGCGCCCGTCCGGTCCGAGATCCAGATGATCTTCCAGGACCCGTACTCCTCGCTGAACCCCCGGCAGACCGTCGGCACGATCATCAAGTCGCCCATGGAGGTCAACGGGATCAGCCCCAAGGGCGGCCGGGACACGAAGGTCCGCGAGCTGCTCGAACTGGTGGGTCTCAACCCCGAGCACTTCAACCGCTTCCCGCACGAGTTCTCCGGCGGCCAGCGCCAGCGCATCGGCGTCGCCCGCGCCCTGGCCCTCAACCCGAAGCTGATCGTGGCCGACGAGCCGGTTTCCGCGCTCGACGTGTCCATCCAGGCACAGGTCGTCAACCTGCTCCAGAAGGTGCAGCAGGAACTCGGCATCGCGTTCCTCTTCATCGCCCACGACCTCGCCGTCGTACGGCACTTCTCGCAGCGCGTCGCGGTGATGTACCTCGGCAAGGTGGTCGAGGTCGGCGACCGGGTCTCCATCTACAGCAGGCCCCGGCACCCCTACACCCACGCCCTGCTGTCGGCGGTCCCCGAGGTGTCGACGATCGACGAGCCGGAGGACCGCGAGCGCATCCGTCTCGCCGGCGACGTCCCCTCGCCGATCCTGCCGCCCTCCGGCTGCCGCTTCCGCACCCGCTGCTGGAAGGCGCAGGACAAGTGCGCCAGCGAGGTGCCGCCCCTGGTCCGCATCGACGGCAACCACGAGGGCCACCTGACCGCCTGCCACTTTCCGGAGCAGCCGACGACCGCCGCCCGCGACGAGGACATCGTCCTGGACCCGGCGCTGACCGCGCTGGAGGACACCGGGAAGGACTGAACCCGGCACCGCGGAGAAGACAGACCGAGGGCCCGCGCCTGGGGAGGCGCGGGCCCTCGGTTTCCCTGGAAGCGGACGGATCCGGGCTCGGGTCAATGGGCCTTGGACGGTCCCTTCCGTGGGCGGTGCCGACAGAAAAGGGGTGTTGTCAGGCAGCCGCCCCGGGGCTCTTGGTGAGACGGGGCGAGGCCACGTCGTCCGTCTCGGGGTAGTGACAGGCGGTCAGGTGACCGGCCTTGTTGCCCTCCACCTGGACCAGCGGCGGGGCCTCGGACGCGCACTTCTCCGTCGCCTTCCAGCAGCGGGTGCGGAAGCGGCAGCCCGAGGGCGGGTTGATCGGCGAGGGCACGTCGCCGACGAGCCGGATGCGCTCGCGGGGCGTGTCCTCCACCGTGGCCTCGGGCACGGCGGAGAGCAGGGCGCGCGTGTAGGGGTGACGCGGGTTCTCGTACAGGTCGTCGCGGTCGGCGATCTCCATGATCTTACCCAGGTACATGACCGCGACGCGCTGCGAGAAGTGCCGTACGACGGCCAGGTCGTGGGCGATGAAGACGAACGCGATGCCCAGTTCCCGCTGCACCTTCTGGAGCAGGTTGACGACCTGTGCCTGGATGGACACGTCGAGCGCGGAGACCGGCTCGTCGGCCACGATCAGCTTCGGCTCCAGGGCCAGGGCGCGGGCGACGCCGATGCGCTGGCGCTGGCCGCCGGAGAACTCGTGCGGGAAGCGGTTGAAGTGCTCGGGGTTGAGACCCACGATCTCCAGCAGCTCGCGCACGCGGTTCTCGCGGCCGCCGGCCGGGTTGATGTTGTTGATCTCCATCGGACCCGCGATGATCTTGCCGACGGTCTGGCGCGGGTTGAGGGACGCGTACGGGTCCTGGAAGATCATCTGGATCTCGGACCTGATCGGCGCGAGCGCCCTGCGTCCCGCGTGCGTGATGTCCTGGCCCTGGTAGACGACCTTGCCGCCGGTGGGCTCCAGCAGGCGGGTGATCAGCCGGCCGGTGGTCGACTTGCCGCACCCGGACTCGCCGACCAGACCCAGGCTCTCGCCCGCGCCCACCGTGAAGTCGAGGCCGTCCACGGCCCGGACCGCACCGACCGTGCGGGAGATCGGGAAACCGCCCTTGATCGGGAAGTGCTTGGTCAGGCCGCTGACGTCCAGGAGCGTTTCCGCGTTGCTCATGATGGTGAAGTCCTGTCTCTTGTACGTCAGTTGTGCCGCGAGGCGATGGAGTCGGCGAACAGCTCCCTGCGCTGCTCCTTGGGAAGGTGGCAGGCGGACCCGCGGCCGTCGAGCACCGCGAGCACCGGCTGCTCGGAGGAGCACAGCCCGCCCTCGACCTTCTCGACGAAGGCGCACCGCGGGTGGAACCGGCAGCCCGTGGGCGGGTTGAGCAGCGAGGGGGGCGAGCCCGGAATCGGCTCCAGCGGCACGTCGACCGGCCCGTCCAGGCTCGGCATCGAGCTCATCAGGCCCAGCGTGTAGGGGTGCTGCGGGTCGCGCAGCACCTCCTCCTTCGTCCCCCGCTCCACGCACCGGCCGCCGTACATCACCAGGACGTCGTCCGCGATGTCGGCGATGACGCCGAGGTCGTGGGTGATGAAGACGATGGCCGTGCCGAACTCCTGCTGGAGGTCCTTGAGCAGGTCCATGATCTGCGCCTGGACCGTCACGTCCAGGGCCGTGGTCGGCTCGTCCGCGATGAGCAGCTCGGGGTCGCAGACCAGGGCCATCGCGATCATCGCGCGCTGGCGCATGCCGCCGGAGAACTGGTGCGGGTAGTCGTCCACCCGCATCTCCGGCTGCGGGATGCCCACCCGGCGCAGCATCTCGATCGCCCGCACACGCGCCTCCTTCTTGGAGGCGCCGGTGTGCTTGCGGTACGTCTCGCCGATCTGCTTGCCGATGGTGTGGTACGGCGACAGCGAGGCCAGCGCGTCCTGGAAGATCATGGCCATCTTGTTGCCGCGCAGCCGCTCCAGCTCCCGCTCGGTCGCGGTGAGCAGGTCCTTGTCGTCGAGGAGGATCTCGCCCTCGATCGAGGTGTGGTCCCGGTCGTGCAGGCCCAGGATCGTCAGGTTGGTGACCGACTTGCCCGAGCCCGACTCGCCGACGATGCCGAGCGTCTTGCCCTTGGCGAGATCGAAGGAGAGCCCGTCGACGGCCTTGACGATGCCGTCCTCGGTGGAGAAGTGGACCTTCAAGTCCCTGACGGAGAGGAAGGGCTGCTGTTCGGTGCTCGTCACGGGGACGCTCCAGGAGATGATGCGGGGGGTAGCGGGGTGGGGCGGTTAGAGAGGCGACTGTGGCGGGCGCAGGTCAGGCGAGCCGGATCCGCGGGTCGATGAGGGCGTAGACCGCGTCGACGACGATGTTGAAGAGCACGATGGCGCCGGCCGCCAGCACGGTGACGCCGAGCAGCATGGGCAGGTCGCTCTTGTTCACGGAGTCGATCGCGAGCCGGCCGATGCCCTGGAGGCTGAAGGTCGTCTCGGTGATGATGGCGCCGCCGATCAGGACACCGAGGTCGACACCGAAGATGGTGACGATCGGGCCCATCGCACCGCGCCAGGCGAAGCGGAAGAAGACGTTGCGCTTCGACAGGCCCTTGGCCCGCGCGGTGCGCACGTAGTCCTCGCTGAGCTGCTCCACCATCTGGGAGCGCGTCATACGGGTGTAGTTGGCGGTGAAGATGATCGACAGCACCAGCCAGGGCAGCAGCAGACCGGACACCCAGGCGACCGGGTCCTCGGTCAGTGGCGTGTACGACGGCTGGCTGAGGACGCCGAGCTCACCGACCAGGAAGAACATGGCGATGTAGCCGACGAAGTAGATCTGCAGCGAGGAGCCGAGCAGCGACACGGAACTGGCGAACTTGTCCAGGAACTTGCCCTGCTTCGAGGCCGCGAGCATGCCGGCGCCGATGCCGATGATCAGGAAGAAGATGGCCGCACCGAAGGCGAGCGACAGGGTCAGCGGCAGCCGGTCCATGATCGTGCCGAAGACGGGCTGGCTGTTGGCGAACGAGTAGCCGAGGCACGGCGCTTCGCAGTTGCCGTAACCGGCGTAGTCGCGGCCCGCGAAGATGCCGGCGAGCCAGTGCCAGTACTGCATGACGATCGACTCGTCGATGCCCAGGTTCTTCCGGATCTGCTCAAGGTTCTCCGGCGTGCAGTTCTTGCCGCAGGACATCATGGCGGGGTCGCGCGGCACGGCGTAGAAGAGCCAGAAGGTGATGGCGCTGATGATCAACAGGATGACCAACGCGCCGAAGACTCGGCGGACTAGGAAGCGGAACATGGGGCGTGACTTTCCGGACGGGGCGCCGTCGCCGGGGTGAGAGGGGGGTGGGCCTCAGGGGGGCGGCCATATGGGTGGTGGCCGCCCCCCTGTGCGTCTGCGCGCTTACTTCTTGACGTAGAGCTTGCAGAGGGCGATGCAGGTGTTGCCGTAGTCGAACACGACGTTGCCGATCTTCGATCCGTACATCCAGTTGCGGATCGAGTGGTAGTCCGGCACGACCGGCGCCAGCTCCATGATCTGGCGGTCGATGGCGCCCCAGGCCTTGTTGGCCTCCTCCGCGTCAGCGATCTTGGACGCGGCGTTGATCGCCTTGTTCACGCTGGCGTCGTCCAGCTGGGCGTAGTTGCTGCGGCCGTTGCCGATGTTCTCGCCGCTCCAGCACGGGTAGAAGACCGAGTAGCCGTTCGGCCAGTCCGGGCTCCAGCCGGCCGCGAACAGGTCGTAGCCGTTGTCGATCTTGCCGATCTGGGTGTAGAAGGTCGACTTGTCGAGCTGCTTGTTGACGACCTTGAAGCCCGCGGCCTCCAGGGCGTTCTTGATCGCGACGGCCTGCTTCAGCGCGTTGTCCGAGGTCTGGTACGCGATGACCAGCTTCTGGCCGACCTTGCCGGCCTCCTTCAGCAGCGCCTTGGCCTTCTCCGGGTCGCCGCCGGGCTTCTTGTCGACGCCGTACAGGTCGAACTTCTCGTAGCCGGGGGTCACCGGGCTCAGGATCGTGGTGGCGATCTCGCTGACCGCGGCGCCGCCCTTGATCGTCTGCAGCTGCTGGTGCGGCCAGGCGTGGTTGATGGCCTGGCGGACCTTGAGGTCCTTGATGCGGGTGGTGTTGATCGGCCAGTAGTAGGTGACCGTGTCGACCGCGGTGAGGACGCGCTTCTTCAGGTTCGGGTCGGTGAGCACCTTGGCGACGCGCTCCGGCGCGACCTCGTTGAAGATCGCCATGGCCTGCTGGTCCTCGCCGGAGTCGGCGATGAAGCGGTCGGTGGCGGCCAGCGGCTGGTAGCCGAACCGGAACTGGTACTGGTCCGGGTAGGCGTTGCGGATCGCGTCCGTCTTCGGGTCCCAGTGCTCGTTGCGCACGTAGGTCAGGGACTTGCCGACGCTGCGCTCGCTGATCTTGTAGGGCCCGCAGGAGAACGGACGGCTGTCGTACTTCTGCTTGGTGTCCTTCGCCTTGGGCACGAGGGAGTAGCCGCGCATGGCCAGCGTGAAGTTGAAGTCGGCGCGGGGCTCGTTGAGGCGGAAGGTGATGGTCTTGCCGTCGACCTCGACGGAGTCGAGCTGCTTGCCGTCGTACGGGCCCTTGTACTTGTCGCCGCCGACGAGGAACTGCTGCACGTAGCGCGGGCCCTCGGTGACGAAGTCGGCGAAGAGGCGCTCGAAGGTGTGGCGGACGTCGTCCACGGTGACGTCGGAGCCGTCCTCCCACTTCACGCCGTCCTTCAGGGTGAACGACCAGGTCTTGCCGCCGTCCTTCATCGTGCCGGCGTCGGTGGCGACGTCGCCGACCAGGGTGCAGCCGCCCTTGTCGTCGAGCTTGTAGCCGGTCAGACCGCGCATGATCGGGACGGTGATGGCGCCCTCGGTGGAGACGTAGATCTGCGCCGGGTCCATGTGGTCCATGTCGAACTGGTCGAGCGAGTGGACGATCCCGCCCTTCACCGCGTCCTTGACCTCGGGCGCCGGACCGGTCGAGTCGGCCTTCGTGCCGACCAGGATGTTGACGGTCTTGGAGCCGGTGACCTTCGGGGCGTCGCTCTTGCCGCCGCCGCCCTTGTTGTCACTGCCGCCACAGGCGGTCAGGACCGAGGAGGAGGCCGCGACGACACCGGTCGCTATGAGGAAGTTTCTGCGGGAGAAAGCCATGGAGAACCTACCAAGGGTGGTCAAACGGGACGGAGGTGGCCGGCCAGATTCCTGTGTACGGACCGGGGAAGGAACGGATCAGCGCTTGGTCTTCGGGTCGAGCGCGTCGCGCACCGAGTCGCCGAGCAGGTTGAAGGCGAGGACGAAGATCACCATGGAGAGGCCCGGGAAGAGCATGAAGGTGAGGTCCTCGGTGTAGAACTGGGCGCCTCGCTGGATCATGACGCCCCAGTCCGGCGTCGGGTCGATCATGCCGACGCCGAGGAATGCCAGCCCCGCCTCGGCGGTGACGAACATCGGCAGCATCAGCGTGGTCTGGATGATGATCGGAGTCCAGAGATTCGGCAGCAGCTCCTTGAAGACGATGCGCCAAGGAGACGCGCCCGTGACCTTCGCGGCCTCCACGAACTCCCGCTCGCGCAGGCCGAGTACCTGACCGCGCAGCAGTCGGGCGAGCGAGGCCCAGCCGAAGCCGGACAGCACGATGATCAGGGAGATGGCCCGCAGAGAGGTCGGGATGTTCTCGTCCGACGCGACGAACAGGCCGTAGATGACCGGCATGAACGCGATGAAGAACAGCGTGGACGGGAACGACAGCAGGATGTCGATGACCCGGCCGACGAAGTAGTCCGTCTTGCCGCCGAGGTAGCCCGCCGTGGTGCCGATGACGACGCCGAGGATGGCCGTGACGATCGTGGCGGCCACCGCGAGGCCCAGCGAGGTCCGGATGCCGTACAGCAGGAAGGTGAACACGTCCCGGCCGAGCTGCGGCTCGATGCCGAACCAGAACTCCGAACTCATGCCGCCGTTCGGGCCGGCCGGGTACGAGAAGGCGTCCAGCAGTTCGGGTCGTGCGCTGGCGTACGTGGTGTACGGGTCCTTGCCGTACAGCTTGGCGATGAGGGGCGCCGCGAGCGCGATCACGAAGAAGAAGATCACGATGCACGCGGATATGACGCCCGTCTTGTCCCGCTTGAAGCGGATCCAGGCCAGTCGGCCTGGTGAACGGCTGTCGCTGCCCTTGGGGGTGGCGGGCATGGGTGACTTGTCGACGGTTTCGTCGGTCACCTCGAGCGGGGCGGCCGCTGATGGAGTTGGGGGGGTCATGGTGCTCCTGGCCCAAGGGAGGGTCTGATGACTCCGCAGGGCGTCCCCCTACGGGCTACGCCGGACTTTTTCAACGCAATTCGTTCAAGGTCAATAAAATCTGGCTCGAGTTGACCTTGTCTTTACTTTCTTTGCCTCCTCTTGGTCATTCCGTAGTTACGCGTGTAGCGCGTCGTGATCGATCCGTGCCTTACATCGGGCCAACTGGACCAATCGGGCAAGGTGTTCGTTATATGGGCGCCGGGTCGTCGGAATGCGTACACCTGAGGGTCGCAAAGTAACGGGTTTGCATCACTTTCCGGTGATCCATTGCGTGGCCGACCGGACAAATCACCGCGCTGTCCTGCGACGTCCGTGCGTGATCCATGCAGAACCCGAACGTCCGGTCCGCACAGTGAGAGGTGCCGCTGACACCAGACCACTGACACAGACCGACGAAGACCTTCAGGGGACCGCGTGAACGTACAGATCCTGGGTTGTATCGAGCTTCGCGCCACAGACGGTGGAAACATTCCGGTCAGCCCGACCGTCGGCCGCCTTCTGGCCACGCTGGCCTGGTCCGCGAACTCCTTCATCACCGACGAGGACACGATCGGCCGGGTCTGGGAGAGCAGGGTCCCGGCCCACCCCCGCGACGCCCTCTACACAGTGGCGACCCGGCTGCGCAAGGCGCTGCACGCGGTCGCCGCGCCGGACACCGCGTGCGACGTGGTCCGGCGGCCGGGCGGATACACCCTGGTCGCGGCCGAGGAGACGGTCGACGTCCTCCGCTTCCGCGCCCTCGTCCGGCAGGCCAGGAACGCACAGTGCCGGGGAGAGGAGGAGGCTGCCCTGGAGTGCTACGAGAGGGCGCTGGCCCTGTGCCACGGCCGTCCCCTGTCCGATGTCCGGACGGCATGGGCGGAGGCCGCGCGCGTGACGTTCGGTCAGGAGCTGCGGGCCGCGAGGATTAACAGCGCGGAACTCGCGCTCGGCCTCGGGCGCTGCGACGACTACGTGCCGTTGCTCCACGAGCTGGCCGAGGCCCATCCCCTGGACGAACGGATCGCCAGTCTGCTGATGCTGGCGCTGTACCGCAGCGGACGCCAGGACGAGGCGCTGCGCTGTTTCCGCTCCATCCGCTCACGGTTCGTCGCGGAACTCGGCGTCGAGCCCGGGGGCAGGCTGCGCATGCTGCACGAGCGGATCCTGCGCAGGGACGAGATCGTGCACGGCGGCCGTCCGGTGTGGGCGGCCATGGCGTCATAGCCGCCCACCCGTGCCGGGCCCGTCGTCCGTGAGGTCGTCGAAGTGATCGGCGAGGTAGCGCGCGAGACGTTCCGCCGCGTCGTCCGGCAGGGGAGGCCGCGCGCTCCGTGCCGCGGGGATCCGTGCCGCCGGGCTCCGGTCCGGCGCGGCGGCGGCCCCACGGTGTCCGGTGGCCGTCCGGTGTCCGGTGGCCGTCCGGCAGGAGGACGGGACGCCGATCGCGTCGAACAACGTCTCCGCCTCGTCGCGGTACCCGGCGGGGGACCGGAGGTCACCGGCGGCCTCGCGGGCGGCGGCGAGGGCGGTCAGCGCACGAGCCAGCACCAGGCGCTGGCCCGAGTGCCGCGCCTGCTCCACCGCCTCCCGCGCCGTCTCTGTCGCGGCGGTGGTCTCACCGGTCTCCCGGAGGGCCACCGCGGACAGGATCCGGATGCGGGGCAGCGTGAGGGGACTGCCGTTCACCGCGAGCCCGCCGGCCGTCTCCAGAACCGCCGCCGCTTCCCGGTACCGTCCCTCCGCGCAGTGCAGGGCCCCGCGCACCAGCAGGATCTCGATCAGGCCGGTCCGGTGCCCGGTCTCCTCGGCGATGGTCCGGGCATCGTCCAGGTGGGCGGCCGCCTCCCGGGTCCGGCCCGTGCGCAGCTCGAGGGAGGCCAGACCCACCAGGGAGTCGACCTGACAGTTGCGGTTGCCGACGCGCCGGGCCAGCCCGAGCGCGTCCTCGTAGGCGAGCAGGGCACGGGCGTCCTGGCCCGCGTCGTCGCGCACCCGGCCGAGGGTCTCCAGCATCACCGCCTCCGCGTAGAGCGATTCGGAGGCCCGGGAGACCTCCAGGCCCTTCCGCAGAGTGGCGGCGGCATCCCGGAACCTCGCCTGCTTCTGCTGCACCAGCGCGTGGTTCACCAGGGTCATCGAGTGGAGGTGCCCCTGCGTGCCGGCGTCGAGCGCGAGCGCCGCGGTCACCGCCTCCTCGGCCTCGGCGAGCCGCCCCAGCGCGAGCTGCAGGGAGGCCGTGTTGGTCAGCATGATCTTCTCGGCCTCCGTCATGCCGAGGGTGCGGTAGAGGGTGAGGGCGCGGTCGTAGAAGGGCAGTGCCTCGCGCGGTTCGCCCAGCAGTTTCAGCGTCACCCCCGTGCCCTGCGCGCTCCGTGCCTCTCCCGACAGCCACCCGGCGTCGCGGGCCGCGAGCTGTGCGCTCTCGTAGGCGCCGAGGGCACCCCTGAAGTCGCCGCTCCGCCACAGGGCGTGGCCGGACGACAGGTGGACGACCGCCTGGCCCCTGCGGTCGCCGCCGCGTTCGGCCGCCTTCCCGGCGAGCGCGGCCAGCCGCAGCCAGTCGGACAGCGGGCGGCGGTGGTGGAACAGGTCCTGCAAGGCGTCGACGATCTGCCAGGCGAAGCGGGCGGGCCCGTGCTCGGCCGCGTACGCGATCGCCGCCGCGATGTCCTCCCACTCCTCGTCGAACCAGGCGAAGGCCTCCTCCGGGGTGCGGAAGGTCCGGGGGACGGAGCCGCCGACGGGTTCCGGACGGGGCTGCGGGCAGTAGAGGCGGCACGTCTCGGCGACGCGGGAGACACTCTGCAGGTAGTGGTCGAGGAGGCGGTCGACCGCCCGGGCCCGCTCCGCCTCGGCGTCCTCGGTGACCACGCGTTCCACCGCGTACTCGTGCACGAGGTCGTGCCAGGCGGTACGGCCGTCCTCGGTGTCGCGCAGCAGGTGCACCCGCTGGGCGAGCCTGAGCAGGTCGGCCGTGTGGGACTCGTCGAGTCCCGCGCCCGCCGCGGTCGCGGCCACCGAGCGGCCGGTGCCCGGAATCAGCCCCAGGGAGCGGAAGACCCACTTCGCCTCGTCGGGCAGCGTCCCGTAGGACAGGTCGAGCGCGGCCCGTACGGCGACGCTCTCCTCCCCCTCCACGTGCAGCCGGGCAAGACGGCCGCGTTCCGCGAGGCTGGTGACGTAGGCCCGGACGCTCCCGGCCCCGGTGCCGATCCAGGAACCGGCGACGCACAGGGCGAGGGGCAGGTGGTCGCAGAGTTCCACCAGGTGGGCCGCGGCCCCGGGGTCGGCCGCCACGGCGTCGGCACCGATCGCGGCGCCGAACAGCTCCAGCGCCTCTTCCCGGGACAGCACGTCGCAGGTCACCCGGTGGGCCCCGTCCAGGACGAGCCCGTTCAGCTTCCGCCGGCTGGTCACCAGGGTGAGCGACCCGCTGGTGGAGGGAAGGAGCCGGCGTACGGTCGAGGCGTCGGCCACGTCGTCGAGGACGACGAGGACCCGACGGCCCGCCAGGAGCGTGCGGTAGAGGGCGGTCTGCGCGTCCAGCCCCAGCGGGATGTCGTGCGGCGCGCAGCCCAGCCCCTGCAGCAGCAGCGGCAGCGCCTCCTCCAGGGACATGGGACCGGCGTTGTCGAAGCCCCGCATGTCCAGGAAGAGCTGCCCGTCGGGATAGCCGTCGGCTATCCGGTGGGCCCAGTGCAGGGCCAGCGCGGTCTTCCCGGCACCGGCGGGCCCCACGATCACGGCCGGAGCGCCGTCTTCCCGCCGGCAGGCGTCGAGCAGGCGCAGCTCCGTGTTCCGGCCGACGAAGCGGTGCGGAGCCCGGGGCAGCTGGCGGGGCACCCAGCGGTGCCGGGAGGGCTCGGCGGGAGCGGACCCGGCCGCGCGGGGGGCGGCGTCTCCGACGAGCAGCCTCCGGTGGAGCTCCGTGAGTTCGTCCGAGGGGTCGACGCCGAGTTCCCTCACCATGCGGTTGCGCAGCCCGGTGTAGACGGCCAGGGCGTCCGGGGACCGCCCGTCCCGGGCCAGGGAGCGCATCAGCAGCGCGTGCGGGCGTTCGCGCAGCGGGTGCTCGGACGTGAGCCGGACCAGGTCGGCGACGGCGGAGCGCGGCCGGCCCAGCTCCAGTTCCGCCTCCGCCCTGCCCTCCTCGGCGGCGATGCGCAGTTCGGTCAGGCGCCGGCGTTCCGCCTCCATGGCCGGCAGATCGGGGAGCGGGTCGCCGCGCCACAGCGCGAGGGCGTCGTCGTGGTAGCGGTACGCCTCCGCCCACTCCTTGTGCGCCAGCGCCCGCAGCCCGTCCCTGATCAGCGCTTCGAAGAGGAACGCGTCGACCTCCGCGGGAGCGGCGCGCAGGACGTACCCGGGCTTCCGGGTGGCCAGCAGGGCGGCTCCGTCCGGACCGAAGGCGTGCCGGACCTCGGAGACCAGGGCGCGGATCCGTGCGGCCGACGCGCTGGGCATCCGCTCGTCCCACAGACCCTGGGCCAGCCGGTCCACGGAGACGACGCGGTCGGCGTGCAGCAGCAGGACCGCGCAGAGGGCGCGTTGGCGGCCGGTGAGGACAACGGCGGTGTCGTCGACTCGGATCTCCAGGGGGCCGAGCAGACGGAACCGGGGCGAGCGGTTGTGCATCAAGGAAAGGTAGACCAGCGGCGTTCCCCCAGGCTATGGGGCTCCTGTCAGCGATCGCGCCGCCACCTGCGGGCCGCCCGCCTCGCACGCCCGACCCGGTCACCATGGCGCTTCCACCACAGGCGTGCCCACAGCGTCTGCATGCCGCACAGGACCAGGACGGTGGCGAGCGCGTCGAGCCGCAGCCACCAGTCGGATCCGTCCACCATGTGTACGAGGGACCGGCGCAGCAGCGGCCAGGTGACCTCGGTGAGCACTCGCAAGCCGATGGCAAGGCAGGCCACGCTGCCCACGGCCACGGCGACGGCGTACCCCTTGACGAAGCGCTGCTCACGGGCGGGCAGTGAGCGCAGCGGGTGCGGGGCCCGGCGCCCGAAGGGCAGGGCGGCCACGTGGCGCAGGTAGCGGGTCGTGTCGGTGAACAGGTTCCGGCAGCCCGTCAGGTCCTGGACGACGAAATACAGGTCCGTGCGCATGAACACCAGGCACTGGTTCGCCAGCGCGAGGAACAGGGTCGCCACGACGACGGGAAGCAGGACGAAGTCCGCTCCCCAGGCGCGAGCCAGCAGGCAGCCGCCCCAGATCACCGAGTCGAGGACGATGCCCGACAGGTAGACCGTGAGCCGCGCCCGCCGGCCCTTGAGCCAGATGCCGGACACCTCGGTCTGCGCCACCAGGAACTGGAGGCGGGTACCGAGCCGGATCCGCCCGCGCACCCCCGTGGCGCGGGCGGTCAGCAGGTGTGCGACCTCGTGCAGGGCGATGAGGCACCAGCCGATCACGCACTGCACCAGCACCGTGAAGGTGCCGTACTCCGTCCAGAGGAAGCTGTCCCAGGAGGGGAAGGTGCCCGGACGCGTCAGCGCGACCGCGAGACCCGCGACCGGGACCAGGAGCAGGACGGCGTGCAGCACCGGGTTCAGGAGCAGGCGCACCTGGTGCGGCCGCACCCGGGGAAACGAGACCGCGGCCGGTGCGACGGGAAACCGCCGCTCACCGATGGACGCCACCAGCCCGGCGGACGCCAGCCGCTCCACGAAGGCCCGGACATCGACGTCCCGGCCGGTGCTCGCACGCAGGCTGCTCCTGGTCTCCTCCACCGTCCGGCCGGCGGACAGCAGCCGAATCGCGTCCATGCCGATCCCGGGCAGGGCGACGATCTCGTCGGTGCCCTGCCGTCCGACGATCCACTCGTCCCGGTCCGGGCGGAACTCCAGTTCGTGGAAGGAGACGTCGAGGCCTCCCGCACGGGTCACCGGCTGCACAACGGACACTCCGGCCGGGCGGGGTGCCGCACGTGGACGAGATGGTCCGGGGCGATCAGATTGATGCCGCGCACGAAGCCGGGAGGCGTCCGGGCGGTACCGGTGACCAGCGAGACGACCTCGTTGGCGATGAGCTGACCCGAGATCCCGGCGGCCGGCGCCATCGCTCCCGTGCCCCCCAGATCCGGGTGCCGGCCGGGCTTCAGTTTGGCCTCCTCGCCCGCGCCGACGCACTCGAAGCAGGGACCTTCGGGCCCGTAGACACCGACCGTCACCAGGGGACCGTTGTAGCCGGCGGTCACCCAGGGGACTCCCAGCCCGGCACAGACCCGGTTGGTCATCTTGTTGATGACGTCGTTGCGCGGCTCGTCGGCGCACAGCACGAAGACGTCGCAGCCGGCGACGAGTTCGCGCAGCGCGTCCTCGGTGTCCACCCGCCGCACGTCACAGGTGAACCTCCCCGAGGAGTTGACCGCGCCGATCCGTTCCGCGGCCACCTCGGCCTTGGCCCGGCCGACGTCGGCCTCGGTGTAGAGCGCCTGCCGGGTCAGGTTGGACACCTCGACCCGGTCGGGATCCACGAGATGAAGGGTTCCGACACCGACTGCGGTCAGCGCCCAGGCGGCGTGGCTGCCCGTGCCTCCGACGCCCAGCACCGTCACACGGGCGCGTCCGATGCGCCGTTGGGCCTCCCAGGGGTCGCTCCCCGGACGCAGATCGACGCGCCGGAAATAGTCGTGGTTGCGGCTGTAGCGCTCGATCTCGCCGTCCGTGAACCCGTCGGGACGGCCGGCCGCCGCGTCTTCCACGTAGCCGGTGCCGATCAGCTCACGCACCAGCCGCCGGGCGCCGTCGGCACCGAGGCGGGGGTGCCGCTCGGCCAGCGCCGTCTCTATGTCCTGGCGTGGAGCCGTCCCGTCCATCAGGGTCAGGGCGTCCCATGCCCACCCGTGGCGGTCGGTGATCTCCGCCGCGATGCCGTAGACCTCGCCGCCGAGGCGGACCGTTCCGTCGTCGAACCGGTGCGGGATGTGTTCCCGTTTCACTCGTGGACGTCTCACAACCAGCCTTCCCGGAGTGCTTCTCCGACGCAACGGTCCGCCGTGGGCCGGCGACGACCCGGTGACTACCGGGCGACCGCCTTGCTGTCGATGGTCTCGATCTTGTCGAGCATGCGGATCTCGATCAGCTCGGTCTGCCCCTCCGGCTCCGTCACCACGGGGAACGCCCTCTCGTCGTCCTGCGTGCCGCGCGTGTTGTCCTGCATGTGTCTTCCTCTCTTCTCGGTGTGCGTTTCCTTGGTCCGCCGCGACCCCCCGACGAAGCTCCGAAGAAGCTCCGGACAGGCGCCGGAGGTCACAGCCGCCGCCACACCGCGCCGAGAACCCGTTCCACGGGGAAGGGCCCCATCTGACGCGAGTCGAAACTGACGGACGCGTTGTCCCCGAGCAGCAGCAGATGGCCCGGTGGCACCAGGCCGGCCGCTTCGTCCCGGCTGCCGCACGGATCGCCGGCCACGGCGGAGACCCGTTTGAGCAGCCACTGGCGCTCGGTCACCGGCGTTCCGGGACTGCCCAGTCCGGCCGGTTCGGAAATCCAGCTGCGGCGCTCCGTGTCCGGGAGCTCCACGACGACCACTTGGCCGCGGCGCGGGACGGCACCACGCCGCACCAGGACCCGGTCACCGGGCCGGTACGCCGGCAGCATGCTGTGTCCCGTGACGGTGACCGAGACGAGGCGCCTGCGCAGCAGCGCCGTCCCCGCGACGACGAGTCCCGCGCACCCGCCCGCCACCGCCCACATCACGACACCGCTCCTTCCACGGCGGCCGGTCCGTGTTCCGGCAGGGACGGGGACCCGCCCGCGTACCCGGCGGCCTGGAGCCCGAAGAGCCGGGCGTACGAGCCGTCAAGGGCCATCAGGGCGGCGTGGTCGCCCCGTTCCGTGATCCGTCCCTCGGAGAGGACGACGATGACGTCCGCCTCCCGTACGGAACCCAGCCGGTGGGAGATGAGCAGACTCGTCCGCCCGTGGTGGAACTCGCTCAGCCGCGTGTGCAGTTCGTGCTCGGCCTCGGCGTCGAGGCCGGACGTGGGCTCGTCCAGGATCAGGAAGTCGCGCTGCTCGCGCACCAGGGCACGGGCCAGGGCCAGCCGCTGCATCTGGCCCCCGGACAGCAGGACGCCGGTGGTCGTGTCGTCCTGCTCCTCGCCCGGGAAGAAGGTCCGGGTGACCAGGGTGTCGTATCCGCGGGGGAGGCCCTCCAGCGTCCGGTCGATGCCCGCGTTGCGGGCCGCCTCGGCGACGCGCGAGGACGAGTCCAGCGCGTCCAGGTCGCCGAGCGCGATGTTCTCCCGTGCGGTGAGGTCGTAGTGCATGAAGTCCTGGAAGACCGCGCTCGTCCGCCGGCGCAGGTCGTCCGGGTCGAACTCGCGGATGTCGACGCCGTCCCAGAGGATCGCGCCGCGCGTCGGGTCGTAGAACCGGCACAGGAGCTTGACCAGCGTGGACTTGCCCGCTCCGTTGAGGCCGACGAGGGCCGTGCTCCGTCCCTGGGGGATGAAGAGGTCGACCCCCCGGAGTACCCACGGCTGGTCCGGACCGTAGCGGAACCAGACGTCGCGGAGTTCGAGTCCGTGTGCCAGGGCGGGGGCGGGCAGCGGATCGGCGGCGCGCGCCAGGTCGGGTTCGGTGGCGACGACGTCCTGGTAGTGACCGAACAGCACCAGCGCCTGGTGGGCCTGGGCCGCGCCGGCCGACAGCTGGCCGACGGAGCTCTGCACCCCCGCGACGGCGGCGATGAAGATCGCGACGTCTCCCAGCGTGAGCCCACCGGACAGCGCACTGTGGATGGCCCAGACCAGGCCGGTCCCGGACACCAGCGCGGCGAACAGCGCCAGCAGGGACTGGGTCGAGAGCTCACGGCGGTCCACCCCGCGCCGAGCGGCGTTCGAGGCGAGCCGCTCCGTCTGCATCCGGCCCAGCAGAAAGCCGCCGATGCCGAACAGCCGCACTTCCTTGGCGGCCTCGACATTGGAGAGCAACTGGTCGAAGAAGAATTCGCGGCGCTCCCGCGGGCTGATGCGCCAGATCATGTCCGCCCTGCGACGGGACAGCACGATCTCGGCGACCAGCACGGGCACGGCGAAGACCAGGACGAACAGGGCCATCAACGGGGCGATGACCAGGAGGGAACTGAGGAATCCCACGATGGTGACGCCCGCGCGCACGGTTCCCAGTACGCCTCCCACCACCTGGCCGGGTGCGCTCTTCCCCGACTGCTTGGCCAGGCGCAGCTTGTCCAGGAAGCTCGGGTCCTCGAAGGGCCCGATGCCGACGAACCGGCCCACCGCGGTGAACAGCCGCCCCTGCGCCAGGGTTCCGGTGGCCCGCTCGACCTCCGCCTGCAGATAGCCGGAGACGTGCGGGACCACGGCCTGGACGACGCCGACGAGGGCCAGCCCGACGGCCAGCGCCACCAGGGTGTTCACCGGTGCCTGGGCGCCCAGCTCGTCGAGGGCGAGCTTGGTGAGCCAGCCGGCGGCGACCGGGAAGGCCCCGCTGAGCAGGTCGAGCGCGGCATAGGCGGCCAGCTTGAGCGCGGCGGCCTCGCGTGCGAGGGAGAGAACGCCCAGGACCGGGGCGAGCCCTTGTCTGATCATGAGCACTAACTCCTGGCGAGGGCCGACGAGGACAGCTCGGGGACGCTGCCGGCGAGCCGGGCCGAACTGCCGGACGACACCGTCACCCTGCCCTCTCCGTCCACCACGAGGTACGTGGGGAACATCGACACCCCCAACTCGCCGATCAGCGTGGGTGCCTGCTTCTCCCCGGCGACGACGTGGGCCAGTTCGCCGAGCTGGTCCCGGTAGAGGGCCGCTCCGTCCGGGTCCCCGACGACGAACGAGACGACGCGGTCCCGGTCGACACCCGCGTCGCGCAGGAACTTCGCGTATCCCGGCAGCTGCTGCTCACAGCCGCTGCATCCGACCGACTGGAAGGAGAGGATCCACGGCCGCGAGCCGGGAACGGGCAGTCGTACCTCGTTCCCGTCCATGTCGAGGAGTCCGGGCACCGGCGGGACGACGGTGCCCACGGCGGGGAGCTCGTCCGGACGGCGACTCAGCGCTCCCTCCTGGGTCAGCGGATCGAGGAGCTTCTTGACGCGCAGCGCGACGGCCACGGAGAGACCGCACGCGGCGGAAGCGACCAGCAGGGCGAGGACGGCGAGCGCGATGCTCATAGGGACTCCAGTTCTCAGGTCGTGCGCGGGGGGCGGAAGAAGGAGACCAGTTCCCCGAGGTGGAGCAGGGCGACGCCGAAGACCGCGGCGGGTGCCACGACGACGGCGTAGGCGACCGGGCCGGGACCGCCGGTGCGCACGGTCGCCCACCAGGTGAGGACGCAGACGGTCAGGAGCAGGACGTTGCGCAGGACGTGCACTTCGGAGACCGGCGTGTCGTCCGCTCCGGCGCAGCCGCAGGACGCGTCCGGGCGCGACCGCATCAGGCCGATCAGATATCCGGTGAAGGCCAGCAGCAGCAACGTGGCCGCGGCACACCCGAGCCAGGCCCACGGCCGGATCAGCAGAAGTCCCGCGGCGGCCACCTCGACGGCGGGAACCGCGAGGGCCAGGGCTGCCGAAAGGCCGCCCCCCAACCGCGGCAGGGTGGTGGCGACGTGCCGGCGAAAGGCGGAGACGTCCCGGAGCTTGAGCAGGCCCGACCAGAAGAGCACGGTGGCCAGACACAACTGGCCGAATGCTACTGCCATGTCTGTCCATTCCCGCTAGAGGTGGATCGGTGGCCGATGGCCGCCGTGCACCTGTTCGGGCACGGCGGCCACGGGTCTCAGACGAAGCAGCGCACCGAGCAGTTCGGGTTGTAGCAGCACTTGTACTCGTAGAACTGGCCACCCGTGCTGCTGCGCTCCATCCAGCAGCCCGGTGCGCAGCCGGCGGCGGCGGACGTCTGGGGCAGCAGCTTGTCGGCGATACGGCTCAGCATCTTGGACATGGAGTTCTCCTCGTCGTGTTCTCCGTCGGGGCGTCAGGCGGGCGCCCGGCCTCGGTCCCCAGGCTCCACCGCCGGACTTTCCGTCGTCTTTCAGTGGCCTTTCCGGCGCGGTGAGCGGGCGGCGGAGCCGGTGGACGGCTGCCCTCCGGCCGCGGGGGACCCCGGATGGTGGGACTGAAGGTGCGGAGTGTCGGTGATCCACGGATATTGACTGAAATGGGGCAAAGGACGAGTCAGGGCACGAGGAGGCACTCCATGCGCGGAGCCACGCACGCCAAATGGGCCGCTTGCGCGGCGGCGGTAGTCCTCGCGGCGACGGCCTGCGGCGGCGGGGGCGGGGACGGCGGCAGTGGCGGGGACGGCGGCGGAGTGCTCAGCTCCTCCTGGGGCGACCCGCAGAACCCGCTGGAGCCCGCCAACACCAACGAGGTGCAGGGCGGCAAGGTCCTCGACATGATCTTCCGGGGGCTGAAGAAGTACGACCCCGACACCGGCGAGGCCAAGAACATGCTCGCCGAGAAGATCGAGACCTCCGACTCGCAGAACTTCACCGTCACCGTCAAGGACGGCTGGACCTTCAGCAACGGCGAGAAGGTCACCGCCCAGTCCTTCGTGGACGCCTGGAACTACGGCGCGAGCCTGAAGAACAACCAGCGCAACGCCTACTTCTTCGCGTACATCGACGGCTACGACAAGGTGCACCCCGAGAGCGGATCGCAGAGCGCCGACACGCTCTCCGGGCTGAAGGTGACCGGCCCGCGCACCTTCACCATCAAGCTCAACCAGAAGTTCTCCAGCTTCCCCGACACCCTCGGCTACGCCGCCTTCGCGCCGCTGCCCAAGGCGTTCTTCGACGACCACGACGCCTGGCTGAAGAAGCCGGTCGGCAACGGCCCGTACCAGGTCGACAACTACACGCGCGGCTCGCAGATGTCCCTGCGCAAGTGGGACGACTACCCCGGCCCGGACAAGGCGCAGAACGGCGGCGTGGACCTCAAGGTCTACACCGACAACAACACCGCCTACACGGACCTGATCGCCGGCAACCTCGACCTGGTCGACGACGTCCCGGCGTCCCAGCTCAAGAACGTCAAGAACGACCTCGGCGACCGGTACATCAACACCCCCGCCGGCATCATCCAGACGCTCGCCTTCCCGTTCTACGACAACGACTGGAGCAAGTCCGGCTCCGAGAAGGTCCGCAAGGGCCTGTCCATGGCGATCAACCGCAAGCAGATCACCGACACGATCTTCCAGCAGACCCGCACCCCGGCCACCGACTGGACCTCACCGGTCCTCGGCAAGGACGGCGGCTACAAGCCGGGCCTGTGCGGCGACGCCTGCGAGTACAACCCCGAGGAAGCCAGGAAGCTGGTCAAGGAGGGCGGCGGGCTGCCCGGCGGCCAGGTCAAGATCACGTACAACGCCGACACCGGCTCCCACAAGCAGTGGGTCGACGCGGTCTGCAACTCCATCAACAACGCCCTGGACAACGACCGCGCCTGCGCCGGCAACCCGGTCGGCACCTTCGCCGACTTCCGCAACCAGATCACCGACCAGAAGATGAGCGGCCCCTTCCGCGCCGGCTGGCAGATGGACTACCCGCTCATCCAGAACTTCCTCCAGCCGCTCTACTACACCAACGCCTCCTCCAACGACGGCAAGTGGTCCAGCCAGAAGTTCGACGACCTCGTCGACAAGGCCAACGCCGAGACCGACACCGCCAAGGCCGTCGGCCTCTTCCAGCAGGCCGAGGAAGTCCTCAGGGACGACATGGGCGCCATCCCGCTCTGGTACCAGAACGGCAGCGCCGGCTACTCGGACCGGCTCTCCGACGTCAAGCTCAACCCCTTCAGCGTCCCGGTCTACAACGAGATCAAGGTCGGCTGAGGGGGCGCCATGGGACGCTACGTCGTCCGGCGGCTGCTCCAGATGATCCCGGTCTTCATCGGGGCCACGCTGCTGATCTTCCTGATGGTCAACGTGATGGGCGACCCCATCGCGGGCCTGTGCGGCGACCGGGAGTGCGATCCGGCGACGGCCGCGCAGCTGCGGCACGAGTTCGGCCTCGACCAGCCCGTGTGGCGGCAGTACGCCACCTACATGGGCAACGTCTTCACCGGCGACTTCGGCACCGCCTTCAACGGCCAGCCGGTCACCGAGCTGATGGGCACGGCGTTCCCGGTCACCATCCGGCTGACCATCGTCGCGATCCTCTTCGAGATCATCGTGGGGATCATCCTCGGCGTCGTCACCGGCCTGCGCCGCGGCCGCCCCGTCGACACCGGGGTGCTGCTCCTCACCCTCGTCGTCATCTCCGTCCCCACCTTCGTCACCGGCCTGCTGCTCCAGCTGCTGCTCGGCGTCAAGTGGGGATGGATCGACCCGGCGGTCTCCTCAGAAGCGCTCTTCGGCGAGCTGATCGTCCCCGGCCTGGTGCTCGCCTCGGTCTCGCTGGCCTACGTCACCCGGCTGACCCGCACCTCCATCGCGGAGAACCGGCGCTCCGACTACGTCCGCACCGCCATCGCCAAGGGCCTGCCCCGGCACCGGGTCATCACCCGGCACCTGCTGCGCAACTCCCTCATCCCCGTCGTCACCTTCATCGGCACCGACATCGGCGCCCTGATGGGCGGCGCCATCGTCACCGAGCGGATCTTCAACATCCACGGCGTCGGCTACCAGCTCTACCAGGGCATCCTGCGCCAGAACACCCAGACCGTGGTCGGCTTCGTCACCGTCCTGGTCCTCGTCTTCCTCGTCGCCAACCTCGTCGTCGACCTCCTGTACGCCGTACTCGACCCGAGGATCCGCTATGCCTGACCAGGAGCCCTACGAGCCCGAGCGCGCCATCGCCGGCACCGGCATGGGCGGCACGATGGACCTCGGCACCAGCGAGGCGGTCACGCTGGAGCAGCCGCCCGGACCGGACGGCGCCGACCCCCGCGAGAAGCCGCGCAGCCTCTGGTCCGACGCCTGGCACGACCTGCGCCGCAACCCCGTCTTCATCATCTCGGCCCTGGTGATCCTCTTCCTGGTCGTCATCTCCATCTGGCCGTCCCTGATCGCCTCCGGCAGCCCCCTCAAGTGCGACCTGGCCAAGGCCCAGGAGGGCTCCCAGCCCGGCCACCCCTTCGGCTTCAACGGCCAGGGCTGCGACGTCTACACCCGCACCGTCTACGGCGCCCGCACCTCGGTGGCGGTCGGCATCCTCGCCACGCTCGGCGTCGCGATCCTCGGCAGCGTTCTCGGCGGCCTCGCCGGGTTCTTCGGGGGCGCCGGGGACGCGGTCCTGTCCCGGATCACCGACATCTTCTTCGCGATCCCGGTCGTCCTGGGCGGCCTCGTCCTGCTCTCCGTCATCACCAGCAACACCATCTGGCCGGTCATCGGCTTCATCGTGCTGCTCGGCTGGCCGCAGATCTCCCGCATCGCCCGCGGCTCCGTCATCACCGCCAAGCAGAACGACTACGTCCAGGCGGCCCGTGCCCTGGGCGCCTCCAACTCCCGCCTCCTGCTGCGCCACATCGCGCCCAACGCGATCGCGCCCGTCATCGTCGTGGCGACCATCGCGCTCGGCACCTACATCTCCCTGGAGGCGACCCTGTCCTTCCTCGGCGTCGGTCTCAAGCCGCCCAGCGTCTCCTGGGGCATCGACATCTCCTCCGCCGCCCCCTACGTGCGCAACGCCCCGCACGCGCTGCTCTGGCCCTCCGGAGCCCTCGCCATCACCGTCCTCGCGTTCATCATGCTCGGCGACGCGGTGCGCGACGCCCTCGACCCGAAGCTGAGGTGAGCGACCGCATGCTGCTCGAAGTACGCGACCTGCACGTGGAGTTCCGCACCCGGGACGGCGTCGCCAAGGCCGTCAACGGCGTCAGCTACGGCGTGGACGCGGGCGAGACCCTCGCGGTGCTCGGCGAGTCCGGCTCCGGCAAGTCCGTCACCGCCCAGACGATCATGGGCATCCTCGACATCCCGCCGGGCAGGGTCACCGCGGGGGAGATCCTCTTCGAGGGCCGGGACCTGCTGAAGCTGAAGGAGGAGGAACGCCGGAAGGTCCGCGGCGCCGAGATGGCGATGATCTTCCAGGACGCGCTGTCCTCGCTGAACCCCGTTCTGACCGTCGGTGCCCAGCTCGCCGAGATGTTCACCGTGCACCGCGGCATGTCCCGCAAGGACGCCCACGCCAAAGCCGTCGAGCTGATGGACCGGGTGCGCATCCCGGCCGCCAGGGAGCGGGTGCGGCAGTACCCGCACCAGTTCTCCGGCGGCATGCGCCAGCGCATCATGATCGCCATGGCGATGGCCCTGGAACCCAAGCTGATCATCGCCGACGAGCCGACCACCGCCCTCGACGTCACCGTCCAGGCCCAGGTCATGGACCTGCTCGCGGAGCTCCAGCGCGAGCTGCACATGGGGCTCATCCTCATCACCCACGACCTCGGCGTGGTCGCCGACGTCGCCGACAAGATCGCGGTCATGTACGCGGGCCGGATCGTGGAGACGGCCCCGGTCCACGACATCTACAAGGCGCCCGCCCACCCGTACACCCGCGGCCTCCTGGAATCCATCCCGCGCCTCGACCAGAAGGGCCAGGAGCTCTACGCCATCAAGGGCCTGCCGCCCAACCTCACCCGCATCCCGCCCGGCTGCGCCTTCCACCCCCGCTGCCCGATGGCCCAGGACGTCTGCCGCACCGACGTACCGCCCCTGTACGACGTGACCGAGTCCGACGCCGAGCGGGGCAGCGCCTGCCACTTCTGGAGGGAGTGCCTGCATGGCTGAGACCACCGAGCCGATCCTCGAAGTCCGCGGCCTGGTCAAGCACTACCCGCTGACCTCCGGCATCCTCTTCAAGAAGCAGGTCGGCGCGGTCAAGGCCGTCGACGGCGTGGACTTCGAGCTGGCCCGCGGCGAGACCCTCGGCATCGTCGGCGAGTCCGGCTGCGGCAAGTCCACGGTCGCCAAGATGCTGGTCAACCTGGAACGGCCGACGGCCGGCGAGATCCGCTACAAGGGCGAGGACATCACCCGCCTGTCGGGCAGGGCCCTGAAGTCCGTACGCCGCAACATCCAGATGGTCTTCCAGGACCCCTACACGTCCCTCAACCCCCGCATGACCGTCGGCGACATCATCGGCGAGGCGTACGACATCCATCCCGAGGTGGCCCCCAAGGGCGACCGCCGGAAGCGGGTCCAGGACCTGCTGGACGTGGTCGGCCTGAACCCGGAGTACATCAACCGCTACCCCCACCAGTTCTCCGGCGGCCAGCGCCAGCGCATCGGCATCGCACGGGGCCTGGCGCTGCGCCCGGAGATCATCGTCGCCGACGAGCCGGTCTCCGCCCTCGACGTCTCCGTCCAGGCCCAGGTGATCAACCTGATGGGCCGTCTCCAGGACGAGTTCGACCTCTCCTACATCTTCATCGCCCACGACCTGTCGATCGTCCGGCACATCTCGGACCGGGTCGGCGTGATGTACCTGGGCCGCATCGTGGAGACGGGCCGCGACGCGGAGATCTACGACCACCCGACGCACCCCTACACCCAGGCCCTGCTGTCCGCCGTCCCGGTGCCCGACCCGGAGGCCCGGGAGCACCGGGAGCGCATCATCCTGGCCGGCGACGTCCCGTCCCCGACCAACATCCCCTCCGGCTGCCGCTTCCGCACCCGCTGCTGGAAGGCACGGGAGCGCTGCGCCCTCGAGGTACCGCTCCTGGCGGTCCCCGCCGAGTTCCGGGACGTCTCCGGCCCCGCGGCCCACGACTCGGCGTGCCACTTCGCGGAGGAGAAGCAGGTGGTACCGCCGGAGGAGACCCGACCGCCCGCGCCGCCCGCGCCGCCCGGGCCGTCCGGAGACCGCGGCCCGGGCGGTTCGCACCGGGAGGACGCCGAGGGCGCGTGACCTACTCCGGTGCGGGCAACGACCGCTTGAGGAAGTCCACCTGGAGGAGCAGCAGGTTCTCGGCGACCGACTCCTGCGGGGTCATGTGGGTGACGCCGGACAGTGGCAGCACCTCGTGCGGCCGGCCGGCCGCCAGCAGGGCCGAGGACAGGCGCAGCGAGTGGGCGACCGCCACGTTGTCGTCCGCGAGGCCGTGAATGACCATCATGGGCCGGTGCGGCTCGGCGGCGTCGACCAGCCCCTCGTCGTCGATCACCGAGTTGCGGCGGTAGACCTCCGGCTGCTCGCGGGGGTCGCCGACGTACCGCTCCTCGTAGTGGGTGTCGTAGAGCCGCAGGTCGGTGACCGGGGCGCCGACCACGGCGGCGTGGAAGACGTCCGGCCGGCGCAGCGCCGCGAGGGCGGCGAGATAGCCGCCGAAGGACCAGCCCCGGATGGCGACCCGGTTCAGGTCCAGCGGGAAGTCGGCGGCGAGGGCCTGGAGGGCGTCCACCTGGTCCTGGAGCACGACGGCGGCCACGTCGTCCTTGACGGCCTTCTCCCAGGCGGGGGAGCGTCCCGGAGTGCCGCGCCCGTCGGCGACGACCACCGCGAACCCCTGGTCCGCGAACCACTGCGAGGTGAGGTGGGCGTTGTGCGCGGCCACGACGCGCTGGCCGTGCGGACCACCGTAGGGGTCGAGGAGGACGGGGAGGGGGGTGTCACCGTGGTAGTCCGTTGGCATAAGCACGGCGCACGGGACACGCCGTGCGCCCCCCTGGGTGAGCGTCACGCGCGGGGACAAACCGGGGTCTTCCGCATACGAGGCGACGGTCGCCGCGTGCTTCCCGTCCCGCAGCACCTGGACGCGGGCGCCCGGCCGGTCGAGGCCGGCGGAGACGAGTACGATCACACCCCCCGCGCGAACCGCCGAGTGCACGCCGGGCTCCTGCGACAGGCGCTCCACACCGAGTTCGTTCACCCGGTACACGTGCACCTCGCCGATCTCCGTGTCGGCCGCCTCCTCGCCCGCCGAGGCGGAGACCAGCACGTCGTCGGCGCCGACGTCCAGCACCGCCCGCAGGTGCAACTGAGCCCCGGTGAGCGGCCGTTCACCGACCGCCAGGACCCGCGCCCCACCCTCGTCGGCGATCCGCACGAGCTGTCCCGAGGGGCTCCAGCAGGGCACGCCGGGGAACAGTTCCAGCCAAGTTGGATCTTCGTCCGCGTGTACCATCCGGGTCGTCCCGGACTCCGTGTCCACCGCCAGGTAGAGCTGACTGCGCTGGTCGCGCGCCTGTACGAGAAGCAGCGGTGCGCCCGCCGCTGACCAGTGCACTCGCGCCAGATACGGGTACCGCGCCCGGTCCCACAGAACCTCCGTGCGCCCCCCGTCGAGGCCGACGGCGAACAGCCGTACGTCCGCGTTGGGGGTGCCCGCCGCCGGATACGGCACGTGTCGTGGATCACGTTCGGGGTGCGCCGGGTCGGAGATCCACCAGCGCTGGACCGGCGTGTCGTCCACGCGTGCCACCAGCAGCCGGTCCGACTCCGGGCTCCACCAGAAGCCCCGGTCGCGCGACATCTCCTCGGCCGCGACGAACTCGGCGAGCCCGTACGTGACGCCCTCGCCGTCCGGCTCGGCCAGCGCCCTGTCCCCGTCCCCCTCGGCGCCCACGACGCGCAGGGCGCCCCGGGCGACGTAGGCGATGTGCCGGCCGTCGGGAGAGGGGCGCGGGTCGATCACCGGGCCGGGGGCGGGCAGTTCACGCGCGGTGCCGACCCGCAGCTCGGCCGCGAAAAGCCGTCCGGACAAGGCGAAGGAGGCCAACTCGACCGCCGCGTCGGTGGCGTAGCCGACGATCCCGGCGCCCCCTTCGCGGCTGCGCTCGCGCCGGGCCCGTTCCTCGGGCGACAGGCGCTCCCCGGCCCCGCCCAGGAGGGCGCGGGGGTCGGCGGCCACGCGCTCCCCGCCCTTCTCGACGTCGAGGATCCACAGCGAGTTGGCCCGGTCCGTACCGGTGCCGGAGCGCAGGAAGGCGACCCGTGAACCATCGGGTGCCACGGTGAACGAACGCGGCGCGCCGAGCGTGAACCGCTGGGTGCGGGCGTGCCGTTTGGGGAAGGAGTCGGACTCGGTCGTCATGCCTCGACCATATTGGCCATGCGCCCCCTTGTGCGGCCGTGCGCCGAGAGATGCGCGCGCACGGATAGTTATGATCACTAGCGCACAGTGGGTATCAACCAGGTACCCGTTGCGTGGATTTATCTGCCCCGAGCTCCGACTGCGACCGACCCCCCATGTCCCTGGGCCCATTGGAGGTGAGCCGCCGTGGCACTCTCGATTTCGGCGGTTGTGCTGCTGGCGATCATCGTCTTCCTGCTGGTCAAGAAGTCAGGCCTGAAGGCGGGGCATGCGGTGGTCTGCATGCTCCTCGGCTTCTACCTGGCCTCGTCGACGATCGCCCCCACGATCAGCGAGCTGACGAACAACATCGCGGGGATGATCGGAGACATCAACTTCTGATTCCGCCCCCGCAACCGGCCCGCACGTCGGCGGCGTCCTCTCTCCGGAGTGCGGAGAACACCGGGGAGACGGAGCCGGAGGCGGTACGGCATGGCGAAAACCGTGGTGGGAATCCTGCTGTGCGGTCTGGTCGGGCTGCTGCTCCTGTGGGTCGGTCTGCACGATGCCGCACGGGTGCGCAGACTGCGTCAGCACGGGGTTCGCACCACCGGAACGGTGGTCGACAACGTCCGGGTCGACAGCAACAACGGCCCCTCGTGGGCGCCGGTCATCGCCTTCGTCGACCACCACGGATACCGCGTGGAGTTCACGCCGAGCATGCGCGGATCCGGAATGGGGCTCGCGACCGGCCGCGAGGTCACCGTGGTCTATCTGCCCGACGATCCGCAGACGGCACGTGTGCTCATGCGGCGCCACATGACGGGACCGGTGTACTTCGTGCTGGCCGGGGCCCTGGCCTTCCTCAGCGTCGGCGCGCTGATCGCCGTGACGGGCTGACGGGCCGCTGGATCAGCCCTCGACCGCGTACGGGGGCGGGGTCGGTGGCGACCTCGACACAGGAGTCGCCCTCGCTGCCGCTGCTGTAGCTTCCCTTGAACCGGACCACGTCGTCACCGTCGGGGAGTGGGCCATCTCCACGACCGGCCTGCCGCGCTGTCAGGGTGACGGCTGAGGGTTGCCCGGCGCTCCCGAGGGCGCCCCGCTGGGCGGCGGACCGGTCGGGGCGCCGCTGGGCGGTTGACCGCCCTCGGGACCGCCGCCACCGCCGCCGCCGGGCGCGTTGCCCCCGGTGGGCTCGGTGCCGGTGTCGATGGGGACGGTCAACTTGGCCGTGTAGCCGTCCTTCACCGATCCGCTCATGGTCGCGAGCTGGTGGACGCCGCCGTCGTCGCCGAAGACGTTGTCGGTCTTGAGGGTCAGCTGGGAGAGGTTCTTGACGGAGGACTCGTAGCCGTCGGTGGCGAAGACCGTGTCGCAGACGTCCTTCGGGAACGCCAGCTGCGACGTGGAGAGGCGCTTGTCGTAGTCGGTGAGGGAATCGAGGCCGGGGTAGACCTCGAAGTGGATGTGGGGCCAGCGGCCCGAGTAGCACGCGGGGAAGATGCTGACGAACGTGACGCGGCCGTCGTCGTCGGCGACCTGCACGCCGCGCAGGTAGTTCTCGTCCTCGATGCCGCTGGAGTACAGGGAGTAGTTGCCGCCCCGGTCGCAGTGCCACGTGTAGACGGCCGCACCGGCGAGCGGACGGCCGTCGTCGGCGATGTCCAGCAGGGTGAACTCGAAGGTCAGGGGGATGCCAGGGGCGGTTGTAGTCGAGTCGCCGAAGCTCGAACGGATGTCCTGGCGAACGATGCCGTCCTGATCCAGGACCTGGACCCCGTTGGTGCCGTCGGCGGGGTAGGGGCCGTTGGTCTCGTCGGGGATCTCGGTCAGCCCGGACGACGACGCGGAGGCTGTGCCCTTGTCCGAGGTGCCGGCGGTGGAGCCCGAGCCGCACGCGGTGAGCGCCGCCATGCCGCCGATCCCGCCGAGGAAGGACAGGGCCCGGCGGCGGGAGACGAGCGTGCCGAGGTCGAACTTCAGTCCCTGGTCGACGACCTCTTCCGCGGGATGGGGGAGCAGCCGCCCTTGGTAGGCGGGGCCGTCGGGAGTCTGGTGGGCTTTCGGCTCGCGCATCGAGCGCCTTCCGTCTGAGGGTGTCAGGTCCGCGAGGTCCGCATCGAGCCCGGGAGCGGGGCGCCGCTGCCGACCCGAGGGTCAGCCTGGCACCGGAGTTCATGACCCGGCTCGGTGCTGCCTGTGAGCGGGCTGAGAAGGGCGGGCCGCCCGGTGGAGGCCGGGGCCTGGGTTCGGCCGGACCTGGCCGCCCGGCTCTCGTTCAGTCCTGGGCCGGGAAGTCCAGGGCGGTCCCGTACAGCCGGGAGACCCGGATCAGGATCACCACACGCCGGTCCGGCGGCGACTGCTCGCCGGGGGCCGCCCCGTCGGCCGGGTCCACTATTTCCGCCTCGCCCTCCGCCACGGCGAACGACCAGACGTCCGGGCCGCTGACGTGCAGTGAGGCGTGCGGGTCGCGGCGCAGTTGGCGGACCTTGAGGCGGTCGGCGGTGGAGGAGACGCGCAGGACGCGTTCCTCGGCGTTCCAGTCGTAGACGACGGTCGACAGGTGAGGGTGACCGGTGCTCCTGACGCTCGCGAGTACGCCGAACTGCTGGCGGCCCAACAGCTGGGAGAGCTCCTGGTCGGTGAGCGCCCGGGGGGCCGGGCCGTCGTTCTCGGTGGTGCCGGCGGGCGTCTCGGTGACGGTCTTCTCGCTCATGGGTCAGCCTTTCGGTGGTCTGGTCTGGTCTGGTCTGGTCTGGTCGGGTTGCGGGGCGGGTCGGGCTGGGAGGCGCCGGACGCGTCGCGTCGCGTCGGGGCCGAGCGGGGCGGGAGACGGGTCAGACGGCCGTGGTCCGGGCGGGAACCGGCGTGCCGTCAGCCGGCTCCTGGGCGGCCCGCCGCTCGGGGCGGCGCAGCATCGTCAAGGCGACGACGAAGGCGGTGACCAGAAGCCCCGCGCCCGTCGCGAAGGCGAGCCGGTAGCCGCCGGTCAGCGCCTCGGCCGCCGTCCGGCCGTCCGCCGCGAGACTCTCGGTGCGGGAGGCGGCCAGGGTGGACAGGACGGCGACGCCCAGGGCCATGCCGATCTGCTGGGTGGTGTTGAACAGGCCGGACACGAGTCCGGCGTCCTCCTCGCTCGCGCCGGACATGCCGAGCGTGGTCAGCGCGGGCAGCGCGAGGCCGAAGCCCGCGGCGAGCAGCATGACCGGCAGCAGGTCGGCGGCGTAACCGGCCCGGACGGGCACGCGAGCGAGGAGGGCGAGGACGCCGACGAGGAGCACGATGCCCGCCAGCAGGACGTTGCGCTCACCGAAGCGGGCGTTGAGGCGGGCCGAGACTCCCAGCGAGGCCGCACCGATGACGGCGGCTGCCGGGAGCATCGCGAGGCCGGTCTCGGCGGCACCGTACCCGAGCACCTTCTGGAGGTAGAGGGCGACGAGCACCTGGAAGGAGAAGAGCGCGGCGACCATCAGGATCTGGACCAGGTTGGCGCCGGAGACGCTGCGCGAGCGGAAGATCCTCAGCGGCATCAGCGGGTTCTTCGCGGTGGCCTGACGGACGAGGAACGCGGCGAGCAGTACGGCGGCGAGAGCGCCGAAGCCACGGGTGCGCACCGAAGTCCAACCGGACTCCTCGACCTTGACGACGGTGTAGATGCCGAGCATCAGACCGGAGGTGACCAGCACCGCGCCCAGGACGTCCGCTCCCGCCCCGACGCCGAGTCCGCGGTCACCGGGCAGGACGCGTACGGCGACCGCGAGGGCGGCGACGCCGATCGGCAGGTTGATGAAGAAGATCCAGTGCCAGTTGAGCGCGTCGGTGAGTACGCCGCCGAGGACCTGGCCGATCGACGCACCCGCCGCGCCGGTGAAGCTGAAGACGGCGATGGCCTTGGCGCGCTCCCGGGGTGCGGTGAACAGCGTCACGAGGATGCCCAGGCCGACGGCGGAGGCCATCGCGCTGCCGATGCCCTGGAGGAAGCGGGCGGCGATCAGCAGGGCGGGCGAGGTGGCCGCGCCGGCCAGCAGCGAGGCGGCGGTGAAGACGGCGGTGCCGGCCAGGAACATGCGCCTGCGGCCGAGCAGGTCGCCGAGCCGGCCGGCCAGCAGGAGCAGGCTGCCGAACGCGACGAGGTAGGCGTTGACGACCCAGCTGAGGCCGGCGGGGGTGAAGCCCAGGTCGTCCTGGATGGCCGGCATCGCCACGGTCACGATGGAGCCGTCGAGGACGATCATCAGCGTCCCGGTGGCGATGACTCCGAGAGCGAGCCGGCGTGAGCGCCGAGTGGTGGGAGAAGTGGGCGGCGGCTCGGAGTCGGATGCGGCAAGCATGCGGTCTCTCCTGTCGGTTGGGACGACAGGAGAGACCGTAACAGATGGTTTCGTTGCAGACTATTTCTTTCGGTCCTGCTTTTCGTGACCTGCCCCTGCTTCCTGCTCCCTGCTTCCTGCTTCCTGCTTCCTGCTTCCTGTGGCCTGTCCTGCTGCGGCCGTGCCCCCCGGCTACTTGGGCTGACGCGCCCGGCGGGCGGAGCGCGGAGCCTCCACCGGGGTCGCCAGGCTGTCGCCGACCAGGTGGTTGAGTGTGCGCAGGAGCGCCTTCCTGTCCGTCTCCGGAAGTGCGGCCAGGGCCTCGCGATGCACGCGGTCGACGATCTTCTGGCTCCGCCCGGCGACGCGGGCGCCCTCGTCGGTGACGGCGACGACCCGGGCCCGCCGGTCCGTACTGGAGGGGCGGCGCTCGGCCAGGCCCGCCTTCTCCAGGGCGTCCACCGTCACCACCATCGTGGTCTTGTCCATGTCGCCGATCTCGGCGAGCTGGATCTGGGTGCGCTCCTCCTCCAGGGCGTGCACGAGCACGCAGTGCATCCGGGCGGTCAGTCCGATCTCGGCGAGAGCGGCGGACATCTTGCTCCGCAGGACGTGACTGGTGTGGTCGAGGAGGAACGACAGGTCCGGTTCGGTGCGTGCGGGCGTCATGGCGGTCATGTCCGTCAGCGTAGAACAGCTCGATCCGAGGCGGATTATCCGAAAGAGACCTAGCTCGGCGGGGTTGAAGCCGCTGGAGATTCGGGCCGGTGCGAGCGGAGGGGAGGCGGTCCGTACCGTCCCCGCGCCTCATAGGGTGGACCCCATGACGGATCTCCCCGGCCGGCGTCTGCTGCTGGTGCACGCGCACCCGGACGACGAGTCGATCAACAACGGCGTCACCATGGCCCGCTACGCGGCCGAGGGCGCGCACGTGACGCTGGTGACCTGCACCCTCGGCGAGCGGGGCGAGGTCATTCCGCCCGAGCTCGCCCACCTGTCCGGGGCCGCCCTGGGCGCGCACCGCAGGGGCGAGCTGGCGGACGCGATGCACGCGCTCGGCGTCGACGACTTCCGGCTGCTCGGCGGGCCGGGGCGGTTCACCGACTCCGGGATGATGGGGCTGTCCGACAACGACGACCCCGGCTGCCTGTGGCAGGCCGACGTCGACGCGGCCGCGGCCCTGCTCGTCGACGTGATCCGCGAGGTGCGCCCCCAGGTGCTCGTCACCTACGACCCGAACGGCGGCTACGGCCACCCCGACCACATCCAGGCCCACCGCATCGCCATGCGGGCGGTGGAGCTGGCGGCCGAGGCCGGGTGCCCCGTCGCCAAGGTCTACTGGAACCGCGTGCCGCGCTCCCACGTCGAGCACGCCTTCGCCCGGCTCCGGGACGAGCTGCCCGGATCACCGTTCGAGAAGGCGGCCGAGGCCGAGGACGTACCGGGCGTCGTCGACGACGAGCGGATCACCACGGCGATCCACGGCGAGGGCACTGCGCACGCCACCGCCAAGGCCGCCGCGATGCGCGCGCACGCCACCCAGATCACGGTCGCCGAACCGTACTTCGTCCTCTCCAACGACCTGGCCCAGCCCCTCCTCACCACCGAGTACTACGAACTGGTACGCGGTGAGCGCGGCGACGGAGAGGGCGACGGCGGGCGCGAGAGCGACCTGTTCGCGGGGGTCGCCGTTCCCGAGAGCGGGGTCGCCTCGTGAGCGGCCGCAACGAACCCGCGAGCTCCGCACTCGCCCAGCCGCTGCGCCCGCCCTCGGTGGGCCGGGCCCTCCTCTACGTGGGCCTCTTCGTGCTCGGTGCCGTCCTCGGGGTGGCGGGCGCGCTGCTCCAGCCGGCCTGGTTCCCGGGCGGGCTGCTGCTCGCCCTGGCCGCCGAGGCGGGACTGTGCCTCGGCGCGGGCCGCGCCGTGGGGCGCCGGGGAGGGGCCGTCGCGCCCGCCCTCGGCTGGGCGCTCGCCGCGGTACTGCTCACCACCAGCCGTCCGGAGGGCGACTTCCTCTTCGCCGCCGGTATCGGCTCCTACCTCTTTCTGCTCGGCGGGATCGCCGTTGCTGTGATCTGCGCCACCCTCGCGCCGGTACGGCAACCGGACGGCGACCGCGTCCGACTTCGCAAGTGACGTACCGCTTCGCCGTGCCGCGGACGTGCGCGTCCCGTGTGGGTTTCCCCGGCGGTCACGGGATACGCGCCGAGGGTGGCCAGTATGGTGGTGCGCGCCGCCGAGCCGCCCGCTGAAGGTGTGACGGGCGGCGGAGCCAACCGGGAGAACCTGCCTTGAGTCGTGAAACTGACAGTTCGTCCTCCGGGCCCCACGGGCGCGGCGGAGCCGCATACCCCTCGGGCACCCCGCCCTACGGGACACCCACGGCTTCCGACGCCGGTGCGGACGCGGGCCGTTCGGCCACGCGGCCGGAGGAGCGCAAGACCGAGACGACGCTGACGACCCGCATCCGGATCAACATCCCCGGGTCGCGGCCCATTCCGCCGGTCGTCGTGCGCAAGCCCGTCGCGGACGGCGACAGTACCGCCGACGACACGGAGGCGGCGACGACGGGGGAGCGGCCCGCGCCGGCGCCCGCGCCGAGCGCCTCCGCCGCGCCCTCGGGCGCCCCCGCGGCTCCCGCCGAGCCCGCGCAGCCCGCCCAGTCCGCGCAGTCCGCCGAGGAGAAGCCGACCAGCGACTGGTTCGCACCCCGCAAGTCGGGGCAGGGCAAGGGCACTCAGGGGGGCGGCTCCACCAACGGCGCCGGTTCGCCCGGCGGTTCCCCGGCGCCCGCAGCGGGTGCGGGTGCTTCCGGTGCGGGTGCCGGTGCGCGACCGGGCGGCGGGAGTGGCCGTCCCGGTGGTGTCGTCGGCTCCATGAACGCACCCGGCGGTTCCCGGCCCGGTTCCGCGGGCGGTGCCGCCCGCTCCGGGGCGACCGGCGGGCCCGTGGCGCCCGGCCACGGCGGTGGCACCGGCTCCTTCGACGTGACCGAGGCGCTGGCGGCCGGTCCGCTGGGCGGCAACGGCTCGCGGCCGGGCACCGACGCCGGTGGCGAGCCGCGCCGCGACGACCTGCCGAACCGCACGGGGGAGGGCCGGACCGACCAGGGCCCCGGTGCCCCCGGCGGGCAGCGCAACGGCCTCAACGGGCAGTCCCCGTACGGCGCGGGCCCCCAGGCCCCCGCCGGCCCCACGAGCGGTCCGGCCACCGGCGACAGCCGGATGGCGCCGCCCCCGGTCGGGGACCTCGGCGGTCTCGGCCTGTCCGGAGGGCCCGGTGCGCCGGCCGGACAGCGCGAGTCCGCACCGAACGACCTGCGCGGCCCGGGCGGACCTGGCGGCGCGAACGGATTCGGTGGTCCGGGTGGTCCCGGCAGGCCGGTGGGCTCCGGTCCCGGCGGGGGCCCCGACGCCGCCCGCCTCGGCCCCGGCGGCGGGCTCAGCGACGACACCGCGATCCTCACCCCGCAGCGGCCGGCTCCCCCCGGCGCGGGCAACCCGGACAACGTCTCCGGCAACACCGTCACCAGCGGCATCCCCGTCGTACCGGGCGGGCGCAACGAGCCGTTCCGGGGCGGCCCCGGCGACGGCCCGCTGCCGCACACGCCGCTCAAGCTGCCCGAGCCGGTCTCCACGCCCCCGGCGAGCTCCGCCAAGCCCGCCAAGAAGAAGGGGCGCAAGAAGCTCCCGCTGCTCGTCGGCGGCCTGGTCGTCGTCGCCGGTGTCACCTACGGCGCCGGTCTGCTGATGAACCGCTCCGACGTGCCCAAGGGCACCACGGTGCTGGGCGTCGACATCGGCGGCGGCACCCGCGACGACGCCGTCGAGAAGCTGGACAAGGCCCTCGGCGCCCGCGCGGCCAAGCCGCTCAAGCTCACCGTGGGCGGCGACACCGTCTCCCTGAAGCCCGACCAGGCGGGACTCCAGCTCGACACGCAGGCCACGGCCAGCGACGCGGCGACGAGCGACTACAACCCGGTGTCCGTGATCGGCTCGCTCTTCGGCCAGAAGCGGGTCGTCGAACCGAACATGCCGGTCGACGAGGAGAAGCTGCACGCCGCCCTGGAGGACGCCGCGGGCGGGGCCGGGTCGGTGACCGAGGGCACGATCACGTTCGAGTCCGGCAAGGCCGTACCCGTGTACGGCAAGGCCGGCAAGGGCATAGACGTCGCCAAGTCGACCGAGGCCGTGCAGGCCGCCTACCGCGCCCAGGTGGAGACCGGCACCGCCACCGCGGTGAACGTGCCGACGACCACCAAGGAGCCCACGGTCTCCAAGGCCGAGGTCGACCGGATGATGAAGGAGTTCGCCGAGCCGGCGATGTCGGACCGCGTGACCGTGCAGACGGACCCGGCCCACTCCATTCCGCTCAGCCCCGAGAAGTCGCTGTGGAAGTTCCTCCGGGTCACGGCCGTCGACGGCAAGCTGGTCGACAAGCCCGACCTGAACGCCCTCAAGGAGCTCTACGGCCAGACCTTCGACGGCGTGCTCATCACCCGTGCCAACGGCGACAAGACGCCCGTCACCCCGCAGGACGTCTACGGCGCCATGCGCCAGGCCCTGAAGAGCAAGACCGACCGGGTGGCGGTCATCGACACCAACCCGAGCTGACGCAGGTACAGGAGAGAGGGGCGCCCGGCACCGCTGGGCGCCCGCAGCCTGCGGGCAGTCGTGCCGCTGGGGCGATGGGGGTCCCCCGCTCGAGCGAAGCCGAGAGTGGGGGAGGGTGGGCGCAGGCGGCGCCTCGTCAGCGCCGGGCAGCGTGACCCACTCCTGGCCCGCCCCCACCGACGGTCAGTTCAGCATCGCCCGAGCCGCCCGGGCCTCCCCCCGCACCGCCTCCGCGGCCCCGTCGTCCACCGCCCCCACCACCTCCGCGTACGCGTCCAACTCCCCGGCCCCCACCGCGAACTCCCCCCGCTGCACCAGCAACCGCGCCCGCTCGTACCGCAACCGCGCCGCGTGCGCGGGCAACAGCAGCGCCAACTCGATCGCCCACAGCCCCACCGCCGACTGCTCCGGCCGCCCCGCCGCCCACGCCCGGACGTTGTTCAGCACCCGCGACACCACCTCCAACGGCGCCGCGGGCTCCAGCATCGACGGCCGCAGCTCCGCCCCCGTCGCCCCGGCGACCAGCACCTCCGCGTCCTTCCCGCTCAGCAGCCGCCCCCCGTCGAACGGATCGACGAGCACCCGACCGGCGGTCGCCGCGTCCCCGGTCTCCGTACCGTGGTCCGACCCGAACCCGACCACGAAGTGCCCCGGCAGCGCGACCCCGTACACCGGCGCCCCCGCCCGCCGGGCCACCTCCAGCCACACCACCGACAGCAGGATCGGCAGCCCCCGCCGCCGCAGCAGCACCTCGTGCAGCAACGACGACTCCAGCCGCTGGTAGTCCGTGCCGACCCCGTGGAACCCGTACCGCTCGCCGAGCAGGTCCCGCAGCGCCTGGGCCCACGCCCGCGGCGTACCCGGCCGGAACGGCAGCTCACCGGCCAGCCGGTCCAGTTCCACCTGCGCGGCGTCCAGGGCCGGCTCGTCCAGCGTCCCGTCCGCCTCCGCGCCCACCAGCAGGCACAGCGTGGCCAGGTCGGGCCGCTCGGAGCGTGCCTCTTCGGCGAACCGCCGCCGCACCTCGGCCGAACGTTCCGGCGACGGGGGCCGGGGAGGATGTGGATGACCCATGGTCGGCTCGTGCCCTTTCACAGCGTCCCGGCGTCCCCGGGCTCCCGGTAGTGGTGGTAGGCGTGGTGCACCGTGAAGCCCATCCGGGCGTACAGCGCCCTGGCTGCCGCGTTGTCCGTCTCCACCTGGAGCCACGCCGCCGACGCGCCCTCGTCGAGCGCCCGCCGGGCCAGCGCGGCCATCACGGCGGTCGCGAGCCCCCGGCGCCGGCGCGCGGGATCGACCTCGACGGCCGCGAAGGAGGCCCAGCGCCCGTCCACGACACACCGTCCGATCGCCGCCGGCGCGTCCGTGGCGTCCGTGGCGTCCGTGGCGTCCGTGGTGCCTGTGGTGCATGTGGTGCCCGCGCCGGGCACCGTGGCGAACCACACCGACGGCCCCGAGCCCAGCACCCGCAGGGCCACGTCGCTCACGCCCTTGCGCCGGTACCGGGCCAGCCACGCCTCGTCCGCCTCCCGGGACAGGACCACCCCGGCGCCCTCGGCCAGATCGGCGACCGGGGCGAGTCCGCCGGTCCACACCTCGGCCGTCACCTCCCGGACCCAGTCCCGCCGCTCCAGCTCCGCGCACAGCAGCTCCTGCGTGCCCTCGGCACCGGTGGCGGTCTGGACGTACGCGGGCAGCCCCCGCTCGCCGTACCAGCGCCGTACGGCCGTCAGCGCCTCGTCGAGCGGCAGGCCCGGATCGCCGAGCGGCAGCACGGAGTTGGCCCGCCGCGTGAAGCCACCGGCCGCCCGCAGCTCCCACCCGCCGAGCCGCTCGCTCTCCACCGGGCGCCAGGCCCGCGCGGCGACCCGCGCCAGCTCCTCGTAGGACGTGGCGGGTCCGCGGCGGCGGGCGGGCGCGGACGGCACGACCTTCCCGGCGACGAGGGTGGACTCCGCGACACGGACGCATTCGCCACTCTTCCGTGTGATCAGCAGCACACCGTCGGTCCATGATGTGAGAACGCCGACCGTGTCGGTGAACTTCTCACCCGCGACACCAGGTTCGCTCAAGCGCCGCACGGAGACTCGTTTGCCCACGTCAGCAGTGGTGATACGGACCTCAAGACGCCCGGCGGCAGAGATTTCCACGGCTCTGTCCACCCCTCCTGTTCGGATCATGCCCAAGAACGGAGATACTAGGGGCGGGCATCGACGACGCCGCGCTCCCGCGCGCCAGGCGGCGGAGCCTACGGAGGCCCGCCAGCGCCCTATCGAGGAGGAACGACAGCGTGACCTACGTCATCGCGCAGCCTTGTGTCGACGTGAAGGACAAGGCGTGCATCGAGGAGTGCCCGGTCGACTGCATCTACGAGGGCCAGCGGTCCTTGTACATCCACCCGGACGAATGCGTCGACTGTGGTGCCTGTGAGCCGGTCTGCCCGGTCGAGGCGATCTTCTACGAAGACGACACTCCCGAGGAGTGGAAGGACTACTACAAGGCGAACGTCGAGTTCTTCGACGAGCTCGGCTCGCCCGGCGGCGCCAGCAAGCTGGGCCTGATCGAGCGCGACCACCCCTTCGTCGCCGCGCTGCCGCCGCAGAACCAGTAAGAGCGGCCCGCACACGCGCCGCCTCGGTCCCGTACGGCCCGGTCACCCCGATCGGCGCCGCACGGGACCGAGGCGTTTGCCGTACCCGGCGCTCACGAGGAAAGGGAGCCACCCACCGTGTCATCAGTCTCCGACCGTCTTCCCGCCTTCCCCTGGGACAAGCTCGAGCCGTACAAGAAGACGGCCGCAGCGCACCCCGGCGGCATCGTCGACCTCTCGGTCGGCACCCCGGTCGACCCGGTCCCCGAGCTGATCCAGAAGGCCCTGGTCGACGCGGCGGACTCCCCGGGCTACCCGACCGTCTGGGGCACCCCGGCGCTGCGCGACGCGATCACCGGCTGGGTCGAGCGCCGCCTCGGCGCCCGCGACGTCACCCACCGCCACGTGCTGCCCGTCGTCGGCTCCAAGGAACTCGTCGCCTGGCTCCCGACCCAGCTGGGCCTCGGCCCGGGCGACAGGGTGGCCTTCCCCCGCCTGGCCTACCCGACCTACGAGGTCGGCGCCCGCCTGGCCCGAGCGGAGTACGAGGCGTACGAGGACCCGACCGAGCTGGACCCGGCGGGCCTGAAGCTCCTCTGGCTCAACTCCCCCTCCAACCCGACCGGCAAGGTCCTGTCCAAGGCCGACCTGACCCGGATCGTGGCCTGGGCCCGCGAGCACGGCGTCCTCGTCGTCTCCGACGAGTGCTACCTGGAGCTGGGCTGGGAGGCCGACCCGGTCTCGGTCCTGCACCCGGACGTCAACGGCGGCTCGTACGACGGCCTGGTCGCCGTCCACTCCCTCTCCAAGCGCTCCAACCTCGCGGGCTACCGCGCGGCCTTCATCGCCGGAGACCCGGCGGTGCTGGGCCCGCTCCTGCAGATCCGCAAGCACGGCGGCATGATGACCTCGGCGCCGACCCAGGCGGCCGTGGTGGCGGCCCTCGGCGACGACGAGCACGTCCGCGTCCAGCGCGAGCGCTACGCGGCCCGCCGCACCGCCCTGCGGGAGGCCCTGCTGGGCCACGGCTTCCGCATCGAGCACAGCGAGGCCAGCCTCTACCTCTGGGCCACCCGCGACGAGTCCTGCTGGACCACGGTCGCCCACCTCGCCGACCGAGGCATCCTGGTGGCCCCGGGCGACTTCTACGGCCCGGCGGGCGACCACTTCGTCCGCGTAGCCCTGACAGCCACGGACGAACGCGTCCAGACAGCAGCATCCCGCCTGAAGGCGTAAGGCCCCGCCCCGGCTGCGGGCACTCGCCCCGCCCGCCCCGGCTGTGGGCACTCGCTCCGCCCGCCCCGGCTGGGGGCACTCGCTCCGCCCGCCCCGGCTGTGGGCAGTCGTTCCGCAGGGCGGAACGGGTGGGCACAGCCCCCAACACCGGGCCACGGCCAAGACACGCCCACCGCACCGGCGTAAGCAACGCAAAACGCCGGGCCCCAGGAAACGAACCCTGGGACCCGGCGCCGCCAAAGCCCGGCGCTCAGCCGACCGGCAGACCCTGAACCGGCAGCCCACCCTTGCCCAGCGCGTCCGTCGGCAGCCCACCCTTCGTCGCGGTCGACGCCGTCTCACCCACGATGTCCCCGGCGGAGCCCGCCGCGTCCCCCGCGGCGTTCTGCGCGGCCGGCGTGGCCTTCTTGACGACCGACCCACCGGTCTCACCGGCGGCCGGCACGGCCTTCTTGACGGCCTTGCCGCCCGTGTCACCCGCGGTCCCGGTGACGTTCTCGGCCGCGGAGGCGGCGGTGTTGCCGACGTTCGCCCCGTCCAGGGCGGTCAGCCCCCCGAGGTTCGGGGTGGCCGGCAGTTCGGGAGCCGCGCTGGCGGAGCCGGCCGCACCGACCCCGGCAGCCGCTCCCGCAGCGACGAGCAGCGCGGCACGGGCGATCCGGCGGGTCAGGGGGAGGGACATGATGCTCCTTCGACGGAAGTCAACGTTGGGGAATCCGACCGTGCCCGGAGGCGACCGGAGAGCGATCGACCGGGCTCGGACGCAGTGACTACCGACTCGGGAGCCGCGAAGGTTGCGGCGACCCAACGTAAAGAGTTGGTAATGCGTCGCATTATCAGGTGCACAGAAAAACGGGCAAAAGGGCGCCGGTCGGAAAGTCTGCTGAATCCTTACGGCCCTTGATTTTCCTGGGCTCCGGCGCACTCGGGGGTGAGGGCACGAAAACCCGTGCTCCGCGTCGACCTCGCGCCGACGCGGGTCACCCTCGGAGGCGACGGCTCGTACGGGCGAGCTACCAGGAAGAGGTGATCCGCACCGCACCCGCCGCCCGCTCCGCGCCCTTGGCGCCGCCGCCCGTCGGATACCACTTGCTGTCCGTGTTGCCCGCGGTCCACTCCCGGCCCGCGTAGGTGACCCGCTGGATGTGCAGCGAGGAGGCGTTGGCCACCGCCCAGTGCGCCACCTGCCAGCCGCGCCGACCGGTCTCCCGCTCCCCGGCCGCACCGCTGCCGCCGGTCATGGGCACCGTCACGGTCCGCTCCTCGGAGGCGCCCGCGACCCGTGCCGTGCCGGTGCCGGAGTCCGTGCCGTCGGAGACCTCCGCGCCGGCCGGTTGGAGCACCGTGTGCCCGAAGTCCCGCACCAGTGCCGCGCGTACCGCGTCCGGCCCCTTGTCCGGGGTCGGACTGGGACGCCCGTCGCAGGTCAGCATCGCCGCGGACCGCCCGGTGAGCGCGGCGGCGAGCAGTTCGGCGCCCGGCTCGTGCTTGGCGTAGGCGTACGGGAAGGCGCTGCGCTGCACGCGCTGGGCGGCGTCGGTCAGGGGCAGGTCCAGATAGCCGGGGATCTCGACCAGGTGGTCGTAGAACAGGCCCGCCGAGTACGTCGGGTCCATGATCTCCCGGGGTGTGCCCCAGCCCTGCGAGGGCCGCTGCTGGAACAGGCCGAGCGAGTCCTTGTCGCCGTGGTCCAGATTGCGCAGCGCCGACTCCTGCATCGCGGTCGCCAGCGCGATCGTCACGGCCCGCTCCGGCAGCTTGCGCGCGGTGCCCACGGCGGTGATCGTCGCCGCGTTCACGGCCTGCTCCGGCGTGAACTCGTAGCCCGCCCGGCCGTCCTTGTCGGAGGCCACCTTGCAGCCCGGAGCGCCCGCGCCGCCGGTGACGTACTGCACCGCCAGATAACCGGCGACCGCGAGGAGAGCCATGGAGGCGGCGCCCGAACGGGCGAGGCGGCCACGGCGTTTGCGGGGTGGGGACGGCTGAAGCACGCGTACAAGGTACTGGAGGGTAGGGTCCGGTGTCCCCCGGGTACGCACACTGCCCCGAAGGGCAGGGCGTTAGGGTCGGGGCCATGGCCGATACCCCGCTTGACCTCACGTTGGACGCCGCGGAGCTTACCGCGCGGCTCGTCGACCTCCCGTCCGAGAGCGGCACCGAGAAGCCGTTGGCGGACGCGGTCGAGAGCGCGCTGCGGGCCCTGCCCCACCTGTCGGTCGAGCGGTACGGCAACAACGTCGTCGCCCGTACGGACCTGGGCCGCGACGAGCGCGTGATCCTGGCCGGCCACATCGACACGGTGCCGATCGCCGGCAACGTCCCCTCCCGGCTGGACGAGGACGGGGTCCTGTGGGGCTGCGGCACCTGCGACATGAAGGCGGGCGTCGCGGTCCAGCTGCGCATCGCGGCCACCGTCCCCGCCCCCAACCGCGACCTGACCTTCGTCTTCTACGACAACGAGGAGGTCGCCGCCGAGCTGAACGGCCTGAAGCACGTCGCCGAGGCCCACCCCGAGTGGCTGGAGGGCGACTTCGCGGTGCTCCTCGAACCCTCCGACGGCCAGGTGGAGGGCGGCTGCCAGGGCACCCTGCGGGTGCTGCTGAAGACGGCGGGGGAGCGGGCGCACTCCGCACGCTCCTGGATGGGCTCCAACGCCGTCCACGCCGCCGCCCCGATCCTCGCGCGCCTGGCGGCGTACGAGCCCCGCTACCCGGTCATCGACGGCCTGGAGTACCGCGAGGGCCTCAACGCGGTCGGCATCACGGGCGGGGTGGCGGGCAACGTCATCCCCGACGAGTGCGTGGTCACGGTCAACTTCCGCTACGCCCCCGACCGCAGCCCCGAGGACGCCCTCGCCCACGTGCGCGAGGTCTTCGCCGACTGCGGGGTGACGGAGTTCGTGGTCGACGACCACAGCGGCGCGGCCCTGCCCGGCCTGTCCCACCCGGCCGCGGCGGCCTTCATCGAGGCGGTGGGCGGCACCCCGCAGCCCAAGTACGGCTGGACGGACGTGTCCCGCTTCTCCGCGCTCGGCGTCCCGGCGGTCAACTACGGACCCGGCAACCCGCACTTGGCGCACAAGCGCGACGAGCGGGTCGAGGTCGCGAAGATCCTCGCGGGGGAGGAGCGCCTGCGCTCCTGGCTGACGGCATGATCCACGGCGCCCTCGGCGGGTTTATGTCGCTGCGTGGCGGACATGCTGAGGTCCCTCGTACGTAACCCGCGTAGATCTACGCTGAGGTGGAAGAACCTGCAACTGGAGGGAGCGCGCATGGCTACCGGCAACCCCGAGGGCAAGAAGCGGCCACCGGAGGAGCAGCGCCTGGGCCCCGTCCTCCGGCGGCGGGGCCAGGTGCAGGAGAGCACCACGGACCAGCGCCTGCTGGACGAGCGTGCCCCCACGGACTGGGTCCACACCGACCCCTGGCGGGTGCTGCGCATCCAGTCCGAGTTCATCGAGGGCTTCGGCACGCTGGCCGAACTGCCGCCCGCGATCAGCGTCTTCGGCTCCGCCCGGACACGGACGGACTCACCGGAGTACGAGGCGGGCGTCCGGCTCGGCCGCGGCCTGGTGGAGGCGGGCTTCGCCGTCATCACCGGCGGCGGGCCCGGCGCCATGGAGGCGGCCAACAAGGGGGCCCTGGAGGCGAAGGGCACGTCGGTCGGCCTCGGCATCGAGCTGCCCTTCGAGCAGGGGCTCAATCCCTACGTCGACATCGGCCTGAACTTCCGGTACTTCTTCGTCCGCAAGATGATGTTCGTGAAGTACGCGCAGGGCTTCGTCGTGCTGCCCGGCGGCCTCGGCACCCTGGACGAGCTCTTCGAGGCCCTCACGCTGGTGCAGACCCAGAAGGTGACCCGCTTCCCCATCGTCCTGTTCGGCTCCGAGTACTGGGGCGGCCTGGTCGACTGGCTCCGCGGCACCCTGGTCGCCCAGGGCAAGGCCGCCGAGAAGGACCTCCTCCTCTTCCACGTCACGGACGACGTGGACGAGGCGGTGGCCCTGGTCTCCAAGGAGGCGGGCCGGTAGAGCGGTCGGCCACGGACGGGGGCGAGGGCTACGCCAGCCCCCGCCGGGCCACCGCCGGTGCCCGGTGCCCGGCGATCGTCGACACCATGTCCAGGACCTGCCGGGTCTCCGCCACCTCGTGCACCCGGTACACCCGCGCCCCCAGCCACGCCGACACCGCCGTCGTCGCCAGCGTGCCGATCACCCGCTCCTTCACGGGCCGGTCCAGCGTCTCCCCGACGAAGTCCTTGTTGGACAGGGACACCAGCACCGGCCACCCGGTCTCCACCATCTCCCCGAGCCGCCGCGTCGCCTCCAGGCTGTGCCGCGTGTTCTTCCCGAAGTCGTGCCCGGGGTCGATCAGCACCGACTCCCGCGGCACCCCAAGACCCACCGCCCGCTCGGCCAGTCCCACCGTCACCCGAAGGATGTCGGCCATGACGTCGTCGTACGTCACCCGGTGCGGCCGGGTCCGCGGCTCGGCGCCGCCCGCGTGCGTGCACACCAGCCCCACCCCGTACCGCGCCGCGACCTCCGCGAGCTTCGGGTCGACGCCGCCCCACGCGTCGTTCAGGAGGTCCGCGCCCGCCTCGCACGCGGCCTCGCCGACCTCGTGCCGCCAGGTGTCCACGCTGATCACGACGTCCGGGAACCGCCGCCGCACCTCCGCGACGAAGCCCACCGTCCGCCGCGCCTCCTCCGCGGCCGACACCTCGTCCCCGGGTCCGGCCTTCACCCCGCCGATGTCGATGATCGCGGCACCCTCGGCCACCGCCTGCTCCACGCGCGCGAGGGCGGGCTCGTCGCGGAAGGTCGCCCCCTGGTCGTAGAAGGAGTCGGGGGTCCGGTTCACGATCGCCATGATCACCGGCTCGTGCGCCGCGAACTCACGCCTGCCCAGCCTGAGCGTCCCCTGTGACATCTTCTCGTCCATACCCGTTCTCTCGTCCGCTCTCGGCCCCGGGTGCGCGGTCCTTCGACGGTCGCGGCCCCGACTGTCAGACTCGCATGGCACGATCGGACCCGACACAACCGACTCCGGCACAACCGGTTCCGACCCGACCATGGGGGCCCCAGCGATGGTCATGTTCCTGTTCCTCGTCATCGCGCTGGCCGTCGTCGTGGCCGCGGTGACGCTCGCCGTGGTGGGCGGCGGCGACAGCGGGCCGCTGCCCGAGGCCGCGCCCGAGCGGGTGAGGGACGCGCTGCCCCCGGACCGCCCGGTGGGCCGCGGCGACGTGGAGCGACTGCGCTTCCCGCTCGTCGTCCGCGGCTACCGCATGGCGGACGTCGACGACGCCCTCGGCCGTCTCGGCGCCGAGCTGGCCGAGCGCGACGCCCGGATCGCCGACCTGGAGTCCGCGCTGGCGGGCGCCCGGGCCGCGGCCGCCCACCGCCACGTCGTCATGGACAAGCCGGCTCCGGAGGACCAGCAGTGAGCGCCGGGGAGGCCGTCGCGGGCCCGGACGGAGCGCCGCGCTGCCCCTGGGCGCTGTCCACCGAGGACTACGTCGCGTACCACGACGAGGAATGGGGCCGCCCGGTCCACGGCGACGACGCCCTGTACGAGCGGCTCAGCCTGGAGGCCTTCCAGTCCGGCCTGTCCTGGATCACCATCCTGCGCCGGCGCACCGGCTTCCGCCTCGCCTTCGCCGGCTTCGAGATCGCCAAGGTCGCCGCCTTCACCGACGCGGACCGCGAGCGCCTGCTCGCCGACGCCGGCATCATCCGCAACCGCGCCAAGGTCGACGCGACGCTCGCCAACGCGCGCGTGCTGGCCGAGTGGGCCCCCGGCGACCTGGACGAGCTGATCTGGTCCCACGCCCCGGACCCGGCCGGCCGGCCGGTCCCTCAGACCCTCAGCGACGTCCCGGCGGTCACACCGGAGTCCACGGCGCTGTCCAAGGCCCTGAAGAAGAGGGGCCTGCGCTTCGTCGGCCCGACGACCGCGTACGCGCTGATGCAGGCCTGCGGACTGGTCGACGACCACCTGGCGGCGTGCGTGGCCCGCCGCGCCTGATCCGCCGGGCGCCCGCCACCGGGCACCAACGGCACCGGGCGCCCGACACCGGCCGCTACCGGCCCAGGTACTCCGGCTTCACCTTCTCGACGAACGCCCGCACCGCGATGGCGTGGTCCTCCGAGGAGCCCGCCCGCGACTGGAGCTCGTCCTCCTTGTCCAGCGTCTCGGAGAGCGAGTGCGTCAGCCCGTACGCCATCGACTCCTTCAGCGCCGCGTACGCCACCGTCGGCCCCTCGGCCAGCGCCCGCGCCGTCCTCTCGGCCTCGGCCCGCAGGTCGGCGGCGGGGACGACCCGGCTCGCGATCCCCAGCTCGTACGCCTCCTGCGCCTTGACGGTGCGCGGGAACAGCAGCAGGTCGGCGGCGCGCCCGGGGCCGACGACGCGCGGCAGCGTCCAGGAGACGCCGGAGTCCGCGGTGAGCGCCACGCCCGCGAAGGACGTGTTGAACGACGCCGTGTCCGCGACGATCCGGTAGTCCGCCGCGAGGGCGAAGCCGAGGCCCGCCCCGGCCGCCACGCCGTTCACCGCCGCGACCACCGGCTTCTCGGCCCCGGCGAGCGCCCGCACGATCGGGTTGTAGTGCTCGCCCACCGTGCTCATCGTCTGGCCCGAGCCGGTCTCCCGGTCGGCGGCCAGCAGCCCGATGTGCTCCTTGAGGTCCTGGCCGACGCAGAACGCCCGCTCTCCGGCCGCGGTCAGCAGCACCGCCCGCACGGCGTCGTCCGCCGCCGCGGAGCGCACCGCGTCCCGGAGCGCGACCTTGGTCTCGATGTTCAGCGCGTTCATCGCCTCGGGGCGGTTCAGCGTGATCGTCGCGAGCCCGTCGCTCACCTCGTAGAGCACGGTGTCGGCCATGGAAATCCCCTCCGCGTAGTGGCATGCAGTGGCTTGTGTCCGCAGACAGCATGACGGAGATCACCGGGAACGGATCGCCCGGGCGATGTGACCTGCGTCAAAGAATTCCGGTCCGTATCCGTTCGGTGGAAGTGGGCGGGGGCGCGCAGTATCGCAGTCACATCGCCGAATTGAGTGGTTTTGCTCGCGCGCGTTGCCCAAGCGATGCCGACTGATGTTGGTCATCGGGTCCTGGGATGCGGGATAATGGCTGGGAAGCAATGTGTTCGATGCCGGTGTCGCGCGTCCCTGCCGGATTGCGCGTGCCCTCAGGGGCCGTCGGCGGTGACGGTGAGCTGGTATCAGGAAGGGGAACGAGCATGGCGGCCATGAAGCCGCGGACGGGCGATGGCCCGCTCGAGGTGACCAAGGAGGGGCGGGGCATCGTCATGCGCGTTCCGCTCGAAGGCGGCGGGCGGCTCGTCGTCGAGCTGACCCCCGATGAGGCCGACGCGCTCGGCGACGCCCTCAAGAAGGTCGTCGGCTGACGCGCGAGCGACCATACCCGTTCAGTCGCCCCGGTACCGCTCATGGTGCCGGGGTGATTGTTTTGTGAGGGCCTTCCCGGCGCGTCCGGCGCCGGACGCGATTCCTCAGCGCTTCACGGCGCACAGCAGTCCGTCGCCCACCGGGAGCAGGGACGGCACCAGCTCCTGGCTCTCGCGCACCGCGCGCAGGAGTTCCCGCACCCGCAGCACCTCGGTGGGCTGCGGTCCGGAGTCGATCGTGCGGCCGGCGCCGAAGACGCCCTCGAAGGCGACGAGACCTCCGGGACGCAGAAGGCGCAACGATTCAGCGAGATAGTCCAGGTACTCCAGGCGGTCGCCGTCGCAGAAGACGAGGTCGTACCCGGCGTCCGCGAGCCGGGGCAGCACGTCCAGGGCGCGGCCGGGGATGAACCGGGCCCGGTTGCTGGCGAACCCCGCGGCCCGGAAGGCCTGACGGGCGAACTGCTGGTGCTCCGGCTCCGGGTCGACCGTGGTCAGCACGCCGTCGGGCCGCATGCCGTGCAGCAGATGGATCCCGGAGACGCCGCAGCCGGTGCCGATCTCCGCGACCGCCTTGGCGTCCACGGCGGCGGCGAGCAACCCCAGGGCGGAGCCCGTGCCCGGGGTCACCGAGCGCAGACCCGCCTCGCGGGCCCGGTCGCGTGCCCAGAGCAGCGCGTCGTCCTCGGCGACATAGGCGTCGGCGAACGCCCAGCTCGTCTGCCGGTTGCCGGTAATGGCCCTCTCCTGTCCCCGTCGTTGCCTCGGCGTGACTGTATCCGTTGGCGTCGGGAACCCGCAGATGGGACCAGTCGTTCAAAGGGACAAGCAGAGAGACGCGACAGAGGGACGACCGAGCGGCCGGGGCCGGGACGGGGGGCGGCGAATGGACCAGGGCGTCGAGCGGGTTCCGACGCGGCCGGACGAGCCGTACCGGCCCAGATCAAATTCTCGTAAAACCGCTTATCCGGAGCTAACGGGCGAGGTGGCTATGGTAGGGGCTCCACTGGACACCACCAGAGCCGACAGGGGAGGTGCGGCCACACCCGCGGATCGGGGCGGAGTGCTGCGGCGCTTCCTCGGATCGGCAGGCAGGCCGAAATCCGTGAACGACACCGCTGCTGACCACCGCCACGCCGACGGTCCCACGGGACACGGCCAGACCGCGACCTTCACAGGCGACGCGGACGGGCCCGCGTGGACTCCGCCCACCTGGGAGGAGATCGTCAGCACCCACAGCGGCCGGGTCTACCGCCTCGCCTACCGCCTCACGGGCAACCAGCACGACGCCGAGGACCTCACCCAGGAGGTCTTCGTCCGCGTCTTCCGCTCCCTGTCGACCTACACGCCGGGCACGTTCGAGGGCTGGCTGCACCGCATCACCACCAACCTCTTCCTCGACATGGTCCGCCGCAAGCAGCGCATCCGGTTCGACGCGCTCGGCGACGACGCGGCCGAGCGGCTGCCCAGCAGGGAGCCCACCCCGCAGCAGCTCTTCCACGACGCCCACTTCGACGCGGACGTCCAGCAGGCGCTGGACACCCTCGCGCCCGAGTTCCGTGCCGCCGTCGTCCTGTGCGACATCGAGGGCCTCTCGTACGAGGAGATCGCCGCGACCCTCGGCGTCAAGCTCGGCACGGTCCGCTCCCGCATCCACCGCGGCCGTTCCCAGCTGCGCAAGGCGCTCGCGCACCGTTCCCCGAAGGCGCGGGCCGACCGCCGCTCGTTCGCGGCCGGTGTTCCCGCGCTGGGAGGAGGGGGCACGAGCGCGTGAGTGGGTCACGGCCTGAGACCGAGGGACACCTCGCTGAGCAGCATCTGGGAGACCGACTCTCCGCCCTGGTGGACGGAGAGCTCGGTCATGACGCGCGTGAGCGCGTGCTGGCGCACGTGGCGACCTGCCCGAAGTGCAAGGCGGAGGTCGACGCGCAGCGCCGGTTGAAGAACGTCTTCGCCGAAGCGGCCCCGCCGGCCCCGTCCGAGAGCTTCCTGGCCCGCCTCCAAGGGCTTCCCGGGGGTGACACGGACGGCGGCGGCTCGCCGTTCGCCGGGCTGCCCGGAGGGTTCGGTGCCTCCGCGGGCTCCGGCGGCGTCTTCGGTACCGGGCGGGGCGAGCGGTTCGAGTTCGACTACGTCCCCGCCCGGCCGCACGCCCCCGTGCTGCCCGCCTCCTCCCAGGGGCGGGGCGGCTTCCGGATCCACGACGTGGGCAAGGCGGAGTCCGAGCGCTCGGCCTCGCGCGGTCTGCGGTTCGCCTTCGCCGCCGCCGGGGCGGTGTCGCTGGCCGCGATCGCACTGGGCGGCGTCACCCTCGGCGCACCGGACACCACCACCGAGGCACGCGGCTCGGGCAGCGGCAGCAACGTGACGCCGATGCGCACCCCGGGTTCGGCGGCGGCCACCGGCTCCGAGACCCAGCGCCGCCGCACGGGCGGCCCATTGCTCGGGCAGGGGCAGCGAACACTGGGCGACGTCCCCGTCGCGCCCACCACGGCGTCCGCGCCGCTGCTGCCCGGAGTGCCGGCCCCCGCCGGAGGCGACGCACGGCAGCAGGCCGTGCGGGCACTGACCACTCCGGTGACCGCCGGTGCCGCCGCCATGTCCCCGCTGATACGTCCGCTGGAAGCGGTCCCGCCGCTCTCCCTGAGCTCCTGGCCGGCGGCCGACGAGGTCAGGCCGCCCGGTCTGCTCGCCGCCCCCGACCCGGCTCCGCCCCCGTACCCGACGGCTTCGCCGACCGCGTCGCGTCCTCCGGTTCGCTGAGGGAATCTGCGCGCCGGTCCGCGAACCTGATTGAATCCGGGGTGGCAGGGCGGCGCCAGAGCCCTAGGAGCCGACGATCTGCGGCCAGCTGCGGGGGAGAACATGAACGAGGGCAAGTCCACGAAGGCGAAGTGGTGGAGTCGTCCCCGCTCGTCCGAAGACACGCCCGGCGGCGACTTCGAACTGGAGCGCCCCCACCCGGCCGGCCCCGCCGAAACGGGCACGGACACGGGTGCGGCTTCCGGCGCCCGCGAGGCCGAGGGGGGCGACTTCGAGCTGGAACGCCCGGTGGTGCCCCGCGCGACCGGCGAAGGGGACTACGAACTGGGCCTGCCCCTGCCCGGGCGCGACGAACCGACGGACGCCCCTCCGCGTCCGGGCGCCGAGGCCGCCACCGGGCCCGAGTCCAAGGCTGATGCCGAGTCCGAGTCCGAGGCCGCCGCCGGCCCAGGGGCGGACGCGGGCCCGCAGGCACCCGGCGGGGCCGGCCCCGCCCCGGCCGTCGACGGCGCGTCGTCCGCCGAGCGCCCCAAGCCGCTGCACGAACCCGACCCGTACAGCACCCCGCCGTACGGCGAGCCGGGCCCGTGGGCCCCCGCTCCGCCGGTCCAGCACCCGGCGGCCACACCGGCGCACGGCACCGTGACGGCGGCCCCGCACGCACCGAATGCGCACGCCCCGGCCCCGCACGCCCCGGTCCCACAGACCCCGGCTCCGCACCCGCCGGCCGCGCCCGCGACGACGCCGTCGGCAACCCCGCCCCCGGGCGCCGCGCCCGACCCGGCCCTCGCCCGGACCCCGCCGCCGGTACCGCAGGCGGGACAGGGACCGGCACAGCATCCGGCGGCGCCCGCCTCGACACCCGCCCCGGCGTACGACACGGCGTCGCACGCCGGCGCCCAACCCGGCGTGACGCCTGGCGCCCCGACTGCCACCCCGCCGCCCACCGACCCGTCGCCGGTGCCCGACCCGTGGGCGGGGCCGACGGCCCCGGCGTCCGGCGCCGACCCCGTCTCCGACCCGTGGGGGCGCTACGACCCCTGGGCCGCCTCCGCCGCCCGGCAGCACGAAGCGGCCGGCCCGACGCCGGGGCGGCGACGCCGGAGGGCGACGAAAACGCTCGTCGGCGGGGCCCTGCTCGTCGCCCTGGTCTCCGGCGGCATCGGCGGCGTCGTGGGCGCGTACCTGGAACGCAACGGCGGCGTGGGGACGGTCGAGCTGCCGCAGGCCGCACCCGAGGACGCGAAGCGGGCCCCGGACAGCGTCGCCGGCATCGCCGCGCGCGCCCTGCCCAGCGTGGTGACCCTGCACGTGAGCGGCAGCGAGGCGGCCGGCACCGGCACCGGGTTCGTCCTCGACGACCGGGGCCACATCCTGACCAACAACCACGTCGTGGAGCCCGCCGGCTCGGACGGTGAGATCACCGTGACCTTCAACAGCGGCGACACCGCCCAGGCCACGGTCGTCGGCAGGGACAGCGGATACGACCTCGCCGTGGTGAAGGTGAAGGGCGTCAGCGGGCTCACCCCGATGCCCCTCGGCAACTCCGACAACGTACGGGTCGGCGACCCCGTCGTCGCCATCGGCGCCCCCTTCGACCTGGCCGGCACGGTCACCTCGGGCATCATCAGCGCCAAGGAACGGCCCATCACCGCGGGCGGCGAGGAGGGCGACGGCAGCGACGTCTCGTACGTCGACGCCCTCCAGACCGACGCGCCCATCAACCCCGGCAACTCCGGCGGTCCCCTCCTGGACGCCCAGGGCCGGGCCATCGGCATCAACTCCGCCATCCGCTCCGCAGACACCGGCAGCGCCGAGTCGGACGGCGGCCAGGCCGGTTCCATAGGCCTCGGCTTCGCCATCCCCATCAACCAGGGCAAGCGCGTCGCCGAGGAACTGATCAACACCGGCAGGGCCACCCACCCGGTCATCGGCATCACCCTCGACATGGGCTACACGGGGGACGGCGCCCGCGTGGGCGCCAAGGGCGGCGACGGCGGACCCGCGGTCACCAAGGGCGGCCCCGGGGCCGAGGCCGGCATCGAGCCGGGGGACGTCATCACCGCGGTCGACGGACAGCGCGTGCACTCCGGCGAGGAACTCATCGTCAAGACCCGCGCCCACCGCCCCGGCGACCGTCTGGAGCTGACCCTGGAACGCGACGGCAAGGAGACGAAGGTCTCACTGGTGCTCGGCTCGGCCGACGGCGACTGACCGTCGTACAGGTCCCGACAAGGCGCCAGGAAGGCAAACAATTCGGAAAGCGGGCACGTACACGCGCTCGGGGCCCACGGGACGGTACCGGTCGGGCGGGGTCGGCGGGTACCGTGGTGGCGGCCCGGACATTCCAAGGAGCTTCAGGTGTTCAATGACATAGGCGCACTAGAGCTGGTGACGCTCGTCGTCCTCGCCGTGCTCGTCTTCGGTCCGGACAAGCTCCCCAAGGTCATCCAGGACGTGACGCGCACGATCCGGAAGATCCGCGAGTTCTCGGACAGCGCCAAGCAGGACATCCGCCAGGAGCTGGGCCCCGAGTTCAAGGACTTCGAGTTCGAGGACCTGAACCCCAAGACGTTCATCCGCAAGCAGTTGGACAACGACGAACTGGGTCTCAAGGAGATCCGCAACGGCTTCGACCTGAAGAAGGAGATGGCGGAGGTAGCGGACGCGGTCCACAGCCGTGACACGGACGCCTCGTCCTCCGGTTCGTCGTCCTCCGGGTCCGCCGGCTCCTCCGGTTCCGGCAGCGGTCGTATCGACATGTCGAAGAAGCCCGAGACGTCCGGCACCCCCGCCAAGCTCGAGAAGTCCGCCGCGGACGACCGCCCGCCCTTCGACGCTGACGCCACCTGAACCCGGTCGTCGCACCGGCCCTCCGCGTCCGGCTCGCGCGCCGGGAACGTGACGTGTCTCATACTCCGGACGGGGCGCACAAGCCCTGAACGCGACGCCCGCGCGGCCCACGCGCCGGGCGATTCCCCGGCTGTCGCCAGTGGTGTGGCTATGCTGCCCGAGTTGTTGTGCGGACCGGACGAGTGCGCCCGAAGGGGGGCGGGCACGGTCCGACGAGAGCGAGGAGGCGTCCGGGCACATGGAGACGACGAGTCGGGCAGTCGCGCAGACGCCGGCCGCGGAGGGCGGACCCGAGTCCCCCTTCGCCCGGCGTACGGTCGACGACTACCTGCGTGCGCCCTTCCCGTGGTACGGCCTCGACGAGGCCTTCACGGGACCGCGCCGGCTGATGCAGGTGGGTACGGCGGCCGACGGGGCCGTGGAACACGGTTCGATCGGCCACGGCGACGAACCGTCGGTGCGCAACGAGCACGTGGCGGGCGACGAGCAGGACGCCAAGGAGAAGTTCGCGGTCGTCGTGACCGTCGCGGCCAACCCCGACCGGCGCAGCGCCGACGGCACCGGCCTGCTGGAGGCCACCTCGGTGTCCTCGGCGGCCTGGCTCGCCGGAGTGGGACTGCTGTCCTTCACCTGGCCCGGCCAGATGGACCACTCGCTGCGCGACGACTGGCTGGAGCAGCAGACCGAGACGGCCTGGGTCCTCGCGGACGACCTCGAGGGCGAGGACTGGACGAAGCTGTCCCTCCCCGTGGACGGCGTGCCGACGCCCTTCCACTACCGGGAGTCCGAGTTCGGCTGGGTGCTGGCCGGCTCCACCGAGCAGGGTGTCCACCTCGGCGCGTACGGGCGGGGCATGAGCGCCTACGGGCTGGCCTTCGCCATCGTCAAGGACATCGCCGCGTACGCCTAGCCGGGCCCGCCCGGCAGCCGTACGCACGACGAGGGGCGCCGTCCCAGACGGACAGCGCCCCAGTCTCGTATCCGGTGTCCCGGATCCCGTGTCCCGTACGGGACGTCAGAACTTGTTCTTCGGCGTGATCCCCAGCGACAGCCCCGACAGGCCCCGCTGACGGCCCCCGAGCTTGCCCGCGATAGCGCGCAGGGCCGCGCCCGCCGGGGAGTCCGGGTCGGACAGGACGACGGGCCGGCCCTCGTCGCCGCCCTCGCGCAGCCGGACGTCGATCGGGATGGAACCGAGGACGGGCACCGTGGCGCCCGTCGTGCGGGTCAGGCCGTCGGCGACCGCCTGTCCGCCGCCGGTGCCGAAGACGTCGACCATCTCGCCGCAGTGCGGGCAGGGCAGCCCGGACATGTTCTCGACCACGCCGACGATCTTCTGGTGGGTCTGCACCGCGATGGCGCCGGCGCGCTCCGCCACCTCGGCGGCGGCCTGCTGAGGGGTCGTCACGACCAGGATCTCGGCGTTCGGCACCAACTGCGCCACCGAGATCGCGATGTCACCGGTGCCCGGCGGCAGGTCGAGCAGCAGGACGTCCAGGTCGCCCCAGTACACGTCCGCGAGGAACTGCTGGAGCGCGCGGTGCAGCATCGGGCCGCGCCAGACCACCGGCGCGTTGCCCGGGGTGAACATGCCGATCGAGATGACCTTCACGCCGTTGGCCGAAGGCGGCATGATCATGTTCTCGACCTGGGTCGGACGCCCGTCGGCGCCCAGCATGCGCGGCACCGAGTGGCCGTAGATGTCGGCGTCGACGACACCGACCTTCAGACCGTCGGCCGCCATCGAGGCCGCCAGGTTCACCGTCACCGACGACTTGCCGACGCCGCCCTTGCCGGACGCCACCGCGTACACCCGGGTCAGGCTGCCCGGCTTGGCGAAGGGCACCTCGCGCTCGGTCTGGCCGCCGCGCAGGGCGGAGGCCAGCTCCTTGCGCTGCTCGTCGCTCATCACGTCCAGCTCGACGTCGACGCGCGTGACGCCCTCGACCGCCGCCACCGCGTCCGTCACGCGCTGCGTGATGGTGTCCCGCATGGGGCAGCCGGAGACCGTTAGGTACACGGCGACCGCGACCGCTCCGTCCGCGCCGATGTCCACCGACTTGACCATCCCCAGCTCGGTGATGGGCCGGTTGATCTCGGGGTCGTTCACCGTCGCCAGTGCTTCGCGCACCGCGTCTTCCGTAGCCATAGACACGATGGTACGGCGCCGCCCACGGGGCGCGGTAAGCCCCGTCAGCGGTCGTGTACGTCACGCCCCGGCGACCGATCCGCCGGGAATACCCCACGGTCGGGGTGGTGGCCGTTCTGCCGCTCCTCCAGGTCCCTGACGAGGTCCTGGAGCTCGGAGCGGATCCAGTCCCGCGTCGCGACCTCGCCGAGGCCGATGCGCAGGGCGGCGATCTCCCGGGTCAGGTACTCGGTGTCGGCGATCGACCGCTCGTTCTGCTTGCGGTCCTGCTCCAGGTTGACCCGGTCCCGGTCGTCCTGCCGGTTCTGCGCGAGCAGGATCAGCGGCGCGGCGTAGGACGCCTGGAGGGACAGGGCCAGGGTCAGGAAGATGAACGGGTACTCGTCGAACCGCAGGGCGCTCGGGGCCGCGACGTTCCACAGCACCCACAGGATGATGACGACCGTCATCCAGACGATGAACCGCCCGGTGCCCAGGAAGCGCGCGACGCGCTCCGACAGCCGCCCGAAGGACTCCGGGTCCCATTCGGGCAGCAGCCTGCGGCGCGGCGGGCGGGGCTGGTCGAGGCGGGTCCGGGCCCGGGAGGAAGCGGTCGCTCCGGACACGGCACGCTCCCGGGCCGTCGTCTCGCGCTCAGGCACCACCCGCGCCCACCTCCCCCGTCGTCCCCGTCGTCCCGTCCAGGTGGTACTCGGTCTCCCGCCAGTCGTCGGGCAGCATGTGGTCCAGTACGTCGTCCACGGTGACCGCGCCGAGCAGCGCCCCCGAGTCGTCGACGACGGGCGCCGCGACCATGTCGTACGCGGCGAAGAACCCGGCGACCACCGGCAGCGCGGCGTCCGGCTCCAGGGGTTGGAGGTCGTCGTCGAGGATCGAGCCGACCAGCGTGTACGGGGGGTCTCGCAGCAGGCGCTGGAAGTGGACCGTGCCCAGGTACTTGCCGGTCGGGGTCTCCTCGGGCGGGCGGCAGACGTAGACCTGCGCGGCGTGCGCCGGGGACAGGTCGGGGTTGCGGATGCGGGCCAGGGCGTCGGCGACGGTCGCGTCGGGCCGCAGCACGATCGGCTCGGTCGTCATCAGACCGCCCGCCGTGTGCTCCTCGTACGACATCAGGCGCCGCATGTCGGCCGCGTCGGAGGGCTGCATCAGGCTCAGCAGCCGCTCCTTGTCCGCCTCGGGCAGCTCGCCGAGGAGGTCGGCCGCGTCGTCGGGGTCCATGGCCTCCAGGACGTCCGCGGCGCGCTCCTCCTTCAGCTTGCCGAGGATCTCGATCTGGTCGTCCTCCGGCAGCTCCTCCAGCACGTCGGCCAGGCGGTCGTCGTCGAGGGCGGCGGCGACCTCGGCGCGGCGCTTGGCGGACAGGTGGTGCAGGACGTTGGCGAGGTCGGCGGGGCGCAGCTGCTCGAAGGTGGCCAGCAGGTTCTCGGCGCCCTGCCCCTGCTCCTCGACGGAGAAGCCGGTGACGCCGGACCACTCGACGGTGAGCGTCTCGCCCTTGTTGCGGCGGAAGGCGCCGCCCTTCCTGCCCTTGCGGACGAAGACCTTGTCGATCTCCCAGTCCCGGCGGGCGGGCAGTTGCTGCACCGACAGGTCGAGGACCGTGGCCTCCTCGCCCGTCTCGGTGAGCGTGACCCGCCGGTCGAGCAGTTCGCCGAAGACGAGGCGTTCGGTGGGCCGCTGCTCGAACCGCCGGACGTTGAGGACGCCGGTGGTGATCACCTGGCCGGACTCGATGCCGGTGACCCGGGTCATGGGGAGGAAGATGCGGCGGCGGGTGGTGAGTTCGACGACCAGTCCGAGCACGCGCGGGGGTTTGCGGCCGACGCGGAGCATGACGACCAGATCGCGGACGCGTCCCACCTGGTCACCGGCCGGGTCGAACACGGCGATGCCGGAGAGGTGGGAGACGAAGATCCGGGGGGCGCCCGCTGCCATGGCCGCGGCTCCTTTCCTCACGTCCTCGCGCTGCGCGGAGCCGAGCGCGAGGAGGCGGAAGTCGAGTGAGTCGAGTGAGCTGAGTGAGTCGAGTGGGAGTGCGTGAACGCTGGTTCGTACAGTGTCTCTTTTCCGAATTGCCCGCTCGGACGCGCTTCAGGCTAGGCCTCTCCGGCGGATCATGCCGCAGCCGCGGGGTCTGGCACGCCCATCTGCCGCGTTGTCGTCACTCCCCGACTCCCTCACGCTCGACTGCGCTCGTGCCGGGGGACCCCCATCGCGTCGACTCCCTGCCCCGCCTTGCCTCTGCACCCACCAGATCCCGCTTCCCGGCGTCGATGAGGTTACGTGGCGTTCCTGCGGCCTGATCCGCCGGACAGGCCCAGCCCGCCCGTCCCGATCGGCCTCGCCCTGGTGGCCGGTCCGGACGGACTGGCTCCGTTCGCCGCGGACGGCCCCGGTACGCTGCGGCCCACGCCCTGTCGGCTCGCCGTCGACGCGCGGCGCCTCCGTGTCAGCCCTGTCAGAAAGGCAGTTCCACCTGTGTCTGTGACTCCCCGGCGCCGAATCCGCAGGGCCGCCTGGCTGGGCCCTGTGTGCGTCCTGGCCGTGACGGGAGCCGGGCTGACGGGATGCGGCGGCGAGGACCCCGACGCGGGCACCAACGGCCTCGGGAAGCTCTCCGCAGACAAGATCCACGCCAAGGCCACCACGGCCGCCGAGGCCGCCGACACGGTCCGTCTGCACGGCACGGTGGAGGCCGGCGGCAGCAGGTACACCCTCGACATGCGGCTGAAGTCCGACGGAGGGACCGGGTCGGTCGCCGCCGAGGGGACGACGTTCGGACTGCTGCGGGTCGGAGAGCAGCTCTTCCTCAAGGCCGACGCCGGGTTCTGGAGCCACGACGACGGCGACGCCAAGGCGGCCGACAAGCTGGCCGGCAAGTACGTGAAGGTGCCGCAGAGCGACCCCGTGTACAAGAAGTTCAGCGGCTTCACCGACAAGGACGTCCTCCTCGACGGGCTGCTGACCCTGCACGGCACGGTGAAGACCGACGGCCGCCACGAGCAGGCCGGCGTGCGCACCATCCGCGTCACCGGCGACGACGGCGCGGGCGGTGCGCTGGACGTCTCCCTGGAGGGCAAGCCCTACCCGCTGCGGCTGGTGCGGGCGGGCAGCGCGGGCACCATCGGCTTCTCGGACTGGAACAAGGACTTCGCCCTCGAGCAGCCGGCGAAGGACGACACCCTGGACTACGGCAAGCAGCTGCCGTCCTCCTGACGCCTCCCGGACGCCGTCAGCGCCGCTTGCGGCGCTTCAGCAGCAGCCGGGGCAGCCCCGCCGGCACCGGCTGCCGGGTCGTCGCCGGGCTCGGCAGCGGTGCCTCGGCCAGGGAGGCGTCGGGCAGCGGCGCCGTGCGCCCCGTCGGTTCCAGACGCAGCACCCGGCACTCGCGGGCCCAGCGGCCGGTCATCGCCTCGCCGTCCGGGGCGTTCAGCCGCTTGCCCTTGAGGTCGCCGACCGCCGCCTGCCACGCCTCGGAACCGGACGGCAGCTCCACGACCCGCGCGGCCCAGGAGACCAGCCGGCCGCCCTTGTCCTTGCTGCGCACCGTCACCTCGGCCGCCGCTCCGTCGGCGAGCCCCGGCAGCGGCTGCTCGCCCGGCCCGTCGCCGACGACGCAGGCGGCGCCCTCGTGCCAGACGTGCCACAGCGCCCGCGCGGGCACCCCGGGGCCCTTGACCCAGATGAGGCCGGACTTCTTCGTGGCCTCCTCGACGAGGGCCTTCTCGAGCAGCTCGCTTGTCATGCGGTCAGCCTATCCAGCGGCCCGCGTCCGGTTCAGAGCCAGCCGTTGCGCTTGAGCGTGCGGTGGATGCCGAGGCAGATGCCCACCATGACCGACAGGACCAGCGGGTAGCCGAACTTCCAGTGGACCTCCGGCATGTAGTCGAAGTTCATGCCGTACACCCCGCACACCATCGTCGGCACGGCGATGATCGCGGCCCACGAGGTGATCTTGCGCATGTCCTCGTTCTGCGCGACGGACGCCTGGGCGAGGTTGGCCTGGAGGATGGAGTTCAGCAGTTCGTCGAAGCCGATGACCTGCTCCTGCACCCGCGCCACGTGGTCGGCGACGTCCCGGAAGTACTTCTGGATCTCCGGGTCGACCAGCCGCATCGGCCGCTCGCTGAGCAGCTGCATGGGGCGCAGCAGCGGAGCCACCGCCCGCTTGAACTTCAGCACCTCGCGCTTGAGTTGGTAGATCCGGCCGGCGTCCGTGCCGCGCGGGGTGCCCTTGCGGCCCGGCGAGAACACCTCCGTCTCGACCTCGTCGATGTCGTCCTGCACCGCGTCGGCGACCGCGATGTAGCCGTCGACGACGTGGTCGGCGATGGCGTGCAGCACCGCAGAGGGGCCCTTGAGCAGCAGCTCGGGGTCCTCCTGGAGCCGGCACCGCAGCGCGCGCAGCGAGCCCTGGCCGCCGTGCCGGACGGTGATGAAGAAGTCCCGCCCGGTGAAGCACATGACCTCGCCGGTCTCGACGACCTCGCTGTTGGCGGTGAGCTGGTCGTGGTCGACGTAGTGGACGGTCTTGAAGACCGTGAACAGGGAGTCGTCGTAGCGCTCCAGCTTGGGCCGCTGGTGGGCCTGGACGGCGTCCTCCACGGCCAGCGGGTGCAGGCCGAACTCCCGGGCGATACCCGCGAACTCGTCCTCGGTGGGCTCGTGCAGGCCGATCCACACGAAGCCGCCGTCGCGGCGCACCTGGCGCATCGCCGTGTGCGGGGTCACCGGCACGTCGGTCTCGACGCGCGCGCCGTCACGGTAGATCGCGCAGTCGACGACGGCCGAGGCGGTCGCCGGGTCGCGGGTGGTGTCGTAGGTGCCGCCGTCCCTGCGCAGGGAGACGCGGGACGGGCGGACCACGGCGCGCAGGTCACGGATCATCGACATGGCAGGCTCCTTCGCGGCGGGCAGCGAAGGAGGCCGGTGACGGATGGAACCGCCCGGAATGAGGACGTCCTGACCACGCGTGCTCGGCGCGTCCACAAAGCGGGGGGCACCGCACCGTCGCGGTGGCCGACTTCGCTGCTGATTCAGCTGCTGATCCGGACCGACGGCCGGGTCAGACAAAACGAGACGAAGTGCTCTTCCTTGCGAGGGCGCGCGTACGGACAGCGGCGACGGGAAGAAAGCCGGTGCGGCTGCGTCAGCGGCGGGAAGAGCGGGTGGTACTGCACGGTCGACTTCGGTCCATGCCAGCCCCACCTCCTCCGGCCGGTCCCTCGTGAGGGACGATCCATTCCCCTTGTTTAGAGGGGTTCCCCGTAGGGGAGATTCCACAGCGTCGGGGGCTTGATCGCGACGCTCTGCGTGCTGCCCCGAACCGCTGGGCCAGAGTACCAGTCACCCGACGTGTCAAGGCGCCGCTTTGCCTTGTCCCGACGAGTTCTATGCTCGCCGCATGGCTGATGTTCTTCCTCTGGTCGAGGCCCGGTTGCGCAGCGCGCTGGGCGAGCCGGACGCGCGCGCGGCGGTTACCTTCCTCGGCACCGACCGCATCGAGGTGCTGCGCTTCCCCGCCGCCGGCCAGGAGGGCGACGTCGTCCGCTACGCCACCCTCGGCATGGCGGCCCAGCCCATGGCGGACCCCACGGCCGCGCTCGCCGATCCGGTCAAGGGCCCCCGCGCCGAGCTGGTGCTCTCCGTGCGCTCCGGGGCCGCCGACACCGACAAGGTGCTCCGCCCGCTCGCCGTACTGGCCGCGTCCCCGCAGGTCGAGGGCGTGATCGTGGCGCCCGGCGCCTCGCTGGACGTCGGTGAGCCGCTGTGGCCCGGGGCCCCGTTCACCTCGGTCCTGGTCGCCGAGCCGGGGGGCCTGGTCGAGGACCTGGAGCTGGACGCCCCGCTGGATCCGGTGCGGTTCCTGCCGCTGCTGCCGATGACGCCGAACGAGGCCGCCTGGAAGCGTGTGCACGGCGCGCCCGCCCTCCAGGAACGCTGGCTGAACCACGGAACGGACCTGCGCGATCCGTCCCGCAGGTCCGTCCCCCTGGACTGACGCAGCCGACTCCCGTGGACGAGTGACGCAACTCACCGGTTCCGTCTCGTCAGTTGGCGAAGACCGTGACCGAGTCCTCACTCGCGTGCTTCGGCTCCAGCTCCTCCGCGTCGTGTGTGAGCGCGCGACGCCGTACGGCGACCACGGCCGCGCCGAGCACGGCGGTCACCGCCGCCACCACGAACGGGATGTGGACGTCGGTCCACTCCTCGATCTTCGGCGCGAAGTAGGGCGCGGCCGCCGCGGCGAACCAGCGCACGAAGTTGTAGCCCGCGCTCGCCACCGGACGCGGCGCGTCCGAGACCCCGAGGGCCAGCTCGGTGTAGACGGTGTTGTTCACGCCGATGAACGCGCCGGACAGGATCGTGCAGACGACCGCCGCGGTGTGGTTGCCGTAGCCGAGGACGAGCACGTCGGCCGCGAGCAGCACCAGCGAGCCGCCGAGCACCTTGAGCGAGCCGAAGCGCTTCTGCATGCGCGGCGCCACCAGGACCGAGAAGACGGCGAGCAGCACGCCCCAGGCGAAGAACACGGCACCGGATTTGTACGGCGTCATGTTCAGCACGAAGGGGGTGAAGGCCAGCACGGTGAAGAACGTGTAGTTGTAGAAGAACGCCGAGACGGCGGCGGAGGCGAGGCCGCCGTGGCCCAGCGCCCTGATCGGGTCGAGCAGCGAGGTCTTGCGGGCGGGCTTCGGCTGTTCCTTGAGGAAGACCGAGATGCACAGGAAGCCGATCGCCATCAGGAAGGCCGTGCCGAAGAACGGGTAGCGCCAGCTGGCGTCGCCGAGCAGCGCTCCCAGGAGCGGGCCGCAGGCCATGCCGAGGCCGAGGGCGGACTCGTACAGCAGGATCGCGGCGGCGCTGCCGCCGGCCGCCGCGCCGACGATCACCGCGAGGGCCGTCGAGACGAACAGGGCGTTGCCCAGGCCCCAGCCGGCCCGGTAGCCGACGAGCTGGCCGACGGTGTCGGAGGTGCCGGCGAGGCCCGCGAAGACCACGACGAAGGCCAGGCCGAGCAGCAGGGTCTTGCGGCCGCCGATGCGGCTGGAGACGAAGCCGGTGACCAGCATGGCCAGGGCGGTGATGAGGAAGTACGAGGTGAACAGGAGGGAGACCTGTCCGGCGCTCGCGTCCAGGCCCTTGGCGATGGACGGGAGGATCGGGTCCACGAGGCCGATGCCCATGAAGGCCACGACGGACGCGCCCGCGGTCGCCCACACGGCCTTGGGCTGCCGCAGGATGCCGCCCGCACCCGCGTCGAAGGGATCCATGCTTGCTCTCCAATGCCGACGAGACGGTGCCAGATCACGGCGCCGAACAGCGGCGCCGAATGGTTGGCGTATACACATAGTAAGTTAACTCTGCTAATTAATGCAACATGCACCTAGTTCTGCGGACGGGTGATCGTCCTTGACGTGGGCGGGTGAGGGTAGGACCGTGGGGCTCTATGAGGGGCGAACCCAGTTGCCCGAAGTGTGGTGGCCGGGTCAGGGCTCCCGGTCTCTTCGCCGATTCCTGGCAGTGCGACCTGCACGGCACCGTGCACCCGGTGCAGCCGGTGCTCCCGCCCAGTGTCGAGGCGCTCGGCGTCGTGGTGCACCGCACACAGGTGCCGCTGTGGATGCCCTGGCCGCTGCCCGTCGGCTGGCTGTTCACCGGCGTGGCCTGCGCGGGTGACGACCGCAGCGGCGGCAGGGCGACCGCCGTCGCCTGCTCCGGACCCGGCCCCCTCGGCGGCATCGGTGAGCTGATCCTGGTCGCCGAGGAGCTCGGTGTCGGCCTCGGCGCGCGGTACGCGGGCCTGGACGCCCCGGACCCCGGACCGTACATGGAGGTCGAGAAGCCGCCCCAGGCCAAGGTCCTGGCCGCGGGCCGGCCCACCCCTCTCTGGCACGTCTCCGGCGGCCCCGTCGACCGCGCCGTCTTCGCCGGGGAAGCCCTCGGGATGTGGCTGTGGGCCGTCGTGTGGCCCGAGCGGTCGGGGCTGCTGATGTACGAGGAACTGGTGTTGACCGACCTGCGGGACGCCGGCGCCGAGGTGGACCTGGTGCCGTGCGGGGCGCTGTCGCCGCGGCTGATCGAGCCGACGGCGCCGTAGGCCCTCGTGAGGGCGGTGCTGGGCGGGCAGGTGCCGTGCCGGCGGGATGCGTAGGGGGCGCAGGGCTGCTGCGGGTGTGACGGTGGCCCGTCCGGTTCCGGTTATCCTTGAGCGTCCCCTTCCGTCCCGTCCCGCTTGGAGTCAGCGTCGTGCGCATCGATCTGCACACCCACTCCACCGCGTCCGACGGCACGGACACCCCGGCCCAGCTGGTGCGCAAGGCCGCCGCGACCGGCCTCGACGTCGTCGCGCTGACCGACCACGACACCACCCGGGGCCACGCCGAGGCGGTCGCCGCGCTGCCCGAGGGACTCACCCTCGTCACCGGCGCCGAGCTCTCCTGCCGCCTCGACGGCGTCAGCATGCACATGCTGGCCTACCTCTTCGACCCCGAGGAGCCCGCCCTGCTCGCCGAGCGCGAGCTGGTCCGGGACGACCGGGTGCCGCGGGCCCGCGCCATGGTCGCCGGGCTCAACGAGCTGGGCGTGCCCGTCACCTGGGAGCAGGTCGCCAGGATCGCCGGCGACGGCTCGGTCGGCCGGCCGCACGTGGCCTCCGCCCTCGTGGAACTGGGCGTCGTCCCGACGGTGAACGACGCCTTCACCCAGGACTGGCTGGCCGACGGCGGCCGGGCCCACGTGGACAAGCACGAGACCGACCCCTTCGAGGCGCTCCGGCTGATCAAGGGTGCGGGCGGCGTCGCCGTGTTCGCGCACCCGGCCGCCGCCAAGCGGGGCCGTACCGTGCCCGAGACCGCGATCGCCGACCTGGCGGCCGCCGGGCTCGACGGCATCGAGGTCGACCACATGGACCACGACGCGCAGACCCGGGCGCGGCTGCGCGGGACGGCGAAGGAGCTGGGGCTCCTGGTGACCGGCTCGAGCGACTACCACGGCAGCCGGAAGACCTGTGTGCTCGGCGAGTACACGACCGACCCCGAGGTCTACGGGGAAATCACGCGACGGGCGTTCGGGGCCTTCCCCGTGCCGGGCGCCGGCGGGGCCTGAGCCCCACCTCCCGCGCGCCGCACCTCCCTGCCCGCGCGCCTCCCTCCACCCTTCCCCCTCTTCCGCAAGGCCAGTAGCACACCCATGTTCGACGTCGCCGTCTTCGGCTCCCTCTTCCTGACCCTTTTTGTCATCATGGATCCCCCCGGGATCACCCCGATCTTCCTCGCGCTGACCGCCGGGCGTCCCGCCAAGGTGCAGCGCCGGATGGCCTTCCAGGCCGTCTGTGTCGCCGGCGGCGTGATCACCGTGTTCGGTCTGCTCGGGCACCAGATCCTGGGCTATCTGCACGTGTCCGTGCCCGCCCTGATGATCGCGGGCGGGCTGCTGCTCCTGCTGATCGCCCTCGACCTGCTCACCGGCAAGACGGACGAGCCGAAGCAGACCAAGGACGTCAACGTCGCGCTCGTACCGCTGGGCATGCCGCTGCTCGCCGGGCCCGGGGCGATCGTGTCGGTCATCCTCGCCGTGCAGAAGGCGGACGGCGTGACCGGGCAGGTCTCGGTGTGGGCCGCGATCCTCGCCATCCACGTGGTGCTGTGGCTGGTGATGCGGTACTCGCTGCTGATCATCCGGGTCATCAAGGACGGCGGCGTGGTCCTGGTGACCCGCCTCGCCGGCATGATGCTCTCCGCGATCGCCGTGCAGCAGATCATCAACGGCGTCACCCAGGTGATCCAGGGCGCCTGAAACGACCGCAGGGCCCCCGTACGGTGTCGTTCCGTACGGGGGCCCTGCGCGTGTGCGAAGGGTCCGCGCTACAAGGCCGAGGTGTCGGCGGGGCGGATCCACAGGCGCTGCCCGATGGCGGCGGCCTGCTGAACGATGCGGTTCACGGAGGCGGCGTCCACGACAGTCGTGTCCACGGGGGTCCCGTCGACGTCGTCGAGTCGCATGACTTCAAAGCGCATGGCCTCTCCCTTGATCTGGTCATCCTCCTGCGGAGAACTACTGGTGTGGCTCCTGGGTCGTCGGTGCCCGGGCTTCCGTAGTGGTCAACGGGATGCCCTCTGCAAACATTCCCTACGCTAAGGAAATTTTTCGCACAGCTAATTACTGACAGGTAAGTCGCTTGCTGCGAGCCGATGTGAGCGAATGTGAGCGGACCAGTCGACAGGTGTCCGATACAAGACTGACCGGGACCGGTTGTATTCGTAGCGTGACGACCGGGACAATGGACGCGATGAACGACGACCTCGCGCCCCTGCACGCTCGCATCGATCGCACGAACGAGCTGCTCCAGCGCATGCTCGCCGAGGTGGCGAAGACCCCCTCGACCCACGCGATCTTCGTCGACGCGGGCTACCTGTACGCGGCGGCGGGGCGACTGGTGGCCGGGACCGAGGACCGCCGGGCCTTCGACCTGGACGCCGAGGGGCTGATCGAGGCCCTCATCGACAAGGCCCGCACCATCTTCGCGGACAGCCGCCTGCTGCGCGTGTACTGGTACGACGGCGCCCGGCGCCGCATCCACACCGCCGAGCAGCAGTCCATCGCCGAGCTGCCCGACGTCAAGGTCCGCCTGGGCAACCTCAACGCCAACAACCAGCAGAAGGGCGTCGACTCCCTCATCCGCTCCGACCTGGAGTCCCTCGCCCGGCACCGCGCCATCAGCGACGCGGCCCTGCTCGGCGGCGACGAGGACCTGGTGTCGGCGGTCGAGGCCGCCCAGGGGTACGGAGCCCGCGTCCACCTGTGGGGCATCGAGGCCCCCGAGGGCCGCAACCAGGCCGACCCGCTGCTCTGGGAGGTCGACAGCCAGCGCACCCTCGACCTCGACTTCTTCAAGCCGTACGTCTCCCGGCGCACGACCCACTCCGTCGAGGGGGCGGTCGTCCTGCGCCCCGCCCGCGAGGACGTCCGCTTCGTGGGCGCGCAGATCGCGGCGAAGTGGCTGGCGGCGCGGGGACGTGACGCCCTGCTGGAGCTGCTTCCCGGCCACCCCTACCTCCCCGGCTCCGTGGACCAGGACCTGCTGGTGGAGGCCGAGGGGCTGCTCCAGTACTCGCTGCGCGGCCAGGCCGACCTGCGCCGGGCGCTGCGGGACGGCTTCTGGGAGCACTTGCGGGCGCAGTACTAAGGGCGTCGTTTGGATCAGGACGGCTCCGAGCGACGGCGCCTTGTGCGCGACCCCGGCAAGATCCGAACGACACCCCCCAGCCCCGGACTCCCGTCAGGGGGTGCGCGGCCGGGGAGGCGCCGGGTGGTCGTCCCAGAAGTCCGCGAGGGCACCGGCGGTGGGCAGCGGCTGGTCGGTGTTGGGGGAGTGCTCGGCGCCCGCGACGACCGTCCGGCGCGCGTCCAGCCGTACGGCCATGTCGTCCAGGAGCGGCACGGGCCAGGTGTCGTCGTAGGCGCCCGACAGCACGTGGTAGGGCAGCGGCACGTCGGCGAGTTCGGCGACACGGTCCGGCTCGGTGCACAACTGACGTCCCGTGGCGAGCAGTTGGGCGGGCCTGGTGCCCAGCCAGCGCTCGCGCAGCCGGGCCGGTTCCGCCGGGCCGTGGGCGGGCGCCGGGGCGCCGGCCTCCTCCGGCGGTTCCATGGTCTGCATCACCGACCAGACCTGCGCCATCGTCATCGTGTCCAGCGCGTCCCGCAGCAGCTTCACCCGCTGCCGCTGGGACTCGGAGATCCGCGCCGGCCCCGAGGACACCAGCGTGAGGGACAGGAACGGGGCGTGGTCGAGCAGGACGGCGGCCCGCGCGATCTGGCCGCCCAGGGAGTGCCCGAGAAGGTGGACGCGCGTCCCGAGGGCGGCGACCTGCGCCAGCACGTCGCGGGCCAGCTCGGGCCGGGCGTACGCGGCCTCGTCGTGCTCGGGTCCGGCCGACTCGTACTGCCCCCGCCCGTCCACGGCGACCGTGCGGTACCCGCGCGCTCCGAGCGGCCGGTGCAGCAGCGTGAAGTCCTCCTTGCTCCCCGTGAACCCGGGCAGCATCATCACCACGCCCCTCGGCGCGGTCCCCTCGGCCACGGGCGAGTCGACGACGGCGAACTCTCCGCGCGCGGTGCGCAGCCGGTACGCGCGTGCGTCCGGTGGCGGGCTGAAGGCGGCGTTCCTGCTCACGGGCAGAGGTTATCGGGCAGGGGGCACCGGGTGGTGGACACGGGTGCGGCAACGCCGCCGGCCCGGCCCCGCGTGGGTCGCGGGACCGGGCCGGCGGTCGGGGTGCTCGGCGGGGATCAGCTCTCGCCGACCTCCGCGGGCTGCGTGGCGGCCGTGGCCGCCTTGCGGGTGCGCCGCGCCTTGGGCTTCGCCTCCGCCGCGTCGGCGGCCTCGGCGGGCGCCTCGACGGCGGCCGCGGCCTTACGGGTCCGGCGCCGAGGAGCGGCCTCCGGCTCCTGCGAGGCCTGAGCCGGGATCTCGGCGGCGGCCTCTGCCTTGGCGGCGGCGGTCTTCCGGGTGCGGCGGACCTTGGGCTTGGCCTCCGTGCCCTCGGCGGTGTCGGCGGCGGTTTCCGCGGTGGCCTCCGTCTTGGCGGCGGTGGTCTTGCGGGTGCGGCGCGGTTTGGTCTCGGCCTCGGCCTCGGCCTCGGGCGCCTGCGCGGCCGGCTCGGCGGCCTTGCGGGTGCGGCGGGTCTTCGGCTTGGCCTCCGTGCCCTCGGCGGTGTCGGCGGCGGCTTCCGCGGTGGCCTCCGTCTTGGCGGCGGCGGTCTTGCGGGTGCGGCGCGGTTTGGTCTCGGCCTCGGCCTCGGGCGCCTGCGCGGCCGGCTCGGCGGCCTTGCGGGTGCGGCGGACCTTGGGCTTGGCCTCCGTGCCCTCGGCGGTGTCGGCGGCGGTTTCCGCGGTGGCCTCCGTCTTGGCGGCGGCGGTCTTGCGGGTGCGGCGCGGCTTGGCCTCGGCCTCGACCCCCGGGGTCTCTACGGCGGCCTCGACGGCCTTGCGGGTCCGGCGGCGCGGCTTGGTCTCGGCCGGCTCGGCCGCGGCCTCGGTCGCTCCCTCGGCCGTGTCGACCGCCGTCTCGGCGGCCGTGGCCTTGCGGGTCCGGCGGCGCGGCTTCTCGGCCGGGGCCTCGGCAACCGGGGCCTCCACGACCACCGGGGCCTCGACGACGGCCTGGGGAGCCGCTTCCACGGCCACCGCCTCGGCGGCCGCCGGAGCATCCGCCGACTTGCGGGTGCGGCGGCGGCGCGGCTTCGCCGGGGTCTCGACGACCTCGGCGGCCTCCGCCGTGCCGACGACCGCGGCCTCGGAGGGGGCGAGCGCGGTGTCCTCGGCGGCCTGCGCCACGGGAGTGTCGGGCGTCGCGGCGGCCTCCGGACGGCGCGACGGCTCACCGCTGCGCGTACGGCGCCGGCGGCGCAGCGTGCGGGGCCCGTTGGCGGCGTCGGTGCCCGCGCCGGCGGCGCTGTCCGCACCGCCGGTCACGGCCTCGGCCGCGGGGCTCGCGGCGGCCTCGGCGTCCACCGGAGCACCGCCGCGCATCCGACGGCGGCGGCGCGGTGTCGTACGGGACGAACGGTCGCGGTCGCGCTCGCGGTCGGCGGAACGCGCGTCGTCGCGGCCACCCCGGCCGCTCCGGTCGCCACGCCCGCGGCCACCGCGTCCGCCCGGCTCGCCCAGGTCCTCGAGCTCCTCCGCGTCGAGCCCGGCGCGGGTGCGCTCCGAGCGCGGCAGGACGCCCTTGGTGCCCTCGGGGATGCCGAGGTCGGTGTAGAAGTGCGGGGAGGTGGAGTAGGTCTCCGCCGGGTCGTTGAAACCGAGGTCCAGCGCCTTGTTGATCAGCTGCCAGCGCGGGATGTCGTCCCAGTCGACCAGCGTGATCGCCGTACCCTTCGCGCCCGCGCGGCCGGTGCGGCCGATGCGGTGCAGGTACGTCTTCTCCTCTTCCGGCGACTGGTAGTTGATGACGTGCGTCACGCCCTCGACGTCGATGCCGCGGGCCGCGACGTCGGTGCAGACGAGGACGTCCACCTTGCCGTTGCGGAAGGCGCGCAGGGCCTGCTCGCGGGCGCCCTGGCCGAGGTCGCCGTGGACCGCGCCGGAGGCGAAACCGCGCTGCTTGAGCTGGTCGGCCAGGTCGGCCGCGGTGCGCTTGGTGCGGCAGAAGACCATGGCCAGACCGCGGCCGTCGGCCTGCAGTATGCGGGCCACCATCTCGGGCTTGTCCATGTTGTGCGCGCGGTAGACGAACTGCTTGGTGTTCGCCACCGTCGCACCCGCGTCGTCCGGCGAGGTGGCGCGGATGTGCGTGGGCTGCGACATGTAACGGCGGGCGAGTCCGATGACCGCGCCCGGCATGGTGGCCGAGAACAGCATGGTCTGGCGCCGGGGCGGCAGCATGTTGATGATCTTCTCGACGTCGGGCAGGAAGCCCAGGTCGAGCATCTCGTCGGCCTCGTCCAGGACCAGGCTCTTGATGTGCTTCAGGCTCAGCTTCTTCTGGCCCGCGAGGTCCAGCAGACGGCCCGGGGTGCCGACGATCACGTCGACGCCCTTCTTCAGGGCCTCCACCTGCGGCTCGTAGGCGCGGCCGCCGTAGATGGCGAGGACGCGCACGTTGCGGACCTTGCCGGCGGTGAGCAGGTCGTTGGTGACCTGCTGGCACAGCTCCCGCGTCGGGACGACGACGAGGGCCTGCGGGGCGTCGGTCAGGGACTCGGGCGCGGCCCGGCCCGCCTCGACGTCGGCGGGGACGGTGACGCGCTCGAGGAGCGGGAGGCCGAAGCCCAGCGTCTTGCCGGTGCCGGTCTTGGCCTGGCCGATCACGTCCGTGCCCGACAGGGCCACGGGGAGCGTCAGCTCCTGGATCGGGAAGGGAGTGGTGATGCCGACGGCCTCGAGGGCTTCGGCGGTCTCGGGGAGGATCCCGAGGGATCGGAACGTCGTAGTCAGGGTGCTGCCTCTTCTGTGTACGTGGTGCGAGGCGAGCGCGCGGGTCGTGCCGGACCGTGTCGGGGACGTCGGCTGCCTTACGGATCGAGCCGTAGGACACGGGACCTCTGTCGACGCTCCAGCGCTCGTACCACTGAGGGTCCCCCTCCGGATTCCCGTACGCAGTGTGGCGTACGGCAGGGAGGGCTGTCGGGTCGGAGCCGATCGGGCCACCGACCGGGCATCCTCATGCGTGCGGCCCGACGACGATGTCACGTACCCGTACGTCACATACTCGGCAGGCGCATTACCACCATACCCCGGATTCGCGCACATGCGATGGCCGATTTGCTCACGTAGTCGTCGTCACACTGACTGACCAGGGCCTTACCACCGCCGAAGAGCGGACTATTGTGCGCTGCATGACGAGCTCTGACAAGCCTGGCACCGCCGCAGAGGCACCCACCGAGACCGCCGGAACCGCAGCCACCGGCGAGGCCACCCCGGTCGCCGCCCGGGACTGGGAGTCGGCCGCCGCCGACCCGCAGTACCGCGCCGCGGTCGTGGACCTGCTGGGCGCGCTGGCGTACGGCGAGCTGGCGGCGTTCGAGCGGCTCGCGGAGGACGCCAAGCTGGCGCCCACGCTGGCGGACAAGGCGGAGCTGGCGAAGATGGCGTCCGCGGAGTTCCACCACTTCGAGCGGCTGCGCGACCGGCTGGCCGAGATCGGCGAGGAACCGACCGGGGCCATGGAGCCGTTCGTGGCCGCCTACGACGGCTTCCACAAGCAGACCGACCCCTCCGACTGGCTCGAGGGCCTCGTCAAGGCGTACGTCGGCGACTCCATCGCCAGCGACTTCTACCGGGAGGTCGCCGCCCGCCTCGACACGGACACCCGCGAGCTGGTCCTCGCCGTGCTCGACGACACCGGACACGCCGGTTTCGCCGTGGAGAAGGTGCGCGCGGCGATCGACGCCGATCCGCGCGTGGGCGGGCGGCTCGCGCTGTGGGCGCGGCGGCTGATGGGGGAGGCGCTCTCGCAGTCCCAGCGGGTGGTGGCCGACCGGGACGCGCTGTCGACGATGCTCGTGGGCGGGGTCGCGGACGGGTTCGACCTGGCGGAGGTCGGCAAGATGTTCTCGCGGATCACCGAGGCGCACACGAAGCGGATGGCGGCGCTGGGGCTGGCCGCCTGACCTCTGCCGCTTCGGCCGCCGCCGTCGCTGTCGCTGGGGCTGTCGCTGGGTCTGCCGCTTCGGTCGTCGCTGTCGCTGTCGCCGGGTTTGCCGTTTTCGGTCGTCGCCGTCGCCGTCGCCTCTGCCGGTTTCGCGGAGGCGGGGCCTCGATCCGGCGCGGCGGCTGCCGTCAGGCGGTCGCCGAGCTGCGCCGGAGTCCTACCGCGGGGCGCAGCAGCAGCGACAGCGAGGCCGCGGAGAGCGTCGCCGAGCCCAGGAGCACCAGCAGGAACCCTCCGGCGCCCAGCGCGGTGTGCGTGACGAACGCCCCGAAAAGGGCCCCCGCGATCCCGGTCGGCAGGACCAGGAGGCGGGCGGGCAGGCGGTGGGGCAGACGGCGCGCGGCCGCCCATGCCAGGGCGAGGCCGAGGATTGCGGCGCTGAGCGCTTCCAAGAGCATGTCGGGGTCCCTCCCACATGGCCGGCCTGCCCCAAACGGTCACAGCCGACATACCCCTGACCTGCGGAACACAATCCTCCTCCTGTGGGTGAACTGTGCTCCGTCCGTGACCGCGAAGACGGGTGGGTCCCGGCGGAGATCTCCGCCGGGACCCACCCGTCTTCGCGGTCCGTCGTCCGCGTCGCCGACTACAGCGCGCCGAAGCCCACCTTGCGCGGAGCCGGCTCACCGATCTCGACGTAGGCGAGCCGGTCGGCCGGCACGAGGACCTTGCGGCCGTGCTCGTCCACGAGGCTCAGCAGCTGCGACTTGCCGGCCAGTGCCTCGCCGACCACGCGCTCGACCTCCTCGGCGCTCTGACCGCTCTCCAGAACGATCTCGCGGGGCGCGTGCTGCACGCCGATCTTGACCTCCACGGCTATGTCCCTCCGACGGTCAGTAAGTGCGCGATCTTCCGCGCCGTACCAGCACACATTAGCCCGGTGAGGGGACGTACACGCTGCGTCGGAGAACGCCACGAGCGAACAGCCGACGGGAACAGAACCCGCGCCGCGACGGTCAGTGCTGGTCGGTGCCGTGCAGTGGGAAGCCCGCGATACCCCGCCAGGCCAGCGAGGTCAGCAGCTGGACCGCCTGGTCGCGCGGGACGCTGCGGTCGCTGTGCAGCCAGGAACGCGCCACCACCTGCGCGAGGCCGCCCAGACCGGAGGCGAGCAGCATCGACTCCGCACGCGAGAGGCCGGTGTCCTCGGCGATGACGTCGCAGATCGCCTCCGCGCACTCGTTCGTCACCTTGTCCACGCGCTCGCGCACGGCGGGCTCGTTGGTCAGGTCCGACTCGAAGACCAGACGGAAGGCGCCGCCGTCGTCCTCGACGTAGGCGAAGTACGCGTCCATCGTCGCCCGGACGCGCTGCTTGTTGTCGGAGGTCGACGCGAGCGCGCTGCGCACGGACTGGATCAGCGCCTCGCAGTGCTGGTCCAGCAGGGCGAGGTAGAGGTCGAGCTTGCCGGGGAAGTGCTGGTAGAGCACCGGCTTGCTGACCCCGGCGCGCTCGGCGATGTCGTCCATCGCGGCCGCGTGGTAGCCCTGGGCCACGAACACTTCCTGGGCGGCGCCCAGCAGCTGGTTGCGTCGGGCTCGGCGGGGAAGGCGTGTGCCCCGCGGGCGTACCGCCTCTGTCTGCTCGATGGCTGTCACGCCGCCTCCCATAGTCGTCCTCGTGCGGTGTGCGCCGCGTCGACATCGTACTTTTCGGTAACCGTGGTGTGGGTGCTGCGAGCGCAGAATTTCACGGACCGGACGGTGGCGAAACCCGCACAACAGGTTTGAAAAGGGTTCAGGACGGGCAAAGATCGGCCTCTTTTCCGTCCGGCGAGGCGCGTTTCAGCGGTAGTCGTCCTCGTCGTGCGAGACGACCCGGGCCTGTTCGGCCAGGTCGGCTTCGTTGGCGCGGTCCGGTTCGACGCCCGTCAGCGGCTCGTCGCGCTCCTGCCCGACGTCCGCCCGCTGCTCGGCCGCGTCGGCGTCGGGTGCCTCCACGTCGCGTTCCTCCGCTTCCGGTGCCTCGTCGTCGAAGGTCTCGGGGTCGGTCGGGTCGACGGTCATGCTGGGCTCCCTTCCTACGAACGCTCCCGGGTTGCGGGGCTCACACGCGGGTGCCCACTTCACGAGCGTAGGAGACACCCGATCCGGACGCCACGCGTCACCTGTCGCGGCACCGCGTGTGACCATGGCCGTGGCACCGCACGTGACCATGGCCGTGGCACCGCACGTGACCGTGATCGCGGCACCGCCTGTGACGGCGAACACATGAATCGCCGCGTGATCGTCTCGTAACATTGCCGCATGCCTTCGACCGAGCCGCCGTCCGTGCCGCCCGCCAACGTGCTGCCGAAGGTCGCGGCCGTCAGGGTCGCGGACGGAGAACGGCTCAGGTCGGTCCACCTCCCCGGTACGACCCTCACGGTGCGCTCGAGACCGCCCGCCCGCAAGGGGCTGCCACCCGCCCTCCATGTGCACGGTCTCGGCGGCTCCTCGCAGAACTGGTCCGCGCTCATGCCGCTGCTGGACGGCGTCGTCCACAGTGAGGCCCTCGACCTGCCCGGCTTCGGTGACTCCCCGCCGCCGGACGACGGCGACTACTCGATCACGGGCCACGCGCGCGCGGTCGTCCGTTACCTCGACGCGGCCGGGCGCGGCCCCGTGCACCTCTTCGGGAACTCGCTCGGCGGCGCCGTCGTCACCCGCGTCGCCGCGGTACGGCCCGACCTGGTGCGGACGCTGACCCTCGTCTCGCCCGCACTGCCGGAGATCCGCGTGCAGCGCAGCGCCGTGCCGACGGGGCTGTTGGCACTGCCGGGCGTGGTGTCGCTGTTCAACCGGCTCACCCGGGAGTGGACCGCCGAGCAGCGGGTCCGCGGCGTGACCGCGCTCTGCTACGGCGACCCGGGGCGGGTGACGCCGGAGGGCTTCCGCAACGCCGTGGAGGAAATGGAGCGGCGGTTGCGGCTGCCGTACTTCTGGGACGCGATGGCGCGTTCCGCCCGGGGAATCGTCAACGCGTACACGGTGGGGGGCCAGTACGGACTGTGGCGACAGGCCGAGCGGGTTCTCGCACCCACGCTCCTGGTCTACGGTGGACGGGACCAACTCGTCGGCTACCGCATGGCCCAGCGGGCTGCCCGCGCCTTCCGCGACTCCCGGCTGCTGACCCTGCCGGACGCGGGACACGTGGCGATGATGGAGTACCCGGAGACCGTGGCCACGGCCTTCCGTGAACTCCTCGCGGACACCCGGGGCGCCGGGGACACCGCGGGCGCCGCGGCCGGCCCGGACGCCGTGGACAGCGGAGATCCGGCGGGTGGCGAGAGGACCGACGGGCCCGTCGACGGCGAGCCCGCCAACCAGACCACAGGAGGCTGAGGCGCGACGTGGGACGCCACAGCCGCCGCGGGCCCGCCCCCAGGGCCGATGCCGCGGACAACGCCGCAACACGCGACGACCGGACCGCCGGGCGGGCACCTGACCCGCCGCGCCGGGAGAACGGGACCGCGCAGGGGCCACATGGGTCGCATGGGCCGCGGGAGTCGCATGGGCCGCGGGAGTCGTATGGGCCCCGCGAGTCGTATGGGTCGTACAGGTCGGACTGGCCGCAAGGGACCCAGGGTCCGCAGGGGGCCCAGGGACCGCAGGGGTCGCAGGGGTCGCAGGGACTGCCTCGTCAGGCGGCGTGGGGCGAGGGCACGGGTGACGGTCAGGGGTACGCGCCTCCCGGGCCCGGCCGTGTCGGAGGCCCGGGACCGGGACCGGGGTTGCCGGACGGGACTCCGGCCCACGGGTTTCCCCGGCACGCGGCGGACGGTACGCCCGCGCGAGGTGTGCCGAGGGTCCGGGGCGGTCACCCCGAGCAGCGGGAACCGGGTGGCGGCTGGGGCGAGCCGAACGGCTGGCGCGGTGCCGGGCACGGCACCCCGGCGGGACCGCACGCAGACGTTGCCCCCGACTCCTTCGCACCGGCGTCGTCGCCCTTCGGGCCGTCCGGACCGTCCGCGCCCTTCCCGCGGCAGCGGCGGGCGCCCCGGGAAGGGCCGCGGCAGGACTACCTGGACGCCTTCGGCGAGGACGACGACGTCTTCGCGGCCCGCCCCACCCGCCGTCCCCCCGGCCCGGCAGGGCCCGCCGATCCGTATGCCGCCGTCACCGACTGGAGCGCCGCGGACAGGGGTGCGGTCGGGGACGGCGGGGCCGGTGGGGGCGGTGTCGCCGACGACAGCGACGACCAGCCGCCCACGGGTGAACCCGCGCCGGGCAAGGGCGCCAAAGGGCGGACCTTCACCGGGATCGCGGCGGCCGCCGTCACCACGGTGCTGGCCGTCGTCGTGGCCGGTCAGGTGGCCGACGGCTCGGGCGGGGACGACATGCGCTCCCAGTCGGCCGCCGAACAGGCCCGGGGTGCCCACGACCCCGCGTCACGGGACGACGAACGGCCGACGCCCCCCGCGTCCGAGTCCGCGAAGCCCCTGACGTACGAGCAGAAGATGGGCAAGACGTACCCGCTCGGCGCCACGCTCAAGGGCTCGGGGAAGTTCGACGCGATCCCGGGCATCGCCAAGGGGACCGGGAAGGGGGAGAAGTACACCTACCGCGTGGACGTGGAGCAGGGGCTCGGCCTCGACGGGCAGCTCTTCGCCGACGCCGTGCAGAAGACGCTCAACGACGACCGGAGCTGGTCCCACAACGGCGCCCGCACCTTCGAGCGCATCGAGTCGGGGCAGCCCGACTTCGTCATCACGCTGGCCAGCCCCGGGACCACCGCGGAGTGGTGCGCCAAGTCCGGCCTGGACACCACCGAGGACAACGTGTCCTGCGACTCGGCCGCCACCGAGCGCGTGATGATCAACGCCTACCGGTGGGCGCAGGGTGCCGAGCCGTACGGCGACGCGATCCACGCGTACCGGCAGATGCTGATCAACCACGAGATCGGCCACCGCATCGGCTTCAACCACGTCACGTGCGACAAGGACGGCGAACTCGCCCCGGTCATGCAGCAGCAGACGAAGTTCATCGACCACGACGGAATCGACTGCCGCCCGAACCCCTGGGCCTTCCCGAACAGCTGACCGAAGAGTTCGGGGCCGAGCCTTGCGTGCGGTGACCGAGTGATCTCTTAGCGCTACCGAACGCGCCTCGCACGGGAAAGTTACGACCGTTCACCCCTTTTGGTGGCGCGATGGACAACCGTCCATCGCGCCACCTCCTTGTCCGCATACGTTCGTCCCGCTGCGAGCCGCCGGGTCAACGGCGGCTCCCCAAACGGGAGATCGGGGGTGCGCGCGTGCGCATCGGACTGCTTACGGAGGGTGGCTATCCGTATGTGAGCGGTGAGGCCGGGCTCTGGTGCGACCGGCTTGTGCGCGGGCTGGAGCAGCACGAGTTCGACGTCTACGCCCTCAGCCGCACCGAGTGGGAGGAGGCCGAGGGCTGGGTTCCGCTGCCGCCGCAGGTCGGCCGGGTGCGCACCGCCCCGTTGTGGGAGACCGCGGACGACGGAACCGTCCACGGACGGCGCGCGCGCCGGCGTTTCGCCGAGTGCTACGGCGAGTTGGCCACGGCCCTGTGCACCACCGCCCCCGGCGACCCGGCCGGGAGTTCGGAGACTCTGGCGGAAGAGCAGTCGGCCCTTGAGGCGGACCGTTTCGCCAATGCGCTGTACGGCCTCGCCGAACTCGCCCGCGACGAGGGCGGGCTGCCCGCCGCACTCCGCTCGGAGACCGCCGTGCGCGCCCTGGAACGCGCCTGTCGTGCGCCCGGCGCCCACCGCTCCGCACGCGAGGCGCGCGTTCCCGACCTGCTGACCGTCGCCGCACGCCTCGAACGCGCCCTGCGCCCCCTGTCGCTGGACTGGTACGAGGACGACGACCTCGGCTCGGTGGACCTGTGCCACGCCACCTCCGGTGGCACCGCCGCCCTGCCCGGCCTGCTCGCCCGGCACTTCTGCGACGTCCCCCTGCTCGTGACCGAGTACGGGGTGCGGCTGCGGGCGCACTACCTGACGGAACCCGATTCCTCGCCCGCGATACGGTCCCTGCTCGCCTCCTTCCACGGCCGGCTGGCCGCCGAGACCTACCGGCGCGCGGCCGTGATCACGCCCGGCAACACGCACGCCCGCCGCTGGCAGGAGCGCTGCGGGGCCGACCGGGCCAAGCTGCGCACGGTCCATCCGGGCATGGACGCCGCCCCCTTCGCGGAGGCGGGGGAGTCCCCGGAGTGCGCCGACCCGCGGACCCTCGTCTGGGTCGGACGCGTCGAGCCGGCCAAGGACCTGGTCTCGCTGCTGCACGCCTTCGCGGAGATCCGCAGGGCGGAACCCGCGGCGCGCCTCAGGATCGTCGGCTCGCCCTTCGGCCCCGAAGGCGCCGCCTACCTCGCCCACTGCAAGGGACTGGCCGCGCAGCTCTTCCCCGACGAGGCCGACGGCCCGCACGCCGTGGGCCGCAACCCGGTCTCCTTCGAGGAGACCGGCGGACCCGAACTGCCGTCCCGCGCCGACGCGTACGCCTCGGGCGCCCTGGTGGTGCTCTCCAGCGTCGTCGAAGGGTTCCCGTCCGGGCTCGTCGAGGCCATGTTCTGCGGCCGCGCGACCGTGTCCACGGACGTCGGCGCGGTGGTGGAGGCCATCGGCGGCACCGGACTCGTCGTGCCCCCGCGCAATCCGCGGGCGCTCGCCGAGGCGTGCGTCGCGCTGTTGCGCGACCCGGAGCGCCGCGAACGCCTGGGCGCCGCCGCACGCGCCCGTGCGCTGGAGCTGTTCACCGTCGAGCAGAACATCACGGCATTTCACGGCATTTACCTGGAGATCCTGTCGCATACACCGGTACGCCGCGTCGTCCTCGACGACACCGGCGCACCCCTGCCCTTCGCCGTCCCCGCCGAGGCCCATGTGCCCGGCCGCTGGAGCGACCCCACGGCCCGTATCGCGGCCAGGGGCGGCCCCAGTCCCAGCCCCGGTTCCGGCGCGGTCCGGAGCGGTCCGGGCTGGGCGACGGAGGGTCCCGTCCGGTCCGCGGCTCCGGTGTCGGCCACCGAGGGAGCGGCCCGATGAGCGGCATCGGCGAACTGGACCGGCCCGAGACCCCAGGCAGCCCGGGCGCCTGGGACGAACGCTCACGGACCTGCCTCACCGACGGGGGCCACGGTCTGGACGAGGTGGGAGAGAGCGTGCGTTCGGCGGAGGACCGGCAGCACGCGGATCACACGGATCACATCGGCGGGTCTCGCGCCGCCGACGGCCGTGACGATCGCGCCGGCCGCGGGGACGGCGAGCGAGACGGTGCGGGCCGTGTGGGCGGCCCTCGTGCACGCGGCATTCGTGAAGACGGCGGTGGTGAAAACGGCGGTCGTGAAGACGGCCCTCGTCAACGCGGCGGTCGTGAAGGCGGCCTTGGTGAAGGCGGCGGCCGCGAAAGAGGTGCCGCCGGTGGGGAGGCCCGAGACGTGAGGCAGGCGCCGTCCGCGTCCGCCGCGCGCCGTGCCGCCGACCCTGTGAAGGGGCTGCTCCACCGTCACCGCGACCTGTGCGAACGCGCCGTGGACCCACTGGAGATCGCGGCGGGCCTGGAGGCGCACGGCGTCACCGACCGGACGGCCGCACGCTTCCGCCACCGGGACGTCTTCTCCCTCGCCGAAGAGATGTACGCCCGGGTCCCGCGCGACGGCGACACCCCGGCCCGCCCCGACGAGGCGCCGACACCCCCGCCACGCACCGCCGGAGTCCTCCTCGCCCTGCTGCCCGGCGTCCTGTGCGCCGCCACCGTGGCCGTACTGCACCTCACCGAGGGCCGGCCGCGCCTGATCGCCGCCGCCGTCGGCCTCCTCGCGGTGCCCCTGGCCCTGGGCGCGGCACTTCGCCGCGGGCCGCTGAGCGCCTCGACGCGCACCACCAGCACCTGGACCTGCTGGCTCGTCGGCTACGCCCTCCTCGGCGACGGACTCCTCCGCAACGCCGTCACCGGTGGCCCGGACAGCCTCCCCGACGGCACCGCCGACGGTCCATGGCCCGTCACCGTCGCCCCCGTCCTGGCGCTCGCGCTGTCCTACGCGCCCGCGGTCGGATGCGCTCACCTCTTCGCCGCGGGCGCCCGCCGCAAACTGTCGTCCAGCCGAGGCCTGGCCGACTTCTCCGCCTCCGTACGCCCCCTGCTGCTCGGCACCTTCGCCCTGTACCTGGGTGCCCTCGCCGCCCTGCTCGCGCTGACCGGAGCCGTGCTCGGCGAGCCCGCCGCCCCTCCCCAGGCCCTCACCCTGGGCGCCCTGCTGCTGCTCGCCCGGCTGCTCACCGTGCACGGTCACGCGCACGCCTCCACGCTCGTCCTCACCACCACGGCCACCGCCGAGGCCGCCGCCCTGGCCACGCTCTTCGCCGGACGCCTCCCCGGCTGCGGTTTCCTCACCGCCCCCGTGGAGGCACTGGTCGCCGTCTGCGGCCCGGCCGGTGTCCCGGCGACCGCCTGCGGGATCGGTGCCGTGACCCTCCTGATCCACGCGTCCCGCCGTCTGACCAGGGCCTCGGCCCACGCGTCGACGGAGCGAACCCGGTGAACGCGGGCACGGTCAACCCCCCACTCGTCCTCTCCACCCTCGCATCACCCCTTGAAGGAGCCCCCAGATGACCACCTCCCGACCCGACGCCTCGGCACCGGGAGCCGCCCGATGAGAGTCCTGCTGATCGGAGCCAACGGCTACATCGGCCGCTTCGTCGCCGACCGTCTGCTCGCCGACCCCGCCGTCCAGCTCACCGCCCTCGGCCGCGGCGACGACGCCGATGTCCGCTTCGACCTCGCCACGGGCAGCCCCGGCGCCCTCACCCGCTTCCTCGACGCGGTCCATCCCGGCGTGGTCGTCAACTGCGCGGGCGCCACCCGGGGCGGGGCCCGCGAACTCACCCGGCACAACACCGTCGCCGTCGCCACCGTCTGCGAGGCCCTGCGCCGCAGCGGCTGCGGAGCCCGCCTGGTGCAGGTCGGGTGCAGCGCCGAGTACGGCCCCAGCCAGCCCGGCTCCTCCACCGCGGAGGACGCCGTGCCCCGCCCCGGCGGCCCCTACGGCGTCAGCAAACTCGCCGCGACCGAACTCGTCCTCGGCTCCGGTCTGGACGCCGTCGTCCTGCGCGTCTTCTCGCCCGCGGGGCCCGGCACGCCCGCAGGCTCCCCGCTCGGCCGCCTCGCCGAGGCCATGCGACGTGCGATGCAGTCCGGGGATGGCGAACTGCGCCTGGGCGGCCTCGGTGCCCAGCGCGACTTCATCGACGTCCGCGACGTCGCCCGCGCGGTGCACGCCGCCTCCCTCTCCGCAGCACAGGGCGTCATCAACATCGGCTCCGGCCGTGCCGTCCGCCTGCGCGACGCGGCCGCCACCCTCGCCCGAGTCGCCGGCTACGGGGGCGCCCTGCACGAACTCGACGGTCCTTCCGGCGCCCTGCGCCCCACCATCGGCCATCCCCGCACCGAGTCCGTCGGCCACCGCGTCGACGCCCTGGGCCACCACCGGACCGACGCCCTCGGCCACCACCGCCCCGACCCCCTCGGAAGCCGCGGCGAGCGCACGGATTCCGAGCACGCGGCACCGGCCCCCCACCCGTACCCCGACGGCTGCGGCAGTTGGCAGCAGGCCGATGTGCGCACCGCACGCGACCGGCTCGGCTGGCGTCCCCGGATCGCCCTCGAAGAGTCCCTCGCCGACATCTGGATGGAGGCGGCATGCCGTATCTGACCAGCACCAGGGCGGGCACCGCGAGCACCGGCGTCCGCACCGGATTCGGAGTCCCGGGTCTGGCCCACCCCCTCGTCGCCCCCGACGAGTGGGCCGGCCTCACCTGTCCCGGCACCCCGCTGCACTGGGTCGTCCTGAACATCGCCGACGGCCCCGGCGCCCACCCCGACCCGCGCTGCCTGGAGGCCGTCGGCCGGCTGCGCAACGCGGGCGTCCGCGTCCTCGGCCATCTCGACGCCGCGTACGGGGCCCGCAGCCTCGGCGAACAGATCTCCGACGCCCACCGACACCTCGACTGGTACCAGGTCGACGGCTTCCTCCTCGACCACTGCCCGTCGGAACGGGCCGCCCTTCCCGAGGTCCGCCGCACCGTCACCACCCTCCGGGCGATCAGTGACGATGCCCACATCGTCCTCGGTCACGGCACCCACCCCTACCCCGGCTACGCCGAGAACGCGGACCAACTCGTCACGTTCTCCGGCACCTGGGCCGACTACCGCTGGTCCCAGGCGGCCGAGTGGAGCGCGGACTATCCGCCCGACCGCTTCTGCCACTTCGTCCACGGCGTACCGCGCGGGCACCTGGAGGAAGCGCTGCGCATCGCCCGCTGGCAGGGAGCAGCCACGATCTACTTCACCGACCGCACGGACCGCGGTGGCCGCGCCGACCCGTGGGAGACGATGCCCGGCTACTGGGACGAAATCGTCTCGCGGGTCGGGACGGGAGTCTCGGAATGAAAAAGGCCGTGGCAGTGTTACTGGCAGAACAACCGTAATTACTGACCGACCAACGGAGTCCCCGTGTCGCTGCCACCCCTGGTCGAGCCGGCTGCCGAGCTCACCGTAGACGAGGTCCGCAGGTACTCCCGCCACCTGATCATCCCCGATGTGGGGATGGACGGGCAGAAGCGGCTGAAGAACGCCAAGGTGCTCGCCGTCGGCGCGGGCGGCCTCGGCTCGCCGACCCTGATGTACCTGGCGGCAGCCGGTGTCGGCACGCTCGGCATCATCGAGTTCGACGAGGTCGACGAGTCGAACCTGCAGCGTCAGGTCATCCACAGCCAGGCCGACATCGGCCGGCCCAAGGCCGAGTCCGCCCGCGACACCATCAAGGGCATCAACCCGCTGGTGGACGTGGTCCTTCACCAGGAGCGGCTCGAGGCCGACAACGTGATGGACATCTTCAGCCAGTACGACCTGATCGTCGACGGTACGGACAACTTCGCGACCCGCTACCTGGTCAACGACGCCTGCGTCCTGCTGAACAAGCCCTACATCTGGGGCTCGATCTACCGCTTCGACGGCCAGGCCTCCGTCTTCTGGTCCGAGCACGGCCCCTGCTACCGCTGCCTCTACCCGGAGCCCCCGCCCCCCGGCATGGTCCCCTCCTGCGCCGAGGGCGGCGTGCTGGGCGTGCTGTGCGCGTCCATCGGCTCCATCCAGACCAACGAGGCCATCAAGCTCCTCGCAGGCATCGGCGAGCCGCTGGTCGGCCGCCTGATGATCTACGACGCCCTGGAGATGACCTACCGGCAGGTCAAGGTCCGCAAGGACCCCGACTGCGCGGTCTGCGGCGAGAACCCGACCGTCACCGAGCTCATCGACTACGAGGCCTTCTGCGGCGTCGTGTCCGAGGAGGCCCAGGCGGCGGCCGCCGACTCCACGATTACTCCCAAGCAGCTCAAGGAGTGGATCGACGACGGTGAGAGCATCGAGCTCATCGACGTCCGCGAGCCGAACGAGTTCGAGATCGTCTCGATCCCGGGCGCCCGGCTGATCCCGAAGAACGAGTTCCTCATGGGCTCCGCCCTCGAGAGCCTTCCGCAGGACAAGAAGATCGTCTTGAACTGCAAGACGGGTGTCCGCAGTGCGGAAGTCCTCGCGGTCCTCAAGTCCGCCGGCTTCGCGGACGCCGTCCACGTCGGCGGCGGCGTGATCGGCTGGGTCAACCAGATCGAGCCCGAGAAGCCCGTCTACTGACCGGCTGACGGACCCGCTTCCCGGACGGCGGGGGTTTCGCGCACCGCGGGTGCCCGAAGCCCCCGCCGCCGTCATGAGCAGACCTTGCCGTCCTTCGGCACCGTCCCCTTCAACAGGTAGGCGTCCACGGCGGAGTCGACACAGTCGCTCCCGCTCCCGTACGCCCCGTGGCCCTCGCCCTTCCAGGTCAGCACCACGCCGACGTCCTTGCCCAGCTCGTCCGCCATCCTGCGGGCGCCCTCGTAGGGAGTGGCGGGGTCGCCCGTGTTGCCGACCACCAGGACCGGGGCCGCGCCGGGTGCGCTCACCTCCGGGGTCTCGTGCTGACCGGCCACCGGCCAGTCGTGGCACCAACCGGCCGTGTCCCAGCCGAGGAAGGCGCCGAAGACGGGCGAGACCTTCTCGAACCTCGGCAGCAGCTTCTTCGTCTCCGCCACGGTCGGCCGCTGCTTGTCGTCCAGGCACGATATGACCCGCTGCGAGTGGGTCGTTGTGCCGTAGCGCCCCGAGGGATCGCGCTCGTTGTAGCCGTCGGCGAGCGCCAGCAGCTCCGAGCCGTCGCCCTGCTCGGCCGCCTCGAGCGCGCTGGTCAGGGCCGGCCAGCCGCTCTCGCTGTACAGCGGCAGCACGATCCCGGTGAGCGCGAGCGTCTGCGTCAGCTCGCGATCCGGCGAGGACGTGGGCAGCGGGTTCGCATCGAGCCGCTTCAGCAGGCCGGCGATCTTCCGCGACCCCTGCTCGGGATCCTGGCCGGTCGACTTCAGATAGTCGTCCAGGGCGCGCTGGAAGCCCCTGGCCTGGTTCTCGGCGTGGCCCATCGTGTCGGCGCTCGGGTCCACCACGGCGTCGAGGACCAGGCGTCCCACGTGCTTCGGGAAGAGATGGGCGTAGACGCCGCCGAGTTCGGTGCCGTAGGAGATGCCGAAGTAGTGCGTCTTCTCGTCGCCCAGGACGTGTCGCATCAGGTCCATGTCGCGGGCGGTGTCCGTGGTCGAGACGTGCTCCATGAGCTTGCCGGCGGCCTTCTCGCAGCCCTCGCCGAAGTCGGCGGCGTCCTTCAGATACGCCTGTTCCTCGGACGGGGTGTCAGGAGTGGAGTCCACCGACTCGGCGGCCTCGATCGCCTCGTCGGAGCGGCAGCGGACGCCCTCACTGGCGGCCACCCCGCGCGGGTCCCAGCTCACCAGGTCGTACCGCTCGTGCAGGGAGGAGACGGTGTCGGCATAGGACGGCATCATGGAGATGCCGGAACCGCCGGGGCCGCCGAAGTTGAACAGCAGGGAGCCGATGCGGTCGTCCCCGGTCGCCCTGGACCGGATCAGCGCGAGATCGATCGTCTCGCCGTCCGGATCGGACCAGTCCAGCGGCGCCTCGAGCGTGGCGCACCGCCAGTCGCCGTCCGGCGCCGGGGCGTCGTCGGTGCCCTCGCAGCGGGCCCAGTCGAGCGTCTGGGACGCCAGCGCCTCGGGCACCCCGGACGGTGCCGCCGCCGAAGGTCCCGCGCTGCTCCTGCCCCCGTCGTCCTTGTCCTCGTCGGACGAGCCGCCGCCGCAACCCGCGGTCAGCAGTGCGGCGGCGGCGGTCAGGGCCGTCCACCTCACGAGACGAGTCATGTCCTCTCCCCCCTGGCAAGCCGTCCGCGCCGTGCGGCGGATGGCGTTCCTGCCATGGTAGGTGGAGCCGACAGCGCCTGCGGAAGCCTGTGGATAACGCTCTGACCTGGGCATTCGCCCCGCTCGCTGCCGCAGTCCGCAGTCCGCAGTCCGCAGTCAGGAGCACGCGGTCCCGGCCGTCAGGAGCACACGGTCCCGGCCGCCGGCACCTTGCCGTCGAGCAGATAGCCGTGCACCGCGTCCTGCACGCACCGGTTCTTGCTGTCGTAGGCGCCGTGGCCCTGGCCCTTGTACGTCAGTTCCACGCCGACGCCCTGGCCCAGCGCGTCCACCATCCGGCCGGCGCCCTCGTAGGGCGTCGCGGGGTCGCCGGTGTTGCCGATCACCAGGATCGGCGGCGCGCCGGGGGCGCTGACGTCGGGGTGGTCGGCGGCGCCGGCGACCGGCCAGTCGGTGCAGCTGAGCATGGACCAGGCGAGGTAGTCGCCGAACAGCGGGGACGCGTCCCGGAACTCGGGCAGCTTGCGTTCCACGTACGCCGTGTCGTACCGCGGCTTGTCGTCGGCGCAGTTGATGGCGACGTTGGCCGCGGTGATGTTGCTGTACTGGCCGTTCTCGTTGCGTCCGTTCAACGCGTCCGACAGCACCATGAGGACCCGTCCGTCGCCGTCGTACGCCTGCTCCAGACCCTCGGTGAGGTACTCCCAGAAGTCCTTCGAGTACAGGGCCTGCGCGATGCCGCCGGTCGCGGCGGTCTGGGTGAGTTCGCGGGGGAAGACGCCGGGGATCGGTTTGCGGTCGAGGTCCTTCAGCAAGCGGGCGATGCGCGCCTCGACGTCGTCCGCCGTGTCCCCGATCGGGCAGTCCTCGGTCTTCGACACACAGTCCTCGGCGAAGTTGTCCAGCGCCAACTGGAACCCCTTCGCCTGGCCCAGCGAGCTCTGTTCCGCCGTCTGCGTCGGGTCGACGACCGCGTCGAAGACGGCACGGCCCACGTGCCGGGGGAAGAGGTGGGCGTAGACGCCGCCGAGTTCGGTGCCGTAGGAGATGCCGAAGTAGTGCAGCTTCTCGTCGCCGAGTACCTGGCGCATCAGGTCCATGTCGCGGGCGGCGTCGGTCGTGCGCACATGCGGAATGATCTCCTTCGAGTTCTTCTCGCAGGCGGCGTTGAACTTCTCCGTGTTGTCCACCAACTCGGTGCGCTCGGCCCGGTCGTCGGGGGTGGCGTCCTGCTGGAAGTAGGTGTCGAGCTGGTCGTCGTCCAGGCACTCCACGGGGTCGCTGCGGCCGACGCCGCGCGGATCGAAGCTGACCAGGTCGTAGCGGGTGCGCAGTTTCGCGTAGTCCTGGCCGAACGCGGGCAGCGTGGTGACGCCCGACCCGCCCGGCCCGCCGAAGTTGAAGACGAGCGAGCCGATCCGCCGGTCCGCCTCGCCGCTGGCCCTGGCCCGGATCAGCGCGAGGCCGATCGTGTCGCCCTTGGGGTCGTCCCAGTCGAGGGGCGCCTTCATGGTGGCGCACTGCCACTCGTCCCCGTCCGGCAGCGGAGAAGGGGCGGCGCCGCCGCCCTCGGCCTCGGACGGTGCCGGGCAGTCCTTCCAGCTCAGCTTCTGGTCCGTCAGGTCCGCGTCGTTCTCCTGGGACCCGCCGCCACAGCCCGCCAGCAGGACGGACAGCGTCGTGAGGGCGGTGACGGTCAGGGCGGCGGCGCGCAGCCGGGAGGGATTCGGCATGCGTCCATCGTGCGGTCGCGCGGGAGCCCCCGCTCGGGACCAGGGCCGTATGAGGGATGAGGCACGAGGGATGAGGCGCGAGGCGCGAGGGACGAAGGGCGTGCAGGGGCAGGGGGAGCGTGCCGAGGCACGGAGAGCGCATCAGTGCCCGGTTACAGCGCCTCTTTGCGCGTGAGGTGGTTGAAGACCAGCCAGCCCGGCAGGACCGGCAGCCACAGGGTGAGCAGCCGGTAGAGCAGCACCGCGGGCGCCGCGACCTCCTTGGGGAGGCCGACGGCGATCAGACCGACCGTCAGCGTCGCCTCCACCGCGCCCACACCGCCCGGCGTCGGCGCGGCGGACCCCAGGGCGTTGCCCGCGAGGAAGACGACCGCGACGCTCGCGAGACTGATCGACGCGGAGTCGTCGCCGAAGGCGCGGATCGAGGCGTCCAGGCACATCACGAAGCAGGCGGTGAGCAGCAGCATGCCGCCGATGCCGGTGACCAGCTTCTGCGGGCGTTGCAGGACGTCCAGCATGCGCGGCACGACCCCGGCGAAGAGCGACCGCACGCGCGTGACGACGAATTTGCGCAGGAACGGCACGGACGTCACGACGAGCACCAGCACCGCCACCGTCAGCAGACCGGCGATGACCGTCCGGGACGGCGACAGCGACGGTGTCTTCTCGGTGCCGGTCAGATAGCCGAAGGACAGCAGCATCAGGATGTGGCAGCCGAGCCCGAACAACTGGGACGCGCCGACGCTCGCCACCGCGAGCCCGGGGCGCACGCCCGCACGTTGCAGGAACCGGGTGTTCAGGGCGACGCCACCGACCGCCGCGGGGGCGACGATCTTGACGAACGACCCGGCGACCTGCGCGGCCACGGTCCGCAGGAAGGGCACCCTCTCGGGGACGAAGCCCAGCAGGGCCATCGCGGCCGCGACGTAACTCGCCGCCGAGAAGAGCACGGCCGCGGCCACCCAGCCCCACTGGGCGTTCGAGATCAGCGGGCCGAACTCGATGTGGGTGAGCTGCGTCAGCAGGAAGTAGGCGCCGATCGCGCCGGCGATGAAGCTGATCAGCGTGCGGGGCCGTACCCGCTCCAGACGGGCCGGTTCGACGGGGGCCTGCGGCCTGATGCGCAGTACCGCGTGGCGGATCAGGGTGAGCAGGTCCTCCTCGCGCGCTTCCTCGACGGCCTCGTCCACGGCACGCTTCTCGGCCCGCTGCTCGGCGCGTACGGTCTTCTTGTCCGGTCTGTCGGCCTGGGCCGGCTGGTCGGCCTTTCCGGACGCGGGGTTCGTGGCATCGTGGCCGGCCGCCTCCGCGCGGGCCAGCTTGGCCTGGCGGGACGACTCCAGGACCGCCTCGCGCTCGCGCTGGGCCCGTTCCCGCGCCAGCTTGCGCAGGGTCGCGCGCGTGGAGCGGCTGAGTGCGATCGGCTGGAGCATCGGCAGGCAGTCCGCCACCGTGTCCGGGCCGAGCACACCGACCGCCGACGCGACCGCGCGTTCGGCACCGATCCGCAGGCCGAACGTCACCAGGAGCTGGGAGATGTCCATCCGCAGCAGCAGGTCGCCGGCGGCGATCTCGCCGATGCGCAGGTCGGTGAGGATCACCGTGCCGGAACGATCCACCAGGATCGCGTCGCCCACCAGCCTGCGGTGCGCGATGCGCCGGGACTGGAGGGCCCGTACCTGCTCCCAGGTGTCGCGCAGCAGGTCGTCGGTGATCTCCTCGTCCGTCAGCGAGTCCAGGGAGCGCCCGCCGGTGTGCTCGTAGACGAGCATCACGGCGTCGGGACCCAGCTCCGACGTGGCGATCAGCTTGGGGGCGTTGGCACCGGCCGCGATGGCCGCGTAGGCGAGCAGCGCCTCCTGCTCCAGGGCCTGCCGCAGCGAGGGAAGGCTGCTGCGGGTGGCGAATCCGCGCAGCGTCAGGTTGCGCCACGCCCGGTAGAAGAAGCCCTGGGCCTGCTGTTCCCGGTCCACCACCGTCACGTCGAGCGGCCGGCCGTCCTCCAGGGTGACGAAGTAGCGGCGGCCGCGGTCACCGGTCTCGACGCTGTCCGACGGCGCCTCCTGCCGGGCGGCGGTCACCGGCCGGAAGCCGACGTGCCGCAGGCCCGCCATCAGCGTCCGGCCGGTGGGGCGCACGTTGGGGGAGCCGACGGCGTACAGGGTGCCGTAGGCGACGGTCCAGCCGATGAGGACGGTCAGGATGATCGAGAACGGTGTCGTGTAACCGGTGACGAGCATCGAGAAGGCGTCGAGGAGCAGCACGATCCACAGCACCGCGCGCCAGCGGGGTCTGCGGGACATGCCGACGGCCGTCATGTACGCGATGACCGGCGCGAGGTAGCCGTGCACGGGGTCGGTCAGCGCGTGGGTGTCGCCCGGCGACGGCTGGGTGAGCGCCTCCTGGATCGAGCCGGGAGCGGCCTTGGCGACCCACAGGTCGGTGGCGAGGGTCACCCCGTGCGCGAGGACCGCCGCCAGCACGCCGTCGGCGATCCGTAGCCCGTCCCGTTTGATCAGCCGCTCGATGGCGAACGCGACCGGCACCAGGAGGATCGCGATGCTGGAGGCCAGTCCCGCGATCTTGATGAGCAGGTCGGGTGCCTGTCCCGTGCCCTTGTTGATGTCCTGCTCGAGGCCCGAGGTGGTGCCGTGCGCGAAGGCGGCGATGGCAAGGAGCACGGCGACGGCGAGCACGCCCACCAGGAGGCGTACCAGATCGGAGGGGCGGTGCACGCGCGCGGGGAGCAGCGGTTCGTCGCCCTCGACCTCGTCGATGTGGGCCACGTCGTCGGGGTCGGCGGCCGTCGCCGAAGGGCCTTCGGCCGTCCGCTCGCCGGCCTTCCCGCCGCCCTCGTCCGCGGTGTCCGGGCGCGACGAAGAGTCAGAGGTGCCCTCGGCGTCCTCGGGGTGCACACCCTGCTGCTTCATCGCCTCTTCTTGCTCTCGTATCACTGGTCACTGCCCGCACGATGGTGGCATGCCGCGTCGGCCTCGGCAGGCATCAGGGTGCCCGTGCGGGCCGCACAGTCTGCCCGAAGCGCCGCCTGCGGGCGAGGGAGGCGGGCTCCTGGGAGTGCGTCGCGTTGTCGGCGGAGTGCGGCACCATGGGGCGGATGAGCGAGCAGAGCCTTCCGGACGGCGTCCGTCCGGAGAACGCGGACGCGCTGCCCGAGTACGCCGAGCGGGTCCTCGACGTGACCGAACTGATCCCGCCGGGCCGCGTCATGACGTACGGGGACGTGGCCGAGTACCTGGAGGAGGGCGGGCCCCGCCAGGTCGGCCGCGTCATGTCCCTCTACGGGGGAGGTGTCCCCTGGTGGCGTGTCGTGCGCGCGGACGGGGTCCTGCTCGCGGGGCACGAGCTGGAGGCGATCGACCGCTACCGGGAAGAGGGCACGCCCCTGAAGGACGCGAGCAGAGCCGCCGAGGGCCACCTGCCGCGCCTCGACCTGAAGCGGGCGCGGTGGGACGGCGGCGGACGCGCACAAGGGGACGGCGGACGCGCACAGGGTCACACCTGACAGCTTCCGCCATGCGACCGGCCGATGGGGGACCTGTGATCCGTACGAGGTAAACCGGACACTTCGGGCATGTCCGTGCCATGACGTACGTTCGTGGGGCAGGGGGTGCTTGCGCCAGGAGTGACGCCAGGGATGAAGAGGAAGCGCTGCTTCCGCCTCTTCCGTCGGCGTAGCGTCGGCCGCACGCGTCCCCCTCATCCCGCGGCCACCGCCCCGCCCGCGACGCGGACGGCCCACCAGCACACCCACCAGGACCGGCGAACCACGTGAGCTCCTCTTCCTCCAGCGGACACCCGCCGCACCCCCAGGTGCGGCGGGGGAGCCGTGGCGCTTACCGACTGGTGCGTACCCCGCCGGCGCGCATGGACCCCCCTCGTCTGGACGCCGCACAGCGCGCCGTGGTTGACCACCGGTCCGGACCGCTGCTCGTCCTGGCGGGCCCGGGCACCGGCAAGACCACCACCCTCGTCGAGTCGGTCGCGGACCGGATCGCCCGGGGCGGCGACCCCGAGCGCATCCTGGTGCTGACCTTCAGCCGCAAGGCGGCCGTCGAACTGCGCGACCGGATGGCACTGCGTATCGGCGCCGGACGTGCCCCCAGGGCGACGACCTTTCACTCCTTCGGGTACGCCCTCGTCCGCGCCCACCAGGACAGCGACCTGTTCGTGGAGCCCCTGCGGCTGTTGTCAGGACCGGAGCAGGACGTGACGGTGCGCGAGCTGCTCGCCGGACAGGTGGACCTGGAGCGGCTCGGGCTCGCCCACGTGCGCTGGCCCGACGAACTGCGCGCCTGCCTCACCACCCGCGGCTTCGCCGACGAGGTCCGCGCGGTGCTCGCCCGCAGCCGTGAACTGGGGCTCGGCCCGGACGCACTCGGCGCCTTCGCCCGGCGCATCGGCCGTCCCGACTGGCGTGCCGCCGCCGTCTTCCTCGCCGAGTACCTCGACGTGCTCGACCTCCAGGGCGTGCTCGACTACGCGGAACTCGTTCACCGCGCGGTGCTCCTCGCCCGCCGCCCCGAGGTCGCCGCGCACCTGACCGCCCAGTACGACGCGGTGTACGTCGACGAGTACCAGGACACCGACCCGGCCCAGGTACGGCTGCTGCACGCCCTGGCGGGCGGTGGACGCTCCCTCGTCGCCTTCGGCGACCCCGACCAGTCGATCTACGCCTTCCGGGGCGCCGACGTGAATGGCATCCTGGGCTTCCCGACCGCCTTCCCGCGCGCGGACGGCCGGCCGGCGCCGGTCGCGGTGCTGCGGACCTCACGCCGGTCGGGAGCCGCCCTGCTGGCCGCCACCCGGCTGCTGACCCAGCGCATGCCGCTGACCCGCCTCCCCACCGACAAGGTTCGCGCCCACCGAGAGCTGGCCCCGGTACGGGACGGCGGGCGGGTCGAGGCGTACACGTACCCGACCTCGGGCACCGAACTGGACAACGTCGCCGACATCCTGCGCCGGGCACACCTGGAGGACGGCGTTCCGTGGCGCGACATGGCCGTCCTGGTGCGCGCCGGGTCACGCACCATCCCCACGCTCCGCCGCGCCCTCACCGCGGCCGGCGTTCCCCTGGACATCGACGGCGACGACCTCCCGCTGCGCCACGAGCCCGCGGTGGCGCCCCTGCTGACGGCACTGCGGGCCGTGGCGGAGGCGGAGGCGGGCACGGGGGAGCAGGCCGGGGCGGGCTCGGCGGGGGACGCGCTGCCCGACGCGGCCGCGAGCACGCACGACGTAGGCGAAGCCGCTCCCGCCGAGCGTGCCGACGACACGCCGCGCACAGCCGACGCGGACGGCGCGCCGGGCATGGACGACACGGACGACACGCCGCGCACAGCCGATGCGGACGGCGCGCCGGGCATGGCGGATGCGGACGACAGGGCGGACGCGGATGGCACGCCGCACTCGGCCGATGCGGACGACACGGTGGACGCGGATGGCACGCCGCACACGGCCGTTGCCGACGACGCCCGCGACCCAGCGACGGAGGCCGAACCCGCCCCCGCCCCCGACGCAGGCGCGGCCACAGACACGGCCACAGGCGCCGACGCGGACGCAGGCACCGGCACGGGAGCGAGGCCCCCGCGCGGCGTACGCGCCCCCCGTGCGGACGCTCCGTGCTGGCTCCCCACCGAGACCGCGCTCACCCTGCTCACCTCGCCCCTCGCCGGGATGGACGCCGCGGACCTGCGACGCCTCGGCCGAGCCCTGCGGGAAGAGCAGCGCGCCGCCGGCATCCCGCTGCCGCCCCCCTCGGACGAACTGCTCGCCCGGGCGCTGGCCGAGCCGGAGCGGCTCGCCGTGCACGACCCCGCGTACGCGCGCGGTGCCCAGCGACTCGGCGCGCTGCTGCGCAGGGCACGGGAGCGCCTCGCGGGAGGGGGCAGCGCCGAGGAGGCGCTGTGGGACCTGTGGAACGGCACTCCGTGGCCCGCCCGCCTGGAGCGCTCCGCCCGGCGCGGCGGCGCGGCCGGACGCAACGCCGACCGCGACCTGGACGCCGTGTGCGCGCTGTTCGCGACGGCCGCACGCGCGGAGGAGCGCACCGGCGGCCGGGGCGCCCTGAACTTCCTGGAGCAGATCGACGCCGAGGACATCGCGGCCGACACCCTCACCCGGCGTGCCGTACGCCCCGACGCCGTCCGTCTGATGACCGCGCACCGTGCCAAGGGGCTGGAGTGGCGGCTGGTGGTCGTCGCAGGTGTCCAGGAGGGGCTGTGGCCGGACCTGCGCCGCCGCGGCTCCCTGCTGGAGGCCGACCGGATCGGCCGCGACGGACTCGCCGAACCCCTCACCCCAGGAGCCCTGCTCGCCGAGGAGCGACGCCTGTTCTACGTGGCCGCCACCCGCGCGCGTGAACGGCTCGTCGTGACGGCGGTGAAGGCACCGGCCGACGACGGGGACCAGCCCTCCCGGTTCCTGACCGAACTCGGGGTCGAACCCGTCGACGTCACCGGCCGCCCGCGCCGCCCCCTCGCCGTCGCGGCGCTCGTCGCCGAACTGCGCGCCACCACCGTCGACCCCCGGGTCTCCGCCCCCCTGCGGGAGGCCGCCGCGCGCCGCCTGGCCCGCCTCGCCGCCCTGACCGACGAGGACGGCCGGCCTCTGGTGCCCGCCGCCCACCCCTACCGCTGGTGGGGCATGTGGGACCCGACCGAGAGCAAGGTGCCGCTGCGCGACCGCGACCAGCCCGTCACGCTCTCCGGCAGTGCCCTGGACCAGCTGGCCAACACCTGCGCCCTTCAGTGGTTCCTCGGCCGTGAGGTGAAGGCCGACGCCCCGGCGACCACCGCCCAGGGCTTCGGCAACGTGGTGCACGTGCTCGCCGACGAGGTGGCCTCCGGGCACACACCAGCCGACCTCGCCGTCCTCATGGAGCGCCTGGACTCCGTGTGGAACGCGCTGGCCTTCGACGCGCCGTGGAAGTCGGCGCAGGAGAAGGCCAACGCGCGCGTGGCGCTCGAGCGCTTCCTGAAGTGGCACGTCATGGACCGTGCCGGGCGCACTCCGGTGGCGAGCGAGCACGACTTCGACGTGACCCTGGAGGCGGGCGACTACGAGGTCCGCATCCGCGGCCAAATGGACCGGGTGGAGGCCGACGGCGACGGCCGCGCCTACGTCGTCGACTTCAAGACCGGCAAACAGGCACCCACGTCCGCGGAGGTGGCCCGCCACCCCCAGCTCGCCGTGTACCAGCTCGCCGTCCGCGAGGGCGCCGTCGACGACGCCTTCGACGGCGTACGTCCGGAACCGGGCGGCGCCGAACTCGTCCACCTGCGCCAGGGCGCGCCCAAGCGGGACGGCGGCGAGGCCCTGCCGAAGGTCCAGTCGCAGGAGTCGCAGGAGGGACCGGCGGGCGAGTGGGTGGGCGACCTGCTGGCCACGGCGGCCGGCAAGGTCCTCGACGAACGGTTCACCCCGACCACGGGCCAGCACTGCACCCACTGCGCCTTCCGCGCGTCGTGCAGCGCGCGGCCCGAGGGGCGGCAGGTCGTGGAGTGAGCGACGCGAGCAGCCGGTGCACGGCGACGGGACCGGGACCCCGGGCCGGAGAGGAGCCGGGGTCGGAGCCACCGGAGTCGAGTGGCCGGTGTGACAAGTCGCACCACACCGGCTGACCTGCGTGTACCCCACCCCTTGGGGACACGGGGCGCCCGCTGTCAGCGGCCGCCGCTAGCCTCTCTGACGTGCCTGCCCACATCACCGATCCCGAGCAGCTCAAGGAGCTCCTCGGCATCCCCTTCACCCCCGAGCAGACGGCCTGCATCGTCGCGCCGCCCGCCCCGCAGGTGATCGTGGCCGGAGCAGGGTCCGGCAAGACGACGGTGATGGCCGCACGCGTGGTGTGGCTGGTCGGCACCGGCCAGGTCGCCCCGGAGCAGGTACTCGGGCTCACCTTCACCAACAAGGCGGCCGGCGAACTCGCCGAACGCGTCCGTACGGCCCTGGTCAGAGCGGGCGTGACCGACCCGGACCTGATCGACCCGGACCACCCGCCGGGCGAGCCCGCGATCTCGACGTACCACGCCTTCGCGGGCCGCCTCCTGACCGACCACGGCCTGCGCCTCGGCCTCGAGCCGACCTCCCGCCTGCTCGCCGACGCCACCCGCTACCAGCTCGCCGCGCGGGTCCTGCGCGAGGCCCCAGGCCCCTACCCGGCGCTCACCCGGTCCTTCGCCGACCTGGTCAGCGACCTCCTCGCCCTCGACGCCGAACTCGCCGAGCACCTGGTGCGCCCCGAGGACCTGCTCGCCTGGGACGCCGGTCTCCTGGACACCCTGGAGAGCGTCCGGCTCAGCAACGCCGACCTGCGCAAGGTCCCCGAGGCCGCCGCCGCCCGCCGCGAACTGGCCGACCTGGTGACCCGCTACCGGGCCGCCAAACGCCGGCAGGACCTGCTCGACTTCGGCGACCAGATCGCCCTGTCAGCCCAGCTCGCCGGGCTCCCCGAGGTGGGGCGCGTCCTGCGCGACGAGTACCGGGTGGTGCTGCTCGACGAGTACCAGGACACGTCGGTGGCCCAGCGCATCCTCCTGGCGGGCCTCTTCGGCGGCGGCACCGGCCACCCGGTGACCGCCGTGGGCGACCCCTGCCAGGCGATCTACGGCTGGCGCGGCGCCTCCGTCGCCAACCTCGACGACTTCCCCGAACACTTCGCCCACGCGGACGGCCGTCCCGCCGTCCGTCAGGCGCTCAGTGAGAACCGCCGCAGCGGCGGCCGCCTCCTCGACCTCGCCAACGGCCTCGCCGAGCCCCTGCGCGCCATGCACGCGGGCGTGGAGGCCCTGCGTCCCGCCCCGGGCGCCGAACGCGACGGCATCGTCCGCTGCGCCCTGCTGCGCACCCACGCGGAGGAGATCGACTGGATCGCCGACTCCGTCGCCCACCTCGTGCGCACCGGCAAGTCGCCCGGCGAGATCGCCGTCCTGTGCCGCACCGCGACCGACTTCGCCGAGATCCAGGGCGCGCTGGTGGCCCGCGACGTTCCCGTGGAGGTCGTCGGCCTCTCCGGGCTGCTGCATCTGCCCGAGGTGGCCGACCTGGTCGCCGTCTGCGAGGTCCTCCAGGACCCGGGCGCCAACGCCTCCCTGGTCCGGCTGCTCTCCGGCCCGCGCTGGCGCATCGGCCCGCGCGACCTCGCCCTCCTGGGACGCCGCGCCCGGCTGCTCGTGAGCCACGCGCGCGTGGAGGGCGACGACGACCCGGACCGGAGGCTGGCGGAGGCCGTCGAGGGGGTGGACCCGTCCGAGGTGATATCGCTCGCGGACGCCCTGGACACCTTCCTGGAGACGCCGCTGGACGGCACCGGCGGCGACGACGGGCTGCCGTTCTCACCGGACGCGCGCGTGCGGTTCGCGCGGCTCGCCACCGAACTGCGCGAGCTGCGCCGGGCCCTGTCCGACCCGCTCATGGACGTCCTGCACCGCGTCCTCGCCGTCACCGGCCTGGAGGTCGAGCTGTCGGCGTCTCCGCACGCCCTGGCGGCCCGCCGCCGCGAGACCCTGTCCAACTTCCTCGACGTCGCCGCGTCCTTCGCCGCCGGCGACGGCGAGGCCACCCTGCTGGCCTTCCTCGGCTTCCTGCGTACCGCCGCCCAGTACGAGAAGGGCCTGGACAACGCGCTGCCCGGCGGGGAGAACACCGTCAGGGTGCTCACCGCGCACAAGTCCAAGGGCCTCGAGTGGGACGTCGTCGCCGTGCCCGGCCTCGTCACCGGCACCTTCCCCAGCGGCCAGGGCCGCGAGAAGTGGACCGCCCAGGGCAAGGTGCTGCCGCACGCACTGCGCGGAGACGCCGACACCCTGCCCGACGTCGAAGCCTGGGACTCCCGAGGCCTGAAGGCCTTCCAGGAGGCCATGAAGGACCACCAGCACACCGAGGAGCTCCGCCTCGGCTACGTCGCCTTCACCCGGCCGCGCTCCCTGCTCCTCGGCTCCGGCCACTGGTGGGGGCCCAGCCAGAAGAAACCCCGCGGACCGTCCGACTTCCTCACGGCCCTGTACGAGCACTGCGCGGCCGGACACGGCGAGATCGAGGTCTGGGCGGACGCACCGGCCGAGGACGAGGAGAACCCGGCCCTGCACCGGGCGACCGCCGACGAGGTCTGGCCCCTGCCCCTGGACGACGCGGCACTCGCCCGGCGCCGGGCCGCCGCGGAGACGGTCCTCGCCCACCTGGACGCCCTCGCCACCAGGGAGGACGGCTCTCCCGCCGCCCCCGACACCTACGACGACCCGGACTGGCCGCCACCCCCCGAGTACGACGAGGCGTTCCCGGAGGAGGCGGACGACGCCGACCGGGCCGCAGGGGATCCCGCCGACTGGGACACCTGGACCACGGACCGACCCGACGACACCTGGACCACGGACCGACCCGACGCCGCGAGGAGTCGGCCCGGGGCGACGCAGGGCAGCCCCACCGTCCCGCACCAGGCGTCGCCCCCCGAGCCGCATCGGGGCGACGCCCCCGTACCCACTCGCCTCACCCCGGAAGAGGCCCGTACCGTCGCCTCCTGGGACCGCGACCTCGAGGCGCTCACCGGCGAGCTGCTGCGCGCGCGAGAGAGCGTCACGGAGGTGCCCCTGCCGGCCTCCCTGACCGCCACCCAGCTGCTGAGCCTGGCCGCCGACCCGGACGGGTTCGCCCAGGAGCTGGCCCGCCCCATGCCCCGTCCTCCCCAGCCCGCCGCCCGCCGCGGCACCCGTTTCCACGCCTGGGTGGAGGCCCGGTTCGAACCGCTGACGCTGCCCCTGCTGGAACCGGAGGAGCTGCCGGGCGGCGACGCCGAGATCGCCGACGAACAGGACCTGGAGTTCCTGAAGGACGCCTTCGAGCGCACCGAGTACGCCCGCCGCACACCGTTCCGCGTCGAGGCGCCCTTCCAGCTCTCGCTGGCCGGCCGGGTCGTACGCGGCCGCATCGACGCCGTCTACAAGGAGGGCGACGGAGACACGGCGACGTACGAGATCGTCGACTGGAAGACCAACCGCGCCGCGACCGCGGACCCGCTCCAGCTCGCGCTCTACCGCATCGCCTGGGCCGAGCAGCAGGGCGTGCCGCCCACCTCGGTGACGGCCGCCTTCCTGTACGTACGCACCGGCGAGGTCGTACGGCCCGAGGGACTGCCGGACCGCGCGGCGCTCGAGAAACTGCTGCTGGCCGATCCGGTCGGTGACGAACCGCACGATCGGGGGGTGCGTGCGGGCCGATAGGCTCGTAAGCATGAGCCACCCCGTTGACAATGCTGTCAGCGCTGTCCGTACGTACATCGAACAGCACCGCGCCGCCTTCCTCGACGACCTCGTCGACTGGCTGCGCATCCCGTCCGTGTCGGCCCAGCCCGACCACGCGCCCGATGTCCGCCGCAGCGCCGACTGGCTCGCCGCCAAACTGAAGGAGACCGGCTTCCCGACCGCCGAGGTCTGGCCCACTCCCGGGGCCGCCGCGGTCTTCGCCGAATGGCCCTCCGGGGACCCGCAGGCACCGACGGTCCTCGTCTACGGCCACCACGACGTACAGCCCGCCGCCCGCGAGGACGGCTGGAACAGCGACCCCTTCGAGCCCGTCGTCCGCGAGAACCGTCTCTACGCGCGCGGGGCGGCCGACGACAAGGGGCAGGTCTTCTTCCACACACTCGGTGTCCGCGCCCATCTCGCCGCGACAGGCCGCACCGCTCCCGCGGTGAACCTCAAGCTGCTGATCGAGGGCGAGGAGGAATCCGGCTCCCCGCACTTCCGCGCCCTCGTCGAGGAGCGCGCCGAGCGGCTCACCGCCGACGCGGTGATCGTCTCCGACACCGGCATGTGGTCCGAGGACACCCCCACGGTCTGCACCGGGATGCGGGGCCTCGCCGAGTGCGAGATCCGACTGCACGGACCCGACCAGGACATCCACTCGGGATCCTTCGGCGGCGCGGTCCCCAACCCGGCCACCGCCGTCGCCCGCCTCGTCGCCGCCCTGCACGACGAGCACGCGCGCGTGGCGGTCCCGGGCTTCTACGACGGCGTGATCGAGCTCACCGACCGCGAACGCGAACTCTTCGCCGAGCTGCCCTTCGACGAACCGCGGTGGCTGCGCACGGCCAAGTCGTACGCCGCCCACGGCGAAGCCGGGCACACCACCCTGGAGCGCGTCTGGGCCCGCCCCACCGCCGAGGTCAACGGCATCGGCGGCGGCTACCAGGGCCCCGGCAGCAAGACGATCATCCCGTCGTCCGCCATGGTGAAGCTCTCCTTCCGCCTCGTCGCGGGCCAGGACCCGGACCACGTGGAGAAAGCCGTCCGCGCCTGGGCCGCCGAGCAGGTGCCCCCGGGCATCCGCTGCGAGATCACCTTCGGCTCCGCCACCCGCCCCTGCCTGACGCCGCTGGACCACCCGGCACTGCGGTCCGTGGTCCGCGCGATGGGCCGGGCCTTCGAGACACCGGTCCGCTTCACCAGGGAAGGCGGCTCGGGACCGGCCGCCGACCTCCAGGAGGTCCTCGGCGCGCCGGTGCTGTTCCTCGGCATCTCCGTCCCGTCGGACGGCTGGCACGCCCCCGACGAGAAGGTGGAACTGGATCTGCTCCTCAAGGGCGTCGAAACCTCCGCCCACCTCTGGGGCGACCTGGCGGAGTACTGGCGTCACGCACCCTGAGCGTCGCGCACGGTCCGGGACCCACCGGCATCGCGCGCGGCACACTGGAAAGGCCGCCCCGCGCCGCCGAGCCCTCCCGGACCCGGTCACCATCCGCCGTACGAACCACTGCACCCGCCTGCCGAACCGAACCGCTCACCGGGGGAGTTGGAACCACTCGTGACCACCTGGACCGACCACACCGCAGACCGTCCCATCTCGCTCACCGCCCCGAGCGGCATCGACCGCGCCGCCCACCACCGCCTCGACGAGGCCTGGCTCGCGGCGGCGTGGAGCCACCCCTCGACACGCTGCTTCGTGGTCTCCGGCGGCCAGGTCCTCATCGACGAGACACCCGACGGGGCCACCGAACTCGTCATGACCCCCTCCTTCGAGGCCCCGCTCACCGAGGCACACCGGTACTTCCTGGGCACCGACGAGGAGGGGACCAGCTTCTTCGCCCTCCAGAAGGACTCCCTGCCCGGCCGCATGGACCAGTCCGCGCGCCCGGCGGGCCTGCGCGAGGCCGGCCTGCTCCTGTCGGACCGCGACGCCGGACTGATGGCCCACGCGGTCGCCCTGGAGAACTGGCAGCGCCTGCACCGGTTCTGCTCCCGCTGCGGCGAGCGCACCGTCATCGCCGCGGCCGGCCACATCCGCCGGTGCCCCGCCTGTGGCGCCGAGCACTACCCGCGCACGGACCCCGCGGTGATCATGGCGGTCACGGACGGTGAGGACCGCATCCTGCTCGGCCGCCAGGTGCACTGGCCCGAGGGCCGCTTCTCGACCCTCGCCGGCTTCGTGGAGCCCGGGGAGTCCATCGAGCAGTCGGTGCGCCGCGAGGTCCAGGAGGAGGTCGGCGTCACCGTCGGTCCGGTCGAGTACGTCGCGAGCCAGCCGTGGCCCTTCCCGTCCAGCCTGATGCTGGGCTTCATGGCCCACGCCACCTCGACCGGGATCAACGTCGACGGCGACGAGATCCACGAAGCCCGCTGGTTCTCCCGCGACGAGCTGGGCGCCGCCTTCGAGTCCGGCGAGGTGCTGCCGCCCTACGGCATCTCGATCGCGGCCCGCCTCATCGAGCTCTGGTACGGCAAGCCGCTGCCGACCCGCGGCGCCTTCTGACCCCGGCACCACAAGAGGGGCGGCCCTTCCCGTCGCGGGAAGGGCCGCCCCTCTGAGGCTTCTGCGGCCGGCTGAGTCCCGGCCCGCCGGCTACGCGCCGACCTTCTGCTTCACCTGCGCCAGCGACGGGTTCGTCAGCGTCGAGCCGTCGGGGAAGAGCACGGTCGGCACCGTCTGGTTTCCGCCATTCGCCTTCTCCACGAACGCGGCGGACTCCGGGTCCTGCTCGATGTTGACCTCGGTGTACGCGATGCCCTCGCGGTCCATCTGGCTCTTCAGCCGACGGCAGTAGCCGCACCACGTGGTGCTGTACATCGTCACAGTGCCCGACATGTCTCTCGTGCTCCTTCGGCGACTCGGGAAAGCTGCGGCCCGGGGATGAGGTCGCAGGAGGTGAACGTCCGCGGCGGCGCCACCATTCCCGCCTCGTGAACGCCGCGTGACTCCTGTCGCATGGGTACGACTATCGGTGCGTGCCTGTGGACAACTGAACCACCCGTCTCGCGAGACCTGGCAGCATGGCGGTGTGACAGCAGCAACGCACTCCACCCTCATCCCGCAGGTACCGGACTCGGCCGACGCGGTGCTCGAAGGGCTCGACCCCGAGCAGCGCGAGGTGGCGACCGCCCTGCGCGGCCCGGTGTGCGTGCTGGCGGGAGCCGGTACGGGCAAGACCCGGGCGATCACCCACCGCATCGCCTACGGGGTGCGCGCCGGGATCCTCCAGCCCTCCAGCGTTCTCGCCGTCACCTTCACCAACCGCGCGGCCGGGGAGATGCGCGGCCGGCTGCGCCAGCTCGGCGCCTCCGGTGTGCAGGCCCGCACCTTCCACTCGGCGGCGCTGCGGCAGCTCCAGTACTTCTGGCCGAAAGCGATCGGTGGCTCCCTGCCCAGGCTCGTCGACCGCAAGATCCAGCTCGTCGCCGACGCGGCCGCCGCCTGCCGCATCCGCCTCGACCGGGGCGAGCTGCGCGACGCCACCGCGGAGATCGAGTGGTCCAAGGTGACCCAGACGGTCCCCGCCGACTACGCCCCGGCGGCCGCCAAGGCCGGCCGTGAGACTCCCCGCGACCCGGCGGAGATCGCGCAGCTGTACGCCGCCTACGAGGACCTCAAGCGGGCACGCTCCGTCATCGACTTCGAGGACGTCCTGCTGCTGACGGTGGCCGTCCTCCAGGACCGGCACGACGTCGCCCAGCAGGTCCGTGCCCAGTACCAGCACTTCGTCGTCGACGAGTACCAGGACGTCAGCCCCCTCCAGCAGCGACTGCTGGAACTGTGGCTCGGGGACCGCGACGACCTGTGCGTGGTCGGCGACGCCAGTCAGACGATCTATTCGTTCACGGGAGCAACCCCCGACCACCTGCTCGACTTCCGTGGCCGCCATCCCGGTGCCACCGTCGTCAAGCTGGTCCGCGACTACCGTTCCACCCCCCAGGTCGTCCACCTCGCCAACGGCCTGCTCGCCCAGGCCCGGGGCCGGGCCGCCGACCACCGTCTGGAGCTGGTCTCCCAGCGCCCCGCGGGTCCCGAGCCCGTCTACACCGAGTACACCGACGAACCGGCCGAGGCCGAGGGCGCGGCCCGCCGCATCCGCGAGCTCATCGACGCGGGCGTTCCGGCCGCCGAGATCGCGGTCCTGTTCCGGACCAATTCCCAGTCCGAGACCTACGAGCAGGCACTCGCCGACGTCGGGGTCCCCTACCAGCTGCGGGGCGCGGAGCGCTTCTTCGACCGGCCCGAGGTGCGCAAGGCCGGCAGTGCCCTGCGGGCCGCGGCGCGCTTCGGCGGCAACGACTCCCTCCTCGACGAGGCCGTCGACCTGCCCTCGCAGGTGCGCGCGGTGCTGTCCGGGGAGGGCTGGACCACCCAGCCGCCGGCCGGGTCGGGCGCCGTCCGGGAGCGCTGGGAGTCGCTGGCCGCCCTGGTCAGCCTGGCCCAGGACTTCGCCGCCGCCAGGGCGGGAGCCACACTGAGCGACCTCGTCGTGGAACTGGACGAGCGGGCGGGCGCCCAGCACGCCCCGACGGTGCAGGGCGTCACCCTCGCCTCCCTGCACTCGGCCAAGGGCCTGGAATGGGACGTCGTGTTCCTCGTGGGTGTCGCCGAGGGCATGATGCCGATCACCTACGCAAAGACCGACGAGCAGATCGAGGAGGAACGCCGCCTCCTCTACGTCGGTGTCACCCGTGCGCGTGAACACCTGCACCTCTCCTGGGCGTTGGCCCGCTCGCCCGGCGGCCGGCCGAGCCGCAGGCCCAGCCGCTTCCTTAAGGGGCTGCGCCCCGGCTCCGGCACGGCGGCCGCGGGGCGAACGGCCGCCGGAGGTGCCGGAGGCGGCGTGGAGCGCGGGTCCCGGGGAGGCGGCGGTGGTGCCGCGGTCACCGTGCCGAGACGGACCCGGCGGACGCCGGCCCGCTGCCGGGTCTGCGGGCGCACGCTCACCGACGCCGGTGAGATGAAGCTGATGCGCTGCGAGGGCTGCCCGTCCGACATGGACGAGGGCGTCTACGAGCGGCTGTGCGAGTGGCGGGCGGTGCAGGCGGAGCGCAGCGGACAGCCCGCGTTCTGCGTCTTCACCGACAAGACGCTGGTGGCGATCGCCGAGTCCGTCCCGGAGGACGAGCGGGATCTCGCCCGGATCCCGGGGGTCGGCGCGCGCAAGCTCAACCGTTACGGAACCGAGGTGCTGGCGATCTGCGCAGGCCAGGAGGGAGTGGGGCTTGACGAGGACGGCTGATACCAACTCGTCGAAAAAATAGTTTGCGCATGCCCCGGGAATCCCCATAGGTTCTTGGTCACGGGAACAGCGGCCTTCCCGGAGGCCCTGAATCCGTGTTGTACTTGCATATCCGCGGACTGGTTCGTCCCAGTCCCCCGAGACGCCGAGAGGAGGCGAGTCCAGTGATCAGCATCAACAGCAGCTTCGTCGCCAGCTCCACCGCCAAAATGACCGATCGCTCGGCCGTCTCCCTGTGCATCCTCGGCGCTTCCCACGCGGGCACCGGTCTGTCCGGCATTCGTGCCGTGCGTCCGGCTGCCGCCACCGTTGCCCCCGCGGGCCTTCCCGTCCGTGAGCGCAATGAGCGACCGACCAAGGCACTGGAAGCAGCAGTAGCGGCACAGGCACAGGCCTATGCCTTTACCGCGACCGGTGCCGGATTCCGGAAGCAGACGACGCAGCACCACCTGATGTGGGCCTTCCGTGGGCCAGAACCCTGGAGTGATCCAGCCTGATCGCCGATCAGGCCGGCGCCTTCAGGGCCGCGGAACCCCACCCGGGATCCGCGGCCCTTCTGTTTGTCCCCGAACGGGGACGACGGCACGAAGGAGCCTCGGGACAAGAAAAGAACCCGGTACCAAGCCGACCCCCGGCCGACCGGCCGGAACGACCAGACGAGGAAGACCACCCGTGCAACTCGAAGCGCACGCCCCGTCCGTACCGCCTTCCGACACGATCCCCAAGCCCTGTTCCACGGAGGACTCCACCTTGACCCCGCTCACCGCGCTCACCGCGCTCGACGACGCCATCGAGAACCTGGGCGTGCCCGTCCCCTGCCGTTCCTACGACCCGGAGGTCTTCTTCGCCGAGTCGCCGGCGGACGTCGAGTACGCCAAGTCCCTCTGCCGCACCTGCCCGCTGATCGAGGCCTGCCTCGCCGGTGCCAAGGAGCGGCGTGAGCCCTGGGGCGTCTGGGGCGGAGAGCTGTTCGTCCAGGGTGTTGTCGTCGCCCGCAAGCGGCCCCGTGGCCGCCCGCGCAAGAACCCGGTTTCGGCATGAACACCGCAGGCACGATCGACCGTCCCCTCACGTACGACCCCCAGAAGCAGGCCCCGATGAAGCCGTCCACCCACGACATCGCAGGCACCGCGCCTGAAGACTTCACCACCAGCGGCGCGAAGGACTCGCGTCAGAACAGGACCCGTGAAATGCAACTCATCCCAGAAGCCCTGGCGCGTGCGCATATGCACGACCGCCTGCACGAGGCCGAGCGGGAACGCCGGGCACTGCGCCTGGCGACCGCTCGCCGGATGCAGCGCCGGGCGGAGCGCGCCTCGATGCGTGCCCGGCGTGCGCTGGCCATGGCGGTCATGCAGTAACCGACACACCTGAAGCGGCGGTCTCCCGGCGGGAGACGAGGCTCCGCGCGTGGGGGCCGGCCCGGCCGAACGGACCGGCCCCCACGGCGCGTTCGGCCCCGGAGGATCAGGCCTGAGCGGCCGTCTCCTCCACCTCGCAGGCGTCCTCGTCCTCTTCGGCGACGTCCTGGTCCACCGCCTCGGTCTCCTCTTCGGCGAGGAAGCCCACCAGCCACTCCTCCAGCTCGTCGCGCAGCCGAACCGTGGCCCCCAGCTGACACAGCACACCGATGGTGCTCAGGGTCACACGATGGATCAGCAGGTAGGCCGGCGGCAGGTTCAGCTGCTTGGCCAGCTGGTACGCGGGGGAGCGGGGGTCGCCGATGCGGGCCGCCTGGCTCCGCATCCAGCCGCGGGAGAAGGCGAACGCGTCGACCCTGGCCGGTTCGATGATCGGCAGGAGGTAGTCGAGAACGGCGTCGGGGTCCAGCTCTATCGACTCCTTGACGAAGCCCTCCGCACAGAGCATCTCGTAGACGGCCTCCGCCTCGCCGTCCAGCGTCATGCGCAGGGCCTCGCCGATGGGCTCGGGCAGGCCGCCCGGCAGGCGGTCGACCGTGCCGAAGTCCAGGACGCCCAGACGCCAGTCGTCCTCGCCCTCCGGTCCGCCGGGCAGCAGACGGAAGTTGCCCGGGTGCGGGTCGGCGTGCAGAAGCCCGGTGCGCGCCGGGCCGGAGAAGAGGAAGTGGGCCAGCAACTGGCCGGCCCGGTCGCGCTGCTCCTGCGTGCCGTTCGTAATGATCTCCGACATCGGGATGCCGTCGATCCACTCGGTGATCAGCACCTGCTCGCACTGGTGGACCACGTCCGGCACCACGATGTCCGGGTCGTCCGCGAACACCTCGGCGTGCGTCCGCTGGGCCTCGGCCTCCAGGTCGTAGTCCAGCTCCTCCGAGACCCGGTCCTTCAGCTCGGTGATCAGCGGCTTGATGTCCATGCCGGGGACCAGTGGGCCGAGCAGCCGGGCGAAGCGGCTGAGCTGGTTCAGGTCGGACAGCAGCGCCTCGCCGGCGCCTGGGTACTGCACCTTGACCGCCACCTCGCGGCCGTCGTGCCACACCCCTCGGTGCACCTGGCCGATCGACGCGGCCGCGGCGGGCTTGTCCTCGAACTCCAGGAACAGCTCCTGCCAGTCCTCTCCGAGCCGCTCCGTGAGCACGGCGTGCACCGTGCGCGTCGGCATCGGCGGTGCCGCCTCCTGCAGTTTGGTCAGCGCTGCCCGGTAGGGGCCGGCGACCTCCTCGGGCAGTGCGGACTCGAAGACGGACAGGGCCTGCCCGAACTTCATCGCCCCGCCCTTGAGCTCGCCCAGCACCTTGAAAAGCTGCTCCGCGGTGCGTTGCTGCAGTTGCTGGCCGACGATCTCCGCGGACTCGCCCACGATTCGCTTGCCCAGCCCCCAGGTGGCCCGCCCGGCGAAGCCGAGCGGGAGCGCGGCGAGCTTGGCGGTCCGGGTGACCGCCTTGCGCGGAAGATCAGACATGCGCCCTCCAAGTCCCAGCCGGCCGCGCCGGTTCCGCCTCGTGGCGTACTTCCGCTGACGGCCCTTGCCCAGCCATTGTCGCGCGCCGTCCCCCGTCCTCGGGGATGTGTTCCTGCTTACCTTTCCCGGCCGCCCCGCACGGGCACGCCGGATGCGCCCGGACCGGCCGTGCGTGCCAGCGCAGACCGGGCAGCGAGACCTCCCAGCGCGCTCCGGTGCTCGAGGGCGTCCGGCCGTCCAGGAAGGCGAGCGCGTGAGCCGCCGCGCATCCGGCGACGGTCGCCGCGAGGGTGAGGTCGCAGGGTGGTACCCGGCGCTGCCGCCCGGAGCGCCACTGCGCCACCAGCCGCGGCCAGGCCGGGTCCCGGTCGGTGCGGTCGGCGTGCAGGCAGCCGGCGCACCCCGTCTCGCCGGGCAGCACCAGGGGGCCGACGACCCCGGTCCCCTCCACGACGCCGGCGTACAGGTGGGGCGTACCGGAGGACATGAGGGGCTCCGCGGCGGCAGGGTCGGGGGTGTGCACCGCGACGTCGTCACGCGGGGCGACGATCACCAGGGAGAAGCCCGGGTCGCCCTCCTCGTGCGGCGTCGTCGGGCCTCGGCGCGGCGGCCGGTCGGGGGCTGCCCGGCGGACGACACGGCGGGCCGCCTCGTCCCGGCGGTCGCCGATCGACTCGGCGGGCAGGCCACCCGGAGCGACGTCCCACGGCTCGACGCGTCCGCCGTCGCGCACGTCGATCTCGCCGACGCCCGAGCCCGACAGCAGGCCGGCCAGCACCGCGCCCACCCGTCCGGCACCCCGCACACCCACCCGCAGAGCGCGTCGGGCGGCCAGGTGTCTCATCGCGTCCCCCGGCTCTGCGGTGGTCAGGGACAGCGAGGCCAGGTCGGGGCGGAGCCGGTCGAGGACCCCCTTCTTCTCCCGCAGGGCGTCGGCGGCCGGCCCACCGCCGCGGGAGTCGTCGAGGAGACCGGCCCGCGCCAGCCGCTCCACCACTCGGTCCACGTGCCCCTCCGGCAGGTCCATGCGGTGCCCCGCCTCGCGCAGGAGCGCCGGACCACGCGTGCCGTTGAGCAGTTCCAGGAAGCTGCCCGTCGCCGTGTCCACCGGTGCCAAGGTCAGCGCGTGCGCCGGTGTCATCCCGAACTGCACGGTGTTCAGGTCGCGCCAGCCGCGCCTGAGCGCGGGCTTCACCATCGGATGCATGCCAGGTCCCCCGTATGTCTGCCAGTGCCGTGTTCGCGGCCTCGTGTTCATGGCCCGTGGCCGGTCGTGGATCCGCCGGCGAGTGCCAGCATGCCCGGATGCGCGCAGGGGCGTCGGAAGTTGTCCACAGGTGGGGGGTATTCGTCGTACGAATCAGCCGCACGTCTCCCAGGACGAGTGGCGGATCGGACCGAAGCGCCCCGGAGTCGGGACTTCCCCGTGTGCAGCGGGTAACGTCGTGGCGTGTCCGCCGACCCACTGCACCGCGCCGGGGCACCCCCGCGCACACCGACGAATCCGCCGCCGAGCGGCTCGGGTACGAGCGCGATCGAGGTGCGCAGGAGCACCCGGCGACGCCGGACGGTATCCGCGTACCGCGAGGGCGACCGCACCGTCGTGCTGATCCCCGCCCGGATGTCCGAGGCCGAGGAGCAACGCTGGGTGAGGGTCATGCTCGACAAGCTGGCCGCCCAGGAGAGCAAGCGCGTCCTCGGCGACGCCGAGCTGGCCGAGCGCGCGGAGCGTCTGTCGGGGCAGTACTTCGCCGGCCGGGCCCGGCCGGCCTCGGTCCGCTGGGTCACCAACCAGAACACCCGCTGGGGCTCGTGCACCCCGTCCGAGGGAAGCATCCGGCTGTCGCACCGCCTCCAGGGCATGCCCGAGTACGTCGTCGACTACGTCCTCCTGCACGAACTGGCGCACCTGCTGGTTCCCGGGCACGGACCGCGGTTCTGGCGGCTGCTCGAGGCCTATCCGCGGACCGAGCGAGCCAGGGGCTACCTCGAGGGCGTGGTCGCCGCGGACCGGCTGCCGCACGTACCCGGCGCCCGCAGCGAGTAGCGTGGACGGCCCGGGCAGGTGTCCGCCCGGTGTCCGCCACGGCCCCGCACGGGTTTCGTACCGGGTCTGTACCGACTTCCTCCGGTGTCGGCGTTTGCCGTTAGCCTGTCGCGACGCACTCGCATTCGGATGGGGGACGGTCGTAACGCATGGCCAGGGAATTTCAACGCGGCCACAAGGCCAGGATCAGTGACCTCACCTCGGGCACGGATCTGTACGTAGGCGTGCAGATCTCCGGCCCCGGGTTGAGCTTCGACATCAGCTGTTTCGGACTCGACGCCGACGAGCGGTTGTCGGACGACCGGTACTTCGTGTTCTTCAACCAACCGAAGACCCCCGAGGAGTCCATTCAACTCCTGGGTGCGCAGGCGGGTGACACGGAGTCCTTCCGGGTGACCCTCGACAGCATCCCCCAGCAGATCCAGAAGCTCTCCTTCACCGCGACGATCGACGGCGCGGGCCAGATGTCGCAGGTCGGCCCCGGGTACATCCGGATCGTCGCGGGTGGCGAGGAAGTGGCCCGGTACCCGTTCAGCGGGTCGGAGTTCTCCACCGAGCGCGCCGTCATGCTGGGCGACTTCTATCTGAAGGACGTGTGGCGGTTCGCCGCCGTCGGTCAGGGCTTCGACGGCGGTCTCGACGCGCTGCTGAGGAACTTCGGCGGTGAGGTGGCCGAGGACGAGGCACCCGCGCCGGAGCAGGCGCAGCAGCCGCAGTCAGGCGCCGCCCCGGGCTTCGCCCCGCCCGCCCAGGCCTCGGCGCCGCCGGCCTTCGGCGCGCCCGCCGCCCCCGCACCGGCCGCGGCCCCCGCGCCGCCGCCCGCCCAGCAGGGCTACGCACCGCCGCCCGCGGCCACGCCGCCACCGGCTCCCGCCCCGGCGCCCGGCCCGGACGTGCACGCCGCGCAGACCATCGTCGCGCCCATGAACACGCCGCCCGGCGGCGCCCCCGTGCCGCCCCCCGCCCCGGCGCCCGCGCCGTACGGCCAGCCGGGCCATCCCGGTCAGCAGCCGCCGTACGGCCAGGTCCCCGGCCAGACCGCGCCGCCTCCCCCCGGTTACGGCCAGCCCCAGGCGCCCCAGGCCCCGCCCCCGCCGCCCGGTTACGGCCAGCCGCCCGCGCCTGCCGGCTACGGGCAGCCCACCCCGCCCGCGGGTTACGGCCAGCCGACGCCACCTCCCGGCTACGGCCAGCAGCCTCCCCAGGGCGCACCGCAGGGCATCCCCCAGGGGGCGCCGCAGGGCGCCGGTGTGACCGCGGCGCTCCAGCAGTTCCGGGAGACCGCGACCGGGCAGCGCTGGACGCAGCAGAACAAGAAGCTGGTCCGGGTCGACCTCGGAGCCGAGGGCCAGCCCGTGCTCGCCCGGCAGGGCAGCATGGTGCTCTACCAGGGCAAGGTCGACTTCAGCTACAAGGGCGCCGGATTCGCCGGCCGGGTCGTGGGCAACGCCACGGGCCAGGAGATGCAGCTGATGCGCTGCACCGGCAAGGGGCAGGTGTTCCTCGCGGACAACTCCGCGATGCTCCACCCCATCGAACTCCAGGGCGACGCCGTCTGCGTCTCCGCGGAGAACGTCCTCGCCTTCGACGAGAGCCTCCAGTACGAGGTGCGTCGCATCGAGGGGCACGGCATCCCGGGTGGCGCGCTGTTCACGATGCAGTTCCAGGGCACCGGCACGATCGTCGTCAAGACGCGCGGCGTGCCCGTGGTGCTGCCGGTCACGCCCACGACGTTCGCCGACTGCAACGCCGTGGTCGCCTGGTCCGCCGCCGCCCAGGTGGTCGTCTCCAGTCAGGTGCGGATGCGCCGCAACTCCTACGCGGGCGACACGGGCGAGAGCGTCAACCTGCAGTTCCGGGCCGCACCCGGCAGCTTCGTCGTCGTCCAGCCGTACGAGATCTGAGGGAGAGCCCGAGATGAACCAGCCGCTCGCGGGCTACGCCCCCGCACCCGTCGCCGCCCGCATGGAGAACCACGGCAACCACATGCTGAAGGTCGCCATGCAGACCGGAAACGACCTCCTCGCGCGCGTGGGCTCGATGACCGCCTACGAGGGCTTCGTCCAGTACGAGCCCAACCCGCCCGCCGTCCGCCAGATCGCCAAGGACTGGATGACCGGCGAGGGCGCGCCCCTGATGAAGTGCTCCGGCGACGGACTGCTCTACCTCGCCGACTACGGCGCCAACGTCGTCGTGATCAACCTCAACGGCGACGGGATCTCCGTCAACGCCACCAACCTGCTCGCCTTCGACGCCCACCTGACGTGGGGTGTGGAGCGGGTCAAGGGCCTGGCGAAGTTCGCCGGACAGGGCCTGTGGAACACCAAGATCTCCGGACAGGGCTGGGTCGCCCTCACCTCCCGGGGCAAGCCGATCGTGGTCGACTGCGGCGGCGGCGAGGACGAGACCTACGTCGACCCGGACGCGCTCGTCGCCTGGTCCCCGAACCTGAAGGTGAAGGGCAAGCGCAGCTTCAAGGCGCAGTCACTGATCGGCCGCGGCAGCGGCGAGGCCTTCCAGATGGCCTTCTCCGGTCAGGGCATCGTCGTCGTCCAGCCCAGCGAGGACAGTACCGACCGCCTCCGGGTCCGGGGCTGAGGGGGAGCAGGAACACCATGCAGAGCCCGATTTTCGCCTACAACGACCAGCAGAGCCAGGAGGCCTGGAGCCTCCAGAACAAGCACATGCTCCGCGTCGCCCTGACGGGCCACGACGACGTGCTCGCCCGCAAGGGCACGATGGTCGCCTACCAGGGGCTCGTCGAGTTCGACGCCGAGTACCAGAGCAACAACCAGTCGCGCGCGCGGGCGCGCACCGGTGAGGGCTTGGACCTGATGCGCTGCCACGGGCAGGGCACGGTCTACTTCGCCAACCTCGCCCAGTGCGTCCACGTGGTGGACGTCGACCAGGACGGCCTCACCGTCGACAGCAGCTACGTGCTCGCGATGGACTCGAACCTGCACCACGAGGTCATCGCGGTGGACAGCCTGTACGGCATCTCCGGTTCGGGGAAGTACCAGCTCAACATCACGGGCCGCGGCAAGGTCGCCCTGATGACCTCGGGCTCGCCCCTGTTCATGCAGGTGACGCCCGACAAGTACGTCAACTGCGACGCCGACGCGATCGTCGCATGGTCCACCGGCCTGCGCGTGCAGATGCAGGCCCAGACGCACTCCTCCGGGGTGTGGCGGCGCCGTGGCAACACGGGTGAGGGCTGGGAGCTGAGCTTCATGGGCAGCGGCTTCGCGCTCGTCCAGCCGAGCGAGCTGCTGCCGCCGCAGAACGCGCAGGTCGGCTCGGGCCTCGCCGCCCAGTACGGCATGGGCCAGCAGGGGGCCCGCGGCCAGAACCAGGGCAACGTCTGGAGCTGAGCACGGGCACGGGGCCACCGTTCGGTAAGGGGTGATCGCCATGGCGGTCACCCCTTACCGGTCACAGGCGGGCGCGGGTCGCCTCCAGCAGGCGTACGACCGACTCGTCGGCCACGTCCGCGACCTCGGCGTACGGGAACCAGCGCAGGTCGAGGGACTCCTCGCTGATCGCCTCCACGGCCCCCTCGGGAGCCAGGGCCGCGTACTGGACGTCCAGGTGCCAGGCGCAGGGCGTGCTGTGGCGGTCCAGCCGCACGGGACCGCCGGGCAGCAGCGCGAGTCCGGCGATGCCCGACTCCTCCGTGCCCTCGCGCAGGGCAGCCCGGGCCAGCGTCTCGTCGACCGGCTCGCAGTGACCGCCCATCTGCAGCCACTTGCGGATCTTCTTGTGCAGGGTGAGCAGGACCCGCCCGCGCGACGGGTCGATCACCATGGCGCTCGCGGTGATGTGCCCGTCGGCGCAGGCCTTCCACAGCCCGTCGGGGTGCGTCGCGAGATGGTCCAGATAGACCTGGCGCAGCTCGTCCTGGCCCTCGTACGCCTTCAGGACCAGGACCGCGTCGTCGTGGAGGCTCACTCGCCGTCGTCGCCCTTGGGCTTGTCCCGGTCGTCGGACCGGTTCTCGCCCCGGTCGCCCTCGTCCTTCTTCTTCAGGTCGGGCTTGCCCGCCGCCTCGCCGAGCATCTTGTCCAGCTCGGAGAAGTCGAGCTGCTCACGGTGCACGAAGCCGTCCGGGTCGTCCAGGTCGGTCGCGGTCGGCAGCATGTCCGGGTGGGCCCACAGGCCGTCCCGGCCGTCGACACCGTGCGCGTCCGTCAGGGACGCCCACAGGCGGGAGGCGTCGCGCAGCCGGCGCGGGCGCAGCTCCAGGCCGATCAGCGTGGCGAAGGTCTGCTCCGCGGGCCCGCCCGAGGCGCGACGGCGGCGCAGCGTCTCCCGCAGCGCGTCGGCGGAGGACAGGCGCGGCTTGGCGGCGGTGTGCACCACCGCGTCCACCCAGCCCTCGACGAGCGCCAGGGCCGTCTCCAGACGAGCCAGGGCCGCCTTCTGCTCCGGGGTGTCCTCCGGCTGGAACATGCCCTGCTGGAGAGCCTCCTGCAACTGCTCGGGGTTCTGCGGGTCGAACTGGCCGACCACGTCCTCCAGCTTGGCCGTGTCGACCTTGATCCCACGGGCGTAGCCGTCGACGGCGCCGAACAGGTGCGAGCGCAGCCACGGCACGTGCGCGAAGAGTCGCTGGTGGGCGGCCTCGCGCAGGGCGAGATACAGCCGCACCTCCTCCTGGGGCACGCCGAGGTCCTTGCCGAACGACTCGATGTTCGCCGGGAGCAGCGCGGCCTTGCCCGCCGGGCCGAGCGGCAGACCGACGTCGGTCGAGCCGACGACCTCGCCGGCGAGTACGCCGACGGCCTGCCCGATCTGGGTGCCGAACATGGCGCCGCCCATGGACCGCATCATGCCGATCAGCGGACCCGCCATGGCCTGCATCTCCTCCGGCAGCACGTCACCCATGGCGTTGCCGACGCGCTCGGCGACCGGGTCGACCAGCTCGCGCCAGGCGGGCAGGGTCGCTTCGACCCACTCCGCCCTGCTCCAGGCCACGGCGGTGCCCGCGCCCGAGGGCAGGGCGGTCGCGTCGTCCAGCCACAGGTCGGCCAGCCGCACGGCCTCCTGGACGGCATTGCGCTCGGCGGGGCCGACGCTGGCGTCCTTGCGGCCGTCCGGGGTGCCCTGGGAGACCGTCTGGCGGGCGATCTGCTTGGCCATGTCCCAGTTCACCGGGCCGCCCTCGTAGGAGAGCATCTGGCCCAGCTGCTGGAACGCGGCGCCCAGGTCGTTGGGGTTCATGGAACCGAACATGGCAGCGAACGGGTTGTCCGCACCGGGGCCGCCCAGGCCTCCGGCTCCAGGCGTCCCGAAACCGAACGGGTTGGCCGGTCCCTGACCACCGCCGCTCTGCTGGTCCTTCTTCTTGCCCTCGTCGCCGTCGTCCGGCTCCTCCGGCGGAAGGCCGAATCCGAATGGGGTGTCACTCACGGGGTTCCTCGGCTGGTAGGGCCGCCGGTTCTTTCCGGCGGCACGGCTGCCCGACTTCACCACCCAGCGTAGACACCCGAAGCCGATCGGGCCTCGGTGCTTCGCCGACTGACGGCCTGCGGCAGGATGGATGCCACCTGGTACGCACGCGTCGCTCGCGCTCGTACTGAAGACAACCTCTGGAGACGCCCGGTGAGTTCCCCAGATCCGCAGGTTCGCGCAGCGCGAAACCAGTCAACCAGTTCCGCACGCCCCGGCGCGCGCGGACCCGTCGTAGCGGTCACCGGTGCCGCGTCCGGGGTCGGGGCGCTGCTCACCGAGCGGCTCGCCGCGTCCGACGAGGTCAGACGGGTCGTGGCCATCGACGAACGGCGCGGCGGGTGCGAGGCGGCCGAGTGGCAGATCCTGGACGTACGGGACCCGGCCATCGCCGAGAAACTGCGTGGTGCGGACGTTGTGGTGCACCTGGCGCTCGACCTCGACCTGGAGACCGACGCGGCCGCCCGTACGGCTTACAACGTCCGGGGGACGCAGACCGTTCTGACGGCCGCCGCGGCGGCCGGTGTGCACCGTGTCGTGCTGTGCACCTCCGCGATGGTCTACGGCGCCCTCCCGGACAACGAGCTGCCGCTGTCCGAGGACGCCGAGCTGCGCGCCACGGCCGAGGCCACCGGTGTCGGAGACCTGCTGGAGATCGAGCGGCTCGCGCGGCGCGCGCCGCGGGCGCACCCCGGCCTCAACGTGACGGTCGTCCGGCCCGCCGTACTGGTCGGCGGCATGGACACCGCCCTGACCAGGTACTTCGAGTCGCCGCGCCTGCTGGTCGTGGCCGGGTCGAGGCCGGCCTGGCAGTTCTGCCACGTCGACGACCTGTGCAGCGCCCTGGAGTACGCCGTCCTGGAGAAGGCCGACGGAGAGCTGGCCGTCGGGTGCGACGGCTGGCTGGAGCAGGAGGAGGTCGAGGAGCTCAGCGGCATTCGGCGCATGGAGCTGCCCTCGGCGGTCGCGCTCGGCGCGGCGGCCCGGCTGCACCGGATCGGACTGACGCCCTCACCGGCCGGGGACCTGGCGTACACGATGTACCCCTGGGTCGTGAGCGGCAGTCGTCTGCACGATGCCGGTTGGCGTCCGAAGCACACCAACGAGGAGGTGCTGGCGGAGCTGCTCGAGGAGGTCGCGGGGCGGCACACGGTCGCCGGGCGGCGCCTCGGGCGCAAGGACGCGACGGCGGCGGGAGCCGCGGGCGCGACGGTGGCGCTGCTGGGCGCGGCCGCCGTGGTGCGCCGCGCGCGGAAGGCACGGCGCCGCATCTGACGAGAATCCGGGGTGGCCGCTGCCTCTGTAGGAGGCTCCAACGCGGCACGCGCGCGTGCGGGGTGATCACGCTATTCCGCGTCGCCGGCGGCGTGGGGCACGATGGGCATATGGCAACCTCGAACGACCACCCCGGTGAGCGGGCCGCAGCGGACCCCGTGAAGCTGATCGGCATCCGTGAGACGCCCCTGTCCGTGGACGAGGTCTTCCGCGCGGTCGGCGACGACGCGTCCGGCGGCACCGCGCTGTTCGTGGGTACCGTGCGCAACCACGACGGAGGCACCGACGTCGACCGGCTCGGGTACTCGTGCCACCCGAGCGCCGAGGCCGAGATGCGGCGGATCGCCGAGAAGGTCGTCGCGGAGTACCCCGTACGGGCGCTCGCGGCATTGCACCGTGTGGGTGACCTGGAGATCGGGGACCTCGCGGTGGTCGTCGCGGTGTCCTGCCCGCACCGGGGCGAGGCCTTCGACGCCTGCCGCAAGCTGATCGACGACCTCAAGCACGAGGTGCCCATCTGGAAGCACCAGACGTTTTCCGACGGCACCGAGGAATGGGTGGGCGCGTAGCGCCCTCGGTGAGGGGTGGTGGTCGGGCGACGGGAGGGCGGGTGGGCGCGTAGCGCCCTCGGTGAGGGGTGGTGGTCGGGCGACGGGAGGGCGGGTGGGCGCGTAGCGCTTTCGCCCCGGTCACCTCCGGTTGCGTAACCCGCCCCCCGGCGTGAGCGTTGTCACTGCGAATGGTTAATCTGCTGATCAGTCAGTCGCGGACGCTCAAGGGGTTGGGAGGTCGGCATGGCGGCACTCGCCTGGTTGCTGATTCCGCTGGTGGCCGCTGTCGGTGCGGGCCTGTGGGGCAGTTGGGCCAACCGGACCCGCAAGGCACGGAGCGACGGTCCCGAGCTGGATGGGTACGCCCGGTTCCGTGAGGCGATGGAGAAGCCCCGCACGGGCGCTTGACGGTTGCCCGACGGCAGTTTCGGCGCCCGCCGCCCTGACGGTGTTCCGACAGCCGCGTCCCGTACTGTCGTGCCATGCCACGCCGCACCGCGACGATGCTCGCCTCCACCCTGTTGCTGATCGCGCTCCTGTGCGCGGGTGTTTTCATCCCCGTGCCCTACTCGGAGATGTCTCCCGGGCCGACGGTGAACACCCTCGGGGACCACGACGGCGAGCCGGTGCTGCAGATCTCGGGTCACAAGACCTATGAGGCGAGCGGCCACCTGAACATGACGACCGTCCGGGTCACCAGCGCCGAGTACAAGATGAACCTGGTGGAGGCCGTCTACGGCTGGCTCGCCCACGACAACAGCGTGGTGCCGCACGAGACCCTCTACCCGGACGGGAAGACCGAGGAAGAGGCCACGCAGGAGAACGCGGAGGAGTTCAGCCACTCCCAGGAGACCGCGAAGGTCGCCGCCCTGAAGGCGCTCGACATCCCGGTGAAGGCCTGGGTGGTCGTCTCCGCGGTGGTCAAGGACTCCCCGGCACAGGGCAAACTGCATGCCGGTGACGTGATCAGGGCCGTGGACGGTACGGCCGTCAAGAAGCCCGCGGACGTCGCCGAGCTGGTGACCGAGCACGAGCCCGGACAGGACACCGTCTTCACGATCGTGCCCGCCAAGGAGCAGGCCGCCGCGGAGAAGGAGGGCCGGACGGCCACGAAGACGGAGAAGGTCACGATCACCACCGAGACGTCCGACGACGGCGGCGAGAAGCGCGCCGTCGTAGGGATCTCGGCAGGGACCGATCACACGTTCCCGTTCGAGATCGACATCAAGCTGGCCGACGTCGGCGGTCCCAGCGCCGGCCTCATGTTCGCCCTCGGCATCTACGACAAGCTCACCCCGGGCGACCTCACCGGCGGCAAGTTCGTCGCCGGCACCGGGACGATCGACGACAACGGCAAGGTCGGCCCGATCGGCGGCATCGGGATGAAGACCATCGGCGCGCACGACAAGGGCGCCCGGTACTTCCTGACGCCCGCGGACAACTGCGCGGCAGCGGCCGAGGACACCCCCGACGGGCTCACCCTCGTGAAGGTCGACACCATCGACGACGCCCTCGGCGCGCTGAAGGACATCCGCTCCGGGAAGACCGCCGACCTGCCGAAGTGCACGGAGGGATAGCCCCCGCACCCAGCGACCGGCGGCCCGGGGCCTACTCGGCGAAGGTGGCCGTCAGCGCCTCGGCCAGTCCCGGCACCAGGTCGGAGCCGGTGAGGACATCCGTGGCCGCGTCCTTCTCCCGCAGCCGCAGGGCCGAGTCGCGGGTGCCGTCCCGCAGGACCGCGACCGTCATGCGGACCTCCTGACGGTCCGGGTGCTCCGCGACCCACTGGGCGAGCTTCTTCTCGTTCAGGCCCTGCGGCACCTGGGCCTCGGCGGAGGGCGGCAGCATGAGACGCTCCACGGCGAGCGCGCAGCCGACCACGGCGTCGGGCCAGGCGATGGTGCCCAGGAACTCGTCGAGCGCCTGGTCCGTTGGAACTTCGTCCTGCTCGATCGGGGTGAGGCCGGAGCTCTCCGACTCGTCCCGCAGACCGAGCCGGTCCGCGAGGGAGGGCTGGTCGGCCCTCAGTCGTGCGGTGTCGACAAGTGCGAAGAGGCGTGCGGGCTGGTCCCAGCCGAGGCCGGAGACGTACTCGTCGATCTCGAGCACGGCCCGGGTGAGGGGGCTCGCTGCCATGGGGGTGTTGGACATGGTCACAATCCTGCCTCGTTCATGGCCCGAATCGGGAACCGAGTAAACGATGAGTAAGTTGCATAAGTGTGGGCCCACGATCACGGGGGCGCACGGGGGGCCCGCGAACCCGAGGGCCTGACGGATCAACAGCGAACTTCGAGGTGCGCACCTTGGCTTTCCAGATGCCGGACCGCGGCGGAGGCCCCCCGTCGGGGCCGCGGATCAGAGTGGGCCGCCCGTCCCGGCGTGTCCGAACCCTGCTGCTGACACTTGGTGTCCTAGCCGTGCTCCTCATGGCGTTCACCATGTTCGCGGGATTCTGGACGGACTGGCTCTGGTACCGGTCGGTCCACTACTCGTCGGTGTTCACGACGACCCTGTGGACCAAGATCGGTCTCTTCTTCGTCTTCGGCCTGCTGATGGCGCTCGCCGTGGGGTTCAACATCTGGTTGGCCCACCGCCTGCGCCCGCCGCTGAGCGCCATGTCGATGGAGCAGCAGAACCTCGACCGGTACCGGATGGGCATCGCCCCGTACAAGAAGTGGCTGCTGCTCGGCATCACCGCCCTGGTCGGCCTGATCGCGGGCGCCTCGGCCTCCGGGCAGTGGCGGACCTGGCTGATGTGGGTCAACGGCGTGCCCTTCGGGCAGAAGGACCCCCAGTTCAAGCTGGACGTCTCCTTCTATGCCTTCGACCTGCCCTGGTACCGGTTCCTGCTCGGCTTCGGCTTCGCAGCCGTGATCATCTCCGTGATCGCAGCCGCGCTGACCCACTACCTGTACGGCGGGCTCCGCGTCACCAGCCCGGGCGCGCGTGCCACGGCCGCCGCCACCGGGCACCTGTCCGTGCTCATCGGCGTCTTCGTCGCCCTGAAGGCGGTCGCCTACTGGCTGGACCGGTACGGTCTCGCGGTGAAGTCCAGCGACTTCAAGGCGACCGACAACTGGACGGGCCTCAGGTACGTCGACGCCAACGCCTACCTGCCGGCCAAGACGATCCTGTTCTGCATCGCGGTCATCTGCGCCCTGCTGTTCTTCGCCACCCTGTGGCGGCGTACCTGGCAGCTGCCCGTGATCGGCTTCGGCCTGATGGTGCTCTCCGCCATCCTCATCGGCGGTCTGTACCCGGCGCTGGTCCAGAAGTTCCAGGTCCAGCCGAACGAGCAGGCCAAGGAAGCGCCGTACGTCGAGAAGAACCTCGCCGCCACGCGCGACGCGTACGGCATCGAGGGCACCCAGGTCAGCGAGTACCCGGGCAAGAGCGAGACCAAGGACAAGACGAAGCTCCGTGACGACGTGGACGCCGCGGCGTCCATCCGCATCATGGACCCGAACGTCATCTCGCCGACGTTCCAGCAGCTCCAGCAGATGCGTAACTACTACGCGTTCCCGACCAACCTGGACGTCGACCGGTACGCCAAGGACGGCAAGGACCAGGACACGGTCATCGGTCTGCGCGAGCTGAACCTGGCGGGCATCCCGAAGAAGAACTGGATCAACAACCACTTCCGCTACACCCACGGCTACGGCGTGGTCGCGGCGAAGGGCACCCAGGTCGACTCCGAGGGACGCCCGGTCTTCACCGAGTCCAACCTGCCGTCCGAGGGCGACCTCGGGAAGTACGAGCAGCGGATCTACTACGGCGAGAAGACCACCACCTACTCGATCGTCGGCGGTCCCCAGAAGGAGATCGACTACTCCGACGACACCGGGGAGAAGACCTTCAGCTACAAGGGCGACGGCGGCGTCGACCTGTCCAACCCGGTCAACCGGGCGGCGTACGCGGCCGCGTTCAGCGAGCCGCAGATCCTCTACTCCGGAGCCATCGGCGACGGGTCGCGGATCCTGTACAACCGCACGCCCAAGGAGCGCGTCGAGGCGGTCGCCCCCTGGCTGACCATCGACGGCGACGCCTACCCGGCGGTGGTGGACGGCCGTATCCAGTGGATCGTCGACGCCTACACGACGACGAACGGCTATCCGTACGCCTCGCGCACCACGCTCGGCGACACCACGGCCGACTCGCTGACCGCCAACAACAACTCGCGCGCGGTGGTGGCCCAGCAGAACCAGGTCAACTACATCCGCAACTCCGTGAAGGCGACCGTCGACGCGTACAGCGGTGACGTGAAGCTGTACCAGTGGGACACCCAGGACCCGATCCTGAAGACCTGGATGAAGGCGTTCCCGGACACGGTGAAGGACAAGGGCGAGATCTCCAAGGAGCTGATGGCGCATCTGCGCTATCCGCAGGACCTGTTCAAGGTCCAGCGCGAGCTGCTCACGCGCTACCACGTGAAGGACGCCAACACGTTCCTCAGCGGCAGCGAGGTGTGGCAGGTGCCGGACGACCCGACCAACAAGTCGGGCGACGCCGTACCGCCGTACTACCTGAGCATGAAGATGCCCGACCAGAAGGCGCAGGCGTTCTCGCTGACGACGACGTTCACACCCAACGGGCGTGACAACCTGAGCGCGTTCATGGCGGTCGACGCCGAGGCGGGCACCAGTGACTACGGCAAGATCAGAATTCTGAAACTGCCGACGAGTACGACCGTCGACGGCCCCAAACAGGTGCAGAGCCAGTTCAACTCCGAACAGGACATCGCCGAGTCCATCAGGCTGCTGAGAGGCGGCGACTCGGAGGTGGAGTACGGCAACCTGCTGACGGTGCCGCTGGACGGCGGGCTGTTGTACGTCGAACCCGTCTACGTGCGCGGTGGCGACCTCAAGTACCCGCTGTTGCGCAAGGTCCTGGTGAGCTACGGGGGCAACACCGCCTTCGAGAACACGCTCGACGCGGCCCTCAACAAGGTCTTCGGAGCCCAGGCCGCCGAGAACGAGGAGCCACCACCGGCGGACGAGGGCGACGACACCACCCAGCCGCCGCCGTCGTCCACCAACCCGACGGTCCGGGAAGCGCTGAGCGATGCGCAGAAGGCCTTCGACGCCGGGCAGAAGGCCCTGGAGAAGAAGGACCTGGCCGCGTACGCCGAGGCACAGAAGGACCTGGAGGAGGCGCTTCAGCGGGCCGAGGACGCACAGGCCAAGGCGGACCAGAGCGCCGGCGACAAGAACGGCGACAAGGACGCCGGCGGCAAGAGCAGCGGGGACAAGGCCGGGGGCGACAAGGCCAGTCCGGACGCGACCCCGACCGGTGACGCCGGCGGAAGGTCGGACACCGGCTGACCGCCGGCCCCGCGCCGGGCGTTCGCGTCAGGCGTTCGAGCTGGTCAAAGCCCATCCCGCGCCGTGCTAGGGTTGTGAACACAACGGCGCGGGGTGGAGCAGCTCGGTAGCTCGCTGGGCTCATAACCCAGAGGTCGCAGGTTCAAATCCTGTCCCCGCTACTGACGTCGTGAGCTGGTTGCGAACGACCACGAAGGCCCGGATTCCCACAAGGAATCCGGGCCTTCGTGATGTGCGAACGCATGTACCGGCGAGCTCGACGGCCGCGCCGCCAAGGGGAGTTGGGCCGATCTGTGTTTGACTTGTCTCCCTGTGGGCATGTCGACAAAACGCTGAAGTGACCTCACTGACTGCGGTATACCGGATGTACCGAGGTTGCGGGTGGTGCGACGATGAACGTTATGGGGGACATGGCAAATCTGTTCGGGACAGGGCGTTTTGCGCAGCCGTCCGGTCAGTTGTCCGGTCAGGAGGCTGCGGACGAGGCTCAGGAGGCCGCCGACGAAGCCGCCGAGGAAGTGCGTCTGCGGCTCGCCGTCGACGGCGGTGACGTCGAGGCGATGAGCGTGCTCGGCGCGCTGCTGCTGCGCCGCGGCGACTTCGACGGGGCCGAGTCCCACCTGCGCGCCGCCACCGCGGCCGGTGACCGGGCCGCCGCGAACAACCTGGGCGTCCTGTTGCACCAGCGGGGATACGCCGACGAGGCCGCCGGATGGTGGCGCATCGCCGCCGTAGCCGGATCCGCCGCCGCCGCGCACGCGCTGGGCCGGCACTTCCGCGAACGGGGGGACGAGCCCGCCGCCGAGTACTGGCTGTGCCAGTCCGCCGAGCAGGGCCACGTGCTGGCCGCCTACGCGCTCGCCGACCTGCTGGAGCACCGCGGCGACGACGCCGGGTCCGAGAGGTGGATGCGGGCCGCCGCCGAACGCGGGCACCGGGAAGCGGCGTACCGGCTGGCGCGGACGCTGGACCGGCGTGCCGGGGGGTGCGACGGCGGCGGCGACAAGGCGGCCGCCCTCGCGGCGGACGAGGCCGAGCAGTGGTACCGGCAGGCCGCCGCACGCGGTCACCGGCGGGGCGCGCTGCACCTCGGGACGATCCTGGAGAAGCGCGGCGAGCTCAAGGAGGCCGGCCGCTGGTACCTCACGTCCGCCAAGGACGGCGAGGCCCGCGCCGCCTGCGCGCTCGGCTTCCTGCTGCGGGACGCCGGGGACACCGAGAGCGCCGCCGTGTGGTGGCTGCGCGCCGCCCAGGACGGCGACGGCAACGCCGCCAACGCCCTCGGCGCGCTGCACGCCGAGCGCGGCGAGACCCAGACCGCGGAGCGCTGGTACCGGGCGGCGATGGACGCCGGCGACGACAACGGGGCGTACAACCTCGGGCTGCTCTGCGCCGAGCAGGGGCGCACCGCGCAGGCCGAGCAGTGGTACCGGCGGGCCGCGTACGCCGGGCACCGGGAGGCCTCCAACGCGCTGGCCATCCTGCTGCTGCGGGCCGGTGACGAGACCGGCGCGGAGCCCTGGTTCTCCAAGGCCGCCGAGGCGGGCAGTGTGGACGCCGCCTTCAACCTCGGGATCCTGCACGCGGGGCGGAGCGAGGAGCGGGCGGCGCTGCGCTGGTACGAGAGGGCCGCCGCGGCCGGGCACACCGAGGCGGCCCTTCAGGTCGGCATGGCGCGGCTGCGCGGCGGGGACGAGCGTGAGGCGGAGCGGTTCCTGCGCTGTGCGGCGGGGGGCGGCAGTGCGGAGGCGGCGTACCGGCTGGCGTCGGTGCTGGACGCGCGCCGGCCGCCCGCGCCCGCGCACGAGCTGGGGGAGCCGGCGCAGGAGAAGTCCGAGTGCGAGGAGTGGTACGAGCGCGCGGCCTCCCAGGGGCACCGGCGGGCCCAGGTACGGGTCGGGATGCTCGCCGCGGCGCGCGGCGACGTGGTGGAGGCGGCACGGTGGTACCGGGAGGCGGCCGAGGCCGGGTCGCGCAACGGGGCGTTCAACCTGGGGTTGCTGCTGGCCCGTGAGGGCAGTGAGCCCGAGGCCGTGGTGTGGTGGCGCAGGGCGGCCGACGCCGGGCACGGGCGGGCGGCGCTGCGGCTGGCGCTGGTGTTCGCGCGGCGGGGGGAGCTGGCGGAGGGGCAGCGGTGGGCCGACCTGGCGGTGTCGCTGGGGCCGGTGGAGGTGGGGGAGCGGGCGGCGCGGTTGCGGGACGCGTTGCGGCAGGAGCTGTCGGCGTGACGCGTGACGCTGCGCTGAGCTGGGGCGCCTTTTGAAGGTGCCCGGGATTCGGCTGGGCGGGGGGAGGGTTACGCGGACCGGCGCTTGCCGGGTGCCGCCGCGCCCACCCGTGCCGCCCCAGCGGCACGACTGCCCGCGGTCAGGATGCACTGAGGGCCGGGATCCTTTCGGATCCCGGCCCTCAGTGTTCAGTAGCGGGGACAGGATTTGAACCTGCGACCTCTGGGTTATGAGCCCAGCGAGCTACCGAGCTGCTCCACCCCGCGTCGATGAATGGAACACTACGTCAACGCGAAGTCGAGAAGCAAATCCGTGCTCCTCACGCCGCCGCGCAGTTCGGGCAGGTGCCGCGGTAGGTCACCTCGACCTCCGACACCGCGAAGCCGAAGCGCTCAGAGTCGGGGAGGTCGGCCAGCGGGTTGCCGGTCGGGTGGACGTCGCGGATCGCGCCGCACTGGGCGCAGACCAGGTGGTGATGCGGCCGGTGCGCGTTCGGGTCGTAGCGCTTGGCGCGCTTGTCCGTCGCGACCTCCAGCACCTCGCCGAGCGAGACCAGCTCGCCCAGGGTGTTGTAGACCGTCGCCCGGGAGATCTCGGGGAGCTTGTCCACGGCCCGGGAGTGCACCTCGTCGGCCGTCAGATGGACGTGTTCGCCGTCGAGGACCTCGGCCACCACGCGCCGCTGCGCGGTCATGCGCCAACCGCGACCGCGCAGCCGTTCCAGAAGGTCACTCATACCAGCCAGCTTAACAGCAAGGGGACCAGGTTCCGAACGGGTGTGATTTTGGATCACAGATTGATTTAGACAATGTCTACTCTAGGAACCGCGGTCCGAGGCGCCTTCGCGCGCCCGACATCGTCGAGCGCGCGGTCGGCGACTTCCGTCAGGCGGTCACCACCGGTGCGTGGTGCGGGGCCCGCGCCGGCGCCCAGCGGCGGATGATGTCCCGCACCGAGACGATGCCGACGGGCTCGCCGCCGTCCAGGACGATGAGGTGGCGGAAGCCGCCGTGCGCCATCGCGCCCGCCGCCTCCTCCACCGTCCAGGTCGGGGCGGCGAAGACGACGTCGGTGGTGGTGTGGCCGTGGGCCCGCTCGGTGTCCGGGTCCTGGCCCCGGCCGACGGAGACCAGGACGTCGCGTTCGGTGAGGATGCCGATGCCGCCGGCGTCCGGGTCGTACACCACGGCCGCGCCGACGCGGCGTGCGGACATCAGGGCGGCGGCCTGGCGGAGGGTGTGGGCGGGACCGATGGTGAGGACGACCGTGCTCATGACTTCGCGGACGAGCATGGGTGGAGCCACCTCCTGCCGGTGATCCATGAGTTGTTCATGGATTCACAAGTTCACAAGTAGGGGAATCCTCAGAGTGGCAGGTAAAGCACCGGTCAACAAGGGGGCGCGGAGGGTGAGTCGGCGGGCGCTCAGTAGCGCTGGTTGAGATACCCGAGCAGCTCGTCGTGGAGCCGGCCGTTCGACGCGGCCGCGTTGCCGCTGTGCGGGCCGGGGCGGCCGTCGAGGCCGGTGAAGGTGCCGCCGGCCTCGGTGACGATGATCGCGTTGGCGGCCATGTCCCAGAGGGAGAGCTCGGGTTCGGCGCAGATGTCCACCGAGCCCTCGGCGACCATCATGTACGGCCAGAAGTCGCCGTACGCGCGCGTGCGCCACACCTCGCGGGTCAGGTCGAGGAAGCCGTCGAGGCGGCCCTGCTCCTCCCAGCCGCTCAGCGAGGAGTACGCGAAGGAGGCGTCGGGGAGCGTCGAGACCTGGGAGACCCGGAGCCGGGAGGCCGAGGTCAGGCTGCGGCCGGTGAACGCGCCGTGGTCCTGCACAGCCCACCAGCGGCGGCCGAGGGCAGGTGCGGAGACGAGGCCGACCACCGGCTGGTAGCCGCCTTCTCCCGCCTCCATGAGGGAGATCAGGGTGGCCCAGACCGGGACGCCGCGCACGTAGTTCTTGGTGCCGTCGATCGGGTCGATGACCCAGCGCCGGGGCCCGGTGCCCGCGACGCCGAACTCCTCGCCGTGCACCGAGTCGCGGGGGCGGGCGCGGGCGAGGTGGCCGCGGATGAGTTCCTCGGCGGCCTTGTCCGCCTCGCTCACCGGGGTCATGTCCGGCTTCGTCTCGACCTTCAGGTCGAGGGCCTTGAAGCGGTCCATCGTCGCGGCGTCGGCGGCGTCGGCGAGCACGTGGGCGAGGCGGAGGTCGTCGAGGTAATCGGGCATGCCGTCACGCTATCTGCCGCGGCCGGGCCGGGGCCACCACGGGTTCGGCGGGCGTGGCGGCGCGCGGGGAGGCGGAGGCAGGGCCCGACGCGGTGCTGCCACGGCGCGGTGCCGCCACGGCGCGGTGCTGTCGCGGCCGGGCGCGGTGCTGCCACGACGGCCCGGCGTGGCGGGTGCGGGCCCGAGCGAGCGGTGGTCAGAGGGCCCGGCGCGGCGGGTGCGCGGGCCCGAACGGGCGGTGGGTGAGAGGGCCCGGCGTGGTGGGCGAGAGGGCCCGAGCGGTGGTTGCGAGGACCCTTGACAGTGCCCCCATACCCGTCAAATCTGGCAGGAAGTCGCTCGGCACGTCTGGCAGCAAGTCGCTCGGCCCGAGGGAGGCGAGGGTGCCTGCAGCCCGGGAGTCCCTGCTCGACGCCGCGTACACGGCGCTGGCCCGCCGGCCGTGGTACGCCGTGCGGATGGTGGACGTGGCGGCCGCCGCCGGGGTGTCCCGGCAGACCCTCTACAACGAGTTCGGCAGCAAGGAGGGGCTCGCCCGGGCGCTCGTGAGGCGTGCGGCCGACGGCTATCTCGCCGGCGTCGAGCGCGCGCTGTCCGGGCCCAGCGACCCCGGTGAGCGCCTCGCCGCCACCGCCGAGTGGATGCTGTCGGCGGCTCACGACAACGCGCTGGTCCGGGCCCTGCTCACCGGTTGCTGGAGCGAGCGGCTGCCCTCACCGGCCCTGACGGCGGTGCCCTCCTCCTCCGCCGGGCCGGCCCAGCGGCGGGCCGACGGTCCGCTGCCCTCGCCCGGTGACTTCGTGCGCCTCGTCCGCGACCGTGCCGTGGCCGCCCTTCACGGCTCCGGAACGCCTCCGCCGCCGGACGCCGCCGAGCTGGTCCGCTCCTGCGAACTGGCCGTACGGCTCGCCCTGTCCTGTGTCGCGGCGCCGCCCGCCGAGGGCTCGGTGGCCGACCTCCTGCGCACCGCACTGCCGCGCCCGTCGAGCGCGTAGCGGCGCCCGGCTCAGTGGGCCGAGCCCGACAGTTGCAGTCCGATGACGCCGATGATGACGAGGCTGATCGAGACGATCTTCAGGGTCGAGACCAGGTCGCCGAGGAAGATCATGCCGTAGATGGCCGTGCCCGCCGCGCCGATGCCGGTCCACACCGCGTAGGCGGGACCGACGTCGAGCTTCTTCAGGGACATGGTCAGCAGGCCGAAACTGCCCAGCGCGAAGGCGCAGAAGGCGACGGTGGGCCAGAGCCGCGTGAAACCGTGCGACAGCTTCAGACAGACGGCGAAGCCGGTTTCGAGCACCCCGGCCACTATGACCAGCAGCCACGCCATGTCTCGTCCTCCCGTAGTCCCGTACCGTGACCGCCGTGTCGACCGGTGCCGGTCAGTGGCTCGCGTTGGGCGTTCACCTCGTCCTGCGACGACTTCGTCGGGCTTTGCTCGGACTTGGTTCCGGCTTGGTGCGATTATGCACTTACCGGTTGCACGGCACGGCAAACAACGCGGTGGTCAGTCGCCTTCCTTGCGTTCGCGTGTCGACAGCAGCCGGCGCAGCGAGTACAGCCGGGCCGGGTCGGCGTGCCCCTCCGCGACCCAGGCGTCCAGGGCGCAGTCGGGCTCGTCGTGACTGCACGCGCGCGGGCAGCCCTCCGTGCCGGGCACCAGGTCGGGGAAGGCGTTGATCACCCGGGACGGGTCGATGTGCGCCAGCCCGAACGACCGCACGCCCGGGGTGTCGACGACCCAGCCGCCCTCGGCGGAGGACAGCGGCAGGGCGAGCGCCGAGGTCGTGGTGTGCCGGCCGCGGCCCGTCACCGCGTTGACGTGCCCCGTCACCCGGCGGCGGTCCTCGGGCACCAGGGTGTTGACCAGGGTCGTCTTGCCGACGCCGGAGTGGCCGACGAACGCCGTGATCTTCCCGTCCAGATGCTCGCGCACGAGGTCGGCGGCGGCGCCGTTCTCCAGCTCCTCCCGGCTGGTGACGACGTACGGGATGTCCAACGCGCCGTACAGCTCGAGCAGTTCGTCCGGGGGTGCCAGGTCCGACTTGGTCATCACCAGCAGGGGGGTGAGGCCGCCGTCGAACGCCGCGACCAGGCAGCGGTCGATGAGGCGGGGGCGCGGCTCGGGGTCGGCGAGGGCGGTGACGACGGCGAGCTGGTCGGCGTTGGCGACGACCACCCGCTCGTAGGGGTCGTCGTCGTCGGCCGTGCGGCGCAGGACGGAGGCCCGCTCCTCGATGCGGACGATGCGCGCGAGCGTGTCCTTCTTGCCGGACAGGTCGCCGACCAGGGCCACCCGGTCGCCGACCACGGCGGCCTTGCGGCCCAGTTCACGGGCCTTCATCGCCATGACGACCCGGTCCTCGACCAGGCAGGTCAGCCGGCCGCGGTCGACCGTGAGGACCAGGCCCCCGGCGGCGTCCTCGTGCTTGGGCCGGATGTGGGTGCGCGGCCGGTTGCCCTTGCGGTTCGGGCGGGTGCGGATGTCGTCCTCGTCGGTGTGCTTGCCGTAGCGGCGCATGGCGAACCGTCCCTACGCCCCGAGCATCCCGGTCCACAGGTCGGGGAAGTCGGGCAGCGTCTTGGCGGTGGTCGCGACGTTCTCGATCTGCACCCCCTCGACCGCGAGGCCGAGGACGGCGCCGGCGGTGGCCATGCGGTGGTCCTCGTAGGTGTGGAAGACCCCGCCGTGCAGCCGGCGCGGGCGGATGTGCAGGCCGTCGGCGGTCTCGGTGACGTCACCGCCGAGTTCGTTGATCTCCTTGGTGAGCGCGGCCAGCCGGTCCGTCTCGTGCAGCCGCAGGTGGGCCACGCCGCGCAGGGTCGACGGGGAGTCCGCGAGGGCGGCGACGGCCGCGATGCCCGGGGTCAGCTCGCCGACCTCGCTCAGGTCGACGTCGATGCCGCGGATCGCGCCCGACCCGGTGAACACGAGCCCGAAGTCCGTCAGTTCGCAGGAACCGCCCATCTCGGTGAAGATCTCGCGCAGCCGGTCGCCGGGCTGGGTGGTGCGGGACGGCCAGTCGGGGATCACGATCTTGCCGCCGGTCACCAGCGCCGCCGCCAGGAACGGCTGGGCGTTGGACAGGTCGGGCTCGACGGTCAGGTCCCGGCCGAGCAGCGCGCCCGGCGTCACCCGCCACACGTTCGGCTCGCCGCCGGACTCGGGGGTGTCGACCTGGGCGCCGACCGCGCGCAGCATGTCGACGGTCATGCGGATGTGCGGCATGGACGGCAGCGCGGAGCCGGTGTGCCGCACCTCGACGCCCTGGTTGAAGCGCGGTCCGGACAGCAGCAGGGCGCTGACGAACTGCGAGGAGGACGACGCGTCGATCTCGACCGGCCCGCCCTCCAGGGCACCGCCGCCCTGCACGGTCAGCGGCAGGGCGCCGCGCCCGTCGTCGTCGATACGGGCGCCCAGCACGCGCAGCGCGTCGATCACGCCGTGCAGGGGACGCTCGTAGGACCGGGGGTCGCCGTCGAAGCGGACGGCGCCGTCGGCGAGCGTGGCGACCGGCGGCAGGAACCGCATCACCGTGCCGGCGTTGCCGACGTCGACCGTGGCCGGGCCGCGCAGACCCGCCGGGATGACCCGCCAGAACTCGCCGGTGCCGTCCGGGCCCACGCCCTCCTCGATCTCGACGCCCATCGCGCGCAGCGCCTCGGCCATCAGCACGGTGTCGCGGGAGCGCAGCGGGCGGCGCAGCCAGCCGGGCTCGGAGGCGAGGGCGGCCAGGACCAGGGCGCGGTTGGTGACCGACTTGGATCCGGGCACGTGGACGGTCGCGTCGACGGCTCCGCTCGCGTGCGGGGCGGACCAGAGGGCGGTGTGCGCGGGGTTCACGGTCATGGGCCCCACTTTAATGGCTGAAGGCGATCGGAGATCTTGATCAAAAGCGGCGAAACCTGACCGAAACCGCAACAGTGTACTTGCCGTGCATATATGCGCACCCATGGGGCGCGGGTGGGCGCACGCCGGGCCTCACAGCTCCAGCAGCCAGCGCCCCCCGCCGATCAGCGAGCACAGCGACACCGCGTGGAAGAGGAAGAACCACACCCCCGCCGGCGCGTGGGTCAGCCGCGCCAGCTGGTCCGCGTCCGAGTCCCCGGCGCCGCCCCGCGACCGCTTGGCCTGCAACTCGAACGCCGGGCGCACCCCGCCCAGGAGCAGGAACCAGACCACCGCGTACGCGAACGCCGCCTGCACCTGCGGCCCGGCCAGCCACGACACCAGGACGAACGTGCCGCCGGTGACCACGACCGTCAGCACCCCGTACGCGTTGCGGACCATCACCAGCAGGGCCACCAGCAGCGCCGTCGCCAGCCACAGCAGCAGTGTGATGCGCCCGGCCGCCAGCAGTGCGGCGCCGCCGAGGCCGAGCAGCGGGGGAGCGGTGTAGCCGGCGACCGCCGTCAGGATCATCCCGACGCCGTGCGGCTTGCCCCGGCTCACCGTCAGCCCGCTGGTGTCCGAGTGCAGGGTGATCCCGGTCAGGGCGCGCCCGGTCAGCAGGGCCACCAGGCCGTGGCCGCCCTCGTGGGCGATGGTGATCGCGTTGCGCGCTATCCGCCACGATCCGCGCGTCGCGACGACGGCGAGCGCGGCCACCAGCGTCGCGATCACCACCCACAGGTCGGGATCGGGCTGGGTGCCGGAGACCTCGTCCCACAGAGAGGTGAGCGAGGCCGTTGCGAGGTGGTCCATGTTCGGGGAGGGCTCCTCGTAGAAACGCGGGGTCTGGCAGTGTGGCACGTATGTGCGGACGGTATGCGGCGAGTCGTCGACCCGAGGATCTCGCGGGAATCTTCGAGATCGAGAAGTGGGAGCCCAAGGAGAGCTTGGAACCCGACTACAACGTGGCGCCCACCAAGGAGGTCTACGCCGTCCTGGACCGTCCCCTGAAAGACGTCGAGGACCCGAAGCCGGTTCGCCAGCTGCGGAAGCTGAAGTGGGGCCTGGTCCCGTCCTGGTCCAAGACGCCCGAGGGCGGCGCCCGGATGATCAACGCCCGCGCGGAGACCGTCCACGAGAAGCCCTCCTACCGCCGCGCCTTCAGCACCCGGCGCTGCATCCTGCCCGCCGACGGCTACTACGAGTGGGTCACCGGCAAGCAGGAGCGGGACCTGGAGGTCGAGGGGCGCAAGAAGCGGCCCCGCAAGCAGCCGTACTTCGTGACCCCCGCCGACGGCTCCGTGTTCGCCATGGCCGGGCTGTACGAGTTCTGGCGGGACCGGACGCTGCCGGACGACCACCCGCAGGCCTGGTGGGTGACGTGCTCGGTGATCACCACCGAGGCCGAGACCACGCCGCTCGCGGTCGCCCCGGCCGACGGCCCGCACGCCCTGGCCGACATCCACCCCCGGATGCCGCTGATGCTCACGCCGGACCGCTGGGACGACTGGCTCGACCCGGCGCGCACCGACCCGGACGGGCTGACCTCCCTGCTGACGCCCCCGCCCACCGGGCTGATGCGGGCCTTCCCCGTCTCCACAGCCGTGAGCAACGTCCGCAACAACGGGCCGGAGCTGCTCAAGGAGCTGGAGGCACCGGAAGAGGGCACACTCTTCTGACGTGACGGATACGACAGAGGTTGTGACAGAGGCGGTCGAGACGGACGCGGGCCCCGCCCGCATCACCTGGCACCGGGCAAGGGACCCCCGCCTCGTCCTCGCCCTGAGCCACGGCGCCGGCGGCGGCATCGAGGCGCGCGACCTGACGGCGCTGGCGACCGCACTGCCCGCCCACGGGGTGAGCGTCGCCCTCGTGGAGCAGCCCTGGCGGGTGGCCGGCAAGAAGCTGGCGCCCGCTCCGAAGACCCTGGACACCGGCTGGCGGGGCGTCTGGCCCGCGCTCACCGCGCCCGGCCCGCCGGTGATCTCGGGCGGCCGCAGCGCAGGCGCCCGCGTCGCCTGCCGCACTGCCGGTGAACTGGGCGCCCACGCCGTCCTCGCGCTCAGCTTCCCGCTGCACCCGCCGGGCAAGCCGGAGAAGTCCCGCGCCGACGAACTGCTCGGGGCGGGCGTTCCCACCCTCGTGGTCCAGGGCGGCAACGACCCCTTCGGCAGACCGGAGGAGTTTCCCGAGGCGCCCGCGGGAACCTACGACCTGATCGAGGTGCCGTACGGCGACCACGGCTTCGCCGTGCCCAAGCGGGCGGAGATCAGCCAGGAGGAGGCGCTGCGGGTGATCACCGACGGCGTCCTGAAGTGGATCGGCGCACTCCGCTGAACGCCCGGGAATGACCGCCGCGCGGTCACTGTTGTGCCGGACGTACGTTGCTGAGAACCAGCACCGACGCCGTAGGAGAGGAAGTCCGCCGCATGGGTTCAGCCTTCTGCCCGAGTCGCAGCAGCCGCGCCGACCTGGACTGGACCGTGCTGCACGCTGCCAAGACCGCCCCTATTCGGGCGGCGGGCGGACCGGATCGGCACGCGTCCCCGACCGCAGGTCGTCTATCCTCCGATTCGAGTGAGACCGGTCTCGGTTTCACGACGACATCGGAGGAGGTGGGTCCGGTCACTGGGACCGACGCAGGGACCGAACACGGCCAGGCGGAGCAGCCCGAGGGCCGGGGTACGGGCGCGGAGTCGACCGCGGAGCGCAGCGCGCGCTTCGAGCGGGACGCGCTGGAGTTCCTCGACCAGATGTACTCGGCCGCGCTCCGCATGACGCGTAATCCGGCCGACGCCGAGGACCTGGTGCAGGAGACCTACGCCAAGGCGTACGCGTCCTTCCACCAGTTCCGCGAGGGCACCAACCTCAAGGCGTGGCTGTACCGCATCCTCACGAACACCTTCATCAACTCGTACCGCAAGAAGCAGCGCGAACCCCAGCGCAGCGCGGCCGAGGAGATCGAGGACTGGCAGCTCGCCCGTGCCGAGTCGCACATGTCGACGGGTCTGCGCTCCGCGGAGTCGCAGGCGCTCGACCACCTGCCCGACTCGGACGTGAAGCAGGCACTCCAGGCGATCCCCGAGGAATTCCGTATCGCCGTGTATCTGGCGGACGTCGAGGGCTTTGCCTACAAGGAGATCGCGGACATCATGGGGACACCCATCGGTACGGTGATGTCCCGGCTGCACCGTGGACGCCGTCAGCTGCGCGGCATGCTGGAGGACTACGCCCGCGACCGCGGCCTGGTCCCGGCCGGCGCCGGAGAGTCGAACGAAGCGAAAGGCTCGGGGTCATGAGCTGCGGAGAGCCGCACGAGACGGATTGCAGCGAAATCCTCGATCATCTCTACGAGTTCCTCGACAAGGAGATGCCGGACTCGGACTGCGTGAAGTTCGAGCACCACTTCGAGGAGTGCTCGCCCTGCCTGGAGAAGTACGGGCTGGAGCAGGCCGTGAAGAAGCTGGTCAAGCGCTGCTGCGGACAGGACGACGTGCCGGGTGACCTGCGCGCCAAGGTCATGGGACGGCTGGACCTCATCCGGTCCGGGCAGTCCGTGCCCGAGCACGACGTGACGGCCACGCCGTCGGCACCCCAGGAGTCCTGAGCCGCGCCGAGCCGCTCAAGCCGTTCCGCGTCACTCGTACGTGCTAATCCGCGGCTTATCTGCCCGCGGCCTCCCCGTCGCCGTCCTAGGCTCCGAGCCTTACCGGGTGGCCGGGGAGGGGGCTCATGGACGCGGTACCGGCACGCGCGCGTGCGTACGTCGTGTGCGTCGCCCTCGTCGCCCTGCTCTGCCTGCGGCCGCTGCCGTCGGTGCACGCGCCCTGGTGGGCGGTGGTGCTGCTGGCCGGGCTGTACGCGGGCTCCGAGCTGGTCGCGCGGTCCCGGTTCGTCGGGACCTGCTACCCCGTCCTGCTCGCCGGTGCCTTCCTGCTGCCGCCGCCCGCCGCCGCGCTCGTGGCGCTGCCCGGGGCGCTGCTGTCCCCGGCGCCCCGGCGGCCGCCCGGCCTGCGGCGCGTCTGGCGGGCCGCGCAGCTGACCCTCGCCGTGTGGGCCGCCGCCTGCGTCCACTGGCGGCTCGGCGGCCGGGACGCGGTCGTCGAACCCGCCTTCCCGTACGCCCTTCTGCCGGCCGGGGCCGCCGTCCTCGCGTTCTGCCTGGTGCTCACCCTCCTGGACGGCGGCATCCTCACCCTCGCCGACCGCGTACCGCCGAGCCGGGCGTGGCGGGGGCTCTTCTCCAGGTCCCTCGCGCCGATCGCCGTGCACGGGCTCGCCGGACTGATGATGGCGGTCCTGTGGCGCAGCCCGTACGGTCCGGTGGCCGCGCTGCTCGTGCTGCTGCCGATGTGCGTGGCGTGGTGGGCCTTCGCCCAGTACCACCGCGAGCGGGCCGCGCACCAGGCGACCATCCGGGCGCTGGTGCAGGCCGTCGACATCAAGGACGGCTACACGCGCGGCCACAGTGAACGCGTCGGGCAGGTCTCCATGATGATCGCCCGCGAGCTGGGCATGGACGACGAACGCGTCGAGACCCTCCGCTTCGCCGGGATCCTGCACGACGTCGGCAAGCTCGGTGTGCCCACCCGGCTGCTGCGCAAGGACGGTCCGCTGACGCCCGAGGAGCGGCGGGTGATCGAACTGCATCCCGAGTACGGGCATGAGATGGTGCGCGGCATCCGCTTCCTCGGAGAGGCCCGCGCCGCCGTGCTCCACCACCACGAACGGCTGGACGGCAGCGGCTACCCCTACGGACTGGTCGGCGACCGGATCCCCGAGTCGGCCCGGGTGGTCGCGGTGGCCGACGCCTTCGACGCGATGACGTCCACGCGCTCCTACAGCAGGGCCCGTCCCGTCGCGGCGGCGCTGGAGGAGCTCCGGCGGTGTGCCGGTGCGCAGTTCGATCCGCGGATGGTGCGGGCGCTGGTCCACGCCCTCGGCCGCCACGGCTGGCGTCCGGCGGTGACGGCGGACGGCACACCGGCCCGCGCCGACCCGGTGCCGGGCGGGGGCGCGCGGGACCGGGTCGGCAAGGGGGCGACGTGAGGAATCCGGAGCCTCCGGCGCGGGGCGTCCGTACGAGCACGAGGCACGCGGGGCGGCGGCTCCGGGTGGTGGGGCACGGCGCGGGGAGCGGGGACGCGGGGCGGCGGCTCCGGGTGGTGGGGCACGGCGCGGGGAGCGGGGACGCGGGGCGGCGGCTCCGGGTGGTGGGGCGCGGCGCGGGGAGCGGGGACGCGGGGCGGCGGCTCCGGGTGGTGGGGCGCGGCGCGGGGCGTGGTGGCCGCGTGGACGGGGGCGGACCATGAGGCCCTTCCCGTCGCGGGTGCCGCCCCCTTCCCCACCCCGGCACGGGCGGGGGCGCCCGGACACGTCCCCGGGGAGGGCGGCGACGGGCCGGTCCCCTTCCTCGGCCCCGGCGGCGCTGCTTCTCGTACCCGGCGGTGCCGGGCTCCTCGCACTCGGGTGCCTCGCCTCCGTACTGGTCGCGGAGCCCGCGCAGCGGCCGGTGGCGCTCGCCTTCGGCGGCCTGGTCGCCCTCGGCGAGCTGACCCGGCGGGCCGGCGCCGAGGCCCGGGAGGCGGCTCCGCTCGGGGCGGCCGGCGCGCTGGCGTACGCGCTGCTCGGAGACGTGGCCGGGCAGCCCGCGCACCACGGCGTCGCGCAGACCGTCACCGTCGTGCTCGCCGCCTCACTGCTCGGCAGCGTGCCCCACGTCGCCCGCGGCGGCGGCCCCGTCCTCCACCCCCTGGCGCGGCGCGTGCTCACCGTCGGCTTCGCCGCCGTCTGCTTCCGGCCGCTGTCCAACCAGGGCGTCTTCGACGACTGGAGCGGCCCCGCCTACGCGCTGCTGCTGCTCGGGCTGCTGGCCCTGACCACGCTGTGCGACGCCGTGCTCGCCGTGGCTCCCGCGCACGCGCGCACCGGCTGGCCCTTCGGACCACTGCTGCGCGAAGAGCTGCGCGGCATGGTCGGGATCACGTCGGCGGTGTGCGCGACCGGCGCGGTGATGGCGCTTGCGGTGAGCGTCGCGGGACTGTGGGCGCTCCCCGTCTTCTCCGTGCCCCTGCTGCTCGCCCAGCTCTCCTACCGGCGGTACGCGGCCGTCCGGGCCACCTACCGGCAGACCATCGCCTCCCTGGCCCGCGCCACCGAGATCGCCGGGTACACCCCGGCCGGGCACGCCCGCCGCGTCGCCGGGCTCGGGGTGGCCGTCGGACGGGACCTGGGGCTGTCGGGGGCGGAGCTGACCGTCCTCGAGTACGCGGCCCTCATGCACGACATCGGCCAGCTCAGCCTGGTCGACCCGGTCCCGGCGGGCGCCACCGCGGACCTGCCCGTCGCCGAACAGCGGCGGATCGCGCTGCTCGGCGGGGCCGTCGTCCGCCAGACCGGCGTCGACGCGGCGGTCGCGGTGGTGGTGGAGCGGCAGGCCGACCCCTGCCGGGAGCAGCCGGTCGCCGCGCGGATCGTGCGGGTCGTGAACGCCTACGAGGAGAAGGCGCGGGACGCCGGCCCCGGCGGTGTCCTGACGGCGCTGGAGGAGCTGCGCCTGGCCACCGCCGGCGACTACGCTCCCGAGGTGGTGGAAGCGCTGGCCCGGGTCCTGTCCCGAGGCAGCCTTACCGAGCCCGCGGCTGGGTAACCCATGGGTAATGAGCGCCTCCGCAGCCGTACGTGGTTTGATGCCCGGGAGAGGGTGTCCGGGGGCGCGAAAGGCACAGCCAGCCCACTGAACGGAACTGGCAGGCGGGAATCGTGAGGATCTTCGGCAAGGCACGGCACCGGCCCTCCGCCTCCTGGCGGCAGGCCACCGACCGCGCGTTCACGCTGATCGGCGACGGTCGCTACGACGACGCGGGGGCGCTGCTGACACGAGCGGCGGATCTGGAGCCCTGGCTGTCCGAGTCCTGGTTCAACCTGGCGCTGCTGCACAAGTTCCGGCACGACTGGGAGCAGGCCAGGGCGGCCGGCCTCAGGGCCGTCGCGCTGCTCGACCGGGACGGCGGAGCCCCCGACTGGTGGAACGTCGGCATCGCCGCGACCGCCCTCCAGGACTGGCCGCTGGCCCGCCGCGCCTGGCAGGCCTACGGCCTGCGCACCCCGGGGGACGCCACGGACGCGAGCGAGCCGCTCGGCATGGACCTCGGCAGCGCGGCCGTACGGCTGTCCCCGGAGGGCGAGGCCGAGGTGGTGTGGGGGCGGCGGCTCGACCCCGCCCGCGTCGAGGTGCTGTCCATCCCGCTGCCGTCGTCCGGGCGCCGGTGGGGCGAGGTCGTCCTGCACGACGGCGTGCCGCACGGGGAGCGCACGACCTCGGCCGGGCACTCCTACCCCGTCTTCGACGAGATCGAGCTGTGGGCGCCCTCGCCCGTGCCCACCTGGGTGGTCCTCCTGGAGGCCGCCACCGAGGCCGACCGGGACGCCCTGGAGCAGCTGGCCGCCGACGCCGGGTTCGCGGCCGAGGACTGGTCGTCGTCCGTCCGGCTGCTGTGCCGGATGTGCTCGGAGTCCCGGATGCCGTCCGACGAGGGCGAGGGCGAGCACCTCGACCCGCACGACCACAGCGAACCCGGCCACCCCGGGCCGCTCGGGCACCGCACCGACGGGCAGCTGTGGGTGCCGGAGCGGGAGTGCGGGGTGGCTGCGCCGGCGGGGCTGGTGAAGGGGTTGCTGGACGGGTGGGTGGCGGACAGCCCGGACTCGCGTGACTGGCGGGACCTGGAAGAGGTCTGCTGAGCGGCCCCGTAGTCTTTGCCAGGACACTTCAGCAGCGTCAGCATCACCTTTGGTTGTACGAGGAAGGCATACGTCGGTCATGGCCCAGCAGGACACCGATCAGCAGCACCCGGGCGTGCTCCCCGTGGACGACGACGGGTTCGTCGTCGACACCCAGGACTGCGAGGAGCGTGAGGCCGACTGGCGCGGGCGCGGCAGCTCGCGTCCGATCACGGTGATCGGCAACCCGGTGCTGCACAAGGAGTGCGAGGACGTCACCGACTTCGGCGAGGAGTTCCAGCAGCTGGTGGCCGACATGTTCGCCAGCCAGCGCACCGCCGAGGGCGTGGGCCTGGCCGCCAACCAGATCGGCGTCTCCAAGAAGGTCTTCGTCTACGACTGCCCCGACGACGAGGGCGTCCGTCACGTCGGCGTGGTCTGCAACCCCGAGCTGGTCGAACTGCCCGCCGACCGCCGCAGCCTGGACGACAGCAACGAGGGCTGCCTGTCCGTGCCGACCGCCTATGCGCCGCTCGCCCGCCCCGACTACGCCGAGGTGACCGGGCAGGACGAGAAGGGCAACCCCGTCAAGGTGCGCGGCACCGGGTACTTCGCACGGTGTTTGCAGCACGAGACGGACCACCTGTACGGGTACCTGTACATCGACCGGCTCTCCAAGCGCGAACGCAAGGACGCACTGCGGCAGATGGCCGAGAACGAGCCGCGCTACCCCGTCGTCGCGAACGACTGACACCGCCTCACCCGCCCCACATCTCCCTTGCGCACGGCGCCTGTTCGGGTCTCCCCCGAGCGGGCGCCGTTCGTCTGTGTGCGTCTACGGAAAGCCGCCACACAACAGGAGAATTCCGGCATCGGGGGGTAGTGAATGAAGCAAATCCGTTCCCAGAACGGTCAGTTGTGGTGCTGAATGGGAAGTGCGGGGATACGCAACGGCGCACGCCCCGCTCAGGGAGAGGGGTGCGCCACCGGCGGCTGAGAGGGGTTTGTTCGTGCATGCTTTCTCACACGGCACCACAGCGACACCGACCGCGATCGCAGTACCGTCATCGCTCCGTCTCCCGGTGATCGAGGCGGCATTTCCCCGGCAACTGCATCCGTATTGGCCGAAGCTCCAGGAGACCACCCGCGCCTGGCTGCTCGAAAAGCGGCTCATGCCGGCGGACAAGGTCCATGAATATGCCGATGGCCTGTGCTACACGGACCTCATGGCGGGGTACTACCTCGGCGCACCCGACGAGGTCATGCAGGCGATAGCGGACTACAGCGCGTGGTTCTTCGTCTGGGACGACCGGCACGACCGCGACATCGTCCACGGCCGTCCCGGCGCCTGGCGGCGGCTGCGCGGCCGGCTGCACACGGCGCTCGACTCACCCGGGGACCACCTGCACCACGAGGACACGCTGGTGGCCGGGTTCGCCGACAGCGTCCGGCGGCTCTACGCCTTCCTGCCGGACACCTGGAACGCCCGGTTCGCCCGGCACTTCCACGCGGTGATCGAGGCGTACGACAGGGAATTCCACAATCGCACGCGCGGAATCGTGCCCGGCGTCGAGGACTACCTCGAACTGCGTCGGCTCACCTTCGCGCACTGGATCTGGACCGACCTGCTGGAGTCGAGTTCGGGATGCGAACTCCCCGACGCCGTACGGAAACACCCGGCATACCGCCGGGCGGCGCTGCTGAGTCAGGAATTCGCCGCCTGGTACAACGACCTCTGCTCACTGCCGAAGGAAATAGCGGGGGACGAGGTCCACAATCTCGGAATCAGTCTCATCACCCATCATTCACTCACGCTGGAAGAAGCCATCGGAGAAGTCAGGCGACGCGTCGAGGAATGCATCACCGAATTCCTTGCCGTGGAGCAGGACGCCTTACGGTTCGCCGACGGACTCGCCGACGGAACCGTACGCGGAAAGGAACTGAGCGGCGCCGTACGGGCCAACGTCGGCAATATGCGGAACTGGTTCAGTTCCGTCTACTGGTTCCACCACGAGTCCGGCCGCTACATGGTCGACAGCTGGGACGACCGGTCCACGCCCCCGTACGTCAACAACGAAGCGGCAGGTGAGAAATGACCGTCGAGTCCGTCAACCCCGAAACCCGTGCACCAGGCGCACCGGGAGCACCGGAGCTGCGCGAACCGCCCGTCGCGGGCGGCGGCGTGCCGCTGCTCGGCCACGGCTGGCGGCTGGCCCGCGACCCGCTGGCCTTCATGTCCCAGCTGCGCGACCACGGTGACGTCGTGCGCATCAAGCTCGGCCCCAAGACCGTCTACGCGGTCACGAACCCCGAGCTGACCGGCGCCCTCGCCCTGAACCCCGACTACCACATAGCGGGCCCGCTGTGGGAGTCGCTGGAGGGGCTGCTCGGCAAGGAGGGTGTGGCCACCGCCAACGGTCCGCTCCACCGGCGCCAGCGGCGCACCATCCAGCCGGCGTTCCGGCTCGACGCCATCCCCGCCTACGGGCCGATCATGGAGGAGGAGGCCCACGCGCTCACCGAGCGCTGGCAGGCCGGCCGGACGATCGACGCGACCTCCGAGTCCTTCCGGATCGCCGTGCGCGTAGCGGCCCGCTGCCTGCTGCGCGGGCAGTACATGGACGAGCGGGCCGAGCGGCTGTGCGTCGCGCTCGCCACCGTCTTCCGGGGCATGTACCGGCGCATGGTGGTCCCGCTCGGACCGCTCTACCGGCTGCCGCTTCCGGCCAACCGCCGATTCAACGACGCATTGGCCGATCTGCACCTGCTGGTCGACGAGATCATCGCCGAACGCCGGGCATCCGGTCAAAAGCCGGACGATTTGCTCACGGCATTGCTGGAGGCGAAGGACGACAATGGCGACCCGATCGGGGAACAGGAGATCCACGACCAGGTGGTCGCGATACTCACCCCGGGCAGTGAAACCATCGCGTCCACGATCATGTGGTTGCTCCAGGCACTTGCCGACCATCCGGAACATGCCGACCGCATACGCGACGAAGTCGAGGCGGTCACCGGCGGGCGTCCCGTGGCATTCGAGGACGTCCGGAAGCTCACGCACACCGGCAATGTCATCGTGGAGGCCATGCGTTTGCGTCCCGCCGTATGGGTATTGACGCGGCGCACGGTGGCCGAGAGCGAACTCGGTGGCTATCGCATTCCGGCCGGTGCGGACATCATCTACAGTCCGTACGCAATCCAACGCGATCCGAAGTCGTACGACGACAACCTGGAGTTCGACCCGGACCGGTGGCTGCCGGAACGCGCGAAGAATGTGCCGAAATACGCCATGAAGCCGTTCAGTGCGGGCAAGCGGAAGTGCCCCAGCGACCACTTCTCGATGGCACAGCTCACGCTGATCACGGCCGCGCTCGCCACGAAGTACCGCTTCGAGCAGGTGGCGGGTTCGAACGACGCGGTCCGGGTCGGCATCACGCTGCGTCCGCACGACCTGCTGGTCAGGCCGGTGGCGCGGTGACACGGACGTAGGGAATCAGGCGGCGGCCTCCGGGCCCCGGAAGGTGCGCCGGTAGGCGTGCGGGGTGGTGCCCAGGGTCCGGACGAACTGGTGCCTCAGGGCCGCCGCCGTGCCGAAACCGGCGCGCCAGGCGATCGCGTCCATCGTCTCGTCCGTCGCCTCGAGGAGCCGCTGGGCCAGCAGCACCCGCTGGCGCAGGATCCATCGGTAGGGGGTCGTCCCCGTCTCCTGCTGGAAGCGGCGGGCGAAGGTGCGCGGGGACATGTGCGCCCGTGCGGCGAGCTGCTCGACGGTGACCTCCTCGTCGAGGTGCTGTTCCATCCAGGCCAGCACCTCGCCGACGGTGTCGCAGGAGGAGCGCGGCAGCGGCCGCTCGATGTACTGCGCCTGCCCGCCGTCCCGGTGCGGCGGCACCACCATGCGCCGGGCGATCCGGTTGGCGACCTCCGTGCCCTGCTCCTTGCGCACGATGTGCAGGCAGGCGTCGATGCCGGCGGCCGTCCCGGCGGAGGTGATGACCGGGTCCTCGTCGACGTAGAGCACGTCCGGCGCCACCCGGGCCCGCGGGTACTGCCGGCTCAGCTCGGCCGCGTGGTGCCAGTGCACCGCGCACCGCCGCCCGTCCAGCAGGCCGGCCGCGCCCAGCACGAAGGCGCCGGAGCACACGCTCAGTACGCGGGTGCCCCGGTCCGTCGCCCTGCGCAGGGCGTCCAGCAGGTCGGGCGGGTACTCCCGGCGGACGAAGTCGCTGCCCGCCGGCACCGCGATCAGGTCGGCCTCCTCCAGCCGCTCGAGACCGTACGGCGTCGAGACGGTCAGTCCGCCGACGTGGGTGGTCAGCTCGGGGCCCTCCGCGGAGACCACCGCGAAGTCGTACCCCGGCAGGCCCTCGTCGCTCCGGTCGATGCCGAAGACCTCGCAGATCACGCCGAGTTCGAAGGGATGCGCGCCGTCCAGCAGAACGGCGGCCACGTTGCGCAGCATGCCGCCAGTGTGCCTCGCCGGTGGCAGGAAATCGAGGTCTTACGGCAGTCCTGCCACTGACGGTAAGGAGCATCCGGCGCGACAGTGGTGTCATGACCGGAAACCAGATAGAAGGCCTTGTCGGAATGCTCGCGACCCTCGGACTCCTCGTCCTCATGGTCCTGCCCTCGGTGATCGGCATCGTGCGCGACAGGCGCATCGACCGTCAGATCAGGGAGGCCCAGGAGGACGGGGAGAGCCGGGTCCGCCACGAGAAGGAGACTCAGAAGTCCTCGTCCAGGTCGACGGTGCCTTCCACCGCCACCTGGTACGCCGAGGGGCGCCGCTCGAAGAAGTTGGTCAACTCCTGAACGCCCTGAAGCTCCATGAAGGAGAAGGGGTTCTCGGAGCCGTACACCGGGGCGAAGCCGAGCCGGGTCAGACGCTGGTCGGCCACGCACTCCAGGTACTGCCGCATCGAGTCGGTGTTCATGCCCGGGAGGCCGTCACCGCACAGGTCGCGCGCGAACTGCAGCTCGGCCTCGACGGCCTCCCGCAGCATGTCGGTGACCTGCTGCCGCAGCTCGTCGTCGAACAGCTCCGGCTCCTCCTTGCGGACGGTGTCGACGACGTCGAACGCGAAGGACATGTGCATGGTCTCGTCCCGGAACACCCAGTTGGTGCCGGTGGCCAGACCGTGCAGCAGGCCCCGGCTGCGGAACCAGTAGACGTAGGCGAAGGCGCCGTAGAAGAACAGGCCCTCGATGCACGCCGCGAAGCAGATCAGGTTGAGCAGGAAGCGGCGGCGGTCGGCCTTGGTCTCCAGGCGGTCGATCGACTCGACCGAGTCCATCCACCGGAAGCAGAACTCGGCCTTCTCCCGGATGGACGGGATGTTCTCCACGGCCGCGAAGGCGGCGGCGCGGTCCTCCGGGTCGGGCAGGTAGGTGTCCAGCAGCGTCAGATAGAACTGGACGTGGACGGCCTCCTCGAAGAGCTGGCGGGACAGGTACAGCCGCGCCTCGGGGGAGTTGATGTGCTTGTAGAGCGTCAGCACCAGGTTGTTCGCGACGATCGAGTCGCCGGTGGCGAAGAAGGCCACGAGCCGGCCGATCAGGTGCTGCTCCATCGGGCTGAGCTTCGCGAGGTCGGCGACGTCCGAGTGGAGGTCGACCTCCTCGACGTGCCAGGTGTTCTTGATGGCGTCCCGGTAGCGCTCGTAGAAGTCCGGGTAGCGCATGGGGCGCAGGGTCAGCTCGAAGCCCGGGTCGAGCAGGTTCTTCGTGGCGGTGGTCGCGGGGTTCGCGGGGGTCTCGGTGGTCATTACTGGCAGGCCTCGCAGGACTCGGGGTTTTCCAGGGAGCAGGCGACCGCTTCGGGGTCCGGGGCGGCCTGCACGGGGACGGTGGTGGCGCGGCCCGCGGCGCGGGCGATCCGGGTCGCCGGGCGCGAGCGCAGGTAGTAGGTGGTCTTCAGGCCCTGCTTCCAGGCGTACGCGTACATCGAGGAGAGCTTCCCGATGGTCGGCGTCTCCAGGAACAGGTTCAGCGACTGGGCCTGGTCGAGGTACGGGGTGCGGGCGGCGGCCATGTCGATCAGGCCGCGCTGCGGGATCTCCCAGGCGGTGCGGTACAGCGCGCGCACGTCCTCGGGGATCCAGGAGAAGCCCTGCACGGAGCCGTTGGCCTCGCGCAGTGCCTCACGGGTGCGGGCGTCCCACACGCCGAGCCGCTTGAGGTCGTCCACCAGGTACGAGTTGACCTGGAGGAACTCGCCCGACAGCGTCTCGCGCTTGAACAGGTTGGACACCTGCGGCTCGATGCACTCGTAGACACCGGCGATGGAGGCGATGGTCGCGGTCGGCGCGATGGCCAGGAGCAGCGAGTTGCGCAGCCCGGTCGCCGCCATGCGCGCGCGCAGCGCGGTCCAGCGCTCCGGCCAGGCGGGCTCGACGCCGTAGTGGTCCGGGTGCAGCACGCCCTGGGCCGTACGGGTCTTCTCCCAGGCCGGCAGCGGGCCGCACCGCTCGGCGAGGTCGGCGGAGGTCTCGTACGCGGCGAGCATGATCCGCTCGGCGATGCGGGTGGACAGCGCCTTCGCCGCGGGGGAGTCGAAGGGCAGGCGCAGCTGGAAGAAGACGTCCTGGAGGCCCATCGCGCCGAGACCGACCGGGCGCCAGCGGGCGTTGGAGCGGCCCGCCTGCTCGGTCGGGTAGAAGTTGATGTCGACGACCCGGTCGAGGAAGGTCACGGCGGTGCGGACGGTGGCGTCCAGGCGCTCCCAGTCCATGTCGCCCTTCGCGGGGTCGACGAAGGCGCCGAGGTTGACCGAGCCCAGGTTGCAGACCGCCGTCTCCCCGTCGTCGGTGACCTCCAGGATCTCCGTGCACAGGTTGGAGGAGTGGACGACGTGACCGGGGGTCGCGGTCTGGTTCGCCGTGCGGTTGGCGGTGTCCTTGAACGTCATCCAGCCGTTGCCGGTCTGCGCGAGGGTGCGCATCATGCGGCCGTACAGCTCCCGGGCGGGCAGCGTCCTGCGGGCGAGCCCCGCCTCCTCCGCCCTGCGGTAGGCCGCGTCGAACTCCTCGCCCCACAGGTCGGTCAGCTCCGGCACGTCGGCGGGGGAGAACAGCGACCAGGTCCCGTCGGCGTCCACCCGGCGCATGAACTCGTCCGGGACCCAGTGCGCGAGGTTCAGGTTGTGCGTACGGCGGGCGTCCTCGCCGGTGTTGTCCCGCAGCTCCAGGAACTCCTCGACGTCCGCGTGCCAGGTCTCCAGGTAGACCGCCGCCGCGCCCTTGCGCCGGCCGCCCTGGTTCACGGCGGCCACCGAGGCGTCCAGCGTCTTCAGGAACGGGACGATGCCGTTGGAGTGCCCGTTGGTGCCGCGGATCAGCGAACCCCGGGCGCGGACGCGGGAGTAGGCGATGCCGATGCCGCCGGCGTGCTTGGACAGGCGGGCCACCTGGTGCAGGCGGTCGTAGAGGGAGTCCAGCTCGTCCCTGGGGGAGTCCAGGAGGTAGCAGGACGACATCTGGGCGTGCCGGGTGCCGGAGTTGAAGAGGGTGGGGGAGGACGGGAGGTAGTCCAGGCGGCTCATCAGGCCGTAGAGGGCGGCGACCTCGTCCACGGACCGGGTGGTGTCGTCCTCGGCGAGTCCGGCGGCGACCCGCAGCAGGAAGTGCTGGGGCGTCTCGACGGTCTTGCGGGTGATCGGGTGGCGGAGCAGGTAGCGGCTGTAGAGCGTACGCAGGCCGAAGTAGCCGAAGCGGTCGTCGGCGTCCCGGTCGACCAGCGCGTCCAGGCGGGCCGCGTGCAGCCGGACGAAGGCGGCGGTGCGGTCGGCGATCAGGCCCTCGCGGTGGCCCGTGGCCACGGAGTCGGTGAAGGCGACGACACCCTGGGAGGCGGCCTCGGCGCGGATGCCGATGGTCAGCAGCCGGGCGGCCAGCCGGGAGTAGACCGGGTCCTCGGAGATCAGACCGGCGGCCGCCTCGGTGGCCAGCTCCCGCAACTCGGCCTCGTCCGCGTGGGCGGACCGGCCGCGCAGTGCGGCGGCGGCCACCCGGCCGGGGTCGGCGCCGGGGAGGTCGGCGGTCAGCCCGGTCAGGGTCCGCAGCAGTGCGGCACCGGGTCCGTCGGGTTCCCCGGTCGCCGTCACCGGGGCCGCTGAAGCCGGATCGGCTGGCGCGATGGTCACGTGGAGCACTCCCTCGCTCGGCACGGGGCCTGGTGGAGGGAGGGCGGGGGCAGCTCACGAGCGCACGCGGCGTCGCGTCCACCGGCCCACTCCACGAGGCCCGGACGTCATGGCACCCGGGCCAGGGCGGCCGGGCGCACCGTCGGCAGGTCCTCGGACTGGACAGGCGTGCGCGTACGGGCGAAGACGTACGGATGCACGCAAGTACACCGTTGCGGGACAGTTCCGGATTCGCACCGGATTCCCCTGCGGCGACAGCGAGCACGAGCATACATCTTGTGCCCGGCGGTGCGAGCGCCCCCAGATGTTGTGTCCCGGTGGGGTGTTGTGACGGGGTGCCGCGACCGTGTCAGAGCGTCAGTGCGTAGGCGAGCAGCATGATGTCGTCCAGCTCCGGCAGGGGGTTCCAGTCGCGGTCGGGCGTGCGGACGAAGCCCAGACGCTCGTAGAGGCGGTGCGCGGTGCGCATGGCGGCCTGGGTCGACAGCACGACGCCGGTGCACCCCGGCACGGCCCGGGCGCGGTCGACGCAGGCCCGCACGAGGGCCTCGCCGGCCCCGCGGCCGCGTGCCTCCCGGGCGACGGCGAGCATGCGTATCTCGGCCTCGCCGGGGCGCGCTATGTCCGCCATGGGGCCGCCGGACGGCACGAAGGTCACGCCGCCGAGCACCCGGCCGTCGGCCACGGCGACCAGCACCTCGGCGGCCGCCGCCCGCTTGGCCACGTCGCGCAGCTCGTCCAGGTACGAATCGCTCTCCCCGAAGTCGAGGAGGCCGTCGCGCAGGTAGGCCTGCGCGGTGATCTCGCCGAGGGTGTCGTACTCCTCGGCCGTCGCCCGCCGGATCACGAAGTCCATGACGCCGAGTGTGCCCGACGGGTACGACAACGGGCCGCCGGATTTCTCCGACGGCCCGCCTCGAACCGGGGATCAGTGCGAGCTGCCCGCCGTGGCCGGCGGCAGTTCCACCTCGACGCCCGGGTCGCCGGCGTCCGCCGTGTAGTCGCTCGGCTGGGTCTCGTCGACGCCGTCGGGCGCCTTGACCGCCCTCAGGACGAAGGTCAGGACCACGGTGACCAGGACGTTCAACACGAAGGCGGTGAGGCCGATGTAGCCGATCTCGCCGATGCCGGGGATCTCGTCGGAGGAGCCGCCGAAGTGCTTCTGCGTCGGCGAGGCGACACCGTAGGCGGCGACCGTGCCGTAGACCATGCCGACCGCCCAGCCGCCGAGCAGCGCCCAGCGGTGGAACCAGCGGGTGAACAGGCCGCCGACCAGGGCCGGGAAGGTCTGCAGGATCCAGATGCCGCCCAGCAGCTGGAAGTTGATCGCGACGGTCTTGTCCATGCCCAGGACGAAGATCAGCGCGCCCACCTTCACCAGCAGCGACACCAGCTTGGAGACCTTGGTCTCCTGCTGCGGCGTGGCGTCCGGCTTGATGAAGTCCTTGTAGATGTTGCGGGTGAAGAGGTTCGCGGCCGCGATCGACATGATCGCAGCCGGGACCAGCGCGCCGATGCCGATCGCCGCGAAGGCCACGCCCGCGAACCAGTCCGGGAACATGTTCTCGAACAGCTGCGGGATCGCCAGCTGGCCGTTCTCCACCTTGACCCCGGCCGCGATCGCCATGAAGCCGAGCAGCGCGAGCAGGCCCAGCATCAGCGAGTACAGCGGCAGGATCGTGGTGTTGCGCCGGATCACGTTACGGCTGCGCGAGGACAGCGTCGCGGTGATCGAGTGCGGGTACATGAACAGCGCCAGGGCCGAACCGAGCGCGAGCGTCGCGTACGTCCACTGGCCCCCGGAGTCGGGCACCACTCCACCCTTGCCCGACTCGGTGAACTTGTCGCTCGCCGACGCGAAGATGTCGTCGAAGCCGCCCAGCTTGATCGGGATGTAGATGATCGCCACCGCGATGACGATGTAGATCAGCGTGTCCTTCACGAACGCGATCAGCGCGGGCGCGCGCAACCCCGACGAGTACGTGTACGCCGCCAGCACACCGAAGGCGATCAGCAGCGGCAGGTCCTTGACGAACCAGTTGGTGTCCTGGCCGCCACCGACGCCCATCACGTCGAGCACGGCCTGGATGCCGACCAGCTGGAGCGCGATGTACGGCATGGTCGCCAGGATGCCCGTGACGGCGACCGCCAGCGACAGGCCCTTGGAGCCGAACCGTCCGCGCACGAAGTCTGAGGTCGTCACGTACCCGTGTTTGTGCGAGACCGACCACAGGCGGGGCAGGAAGGTGAAGATCAGCGGGTAGACCAGGATCGTGTACGGCACCGCGAAGAAGCCGGCCGCGCCCGCCGCGTAGATCGCCGCCGGGACGGCCACGAAGGTGTACGCGGTGTACAGGTCGCCGCCCAGCAGGAACCAGGTGACCCAGGTGCCGAACGAGCGGCCGCCGAGGCCCCACTCGTCGAGGCTGTGCTCGTTCTCGGCCTTGCGCCAGCGCGCGGCCAGGAAGCCCATGGCGGTGACGAGCACGAAGAAGAAGATGAAGACGGCGAGTGCGACGCCGTTCACGCCGTCGTTCACTTGGCCCCGCCTTCCCGGCGCCCGCGCTGGTCGCGCTGGTCGCGCTGCCACAGCTTGTACGCGGTCACCGTCAGCAGGGTGGAGATCAGTACCCAGGCCATCTGGTACCAGTAGAAGAACGGGATGCCGATGAAGTCCGGGTCCGTCTTCGCGTACGAACCGACCCAGAGCATGGCCACGAACGGTGCGACGAGACAGAACCCGATGACGACGCGCACCGGCGTCACCACCGGCTCTCTGCTCACTTCTGTGTCTTCTGACATGCGCGGCTCCGTCCCCTCGCTGATCACCTCGTGCAGTGCGCACGAAATGTAGGTGACGGTGTCAAGACAGCGGAAGACCTCGTCCGTATATCGGTCCTCAACCGCAACTTCGCGCCCGCGCGCGTGGAGGTATGCCGGTTATGTGCCGGGCGGCAGGTCTAGTCCTGGGGCCGCTTGAGGCGGGCCACGAACTTGTAGCGGTCGCCCCGGTAGACCGAGCGCACCCACTCCACCGGCTGACCGGTGCGGTCCTGCGAGTGCCGGGAGAGCATCAGCATGGGCAGGCCCACGTCGGTGCCGAGCAGACCGGCCTCGCGCGGGGTCGCCAGGGAGGTCTCGATGGTCTCCTCGGCCTCCGCGAGATGGACGTCGTACACCTCGGCGAGCGCGGTGTAGAGGGACGTGTACTTCACCAGGGAGCGGCGCAGCGCCGGGAAGCGCTTCGCGCTGAGGTGGGTGGTCTCGATGGCCATCGGTTCGCCGTTGGCCATGCGCAGCCGCTCGATGCGCAGCACCCGGCCGCCGGCCGTGATGTCCAGCAGTCCGGCGAGCCGGTCGTCGGCGGTGATGTAGCCGATGTCCAGGAGCTGAGAGGTCGGTTCGAGACCCTGGGCCCGCATGTCCTCGGTGTACGAGGTGAGTTGCAGCGCCTGCGACACCTTGGGCTTGGCGACGAAGGTGCCCTTGCCCTGGATGCGCTCCAGGCGGCCCTCGACGACCAGCTCCTGGAGGGCCTGGCGCACCGTCGTGCGCGAGGTGTCGAACTCGGCGGCCAGGGTGCGCTCGGGCGGGACCGGTGTGCCCGGCGTCTGGGTCCGGGTCATGTCGAGCAGATGCTTCTTCAGACGGTAGTACTTGGGCACGCGCGCGGTACGGACGGTCGCCCCACCCTCGTTCTCCGCACTGCTGACGTCGGTGCTCATGCTCTGCCTTCCCGGCTCCGGGTGCCGAAGCGACCGCTTCCCTGTCGGCCACGGCTCACATCGTGGCACGGCTTCGCGCCGGGATGGCCCCCGCACGCTCCGTGATCCCCTCTGTATACCCGGGGGAACACCCTTGGTCTAGTCCACAGGGGGGTCAGGCGTCGCTGGTACGCGCGTTCGGAGCCCGGCCGGCAGGTCATTCGGTGGGGGGTGGTACACCCGGTCCCGGTCCGCCCGAACTGTCGCTTGCGCAATGAAAGGTCCCTGCATATCTCGGTCCCATCACGGAGGCAACGCCTGGGTTTGAACACCCTTGACAGTCCTATTGGTCTGGGCCAAGCTCCCCCTACTGGTCTACACCATTGGTCCAGGTCCCGGCCCCATGGGCGGTCCGCGTCGACGAGCAACCGCGGGGAGGCAGGGGGGTTGTGTGGCATCCCTGAGGAGGGTTGGCGTGAAGCGCAAGCTTATAGCCGCGATCGGTATCGCGGGCATGATGGTTTCGATCGCCGCGTGCGGGGGCGACAGCGACGACGACGGCAAGAAGGCCGGTGCCGACGGCTACGCCGGCGAGACGCTCACCGTCTGGGTGATGGACGGCTCCTCGCCGGACGACTGGCAGGCGGACCTCGCCAAGGAGTTCGAGGCGAAGACCAAGGCCAAGGTCAAGTTCGAGATCCAGAAGTGGAACGGCATCCAGCAGAAGCTGACCACCGCCCTCTCCGAGGACAACCCGCCCGACGTCTTCGAGATCGGCAACACCCAGACCCCGGCCTACGCCAAGACCGGCGGCCTCGCGGACCTGAGCGACCTCAAGAGCGAGATCGGCACCGACTGGTCCGAGTCCCTCAACAAGTCCGCCGTCTTCGACGGCAAGCAGTACGCGGCCCCGTGGTTCGTGGTCAACCGCGTCGTCGTCTACAACAAGAAGATCTGGGCGGACGCGGGCATCAAGGAGACGCCCAAGACCCGCGACGAGTTCTACAACGACCTCAAGACGATCGGCGAGAAGACCGACGCCGAGCCGATCTACCTGCCCGGCCAGAACTGGTACCACTTCGTGGGCCTGGTCATCGGCGAGGGCGGCGAGCTGGTCAAGAAGGACGGCGACAAGTACGTCTCCAACCTGGACGACCCGAAGGTCGCCGCCGCCACGGAGACCTACAAGAGGTTCCAGGCCCTGTCCAAGGCCCCCAAGGACAAGGACGAGGCCACCCCGCAGCAGGGTGAGATCTTCGCCAAGGGCAAGACCGGCTCCTTCATCGGCATGGGCTGGGAAGGCGCCACGGCGATCGCCACCAACCCGGCGATCGAGAAGGACCTCGGCTACTTCACCATCCCGGGTCCCACGGCCGACAAGCCCGAGGGCGTCTTCCTCGGCGGCTCCAACCTGGCCGTCGCCGCGGGCAGCAAGAAGCAGGAGCTCGCCAAGGAGTTCCTGAAGCTCGCGCTCTCCGACAAGTACGAGGGTGCGCTGGCCAAGGCCAACGGCGTCATCCCGAACAAGGACGCGCTGCAGAGCAACCTGAAGGGCAACGCCGCCGCCGAGGCCGCCGCGCCGGCCGCCGGGACCGGTGACACCACGCCGCTGATCCCGGAGTGGGCCGCGGTCGAGAACGACCCGAACCCGATCAAGACGTACCTGACGGCCGTCATGAAGGGGAAGTCCCCGGCCGAGGCCGCCAAGCAGGTCGAGGGCGAGTTCAACAAGCGCCTGGCGCAGCAGCAGTAGCACCGGGTGAGCCGGGGCGGGGGCTGACACACGACGGCTCCCGCCCCGGCGTCGAGGCGAACAGGTCGAGAAGAGAGAGACCGCGAGCATGACCGTGCAGACCGAACGGCCGCCCTCAGGCCCGTCGGACGTCCGCAAGGCGGACGGTGGGGGAACCGGCGGGCCCGGAGCAGGAGCCGCGTCGCGCGCCGGCGCGCTGGGCCCGTATCTGCTGTTGCTGCCCGCCGTCGCGGCCACCGTGCTGCTGCTCGGCTGGCCGCTGGTGAAGGACCTCCTGTTGTCCTTCCAGAACCTCAACATGTCGCAGCTGATCCAGCATGTGACCGAGTGGAACGGGGTCGACAACTACAAGGAGACCCTTACCAGCGAGGACTTCTGGCGGGTCACTCTCCGCTCGATCCTGTTCACGGCGGTCAACGTCGTCCTGATCATGGTTCTGGGCACGCTGATCGGCCTGCTGCTCGCCCGCCTCGGAAAGCGGATGCGCTTCCTCCTGCTGCTGGGGCTGATCCTGGCCTGGGCCATGCCGATCGTGGCCGCCACCACCGTGTACAAGTGGCTGTTCGCCGAGCGCTTCGGCGTCGTCAACTGGGTCCTGGACAAGCTCGGCTGGCACTCCATGGCCGACTTCAGCTGGACCAGCAGCCAGATGTCGACCTTCTTCGTCGTCACACTGCTGATCGTGTGGATGTCCATCCCGTTCGTCGCGATCAACCTCTACGCGGCGACCACCACCATCCCGAAGGAGCTGTACGAGGCCGCGTCCCTCGACGGTGCGGGCGCCTGGCGCAGCTTCACCACGGTCACCATGCCGTTCCTGCGGCCGTTCCTCTACGCCACGACGTTCCTCGAGGTCATCTGGGTCTTCAAGGCCTTCGTGCAGGTCTACCTCATCAACGCGGGCGGCCCGGACCGGCTGACCGAGATCCTGCCCGTCTACGCCTACGTCGAGGGTGTCGGCAACCAGCACTACGGAATGGGCGCGGCGATCGCGGCACTGACCATCCTGATCCTGCTCGGCCTGACCGCGTACTACCTCAGGATCGTGCTCAAGCAAGAGGAGGACGAGCTGTGAAGCGCTCGCTCTTCGGCCGTCTGTGGCCCAACGTCACGGCCGTCGTCCTGTTCATCGGCCTCGTGTTCCCCGTGTACTGGATGTTCTCCACGGCCCTCAAGCCGAGGAACGACATCCTCTCGGAGAACCCGGTCTGGTTCCCGACCGACATCACCTTCGAGAATTTCAAGACCGCGGTCGACGTGGACCACTTCTGGTCGTACGTCACCAACTCGCTGACGGTCACCGTCCTCGCCGTCGTCTTCTCGCTGATCATCGCGCTGGCCGGCTCCTTCGCCCTGGCGCGGATGCGGTTCAAGGGGCGGCGAGGCTTCATCGTCGGCTTCATGCTGGCCCAGATGGCGCCCTGGGAAGTCATGGTCATCGCGGTCTACATGATCGTGCGCGACACGTCGATGCTGAACAGCCTCGTGCCACTGACGCTCTTCTACATGATGATGATCCTGCCCTTCACCATTCTGACGCTGCGCGGCTTCGTCGCCGCGGTGCCGAAGGAGCTGGAGGAATCGGCGATGGTCGACGGCTGCACCCGCCCCCAGGCGTTCCGTCTCATCATCCTGCCGCTGCTCGCGCCGGGCCTGATGTCCACGTCACTGTTCGGCTTCATCACCGCGTACAACGAGTTCGCCCTGGTTCTGGTGCTCAACAAGGACGCCGAGGCGCAGACGCTGCCGCTGTGGCTGTCCAGCTTCCAGACCCAGTTCGGCGACGACTGGGGCGCGACCATGGCCGCCTCGTCCCTGTTCGCCATCCCGATCCTGATCCTCTTCGTCTACCTCCAGCGCAAGGCCGTCAGCGGGCTCACCGACGGCGCCGTGAAGGGATAACGCCTCGATGACCACCCTCGCCAGGGCCACCGACACCCTCACCCGCGACGCGCTCACCGTCCTCCAGCCCGGCTTCGCCGGCACCACCGCCCCCGACTGGCTGCTGCGCCGGCTCGGCGAAGGGCTGGCCTCCGTCGCCCTGTTCGGGCGGAACGTCACCTCGCCCGAGCAGGTGGCCGCCCTGACCGCACAGCTGCGCGCCGAGCGCGAGGACGTGCTGGTCGCGATCGACGAGGAAGGCGGTGACGTCACCCGCCTGGAGGTGCGCACCGGCTCCTCCTTCCCCGGCAACCACGCCCTCGGCGCCGTGGACGACGTCGGGCTCACCCGCGCCGTGGCCGCGGAACTGGGCCGCCGGCTCGCCGCCGCGGGCGTCGACTTCAACTGGGCCCCGTCCGCCGACGTGAACTCCAACCCGGACAACCCGGTCATCGGCGTACGCGCGTTCGGCGCCGACACCGACCTGGTCGCCCGGCACACCGCGGCCTACGTCACCGGCATGCAGTCCGCGGGCGTGGCCACCTGCACCAAGCACTTCCCGGGCCACGGCGACACGGGCATCGACTCCCACCACGCCATGCCGCGCATCGACGTGGACGCCGACGTGCTCGCCGAGCGCGACCTGGTCCCCTTCCGCGCCGCCGTCGCGGCCGGCACCCGCGCCGTGATGAGCGCCCACATCCTGGTCCCGGCCCTGGACCCGGACCTTCCGGCAACGTTGTCCCGGCGCATCCTGACCGACCTGCTCCGGGGCGAGATGGGCTACGACGGGCTCATCGTCACCGACGGCATCGAGATGCGGGCCATCGCCGGCACCTACGGCATCGAACGCGGCACCGCCATGGCCATCGCGGCCGGTTCCGACGCGATCTGCGTGGGCGGCGGCCTGTCCGACGAGGGCACCGTACGGCGGCTGAGCGACGCGCTGGTCGCGGCCGTCCGCGCGGGCGAACTGCCCGAGGAGCGCCTGGCCGACGCGGCGGAACGGGTCAGGGCCCTGGCCCGCTGGACCGCGGCGAACCGTCCGGACGGCGGCCGGTCCGAGGACACCGCCGACGGCGACGTGGGCCTGCGCGCCGCGCGCCGTGCCGTGCGCGTCACCGTCGCCGAGGAGTTCACCCCGCTCACCGAGCCGCCCTACGTCGCCGCGTTCACCCCCGTGGCGAACATCGCGGTCGGCGACGAGACGCCCTGGGGTGTCGCCGCCGAGCTCCGCCGCCTGCTGCCGGGCACCGAGACCGGCACCTTCAACGGCGCCGACGCCGGAAGCGAGGCGCTCGCCGCGGCGGGCTCCCGCCGTATCGTCGCCGTCGTCCGCGACGAGCACCGCCACCCGTGGATGGCCTCCGCCCTGGACGTCCTGCTGGCGGCCCGCCCGGACACGGTCGTCGTCGAGATGGGAGTCCCGCGCGCGGAGGCCCGCGGCGCCCTCCACCTGGCCACCCACGGCGCCGCCCGCGTCTGCGGCCGAGCGGCCGCGGAGGCCATCGCCGGCGTCTGACCGGCACCCGGCCGCCGTACCGAAGGCGCCGGTCCCGTGACGGGACCGGCGCCTTCGGCGTGTGTGGCCGCAGGGGGCCGGATCCCGCACGGACGCGTGCCCGCCGGGCGCGGGGACGGGCGGGCGCGGGCACGACGAAGGCGCCGGGTCCCTGGGACGGGATCCGGCGCCTCTCGCACGTGGGTGTCCGGCCCGGCGGACCCGGACCGGGTGGGTCAGATGCCCTGCCAGTCCGGCTTGTGGGCGTAGGTGTGCCGGAAGTAGTCGGCGAGCTTCAGCTTGGACGCGGCGGCCTCGTCGACGACGACCGTGGCGTGCGGGTGCAGTTGCAGCGCGGAGGCCGGGCACACCGCCGCGACCGGACCCTCGACGCTGGCGGCGACCGCGTCGGCCTTGCCCTCGCCGGTGGCGAGCAGCACCACGTGCCGCGCCTCCAGGATCGTGCCGATGCCCTGCGTGATCACGTGGTGCGGCACCTGCTCGATGTCGCCGTCGAAGAAGCGCGCGTTGTCGACGCGGGTCTGCTCGGTCAGGGTCTTGATCCGTGTCCGCGAGGCGAGCGAGGAACACGGCTCGTTGAAGCCGATGTGGCCGTCGGTGCCGATGCCCAGCAGCTGGAGGTCGACGCCACCGGCCCCGCCCAGCGCCCGGTCGTAGGCCTCGCACGCGCTTTGCACGTCCGTGGCCGTGCCGTCCGGGCCCATGAAGGCGTCCATGCCGATGCCCAGCGGTTCGAGCACCTCGCGCCGCAGCACCGAGCGGTACGACTCCGGGTGCTCAGCGGGCAGCCCCACGTACTCGTCGAGCTGGGCGATCCGTGCCCGCGCGGTCTCCACGGCACCCGAGCGCACCTTGGCCGCCAGCGCCTCGTACACGGGAAGCGGCGTCGAGCCGGTGGCCACCCCGAGCAGGGCGTCGGGCTTGCGCCGGAGCAGCTGTGCCATGGCTTCGGCTACGAGTTCGCCGCCCGCCTTGGCATCGGGAACGATGACAACTTCCACGCTGGCCTGCCGTTTCGAAGAGAGGACTCACCCGGGGCCCGGGACTGGCTATGTGGTTTAGACCAATCTAACAGAGCAGGGCCTCGCGGGCGTGCCGAAACGGCCGGCCGCACGGCGGCCCCGGCGTTCGCACGGCCGCGGAACCGGAGGCGCTCGCGGAAATTGTCCCGGCGGTCCGGCCCCGAGGCTGAGCCAACGGGGTTAGGCTTCTGACGGCTGCCGGACGGGGGCGCAGTCGGCACAAGTCACCAACAACAAACAACGTCCACCGCATGGACACGGTTAGTGGTCTAGTCCACAATGGTCGCTGAGGCACTGACCGTGTCGCTCACGCAAGGTGATCGCCAGGCTTCCGTCCTCCCCGCACAGGAGGACGGACCGAGGAACCGGGTCTCTCTGCCCTGACTGCCCCGGCTCCTCATCCTTCGGCCGACCGGGACCGCACACCCCACGGCCGATGTTGCTCCGGGCTGCGGTGCCGGGAGGGCTGAGGGTCCCTCTCAGGCGCCGCGGCCCGCGGGTGTTTCCGGGGCCCGTCCGGGCCACGCCGGCGGCGGGGGAGCAGTGGCCGACGGCTGGTTTCGATCGCTGTCCGTACCGCCAGGTACGCTCAGCCACGTGCCCTCCATGAACGAACTGGTACGCCAGCACACCGCGCTCGACGACTCCGACCTCGAGTGGCTCCATCTGCTGGTCTCGGAGTGGCAGCTGCTGTCCGACCTCTCCTTCGCCGACCTGGTCCTGTGGGTCCCCACCCGCGACGGCACGCGCTACGTCTCCGTCGCCCAGATGCGGCCCAACACCGGCCCCACCTCGTACCAGGACGACATGGTCGGCCACCTGGTCCCGCGCGGTCGGCGCCCCATGCTGGACGCCGCCCTGGACGAGGGCCGCATCGTGCGCGAGGGCGACCCCGAGTGGCGCGAGGAGGTCCCGGTCCGCGTCGAGTCCATTCCCGTACGCCGCCAGGGACGGGTCCTCGGGGTCATCGCCCGCAACACCAACCTGCTTACCGTGCGCACGCCGAGCCGCCTGGAACTCACCTACCTGCAGAGCGCCTCCGACCTCGCCCAGATGATCGCGGCCGGCGCCTTCCCGTTCGAGAACCAGCAGGTCGACATGGACGCCTCGCCCCGCGTCGGCGACGGCCTCATCCGGGTCGACGGGGACGGCATCGTCCAGTACGCCTCCCCGAACGCGCTGTCGGCGTACCACCGGATGGGGCTCGCGGCCGACCTGGTCGGCCACCACCTGGGCCGGACCACCGCCGAACTCGCCCCGTCCCGCGGGCCGGTGGACGAGGCGCTCGCCAAGGTGGCCAGCGGCTGGGCGCCGCGCGAGTTCGAGATCGAGGCGCACGACGGAGTGATCCAGTTCCGCGCCATCCCGCTCAAGCCCAAGGGCACCCGCATCGGTTCGCTGGTACTCCTGCGCGACGTGACGGAACTGCGCCGCCGCGAACGCGAGTTGATCACCAAGGACGCCACCATCCGGGAAATCCACCACCGGGTGAAGAACAACCTCCAGACAGTGGCCGCTCTGCTGCGCCTGCAGGCCCGGCGCATCGAGTCCGACCGGGGCCGCGAGGCACTGGAGGAGGCCGTGCGCCGGGTGGGCTCGATCGCGATCGTGCACGAGACGCTCTCCCAGAACCTGGACGAGCGCGTGGAGTTCGACGAGATCGCCGACCGGGTGCTGGCGATGGTGGCCGAGATCTCCCCGGGCAGGGTCACCGGCCGGCGCACCGGCCGCTTCGGCATCCTCGACGCCGAGGTCGCCACCCCGCTGTCCATGGTGCTGACCGAGGTGCTCCAGAACGCCCTGGAGCACGGCTTCCGGGACAGCGACACCGGCACGGTCGAGGTCTCGGCCGTCCGCGGCGGTACGACCAAGGAGGCCCGGCTGCTCGTCACCGTCCAGGACGACGGCGTCGGGCTGCCCGAGGACTTCGACCCGCACCGCTCCGGCAATCTCGGCCTTCAGATCGTCCGCACCCTGGTGGAGGGCGAGTTGGGCGGCAGCTTCGACATGGTCCCGGCCGCGGAGCGCGGCACCCGGGTGATCCTCGACATTCCGGTGCCCGTCGAGAAGTAGCACGAGCGGCCGACGGGGGTCGTGCGCACAGCAAAAAGCCCCGGACCGGTGAAGGTCCGAGGCCAGTGCTCGTGCGCTGTGTCGTCCGATGCGCATCGGGGGTACTGCGCGCTGCGGCTCGGGAGCGGGGGATGCGTACTCGCTGTACGCGCCGCCAAGCTGAGGCTGTCAGTAGGGGTGGGTTGTCAGGCGGAGGCCTGACGAGCCCGGTTGCGGGCGGCACGGCGCTTCATTGCGCGGCGCTCGTCCTCGCTGAGACCACCCCAGACGCCGGAGTCCTGGCCGGACTCGAGCGCCCACTGCAGGCACTGCTCCATGACGGGGCAGCGACGGCAGACGGCCTTGGCTTCCTCGATCTGCAGCAGCGCGGGACCGGTGTTGCCGATGGGGAAGAAGAGCTCGGGGTCTTCCTCGCGGCAAACGGCGCGGTGACGCCAGTCCATGGCTGCTACCTCTCCTTGGTATTACATGCTGGGATGCTTGTGAATGTGAACGCTTTCACGAATCCCTCAACAAGGGAAGGGCCTACCGCCAGGTTCCCTGGCGTGGTCCTGTGGTTTGAAGAGGGGTTCCGGTGATCTGTGGATGCCGGTCTTGCGGGCTGTCCCGATCGCCAAGAAGAGACTCGCAAACCTCGGCGGCGGATACAACCCCTTCCGGAAAGTTTTTTTTGATTCTTCGGTGTCGACTAGGTCACAGCCGTACTTCCATGGGGTGGATGCTGGTCTAAACGTTCGAGTGAAAGGACTTTCGCCCCTTCTGCTCACACAATCACACGCAGTGCACGGCGTACGCCTGTGAACGTCACGCTGGTGCGCAACCCCAGGTGGTCACCGTCCATCTGAAGGGGCAGAGGCACCTTCGAATGCAAGGTGAACTCGGTCAGATCGTGCAGGGTGACCGCGTGCCGGCCGCGCGGCCCGCGCTCGGGGGACGAAGTGAGCAACTGGGTGCCATACCGGGCGACTGCGGCGGTCGACAGCCGCTTGAGGCCGAAGACGTCGAGCGCGGTGTCGAACGAGGCCTGGGGGGAGGCGTAGATCGGACGGTTGCCGAGGAACGTCCAGGGACAGGTGTTCGAGACTATGGACAGCACCAGATCGGTGACCGGGTCCTCGCCCGGCCGCTCCAGCGTGATCGTCCCGCTGCGGCGGTGCGGCTCGCCGATGAGCTGGCGCACCACCTGACGGACGTAGAGGGCGTGCGTCGACTTCTTGCCGCGCTCGCGGTGCTGCTCGACCCGGCCCACCACACCGGCGTCGAAGCCCAGGCCGGCGTTGAAGGTGAACCAGCGGGCCGGGACCGCCTCGTCCTCCGTGCCCGGCGTGCCCGACGCCAGGCCGAGGCCGACGGTCCGCTCGCTGCCCTCGCGCAGGGCGTCCAGCAGGGCCCCGGTGGCCTCCACCGCGTGGTTGGGCAGGCCGAGGGCGCGGGCGAAGACGTTGGTGGAACCACCGGGGACGACCGCGAGGCCGGGCAGGTGGTCCGGGTCGGGGCCCGCGTGCAGCAGACCGTTGACGACCTCGTTCACCGTGCCGTCGCCGCCGAGGGCCACCACCAGGTCGACGTCGTCGCTCTGCGCCGCCTGCCGGCCGAGGTCGCGTGCGTGGCCGCGGTACTCGGTGGTGACCGCCTCCAGCTTCATCTCGCTCGCGAGCGCGTGGATCAGCACGTCGCGCGTACGCGCACTCGTGGTGGTTGCCGCCGGATTGACCACGAGAAGTGCACGCATGCTGTGCAGGGTACCTACTGGGCGGTACTCGGCCCAGACCGATGTGAAGATCGCCACCGGGGCCCGCGCCGCGTGATACGCCCGACACCCGGGCGGCCGGGGACGCGGGTGCGCCGACGGCTACCCTGCAGAGGTGAGCAGCGAGCAGACCCCCGACCCCGCCTCCCCGGCCGCCGAAGAGGCAGAGCCCCGCCCCGTCCGAGTGACCGCCGCGGCCGCGATCGCCGCGCTGGAGGGCCTGGCGCTCGTCGTCGGCGGCGCCTGGATGCTCGTGGAGGGCCTCACCGGGCACCCCGACGACCGGACCGCGGCCGTCACCGGCGGCATCACCCTGATCGTCCTCGCCCTGCTGCCGCTGCTCGCCGCCCGCGGGCTGCTCCGCCTGCGGGGGTGGAGCCGGGGGCCCGCCGTGATCACGCAGATCGTGTCGCTGCCCGTCGCCTACAACATGGCGGGGGCCGACGGCCTGGCCGTCCCCGCCGGCGTCGTGCTCGGTGTCGCGGCGCTCACCGCTCTGTACCTGCTCATCAACCCCGAGACCACCCTGGCCCTCGGAATCCGGGGACCGGGCAACGCCGGGAAGTAGCCGGCGGACGCCCCGCCCGCTGCCGGGCGGCCGCGCGGCTACTCCTCGACCAGCAGCTTCTCCCGCAGCTGCGCCAGCGTGCGGGCCAGCAGCCGCGACACGTGCATCTGCGAGATCCCGACCTCCTGCGCGATCTGGGACTGCGTCATGTTGCCGAAGAAGCGCAGCAGCAGGATGCGTTTCTCCCGCGGCGGAAGGTCTTCGAGCAGCGGCTTGAGCGACTCCCGGTACTCGACCCCCTCAAGAGCCTCGTCCTCGGCGCCGAGGGTGTCGGCGACGGCCGGGGACTCGTCGTCGGTGTCCGGGACGTCCAGGGACAGCGTGGAGTACGCGTTGGCCGACTCCAGGCCCTCCAGGACCTCCTCCTCCGAGATCGCCAGCTTCTCGGCGAGCTCGTGGACCGTGGGGGAGCGGCCGTGCAGCTGGGACAGCTCCGCCGTGGCCGTCGTCAGGGCCAGCCGCAGCTCCTGGAGCCGGCGCGGGACACGCACCGCCCAGCCCTTGTCCCGGAAGTGCCGCTTGATCTCGCCGACGACCGTGGGGGTCGCGTACGTGGAGAACTCCACCCCGCGGTCCGGGTCGAAGCGGTCGACCGACTTGATCAGACCGATCGTGGCGACCTGGGTGAGGTCGTCCAGGGGCTCGCCGCGGTTGCGGAAGCGGCGCGCGAGATGCTCGACGAGCGGCAGGTGCATGCGGACCAGCCGGTTGCGCAGCTCCGCGTACTCCGGGCTGTCCTTCGTCAGCGTGCGCAGCTCGGCGAACAGGAGGCGCGCACCGCTGCGGTCGTGCGGGTCGTGCCGTGTGCCCTGCGTGCCCCGTGCACCCGGCGCGTGGCCGTCGGAGTGTCGCTCGTGCTCGCTCATCGTCCCGCCCGTCGCCCTTTCCCGAGCCCGCTCCTCCGGTCGGACGGGCGGGACGGGGGTGTCCCCGGTCCGCTGCCCGTCGACCGGAGCGACGGCCTCGGGCGAGGTCTCGTCCTCCGGATGCGGCCGGGCCTGCTCGGGGATGCCGTCGATGCCGTCCGCCGTGCGTCGCGCCTCGTTCGGAGAACGTGTGCCCTCGGCCGGCAGCTCCCGTGTACCGCGCTCTTCGTCCCGCACCGGCCCGTCCCCGTCCCTCACGTCGGCCCGGGTCCCGCGCCGCGCTGTTTGTAGAGGCTGATCGAAACGGTTTTGTCCTCGTCCACGGCGGAGGAGACCTTGCCCGCGAGGGCGGAGAGCACCGTCCACGCGAAGGTGTCCCGCGACGGGGCATGGCCGTCCGTGGTCGGCGCCGAGACGGTGACCTCGAGCGAGTCGTCGACGAGGCGGAAGACGCAACTGAGCACCGAGCCGGGCACGGCCTGCTGAAGCAGGATCGCGCAGGCCTCGTCGACTGCGATGCGCAGGTCCTCGATCTCGTCGAGGGTGAAGTCCAAACGAGCTGCGAGGCCGGCCGTCGCCGTACGCAGCACCGACAGGTAGGCACCCGCGGCCGGCAGCCGGACTTCGACGAAGTCCTGGGTCGCGGGCTCGCCTGCGATCTGGGACACCCTCACCTCCAAGGTGGTACAAGCGTTACAGGGCCGAGGGACGCCCCTCGGGATAACGCGATACGTGGTTCAGCGGTGACGTTATCGCGCTCCGAAGTTTCCTGTCCCCGAGACCCCAACCCCGTGCTGTCACTCATAGTAAACACGCGAACACGCACAGTGGCTAGGGGGTCGGCGGGCCCAAATCGGAAGAGCGTGCGCCGGGTTGACGTACCCAGACGTCAGACGGTCGAACCGTCCCGGGCAGAGGTCACACGAGGACGTGGTCGACGAAGCACCAGCGCCAGCTCTCCCCGGGCTCGAAGGTCCGCATCACCGGATGACCGGTCTTCGCGTGATGCGCCGTCGCGTGCCGCCGCGGCGAGGAGTCGCAGCAGCCGACGTGACCGCAGCTGAGACAGAGCCTCAGCTGCACCGGGTCCGTGCCCTCGGCCAGGCACTCCGGGCAGGTCTCGCCGCACGGCTCGGGTTCCGGGTGCGGCAGCGCGTCGGCGTGCGTGCACTGTTTCATGATTGCCAGGTTACGACGGGTGCGCGGATGACCGCGCGGAAGACGAGGGCGGGCGAGGACGATGGACGTGATGCCGCTGCTGTTGCTGGTGGCGGGCAGTGCCGCGGTCGCCGGGGCGGGACGGCGCGTGCCGGTGCCGGTACCGCTGCTGCTGGTCGCGGCGGGCCTGGCGGTGAGCTACGTCCCCGGAGTGCCCGACTACACCCTCGACCCGCACATCGTCCTGCCCCTGCTGCTGCCCCCGCTGCTCTACACTGCGGCCACCGACAGCTCCTACCTGGACCTGCGGGCGCAGGCCCGGCCGGTGGCCCTGCTGTCCGTGGGCTACGTCCTGTTCGCCACCTTCGTCGTCGGCGGTGCGGCCTACTTCATCGTGCCGGGCCTGCCGCTGACCGCGGCGCTGGTGCTCGGCGCGGTCGTGGCGCCGCCGGACGCCGTCGCGGCCACGGCGGTCGCCCGACGCGTGGGGCTGCCCTCCCGGGTCACCACGATCCTCCAGGGCGAGTCCCTGGTGAACGACGCCACCGCGATCACCGCCTTCAAGGTCGCGCTCGCGGCGGCCGTCGGCGAGGGCGCCACCTGGGCCGGCGGGATCGGCGAGTTCCTGATCGCCGCGGTGGGCGGCGTCGGTGTCGGGCTGGTCCTGATGGTGCCGCTGCACTGGCTGCGCACCCACCTGACGGAGGCGCTGCTGCAGAACACGCTCTCCCTGCTGATCCCGTTCGTCGCCTACGCGGTCGCCGAGCAGGTGCACGCCTCGGGGGTGCTCGCGGTGGTCGTCGTCGCCCTCTACCTGGGCCACCGCGCGTGGGAGGTCGATTTCGCCACCCGGCTCCAGGAGGAGGCGGTCTGGAAGATGGTCGCGTTCGTCCTGGAGTCGGCCGTGTTCGCCCTCATCGGACTCCAGCTGCCCGTCGTCCTCAAGGGCCTGGGGGAGTACGAGGGCGCCGAAGCCGCCGGGTACGCCCTCGCCGTCTTCCTGGTGGTCGCCGTGGCGAGGTTCGTGTGGGTGTACCCGGCGACCTTCCTGCCCCGGCTGTCGGCACGCGTACGCGCGCGCGAGGGCGAGCTCTCCTGGAAGGGGCCGTTCGTGATCGGCTGGGCCGGGATGCGCGGCGTGGTCTCCCTGGCCATCGCGTTCTCCATCCCGCTCACCGTGCACGGCGGCGAGCCCTTCCCCGAGCGCAACCTCATCCTGTTCCTGACCTTCACGACGGTCATCGGCACGCTGGTCGTCCAGGGCGTCAGTCTGCCGCCGCTGATCCGCCTGCTGAAGTTCCCGGCGCGCGACGCGCGGGCCGAGACGCTGGCGGAGGCGAACGCCCAGGCGCAGGCCTCGCGGGTCGCGGACGAGCGCCTGGACGCCCTGCTCGCCGATGATCGCAACGCCCTGCCGGCCCCGCTCGCCGACCGCCTGCGCACGGTCCTGGAGCGCCGCCGCAACGCGGTCTGGGAACGGCTGGGCCAGGTCAATCCCGTCACCGGCGAGACCGTCGACGACACCTACCGGCGGCTCTCCCGGGAGATGATCAGCGCCGAGCGCGAAGTCTTCGTCCGGTTGCGGGACGGCCGCTACATCGACGACGAGATGCTCCGGACGCTGCTGCGCCGGCTGGACCTGGAGGAGGCGGCGGCGTACCGGGAGACCACCTGAGCGGCGCACGGGCGCGGCGGCGGGGGACCGCTCAGGGGAAGGGCCGGCCGGTGACGACCGCCGCCAGGGTCGTCCCGCGCGGAAAGGCGCCCTCCTCGGCGAGCGCGAGCAGGGCGTACAGCATCTTGGCGACGTAGACGCGCTCCACGGGCAGGCCGTGGCGGTCCTCGAAGTCCGCGGCGAAGGCGTCGAGGCCGGGCGTCGTGCGGGCGTAGCCGCCGTGATGGAAACGCTCCTCCAGGCTCCAGGTGCCGCGCGGCCCGCCGAACGCGTGCTCCTGGAGCCGCCGTATGTCGCGCTCCAGGAAGCCGCCCTTGAGCACGGCTGTGCCGAGGGCCCGCCGCCCCGCGGGGAGCCCGGCGGCCAGCCCGGCCAGCGTGCCGCCGGTACCGCAGGCGACGGCGGCCACGTCGGCGTGTTCGCCCAGCTCCTCGCCCAGCGCGCGGCAGCCGCGGACGGCCTGTGGGCTGCTGCCCCCCTCGGGGACGACGACGGCGTCCTCGGCGCCCACCGCGCGCAGCAGCGCGGCCAGGGTCTCCGGTTCGCTCTTGCGGCGGTACGTCGAGCGGTCGACGAAGTGCAGCCGCATGCCGTCGGCGGCGCACCGGGCCAGCGAGGGGTTGAGCGGCAGGCCTGCCAGTTCCTGACCGCGGACGACCCCCACCGTGGGCAGCCCGAGCAGCCGGCCCGCGGCGGCCGCGGCCCGCAGGTGGTTGGAGTAGGCGCCGCCGAACGTGACGACCGTGCGGCCGTCCGCCGCGGCGAGGTTCGGCGCCAGCTTCCGCCATTTGTTGCCCACCAGGTCGGGGTGGATCAGGTCGTCCCGCTTGAGCAGCAGCCGGACACCGCGCCGTTCGAAGCGGTCGTCGGCCACCTCCTGCAAGGGGGAGGGCAGACGGGGCCGCAGGGCGGCGAGGCCGCGGGAGTCGGTGCCGGTCACCCCGCCATTGTCGCGCCGCCGCCCGCGTCGGACACGTCGCCCCGGCCGGTTCGGGATCACTTGAGGCGGTCGCGGATCCGCTCCCGCATCGATGCCATGGTGAAGCCGCGCGGGTCCACCTTCCCCGGCTGCCACTCCAGGTGACCGAGGACGGACCGCTCGTTCCAGCCGTGGTGGCGGCACACGGCCGCGGCGGCCCGCTCGATCGCGTCCAGCTGCGCCGCCGGCCAGGGGTCGTCGCCGTCGCCGAGGTTCTCGCACTCGAAGCCGTAGAAGTGCCGGTTGCCGTCGGTGTCGGCCTCGTTGTCCGGGGGCGGCGCCTTCTCCGCGACGACGGCGCGCAGGACGTCGTCGTCGCCGGGACCGGCGTGGTTGGCCCGGCCGTAGCCGACCAGATGGACCGTGCCGTCCTTGGTGATGACGCCGTGGCACAGCGGGCCGGGCAGGTCCTCGTGGCCCTTGCGGCAGATCTCCACGGTCCGGGCGCTGCCCCTGGTGACCGTGTGGTGCAGCAGCACACCGTGCACGGGGCCCCAGGGGCCCTTGTGGTCGCGGTTGTGGTCCCGCCAGTCGCCCACCTCGACGACGGTGAGGCCCTCCGCCTTCAGGGCCTTGAGGAAACTGCTCGCGGACATGGGTGAGGCCACGGCCGGCTCCTTCGCGCTGCGCGGCGACCGCCCGACGCGACCGCCTCGTAGGGGGCTTGTACCGAAACGGAGCGGCTCCTATTACTTGTTCGGTCCGTGTGCGAGCCGTTTCGGACAATCTCGTCCCGGCCGTCGGCGCCGGACCGGGCCGCACGGAGTCGGACATGCCGCCGAGATGCCGAACAAGCCCTCATGTCTGCCCCGGCCGCGCGTGATCCATTCCCGCTCTTTCGTGTAATAGCACCGGCACGCTCCGTGAGGAAGGCTGGTCCACGCACATCGATGCCGGGCCCAGTCGTCCGGCATGACCGGGAGGGCAATTCCTTATGTCGGTAGGCGAAGAGGTCCGCACCGAGCAGACCAGGCCGCAGCAGAGCCTCGGCACGGCGGCCGCGCGGAACCTGGCCACCACCACCAAGTCCGTTCCCCAGATGCAGGAGATCAGCTCGCGCTGGCTGCTGCGCACGCTCCCCTGGGTGGACATTCAGGGCGGCACGTACCGCGTGAACCGGCGGATGACCTTCGCCGTCGGCGACGGCCGCGTGACGTTCGTGAAGACCGGCGACCGCGTCGAGGTCATCCCCGCGGAGCTGGGCGAACTGCCGGCCCTGCGCTCGTACGAGGACGACGAGGTCCTGTCGGAGCTCGCGCAGCGCTGTGAGCAGCGGGAGTTCGGCCCCGGCGAGGTCATCGCCTCGTTCGGCGGCCGGACCGACGAGGTCTACCTGCTGGCGCACGGCAAGATCGAGAAGATCGGCACCGGTCCCTACGGCGACGACGCGGTGCTCGGCGTCCTCGCCGACGGCGCCTACTTCGGCGACCAGGCGCTCCTGGACGGGGACGCCATCTGGGAGTACACCGCCCGCACGGTCACCGCCTGCACGGTGCTCGTGCTGCCCCGCCAAGAGGTGGAGCAGGTCGCGGAGCGGGCCGACTCCCTGCGCGAGCACCTGGAGCAGCGACGCGCCGTCCCGCAGCAGCGCACCAACAAGCACGGCGAGAAGGAGATCGACCTCGCCGCCGGCCACAGCGGCGAGCCGGACATCCCGCACACCTTCGTCGACTACGAGGCCCGGCCCCGTGAGTACGAACTGAGCGTCGCCCAGACCGTGCTGCGCATCCACTCCCGCGTGGCCGACCTGTACAACCAGCCGATGAACCAGACCGAGCAGCAGATCCGGCTGACGGTCGAGGCGCTGAAGGAGCGCCAGGAGCACGAACTCATCAACAACCGCGAGTTCGGCCTGCTGCACAACTGCGAGTACGACCAGCGCATCCAGCCGCACGACGGCGTGCCCGGTCCGGACGACCTCGACGAGCTGCTGAGCCGCCGGCGCGGCACCAAGCTGCTCCTCGCCCACCCGCGGGCCATCGCCGCCATCGGCCGCGAGTTCAACAGGCGCGGACTCGTCCCGGAGACGATCGACGTCGCCGGGAACCGCATCCCGACCTGGCGCGGCGTGCCGATCTACCCGTGCAACAAGATCCCGGTCACCGAGGCCCGTACGTCCTCGATCATCGCGATGCGTACCGGCGAGCAGGACCAGGGCGTCATCGGCCTGCGGGCCACCGGCATCCCCGACGAGATCGAGCCGAGTCTGTCGGTGCGCTTCATGGGCATCAACGAACAGGCCATCATCAAGTACCTGGTCACGGCCTACTACTCGGCCGCGGTCCTCGTGCCGGACGCGCTCGGCGTCCTGGAGAACGTCGAGATCGGCCGCTGGCGGTGACGTCACTGTCCCGGACGCCGTGTCCCCGCCCTCCCGGGCGGGTACACCCCCGGGGTACGGACGGGCCCAGGGGGAAGGTGAGTCCATGACGGAGATCCGGCGCGGCGCCACCGCGACGCGCCGTTCCACCGGAACGCCGGAGACGCACGGGTTCATCGGCACACAGCGCGACGAGGAGCCGGCGGAGTCGTCCGGGGGACAGGGGCCGGTGATGGCCGAAGGGCACGAGGCGGCCACGCTCCTCAGGGAGTCACGGGCGTCGGTCGACCCGGAACTGCGCTCCGCCATCGCATCGCTGCCCGATGCGATGCGCCGGATCGCGCTCTACCACTTCGGCTGGCAGCACGCGGACGGTACGCCCGCGACGGGCAACGCGGGCAAGGCGATCCGCCCCGCGCTCGTCCTCACGGCGGCGACCGCGCTCGGCGGGCCGGCGGCCCGTGCGGCGGCCGGCCGGGCCGCGGCGGCGGTGGAACTGGCTCACAACTTCACCCTGCTGCACGACGACGTGATGGACCGGGACGTCACCCGGCGTCATCGGCCGACCGCCTGGGCCGTGTTCGGTGTCGCCGACGCGATCCTCGCCGGGGACGCCCTTCAGGCGCTCGCCCTGCGGCTGCTCGCCGCGGACCCGCACCCCGCGTCCGCGGCGGCGGCCGCCCGGCTCTCCGACTGCGTCATGGAGCTGTGCGAGGGCCAGCACGTGGACACGGCGCTGGAGGGGCGCCCACCGGGCGAGGTCACCCTCGACGAGACGCTCGCCATGGCCGAGGCCAAGACGGGTGCCCTGCTGGGCTGTGCCTGTGCCCTCGGCGCGCTGTACGCGGGCGCCGCCCCGGAGGACGTCGAGGCCCTGGACGCCTTCGGCCGTGAGGCGGGGCTGGCCTTCCAGCTGATCGACGACGTCATCGGCATATGGGGGGACCCGCGCCACACCGGCAAGCCGGCCGGTGCGGACCTGGCCGCCCGCAAGAAGTCACTGCCGGTGGTCGCCGCCCTCACCTCCGGCACTCCGGCCGCCGCCGAACTCGCCGAGTTGTACGCGGCACCGTACGACGAGGACAAGGAGGACCTGGAGCGCACCGCCCTGGTGGTGGAGCGGGCCGGCGGCCGGGACTGGGCGCAGGCCCAGGCGGCCGACCGGATGGCCAGAGCCATGCAGGAGCTGGCCCGTGCCGTGCCCGCCCCGGAGGCGGCGGGCGGACTGCTTGCGCTGGCCGAGTTCGTGACCCGGCGCAGCACCTGACGGCCGCCCCGGCGGGCGTGAACCGCCGGAGCGGCCGGCGCAAGACCCCGGAGCCCGTGCAGGGCCGTACGGCACCTGACCGACGTACGGCCGCACCGCCGACGGCTCCGGTCCGGCGGGTCCCGCACTTCCCCACGGTGTGCGGGGCCCGCCTCCCCGTCTCTCCCGCTGGGTGTGGGGCCCACCGGATAGGCTCAACCGCCGTACATACAGACGGTGTTGAGTCGAAGGGGCGAGGCATGGGTGTGGCGATCCGGACGGCGGGGGCGGACGACCGGGATCTGGTCGTCCGGCTGCTGGACGAGGCGTTCCAGGACGATCCGGTGAGCAGCTGGGTCTTCCCCGGCGAGGAGTACCGGCGACGGACCCACCACCGGCTCATGGCCGCGTTCGCCGACGCCGTCTTCGCCGACGGACGCATCGACCTCACGGAGGACGGTGCCGCCTGCGCGCTGTGGCTGCCCGTCCCGGCGGACGAGCATCCCGGTGTCGAGCCGGACAGCGGGTCCGGCGCGGACGTCGAGGACGTACCCGCCCGGATCCGCGAAGCCGTCGACCCGGACAACGAGCGCGTGGAGGCGATAGCCCGGCTCACGGAGGGCATCCACCCCACCGGCCGGGCCCACGCGTACCTGTGGATGATCGGCGTGGTCCCCGGGCGGCAGGGCGAGGGGCTGGGCACCGCGCTGATCGAGAGCGTGCTCGACCGCTGCGACCGCGAGGGGCTGCCCGCCTATCTGGAGGCGAGCAGCGCCCGGGGCAAGGTGCTGTACGAACGCCTCGGTTTCGAGTTCACCGGGCGGGCCCTGGATCTGCCGGACGGTCCCCGTATGTGGCCCATGTGGCGCGAGCCCCGGACCCGATGAACGCGTAATCCACTCCGCATACAACTACACGTGGAGTACTGTGGCCGTAGTGGTCAACGTGTTCGACCTGTAGGGGGACCGGTTTGCGCAAGCTCACGTACTCCATCGCCTGTTCGATCGACGGCTTCATCGGCGGGCCGGACGGCGACGCGTCGTTCATGTACCCGTTCGTCGACGAGGAGTTCCTCGGGTTCCTGAAGGAGGAGTACCCGGAGACGATCCCGACCCAGGGCCGCCGGGCGCTCGGCATCGACGACCTGCCCAACAAGCGGTTCGACACGGTCGTCCAGGGGAGGGCCAGCTACGACCTGGCCCTCAAGGAAGGCATCACCAGCCCGTACGCACACCTGCGCGAGTACGTCGCCTCACGCACGCTCGCCGAGTCGCCCGACCCGAACGTCGAGATCGTCTCGGCGGACCTGGTCGGCCGGGTTCGGGAGCTGAAGGCGGAGGACAGCGCCTTGGACATCTACCTGTGCGGCGGGTCGGTCGTCGCCGGGGAGCTGGTCGACGAGATCGACGAGCTGGTCATCAAGACCTACCCGGTGATCCTCGGTACCGGCATGCCGATGTTCGCCTCCGCCTTCGAGGTCTCCGAGTTCGTCTCGGGCTCGGTGCGGAGCTTCGGCAACGGCGCCGTGGTGCGCATGTACCACCGGAAGCGCTGAGCCGCCGCCCGTTCTACCCTGGGGACATGGACAGCGACACGTACGTCTGTCCCGTGTGCGGACAGCCAGTCGAAGCGGTCGCCCGGCGCCACAAGACACTGGGCGCGTGGGTACCGACCTGGGGACCCGGCCCGTGCCACAACCCGGAGTGCGCGGCAGGCCCCGAGCCGGACACCCGCACCGCAGGCACCGGCACGCGGCCCGGGACCGAGCGACACCGCCGAGGGGCGACCGCGGAGAAACCCTGACCACGGCAACGCCGAAGGGGCCCGGCCGGGATGGCGGCCGGGCCCCTTCGGGCTCCGCTGCGGCCTGCGATGGTGCACCGATCGCCGGCCCGAGGTGCTGACCCTCGTCAGGCCTTCTTGGTCTCCTAGTAATGGGGCGGGTCGGTGACCTGCGGTGATGGATGCTGCGGGTCGCTGACCTGGCCTTCTGCTGTTGGCTGGCGATGGGGTGAGACGGTCCTGATCGGGTGTCCTGCGGACTGTGTGCGGACTGCTCGGACAGTCGAAGATCCGCTCCGGATGCGGCTTTCCGTCGCTGGACGCTGAGGGGCCAGAAAGCGAAATCCTGCTGGAGCACTAGCGAGCGCGGCGCTTGGATCTTTTGCTGTGCCGAGTCTGTGCTGCAGCCCATGCCGTCAGCTGGTGGATGGCCATGACTGGTACGTCCGATGTCAGGACGCGTGACGAAATCAGGTCGCGGCTGGTGACCACGACGGGGGCGACAGTCCAACCTCGGGTGTCGGTGCTCTTGGTGAAGTGGTTCAGTGTGGGAGCCAGGTGGGTGCGGATCCATCGGGCTCGTCTTGCGATCTTGAAGACGGCGCTCTTGTCTCCTCGCAAGAGCGCATCAGCTTCGTTGGCCAGCTCAGAGGGGTTCCGAGCCATCTCGAAGTCCTTGGATTCCACGATGAAGATGATCCCTTGATCCAGGTTGATACCCAGGGCGTCGATGTCGCCGAGATCGTCTCCCTAGGGTGACATGAGGCGTCGCCCTACGATCTTGCCCACGCTGTGGGCCGTGATGGAACAGCCTGCGTTAGCCAGGGCTCTCTCGGATTCTTTCTCAAACTCTTTGTTGTGGTCCTGCCGGATGGATCCCATGAGCTTCTTCATCGTCGCCGAGGTGGCTTTGAGCCTGCCGGAATACACGAGGTCGACCCAGTAGGGGCCCGTGCTCCATACGTGCCTGGGCGCCCATGTCAGCACATCGCCGTCCACGCCAGTCAAGCGGACCAGCGGACGTCGTATGTATGACCATTCACGGTTATAGCGCCAGGGCCATGCGTCGGCGCCCACGGACAGGAACTTGACGCGTGGGCGCAGGCTGAGGCGATCGAGGAAGGCGTTTGCTTTGCCGTCGGCCCAACCGAGGGCAGAACCAAGGTGCTGTTGGACGCGGGTGACAGGGAGGGTGAATGGTTCGTCATCGCATGCTTCATCGCCCAAAGCGATAATCTCGCCCATGCCGTGAGCGAGTTCGGTTAGGGTGAAACCGAATTCGGCGAGCATGGCTTCTTCAACCTTCGCAGAAGGGGCTGCCGCCGTGCGGGGCGCCGAAGGGGCGGAAATCTGGTCAGCTGTTGCCATGGCTGCGCGGGCTCGGTCCAATGCCAAGGCATCGGTTCCTGTTTCGTACTGATCACCGCGAGAGACGCCGAGCCGGCCCGACTCCAGTAGGGACAGCTGTGCGGTGGAGAAGTCGTGCCGGATGGCATCGGACAGCGTGGCTCGAGAGATCAGGTCAGCGGCGATCGCCAAGAGCGTGTCGTATGTGTCCAGGGTCAGGGGCTGGTCGCCTGAAGGTGGGGTAGTGGCCGCGTACTCGATGAGGAAGCGGCTCGCCTGCGCGGCGGCCACTCGTTTTCTGCTGTCCTTGGCGATCTGTGTGGCGGGCTGGCTGGATGTTCCGAAACAGGCGAGTCTGGACCGAAGGACCTGATCATCGTGAGCCTCTGCGCGGATGAGCGCCTCGTGCCGTGCCATGAGCTGGTTCATCAGGCCCTCGGGGGCCAAGCCGGCGATCAGGTCCTGAATGCGCTGGAAGTAGTGCTGGACTGTTTTGTTGAGCACATCAAGGCGTTTGTCTTCTGAGACGGTCCCCTGCGGGATTCCATCAGCGGCGAGCCATTCACCCAGTTTGTCCAAGACGACTGCGGAGACAGCTGGCTGCACAAGTCGGGCGACAGGCAGCCGCCCTGGGCGCAACAGCATCGGTCGGGCTTGTGCGTGCAGCATCTTCTTGTGACCGACAGGAGCGAGACGTTCGACAAGGTCGCTGACCACGAGGTCGCTGCCGTTGCCAACGATGGCTTCAGCCAAGACCTGGACGATCAGGCGGTCGGCGCTGTTGTCCTCCACCAGGAGGGAAGCTACGCCTGCGGCCAGCAGCTCAAGGTCAATGAGCCCTTCGCTACGCGCTTGCTGCGCGATCCAGGGGGCCTTCTTGCCGGGCTGGGTGTCATGTCCTGCCAGAGCCTTCAACCAGGCGTCCGCGTTGTCGAAGGACACCGTGATCCGCACACGCCCCAGGTCGTCGGCCATTGCGAGTAGTTCGTTGGGCGCCGCGAGCGAGACCTGCCAGGCCCAGTAGGCAACAGCTTCAATGACCATCTCTTGGAAGGATTCCAGGGCACCTGCTGTGTCCTGACTAGGTCCGATCCAGACATGAAGGCTGGCGGTTTCCACAAGCAGTTCGTCTTCCGAGACAGTGGGATGTGTCCGGTAGATCGGTGCGGTGTCCACGCCGTAGAGGGCGAGAACCGGAACGAGAGCAGGGCGGTGAGGGCTGGCAACCACGTGATGGTCGTACCGCTGGTGGGCCTCAACTCGCAGCGCCTGGCTGAAGTCGGAGTTGACCATAACGGCGTTCGGCCTGCGCTCATCCGACAGGTAGTAGCTGTACTCGTGGTCACGGTACATGCCGTAGTTGTCGAGCGTGCCGAAGGAGTGGACCATGGCGTCGGTGTGCAGCCTTTCGTCCGCTTGAGCGAAGCGCCACAGAAACAGTGGGTCCGTGCCGTCGAGCTCCGCCATAACGCGGAGGTCGTCGACGGTGGTGGCGAGACGAGGGCCGACTCGTGACGACTTGCGCAGGCCGAAGAACGAAGAGCGGCCCAGACCTTGATTGATGATGAGCCGCAGGCAATGCGTGTCATCCTGTAGAGGATGGACTGGTGTTTCGTGCAGTTCATGCAGCTGTTGCATGATTCTGGCAGCATCCCAGTGCCCGTAGGGGGCCTGGGCATCGTAGTCAGACAGGTCATCGGTCACGACTGCCAGGTCGAGGTGGGGCCTTGACCCCTGATGTTGAACACACGAGACACTGGATCCTGAGGATCTGAGAACGGACATCTCGTGGTGATGAAGAACTACCCGCCGGAGTTCAAGGCGGACGCGGTCGCGCTGTACGAGTCGCGGCCGGAAGCGACGATCAGGTCGGTCGCAGCCGATCTGGGGATCAACCCGGAGACGCTTCGGAACTGGGTTCGGGCGGCCGGCGCGAGTCGTCCTCGGGGACGCCGGACGCATGAACCGGCCCAGCCGCCGGCCCCGCTGGAAGCGGAGAACGCGGCCCTGCGCAAGAAGGTCCGCGAGCTGGAGGAGGAGCGCGAGATCCTGCGCAAAGCGGCGAAGTATTTCGCCGGGGAGACACGCTGGTGAACCGCTTCCAGTGTGTCGCCGACCTCCAGCGCCGTTACGGCGTGAAGCGGCTCTGCAGCATCCTCGGCGTCAGCCGCTCGAGCTTCTACTACTGGCGCCGGACGGTTGCGGACCGGGCGGCCCGGCAGGCGGCCGACGCGAAGCTGGCCGCCCGGATACAGGCCGTGCACCGGGAGTCGGACGGCACCTACGGGGCCCCGAGGATCACAGCCGAGCTCCGTGAGGAGAACGGCGAGGCGGTCAACCACAAGCGCGTCGCCCGAATCATGCGGGCGTCCGGGATCGAAGGGATCCGGTTGCGCCGCCGGCACCGCACCACCGTCCCCGACCCGGCCGCCGCCAAGGCGCCGGACCTGATCGGCCGCGATTTCACCGCCCAGAGGCCGAACGCGAAGTACGTCGGTGACATCACCTACCTGCCCATCGACGGCGGGAAGTTCTGCTACCTGGCGACCGTCATCGACCTCGCCTCACGGCGCCTGGCCGGCTGGGCGATCGCCGACCACATGCGCACCGGTCTCGTCACCGACGCCCTGGCCGCGGCGATCCGCACTCGCGGCAGCCTCGCCGGATCGATCATGCACACCGACCACGGAGCCCAGTACACCAGCAGGGCATTCGCCGAAGCATGCAGGTCAGCAGGGGTGCGGCGAAGCATGAGCGCGGTCGGCTCCAGTGCGGACAACGCGCTTGCCGAGTCGTTCAACGCGACCTTCAAACGCGAGACCCTGCAAGGACGAAAGAGCTGGCCCGACGCGCGCGAAGCCCGACTCGACGCCTTCCGATGGCTGAACCGCTACAACACCCGACGCCGACACTCCCGCCTCGGACAACGATCACCGATCGCCTTCGAGGACGCCCTCCAACTCACACCAACTACGCTGGCACCAGCCGCATAACCCGTGTTCAGGATTCGGGGTCAAGGCCCGTGCTTGTCATCGGCGAAGGTGAACTGGCGGCGGCTGATCTGCGGATCATCATCGACTTGTGCCGCCGAGGGCAGCGGCGTTGCCCCGCAGCCGATCAGGATTTCGGTGGCTTCGTTCAGGACGCATGCGCGTATGAGCTGGACGAGCTGGGGGCCGCAGCCATGTTCTGTGGCGAGGACGAGGAGACGATGGCGCAGGGTTGCGGACAGTTCACCTGGATTTGCGATGACCACGGTCGGACCGACGGTCAGCAGCGGGGTGAGAACCATTCCGTCGTCAGGGCCGAGCTCCGCTGTGAAAGTGTGCGCGCCTGGTCGGACACTTAGGCTGTCCAAAGCCTGCAACGCCTGCGGCGGCACGATCCGGGACAAGGCGGCCTCGTCGAAGGTGACGGCTTCGCATAGTGCGCTCAGCGCATGCTCTCCTGGTACGAATACCTCCACCCTGGTCGCTGTAGGCGGGATGACACCACGAGCGAGCCCTGCACGGAGAAGCGCCGTGTGGCTCAGGCGCAGTACCACCTGGACCAGCCGGCTTGCCTCGCGCCGGAACGTGGAGGGAAGCGTCTTGCCCTCCGGTCCGAAGACGCTGCGCAGGATCAGGCCGAGTGTGTACGCCGACCTTTCCGTCAGCCCCTGGGCGACTAGGTAGGGACCGCCGTGGAACGGCACTTCCGCTATGTCCAGGTCGTTGTATGGATCTTCCTGAGATCGGACCGCCGCACTACCGATAACCGGATCCTTCAGCAGTGACCGGATCCTGCTCGGCGACAGGCGAGGGGCTTCAGGACGGCTTGGCAGGCAGGCGCCGACTGCAGCAAGCCGCTGCAGCCTGACCAGGCAAGGGATGTTCTCGGGAATCAGCTGCAAAGCGGCGGCCGATCGCACCAGGGAAGGACCGTCCACCGTATTCCACGGCTTTGCGTCAGAAACGAACTTTGTCATGGCCGCTCCTCTTCCAGTGCCCGACACGCTCCTGTTACCGAGGCCACACGGGTGACGCTACCGGCCTCCACTGACAGAGCCCGTCAGACGAAGGGAGGGCACTACGGCTGGCTGGCGAAGAAGCCCCGTCGTCTTCCCGCTCAGTGCGCCCTGTTGGACCCAGAGATCCCGATGGCGAGTGCGCCGAGGGCTTCCTTCTCAGGGCCGTAGATGGTGCGGATGTTGGCGAGTTGCTGGTCGCGGGTGGCGGTCGGGTTGACGTTGGACGGGCCTTCGCCGTCGAGGAGGGCCTCGAAGTCTGGGTACTCGGTGACGCGGAGGACCGCTACGTCACAAGTCTCGTCGGTGCCCTTGATGCGGAAGCGGATGGTGTCGCCGGCGGCAAGGTCGGCGAGGTGCGGGTACTTGACCCGCACCTCGATGGTCTTGGTGCCCGCGGCCACGAGCTCGAAGTACTGGCGGTAGAGGTGGAGCTCGCGGACGCGGGCGGTGCGGTCGGTCATCGGGACGGGACGCTCCTGGGGGACGGTGCGGTGATCAGGCGGCCGATCTCGGCGGCCGAGTACGAGCGGAAGAAGTGGCGGGGGTCGGAGAGCAGGGCCTCGGTCATGGCGAGCAGCTGGTCGGCGTACTCGGTGACGGTGCCGGGCCACTGCCGGGTGTCGAGCATCCAGGGGGCGGCGCCCTCGGGCAAGGGGGCACGGCCTTCTCGTATGAGGGATTTCGACAGCTTGGCGCCGGTGTCGGTGACGACCTGGGGGCAGAACAGGCGGGCCGGGAGCTGGGCGCGGGTGAGGCCCACGGCCTGGAGGGCCTCGTCGACGAGGTGGGAGCCGAAGACCCAGTCGCCGCCCTTGACCATGACGTGCAGGGTGCCCTGGGGGCTGGTCATGGCGAGTTCCTTGACCAGGTTGCGGTAGAGCGTGGCCAGGTCGAGGTAGCCGCTGGCGGTGGGCGTGATGGTGGCCTCGGACGGGCCGTGATGGAGGCAGACGGCGGAGACCACCGCCGACTCGGACCCGGTGAGGCGGACCCGCGTGCGTTCGGCGTGCTTCTCGGCCCAGCCGCAGCCGGGGTGCGGGCAGGGGACGCGGAGGTGCGGGGTGCCGGTGGAGGGGGCGAGCCACCAGCGGGCGGCGTCGATGCGGGGGAGGAGCCGGAGCCAGGTGCGGCGGTAGTGCTCGCCGGCCTGCTGCTGGGTGTACGTCTCGATGCGGTGCGGGATGCCCAGGCGCCTGGACAGGGCCGTGAAGAGGGGCTGGTAGAGGGCAGCGACGAGGTCGTGTAGGGCCTGCTCGCCGAGGGCCTGGGCGTAGGCGCGCTGGTAGCGGTGTCCGCTGGTCGGGTCGGTCGCCAGCTCGTACGGGGCGTTGTCGAGGGCGCTGAAGAGCACCTCGGTGGGGAGGCCGAAGCGGTCGCGCAGGCGGGCGGCCATGGCGAAGGCCAGGGACTGCACGAGCGAGGTGCCGACGTGCGGGGCGCCGTTGATCTGGGTGCCGACGACCAACACGATGCGCTCGGGCGGGGCGGCCAGGATGCGCGGAGTCAGTACGTCCTCGGCGCGGTCGAGGGCGTTGGCGAGGACGGTGTTGGGCGAGACAAGGTGCGTGGTCATGAGGTGCCCCCCTGGGGTCCGGTGTTGCGGTCGAATGCGGCCCAGACGCACTTTCCGGGGCCTGTCCGCTCCTTCACGCCCCAGCTGTCCGCCGTAGCCGAGACGATCAGCAGGCCACGGCCGTCGGGGGCGGACTCTGCGGGATCGCGTCGAATCGGGGTGTCGTCACCGGCGTCGTGGACCTCGATGCGCAGTTGGTCATGGAGGGAGCCGACACGCACGAGGACGAGGTGTCCCACGGGTGCTCCATGAAGCACGGCATTGGTGACGAGCTCCGAGGCGCACAGCCGCATGTCGTCGAGGCGACTGGTCTCACCCCATTCGGTCAGCGTGTCGACGACGAAGTTGCGAGCGGTACGCGGTGTGGTCCTGCGGCGGGGGAAGAGCATGGAGTGGTAGCGGCTCGTGGCCGGAAGTAGATCCGGTGTGGCGTCGGTTGCCTCGTTGGTGAGTCTGCTTGCCATGGTCAACAGCAAAGCGACTTAACTCATTTGAGTCGGGAGCCAGCGCGGGGGCCAAAGCGGGGGCCACTATGGGGGCCAGAGGTCACGTGTTCCTGGGGGACGGCATGGGCGACACCGGGATCGGCGCCTGGCTCGTCCGGCTGCGCACCGCGCGCGGCTGGAGTCAGCAGAGGGTCGCCGACGAGTACAACGCCATGGAGGGGCGCTCCGCGAAGACCGGCAAGGAGATCGGGCGCTACGAACGCGAGGCGCGGATTCCGGGTCCGTACGCCCGGCGGCACATGGCGCGGGTCTTCAACGTCGACGTCGCCCAGCTCGACCGGGCTGTGGCAGTCAGCAAGGGCAGGCGGGACGGGGCCGCCGCTGACGACGTCGAGATCGAGTTGCCCGCGCCGTCGCCCGAGGCTTCTCGTGCCTGTGGGGCTCCGCTGTCGGAGGATGCAGCGCGGTCGGCGGAATTCGCTCGGTTCATCGCGCAGCGCAATGTCGACGAGCTCGTCGTCGAGCAGTTGGAGGCGGATGTCGGCCGACTCGCGCGGACCTACGTCAGCCACCCGTTGATGGAGCAGTACGTCGAGATCAAGCGGTTACGGGACGGGGTGTTCGAGCTGCTCCGCGGACGGCAACGCCCTCGGCAGACCACCGACCTCTATCTCTCGGCCTCCCGTCTCTGCGGCCTGTCCGCTCATGTCTGCCTGGACCTCGGTGACTACGGCTCGGCTGCCACCCACGCCCGTACTTCACGGGCCTGTGCCGAGGCGGCAGGGCATGAGGGGATGCTGGCCTGGGTGCGGGCGGTGGAGTCACTGATCGCGTATTGGACCGGGCAGTACGAGCAGGCGGCCCAGCTCGCCCAGGTCGGTCGTCAGCACAGGGAGGGCGCCAGCATCGGGGCACGGCTGGCGAGCCTGGAGGCGCGGGCGCTGGCGATAGTCGGCGACTCGGCAGGAGCGCTCGCCGCCCTGTCGGATGCCGAACGATCTCGTGAGGCGATCTCGGGTCGGGACGAGGTACTGGGAGTCTTCGACTTCCCCGCGGCCAAGCAGTTCGCGTACGCCGGAACGAGCCTTCTGGCCGTACGCGGGCAGGAACACATCCAGCGGGCGATCGTCAGTGCGGAGACAGCGATCCGCCTGTATCGCAGTGCAGACGGAGATGACCAGTCGGTCGGTGACCTGTTCGCCGCGCACCTCGACCTCGCCAGCGGGCACCTGCTCCTGGGCGACCTGGACGGCATGGAAAAGATGCTCGGCTTCGTTCTCCAGTCCTCGCCTGAGCGCATGTCGGCCAGTATCGTGCGCCGGCTCACCGTTCTCGGGCGAGAGTTGGGAGGGCCGCAGTACGGTGGAGCCGCGCAGGCGGTGCACCTGCGTGATCGGATCCAGCACACGGTCGTCCGTGCGTCCCTGCCTGCCGCCCACCCTCCGGAGTTGCCGACGTGACCGACTCGTCCGCCGCCCACGACGCCGCTGTGACCGACAGGGCCCGCCTGGTGGGCAGTGCCTACAACGGAGACCGGGACCTGGCCGCCCGGCAGTCGCTCTACCACTGGCAGACGCCTCGGTACGACCTCCCGGGTCTCGTCGTCGAGCGGCTGGGCGACGTATGTGGGCGCGTCGTCGACATCGGTTGCGGCAACGGCAAGTTCATCCAGCGGCTCCGTCAGGACCGTGGGGACCTGTCCTTGCTCGGCCTCGACATCGCTCCCGGCATCCTCGCCGACGTTCCCGGCCCCGTCGCCGTGGCGGATGCCACGAGGCTGCCGCTCGCGGAGGGCAGCGTCGACGCCGCCCTTGCACTCCACATGCTCTACCACGTGCCCGACATCCCCCGGTCGGTCAGGGAACTGGCCAGGATCGTGGCCAGTGACGGGCTGGTGATCGTTTCCACCAACAGCGACCGTGACAAGGCCGAACTCGACGACCTCTGGCAGCGGGCCGCCGGCGATGTCCTCGGCCTCGACCGGGGCCCGGCTCGTATCTCGCTCAGCGCTCGCTTCTCGTTGGAGAAGGCGCCAGCCCTCCTCGGCGAGGAGTTCAGCCGAGTGGAGGTCGTCGAACTGCCTGGGACCGTCACGGTCCACGACCCCGAGCCGGTCATTGCCCACATGGCTTCGTATCGCGCCTGGGCGGACCAGCAAGACGTGCCCTTCGACGCGACTGTCGACCGCGCCCGCACGCTTGTGGGCGACCACATCGCCCGGCACGGGGCGTACGGGATCACCTGCCTTGGTGGCCTTCTCGTCTGCCGTCACTGAGGGTCGAAACACGGTGAAGTGGTCAGACTGAGGGTGAAGCAGACCGCACCCGGACCGTCATGGACGCCGTTCTCGGCGGCCTACGGGCCGGGTGCGGACCTGGAGACACTGCAACCAAAGAAACTGCAGGTCAGAAGTCATGATCGAAGATCAGGCCTTCTTGGTCTCCCAGAAGATCTTGTCGATCTGGGCGATGTAGTCCAGGGCCTTCTGGCCGGTCGCCGGGTCCTTCGAGCCCTTGGCGGCCGACAGGGCCTTCAGGGTGTCGTTGACCAGCTGGTGCAGCTCCGGGTACTTCTCGAAGTGCGGCGGCTTGAAGTAGTCGCTCCACAGCACGGAGACGTGGTGCTTCGCGAGCTCGGCGCGCTGCTCCTTGATGACCGTGGCGCGCGTCTGGAAGTGCGGGTCGTCGTTGCCGGCCATCTTCTCCTGGACGGCCTTCACCGACTCCGCCTCGATGCGGGCCTGGGCCGGGTCGTACACGCCGCAGGGCAGGTCGCAGTGGGCGCTGACCGTGACCTTGGGGGCAAACAGGCGGGAAAGCATGAAGCGTTCCTTCCTCGTGATCGTCTTCTCAGGGGGGACATTACTCCCTGGGAGACCCGTTTTCGCGGGTGCCCCCGTGGGCTTAGGACAAAAGTCCCGGGTGAGACTGAGACTGGTGGAGGAAAGACCGGGGAGGTGCCGGGTGATGCCGGAGCAACTGTCGCAGGAGACCGAGCGCGCCAGAGGGGCGCTGCCCTTCGGCCCGGCCGAGGTGACCGGGCCGTCTATGGTGCCCACGCTGCAACACGGTGACGTGCTGCTCGTGCACTGGGGGGCGCGGGTCCGGCCGGGTGACGTGGTCGTACTGCGGCATCCCTTCCAGCAGGACCTGCTCGTGGTCAAGCGGGCGGCCGAACGGCGCGGGACCGGCTGGTGGGTGCTCGGGGACAACGCGTTCGCGGGCGGGGACAGCACCGACTACGGGGTGGTCCCGCAGGACCTCGTACTGGGCCGGGTCCGGTTCAGGTACCGGCCGCCGCGGCCGGGTCAGCGTTCGCCGTTCGCCGCGGTCCGCTGGGTGCTGTCGGCGGTCAGGCCGGTGCCGGCCGACCGGTCCGCCTCCAGGCGCTTGCGGGCGCGGTAGGCCGCCACGTTGGCACGGGTGGCGCAGCGGTCGGAGCAGTAGCGGCGGGAGCGGTTGGTGGAGGTGTCCAGGTAGGCGTTGCGGCAGGGGGCCGCCTCGCACAGGCCCAGCCGGTCGACGCCGTACTCGGTGAGGTGGAAGGCCAGGCCCATCGCCGCGATGGCCGCGAAACCGGCGGTCGCGTTGGAGGGGTGGTCGGCGAGGTGCATGTGCCACAGCGGACTGCCGTCCTCCGCTCGGTGGTCGTGGCCGGAGATCTGCGGGCTCACCGGGAACTCCAGGAGCAGCGAGTTCAGCAGGTCCACGGCGAGGGTCTCGTCGCCGCCGTCGGCCGCCTCGAAGACCGCGCGCAGCCGGCCCCGGACCGAGCGGAACCGCGTCACGTCGGCGTCGGACGCGCGCCGGGCCGCGGACTGGTTGGCGCCGAAGAGCTCTCGGACCGCCTCCACCGAGGTCAGTGCATCCTGACCCCGCGACGGTTCCTCGGTGTTGACGAGACGTACGGCGTAATCCGAGTAATAGGCCAGTTCCACTTGTAGTCCTTACGAAGGGGCTCTAGGGTCGTGCCTGCGGTCAGGTAATGGCTGACTGTGCTTCCAGGGTATTACAGTGACGCAGGCACGGAGGGGCTCGATGACGGACGCGGACGCCACCACGACCACGGCCACCACGGTCAGCACGACCACCGCGGCGGGAGCCGACTGGCAGGCGTGGCAGCAGAGCTGGGACCGGCAGCAGGAGTGGTACATGCCGGACCGCGAGGAACGGTTCCGGATCATGCTCGACATGGTCGAGGCGCTCGTGGGCCCCGCGCCGCGCGTGCTCGACCTGGCCTGCGGCACCGGCACCATCACGGCCCGGCTGCTCGCCCGGTTCCCGCAGGCCACGAGCACGGGCGTGGACCTCGACCCCGCGCTCCTCGCCATCGCCGAGGGCACCTTCGCGGGCGACGAGCGGGTCGACCTCGTGACCGCCGACCTCAAGGACCCCGACTGGCCGGCCCGGCTGCCGCACGACACGTACGACGCCGTGCTGACCGCCACGGCCCTGCACTGGTTGCACGCCGAACCCCTCGCGGATCTCTACGGCCGGGTCGCGGAGCTGGTCCGCGACGGTGGTCTCTTCATGAACGCGGACCACATGATCGACGACACGACGCCCCGGATCAACGCGGCCGAGCGCGCGCAGCGGCACACGCGCATGAACGCCGCCAAGGGCCGGGGCGCGCTGGACTGGGCGCAGTGGTGGCAGCTCGCCGCCAAGGACCCGGTGCTCGCCGGACCCACCGCACGGCGTTTCGAGATCTACGGCGAACACGCGGACGGCGACATGCCCTCGGCGGCGTGGCACGCGCGCGTGCTGCGCGAGAAGGGCTTCGGCGAGGCGCGCCCGGTGTGGTGCTCGCCGTCGGACACCCTGCTGCTGGCGCTCAAGTAGGACCACACGCCGAGGGGCGGTACGGAGATCCGTACCGCCCCTCGGCGTGGTCGTGCGGACGGTCAGAGGACCTTGGACAGGAACGCCTTCGTCCGGTCGTGCTGCGGATCGGTCAGGACGTCGCGCGGGTTGCCCGACTCGACGACCACGCCGTTGTCCATGAAGACGAGGCTGTCGCCGACCTCGCGGGCGAAGCCCATCTCGTGGGTGACGACGACCATCGTCATGCCGGACTCCGCGAGGTCGCGCATGACGTCGAGGACGTCGCCCACCAGCTCGGGGTCGAGCGCCGAGGTCGGCTCGTCGAACAGCATCAGCTTCGGGTCCATGGCCAGGGCCCGCGCGATGGCCACGCGCTGCTGCTGGCCCCCGGAGAGCTGCGAGGGGTAGTTGCCGGCCTTGTCGCCCAGGCCCACCCGCTCCAGAAGCCCGCGCGCGCGGTCCCTGGCCTGGCTCCTGCTCATGCCCTTGACCTGGACCGGTGCCTCCATGACGTTCTCCACGGCCGTCATGTGCGGGAACAGGTTGAAGCGCTGGAAGACCATGCCGATGTCCCGGCGCTTGAGGGCGACCTCGCTGTCCTTCAGCTCGTAGAGCTTGTCACCTTTCTGGCGGTAGCCGACCAACTCGCCGTCGACGTACAGACGTCCAGCGTTGATCTTCTCGAGGTGGTTGATACACCTGAGGAAGGTGGACTTGCCGGAGCCGGAGGGGCCGATGAGGCAGAACACCTCGCCCTGCTTGACCTCCAGGTCGATGCCCTTGAGAACCTCGACGGCACCGAAGGACTTGTGGACGCCTTCTGCCTTGACCATGGCGGTCATGCCGCACCTCCGGTCGTGCTGGAGCGGTTCGACAGGGAGAACAGGTTCGCCCTGATCTTCTGCATCGGGGTCGGCGGCAGACTGCGGCTGGAGCCGCGGGCGTAGTACCGCTCCAGGTAGTACTGGCCGACGCTGAAGACCGAGGTCAGCAGCAGGTACCAGGCCGCCGCGAGGAACAGCATCTCGGCCGGTGCGCCCGAGGTCTGGCCGATGTCCTGGGCGACTCTGAACAACTCGGCGTACTGGACGACCGACACCAGGGAGGTCGTCTTCAGCATGTTGATGACCTCGTTGCCCGTCGGCGGCACGATCACGCGCATCGCCTGCGGGACCACGATCCGGCGCAGCGTCTTGGCGTGGCTCATGCCGAGCGCGTGCGCCGCCTCGGTCTGGCCCTCGTCGACCGCGAGCAGACCGGCGCGGCAGATCTCCGCCATGTACGCCGCCTCGTTGAGACCGAGGCCGAGCAGCGCCGTCAGGAACGGCGTCATGAAGTCCGACCACTCGTCGCGGTAGAACGGGCCGAGGTTGATGTACTCGAAGACCAGGCCGAGGTTGAACCAGACGACCAGCTGCACCAGGACCGGAGTGCCGCGGAAGAACCAGATGTAGAACCACGCGATGGACGAGGTCACCGGGTTCTTCGACAGCCGCATCACGGCGAGCAGGATGCCGCCGACGACGCCGATCAGCATCGCGAGGACGGTGATCAGGAGCGTCTTGCCCATGCCGGTCAGGACACGGTCGTCGAAGAAGTAGTCCGGGATCGCGCCCCAGTTGATCTTGCCCTGGGAGAACGCGTACACGACCGCGGCCAGCAGCGCGATCGCGACGACCGCGGAGACGTACCGCCCGTAGTGCCGGACCGGGATGGCCTTGATGGCCTCGGGCGGGGTCGGCGGGGTGCCGGCCGGGCCGCCCGCCGTCTTGTCGATGTCAACAGTCACGGATGTTGCCTTTCAGCGCCCGCCGCGCGGTCACTTGCCGCCGTTGACGGCGGCCTCGGTGACGGCGCCTTCCGCCACGCCCCACTTGTCCATGATCTTCTTGTACTCGCCGTTGGCGATCACCGCGTCCAGCGCCGCCTTGAGGGCGTCGCGCAGCTGCGTGTTGTCCTTGGCGACCGCGATGCCGTACGGGGCGGCCTCGACCTGCTCGCCGACGATCTGGAAGTCCTTGCCGCCGCCGGAGGTCTTCACCGCGTAGGCCGCGACCGGGAAGTCGGAGGAGCCGGCGTCCGCGCCGCCCGCGCGCAGGCGGGTCTGGGCCTGCTGGTCGTTGTCGAAGGCCTCCATGGAGATCTTCTTGCCGGCCGGGCACTTCTCGTTCTCGGCCTTGGCGAGGTCCTCGGAGACCGTGCCGCGCTGGAGCACGAGCTTCTTGCCGCACAGGTCGGACCAGGTCTTGATGCCCTGGTCGTCGCCCTTCTTGGTGTAGATCGAGACACCGGCGGTGAAGTAGTCGACGAAGTCGACGCCCTGGCCGACCTTCTTGCCGGTGTCGGCGTCGATGCCCTCCTGGCGGTCCTTGGTGTCGGTCATCGCGGACATGGCGATGTCGTACCGCTTGGAGCGCAGGCCGGTGATCAGGGTGTCGAAGGTGCCGTTCTCGAACTCGAACTTCACCCCGAGCTGCTTGCCCAGGGCGTCCGCGAGGTCGGGGTCGATACCGACGGTCTTGCCGGAGTCGTCCTTGAACTCGACCGGTGCGTAGGCGATGTCGGAGCCGACCTTGATGGTGCCCTTGTCGCGGATCGACTGGGGCAGCTTGTCGGCCAGCGGGGCGCCGCCCGAGGACTGGTTGTCGCTGCCGCCGGAGTCGCCGCTCTCGGTCTGGTCACCGCATCCGGTGAGCAGCAGGGCGCCTGCGACCGCGATCGCACCGACCGCTGCTAGCCGGGAGTGCGCGGCGGTCGTACGACGGGTGGAGCGTGCGGTCATGGTGGTTCCTCCGGCGGATGAGGGAGTACCCGATGGGGACGGTGGAGTTCCGGTGGGACGGACGCCGGCCGGGGGCCGGACGGCGCCGCGGGTCGTCGCGGGCACACATCTTCGAGCGCCGCGACCTCGTGCGATTACGGCATCTTGCCATTCGGACTCGGCCATTCAGGGGGGACGCCATGTCAAAATCGGATAACGGGTCACCCCCCGAACCGCACCAGGTCGGTACATCACGACCGAACCTTTGCGGGAATCTGCCCTTCCGGCCGGAAGATCTACGGAATTTCTCGTTATCCGAAGCTGGATCGCGGGTGAGCCGGGCCGTCGCAGGTGGAGTTCGCGGGTATGTCAAGGGGTGCCGGGAGGTTGTCCGGAACCCCGGCTATGAGCCATGTCACCGACATGCGGGGCGCGGGGTCCGGCATGTGAGCTTGCGCTTATCGGACTCGTCGCGGGGGCCGTCCGTCGGGTAAGAAGGTTCTTTACACCCCTCATCAGGGGCTCAGGGCGCGTGTGCGGCGCGCCCGTCGCGCAGGGGCCTCGTGGCCCAGACAGCCATCTCCCTGTGCGGTGCCCGCCCATTCCTCACCAGGAGTGGACAAACCCTCAATCCATGAACTCTTAAGGGGTAAGACAAAGTGGCAGCGGAGATCGTCAATCCTCGCAGCGACAGCGACGCCAGTGCGGAGCAGGAGACGGGCGCCGAGCCGCTCGACTCCTTCGACCCCGCGTTCGCGCTGCACCGCGGCGGTAAGATGGCCGTGCAGGCCACCGTGCCGGTCCGCGACAAGGAAGACCTGTCCCTGGCGTACACGCCCGGCGTCGCGAAAGTGTGCAGCGCGATCGCCGAGCAGCCCGACCTCGTGCACGACTACACCTGGAAGTCGTCGGTCGTCGCGGTCGTGACGGACGGGACGGCGGTGCTGGGGCTCGGGGACATCGGGCCCGAGGCCTCCCTTCCCGTGATGGAGGGCAAGGCCATCCTCTTCAAGCAGTTCGGCGGCGTGGACGCGGTCCCGATCGCCCTGAACTGCACCGACGCCGACGAGATCGTCGAGACCGTGGTCCGGCTCGCGCCCTCCTTCGGCGGCGTCAACCTCGAGGACATCTCGGCGCCGCGGTGCTTCGAGATCGAGCGCAAGCTCCAGGAACGCCTGGACATCCCGGTCTTCCACGACGACCAGCACGGCACGGCCGTCGTGACGCTGGCGGCCCTGCGGAACGCGGCGCGGCTGAGCGGGCGGACGCTGGGCGAACTGCGGGCGGTGATCTCGGGCGCGGGCGCGGCCGGGGTCGCCATCGCCAAGATGCTGGTGGAGGCCGGCATCGGGGACGTCGCGGTCGCCGACCGCAAGGGTGTCGTCTCGGCGGACCGGGACGACCTGACGCCGGTGAAGCGGGAGCTGGCCGGCTTCACCAACAAGGCCGGGCTGTCGGGTTCGCTGGATGCGGCCCTGTCGGGCGCCGACGTCTTCATCGGGGTCTCCGGCGGTACGGTGCCGGAGCCGGCGGTGGCCTCGATGGCGAAGGGTGCGTTCGTCTTCGCGATGGCCAACCCGAACCCCGAGGTGCATCCGGAGGTCGCCCGCAAGTACGCGGCGGTCGTGGCGACGGGGCGCTCGGACTTCCCGAACCAGATCAACAACGTGCTGGCGTTCCCGGGCATCTTCGCGGGCGCTCTCCAGGTGCGGGCGTCGCGGATCACCGAGGGCATGAAGCTCGCGGCGGCCGAGGCGCTGGCGTCCGTGGTGGGAGACGACCTCGCCGCGGACTACGTCATTCCGTCGCCGTTCGACGAGCGGGTGGCGCCGGCCGTGACGGCGGCGGTGGCCGCGGCGGCTCGGGCGGAGGGGGTTGCGCGCCGGTGACGGTGTGAACCTCTGCGGGTGTGGTGAGCGGTCTCGTCCCTGGTGGGCGGGGCCGCTCGTTTGTTTTCGGTGCGGGTGCGGGTGCGGGTGCGGGTGCGGGTGCGGGTGCGGGTGCGGGTGCGGGTGCGCTTGGGCTGGGCGCGGGGTGGGGAGCGCGGCCCGGCGTTGCGGGGTGCCGCTGCGCCCACCCGTGCCGCCCCAGCGGCACGACTGCCCGCAGCTACGGCGGCGGGCGCAAGAGGGGGTGTGTCACATGGGTGTGTGGTTTCGGTTGGGCGGTGGGGAACCTATCGTCAAGGTCATGTTCGCTGTCTACGCCGCCCGAATCGACCGCGACCAGCCGCTGGCCGGCCTGGAGTTGGGAGAGCTTCCGGCTCCCGAGGCCCGCCCCGGCTGGAGTGTTGTCGATGTCAGGGCCGCCTCCCTCAACCACCACGACCTGTGGTCCCTGCGCGGTGTCGGCCTCCCCGAGGACCGGCTGCCGATGATCCTCGGCTGCGACGCCGCCGGGGTCGACGCGGACGGCAACGAGGTCGTCCTGCACTCCGTGATCGGCCAGACCGGCCACGGGGTCGGTCCCAAGGAGCCCCGCTCCATCCTCACCGAGCGCTACCCGGGGACGTTCGCCGAGCAGGTCGCCGTGCCGACCTGGAACATCCTGCCCAAGCCCAGGGAGCTCTCCTTCGAGGAGGCCGCCTGCCTGCCGACCGCCTGGCTGACGGCGTACCGGATGCTGTTCACCAACGCCGGGGTGCGTCCCGGTGACTCCGTGCTGGTGCAGGGCGCCGGCGGCGGTGTCGCCACGGCCGCGATCGTGCTCGGCAAGGCGGCGGGGCTGCGGGTCTTCGCCACCAGCCGGGACGAGGCCAAGCGCAAGCGGGCCCTGGAGCTGGGTGCCGTGGAGGCCGTCGAGACCGGGGCGCGGCTGCCGCAGCGGGTCGACGCCGTCATTGAGACCGTGGGCGCCGCCACCTGGTCGCACTCCATCAAGTCGCTGCGGCCCGGCGGCACGCTGGTCATCTCCGGGGCCACCAGCGGCGACCGGCCCTCGCACGCCGAACTGACCCGGATCTTCTTCCTGGAGCTCAAGGTCGTCGGCTCCACGATGGGTTCCAAGGACGAGCTGGAGGACCTGCTGTCCTTCTGCGCCGCCACCGGTGTGCGGCCCGTCATCGACGAGGTGCTCCCGATGGACCGGGCCCGGGAGGGGTTCGAGCGGATGGCCTCCGGAGGGCAGTTCGGCAAGATCGTGCTCAGCAACTCCTGAGCTCCTTACTTCTGGCGTTTCCCCCCGGGTGCGGCGGGTCCGGTTCTCCGGGCCCGCCGTTCGCGTTCGCCGTCCGGGTGCCGCTCTCATGTCAACTGGGGTTGACGTCAGTTGCCTTGTCAACCTATGTTGACATCATGAGCGAAGCAACGGATCTCGCCACGCGTGCGGGTGACCGTGATCCCCGGATCGGGCTGCGGGCAGTTGCCGCCCTCCGCAAGCTGGTGGAGCAGCTGGAGGCCGTACAGGTGCGCAGCGCGCGTCAGCGGGGGTGGTCGTGGCAGGAGATCGCCACGGAACTCGGGGTCAGCAGGCAGGCCGTGCACAAGAAGTACGGGAGGCATTGATGTTCGAGCGATTCACCAAGGACGCCCGCGCGGTCGTGCAGGGGGCCGTCGAACACGCCGAGGAGGCGCGGGCGGGGACCGTGGAACCCGAGCACCTGCTGCTCGCCCTGCTGGACCGGGAGGGCAGCCGCGCCTCCTTCGCGCTGGCGGCGCTCGGTGTCGATGAGCACCGGGACGCGGTACGGCGGGAGCTGCGGGAGGTGAAGCGCCGTGCCGGTCTGTCGCAGGCCGAGACGGAGGCCCTCGCCGGGCTGGGGATCGACGTCTCCGAGATCGTCGCCCGGGTGGAGGAGGCCCACGGAGCGGGTGCGATGTCCGTCGGCGACCGGAAGAGCGGGCGCCGCTGGTCCGGGCACCGCAGCTTCAGCCGGGGTGCCAAGGAGGTACTGGAGAAGGCGCTGCGGGTCGCCGTCGCCCGACGTGAACGGCACATCGGGGACGAGCACCTCCTCCTCGCCCTGGCCGTCCGCCCCGGTGTCCCGGCCGAGGTGCTCGCCGACCACGGGGTGACCCACGAGTCGCTGACCAGGGTGCTGGGCGACGGAGGAGGGCAGGCCTGCGCCTGAGCGGCGCCCCCGCGGGGGACGGCGCCCCTGCGGGGGCGGGGCGCCGTGCACCGGACTCAGCCCTTCGGGGTCCGCAGGATCACCCCGATGTGCGCCGCGGCCTCCGACAGCCGGCGCCGGGTGTCGCGCACCTGGTCGGCCGTCACGCCGTGGTCCCGGGCGGCGTCGCGGATGTCGTCCCGGAAGCGGTCGAGCAGCCGGTCCAGATCGCGGGCCGGGTCGCCGGTGGACTCGGCCGCGTCCTCGTGGGCCCAGCTCGGGGCGTACCCGGCGGGGAAGTCCTCCGGCGTGACGGAGTACTCGGCGCCGGGGGACCGGTCGGTCCGCGGGCCGGTGCTCCCGGTGTCGGTGCGGCCGAAGCCCCAGTCCCTGCCGAACTCCTTCCCGAGGTCCTTCCCGAAGTCCTTCCCGAAGTCGCCGACCTCCTTGGCCAGTTCGCTCAGGCCCTCGCGCAGCCCGGTCGGCCAGTCGCCCCGCGAGAAGTGGTCCTGCACCTGCTCCTGCACACGCTGGGCGATGCGCTGGACCTCCTCCTGCGCCTGGGCCCGGGCCCGCTCCTGGGCCTCCTTGGCCTGGCGCCGGGCCCGCTGTGCCTCGTCACGGGCGCGGCGGCTCTCGTCCTTCGCGCGACGGGCCTGCTCCTTCCACTCCTGCTTGACCCGCCGCATCTCCTCCTTGGCGGCCCGCCACGCCTCCTTCTCGTCGGCGTCCCCCGCGCCGCCCGCGGCACCGCTCCACTCGTCGTGCGCTCCGGCGCCGGTGCCCCGGCGGGCCGCGGTGGCCGCGGCCCGCATCTCCCGACGCAGATCGCCGGCCGCGCCCCGCACGTCGGCCCGGATCTCGGCGGCCAGCTCGGCCACCGACTCCCGGATCTCCAGCTCCAGGTCGGCCAGCTCCCCGCTGCGGTCGGCCAGCTCGGCGCGGCCGGCGTCCGTGATGGCGTACACCTTGCGGCCGCCCTCGGTGGTGTGGGTGACCAGGCCCTCCGCCTCCAGCTTGGCCAGGCGCGGGTACACCGTGCCCGCGGACGGCGCGTAGAGGCCCTGGAAGCGCTCCTCGAGCAGCCGGATCACCTCGTAACCGTGGCGCGGGGCCTCGTCCAGGAGCTTGAGGAGATAGAGGCGGAGGCGGCCGTGGGCGAAGACGGGGGGCATGTCAGAGCACCTTCTTGTCGGTCGTGCCGTCGGAAGGGGTGCCGGTGGCGCCCTGGTCCCGGACGGAAGCGGAATTGTCCCCCGAGTCGCCCCGCGCGCGGTCCGCCGGGCCGGTGTCCTGTGGCTCCCCCTCCCACGGTGCGTCCTCCGTGGCCGGACGGCGGAGCAGGGCGATCGAGCCGGAGACCGTGGTGGCCTTCAGCCGGCCGTTGCCCGCGCCCAGCCGGCCGGTGATGCGCTTGGCCCCCCACTGGCCGCCCACCCGGAGGTCCTCGAAGGCGCTGCTGACCGTGCCGCTGGCCGTGTTCGCCTCGACCCGGGCGTCGGCCGGCTGGGGCAGCCGGATGGCGATCTCGCCCGAGACGCTGTTCAGGTTGATGTCGGTGGGTCCGCCGGCCGGGTCCAGGTCGACGATCATCGACCCGCTCACCGAGTCGGCCCGCACGGAGGAGCCCGCCTCCACCACCGTCAGATCGCCGGAGACGGAGTTGAAACGCAGGTCGCCGGTGAGGGCCTGCGCCTCCACGCTCCCCGAGACGGTGTCGGCGCGGACCGGGCCCGCGAGGCTCACCAGCGTGGTGTCCCCGGACACGCCCTTCACGTCGGCGGGGCCCTCCAGGCCGGAGACCACGGCCGCGGCGCTGACGGCGCCGACCTCCACGCGGGTGCCCGTAGGCACCGCCAGGGAGACCACCGCACTGCGCCGCCAGCCCTTGCGGTCCAGCCATTTCAGGAAGCCCTTCCAGGGAAGGTCCTCGTACGCCACCGTGAGCACGCCGTCCCGGTGGGTCACGATCAGGGGTGGCCCCTCGATCTCGGAGACCTCCAGGCGGGCGGAACCTTCTTCGGTGCCCACCACGTTCACCGTTCCACCGACGACGCGTACGTGCAGCCGGCTCACGGGCTCGTCGAAGGTGAGCTTCCTGGGCTCGGCGACGGACCACTCGGACATGGTGACGACCTCCTCGACCGAACGCGCCATATCGCGTCCTCCGCAATTCACGATATATCGCGGCGGTCGAAAGTCAAGACACCCGTTCTGGTGATCAATGATCGGCCGACCGGGCTGACTTGCCCTAACTTGGCCCTATGTCGACGGAAGAGTCCGTTCCCGCCCCCGCTCCGGCTCCCGGGGCCCTGCTGCTCTGCCGCGCGGAGCCGGACCTCGTCGCCGCCGTCGCCCCGCTGCTGGGCGAACGGATGCCGCTGGTAGGGGCGGGTGAGGGATGGAGCGCCCTCGTGCCGCGGGGCGGGCCCTGGCGCGAGGGAGGGGAGCCCGTCGACCGCGTCGCCACCGGCTGGGCCGCCGCGCTCGCCGTCTGCGCCCCCTGGCCCGTACTCGCCCTGTGGTGGGACGCGGACCGGGCCGGATACACCCTCGCCTCCGGCTTCCGCCGCCCCGTCGGCTACGTGTGGCTCGCGGACGGCACCCCGGCGGGCGAGGACGAGGCCATGCGCACCTTCGCCGCCCGTATCGGCCTCGACCCCGTTCTGGACGTCCAGTCACTGGACCGGCTGACCCGACCGGATCCGGACGCCGGCCAGGGTGCTGCTGCCGGTGCCGGTGCCGGTGCCGACGCGCGCGCCAGACTGCGCGGACTGCTGGCGGTGCTCACCCGCGCGGGGATCACCCTCCCCGCCGGACTGGCCCCCGGCGAGGACGCCGACCACCTGGGCGCAGCCGCGCGTGCCCTGCCCGGCGTGCGGTGGACCGAGGCCGCCGGGCGCCGCCCGACCGCCGACGAGAGCCGCCTCGCCGCCCGGATGTTCTGGGTGGGCGGCCCCGGAGCCCGCGCGCCGGCCCTGGCCCAGACGGCGGCCGGCCTCACGCTCACCGCCTGGGGGCTGCGGCGGCACAGCGGCGGATGGACCACGGCGGGCGCGCTGCTGATCGCGCACGGCGCGCTCGGGACGGCGCACGGCCTCACCAAGCGCCCCTGAGGGCACCCGCCGCCCGGTGAGCGCGCCCCTGACGGCACCCGCCCGGTGAGGGCACCCGACAGCACCCGCCCGGAGGGCGCCCGACGGCGCTCCGGGGCGCCCGGGCGCACCCTGCGCGCCCGGCGTGGCTACTCGTCCTCGTCCTCGTCGTCCAGCCGGGCCAGCCACGTCGCCAGCCGCTCCACCGGCACCTCGAAGTCAGGGTTCAGGTCGACGAAGGTCCGCAGCTGCTCGGCGAGCCACTCGAAGGTGACCTCCTCCTCGCCGCGCCGCTTCTCCAGTTCCTCGATGCCTCGGTCGGTGAAGTACAACTCATGCTCCTGATGCGGGTGGGACGGGCCCCACGGCGTACCCGTCCAGGGTAGTCCGTACGCCCCGCCCGCTCCTCCCCGCTCGCGGGCGGGGGTCGCGGCCCGGCGGGCTGGGTATTAACCTCGTCGGGATCAAGTGACCGGTGCCCGTGCCCGGTTGGGGCGGGGCGGGCTCGACGGGGGAGCGGAATGAGCCACATCCAGGACGTGCTGTTGCCGGACGGGACGGTGGTCACCGCCCGGATCAGCGAGGCGGACGGGTACGGCGACCAGGAGGACGTCGGTTTCACCGAGGCCGCCGTCGCCAAGGTCGAGCGGCTCCAGGAGCTGATCACCGGGGTCGGTTCCTCGGTGCTGAGCGCGGCCAGGGCGGCCGGGCCCAGCGAGGCCGCCATCACCTTCGGGGTGGAGCTGACCGCCAAGGAGGGACTGGCCGTGGCGGTGCTCGCCCGGGGCGAGACCAAGGCATCGCTGGAAGTCACGCTGACCTGGCAGTTCGACCGGCCCGGCGGGCAGGCGGGCGGACAAACGGACGGGCAGGCGGGCGGGCAGGCGGGCCCGCCGGTGCCGGCCCCGCACGAGTGACGGGCATGAGTGAGGGCAACGACCGCCTCTACGAACTCGCCCGCGCCGCCACCGTCCACCTGCTGCCCGCCCGGGTCGACGGCGCGCAGCTGTGGGGGAGCGGCTTCTTCGTCGCGCCGGGCCTGGTCCTCACCGCCGCCCACGTACTGCGCCCGCACCTCGCGGCGAACCCGGACACCCCCTTCAGGGTGCGCGGTGACGGGGTCGACGCCGAGGCCTGCCTGGAGCAGTGGCTGCTGACCGACCCGCGCCGCCCGACGGTGCCCCTGGAGGAGGACCTGGCCCTGGTCCGGCTGGCCGGGGAACCCGGGGAGCACCAGCACGAGTGCGTGTGGCTCGCCGACCGGGCCGTGCTCCACTCCGGCGCCCTCAAGGTGTGCGGCTACCACCCGGGACCGCCCGAGACGCACTTCCGGATCGTCGACGCCGAGATCAACGGGCACGAGGACCGGCACGGACTGATCATCAAGCCCGACATCGACTTCCCCGCCGGGGTCTCCGGCGGCCCGCTCCTCGACCCGGAGACGGGAGCCGTGATCGGGCTGGTCAAGTCGCGCCGCAAGCAGCAGGACGGCGGCAAGGCCGTCGCCGTATCGGCCCTGCGGAACTTCGGACCGGCGTACCGCACGCTGCTGGCCGCGCACGACCTCTGGCACGGCGACGAGCCGCAGTCCCCCGCCGGGGACAACTGGATAGACCTCCAGGGCGGCCCCCCGGTCGGCGCGGGCGAGCAGTGGACCCCCGCCGACCGCCGGGAGGCGCTGCGCCTGCTCGCCGAACTGCCCCCGCCGCCGGACGCGCCCACCGTCGAACTGCTCGCGAAGAAGGCGCGCAGCCGCAACACCTGGCCGGGCGCCACCCCCGAACTGCTCACCTGGCGGGACGGCACCGGACTGCTCTACGAGGGCGCCCGCCCGCTACAGGCGCTGACGTTCCTGCGCTACCTCAGGTTCGTCGAGCTGTACACGGAATCCCGGGGCGGCGACGCGGCCGCCCTCGGCCGGTGGATCGAGCGGCGGCTGCGCCGCGAACCGAGCCGGCCCCTGCACGACCTCGTTCACGACGCCGGCCTCCCGGAAGGGCTGCGCCCGGCCCCCGACGCCGTGCCGGAACGCATCGTGATCCCCTACCCGGGACCCGGTGAGGGGGTGACCGTGGCCGTTCTGCTCGACCCGGTGATAGGGGCGCGGCCCACCCGGTTCTTCTGGCAGATCTGGTACGACGACGGCCACGGCGATCCCGAACTCCACGAGGTGGACGGCTCCGTCCACGGGCACGACCCCGACGACCTCGTCCAGGCCCTGCGCGCGCCGCTGGGCCGGCTGCTGCGGGCCAAGGACCAGGAGGACCGGCCGGTGCCCCTCGAAGTCGCCCTCCCCGTCGAGCACTTCGACACCGCCGTGCACCGCTGGCGCTTCGACGACATAGCCGAGCTCAACGACGCCGGTCACCTGGGGGCGCGTCGCAGAGTGGTGCTGCGCGCCCTCGAGCGCCGGGGAGATCCGGACAAACTCTGGACCGAGCGCTGGCAGGCCATGGCCGCCCAGCGGCGCTTCAGCGGCTGGCGCACCCCGGGGCAGGGCGGCTTCCCCGGTGCCCACGGCTACCGCGACGCCGCCTTCGACCGCATACCGGTGATGTGCCGCCCGGCCGGCCGCGACCCCGGACGCACCGCCATGCGGCTCGCCCTGGAGAGCGGGCACGGTATCGCCCTGTGGCACGTCGACGGCCACTCCTCCCGGGTGTGCCCCGAGTCGTGCGACACCCTCTACACCCGGGCGGAGGAACTCCTCGCCACGCTCGGCTCCCTCGCCGAACTGCCGGACCGGATACGCCACGTCCGCCAGGAGATCAGCGAGCTGCGCGACGACCACGCCTGGGCCGAGCCGATGGCCCTCCTGTACGACGACCCGCGCCGCCCCCTGCCCTCGGAAGAGGGCGGGACGCTGGACGCTCCCCTGTGAGCGCCGGGCGCGCAGCCGCAGCCGCTTCCGCACTCCGATACACGCCCGGCGGGCGCCGCGCGGGAGGCCGCGACTGGCCGGAACGCGCCGGTTCCTGGGTGGGGCACGGGTACATTTCCAGGGGCCCGTTGTGGGTGCACGACGCCCTCGTCGGCCAGGCCGTGGACAACCGCCGACCGTCGACGAGGAGCACCGCATGAGCGAGTGGTTCATCTACCGGGGCACCGGGGAGCCGGATCCCGAGCGGATCGGGCAGTTGCCCGCCCCGCCCCCGTGGCGGGCCTTCGACACCCCGGCCGTGGACTACGACGTACCGGCACTCGGGCCCTCCTCCCGGCGCCGGCTCGGCGCGCGCACCGTCCCGCTGTCCATCCAGGACACCGGCACCCTCGAACTGGTCAACGCCTCCCTCTACCTGCGCCGCCCGCTGCTCGTCACCGGTGAACCGGGCGTCGGCAAGTCGACGCTGGCCCACTCCGTCGCCTACGAACTCGGCCTCGGCCGGGTCCTGGAGTGGCCGGTCGTCAGCCGCAGCGAACTGCGGGACGGGCTCTACACGTACGACGCCATCGGCCGCCTCCAGGACGCCCAGTTGCCCGACGGACAGGGCGCTCCGGACATCGGCCGGTACATCAAGCTCGGCCCGCTCGGCACCGCGCTCCTCGCCGCCGACCGGCCCCGCGTCCTGCTCATCGACGAGCTGGACAAGAGCGACATCGACCTGCCCAACGACCTGCTGAACGTGCTGGAGGAAGGCGCGTTCGCCATCCCCGAGCTGGAGCGGATCGCCGACCGCACCCCGGTCGTCGAGGTCCTCACCGACGACGGCAGGCGGGTCGCGGTCACGGAGGGCAGGGTGCGGTGCCGGGCCTTCCCCGTCGTCGTGATGACCAGCAACCGGGAGCGCGAGTTCCCCGCCCCGCTGCTGCGCCGCTGCATCCCGCTCGACCTCAGGGCCCCGCGCGACGAACGCCTCGCCGCCCTGGTCCAGGCCCATTTCGGCCAGGGTTCCTACGACGGCAACCGCGACATCGTGGACCAGTTCGCCCGCGCCGAGACCGACGGGGCACTGCGGCCCACCGACCAGCTGCTCAACGCGATCTTCCTCGCCCAGTACGCCGCCCGCGACGCCGCGCACCGGCGCGAGGAGATCTCGGACCTCCTGATGCAGCCCCTGGACCGCGGGCCCCGGTAACCGATGGCCGCCCAGGACTCCCCGACCCCGGCCGACGGCGCGGCGCCCGTGCTCGCCGCGCTGGTCGCGCGCATGCGGGACGCGGGGATCGGTCCGGGCGTCGAGGAACTCGCCGACGCGCTGTGGCTGGCGCGCTGGCTGCCCGTCCCCTCCTCCGCGGCGGCCGGGAGGGGCGCACGCCCCGGAGGGACCGCCGGGGCACCGTCCGGCGGACCGTCCGCGGCGGCCCCGCCGCCCCCGGGGTCCGGGCAGCCCGCGGACCGCGGCGAGACCTCCGCCGCCGAGGGCGCCTGGCTGTTCGCCCCCGGCGGCGACCACCCCCCGAGCGGCGAGGGCGGTACCGGCGACGGCCCGTCACCCGTGCGGGTCCCGGCCGCCCCCGTCCTGCCCGAACCCCTCGCCCTTCAGCGCGGCCTGCGCCCGCTCCAGCGCTACCGCGCCCCCGTACGCCCGGTCCCGCGCACCCTGGACGAACGGGCCACCGCCGAACGGGCGGCGGAGTCCGGGCTGGTCCTGCCGGTCCTGCGCACCGACCGGCGTCGCGAGGCCCGGCTGCTGCTCCTCATGGACGTGTCCACCTCCACCGTGGTCTGGCAGCAGGGCCTGGACGAACTGCGCCAGGTCTGCGCGCGGGCCGGCGCCTTCCGCGAGTTGCAGGTGCAGTACCTGCACGAAGGTCCCGGCGGCTGGCCCGGCTGCTCCTCCCGCCCGGAGGCGGGCGGCCCGCTGCACGCGCCCGAACAGCTCAGTGATCCGACCGGCCGCCGCGTGACCCTGGTGCTCAGCGACTGCGCCGGACCGATGTGGCGCGGCGGCCGCATGCAGCGCCTGCTGCACCGCTGGGCGGCGACGGCCCCCGTCGCCGTCGCCCAGCCCCTGCCGCAGCGGATGTGGGCCCGTACCCATCTGCCGGCCCGGCGCGGGACGCTGCACCGGCGCGAGGGCCCGGCCGGCGCGCTGGAGTTCCGCCCCGACCGGGGAGCGGCCGAGCCGGGCGCGCTGCCCGTGCCCGTGCTGGCGCTGCGCCGCCCCTCGGTGGAGGGCTGGGCGCGGCTGGTGTCCGGTGCCACCGGGCAGTCCCTGGTCGCCGCCGCGGGCTGGGTGCGCGCCGACCACCCCGCCTCCTCGGTGCCCGTGCGCGCGGCCGAGGACGTCGACGGGGCCGAGCGGGTCCGGGCCTTCCTGCGCCCCGCCTCCCCGGAGGCGCGCCGCCTGGCCGTGTACCTGTCGGCGGTGCCGCTCCAACTGCCGGTGATGCAGCTGGTCCAGCACGCGATGCTCGCCGGGAGCGGGCCGGACGTCCTGTCCGAGGTGCTCCTCGGCGGGCTGCTGCGCCGCGCGTCGGACACGGACGACCCGCAGGGGGTGCGGTACCGCTTCCTGCCCGGTGTCGCCACGGAGCTGCGGGCCCGGCTGACCGTCGAGGACGCGGAGCTGCTGTTCAAGCACTGCTCCGAGTACGTGGAGCGCCGCTTCGGCCGCAGCGTGCGCAACTTCCCCGCCCTGGCGGGGGCGTTCCTGCGCGGCGCGGTCACCCCGGGGGAGCAGCTCGTCCCCGCGACCGACCCGCTGGTGGTCGCCGTCGGCGGTCCGGTGGCCGGTCCCGGCACCGCGGAGCCGCCCGGTCTGCGTGCGTTCGCCGAGGTGTCGGCGGAGGTGCTGCGCGAGCTGGGTGCCCGGATGCCGAGGCCGGTCGTGACGTACGGGGCCGACGCGGGGGTGCTGCTGGAGCGGGCCCAACACGCCCACACCCGCTTCCGGGCGGAGGGGCAGACCCGTGATCTCGACGCCGCGGTCGGCGGGTTGCGTCAGGTGCTCACGGTGGCCCGCGCGGGTGAGCGGCGCGCGCAGGCCGCCGAGCTGCTGGCGGAGTGCCTGAGGGACCGGTGGCGCGTGGGTGCGGACGGCGACGATCTGCGGGAGGCATGGGAGACGGTCGCGGACCTGCCGGGCATCAGCGGGCACGGAAGGTTCGTGCGCGGCATGATCTGCTCGGACCAGGCTTCCGCGCTCCGGGACGAGGGCATGGGCTTCTCCGGGATCCCCGACGACCTGCGGGACTGGGCGGCCGGCACCGCCCCCCGGAGCGAGCGTGCCGCCGTCGAGTTGGGCCGGGCGGTCCTGCTGTACCTGGCCGACCGCGACTTCGCCGCCGTCCTGGCCACGGAGACCGAGAGCGCCCGCCTGCGGCACTTCGCCGGGACCGCCCTGCTGCACCTGCGCCGCCTCATCGGGCTGGCGGGCGCGAGCCGGCCCGGACCCGACGGCCCCCGTGCGGCCGCCGCGGACCCGGTGGAGTGGTACGTGGCCCACCTGTACCGTGCCCTCGACGCCGCCACCACGACGGTCGAGGTGGACGGCTCCGACCGCGTCCGCGTCGAACGGGGACGGCTCTGGCTGGACCTGGCGCGGCAGTTCGCCGGACAGGGCGCCTTCGTCGCCGCCGCCGGTGACACGGACCGCAGCCGTGACGCTGCCGCTTCGGCCACCGAGGACTTCATGGCGGTGCTGCGGGAGGAGAACGACCTTCCGGACACCGAGCGCTGCCGGGCCTGGCTGGACGTGTCGTCCGCCGTGGACCTCGCCGGGGCGGAGGACGACCGCGACCACTCCCTGATCGTCCACGCGCTGGAACGGGCCGAGGAGGCCGCCGGGGACGACGACGACCTGCGCGTCGAGTGCCGCACCCGAGCCGCCCACGTGCACTGGGAGAGCTACGAACGCACCGGCGCCCCCGCCTCGCTCGACGTGGCCGTCGACACGTGGGAGTCGGTGGTACGGCTGCTGCGCGAGGACGACCCGCGGCTGCCGGCCGTACTCACCGACTGCGGCGTGGCCCTGCGCGAGCGGGCCGACCGCCAGGGCGGGACGCAGGACGGCCACCGGGCCGTGAACCTGCTGCGACGGGCCGTCGACGGAACCCTCCCCGACGACCCCGAGCTGCCCCACCGCCGGTACAGACTCGCCGACGCCCACATCGGGCGCTTCGAGACCGCGCACGTACTGTCCGACCTGTACGAGGCGGACTGGCTGCTGGGCGAGGCGGTCCGCGGTACCGAGGACCCCCAGTACCAAGCGCTGTTCCTGACGCACCGCGGCATCGTCGCCGAGCTGCTGCACGCACGCCTCGGCACCGCCGACCACGCCGAGAAGGCCGTGGAGTACTACACACGCAGCAGCGAGCACGCCCGGGAGGAGGGCCCGGCCGCCCGGGAGCCCCTGGCGCTGGCCCTTCAGGGCCGTGCCCGCGCCCGGGAACTGCTCGGCCGCTCCCGCACCGCCCTCGCCGACTACCGCGAGGCCCTCCGCCTGGCCCCCGACACGGAGCTCGCCGAGCGGCTCCGCGCGGACATCGCCCGCCTCACCTCCGGAACGGCCGACGCGTGACCCACCCCACCGACGAGACGGAGACACCCCTGCCCGAACTCCACCGGCCCGTCCGCTCCGACCACCCGGTGCTCGCCGCGGTCCTCGCCGAACTCCGCACCCGCGACGGCGAGACCACCGTCGTCGCCTACTACGAGGACGCCCCGTGACGGCCCGCCCCCGGCCGCCCGCGTGCCGGCCCGCGACGCGGCCCGGCGCCCGGGGGACCCCGGAACACGTGCCCACGCCCCTGCGGCAGTTCGTGCTCAAGGTCCACGGCCGCTGCAACCTCGACTGCACCTACTGCTACCTCTACCGCGGCCAGGACGACGGCTGGCGGGACCGCCCGGCCCGGGCCGGCGCCCGCGTCGTGGAGCACACCGCGGCCCGGATCGCCGAGCACGTCGCCGTCCACGGCCTCGACCGCATCCGCGTCGAACTGCACGGCGGCGAACCCCTCCTCGCCGGCCCCGCGCCCGTGCGGGAGTACGTCCGCGCGGTCCGCCGGGCCGTCCCCGACGGCTGCCGGATCACCGCCACCGTGCAGACCAACGGCACCCGCCTCACCGACCGAGGCCTGGAGCAGCTCACCGAGGACGGCATCCGGGTCGGCCTCAGCCTCGACGGCGGACGCGCGGCCCACAACGCCCGCCGGGTCGACCACGCGGGCCGGCCCGCCTGGCCCGCCGCCCTCGCGGCCGCCCGCCGGCTCGCCGCGCACCCGGAGGCCTACGCCGGGATCCTGTGCACCGTCGACCTGGCCGCCGAGCCACTGGACGTCTACCACTCCCTGCTGGAGCTGGCCCCGCCCCGCCTGGACCTCCTTCTTCCGCACGCCAACTGGGGAAACCCGCCGCCGGGCCTGGACGGCGGGCCGCCCGGCCGGCACCGGCCCGGGGCCACCCCCTACGGGGACTGGCTGGTCACGGTCTTCGACGCCTGGTGGGACGCGGGACGGCTGCGCACCCGGGTACGGCTCTTCCAGGAGATCGTCGCCCTGCTCCTCGGGGCACCCAGCCGGGCCGAGGCGGTGGGGCTGTCCCCGGTGGCCGCCGTCGTCGTCGAGACGGACGGCGCGATCGAGCAGGTCGACTCGCTCAGGTCCGCCTACCGGGGCGCCGCCGAGACCGGGCTGGACGTGTTCCGGCACTCCTTCGACACGGTCCTGCGCCACCCGGGCATCGCGGCACGCCAGTCGGGCGAGCGGGCCCTGGGCGAGGAGTGCCGGGCCTGCCCCGTCGGCCGGGTCTGCGGGGGCGGCAACTACGTGCACCGCTACGCGCCCGGCTCGGGGTTCGGCCACGCGAGCGTGTACTGCGCCGACCTGGAGCGGCTGATACGGCATGTCGCACACCGCCTTGAAGGCACCGTCCGTATCGCCACATGAGCCGAACGTCACGTCCAACTCGGCGCGAACCGGGCCGCATTGACGCACAATTGACTAACCTGTGCTCAGTCGTGACCAGGTAGGCCGAGGGGACAGCGAGATGGTGACGGAGCCGGTACACGTCACGGTGGTCTTCGCCGGGCAGAGCGAATCCTGGGCGAAGTGGATCGACCACCAGGTCCGCGCCGCCGGACGCACCACCACCCTGGTGCGCTGGAACCCGCTGCGCCGGCCGCCCGCCGCACACGCCCTGACCGATCTGCTCGGCGCGCCGGGCCGCATCCTGCTCGTCATCGACGACTGGTACGAGCGGCTGGGAGCCGAGCGGTTCGAGGCCTGGGCGTCGGTGCTGCGCCAGGTGCTGCCCGGCTTCCGCGAACGCATCGCCGCGGTCAGCGTCACCGCCCAGCCGCTGCCCGCGGAGGTCGCCCCGCTCGCCCCGGTCGAGCTGCGCGGCCTGCGCCCCGAGCTGGCCCGCGTCCGCGTCCTGGAGTGCGCGGCGGTCCCGGCCCCGGGCACTCTGATCGACCTGCGCCGCGGCCCCCGCTTCCCGGACGACCCCCCGGAGGTCTGGCGCGTCCCGCGCCGCAACCGCCGGTTCATCGGCCGTACCGAGCTGCTGGAGCAGATGTACGCGGGGCTCGCCGGCACCGGGTCCGCGGGAGCCACCCTGGCCCTGCGGGGGCCCAGCGGCGTGGGCAAGACACAGCTGGCGCTGGAGTACGCCCACCGGTTCGCCGGCGAGTACGACGTCGTCTGGTGGATCACCGCCGTGCAGCGCGTCACCGCCCGCCAGCAGTTCGCCGACCTGGCCCCCGAACTGGGCGTCCGGGACGGCGGGGACCTGGCGGCCACCATCAAGGCCGTACGCCGGGAGCTCGGCGACACCGGCCGCCCCTGGCTGCTGGTCCTCGACGGCGCCGGCGACCCGGACAAGGTGATCGACCTGATCCCCGACGAGGGACGCGGACACGTCCTGGTCACCACGCACCGCGGCGAATGGGCGGCGCAGGGGGAGATCCTCCCGGTCGCGGGCTTCGCCCGCCGGGAGAGCGTGGCGTTCGTCGGCCGGCGCACCGGGCGGCTCGACGCCGGCCAGGCCGACCGGCTCGCCGACGCCGTCGAGGACGTACCGCTGCTGCTCGACCAGACCGCCGCGTGGCTCGACACCAACCCCACGATGTCCGTCGACGAGTACGTGCGGGACATCCGCGACGGCCGTCCCGACCGCTTCGGCGTGATGCCGTCCCGGGAGTACCCGGAGAGCTTCCAGGTCGCCTGGGCCAAGCTCCTCAACACCCTGCGCGAGGGCTCCGAGCCCGCCTGGCACCTGCTCAACCTGCTGGTCTGCTTCTCGCCCGAGGTGGTTCCGGTACGGCTGCTCCAGACGGCCCGCCCCACCGACCTGCCGCCCGAGCTGGCGGACCTGGTCGCCGAGCCCAGCAGCTGGAACTCGGCGCTGCGCAAGCTCTCCGAGATCACCTCGATGCGCATCGAGTACGAGCAGGGGCCCCGGCTGGACACCCAGACCGTCGGCACCCTGCGCATGCACCGGCTCTTCCACCGGTTCGTGCGCTACGTCCAGTCGCCCGAGGACGCCGCCCGCCACTTCGCCGCCGCCCGCCGCCTCCTGGTCTCCACCGACCCCCGCGACTCCTCCACCCCGGGCAACTGGGCCCGCTACGCCGCGCTCATCCCGCACCTGGAGCCGTCCGGCGCACTCGACTCGGACGACGAGGACGTCCGGGACCTCGTCCTCAACTGCATCGAGTACCTGCGGATGCGCGGCGAGTACGACGAGGGCCGGCGGCTGAGCCGGCACGCCGTGGACCGCTGGCGGCAGAACTCCGCGGACACCGACCGGGCCGTCCTGGTCGCCGTCCACCAGCTCGCCAACATGCAGCGCAGGCTGGGCCGGTACACCGAGGCGGAGGCGACCGGACGCGAGACGGTCCGGCGGCTGAGGGCCGCGAGCGGCGTACGTCCCATCGAGGTGATCCGCGCCAAGGACGGACTGGGCGGCACGCTCATGGCCCTCGGCCGGTACGCGGAGGCCCGCGCCCTGTTCGAGGAGGCGGCCGAGACCGCGGCCGTCGAACTGGGCGGCGAGCAGGTACCGCGCACCCTCACCGTCCGCAGCAACCTGGCCATGGCCCTCGGACTCCAGGGTCACTACGCCGAGTCGCTCGCCCTGCACCGCAGGATCTTCGAGGCCCGGGTGGAACTCCTCGGCGGCAAGGACGCGCTGACCCTCAACTCGGCCCTGCGTACCGCCTGGATGCTGCGTCTGCTCGGCAACTACCGCGAGGCGCTGGAGATCCAGGGCCACAACTCCCGGCTGCACAGCCAGGTCCTCGACCGCAACCACAGCCAGACCCTGCACGCCGAACACAATCTCGCCCTGTGCTCCCGCCGGGCCGGCGACCTTCAGTTCGCCCACGCCATGATGCGCGGCGTGCGGCGCAAACTGGTGCGCCGCCGCGGCTCCCTGCACCCCGAGACGCTCCTGGTCTCCTGCGACTACGCGATGCTGCTGCGCCAGCTGGGGGAGGTGGAGGAGGCCCGGGACCTGGCCGAGGCCACCGCCGCGCACTACGCGGCGCAGCTCGGCGAGGACCACCCGTACACCGTCGGAGCCAGGGACAACGTGGCGGTCATCATGCGCGAGACGGGTGACGCGCGCGGCGCCCTGGAGCTGTCCCGGCAGTGCACGGCGCAGATGGAGAAGGCGGTGGGCCGGGACCATCCGTGGTCCGTGGGCTCCGCCAAGAACGAAGTGGCCGCGCTGGTCGGCGCGGGTGAGAAGGAGGCCGCGGCCGCCCTGGGCCGGGACGCCTGCGCCCGCTCCGCCCGCGCCCTGGGCGAGAGCCACATCCTCACCGTCAGTCTCCGCGCCGGGCTCGCCCTCGATCTCGCCGACACGGGGGAGCGCGAGGAGGCCGAGGTCCTGCGGCGGGACGTGGCCGCCCGGCTCACCGCGCTGTTCGGCGCGGATCATCCGCAGCTCCGGGAGATCCAGGAGCGGCGGCACCCCTACTGGGACTTCGAACCCCAGCCGATCTGACCCGCGGCATGCCGAAGGGCCGGCCCCGTCGCCGGGACCGGCCCTTCGGTCGGGCCTGTGCTCAGACTCGTGCGGTCGGGCTTCTGCGAGGACTCAGGCCTCGAACACCTCGCGCACCAGCTGCTCCTGCTCGGCCTGGTGCCGCTTGGCGGAACCGACGGCCGGCGACGAGCCGTGCGGGCGCGAGATGCGCCGCAGCCGCTCGCCGTGCGGGACGTCGGCGCCGACCGCCAGGTCCAGGTGGTCGATCAGGTTGAGCGCGATGAACGGCCAGGCACCCTGGTTCGCCGGCTCCTCCTGGGTCCACAGGTACTTCTCGGCGTTCGGGTACTTGGCGATCTCCGCCTGGAGCTCGGCACCCGGCAGCGGGTACAGGCGCTCGATGCGGATGATGGCCGTGTCCGTGATGCCGCGCTTCTTCCGCTCGGCGTCGAGGTCGTAGTAGACCTTGCCGGCGCAGAAGACGACCTTCTTGACCGCGGCCGGGTCGACCGAGTCGTCGCCGATGACCGGGCGGAACTGGCCCGTCGTGAACTCCTCCGCCTTCGACGCCGCCGCCTTCAGGCGCAGCATCGACTTCGGGGTGAAGACGACCAGCGGCTTGTGGTGCGGGTTGTGCACCTGCCACCGCAGGAGGTGGAAGTAGTTCGACGGCAGGGTCGGCATCGCGACCGTCATGTTGTTCTGCGCGCACAGCTGGAGGAAGCGCTCCGGGCGGGCCGAGGAGTGGTCCGGGCCCTGGCCCTCGTAGCCGTGCGGGAGCAGGAGCGTCACGCCGCTCGTCTGGTTCCACTTCTGCTCGGCCGACGAGATGAACTCGTCCACGACCGTCTGCGCGCCGTTGACGAAGTCGCCGAACTGCGCCTCCCACATCACCAGCGCGTCCGGGCGGGCCAGCGAGTAGCCGTACTCGAAGCCCATCACCGCGTACTCGGAGAGCAGGGAGTTGTAGACGTTGTACCGGGCCTGGTCCTCGGACAGGTACAGCAGCGGCGTGAACTCGTCGCCCGTCTCACGGTCGATGACGACCGCGTGGCGCTGGCCGAAGGTGCCGCGCTGCGAGTCCTGGCCGGTCAGCCGGACCGGGACGCCGTCCAGCAGGAGGGAGCCGACGGCGAGGGTCTCGCCCATGCCCCAGTCGATCGTGCCGTCCTCGACCATCGCCGCGCGGCGCTGGAGCTGCGGCAGCAGCCGCGGGTGCACGGTGACGTGGTCGGGGATGTTGACCTGGGACTCGGCGATCCGCTTGACGGTCTCGGCGGTGATCGCGGTGTTCACGGCGACCGGGAACTCCGCCTGCGGCTCCGAGGGCTCCGCGGACGCCGGCTGCGAGACGGCCTCGCGGACCTCGGTGAAGACCTTCTCCAGCTGGCCCTGGTAGTCCTGGAGCGCCTGCTCGGCCTCCTCCAGCGTGATGTCGCCGCGACCGATGAGGGACTCGGTGTACAGCTTGCGCACCGAGCGCTTCTTGTCGATCAGGTCGTACATCAGCGGCTGGGTGAAGGCCGGGTTGTCGGTCTCGTTGTGACCGCGGCGGCGGTAGCACAGGAGGTCGATCACCACGTCCTTGTTGAACGCCTGGCGGAACTCGAAGGCCAGCCGCGCCACGCGGACGCAGGCCTCCGGGTCGTCGCCGTTCACGTGGAAGATCGGGGCCTCGATCATGCGGGCCACGTCGGTGGCGTACATGGAGGAACGCGAGGACTCCGGGGCGGCGGTGAAGCCGACCTGGTTGTTGATGACCACGTGGACCGTGCCGCCGGTGCGGTAGCCGCGCAGCTGCGACATGTTCAGGGTCTCGGCCACCACGCCCTGGCCCGCGAAGGCCGCGTCGCCGTGGATCGCCACCGGCAGGACGGTGAAGTCCGTGCCGCCCTTGTTGATGATGTCCTGCTTGGCGCGGGAGACGCCCTCCAGGACCGGGTCGACCGCCTCCAGGTGCGAGGGGTTGGCGACCAGCGAGACGTTGATCTGCTCGCCGTCCAGGCCGGTGAAGGTGCCCTCGGCGCCCAGGTGGTACTTCACGTCGCCGGAGCCGTGCATCGACTTCGGGTCGAGATTGCCCTCGAACTCGCGGAAGATCTGCGCGTACGACTTGCCGACCACGTTGGCCAGCACGTTCAGCCGGCCGCGGTGGGCCATGCCGATGACGACCTCGTCCAGGCGGGACTCGGCCGCCGAGTCGATGACCGCGTCGAGCAGCGGGATGACGGACTCGCCGCCCTCCAGGGAGAACCGCTTCTGGCCGACGTACTTGGTCTGGAGGAAGGTCTCGAAGGCCTCCGCCGCGTTCAGCCGGCGCAGGATGCGCAGCTGCTCCTCGCGCTCCGGCTTGGTGTGCGAGCGCTCGATGCGGTCCTGGATCCACTTGCGCTGCTTGGGGTCCTGGATGTGCATGAACTCGACGCCCGTGGTGCGGCAGTACGAGTCGCGCAGCACGCCGAGGATGTCGCGCAGCTTCATCAGGGACTTGCCGGCGAAGCCGCCGACCGCGAACTCGCGCTCCAGGTCCCACAGGGTGAGCCCGTGCTCGGTGATGTCCAGGTCGGGGTGCTTGCGCTGCTGGTACTCCAGCGGGTCGGTGTCGGCCATGACGTGGCCGCGGACCCGGTAGGAGTGGATCAGCTCGAAGACGCGGGCGGCCTTGGTGACGTCGTCGTCGTGCGAGGCGTCGATGTCCTTGAGCCAGCGGACCGGCTCGTAGGGGATGCGCAGCGCCTTGAAGATCTCGTCGTAGAAGCCGCTCTCGCCCAGGAGCAGGTTGGCGACCTGGCGCAGGAACTCGCCGGAGGCGGCGCCCTGGATCACCCGGTGGTCGTAGGTCGACGTGAGCGTCATGACCTTCGAGATGCCGAGCTTGTTCAGGGTGTCCTGGCTGGTGCCCTGGAACTCCGCCGGGTAGTCCATGGAGCCGACGCCCAGGATGACCGACTGGCCGGGCATCAGGCGCGGCACGGAGTGGACGGTGCCGAGGCCGCCGGGGTTGGTCAGGGAGACCGTGACGCCGGTGAAGTCGTCCATCGTCAGCTTGTTGTCGCGGGCGCGACGGACGATGTCCTCGTAGGCCTGCCAGAACTCGAAGAAGTTCAGCGTCTCGGCCTTCTTGATCGCCGCGACGACCAGCTGGCGGTCGCCGTTGGGCTTGACCAGGTCGATGGCGAGGCCGAGGTTGATGTGGGCCGGCTTGACCAGGGTCGGCTTGCCGTCCTTCTCGCCGAACGAGTGGTTCATCGCCGGCATGGCCTTGATGGCCTGCACCATCGCGTAGCCGATCAGGTGCGTGAAGGAGATCTTCCCGCCCCGGGCGCGCTTGAGGTGGTTGTTGATGACGATGCGGTTGTCGAACAGCAGCTTCACCGGGACCGCGCGCACGGACGTGGCCGTGGGCAGCTCCAGCGAGGCGTTCATGTTCTTCGCGACCGCGGCGGCCGGGCCGCGCAGGGTCACCAGCTCGGGGCCCTCGGGGGCGGCGTCGGCGTCCTTGGCGGGCGCGGCGGCCTTCGCCTGCGGCTTGGCGGCGGGCTTGGCCGGGGCCGCGGCGGGCTTGGCGGCCGGAGCGGCCGGGGCCGCGGCGGCGGGCTGCGCGGCCGGCTTCGCGGGCGCCGGGGTGGCGGCCTTCGGCTGGGCCGGGGCGGGGGCCGGTGCCTGCGGGGCGGGCGCGGCCTGCGGCGTGCTGCCGGGGGCCGCGGTCGCCGTGCCGGCGGCCGGCTGGGCCGCCGCTCCGGGCTTGTAGTCGGCGAAGAAGTCCCACCAGGCTCGGTCCACGGAGTTCGGGTCCTGGAGGTACTGCTGATAAATCTCGTCGACGAGCCACTCATTGGCACCGAAGGCGGCCGCGGGGTTCTTACCCGCGGTGCCCGCTTGGTCGGTGTCGGTCGAGATGCTCGAGTTACTGGGGGACTGTGGCGACACGGCGAGAACCGCCCTCTTCCGCTTCACAAGGATGGTGGACAGCGGGAATCAAGGCTACGCCTACCGGCACCGGAAGGTCAGGCTGGGCCCGTTCATCGTCGCGTAAGTCACATCGCAGACCGCGTTTCAGCGCTGGAAATGGCGGGAAACAAGCGAGGTTCCGCTGTGTGAGGGATGGGGAGACCGAGGCCCGGCGCCCCGACGACGCGGTCCTGTGCCTGATCACACGTGTCCGCCAGCGCGGATGCAGTGGATCTTGATGCTCCGCTTCGAACCCTACGTCAACCGGACCGTGACGGCAGGCCCGGAAGAGTGATGAGAATCCGGCAGCCCCGCTCGGATTCGGCCACCCCGATCCGGCCGCCGTGCAGATCCACCGCCCAGCGGGCGATCGCGAGCCCCAGACCGGTGCCTCCGTCGCTGCCCGGACCGTGCGGCCGCGACACCGAACCCCGGTTGAAACGCTCGAACACCCGGCGCCACTCCGAGCGCGGAATGCCGGGCCCTTCGTCGAGGACCTCCAGCTCCAGGGACTCCGGCAGCTCCCCGCGCCGCGCCCGGACCGTCACCCGGCCGTGCGGCGGGCTGTGCTTGACGGCGTTGTCGATCAGGTTGGCGACGACCTGGTGGATGCGCTCGGGGTCGGCGTGCGCGGTCAGATCCCCGGGGAAGACGTCGAGGGCCAGATGGACGTCGGTGCGGGTGTGGCTGCCGGACCCCGAGGCGATGCCCGCGCGGGCCGAGGCGAGCATGTTCGCCTCCTTCAGCACGCCCGCGAGGTAGGGCCACACCTCGAAGCGCCGCTTGCGCAGCGGTATGACGCCGTTGTCCAGGCGGGAGAGGTCGAGGAGCGTCTCCACCAGCCGGCCGAGCCGCTCGGTCTGCCCGAGCGCCGTGCGCATGGTCTCGGGGTCGGCCTCGGTGACCCCGTCGACGATGTTCTCCAGCACCGCGCGCAGGCCCGCGATGGGGGTGCGCAGCTCGTGCGAGACGTTCGCCACCAGCTCCTTGCGCTGGAGGTCCTGGGCCTCCAGGTCGTCGGCCATGCGGTTGATGGTGACGGCCAGGTCGCCCAGCTCGTCGCGGCGGTTCTCCCGCACCCGGCGGGTGTAGTCGCCGTGCGAGATGGACCGGGCGACGGCGTTCATCTCGTCCAGCGGCGCGGTCAGCGAGTGCGCCACGAACTGCGTGATCAGCAGCGTGGCGATCATCGAGAACACCGTGATGAAGCGCAGCTCCGTCTTGGTGTGCACCGCTATCACCGACAGGCCGGTGGTGATCAGCACCGACGTGACGACCAGCGCGCCCAGCTTGGTCTTGATCGAGAACGGGCGTACGCCACCCCAGGGATCCCCGGCTCTCCGGGGGCCGGGGCTCCTCCGTGCGGCTTCCCGTCCCCGGCTCATGGCGTCGGTGTCTCCAACGCGTAGCCCACGCCGTGCACGGTGCGGATGCGCTCGGCGCCGATCTTCCGGCGCAGCGCCTTGATGTGGCTGTCCACGGTCCGGGTGCCCGAGGCGTCGGCCCAGTCCCAGACCTCGGCGAGCAGCTGCTCGCGGGAGAGCACCGCGCGCGGCGTGTTCGCCAGGCAGACCAGCAGGTCGAACTCGGTCGGCGTGAGGTGGACGTCCTCGCTGCGCACCCGCACCCGGCGCTGCGCGTGGTCGATCTCCAGCTCGCCCAGGCGCAGGATGCCGCTGCGCGGCGTCGAGGCGGCCACCACGGCCCGCTCGACCCGCCGCAGCAGCACGTGCACGCGGGCGGCCAGCTCGCGCATCGAGAACGGCTTGGTCATGTAGTCGTCGGCGCCGACGCCGAGGCCGACCAGCATGTCCGTCTCGTCGTCGCGCGCGGTGAGCATCAGCACCGGCACCGGCCGCTGGGCCTGCACGCGGCGGCAGACCTCCAGGCCGTCGAAGCCGGGCAGCATGATGTCGAGGATCAGCAGGTCGGGCTGCCAAGCCTCGGCCGTGTCGACGGCGGACGGACCGTCGCCCGCCGTTTGCACCAGGAACCCTTCGGCGCGCAGGCGGGTCGCGATGGCGTCCACGATCGTCTGATCGTCCTCGACCACCAGCACCCGGCGCTGGGCGCCCTGGGTGGCCGTGCCGTTGTGGGAGGTCTGTGTCTGCTCCATCGCCCGCCCCTGAGGTGTGCTTTCCGGAATCCGTGGGGTGATCCCATGACTGCGCTTGACGCTTGAATGATCCGCGTCAGGGCAGCAGCGTACGGGGAGTCACCGCGCCTTTGCTATCCAGGCCCTACGCCGATGTGAACGACGTCCGGAACGCCCCGGGCAACGGGGATCTCTTCGGTACGCACCTGCTGGAAACCGGCATTACGCAAGGTTTCTTCGAATTCTGGAGAGGGCTGCGCGGACCATACGGCGAGCACCCCGCCGGGCCTCAACAGCCGCGCGCAGCCCGCCAGTCCGGACGGCGCGTACAGCCCACCGTTGCCCTCGGTGACGGTCCAGCCGGGGCCGTTGTCGATGTCGAGGCAGAGGGCGTCGTACGTGTCGGATGTCTCATTGACGTAACCGACCAGGTCCGCCTCGACGATCTCCGTGCGCGGATCGGCCAGCGCGTCGGCGGTGAGCGCCGCCAGCGGTCCGGTGCGGTGCCAGTCGATGATGGCGCGCTCGCGTTCGACGACCGCGATCCGGCCCCAGCGGGGATCGGCGGCCGCGTGGACGAGGGAGAAGCCGACGCCGAGGCCGCCGACGAGCAGGTGCGCCGCGGTGCGTCCGCCGGTGGCGGCGAGCGCGTCGGCCGCCGCGTCGACCAGGCGCCGCTCCGAACGCCCGTCCGAGGTGTCCATCAGGAAGCAGCCGTTCGCGATGATCTGGAGCAACGTCCCGTGCCGGCGCAGGACCACCTCGCCGTACGGACCCTCGCGGCGGTCCAGCACCTCGGGGGCGTCGGAAGAGTCGTGGGTAGTGAGGGGCATCGGCCCATCCTGGCACTCGTCCCGGCGAAGGAATGCGGGCCGGTGCGGCGGTGCTGTCCCCACAGGCCGGAAGCGCCCCGTGGCGCTTGATCGCTCACAGCGAACAAGCCTTGGGGAACAATCCGGGACTCCCTTTCATTGAGTCGATGTAACTCAACTTGACTGCCGAAGGGGAGATCATGGCTGCTGAGTCCGCCGCCTTCACACCGCTCACCCTGCCCGTGCTGCCGCTCGACGACGAAGTGGTCCTGCCCGGCATGGTCGTCCCCCTGGACCTGAGCGACGCCGAGGTACGGGCCGCGGTGGAGGCCGCCCAGGCCGCCGCCAGGTCCGAGCCCGGCAAGCCCCGGGTCCTCCTCGTCCCGCGCATCGACGGTGCCCACGCCGCCACCGGCGTCCTCGGCACGGTCGAACAGGTCGGCCGCCTGGCCGACGGCGACCCGGGCGCCCTGATCCGCGGCCGGGGCCGGGTGCGCATCGGCGCCGGCACCACCGGCCCCGGCGCCGCGCTCTGGGTCGAGGGCACCCGGGTCGACGAGACCGTCCCCGAGCCGTTGCCCGGCCAGGTGGCCGAGCTGGTGAAGGAGTACAAGGCGCTCGCCACCGCCTGGCTGCGCAAGCGCGGCGCCTGGCAGGTCGTCGACCGGGTCCAGGCCATCGACGACGTGTCCGCGCTCGCCGACAACTCCGGATACTCGCCGTTCCTGACCACCGAGCAGAAGGTCGAGCTGCTCGAGACCACCGACCCGGTGGCCCGTCTCAAGCTCGCCACCCAGCAGCTGCGCGACCACCTCGCCGAACAGGACGTCGCCGAGACCATCGCCAAGGACGTCCAGGAGGGCGTCGACAAGCAGCAGCGGGAGTTCCTGCTGCGCCGCCAGCTCGAAGCCGTCCGCAAGGAACTGCGCGAGATCAACGGCGAGCAGGACGGTGAGGAGTCCGACGACTACCGCGCCCGCGTGGAGGCCGCCGACCTGCCCGAGAAGGTCCGCGAGGCCGCGCTCAAGGAGGTCGACAAGCTGGAGCGGTCCTCCGACCAGTCGCCCGAGGGCTCCTGGATCCGCACCTGGCTCGACACGGTCCTGGAGATGCCGTGGAGCGAGCGCACCGAGGACGCCTACGACATCCAGGGCGCCCAGGCGGTGCTCGACGCCGAGCACGCGGGCCTGGAGGACGTGAAGGAGCGCATCACCGAGTACCTGGCCGTGCGCAAGCGGCGCGGCGACCGGGGCCTCGGCGTGGTCGGCGGCCGGCGCGGCGGTGCCGTGCTCGCCCTGGTCGGCCCGCCCGGCGTCGGCAAGACCAGCCTCGGCGAGTCCGTCGCCCACGCGATGGGCCGCAAGTTCGTCCGCGTCGCCCTCGGCGGCGTCCGCGACGAGGCCGAGATCCGCGGCCACCGGCGTACGTACGTCGGCGCGCTGCCCGGCCGGATCGTGCGGGCGATCAAGGAGGCGGGGTCCATGAACCCGGTCGTCCTGCTCGACGAGATCGACAAGGTGGGCTCCGACTTCCGGGGCGACCCGGCCGCCGCCCTGCTGGAGGTCCTCGACCCGGCCCAGAACCACACCTTCCGGGACCACTACCTGGAGGTCGAGCTGGACCTGTCCGACGTGGTCTTCCTCGCCACCGCCAACGTCCTGGAGGCCATCCCGGAGGCCCTGCTCGACCGCATGGAGCTGGTCAGGCTCGACGGCTACACCGAGGACGAGAAGGTCGTCATCGCCCGTGACCACCTGCTCCCGCGCCAGCTGGAGCGTGCCGGACTCGACGCGGACGAGGTCACCGTCGACGAGGGCGCGCTGCGCAAGCTGGCGGGCGAGTACACCCGCGAGGCGGGCGTGCGCACCCTGGAGCGGTCCGTCGCGCGGCTGCTGCGCAAGGTGGCGGCCCAGCACGAGCTGGGCGAGCGGGAGCTGCCGTTCACCGTCACCGAGGCCGACCTGCGCGGTCTCATCGGGCGGCCGCACCACGTGCCCGAGTCCGCCCAGGACCCGGCCGAGCGGCGCACCGCGGTGCCCGGCGTCGCCACCGGCCTCGCGGTCACCGGCGCGGGCGGCGACGTCCTCTACGTCGAGGCGTCGCTGGCCGACCCGGAGACCGGCGCGGCGGGGCTGACCCTGACCGGTCAGCTGGGCGACGTGATGAAGGAGTCGGCGCAGATCGCGCTGAGCTTCCTGCGCAGTCACGGCGCCGAGCTGGAGCTGCCGGTGGGCGACCTGAAGGACCGGGGAGCGCACATCCACTTCCCGGCGGGCGCGGTCCCCAAGGACGGCCCGAGCGCCGGCGTCACCATGACCACGGCCCTCGCCTCGCTGCTCTCGGGCCGGCTGGTCCGCACCGACGTGGCGATGACCGGCGAGGTCTCGCTGACCGGGCGGGTGCTGCCGATCGGCGGGGTCAAGCAGAAGCTGCTCGCCGCGCACCGGGCGGGGATCACCACGGTGATCATCCCCAAGCGCAACGAGCCCGACCTGGACGACGTCCCGGCCCAGGTGCTGGACAAGCTCGACGTCCACGCCGTCACCGACGTCCGCCAGGTCCTGGAACTGGCGCTCGCTCCCGCGACCAACGGGGCGAAGCCGGAGGTTCCGGTCGCGGCGTGACGGACGCGATCGGATGAGGAAAGGGAAGGCCCGGGTTCCTGGGAAAGGAGCCCGGGCCTTCGCTTGTCCGTGACGTACCGGCGGTCAGCCGTTCGCGAGGGCCTGGACGCGGTCCAGCGCGCCGTTGAACTTGTTGTGGTCGCCGACCGTCGGACCGGACGACGTGTACTGCCACATCGTGTAGTAGCCCCAGCCGGCCGGCAGCGTGCCCACCGTCGAGGCGTACCGCGCGACCCACAGCGGGTTGTTCGTCGCGAAACCGCCGTAGTTGCCGGTGCACTGGGTCCACCAGCTGGTGGCCGTGTAGATCACGGCGTCCCGGCCGGTCCGGGCCTTGTACGTGTTCAGGAAGTCGCGGATCCAGGAGACCATCCCGCTCTGCGACTTGCCGTAGCAGGTGGCGCCGTACGGGTTCCACTCGATGTCGAGCGCGCCCGGCAGCGTCTTGCCGTCCCTGGACCAGCCGCCGCCGTGGTCGACGAAGTAGTTGGCCTGGGTGGCGCCGCTCGTCGTGTCCGGGGTGGCGAAGTGGTACGCGCCGCGGATCATGCCGACGTTGTAGGAGCCGTTGTACTGCTGGGCGAAGTAGGGGTTGGTGTAGTACGTCCCCTCGGTGGCCTTGGCGTAGGCCCACTTGACTCCGCTGTTCCACAGGGTCGACCAGGCCACGTTGCCCTGGTGGCTGGAGACGTCGACGCCCTCGGTCTGGGCCGCGCGGCCCGGGACGGGGGTGCCGTGTTCGCCGTCGTGGGCCGCGACGCCCATGCCCATGTGGGCGGAGCCGCGCGGCGGGACGTCGGCGGAGGTCGACGCGTCGGCGGGAAGGGTGAACACGAGGGAGAACGCGGCGAGCAGGATCCCGGTGACGGCGAAACGCCGTCCGCGGGCCGATCCGGGTCTGTGCACGAGCATGACGTGCCCTCCGATGGCTCGGTGGTGCTCGGTGGGGGATGCGCGAGTGGGGAGGACCCATCGGTGACACGAATGGCGTGCGCATGCCAGCCAGGGTCCGGTGAAGACGCTACGCACGTAGAACGGGGGTGGGAAGAGGCGCCGGAAGCCGCCGTTGGTCTAAGCCTGCGAAATACTTGGCGAGCTGCGGTGATGGCGGCCGATGGCGGAAACTTTCAGGACCGGGAAAATAGAGGCAGGGGCTGACGTGCACGAAGACGGGAACGGCGGCGGTCGCGGAGTTGAATCCCACCCGTCCGGCAGTGGTGTGAACCAGCCCGAGTTCCTCGCCCTGGAGCGGGAGATGACGGTGCTGCTGCGGCGGGCCCGGGCCAACCAGGGCGAGATGGCCCGGGAGGTCCACCCCGACCTCGAGTCGTCGGCGTACGGCCTGCTGGTCCGGCTCGGCGAGTGCGGCGGCCAGCGCGCCACCGAACTCGCCGCCTTCATCGGCGTCGGCAAGGCGACCATGTCCCGCCAGCTGCACGCCTTGGAGGAACTCGGGCTCGTCGCCCGCGAGCCCGACCCCGCCGACGGCCGGGCCTGGCTGGTCACCCTCACGGCCGAGGGACAGGAACGCGTCGGCCGGGTCCGGGATGCCCGCCGCGCCCGGTACGCCCGCCGGCTCGCCGACTGGGACCAGCGCGAGGTGTCGGAACTGGCCCGCCTGCTGCGCGAACTCAACCGCGGGATGGAGAAGTAGCGCCGGGCACCGCTCCTTTCACCACCCCCGCCCTGCGACTCGGCGTCCCACGGCTCGGCGTGGACGGCCGGCGCGCTCACAGCTCGGCGTAGACCACCGTCGCGTCGTCGTGCGTCTTGCTGCGGCCCAGGAACGCCCGCTCGCCCGCGGCGTCCAGGAGTTCCAGCTCCCGCACCCGGTCCACCAGCGCCCGCGCACCCTGTTTGCGCACCAGCGCCAGGCACTCCGTCCAGTCGCCCTCACCGAACTTCTCCACCCAGCGTGCGGCCCCGTCCGTCAGCGCCGCCACCGTCCGCACCCCCTCGCGCGGCAGCGTGCCCGTCACCGCCCGTGCCGCCACCCCGGGATCGGCCGCGGCCGTGAAGAAACCGCCCTCCTTGTTGCGCAGGGTGGCGTCGACCATCGCGTCGGTGGCGAGGGCCGAGCGGGGCAGCCGGGACAGCCGGTCGTCCAGGACGGGCGTGAGGGTGCCGTCGGGGGCCTCCAGCAGCAGCGCCGAGTCGGACAGGACCAGGTACTCGACCGCGGCCGGGGACCAGCGGGCGAGGACCACGGTTGCCTGTGGGGTGCGCGGGTGAGAAAGGTCACAGGTTTCCGCGTGGGCTCCCGCGGTACGAGCGATGGCGCGGGACAGGGCCTCGGCGAGGGGGAGATCCGGGAGTGAAACGGTCAGTTCGGTCAGCGCCCCGCCGAGGCGCGCCGTGAACCAGGGCACCGAATGCAGACACCCCGTCGCGGTCCGCGGCGGTGTCACACCGTCGAGGACGACGAGTGAACCGCCCCGTCCCGAGGCCGGTAGTCCGACGCTCGCGAAGTCCTCGTTGGGCTGGTCGGCGAGGCCTGGTTCCGAGACGAGTTCCGTACGCATCCGGCCAGTCTGCACGAGCCCTTCACAGCGTCCGCAAAAGGCTGGCACCTTCCCCGGATTCTCCCCGAATCGACGCGGCGACGCAGGTCAGGCGCCGGATTTGGGCTGGAATTCCATCCTCCGGCGGCGCGTGGCGGCACATAGTGCCACCGCCCGTCGCAGACGTCCAACCGGCCCGCCGGACTACCGTGCGGCACGAGCCAGGGGAACTTGCTCCTCAACTCCCCTCCGGGGTTCACTCCTTCGGGTGGCGGGTCGGATGATGCGCGCTCACCGCCCACCGGCACTGGGAGGGTCGGGAACCGGTGGGGGGCCTGCCCCGCTCACGCGGTCTCCCCGCCCGACGCGCTGCCGGCGGCCGGGGGACGGCCCAGCGTCCGGCGGAGGGTGCACGCGCCCCCGACCGGCCAGTTGACGGAGCGCCACCCGGGCCCACGGGTACACGAGTCAGGAATGCGAGCACCGGTGCAGAAGACGCGGCCTCGTCGCACAGGCAAGCAGACGGCCCCCGCGGGGAGCGCGGAGCAGATCCCCGGCACCCCCGGAACCTCCACCCCTCCGCAGCCGGAGGCACCCGTGGGCAAGGGCCGTCCCACCCACGTACGCAACCGGCTGATCGTCGCCGTGGCGGTCGTGGCAGCCGCCGTCGCCGGGGCCGGAGCTCCGTCGGTCGTGGCCGCCTCGGGCCAACTGAACGACTCCCAGGAACTGGTGACGCTCGCCGAGCAGACCCAGGGTGCGCTGACCCTCGCCCACTCCCTGGCCGACGAGCGGGACGAGGTCACCCCGTACATCGCGGCGGGCCGGCCCAAGTCCAAGGCGCCCTCCGAGCAGCGCAGCGCCCGCGTCGACCGCCAGGTCGAGGAACTGCGCGCCGACCCGGACACGCCCGCCTCCCTGCGCGAGGACCTCGACGCCGTCGCCGCGCTGCGCCGGGCCGCGCTCACCGGCAAGAGCACCGCCCTCGAGGCCCACGAGGCGTACTCGGAGGCGATCACCGAACTCCACGCCCTGGCCGAGAAGCTGGGCGAGGAGATGCCGCCCCGCGCGGGCGCCGGCGCGTACGCCCTCGCCGAGCTGGACACCGCCGTACAGCAGGCCGCCGCCACCCGCGGTCTGCTGCTCGCGGCCCTCAACGTGCCCAGCACCACCCAGACCGTCATCGACCCGATCACCGGCCTGCCGACCGAGACGTCGACCACCTCGGACGCCGACGCCGAGCAGCGCGACGCGCTCTCCGCCGCCGCCCAGCAGGCCCGGGTCCGCTCCGACGCCGCCCTCGCCGACTTCCGCGACGGCGCCCCCAAGGAGGCGCGGAGCAGCTTCGACGCCACCGTCGCCGGGCCCGAGGTCAACTCCGCCGAGAAGTACCTCGCCGGCCTCACCGACGAGCCGACGCTCTCCGACGGCGATCTGCGCACCAGCACCAAGAAGCTGGGCGCCGCGCTCTCCGCCCGCGTCGACGCGATGCGCGGCGCCGAGTCCGCCCTGTACGAGAAGCGCGTCAAGTCCCTGGAGCAGCTGCGCGACGACGACGTCACCGCGCTGGAGATCCGGATCGCCGTCCTCGGCGCCCTGATCCTGCTCACGATCGGTATCGCCACCGCCCTGGCCCGCACCCTCACCCGGCCGCTGTCGGTGCTGCGCCGCGGCTCGGCCCGGCTGGCCGGCGCGGAGGACCCGACGGCCGAGGAGCCGGTCGCCTTCACCGGCCGCAACGACGAGTTCGCGCAGGTCGTCCGCTCCGTCAACGCCCTGCACACGCACGCCGCCACGCTCGCCGGGCGGGTCGCCACGCTGGAGTCCGACCGCAAGCACCTCGTCGGCCAGCGGCAGAAGATGGCCGACGCCCGCGAGGGGCTGCGCACCGAACTCGCCGAGTCCGCCGCCCAGCTGGAGGTGGTGCGCAAGAGCATCGGCTCCACCTTCGTCAACCTCGCACTGCGCACCCTCGGCCTGGTCGAGCGGCAACTCGCCGTCATCGAGAGCCTGGAGGAGCGCGAGCAGGACCCGGACCGTCTCGCCACCCTGTTCAAGCTCGACCACTTCGCCACGGTGATGCGCCGGCACAGCGAGAACCTCCTCGTCCTCGCCGGCACCGAGCACGTCCAGCACAGTGCCTCGCCGGTGCCGCTGGTCGACGTGGTCCGCGCCGCGGTCAGCGAGATCGAGCGGTACGAGCGGGTGCGCATCGCCGCGCTGCCGCCACACGCCCACGTGGCCGGCTTCGCCGCCGACGACCTCTCCCACCTGCTGGCCGAACTGCTGGAGAACGCCACCTCCTTCTCGCCGCCGGACCTGCCCGTCGAGGTCTCCGGGTGGCTCCTGGAGAACGGCGAGGTGATGCTCTCCGTCCAGGACGAGGGCATCGGCATGGACACCGAACGCCTCCAGCGGCTCAACGCCCGCCTCACCGACTTCGACCCGGAGGCGCCGTTCGACCAGGAGGGCGAGGACGGTCTCGGGCTCGGCCTCTACGTCGTCGCCCGGCTCGCCCACCGGCACGGGGCGCGGGTACGGCTGCGGGAGCAGAAGCAGGGCGGGGTCGCGGCCGTCGTCGTGCTCCCGGGCGCCCTGCTCGCCGCGGCCCCGCCGGCCGCGCTGGCCCCGACGGTGCCCGTGTCCGACGGCACCGGCTCCTTCTCCCTGCCTGGCGCCGACGCGGAGGCCAACTCCAACGTCCTGCACGGGCGGGCGGAGAAGGCCGAGCGGGCGGAACCCGACGCCGGGACGGAAGCCGGCCCGGCCCCGGAGCCCGGCACCGACCCGCTGGTCGCCTCGGCGGAGGAAGCCGTACGCCGTGCCGAGGCGGACGCGTCCCCGGGCGCATCGGCCCCGGGCGCTGCCGTGTCCCCGGACGCTTCGGAGCCGGGCGCCGCCGTGTCCCTCGGTGCGTCGGGCCCCGCCGCGGAGGCGGCCGAGGCCACGGAGACGGCGTCGCCCGAAACCCCGGGCCGGGAGATCGCCGGCCCGGACCCCGCGGGCCGGGAGAGCCACGGCCGCGAGACCCCGGACCCGGAGCCCGCGCGGGCCGAGACGCCGGAGGGCACGGGCGCCGCCCGCCCGACGGTCCCCGGCGACTCCCACGACCCCGCCGCGGACCGGCACGCGGCACCGGCGGACGGACCCGTCCCGGAGCAGCCCGGCCAGGACGCGCCGGCCCCCGGGGACGGTGCCGCCCCCGGCAGCGACCTCCCCGACGACGCCACGATGGCCCTCTTCCTCCCGGCCCTGGCGGACCCGGAGACCCGGACCGAGCCCGTCACCGAGCCCGTCACCGACCCGTACGCCATCGGCCCCGACGCCCACGACCGCACGCCGGACGAGGGCGCGGCCCGGACGCCCGACACACCGGACGCACCGGACACGCCGGTCGTTCCCGACCCGGTGGCCGACCCGGAACCGGCCCGCGCCGACGACCCCGGACCGGACCGGGCCGAAGCGCCCGAACCGGTCACCGACAAGGGGCTGCCCAAGCGGACCCCGAAGCTCACCAGCCCCGCCGCGGTGCCGCGCCCGCGCACCTCGGGTTCCGTGGACGCCGACGCGCTCCGCCGGCGCCTGGGCGGGTTCCGCCGCGGGGCGGAGGCCGGCCGCCGGGACGTCGAGGCGGAGATCGCCGACGGCACCGGACGGAACCGGCTGCCGGACGCCGCGGCGGACACAACCGAAGAAGCCACGGGGGGCACTGTCGAGGAGGCAAGCAGTTGACCGCGCCCAGTACCTTCGGACTGAGCAGTGAAGCCCGCAATCTCCACTGGCTGCTGACCAACCTCGTCGAGGAGGTGCCCGGCATCCGGTCGGTCGCCGTGGTCTCCTCCGACGGGCTCCTGCTCCTGTCCTCCGACCCCGGCCGCAACGAAGAGGCCCGGCAGGTCCGCGAGACACCCCGGGCGGGCCCGCGCGGCTCCGCCGCCGACCTCGCCACCGTCGTCTCCGGCGTGGGCAGCCTGACCGTCGGCGCCGCCCGGCTGATGGACTTCGGCACCGTGAAGCACACGATGGTCGCCATGGACGAGGGCAGCCTGTTCGTCATGTCGATCAGCGACGGCTCGCTGCTCGGCGTGCACGGCTCCGCGGAGTGCGACATGAGCGTCGTGGCATACCACATGGCGCTCTTCGTCGGCCGCGCCGGCCACGTCCTGACCCCCGAACTCCGCACCGAGTTGCGGCAGTCCCTGGAGTCCGAGCCCACGGGGAGCGCCCGATGAGCAGCAGTCCCGGAAGACCCGGCAAGAACGGCCGGGGCAGCCTCCCGGTGCGCGGCGCCGACCGCAAACCGGCGCGCGTCCGCCCCTACTCGCTCACCGGCGGCCGTACCCGCTTCGGCCACGTCCTGCTCGTCGAGACGTTCGTCGGCGCCACCGCCGGCACCGTCGCGCTCGAGGCCGCCGAGGAGCGCAAGGAACTGACGAACGGCGGCCTGACCTCACGGGTGATGCCGGAGATGCGGGCCATCGTCGAACTGTGCCGCCGTATGCGTACGGTGGCCGAGATCGCCGCGCTGCTGAAGATGCCGCTCGGCGTGGTCCGCGTCCTCATCAGCGACCTGGCGGACCAGGGAAAGATCCGTGTGTACGGCACCGGGACCGGCCACGGCACGGGCCGCCCGGACCGCGCTCTGCTCGAAAGGGTGCTCAGTGGACTCCGTCGTCTCTGACGCCGCCGCGTTCGGCGTCCCCCCGCTCGTCGACACCGACGGGCCCGTGCAGCCCTGGCAGACGGATCCCACCCGCGCGCCGGTCGCCACGAAGATCGTCGTCGCGGGAGGGTTCGGCGTGGGCAAGACCACGCTGGTCACCGCCGTCTCGGAGATCACGCCCCTCCAGACCGAGGCGCTGATGACCGAGGCGAGCGAGGAGACCGACGACCTCACCGCCACGCCGGGCAAGCTCACCACCACCGTGGCCATGGACTTCGGCCGTCTCACGCTCGACGACGACCTGGTGCTCTACCTGTTCGGCACCCCGGGCCAGCAGCGGTTCTGGTTCATGTGGGACGACCTGGTGCGGGGCGCCATCGGCGCCGTCGTCCTCGCCGACACCCGGCGCCTGAAGGACTGCTGGCCGGCGCTCGACTACTTCGAGAGCTGCGGGCTGCCGTACGTCGTCGCGGTCAACCACTTCGACGGCAGCGAGGTGTTCGAGGCGGAGGACGTACGGGAGGCGTTGACGATCCCGGCGCACATACCTGTCATGATCATGGACGCGCGCCGTCGGATCTCGGCCATCGAGACCCTGCTGTCCCTCGTGGGCCACGCGCTCGACGAAACACCCGAGTAGACGAACTCTCGACCAGACGCCCTCGACCAGGAGACGGAAACCGCATGCGGAAGATACTCGTCGTCGGAGCCGGCCAGTCCGGCCTCCAGCTTGCCCTCGGCCTTCAGTCGCACGGCTACGAGGTCACCCTGATGTCCAACCGGACCGCGGACGAGATCCGCACCGGCCGGGTCATGTCGACGCAGTGCATGTTCCACACGGCACTCCAGCACGAGCGCGATCTCCAGCTGAACTTCTGGGAGTCCCAGGCCCCGAAGATCGAGGGACTCGGCGTCTCGGTGGCGGCCCCCGGCTCCTTCGACCCCGGTCCCTCGCAGCGCGCGATCGACTGGCTCGGGCGCCTCGACGGCTTCGCGCAGTCGGTCGACCAGCGGGTGAAGATGGCCGGCTGGATGGAGACCTTCGCCCAGCGCGGCGGCCAGCTGGTCATCCACGGCGCGGCCGTCGGCGACCTGGACTACTTCTCCCGCGCCTACGACCTGGTCCTGGTCTCGGCGGGCAAGGGCGAGCTGGTCCAGATGTTCGGCCGCGACGCCTCCCGCTCCCCGTACAGCGAGCCGCAGCGCGCCCTCGCCGTCGCCTACGTCCACGGGATGGGCCCGCGCCCCGAGCACCCGGAGACGGAGGCCGTGCGCTGCAACCTGGTGCCGGGCGTCGGCGAGATGTTCATCATGCCGACGTTCACCACCTCGGGCCGCGCCGACATCCTGTTCTGGGAGGGCATACCCGGCGGCCCGCTGGACGCCTTCAAGGACGTCAAGGACCCCTCGGAGCACCTCTCCCTGACCCTGGAACTCATGGAGAAGTTCCTCCCCTGGGAGTACGCGCGGGCCACCAAGGTCGAACTGACCGACGCCGGCGGCACCCTGGCCGGCCGCTACGCCCCCACCGTCCGCAACCCGATCGGCCGCCTCCCCGGCGGCGGACTCGTCCTCGGCGTGGCCGACGTGGTCGTCGCCAACGACCCGATCACCGGCCAGGGCTCCAACTCCGCCTCCAAGTGCGCCGCCTCCTACCTCGACTCGATCATCGAGCACGGCGACCAGGAGTTCGACGCGGCCTGGATGCAGCAGGCCTTCGACCGCTACTGGGAGACCGCCCAGCACGTCACCAAGTGGACGAACACCATGCTCGCCCCGCCGCCGGAGCACATCCTCAACCTGTTCGGCGCGGCGACCCAGCTCCAGCCCATCGCCGACCGCTTCGCCAACGGCTTCAACGACCCGGGCGACTTCGAGAACTTCTTCTACGACCCGGCGAAGACCGAGGGCTACCTGGCCGAGGTCTCGGGCGCCGCGGGCGCGTAGGAGGCCGCGTACCCCTCGTCCGGCCCGTCCGTCGCCCCCGCGGGCAGCCTCGGTGGCGTGTAGTGCCGCAGGGGCTGCCCGCCGGGGTCGGGACGGACGGCGCCCAGGACCGGGTTGGCGGCGATCGGCGAGACCTTGACCTCGGCGCCGGGGCGCGGTGCCTGGACGACCATGCCGTCCCCGAGGTAGAGCGCCACGTGCGTCGCCTCGGGGAAGTACACGACCAGGTCACCGGGGCGCAGCTCGTCCAGCGCCACGTGTTCGAGGCGCGCCCACTGCTCCTGGCTGGTCCGCGGGATCGGCGTCCCGGCCCGCTCCCAGGCGACCGAGGTCAGCCCCGAGCAGTCGTACGACACCGGTCCCTCGGCGCCCCACTCGTACGGCTTGCCGAGCTGCTCCACCGCGAAGCGCACCGCCCGGTCGCCCCCGTCGGACGGCTTGGCGTCGTCGCCGAGCGCCCCGGACGCCAGGAACCGCTCCTGCTCCTCGGCGATCCCGCTCTTCTCCAGCTCCGCCAGCGCGGCCAGTTGCCCGGGGGTGAGGGAGGCGAGCAGCTCCTCGACGGCGCGCAGGCGTTCGCGCACGTCGTCCCGGTCCTTCTCCTGCGCCCCGGCCAGGGCGGCCTGCCGGGCCAGGGCCTCGCGCGAACGCCGGGCCAGCTCCTCGGCCTTCTTCTCGGCACCGGTCAGGCGGCCCACGGTCTCGACCCGTTCCCGGGCCAGCCGGCCGATCACGTGGCCCTGGTCGATCGCGTGCTGCGGATCGCGGGCCAGCAGCAGCCGCAGGTAGGGGGAGAGGCCGCTGCTGCTCTGGTACTGCTGCCGGGCCAGCCGCCCGGCCGCGCCCCGGCTGTCGTGCAGGGACGTACGGCTCCGCGCCAGCTCGGCGTCCAGCCGCCGCACCTCCGCGCGCTGCCGCCGGAGGCGTTCCTCGGTGCCGTTGTACGTCTCGGTGGCCTTCTCCGCCTCCCGGTACAGCCGCTGAAGGTCCGTCAGCAGATCGCTCACCGTACGGTCGTCGGTGGCGCCGGGCGCGGGTTCGGCCGCCGCGGGCACGGGCGCGAGGACGATTCCGGCCGCGAGCGCCGCCGTACACGCCAGCCGCAGGAGCCTTCCTGACATGCCATCACCTCCGGTGCGGGGCGGCGGGTCCGCTCCGCACGGTGAGCATGCGGGGGGCCCGCGGGCTTCGCGCGCCGAGTGTGCGCGGACCGGCGCAACCGGGTCACCCGTCCGCGTCGTCCGGCTTGCCGCGCGGCGTGGCGTCTGGATCGGCGGCCGCCGGGCGGTCCGGCTTCGACCAGGGCCACTTCCGGTCGGAGCCCGTCCGGCCGGTGGGGTCGTACGTGTACTTCCACCGGGCGAACCGCAGCCCGCCCCGGGCGTCCCGGGGCTCCCTGCGGTACACCAGCACGGTGGGCGGGCCGCCGTCCGGGTCCGGTACGGGGATGCGGTACGTCTTCGGCGGGTGCCCGGTCATCCCGACCAGGACGGGCAGCACGCGTCCGTCCATCGGGCCGCCCTCGAAGGGGGTGTCTTCGCTCTTCACGGCACCAGTGTCGGTGATCGGCGCAGCGGGTGCCGGAGACCGGCGCCCGGGGTCAGAGGTCCGCCGCCAGCGCCTCGACCAGGGTCGCGGTCTGCGGGTCGCGGCGGGCGGTGACCGTCAGCACGGCGAGGAACTGCTCGACCAGCCAGTCCCGCAGCTCGTCGAGGGGCGGCTGCTTGTCCTCGTCCAGCCAGATCAGCGAGGCCGCCTCCACGGCCGTGATCCACATCCGGACCGTCATCCGCAGCCGGGGGCCGGGCTCGGCGACGTCCAGGTGGCCCATGATGTGGTCGGCGGCGGCCCGGCGTACGCCGTCCACGATGCCCGAGGTCTGCGAGGTCTCGACGACGCTGCCGCCGCGCAGCAGGGCGCTGAAGCCGGTGTCGTGCTCGTCGACGAAGGTGAGGTAGCGGTCCAGGGCGCGGGAGAGCCGGGCCAGCAGCGGGCCCACGCGGGGCTCGTCGAAGCACAGGCGCAGTTCGTCGGCGGCGGAGCCGAGCGCGGCCTCGTACAACTGCTGCTTGCCGCCGGGGAAGTACCGGTACACCAGCGGCCGCGAGACCCCGGCCTGCTCGGCCACGTCGTCCAGGGAGACCTCCTCCGGGGGCCGGTGCGCGAAGAGGGAGAGCGCCGCGTCCAGCAACTGGAGGCGGCGCTCTTCGACGCTCAGGCGGCGGTAGGCGGGGGTGGAGGCCTGCGGATTCATGTCCGCAGGGTAACTGGGCGGCCCGGCGTGGCGGGGCCGCCGAGGGGCTTACGCCAGCAGCCCTGAGGACCGCCACAGCTTGCGGCCCGCGCCGCGCAGGACGCCGATGTCGTCCAGGAAGTCCGTGAGGCGCTTCGCGCCGGTCTGCATGATCTCCTTGCGGTGGCCGCTGGCCTGGACCTGGGCCAGGGCCTCCCGCTTGTCCAGGCCGACGTTCGTGTAGACCTCGGGGTTGATGAAGGCCTTGGAGAAGACGCGGGCGAACTCGCCGGAGGTGACCCGGGTGAACTCCTGCGACCACTTCGGGGCCGTCACCATCTGCCGCCGCAGCTCCTCACGGGCGTACCGCACGTGCCGGGCCTCCTCCACGACGTGGATGCGCGTGACGCCCCGGATCAGCGGCTGGACCCGCTCGTCCGGGAAGGTCAGCCGCTGCATCCAGTCCAGGACCTCCTCGCCGAGCAGCGTGGCGGTGAAGGAGCCGGGCGTGGTGGAGATCGTCTTGAAGAGGCGGCCGAGGTGCTGGTGGACCGGGCTCACCGGGTACCACGGGGTCTCGCCGCGCGATATCAGCCGGGCGAACATCTTCGAGTGCCGGCACTCGTCCTCGATCTCGGTCAGCGCGTAGCGCACGTGGGCGCTCGTCGCCGCCTTGTCGTAGACGTGCCGGACCAGGAGCTGCATCAGGATCAGCTCGAACCAGATGCCGAGCGAGGCCAGCGCGGCGGCCTCGTGCTGCGAGAGCGCGATCCGCTGCTCCTCGCTCATCCGCTGCCACATCGGGGTGTCGTACAGCGACACCAGCTCCGGCGGCCAGAACCACTTGCCGTCCTCGAACGGCGCGTCCCAGTCCAGCTCCTTGTCCGGGTCGAACGAGTGCTTGGCGGACGAGTCGAGCAGCCGTTCGGCCACCTGCTCCCGGTCCTTGAGCAGGCCGAGCGCGTCGCGCAGGCCCTCGAGCGCGTCGGCTTCCGTCAGGGTCGTCATGGCTGTGTCCCACCTCGTCGAACGGATCGTGTTACCCGCGGTCACTCCAGCGTGCCGAGTCTTATGAGACTGCGTGTCAGCAAGCTCGTCAATCCCCTGCGCGGAACTTGTTGACCGCGAGTAAAGGTGGGGCGCCGTCAACGCCTCGGCGCGGGACCACTCGATGGAGCGCCCCGTCGGCGTTCGTCCTGGGTACGCTGGCCGTGTCCGTCAGACTCCGGGACATGGGAGCGATCATGAGCGCCGCACGTGACTACGGGCTGGACGACGACTACGAGTGGCCCCGTCCGCCGGAGGGCGGCTGGACGGCGGACGACCTCGACGAGCTTCCCAACCTGCCTCCGCACACGGAGCTGATCGACGGGAGCCTTGTTTTCGTGAGTCCGCAGACCGCTTTTCACATGCGTACGATCCGCTTGCTGGACCGTGCCCTCAGCGACCAGGCGCCGGACGAATTCGAGATCTACCGCGAGTTCACGGTGACGCTCAACGACCGGAACCGTCCGGAGCCCGACGTGCTGGTGGCCCGGGCCGGTGCGGACCTGGGACCCAAGCAGACTCGTCTCCTCCACAGTGACGTTCTTCTGGCCGCTGAGGTGGTCTCCGAGGACTCGATTGACAGAGACCGGGAGACCAAGCCCCGCAAGTACGCAGCTGCGGGCATTACGCACTACTGGCGGATCGAGCAGAACAACGGACTGCCCGTTGTCTACGTCTACGAACTGGAGTCGACGGCGAAGACCTACGTGCCCACTGGCATCTTCCACAACCGCCTCAAACTCACTGTCCCCTTCCTCATCGACATCGACCTCACCGCCGTGAACCGTCGCCGATAGCCCCGCCCTCACCCCCGAGAACCGCCTCCATCACCGCCCGCGCGATCGGCGCCGCCAGCCCGCCCCCGCTGATGCGGTCCCGGTCGGCCGCCGAGCCCTCGACCACCACCGCGACCGCGACCTTCGGCTCCACGTCCCCGTCGCCCCGCGCCCAGGAGACGAACCACGCGTACGGCGTGCCCGAGTTGCCGACGCCGTGCTGGGCGGTGCCGGTCTTGCCGCCGACGGTGGCACCCGGGATCGCGGCCTTCGCGCCGGTGCCCCTGTCCACCACGCCGGTCATCAGCTCCTTGAGCCGCGCCGCCGTCGAGGGACGCATCACCTCGTGGGACGGCCGCGACCCGGCCGCCGCCACCAGGCTGCCGCCCGCCCTCAGCGTCCGTTCCACCAGATACGGCGAGCGCACCTGGCCGCCGCCCGCCACCGCCGCCGCCACCATCGCCATCTGCAACGGCGTCGCCCGGGTGTTGTACTGCCCGATCGACGACAGGCCGAGCTGCGCCCGGTCCACCGAGGTGTCGAAGGTGCTGCGCGCGACGGGGAAGGGCACCCGCAGTCCGTCGTCGTTGAAGCCGAAGGCCTCCGCCATCGCCGTCATGCCGCGCACGCCCACGTCGATGCCCAGCTTGGCGAACACCGTGTTGCAGGACCACTCGAACGCCTCCCGCAGCGAGGCGTCCCGGCAGCCGTCGGCCTCGTTCGTGAGCTTCGTCCGCGTCCCGGGCAGCGTGTACGGGTCGGGGGAGCGGGTCGGCGCGTCCAGGTCGCGGACCACCCCCGCGTCCAGCGCCGCCGCCGCGGTGACCACCTTGAAGGTCGAACCCGGCGGATAGGTCCGGCTCACCGCCCGGTTGAGCATCGGCTTGTCCGGGTCGGCGTTCAGGCGGTTCCAGGTACGGGTGGCGGCCGTGCTGTTCCCGGACAGCAGCTGGGGATCGTAGGACGGGGTGGAGACCAGGGCCAGGATGCGGCCCGTGGCCGGCTCGACGGCGGCCACCGCCCCCTTGCGCCCACCGAGCCCCTCGAACGCCGCCCGCTGCGCCGCCCCGTCGATCGTCGTCACCACGTCGCCGCCCGGGTTGTGGGCGCCCGTGACGTCGTTCCACAGCGGCAGCGGCGCGAGCATCGGGTCGGCCCCGGACAGCAGGCCGTCCTCGGCGTGCTCGAGCAGCGTCGTCCCGTACGCCTGCGAGGCGAAGCCCGTGATCGGCGCGTACATCGGCCCGTTGGCGTAGGTCCGCTCGTAGCGCAGGTGCTCGCCGGTGTCGCGGGAGCCGGTGACCGCCTCGCCGCCGACCAGGATGTCGCCGCGCGGCTGCTGGTAGCGGGCGATGTCGGGGCGGCGGTTGGCCGGGTTGTCGTCGTACTCGGGCTTCTGGACGATCTGCACGCGGGCCGCGTTGACCACCAGGGCGACCAGCAGCAGGGCGCAGAACACGGCGGCGTGCCGGATGTTCCGGGTCACCGGGCCCGCTCCCCGCTCATGGCTCCGCCCGCCCGCCGGCCTGGCTGCGGGCCGCGTGGCTCACCCGGATCAGCAGCGCCACGATCGCCCAGTTGGTGACGACCGAGGAGCCGCCCTGCGCCAGGAACGGCATCGCCATGCCGGTCAGCGGGATCAGCCCGGTCACCCCGCCCGCGATGACGAACACCTGGAGCGCCACGATCGAGGAGAGCCCGACCGCCAGCAGCCGCCCGAAGGGGTCGCGGGCGCCGAGGCCCGCCCGGTAACCGCGCTCCACCAGCAGCCCGTACAGCAGGAAGACGGCGGTCAGCCCGAGGAAGCCCAGCTCCTCCCCGGCGGTCGCCAGGATGAAGTCCGACTTGACGGCGAAACCGATCAGGACCGAGTGGCCGAGGCCGAGCCCCGTGCCGGTCAGCCCGCCCGCCGCGAAGGCGAAGAGCGACTGGGCCAGCTGGTTCGGCCCGTCGCCCGCCTCGATGGACGCGAAGGGGTGCAGCCAGTCCTCCACCCGGCTGTGCACGTGCGGCTCCAGCCAGCCCACGGCGACCGCGCCCAGCGAGGCCAGCACCAGGCCGACGGCGATCCATCCGGTGCGGCCGGTGGCGACGTAGAGGAGGACCACGAACAGGCCGAAGAAGAGCAGCGAGGTGCCGAGGTCGCGTTCCAGGACCAGGACGCCGACGCTGACCAGCCACACCGCCAGGATCGGGCCCAGGACCCGGCCGGTGGGCAGCTGAAGCCGCCACACCCTGCGGCCCGCGTACGCCAGCGCGCTGCGGTTGGCGGCCAGGTACGCGGCGAAGAACACCGCGAGCAGCACCTTCGCGAACTCGCCGGGCTGGATGGAGAAGTCCCCGAGCCGGATCCAGATGCGGGCGCCGTTCACCGCGGGGAAGAAGATCGGCGCGGTGAGCAGGGCGAGCGCGGCGGCGACGCAGACGTAGGCGTAGCGCTGGAGGACCCGGTGGTCGCGCAGGAGCAGGACGACCACGATGAACAGGGCGACGCCCAGCGTCGACCACACCAGCTGCGCCGGCGCCGCCCGGTCGCCCGGCGTCTCCAGGTCGAGCCGGTAGATCAGCACCAGGCCCAGGCCGTTGAGCAGCACCCCGATGGGCAGCAGCAGCGGGTCCGCGTACGGGGCGCGCAGCCGCACCGCCAGATGGGCGAGGAGCGCCAGCACCCCGAGCCCGGCGCCGTAGCCGGCGGCGTCGGGCGGGAGGGCGTCGTGCTGCGCGAGGCCGACGTTGCAGTAGCCGAACACCGACAGCAGGACGGCCATCAGGATCAGCGCGAGTTCGATGCCCCGGCGCCGGGGAAGTCGGGCGACGGGAGCGGGTGTGTCCGCCTGTGCCACGGTGAGTCCGGTTCCGGTTCCGGCCTTGGTCATGTCCGGAACTTACCCAAATGGTGTGGTCTGCGCGTCGTCCGGCTCAGCACCAGCGCGGCGCGGGGCCGACGTTGTCGATGTAACGGGCCGCGCCCCAGGCCCAGGTGCCGTCCGTGAGGAGGTACCACAGGGGGTTGCCCTTGACCTTGGAGCCGGGCGTCTTGCAGTAGATGGAGACGACCTCGCCCCGGCGGGCGTAGCGGATGACGTCCGCGCCGCGGCTCGGGGAAGTGCGCAGGGCGAGCCGGTCGGCCGTCACGACGCCCCGGTAACGGCCCTGCTCCTGGCGGCCGTCGTTCCCGCCCCACTCGCCGCCGCTGCCGCCCCCGCCGCCGTTTCCGTCCCGGGCGGCACCGGACGTGGAGCCCCGGTCACCGCCCCACCCGTCGTTCGCGACGGCGGGCGTGACGGCGACGGCGGTGGCGAGCGCCCCGGCCGCGAGGGCGGTGGCGAGGCCGCGGACCAGAGGGAAGCGCGAGGCGGGTGCGGACAGTGGCGACATGGGAGTACCTCCCGGGAGCGAACGGGCCTTCAGGTGACTAACCGCCACATTAGGAGCGTCCCGTACGAGCCGCCCGCCGCACTGAGCCATCGGCGCAGCCACCCTGGTCAAGGACACGGACGGGGCCGGGGCGGGCCGGGTCAGGGCTGCTGAGGCAGCGTCAGCCGGGCCAGCGCCCCGCCGTCCGGCGGGTTGGCGAACTCGAGCCGCGCCCCGAGCACCTCGGCCTGCCCCAGCGCGATGGTCAGCCCCAGCCCGTGCCCCTTGGTCCCGCCCTCGGTGCGAAAGCGCTGCGGCCCGTGCGCGAGCAGGTAATCCGGATAGCCGTCCCCGTGGTCCCGTACGGTGATCACCGCACCGTCCACGGTCAGTACCACCGGCCCCCGCCCGTGCCGGTGCGCGTTCGCGACCAGATTGCCCAGCACCCGCTCCAGGCGCCGCCGGTCGGTCTCCACCCGGGCGTCCCGTACGACGTCCACGCGCGTGGCGGTGCCCGAGCCCCGCACCACCCGCCGGGCCAGCGCGCCCAGCTCCTCCGGCTCCGTCTCCATCCGCTCCCGCCCGCTCTCCAGCCGGGAGATCTCCAGCAGGTCCTCGGTGAGGGTGCGCAGCGCCGCCACCCGGTCCCGCACCAGCTCGGTGGGGCGGCCCGGCGGCAGCAGCTCGGCCGCCGCGTGCAGACCGGTGAGCGGGGTGCGCAGCTCGTGCGCCACGTCGGCGGTGAAGCGCTGCTCGGCCAGCAGCTTGCCCTGGAGCGACGACGCCATCGAGTCCAGCGCGGCGGCGACCGAGGCCACCTCGTCCTGCGCGCGCGTCGGATCCTGCGCGCGCGGATCACCGACCCGCGCGTCGAGGTCCCCGGCGCTGATCCGCCGCGCCACCCGCGCCGTGGTGTGCAGCCGCCGCGTCACCCGCGTCACCGCGAACGCGCCGACCAGCAGCGTCGCCCCGATCGCCAGCCCCGACGACCACACGATGGCGCCGTCCAGACCGTCGATGGTGGCCCGGCCCTGGGAGTGGTCGACCCGCACCGCCAGCGCCCGGCCGTCCGCGGCGGGACCCGCCGCCCACATCGTGGGGCGCCCCTCGTAGTCGGCGGCCATCGTGCCGCGCCGGCCCGACACGGCCAGCTCGCGCAGCCGCCGCGGCAGCCCCGGCGGATCGATGCCGGCCCCGCGCCGCAGCGGGTCCCCCGCCTCGTAGGACTCCGTCGCCTCCCGCAGCCGGGACAGGGCGACGTCCCGCGCCTGGCCGACGGTCTGGTCGGTGACCGAGACGTGCACCAGGACGCCGAGCAGCGCGGCGAGTCCGCAGCACATCACGGCGATGAAGACGGCCGACCTCACGGCGAGGGGCCCGGCCCACCGGGGGAGCGCGAGCCTCACCGGTCGCTCGCCCGGGAGGACGGGGAGTACGGGGAGGAGGAGGAGGACGGGGAGGCGGCGGCCGACGGCGACGCGGAGGGGCGCTTCGTGTGCCGCCCGCCGTCGTCGGTGCGGAGCATCTCGTCGCTGGTCAGCAGCATGGCCCGCTGGTCGGCGTCCCAGGTCCACTGCAAGCGGTACTCGTAGCCGGCCACCTCCGAGGGCGAACGGACGATGACCGTCCGCCCGGCCAGCTCGACCGCGCTCACGGCGTCCTCGTAGGACATGACCCGCACCAGCCGGTCCTTCTCGACGGTGTAGACGCGTACGGCGGTCAGCTTCTCCGGCAGCAGCCGGAAGCCCAGCGTCATCTCGGGGCGCCCGTCGCCGGTCAGGTCGCGGTAGTACGGCCGCAGCACCGGGCAGCCGGCGTCCCCGGCCCCGTCGCCGGTGCCGTCCCCGGCCCCGTCCGTGCCGCAGTCCGCCATCCGCACGGACGTCTCGTGGTACGGCGCCTTCGCGCCCGCGTAGTCGTCCGGGCGCGCGGCGATCTCGGCCCGCACCGCGGCCACCGGATCCGCCCTGCGGACGTCGCCACCGGGCACGGCGACGCCGTCGACCACCGCGTGCTCCACCTCGCCGATGTCGTACGCCGGACTCGACGCGGGGGTCAGACCGGGCCACAGCCGGGCCGGACTGCGCGCGGCGGGCGTCGCCCCGGCGCCCCGCAGCCCGCCGGTGTCCCCGCAGGCGGCCAGCGCGCCGGCGGCGGCCGCGGTCGCCAGGAGCAGCGCGAGGGCGGCGGGGACACGGGCTGGGCGCCCGCGGCGGCTCGGGAGCACTGCACTCCTGGGGTCTGGGGACGGTGACGGCGTCGGCGGTCCCGCACGGCGGGCGGCGTGCACCGGGACACGCGGTGCCGCGGGATCCGCGGCGCCGTACGCGTCCTCGTACGGAAGGCCATTTTGCGTGCGCGCGGGCCCGCCGGGCTACTCGGCGCCACAGGGCGAGCTGCGGCGCCCACGGCGGGCGCCGGGCCCGGACCGGCCGGATCGCGTCCCCGGTTCTGCCCAACCCCACCCGGACGCAACCGGGTTCTTGCCCCGGCAGCACCGCGCCTGGTCCCATGGAGGGGGGTGATGTCGTGGAAGGAGTGCGCGTCATACCGACCTGGCGGCATGGCCGGGAAAGGCTCTACGTCTGCCTTCCGGACGGCGGGAACGTCGCCTGGTACGACCGTGAGGCGGCCCGGGTCAACCTGCTGAGCGACGACCGCAGCGACGAGGTCCTGCACGCCCTGGCCCCCTTCCTCACCGGACCGGTGGCCGTCGGCCCGCCCCCGGTCCCGACCCCGGCCGAACTGGCCCGGCTCGCCCTCCACCCGGACGACGACCTCGCCCCCAACCGGCCCGGCGAGGCGCTCCTGGTCGCCCTGGAACGCGAACCCGGACCCGCGCACCGGCTGCGCCCCGACCCCCGCCGCCGGGCACTCGCCGCCGAGCAGGCGACGGGCACGGCGCTGGACCGCCTCGACGGCGCCGGCTGGCACACCCTGCACTCCCTCCCGCTGCCCGGCGGCGACCGCGTCCACCACCTGCTGATCGGGCCCGGCGGCCTCTTCGCCCTCCACGTGCTGCCCGCCCGCAGACAGCGGGTCCGGATCGGCGACCCCCTGGTGACGCTGGGCCGCCGGACGCCGCAGCCCCTGCTGCACCGGGTCCGCGCGGACGCCGACCGGGCCTCCCACGCCCTGACGGCGCAGGTCCGCCCCGTCCTCGTCCTCGTCGAGCCGGCGCACGTGAGCGTGACCGCCCCGCCCCGTTCGGTGCGCGTCCTCACCGACGGGGAGCTGCCCGGCCTGGCCCGGACGGGCGGGATGCTGAAACCGGCGGACGTGGAGGCCCTGCACGCCACGGCCCGGGACCGGGCCACCTGGACCCGCCTCTGAACGGCGCCCGGCGCCCGGCGTGTCCGGCGTGTCCGGCGTGTCCGGCGTGTCCGGCGTCAGGGCAGCTTCGCGGCCCGCCTCCGGTCGAACAGCGGCGCCAGCAGGTCGCCGTAGTCCTCCACCCGGGGCCCGAGGTCTCCGGTACGGAAGACGAACTGCTCCGCCCGCCCGCACCCGGCGACCTCGTCCCACGTCACCGGGGTGGACACCGCGGGCACGGAGCGGGCCCGCACGGTGTAGGGGGCGGCCGTGGTCTTGCGGGCGGCGTTCTGGCTCCAGTCCACGAACACCTTCCCCGGCCGCAGACTGCGCGTCATCCGGTGCACCACCAGCGCCGGCAGCGCCTTCTCCGCCTCCACCGCCAGCGCCTTCGCGTACTCCGACACCCGCTCCGAGGACGACCCGCGCACCCCCGCCAGCAGGTGCAGCCCCTTGGCCCCGGACGTCTTGGCGTACGCCTCGATCCCGTCCGCCGCCAGCCGCTCCCGCAGCCACAGCGCGACCTCGCAGCACTGCACCACGGTCGCGGGCGGCCCGGGGTCCAGGTCGAACACCAGCCGGTCGGCCTCGTCGGGGTCGGCCGCGGTCCACTGGTGGGTGTGGAACTCGGTCACCAGGTTCGCCGCCCACATGAGGCTCGCCAGGTCCTGCACCAGCACCATCCGGGCCGGGCCCTCCGAACGGGGCACCTCGGCCGTGGTGACCCAGTCGGGCGTACCCGGCGGCACGTTCTTGGTGAAGAACAGCTGCCCGTCCGGACCGTCCGGATACCGCAGGAAGGAGACCGGGCGGTCCCGCAGGTGCGGCAGCAGCACCCGCGCGGTCGTCGCGTAGTAGTGCAGCAGCTCGCCCTTGGTGAGGCCGGCCGCGGGATACAGCACCTTGTCCAGGTTGCTGAGGGCCACCCGCCGCCCCTCCACTTCCGTCATCGGCGCCATACCATGAGAATCTCACGAAACAGGGACAAAACGCCTGAGAGGCCCCGAAAGGAAGGGTGCTGCACGTGCGATCCATCTGGAACGGCGCCATCTCCTTCGGCCTGGTCAGCATCCCGATCAAACTGGTGAACGCGACCGAGAGCCACGCGGTCTCCTTCCGCCAGATCCACACGGAGGACGGCGGCCGGATCCGCTACCGCAAGGTCTGCGAACTGGAGGACCGCGAGGTCACCCAGGCCGAGATCGGCAAGGCCTACGAGGACGCCGACGGCTCGATGATCCCGATCACCGACGAGGACCTGTCCCAGCTGCCGATCCCGACGGCCCGCACGATCGAGATCGTGGCGTTCGTGCCCGAGGACCGCATCGACCCGCTCCAGATGGGCTCGGCCTACTACCTCGCGGCGAGCGGCGCCCCCGCGGCCAAGCCGTACACCCTGCTGCGCGAGGCGCTCAAGCGCAGCAACCGTGTCGCGATCGCCAAGTTCGCGCTGCGCGGCAGGGAGCGCCTGGGCATGCTCCGCGTCGTCGGCGACGCCATCGCGATGCACGGCCTGCTGTGGCCGGACGAGGTGCGGGCCCCCGAGGGCGTCGCCCCGGAGGGCGGCGTCACCGTGCGCGACCAGGAACTGGACCTCGCGGACGCCCTCATGGACACCCTCGGCGAGATCGACCTGGACGACCTGCACGACGAGTACCGGGAGGCCGTCGAGGAGGTCGTCGCCGCCAAGGCCTCCGGCGAGCGGCCCCCGGAGGCCCGCGAGGAGGCGGCGCCCGGCAAGGTGCTCGACCTGATGGCCGCGCTGGAGAGCAGTGTGCGGGCGGCCCGGGAGTCCCGGGACGGCGAGGGTGCCGGGCCCGCCGAGGAGGCCGAGGTCAGGTCCCTGCCGCAGCGCAAGACCTCGTCGCGCCGGACCCCCAAGGAGACCGGCGGCAAGAAGTCCGCCTCGACGGCCGCGAAGAAGACGGCGGCGAAGAAGGCGGAGCCCAGGAAGTCGACGGCGAAGTCCACGTCGACGGCGGCGAAGAAGACGGCGGCCAAGGGCACCGCCAAGAAGACCGCGGCCAAGAGTGCGGCCGGGAGCGGCGACAAGGGCGGGGCCAGGAACACCCCCAAGAAGACGGCGTCCCGCAGGCGCAGCGCCTGACGGGTCAGTCGAACGTCCGGGAAGGGGTAGACGCCCGGGGTATCGCGGACGGGGCGGGCTCGAAGACGGCGGGGCTCGCGGCGCCGGACTCCGCCGGAGCGAGGGACTCCGCGAGCTGATCGGTGGGGGAGTCCGCCTCGGAGTCCGCCCTGGAACCCGCCCCGGAGTCGGCCTCGAAGTCCGCCCCCGAGTCCGCCGTGGGCACGGCGGGGCTCTCCTCCAGGCGCTGCCCGATCGTTTCGGCGGGCCCGCCGCCCGGCGTGGCCGGGCCGCTGGACAGCTGCGACCACGCGGTCAGGGCGACGGCGAGCGCGGCGGCCGTGCCGAGGACCCGGCCGACCCGCCGCACCCGGGACCGGCCGTCCAGCTCGCGCCAGGCGGGGCCCGCCCACGTGTCCTGCGGGCGCCACGCCTCGCCGACCGTCTCGGCGGGGCGGACCGCGCGGCCGGGCCGGCCGGCGGGGGGCTCCGGCCGCCAGCCGGGGAGGCGGTCCCGCGCGGCGGGCTCCCTGGGGGCGGAGGCGCGGATGGCGCGTTCGTCGTCCTCCAGGAACAGCCGCCAGACGTGCTCGGGCACGGACGGAGTACCGTCCGGCTCGCCCGGGGTGTCGCCGCTGCCCGGCCCGGAAGCGGTCATGGTCCCGCTCTTCCTGTCGTCGGTCCCCGGTCGGCGAGGGCAGGAGGAGGGGAACGGCCCGCCCACCACCGGTACCGGCGCCGGATGGTCATGGCCGGCGGACTTCGTCGGCCGCCACCCCCTAAGAACGAGCGGAGCCCGGGGCCCGTTCCCCCGGCCGCGGGTCGTGACTCGGTCGTAATGGTGCCCGGGGAGGGGCGGGGCGGACGGTCCATGGTGCTAGCCGTGGCGGTCCGGCTCAGGAGCCCGCCGGGGACGGAGTGGGCGTCGGGGAGGCGGTGTTCACGTTCAGGTCGGGACGCGGCTTGAGCACCAGCACCTGCTCGCCCGGCTGCGGCGGGGGCGGGGTGACCTTCTCGCGGGGCAGCTTCGCCGGGCCGGTCTGGTTGAAGGTGACCTCGTCGTACTCGACCAGCCCGGTCTTCTCCAGCACCGTGATGTGGTCCAGGACGGTGTCGTTGGCCAGGTCCGCCAGCTGCCGCACGAGCGTGTTCTTGGTGGACGCCCGGATCTTGGCGATCGCCGGGAAGATCTGGCCGTGGGTCACCCGCATGATGTTGACCGCCGAGGAGTCGAACTCCTTGCCGGTCTTGGCGTCCACCGTCGCCACGAAGCCCTCCTGCTGCGGGGAGGCCCGGTTGGGGAGGGTGATGCCCAGCTCGGGGGCGATCTCGCGGCACATCGCGTCGAGACCGGCGTGCCCGACGACCAGGTGCTCGCCGGCCGTCTTCATCGCCTTCGTCGTACCGCGCTCCATCACCATCTCGCCCAGCGGGTACTCCCACAGCCCGGCGGCCCGGACCTTGACCACGAAGTCGCGGTCCGCCTCGGTGAGCGGACCGGACTTCGTACTGGCCACCACCCGGTCCTGGTTGCCGTCGGGCTTGTCCAGACCGAGCACGGCCGGGAAGGCCAGCGCGGTGAGGGTCAGGGTCATCGCACCGAACAGGACGACGACTCCGATCCTGCTGCGGGACAGGCGCATGGTGCCTCCAGGGGCGACGCGACACGGGTACGCCAGGAGGTACGGAAGCGGCGGGCGGATCCTTCACCGCTCCGGCACAAAACTTGTGCGGCCGGTGCGGGACCCGCTCCCGGCCCGCCGCCACGCCGGTCCCGCCCCCGGCCACGCCGGTCCCGCCCGCCGCCACGCCGGTCCCGCCCCCGGTCAGCCGAGGTCGGCGCCGTACACGCGCTCGACCGTGATGGTGAGCAGCACCCGCCGGTCCGACACCATCGCCGCCCGGTACTCGTCCCAGTCCGGGTGCTCCCCGGACACCGCGCGGTAGTACTCCACCAGCGCCTCCACCTCCGGCCCGTGCGGGTCGGTGCCGGGCCCGGTGAGGGTGGCGACGCCCTCGGCGCTGGCCCAGGACCTGCCGTCCGCGGCGGTCACCTCCAGCACGGCCCGCGGGTCCCGGCGCAGGTTCGCCGTCTTGGCCAGCCCCTCCCGCGTCGACACGCGGATGACGCCGGCCTCCGGGTCGTAGGCGGGCATGACGGGCGAGAGCTGCGGGCGGCCGTCCGACTTGATCGTCGCCAGGACGCCGAGCCGGCTCCCGGCCAGCAGGGTGCGGGGGTCGAAGCGCTCTGTGGTGGTCATGGACCCGATCATCACCCCCCGCCCCGCGGCCTGTCCCGCGAACCGTCCGCCGAACGCGCCGCGCGGGCCGGCCGGAGGCGGCTCAGGGCACCGAGGGGCCGCCCAGGTAGTCGCCGGCCTCGTCGTAGGGCCAGGCGTTGGCCACGCACCCCTTGAGGCCCTTGATCTGCTGCATCATCGCCGGCGCGGGCCGGCCGGCGCCGGGGCAGGTCTCGTGGCCGTGGCCGATGCGGTGGCCGACCTCGTGGTTGACGATCAGCGCCCGGTACTCGTGGATCGGCCCGTCGAACTCCGGCGAACCCAGCACCCAGCGCTTCAGGTTCACCACGACGTCCGTGCCCACGCTGCAATTGACCTCGCCCCGGGTGAGCAGGCCCGCGGCGCCACAGATCTTGTCCACCGTGCCCGGCGTGGCGATCTTCACCACGAAGTCGTAGGAACCGCTGCTGACCAGCCGGAAGGAGTTGGTGCCGTCCTGGGTCCAGCCGCGGTCGTCGGCGAGCACCTCGGATATCTCGTCGGCGGCGGCGCTCGGCCGGATGTCGACGCCGTCCTCGACCAGGACCTTGTAGCGGCGTACGCGGCTGCCGGTGCCCACCGTCGTGCCGTCGGCCTGGGCGGTGACGAAGGTGCCGGGGCCGGTCGCCGGAATGGCGATCGTGGAGGGGGACGGCGAGACCGAGGGCGACGGCGAGGTCTTCAGGGACGGGGACGGCGAGGGGGAGGAGGAGGCGGACGACTTCGCGGTCGAGGCGTCCAGGGCGTCCGCGACGTCGGCCACCTGGTCGTCCGTCACCGGCGGCCGGGTCTCCCGCCAGTAGGCGACGGCGGCACCCGCGGTGAGCAGGACGGCCCCCAGGGCGAGGCAGGCCAGGACCGCGCGGGCGGGTCCCCGGCGTCTGCGTCTGCGAGCGCGGGATCTGTGCCCGGCGCCGTCCGGCCCGGTTCTCCGGTTGCTCCGGCGGGCGGTGGATCGGCCCACGGCGTGCGTCCTCTCTGCTGGTCGTCGGGGCACGCACAGCCAACTCCGGTGTGCTGTTGTACCCCCAAGATCCAAGCGGACGCACGTACGAAAACATCACAGTTTCCGACGTGTCCCTTCTCACGCGGACATTCGGACCGTGAGCGCAACCGTTCGATGCCCGGTTACGTCTTCGCCCGGAACGTCTTCGTCGGGGCCGCCCGGAGGACATCCGGGCGGCCCCGACGCATGCGGGGACGGAGTGCCGTCAGTGGGCGGGGGTCCGCTCCCAGCGGTAGAAGCAGCGCGCCATCGCGTCCTTGGGACCGCGCCAGGTCGCCGGGTCGTACGCCGAGACGTACGGCTCGAGCCGCTCGCTGACCTGGCGGAACTCCGGGTGCCCGGTCAGCCTGCCGATGGTGGGGGCCGGGTCCTCGTCGCTCTCGATGAGGTGCAGGTACACGCCGTCACCGAACTCGAAGAGGCTGCGCCGGTTGACGCCCACCAGGTGCGGCAGTTCGCCGCCGTCGGACTCCGCGAACACCTTCGCGATGTCCGGTGCCGCGCCGGGTGCCATCCGGGCGACGATCAGTGTGTGGTGCATGGGGTGCTGCCCTTCGCCGGTGTCGGTCGGTGCCGGTCGGGGTCGGTCGGGGTCGGTCGGGGTCGGTCGGGGTCGGTCCGGGCCGGCCGGGGTGCCGGCCGGCCGGGGTGCCGGCCGGCCGGTGTCGGTCTCCCGGTGTCAGTCGGCGAGCACCGAAGCGGTGCGCCGCTCGCCCGCCGCCTGCTCGATCCGGTCCCGGATCAGCGCCATCTGCGTACGGGAGTTGCGGTTGATGTTGTCCGTCATCCAGGCGTCGTCCACGGGCGCGTCCGGCTTCATCGCGAAGTCCTGCGTCCAGCGCATGACGGTGCCCTCGGCGGTCTCCGCGTACTCCCAGACGATGTTCATGTACTGGAAGGGGCCGGTCTCCACGCGCTGGGCGCGGACGGTGCGGGTGACCGGGTCGGCGACCCGCTCGGAGACCCAGCTCCACACCTTGCCGTCGGCGTCCGGGTGCATGGTGAGCCGGAAGGTCACCTTGTCGTCGTCGCGGCCGAGCACCTCCACGGAGGCGTACTCGCTGAACAGCGCGGGCCACTTCTCGATGTCGTTGGTCATGTTCCAGACCAGCTCCATCGGGGCGGCGATGGTGATCTCGTTGTCGGTGTGCCCTGCCATGTCACACTCCCGTCTTGAGGGCGCCGTTGATCAGCGCGAGGAAATCCGCGGGCGTCTTGCAGCGCTCGGCCTGCTCGGGCAGGCCCAGGCCGTACCGCTTCTCCAGCTCGGCCACGATGCCCAGCAGGCCGAGGGAGTCCAGGCCGAAGGTGTCGAAACCGTCGTCGGCCTGCTGCCGGAGGGTGACCGGGTCGACGTGCACGCCGGCGGTGCGCTTCATCAGCGCCGACAGCTCCTCGACGGTCACCTGGTAGTCCAGTTGGTCGGTCATGGTGTCCTCCTTGACTCGGGTTGGCCGGTCACGGGCACCGCCCGTGACCGTTGGTCGTCGTCCGGCCGTCAGCGGCCCCCGGGCGGTACCGCGCCCCGGCGCAGGACGAGCGCCGAGTTGGACCCCATGAGGCCGCGCGCCAGGACCAGGGCCGTGCGCGGCTCGGCGGGGCGGGCCCGGCCGGTCACCAGGTCCAGGTCGTGGCACACGTCCAGCACGTGCGGGGTCGGCGGGATCAGCCCGTGCTCCATCGCGAGCACCGCCGTCGTCACGTCGAGCACCGGCGCCGCGCAGTACGCCCGCCCGGTCCCGGTCTTGGGCGCGGTGACCGGCACCCGGGCCGCGTGCGGGCCCAGCGCGTCGGCCAGCGCCAGCGCCTCCGCCCGGTCGGCCTCCGGGACGCCGAGGGCGTCCGCGAAGACCACGTCGACGTCCTCGGGCCGGCAGCCCGCCTCGGCCAGGGCACCCCCGATCGCGCGGGCCAGCCCCTCCCGGGACCGCTCCCAGCGGCCGGGCCCGGTGAAGGTCGCCGCGTGCCCGGCCACCGTCGCCCGCACGTCCGCGCCGCGCTCCCGGGCCGCCGCCTCCTCCTCCACGAGGAGTACGGCCCCGCCCTCGGCCGGTGCGAACCCGCAGGCGGCGTCGGTGAACGGGCGGTAGGCGCGGTCGGGTTCGGCGGCCCGGCTCAGCTCGGGGTAGCCCAGCTGGCAGACGATCGAGTACGGGGCCAGCGGCGCCTCCGTCGCGCCGCAGACCACCGTGTCGGTGCCGTTCCGCACGGCCAGCGCGGCGTGCGCCAGGGCGTCCAGGCCGCCCGCCTCGTCGGCGGCGACGACCCCGCAGGGGCCCTTGAAGTCGTTGCGTATGGAGACCTGGCCGGTGCTGGCCGCGTAGAACCAGGCGATCGACTGGTACGGGCCGACGTGGCGCGAGCCGTGCCCCCACAGGTTCTGCAGCTCCCGCTGCCCGAACTCGCCGCCGCCCGAGCCCGCCGCGGTGACCACGCCGACCGAGAACGGCGAGTCCGCGTCGGCCCGGCCGAACCGGGCGTCGGCCAGCGCGTGCTGGGTGGCGGCCAGCGCGAAGTGCGTGAACCGGTCGGTCTGGACGAGGAAGCGGTCCTCGACCGTCTCGGCCGCCTCGAAGCCGGGCACCTCGCCCGCGACCCGCAGCGGCAGGTCCGCGCAGCCCTCCCGGGTGACGGGCCCGAGGCTGCTGGCGCCGTCGGCGACCGCCTTCCAGTACGCCTCGACGCCGGTCCCGTGCGGGGACACCACGCCCAGGCCGGTGACGACCGCGCGCCGGCTCCCACCGCCGGTGCCGGTCCGTTGTGGTCCGCTCATCGCAGCCCTCCTTCACTGCCGCTCAGTACGACCGCCGACTGGAAGCCGCCGAAGCCGCTGCCCACCGAAAGGACGTGCCGCAGCGTCCGCTCCCGTGCCTCGCGCGGCACGTAGTCCAGGTCGCACTCGGGGTCGGGGGTCGTGTAGTTGGCCGTGGGCGGCACCACCTGGTGGGCCATCGCCAGGACGCACGCGGCCAGTTCGATGGAGCCGATCGCGCCGAGCGAGTGGCCCACCATCGACTTGATGGAGCTCATCGGCGTCGCATAGGCGTGCGCGCCCAGCGAGCGCTTGACGGCCGCGGTCTCGTGCCGGTCGTTCTGCTGGGTGCCGGAGCCGTGCGCGTTGACGTAGTCGATCGCCGAGCCGTCGAGTCCGGCCATGTCCAGCGCCGTGTCGATGGCCCGCGCCATCTCCAGGCCCTCCTTGGTGAGCCCGGTCATGTGGTACGCGTTGCCGAAGGTGGCGTAGCCCGATATCTCGCAGTACACGTCCGCGCCCCGGGCCCGCGCGTGCTCCAGGTCCTCCAGGACGAGCACCGCCGCGCCCTCGCCCATCACGAAGCCATTGCGGTCGGCGTCGAAGGGGCGGGAGGCGTGCGCCGGGTCGTCGTTGTTCGGCGAGGTCGCCTTGATGGCGTCGAAGCAGGCCATGGTGATCGGCGATATCGGCGAGTCCGCCGCGCCCGCCAGGCACACGTCGACCCGCCCCTCGGCGACCGCGTGATAGGCGTACCCGACCGCGTCGAGACCGGACGTGCACCCGGTGGAGACGGTCTGCACCGGCCCGCGCACCCCGAACTCCTCGGCGACCGCGGAGGAGAGGGTGGCCGGGGTGAACGCGCGCTCCAGGTGCGGCTCGGCCCGCCGGTCGTCGACGTCCCAGCGCGTGCCGCGCTCGCTGACCAGGACGTAGTCGTGTTCGAGCCGGGTGGTGCCGCCGACCGCGGTGCCGAGGGTGGCACCGGCCCGCCAGGGGTCCTCGCGGTTCATGTCGAGGTTCGCGTCCCGGACCGCCTCCGAGGCGGCGACCAGCGCAAACTGCACGTACCGGTCGCAGCGCTGGGCGGTGGCGAGGCCGAGCCCGTGGTCCGACGGCTCGAAGTCGCACTCGGCGGCGATCTGCGAACGCAGCCCGGCCGGGTCGAACAGGGAGATGCGGCGCGTCGCCGTACGGCCTTCGGACAGCAGCCCCCAGAACTGGGGCACGCCGATCCCGCCCGGGGCGACGACGCCTATGCCCGTGACGGCGACCCGGCGCCGGGTCACGACACCACCTCGGCCGCGGGGGCGGGCCGCTCGTGCCCGGCGCCACCCGCGTGCGCGTGCGCCCCGTCGCAGGGGAGCGCGTTGCCCTCCGCGTCCTCCGTGTCGACGTGGCCCAGCTCAGGGCGCGGGGCCAGCGGCCCCAGGTGGAAGACGAGCCGCGCCTCGACGTCCCCCGCGTTGCGGAAGCGGTGGCGCATGTCCTGCGGGATCAGCAGCCCCTGCCCGGTGGCGAGCGAGTGCGGCACCCCGTCCAGGTCCACCTCGAGGGTGCCCTCCGTGACGTACACGAACTCCTCGGAGTACGGGTGGTAGTGCTCGGCGATGCGGTCGCCGGGCTGCACGATGGCCACGCCCATGAAGCCGCTGGTCGACCCGGCGGTGGTGGGCGTGAGAAGGGCGCGGAGGTCTCCGCCGCGGCGGCGGTTCGGCGCGATGTCGCCGAGGGAGACGATGCGTACCTGCTGGTCTGTCATGTCGTTCACTCCGGGGTGACGGGAGGACGGGGGAGGAGAAGCGGTGGGGGGAGGGGTTCGCGCGGTCCGGCGGCCGGGCACGCCGTCGGACCCGGCCGGCCGCGCGGTGGGGGGTCTGGTTCAGCTGCCGGCCGAACGCCGGTCGGTCAGGGGCGTCATACGGATCCGGGTCAGCAGCCGGGACAGCGCGGCCGCCTCGGCCGGCGGACCGTCGATGCCTACCGCGGCGGTGTCCAGCAGCCGCTCGGCGGCCGCGGCGCCCTCGGACCCGTGCAGGCCCAGGACGGCGGCGGGCGCGGCCCCGGGGTCGCCGGCCACGTCGACGAGCCGTACGACGAGGTCGTCGCGGTGGAAGACGGTGGCCGCCCGCACGGGTCCCGCCGGGTCCTGCGCGGCGGACGCGTCCTGGCGGGCCAGCAGCCGGGCCAGTTCCGGACCGGCGCCGTCGCGTACCGGGTAGAGCAGCGCGAGCCGCTCGGTGCGTGCGCCGGGACGGTCGCCCGTCGCCGCGTGGTGGACGGCCGGCATGGCGGCGCGGGTGAAGAACCGCCGGGCGGACTGCGGGTCACCGAGGTCCCGGTCCTGCTCCAGATACGGGTTCAGGGCCTCCTCGACCGCCCGCACCCCGGGCTGCCGTGCCACGTGGCGCAGCGCGGTCTGAAGGTCGCCCCGCACCTCCACGGCCCGCACGATCCGGTTGCCGGACATGAAGAGCGAGGTGCGCAGCAGCCGCGTGGAGCCGTCGACATGGGCGTCGGGCGACACGTACTCGGACAGCAGCCGGGCGGTCTCGGCCTCGGTGCCGGGCCGGACGGTGAAGGTCAGGGCGTGCCGGACGACGTTGCCGCCGATCCGGGGCGCGGAGCGCGGCTCACCGGGGGCCGGGCGTCCGCCGTCGGTCTCCCGCAGGACGCTGTAGCGCAGCGAGTGGGTGTCACGGACGCAGGTCGCCAGCGGTTCGACGGTGTCCAGGTGCTCGTCGCTGTTGACCCAGGCCAGGAAGGGCGCGGCGCTCTCCCACTCGCTGGTCAGCAGCCACTGGGTCGGGTTCTCCAGGGACTGGCACAGCTGGTCGCTGACATGTCCCGGAACGGCGGCGACCCGGTCGCGGATGCGCTCGTAGGCGTCCAGGAACTCCTGCTGCATGCCGTCGTGGACGTCCAGCATCAGGACGACCCGTACGCGGGAACCGTCGAACGCGGATATCGACACGCCGCCCGCGTCCGCCGCCACGGCCCTCGGGCGCGCGGCGTCCTTCGCGTCTGTCGCCTGCGCCGAGTCCGTCGCGGTCGCGTCCGTGGTCGGGGCATCCGTCGCTACGACGGGAGAGACCGTCATCCGGCCCACCTCTTCTCCGGGGAACTTCTCGTGGACTGGGGGCGATCGTCACTGGCGCACGCCAGGCCGGCGGGGTGCGACGGTCGCGTAAGCACGATCGTGGGCCGTGCCCGCGAGGTCCGCGAACCAGGAGGGTTAAGCGGGTGAAGCCTGCGCCGCCGCGGGCCCCGACGAGCCGTACGGGGCATGCATGAAGGCCCCGGCACACCTCTGCCGGGCTCCCTCCCGCACCTCTCTCACCCGTCTCGCACACCTCTCACCCGTCTCGCAGCTCTCTCACCCGTCTCGCGCGTCTGTCGCGCATCTCTCGTGCACCTGTCGCACGCCTGTCGTACAACGGAGGACGAATCCATGAACGAAAGAGCCGACCGGTCCGGCGGAGCCGCCCCTGGGGCCGGCCGGACCCACCGTGTCCCGGTGCTCGTCGTCGGCGGGTCCCTGGTGGGCCTGTCGACCTCGGTGTTCCTGGGACGGCTGGGCGTCCGGCACACCCTGGTGGAGCGCCACGCCGGCACCTCCATCCACCCCCGGGGGCGCGGCAACAACGTCCGCACGATGGAGATCTTCCGGGTGGCCGGCACCGAGCCCGACATCCGCCGGGCCGCCGCCACCCTGGCCGACAACCACGGCATCCTCCAGGCGCCGACCCTGGCCGGCGACGCCGGGGAGTGGCTGTTCAAGCAGATCGACCCCGGCAACGGACTCGCCCGCTTCAGCCCCAGCTCCTGGTGCCTGTGCAGCCAGAACGACCTGGAGCCCGAACTCCTCACCCACGCCACCACCCTCGGCGGCGACCTGCGCTTCGGTACGGAACTGCTCTCCTTCGAGACGGACGCCGAGGGCGTCACGGCGATCGTGAAGAGCCGGGAGACCGGCGAGCACACCACGATCCGCGCGGACTACCTGGTCGCCGCCGACGGCCCCCGCAGCCCCGTCCGCGAACAGCTCGGCATCGGCCAGAGCGGACCCGGCGACCTGTTCCACAACGTCAGCATCACCTTCCGCTCCCGCCGTCTCGCCGACGTCGTGGGCGACCGCCGGTTCATCGTCTGCTACCTGACGGACGAGGACGCCGACGGCGCCCTCCTGCCCGTCGACAACCGCGAGAACTGGGTCTTCCACGCCCCCTGGCACCCCGAACAGGGCGAAACCGTCGAGGACTTCACCGACGAGCGCTGCGCCGCCCACATCCGCCGCGCGATCGGCGACCCGGACCTCGACGTCGAGATCACCGGCAAGGCCCCCTGGCACGCCGCCCAGCGCGTCGCCCGCAGCTACCGCTCCGGCCGCGTCCTGCTGGCCGGCGACTCGGCCCACGAGATGTCCCCCACCGGCGCCTTCGGCTCCAACACCGGAATCCAGGACGCCCACAACCTCGCCTGGAAGCTGGCGGCGGTGCTGGAGGGCTGGGCGGGCGAGGCCCTGCTGGACACGTACGACACGGAACGGCGCCCGGTCGCGGAGGCCACCAGCGCCCGCGCGGCCCACCGCTCGGTCGAGCACAGCCACCCGGGGTTCGCGCCGTCAGGGGTGACGGGAGGTGGGGGACCGGGTGGCGCGCCCGGTGCCGCCGGGGGTGTCGCAGGCGGTTCGGGCGGCCCCGGCGGCGCGCCCGGTGGTGGTCCCGGCGGTGCGGCCCGTGGTGGTCCGGGTGGCGCACCCGGGGGTGGCGCGCCCGGTGGCGCCCCTGCCGGTGGCCCCGGCGGCGGCCCGCAGCGCGGCATCCTCAACGTCGCCCTCGGCTACCGCTACCCCCAGGGCGCGGTGGTCGGCGCCGACCCGGCGACGCCGGTGGTCCCGGAGGGCCTCGACCTCACCGGCGCTCCCGGCAGCAGGGCCCCCCACCTCTGGCTCCGCCGGGGCGAGGAGCGCCTGTCCACCCTGGACCTCTACGAGGACTCCCTCGTCCTGCTCAGCGACGCGGCCCAGCCCGCCGGCTGGCACGAGGCGGCGACCGAGGTGGCCGCGGCGCTGCGCGTCCCGCTGAAGCCGTACCGCGTCGGCGGCGCCCCCGGTGCCGACCTGGTCCCGGACGACGAGGAGACCGACTGGGCCCGGGCCCACGGAGTGACCCGGGGCGGCGCGGTCCTGGTCCGCCCCGACGGCTTCGTGGCCTGGCGCTCCCCGGGCCCCGCCCCCGACCCGGAGGCGATGCTGCGTCAGGTGGTGGGGACGGTACTGGCGCGCACCTGAGGCCCCGCCGTGTGAACCGGCGACACACGCCCCGGCGACACACACCCCGGCCGGCCGGCGCCCCGGCCGGCCGGCGTCTCCACGGCGTTCCGCCCCGTCACCGCCGCATCCTGCCGAAGTGGAGGTAGGCGAACCCTTCGCCCTCGCGGGGCGCCCGTGTCCAGGACCGGGTGGTGAAGGTGGCGAGCCGGCCACGGGTGAGCGCGAAGCGGGGCAGCGAGAGCCCGAGCTCGCCGTGCAGCGCACGAAGGGCCCGCAGCTGCCCTTCCTTCCCACAGTCCCCCGGGCGGAACAGCCGGTCCGGATCCAGGGCCTCGGGCAGGGCACCGAAGCGCTCGACATCCGCTCCCCACAGGGTGAACCCGTACAGCTCCACGCCCCCTTCGGCCACCGACAGGTGGAACGCGTCCGGCCGGTCCCCGGCGGTCCCGTCCCCCTGCTCGCACCACACCACCACGGCCCGCCCGGCCGAGGAGGCGTCCGTGACCGGCGACCGGAACAGATGACTCATGTGGTGCAGGCCGTACCCGTCGAAGGCGAAGGCCCACGCCCCCTCGGCACGCCCGACGGCGACCACCGCGCGGTCCTCCCACAGCTCCACGCCCTCGTCCTCCCGCTCGTGCGGCCTGCGCGCCAGCCGAACCGCGTCGTACGGCCGCACGGGAGCGCTCAACACCGCACCGTCCTCCCCGATCAGCCCGGGCAGCCGCTCGGGCTCCACCCCCTCGACCCAGACACAGCGGTACCCACCACCGAACGACGTACCGAACCGCGCGGGCTCCGCCAGCCACGCGAGCCCCGGCGGATCGAGATCGGGTACCGGCTCGGGAGCGGCGCCCCGCTGCCCGCCCCGCGGTGTCGCCAGGACTTCCCGCCCCCGCTCCGGGGTGACCAGGGGCCCCAGCACCGGGTCGGCGAGCAACCCGAGCGGAACGACCAGCAGCGGCCCGGGCTGCTCCCACAGCGGGAGCGCGTCCCGCAGCACCCGCCACGCCGCGTCCCCCGCGCCCCAGCGGGCCGTCTCCCGAGCCTCGCCGACGGCCCGTCCCCAGGCACCGGCGGGCGCGTAACGGTGGGTGCCGTCCCGCAGCGCACCCAGCACGGCCTCGGCCGCCTCCCGCCCGGCGCCACGGGCGGCCATCATCCCCAGCCAGTGGTCGTCACCGCCCACCCGCCACAGCTCCTGGGCCGGTCCCAGGGCCGCTACGGGAAGAACCTCCGGCAGGTAGTGCGCGTCGGCCACCAGATTGCCGTAGTCACGGGAGTTGTGCGGGTCGAGGAAGTGGCGTATCTGGTTCAACAGGACGGCACTGTGCGGCCGCCCGAACTCGGACGCCTCTTCCAGGAGCGGTACGGCCGCCTCGTACCGCCCCCGCAGGGCCAGCAGCCGCGCCCGCTCCACCCGGGCGTCCTGCTCACGCGTGGTCGCGTTCACGAAGTCGGACCGCTCGGCCCGGGTGGCGTGGAAGTCGCGGTACATGGCCTCCATGTACGCCCGGAACGACGGGTAGCGGTGCGGAAACTCGCCGCCCCAGCCGTGGTAGACGTAGAGCGCCCACTCACCGTCTCCGTCCAGGTCGCCCGGGTCGAGCAGCGCGTACGTCATGTCGGAGTCCGTCTCGAGCCGAAGCGCCCGTCGCCACATCCCGGCCAGCAGGACCGCCTCCCGCGACGGGTCGTCGTCCAGGAACTCCTCGTACGTGGACGTCAGGTCGTCCGGGTCCCCGAACCAGTCGATCTCCGCGACACCGCCGAGCTGGTAGACGCCGGCCGTCTGGTCCACGTACCACCCGTTGCTCACGGCCAGGAACTCCCGGTACGACGGCGGCAACCGCCGCCCCAGCCCCTCCTCCGCCGCGACGATCGCCGCTTCACCGGCCCCGTCCCGCCCCAGGACGACGGGCCCGGGCCCGCCGACCTCCTCATGGTCAGGCCGGGGCATCCACTCCTCCTGCCAACGCCCGAGGAAGTCGTGCCAGTCGAAGGGTCCGGTGGGAGAATCGCCGCTCATGGCCGCATGGTGTCACCGGCCACTGACAACGGGGCCGGGGAGCCGAACGGTCGGCCCGGAGGCCGCTCCGAGAGACCGGACACCTCGTCGACCAGGGGCTGGACGCGGTAAGGGACGACGGCACTGAGCGCGATGACCGTCGTACTGCGCCGCACGCCCGGCACCTCCAGCACGAGGTCGATCACTTGCTGCACATGCTGGTTGCTCGTTCCCGCGATACGGCACCAGATGTCACCGGGCCCCGTCACGACATGGGCCTCGAGGATCTGCGGAACCGTCCGCAGCCGCGCCGCGATGGCCGCACGGGCCGGCTGGTCCACCTCGAACGTCGTGAACGCCTGCACCCCGTGCCCGAGCGCCGCGACGTCCACGTCCGGCCCGTACCCGGTCACCACACCGGCGCCGGCCAGCCGATCGAGCCTCGCCTGCAACGTGCCGCGGGCGACCCCGAGTTGCCGGGCGACCTCCAGCAGCCCGTCCCGCGGACGCTCCCGGAGCAGCCGCAGCATCCGCCCGTCGAGCAGGTCGAGCCCGCGCCGTGCCACCACCGTAGGACCTGCCGATCTGCCACCCAAAAGGCACTCGGAACCGACTTCTCTTGCCAAATAGGCACTCGCCCGAAGCCCCTGTTGCCTATCCGACACACCGTGCCTCACCCTAAGTGCTCCCGTCCGCGAGAAGACCCATGAATCCGGTGAGCCCGTGAGGCAGCACACGCACCCGTTCGTCCCGTACCGGCCGGAACGCTACGACGAGTCCGAGATGCTCCGACGAGGAAAGGACTTCGTCTCCTTCGTCGACCGCCGACGCAGTGTGCGCTTCTTCAGCGACGAACCGGTCCCGCGCGAGTGCGTTGACCTCGCGATCGCCGCGGCGAACACCGCACCCTCCGGCGCCCACTTCCAGCCGTGGAGGTTCGCCGTGATCGGCGACGCCGAGACCAAGCACCGCATCCGGGTCGCCGCCGAGGACGAGGAACGGGTGAACTACGAGGGCGGCCGCATCCCGCCCGAATGGCGCGCCGCGCTCGCCCGCCTCGAAACGGACTCCGACAAGAGCTTCCTCGACGTCGTGCCGTGGATCGTGGTCTGCTTCGCCGAGAAGAGCACCGCGATGCCGGACGGCTCGCTGCGCAAGAACTACTACGTGAACGAGAGCGTCGGCATCGCCTGCGGCCTCTTCATCACCGCCCTGCACGCGATGGGCCTGAGCACCCTCACCCACACGCCCAACCCGATGGCCTTCCTCACCAGGATCTGCGAACGCCCCGGCAACGAACGCCCCTACATCCTCTTCCCCGTCGGCTACGCGGCCCCCGACTGCGAGGTCCCGGACCTGGCCCGGAAGCCCCTGGCGGAGGCGATCACCGAGCCCCCGCGCTGACGGCCCCCGACCGCCGTGGGCGCCGTCGGGGGCCGTCAGCAGTTGTCGGGGGCCGTCGACTCAGGCCCGGCTCACCTGCCGGCGAGCCGCCGCCGGCGGATCCACAGCCCACCGGCCAAGCCGGCGGCGGCGAGGACACCCGCCCCCACCCCGGCGGCGGCCGGCACGGTGTCCGTCGGCCCCGAGTCCGCGTGGGCGTCCGGTGCGGCGACCCGCGCCCGCCCGGCCCCGGTGCCGTACCCGCCGGCGTAGCCGTCCTCGTCGTAAGAGGACCCCGGCATCTTGTCGGCGTACCGCTGATGCACCAGGCGCTGGTAGCGCGCCAGGCCGGTGCCCCCGGCGCCGACGGAGGTGCGGGCCTCCTCGTTCAGCGGGACGACCCGCCCGTCGGCCACCCGGTACCAGGCGTTCAGCTGGGGCTCGCGGAAGACCACCGAGCCGGCGTCGGCCCGGGCCGCGTAGTCGGTCTCGTCGCTCCCGGTGGCGATGTTGACCACCTGCCACTTTCCGGACACCCGGGCCGTCCACACCGAGGCGGTGTCACCGTCGGCGTCGACCGCCTTGGACGCGGCGAACTCCATCGTGGCCACCGGCGTCCGACCGGCCGAGGCCGCGGTGACGAACTCCGGGTTGAGCGAGTACACCGGCACGGTCTCGCCGACCAGGCGCGGGTCGGCGGCCTCGGCGGCCGCGGCCTCCTGGGCGGGGCCGAGCCGCCCCTTCCGGCCCGGCGGGAGGCCGTCGCGGGCGAAGAAGGTCTCCAGGACCCGCAGGGTGGCCGCGGACCCGGCGGCCCGGTGGGCGCCGTCCAGTTGGGCCGGGGTGGGGGCACCGGCCACGACGGACGTGCCGGAACCTCCCGCCCGGTCGGCGGCGACGGCGGGTACGGCGGTGGCTGCCAGACCGATCCCGGCCAGTGCGACGCCGGGGAGCACGATCAGCGGCACGGCGCGGCGTCGGGCCGGGCGGGCGGTGTGTCGACGAGGTGGTCGCATGCCGGTCTCACGCTCCGATGCCGTAGAGGGAGTGGGTCCAGAAGAAGGAGCCGTTGTTGACGTAGTAGCTGTAGGTGGCCCAGTTGTAGCGGTTGCTCGACGGCCAGGGGTCGCCCCAGTACACCCAGTTCCTGCTGACGTCGTAGCCGTACACGGTCAGCATGTGACCGCCGCCCGACTGCCACTGGATGCGCGACATCACCGGCCGGTCGGCGTCTATCTCCCGGGTGATCGTGTCGTAGTTCAGGTAGCCGTCGACATAGCGGCCCGGGTTGATGCCCATCGAGTCGAACGCCCGCTGGTCGTTGCCGAGCGTGGCCTGCCAGTTGGGGCAGGAGCCGTTGACGGCCCGGCCGAAGGCGAGGTTGCAGAACTGGTTCTGCGAGTAGTCGCGGCCGTAGTACTCCGCGACGGTGTCGCCGGCCGCGGCCCAGCACCAGTTGCTCATCTGCTGGGCCTGCATGGAGATGTTGAGCCGGCGCCAGGTCCACTCGGCCTGGGCGGTGCTGCCGCTCCACTCGGCGCGGGTGGTGCCGCCGCCGACCGCGGAACCGGTGGTGGCGGCGGACGCGGCCGAGGGGGCGAACAGCCCGAGGCTCGCGGAGAGGGCGAGCGCCACGGCCCACCGTCTCCGTGTCCGTGGGGAGGGGGACAAGCGCATGGACGGCCTCCTTGTGGGGTGGGGGAGTGGGTCGAGAATCGGGCCGGACGCCCGGTCGTTCAAGGTCGTTGAAGATCACGCCGGTTGGGCGGTGAACCGGTTGTGAACACCTGTGAACACCACCGAACGGCGCCCGCCCCCGCCCCCGCCCGGTCCGCCCAGCCCTGCCGCCCCCTGCCCCGGCACTCCACGAACCGACCGGGGAACGACCGGGGAACGATCCCGTCCGACCCGATGCCTTCGGCCACCGGCTGTGTGAACATCCACCCCAGGCACGCACGCCCGGGCACGACGGAGGTGAAGAGTGATGCGTACCGATACGCGCCCCGGCGGCGCGGTGCACGGCGACTCACCGGACGAGGCCCTGGCCGAGGCACTGCGCAGCGGCCCCTTCCACCTGGCGCTGCGGACGGCCGTCCGACGGCGCGGACTCGCCCTGCACCGCATCCGGCACCACCTGGCCGAGCAGGGTCTCCAGGTCAGCGTGACCAGCCTCAGCTACTGGCAGCGCGGGGAGAGGGTGCCGGCCAGGACCGAGTCCGTGCAGGTGGTCAGAGCACTGGAGCACATCCTGGACGTCACCCCCGGCGCCCTGGTCCGCCTGCTGGAGCCGGCCCACGGCGGAGCCACGGCCCACACCCGCGCGGCCCGCCGCTACCAGGAACTGTTCGGGCAGGACTCAGCCGTCCTCCAGCTCCTCGACCAGCTCGACTGCCCCACCGAGGACCGTCTGCACACGGTGAGCCAGTCCGAGCAGGTACGCATCGGCCCGCGACGCGAACTGTGCTGCCGGGAGATCCAGCAACTGGTCCGGGCACACCGGGGCAACGTCGACCGCTACGTCTCCCTCTACGAGGGCGACCCGGGCTGCGACATCACCCGCGTACGCGTCGACCCCCTGGACAACTGCCGCCTGGGCCGCGTCCGCAGCGACCGGGCAGCCGCCCTCCTCGCCGTGGAGCTGGTCTTCGACCGCCCCTCGCCCTGGGTGAGACCCAGCCCTTCCGCTACCGCGTCACCGACGGCACGGGCGGCGAGTGCACCGAGTACACCCGGGGCTTCCGCTACCCGGTGAGCCACTACCTCCTCCAGGTCTACTTCACCCCGCCGACCCTCCCGGTCCGCTGCTACCGCTTCGGCCGCCGCGCCGCCAACGCCCCCCGCCACGGCGTCACCCAGCTCCCCCTCAACGGCTACCACAGCGCCCACCTGGCAGAACAGAACGCGAGTCCCGGCATCGTGGGCCTGGCCTGGGAATGGGACTGACGCAGCCCGCCGCGCCAGACCCTTCGAGCGCACACACCCGGCCCGCCGCCTCGACACCGTCCAGAAGTCACCCCCCCGTTGGCTGCTGCGAGACAGGCCCGCCCAGCAACTCGGAAGCCCTCGGCACCCACCGAACCTGCCGGTTCCGCACTGGTCCCCAAGGAATTGTCGATGACACACCGCCACCGGCCGTCCGGACCCCGCCGGGCGACATGGTGGCAGTGCCCCGACACGTACGGCCCGTCCGTCCCGTCCTCGTGAACCTCCGCCAACGCGGCGGCGTCCCCGCTGTTGAACTTCCGCCAACCCGGCGGCGTCCCCGCTGTTGAACCGCTCGGCGAACACCGCACGCGCCTCTTCGGGCCGATCGGCCAAAGCTCGCCTGATCGACATTCATCCTTCCGAGCCGGGAGCATCGAAGTGCCCCACACGCTGGGAGGCGACCTCGTGACTCACCCAACGGTTGGCCACCCCGCGGGCCTCCCCGACGATCCGCGTGCCGACGTCACCGCACCCACGCCCGAGTGCCCGGTGGAGATCACACCGGCGGCCCGGCACGGCCACTGGACGAGGCTGGTGATCCGCGAACTGTCGCGCGGCGACCGCTCCCGCGGCGAACTGCGCGCCGCCCTGCCCGTCTTGTCCGACAGGGGGGCCACGTCGGTTCACACCGCCCGTGCCCCTCCGCGGCCGGCGACCGCCCGGGTCGGCGACAGGGTGACCTTGGCGGGACACCGGGTCCGCGTGAAGCGGGGGCCCGCGGGTCCTCGAGGGGGCCTCCCCGGGGCCACGGGGAGGTCGACGTCCGGCCGGAGCCCCGCCAGTTCGGCGGCGGCGTGCGCGACCGAGGCCAGCGTGGCGTGCCGGTTCCAGCCCGCGTACGAGCGGCCCACGAAGTCCCGTATCCCCACCTGCTCGGCCAGGGGCACGCCGTGCCGCTCCACCCGGCGGCTCAGCTCGACCAGTTGCATCAGCGCCACCTGGTCCGCGTGCGCCATGTTGGTCAGCCACAGCTCGTCGCACCAGGGGGACCGGCCGCGGCTCACCCCGATCAGCAGGAGGTCGCCGCCGGCCGCCGCGCGTTCCGCGGTGTCCCGCAGCGCCGGGAGCCGGACCCGCACCGTGACCACCAGCTCCGGCGTGCCCGACGCGCCGGACGGGACCAGGGCGACGCGTCGGCCCGCCCTCGCCATCCGGGCGAGCGGACCCGACTGGAGGAGGCTTGCGCCCCAGCCGGGCAACGAGGTGTCGTGGGGCAGCAGCCACGTGTCCCCGGCGATCTTGGTCAGGTAGGGCAGGCCCGCCGCGCCGAGCCGGGCGGCGAGCTCGATGCCGTCCAGGTGCTCGGCGCACAGCACCACCGGACGTCGGGGCAGCGCCAGGGCCGTCGCCGTCTGCAGGAAGGCGCCCACCATCTCCTCCTCCGCGGCGGTGGGCTCCCCGGACCCGGCGTCCGTCGCGGGCCCGGTGCCGGGCGGAGCGCCGGACGGCAGGTGCAGGTGCCAGTTGAGGGGACTCGCGGTGCCCGCGGCCGTCCCCCATATGCCCGTCACCTGCTGGGCGGTCACGGCCTGGCCCCGCTCCCAGGAGAACATGCGGGTCACGCCCGCGGACTGGGTGCCGGACTTCGGGATGAGCAGCGGACGGACCACATAGGCGCGGGGTGGCAGTCGGCGCAGGACATGGCGGCCGAGCGCGGCCCGCATCGGCGCCCATTCCCACGTGGAGTCGTTGATGAAATGGTGCAGTCCCTGGTCGTTCACCTGGTCCCCAAGAAATGCCGCTATGTTCCGGACCGATTTTCTCCCGGTGGCGCCCAGTAGGCCACGTAAATACATCAGCGCTTTTCGGCGCTGGTCGGCGCGTGGGAGCGAGGTGAAAACCGTGGGGGAGAGTTCGGCCACCGAACGGTCGAGGGCCACCCGCCCGGCGGCCACCCGCGCGGAGCGGTCGGCCGGGCCGTCCAGTACGTCGATGCGGTCGGACTCGCCGCTGCCGAGAGTCATGCCGTGCCTCCTTGTGTGAGTGCGCGGTCCGGTCCCGGGCCGCACGCGGTCGGGATCGTCTGAACGGTCGGTAGTGCGGAAGGACACCGGAACCGCCTGTGCCGACACCGGCCCCGGAGGGCCCGGGCATCGGTTCCGGGTGTGGGACGACGCGGGCGCCGGACATCGGCCGGCGCACCGCGGGTCGCGGGAGACACGGGAGTCACACCCGCGGTCAGTGCGCCCCGGTACGGGTCAACGGGGCGGCGACGCGGCGTTGACGCACTCAGGAGTCGGCGCGTCGGGCCCTGCGCGGGAACGGTCTGGGCGGGCGGAGCCGCGCAGCGTGCATTCGGTACGCGTGCATTTCTCCCCCTGTTTTGCAGACCTGGGTCGATTGCTCGCAGGAATGGGGAAAGCAGCCGCGCTCGACGCGAAATCCGTACTACGGACCCTGTATTTCCCCCGTGGTCAAGAACTTCAAGGATTCAAACCCACGGCGGGCGTGCGGCGCAAGGTCGTCAAGAGGTCAGGTGGTCATGAACGGGGTCATGTGGGCAGTGCCCGGCCGAGGAACAGTGCGTCCTCGGGAGAACGCGCCGGGAGCACCCGCCGGCCCCCGCGGCCGCGTCGTGCCGGGGTCAGGACGGGTCAGCCGGAGTCAGCGCCCACCGGGTTCGGCCGGGCGTGCACGGCGCCCGGAGCAAGCGGCGTCCACCGGGCGCGGAGTTGACACACTCCGCATCCAGAAGGGGAGTCCGGCACCCGGTGCCGGACGTTCGGGGAGAATGCTCCGCATGCGTGCTGCGTACATCGACGATTTCGGTCCGGCGCACTCCATCCGGTTCGGCACCCTGCCCGATCCCCGGCCGGGCCCGCACGAGGTGCTTGTGGACGTCGAGGCGTCCACCGCCAACCACGTGGACACCTTCATCCGCTCCGGGGCCGTGGAGACGCCGGTCGAGTTCCCCTTCGTCGTCGGGCGCGATCTGGTCGGCCGGGTGGCCGGGACGGGCGCCGCGGTGACCGGTCACGAGACGGGCGACCGGGTGTGGTGCAACAGCATGGGGCACGCCGGACGGCAGGGCGCGGCGGCCGAGCGGGTGGCGGTACCGTCCGACCGGCTCTACCGGCTGCCGGACGGGGTGGACCCCCGTACGGCCGTGACCGTGCTGCACCCCGCCGCCACCGCGTACCTGGGGCTGGTCGTCCACGGCCGGCTCAGGGCCGGGGAGACCGTGGTCGTGGTCGGTGCGGCGGGCAACGTCGGCGCCGCCATGGTGGTCGTCGCGGCCGCGGCGGGTGCCCGGGTGGTGGCCGTGGCCCGCGCCCGGGACGCGGCCTACTGCCGGGGCCTCGGCGCCGTCGCGGTGGTGGACCGCGACGGCGCCGATCCGGAGGGCCGGCTGGCACGCCTGTGCCCCGAGGGCGTCGACGTCTACGCGGACGCCGCCGGGGCCAACGACCTCGCCACCGCGGTCGGCCTGCTGGCCCGGCGGGGCCGCGTCGTGCTGCTGGCCGGGCTGCACACCGCCCCGGTACTGCCCGTCGGACCGCTGTACGTCGGCGACGGCTCCGTCGTCGGGTTCGCCATCACCGGAGCCTCCGTGGGCGAGCTGGCCGAGGCGGCGGCCCGCGTCAACGAACTGCTCGCCGCCGGACGGCTGCGGCCCCGGGCGACGACGGTGCTCCCGCTGAGTGCCACCGGCGAGGCGCACCGCATGCTGGAGTCGGGCCAACTGCACGGCCGCAGGGTAGTGCTGACCGCGCGGTGACGCCGCTGCGGCCGGGGCCGGCGCGCCGTCTCAGGTGCGCACCGGCCGGCCCGCCCCGCCGAGCGCGCCCGCCAGCAGGGTCCCGAGGATCCGCACCCCGTCCCGCGTGAGCAGCGACTCGGGGTGGAACTGGACCCCGGCGAAGTGCGGGCCCCGCAGCGCGTTCACCTCCCCGGTGGCGGCGTTCCGGGCGACCTCGACCGGGCCGGCCCCCTCGGTGACCGGGCACGCGTTCGCGCAGTACGCCGCGAAGCTGTTGTAGAAGCCCACGCGCTCACGCCGCCCGAACAGCTCGACGTCCTTCTGGACGCCCTGGTGCGGGACGCCCCGGCGCCGCACCGGCAGCCCCAGGCGGTGGCAGAGGACCTGGTGGCTCAGGCAGACGGCCAGGAAGGGCCGGCGCGTCTCCAGCAGCGCGTCCACCGCGGCGTGCAGATGGGCGATCCTGTCCTCGCCGATGTCCAGCGGGCTGCCCGGCCCCGGCCCCATGACGACCAGGTCGTGCTCGGCGAACGCGTACGGCTCGTCGAACCGGCGCACCGTCACGTCCAGCCCGCAGGTGCGCAATTGGTGGGCCATCATCGCGGTGAACGTGTCCTCCGCGTCGACGACCAGCACCCGCCGCCCGGCCAGCGCCGGATGTTCCCGCTCGCCGGGTGCGGGGCCGTCCAGCCAGAAGCGGGCGACGTCGGCGTTCCTGGCGCGCAACGCCGACCGCACCGAGGGGTGCCGGCCCAGCGGGCCCTCCGGCTCGGACCGCAGGGCGTCCAGCAGGGCGGTGGCCTTCGCACGGGACTCCGCCACCTCGGCGTCCGGGTGGGAGTCCCGCACCAGGGTGGCGCCCACCCCGACCGCCATCCGCCCCCGTGCGTCGATGTCGGCGGTGCGGATGAGGATGGCGGAGTCCAGGGTGCGCCCGCCGGAGCCGTCCCGGCCGACGAGCGCGGCGACCCCGCTGTAGTAGCCGCGCCCCTCGGGCTCGTACCGGCTGATCACCCGGCTGGCGCTCTCCAGCGGGCTGCCGGTGACGGTCGGCGCGAACAGGGTGGAGCGCAGGATCTCGCGCACGTCACGGTCGGTGCGGCCCTCGATGACGTACTCGGTGTGGGCGAGCCGCGCCATCTCCTTGAGAAACGGCCCCAGCACCCGGATCCCGCCGTCGCAGAACCGCGACATCATCTTGAGCTCCTCGTCCACCACCATGAAGAGCTCGTACGTTTCCTTGTGGTCCGCCAGGAAGTCCATCACCCCGCCGAGCGTGGGCCCGTCGGCCGGGTAGCGGTACGTGCCGCTGATCGGGTTCATCACCGCCGTGCCCCCCGCCAGGCTCACGTGCCGCTCCGGGCTGGCGCCGACCAGGGTCCGGTCCCCGGTGTGGATCAGGAACGTCCAGTGGACGCCGGTCTCCCGGGACAGCAGCCGCCGGAAGAGGGAGGCGGCCGTCGCGGCGGTGTAGCCGGTGATGTCCGCGACGAAGCGCCGCTTGAGGACGAAGTTGGCACCCGCGCCCGCGCCGATCTCCTCGGCGAGCACCCGGCGCACCAGCCGGGCGTACGCCGCGTCGTCGATGTCGAAGCCCTCGTTCGCGAGCCGGGCGGGGACGTCCGGGATCCGGCCGAGCACCTCGGACCGGTCCAGCACCGCCTGCTCGCGCACGGTCATCGCGAGGAGCGGCCGCCCGTCGTCGGGGGCCGGGAAGCCGCGCTCGGCGAGCTGCCGGTAGGGCACCAGGGCGAGCAGGTCCGCACCCGCGGGCCCGTGCGCCGAGTCGGGCACCGGCAGTTCGGCGATCCGGTCCACGGTCCCGACCGGCCCGGTGAGCACGTCCACCCGGCCGGGTGCGCCCGTCTCCGGTCGGTAGAGGAGCGCGAAGGGGGGAGGGGCGGGCGCCAGCACCCTCTCCAGCAGCGCGAGCGCCGGATCACCGGCCGTCCGCCCAGCGCTCACGAGGCGACCCCCGGCACCGGCGCGTGCCCGCCGAGGAGCGTGCCGCCCACCGCGGGCAGCCCCCGGGCGGTGGCCACGACGGCGCACCGGCCGGCCGCGTAGGCAAGGGCGAGCCGGTGCTCCCGTGCCGAGAAGTCGGCGACCGCGTCGGCCACCAGGAAGGTCTCGATGTCGTGCGAGAAGGCCTCGACCGCGGTCGCCAGGACCCCGACGTGGGCGTAGACGCCGCAGACCACGAGCTGGTCCCGGCCGGCGGCGCGCATCCGCGCCAGCAGCCCGGTCCGGAAGAAGGCGCTGTAGCGCCACTTGGTGAGCCGCCAGTCCTCCCGGCGCGGTGCCAGCTCGTCGACGACGTCCCGGTCGGCAGCGTCCAGGGACATGCCGGCGCCCCAGAAGTCCCGCAGCAGGCCGCGCTGCGGGGCCGTCATCCCTCCGGGCTGCGCCGTGAAGGCGACCGGCACGCCCAGGGCCGCGCACCGCTCGCGCAGCAGTCCGATGTTGCCGACGAGGGCGCCCCGCTGTGCGTCGGCGAAGGGGCGCAGGAAGTAGCGCTGCGCGTCGTGGACCAGCAGAACGGCACGGTCGGGGCACACCCGCCAGCGCGCGGTGTTCGCCGGGAGGTCCTCCTCACCGGGCATCGGGTACTCGGGGATGTGGGAGATCCCGGACATGACGTTTCCTCTCCGTTCCGCTCCGGTGGTCGTGCCGCTCGGGTCCTGCGCGCGCCGTGCGGGGCCTGCTCACACGCCGAGGGCGGCGCCGCCGTCGACCGTGAGGCCGTGCAGGGTGATGTGGCCGGCCCGGTCGGACAGCAGGAACAGCACCGCCGCGGCGACGTCCTCGGGGCTGGCCGTCTTCCCCAGCGGGATGCCCACCCGGAACTCGTCGGCGTTGCCCCGCACCGTGCGCGCGCGGCCGTCGTCGTCCTGCCACATCGACCACAGCATCGGCGTCTCGGTCGACCCGGGGGCCACGACGTTGCAGCGGATGCCGAACCGGGCGACCTCCAGGCCCAGCGACTTGGTGAACATGGTGGCCGCCGCCTTGGACGCGCCGTACCCGGCCATCCTGGCCCGGGGCGTCGCCGCGGCGTTCGATGCGACGGTCACCAGGGCCCCGCGGCCCCGCGGCGCCATCCGCGCCACCACGGCGCGGGAGACCAGGAACACCCCGCCCGCGTTGACCGCGAACATCTCCGCCCAGTCGCCCGGGGTGGTGGCGGCGACCTCCCCGACGTGCAGCAATCCGGCCGCGTTGACCAGGTACTCCACCGGACCCGTCTGCTCCTCGACCGCGTCGACGAGGGCCTCCACCGCGTCGGCGTCGGTCACGTCGGCGGGGTACGCGGTCACCGCCAGGCCCGCTCGGTGCAGCTCGGCGACGGTGTCGCGCAGGCCGTCGCCGTCCCGGTCCACGGCGGCCACCGCCGTGCCCTGCTCGGCCAGCTGGCGCACCACCGCCCGGCCGATGCCCCCCGCGGCACCGGTGACGAGCGCGACCCGGGCCGGGCCGCTTCCCGGTTCCGACGGGGGCGGTTCCGTCGCGGACGTCGATGTCATCGCCTCATCCTCCTGTCGACTGCTGCGGTACGACCGTCCCGGCCGCTCTCGCGAGCGGCCGGGCCCCGCCCCAGGCGTCCAGGACGTCGAGGGCCTGCCCGACGGTGAGACGGGGGTCGCAGAAACTCGTGTAGACCTCGCCCGCCCGGTCGGCCTCCGACTCGTCCAGGACGCACTCCGTGACCCGGTCGGGCGTGGTCTCCAGATGCACACCCCCGGGGAACGCGCCGGCCTCCGCCAGTACGGAGCGGAACTCGTGGACCTCGCGCCGCAGGGTCCGCACGAAGCGGGTCTTGCGGCCCTGCCGGGTGACCACCGTGTTGCCGTGCATCGGATCGGTCAGCCACACCACCGGATGGCCGGCCGCCCGCACCGCCCGCACCAGCGGGGGCAGCCGCTCGGCCACCGTCCCCGCGCCCATGCGCACGATCAGCGTCAGCCGCCCCGGCCGCCGCCCCGAGTCCAGCAGGGCGCACAGCGCCAGCAGGTCGGCGGGCTCCGTCGAGGGGCCCACCTTGACAGCGACGGGGTTGGCCACCTGGGCGAGCAGCGCCGCGTGCGGCCCGTCCACCTGGCGGGTGCGCTCCCCGAGCCAGGGCCAGTGGGTGGAGGAGAGCAGGAGCTCCCCCTCCGGCGTGCGGCGCAGCAGGGGCACCTCGTAGTCGAGGACCAGCGCCTCGTGGCTGGTCCACACCGGCTGGTCGATACCCGTGACGCGGGCCCGACCGAGGTGGCTCATCATCTCGGCGGCCGCCATGTACCCGGTGACCAGGCGCAGCGGGTCGGCGCGCCGTTCCTCGGGGTCGGGAGCCGGGCCGTTGACCAGGTGCCCGCGGTAGACCGGCAGTTCGACGCCGCCCTCCCGCTCGGTCGGCCGGGACCTCGGCTTCGCGAACTGGCCGGCCATCCGGCCCACTCGCAGCACCGGACGCCCCCCGGCCAGCTTCATCGCGCCTGCCAGCAGGTCGAGCACCGCCACCTTCCGGGCGATGTGGTCCCGCGTGCACTCCGTGGGGTCCTCGGCGCAGTCACCGGCCTGTACGACCTCGGCCCCGCCCTCGCTGACGAGCGCCAGGTGGGCCAGTAGCGTGCGGACGTCCTCGGCCCGGACCAGCCCGGGGCGCTCAGCCAGGGCCTCCCGGGCGCGCACCACCTGGGAGCGGCTCTCCCAGTCCGGTTGCTGTCGTGCTTTTTCCAGCGGTATCGGAAGCATGTCACTGATCAAGGCTGGCTCCAGCTTTCGCACGGCGACCGGACACGGCTCCACCCTGGTGCTTCGGCGGGGGTCGCCCAAGGCAATGGCGAACCGGTTCGTCAGGTCGCCCCGAATCTGTCAGTTGCCCGCGGGTTTTCACGGGGCCGCGCACGCGTCGGCGGCGGTGCCCCCTCCGACCTCGAGCACGTCGAACGCCGTCCCCTGGGGGTCCGCGACCCGGGCGCGGGTGCCGTGGCGGCCGGGTACCGGCCCCTCGGACACGGTGCCGCCCAGTTCGGTGACCCGGACCAGGGCCGCGGCGAGGTCCTCGACCCCGAAGGACACCTCCCACCGGGAGGACGCCGTCCCGCCGGGCCCGGCCGCGACCGGGCCCACGTCGGCCACCGGAGCGCCGTCCAGGTCCAGGGTGGACCACGTGCCGCCGGTGTCGGTGCGGCGGCCCACCGAGTGTCCGAACACGGTCGCGCAGAAGGCCAGGGACGCGCCCACGTCACGGCTCACGCAGTGGTACCGGACGACCGCGCCCGGCACCCCCATGACCTCGGCGCCGTGATACGCGTACGCCTGCCACACGGCGAACCGGCACCCGGCCGGGTCCTCGGCGACGGCGAACCTGCCGTGGGTGCCCACGTCGCACGGCGCCAGCAGGAGGACGCCGCCCGCCGCGGTGACCCTCGCCGCCGCGGCGTCCGCGTCGGCCACGGCGAAGCAGACGAGCCAGACCGGGGGGCCCGCCGCCGTCCCGCCGGGCTCCTCGGGCCCGATGTCGGCGACGGCCCGGTCCTCCAGACGTGCCGTCAGGTAGTGGTCGTAGGCGGGCCCGTGGTCGAAGAAGGTCCAGCCGAACAGCTTGCCGTAGAAGGCGGAGGCGGCCGCCGGGTCGGGCAGCCGCACCTCCACCCAGCACGGGGTGCCCTCCGGCCAGGGGGAGTCCCGCACCTGCGCCCCGGGACGCATCAGATGTCCAGGCCGAAGGTCCGCAGCCGCTCGTCGCTCACCATGGTGATCCCCGGCTCGGGCCGCAGCCCCCGCACCAGCGCACCGGCGACCTGGAGGGTGCGCAGCGTCTGGTACTCGATGGCGCCGAGGTTGTCCTCGGTGACGCTGTTCGCCTCGTGCCGGGAGATCGTGCCGGTGCCGTACGGGGCGCCGTTGCCCGGCCGGTGGAGGACGGCGGCGGCCGAGCCGTTGGGCACGATCACCGCACCCCAGTGGCAGAAGGTGTTGTGCAGGGCGAGGATCGCCGTCTGCTGGCCGGCGTGCGGCATGGAGCCGGAGGCGAAGGCGGACACCGCCTTGTCCATCAGCCTGCCGGGTATGGCGACGGGACCCGTGTGGTCGATGAAGTTCAGGATCTGCGGGGCCGGCAGACCGTAGTGGACCGGAGTACCGATCATGATCGCGTCGGCCCACAGCAGGTCGTCCAGGTCCGCGTCCGGGACGTCCGCCGTGACGGTCCCCAACTCGTCGTAGGCCTTCCGGTCCAGGATCATCGGCGAGGGCAGCTCGGGTGCCTTGCGGACACGGACCTCGGCGCCCGCGTCCAGCGCCGTTTTCGCGGCCCTTTCCACGAGCTGATAGGTGTTTCCGCTGCGAGAATGGAAGAGAAGCGTGAGCGTGGTCAAGACAAACTCCCTGTCGGCCGGTTCGGACGTTTCGGAAGACGGGTGGGTTCTGCATCATGTCGTCGTGCCGAAAGGCCGGGCCACGGTTTGTTCCGGCATCTGTCAGGTCCGAAACGGGGAATTGCACCGGCCGCGCGGAGCTGACAGAGATGGCCGGCGCCCGCTGCCCCCGGGCCGCACCGGCTGTTCTACTGCCCCCATGAATGAGCCTGCGACCGACCGCCTGCCCGTCGAACCGGCCGACCTGCCGCACGTATTCGCCGCGGCCTTCAACTCGCGCGACGTCGAGTTGCTCGACGCCCTCTTCGAACCGGAGGCACTCCACGTCGTGCGGCCCGGCGAGACCTCCGCGGGGGAACGGCGGCGCGCCGCGCTCCCCGAGGTGGTGCGGACCCGCGTCCCGATCACCGTGGCGCTGCGCCAGGTGTACGTGGTGGGGGACACGGCGCTGCTGATCAACGACTACGTCCACGACGGCACGGGGCCGAACGGTACCCCCGTGCACACCGCGGGCACCGCCACCGACATCGCCCGCCGGGGCTCGGACGGGTACTGGCGCTACCTCATCTCCAACCCCTCCGGAACGGCGTCCTGAACCGCCGCACGCGCGAACGCCCCGCCCCCGTAAGGGGAGCGGAGCGTCCGCGCACGGTCGGTCAGTCGAAGGACATCGGCACCGTGGTGGCACGCGACGACTTCACGGGCATGCGCTCCAGCCGGATTCCGAACCACTTGTCGTACGCCTCGCGGATCTCGTCCTCGCCGGTCAGCCGCCGGCTCTCCCGCTCGGTGCCGACGACGCGGACGAACTGGTCCTCCTTCAGAGTGACCCGGCCGTTCTCGGTCGGCAGGGAGCAGAACAGGTTCTGCAGGAAGGGGGATTCCGGGGCGGTCCGGTACCACCACAGGGTGGGCCCGAAGTCGTCGATCTCGCACGGCACTCGGTACACCCGGTACTGCGGGGTGCCGTCGAGGCCCACGTCGAAGCCGCCGTCGTCCGCCCGTACGACGCGGAACCGGCCGTGCGGGTCCTGCTGCTCCTCCTCGGTGTCCAGCGCCAGCGGGTACCTGCTGTTGCGTCCGAATCCCACGTCGACCAGCCAGTCGCGGTCGTCCGCCCGCACCCGGAGCGCGAGGTGGCACAGGGGCGCGGTCAGCCGGCCCCTGATCCACACCCGGCCCGGCAGCACCGAGACCTCGTAGCCCAGGCTGCGCAGCAGGAACATCAGCGCGGGGTTCACCTCGTAGCAGCCGCCTCCCCGGGACTGCGTGACGATCTTGTCGACCACCCGCTCGTCCATGAGGATCTCCTCACCGAGGTGGTAGCCCAGGTTCTCGAAGGGCACGGAGAGCAGATGGCGGGCCTGGAGGTGCCGCAGCGACTCCAGGTCGGCCGCGGCCGGGCGCCGCGCCGCGATGCGTTCCAGATATGCGTCGACCGTCGTGTCGGCGAGCACGTCAACAGCCCTCCTGTCGTTCGTGGGCGAATCGTGGGAAGAGCTCGACGGCGTTGCCGAACTCGATGCGGGCCAGCTCGTCCGGCGTGAACCCGCCCTGGTCGACGACGTACCGCCCGCCCTCCGTGCTGAAGGACTCCGGCATGAACGGGTAGTCGGAGCCGACCAGGAGCCGGCCCGCGCCGGACAGCGACCGCACCGGCCCGAAGGCGTACGGATCACCCACCATGGCGGTGTCGGTGTACAGCCGCCGCAGGTAGCCGATCGGGTCCTCGGGCAGCCGCTCCGCCAGATCGGCGCGGATCAGCGGACCGCAGGCCAGCCGTGCCGCGTAGTACGCCAGGCCGCCGCCGCCGTGCGAGAGGATCATCCGCAGCCCCGGATGCCGCTCCAGCGTGCGGTTGTACAGGAGTTGGGCGGCCAGCCGCACGGTTTCGAACGGGAACTCGCACAGCGAGGCCGGCAGGCCGAAGGCGGGCTGCTCGACGGGCGGCGCCGTCGGATGGACGAACAGGGGCGTGCCCCGTCGCGCCGCCTCGGCGTGGAAGGCGTCCAGCGCCGGGTCCCCGACGTACGTCCCGCCGTAGTGGGTGACCAGGCCGACGCCGTCCAGACCGAGGACGTCGACGCTGAACGCGAGTTCCTCAAGGGCCGCGTCCACGTGCGGCAGGGGCAGCACCGCGAACGCGCCGATCCTGCCGGGGTGACGCGCCACCAGTTCGGCGAGCCCCTCGTTGATCCGGCGGGCCATCCGGGCGCCCGTCGCCGCGTCCACAACGGGCACCCCGGGCCAGACGTTGACCACGGCCCCGCGAATGCCCTGGCGGTCCATCATGGCGAGGCTCTTGCCGATCTCCCAGCGCGGTCTGTCGACACCGGGCAGGGTGGAGGCGGCTCCTGTTCTCCTCAATTCGGCGACATAGAATTCCGGAATGACGTGGTGATGCACGTCGATGGCTCCGGACCAGGGCCGCTGTGTCGCCGGGTGTTCGCTCGTCCCCATCAGAATCCCTTGTTAGGACGGCCACCGTGTCGGCGCACCACGTTAAGCCGGGCCGCCGGCGGACGCGACGGGCGGCGGGGAAATCTGTCACCTTTCTCCGTGCCCGCGAAATCGACGCCGAGAGCGGGGACCCGACGTTTTCCGCGCCACGAGCGCGGATCTGACATTTTCCGCCGGAATTCCTGGGACGCCCGGTGGACCCTTGGCTAGCGTCCGCCACGGACCCTTGAACCCGGACGCCGCGCCCGCTCCCCTCCCGGTGGAGCGCGCGCACGGCGACGAACCGAAATGAGCCCAGCATGGCCCCTCGCGCAGCCCCGGCCCGTGACGCGGTCGGCATCCTAGGCACCGGTTCCTGCCTCCCCGGGAAGGTGGTCACCAACGACGAGGTCGGAACACCGGCCGGTGTCACCGACGAGTGGATCAGCCGCAAGACCGCCATCCACGAACGCCGCTGGGCCACGTCGGACGAGGCCACCTCCGACCTGGCGGCGACGGCGGCGCGCGCCGCCCTGACCGACGCCGGGATCCGCCCCGCCGAGGTCTCCCTGGTACTGGTGGCCACGTCCACCCCGGACTCCCCCCAGCCACCCACCGCCACCGCGGTCGCCGCCGAACTGGGCGTTCCCGCGGGCACCCCGGCGTTCGACATCAACGCGGTCTGCAGCGGCTTCGTCTTCGCGCTGGCCACGGCGGAGCGCATGATCCGCGGCACCCGCGGCCACGCCCTCGTCGTCGGCGCCGACATCTACTCCCGGACCCTCGACCCGACGGACCGCCGCACCGTCGTACTCTTCGGCGACGGCGCCGGAGCCGTCGTGCTCGGCCCCTGCGAGGGGGCCGGAGTGCTCGCCACCGAGCTGGCCACCTTCCCGCGGGAGCGCGACCTCATCCGGGTCCCGGCCGGCGGCTCCCGCATCCCTGCCTCCCCGGCCTCACTGGAACAGGGCCTCCACTACTTCGCCATGGACGGCCCGGCCGTGCGCCGCTTCGTGGAGAGCCGGGTCGGGCCCCTGATCCGCGCCTTCCTCGACCGGCACCGCCCTGACCGCGCCCGGCGCCTGCACCTGGTACCGCACCAGGCCAACGGCCGGATGATCGAAGCGCTCGCCGCGGACCTCGGCTTCCCCCCGGAGCGCACGCACACCACCGTCCGGCACCTCGGCAACACCGGCGCGGCGTCGGTGCCCATCACCCTGGACGCCGCCGCCGGCCGGATCGCCCCGGGGGACCTCGTGGTCCTCGCCGGATTCGGCGGCGGCATGTCCGCCGGCCTGGCACTGCTCGAATGGCGGCCGGAGCGACCTGACGAACCCCGGCCGCTCTTCCTTGTCCACCCCCGCGACCCCCGGAAAGGCTGACGGCCATGAACGCCGAACCGAACGCCCCCCTCTTCGACATCCGCGTCGAGACACACGTTGCCCGGCCCCCGGAGTTCGTGTACGCCGTGGTGAGCGACCTGCCGCGCTGCCACGAATGGAGCGAGGAATGCACCGGCGGCGAGTGGAGCGGCGGCGAACCCGGCACCGTGGGCGCGGTGTTCCTCGGGCACAACCGGCGCGAGGCCGACGTGGTGGCCTGGGCGCCGGTGGTCCGCGGCGCCTGGGACACGGAGGCCGAGGTCGTCGCGGCCGAACCGGCGCACCGCTTCGCCTGGGCGATGCGCACCCGGGCCGGCCGTGCCCAGGACAGCGTCTGGGGCTACACGCTGAGCCCCGCCCCGGACGGCGGCACCGCACTCGCCCACCACTTCCGGATGGGCGCCCCCACCGAGGGGATCACCGGCATCACCGGCTCCATGAGCGACGACGAGCGGACGGCGTTCTTCACCGAGTGGACGGCCAAGGTCACCTCCGACATGGCCGCCACCGTCGAACGCCTGAAGAAGGCCGTCGAGTCCTCCTGACCCCGCACCTCCACCAGTCGACTCGCATCGAGGCTGACACATGCTTCTGCAGCGCATAGGAAACCGCGGCATCCGCCTGGGCACGCTGCTCGACCGGGCCGCCGCCCGCTACCCGACCAACGTCCTGCTCCTCGACCACGACCTCGACATCGCCCCGGAGCGCGGCAGGAGCCTGGCCGCCACCGACGCCGCCGACCTGGTCGACGACTTCGGCTCCCGCCTCTGGCGGGCCGGGACCCGCCCCGGCGACCACGTGGTGATCCACAAGAGCAACGCGTTCGACATCACCCTGCTCGCCATCGCCACCGTCCGCATCGGCGCCGTACCGGTCCTGCTCTCGCCCCACCTGGACGGGGAGACGGTCGCCGCACTGCTGCGCCGGGTCGACCGGCCCTACCTGCTCACCGACGAGGCGAAGCTGACCGGCTCGCTGCCCGCAGAGGTGTTCGCCCTCAGCCGCCGCGTCCTGCTCGCCTCCGGCCGCCACGAACACGCCACCGCGCTCGCCGACCTGGCCGGAGCGCCGAGGGTGCCGGCGCTCGAGATGCCGCCGGAGCAGCCCACCCTCGTCACCCACACCTCCGGCACGACCGGACTGCCCAAGCTGGCCGTGCACACCGCCTTCGGCCTGGAAGCCCGCTACCGTCCGCAGGCCCTCGCGACCGCGCTGCTGCGCCGGCGCGAACCGGTGGCCTTCCACGTCTCCTTCGTGCACTCACGGCTGTTCACCGCGCTGGCCATCGCACTGCTGCGCGGTTTCCCGGTGGCGGCCCTGGTGGACGCCGACCCGGAGCGGGTCGCGCCGTTCTTCGCCCGGCTGCGGCCCGCGGTGCTGGAGGCCCACCCCAACACGTACATGAGCTGGGAGCGGCTGGCCGCCGACCCGCGCCGGCCCCTGTCCAACGTCAAGTTCTTCAGCAGTACGTTCGACGCCCTGCACCCCCGCACGGTGCGCGCCCTGATCGGCGCCTCCCACCGTCGGTCCGCCAAGTTCGGCCAGATCTACGGTCAGAGCGAGATCGGCCCCTGCGTGGCACGCACCTACGGCCGGAGCCGCTCGCCCGAGGCGGACGGACGCTGCGTGGGCATCCCCTTCCCCGGGATGACGGGGGTCCGGGTGGTCAGCCGCGACGGCCGGCGGCCCACCGCCGCCTCACCCGGCCACATCGAGGTCAGCAGCGACGGCAGGATCCGCACCTACCTCGGCGACCCCGACCGCTTCGCACAGCAGGACTCCGGCGGCTGGTGGCGGATGGGCGACCTGGGCTACCGCACCCGCTGGGGGTGCCTGCACGTGCTCGACCGCGAGGTCGACGAGATCCCCGGGTTCGGCAGCACCCTCTCCGTGGAGGACCGGCTGCTCGGTCGCCTCACCGAACTCACCGAACTGGTGATCCTCGAAGCGGGCGAGGGCCGGCCCGTGCCGGTCGTCTGCACCCGCGACGACCTCCCGCTGGACCGGGTGGCCTGGCGGCGGGCGGTCGCCGACCTGCCGTGGATGGCCCCGCCCGTGCAGTGGCGTCGGGCTGACCTGCCGCAGACGGCGACCACCAAGGTGAAGCGGCTGGAGCTGGCCCACCTGATCGCGTCGGGCGGGCACGAGGACGCCGCCCGCGGGGCCGGGGCATGACGACGGTCGCCGTGGCGGGGGGTGGCATCGGGGGCCTCGCCGCGGCCCTCGCCCTCGCCGCCCGTGGACACCGGGTCGTGGTGTGCGAACGCGCCGCCGAGTTCGTGGAACTGGGCGCCGGCATCCAGCTCGCCCCGAACGGCATGCACGCGCTGCACCGGCTGTGCCTGCTGGACGCCGTACGGGAGATCGCCGTACCGGTGCCCGAACTCCGCTTCATGGACGGCCTCCTGGACCGGCACGTGACCAGCGTGCCGCTCGACGACCGGTACCGGGCCCGGTTCGGCAACCCCTACGTCGTCGTGCACCGGGGCGACCTCCACCGGCTGATGCTGCGCGCCTGCCGTGACCACCCCGGCATCGTGCTCCGTGCCTCCTGCCCCGTAGTCGGCTACTCCCACACCGGGACGGCCGTGCGGGTCCGGCTGGCGCACAGTGAGCACCTGGTCGCGGACGCCCTGGTCGGAGCCGACGGGCTGCACTCCGCCGTACGCGCCCAGCTGGTCGGGGACGGTGCCCCGCGCAACGCCGGTATCACCGTGTACCGCTCGCTCGTCCCGATGGAGCACGTACCGCCCGACCTGCGGCACCCCGCCGTCACCTGGTGGGCCGGCCCCGGCCGCCACTTCGTGCACTACCCGATCGCCGGCGGCCGGCTGCTCAACCTGGCGCCCAGCGTGGAGAACCAGCCGTCCGAGGTGTTCTCCGGCGTCCCGGTCAGCCCTTCGGTGGTGCGCGGCCACTTCACCGGACTGGCCGAGACCGCGCGGCGGTTGCTCGCCCTCGGTGCGGAGTGGAAGGCGTGGGTGCTGGTCGACCGCGAGCCCGTGCGCACCTGGACCGACGGCCGGGTCGCCCTCCTCGGGGACGCCGCCCACCCGATGCTGCACTACGCGGCGCAGGGCGCCTGCCTGGCCCTGGAGGACGCGGTCGTCCTCGGTGAGGTGCTCGACGGCCCGGCGGCCGGCTTTCCGCAACGGCTGCGCCACTACAACACGGTACGCGCCGAGCGCACCGCCGCGGTGCACCGGGCCGCGCGGGACAGCATCCGGCTGTGGCACGCGCGCGACGAGGCGGCGAGCCGACGCAACACCGCACTCGCGGCGCTGACGGCGGACGACCTGTACGACCATCTCGCCTGGCTGCACGGCGTCTGCGTACCCACCCCCGCGACGAGCAACATGACGACGAGCGGAACGAGGCCGGAGGCGGGTCCCGGGGAGGCGGGCCCGTCCGAGGCCGGCAGTCACACGCTGGGCGGGTACCTCGCCCCGAGCGGGGTGGACGACACGGGCCCAGCGGCCACGGCACCGCCGTCCGGGACGTACACACTGGCGGGCTACCTGGAGTAGGTCCCGCTGGTCCCCGTGGTCCCGGCCGGGCAGGCGACAGGACGCCGTCGCCTGCCGGGGCCGGCGACCCCGGCAGGTTCCGAACCACCCCCTAGCCCGCCCACGGCAGCCGGCTCGGCTTCTCGTGGCGCGGCGGCGTACGTGGCCCCAGCGCGCCCGCCGGTCCCACGCCGCAGACGTGCACGCCCGGTTGGTCGGCCGGTACGGCGGGGGACTTGTCGGCGAAGCGCGCGTACGCCTGGGCCTGATGCGGCACGGACGGCGAGTCCGGCGGACAGGGCAGGGCCTCGTCCGTGCCGACGTCCGCCAGTCTCACCAGGCGCTGGGCGTCCTGCTTGTTGCCGCACCGGGAGAGGTGACGGCTCAGACTTGAGAGCACGCGCGCCCCCTGGCCGCGGTCACCGGCGAGACTCGATGCGCGCAACGCCGCCAGCAGGTAGTGCTGGCAGCGGGCGTGGTGCCCCTGGTTCTCGGTCAATCGACCCGCGAGCTGCGCCAGTTCGGCGATGGCGCCGAACAGCCGCCCGCCCGTCGGCGCGTCGTAGGCGGTGCTCTCGGCCATCCGCAGCGCCCAACGGAGCTCGTGCACCACCCAGTTCATGACCAGGCCGTCGTCCTCGGCGTCGCCCACCTCCCGCAGCCGCGCGATCCGGCTGGCCAGGATGTCCACCATCTCGGTGGAGAGCCCCGCGCCCGACGAACGAGCCGACATGGGCCTGCTCCCGGCCGTCAGCCAGTCCACGGCGAGGGAGACCAGCACGGCACCGGGCACGGGCTCCGTCGGCCACGGGGCCCCTCCGGGAGTGTCCTGCCGCTCCAGCAGGGGCCGCAGCAGGCGGCCGACGTGCTCCTCGGTCCAGGGAGGGCCGAGGGCCGCGTCCCGGAAGCCGTCCAACTCGGTGCAGGGCCGGCGCCCGGGCCATATTTGGCCGATACCTATCGTTCTGCCGAGATGGTCCGAGAGGATGGCGGCAACGAAGCCCGGAACCTGGCCGCGGGGGAAGGCCCCTTTCGCCCAGCCATACGGTGCCTTCAAACTGACGGTGTTTTCGCCGTACCTTCTGTTGATTTCCCGCGCCAGCCGCTCGGGCGACCACCGCAGGGTTTCGAGGAATACCGCGAGCTGTGATCCCTTGTGCACCGGTGCATCGCCCCCTGGAAGTGCTCCCGGATCCATGGTCAGATGGTTCCGTACGGTCTACCCAACAGGTCTCTTCCAGTCTTATCACGGTGTTTCGCAAGTGGGTAGGAATTAAGCCGGTGCGGGATCCCGTCGAACTTCGAGAAGAAGATGTGAAAATGCGCGCGCCGACGGCACCACCCATTACCGGGTGGTGCCGTCGCGCCATGCGTGGCCGAATCCTACTTGTGGTCCCAGGCTCCGATCCGCAGGACTTCCTTTTTCAGTACGTCACCGAAAGTCGGCACACCCTCCGTCGTGAAAACCGAGACCACCGAGCGGACGTGGGAGCCTTCTGTCGTCGCGCGCAGCAGCGAATGGGCGAGATCGATGCGGGACGTGTACAGGCCCGGCGACTGCGGCGGACCGAAGTGGTAGTCGCTGACCACGTCGGTGTTGTACAGCGCGGACGGCCGGACGATCGTCCAGTCGAGCTCGGTCGCGCGCACGATCTGCTCCATGCGGAGCATGTCGTCGTACAGGGTCCGGCCGAGCCGGGTCAGGAACGGGTAGAGCAGCCTGCGGTACATGAACCGCTCGTACGGCGGCTTCTCGCCCGCCGACCGGGGCGCGTGCACCGCCAGCAGCCGGGATGTCACCGTGACCAGCCGCTTGGTGCCGTGCAGGGCCATCGCGTCGGTGATGTGGGTGATGCCGCGGGACAGCACCGTGACCGGCCCGCGCTGGTAGGGGACACCGAGGATGGAGACGACCGCGTCGTTGTCCTCCACCGCCCTCTCGACCGCCGCCCGGTCGTACACGTCCACGGCCTCCACCCGCAGCAGCGGCCCGGACAGCGGGAACGCCTCGGGCCGGCGGACCGCGGCGGTCACCGTGTGACCCGCGGCGAGCGCCTGCTCCGTGAGATGGCGCCCGGTGGAACTGTTCGCTCCGAACACAGCGAGCTTCAATGGGATTCTCCGTCTCGAAGGTTCTCCGTCTCGAAGAGGTGCCGGCCGTCCGGGCAGGCGCACCGGACCGCTACGGCTTGGTCGCCGTGTAGAGCGCGAACGGGGGATTGGCGACGAAGTCGGCCCAGTACCCCTTCTCGGACATCCCGGCGGGGTGCCCCGGGGCACGGTTCCCGTGACGCCGGACCTCGGTGAGACCGGCCTTCTCCATGGCCGCCTCCGTGGTGCCCGCCGGCCAGAAGAAGCCGTCGAAGCCCACGCGCGGTTCGACGTCCATCTCGATGTGGATGACCTGGCGGTCGCCGTGCTTCCCCTTCGGTGTGATGGAGAGGCCGTAGCGCGGGTAGACCGCCATCCTCTCCAGGTCGATGTCCGGGTTGGAGCAGAGCGCGACCATCGTCCCGCCGCTCACCAGGTTCGCGGCGCAGCGCGACACCATCTCGTGGTACTCGTCGGCGTCCTTCGCGTGCACGAACGCCCAGATCGGAGCGACCACGTCGAACTCGCCCAGCGTGGGCAGCTCTGCCGCGTCGACCGCGTCGTACGTGATGCCCAGCGGCGCCTCCGCCTCGATCCGGCGGGCGACGTCGACCATGCTCTCCTCGATGTCCACGCCGACGACGCGCTCGGCACCGAGCCGCTTGAACATCCGCGAGTAGTAGCCGGTGCCGCACGCGACGTCCAGGACGCGCCGGCCCGTGAGATCGGGGAGCCCGGAGAGCAGCGTTTCCCGCTCGCAGAAGGCGTACGGCAGGTTCTTGACGTTGTCGTACTGCGTGCTCGATGCCTGGTACTGCTCACTGATCCGGTCGTGATGGACGCTCTTGTTCATCTCTCCGTACCTTTCTGCTCTGCCGGGCTGCGGGCAGGAATGAGCCGGGACGTCAGGTGAAGATCTTCTGGACCTTGCGCGACACCCACTCGCTGACGGTGACCGTGTCGAACCGCTCCACGGCGGGTGAGTCGGTGAAGGGGCGCATCGGTTCGATGGAGGCGTCGTGGTTGGGGAGGTAGAAGAAGGGGATGGTGAGGCGGGAGGTGGTGTCGCCGTGGGCGGGGTTGGCGACGCGGTGCATGGTGGAGACCCAGCGTCCGCCGGTCCACAGGGCCATGAGGTCGCCGATGTTGACGACGAAGCTGTTGGGGATGGCGGCGACGTCGCGCCAGGTGTCCTCGTCCTGGAGGACCTGGAGTCCGCCGCGGTCGTCCTCCTGGTAGAGGATGGTGAGGCTGCCGAAGTCGGTGTGCGGGCCGCGGCGCCACTGGCCGGGCAGGGGCGGGGTGAGTTGCGGGGGGTAGTAGTTGACGGCGACGGACGAGCCGTGGTGGTCGAACTTGTCGTCGAAGAAGTCCTCGTCGAGGTCGAGGGCGAGGGCGAACAGCCGCATGAGGTCGGCCGCCAGCTCGCTCATCGCCGCCATGTAGTCCTGCCAGGCGGCCCGGAAACCGGCGGGGTTGTCCGGCCACACGTTGCGGTGCGTCCAGCTCGCCCACTGGTCGCCGAGCCGGCCGCGCGCCTCGTCGCTCAGCTCGCCGGTCACGTGCGCCGCGTAGGTCTCGCACAGGTCGGGCGGCGTCTGCCGGTCGAGGCTGCGCGCCAGCGTGCCGCCGGCCCGGCGATAGCCGGACACCCCCGGGCGGGAGGCGACCAGGTCCTTCTCGTCCTCGGGCAGTTTGAAGAAGGCGTTCGTCGTGGTGAACATGCGGTCGACGAGTTCCGGGGAGAGGCCGTGCCCGACGACGATGAAGAATCCGGAACTCCGCAGGGCGCCGCCTATTGCTTCGGCGATCGCGGTGCGGGCCTCGGGGTCCTTGCGTGTGGACAGGTCGATCACCGGGACAAACCCGTCGGTCACGGTGACGGTCTGCTGGGTATTGCTCACGCTTTTCCTTCCCTCTTGAATTCCCGGGCCCTCCGCGACTGTTCCAGGTGAGTGTTCCCGGTGAGTGTTCTGCCCCGACGCTAGGTCCGGGCCGCCGTCGGCCGCCACGGCCGGTCGCCGAATATGTCAACTCAATCGTCTGCCGGAGTGCCGCGATGCGGCCGCGCATTTACTTCGCTATTCCTCGGGAAAGCCGGCCCGCCGCGGAGGTGCTGTACGGGGGAGTACGCCTCCGCGACGGGCCGGGGTCTGGAATGCGCCGGTTCCGGGGTCAGCCCGCGAACATCCTCTGGAGCTTGCGGGACATCCACTCCCCGGCGACCACGCTCGCCTGCTCGCGGCGGTGGCCCTCGCGCGCACCGGTCAGGGGGCGCATCGGTTCGATGGAGGCGTCGTGGTTGGGGAGGTAGAAGAAGGGGATGGTGAGGCGGGAGGTGGTGTCGCCGTGGGCGGGGTTGGCGACGCGGTGCATGGTGGAGACCCAGCGTCCGCCGGTCCACAGGGCCATGAGGTCGCCGATGTTGACGACGAAGCTGTTGGGGATGGCGGCGACGTCGCGCCAGGTGTCCTCGTCCTGGAGGACCTGGAGTCCGCCGCGGTCGTCCTCCTGGTAGAGGATGGTGAGGCTGCCGAAGTCGGTGTGCGGGCCGCGGCGCCACTGGCCGGGCAGGGGCGGGGTGAGTTGCGGGGGGTAGTAGTTGACGGCGACGGACGAGCCGTGGTGGTCGAACTTGTCGTCGAAGAAGTCCTCGTCGAGGTCGAGGGCGAGGGCGAACAGCCGCATGAGGTCGGCCGCCAGCTCGCTCATCGCCGCCATGTAGTCGTGCCACACCTCCCGGAAACCGGCCGGCTCCTCGGGCCAGATGTTCGCCAGTGTCCAGGTCGCCCACTGGTCGCCGAGCCGGCCGCGCGCCTCGTCGCCCAGCTCGCCGGTCACGTGCGCCGCGAAGGCCTCGCACAGGTCGGGCGGCGTCTGCTGACCGAGGCTGAGCGCGGTCGTACCTCCCGTACGTCGGTAGCCGGAGACCCCCGGCCGGTGGGCGACGAGCGCCTTCTGCGCGTCGGGGAGAGCGAAGAAGGCGCTCGTCGTGGAGAACATGCGGTCGATCAGGTCCTGCGGGACCCCGTGATCCACGATCACGAAGAACCCCGAACCCGTGCACGCCCGGTCGATCGCGGCGGCGATCGCCGCGCGTCCCCGGGGACGGTCCTTCGTCGACAGATCGACGACGGGTACGAATGCGTCGGCGGCAGTGGGGGGCGGCTGCGCCTGGTACATGGGTCTTCTTCTCCTTCGTTCGGACGGGACGGAACTGGTCGGAACCCGGGTGGGGACGGGTAGCGGCGGGACGGGACGGGGAAGGGTGAGAGGGCCCGGGGGAGGCGGGGAGCGGCCGGCCCGGGCAGGGGAGGGCCTACTGCGAGGACGCGACGGACACACCGGGCTCGGCGTCGCCGGAGCGCCCCCGGCCGAGCAGGACGACGGCCAGTGCCCCGGCGACGAGTACGCCGAAGGCCACCCACAGGGCGACGGTGTAGCCGTGCACCGTCCCGGCGTTGACGGCGTCCCGGCCCCGACCGTGGTCCTTGAGGTACGCCCCGGTGACACTGGTGGCGATGGAGTTGAGCAGCGCGGTGCCGAACGCGGCGCCCACCTGCTGCACGGTGTTGTACGCCGCCGAGGCCACACCCGCGTCGGCGTAACCCAGCTCCGCCGTTGCGAGGTTGGTCGCCGCCGCGAGCAGGCAGCCCAGACCCAGACCCGTCAGGATCATCGACGGGGTCAGGTAGAGGGCGAACACGTTGGCGCTGTCCACTTCCAGCTGGGTGAGGACGAGCATGCCGAGGGCCGAGGACAGCAGGCTTCCCGCGATCAGCACGTTCGGGGGGACCCGGCCGGTGAGCCGTCCGGCGATCACCATCGCGCCGATGGTGGTGCAGACGGCGTTGACCAGCAGCGTCATTCCCGCCTTGACGGGTGAGTAGCCCAGGATCGTCTGCGTGTAGTAGCTGACGAAGAGGTAGAAGCCGAACATCGCCACGAACATCACGCACACCGACGCGAAGGCGGTGCCGCGGGTGCGGTGGACGAGGATGCGCAACGGCAGGAGCGGGTGGCTCGTCCTGGCCTCGACCACGACGAACAGGCTCAGCAGCAGCAGCCCGCCGAGCAGCAGCGCGAGCACCTTCGGGTCTCCCCAGCCGTGCGGCTCCGCCTGTGTGAAGCCGTAGACCAGGCAGACCAGGCCGGTGACGCTGAGGAGGACGCCCGGGAGGTCCAGGTGGCGCAGGGTGCCGCTGGGACGGTCCCGCATGACGAAGGGCACGCCCAGGAGGGTGATCGCCGCCATGGGCACGTTGATGTAGAGGCACCAGCGCCAGTCGGCGTACTCGGTCAGCAGGCCGCCGGCCACCACGCCGAGGGCCGCCCCGCCGGCCCCGACCCCGGCGAAGACGCCGAAGGCCTTCCCGCGTTCGCGCCCGTCGGTGAACGTGAGGATCAGCAGGGAGAGCGCGGCCGGCGCCAGCAGGGCCGCGAAGACTCCCTGGCCGGCACGGGCGGCGAACAGCATGCCCGAGGAGTTCGCGGCTCCTCCGACCGCGGAGGCGGCGGCGAATCCGACCAGGCCGAGCACGAAGGAACGGCGATGGCCGAGGGCGCCGCACACACGACCTCCGACCAGCAGCAGTCCGCCGAAGGCCAGGGCATAGGCGGTGATCACCCAGTGCCGGTTGGCGTCCGACATCCCGAGGTCCTGCTGGGCCGAGGGAAGCGCGATGTTCACGATGGTCGCGTCCAGCACGACCATCAGCTGGGCGAGACTCACGACGGGCAGGGCCCACCAGCGTTGGGGGGACGGAGAAGGCGTCGTCAGGTCCTGTTGCTTGATGTCTGTCACAGTCACTCGCACTATGGTCGGGATACTCGAACGTTGGTCTAGTGAGGGGTGACCCTACTACAACTCAGCGCGACGGAGCGGGTCGAAAGTGCTGCCCCAACCCCCTCGGACGGCGCCCCGGAAGGGGTGGAAACACCAGGTCGGAGAGGGTGTGTATATCTTTTGAGAAAGTGTGGATGCGGCTTGAGCGGGGCGCACCGTCCGCCCGGTACGTGCATCGGCCGGGACGTGCGGGACTCCGGTGCACGACGGGCGGTGCCTCGCATCCGGGTCGAGCCGCGTGAATGTGGAGGTGAGCGTCATCGCGGGCAAAGAGCGTGTGCACGGTGGGGCCGGCGGAGGAGCCGGCAACGTCTGGCTGCGGGAGGCGCGACAGAAACAGGGCGAACCCCCATTGACGCGGGCCCGGATCATCGAGGCGGCCGTCGCGCTGCTGGACGAGGAGGGCATGGGCCGGCTGACCATGCGGCGGCTGGCCGAGCGGCTCCAGGTGGGGGCGACGACGCTCTACTGGCACGTGGCGACCAAGGACGACGTCGTCGACCTGGCCGTCGACGCCATCTTCGGGGAGGCCGGCGTCCCCGGCCACGGCACCGCCAGCCCGCGCGAGGACATCGCCGCCCTCGTCCACGACTGGCGCAGGGCCATGCTCCGCCATCCCTGGGCCGCGTCCCTGCCGGCCCGCCAACGACCCCTGATGGGGCCGAACTTCCTCGCCTGGATGGAGCTGCTGCAGTCGGCGCTGGTCCGCGCCGGCCTGACCGACAAGCGCCTCAACGCCGCGACCTGGGCGCTCTACAACCACGTCATGGGCGCCACCGCCGCCCAGTCCAGCCTCCGCCTCTCCGCCGAGGAGACCCGCCTGGGCCAGGAGTACCTGGCGAGCCAGAGCGACCGCTACCCGACCGTCGCCGCCAACAACTACATCGCCGACGACGACTGGGACGCCAGCTTCGACCTGGGCCTCGGCTTCCTCCTCGCCGGCTTCGAATCAAGCCCTCAACCACCCGACCGGGACCGGTCCTAGAGGGCCGCTCGGATCGGGGCGGCTCCAGGCAACGGTGCCTAGTCGCCGACCCGAGGCCGCTCTCGTCGACCTGACCCGCGACAGAATGACGCTCTGTCGGACGGCCCGGGTCCGGAACATGCCGGGGCCTGTCCGGACACGGAACGCCCGATGCCCGTTGCCGTGATCGTCGACGAGATCGCGGACCTCTTCCTCGCCGTGCCGGTCAGCGCGTCGGCTCCGACCCCGGCCCTGGCACCACGGCTCTGCGGGCGCAGCCGGGCGCACCCGACCACATCCGCCTGCACATACGCGAAGACCCCGACTTCAGCGAACTCGCTGACGGCGGGGTCTTTGGACACTTCCTGCGAAGTGCCCCCGGCAGGATTCGAACCTGCGCACACGGCTCCGGAGGCCAGGTGAGAACGAGCGGCACCCCGTGCCCTGACCTGCGGCGGAGCCTTCTTGCGGCTGAAGCCTGAGCAAGATCATCACGCTCCTATTACGCGGGCGACCTGTCAGGCGGTGGGTCCGGGCCGTATCGTCGAAGCATGATCTCGGGCAGCAGCGGGGGAGCGGGCGGCAACAGCGCGGAGTTCACCGCGGAGACACTGGCCCCCATCCTTCGAGAGGCCTGCTCGTCGGCCGGACTCGACTCCAGTGGAGCCGAGTTGCTGCGCTTGGGGTCGAACGCGGTGTACCGCCTGCCCTCGTCACCCGTCATCGTGCGTATCGCACGTGATCCGTCGGTTCGCGCGGAGATGGACCGGGCGGTGAAGGTGGCACGCTGGCTGGAGACCGAGAACTTCCCCGCCACGCGGGTGCCGGCGCGGGTTGCTCAGCCGCTCGTCGTCAGCGGCCGAGTGGTGACCTTCTGGGAGAGCGTCCAGGAGAACGAGGAGTACGCCACCGTCGGCGAACTGGCCGACCTGCTGCGCCGCCTCCACTGGCTCGAAGAGCCGGAGTCCCTCGGCCTGCCGTACTTCGATCCGCTGGCCAAGCTGACGGCGTCCCTCGAAGGACTGGACGGCATCGCGGGGGAGGACCGCGAGTTCCTGGAGGCGCGAGCAGCGGTGCTCGCCAAGGACTACGACCGCCTGGACTTCGTTCTCCCCTTCGGGATGATCCACGGAGACGCCAACATCGGGAACGTCCTTCGCCACCGGGACGGCCACGCGGTCTTCATCGACCTGGACGGCCTCACACTCGCCCCACGCGAGTGGGACCTGATCCTGACGGCGCTCTACTACGACCGCTATGGCTGGCACTCGAAAGCGGAGTACGCGGAGTTCGTCCACCGGTACGGCTTCGATTTGATGAACTGGCCTGGCTACGAGACCCTGGCTGACCTGCGAGAGCTGATGATGGTGGCGTGGCTCGGCCACCAGGTCGCTACCAGCGAGCGCTCCGTGGATGAGTTCGGCCGGCGTCTGCGCGCGCTACGGACGGGCGGAAGCCGGAAGGACTGGCGGCCCTTCTGAGTGCGTTGCCCGGTCCGGGTGACTGCCTGCCTGCTGTCCAGCGTCTCTTCAGGCGCTGGCCACTCTGCCCGTCGCCTGCCACAGCCGGTGCTCCGCTGCTACCTGGCGGAAGTCCTGGGTGGCTGTGCTTTCCACCAGGGAGAGGTTCTGCCCGAACTCGGCGAGATAGCTGACGCACCGGGCCGACTTGAGCTGTTCCCCCATGTCGAGCGCATCGAGGGCCACGCGGCACGCCTCTTCGACGTCCCCGGCTCGTAGGTGGGCGTCGGCGAGGACCATGGTCGCGAAGAAGTCGCTGCGCACGTGGCTGCCGCTCATCGCGTTCTCGGCATGGGTTACCGCATGGCGAGCCCTGTTGACGTCACGGAAGCAGTGGGCGGCCTCCGCGGCAAGCTCTGCCGCGTCGAAGTAGCTGATCCATTCCGGCTCGTCTCCGCTGTTCCGGCTCTCAAGGGCTCTGGTCGCCGCGCTCAAGGATGCCTCGCAAGCAGCAACATCGCCGGTACGGGCGAGGGCGCGGGCTTCCATCGCATGGAACTGAGCCCGCAACGTCGGCGTGGCCACGGCGGAAATGCCCATGAGCGCCGCACGGGCGAGAGTGGCGGCCTGGGTGTACCGCCCCAGGAACGTCGCCTGGTGACTCATTGCTGACAGGATGCTGCCCGCCAACCGGCGGTCGTTGGCGTCCTGGGCGAGTCGGAGTGCCTGGAGAAAATATCGCTGGGCGAGCCCATGGTGACAGGCGTCGTACGACATCCAACCGGCCAGCAGGGTGGCTTCCGCGACGGTGGAGAAGAGGGCTCGGCCTACCTGCTCGGTGTACCGGCCGCGCAGCAGTGGTGCCACATCGTTGCTGAGGTACTGGATCACCGAGTGGCGCGCGTGGTCTCCGCCGAACTGGTCGTCGAGCTGAGCGAACATGTCGGCTGTGGTCTTGACGGCGGTCACGTCACGGAGACCGACGCGTGTTCCCTCGGTGCGTGGGCGAGGGATGCCCGGCTCGGGCGCGACCAGCCACCGCAAGGAAGCCTCATTCCATGCAGGCTCGGACGGCTCCGCCGAGATCAGAGGGTCGTACTGGTTGAGATCCGCGCGCCACAGTTGGCTGACCGTCTGAATGGCGTCGTCCGGGCTGGCGGGATACGCAGCGTCGAGTACGGGAGCGTCCTTCGCTTCTCCGACACTCAGACCGAGCTCCGCCGCACCCACCGCGAAGACATCGCAGAGCAGCGGACCATAGAAGTCGTCGGGCGAGCTGTGGCCGTTCTCCCAACTGGCAATGCGGCGCTTCACGCTGGTGTCCGATGGCAACTGATGCCCACGTTGCCCGGATATCCGACGCAGTTCACTGACCAGTCGCGGCTGGCTCCAGCCCCGACTGGTGCGGGCCTCTCGTAAGCGGACACTGGTCGGCTTCATGGAGACGTGACCCTTCACTCCCGTGCGCATGCGCCGGCGTGGCAACTCGACCTGTCCGACCGAATGTACGCGCTGGTGATCGCTTCTTGCAGGCAGAAACCGGAGATCGTTTGCACCTGCCGACCTGACGGGGGATGACGTGACGTGTGTGGATGTATCATCCCCCGTCACCCCTCGTCATCTGCCCAGGCCATGTACCGGGCCATGAGTCTGGAGGCACGGCGGCATTGGGCCGCAAGGTACTCCGACTGAGGGTGAGACGACGTGCAAAGGATGACCAGGCGCGGCATGGAATGGCTGTCCGAAGCCACGGACGACCCGGCCCTGCGCCGGGAGATCTGGGCGGACGATCCCCGCAGGCCCAGTCTGGTGCCGACCGGCCGCCTCTTCGACGTGCTGAGCGTCGAAGAGCGCCTCGGGCTGGAGATGTTCGACCGTCTCCAGCGCAGCGGCATGCCTTTCGGACCGTCGGTGGCCGATCGCAAGGCCCAAAGGGTCGGCTTCCTTCTCGGCTCGGACAGCCGCGAGACCTTCACGTTCTACCTCGGACGGGAAACGTCGTCTCCACCGCCGTTCCGCTACCTCGGCGACGGCAGTGCGGTCGTCGTACCCGGCCCCATTCCTCTGTCCGATGACCGCTACCAGTGGCTCCGCGCCCCCACGCGCCGACCGGAGGCAAACCCCCTACGCCCGGTTGCCCTGGCAACCGCGCTGGTCGCGTCCGGAGAACTTCTCGCCAGGATCGATCGCTTCGACGAGATGTACCCCACCCCGTACGAGGCTGTCGCTGCCCTTCCCGAGAAGACAGACCGCTGATGCCGAACGAGCCGACCGACGGCCGAGACGCTGCCGCGTGGTCGCCCCTCGACAGTGACGGCTGGTACGCGGCCCGAAACGCGACCACCGCATTGCGAGACATCCTCGTACGCGCGGGCCTGGAGAGGGACTTCCCTTATTTGCGCGCCGAGTTGAACGCCTTCGGACATGGCCTCGTCGAGCTGGGTCGGGTGTCGCCCGAGACGGCCGAACGCCTCGCAGAACTCCTCCGCCTGGCGCTGGCGAGCGGCTTCGGCAGAGACCACGCCAGCACCGACACTGCCCCAACCACCGTCCAAGAACACAAGGGAAGGAACTGACACGATGACCGACCGGCGAGGAGTGGTGGCCAAACGGGCGGAGAACTTAGCTCCTGACGTGCCCTACGTCCGCGGCTGGAACCGCGCCCGACGAGGCGCCGGCGCCCTGGCCGATCAGCTGGTGCTACTCAGCCTGGACTCCGACTTCCCCGGCTTGGTGGCGGACGTGAACGTCGCCGGTGACGGACTGGTGCACCTCGGGTCCGTCCGGCCTGAAGCGGCCGACCTGCTTGCGGGCCTGATCGCGGCAGGACTGCAAGCTGAGCTGCATGATGTGGCGGCCGGAGCGTTTCCGGCCACTCGACGGCGAACACCTGCGGCCTGATCCGCTTCTTGAACGCAGTTGACCGTGGTCTGAGCGTGCTCCCGCGATCAACTGCTCTGGCCTCATACGTCCACCTTCTGTGAGTGGTGCCGTATGAGGGCCGTCGCTATCCCGAACCACATGGTCGGCCTGCCGCTCGGCCGGGACCGGCGCCCCAGCGCCGCAGCCCGGACGAACGGCAGACCGTGGGAGACATCAGCTTGGGAAGCTGCGATCATTTGCGGCCGGTTCTTACGTGACCTGGCTGATGGCTAACCAGCGCCCTCGCCGGAGCCGCTGGCTTTCACCGTGATTCCCCGTTGTTCCCCGCTCGATCTGGTGCGCTTGTGGTGCGGGGCCGACAGACAGCATGGCAATGGCTACAGTCGGTCTATGCAGTGGATCACCTTGATCAGCACCATAGTTGGCGCGGTGATCGCCACAGGATCCGCCATGCTTCTCGACCGTCAACGGTGGAAGCGAGAGTGCTTGGATCGCGAGACGCAAACGCTCCGCACGCTATATGGGGACTACCTGGCCGGGCTATCTGAAGCCCGTCACGCCTGCGGCAACGTCGCTCGGGACTCGGACATGGAACCCTCGATGCGCCGCATCACGGCTCGCGAAGCGTTCGGGCAGTGCATCGGCTTGAGGTACCAGATGACCATCAGTGCACCCAGTCGCGTCGTAGAAGCTTCGGAGGATGCTTTCCGCCGTCTGCGTGACCTTCGGGATCGGGTGATGGAGGGAGTCCTGGTCACCGATCCCGTGTACCTGGCGGGGCGCCGAACTTACGATGATGCCCTTGCCGTGCTTCGGGCACGCATGAGAGAGGACCTGGATCTAGGTGAAGACGGCACTGCACCCTGACCTTGGGAAGCTTGGGTTTTTCGGCTGCGGTTGCTGCGCTGACCTGCGACCGGGTGGTATTGGAGTGCTGGTCACACCCGGGGCGAGGTTCCGCTGTTCTACGCGATTCCCTGCAGGATCTGACACGTAGATGGCACGGTGTCTAAACCTCGAGCAGCCCTTGGCGGAGCTGGGCCCAGGAGTGTCTGAGTCTCAGCCGCCGACAGTCCGCAACGATGGCGGGTCAGCCGACTGTGCTGGCGCGCAGTCGCCACGGCAGATGCAATGGGTCGCGCCTAGCGTGATGACCTCTTCGTCCCGAAGCAACTTAAGGGAGGGCACTGCCTTGGGCTGATCTGGCTCTCACCTGGTGCAACGGTCCACAGGCGTCCGCGGTCGTGCGCCGCTGTTCGTCTGCGGTGTCACGCAGTTAGACACGCACTCGGAAGGCGGACCTCCAGGAAGGCGCGCTGCGTGGCTTCGACGGGGGAGCCTGCTGCTTGCGGCAGATGGCTAAAGGCCGTGGGTTCGCATTTTCCGAAGGGTGCTCGTAGCCGAACTCGCGGGTGGTGCACCCAGAACGGTACCGGAACGGGCTCGGGTTCGTCCGAGCCCGCCGAACCGAGGGCCGGGCACCCCGCACGGCTGCGATCAACGCTGGCGCGGTGGCGGGATTTGCGGCTGTTCTGCGCAGCCGCTCAGCTCGTCACTACCGGACGCCGCCGCATTCTCCGCGTCGCCAAGCACTGGCCCTGGACCAGCGTGATCACCGATGCCCTGCAACGGCTCGCGGCCCTGCCAAACCCTGGTTGACCAGCAACTTCCCGTCTCTGCGAGCACGCCACCCGACCGGAGCCGTGGAACCCGGCGCCCACCCGACGCGTCAGCCGGGCCGCCAGCCTGCACGCCTGCAGAAAACCTTCGCCCCGAGCGGGCCGAGAGGGCCCGTCAGCAAGCTGACGGGCCCTCATGCAAGATCGAGGTTAGGGCAAGGTTAGGGCCAACAGGGCCTTGACCCCTGATGTTGAACACACGAGACACTGGATCCTGAGGATCTGAGAACGGACATCTCGTGGTGATGAAGAACTACCCGCCGGAGTTCAAGGCGGACGCGGTCGCGCTGTACGAGTCGCGGCCGGAAGCGACGATCAGGTCGGTCGCAGCCGATCTGGGGATCAACCCGGAGACGCTTCGGAACTGGGTTCGGGCGGCCGGCGCGAGTCGTCCTCGGGGACGCCGGACGCATGAACCGGCCCAGCCGCCGGCCCCGCTGGAAGCGGAGAACGCGGCCCTGCGCAAGAAGGTCCGCGAGCTGGAGGAGGAGCGCGAGATCCTGCGCAAAGCGGCGAAGTATTTCGCCGGGGAGACACGCTGGTGAACCGCTTCCAGTGTGTCGCCGACCTCCAGCGCCGTTACGGCGTGAAGCGGCTCTGCAGCATCCTCGGCGTCAGCCGCTCGAGCTTCTACTACTGGCGCCGGACGGTTGCGGACCGGGCGGCCCGGCAGGCGGCCGACGCGAAGCTGGCCGCCCGGATACAGGCCGTGCACCGGGAGTCGGACGGCACCTACGGGGCCCCGAGGATCACAGCCGAGCTCCGTGAGGAGAACGGCGAGGCGGTCAACCACAAGCGCGTCGCCCGAATCATGCGGGCGTCCGGGATCGAAGGGATCCGGTTGCGCCGCCGGCACCGCACCACCGTCCCCGACCCGGCCGCCGCCAAGGCGCCGGACCTGATCGGCCGCGATTTCACCGCCCAGAGGCCGAACGCGAAGTACGTCGGTGACATCACCTACCTGCCCATCGACGGCGGGAAGTTCTGCTACCTGGCGACCGTCATCGACCTCGCCTCACGGCGCCTGGCCGGCTGGGCGATCGCCGACCACATGCGCACCGGTCTCGTCACCGACGCCCTGGCCGCGGCGATCCGCACTCGCGGCAGCCTCGCCGGATCGATCATGCACACCGACCACGGAGCCCAGTACACCAGCAGGGCATTCGCCGAAGCATGCAGGTCAGCAGGGGTGCGGCGAAGCATGAGCGCGGTCGGCTCCAGTGCGGACAACGCGCTTGCCGAGTCGTTCAACGCGACCTTCAAACGCGAGACCCTGCAAGGACGAAAGAGCTGGCCCGACGCGCGCGAAGCCCGACTCGACGCCTTCCGATGGCTGAACCGCTACAACACCCGACGCCGACACTCCCGCCTCGGACAACGATCACCGATCGCCTTCGAGGACGCCCTCCAACTCACACCAACTACGCTGGCACCAGCCGCATAACCCGTGTTCAGGATTCGGGGTCAAGGCCCACATGCCAAACATGCCTTTGAGGTTGCCGAGGGTACGGCTCAGGTGATCTTGCCTGCGTCAGATCGAGCTCGCTGCTGCGGGAGCCGTTTGAGTTGTGCGAGTGTCTATGCGCTTGACGAATTGAGGGGGGACCAGTGGCTAACGAACCGCAGAGGCGGGACCGGTTACGTCTCGCGCGGCAACGGCCGGCGCCGAACCACGTCCGAGTACGGCTGCGTGAGGAACGCCCCGAGCAGCAGCCCGAGACTGGGGCCTCACGGGCACGGAGGGCTTGGCAACGCATACGGCGGGCCAGCTGGGCGCACGCCATCACGGTCACTGGGACAGCGCTCGCTGCCGTCGCAGCTATCGGAGGGCTTTGGGCCCAAGCCGTTGCCTCGTACTGGAGTCAGCAGACGGCAAAAGATCAGCTATCCCAGTCCAAAGAGGAAAGTGTTCACCAGACGCGAGATCAAGCATCGAAAGTAACCTTCTGGGTCGAGCATCCGGCAGGGCGTCGAGAAAACGTGAAGCTCCATGTTCTGAACAGGTCGCCTGACCCGGTCTCCGAGGTTCATATGGTGCTTCGCGTCTTTCGCGGGGACGTGGCCCCCGACGAGGGGGAGGAACAACTGTGGGTGCTGGACTTGGCCAACCTGGGCCCGTGCGCCGAGACCGTGTACCTGGCGCCCAAGATGCGGTTGCAACAGATCCCCCGCAACGACATCGCGTCTCTGGATGAGTGGCCCAAGCTTTCCGATCAGGGTTTCTGGGAAGTTGATTCTATGTATTTCGTCGACAGCAGTGGGGGAGGTTGGATCCGTACGGCAGAAGATCTGAATGAACGCTCATCACCCCCGGTTGATGATCTGTTTAGCAATATCATTTGGTGGAACGATGAGGAAGTAAACAAGGCTGGCCTGTGTGAGGGCGAGAGCAGGTAACGGAGCCCACGGCGTCATGCGTGTGTCATTTGGTGCGCTGACAGGGGTGCCGGTTTCCTACTCGGGTGCTGGTCTCGGTGCCGGCCCCGCATTGCGGAGGTTGTACTCGATGAGTCCGGGTTGGTCGATGGTGCCGGTGTAGCACAGGGCCCCGCCGACGGACAGCCCGAACAAATCGCAGATGCGGCGAGGGTCGCCGCCGGTGGCCTCAGCCTCGTGGAGGAGGCGGTCCTCTCGGAGTCGACTGGTGGGTATGCCGAGCACGTCGTTGATCCAGACGGAGCTGACTGGCTCCACTCCAGTGCCATCAGGGCGCGGGAGACCGTGCTGCCCACGGGTCACCGTGCGCGTACCGTCGGTCTGGACCGTGGGGGTGGAAGTCTGTGCTGTGCGCACACGAGGTAATCTTGAACGAACTCGCACAAGGGCTCAGATCTGTCGACGAGGGCGTCGAGTGGTTCAAGGGTCTCTCAGAGGGTGACCAACGCAAGGCCCTGCACGCATTGGTGCTGTTCTGCGGACAGGCCCGCGCCTGCGAAGAGGACGTCCCCGAGAGCATCGCGCGCTCCGGCATCCGTCCTACTCACACGCCGGCAGTGATGCTCACGAAGTGGCACTTCGGAATGGAAGCACTCCCGGCCTACGAACTAATCAAGTCCTTCCGCTTGCTCGTCGCCCTCTTCAGCATCGCCGACTCCCGCAGGCGGGCGCTGCACTGTGTCGGCGGATGTGGTCACGCGTGGCACAACCTGCCGGATCTGCCCCGCGACGCATCCTGAGATGTCTTCTTGCCCTGGATCTTGGTGAGCTGGGTTTTCGCTGCTCAGGAGCGGTGGGCTCGTGTGCCTGGTGGTCGTGGTTGGTCATCATTGGCCACTGTTGAGCAACCTCGGACGGCCCAGAGACGGCCCAGCCCTGCCGCACCTGACTGACGTCCGGTGCCTTCAGTCCGCCCTGCCTGAGCCTCAGCCGACAACAGTCAGCCACGACGGTGGGCACGCCGACCGACCAGGCGCGCGTGTGCCTCGCTGCACCCCCACCGCGTTGCCGGCACCGTCGACCAGAGCAAGCTACGACGGTCAGCACGTGCTGACGGTGTTTGAGCCTTCACCTTGGGAAGCTCAGGTGATCTAGGGGGAGCTGGGCGGCTGAACTGCGCAGTAGTGGACTGGTCGGCCCGGACGCCGATGCCCCGCTTCCCGCCGTTCCCCGCGGCTCCCCGACCGACCTGGCACGGACCTGAGTGGTGAGGCAGCCGACCTTTGTCGCACCCCGGGCCCCGGCCTTTACCGTGCGGACGACCTCACCACTGATCAGGCTATGCCTTCTGATCCGTAGCTCTATGTGGGCCGGTCAGTGACGGTCATACCGGTCGCGTGACGGCCATACCAGGATGGTGTCATCTAGGGCCGGTTGCTGTGGTTGCTGTACTTCCCTGCTGTACGGCTACCCCTGCACGGAAACGGGATGTCCTCCGTCAGCTCAGTGCCTACAGTCAGCCTTGTGAGCAAGAAGACAGAGGGTGATGTAGCCAGAGGTCTGGGGCAGGTCGCTGCGGCAAGTACGGGTGCAGCCGTTGGTGTAGCGGTCGGCGGTCCCGGGGGAGCGCTTGTTGGTGCCGCAGTCGGGCCAGTCCTAGCCACTGGCTTCGAGATGGCTGCTGATCGGATTGCAGCGCACCGCGCGGCCAGGCGCGGCGAACTGATGAGTGAGGTCACTCGTGTCCTCGGTATTGAGGCAAACGAGCTTCAGCAGCGGCTCCTTGCCGATGAGAGGTTGCTTGAGCTTGCCGGTAGGGTCGTGGGCGCTGCGCAAGACATCTCACTCGCCCAGAAGCGGCGGGCGCTCTCCCGTGCTCTAGCTGCGGCGGTTGCAGACCCGACGCCCGCACGCCTCGACATCTGGGAGCTTCTGCAGGCAGCCATCCGAGAGATCGATGCCCCCCACATCAGATTCCTTCATGTGATCTCCTCTGCGGCCCCGTTGCCTCAGCCTCCTGAGAAACCTGTGGACGGTGTGCGGTACGGCATGACCTTGGAGCAGGTCTGCGAGATCGACTCCGGTCTGGGACTGGGAGGGCATGCGATCTTGCAGAAGCTTCTCTCTCTTGGGCTGATCGAAAGCTCGCTCCATGGCGTGCTCTGGAGCGGGACTCACCGGCCGTACGCTCTCTCTGGCCTGGGGCAACGCTTGATGACGCTACTGGAATCGGACAGCCCACCAGCCTCGTAAGTTGACTTCAGAGGCGATTTCTCGGCAGGTGCCCACTTCCTGCACCCACCACTCACCCCGGCTCCCATCCCGTACGCCGTCGACCCACACACCGTGGAGCGGGCGTGGTTCAGGGGCGTCAAGGCGGAGCGCGCCACTGTACGAACGACCTTGACGCCCCTGGGCCGCGTCTGCTCGGCTCTGCCTGGGTCGACGGTGTACGGGATGGGAGCACTCCACGCGCGCCCCAACGCGCTCGCAGTCGGCGACGGCGCCCCCTCCCCCCGGTGCCGGCCGATCCCCCGCCGGAGGCATCGTCTTTGACCGCAGGTCGCTCTATGCGGTGATCGCCTCATGGCTTCCGGCCCTATCCACATGTGGGCGCGCGTCGGCGCAGCGCGGGCGGAGCGGGCCGAAGGCAGGAGCGTCGCCCGGAGTGGAGCCGGGAAGCGCGCCCGGCGGAGCGGAGCGCAGCCGGGGCTTGATGACGTAGAGAAAGTCTGAGCCAACTCGGCTTTAGCTACAGCTTGAACGAGAGCTCCAGCTCGTCGCCTGGAAGGTGGAACTCCTCCAGGGCGAGGGGCTTGTCCGACTCGGCGAGAGTCACGCGGATCACGTGCAGCAGTGGAATCCCGTCGGACAGACGCAGGGCTTGGGCCTGGTCCGGCAGGGGCATGCGGGTGCGTACGTACTCCGTGAAGTGGAGTTCGTGGCCCAGGTCGGCGAGCGCGGTGTAGAGCTCCAGCGCTGGTGGCGGTGCCTCTTCTTCGTACTTGGTGTCGACGAGTACTGAGAACGGCACGTAGGTCCGGTGGAGTTGGCGCAAGTGGCCGTGGTCCGCGGTCTGTAGGGCGTCGTACGTGAACATCGGCTCGCCCGGCGGGATGCGGAGTAGGTCCGCCAGGGCTAGCGGGGCATCGGTGCGGGTGGCTACCGGTGGTTCGGCGTCCGTCCAGCGGATGCCGTCGGCCTCGACGTAGCGGCCGTCCGGAGTGCGGCGTACGCCGCGAGGGCGCGTGTGGCTGGGTCGGCTGTGGGGGGAGCGGGCGAAGGTGCCTCGGCCCATGATGGCCTCGACGAGACCTGACGCCCGTAGCTCGCTGAGCCCTTGGCGGACTGTGGGGCGCGTCACGCCGAACTGCTTGGCCAATGCCTCTTCTGAAGGGAGCGGTTGGCCGGCGGGGAAGGTGCCGTCCAGGATGCCCTCGCGCAGGTAGTCGGCGATCTGCCGGTACTTCGGCTGCGTGTTCTTCGGCGGCATGCGGGGCCCTCCGTGGCCGGTGCTTGCTCGGCTGTGCGTCTTCGTAGACAACTTGTCCACGTTCGTGGACAGCTTCGCTCATGGCCATGCCGGTTGACAACCCGTACTACGGGTGGTCACTCTTGTCTCGTCACCCGTACTACGGGTGGTCTAGCAACCCGCAGGATGGTCCTGTGGGAGCAGAGAGGAGAACGAAGAGTGGCAAGCCTTCCGATCGACACCGCGAAGTACACGGGGATCATCTGCGCCGTACCCCCGACTCCGCGGGTCGCCAACCGTGAGACCGGTCAGCTCCGCGTCGACCGTGAGACGGGCAAGACCGTGTATCAGGTCGGCCTCTGCCTGATGGCGGGAGCGTCGGCCGACGTCGTGAACGTGAGCGTGGCCGGGGAGCCGGCCGGTGTGCAGCTCGGTATGCCGGTGGTTGTGCGGGACCTGGTCGCCACGCCGTGGGAGAACGACGGACGGCACGGGGTTGCGTTCCGTGCGGCGGAGATTCGGCCCCTGAGCGCTCCCGCCACTCCGGCGGGTAAGGGGTCCGGGCAGTGATGAAACTGGCCTCCGCCGCTTCGGTCGGTGTGACCTGGCCGAGTTGGGTTCTGGTGGTGGCCGCAGTGCTGGTGTCGGGTCTGCTTCTGGCGGGCCCGGCCCTGCGCCGCCGCTCTCCCGTGGCCTGGTGGTTGATATGCGGCTTCCCGGGCGTGGCCTGCCGGGTCGTGCATACCTGGCGGCCCCTCATGGCCGGTTGCGGGCTCGCTGTAAGCCGTCGGCCGGCGCTGACCGTCGTATCCGGACTCGTCGGCAAAGGGGCGCCACCGCCACAGCCGCGGGTGCCTCGGCGAGGGCTCATCCGTCCGACCGCTGGCGGATTCGTGCTGCTCGTGCGGTTGCTGCCGGGCCAGGTGCCGGAGCAGTTCGTCAAGGCTGCTCCTGCCATGGCAGAGAACTGGCAAGTGCATGTGGTGCGAGTGAGTGCCTGGAAACCGGGGGTCGTGCGGATCGTCGTCTCGGCAGCCGACCCGTTGGCCGATCCCCGGGTGCCGAAGCAGCGAGGGCCCGGCCACCTGCTCCGCGTGACCGTGGGAGCCCTGGAGACCGGGGCCGCGTGGGTGGTCGACCTGCGACGTGTGCCGCACTGGCTGATCGTCGGGGCCACCCGTTCCGGGAAGTCGACCCTGATCAACGCCCTCGTGGCGGGTTTCGCCCCGCAACCCGTCGCCCTGGTCGGCATCGACTGCAAGGGCGGCATGGAACTGTCCCTCTACGAACCGCGTCTGTCCGCCCTCGCGACGAACCGGGAGCAAGCCGTCCGGCTGCTGGCTGCTCTCGTCGACCTGACCCTCGACCGGATGACGCTCTGCCGGGCGGCTCGGGTCCGGAACATCTGGGGCCTGTCCGACAAGAAACGCCCGGTACCCGTCGTCGTGATCGTCGACGAGATCGCGGAACTCTTCCTCGTAGCGAGCCGGAGCGAGAAGGAGGAAGCGCATGCGGCCAGTACGGCGCTGATCCGACTCGCCCAGCTCGGGGCAGCACTCGGAGTCTTCCTCGTCGTGGCCGGTCAGCGCGTCGGCTCCGACCTCGGACCCGGCGTCACGGCTCTGCGGGCGCAACTGGGCGGACGGGTGTGTCACCGCGTGGCCGACCCCGGTACGGCCGAGATGGCGCTTGGCGACCTCAACCCCGACGCGCTGAAAGCGGCGCAAGCCATCGTCCCGGAACAGGCCGGTACAGCCGTCCTCGCCTCCGGCGACGGATGGGAACGCGCCCGCTCCCACCTGATCACGGAAGGAGAGGCGGAAGCAGTCGCCGCCCAGTACGCGCACCTGACTCCTGTCCTGTCCGAACTTCACGTCGAAGCGCAGTGAGGGGTCTGCCGTGCTGGTGTCCATGTCGGCCGTTCTACTGCTCGGCCTGCTGATCTGGTTCCTCCTGCGCATCCGGTACCTGCGGTGGGCCGACGCGCTGCTCTGCGGAGCCTTCGGCTTCCTGCTCTCCCGGACTGTCGCCGCGCCCGTGGTTCAGGGCCTCCTCGACGGCGTGAACGGCTTCCTCGGCCAACTCCGCTTCTGAACAACCCCAGCACTCACCAGACAGGGGGCTTCCTGTGTCCGAATACGTCATCCGCTCCGGTGACCGCGCCGCATTCCCGGCCGGTCTGCGGGAGCTGGTCGACTTCCTGACCGCCAATCCGGCCGTCGCCGTCCCGCGTCACGCGTCCGTCGTCGTCCTGGTCGACGCCTCCGGCTCTGCCGCTCGCCGTGCCGGCGTGGAGTTCGTCGCGTCTCCGCTCGGCGTTCCGGTGGAGGACATCGGTCGGGGCTACTTCGACGCGCGCCGCGCCTTCGGCCCGATCTCGTACGGCGCCGTCGGGATCCCTCCCGAGGAGCGGAAGTGACCGCCCGTACGACGGGCTCCCGACGGGGCGCGAAGTCGCCAAACCCGACCCCGTCAGGAACCCACTCCATCCGCCACATGAGCAGTGAAAGGAGCACTCACACTTTGTCCATCGCGCACCCTTCGCGCAAATCTCCGCTGCCCGACTGCGAACTCAGGCAGCGTGACGCACAGGTCTCGCTCTGCGCCGGACGGGAACAGATCGTCCTCGTCGGCCTCGACGGAACCGAGCAGTGGCTGTGCCCGGCGCACGCCGCTGCCGTCTGGCTCACGAACCCGACACTCCGCTTCAGCGCCAAGACCCGGCCGGAGGGAATCTCGGCCGTGATGGGGCAGGCGTTCGGCGACGGTGGTGGTCGCCGATGACCGCCACCCTTCCACAGAGCGTCGCCGCACTCGTCGCCACGGCGTCGCGGCCGGAGTTCGGAGCATGGCGCCGGAACGTCGTCCGCCTCGGCGGCTGTACCAACCCGATCCACTTGGTCGGTGCGGCGACCGTCTACGACACGACCACCGGCGCGGCCCTGCTCTCCTACGGCTCGGACGTCTATGGCGGTCGCCTGCTCACCGCGTGCGGCAACCGACGGGCGTCTGTCTGCCCGGCCTGCTCGGCCCTCTATCGAGCCGACACGTACCAACTCGTCCGTGCGGGTCTCGTCGGCGGCAAGAACGTCCCGGAGGTGGTGAGCGGTCATCCGCGAGTGTTCGCCACGCTCACCGCCCCCGGGTACGGTCCGGTCCACACTCGCCGTGAACGCGACGGACGTGTACGGCCCTGTCGCCCTCGTCACCGAGGAGAGGACCTCTGCCCGCACGGGGCGCCGGCCGGATGTCGTGAGCGCCACTCGGCGGACGATCCTCGACTCGGCGAGCCTCTCTGCCCGCGCTGCTACGACTACGCGGGGGCGGTGCTCTGGCACGCGTTCGCCGGTCGGCTCTGGCACCGGTTCGGGCTGGAGCTGAAGCGGGAGGTCGCACGGCGAGCCGGGCTGTCCCGTACCGAGTTCGGGGAAGTCGCCCGACTCTCGTACGCGAAGGTCGCCGAGTACCAGCGGCGGGGCCTGGTCCACTTCCATGCCGTGATCCGCCTCGACGGTCCGGACGGGCCCGACTCTGCCCCGCCGGGGTGGGCGACCGTTCCACTCCTGGTCGACGCGGTTCAAGCCGTGGTCGGTCGGGTGAGGCTGGCAGCTCCCGGCGCGGGCGTCATCGGTCCGCGGGTGCTGCGCTTCGGCGCCGAGGTCGACGTACGCCCGGTCACCTCGTACCGACGGAGCGCGGGGGAGCGGCCTGCCTCCGCGTCCAGCGTGGCGGGTTACATCGCCAAGTACGCCACCAAGGGAGCGGAGTCCGCCGGCGCGGTGGACGGTCGTATTCGTCACGCGCGCGAGATGGTCGTGTTGCCGGTGCGCGCACACGTGCTCCGCATGATCGGCGCGTGCTGGTGGCTCGGCGGCTTACCGGAGTTCGAGCCGCTCGGCCTGCGGCGCTGGGCTCACATGCTCGGGTACGGCGGTCACTTCTCCACTAAGTCCCGTCGCTACTCGACCACGCTGACCGCGCTCCGGCAGGCCCGTACCGACCACAGGGCGAAGCAGCAGCGGGCTTCCCTCGGCCTCGTCGCCGACCGTCCGACGGTCACGGTCGGCCGGTGGCGCTACGCGGGGCGCGGCTACTCGCCGGAAGCCGCACTCCTGGCCGCCTCCGTACGGGAGGACGGTGCTTCCCATGGCGCGTGACGTCCGAACGAAGGCGGCCGAGCTGCTCACCGTGCGGCAGGTCCTCGACGAACTGGGCGGCATCTCGCGCCGCACCTTCTACCGCTGGCGGGAACTGCGGCTCGCACCAGCCTGCATCCGCCTCCCGAACGGAGAACTCAGGGTCCGGCGCGACGTGCTCAACGACTGGTTGGAGGAGCGTGCGGAGGGGGTGGCCTCGTGAAGTCCTACAAGGCTTCCGTTTGGAAGTTGTCGGTCAACAAGACGACCAAGAAGCCGACGTACGTCGTGCGCTGGGTGGTCGACGGCCAGCCTTTCAGCGAGTCGTACAAGACCAAGGCGCTGGCCGACCGCTTCCGCGCCAAGCTCGTGCGGGCACTCGACAAGGGAGAGCCGTTCGACACGGTGACGGGCCTGCCCGACTCCCTGCGCGGTGGGAAAGCGGCGCTGTCCTTCCTCGACCTGGCGGTCAAGTACGTCGATGCCCGGTGGGCGGAGGCATCCGCCAAACAGCGGGACAGCATGACGGACGCCTTGGCGACGGTCGTTCCCGTCCTGGTCAAGCCGGGACGGGGGCGGCCCGCTCCGGAGATGCTGCGTCGGACCCTGCGGTCGTACGTCCTGCCTGTGCCGCGCAGGGAACGGGCGCGGACGGAGGAGATCGCAGCTGCGGTGCGGTGGATCGAGAAGGCATCTCTTCCGGTAGGAGAGCTGCAAGAGATCGCCCGTGTGCATGAGCTGATCGACGGCTTGGGACGGAGGTTGGACGGCAAGTCTGCGGCGACTCAGACCTACCGGCGCCGCAGGGCCGTCGTGTTCAACGCGCTCGAATTCGCGGTCGAACTGGAGCACCTCACTTCCAATCCGCTGAGTCGAGTGCGACGGAAACGGGGCAAGCGTGCGGTGCAGGAGGTTGACCGCCGAGTGGTGGTGAACCCGCGGCAGGCTCGGGAACTGCTGACCGCGCTCACCTACGTGGGCGGCTACGAGCGGGCGAGCGGTCGACGCCTGCGGGCCTTCTTCGGGTGCCTGTACTACGCGGCCATGCGGCCGGGCGAGGCGCTCGGCCTTCGCCGCTCCGACTGCACGCTGCCGGCGAAAGGCTGGGGCCGCATCGAACTGGCGGAGACACGGCCCACGGCCGGTAAGGCCTGGACCGACTCGGGCGAGGCGCACGATCGACGCGGGCTGAAGCAGCGTTCCCAGGGTGAGGTACGCATCGTGCCGATTCCGCCGCCGCTCGTGCGGTTGCTCCGCGACCACCTGAAGGAGTTCGGTACCGCGGAGGACGGGCGGCTGTTCGCCAGTGAGCGGGGCAACGTGATCGCTGCGTCGTCGTACTCGCGAGCCTGGAAGCAAGCCCGTGAACTGGCGCTCGTCCCGCATCAGGTGTCTTAGGTCATGGCATTCCGACCGTACGACCTCCGTCACGCGGGCGTCTCCCAGTGGCTCAACTCGGGAGTGCCGGCACCGGAGGTCGCCGCTCGCGCGGGCCACTCGGTGGACGTCCTCCTGAAGATCTACGCCAAGTGCATCGACGGCCAGGAGCAGGAGATGAACGACCGGATCATGCAAGGGCTCGGGGAGGACGACGCCTAGGGGCGCCTGGAGCCGATGCGCGACACAATCAACCCATGGAAGCCCCGGAGAGATCCGGGGTTTTCGCCTGTCCGCAGAGCCACTCCGAGAGCCTGCGGCACACCCGCTGACCTGCTGCGAAGCACTCCAAGATCAACACGTCATTACAACGTGATCACTGACAAACGGCTGCTTCCGACCACATCCGCCTGCACATACGCGAAGACCCCGACTCCAGCGAACTCGCTGACGGCGGGGTCTTTGGACACTTCCTGCGAAGTGCCCCCGGCAGGATTCGAACCTGCGCACACGGCTCCGGAGGCCGTTGCTCTATCCCCTGAGCTACGGGGGCGTGTTCGTCGCGGTCGGTGTTGCTCGCGGCGACGGGTAGAACACTACCAGCTCGCCCGGGGTGGTCATGAACGGGTTTTCGCGGGTCGTGGGGCGTCTCGTGCGGGTGTTGTCCCCCGCGCGGGGTTGAAGTGGGGAAAACCCGGACGCGGTGGCCGGTGTCGACCTACTCTCGAGTTGTGCCTAGGGCGTCCGGCCGGATTCTTGTTGTGGACGACAACAAGGTCATCCGGCAGCTGATCAGGGTCAACCTCGAGCTGGAGGGCTTCGAGGTTGTGACCGCGGGCGATGGTGCCGAGTGTCTGGAAGTCGTCCATCAGGTGCGGCCCGACGTCGTCACGCTGGACGTGGTCATGCCTCGGCTGGACGGGCTCCGCACCGCTGCCCGGCTGCGTGCCGATCCGCGTACCCGGGATCTTCCGATCGCGATCGTCAGCGCCTCCACGCAGTACGAGGTCGACGCCGGGTTCGCCGTGGGGGTCGACGCCTTCCTGTCCAAGCCGTTCGAGCCCGCCGAGCTCATCGGTCTCGTACGGCGGTTGGCCGAGCGGGAGGTCGGTGGGACCGTCGGCGACGCGTCGGGGGCGGGTTCGTCGGCCTCCCTGCCGCGCGTTCGCCGGCGTACCGGGGAGAGCGAGACGCCCGCCCAGGCGTGAAGCGGAGCGGCGGGCGTGTTCAGGTCGCCACGGCGTCCAGTCCACATCCCGGGACTCCCGGGAAACGGTTCGCCCGGCCACCCCCCTCCTCCCATACGCTTGTCCCGTGACCCCCGTCGAGCTCTCCCGCACCGTGCTGCACGCCGTGCGTCGCGCCGTTGACGCGGGGGAGCTGAGCGTGGCCGTGCCGACGCGGGCCGTGGTCGCGCCGCCGGGGCCCGGCGGGTGCGGGGACTACGCCAGCAGCATCGCCCTCCAGCTGGCGCGGCCGGCCGGGCAGACGCCGCTCCGGGTCGCCGAGGTGTTGCGGCCCTACCTGGTCGGAACAGACGGGATCACCGACGTCGTCCTCACCGGGCCGGGGTTCCTCAACATCAGTCTCGACCGGGCGGCCGCAGGCGTCGGGCTCGTCCGCGAGATCCTGCGCCGCAGGGACCGGTACGGGTACGCCGACCGACCGGACGGGCGCGTCGTGCAGCTGCACTGCCCGCACGACCTGCGTGCCGTCGTCGTCGCCGAGGCGTCCGCACGGCTGCTCCGCACCCAGGGCGCCCTCGTTCGCGTGACCGCCGAGGGGTTCGAGGACGTCTGGACCTCCGTCCTCGGGGTCAGGGTCGACGCCGTCGGACACGCCCCCGCCGAGCTCCCCGTCAACGTCCGGCCCGTGCCCGTCCCCGCCCACGGGTCCGACGACGCGCTGTCCCTCGGCCGCGACGCCGGACGCTGGGCCCTCCTCCACCCCGCGGCCCACGACCGCCCCCGCACCGGCGACGAGCACCTCGTCCAGCGGGAGAGCAACCCCCTCTTCCGTGTGCGGTACGCCCACGCCCGCGCCCGCGCCGCCACGCGCAACGCCGCCGACCTCGGCTTCACCGCCGAACCCGGCCCCGTCACCGGTAGCGACACCGGCACCCCGACCGGCTCCGGCACCCCGACCGGCACCGCCCCCCTCGCAGACGTAGAGCAGGCACTCCTCGCCGCCCTCGCCGACCACCCCCGCGTCCTCGCCGCCGCCGCGGACCACCGCGCCCCCGACCGGCTCGCCCGGCATCTCGTCGCCGTCGCCGAGGCCGCGCTGCCCTTCCTGCTCACCGTGCTGCCGCGCGGCGGGGAGAAACCCTCGGCCGCCCACCGTGCCCGGCTGGCCCTTGCCGAAGCCGTCGGGGCGGTGCTGGCCGGCGGCCTGGCCCTCCTCGGCATCGACGCACCCGACCACCTCTGAGAGAGCGCAGAAGACGCCATGAGCCGTTCCGCACACCCCGCCGGGCCCCGTCACGCCGATGTCCTGCCCGAAGGGCATTACTCCGCGCCCGCGGACGATCTCAACGCCCTCGATCCCAAGGTCTGGGCCCACACCGTCGGACGGGACGCGGACGGGGTCGTCACCGTCGGCGGGATCGCCGTCACGCAGCTCGCCGAGGAGTACGGCACCCCCGCCTACATCCTCGACGAGGCCGACTTCCGGGACCGGGCGCGGGCCTGGCGCACCGCCTTCGGCAACGACGCCGACGTGTTCTACGCCGGGAAGGCCTTCCTGTCGCGCGCCGTCGTGCGGTGGCTGCATGAAGAAGGGCTCAACCTCGACGTCTGTTCCGGCGGCGAGCTGGTCACCGCGCTCTCCGCCGGGATGCCCGCCGAGCGGATCGCCTTCCACGGGAACAACAAGTCGCCGGAGGAGATCGAGCGGGCCGTGCGCGCCGGGGTGGGGCGGATCGTGCTCGACTCCTTCCAGGAGATCGTGCGGGTCGCGCACATCGCGCAGTCGCTGGGCACGCGGCAGCGGGTGCAGATCCGGATCACCGTCGGCGTCGAGGCGCACACGCACGAGTTCATCGCCACCGCGCACGAGGACCAGAAGTTCGGGATCCCGCTGGCCGGCGGGCAGGCGGCGGAGGCGGTGCGGCGGGCGCTCCAGCTCGACGGGCTCGAGGTCATCGGGATCCACTCGCACATCGGGTCGCAGATCTTCGACATGTCGGGGTTCGAGGTCGCCGCGCACCGGGTGGTCGGGCTGCTCAGGGACATCCGGGACGAGCACGGCGTCGAGCTGCCCGAGATCGACCTCGGCGGCGGGCTCGGCATCGCGTACACCAGTGACGACGACCCCCGCGAGCCGCACGAGATCGCCAAGGCGCTGACCGAGATCGTGACGCGGGAGTGCGAGGGTGCGCGGTTGCGCACGCCGCGGATCTCCGTCGAGCCCGGGCGGGCCATCGTGGGGCCGACCGCCTTCACGCTGTACGAGGTCGGCACCGTCAAGCCCCTCGACGGGCTGCGGACCTACGTCTCCGTCGACGGCGGGATGTCGGACAACATCCGCACCGCGCTGTACGACGCCGAGTACAGCGTCGCCCTCGCCTCCCGCACCTCCGACGCCGAGCCGATGCTCGTACGCGTCGTCGGCAAGCACTGCGAGAGCGGGGACATCGTGGTCAAGGACGCCTTCCTGCCGGGGGACCTGGCACCCGGTGACCTCATCGCCGTACCGGCGACGGGTGCCTACTGCCGTTCCATGGCCAGCAACTACAACCACGTGCTGCGCCCGCCGGTCGTCGCCGTGCGGGACGGCGCGGCACGGGTGATCGTGCGGCGGGAGACCGAGGACGATCTGCTGCGTCTCGACGTCGGATGACGTACGTGGCGCGCCCCTGGGGGAGCGGAGGGGTGCGGGTGAAGATCTTTCGGCCCGTACCCCCTCCGAAAATGAAATAAACGTCTCACGATCCGGACGAAAGGCAGAAAATCCCGTCCGGTGCGTGAGACTGGTCCAACCGTAGACGGTAAGAGGAAACGAGGTCGGATGATGCGTACGCGTCCGCTGAAGGTGGCGCTGCTGGGCTGTGGAGTGGTCGGCTCAGAGGTGGCGCGCATCATGACGACGCACGCCGACGACCTCGCCGCCCGGATCGGGGCCCCGGTGGAGCTCGCGGGCGTCGCCGTACGGCGGCCCGACAAGGTGCGCGAGGGGATCGACCCGGCCCTCGTCACCACCGACGCCACCGCCCTCGTCAAGCGCGGGGACATCGACGTCGTCGTCGAGGTCATCGGGGGGATCGAGCCCGCGCGGACGCTCATCACCACCGCCTTCGCGCACGGCGCCTCCGTCGTCTCCGCCAACAAGGCGCTCATCGCCCAGGACGGCGCCGCCCTGCACGCCGCCGCCGACGAGCACGGCAAGGACCTGTACTACGAGGCCGCCGTCGCCGGTGCCATCCCGCTGATCCGGCCGCTGCGCGAGTCGCTGGCCGGCGACAAGGTCAACCGGGTGCTCGGCATCGTCAACGGGACGACCAACTTCATCCTCGACGCCATGGACACGACCGGCGCCGGGTATCAGGAAGCCCTCGACGAGGCCACCGCACTCGGGTACGCCGAGGCCGACCCGACCGCCGACGTCGAGGGCTTCGACGCCGCCGCCAAGGCCGCCATCCTCGCCGGGATCGCCTTCCACACGCGTGTGCGCCTCGACGACGTCTACCGCGAGGGCATGACCGAGGTCACCGCCGCCGACTTCGCCTCCGCCAAGGAGATGGGCTGCACCATCAAGCTGCTCGCCATCTGCGAGCGGGCGGCGGACGGGGGATCGGTCACCGCGCGCGTGCATCCCGCGATGATCCCGCTCAGCCATCCGCTGGCCGGCGTGCGCGAGGCGTACAACGCCGTGTTCGTGGAGTCCGAGGCCGCCGGGCAGCTCATGTTCTACGGGCCCGGTGCCGGCGGTTCGCCGACCGCGTCCGCCGTGCTCGGCGACCTCGTCGCGGTCTGCCGCAACCGGATCGGCGGCGCCACCGGCCCCGGCGAGTCCGCGTACGCCGCGCTGCCCGTCTCCCCGATGGGCGACGTCGTCACGCGCTACCACATCAGCCTCGACGTGGCCGACAAACCGGGCGTGCTCGCCCAGGTGGCGACCGTGTTCGCGGAGCACGGTGTCTCCATCGACACCGTGCGGCAGTCCGGCAAGGACGGCGAGGCCTCCCTCGTCGTCGTCACCCACCGCGCGTCCGACGCCGCCCTCGGCGGTACGGTCGAGGCGCTGCGCAAGCTCGACACCGTGCGGGGTGTCGCCAGCATCATGCGGGTTGAAGGAGAGTAACCAGCAATGACCCACCAGTGGCGCGGAATCATCGAGGAGTACCGGGACCGGCTGCCCGTCTCCGACAGCACGCCCGTCGTGACGCTCCGTGAGGGCGGCACCCCGCTCGTGCCCGCGCAGGTGCTCTCCGAGCGCACGGGCTGCGAGGTCCACCTCAAGGTCGAGGGGGCGAACCCGACCGGGTCCTTCAAGGACCGCGGCATGACCATGGCCATCAGCAAGGCGAAGGAGGAGGGTGCGCAGGCCGTCATCTGCGCGTCCACCGGGAACACCTCGGCCTCCGCCGCCGCCTACGGTGTGCGCGCGGGCATGGTCTCCGCCGTGCTCGTGCCGCAGGGCAAGATCGCGCTGGGCAAGATGGGCCAGGCCCTCGTGCACGGCGCGAAGATCCTCCAGGTCGACGGCAACTTCGACGACTGTCTCACGCTGGCCCGCGCGCTCAGCGACAACTACCCGGTGGCCCTGGTCAATTCGGTCAACCCGGTGCGTATCGAGGGGCAGAAGACGGCCGCCTTCGAGATCGTGGACATGCTCGGCGACGCGCCCGACGTACACGTCCTCCCGGTGGGCAACGCGGGCAACATCACCGCGTACTGGAAGGGGTACCAGGAGTACGCCGCCGACGGGGTCAGCACCCGCAAGCCCCGCATGTGGGGGTTCCAGGCCTCCGGCAGCGCCCCGATCGTGCGCGGCGAGGTCGTCAAGGACCCGTCGACCATCGCCACCGCCATCCGGATCGGCAACCCCGCCTCGTGGGACTTCGCGCTCGCCGCGCGGGACGAGTCGGGCGGCGCCATCGACGAGGTGACGGACCGTGAGATCCTGCGCGCCTACCGGCTGTTGGCCTCCCAGGAGGGCGTCTTCGTGGAGCCCGCCTCCGCCGCGTCGGTGGCCGGACTGCTGAAGGCCGCCGAGCAGGGCAGGGTCGACCCGGGGCAGCGCATCGTGTGCACCGTCACCGGCAACGGGCTCAAGGACCCGGACTGGGCCGTCGCGGGTGCCCCGCAGCCGGTCACCGTCCCGGTCGACGCGGCGACGGCGGCCGAGCGGCTCGGGCTGGTCTGAGCGCCTCGCCGGTGAAAGGCGCCCGGCGCAGGAGGGCGTAGGCGACGCCCGGCCGGGAACGTCCCTTACAGGGGGTGCACAGGGGGCTTACGACACGCATCGTGCGCCTCCTGTGCGCCCTATGTCGCCACAGAACCTTCCTTCGATAGGCTGTACCTAACCCGCCTGCCGCATATGCCGCGGTACCGCGCCGTTTCCGCGGTCGTGCCCAGGGTTCCGTACGTCATCGTCGTCGTCATCGAATGTCATTCGACAGTCCCGCAGCTCAAGGAGAGTCATCTAGCGATGGCCGGTCCAGCGTTCCGCGCCGCCGCCGTCAGGGTGCGCGTCCCCGCCACCAGCGCCAACCTCGGTCCGGGCTTCGACGCCCTGGGCCTCGCGCTGGGTCTGTACGACGACGTGGTCGTCCGGGTGGCCGACTCCGGGCTGCACATCGACATCGCGGGTGAGGGCAGCGAGACCCTCCCGCGCGACGAGAAGCACCTCCTCGTCCGCTCCCTGCGCACCGCCTTCGACCTGCTCGGCGGACAGCCGCGGGGCCTGGAGATCGTCTGCGCCAACCGCATCCCGCACGGCCGCGGCCTCGGCTCCTCCTCCGCCGCCATCTGCGCCGGCCTCGTCGCCGCGCGCGCCGTGACGATAGGCGGCGAGGCCCGCCTCGACGACGCCGCGCTGCTCGACCTCGCCACCGAGATCGAGGGGCACCCGGACAACGTGGCGGCCTGTCTGCTGGGCGGTTTCACCCTGTCCTGGATGGAGTCCGGCGCCGCCCGGGCGATCAGGATGGAGCCCTGCGAATCCATCGTTCCGGTGGTTTTCGTACCCGGAAAGCCGGTACTGACCCAGACGGCGCGCGGACTGCTCCCGCGCAACGTCCCGCACGTCGACGCCGCCGCCAACGCGGGCCGCGCCGCACTGCTCGTCGAGGCCCTCACCAGGCGCCCCGAGCTGCTGCTGCCGGCCACCGAGGACCGTCTGCACCAGGAGTACCGCGCACCGGCCATGCCGGAGAGCGCGGCACTGGTGGAACGGCTGCGCGGCGACGGCATCCCCGCGGTGATCTCGGGCGCGGGACCCACGGTGATGGCCCTGGCCGACGCCGACACGGCCGACAAGGTCGAGGCGCTGGCCGGAACGGACTGGGCGGCCAACCGGCTCAGCCTGGACGGGCAGGGCGCCGGCGTCCTGCCGCTGGCGACATCCGGCGACATTTAGACGCGCAAGCGGTTGCCGGATTGTGAGAGGGGGAATGTTTGTTGGATCCGGTAGTGTTAACCTCAAGTCTGCACCCGACCCCACCATGGCGAGGTGCCTCGTGTCCCCGTCAGGGACAGACATTCTTCCGGGAGCCCCCCAAGCCGCATCGTGCAGTGGATGTCGTACGTGATCAGTACGGCCGACACGGGCATTGAGCGGCCCGCCGGTGGGGTCACCCCCTCTGGGGGAGTTTCGGAACCGGTGCGACCACGCCGCATGACACAGACACCGGGTGCCACGGCTAGGGGAAGCGCCATCACCAGATATCTCTTCCGCCGTTCAGGCGGACCACCGCCCCGGCACGGTTCGCACAGCAAGGACCGAAGCCGGACAGCACAACCGGTCGCCGAGCCAGACAGGCCGACGTCCGCTCCAGGGAAGGACCCTTCGTGAGCGACACCACCGATCTGATGGGCGCACGTGTCGAGGAGACCGCTGCCGCGCCCGCCACGGACGCCTCCGCGCCTGCCACCGGTGCCGGCTCCCGGCGGCGCCGCGGTACCGGCCTCGAGGGCATGGTGCTGGCCGAGCTGCAACAGGTCGCATCCGGCCTCGGCATCAGGGGCACCGCGCGTATGCGCAAGAGCCAGCTGATCGAGGTCATCAAGGAGGCGCAGGCCGCGGGGGGCGCCCCCGCCAAGGCCGCGCCCGCCGCCGCGGACGCCGCCGGCGAGACCAAGCCGAAGCGCCGCAGCACCTCCCGGGCCCGTACGGGCGACGAGGCACCCGCCGAGAAGGCGGGGAGCGCGGAGAAGGCCGGAAAGGCCGACAAGGCCGACAAGAAGGCGGACACGGCGGCCGCCGACCAGCAGCAGATCGACATTCCCGGTCAGCCGTCCCCCAAGGTCAACGCCTCGGCCGAGCAGGCCGCCCCCGCCGCCGACGCCCCCTCCGAGCGTCGTCGTCGCCGGGCCACCGCCGACGCGGGCAGCCCGTCCGGCACCGAGACGGTCGCCGTCGAGACCCGCGGTGAGACGAAGGCCGACGCGTCGGCCCAGCAGCAGGGCCAGGGGCAGCAGCAGGGCCAGGGCGACGCGCGTTCCGACGGCGAGGGCGGCGAGGGCCGCCGTCGCGACCGCCGTGACCGGGGCGACCGGAACGACCGCGGCGACCGGAACGACCGCGGTGACCGCGGCGGCCGGGACCGGCGCAACAAGGGCGACGACCAGAGCCAGGGCGGCGGTCGCCAGGACCGCCAGCAGCAGGGCGGCGGACGTCAGGACCGTCAGCAGCACGACGACGGCTACGACGACGACGGCGGCGGCCGCCGCGGCCGCCGGGGCCGCTACCGGGACCGCCGGGGCCGTCGCGGGCGCGACGAGATCCAGGAGCCGCAGATCAACGAGGACGACGTCCTCATCCCGGTCGCCGGCATCCTCGACATCCTCGACAACTACGCGTTCATCCGGACCTCCGGCTACCTGCCCGGCCCCAACGACGTGTACGTCTCCCTCGCCCAGGTCCGCAAGAACGGCCTGCGCAAGGGCGACCACATCACCGGTGCCGTGCGCCAGCCCAAGGACGGCGAGCGCCGCGAGAAGTTCAACGCGCTGGTCCGCCTGGACTCGCAGAACGGCATGGCGCCCGAATCCGGGCGCGGGCGCCCGGAGTTCAACAAGCTGACGCCGCTGTACCCGCAGGACCGCCTCCGCCTGGAGACGGACCCCGGCGTCCTCACCACCCGCATCATCGACCTCGTCGCGCCGATCGGTAAGGGCCAGCGCGGTCTGATCGTGGCCCCGCCGAAGACCGGCAAGACCATGATCATGCAGGCGATCGCCAACGCGATCACGCACAACAACCCCGAGTGCCACCTGATGGTCGTCCTGGTCGACGAGCGTCCGGAAGAGGTCACCGACATGCAGCGGTCGGTGAAGGGCGAGGTCATCTCCTCGACCTTCGACCGCCCGGCCGAGGACCACACCACGGTCGCGGAGCTGGCCATCGAGCGCGCCAAGCGCCTGGTGGAGCTGGGTCACGACGTCGTCGTGCTGCTCGACTCGATCACGCGTCTGGGCCGTGCGTACAACCTCGCCGCCCCGGCCTCCGGCCGCATCCTGTCCGGTGGTGTCGACTCGACCGCCCTCTACCCGCCGAAGCGCTTCTTCGGTGCGGCCCGCAACATCGAGGACGGCGGCTCGCTGACCATCCTCGCCACCGCCCTGGTGGACACCGGGTCCCGCATGGACGAGGTCATCTTCGAGGAGTTCAAGGGCACCGGCAACGCCGAGCTCAAGCTCGACCGGAAGCTCGCCGACAAGCGCATCTTCCCCGCGGTGGACGTCGACGCGTCCGGCACCCGCAAGGAGGAGATCCTGCTCGGCAGCGAGGAGCTCGCCGTCACCTGGAAGCTGCGCCGGGTGCTGCACGCCCTCGACCAGCAGCAGGCGATCGAGCTGCTCCTCGACAAGATGAAGCAGACCAAGTCGAACGTCGAGTTCCTGATGCAGATCCAGAAGACGACGCCGACGCCCGGCAACGGCGACTGAGCCACCGCCGACGGGTCCGCACCACGGAAGTCCCGCTTCGTCACTCGGGTGACGGGGCGGGACTTCCGGCTTGCCGGGCTTGTAGGATCAGCGCACTTGCAGTGGGGGGGGGAACGTATTTTCGGATGCACCCACAGGGTGATCAGTGCTGCCTTCACCGGCCCGCGCCCGGGGGCGGTTCTCTCCTGCCTGCGTCTACAGCGACAGGAGATCTGAGTGACGTCTACTCCTCGAAGAGCCCGGCTGGCTCTTCCCGCGGCCGGTGCCGCACTCGCCCTGTCGGGCGCGGTCCTCGCGGCCGTCCCCGCCCAGGCCTCCGGCGGGGCCCCCGTCCCGCCCCGGCCGGCCGTCACCGAACGGCCCGCCACCGCGTCCCCCGCCGAGCTGGCGCACCGCGTCCAGGAATCCGGGGCCGTCCTCAAGAGCGACACCCCGGCCGCCCCCGGCGCGGAGCCGGATGCCGGTCCGAGTGCCGAGGCCCCGTCCGGCAGGATCGACCCGAAGATCATCGGCGGCACGAACGCGTCGATCTCCGAGGCGCCGTGGATGGTGCAGCTGCACTACTACGACGACAAGGGCACCAGCGACACCGCCGACGACGAGGGCTACTTCTGCGGCGGCACCCTGGTGGCCCCGGCGAAGGTCCTCACCGCCGCGCACTGCGTGTACGGCCTGGACTGGGCGGAGAACGGGGCCGTCCTCGCCGGCACCGCCCAACTGCCCGACGGCAGCGACCTGCACGGCGGCCGGGTGGCCGGCGTGTGGCGCCAGTGGGTCAACCCCACGTACCGGCCGAGCACCATCTCGGGCGGCGACCTGGCGGTGCTCACGCTGGGCGAGGCACTGCCGTACAAGACGCTGCGGCCGACGACGAGCGGCGACACCGCCTCCTACGCCAACGGGACCCCGGCGACCGTGTACGGCTGGGGGCGCACCAGCTCCACCAGCCAGGACATCTCGCCGACGCTGAAGAAGGCGACCGTGCCGATGCGCTCGGACGCCTCCTGCACCTCGTACTGGGGCTCCGACTTCGTGCCCGGTCAGATGGCCTGCGCCGGTACCCCGGCCTCCGGCCAGGACGCCGGTACGGTCTCCCCGTGCAACGGCGACTCCGGCGGCCCGCTCGTGGTCAACGGCCGGATCGCCGGCGTGGTCTCCTGGGGCGTCGAGGACTGCGTCGCCTCGGGTGCCTACGGCGTCTACGCCAAGGTCAGCTCCTACGTCGGCGAGGTCAACTCCCGCGTCGACGACACCGACCTGGACTTCGACGGGCTGGCGGACCTCTTCGCCCGCACGCCCGGCGGTGACGCGTACGAGTACTACTCCCTCGGCGACAGGTGGCCGTACCTGGACAACCGCCTCTCGCTCGGCGACTGGGGCGGGGTGAACCTGGTGCGCCAGGGCGACCTGGACCGCGACTTCTACCAGGACTACGTGTACCGCGCCTCGGACGGCGTGCTGTACACACTCGCCTTCAACGGCGTCGACGCCTACGACTCGATCCGCGTCGGCGGCGGCTGGAACGTGATGAAGGACCTCCGCGTCCCGGGCGACCTCTCCGGCGACGCCCTGCCCGACCTGGTCGCCAAGGACAAGTACGGCGTCCTGTGGCTCTACCCCGGCAAGGGCGACGGCACCTTCGGCAGCCGGGTCCGGATCGGCGGCGGCTGGGCCAAGTACACGATCACCGGCAAGGGCGACTACAACCGCGACGGCAGGCCCGACCTGCTGGCGCGGGACGGCTCGGGCGTCCTGTGGCTGTACCCGGGCACCGGGAAGGCCGCGCCGGCGCTCGGCAGCCCGGTCAGGGTCGGCGGCGGCTGGTCCGTCTACAGCGCCTTCGCCACCGCGGGTGACGTCACCGGTGACGGCAGGCCCGACCTGCTGGCCCGCGACGGCTCCGGTGTGATGTGGCTCTACAAGGGCACCGGCAAGTCCGGCACGGCGACGTTCAAGACCCGCGTGCGGGTCGGGGGCGGCTGGAACGCGTTCAACCTCTTCGGCTGAGCCGGCGAGCCCCGCGGGGCCGTCCCCACCCCGGGGGCGGCCCCTTCGCGCTGCACCGGGCCGTCTCGCCGTGCCCCGGGCCCGCCGCGAGGTGCGCCGCGAACGCGGCTGCGACCTTCGCCACACGCGCCGGCCCCGGGTCCGTCCCGGCGAGCACGGACCGGCGCCCGCGGATGCCCAGGTCAGCGCGGCGGCCCCCGGGCCGGCGAACACGCTCCGTCACCGTTTTTGCACCGGTTCGCCACAGTCCGTTGTGCAACCCTGTCCCGAGTTCCGCCGTCTGAGCTACGGAGGGACCATGGTGAGGACCGGCGCCGAACCCGCCGCCGGACCGACCGCCCCGACCCTGAGCGCAGGGGGTAACCGACCGGACGAACACCGAGGAGCCCATGTCCGCCGAGAGCACGCCGGATCCCGCGATACCCGGCCCCGGCCAGTCCCGCCCCACCGGACCCGGCCACCGGGGCAAGGGGCGCCGCCGCAGGCCCAGAACGGGCCGGCGCAAGGCCCTGCTCGTCGCGGCCTGGAGCGCGGCCGGCATCGTCGTCCTGGGCGGCACCGGAGCGGGAGTCCTGTACTTCAAGCTCAACGGCAACCTCACGAGCGTCGACATCGACGCGGCACTCGGCGCCGACCGGCCCGAGAAGGCCGACAACGGCTCCGAGAACATCCTGGTCCTCGGCTCCGACACCCGTTCCGGCGGCAACAAGAAGCTCGGCGGCGGCACCGACGACGGCACCGCCCGCTCGGACACGGCGATGATCGTGCACGTCTACAAGGGCCACAAGAAGGCCAGCGTGGTCTCCATCCCGCGCGACACCCTCATCGACCGCCCCGACTGCACCGGCACCGACGGCGACGAGCACCCCGCCGCCGAGGGCGTGATGTTCAACTCCGCCTACTCCACCGGCGGCGCCGCCTGCGCCGTGAAGACCGTCGAGTCGGTCAGCGGCCTGCGCATGGACCACTACCTGGAGGTCGACTTCAGCGGCTTCCAGAACCTCATCGACGACCTCGGCGGCGTCCAGGTCACCACCACCGAGGACATCAAGGACCCCGACAGCCACCTCGACCTCACGGCCGGCACCCACCGGCTCGACGGCGAGCAGGCCCTCGGACTGGTCCGCACCCGGCACGGCGTCGGCGACGGCTCCGACCTCGGCCGCATCCAGCTCCAGCAGGCCTTCGTCAAGGCCCTGGTCCACCAGGTCAAGGACATCGGCCTGCTCGGCAACCCCAAGAAGCTGTACGACATCGCCGACACCGCCACCAAGACCGTCACCACCGACTCCGACCTGGGCTCGGTGAACTCCCTGATGTCCTTCGCGAGCGGCCTCAAGGGCATCGGCCCGGACAAGATGCACATGGTCACCATGCCGGTGGTCTACGACCCCGCCGACGCCAACCGGGTCCTGGTCGAGAAGGACAAGGCCCAGCAGGTCTGGACGGCCCTCAAGAACGACCGCCCGATCCCGGAGTCGGCCACCAGGGGCACGGCCACGGGCGAGGCCAAGGGCGTCGTGAACGCCGGGGAATAGTTCACCGCCGCCCCCGGTTTTGGGGGATGGCCCCAGTCCTGGCAGACTGGTACGTCGGCTCCGGTTCACGCTCCCGCATCCCGCGGCTGCGACCCGGCGCCCTCCCGGAACAGTAGGAGACACCTTGAAGCGCGACATCCACCCCGAGTACGTCGAGACGCAGGTCAGCTGCACCTGTGGCGCGTCGTTCACCACCCGCAGCACCATTCAGTCCGGCACCGTCCGGGCCGAGGTCTGCTCCGAGTGCCACCCGTTCTACACGGGCAAGCAGAAGATCCTCGACACCGGTGGCCGCGTGGCCCGCTTCGAGGCCCGCTTCGGCAAGGCTTCCGCCGGCTCCAAGAAGTAGCGAGCCTCCAACCGCCGGTCCACGGCCGCATCCCCTCCCCGGGGAGCGCCGGGACCGGCGTTTTTGGTCGCCCGCCTTCCCTTTCCCACGCAGTAGCAGGAGCCCAAGATGTTCGAGGCCGTCGAGGAACTCGTCGCCGAGCACGCCGACCTGGAGAAGAAGCTCGCCGACCCGTCGGTCCACTCCGACCAGGCGAACGCGCGCAAGCTGAACAAGCGGTACGCCGAGCTGACCCCGATCGTCGCCACGTTCCGCTCCTGGAAGCAGACCGGCGACGACATGGAGACCGCCCGCGAGTTCGCGGCCGACGACCCCGACTTCGCCGCCGAGGTCAAGGAGCTGGACAAGCAGCGCGACGAGCTCACCGAGAAGCTCCGGCTGCTCCTCGTCCCGCGCGACCCCAGTGACGACAAGGACGTCATCCTCGAGATCAAGGCCGGCGCCGGCGGCGACGAGTCGGCGCTCTTCGCCGGGGACCTGCTGCGCATGTACCTGCGCTACGCCGAGAGGATCGGCTGGAAGACCGAGATCATCGACTCCACCGAGTCCGAGCTGGGCGGCTACAAGGACGTCCAGGTCGCCGTGAAGACCAAGGGCGGCCAGGGCGCCACCGAGCCCGGCCAGGGCGTCTGGGCGCGGCTCAAGTACGAGGGCGGCGTGCACCGCGTGCAGCGCGTCCCCGCGACCGAGTCCCAGGGCCGGATCCACACCTCCGCGGCGGGCGTCCTCGTGACCCCCGAGGCCGAGGAGATCGACGTCGAGATCAACCCGAACGACCTCCGCATCGACGTCTACCGGTCCTCCGGGCCCGGCGGCCAGTCCGTCAACACCACCGACTCCGCGGTGCGCATCACGCACATCCCGACCGGAGTCGTCGCCTCCTGCCAGAACGAGAAGAGCCAGCTGCAGAACAAGGAGCAGGCCATGCGTATCCTGCGCTCCAGGCTGCTCGCGGCGGCGCAGGAGGAGGCGGAGAAGGAGGCCGCGGACGCCCGGCGCAGCCAGGTCCGCACCGTCGACCGCTCCGAGAAGATCCGCACGTACAACTTCCCGGAGAACCGCATCTCGGACCACCGTGTCGGCTTCAAGGCGTACAACCTGGACCAGGTCCTGGACGGCGACCTCGACTCGGTGATCCAGGCCTGCGTCGACGCGGACTCGGCGGCCAAGCTCGCCGCCGCGTAAGCCCCGTACGACAGCCCGGAGGACCAGCGTGCCGCTACATCACGGGGGGCGACCCCCGAACCCCCGCAGTGTGCTGCTCACGGAGGTGGCCCAGGCCACCCAGCGGCTGGCCGACGCCGGCGTGCCCTCGCCGCGCACCGACGCGGAAGAGCTCGCCGCGCACCTGCACGGCGTCAAGCGGGGCGAGTTGCACACCGTGCCGGACGCGGACTTCGACGCCCGGTACTGGGAGGTCGTCGCCCGCCGGGAGGCGCGCGAGCCGCTCCAGCACATCACCGGCCGCGCCTACTTCCGCTACCTGGAGCTCCAGGTCGGCCCCGGCGTCTTCGTGCCCCGCCCCGAGACCGAGTCGGTCGTCGGCTGGGCCATAGACGCGGTGCGGGCGATGGACGTCGTCGAGCCCTGCATCGTCGACCTGTGCACCGGCTCGGGCGCCATCGCGCTCGCCCTCGCCCAGGAGGTGCCGCGCTCGCGCGTGCACGCCGTGGAGCTGTCCGAGGACGCCCTGAAGTGGACGCGGAAGAACATGGAGGGGTCCAGGGTCGACCTCCGCCAGGGAGACGCCCTGACGGCCTTCCCGGACCTCGACGGCCAGGTCGACCTGGTGGTCTCCAACCCGCCGTACATCCCGCTCACCGAGTGGGAGTACGTCGCCCCCGAGGCCCGCGACCACGATCCCGAGCTGGCCCTGTTCTCCGGCGAGGACGGCCTCGACCTGATCCGCGGCCTGGAACGCACCGCGCACCGCCTGCTGCGCCCCGGCGGCGTGGTCGTCGTCGAGCACGCCGACACCCAGGGCGGCCAGGTGCCCTGGATCTTCACCGAGGAGCGGGGCTGGGCCGACGCGGCCGACCATCCCGACCTCAACAACCGGCCCAGGTTCGCGACCGCCCGCAAGGCACTGCCGTGAACATCCCGACGACCCCCACCCCGCAGTACGTGTACGAGGAGGCCAGCTAAATGGCACGGCGTTACGACACCAACGACGCGACCGACCGAGTGACCGGTCTGCGCGAGGCCGCGTCCGCCGTCCGCCGTGGCGAGCTCGTGGTGCTGCCGACGGACACCGTGTACGGCATCGGCGCCGACGCGTTCACCGCGGAGGCCGTCGGCGACCTGCTGGAGGCCAAGGGACGCGGCCGCAGCATGCCCTCCCCGGTCCTCATCGGCTCGCCCAACACCCTGCACGGCCTCGTCACCGACTTCTCCGAGATGGCCTGGGAACTCGTCGACGCCTTCTGGCCCGGCGCGCTGACCCTGGTCGCCAAGCACCAGCCGTCCCTCCAGTGGGACCTCGGCGAGACCCGCGGCACGGTCGCCGTCCGGATGCCGCTGCACCCCGTGGCCATCGAGCTGCTCACCGAGGTCGGTCCCATGGCCGTCTCCTCCGCCAACCTGACCGGCCACCCGGCCCCCGAGGACTGCGACGCCGCCCAGCAGATGCTCGGCGACTCCGTCTCCGTCTACCTCGACGGCGGCCCCACCCCCGGCAACGTCCCGTCGTCCATCGTCGACGTCACCCGCGAGGTGCCCGTGCTGCTGCGCGCGGGCGCGCTGTCCGCGGAGGAACTGCGCAAGGTGGTACCCGACCTCGAGGTGGCGAATTGACGGCCCCTGAGACGGGGCGTGGCATAGGCAACGGGGAACGCGCCGCGGAGATCACGACCACGTTCGTCGGACTTCCGCGCGACAGCTTCCGCATCCTCCACGTCAGCACCGGAAACGTCTGCCGCTCGCCCATCACCGAGCGGCTGACCCGGCACGCGGTGCAGGAGCGGCTCGGTGTGCTGGGCGGCGGCCTGATCGTGGAGAGCGCCGGGACCTGGGGCCACGAGGGCGCCCCCATGGAAGCGAACGCCGAGACGGTCCTCACGGACTTCGGCGCCGACCCGGCCGGGTTCACCGGCCGCGAGCTGCTCGACGAGCACGTGATCCGCGCCGACCTGGTCCTCACCGCCACCCGCGACCACCGGGCCCAGGTCATCTCCATGGGCCACTCCGCGGGCCTGCGCACCTTCACCCTCAAGGAGTTCACCCGCCTGGTGAACGCCATCGACCCGGCCACGCTCCCTCCCCTGGAGGACGGCGTGGTCACCCGCGCACGCGCCCTGGTCCGCGCCGCCGCCGCTCTACGCGGGTGGCTCCTGGCGCCCACGGCCGAGGCGGACGAGGTGTACGACCCGTACGGCGCCCCGCTGACGTTCTTCCGGTCGATCGGCGACGAGATACACCAGGCACTGGACCCGGTCGTGACCGCGCTGACGGGGGTCCCCGCGCGGGCGTAGGGCCCGTCGTGCGCACGCCGGGCGGCTTCGCCGTGCCGGGCCTACATTGGTCGTACGTCACCGTCGACGCACGCCCGGAGCGCACCATGTCGGTCACCCACGACGTCCTCGAGGCCGAGGCCGGCCCGCTCGGAGCCCTGGCGCGCCAGGATCCCGAGCTGGCCGAGATCCTGTTCGCCGAAGGCCGCCGGCAGGCGACGACCCTCCAGCTGATCGCCGCCGAGAACTTCACGTCCCCCGCCGTACTGGCCGCCCTCGGCTCCCCCCTGGCCAACAAGTACGCCGAGGGCTACCCGGGCGCCCGCCACCACGGCGGCTGCGAGATCGTCGACGTCGCCGAGCGGCTGGCCGTCGAGCGCGCCCAGGGCCTCTTCGGCGCCGAGCACGCCAACGTGCAGCCCCACTCCGGCTCCTCCGCCGTACTGGCCGCCTACGCCGCCCTGCTGCGCCCCGGCGACACCGTCCTCGCCCTCGGCCTGCCCCACGGCGGCCACCTCACCCACGGCTCGCCCGCCAACTTCTCCGGCCGCTGGTTCGACTTCGTCGGCTACGGCGTGGACGCGGAGACCGGGCTGATCGACTACGACCAGGTGCGCACCCTGGCCCGTGCCCGCCGCCCCAAGGCGATCGTCTGCGGCTCCATCGCCTACCCCCGCCACATCGACCACGCCGCCTTCCGCGACATCGCCGACGAGGTGGGCGCCTACCTCATCGCGGACGCCGCGCACCCGATCGGACTGGTCGCCGGGGGAGCGGCGCCCAGCCCGGTGCCGTACGCCGACATCGTGTGCGCCACCACGCACAAGGTGCTGCGCGGTCCGCGCGGCGGCATGATCCTGTGCGGAAGCGAACTGGCGGAGCGGGTCGACCGGGCCGTCTTCCCGTTCACGCAGGGCGGCGCCCAGATGCACACCATCGCCGCCAAGGCCGTCGCCTTCGGCGAAGCCGCCACCCCCGCGTACGCCGCCTACGCCCACCAGGCGGTCGCCAACGCCCGGGCGCTCGCCGCCCACCTGGCCGCCGAGGGCCTGGTCGTCACGACCGGCGGCACGGACACCCACCTGCTCACCGCCGACCCCGCCCCGCTCGGCGTCGACGGGAAGGCCGCACGGGGGCTGCTCGCGGCGGCCGGGATCGTCCTGGACTGCTGCGCACTCCCGCACGGCGACGCCCGCGGCCTGCGCCTGGGCACGGCGGCGCTGACCACGCAGGGCATGGGGGAGCGGGAGATGCGGGCCGTGGCAACGCTGCTCGCCGGAGTCCTGCGCGGGACGACGGACCCGGCCGCGGCACGGGCGGACGTACGGGACCTGACCGCGGAATTCCCCCCGTACCCGGACTGAGGGCGGGTAGGCGTACGAGCGTGCACAGCCACACGTGCAACCATCGTCGATACCCGGAAGTCCTCAACCGTATGCGTCGCATTGCCATGCGCATCGCTAGGGTGTGGGGTTGAGGATGGCCAGCGAGACCTGTGGGGAAGCCCGTGCGTGAATACCTGCTGACGCTCTGCATCACGGCCGCGGTGACGTATCTGCTGACAGGGCCGGTACGGAAGTTCGCGATCGTGGCGGGGGCGATGCCGGAGATCCGGGCACGTGACGTGCACCGGGAACCCACTCCGCGGCTCGGCGGGATCGCGATGTTCTTCGGGCTGTGCGCCGGCCTCCTGGTCGCCGACCACCTCACCAACCTCAGCGAGGTCTTCGAGAAGTCCAACGAGCCGCGCGCCCTGCTCTCCGGGGCCGCCCTGATCTGGCTGATCGGCGTCCTGGACGACAAGTTCGAGATCGACGCCCTGATCAAGCTCGGCGGCCAGATGATCGCCGCCGGTGTGATGGTGGTCCAGGGCCTGACCATCCTGTGGATCCCGCTGCCGGGCGTCGGCACGGTGGCGCTCACCCAGTGGCAGGGCACCCTGCTGACGGTGGCCCTCGTCGTCATCACCATCAACGCGGTCAACTTCGTGGACGGCCTGGACGGCCTCGCGGCGGGGATGGTGTGCATCGCGGCGGCGGCGTTCTTCATGTACGCCTACCGGATCTGGTACTCGTACGGCATCGAGGCGGCGGCACCCGCGTCGCTCTTCGCGGCCATCCTCATGGGCATGTGCCTCGGCTTCCTGCCGCACAACATGCACCCCGCCCGGATCTTCATGGGCGACTCCGGCTCGATGCTCATCGGCCTGGTGCTGGCGGCCGGCGCGATCTCGGTCACGGGGCAGGTCGACCCCGACCTGATGAACCTGTTCTCCGGGTCCGAGCGCGCCTCGGTGCACCAGATGGTGCCGGTCTACATCCCGCTGGTGATGCCGCTGACCATCATCGCCATCCCGGCCGCCGACCTGATCCTGGCGATCGTCCGGCGCACCTGGAAGGGCCAGTCGCCGTTCGCCGCGGACCGGGGGCACCTGCACCACCGGCTGCTGGAAATCGGCCACTCGCACAGCCGCGCGGTGCTGATCATGTACTTCTTCTCGGCATTGATCGCCTTCGGCGCGCTCGCCTACTCCGTGAACGCGGCGTCGATGTGGATCGTGCTGAGCGTCGTCTTCCTCAGTGCGATCGGCCTGGTCCTGCTCCTGCTGCCGCGCTTCACCCCGCGCGCGCCCCGCTGGGCGGAGGGCTTCGTCCCGCCGCGCTACCGGCGCCGCAGGGCGGCCGTCCTGGCGAGCGAGGACGAGACCGTGGCCCCCGCGGACGAGGACGAGGAGCGGGTTCCGGTCGGCGTGGGCGTCTCGGGCGTCAACGGGGCGACCGCCGTCGGATCCCGTACGCGGACCAGGTGACAACGGCAAAATGCCGCATTACCAGACAAGTTGGCGCGGTAATTGCACAAACGCGCACCGTCACTCTCACGTGTGACAGCAAGCACACCCAGAGGTAAAGACCTCATCAAATAGTTTGTGATACGGTTCACGAGTATCCCCCGGGTAGAGCCCAAGGACCGTAGTGCGACGGTCTCTTGTAAGTGAGGACCTCGTCCGGCTCGGGGCTACGCTCGTCCATGACGACACCTGCCCCCTGTGTGTTGAAAGCGGAGTTGCCGCCATGCCGTCCAATGACGTCCGGATCCTGCTTCAGGCTGCCGTGCCCACGGCTGCCGTCGGCGCTGTAGCCGCCGTCGTCAGCGCCGTGGTGGCCGGCGGCAAGGGCGCGGTCGGAGCCGTCGTCGCGACCGTGGTGGCGATGCTCTTCATGGGAATCGGGCTCTACGTCCTGCAGCGCACCGCCAAGTCGCTTCCGCACCTTTTCCAGGCGATGGGCCTGATGCTCTACGCGGCACAGATCCTGCTGCTGTTCGTCTTCCTCGCCGCGTTCAAGAACACGACGCTGTTCAACCCCCGGTCCTTCGCGATCACTTTGGTCGCCGTCACGCTCGCGTGGATCGCCGCGCAGACGCGGGCGCACATGAAGGCCAAGATTCTCTACGTCGAACCCGAGTCGTCGAGCGAGAAGCCCGAGAAGACGGGCCACTCGTCGTGAGGGGTAGGGCCGGGATAAAGAGGCATGTGAAGTCCTGCTATCGTCCGGTGCCAACTGCGGCATCGCGGGCGCGGGCATCCGAGCTGACGCCTGCACGAGCGCGAGGCAAGATGCCCCACAGCCGCCCCCACATCCGTAACACCAGTCCCGTGCCGAACTGCGGCCCCGCGCCGCGCCGACACAACGAGGTTGCCGTACCCATGCGCCACGATGAAGGAGCCCGCGGTGAGTGCTGACCCGACGCAGGTGCTCGCCTTCGAGACCGACTGCCACATTTTCGACGGGTGTGGCTTCCCGGCTCCCGGCCTGCACTCGTTCCTCTTCGAGCCGCTCTGGGGCAACGCAGACGGCAACGGCCTGTACTTCAACAAGCCGATGCTGCTGGCTCTGCTCGGCTCGTTCATCATCGTGGGCTTCTTCTGGGCCGCCTTCAACAAGCCGAAGGTCGTCCCGGGCAAGCTCCAGATGGTCGCCGAGTCCGGCTACGACTTCATCCGCCGCGGCGTGGTCTACGAGACGATCGGCAAGAAGGAAGGCGAGAAGTACGTCCCGCTCGTCGTGACGCTCTTCTTCTTCGTCTGGATGATGAACCTCTGGTCGATCATCCCGGTCGCCCAGTTCCCGGTCACCTCGATCATCGCCTACCCGATGGTCCTGGCCCTGATCGTCTACGTCCTGTGGGTCTCGCTCACCTTCAAGCGCCACGGCTTCGTCGGCTTCTTCAAGAACGTCACCGGCTACGACAAGTCCCTCGGCGCGGTCCTGCCGCTGTCGATGACCATCGAGTTCTTCTCGAACCTGCTGGTCCGCCCCTTCACGCACGCCGTCCGGCTCTTCGCCAACATGTTCGCCGGCCACACGCTGCTGCTGCTCTTCACGATCGCCAGCTGGTACCTGCTGAACGGCATCGGCTTCGCCTACGCGGGCGTCTCGTTCGTGATGACGCTCATCATGACGGCCTTCGAGCTCTTCATCCAGGCCGTGCAGGCGTACGTGTTCGTTCTGCTGACCTGCACCTACATCCAGGGCGCGCTCGCCGAGAACCACTGAGTCCCCGCCCGGCCTCACCCCCCAGCCGTCCGGTGGCCAACCCCCACCGGTCCGTAAAGAAAAGGAAGAACCGGCATGTCCCAGACCCTTGCTGCCGTTGATGGTTCGCTCAGCTCCGTCGGGTACGGCCTGGCCGCCATTGGCCCCGGCGTCGGCGTCGGCATCATCTTCGGTAACGGCACCCAGGCCCTCGCCCGCCAGCCCGAGGCGGCCGGCCTGATCCGCGCCAACCAGATCCTCGGCTTCGCCTTCTGTGAGGCGCTCGCCCTCATCGGTCTCGTCATGCCCTTCGTCTACTAAGACGAAGACCGACGACCGACCCTTTCGACGAAAGGCATTGATGTGACTTCCGCCCTGGTTTTCCTGGCGGCTGAGGGTGAGAAGGAGAACCCCCTCATCCCGCCGTGGCCGGAGCTCGTCATCGGCCTGATCGCCTTCGTCATCGTCTTCGGCTTCCTCGCCAAGAAGCTCCTCCCGAACATCAACAAGGTTCTGGAAGAGCGCCGCGAGGCCATCGAGGGCGGTATCGAGAAGGCCGAGGCCGCGCAGACCGAGGCCCAGAGCGTCCTCGAGCAGTACAAGGCGCAGCTCGCCGAGGCCCGGCACGAGGCCGCGCGCCTGCGTCAGGAGGCGCAGGAGCAGGGCGCCACGCTCATCGCCGAGATGCGCGCGGAAGGCCAGCGGCAGCGTGAGGAGATCATCGCCGCCGGTCACGCCCAGATCCAGGCCGACCGCAAGGCCGCCGCGTCCGCGCTGCGCCAGGACGTCGGACAGCTGGCCACTCAGCTGGCCGGCAAGCTGGTCGGGGAGTCCCTCGAGGACCACGCCCGCCAGAGCCGTGTGATCGACCGCTTCCTGGACGAGCTGGACGACAAGGCGACGACGGCAGAGGCAACCCGATGAGTGGGATGCACGGAGCGAGCCGCGAGGCTCTTGCCGCCGCACGCGAGCGTCTCGACGCGCTGACGGACTCCACGTCCGTGGACGCCGGCTCGCTCGCCGACGAGCTGGCCGCCGTCACCGCGCTGCTCCACCGCGAGGTGTCGCTGCGTCGGGTCCTCACCGACCCGGCGCAGTCCGGCGAGGCCAAGGCCGAGCTCGCCCAGCGCCTCCTCGGCAACCAGGTCAGCGGCACCGCCGTCGACGTGGTCGCCGGCATGGTGCGCTCCCGCTGGTCGCAGTCCCGCGACCTGGTGGACGCGCTGGAGGAGCTGGCGAACACCGCCGACCTCACCGCCGCGCAGAAGCGGGGCCGGCTCGACAACGTGGAGGACGAGCTGTTCCGGTTCGGCCGGATCGTCTCCTCCAGTACCGAGCTGCGCGCCGCGCTCACCAGCCGGTCGGCCGGCACCGCGGCCAAGGGCGAGCTGCTGAGCGACCTGCTCGGCGGCCGGGCGGAGCGGACCACCGAGCGTCTGGTGACGCGCCTTGTCACCGCGCCGCGGGGACGTAGCCTGGAGTCGGGACTCGAGTCCCTGTCCAAGCTCGCCGCCGACCGGCGCGACCGGATGGTCGCCGTGGTCACCTCGGCGGTGCCGCTGAGCGACACGCAGAAGCAGCGCCTCGGCGCGGCCCTCGCGAAGGTCTACGGCCGTCCGATGCACCTCAACCTCGACGTGGACCCCGAGGTCCTCGGCGGGATCCGGGTGCAGGTCGGTGACGAGGTCATCAACGGCTCCATCGCGGACCGCCTGGAGGACGCCGGCCGCCGTCTGGCGAGCTGACGGCTCCCGCGACGGCGGTCGCGACAACAGCACAGCAACAACAGCAGTAGCAGAGCAGTAGCAGTACGTACTTACGACGGCCCTGGTTGGGCCGTGCAGAGGATTCACCTCTCATTGGGGGGAGTCCCGACTCGTGGAATACCCCCCAAGTGAAACTTCGGGCCCAACAAGGAGAGCAGGGAACTCAGATGGCGGAGCTCACGATCCGGCCGGAGGAGATCCGGGACGCACTGGAGAACTTCGTCCAGTCGTACAAGCCGGACGCGGCCTCGCGCGAGGAGGTCGGTACGGTCACCCTTGCCGGCGACGGCATCGCGAAGGTCGAGGGCCTGCCCTCGGCCATGGCCAACGAACTGCTGAAGTTCGAGGACGGCACCCTCGGCCTCGCCCTCAACCTCGAGGAGCGCGAGATCGGTTGCGTCGTCCTCGGTGAGTTCAGCGGCATCGAGGAGGGGCAGCCGGTCTCGCGTACCGGCGAGGTCCTCTCCGTGGCCGTCGGCGAGGGCTACCTCGGCCGCGTCGTCGACCCCCTCGGCAACCCGATCGACGGCCTCGGCGAGATCGAGACCAGCGGTCGCCGCGCCCTGGAGCTGCAGGCCCCCACGGTCATGCAGCGCAAGTCGGTGCACGAGCCGATGGAGACCGGCTACAAGGCCGTCGACGCCATGACCCCGATCGGCCGCGGTCAGCGTCAGCTGATCATCGGCGACCGCCAGACCGGCAAGACCGCCCTGGCCGTCGACACGATCATCAACCAGCGCGACAACTGGCGCACCGGCGACCCGAACAAGCAGGTCCGCTGCATCTACGTCGCCATCGGCCAGAAGGGCTCCACCATCGCGTCCGTGCGCGGCGCGCTGGAGGAGAACGGCGCGCTGGAGTACACGACCATCGTGGCCGCCCCGGCGTCCGACCCGGCCGGCTACAAGTACCTGGCGCCGTACACCGGCTCGGCCATCGGCCAGCAGTGGATGTACGAGGGCAAGCACGTCCTGATCATCTTCGACGACCTGTCGAAGCAGGCCGACGCCTACCGCGCCGTGTCGCTGCTGCTGCGCCGCCCGCCGGGCCGCGAGGCCTACCCGGGTGACGTCTTCTACCTGCACTCCCGTCTGCTGGAGCGCTGCGCGAAGCTCTCCGACGCCGAGGGCGCCGGCTCGATGACCGGTCTGCCGATCGTCGAGACCAAGGCCAACGACGTGTCGGCGTTCATCCCGACCAACGTCATCTCCATCACCGACGGCCAGTGCTTCCTGGAGTCCGACCTGTTCAACGCCGGCCAGCGTCCGGCCCTGAACGTCGGTATCTCGGTCTCCCGCGTCGGTGGCTCCGCCCAGCACAAGGCGATGCGCCAGGTCTCCGGCCGACTGCGCGTGGACCTTGCCCAGTTCCGTGAGCTGGAGGCGTTCGCCGCCTTCGGATCCGACCTGGACGCCGCGTCGAAGGCGCAGCTGGAGCGCGGTCAGCGCATGGTCGAGCTGCTGAAGCAGAACCAGTACCAGCCGATGGCCACCGAGGACCAGGTCGTCTCCGTCTGGGCCGGTACCAACGGCAAGATGGACGAGGTGCCGGTCGCCGACATCAGCCGCTTCGAGAAGGAGCTGCTCGAGTACCTGCACCGCCAGGAGCAGGGCCTGATGACCTCCATCAAGGAGGGCGCCAAGATGTCGAACGACACCATCCAGGCCATCGACGACGCCGTCGCCGCGTTCAAGAAGCAGTTCGAGACCTCGGACGGCAAGCTGCTCGGCGAGGACGCCCCGTCCGCCGCCAAGTGACGTAAGGAAGGGACCTGACTCATGGGAGCCCAGCTCCGGGTCTACAAGCGTCGCATCCGATCCGTCACCGCGACCAAGAAGATCACCAAGGCGATGGAGATGATCGCCGCCTCGCGCGTCGTCAAGGCGCAGCGCAAGGTGGCGGCCTCCACGCCGTACGCGCGGGAGCTCACCCGCGCGGTCACGGCGGTCGGTAACGGGTCGAACACGAAGCACCCGCTCACCACGGAGGCGGAGAACCCGACCCGTGCCGCGGTCCTGCTCTGCACGAGCGACCGCGGTCTGGCCGGCGCCTTCAACTCCAACGCCATCAAGGCGGCGGAGCAGCTGACCGAGCGCCTCGAGCGCGAGGGCCGGCAGGTCGACACGTACATCGTCGGCCGGCGCGGTCTGGCCCACTACAACTTCCGCGAGCGCAAGGTCGCGGAGTCGTTCTCGGGCTTCACCGACGAGCCGGCGTACGCGGACGCCAAGAAGGTCGCGGCGCCGCTGATCGAGGCCATCGAGAAGGACACGGCCGAGGGCGGCGTGGACGAGCTCCACATCGTCTACACCGAGTTCGTCTCGATGATGACGCAGACGGCGGTCGGCTCCCGGCTGCTGCCGCTGAGCCTCGACGAGGTGGCGGAAGAGTCGGGCACGAAGGACGAGATCCTTCCGCTGTACGACTTCGAGCCGTCGGCGGAGGACGTCCTCGACGCCCTGCTGCCGCGCTACGTCGAAAGCCGCATCTACAACGCGCTGCTTCAGTCGGCTGCCTCCAAGCACGCCGCCACCCGGCGCGCGATGAAGTCGGCCACCGACAACGCGGGCGAGCTGATCAACACGCTCTCCCGTCTTGCCAACGCGGCCCGCCAGGCCGAAATCACCCAGGAAATCAGCGAGATCGTCGGTGGCGCCAGTGCCCTGGCCGACGCGAACGCGGGGAGTGACAACTAATGACCACCACTGTTGAGACCGCGACGGCCACGGGCCGCGTCGCCCGGGTCATCGGCCCGGTCGTCGACGTGGAGTTCCCCGTCGACGCGATGCCGGACATCTACAACGCGCTGCACGTCGATGTGGCCGACCCGGCCAAGGAGGGTGAGCTCAAGACGCTGACCCTCGAGGTCGCCCAGCACCTCGGTGACGGCCTGGTCCGCACCATCTCCATGCAGCCCACCGACGGCCTGGTCCGCCAGGCCCAGGTGACCGACACGGGCGCGGCCATCTCCGTCCCCGTCGGCGACTTCACCAAGGGCAAGGTGTTCAACACCCTCGGCGAGGTCCTCAACGTCGACGAGCAGTACGACGGCGAGCGCTGGCCGATCCACCGCAAGGCCCCGAACTTCGACGAGCTCGAGTCGAAGACCGAGATGTTCGAGACCGGCGTCAAGGTCATCGACCTGCTGACCCCGTACGTCAAGGGCGGCAAGATCGGTCTGTTCGGCGGCGCCGGCGTCGGCAAGACGGTGCTCATCCAGGAGATGATCTACCGCGTCGCCAACAACCACGACGGTGTCTCCGTGTTCGCCGGTGTCGGTGAGCGCACCCGTGAGGGCAACGACCTCATCGACGAGATGAGCGAGTCGGGCGTCATCGACAAGACCGCGCTGGTCTTCGGTCAGATGGACGAGCCGCCGGGCACCCGTCTGCGCGTCGCGCTGGCCGGCCTGACCATGGCCGAGTACTTCCGTGACGTCCAGAAGCAGGACGTGCTGTTCTTCATCGACAACATCTTCCGCTTCACCCAGGCGGGTTCCGAGGTGTCGACCCTGCTCGGCCGCATGCCTTCCGCGGTGGGCTACCAGCCGAACCTGGCCGACGAGATGGGTCTCCTCCAGGAGCGCATCACCTCGACCCGTGGTCACTCGATCACCTCGATGCAGGCGATCTACGTCCCCGCGGACGACCTGACCGACCCGGCCCCGGCCACCACCTTCGCCCACCTCGACGCGACGACGGTGCTCTCCCGTCCGATCTCCGAGAAGGGCATCTACCCGGCCGTGGACCCGCTGGACTCGACGTCCCGCATCCTCGACCCGCGGTACATCGCGGCGGACCACTACCAGGCCGCGATGCGCGTGAAGAACATCCTGCAGAAGTACAAGGACCTCCAGGACATCATCGCGATCCTCGGTATCGACGAGCTGGGCGAAGAGGACAAGCTCGTCGTCCACCGCGCCCGTCGCGTGGAGCGCTTCCTGTCCCAGAACACCCACGTCGCCAAGCAGTTCACCGGCGTCGACGGGTCGGACGTCCCGCTGGAGGAGTCGATCGCGGCCTTCAACGCGATCTGCGACGGCGAGTACGACCACTTCCCGGAGCAGGCGTTCTTCATGTGCGGTGGCATCGAGGACCTGAAGAACAACGCCAAGGAGCTGGGCGTCTCCTGAGCCTCGGCTCACGGTGAGCCGCACGGTTCACCATCCGGAGGGGACGGGCGCGTCCCGTCCCCTCCGGCACGCCCTTTAGACTTGTAACCAACACCCGGCTCTCCCGCCGGGTGGTGACCCGAGGAGCCACCTTGGCTGCTGAGCTGCACGTCGCGCTGGTCGCGGCCGACCGAGAGGTCTGGTCCGGCGAGGCCACCCTGGTCGTCGCGCGCACCACGTCCGGCGACATCGGCGTCATGCCCGGTCACCAGCCGCTGCTCGGTGTGCTGGAGTCGGGCCCGGTGACCATCCGTACGAGTGACGGCGGGACGGTCGTCGCCGCGGTGCACGGCGGTTTCATCTCGTTCGCCGACAACAAGCTGTCGCTGCTGGCCGAGACCGCCGAGCTGGCGGACGAGATCGACGTCCACCGCGCCGAGCGGGAGCTCGAGCGCGCGAAGACGGAGGGCGACGCCCACGCCGAGCGTCGCGCGGACGTCCGCCTGCGCGCTGCGGCGGGACGCTGATCCACAGCACTGTGCGATAGCGTCGTGCCATGACGTCACTCAGCCGCGGCTGGGACCGGAGTCATCCGGACCCGGCCGCGGCTGAGGCAGATCCGGGTGTTTTTTCCGTTCCGTTACCTAGGAGACGAGGAGGTCGGTGTCGATGGCCCTCGCTCTGACTGTGTGCGGAATCGTGGTCGCCCTGGTGGTGATCGGGCTCTTCGTCTTCGGTCTGCGGCGCCGGCTGATCCAGCGCTCGGGCGGCACCTTCGACTGCTCGCTGCGGTGGGACGCCCCCAAGGAGGGGGACACCGGCGGCAAGGGCTGGGCGTACGGGGTGGCCCGCTACAACGGCGACCGGGTCGAGTGGTACCGCGTCTTTTCGTACTCCCCCCGCCCGCGCCGCGTGCTCGAACGCTCCGCGATCGAGGTGGCCGGCCGCCGGGTCCCGGACGGCGAGGAGGAACTCGCGTTGCTCTCCGACGCCGTGGTCCTGGCCTGTCTGCACCGGGGCACACGGCTCGAACTGGCGATGAGCGAAGACGCGCTGACCGGATTTCTCGCGTGGCTGGAAGCAGCCCCGCCCGGACAGCGAGTGAATGTGGCGTAGCCACATTCACTCGCTGGGTGGGGGTCCCCCCGGACGAAGTCTGGGGGAGCGTCAATGTTGCTTAGGCCCTCTCGAACGCCGGGCCCTTGAGGATTACTTCAGGCCGCTGTCGATGGCGCTCACCAGCTCGCCGTTGGCGGTGTCTCCGCTGAACTCCCAGAAGAAGGCGCCACCGAGGCCCTGCTGCTCCGCCCAGTCCATCTTGGACTTGATGGTGGCCGGGGTGTCGTAGGACCACCAGTTGGTGCCGCAGTGGGCGTACGCGGTGCCGGCGACGGTGCCGGTGGCCGGGCAGCTGTTCTTGAGGACCTTGTAGTCCTCGATGCCCGCCTCGTAGGTGCCGGCCGCCGGGCCGGTGGCGGTGCCGCCGGGCGCGGACTGCGTGACGCCGGTCCAGCCGCGGCCGTAGAAGCCGATGCCGATCAGGAGCTTGTCGGCCGGGACGCCCTTGGACTTGAACTTCGCCATCGCGTCGGCGGTGTTGAAGCCCTGCTGCGGGATGCCGTCGTACGCGTTGAGCGGCGAGTGCGGAGCGGTCGGGCCGTTCTTCGCCCAGGCGCCGAAGAAGTCGTACGTCATCACGTTGTACCAGTCGATGGACTTCGAGGCCTCGCCGTAGTCGGCGGCGTCGATCTTGCCGCCGTCCGAGCCGTCGGCGGTGACGGCCGCGGTGATCAGGTAGTCCTGGCCGAACTCGGCGCGCATGGCCTTCATCATGGTGCTGAAGGCGTTCGGGGCGCTGGTCTCGTCGCAGCTGAGGCCGCAGGCGTTCGGGTACTCCCAGTCCAGGTCGATGCCGTCGAAGACGTCGGCCCAGCGCGGGTCCTCGACCAGGTCGTGGCAGGACTTCGCGAACGCGGCCGGGTTCTTCACGGCGTCGGGGAAGCCGCCGGACCAGGTCCAGCCGCCGAAGGAGTAGAGGATCTTGATGTTCGGGTACTTGGCCTTCAGCTTGCGCAGCTGGTTGAAGTTGCCGCGCAGCGGCTGGTCCCAGGTGTCGGCGACGCCGTCGACGGACTGGTCGGCGGTGTACGCCTTGTCGTAGTCGGCGTAGGAGTCGCCGATGGTGCACTTGCCGCCCTGGACGTTGCCGAAGGCGTAGTTGATGTGCGTGATCTTGTCGGCGGAGCCGGAGGTGACCAGGTTCTTCACGTGGTAGTTGCGGCCGTAGACGCCCCAGTTGGTGAAGTAGCCCATCTTGACCTCGGCACCCGGGTTCGGGTTCGGCTCGCCGCCGTCGCCGCCGGTGGTCGTGACCTTCACGGACCCGCTGGCCGGACCGGTCTGGTCGCCGGTGTCGCGGGCCTTGACGCTGTAGGAGTAGTCGGTGCCCTTGGTGAGGCCGTTGTCCGTGTAGGTGGTGCCGGTGACGGTGGCGACCGTCGCGCCGTCGCGCAGGACGTCGTAGTTCTTGACGCCCTTGTCGTCGGTGGCCGCCGACCAGGACAGCTTCACCGAGGTGTCGGTGATGTTCGAGGCGGTGGGCGTGCCGGGCGCGGAGGGGGCCTCGTCGCCGGGGACCGAGGAGCCGTCGCAGCTGCCGCCGTTGATCTTGCAGCCGGACGGGGAGCCCGGGCCGCTGCCGTTGAAGCCGAAGGAGACCGAGGCGCCGGGGGCGAGCGTCCCGTTCCAGCCGACGTTCTTGGCGGTCCAGTGGTCGGCGGAGTTGGTGACGGTGGCGTCCCAGGCGGAGGTGACCTTGGTGCCGGCGGGGAAGTCCCACTCGACGGTCCAGGAGCTGAGGGAGGTGGTGCCGGTGTTCTGCACCGTCCACTTGCCGCCGAAGCCCGTGCCCCAGTCCGAGGTCTTCTGGAAGGTGGCCGTCGCGCTGGTGGCCGCCTGGGCCGGGCTGGCGAGGCCGACCAGGCCGGCGAGGGGAAGCGCCAGGGTCGCTGCGAGTGCCGCGGCTTTGTGTCTGAAGCGCATGTGCGCCTCCTTTTATGGGGATGTTGTCGAGGGCATGACTGAGCCTCATGCCCGCAGTGCGGCGAGAATAGAAAGGTCTGGACCACAGGTCAATAGGTCTGGACCAATGTGGCGGCCAGTGGTTGAACCTGTGACCGACAGGGAAAACTAGATCCCCAACTCCTGCGCCAGCACCGCCGCTTGCACCCTGCTGCGCAGCCCCAGCTTCCCCAGCATCCGGCTGACGTGCGTCTTCACCGTGGCCTCGGCCATCTCCAGCCGCTCGGCGATCGCGGCGTTGGACAACCCCTCGCCGAGACAGGACAGCACCTCGCGCTCACGCCGCGTCAGCTCCCGCAGCACCGAGGGGTCGGCGGCGGGCTCCCGCACCGGCTTCGCGGCGAACTCGGCGATCAGCCGCCGGGTGACGGCCGGCGCCACGATGCCCTCGCCGCCCGCCACCGTGCGCACGGCCGCGATCAGGTCCTTGGCGTCGGTGTTCTTCAGCAGGAACCCGGACGCCCCCGCCCGCAGCGCGCCGAAGACGTACTCGTCCAGGTCGAAGGTGGTCAGCACCAGCACGTCGGCGAGACCCTCCCCGACCACGATCCGGGTCGCCGACACCCCGTCCAGGCGCGGCATCTGCACGTCCATCAGCACCAGGTCGGGACGGAGCTCCCGGGCCAGCTCCACCGCCCGCTCCCCGTCCGGGGCCTCCCCGACCACCTCGATGTCCGGTGCGCTGCCCAGGATCAGCACCAGCCCCGCGCGGACGGCGGACTGGTCCTCGGCGACGAGGACGCGGATCATGCGAGGTCTCCTTCGGTCAGGGGCAGGGTGGCCCGTACGGCCCAGATCTTGTCGCCCGCCGCACCGGGGTCCGCCACCGCCCCCGCCTCGAAGGTGCCGTGCAGCAGCGCGGCCCGCTCCCGCATCCCGACCAGACCGGCGCCGGAGCCCGGGGCGCGCGGGGTGTCCCGGTCGCCGTACGGGCTGGTCACCCGGACCCGCAGGGCGCCCCCGTGCCGGTCGAGGCGGACCCGGACGAGGCCCGGCGCAGCGTGCTTGAGCGCGTTGGTGAGCGACTCCTGCACGATCCGGTACGCGGCCAGCTCGACCGGCGCGGGCAGGTTCTGGCCGGGATCCGCGTCCAGCGCGTCCAGGGTGACGTCGAGGCCGTTGGAGCGGGCGCCGTCGACCAGTGCGCCGAGCCCGTCGAGGGTGGGCGCGGCGGCCGGTTCCGTGTCCCCGCCGTCGTCCCGCAGGATGCCGATCAGGCGTCGCATCTCGGCCAGTCCCGCCACGCTGTTCTCCCGGATCACGCCGAGCGCCTGCCGGGTGGTCGCCGGGTCGTCGAGGGAGAGCGCGGCCGTGGAGTGGATGGCGATCGCGGAGAGGTGGTTGGCGACCATGTCGTGCAGCTCGCGGGCCATCCGGGCGCGCTCGGCGGTCACCGCCTGCGTCCGGTCCATCTCCGCCAGCAGCGCGGTCTGTTCGGCCCGCAGCAGGGCGGCGTCCGCGGTCTCGCGGTGGTTGCGCACGATGAGGCCGGTGGAGGCGGGCGTGAACGTCACGGCGCCCGTGACGACCCCGATCAGCAGCGCCTCCGGCACCCGCAGGACGGCGAAGGGCACCAGCGTCGCCGCGATCGACAGCATCCCGGTGACCCATGGCAGACGGCGTGCCGTGGTGGGCGGTCCGTAGAGGACTGCGGCATACATCAGGTCGGTGTACATCACGATCGTGGCGATGCTGCCCTGGGTCGTGAGGTCCGCGGCCAGCGCGAGCGTGCCGGTCAGCAGGGCGGTGCGCGGTGCGGTGCGGCGCAGCAGTTCGCAGCCGGACATCAGGACGAGCGGCACGAGGAGCGGTCCGCCGCCGTCGAAGACGACCTGGGGATCACCCGACTCGCGGAGGCCCAGCCCGGATCCCCACAGCAGCAGTCCGCCGACGAGTCCGGCGAGCGCGGCCCACAGGTCGAAGCGGGGCGGGCGGGGGAGTCGTGCGGCCATGTCACCATCCAACACGGCCCGCGCCCCGCCCGCCTGATCCCGGGGAAGGGTCCCGCACTGCATCTTTCGATGTACCGGAGGTTCGTCACCACCGACGACGAACCCGGCGGATTGCGACGGGAGCCTGGAAGGGTGAACGAAGGGAGTGCGTCGTGGTCGTCGCGTTGATCATCGCCTGCGAGGTCGGCTTCTGGGTCCTGCTGGCCCTCGGCCTGGGCGCCCGCTACCTGCTGAAGTGGCGGCGCACGAGTGTGGTCCTGCTGCTGTGCGAGCCCGTGCTGGAACTGGTCCTGTTCGCCGTGACGGCGTACGACCTGAAGAACGGCGCCGAGCCCGGCTGGGAGCACGGCCTGGCCGCGCTGTACATCGGCTACACCGTCGCCTACGGCCACTACACGATCCGATGGCTCGACGGCCACGCCGCCCACCGCCTGGCCGGCGGCCCGCCCCCGCGGAAGCCGCCGCGTCACGGGCTGCCCCGGGCCGCCCACGAGGGCCGGATGTGGCTGCGGACGCTGGTGGGTGGCGCCGTCGCCTCGACGCTGCTCCTGGTAGCGATCTGGTACGTCGGTGACGACGGGGACACCGCCGCCCTGGAGGCGACCCAGGGCGCGGTGCTGAAGGTCGTCGGCATCCACGGCCTGATCGCCCTCACCTACCTGGTCTGGCCGAAGAGGGGCCCGGCCGGCATGACGGTGCCAGGGGCAACCGGGTCCAGTCAGGCGCCGGCTGGGAAAACCCTTGAAGGGGCGCGGGGAACTGCGCGACCAGCCACGACGGAGCAGCAGACGAAAGACGGCACCGGTCCCCGGCCCCCTCAGCGGAGCGCCTAGCGTTCTCCGCCCGGCACCCACAGCACGTCCCCGACCTCCTTGTTGGCCACCCGGGCCAGGATGAAGAGCAGGTCGGAGAGGCGGTTGAGGTAGGTCGCGGTGAGCGGGTTCATCGTCTCGCCGTGGGCCTCCAGCGCCGCCCAGGTGGAGCGCTCGGCCCGGCGGACCACGGTGCACGCCTGGTGCAGCAGGGCCGCGCCGGGGGTGCCGCCGGGGAGGATGAAGGAGCGGAGCTTCTCCACCTCGGCCAGGTAGCGGTCGCAGTCCGCCTCCAGCTTGTCGACGTAGAACTGCTCGACCCTGAGCGGCGGGTACTCGGGGTTCTCCACCACCGGCGTGGACAGGTCCGCGCCCACGTCGAACAGGTCGTTCTGGACGCGGACGAGGACCTTCACGACCTCCTCGGACAGGCCGCCCAGGGCGATGGCGCTGCCGATCACCGCGTTCGCCTCGTTGGCGTCCGCGTATGCGGAGATCCTGAGGTCGGTCTTGGGGACCCGGCTCATGTCGCCGAGGGCGGTGGTGCCCTTGTCGCCGGTCCGGGTGTAGATGCGCGTCAGGTTGACCATGGGGCCAGCGTAGTTACGCCCCGGCGGTTCGGAAGACGCGTGTGCCCACCGTCACGGCCAGCGCGGTGAAGGCCAGGGCGACGAGGACGCCGTACAGCATGTGCGCCGTCGCGTAGGAGCCGACGTACGCGTCCCGCACCGCGTCCACCAGATAGCGGAACGGCATCAGGTGCGAGAGCACGTCCAGCCACGCCGGGCCCAGGGTCATCGGCAGCATCAGGCCGGACAGCAGCATCGACGGCATGGTGAGCGCGTTGACGGTGGGCCCGAACTCCTGCGGGGTGCGGACCTTCATCGCCAGCGCGTACGACAGCGAGGCCAGCGAGACCGTGAGCAGCGCGACGAAGGCGAAGCCGATCAGCACGCCGGGCAGCGGTGCGCGCAGGCCCATCACCAGGGCCGCCAGCACCAGCAGCACCGCCTGGAAGGCGAAGACGGTGGCGTCCCGCAGGACCCGCCCCAGGAGCAGCGCCAGGCGGCTGACGGGCGTGACCCGCATCCGCTCGACCACTCCCTGGCCGTTCTCGATGATGACCGAGAAACCGGCGAAGGAGGCGCCGAACAGGCCGAGTTGGAGCAGCAGGCCGGGGACCAGCACCTGCCAGGAGCTGCCCTGCCCGCCGAGCGGCAGGTCGGTCAGCAGTGGGCCGAAGAAGAGCAGGTACAGCAGCGGCATCAGCACGCCGAACAGCAGCGCGAAGCGGGAGCGCAGGGACTGGCGCAGATAGCGGCCGTAGATGAGGCCGGTGTCGTGGAGCAGCATCGGAAGTCCTCGGAGGGTCAGACGGCTACGGGAGTGGCGTCGGCCGGAGCCGTGCTGCGGCCGGTGACGGCCAGGAAGGTGTCCTGGAGGGAGGCGTCGGGCGAGCCGCCGTACTCCCGCTTCAGTGCGGCGGGAGTGCCCTCGGCGACCACCACGCCGCCGTCCACGACGACCAGGCGGTCGGAGAGGGCGTCGGCCTCGTCCAGGTAGTGGGTGGTCAGGAAGACCGTGGTGCCGTGCTCGTCGCGCAGCCCGCGGACCAGGTCCCACAGGTCGGCGCGGCTGCCCGGGTCCAGACCGGTCGTCGGCTCGTCCAGGAAGAGCACTTTCGGGCGGTGCGTGAGCGCCATCGCGATGTCCAGCCGGCGCCGCTGCCCGCCGGAGAGGGCGCCGCACTTGCGGTCGAGCAGCTCGCTCAGGTCCAGGTCGCGGGCCAGCTCGCCGGCGCGCTCGGCGGCCCGCGCCCTGGACAGCCGGTACAGGCGGCCCTGGGTGACCAGCTCCTCCCGAACCGTGATCTGCGGGTCCACCCCGCCCGACTGCGCCACGTACCCGCACGCCGCGCGCACCCCGGCCGGGTCCGTCGCCAGGTCGTGCCCGGCGACGGTGGCCGCGCCGCCGGTGGGGGCGAGCAGGGTCGTCAGCATCCGCAGGGTGGTGGTCTTGCCGGCGCCGTTGGGGCCCAGGAAGCCCAGGATCTCGCCCTCGCGGACGGTGAGGTCGATGCCGCGCACCGCCTCGACCGGGCCGCGCTTGGTCGCGAAGGTCCGGGCCAGTCCGGCCGTACTGATGATTGCCATGCGTCACAGAAAAACAGAGTCACTGAAATTTTGCAATCGCCCCAAGTTTTCAGTGGTACTAGTCAGTGAGGCCGGCGCGGCTAGGATGCGTGCATGGCCGAGGGACTCAGGGAACGGAAGAAGCGGCAGACCCGGCAGTACATCTCGGATGTCGCCACGGGGCTGTTCCTGGAACGCGGCTTCGAGGCCGTGACCGTGGCGGAGGTCGCGGACGCCGCGAACGTCTCCGTCAACACGGTCTACAACTACTTTCCGGCCAAGGAGGATCTGTTCCTCGACCGTTCCAAGGGCGTGATCGACCGGCTGTCGCGCTGGGTGCGCGGGCGGCGCGGCGGGGAGTCGGCGGCGGGCGCCGTGCTGCGGGAGCTGCGCGAGGAGGTCGAGTCGGTGTCGCCCCGGATCGGCCTCATGGACGGATACGCGCGCTTCATGGGGGTCATCCACTCCTCGACCGCGCTGCGTTCCCGGCTCTGGGCGATCGGCCAGGAGGTGCAGGACAACCTCGAGCACACCCTGCGCGAGGAGACCGGCGCCCCGGACGACGACCCCGTCCCCTCGCTGATGGCCGGCCAGATCGGCTGGCTGCACGGCACGGTGATGGCGACCATCGGCCGCCGCCTGATGGCCGGCGGGAAACCCGCCGAAGTGTCCCGCGACATCCTCGTGCTGCTGGACGAGATGGAGGACCTGTTGAGCGACAAGGTGCTCAACTACGCCGTACGAGGCCCCGAGTGACACCCGAATACCACCCCTCGGTGTGACGTCCGTCATTTGAGACGTGACGCGCGTTACTAACCGGTCACACAGCGCCTCCCGCCCGCTAATCTCCGGCCGAGAGACGAGAATCAGCGCGTATCAGGGGAGTCGCACAGTGGCACGGAAGCTCGCCGTCATCGGAGCCGGTCTCATGGGATCGGGCATCGCCCAGGTCTCCGCCCAGGCGGGCTGGGACGTCGTCCTGCGCGACGTCACCGACGAGGCGCTGCGGCGCGGCACCGACGGCATCAAGGCGTCGTACGACAAGTTCGTCGCCAAGGGGAAGCTCACCGCGGAGGACGCCGAGGCGGCGCTCGGGCGCCTCACCGCGACCACCGACCTGGACGCCGCCGCCGACGCGGACGTCGTCGTCGAGGCCGTCTTCGAGAAGCTGGAAGTCAAGCACGAGATCTTCCGTACCCTGGACAAGCTGGTGAAGGACGGGGCGATCCTCGCGTCCAACACCTCCGCCATCCCGATCACCAAGATCGCGGCCGTGACGGAGCGCCCGGAGCGGGTCGTCGGCACCCACTTCTTCTCGCCGGTCCCGATGATGCAGCTGTGCGAACTGGTGCGCGGCTACAAGACCAGCGACGAAACGCTCGCCACCGCACGGGAGTTCGCCGAGTCCACCGGCAAGACCTGCATCGTCGTCAACCGCGACGTCGCCGGCTTCGTGACCACCCGCCTCATCTCCGCCCTCGTCGTCGAGGCCGCGAAGCTGTACGAGTCGGGCGTCGCCACCGCCGAGGACATCGACCTCGCCTGCAAGCTGGGCTTCGGCCACGCCATGGGACCGCTGGCCACCGCCGACCTGACGGGCGTCGACATCCTGCTGCACGCCACGGGCAACATCTACACCGAGTCCCAGGACGAGAAGTTCGCCCCGCCGGAGCTGATGCGCCGGATGGTGGACGCCGGTGACATCGGCCGCAAGAGCGGGCAGGGCTTCTACAAGCACTGAGGTCACATCGGCCCCGGCAAACGTCACACGCCGGGGTGAATTCGGTATCGGTTCGCTTACAGGCGGCAACCTCCGGTCGTTTCGGCCAGTCAGAGGGTGCAACACCTGATATCGCCGAGAGATCACCACGCACGGACGACACCGCACGGACGACGAAGAGAAGACGCACGCCGGGGAGCGCATATGCACATCAGGGGCGACCACGTCGAGCTGGTCGTCGGGGGCCGCCTCGACGTCCGCAGCGCGGCGGACGCCCGTACGGTCCTGCACTCGGCCGTCGACGACGGAGTCGGCGACCTGGTGCTCGACCTGTCAGAGCTGGACTCCTGGGACGCCACCGGACTCGGCGTGATCATGGGGGCCCACCGGCGGGCCGGCCGCTGCGGCCGGCGCCTGGTGCTGCGCGGCGTGCCGCCGCAGATGCAGCGCCTGCTGGTGGCCACCCGGCTGCACCGCATCCTGGCCATCGAGGGCGGTATCGGTGTGGAGACCCTGCCCCGCGTGTGAGTGGGGGTTCACACCTCCGACACACGCAATCCTCACGAGACCGTGACCTCTCGGGCCGCCCGGCACCCCGGACTGTCGGAGATACTGGGCGAAGGTTTAGGGTCTGGCTGCCCGCTGCCTTTGCAAACCCGCCGGCGGGCCCGGACCAGAAGCGACAGCGCGGTGTGCGGCAAGGCCGGGAGGGTGGTCCCTGCCGGGGCCCTGCACACGACGCTTTTGGGGGGCTTGAACCAATGGACCCGAACAACCGGGGCCCTGAGGAGTACGGCCAGGACGGCGACCACCAGGCGCCGCGCCCGCGCCCGCACAGGGACCCCATCACCTCCGACTTCGGACAGCCCGCGCTCGCCCGCACGGTGCAGCTGGTGTCCGGCGACTTCCTGCTCACCGTCAACCCCGTCGACGGCAGCGAGATCGAGGTCTGCCCGCCCACGGAGCGGCCCGCCCGGCCCGAGAAGCTCACCGCGGCCGAACGCGCCGAGGCGGAGCGCACCGCCCGGCCGCCCGTCCCGCCGGGTCCGGTCCGCACCGTCCTCGGCCTGCTCGCCCGCGAGGACGAACGCGAACGCCTGGTGCGGCTGCTCGCCCGCGGCCGTTCCGTCCGCCTCACCGGCCCCGCCGGCTCCGGCCGCACCAGCCTCCTCGAGGTCGTCGCCGAGGACTGCGCGGGCCTCGCGCCCGACGGCGTCGTCCGGCTCAGCGGCCACCACCGCACCGCCGACGACCTCCTCCACGACCTCTTCCACGCCGTCCACCGCGCGTCCCTGCACCGCCCGGACCGGACGGAACTCCTCGCCCACCTCCGCGAAGTGGGCGCGGTCGTGATCCTGGACGACGTCGAGTTCGGCGGCACCGCCCTCGACGAACTCCTCGACGCCACCCCCGAGTGCGCCTTCCTCCTCGGCGCCACCCCGGACGTGCCCGCCCCCTCCGCCGACTCGGCCGTCGAAGAGGTCTTCCTCACCGGCCTGGAGCGTTCGGACGGCGTGGAGCTGCTGGAACGCGCCGCCGGGCGTGCCCTCACCGAGGAGGAGGCCAACTGGGCCGGTGACCTCTGGTTCGAGTCCGAGGGCCTGCCGCTGCGCTTCGTCCAGGCCGGTGCCCTGCTGCGCCGCCGGGACCGGGAGCGGGCCGGCGCCGACGCCGTCGACGAGTTCGGCGTCTTCGCCGACGCACGCCCGGACGACGACACCCCCTACGACGCCACCGAGGCCGACGACGTACCGCTGCCGTCCCTCGGCGAGGCCGCCGCGCCCGCGCCGCTGCTCGCCTCCCGGCTCAGCGCCTCCGCCCGCGCCACCCTGGAGTTCGCCGTCGCGCTCGGCGGCGAGGTGCCGCACCAGGCCCACCTGCCCGCCCTGGTCGGCGACACCCACGCGGACGCCGCCCTCGGCGAGCTGACCGACTGCGGGCTGGTCTCCCCGGTCGGCTCCCGCTACCGCCTGGCTGCCGGGGTGCTCACCCAACTGGAGAGCGCCGGGTACACCGACGCCGTGCGGGAGCGGGCACGGTCCGCCGCCCAGCACTACGCCTGGTGGGCCGGGCACCCCTCGGTCACCCCGGAGCGGGTCTGCGCGGAGGCCGACGCCGTCCTGGCCGCCCTCGCCGTCCTGGGGCCGGCGACGACCCCGGCCGCCGAGGACGAGGAGAGCCCGGCCGTCCAGCTGGCCCGCACCGCGGCGCCGGCGTTCGCCGCCGGGCTCCACTGGAGCGCCTGGCAGCGGGCGCTGCGCTCCGGCACCGAGGCCGCCCGGCTCGCCGGCGACGTCGCGGAGCAGGCCTACTTCCACCACGAACTCGGCGTCCTCGCGCTGTGCGAGGACCGGCTGGACCGGGCGCGCGCCGAGCTGGAGGCCTCCATCGGGCTGCGCGGCGCGCTCTCCGACAAGCGCGGCGCCGTGGCGGGCCGCCGCGCCCTCGCGCTGGTCGCCGACCGCACCGGAGACACCCCGGGGCTGGGCAGCGGAGGTGCGGGCGCCTTCGGCGGCGCGGGTGCCGTCGCCGGGTTCGGTGTCGCCGGCGCCGGGCTCGGCCCGACCGTGGGGGAGGAGGTGCCCGACGCCCGCCACGAGGAGTCGGTGTCGCCGTCCGCGGGCGTTCCCGCGCCCTTCCCGCCGCTCCAGCCGCCCCCGCAGTCCCCGACCCTCGTCACCCGCCGCGAGCCCGACGAGGAGCCGTCCCGCACGGTCGCCGGCGGCATCAAGGGCTTCGCCCGGCGCAATCTGGTGGCCGCCGGAGCGGGCGCGCTGCTCGTCGCCGTGCTGGGCACGGTGGTGACCCTCGGGGCCACCTCCGAGAACGACGCGGGCAATCCCTCCAACGAGGTCGGCGGCACCCCGTCGGCCAGCCAGGGCATCGACGACGGCAGCCTGGGCGCGGACCGGCCCTCGGACGACGGCAAGGACCGGGAGACGCCCGGCGGCCCGACCGACTCGGGCCCGGACGGCACCGCCGGCACGTCGGACGACCCGACGCCCACGGAGTCGGGGGAGCCGTCGCAGGGGCCGAGCAGTACGGGCAGCAGCGACCCCGGGGGCGACGAGAGCCCGGACGATCCGGGGTCGCCGGACGAGTCGAGCACGTCGCCGAGTTCACCGACGACGACGCCGACGTCGCCGAAGCCGACGGACAGCGAACCGGACGACCCGCCCACGCCGCCGACCGACTCGCCCGACCCCAGTCCGACCGAGACGGAGACGGACGACCCGCCACCGGCCACTCCCTCCACGTCCGACACCGCGAGCGGGCCCAACACGCCCACGGCCACGGCGGGCTCCCCGGTGAGCACCCCCACCGCTTCCGAGAGCGAGAGCGGCACGGGGACCGGTACGGACACGTCGACCGGCTCGGACGACGGCGAGGCCGGTCAGATCATCTGACCCCGCCGGTCGGGCAACGACGCACGAAGGAGGGCCGGGTCCGCCCGTCGGACCCGGCCCTCCCCACGCCGTGGGTGACGCACCCTCAGAACAGCCGCAGCTTGTCGTCCTCGATGCCGCGCAACGCGTTGTAGTCCAGCACCTGGCAGCCGATGCCGCGGTCCGTGGCCAGCACCCGGGCCTGCGGCTTGATCTCCTGGGCGGCGAAGACGCCGCGCACCGGGGCGAGATGCGGATCGCGGTTCAGCAGCTCCAGGTAGCGCGTGAGCTGCTCCACGCCGTCGATCTCGCCGCGCCGCTTGATCTCGACCGCGACGGTCCCGCCCTGGGCGTCCCGGCACAGGATGTCGACGGGGCCGATGGCGGTCATGTACTCGCGTCGGATGAGGGTGTAGCCCTCGCCCAGGGTGTCGATGCGGTCGGCGAGCAGCTCCTGGAGGTGTGCTTCCACGCCGTCCTTGATCAGGCCGGGATCGACGCCCAGTTCGTGCGAGGAGTCGTGGAGAATCTCCTCCATCGTGATGATGAGCTTCTCGCCCGCCTTGTTGACGACGGTCCAGACGCCTTCCTCCTCGCCCGTGCCCTCCTTGAGGGTGCACGGAGGCGACATCCAGTTGAGGGGCTTGTAGGCCCGGTCGTCGGCGTGGATCGAGACGCTGCCGTCCGCCTTGACCAGGATCAGCCGGGGGGCCGAGGGCAGGTGGGCGGTGAGCCGTCCGGCGTAGTCGACGGAGCAGCGGGCAATGACGAGACGCATGGTCGGCAACGCTACTCGACGCGCCCGGCCCGACGCGATTCGCCCGTGCCCGGGAGCCCCGCGCCACCTCCGCGCGCTGTCCCACTTCTCCCATTGGCCCCGTTGTGCGCACTGGCCGATTGTGGGCCTACCGGATGGTGCCCATCTGGGCATTCTCCTGGTGCGGTCCCGATCGGTTGCTTACGGTATTGAACGGGAGGTCGCGAACTGTGTACGCAGCGTGTTCGGAATCGCGCACTCCCCTAACTGTCCGGCAACCCCCGCCAGTCGGGGGTGCGAGAGGAGAACCCATGTCGCTCGACGTCTCACCGGCCCTACTCGAACAGGCCGAGCGAGGCGAGGTCGACGAAGCAGACTTCGTCGACTGCGTCCGGACCTCCCTGCCCTACGCATGGGAGATGGTCAGCTCCCTGGTGGCACAGCTGAAGGTCGACGGCGGAGCCTTCGCCGACAACCAGACGCCCCCGCCGGACGAGCAGGCGCGCGGCCAGCTCCTGCGTGCGCTCGCGAGTGACGCCATACGCGGTGCACTTCAGCGGCACTTCGGGGTGCGGCTGGCCTTCCAGAACTGCCACCGGGTGGCGGTGTTCCCGTTGGACTCCTCCGTCGACGAGACGCTGACCAAGTTCACCTCGGTGCGCAGCCAGTTGCTGAACCAGTCGCCCGAATTCCGCGACTGCTGAGGCATCCCAGAGCGCCCGCTTGCCGCTCCGTACGCGGGAGGTGCAGTACTTGTACCGGAGCGGCAAGCTCCCCGCCCGCGGGCTCAGCGGAGCTGGGGGAGCACCTCGGCCCCGAGCCGCCGTACGTTCTCCTCGGTCGCCGCCAGGTCTCCCGAGCCCTCGACGAGCAGGGCGAAGCGGGAGATGCCGGTCCGTTCGCCGGTCGCCGCGAGCCGGTCCGCGCACAGCCGGGGCGTGCCCACCGGGTGCAGCCCGCAGAGCAGTTCGGTGTAGGCGTGCGGGTCGCGCATCCGCCGCTCCCGGTCGTCCACCGTGACATGGGCGCCGAGCCCCTGCCGCAGCCAGCCCGGCATCGCCTTGAGCAGGGTCTCCGCCGCGTCCGTGCGCCGGTCCGCGATCTGGCAGACGCCGGCCGAGACGTGTCCGGCGCCGTGGATCTCCGCCGCCGGACGCCCGGCCGCACGCGCGTGGCGCCGCCACAGGGCGACCATCTCCGCCTTCTCCTCGTCGCCGACGTGCATTCCGAGGAGCATCGGCAGCCCCCGCTCGGCCGCCATGCGCACGCTCGACGGCGAGGTGCAGGCCACGACGACCTCCGGGCCCGGCTCCTCCGAGAGGGACTCCGACGGCCGCGGCACGACGGGCACCTCGCGGAACCGGAAGCGGTCCCCCGAGGCGCCGACGGCCGGTTCGCGCAGCCAGCGCAGCAGCAGGTCGAGCGACTCCGGAAAACCCTTCTCGTACGCCTCCAGACCCGCGCCGAACACCTCCAGGTCCACCCACGGCCCGCCGCGGCCCACGCCCAGCGAGAAGCGGCCGCCGCTGGTGACGTGCAGCAGCGCGGCCTGCTCGCCGAGCGCCACCGGGTGGACGGTGGGCAGCACGCTGACCGCGGTGCCGACCCGCAGCCGCCGGGTGCGGCCCAGCAGCAGCGCGGCCAGGGTCACGGCCGACGGACACGTGCCGTACGGCACGAAGTGGTGTTCGGCCAGCCAGACCGTGTCGAGCCCGGCCTCCTCGGCGACCTCGGCCGAGCGGACCGCGCGGTGCAGCGCCTCGCCCTGGCCCTGGCCCGGGAACTGGGCTCCCAACACGAAACTTCCTACGCGCATTGCCTTTTCCTGCTTCCTCGGCCCCGACACGGAGCTCCCCCACAGGGCATAACCGCCTGACACGTGCCGAGGACACGGCCGGACGGAGGGATTTGCGGATTGTCTGCAGAATCGGCCGTTGTGGGACGTCGTACCGGGCCCGGCCGGAACCCCGCGCGGGGGAGCCGCGGCGCTTCGGCGGCGTACGCGTACCCGTGCCCGTGCCGCGTAGGCTGGATGCCGCCCTGCTTCCTGTATAGCTCCGTGAGGTGTCCTGTGTCCCCGCGTCGCAACCGACCCAAGGGAGCCGGTTCGTCCGGCCGGAGCGCCGAGGAGGACGGCTCCGGCCGCTACGGCGGCTGGCAGTCCGCGGAGAGCTGGCAGGGCGAGGAGTGGAGCGTACGGCACGTGGCGGGCGCCAGCGCGCAGGGGAAGTCGTACCGCTGCCCGGGGTGCGACCAGCTCATTCCGGACGGAGTGCCGCACGTGGTGGCCTGGCCCGCCCACGCGGGCGTCGACGACCGCCGGCACTGGCACAAGGCCTGCTGGAACGCGAAGGACCGCCGCACCACGCGGGTGCAGCGGTCCCGTAACGCGCCGAGGTTCTGAGAGCCGGACGGCCCCCTACACGTCGCGCTTCTCCAGCAGGGCGAAGGCGGCGGCGAACGCGGCCGCGGTCACGCCGAGCACGATCCACAGCGGGTCCCAGCCCGAGGGCCCGGAGTCGGAGAGCGAGTTGGCGTAGAAGATGCTCATCTGGTTCGGGATCGAGTACTCGAACAGGGCCTGCTGCACGTCCTTGAGCGACTCCGAGAACATGAAGAGCGCGATCACCAGCGGGGCGAGCAGCACGCCGATCATGAGGGTGATGGCGCCCGCCGAGTGCCGGATGACCGAGCCCACGGCCAGCGAGAGCAGCCCGAGCAGCGCGATGTAGAGCGAGACGCCGACGGTGCCCTTCAGCCACTCCTCGCCGGTGGGGTCGCCGGCCCCGTTGCCCTCCAGCGTGGAGACGTGGAACAGCCCGACCAGGGTCGCGGACACGAGCGTCACCACGAAGGCGACCAGGAAGAACACGATGCCCTTGGCCGCCAGCACCCGGCCGCGGCTGGGGCAGGCGGTCATGGTCGTGCGGATCATGCCCGTGCCGTACTCCGAGGCGGTGGTCAGCACGCCGAGCGTGATCACGCAGATGCTGCCGAGCAGCAGGCCGAAGAAGCCGAGGCTGAGCGCGCTCTCGCCGGCCAGGTCGGAGTCCGAGCTCGCCACCACCGCGCCGGTCAGCAGCCCGATGCCGAGGACGAGCAGGACGAACACGCCCAGCGTCCACATCGTCGAGCGCACCGACTTGATCTTCGTCCACTCGGAGGCCAGGGCGTGCAGGAGGGTCGTGCGCACCACCGGGATCGGCGACGTGTAGGTCGGGTACGGCGAACCGGGCGCCGGGTGCCAGTCGGGCGCGGCCTGCTGCGTCGGGGGCTGGGGGGTGCTCATCGGGCGTCCTCGGGCTTGGTCGGGTCGGTGACGGGCGCGGAGGCGGGCGCCGGGGCGGCGGCGGGGGGCGCGGGAGCGGAGGCGGGCGGCGCGGAGGCGGGCGGCTGAGGCGGCTGCGGAGCCTGTGGGGCCGACGGCGCCTGCGGGGCCTGCTGGGCCTGCTGGGCCTGCTGGGCCGCGTACGGGTTGGCCGTCTGACCGCCCGGCACCGCGCCGGGCGCCTGCGGGGCGCCGTACGGGCCCGCCGGGGGCCGGCCCGGTGCGCCCTGCGGCGCGGCGAAGGGCTGACCGCCCTCCTGGGGCGGCGGCGGGGCGTACCACCCCGGCTGGCCCTGCCCCGGCACCGGCATCGGCGGCTGCGCGCCGGGCGGCAGGGGCTGCTGGAGCCCGGCCTTCTGGTCGGCGGTCGACCGGTAGTCCACGGCACCCTGCGTCATCCGCATGTACGCCTCCTCCAGCGAGGCCTGGTGCGGCGACAGCTCCCACAGCCGTACGTCACTGGCGTGCGCGACATCGCTGATCCGGGGGAGGGGAAGGCCGGTCACGCGCAGCGCGCCGTCCTGCTCGGGCAGCACGTGGCCGCCCGCCTCGGTCAGCGCCGAGGTCAGCTTCTCGCGCAGCTGCGGCTCGGTGTCCGGCGTCCGCACCCGCGCGAAGTCGGCGGAGTTGGCCGAGATGAACTCCGTCACGCTCATGTCGGCCATCAGCTGGCCCCGCCCGATGACGATCAGGTGGTCGGCGGTCAGCGCCATCTCGCTCATCAGGTGCGAGGAGACGAAGACGGTGCGGCCCTCCGCCGCGAGCGCCTTCATCAGGTTGCGCACCCAGTGGATGCCCTCCGGGTCGAGGCCGTTGACCGGCTCGTCGAAGAGCAGGACCTGGGGGTCGCCGAGCAGTGCCGCGGCGATGCCGAGCCGCTGGCCCATGCCGAGGGAGAAGCCCTTGGAACGCCGCCTGGCCACGTCCTGGAGGCCCACCACGCCGAGCACCTCGTCCACCCGCCGGGCCGGGATGCCGGACAGCTGGGCGAGGCTCAGCAGGTGGTTGCGGGCGGCGCGGCCGCCGTGCACCGCCTTGGCGTCGAGGAGCGCCCCGACGTGCCGCGCGGCGTTGGGCAGCTTGCGGTACGGGTGGCCGCCGATCGTCACGTGCCCCGACGTGGGGTTGTCCAGGCCCAGGATCATCCGCATCGTCGTCGACTTGCCCGAGCCGTTGGGCCCGAGGAAGCCGGTGACGGCACCGGGCCGCACCTGGAAGGAGAGGTTGTACACGGCGGTCTTGTCGCCGTATCGCTTGGTCAGGCCGACAGCCTCGATCATGCTCCGCACCCATCGGAAGGTTCAGGGACAGCAGGGCACACGCCCCCGTAAGGGTTAGGAGGATATCCACGCGCTGACGGTTCCGTTCAAGCGCGGGCAAAATCCGACGCCGGACGGCGGCGTCCACCCCGTGTGCTAGGCGTCCCGCTTCTTCAGCACGGCGTACCCGCCGACTAGGGCAGCGATCACCCACAGTGCCATGATCCCGAGGCCGCCCCACGGACCGTACGGCACGTCGTCGTCGATCGGCCTGACCACCTGCATGATCCGGCTGCCGGCCTGGTCGGGCAGGAACCGGCCGACCTTCTCCGTCGCGGGGACGTTGCCCAGGATGTTGGAGATCAGGAAGAAGAACGGCATCAGGATGCCCAGCGACAGCATGGGGGAGCGCAGCATCGCGGCGACCCCCATCGAGAACATCGCGATGAGGGTCATGTAGAGGCCGCCGCCGAACACCGCGCGCAGCACGCCCGGGTCGCCGATCGACGCCTTGAGGTCGCCGAGCATCGCCTGGCCGAGGAAGAAGGTGGCGAAGCTGGTGACCATGCCCACGACCAGCGCCAGGGCGGTCGCCACCGCGATCTTGCTGAACAGGAAGGTGCCGCGGCGCGGCACGGCGGCCAGCGAGGTGCGGATCATGCCGGAGCTGTACTCGTTGCCCACGACCAGCACCCCGAACACGATCATCGCCAGCTGGCCGAGGCTGGTGCCGGCGAAGCTGATGAAGGTCGGGTCGAAGGCGAGCTGGTCCCGTCGGCTCATGTCGCCGAACTGGCTCTTGGTCAGGGCCGAGATCAGCATGCCGAGGGCGATGGTGACGACCACGGCGAGGCCCAGCGTCCACACCGTGGACGCGACCGACCGGATCTTGGTCCACTCGGACCGGACGACCTGTGTCGCCGCCATGCTCAACCCCTCTTCCAGTCGCTGCCCCACTGCTGCCGCGGCGGCGGCCCCGGTGGCTGCTGCTGCGGCGGCACGGCGCCGGTCGGCTGCCCGTCGTGGGCGTGGTACTCCACGGACTCCGCGGTCAGCTGCATGAACGCCTCCTCCAGCGAGGCGCGCTGCGGGCTCAGCTCGTGCAGCACGATCTGCTGCCGCGCCGCCAGCTCGCCGACGGCCTCCGACTTGTCGCCGTCCACCTCAAGGACCCCGTCGCCCACCTCGACGACCGTGACCCCGGCACCGTGCAGCGCGTCGAGCAGCTGCTCGCGCTGCGGGGTGCGGATCCGGACGTAGCTGCGCGAGTTCTCCGCGATGAACTCGGCCATCGAGGTGTCCGCGAGGAGCCTGCCCTGGCCGATGACCACCAGGTGGTCCGCGGTCAGCGCCATCTCGCTCATCAGGTGGGAGGAGACGAAGACCGTACGGCCCTGGGAGGCCAGGGTCTTCATCAGGTTGCGGATCCAGTGGATGCCCTCGGGGTCCAGCCCGTTGACCGGCTCGTCGAACATCAGGATCCGCGGGTCGCCGAGGAGCGCGGCGGCGATGCCGAGCCGCTGGCCCATGCCGAGGGAGAAGCCCTTGGTCTTCTTCCGGGCCACCGCAGAGAGGCCGACCGTGTCCAGGACCTCGCGCACCCGGCTCGCGGGAATGCCGTTGCTCTGCGCGAGGCACAGCAGATGGTTGTGGGCGCTGCGCCCGCCGTGCCACGCCTTGGCCTCCAGGAGCGCGCCGATGTACGTCAGCGGGTCCGGCAGCTGGTCGTAGTGCCTGCCGTCGATCCGCACGTCCCCGGCGGTCGGCCGGTCCAGGCCGAGCACCATCCGCATGGTCGTCGACTTGCCCGCGCCGTTGGGCCCGAGGAAGCCCGTGATGATGCCGGGTCTGACGGTGAAGGAGAGATTGTTGACCGCCACCTTCTCGCCGTACCGCTTGGTCAGCCCCTCGAGCTCGATCATGGCGCCCACGCTAGAACGGGACGAGGCCCGCTGCCACCCCAGTGACAGAAGGCCTCGTCCTTGTTCCTGCTCGTTCCTGCTTGTTCCTGCGCGGTCGTACGGATTCCGCAGGCGTGCGCGCCCGGTCAGCGGGACTGCTGGGCCGGCACCCCGCGGGAGACCGAGTCGTCCTCGACCGCCGGGGCGGCGGCCACCGCGGCGCCCGTGAGCGAAGCCAGCATCTCGCGCACGTTGGTCAGCTGCGCGTTGATGGAGTCGCGGCGGTTGGTGAGGGCGGCCAGCTCGCGCTCCGACTCCGAACGGATCCGGTCGGCCTTGGCGTTGGCGTCGGCCACGATGTCCTCGGACTGGCGCTGCGCCGTCTCCACGGTCTGGCGGGCCCGGCGCTCGGCGTCCGTGCGCAGCTTCTCCGCCTCCAGGCGCAGCTGCTCCGCGCGGTGCTCGATCTCCGCGAGCCGCTTCTCCGCCTTCGCCTGACGGGAGGCCAGGTCGCGCTCGGACTGCTCGCGGCGCTTGGCGAGGTTCGTCTCGAAGTCCGCGGCGGCCTGCGCGGCCTTGGCGCGGGTCTCCTCGAACAGGGCGTCGGCCTCGTCGCGCTTGGACTGCGCGTCCTTCTGCGCCTCGGAGCGCAGCTGGGAGGCGTCGCCCTTGGCCTTCTCGACGATCCGGACGCCCTCGTCCTCGGCCTTGGCCTTGCGCTCCGCGGCGTACGACTCCGCGTCGTTGCGCACCTGCTGGGCCGAGGACTCGGCCAGCTCGCGGTGCTGCTCGGCCGCGCGACGGGCCTCCTCGCGCAGGTCCTTCGCCTCTTCCTCGGCGAGCCGCAGGATCTTCTCGACCCGGGCGCCGAGACCGGCGTACGACGGCTCTGCGTCGTTGACCTGGGCCTGGGCGTTCTGGGTCTCGAGGTGGAGCTCCTCGATGCGCTTTTCCAGAGCGGTGATGCGGGAGTGAGCGCTGTCACGGTCGGAGACGAGCTTGGAGATGCGTTCGTCCACCTGAGCGCGGTCGTACCCACGCCGCACAAGCTCGAAGCCGTAGGGGGAAGTGTCGCTCATGGGGTTCCTGTCGAAAGAGACCGGGTGAGGTGATAGAGGGAATCCTAGGCGCCAATGCGGTGTGTCATCGAGCGGATGCACGTTTGGTACGGAGAATGACACCTCTTTTGAGTGGCTGACCCTCGGATGGCTTGCCAAAGTTCTGGTCAACGGTTCCGTCCGGACCCGGCCAAAGATCTCCAGCAGACACCGAATCCGCCCCGGATGCTAGTTGTCTGACGACTTGCCACCCGAACGTGGGGCGCCCACCGTCGCTCCGGCCTTCACCCCGTTGTCCTTCGCGCCCCCGGGCGCCTCGAACGACTCCAGTGCCTCCAGGACGTCCTGCACCCGGGAGATCTCCGCGTTGATGTCCTCGCGGCGCCGCACCAGGACCTCCAGCTCGCGCTTGCCCTCGTCGACCGTGGCCCGGGCCTCGCGGACCGCCTCGGCCTTCAGCTCCTCGGCCTCGCGGACCAGGGTGGCCTTCTTCTGCTCGGCCTCCTTGAGCAGCCCCTCGGCCTTCTTGACGGCGGCGATGCGCACCTTGCCGGCCTCGGAGTTGGCCTCCGACACCAGCTCCTTCGCCTTCGCCTCCGCCTTGCCCAGCTGCTCCTCGGCGGCCTTGATGAGCGCGTCGCAGCGGTCGCCGGCCGACTTCATCGTCTCGGCGGCCTCGCGGCGGGCCCGCTCGTGCAGCTCCTCGATCTCGGAGGTGAGCCGCTCGCGCAGCTCCTCCGCGCGCTCCCTTATGGCGGTCGCGTCCCGGCGGGCGCCGACCAGCAACTCGTCCGCGTCCGTACGGGACTTCTCCACCCGGGTGTTGCCCTCGACCGTCGCCTCCTGGACGATCCGGTCGGCCTCCGAGCGGGCCGCGCCGACCATCGTGTCGGCCTGCGACTCGGCGTCCGCGGTGGTCTTCTGGGCCTGCTGCTGAGCCTCGGTGAGCAGCTTGTCGGCCTCCGCCGTGGTCTCCGTGATGAGCGTGTCGACCTGCTCGGCCGCCTCCGAACGCCGCTTGTTGGCGTCCTTGCGGGCCTCGTCGAGGGTGCGCTCGGCCTCCTCGCGGGCGGCCGCGGTGACCCGCTCGGCCTCCGCGGCGGCCTCGGTCCGGACCCGGTCCGCCTCGGTGCGGATCCGCTCCGCGTGCTGCTGGGCGGAGCCGACGGTGTCGGCGGCCTCGGCCCGCAGCCGCTCCGCCTCGCCGGTGGCTTCCGAGACCAGCTGCTCGGCCCGGGCGTTCGCCTCGGCGCGGACCCGCTCGGCCTCGGCGGTCGTCTCGGTGCGCAGCCGCTCGGCCTCGGTGGCCGCCTCGGTCCGTACCCGCTCGGCCCGGCTCGCCGCCTCGGTGGTGACGCGCTCCGCCTCGCCGAGGGTCTCGGTCCGGAGCCGGTCGGTCTCGGCCACCGTCTCCGTGGTGAGCCGCTCCGCCTCGGCACGCGCCTCCGTGATCAGGGTGTCCGCCTGCGTCGCCGCGTCGGACCGGATGCGGTTGGCGTCCTCGCGGGCGTCCGCCCGGGTCCGCGACGCCGACTGCTCGGCCTCGGCGATGGCGTCGGAGGCCTCGGTGCGCACCCGCTGGGCATGCTCGGAGACGTCCGCGCGGATCCGGTCGGCCTCCGTGATGGCCTCGGACACGGTCCGCTCGGCCAGCGTCTTGGCGGCCTCGCTCTCCTCCCGCGCCTCGCGCCTGAGGCGTCCGGCGTCCTCGCTCGCGCGCTCCCGCTCCGCGTAGGCGTCGGCGCGGACCCGGTCCGCCTCCTCCTGGGCCTCGGTCCGGGTGCGTTCGGCCGCGTGCTCGGCGGCGCTGCGCAGCCCGGTGATCTCCTCCTGGGCCTGCTCGTGCAGCCCGGCGACCGACTCCCGGACCTGGGCCGCGTGCTGCTCGGCGGCCGACACCATCTCGGTGGCGCGCCGGTCGGCCTCCTCGACCAGCCGGACCGCCTCGGCCTGCGCCTCCTCCACGCGGTTGCGCGCCGAGGCCAGCAGCTCCTCGCTCTGCTCGCGGGCCTGCGTGCGCTCCTGGTCGGCCTCCTGCCGGGCGGAACCGAGCAGTTCCTCCGCCTCGCGGCGGCGCCGGGCGGCCTCCTCCTGCGCGGCGGCCAGCGCCTCGGAGGCCTCCGCGGCGATGCGCTCGGCGGCACTCTGCGCCTCCGCCCGCACCCGGTCGGCGCTCTCCTGCGCCTCCGACTTCAGCCGCTCCGCCTCACTGGACGCCTCCGAGCGCAGCCGTACGGCGACGGCCTCGCCCTCCGCGCGGGAGGCGGACGCGTCCGCGGCGGCCTCGGTGCGCAGCCGCTCGGCCTCCGTCTCGGCCTGCTGCTGGAGCGTACGGATCCGCTCCGCGGCCTCGGTGCGCAGCCGCTCGCTCTCCTCGGCGGCCTCGCGGCGGATCCGCTCGCCCTCCTCGCGGGCCCCGGACAGCGCCTCCTCGGCGGCGGTACGCCGCTCCTCGGCCTCGGTGTGCAGCCGCGTCAGCTCCTCGGCGGCCTCCGCCTGCCGGGCCTCGACGGCGCGCTCGGTCTCCTCGCGCAGCTCCCGCGCGGCCCGCTCGGCCTCCGCCTGGAGCTCCTCGACGCGCTCGGCGGCCTCCGTGCGGTGCCGCTCGGCCTCCGCGCGGGTGCGCTCCAGCGTCTCCTCGGCCTGCCGGCGCAGGGTCGTCGCCCGCTCGATGGCCTCCGCACGGACCTTCTCGCCGTCCGCCGTCGCGCTCCGCCTCAGCTCGTCCGCGTCCGCCTTGGCCTTGGCGAGCAGCTCCTCCGCGCTCTTCGCCGCCTCCTCGATCTGCGCCACGGCCTCCTTGCGGGCCTCGGCGCGGATCTTCTCGCCCTCTTCGACCGCGTCCGCCCGCAGCTGCTCGGCCTCGCCGCGCAGCCGGCGCGCCTCCTCCTGCAACTCGACCGTCTTGGCGCGGTACTCCTTGGTGTCGTCCTTCGCCGCGCCCTTGAGCTGCTCGGCGATGTCGTGCGCCTCGCCGCGCAGCCGGTCCGCCTCGGCCTCGGCCTCGGTGCGGATCCGCTCGGCCTCCTCGGTGGCGGCCTTCGTGGTGCGCTTGGCGTCCTCCGACGCCTTGTTCAGCACGTCCTCGGCGGTCTTGGCCGCCTTGGACAGCTGGGTGGCCGACTCCTCGGCGGTGATGGTGCGGGCCTTCTCGGCGGCCTCGGCGACGATCCGCTCGGCCTCGGCACGGGCGTCCGCGACCACCTGCTCGGCCTCGGACCGGGTGCTCTCCGCGTCCTTGGTCGCCTCGCCGACCAGCCGGGCGACCTGCTCCTTGGCGGTACGGGTGCGCTGCTCGTTGGTCGCCTCGGCGCTCGACAGCGCCTTGGCCGCGGCCTCCTCGGCCTCGGCGACCACCTTCTCGGCCTCGGTCTGCGCCTTGCGCAGCGCCTCCTCGGCCTCCGACATGCGTTGCTCGGCGGCCCGGCTCAGCTCCTGGACCTCGCGCCGGGTGGACTCCGACTCGCTGGCGGTGGAGCTGCGCAGCTGCTCGGCGTGGTCGGTGGCCTCCTGCGCCTGCGTGGAGGCGGCGTTGAGCAGCCGCTCGGCGTCGGTACGCGCCCGGCGCAGGATCTGCTCGGCCTCGGTGCGGGCGCTCTCCGCGTCGCTCCGCAGCCGCTGGCGGGCCTCCGAGGTCAGCCGCTCCGCCTCCGCGCGGGCCGCGGTCATGGCCTGCTCGGCCTCGGTACGGGACTCGTCGAGCAGGCGGCGGGCCTGCTGCTCGGTGCGGGCGCGCAGCTGCTCCGCCCACGCCACGTTCTCGTTGACGTGCGACTCGACGGTCTGCCGGCGCTCGGCCAGCTCCTGGTCCAGCTGCTGGCGGCGGGTCACCGCCTCCTGGTGCAGCTCGGCCTGGAGCCGGGCGGCCTGCTCGGCGTGCTCCTGGAGGATCCGCTGGGTCTGCGCCCGGGCCTGGCTCAGCTCCCGCTCCGCGTCGGCGCGCAACTGGTCGGCCTGCGTCTGCGCGTTGCGCAGCAACTGCTCGGCCTGGTACCCGATGTCGCCGCCGTCGAAGGCGGGCCGGGACATGATGGTGCGCCGCGCCTCGTGCAGCTTGGCGCGCAGCACCTCGACCTGGTAGCCGAGGTCCTCGGCGTGCTGGATCGCCTTTTCCCGCTCGGTCTTCAGCCGCTTCATCTCGGCCTCGAACCGAGAGAGGTGGTCGACGTCAGCCGCCGGCTCTCGCTCCTGGCTCTCGTAGCCCCGCACTGCGCGGTCCCATCCGTCCCCTGGTCGCAAATCTTCCCGAACGAGCTCCGTCCGTCCGCCGGACGGTGCCCCCGGGGAATGGTGTCAGATCAACGGCGGAGCATGTGCTGCTGCCCCGTCGCCGACCCCCCGAAACACGACCCCGGCGGTCCCGGCGCCCAGGGCGACAGGACCGGGTCACCCTGGACTGAGCGGCGACCGCACCCAACCCTACCGGCCCATATGTACGAGGGTCAGTGCTCAGGTGACTCAACGGCCGCCGAAGTGACCAGTTCTGTCAGTACGCCATGGCAGTCCTTGGGGTGCAGGAAGGTGATCCGCGATCCCATCGAACCGCGCCGGGGCTCGTCGTACAGAACGCGTACGCCCTTCTCCCGGACGTCCGCGGCGTCCGCGTCCACGTCGGCGGTGCCGAACGCGATGTGGTGGACGCCCTCGCCGTTCTTCGCGAGCCACTTGCCGACCGCGGAGTCCTCGCGGGTCGGCTCGAGGAGCTGGAGGTAGGAGGCGCCGCCGTCCGAGGTCTCGTTGATCTTGAGCATGGCCTCCCGGACACCCTGCTCCTCGTTGACCTCGGTGTGGAACACCTCGAAGCCGTACGTGGCACGGTAGAACTCGACGGTGGTGTCGAGGTCGCGGCAGGCGATTCCGATGTGGTCGATTCGCGTCAGCATGGATTCAGTGCAGCGCTCCGGAGGTGGTTACGCAACGTGCGCGCGATCACACCGACCGCCGGGTGACGGGGGGCATACCGCTCAGTACATTCGAGTAAACCCTCGTTCACTCCGCGGCCTGTGCGGGCCGGAAAAGGGGATCGCAGCCCATGTCTTCCACAGCTTCTGGTACGAACGGCACCACGTCCGTCATCGTCGCGGGTGCCCGCACCCCGATGGGGCGGCTGCTCGGCTCCCTGAAGTCCTTCTCCGGGGCCGACCTCGGCGGCTTCGCGATCAAGGCCGCCCTCGACCGTGCGGGGATCGGCGGCGACCAGGTCCAGTACGTGATCATGGGGCAGGTGCTCCAGGCCGGCGCCGGGCAGATCCCCGCCCGCCAGGCCGCCGTCAAGGCCGGCATCCCCATGAGCGTCCCGGCACTCACGATCAACAAGGTCTGCCTCTCCGGCCTCGACGCCATCGCACTCGCCGACCAGCTCATTCGCGCGGGTGAATTCGACGTGGTCGTCGCCGGCGGCCAGGAGTCCATGACCAACGCCCCGCACCTGCTGCCCAAGTCCCGCGAGGGCTACAAGTACGGCGCGGTCGAGATGATCGACGCCATGGCCCACGACGGCCTGACCGACTCCTTCGAGAACATCGCCATGGGCGAGTCCACGGAGAAGCACAACACCCGGCTCGGCATCGAGCGCGCCGCCCAGGACGAGATCGCCGCCCTGTCCCACCAGCGCGCCGCCGCCGCCCAGAAGAACGGTCTCTTCGAGGCCGAGATCACCCCGGTCGAGATCCCGCAGCGCAAGGGCGACCCGGTCCTCTTCAGCAAGGACGAGGGCATCCGCGGCGACACCACCGCCGAGTCGCTCGGCAAGCTCCGCCCGGCCTTCGCGAAGGACGGCACCATCACCGCGGGCTCCGCCTCGCAGATCTCCGACGGCGCCGCGGCCGTGGTGGTCATGAGCCGGGCGAAGGCCGAGGAGCTGGGCCTTCAGTGGATCGCGGAGATCGGCGCGCACGGCAATGTCGCGGGACCGGACAACTCTTTGCAGTCGCAGCCGTCGAACGCCATCCAGCACGCCCTGAAGAAGGAGGGCCTGGAGGTCGGCGACCTCGATCTCATCGAGATCAACGAGGCGTTCGCCGCCGTCGCCGTCCAGTCAATGAAGGACCTCGGCGTCTCCACCGAAAAGGTGAACGTCAACGGCGGTGCCATCGCCCTGGGCCACCCCATCGGCATGTCCGGCGCCCGCCTGGTGCTGCACCTGGCGCTGGAGCTGAAGCGGCGCGGCGGCGGGGTCGGCGCGGCGGCGCTGTGCGGCGGCGGCGGCCAGGGCGACGCGCTGATCGTGCGGGTGCCCGGCGCCTGAGCGCGCGGTACGGCTGAGAACGTAGCGAAACAGAGCTGAGCGGAGCTGAACGGAGCTGTGATGCAGGACGTCTCCTCACTGGTGGCCCAGGCCCGGGAAGGCCGGCCGCGGGCCGTGGCCCGGCTGATCTCCCTGGTGGAGGGGGCGTCCCCGCAGCTCAGGGAGGTCATGGCGGCCCTCGCGCCGCTCACCGGCAACGCGTACGTCGTCGGTCTGACCGGCTCCCCGGGCGTCGGCAAGTCGACGTCCACTTCGGCGCTGGTGACGGCGTACCGCAAGCAGGGCAAGCGGGTCGGCGTCCTCGCCGTCGACCCGTCCTCCCCCTTCTCCGGGGGTGCGCTGCTCGGCGACCGCGTCCGGATGTCGGAGCACGCCTCCGACCCCGGCGTCTACATCCGCTCGATGGCGACCCGCGGCCACCTCGGCGGGCTCGCCTGGGCCGCGCCGCAGGCGATCCGCGTCCTGGACGCGGCCGGCTGCGACGTGGTCCTCGTCGAGACGGTGGGCGTGGGCCAGTCGGAGGTCGAGATCGCCTCCCAGGCCGACACCTCCGTCGTCCTCCTCGCCCCCGGCATGGGCGACGGGATCCAGGCGGCCAAGGCCGGAATCCTGGAGATCGGCGACGTCTACGTCGTCAACAAGGCCGACCGGGACGGCGCCGACGCCACCGCGCGCGAGCTGAACCACATGCTGGGCCTCGGCGAGGCCCGCGCCGCCGGCGACTGGCGGCCGCCCATCGTCAAGACGGTCGCCGCGCGCGGCGAGGGTGTGGACGAGGTCGTCGAGGCGCTGGCGAAGCACCGGGCGTGGATGGAGGAGCGGGACGTGCTGGCCGAGCGCCGCCGGGCCCGTGCGGCGCGCGAGGTCGAGACCATCGCCGTCACGACGCTGCGGGAGCGGATCGGTGACCTGCACGGGGACCGGCGGCTCGGGGCGCTGGCGGAGCGGATCGTCGCGGGGGAGCTGGATCCCTACCGGGCGGCGGACGAGCTGGTGGCGGGGCTGACCCAGGGCTGACGGAGGGGGAGCGGCTCGGGGCGGCTGTCCGGGGTGGGGTTTCGTTCGCCCCCGCCGCCCCTTCCCTTCCCGGCCCTGGGGGCTGCGCCCCCAGACCCCCCTTCGGCTTGAACGGCCTCGTCCTCAAGCGCCAGACGGGCTTGGAGGGGCTTGAACGGCCTCGTCCTCAAGCGCCGGACGGGCTTGGAGGGGCTTGACGGCCTCGTCCTCAAGCGCCGGACGGGCTAAAGTGACGCGCATGTTCCTCCTGTTGGCATAGGGCCCGCCCCGCGCGCGACCGCCGCATCCGGCCGTCGCGTGCCTCGGCGTCCCCCTGTTGCCCTCCTCTGAGGAACTTTCGCGTGTCCACGCCCTCTTCGCGGCCCTCGTATGCCGCCGTGCTCCGTGTCCCCCATGCCCGCCGCACGTTCGCGGCCGCCCTCGTCGGGCGGCTGTCCTACGGCACGGTCTCCCTCGCCCTGATGCTCTCCCTGACCCGGTCCACCGGGTCGTACGCCGTGGCCGGGCTGGTCATGGCGCTCTTCGGCGCGACGAGCGTCTTCCTGTCCCCCTACCGCGCCTCCCTCGTCGACCGGCACGGTCCCCGCCGGGCCCTGCTGCCCATGGCCCTGCTCTACGCCGCCCTGCTCTGCGTGCTGGCGGAGGCCTGCCGACGTCCGGGCACACCCGAAGCCGTCCTCGCGGTGACCGCCGCGCTCGCGGGCGCCTGCACGCCCCCGCTCGGCCCCACGATGCGCGCGGTGTGGGCGCGACTGCTGCCCGACCGGGCCCTGCTCCAGCGCGCCTACAGCCTGGACGGCGTCGCCGAGGAACTGCTCTTCGTCTCCGGCCCGCTCCTGGTCGGCGCCCTCGTCGCCGTCGCCCCGCCCGTCGCGGGCGTCGTGCTCAGCGCGGTGCTGGTGGCGACCGGCACCCTCGCCTTCGTCACCTCACCGATGACCGCCGCGCCCGGTCCGGACGGGCGGCAGAAGAACGACAACCCCGCTCCGGAGGGCCGTGCGGAGGGCCGTGCGGAGGGCCAGGTCCGGGCCCTGCTCCAGCCCGTCGTCGTCGCGGCGGCCGTCGGCGTCTCGGTCAGCGCCGTCGACCTCCTCGTCGTCGCCTACGCGGGGGAGCGGGACCTTGGGGACGGCGCCGTCGCCTGGGTGCTCGCGGCGCTGTCCGCGGGCAGCGCGGTCGGCGGTCTCGTCAACGGCGCCGTCGCCTGGAGCTCGCCCACCCGCGCCCGGCTTCCGTTCTTCGCGGCCGGTCTCGGCCTCTGCCTCGTCGCCGCGGGCCTCGCGCCCGGCCTCGGCACGCTGGTCCCGGCGGTCATGTGCGCGGGCCTGTTCGTGGCCCCGGCCCTGACCACGGCCTACCTGATCGCCGACGAGGGCGCGGCGCCCGGGTTCCGGGTCCGGGCGGGCGCCTGGTGCAACACCGCGGTGAACGCCGGGGGTTCCGCCGGGGCCGCCGCCGTGGGGCTGCTGGTGGAACGGCTGCCCCTGCCGGTGTGCTTCGCGGTGTCCGGCGCGGTCGCCGCGGCGGCGGCGCTGGTGCCGGGGCACCGCCGCGGGGGTTCCGCCCGGCGGGCGGGGCTGATCAGTCGTCGTCGGAGTCGTGCGAGTCGTCCGAGTCGTCCGAGCCGTCAGCGTCTTCCGAGTCGTGCGAGTCGTCGGAGCCGTGTGAGCGGTCGGCCGTGACCTCGCCGGTCTTCGGGTCGACCCGCCACTCCTGCTCGCCCTTGCCGGAGGTGTGCGTCTCGACCTCCCAGGCGGGCTTCCCGTCGCCGTAGTGGCCGTCCTCGTCCAGTTCGACGGAGGTGACGGTGCCGTGTCCGGCCGCCGCCTTCGCGGCCTCGGCGGCGTCGACGGAGGTGCCCTTCAGCCCCGCCCGCACCTCGGCGGTGTCGTCCTCGTCGTCCTTCTCCGAGCCGAGGACCTTGCCGGTGGCCGGGTCCACCCGGACGCTGTGCCAGGTGCCGTCGCCGGAGAGGACGTCGACCTCCCAGGCCGCGCGCTCGCGGCGGTCGTCGCGGTCGTCGCCGTCGTCTCCGTCCCCGTCGTCCTCGTCGTCCTCGTCGTCCAGTTCGGCGGAGACGGCGGTGCCCGGGGTGTCCGCGAGCGCGGCGGCGACGGCGTCGGCCGCCGTCACCTTCGCGGAGGCGGCACGGGCCGCGTCGTCGTCACGGGCCGCGTCGTCGGCGCGGTCGTCGGCCTCGTCCCGTACCCCGCCGTCGTCCGACACGCTCACGTCCGCGCGGGGCGTCGTGCCCCGGTCGTCGTCCCCCGTCGTCGCCAGCGCCGTCGCCGTACCGCCTCCGACCAGTGCGGCGGCGGTGACGGCGGCGATCACGATGTTGCGCTTCATGCGGTTTTCCTCCGAGTCGTCAGAGATCATCCAGAGTCCGGCGGTTTCCGGTGACTTCACTGTCGCGGACCGACGCTGAGGCCAGGCTGAAGCCGCCTGAAGGGATCTTCAGCTCGGCTTTGGGACCCTCTACACATGCGCCCACCCGTCGCCCACCACCACCCTGCCCGAGGCGCTTCGCGCCGCCCCTCTCGATTCTTGATCGTGGAGGACGAGAAGCGCCTCGCCGTGTCGCTCGCCAAGGGCCTCACCGCGGAGGGATACGCCGTGGACGTCGTCCACGACGGCCTGGAGGGACTGCACCGGGCGGGCGAGGGCACGTACGACCTCGTCATCCTCGACATCATGCTGCCCGGCCTCAACGGCTACCGGGTCTGCGCCGCCCTGCGCGCCGCCGGGCACGACGTGCCGATCCTGATGCTCACCGCCAAGGACGGCGAGTACGACGAGGCCGAGGGCCTGGACACGGGCGCGGACGACTACCTCACCAAGCCCTTCTCGTACGTCGTCCTCGTCGCCCGCGTGAAGGCCCTGCTGCGGCGGCGCGGGCAGGGCGCCGGGGCCTCGCCCGTGCACGTCCACGGCGACCTCAGGGTCGACACCGCCGCCCGCCGGGTGTTCCTCGGCGAGGACGAGGTCACCCTCACCGCCAAGGAGTTCGCCGTCCTGGAGCAACTCGTGGTGAGGGCCGGGCAGGTCGTGTCCAAGGCCGAGATCCTGGAGCACGTCTGGGACTTCGCCTACGACGGCGACCCCAACATCGTCGAGGTGTACGTCAGCGCGCTGAGGCGCAAGCTGCGCGCCGGGCTCATCCGGACCGTGCGCGGCGCCGGCTACCGGCTGGAGACCGGGCGGTGAGCCGCCTCTTCGCCTCGGTGCGGGCCCGCGCCACGCTCGCCGCGACCCTCGTGGTCGCCGTCGCCCTCGTCGCGGCCGGCACCGCCGTCCTGCTGTCCCTGCGCTCCAACCTGCTCGGCGAGGCGGGCACCCAGGCGGAGCGCTCGGCGCGGGACGTGGCGACCTCGCTGGCCGTCGGCACGCGGTACACCGAGCTGAACCTGGACGACGACGACCGCCCCGTGCAGGTCGTCGACGAGGCGGGCACCGTGGTCGCCGCCAGCGAGGACCTGGAGCGGATCACCGGCACCGGCGTCGACGCGGTGACCCCGCAGCCGTCCGCCTCCCCGAGCGACGACGGCGACGACGGCGACGACGATGACGACTCCGGCGAGTCGCTCGAAGCCGGTGAGATCGGCGAGCCCGCCACCGTCGGCGACGGCACCGCGACCGTCGACGGCGACACGGAGGACTACCGCTTCGTCACCGTCCCCGTGGAGACCCGGCGCGGCGACCAGCTCACCGTCTACGCCGGCGCCCCGCTCTCCGCCGAACACGGCGCCGTGAACACCGCGCTGACCGTCATGCTGATCGGCTTCCCGCTGCTGCTCGCGGTCGTCGCGTGGGTGACCTGGCTGGTCACCCGGCGGGCGCTGCGCCCCGTGGAGGGCATCCGGCGGGAGATGGCCGCGATCACCGCCAGCGAGGACCTGGCCCGCCGCGTCCCGGTGCCCGGCACCCACGACGAGGTGGCCAGGCTCGCCACGACCACCAACCAGACACTGGCCGCGCTGGAGTCCTCGGTGGAGCGGCAGCGCCGGTTCGTCGCCGACGCCTCGCACGAGCTGCGCAGCCCGATCGCCTCGCTGCGCACCCAGCTGGAGGTGGCCGCCGCCCACCCCGAGCTGCTGGACCTCGACGGCGCCGTGGAGGACACCGTACGGCTCCAGCGGCTCGCCGCCGACCTGCTGCTGCTGGCGAGGTTGGATGCTGGGGAGCGGCCCGCCGACGCACGGGTCGACCTGGCGGCGCTGGCGCGGGAGGCGGCCGAGGGCCGTACGGGGGTGAGCGTGCGTGGGGACGCCGCGGTGAACGTGGCCGGATCGCGGGGGCAGCTGGGGCGGGTGCTGGCCAATCTGCTGGACAACGCCCAGCGGCACGCCCGCTCGGCGGTGGAGGTGACCGTGCGGCGGGACGGGGAGGCGGCGGTGGTCGCGGTGGCCGACGACGGCGAGGGCGTGCCGGCGGCCGACCGGGAGCGGATCTTCGAACGGTTCGTACGGCTCGACGCCGCCCGCAGCCGTGACGACGGCGGGGCCGGTCTCGGGCTGGCCATCGCCCGCGACGTCGCCGTACGGCACGGCGGCACGCTCACGGTGCACGACGCGCCGGCAGGCGGGGCCCTGTTCGAGCTCCGCCTGCCGGGTGAGCGTGCCTGAACGGCTCAGGGGGTCGTGATCAGGGACGTCCCCGCTGCCCGCGCAGGTGTTCCGCGATGGGCTTGAGCGCCTTGTCCAGCTCCGTCAGGTCCTCGGGAGCCAGCAGGTCGATGAAGTGCCTGCGGACGGAGGCCACGTGGTGCGGTGCGACCTTCCGCATGGTCTCCAGGCCGTGCTCGGTGAGGACGGCGAAGAGCCCGCGGCGGTCGGACTCGCAGTTCTCCCGCCGGACCAGGTTCGCGTTCTCCATGCGGGTGATCTGGTGGGAGAGGCGGCTCTTGGACTGCATCGTGGCGGTGGCCAGGTCGCTCATCCGCATTCTGTCGCCCTCCGACTCGGAGAGGTTCACCAGGATCTCGTAGTCGTTCATTGTCAGGCCGAACGGCTGCAGGTCCTTCTCGAGCTGGTGCGTCAACAGCCTGTTGACCTCCAGGTGGGTGCGCCAAGCACACTGCTCCGTATCGGTCAGCCAGCGAGTGGCCGTCTCGGTCTCCATGAATGAAGTCTACCTAAAATGTTGAAAGGCGAACTAGTGAGGGGTTTTCCGTGACGGTGACGGTGCGCACGCGTTCGATGTCACACTCCGCAGATTACCGCTCACAGCCCGAAGCGGCGCTGGAGGTCCCCCAGCTGTCCGGGAAGCCCCGGTACCCCCGACCGGCCGCCCTGCGCTCCGGAAGCGCCGCCTCCGGGCACGCCGGCCTGCTGCGGCGGAGCCCCCACGGCCTGCTCCGCCATGAGCGCCTCGCTCGACTGGAGCAGCACCGTGCCCGCCCCCACGAACTCGAACTGGTGCTCCTCCCCGGAGGCCCCGCCGAGCCCCGTCATCGCACGTAGACCGCCCAGTAGGCCGGTCATGTACCCGTGGTCGTAGTGGTGGCACGGGGACGGGCAGTCCGCCCAGCCGACCAGGGCCTGCGGGTCCACCCGGATCGGCGGTTCCATGAACACCACCGGACCGTTGGACGCGGCCACGAACTTCCCGGTTCCGATCAGCGTCAGGAAGCCCGGCACGATCGACTGCTTGAGCGCGAGGCTTGGCTGAAAAGCGAGCAGATTGCCCGAGCGAATGGTCAGGTTGCCGTCCTCGAGGTCGTACGAATTCACGTCGAAGGCCCGGTCGGCGAGGAGCATCTTGCCCGAGCCCTCCGCCACGACCCAGTCGCTCGCGTGCAGAGGTGAATGGAACGACGTGCGCACCAGACGGTCCAGCCGGCCGTGCCCGATCCCGTTGAAGTCGATCGTCCCGTAGTAGGCGATCATCTTCCCCTTCTGGAGGAACCACTGGCTCCCCTTGAGCTCCACGCAGAAGGTGTACGCGTTGACGTTGTCGTCGGCCGGCAGCGTCGCCGGGTCGTGGTGGACCGTGCTCACAGCTTCTCCTCGGACGCCTGGACGAACACCGTGCCGCTGCCGCTCAGCTCCAGCTGGAACGCCTCGCCGGAGCCGCGTCCCACCATGTCCCGCCAGCCCAAAGCCGTGGACAGCTTGTTGCGCACGTCGCCGTGGTGGGCGACGTAGGCCTGCGGGTCGACGCGCACCGGGCGCTGCGGGGTGATGGGCACCTCGAAGACGCCCCCGTGGGCCATCACCGCCACCGAGCCGTGCCCCTTGAGGGAGGTGGTGAACAGCCCCTGCCCGCTCACCTGGCCCCGCACCATGCCCATGACCCCGCCCTGGGAGCCCAGGAACACGGTGCTCTGCTCCAGGGTGCCCTCGAAGGCGAGGAGACGGTCCGCCTCCACGTACAGGGTGTCGCCCGACAGGTTGATCACCTGGACGTGGTGGCCGCCGTGCCCGAAGAGGACGGTGCCGCTGCCCTCGACGGTCATCAGCGGCGTGTCCTCGTTCGCCACCCGGCGGCCGATCATCGACATGACCCCGCCCTGCCCGCCGCGCAGATTGGGGGTGAAGGACACCTCGCCCTGGTAGGCGAGCATCGCCCCGCGCTGACTGAACAGCCGCTGCCCCGGCGCGACGGACGCCCGGACCATCTTGGAATTGATCTCCTCGAAGGCCATCTCACACATCCCCCGCGATCGTGTTCCGCTCGCTCGGCTGTACGTACACCAGCCCGTCGCCCTCGAAGCGGATCTGGAAGGCCTCCCCGCCACCCTCCCCGAACAGGGTGCGGAAGGTCACACCCGACTGGAAGGACTGCCGCAGGTTCCCCTGGTGCGCCACGTACGCCCCCGGGTCGACGGTCAGCGGGTACTGGGCGCTGACCCGCAGCACCACCGCGGGACCGTCGGACATGATCGCCGCCTGCCCGTGCCCCTCGATCGTCGTGGTGAACAGCCCGTTGCCCTGGGAGGCGCCGCGGGTGCCCGTGAAGCTCGTGCCGGTGCGCAGCCCGGCGTCGGCCGCCAGGAAGTTGCTCGACTCGACGTACAGCTTGTCGCCCTGGAGGGCCACCAGCGTGATCTCCGAGGCCCGGTCCGCGAACCAGCAGGTGCCCTGCCCCCTCACCTCCATCACCGTCATCTGCTCGCCGGTGATCCGCCGGGTCACCATGCCCCGGATGCCCTCACCGCCGCCGCTCAGCTTCTTGAAGGCCATCTCCCCGTCGTACGCGACCATCGAGCCGTTCTTCGCCTTCACGGCGTCTTGGGTCATGTCGACGGCGAGGACCTTGCTGCCTTGAAGTCGGAACATCGCCACGTGGTGAAAGTAGCCCCGCCACGGGGGGACAGAACAGGGCCCACGGGTGGAGAACGACCCTGAGTCCATCCCTTGGGGCATTGTTTGCCACAATGGGCGAACGATTGTGCTTCCGTTCACAAGGCGGACCGCACACCGCCCGCGCCGACGGCGCATCCCTCCCTTCCGAAGGTGACCCGTGGACCTCAAGACCGCCACCGCCCTCCGCCGCCTCCGCCTGGTATCGGCCCCCGAGGCGATCTCGTTCCTCCTCCTGCTCGTCTGCTCCGTCCTGAAGCGGACCACCGACTTCAACGCGGTGCCGGCGATGGGCATGATCCACGGTGTCCTCTTCGTGCTGTACGTGATCTTCTGGGCCGACGCCTGGAACCGTGCCAAGTGGCCGCTGAAGACCGCCGCCCTGTACTTCGTCCTCTCGGTCCTGCCGACCGGCGGCTTCTTCGCCGACCGCAAGCTCAAGCGCGAGGCCGAGACCGCGGTCATCGCCTCCCGCGCCCGCCAGGAAGGGGTCGTGGGCGCATGATCGTCGCCTTCTCCGTGACGCCGCTCGGCGTCGGCGAGGACGTGGGGGAGTACGTCGCCGACGCCGTCCGGGTGGTCCGCGAGTCCGGGCTGCCGAACCGCACCGACGCGATGTTCACGTCCGTCGAGGGCGAGTGGGACGAGGTCATGGACGTCGTCCGGCGGGCCGTCGCCGCCGTCGAGGCGCGCGCGCCGCGGGTCTCCCTGGTCCTCAAGGCGGACATCCGCCCCGGCGTGACGGACGGCCTCACGTCGAAGGTCGAGACGGTCGAGCGCCACCTCGCCCCGTGACCGTGCCGGCGGGCGGTGGTATCGAAGGGCGAGACGGGGCTGACCGGCATGTGACCGGCCGGTAAGGTCTGTTGCCGTGCCGAAGCCCCTCAGTCTCTCCTTCGATCCCATCGCCCGAGCCGACGAACTCTGGGCACAGCGCTGGGGCGGTGTGCCCTCCATGGCGGCGATCACCTCGATCATGCGGGCCCAGCAGATCCTGCTGGGCGAGGTCGACGCCGTGGTCAAGCCGTACGGGCTGACCTTCGCGCGCTACGAGGCGCTGGTGCTGCTCACCTTCTCCAAGTCGGGCGAACTGCCGATGTCCAAGATCGGCGAGCGTCTGATGGTGCACCCCACCTCCGTGACGAACACCGTCGACCGGCTGGTGCGCTCCGGCCTGGTGGCCAAGCGCCCCAACCCCAACGACGGCCGCGGCACGCTGGCGACCATCACCGACAAGGGCCGCGAGGTCGTCGAGGCGGCCACCCGCGACCTCATGGCGATGGACTTCGGCCTGGGCGCGTACGACGCCGAGGAGTGCGGCGAGATCTTCGCGATGCTCCGGCCGCTGCGGGTCGCCGCGGGGGACTTCGGGGAGGACTGAGCGGGGCGGCCGGGCGGGTCCCGGCGGGCCCGGCGAGTCGTCCGACCCGGTCGAAGATCGCGCGAAACGGGCGGTTACGCTCGTAGCCATGAAAAAGAGCGTGCTGACCCGCTACCGGGTCATGGCGTACGTCACCGGTGTGCTGCTGATCGCGCTGTGTCTTGGCATGATCGCCAAGTACGTGCTGGATCTCGGCGGCGCCGCCGACTTCACCCAGGTCGTCAGCATCGCCCACGGCTGGCTGTACGTGATCTACCTGGTCTTCGCCTTCGACCTCGGCTCCAAGGCGAAGTGGCCGGTGAAGAAGCAGCTGTGGGTGCTGCTCGCCGGGACCGTTCCGACGGCCGCCTTCTTCGTGGAGCGACGGATCAGCCGGGAGCTGGACGCGAAGGTCGCCGCCACCGAGGCGCCCGCCCCCGTCAAGGCGTAACCGGGCCCTCGGGAGCCGTTCCCACCGCCGTGCGGACACCCGTACGGCGGTAGCCCATCGACATTTACTTGGACGTCCTAGTAAATTCGAGGGTATGGACGCTCATGCCATAGAAGAGGGCCGCCTTCGGTGGCAGGCCCGGTACGACGCGGCGCGCAAGCGCGACGCGGACTTCACCACGCTCTCCGGCGACCCTGTGGAGCCGGTGTACGGGCCCCGGCCGGGGGACGAGTACGAGGGCTTCGAGCGGATCGGCTGGCCGGGCGAGTACCCCTTCACCCGCGGCCTGTATCCGACCGGATACCGGGGGCGTACGTGGACCATCCGGCAGTTCGCCGGGTTCGGCAACGCCGAGCAGACCAACGAGCGCTACAAGATGATCCTCCGCAACGGGGGAGGCGGTCTGTCCGTCGCGTTCGACATGCCGACGCTGATGGGCCGCGACTCCGACGACCCGCGTTCGCTCGGCGAGGTCGGGCACTGCGGGGTGGCCATTGACTCGGCCGCCGACATGGAGGTCCTGTTCAAGGACATCCCGCTCGGGGACGTGACGACCTCCATGACGATCAGCGGGCCCGCCGTGCCCGTGTTCTGCATGTACCTGGTCGCCGCCGAGCGGCAGGGTGTCGACGCGGGTGTGCTCAACGGCACGCTCCAGACCGACATCTTCAAGGAGTACATCGCCCAGAAGGAGTGGCTCTTCCAGCCCGAGCCGCACCTGCGGCTCATCGGCGACCTGATGGAGTACTGCGCGGCCGGCATCCCCGCCTACAAGCCGCTGTCGGTCTCCGGGTACCACATCCGCGAGGCGGGCGCGACGGCCGCGCAGGAGCTGGCGTACACGCTGGCGGACGGCTTCGGGTACGTGGAGCTGGGGCTCTCGCGCGGGCTGGACGTGGACGTCTTCGCGCCCGGCCTCTCCTTCTTCTTCGACGCGCACCTCGACTTCTTCGAGGAGATCGCCAAGTTCCGCGCGGCGCGCAGGATCTGGGCCCGCTGGATGCGCGACGTGTACGGGGCGCAGACCGACAAGGCGCAGTGGCTGCGGTTCCACACCCAGACCGCCGGTGTCTCGCTCACCGCGCAGCAGCCGTACAACAACGTCGTGCGGACCGCCGTCGAGGCGCTGTCGGCCGTGCTCGGGGGGACCAACTCCCTGCACACCAACGCGCTCGACGAGACCCTCGCGCTGCCCAGCGAGCAGGCCGCCGAGATCGCCCTGCGCACCCAGCAGGTGCTGATGGAGGAGACCGGCGTCGCCAACGTCGCCGACCCGCTGGGCGGTTCCTGGTTCGTCGAGCAGCTGACCGACCGCATAGAGGCCGACGCGGAGAAGATCTTCGAGCAGATCAAGGAGCGGGGGCTGCGCGCCCACCCCGACGGGCAGCACCCCGTCGGCCCGATCACCTCCGGTCTGCTGCGCGGCATCGAGGACGGCTTCTTCACCGGAGAGATCGCCGAGTCGGCCTTCCGCTACCAGCAGTCCTTGGAGAAGGACGACAAGAGGGTCGTCGGTGTCAACGTCCACACCGGCTCCGTCACCGGTGACCTCGAGATCCTGCGGGTCAGCCACGAGGTCGAGCGCGAGCAGGTGCGGGTGCTGGGCGAGCGGAAGGCGGCCCGGGACGACGCGGCCGTGCGCGGGGCGCTGGACGCGATGCTGGCGGCGGCGCGGTCGGGCGGCAACATGATCGAGCCGATGCTGGACGCGGTGCGCGCGGAGGCGACGCTCGGGGAGATCTGCGGGGTGCTGCGGGACGAGTGGGGGGTGTACACGGAGCCTGCGGGGTTCTAGGCGCCGCGTGTTCCGGTGGGCGTCTCCAGGGGGCTCCGCCCCCTGGACCCCCGGCCTGTGCCCACCCGCCACCCGACTCGGTCGGCCAAGAGGTCACCCGTCGGTCGGCTCGGTGGGCCGGGGTCACCCGCGTCCGGCTCGGCCGGCCAAGAGACCAGCCGCCAGGCGTCACTGTCAGGCGTCACTGTCAGGCGTCAGCCGTCAGCCGTCAGCCGTCAGGCGACAGCCGTCACCCGTCACCCGTCAGCCGTCACCCGTCACCCGTCAGCCGTTGTCCGGCTCGGTCTGGCGGGAGGTGAGGCCCCACAGCAGGACCTGGGTGAAGCTGCGCACCCAGTCCCCGTTCGCGGTCTCCGCGCTGACCAGGGTGCGGTGCACCACCGCTCCCGCGACCATGTCGAAGATCAGGTCCGCCGTGCGGGCCGCCTCCGTGGTGTCCGGCTCCGGCGGGAGTTCGCCCCGGTCCTGGGCCCGCGCCCTGCCCTCCAGCACCAGGCGCTTCTGCCGCTCGACGATCGACGTGCGGATGCGCTCGCGCAGCGCCTCGTCCCGTGTGGACTCCGCGACCACCGCCATCAAGCCGCTCCTCGCCTCCGGACGCGCCAGGATCGCCGCGAACTGGAGCACCACGCCCTCGATGTCCGCGGCGAGCGAGCCGCGGTCGGGCAGTTCGAGCTCGTCGAAGAGCTCCGCCACCGCGTCCACGACCAGCTCGTTCTTGCCCGCCCAGCGGCGGTAGAGCGTCGTCTTGGCAACCCCGGCCCGCGTGGCGACGTCTCCCAGGGTGAGCTTCGACCAGCCGAGGTCGACCAGCGCGGCCCGCGTCGCGGCCAGGATCGCGGTGTCCGCCGCGGCACTGCGCGGGCGTCCGGCACGGCCGGCGGGGCTGCTGCTCTGCATGCCCCGACCTTAACCGGCGGGTAACACGCGCTCCGCCGTGAGACAGATCACCGGGGCGGGGTGTTGCGGCCGCGCCTCCTGGCATTACGCTACGACGCGTAGCGAAAGCGCGGGTCCGCCCGCGCCCCAGCGACGACCACGGGCGTGGGGTGGGGACCCGGCGCCGAGCAGTACACAAGCAGGGCAGCGCACAAGCAGGGCAGTGCGCAAGCCGAACAGCACACATCCGGGCGGGCTTTCGACCCGGTTTTCACACGCGCGCGCCGTACGGGGGAGGATAGACCCATGCAGCCACGGAACATGTCCATGAGCGGGGTCGTCGACCTCGCCGCGGTGAAGCAGGCCCAGGAGGCCAAGGCGAAGGCGGAGCAGGCGCGCGCCGAGGCGGCCCGGACCGGCGGCGCGGGCGCCGTCTCCCCGGCCGACCTCGTCATCGACGTCGACGAGGCCGGGTTCGAGAGCGAGGTCCTGCAACGGTCCACCGAGGTCCCGGTCGTCATCGACTTCTGGGCCGAGTGGTGCGAGCCCTGCAAGCAGTTGAGCCCGGTCCTGGAGCGCCTCGCCGTCGAGTACAACGGGCGCTTCCTCCTCGCCAAGATCGACGTCGACGCCAACCAGATGCTGATGCAGCAGTTCGGCGTCCAGGGCATCCCGGCCGTGTTCGCGGTCGTCGCCGGACAGGCGCTGCCGCTCTTCCAGGGGGCCGCGAGCGAGACGCAGATCCGCCAGACCCTGGACCAGTTGGTGCAGGTCGGCGAGGAGCGCTTCGGTCTGACCGGTCTGGTCGTCGACCCCGAGGCGGAGCCGGGCGCCGAGCGGCCCGCCGCCCCCGAGCGCCCCGCCGGTCCGCACGACGCGGCCCTCGACGCCGCCGTGCAGGCGATGGACGCGGGCGACCTGGGCGGTGCCGTCCAGGCGTACAAGAACGTGCTGGCCGAGGAGCCGGGCAACACGGAGGCCAAACTGGGCCTGGCGCAGGCCGAGTTGCTCCAGCGGGTGCAGAACGCCGATCCGCAGAAGGTCCGTCGGGACGCGGCCGACAGGCCGGGCGACGCCCGGGCGCAGATCGCCGCCGCCGACCTCGACCTGGTGGGCGGTCACGTGGAGGACGCCTTCGGGCGCCTCATCGACACGGTGCGCGTCACGGCGGGCGACGACCGGGACGCCGTACGGCTGCGGCTGCTCGAGCTGTTCGAGGTGGTCGGTGCCGAGGACCCGCGGGTGGCCGCGGCGCGTCGGGCGCTTGCCCGCGCACTGTTCTAGCCGGTTCCGGTCGGCGCGGACGGCATGCGAGGCGTTCTAAACGCCATCGACGTGTTGCGCGTGTGAAGGAGCTGTCGAAGAGGCGTCACTGCGGCCGCGTTTTACCAAAACTTGGTAATCGCGGCCGCTGTTACTGCCAGTAAGTCGAGGGCGTCGATCTGTCGGACTCTGTCCATCGATCAATAGTTTTGTTCCGCCCTCAAGGCGCACCCAGCGTCGCCGTTCGGGCCCGGTGCGTCGTCCCGCGGTCACACGCCCGCTACTAGCCAGTAACGAACCCCCTTGTGCCGACGGCGAGAATGCACCACGATCGGCGACGCTCGGTCCATTCCCGTACCCCGACAGCCGGTCGGGTGGCGGGGGTTCCTGGGTCCCCACCGAGCAGGGCCGGCGGCAGTGATGCCGGCCCTTGGGCAGGGGGGTCTTCGCTCATCCGGCGAAGCCTGTCCAGCAGGGTTGTGCGTGATGCGTGTCAGGCGCGACCAGTGGTTGTCGCTCGGGGGTGATCGCCGGTTGTTCGGGCGCGTTGTACGTGCCGCCGAGGACAGGCGCTCTCCTTCCCGAGGACGTAGCACTTCTCCCATCCCTGCCAGACCGAGCCGCCGAACCGGGGGCCGGCCGAGGCCAGGAGATGTACGTCCGAGAAGGAGGAAATATGGAGTCCCAGGTGCGTGGCGGGACCAGATGGAAGCGGTTCGCTGTGGTCATGGTGCCCAGCGTCGCCGCCACGGCAGCGATAGGCGTCGCGCTCGCGCAGGGCGCTCTCGCCGCGTCGTTCAGCGTGTCGGGTCAGTCGTTCAAGGTGACGGCGGACCGGCTCGACGGCACGGGCTTTATGCAGTACGGCGCGATCGACTCGGGTTACACGCTGAAGGGCGAGAAGACGGCTCACCCCGTCGCGGTCTCGGCGTTCGACTCGGCGCAGATCAAGAACATGTGCCAGTCCGTGGTCACCCCGGACATCCCGCTGATCGGCTCGGTCAGCCTCATGCTGAAGGCCGGCGGTGGCGACACCCCGGTCCAGGCGGAGAACCTGTACATCGACGTCGAGGACCTCGAGGCCGATGCCACGTTCCGCGGCATCGACATCGGTGTGGCCGCCAAGGACGCCAACAAGGGTCCGGGCATCAAGAAGGGCGACACCACGAACCCCTACGGGTTCTCGCAGCAGGCCGACTCGGCCACGCTGAAGAACGTGAAGCAGACGGCGTGGGCGACCACCGCCGGAACCTTCAAGCTCAGCGGTCTGAAGATGTCGCTGTCCAAGGGTGTCAAGGAGTGCTACTAAGCACTCCTTGACGGGCGGGGGAGCCTACGGCGCCCCCGCCCGTCCACTCTCCGGCCGCGCCTTCACGTGCGGCCCACATCTCCACCACAGCAAAAGCCGTACCAGGGAGCTATTTCCATGAGCGCCGAGACTCCTGCCGCTGCCGGCCAGTTCACCCGCCGGAGGCTGCAGTTCCGTGCCTGGCGAGGCGCGCGGCCGTTCTGGGCCGGCCTGTTCGTCGCACTCGGCGGACTTCCCATCGCCTACTTCCCGTACGCGAACCTCCAGATCGGCCACCTGACCCTGGCGATGTCCACCACCGCCGGTGCCGGGTCCCTGATCATCGGCGTACTGCTGGTCGTTCTCGGCGTCAGCCTGTGGTTCCAGAAGCACGTCAGGGTCTTCGCGGGCGTCGCGGCGATCCTGCTGGCGCTGGTGTCCATCCCGGTGTCCAACCTCGGCGGTTTCCTCATCGGTTTCCTGTTCTCGCTGGTCGGCGGGGCCATGGCCGTGTCGTGGGTGCCGGGCGAGCCGCCGCAGGCCGAGCCGCCGCTGGAGGGCAAGGGCACGGACGACGCGCCCCGGGGCGCGGTCCCCGCGGCCGACGACACCGCGTTCCCCGGCTTCCGGAAGCCGGGGACCCAGGAGCCCGGCCCCGCTGTGCCGGGGCCGCGGGGCGGGATGGACGACGGGGAACCCTCCCAGGCCTTCACGGCACCGGGGGCGCACGATCTGTCAGGAACGAGCCCGGCCAACGGGGCGAACGGGAGGCACAGTGCCGGCTGACGAGGTGACCCGCGGGACTGACGTGGAGTCGTCCCGTGTGAGAACCGGGCCGCGCCACGCGGCACCCAAGAAGCCGTTGTTCACCAGGTTCCACATGCCGGCCGGCAAGGCGATAGCCATCGCGGCGATGCCGACGGCCGTGCTCATGGGGATGGGGTTCACGCCGACGCTCGCCCTCGCCGACGGCAACGACGCGTCGCCGCCCGCCAACAGCCTGACGGCCGACGAGTACAAGGACTGCGTGGCGGCCCTGGAGGACGCCGAGAAGGACCCGTCCGAGTCACCCACCCCCTCGCCCTCGGCGAGTGACGGCGCCGAGGACGGCAAGGACGACGCGAAGGAGCCCGACCCCTCGGCCTCCACCGGGGACTCCGGCAAGGACACGGGCAAGGACACGGGCACGGACGCCGGTTCGGACCAGGGCGGCTCCTCTTCGTCGGATTCAGGTTCCGACGACAAGGGCGCCAAGGACGAGCAGGCCGCCCCGAGCCCCTCCCCGTCGCAGAGCGAGGAGGCGTCCGGCTCGACCGCCGAGCCGTCCCCCTCCGAGTCGGAGTCCAAGGGCGGTCTGCTGGAGGGCCTCGGCGACACCCTCGAGGACATCTTCACCGGCGGCAAGAAGAGCGAGGAGAGCCCGAGCCCCACGCCGACCCCCTCGGCGTCCGAGAGCGCCTCCGGCGGGTCCGGTGCGCTGAAGGACACCGCCGACGAGGTCACCGGCGCCGCGAAGGACACCGTCGAGGGCGCGACCGACACGGCGTCGAAGGCGGCCGAGGACACCGGGAAGTCGGTGGACAAGGCGGCCGAGGCGGCCAAGGAGGCGGCCAAGAAGGCGAAGGAGGACGCGGAGAAGGCGAAGGAGGACGCGGCCACCGCCACGCCCACCCCCAGCGCCTCCGAGAGCAGCGGCACGAACGTCGACGACTGCCCGGTCGCCACCGACGACGAGGGCGGCGTCGACAACAAGGTGCCGCTGCCCGACGACCCCTGGTACCTGAACGCCAGCTCGCTGCTGCTGAAGGGCGCCTCCTACGAGGGCGTCGTCCAGGTGAAGACGGCCAACGGCACCACCAAGAAGGTGCTGAAGTACGTCATCTCCAACGGCACCGACATCGGCGACCTGCACCAGACGGTGAAGGACAAGCAGGCCGGCAAGACCTACCACGTGCAGGCGGCCGAGGGCTCCACGTCCACGATCCGCGACGGCGACACGGTGATGTACACCGAGAGCATCTCGGGCAACCTGCTCGGGCTGATCCCGATCACCTTCGACCCGGAGAACCCGCCGCCGCTGGACATCCCGCTCATCTACTTCACCAAGGTGACGGTCGTCCAGGCCGGCCAGTTCGGCGGCACGCTGCACATCCCGGGACTGCACCAGTACACGACCGACTGAGCGGCAAGCCCCGAATCACGCCCGAGGGCGCCCCCTGCGACAGGGGGCGCCCTCGGTGCGTACGACGGGGAGGGGCGGTCAGCCGCGGCGCGTCTCGCCCAGGTGGTGCACGCGGACCATGTTGGTGGTGCCGGGCACGCCGGGGGGCGAACCGGCGGTGATCACGACGATGTCGCCGTCGTTGAACCGGCCCAGGCGCATGGTCTCCTGGTCCACCAGGTCCACCATCTCGTCCGTGCTGTTCACGAACGGGACCACGTGCGGCTCCACGCCCCAGCTGAGCGCCAGCTGGTTGCGGGTGGACTCGTCGGTGGTGAAGGCGAGGATCGGCTGGCACGCGCGGTAGCGCGAGAGCCGGCGGGCGGTGTCGCCGGACTGGGTGAAGGCCACCAGGCCCTTGCCGCCCAGGAAGTCGGCGATCTCGGCGGCGGCACGGGCCACCGAACCGCCCTGCGTGCGCGGCTTCTTGCCCGGCACCAGCGGCTGGAGGCCCTTGGAGAGCAGCTCCTGCTCGGCGGCGGTGACGATCTTCGACATCGTCTTGACGGTCTCGATCGGGTACGCGCCCACGCTCGACTCGGCGGACAGCATGACCGCGTCGGCGCCGTCCAGGATCGCGTTGGCCACGTCGGAGGCCTCGGCACGGGTCGGACGGGAATTGGTGATCATCGACTCCATCATCTGGGTCGCCACGATCACCGGCTTGGCGTTGCGCCGGCACAGCTCGATCAGGCGCTTCTGCACCATGGGGACCTTCTCGAGCGGGTACTCGACGGCCAGGTCGCCACGGGCGACCATCACGCCGTCGAACGCCAGCACGACGTCCTCCATGTTCTCGACCGCCTGCGGCTTCTCCACCTTGGCGATCACCGGGACGCGGCGGCCCTCCTCGTCCATGACGCGGTGCACGTCGGCGACGTCCTTGGCGTCCCGGACGAAGGAGAGGGCGACCAGGTCGCAGCCCATGCGCAGCGCGAAGCGGAGGTCCTCGACGTCCTTCTCGCTCAGCGCGGGGACGTTGACCGCCGCGCCGGGCAGGTTGATGCCCTTGTGGTCGGAGATGACGCCGCCCTCGATGACGATCGTCTTCACCCGGGAGCCCTCGACCTCGGTGACCTTCAGCTCGACGTTGCCGTCGTTGATGAGCACCTGGTCGCCCTTGGTGACGTCACCGGGCAGGCCCTTGTAGGTCGTGCCGCAGATCGTCCGGTCGCCCGGGACGTCCTCGGTGGTGATGGTGAACTCGTCACCGCGCACCAGCTCGACGGGACCCTCCGCGAAGGTCTCCAGGCGGATCTTCGGGCCCTGCAGGTCGGCCAGGACGCCGATGGCCCTGCCGGTCTCCTTGGCGGCGGCCCGCACCCGGTCGTAACGCCCCTGGTGCTCGGCGTGGGTGCCGTGGCTGAAGTTGAAGCGGGCCACGTTCATGCCGGCTTCGATCAGCGTGACGAGCTGCTCGTGGGAGTCGACCGCGGGGCCGAGAGTACAGACGATTTTCGAACGGCGCATGGGTGCCATCCTATCGGTTTGTTTCGGCGCGGAATATTCCGTCTGGCGGAAAATACAAAAGGGCGGGATGCCGCTCAGGTGAGATTCTGATTCCCCGAATCATTTACCAGCGCGTAGGTCTGTGCCGCGATCTCCATTTCCTCGTCCGTCGGTACCACCGCCACCGCCACCCGCGCGTCCGCGGGCGAGATCAGCCGCGCCCCGTCGCCGCGTACGGCGTTCAGCCCGCCGTCCACCACCAGGCCGAGCCCCTCCAGGCCCGCCACGGCCGCCTCGCGCACCGGCGCCGAGTTCTCCCCGACCCCGGCCGTGAACGCCACGGCGTCCACCCGTCCGAGAACGGCGTAATAGGCGCCGATGTACTTCTTGAGCCGGTGAATGTAGATGTCGAAGGCCAGCCCGGCCCGCTCGTCGCCGGCGTCGACACGGCGGCGGATCTCCCGCATGTCGTTGTCGCCGCACAGCCCGATCAGACCGCTCCTCTTGTTGAGAAGAGTGTCGATCTCGTCGGCGGACATTCCGCCAACGCGCATCAAATGGAAGATGACGGCCGGGTCCGTGTCTCCCGAGCGCGTACCCATCACGAGCCCCTCCAAAGGCGTCAGCCCCATGGAGGTGTCCACGCACCGCCCGCCCCGCACGGCCGAGGCGGACGCCCCGTTGCCCAGGTGCAGCACGATCACGTTCACGTCCTCGGGAGCCCGGCCGAGGAGCCTCGCCGTCTCGCGGGAGACGTACGCGTGCGAGGTGCCGTGGAAGCCGTAGCGCCGCACCCGGTGCGCGTCGGCGGTCTCGACGTCGATCGCGTAGCGGGCCGCAGACTCCGGCATCGTCGTGTGGAAGGCGGTGTCGAACACGGCGACCTGCGGCAGGTCCGGGCGCAGCGCCTGCGCGGTGCGGATGCCGGTGAGGTTCGCCGGGTTGTGCAGCGGCGCGACCGGGATGAGCCGTTCGATCTCGGCGAGCACGGCGTCGTCGACCACCGTCGGCTCGGTGAAGCGCAGACCGCCGTGGACCACCCGGTGCCCGATCGCGGCCAGCTCGGAGGAGTCCAGGCCCAGGCCGTCCCGGTCCAGCTCGGCCGCCATCGCCTTCAACGCGGCGTCGTGGTCGGGCACCGACCCGTTCCGCTCGCGGCTCTCCCCGTCCGCCGGGGAGTGCTTGAGCCGGGAGCCGGACTCGCCGATCCGCTCGACGAGGCCCACCGCCAGCCGGCGGCCGTCGCGCATGTCGAGCAGCTGGTACTTCACCGACGACGAGCCGGAGTTGAGAACGAGGACACGGGAGCCGCTCACTGGTCGGACGCCTTCTCACTGGGGGACTGCTGGGCCTGGATCGCCGTGATGGCGACGGTGTTGACGATGTCCTGCACGAGCGCGCCCCGGGACAGGTCGTTGACCGGCTTGCGCAGGCCCTGGAGCACCGGGCCGACCGCGATGGCACCGGCCGAGCGCTGCACTGCCTTGTACGTGTTGTTGCCGGTGTTCAGGTCGGGGAAGATCAGCACGCTGGCCTGCCCGGCGACCGCCGAACCGGGCAGCTTGGTCGCGGCCACCGACGGCTCGACCGCCGCGTCGTACTGGATCGGCCCCTCGATGCTGAGGTCCGGGCGGCGCGAGCGGACCAGCTCGGTGGCCTCGCGCACCTTGTCGACGTCCGCGCCGGAACCGGACGTGCCGGTCGAGTAGGACAGCATCGCGATCCGCGGCTCCACCCCGAACTGCGCGGCGGTCGAGGCGGACTGCGTCGCGATGTCGGCGAGCTGCTCCGCGTCCGGGTCCGGGTTGACCGCGCAGTCGCCGTACACCAGCACCTTGTCGGCCAGGCACATGAAGAAGACGGAGGAGACGATCGCCGCGTCCGGCTTTGTCTTGATGATCTCGAAGGCGGGCCGGATGGTCGCCGCCGTCGAGTGCACGGAGCCCGACACCATGCCGTCGGCGAACCCTTCCTGCACCATCAGCGTGCCGAAGTAGTTCACGTCGGAGACCACGTCGTACGCCAGCTCCACGGTCACGCCCTTGTGGGCGCGCAGCGCGGCGTACTTCTCGGCGAAGGAGTCCCGCAGCTCGCTGGCGGCCGGGTCGATCAGCTCGGCGCCGCCGAGGTCGATGCCCAGGTCGGCGGCCTTCTTGCGGATCTGCTCGACCGGACCGAGCAGCGTCAGCTCGCACACGCCCCGGCGCAGCAGCACCTCCGCCGCGTGCAGCACCCGCTCCTCGGTGCCCTCCGGCAGGACGACCCGGCGCAGGTCGGAACGGGCCTGCTCGAGCAGCTTGTGCTCGAACATCATCGGCGTGACGCGGTCGCTGCTGGGCGCCGAGACCCGCTGGTTCAGCTCGGCGGTGTCGACGTACCGCTCGAAGAGGCCGAGCGCGGTCTCCGCCTTGCGCGGGGTGGCCGCGTTGAGCTTGCCCTCCAGGGAGAACAGCTGCTCGGCGGTGGGGAAGCTGGTGCCGGTCACCGACAGCACCGGGGTGCCCGGGGCCAGCCGGTTCGCGAGGGTGAGGATGCCCTCGCCGGGCACCTCGTTCAGGGTCAGCAGGACCCCGGCTATCGGCGGGGTGCCGGCGCTGTGCGCGGCCAGCGTGCCGATCACCAGGTCGGCACGGTCGCCGGGCGTGATGACCAGGCAGCCCGGGGTCAGCGCGGCCAGCAGGTTGGGCAGCATCGCCCCGCCGAAGACGAAGTCCAGCGCGTCGCGGGCGAGCCCGGAGTCGTCCCCGAGCACCACCCGGGCGCCCAGGGCGTGCGCGATCTGGGAGACCGTCGGCGCGGACAGCGCGGGCTCGTCCGGCACCACCCAGCACGGCACCGGCAGCCGGTGCTCCAGCCGCTCGGCGATCTCGTCCCGGTCCTCGCGCGCGACCCGGTTGGTCACCATGGCCAACACGTCGCAGCCGAGCCCGTCGTAGGCGCGGAAGGCGTTGTGGGTCTCCGCCAGCACCGACTCGGCGGTCTGCTTGCGGCCCCCGACGACGGGAAGGACCGAGGCGCCGAACTCGTTCGCGAGCCGCGCGTTCAGTGACAGCTCGTCGGGGAACTGGGTGTCGGCGTAGTCGGTGCCGAGGACGAGGACGACGTCGTAGTCCCGCGCCACCAGGTGGAACCGGTCCACCAGCTCGGACACCAGCTCGTCCACGCCCTGCTCGGCCTGGAGGAGGGAGGCCTCCTGGTAGTCCATGCCGTAGACCGTCGCCGGGTCCTGCCCGAGCCGGTAGCGGGCGCGCAGCAGCTCGAAGAGCCGGTCGGGCCCGTCGTGCACCAGGGGACGGAACACGCCGACCCGGTCGACCTGCCGGGTGAGCAGCTCCATCACCCCCAGCTCGACGACCTGGCGGCCGTCGCCGCGGTCGATACCGGTCACGTACACGCTGCGCGTCACGCGTGCTCTCCGTTTCGTAGGGCCGGGCGTCTCGGGATGAGCGTTTCGTCGGGCTGCGGAACCCTCTTGACCGTACCTCTGGCGACCGTTACGGCGCCCGTCAGCGCCCACCGTCGTCCGTCGGTCGTCCACCGCCGTCCGGGCCGTGGAACAATTGGACCGGCTCACCGGTGTCAACAGCGAGCAGGAGACACAGCACGATGCGTATCGGCGTACTCACCGCAGGCGGCGACTGCCCCGGCCTGAACGCAGTGATCCGGTCGGTCGTGCACCGAGCGGTCGACAACTACGGCGACGAGGTCATCGGCTTCGAGGACGGCTACGCGGGGCTGCTGGACGGCCGTTACCGCGCCCTGGACCTCAACGCGGTCAGCGGCATCCTCGCCCGCGGCGGCACCATCCTCGGCTCCTCCCGTCTGGAGCGCGACCGGCTCCGCGAGGCCTGCGAGAACGCCGGCGACATGATCCAGAACTTCGGCATCGACGCCCTCATCCCGATCGGCGGCGAGGGCACCCTCACGGCCGCCCGGATGCTGTCCGACGCGGGCCTGCCGGTGGTCGGCGTGCCGAAGACCATCGACAACGACATCTCCTCCACCGACCGCACCTTCGGCTTCGACACCGCCGTCGGCGTCGCGACCGAGGCGATGGACCGCCTCAAGACCACCGCCGAGTCCCACCAGCGCGTGATGGTCGTCGAGGTCATGGGCCGGCACGCCGGCTGGATCGCCCTGGAGTCCGGCATGGCCGCCGGCGCCCACGGCATCTGCCTGCCCGAGCGCCCCTTCGACCCCGCAGACCTGGTCAAGATGGTCGAGGAGCGCTTCTCCCGCGGCAAGAAGTTCGCCGTCGTCTGCGTCGCCGAGGGCGCCCACCCCGCCGAGGGCTCGATGGACTACGGCAAGGGCGCGATCGACAAGTTCGGCCACGAGCGCTTCCAGGGCATCGGCACCGCGCTCGCCTTCGAGCTGGAGCGCAGGCTCGGCAAGGAGGCCAAGCCGGTCATCCTCGGCCACGTCCAGCGCGGCGGCGTGCCCACCGCGTACGACCGCGTCCTCGCCACCCGCTTCGGCTGGCACGCGGTGGAGGCCGCGCACCGGGGCGACTTCGGCCGGATGACGGCGCTGCGCGGCACGGACGTCGTGATGGTGCCGCTCGCGGAGGCGGTCACCGAGCTGAAGACGGTGCCGAAGGACCGGATGGACGAGGCGGAGTCGGTCTTCTAGGCCCCGGGTGCACGGCTCACGGGTGCTTCTCGACCGCCGACCAGAAGTGGTCCACGATCCGGTCGAGGAAGTCCCGGCCCCCGGCGCTGGAGTCGGCCGAGCCGCCGCCCCAGCTGAGGGTGGCGGTCATCCGCCCCTGGTAGTCCTGGTGCAGCACCTGGAGGACGTTCTCCAAGACGCGCCGGTCCAGCGGCGCCAGCTTGGCGATCGGGCGGACACACCCCTGCCAGCGGGTGGTCACCGCGCTCGTCAGCAGATCGGCCAGCTTCTCCTCGCGCCCGGTGACGGTCACGAAGTCGGGCAGCGTCAGTCCGAGCACGTCGGCGAGCTGGGCCGACTGCCGGTCGGTGCCGCGCCAGTCGTCCGCCTCCTCCATCCGCAGGTAGGCCGGGAGCCCGAGTCCGACCGCACGGGCCACGTCCTCCGGCGCCAGACCGCGGGCGACGCGGTGCTCGCGCAGCGACTGCGGCCGCCCGATCAGCTCACCGGGCGAGCACCACAGCACCCCCGCGAGCGCGGTCAGCTCCGGGCCCTCGGGGGAGACCGTCCCCCGCTCCCAGGCGATGACGTGGTCGGGGGTGACGTACAGGCAGGCCGTACGAGACCCGTATGCCGTGGGCGACGTGCTCGGGCCCCATGTTGAGGGCGGCACGCAGCCGGCGGGCGGCGAGGGCGTTGAACGGGGGGCCCGAATGGCCCGGGTGAGGTGAGGGTCGGCGCACGCGCCACACCGTAGAGGTCCGGGGCAGTGCTGACTACGGGCTGTTCGGCCAGCGATACGGATTGTAGGAACGTACGGGCGCGGCCGGCCCGCCGCGCGCCCCTCCTGGAGCCCTCACCCCTTGACCGCCCCGCCCAGCGCGAAGCCCCCGCCCAGCCGCCGGGAGATCAGTACGTACAGCAGCACGACCGGCGTGGAGTAGACGATCGAGAACGCCGCCAGCTGCCCGTACGCCACCATGCCCCGGTTGCCGAAGAAGTCGTTGATGCTGACCGAGGCGGGCATCTGGTCCGGGGAGAGCAGCAGCATGAAGGGGACGAAGAAGTTCCCCCACATCATCACGAACGAGAACACCGTCACCACCGCCACGCCCGGTCCCATCAGCGGCAGCACGATCCGCAGCAGTGACTGGAACGACGACGCCCCGTCCGTCCACGCCGCCTCCTCCAGCTCCTTCGGCACCCCGTCCATGAAGTTCTTCATCAGCCAGATCGCGAAGGGCAGTTGCGAGGCGGCGAAGAAGAAGATCGTCCCCTGCATGGTGTCGATCATGTTCACTCGCACGAACAGGGCGTAGACCGGCACCATGATCGCCGTGATCGGCAGGCTGGTCGCGAACAGAATGGTGAGCAGGAACGGCCGGTTCAGCCGCGACCGGAAACGGGAGAGCGGATACGCCGCGAGCGCCGCGCACACCACCGTCAGCAGCGTCGCCCCGCCGCACAGGATCAGGCTGTTGAGCAGCGGGGTGAAGGTGATCTCCGGGGTGAGGATCGCGTCGAAGTTGTCCAGCGTCACCCCGTCGGGGACCTTCACCCGTAGGCTCGCGTGCGGGTCGAGGGCGGACAGCACCACCCAGGCCAGCGGCAGCACGAAGGCCGCGGCCGCCACCAGCAGCCCGGCGTCGGCGGCGGTGCGCCGGTTGCGCCGGGCGGCGGGGGTGCGGCGGGGCGTACGGGACGTGACCGTGGATGCCATGTCAGACCTCCGTCCGCAGCAGGCGCAGGTACACGACCGAGAACAGCGAGCCGATCAGCAGCAGCAGCAGTGCCACCGCCGTGCCGTACCCGATCAGGCTGTTCTGGAAGGCCTGCTCGTACATGAACAGCGGCAGCGTCTGGCTCTTGCCGCTCGGCCCGCCCCGCGTCATCACCCAGATCAGCCCGAAGACCGACAGCGTCTGCAAGGTGTTGAGCATCAGGTTGGTGCCGATGGAGCGCCGGATCATCGGCAGCGTGATGTGCCACATCCGGCGCCAGCCGCTCGCGCCGTCCACCTCGGCGGCCTCGGTGACCTCCTTGGGGATCTCGTTCAGCGCGGCCGAGTACACCAGCATCGAGAACGCCGTGCCGCGCCACACGTTGGCGAAGGACACCGCCAGGATCGGCAGCGTGAACAGCCAGTTCTGGGAGGGCAGGTGGAGCCAGTCCAGGATGGCGTTGAGGGTGCCCTCGCGCTTGAAGAAGGCGTAGAGCAGAAAGCCCGCCACCACCTCCGGCAGCACCCAGGCCGTGACAACGATGCCACCGGTGAGCGTCCGGACCGGCTTCGACGCCCGCTGCATCAGCGAGGCCAGCGCCAGCCCCAGCGTGTTCTGCCCGATCAGCGAGGACAGCACGGTGAACACCAGGGTCAGCCATACGGCGTTGAGGAACGCCTCGTCCCGGAAGGCACGGGTGAAGTTGTCGAAGCCGACGAAGGACTCCTCGGCCTGACCGGTGAGCTGGAGGTCGGTGAAGGCGATGACCACGCAGTAGACGATCGGGCCGGCCAGGAAGAGCAGCAGCAGGACGACGGCGGGGGAGACGGGCAGGGCGCGGAACAGGGACCGGCGCACGGTGCCGGTCCGCCCGCCGGAGACGGCCGGGGAGGCCGGGGTCTTACGGACCTCCGGCCCCGCGCGCCCCGGCGCGGTCGCCGTCACCTGCTCACCACCTGGTTGTCGGTGGCCTCCTTGAGCGCCTCGTCGTAGTCGCGTGCCGCCTCCTCGACCGACTTGTCACCGGTCGTGACGCCCTCCATCGCCTCCTGGATGGCGACGGACACCTTCGGGTACGCCGGGTAGGCGGGCCGGTAGTGGGTGTCGGCGACGAGGTCGGTGAAGAACTTGATGCCGGGCTGGGCCGCGACGTAGGCGGGGTCGCTCGCGACGTCCTCGCGGACCGCGATGCCCGAGTTGGCGATGTACCACTTCTGGGCGTTGGCCTTGGTCTGCATCGTCTTGACGAACTCGAAGGCGAGGTCCGGGTTGCCCGCCTTGGCGGGAATGGCCCAGGTCCACCCGCCGGACATGCTCACCCGTCCCGGCGCCTGCCCGTTCTGGGTGGGCATGGCGGCGAGCCCCAGCTCCTTCGACCACTCGGGCCACTCGTGCCCGCTGCCCTCCAGCCAGTCCTGCGGCAGCCAGGAGCCGTCGAGCGCGATCCCGAGCTTGCCCTGCGGCAGCAGCTCACCGCGCACCTTCGTGCCGAAGTTGGGGTCGAGCGCGTCGGAGACCTCAGGACCGAGCTTCTCCTTGTACACCGTCTCGACGAAGGCGAGGGAGTCCTCGAACCCCTGCCCCGCCGTGATCCACTTCTTGCCGCCCTTGTCGTACAGCGGGTCGGTGCCGCCGTCCCCCGTCCCGTACAGCAGCATCTCGAAGCCCTGCATGGTGGCGGCCTCGCCGGCGGGCTTGCCGGTGTAGACGTTGATCGGGGTGACGCCGGGGACCTTCTCCTTGATCGTGCGGGCGGCGTCGAGGACCTCGTCCCAGGTCTTCGGCTGCCAGTCTGCGGGGAGCCCCGCCTTGGCGAACACGTCCTTGCTGAACCACAGCCCCCGGGTGTCCGTCCCGTCCGGCACGCCGTACGTCTTGCCGTCCTCGCCCTTCGCGGCCGCCTTCGCCGTGTCGATGAACCGGTCCCAGTCCTTCCACTCGGCCAGGTACTCGTCGAGCGGCTTCAGATACCCGCTGGTGATGTCGGAGTTGATGAGGAACGTGTCCTCGTAGACCAGGTCGGGCGCGGTCTTGGGGGAGCGGAGCATCTGCTGGAGCTTGGTGTAGTACTCCGAGTCCGGCGCCTTGATCGGCACCAGCTCGACCTTCTTGCCGGGGTTGGCCTTCTCGAACTGCTTCTTGATGTCGCCGAGGTAGGTGTCCATCACCTTGACGGAGTTGTCCGTCGACTGCTTGAAGGAGACCTTCACGGTGTCCGGATCGCTGCCGGAACCGCTTCCGCAGGCGGCGAGGGTGGTGGAGGCGAGCGCGGTGAGGGCGAACAGGGCGGTGAACCGGACGGTGGGGCGCACGGGCATGACCTCCTACGGGCGCACGACGCTGTGGCCTGGATGGCTGCGTGGCGAACGTAAGAGGAGTGGTCTAGTCAGGTCAATGCGTGTGCGCGGGTTTACCCCTGGAGGAGGTGCGTCCAGGGGGCGCGGTACTTGGCGAGTTGCGCTCGATCAGCGCCCACAGGCCCTCGTCCACGATCCAGAGGCTAGCGATGTGCCGCGAGTACGTCCTGGAGCACGTTCGCGAGCGTGACGCGGGCCAGCTCGTGCCTCAGGGTCGCCTCGATGCCCTCATAGATGCTCCGCATGGCCGGCTGGATGCCGTGACCCACCACGCAACCCTGGTCCGGGGTGGTGCGGTGCATGGCGAACAGCGGGCCGGACTCCACTGCCTCGTACACGTCGAGCAGGGTCATCGACTCCAGCTCGCGGGCCAGCGACCAGCCCGCGCCCACGCCTCGCCGGGACTCCACGAGCCCGGCCCTGCGCAGCTCGCCGAGCAGCCGTCTGATCACCACGGGGTTGGTGTTCGCGCTGGCCGCGATCTGCTCGGAGGTGGCGACCTCATGGCCCTGGCGCTGGTAGAGGCCGATCCAGGCCAGCGCGTGGGCGGCGATGGTCAGCTTGCTGTTGGCGCTCATGGGCCCCTCCTCTCGACCACGGTGCTTCATCCTACAGCAGTCGTAACAGTTAAGGTTGCAACAGGCTGTCGTAACAATTAACGTTGCGACAGCCGGAAGGGATCAACCAACGAGGTGAGAAGAATGAGCAAGCCACTCACGGGCAAGGTCGCCCTGGTCACCGGAGGATCGCGCGGACTGGGAGCCGCGACCGTACGACTGCTGGCCGAGCAGGGCGCCGAGGTCGCCTTCACCTACGTCAGCTCCGAGAAGCAGGCGCAGGCCGTCGTCGACGAGGTGCACGGCAAGGGAGCCAAGGCCGTCGCCTTCAAGTCCGACCAGGCGGACACGAGCCGCGCGCCGGCGCTGATCGACGACGTGGTCGCGCACTTCGGCGGCCTGGACATCCTCGTCAACAACGCGGCGATCTCGGTGGAGCAGGGCCGCACGGTGGACGACCCGGACGCCGACACCGCCGCACTGGACCGGATGCACGCCACCAACTACCTCGGCGTGATCGCCGTCATCCGGGCCGCGTCCCGAGTTCTGCGCACGGGCGGCCGCATCATCACGGTGAGTTCCGGACTGGGCTCCAGGGTCGGCGTCCCGGGCGTTGCCGACTACTCGGCGACCAAGTCAGGCGTCGAGCGGTACACCATGGGGGTCGCACGTGACCTCGGGCCCCGCGACATCACGGCCAACGTCGTGGAAGCCGGGCTGATGGACAGCGGCATGCAGCCGCCGGACCCCGACACCCTCAAGGCCCTGCTCAGCTCGCTGTCCCTGCAACGCATGGGGCGCCCCGACGAAATCGCCGCGGCGATCGCCTTCCTGGCGAGTCCCGCCGCGTCGTACGTCACGGGCGCGGTGCTGGACGCCCACGGCGGCTACAACGCCTGAACCCGAACCCCTCCCGCGCGCCCCGAGGACATCGCCCCTTCGGGGCGCGCACCGCCAACGACCCGCGTGTGCGTGGTCACGCCGGGGTGTGCCGGTGCGGACGTTGCGGGTGACGTCGCGCGGGATCCTCTCCTCGCGGCCGGAGCCCGTGTCCCTGTCCGTGACGGCGAGCCGGCTGGACCTCGTCCTGCCAGGCCGGGGATGAGGTGGCCGGACGTCCGGCATAGTCAGGAGTCACCGCCGGGAGAGGGAGGTCGCGTGCCGGAACAGGACGTCACCGTAGGCCAGTTGCTGCTCGCCGAGTACGAGAGCGTGAAGGGCGAGCAGAAGGCGAGGATCGGGTTCCGGGACAACCTGCTCTACGTGACGCTGGCCGTCGTGGCCGCCGTCATCGCCGCCACGGCGCAGGCCAAGCAGCCCTCGATGCTGCTGGCGTTGCCGCCTGTGTGCGTCGTCCTCGGGTGGACGTATCTCGTCAACGACGAGAAGATCTCGGCGATCGGGCTCTACGTCCGGGACGATCTGGGTCCCCGGCTGGCCGAGCTCGCGGGAAGCGGCGGCGGTTTCACGACCTTCGGTTGGGAGGCGTACCACCGGAGGGACACGCGGCGCCGGTCCCGGAAGGCGGTCCAGACCGTCATCGACCTGACCGCGTTCTGTGTCGTACCGCTGGCGGCTCTGATCGTCTTCTGGTCGAACGGGGACGCCGGTGGACTGCTCATCGGGCTCTCGGTCCTGGAGGCGCTCGTCCTGGCGGGGCTTGCCTCACAGATCGTCTGGTACACGAAGGCGGCGTGAGCGGCCCCCCGGGCGGCCCGGCTCACCGCCCCCGCACCCACCGGTACACCAGCTCCGGCCGCCCCACCTGCCCGTACTGCGGGCTCCGCCCCGCCCGGCCCGCGTCGACCAGGTGCTCCAGGTAACGCCGGGCCGTGATGCGGGAGATGCCCACCGCCTCGGCGACCCCGGCGGCCGTGAGGCCCTCCTCCGAGCCGCGCAGGGCGCCCGTGACCCGTTCCAGGGTCGGGCCGCTGAGGCCCTTGGGCAGGGCCGCCGGACCGGGGGCGCGCAGGGTGGCCAGGGCGCGGTCGACCTCGTCCTGGCCGCTGGCCTCCCCGGCGGTGCCCCGGAACTCCGCGTAGCGCACCAGGCGGTCGCGGAGGGTGGCGAAGGTGAAGGGCTTCAGGACGTACTGGACGACGCCCAGGGAGACTCCCTCCCGTACGACCGTCAGGTCCCGTGCCGACGTCACCGCTATCACGTCGGTGTGATGCCCCGCCGCCCGCAGCGACCGGGCCAGCTGGAGTCCGTGCACGTCCGGCAGGTGCAGGTCGAGCAGGAGCAGGTCGACCGGCGTGCGGTCCAGCATGCGGCGGGCCTCGGCGCCCGTGTGGGCCTTGCCGACCGCCGTGAACCCCGGGACCCGGCCGACGTACATCACGTGCGCGTCGGCGGCGACCGGGTCGTCCTCGACGACCAGGACCCGGATGGGCTGCTCGGCCGTGCTCACACCGCACCCCCGGCGCCCGGTCTGCCCGCCGCGGTGGCCGGTGCCGCCCCGCGGCCCCCGGCGTCGCCCAGCGGCAGCCGGGCCTCGAAGCGGGCGCCGCCGCCCTCCGCCCCCGTCACGGTCAGGGTGCCGTCGTGCCGCCGCACCGCCTGCCGGACCAGGGCGAGGCCCAGGCCGCGGCCGCCCTCGCCGGCCGGCTTGGTCGAGAAGCCCCGCTCGAAGACCAGGTCCGCGTGGGCGGGATCGACCCCGGCGCCGGTGTCCGACACGCGCAGGACCAGCTCGGAGCCACGGGACCCGGAACTCTCCGTGTACGCCGCCACCGTCACCCGCGACGGCACCGCGCCCTGCGCCGCGTCCACCGCGTTGTCCACCAGGTTGCCCAGGATCGTCACCAGGTCCCGGGCGGGCAGCGACGGCGGCAGCAGTCCGTCGTCCAGTCGGCTGTCCTGCGACACCACCAGCTCCACTCCCCGCTCGTTGGCCTGCGCCGTCTTGCCCAGCAGCAGCGCCGCGAGCACCGGCTCGCTCACCGCCGCCACCACCTGGTCGGTGAGCGCCTGCGCCAGTTCCAGTTCCGCCGTGGCGAACTCCACGGCCTCCTCCGCCCGCCCCAGCTCGATCAGCGAGACGACCGTGTGCAGCCGGTTCGCCGCCTCGTGCGCCTGGGAGCGCAGCGCCTGCGTGAAACCGCGCTCCGAGTCCAGCTCGCCCGTCAGCGACTGCAACTCGGTCACGTCCCGCAGCGTCACCACCGTGCCCCGGCGCTCACCGCCGGAGACCGGCGAGGTGTTCACCACCAGCACCCGGTCCGCCGCCAGGTGCACCTCGTCCACCCGCTGCTCCGACGCCAGCAGCGCCCCGGTCAGCTGCGACGGCAGCCCGAGGTCCGCCACCGAGGCACCGACCACGTCACCGTGCACGCCGAGCAGCTCCCGTCCGCCGTCGTTGATGAGCGCGACGCGGTACTGCCCGTCCAGCATCAGCAGCCCCTCCCGCACCGCGTGCAGCGCCGCCTGATGGTAGTCGTGCATCCGGCTCAGCTGGTCCGCGTTCATGCCGTGGGTGTGCCGGCGCAGCCGCGCGTTGATCACGTACGTCCCGACCGCACCGAGCAGCAGCGCCCCGGCCGCCACCCCCGACAGGGCCGTGAGCTGCTCCTGAGCCCGCTTGCTGATCTCCTCGACCTTGATCCCCGCGCTGACCAGACCGACGATCCGGCCGTCGTCCGTGATCGGTGTGACCGCCCGGACCGAGGGGCCGAGCGTGCCCGTGTAGGTCTCGGTGAAGGTCTGGCCCCGCTGCGCGCGCTCGATGTGGCCCTGGAAGGGATGGCCGATTTGCTTCGGGTCCGGGTGGGTCCAGCGGATGCCCTCCGGATCCATGATCGTCACGAAGTCCACGTCCGTGTCCTCCATGACGCGCACCGCGTACGGCTGGAGGCGGTCCGTCGGGTCCGGGGTGCGGATCGCCTCCGCCACGGACGGCGAGTCCGCGATCGCCAGCGACACGGCCCTGGCCTGGCGTCCGGCGGCCTCCTCCGCCTGCCCCCGGTCGCTCAGGTAGGTGAACAGCGCGTACCCGACCACGACGACCGCTATGAGGACGGCCTGCATGGCGAAGAGCTGCCCCGCCAGACTGCGGGGGCGGGGTCTCGGGACGCGGAGGTGCATGCCGCCAGTCTCTCTCCTGGCCGGATTGTGAACTAAATGAACGCAAGGGTGACCGCGCTCACATGCCGGGAGATAGTCACCGCATCCCCGATACAAACCCCCGGACGTGAGCCGCACGCCGGTGAGTACCGACGACGTCGTCAAGGAGGGCAGCCGTGACCAGCAACGCCGCTACCGCACCTGCCGCACCCAAAGCCAAGCGGGACCGCACGCACTACCTCTACATCGCGGTGATCATCGCGGTCGCCCTCGGCATCGCGGTCGGTCTGATCGCCCCGGACTTCGCGACCGAGCTGAAGCCGCTCGGCACCGGCTTCGTGAACCTGATCAAGATGATGATCTCCCCGATCATCTTCTGCACGATCGTGCTGGGCATCGGCTCCGTCCGCAAGGCCGCGAAGGTCGGCGCGGTCGGCGGTATCGCCCTGGTCTACTTCTTCGTGATGTCCCTGGTGGCGCTCGCCATCGGCCTGATCGTCGGCAACATCCTCGACCCGGGCACGGGCCTCGCGGTCACCGACGCCATCAAGGAGACCGGCCAGGCCCAGGTCGACGCGGAGGCCAAGGGCACCGTCGACTTCCTGATGGGCATCATCCCGACCACGATCGTCTCGGCGTTCACCGCGGGCGAGGTGCTCCAGACCCTGCTGATCGCCCTGCTCTGCGGCTTCGCCCTCCAGGCCATGGGCAACGCCGGCCAGCCCGTCCTGCGCGGCATCGAGCACATCCAGCGGCTGGTCTTCCGCGTCCTGGCGATGATCATGTGGGCGGCCCCGGTCGGCGCCTTCGGCGCGATCGCCGCCGTCACCGGCTCGGCCGGCGTCGACGCCCTGAAGAGCCTGGCCGTGCTGATGCTCGGCTTCTACGCGACCTGCGTCATCTTCCTCTTCGTGGTCCTCGGCACGGTGCTGCGCCTCGTCTCCGGGATCAACGTCCTCTCGCTCTTCAAGTACCTGGGCCGCGAGTTCCTGCTCATCCTGTCCACCTCCTCCTCGGAGTCGGCGCTGCCGCGCCTCATCGCGAAGATGGAGCACCTGGGCGTCAGCAAGCCGGTGGTCGGCATCACCGTCCCGACCGGCTACTCGTTCAACCTCGACGGCACCATGATCTACATGACCATGGCCTCGCTGTTCATCTCCGACGCCATGGGTACGCCGATGTCGATCGGTGAGCAGATCCCGCTGCTGCTCTTCCTGCTGGTGGCCTCCAAGGGCGCCGCCGGTGTCTCCGGCGCCGGTCTCGCCACGCTGGCCGGCGGTCTGTCCTCGCACAAGCCCGCCCTGGTGGACGGCATCGGCCTGATCGTCGGCATCGACCGCTTCATGAGCGAGGCCCGCGCCCTGACCAACTTCGGCGGCAACGCGGTGGCCACCGTCCTGATCGGCACCTGGACCAAGGAGATCGACAAGGACCGGGTGAACGACGTCCTCGCCGGCCGGATCCCGTTCGACGAGAAGACCCTCCTGGACGACGCCCACGGCACCGGCGGCGACGACGCCGAGGACACCGCGGACCTGCCCGAGCAGGGCGGCGAGAAGGAGCTGGCGAGGGCCTGACGCCCGTACGACGCCCGCACACGCCGGGCGGCTGAGGTGCTCCCCCCGTTGCTCAGCCGCCCGGTCCCCCGAAGAAGCCCCGCGCCTCCCCCGGCGCGGGGCTTCTGCCTTCGCGGTACCGCTGCCTTCGCGGTACCGCTGCCTTCGCGGTACTTCTTGCCTTGACGTCCGGGTCAAGGCTTACGTTCGTCCCCATGCGAATCGGCGAGCTGGCCGCACGGGCCGGGACCACCACGCGGACGCTGCGGTACTACGAGTCGCGGGGGCTGCTGCCCGCGCGGCGGGGCGACAACGGCTACCGGACCTACGACGAGGAGGACCTGAAACTGCTGCGGCAGATCAGGACCCTCCAGGACTTCGGGTTCGACCTGGAGGAGACCCGCCCCTTCGTGGAGTGCCTGCGCGCCGGGCACCCCGAGGGCGACTCCTGCCCGGCGTCCCTGGTGGTCTACCGGCACAAGCTGGCGGAGCTGGACACGCTGATCGAGCAGCTCACGTCGGTGCGCGGGCAGGTCGCCGCACAGCTGGCGCGGGCCGAGGCGGCGGTTCCGGGGGGTCCGGAGCCCAAGTGCGAACTGGGAGGACACGCATGACGACGATCGCCGGGGTGCCCGAGGTGACGGACGAGGATTTCGCGGCGGAGGTGATCGGATCCGACCTGCCCGTGCTGGTGGAGTTCACCGCCGACTGGTGCCCGCCGTGCCGGCAGATGGCGCCCGTGCTCAGCGCCGTGGCCGAGGAGGAGGGGGACCGGCTGCGGGTGGTGCAGCTGAACGTGGACCGGAACCCGCTGACCACGAACGCGTACAAGGTGCTGTCGATGCCGACGTTCATGGTGTTCCGCGGGGGCGAGCCGGTGAAGTCGATGGTCGGCTCCCGGCCCAAGCGACGGCTCCTGGAGGAACTGGCCGACGTCGTCTGACCGTCCCGACGCACAGGTGATGGCACAAGAAATCCCCCGAGCAATTGCGCTCGGGGGATTTCTCTGCGTATATTCGATGATTCGTGACTTCAATGAATGAGGTCGCGAAGAAGTTCAGTAGGCACAGTATATGCGGCCGGGAGTGGAATTGTCAAACACCGAATTTCCGGACGATGAATTGCGGTACGAGCAGGAATTCATCGACGGGCTGTACGCGCGCGTGGACGCGCTGCGCGGCGACACCGAGGACTCGGTGACGGACGCGCTCGCGCAGGGCAACACCCCCCAGCAGGCCCGTCTGGAGCGGGACATCCTGGTCGCCGAGCGCTCGGGGCTGCTCGCCGCGCTCAACGCGGTGGACGGTTCCCTCTGCTTCGGCCGGATCGACCTCACCTCCGGGGAGGGCCATCACATCGGCCGTATCGGGCTCCGCGCCGACGACGCCGAACGCACCCCCGTCCTCATCGACTGGCGGGCCGGTGTCGCCCGCCCCTTCTACCTGGCCACCGGCCACACCCCGATGGGGCTGCGCCGCCGCCGGCACATCACCAGCGAGGGCCGCACGGTCACCGCGCTGCACGACGAGATCCTCGACCTCGGCGACGAGACCCGCACCGGCCACGAGGACCCCTCCGGCGACGCCGTGCTGCTCGCCGCGCTGAACTCCGCGCGCACCGGCCGCATGGGCGACATCGTGCAGACCATCCAGGCCGACCAGGACCGCATCATCCGCGCCCCGCACCGAGGCGTCCTCGTCGTCGAGGGCGGCCCCGGCACCGGCAAGACCGCCGTCGCCCTGCACCGCGCCGCCTACCTCCTCTACGAGCACCGCGAACTGCTCGCCAAGCGCGCCGTCCTCATCGTCGGCCCGAACCCGGCCTTCCTCGGCTACATCGGCGAGGTGCTGCCCTCGCTGGGCGAGACCGGCGTGCTCCTCTCCACCGTCGGCGAGCTGTTCCCCGGCGTGAAGGCCACGGCGACGGACACCCCCGGGGCGGCGGCCGTGAAGGGCCGGGCCGGCATGGCCGAGGTGCTCGCCGAGGTGGTCCGCGACCGGCAGGCGCTGCCCGACCCGGTCATCGCGATCGAGCACGACCGCGACATCCTCATGCTGGACGACGACCTCGTGAACGTCGCCCGCGAGCGCACCCGCGCCGCCGGGCTCCCGCACAACGCGGCCCGCGAGCACTTCGAGGGCCACATCCTCAACACCCTCACCGACATGGTCGCCGAGCGCATCGGCACCGACCCCTACGACGGCAGCAACCTCCTCGACCCCAGCGACATCACCCAGATCCGCGACGAACTCGCCGAGAACCCCGAGGTCTGGTCGGCGATCGACCAGCTCTGGCCCCGGCTCACCCCGGCCCGCCTGGTCGCCGACTTCCTCGCCGCCCCCGAGGCCTTCCTCCCCGCCGAGGACGCCGCCGCCGTCCGCCGCCCGGTCACCCGGCGCTGGACCGTCGCCGACGTGCCGCTGCTGGACGAGGCGGCCGAACTGCTCGGCGTGGACGACCGGGTCGCCCGCTCCCGCGCCGAACGCGAACGCGAGGAGCAGATCGCCTACGCGCAGGGCGTCCTCGACGTGTCGTACGCGTCCCGGACCTACGAGTTCGAGGACAAGGACGACGACGATTCCGAGGTCCTGCTCGCGCACGACGTCATCGACGCCGAACGCTTCGCCGAACGCCAGGAGGAGGACGACCACCGCAGCGCCGCCGAACGCGCCGCGGCCGACCGCACCTGGGCCTTCGGGCACATCATCGTCGACGAGGCCCAAGAGCTCTCCCCGATGGCATGGCGGCTGCTGATGCGGCGCTGCCCCACCCGCTCGATGACCCTGGTCGGCGACCCGGCGCAGACCGCCGAGGCGGCGGGCGTCGGCTCCTGGTCGAAGATCCTCGCGCCGTACGTCGAGGACCGCTGGGACCACACCCGCCTGGGCGTCAACTACCGCACCCCGGCCGAGATCATGGACCTCGCGGCGGCGGTGGTCCGGGCCGAGGACCCGTCCTTCGTCCCGCCGAGTTCGGTGCGGTCCACGGGCGTACGCCCCTGGATCCGCGCCACCGCCGACCTCCCGGCCGCCGTCGCCGAGGCCGCCCGGGAACTGACCCCCGAGGAGGGCCGCCTGGCCGTCATCGCCCCGCGCGAGCTGCACCGCGTCCTCGCGGCCCGCCTGGACGGCGTGACGGCGGGCGCCGAGCCGGACCTCACGCACGACGTGGTCCTCCTGGACCCGCGCCAGTCCAAGGGCCTGGAGTTCGACTCCGTGCTGGTCGTCGAGCCCGGCCGCTACGGCACCAGCGACCTGTACGTCGCCCTCACCCGCGCCACCCAGCGGCTCGGCGTCCTGCACAGCGAGCCGCTGCCGAAGGGGCTGGCCGACGCGAGTGACGAGAGTGACGCGAATGACGGTGGCGACGCGGGTTGACGGTCAGGCCGGACGCAGCCACACCGTCGCCAGGGGCGGCAGGGTCGGCCGGATGCTCGCCGGCCGGCCGTGCCACCCCTGCGCCTCCGGCTTGAGCGGGTCCGGGTTGCCGACGTCGCCGCCGCCGTAGCGGGCGGCGTCGGTGTTGAGCACCTCGTGCCAGGCCGGGACCTCGTCGGGAACGCCGAGGCGGTAGTCGGAGCGGACCACCGGGGCGAAGTTGCACACCGCGAGCAGCGGGGTGCCGTCGGCGTCCAGCCGCAGGAAGGCGAGGACGTCGTCGTCGGCCGCGTCGCCGACCACCCACGCGAACCCGGAGGGGTGGGTGTCGCGCTCCCACAGGGCGGGCGTGGCCCGGTAGACGGCGTTCAGGTCCCGCACCAGGTCGCGCACCCCCCGGTGGTCCGCCGACGCGCCGTACTCCGGGTCCAGCAGCCACCAGTCGGGGCCGTGTGCCTCGGACCACTCCGCGCCCTGCGCGAACTCCTGGCCCATGAAGAGCAGTTGCTTGCCCGGGTGGGCCCACATGTAGCCGAGGTACGCCCGCTCGTTGGCGCGCTGCTGCCACCAGTCGCCGGGCATCTTCGACACCAGGGATCTCTTGCCGTGCACCACCTCGTCGTGCGAGATCGGCAGCACGTAGTTCTCGCTGTACGCGTACACCATGGAGAAGGTCAGCTCCCCGTGGTGGTACCCGCGGTGCACCGGCTCGCGGCTCATGTACTCGAGCGAGTCGTGCATCCAGCCCATGTTCCACTTCAGCCCGAAGCCCAGCCCGCCGAAGCCGCTCGGGCCCTTGTGGTGCGTGGCCCGCGTGACCCCGTCCCAGGCCGTCGACTCCTCCGCCACGGTCACGACGCCGGGCACCCGCCGGTAGACCGTCGCGTTCATCTCCTGGAGGAACGCCACCGCGTCCAGGTTCTCCCGGCCGCCGTGCTCGTTCGGCGTCCACCGGCCCGGCTCGCGCGAGTAGTCCAGGTACAGCATCGAGGCGACGGCGTCCACGCGCAGCCCGTCGATGTGGAACTCCTCGCACCAGTACACGGCGTTGGCGACCAGGAAGTTGCGCACCTCCCGGCGCCCGAAGTCGAACTCCAGCGTCCCCCAGTCCGGATGCGCGGCCCGCAGCGGATCGGAGTGCTCGTACAGCGGGCGCCCGTCGAACTCGGCCAGCGCCCAGTCGTCGCGCGGGAAGTGCGCCGGCACCCAGTCCATCAGGACGCCGATCCCGGCCCGGTGCAGCCGGTCGACCAGGTACTTGAAGTCGTCCGGGTCGCCGAGCCGGGCCGTGGGCGCGTAGAAACCGGTGACCTGGTAGCCCCAGGAGCCGCCGAAGGGGTGCTCGGCGACCGGCATCAGCTCCACGTGCGTGAAGCCCAGGTCGGCGACGTACGACGGGAGTTGCTCCGCCAGCTCGCGGTAGGTCAGTCCGGGGCGCCAGGACGGCAGGTGGACCTCGTACACCGACATCGGCGCCTCGTGCGCGGGCGCGTCCGCACGCCGGGCCAGCCACTCCCCGTCGCCCCACGTGTAGGTGGAGGCGTGCACCACGGAGGAGGTGGCCGGGGGCACCTCGGTGCGGCGGGCCAGCGGGTCGGCGCGGAAGGTGCGCGAACCGTCGGGCCGGGTGATCTCGAACTTGTACAGCTCGCCCGCGCCGACCCCGGGCAGGAACAGCTCCCACACGCCGGTCGCACCGAGGGAGCGCATCGGGTGACCGGTGCCGTCCCAGAAGTTGAAGCCGCCGGCCACCCGGACCCCGCGCGCGTTCGGCGCCCACACCGCGAACCGGGTGCCCGCCACCCCGTCGTGCGCCGTCGGGTGCGCGCCGAGCGCCCGCCACAGCTGCTCGTGCCGGCCCTCGCCGATCAGGTGCAGGTCCAGCTCGCCCAGGGTGGGCAGGAAGCGGTACGGGTCCTCGACCTCGTGTTCCGTCCCCTCGTACGCCACGAGGAGCCGGTGGACCGGGACCTCGCCCAGCGGCACCAGACCGGAGAAGAACCCGTCCCCGTCGTCGTGCAGCGCGATCCGCAGCTCCCCGGAGACCACGGTCACGGCGAGGGCGTACGGCCGGAAGGCGCGGAAGGCCACCCCGCCGGGCACCCGGTGGGCGCCGAGCACCGCGTGCGGGTCGTGGTGCGTGCCGGCCAGCAGCCGCTCCCGGTCACCGGCGTCCAGCGCGGGGGAGACGGCGATCTCCTTCGCGGTCTTGGCCTTCTTCTCCTCGGCCTTCTTCTCGGCCTTCTTCTTCCCGGCCGTGTTCTTCCCGGTCGTCTTCTCGGGGTCGGTACCGCTGGACGAGGGGCGGGGGGTCACGGGAGAAGCCTCCTGGGTGCGGTGGGAGCGGGTGGGGACGTCATGCCGGTTCGGGCACGGACAGGCGGCGCACCGCCGCCAGGGGCACCTCGAGCCAGTCGGGCCGGTGCCGGGCCTCGTACAGGACCTCGTAGACCGCCTTGTCCGTCTCGTAGGCGCGCAGCAGCACCGGGTCGGTCCGCGGGTCGTGGCCGCCGGCCTCCGCGTACCCGGTGCAGTACGCGGCCCGGCAGGACTCCGCCCAGCCCGGCACCCGTACGCCGGCCGAGTGCGCGGCGTAGTCGAAGGAGCGCAGCATCCCCGCGACGTCCCGCACCGCCGGCTGCGGCAGCCGGCGCTCGGCCAGGGGCTTCGCCGGCTCCCCCTCGAAGTCGATCAGCGACCACTGCCCGTCGGGGGAGCGCAGGCACTGGCCGAGGTGCAGGTCGCCGTGGACCCGCTGCGCGGTCCAGGTGCGGCCCTCGGCGGCCAGATCCGCCAGCGCCGTGAACGCCGTCCGCAGCGCGGGTGCGTACGGCCGGAGCAGGGGCACGGCCCGCGCGGTCTCCTCCAGCCGCTCGCTCATGCCCTCGGCGAGCCCCCGCGCCCGGGCGTGGCCGAGGGTGACGGTCGGCAGTGCGCGGGCCAGCGCGGTGTGCACCTCGGCGGTGGCCCGCCCGAGTGCCCGGGCCTCGGCGACGAAGTCCTCGCCCTTGGCCAGCTCGCGCAGCGCCAGCTCCCAGCCGTCGGTCGCGCCCTGAAGATAGGGCTGGAGCACGCCCAGCACCCAGGACCGGCCGGTCAGGTCCGCCGTCATCCACCCGGCGGGTGCCGGTACCCGGGGGCAGCCCGCACGGGCCAGGGCCAGCGGCAGCTCCAGGTCGGGGTTGACGCCGGGCACGATGCGGCGCAGCACCTTGAGGATGAACGTATCTCCGTACACGACCGACGAGTTCGACTGCTCGGCGGTCATCAGCCGGGGCACGAGACCCGCGCGTATGTCGTCGTCGTCCGGTGCCCGCTCGAAGCGCAGTTCGCCGACGCGGGCCCGCGTGCGCAGCGCCTCGAGCAGTACCTCGGCGGGGCGGGTGTCGTACAGGGCGTCGTAGGCGGTGCGGCCGGCCGCCGGGCCCTCGGTCAGGTGGCCGATCAGCGCGGGCGCGAGCCGGGGCGGCAACGCCTCGCGCGTGCCTATCAGGAGCTGGTAGCAGTCGCCGGGCTCCCGAGCCGCACCCCCGGCCGGGGCGTACTGCTGGTGGGCGCGGACCAAGACGTGGTGGAGGCCGAGGCGGGAGTCGGCGGGGAGCAGTTCGGTGGCCGCGACCAGCGAGAAGCCGGTGACCGGGCGCCCCTTGCCGGCGAACCAGCGCTGTCGCGGAAGCCACTCCCGCAGCAGTGGGTCGAGCGACGCCAGGAGACCCGGCGGGCTCGTGACGGTGCGTATGACGGCTTCCGACATGGCGTCGCGTCCTTTCCCCGGGGGACTCGGGGTGGTTACTGATGCGTGCCCCGGGCGGAACGGTGGAAACCGCCCCGCCCGGGGACGGGGCCGGATCTAGACGGCGTCCTTGCGCAGCCGGAACCAGTAGAAGCCGTGCCCACCGAGGGTCAGGAGGTACGGCAGGTCGCCGACCGCCGGGAAGCGGACCCCGCCGAACAGCTCGACCGGGTGGCGCCCGCCGAAGGCGCTGAGGTCCAGCTCCGTGGGCTGCGCGAACCGGGAGAAGTTGTGGACGCACAGCACCAGGTCGTCGCCGTGTTCGCGCAGGAAGGCCAGGACGGCGGGGTTGGAGGACGGCAGCTCGGTGTAGGTGCCGAGGCCGAAGGCGACGTTCTGCTTGCGGATCTCGATCATGCGCCGGGTCCAGTGCAGCAGCGAGGACGGCGAGGCCATGGACGCCTCGACGTTCGTCACCTGGAAGCCGTAGACCGGGTCCATGATCGTGGGCAGGAACAGGCGCCCCGGGTCGGACGACGAGAAGCCCGCGTTGCGGTCCGGGGTCCACTGCATGGGGGTGCGCACGGCGTCGCGGTCGCCGAGCCAGATGTTGTCGCCCATGCCGATCTCGTCGCCGTAGTACAGGATCGGCGAGCCGGGCAGCGACAGCAGCAGGGCCGTGAACAGCTCGATCTGGTTGCGGTCGTTGTCGAGGAGCGGGGCCAGCCGCCGCCGGATGCCGATGTTGGCGCGCATCCGCGGGTCCTTGGCGTACTCCGCGTACATGTAGTCGCGTTCCTCGTCGGTGACCATCTCCAGGGTCAGCTCGTCGTGGTTGCGCAGGAAGATGCCCCACTGGCAGCCGGACGGGATGGCCGGGGTCTTGGCGAGGATTTCCGAGACCGGGTAGCGGGATTCCCTTCTGACCGCCATGAAGATGCGCGGCATGACCGGGAAGTGGAAGGCCATGTGGCACTCGTCGCCGCCCGCGGAGTAGTCGCCGAAGTAGTCGACGACGTCCTCCGGCCACTGGTTGGCCTCGGCCAGCACCACCGTGTCCGGGTACTGCGCGTCGATCTCCTTGCGCACCCGCTTCAGGAACTCGTGCGTGCGCGGCAGGTTCTCGCAGTTGGTGCCCTCCTCCTGGTAGAGGTACGGCACCGCGTCCAGCCGGAACCCGTCGATGCCCAGGTCCAGCCAGAACTTCAGCCCGGCCAGCATCTCCTCCTGCACGGCCGGGTTCTCGTAGTTGAGGTCCGGCTGGTGGGAGAAGAACCGGTGCCAGTAGTACTGCTTGCGCACCGGGTCGTAGGTCCAGTTGGACGCCTCGGTGTCGACGAAGATGATCCGCGCGTCCTGGAACTGCTTGTCGTCGTCGGCCCAGACGTAGTAGTCGCCGTACGGACCGTCCGGGTTTCTCCGCGACTCCTGGAACCACGGGTGCTGGTCGCTGGTGTGGTTCATGACGAAGTCGATGATCACGCGCATGCCGCGCTGGTGCGCCGCGTCCACGAACTCCACGAAGTCGGCGAGGTCGCCGAACTCGGGCAGGACGGCGGTGTAGTCCGAGACGTCGTAACCGCCGTCGCGCAGCGGTGACTTGAAGAAGGGCGGGAGCCAGAGGCAGTCCACGCCCAGCCATTGCAGGTAGTCCAGTTTGGCGGTCAGGCCCTTGAGGTCGCCGACGCCGTCGCCGTTGCTGTCCTGGAAGGAGCGGACGAGGACCTCGTAGAAGACGGCTCGTTTGAACCAGTCCGGGTCCCGGTCCTTGGCGGGGGTGTCCTCGAAGGTGTCCGGCACGGGCTCGTTGACGATCATGTGGTGGGTGACCCTCCGATCTGCGGGTGGGACGGTCGCAGAACCGTGCAGACGTGCGCGGGCGAACGGCCCGGCTCCAGGCGCACATAGTTGGCCCTGCCCCAGTGGTAGGTCTCGCCGGTCAGCTCGTCGCGGACCGGCACCGACTCGTGCCAGTCCAGGCCGAGTTGCGGCATGTCCAACGAGACCGTCGCCTCCTGGGTGTGGCGGGGGTCGAGGTTCACGACCACCAGAACCGTGTTCGACCCCTGCCGCTTCGAGTAGGCGATCACCTCCTCCTTGTCCGTGGGGTGGAAGTGCAGATCGCGCAGTTGGCGCAGAGCCGGGTTCTCGCGCCGGATGGTGTTGAGCCGGGTGAGGAGGGGGGCGATGGTGGTGCCCTCGCGGTCGGCGCGGGTCCAGTCGCGTGCGGTGAGCTGGTATTTCTCGCTGTTGAGGTATTCCTCGCTGCCCTGGCGCAGGGGGGTGTTCTCGCAGAGTTCGTAGCCGCTGTAGATGCCCCAGGTGGGGGAGAGGGTGGCGGCGAGGACGGCGCGGGCCTCGAAGGCGGGGCGGCCGCCGTGCTGGAGGTAGGCGTGGAGGATGTCGGGGGTGTTGGCGAAGAGGTTGGGCCGCATGTAGGAGGCGGCGTCCCCCGTGAGTTCGGTGAGGTACTCCGTCAGTTCCTGCTTGGTGTTGCGCCAGGTGAAGTAGGTGTAGGACTGCTGGAAGCCGATCTGGGCGAGGGTCGCCATCATCGCGGGGCGGGTGAAGGCCTCGGCCAGGAAGATGACGTCGGGGTCGGTGCCGTTGATGTCGGCGATGACGCGTTCCCAGAAGGCGACGGGTTTGGTGTGGGGGTTGTCGACGCGGAAGATCCGCACCCCGTGGTCCATCCAGTGGCGCAGGATCCGCACGGTTTCCGCGTGGAGGCCGTCGGGGTCGGTGTCGAAGGCGAGGGGGTAGATGTCCTGGTACTTCTTGGGCGGGTTCTCCGCGTAGGCGATGGTGCCGTCGGGGCGGTGGTGGAACCAGTCGGGGTGTTTGTGGACCCAGGGGTGGTCGGGGGAGCACTGGAGGGCGAGGTCGAGGGCGATCTCCAGGCCGTGGCGGGTGGCTTCGGTGACGAAGTGGTCGAAGTCGTCGAGGGTGCCCAGGGCGGGGTGGATGCTGTCGTGGCCGCCTTCGGGGGAGCCGATGGCCCAGGGGACGCCGACGTCGTCGGGAGTGGCGTCGAGGGTGTTGTTGCGGCCCTTGCGGTGGGTGGTGCCGATGGGGTGGACCGGGGGGAGGTAGACGACGTCGAAGCCCATGGCGGCGATGGCGGGCAGGCGCCGGGCGGCGGTGCGGAAGGTGCCGTGGGGGGTGTCGGGGGTGCCCTCGGAGCGGGGGAAGAACTCGTACCAGGCGCCGTACAGGGCGCGTTCCCGCTCGACGAGCAGGGGCAGTGGCTCGGAGGAGGTGACCAGGTCCCGCAGGGGATGCCGGGCCAGGACCGCGTCCACCTCCGGCGTCAACGCCGCCGCCAGCCGCGACGCGGGCGGCCGGCTCGCGTCCCGCAGCGCGTCGACGGCGGCCAGCAGTTCACGCCGGTCCGCGCGCCCGGACACGCCCGCGGCGGCCCGTTCGTGGAGCAGGGCGCCCTCCTCAAGGACCAGGTCCGTGTCCATCCCCGCCGGAATCTTGATCCGCGCGTGGTGCCGCCAGGTGGTGACCGGATCGCTCCACGCCTCCACGGTGTACGACCACCGTCCGGTCTCGCCCGCGGTGACGGTGGCGCCCCAGCGGTCGGTGCCCGGGGCCAGCTCCCGCATCGGCGTCCAGGGGCCCGGACGGCCCCGCGGATCTCTCAGGACGACATTGGCGGCGACCGCGTCGTGCCCCTCGCGGAACACGGTGGCGGAGACCTCGAACGACTCACCGGTGACGGCCTTCGCGGGCCTGCGTCCGCGCTGGACGACGGGCCGGACGTCCAGGACGGGGATGCGTCCGACGACGGTGCCGTCGCTGTCCGCGGGAGATGCTGACGAGTGGTGCGTGGCGGGCATGACCGCTCCTGTCCGCGTCAACTGGGTGGGCGGATGACTTCTGGGGAGGTGGGTCCTGCGAGGTGCGTGCGGGGCGTACCGCAGGAGCCTTCCCACACTCTTCCGGTGGGCAATCCGGCACTTCGTGAACTACTCGCGCGTATGTCGACAACACGACACACACGGCGATCCGAACACGCGGTCCGAACGCGCGATCCGAACACGCGGCGATCCAATCGTCGCTTTCCCGGATGTCGCTCCCGCAATCAGCGTTCGTCGCGACATGTGCAGCTTTCCTTGCGGGCCGAAGCGCCACAAGAAGGCCGACGGGGAAAGATCCGGCCATATCGACACGCCGTGCGCGTCAGTTCCTGTCCGGCGCATCAGGGCGAAGGCCGCAACAAGGGACACATCGCGCGGTAACGTCGTCAGGGTGAAGGCGATCCGTCGACTGACCGTCCGTCCCGTACTCCCCGACCCCCTCCGGCCGCTCAGTGATCTGGCCCGCAATCTGCGCTGGTCCTGGCACCCGGAGACCCGCGACCTCTTCCAGTCCGTCGACCCCGAGTGCTGGACCGCGTCCGGCCGCGACCCGGTACGGCTGCTCGGCACCGTCCGGCCCGCGCGCCTCGCGGAGCTGGCCGAGGACCGGCGCTTCCTGCGCCGGCTGACCGCGGTGGCCGACGACCTCGACCACTACCTGACCGGCGACCGCTGGTACCAGGCCCAGCCGGGCCGACTCCCCGCCGCCGTCGCCTACTTCTCTCCCGAGTTCGGCATCACCGCCGCGCTGCCCCAGTACTCGGGCGGCCTCGGCATCCTGGCCGGCGACCACCTCAAGGCGGCCAGCGACCTGGGCGTGCCGCTCGTCGGCGTGGGCCTGCTCTACCGCCACGGCTACTTCCGCCAGTCCCTCTCCCGGGACGGCTGGCAGCAGGAGCACTACCCCGTCCTCGACCCCCACGAGCTGCCCCTCGCGCCCCTGAAGGAGCCCGACGGCACCCCGGCGCACGTCGCCCTCGCGCTGCCCGGCGGCCGGGAGCTGCGGGCCCGTGTCTGGCTGGCCCAGGTCGGCCGGGTGCCCCTGCTGCTGCTCGACTCCGACGTCGAGGAGAACGACCCCGGCGAACGCGGCGTCACCGACCGGCTCTACGGCGGCGGCAGCGAGCACCGGCTCCTCCAGGAGATGCTGCTCGGCATAGGAGGTGTCCGGGCGGTGCGCACGTACTGCCGGCTCACCGGCCACGCCGCGCCGGAGGTGTTCCACACCAACGAGGGCCACGCCGGCTTCCTCGGGCTGGAACGCATCGCCGAACTGTCCGACGAGGGGGCGGACTTCGGCTCCGCGCTCGAGGCGGTGCGGGCCGGCACCGTCTTCACCACCCACACCCCGGTCCCGGCCGGCATCGACCGCTTCGACCGCGAGCTGGTCGCCCGCCACTTCGGCCCCGACGCCGAACTCCCGCGCATCGACGTCGAGCGCGTCCTGAGGCTCGGCATGGAGACCTACCCCGGAGGCGAGCCGAACCTCTTCAACATGGCCGTCATGGGCCTGAGGCTCGCCCAGCGCGCCAACGGCGTCTCCGTGCTGCACGGCGGGGTCAGCCGCGGGATGTTCGCCGGACTGTGGCCCGGGTTCGACGCCGACGAGGTGCCCATCACCTCCGTCACCAACGGTGTGCACGCCCCGACCTGGGTGGCCCCCGAGGTGTTCCGGCTCGGCGCCCGGCAGATCGGCGCGCAGCGGGCCGAGGACGCGCTGGCCGTCGGCGGCTCGGACCGCTGGGACTCGGTCGCCGACATCCCCGACCAGGACATCTGGGAGCTGCGCCGCACCCTGCGCGCCCAGCTCGTCGAGGAGGTGCGCGAGCGGCTGCGGGCCTCCTGGCGGCAGCGCGGCGCCGGGACGGCCGAACTGGGCTGGATCGACGACGCCCTCGACCCGGACGTGCTCACCATCGGCTTCGCGCGGCGCGTCCCGTCGTACAAGCGGCTCACGCTGATGCTGCGCGACCGGGAGCGGCTGACGGAGCTGCTGCTGCACCCCGAGCGGCCGATCCAGATCGTCGTCGCGGGCAAGGCGCACCCCGCGGACGACGGCGGCAAGCGGCTGGTGCAGGAGCTGGTGCGGTTCGCCGACGACGCGCGGGTGCGGCACCGCATCGTGTTCCTGCCGGACTACGGCATGGCGATGGCGCAGAAGCTCTACCCCGGCTGCGACATCTGGCTGAACAACCCGCTGCGGCCCCTGGAGGCGTGCGGCACCTCCGGCATGAAGGCGGCGCTCAACGGCTGCCTCAACCTGTCGGTGCTCGACGGCTGGTGGGACGAGTGGTACCAGCCGGACTTCGGCTGGGCGATCCCCACCGCCGACGGCGTCGGCACCGACCCCGACCGGCGCGACGCCATAGAGGCCAACGCCCTCTACGACCTGCTGGAGCAGCGGATCACCCCGCGCTTCTACGAGCGGGGCGCGAGCGGGCTGCCCGACCGGTGGCTGGAGATGGTGCGCAGGACCCTCAGCCTGCTCGGTCCGAAGGTGCTGGCCGGCCGCATGGTCCGCGAGTACGTCGAACGGCTCTACGCGCCCGCCGCCGAGGCGCACCGCGCGATGGACCCGGACTCGGCGCGCGGGCTCGCCGAGTGGAAGGCGCGGGTCCGGACGGCCTGGCCGGGGGTGAGCGTCGACCACGTGGAGACGTCCGCCGCCACCGCCAGCGCCGAACTCGGCACCACGCTCGCCCTGCGGGTGCGGGTGAAGCTCGGCGACCTCGCGCCGGAGGACGTGGAGGTGCAGGCGGTCTCCGGCCGGGTGGACTCCGAGGACCGGATCACCGACGCGGCCAAGGTGCCGCTGAAACCGGTGGGCGGACCCGACCTGGAGGGCCGCTGGGCCTACGAGGGCCCGCTCGCCCTGGACCGCACCGGCCCCTTCGGCTACACGGTCCGCGTCCTGCCCGCGCACCGGCTGCTCGCCTCCGGCGTGGAGACCGGCCTGGTCGCGGAGCCCTCGGGCGATCTGGTGGAGGCGGCGGGGCTGCTGATGCGGTGACCCCCCGGAGCAGCAGGGCGGGGCGGGCGGCGGCGGGCGGCGACGGCGAGGCGGGGCTCAGTCCTCCTCGTCGCCGCCGCTCAGCCGCCTGAGGACGGTGCCGCAGCGGCGGGCGTAGGCGTGCTGGAAGGCGCGGGCGGCCGGCCCGCCGGCCTTGGCGTACCACTTGGCGGGGCGGCTGAAGGCGTGCACGGTCAGCCAGACGGTGCCGTCGCCCGTGCGGTCCACCACGAAGGCCTCCTCGCCGGACTCCGGGTGCCCGGGCAGCGTGCCGTAGGCCCAGCCGGCCCGGCGCGGCTCCTCCAGCGTCCACACCACCCGGCAGGGCGCCTTGATCATGCCGGCGAGGGTGACGGTGACGTCGACGCCGGGCGCGGCACGCTCCGCGCTCGTGTCGATGCCGACGCCCATCTCCCGGTGCATCTCCCAGGTGAGCACGGCCTCGACCGCCCGCCTGAAGACCGGTTCGCCCTCCCCGAGGCGGGTGCGTACGTGCATGGGGCGGAAGCCGGGCGGGCAGGCGCCCTGCTCGCGGGTGGCGCCGACGTCGTCGTACGTGAAGGACATGGGCACCAAGAGTAGGGCGGCACCCGGGAACCGCTGGTTCCGGGTGCCGCCCGTCACACGCGTGGCGGTCAGTTCACGTTGATCGCGGTCCAGGCCGCGCCCACCGTCTTGTACTCCGTGCTGTCGGCGCCGTACAGGTCGGACGCCGCGCTCAGGGTGGCCGTGCGGGCGTCGGCGTAGTCGGTCGTCGACGTCATGTACTCGGTCAGCGCCTTGTACCAGATCTGGAGGGCCTTGTCGCGGCCGATGCCGGTGACGGTGGAACCGTCGTGGGTCGGCGAGTCGTAGTCGACCCCGTCGACCGTCCGGGCGCCGCTGCCCTCCGACAGGAGGAAGAAGAAGTGGTTGGCGGGACCGGACGAGTAGTGCACGTCGACGCCGCCGAGACCCGAGTCCCAGTAGTCCTTGGACGCGCCGTCCTTGCTGGGCTTGTCCATGTAGCGCAGCGGGGTGCCGTCGCCGTTGATGTCGATGGCCTCGCCGATGAGGTAGTCGCCCTTGTCGGTGGAGCTGCCCGCGAAGTACTCCACGCCGGTGCCGAAGATGTCGCTGGTCGCCTCGTTGAGGCCGCCGGACTCGCCGCTGTACTCGAGGCCCGCGGTGTTGGAGGTGACGCCGTGGGTCATCTCGTGCCCGGCCACGTCCAGCGAGGTCAGCGGGTTGGTGTTGCCCGTGCCGTCGCCGTAGGTCATGCAGAAGCACTGGTCCGACCAGAAGGCGTTGACGTAGTTGCTGCCGTAGTGGACCCGGGAGTAGGCCGCCTTGCCGTCGTTCTTGATGCCGTTGCGGCCGAAGCTCTCCTTGTAGAAGTCCCAGGTGACCTGGGCGCCGTAGGCGGCGTCGACGGCGGCGGTCTGGTCCTGCGGGTCGCTGGAGGCGGCGCCGGTGCCCCAGGTGTCGTCGGCGTCGGTGAACAGGGTGCCGGTGCCGGACGTCTTGCGGGCCAGGTTGTACGTCTTGTGGCCGCCGCGCCCGCTGTCGAGGAGCTGGTACGACGACCCCGACTTGGTGGTGCCGAGTTCGACCGTGCCCGAGTAGAGGCTCTTGCCGGAGCCGGTCTGGATGCCCTGGTACTCGTACAGCTTGGCGCCGGTGGCGGCGTCGGTGACGACGTGCAGCTCGTTGGGGGTGCCGTCGTCCTGGAGGCCGCCGACCACGGTCTCGTAGGCGAGGACGGGCTTGCCCTCGGCGGCCCAGATCACCTTGCGGGGCGCGGAGTCGGCCGCGGTCCTCGACGACCCGGCGTCCTTCGCGGCGGACAGCGCCTGCTGCTCGGCCTTGGCCGCCTTGACCTCGGGCGTGACCGTGGCCACCTTGATGGCGGCCTTCGTCGCCTTGGTGACGCCTTCGGTGGCGCCGGACTTGGAGCGGTGCACGACGAGGTCGCCGCCGAGGACGGGCAGGCCGTCGTAGGTGCGCTCGTAGCGGGTGTGCACGGTGCCGTCGCGGTCCTTGACCACGTCCTTGACGACCAGCTTCTCCTTGGCGCCGAGACCGATCTCCCGGGCGGCACCGGCCGCGCCGGCCTGCTGCTCCTGTATGAGCGCGCTGCGGGCGGTGTCCGACAGCAGGACGGGAGCGCCCGCGAGCGCCGACGGCGCGGTGCTGTCGGCGGCGGCGCTGCCCGCGGTCAGACCGGTGGTGAGCATCGCTCCGGCGGCGACCGCGGTGGCCAGGGCCAGCGTGGTGCGCTTGTGGCGCGCGAAGAGGGAAGACACACAAGCTCCTTCGGTGGGGGGATCCGGTCGGCGTGGGGTGTCCGGCCGGTTGCTGCGAAGTTGTGCGGCGGGTGACGGAAGACTGACACCGAGAGCGCGTACATGTCAGGAGGGCCTGATGATGTTGGCCGAAAACAGTCGGCCGGTTGTGTGGTCATGAAATGTGAAGGACATGGAGAGGGCGCCGCCCCGGAGGAATCGAACCTCCGGAGCGGCGCCCTGTCTCGGGGTGGTGCACCCGCGGGCCGGACGGCCTACGGGAAGGTGAGCCGCCAGGCGTCGATGTAGCCGGTGTCCGACGGGCCCTGGTCCTGGACACGGAGCTTCCAGGTGCCGTTGGCCGACTCCGAGGAGGCGTTGACCGTGTAGGTCGCGTGCACGTCCTCCGCCGGGTCCCAGCCGCTGTTCTTCAGGCGGTACGTCGAGCCGTCCGGCGCGACCAGGTCGATCCGCAGGTCACCGCGCCAGCTGTGCACGATGTCCACGCCCACCTTGAGGTTGCTCGGCGCGTTGCCGGAGCGTCCGGAGACCGTGATGGACGAGGTGACCGCCGACCCGTAGTCGGGGATGTTCACGTTCGTGTCGTTCTCGAACGTGCCGCCGTCGCCGGGGTCGGGGTCGCCGCCACCGGGCCGGGAGCCGACGTTGATGCCCGCCCACGCGTTCGCCACCGCGGTGTACTCGGCGCTGCTGGTGCCGTACAGCTCACCGGCCGCCGCGAGGGTGCCGGTGCGGGCGCCCGCGTAGTTGGTGGTCGACGTGAACTTGGTGGTCAGCGCGCGGAACCAGATCTTCTCGGCCTTGGCGCGGCCTATGCCGGTGACCGGGAGGCCGTCCGAGGTGGGCGAGTTGTACGTGACACCGTTGATGGTCTTGGTGCCGCTGCCCTCGCTCAGCAGGTAGAAGAAGTGGTTGGCCGGGCCCGACGAGTAGTGCACGTCGGCGTTGCCGAGGCCCGAGAACCAGTTGTCGTAGGACGCGCCGTCCTTGCTGGGCTTGTCCATGTAGCGCAGCGGGGTGCCGTCGCCGTTGATGTCGATCTCCTCGCCGATGAGGTAGTCACCGACGTCCGAGGAGTTGTTGGCGTAGAACTCGACCGACGTGCCGAAGATGTCGGACGTGGCCTCGTTCAGGCCGCCGGACTCGCCGCTGTAGTTGAGGCCCGCGGTGTTGGACGTGACGCCGTGGGTCATCTCGTGCCCGGCCACGTCGATGGCGGTGAGCGGGTTGGAGTTGTTGATCCCGTCGCCGTAGGTCATGCAGAAGCAGCTGTCCGACCAGAACGCGTTGACGTAGGCGTTGCCGTAGTGGACCCGGCTGTACGCCGCCACACCGTCGCCGCGGATGCCCGAGCGGCCGTGCACGTTCTTGTAGTAGTCCCAGGTCAGCGCGGCCCCGTAGTGGGCGTCGGCGCCGGCGGTCTCCGGGTCGGAGGAGCTGCCGTTGCCCCACACGTCGTCGGAGTTGGTGAACAGCGAACCGGTGCCCGAGGTACGGCCGCCCAGGTTGTACGTCTTGTGGTTGCCGCGCGCGGTGTCGGTCAGCGTGTACGACGACCCGGACTGCGCGGTGCCCAGCGTCACGGTGCCGCTGTACGTGGTGTGGCCGGTGCCGTTCTCGATGCCCTGGTACTCGTACAGCTTGGCGCCGGTGGCGGCGTCCGTGACGACGTGCAGCTCGTTGGGGGTGCCGTCCTCCTGGAGGCCGCCCACCACCGTCTCGTACGCCAGGACGGGCGTGCCGTTGCCGGCCCAGATCACCTTGCGCGGGGCGCGGTCGGCGTCCGGCTGCTCGGCCCCGGCCGCCTTCGCGGCGGACACCGCCTGCGTCTCGGCCTTCGCGGCGGAGATCTTCGGCGTCACGGAGGCCGGCTTGATGGCCTTCGCCGTGGCCTTGACGACCTGCTCCGTCTTGCCCGCGTCACTGGTCACCACGAGGTCGCCGCCGAGGACGGGCAGGCCGTCGTAGGTGCGCTCGTAGCGGGTGTGCAGGGTGCCGTCGCGGTCCTTGGCGACGTCCCGGACGACCAGCTTCTCCTTGGCGCCCAGGCCCAGTTCGTCGGCCGTCTTCGCCCTGGCGGCGTTGGCGTCGCGGATCAGCTCGGCGCGCTGGGCCGGGCTGAGCTTCACCAGCTCGTTGCCCTTGGCGGGCGACGGGTCGGGGGCCGCGGTGGCGGTGCCGGACTGGACCGCCGTGGCGATCAGCGCGGCGACACCGGCCAGCGCGACGGCCGCGGCACGCCGGTGCGTGGCGCGGCGGGAGGTGGTGTGGGAGGTGCGTCTGTGGGGAGTGCTGCTCAACACTGACTCCTTCTGCGTGGCCACGGGTTGCGCGGCCAGGGGAGACCGGTCGGCGGGTGGCCGGCCGGGCGGAACTGTGCGGTACGCAGAAACCTGGTGCTAGGAGCTGGCCGCGGCACAGCGCTCGTGGGGAAGCTGTGGGGGCACTGTGAAGGGGCCGACGGAAGACTGGCAGGAGAAAGCGCTACTTGTCAGGAGCGCGTCACTAAGTTGGCTGGAAATGGTCCGTTGACCGGGCGTTCACGTTCGATAAACGGAATCGTCGCCGTCCGGGGTCGGTTACTGTGCGGCCGGTCAGTACCCGGCGGACGGCTCCCCGTGCCAGGAACCCCACAGGGCCGCGTACGCCCCGCCCGCCGCCACCAGTTCGTCGTGCGTGCCCAGCTCGGTCAGCAGGCCGTCCTCCATCACCGCCACCCGGTCGGCGTCGTGCGCGGTGTGCAGGCGGTGCGCGATGGCGATGACCGTACGGCCCTTCAGCACGGCGGCCAGCGCCTGCTCCGTGTGCCGGGCCGTCGTCGGGTCCAGCAGGGCGGTGGCCTCGTCCAGGATCAGCGTGTGCGGGTCGGCCAGCACCACCCGGGCCAGGGCGAGCTGCTGGGCCTGCGAGCCGTCCGTGGCGTGCGCGTGCTCCTTCGCCCCCAGCTCGGCGCCGAGGCCCCCGGGCAGCTCCCGCACCCAGTCCTCCGCGCCCACGGCGGCGAGCGCCGCCCACAACGCGTCGTCCGTGGCCCCCGGTTCCGCGACGAGGAGGTTGTCCCGGACCGTGCCCAGGAACACGTGGTGCTCCTGGGTGACCAGCACCACCTGACGGCGCAGCCGCTCCGGGCCCAGGGCGACCACGGGCACCCCGCCCACCGTCACCGAGCCCTCCGTCGGCGCGTCGACGCCCGCGAGGAGCCGGCTCAGCGTGGTCTTGCCCGCCCCCGAAGGACCGACGACCGCCAGCCGCTCGCCCGGCCGCACGGTCAGGTCCACCCCGCGCAGCACCTCGCCGCCCCGGTCGTAGGCGTACCGCACCCCGGACACGTCGATACGGTCGTCCGCCGGGACCGCCGACCCGTCCGCCGCCGCCCGCGGAGCGCCCGCCAGCCCCTCCACGCGGGCGAAGGAGGCGGCACCGGCCTGCAACTGCTCGACCCGCATCAGCACCTCGTCGAGCGGCCCGGCGAGCTGCTGGAGGTACACGGCGCAGGACACCACCGCGCCCAGGCTCGCCGACCCGTGCGCGTGCAGCACCCCGCCGAGCAGCAGCACGCCCGCCACGGGAAGGACGTAGGAGACGTCCACCGCCGGGAAGAACACACTGCGCAGGAACAGCGTGCGGAACCGGCTGCGCCGCGAGACCTCCAGCGCCGCGCGGTTCGTCCCGACGCGCCGCTCCGCCAGCCCGAACGCCTCGACCGTACGGGCCCCCGACACCGTGGCCGCGAGGCTCTCGGCGACGTCCGAGTTGGCCGCGCCCTCGGCGAGATAGGCGGCCCGCGCCCGCCGCAGGTACCAGCGCAGCACCACCCAGGCCGGCGTCAGACCCAGCACCCCGACCAGGCCGAGGAGCGGGTCCAGCACGAACACCGCGCCGATGAGGAACAGCGCCTGTACGGCGTTGACCAGCAGCTCCGGCCCCGCGTCGCGCAGCGTCGTGCCGACGGCCGTCACGTCGGCGGTACCGCGCGTCGTCAGGTCACCGGTCCCGGCCCGCTCCACCACCGACGCGGGCAGCGCCAGCGCCCGGTCCACGTACCGCTCGCGCACCCGGGCGAGCGTCCGCTCCCCGAACCGGTGCCCCACGTAGCGCGCCCAGCGGGCCAGCAGCAACTGCGCCAGCGAGCACAGCAGGATGGCGAGGGCCATCCGGTCCACCGCGTCGACCCCGCCCCCGCCGCGCACCTCGTCGACGATCCGGCCCAGCAGCCACGGCCCCGCGAGCCCGGCCAGCGCGGCCAGCGCGTTGAGGCCCAGGACGACGGCGAAGGACCTCCGGTCGGTGCGCACGAGGCCGGCTGCCGCGCGGCGGACGTCGGTGGGCTCGGCGACGGGCAGGTGGGTCATCGGGCCGGATCCCCTTCCTCGGCGGGTTCGACGTCCTGAGCGTCTCGTGCGACCAGGGCGCGGTATCCCGGCTCGGTGTCCAGGAGTTCGCGGTGCGTGCCGGTGGCGGCGACCTTGCCGTCGACCAGGTGGTGCACGACGTCCGCGCGGTCGAGGAGCAGCGGTGAGGTGGCGGCCAGCACGGTCGTACGGCCCTTGCGGGCCGCTCTGAGGCGGTCGGCCACGGTGGCCTCCGTGTGGGCGTCCAGGGCGGAGGTGGGTTCCGCGGCGAGGAGGATCTCGGGGTCGGTGAGGAGGGCGCGGGCGAGGCGGATCCGTTGGCGTTGTCCGCCGGACAGGTTTCGGGCCTGGGCCTCGACGGGGGTTTCGAGGCCGTCGGGGAGGGCGCGGACGATGTCTTCGGCGGCGGCGGCGTGGAGGGCTGCGGTGAGGGGCGCCAACTCGTCTGCCCGGATTCGTTGTTCTGCGTCTGCGTCTGCGTCTGCGTCTGCGGGTGCGTTGTGGCTTGTCGCGCAGTTCCCCGCGCCCCTGAGCGGCATCACCTCATCGCCTATTACAGCGCTCAGGGGGCCTGCGAAGAGGTCTGCCTCCGGGGTGGCGACCAGGATGCGGGAGCGGATCTGGGGGAGGGGGATCTCCGTCAAGGGGATGTCTCCCCAGGTGGCGTCCGACGGGGTGTAGCGGCCCAGGCGGTCCAGGACGGCGGTGGCGTCGGACGGGTGGGACGTGGCCAGGGCGGTCAGGCGGCCGGGGGCGATCCGTACGCCCGAGGCCGGGTCGTACAGCACCGCCGGTTCCGCAGGGGCCTCCCGGGTGCCCTCGTCCGGGGCCGGCTCCAGGCGGAGGAAGGCGACGACCCGGCGGGCGGCGACCACGCCGCGGCTGAGCTGGTGGCCCATCTCGATGAGGAACGCCACCGGCCAGCCCAGCGCGACGACATAGCCGTACACCGACACCAGTTCGCCCACGCTGATCCGGCCCTGGGCGGCCAGTCGCGCGCCCAGCCAGGTCACCAGGGCCAGGAACAGCATCGGCAGCCCCACCCCGAGGGCCTGGATCCAGCTGGTCACCGCGCCGACCCGGTAACCCTGCTCGCGCAGCCGGCCCGAGTCGCCGCGGAACGCGTCCGCGACCAGGCCCTTGCCGCCCAGCCCGTTCAGCACCCGCAGCCCGCCCGCGAGGTCGCCGATCCGCGCGGTCAGGACGGACTGGCGCTCCCGGTACTCGGTCTCCCGGCCCTGCAACCGGCCCATCAGCGGGCCGATGACCAGCGCGAGCAGCGGCACCCCGAGCAGCACCACCAGGGCGAGCCGGACCGACACGGACACCATCAGTCCGCCGACCACCGCGTAGGCGACGACCGCCCCGACCCCCGGCCCCACGGCCGTCAGGGACGCGCTGATGGTCTGCACGTCGCCCACCCCGATGGTGACGACCTCGCCGGTTCCCACCTGGCTCCGCAGCGCGGCGCCGAGCCGTGTGGCGTGGCCGACGACCACCTTGACGGTGCGGAAGTTGGCGTCCATCCGCACCTTGGTCATCGTGCGGTGCCGCAGCACGCCCAGCCACGCGTTGACCCCGCCGACGGCGACCATGGCGCCCGTCCAGCCCGCCAGCGCGCCCAGGTCACCCGGCTCCAGGCCGTGGTCGACGGCCCGGGCCATCAGATACGGCGTCGCCGCCAGCAGCACCATCCAGACGCTGGCGAGCACCGCCCCCGCCAGACACCGCGGCCACTGCCGCCGGACCAGCCACGCCAGGTACCACCAGCCGCCCCGGCGCTCCGGCGGCCCCGGATCCTCGTACGCGTCGATCCTCACGCCAGACTGTCCCGCCACGCCCGGTGCAGGTCCGCGAACCGGCCCGTGCCCGCGATCAGTTCGTCCGGTGCGCCGTCCTCCACGATCCGGCCGTGCTCCATCACCAGCACCCGGTCGGCGATCTCCACGGTGGACAGCCGGTGCGCGATCACCACCGCCGTACGGCCCTTCAGCACCGTCGTCATCGCCCGCTGCACCGCCCGCTCCCCGGGGATGTCCAGCGAGCTGGTCGCCTCGTCCAGGATCAGCACCGCCGGGTCCGCGAGCAGCGCCCGCGCGAACGCCACGAGCTGCCGCTGGCCGGCGGAGATCCGGCCGCCCCGCTTGCGCACGTCGGTGTCGTACCCGTCGGGCAGCGCGGCGATGAAGTCGTGGGCGCCGATCGCCTTGGCGGCCCGCTCGATCTCCCCCCGCGTCGCCTCCGGACGGCCGATGGCGATGTTGTCGGCGACCGTGCCGGAGAACAGGAACGCCTCCTGCGTCACCATCACCACCCCGCGCCGCAGTTCCGGCACGGCCAGGTCGCGCAGGTCGGTGCCGTCCAGCAGGACCCGTCCCGCGGAGGGGTCGTAGAACCGGGCGAGCAGCTTGGCCAGCGTCGACTTGCCCGCACCGGTCGAGCCGACGACGGCGACCGTCTGCCCGGCCGGCAGCGTCAGTTCGAAGCGCGGCAGCACCTCGCCGCCGGTGCGGTAGCCGAAGCTCACCGAGTCGAAGACGACCTCGCGGCCGGGGTGCTCCGACTCCAGTGGCGGCAGCTCCTTCGGTGCGGTCGGCTCGGGCACCGACGGCGTCTGGGCCAGCAGCCCGGCGATCTTCTCCAGCGAGGCCGCCGCCGACTGGTACGAGTTCAGGAACATGCCCAGCCGGTCGATCGGGTCGTACAGGCGGCGCAGGTACAGCACCGCCGCGGCCAGCACACCGAGCGCCAGGGTGCCGTCCGCGACGCGGTAGGCGCCCCACAGCACGATCCCCGCGACGGCCGTGTTGGCGACCAGCCGCGATCCGACGACGTAACGGGCCATCTCCAGCAGCGCGTCGCCGTTGGTCCGCTCGTGGTGGCGGTTCAGGACCGCGAAGTCGGCGTCGTTGACGGCCTCCCGGCGGAAGGCGCGCACCGGCCGGATGCCGTTCATGGTCTCCACGAACTTCACGATCACCGACGCGATCGCCGTGGACCGCTGCCGGTACACCCGCCCCGCGCGCCGCTGGTAGAGCCGCACCAGACCGTACAGCGGCACGAACGACGCCACCGCGACGGCGCCGAGGCCCAGGTCGAGCCAGAGCAGCAGCGCGGCGATGTAGACGAAGGACAGGATGACCGTCACCAGCTCCTGGAGCCCCTCGTCGAGCAGTTCGCGCAGGGACTCCACGTCCGTGGTGGAACGGGAGATGAGGCGGCCCGAGGTGTAGCGCTCGTGGAAGTCGACGCTCAGCGCCTGCGCGTGCCGGAAGATGCGTCCGCGCAGGTCGAGCAGCACGTCCTGGTTGACCCGGGCCGCCGCCGCGATGAAGGCGTACTGGAGGCCGCCCGCCGTCAGCGAGCACAGCAGGTAGCCGGCGCCCACCGCGATCAGCGGACCGTGGTCGTCGTCCCGCAGGGCCGGCACGGCGTGGTCGATGGCGTACGCCACCAGCAGCGGGCCCGCCTGCACGGCAGCCTGCTGGAGCAGCAGGAGCAGGATCGTGAGCGCGACCCGGGCCTTCCGCGGCGCCAGCAGGGAGCGCAGCAGGGCGCCGGTCGCGCCGGGCGGGCTGGGCAGCACGTCCTGGTCGAACGAGTCGTCGTCGACGGCGGCGGTGCGGGTACCCGCCTCGGTCGGATCCCCGTGCTCGGGGTCCTCCGGCTGTTCCCTGCCCGGCGCGGTGGCGGTGGGCGCGGTCATCTGCCGTTTCCTTCCTGGGGTCCCTCGTCGGTCTCGTGCCCGTCGAGCCCGGACATCAGATGGGCGTACTCGGGGCTGGTGCGCAGCAGTTCGTGATGGGTGCCGACGGCGGTGATCCGGCCCCCGGAGAGCAGGGCGACGCGGTCGGCGAGCAGGACGGTGGAGGGGCGGTGGGCCACGATCAGCGCCGTGGTGTCGGCGAGCACCTGCCGCAGGGCGGCCTCCACGGCGGCCTCCGTGTGCACGTCAAGCGCGGACAGCGGGTCGTCCAGGACGAGGAACCTCGGCCTGCCCACCACCGCCCGCGCGAGCGCGAGGCGCTGACGCTGGCCGCCGGAGAGGCTGAGGCCCTGCTCACCGACCTGGGTGCCGGTGCCCTGGGGGAGCGCGTGCGCGAAGTCGGCCTGCGCGACGGCGAGCGCACGGGCCAGCTCCTCCTCGCCGGCCTCCCCGTCGGCCCCCATCAGCACGTTCTCGCCGACGGTGGCCGAAAAGAGGGTGGGCTCCTCGAAGGCCACGGCGACCATGGCGCGCAGCTCCTCGCGCGACAGGGCGGTGATGTCCTCGCCGTCCAGCGTGATCCGGCCCTCGGTCACCTCGTGCAGACGGGGGACGAGCGCGGTCAGCGTCGTCTTGCCGCTGCCGGTGGCACCGACCAGGGCCATGGACTCGCCGGAGCGGATGTGCAGGTCGACGTCCGTCAGGAGCGGCGTGGAGTCGGGGGCGGCATCGGGATAACGGAACCGCACGTGCTCGAACCGAAGGCCTTGTGGCTCACCGGCGCTGGTGCCGACCTCGGGGAGGGGGCGCTGCTCGCCGCGAGGTGCCGTTGCGCCCACCCTCCCCCACTCTCGGCTTCGCTCGAGCGGGGGGACCCCCATCGCCCCAGCGGCACAACTGCCCGCAGCTGGGTCGGCTTCCACCTCCGCGTCCATCACCTCGAAGTACCGGTCCGTGGCCGTCGCCGCCTCCTGGCTCATCGCCAGCAGGAAACCGATGGACTCCACCGGCCACCGCAGCGCCAGCGCCGTGGACAGGAACGCCACCAGCGTCCCCGCCGACAGCGCCCCGTCCGCCACCTGCACCGCCCCGACCACCAGCGCCGCCCCGATCGCCACCTCGGGCAGCGTCACGATGACCGCCCAGATGGCCGCCAGGAGCCGGGCCTTGCGCAACTCCGTGCCCCGCAGGGTGTGCGACAGCTCGTGGAAGGCACGGGCCTGGCTGCGGTGCCGGCCGAAGCCCTTGATGATCCGGACGCCGAGCACGCTCTCCTCGACCACGGTCGTCAGATCCCCGACCTGGTCCTGCGCGCGCCGCGCCACCGCGGAGTACTTCTTCTCGAAGATCCCGCACGTGATCATCACCGGAATGGCGGGCCCCAGGATGACCAGCCCCAGCGTCCAGTCCTGGACCAGCATGATGCCCACGCCGATCAGAATCGTGACGCCGTTGACCAGCAGGAACGTCAGCGGGAAGGCGAGGAACATGCGCAGCAGCATCAGGTCGGTCGTCCCGCGCGACAGCAACTGCCCCGAGGCCCACCGGTCGTGGAAGGCCACCGGTAGCCGTTGCAGATGCCGGTAGAGGTCCGCGCGCATGCCCGCCTCGACCCCCGCGAGCGGCCGGGCCACCAGCCACCGCCGCAGCCCGAACAGCAGCGCCTCCGCCACTCCGAGGAGCAGCAGGTACAGCGCCCCGAGCCACACGCCCGCCGGGTCGCCGTCGGCGACCGGCCCGTCCACCATCCACTTCAGGACCAGCGGGATGACCAGACCCACGCAGGAGGCGAGGATCGCTGTCACCGCGGCCGTCCCCAACCGCGCGCGCACCGGCCGCACATAGGGCCACAGCCGCAGCAGGGCACGTACGGTGGAACGCTTCTCGGCAGCGTCCGGTGCGGCGTCCGGAGCGAGATCCGTGGCGGGGGCAGGTTTCGTGGGCATCAGCAGCGAGCCTACGGTTCACCACTGACACTGCCCACCGAGTTTCGGGCCCGCCCGGGGTCGTACGGAAGCCTCGCCGGGGTCGTACCGGCGCATCAACCGATCGGCTGATGCGCCTTCGAGCGCGTCGGCCGATGTGCCGGACCCCCGGCCGCCGGGACGCTGGTGCCATGCCCGTCATCGAAGTCACCGACCTGCGCAAGTCCTACGGGGGCCGCCCCGTCGTCGACGGTGTGTCCTTCGCCGTCGAGGAGGGCGAGATCTTCGGCGTCCTCGGCCCCAACGGCGCCGGCAAGACCACCACCGTCGAGTGCGTCGAGGGGCTGCGCGTCCCCGACGCGGGCCGGGTCCGGGTCACCGGGCTCGACCCCGTCGCCGACCACCGGCGGGTCGCCGAGGTCCTCGGCGCCCAGCTCCAGCAGAGCGAACTCCAGCCCAAGCTCACCGTCCGCGAGGCCCTGGAGCTGTACGCCGCCTTCCACCCGAAGCCGGCCGACTGGCGCCCGCTCGCCGAGCGGCTCGGCCTGGGTCCGATGCTGAACACCCGGTTCGCCAAGCTGTCCGGCGGTCAGAAGCAGCGCCTGTTCATCGCGCTGGCCCTGGTCGGCGACCCCCGCGTCGTCGTCCTCGACGAGCTGACCACCGGCCTCGACCCGCGGGCCCGCCGGGAGACCTGGCAGCTGATCGAGGACATCCGCGCCGGCGGGGTCACGGTCCTCCTCGTCACGCACTTCATGGAGGAGGCCCAGCGCCTGTGCGACCGGATCGCGGTGATCGACCGGGGCCGCGTCGCCGCCCTCGACACCCCGGCCGGACTGATCCGGCGCTCGGCGGGCGCCACCGTCATCAGCTTCACCCCGTCCGCGCCGCTGGAGGAGGCCGACCTGCGCGCGCTGCCCGAACTGGCCTCCGCCGAGTTCAAGGACGGCCGCGTCACCCTGTCCGGCACGGACGAGACGGTCAACGCCGTCGTCACCCTGCTCGCCCGCACCCGCGTCACCGCCCACCAGCTCCGGGTCACCGACACGACGCTGGACGACGCCTTCCTGGACCTCACGGAGGCCACCGCATGAAGACCGGCCTGTCCACCGACGTCTTCGACACCGCCGTACTGAGGACCGAGCTGCGGCTGTTCCGGCGGGAACCCGGCGCCCTGTTCTGGATGCTGGTGTTCCCGACTCTGCTGCTCGCGATCCTCGGTTCCATTCCGTCCTTCCGCGAGGCCGACGCCTCCTACGGCGGACTGCGCCCGGTCGACGCCTACGTGCCGGTGGCCGTGCTGCTCGGCCTGACCGTCGGCGGGCTCCAGGGCATGCCGCAGGTCCTCACCGGCTACCGGGAGCGGGGCATCCTGCGCCGCATGTCCGCCACCCCGGTGCGTCCGGCGGCGCTGCTGTCCGCGCAGATGGCGGTGTGCGGCGGCGCCGCCCTGGTCTCCGCGCTGCTCGCGCTCGGCGTCGGCCGGCTCGTCTTCGACGTGGCGCTGCCCGAACAGCCCCTCGGCTACCTCCTCGCGCTGCTCCTCGCCGTGCTCGCCGCGCTGGCCCTGGGCGCCGTGCTCTCCGCCCTGTCCCGCACCACGAAGATCGCGGGCGCGGTCGGATCGGCCGCGCTGTTCCCGGCGATGTTCTGCGCGGGCGTGTGGCTGCCGGTGCAGGCCATGCCGGACCTGCTCGGCCGGGTCGTGGGCTGGACGCCCTTCGGCGCCGCCGCGCAGGCCCTCAACGAGGCCGCCGCCGGTGACTGGCCCGGCTGGTCCCACCTGGCGGTGCTGGTGGCCTGGACAGTGCTGCTCACGGCGGCGGCCGCGCGCTGGTTCCGCTGGGAATGAGCGGGCCGATGGCCGACACTGGCCCGATGACCGACGCGGGAACCGTCGAGCGCCAGTGGACGGCGTTCCACCAGTGGGGGCCCTACGGCCTGCTCGCCGTCGGCACGGCCGTCGCCGCGGCCGCCTCCGACCTGGTCGGCATGACCGCGCACGAGTGGTACCTCGCGGGCGCCCTGATCGCGGTCGCGGTCGGCATGCAGCTGGGGTGGAGCAGAACGGCCCGCACCCGGCCCGGGCCGACCCCGGTGAGCGTCTGCCTCTACTTCGTGCGCTGCGCCGTCGCCTTCGTCCTGGCCTGGCTCAACCCGCTCTTCGGCTTCTACGCGTACGCCGGCTACTTCGGGGTGGACCGGCTGCTGCCGCCCCGGCTGCGCAAGCCGGGACTCTTCCTGACGGCGGTGACGATCGCGGGCTCGCAGTCGGGCGGGATGCCGCCGGACGACGCGACGGGATGGGTGCTCTTCGGCGCGATCCTCACGGTCAACGTCGTCCTGCTCGTCGTCTTCGCCCGGCTCGCCGAGGCGGAGGACGCCCGCGCCCGGGCCCGGGTCGAGACCATCACCGAACTGGAGCGCACCAACACCGCTCTGCAACAGGCCCTCGACGAGAACGCCGCCCTCCACGCCCAGCTCCTCGTCCAGGCCCGGGAGGCCGGGGTCGCCGACGAACGCGGGCGGCTGGCCGCCGAGATCCACGACACCCTCGCCCAGGGCCTGACCGGCATCATCGCCCAGCTCCAGGTCGTCGCGGCCGCTCCGGACCCGGCGCTCGGCCGCGAGCACCTGGACCGGGCCCTCGCCCTGGCCCGGACCAGCCTCGGCGAGGCCCGCCGCTCCGTGCACAACCTCTCACCGGCCGCCCTCGCCGACGACGGACTGCCGGACGCGCTGAAGAAGACGGTGACCGAGTGGGGCGAACGCACGGGCACCCGGGCCCGGTTCACCGTCACCGGCACCGCCGAGCACCTCCACGACGAGGTCGCCGCCACCCTCCTGCGCATCGCCCAGGAGGCCCTGTCCAACACGGCCCGGCACGCCGCCGCCGACCGGGTCGGCGTCACCCTCTCCTACATGGGCGACGAGGTCACCCTCGACATCCGCGACGACGGCCGGGGCTTCGACCCGCTGACCGCGCGGCAGCGCACCCCCGCCGGAGGCTTCGGCCTGGACGGTATGCGGGCCCGCGCCGAGCGCATCGCCGGCTCGCTCACCGTGGAGGCGGAACCGGGGCACGGCACGGCCGTCTCGGCTCGCGTACCGTTGGTCCGCCATGACCGATGACGCCGTGATCTCCCTCCTCGTCGTCGACGACCACCCGGTCGTCCGCGACGGCCTGCGCGGCATGTTCGAGTCCGCGCCCGGCTTCCGCGTCCTGGGCGAGGCGGCGAGCGGCGTCGAGGCGCTGGAACGGGCCGCCGCGCTCGACCCCGACGTGATCCTCATGGACCTGCGGATGCCGGGAGGTTCGGGCGTGGACGCCATCCGCGAGCTGACCCGGCGCGGCGCCCGCGCGCGGGTCCTCGTGCTCACCACGTACGACACCGACTCCGACACCCTGCCCGCGATCGAGGCGGGCGCGACCGGCTACCTCCTCAAGGACGCGCCCCGCGACGACCTGTTCACCGCGGTCCGCGCGGCGGCCGAGGGGCGTACGGTCCTCTCCCCGGCGGTCGCCTCCCGGCTGGTCTCCGCCGTCCGCGCCCCGAAGACCCCCGGCGGCGAGCCCCTGTCCGCCCGCGAGCGCGAGGTGCTCGCCCTGGTGGCGCGCGGCACCTCCAACAAGGAGATCGCCCGGGAGCTGTTCATCAGCGAGGCGACCGTGAAGACCCACCTCACCCACCTGTACGCGAAGCTCGGCGTGAGCGACCGGGCGGCGGCCGTCGCGACGGCGTACGAGCGGGGCATCCTCGGCTGAACGCGCCGCGCCGCGACGGCCGGCCGTGAGCAGTCCCGCTCGCGACGGCCGCACCGGTCGCTCTCGACCACGGCGGCCGGGCCGGCCGGGCACACGACGGTTGCGTGCCCGGGCCGTCGGCCCCTCCGCCCACCCGCGGATGCCCAGCCGCCCACCGGCGGCCGGCCCCCGCCCACCGGCGGCCGGCCCCCGCCCACCCACGGCCGCACCGCCCCGCCCGCAACGGCCGCCGCCCAGGCCCGCGCGCTCACCCCGCCCGCAGCAGCAGCACCGTCCGCCCCGGCACCGTGAGCTCCACCCCCGCCGGGTGCACGGCGTCCGGTGCCTCCTCCTGGTCCTCCCGGCCGGTGTCGACGACCACCTCGTACCGCTCCGCCCACGGGGCGCCCGGCAGGACGAAACCGGCCGGCTCCGCGCCCGCGTGCAGGACGGCCAGGAAACTGTCGTCGGTGATCGGGTCACCGTGCTCGTCCCGGCCCGGGATGTCCCGCCCGGACAGATACATGCCGAGGGTGGCGGCGGGGGCGTACCAGTCCCGCTCCGTCATCTCCGTGCCGCCGGCGGTGAACCAGGCCAGGTCGCGCAGGCCGTCCGCGGACTGCGCCCGGCCGGAGAAGAAGGCCCGGCGGCGCAGGACGGGATGCCGGTGGCGCAGGGCGATCAGCCGGGCGGCCAGCTCGAACAGCGGGCGCCACTCCGGGTCGTCCCGCAGGCTCCAGTCCACCCAGCCGGTCTCGTTGTCCTGGCAGTAGGCGTTGTTGCTGCCGCGCTGGGTGCGGCCCATCTCGTCGCCCGCGACCAGCATCGGCACCCCCGTCGACAGCAGCAGCGTGGTCAGCAGGTTGCGCAGCTGGCGGCGGCGCAGCGCCCGTACGTCCGGGTCGTCCGTCTCCCCCTCCGCGCCGCAGTTCCAGGACCGGTTGTCGTCCGTGCCGTCCCGGTTGCCCTCGCCGTTGGCCTCGTTGTGCTTGCGCTCGTACGACACCAGGTCGCGGAGGGTGAAGCCGTCGTGCGCGGTGACATGGTTGACCGACGCGTACGGGCGCCGCCCGCCCCACGCGTACAGGTCGCTGGAGCCCGACAGGCGGTAGCCCATCTCCCGCACGTCCGGCAGCGCGTGCCGCCAGAAGTCCCGCACCGCGTTCCGGTAGCGGTCGTTCCACTCGGTCCACAGCGGCGGGAAGGCGCCGACCTGGTAGCCGCCCGAGCCCACGTCCCACGGCTCGGCGATCAGCTTCACCCGGCGCAGCACCGGATCCTGCGCGATCACCGCGAGGAACGGGGAGAGCATGTCGACGTCGTGCATCGACCGGGCCAGCGCCGCCGCCAGGTCGAAGCGGAAGCCGTCCACGCCCATCTCGGTGACCCAGTACCGCAGGGAGTCGGTGATCAGGCGCAGCACGTGCGGCTGGACCACGTGCAGGGTGTTGCCGCAGCCGGTGTAGTCGGCGTACCGGCGGGCGTCGGGCTGGAGACGGTAGTAGCCGCGGTTGTCGATGCCCTTCAGGGAGAGCGTCGGGCCCAGCTCGCCCGCCTCCGCCGTGTGGTTGTAGACCACGTCGAGGATCACCTCGATGCCGGCCGCGTGCAGCGCGCGCACCATCCGCTTGAACTCGCCGACCTGCTCACCGGTGGTGCCGGAGGCGGCGTAGGCGGCGTGCGGGGCGAAGTAGCCGACCGAGTTGTAGCCCCAGTAGTTCCTCAGGCCGCGCTCCAGCAGGTGGCTCTCGTGGGCGAACTGGTGCACCGGTAGCAGCTCCACCGCCGTCACGCCCAGCCGCGTCAGGTGCCCGATCGCCGCCGGGTGCGCGAGGCCCGCGTAGGTGCCGCGCAGCTCCGGCGGGATCTCCGGGTGCAACCTGGTGAAGCCGCGCACGTGCAGTTCGTAGATGACCGAGTCCGCCCACGGCGTCTTGGGCCGGCGGTCGTACGTCCATTCGTCGTCGGTGGCGTCGTCATGGACCACGACGCCCTTGGGGACGTGCGGCGCCGAGTCCCGGTCGTCGCGCACGGTGTCCGCGACCCGCTGCTCCGGCCAGTCCCGCACGTGGCCGTACACCTCGGGCGGCAGGCCGAAGTCGCCGTCCACGGCGCGGGCGTACGGGTCGAGGAGCAGCTTCGCCGGGTTCCAGCGGGCGCCGGTCCAGGGGTCCCAGCGGCCGTGCACCCGGTAGCCGTAGCGCTGCCCGGGCAGGACGCCCGGCACGAAGCCGTGCCAGATCTCGTGGGTCAGCTCGGTCAGCCGTACCCGGCTCTCCCCGGCGGCGGGACCCGGCCCGTCGAACAGGCACAGCTCGACCGCCTCCGCCCCGCCCGCCCACAGCGCGAAGTTGGTCCCCGCCACCTGGTCCGCTCCGGTCCGGAACCGGGCGCCCAGCGGCACCGGGGTGCCCGGCCGGGCCAGCACGGCGGGCGGCGGCGCGGCGCGGCGCGTGCCGTTCACCACGACGGCGGGGCGCGCGTCCGGAGCGGACCGCCCGTCCGCGGCGGCCCGCTTCCCGGCCGCCGCCTCCTGCTCGGCTGCGCTGGACACCTGTCAGCCTCCCACGGCTCGTGGAACGACGTCCGGCAGGAGGGCGTGCGGCGTCCCGGCCGCTGCTCCCCGTCGCGTCGTCCTCCCCACAGTTCTGCCCACCGGGTGGCTCGCACTCACGTTTCCCCGGGGCCCACCGGTCGTTACGGGTGGATGTGAGGCACGTACACGGGCGCGCACGGCGCGCGGGCGCCGCTCTGGCCGCCCTACTGACATGGGCAGGACTGCTGGCCGGGGCCGCCGGATGCACCGCGGACGGCGGTGGCGCCGGGTCCGGCATCGGCTCGGGCATCGGCGAGATGTTCGGCAAGCAACCCACCGCCGAGGACGTCATCCGCGTCACCCCGGACGACGGGAGCAAGGCCGTCGCGCCGGAAAAGAGGCTGTCGGTACGGGTGCCGGACGGGCGCCTGGAGTCGGTGAAGGTGCTCAGGTCGCAGGACGCGCAGGAGACCCCGGTGCCCGGCCGGATCTCCGAGGACGGCCTGAGCTGGCGGCCCGACGACGACCGGCTCGCCCTCGCCGCCAAGTACACGGTCGACGCCGTCGCCCTGGACGGCGGCGGACACCGCTCGGCCCGGCACACCACGTTCACCACCAAGGTCCCCGAGGAACGCTTCATCGCCTACGTCGCCCCCGAGAACCGCTCGGTCGTCGGCACCGGCATGATCGTCTCGCTGGAGTTCAACCGCGAGATCACCGACCGCGCCGCCGTCGAACGCGCCGTCACGGTCACCGCGGAGCCCGCCGTCGAGATCCGCCCCCACTGGTTCGGCAAGGACCGCCTCGACTTCCGGCCGAAGGAGTACTGGAAGCCCGGCACCGAGGTCACCGTCGACCTGGGACTGCGGGACGTCGAGGGCGCGAAGGGGGTCTACGGACTCCAGCACAAGAAGGTCTCCTTCACCGTCGGACGCAGCCAGGTCTCCCGCGTCGACGCCCTGGAGCGGACCATGGAGGTGCGCCGGGACGGCACGCTGCTGGCCACCGTGCCGATCACCGCGGGGGCGCCGACGACACCCACGTACAACGGCCGCATGGTGATCACCGAGATGCTCGAGGTCACCCGCATGAACAGCCGCACGGTCGGCTTCGGCGGCGAGTACGACATCCCCGACGTCCCGCACGCCATCCGCCTGACCAGCTCGGGCACCTTCCTGCACGGCAACTACTGGGCGCCCGCCGACACCTTCGGCCGGGCCAACGTCAGCCACGGCTGCATCGGACTGCGCGACGACAAGGGCGGCGGTTCCGGCACCCCGGCGGGCTGGTTCTTCGACCGCAGTCTCATCGGCGACGTCGTCGAGGTGGTCCACAGCAAGGACAGGACGGTCGCCCCCGACAACGGGCTCGGTGGCTGGAACATGAAGTGGAAGGAATGGAAGGCGGACCGCGCGGTGAAGTGACGCCGGCACCCCCTCCGCCCCCCGGCCGCCAACTCGGTACGGAACGGTGACAATTCACCTGTCCCGTAACCCTTTGGCCTGCGGTTACGATGCGCCAGTGCGTGCGCGAGCGCACTGGGGTGCGGGCCCGGTCGGGCCCGGCGAGGGGAGACAAAGTGAAGGTGCGTCCGATGGCGGGGGCGGTACTCGGACTGCTGATGCTGACCGTCACCGCATGCGGTGGCGGCGGCTCGGGCCCGGGGGCCGGGGACGGCAAGGGGGAGAAGGCCCAGGACTCCACCGCGGCACAGAGCAAGCAGTCCGAGGCCGTCGTCACGATCGCCCCGAAGAACGGGGCCGAGGCGGTCGACACCAGCGGCGCCCTGAAGGTCGGCGCGGCCCGGGGCAAGCTCACCGAGGTCGTCGTCAAGGACGGCAAGGGCACGAAGGTCGACGGGGAGATATCCGGGGACGGCGCCGCCTGGACGCCGTCCACCCACCTGGCCGCCGCCACCACGTACACCGTGCACGCGGTCGCCAAGGACTCCGAGGGCCGCACGGCCGCCGAGGACTCCCGCTTCACCACCCTGACGCCGAAGAACACCTTCATCGGCACCTTCACGCCGGAGGACGGCTCGAAGGTCGGCGTCGGCATGCCGTTCTCGATCCGCTTCACCCGGGGCATCACCAACCCCGGGGACGTCGAGAAGGCCATCACCATCAAGACCGAACCGGCCGTCGAGGTCGAGGGCCACTGGTTCGGCAACGACCGCCTCGACTTCCGGCCCGAGAAGTACTGGAAGGCCGGCACCAAGGTCACCGTCGACCTCAACCTCGACGGCGTCGAGGGCCGGGACGACGTCTACGGCAAGCAGGCCAAGACCGTCTCCTTCACCGTGGGCCGCAGCCAGGTCTCCGTCGTGGACGCCAAGAAGCACACGATGAAGGTCGTGCGGGACGGCAGGACCGTCAAGACCGTCCCGATCACCGCCGGCGCCCCCGGCTACGAGACCTGGAACGGCCAGATGGTCATCACCGAGCGGCTCGCGGTGACCCGCATGAACGGCGAGACCGTCGGCTACGGCGGCGAGTACGACATCAAGGACGTCCCGCACGCCATGCGGCTGTCCACCTCCGGCACCTTCATCCACGGCAACTACTGGGGCGGCGACGCCTTCGGCAACCGCAACTCCAGCCACGGCTGCATCGGCCTGCGCGACGTGCGCGGCGGCTGGGACAAGGGGGCGCCGGCCCGCTGGTTCTTCGAGAACTCGATCATCGGCGACGTGGTCGTGGTCAAGAACTCCGAGGACGCCACCATCGCCCCCGACAACGGCCTCAACGGCTGGAACATGTCCTGGGAGAAGTGGAAGGCGTAACGGGGGCGACTGCCGCGGCGAGTGAACGCCCGCTAACCTGCGGGGCATGACCGTTAACCTCGAAGTCGCGGACGGCGTCGGAACGCTGCGCCTGGACCGCCCGCCCATGAACGCGCTGGACGTCGCCACCCAGGACCGGCTGAAGGAGCTGGCCGAGGAGGTCACCCGGCGCGACGACGTACGCGCCGTGGTGATCCACGGTGGCGAGAAGGTGTTCGCGGCGGGCGCGGACATCAAGGAGATGCAGGTGATGGACCACGCGGCGATGATCGCGCGGTCCCGCGCCCTTCAGGACTCCTTCACGGCGGTGGCCCGCATCCCCAAGCCGGTGGTCGCGGCCGTCACCGGCTACGCGCTGGGCGGCGGCTGCGAACTCGCCCTCTGCGCCGACTTCCGTATCGCGGGGGAGAACGCCAAGCTGGGCCAGCCCGAGATCCTGCTCGGGCTGATCCCCGGCGCGGGCGGCACCCAGCGGCTGTCCCGGCTGATCGGCCCCTCCAAGGCCAAGGACCTGATCTTCACCGGCCGCCAGGTGCGGGCCGACGAGGCGCTGGCGCTTGGTCTGGTGGACCGGGTGGTCCCGGCCGCCGAGGTCTACGAGCAGGCCCACGCCTGGGCCGCACGGCTCGCCAAGGGCCCCGCCATCGCACTGCGCGCGGCGAAGGAGGCGATCGACACGGGTCTGGAGACGGACATCGAGACCGGGCTCGCCGTGGAGCGGAACTGGTTCGCCGGACTGTTCGCCACGGAGGACCGCGAGCGCGGGATGCGCAGCTTCGTGGAAGAGGGCCCCGGCAAGGCGAAGTTCCTCTGAACACTCCCCGGGGAAGGTGCGCGTCGCCTCCGAAGTCGCGTCGTCCCTCTTGCAATTGACGCGATGTCTGATCCGGGTCCCTCGATGGGGCGGTTTATGGCAGCCTTAACGCACCATTAAGCGCGCCTTGTCGAGGGAGTCCGTCGCTTGTCTCCGGCCGAGTCGTTCCCGCAGGTCAGTGGGTCTGTTTCGGGCCCTGAACTGCCTGTGGCATATGCCGATCGACCGTCGGCCCACCCGGTCCCGGCGGGGGCCTGTTCCCCGGGAACGGCCCCGGAGCCCCCGGAAGGCGGCCATGATGGGGGCATGGCGGGGCTGGATGGTACGGAACAGCCGCGGGGAGCCGGACGTGCGACCGCGGCGCGCTGGTCGCCGGCGGTCGAGGACGAGCGCGCACTCAAGGCGCTGGAACTGTTCGGCAACCCGACGGAGCGCGAAGTTCCGTTACCCTCCCGCCCCGAGTCCGCCGCCACCGCCCGCCGGCTGGCCCAGGTCGTCGCCCTGCGCCAGTGGAAACTCGGCCCCAAGGTCACGGAGGACACCGTCCTGCTCGTCTCCGAGCTGGTCGGCAACGCCGTACGCCACACCGGCGCCCGCGTCTTCGGCCTCCAGATGCGCCGCCGCCCCGGCTGGATCCGGGTCGAGGTCCGCGACCCGTCCCGTGGGCTGCCCTGCCTGATGCCGGTGCAGGAGACGGACATCAGCGGGCGCGGCCTCTTCCTCGTCGACAAGCTGTCCGACCGGTGGGGCGTGGACCTGCTGCCGCGCGGCAAGACGACCTGGTTCGAGATGCGCGTCGTGGACCGCTGAGGACCCGCTCCCGCCATCTGCCGCTGAAATCAACCCGGTTCGACGGACACGCCACCTACGGGTGAGAATCCGGAACGTCCCGCTCCGCAGCCGGGATCGTATCCGCATGATCACCACACGTCTGCGCCGCCGGACCGCCGCCGCCGTCCTGTCGCTCTGCGCCGTCCTCGCCACCACCGCCGCCACGGCCCCCGGCGCCGCCCCCGCCCCCGCGGCGGCCCCCGCCAAGGCGGCCCCGGCCTGCCCCCAGTTCGACGACAAGACCAAGGCCGCCGCCGACCGCGGCGTCGACGTCGACCGCATCACCCCCGAGCCGGTCTGGCGCACCACCTGCGGCACCCTCTACCGCAGCGACAGCCGCGGCCCCCAGGTCGTCTTCGAAGAGGGCTTCCACGCCAGGGACGTCGAGAACGGCCAGTACGACGTCGAGAAGTACGTCCTGGTCAACCAGCCCTCGCCGTTCGTCTCGACGACCTACGACCACGACCTCTACAAGACCTGGTACAAGTCCGGCTACAACTACTACATCGACGCCCCCGGCGGCATCGACGTCAACAAGACCATCGGCGACACCCACAAGTGGGCCGACCAGGTCGAGGTCGCCTTCCCCGGCGGCATCCAGCGGAAGTACATCATCGGCGTCTGCCCCGTCGACCGGCAGACCAAGACCGAGATCATGAGCGACTGCGAGAGCAACCCGCACTACCAGCCCTGGCACTGACACCGGTCGCCCCGGCTCAGGGGCGCAGGAACAGCGCCTCCGACCCCACGGGCCGGTAACCCGCCGCCTGGAACGCCCGCAGACTGCGGGCGTTCCCCGCCGACACCTGCGCCCACACCGGCTCACCCCCGGCCAGCTGCCGCGCCGCCGTCACCAGCAGCCGCCCCAGCCCCCGGTGCCGGGCGCCCTCCGCCACCTCCACGGCGACCTCCAGCCGCCCGCCGACCCCGCGGCCCAGCACCAGCACCCCGCCGTCCGCCGCCCACACCCGCACCCCGTCGCGCCGCCGCCGGGCCGCGATCACCCGGGGATGCCCGGGATCGGCCACCTCCTCCAACGCCACCTCCGGACGCCCGGGCAGCGGCGCACCGGTCAGCAGCACGTCGATGGTGTCCGTCACCCGCCCGGTGCGCTCCCCGAAGGCCGTCAGAAACCGGGCGTTCATCGTCGCGGCCAGCGGATCGCACCCCAGCGACCCCAGCGTCTTGTGCACCCACCCCTCGTCCACCTCGTCGGTGAAGACGACCGAGTGCGCCGTGAAGGCGACGACCCCCGCGTCCCGCCCGCCGTGCTGCGGCACGACGCTCGTCCCGCCGTCCGCCGGCGGGAACACACCCCGCGCCGCCGCGTCCAGAATGTCCCGCAGGCTCTCCGCCACACCGCGCTCCTTGAGTCTCCAGCCACTGGAAGGCACAGACTCCCAGACATGACCGACGACGGCACCGGCCTCATGACCATCGGCGAACTGGCGCGCACCACCGGACTCCCGGTACGCACCATCCGCTACTGGTCCGACGAGGGCGCCCTGCCCCCGCACGCCCGCTCCGCGAGCGGCTACCGGCTCTACGACGCCGCGTCCGCCGCCCGGCTGGAGCTGATCCGCACCCTGCGCGAACTGGGCCTCGGGCTGGACGACGTACGCCGCGTGCTGGCCGGCGAGACGACGGTCGCGCAGGTCGCGGCGGCGCACGTGAGCGCCCTGGACGCACAGATCGGCGCACTGCGGGTGACCCGGGCGGTGCTGTCGACCGTGGCGCGACGCGGCTCGACCGCCGAGGAGATGACACTGATGAACAAGCTGGCACGCCTGTCCACCACCGAACGCCGCCGGATCATCGAGGACTTCATGGCCGAGGTCTTCGCCGGCATCGACCCCGGCGACCCCGACATCCGCACCCGCCTGCGCTTCGCCGCGGCCGACCTGCCCGACCACCCCACCTCGGAGCAGGTGGACGCCTGGGTGGAGCTGGCCGAACTGATCCAGGACCCGGAGTTCCGGGTCACGATGCGCCGGATGATCGAGTTCAACGCCGCGGACCGGGGAGCGGACGTGCCCACGAGCTCCTCGCTCTGGTTCGTGAGCCGCCTGGTCCGGCTCGCCGGTGAGGCGCTGCGCGACGGCGTGGCACCGGACTCGCCGCGGGCCGACGACATCGTGCGCGAGCTGATCGGCGACGCCGACCCGGCCGTCGTACTCGAACGCCTCACCGCGGTGACCAATGTCGGGCTCGCCCGCTACCGGGAGTTGTCGGCGATCGTGAACGGCCTCGAGCCGCCGTCGGACCACCAGGAGCGGTTCGGCTGGGTGGTCGCCGCGCTGGGCGCTCGGACGGCCGGATAATCTGACCTGCGTCAGATGGACCCAATGCACGGAACGAGGGGCGGACCGGTGGCCGACATCGAGGAAGCACGCAAGCAGTTCGAGCGGATCGACACGGACGGTGACGGCCTCATCACCGCGGCCGAGTTCAAGACCGCGCTCGCCCAGGGCGGCGACTGGAACGTCACCGAGTCGGTGGCCGAGGCGATCATCGCCGGCCGCGACCTCGACGGCGACAAGCAGCTGTCGTTCGACGAGTTCTGGGCCCACCTGAACAAGTGACGACACGGTGAGGGGCGCCCGTCGGTCACCCGGCGGGCGCCCCTTCGCCGTCCGGGCACGTTGCTGCGGGGGAGTGAAGGCCGGACGGCGGCGGAATAGCCCGCCCGGCTCGGAGGTTGCTGGTGCTCACGAGCAGGACACGACCTCCGAAGGGCCAGGCGAGTCAGCATCATGAAGATCGGCATCATCGGCGCGGGCAACATCGGCGGCAACCTCACCCGGCGGCTCACCGCCCTCGGACACGACGTCTCGGTCGCCAACTCGCGCGGTCCGCAGACGCTGACCGCGCTGGCCGAGGAGACCGGCGCCACCCCGGTACCGGTGGAGCAGGCGGCGCGGGGCGCCGAGATCGTGGTCGTCACCATCCCGCTGAAGCGGGTCCCGGACCTGCCGTCCGGCGTCCTGGACGGCGCGGCCGAGGGCGTCGCGGTCATCGACACCGGCAACTACTACCCGCAGCAGCGGGACGGCAGGATCGCGGGCATCGAGGACGAGGGCCTCACCGAGAGCCGCTGGACCGAAGGACACCTCGGCCACCCGGTGATCAAGGCTTTCAACGGCACCTACGCCCAGGACATCCTCGACCGCCCCCGTCCGGCCGGCGCACCCGACCGCATGGCGCTCCCGGTGGCCGGCGACGACGCGGCGGCCAAGGCGAAGGTCCGCGCCCTGATCGACGAGCTGGGCTTCGACACCGTCGACGCCGGCGGCATCGACGACTCCTGGCGCCAGCAGCCGGACACCCCGGTCTACGGCCTGCGTGAGGGCGTCGACGGCGTCACCAAGGCGCTGGCGGAGGCGTCCCCGGAGCGGCCCGCGGCCTTCCGGGGCTGACCCCGCCCTCAGGCGCTCCGGGCCCACTCCTTCAGCGCGGCCTTGCTGGCGAAGTCCGCCACGTTGGTGTCGACCGGGTCGTCGGTGTACTGGTGGAAGCGCCACTTCGCCTGGATGCGCGGCTTGCCCGCCGAGACGTAGTCGGCGATCCAGAGCCCGTCACCGGCGTACGAGGTGGTGTCGACGTTCAGCCAGAAATTCCGGTTCGCGTAGAGGACGACCCGGTTGTCCGGCCGCAGCGCCTTCACCTTCTTGATGAAGCTGTCCTTCTCGGCGTTGCTCGCACGGGTGCCCTCTCCTGTGGTCTCCCAGTCGACGGCGAGGATGTCGCCCTTGCGGTCCGGGGCCTTGGAGACGAAGTACTCGGCCTGGGCGGTGAGGTTGCCCGGCCACAGGAAGTGGTAGAAGCCGACGACCAGTCCGGCGTCGCGGGCCCGCTCGGTCTGGGCCGCGAGTTTCGGGTTGACGTACGAACGGCCTTCCGTCGCCTTGACGAAGACGAAGGACAGGCCGTCCGTGTCGTAGCTGGAGGACTGGTAGGCGCTGACATCGATGCCACGCAGCATGGGGCCTCCCTGAGAGGCTGTGGGGGGACGGGAGTTGGTTATTCCCCACGATGACACGGGCGATCCCCACGCGAAGCGGAAATGTCGACTTCCCTTCTTCCGGGCGCCATTGACGCGCGTAGCGCGGTGCCCCACGCTGGGCTCCGGTTCACGGACGACTCGACGGTCGGGAGGCCGGGATGTTCAGACGCGTGTCACGACTCCTTCTCTCATTTGTCATGCTCATGGCTGGTGCGGTGGTCGGTCTCGGTGCCACCGCCGGCACCGCGCACGCCGACTCCTGCTACAGCTGGAACCGCACCCTCTCCCAGGGCTCCTCCGGCAGCGACGTGACGCAGCTCCAGATCCGCGTCGCCGGCTGGGTCACCTCGGGCGAACGGCTCTCCTACGACGGCCAGTACGGCGCCCGCACCGCCGCCGCCGTCAAGAAGTTCCAGTCCGCCTACGGACTGGCCGCGGACGGCGTCGCGGGCCCCGCGACCTTCAGCAAGATCTACGCCCTCCAGGACGCGGACTGCACGCCGGTCCACTTCACCTACGCGGAGCTCAACAAGTGCAACTCCGACTGGTCGGGCGGCGCGGTCTCCGCCGCCACCGCCAAGTCGAACGCGCTGAAGACCATGTGGAAGCTGGAGGCGATGCGGCACGCCCTCGGCGACGTGCCGATCACCATCTCCAGCGGCTTCCGCTCCCGCGCCTGCAACAGCGCCGTCGGCGGCTCGTCCACCAGCCGCCACCTCTACGGCGACGCCGCCGACCTGACCGGCTCGCCCAGCTTCTGCCGGCTCGCCCAGCAGGCCAGGACCCACGGCTTCTCGGAGATCCTCGGCCCGGGCTACCCCGGCCACAACGACCACACCCACGTGGCCTTCGACCCGTCGCCGTACTGGTCGGCCCCCAACTGCGGCATCTGATCCACCGGCGACCCTCGAAACTTCCAGGTTCCGCTCCGTTCGCCTCCCGTTGACAATCGCTCGTGCCGCCGGCGCTCCGGCCGGCGGCACGCACCGGGCCACGGCGCCCTGCCGGGGTCCGGCAACGGGAGGAGTGCGATGAGTTCGAGGAGCAAGGCGGCGGCCGGCCTCGCCGCGGGGGCGGCGATGGCGGCCGTCGCGGTCCTGGGAGGCGCGGCACCCGCGCAGGCCTACAGCCCCGATCCGTCGGCGACGATCATCCACCGGGACACGGACGGCTGCCCGTGCAGCGGGGGCAGCCTCGGCGACCCGTTCGACGGCACCTACTTCAAGCACGACGCGGGCGGCAAGGCCGTGAAGATCGAGCTCTCCGACGACGGCTGGTTCATCGGCAAGGTGGAGTTCCACCCCTACGGCAACAAGATCTGGGTGTACGACACCAAGAACGACGGCGACGGCATCTACGTCCACGTGGCCGTCGACAACCACGACGGCCACGGGCTCACCGGCTGGAACCTCTACCACCCGCCGGGCACCGACAAGGTGGTGGACTACTCCGTCAACAGCCTCGGCAGCAACGTGCGGGAGGGCGCCGACATCCGCATCCGCGTCTTCGACGACTCCCGCACGACCGACCTGATCACCACCGCCTGGGGCGTGGCCTGACCGACGCGGGGCGGACCCGGAGGCCCGCCCCGCCCGGCCGCGCGGGTCACACGGCCCTCCGGGTCACTCGGTCAGCACTCGATGATGTTGACCGCCAGCCCGCCCCGGGCCGTCTCCTTGTACTTGACCGACATGTCGGCGCCGGTCTCCTTCATGGTCTTGATGACCTTGTCGAGGGAGACCTTGTGGGAGCCGTCGCCGCGCATCGCCATCCGGGCCGCCGTGACGGCCTTGACCGCGGCCATGCCGTTGCGCTCGATGCAGGGGATCTGGACGAGGCCGCCGACCGGGTCGCAGGTGAGGCCGAGGTTGTGCTCCATGCCGATCTCGGCGGCGTTCTCCACCTGCTCCGGGGAGCCGCCCAGGACCTCGGCGAGAGCGCCGGCCGCCATCGAGCAGGCGGAGCCGACCTCGCCCTGGCAGCCGACCTCGGCGCCGGAGATGGAGGCGTTCTCCTTGAAGAGCATGCCGATGGCGCCGGCGGCGAGGAGGAAGCGGACCACGCCGTCCTCGTCGGCGCCGGGGACGAAGTTCACGTAGTAGTGCAGGACCGCGGGGATGATGCCGGCCGCGCCGTTGGTCGGGGCGGTGACGACCCGGCCGCCGGCGGCGTTCTCCTCGTTCACGGCCATCGCGTAGAGCGTGATCCACTCCATGGCCAGGGCCTGCGGGTCGCCCTCGGAGCGCAGCTTGCGCGCGGTGTTGGCGGCGCGGCGGCGGACCTTCAGGCCGCCCGGCAGGATTCCCTCGCGGGTCATGCCGCGCTCGACGCAGGCCTGCATCACCCGCCAGATCTCCAGCAGGCCCTCGCGGATCTCGTCCTCGTCGCGCCAGGCACGCTCGTTCTCCAGCATCAGGGCGGAGATGGACAGGCCCGTCTCGCGGGTCAGGCGCAGCAGCTCGTCGCCGGTGCGGAAGGGGTACTTCAGGACGGTGTCGTCGAGGACTATGCGGTCGGCGCCGACCGCGTCCTCGTCGACGACGAAGCCGCCGCCGACCGAGTAGTACGTCTTGGTCAGCACCTCGGCGCCCTCGGCGTCGTACGCCCACAGCGTCATGCCGTTGGCGTGGTAGGGGAGGGCCTTGCGGCGGTGCAGGACCATGTCGTCGTCGTAGGAGAAGGCGATCTCGTGGTCGCCGAGGAGGCTGATGCGGCCGGAGGATTTGATCTTCTCGACGCGGTCGTCGGCCGTCTCCACGTCCACCGTGCGGGGCGAGTCGCCCTCCAGGCCGAGCAGCACCGCCTTGGGGGTGCCGTGGCCGTGGCCGGTGGCGCCGAGGGAGCCGTACAGCTCGGCGCGGACCGAGGCGACGGAGTCCAGCAGCTCCTCGTTGCGCAGGCGGCGGGCGAACATGCGGGCCGCGCGCATCGGGCCGACCGTGTGCGAGCTCGACGGGCCGATGCCGATCGAGAACAGGTCGAAGACCGAGATGGCCACGGGGACTCCTCAGAACGGGGGTGGTGCGGAGGGGGTGCCGAGGGGCGGGGCGCCCGGCCGCTTGTGGCGGATGCGGCGCCCCACCCCCCGGGAGCGGTGTCTACTTGTTCAGACCCGGGTACAGCGGGTGCTTGTCGGCCAGGGTCTTCACCCGGGCCTTGAGGGCCTCCGCGTCGTAGGACGGCTTCAGCGCCTCGGCGATCACGTCCGCGACCTCGGCGAAGTCCTCGGCGGTGAAGCCGCGGGTCGCCAGGGCCGGCGTACCGATGCGCAGACCGGAGGTCACCATCGGCGGACGCGGGTCGTTCGGGACGGCGTTGCGGTTGACCGTGATGCCGACCTCGTGGAGACGGTCCTCGGCCTGCTGCCCGTCCAGCTCGGAGTCGCGCAGGTCCACCAGGACCAGGTGGACGTCCGTGCCGCCGGTCAGGACGGAGACGCCCGCCGCCTTCGCGTCGTCCCGCACCAGGCGCTCGGCCAGGATGCGGGCACCCTCCAGCGTACGGCCCTGGCGCTCCTTGAAGTCCTCGCTCGCGGCGACCTTGAAGGCGACGGCCTTGGCGGCCACCACGTGCTCCAGCGGGCCACCCTGCTGACCGGGGAAGACGGCGGAGTTGATCTTCTTGGCCAGCTCGGCCGTGGAGAGGATCACACCGCCGCGCGGACCGCCCAGCGTCTTGTGGGTGGTCGTGGTGACGACGTGGGCGTGCGGGACCGGGTTCGGGTGCAGGCCCGCCGCGACCAGACCGGCGAAGTGCGCCATGTCGACCATCAGGTACGCGCCGACCTCGTCCGCGACCTTGCGGAACGCGGCGAAGTCCAGCTGCCGCGGGTAGGCGGACCAGCCCGCCACGATCAGCTTCGGCTTGGTCTCCTTGGCCAGGCGCTCCACCTCGGCCATGTCGACCTGGCCGTCGTCGCCGACGTGGTAGGGGACGACGTTGTAGAGCTTGCCGGAGAAGTTGATCTTCATGCCGTGGGTCAGGTGCCCGCCGTGGGCGAGGTTCAGACCCATGATCGTGTCGCCGGGCTTGAGCAGCGCGAACATCGCGGCCGCGTTGGCCTGGGCGCCCGAGTGCGGCTGCACGTTGGCGTGCTCGGCGCCGAAGAGCGCCTTGACCCGGTCGATGGCGATCTGCTCGACCACGTCGACGTGCTCGCAGCCGCCGTAGTAGCGGCGGCCGGGGTAGCCCTCGGCGTACTTGTTGGTGAGGACCGAGCCCTGGGCCTCCATGACCGCGACCGGGGCGAAGTTCTCGGAGGCGATCATCTCGAGGGTGGACTGCTGGCGGTCCAGCTCGGCGTCGACGGCGGCGGCGACGTCCGGGTCCAGCTCGTGCAGGGGTGTGTTCAGAAGCGACATGCGATCGTGACTCCTCAGGCGCCGGCGAAGGCGGTGTACTCGTCGGCGGAGAGCAGGTCGGCGGGCTCGTCCGTGACCTTCACCTTGAACAGCCAGCCGCCCTCGAAGGGGGCGCTGTTCACCAGCGACGGGTCGTTGACGACGTCCTCGTTGACCTCGGCGATCTCGCCGGAGACGGGGGAGTACAGGTCGGAGACCGACTTGGTCGACTCCAGTTCGCCGCAGGTCTCGCCCGCGGTCACCGTGTCGCCGACCTCGGGAAGCTGCACGAAGACGACGTCACCGAGCGCGTTGGCCGCGTGCTCCGTGATGCCGACCGTCGAGACGCCGTCCTCGGCGCCCGACAGCCACTCGTGCTCCTTGCTGTAGCGCAGCTGCTGGGGGTTGCTCATGGCCTGAATTCTCCTGTACGCGAGGAAGTGGCTGGTGAAGGGGGTGGTGGGGCGGTACGTCACACGGGCCGACGCCGCCGGGGACACAGGCGGCCGGTGCCGCCGGGGGCACCGGGGGCCGACACCGCCGGGGACACCGGGGGCCGGTGCCGCCCAGTGTCTACTTCTGGCGCTTGTAGAACGGCAGCGCCACGACCTCGTACGGTTCGTGACTGCCCCGGATGTCCACGCCGACGCCCTCGGTGCCGGGGGCCGCGTGCGCCGGGTCGACGTACGCCATGGCGATCGGCTTGCCCAGCGTCGGGGACGGAGCGCCCGAGGTGACCTCGCCGATCACCTCGCCGCCCGCGACGACCGGGTACCCGGCGCGCGGGACCCGGCGGCCCCCGGCGACCAGGCCGACCAGGACGCGGGGAGGCTCCGAAGCGGCGCGCTCGGCGGCCTCGGTCAGCGCGGCGCGCCCGACGAAGTCGCCCTCCTTCTCGAACTTCACCACCCGGCCCAGACCGGCGTCGAACGGCGTCAGCGCGGTCGACAGCTCGTTGCCGTACAGCGGCATGCCCGCCTCCAGGCGGAGCGTGTCCCGGCAGGACAGGCCGCACGGGACCAGTCCCGCGCCCTCGCCCGCCTTGGTGAGCGCCTGCCACAGCTCGACGGCGTGCTCCGGCTTCACGAACAGCTCGAAGCCGTCCTCGCCGGTGTAGCCGGTACGCGCGATCAGCGCCGGGACGCCGGCGACCGTGCCGGGCAGACCGGCGTAGTACTTCAGGCCGTCCAGGTCGGCGTCGGTGAGCGACGCGAGGATGCCCGGGGACTCCGGGCCCTGCACGGCGAGCAGCGCGTAGGCGTCGCGGTCGTCGCGCACCTCGGCGTCGAAGCCGCCCGCCCGCCCGGTCAGCGCGTCCAGCACGACCTGGGCGTTGGAGGCGTTGGCGACCACCATGTAGTGAGCAGACACGGCCGCGGTGTCGTCGAGCCGGTAGACGATCAGGTCGTCCAGGATGCCGCCGTCCTCGCGGCAGATCATGGTGTAGCGGGCCCGGCCCGGCTTCACGGTGCCGATGTTGCCGACCAGCGCGAAGTTCAGCAGCTCGGCCGCCTGCGGGCCGGTGACGGTGATCTCGCCCATGTGCGAGAGGTCGAAGAGACCGGCGCGGGTGCGCACCGCGACGTGCTCCTCGCGCTCGGAGCCGTAGCGCAGGGGCATGTCCCAGCCGGCGAAGTCGGTCATCGTCGCGCCCAGGGCGCGATGCGTGGCGTCGAGCGCGGTACGGCGCGGTTCGGTACTGCTCATCGGTCGGTCGTCTCCCATGACAGGACGTGGCGAGGTCGGTCCTCCCCATCTGTCATCGGAACCTGAGAGGTTCGCCACGGCCACCGGAGTACGGCGATCAGGGCTTGCACCTTGGGTGGGACCGCCGTCGGGGGCGGTCCGCTTTTCAGATGTGCCTCGCCCGCGCGGTAACGGGGCCTGAGAGATTCAAGGGAGGGACTTGCTCCTTCGGCGCCCCGGCGCGGCCGGGGACTCTCCCGCGCGGATTCAAACGGCCGGTATGCAGTTGGCGCCGCCATCATTGCACGCCGGGTCGATCCATGGCAGACCGTGATCTGTAACCGGCTTGTGGCAGTAAGCGAACGAAAACGCGAGACCTGCGCATTACCTTCTCTTTACACTCGACGGGGAGGTACTCGTGTACCGCCCCAGGGGAGGACGATCACGGTGAACAGGACCACGGCGTACGCCACGACCTCGGGACTCGCGCTGCCCAAGCAGCCCGCCGCCCCGGCCCCGGAGGCCTGCGCCCCACTGACCGCACCCGTCGTCCGCGACCTCAGGGACCGCGACGGCCACAGCCCGCACGCCCTGCTCTTCGGACCCCGGGACCTGGTGGTGATCACCGGCCTGCCCGGCAGCGGCAAGTCCACGCTGATGCGGCGCACCGTGCGCGGCGCGCGCCTCGACTCCCAGGACACCCGCGACCGCTGGGACCGCCGCATGCCGCGCCTCCTGCCGTACGCGCTCTACCGCCCCCTGGTCCGCCTCGCCCACTACGCCGGACTGCGCCGCGCGGTGCGCTCCGGCGAGGGCGTCGTCGTGCACGACTGCGGCACCCAGGCCTGGGTGCGCGGCTGGCTGGCCCGCGAGGCCCGCCGCCGGGGCGGCACCCTGCACCTGCTGCTCCTCGACGTCGCTCCCGACGAGGCCCTGGCCGGCCAGCGCGAGCGCGGCCGGGGCGTGTCGCGGTACGCGTTCCTGCGGCACCGCGCGGCCAACTCCCGCCTGCTGCGCGCGGTGACCGGGGGCACCCTGCCCGCCGGCTGCGCCTCGGCGGTGGTCCTCGACCGGGCGGCGGCCGACACCCTCCGCCGGATCGCCTTCACCGGGTGACGCACGGTAGGGCACCGGGGTCGAACGGGTTAGCCTTTCAGCCACGAAGCGGCGGCCACGAAACGGCCGTGAACAGCGGTACCAGGCAGGCGGTAGGTAGGCAGATGGACTTCCCGGCACAGGCGCACCCCCATCCGCACGGCGGGTGGCCCGGCAACGAGCTGGAGGAGGTGCTGTCCGCCTCCCTCGGCGTCCCGGCGGCCGGCGGCCGGATCGTGGAGGTCCTCGGCCGCAGCTTCCTGTGGATACCCCTGCCCAACGGCGGCGGCCCGCACAGCGGCCCCCTCGACCTGCCGTCGCTGGAGATCGAGGGCCAGGCCTACGTACCGGTGTTCAGCTCCGAGGAGCAGCTCCGCCAGGTCGCGGGCGCGCACATGGCGTACACCGTCGCCCCCGCCGCGGAGTTCGCCCGCGGTCTGCCCCCGCAGGTCGGCCTCGCGGTGAACCCGGAGGGCGTGGTCGGCATCCCGCTGCCGCCGCCCGCCGTGGCCGAACTGTGCCGGGCCGGACGCACCCCGCTGGACGGCCCCGCGTCCGGCGGCCGGGTCCGCCTCTTCGAGCCGGACTGGCAGGACGACCCGGTGGACTTCCTGGCCGCCGCCTCCGCCGAGTTCGCCGCCACCGGCGTGGTCCGCAGCGCGCGCCGCTGCCTGGCCGCCGTCGAGACCGCCGACCCGGTCCTGTACATCGGCGTCGAGCTGACCCACTGGGAGGGCGACGCCCAAGCCCTCCCCCTGGAAGCCCTCGGCCGCGCCCTGACCAAGGCCCCCCTGCACCACCCGGTCAACCTGGTCCTCCTGGAGGCGGCCCAGGACCCCGTCTGCGACTGGATGCGGGAGAAGGTCAGGCCCTTCTACGACCGGGACTTGTAAGCGCCGGGCAGGCTGAGCGCCCCTTCAGGGGCGCGGGGCTGCGACATCTGCGGCTCCGCCGCGCGGGCGCGACCAGCCACAGCGGCGCCGCAGACGCACGGCAACAGCACACCCCGAGCTCATAGCCCCCCGCACCCGGCGGAGCCTTAAGCTGGACCCAACACCGGGGGAACTTCTCGAAGGGGCGATACGCGTGAGCGTCAGCGGCACCACGACCGGACAGGTCGAGCACATGCTGCGCCAGGTGACGCCCGGGCGCTACGACGCCTACGAGGCCCTGCTGCGCGCCCTCGCCACCCCCACTTCCGGCCAGGTCTGGATGCTGCTGTGGCACGGACAGGCCGGCTCCCCGGACGCCCAGTACGGAAACATGGAGGTCGAGGGCTACGGCTACGCGCCCTGCGTGACCTCCGCCCAGGAGCTGTCCGCCAGCGGCTGGAACCGGTCGTACGAGGTGGTCGACGGCCTGGAGGTGGCCCGCGCGCTCTACCCGGACCACTACGGCCTGTGGCTCAACCCGCACGCCCCCGGCGGCGGCGTCGGCATTCCCTGGCTCGACCTGCGCCGCATCGCCTCCGGCCTGGACCGCCAGCCCGCCGGGCCCCTGCGCCTGTCCGAACCGGCCATCGAGATCCCCCAGTTCTACGCCCTGCTCGCGCAGAACGCCCACCGCACCCCGGCGGTCCGCGCGCTGCGCCGCGCCTGGGTGCAGCCGGCGCTGGGGGCGCCGTATCTCGCCATCGGCCTGGACGTGTACGACACCTCCCCGCCGGCCGTCGACGCGGTGCGCGCGATGATGCAGCAGTCCATCGGCGCGGTGCCCGACGGGCTGCCGGTGTCGACCGTGGCGATGACCGACACGCACGACCCGGTCGCCCTGTGGCTGCGCGCCGGCGCCCGCCCGTTCTACGACCGAGAGGCCCACGCGGCCGCCCCCGCCCAGGCGCCGGCGGGCGGGTACGGATACCCTCCGGCCGGTAGCCGGTACTGACGGCCGGGCCGCCCGACGGGGCCGACAGAGAGCATCTTCGCGCGTAGATGACGGCGCAAAGCGCCCCCATGTCCCGGATGTCCCAACTCGCCCCTGTCCGGCCCCCGTTACCCACTGTCCGGATAACGGAACACCTCAAACAGCATCACGGTTGCGCATCCATTCCCCGTCAGCTCTGGCTACAGATCGCCAAAGCGTTGAAGACTCCCGCAACAAGGGGTGGATGCTCGCCCCTGTGTACGACGGACTGATCACGCCGCTACAGCGGCAAGTGCGGGCCGGCTACCGCCGGTTGAGAGGGGTCCCTGCCAGATGACGGCACCATTGCACGAGCCGACCGCGGAAGCGGCCCCGAGTGCGGCAGAGGAAGCGGCGGTCGCCGGCGCCGAGGCCAAGTCGGTACAAGGGCGCTCCCTGGGCCGGATCGCCTGGGAGCGCCTGAAGAGGGACAGGCTGGCCCTCGCGGGCGGCATCGTGGTGCTGGTCCTCATCGTGATCGCCGTGCTGGCTCCGCTGATCACCTCGCTGTACGGGCAGGAGCCCAACGCGTACAACGAGGACATGATCGACCCGCTGTTCGGCACCCCCACGGGTTCCCTGGGCGGTGTCAGCGGCGACCACTGGCTCGGTGTGGAGCCGGTCAACGGCCGCGACATCTTCGCCCGCATCGTCCACGGCGCACGGATCTCCCTCCTGGTGGGCTTCCTGTCCGCCATGGTCGCCGTGATCCTCGGCACCGTCCTCGGTGTCCTCGCGGGTTTCTTCGGCGGCTGGGTCGACTCCCTCATCTGCCGGATCATGGACGGCCTGCTGGCCTTCCCGCAGCTGCTCTTCATCATCGCCCTGGTCTCGGTCATGCCGGACAACATGCTCGGACTGAGCGGCACGGGCGTGCGCCTGCTCATGATGATCGTGGTCATCGGCTTCTTCGGCTGGCCCTACATCGGCCGCGTGGTCCGCGGCCAGACCCTCTCGATGCGTGAACGGGAGTACGTCGAGGCGGCCAGGTCGCTGGGGGCCGGACGGTTCTACATCCTGTTCAAGGAGCTGCTGCCCAACCTGGTGGCGCCGATCATCGTCTACACGACGATGATGATCCCCACCAACATCCTCACCGAGGCGGCGCTCAGCTTCCTGGGCGTGGGCGTCAAGCCGCCCACGTCGTCCTGGGGGCAGATGCTCTCGAGCGCGATCGACTACTACAAGTCGGACCCCATGTACATGGTGGTCCCCGGTGTGGCGATCTTCATCACCGTTCTTGCCTTCAACCTCTTCGGTGACGGCGTGCGCGACGCGTTGGACCCGAAGGGCTCCCGCTGACCTGCCGTACCGCAAGGCGACCCGTGGCACCTGCACGGGGTCTCTCATCTAATCCGGAGGATCCGAGATCGTGACTACCCAACGCACCTCAGGGCGGCGCAAGCAGGCTTTGGCCGCTGCCGCAGTGGTCGCCGCGCTGCTGACCACGGCGGCGTGCGGCGGCGGCGGCGACGACGACGGCGGCAGCGGTTCGAAGAACGGCGCGGCCGGCTTCAACGCCGCCAACAACAAGGTCGCCCAGGCCTCCGAGGCCAAGAAGGGCGGGACGCTGAAGTTCGCCAGCACGCAGGACGCCGACTCGTGGGACACCACGCGTGGCTACTACGGCTTCATGTGGAACTTCTCCCGCTACTACAGCCGCCAGCTCGTCACGAACAAGACGGAGCCGGGCAAGACGGGCGCCGAGGTCACCCCCGACCTCGCGACCGACGTCGCCAAGGTCTCGGAAGACGGCAAGACCTACACGTACACCCTGCGTGACGGCATCACCTGGGAGGACGGCAAGCCGATCACCTCCAAGGACGTCAAGTACGGCATCGAGCGCGTCTGGGCGCAGGACGTGCTGTCCGGCGGTCCGACGTACCTCAAGGAGGTGCTCGACCCCAAGGACGAGTACAAGGGCCCGTACAAGGACAAGTCCGCGGACAAGCTGGGTCTGAAGGCGATCGAGACGCCGGACGACAAGACGATCGTCTTCCACCTGCCGCAGGCCAACTCGGACTTCGAGGAGATGCTCGCGCTGACCTCGGCGTCCCCGGTCCGCCAGGACAAGGACACCAAGTCCAAGTACGGCCTGCACCCGTTCTCCTCCGGCCCGTACAAGTTCGAGTCGTACAACCCGGGCAAGGACCTGACCCTGGTCCGCAACACCGAGTGGAAGCAGAGCTCGGACCCGGTCCGCAAGGCGTACCCGGACAAGATCACGATCAAGTTCTTCACCAACGCCAACGACCTGGACGCCCGCCTCATCGCCGGCGACTACGACATCGACCTGGCCCAGACCGGTCTGTCCCCGCAGGGTCGTACCACGGCGCTGAAGGAGCACAAGGAGAACCTGGACAACCCGGTCTCGGGTTACATCCGGTACGCCGCGTTCCCGCAGAACGTGGCGCCGTTCAACGACATCCACTGCCGCAAGGCCGTGCTCTACGGGGCCGACCACGTCTCCCTGCAGACCGCGCGCGGCGGCCCGGTCGCCGGCGGTGACATCGGCACCAACATGCTGCCGCCCGCCGTCCCGGGCTCCGAGGGCCAGAAGTACGACCCGTACGAGATGGCCGGTGCCAACAAGAACGGCAACGTCGAGAAGGCCAAGGAAGAGCTGAAGGCCTGCGGCAAGCCGAACGGCTTCAAGACCACCATCGCGGTCCGCAACAACAAGCCGGTCGAGGTCGCCACCGCCGAGTCCCTCCAGGCCTCGCTGAAGAAGGTCGGCATCAACGTCGAGATCGACCAGTACGACGGCTCGCAGTACGCCAGCGTCATCGGTAGCCCCACGAACGTGAAGAAGAAGGGCTACGGCATCATCATCATGGGCTGGGGCCCGGACTTCCCGTCCGTGCAGGGCTACGGTCTGCCGCTGTGGCACAGCGACTACATCCTCGACAGCGCGAACAACAACTTCGCGATGATCGACGACCCGAAGATCGACGGTCTCTTCGCCGACTACCTGACCGCGAAGGACGACGCGGGCAAGGAGAAGATCGCCACGGAGATCAACCACAAGGTGATGGAGGGCGGCTACTACCTGCCCTTCGTCTTCGAGAAGTTCATCAACTGGCGCTCCAGCAACATCGCGAACCTGTACACCACCGACGCCTACAGCGGTATGTACGACTTCGTGAACATCGGCCTGAAGAACCCCAAGAAGTAACCGGTACACCCGCCGTACGGCACGAAAGGCAGGTGAAGGCCGGCGCGGCGTGACCGCGGGCCGCCGGACAATCTCCGGCGGCCCGCGGGACGCAGCGGGCCGCAACCCGTGCTCGCTTACCTCATCAGGCGGCTGTTCGCCGCCGCAGTGATGCTCGTGGTCATCATCCTGGTGGTCTTCTGCATCTTCTTCCTCGTCCCCAAGTGGGCCGGGGTCGACATCGCCCTGAACTTCGTCGGCAAGCAGGCGGACCCCGCCGCCGTCGAGGGTGTGCGGGAGAAGCTGGGTCTGGGCGACCCGGTGCTCGTGCAGGCCTGGGAGTTCTTCAAGGGAATCTTCGCGGGCCGTACCTACGCGGCCGGCGGCGACGTGACCCACTGCACCGCGCCCTGCTTCGGTTACTCCTTCAAGACCGAGCAGTCCGTGTGGCCGGTGCTGACCGAGCGTTTCCCGGTGACCCTGGCTCTCGCGCTCGGCGCCGCCGTGCTGTGGCTGATCTTCGGCGTGGCCGCCGGTGTGCTCTCCGCCCTCAAGCGCGGCACGCTGTGGGACCGCGGCGCGATGGTCGTCGCCCTGGCGGGTGTCTCCCTCCCCATCTACTTCACCGGTCTGCTCAGCCTGGCGATCTTCTCCTACGGCCTCGGCTGGATCGACGGTGAGTTCGTACCGCTCGAGGACAGCCTCAGCGGCTGGTTCGGCGGCATGATCCTGCCGTGGATCACGCTGGCCTTCCTGTACGCCGCGATGTACGCCCGGATCACCCGCGCCACCATGCTGGAGATCCTCGGCGAGGACTACATCCGCACCGCGCGGGCCAAGGGCCTCAAGGAACAGGTCGTCATCAGCAAGCACGCGATGCGGTCGACCCTGACCCCCCTGCTCACCATGCTCGGCATGGACCTCGGCGCCCTGATGGGCGGCGCCATCCTGACCGAGACCACGTTCAGTCTCCCCGGCCTCGGCCAGAAGGTGCTGGACGCGATCAAGAACCACGACCTGCCCTTCATCCTGGGCGTCGTCCTGATCACTTCTCTCGCGGTGCTGATCGCCAACCTCGTGGTGGACATCCTGTACGCCGTGATCGACCCCCGAGTGAGGCTCGCATGACCGAACTGAGCAAGAGCGGGGCAGCGGTGGGCGAGCCCACCGGCACCTCGCCCGCGCCGACCGCCTTCCTGGAAGTACGCGACCTCAAGGTCCACTTCCCGACCGACGACGGTCTCGTCAAGTCCGTCGACGGGCTCTCCTTCCAGCTGGAGAAGGGCAAGACCCTCGGCATCGTGGGCGAGTCCGGCTCCGGCAAGTCGGTGACCTCGCTCGGCATCATGGGCCTGCACACCGCCGGCCAGTACGGCAAGCGCAAGGCGCGGATCTCCGGCGAGATCTGGCTGGACGGCACCGAGCTGCTGTCCGCCGACCCCGACCACGTGCGCAAGCTGCGCGGCCGGGAGATGGCGATGATCTTCCAGGACCCGCTGTCCGCGCTGCACCCGTACTACACGATCGGCCAGCAGATCGTGGAGGCGTACCGCATCCACCACAAGGTGGACAAGAAGACCGCCAAGCGCCGCGCGGTGGAGATGCTCGACCGCGTCGGCATCCCGCAGCCGGACAAGCGGGTGGACAGCTACCCGCACGAGTTCTCCGGCGGTATGCGCCAGCGCGCGATGATCGCGATGTCGCTGGTCAACAACCCCGAGCTGCTCATCGCGGACGAGCCGACCACCGCCCTGGACGTCACCGTCCAGGCGCAGATCCTCGACCTCATCCGGGACCTCCAGAAGGAGTTCGGCTCCGCGGTCATCGTCATCACCCACGACCTGGGCGTCGTCGCCGAGCTGGCCGACGACCTCCTGGTGATGTACGGCGGCCGGTGCGTGGAGCGCGGTCCGGCGGAGAAGGTGTTCTACGAGCCGCGGCACCCCTACACCTGGGGTCTGCTCGGCTCGATGCCGCGGCTCGACCGCGACCAGCAGGAACGCCTCATCCCGGTCAAGGGCTCGCCGCCCTCCCTCATCAACCTCCCGTCCGGCTGCGCCTTCAACCCGCGCTGCCCGTACGCCGACGTGCCCAAGGACGACGTCACCCGCACGGTCCGCCCCGAGCTGACCGAGGTCGGCAGCAAGCACTGGGCCGCCTGCCACATGTCGCAGGAGCAGCGGGAGCGTATCTGGACCGAAGAGATTGCGCCGAAGCTGTGAGCGACGAAGCCAAGGACGAAACCAAGGGCAAGGCCAAGGACGAAGCCGTGGCCATCCCCGCGCAGAGCGACGGCACCGAGGGCAAGTCCGCCGGGACCGCCACCCTCACCAAGGGTGCGGCCCCCGGCGAGACCCTGCTCAAGGTGACCGGGCTGCAGAAGCACTTCCCGATCAAGAAGGGCCTGCTGCAGCGCCAGGTCGGCGCGGTCCGCGCCGTCGACGGCATCGACTTCGAGGTCCGCTCCGGTGAGACGCTGGGCGTCGTGGGCGAGTCCGGCTGCGGCAAGTCGACCATGGGCCGGCTCATCACCCGGCTCCTGGAGCCGACCGCGGGCAAGGTCGAGTTCCAGGGCAAGGACATCACCCACCTCGGGGTCGGCGGCATGCGTCCGCTGCGCCGCGACGTGCAGATGATCTTCCAGGACCCGTACTCCTCGCTGAACCCGCGCCACACCATCGGCACGATCGTCAGCGCCCCCTTCAAGCTCCAGGGCGTCCAGCCCGAGGGCGGGGTCAAGAAGGAGGTCCAGCGGCTGCTGTCGGTGGTCGGTCTCAACCCCGAGCACTACAACCGCTACCCGCACGAGTTCTCCGGCGGCCAGCGCCAGCGCATCGGCATCGCCCGCGCGCTCGCGCTCAACCCGCGGCTGGTCGTGGCCGACGAGCCGGTCTCCGCGCTCGACGTGTCCATCCAGGCACAGGTCGTCAACCTGCTCGACGACCTCCAGGACGAGCTGGGCCTGACGTACGTGATCATCGCGCACGACCTGTCCGTCGTGCGGCACGTGTCGGACCGCATCGCGGTGATGTACCTCGGCAAGATCATGGAGCTGGCCGACCGCGACCTGCTCTACAAGTCGCCGATGCACCCGTACACCAAGGCGCTGATGTCGGCCGTCCCGATCCCGGACCCGGCACGGCGCGGTGCCAAGAGCGAGCGCATCCTGCTCAAGGGCGACGTACCCTCGCCGATCTCCCCGCCGAGCGGCTGCCGCTTCCACACCCGGTGCTGGAAGGCGACGCAGATCTGCACCACCACCGAGCCGCCGCTGAAGGAGCTGCGGCCGGGCCAGCAGGTCGCCTGCCACCACCCGGAGAACTTCGAGGACCAGGCCCCGCAGGACGTCGTCCTGCTCACCGCCGCCAAGGAGGCGGCGGAGCTGGTGTCGGAGGACGCCCTGGCGGAGTCGGCGGCGACCTCGGCGGCGGTGGCCGCGGAGGTCGAGGCCGAGTCCTCGGCGGACACCGCGTCGGACGGCGGCGACGAGCCCGCCGCCGAGGGTGCCGACGACGGCGAGAACGCCGGCGACGGCGCCGGGAGCGATTCCGGGAGCGCCGACGGGAGCGACTCCGGGAGCGCCGACGAGGAGCCTCCCGCCAAGGGGAAGTGACCTCACTCACCCGCACTGTCAACGAGCCCCTGCCTTCATTTGTAAGGCGGGGGCTCGCTGGCAGGTAAGAATGGAAGGGTGTACGAGCAACTCTTCAGCCCCACCGTCCAGCACACGCTCGACCTGGTCGGGATCTTCGTCTTCGCCATCTCCGGCGCGCTGCTGGCCGTACGCAAGAACTTCGACGTCTTCGGCATCGCCGTCCTCGCCGAGGTCACCGCGCTGGGCGGCGGGCTGTTCCGGGACCTGGTGATCGGCGCGGTGCCGCCCGCCGCCTTCACCGACCTCGGGTACTTCCTCACGCCGCTGCTCGCGACGCTGCTGGTCTTCTTCCTCCACCCCCACGTGGAGCGTCTCCAGACCGGCGTGAACATCTTCGACGCGGCGGGCCTCGGCCTGTTCTGCGTCGCCGGCACCACCAAGGCGTACGACTACGGCCTCGGCCTCACCGCCTCGGCCTGCCTGGGCCTGACCACGGCGGTCGGCGGCGGCGTCCTGCGCGACGTGCTCGCCAACGAGGTGCCGTCACTGCTGCGCTGGGACCGCGACCTGTACGCCGTCCCCGCCATCGTCGGTTCCACGATGGTCGCCCTGTGCATCCGCTACGAGGCGCTCACCCCCTTCACCAGCGGACTGGCGGTCGTCACGGCCTTCGTCCTGCGGCTGCTCGCCCTGCGCTACCACTGGCGGGCACCGCGCGCCTGGAACCGCCGGTCGACGGTGGTGGAGGGGGACTGAGACGGAGCGCTCAGGGGCGCGGCATGTCCTTGACGAAGACGAGGCCGTCGACCGTGTCCAGGTGGCCGGGGTCGAGCGGGGCGTAACCGAACCAGGCCGAGACGCGGGGTGCGGGCCGCGGGTCGCCCAGGGCGCCGGCCAGCAGCGCGGGGTCGAGGACGCGGGGGCCGTCCGGGAGGTCGTACAGCAGCCCCTCGACGGTGTCCGGCGGCGGGGTGTCCACCCCCTCGTGCCGGATCGTGCCGAGCGCCGTGGCCACGAAGGCGTACTCCCCGCCGAGCCGGGCGCCGACCAGGGCGCCCGCGCTCCACCACTCCAGCCGGCCCTGCCACATCCGCATCGAGCTCTTCTCGCGCTGGAGGTGGGAGTTGTGGGCGTGCACGAAGGCCGGCCCCCGCTCGGCGAGCGCGAGCAGGTTGGCGGCCATCATCCGGTCGCGCACGCCCAGCATCCGGGTCATGCGGGCCGGGGAGGCTTCGGCCATCCAGTAGTGGTAGGTCAGCAGTCCGGTGGCGGTCCGTCCGTACAGCCGCGCCCGCTCCCAGTCGTCCCGTGCGGCGGAGGCGAGCAGGTGCGGCGTCTGCTCGTCCAGCAGCGACACCAGGTCGGCGGCGACCGTCCGCAGCTCCCCGGCCTCGGCCGACCGCCCCACGGACCGCGCGGCGTCCGTCATCGCCCCGGGCTCGGTCCACCGGTCGTCGGCGCCGAGCAGCCGGTCCAGGGTGTCCGCGTCGCAGGGAAGGAGGGCCGGGTCCACCAGGGCCGAGAGGAAGCCGTGGAGCGCGGTGAGCGCCTGCCGCGGGCTCGCGGCCCCGGTGATCTCCAGGGGGCCGTCGAAACCGGCGAAGCGGATCCGCTCGTGTGCGGGCCGGCCCTCGTTGTACGCGCGCATCCAGCGCACCAGCTCCCGGTTGGGCGCGCTCGGGCCCCAGGGGTGGCTGAACCCGCGCTCCATGACCTCGTCGAGGGTGCCGGTGCCCCGGGTGACGTAGTCGTCCACGACCAGGCCCCTCAGGCAGTCGCTCTCGATCGTGATCGTCCGGTAGCCGTGCTGTTCGACGAGTTGCCGGAAGACGTCGTTGCGCACGTCGAGGAGAGCGTCCTCGCCGTGGGTGGGCTCGCCCAGGGCGAGCAGCCGGGGCGGGGCCGGCAGCAGCCGCATGAGGGCGGTCGCGTCGAGGGGATGGGCGATGTCCTGGATGCGTTCGGCCATGGCTTCAACGGTATCGTTGAACCCTCGGTTGAAACTCTGGCGTGAGAGAGTGGGACCTTTGGTCGTCAACCCTCAAAGCGGGGGTCGGCTCAGGCCGGTCGACCTGGCCCGCGCGCACGGTCTGTCGGCGCAGGCGGTCAGGAACTACGAGGCGGCCGGCATCCTCCCGGCCGCCGGGCGCACCGCTCACGGCTACCGCGTCTACACCACGCTGCACGCCCGCGCCCTGGACGCGTTCCTCGCCCTGGCGGCGGGTCACGGCCACGGGACGGCGGCCTCGGTGCTGCGGGGCGTGAACGAGGACGCCGTGGACGCGGCGCTCCGGCTGATCGACGAGAGCCACGCCCGGCTGCTCGACGACCGGCGGACGCTGGAGGCCGTGGAGGCGGCACTGCGCGACCTGGTGCCCGAGGCCGCCGGGGACGCTCCCGCGGCGGCCGGCGGGTTCATCGGCGCGCTCGCGGCGGAGCTGGGCATCCGGCCCGCGACCCTGCGCAAGTGGGAGCGCGCCGGACTGGTGCGCCCCCGGCGCGACCCGGTGACCGGGTACCGCCGCTACGACGAGGCGGACGTGCGGGACGTCCGCCTCGCCCACCAGCTCAGGCGGGGCGGGTATCCGCTGGAGCGGATCGCGTCCGTCCTCGACCGGGTGCGGTCGGCCGGGGGAGTGGAGCCGCTGGAGGCCGCCCTGTGCGAGTGGCGCGACCGCGTCTCCGCCCGCGGCCGGGCGATGGTGACCGGGGCGGCGGAACTGGAGGCGTATCTGCGCGCACGGGAACGGGAGAGGGGGCGGTAGGGGAAAGGGGAGCGGGGTCGGCGGCGGCGCGGGGCGGGCCGGGAACGAAGCAGAAAGCTACCGCTTAGTAGTTTCCTGTTGTACCGTGCAGTCATGCCAGAAGCAGCCTCCGCAGCGGCCGTACGGGCCACCATCGGCGACAGCGAGTTCGACCGGGACACCGCCGTCACCCGACGCGCCCCCGGCGTCTACGACATCGACCTGTCGGCCGGCTGGACGATCATCAACGCCGTCAACGGCGGCTACCTGCTGGCCGTCCTGGGCCGGGCCCTCGGCGACGCGCTCCCGCACCCCGACCCCTTCACCATCTCGGCGCACTACCTCACCGCCTCGCAGCCGGGCCCGGCGGTCGTGCGCACGGAGACCGTCCGCACGGGGCGCTCCCTCTCGACCGGCCAGGCCTCCCTGCTCCAGTACGACGACGAGGGCAACGAGGTCGAGCGCATCCGCGTCCTCGCCTCCTGCGGCGACCTCGACGCGCTGCCCGACGACGTCCGCACCTCGGCGAAGCCGCCCGCGATCCCGCCGGCCGACCAGTGCTTCGGCCCGCAGGACGGCCCCGCCCCCGTCGACGGCAGCTCGGCCATCGCCGACCGGCTGATGCTCAAGCTGGACCCCGCCACGCTGGGCTGGGCGCTGGGGCAGCCCTCCGGCCGGGGCGAGATGCGGGCCTGGTTCGGCCTCGCCGACGGCCGCGACGCCGACCCGCTCTCGCTGCTCCTCGCGGTGGACGCGCTGCCGCCGACCGCCTTCGAACTGGGGCTCAAGGGCTGGGTGCCGACGGTCGAGCTGACCGCGCACGTGCGCTGTCGCCCCGCGCCGGGCCCGCTGCGGGTCTCCATCACCACCCGCAACCTCGCCGGCGGCTTCCTGGAGGAGGACGCCGAGGTCTGGGACAGCGCCGACCGCCTGGTCGCCCAGTCCCGCCAGCTGGCCCGGGTCCGGCTCGGCTGACCCGGGGGCACTGCTGGTGCACCTCGGTCCGGTCAGGGCTCGGACCGGCCGGTGCTCAGTCCGGCCGGACTCGGTCCAGCCGGACTCAGTCCAGCCAGTGCGTGCGGCCGACGCTGATCAGCCGCAGTTGCCGCCGTGCCGTCTCGACGGCGCGGCGGCGCTCGTCGTCCGGGGCGTCCAGCGTCTCCAGGAAGAGGGACGCCGTGATCAGCATCTGGTCGACGTAGAGGCCCGCCAGCATGCGCAGGTCGGTCTCGCTCCAGCCCGCCGCCGACGCGTCCGTGGCCAGCTCGGCCCTCACCTCCTCGGCGAACCGCGCCAGTTGCTCCCGTATCGCCCGGCGCACCGGCTGTACCCCGCCGTGCCGCTCCCGCGCGATGAAGCGGACGTGGGCCGGGTGTGCGGCCACGTGACCGGCGATCAGCTCGACCGCGCGGTCGATGCGTTCGTCGTCGTCCTCGGCCGGTGACATCGTGGTCCGGATCATCGGGTGGAGGCTGCCCAGCGCCTCCTCGACCAGCGCCACCCCGAGATCCGCCGTGGAGTGGAAGTGCCGGTAGAAGGCGGTCGGGGCGACGCCCACGGCGCGCGTGACCTCACGCAGCCCCAGGCTGCTCAGGCTCTGCTCCTCCAGCAGGCCGAGCGCCGCGTCCAGGAGCGCCTGCCGGGTCTTCTGCTTCTGCGCCTGCCGAACGCCGGGGGTGTGACTCATGCCATGCAGTTAACAACTGTTCTCCGGAATTGAAAAGCCGTGCGGCGCGCTAGACTGAGGAGTCAGTGAACAACTGTAACCACAAATGTTCACCGAAGCGTCTACGCAAGGTTGGGGGATCCGCGCCATGCTGTTTCTCGTCGTCGCACTCCTGCTCCTCGGGGTGGTCATGGGCACCGTCGCCCACGCACCGCTCACCTTCTCGGTCGCGGCCGGACTGGTCATCGCCGTCTGGCTCGGCGTCTTCGCCCTCCGCGAGCGGCACGGCCGCCGGCGGAGCACCTCCGCCCACTGACCCGCCTCCACCGACGCACGGCAGGGAGAACGTCATGCAGCTCACCGCACCGGCCCGCCGCACCACCGACGCCAAGGGCACCACCCGTACCGCCCGCCGCACCGGCATCCACGACACCGACGGCATGGCCGTCGCCGCCTTCGTCCTCGGCCTGCTCGGCCTGCTCGTCCTCAACGTCTTCCTGGGCCCGATCGCCATCGCCCTCGCGAGCGTCGCCCTGTGGCGCGGCACCGCCCGCCGCGGCCGGGCCCTCCTCGGTCTCGGCCTGGGCGTCGCCGACCTGCTGGTCCTGGCGGTGTTCATGTCCGCGGACAACACGATGTCCTGGAGTCTCTGACCGAAAGAGGGCGTCAGGGGACCGACGAGGGCGGCCTCGGTCCAGGCCCGGCGGAGCCCGCCCGTAGAATCGGCCCCACCATGGCTTACCTCGACCACGCCGCGACCACCCCGATGCTCCCCGAGGCAGTCGAGGCACTCACCGCGCACCTGAGCGTCACCGGCAACGCCTCCTCCCTCCACGCGTCCGGCCGCCGCGCGCGGCGCACCGTCGAGGAGGCCCGCGAGACCCTCGCCGAGGCGCTCGGCGCCCGCCCCAGCGAGGTGGTCCTCACCTCCGGCGGCACCGAGGCCGACAACCTCGCCGTCAAGGGCCTGTACTGGGCCCGACGCGACGCCGACCCGGCCCGCACCCGGGTCCTGGCCAGCCCCGTCGAGCACCACGCCGTCCTCGACGCCGTCCACTGGCTCGGCGAGCACGAGGGCGCCACCGTCGAGTACCTCCCGGTCGACGCCCACGGGCGCGTCCTCCCCGAGGCGCTGCGCGAGGCCGTCGCCCGCGACCCCGGCGACGTCGCCCTCGCCACCGTGATGTGGGCCAACAACGAGATCGGCACCATCATGCCGGTGCGGGAACTCGCCGACGTGGCCGCCGAGTTCGACGTGCCGCTGCACGCCGACGCGGTCCAGGCCTTCGGCCAGCTCCCGGTGGACTTCGCCGACTCCGGGCTCGCCGCCATGACCGTCTCCGGCCACAAGATCGGCGGCCCCTACGGCATCGGCGCACTCCTGCTCGGCCGGGAGTACACCCCGGTGCCCGTCCTGCACGGCGGCGGCCAGGAACGCCACGTGCGCTCCGGCACCCTCGACGTCCCCGCCGTCGCCTCCTTCGCGGTCGCCGGGCGCCTCGCCGCCGAGCGGCGCGAGTGGTTCGCCCGCGAGATCGGCACCCTGCGCGACGACCTGGTCGACGCCGTCCGTACGGCCGTCCCGGACGCGATCCTCGGCGGCGACCCGGCACCCGAGGGGCGTCTTCCGGCCAACGCCCACTTCACCTTCCCGGGCTGCGAGGGCGACTCGCTCCTCCTCCTGCTCGACGCCCAGGGCATCGAGTGCTCCACCGGCTCCGCCTGCACCGCGGGCGTCGCCCAGCCCAGCCACGTCCTGCTGGCCACCGGGACCGACCCCGACCTGGCCCGCGGCACCCTGCGCTTCTCACTCGGCCACACCTCGACCGAGGCCGACGTGGAGGCGCTCGCCAAGGCGATCGGCCCCGCGGTGGAACGCGCCCGGGCGGCCGGGCTGTCGTAGGGACTGGGCCGGGGTGCCCGGGCGCCGTCCGCACGGGCCCGCGTCACGGACGGCCGCCACATCGAGGACGGGCACCCCGGGCAGGGCCCCGCCCCCGGCGTCTCCGGTCCCCGGTCTCCGGCTCCGGGCCCCGTCGGGTGTTCGCCCCCTCGGCCCCGGCACCCTTACTGGCTCTAACAAAAGCTGCTGATCATGAGTCAGTCGGCCTCTCTGCTCGTATGTCTGGGCATGGGAAACCGTCAGCCGCGGCCGTGGATCGTGTCGGACGAACTGTGGTCGCTGATCGAACCGTTGCTGCCGGAGCCGGGTCCGAAGAAGGTCGAGGGCAGACCGCGGGTGCCGGACCGCCAGGCCCTGTGCGGAGTCCTCTTCGTCCTGCACACCGGCATCCAGCGGGAGTACCTGCCCCAGGAACTCGGCTTCGGCTCGGGCATGACCTGCTGGCGGCGCCTGGCGGCCTGGAACGAGGCCGGCGTCTGGGACCAGCTGCACGTACTGCTGCTGGAGAAGCTTCGGTCGAACAACCAGCTGGACTGGGAACGGGCGGTGATCGACTCCTCGCACGTGCGGGCCACCCGGCGGGGCCCAAAAGCGGGCCCAGCCCGGTCGACCGTGCACGCCCGGGCAGCAAGCACCACCTCATCGTCGACGGACAGGGCATCCCACTCGCGGTGTCGCTGACCGGCGGAAACCGCAACGATGTCACCCAACTCGAGCCGCTTCTCGACGAGATTCCCGCCGTTGCGGGCCGGGTCGGCAGACCCCGTCGACGCCCCGACGCGCTGCTGGCCGACCGCGGCTACGACCACGACAAGTACCGTCGCCTGCTCTGGCAGCGAGGCATCCGCCCCATGATCGCGAAGAGAGGCCAACCACACGGCACCGGCCTGGGCGTGTTCCGCTACGTCGTCGAGCGCACGATCGCATGGCTCCACGGCTCCCGCCGCCTACGCATCCGCTGGGAACGACGCGACGACATTCACGAAGCATTCCTCGGCCTCGCCGTCTGCCTGATCACCCACCGCCACGCCCAACGTCTCTGTTGCAGCGGCTAACACAATGAGGTGGATCGCCCCTGGTTGCCGTGTCCGGGGCGGGAGTTGAGCGTTCGGTGCGGTGTGGGGACTTCGCCATGGATCGTGTCGGATGAGCTGTGGGATCGCCTGGAGCCGCTGCTGCCGCAGCGCGAGCGGCGCTTCCGGTACCCGGGCCGCAGGCCGTTGCCGGACCGGGAGGTGCTGTGCGGGATCCTGTACGTGTTGCACACCGGGATCCAGTGGGAGTACCTCCCGAAGGAGCTGGGCTTCGGCTCGGGCATGACCTGTTGGCGCCGCCTGCGGGACTGGAACGAGGCCGGCGTCTGGCAGCGGTTGCGCAATAGTGCGGTCTCCGGCGCCCAGCACCCCGGTGTCTCCGGCACCCCGGACTTAGCCCCCGGTCGGCATCACTCGTCGTCGGGGCGTGCGGGGGCCGCCCACCGGGTCGTCCGCGCGTACGGCTCGGGACTCCGCGGAGCCGCCGCGTGGTGCGTCGCCAGTGCCCGGTACCGGCCCGGCGGGACACCGGCCGCGGCGCGGAAGACCCGGTTGAAGTCGGAGGCGCGCGGAAAGCCCCAACGGGCCCCGATCGCATGGACCGGAACGTTCCCGAGGGCCGGGTTCGCGAGATCGCGCCGGCAGCGGGCGAGGCGCTGCTCCCGGACGAACCGCGTGGGCGTCGTGCCCTCGATCTGGAAGACACGGTGCAGGTAGCGCAGGGAGACCCCGTGCGCGGAGGCGATGGCGCACGGCGAGAGGCCGGGATCGGCCAGGTTCCGGTCGATGAACGCCACCATGTGCAGGAACAGCACGTGCTGCCGTGACTCCGGCGGCAACACCGGCGCACGGTCGGCGTGCCGGCCCAGCAGGACCGCTGTGAGATCGATGGCCGTCTGACCGAGCTGGACCAGATCGCGCGGCGAACACGATTCGAACTGCTCCTCGATGCCGGCCAGTAGCTGGAACAGCAGCCGGCCGACCCCCGTCCGCGCCTGCAGCGGTACCGCCACCAGGCTCCGCACCCGCTGGGGCGAGAGCCGCATGGACTGCTTCGGGAACTGGAGCACGTAGGAGCCCGACGTGCCCGGTGACAGCCCGGACCGTGCCGTGAACGGCACCGAGCTGTCGTACAGGACCATCTCCCCGGCCCCCAGCAGTGCCTGGTTGCGGGCCTGTTCGATGCCCTGCTCCCCGAGGATCGTGCAGCCGAGCTGGTAGTACTCCGGGTCCTGGCGCCTGATGTCCTTCGGCGTGCGCTCCGTGACCAGCGGGCCGTACGTCATGTGCAGCAGCTCCGCCACGCCCAGCGGCATTCCGGTCATCCGCGCGTGGAACTCCTGCGGCGCGGGGAAACGGAAGCGCTGGGGCACCAGGGCGTTCGACGCGGCCTCGGCCCACGCCGACGTCCGTTCCCTCACAGGTAAGCCGTCGACGTCGAAAACGGTCAACACGTCCCCCCGTCCTCCTCCGGATCGCCCCCGCCCCGACGGTCCAAAGTGTCCCGACCACGATCCGCGGGTGCCAGTGCGCTCTCGGACAACCGCTGTGCGCCCGCAGCGCATGACGCACAGGGACACCCGGGACAGGCTGGTCCCGCGTTCCGGCTCACCCGTCCTGACGGGCGGAGGCCGGACCTCCGTCCGTTCCACAGGGAGAGGGAAGACGAATGCGTGCACGCAAAAGGGTGACGGCCGTCGCCGGCCTGGCCGCCATGGCCGCGTCGGCGGGCCTGCTGCTGGGCGCGAGCCCGGCGTCGGCCGGCGACAACTGTGCGTCCGGCTACCACTGTGTGTTCTACCTGGGCATCGGCAACTCGGCCCGGCACTCCTACTACAACACCGACAGCGACTTCCGCAACGACACCTTCAACCAGCTCACCAGCCGGTCCGGCGGTGGCCAGACCGTGCACAACAACGTGGTCTCCGCCAGCAACTCCAGCACCGGCGGCTACGAGAGCCACTACTACGCCGGAGTCGGCACGGACTGGGGCGGCTTCATCTTCTGCGTGAACCCCGGCTCCCAGGTCGACTACCTCCCCGGCAGCCTGCAGAACCGGGCCAGCTCACTGCGCCTGCGGGGCACGACCAGCATCAACTGCTACTGAGTCCCGCCCGGCGGCCACCCACCGGGACGGTCCGCCACCCGTTCGTCCGGCCCGGTGCGCGCGAGGCGCGCGCACCGGGCCCGCGCGCCCCGCAGGACGGGCAGAAGCCGCACGGTCACGCACCCTGGAGGAAAGCCCCGTCATGCTCCCAAGAAGACCACGCCGGAAGGCCCGTGCCGTCCTGCTCGTCCTGGTGCCGCTCGTCCTGGTCGCGACGGCCGCCTGGGTGCTGACGGGCCGCTCCCCGGCCGCCGCGCCCCCGACCGCCGAACCGGCGGCGCACCGGCTCGACGTGCTGCGGTCCCGGCTGCCCTTCCACGGCCTGCTTCGTACACCGACCGACGCCACGCGGCGGGCCCACGAGGCGGAACAACGGCTGGTGGCCGCCTGCATGGCCGACCGCGGATTCACCTACACGCCCGCCCCCGCCGCGAGCGACGACTCCGGTGCGGACTCCGCGCCGTTCGGCTTCGAGCCCCACGACGCACCCGCCGACGGCGGACAGCCGGTGCCGCAGCCCTCCGAGCAGCCCCGCGGCGAGGACTTCACACGCGCCCTGTACGGCGATCCCGACCGCAGGATCTCGGCCCACAACGAGGTGATCCGGGTGACCAGGCCGGCGACGGGGTGTCTCGCCGAGGCACAGGAGCACCTGCTCGGCGAGGACGGACGGGTCCGGGACCTGACCCTGCGGCTCGTGCTCGACCAGGGGGAGCGGGACGCCGTGCGGGCCCTTCGGAAGGACGCGGCCCAACGGGCCGTCACCGCGCGCTGGCGCGCCTGCATGGCCGAGGCCGGAATCACCGCCGACGATCCCGCGCGGCTCGCCGCCGACCTGCCGACCGGAGCCGACGCCACGCATCCGTCGGCGCGGGCCGACCTGGCCTGCAAAGCAGGCACCGGTTACCTGGAGCGGGCCTACACCCGGCTGGCCGCGGCGCAGCGGCACTGGCTGGACACCCATCCGGGGCCGGTAGCCGAGTGGCGCACCCTGCACCGGAGGGAGGACGCGGCGGCCCGCCGGGTCCTGGCATCCACCGCCCCGACACCCTCCTGACCACGGCGGCGCCGGCCCGTCCGGCCCCGGTCTCCCATCGGTACGGCGTTGATCCCGACCCGGCCGACCGGTTCCGGCCCTCAGCCGGACGCTCTGTCGGCCGGGCGGCTCGTGGCCGCCCGCCGCACCAGCTTCAGATACCGGTCCCAGTCCCAGTGCGGCCCCGGGTCGGTGTGGTCGGTGCCCGGCACCTCCACGTGGCCGAGGATGTGCTTCCGGTCCACGGGTATGTCGTACCGCGCGCAGATTCCCGCCGTCAGCCGCGCGGAGGCGGCGTACATCGCGTCGGTGAAGTCCTGCGGGCGGTCCACGAAGCCCTCGTGCTCGATGCCGACACTGCGTTCGTTGTAGTCGCGGTTGCCCGCGTGGTACGCCACGTCCAGCTCGCGGATCATCTGGGTGACCCGCCCGTCCTGCCCGACGATGTAGTGCGCGGCCGCCTTGTGGCCCGGGTCCTGGAAGGCTCGCACGGCGCTGTCGAAGCTGCCCTGGGTGACATGGACGATCACCATGTCGATGCCGAAGTCGTCCGGCCGGTCCGCCCGCCGCCAGTTCGCGTCCGACGCCGCCACCCAGCGCGCGCCCGCGTAGTCGACCACGCCGTCCTCGCGGGGCCGCTCGACGCCCGGCATCCGCCACCACAGCCGGGACAGCTCGTCGCGGGCCAGCACACCGGTGCCCACGGCCGCCGCCGCACCGCCGACGATCAGCGCCCGCCGCCCGATGCGCCGGTCGCCGTCCCCGGACCCGCCGCTCGCGGACCCACCCGCGGATCCCTGGTTCGCCCCCATACGATCTTCAACGCATACTCGCGCGCCCCGGTTCCCGCTTCCCCCGTACTCTGGAGGAGTTATGACTGAGACCCCGCAGCGCACCCGTCCCCTCCGCGTCCTCGCCGCCATGTCGGGCGGAGTCGACTCCGCCGTCGCCGCCGCCCGCGCGGCCGAGGCGGGGCACGACGTGACCGGCGTCCACCTGGCGCTCTCCGCGAACCCGCAGTCCTTCCGCACGGGCGCCCGGGGCTGTTGCACCATCGAGGACTCGCGGGACGCCCGCCGCGCCGCCGACGTCATCGGCATCCCGTTCTACGTGTGGGACCTCGCCGACCGCTTCCGGGAGGACGTGGTCGAGGACTTCGTCGCCGAGTACGAGGCGGGGCGCACCCCCAACCCGTGCCTGCGCTGCAACGAGAAGATCAAGTTCGCGGCCCTCCTCGACAAGGCCCTCGCGCTCGGCTTCGACGCCGTCTGCACCGGCCACTACGCCCAGGTGATCCTCCGCCAGGACGGCGTCCGCGAGCTGCACCGCGCCTCCGACATGGCCAAGGACCAGAGCTACGTCCTCGGCGTCCTCGACGACCGCCAGCTCGCCCACGCCATGTTCCCGCTCGGCGACACGGTCACCACCAAGGACGAGATCCGCGCGGAGGCCGAGCGCCGGGGCCTCGCGGTGGCCAAGAAGCCCGACTCGCACGACATCTGCTTCATCGCCGACGGCGACACCCAGGGCTTCCTCGCGGGCCGGCTGGGCAAGGCCGAGGGCGACATCGTCGACGAGGCGGGCAACCGGCTCGGCACCCACGAGGGCGCCTACGGCTACACCATCGGCCAGCGCAAGGGCCTGCGGATCGGCACCCCGGCCCCCGACGGCAAGCCGCGCTACGTCCTGGACGTCTCCCCGGTGAACAACACCGTGACGGTCGGTCCGGCCGAGGCCCTCGACGTCGACGCCCTCACCGCCATCAAGCCCCGCTGGTGCGGCGCCGCCCCCACCGGCCCCGGCACCTACACCGCCCAGCTCCGCGCCCACGGCGGCGAGACCGAGGTCCGCGCCGAACTCGTCGACGGCACCCTGGAGGTGACCTTCACCGAGCCGGTACGGGGCGTCGCCCCCGGCCAGGCGATCGTGCTGTACGACGGCACGCGCGTGGTGGGCTCGGCGACGATCGCGTCGACGACGCGGGCCACGGCGGGCGCGGCCTGAGCCCTCCGGGCAGCGCGCCGGCGCTCGCACGGGAGCCGGCTCATCCGGCGAGGAACTCCGCCAGCACCGGCGCCAGTACGCCCGGCTCCACCATGTGGGTCTGCCGGTCCACGGTGCCGTACCTGCCGTCGGGAGCCGCCTCCGCGACCGCACGGGCCGCCTCGTGCCACCACGCGTCGCTCGCGCCGCCCGCGAGCACCAGCAGGGGGACGGTGATCCCGGCGATCTCGGAACGGGGCACCCGGCCGTCGCCCAGCACGGCGTCGTCGTACGCCAGGCTCGGCGCCACCGACTCCATCCCCGCCCACATGGGGGACTGCCGGGCACCCCGGATCATGTCCTCGCCCAGCCCGCTGTGGCGCAGGAACAGCTCCACGGCGTCCCCGCGCCTGCCCTGCCCCAGTGCCTCGGTCAGCCGCTCCGTGTACTCGGCAGCGGCCCGCGCGGCCGCGTCGTCCACGGCGTACGGCACCTCGTACACGGCGGCCCGGCGCAGCGGCAGACCGCTCGCCGCCGCCCGGAGCACCAGCGCACCGCCCGACGACATGCCGTACAGCGACGCCTCGCCGTCCACCGCCTCGACCAGCGCCGCCAGGTCGTCGATCTCGCGTTCCACCGCGTAGGGCGCCGTGTCGCCGCTCTCGCCGCGCCCCCGGCGGTCGTACACGACGACATCGAAACGGTCCGACAACTCGGCGGCCAGCGGCGCCGTCGTGGCACCGGTCGACATCGCGCCGCTGACGAGCACGACCACCGGGCCCCGCCCGGAGCGTTCGTAGGCGATGCGGGTGCCGTCACGCGAAACAGTCGTCATCTCCATGCCTGTGCAGACTGCCCTACGGCAGGTGTTTCATGGCTCAGGACACCTCGACTTCGTAGAAACAGAGGTGGTCCTTGATCTCCGCCACCTCCGGCTTCGGGTCCGGGTAGGCCCACACCAGGTCCGCCGCGTCCGGGCGCGACCAGTAGGACGCGTCGCCCTTGAAGGGGCAGTGGGTGGTCGTGCCGGACGGCGTCAGCAGGTCGAGGCGCACGTCCTGCGGCGGGATGTAGTACCGGTCGGGACAGCCCGTCTCGTGCAGGACGAGTGCCGCGTCGCTCTCCGCCAGCACCTGCCCGCCGTGCACCACGCGCACGTGCCGGTCGCTCGGCTCGACGGTGATGACGTGTCCCTTGAGTCCCCTGGTCACGGTCGTCCTCCTGGTGGCAGTGGTCTGCGTCACGTACTACAGCGTCCCCGTAGCTCGGGTTCTTCCCCTCCGGACCGGGCCGTACGGTGGAGGCCATGAACATCTGCGTCTTCCTCTCCGCCGCCGACCTCGACGAGCGCTACACGCGCCCCGCCAAGGAGTTCGCCGAACTGCTCGGCAAGGGCGGCCACACCCTGGTCTGGGGCGGCTCGGACGTCGGCCTGATGAAGGTCGTGGCCGACGGAGTGCAGGAGTCCGGAGGTCGGCTGCTCGGGGTCTCGGTGGACTTCCTGGCGGCCAAGGCGCGTGAGGGCGCCGACGAGATGGTGGTCGCGAAGGACCTCGCCGAGCGCAAGCGGCTGCTGCTGGAGCAGGCCGACGCCGTGGTCATCATGGTGGGCGGCACCGGCACCCTCGACGAGGCCACCGAGATCCTGGAGCTGAAGAAGCACGGGCACACCGACAAGCCGGTGGTCCTGCTCAACACCGCGGGCTTCTACGACGGCCTCAAGGAGCAGTTCCGCCGCATGGAGGACGAGGGCTTCCTGCCCCGCCCCCTCACCGAGCTGGTCTTCTTCGCCGAGGAGCCGGTGGGCGCGCTCGCCTACCTGGAGGAGAGCCAGGGCATCGAGTAGGACGCCGGTGGTGCGAGCATGGCGGGCATGGCTACACATGTGATCACCGGAGCGGGCTCCGGCATCGGCGCGGCCGTCGCCCGCCGCCTGCACGCACGCGGCGACGAGGTCGTGCTGCACGCGCGCGACGCGGGCCGCGCGAAGGAACTCGCCGCCGCCCTCCCCGGTGCGAAGACGCTGGTCGGCGATCTGTCCGACCCCGGCAAGCTGTCCTGGGCCCTCTCCCACCAGACGCTGCCCGACCGGGTGGACTCGCTGCTGCACATCGCCGGGGTCGTCGACCTCGGACCGGTCGGTGACCTCACCCCGAAGACCTGGACCAACCAGCTCAACGTCAACCTGGTCGCCCCCGCCGAGCTGACCCGCCTCCTGCTGCCCCAGCTTCGCGTCGCGCAGGGCCAGGTGATCTTCGTCAACTCGGGCTCCGGGCTCAACGCCCACGCCGGCTGGGCCGCGTACGGCGCCTCCAAGCACGGCCTGAAGGCGCTCGCCGACGCCCTGCGCCAGGAGGAGCACGCGAACGGCGTCCGCGTCACCTCGGTCTACCCCGGCCGCACCGCCAGCCCCATGCAGGCCAAGGTCCACCAGCAGGAGGGGAAGGAGTACGACCCGGCGAAGTGGATGGACCCCGAGTCCGTCGCCACGACCATCCTGATGGCCCTGGACCTCCCGAGGGACGCCGAGGTCAACGACCTGACGGTGCGCCCGGGGCGGTAAGGGTTCCTTCGAGACGCCGGCGCGGATGCTTCAGCCCGTCCGGCGTTCGAGGACGAGGCCGTTCAGGCCGAAGCGGGGGTCCGGGGGCGGCAGCCCCCGGGGACGGGGACGGGAAGGGGCGGCGGGGGCGAAAACAAGCCCCGCACCCCTGCGTACGCTTGCCCCGTGAACGACACCTTCGCCCCCGCCACCGGCATCGGCAGCCTCCCGGGCCACGACGCCCGCGAGGCCGCCAAGACCGCCACCGGCAGCTTCGAGGACTTCCCCTTCCTCGCCGAACTGCCCGCCCGCGGCCCCGGCGCCGACATGATCGGCCGCACCGCCGGGATGCTCGTCGAGCTCTACGCGCGCGTGGAGCCCAGCGGCTGGCGGCTCGGCGACCGGCCGGGCCGGGACACCAAACGCGCCCGCGCCTGGCTGGGCGAGGACCTCGACGCCCTGGAGGAGTTCACCCAGGGATACGAGGGCCCGCTGAAGGTCCAGGCCGTCGGCCCGTGGACCCTCGCCGCCGCCCTGGAACTGCGGGGCGGCGAGGCGGTCCTCTCCGACCCCGGCGCCTGCCGCGACCTGGCCGCCTCGCTCGCCGAGGGCCTGCGCCTGCACCTGGCGGAGATCCGGCGCCGCGTCCCCGGCGCCCGCCCGGTCCTCCAGCTCGACGAACCCTCCCTCACCGCCGTCCTGCGGGGGCAGATCCGCACCGCCAGCGGCTACCGCACCCACCGCGCCGTCGACCGCCAGGTGGTGGAGGCGACGCTGCGCGAGGTCGCCGGGGTGCACGACGGCGGCCCCGTCGTGGTCCACTCCTGCGCACCGGACGTGCCGTTCGCCCTGCTGCGCCGGGCGGGCGTCGCGGGCGTCTCCTTCGACTTCTCGCTCCTCACCGAGCGTGACGACGACGCGATCGGCGAGGCCGTCGAGGGTGGCACCCGGCTGTTCGCCGGTGTCGTGCCGGGCACGGACACCGCATTGTCAGACCCTGCCGGTAGCGTCATGGGTGTCAGAACGCTGTGGCGCAGGCTGGGGCTGCGTCCGGAGCTGCTCGCGGAGGCGGTCACCGTCACTCCGGCGTGCGGACTCGCGGGTGCCTCCCCGGAGTACGCCCGGCGCGCGCTCGCCCACTGCGTCCGGGCGGCGAGTTCCCTCGCGGACAACCCAGAGTAACGGGAGGACATACGGTGGCCGGCGACAAGCAGGGCGACGAGCAGGCGGAGACGACCAGCGTGCCCGCCGAGGCGCGGGAGCGGCACATGCGGCTCGCCGAGCAGATCGAGGAGCACCGCTTCCGGTACTACGTGAACGACGCGCCCGTCGTCAGCGACGCGGAGTTCGACCGGCTGCTGCGCACCCTGGAGGAGCTGGAGGAGCGGCACCCGGAGCTGCGCACCCCCGAGTCCCCGACCCAGAAGGTCGCCGGTGCCTACGCGACCGAGTTCACGGCCGTCCAGCACCCCACGCGGATGCTCTCCCTGGACAACACGTTCAACGACGACGAGCTGGCCGCCTGGTTCGACCGCATCGCGAAGGAGCTGGGCGAGCAGGAGTACCACTTCCTGTGCGAGCTGAAGGTCGACGGACTCGCCGTCAACCTCACCTACGAGGACGGGCGCCTGGTCCGCGCCGCCACCCGCGGCGACGGCCGCACCGGCGAGGACATCACCCCCAACGTCCGCACCATCGCCGAGATCCCCGAGCGCCTGGCGGGCGACAGGGTCCCCGACCGCGTGGAGATCCGCGGCGAGGTGTACTTCCCGATGGAGAAGTTCCAGGAACTCAACGCCCGGTTGAACGAGGCGGGGGACAAGCCCTTCGCCAACGCGCGCAACGCGGCGGCCGGTTCGCTGCGCCAGAAGGACCCGCGCGTCACCGCCTCCCGCCCGCTGCACATGGTCGTCCACGGCATCGGCACCCTGGAGGGCTACTCGGGTCTGACCCGCCTCTCCCAGGCGTACGACCTGCTGAAGACCTGGGGACTGCCGACGTCCCCGCACAACCGGGTGGTCGACGGCCTGGACGGCGTACGGGAGTTCATCGCGTACTACGGCGAGAACCGGCACTCCGTCGCGCACGAGATCGACGGCGTCGTCGTCAAGCTCGACGAGATCCGCCTCCAGGGCCGGCTCGGCTCCACCGCCCGCGCGCCCCGCTGGGCCATCGCCTACAAGTACGCGCCGGAGGAGGTCAACACCAAGCTGGTCGACATCAAGGTGGGCGTCGGCCGCACCGGCCGCGTCACGCCGTACGCGCAGGTCGAGCCGGTCACCGTGGCCGGCAGCGAGGTGGAGTTCGCCACGCTGCACAACCAGGAGGTCGTCAAGGCCAAGGGCGTGCTCATCGGCGACACCGTGGTGCTCCGCAAGGCCGGTGACGTGATCCCCGAGATCCTCGGGCCGGTCGCCGACCTGAGGGACGGCAGCGAGCGGGAGTTCGTGATGCCGGCCGAGTGCCCCGAGTGCGGGACGCCGCTGAAGGCCATGAAGGAGGGCGACATCGACCTCCGCTGCCCCAACGCCCGCGCCTGCCCGGCCCAGTTGCGCGAGCGGGTCGCCTACCTCGCCGGCCGGGAGTGCCTGGACATCGAGCACTTCGGCGGGGTCGTGGCGGCCGCGCTGACCGGGCCGCTGGAGCCGTCCGAGCCGCCGCTCGTGGACGAGGGCGACCTCTTCGACCTCACCGTCGAGAAGCTGCTGCCCATCAAGGCGTACGTCCTCGACCCGGACAGCGGGCTGCCCAAGCGCGACCCGGAGACCGGCGAGGAGAAGACCGCCATGGTCTTCGCCAACAAGGCGGGCGAGCCGAAGAAGAACACCCTCGCGCTGCTGAAGCACATCGAGGACGCCAAGGCCCGCCCGCTGGCCCGGTTCATCAACGGCCTCTCCATCAGGTACGTCGGACCGGTCGCCGCCCAGGCGCTGGCGCGGGAGTTCCGCTCCGTCGACCGCATCGAACAGGCCACCGAGGAGGAGCTGGCGAGCACGGACGGCGTGGGCGGCACCATCGCCACCGCCGTCAAGGAGTGGTTCGCCGTGGACTGGCACCGCGAGATCGTCCGCAAGTGGAAAGCGGCCGGGGTTCCGCTGGAGGACCACTCGACGGGGGAGGACGAGGGGCCGCGCCCGCTCGAGGGACTCACCGTCGTCGTCACCGGCACCCTGGAGAACTTCACCCGGGACGGCGCCAAGGAGGCACTCCAGAGCAGGGGCGCCAAGGTGACCGGTTCGGTGTCCAAAAAGACCTCGTTCGTCGTGGTCGGTGACAACCCCGGGTCGAAGTACGACAAGGCGATGCAGCTGAAAGTGCCGGTTCTGAACGAGGAGGGTTTCGCCGTTCTGCTCGAACAAGGAGCCGAAGCGGCGGAGGCTGTCGCGCTTTCGGCTGAGGAATAGCGGTTGAAGGCCACCCGATCGGCGCATATCAGATGCATACGGGTGGCCGGGTGGCATTCGGGCAACCGTCGACGACCAGTGCCCCTGAAAGCCTTCCGCGGCCTACTGTTGAGGTTGTGCGCCCGCCGTGGCCAGCCGCGGTCGGGGCACCCCCCTGCCCCGAGTGACAGGGGAAGGGGTCTCCCACGCGGAGCCGTTGAAGGTGGTCGAGGCGGGGGCCGCGTGGCGTGGGCACCGCCGGCTGTGAGAGGGACGGGAATGGAACCGACCGAGAGCGCCGCCGCGGGCTCACGGCTGCGCCTGCGTCGCATGGTGGGCGCGTGGCACGTGAGCCGGCGGCACGGGCAACGCGAGGGTGGCGTCCCGCGTCCCGTGGCGGGCACCCGCGTGCCGCAGGCCACCGGCCACACGACCGGGCACCTCCACGGCCCCGCCGACCCGGACGCCGAACGGCACCTGTCCTGGCCCGCGTTGCCCGCGGCGATCGTCACGACCGCCGCCTTCGTCCTGGGCGCCGGCTTCTACCGGGCCTTCAGCGACGGCCACGCCCTCTTCCCGTCCGGCACCGTCGGCTGGGCCCTGGCCGTGCTGGCCGGCATCGTGGTCGGCCACCTGGTCATGCTCGGCCGCTCCCGCTGGTGGGGCGGCACCGGCTCGGGCGCCGCCCTCACCCTCGCCGTCCTGCTGCTGTACGGCTGGATCCCGGCCGGCATGGTCAGCCTCACCGTCGTCGTCCTGGTCGGCATAGCCCGCCGGGGCCGCTGGCGGCAGGGCGTCCTGCACGGCGCGGTGGACATCCTCGGCATCGCCGCGGGTGCCCTGCTCCTCGGCGCCTGCGGCTCCGTACCGTCCGTCGAGCACCCCTGGGACCCCGACACCTGGGGCATGTACGCGGCGCCCAAGGTGGCGCTCGTCGCCGTCGCCTACCTCGCCGTCACCCGCGCCCTGCTGTGGTACCTCCAGACCCCGCGTCCCGGGCTTCCCACCGTCGCCCGCACCGCCCTGGTCAGACAGGGCCTGGTCGCCGTCGCCCTGCTCGGCATCGCCCCGCTGGTGTGCGTCGTCGCCGTCGCCAAGCCGATGCTGCTGCCGCTGTTCGCCATCCCGCTCATCGCCCTCGACTCCACGCTGTGGATCGCCCGCGCCCGCGCCGAGGAGCAGTTGCGCGACCCGCTCACCGGCCTGCCCAACCGGCAGTGGCTCCTGGAGCGCACCTGGAGCGCGCTGGACGACGCCGAGCGCATCGGCGCCCGTGCCGCCCTGATGCTGATCGACCTCGACCGTTTCCGGTCGGTCAACGACACGCTCGGCCACCTCGCCGGGGACCGGCTGCTCCTGCAGACCGCCGACCGGCTGCGGCAGGCCCTGCCGCGCGGGGCGGAGGCCGCGCGGCTCGGCGGTGACGAGTTCGCCGTCTTACTGCCCGTCGCCGACTCCACCACGTCGGCGACCCGGATCGCCCGCGGCCTGGTGTCCGCGCTCAGTTCGCCCATGGACCTGGACGGGCTCACGCTGGTCCTGGAGGCCAGCGCCGGGGTGGCCGTCTTCCCCGACCACGCGCTGGACGCCGAGGGACTGCTGCGCCGCGCGGACGTGGCGATGTACCAGGCGAAGCGGGACCGCACCGGGGTGGAGGTCTACGAGTCCAAGCGGGACTCCAACACCCCGGACCGGCTCGGCCTCCTCGGCGACCTGCGCCGGGCCCTGGACGCCCACGAGGTCGAGCTGCACTACCAGCCCAAGGTCCGCTTCGACGGTCAGGTGGCGGGCCTGGAGGCCCTGGTGCGCTGGGTGCACCCCGAGCGCGGCAAGGTGCCGCCGGACGAGTTCATAGCCATCGCCGAGTCCTCCGGGCTGATGCCCCACCTCACCGAGTACGTCCTGGAGACGGCGCTCGCTCAGGTCGCCCACTGGCGCGCGCAGGGCCTGTTCGTGCCGGTCGCGGTCAACGTCTCCCCGCGCGACGTCCACACCCCCGGGTTCGCGGGCTCGGTGGCCGCCCGGCTCGCCCGGCACGGCGTTCCCGCGGGAGCGCTCCAACTCGAGATCACCGAGCACGTGCTGCTCGAGGATCCGCAGCGCGCCGCCGACACCCTCAACGCGCTGACCGGGCACGGCGTCAAGATGTCCCTCGACGACTTCGGCACCGGCTACTCCTCCCTCGTCCACCTGCGCAGGCTCCCCGTCAGCGAGCTGAAGATCGACCGCTCCTTCGTGGCCCGGCTGGCCATCGACAACGAGGACGCCGAGATCGTGCGCTGCACCGTCGACCTCGCCCACTCCCTCGGCCTGCTCGTCGTCGCCGAGGGCGTGGAGGACGACGAGACCTGGGAGCGCCTGCGGGACCTCGGCTGCGACGCCGTCCAGGGCTGGCTGGTCGCGGCCGCGATGCCGCCGGAGGAAACCACGGCCTGGCTGCTGGCCCGGGGTTCGAGGGGCTGGGTGCGGGCCGCCGCCGCACTGCCCGCGGCGGCGTCCGACGAGTGACCTGAGCCCCGCCGCCCGTGGCGCGCGACCGCCGGCCCGCGGCGGCGCGCCGCGCTGCCGACCGGGTACCGCTTCCTGTTCCCGCCCGGTCCGGCCACCACCGGTTACGGCGCGCCCGGCGTGGTGGGGCCGGCGCTCACTTCGCCACCGCGGTCGTTGTCCCGAGCGGACCCGGGGGAAACCGTTTAACGGCCACGGTGCCCGGACCCATAGGATTGGGCCAAACCGACTGGGCCGAATCGACCGGAGCAAGCGCCTTGCCCCGGCCGAAGTGCCCCGACCACACACTCACCCAGAGGAACGCTGCATGCCTGGCATCACGCGCGAGGAGGTCGCCCACCTCGCCCGGCTGGCGCGTCTGGAGCTGAAGCCCGAAGAGCTCGAGCACTTCGCGGGACAGCTGGACGACATCATCGGCGCGGTCGCCCGCGTCAGCGAGGTCGCCGACCAAGACGTACCGCCGACCTCGCACCCGCTCCCGCTGACGAACGTCATGCGGCCGGACGAGGTCCGTCCGTCGCTCACGCCCGAGCAGGCGCTGTCCGGCGCCCCGGCCCAGGAGCAGCAGCGTTTCAAGGTGCCGCAGATCCTGGGGGAGGAATAAGCCATGAGCGACATCATCAAGCTCACCGCGGCCGAGATCGCCGCGAAGATCGCCTCCGGCGAGCTGACCGCCGTCCAGGTCACCGAGGCCCACCTGGCCCGCATCGAGGCCGTCGACGAGAAGGTGCACGCCTTCCTGCACGTCGACCGCGAGGGCGCGCTGGCCCAGGCCCGCGCCGTCGACGAGAAGCGCGAGCGCGGGGAGAAGCTCGGCCCGCTGGCCGGCGTCCCCCTCGCCCTCAAGGACATCTTCACCACCGAGGGCGTCCCCACCACCGTCGGCTCCAAGATCCTCGAGGGCTGGATCCCGCCGTACGACGCGACCGTCACCAAGCGCCTCAAGGCCGCCGACGTCGTCATCCTCGGCAAGACCAACATGGACGAGTTCGCCATGGGCTCCTCCACCGAGAACAGCGCCTACGGCCCGACCGGCAACCCCTGGGACCTCACCAAGATCCCCGGCGGCTCCGGCGGCGGTTCCTCCGCGGCCCTCGCGGCCTTCCAGGCCCCGCTCGCCATCGGCACCGACACCGGCGGCTCCATCCGCCAGCCCGCGTCCGTCACCGGCACGGTCGGCGTCAAGCCGACGTACGGCGGCGTGTCCCGCTACGGCATGGTGGCCTTCTCCTCCTCCCTCGACCAGGGCGGCCCCTGCGCCCGCACGGTCCTGGACGCGGCCCTGCTGCACGAGGCGATCGCCGGGCACGACCCGATGGACTCCACCTCCATCGACGCCCCGGTCCCCGCGGTCGTCGAGGCCGCCCGCAACGGCAGCGTCGACGGCATGCGCGTCGGCGTCGTCAAGCAGTTCCGCGGCGAGGGCTACCAGGCCGGTGTCGTCCAGCGCTTCGACGAGTCCGTCGAGCTGCTGAAGTCGCTGGGCGCCGAGATCGTCGAGCTGGACTGCCCGTCCTTCGACCTCGCGCTCTCCGCGTACTACCTGATCGCGCCCTCCGAGTGCTCCTCCAACCTCGCCCGCTTCGACGGCCTGCGCTACGGCGCGCGCGTCGGCGACGACGGCACGCACTCCGCCGAGGAGGTCACCTCCCTGACCCGCGAGGCCGGCTTCGGCCCCGAGGTCAAGCGCCGCATCATGCTCGGCACGTACGCCCTGTCGAGCGGGTACTACGACGCGTACTACGGCAGCGCCCAGAAGGTCCGCACCCTCATCAAGCAGGAGTTCGAGCGGGCCTTCGAGCAGGTCGACGTGATCGTCTCGCCGACGACCCCGACCACCGCCTTCGCGATCGGCGAGCGCGCCGACGACCCGATGGCGATGTACCTGGCCGACCTGTGCACCATCCCCACCAACCTGGCGGGCAACGCGGCCATGTCGCTGCCCTGCGGCCTCGCGCCCGAGGACAACCTGCCGGTGGGTCTGCAGATCATCGCCCCCGCCATGAAGGACGACCGGCTCTACAAGGTCGGCGCCGCCGTCGAGGCCGCCTTCGTGGAAAAGTGGGGCCACCCGCTGATCGAGGAGGCTCCGTCGCTGTGAGTGCACTGACCAAGGCCAAGGGCTTCAAGAAGTCCAAGTCCGGTCTGTACGTCTCGATGGCCACGTCGGCGTTCGGCGCCGTCGGGGTCTACAAGCAGATCAAGAAGGCCCGTGGCGAGAGCGACACGCTGCGACTGCTCGACGCCGTCGTCACCGGAGCCGCCGTCGTCACCAACCTCGCCATCCTGTACCGCGAGCTGAAGCGTCTCGGCGACGACGACGTCCTGCTGGGCTGAGAGGGAAGTTTCACCGTGACCACCACGACCGACCTGGTGTCGTACGAGGACGCACTCGCGTCGTACGACCCCGTCATGGGCCTCGAGGTCCATGTCGAACTCGGCACCCACACCAAGATGTTCTGCGGCTGTTCGACCGCGCTCGGTGCCGACCCCAACACCCAGACCTGCCCCGTCTGCCTCGGCATGCCCGGCGCGCTCCCGGCCGTCAACGCGACCGGCGTCGAGTCGGCGATCAAGATCGGTCTCGCGCTGAACTGCGAGATCGCCGAGTGGTGCCGCTTCGCCCGGAAGAACTACTTCTATCCGGACATGCCGAAGAACTTCCAGACCTCCCAGTACGACGAGCCGATCGCCTTCGACGGCTACCTCGACGTGCAGCTGGAGGACGGGGAGACCTTCCGCGTCCAGATCGAGCGCGCCCACATGGAGGAGGACACCGGCAAGTCGCTGCACGTCGGTGGCGCGACGGGCCGCATCCACGGCGCCTCGCACTCCCTGCTCGACTACAACCGCGCCGGCATCCCGCTCATCGAGATCGTCACCAAGCCGATCGAGGGAGCGGGCGAGCGTGCCCCCGAGGTGGCCCGCGCCTACGTGCGTGAGCTGCGCGAGCTCATCCGTGCCCTCGGCGTGTCCGAGGCCCGCATGGAGATGGGCCAGATGCGCTGCGACGTGAACCTGTCGCTGCGCCCGCACGGCCGGGAGAAGTTCGGCACGCGCAGCGAGACCAAGAACGTCAACTCGCTGCGCTCCGTCGAGCGCGCCGCCCGCTTCGAGATCCAGCGGCACGCCGCCGTGCTGAACGACGGCGGCACGATCATCCAGGAGACCCGCCACTTCCACGAGGACACGGGGTCCACCACCTCGGGCCGCGTGAAGGAGGAGGCCGAGGACTACCGGTACTTCCCGGAGCCCGACCTGGTGCCCGTCGCCCCGTCCCGCGAGTGGGTCGAGGAGCTGCGGTCGGGGCTGCCCGAGCTGCCGCTGGTGCGCCGCAGCAGGCTCCGCGAGGAGTGGGGCATCTCCGGCAACGACATGCAGTCCATCCTCAACGCCGGAGCGCTGGACCCGATCGTCGCCACGATCGACGCCGGTGCCGACGCGGCCTCCGCCCGCAAGTGGTGGATGGGCGAGCTGGCCCGCAGTGCCAACGAGTCGGGCAAGGCGCTCGACGAGCTGGCCATCACGCCGGTCCAGGTCGCCCGCGTCGCCGAGCTGGTGACCAAGGGCGAGCTGAACGACAAGCTGGCCCGCCAGGTCATCCTCGGCGTCCTCGCCGGTGAGGGCACGCCGGACGAGGTCGTCGACCAGCGCGGCCTGAAGGTCGTCTCCGACGAGGGCGCGCTGACCACCGCCGTCGACGAGGCCATCGCCGGCAACCCGGGCATCGCGGACAAGATCCGCGGCGGCAAGGTGGCCGCGGCCGGAGCCCTGGTCGGCGCGGTCATGAAGGCGACCCGGGGCCAGGCGGACGCGGCCCGCGTCAAGGAGCTGATCCTGGAGAAGCTGGGCGTCACCGAGGGCTGACACCCGGTACGACGCCATGAGCCCTGGGGGGACGCGCCGAGCACGGCGCGTCCCCCCAGGGCTGTTGTTGTGAATAAGGCCACTAAGTCCGCAAAGGATCACTTCTGGCTGCAAGAGTGATTCCGCATTGCTCATGCGTTCTTTGCGGGCGGTTCACTCCATGGATGCCCGTTCCCGGTGTTCCCGGCTTTCCGGGTGTTCCCGGTCAAAGATCGACAATCAGACACCCCTGGGAGCACGTTCGTGGCAGCCCTCGCACGCTGGTGTGTTCAACGTCGCCTCGTCACCGTTCTGCTCTGGCTGTTCGCCCTCGGCGGCGTCGCCACGGCCGCCACGGTCGCCGGCTCCGCGTACTCCAACGACTACGGCATCCCCGACACCGGCTCCGACCGCGCCTTCCGGCTGCTGGAGTCCCGCTTTCCCGACCTCGGCGGCGACAGCGACACGATCGTCTGGCACACCGCGTCCGGCACCGTCCGCGCCGCCGACGTCGAACAGGCCATGACCCGCACGCTGGACCGCATCGCGGAGCTGCCCGGGGTGGCCGCGGTGACCAACCCGTACCACGACGCCGACTCGCCCCTGATCAGCGAGAACGCCGACACCGCGTACGCCACCGTCACCTTCGGGGCCGCCTCCCAGGACATCGACCCGGGCCAGGCACGGGCCGTCGTCGACACCGCGGAGGCAGCCGAGACCGACGGACTCCGGATCGAACTGGGCGGCGGTGCCATAGCGCTCACCGAGTCCGGCGGCAGCCACCTCGCCGAGGCCGTCGGCGTGGCCGTGGCCGCGGCCGTCCTCTTCGTCGCCTTCGGCTCCGTCGCCGCGGCCCTGCTGCCCATCGCCACCGCGCTGGTCTCCGTCGGCACCGCCTACGCGGGCATCACCCTCCTCGGCCACGCCATGACCGTCGCCGACTTCGCGCCCATGCTGGGCACCCTCGTCGGACTCGGCGTCGGCATCGACTACGCCCTGTTCATCGTCACCAGACACCGGCGCGGGCTGAAGCGGGGCCTGTCCGTGGCGGACGCCGCCGCCGACGCCGTGGCGACCACCGGACGAGCCGTCGTGTTCGCGGGTGCCACCGTTTGCATCGCCCTGCTGGGCATGCTGATCCTCCGGCTGAGCTTCCTCAACGGCGTCGCCGTCGCCGCCTCGCTGACCGTGCTCCTCACCGTCGCCGCCTCCGTGACGCTGCTGCCCGCCCTGCTGTCGTACATCGGACCGCGCGCGCTCAGCCGGCGCGAGCGGCGCCGGCTCGCCGAGCACGGTCCCGAGCCCGAGGTGCCGACCGGGTTCGCCGCCCGCTGGTCGGCCTTCGTCGAGCGCCACCCGAAACTGCTCGGCGCGCTCGCCCTCGTCGTCATCACCGTCGTCGCCCTGCCCACCCTCGGCCTGCGCCTCGGCACCTCCGACCAGGGCAACGACCCCAAGGGCACCACCACCCGCCAGGCCTACGACCTCCTCGCCGACGGCTTCGGCCCCGGCGTCAACGGCCCGCTCACCCTGGTCACCGAGGTCCGCGGCGCCGAGGACCGCCTCGCCCTGGACAACCTGGACGCCACCCTGCGGACCACCGAGGGCGTCTCCTCGGTGACGCCGGTGATGTACAACTCCGGCGGCGACGCCGCGTACCTCACCGTCGTACCCGAGTCGGCGCCGCAGTCCGAGGACACCAGCGACCTGGTCGAGCGGCTGCGCTCCGAGGTGCTGCCGCGCGCCGAGGCCGGCACCGCGCTCGACGTGCACGTGGGCGGGGTGACGGCCGGCTACGACGACTTCGCCGACGTCATCGTCGGCAAGCTGCCCCTGTTCGTCGGCGTCGTCATCGGCCTGGGCTGTCTGCTGCTCCTGCTGGCCTTCCGGTCCGTCGGCATCCCGCTCAAGGCCGCCGCCATGAACGTCGCCGCCGTGGCCGCCGCCTTCGGCGTGGTCGTCGCGATCTTCCAGTGGGGCTGGGGGAGCGAACTGCTCAGCCTCGGCAGCGCGGGGCCGATCGAACCCTTCCTGCCCGTGATCATGGTCTCGGTGCTCTTCGGGCTCTCCATGGACTACCAGGTCTTCCTGGTCAGCCGGATGTACGAGGAGTGGCTGGAGACCGGCGACAACCGCCGGGCCGTCCGGGTCGGGCTCGCCGAGACCGGCCGCGTGATCAACTCCGCCGCCGTCATCATGATCTCGGTCTTCCTCGCCTTCGTCCTCAGCGGCGACCGGGTGATCGCCATGTTCGGCATCGCGCTGGCCGCAGCCGTCGCCCTGGACGCCTTCGTCCTGCGCACCCTCCTGGTGCCCGCCCTGATGCACCTGCTCGGCCGCGCCAACTGGTGGCTGCCGCGCCGCCTGGACGCCCTCCTGCCGCGCATCAGCATCGAGCCGCCCGAGTGCCGGGCCGCCCATGAGAGGCTGGCCGCGGTGACGGACGCCGACGTGGCGGACGTCCTCGCGGAGGAGGAACGGCAGCAGGATGTACGCGATACCACTGGGTGACGACGGAGCCGAACTGCGCCCCCTGGAGACCTGGCACGCCGAGGAGTTCCTCGCCCACCTCGACCGGGGGCGGGAGTTCATCACCGAGCACATCCCCTTCGGCGCCAAGGCCACCGACGTCGAGTCCGCGCGCGCGGTGCTCCAGGCATATGCCGACCGGCACGCCGCCGACAGCGGCTTCCTGCACGGGCTGTGGCTGGACGGCACGCTCGTCGGCGGCCTGCTCTACCGGGTCTTCGACGCCGCCACCGGCGTCTGCGAGATCGGCTGCTGGCTGGAGCCCGCCGGGACGGGCCGCGGCCTGGTCGCGCGCGGCGCACGCGTGCTGATCGACTGGGCCTTCGACGAGCGCGGCATGCACCGCGTGGAGTGGCACGCCTCGTCGGCGAACACCCCGAGTGTCAACGCCGCGCGTCGACTCGGCATGATGCGTGAGGGAGTGCTGCGCGAGAGCGCCCCCTACCGGGGCGTGCGCCAGGACATCGAGGTGTGGGCGGTGCTCGCGCCCGAGTGGCGTGCGGCACGTGAGGCACGCGCGCGTGCCGCGCAGAAGGATCATTAAGGGACCTCTCAGACAGCGTCCGTACGGTGCGAGGCATGGGAACGAAGACAGTGGACGAGACCGGCGTGAAGACCGACGAGCACAAGACGGACGAGGCGGCCGGGACGGCCGGGTCCACCGAGGCCGCCGAAGCCACTGAGGCGGCCGGGACCGCCGACGAGACCGGCACCGCCACCCCCGACACCCTCGACGGCACCGGCACGCCGGAGGACGTCGACGTCACGGGCAAGACCGACGGCGTCGACGGGGCCGAGGCCGGCGCCACCGGCGTCGGCCAGGGCGCGGGCGCCGTCGTCTCCGCCGGTCTCGGCATCGTCTCCCTGACCGGCAGCTGGGTCGGCACCGTGGCCTCCGCGCGCGAGTCGCTGATGGGCCAGTTGCAGACCTCCTCGTCGTCGAACGTCGGCACACTGATCGAGAAGGGCTACGGCAACGCCTGGCAGGCCACCGCGATGTGGGGCGGCGTCTTCGCCCTGGTCGCGCTGATCGTCGGCGTCGTCGTGCTGGCCCGCCCCGCGTTCGGTGCCCCCGGCCGCCCGCAGGCCCCGTGGATCAAGTCGGTCGCCTGGGCGGGCGTCGCCCTCGGCGTCATCGGCCTGCTCCTGGCCGTACTGAAGTACACGGACGTCCTGCTGGGACTGCCCTCCACGGGCTGACCAGGCATTTCCGCGCAACTCTGAGGGGTCTTAGGGCAACCGCACGCCAGTGGCGCGCGCCCTAAGACCCCTCACGCGCGTCTAAGGCCCCGGGGCGGCGCCGAAGATGCGGAACTTGCCCGATGTGGCCCACCCCCCTGGGAGACGAAGGTTGAGGCATCGCGAACGAGCGAAGCCGGAACCGGCTCTCACCGAGGGGACACACCATGTACGAGTACGAGATCCAGCAGTACCGCTCCGCCGAACTGATCCGCCGCGCCGACGAGGCCCGGCTGGCCCGCGAGGTGGTCCGGGCCCGCCGCGCCGCCCGCCGGGAGGCCCGGCACGGCGCCGCCGAGGCGGAGAGCCATACGCCGCGACGACAGCGCCGGCCCCGGTTCGCCCGGGTCGCGTGAACGGGGGAGCCGGGGAGGGAGGCCGCGCGGCCTCCCTCCCCGCCGTCGTTCCCGTCGCCGTCCACCTGCCGAAAACCGGTGCCCCGCTGTCGGACCCGCGTGCGATGCTCGGGTCCGTGGAGACCAGGTCCGTCAGTCCCGTGTTCGTCGGCCGCACCGGCGAACTGGACACGTTGAACGATGCGCTCGCCCGTGCCACGGGCAGCGACGCCAGCGGGGCGTCCGCCTCCGGGGCGTCCGCATCCGGGGGAGAGCCGCAGGCCCTGCTGCTCGGCGGCGAGGCGGGCGTCGGCAAGACCCGCCTCGTCGAGGAGTTCGCCGCCGCGGCGGACCGGCGGGGCGCCGTCGTCGCACTGGGCGGCTGCGTCGAGATCGGCGCCGACGGGCTGCCCTTCGCCCCCTTCTCCACCGCGCTGCGCGCCCTGCGCCGCCACCTGCCCGAGGAGCTGGCCGCCGCGGCCGCCGGGCAGGAGGAGGAGCTGGCCCGGCTGCTGCCCGAGCTGGCCGAGGGCGCCCCGGCCGGCCCGGGCAGCAGCCGGCACGACGAGGAGGGCATGGCGCGGCTCTTCGAGCTCACCGCCCGCCTGCTGGAGCGCGTCGCCGCCCGGCGCACCGTCGTCCTCGTCCTGGAGGACCTGCACTGGGCCGACGCCTCCACCCGCCACCTGATCGCCTACCTCTTCCGCACCCTGCGCACCGGCCGCCTCGTCGTCCTCGCCACCTACCGCTCCGACGACATCCACCGCCGCCACCCGCTGCGCCCCCTGCTCGCCGAGCTGGACCGGCTGCGCACCGTCCGCCGCCTCGAACTCGGCCGCTTCACCCGCGACGAGGTGGGCCGCCAGATCGCCGGGATCCTCGCCCACGAACCCGACCCGCTCCAGGTCGACGCCATCTTCGAACGCTCCGACGGCAACGCGTTCTTCGTCGAGGAACTCGCCGTGGCCGCCCACGAGGGCAGCCGCACCGGACTCACCGACTCCCTGCGCGACCTGCTCCTGGTCCGCGTCGAAGCCCTGCCCGAGAGCGCCCAGCGGGTCGCCCGGATCGTCGCCGAGGGCGGCTCCACCGTCGAGTACCGGCTGCTGGCCGCCGTCGCCCGGCTCGCCGAGGACGACCTCATCGAGGCGCTGCGCTCCGCGGTCAACGCCAACATCCTGCTCCCCGCGCCCGACGGCGACGGCTACCGCTTCCGGCACTCCCTGGTCCGCGAGGCCGTCGGCGACGACCTGCTCCCCGGCGAACGCTCCCGCCTCAACCGCCGCTACGCCGAAGCCCTGGACGCCGACCCCACGCTGGTGCCGGCCGCCGAGCGCGTGATGCGTCTGGCCAGCTACTGGTACCACGCCCACGCGCCCGCCCAGGCCCTGCCCGCCGTCCTGGACGCCTCCGTCGAGGCCCGCCGCCGGCACGCCTACTCCGAGCAACTGCGGCTCCTCGAGCGCGCGATGGAGCTGTGGGACGCCGCCCCCGACGAGGTACGCGCCACCCTGCGCCCCGTCGACTGCGCCGAGGTCTACCCTCCCTGCGGCCGCGACCCCGCCACCACCCCCCTGCGCTACCTGGACCTGATGGCCGAGGCGGCCGTCGCCGGGCGGCTGTGCGGGGAGCGCGAGCGCGCCATGAAGATCACCAAGCGGGCGCTGCGCCTGCTGGAGGACGAACAGGACTCGGGCACCGGGACGGGCGCGAACGGCCGGGACCCGCAGCGCGCCGCCTGGTTCTGGACCCAGCGCTCGCTCCTCGTCCAGGCGCAGGGCCGCGGCGACGGCTGGCGCGAACTGGGCATCGCCCAGGAACTGGTCCGCGGCCTGCCGCCCTCCCAGGTGCACGCCGAGGTGCTGGCCATGGCCGCCAACTGGTCGATGCTCCACTCACCCGGCCCCGACGCGATGACGGCCGCCGAACGGGCCGTCGAGTACGCGCGCATGGTGGGCGCCGACGAGATCGAGCTCAACGCCCGGCTCACCCTCGGCGGCCTGATGGTGGACGCGGGGCAGATCGACGCGGGACTCGCCGAGATGTTCCAGGTCAGGGACCTGGTGGTGACCCAGGACCGGTCCACCGTGGTCGCCCGCAGCCACGTCAACCTGCCCTCGTCCCTGGAGAGCGTCGGCCGTTCCCGGGACGCGCTCGGCATCCTGCGCGAGGGCGTCGACCTCACCCGGCGGATGGGCCTGCTGGAGTCCGAGGCCTGGGTCTGGGGCAACCTCGCCGAGTCGCTCATCTCCCTGGGCCGCTGGGACGAGGCCCTCGAAGCGGCGGACCGGGCCGGAGCACCGGGCCGCAGCCCCGCACCCCGCGGTGGCGCCGCGCTCAAACGCGCCGCCGTCGCCCTCGCCCGCGGCGAGCGGCCCGAGGCCGCCCGGCTGCTCGCCGGGGCCCGCGAGGCCTACGGCACCCACGACCCCATGCCCCAGTACCGGCTGCCGCTGGCCGCGCTCACGGTCGGCATCGCCGCGGCCGAGGGCCGCCTCGCGGACGCCCGCGCCGAACTCCTCCGCGCCCTGGACGACGGCTTCCCGCCCGGCACCCAGCGCTACGGCTGGCCCCTGCTGCTGTCCGCCGCCGCGGCGGAGGCCGACGCGCGCGCCCTGCCGGCCGCCGAGGAGGGCCGCGCCGCCGTCCTCGACCGCCTCGCCGGGGCCGCGAAGCACCTCACGACGGGCGCCCCGGTCTGGGACGCCCACGCCTGCTGGGTCCGCGCCGAACTCCACCGCGCGCGGGACCGCGACACCCCGCGGCTCTGGTCGGAGGCCGTCACCGCCTTCGAACGCCTGGAGCGCCCCTACGACCTCGCCCGCGTCCGGCACCGGCTGGCCGCCGCCCTCCTGGCGACCGGCGGTGAGGACGAGCGCGCCCGGGCCACGGAGCTGCTGCGGCTGGCCCGCACCGTCGCCGACCACCTCGGCGCCCGCCCGCTGTCCGACGAGGTCGCCCTGCTCGGCCGCCGAGCCCGCCTCACGCTGGGCCACGCCACCGAACCGGCCACCGCGTCCGGGCCCACGGATCCGGCCGGCGCCCTGGGCCTCACCGGCCGGGAGCGCGACGTGCTGCGGCTGGTCTCCGACGGCCGCACCAACCGCCAGATAGCCGAGGAACTCTTCATCTCGCCCAAGACGGCCAGCGTCCACGTGTCGAACATCCTGGCCAAGCTGGGCGTCTCCGGCCGCGGCGAGGCGGCGGCCGTGGCCCACCGGCTGGCGCTGTTCCCCGCCGAACGGCTCACCTCCGGTTCGACGGAGTGAGGCTTACGCTGTAAGGGACGCCGAGCGACGGAGGCACGATGTTCAACGCATTCGAGGAGCTGTTCTCCCCCGGCCGCAAGCACACCCAGGACGAGCAGAACCGCCTCGAACTGACCCGCGAGGACGTGGGCGACGGCGATCCCGGTCACGGCCCCATAGACCTCACCTCGGGCAAGGTCGTCGTCCACCGGCCGCGCTCCGGCGAGGACGCGGAGGACCCGTCCGCACCGGCGCCGTCCCCGTCGCCGGAAGGCGAGTAGCGGGCGCCTACCTCACCTCCAGCTCCAGGATCCGGTCGTCGTCGCCCTTCGCGTCGCCGCGCCCGTCCGTGTTGCTGGTGACCAGCCACAGCTTGTCGCCGCCCGCCGGTGCCACCGTGCGCAGCCGGCCGTACTCGCCCTCCAGGAAGGCCTGCGGTTCGGCCGCCGCCTCCGTGCCCTTCAGCGGGATCCGCCACAGCCGCTCACCGCGCAGCCCCGCCATCCACACGGAACCCTCGGCGTAGGCGATGCCGCTGGGCGAGGCCTCGTCGGTGCTCCACTGCGCGACCGGGTCGTGGAAGCCGGAGCCGCCGCCCTTGCCCTCCGCCTCGGGCCAGCCGTAGTTGTCACCCGGCTTGATCGCGTTCAGCTCGTCCCAGGTGTCCTGGCCGAACTCCGAGGCGAACAGCCGCTGCCTGTCGTCCCAGGCCAGCCCCTGCACGTTCCGGTGGCCGTACGAGTACACGGGGGAGTCGGGGAAGGGGTTGCCGGGCGCCGGTTCGCCGTCCGGGGTCATCCGCAGGATCTTGCCGCCGAGGGACTTCTTGTCCTGCGACAGGCCGGTGTCGCCGCTCTCGCCGGTGCCCGCGTAGAGCATCTTGTCGGGGCCGAAGGCGATCCGCCCGCCGTTGTGGATCACGCCCTTGGGGATGCCCCGGAAGACCGTGTCCGGCGCGCCCAGCTGCTGGCCCGACGGCTTCTTGTCGTCGTACAGCATGCGCACGACGCGGTTGTCCGAGGCGGAGGTGAAGTACGCGTAGACCATGTGGTCCGAGGCGTAGTCGGGGGAGAGCGCGATGCCGAGGAGGCCGCCCTCGCCGGACGGGGAGACCCCGGGTACCTCGCCCAGCTCCGTCTTCTCGCCCGTCTTCGCGTCGACGCGGGTGATCGTGGCCTCGTCGCGCGAGGAGACCAGCAGGTCACCGCCCGGCAGCGGGGCCAGACCCCAAGGGCTGTCCAGTCCCGTGGCGACCGTGCGGAGCACCTTCACCGAGCCCTTCGCGGGCGCCGCCTCCTCGGTGGGCGATCCGCTGGGCGATCCGGCGGGCGAGGACCGCGCCGCCGTACCGGTCGGGGAGGAGGGGCCGCCGTCCGCTCCGGACGGGTCCCCGCCGTCGGAGGAGCAGCCGGCCGTCAGCAGGAGAGCGGCGGCCAGCACGGCCGGCACGGCTCGACGTCGCACGATCGTGGTCCCTTCGACGCGGCGGGTTCTCCCTGTCATACACCGCAGGAGCTCCCCAGGTTCCCGAACGGCGAATCCCGAATCCGGCGCCGGCCGGCCCGCGCCGGATTCGGGATTCGCCGCACGCGTCACTCCCACGGACCCCGCGCCGGCGGCAGCACCCGCAGCTCCGCCAGATCCCGCTCGGTCAGCCGCAGCCCCACCGCACCCGCGTTCTGCGTCACCCAGCGCTCCTGCTTGGTGCCCGGCACCGGCACCACGTGCCGTCCCTGCGCCAGCACCCAGGCCAGCGCCACCTGCGCCGCGGTGACCTCGTCGCCGTGCCGGGCCGCGACCCGGCGCAGCGTGGCCACGATCGGCTGGTTGGCGGCCATCATCTCGGCGGTGAAACGGGGGTGCCGGGCCCGCAGGTCCTGCGGTTCGAAGCCCTGGCCCGGCGTCAGCGTGCCGGTCAGATAGCCGTTGCCCAGCGGCATCGCGGCCAGGAATCCGACGCCGCGCGAGACGCACCACGGCAGCAGCGTCCGCAGCGCCTCCGGCGACCACACCGACAGCTCGGCCTCGACCGCGCTCACCGGGAAGACCTGCTGGACCCGCTCCAGCTGGCGGACCGTCGCGTCGTGCAGCCGCGCCCCCGGCCGCCGGGCCGAGCGTGCCCCGACCGCGCAGAGCCCGAGCGCCCGCACCTTCCCGGCCCGCACCAGCTCCGCCATCGCGCCCCAGGTCTCCTCGACGGGTATCTCGGGGTCGGCGCGGTGCAGTTGGTAGAGGTCGATGACGTCCGTCTGGAGCCGGCGCAGGGACGCGTCGCAGGCACGTTTCACATAGCCGGGGCGGCCGTTGGCCACGATGTGCTGCTCACCCACCAGCAGACCGACCTTGGTCGACACGAAGGCCTCGGACCGCCGCTCCCGCAACACCCGCCCCAGCAGCAGCTCGTTGGTGAACGGGCCGTACATGTCGGCCGTGTCCAGCAGGGAGACGCCGAGGTCGAGGGCCCGGTGCACGGTCCTGAGCGACTCGTCGCCCCGTTGCCGGGAGGCGCTGTACGCCCAGTTCATCGGCATGCACCCGAGTCCGACGGCCCCCACCGCGAGTGCCGTCGCGCCGATCGTCCTGCGCTCCACCGGTCGTGACCCTCCCTCGTCAGGCCACCCAACCTAACCTCTGCCTCCTCGGCCCCTGACATAGCCTCCTGACCATGACTGCTGACGTGTGGCTGCCCATCCCCCCGGACGAGATCGAGGGCCTTCCCGAGGGCCCCGCCTACCGCCACTGGGACGGCGAGGACACCTATCCCGCCGACCCGGCCGACTGCGCGTACTACGTCGTCCCCTACATGAGGCCCAGCGGGGTCGGGGTGCGTCCGCTGCCCGAGATGCGCTCCGTCCAGGTCGTCCAGACCCTCTCCGCGGGCATCGACCACGTCGAGGCCGGACTGAAGCACCTGCCCGCGGGCGTACGGCTGTGCAACGCGCGCGGCGTGCACGAGGCCAGCACCGCGGAGCTGACCCTGGCCCTGATCCTGGCGTCGCTGCGCGGGATCCCGGACTTCGTGCGGGCGCAGGACCGCGGCGAGTGGCTCGGCGGAGGGTTCCGGCCCGCGCTCGCGGACCGGACGGTGCTCATCGTCGGGTACGGGTCGATCGGCGCCGCGATCGAGGACCGGCTCGTGCCGTTCGAGGTTGCGCCGGTCGTGCGCGTCGCGCGCTCCGCCCGTGCCTCGGAGCGCGGCCCCGTGCACCCGCTCACCGAACTCCCCGCCCTGCTCCCGCAGGCCGATGTCGTCGTCCTGTCCACACCGCTCACCGAAGCCACCCGGGGCCTGGTCGACGCCGAGTTCCTGGCGCGCATGAAGGACGGTGCCCTGCTCGTCAACGTGGCGCGCGGACCCGTCGTGGACACGAAGGCGTTGCTCGCCGAACTGGAGAGCGGACGCCTCACCGCGGCCCTCGACGTGACCGACCCCGAACCGCTGCCGCAGGGCCATCCGCTGTGGCATGCTCCCGGCATAGTCGTCAGCCCGCACGCAGGGGGTCCGACCTCAGCCTTCCTGCCGCGCGCCAAGCGGCTGCTGGTGGACCAGTTGAACCGTTTCGTGAACCGGGAGCCGCTGCGCAACGTGATCCTGACGACGGGCGCGTAACCCGTTCCGGGCACCCTCCGCAACCCCCCGGATGCGGTGGGTACGCGCATATCCGCTGGTCGTCACGGAGCGTAGAGAACCTATGTCCCTGAGTGACGATACTGGTGTATCGTCCGACAGGGGACGCGCCGCGCACCGTTCGGCGCCGGGGATGGACATCTCAGACCGTGAGGGGGGCGACGGGCGATGCACGGCCTATGGACCAACGATCCGACGCGGCGGGGCCGCCGTCGGCGACCCTGGCGCACGACCGCCACGACCGCGCGCGAACGGGGCCGGCACAGCCGCTCCGTCCGGCGCCGCCCCCACCCGCGCCGTCCGGGCGCGCACGCAAGGCAGGAGTGGCCGGCCCACCGGTGCCGGTGCGCACGGGACGCGGGAGCGGTGCGGACCGGGAGGCCGCGGTGAGTCCGCCCCCCGTGCCCACGCTGGACGGAGCGCTGCGCGGTGGCCAGGCTCCGCCCGGACCGCTGCTGCCCCGGTCGTCGGCCGCCGCCGGCCCGACGCCCCTCGTCCGCCAGCTCGTGCTGGCCCTGGTCTGCGCGGCCTACGCCGTCGGTGCCGCGCTCGGCTGGGGCTCGGCGTACGTCGCCAAGATCATGGGCGACTTCGGGCTGAGCGCCGCCGCGGCGACCGCCGCCGTCTCCTGCTTCCTCTACGCCCGCGAACGCCGCGTCCGCTTTCGACCGGCCTGGCTGCTCTTCGCCCTCTCCTCGGCGATGGCCTCCCTCGGCAACGCGGTCTGGGGGTGGTACGAGGTCGTACTCCGGGTGCCGGTGCCCAGCCCCAGCTACGCGGACCTGTTCTTCCTGTGCTTCGCCCCGCCGGCCATCGTGGGACTCCTCGTGCTGGCCAAGCGGCCGGTGACCAAGGCCGGCTGGATCTGCCTCGGCCTGGACGCCTGGCTGATCGGCGGTTCGCTGCTGACCCTGGCCTGGAGTCTGGCGCTCGCCCAGGCGGCGAAGGCCGAGGGCGGGTCCAGCGTGGCGCACTCCGCGCTCTCGGTGGCCTACCCGCTGCTCGACATCGCCCTGGTCAGCATGGTGCTCGCGCTGCACTTCAGGCGGTCGCCCGTGTGCAGGTCCGCCGTCAACACGGCCATCGGCGCGCTCGCCCTGACGGTGATGTGCGACGCCCTGTTCACCTCACCGCTGCTGCACAACAGCTACCGCTCCGGGCAGTTGCTCGACGCGGGCTGGTTCGCCGGCTCCCTGCTGCTCGCCTACGCCCCCTGGGCCGCCTCCCGGCACGGACGGCGGGCGCCGGACGAGCAGGGCTCCGGCGGGCACACCCGCGTGGTGCGCGAACACGTGCCCGGACAGCGCGGCACCGGCCACCAGCCCACGCCGCCCTCCGTACCGCCCGCCACGTCCCCTTCCCTGCCCGGACCGGGACAGGGCGGCGAGCGGGGCCGCTACCCGGCCGCCCGGCCCATCGCCGGGTCCCTGGCCGCGCTCACGCCGTACCTCGCGGCCGCCGTCTGCACCCTCGGCATCCTCTACAACGTGCTCAACGGCCGCAGCGTCGACCGCGTCGTGCTGCTGACCGGCGGCACCGTGGTGCTCGCGCTCGTCGTCCGGCAGGGCATCATGCTGCTCGACAACATCGTCCTCACCCAGGAACTGGCCCAGAAGGAGAACCACTTCCGCTCCCTGGTCCAGGGCTCGAGCGACGTCATCATGATCGCCGCGCCCAACGGCATCCTCCGCTACGTCTCCCCGGCCGCCGCCGGTGTCTACGGACGCCCGGCGGAGGAGCTGGTGGGCAGCGAACTGGCCGGGCTCATCCACCCCGAGGACCTCGGCTGCGTGGTGCACGAGGTACGCCGGTTCCTGGCCGCCAGCCCGGTCGAGGAACCCACCACGCGCATCGAGTGCCGCTTCCGTTCCGGTGAGGGGGGCTGGCTCAACGTCGAGTCGACCGTCAACCGGCACCACGGCGGCCTCATCTTCAACAGCCGGGACGTCACCGAAAGAGTGCGCCTCCAGGCGCAGCTCCAGCACAACGCCGAACACGACCCGCTCACCGACCTGCCCAACCGCGCCCTGTTCACCCGGCGCGTCCAGCAGGCCCTCTCCGGCCGCCGCGCCTCCGACCGGGGCGCCGCCCTGCGCGGCACGGCGGTGCTCTTCATCGACCTCGACGGCTTCAAGGGCGTCAACGACACCATCGGGCACCAGGCCGGGGACGAGCTGCTCGTCCAGGCCGCCCGCAGACTCCACGAGGCCGTCCGCAAGGGGGACACCGCCTCCAGACTGGGCGGCGACGAGTTCGCGGCCCTGATCGTCGGGGACGGCGCCCGGGACCGGGCCGCCCGCGAGGGCCACATCCGCGAGTTGGCCGACCGGCTCAGGCTGACCCTCTCCCAGCCCTACCTCATCGACGGCAACGAGGTCCGGGTCAACGCCTCCATCGGCGTCGCCTTCGCCGAACCGGGCCTCGGTGCCGGTGAGTTGCTGCGCAACGCCGACCTCGCCATGTACCGGGCCAAGGCGGGCGGCAAGGGACGCGTGGAACTGTACCGGCCGCAGATGCAGCAGGACGTCGTACGCAAGGCCGAGCTGGCCACGCGTCTGCGGGCCGCGTTGCACGACGGGGAGTTCGCGCTGCTGCACCAGCCGGTGGTCTCCCTGACGGACGGCCGGATCACGTCGGTCTGCGCCCAGGCGCGGTGGCGCTCCTCGCAGGGCGTGCTGTTCACCCCCGCCGAGTTCCTGCGGGTGTCCGAGGACGGCGACAGAACCGCCGAACTGGATCGCTGGGTACTCCGCGAGGCCGTCGAGCAGGCCGCCGAACGCGCGGCGGCCGGGCTCTCCGTGACCGTGGCCATACGCATCGGCGCCCGCCGCCTGCTGGACCGCTCCATGCCGCTGGGCTCCGTCGAGGCCCTGCTGACCCGGCACGGGCTGCCCCCGGGTTCTCTTGTGATCGAGCTGTCGGACATCGACCCACGGGTCGGCCTCGACGAGCTGGACCGCCGGCTGAACGCCCTGCGCAGGGTCGGCGTCCGGATCGCGCTGGACGGCTTCGGCAGCGGCTACGCGGCGATCACCGCGCTGCGGCGGCTGCCCGTGGACGTCCTCAAGCTGGACCGCGGTCTGATCGAGGGCGTCGTGGAGTCCGCGCGGCTGCACAAGATCACCAGTGGTCTGCTGCGCATCGCCACCGACCTCGGGCTGAAGTCCGTCGCCGACGGCGTCGACCTGCCCGAGCAGATCGTCGCCCTGCGCGCGATGGGCTGCACGCACGGACAGGGCATGGCGTTCTCCGGGGCGCTGGACGAGTACCGGCTGCGCAGAGCGCTCGGAACCGGCCACTACCCGGTGCCGCACGGCCCGGCCGAACCGGCCTTCGCGGGCGGCGGCGCCGGGGTGTTCACCAAGAGCGTCGGCGGTCCCGGCGCGGGCCAGGTGGCCGGAGGTGTGGCCTCCGGGCTGCCCGCCGTCCTCAGTGGTGGCACGGCGCTGCGCTCACATAATGAGACTCCCGTCCCACCCACTTGACAGTGAGTGCGCGCCGGAGGGAAGGTCAGTGCCATGCGCACCCGAATTCTCGTACTTGGAAAGCGCGTCGGCTGAAGCTGGTGACGTCCGGGCCGACCCGGACTCCCCGCGACCCACACCGACGCGCTCCCCTCGCTTGCCTTATGGCACGAGGGGTTTTTTGTTGCACAGGCACCTGCCGAGCAGCAGCACAGTTCGCCCAAACCTCGCAAAAACCCTCAGCATCGAGAAGAGAACGCCGATGACCGAGCAGGCCACCGGGGCTCACCCGCAGCCCCGGCCCCGATCCGGAGGACAGTCCGCCCCCGAGCACGTCACGGGTGCGCAGTCCCTCATTCGCTCTCTCGAGGAGGTCGGCGCCGACACCGTATTCGGCATCCCCGGTGGCACGATCCTTCCGGCCTACGACCCGCTGATGGACTCCACCAGGGTGCGCCACGTCCTGGTCCGCCACGAGCAGGGCGCCGGCCACGCGGCCACGGGCTACGCGCAGGCCACCGGCAAGGTCGGCGTCTGCATGGCGACCTCGGGCCCCGGGGCCACCAACCTGGTCACCCCGATCGCCGACGCCAACCTGGACTCCGTGCCGCTGGTCGCGATCACCGGGCAGGTGGTCTCCTCCGCGATCGGCACGGACGCCTTCCAGGAGGCGGACATCGTCGGCATCACCATGCCGATCACCAAGCACAGCTTCCTGGTCACCAAGGCGGAGGACATCCCCCGGGTGATCGCGCAGGCGTTCCACATCGCCTCGACCGGCCGCCCCGGTCCCGTCCTGGTCGACATCCCCAAGGACATCCTCCAGAAGAAGACCACCTTCTCCTGGCCGCCGGTCATGGACCTGCCCGGCTACCGCCCGGTCACCAAGCCGCACGCCAAGCAGATCCGCGAGGCGGCCAAGCTCATCACCGCCGCCAAGCGCCCCGTGCTCTACGTCGGCGGCGGCGTCCTCAAGGCGAAGGCCACCGCCGAGCTGAAGGTCCTCGCCGAACTCACCGGAGCGCCCGTCACCACCACCCTGATGGCGCTCGGCGCGTTCCCCGACAGCCACCCGCTGCACGTGGGAATGCCGGGCATGCACGGTGCGGTCACCGCCGTCACCGCGTTGCAGAAGGCCGACCTGATCGTCGCCCTCGGAGCCCGCTTCGACGACCGCGTCACCGGCAAGCTGGACAGCTTCGCCCCGCACGCCAAGATCGTCCACGCCGACATCGACCCGGCCGAGATCGGCAAGAACCGCGCCGCCGACGTGCCGATCGTCGGCGACGCCCGCGAGGTCATCGCCGACCTCGTGCAGGCCGTCCAGAAGGAGCACGACGAGGGCAACAAGGGCGACTACGGCTCCTGGTGGAAGGACCTGAGCCGCTGGCGCGACACCTACCCCCTGGGCTACGACCAGCCCGAGGACGGCTCGCTCTCCCCGCAGCAGGTCATCGAGCGCGTCGGACAGCTGGCGCCCGAGGGCACCATCTTCGCGGCCGGCGTCGGCCAGCACCAGATGTGGGCCGCGCACTTCGTGCAGTACGACCAGCCCGCCACCTGGCTGAACTCCGGCGGCGCGGGGACCATGGGCTACGCCGTCCCGGCCGCCATGGGCGCCCAGGCCGGCAGGCCCGACCGCACCGTCTGGGCGATCGACGGCGACGGCTGCTTCCAGATGACCAACCAGGAACTGACCACCTGCGCCCTGAACAACATCCCGATCAAGGTCGCCGTCATCAACAACGGCGCCCTCGGGATGGTCCGCCAGTGGCAGACCCTGTTCTACAACCAGCGGTACTCCAACACGGTGCTGCACTCCGGCCCGGACGACGTCAACCCTCAGGCCCGCGGCACCCGCGTCCCCGACTTCGTGAAGCTGTCGGAGGCCATGGGCTGCTACGCCATCCGCTGCGAGGACCCCGCCGACCTCGACAAGGTGATCGAGGAGGCCAACTCCGTCAACGACCGCCCCGTCGTCGTCGACTTCATCGTCCACGAGGACGCGATGGTGTGGCCGATGGTCGCCGCCGGCACCTCCAACGACGAGATCATGGCCGCCCGGGACGTCCGCCCCGACTTCGGCGACAACGAAGACGACTGAGCGAGAGAGACCGAAGAGACCATGTCCAAGCACACGCTCTCCGTCCTGGTGGAGAACACCCCCGGCGTCCTGGCGCGGATCACCGCCCTCTTCTCGCGCCGCGGCTTCAACATCGACTCGCTCGCCGTCGGCGTCACCGAGCACCCCGACATCTCCCGCATCACCATCGTGGTGAGCGTCGAGGACTTCCCGCTCGAGCAGGTCACCAAGCAGCTCAACAAGCTGGTCAACGTGCTCAAGATCGTCGAGCTGGAGCCCACCCAGGCCGTCCAGCGCGAACTCGTTCTGGTGAAGGTGCGCTCCGACAACGAGACGCGCTCCCAGATCGTCGAGATCGTCCAGCTGTTCCGCGCCAAGACCGTCGACGTCTCCCCGGAGGCCGTCACCATCGAGGCCACCGGGAGCAGCGACAAGCTGACCGCCATGCTCCGGATGCTGGAACCGTACGGCATCAAGGAGCTCGTCCAGTCCGGCACGATCGCCATCGGCCGCGGCGCCCGTTCGATCACGGACCGCTCGCTGCGCGCACTCGACCGGTCCGCGTAACAACGGAAACAGTCCGCACCACGACGGAAACGGGCGGCCGGGGACACCGTCGGCCGCCCGCATTCCGAGACCCCGAAACTTCGCCTCCCCCCACCGGCATACGGTGGGACGCAACACCTGCACACAAGGAGATAACCCAGTGGCCGAGCTGTTCTACGACGCCGACGCCGACCTGTCCATCATCCAGGGCCGCAAGGTCGCGGTCATCGGGTACGGCAGCCAGGGCCACGCCCACGCCCTGTCGCTGCGCGACTCCGGTGTCGACGTGCGCGTCGGTCTGCACGAGGGCTCCAAGTCCAAGGCCAAGGCCGAGGAGCAGGGCCTGCGCGTGGTGAGTCCGTCCGAGGCCGCCGCCGAGGCCGACGTCATCATGATCCTGGTCCCGGACCCGATCCAGGCCGAGGTCTACGAGAAGGACATCAAGGACAATCTGAAGGACGGCGACGCGCTGTTCTTCGGCCACGGCCTGAACATCCGCTACGGCTTCATCAAGCCCCCGGCCGGCGTGGACGTCTGCATGGTCGCCCCCAAGGGCCCGGGCCACCTGGTGCGCCGTCAGTACGAGGAGGGCCGCGGCGTTCCCTGCATCGCCGCCGTCGAGCAGGACGCCACGGGCAACGGCTTCGCGCTGGCCCTGTCGTACGCGAAGGGCATCGGCGGCACCCGCGCCGGCGTCATCAAGACGACCTTCACCGAGGAGACCGAGACCGACCTCTTCGGCGAGCAGGCCGTCCTGTGCGGTGGCACGGCCGCGCTGGTCAAGGCGGGCTTCGAGACCCTGACCGAGGCCGGCTACCAGCCGGAGATCGCCTACTTCGAGTGCCTGCACGAGCTGAAGCTGATCGTGGACCTCATGTACGAGGGCGGCCTGGAGAAGATGCGCTGGTCGATCTCCGAGACCGCCGAGTGGGGCGACTACGTCACCGGCCCGCGGATCATCACCGACGCCACCAAGGCCGAGATGAAGAAGGTCCTCGCCGAGATCCAGGACGGCACCTTCGCCAAGAACTGGATGGACGAGTACCACGGCGGTCTGAAGAAGTACAACGAGTACAAGAAGCAGGACTCCGAGCACCTCCTGGAGACCACCGGCAAGGAGCTGCGCAAGCTCATGAGCTGGGTCGACGAAGAGGCGTAGGTCTTTGCCCCGCGGGGGTGCCCGGTGCGCCGGGCACCCCCGCGGGATCCACTTCCGGGTGATGCTTCCGCAGAGGCGCAGGACACTGCCCGCCACGCCACTAGACTGCTGAACACATACGCGTCAGGCCCACAGCGTCGTGCGTCTTCCACGCGGCTAGCAACCCTCCGCATGCGGCCGTCGGGACGGCCGTCCGCATTGGACTTGTGAGGACTCACGTGAGCTCGAAACCCGTCGTACTCATCGCCGAAGAGCTGTCGCCCGCGACCGTGGACGCGCTCGGCCCCGACTTCGAGATCCGCCAGTGCAACGGCGCGGACCGGGCCGAACTGCTCCCCGCCATTGCCGACGTGGACGCGATCCTGGTCCGCTCCGCCACCAAGGTCGACGCCGAGGCCGTGGCCGCCGCCAAGAAGCTCAAGGTCGTCGCCCGCGCCGGAGTCGGTCTGGACAACGTGGACGTCTCCGCCGCCACCAAGGCCGGCGTGATGGTGGTCAACGCCCCGACCTCCAACATCGTCACCGCCGCCGAGCTGGCCTGCGGCCTGATCGTCGCCACCGCCCGCAACATCCCGCAGGCCAACGCCGCGCTCAAGAACGGCGAGTGGAAGCGCAGCAAGTACACCGGCGTCGAGCTGGCCGAGAAGACCCTCGGCGTCGTCGGCCTCGGCCGCATCGGCGCGCTGGTCGCGCAGCGCATGTCGGCCTTCGGCATGAAGGTCGTCGCCTACGACCCCTACGTGCAGCCCGCGCGGGCCGCGCAGATGGGCGTCAAGGTGCTGTCCCTGGACGAGCTGCTCGAGGTCTCCGACTTCATCACCGTCCACCTGCCCAAGACCCCCGAGACCCTCGGCCTGATCGGCGACGAGGCGCTGCGCAAGGTCAAGCCGAGCGTCCGCATCGTCAACGCCGCGCGCGGCGGCATCGTCGACGAGGAGGCGCTGTACTCGGCGCTCAAGGAGGGCCGCGTCGCCGGCGCCGGCCTCGACGTGTACGCCAAGGAGCCGTGCACCGACTCGCCGCTGTTCGAGTTCGACCAGGTGGTCTGCACCCCGCACCTCGGCGCCTCCACCGACGAGGCCCAGGAGAAGGCCGGCATCGCCGTCGCCAAGTCGGTCCGCCTCGCCCTCGCCGGCGAGCTGGTCCCCGACGCGGTCAACGTCCAGGGCGGCGTCATCGCCGAGGACGTCAAGCCGGGCCTGCCGCTCGCCGAGCGCCTCGGCCGCATCTTCACCGCGCTCGCCGGGGAGGTCGCCGTCCGCCTCGACGTCGAGGTCTACGGCGAGATCACCCAGCACGACGTGAAGGTGCTGGAGCTGTCCGCGCTCAAGGGCGTCTTCGAGGACGTCGTCGACGAGACGGTGTCGTACGTCAACGCCCCGCTGTTCGCCCAGGAGCGCGGCGTCGAGGTCCGCCTGACCACCAGCTCGGAGTCCCCCGAGCACCGCAACGTCGTCATCGTGCGCGGCACCCTCTCGGACGGCGAGGAGGTGTCGGTCTCCGGCACGCTGGCCGGACCGAAGCACCTCCAGAAGATCGTCGCCATCGGCGAGTACGACGTGGATCTCGCCCTCGCCGACCACATGGTCGTCCTGCGCTACGAGGACCGTCCCGGCGTCGTCGGCACCGTCGGCCGGATCATCGGCGAGGCGGGTCTCAACATCGCCGGCATGCAGGTCGCCCGCGCGACGGTGGGCGGCGAGGCGCTGGCCGTGCTGACCGTCGACGACACGGTGCCCGCCGGGGTGCTGGCGGAGGTCTCGGCGGAGATCGGGGCGACGTCCGCCCGGTCCGTCAACCTCGTCTGAGGCGGCCGTACCCGGGGGCTGCCGCCCCCGGGACCCCCGCTCACGGCCCTGAACGGGCCTCGTGCTCAAACGCCGGACGGGCTGAGTCGGTCAGCCTCTCCGGCGTTTGCCGTTTCCGCCTCCGGCCGCACCCGGATGTTCCGCAGCCCCAGCGCGGCCAGCGCCGCCGCCCCGAGCAGCAGCAGCGCCCCCGCGATCGCGGCGCCCCGCATTCCGTCGGTGAACGCCTCGCGTGCCGCCGTGGCCAGGGCGTCTCCCGCGCGCCCGGGAAGTCCGGCGGCGACGGACAGCGCGCCGCCCAGGGTCTCCTGCGCCGGTTCGGGCGCGTCCGAGGGAACACCGTGGCGGTAGAGCGCCGTACCGATGGAACCGAGGGTGGCCATGCCCAGGGCGCCGCCGAACTCGGTGCCGGTCTCCAGCAGTGAGGAGGCCGCGCCCGCCTTCTCGACCGGGGTCGAGCCGAGGGCCAGGTCGGTGAGCTGGGACATCACCACGACGATGCCGGCGGCGAGGACGCCGCACGCGGCCAGCACCAGCCACAGGGAGTCCGTACCGGCCAGGGCGAGGAGCCCGTAGCCGCCCGCCGCGACGACGAATCCGGCCGTCACGAGGTACGCGCGCTCGACACCGCGCTGGGCCAGTTGGGCGGCGACCGGTGCGGCGGCGCCGATGAGCACCGACGGCAGCAGGCTCCACAGCGCGGCCTCCAGCGCGCTCTTGCCCAGGACCGACTGGAGGTACTGGGTGGTGAAGTACGCCGAGCCCAGCATCCCGAAGGCCGACAGGGTGTTGAGGACCAGCGCCGGGGTGAAACCGTGCCCGCGGAAGAGGGCGGGCGAGATCATCGGCGAGGCCGAGGTGCGCTGGCGGTGCACGAACAGCGCCGCGAAGAGCAGACCCACGGTGATCGAGACGACGTAGCGGACGTTCCAGCCCTCGGAGGGCAGCTCCTTGAGGCCGTAGACCACGGGGAGGACCGCCGCCATCGACAGCGGGACGCTCAGCCAGTCGAAGCGGCCGGGGGACGGGCTCTTCGACTCGGGGAGCAGCACCGGGCCGAGGACCAGCAGCAGGGCCATCGCGGGCAGGTTGACCAGGAAGACCGAGCCCCACCAGAAGTGCTCGACGAGGATGCCGCTCATCACCGAGCCGAGCGCGATCCCGGCCGTCATCACCCCGGACCACAGTCCGATCGCCTTCGCCCGCTGGGCGGGGTCGGTGAACATCGTGCGGACCAGCGCCATCGTCGACGGCATCAGGGTGGCGCCGCCGATGCCGAGGACCGCGCGGGCCGCGATCAGCGTCTCTGCGGTGTGCGCGTAGGCGGCGAGCACGGAGGCGGCGCCGAAGGCCACCGCGCCGACGAGGAGGAGCCTGCGCCGGCCGATGCGGTCACCCAGCGCCCCCATCGTCATCAGCAGCCCGGCCAGGACGAAGCCGTAGATGTCGAAGATCCACAGCTGCTGGGTGCCGCTCGGGTCGAGGTCGGCGCTGATCTGGGGGATCGCGAAGTAGAGGACGGAGACGTCCATCGAGACCAGCAGCAGCGGAAGCATCAGTACGCCCAGCGCGGTCCACTCACGGCGGCCGGCCCGGGACGGGATCGTTGTCATGGCGGGGACTGTACGCACGTCATAAACGCTTGTCTAGAACGAGCGTTTAATACATGCGTATGGGCGACTGGGTAAGGTGTCGGCATGGGACACCGTGAGGATCTGCTCGAGGGCGCCAAGCGCTGCCTGCTGGACAAGGGGTTCGCGCGCACGACCGCGCGGGACATCGTCAAGGAGTCGGGCACCAACCTGGCGTCCATCGGCTACCACTACGGGTCGAAGGACGTCCTGCTCGCCCAGGCGTACATCGAGCTGATCGAGGCGATGGGGGGCGCCTTCGAGGGGGAGCGCCCCGCGCTGGACGACACGGAACCGGGCTCGGTCGAGCGGTTCCAGCAGGTGTGGTCCAACATCATCGGCACCATGCGGGAGCCCGGCTCCATCTGGCGCCTCAGCATGGAAGTGCTGGTCATGGGCGACCGGATGCCCGAGCTGCGCGACCACCTCGGCCGCGCCCAGCGCGAGGCCGGGCGCGGCATCATCCCCCTGCTCATGGGCGGCAGGGAGGAGGACATCACGGACGAGACGACGGACACCCTGGGCGCGTTCTACGTCACCCTGATGACCGGCCTCATCGCCCAGTGGACCTTCGACCCGAAGAGCGCACCCGACGCCGACACGCTGACCGAGGGCCTGCGCCGGGTGATCGGGGCCGCTACAGGCGACGCGCCTTGAGCGCCATGTGCAGCAGCAGCCGGTCCTCGCCGTCGTCCAGGTCCAGGCCCGTGAGTTGTTCGACGCGCGACAGCCGGTAGTACAGCGTCTGGCGGTGGACGCCCAGCTCGGCGGCGGTGCGGCCGGCCTGGCCCGCGCAGTCCAGGTACACCTCCGCGGTGCGGGCGAGTTCGCGGTGGGCGGGGGAGAGCAGGGCGCGTACGGCGGGATCGTCGGCGGAGCGCGGGGGCAGCGAGGTCAGCAGGCGGAACGCCCCGATCGACGTCCACTGCGCCACCGGCCCGAACCGTGTCTCCGCCCGCGCCGCCCGGGCCGCCGCCGACGCCTCCGACCAGGCCGCCCCCAGGTCGGCGAGGCCCGTGCGCGGCGCGGAGACACCGGCCGCGGCGCCACCCGCCGGGCCGCCCCGGCCCATGGCCGTCCCCGCCCGCTCCAGCAGCCGCCCCGCCGCCGACGTCGCCGGGGTCTGCACCTCCGCCGAGCGCAGCCGGACCAGCAGCGCGAGCGACACGGCCGAGACCCCCCACGGCACCGTGCACAGTGCCGTGGCCCCCGGCACCGTACGGACCGAGGGCGCGTCGTCGGGATCGGCCGAGGGCCAGGGCGCCACGCACACCACCGCGTGCGGGGTCTCGGCCCGGGCGCCCAGCGCGCTGCGCAGCTCCGCCACCGCCATGCCCCGCTGCCAGTCCCGCTCCGCCGTCAGCACCGCCCGCAGCTCCCGGCTCAGGTCCGCGCCGTGCTGCGCCTCGTCGGCGAGCAGCGCGCCGATCCGTGCCGTGACCTCCATGGCCGCCGCCAGCTGCCGCTCGGTCGGCCCCGGGTCGGTGTCCAGCAGCCAGACGTAGCCGAGGACCACACCCCGATGGCGTACCGGCAGACAGGTGCGCCCCCGGTACACGCCCGCCTCGGGCGTCGGCGGGATGCGGACCGGGCCGGTCGCGCGGGTGATGCCGAAGCTCTCGAACCAGGCCCGGACCGCCGCGGTGGAGCGCCGGGTGAGGATCGAGCGGGTGCGCACCGGGTCCAGGACGGAGGGGTCCAGGTCGCCCTCGCTGTCGTACGCGCCGAAGGCGATCAGCTCGAAGTCGCGGTTCTCCAGCGTGGCGGGCGCGCCCAGCAGCTCGGAGAGCTCGTCGACCAGCTCCTGGTAGTCACCACGGGTCCCACCGGAGCCTGTGGAACCTCTGGAATCGGACGTCACCCGGGCATTCTGCCGCATTTGCGCGCGGCCTTCATACATCTGTCTGAGATCCGCGGCACGGATGCGTGACAGCTGTCGATGGCCGACGATCGGGGTCATCCTTAGATTTCACGGTGGTTCTCCGTGCCGTTCCCCTTACGTCGGGCAGCGGCCCCTGTGTTGGTTGGTAAGTGGAGGTGCCCCGTGCTGGGTCCCGTGATTCTCGCCGCGTCGCGCAGCGACCGGATGCGTCGTCTCGTCTCGGCCGCGCCCGTGACCAAGCCGGTCGTCGACCGGTTCATCCCCGGCGAGACGGTCGACCAGATCGTGCCGATCGTCCGGGAGCTCACCGATCAGGGCCTGGAACTGACGATGGACGTCGTCGGCGAGGACATCACCACCCCCGCGCAGGCCGAGGCCGCCCGCGACGCGTACCTGGAGCTGATCGACCGGCTCAAGCCGCTCGAGCTCGGTACCCGCGCCGAGATGTCCGTCAAGCTCTCGATGTTCGGCCAGGCGCTGGACGGCGGCCACGAGCTGGCCCTGGGCAACGTCCGCCCGGTCGTCGAGGCCGCCGCCGAGATCGGCACCACGGTCACGCTCGACGCCGAGGACCACACGACCCTCGACTCGATGTTCGCCATCCACGAGGAGCTGCGGAAGGACTTCCCGCAGACCGGCTGCGTCATCCAGGCCTACCTCTTCCGCACCGAGGCCGACGCGCGCCGCCTCGCCGACAGCGGCTCTCGCGTACGGTTGGTGAAGGGCGCCTACAAGGAGCCCGCAGAGGTCGCGTACCAGCAGCGCCACGAGATCGACAAGGCGTACGTCCGCATCCTGCGCACGCTGATGGAGGGCGAGGGCTACCCGATGATCGGGTCGCACGACCCGCGCCTGATCTCCATCGGCCAGGAGCTGGCCCGCACGGCCGGACGCAAGCTCGACGAGTACGAGTTCCAGATGCTGTACGGCATCCGCGGCGACGAGCACCTGCGGCTGGCCGCCGAGGGCCACCGGATGCGCGTCTACACCGCCTACGGCACCGACTGGTACGGCTACTTCATGCGCCGTCTGGCGGAGAAGCCGGCCAACCTCCGGTTCTTCGCCCGCTCGATGGTCAGCAAGGGCTGAGCCCACCCGCTCGCAAGACCGCTCAGTTAAAGGAGTTACGGAACCCATGGACGCTGTGACCCAGGTCCCCACCCCCGTCAACGAGCCGGTGCACGGCTACGCGCCCGGTTCGCCCGAGCGTGCCCGTCTGGAGGCCAGGCTCAAGGAGCTGGCCGACAACCCGGTCGACCTTCCCTGCACCATCGGCGGCGAGAAGCGGATGGGCGGCGGTGAGCGCTTCGACGTCGTGCAGCCGCACAACCACAAGTCCCGCCTGGGCACCTACGCCAACGCCACGCAAGCGGACGCCCAGGACGCGATCGACGCCGCCCTGGCCGCCGCCCCCGCGTGGCGCGCGATGTCCTTCGACGACCGCGCGGCGATCATCCTGCGCGCCGCCGAGCTGCTGTCCGGCCCGTGGCGCGAGACCATCGCCGCCTCCACCATGCTCGGCCAGTCCAAGACCGCCCAGCAGGCCGAGATCGACAGCCCCTGCGAGCTGATCGACTTCTGGCGCTTCAACGTCCACTACGCCCGCAACATCCTGGCCGAGCAGCCCCCGGCCAACTCCCAGGGCGTGTGGAACCGCATGGACCACCGCCCGCTGGAGGGCTTCGTCTACGCGATCACGCCGTTCAACTTCAGCGCGATCGCGGCCAACCTGCCCACCGCCCCGGCCCTGATGGGCAACGTGGTGGTCTGGAAGCCGTCCCCGACGCAGACCCACGCCGCCGTGCTGCTCATGCAGCTCCTGGAGGAGGCCGGGCTGCCCAAGGGCGTCATCAACCTGGTCACCGGCGACGGCATCGCGGTCTCCGAGGTCGCCCTGGAGCACCGGGACCTCGCGGGCATCCACTTCACCGGCTCGACCAAGACCTTCCAGCACCTGTGGAAGACGGTCGGCAACAACATCGAGAAGTACCGCACCTACCCGCGCCTGGTCGGCGAGACCGGCGGCAAGGACTTCCTCGTCGCCCACCCGAGCGCGGACCGCGCGGTGCTCAAGACCGCGCTGACCCGCGGTGCCTTCGAGTACCAGGGCCAGAAGTGCAGCGCCACCTCCCGCGCGTACATCCCGGCGTCCATCTGGAACGACGGGTTCAAGGAGGAGTTCGCCGCCGAGGTCGACTACCTCACCATGGGTGACGTCACCGACCTGTCGAACTTCCTCGGCGCCGTCATCGACGAGCGGTCCTTCGCCAAGAACAAGGCCGCCATCGACCGCGCCAAGGAGGACGAGACCTGCACGATCGTCGCGGGCGGCTCCTACGACGACTCGGTCGGCTACTTCGTCCGTCCGACCGTCGTCGAGTGCACCGACCCGGAGAACGAGGTCTTCCGCACCGAGTACTTCGGCCCCTTCCTCGCCGTGCACGTGTACGACGACAGCGCCGACGGCGCGTACGACGCGATGCTGACCCAGATGGAGTCGGTCTCGGACTACGCGCTCACCGGCTCGGTCGTCTCCAACGACCGTGCGGCGGCGGCGTACACGATGGAGAAGCTGCGCTACGCGGCCGGCAACTTCTACATCAACGACAAGTCGACCGGTGCCGTCGTCGGCCAGCAGCCCTTCGGCGGCGGCCGCGCCTCCGGCACCAACGACAAGGCCGGCGCCCCGCAGAACCTGATGCGCTGGACGCTGACCCGCGCCATCAAGGAGACGCTGGTCGCGCCGACCGACTACTCGTACCCGCACATGGGCTGACACCCGCGCGCGAACCGCCCGGCGGGCCAGGTCGACGGACCTGGCCCGCCGGGCGTTTTGGCAGGTCGGGGCGGTGTGAGCGAAGGCACCGTCTCAGATAGTAGGAAGTCCGAGTAATTGTGCAGACAGACGCGGCGGGCTCCCTTAACTTTGTAGGAGCCGAACGTCCCGCTCGATCGAGCGAAGGGCGGCTGCGAGACCGTGCCCGAGCAGGCAACCCCTGCGGCACCGCGCTCCCCGCCCCTTCCGGCCTCATGCAATCCCCTTTCTCCGCACCTCCGTGTGCTGTGCCGAAGGAGTCGATTCCCATGGCCGAGACCACCGTCCGCCGCCGTGTCCGCCACCTCTCCCGTACCAGCGACTCCGACCGCAAGAACGCCGCGGCCGCCCTCCAGCGCGCCCTCGACCGCCGGGACAACGGCGGCGCCACCGGCCACTGAGCGGCGCGGACGACCGTGGCGTCCGCATGGCGGACGCCGCATGTCATCCCGTGGGACGAGCGATAGGGTGCCGTCATGTCTCGCAGCCTCAATCTCGCAGTGATTCCCGGTGACGGCATCGGCCAGGAGGTCGTGGCCGAGGGTCTCAAGGTCCTCTCCGCCGTCCTTCCGCAGGATGTGAAGCTGGAGACCAAGAAGTTCGACTTCGGCGCCCGGCGCTACCACGCCACCGGTGAGACCCTCACCGACGCCGACCTCGACGCCCTCAAGGGCCACGACGCCATCCTGCTCGGCGCGATCGGCGACCCCTCGGTACCGTCCGGCGTCCTGGAGCGCGGCTTCCTGCTCAAGCTCCGCTTCGCCTTCGACCACCACGTCAACCTGCGCCCGAGCAAGCTCCTGCCCGGCGTCGCCACCCCGCTCGCCGGCCAGCCCGAGATCGACTTCGTCGTCGTCCGTGAGGGCACCGAGGGTCCGTACACGGGCAACGGCGGCACCATCCGCAAGGGCACCGAGCACGAGGTCGCCACCGAGGTCTCCGTCAACACGGCCTACGGCGTCGAGCGCGTCGTCCGCGACGCCTTCGCCCGCGCCCAGGCCCGCCCCCGCAAGAAGCTCACGCTGGTCCACAAGAACAACGTGCTGACCTTCGCGGGCCACCTGTGGACCAACATCTTCAACAAGGTGGCGGAGGAGTTCCCCGAGGTCACCACCGACTACATCCACGTCGACGCCGCGACCATCTACCTGGTCACCGACCCGGCCCGCTTCGACGTGATCGTCACCGACAACCTGTTCGGCGACATCATCACCGACCTCGCCGCGGCCGTCTCCGGCGGCATCGGCGTCGCCGCCAGCGGGAACATCAATCCCTCCGGCGCCTTCCCCTCGATGTTCGAGCCGGTGCACGGCTCCGCGCCCGACATCGCCGGCCAGGGCAAGGCCGACCCGACCGCCACGGTCCTGTCCGTCGCCCTGCTGCTGCGCCACCGCGGGTACGAGGCCGAGGCGGCCCGCATCGAGGAGGCGGTCTCGGCCGACCTCGGCGAGCGCGGCGACCTGCCCGCCCGTTCCACCTCGGAGATCGGCGACGCGCTCGCCGTACGAGTAGCCGGCTGACGCCCGCCGCGCCACTCGATCGAATCCGTTTCGAAGCCGCCGGGTCCCAATACAAGGCACCCGGCGGCTTTCTCCTGCGTCCGCCAGGTGCGACCATCGAACCCTGGGCCGCATTCACCCCGTTTCATCCACCGTGGGTCGCGCGCGATAATCGAACGCGAAGCCGCGACTTGAGGGAATGCTCGGACGTCCTAGCACCGGCCACCGGCCGTACGGGCGTGACCGCGGCCCGTCACAACCCATACCGGTGAAGGACAGCCACCCATGACGACGCCCACGATCGAGCTCAAGCCCTCCGCCAACCCGCTCTCGGACTCCGAGCGCTCGGCGATTCTGGCCAACCCCGGGTTCGGCCGCCACTTCACCGACCACATGGTGACGATCAAGTGGACCGAGGGCCGCGGCTGGCACGACGGCCAGCTCGTGCCGTACGCCCCGCTCTCCCTCGACCCGGCCACCATGGTCCTGCACTACGCGCAGGAGATCTTCGAGGGCCTGAAGGCCTACCGCCGGCCCGACGGCTCCGTCGCCACCTTCCGCCCGGAGAAGAACGGCGCCCGCTTCCAGGCCTCCTCGCGCCGCCTGGGCATGCCCGAGCTTCCGGTCGACACCTTCATCGAGGCCTGCGACGCGCTGGTGAAGCAGGACGAGAAGTGGGTCCCGGCGCACGGCGGCGAGGAGTCCCTCTACCTGCGCCCCTTCATGATCGCCACCGAGGTCGGCCTGGGCGTCAAGCCGGCCAACGAGTACCTCTTCCTCGTCATCGCCTCCCCGGCCGGCGCCTACTTCCCCGGCGGCGTCAAGCCGGTCTCCATCTGGGTCTCCGAGGACCGCGTCCGCGCCGTCCCCGGCGGCATGGGCGACGCCAAGACCGGCGGCAACTACGCGGCGTCGCTGCTCGCGCAGGCGGAAGCGGCGACCAAGGGCTGCGACCAGGTCTGCTACCTCGACGCCATCGAGCGCAAGTGGGTCGAGGAACTGGGCGGCATGAACCTGTACTTCGTGTACGGAAACAAGATCATCACGCCCACCCTCACCGGCTCCATCCTGGAGGGCGTCACCCGCGACTCCCTGCTCACCGTCGCCCGTGACCTGGGCTACGAGGCGGAGGAGGGCCGCGTCTCCGTCGACCAGTGGCAGCGCGACTCGGAGAACGGCACCCTCACCGAGGTCTTCGCCTGCGGTACGGCGGCCGTGATCACCCCCGTCGGCACGGTCAAGCGGTCCGGCGCCGAGTGGCAGCAGAGCGGCGGCGAGACGGGCGAGGTGACGCAGCGGCTGCGGGACGCGCTGCTGGACATCCAGCGGGGGACCGTCGCGGACGTGCACGGGTGGATGCACACGCTCGTCTGAGGCACCCGGCGTGGGGGCGGGCCCGCTGGGGGCTGCCGCCCCCAGACCCCCGCTTCGGCCTGAACGGCCTCGTCCTCAAACTCCCCCAGAGGGGGCACCCCCAAGCGGGCTGAGTGTGTCGACCCCGGGCTCCTCCGACGAGCCGGCCCGGGGCTGCGGCAACGCCACGTACACCGCCCCGCCCACCAGCCCCGACAGCAGGAAGCTGCAGTCCACCCCGCCGGTGAGGGACAGCAGCGGGCCCTCGTACGACGGCAGGGACACGGCGAGGACGCCGACCACCGCGCCCACCGCCCAGGCGAACGTCGCGGGGACGTTCCAGCCGGAGCGGTACCAGTAGATCCCGCCCCGCGCCCGGCGGTTGAAGACCTGGAGGGCGTCCGCGTCGTACACCCCCCGGCAGCGGACCGAGCCGATCATCGTGATGACCGCCCACGGGGTGCCGATCGCGGTCAGCAGCAGCACGAAGGACGTCATCGCCGACTGCGCCTCCCAGGCGTAGTGCCCGGCGAACACGCAGGCCGTGGCGACGACGGCGACCGCGCAGGTGGCACGGGCGCGGGAGGCGCGCGGCAGGATCGCGTCCAGGTCCAGGCCCATCGAGTACAGCATCAGGCCCGCGTTGCCGACCGAGCCGGCCGAGGCGGCCAGCAGCAGCGGGAGCAGGTACCAGGTGGGGGCGGCGTCGACCAGCGGACCCGCGTAGTCCAGTGCGGCGCGGGCGGCGTACGCCGTGAAAGTGCCGAAGAGCTGCGGGACCAGCAGTCCCAGCGTCAGCCCCAGCCAGGTCGCGTGCAGCACCCGGCGGGAGGAGAAGCGGGCCGGGGAGATGTAGCGGGTGTAGTCGCCGAGCAGCGTGATGAAGGCGATCGGCCCGGACAGTCCCGCGGCGACGGCGGCCAGCAGCCACGTCGGCCAGAACCCGCCCAGCAGGTATCCGCCCGCCTCCGGCAGCGCGGCGGTGGTGAAGTCGGGTGCGTAGGCGATCACGCCGATGACCAGCAGAGCCGTCATGCCGTAGGCCAGCACCTTGGACATCGCGAGCAGCACCCGGTAGCCGTAGACGGCGCCCGCGACGGTCGCGGCGGCGAGCAGGCCGTAGACGACGGCGTAGGTCGCACCGCCCTGCGGCAGGTCGAAGAGCCGCCCCAGCACGCCCGCCATCACGTCCCCGCCGATCCACACGGTCAGCGCGGTGTAGCCGAGGGCGAGGAGCAGGCCGACCACCGAGCCGACCAGCCGTCCGCGCACCCCGAACTGGGCGCCGGAGGACGTGGACAGGTTGGTCCCGGTGCGCAGGGAGATCAGGGCCAGCGGGGCCGTGAAGACCGTGCCGACGACCGTCCCCGCCACCACCGAACCCACCGACGCCCACCAGCCGAGGCCGAAGGACGGCGGCAGCCAGCCGAAGACGATCACGCCCAGGCAGAGGTTGGACCCAGCAGGATCGAGACCAGGTCCCGGGGCCCGCTGGTGCGTTCCGCTTCGGGGATGGTGTCGACTCCGCGCTGTTCTATCGGCATGGCTGGTCTCCTTCGACGGCCGTCCGAGGCTGCTCCGAGGTTTAGAGCGACGTTCAATGTGACGGTTGCCGCGGCTGCTCGTCAACGGTTCCGTTGCATGTATTCCGCGTTTAGAGTGATGTTTACGTTTAGAGTGATGCTCTAATCTCGGGAAGGCAAGGAGGTGTCGCGTCGTGAGACTGACTCCCACGGAACGTGACCGGCTGCTGCTCTTCGGGGCGGCCGAGCTGGCCCGCGCCCGCCGGGCCCGCGGGCTCAGGCTGAACGTGCCGGAGGCGACCGCGCTGATCGCGGACACCGTGTGCGAGGCGGCCCGCGACGGCGCGCGGCTCGCCGAGGCCGTCGAGCGTGCCCGGTCCGTACTCGGACCGGACGACGTCCTGCCGGGCGTCGCGGACGTGGTCACCGAGGTGCACGTCGAGGCCGTCTTCGACGACGGCTCCCGCCTCGCGGTCGTCTCCGACCCGGTCGGGGGCGGCGGGCTCGGCGCCGAGGCCCCCGGCGCCCTGCTGCCGGGGCCCGGACACGCCGAACCCGAGGCCGCGCTGCGTCTCCCGGTCGTCAACACCGCGACCGTGCCGGTCTCCGTGACCTCCCACTTCCACTTCTTCGAGGCCAACCCGCGCCTGGACTTCGACCGCGAGCGGGCCTACGGCATGCGCCTGGCCGTCCCCGCCGGGTCCTCGGTCCGCTTCGGCCCCGGCGAACGCGTCGACGTCGGACTCGTGCCGATCGGCGGCGCGCGCGTGGCCATCGGCTTCGCCGGTCTCGTCGACGGCCCGCTGGACGCGCCGGGAGCCAGGGAAGAGGCCCTGCGCCGGGCCGCCGCCTGCGGATATCTGGGAGCAGACCGATGAGCACCGACATCGACCCGTACGCCTACGCCGCCACCCACGGCCCCCGCGCCGGGGACCGGCTGCGCCTCGGCGACTCGGGGCTGGTGATCCGCGTCGAGTCCGACGCGCAGCGCCACGGCGACGAGTTCCTCGCCGGCTTCGGCAAGACCGCCCGTGACGGACTGCACCTCAGGGCCGCCGCCGTCCGCGACACCTGCGACGTCGTGATCAGCAACGTGGTGGTGATCGACGCGGTGCAGGGCATCCGCAAGGTGTCCATCGGCATCCGCGAGGGGCGCATCCACGCCATCGGCCGGGCCGGGAACCCCGACACCCTCGACGGCGTCGACGTCGTGGTCGGCACCGGCACCTCGATCGTGTCCGGCGAGGGGCTCGTCGCCACCGCGGGAGCTGTGGACACCCACGTCCACCTGCTCTCCCCGCGCATCATGGAGGCGTCGCTCGCGTCCGGCGTGACGACGGTCATCGGGCAGGAGTTCGGCCCGGTCTGGGGCGTCGGGGTCAACTCGCCCTGGGCGCTGAAGCACGCGTTCGGCGCCTTCGACGCCTGGCCGGTCAACATCGGTTTCCTGGGCCGGGGTTCGTCCTCCCACGACGCGCCGCTGATCGAGGCGCTGGCCGAGGGCGGGGCGAGCGGCTTCAAGGTGCACGAGGACATGGGCGCCCACACCCGCGCCCTCGACACCGCGCTGCGTGTCGCCGAGGAGCACGACGTCCAGGTCGCCCTGCACAGCGACGGCCTCAACGAATGCCTCTCCGTGGAGGACACCCTCCGGGTCCTGGAGGGCCGCACCATCCACGCCTTCCACATCGAGGGCTGCGGCGGGGGACACGTCCCCAACGTGCTGAAGATGGCCGGTGTCCCCAACGTCATCGGCTCCTCCACCAACCCCACCCTGCCCTTCGGCCGGGACGCGGTCGCCGAGCACTACGGCATGATCGTCTCCGTCCACGACCTGAAGACCGACCTGCCGGGCGACGCCGCCATGGCCCGCGACCGCATCCGCGCCGGGACCATGGGCGCCGAGGACGTGCTGCACGACCTGGGCGCCATCGGCATCACCTCCTCCGACGCGCAGGGCATGGGCCGGGCCGGCGAGACCGTCCGCCGCACCTTCGCCATGGCCGGGAAGATGAAGGCCCAGTTCGGCGCCGACGGGGACGACGACAACGAGCGCGTCCTGCGCTACATCGCCAAGCTGACCGTCAACCCCGCCATCGCCCACGGCCTGTCCCACGAGGTCGGCTCGATCGAGGTGGGCAAGCTGGCCGACATCGTGCTCTGGCGACCGGACCACTTCGGCGCCAAGCCGCAGCTGGTCCTCAAGTCGGGCTTCCCGGCGTACGGCGTGGTCGGCGACCCGAACGCGGCCACCGACACCTGCGAACCCCTGGTCCTCGGGCCCCAGTTCGGCGCGCACGGTGCCACGCCCGCCGAGATATCGGTGGCGTTCGTCGCGCAGGCCGCACTCGACCAGGGCGGCGACACCCTGCCGACCCGCCGCCGCCGGGTCGCGGTGCGCGGCACCCGCGGCATCGGACCGGCCGACCTGCGGCTGAACTCCCGTACCGGCGCTGTCGACGTCGACCAGCGCACCGGCCTGGTCACCCTCGACGGCGACCCGCTGCGCTCCGGACCCGCCGAGTCGGTCTCCCTCAACCGCCTCTACTTCCTCTGACCACTCTCCGACCTGGGACACCTCCATGACCTTCCGCATGCCGCCCGAGTGGGCCCCGCACGAACGCACCTGGATGGCCTGGCCCGGCCCCAACCCGACGTTCACCGACCCCGCGGAACTGGCCGCGGCCCGTGCGGCCTGGGCGTCGGTGGCCCGCGCGGTGCGCCGCTTCGAGCCGGTGACGATGGTGCACGGACCCGGTCAGGGCGACACCGCGCGCGAGCTGCTGGGTCCGGACGTCGACCTGGTGGAGCGGGAGCTGGACGACGCCTGGATGCGGGACATCGGCCCGACCTTCGTGACGGACGGGCAGGGCGGGCTCGCCGCCGTGGACTGGGTGTTCAACGGCTGGGGCGGCCAGGAGTGGGCCCGCTGGGAGCACGACGCCAAGATCGCCCGCCACGTCGCGGACCTCGCCGGTGTCCCCGCCCTGAGCAGCCCGCTGGTCAACGAGGGCGGCGCGATCCACGTCGACGGCGAGGGCACCGTCCTGCTGACCGACACCGTCCAGCTCGGCCCCGGCCGCAACCCCGGCTGGACCCGTGCGCAGGTCGAGGCGGAGATCCACGCCAGGCTCGGCACCAGCAAGGCGATCTGGCTCCCGCACGGCCTGGCCGGCGACTACGGCAGGTACGGCACCCAGGGCCACGTCGACATCGTCGCCGCCTTCGCGCGGCCGGGGACCGTCGTCGTGCACAGCCAGCGCGACCCCCGGCACCCCGACCACGAGCGCTCACAGCTCTACCTGGACATCCTGCGCGGCCAAACCGACGCCAAGGGCCGCCGCCTGGAGGTCGTCGAGGTTCCCGCCCCGGCGGTGCTGAGGAACGAGGAGGGCGACTGGGTCGACTACTCGTACATCAACCACTACGTGTGCAACGGCGGCGTCGTCCTGTGCGCCTTCGGCGACCCCCACGACGAGATCGCGGCCGGCATCTTCCGCCGCCTCCACCCGGGCCGCACGGTGACCCTGGTGGACGCGCGTACGATCTTCGCGGGTGGCGGGGGCATCCACTGCATCACGCAGCAGCAGCCGAAGATCTAGAGGACCCGGGAGTGCACATGGCCGGTGGTGGGCGCAGGCAGGCCCCGCCCCGCGAGGACGTCCTCGCCGCCGCCATGGAGATGATCGCCGAGCGCGGCCTGGAGAAGCTCACCATGGCGGCGCTCGGCCGCGAGGTCGGCATGAGCAGCGGCCACCTCCTGTACTACTTCGGCTCCAAGGACGAACTGCTGCTGCGCACCCTGGAGTGGAGCGAGGGCCGCCTGGGCGCCGAGCGCGCCCGGCTGCTCACCCGGCCCGGCACCGCCCGCGAACGCCTCGGCGCCTACGTCGACCTGTACGTCCCCGACGGCCACCGCGACCCGCACTGGACGCTGTGGCTGGAGGTGTGGAACCGCTCGCAGAGCGCCCCCGAGGAGGCCCGCGACCGGCAGGCCGCCATCGAGGGCGCCTGGCACCGCGACCTGGTCGCGCTGCTCGCCGAGGGCATCTCCCGCGGTGAGTTCCGCCCCGTCGACCCCGACCGCTTCGCCTCCCGGCTGCGGGCCCTCCTGGACGGCTTCGCCATCCACGTGGCGATCGGCCTGCGGGGCACGGACCGGGAGCAGGTGCTCGACCACGCCCGGGAGTTCCTCGCCGACGGACTCCTCGCGCGGTCCTGATCCGGACGCCCGTCGCTCGCATTCTGAGACGGGCGGTGGACGGGGGGACGGAATGTGCCAGACTGCCCCCGTGCTCTCGTTCGCCATGATTATTGGCAGCAGGCGCGCCGGTCCGCAGTGACCACCACGTACGACCAGGTACGGGTGGACACCGTCGTCCTCGACCCGCGCGCAGACCTCTCGCACCCGCGAGAGGTTTTTCGCTTTCCTGGCCCCACCCGAGCCGGGAAGAGAGCGCGAGGGATCATAGACGGACGGTGGAACCGGTCATTCCGGTAGACCGAGATCCCCAACAGGAGCCTTCAGATCATGACCGCAACCAGCGAACTCGACGATTCGTTCCACGTCTTCGACACCACCCTGCGCGACGGCGCGCAGCGCGAGGGCATCAACCTCACGGTCGCGGACAAGCTGGCCATCGCACGGCACCTGGACGACTTCGGTGTGGGCTTCATCGAGGGCGGCTGGCCGGGCGCCAACCCGCGGGACACCGAGTTCTTCGCCCGCGCCCGGCAGGAGATCGACTTCAAGCACGCCCAGCTGGTCGCCTTCGGCTCCACCCGCCGCGCGGGCGCCACCGCCGCCGAGGACCACCAGGTCAGGGCGTTGCTGGAGTCGGGCGCCGAGGTGATCACCCTGGTCGCCAAGTCGCACGACCGGCACGTCGAACTGGCTCTGCGCACCACGCTGGACGAGAACCTGGCGATGGTCGCCGACACGGTCTCCCACCTCAAGGCGCAGGGCCGCCGGGTCTTCGTCGACTGCGAGCACTTCTTCGACGGCTACCGCGCCAACCCCGAGTACGCGAAGTCCGTCGTACGCACCGCCTCCGAGGCCGGTGCCGACGTCGTCGTCCTGTGCGACACCAACGGCGGCATGCTCCCCGCGCAGATCCAGGCCGTCGTCGCCACGGTGCTCGCCGACACCGGCGCCCGGCTCGGCATCCACGCCCAGGACGACACCGGCTGCGCCGTCGCCAACACCCTCGCCGCCGTCGACGCGGGCGCGACCCACGTCCAGTGCACGGCCAACGGCTACGGCGAGCGGGTCGGCAACGCCAACCTGTTCCCGGTCGTGGCCGCCCTGGAGCTGAAGTACGGCAAGAAGGTGCTGCCCGAGGGCCGGCTGCGCGAGACGACCCGCATCTCCCACGCCATCGCGGAGGTCGTCAACCTCACGCCCTCCACCCACCAGCCCTACGTGGGCGTCTCCGCCTTCGCCCACAAGGCCGGCCTGCACGCCTCCGCGATCAAGGTCGACCCGGACCTCTACCAGCACATCGATCCCGAGCTGGTCGGCAACACCATGCGGATGCTGGTCTCCGACATGGCCGGCCGCGCCTCCATCGAGCTGAAGGGCAAGGAGCTCGGCATCGACCTCGGCGGCGACCGCGAGCTGGTCGGCCGGGTCGTGGAGCGGGTCAAGGAGCGCGAGCTGGCGGGCTACACCTACGAGGCCGCCGACGCGAGCTTCGAGCTGCTGCTGCGCGCCGAGGTCGAGCGCAGGCCGCTGAAGTACTTCGAGGTCGAGTCCTGGCGCGCGATCACCGAGGACCGGCCCGACGGCAGCCACGCCAACGAGGCCACGGTCAAGCTCTGGGCCAAGGGCGAGCGCATCGTCGCCACCGCCGAGGGCAACGGCCCGGTCAACGCCCTGGACCGGTCCCTGCGCGTCGCCCTGGAGAAGATCTACCCCGAGCTGGCCAAGCTCGACCTGGTCGACTACAAGGTCCGCATCCTGGAGGGCGTGCACGGCACCCAGTCCACCACCAGGGTCCTCATCTCCACGTCCGACGGCACGGGGGAGTGGGCCACGGTGGGCGTCGCGGAGAACGTCATCGCCGCCTCGTGGCAGGCCCTGGAGGACGCGTACACGTACGGGCTGCTGCGGGCGGGGGTCGCGCCCGCAGAGTGAGGAACATCCGCTATGTCTGATTGAGGGGCATTCGGGTACGCCGAACGTATGAGTGGCGTCCGTGTGCAACTCCTCATACGCCTCCTGGTCGCGCCGGTCGTGGCCGCGCTGGTGGTGCTGTTGGCCGGTGCGTCCTCCGCGCCCGGCGCCCAGGCGCAGACCGACGTATCCGAGATCGGCGCGGCCCTGCGCGAGAGCCCCGTGTACGTGGACCCGGCCGCCTCCGACCTGCTGTCCACGTCGGACGCGGACGCGCTCGCCGACAAGATCGAGGACGCGGGCGAGCCCGTCTTCGTCGCGGTGCTCCCGGCCGGCTACCCGACCGGGAACCTCTTCCAGAACCTGCGCACCGAGACCGGCATCACCGGTCTGTACGGCGTCCGGCTCGGCGACCGCTTCGACGCCCGCGCCGACAGCAGCGTGCTGAGCCGCCAGGGCGTGCACAACCTGGTCACCGCCGTCCAGGGCGCGGGCGATCCCAAGGCCCAGCTGAACGACTTCGTCGACGACGCGCTGCGCAGCGTGCGGGGCTCCGCCCCCTCCTCCTGGGACTCCGGCGGCGGCTCCGCCCCCACGGGTGCCCTGATCACCGCGGGCGCGGTGGTGGTGATCGGCGGCGCGGGCGTCTACGCGCTGTCCCGGCGCAACCGCCACCGCCGCGAGGCGGAGCAGCGGGAGTCGCTGGAGCGGCTGCGGGTGGTGGTCGACGAGGACATCACGGCGTTCGGCGAGGAACTGGACCGGCTGGACTTCCACCCGGCCGAACCGGGCGCCGACGACGCCATGAGGGCGGACTACGAACGCGCGCTCGACGCCTACGAGCAGGCGAAGGCGTACATGGCGGACGCCCGCAAACCGGAGGACGTGCGGGCCGTCACCCAGGCGGTGGAGGACGGCCGCTTCTCGCTCGCGCAGCTCGCCGCCCGCCGCGAGGGCAGGCCGCTGCCCGAACGCCGTCCGCCCTGCTTCTTCGACCCGCGCCACGGCCCGTCCGTCGCCGAGGCCACCTGGACCCCGCCGGGCGGCTCGACCCGCCAGGTTCCGGTCTGTGCCGCCGACCAGGCCCGGCTGTCCGACGGACGCGACCCGATGATCCGCGAGGTGGACACCGAGTACGGCCGCCGCCCCTACTGGGACGCGGGCCCGGCCTACGGCCCCTGGGCGGGCGGCTACTTCGGCGGCGGCATCCTGCCCGGCCTGCTGGTCGGCACCATGCTGGGCGGCATGATGGCCGGCCCCGCCTACGGAGCCGGCTACGGCACCGGATACGGAGACTTCGGCGGCTACGAGGGCGGCGACGTCTCGGGCGGTGACTTCGATCCCGGCGACTTCGGGGGCGGCTTCGGCGGCGGCGACTTCGGCGGGGGCGGCGGCTTCGGGGGCGGAGGGGACTTCGGCGGCGGCTTCTGAGGCGCGCACGGCGGGTGTCAGCGCCCGGTTGCCGTCTGCCTGTCGGTCGCCTGCCTGTCCGCCGTCCACCTGTCAGCCGTCCGCCCGTCCGCCGGCCTCCCGGCCGCCGGACCGTCCGCGCCGGACCGCACGGGCCCCCGACTGCGCCGTGCGCCGCCCCCGCGCCGGACGACGACCACGGCCGCGAGGCCGATCGCCAGGCCGAGAGCGGTCTGGACGCCGAAGGGCTCACCGAACATGAGGGCACCCCACACGGCCGTGACCGGGGCCATGAGGAACATGAGGGTGTTGACCTCCGTGATGCCGGACCGTCGCAGGATCAGCCAGTACAGGCCGTAGCCGCCGAAGGTCGGCAGGACCACGAGCCAGGCGGTCGCCAGCCAGAACGGGGCTCCGGCCGGCGGTGCCGCCGTCCCGAGGGCCAGCGCCAGTCCGGAGAAGAGGACGGCGCTGGTCGCACAGTGGATCGTCAGGGCGACGCGGGGCGCGACCGGCACCCGTGTGCGGCCCTCCAGGAACGTCGCCGCCACCAGCGACAGCATGCCGAGGAACGGGACGAGGTACGCCCACCAGGCCACCTCCGCGCCCGCCGCCGCGGCGTCGGCGACCGTCACGGTGGCCACGCCCGACAGCCCGAGCCACAGTCCGAGCCACTGCCCGCGCGAGACGTACTGGCGCAGCAGGGGACCGGCGAGCGCGCCGGCGACGAGTGGCTGGACGCCGTCGATCAGGGCGGTGGTGCCGCTGGAGACACCGAGTTCGATGGCGTAGTAGACGCTGAGCAGGTAGCCGCTCTGCGACAGCGCGCCGATGGCGATCTGCCGGCCGGCGCTCCGGAGCGTCAGGCCCCGCCAGGCAGCTCGGGAAACCGCGGCCGCGACGGCCAGGGCCACGGCGAGCGGCAGGAAACGCCACATCAGGAGGGTGGGTACGGCCGCGGTCCCGGCACCGAGCTTGGCGCCGATGAAGCCTGAGCTCCAGCACAGGACGAAGGCGGCCGAGAGCAGGACGTTCACGTCGACCCCATCAGAGTAGACAGATCGGTTTACTCGTCATGGGTGCCCACTATACAGACCGGTATACTTGCCGTCATGGGTGCAGAGGTCATGGGTCCGGATGAGCAACCGCGCCGCGTACGGATGACGCCCGGCGCGCGACGGGTGCTGGAGGCCGCCGAGCGGCTGTTCTACGAGCACGGCATCCACGCCGTCGGGGTGGACACCATCGCCGCCGAGGCCGGGGTGACCAAGAAGACGCTGTACGACCGCTTCGGTTCGAAGGAGCAGATCGTCGTCGAGTACCTGGCCGGACGGGACGAGCGCTGGCGGGAGCTGCTCTCGGGGCGGCTGGAGGCGGCGGGGGAGGGGGCCGCCGCCCGGGTGGTGGCCGTCTTCGAGGCGTCGCGCGCGTGGTCGGCGCGGTACGGGGCCAAGGGGTGCAGCATGATCAACGCACACGCCGAGATCAGCGACCCGGACCATCCGGCGTACCCGGTCATCACCGGGCAGAAGCGGTGGATGCTCGACCTGTTCACCGGCCTGGCCCGCGACGTCGACGCGGCCGGTGCCGACCGGCTGGCGCGGACGCTCATGCTGCTGCACGAGGGGGCGCTGGTCTCCCACGGGGTCGGCGTCCTCCCCGACCCCTTCGGTGCCGCCCTCGACCGGGTGCGGGAGCTGCTGGACACGTGAAACGGGCGGCGCCCGGGCGAGGCACCGCGCTACGGTGAGCCCATGCCGCCCACCGCCGCGCTCCTCGTGATCGACATGCAGAACACCACGGTCGCCCTGGCTCACCGGGCCGCCGAGACGGTCGCCGCGATCGCCGGCCTGAGCGAGCGGGCCCGGGCGGCCGGGGTGCCCGTGGTGACCGTGCGGCAGCAGGACGCGGGCATGGTGCCCGGGACCGAGGGCTGGCGGGTCGTGCCCGAGCTGGCCCCGCGGGAAGGCGAACCGGTCGTCGACAAGACGACCCCGGACAGCTTCCTGGGTACCGGCCTCGACGAGACCCTGAGGGCGCTGGGCGCCACCGAGGTGATCGTGACCGGGTTCGCCACGGAGGTCTGCGTGGACACCACGGCACGGCAGGCGCTGAGCCGGGGCTACGACCTGGTCGTCGTCGCCGACGGGCACACCACGTCGGTGCGGACCGGGGCGGAGACCGACGGCCTCGTGCCGGCGGACCACTCGATCGCCCACTGCAACACGGTCTACCGGATCATGGGCTGGCCCGGCCGCCGTATCCGGGTCCGGGCCGCCGCCGACGTGGACTTCGCCGCCCCCTGAGGGGCACGGGGCGTCAGGCCTGCCGGATCGCCGAGATGTCGAAGTTCAGCTTGATCTTGTCGGACACCAGCACGCCGCCCGTCTCCAGGGCCGCGTTCCAGGTGAGGCCCCACTCCGAGCGCTTGATCTCCGCCTTGCCCTCGAAGCCGACGCGCTCGTTGCCGAACGGGTCCTTGGCGGCGCCGTTGAACTCCAGGTCGATGCTGATCGGCCTGGTCGTGCCGAGGATCGACAGGTCACCGGTGATGCGGTAGTCGTCGCCGCCCAGGGACTCCGCCTTGGTGGAGCGGAACGTCATCGTCGGGTGCTCGCCCGTGTTGAAGAAGTCCGAGCTCTTCAGGTGGCCGTCACGGTCGGGGGAGCCCGTGTCGATGCTGTCCATGGTGATGTCGAGGGACGCCGTGGAGCGGGACGGCTCGGCACCGTCCAGGTGCAGCGTGCCGGTGAAGTCCAGGAACTTGCCCTTGACGTTGGTGACCATGGCGTGGCGCGCCGTGAAGCCGATCGTCGTGTGGGCGGGGTCGACGGTGTAGTCGCCGGTCAGCGTGGAGAGGTCGGGCGTCGTGGTCATGGGATCCTCCAGGGAAGCCTTGATGTTGAATGTTCAACCAGTCCAACGAGTTCGACTCTAGACCTATTCCATGGCGTCATCAACCGCTTCGCCATACGTGTCGCGGCGCCGTTCCCCTCCCGGCGCCCCGCGTGGTAGACGGCATGAGCATGACCCCACAGCGCCCCACCGCTCCCACCCGCCGCGCGGTCCTGCTCGCCGCGGCCGCTGCCGCCGCCCTCACGGCCGTCCCCCGCCCCGCGTCGGCGGCGGCCGACCCCTACGACGCCCTCCGCCGGCGCTGGCTCGACATCGCCCTCGGCACCGGCTACGACCCCGCCGCCGAGCCGTACGCCTCCCGTCTCGCCGAGACCGGCCGGCGTGCCCGCGACCACCGCGCCACCATGGCCCCCACCCCCACCTCCCTGTGGCCCGGCCACCCCTTCGACCCGCCCGCCGGCATCACCTTCGCCTACGGCCGCCTGTGGACGATGACCGAGGCGTACGTCCAGGAGGGCACCGGCTCCACCGGCGACCCCGCCCTCCTCGCCGGCATCCTGCGCGGCCTCGACCACCTCACGGCCACCGTCTACCACCCCGGCACCACTCGCTACGGCAACTGGTGGGAATGGCAGATCGGCAGCCCCCGTCTCCTGATGGACATCACGGCCGCCCTCCACGACCACCTCGGCACCGACCGCGTCGCCGCCGCGTGTGCCGCCGTCGACCACTTCGTCCCCGACGCGATGCTCGGCGACTACTCCGGCACCTCCACCGGCGCCAACCGCGTCGACCTGTGCCGCTCCGTCGCCCTGCGCGGCATCCTGGGCCGGACCCCCGACAAGATCGCCCTGGCCCGCGACGCCCTCTCGCCGGTCTTCCCGTACGTCGCCGAGGGCGACGGGCTCTACGCCGACGGCTCCTTCGTCCAGCACACCTGGGTCGCCTACTCGGGGACGTACGGCCAGGTCATGCTGGACGGACTGGGCCGGCTGTTCACCCTGCTCGCCGGCTCCGAGTGGGCGGTGACGGACCCGGCCCGGCAGATCGTCCTCGACAGCGTCGAGCACGCCTACGCACCCCTGATCCACGACGGCCTGGTGATGGACATCGTCAACGGCCGGGCCATCAGCCGGGGTTACCTCAAGAGCGACGACCTGCACGTCATGCGCGGCGACCACTTCCACGGCCGGCAACTCGTCGCCGCCATGGCGGTCCTCGCGGGCGGCGCGAGCGACGCCGAGCGGGAGCGTTGGTACGCCCGGATCAAGGGCTGGATCGAACGGGACACCGTCACCCCGGTCCTCACGGCGCCGGAGTTCCCCGTCGCCGACCTGGCCCGGCTGCACGCGATCGCCGACGCCCCGGGCGAGACCGCCCCCGAACCCACCGGCCACCACCTCTTCGCCGCGATGGACCGCGCCGTCCACCGCCGCCCCGCCTTCACCGCGGGCCTCGCCATGGCCAGTGACCGCATCGCCCACTACGAGTGCGGCAACGGCGAGAACCCGCGCGGCTGGCACACCGGCGCGGGAATGCTCACCTGGTGGGGGAAGGGCACCAGGTCCGGTCGGTCCGGTCGGTCCGATCAGTACACAGACTGGTTCTGGCCCACCGTCGACTGGTACCGGCTGCCCGGCACCACCGTCTCCACCCGCCGCCTGCCCGACCGGGCGGGCGGCGAATGGGGCGAACCCAAACCCGACGCGCGGTGGGTCGGCGGCACGACCGACGGCGCGTACGCGGCCGTGGGGCAGCACCTCAAGGGGCTCGGCTCGACCCTCGAGGCCCGCAAGTCCTGGTTCTTCCTCGACGACGCCGTGGTCTGCCTGGGGGCCGGCATCACATGCGCCGACGGCGTCCCCGTCGAGACGGTCGTCGACAACCGCAACCTGGGCGAGGGCGGCACCCAGGCCCTCGTACGCGGCCGGGACTGGGCCCATCTGGAGGGCCACGGCGGCTGGATCGTGCCCGGGGGCAGCCTGCGGACCCTGCGCGAGGACCGCACCGGCGCCTGGTCCGACATCAACACCACCAGCACGACCGAGCGCCGCACCCGGCGCTGGCAGACCCTCTGGCTCGACCACGGCACGGACCCGGCCGACGCCGACTACGTCTACGCCGTCCTGCCGGGCGCCTCGCGGGACACCGTGGCCCGCCGGGCCGCCGACCGCCGCTGGCTGGAGATCCTCGCCAACGACGGCCGGCGCCAGGCACTGGCCGTCCCCTCCCTCGGCGTCACGGCCGCCAACTTCTGGCAGGCCGGCACGGCGGGCCCGCTCACCGCGACATCCGGGGCGAGTGTGCTGGTCCGCCGCAGGGGGCGCTCGGCTACGCTCTGCGTGAGCGAACCGCCGCGCACCGGACAGCCCCTGGAGATCGTCTGGGACCACCCGGTGAGCGCGGTGCCGCGGGCCGACGAGACGGTCGAGATCCTCGCGACGGGCCGCCGACTGCACCTCCGCGTCACTCCAGGGGTGGTATGTACCACCCATGAATGTGAGGTGACTCTCAGCTGACGGCTTTGTGTGACCCCTACAAGCCTGAGGCCCCCTGAGCAGTCGAAAGGGCTGCACGGGGTGGGGGTTCTGTTCAGTGCTACCAGGAAAACGGGCCGGAGACTGTACGGAGTCGACGGCTCGCATTCCTTGGTCTGCTTCGTAGAGTCGCTACATGACCGTTTTGGATGAGGCGCCGGGTGAGCCGACGGACGCGCGCGGGCGAGTGGCCGAGTTGCACGGGATTCGTGCGCAGGCGCTGGCCGGGCCGAGCGAGAAGGCGACGGCGGCGCAGCACGCCAAGGGCAAGCTGACGGCACGTGAGCGCATCGAGCTGCTTCTGGACCCCGACTCCTTCCGTGAGGTCGAGCAGTTGCGGCGGCACCGGGCGACCGGGTTCGGTCTGGAGGCGAAGAAGCCGTACACCGACGGTGTGATCACCGGCTGGGGCACCGTCGAGGGCCGTACGGTCTTCGTCTACGCGCACGACTTCCGGATCTTCGGCGGTGCGCTGGGCGAGGCGCACGCGACGAAGATCCACAAGATCATGGACATGGCCATCGCGGCCGGTGCCCCGCTGGTCTCGCTGAACGACGGCGCCGGCGCCCGCATCCAGGAGGGCGTCAGCGCGCTCGCCGGGTACGGCGGCATCTTCCAGCGCAACACGAGGGCGTCCGGGGTCATCCCGCAGATCAGCGTGATGCTCGGCCCGTGCGCGGGCGGCGCGGCCTACAGCCCCGCCCTGACCGACTTCGTCTTCATGGTCCGCGACACCTCGCAGATGTTCATCACCGGACCGGACGTCGTCAAGGCCGTCACCGGCGAGGAGATCACCCAGAACGGCCTGGGCGGCGCCGACGTCCACGCCGAGACCTCCGGCGTCAGCCACTTCGCCTACGACGACGAGGAGACCTGCCTCGCCGAGGTCCGTTACCTCCTCTCCCTCCTCCCGCAGAACAACCGGGAGAACCCGCCCCGCGCCGAGTCCTCGGACCCCGCGGACCGCCGTTCGGACATGCTGCTCGATCTCGTCCCGGCGGACGGCAACCGGCCGTACGACATGACCAAGGTCATCGAGGAGCTCGTCGACGACGGCGAGTACCTCGAGGTCCACGAGCGCTGGGCCCGCAACATCATCTGCGCCCTGGCCCGCCTCGACGGCCAGGTCGTCGGCATCGTCGCCAACCAGCCGCAGGCCCTGGCCGGCGTCCTGGACATCGAAGCGTCGGAGAAGGCCGCACGCTTCGTGCAGATGTGCGACGCCTTCAACATCCCGATCATCACCCTTCTGGACGTACCCGGCTTCCTGCCCGGCGTCGACCAGGAGCACGGCGGCATCATCCGCCACGGCGCCAAGCTCCTCTACGCGTACTGCAACGCGACCGTGCCCCGGATCTCGCTCATCCTGCGCAAGGCGTACGGGGGTGCTTACATCGTCATGGACAGCCAGTCCATCGGCGCCGACCTCACCTACGCCTGGCCGACCAACGAGATCGCGGTGATGGGCGCCGAGGGTGCCGCCAACGTCATCTTCCGCCGGCAGATCGCGGAGGCCGAGGACCCCGAGGCCATGCGGGCGCGCATGGTCAAGGAGTACAAGTCCGAGCTGATGCACCCGTACTACGCGGCCGAACGCGGCCTGGTCGACGACGTCATCGACCCCGCGGAGACCCGCGAGGTGCTGATCAAGTCCCTGGCGATGCTCCACTCCAAGCACGCCGACCTGCCCTCCCGCAAGCACGGCAACCCGCCGCAGTGACCCGAGGAGCCACGTCCATGTCCACTCCTGACATCCGCGTCGAGAAGGGCCACGCCGAGCCCGAGGAGGTCGCCGCCATCACGGCGCTCCTCCTCGCCCGTGCCGCCGCCCGCCCCGCCGAGATCGCCCCGGCCCACGGCGGCGGCCGAGCCCGCGCGGGCTGGCGCCGCCTGGAACGCGAGCCGGGCTTCAGGGCGCCGCACAGCTGGCGCTGACCCGAGAAACGAGCGAGGCCCCTCCGCCAGGAGGGGCCTCGCTCGTTTAGGGGCGCGGGGAACTGCGCGACCAGCCACGTACTGCCCGCACTCGGCAACGAAACCGCCCCCGGCAGCCCAGTGGCCGCAGGGGGCGTCGCGCAACCCGGCGCTGACGGGGTGCCGCCTGCGCCCACCCGTGCCACCCCAGCGGCACGACTGCCCGCAGGCTGGCGGGGGCGCGGCACGACTGCCCGCAGGCTCGGCGCGTCAGCGCAACCGCGCCATCAGTGCGTGCTCCACGAGAGTGATGAGTGCCGACTTCGCGTCGGCCCGATGCCGCGCGTCCGTCGTGATGATCGGCGTGTCCGGGCCGATCTGGAGGGCCTCGCGGACCTCGTCCGGCTGGTACGGCTGCTGACCGTCGAAGCCGTTGAGCGCGATCACGAACGGCAGACCGCTGTTCTCGAAGTAGTCGACCGCCGGGAAGCAGTCGGCCAGACGCCTCGTGTCGACCAGGACGATCGCGCCGATGGCGCCGCGCACCAGGTCGTCCCACATGAACCAGAACCGGTCCTGGCCCGGCGTGCCGAACAGGTACAGGATCAGATCCTGGTCGAGCGTGATGCGGCCGAAGTCCATGGCGACCGTCGTGGTCGTCTTGTCCCCCGTGTGGGTGAGGTCGTCGATGCCCGCCGAAGCGGATGTCATCACGGCCTCGGTGCGCAGCGGATTGATCTCCGAGACAGCGCCGACGAACGTGGTCTTGCCCACGCCGAAGCCGCCCGCCACCACGATCTTCGCGGAAGTGGTGGAGCGGGAAGGACCGCCGCTAGAGCTTGCGAAGTCCACTGAGCACCCTTTCGAGCAGTGTCACGTCTGGCTGGCCGCCGGCGCTCTCGTCGCCGCCGGGCTGATGGATGGCGACCAGTCCCGCCTCCGCCAAGTCGGCGACGAGGATCCTGGCCACGCCGAGAGGGATCGTCAGGAGGGCCGAGACCTCGGCCACCGACTTGATCTCCCGGCAGAGGTTGCAGATCCGCTGATGCTCGGGCAGCTGGCCCTGCATCTGGTGCGGCTGCGCGGTGGTGTGCACCAGCGCCTCGATGGCGAGCTGGTACCGGGGCCTGGTGCGGCCGCCCGTCATGGCGTACGGGCGCACCAGGGGGTTGTTCGACGCCCCGGCGGGCGCCGGCTCAGGGGTGCGGCGCTGCGGCTGCACGGGCTGGATGCGCGGAGCCTGCGGCTGGTCGTACGGCGAAGGGCCGGGGCCCTGCGGCGCGTACGGCTGCCGGTGGTTCGGCACGGAGGGGTAGCCGTACCCGTTCGCCGAGCCGTCGTTCTGGCCCTGACCAGGGCCGTACGACCAGTTGCCCGATGACGGACCGCCTGGGGGTGTTGCCACTTTTTCCTCCTCCGACTGTGCCTGGCACCCATCGCTGTGGAGCCGCGTCCCGAAACTTTACGGCCACGGGACGCCAAAACGCACCGTCTGTCCTTTAGTTGAGAAGGCTCCCTTGGAGCTCCGCCCGCAGATCGGGGGTCAGAACCGTGCCCGCACGGTCCACCAGAAGGGCCATCTCGTACCCAATGAGACCGATGTCCGCCTCGGGGTGTGCAAGAACGGCGAGGGACGAGCCGTCGGAGATGGACATGAGGAAGAGGAATCCCCGCTCCATCTCCACAACCGTCTGGTTCACGCTGCCGCCCTCGAAGATGCGCGAGGCGCCCGCGGTCAGCGAGGTCAGGCCGGAGGCGACGGCCGCGAGCTGATCGGCTCGGTCGCGGGGGAACCCTTCGGACATCGCCAGAAGGAGTCCGTCGGCGGAGACCACCACCGTGTGGGACACCCCCGGGGTGTTGTCCACGAAGTTGGTGATCAACCAGTTCAGGTTCTGCGCCGCCTGGCTCATCGGGCTCACACTAACGCTCCTGGTTGTAGGTGCTGTCAGGACCACGGTGTTCGTTCCTTGTGTCCTGGCCGTTCGTTTCACTGCCTGCGCTGCGGCCTCGCTCGACGCCGCGCCGCAGGTTGCTCAGCCTGCCCCGGACATCCTCCGGGGCGCGGGAGACCTGGGGGCCTCCCTGGGGGGTGGTCTCGGCCGCGCCCTCGACCAGGTTGGCCTTGGGCACCCGGCGCGGCAGCCCCGAGGAGGTCACCCCGCCCGCCTTGGGTTTGCGCAGCGCCGAAGCCTGCTGCCAGCGGTCGTCGTTGGCCGACCGCCAGGTGTCCTCGCCGCCCGCCCCCGGCGCGGCGGCCGGCGTCTCCCGGCCCACGTGCCCCGCATCGCCCGCGCCGCTCGCGGTGGATCCGCGGCGGGGAAGACCGGCGTCGGTGAGCTCGTGGGCGGCGGAGGGGGCCGGCCCCGGACGGTCGAAGCCTACGCGGTCCGCCTCGTTCACGTCAGCGGCCTGGGCGGATTGCGCCTGGGGGGCACTCGCGGGGTACTGGTCCGGATATCCGTTCTGGTATCCGTCCTGCTGCGGCCAGTCGTCCTGGTGGCGCCGCTGTTCGAAGGGGGAGTAGTTCCCGTTCTCCGGCAGGCCGCCGTTGGGCGCGTAGTACTGCTCGTCGTACGACGCCTGCTGCGGTTCCTGGTAGGCCTGCTGCTGGCCGGTGTACGCCGACTGCTGGTCGTACCCGCCGTTCGCCGGCTCCTGGTAGGTGCCGTTCGGCGACTCCTGGTACGTGCCGTCCGGCTGCTGCTGGTACCCGTCGAGAGGCTGGTCGTAGCCCGGCTGCTGCCCGGTGAACCGGTCCTGGAAGCCGGTGGCCCCGTCGTTCGCCTCGCCGGTCTCGTCCGCCGGACCCGGCAGTTCCGGGTGCGACTGCGACTCCAGCGCCGCGCGGCGCTCCTCGCGCATCAGCGAGCGGCCGACAGGGTCGAGCTCGCGGATGTCGTCGGGGACCTCGGCGTACCGGCTGTCGTCGAAGCCCAGCTCGGCGGCGGTACGCATGGGCTGGCCGACCTGGCCCACCTGGCCGAAGTTCTCGCCCTGGAAGTTCTGCTCCGGGATGATCTGCGACACGGTGAACTCGTCGCGCTGCTGCTGCTGCTGCTCGCCGCCGCCACCGTGGGTGATGGCGTCCGGGAGCATGACCAGCGAGGTGGTGCCCGCCTGCTCGCCGGAAGGGCGCAGCTGGACGCGGATGCCGTGCCGGTCGGACAGCCGGCCGACCACGAACAGGCCCATGCGCTGCGAGATCGCGGCGTCCACGGTCGGCGGGTTGGCCAGCTTGTGGTTGATGTCCGCGAAGTCCTCGGCGGTCAGGCCGATGCCCTTGTCGTGGATCTCGACCATCACACGGCCGTCGGGCAGCCGGGTCGCGGTGACGCGGACCTTGGTCTGCGGCGAGGAGAACGTGGTGGCGTTCTCGAGCAGCTCGGCGAGCAGGTGCACGAGGTCGGTCACGGCACGGCCGTGGATCTCGGCCTCCGGCACGCCGGACAGCTCGATGCGCTCGTACTGCTCCACCTCGGAGGAGGCGGCGCGCAGCACGTCGACCAGCGGCACCGGCTGGTCCCAGCGGCGGCCGGGCTCCTCGCCGGCGAGGACCAGGAGGTTCTCGCCGTTGCGGCGCATACGGGTGGCCAGGTGGTCCAGGCGGAAGAGGTTCTCCAGCTGGTCCGGGTCGGCCTCGTTGTTCTCCAGGTCGGTGATCAGGCTCAGCTGGCCCTCGATCAGCGACTGGTTGCGGCGCGACAGGTTGGTGAAGATCGCGTTGATGTTGCCCCGCAGCAGCGCCTGCTCGGCGGCGAGCCGGACCGCCTCGCGGTGCACCTGGTCGAAGGCGCGGGCGACCTCGCCGATCTCGTCGGTCGAGGTGATCGGGATCGGCTGGACCCGGGTGTCGACCCGGCCGGGGTCGGTGCGGGAGAGCTGGTCGACCAGCATCGGCAGGCGCTGCTCGGCGATGCCGAAGGCGGCGTTGCGCAGCTGGCGCATGGAGCGGCTCATGCCGCGGGCCACCATGCCGGCCAGGACGAACGCGGCGAGCAGCGCGATCACGACCGCGGCACCCGTGATGTAGGCGTCGCGCTCGGCGTCGTCGGCGATCGTGGACGCCTCGGACACCGCCTTGTCCGCGAGGTCGGACTCGATCTTCTGGTACGCGTCGAACTTGAGGGTGTTGACCGCCCACCAGTTTTCCGGCGTGATGCCCTGCTGGGCCAGGTCGGCCCGCGCGCTGGTGTCGGTGGACTCCAGCCCGGCCAGTTCCGAGATCATCGTCGTCGGGTTGGACGGCGGCGGTACGTAGTCCGGGTCCTTGGCCTTGGCCTCCTTGGCCATGGCCGCGCCGTCCTCCTTGAGCTTGGCCTCGGCGTCCTCGAGCTTCTGCGCGTCCGCCTCGGTGCCGCCGCCGATGTACTCCTCGATCGCGATGCGCTCGAGGTAGGCGTACGAGGAGAGCGCGACGCGCTGGCTGGCGAGGTGGCCGGGCTCCGGACCGGGCTTGACCAGCATGTGCATGCCGATGGAGCGCTCCAGGGAGAGCGCCGCCTTGGTCAGCGAGATCGCGTAGACGGTACGACCGTAGGAGGTGATGTTGCCGGTGCCCAGACCGAGTTCGTTGGCGAACTCCATCAGGGGGTGGGCGACACCGGTGTAGCCCTCCTCGGTCTCCACGCCCTTGAGCTTGGAGGTGTACGCGGCCGCACGCAGCGTCTGGAGCTTGGGCTCCTGCTCGCGGAACACCTTCAGCCGGCGCTCGAGCCCCGCCTTGGAGGGCATGTCCTGGGCCGCCGCGTCGAAGGCGTCGGCCGCTTCGTCGGTGGCCTCGCGGGCCTTGACGACGGTGGCGTCCTTCTCACCCTTTCCCTGGAGCAGCGGGGCGGCGGTGAGGTCGCGCTCGTTGTAGAGGGCGTTGGCGTAGCCGAGGGAGGCGCGCACCAGACGCGCGGTGCTCTCGGCGTCCTCCGCGTCCTGCCACGTGTCGATCGAGCTCTTCACCTGGAAGCCGCCCATGACGAGGCCGACCAGCACGGGTATGAGCAGGATCGCGTTCAGCCGGGTGGTCACCCGCCAGTTCCGCGGTGTGAAACGGCCACCGCTCGGCGCGGGCTCGGCCTTGGGTTCCGCAGCGGGGGCGGGGGCGGGCGCCGCTGTGCGCGGCGGCGGGGTGAAGTTGCCCCGGGCCGATGGCTCGGGACTGCTCTTGCTTCGCCTCACTCGACCAACAACCTCTCGGCGGTCGGCACCTGTGTCGTGCCGCTGTGTCTCAGAACCCGTCCGTCATCGAGTACGCGCTACTGCTGAGTACGTCTTTGACCATTGGGCAGTTCTGGCATTCCAGCACGGCGACCAGCGCTCTTCCAAACAGTGGAACGCGGGGGTTACACGTGATGTAAGCCCCACGTAAAACGGTCATAAAGAGCGAGGCCCGTCAAAAGACGGGGCGTTCGTGCGCGCAGCGAGACCACCTGACCGCGTCGCGTGTCGGTACCACCCGATTCCTCTGCCGAAACGTTATGAACAGCGGAGCCGACCGTGTCAAAGGACACAGCCGGCTCCGAACCGTCTACGACAAGTGCCGTAGACCCCTGCCGACTTGGCTGCGGCGATCGGCGGATCTACCGCAGGCGGGCCATCAGCGCGTGCTCGACCAGCGTGATCAGTGCCGACTTCGCGTCGGCGCGGTGCCGGGCGTCGGTCGTGATGATCGGGGTGTCCGGTCCGATCTGAAGCGCCTCGCGCACCTCGTCCGGGGAGTAGGGCTGCTGACCGTCGAAGCCGTTGAGCGCGACGACGAACGGCAGACCGCTGTTCTCGAAGTAGTCGACGGCCGGGAAGCAGTCGGCCAGCCGGCGGGTGTCGCACAGCACGACCGCGCCGATGGCGCCGCGCACCAGGTCGTCCCACATGAACCAGAACCGGTCCTGGCCCGGCGTGCCGAACAGGTAAAGGATCAGGTCCTGGTCCAGCGTGATGCGGCCGAAGTCCATGGCGACCGTCGTGGTCGTCTTGTCCCCGGCGTGCGTGAGGTCGTCGATCCCGGCGCTGGCCGAGGTCATCACGGCCTCGGTGCGCAGGGGGTTGATCTCGGAGACGGCGCCCACGAACGTGGTCTTGCCGACGCCGAAGCCGCCGGCCACCACGATCTTCGCGGAGGTGGTCGCCCGCCCTCCGTCAGAGCTTTCGAAGTCCACTGAGCACCCTTTCGAGCAGTGTCACGTCCGGCGCACCGCCGTTGTTCTCGTCTCCGCCAGGCTGGTGGATCGCGACCATCCCGGCCTCCGCGAGGTCCGCGACCAGGATCCGCGCCACACCGAGCGGCATCGCCAGCAGGGCCGACACCTCGGCCACCGATTTCACCTCGCGGCACAAGTGGCAGATGCGCTGGTGCTCGGGGAGCAGCCCCATGAGCGCTGCCGGGTCGGCCGTCGTACTGATCAGCGCCTCGATGGCGAGCTGGTAGCGCGGCCTGGTCCGGCCACCGGTCATCGCGTAGGGACGGACCAGCGGCTGGTCGCCCTCGTCCTCGTACGGCTCCGCGTACGGATCATGAGAGGCGGTGGGCGGGGTCATGAATCCTCCGGGCGGGACAGCAAGTCGGTCAGTCAAGCCGTCTGACGAGGCCGGTGGGGGGATTGTGGCGGCCGGACGGTGATTTGGTAACACGGGTGGTGCCGGGGCCGATCAGTGGAGCAGACTTCCTTGTAGTTCGGCGCGCAGGTCGGGTGTGAGGACCGCGCCCGCACGGTCGACCAGGAGCGCCATCTCGTAGCCGACGAGGCCGATGTCGCACTCCGGGTGCGCGAGGACGGCCAGGGACGAGCCGTCCGAGACGGACATGAGGAAGAGGAATCCCCGCTCCATCTCCACGACCGTCTGCGCCACATTGCCGCCCTCGAAGATCCGGGACGCCCCGGCGGTCAGCGAGGTCAGTCCCGAGGCGACGGCCGCGAGCTGGTCGGCGCGGTCGCGAGGGAAGCCCTCCGACATCGCCAGGAGAAGTCCGTCGGCGGACACGACGACGGTGTGGGACACCCCTGGGGTGTTGTCCACGAAATTCGTGATCAACCAGTTGAGGTTCTGTGCCGCCTGGCTCATCGGGCTCAACTAACGCTCCTGCTGGTGAGTGGGCCGCGGGTAGCTGCCGGTCTGGTTGGTACCGGCCTGACGGCCCTGTGCGATTCCCCGACGGAGATTGGTCAGCCGGCCGCGCACGTCGTCGGGCGCACGCGACACCGCAGGACCGCTCTGGTGCGACTGCTGCTGAGCCGTGCCCGGGACGAGGTTGGCCCGGGGGACCCGGCGCGGAAGGCCGGAGGTGGTGACTCCGCCCGCGGCCGGCTGCCGCACGCGCTCCGCCTGCCGGACGAGGTCGTCGTTCGGCGAGCTGCGCCAGGCCGAGGTGGCGGGCCGCTGGGGGGCCGCCGGGGTCTGGGGTTGGGCGGCCTGCGGCTCCGGGGACGCGGCCGGGGCGGCCTGCGGCGCCCTCGCCTCGCGGTCCCCGTGGAACCAGTTGGTCTCCAGCGTGTCGTACAGCGGCGTACGTCCGTCACCGGGACCGGAGGCCGGGGGCAGGGCCCAGCCGTCTCCGGGCCGCTGCGGGGGAGTCCCGTTGCCGTTCTGGCTCGTGGGCTCCGGCTGCGCCGGTCGCTGCGGGGCCGGCGGACGCGGGGCGCCGAAGTCGTTCCCGCGCTGCGTGCCGCCCACCTGGGGCCGCTCGAACTGCCCGGTGGCCGCCGGGTTCTGACGGCCCGGCAGGTCGTGCTGTCCGGTCGAGCCGTTGTCGTAGCCCTGGGCGCCGGCGAACGGCTCCGCCGGGGCCTGGTTGCCCGGGGCGGGCTGCCCGCCGAAGACGTCCGAGCGGACGAAGGCTCCGCCGCCCTGCTGCGGGGCGGCCGGCTCGGGCCGCGCGAACTGGTCGTTGTGCGGGGCGTCCTGGCCGTACTGACCCTGGCCGTACTGGCCCTGCCCGAACTGGTCCTGCCCGAACTGGTCCTGGTACGCGTCGCGACCGTCGTACTGGTTCCGGCCGGGCTGGGCGAACTGGCCCGTGTCCTGCGGCTCGTCCCGTCGCGGCGCCGGGGCGTCGAAGTCGGGGCGGGCGAACTCGGCCGTGGCGGCGGGCGACTGGGGCTCGCCGAAGGGGGGCACTGCCGGCATCTCCGCGGTCGCGCCGGGACCCTGCCGCTCGTCGAGGCGCGGCGTCCGGTCGGTACGGGAGCTGTCCGGCTCGTCGTGGCCGCGCGGGGCGTCCAGCGAGGCGCGCGGCACGGGCGGCTGCGCGTTCTCGTCGCTCCAGCTGGGCACGCGGGGCTGCGGGTTGCCGCCGGGCAGCTCGGCCCGCGGACCGCCGCGCGGCGGCAGCTGCGGACGGCGGCCCTGCTCGGCGTCGCCGTTGCCGCCGCGCTTGCCCCGCTGCGGGGGCGCGGTGGGAGTGCGGGTGCCGCCGAACATGTCCTGGCCCGGCGCGGCGTTGTTCGCCGGCGCGTTGCCCTGCGGCGCGTTCATGCCCGCGGCCTGGAGGCCCTGCGGAGCACCGGGCGCCTGACCGGCACCGGCGCCCGCACCGGCCGGGGCCGGGCGGTTCTGCTGGCCCGGACCCGCCGGGGACTGGGGCCCGCGCGGTCCACCCGGAGCACCCGGGCGGCCGCCCGCGTCGCGTCCGGGCAGTGCGGCCCGCGGTCCCTGACCGGCACCGAGCCGGCCGCCCGGCGCACCTGCGCCGAGGGCACCGCCACCGCCGCCGAAGGCACCGCCGCCCCCGAGGGCACCGCCGCCCTGGCCGCCACGGCGGGCCGCGGCGACACCGGCGGACGCCTGCGCGGCGACCGGACCGCCGTTGCCCGCGCCGGGCTGGCCGGGCTTGGGCTGCGGCTTGCGGCCGCCCTGGGCGACGTCGACGGGCAGCATGACCAGCGCGGTCGTACCGCCGGAGTCGGACGGACGCAGCTGGATCCGGATGCCGTGGCGCTGCGAGAGGCGGCCGACCACGAACAGACCCATGCGGCGGGAGACGGAGACGTCCACGGTGGGCGGCGAGGCGAGCCGCTCGTTGATCGCGGCCAGGTCCTCCGGCGAGAGTCCGATGCCGGTGTCGTGGATCTCGATCAGCACGCGGCCGTCGGGCAGCGCGTGACCGGTGACCTTGACCTTGGTCTGCGGCGAGGAGAACGAGGTCGCGTTCTCCAGCAGCTCGGCGAGCAGGTGCACGAGGTCGTTGACCACGCGGCCGGCGACCTCGGTGGTCGGCACGGAGGCCAGCTCGATGCGCTCGTACTGCTCCACCTCGGAGGCGGCGGCACGGAGCACGTCGACCAGCGGGACCGGGCGGGTCCACCGGCGGCCGGGCTCCTCACCGGCGAGGACGAGGAGGTTCTCACCGTTACGGCGCATGCGCGTGGCGAGGTGGTCGAGCTTGAACAGCGAGGACAGCTGGTCCGGGTCGGCCTCGCGGGACTCCAGTTCGGAGATGAGCGAGAGCTGGCGCTGGATGAGGCCCTGGGAGCGGCGCGAGAGGTTGGTGAACATCGCGTTGACGTTGCCCCGCAGCAGGGCCTGCTCGGCGGCGAGGCGGACCGCCTCGCGGTGCACGTCGTCGAAGGCCGCGGCCACGCGGCCGATCTCGTCCCGGGAGTGCACGCCGACCGACTCCACCGAGGTGTCGACGTCCTGCGGGTCGGTCTCGGAGAGCTGCTTGACCAGCTCGGGCAGCCGGTCCTGGGCGACCTTGGTCGCGGTGTCCTCCAGGCGGCGCAGCGACCGGATCATGGAGCGGGCCACCACGAAGGCGCCGACCAGCGAGACGCCGAGCACGAGCAGGATGAGGACACCGGAGATGATGGCCTCTTGCTCGGACTCGTTGCGCAGCTCACGGGCCTGCTGCTCCATGTCCTCCAGCAGCTTCAGCTCGATGTTCTTCATCTGCTGGATCTTGGTGGAGCTGTCGTCCAGCCAGTCCTGGTAGGACCGGGACTTCAGGCTCTCCAGGCCGTGTTCCTTGCCGAGGGCGCGGCCCGCGTACTGGTCGGACGCCTCGATGACCGGGTTGCCCTCGGTGATCGGCTTGAGGAGGTCCTCGGCGCCGTCGCCGTAGATGCTGGTGAAGCTGCGGATCTCGGAGGTCTGACTCTGGAGCGCGGACTGGGCGTAGAGCCGGTCGTTCTCGGCGAGCTTGCCCTTGGCCGTGTTGTTCGCGGGAAGTGCCGCGGCGAGGACGGCGCGCTGGATGGACGCGTACTCCTTGGCCGAGGAGAACGCCGACAGGGCGCGCGTGCGCTGGATCATGTCGGGGTTGCTGGTCGCCTCCGCCATGTCCTGCGAGAGGTCGAGCAGGTGGGTGATCAGGCGGTGGTAGGACTCGACCGTCTGGGTCGAGTTGTCCTTCGCCGTGTACGCCGTGCTGCGGATCTTGGTCAGGTCGTTCAGGTCGCTGGCGATGCCGACGAGGCTGTCGCGGACGCCGACCAGCTTGCCGTCCTTGCTCGCCGCGTCGATCTGCTCCGACTTGTCGAGGAAGTTCTTCAGCGCCCGGTCGGTCTGCTCGCGGTCGCCCTTGACGGCGATCGCGCTCGACTTCGAGCCGTGGGCCAGGGGACCGGCGGACTGGTCCCGCTCCTCCTGGAGCGCGGCGGCCAGCTCGGTGGCCTGCTTGGTCATCTCGGTCAGCAGCTTCATGTTCTCGAGCTGCTGGATGTCGTCCATCGACTGGTTGATGCGCAACGCGCCCAGCGAGGTCGCCGCGACCACCGGAAGCGCCAGCAGCGAGACCAGGCGGGTGGAGATCCGCCAGTTGCGCAGGGCTATTCGCGGGCCGGGGCCGGTCGAGCCCTTGGCCGGCTTCGCGGGCGGCTGCTTGCCGGGCGCGGCGGAGTCCCCGGCCTGACCGGCGCGCTCCCCGTTGTCGCCGGACTGGGTCTGGCCCGGGTTCTGGGCGTGCTGGGGCGAGGAGCTGACGGCCTTGGGGCCAGTCCCGCCCTGCGGCTCCGGCTCCGCCGAAGCGCTGCCATCCCTCTTGAAACGTCCCTGCACTAGCGTCGCAACCTCTGGACCAGGCGTCCCTCCGCGTGAACGGACGGACACGGTGTCGGCGTCATCGGGGCGCCCTGAATACGCCCCTGTGTTGGTCGTGAGTGACCGGCGCTGGTTCCCCCTTCTCGCCGCCGCTCGGCGCTGGTGTGCGCCCCCTGTGCGCCGGCTCGATCCCGCAGCGGTCCGTGGAATTCCAGCACAGTGCAGGATCTCCAACAAGGCCCGTGGGGCAGGCCGTGAGATACGTGACAGCACGTGAGGGTCGAGTCACCGGACGTAGAAGATGATCACCCGCAAACCGGACGTATGTGCGCGAGTCGTCGAGGTGGGGAGGGTGTCCCAGTCGCCATGATCAGCAGCGGAATGAGGGCTTCAGGCGTGCAATGTCGCTTTAGTCGCAGTGACCTCGGCGTCGCAATTGACCGGTTTGACCCTTGATAAGTGAGGAAACTCACACCCGGATCCCGGACTCCCCCGCGGTTGGTGGGGAATCGCATGTTTAGCCTGACGCTTTACAGAGAAGGCAAAACCGACAACCCGCGCCCTCGCAGGGGCTATCCACGCCTCTCGGGCGCCCGAACACGACAGGGCCGCGTACAACCGTGAAGACGACGACGATGTTCCACAAGATCGCCAACCCGCGACGCACGACGCTGGCGCACCTCAAGGACGCCGACGACCTGCAGACGCCGGAGCAGCCGGAGCACGCCGTCGAGCTCCCCGCCCAGACCGCCAACCCCCGTCGCACCATCCTCATGGTGGCCCCGGTCGCGGCGACGCTCGCAGAGTAGTACGACGCCGAGCCGCACCCTGTTCAGGGACCGTCCCGGCACCTGAGGGCCTGCCCGGCGGACCATGCCGGAGACGCAGGGTGTGGCACGCCCTCCCCCACTGCCTAAAGGGCGTGGGAGGTGTCCCCAGCGGCGTTGTCGTCGGTTGCCAGGGCTCCGCCCTGTCGCCCTCCTCCGCCTTGCAGATGCACGCACCACACCCCGCTCACCTGCGCTGGTGAGGCACCGCGTCTTTCCTCCGGCCTGATCCGCCGGGCAGGCCCGCCGCGTTAGCCTGGAGCGTCAGACTCCAGCCAGCTCAGTCAAGGGGCCAAGCAACCCGTGCGCATCGCCAGGTTCTCCATCGACGGGAACGTCGCCTTCGGCGCGGTCGAGGGCGACCAGCCGGACCAGCTCGTCCTCGACATCATCAAGGGCATCCCGTTCGCGGACTACGAGCTCTCCGGCACCAAGGTGCCCCTGAGCAAGGTGCGGCTCCTGCCGCCGGTACTCCCCAACAAGGTCGTCGCCTTCGGCCGCAACTACGCCGAGCACGCCCGTGAACTCGGCAACGAGGTGCCCGACGCCCCGTTCGCCTTCTTCAAGCCGTCCACCTCCGTGATCGGCCCCGGCGACGCCATCCAGTACCCCTCGTTCACCGAGGAACTGCACCACGAGGCCGAACTGGCCGTCGTCATCGGCCGCATGTGCCGCGAGGTCCCGCGCGACCGCGTCCAGGACGTGATCTTCGGCTACACCTGCGCCAACGACGTCACCGCCCGCGACGTCCAGCGCCGCGAGAAGCAGTGGGCCAGGGCCAAGGGCTTCGACTCCTCCTGCCCGCTCGGCCCCTGGGTGGAGACGGGCCTCGACCTCGCGGCCGCGAGCGACCTGACCGTCCAGCTCACGGTCAACGGCGGCCAGCGCCAGCTCGGCCGCACCAGCGAGATGATCCACTCCATCGAGGATCTGATCGTCAACATCTCCGAGGCGATGACGCTGCTCCCCGGTGACGTGATCCTCACGGGCACCCCGGCCGGCGTCGGCCCCCTCAACGTCGGCGACGAGGTCGCCGTCACCATCGAAGGCATCGGCACTCTCACCAACAAGGTTGTCAAGCGTGGCTAGCGCATCCGGCTCCCCCGTACGCGTCCGTTTCTGTCCGTCCCCCACCGGCAACCCCCACGTGGGCCTGGTCCGCACCGCCCTGTTCAACTGGGCCTTCGCGCGCCACCACCAGGGCACGCTGGTCTTCCGCATCGAGGACACCGACGCGGCCCGCGACTCCGAGGAGTCGTACAACCAGCTCCTGGACTCGATGCGCTGGCTGGGCTTCGACTGGGACGAGGGCCCCGAGGTCGGCGGCCCGCACGCGCCGTACCGCCAGTCGCAGCGCATGGACCTCTACAAGGACGTCGCCCACAAGCTCCTGGACGCCGGCCACGCCTACCGCTGCTACTGCTCCCAGGAGGAGCTGGACACCCGCCGCGAGGCCGCCCGCGCCGCCGGCAAGCCCTCCGGCTACGACGGCCACTGCCGCGACCTGAGCGCCGCCCAGGTCGAGGAGTACGTGGCGCAGGGCCGCGAGCCCATCGTCCGCTTCCGGATGCCCGACGAGACGCTCACGTTCACGGACCTGGTCCGCGGCGAGATCACCTACCTCCCGGAGAACGTCCCGGACTACGGCATCGTCCGCGCCAACGGCGCCCCGCTCTACACGCTGGTCAACCCGGTCGACGACGCCCTGATGGAGATCACCCACGTCCTGCGCGGCGAGGACCTGCTCTCCTCCACCCCGCGCCAGATCGCCCTGTACAAGGCGCTGATCGAGCTGGGCGTCGCCAAGGAGATCCCCGCCTTCGGCCACCTGCCCTACGTCATGGGCGAGGGCAACAAGAAGCTCTCCAAGCGCGACCCGCAGTCGAGCCTCAACCTCTACCGCGAGCGCGGCTTCCTCCCCGAGGGCCTGCTCAACTACCTCTCCCTGCTCGGCTGGTCGCTCTCCGCCGACCAGGACATCTTCACCATCGAGGAGATGGTCGCGGCCTTCGACGTCTCCGACGTCCAGCCCAACCCGGCGCGCTTCGACCTCAAGAAGTGCGAGGCGATCAACGCCGACCACATCCGCCTGCTGGAGACCAAGGACTTCACCGAGCGCTGCCGCCCCTGGCTGAAGGCCCCCGTCGCCCCCTGGGCGCCGGAGGACTTCGACGAGGCCAAGTGGCAGGCGATCGCGCCGCACGCGCAGACCCGTCTGAAGGTGCTCTCCGAGATCACCGACAACGTCGACTTCCTGTTCCTGCCGGAGCCGGTCTCCGACGAGGCGAGCTGGACCAAGGCGATGAAGGAGGGCTCGGACGCCCTCCTGACCACGGCCCGCGAGAAGCTCGACGCCGCCGACTGGACGTCCCCGGAGGCCCTCAAGGAGGCCGTCCTGGCCGCCGGCGAGGCCCACGGCCTCAAGCTCGGCAAGGCGCAGGCCCCCGTCCGCGTCGCCGTCACCGGCCGCACCGTCGGCCTGCCCCTCTTCGAGTCCCTGGAGGTCCTGGGCAAGGAGAAGGCACTGGCCAGGATCGACGCGGCGCTGGCGCGGCTCACCGCGTAACCGGCAGCACGTGTGAGGGGCGGCGTCCGCAGGGGGCGCCGCCCTTCTCCGTTGCCCCGCCCGGGTCCCTCCGACCGGCGCCGTCGCCTCGGCACCCGCAGACTGACGGCATGCGCCGCGAGGACATCGACCCACGCTTCTTCGGAGACCGGCTCGCCTACAACCGGGCCGTACTCGTCGAACAGCCCCGGCGCTGGCTCGTGGTCGCCGGTCACGAGGCCCGCGACGACGAGGGCGGCATCGCCGCCGTGGGCGACGTCCGCGGCCAGCTCCGGCTGACCTTCCGGCGCCTGGCCGAGACCCTGGACAAGGCCGGGTTCGCCCTCAGGGACCTCGTCCAGATCCGGATCTTCACCGTCGACATCGAGGCGGTCACGGCCCACTACGACGCCGTACTGGACGAACTGGCCGCCGCCGACTGCCGCCCCGCCAGCCTGCTGGCCGAGGTCCGGGCCCTGTCCGACCCGCGGATGCTGGTCGAGATCGAGGGGCTGGCCGCGCAGTAGGCGGAGCCACGGCCGCCCCGTGCGCCTACTCTGGGTGCCATGCCGATCAAAGCCGTGGTCTGGGACGTCGACGACACGCTCTTCGACTACACCACCGCCGACCGTGAGGGCATGCACGCCCACCTGGTCGCCGAGGGGCTCCTCGCCGGGTACGGATCGGCCGAGGAGGCCCTCGTGCGCTGGCGGGAGATCACCGACCAGCAGTGGGCGCGCTTCTCCGCGGGCGAGGTGGACTTCGTCACACAGCGGCGCGACCGCACCCGGGTCTTCCTGGGCCGGCCCGAGCTGACGGACGCCGAGGCCGACGTCTGGTTCCAGCGCTACGTCACGCACTACGAGGCCGCCTGGTCCCTCTTCCCGGACGTGATGCCCGTCCTGGACGCCCTCGCCGACAGCCACCGGCACGCCGTGCTCTCCAACTCCAGCCTCACCGTCCAGGACCGCAAGCTGCGCGTCCTCGGCGTGCACGACCGCTTCGAGGCCATCCTGTGCGCCGCCGAGCTGGGCGTCTCCAAACCGCAGGCCGGTGCCTTCCTCGCGGCCTGCGACGCCCTCGGCCTCGCCCCCGCCGAGGTCGCCTACGTCGGCGACCACCCGGAGATCGACGGACGCGGCGCCGCCGACGCCGGGCTGCTCTCCGTGTGGATCGACCGGGGCGGCGTCTACGCGACCGTCGACCCGCCGGCCGGACCGCGCCGTATCGCCTCGCTCTCCGAACTTCCCGCGCTCCTCGGCGCCGATACCCGTTTTGGAGCCCCGTCCACCTTCAGGTAATGTTCTTCCTGCGCCGCCGGAGAGCGGGCCGAAGGGCCGGAAACCGGAAGCGCAACGCTAGAACGAGAACCCTCCGGGGCTTGCGTTCCAGTGGCCTATGGTGTAATTGGCAGCACGACTGATTCTGGTTCAGTTAGTCTAGGTTCGAGTCCTGGTAGGCCAGCTCGCAGAGCTTATCTGCGCCGCGGAGCACATCCGCAAGGCCCCCGTTGTGTAGCGGCCTAGCACGCCGCCCTCTCAAGGCGGTAGCGCCGGTTCGAATCCGGTCGGGGGTACAGATCCTTCCCGCGAGGACAGCTCGGGTCGCTCCCACTGTTGTCGATGCAGGATCGCTAGGGCCCCCGTTGTGTAGCGGCCTAGCACGCCGCCCTCTCAAGGCGGTAGCGCCGGTTCGAATCCGGTCGGGGGTACGAACTGGTCTAAACCACATTGGTCTATGGTGTAATTGGCAGCACGACTGATTCTGGTTCAGTTAGTCTAGGTTCGAGTCCTGGTAGACCAGCTCGGATCTGCGGCGATGCAGTATGAAACGCCCGCAAGATCCACGCCCCCGTTGTGTAGCGGCCTAGCACGCCGCCCTCTCAAGGCGGTAGCGCCGGTTCGAATCCGGTCGGGGGTACTCGAAGTCCGAAGGGGGCTTCCGCTACGGCGGGAGCCCCCTTCGGCGCTCACTCGATGCCGTACCGCCGCGCCGACTCCTCCTCCTGCGCCAGCCGGTGCAGGGCCCGCAGTACCGGCTGGAAGAGCACCACCGCCGCGACCGCCATCTCGACCTGCTCCGCCTCCGAGGCGTGGGTCTCCATGAAGTCCAGGTCCCGCCGGGCGACCTGCATCATCAACTCGCCGTAGGGTGCCATCAGTTCCGCGTCCCACGGATAGTCGAGGCGGCGCAGCGCGGCCACCGCCACCACCAGGGAGCGGTGCACGGGGGAGAGCGGGGCCAACTCCCGGGAGGTCTCCCAGCCCAGCAGTTCGAGCAGCCGGTCCACCTCGGTCCGCGCGGCGGACACCGCCGGATCCGCCTCGTCCGGCTCGGCGTCCTGCGGCAGCGACCACAGGGCCGCCCCCAGCCGGATGGTGCGGCCCAGCGACTCGTCGTCGACGTGACCCAGTACCTCCCGGGCCGTCGCCACCGGCACCTTGCCCACCTGGATCAGCGCCCGCACCAGCCGCAGCCGCCGCAGATGACCGTCGTCGTACTCGGCGGTGGTCGCGTTGATCTGCCGGCCCGGGGGCAACAGCCCTTCCCGCAGGTAGTACTTGATCGTCGCGGTGGACACCCCGCTGCGCTTGCTCAGGTCGGCCAGTCGCATCCCTTGCGCCCTTCCTCGGATAGCGTCACTATCTAAGCAGCATCACTTGGACAGTGCAGCTCGCCAACAGGGGGAGGCGTCATGCCGGGCAGGAACGCGACCGCGACCCGCACCACCGCCGCCGCCGAGGGGGACGTGACCGTCCTGCTCATCGGCATGCGGATCAACCACTTCTGGGCCGTGCACCACTGGCTGCCGGTCTTCCTCGCCATGCCGCGCATGCTCCGCGAGCTGGCGAAGGACCCGGAGCGCGGGCTCCTGAACCACGTCCTGCTGACGGCCTCGCCGCGGACGTACTACGTCGTCCAGTACTGGGAGTCCAAGGAGAAGCTCTACAAGTACGCCCACGCGCCCGAGACGTTCCACCACCGGGCCTGGGCGATCATCAACCGCAAGGAGCGCAAGGGGCAGGTGCGCGGGCACGTGGGCCTGTGGCACGAGGCGTACGTCGTGCCCGAGGGGTCGTACGAGTCGATCTACGCCGACATGCCCGCGTTCGGGCTCGCGGCGGCGCACGGACAGGTGCCGCTCGAGCGGCGCGGCAAGCGCGCACGGGACCGCTTCGCGTACCGGTCGGAGAAGACCGCCGAGAAAGCCGCCGGGAAGACCGCCGGCAAACGGGCGGAGAAGCGGGTCGTCGCCCCGGAGAAGGCCGCGGACGGGGTCTGAGAACGGCGCCGGGCCCGCCGCGGCGTTGAGGCGGGCCCGTGACCGGTCGGAAGCGTCCGGGGGATGGTCAGCCGTTGCGGCGCAGTGCCTCGGAGAGGCGGCCGGCGGCGTCGATGATGGCCTGCGCGTGCATGCGGCCGGGGTGACGGCTGAGGCGCTCGATGGGGCCGGAGACGGACACGGCGGCCACCACGCGGTTGGAGGGGCCGCGCACCGGCGCGGAGACGGACGCGACGCCGGGCTCGCGCTCGCCGATGGACTGGGCCCAGCCGCGGCGCCGCACGCCGGACAGCGCCGTCGCCGTGAAGCGGGCGCCCTGGAGGCCGCGGTGGAGGCGCTCGGGCTCCTCCCAGGCCATGAGGATCTGCGCCGAGGAGCCGGCCTTCATGGTGAGCGTGGAGCCGACCGGGACCGTGTCCCTGAGGCCCGACAGACGCTCGGCCGCGGCCACGCAGATGCGCATGTCGCCCTGGCGGCGGTAGAGCTGGGCGCTCTCGCCCGTGACGTCGCGCAGGTGGGTGAGGACCGGGCCCGCCGTGGCGAGCAGGCGGTCCTCGCCGGCCGCCGCGGCCAGTTCGGCCAGGCGCGGGCCGAGGATGAAACGGCCCTGCATGTCGCGCGCCACCATACGGTGGTGTTCCAGCGCCACGGCCAGGCGGTGGGCCGTGGGTCGTGCCAGTCCGGTCGCACCGACCAACCCCGCGAGGGTGGCCGGGCCGGACTCCAGAGCGCTCAGGACGAGGGCCGCCTTGTCCAGAACGCCGACGCCGCTACTGTTGTCCATGACACGATACTCCCGTCTCACTCTGTGAAACGCAAGTTCAATTTTCCATGGAACGCGCCACCCTGGACGGCAGGAAGTCACAACGGCCCGTGACGAAAGGGCCTGGTGGCGGTTGCCCGGAAACACAGGGGTGCGGGCACCGCTTCCCCAAGATCTCTAGTTGGGTCGGCGCTCCGTCGCCGACCGAAGGGAAAGCGATGGGTAGGACACTCGCGGAGAAGGTCTGGGACGACCACGTCGTCCGGCGCGCCGAGGGCGAGCCCGACCTCCTCTTCATCGATCTGCACCTGCTGCACGAGGTGACCAGCCCGCAGGCCTTCGACGGCCTCCGCAAGAGCGGCCGCCCGGTGCGGCGGCTCGACCTGACCATCGCCACCGAGGACCACAACACCCCGACGCTCGACATCGACAAGCCCATCGCGGACCCGGTCTCCCGGGCCCAGCTGGAGACGCTGCGCAAGAACTGCGCGGAGTTCGGCGTCCGGCTGCACCCGCTGGGCGACGTGGAGCAGGGCGTCGTGCACGTCGTCGGCCCGCAGCTGGGCCTGACCCAGCCCGGCACCACCGTGGTCTGCGGCGACTCGCACACCTCGACGCACGGCGCCTTCGGCGCGCTGGCGTTCGGCATCGGCACCTCCCAGGTCGAGCACGTGCTGGCCACCCAGACGCTGCCGATGGCCCGCCCGAAGACCATGGCGATCACCGTCAACGGCGAGCTGCCCGACGGCGTCACGGCCAAGGACCTGATCCTGGCGATCATCGCGAAGATCGGCACCGGCGGCGGCCAGGGCTACATCCTGGAGTACCGCGGCGAGGCCATCGAGAAGCTCTCGATGGAGGCCCGCATGACCATCTGCAACATGTCCATCGAGGCCGGCGCCCGCGCGGGCATGATCGCCCCCGACGAGACCACCTTCAACTACCTCCAGGGCCGCCCGCACGCCCCCGAGGGCGCCGACTGGGACGCCGCGGTCGCGTACTGGAAGACGCTGCGCACGGACGACGACGCCGAGTTCGACGCCGAGGTGGTCGTCGAGGCGGCCGAGCTGGCGCCGTTCGTCACCTGGGGCACCAACCCCGGCCAGGGCGCACCGCTTTCCGCGGCCGTCCCCGACCCGGCTTCGTACGAGGACGCCTCGGAGCGCTTCGCCGCCGAAAAGGCCCTGGAGTACATGGGCTTGGAGGCCGGTCAGCCGCTGCGCTCCATCACGGTGGACACCGTCTTCGTGGGCTCCTGCACCAACGGCCGCATCGAGGACCTGCGCGCCGCCGCGGAGATCGTCCGGGACCGCAAAGTCGCCGACGGCGTACGCATGCTGGTCGTCCCGGGCTCCGCGCGGGTCGGTCTCCAGGCCGTCTCCGAGGGCCTGGACGTGGTCTTCAAGGAGGCCGGCGCCGAATGGCGGCACGCGGGGTGCTCGATGTGCCTGGGCATGAACCCGGACCAGCTCGCCCCCGGTGAGCGCTCCGCCTCCACGTCCAACCGCAACTTCGAGGGGCGCCAGGGCAAGGGCGGTCGCACCCACCTGGTGTCGCCGCAGGTGGCGGCCGCGACGGCGGTCCTGGGCCACCTCGCCTCCCCGGCCGACCTGTCCGCCGCCGACGTCCCCACGCCCGCTGGAGTCTGAGAGTCATGGAAGCGTTCACCAAGCACACCGGCCGGGCCGTCCCGCTGCGCCGCAGCAACGTCGACACCGACCAGATCATCCCCGCCCACTGGCTCAAGAAGGTGACCCGGGACGGGTTCGAGGACGGGCTCTTCGAGGCCTGGCGCAAGGACCCCGAGTTCGTGCTCAACCGGCCCGAGCGCGAGGGCGCCACCGTCCTGGTCGCGGGCCCCGACTTCGGCACCGGCTCCTCCCGCGAGCACGCCGTCTGGGCCCTCCAGAACTACGGCTTCAAGACCGTGATCTCCTCCCGCTTCGCCGACATCTTCCGGGGCAACTCGCTGAAGAACGGCCTGCTCACCGTCGTCCTCGACCAGAAGATCGTGGACGCGCTGTGGGAGCTGGTGGAGAAGGACCCGCAGGCCGAGATCACCGTCGACCTGGAGGCCCGCGAGGTCCGCGCCGAGGGCGTCACCGCCTCCTTCGAGCTGGACGAGAACTCCCGCTGGCGGCTGCTGAACGGGCTGGACGACATCTCGATCACGCTCCGCAACGAGGAGGACATCGCCGCGTACGAGGCGAAGCGCCCGTCGTTCAAGCCGCAGACCGTCCAGGTCTGATCCCCCGGAGCTCCCACGGACCCGCCACGGTCCTCCCCGGCGCTCCGCAAGGTCGAGTTTCGGCCACCCAACACCCCCGCCGTACCCCCGATCAGCCCGATCGGGGGTACGGCTGTTTTCGGCTCCGCCCGGGGCCGCCTGTCCTCGGCGTGACGCACAACGTCCCACGTTAGAGGCGTTGTTGCCGGGGTACTCGCGACGTCGAGGACCGGTTTCCGCCAGTGCCAGGAAGGCCGTTCGAGGCGGCAGTTGCCCCCTGCGCAGGCGACAACTCGCCCCAGATGGCACAATCTGTGCATGGAACACGACGGCCAACTCGAGCTCTATACGGCGGTCGCGGTCCGGCTCAAGGAAGCGCACACAAGAGTGCGCGCACTGCAAGTCCCGGAGGGCGTACGGATGGCGCTGACCCGGAAGCTGCTGGTCATTACGGCCGCGGCCAAACACGATCTCACCGGTGCGGCAGGGCGCCTGGACCGGTTCATCGCCGACCTCGACGCGGGTCGATTCCCCGAAGAGGAAGGCTGAACCGGCCGCACAGCCCGAGTCCGTTGCGGCACAAGGGTGATTAGCCCGTTTCGTGTTTGATTTGCGGTATATATCTGCCTAACGTGCGAAAAAGCTTGAACACTTTCGTTCTGGCGAGGTCTCCGAAGGGGAAGACGTGAACAAGGCGCAGCTCGTAGAAGCGATTGCCGACAAGCTGGGAGGCCGGCAGCAGGCCGCCGACGCCGTCGACGCGGTCCTGGACGCCCTCGTCCGTGCCGTCGTCGCGGGTGACCGGGTCTCGGTCACCGGCTTCGGCTCCTTCGAGAAGGTCGACCGCCCCGCCCGCTACGCCCGCAACCCCCAGACGGGCGAGCGGGTTCGGGTCAAGAAGACCTCCGTGCCGCGCTTCCGCGCGGGCCAGGGCTTCAAGGACCTGGTGAGCGGCTCGAAGAAGCTCCCGAAGAACGACATCGCGGTCAAGAAGGCCCCCAAGGGCAGCCTGTCCGGCCCGCCGCCCACCATCTCCAAGGCCGCGGGCAAGAAGGCCGCCGCCAAGAAGGCCACGGGTGCGGCGAAGAAGACCACGGGTGCCGCCAAGAAGACGTCCGCGGCGGCGAAGAAGACGACCGCGAAGAAGACCACCGGGGCCGCGAAGACGACGGCGAAGAAGACCACCGCCAAGAAGTCCGCCGCCAAGAGCACCACGGCGGCCGCGAAGAAGTCCGCCGCCAAGAAGGCCCCCGCGAAGAAGGCGACCGCCAAGAAGGCCCCGGCCAAGAAGTCGACGGCCCGCAAGACCACCGCCAAGAAGGCCACCGCCCGCAAGAAGTAGCAGGCGGTAACGAGCAGCAGCAGGCGAACGGGCACAGGGCACTCACGCGCCGGGCCGGACTCCCTCTCGGAGTCCGGCCCGCGGCGTGTCAGGGGTGGGGCGTGTCAGGGGTGGGGCGACGGCCCGGCGGATCAGAACGTCTGCAACGTCACCAGGGTGATCCGGGGTCCCGTGCCCTCGGTCCCGCCTTCGGCCTCCGTCTCGATCCGCACCCGCTGTCCGGGGCGCAGCAGCCTGAGGCCCCCCGCGTCGAACGCCGCCGCGTCGAAGGGCACGGGCGTGCCGTCGTCGAGCAGCACCTGCCCGCTGCGGCTCTCGGGGTCGTACGTGTACGCGGTCGCCTGCATGCGCGCAGCCTACTGCCCGGCGATCAGCAACCGCGCCGCCACCGCGGCCGTTCGGGGCCCCACGCCGAGCGCCAGCGCGGAGCGGAGATCACCGCCGGTGTCGACGTCCTGCCGTACGGAATCCACGCCGCCGGGGCACAGTTCCACCGCGCCGGACGCCCGGTGGCGGGCCCGGGAATCCGTACCGAATGCGGGGGCCAATTCCCGGCCCGGGGCCACGGCCAGCAAGGTGGTGCCGATTCCGGCCGCGTCCGGGAGAAAAGAGCGCGGGAATTGCGCGGCCGCCGCCAGCACCCGCGCCAATTCCGCCGGCCGCAGCGCGGGAAGGTCGGCGTTGAGCGCGGCCACCGGGATTTCCGGCCGGCCCGCCCGTACCACGGCCGCCCCGTGCGCCAGCGCGGCGTTCAGGCCGCCGCCGGGTTCGTCCGCGACGACGCCCGCGCCGAGCGCCGCCAGCTCCCGTCCGGCCCGCGCGTCGTCCGTGACGACTGCCACATCGCCGACCGCCGGGCAGGCCAGCGCGGCTGCCACGGTGTCCTGTGCGAACGCCAGCGCGAGCCCCGGCCGCACCCCGTCGCCGGCGGTGTCCGACAGCCTGCTCTTGGCCCGGGCGAGGGTCTTCACGGGTACGACCAAGGTCCACTGCACGAGCGTTCCGTCCTTCTCTCGTCGCCGTCATTGTCACCTGCGAGACCTGGCGGTTCACTCTTCGGGGCGTACGGTGTTCTCGACAGACGGGCGGCCCGGGGCGACACTTGTCCGGCCCCAGGCCCTGGAGGAAAGGTGTCAGCGTGCCCCGCCGCAGAATCGGCTTCTGGTACCGCTTGGCCGCGGTGATCTGCAAACCGCCGCTGGTGGTTCTGATCAAGCGGGACTGGCGGGGAATGGAGAACATTCCGGCCGAGGGTGGATTTATCACCGCCGTGAACCACAATTCGCACGTCGACCCCTTCGCGTACGCGCACTACCAGTACAACACCGGACGGGTCCCGCGATTCCTGGCGAAGAGCGGTCTTTTCAAGAAGGGCTTCGTCGGCGCCGCGATGCGCGGGACCGGGCAGATCCCCGTCTACCGCGAGAGCACGGACGCGCTGAGCGCCTTCCGCGCCGCGATCGACGCCGTGCAGCGCGGCGAGTGCGTGGCGTTCTACCCCGAGGGCACTCTCACCCGCGACCCGGACGGCTGGCCCATGACCGCCAAGACCGGTGCCGCGCGCGTCGCCCTCCAGACCAAGTGCCCGGTGATCCCGGTCGCCCAGTGGGGCTGCAACGAACTGCTGCCGCCGTACACGAAGAAGCCGAACCTCCTGCCGCGCAAGACCCATCAGGTGCTCGCCGGCCCGCCGGTCGACCTGTCGCGGTTCTACGACCAGGAGATGACCACGGAGGTGCTGAAGGAGGCCACCGAGGTCATCATGGCCGCCGTCACCCGCCAGCTGGAGGAGATCCGCGGCGAGAAGGCACCCGAAACCCCCTACGACCCGCGCCGCGAGCGGATCGAACAGCGACGCCGGACGCGGCAGGCGAAGTCGCAGCCGACGCCGCCGAGGACGCAAGGACCGCAGGCAGAAGGGCAGAGCACGTGAGCAAGCCGGTCAAGGCGGCCGTCTTCGGCACCGGATCCTGGGGCACCGCCTTCGGCACGGTCCTCGCCGACGCGGGCTGCGACGTCACTCTGTGGGGACGCCGCGCCGCACTCGCCGACGCCGTCAACTCCACCCGCACCAACCCGGACTACCTGCCCGGCGTGGAGCTCCCCGAGAACCTGCGGGCCACCACCGACGCCGCCGAGGCCGCGCGGGACGCCGACTTCACCGTCCTCGCCGTCCCCTCCCAGACGCTGCGCGCCGGACTCGCCGACTGGACGCCCCTGCTGGCGCCCGGCACCGTCCTGGTCTCGCTCATGAAGGGCGTCGAACTCGGCTCCGCGATGCGGATGAGCGAGGTCATCGGGGACGTCGCCGAGGTCGGCCCCGAGCGCATCGCCGTGGTCACCGGCCCCAACCTGGCCCGCGAGATCGCCGCCCGCATGCCGGCCGCCGCCGTGGTCGCCTGCCCCGACGAGTCCGTCGCTCAGCGCCTCCAGACCGCCTGCCACACGCCGTACTTCCGCCCTTACACCAACACCGACGTCGTCGGCTGCGAACTGGGCGGCGCCGTGAAGAACGTGATCGGGCTCGCCGTCGGCATCGCGGACGGCATGGGCCTGGGCGACAACGCCAAGGGCTCCCTCATCACCCGGGGCCTCGCCGAGACCACCCGCCTCGGAGTCGCCCTCGGTGCCGACCCGCTGACCTTCTCCGGACTGGCCGGACTCGGCGACCTGGTGGCGACCTGCTCCTCCCCGCTGTCCCGCAACCACACCTTCGGCACCAACCTCGGCAAGGGCATGACCCTGGAGGAGACCATCGCGGTCACCAAGCAGACCGCCGAGGGCGTCAAGTCCTGCGAGTCGGTGCTGGACCTGGCCCGCCGGCACGGCGTCGACATGCCGATCACCGAGACGGTCGTCGCCATCGTGCACGAGGGCAAGTCCCCGATGGTCGCCGTGAAGGAACTGATGTCGCGCAGCGCGAAGCCCGAACGACGCTGAGCGACACCGCCCGGCGCCCGGTGGAAACCGGGCGCCACGCGGCCCCGCAGACGCTGACTCACGGCACCGCGGGCGGGTACTCTCGACGCGATATGAGCACCGAGAACCTCCCCCAGAACCCTGAGCAGAGCCCTCAGCAGCCGCCCCGCAAGCCGCGGGTGGCCGTCGTGTTCGGCGGGCGCAGCTCCGAACACGGGATCTCCGTGGTCACCGCCGGCGCCGTCCTCGCGGCCATCGACCGGACGCGCTACGACGTTCTGCCGATCGGCATCACCCGCGACGGCCGCTGGGCCCTCACCGCCGACGAACCGGAACGCATGGCGATCACCGAACGCCGTACGCCCGACGTCGAGGAACTGGCCGAGTCGACCGAGGGCGGCGTGCTGCTGCCCGTCGACCCCGCCAACCGCGAGGTCGTCTACAGCGAACCGGGCTCGGTGCCCAAGGCGCTCGGCGAGGTCGACGTCGTCTTCCCCGTGCTGCACGGCCCCTACGGCGAGGACGGCACCCTCCAGGGCCTGCTGGAGCTGTCCGGCGTGCCGTACGTCGGCGCGGGCGTCCTCGCCTCCGCCGTCGGCCAGGACAAGGAGTACATGAAGGCGGTCTTCACCTCCTACGGGCTGAAGGTCGGCCCGTACGCGGTGATCCGGCCCCGCGAGTGGGAGCAGGACCGCTCCGGCGCCCGCAAGAAGATCGTCGACTTCGCCGGCGAGCACGGCTGGCCGCTGTTCGTGAAGCCCGCCCGCGCGGGCTCCTCCATCGGCATCACCAAGGTCGACGACCTCTCCGGCCTCGACGAGGCGATCGAGGAGGCCCGGCGCCACGACCCGAAGATCCTGGTCGAGGCGGCGCTTCGGGGCCGGGAGATCGAGTGCGGGGTGCTGGAGTTCGAGGACGGCCCCCGGGCCTCCGTCCCGGCCGAGATCCCGCCGCCCTCGGAGCACGCGTACTACGACTTCGAGGCCAAGTACATCGACTCCACGCCCGGCATCGTGCCGGCCCCGCTGACGGCCGAGGAGACCGCCGAGGTCCGGCGCCTGGCCGTGGCGGCCTTCGACGCGGCCTCCTGCGAGGGGCTGGTGCGGGCGGACTTCTTCCTCACCGAGGACGACGAGTTCGTCATCAACGAGATCAACACCATGCCCGGCTTCACGCCGATCTCCATGTACCCGCAGATGTGGCAGGCGAGCGGCGTGAGCTACCCGGAGCTGGTGGACCGGCTGGTCCAGGCGGCGCTGCGGCGGTCCACGGGACTGCGCTGACGCGTTTCGCGCCGTGACCACGCAGAAGGCGACTCCCTCGGGGGTCGCCTTCTCGCAGTATGATCAGCGGGTTTCCTGTCCGGTCCGGGAACCGTCGTCTGCTTGCCGTCGTCTGCTGAGGAACAGCACGGGGCGGCGATCAACAGGACGGGACCGAGCGGCGGTGAGGGGGCAGGGGCTAGAGATGGACGACCGGACAGGTCAGAGTGCGGGTGATGCCGTCCACCTGCTGGACCTTGGCGACCACCATGCGACCCAGTTCGTCGACGGTGTCGGACTGGGCGCGGACGATGACGTCGTAGGGTCCTGTCACGTCCTCGGCCTGGATCACACCAGGGAGTTTGCTGATCGTCTCGGCGACGGTCGACGCCTTGCCGACCTCCGTCTGGATCAGGATGTACGCCTGTACCACGGAACCTCCAGAGCGGCCACGAGGATCATGTGGGGAAAAGGAACGCCACGGTATCGCGTAGCCGCTCTCCGAGGGGAGACCCTCGGGCCGCGGGCCTCGCGCGTCGGGGTGCCGGTAGGACACGAGTTGACGATCACGCCGACCGTGGCGACGGTCATTCCGACCGTAACGAGGACAGAGATGACGCGCGACCGGGCACGGACACGGGCACGGACAGGGACTGGGACAGAAGGGGAGCCAAGGCGATGAAGGGCACTGTTGGTGAGCTGGGGGAGTTCGGGCTCATCAGGGAGCTCACCTCCCGTCTCACCACCACCCCCGCGGTCCGGGTCGGACCCGGCGACGACGCCGCGGTGGTCGCCGCGCCCGACCGCAGGGTGGTGGCCAGCACCGACATCCTCGTCGAGGGGCGGCACTTCCGCCGGGACTGGTCCACCGCGTACGACGTGGGCCGCAAGGCGGCCGCGCAGAACCTGGCCGACATCGCCGCCATGGGGGCCGTGCCGACCGCGCTGCTGCTCGGCCTGGTCGTGCCCGCCGAACTGCCGGTGACCTGGCCGACCGAGCTGATGGACGGGCTGCGCGACGAGTGCCAGGTCGCGGGCGCCTCCGTAGTCGGCGGCGACGTGGTGGGCGGCGACACCATCACCGTCTCCATCACCGCCCTCGGCGACCTGCGCAATCAGGAGCCCGTCACCCGGGCCGGCGCCCAGCCCGGCGACCTCGTCGCGGTGACCGGCTGGCTGGGCTGGTCCGCCGCCGGGTTCGCCGTCCTCTCCCGCGGCTTCCGCTCGCCGCGCGCCTTCGTCGAGGCCCACCGCCGCCCCGAGCCGCCGTACCACGCCGGTCCGGCCGCCGCGGGGCTCGGCGCCACCGCCATGTGCGACGTGAGCGACGGCCTGATCGCCGACCTGGGGCACATCGCGGAGGCCAGCAAGGTCCGCATCGACATCCGCTCCGGGCAGATCGACATCCCGTCCCAGATGAACGACATCGGGCAGGCCGTCGGCGTCGACCCCATGCAGTGGGTGCTCACCGGCGGCGAGGACCACGCCATCGTGGCGACCTTCCCGCCGGACGTGAAGCTGCCCGCACGCTGGAAGGTCATCGGCGAGGTCCTCAACCCCTCCGCACTGCCCCAGGTGACGGTCGACGGCGCCCCCTGGACCACCAAGGGCGGCTGGGACCACTTCGCCGGGGACGTGGAGTCGTGAGGCCGCCGCTGGTCCTCACCGTGGCCGGCTCCGACTCCGGCGGCGGCGCCGGGATCCAGGCCGACCTCAAGACGATGCTCGCCCTCGGCACCCACGGCATGAGCGTCCTCACCGCGGTCACCGCCCAGAACTCCCGCGGCGTCCAGGGCGCCTGGGAGCTGCCCGTGGACGCGGTGCGGGCCCAGTACCGCAGCGTCGTGGACGACATCGGCGTCCAGGCGGTCAAGACCGGGATGCTCTCCTCCGCCGAACTGGTGGAGACCGTCGCCGACTTGCTCGCCGGCACCGACGCCCCCGCCGTCGTGGACCCGGTCGGCGTCTCCAAGCACGGGGACGCGCTGCTCGCGGCCTCCGCACTGGAATCGGTGCGCACCAGGCTCCTCCCGGTCGCCACCGTCGCCACCCCCAACCTCGACGAGGTCGCCCACCTCACCGGCGTACGCGTCGAGTCCGACACCGACCTGCGCCGGGCGGCGGCCGCCGTGCTGGAGTACGGCCCGCGCTGGGCCCTGATCAAGGGCGGCCACCTGGCCGGTGACGCCGTCGACCTGCTCACCGACGGCTCCGAGGAACACTGGCTGCGCGCCCCCCGCCTCGACAACCGCCACACGCACGGCACGGGCTGCACCCTCGCCTCCGCGGTGGCCTGCGGACTGGCGAAGGGGCAGTCGGTGCCGGAGGCGGTGAGGGCGGCCAAGGACTACGTCACCGGTGCGATCGCGGCAGGCTTCGCGCTGGGCGACGGCATCGGCCCGGTGGACCACGGCTGGGCGCTCGGAGCGGACACTCCCTGAGCTCGATGCCCGTGGCCGTGCTCGATGCCCGTGGCTGCCGGGGCACGGCAAAAAGCCGGTCCACACGAGGTGGACCGGCTCCCTACAGCGGACCAGGCAGTGGCCGCGCGCTCAGCTGAGACGCGTCAGCGCGAGACCTTGCCGGCCTTGATGCACGAGGTGCAAGCGTTCACGCGCTTCGGCGTCCCGCCCACCACGGTACGCACACGCTGGATGTTCGGGTTCCAGCGACGGGACGTACGGCGGTGCGAGTGCGAGATGTTGTTGCCGAAGCCCGGCCCCTTGCCACAGACGTCGCAGTTGGCAGCCACGGGTCACTCCAAAGACTTCAGATGCACTTACGGTTGATCCCGGCATGCCGGGATCAAGCTCTCGGACTCGCGAACGGGCCGGGATCTGAGTGGCGGTGCCAGGGGGATGGCCCGATCGGGATCGGGCAACCGGAGCAGCATACAACGGCTGCTCCCGTACAACGAAACTACCACGGCAGCTCAGAGGGCCGTCCCGGCCCTCTTCCGGTGGGCCGGCGGCCCAAGGTCTACGCTGCCAGCCACGTCCGCACTCCAGGGAGGCGCAGGTGGCGCAGGTGCCGCAGAGGTTCTTCGACGCTCTGGCGGTGCGCACCTGGTGCGGTCTGTCGCTGCGCGCGCTGGGGCGGGCGCGCGAGGAGATCGACGCGATCAACGTCTATCCCGTCGCCGACGGGGACACCGGGACCAACCTCTACCTGACCGTCGAGTCGGCCTGCGCCGCGGTGGAGGCCGTCTTCGCGGCCCACGAGGTGGAGGGGGCGGTCCGGGACGCGGGCGAGGGTGCCCGGGACGTGGGCGAGGACGTCCTGAGCGCGGACGAGGGTGCACTGAAGGCGGACGGCGGGCCCTCGCTGGCCGACGCCGTGGGTGCCATGGCACACGGCGCGCTGATCGGCGCGCGGGGCAACTCCGGCACGATCCTCGCCCAACTGCTGCGCGGCATGGCCCAGGTGCTCGCCGTGCGGGGTGACTCCGGCCACACCGAGGGTGCCGGACTGCGGCTGGCCCTGCGGCACGCCGCCGCGTCCGCCCGGCAGGCCGTGGCCCACCCGGTCGAGGGCACCGTCCTGACCGTGGCCTCGGCCGCCGCCGACGCGGCCGAAGAAGCCGGGGGCGGCTGCGCCGAGGTGGCCCGCGCCGCCTACGAGGGTGCCCGCGCGGCGCTCGTCGCCACTCCGGGCCAGCTGCCCGTCCTGGAGCGCGCCGGAGTGGTCGACGCGGGCGGCCACGGCCTGGTGACGGTCCTCGCGGCCCTGGTGGAGACGTTCACGGGCCGGGCGCCGGGGCCGGTCGCCGTGCCGCACGCGCGCGTGGAGCACGGCGGCGAGGGCCCCGCGGCGGGGGAGTGCGCCACGGAGGGCGACGAGAGCGGTCCCGCCTTCGAGGTGATCTACCTCCTGGAGGCCGAGGACGCGGCCGTGGCCCGGCTGCGGCAGCGGCTCGACGCCCTCGGGGACTCGCTCGTCGTGGTCGGCGGCGACGGCCTGTGGAACGTCCACGTGCACGTCGACGACGCGGGCGCCGCCGTCGAGGCGGGCGTCGAGGCCGGACGGCCGTACCGGATCCGCATCACCCACTTCGGGCACGGCGACGCGCACACCACCGGGACCGAGCGCCCGCCCCGGGAACGGACCCAGCGCGCCGTGGTGGCCGTCGTGCCGGGGGAGGGGCTGGCCGAGCTGTGCACGGAGGCCGGCGCGACCACCGTGCTCGCGCGCCCCGGGGAGCCGCCCGCGAGCGGCGAGCTGGTCCAGGCGGTCCGGCGGGCGCACGCGCGCGAGGTGGTCCTGCTGCCCAACGACGCCGAGCTGCGCCACACCGCCGCCGCGGCGGCCGAGCAGGCCCGTACCGAGGGCATCCGCGTCGCCCTCATCCCGACCCGTTCCGCGGTCCAGGGCATCGCCGCGCTCGCCGTGCACGAGCCCGAGCGGCGCTTCGACGAGGACGTGGTGGCGATGACCTCGGCGGCCGGCGCCACCCGCCACGCCGAGGTCACCGTCGCCGAACGCCAGTCCTGGACCACGGCGGGCATCTGCCAGGCCGGGGACGTGCTCGGCCTCATCGACGGAGACGTGGCCGTGATCGGCGCCGACGTCTCGGAGGTCGCCGCCACCGTCCTGGACCGCATGCTGTCGGCCGGCGGCGAGCTGGTCACCCTCGTCCTCGGCGACGAGGCCCCGCAGGCCGTCGCCGACCGGCTGGAGGCCCGCGTCCGCGACGCCTACCTCGCCGTCGACACGGTGGTCTACCGGGGCGGCCGGCAGGGCGCGCTGCTGCTGGTCGGCGTGGAGTAGGGCCGGCCCCGGGCGGAGCGGGACGGGCCGGTACGGCGCTCCCCTCGGCCGTTGTCAGTGGCGTGGTGTGCAATGGATCTCGTGCCCGCACTGCGAGAACCCCTGAAGAAGGTGCTCGGCCCCGCCACCGCGAAGGTGATGGCCGAGCACCTCGGCCTGCACACCGTCGGCGACCTCCTCCACCACTATCCCCGCAGATACGAGGAGCGCGGCCAGCTCACCCACCTCGCCGACCTGCCCATGGACGAGCACGTCACCGTGGTCGCCCAGGTCGCCGACGCCCGGCTGCACACCTTCGCCTCGTCGAAGGCCCCGCGCGGCAAGGGGCAGCGCCTCGAGGTGACCATCACGGACGGCAGCGGCCGACTCCAACTGGTCTTCTTCGGCCACGGAGTCCACAAGCCCCACAAGGAACTCCTGCCGGGCACCCGCGCGATGTTCGCGGGCAAGGTCTCCGTTTTCAACCGCCGACTGCAACTGGCCCATCCGGCGTACGAATTGCTGCGCGGCGACGTGGAGGGCGAGGAGACCGTCGAGTCCTGGGCGGGTGCCCTCATCCCCCTCTACCCGGCCACCGCCAAGCTGGAGTCCTGGAAGCTCGCCAAGGCGATCCAGACGGTGCTGCCCAGCGCCCAGGAGGCCGTCGACCCGCTCCCCGCCACGCTGCGCGAGGGCCGGGGCCTGGTCTCCCTGCCCGAGGCCCTCCTCAAGATCCACCGCCCGCACACCAAGGCCGACATCGAGGACGCCCGCGCCCGCCTGAAGTGGGACGAGGCCTTCGTCCTCCAGATCGCCCTCGCCCGCCGCCGCCACGCCGAGACCCAGCTCCCCGCCGTCCCCAGGAAGCCCAGCCCCGACGGCCTGCTCACCGCCTTCGACGACCGGCTCCCCTTCACCCTCACCGACGGCCAGCAGAAGGTCTCCCGGGAGATCTTCGACGACCTCGCCACCGACCACCCCATGCACCGGCTGCTCCAGGGCGAGGTGGGCAGCGGCAAGACCCTGGTCGCCCTGCGCGCCATGCTCGCCGTCGTCGACTCCGGCGGGCAGGCCGTGATGCTGGCGCCCACCGAGGTGCTCGCCCAGCAGCACCACCGGTCGGTCGTCGAGATGATGGGCGAGCTGGCCGAGGGAGGGATGCTGGGCGGCGCCGAGCACGCCACCAAGGTGGTGCTGCTCACCGGCTCCATGGGCGCCGCCGCCCGCCGCCACGCCCTGCTCGACCTGGCCACCGGTGAGGCGGGCATCGTCATCGGCACACACGCGCTGATCGAGGACAAGGTCCAGTTCCACGACCTCGGCCTGGTCGTCGTCGACGAGCAGCACCGCTTCGGCGTGGAGCAGCGCGACGCCCTGCGCGGCAAGGGCAAGCAGCCCCCGCACCTGCTCGTCATGACCGCCACGCCCATCCCGCGCACCGTCGCCATGACCGTCTTCGGCGACCTGGAGACCTCCGTCCTCGACCAGCTGCCGGCCGGCCGGTCCCCGATCGCCAGCCACGTCGTCCCGGCCGCGGACAAACCCCACTTCCTCGCCCGCGCCTGGGAACGGGTCCGCGAGGAGGTGTCGAACGGCCACCAGGCGTACGTCGTCTGCCCCCGCATCGGCGACGAGGACGACGACCCCAGGAAGGGCGCCAAGCAGTCCAAGCAGCCCCCGGAGGGCGACGCCGACAAGCGCCCCCCGCTCGCCGTCCTCGACGTCGCCGAGGGCCTCGCCAAGGGCCCGCTCCAGGGGCTCAAGGTGGAGGTCCTGCACGGCAGGATGCAGCCCGACGACAAGGACGCGGTCATGCGCCGCTTCGCCGCCGGGGAGGCCGACGTCCTGGTCGCCACCACCGTCATCGAGGTCGGCGTCAACGTGCCCAACGCCACCGCGATGGTGATCATGGACGCCGACCGCTTCGGCGTCTCCCAGCTCCACCAGCTGCGCGGTCGTGTCGGCCGTGGTTCCGCCCCCGGCCTGTGCCTGCTGGTCAGCGAGATGCCCGAGGCGAGCGCGGCCCGGCAGCGGCTGAACGCGGTCGCGAGCACCCGCGACGGCTTCGAGCTCTCCCGCATCGACCTCGAACAGCGCCGCGAGGGCGACGTCCTCGGCCAGGCCCAGTCCGGCGCCCGCACCTCCCTGCGCGTCCTCGCCGTCATCGAGGACGAGGAGATCATCGCCGAGGCGAGACAGGAGGCGGCCGCCGTCGTCGCCGCCGACCCGGAGCTGACCGGCCTGCCCGGGCTGCGCACGGCCCTGGAGGCACTGCTGGACGACGAGCGGGAGCAGTACCTGGAGAAGGGCTGAGAGACTGGCAACGGACACCGTCCGCCCACCCGAGCACACCGACAAGGACCCAGACATGACCCGCGTGATCGCCGGCAAGGCCGGCGGGCGCCGCCTGGCCGTCCCGCCGGGGACCGGCACCCGCCCCACCTCCGACCGTGCGCGCGAGGGCCTGTTCTCCACCTGGCAGTCCCTGCTCGGCGGCCCGCTGGACGGCGAGCGGGTGCTCGACCTGTACGCGGGTTCCGGCGCCGTCGGCCTGGAGGCGCTCTCCCGCGGCGCCGGGCACGTCCTGCTCGTGGAGGCCGACTCCCGCGCCGCCCGCACGGTCCGGGAGAACGTCAAGAGCATCGGCCTGCCCGGCGCCGACGTCAGGGCGGGCAAAGCGGAACAGATCATCCGTACCCCGGCCCCGGCGGAGCCGTACGACGTGGTCTTCCTGGACCCGCCCTACGCCGTCTCCGACGACGATCTTCGGGAGATCCTGCTCACACTCCGCACGGAGGGGTGGCTCGCGACGGAAGCGCTCGTCACCGTGGAGCGCAGCACCAGAGGCGGCGAATTCCGCTGGCCGGACGGTTTCGAAGCGATCCGGGCCCGTCGCTACGGCGAGGGAACGTTTTGGTACGGTCGCGCCGCCTCTACGTGCGAAGACGCACGATGACCGGACCGGAGAGCGAGGGAACTCAAGTGCGCCGTGCCGTCTGTCCCGGGTCATTCGACCCGATCCACAACGGACACCTCGACATCATCGCCCGTGCCTCCAGCCTCTACGACGAGGTCTACGTCGCGGTGATGATCAACCGGTCCAAGAAGAGCCTGTTCGAGATCGAGGAACGGATCGACCTCATCCGCCGGGTCACCGCCGAGTACGGCAACGTCCGTGTGGAGTCCTTCCACGGCCTGCTCGTCGACTTCTGCAAGCAGCGCGAGATCCCGGCCATCGTCAAGGGCCTGCGCGCCGTCAGCGACTTCGACTACGAGCTGCAGATGGCCCAGATGAACAACGGCCTCTCCGGGGTGGAGACCCTCTTCGTCCCCACCAACCCCACCTACAGCTTCATGTCGTCCTCCCTGGTCAAGGAGGTCGCGACCTGGGGCGGGGACATCTCCCACCTGGTGCCGCCGCTGGTCCTCGAAGCCCTCACGGAGCGCCTGAGCAACCGCTGACCGCACCGCCGCACAGCCCACGGAGACTGACAACCCGTCACCCGGTGTCCCCGGGACACCCCGGGGTCGTACAGTCGTCCCGTCCGTCTCCAACACAGCTGTAGAGAGTGGCGAGCACACGGTGGACGTGCAGAACAAGCTCGACGAGATCACCGCGATGGTCTCCGGCGCCCGCGCCATGCCCATGTCGGCCTCGTGCGTGGTCAACCGCGCCGAACTGCTCTCGATGCTGGAAGAGCTGCGCGCGGAGCTGCCCGGTTCCCTCGCCCAGGCCCAGGAGCTGATCGGCGACCGTGAGCAGATGGTCGCCCAGGCCCGCCAGGAGGCCGACCGGATCATCGAGGGCGCGCACGCCGAACGCGGCTCCCTGATCGCCGGCACCGAGGTCGCCCGCCGCTCCCAGGCCGAAGCCGACCGGATCCTCGCCGAGGCCCGCCAGGAGGCCGAGGAGGTCCGTGCCGAGGCCGACGACTACGTCGACTCCAAGCTCGCCAACTTCGAGGTCGTCCTCACCAAGACCCTCGGCTCCGTCGGCCGGGGCCGCGAGAAGCTCCTCGGCACCGGACCCGGACTCGACGAGAACGGCTACGAGGACGAGGACGCCCCCGAGCGCAGCCACGACCCCGAGACCCTGCGCCGCGACGCCGACACCTACGTCGACACCAAGCTCGGCGCCTTCGAGGCCGTGCTGGCCAAGACGCTGGACGCGGTCGGCCGGGGCCGCCAGAAGCTGCACGGCCGCATCGCCACCGACGACCTCGGCGCCCTCGCCGACGACCTGACCACCGTCCAGCACTCCAGCGACGCCGACTACCTCGCCGACCTCGCGGGCCTCTCCGACGCCCCCGCTCCGGCCGCCGCCGGGCAGTCCCCGCAGCCCCGGTACGGCGAGCAGCAGCCCGCGGCGGCCCAGGTGCCCGCGCAGTCCGTGCCGGAGATGCCGGAGATGCCGGCCCAGGAACCGGCGTACGGCTACGCGCCGCAGCAGCAGCCCGACCCGTACGCGGCGTACCAGCAGACCTACGACGGCGGGCAGGACCCGTACGGCTACCAGCAGCAGGGCGCCGACCCGTACGCCTACCAGTACGACGGCGGGCAGCAGGCGTACGACGCACAGCAGGGCTACGCCCAGCCCCAGCAGCCCCAGCACGCCCCGCAGGGCCAGGCCCATCCGCAGGCGCTCGACGAGACCAGCCTCTTCGACACCAGCATGATCAGCGCCGAGCAGTTGAGGGCGTACGAACAGGGCCGCGGCCTCTAGGGACGAGGGGGCCTCGCCGCCCGGATTGGGACGAGAGCGAATGGTCCAGTATCCTGGCTCTTCGGTCGCGCGTACGTCCGCGATCGCCGCTGCCCGGGAACACCGAAGGGCGGCACCCCCCACCCACGACCGAAAGCAGGAATGGTTCTGAACGCGCGCCTCGACCACCGCGACCCCCTCGTGTTCGACACGCACGAGCTGGGACGGCGGCCCGGTGCGCTCCAGCGCCTGACCCGCACGGTCGACGCTCCCAGGGACTTCGGTCTCCAGGGAGTCATCGGAGTGCCGGAAGGCGCCCCGGTGGAGCTCGATCTCCGGCTCGAGTCGGTCATGGAAGGGGTGCTCGTCACAGGCACCGCCCGTGCCAGGGCCCGGGGGGAGTGCGTAAGGTGTCTGGAGTCGCTCGAGCAGCAGCTCGAAGCGGACTTCCAGGAGCTGTTCTCGTACCCTGACGCCGACGACCGTGGCCGCCCCGTGGCGGAACCGGGCGACGACGCCGAGGACGACGAGGACAGGTTCTTCGTCGAGGACGGACTGATCGGCCTCGAACCCGTGCTGCGCGACGCGGTGGTGCTCGCACTGCCGATGCAGCCGGTGTGCCAGGAAGACTGCCAGGGTCTGTGCTCCGAGTGCGGAGTGCGCCTGTCGGACGACCCGGACCACCACCACGACGCCGTCGACATTCGTTGGGCGGCATTGCAGGGACTCGCCGGTTCACTCGGAGACGGCGAGAAGGACGAGATGAGCGGCGACGGGTCGGATTCCGCGGACGCCGCCGAGAAGCAGGAGAAGTAGCCGTGGCTGTTCCGAAGCGGAAGATGTCGCGCAGCAACACGCGCCACCGCCGGTCGCAGTGGAAGGCTGCGGTCCCCACCCTGGTTGCGTGCGAGCGCTGCCACGAGCCCAAGCTGCAGCACATCGCGTGCCCGGCTTGCGGCACTTACAACAAGCGCCAGGTCCTCGAGGTCTGAGCGGCTGGTGAGAGGCACTGTGTCAGTCCCCAAGAAGGCGGAAGACGCCAAGGCGGACCCACCCGCCAAGAAGAAGGCGGACACCCAGGCCTCGTCCCACACGCTTCTGGAAGGGCGGCTCGGCTATCAGCTCGAGTCCGCCCTTCTGGTGCGTGCACTGACCCACCGTTCCTACGCGTACGAGAACGGCGGTCTGCCGACGAACGAGCGGCTGGAGTTCCTCGGGGACTCCGTGCTCGGCCTCGTCGTCACGGACACGCTGTACCGCACCCACCCCGACCTGCCCGAAGGCCAGCTGGCCAAGTTGCGGGCCGCGGTGGTCAACTCGCGTGCGCTGGCGGAGGTGGGCCGAGGGCTCGAACTCGGCTCCTTCATCCGGCTCGGCCGCGGTGAAGAGGGCACGGGCGGCCGGGACAAGGCGTCCATCCTCGCCGACACCCTCGAAGCGGTGATCGGCGCGGTCTATCTCGACCAGGGCCTCGACGCGGCCTCCGAACTGGTGCACCGCCTGTTCGACCCGCTGATCGAGAAGTCCTCGAACCTCGGTGCCGGCCTGGACTGGAAGACCAGTCTCCAGGAACTCACCGCGACCGAAGGGCTCGGCGTCCCCGAGTACCTGGTCACGGAGACCGGCCCGGACCACGAGAAGACCTTCACTGCTGCCGCCCGCGTCGGAGGCGTCTCGTACGGCACCGGCACCGGCCGCAGCAAGAAGGAGGCGGAGCAGCAGGCCGCGGAATCCGCGTGGCGGTCCATCCGGGCCGCGGCGGACGAGCGCGCCAAGGCGACGGCCGACGCCGTCGACGCGGACCCCGACGAGGCGTCCGCCTCCGCCTGACCCACCGTCGCACGGTCCGAACGCCCGCCCCACCTTCGGGGCGGGCGTTCGGCTCGTCGCCCGTCCATCAGTCCGGTCCACCCGAGGGGAAGCCATGCCCGAGTTGCCCGAGGTAGAGGTCGTACGGCGCGGCCTGGAGCGCTGGGTCGCCCACCGGACCGTCGCCGACGCCGAGGTACTGCACCCGCGTGCGGTACGCCGGCACATCGCGGGCCCCGGCGACTTCGCCCACCGCCTGGGGGGCCACCGCATCGGCACCCCCAGCCGCCGCGGCAAGTACCTGTGGCTGCCGCTGGAGGACACCGACCAGGCGGTCCTCGCCCACCTCGGCATGAGCGGCCAGCTCCTGGTCCAGCCGCACGAGACACCCGCCGAGAAGCACCTGCGCATCCGCGTCCGCTTCGCCGACGCCCTCGGTACCGAACTCCGCTTCGTCGACCAGCGCACCTTCGGCGGCCTCTCCCTGCACGAGACCACCCCCGACGGACTGCCCGACGTCATCGCGCACATCGCCCGCGACCCGCTGGACCCCCTCTTCGACGACGAGGCGTTCCACCTCGCCCTGCGCCGCAAGCGCACCACGATCAAACGGGCCCTGCTCGACCAGTCCCTGATCAGCGGCGTCGGCAACATCTACGCCGACGAGGCCCTGTGGCGCGCCCGCCTCCACTACGAACGCCCCACGGCGACCCTCACCCGCCCCCGCACCACCGAGCTGCTCGGCCACGTCCGGGACGTGACGAACGCCGCCCTCGCCGTGGGCGGCACCAGCTTCGACAGCCTCTACGTCAACGTCAACGGCGAGTCCGGCTACTTCGACCGGTCGCTCGACGCCTACGGCCGCGAGGGCCTGCCCTGCCGCCGCTGCGCCACACCGATGCGCCGCCGGCCGTGGATGAACCGCTCCAGCTACTTCTGCCCGAAGTGCCAGCGGCCGCCGCGGCTCACCCCGTAGGCGTCCGCCGCTCGTCGTACCGCTCGCGGGACGCCAGCACCTCGTCCATCCGCCCCTCGACGCACTCGATGAGCGCGAGCAGCCGCGCGGCCACCTCGCGCCCCAGCCCCGTCAGCTCGTAGTCCACGCGGGGAGGATTGGTCGGCTGGGCCTCGCGGTGCACCAGCCCGTCGCGCTCCAGCGCGTGCAGGGTCTGGGCCAGCATCTTCTCGCTGACGCCGTCCACCCGGCGCCGCAGCTCGTTGAACCGGAACGACCCCTCGTACAGCGCGCCGAGCGTCAGCGCGCCCCAGCGCCCCGTGACGTGCTCCAGGGTGCCGCGCGAGGGACAGGCCCTGGAGAACACGTCGAACGGCAGGTCCTGCTCCTCCGTGCGCTCCCGCGTGGTCGACATGTCTCCAGCGTACGTGAGCACAGCGCTGCGCCACAGGTTGCGCGGGGTGGTGGACAGCAGGCGGTGCGACCTCGGGCGCACTCCGCGGTCACCAGTGTGTCGATAGTCTCAACGCCTTCTGACCAGCGAGGCCGTCCCGGTGCCGGCCCTGGGGGCTGGTCGCCGGAGGGGTGACGTGATCAAGCAGGTGTGCAAGGGCGTCGTGACCGTGGCGGCCGTCGTGGCACTGTCGGCATGCGGAGGCGCCGACCCGGACGGGGTTGAGCCGCCGGAGTCGCCGTCGCCCTCCGCGACGTCGGCGGCGAGCCCGAGTGGCGTGGCCGCCACGCCCGGGGGCAGTGGCGGCAAGGCCGACGCCCTGCTCAGCGGCACCTGGGGCGCAAGTTCCGGCTGGGTCGTACTCCGCGTCCGTGGCCGGGCGGTCGAGATGGTGGGCGCTCACCACTGCCAGGGCAAGGTCGCCGAGGAGGACGGACTGCACGTCATCCGGCTCACGTGCGACGACGGCAACACCGACCGCTCCGTGGGGCGCGTCTACGGACTGTCCGCGGACGGCATGACCGTCGAGTGGGAAGGACTCGGGGCCGACAGCTTCGAACGGGCCGAGTGACACCTGCCGTCGGCTCAGTAGCCGAAGTCCTGCGTCCACCACGGGCCGCCCGAGCCGAAGTGGACTCCGACCCCCAGGGTCGTGAAGTCGCAGTTCAGGATGTTGGCCCGGTGGCCGGGGCTGGCCATCCAGGCGTCCATCACGGCCTGGGCGCCGGCCTGGCCGCGGGCTATGTTCTCGCCGCCGAGACCGCTTATGCCCGCTGCCGCGGCCCGGTCCCAGGGGGTGGCGCCGCTGGGGTCGGTGTGGTCGAAGAAGCCCTGGGTGGCCATGGCCTCGCTGAAGTCCTCGGCCAGTTCGCGCAGGGCGCTGTTCGCGGCCACCGGGCGGCAGCCCACCTTGGCCCGTTCGTCGTTGACCAGCTTGAGCACCTGCGCCTGCGCGACGGCCTGCTCCGACACGGCGGCGGGTGTGCTGGGCTCGGCGGGCTGCTTGGTGGCCGGGCGGGAGGGTGCGGGCCGCTTCGGCTCGGCGCTCGGCGTCGTCTTGGGCTTCTTCGTCTTCGACGGTGTCCCGGCCGGGGCCGCGGGCTTGGAGGACGGTGCCGAGGTGGAGGTGGACGGCGAGGCGGACGGGGAGTTCTTGGCGGACTCCTTCTCCGACGGAGACGAGGACGGGGACGGGGACGAGGAGGACCGGGACGGCGAGGCCGAGCGGTCGGTGCCGCGGCTCATGGCGGCGTCGTCGCCACGGCCGGTGCCGGCGCTGCCCGAGGTGCCGCCCTGCTGGGACGGGCTGTTCGTCGGGGCCTCCTGGGCCCGCACCGGGTCACCGGTGCTGCTGTCGCCGCCGATCCGGTAGTTGTCCAGGCCGGGCACCGCGCCCGTGGCCACCGCCACCGTGCCGATGGCGACCGCGGCGGACACCCCGAGCAGACCGGTGCGGACACCGGCGGCCGACTCCTTGCGCCGGCGACGGCGCCCCCCACCGGGCTGCGGACCGTCGTCGGGCGCGTAGCCGCCGGCGGGGAAGGCGACGGTACGGCCGGCCTGCGGGCCCGCGCCGTCCGGGTCGTCCGCGAACAGGTAGGCGTCGCTCCTGGCGCGGACCTCGGCGTACGCCTCGGGGTTCAGGTAGGGGGCGATCCCCATCGTGGGAGCCTCGCCCGCGTCCGGCGCCAGCGGGTCACGGGCCCGGCCCGTCGTCGTGCCGTCCGCCTCATGGCCCCCCGCGGAGCGGCCCGCGGCGGCGCGGCCGGCGGCGGAGCGTCGGTGGCGTCCCATGTCCTGGCCTTCCTCGTCCTCGTCCGCGCGTGGGGCGTGCCCTCGCGGTCGACTGTGCTCACGATCAACACGGAACTCACACGATCGAGTGAGTTTCATGTGGGATTCATTGGGTGGGGACGGTACCGCATGGCGCCAGGGGGTGAAGTGTCCCGCGAGACATTGACTGGTTAGGTTGCAGTCATGAGCGAGGATGTACGGCTGGTCGCGTGGGTGCGCGGACAGGTTCAGGGTGTGGGTTTCCGCTGGTTCACGCGGGCCAGGGCGCTGGAACTCGGCGGGATGAGTGGTTTTGCTCTCAATCTGGGCGACGGCCGCGTCCAGGTCGTCGCGGAGGGTCCGCGCGAGCGCTGCGAGGGACTGCTCGACTGGCTGCGCGGTGACGACACGCCCGGACGCGTGGACGGAGTGACGGAGATCTGGGACACACCCCGCGGGGGCTACGACGGCTTCGCCATCCGGTGACGTCCCGCCGCGTGAACCTCCGCGAGTGCCGGGAGCGACCCTCGCCGGAGGGGTGGCCGGGGTGAAAACGGGCAGGTGATTGCCAAGGACAGCCGCTCGTGGGAGGCTCCGCACGCAGAATGATCGCCATGCCCCGAGGGGCCCGCAGGAGTCGCAGCGTCGCCGTTTCCCGGCCGCATGCCCCCGGGCGCCCGCGGATACGGGGCGTGATCGTGTTGACCGTCAAACTTTTTGGTGAGACGCTGAAAGCCCCGCGCACCTTAGCTGTTTGGCATGGTTGAACGGCAGCAAAAACTCCAAAGTGCCAAGCACCGCGGGTGCGATTCCCTCACGACCCACACCGCTTCGGTCGGTCACTCATTGTGGAGGACCATCCATCATGGCAAAGGCGCTTCTCGGTTACGTCGGCGGCTCCGACCCTCGACTCCTCGCCGAGATGCGACGGCTCCAGCAGCGCGTCCAGGACCTGGAATCCGAGCTCGGACGAATCCAGGCGGAGAACGACGCGCTGGCGGCTGCCGCTTCTCACGACAGGATCATGGAGAGCATGGAGAGCGTTGACGCACACCAGGCGGAGCCTGCGCTCACCTGATCACTGCATCGCTCCACCACGGCACGGCAGTGGTCGGGCCCGCCCGTACCACCGCTCAGGTGTCAGAGTCTGCAAGGGACGCTTCGGCGTCCCTTCTTTCTTTTCCCGCCCCTCGTCTCGTCCCGCGCCCCGTCCCGGCCGGTCCCTGCCCCGCGCAACCTTTCACCCTCTTCAACGTCTGATGTGCCCTGCACGTTCACCGGTGAAACCGCGGCGGTTCACCGGTTCATGGAGTGAGACACACCCGAAAGGTAGAGTCCGACGGCGTGCACCTGAAGGCCCTGACCCTCCGCGGATTCAAGTCGTTCGCCTCGGCGACCACGCTCCGGTTCGAGCCGGGCATCACCTGCGTCGTCGGCCCGAACGGCTCGGGCAAGTCCAATGTCGTCGACGCGCTCAGCTGGGTCATGGGCGAACAGGGCGCCAAGTCGCTGCGCGGCGGCAAGATGGAGGACGTCATCTTCGCCGGCACCACCGGCCGCCCGCCGCTCGGCCGGGCCGAGGTGTCGCTGACCATCGACAACTCCGACGGGGCCCTGCCCATCGAGTACGCCGAGGTCACCATCACGCGGATCATGTTCCGCAACGGCGGCAGCGAGTACCAGATCAACGGCGACACCTGCCGCCTCCTCGACATCCAGGAACTGCTCTCCGACTCCGGCATCGGCCGCGAGATGCACGTCATCGTCGGCCAGGGCCAGCTCGACTCCGTCCTGCACGCCGACCCGATGGGCCGCCGCGCCTTCATCGAGGAGGCCGCCGGCGTCCTCAAGCACCGCAGGCGCAAGGAGAAGGCGCTCCGGAAACTGGACGCGATGCAGGCCAACCTCGCGCGTGTGCAGGACCTCACCGACGAACTGCGGCGCCAGCTCAAGCCCCTGGGGCGCCAGGCCGCCGTCGCCCGCAGGGCCGCCGTCATCCAGGCCGACCTCCGGGACGCCCGGCTCCGGCTCCTCGCCGACGACCTCGTACGGATGCGCGAGGCGCTCCAGGCCGAGATCGCCGACGAGGCCGCCCTCAAGGAACGCAAGGAGGCCGCCGAGCGGGAGCTGGGCAAGGCACTGCGCCGCGAGGCGGACCTCGAGGACGAGGTGCGCCGGCTCACCCCGCGCCTCCAGCGCGCCCAGCAGACCTGGTACGAGCTGTCCCAGCTCGCCGAACGCGTGCGCGGCACGATCTCGCTGGCCGACGCGCGCGTGAAGAGCGCGACCTCGGCACCGCCCGAGGAGCGCCGGGGCCGCGACCCCGAGGAACTGGAACGCGAGGCCGCCCGCGTCCGCGAGCAGGAGGCCGAACTCGAGGCGGCCCTGGAGGCGGCCGAGCACGCCCTGGAGGATACGGTCGCCCACCGCGCGGACCTCGAACGCGAACTGGCCCTGGAGGAGCGCCGCCTCAAGGACGCCGCCCGCGCCATCGCCGACCGCCGCGAGGGACTCGCCCGGCTCAACGGGCAGGTCGGCGCCGCCCGGTCCCGCGCCGCCTCCGCCCAGGCCGAGATCGAGCGGCTGGCCGAAGCTCGCGACGCATCGAGGGAGCGGGCCGCAGCCGCCCAGGAGGAGTACGAGACCCTCCAGGCCGAGGTCGACGGACTCGACGCCGACGATCAGGAACTCGCCGAGCGGCACGACGCCGCCAAGCGTCAGCTGACCGAGGCGGAGGCCGCACTGGGCGCCGCCCGCGAGGCCGCCACCGCCGCGGAACGCGAGCGCGCCGCCACCCGTGCCCGGCACGACGCCCTCGCCCTCGGACTGCGCCGCAAGGACGGCACCGGCGCGCTGCTGGCCGCCAAGGACCGGCTCACCGGCCTGCTCGGCCCGGCCGCCGGACTCCTCACCGTGACGCCCGGCCACGAGGCGGCCCTCGCCACCGCCTTCGGCGCCGCCGCCGACGCCCTCGCCGTGACCTCTCCGGCGGCCGCCGCCGACGCCATCCGCCTGCTGCGCAAGCAGGACGCCGGCCGCGCCGCCCTGCTGCTCGCCGGCGCCCCCGACGACGTGCCGCACGAGCCGCGCGGCGACGGACCGCCGTACGCCGCCGACCTGGTCCAGGGCCCCGCCGACCTGATGCCCGCCGTACGGCGGCTGCTGCGGGGGACCGTCGTCGTCGCCACCCTGGAGGACGCCGAGGACCTGGTCTACGCCCGCCCCGGGCTGACCGCCGTCACCGCCGAGGGGGACCTGCTGGGCGCCCACTTCGCGCAGGGCGGGTCCGCGGGGGCGCCGAGCCTGCTGGAGGTGCAGGCGTCCGTGGACCAGGCCGCCGCCGAGCTGGCGGAGCTGGGCACGCGGTGCGAGGAGCTGGCGGGGGAGCAGGAAGCAGCCGTCGGGCGACGGGGGGAGTGCGCCGCGCTCGTCGAGGAGCTGGGGGAGCGGCGCCGGACGGCCGACCGGGAGAAGTCGTCCGTCGCCCAGCAACTGGGCCGGCTCGCGGGACAGGCGCGGGGCGCCGCCGGGGAGGCGGAACGGTCCGCCGCCGCGGCCGAGCGGGCTCAGGAGGCGCTCGACAAGGCGCTCATGGAGGTCGAGGAACTGGCCGAGCGGCTGGCCGTGGCCGAGGAGAGTGCCTTCGGGGAAAGAGGGGAGGAGGAGCCCGACACCGCCGCCCGCGACCGGCTCGCCGCCGACGGCGCCAACGCACGCCAGACCGAGATGGAGGCCCGCCTCCAGGTCCGCACCCACGAGGAGCGGGTCAAGGGACTCGCCGGACGCGCCGACTCCCTGGACCGCGCCGCCCGCGCCGAACGCGAGGCACGCGCGCGTGCCGAGCAGCGGCGGGCCAGGCTGCGGCATGAGGCGGCCGTCGCCGAGGCGGTCGCGGCCGGCGCCCGGCAGCTGCTCGCGCACGTCGAGGTCTCGCTGACCCGCGCCGACGAGGAGCGCACCGTCGCCGAGGCGGCCAAGGCCCGGCGCGAGCAGGAACTGACCGCCGCGCGGACCGCCGGACGCGGCCTCAAGGCGGAGCTGGACAAGTTGACGGATTCAGTTCACCGGGGCGAGGTACTCGGCGCCGAGAAGCGGCTGCGCATCGAGCAGCTGGAGACCAAGGCGCTGGAGGAACTCGGTGTGGAACCGGCGGGGCTCGCGGCCGAGTACGGCCCCCATCAAGAGGTGCCGCCCTCGCCCCCCGCCGACGGCGAAGAGCTCCCCGCCGACCCGGAGCACCCGCGCAACCGTCCCCGGCCCTTCGTCCGCGCCGAGCAGGAGAGGCGGCTGAAGGCCGCCGAGCGCGCCTACCAGCAGCTCGGGAAGGTCAACCCGCTGGCGCTGGAGGAGTTCGCGGCGCTCGAGGAACGGCACCAGTTCCTCAGCGAGCAGCTGGCGGACCTGAAGAAGACCCGCGCCGACCTGCTCCAGGTCGTCAAGGAGGTCGACGAGCGCGTCGAGCAGGTCTTCACCGAGGCCTTCCGGGACACGGCCCGGGAGTTCGAGGGCGTCTTCAGCAGGCTGTTCCCGGGTGGTGAGGGGCGGCTGATCCTCACCGACCCCGACAACATGCTCACCACGGGCGTGGACGTCGAGGCCCGGCCCCCCGGCAAGAAGGTCAAGCGGCTGTCGCTGCTCTCCGGTGGGGAGCGCTCGCTGACCGCGGTGGCCATGCTGGTGTCGATCTTCAAGGCCCGGCCGAGCCCGTTCTACGTGATGGACGAGGTCGAGGCGGCGCTCGACGACACCAACCTGCAACGGCTGATCCGGATCATGCAGGAGCTCCAGGAGGCCTCGCAGCTGATCGTCATCACGCACCAGAAGCGCACGATGGAGGTCGCCGACGCGCTCTACGGCGTGTCCATGCAGGGCGACGGTGTGTCGAAGGTCATCAGCCAGCGGCTGCGCTAGCGCTCCGAGCGTTCAGTTCCACGGTCCTGACCACAGTTAACTTCAACTCTTGAACGAGTGACCGCGCTCGACATCCCCAAACTCACAGCTCTCGCCCTATTGACTTCGAAACTTGAAGACATAGTCTCTGCAACGTTGCTTTTACCTTCAGGTTCCTTCAGTGGCACCTAGAAGGGCGAACCGCCCCGGCAGCGTTGCCGGTAGTCCGAGGAGTACACGTGGCCAGCACATCGCAGGCGCCCAATCCAGGAGCCAGGACGGCTCACCCCGATCATCTCGGGCACGTCATCTTCATCGCGGCGGCGGCCGCGATGGGCGGTTTCCTGTTCGGCTACGACAGTTCCGTGATCAACGGCGCCGTCGAGGCCATCCGGGACCGCTACGACGTCGGCTCCGCGGTGCTGGCCCAGGTCATCGCCGTCGCACTCATCGGCTGCGCCATCGGCGCCGCGACCGCCGGCCGCATCGCCGACCGCATCGGCCGCATCCGCTGCATGCAGATCGCGGCGGTCCTCTTCACCGTCAGCGCCATCGGCTCCGCCCTGCCTTTCGCGCTGTGGGACCTCGCCATGTGGCGGATCATCGGCGGCTTCGCCATCGGCATGGCCTCGGTGATCGGCCCCGCCTACATCGCCGAGGTGTCCCCGCCCGCCTACCGTGGCCGGCTCGGCTCCTTCCAGCAGGCCGCTATCGTCATCGGCATCGCCGTGTCGCAGCTGGTCAACTGGGGTCTGCTGAACGCCGCGGGCGGTGACCAGCGCGGTGAGCTGATGGGCCTGGAGGCCTGGCAGGTCATGCTGGGCGTCATGGTGATCCCGGCCGTTCTGTACGGCCTGCTGTCCCTCGCCATCCCCGAGTCCCCCCGCTTCCTGATCTCCGTCGGCAAGCACGAACGAGCCAAGGAGATCCTCAAGGAGGTCGAGGGCAAGGACACCGACTTCGACGCCCGCGTCGCCGAGATCGAGCACGCGATGCACCGCGAGGAGAAGTCCTCCTTCAAGGACCTGCTCGGCGGCAGCTTCTTCTTCAAGCCGATCGTCTGGGTCGGCATCGGCCTGTCGGTCTTCCAGCAGTTCGTCGGCATCAACGTCGCGTTCTACTACTCCTCGACGCTGTGGCAGTCGGTCGGCGTCGACCCGACGCAGTCGTTCTTCTACTCGTTCACGACGTCGATCATCAACATCGTCGGCACCGTGATCGCGATGATCTTCGTGGACCGCGTCGGCCGCAAGCCGCTCGCCCTGATCGGCTCGGTCGGCATGGTGATCGGCCTCGCGCTGGAAGCGTGGGCGTTCTCCTTCGACCTGGTCGACGGCAAGCTCCCGGCCACCCAGGGCTGGGTCGCCCTGATCGCCGCCCACGTCTTCGTCCTCTTCTTCGCCCTGTCGTGGGGCGTGGTCGTCTGGGTCTTCCTCGGCGAGATGTTCCCCAACCGTATCCGCGCCGCCGCCCTGGGCGTGGCCGCCTCCGCCCAGTGGATCGCCAACTGGGCCATCACCGCGAGCTTCCCGTCCCTGGCCGACTGGAACCTCTCCGGCACCTACGTGATCTACACGATCTTCGCCGCCCTCTCCATCCCCTTCGTGCTCAAGTTCGTGAAGGAGACGAAGGGCAAGGCCCTGGAAGAGATGGGCTGACCCGTCCCGCCCCGAACCCGGGGAGAAGGGCCAAGTCCCCGCTGCCCCTCTCCCCGTACCGTCCGCCGCCCCGCCCGGTCGTTCTCCGGGCGGGGCGGCGGTGTGCCGGGACCGTTCACCAGATGAGCACGTGTGCGCCGATGCGCCGGGCGCGCAGGGCCGCCGCCTCGATGTTGTCCAGGCGGTCGTCGATCCCGCTCGGGTGCACCCCCGCCGCGGCGGCGATCTGGTCCAGATGGGCCCGCAGGAGCAGGATCTCGTCGAGGAGCAGCGGCAGGTCCTCCGTCGTGACCTCCATCCAGTCGCCGTCGACCAGCGGCAGGAAGCGTGCGCCCAGCGAACGCACCGCCTGCGACCCCCACACCTTCTGGCGCCAACTCTCGAACCCGGCCGAGTCGTTGACCCCCTCCGGAATGTCGAGCACGTCGAACTCCCCGTTCGGACCCCGGACGACCACGTCCACGCAGAGACTCATGCGCGCAGACAAGCACCGTGCGGCCGGGCGGGCAACGGGGTTTCGCCGCGCCGGGAGGGGGCGGGGACGAAAACGACGCCCCCGCTCCCGAGCACACGGGAGAGGGGGCGTCGTCCGGTGTCCGGCGTACGTCAGACGGTCACGGTCTCGGCCTCGGGCCGCTCGGCCCGCTCCGCGCGCGCTCCCGGGACGACCAGCGCCGGCTTCGGCAGCACCGCGTAGAGCAGGGCGGAGATCACGACCGTGGCCACCCAGCCCAGCCCGTACTCGCCGACGAAGTTGTTCGTGGCGAGAGGGCCCGTGAACCAGTCGGACGTGGTGAACATCAGACCGGCGGCCAGGCCCACCGCCCAGGCGACGACGGCGGCGGGGGCGAAGCCGCCGCGGTACCAGTAGGCGCTGGTGCGGCCGGTGTCGGCCAGGGCCTCGCCGTCGTACTCCCGGCCGCGCAGCATGTCCGCGCCGAACACGCCGACCCAGGCGGAGAAGGCGACCGCGAGCAGCGACAGGAAGGCGATGAAGGACCCCATGAAGCTGGTCGCCACCAGCATCAGCACGCCGCCGAAGACCAGCGAGATCACGGCGTTCACCGAGACCGCCCAGTGCCGGGGGACCTTGAAGCCCAGGGTCTGCGCGGTGAAGCCGGCCGAGTACATCGACATCGAGTTGATCAGCAGCATGCCGATCAGCGCGATCAGCAGGTACGGCACCGCGATCCAGGTGGGCAGGATCTCGCCGAGGAAGGAGACCGGGTCGGCCGCCGAGGCCAGGTCCGGTGTGGAGACGGCCATGATCATGCCCATCAGGACCATGGGCAGGACGACGATGCCGGCGCCGCCGACCGTGACGCCCACGATCCCCTTGGAGGAGGCCGTACGCGGCAGGTACCGGGTGAAGTCCGGGGCGGACGGGATCCAGCTGACGCCGCCGGCCGCGATCAGGCCCACGCCCGTGATCATCGCGGCCACCGAACCGGCGGACCGGTCGAACACCGCGGACCAGTCGGTGTCGACGACCAGATAGCCGAGGACCAGCACCGAGAAGGCGCCGAAGAGGTACGTCGCGTACTTGTTGCACTTCTGCACGGCGTTGATGCCGAGCCCCGAGATCGCGAACGTCGCCACGACGAAGGCGAGCAGCGTCACCATGTCCAGCACGCTGTTCGCGCGGATGCCGAACACGATGTCCAGCACGGTGAGCACGGCATAGGCACCGGTCACCGCGTTGATCGTCTCCCAGCCCCAGCGGGCGACCCAGATGAGCGAGCCGGGCAGCAGATTGCCCCGCTGCCCGAACACGGCCCGCGACAGCGCCATGCCGGGCGCCCCGCCCCGCTTGCCGGCGATGCCGATCAGACCCACCAGCCCGTACGACACGACGGGCGCCGCGGCCGCGACGACCAGGGCCTGCCAGAAGTTGAGGTGGTACGCCACGACGAGGCTCGCGCCCATCGTGAGCAGCAGCACGCTGATGTTGGCGCCGACCCAGGTCGGGAACAGCTCGCGGGTCCGGGCGGTGCGCTCGTGGTCGGGCACCTGCTCGATGCCACGGGTTTCCAGGGCGCCTTCGTGCTCGGCGGTCTTGCTCATGTGGGGGGTCCGTGCCTCGATCGTGGGGAAGAGGGGCCGGTCGGGACTCTACGCGCGTTGACGCGTCCTCCTCCGTCGTACTTTGCTCCGACTCGTTCCTTCCAGGGCCCTTTGTCCTTCGGACGAAACCACAAGGAGCCGGCAGGCGAAACCACAACGAGCCGAGAGACGAAACCACAAGGAGCCGACAGCGATGCCCCGTGCCGGGGGTCACGCATACTGGACGCGTTATGGAAATCGTCATCCTTGCTGTAGTCATCGCCGTGGTCGTGATCGGCGCGCTCGGCGGGCTGGTCGTGGGCTCCCGCCGCAAGAAGCAGCTGCCTCCGCCACCCCCGGCCACGCCCGACATCACCGCCCCTCCGGCCGAGCCGCACGTCGGCGACGAGGCCGAGACGCCGCGCGACGAAACGCGCCGGACGATAGAGGAGGTCGACCTCCCGGACGGCGGCACCGCCACCGTCGAGGAGCCGCCCGTCGTCGAAGAGCTCGAGATCCCGCAGATCGAGGTTCCCGAGCCCACCGCCGGCCGACTGGTCCGGCTCCGTGCCCGCCTCTCCCGCTCGCAGAACGCCCTCGGCAAGGGCCTGCTGACCCTGCTGTCCCGGGAGCACCTCGACGACGACACCTGGGAGGAGATCGAGGACACGCTGCTCACCGCCGACGTCGGCGTGCAGCCCACCCAGGAGCTGGTCGAGCGGCTGCGCGAGCGGGTGAAGGTGCTCGGCACCCGCACCCCCGGGGAGCTGCGCGGCCTGCTCCGCGAGGAGCTGGTCAACCTCGTCGGCCCCGACATGGACCGCGAGCTCAAGACCGAGCCCGCCACCGGCAAGCCCGGCATCGTGATGGTCGTCGGGGTCAACGGCACCGGCAAGACCACCACCACCGGCAAGCTCGCCCGCGTCCTGGTGGCCGACGGCCGCAGCGTCGTCCTCGGTGCCGCCGACACCTTCCGTGCCGCCGCCGCCGACCAGTTGCAGACCTGGGGCGAGCGGGTCGGCGCCCACACCGTGCGCGGGCCGGAGGCCGGTGACCCGGCGTCCGTGGCCTTCGACGCGGTCAAGGAGGGCAAGGAGATCGGCTCGGACGTCGTGCTCATCGACACCGCCGGCCGCCTGCACACCAAGACCGGCCTCATGGACGAGCTGGGCAAGGTCAAGCGCGTCGTGGAGAAGCACGCGCCGCTGGACGAGGTGCTGCTCGTGCTGGACGCCACCACCGGTCAGAACGGTCTGATCCAGGCCCGGGTCTTCGCCGAGGTGGTGGACATCACCGGCATCGTGCTCACCAAGCTGGACGGCACGGCCAAGGGCGGCATCGTGGTCGCCGTGCAGCGCGAGCTGGGCGTGCCGGTCAAGCTGATCGGTCTGGGTGAGGGCGCGGACGACCTGGCGCCGTTCGAGCCCGAGGCCTTCGTGGACGCCCTCATCGGCGAGTGACGCATCCCGCGGCGCCCCGCGCACGCACGCACGCGAGAAGCGCCCGCCTCCCGGACCGGGAGACGGGCGCTTCGCCGTGGGGAGGATCAGCCGTTGCGACCTGAGAGTCCGCCGCGGGCGTCCCGGGAGCCGTTCCAGGATGGGTAGGCGGGCAAGGCGGAACGGGCAGGGCAGGGCAGGAACGGGTGGACGGGCAGGGGCGCGTCCTGCCGGTGTGCCGTCCGCCGGCGACGGTGGCTACGCCCGGGACCGGTGGGCCACGTAGGCGAGTGTCCCCAGGAGCAGCCGGGCCGCCGGCGGCCTCGTGGCCGAGTCGAGGGCCGGGGGTCGCAGCCAGCGCACCGGACCCCGGCCGCCGCGGTCGGAGGGCGGGGCCGTGATGTACGTACCCCGGCCGAGGCCGCGCAGGTCGAGGGCGGACGGGTCGTCCCAGCCCGTGCGGTACAGCAGCCGGGGCAGCTCGGCGGCGGCGCCCGGCGCGACGAAGAACTGGGCGCGGCCCTGCGGAGTCGCCGCGACCGGACCGAGCGGCAGGCCCATGCGCTCGAGCCGGGCCAGCGCCCGCAGGCCGGCGGGCTCGGCCACCTCGATCACGTCGAAGGTCCGCCCCACCGCCAGCATCACCGCGGCGCCCGGAAACCGCCCCCACGCCTCGCTCGCCTCGGCCAGCCGCGCCCCGGCCGGAACCTCCGGCGCGAAGTCCAGGGGGTGCGCGCCCGGCGCCGGACAGTCGGGCAGGCCGCACGAGCAGGCGCCCGCGGCGGTCCGGGCACCCGGGACCACGTCCCAGCCCCACAACCCGGTGAACTCGGCCACGACGGTGCACTCCGAGGCGCGGCCGCGGCGGCGCGCTCCGGACCTGATCTCGCGCATGCCCCGACTGCTGCCGATGCCGATCGTGAAGCCCATGCCCCCTCCAACGGGTCCGACGCAGCGGCGGTTACGCAGCGGACGTGAAACGTGACTCTCTGCTTCCAACTCCCCAGTCCGGAGCGGTTCAGGCAGCGTCCGGAGGCACTCCGGGTGGTGCGTCCGGACGCGCGCGCCCCGGTGTGCACCGTTGCACCTGCTTCTGGTTGGCCTATGTCAAGTGAATCGCGTCCCGGCCACCGTGAGTTCATTCGAAGGGGTGGCGAATGGTGGCGATTCCGCAATCGCCATGGCTGAACGAGTGATCGCGGGACTACTTTGTGTGCATGGAGCCTTGGGGCACATGCACTTGTGGGTATGCCGGAGGCAACCCGGTCCTCCGTTCGAAGGGTGTCAACCACCGGACGGGGGGCCTCAACCACCGGCATTCTGATAGGGCTTGGCGCACTCGGCGACAGGTGGCATCAGGGATGGGGGCGTTCCAGTGAGTGGCAACGGCGGAAGCGGTACGAGCGCGGGAAGCGCGTCGCACGCTGACAAGCGCCCGAACGAGCTGCTCACCTCCTGGTTCGCCCGCAGCGGGTGGTCCAAGGGCGAGCTGGCCCGCCAGGTCAACCGCCGGGCCCGCCAGCTGGGCGCCAACCACATCTCCACCGACACCTCCCGCGTGCGCCGCTGGCTCGACGGGGAGAACCCGCGCGAGCCGATCCCGCGGATCCTGTCCGAGCTGTTCTCCGAGCGCTTCGGCGTCGTCGTCTCCGTCGAGGACCTGGGCCTGCGTTCCACCCGCCCCACGCCCTCCGCGACCGGCGTCGACCTCCCCTGGACGGGCCCGCAGACCGTGGCCCTGCTCAGCGAGTTCTCGCGCAGCGACCTCATGCTGGCGCGGCGCGGCTTCCTCGGGAGCTCGCTGGCCCTCTCCGCGGGCCCGTCCCTCATCGAACCCATGCAGCGCTGGCTCGTCCCCACGCCCTCCGCCGGCCCGTCGGCGGCACAGGGGTCCGCGGCGCCCGCCTCCCGCGCGCGCGGCCGCCTGTCCGGGCCGGAGCTCGACCTGCTGGAGTCCACCGCCGTGATGTTCCGCCGCTGGGACGCCCAGTGCGGCGGCGGTCTGCGCCGCAAGGCCGTGGTCGGCCAGCTGCACGAGGTCACCGACCTGCTCCAGGAACCCCAGACGGAGACCACCCGGGCCAAGCTCTTCAAGGTCGCCGCCGAGCTGGCCGAGCTGGCCGGCTGGATGTCGTACGACGTGGGGCTCCAGCCCACCGCCCAGAAGTACTTCGTGCTCGCCCTGCACGCCGCCAAGGAGGCGGGGGACCGGCCGCTGGGCTCGTACGTCCTGTCCAGCATGAGCCGCCAGATGATCCACCTCGGCCGGCCCGACGACGCCCTGGAGCTGATCCACCTCGCGCAGTACGGCAGCCGGGACTGCGCCAGCCCCCGCACCCAGTCGATGCTGTACGCGATGGAGGCCCGCGCCTACGCCAACATGGGCCAGCCCGGCCGCACCAAGCGCGCGGTGCGCATGGCGGAGGACATCTTCGCCGAGGCCGACGAGTGGGACGAGCCGGACCCCGACTGGATCCGCTTCTTCTCCGAGGCCGAGCTGTACGGGGAGAACAGCCACTCCTTCCGCGACCTCGCCTACGTGGCGGGCCGCAGCCCCGCCTACGCCTCCCTCGCCGACCCCCTGATGCGCAAGGCCGTGGAGCTGTTCGCCAAGGACGAGGAGCACCAGCGTTCCTACGCGCTCAACCTGATCGGCATGGCCACCGTTCACCTGCTGCGCCGCGAACCCGAAGAGAGCACCGTCCTGGCCATGGAGGCCATGGGCATCGGCAAGAAGGTCCGCTCCGAACGCGTCAACACCCGCATCCGCAAGACCGTCGACACGGCCGTACGCGATTTCGGCGACCTCGGTGAGGTCGTCGACCTCACCGAACGGCTCGCCGTCGAGCTGCCGGAGACCGCCGAAGCGGTCTGAACCCACCAGCCCCGGCCGCGGCCGGCCCTCCCGAACTGCCCGACTCGGCTCCCCCATGCCAGGTCATTCGGAGGCCGCCGCGGCCGGTTTGCGTTCCGGACCGGACGGCTCGGTCCCGACGACGGCCACCCCGGCCGTTCACCCACGCGTAACACGCACCGCGCCTTCGTCACGGCGGCGAAACAACGAGGGGCTTCCACCGAAACCGCGCTGCGTCAATCTCATGGCGCATAACCGGCCCACCCCTCACCGCCCGCCCGCCAGGCTTCGCCCGCACGGGGCCGTACCAACGACGAGGAGACGCCGATGGCTCCAGCCATCACGCTCGCCGCAGAGACGGAGCTCTCTGCCGCCAACACGGGCTTCATGCTCATCTGCTCCGCCCTGGTGATGCTCATGACCCCGGCGCTGGCCTTCTTCTACGGAGGCATGGTCCGCGTCAAGAGCACCCTGAACATGCTGATGATGAGCTTCATCAGCCTCGGCATCGTCACCGTCCTGTGGGTGCTCTACGGCTTCTCCATGGCGTTCGGCACCGACTCCGGCAGCGTCGTCGGCTGGAACTCCGACTGGGTGGGCCTGAGCGACATCGGCCTGACCGAGCTGTGGGACGGCTACACCGTCCCCGTCTTCGTGTTCCTGGTCTTCCAGCTGATGTTCGCCGTCCTCACCCCAGCCCTGATCAGCGGCGCCCTCGCGGACCGCGTGAAGTTCACGGCCTGGGCGCTGTTCATCGCCCTGTGGGCCACGATCGTCTACTTCCCCGTCGCCCACTGGGTGTGGGGCGCCGGCGGCTGGGCCTTCGAACTGGGTGTGATCGACTTCGCGGGCGGTACGGCCGTGCACATCAACGCCGGTGCCGCCGCGCTCGGCGTGATCCTCGTCATCGGCAAGCGGGTCGGCTTCAAGAAGGACCCGATGCGCCCGCACAGCCTGCCGCTGGTGATGCTCGGCGCCGGACTGCTCTGGTTCGGCTGGTTCGGCTTCAACGCCGGCTCCTGGCTCGGCAACGACGACGGCGTCGGCGCGCTGATGTTCGTCAACACCCAGGTCGCCACCGGCGCGGCGATTCTCGGCTGGCTCGCCTACGAGAAGATCCGGCACGGCGCCTTCACCACCCTGGGCGCGGCCTCCGGCGCCGTCTCCGGCCTGGTCGCCATCACCCCGGCCGGCGGCGCCGTCTCCCCGCTGGGCGCGATCGCCGTCGGGCTCATCGCCGGCGTCGTGTGCGCCATGGCCGTCGGCCTCAAGTACAGGTTCGGTTACGACGACTCCCTCGACGTGGTCGGCGTCCACCTCGTCGGCGGCATCCTCGGCTCGCTGCTCGTCGGCCTCTTCGCCAGCGGCAAGGGCCAGTCCGACGTCGAGGGCCTCTTCTACGGCGGCGGCCTCGACCAGTTCTGGAAGCAGTGCGCGGGCGTCTTCGGCGTCCTCGCCTACTCCCTGGTCGTCTCCGCGGTCCTCGCCCTCCTGCTGGACAAGACGATCGGCATGCGGGTGTCGGAGGACGTCGAGGTGGCCGGCATCGACCAGGCCGAGCACGCCGAGACCGCATACGACTTCAGCGGCGCCGGTGGCGGTGCCGCCCGGACGACCGCCACGCCGGCCGCCTCCACGGCCGGGTCGGCCCCGAGCAGGAAGGTGGACGCATGAAGCTCATCACCGCCGTCGTCAAGCCGCACCGGCTGGACGAGATCAAGGAGGCCCTCCAGGCCTTCGGGGTCCACGGCCTCACCGTCACCGAGGCCAGCGGCTACGGCCGCCAGCGCGGACACACCGAGGTCTACCGGGGTGCCGAGTACACCGTCGACCTGGTGCCCAAGATCCGTATCGAGGTCCTGGCCGAGGACGACGACGCCGAGCAGCTGATCGACGTCGTGGTCAAGGCGGCCCGCACCGGCAAGATCGGCGACGGCAAGGTCTGGGCGGTCCCGGTCGACACGGCCGTACGGGTCAGGACCGGCGAGCGCGGACCCGACGCGCTCTGACACGACGGACGGACGAACGGGAGTCGCCGGGTGACCAGTACGGACGTGACGGAAGAAGCAGAAGGCCCGGGATCCGGCGGCTACGCGGCGGCCCGGCTGCGCCTCCTCACCGAGGGGGCGCGGTCCGGGCCGCCGCGCCGCAGGGCGCTGGCCGGGCTGACCGACGACTGGCTGGCGGGCCTCTTCGGCGCGGGCACGGGGGGTCACGCGGGTGTGGCGCTCGTCGCGGTCGGCGGTTACGGGCGCGGCGAGCTGTCCCCCCGCAGCGACCTGGACCTGCTCCTCCTGCACGACGGCCGGGACGACCAGGCCGTCGCCGCCCTCGCCGACCGCCTCTGGTACCCGGTCTGGGACCTCGGCCTCGACCTCGACCACTCCGTCCGCACCCCGCAACAGGCCCGGAAGACGGCCGCCGAGGACGTGAAGGTCCAGCTCGGCCTCCTGGACGCCCGCCACCTCGCCGGAGACCTCGGGCTGACCGCCTCCCTGCGCACCGCCGTCCTCGCCGACTGGCGCAACCAGGCCCCCAGACGCCTCCCCGAACTCCGCGACCTGTGCGCCGAGCGCGCCGAACGCCAGGGGGAGCTGCGGTTTTTGCTGGAACCCGACCTCAAGGAGGCCCGGGGCGGCCTGCGCGACGCCACCGCGCTGCGTGCCGTCGCCGCCTCCTGGCTGGCCGACGCCCCGCGCGAAGGGCTCGCCGACGCCAGGCGCCGGCTGCTCGACGTACGCGACGCCCTCCATCTGGCGACGGGCCGCGCCACCGACCGGCTGGCGTTGCAGGAGCAGGACGAGGTGGCGGCCGGCCTGGGCCTGCTGGACGCCGACGCACTGCTGCGGCAGGTGTACGAGGCGGCCCGCGTCATCTCCTACGCGGGCGACGTCACCTGGCGCGAAGTGGGGCGCGTCCTGCGCGCGCGCTCCGTACGCCCGCGGCTGCGCGCCATGATGAGCGGGCGGAACGGCGGAAAACCGGCCGCCGAGCGTTCCCCGCTCGCCGAGGGCGTGGTGGAGCAGGACGGCGAGGTGGTGCTCGCCCGCACCGCGCGCCCCGAACGCGATCCCGTACTGCCGCTGCGCGCCGCGGCCGCCGCCGCACAGGCCGGACTCCCGCTCTCCCTGCACGCCGTACGGCGCCTGGCGGCCACCGCGCGCCCCCTGCCCACGCCGTGGCCCGCCGAGGCGCGCGAGCAACTGGTGACCCTGCTCGGCTCGGGCCGGCCCACGGTGCAGGTCTGGGAGGCACTGGAGGCCGAGGGCCTGGTCACCCGGCTGCTGCCCGACTGGGAGCGGGTCCGCTGCCGCCCGCAGCGCAACGCCGTGCACCTGTGGACCGTCGACCGGCACCTGATCGAGACCGCCGTCCGCGCCGCCGGGTTCGCCCGCCGGGTGCACCGCCCCGACCTGCTGCTGGTCGCCGCGCTGCTGCACGACATCGGCAAGGGCTGGCCCGGCGACCACTCCGTGGCCGGGGAGACCATCGCCCGGGACGTCGCCGCCCGCATCGGCTTCGACGGCGCGGACGCGGCCGTCCTCGCCACCCTCGTACGCCATCACCTCCTCCTCGTGGAGACCGCCACCCGGCGCGACCTGGACGACCCGGCCACCGTGCGCGCCGTCGCGGAGGCCGTGGGTACGGAGCGCACGCTGGAGCTGCTGCACGCCCTGACCGAGGCGGACGCGCTGGCCACCGGGCCGGCCGCCTGGTCGTCCTGGCGCGGATCCCTCGTCGCCGACCTGGTGAAACGGGTCGCCGCGGTGCTGGCCGGGGAGCCACCGGCCGAGGCCGAGGCCGCCGCGCCCACCGCCGAGCAGGAACGGCTCGCGGTCGAGGCCTTCCGCACGGGCGGTCCGGTCCTGGCGCTGCGGGCGCGGACCGAGCCGCCGGCCGGTTCCGCGGAGCCCGGTGCGGCCAAGGACGCCGGTCCCGATCCGCTCGGCGTCGAGCTGCTGATCGCCGTTCCCGACCAGGCCGGGGTGCTCCCCGCCGTGGCCGGGGTGCTGGCCCTGCACCGGCTGACCGTCCGCACCGCCGAACTGCGGTCCCTTCCGCTGCCGGACGGCGTCGACGGTTCCGTCCTGCTCCTCGACTGGCGGGTCGCCGCCCAGTACGGCTCCCTGCCCCAGGCCGCCCGGCTCCGTGCCGACCTGGTCAGGGCCCTGGACGGCACCCTGGACACCGCCGGACGCCTCGCCGAACGGGACGCCGCCCACCCCCGGCGCCGGGGCGTGGAGCCGCCCCCGCCCCGCGTGACCGTCGCCCCGGCCGCGTCCCGGCTGGCCACGGTGATCGAGGTCCGGGCGCAGGACGCACCGGGGCTGCTGTTCCGGCTCGGACGGGCCCTGGAGGCGGCGGGGGTGCGGGTGCGGAGCGCGCACGTGTCGACGCTGGGGGCGAACGCGGTGGACGCGTTCTATGTGACGCGGGGCGACGGGGTGCCGTTGCCGGGGGAGGAGGCGGCGTCGGTGGCGCGGGAGCTGGAGGAGTCGCTGCGGGCGTGACCGTACGGTGCGGCCCTCGCGCACGCGGGGCTTCCGGTCCCTGTCCGGTCCCTGTCCGTTCCCTGCCCGCTCTCCACAGCGGGCAGGGACGATTTGCTTGCCGGGACGGATACCCTGGAGGGCGACCCACACCAACGCCGACGCGAGGACCTACGCCGCCGTGTTCGATACTCTCTCCGACCGCCTGTCAGCCACCTTCAAATCCCTCCGGGGCAAAGGACGGCTGACCGAGGCGGACATCGACGCCACGGCCCGCGAGATCCGCATCGCGCTGCTCGAGGCCGACGTGGCGCTCCCCGTCGTGCGCGCCTTCATCAAGAAGGTCAAGGAGCGCTCCCTGGGCGCCGAGGTCTCCAAGGCACTCAACCCGGCCCAGCAGGTCCTCAAGATCGTCAACGAGGAACTGGTCGGCATCCTCGGCGGCGAGACCCGCCGCCTGCGCTTCGCCAAGCAGCCGCCGACCGTGATCATGCTCGCCGGTCTCCAGGGTGCCGGCAAGACCACGCTCGCGGGCAAGCTGGGCCGCTGGCTCAAGGAGCAGGGCCACTCGCCGCTCCTGGTCGCCTGTGACCTCCAGCGCCCCAACGCCGTCAACCAGCTGAGCGTCGTCGCCGAGCGCGCCGGCGTCGCGGTCTACGCCCCCGAGCCGGGCAACGGCGTGGGCGACCCGGTCAAGGTCGCCAAGGACTCCATCGAGTTCGCCAAGACGAAGGTCCACGACCTGGTCATCGTCGACACCGCCGGCCGCCTGGGCATCGACCAGGAGCTGATGCAGCAGGCCGCGGACATCCGCGACGCGGTCAGCCCCGACGAGATCCTCTTCGTCGTCGACGCGATGATCGGTCAGGACGCGGTCAACACCGCGGAGGCCTTCCGCGACGGCGTCGGCTTCGACGGCGTGGTGCTCTCCAAGCTCGACGGCGACGCCCGCGGTGGCGCGGCCCTGTCGATCGCCTCGGTGACCGGCAAGCCGATCATGTTCGCCTCGAACGGCGAGAAGCTCGAGGACTTCGACGCCTTCCACCCGGACCGGATGGCCTCCCGCATCCTCGACATGGGTGACCTGCTCACCCTGATCGAGCAGGCGGAGAAGACGTTCAGCCAGGAAGAGGCCGAGAAGATGGCCTCCAAGCTGGCGTCCAAGAAGGGCCAGGACTTCACCCTGGACGACTTCCTGGCCCAGATGGAGCAGGTCAGGAAGATGGGCAGCATCAGCAAGCTGCTCGGCATGCTGCCCGGCATGGGCCAGATGAAGGACCAGATCAACAACCTCGACGAGCGCGACGTCGACCGCACCGCCGCCATCATCAAGTCGATGACCCCGGCCGAGCGCCAGGAGCCGACGCTCATCAACGGCTCGCGCCGCGCCCGTATCGCCAAGGGTTCCGGCGTCGAGGTCAGCGCCGTCAAGTCACTCGTGGAGCGCTTCTTCGAGGCCCGCAAGATGATGTCCCGCATGGCCCAGGGCGGCGGCATGCCGGGGATGCCGGGGATGCCCGGCATGGGCGGTGGGCCCGGCCGGCAGAAGAAGCAGCAGAAGAAGGCCAAGGGCAAGCAGCGCTCCGGCAACCCGATGAAGCGCAAGCAGCAGGAGCAGGAGGAGGCCGCCCGCCGTGCCGCCGCCGCGCAGGGCGGGGGCGCCCTGGGGCTGCCGCAGCAGGGCGGTCAGGACTTCGAGCTGCCGGACGAGTTCAAGAAGTTCATGGGCTGACCGGGCTGACGCCCGTCCCGTTCCCCCGGACGGTGGATCAGAGCAGAGGTCCCTGATCCACTGGTCCCTGATCCATCAAGGGGAAGCCGCGGGAGCCGTGTCCCGTCGCCGGTCGTGCGTATCCGGTCGGAAGCGCTCGTCAACGCACCCGGGCGATCAGGTAGCGGAACACGTTGGGCATCCACACGGTTCCGTCCGGCCGCTGGTGGGGATGCAGGGCCTCCGTCAGTTCCTTGTCGACCTGTTCCCGGTCGGTCGCCGCGACCGCCGCGTCGAAGAGCCCGGTCGACAGCAGTCCGCGCACCGCGCTGCCCGGGTCGGCGTAGCCGAACGGGCAGGCCACCCGTCCCGAGCCGTCCGGCCTCAGCCCGGCCCGCTGGGCGACCTCCTCCAGGTCGTCGCGCAGTGCGGGGCGCCAGCCGGCGCCGCGCAGCGGGTCGGAGAGTTTGCCGGCCACCCGCAGCACCGACGTCGTGGCGCAGCGCTCGGGCGGGCCCCAGCCGGCCAGTACGACGGCCGCTCCCCGCGCGGCGAGTGGCGTCGCCCGGGCGAGCAGTTCACCGAGCCGTTCCGAGTCGCCCGCGAGGCAACCGGTGGGCTCGAAGGCGGTCACCAGGTTGAACGCCGGTGCCGTCGGGTCCGCCGCGGCCTCGGGCGAGCCCTCGACGAGCCTCGGCGTACCGGTACGCGCGCGTGTGCCGCCCGTTTCGGGGTGCCGCTGTCCCTCGGCCGTGCCCGGTTCCCCGGGCGCCCCGGGAAGCAGGCGCCGGCGGGCGAGGGCCAGGAGTTCCGGGGAGCGGGAGTCGACCCCGGTCACCGCGGCGCCGCGCGAGGCGGCCATCAGCAGCGCGAGACCGGATCCGCAGCCCAGGCCCAGCATCCGGGTGTCGCCGCCCACGTCCAGTCGCTCGAAGACGGCCTCGTAGAGCGGTACGAGCATCCGCTCCTGTATCTCGGACCAGTCACGCGCGCGTGCACGCAGGTCCACGTGAGGTGTCGCCCCCGCGTGAGACGAGTGCTGCCGCACGAGCGTAGGTGTCATAGGAAAGCGCCCCAATCGCCGAGTGTTGCCGCCGTGCCCGATTCCATGGCCCCCGTGCAGTGCGCTCGCACTCCCCCCGTATGCCAGGAAACTCCGGGCTCGCCGTGGCGTCCAGTGGTAGAGGGACCCGGTTTGCCCGATCCCCGGCAGCCTGGCGAGATTTCACTTCCCGGCAACATGGGCCTGGCCGCGTGGTACCCCGGGTAGCCCCGTCCCGTGTCCTCGGCCGGTTGGCCGGATCCCGCCGGTGGGCGATGACCGTGGGTGGCCGCGACACGGATGGGACGGTTCCGGCCAAGGTCGACCGGTGCGGCGGCCACCGCACGGTGTCCCGGCGCGTCGGGGGGCGGGGCGGTGCCGCACGCCGGAGGCGCACGCGGTAACGTCGCGTCCGTCGACGCGCTCACCCGGACGGCGCCCCTCCGCCGTGACAGCGACCGAAACGCCACTTGCGCCCGCGCGGGTCGCACGCACTCCGGCGCGTGGACGTCGGCTACGCGCCGGCGCGTACGTCTGACTACGCACCAGCTTGGTACGAGCTGTGCGGCTTCTCCGCAGATCAGCGCACCCGCCCTCGTCGGGACGCATCAGCGGCAACTGACTGGTACGTGCAAATTATTTGGGATGCCCCGGAATAGGAACACAGCGGCACCCCGGCTCGTTGTCATTACGTGAGCACGACACCACCTGTTCTCGCCGCAGAGCTGGCGCAGGCGTGGGCCGACATTCAGCGGCACCACACCGAGCTGCCCGATCTTGCCGCGCCCGAGTCCCTGATCGGAGAGTCGTCGTCCGCCTGCGGGCACGAGCTCTCCTTCGAGCGACTGCTTCACGAGGCAGTCCACGGCATCGCCGCCGCGCGCGGAGTACGCGACACCTCCCGCGCGGGGCGCTACCACAACCGCCGATTCCTCGCGATCGCCGAGGAGCTGGGCCTGGACCACCCCGAGGAGCCACATCCCAGCAGTGGCTTCTCGCTGGTCACGCTCACCCCCGAGGCGAAGCGCCGCTACCGCCCGACGATCGAACGCCTCCAGCGCGCGCTGAAGGCCCACACCGCCGCCACCGCGACGGACACGGCCCGCAGCTTCCGCGGTCCGGCCGCCCGGCACGGCTCCTCCGGGGGAGGGGTGCGCGTGAAGGCGGTCTGCGACTGCGGACGCAATGTGCGCGTCGTCCCGTCGGTGCTGGCCCAGGCGCCGATCATGTGCGGCGGCTGCGGCAAGCCGTTCCGCATCCCGGAGGTGGTCGGCGCGGGAGTGAGCTGACGGCCCGGCTGCTCGTGGCAGCCGGGCCGGGCCGGGGTCCGTCGTCCGGAGCCGAGTGGTCCGCCCGCGAGGGCGGACCCGGTGCCCTCGGTCCGACGGGCCTGCGCGCGTGTGGCACAATGGCTAGCTGTACTCGACAGTCGCACAGGACCCCTCTCTCCTCCGGCTGACGCGTCCATCGGGCACTCGGGTACCGCAACCCCACGCGGCTCTCTCGCCGTGCCCACCCACGTCAAAACCAGGAGAACCCACTCCCGTGGCAGTCAAGATCAAGCTGAAGCGTCTGGGCAAGATCCGTTCGCCTCACTACCGCATCGTCGTCGCCGACTCCCGTACCCGCCGTGACGGCCGGGCCATCGAGGAGATCGGCAAGTACCACCCGACGTACAACCCGTCGGTGATGGAGGTCGACGCCGAGCGTGTCGCGTACTGGCTCGGTGTCGGCGCGCAGCCGACCGAGCCCGTGCTCGCCATCCTGAAGAAGACCGGCGACTGGCAGAAGTTCAAGGGCGAGCCCGCCCCGGCTCCGCTGCTCCAGCCGGCCGAGAAGGCGGCCCGCCCGTCCTTCGAGGCGATCGGTGGCGAGGACGAGGGCAAGGGTGAGGCGATCACCCAGAAGAAGAAGGCCGACAAGAAGGACGAGGCCGCCGCCGAGTCCTCCGCGTCCGAGGCCTGAGCATGCTCGAGGAGGCTCTCGAGCACCTCGTGAAGGGCATCGTCGACAACCCCGACGATGTGCAGGTCGCCTCGCGCAACCTGCGCCGCGGACGGGTGCTCGAGGTTCGGGTCCACCCCGACGACCTCGGCAAGGTGATCGGCCGCAACGGCCGCACCGCACGCGCCCTGCGCACCGTCGTGGGCGCCATCGGCGGCCGCGGTGTCCGTGTCGACCTCGTCGACGTGGACCACGTCCGCTGACGCGCATCGCAGCACCGGCTCGGGCCGGGGAAGGCCACAGGGCCGTCCCCGGCCCGCAGTCGTATGAGCCCGGAGGCCGTGCGGCCTTCGACCGGCTCGTCCGCAGTTCCGACAGGAGATCAAGCACAGTGCAGCTGGTAGTCGCGCGCATCGGCCGCGCCCACGGGATCAAGGGCGAGGTGACCGTCGAGGTCCGCACGGACGAGCCGGAGCTGAGGCTCGGGCCCGGGGCCGTGCTGGCCACCGACCCCGCCTCCGCCGGACCGCTCACCATCGAGACCGGCCGGGTGCACAGCGGTCGCCTCCTGCTGCGCTTCGCCGGCGTCCACGACCGCACCGGAGCCGAGGCGCTGCGCAACACCCTCCTGATCGCCGACGTGGACCCGGACGAGCGGCCCGAGGACGAGGACGAGTACTACGACCATCAGCTGATCGACCTCGACGTGGTGACCGAGGACGGCACCGAGGTCGGCCGGATCACCGAGATCTCCCACCTGCCCACGCAGGACCTCTTCGTGGTGGAGCGCCCCGACGGCACCGAGGTCTACGTGCCGTTCGTCTCCGAGATCGTCACCGGGATCGACCTCGACGAGCAGCGCGCGGTCATCGCCCCGCCGCCCGGCCTGATCGACGACCGGGCCGAGATCGCCTCCGCACGGGACGCCGACGCCGGGGACGAGGCGTAATGCGGCTCGACGTCGTCACGATCTTCCCCGAGTACCTCGAACCGCTGAACGTCTCCCTCGTCGGCAAGGCGCGCGCGCGTGGACAGCTCGGCGTCCACGTGCACGACCTCCGCGAGTGGACCTACGACCGCCACAACACGGTCGACGACACCCCCTACGGCGGCGGCCCCGGCATGGTCATGAAGACCGAGCCGTGGGGCGACGCGCTGGACTCCGTGCTGGCCGACGGCTACGAGACGGGGTCGGCCGAGCCCGCTCTCATCGTGCCCACGCCCAGTGGCCGCCCCTTCACCCAGGAACTCGCCGTCCACCTCTCCGAGCGGCCCTGGCTGATCTTCACCCCGGCCCGCTACGAGGGCATCGACCGCCGCGTCGTCGACGAGTACGCGACCCGGATGCCCGTGTACGAGGTGTCCATCGGCGACTACGTCCTGGCCGGCGGCGAGGCCGCCGTACTCGTCGTCACCGAGGCCGTGGCCCGGCTGCTGCCCGGCGTGCTGGGCAACGCCGAGTCCCACCGGGACGACTCCTTCGCCCCCGGCGCCATGGCCAGCCTGCTGGAGGGCCCGGTCCACACCAAGCCGCCGCAGTGGCGCGGGCGCGGCATCCCGGACGTGCTGCTCAGCGGTCACCACGGGAAGATCGCCCGCTGGCGCCGCGACGAGGCCCTGCGCCGCACCACGGCCAACCGGCCCGACCTGATCGAAGGGTGCGAGCCCGCCGCCTTCGACAAGAAGGACCGCGAGATGCTCTCCATCCTGGGCTGGCAGCCCGACCCGGACGGGGAACCGTACGGCCGATTTTGGCGCAGGACGCCTGGCGTGGAAGAATAGGCGGCTGTTGTGCGTCCGTCCGGAGCGCGCCCCTGCCACAGGGGGAAACGACGCCCGTCCCGACCCGCACGACCCTGATTCCGAAACACCTAGTTTCCGCCGATGACCTGTGGCATCGGCGAGGAAAGCAGTCGAAATGTCTCACCTGCTCGACTCCGTCGACGCCGCGTCGCTGCGCAGCGACGTCCCGGCCTTCCGCCCCGGCGACACCGTCAACGTCCACGTGCGCGTCATCGAGGGCAACCGCTCCCGTGTGCAGCAGTTCAAGGGCGTCGTCATCCGCCGTCAGGGCGCCGGCGTGCGCGAGACCTTCACGGTCCGCAAGGTCTCCTTCTCCGTCGGCGTCGAGCGCACCTTCCCGGTGCACACCCCGATCGTGGAGAAGATCGAGCTCGTCACCAAGGGTGACGTCCGCCGCGCCAAGCTGTACTACCTGCGCGAGCTGCGCGGCAAGGCCGCGAAGATCAAGGAGAAGCGCGAGAGCTGAGCGCCCCTCCGAGGTCCGTGCCGGGGCCGGATAGCATCTGGCCCCGATGGACACCGAAGCACAGCACACGGAGCGCGACCGTTCCTCCCGCCCGTCCGAATCCGAGCAGCCCTCGGATTCGGACGGTCCGGAGGAACGGTCGCGTTCCGCGTTCACGGGGCGGATCACCGACTGGGTGCCGGGCGGCCGGATCACCGTGACCCTGCTGGTCCTCCTGCTGTTCCTGCTGCTGCTCAGCACCTTCGTGCTGCGGCCGTTCCAGATCCCGAGCGGATCGATGGAGCGCGGATTGAGGATCGGTGACCGCGTTCTCGTAAACAAGTTGGCGTACCGTTTCGACGGTCGGCCGCAGCGGGGCGACATCGTCGTCTTCGACGGCACCGGGCTCTTCGGGGACGGTGACTACATCAAACGCGTTGTCGGTGTGGGCGGGGACCACGTGGTGTGCTGCGACGAGGAGGGGAGGGTCCGGGTGAACGGCCAGTCGGTCGACGAGTCGGCGTTCCTGTACCCCGGCGACCGCCCGTCCACGGTCCCCTTCGACGTCGTCGTCCCCGACGGCACCCTCTTCGTCCTCGGCGACCACCGTGCCGACTCCAGCGACTCCCGCGACCACCTGGGCTCCCCGGGCGGCGGGATGGTGCCGCTGGACGAGGTGATCGGTCGCGCCGACTGGATCGTCTGGCCCTTCGGCCACGCCACCCACCTGGACCGCCCCGACGCCTACGCGCGCGTGCCGGACGCCGAGAGCGGGACCGGGGCGGCGAAGAGCGGGGCAGCCGAGCCGACGGTGAGCGGGGCCGAGCCGACACCTGCGGGGGCCGAGCCGACGCCGGCCGGCGCCGGGGCGGCGCGGTCCGGGACCGGGGCCGGGGCCGGGCGGGCCGGGGACGCCGATGGGTAGCCGGGGGAAGCCGCGGGGGGCGCCCAGCAGCCCCACGGAGAACCTGCTGCCCACCGGCTCGAGGCGCACCGCCGCGCCCTCCGGCGGCCGCTCGCGCGCCGAGCGCCGCAAGCTCCAGCGCAAGGTGAAACGGCGGCGCAGACGCGGCGCCGTCAAGGAGATCCCCCTCCTCATCGGCGTCGCGGTCCTCATAGCGCTGGTGCTGAAGACCTTCCTCGTCCAGGCCTTCGTGATCCCGTCGGGCTCCATGGAGCAGACCATCCGGATCGGCGACCGGGTCCTGGTGGACAAGCTGACCCCCTGGTTCGGTTCCGAGCCGCAGCGCGGGGACGTGGTCGTCTTCCGGGACCCCGGCGGCTGGCTCCGGGGCGAACAGACCACCAAGAAGGACGATCCCGTCGTCGTCAAACAGGTCAAGGAAGGCCTCGCCTTCATCGGACTGCTGCCGTCCGACGACGAGAAGGACCTCATCAAGCGGGTCGTCGGCGTGGGCGGCGACCACGTCAAGTGCTGCGACAAGCAGGGCCGCGTCACCGTCAACGGCGTTCCCCTGAACGAGGACTACCTGTACCCCGGGGACGTGCCGTCCCGCACGCCCTTCGACGTCACCGTCCCCGAGGGACGGCTGTGGGTGATGGGCGACCACCGGTCCAATTCGGCCGACTCCCGCGCCCACCAGAACACCGACTTCGGCACCGTCTCCGAGGACGAGGTGGTGGGGCGGGCCATGGTGATCGCGTGGCCGTTCGGTCACTGGACCACCCTGGACGAACCCGGGACGTACGCGTCCGTGTCCGACTCGGCCTCCGGTTCGACCGCCGCTCCCGGGCTGTCGCATAGGGTTGCCCCCTACGATCCGAACGCGATGATTGAACTCCCGACCCCTGCGGAACTCCCGCTCGTTATGGGAGTGGTGGGCCTGCGTCGCATCCGGGGCAGGCGGTGGCAGAGAGTGAGGAGTTGGCGTGGGGGATGTGGCGGTTGGCGCACGGTCCGGACACGACGGCGAGGAGAACCGCGGACGCCCCGAGGAGACGGCCGACCCGGCGGCGGTCGGCGCCCCGGACTCCGGGTACGGCTCCGGAACCGAGGACAGCAGGGTGACGAACGGACAGAGCGGCCAGAACGGGCACAACGGCGGGACGGAGGACGAGGGGGTCGGCGGAACACCGCCCGCGGCACCTCCGGCGGCCAAGAAGCAGCGCTCCTTCTGGAAGGAGCTGCCGATCCTGATCGGCATCGCGCTGGTGCTGGCCCTGCTGATCAAGACGTTCCTGGTGCAGGCGTTCTCGATCCCGTCGTCCTCGATGGAGAACACCCTTCAGATCGGTGACCGGGTCCTCGTCGACAAGCTGACCCCCTGGTTCGGCTCCGAGCCCGAGCGCGGCGAGGTGGTCGTCTTCCACGACCCGGCCGACTGGCTGGCGGGCGAGCCGACGCCCGACCCGAACGCGCTGCAGACCGTCCTCAGCTGGATCGGCCTGATGCCGTCCGCCGACGAGAAGGACCTGATCAAGCGCGTCATCGGTGTCGGCGGCGACACGGTCGAGTGCAACAAGACCGGCCCGCTGAAGGTCAACGGCAAGGCACTGAACGAGCCGTACGTCTACCCGGGCAACACCCCGTGCTCGGACGACGACCAGGGCGGCCGGTTCAAGGTCACCGTGCCCGAGGGCAAAATCTGGGTCATGGGCGACCACCGGCAGAACTCCCGGGACTCGCGCTACAACCAGGCGGACAAGAACGGCGGCATGGTCCCGGTGGACGAGGTCGTGGGCCGCGCCATCGTGGTCGCCTGGCCGATGGACCGCTGGGGCACCCTGCCTGTCCCGGACACCTTCGACCAGGACGGCCTCCAGTCCCGGGCCCAGTCCCCGGCCGCCGCCGCGCTCTCGGTCGCACCCCAGGGCCTGGCCGTGGCCGGCGTGGTCCCGTTCGTCTGGTGGCGCCGTCGCCGCACCGCCCCGGCCGAGACGCGCTGAGCCCGCCGGATCCGCCGCGGTTCCAAGAGCCCCCTTCCGGTCCCTTCCGTTCTAGTGGTCGTTGCAACACCCCAGCTTGAAGGGGTGCTCGATGGGCTTCGAGATCCGGAAGGACAAGCAGACCAGGGGGGCGAAGCTCCGGCGTGAGCGGGAGGAATACTTCCGGCTCGTGGACCTGGGCTACAGCAACAAAGAGGCGAGCAAGCTCGTCGGCATCAACATCCGGACCGGCCGCGAGTGGAGGAACGGCCGGCCCGAAGGACGCAAAAAGCGCCCGAGGCCACCTGCGCACATCGTGCGGGTGGCCTCGGGCGCTCCTTCGCGTTTTCTGACGGAAACCGAACGAATCCACATAGCCGACCGGGTACGGGAGAAGGCCACCGTCCGCGCCATCGCGGCGGAGCTGGGCCGCAGCCCGTCCACGATCAGCCGCGAGATCCGGCGCAACCGCAGCGTCCTGCCAGACGGCCGCTGGTACTACCGGCCCCACGCGGCCCAGCGGCGGGCCGACGCCCGCCGGCCACGTCCCAAGCCGGGCAGGATCGGCCAGAACCCGGAGCTGCGAGACTTCATCCAGGACCATCTCACCAAGCGCTGGAGCCCGGAGCAGATCTGCCACGCTCTGCGCAGACGCTTCCCTGACCGGCCGGAGATGCACGTGGTCCACGAGACGATCTACCAGGCCCTCTACGTCCAGGGCCGCGGAGAACTTCGGCGAGAACTGACCCGGGCCCTGCGTTCTGGGCGGGTCCGCCGCAGGCCGCACCGCCAGGCCGCCAAGCGCCAGCCGCGGTTCACCGGCAACATGCTGATGATCAGCGACCGGCCGGCCGAGGCCGCCGACCGTGCCGTCCCCGGGCACTGGGAGGGGGACCTCATCGTCGGCGCCCGGCACAAGTCCGCGATCGGCACCCTGGTCGAACGCGCCACCCGGTACGTCATGCTGGTCCACCTGCCGGACGGCCACCAAGCCGAGCACTTTCACAAGGCCCTGGCCGAGACCGTCGCCCAACTTCCGCCCCACCTGCGGCGGTCGCTGACGTGGGACCAGGGCAACGAGATGGCCAGCCACCACGTCTTCTCCACGGCAACCGACATGCCGGTCTACTTCTGCAACCCCGGCAGTCCCTGGCAGCGCGGCTCGAACGAAAACACCAACGGCCTGCTCCGGCAGTACTTCCCCAAGGGCACCAACCTCGCCCAGCACAGCCGCGAGGACCTCGACACGGTCGCGGCCGAGCTCAACGCCAGACCGCGAAAGACGCTCGGCTGGGAAACCCCAGCCGAGCGCCTCGCTAAGCTCCTGGCGACAACCAGTTGATCACTGTGTTGCGACGATCCCTGGAATCTGCCTCCCCGGGAGGGGGCTGCCCCGTTGGCGTACCGCCGGGTAAGGTGCGGCTCCATGGGTGGCGAGAGCACGACACGTACGGCCCCGCGCGGCGGCGGAGCGAACAAGGGCGCGGTGGGCGGCCGGACCGGGCAGCGGCTGTCCGGCATCGCGGTGGCGCTGGGCCTGGTGCTGTTCCTCGGCGGTTTCGCCTGGGGTGCGGTGGTCTACCGCCCCTACACCGTGCCGACCAGCTCGATGACGCCGACGATCGACGCCGGTGACCGGGTCCTGGCACAGCGCATCGACGGCGCCGACGTCCGCCGCGGTGACGTCGTCGTGTTCAAGGACGCGACCTGGGCCAACGCCCCCATGGTCAAGCGGGTCGTCGCCGTCGGCGGGGACACCGTCTCCTGCTGCCAGAAGGGCAAGCTGAAGGTCAACGGCAAGGTGATCGACGAGCCGTACCTGCCCGCCGGCACCCCGGCCGAGATCAGCGACTTCCAGACGGTGACCGTCCCGGAGGGCCGCCTGTTCCTGCTCGGCGACGAGCGCGACAACTCCGTCGACTCCACCGCCCACCTCACCGACGCGGCCGGCGGCACCGTGTCGCGCGGCTCCGTGGACGCCCGCGTGGACGCCGTGGCCTGGCCGATGAACGGCATGCTGGAGCGGCCGACCGGCTTCGAGACGCTGGGCGACCTGTCCTCGCCGGGGCCGCTGCGAACCGTCGTCGTCCTGGTGATCGCCGGGGCCGTGCTGATCCTGGGCGGCGCGGCCTACGGTCCGCTCGCCCAGCGCGCGGGGGCCTCCCGGGCCCGCAAGGGAGCGGAGCCGGCCGGTGGGCGCTGAGGTGACGCCGGCGGGGCAGGACACCTACGAGGGCGGCCTGCGCCGGGTCGCCCGGGTCGTGCTGCTCGACCCGGAGGACCGCATCCTGCTGCTGCACGGGCACGAACCGGACGACCCGGCCGACGACTGGTGGTTCACCCCCGGCGGAGGTGTGGAGGGCGACGAGACCCGTGAGGAGGCCGCCCGGCGCGAACTCCTGGAGGAGACCGGCATCACCGACGTCGAACTCGGCCCGGTGCTGTGGCGGCGCAGGTGCTCCTTCCCCTTCGCGGGCCGCCGCTGGGACCAGGACGAGTGGTACTACCTGGCCCGCACCGCCCGGACCGCCACCGAGGCGGTCGGCCCCGGCCTGACCGAACTGGAGCGGCGCAGCGTCGCCGGAGCGCGCTGGTGGACGTGTGAGGAACTGACCCGGGCACGTGAGACGGTGTATCCGACCAGACTCGCCGGGCTGCTGCGCACGCTGCTCGACGAAGGTCCCCCGGCCGGTCCGGTGACCCTGGACACCGAAATCGTCTAGGGGCGCGCGGGACTGGCGCACAATGGGGTGACCGCACGGCTGAAGGGGAACATGCCATGAGCGCCGAGGACCTCGAGAAGTACGAGACCGAGATGGAGCTCAAGCTCTACCGGGAGTACCGCGACGTCGTCGGTCTGTTCAAATACGTGATCGAGACCGAGCGGCGTTTCTACCTCACCAATGACTACGAGATGCAGGTGCACTCGGTCCAGGGCGAGGTGTTCTTCGAGGTCTCCATGGCTGATGCCTGGGTGTGGGACATGTACCGGCCGGCCCGGTTCGTCAAGCAGGTGAGGGTGTTGACGTTCAAGGACGTGAACATCGAGGAGCTGAACAAGAGCGACCTGGAGCTCCCGGGCGGGTGACGGAGTTGTCCACAACCGGTGAGTAGCTCACCGTGAGTGATGGCCTCAGGGCTTTTGCGTGATCGTTGGTGCCGGAGGTGGTGCCGACATGAACGCACGAGGTGCGCTGGGCAAGTACGGCGAGACGCTCGCCGCCCGCCGGCTGGCCGGAGCCGGAATGACCGTCCTGGAGCGGAACTGGCGCTGCGGCAGGACCGGCGAGATCGACATCGTGGCCCGCGACGGCGACGTCCTGGTCGTCTGCGAGGTCAAGACGCGCAGGGGCGGCTCCTTCGAGCACCCGATGGCCGCCGTGACCCCGGACAAGGCGGAGCGGCTGCGGCGGCTCGCCGAGCGCTGGATCCAGACCCACGGAGGAGCCCCGCCCGGCGGCGTCCGCATCGACCTGGTCGGCGTGCTCCTCCCGCAGCGCGGCGCCCCCGTGGTCGAGCACGCCCGGGGGGTGGCGTGATGGCGTTCGCGCGTACGTGCTCGGTGGCGCTCGTCGGCGTCGAGGGCGTGGTGGTCGAGGTCCAGGCCGACCTGGAACCGGGCGTGGCGGCGTTCACGCTGGTGGGGCTGCCGGACAAAAGCCTCACCGAGAGCCGGGACCGGGTACGGGCGGCCGTGGTGAACTCGGGTGCCGCGTGGCCCCAGAAGAAGCTGACGGTGGGCCTCAGCCCGGCCTCGGTGCCCAAGAGCGGCAGCGGCTTCGACCTCGCCGTCGCCGCGAGCGTCCTGGGCGCCGCGGAACGGATCGACCCGCGGGTGCTCGCCGACATCGTGATGATCGGCGAGCTGGGCCTGGACGGCCGGGTGCGGCCGGTGCGCGGCATTCTGCCTGCGGTACTCGCCGCGGCCGAGGCCGGCTACGAACAGGTGGTCGTACCGGAGTGCGCCGCCGCCGAGGCGTCCCTGGTGCCGGGAGTGTCCGTGCTCGGGGTGCGCAGCCTGCGCCAGCTGATCGCCGTCCTCGCCGACGAACCCGTGCCGGAGGAGGAACAGGACCTTCAGGGCCGCCCCGACCCGCTCATGGCCGGCCTGCGGATGCCCGGCACCGGCGCGGCCACCGGAATGCACAGCATCGGAGCGGCCCAGCACGACCACGGTCACGAGCACAGCCACGACCTCGCCGACGTCGTCGGACAGGAGTCGGCGCGCACGGCAGTGGAGGTCGCCGCGGCCGGTCGCCACCACCTGTTCCTGGAGGGCCCGCCCGGCGCGGGCAAGACCATGCTCGCCGAACGACTGCCCGCCATCCTGCCCCGGCTCTGCCGTGCGGAGTCCCTCGAGGTCACCGCCGTGCACTCGGTGGCGGGGCTGCTGCCGCCGGGCAAGCCACTGATCGACGTGGCCCCCTACTGCGCTCCCCACCACTCCGCCACGATGCAGGCGCTCGTCGGCGGCGGCCCCGGCATCGCGCGGCCGGGAGCGGTGTCGCTGGCCCATCGGGGCGTCCTGTTTCTGGACGAAACACCGGAATTCAGCAGTCACGCGCTGGACGCTCTGCGCCAGCCGCTGGAGGCCGGGCACGTCGTCATCGCGCGCAGCGCGGGCGTGGTGCGCTTCCCGGCGCGGTTCCTGATGGTGCTCGCCGCCAATCCCTGCCCCTGCGGGCGGTTCTCGCGGACCGACGAGCTGTGCGAGTGCTCGCCGGCGGCGATCCGCCGCTACCAGGCCAGGCTGTCCGGGCCGCTGCTCGACCGGGTCGACCTGCGGGTCGAGGTGGACCGGGTCACACGCAGCCAGCTGGCGGGGGACGGACCCCGGGGCGACTCCACCGCGGCCGTCGCCGACCGGGTGCGCGCGGCCCGGGAGCGGGCTGCCGGGCGCCTCGCGGGCACGCCGTGGCGGTCGAACAGCGAGGTGCCCGGCCGTGAGCTGCGCAGCCGCTGGCGTGCCGCGCCCGGGGCGCTGGAGGAGGCGGAGCGCAGCCTGGAACGCGGCGTGCTCACCGCCCGCGGACTCGATCGGGTCCTGCGCGTCGCCTGGACCGTCGCCGACCTCGTCGGCCACGACCGCCCCGAAGCGGGGGACGTCGCCCTGGCACTGCAGTTGCGCACCGGGGTGCCGAGGGGCGTTCCGATGGCTTTGGGAGCACTGACGTGAGCCGGGGAGCCGGGCCGCCGGGGGACGGCGCCATGAACGCCGACGCGGCGCAGCCGGGGAAGGACGCCCTCTTCCGCGACGACGCCCTGTCCTTCGGCGGCTGTGATCAGGCCGAGGGTGATTCCTTGGGCGGCGGTGATCCGGGCGAGGGCGACTCCCTGGGCGGCGGTGTTCCGGGCGAGGGCGACGCGGTGACGCGCGCTGTGCTCCGGGAAAGCGGTCGGGAGAGGAGGGCCGACCCGGTGGAGGGGGACGGGACCGAGATCGGCGGCGCGGGGGGCGACGACCTGTCGGCCGGGCCGACCCCTGCGGCCGGGATGCCCGGCCCGGCGGTGAGGTCCGGCGCGGCGGGGGCGGACGCCGTGGCCGTGGGAGGTGCCGCCGTCGGGTTCCCCGCCGTCGGCGGGCAGGCAGAGGCAAGCGCGGACGCGGATGCGGGAGCCGGTGGAGGGGGTGGGGTCGCGGGCGTCCGCACCGACGTCCGCGGCGGCAGGAGCACGGCGCCGGGAAACACGGCGGCCGAGGGCGAGTTGCTCGGCCGGGTCTTCCTCACCCGGGTTCTCGAACCCGGCGACGAGACGGGCGGCCGGTGGGTGCGGGAGCGCGGCGTCCTGGAAGTGGCGCGGCGCCTGCGCGAGCGCGGACGCGCCCTGCCGGGGGTGAGCGAGAAGCGGTGGGCGGGCCTGTGTGCCCGGGCGGGCCTGGCCGACCCGCGTCGTGACCTGGCCGTCGCCCGGTCCGCGGGCGCGCGGTTCGTGGTCCCCGGGACCGCCGAGTGGCCGGGGCAACTCGACGACCTCGGTGATGCCCGGCCGCTCGGGCTGTGGGTGCGGGGCGCACCCAGTCTGCGCATGTGGGCGCTGAGGTCGGTCGCCGTCGTCGGCGCCCGTGCCTGCACCGAGTACGGCGCCCACATGGCCGCCATCCTCGCCGCCGGCCTGGCCGAGCGGGGCTGGGTGGTGGTGTCCGGCGGTGCCTACGGCGTCGACGGCGCCGCACACCGGGGTGCCCTGGGCGCCGGCGGTGCCACGGCGGCGGTGCTCGCCTGCGGGGTCGACCGCCCCTACCCGCCCGGGCACACCGCGCTGATCACCAGGATCGCCGAGCAGGGCCTGGTCGTCGGAGAGCTGCCGCCGGGCGATCACCCGACGCCGAGCAGATTCGTCCTGCGCAACCGGGTCATCGCCGCGCTCACCCGGGGCACCGTGGTGGTCGAGGCCGCCTACCGCAGCGGTTCGCTGGTCACCGCCCGTGCGGCCCGGCGTCTGGGCCGGCACGTGATGGGCGTGCCCGGACCGGCGACCAGCGCGCTCTCCGCGGGGGTGCACGAACTGCTGCGCGGTGACGCGGTGCTCGTCGGCGACGCCGCCGAAGTGGTCGAACTGGTCGGCGACATGGGGGAGCTGCCTCCGGAGCGGCGCGGGCCGGTTCTCCCCACCGACCTGCTGGAGCCCCGGACCCGCCAGGTGCTGGCAGGGCTCCCCGGTCGGGGGACGGCGACGGCGGCGGAGGTGGCACGCCGTGCCCAGACCACCGGCGACGACGCGACCGCGAGACTGTACGAGCTTCGAGCGCTTGGTTACGTCGAACGACACGGCGACGGCTGGAAGTTGACACGCCAGGCGATGATCTCGATTCGCGGTGGTCGCAGCCCGCGCTGACGCACCGTGTTCGGCCGTCCGGGGGAAGCCCGACGCCCGTGGGGATTCCGGCAGTTGGGGTATTCGAATGATCACCCTGAGCGATCATCGTCCCCCCTGTAGAGCGTTCGGCGGAACGTATCTGCGTAGGGTCCCCGCCCACTCCTTCGCACACCGCGACGGCCCAGTCACGCTACGCTCACGATGACCCCCACGCAGACGGCCGACGACAGGCGACAACCAGAAAGCAGACCGGCGGCCTCAGGCACACGACATCACGGCAGAAACGGCACTAGGCGACGAATGCCCCAGCACACCTCCGGGTCCGACCGGGCGGCGATCCCCCCAGCCGCCCGCGACGGTGGCAGCGTGCGACCGTCCGCCCCCTCGACACTCGACGAGCTGTGGCGGTCGTACAAGGCGACCGGCGACGAGCGGCTGCGGGAACAGCTGATCCTGCACTACTCGCCCCTCGTGAAGTACGTGGCCGGCCGGGTCAGCGTGGGACTGCCGTCCAATGTCGAGCAGGCCGACTTCGTCTCCTCCGGAGTATTCGGGCTGATCGACGCCATCGAGAAGTTCGACGTCGACCGCGAGATCAAGTTCGAGACGTACGCGATCACCCGGATCCGGGGCGCGATGATCGACGAACTGCGGGCGCTGGACTGGATCCCGCGGTCGGTGCGGCAGAAGGCGCGCAACGTGGAGCGCGCGTACGCGACGCTGGAGGCACGGCTGCGCCGCACCCCGTCGGAGAGCGAGGTCGCCGTGGAGATGGGGATCGCCGTGGAGGACCTCCACGCGGTCTTCAGCCAGCTGTCGCTGGCCAACGTGGTGGCCCTGGAGGAGCTGCTGCACGCGGGCGGCGAGGGCGGCGACCGGCTGAGTCTGATGGACACGCTGGAGGACACCGCCGCCGACAACCCGGTGGAGGTCGCCGAGGACCGGGAGCTGCGCCGGCTGCTGGCCCGGGCGATCAACACCCTGCCGGAGCGGGAGAAGACCGTCGTCACCCTGTACTACTACGAGGGCCTCACGCTCGCCGAGATCGGGAACGTGCTCGGCGTGACCGAGAGCAGAGTCAGCCAGATTCACACCAAGTCGGTGTTGCAGCTCCGCGCCAAGCTGGCCGGTTTCGGCCGATGACCTGGGGTTTCGGTACGCGGCGCGCCGGGAGCGGCGCAGCGGCCGGTGGCCGTCCGGCCGGGGAGTGACTCCCGTCCGGGGTGCCGCGTCCGTAAAGTGGTGACGTGCCAAGGATTCGAGCGGCCTCTGTGGCCGAGCACCGGTCGATGCAGCGTGCCTCCCTGCTGGACGCGGCACGCTCCCTGCTGTCCGACGGCGGAACGGAGGCGCTGACCTTCCCCGCCCTCGCCGAACGGACGGGTCTCGCCCGGTCGTCCGTGTACGAGTACTTCCGGTCGCGGGCGGCCGTGGTCGAGGAGCTGTGTGCCGTCGACTTCCCCGTCTGGGCGGCGGAGGTCGAGGCGGCGATGGAGCGCGAGACGGCTCCCGGGGCCAAGATCGAGGCGTATGTGCGCACCCAGCTCGACCTGGTTGGGGACCGGCGGCACCGGGCCGTCGTGGCCATCTCCGCGAGCGAGCTGGACGCCGGTGCGCGGGAGAAGATCCGCGCCGCGCACGGCGGGCTGGTCGCGATGATCGTCGAGGCGCTCGGCGAGCTGGGGCACGACCAGCCGAGGCTGGCGGCGATGCTCCTCCAGGGCGTCGTGGACGCGGCCGTACGGCGCATCGAGCTGGGCGCTGCGGAGGAGCCCGCGGCGATCACGGAGGCGGCGGTCTCCATGGTGCTGCGGGGCGTTCGGGGCTGATCCCCGCCCGGCCGGGCACCGGCACCCCCAGGACCGGCAGCAGCCTCGACGGACCCGCGTCCAGCAGCCACGGCGGGAGCAGGGACAGCGGGTTCAGATAGACGTCGCCGCGCAGCAGGCCCCAGTGCAGGCAGCCCGTGCAGTGCGAGCCCGCCGGCTGCACCGTGCCGAGCACCTCGCCGGCCGCGACCTCGTCGCCCTCCTCCACCGCCGCCTCGACGGGCGCGTACGTCGTCCGCAGGGGCGGGTCTCCCGTACCGGCCAGCTCCACCGAGACCACGCCCCGGCCCGCGACCGGCCCCGCGAACGACACCCGCCCCGCGGCCACCGCCCGTACCGGCGCCCCGCCCGCCGCGGTGAGGTCCACCCCGCGGTGGCCAGGCCCGTACGGGGTCGCCGGAGGCTCCCAGCCCCGCAGGACCGCGGGCCGGTCCCCGACCGGCCAGTGACGGGCCAGAGCAGGTACCACCGGGTCCGGCACCACCGGGTCCGGTGCCCTCCGCGAGGCGTCCGGCACCCCGGCCGCCGGCACCGCCCGGCCCGCCGCCGCGACCGTCACCGCGGCCGCCCCCGACTCCGGCCGCGGCGGCTCCACGGCCAGAACGGCCAGGACACCCGAAACGGCCAGGACGCCCAGGACGCCCAGGACGGCCGGGGGCAGTACCAGCCGGGTCCACGCACTCACCCATCGCCTCGTTCGCATGCGGACACCGTCCCGCGCCCGCGCCGATCACCGCCCGGCCCTGTGGACCGCGCCCCGGTTGTGGACAGCCGCGTCACCCGGTACCCCGCGGGTCCCGTACACTTCTGGTGGCGATCCGGGTCACCGGGTCGACTTCGCACGCCCCGACACGAGGCCCGCACAGGTCCGTGTCAGCGCCCCTCGGTCCCTCAGGGCAGGCGCATCCGGGCGTCAGGCGCGGGAGCCGTCCGGCTCGCGCGGCACAACCGAGAAAATCAAGGAGATACGGCCATGGCCGTCGTCACGATGCGGGAGCTGCTGGAAAGCGGCGTCCACTTCGGTCACCAGACCCGCCGTTGGAACCCGAAGATGAAGCGCTTCATCTTCACGGAGCGCAACGGCATCTACATCATCGACCTGCTCCAGTCGCTGTCGTACATCGACCGCGCCTACGAGTTCGTCAAGGAGACCGTCGCCCACGGCGGCACGGTCATGTTCGTCGGCACGAAGAAGCAGGCGCAGGAGGCCATCGCCGAGCAGGCCACCCGCGTCGGCATGCCCTACGTCAACCAGCGCTGGCTGGGCGGCATGCTCACCAACTTCTCGACCGTCTACAAGCGCCTTCAGCGCCTGAAGGAGCTCGAGCAGATCGACTTCGAGGACGTGGCCGCCTCCGGCCTCACCAAGAAGGAGCTGCTGGTCCTCTCCCGCGAGAAGGCCAAGCTGGAGAAGACCCTCGGCGGTATCCGCGAGATGTCCAAGGTGCCCAGCGCCGTCTGGATCGTGGACACCAAGAAGGAGCACATCGCGGTCGGCGAGGCCCGGAAGCTCAACATCCCGGTCGTCGCCATCCTCGACACCAACTGCGACCCCGACGAGGTCGACTACAAGATCCCGGGCAACGACGACGCGATCCGCTCCGTCACCCTGCTCACCCGCGTGATCGCCGACGCCGTCGCCGAGGGCCTCATCGCCCGTTCCGGTGCCGCCGGTGGCGCCAAGGGCGACAAGGCCGCCGGTGAGCCGCTCGCCGCGTGGGAGCGCGACCTGCTCGAGGGCGAGAAGGCCGAGAAGAAGGACGACGCCGAGGCCGCCGAGAAGCCCGCCGAGGCTCCTGCCGCCGAGGCCGCCCCGGCTGCCGAGGCCACCGAGGCCCCCGCCACCGAGGCCCCTGCCGCCGAGGCTGCCGCCGAGGCTGCCGCCACCGAGGCCCCTGCCGCCGAGGCTGCCGCCACCGAGGCTCCGGCCGCGGACGCCGAGCAGGCCTGACCCCTCACCACCTTCGGGTTCCGGACGGCGGGGGCCCGCGAAGCCCCCGCCGTCCGGCCCGTAGATCTTCAGACTTCGAGAGAGATTCCGGAATCATGGCGAACTACACCGCCGCCGACGTCAAGAAGCTCCGCGAGCTCACCGGCGCCGGCATGATGGACTGCAAGAAGGCGCTGGACGAGGCCGAGGGCAACGTCGAGAAGGCCGTCGAGGCGCTCCGCATCAAGGGCCAGAAGGGCGTCGCCAAGCGCGAGGGCCGCTCTGCCGAGAACGGCGCCGTCGTCTCGATCATCGCCGACGACAACACCTCGGGTGTCATCGTCGAGCTGAAGTGCGAGACGGACTTCGTCGCCAAGGGCGAGAAGTTCCAGAACGTCGCCACGGCCATCGCCGAGCACGTCGCCAAGGCCGCCCCGGCCGACCTCGAGGCTCTGCTCGCCTCCGAGATCGAGGCCGGCAAGACCGTCCAGGCGTACGTGGACGAGGCCAACGCCAACCTCGGCGAGAAGATCGTCCTGGACCGCTTCGCGCAGTTCTCCGGCGGCTTCGTGACCGCGTACATGCACCGCACGATGCCCGACCTGCCGCCGCAGATCGGTGTCCTCGTCGAGCTGGACAAGCCCAACGCCGAGATCGCCAAGGGCGTCGCCCAGCACATCGCCGCCTTCGCGCCGAAGTACCTCTCCAAGGAGGACGTCCCGGCCGAGGTCGTCGAGACCGAGCGCCGCGTCGCCGAGGAGACCACCCGCGCCGAGGGCAAGCCCGAGGCCGCCCTGCCGAAGATCGTCGAGGGTCGCCTCAACGGCTTCTTCAAGGACGCCACCCTGCTCGGTCAGCCCTACGCCCTGGACAACAAGAAGTCCGTCCAGAAGGTGCTGGAAGAGGCCGGTGTCAGCCTGAAGCGCTTCTCGCGCATCAAGGTCGGCATCTGAGTCCGTACCGCGACGGACGCGCGACCCCGGTAGGGTCGACGCAAGTCGTCGGCGCCGTACGCGCTTGCCGTGGCGCACGCGCGCGCGGCGGCGGACGACAGCAGATCTGACGAGGAGGCCATTGCCGCGTATGGGATGCGAAACACGCCCCCACCGGCAGTGGCCTTCTTCGTGTGTGTGACCACGTAAAAGAGGCGAGAGCTCCATGACCACCAATGCCGAGAAGAGCGACGACGGCAAAGTACGCGGCCGCTTCATGCTGAAGCTGTCAGGAGAGGCCTTCTCCGGCGGCGGGGGCCTGGGCGTCGACCCCGACGTGGTGCACGCCATCGCCCGCGAGATCGCGGCCGTCGTCCGGGACGGCGCCCAGATCGCGATCGTCATCGGCGGCGGCAACTTCTTCCGCGGCGCCGAGTTGCAGGTGCGCGGCATGGACCGCGCCCGCTCCGACTACATGGGCATGCTCGGCACCGTGATGAACTGCCTGGCCCTCCAGGACTTCCTGGAGAAGGAGGGCGTCGACTGCCGCGTGCAGACCGCCATCACCATGGGCCAGGTCGCCGAGCCCTACATCCCGCTGCGCGCCGTGCGCCACCTGGAGAAGGGGCGCGTGGTCATCTTCGGTGCCGGAATGGGCATGCCCTACTTCTCCACCGACACCACCGCCGCGCAGCGCGCCCTCGAGATCGACGCCGAGGCCCTGCTCATGGGCAAGAACGGCGTGGACGGGGTCTACGACTCCGACCCGAAGACCAACCCGGACGCCGTGAAGTTCGACGCGCTCGGCTACGGCGAGGTCATCACCCGGGACCTGAAGGTCGCCGACGCCACGGCCGTCACGCTCTGCCGCGACAACAGCCTCCCGATCGTGGTCTTCGAGCTGCTGAAGGAGGGCAATATCGCCCGCGCCGTCAAGGGTGAGAAGATCGGCACGCTTGTGGGTGACCAGGACAGCCGGGACTGACCGGAGAACACCCCCGTCCGCGGACGCCACCTGTCCGGGGGACGGACGGGGCGGGACCGGGCCGGGGGATGGACAATGTCCCGCCGGTCGGGAACCGTGCAGGAAGAACGCGACGCAGCCGGCCGCCGCCCCGCAAGGGCAACCGCAGCCGGGCCTACTCAAGACACGCAGGAGCAAGTGGTGATCGAAGAGACCCTCCTCGAGGCCGAGGAGAAGATGGAGAAGGCCGTCGTGGTCGCCAAGGAGGACTTCGCCGCGATCCGCACCGGCCGTGCGCACCCGGCGATGTTCAACAAGATCGTGGCCGACTACTACGGCGCGCTGACGCCGATCAACCAGCTGGCCTCGTTCTCCGTGCCCGAGCCGCGCATGGCTGTGGTGACCCCCTTCGACAAGAGCGCCCTGCGCAACATCGAACAGGCGATCCGCGACTCCGACCTGGGCGTCAACCCGAGCAACGACGGCAACATCATCCGGGTGGTGTTCCCCGAGCTCACCGAGGAGCGCCGCCGCGAGTACATCAAGGTCGCCAAGGCCAAGGGCGAGGACGCCAAGGTCTCGATCCGCTCCGTGCGCCGCAAGGCCAAGGACGGCATCGACAAGCTCATCAAGGACGGCGAGGTCGGCGAGGACGAGGGCCGCCGTGCGGAGAAGGAGCTCGACGACACCACCGCCAAGTACGTCGCACAGGTGGACGAGCTCCTGAAGCACAAGGAAGCTGAGCTGCTCGAGGTCTGATGAACGACTCTTCCTGGGGAGCGCCGCCACAAGCCGGGTACTGGGGGCCGTCCGACCAGGGACCCGTCCGGGGCGCCGCCCCGGCGGGTCCCGCGTACGATGCGCACTACGCGCAGCAGACTCGCCCCATGCCCATCGTGCCCGACGTACCCGAACACGGCGGAGACCAGGACGACGACCAGGGGACCGCTCGGCCGGGCGGTCCCCTGTTCCGGGACGAGCCGTTCCACGACCAGCCCGGTCGCGACGAGCCGTACCGCGACCAGAATCCGTCGGCGCAGCCGTATGCGGCGGTGCCGCAGAATCCGGAGCCCATGCCCGACGCCCCGCAGCCGGCGCAGCCCCAGCCGCCGCAGAAGAAGAGCGCGGGGCGCGACCTGGGGGCCGCGATAGGGGTCGGTGTCGGCCTCGGTGTGGTGATCATCGCGTCGCTGTTCGTCGTCAAGGCCGTCTTCGTCGGTGTGGTCGTGATCGCCGTCGTGGTGGGCCTGTGGGAACTGACCAAGCGTCTGGAGGAGCGCAAGGGCATCAAGGCGCCCCTCGTGCCGCTCGCCATCGGCGGTGCGGCGATGGTGGTCGCCGGTTACGCGCGGGGCGCCGAGGGGGCGTGGATCGCCATGGCCCTCACGGCCCTCGCGGTCCTCGTCTGGCGGATGACGGAGCCGCCCGAGGGCTACCTCAAGGACGTCACCGCGGGCCTGTTCGCAGCCTTCTACGTGCCGTTCCTGGCCACGTTCGTCACCATGATGCTGGCGGCGGACGACGGCGCCTGGCGCGTTCTGGTCTTCCTGATACTGACGGTCGTCAGCGACACCGGGGCCTACGCCGTCGGCTGGCGCTTCGGCAGGAAGAAGCTCGCCCCGCGCATCAGCCCCGGCAAGACCCGTGAGGGTCTGCTGGGAGCGGTGGCGTTCGCGATGGCGGCGGGCGCGCTGTGCGTGCAGTTCCTGATCGAGGACGGTACCTGGTGGCAGGGCCTGCTGCTCGGCCTCGCGGTCGCGGTCAGCGCCACCCTGGGCGACCTCGGCGAGTCCATGATCAAGCGCGACCTCGGCATCAAGGACATGGGCACGCTCCTGCCGGGTCACGGCGGCATCATGGACCGCCTGGACAGTCTGCTGCCGACGGCACCGGTGGTGTGGTTGCTGCTGGTGATCTTCGTAGGGTCGGGTTGACAGCCATCCGGTAGCATGGGAAGGGCCTGCGGCATCTGCTGCGGGCCTTTCCGTGTATCCCCGCCGATGCGGGGGTGTTCCAGTGAGGTCTCCTGGCTTCGGCATGGCCCTGCCGTTGTCCCCGCGGACGCGGGGGGTTGCCACAGGCCCGCCGTCATGAGGAGTTGTCCGACCGTGGCCCGTCCAGCCCCCGGTGAGCTCACCTTCGCCGCACCCCGCGGAGCGAAGCGGCCGCCGCGGCACCTTGCCGACCTCACGCCCGCCGAGCGCAAGGAGGCTGTCGCCGCGATCGGCGAGAAGCCGTTCCGCGCGAAGCAGCTCTCGCAGCACTACTTCGCGCGGTACGCGCACGACCCCGAGCAGTGGACCGACATCCCCGCAGGCTCGCGCCAGGGGTTGCGGGAGGCACTGCTGCCCGAGCTGATGACGGTCGTACGGCACCTGTCGACCGACCAGGGGACCACGCGCAAGACGCTGTGGAAGCTGTTCGACGGGACGCTGGTCGAGTCCGTCCTCATGCGCTACCCGGACCGGGTGACCATGTGCATCAGCTCCCAGGCGGGCTGCGGGATGAACTGCCCGTTCTGCGCCACCGGCCAGGCCGGTCTCGACCGCAACCTGTCGACCGCCGAGATCGTGCACCAGATCGTGGACGGGATGCGGGCGCTCAGGGATGGCGAGGTCCCCGGAGGCCCCGCCCGGCTCAGCAACATCGTGTTCATGGGCATGGGCGAGCCCCTCGCCAACTACAACCGGGTCGTGGGCGCCATCCGCCGGCTCACCGACCCCGAGCCGGACGGACTGGGGCTCTCCCAGCGCGGGATCACCGTCTCCACGGTCGGTCTCGTCCCCGCGATCCACCGCTTCACCGGCGAGGGCTTCAAGTGCCGCCTCGCCATCTCCCTTCACGCCCCCGACGACGAGCTGCGCGACACCCTCGTCCCCGTCAACACGCGGTGGCAGGTGCGCGAGGTGCTGGACGCCGGGTTCGAGTACGCGGCGAAGTCCGGGCGCCGGCTGTCCATCGAGTACGCCCTGATCCGCGACATCAACGACCAGGCCTGGCGCGGTGACCGTCTCGGGCGGCTGCTCAAGGGCAGGCCCGTGCACGTGAACCTGATCCCGCTCAACCCCACGCCCGGCTCCAAGTGGACCGCGTCCCGGCCCGAGGACGAGAAGGCGTTCGTGGAGGCGATCGCGGCGCACGGTGTGCCGGTGACGATCCGGGACACCCGCGGGCAGGAGATCGACGGGGCGTGTGGTCAGCTCGCCGCGAGCGAGCGGTAACCTGACCGGCGGAAGTACGTCAGCACAGTCACATCTTCATATTCCGACAGGGGAGCGCCACAGCGCTGAGAGTGCGGCACCGGCCGCAGACCCTCCGAACCTGGCCCAGGTCATTCTGGGTAGGGAGATCGGTCACCACTCGAGCTGTTGCGCCCTGCCCGGGACCCTCGCCAGGGGTTCCGGGCGGGGCCGCGTCTTCTCCTGGTCACCCAGGAGGAATTCAGTGAGCATCACCAAGAAGGTCAGTGTCCTGGCCGTCGGTCTCGGCATGGTCGGCACCCTGGCCGCCTGCGGATCGTCGTCCGACGACGCCGGGAGCGGCTCCGGCGGCGCCAAGACCGTCACCCTGGTCAGCCACGACTCGTGGGCCGCGTCCAAGGACGTGATCGCCGCCTTCGAGAAGGAGTCCGGCTACAAGGTCAAGGTCCTGGAGGACGGCGACGCCGGGCAGGCCGTCAACAAGGCCGTCCTCACCAAGGACAACCCGCAGGGCGACGTCTTCTTCGGCGTCGACAACACCCTGCTGTCCCGCGCCCTCGACAACGGCCTGTTCCAGCCGTACAAGGCGAAGGGCTCCGACCAGGTCCGGCCCGAGTACCGGACCGACGGAGACAAGCACCGGGTCACGCCCGTCGATACGGGCGACATCTGCGTCAACTACGACAAGGCCTACTTCAGCGAGCACGAGCTGACCCCGCCCAAGTCCTTCGACGACCTCGTCAAGCCCGAGTACAAGGACCTGCTCGTCACCGAGAACGCGGGCAGCTCCTCACCGGGGCTCGGGTTCCTGCTCGGCACCGCCGCCCAGTACGGCGACGGGGGCTGGGAGGGCTACTGGAAGAAGCTCAAGGCGAACGGCGTCAAGGTCGTCGACAGCTGGGAGCAGGCCTACAACGAGGAGTTCTCCGGCTCGTCCGGCGGCAAGAAGGCGGGGGGCGACCGTCCGCTCGTCGTCTCCTACGCCTCCTCCCCGCCGGCCGAGGTCATCTACGCCGACCCGCAGCCGGACACCGCCCCCACGGGCGTCGCCGACGGCACCTGCTTCCGGCAGGTCGAGTACGCGGGCCTGCTCAGCAACGCCAAGAACCCCGCGGGCGGCAAGGCGCTCCTCGACTTCCTGCTGAGCAAGAGGTTCCAGGAGGACATGCCGCTGAACATGTTCGTCTACCCGGTGCGGGAGGGCGCGCGGATCCCCGAGGCGTTCACGAAGTTCGGGCCGCAGGCGAAGGACCCGCAGACCCTGGACCCGGCGAAGATCGCCGACAACCGCGACCAGTGGGTCAAGTCGTGGACCTCGCTCGTACTGAAGTGAGCCTGGAGGGCGAGCAGACGGTGAAATCGGCGGTGAAGCCGACGGGCACCGCGCGCGGGAGCGCGGTGCGGCTCGGCCTCATGGCCGGGCCCGTCGCGTTCTTCGCGGTGTTCTTCGCCTACCCCGTCGCCGCCATCGTCGCGCGCGGCCTGAAGGTGGACGGAGTCTGGCAGCTCGGCCGGATCGGGGACGTGCTGGCGCAGTCCGACGTGCGGCACGTCCTGTGGTTCACCACCTGGCAGGCGCTGGCGTCCACCGCGCTCACCCTGCTGATCGCCCTGCCCGGCGCCTACGTCTTCGCCCGCTTCGACTTCCCCGGCAAGCAGGTCCTGCGGGCCGTGGTGACCGTGCCGTTCGTGCTGCCGACGGTCGTCGTCGGCACGGCGTTCCTGGCCCTGGTCGGGCGCGGCGGGCTGCTGGACGAACTGTGGGGCCTGCGCCTGGACACCACGGTGTGGGCGATCCTGCTCGCGCACGTCTTCTTCAACTACGCCGTCGTCGTCCGCACCGTCGGCGGCCTCTGGGCGCAGCTCGATCCGCGCCAGGAGGAGGCCGCGCGGATGCTGGGCGCCTCGCGCCTGCGGGCCTGGCGGCAGGTGACGCTGCCCGCGCTGGCGCCCGCCGTGGCCGCCGCCGCGCTGATGGTCTTCCTGTTCACCTTCACCTCCTTCGGCGTCGTCCAGATCCTCGGCGGGCCCACCTTCTCCACCCTCGAGGTGGAGATCTACCGCCAGACCTCGCAGGTCTTCGACCTGTCCACGGCCGCCGTGCTGACGCTGATCCAGTTCGCGGCCGTCGCCGCCGTCCTCGCCGTGCACGCCTGGACGGTACGCCGGCGCGAGAGCGCCCTGCGGCTCGTGGACGCGGCCACGACCGCGCGCCGGCCGCGCGGAGCCGGGCAGTGGACGCTGCTCGCCGGTGTCCTGAGCGTCATCGCCGTCCTGCTGGTGCTGCCGCTGGCGGTACTGGTCCAGCGGTCGCTGGGCGCGTCCGGCTTCGGCTACTACCGGGCACTGACCCGCGAGGACGGCGGCGCCTTCCTCGTCCCGCCGATCGAGGCGATCGGCAACTCCCTCCAGTACGCCGCCACCGCCACCGCCATCGCCGTGGTCGTCGGCGCGCTGGCCGCGACCGCCCTCACCCGGCGCGACGCGGGCCGCTTCGTGCGCGGATTCGACGCGCTGCTGATGCTGCCGCTCGGAGTGTCGGCCGTGACGGTCGGCTTCGGCTTCCTGATCGCGCTGGACGAACCCCCGCTGGACCTCAGGTCGTCCTGGATCCTGGTGCCGCTCGCGCAGGCGCTGGTGGGCGTCCCGTTCGTCGTACGGACCATGCTGCCGGTGCTGCGGGCGGTGGACGGGCGGCTGCGGGAGGCGGCGGCGGTGCTGGGCGCGTCGCCGTGGCGGGTGTGGCGCGAGGTGGACCTGCCGATGGTGCGGCGGGCGCTGCTGGTGGCGGCCGGGTTCGCCTTCGCGGTGTCGCTCGGGGAGTTCGGGGCCACCGTGTTCATCGCGCGGCCCGACAACCCGACGCTGCCGGTGGCCGTGGCGCGGCTCCTCGGCCGGCCCGGGGACATGAACTACGGCCAGGCGATGGCCCTTTCGACCATTCTGATGCTGGTGTGCGCGGTGGCCCTGGTGGTGCTGGAGCGGCTGCGGACCGACCGGAGCGGGGAGTTCTAGACATGCCGCCCAGCCTGTTGAGCCTGGAAGGCGCGACCGTCCGCTTCGGCGGACGGCCCGTGCTCGACGACGTCGACCTGGGGGTCGCCGAGCACGAGGTGGTGTGCGTGCTCGGGCCCAGCGGCAGCGGCAAGTCGACGCTGCTGCGGGCGGTCGCCGGGCTCCAGCCGCTGGACGCCGGCCGGGTGACGCTCGACGGGCGGGACCAGACCGGGGTGCCCGCGCACCGGCGCGAGGTCGGGCTGATGTTCCAGGACCACCAGTTGTTCCCGCAGCGGGACGTGGCCGGCAACATCGCCTTCGGGCCGCGGATGCGCGGCGCGTCCCGGACGGAGCAGCAGGCCCGGGTGGCGGAGTTGCTGGAGCTGGTCGGGCTGCCCGGTGCTGCCCGACGGTCCGTCGCCGCGCTCTCCGGCGGTGAGCAGCAGCGGGTGGCCCTGGCCCGCGCCCTCGCGCCCCGGCCCCGGCTGCTGATGCTGGACGAGCCGCTCGGCCAGCTCGACCGCTCGCTGCGGGAGCGCCTCGTGGTGGAACTGCGGGAGCTGTTCGGCCGGCTGGGCACCACGGTGCTGGCCGTGACGCACGACCAGGGCGAGGCGTTCGCGCTCGCCGACCGGGTCGTGGTGATGCGGGACGGGCGGATCGCCCAGTCGGGAACGCCGTTGGAGGTGTGGCAGCGTCCGGCGGACGCCTTCGTGGCCCGTTTCCTCGGCTTCGAGAACGTGGCCGAGGCGTCCGTCGCCGGGCAGGCCGCCGACACCCCCTGGGGCAAGGTGCCGGTCCCCGAGGACGCCCCGCAGGGCACGCGCACGGTGCTCGTGCGGCCGGCCGGAGTCCGTGTCGTCCCCGCCGACGAGGGCCTGCGCTGCACGGTCACCGCCCGTACCTTCCGCGGTACGCACGTCGCCGTGCACCTCCAGCCGGAGGACGCGCCCCGCCTGGAGGCGGCCTGCGCGCTGCGGGAGGCGCCGGAGGTCGGGGACGCGGTCGGCGTGGAGTTCGACGTGGCCGAAACGGTGGTGCTCGGGTGATCGTTCCGTTCGTAGGGTGAGCGCATGACACTCCTCGCGCACGAGCGGTACTGCGACGAAATCGTCCACCAGGTGGGCCGGCTCGGGGCCGTGGTCACGTCCGGTGCGGATCTGTCCGCCACCGTGCCGACCTGCCCCGACTGGACCCTGGAGGAGCTGGTACGGCACGTGGGCCGGGCCCTGCGCTGGACCGGCCTGATCGTCGGCACCCGCGCCGAGGAGGAAGTCCCGACGGACCGGGTGCCGGGCAGCGAGGGGCCCGCGGCGACCGGGGACGCGGCGGCGCTGGGGGCGTGGCTGGCGGAGTCCGGCGAGGTGGTCGTCGGTGCGCTGCGGGAGGCCGGACCGGACGCGCGCGCGTGGTCGTGGGCCGGCGTCGACACGGCGGGATTCTGGGCGCGGCGGATGACCCACGAGCTCGTCGTCCACGGAGCGGACGCGGTACTGGCGGCCGGTCTGCCCCTTCAGCCCGTCGCGCCCGACGTGGCGGCCGACGCGGTCGACGAGTGGCTGGACATCGTGCGGTTCGTGCAGCGGGTGCTCCCGGGCATGGCGGCGAAGGAGCTGCGCTCCCCGGGCAGCAGCATCCACCTGCACGCCACCGACGCCCCGGCCGAGCTGAACGCCGAGTGGCTGGTCGAGCTGCCCGACGAGGGCATCACCTGGCGCCGCGGCCACGAGAAGGCGACCGTGGCGCTGCGCGGCCCGCTCACGGCCGTACTGCTGTCCTTCTACGGCCGGCTGCCGCTGGACGCCCCGGGACTCGAGGTGCTCGGTGACCGCAAGCTGCTCGAACTCTGGCTGGAAAAGGCGACGTTCGGCTGACACGACGGTGGCCCGCCCCTGGACGGGACGGGCCACCGCTGTGTGAACCGGTGCGTGGGCGTCAGCGGTTGCTGTTGGCTCCGCGACGGCGCAGGCCGAAGAAGACGGCGCCGCCACCGACGACGACCAGGGCCGCCGCGACACCGGCGATCATGCCGGTGTTGGAGTTGGCACCGGTCTCGGCGAGGTTGGACTCACCGGCCGCCGGGGACGGGGCGTTGTCGCCCGGCGCGGCCGCCGGCGCGCTGCTCTCCGGCTGCGACGGCGCGGGGGCCGACGTGGACGGCTCGGGCACCGGGGACTCCGTCTCGTCGGACGGGGTCGAGGAGCTCTCCGACGGGGTCGGAGTCGGGGACGGGGTGTCCTCGGTCTTGCAGGGGGTCGACGGGGTCTTGACGTCCGGCTTGATGTCCTCGTCGACGTACCGGTCGGCCTTGACGTGGACGCGGTACTCCGTGTTCGGCTGCCAGTCCACGGGGAAGGAGACGGTGGTGCCTTCCTTGGAGCCCTTGACCGTCTGCTGGCCGACCTGCTTGTCGCCGTCCTTGAGGTAGACGGTGATGGTGGCGGGAATGCCGGCGGGGTCCACGTCGGTGACGGTGATGACACCGTTGTCGCCGTCGCACTGGGCTTCGGCGGAGAACTCGCTGATGTTGCAGGCGAGGGCGGATCCGGAGGCGCTGAGCGCCAGGGCCGCGGAGGCGGCGACGACGCCGAGGGCGCGGACGCCACGGCGGGATGCCGTACGGCTGATTATGGACAGGACTGCCACGTTTGTCCTTTACGGGAGCGCGGATGCGGGGGGTGGTGGGCGTGCCGACACTCGATGACGCGGCATCAGCACACCCATGAGCCCCACTGGTCTATAAGCGGGGCGTAAGAAGTGTCAACGCATATGCCGGACAGGGGCGTTGACTTTGCCGTCTTATTAACCGCCGACACGTTTCAGCGCCTCGGGAGCCTCATCGATCCGGCCAACCAGTGCGATTCGAGACTCCATCGCCCGGCCCTTCGCGAGGGACCGCAGCAGCGGCCACGCCGGGAGGGTCCCGGTCCAGTGCTCCCGGTCCACGAGCACCATGGGAGTGGGCTCGCCGCGCGACTCGTAGTAGTTCGGCGTGGCGCTGTCGAAGATCTCCTGCAAGGTGCCGGCCGCACCCGGCAGGAACACCACACCCGCCGTGGAGCGGGCCAGCAGGCCGTCCTCGCGGGTGGCGTTGGCGAAGTACTTGGCGATGTGCGCGGCGAAGGCGTTGGGTGGTTCGTGGCCGTAGAACCAGGTCGGGATGCCGATCGAGGCGCCGCCGTCCGGCCAGCGCTCCCGCACCTCGAACGCGGACCGCGCCCAGTCGCCGATCGACGGCGCGAACGACGGGACCTTGGCGAGCAGCGTCAGGGCGTCGTCCAGCATCGCGTCGTCGAACGGGGCGGCGTACGCGCCGAGGTTGGCCGCCTCCATCGCGCCCGGGCCGCCGCCCGTGGCCACCATGAGCCCGGTGCGGGCCAGTTCGCGGCCCAGGCGGGCGGCGCCCGCGTACTCCGCGGTGCCGCGGGCCATGGCGTGGCCGCCCATGACACCCACCACCCGGGCGCCGGCGACGAGTTCGTCCAGGGCGTCCGAGACGGCGTCGTCGTGGACGGCGCGCAGCATCGAGGCGAACACGTCGCCGTCGGCCTTCGTCTGCTGGAACCATGCGTACGCGAGGGCGTCCGGTGTCGCCTCGTAGCCCTCGGCGAGGTGGGCGTACAACTCGTCGGGGGAGTAGACGTGTCCCCGGTACGGGTCGAAGGGGAGGCCCGGTATGGGCGGGAAGACCAGGGCGCCGACGGAGCGCACCCGGGCGGCCGCCGCCGGGGACATCGGGCAGCCGAGGAAGACGGCGCCCGTGGCGTCGGCGGCGAGCAGGGCGTCCGTACGGTCCGTCAGGTCGACGGCCTGGACGCGGTGGTGGGCGAGAGAGCCGGGCGCCGAGACGACGCGGTCGAACTCGACGAGGCTCTCGATCTCCCGGTCGTGGGAGGCGTGGTGGGACTGGAACTGCGACAGTGACGGTGACCCGTGCGGTGACCGGGCCTTGCGCTGGGCGGGTGTCTGATCGGATGTCGGATCCACCCGCCCATGCTAGGCACGCGCCCGGATCAGCCCTCGACCGCCGCCGGGTCCATCCACACGACCTCGAAGGTGTGGCCGTCGACGTCGTCGAAGGCCCGGCCGTACATGAAGCCGTGGTCCTGGGTCTCGCCGGAGACCGAGCCGCCTGCCGCGACCGCCTTGTCCACCAGCTCGTCGACCTTCTCGCGGCTCTCGGCGCTCAGCGCGATCAGCACCTCGCTGGACTTCGTCGAGTCCGCGATCTCCTTCTTCGTGAACTCGCGGTACTTCTGCGGCGTGTGCACCATCACGACGATGGTGTCGCTCACCGGGAACGAGGCGGTGCTGTCGTCGCTGAACTGCGCGTTGAGCTCCCACCCGAGTCCGGTGAAGAACTTCTTGGAGGCGTCGAGGTCGTTGGTGGCCAGGTTCAGGAAGATCATCTGCTGGTACATGGGGGCCTCTCCCGTTGATGTGCCGCCGCTGTGGTGCGGTTCGTGTGCCGTGCCGTGCCGTTCGAAGAGGTAGACGGGAGGCGGCCCCGGAAATCATCGCCGGTCCGGGGACTTTCTCGAAAAGATTTCTGCGGCTTGACCGTGGCTCGGCTGGGGCTCAGTGGTCCAGCGGCAGTGCCGCCAGCACCGCGACGACCAGGGTCAGCGGACCGAACAGGGCGAGCAGGGCGGCGGCGCGTACGGCGGCGGCGCCGCGCAGGGTCGCCCGGGGTGCGCCGAGGCGCAGCAGGGCGTCCGTGGTGTCGGCGCGGGCGTGCTTGGCGGCGACGGCGGCGGTGAGGAGGGTGGCGACGGTGCAGCCGGCCACGAGGAGGGCGCCCAGGGTGGCCAGCGGGCCGAAGGCCGGGCCGTCGCCGTCGTACACCGTGGCCGCCACGTAGGCCGCGGCGGCCACGGCGGCCACGACACCGAGGGGGCGGCCGATGCGGTGGGACTCCTCCATGAGGACGCGGCCGGCCAGGAGGCGCAGGGCGCCGGGGCGGGCGGCCTGGAGCAGGCGGCCGCACAGATGGGTGAGGCCCGGGCCGGCCAGGGCGAGGCCCAGGGCGGTGAGGGCCCAGCCGATCAGGACGCCGGCGGAGGGGGCGGTGCCGGGGGTGGGGGCGGGGGAGGCGTTGCCGGTGTAGGTCTCGACGGTGAGGCCTGCGGCGAGTACGGCGATGCCCCAGGGGAGGGTGGTGGTGTTCTGGGGGCGGGGGGTCGGTTCTGGGGCGGGCTCGGGCTGTGCGTCCGGCGTCTGGGTGACGTCCGTCGGGTGGGAGGGGACGGCGTCCAGCGTCTGTGTGGTGCCGTCCGTCGGGGTCGGCGGGTGGGGGTCACTTGCCTGCGTTCGCAGGGCGCCGCCTGCGCCCACCCGTGCCGCCCCAGCGGCACGACTGCCCGCAGCCATGTCGGCACGACTGTCCGCAGTCATGTCGGCGCGACTGTCCGCAGTCACGGCGCCGGTGGTGGTTCGGGAGCCGAAGCGGCCGTAGGCGCCGAAGGTTTCTCGGGTCTTGCCCCAGCCGTACGCGCCGAAGCGGCCGTAGCCGCGCGGTGCCGTGGTGGTGGGCCGGGGGTCGCGGGGGCGCAGCGCCTGGGCCACCGCGGCCGACGCGAGGGCCGGTACGAGGACCAGCAGGGTCAGCACGGCCGGGGCGGGCAGGGACTGGCCGACGGCCAGGGCGTCGGCCGACACGCGGCCCGAGGGCGGGCCGCCCGTCAGGTCGCCGCGCAGGTGGAGGTAGAGGAACAGGGCCGCCACCGAACCGAGCGCGGCGGCCAGGGCCGTCGTCGTCGCCGAGACGGCCATCAGCCGGCCCGGGCCCAGGCCGATCGCCGACAGCCCCGAGCGGGGCCGGGTCCCGGGATCGGTACGGGCCACGGTGACCGCGAGGTGCACCGCGGCGGCCAGCGGCGCCGCGCACCAGGCGAGGCGGAGCGCGCCGGCGCCGGGTGTGTCCGGGTGGCTCAGGGCGTAGCCGAGGGCGGACAGCAGCAGGAAGCCCGTGCCCGCCGAAGCCACCGCGACCAGCAGGCGGCGCAGGTGGACGGCGAGGTGGGCAGTGCGGGTCAGGCGGAGAGCGAGCACGCCGCCCGGCCTTCCGTTCCGGGAGTCCCGGTGGCACCCGTGGCCACCGCGGTCTCGGCGAGCGGGGGGAGGTGCACGGTCCGTACCCGGCGTCCGTCGAGGAGGGCCACCGCACGGTCCGCCAGGGCGGCGGTCTGCGCGTCGTGGGTGGCGAGCAGGACGGTGATGCCGTGCGAGCGGGCCGCCGTGGTGAGCGTCCGCAGCACCTGGGCGCGGTCGGCGCGGTGCAGGGGCGCCGTCGGCTCGTCGGCGAAGAGGACCGCCGGGGCGACGGCGAGGGCGCGGGCGATGCAGACGCGCTGCCGCTCGGCCTGCTGGAGTTCGTGCGGGCGCCTGCGCGCCCTGCCGCCGACGTCGAGGCGGTCCAGCCAGTCCAGGGCGGCGGCCTTGGCCCGGCGCCGGCCGGTGCCGCGCAGCATGAGGGGCAGCGCGGCGTTCTCCCACGCGTTCAGCTCCGGGACGAGCGCCGGGGCCGGGTCGATCCAGCCGAAGCGGTCGCGGCGCAGGCGTTCCCGGCTCAGCGGACCCATGGTGTGCACCGGCACGCTGTTGAACCACACCTCGCCGTCCTGTGGCTTGACCAGGCCGGACAGGCACCGCAGCAGCGTGGTCTTGCCGCTGCCGCGCGGTCCGCTCACGGCGAGGATCTCGCCCTCGCGCACACCGAGCGACACGCCCTGCAACGCGGGGGAGCCGTCGTGGTGCTGGAAGTGCAGGGCGCGGGCCCAGAGCACATCGTTGTCCGGCGGGGCCTCCATGGGCGTACACCTCGGTTCTGATCCGTATTTCCCCGGTCGTGTCGTCCCCCTTCCGGGGGAACGAAGACGGGGCCGATCGGTCACTGGGCACGCTAGGCAGTCCCCACGCGGGGGCCGGACAGCACGAGGCCCCGGGCCGCCGTGTCTCACTCGAACGGGCGGCGCCGGGGCCGGTGGTGATCGTCCCAAGGGATGATCAGAAGATGATCAGAGCTTCGTCCACGCCTCCGTCAGCGTGGCACGCAGGATCTGCTCGATCTCGTCGAAGGTCTCCTGGTTGGAGATCAGCGGCGGGGCGAGCTGGATGACCGGGTCGCCGCGGTCGTCGGCACGGCAGTACAGGCCGTTCTCGAAGAGCTTCTTGGAGAGGAAGCCGTACAGGACCCGCTCGGTCTCCTCCTCGTTGAAGGACTCCTTGGTGGTCTTGTCCTTGACCAGCTCGATGCCGTAGAAGAAGCCGTTGCCGCGGACGTCGCCGACGATCGGCAGGTCGTGCAGCTTCTCCAGGGTGGCGCGGAAGGCGCCCTCGTTGTCGAGCACGTGCTGGTTGAGGCCCTCGCGCGCGAAGAGGTCGAGGTTGGCGATGCCGACCGCGGCGGAGACCGGGTGGCCGCCGAAGGTGTAGCCGTGCAGGAAGGTGTTGTCGCCCTTGTAGAACGGCTCGGCGAGGCGGTCGGAGATGACGCAGGCGCCGATCGGGGAGTAGCCCGAGGTCATGCCCTTGGCGCAGGTGATCATGTCCGGGACGTAGCCGAACTTGTCGCAGGCGAAGGTCGTGCCGAGGCGTCCGAAGGCGCAGATGACCTCGTCCGAGACGAGCAGCACGTCGTACTGGTCGCAGATCTCGCGCACCCGCTGGAAGTAGCCGGGCGGGGGCGGGAAGCAGCCGCCCGCGTTCTGCACCGGCTCCAGGAAGACCGCGGCGACCGTCTCCGGGCCCTCGAAGAGGATCTGCTGCTCGATCTGGTCGGCGGCCCAGCGGCCGTACGCCTCGGGGTCGTCGCCGTGGATCGGGGCGCGGTAGATGTTGGTGTTCGGCACCTTGTGCGCGCCGGGGACCAGCGGCTCGAAGGGGGCCTTGAGCGCGGGCAGGCCGGTGATGGACAGGGCGCCCTGCGGGGTGCCGTGGTAGGCCACCGCGCGGGAGATCACCTTGTACTTGGTGGGCTTGCCGGTCAGCTTGAAGTACTGCTTGGCGAGCTTCCAGGCGGTCTCCACCGCCTCGCCGCCGCCGGTGGTGAAGAAGACCTTGTTGAGGTCGCCGGGGGCCTCGTTCGCCAGGCGCTCGGCCAGCTCGACGGCCTTGGGGTGGGCGTAGGACCACACCGGGAAGAAGGCCAGCTCCTGCGCCTGCTTCGCGGCCGCCTCGGCCAGCTCCGTGCGGCCGTGTCCGGCCTGGACCACGAACAGGCCGGCGAGACCGTCGAGGTAGCGCTTGCCCTTGTCGTCGTAGATGTGGGTGCCCTCACCGCGGACGATGGTGGGGACGGGAGCGTTCTCGTACGACGACATGCGGGTGAAGTGCATCCACAGGTGGTCGTACGCGGTCTTGCTGAGGTCCTTGGGGCTGTCGGTGCTCACGATTATCGGGTTCCCCACATATAGGTCTGCTTCTTGAGCTTCAGGTAGACGAAGCTCTCGGTGGAGCGCACGCCGGGCACGGCCCGGATGCGTCGGTTGATGACCTCCAGGAGGTGGTCGTCGTCCTCGCAGACGACCTCCACCATCAGGTCGAAGGAGCCCGCGGTCATCACCACGTACTCGCACTCGGACATGGCCGACAGCGCCTCGGCCACCGACTCCACGTCGCCCTCGACGTTGACACCGACCATCGCCTGGCGCCGGAAGCCCACGGTGAGCGGGTCCGTGACGGCGACGATCTGCATGACGCCCTGGTCGAGCAGCTTCTGGACGCGCTGGCGCACGGCCGCCTCCGACAGGCCCACGGCCTTGCCGATGGCGGCGTAAGGTCGGCGGCCGTCCTCCTGGAGCTGCTCGATGATGGCGAGGGAGACGGCGTCCAACTGGGGACCGCCGTTCCTGGACTCGCGGGAGTCCTTCTGGTCTGCGCTTCGACTGGCCACGGCTTCACTGTGCACGACGTATCGACAGTTTCGCAAGGCCGGATCGATGAAATTCGTTGTTTCGATCGCCTCAGACTGCGGATATCGCAACCCTGAGGGGAGCGGGGGTGTTGAAAACGTCAGGACTGCGTCTAGGGTGGGTGTCTCAGTCAATGGACACCCGAACTTGGAGGGCCGGCAGTGAGCACCGAGCTGCGTCGTCTGCGCAATTACATCGACGGTGAGTTCCGGGACGCCGCCGACGGACGGACCACGGAGGTGGTCAACCCCGCCACGGGCGAGGCCTACGCGACCGCTCCCCTGTCCGGGCAGGCGGACGTGGACGCGGCGATGGCGGCCGCCGCGGCGGCCTTCCCGGCCTGGCGGGACCTGGTCCCGGCCGAGCGGCAGAAGGCCCTGCTGAAGATCGCGGACGCGTTCGAGGAGCGGGCCGAGGAGCTGATCGCGGCCGAGGTGGAGAACACGGGCAAGCCGATCGGGCTGACCCGCTCCGAGGAGATCCCGCCGATGGTCGACCAGATCCGCTTCTTCGCGGGTGCGGCGCGGATGCTGGAGGGCCGCGGCGCCGGCGAGTACATGGAGGGCCTGACCTCCTTCGTGCGCCGCGAGCCCATCGGGGTCTGCGCGCAGGTCGCGCCGTGGAACTACCCGATGATGATGGCCGTGTGGAAGTTCGCCCCGGCGCTCGCCGCGGGCAACACGGTCGTCCTCAAGCCCTCGGACACCACCCCCGCCTCCACGGCCCTGATGGCCGACATCATCGGCTCGATCGTGCCCAAGGGCGTCTTCAACGTCGTCTGCGGCGACCGCGACACCGGCCGCCTGATGGTCGAGCACCCGACCCCGGCGATGGCCTCCATCACCGGTTCGGTGCGGGCCGGCATGTCGGTCGCCGAGTCGGCGTCGAAGGACCTCAAGCGGGTCCACCTGGAGCTGGGCGGCAAGGCCCCGGTCGTGGTCTTCGAGGACACCGACATCCCCAAGGCCGTCGAGGGCATCTCGGAGGCGGGCTACTTCAACGCCGGGCAGGACTGCACCGCCGCCACCCGCGTGCTGGTCCACGAGTCGGTCCACGACGAGTTCGTGAGCGCCCTCGCGAAGGCCGCGTCCGAGATCAAGACCGGGCAGCCCGACGACGAGGACGTGCTCTACGGGCCGCTCAACAACCCGAACCAGCTCAAGCAGGTCTCCGGGTTCATCGAGCGGCTGCCCGCGCACGCCAAGGTCGAGGCCGGCGGCCACCGGGTCGGCGACAAGGGCTACTTCTACGCCCCGACCGTCGTCTCCGGTCTCAAGCAGGACGACGAGATCATCCAGCAGGAGGTCTTCGGCCCGGTCATCACCGTCCAGGCCTTCCGCGACGAGGACCAGGCCGTCGAGTGGGCCAACGGCGTGGAGTACGCGCTGGCCTCCTCGGTGTGGACCAAGGACCACGGCCGCGCCATGCGGATGTCCAAGCGGCTGGACTTCGGCTGCGTGTGGATCAACACCCACATCCCGCTGGTCGCCGAGATGCCGCACGGCGGCTTCAAGAAGTCCGGCTACGGCAAGGACCTGTCGGGGTACGGCTTCGACGACTACACGCGGATCAAGCACGTGATGACGTCGCTGGACATGTGACCCCACCCATGTGACCCCACGCGGTGTGCGCGGCCCCGGACAGACCTTCCCCGGTCTCCGTCCGGGGCCGCGGCGCGTGTGCACCGGGGGGAACTCCCCGCGCTCGACAGGGTGTCGGGCCTGGCCGGGCCCGCTCGACGCAGCGTCGATTGTCCCGGTGGGCGGGGGCGGGGATGCTCGTGCCATGCCCCTGCTCCCGAAGACGCCTCCGCTCTCCCGTCGTACCCTGCTGCGCGGCCTGGGCGGCTCCGCCGCGCTCGGTGCCCTGGCCGGCTGCGGTGTCCCCGCGGCGTACGTGGCCCCGGGCGACCGCGCCGCGACCGACCGGTCCGCCACCGAGCGGCGGCTGACCTGGGCCAACTGGCCGCTGTACATCGACACCGACGACAAGCGCCCGAACCGGCGGCCCACGCTGGAGGCGTTCGAGAAGGAGACGGGCATCTCCGTCGACTACATCGAGGAGATCAACGACAACGACGAGTTCTTCGGCAAGATCAGCCCGTCCCTGATGAACCACCAGCCCACCGACCGCGACCTGATCGTCATCAGCGACTGGATGTGCGGGCGGTTCGTGCGGCTGGGCTGGGTGCAGGAGATGGACCGCTCCCGCCAGCCGAACGTCACCAAGTACCTGGACCCGCTGCTGCGTTCGCCCGCCTTCGACCCCGGCCGGAAGTTCACCGTGCCCTGGCAGTCCGGCATCACCGGCATCGCGTACAACCGGCGCCGGCTCGGCCGGGAGATCCGGCACGTCTCCGACCTGTGGGCGGCCGACCTCAAGGGTCGCGTGACGCTTCTGTCGGGGATGGACGAGGCGTTCGCGCTGCTGATGCAGGGCAACGGCGTGGACATCACCGACTGGGAGACGGACGACTTCCACCTGATCTGCGACCAGGTGGAGAAGCAGGTCGCCAAGGGGCAGATCCGCCGCTTCACCGGCAACGACTACATCAAGGACCTCTCCAGCGGCGACGTGCTCGCCTGCCAGGCCTACTCCGGTGACGTGATCCAGCTCCAGGCGGACGACCCGGACATCGAGTTCGTCGTCCCGGAGGAGGGCGCCGAACTGTGGGCCGAGTCCCTCATGATCCCCAACCTGGCCCGCCACAAGGCCAACGCCGAGCGGCTGATCGACCACTATTACCGGCCCGAGGTCGCCGCCGAACTGGCCGCCTGGGTCAACTACGTCTGCCCGGTCCCCGCCGCCCAGGACGTCCTGGCCTCCTCCGGCGACGAGGAGACCGCTGCCCTGGCCGAGGACCCGCTGATCTTCCCGGACGCGGCGATGCGGAGGCGGCTCGCCATCGCGCGGGACATCTCGGCGGGGGAGCGGGCGGAATTCGCGAAGCGGTGGAACGGGATCGTCGGTGTGTAGCACACTGATCATGTGATGAATTCATCGGGTGATGAACGAGCGGTCGGCGGAGCGGCCGAAGGCGCTGTCGGGGGCGCGGTCACGCTGGGGCTCCTGGCCGCCTGGGCCCTGCACGACCTCGAGGAGCTGGCGACCGTGCCCGGCTGGTGGCGGCACAACCTCCCCGCGCTCCGCGAGCGGTACCCGGGCGTGCCGGAGGCCGTGTGGCGGCGGGCCGGTTCGGTCGACGGGCGGGAGTTCGCGGTGGCGGTCGGCGCGATGGCCGCGGTCGTGGCCTCCGCGTCCGTCGCCGGACGGCTGACCGGGGGCCGCTCGGCCACGTACCAGACCGCGCTCAACGCGTTCGGCCTGCACGGCCTGGTCCACCTGGCGCAGGCGGGGCTGGTGCGCGGCTACACCCCCGGGGCGGCGACCTCGCCGCTGATCGTGGTCCCGTTCACCCTCTGGGCCCGCCACAGGCTGCGCCGCGCCGGTGTGCTGCGCGCCACCCGCCCGCGTGACCTCGCCGTGGGGCTCGGTTTCGCGGGAGCGGCGACGGTCGGCGCGCACGCGGTGGCGCGGCGGCTGACGGGGGCTACCGCAGCGCGGCCGCGGTGATCGCGTCGGCGACCGGATTGCGCCCCGTGCCCTTCGCGTCCGTGGAGTTGACCGAGTAGACCAGAGTGCGCCTCAGATCACGGGTGCCGCCGATGAACGTGCTGTAGCCGTAGCGCGACCCGGACTTGCTCCAGAAGACCTGGCCGTCGACCCTCTGGTACTCCAGGCCGGCGCTGAGGGTCGCGCCCGTGACGCCCACCGGAGTCGTGAACATCTCCTCCAGTTCGGGCCGCGGCACGATCTCTCCCCGGAACAGCTTGGTGAGCAGCTTCTCCAGGTCGGCGGTGGTGGAGATCATGTCGCCCGCCGCCCAGCGGTCCGCCTGGTTCCACTCGGTCACGTCGACCAGTTTCGTCGTGCCGTCCGGGCGCTTCACCGCCTGGTAGCCCCGGTTGTGCGGGCCCCGGATGCGGGGATCGGTGCCCGGGAAGTACGTGTGGTGCATGCCGGCCGGGCGCAGGACGAGGCGCGTGGCCTCGGAGGCGTACGAGCGTCCCGTGACCTTCTCGATCAGCAGGCCGAGGATCGTGTAATTGATGTTGAGGTACTGCTGTCGCGTTCCCGGGACGAAGCCCTCCGGCCCCTCGGCGATCGCCGACGCCGCGACCTGCTGCGGGGTGAGGGTCTCGTACCGGTGCGGGTACACGTCCGTGAAGTCGTCGCCGAAGCTGTCTCCCGGCTTGATGCCACTGGTGTGGTTCAGCAGGTGGCGCACGCTGATCGGCTGCCTGAACTCCGGCGTGAACAGGTCGGGAAGGCAGCCCTGGACCGGCGCGTCCAGGTCGATCTCGTCCTGCGCGGCGAGGCGCAGGACGGTGGCCGCGGTGACCACCTTCGTGACTGAACCGGCTCGGAAGCGGCCATCGGGGTGTGCCGGCCGGCCACTGGCCAGGTCGCGCACCCCCGCGCTGCCGTGCCAGTCGCCGCCCGGGGTGACGACCCGCACGAGGGCGGCGGTGGCGTACCGGTTCGGCAGTCCCGCGATGGCGGCACGCAACGCTTCCTCGGCCGGCCCCCGCTGATCGGCGAAGCGGGAGGCCGGGGCGGGCGGCGCGGCGAAGGCGGGGGCCGCCAGCGGGCCGGCGGCCAGGGCGAGGACGACCGAGGCGGCGAGAACTGCATGGCTACGGGCACGCATCGACTGCTCCAGGTGAAGGCGGTTGCGGCGGAAGGACGGTGATCATCCTTGTGCGCCGCGCCCCGTGGCGGATCGTCGCCGAGTAGGGTGCCCGCCCCTGGCCGGACTCGGGGGAACGTCCCCACCGAGACCGGGAGTTGTGGGGGTGGACCCTTACGGGACGGATGCGGTTCCGTGGGCGTCGCGCAACGCGCACAGCACGTCGATGCGGTTGGTGGTGAGTGAGTCGACGCCCAGGGCGCGCAGCCGGCGCATGGTGCGTCCGGTGTCCGGGGTCCAGGCGGACAGCAGGAGGCCGTCGGCGTGGACCCGCTCGGCCAGGGCCCGGTTCACCAGCCCGAACCGGTAGTTGAGCCACCGCGGCCGGACCGCCGCGAGCAGCGCGGGCCGGGGCGGGGCGGCCGTCGTCCAGGTCAGGGCGATCTCGGCGGCGGGGTCGGCGGCCCGCACCGCGAGCATGGCGGCGGCGCCCGCCGTGTAGTACACCCGGTCCTGGGCCCCGCACTCGCGGACCACGTCCACGACGCGCCGTACCGCCCGCTCGCCCGGCCCGCCCGGCAGGTCCAGCATCAGCCGGCTGTCCCCGGTCGCGGCCAGCGCCTCGGCCAGCGTCGGCACCCCGCCCGCCGTCAGCCCGCGCACCTCCTCGGCCGACAGGGAGCGCAGCGGCCGGTCCAGCTGCCACAGGCGCTTCAGCGTCTCGTCGTGCAGCAGCACCGGCACGCCGTCCCGGGTGAGGCGTACGTCGGTCTCCACCGCGTCCGCGCCCCGGTCCAGGGCGGACCGCAGCGAGGCGACGGTGTTCTCGCGATGCCGGTAGGGATCGCCGCGGTGGGCGACGGCGGTCAGGGCGCGCGGGGTGTCCATGGTGGGAGCAACTCTCGGTGGGCGCGGTTCTCAGGAGGCGAGCCAGGCGGCGGTGTACGTGTCGATCTCGTCGGCGATGCGGGCCTTGCCCGGCGCGTCGAGGAAGGAGGCCTCGACCCCGTTCTTCGCGAGGTCGGCGAGGCCGCGCTCGTCGAGGCCGAGGAGCCGGGCGGCGACGGCGTACTCGTTGTTGAGGTCGGTGCCGAACATCGGCGGGTCGTCGGAGTTGACCGTCACCAGGACGCCGGCGCGCACGAACTCCTTGATCGGGTGCTCGTCCAGGGTGCGCACCGCGCGGGTGGCGATGTTCGAGGTCGGGCACACCTCCAGCGGAATGCGCCGCTCGGCGAGGTGGGCGAGGAGCTTCGGGTCCCGGGCGGAACTGGTGCCGTGCCCGATGCGCTCGGCGTTCAGGTGGGTGAGGGCGTCCCACACCGTCTGCGGGCCGGTGGTCTCGCCCGCGTGCGGCACCGAGTGCAGGCCAGCGGCGATCGCCCGGTCGAAGTACGGCTTGAACTGCGGGCGGGCCACCCCGATCTCGGGTCCGCCGAGCCCGAAGGAGACCAGGCCCTCGGGGCGCAGCCGGTCGTCGGTGGCGAGCCGGGCCGTCTCCTCGGCGGACTCCAGGCCGGCCTCGCCCGGGATGTCGAAGCACCAGCGCAGTACGGTGCCGAACTCCGCCTCCGCCGCCTTGCGGGCGTCCTCGATCGCGGCCATGAAGGCGCCCTCGTCGATGCCGCGCCGGGTGGAGGAGAACGGCGTGATGGTCAGCTCGGCGTACCGCACCTGCTGCCGGGCCATGTCCCGGGCCACCTCGAAGGTGAGCAGCCGGACGTCCTCCGGGGTGCGGATGAGGTCGACCACGGACAGGTACACGTCGATGAAGTGCGCGAAGTCGGTGAAGGTGAAGTAGTCGGCCAGGGCCTCGGGGTCGGTGGGGACCTTCGAGTCGGCGTGCCGCGCGGCCAGTTCGGAGACGATGCGCGGGGAGGCGGAGCCGACGTGGTGGACGTGCAGTTCGGCCTTCGGCAGTCCGGCGATGAAGGCGTGCAGGTCGCGCGGCACGTCGGGGTCGACGAGGTGCTCGGTCATGGGTTCCTCCCCGGGGCGGCGTCCCGGGCCGCGCGGCGGCGGTGGGACGCGGGTGATCGGCTGATCGGTCGTTCGGGGATCATCGTAGGCCGGTCGCACGCCCGGCGGCCCGGGACCGTAGCATGGCGGGCACGAACGACCTGGGGGGACGAGGCATGACCGACGAGATACGACCCGACGGGGACTCCGGCGGTGGCCGCGACCCCTGGGCGCCCCCGGAGAACCGGCCCTCCCTCGAGAAGGGCGCCGTGCCCGGGCCGGCGCAGGAGCCGCCCCGGCCGCCCGCCTCCGACGCACCGCCTCCCTGGCAGCCGCCGCCGGGCGTGCACGACCAGGCCACGGTCACGTCGATGCCGGGCGCCGGTTACGCCACCCCCGACTCCGCCGTGCCGCCCCCGCCGGTCGCGCCCGACGGCGCCGGCGCCCCGGTCGGCTACGGCTACCCCGGGTACGGCCAGGGCTACGGCTGGCCCGGAATGCCGATGGCCCCGCAGAACGGCATGGGCACCGCTTCGATGGTGCTGGGCATCCTGGCCTGCGCCCTGTTCTGCATGTACGGCGTGGTCTCCCTGGTGCTCGGCGTCCTCGCCATCGTCTTCGGGGTCAAGGGCCGCCGGAAGGCGGAGCTCGGCCTGGCCAGCAACCACGGGCAGGCGCAGGCCGGATTCGTCATGGGCATCATCGGCGTCGTCCTCGGCATCGCCGTGATCGTGCTGATCGCCGTCGGGATCACCGCCGCGATCAACGACGACTCGTACGACGACGACCCCTACTACGGCTCCTCGCGCCCCGCGCCGGTCTCCGTGACCGCGGAAAGCTGATCTCCTCCCCGCGGCATTGCCTCTACGATGTCAAGCGCCAACGAGGGGAGAGCAGTTCATGTCGTACTCCAACCCCGGACCCGGGGGATACGGGCCGCCGCAGCAGCCCGGTCAGCCGCCCGCCGGGGGCTACGCCTACCCGCAGTCCGCGCCCGGGTACGGCTACCCGAACCAGGGCGCGTCCTACCCGGCCGCCCCGCCCGTGGGCTACCCGCAGGGCCCCGGCTACGGCATGCCGATGCAGCCGAGCAACGGCATGGGGACCACCGGACTGGTCCTCGGCATCATCGGCGTGGTGTGCAGCCTGACCTTCTTCCTCTGGTTCTTCGGGGTGATCCTCGGCATCCTCGGGATCATCTTCGGCGCGATCGGCCGGGGGAAGGCCACCCGGGGCGAGGCCACCAACAAGGGGGCCGCGACCGCAGGTCTCGTGCTCGGCATCACCGCCACCGTGGTCCTGCCGCTGCTCGGCTTCCTCGCCTTCGCGAGCCTGATGAGCGTCGCCTGATCGTCGCCCGGACCCGAGCCCAAGCCCGGACCCGAGCCCAAGCCCGGACCCGAGCCCAAGCCCGGACCCGAGCCCAAGCCCGGACCCGAGCCCAAGCCCGGACCCGAGCCTGAGCCCGGACCCGAGCCTGAGCCCGGACCGGCCCCGGTGCCCTTCACGACGTGACGGGCACCGGGGCGGGTCCGGTCCTGTTCCCGCTCCGTTACCCGCCGGGCGTCTCTCTCAGCCGCTCCCGGGCCGCCATCAGCGCGAAGCCCAGCAGATTCGGCCCCCGCCAGCGCTCCGGATCGGTCGCCGCCGCGTCGTCCGCGGCCAGACCGATGCCCCACACCCGGTCCACCGGGCTCGCCTCCACCAGCACCCGGTCGCCGGTGTGCAGCAGGAACGCCCGTAGCGCCGGGTCGGACGCGAACTTGTGGACGCTGCCCTCCACCACGATCCGGAAGCGCTCCCGCTCCCACACCGCCTCGTCGAAACCGCGTACGAGACGGCCCGCCTTCTTCGCCCCGGCGGGATGAGCGGCCGCCAGCACCCGCCGCTCGGCATCCGCGTCCCCGAAGAGCCGGGCCTTGCCCGCCATCATCCAGTGCTCGGCCGTCGTGTACTCCACCCCGGCCACCGTGAACGGCGACGGCCACCACTGGCTCAGACAGCTCGGCCCGAGCCTCCCGTCCGGGAGCGGCCGGTGCCCCCAGAAGCACAGGTACTTGATCCGCTCGCCCGCGCGGACCCGGGTGAGCAGGTCATCCCGCCCGTCGACGCCTGCCGTGGCCGCCCCCGTGCTCCTGGCCGCCTCCGGTATCCGCTCCGCCCCCGTGATCTTCTCCATGCACGCGAGTGTGGCACGCGCCACTGACACTCCGTCCGTCCTTTTCCGTGGCGACTCGACACCTGGTCGACAGATTCCGTCGCGTAACCAAATGGCAACAACGGAATCACTTGTTGGAGGCCTAGTGCTCTGTCAGGATCGGCACTCACATCGAGCCTGAGCCACGCCGGCCCCCGCCACGGGGAGACCGAGGAGAGCCGACATGCACAACCCGGGCAACGCCACCCCGGACCGATTCCCGGCCCAGGACCGCTTCGCGGACGGGGCCCAGTACATCGCGGGCCGTCTCACGAAGGGCACCTCCGGACGGACGCACACCGTCGTCGACCCGGCCACCGGCGAGGACGTCCTGACCTACGCACTGGCCGGCCCCGACGACGTCGACGCGGCCGTCGCCGCCGCCCGGGAGGCGTTCCCCGGCTGGGCCGGTGCCACCCCCGGCGAGCGCTCCGACGCCCTGCACCGGTTCGCCGCCCTCCTCGCCGAGCGCGCCGAGGACTTCGCCCGCGCGGAGTCCCTGCAGTGCGGCAAGCCGCTGAAACTGACCCGTGAGTTCGACGTGCCGGGCACGGTCGACAACGCGGCCTTCTTCGCCGGAGCCGCCCGGCAGCTCCAGGGGCAGTCGGCCGGGGAGTACTCCGGCGACCACACCTCGTACGTCCGCCGCGAGCCCATCGGTGTCGTCGGGTCGATCGCGCCCTGGAACTACCCGCTCCAGATGGCCGCCTGGAAGATCCTCCCGGCGATCGCCGCGGGCAACACCATCGTGCTCAAGCCCGCCGAGATCACCCCGCTCACCTCCCTGATGTTCGCCCAGGCGGCGACCGAGGCCGGCATCCCCGACGGCGTGATCAACATCGTCAGCGGCACCGGACGGGAGGCGGGCGAGCACCTCGTCGCCCACCCCGACGTCGCCATGACCTCCTTCACCGGGTCCACCGCCGTCGGCAAGCGCGTCGCCGAGGTCGCCACCTCCACCGTCAAGCGCCTCCACCTGGAGCTGGGCGGCAAGGCCCCCTTCCTCGTCTTCGACGACGCCGACCTCGACGCCGCCGTCCACGGCGCGGTCGCGGGCGCGCTCATCAACACCGGCCAGGACTGCACGGCCGCCACGCGCGCGTACGTGCAGCGGCCCCTCTACGAGGCGTTCGTCGAGAAGACCGCCGCCCTCATGGACACCGTCCGCGTCGGCGACCCCTTCGCCCCCGGCACCGACCTCGGCCCGCTGGTCAGCCACGTACAGCGGGACCGCGTCGCGGGGTTCGTCGACCGGGCCCGCTCCTACGCGCGCGTGGTGTGCGGCGGCGAGGCACCCGAGGGTGACCTCAAGGACGGCGCCTACTACCGGCCCACCCTCATCGCGGACGCCGCCCAGGACAGCGAGGTCGTCCAGTCGGAGATCTTCGGCCCCGTCCTGGTCGTGCTGCCCTTCGACACCGACGACGAGGGCATCCGGCTGGCCAACGACACGCCGTACGGTCTCGCCGCCTCCGCCTGGAGCCGGGACGTGTACCGCGCGAACCGCGCCACCCGCGAGATCAAGGCGGGCTGCGTGTGGATCAACGACCACATCCCGATCATCAGCGAGATGCCGCACGGCGGGTACAAGGCGTCCGGCTTCGGCAAGGACATGTCCGCCTACTCCTTCGAGGAGTACACGCAGGTCAAGCACGTCATGTTCGACAACACCGCGGTGGCGGCCAAGGACTGGCACCGCACCGTCTTCGGGGACCGGTAGTCACGACGAGAGGCCGCCGACCACGGCCGACCCACCCGAAAGGGCAACCACGCGCATGGAGCAGTACGAGCCAGACCGCCTGTCCCCGGCCCAAGCGGCCGCCGTGCGGCGCTCCCTCAGGAGCGGCAGGGCCGCCCTCACCCGCCGGTCGCTGCTGCGCGCCTCCACGGGCGGCGCGCTCGCCGTCGGCGGCCTCGGCCTGCTGAGCGGCTGCGGCATCCCGGCGGCCGGCAAGACCGAGGGCGGCGTCTCCGCCGAGGACCACTCCCAGGAGGAGAAGCAGGTCCGCTTCTCCAACTGGACCGAGTACATGGACGTCGACGAGAGCGGCCGCCGGCACCCCACGCTGGAGGCGTTCACCAAGCGCACCGGCGTCAAGGTCACGTACACCGAGGACATCAACGACAACAGCGAGTTCTTCGGCAAGATCCAGCCGCAGCTCGCCGCGGGCCAGGAGACCGGCCGCGACATCATCGTCCTCACCGACTGGCTGGCCGCCCGCCTGATCCGCCTCGGCTGGGTCCAGAAACTGGACCCGGCCAACCTTCCGCACGCCTTCACCAACCTGTCGCCCCAGTTCCGCAACCCCGACTGGGACCCGGGCCGCGCCTACTCCTACCCCTGGCAGGGCATCTCGACCGTCATCGCCTACAACAAGAAGGCACTGGACGGCATCGAGGTCAAAACGGTCTCCGACCTGCTCGACAACCCGAAGCTCAAGGGCCGCGTCGGCTTCCTCACCGAGATGCGCGACACCATGGGCATGACGCTGCTGGACATGGGCAAGGATCCGGCCCGCTTCTCCGACGACGACTACGACGCGGGGATCGCCCGGCTCCAGAAGGGCGTCGACCGCGGTCAGATACGCCGCTTCACCGGCAACGACTACACGTCCGACCTCAGCAAGGGCGACTTCGCGGCCTGTCTGGCCTGGGCCGGTGACGTCGTCCAGCTCAAGGCCGACAACCCCGACATCGACTTCGTCATCCCGGACAGCGGCTACGTCACGTCCAGCGACAACATGCTGATCCCCAACAAGGCACGGCACAAGACCAACGCCGAACGGCTCATCGACTACTACTACGAGCCGGGCCCGGCGGCGGAACTCGCCGCCTACATCAACTTCGTCTGCCCCGTCGACGGCGTCAAGGACGACCTGGCCAAGATCGACGAGGACGCGGCGAACAACCCGTTGATCATTCCCGACCAGGCCATGCAGGCCAAGTCGCACTCCTTCCGCTCCCTGAGTTCGAAGGAAGAGACCGCATACGAAGAGAAGTTCGCGAAGCTCACCGGGGCGTGACGACGATGACGACCAACACGACGAAGAACCAGACGGCCGCGAAGGACGGCGGCGGCGACGTCCGCCTCGCCGGCATCAGCAAGACCTACGGCTCCTTCACCGCCGTGCACCCGCTCGACCTGACCGTGCCCCAGGGCTCCTTCTTCGCCCTGCTCGGCGCCTCCGGCTGCGGCAAGACCACCACCCTGCGCATGATCGCCGGGCTGGAGGAGCCGAGCGGCGGCACCGTCCACCTCGGCGACCAGGACGTGACCGCGCTGCCGCCCTACAAACGGCCGGTCAACACCGTCTTCCAGTCCTACGCCCTCTTCCCGCACCTGGACATCTACGAGAACGTCGCCTTCGGCCTGCGCCGGCGTGGCATCAAGAGCGTGAAGAAGCAGGTCGGCGAGATGCTCGACCTGGTCCAGCTCGGTGAACAGGCGCGCAAGAAGCCGCACCAGCTCTCCGGCGGCCAGCAGCAGCGCGTAGCCGTCGCCCGCGCCCTGATCAACCACCCCAAGGTGCTGCTCCTCGACGAACCCCTCGGCGCCCTCGACCTCAAGCTGCGCCGCCAGATGCAACTGGAGCTCAAGCGCATCCAGACCGAGGTCGGCATCACCTTCGTGCACGTCACCCACGACCAGGAGGAGGCCATGACGATGGCCGACCAGGTCGCCGTGATGAACGCGGGCCGCGTCGAGCAACTGGGCGCCCCCGCCGACCTGTACGAGAACCCGCGGACCACCTTCGTCGCCAACTTCCTCGGCACCTCCAACCTCATCGAGGCCGAGGTCGACACCCGCAGCGGCGACGACGTCGTCGTGAAGGCCGCGGGTGACAAGCTCGTCCTGCCCGGCGCCCGGTGTTCCGCGCCGGCGAAGGCGGGCGGCAAGGTCCTGGTCGGGGTTCGCCCCGAGAAGATCAGCCTCACCCACGCGGACGACGCGGGTTCCATCCCCGAGGGCCGCAACCGCATCACGGGCAGGATCGCCAACACCAGTTTCATCGGCGTCTCCACCCAGTACGTCGTGGACTGCGCGGCCTGCCCCGAGTTCGAGGTCTACGCCCAGAACATCGACCGCGACCCCCGCCTCGCACCCGGCGCCGAGGTCGTCCTGCACTGGAACCCGGCGCACACGTTCGGTCTGGACGCGGCTCAGGACATCGACGCGGGTGTCACCGAGGGCGAGGCCGCCTGATGTCCACCCTCACCGAGGCGCCACCGCCACTCTCCCCGCCCGCGCCCGAGAAGAAGCCCCCGCGCAAGCGCGGCCGCTGGACGCCGTACTGGCTGCTGCTGCCCGGCATCCTGTGGCTGGTCGTGTTCTTCGCGGCGCCGATGATCTACCAGGCCTCCACGTCCGTGCAGACGGGCTCGCTGGAGGAGGGCTACAAGGTCACCTGGCACTTCGTGACCTACTGGGACGCGCTGTCCGAGTACTGGCCGCAGTTCCTGCGCTCGGTCGCCTACGCGGCCTCCGCGACGGTGCTGTGCCTGCTGCTCGGCTATCCGCTCGCGTACCTCATCGCCTTCCGCGCGGGACGCTGGCGGAACCTGATCATGATCCTGGTGATCGCGCCGTTCTTCACCAGCTTCCTGATCCGCACCCTGGCCTGGAAGACCATCCTCGCCGACGGCGGCCCGGTGGTCGGCGTCCTGAACACGCTGCACGTCCTGGACGTGACCAGCTGGCTCGGCTGGACCGCCGGCGACCGCGTGCTGGCGACCCCGCTGGCGGTGGTCTGCGGTCTGACGTACAACTTCCTGCCCTTCATGATCCTGCCGCTCTACACGTCCCTGGAGCGCATCGACGGGCGGCTGCACGAGGCGGCGGGCGACCTGTACGCCAGGCCCTCCACCGTCTTCCGCAAGGTCACCTTCCCGCTGTCGATGCCCGGCGTCGTCTCCGGCACCCTGCTGACCTTCATCCCGGCCACCGGCGACTACGTCAACGCCTCACTGCTGGGCTCGGCGGACACCGGAATGATCGGCAACGTGATCCAGTCCCAGTTCCTCAGGGTGCTGGACTATCCGACGGCGGCCGCGCTCTCGTTCATCCTCATGGCCGCGATCCTGGCCATGGTCACCTTCTACATCCGCAGGTCGGGGACGGAGGATCTGGTTTAAATGGCCTTCGTCAACTGGTTCAAGCGCCGTATGGTCGTGATCGCCGGGCTGCTGACGCTGGCGTATCTGCTGCTGCCCAACGTCGTCGTCACGGTGTTCTCGTTCAACAAGCCGAACGGGCGCTTCAATTACGAATGGCAGCAGTTCTCCACGGACGCCTGGAAGGACCCGTGCGGGGTCGCCGGGCTGTGCGGTTCCCTCTCGCTCAGCCTGCAGATCGCCCTCTGGGCGACGCTGGGCGCCACCGCGCTCGGCACCGCGATCGCCTTCGCGCTGGTCCGCTACCGCTTCCGCGCCCGGGGCGCGATCAACTCGCTGATCTTCCTGCCGATGGCGATGCCCGAGGTCGTGATGGCCGCCTCGCTGCTCACCCTCTTCCTCAACATGGGTGCTCAGCTGGGCTTCTGGACGATTCTGATCGCCCACATCATGTTCTGCCTCAGCTTCGTCGTGACGGCCGTCAAGGCGCGCGTGATGTCGATGGACCCGAGGCTGGAGCAGGCGGCCCAGGACCTGTACGCCGGCCCCTTCCAGACCTTCCTCCGGGTCACGCTGCCGATCGCCGCCCCCGGTATCGCGGCCGGCGCGCTGCTCGCCTTCGCGCTGTCCTTCGACGATTTCATCATCACCAATTTCAACGCCGGTTCGACCGTCACCTTCCCCATGTTCGTGTGGGGATCGGCCCAGCGCGGAACGCCCGTTCAGATCAACGTCATCGGTACGGCCATGTTCGTCGTCGCCGTACTGTTCGTCCTGGCCTCCATGGTCGTCGGCAACCGCCGAAATCGCCGCAAGGCATAAAGCACATAAAGCACCTCGGTTTGTCTTCGTAGGGAGTTGAAATCATGGCCCCTGGTGCCATGAGCCGCAGCAACGACTGGACGAAATCCCTTTCCGACGCCCAGCCGGTCCCGTACTGGCTGGACGACCCCGGCCGCCCGCGCCCCGAGGCCGCCCTCACCGGCGCCGAGACCTGCGACCTGCTGGTCGTCGGCGGCGGCTACAGCGGACTGTGGACCGCGCTGATCGCCAAGGAGCGCGACCCGGAGCGGGACGTGGTGCTCCTTGAGGGCCGCGAGGTGGGCTGGGCCGCCTCCGGCCGCAACGGCGGTTTCTGCGCCGCCTCCCTCACCCACGGACTGTCCAACGGCCTCACCCGCTGGCCGGACGAGATCCACCAGCTGGAGGAGCTGGGCGCCCGCAACCTCGACGCCATCGAGGAGGCGGTCGCCCGCCACGGCCTCGACTGCGACTTCGAACGCACCGGCGAGATCGACGTCGCCACCGAGCCCTACCAGGCCCGGGAACTGGCGGACTGGTACGAGGAGATCCGCGCCAAGGGCCTCGCCGAGGGCATCGAGTACCTGGACGCCGAGGCCGTACGGGAGCAGGTCGACTCACCGACCTTCCGGGCCGGCCTGTGGGACCGGCGGGGCGTCGCGATGGTCAACCCCGCCAAGCTGGTCTGGGGCCTCAAGCGCGCCTGCCTCGCACTCGGCGTACGCGTCTACGAGCGCACCCCCGCGCTCACCCTCAGACCGCACGGCGCCGGCATGGCCGTACGCACCCCCTACGGCGGGGTCCGTGCCCGCACGGTCGCGCTCGGCACCAACGTGTTCCCGAACCTGGTCCGCCGGGTGCGCTCGTACACCGTCCCGGTCTACGACTACGCCCTGATGACCGAGCCGCTCGGTGCGGAACAACTGGCCTCGATCGGGTGGAAGAACCGGCAGGGACTCGGCGACAGCGCCAACCAGTTCCACTACTTCCGCCTGTCGTCCGACAACCGCGTCCTGTGGGGCGGGTACGACGCCGTCTACCCCTACGGCGGCCGGGTGCGCGCCGAGTACGACGACCGCCCCGAGACCTACGCCAAGCTCGCCGGGCACTTCTTCACCTGCTTCCCGCAGCTGGAGGGCGTCCGCTTCACCCACGCCTGGGGCGGCGCCATCGACACCTGCTCCCGCTTCTCGGCGTTCTTCGGCACCGCGCACCAGGGCAAGGTGGCGTACGCGGCCGGGTACACCGGCCTCGGTGTGGGCGCGACCCGGTTCGGCGCCGAGGTGATGCTCGACCTGCTGGCGGGGGAGCGCACCGAGCGGACCGCACTGGAGATGGTGCGCAGGAAGCCGATGCCGTTCCCGCCCGAGCCCTTCGCCTGGACCGGCATCGCGCTCACCAAGTGGTCGCTGGCCCGCGCGGACGACCGGGACGGCCGGCGCAACCTGTGGCTGCGCACGATGGACCGCCTGGGACTCGGCTTCGACAGCTGAGCCGCGCCGATGAGCGAGGGGTGTGACCCGGTTCACCCCAACGAGCTGCGGCAACCCGCGTAATGCGGCCGGGAGACCTCCCTCTCCCTCGTGACGACGCACCCCGCGTCGACGAGTGAAAGGGAGGTTTCACATGCCTGGTGCGAAGACGGCGGTCGCGTGGCTGGCATCCGTCGCACCGGATCCCGGGTCCTGCCGCCGGGACTGGGAGCGCGACCCCTCGGGCGTCGCGCTGCTGCCCGCCGGCAAGGCCTGGGACGTGCTCATCCTGCCGAGCAGGCTCGGCTATCCCACCCTGGACGTGCTCTCCCGCGTCCTGGACCAGCCAGGGCCGGTGCTCGCCGACTTCGGTGACGCGCGCACGGGCTTCTTCGTCCCGGCCGGCACGGCCGCCCGCTGGGTCGGCACCGGCATCAGGACCGCCGGGCTCGGCACCTGGATCGTGGTGCCGTACCCCGGCCGGCTGTCCTCCGGGGGCACCCGCTGGCTGATCCCGCCGGACGGGACCGGCACCCTCACCGACCCCTCGCTCCTGGAGCTGGCGATGCACGAGGCGGCGGCGGCCCTCGCGGTGGAGGAGAGCGGGGGCGGCGGGGGGTGAGATGCGCGAGGGGTTGACAACGTAATTGGTCTGGACCAAATTGGGCGCGCTCCACCCTCCCCATCTCCCCCATGTCCGGAGGCACTTGTGGAACGCGCACGTGCGGAACACGCCAGACCCCTCGCCCGTCGCCCCCTCGTCACCCTGCTCACGGCCGCGGCCCTCGCCGCGTCCGGCCTGACCGCGCTCACGTCGGCCGCCCGTGCGGCCGACGCGGACCTCGCCCGCAACGGCGGCTTCGAGTCCGCGCTCGACGGCTGGACCTGCACCGCGGGCACGACCGTGACCTCACCCGTGCACAGCGGCACGGCGGCCCTGAAAGCCACCCCGGCGGGCGCCGACAACGCCCGCTGCTCGCAGACGGTGTCCGTCAAACCGGACTCCCAGTACACGCTCTCCGGATACGTCCGGGGCACCTACGTCTACCTCGGCGCGAGCGGCACCGGCACCACCGACGTCTCCACCTGGGCCCAGTCCGCCCCCGACTGGCAGCAGCTGACGACCACCTTCCGCACCGGCCCCTCGACCAGCAAGGTCACGATCTACACCCACGGCTGGTACGGCACCGGCGCCTACCACGCCGACGACATCTCCCTCACCGGCCCCGGCGGCGAGACGGGCCAGCCCCCGGCGGCACCCGGCGGCCTGAGGACCGGCTCGGTGACCTCCTCCAGCGTCGCCCTGTCCTGGTCACCGGTGCCGGGCGCGACGGGCTACGCCGTCTACCGCGACGGCGCCAGGGCCGGCACGGTCACCGGCACCTCCACCACGGTCTCCGGCCTGACCCCGTCGACGGCGTACTCCTTCCAGGTCACCGCGGTCAACGACGCGGGCGAGTCGGCGCGCTCCGCCACGGTCACCGCGACCACCGCCCAGCGCCCGGACGACGGCGGCGGCTCCTCCGACCTCCCGGCCCACGCCCTGGTCGGCTACCTCCACGCCAGCTTCGCCAACGGCTCCGGCTACACCCGCATGGCCGACGTGCCCGACAGCTGGGACGTCATCGACCTGGCCTTCGGCGAGCCCACCTCGGTCACCTCCGGGGACATCCGCTTCGAGCGCTGCCCGGTCGCCGAGTGCCCGAACGTGGAGAGCGACGCCGAGTTCAAGGCCGCGATCAAGGCCAAGCAGGCGGCCGGCAAGAAGGTGCTGATCTCCATCGGCGGCCAGAACGGCCAGGTACAGCTCACCACCACCGCCGCCCGCGACACGTTCGTCTCCTCCGTCTCCGCGATCATCGACGAGTACGGCCTGGACGGCCTCGACATCGACTTCGAGGGCCACTCGCTCTCCCTGAACGCCGACGACACGGACTTCAAGAACCCGAAGACCCCCGTCATCGTCAACCTCATCTCGGCCGTGAAGACCCTCAAGGCCAAGTACGGCGACGGCTTCGTGCTGACCATGGCGCCCGAGACCTTCTTCGTCCAGCTCGGCTACCAGTACTACGGAACCGGCAAGTGGGGCGGCCAGGACCCGCGGGCCGGGGCCTACCTGCCCGTGATCCACGCCCTGCGCGACGACCTGACCCTGCTGCACGTCCAGGACTACAACTCCGGCTCGATCATGGGCCTCGACAACCAGTACCACTCCATGGGCGGCGCCGACTTCCACATCGCCATGACCGACATGCTGCTCACCGGCTTCCCGGTCGCGGGCGACGCGAACAACGTCTTCCCGCCGCTGCGCCCGGACCAGGTCGCGATCGGCATGCCGGCCTCCACCCAGGCGGGCAACGGCCACGTCTCCTCGGCCGAGGCCAACAAGGCGCTCAACTGCCTGACCAAGAAGACCGACTGCGGCTCGTACGCCACCCACGGCACCTGGCCGGACCTGCGCGGCCTGATGACGTGGTCGATCAACTGGGACCGCTACGCGAACTGGGAGTTCCAGAAGAACTTCGACGCGTACTTCGGCTGACGCCCGGCGGGGTCCGGCCGCCGGGCGTGGTCCGGTGGACCACCAGCCGGACCCCGGCCAGCAGCACCGCCCCCAGGCACCAACTGGCCACCACGTCCAGCGGCCAGTGGTAGCCCCTGCGCACCAGCCCGTAGGAGGTGCCGAGCACCAGCACGGCGCACAGCACGACCAGCCCCCGGCGCACGGACGGCGCGCGCAGCCGCCCGAACAGCAGCAGCGTCGCCGCGCCGTACGCGACGAGGGCCGTGGCGGTGTGGCCGGAGGGGTAGTAGCCGACCGCCGGCGGCACCGCCGGGGTGCCGGGGCGGTCGGTCCACTCCTTCACCGGCGCGACCAGCGCGGGCACCAGCATCATCGCCACCGCCCCCGCGAGGGGCGGCAGCCACCAGCGGTCCGCACCCTCGGCCCGCCCGCGCCACGCCGTGTACGCCAGCGCCACGACGAGAACGGGCACCGCCACCGGCACGTTGCCCAGGTCGGACAGCAGCTCGGAGAACCGGTCGGGGTGGACGAGCGCCCTGCTCAGCCGCTCGTCCACCCCGACCAGCGGGCCGTCGGCGAGGACCTGCCAGGTGATCAGCGCGAAGAGGAGCAGGGCGAGCCCGACGAGGGCGGGCAGTGCGCGAGGAGGGGCGGAGTCCGGCATGACGCCCAGCTTCGCAGGCCCGGCCTCACGTAGGCTCACCGCCCGTGACGAGCATACGAACGGCACAGGACAGCCGGTGGGGCGAGACCTTCGACCGGCTGAAGGCGATGACCAGAGAGGGCCGGTACGAAGAGGTCGAGGCCGAGGCACGGGCCCTGGCCGCGCTCCCGAGGCGACCCTGGCGCAGGCGTCCGCCGCACTGGGAGGCGAGGGTGCTGGCCACCGGAGCGGCCGTCATGCACGGCCGGGTGGCCGAGGCGCTGGACGAACTGGACACGCTGATCGCGGAACTGGAGCCGGTCGGCCTCAACTCGCGGATGCTGCGGCTGATCGCCCGCAGCAGCCGCGTGGCCGCCCTGTCCGGCCTGCGGCGGTACGCGGAGGCGGAGACCGAGGCGAACGGCGTCCTGCGCGAGCTGAACCAGATCGCCCACCGCGCCCCGGTCTCGGCACTGGAGATCAACACCCTCGGACACCTGTCCGCCGTGCTGTGCGGGCTGGACCGCCACGAGGAGGCGGAGGCCGTCGCACGCGGCAACCTGACCCGGGCGAACGGATCCGCCGTCGCCGTCCAGCACACCACGCTGGCACGCGCCCTGAACGGACAGGGCCGCCACGAGGAGGCGCTGACCGAGGTGCGCCGCGACGACGTGCCGCAGCCGCCCCGCTACGCCGCCGGCTACCTGGACCTGGTCACCGCCGAGGCGCTGAACGGCCTGGGACGCCGCGAAGAGGCGGCGACCAGCGCACGGCGTGCGCTGACCGACTGCGAACGGGAGCTGCACCCGGACCACCCGCGCACCCCTGAGGCCCGCGCCCTGCTGGCCCGCGTCACGGGGGAGAAGGAGGACCCGGGGGAGTGAACACCGAAGGGCCGGCACAAGGGGGGGAGTGTGCCGGCCCTTCGGTGAACCACCGTCCCGAGTGCCGAGGCGGCCGTCCTGACCGGAACGCCGCGCGCCCCGGGGGGTTTGGGGCGGGCGACCGTCCGATCGGTGAGGAAGCCGGAACCCGTGGGCTCCGGTTGTGTGCGCGAGGCACGAACCAGGTCGAAGCCGGGGAAGCCCCGTCCTGATGACCCGCCCACAGTCCCCTGTGGGCGGGTGTATCTCTCATCTGCGTAGAACCTACGGCAGGGGGTGCGCTCACGACAGGGCCATCGGCGTCCTGCCATCCACCTCGCACACGTTCTTCACACGCTCTGCCGGTCGTTGCGCCAGGCGTGCGAAACGCAGCTCAGATGCGCGTTCGGACGCTCGCGCACGTGCTCGCTCAGAGGCCGGCGAAGGCCTGCTCGATGATGTCGAGGCCCTCGTTCAGCAGGTCGTCCCCGATCACCAGCGGGGGCAGGAAGCGCAGCACGTTGCCGTAGGTGCCACAGGTCAGGACCAGCAGGCCCTCGGCGTGGCAGGCCTTGGCCAGCGCGGCGGTCGCCGCCGGGTTCGGCTCCTTGGTGCCGCGGTCCTTGACCAGCTCGATGGCGATCATCGCGCCGCGGCCCCGGACGTCGCCGACGACGTCGAACTTCTCGGCCATGGCGGACAGGCGGGACTTCATGACCGCCTCGATGTGCTTCGCCCGGGCGTTGAGGTCCAGCTCCTTCATCGTCTCGATGGCCCCGAGCGCGCCCGCACACGCCACCGGGTTGCCGCCGTAGGTGCCGCCGAGGCCGCCGGAGTGCGCGGCGTCCATGATCTCGGCGCGGCCGGTGACGGCGGACAGCGGCAGACCGCCCGCGATGCCCTTCGCCGTCGTGATCAGGTCCGGGACGATGCCCTCGTCCTCGCAGGCGAACCACTGGCCGGTGCGGCAGAAGCCGGACTGGATCTCGTCCGCGACGAAGACGATGCCGTTGTCCGAGGCGAACTCGCGGATCGCCGGCAGGAAGCCCTTGGCCGGCTCGATGAAGCCGCCCTCGCCGAGCACCGGCTCGATGATGATCGCGGCCACGTTCTCCGCGCCGACCTGCTTGGTGATCTGGTCGATCGCCTGGGCGGCGGCCTCCGGACCGGCGTTCTCGGCGCCCGTCGGCCAGCGGTAGCCGTAGGCGACCGGCACGCGGTACACCTCGGGCGCGAACGGGCCGAAGCCGTGCTTGTACGGCATGTTCTTCGCCGTCAGCGCCATCGTCAGGTTGGTCCGGCCGTGGTACCCGTGGTCGAAGACCACCACGGCCTGCCGCCTGGTGTACGCACGGGCGATCTTGACGGCGTTCTCGACGGCCTCGGCACCGCTGTTGAACAGCGCCGACTTCTTGGCGTGGTCGCCCGGCGTCAGCTCGGCCAGCGCCTCGGCGACGGCGACGTAGCCCTCGTACGGCGTGACCATGAAACAGGTGTGGGTGAAGTCGGCGAGCTGCGCGGACGCCTTGCGCACCACGGCCTCGGCGGAGGCGCCGACGGAGGTCACCGCGATGCCGGAACCGAAGTCGATCAGGCGGTTGCCGTCGACGTCCTCGATGACACCGCCGCCGGCGCGGGCGACGAAGACGGGCAGCGTGGAGCCCACACCCTGCGCCACCACGGCCGTACGGCGGGCCTGAAGCTCCTGCGACTTCGGGCCGGGGATGGCGGTGACGACGCGGCGCTCCTGCGGAAGTGCGGTCATGGGGGCTCCTGGGGATCTTGCGGACGAACACGTGCCTTCTTTTCTCGCAGGCTAGGACCGGCCGTGTGGGGTGGGCATGCTCCATGTGGGCGTTGTCCGTACGGCCGGTTGTCCGACATGGACAGGTGGCAGGAACGGCGACATATGGACACGTCCACGCGGGCCCGGCCGCGTAAGCGGTGAACTCCCCTTGGGAGGGCGTTAGATTGGCTCGCTGATGGTGGACGGAGCGGCAGGTCAGGGGGCAAGGGCGATGGACGGCGACGGGACGCGGGACGCACGGGGCACGCACGCGAATCCGGTGCCGCGCCCGGCGGGGCCGCCCGAGACGCCACCGGGGCCGCCCGGGGCGTTCGCCGGGCAGCCTCGGGTACCCGCGGAGGCACCCGCGGTGCCGCCACGACCGGCGAGGGCGCCCGACGCGCCCCCCGTGCCCGAGCAGGCCCCCCGGCCCGTGTCCGCCGTCGCCGCCTGGCTGGACGAGGAGAGGCCGCCCGCCCGCGTAGGGATCTGGCGGTTCGGCTACCGGCCGCCCAGGAAGACTTCGCAACGGATCGCTCCGGTGACGGTCGTCGGCATGCTGGTCCCCCTCCTCCTCGGGATGCTGGCGTGGTCGTTGTGGCAGCAGGGGGTCACCAGCTACCCCGTGGCCCCCCTCCGCCTGCTCACGCCCGACGACTGGTGGTGGGGCGGCACGGTCGCGGACGCCAAGGAGCAGGTCGAGGGGTGGACGATCTCGCCGGGGGAGCACGCCCGGGTGGTCTACGGGGGTCTCATCTTCGCCGCGCTCGTTGCAGTGGTGGCCGTACTCGGCAGTTGGCGCGCCATCGTCAGGCACTACGTGACTCTCAGGCCTCAGCCCACCCGCGCCCTGTTCGCCGCCCTTCTCGCCCTCATCGCCCTCAGTTTCGTCTTCCCCAGCGCCTTCCCTGTCGTCGGGTGGTCCGCCGTCCCGGTCGTCGACCCGCTGCTCTCCCTCACCGTGCTGGTCTCCGACGGTTACGGCCTGATGGCGTCCCGCCTGTACACCGACACGCTGTACGCGGTCGTCACCCTGCTCGTGGTGTGGCCGTTCGCCCGCCTCGGCGGCTGGCTGCCGTACGCGCGGACACTGCTCGCCGCCCGCCGGGCCGCCCCCGCCCCCGGCGTCCCGGCCGCACGCCCCCGCTCCCAGTGGCCCGCCCTGCGCGACCTCGGCCAGCACGAGGCCGCCGACCTGCTCACCGGCGAGGTCGCCCGCGGCGGTGTGAACGACGTCGACTGCGCCCGCGTCGAGAACGCCTTCTCCGCCGCTCGGCGCGGCGCCACGCTGGACACGTTCCGTGACACCGTGCTGCGCCTGGGCGGCGCGGCCTGGACCCACCCGTCCGGTGCCCGGGACCTGCTGCGCCGGACCGCCCGCCACGACCTGCTGGCCGGACAGGTGCGGATCGGCCGCTGGACGGACGCCCAGCAGACCCCGCTGCCGTACCGGGACGCCGGGGCGGCACTCGGCCCGGAGGTGCTCGGCACCTCGCTGCTGGCGGTCGGGCCCCCCGGGTCCGGCAAGACCCGCGCCCTCGTCGAGCCGGTGACCGAGGCACTCGCGCTGCAGGCGCTCACCGGGACGTGCGCCGTCGTGGCCGTGTCCGCCCCCGGGACCCCGGTGTGCGAGGACGACGCCTTCGACGTGATCGTCCGGATCGGCGACCCCGCCTCGGTGCACGACCTGGACCCCTACGCCGAGTCCGACGACCCGGACGACGCGGCCGCGATCCTCGCCGAAGCCCTGGTGGGCGACCTCGACACGGTCGGAGCGCAGGGCGCCGTCACCGCGCTGGCGCAGCTCCTCGGCCCGTTCCGGGCGGTCCACGGACGGTTCCCGTCCCTGCCGGAGCTGCACGCGCTGCTGGCGGGCGAGGAGACGGCGCTGACCCGGCTGGCGGAGGCGCTCGCGGCGAGCGGGAACGACGTCATGCGCCGCGAGCTCGACGCGCGTGTCCGGCAGACCGGCGCGCCGGGCGACGCGGGCCGCGCCCTGGCCGACCGGCTGGCCCTGCTGAACCGGCCGGCGTTCGCCGACTTCTTCGGCGGCCGCGGAACGGCCCGCCCGTTCTCCCTGCGCGCGGTCGCCCACCACCCGCTGCGGGTCCGGATCGACGTCCCCGAGCGAGGACACGACGAGGCCTCCCGGGTGATCACCCGGCTGGTCCTCGCGCAGTTCCACGCCGTCGTCAGGCAGGGCCGGCGCGAGCACTTCGCCTGCCTGGTCCTGGACGACGCGACGGGCGCGGTCACCCCGGAGTCGGTGCGCCGCATCCAGCGACTGCGCTCGCAGAACGCGGGCGTGCTGCTCGCCCTGCGGACCGTCGGCGACGTCCCGGAGGCGCTGCACGGTCCGCTGTACGGTGCCGTGGGCTGCCGCATGGCCTTCTGTGGCGTCTCCACCTGGGACGGCGGCCGGTTCGCGCAGGCCTGGGGAACCGAGTGGGTGGAGACGACGGAGGTCGCCAAGCACACGGTCTTCGCCGACCAGCCGATGACCCGTTTCTTCCACGCTGTGCGCAAGCTGGTGACGGGCAAGGCGGTGACCACGGACGCGGTGACCGTCCGGCAGGTCGAGCGGGAACGCTGGTCGGCCTCCGAGCTGGCGCACGCCGTGCCGGCCGGGCACGCCGTGCTGTCGCTGACCAGCGTCGAGGGGGAGTACGCGCCGCCGCTGCTGGTGGATCTGCGCGGGTGAGGTGCATGGCCCCGGGTGGGCGCCCGGGGACCGTACAGTGAGGCAGAATCGACACAGGCCGTTCATACGCGGCGGCCAAAGGATCACAGAGGCTCCACACCCGACCTCGCGACCAGACCCGCCCCCGCGACCAGCCTCGCGCCCCTGACGCAGACCCGAAGGCCAAGGCACCCATGCCCCCGACGCTCGCCTCGCTCGTCCACCACTCGGCGCTCAAGCTGACCGTGCGCGCCGGCGAGGACCGCCTCGACGTGCCGGTGCGCTGGGCCCACGTCAGCGAACTCGCCGACCCCGTGCCCTACATGGAGGGCGGGGAGCTGCTGCTGATCACCGCCCTCAAGCTCGACGCCGCGGACCCCGAGGTGATGCGCCGGTACGTGAAGCGGCTGGCCGGCGCGGGCGTGGTGGGCCTCGGGTTCGCCGTCGGGGTCAACTACGACGACATCCCCCCGGCTCTGGTGGAAGCGGCCCGGGAGGAAGGACTCCCGCTCCTGGAGGTGCCGCGCCGCACCCCCTTCCTCGCCATCAGCAAGGCCGTCTCCGCCGCCATCGCCGCCGACCAGTACCGCGCGGTCACCGCCGGGTTCGCCGCCCAGCGCGAGCTGACCCGGCGGACCCTGGCCGACGGCCCGGAGGGCCTGCTGGCCGCGCTCGCCGCCCAGGTCGACGGCTGGGCGGCGCTGTACGACGCCTCGGGCGCCGTCGTCGCCACCGCGCCGGAGTGGGCGGGCCGCAGGGCGGCGCGGCTCACCGCGGACGTGCAGCGGCTGCGCGAGCGCCCCGCGCCGGCCTCGTCGGTGGTCGGCGGGACCGGGAACTCCGAGCACCCCGAGAACGCCGACCGCGTCGAACTGCACTCCCTGGGCACCTCCCGCCGCCCCCGCTCCGCGCTCGCCGTCGGCACGGCCGCCGCCCTCGGCACAGCCGAGCGGTACGCCGTCCACTCCGCCATCGCCCTGCTGACCCTCACCACGGAACGCTCCCGCTCCCTGCACGAGGCGGGGCTCCGCATCGACGCGGCCGTACTGCGCATGCTGCTGGCCGGCGAGCCCGACCACGCGCGCACGGTCGCCGGGAGCCTGTACGGCGGTTTGCTGGACGCGCCGTTCCGGATCGTCGTCGCCGAGTCGGCCGCGGCGAGGTCGAGGGCCTCCGGCACCGCCCAGGCCGCCGGTGACACGGGCGGCGACACCGGCGGCGACCCCCTGGGCACCCTCACGGAGATCGTGGAGTCCGCGGCGGCCCGCTCCGGCGAGGCGGTGCTGGCCGTGCCCGAGGGCGAACGCCTGGTGGTGCTGGCCACCGACGGGGGCGCGGCCGTCGCCGCCTGCGTCGAGTACGCGTCGGCACTCGAGGCCGCCCGCCCGGCGTCCGAGTCCCTCTCGGGCGGCGACGACGAGAGCCTGGTCGTCGGCCTCTCGGCACCGTCCGGGCCGATCGCCGCGTCCGCCGCCTACAAGCAGGCCGAACAGGCCCTGTCGGTGGCCCGCCGACGCGGCCGGGTCTGCGTGGAGCACGAACACCTCGCGGCCGGCTCCGTCCTGCCGCTCCTCGCCGACGACGCGGTCCGCGCCTTCGCCGACGGCCTCCTGCGGGCGCTGCGCGACCACGACGCCACCGGCCGGGGCGACCTGGTGGCCTCCCTGCGCGCCTGGCTCTCCCGCCACGGCCAGTGGGACGCGGCCGCCGCCGACCTCGGCGTGCACCGCCACACCCTGCGCTACCGCATGCGCCGCGTGGAGGAGATCCTCGGCCGCTCCCTGGACGACCCGGACGTCCGCATGGAGCTCTGGCTGGCCCTGAAGGCAACGGCCTCGGACTGACGCCCCCACCTGGCCACCACGTCGAACACCCCGCACCCACCACTACACCCCGGACAAACGGCAACCACCCCGCCCCGCCCTACCGTGGACCCCGCACGGCGCACACACCACCACCCCCAACGCGGAAGGGCCGGGACCCGACATGACTTCCACCCACGCCTTCTGGCTCGCCGGCCGCCAGGCCACCGGCGAGTCCGACTTCGACGTCACGTCCCCCTGGGACGGCACCACCGTCGGCACGGTGAGCCTCCCCACCGACGCCCAGGTCGAGGAGGCCGTGGCCGCCGCGTACGCCGTACGGGACGAGTTCGCCGCGGCCCCCGCCCACACCCGCGCCGCCGCCCTCGACCACGTCAGCCGCCGCCTGGCCGAGCGCACCGAGGAGATCGCCCGCCTGATCTCCGCCGAGAACGGCAAGCCCGTCAAGTGGGCCCGCGGCGAGGTCGGCCGCGCCGTCTCCGTCTTCCGCTTCGCCGCCGAGGAGGCCCGCCGCTTCAACGGCGGGGAGGCCCAGCGCCTCGACACCGACGCCGGCGGCCAGGGCCGCCTCGCCCTCACCCGCCGCTTCCCGAAGGGCGTCGTCCTCGGCATCGCGCCGTTCAACTTCCCGCTCAACCTCTGCGCCCACAAGATCGCCCCCGCGATCGCCGCCGGCGCCCCCCTCATCCTCAAGCCTGCCCCCGCCACCCCCCTCTCCGGCCTGATCCTCGGCGAACTCCTCGCCGAGACCGACCTGCCCGCGGGCTCCTGGAGCATCCTCCCCGTCCCCAACGACCGCATGCCCGCCCTCGTCCAGGACGAGCGCCTCCCGGTCATCTCCTTCACCGGCTCGGAGACCGTCGGCTACGCGATCATGGACTCGGTCCCCCGCAAGCACTGCACCCTCGAACTGGGCGGCAACGGCGCGGCCGTCGTCCTCGCCGACTGGGCGAGCGACGAGGACCTGGACCGCGCCGCGGCGCGCATCGCGACCTTCTCCAACTACCAGGGCGGCCAGTCCTGCATCTCCGTGCAGCGCGTGATCGCCGACGCCGCCGTCTACGACCGCCTGCTGCCCCGCATCGTCGCCGCCGTCGAGGCCCAGGTCACGGGTGACCCGAACGACGACGCCACGGACGTCGGCCCGCTGGTCAGCGAGGCCGCCGCGGAGCGCGTGGAGTCCTGGGTCGAGGAGGCCGTCACCGCGGGCGCGAAGCTCCTCACCGGCGGCAAGCGCGACGGTGCCTCCTACGCCCCGACCGTCCTCACCGACCTGCCCGCCGACACCACCCTCGCCCACGAGGAGGTCTTCGGCCCCGTGCTGAGCGTGCAGAAGGTGACCGGCGAGGCCGAGGCGTTCGCCGCCGTCAACGACTCCAAGTACGGCCTCCAGGCAGGCGTGTTCACCCACGACCTCCAGGCCGCCTTCCGCGCCCACCGCGCCCTCGAGGTCGGCGGCGTCGTCATCGGCGACGTCCCCTCCTACCGCGCCGACCAGATGCCGTACGGCGGCGCCAAGCAGTCCGGCGTGGGCCGCGAGGGCGTGCGGTACGCGATGGACGACTACACCTACGAGCGGGTGCTGGTCCTCACCGGTCTCGCGCTCTGACACCCGGTCTCACCCCGCGGCGGGCTGCCCCACGGTGCGGCAGCCCGCCGTCCGCCCCGCCAGCAGGTCCCGCAGCGTCGCGTACGAGTGGTCCCACGACCACGCGGTCCGCACCCAGCGGCGGCCGTTGTCGCCCATGGCGCGGGCGAGCCGGGGATCACGCAGGAGCCTGATCAGCCGGTCCGCCGTCGCCGCGACCGAACGGCCGTCGACGACGTACCCCGTCTCGCCCTCGCGCACCGTGTCCGGGGCGCCGCCCGAGTCGCCCGCGACGACCGGCAGTCCGGACGCGGCGGCCTCGAGGTACACGATGCCCAGGCCCTCCACCTCCAGACCGGCCCTGCGGGTGCGGCAGGGCATCGCGAAGACGTCGGCCGCGGCGTAGAAGGACGGCAGCGCGTGGTGGGGATGGCCGCCGGCGAAGAAGACCGCGTCCGGAACGCCCTCCCGCAGGGCCAGTTGCCGTAGCTCGGAGCCGTGGGGACCGTCGCCGACCAGGAGCAGTACGGCGTCCGGGACCGCCCTGCGTACCCAGGGCAGCGCCCTGATCAGAGCGTCCTGGCCCTTGCGCGGGACCAGTCTGGCCGCGCACAGGATCACGGGGCGGTGGCCCAGACCCCACCTCGTCCTGACCGGGGCGCCGTCGACGGCCGGGTGGAAGGCCCCGGTGTCCACCCCGGGGACCAGGCGGGCGGTCCGGGCGCCCGGGGCGAGGGCCGCCTCGATCGGGCCCCGGGTGCTGTCGCCCAGCCAGGTCAGCGTGTCCACCTCGGTGCCGACGCGCCGCAACAGGCCCCGGGCGCCCGGGGTGCGGGCCCATCCCACCTCGTGGCCGTGGGTGGTGGCGACGGCGGTGCGGATCCCCGCCGTGCGGCGCAGCCGTCCCGCCATCAGCGCGAGGGGCGCCGCCGCGCCGAACCACACCCGGTCGCAGCCGAACCGGCGCGCCACCGCCGCGGCGTGGGCGGTCGCGCGGGGCGTCGGCAGGAGGGTGCGGGCCGCGTGCCGGACCACCGGGTACGGGACGGGCTCCCCGGGCTGGGCCGCGGGGGTGGGAGAGCCGGTGAGGACGACCACCCCGTCGGGCGGGAAGCGGTCGGCCAGTTCCCGGACGAAGGTCTCGATCCCGCCCTGCCGGGGCGGGAAGTCGTTGGTGACGATCAGCGTGCGGGCGGCGCTCGTCATACGGGGATCCTCTCGGGGGAACGGTCGGTGGCCTCGGGGCCGCGGTGCGGCGGACGGTGCGCCAGTGCGGCCAGGACCAGCGGGTAGACCAGGTAGCCGAAGCGCGTCGCCGGCATCAGGGCCGTCGCCAGGCCCAGGCCGAGCGCGAGCCGTTCGGCCGCCGCCCGCGGTGTCCGCGGAGGGCGCACCACGAGCGAGACACCGATCAGCAGTGCGCCGGCCGTGAGGAGCGCGAGAGCGATCACCGTGCCGCCGGGGACGTGTGCCGCGAGCAGGTGACCGGGCAGCGGACTGCCGGCGGGCGAGGCGGTGGCCGTGAGCCCGAAGGGGAAGGCGACGACGTTGCGGAAGAAGCCGGCGGGATCGGTGAGCGCGAAGGGCAGGACCACCGCCGCCCCCGTGCCCAGGCCCACGCCCGCGCACCGCGACGCGGAACGGCCGCCCTGCCGTACGGCGATCAGGGCCAGGGCCACCGGCAGCGCGGGCCAGGCGGTCCACTTGAGGGCGGCGGCGGCCCCGAGCGCGAGACCGGCCCCACCCGGACGCCCCCGCCCGGCCAGTGCGAGGCCGAGGCACATCAGGCCGGCCGCCGGCAGGTCGACGCCGCCCACCGCGAGGGGCAGCGCGACCAGGGGGCAGGCGAGCAGCGGTCCGACGCGGCCCGGCCGGGCCGCGGCGAGGGATGCGACGAACGTGCCGCCCAGCCACCAGCGGGGATCTCCCGGCAGGACGCCGAAGAGCGCCATCCCCGGCAGATAGGGATTGAAGTCGGCCACGGCCGAGGGGGCCGTGACGTACGGGCTTCCGCCGGCGACCAGCAGCCGCCCCGACCGCTCGACCACGGAGACCTCCGACTGCCCGAGCCCCGCCGCCACCAGGACGACGAGCGGGACCACGACGGCCCCCGCGACCGCGACCGCGCGAGCCGCCCGGCGCGGAGCGGACCCCGAGGACAGGAACGCCGCGAGCGCGTACCCCGCCCCGGCCGACCATCCCCACATCCGGTGCGGCACCGGGCCCGAGACCAGCGCGAAGACCGTCGCCGCCACCGCGCACCCGCCCCACGCATACCGTTCGACGTGCCGCCCGGCGTACCCGGCGACCCGTTCCCCAAAGGTCTTCCTCATGTCCGTCGACGCTAGGAAGCCGCAGGTCCGAGGGCGTCAACCGAGGCTCCGCAGCCGGAACTCAACCCGTGGTACGACATCCGGTCCCGGACTCCACCCGAGCGGTGACGCGCGCCCTTGCCCCGGCCGGGATCATGGAGGAATGAGGACCTCGCCCCAACAGCGGCTGCGCGACCGGATCGCGGCGCCCGCCTACCCCTGGATCACCGGCGGTGCCGTGACGGTGGGCGCGGTCGTGGAGCTGATCGCCGTTCCGGGCGGCGTCACGACCACGGTCGGGGTGCTGGTGTCCGCGGCCTCGCTGATGTGGCGGCGCTCCTTCCCGCCCGTCGCGATGCTCACCGTCGCGGCGGGGCTGATCGCCTTCGCCGGGGACGTCAACCTGTATGTATCGATCATGGTGAGCGGGCTGACCGGCTGCTACTCGCTGGGCCGCAACCGGGTGCTGCACCCGGCCCTCACCGTCGCGGGCGGCGCGCTCGGCGCGGTGTGCGTCAACCTGGTGCACATCAACACCTGGTCGCGGATGGACCTGCCGGTGCCCGCGCTGTGGGAGAAGGGATCGCTCAGCCTGTTCGCCGAGTCGTTCCTGCTGACCGTGGTCGTCTTCGGGGCGGTGATGATGGGTGACGCGGTCCGCTCCCGGGAGGAGACGCGCACCGAACGGAGCCTGGCGCAAGCCAAGTTGATCACCATGGAGCGGCAGCAGGCAGCCGAGGCGGAACGCGCCGCGATCGCCCGCGAACTGCACGACATCGTCTCCCACTCGGTGTCGATGATCGCCGTACAGGCCGAGAGCGCCACGTACACCACGCCCGGACTCACGCCGGAGGCCCGTGAGGGATTCCAGCAGATCGCCGGCACCGCCCGCTCCTCGATGGCCGAACTGCGCCGCCTGCTCGGCGTCCTGCGCACGCCCCAGGGCGACACCGGCCCCGCCATCCTCAACGCACCGCAGCCCACGCTCGATCATCTCGCCGAACTGGTCGAGCAGCACCGGGCGGTGGGAGGCACGGCCGAGTTGCGGATCACCGGCGAGCGGGTGTCGCTGCCCGCCGCGTGGGAACTGTCCGCCTACCGGATCGCGCAGGAGGCGCTGACCAACGCGCGCAAGCACGCCCCCGGCGCCCTTGCCGTGGTCGAGGTCGACTACGGCGCCGACCGGCTGCTCACCCTGCGCGTCCGCGACGACGGTCCGGGCACCGGGTCCGGCTCGCGTTCCGCCGGCGGCACAGGGCACGGCCTGACCGGAATGCGGGAGCGGGCCGCCCTGGTCGGCGGCCGGCTCAGCGCGGGGGCGGTTCCGGACGGCGGCTTCCTGGTGGAGGCGGAGCTGCCGTGGGGGAGCGGGCGAACCGTGGGGGACGAGCAAGGGAGCCGCGCGTGATCAGGGCACTGGTCGCCGACGACCAGGCGGTCGTCCGCACCGGGTTCGTCAACCTCCTCGGCACGCAGGAGGACATCGAGGTCGTCGCCGAGGCGGAGGACGGGGTGCGGGCGGTGCTGGCGGCCCGTGAGACCCGTCCCGACCTCGCGCTCCTCGACATCCGGATGCCGCACAAGAACGGCATCGAGGCGGCCCGTGAGATCCTGGCCGCGTCCGGGGGCGCGACCAAGGTCCTGATGCTGACCACCTTCGGGCTCGACGAGTACGTGTACGACGCGCTCGCGGCCGGAGCGGGCGGCTTCCTGCTCAAGGACGCCACCTTCCCCGAACTGCTGCACGCGGTACGTGTGGTGGCGAGCGGCAACGCCCTGCTGTCGCCCGAGATCACCAAGCGGCTGATCGCCGAGTTCGTGCACGCGCGCGGCTCACGGCTGCCCGTCCCCGCGGCCGGTGACCTCACGGCCCGGGAGACGGAGGTGCTGACCCTGATCGCGCGGGGCCTGTCCAACACGGAGATCGCGGAGCGGCTCACCATCACCGACCACACCGTGAAGACCCACATCAACCGGCTCTTCGCCAAGCTGGAACTGCGTGACCGGGCCCAGGCGGTGATCGTCGCCTACGAACTGGGCCTGGTCAGAGCGGGTCGCGAGTCGGGGGTCCGGTACCGGTAGCTCTTGGCCACCGGTACCGGACCCCGTCCCCGTGCCGGACCTCCCCGGACCCTCAACCGGAGAAGCCGACGTGCGCGAGCCGCAGTGTGCCGCGCAGCCTGATGCGGAGGTCGTGGACGCCCTCGGCGGTGAGGGAGCCGGCCAGCTCCACGTAGTCGTACGGCCCCGCGGTCGGCGCGGCCGGGGACGGTGCCGCCGTCCACGGGCCCCCGTCCAGGGCCGCCTCGACCGTGCCGCCGCCCGCGACCGCCACGGTCACCCGCGTCACGCCGGTGCCGAAGTCGCAGGCGCGGTAGAGCAGTTCGGCTGTTCCTCCGGCCGCCGGCGTCACCGCGTCGCCCGTCACCTTCGTCCGGTCGACGATCTCCGCGCCGCTCTGCTCGTCGAAGTCGGCCGCCTCCAGACCGCGTTCACGGACCGGGCGCGGTGCGGCGGGCTCGCCGTCGACGGCGACGGTCGCGGACAGGCGCACGTCCTCGCTGGAGGCGCCCACCAGCAGGTCGTACGGGCCCGGCTCCACCCGCCACCGGCCGTGCGCCACGTCCCAGAACGCCAGGGCGGACAGCGGGACCTCGAAGGACACCCGGGTCGACGCGCCCGGGGCCAAGGCGAACCGGCGGTGGGCCAGCAGTTCGCGGCGCGGGCGCGGCACCGACGGCTCGGCCGCGCGGACGTAGAGCTGGGCCACCTCGTCGGCGGTCACCTCACCCGTGTTGGTGACCGTGAAGGACACCGACACTGTCCCGTCCTCGATCTCCGCCGTCAGGTCCGCGTACCCGAAGGACGCGTAGGACAGGCCGTGCCCGAAGGGGAACAGCGGCGTCCCCTCGAAGTACAGGTAGGTCTGGCGGCCGCCGATCACGTCGTAGTCGAGCAGACCGGGCAGGTCGGCGTCGGCCGCGTACCAGGTCTGCGGGAGCCGGCCCGCCGGGGAGACGTCCCCGGCGAGGACCCGGGCCAGCGCGGTGCCGGCCGCCTGGCCGCCGTGCGCCGTCCACAGCACCGCCGGGAGCGTCCCGGCGTCGACCGCGTACGGGTAGGCGGACACCAGCGCGAGCACCGTCGCCGGGTTGGCGGCGCGGGCCGCGCGCAGCAGCCGCTCCTGGTGGCCGGGGAGGCGCAGCGTCGTACGGTCCTCGGTCTCGCGGCCGTTGATGTGCGGGTCGTTGCCCGCGACCACCACGACCACGTCCGCCCCGGCCGCCGCCCGCGCCACCGCGTCCTCGCCGCGCTCGGCGACCGTCAGCTCGAAGACCTCGGCATCCGCGTCGTCGGCGGCAACCTTCACCCCGTCGGCGGCGACCTGGACGGGACGCCCCGTTCCCGTGTGCCTCAGGAGGTGACCGTTCTCGTGCGGTTCCAGCCGGAAGGTCTCCTGCACGACCCAGCCGCCGGGCTGGTCGGCGGAGGCGCGGACGAAGCCGTCCTCGGCGACGGACAGGTAGCGTCCGTCGGGCGCGCGCAGGGTGAGCACGCCCTCGCCCCAGTCGGCGAGTGCCAGTTCGGTGCCGGTGGCGTCGGTGGTCAGGGGCGGCAGGTCGGTGCGGCCGGCGAGCAGGGCCGGGTCGAGGGCGCCCTCCGTGCCACGCGCCTCGGCGGGGGCGTCGTCCGACGGCGGGACGTGCAGGAACCTGCCGTCGGCCGTGCGCAGCACGACCCGGTCCACGCCCTCCGCGAAGCTCACGCGGTCGGCGCCGAACCGCTCGTACAGGCCCTCGAGCGGGGTCGAGCGGCGGATGAGCGTGCCGCTGTACCAGTCGAGCTTGCACTCGTCCGCGAGCAGTCCGACGACGGCGACGCGGGCGTCGGGTGCCAGGGGCAGGACGACGTCGTTCTTGAGCAGCACCACCGCCTGCTCGGCCGCCTCTTGGGCGAGCGCCCGGTGTTCCGGCGAGTCGAGGTCCCCCTCGGTGTCCCCCGTCACGGCGTACGGGTCGTGCTCGGCGTCGAACTCGCCGAGCCGGAAACGGACCGACAACTGCCGCCGCACGGCCGCGTCCACGTCCGCCTCCGTCAGCAGGCCCTGCTCCAGCGCGCCCCGGACCCGCGCGACGATCGTCGAGGAGTCCGTGCCGTGGTCGGTGAAGCTGTCCACCCCGGCCCGCAGCGCGGCGGCGGTCGCCTCCTCGTGGGTGTCGAAGTAGTGCTCCGAGTCGACCAGGTTGGAGGGTGCGCCCGCGTCCGAGCAGACCAGGAGGTCCTCCTCCGTCCAGGTGCGCAGGTGCCGGCCGAGGTGGGGGGAGAGGTGGTTGGGGCGGCCGTTGACCAGGTTGTAGGCCGGCATCACCCCGGCCACCGCGCCCGCCTCGACCGTTTCGCGGAAGGCCCGCAGGTCGTACTCGTTCAGGACGCGCGGCCGGACGGAGGACGAGGAGGTGTCCCGGGCGGTCTCGTTGTTGTGCGCGAGCCAGTGCTTGAGGACGGGTGCGGTGCGCCAGTACGCCGGGTGGTCGCCGCGCAGTCCCCGGGTGTAGGCGGTGGCGATGGCGGACGTCAGCTTCGGGTCCTCCGAGTAGCCCTCCTCGTTGCGGCCCCACAGGGGCTGGCGCAGCAGGTTCACGGTGGGGGACCAGACGTTGAGGCCGACGCGTCCGTCCCGTGCGCGCATCACCCGGGCCTCCTTGGACACCGCCTCGCCGATCCGGCGCACCAGGTCCTCGTTCCAGGTGGCGCCCAGCCCCACGGCCTGCGGGAACACGGTCGCCGGCCCCATCCAGGCGACGCCGTGCAGCGCCTCCTGGCCGGTGCGGAAGGCGGCGATGCCGAGACGTTCGACCGCGGGCGCGAACTGGTGCAGGAAGGCGGTCTTCTCGTCGAGCGTGAGCCGCGACATCAGATCGTCGACGCGCTTCGCGAACGGCAGGTGCGGATCACGGAACGGCGGCGTGGATGCGGTCACGTGGAGGTCCCCTTGCGATGGAGCGGGTAGGACGTCGAAGCGCTTCGATGCTCTGTGCAGCCCCGGGTGGGTGTCAAGACACCGCGACGGATCGCGGCCGAGCCCGCGCGGCCTTGCAACGTGGAGAAGAGGAGTTCGGCCAAGTCCCGTGCGAGCAGTGCCGGTCAGGAATCTTGGGACGGCTCTTGTGCCCCCCGAGGGGTTAACTTAACCTCGCTGCAACATCGAAGCGCTTCGACGCGAACTGTTCCCAGTTCTCTCAAGACACCGAGCCCGACGGCCACCGTCGGGTGTCCCGGTGCGCCACGAAGGCACGAAGGGTTGACGCACATGACGCCGAACGCCGCCTCCGGTCCCAGCCGGAGAAGTTTCCTCGCCTCCACCGCGATCGCCACCGCAGCGGTGGCGGGAGGAGTGCCGCTGCTCTCCGCCTGCGGCGGATCCGACGGAGGCTCGCGCGACGGCACCACGTCGAAGAAGGACGCCAAGAAGATCCTCCCGGCGTACGTGGCGAGCAACGTGGTCACCCCCGACATCCCCAGCAAGAACGGTTCCGCGGTCGGCTTCACCGGCAAGCTCGACCTGGCGGGCCTGAAGACCTCGGTGCCGAAGAAGTTCGGCAAGGGCGGCGAGGTCACCGTCATGTCGCCGTTCTGGGGGTCCCCGCCCAAGGAGGACAACGCCTACTACACGTCGATGAACGACCTCATCGGCGTCGACGTGGTCTGGCAGAACCAGGACGGAAACACCTACGACCAGAAACTCGGCGCCGTCCTCGCCTCCAGCGAGGTGCCCGACGTGGTGGTCGTGCCCGGCTGGAACATGACCGGCAAGATCCCGAGCGCCATCATCGGCAAGTTCGCCGACCTGGGCCCCTACCTCTCCGGCGACGCGGTCAAGGAGTACCCGAACCTCGCCGCGATCCCCACTGACGCCTGGCAGCGGTCCCTCTTCGGCGGCAAGCTGCGCGGCCTGCCCATGCCGTCCTCGTACGTCACCGGCATCGTCCCGTTCTACCGCCAGGACGTCTTCGAGAAGGAGGGCTACGAAGTCCCCCGCTCGTGCGACGAGTTCATGGCGCTGGCCAAGGACGCCACCAACGCCAAGGCCAAGCGCTGGGCCTGCCTGGACATGAAGTGGACCGCCTTCAACGCCTTCGGTGTGCTCTCCGGCAACGAGAAGTCGCTCGGCTGGAACGAGGCCGACGGCAAGCTGATCTACCGCATCGAGACCGAGGAGTACCTCGAGGCCCTGGAGTGGACGCGCAAGCTGTTCGCCGCGGGCGTCGTCCACCCCGACGCCAAGCTCGGCAAGTCCAACGCCGCCGACCCCGGCCCCAAGTTCGCCGCCGGTGAGTTCCTGATCTACAACCAGGACATGTCGCAGTGGTGGAGCCGCACCGCCGAACAGGCCACGCAGAACCCGGAGTTCCGGATCTGGGGCATGGATCTCTTCGGTCACGACGGCGGCGCCCCGACCCTGTGGGCGCAGAACCCGGCGAGCATCTTCGCCTTCGTCAACAAGAAGGCGTCCGAGGCCGTGATCCGTGACGTGCTGGCCGTCGCCAACGTCACCGCCGCGCCGTACGGGACCAAGGAGTACATGGCCACCAACTACGGCGTGGAAGGCACCCACTACACCGTCAAGGACGGCGTGCCCACCAAGACGGACCAGGGCAACATCGACGTGATGAACGCCTACGTGATGGTGGCGAGCCCCGCCGCGACCATCGCCCACCCCGACTTCCCCGAGGTGGCCAAGGGGCAGGTCGAGTGGCAGCAGCGCATGGGCGCCGTCACCAGGAAGCCCTCGTTCTACGGCATGCAGATCACCGAGCCGGCCCGCTACACCAACCTCTCCAACGACTTCGAGCAGCTTGAGGACGACATCGTCCGCGGCCGCAAGAAGATCGCCGACATGCAGCAGGCCGTCTCCGACTGGAAGAGCAAGGGCGGGGACAAGCTCCGCGACTGGTACCGGAAGATCCTCGACGAGAACGGTTCCGCGGCCGGCTGACCAGGTACGAGGCAAGGAGATCCGCCGTGTCGCACAGCACGGTGCCTCGGACCGACACCGAGGCCGAAGAAGTCAAGAAGAAGCCCCCGAAGGCGCACGGCGGCGACACGGGGGCCCCGGACAGACCGGCCACCGGGAAGCTGAGCCTGCGGCTGAGGTTCCGGCGCGACCGCGTCCTGCTGCTGATGACGCTGCCGGCCGTCCTGCTGCTCCTGGTCTTCAACTACGTGCCGATCCTCGGCAACGTCGTCGCCTTCCAGGAGTACGACCCCTACCTCAGCGACAACGGCGTCGTCTCCATCCTGCACAGCCCGTGGGTGGGCCTGGAGAACTTCCAGCGGATCTTCGAGGACTCCGCCTTCTGGAACGCGGTCCGGAACACCCTCGTCCTCTTCGTCCTCCAGCTCCTGCTGTACTTCCCCATCCCGATCCTGCTCGCGCTGCTCATCAACAGCGTGGTCAGGCCCCGGGTCCGGGCGATCTCGCAGGCCATCCTCTACCTGCCGCACTTCTTCTCGTGGGTGCTGGTCGTCGCCGTCTTCCAGCAGCTCCTCGGCGGTGCCGGGCTCCTCTCCCAGCTGCTGCGGCAGCACGGGTACGACGGGCTCGACATCATGACCGACCCGGACACCTTCAAGTTCCTGATCACCGCGCAGAGCGTGTGGAAGGACGCGGGCTGGGGGATCATCGTCTTCCTCGCCGCCCTCGCCTCGGTCAGCCCCGACCTGTACGAGGCGGCCGCGATGGACGGCGCGAACCGCTGGCGCCGCATGTGGCACGTCACCCTGCCCGCACTGCGCCCGGTCGTCGCCCTGCTCCTGGTGCTCCGCGTCGGCGACGCCCTGACCGTCGGATTCGAACAGATCCTCCTGCAACGCGGCGCCGTGGGACCGGGCGCCGCGGAGGTCCTGGACACCTTCGTGTGGTGGAACGGCGTACGCAACCAGGACTTCGGCTACGCGGCCGCCGCCGGCCTCGTCAAGGGCGTCATCAGTCTCGGCCTGGTCCTCGCGGCCAACAAGGTGGCCCACCTCATGGGCGAGCAGGGGGTGTACAAGAAGTGACCGCCGTACCCGAAGCGACCTCCGTCCGAGAGGCGACGCCCCCCGCGGGCGACCGGCCGGCGCGCCCACCCCGCCGGTGGGCGGCCCCGCCCCGCCCCGTGTGGGAGGAGAAGCCCAGCCGCGCCGGACTCGCCGGCAAGGGGCTCGTCCTGCTCCTGGCCTGCCTGGGCATCCTGTTCCCGCTGTGGATCGTGATCGTCACCAGCCTGTCCACCCGCAAGAGCATCGACGAGGCCGGCGGCCTGGTGATGTTCCCCAAGGACATCACCTTCGTCGCCTACCAGGAACTGCTCAGCGGCGGCCAGGTCACCCGCGCCGCGCTCGTCAGCATCGGCATCACGCTCGTCGGCACCCTGTTCTCCATGGCGGTGTCCGTGCTGTGCGCCTACGGGCTCTCCCGCAGCGGCTCCCTCGCCCACCGCTGGATCCTCATGGTGCTGCTCGCCACCATGTTCTTCAGCGCCGGCCTCATCCCCACCTACCTGCTGGTGCAGTCCCTGGGCCTCACCGACAGCTACCTCGCGCTGATCCTGCCGAGCGCAATCAGCGTCTTCAACATCCTGGTGCTGCGCGGCTTCTTCATGGGCATCTCCCAGGAACTCATCGACAGCGCCCGCATCGACGGCGCCGGCGACCTGCGCATCCTGTGGCAGATCGTGCTGCCGCTGTCCCGCGCGGTGGTCGCGGTGATCACGCTGTTCTACGCCGTGGGCTACTGGAGCGCCTGGTTCAACGCCTCCCTCTACCTGAACGACCAGGACATGCTGCCGCTCCAGAACGTCATGATCCAGCTGGTGCAGAAGCAGGAGGCGCCGGTCGGCCTCGGCCAGGCCATCAAGACCGGTGAACTCTCCGGCCTCGCCGTGCAGATGGCCGTCATGGTCATGGCCCTGCTGCCGGTCGCCGTGCTGTCGCCCTTCGTCCAGCGCCACTTCAAGAAGGGCATGCTCACCGGGGCGGTGAAGGGCTGATGCCGCACCTGTCCGACACCACCCTGGGCCGCATCCTCTACGGCGGCGACTACAACCCCGAGCAGTGGCCCGAGGAGACCTGGCCCGAGGACGTCCGCCTGATGAGGGCCGCCGGCGTCAACTGCGTCACCCTCGGCGTCTTCTCCTGGTCGAAACTCGAACCGCGCCCCGGCGTCCACGACTTCGCCTGGCTCGACCGGCTCATGGACCTGATGCACGCCGCCGGCATCGGCGTCGTCCTCGCCACCCCCACCGCCTCACCCCCGCCCTGGCTGGGGCACCTGCACCCCGACACGCTGCCCCGCGACGAGGACGGCCGCACCGAGTGGTGGGGCGGCCGGCAGCACTTCTCGCACTCCAGCACCGTCTACCGCCGCCACGCCGCCGCCATCACCGAGGCCCTGGCCGCGCGTTACGGGCACCACCCCGCCCTCACCATGTGGCACATCAACAACGAGTACTGCACCTACGACCACGGCGACGAGGCCGCCGCCCGCTTCCGCCGCTGGCTCCAGGACCGCTACGGCACCCTCGACGCCCTCAACACCGCCTGGGGCACCGCCTTCTGGAGCCAGGGCTACGGCGACTGGGCGGAGATCCTGCCGGCCCGCCGCACCCACTACCTCAAGAACCCGGCACAGGTCCTCGACTTCCGGCGCTTCACCTCCGACATGCTCCTGGAGTGCTACACCGCCGAGCGCGACATCGTCCGGCGCCACACCCCGCACCTCCCGGTCACCACCAACTTCATGCCGCTGTGGGCGGGACAGGACGCCTGGCGCTGGGCCGAGGAGGAGGACGTCGTCTCCGTCGACCTCTACCCCGACCCGCACGACCCGTCCGGCGCCCAGCACGGCGCCCTCGTCCAGGACATGACCCGCTCCCAGGCACGCGGCCCGTGGATGCTCATGGAACAGGCGGCCGGACCCGTCAACTGGCGCGGAGTGAACCACCCCAAGCCGCGCGGTCTCCACCGCCTGTGGTCGCTCCAGGCCGTGGCCCGCGGCGCCGACGCCGTCTGCCACTTCCAGTGGCGCCAGTCCCGGCAGGGCGCCGAGAAGTTCCACTCCGGGATGGTCTCCCACGCGGGCGAGCAGGGGCGCACGTACCAGGAGGTGAAGCGGCTCGGCGCCGACCTGGCCCGGATAGCCCCGCACGTCACCGGCGCCGCGGTCACCGCCGACGTCGCCGTCCTGCACGACTGGCACTCCTGGTGGGCCGGCGACCAGGAGGCCCGGCCCTCCCGCGAGGTCGACTACCCGGACGTCCTCGGCGCCTGGCACCGCGCCCTCTGGCGGGCCGGAATCACCACCGACTTCGCCCACCCCGGCCACGACCTGACCCGCTACCGGCTCGTGGTCGTCCCGCAGCTCTACCTCCTCACCGACGCCGCCGTCGACAACCTCCTCGCGTACGTGCGCGGCGGCGGCACCCTCGTCTGCGGCTTCCTGACCGGCGTCGCCGACCAGGACGACCGGGTACGGCCCGGCGCCATGGACGCCCGGCTGCGCGGCCTGTTCGGCATCCGCACCCTGCACGAGTGGTGGCCGCTGGAGCCGGGCGGCAGCGCCGAGTGCGAGGGCGGCCTGCGCGGCACCCTGTGGTCCGAGGAACTGGAGCCCGACGGCACCGCCGACGAGACCGTGCCGTACAAGGGCGGCGAACTCGACGGGCTGCCGGCCGTACTGCGCAAGGGCCGCGCCTGGTACGTCTCCACGCTCCCCGAGCCGGACGCGCTGCGCGCCCTGCTGACCCGGGTCGCCGCCGGCGCGGACGTCCGCCCGGTGCTCGACGGACTCCCGGACGGCGTCGAGGCGGTCCGGCGAGGCGGCCTGCTGTTCCTCCTCAACCACGGCCGCGCACCGGTCACCGTCGGCCTCCCCGGCACCCACCACGACCTGCTGACGGAGACGACGGCGACCGACCGGATCACCCTCGGCCGCTACGGCGTGGCGGTGCTGAAGCCATGAACGCCACGCCCGTCCACGGCACCTGGGAGCCCGCGCCCGCCGCCCGCTGGGAGGACGCCTTCCTCAGCGGCAACGGCCACCACGGCGTCCTCGTGCACGGCGACCCGCACGCCGACCGGGTGATCGTCACCCACCACACCCTCGTCCGCCCGGACGGAGACGCCGCCCACCGCCGCCCACCCGACCTCGCCGCCGAACTCCCCGCCCTCCAGGGCCGCCTGCTGGCCGGAGACCCGACGGCCGCCGAGGACTTCACCGACGGCCGCCCGCTGCAATGGGTACGCCCCTTCCACCCGGCCTTCCAGCTCCGCCTGAACCGGCCGTCCCCCGACGACGACGGCACCGCCCCCTACCACCGCGCCGTCGACTTCACCACCGGCGAGACGACCGCCACCCGCGCCGGCTGGACCAGCCGCGTCTTCGTCTCCCGCGCCGACGACGTGATCGTCCAGCACGTCACCGCCCCGCACCTCACCCTCGACCTGTCCCTCGACCCCCGCCTCCCCGGCGCCCCCGCCGGACTCGGCATCGGCCACGGCGCCGTCCTCACCCCCGAGGGCGCCCTGCTCACCCTGCGCGCCCGCTACCCCGGCAGCGACCTCGCGTACACCGGCGTCACCCTCGTCGCCGTCACCGGCGGCACCACGAGGCTCACGCCGCCCGGCGTCCTGATCGAGGGCGCCACCGAGGTGCTGCTGCTGACCCGGGTGCACCGCCACACCGGCGAGCTGGACACGGTCGCCGAGAGCCGCGCCCTGCGCGACCTGCTGCGCGAAGCCCGGTACGCGGCCCCGCACCCGGCCTCCTACGACGTCCTCCTCGCCCGGCACCTGACCCACCACCGCACCGCCTACGACCGGGTCACCCTCGACCTCGCCGCCGACCCCGCCGAACGCGCCCTGCCGGGCTCCGACCTGCTCACCAGGCCGCACAGCGCAGCCCTGCTCGAACGGCTCTTCGCCGCCGGCCGCTACCACCTGCTGTCGGCGAGCGGCCTGCTCCCGCCCCGCCTCACCGGCCTGTGGACCGGCGACTGGAACACCGCCTGGTCCGGGGCCTTCACCACCAACGCCAACCTCAACCTCCAGACCGCCTCCGCCGCGGCCGCCGCCCTGCCCGAGGTCACCGAGGCCCACGCCGCGCTGGTCCACCGGCAACTGCCCGACTGGCGGGACAACGCCCGCGCGATCTTCGGCACCCGGGGCGCGGTCGCGCCCTCGCACACCGACGGCGAGTGCGGCCACACGTACCACTTCAGCCGCGAGTACCCCCTGCACCTGTGGACCGCAGGCGCCGACTGGCTGCTCAAGCCGCTCGTCGACCACGACGAGACCTACGGCACGCGCGACCCCCGCACCACCCTCGCACTCTCCGAAGTCGCCGCCTTCTACGAGGACTTCCTCACCCGCAGCGACGACGACGGACACCTGGTCGTCGTCCCCTCCTACTCGCCCGAGAACCGCCCCGCGAACGCGAGCTGGGGCACCCTCAACGCGGCCATGGACCTCTCCGCCGCCCGGCACGCCCTGCTGACCGCCGCCGACCGCCACCCCGAGCAAGCCGACCGCCTGCGCGCCCTCGCCGGCCGCCTCCCCGCCCACCGGGTCAACGCCGACGGCGCCCTCGCGGAATGGGCCTGGCCCGGCCTGGCGGACACGTACGACCACCGCCACCTCAGCCACCTCTACGGTGTCTGGCCGCTGGACGAGATCAACCCGTACGACACTCCCGAGACGGCCGCGGCCGCCCACCGCGCCCTCGAACTGCGCGGCGCCGAGAACGACTCCGCCCACGGCCACCTCCACCACGCCCTCGTCGCGGCCAGGCTGCGTGACGGCGACCGGGTCGCCCACGCGCTCGGCCGGGTCCTGGACGGCGACTACTTCCACGCCTCGCTGATGAGCGCGCACTACCCCTACCGCGACGTCTACAACGCGGACGCCGCCCACGCCCTGCCCGCCGTGCTCATCGAGATGCTCGTGCAGTCCACCCCCGGCCGGCTGGTCCTGCTGCCCGCCCTCCCCGCCTCCTGCCGCCAGGGCGAACTCCGGGGCGTGCGCACCCGGTTCGGCGCCTCGCTCGACCTCGGCTGGACACCGGACGGCACCGCGACGGCCGTCCTGCGCCCGGACCGCACCCACCGCATCGAACTCCGGACCCCCTCCGGCGCCGAACCGCTCGACCTCGTCGCCGGTCAGGACCGCGTCATCACGGTCGAGGCGGCACGGTAGTACCGGCGCACGTTCCGCCCCGCCCGGCGTCGGCGTCGGTGTGGGCGTGAGCGTCGGCGTCCACGGAAGCGTGACGCGGCAGGGCGGGAGCCGGGCGGCGCTACGGCCGGACGGGCGCCGGACCGGAGCTGGCCCGGACGGTCAGCTCCGGTGCGAGCAGCACGACCTCGTCGCTGCCGCGCCCGTCGAGCTTGGCCACCAGCTGCCCCACGGCCCGCCGGCCCATCTCCTGCGCGGGCACCGCGACCGAGGTGAGCCGCACCGAGGCCTGGGTGGCGACCTGTTCGGGGCAGACCGCGACCACCGACACGTCCTCCGGCACCGCCCGCCCCTGCTGGCGCAGCAGGGCGAGCAGCGGTTCCACCGCCGACTCGTTCTGGACGACGAACCCCGTGGTGTCGGGGCGCTCGTCGAAGACGCGGGCCAGTGTCGCGGCCATCGCGTCGTACCCGCCCTCGCAGGGCCGGTGCAGCAGCCGCAGTCCCAGCTCGCGCGCGCGGGTGCGCAGACCGTCGAGGGTGCGCTCGGCGAAGCCGGTGTGCCGTTCGTACACGGCGGCGGCCTCACCGATGACGGCGATGTCCCGGTGCCCCAGCTGCGCCAGATGCTCCACGCACAGCGCACCGGTCGCCCGGAAGTCCAAGTCGACGCAGGTGAGGCCTTCGGTGCTGGCGGGGAGTCCGATCAGTACGGACGGCTGGTGGGTGTCGCGGAGGAGGGGGAGCCGCTCGTCGTCGAGTTCGACGTCCATGAGGATCATCGCGTCGGCCAGTCCGCTGCCGGTGACGCGGCGCACCGCGTCGGGGCCCTCCTCGCCGGTGAGCAGCAGGATGTCGTACCCGTGGGTGCGCGCGCCGGCCGCGACCGCGATGGCGATCTCCATCATCACCGGCACGTACATGTCGGTGCGCAGCGGGATCATGAGGGCGATGATGTTCGACCTGCTGCTGGCCAGTGCGCGGGCGCCCGCGTTCGGGTGGTAGCCGAGCTTCCGGATGCTCTCCTCGACCCGCTGCCGGGTGGTGGTGGAGATGGACCGCTTGCCGCTGAGGACATAGCTCACCGTGCTGGCCGAGACTCCGGCGTGCTGGGCGACCTCGGCGAGGGTGACCATCCAGCTCTCCAAGTGGTGTGAAGCGCTTCGACAGCGCGCGGGACCGATAGGGGTGGGCGAGGGTGGTTCGACAGTAGCCGCAGTGGGGGACGGGTGTCCATAGGATGTCGAAGCGCTTCGACAGTGTAGTCCACCGCCATGGTCGACAGCCTTTTCCACCGCTTCCGCCGTCGCGTTCCCTTCTCCCGGTCCCCTCACGCAGTATCGGCCGAACGGCCGCACGAAGGGTGGCTGGGTCGCCCGGGATCGGGTACATACGATCGGGTAGCACCGACTAGTAACGTACGTCCGCAAGTTCGCGCAGGACGAATCGCGGCGAGGTGAGCCCCATGTCCGCACCACCCACCCCCTCCTCCCGACCCACCGTCACCGAACGTGAAGCCCGAGAGGTCGCGGAGGCGGCCCGGGAACAGGACTGGCGCAAGCCCAGTTTCGCCAAGGAACTCTTCCTCGGCCGCTTCCGCCTCGACCTCCTCCACCCCCACCCGCTCCCGGCCGAAGAGGACGTCCAGCGGGGCGAGGAGTTCCTCGCCAAACTGCGCGACTTCTGCGAGACGAAGATCGACGGCGCGGTGATCGAGCGCGACGCGCGGATCCCCGACGACGTGATCACCGGGCTGAAGGAGCTGGGCGCCTTCGGCATGAAGATCGACACCAAGTACGGCGGCCTCGGCCTGACCCAGGTCTACTACAACAAGGCCCTCGCCCTGGTCGGCTCCGCGAACCCCGCGATCGGCGCGCTGCTCTCCGCCCACCAGTCGATCGGCGTGCCGCAGCCGCTGAAGATGTTCGGCACCCAGGAGCAGAAGGACACCTTCCTGCCGCGCTGCGCCCGCACCGACATCTCGGCCTTCCTGCTGACCGAGCCGGACGTCGGCTCCGACCCGGCCCGGCTGGCCACCACCGCCGTCCGGGACGGCGACGACTACGTCCTCGACGGCGTGAAGCTGTGGACCACCAACGGCGTCGTCGCCGACCTGCTCGTGGTCATGGCCCGCGTCCCGAAGCCCGAGGGCGGCAAGGACGCGGCGGGCGGCAGGGGAGGCATCACCGCGTTCGTGGTCGAGGCCGCCTCCGAGGGCATCACGGTGGAGAACCGCAACGCCTTCATGGGCCTGCGCGGCCTGGAGAACGGCGTCACCCGCTTCCACCGCGTCCGCGTCCCGGCGGCCCACCGCATCGGACCCGAGGGCGCGGGCCTGAAGATCGCCCTCACCACCCTCAACACCGGCCGCCTCTCCCTTCCCGCGATGTGCGTCGGCGCCGGCAAGTGGTGCCTGAAGATCGCCCGTGAGTGGTCGGCGGTGCGCGAGCAGTGGGGCAAGCCGGTCGCGCTGCACGAGGCGGTCGGCGCCAAGATCTCCTTCATCGCGGCGACCACCTTCGCCCTCGAAGCCGTCCTGGACCTCTCCTCCCAGATGGCCGACGAGGACCGCAACGACATCCGCATCGAGGCCGCCCTCGCCAAGCTCTACGGCTCCGAGATGGCCTGCCTGATGGCCGACGAACTGGTCCAGATCCGCGGCGGCCGGGGCTTCGAGACCGCGGCCTCCCTCGAAGCCCGCGGCGAGCGCGCGGTCCCCGCCGAGCAACTCCTGCGGGACCTGCGCATCAACCGCATCTTCGAGGGCTCCACCGAGATCATGCACCTGCTGATCGCGCGCGAGGCCGTCGACGCCCACCTCTCGGTCGCCGGCGACCTCATCGACCCCGACAAGACCCTCTCGGACAAGGCGCGGGCGGGCGCGCAGGCCGGCGTCTTCTACGCCAAGTGGCTGCCGAAGCTCGTCGCGGGCCCCGGCCAACTCCCGCGCTCGTACGCCGACTTCCACCCCTCCGGCCATCCCGACCTCTCCGGCCACCTGCGCTACGTCGAACGCACCGCCCGCAAGCTCGCCCGCTCCACCTTCTACGCCATGTCGCGCTGGCAGGGCCGGATGGAGACCAAGCAGGGCTTCCTGGGCCGGATCGTCGACATCGGCGCGGAGCTGTTCGCGATGAGCGCCGCCTGTGTACGCGCCGAGCACCTGCGCACCAAGGGCGAGCACGGCCGCGAGGCCTACCAGCTCGCCGACGCCTTCTGCCGCCAGTCCCGCATCCGCGTCGAGGAACTCTTCGGCCGCCTGTGGAGCAACACCGACGACCTGGACCGCAAGGTCGTCAAGGGCGTCCTTGGCGGCGCGTACGAGTGGCTGGAGCAGGGCGTCGTCGACCCGTCGGGCGACGGCCCGTGGATCGCGGACGCGACACCGGGCGTCAGCACCAAGGCGAACGTCCGCCGCGCCATCGGCTGAGGCCAGGGCGCGGCCCGAAGACGGGTGGCGGGCCGGGGCCCCGTCGCGGGTGCGGGCCGGCCGTCGAGGAGCGCCCCGGCGTCCGGCCGGGAGCCGTGACCGTCCGCCGGCGCCGGGCGCAACGGTCTGGAGCGAGGCCAGTCGGTGTCCCGGCCGTTCCTCGTCCTGGGCGGGGCGCGCGCCGCCGAGCCGCGCCGGGGTGGGCGGAGCACGCTCGGACGCCCTGGCCCCGACCCCGGTCCACCTGGGGGCGGCCCGACCCGACCCCCGGCCCACGTGGGGGCGGCCCGACCCGACCCCCGGCCCATGTGGGGGGCGGCCCGGCGACTTGGCCCCGCAGCCGGGCCGGTCGTCGGCGGCGCCGAGCCGCGGCCCGAGCGGGCCCCGGGGCTCGTGCCGCCCGCCGTCCGCCCTGGCCCGTTCGGGCAAGCTCCCGGATTCCGCCTCCTGCCCCGACCCCTTGCGGGCGGGAGGGGGCCGGAAGGGCGTCCCGGCGATCCCCGGCGCGGGCGCGCGACACCCGGCCGAGGGACGCGCTGTCCTCCCGGAGGGCCGTTGCGGACACAATGGGGGGATGAGCGACAGTCCAGCCCCACTCGCCGACCCCCACCTCGTCTACGACCCGGTGGCGGGCGACGGCCCGAAGGACGTGGTGATCCTCGGGTCCACCGGGTCGATCGGGACCCAGGCCATCGACCTCGTGCTGCGCAACCCGGACCGCTTCCGGGTCACCGCCCTGTCCGCCAACGGCGGCCGGGTCGCCCTCCTCGCCGAGCAGGCGTACCGGCTGAGGGCGCGGACCGTCGCCGTCGCCCGCGAGGACGTCGTACCGGCGCTGCGGGAGGCGCTCACCGCGCAGTACGGCGCGGGCGAGCAGCTGCCCGAGATCCTCGCCGGACCGGAGGCGGCCACCCAGGTCGCGGCCTCCGACTGCCACACCGTGCTCAACGGCATCACCGGCTCCATCGGACTCGCGCCGACCCTCGCCGCGCTGGAGGCGGGCCGCACCCTCGCGCTGGCCAACAAGGAGTCGCTCATCGTCGGCGGCCCGCTGGTCAAGGCGCTGGCCAAGCCGGGCCAGATCATCCCGGTCGACTCCGAGCACGCCGCCCTCTTCCAGGCGCTGGCCGCCGGCACCCGCGCCGACGTGCGCAAGCTGGTCGTCACCGCCTCCGGCGGCCCGTTCCGGGGCCGTACCAGGGACGAGCTGGCGGCGGTCACCGTCGAGGACGCGCTCGCCCACCCCACCTGGGCCATGGGCCCGGTGATCACGATCAACTCCGCGACCCTCGTCAACAAGGGCCTGGAGGTGATCGAGGCCCACCTGCTCTACGACATTCCCTTCGACCGCATTGAGGTGGTCGTGCACCCGCAGTCGTATGTCCACTCGATGGTTGAGTACACGGACGGATCGACCCTGGCCCACGCCACGCCCCCCGACATGGGCGGGCCCATCGCCGTGGGCCTCGGCTGGCCCGAACGCGTCCCCGACGCCGCGCCCGCCTTCGACTGGAGCAAGGCCTCGACCTGGGAGTTCTTCCCGCTCGACAACGAGGCCTTCCCCTCCGTCGACCTGGCCCGGCACGTCGGACAGCTCGCGGGCACGGCCCCGGCGGTGTTCAATGCCGCCAACGAGGAGTGCGTCGAGGCGTTCCGCTCCGGCGCGCTGCCGTTTCTCGGGATCATGGAGACCGTCACGCGGGTGGTCGAGGAGCACGGCACCCCCCGTACGGGAACCTCGCTCACCGTCGCGGACGTCCTCGAAGCGGAGACCTGGGCACGCGCCCGGGCCCGGCAACTGGCGGCACAGACGGCGGAGGCCCGTGCATGACGACCCTGATGTTCATCCTCGGCATAGTCCTCTTCGCCGTCGGCCTGCTCTTCTCCATCGCCTGGCACGAGCTGGGCCACCTGTCCACGGCCAAGATGTTCGGCATCCGGGTGCCGCAGTACATGGTGGGCTTCGGGCCGACGCTCTTCTCGAAGCGGAAGGGCGACACCGAGTACGGGGTCAAGGCCATCCCGTTCGGCGGCTACATCCGCATGATCGGCATGTTCCCGCCCGGCGCCGACGGCCGCCTGGAAGCACGCTCCACCTCGCCCTGGCGCGGGATGATAGAGGACGCCCGCTCGGCCGCCTTCGAGGAACTTCAGCCCGGTGACGAGAAGCGCCTCTTCTACACGCGCAAGCCGTGGAAGCGCGTCATCGTGATGTTCGCCGGCCCGTTCATGAACCTGATCCTCGCGGTGGTGCTCTTCCTCACGGTGCTGATGGGCTTCGGCATCTCCCAGCAGACCACCACCGTCAGCTCCGTCTCGCAGTGCGTCATCTCGCAGAGCGAGAACCGCGACGACTGCACCAAGGCCGACCCGGCCTCCCCGGCCGCCGCGGCGGGCCTGCGGGCCGGCGACAAGATCCTCGCCTTCGACGGCGTACGCACCGACGACTGGGACAGGCTGTCCGACCTGATCCGCGCCAACCCCGGTGAGGACGTGCCGGTCGTCGTCGAGCGCAAGGGCGAGGAGATCACCCTCCACGCGACCATCGCCACCAACAAGGTCGCCAAGAAGGACTCCAACGGGCAGATCGTCCAGGGCGAGTACGTCACCGCGGGTTTCCTCGGCTTCAGCTCCGCCACCGGCGTGGTGAAGCAGGACTTCGGTCAGTCCGTGACCTGGATGGGCGACCGGATCGGCGACGCCGTCGACAACCTCGCCGCCCTGCCCGCCAAGATCCCCGCCCTGTGGGACGCGGCCTTCGGCGACGGACCCCGCGAGGCCGACTCCCCGATGGGCGTCGTCGGCGCCGCCCGCGTCGGCGGCGAGATCGCCACCCTGGACATCCCGCCCACCCAGCAGCTCGCCATGTTCGTGATGCTGGTGGCCGGCTTCAACCTCTCCCTGTTCCTCTTCAACATGCTCCCGCTGCTGCCGCTCGACGGCGGCCACATCGCGGGCGCCCTGTGGGAGTCGCTGCGCCGCGGCACCGCGAAGGTGCTGCGCAGGCCCGACCCCGGGCCCTTCGACGTGGCGAAGCTGATGCCGGTGGCCTACGTGGTGGCGGGCGTCTTCGTCTGCTTCACGCTGCTCGTGCTGGTGGCGGACGTCGTCAACCCGGTGCGCATCACCTGACGCCCGGACGGCCGGCGCAGGCGGGACCGAGCACCCGATCCGCTGACGGTCCGACGATCCGACGAGAAGCCCGATCCGGAGAGCATGTCCCTCCGGACCGGGCTTCAGTCGCCTCACCCGGCAGATGGACGCCAAAGGGTGCATCTCCCGTACGCCGCGTGCCCGGCGTTCATGTCGGTGCCGTAATCTCGAAGGCCGGAGCCCGCCGCTGAACGGGACCGGACCTTGATCCACGACTTGGGGTTGCACAGCAGATGACTGCGATTTCTCTCGGCATGCCGGACGTTCCGACCAGGCTCGCGGAGCGCCGCAAGAGCCGGCAGATCCAGGTCGGGACCGTGGCGGTGGGCGGCGACGCCCCCGTGTCGGTCCAGTCCATGACCACGACCCGCACCTCCGACATCGGCGCGACGCTCCAGCAGATCGCCGAGCTGACGGCGTCCGGCTGCCAGATCGTCCGCGTGGCCTGCCCCACCCAGGACGACGCCGACGCGCTGCCCGTCATCGCGAAGAAGTCGCAGATCCCGGTGATCGCGGACATCCACTTCCAGCCCAAGTACGTCTTCGCCGCGATCGAGGCGGGCTGCGCCGCGGTCCGGGTGAACCCGGGCAACATCAAGCAGTTCGACGACAAGGTCAAGGAGATCGCCAAGGCGGCCAAGGACCACGGCACGCCCATCCGCATCGGCGTGAACGCCGGCTCCCTCGACCGCCGCCTGCTCCAGAAGTACGGCAGGGCGACCCCCGAGGCCCTCGCCGAGTCCGCCCTCTGGGAGGCGTCGCTCTTCGAGGAGCACGACTTCCGCGACATCAAGATCTCGGTCAAGCACAACGACCCGGTCGTCATGGTCGAGGCCTACCGCCAGCTCGCCGCCCAGTGCGACTACCCGCTCCACCTCGGCGTCACCGAGGCCGGCCCGGCCTTCCAGGGCACGATCAAGTCGGCCGTCGCCTTCGGCGCGCTCCTCTCCCAGGGCATCGGCGACACCATCCGGGTCTCCCTCTCGGCCCCGCCGGTCGAGGAGATCAAGGTCGGCATCCAGATCCTGGAGTCGCTGAACCTGCGCCAGCGCGGCCTGGAGATCGTCTCCTGCCCGTCCTGCGGCCGCGCCCAGGTCGACGTCTACAAGCTGGCGGAGGAGGTCACCGCCGGTCTGGAGGGCATGGAGGTCCCCCTCCGCGTCGCCGTCATGGGCTGCGTCGTCAACGGTCCCGGCGAGGCCCGCGAGGCCGACCTCGGTGTCGCCTCCGGCAACGGCAAGGGCCAGATCTTCGTCAAGGGCGAGGTCATCAAGACCGTCCCCGAGTCCAAGATCGTGGAGACCCTCATCGACGAGGCCATGAAGATCGCCGAGCAGATGGAGAAGGACGGCGTGATCTCCGGCGAGCCCTCGGTCTCCGTCGCGGGCTGATCCGCCCGACCCTGCCGCGTCGCCCGGGGGGCGGCGCGGCATATGCACGACAGGTACAGTGCGGAGACCAGCTGATCTCAGGGTGAGGCCGCCGCACGTGTTGACGCAGACCACCTCCCGCGTGCTCGAACCGGGTGACCTGGAGGCCGCGCTCGCCGTCCTCGACCGCGAGCCGGTCGCCAACGCCTTCGTGACCGCACGCGTGCAGGTCGCCGGCCTCGACCCGTGGCGCCTGGGCGGCGAGATGTGGGGCTGGTACGAGCACGGCATGCTGACCTCGCTGTGCTACGCGGGCGCCAACCTCGTCCCCATCTGCGCCACTCCGCGCGCCGTCCGCGCCTTCGCCGACCGTGCCCGCCGGGCCGGCCGCCGCTGCTCCTCGATCGTCGGCCCCGCCGGCCCGACCGCCCAGCTCTGGCGACTCCTCGAACCGGGCTGGGGCCCCGCCCGCGAGGTCCGCACCCGCCAGCCCCTCATGGTCACCGACCGGCTGCCCGACGACATCGCCCCGGACCCCTACGTCCGCCGCGTCCGCAAGGACGAGATGGAGCGGATCATGCCGGCCTGTGTGGCGATGTTCACCGAGGAGGTCGGCATCTCCCCGATGGCCGGCGACGGCGGCCTGCTCTACCAGGCCCGGGTCGCCGAACTCGTCGGCTCCGGCCGCTCCTTCGCCCGCTTCGACGCCGACGGCAAGGTCGTCTTCAAGGCCGAGATCGGCGCCGCCACCGACCGCGCCTGCCAGATCCAGGGCGTGTGGGTGCACCCCGAGTACCGCGGCAAGGGCCTGGCGGCACCCGGCATGGCGGCGGTCCTGCGCTACGCCCTCGCGGACACCGCCCCGGTGGCGAGCCTCTACGTCAATGACTTCAACACGGCGGCCCGACGGACGTACCTCCGGGTGGGGTTCCATGAGGTCGGCGCCTTCATGAGCGTCCTGTTCTGAACCCGGCCCGGACGGCGGCCCGCTCCCGGACGACAACCGGAACGCCCCTGTAGGCTCCCCGCCATGGACCTCGTGATCGGCCCACTGGACCTCTCCGCGCACGTGGACGAGGCGCTGGCCGTCCAAGCCGCCGCGTTCGGCCTCGGCCCCGACGAGGTGGCCGTCCGCCGCCAGATCGTCCTGCGCCACATGACCTACGCGGGCGCCAGGGCCCTCGGCGCCACCGTCGAGGGCCGCCTTGTCGGCTTCGTCTACGGCATGCCCAACGACCGCGCCCACTGGTGGTCCACGGTCGTCGAGCCCTACCTCCGCGACCGGGGCACCGACGCCTGGCTCGACGACTCCTTCGTCATCACGGAACTCCACGTCCACCCGGCGCACCAGAACCGCGGCGCGGGCCGCGCCCTGATCACCACGATCACCGACGCCGCCGCCCAGCCCCGCTCGATCCTCTCCGCGATCGACCGGGACAGCCCCGCCCGCGGCCTCTACCACTCCCTCGGCTACCAGGACCTCGCCCGTCAGGTCCTCTTCCCGAGCGCCCCCAAGCCGTACGCGGTGATGGGCGCCACGCTCCCGCTGCGCAGGCGGTCACCGGCCGGTCGATAACCGATTTCCACCGCACCGGACCACCCGGCTAACCTCCTAGCACCACCCTTACGCAGCAGGAGACACGAGAACCATGGCCAACGCACCGGTCCAGCGCATGTCGAAGTTGATGGCGAAGACGCTGCGCGACGACCCGGCGGACGCCGAGGTCCTCAGCCACAAGCTGCTGGTCCGCGCCGGCTACGTGCGCCGCACCGCCGCCGGCCTGTGGAGCTGGCTGCCCCTCGGCAAGAAGGTCCTCGGCAACATCGAGCGCATCGTCCGCGAGGAGATGGACGCCATCGGCGCCCAGGAGGTCCAGCTCCCCGCCCTGCTGCCGCGCGAGCCGTACGAGGCGACGGGCCGCTGGGACGAGTACGGCCCCGAACTCTTCCGCCTCCAGGACCGCAAGGGCGGCGACTACCTCCTCGGCCCCACCCACGAGGAGATCTTCACCCTCCTCGTCAAGGACCAGGCGTCCTCCTACAAGGACCTGCCGGTCATCCTCTACCAGATCCAGAACAAGTACCGCGACGAGGCCCGCCCCCGGGCCGGCATCCTGCGCGGCCGCGAGTTCCTCATGAAGGACTCCTACTCCTTCGACGTCGCCGACGAGGGCCTCGCCGAGTCCTACGCCCTGCACCGCGCCGCCTACCAGCGCATCTTCGAGCGCCTGGGCCTCGACTACCGCATCGTCGCGGCCACCGCCGGTGCCATGGGCGGCTCCAAGTCCGAGGAGTTCCTGGCCCCCGCGGAGGCCGGCGAGGACACCTTCGCCGACTGCCCGAACTGCGACTACGCCGCCAACACCGAGGCGATCACCTACACGCTCACCCCGGTGGACGCGACCGGCGTCCCGGCCGCCGAGGACATCCCCACCCCCGACACCCCCACGATCGAGACCCTGGCCGCCTCCCTCGGCGTACCGGCCTCGGCCACCCTCAAGAACCTCCTCGTCAAGGTGGACGGCGAGATCGTGGCCGTGGGCGTGCCGGGCGACCGCGAGGTCGACATGGACAAGGTCGAGGCGCACTTCGCCCCGGCCGCCGTCGAGCTGGTCACCGCCGAGGACTTCGTCGGCCGCCCCGACCTGGTCCGCGGCTACGTCGGCCCGCAGGGCCTGGGCGAGAAGGTCACGTACATCGCCGACCCCCGTGTCGCGCCGGGCACCGCGTGGATCACGGGCGCCAACAAGGCCGACACCCACGCCAGGAACGTCGTGGCGGGCCGCGACTTCGAGGTCGACGCCTACGCCGACGTGGTCGTGGTCCGCGAGGGCGACCCCTGCCCGAAGTGCGGCACGGGCCTGAAGCTGGACCGCGCCATCGAGATCGGCCACATCTTCCAGCTGGGGCGCAAGTACGCGGACGCCCTCAAGCTCGACGTCCTCGGCCAGAACGGCAAGCCGGCCCGCGTCACCATGGGCTCCTACGGCATCGGCGTCTCCCGCGCGGTGGCCGCGCTCGCCGAGCAGCACGCCGACGACAAGGGCCTCGTCTGGTCCAAGGAGGTCGCCCCGGCCGACGTGCACGTCGTCGCCGCGGGCAAGGCGGTGCAGACCGAGCTGGCCCTGGAGGTCTCCGACAAGCTGGCCGCGGCCGGCGTCCGCGTCCTGGTGGACGACCGGGCGGGGGTCTCTCCCGGCGTGAAGTTCACCGACGCGGAGCTCATCGGCGTCCCCCAGATCCTGGTGGCCGGCCGCCGCTCCGCCGAGGGCGTCGTCGAACTGAAGGACCGCCGCACGGGCGAGCGCGAGGAAGTGACGGTCGAGGAGGCCATCACCCGCCTCACCAGCTGACCGGCACCGCGTTCCCCCGGGCGCGGGCCCGGGGCGACGCGGCCCGGCGTCGTCCGGTCACCCGGCGCGGGTGCGGGCGCGGGGTGGGGTGCGCGGCCCGGCGTAGCGGGGTGCCGCCGCGCCCACCCGTGCCGCCCCAGCGGCACGACTGCCCGCAGCGGCGGGCGGCGTGGCGACTGCCCGCAGACCAGCGAGGGCGGAGAGCCGCGCACGGCGGGGCGGGGCACTCAGGTGAGGCGGCCGGCAGGCGCGTACGGCGAGCAGGGACGTGTCGGGGGGTGTCCGCCCGCAGCGGTTGGCGCGTCAACGCCCCGCGCCTCTTCAAGCAACCGATTCCGCGCCGTTCCGAGGACGGACACCCCCCGGCGCGGCCCGACCCCCAGACAACGCACCGCGCTACGCGCACCCCCACAACCCGCACAGGCGCCGCAGGCATCCGCACCACCGCCGCAGGCACCCGCGCAGGCACCCGCAGGCATCCCGCGCCACCGCCGGAGGCACCCGCGCAGGCACCCGCAGGCATCCCGCGCCACAGCCGGAGGCACCCGTGCAGGCCTCCGCAGGCACCCGCGCCACAGCCGGAGGCACCCGTGCAGGCCTCCGCAGGCATCCCGCGCCACAGCCGCAGGCACCCGCAGGCATCCCGAGCCACCGTCGGAGACATCCCGCGCGACCGCCGGAGGCCCCGTCACAACCAGCCCGCGAACTCCAGCAACAGCTCCGCGTCCCGCTCCCGGCCCACCCGCCGGGCCCGTACCCCCGACTCCACCGCCCGGAACAGCGTCCAGCCGCGCAGCCGCTCCTGATCGACCTCCAGCGACTCCGCGAGCCGCTTGATCCGCCGCCGCGTCGTCGACGCCCCCGACGGCTGGGCGATCAGATCCTCCACCCGGTCCCGCACCAGCCGCGCCAGATCGAACGCGCTCTCCCCGACCACCGGATCGGGCCCCACCGCCAGCCACGGCATCCGGTCCCCGGCGAGCACCTTGCTCTGCCGGAACGTGCCGTGCAGCAGCCGCTGTTCCGACGGCCCGGCCAGCAACTCCTCGCGAGCCGCGAGCGCCGCGTCGACCAGCGGAGCCACCTCCGCGTCGGCCGCCGCGCCCGCCCGCATGGCCGCCGCCTGGCGCCCGGTCCGCTCGGCCACGGTCTCGAAGGAATGAGAGGCGGGCGGCTCCACCCACAGCCGCCGCAACGTCCCCGCCGCCTCCAGCAACGCCTTGGCCTCCGGCAACGACCGCACCGACACGTCCGGATGCAGCCGCTCGAGCAGCAGGACGCCCTCCTCGTCGCCCCCCTCGCGCACCTGCACGGCGCCCAGCCCGCCCCAGTGCGCGAGCGCGGCCCGCTCACTCTCCGGACGCGCCCGGGGAGGGGCGAGCTTCAGCACCGCCGGCGCCCCCTCGGCCGTCCGCACCAGCACCACCAGGCTGCTGCGCCCGCCGGGCACCTGCACCCGCTCCGCGGTCAGCCCCCGCACCGCCACGGCCCGCTCCGCCGCTTCGGGCAGCTTCGCCAGCCAGTCGTCACCGTCCGGCGCCGTCTCGCCGAGCGCCCTGATCAAACGCCGCGGCGGTTCGAATGCCATGCGCGAGCCGTTCCCTTCCCGTACGGAAAGCCGTACGCGTTACGCAGTCGGTGAAGCCGTCGCCGACGAGGCCGCCGGTCCCGTCGCCGTGTCGGAGGCATCCGGAGCGGGCCCCCGCCCGGTCGGCGTGCCGGCCCGCTCGGCGAGCCCAGGGAAGGCTACGCTCCCGCGCCGCCAGCGTGCCGCGCGGACCGCGGCCTCCCGCAGCCCACCGGCCGCCGTGGCCCGCAGGTCGCCCTCGGCCGCCCGCACCAGGTCGGAGTAGACCCCGGCCACCCGGTCCTCCAGCTGGGCCGCCAGCCGTACCGCCGCCGCCGAGTCCGGCACCGAGAACGGCAGCGCGTACCCGGCCGCCGCGGCGACCGGCTCACCGCCCAGGTCCCGCACGTCGCGCGCCAGCGCGTCCCGCCGCGCCCGGTGCGCGTCGTACGCCGCCCGTGCCTCGGTGCGTCGTTCCTCACCGATCCGCCCGCCGACGACCCCGTAGCCGTACACCGCCGCGTGCTCCGCCGCCAGCGCCGCCTGGACGGCGTCCAGCCGCCCGTCCTCCGCCTTGCTCACCCGTCACCCTCCGTCAGCAGGAACACGTGGGCCGCCCCGGCCGCCGCGACCGAGGCCAGCAGCCGCGCCGTCTCACCCGGCACGTCGAGCAGTGCATCGGCCCGCCGGTCGGCCAGCTTCCGCTCGGCGTCGGCGAGCATGCCCAGGGCGCCCTTCTCGTCCGCGGGCACGGCACCGGCGTCACGGGCCGCCGGCCCGGCGGCCCGGGCGGAGACCGAGGGCGAGACCGAAGCGGACGCGGCCGACGACGCGGCCGACGACGCGGCCGACGTCGCGGTCGACGACGCCCGAGGCGAGGCAGCCGCCCGCTCACCGCCGAAGGCCTCCGCGTGCCGTACGACCTCATCCCGCAGCGGCCCCAGCCGCTCCGCCAGCCCGGGATGCGCCGCGATCACCGCCGCGTACCGCCCGGCCAGGGCCTCGCTGTCCCGGGCCGCACGCGCGCGTGCCCGGTCGGCGGCCGACGGGCCGGCCCCAGGGCCGTCGGAGTCCGACCCCCCGGTACAGCCGACGAGCAGGACGGTCCCGGCGGCCCCGGCGGCCGACGCGAGCAGGCTCCTTCTGCGCGGCCCCCGGAACGGGCGCGGCGATGGGGGAAGCGACACGGCAGACGTCCTCGACAGGCTCGTACGGAAGCGGAGGCAAAGCGACGGCAGAGCGGCGGGCGACGCGTCGGAAACCGCGGTGCGGCCTGCGGCCCGCCCGTGATCACGGTACCCGTGCCCCGCCCGGGCACCACTCATCGGCAGCACCACGCCCCCGAACCGATACGGGGTGGACGGCAACACCCCCCGCGACCGGATACCCTTTGACCAGACACGCGCACCGTCCCACAACAGCACACGCGGCCGAGGAGTCACCCGGATGAGCACCACCCAGAGCGAGAGGCTGCGAGAGCTGCTGGAGCCGCTCGTCGCCTCCCAGGGACTGGACCTCGAAGAGATCGCGGTGGACTCGGTCGGCCGCAGGCGGGTGCTGAGCGTGGTCGTCGACTCCGACACCGGAGCGGACCTGGACCGCATCGCCGATGTGAGCCGCGCGCTCTCGGCGAAGCTCGACGAGACCGACGCGATGGGCGAGGGGGAGTACACCCTCGAGGTCGGCACCCCGGGCGCGGAGCGCTCGCTCACCCAGCACCGCCACTACGTGCGCGCCACGGACCGCCTGGTCCGGTTCCAGCTGCACGAGGGCGGCGAGCTGGTCGCCCGCATCCTCGCCGTGGACGAGGACGGACTCGACCTCGAAGTACCAGGAGTGAAGGGCCGCAAGCCCACCACCCGCAGACTGCCCTTCGGCGACATCGACAAGGCACGCGTCCAGGTCGAGTTCAACCGCAAGGACACCAAGAACACCGAGAACACTGACCACACCGAGAACACCGAGAACACCGAGAACACCGACAACAAGACGGAAGAGGAGGAGGCGTAGCCGTGGACATCGACATGAGCGCCCTGCGGGGCTTGGTGCGGGAGAAGGAGATCTCCTTCGACCTGCTGGTCGAAGCGATCGAGTCGGCCCTCCTCATCGCCTACCACCGCACCGAGGGAAGCCGCCGGCACGCGCGCGTGGAGCTCGACCGGAACACCGGACACGTGACCGTGTGGGCGAAGGAGGACCCCGACGACCTCGAGGAGGGCCAGGCGGCCCGCGAGTTCGACGACACCCCGTCCGACTTCGGCCGCATCGCCGCGACCACCGCCAAGCAGGTCATCCTGCAGCGCCTGCGCGACGCCGAGGACGACGCGACGCTCGGCGAGTACGCCGGCCGTGAGGGCGACATCGTCACCGGCGTGGTCCAGCAGGGCCGCGACCCGAAGAACGTGCTGGTCGACATCGGCAAGCTGGAGGCCATCCTGCCGGTGCAGGAGCAGGTGCCCGGCGAGACCTACCCGCACGGCACACGCCTGCGCTCGTACGTCGTCCGCGTGGCCAAGGGCGTGCGCGGCCCGTCCGTGACGCTGTCCCGCACGCACCCCAACCTGGTGAAGAAGCTGTTCGCCCTCGAGGTGCCGGAGATCGCCGACGGGTCCGTCGAGATCTCCGCGATCGCCCGCGAGGCCGGCCACCGCACCAAGATCGCCGTACGCTCCACCCGCTCGGGCCTGAACGCCAAGGGTGCCTGCATCGGCCCCATGGGCGGCCGGGTGCGCAACGTGATGGGTGAGCTGAACGGCGAGAAGATCGACATCGTCGACTGGTCGGACGACCCGGCCGAGATGGTGGCGAACGCACTCTCTCCGGCCCGCGTCTCCAAGGTGGAGGTCGTGGACCTCGCGGCCCGCTCCGCGCGCGTGATCGTGCCCGACTACCAGCTGTCGCTGGCCATCGGCAAGGAGGGCCAGAACGCCCGGCTCGCGGCCCGGCTGACCGGCTGGCGGATCGACATCCGCCCGGACACCGAGCAGCCGGACGACCGGCGCGACGACGAGCGTGCCGACCGGCGGGACGACCGGCCGTCCGAGTAGCCGGGGAATAGATCCAAGCCGCACGCCGCTGAGATCACGACAGCTTTGCGTGCGGCACGTGTTCGATTCTTGCCCCGAAGGGGTGAGGTCGGTCCGGGGAGGTAGACTTAGCAGTGTCTGGCCGGACACGTACCCGAGCATGCCCCGAGCGCACCTGCGTGGGGTGCCGGGAGCGAGCGGTCAAGAGCGAGCTGTTGCGCACCGTCGCGGACGGGGGTCATTGCACCCCTGATCCACGCGGTACGCTGCCCGGCCGGGGTGCGTACGTACATCCCGTCCCGGTCTGTGTCGACCAGGCAGTGCGCCGCAAGGCGTTCCCGCGGGCGCTCCGCGTCCCGGGTCCGCTCGACGTAAAGGCGTTGCGCCACTACGTCGAGCAGGCACAAGGTTGCGACAAGGCTGCTGACAGCAGCGTGTGAGCAACATGGTAAGGAAGACATGCCGCGCGAGACCCCGCGCGGCTTGGTACCTCGCGAGTCGAAAGCAGGTCGAGATTGCGATGAGCACTCGATGAGTACGCGATGAGTACGCCCATGAACTAGCGACGGTCCGGACGCAACCCGGACCTCAGAGGAGCGAAGTGGCTAAGGTCCGGGTCTACGAACTCGCCAAGGAGTTCGGCGTCGAGAGCAAGGTCGTCATGGCCAAGCTCCAGGAACTCGGTGAATTCGTCCGTTCGGCGTCTTCGACGATCGAAGCGCCCGTAGTACGCAAGCTGACAGACGCCTTCCAGCAGGGTGGCGGAAACGGCCGGTCCGCCGGTCGTCCCGCGGCCCCGAAGAAGGCTGCCCCCAGGCCGGCGGCGCCCTCCCCGGCGCAGGCGGCCCGTCCGGCTGCGCCCCGTCCGGGTCCCGCGGCTCCGGCGGCTCCCAAGCCTCCGGCCGCCCAGGAGCCCGCGGCTCCGTCGGCCCCCGCGCCGGCGCCGTCCCAGGGTCCGCGCCCGACGCCGGGCCCCAAGCCCGCGCCGCGTCCGGCCCCGGCCGCGCCGGAGTTCACCGCTCCGCCGGCCGCTCCGGCCGCCCCGGCCGCCCCGGCCGCTTCGTCCCAGGCTCCGGCCGGTCCGAAGCCCGGTGGCGCGCGTCCCGGTGCCCCCAAGCCCGGCGGTGCCCGTCCGTCCGGTCCGGGTCAGGACCGCGGTCAGCAGGGCGGCCAGGGCCGTCCCGGTGGCCAGCGTCCCGGCGCTCCGGGCCAGCGTCCCGGCGGCCGTCCCGGCGGTCCGCGTCCGGGCAACAACCCCTTCACGTCCGGCGGCAACGCCGGCATGGCGCGCCCGCAGGCGCCCCGTCCGCAGGGCGGGCCCCGCCCGGGCGGTCCCGGTGGTGCTCCCGGCGGCGGTCCCCGTCCGCAGGGTCCCGGCGGCCAGGGCGGCGGTCCCCGTCCCCAGGCTCCGGGCGGCAACCGCCCGACCCCGGGCTCGATGCCGCGTCCGCAGGGCGGCGGCGCAGGTCCCCGTCCCGGCGGCGGTCCGCGTCCGAACCCCGGCATGATGCCGCAGCGTCCTGCTGCCGGCCCGCGTCCCGGCCCCGGTGGCGGCGGTCGCGGTCCCGGCGGTGCCGGTCGTCCCGGCGGCGGCGGTCGTCCCGGTGGCGGCGGCGGTTTCGCCGGTCGTCCCGGTGGCGGCGGTGGCGGTCGTCCGGGTGGCGGCGGCGGTTTCGCCGGTCGTCCCGGCGGTGGCTTCGGTGGCGGCGGTGGCCGTCCCGGCTTCGGCGGTCGTCCCGGCGGTCCCGGTGGCCGTGGTGGCACGCAGGGCGCCTTCGGTCGTCCCGGTGGTCCCGCGCGTCGCGGTCGCAAGTCGAAGCGGCAGAGGCGCCAGGAGTACGAGGCCATGCAGGCCCCGTCGGTCGGCGGCGTGATGCTGCCCCGCGGCAACGGCGAGACCATTCGCCTGTCGCGCGGTGCGTCGCTCACCGACTTCGCGGAGAAGATCAACGCCAACCCGGCGTCGCTCGTCGCGGTCATGATGAACCTCGGCGAGATGGTCACCGCGACCCAGTCCGTCTCCGACGAGACGCTCCAGCTCCTCGCCGGCGAGATGAACTACACGGTTCAGATCGTCAGCCCGGAGGAGGAGGACCGCGAGCTGCTCGAGTCCTTCGACCTGGAGTTCGGCGAGGACGAGGGCTCCGACGAGGACCTGGTCGTCCGTCCGCCGGTCGTGACCGTCATGGGCCACGTCGACCACGGAAAGACCCGACTGCTCGACGCCATCCGCAAGACGAACGTCATCGCGGGCGAGGCCGGCGGCATCACCCAGCACATCGGTGCCTACCAGGTAGCGACCGAGGTCAACGAAGAGGATCGCAAGATCACCTTCATCGACACCCCGGGTCACGAGGCGTTCACCGCCATGCGTGCCCGTGGTGCGCGGTCGACCGACATCGCGATCCTGGTCGTCGCGGCCAACGACGGCGTCATGCCGCAGACGGTCGAGGCGCTCAACCACGCCCAGGCGGCCGACGTCCCGATCGTCGTCGCGGTCAACAAGATCGACGTCGAGGGTGCCGACCCGACCAAGGTGCGCGGTCAGCTGACCGAGTACGGCCTGGTGGCCGAGGAGTTCGGCGGCGACACCATGTTCGTCGACATCTCCGCCAAGCAGGGTCAGAACATCGACTCGCTGCTGGAGGCCGTGATCCTCACGGCCGACGCCTCGCTCGACCTGCGGGCCAACCCGGACCAGGACGCGCAGGGCATCTCGATCGAGTCCCGTCTCGACCGCGGCCGCGGTGCCGTGGCGACGGTCCTCGTGCAGCGAGGCACCCTGCGGGTCGGCGACACGATGGTGGTGGGCGACGCCTACGGCCGCGTCCGCGCCATGCTCGACGACAACGGCAACAACGTCGCCGAGGCGGGTCCGTCCACGCCGGTCCAGGTGCTGGGTCTGACCAACGTCCCGGGCGCCGGTGACAACTTCATCGTGGTTGACGAGGACCGTACGGCCCGCCAGATCGCGGAGAAGCGCGCCGCCCGCGAGCGGAACGCCGCGTTCGCCAAGCGCACGCGTCGCGTGTCCCTGGAGGACCTGGACAAGGTGCTGAAGGCCGGCGAGGTCCAGCAGCTGAACCTGATCATCAAGGGCGACGCGTCCGGATCGGTCGAGGCGCTGGAATCCTCCCTGCTCCAGCTGGACGTCGGCGAAGAGGTCGACATCCGCGTCCTGCACCGCGGTGTCGGTGCGGTCACGGAGTCCGACATCGACCTGGCGATGGGCTCCGACGCCATCGTGATCGGCTTCAACGTGCGCGCCGCAGGGCGTGCCGCGCAGATGGCCGAGCGCGAAGGCGTGGACGTCCGGTACTACTCGGTCATCTACCAGGCGATCGAGGAGATCGAGGCGGCCCTCAAGGGCATGCTCAAGCCGGAGTACGAAGAGGTCGAGCTGGGCACGGCGGAGATCCGGGAGATCTTCCGCTCGTCCAAGCTGGGCAACATCGCGGGTGTTCTCATCCGCTCCGGCGAGGTCAAGCGCAACACCAAGGCGCGTCTGCTGCGCGATGGCAAGGTCATCGCGGAGAGCCTCAACATCGTGGGCCTGCGTCGCTTCAAGGACGACGTCACCGAGATCCGCGAAGGCTTCGAGGGCGGTATCAACCTCGGAAACTTCAACGACATCAAGGTCGACGACGTCATCGCGACGTACGAGATGCGCGAGAAGCCGCGGGTGTAAGTACCGCGACTTCCGGGAGTGACCGGTCCGGGGCCGGTCGGCGGAGCACAATATCCGTCGATCGGCCCCGGCCGTTCGTTGTACGGTTCAGATGATCCCGCCCGTTCGCGGCGGGGCCATCGATCCCGGACCGGCGGGTGAACCGGTTTCACATGTATGTGGGGACGCTGTCCTTCGACCTCCTCCTCGGCGACGTACATTCGCTGAAGGAGAAGCGCTCCGTCGTCCGCCCGATCGTCGCCGAACTCCAGCGGAAGTACGCGGTGAGCGCGGCGGAGGTGGAGCACATGAACCTCCATCGCCGGGCCGTCGTCGGCCTGGCCCTGGTGTCCGGCGACGCGGGCCACCTCAGCGACGTGCTCGACCGGTGCGAACGGCTGGTGGCCGGCCGCCCCGAGGTGGAACTGCTGTCGGTGAGGCGGCGCTTCCACGGCGACGACGACTGACCAGACCGGGCAGCAGACCGGATCGACCGGATCGGGCAAGAGAAGCCGGATCGGGCAAGAGAAGAAAGAACGGGAGACGGACCAGTGGCCGACAACGCGCGGGCGAAAAGGCTGGCGGACCTCATCCGAGAGGTGGTGGCCCAGAAGCTGCAGCGCGGGATCAAGGACCCGCGGCTCGGCACGCACGTCACCATCACGGACACCCGGGTCACCGGTGACCTGCGGGAGGCGACCGTCTTCTACACGGTCTACGGGGACGACGAGGAGCGCAAGGCCGCCGCGGCGGGCCTGGAGAGCGCCAAGGGCATCCTGCGCTCCGAGGTCGGCAAGGCGGCGGGCGTGAAGTTCACGCCGACCCTGACCTTCGTCATGGACGCCCTGCCGGACACCGCCCGCAACATCGAGGACCTCCTCGACCGGGCGCGGCAGTCCGACGAGAAGGTGCGCGAGGCGTCCGCGGGCGCCGCGTACGCGGGCGAGGCGGACCCGTACCGCAAGCCGGGCGAGGACGAGACGGAGCCCGAGACCGGGGCCGACGAGACGGACGACACCGCTAAATGAGCGAGAAGCACACCACGCCCGACGGCCTTGTCATCGTCGACAAGCCGTCGGGCTTCACTTCGCACGACGTCGTCGCCAAGATGCGGGGCATCGCCCGCACCCGGCGCGTCGGGCACGCCGGCACGCTCGACCCGATGGCGACGGGCGTCCTGGTCCTCGGGGTGGAGCGGGCGACCAAGCTCCTCGGGCACCTCGCCCTCACCGAGAAGGAGTACCTGGGCACCATCCGGCTCGGGCAGACGACGCTCACCGACGACGCCGAGGGCGAGATCACGGGGTCGCGGGACGCCTCGAAGGTCACCCGGGAGGCGATCGACGCCGGCGTCGCCGAGCTGAGCGGCGCCATCATGCAGGTGCCGTCCAAGGTCAGCGCCATCAAGATCAAGGGCGTGCGCTCCTACAAACGGGCCCGCGAGGGCGAGGACTTCGAGATCCCCGCCCGCCCCGTCACCGTCTCCTCCTTCGCGGTGTACGACGTCCGGGACGCCGTCGCCGAGGACGGCACCCCGGTGCTCGACCTGGTGGTCTCGGTGACCTGCTCCTCCGGCACCTACATCCGGGCCCTCGCCCGCGACCTGGGCGCCGGTCTCGGCGTCGGCGGGCACCTCACGGCGCTGCGCCGCACCCGCGTCGGCCCGTACAAGCTGGACGGCGCCCGGACGCTGGACCAGCTCCAGCAGGACCTCACCGTCATGCCCGTCGCGGACGCGGCCGACGCGGCCTTCCGCCGCTGGGACGTCGACACCAGGCGCGCCCGACTGCTCACCAACGGCGTACGGCTGGAGATGCCCGAGCAGTACGCGGGCGCCGGTGCCGTCGCCGTCTTCGATCCCGACGGGCGCCTCCTCGCGCTCGTGGAGGAGCACAAGGGCAAGGCGAAGAGCCTGGCCGTCTTCGGCTGAGCCGACGGGCCGTCAAGTCCGCCCGTGGAGCGGCGATCACGGGGACTACCACTGCCGCCGCTCCACGGTCCCCCCTCGGTTCCCCCACCTCCTAGGGTCTATCCAACCCACCCCTTCTGTTCACCCGTCCGGGCAGGCGCTCGGAGTGAACCGGGGGAGTGGAAGGGGGCGCGTTCGCCAGGGGATCTGTCCCGCTGATCATCACGCGCCTACCGTCGCACACACAGCACGGGTGTACGGCGGGGAGGTTCGACGATGGCGTCGCGGAACCGGTCCCGGGAGGCGACGGGCGGCACGGCGGGGGAGCGGCCCGGGGACGGCTCCCGGGAGGCGCGGGGCGGCTTGCCGGCCGTCCGGGAGGCCGACCCCGCGGGACACCCGCCCGATGCCGCCCTGATCCGCGTCCACGACCTCGCCGGCCGCCCCCGGGGCACCGGATGCGTCGCCGACCACCACGGCACGGTGCTCACCAGCCACGAAGCCGTCGACGGCCTGTCCCGGCTGGTCCTGAGCACCGCCGGGGACCGCCGCCGCGTGGTGGCCGCCGCCGACGTGACCCCGCTGCCCGCCCTCGGCCTGGCCCTCGTCCGCACCGAGGGCCTCGGCGTCGACCCGCTGCCCCTGAGCACGCGGGACCGCGTCGAGGCCGGGACCTACGTCCGCATCGCCGCGGGCGGCTGGCGCGAGGCCCGGGTCCTGGGCGCCACCGACGTCACCTACACGGCCACCGACCGCTTCCACCTCCTCGGCGACGCCCTGGAGCTGGCCGTCGGCACGTCCGGGCGGGACGCCCTGCGCCTCGGCGGCGGCGCGGCCGGCGGACCCGTCCTCGACGTGACGACCGGCGCCGTCCTCGGTGTCGTCGGCACCGCCCTCAGCTCCGGCCACAGCGACGTCGGCTTCGCCGTACCGCTGCGCCGCGCGGCCACCGGCCCGCTCGCCGACCTCCTCGCCGAGAACGCGGCGACGGTCCCGGCGTACGGCGCCGACCTCAACCTGGCCGGGGTGCTCGCCCTCACGGCGACATCGGTCACGGAGGGGAACCCCGCCGCCGGTCCGGTCGGCGGAGCGGACGCGGCGCGACCGGTGCGCCGCGCGGCGACGGCCGCCGCCTTCGCCGCCTTCGCCGCGGGCCCCGCCCGCGTCCTCGGCCTGGTCGGCGCGCCGGGCAGCGGCCGCACGACCGAGCTGGCGGCCCTCGCCGCCCGCCGTTCCCGGGGCCCGGAGGCGGCGCCCACGCTGTGGCTGCGCGGGGCCGATCTGCACGACGACGACATGTCGCTGGCCGACGCGGCCCGCCGGACGCTGGCCAGGGCGGCCCGCATCGTGGCCACCTCGGCCCCCTCCCGCCCCGCCGGCCTCGGCGACATCACCCCGGAACGCCTCGCCCACCTGGCCCGCACCGCCGGACGGCCCCTCCTGGTCCTCCTGGACGGCCCCGAAGAGATGCCGCCCGTCCTGGCCCACCGCCTCCCCGAGTGGACCGAGGGCACGGCCGGCTGGCTGCGGGAGACGGGAGCACGGCTCGTGGTGGCCTGCCGCGCCGAGTACTGGGAGCACGCGGGGGCGGAGTTCCCCAGGGAGCTGCTGTACGGGCCGGACACCGGGGGAGCGGGGTTCGTCAATGCCGGTGCCGACGGCCGAGCGGCGGGGGCCGCGGGGGAGGGGTGGCTGTCCGGGCCGGCCGGGGGCGCGCGGGGGCTTCCCCAGCTCCGGGAGCCCCGGGAGCCCCGAAAACCGGCGTCCGGCGCGGACCGCGCCGTGCCGCCGCGCGGCGCGGCCGACAGGGCACCGTCGCGGGGGCTGGCCGGCGCCGCATCGGCATCGGGGGCGGCCCATGAGTCGGTGCCGGCACCCGGGGCGGCCCTCGACGCGGCGTGGCCGCGCCCCGCCGCCGGTGCGCCGGGACCTGCGTCCGGGCCGGCCGGGGGCACGCGAGGGCTTCCGGAGCCCCGGAAGCCGGCATCCGGCGTGGCAGACAGGGCACCGTCGCGGGGGCCGGCCGGCGCGGCGCCGGCAGCGGGGACGATCCGTGGGGCCGCATCGGCACCGGGGGCGGCCCATGGCGCAGCCGCGCAGGCACCGGGGGCGACCCATGAGTCGGCGCCGGCACCCGGGGCGGCCCCCGACGCGGCGTGGCCGTCCCCCGCCGCCGGTGCGCCGGGAACGGAACCGGCGTCCGGCGTTCCGGCCGGGCTCCCGCCCTGCGTCCGTCTCGGCGACCTGTGCGGCGACGAGGCCCGCGAGGCGCGCGCACGCCACCGCGTACCGGAAGGTGTCCTCGCGGAACCGGACGCCGGGCACCCCCTCACCCTCCGCCTGCTCTCGGAGGTCCACGCCGCCCTCCCCGGCACCCCGGCCCCGGTACCCGTCACCCGCGACGCGGTCTTCGCGGCGTACCTCGACCTGATGTGCCTGCGGGTCGCCGACCGCCTGGCCGGGGAGAACGGCCTGCGCGGCAGCGCCGTGCGCCGGCTCGCGGCGAAGGTCTCCGGGCAGGTCCACGAAGCCGCCCGGCGCAGCCTCGGGCCCGGGCAGGGCGCCCTCGACCGGGAGTCCTTCGAGGCGCTGTTCCCGTGGGGGCCGGCGCCCGCCCGGCTGGGCGGCGGCACCGGCTGGGCGCCCGCCGTGCTCGCCGAGGGCCTGTTCGTCCCCGCGGGCAGCGGCTACCGCTTCGCGCACGAGGAAGTCGCCGACTGGATCCAGGGCACCCACCTCGACCTGGACGAGGCCCTGCGCGCCCTCGTCCACCGCCGTGACACCCCGCACGGCACGCACACCCTCCCTGTCCCCCACCACCGCATCGGCTCCGTCGTCGAGGCGGTCCTGCTCCTCGCCCGGCAGCACGGCGTCCCCCAACTCGCCCTGACCCTCGAAGAGCTGGTGCACGCCCTCGACCTCGACCCGCACTCCTGGTGGGCCGCCCGGCTGCTCGCCGAAGTGCTGACCCGCGTACCCGACGCGACGCCGTACACGGAGGTGCTGCGCCTGCTCGCCGACGGCATCGCGGAACGGGGAGGAGAAGGCCGGCCGACGCCTCAGGACTTCGGGCCCGGATTCTGGACGTCCCTGCGCCTGCCCGGGACCACCCGCCTCGACCTGCTGCGCCGCCTCGTCCTGGCCGACGGCCCCCCGCACGCGCCCGGCCCCCGCCACCTCGACACCGTGGCCGGACTGCTCACCGCCGACCCCGCGGCCGTACAACCGCTGCTCGTCCGCTGGTTCGACGACGACCGGCCGCTGCCCGCCACGCCGCACGCCACCGTCGCCACGGCCGCACAGGCGCTGCTGCACACCCACCGGCACCGCGGCCTGGACGGCCTCACCGAGGTGCTCGTCGACAGCGCGCACCGACGCGCCGACGAACTGCTCGGCGTCCTGGCCGAGGAGGAGCCGTCGGCGCTCTGCCGCGCGGTGGAGCGGTGGGCGCGCGACGAGCGCCCGGAGCGGCAGACCGCGGCGGTCACCCACGGGCTGCGCACCGCCCCGCACGCACGCACCGGCGCCGACCGCACCCTGCTCCGCCACGCCGCCCTGATGCTGCTCGCCGGCCCCTCCGCCAGTCCCCTGCGCGGCGGCGCGCTCGCCCTGCTCGTCCAGGACCCCGGCTGCCGCGACCGCCACCTGCCCAGAGCCCTCGACCACTTCGCCGCCTCCGACCCCTACCTCCCGCCGAGCGCGGTGGCCACCGCCCTGCCGACCCACCCCGAGCCCGTCCTCGAAGCCTTCCGGGCCCGCCTGCTCGGCCCGGACGCCGGCGAGGCGCTGCGCACGCTCGCCGACGCCACCACGCCCGCGCTGGCCCACCGGGTGGCCGACCTCGTCGGGCGGGCCGTCGCGGAGCGCCCCGAGACCGCCGGGCATCTGGCCGCGTACGTCGACCGCCGCCTCGACCGGGACCCCGCATCCGGCGCCGTACTGCTCCCGCTGGTCACCCGCCTCCTGGACGACGGTCCCGAGCCCGTGCGGGCCGCGCTCGCCGGGATCCTCGCCGCCGACGGCGCCGCGGCGGGCGCCCCGCTCCGCCGTGAACTGCGGGAGCACCTGTTCGCCCACGAGTACGAACCCGCCGTCCTGGACGCGCTGCTGCACGCCGCCGCCCGGTGCGCGGGCGAGGAGCTGCGGGGCATGGTCCACCGCACCGGGCTGCTCCTGGTCCGCAGCCCGGACGGCGCCACTCGCTTCGACCGTGCCCTGGTCGACCTGGCCCGCCACCTGCCCGGGTTCGCGACCCGGCTGACCGGCTGGCTCACCGACGCGCCCCAGGACTGGGCCGCGCTGGTGGGCCCGAGCACCCGGCGCACGATCGAGCGCCTGGCGGGCGTCCGCGTCCCCGCCTGACCGGCCGCGCCCCCGCCACGGCCCTCGCCGGGCCCGCACGGCGTGCACCCGGTCACAGCGCCGATGCCGATGCGGGCGGGAGCCGGACGGCATGGCACCCTTAGTCCTGCGCAAGGGTCACCACGGAAACCATGGAAACCACGGAAGCACCAAGGAGCGGACACAGTGCAGCGCTGGCGTGGCTTGGAGGACATCCCCGAGGACTGGGGACGCAGCGTCGTCACCATCGGCTCCTACGACGGTGTCCACCGCGGGCACCAGCTGATCATCAGGCACGCCGTGGACCGGGCCCGCGAGCTGGGCGTCCCGGCCGTCGTCGTCACCTTCGACCCGCACCCCAGTGAGGTCGTCCGCCCCGGCAGCCACCCGCCGCTGCTCGCCCCGCACCACCGCCGGGCCGAACTGATGGCCGACCTGGGCGTGGACGCGGTGCTGATCCTCCCCTTCACCAAGGAGTTCTCGAAGCTCTCCGCGGCCGACTTCGTGGTCAAGGTCCTGGTCGACCGGCTGCGCGCCAAGGCGGTCGTCGAGGGCCCCAACTTCCGCTTCGGCCACAAAGCCGCCGGGAACGTCGACTTCCTCATCGAGCAGGGCAAGGTCTACGACTTCGAGGTCGAGGTCGTCGACCTGTACGTCACCGGCGAGGCGGGCGGCGGCGAGCCGTTCTCCTCCACCCTGACCCGCCGCCTGGTCGCCGAGGGCGACGTGGCCGGCGCCGCCGAGATCCTGGGCCGCCCGCACCGCGTCGAGGGCGTGGTCGTCCGGGGCGCCCAGCGCGGCCGTGAGATGGGCTTCCCCACGGCCAACGTCGAGACCCTCCCGCACACCGCGATCCCCGCCGACGGCGTCTACGCCGGCTGGCTGCACGCCCAGGGCGAGGCGATGCCGGCCGCGATCTCCGTCGGCACCAACCCGCAGTTCGAGGGGACCGAGCGCACGGTCGAGGCATACGCCATCGACCGCGTGGACCTCGAGCTGTACGGCCTGCACGTCGCCGTGGACTTCGTGGCCTTCGTACGCGGGCAGGCGAAGTTCGAGACGCTGGACGCGCTGCTCGTGCAGATGGCCGCGGACGTGGACAGGTGCCGCGAGATCACCGCGGCGGACGCCCCCAGGCCCTGAGGACGCCCTCCCCTCGTCGGCGTCGGCGTCGGCGTCGGTGTCGGCGTCGGTGTCGGCCCGCCGGCCGTCGCCGGCGTGCCCGTCGGCGTCAGCCCGCCCGTTCGGCGGCGGGCCGCTCCGCACGGGCCCAGTGGCACGCGACCTGCGACTCGTCGCCGCCGCGCAGGATCTCCAGCTCCCCGTTCCGGCAGGCCTCCGCGACGCCGGCCCGTCCGGCCTCGCCGCCCGCCAGGACCGGGCAGCGGACGTGGAAGCGACAGCCGCCGGGGATGTACGACGGGTCCGGCGGCTCGCCCGTGAGCACCACCGGGGCGCCGGGCGCCTCCGGAAGCACGGACAGCAGCGCCTGGGTGTACGGGTGCCGCGGGGCCGTCAGCACCTGCTCCACCGCGCCCGTCTCGACGATCCGGCCGAGGTACATCACCGCGACCCGGTCGGCGATGTTCCAGGCCAGCCCCAGGTCGTGGGTCACCACCAGGGCGGCCAGGCCCAGCTCGGTGCGCAGCCGCAGCAGCAGCGCCAGGATCTCGCCGCGCACCGACGCGTCGAGGGACGCCACCGGTTCGTCGGCGACGAGGAGTTCGGGCCGCAGGACCAGCGCGCCCGCGATGACGACCCGCTGACGCTGGCCGCCGGACAGCTCGTGCGGGTAACGCAGGAAGAAGCGCTCCGGCGGCCGCAGCCCGGCCCGCGCCAGCGCCTCGGCGACCGCCGTCCGCTCGTCCCCGGCGTGACCGTGAATGCGCAGGCCCTCGGCGACGATGTCGTACACCGTGTGCCGCGGGTTCAGTGAGCCGCTCGGATCCTGGAGGACCAGCTGCGCCCGCCTGCGGTACGCCTTGAGGGCCCGGGCGGAGTACCCGAGAGGTGCACCGTCGAAGGTGACGCGTCCCCCGGTCGGCCTGACCAGGCCCAGCAGCGAACGGGCGAGAGTCGTCTTGCCGCAGCCCGACTCGCCGACCAGCGCGACGATCTCACCCCGCCGGATGTCGAGGTCGACCCCGTCCACGGCTCGCGCGGCGGCTGCCCCGCGCCGGCCGGGGAAGGTGACGTGCAGTCCCTGGACGCTCAGCAGCGGGGGTGCGGCACCGGTGGGGGTGCGGCCGGGCGCGTCGCCGGACGTGCTGCTGCTGGTGCTGCTCATGGGGTGCTGCTCCTCACTCCGTCGTCCTCCGCCGCCCCGGTCCCACCAGGGCCGCCACCGGCGACGGCACCGCTCCCGCCGCCGTTCCCGCCGTCGCTCCCGGGTGGCTCCGTGACGTCGGTGGATGGCGGGCTGCCGGTGGTGGCGCCGTTGCCGGCGGGTTCCGAGTGCTGGGCGGGCTCCGCGCGTTCGGCGGGCCCTGCGGGACCGTCGGATTCCGCGCGTCCGGCGGGTTCCGCGTGACCGTCGGGCTCCACGCGCTCGGCGGGCTCCGCGCGCTCGGCGGGCTCCGCGCGCTCGGCGGGCTCCGCGCGCTCGGCGGTGGCCCGGCCCTCGCCGGGTGTCGCGGTGCCGGCGGCCCTTCCGGCTCCGGGAGGCGTTCTGCCGTCACCGGCGGACGTGTTCTCGTCGGGTACGCCGCGTTCGGCAGCGGCAGTCCCGCGCCCGGCGGTCCTCCCGCCGTCGCCGGCGGCCTCGCCGCCGCCCGACGTTCCCCTGCCGTCCGGCCCCACGTGCACGCACGCCGCCCGGCGCCGCGGGCCCGCCTCCCGCAGCGCCGGGTCCTCGGTGGCACAGAGGTCCAGCGCGACCGGGCACCTCGGATGGAAGGCACACCCGGACGGCACGGCCGCCGGGTCGGGCGGATCGCCCGGCAGCCCGCGAGGCGCGAACCGCGAGGCCGGGTCCCCGATCCTGGGGAACGCCCCCGACAGGGCCCGGCCGTAGGGATGCCGCGCGTCGTCGTAGACCTGCCGGGCCGGGCCCTCCTCGACCACGCGGCCCGCGTACATCACCGCGAGCCGGTCGCAGGTGTCGGCCAGCACGGCGAGATCGTGGCTGATCATGACCAGGCCGACGTCCTGCGCGCCCACCAGGCCCTCGATCAGCCGCAGGATCTGCGCCTGGATCATCACGTCCAGCGCCGTGGTCGGCTCGTCGGCGACGATCAGACGGGGGTCGCAGGCCAGCGCCATCGCGATCATCACCCGCTGCCGCTGGCCGCCGGACAGCTCGTGCGGGTAGGCACTCGCCCGCGCGGCCGGCAGCCCCACCTGCTCCAGCAGCTCACGGGTCCTCGTGCGCGCCCCGGCCGACGTGGCCCTGCGGTGCAACAGGATCGGCTCGGCGATCTGGTCGCCGACGCGGTGGACGGCGTTCAGGGAGTGCATCGCGCCCTGGAAGACGATCGACGCCCCCGCCCACCGGACCGCCCGCAGCCGGCCCCACTTCATGGTGAGGACGTCCTCGCCGTCCAGCAGGATCTCCCCGCCCACCCGCGCACCCGGCGGCAGCAGCCGCAGCAGCGCCAGTGCCAGCGTGGACTTGCCGCAGCCGGACTCGCCCGCGATGCCGAGCTTCCCGCCCGCCTCCAGGGACAGGTCGACCCCGCGCACCGCGGCCGCACCGCCGGGATACGTCACCTTCAGGTCCCGGACCTCGAGCAGACTCAACGGGACACCCCCAGCCTGGGATTGAGAACGGCCTCCACCGCACGCCCGCACAGCGTGAACGCCAGCGCCACGGCGGCGATCCCGATGCCCGGCGGCACCAGGTACCACCAGTCGCCGGAACTCACCGACCCCGCCTCCCGCGCGTCCTGAAGCAGCCCGCCCCAGGACACCACCATCGGATCCCCGAGCCCGAGGAAGGCCAGCGTCGCCTCGGCCAGGATCGCGGAGGAGATGATCAGGGTCGTCTGCGCGAGGATCAGCGGCATGACGTTGGGCAGCACGTGCCGCGACATGATGTGCCAGTGCCCGCCCCCGAGCGCCTTCGCCCGCTCGATGTACGGCCGGGACTCCACCGCCAGCGTCTGCGCCCGCACCAGACGCGCCGTGGTCGGCCAGGTGGTCACGCCGATCGCCAGCACGATCGTGCCGAGCGACCGGGACAGCACCGTAGCCAGCACGATCGCGAGCACCAGCGTCGGCATCACCAGGAACCAGTCCGTGATCCGCATCATCACCGTGGCGTACCAGCCCCGGAAGTGCCCGGCCGTGATCCCGATGAGCGCGCCGATCAGCACTGACAGCGCCGCCGCGAGCAGCCCGACCAGGAGCGAGACCCGCGAGCCCCACACCAGCAGCCCCAGCAGGCTCCGCCCGAACTGGTCGGTGCCCAGCGGGAACCGCCCGCTCGGGCTCTCCAGCGGCTTCCCCGGAGCGTCGGTCACGCTGTCGACGTCCGACCCGACGGTCAGCGGCGCGGTCAGCGCCACGAGCACGAACAGCACCAGCGCCGCCAGCCCGAACACCCCCGCACGGTGCCGCCGGTACTCCCTCCAGAAACGGACGACGGAGGCACGTCGCCGCCGCCGGGCGAGGGCACGCGCACCCGGTTCACCTGGTTCACCCGGCTTCACCGGCGGCTCGGTGGTCTCGGCGCTCATCGGCCCACCCTCGGATCGAGCATCGGATACAACAGGTCGGCCAGCGTGTTCATCAGGATCACCGCGGCGGCGAAGACGAAGAACAACCCCTGCACCAACGGGAGATCGGGCACACTCAGCGCCTGGTAGAACAGCCCGCCGAGACCCGGCCAGGAGAAGACCGTCTCCACGAGGATGACCCCCGCCACGGTCCGCCCCAGATTGACGAAGACCAGCGTCACGGTCGGCAGCAGCGCGTTGGGCACCGCGTGCCGGCGCCGGACCAGGTCGTCCCTGAGCCCCTTGGCCCGCGCGGTCGTCAGATAGTCGCTGCCCATCTCGTCCAGCAGCGCCGACCGGGTCACCAGCAGCGTCTGCCCGTACTCCACGGCGACCAGCGTCACCACCGGCAGCACCAGATGGTGCGCCACGTCGAGCACATGGGCGAGGCCCTCCTCACGGCCCGACTCCATCCCCCCGGTCGGGAACAGCCCCGGGATCGGATCCACCCCGACCGACAGCACGATGATGAGCAGCAGCCCCAGCCAGAAGGACGGGATGGAGTAGAGCGTCAGCGCCAGACCGGTGTTGAGCCGGTCGCCGGGCCCCCCGTGCCGCCACGCCGAGCGGGTGCCCAGGAAGGCACCCAGCGCGGTGTACAGCACGAAGGCCGTACCGGTCAGCAGCAGCGTGTTCGGCAGGGCCTCGGTGATCTTGTCGACGACGGGTGCGTGGAACTGGTACGACGTCCCGAGGTCCCCCGTCAGCGCCTTGACGCAGTAGTCCGTGAACTGCTCCCACAGCGGCAGGTCGAGCCCGAACTCCTCCTTGTACACGGCGAGCTGCTCGGCCGAGACCGGACGGCCACCGGTCATGAACTTCACCGGGTCGCCGGGGATCAGCCGGAAGAGGAAGAAACTGGTGACGAGGACGGCGAACAGGGAGACGACCGCGCCCGCCAACTTGCCCGCCACGTACAGCGGGTACGCGCTGCGGGTACGCCCCCGCGGCGTCGTGGCTGCCGCCGCGGAAGCCTGCTTCTCGACGGCGGAGCCGGTGGCGCTACTCACGGTCGTCGGCCGACGCCCGGCGGCGGACGGCGAAGAACACGCCGAGACCGACGAGGACGACGACGCCCGCGGCGATCCCGACCACGGTCCCGGTCGACGACGAACTGCCGCCGGAGCCACCGGAGTCGGCGGGCACCGCCGACCACCAGCTCCAGTAGCCGTCCTGCCCGTAGATGTTGCCCGCGTCGGACGGCATCGTCGTGATCGACTCGATCTGGTCCGTGCGGTAGGCCTCGACGGCGTTCGGGTACGCCATGACGTTCATGTACCCGGTGTCGTACAGCCGGGACTCCATCCGCTTGACGATCTCCGCGCGCCTGCCGGCGTCGTACTCGCCCAACTGCTGCGCGTACAGCTCGTCGTACTTCTCGTCGCAGATGAAGTTGTCGGTGGCGCCGGTATCCTTCGGCGTCGCCGGGAGCGCGTCGCAGGTGTGGATGGAGAGCACGAAGTCCGGGTCCGGGTTGACGGACCAGCCGTCGAAGGCGAGGTCGTACTCGCCGGCCAGCCACGGGTCGGTCACGTTGTCCAGACAGTCGAGGGTGATGGAGATGCCCAGCTCGCCCCACCACTCCTGGAGGTACTTCCCGACCGCCTTGTCGTTCGGGTCGGTGGCGTGGCACAGGACGCGGTAGTTCAGCGGCTTGCCGTCCTTGCCGAGGCGCTTGCCGTCGGCGTTCGTCCGGTAGCCCGCCTCGTCGAGCAGCTCGGCGGCCGCCTCCGGGTCGTAAGCCAACTTCTGGTCGGCCGACGGCTCGAAGAAGTACGAGGAGAAGCGCGGCGGAATGTAACCCGCCCCCTCGACCGCGTGCCCCTGGAAGACCTTGTCGACGATCGCCTTGCGGTCCACCGCCATGAACAGCGCGTTGCGCACCCGCTGGTCCAGCAGCGACGGATCGCCGTCACCGAACCTCGTCCCGTCCTTCGCCCGCGCGCCCGGATTGGTGGCGAGGGCGTAGAAGCGGCGGCCGGGGGCGTCGTTGACGTGGATGTCCTCCTCGTCCTTGAGCGAGTCCGCCTGGGCCGGCGTCAGCGACGGCGAACCGGCGACGAACGACACCTCTCCCTTGCGCAGGGCGGCGACGGCGGCGTCCTGGTCCTTGTAGTACCGGAAGACCAGCTCGTCGAACTTCGGTGCGCCGCGCCAGAAGTCCTTGTTGGCCTTCAGCCGCACATAACTGTCCGGCTTGTAGTCGGTGAGCACGAACGGCCCGTTGCCGACGACGGGGAAGTCCTTGTCGTTGTTGAACTTCGAGAAGTCGTCGACCTTCTCCCAGACGTGCTGGGGCACGATCGGCACGTCCAGCGCGGTCATCGTGGCCTGCGGCTTCTTCAACCTGATCACCAGCTGGGTCGGGCTGGGCGCGGTCACCTTCGCGAAGTTGCCGACGAAGCTGCCGTTGGCGGTGGCGGCCCCCGGGTCGGTCATCATCTTGTTGAACGTCCACGCCGCGTCCTCGGCGGTCGCCTGCTCGCCGTCCGACCACTTGGAGTCCGACCGGATCGTGTACGTCCAGGTCAGCTTGTCCGGCGAGGACTTCCACTCGGTGGCGAGCCCGGGTATGACGTGGTTGTCCTTGGGGTCGTAGTTGGTCAGGTACTCGTACGTCAGCCGGTGGATGCTCGTGCTGAGCAGCCGGACCGCCAGGAAGGGACTGAGCGAGTCCACGCTCTGCGCCACGGCGACGGTGAGCACCTGGTCGCCCCCGTCACCTCCGTCGCCCTCCTTCGCCGAAACCGAGGGGGCGAACGCGCCCGACGCGAGAAGCAGCGCGCCGGCGCCTGCTGCCGCGAGGAGGCGGGTTCTCCACCGTCGGTGGGAGGGACGTCCGCTGCCGTGCTGATCGTGTCTGTTCATGACTACCTGACCTCGCGTCATCGCACGCGCAGACGCCGGGCATCCTCGCGTGGGGCGGGCTCGAACGGTGGTGAACGCGGAATGGAGTGTGTCTACCAGCGGCATTCTGCGCGCGTCAACGGTCTGGCAAACCCCATGTGGCCTGCGGAAACGGCTGGTTGCCCCACGTGCGGCCCTCATTGGCGCAGACCACTGGTGCCTGCCTGGTGAGAGGGTGACGCCTGGGGCGGGCGTTACCGATCGCACACGCGAGAAGGCCCGCGCCGTCGGAACGGCGCGGGCCTTCGGAGGGGGCTGGAGCTACTGCTGCGGCGGCGGAGGGGGCGCCTGCCCGGGCTGCCCCGGCTGCCCGGGGTGCGCCTGTTGTCCCTGTTGTCCCGGCTGTCCCTGCTGCGGGTATCCGTACCCGGGCTGGGCGTAGGGCTGCTGCTGTCCGTAGCCGGGCTGCGGATACGGCTGCTGTCCGGCTCCGGGCCCGGGCTGCGGCGGGTACGGCTGTCCCGGCTGCGGCGGGTACGGCTGGCCCGGCACCGGTTGTCCCGGCTGCGGCTGGGGCGGGTACGGCTGGCCGGGCGTCGACTGGCCCGGCATGGGCGGGGCGGCGACCGGCGGCGGGTTGCCGTCGGACGTCCACAGGCCGTGCGACTGCTGGTGGCGGACGAAGTCCTCGGCGACCATCGCCGAGAGGTTGAAGTACGCCTCCCGCACCTTCGGCCGCATCATGTCGAGGTCGACCTCGGCGCCCGCGGACAGGTGCTCGTCGAACGGGACCACGACGACGCCCCGGCACCGGGTCTGGAAGTGCCCGACGATGTCGTCGACCTTGATCATCTTGCCGGTCTCACGGACTCCGGAGATGACCGTGATGGAACGGGAGACGAGGTCGGCGTACCCGTGCGCGGACAGCCAGTCCAGCGTCGTACTGGCGCTGCTCGCGCCGTCCACGGAGGGCGTCGAGATGATGATGAGCTGGTCCGCGAGGTCGAGCACGCCACGCATGGCGCTGTAGAGCAGGCCGGTGCCCGAGTCGGTGAGGATGATCGGATACTGCTGGCCGAGCACGTCGATCGCGCGCCGGTAGTCCTCGTCGTTGAAGGTCGTGGACACGGCGGGGTCGACGTCGTTGGCGATGATCTCGAGCCCGGACGAGGCCTGCGAGGTGAACCGCCGGATGTCCATGTACGAGTTGAGGTGCGGGATCGCCTGGACGAGGTCACGGATGGTGGCCCCGGTCTCCCGGCGCACCCGGCGGCCGAGCGTACCGGCGTCCGGGTTGGCGTCGATCGCGAGGATCTTGTCCTGCCGCTCGGTGGCGAGCGTGGAACCGAGCGCGGTGGTGGTCGTCGTCTTGCCCACACCGCCCTTGAGGCTGATCACGGCGATGCGGTAGCAGGACAGCACCGGGGTGCGGATCAGGTCCAGCTTCCGCTGCCGCTCCGCCTCCTCCTTCTTCCCGCCCAGCTTGAACCGCGAACCGCCGGCCGCCGGGCGGCTGCTCTTCGCCTTCTGCCGCTTGTTGTTCACCAGCCGGTCGGACGACAGCTCCACGGCCGCGGTGTAACCGAGCGGCGCGGCCCCCGGGTTGGTGGCCTGCCGCTGGTCGTGCTGCATGGGCTGCGGCCACGCGGCACCGAGCCGGGGGTCGGCGGGCTGCTGTGCTTGATGCGGCTGCGGCTGCGGTGCCTGCGGCTGGTGCGGCTGGGGCTGGTACTCCGGCTGCTGCCCTGGCTGAGGCATTGCCTGGGGCGCCTGGGGCGTCTGAGGTGCCTGGGGGTTCGTCTGGGGCACGTGGGGGCCCTGACCCGGCTGGGCAGGTGGCATCTGCTGTGCCTGCGGGGGCTGCTGTGCGTGGGTCTGCTGCGGCACGCCGGGGTACGGCTGCTGCGGCGACGGCCCGTGCGGCGCCTGCGGGAAGCCGTAACCGCCAGGCTGGGCGGGGGAGTGCGGCTGAGCCGGAGGCGCGGGCTGCTGAGCCTGGACACCGGGCTGGGGGAAGCCGTATCCGGCCGGCGGACTGGCAGGCGGAGAGGCCGGCTGGTCGGGCGGGACCGGCGCGGCGGCCGGCTGGTGCCACCCGGCGGGCGCCGGCTGCGGGGCCTGCGGCTGGAACGGAGGCTGCTGAGCCGGAACCGCCGGCTGCTCGGGAGCAGCGGGAGTAACGGGGGCGGCGGGAGCGGCGGGAGCGGGCTGCGGCTGTGCGGGCCACTGCTGGGCCGGCGCGGGCGCGACCGGCGGGTACGACGGAGGCAACGGCGGCATTCCGCCGGGTGCCGGGGGCGTGGCGTCCTGCGGAACGGCGTCCTGGGGCGCGCTGTCGGCGGGGGGCGCGGCGTCGGCGGGTGAGGCGGCATCGGCGGGCACCGCGTCCGCGGGCTCGTCGCCCGGCGCGTCCTCGGACACGGGCTCAGGGTCGGGTACGACGGCCGGGGCGGCCGGCTCCGGCTCGGCGTCCTGGACCGGCCCGCCGAGGCGGGGGTCGTCCTCCACGTCGCCGTCCCCGGCACTGGCGACCGCGTCGGACGCGTCGTCGGAAGCCATGTCGGCAGTGGGGTCGGAGTCGGAGTCGGAGTCGGAGTGGGGATGGGAGTCGGGGTCGGCGTCGTCCCGCCCGGTGGACTCCGAACCACCGACGCCGCCCTCGGGCTCCGCGGTCCCGTCGGCAAGCACGGACACCTCGTCCGAAGTGTCCTCGGCCTCGTCGGAACCGGCGGCAGGCTCCGCCTCGGCGGCCTCCTCCGCGGCGGCCCGTTCGGCGATCTCACGCTTGAGGGCGACCGAGGAGAAGCGCATGGTGGCGCCGCTGTCGAGATCGCCGTTGTCGAGATCCCCGATGCCGGACTGGGGTTCAGCGGCGGCCACGGGTTCAGTGGCCGCCGCGGGCTCGGTGACCGCCGCGGGCTCCTCGGCCGGGGGCGGCGGAGCGGGGGCCTGGAGCTGGAACCCGCCGGCCGGAAACGCCGGCAGGGCGGTGGGAGACGCGAGCCCCGCGGCAGGCGCCGGGTCGGCCTCCGGCCCGGGCTCGGGCCCCTCAGGCGCCGACTGCTGTGGCGCCGACGGTTGCGGAGCCGATGGCTGCGGCTCGAACCCGCTCCCCACCGGCAGCCTGGGCACCCCGGCCGGCCCCCCGCTCGGCGGCGCCGGCGGCGTGAACGGCGCACCGGGCCCCGGAGGCGGAGGCGGCGTGAACGCGGTACCCGGAGCGGGAGCCGGTGGCGGCGTGAACGGCGCCCCCGGCGCGGGAGCCGGAGCGAAGGGAGCCCCGTTGGGCGTCGCGTGCGGCGGCGGAGTCAGCCCCGGCAACGGCGGAACGGGACCGCGAGGAGCAGGCGGAACGGACGGCCCAGGCGGAACGCCCGGACCGGACGGAGAGGAGGAGACGGCCGAACCGGAGGTGTCGGCGGACGAAGCGGACGAATCGGAAGCCGCCCCGGCCCCCTCACTCTCACCCTCCCCGTGCCCGCTGTCGCCGGACGCATTCTGCGTGTACCAGGCGGGCGGCGCGTAGTCGATGGTGAACTCGCCGGTCGTCTCGATGGAGGACTCCGCTTCGGGTTGGTCATCGCCGGGTGTGGCCCAGCCCCCGCGGATCCCGTCCCGGTCGCTGCTCACAGTTCCTCCTGGTGTGGTCGAGCACCCTCAAGCCGTGCTGGGGCGACCCTTGCTCGTCATTCGAAGTTGTCCGAGGTCGTCCGATCCACCGGTTCTCCCCCTGAGACGCCGACGCCCGCTGACGGGTTCTGGTGTCGCGCCCGACACCAGCCTAATCATCACGAGCCCCGCCCCGGCAGCCCCCGCCCTCCTCCGAGGCCCCGCCCATCGCGTCACAGGCGTCCCGTATGCCTCGCGCCGCTTCATCTGCCCACCCCCGTACGGAGGATGACCATGTCCGTCACCACCCGGTTCCGACGAGTGATCGTGGGCCCGGCATAGTTGGGGACGATCTCCGTCATCCCGTCGCACGAATTCCATGACAGAACCACCGGAATTCCCAGAAAGAGGAAGAGGCCCCGAGTGAGCTTCGGCCCGCCCCCGTCCATGCCTTCAGGCCCACCGACCGCCGTTGTGCCCACGGAGAGCCGGCACGGCCCCCACGGCAGCGGCAACGGCACAGGACGGAAGGGCCCCCGGAAGCTGCTGATCGCGCTGCTCGCACTGGTCCTCGCCGGGACGCTGGGCACCGGCGGCTGGCTGCTGTGGGGGCGCGGCGTCGGAGGCTCCGATGCATCGGGCAAGTCGCAGGATCCGGTCGCACAGGGACCGCTCGACGTCCGCGAGACGGTCGAGAGACCGCCCGCGAGCATCAACGGCAAGATGGCCTTCCGGTTCTCAGTGGACGACATGAAGCCCGGGGAGCATGTGGAGATGCCCGGGATGTGGGCCACGGACCGCATCCTCGCCAAGGGCATCAACAAGACACTCGTCGGCATGAGCATCGGCACCGACGCCGCGCCGGGCGACGAGAAGTGGCGGCTCGCACTCGACGGCCCGATCTGCGGCTACACACGCCACGTCACCGGCGACAACCGCACCGCCGTCCTCTTCCGGGCGAACGACCGGACGGACGAAGCCCTGTGCAACCAGGTCGCCTTCGTCGACCTCGACGACGGCCGCTTGGTGTGGGAAGCCCGATTCCCCGTCTCCCAGGCCGGATCCGAGTCGGCCGACGCCACGGGCACCGACAAGGACCGCCCCGGCGTGACCCTCGCCCACGGCACGGTGGCCGTCACCTGGGGCGGTGGAACCCTCGGCTACGACATGAAGAACGGTGACACCCGCTGGTCCACGACAACCACCGCGCCCTGCCAGGACATGGGCGTCGCGGGCGGCCGCGGACTGATCGTCCGGGAACAGTGCGTGAGCGGCGAGGACCCGCTCTCCGTGGGAGTCTGGCGGTCCATCACGTACAAGCTGCGCAAGCTGGACCCGGCCACGGGCAAGGCCTTGTGGACGTATTCCCTGGACCAGGGCGTCCGCGACGTTCAGGTACCATCCGTCGACCCGGCGGTCGTAGCCGTGTCCGCCGGTGACAGCGAGGTCACCGACCTCATCTCCCTCGACGACCAGGGCCACAACCGCGCCACCATCAGTCTCCGCAACGGCGCCTACGTCGCCGAGTGCCTCCTCACCGACTATCTACTGATCGACGACTGTCCGACCATCACGGTGGGCAAGGACCAGGTCTTCATCCGGAGCAAGGACCAGCCCGAGGTGCCGACGTGGAACTGGATCATCGGCTTCGACCTCGCCACCGGGAAGACCACCAAGAAGTTCGACTCCGGTCGGGGCGCACTGCTCTACCCGGTACGCATGAGCGGTGACCAGTTCCTGGCCCTACGGGTGAGCGAGGACAACATCGCCCCGAACTCGCTCGTCGCCCTGGAACCGAGCACGGACGAGGAGGTGCCGTACCTCTACTTCGGGCTGCCGTACGAGGCGCGACTGATGACGATGATGGAGCACAACGACATCATCGTCCAGAACGGCCGCCTCTTCTTCGGTGTCAAGTCCGCGCAAGTCCCCACCGATGCCAAGACCAAGCAGTGGATGTACCTCGTACTGGGCATCGAAGGCAGCGCACCGGAGAAGTCCTGACGGACCGCCCGGACCGATGGGGTGAGGTACCCGGTGATCAGTCCATCCGGCGCGCCGTGCCCAGCAGCCCGGTCTCCACATCGGTCGGCTGCGTCATCACGTACTGCCGGTCCCGCTCCGTACACCACAGGGTGACCCCATCGGCGAGGGTCGGCAACGCCTCGTACTCGGAGCGGGGCAGGCCGGTCACTCGCCCGATCTCCACCGACTCGTCCGGCGAGACACGCTGCACGCCCACCAGGCGCGCCTGACGCATCAACCGCGGGGCGAGGGGACTCAGGTAGGGCAGCAGCGTCAGCACGGACTGCCAGGGCGCGGAAACCACCCGTCCACGGGGCGGACGCATGCCGCAGTCCCGGATGACGAGGACCGGAGTCGTCGCCGACGCGCCCTGGGGAGGGACCCGGCCCACCTCGTGCACGGTCATGCCGGACTGACCGCCGCCGACCGCCTGCACCACCTGTGCCCAGTGCGCCGGGCGTCCGGTCTCCACGGCCACCCGGGCCCCGGTCGCCGCCACGCGCAGCGCCAGGACCTGCGTGGTCCAGAGTCCGCCGATCAGCAGGATGTCGAAGGGCGTCGGGCGGTTCACCCCGAGCACGGCGGGCTGGCCCTCGCCGTTGACCCCCACCACGACACCGTCGTCCCCGACGGGCAGACCGAGCGTGTCGACCTGCGCCATGGAGAGCGTGTGCCGCGGATGACGTGGGCCCAGGAGTCCGAACCCGGCCCGCAGACGCTCCCGGAGCGTCGCGACCGGCTGCCCCGGGGTGGCCGCCGCCGGGGGGATGGGAGCAGTGGACGGCGTAGCAGCCATCAGCGGGCACCTCCGAGGGGCAGGGTGGCGAGCAGGCCGGGCAGCTGTTCGCGGTCCAGACGCACGAGTCCGGTCCGCGCCTGGCGTGCGAGGTTCTCCAGACCCCGGCGTACGTCGGCCAGCTCCTGGCTGCTGCGGCCGGTCACCCGCACGTGCCCGGTGATCGCCACGTCCTGTTGCCCGCTCGGCGCCAGGGTGAGGCTGAACGAGGTCGCCAGCGCGGGCACCGCGGTCAACTGGGCCACCAACTGGGGCAGACCGACACCCTGACCGCCCAACTGCGGCCAGCGGCGCACCCAGTACGTGGTGTGCCGCCGGTTGTCACAGCGCCAGCTGCGGCTCGACTCCTCGGTCCGCCGCCGGGGCGTGTCGCCCTGACCCGACTGGACGGTCACCATCGGGTTGGCGCACATCGAGGTGGCGAGGGCGGACGACACCTCTTCCTCGGTGAGCAGGTTCACCCGGAAACCGGCACCGGTGAGCCGGCTGGAGAGGTGCTCGGCCGACCGCACCAGGCACTTCTGCGCGCCCGGCAGTCCGCCGCCGCGCGCGGCCACCGCGTCGGGGCACAGTTCGGGATCGAGCTTCAACGCGATCCACATGATGCGGACGGCGGGGGCAGCGATCTCGGACTGCAACTGCGCGTAGTTGGCCACCACCACCGACTGCCGCGGCAGATGGGGCGCGGGCGCGGTCTGCGTGTGCAACACGATCTGCGCCGACTCCAGACGAATGCCGTCCACGTCGAGCGCGTCCCGAACCAGGGCCAGCGGGAGTGGTCTGCGGCCGCGCTCGGCGCGCAGCGCCCCGGCGTCGGCCTCCACCTGGAGCACGGCGGTGAGGAAGCCGCCGTCACCCACCATGCCGACCGGCCGACGATCGCGCTCGTCCCGGTGAACGAAGCTGTACGTGCGCAGGTTCGGTTCGCACTCCACCGCCGGGACCAGGCTGGGGTCGATGTCCTGCGGCACCGGAGTCTGCGGTGCAGCGCGCCGACGGGCACGCAGGGCAAGATGGCTGGCCAGCCACTCGGGAAGTGAGCGCCGACGTCGGCGTACCACCGCCAGCAGCACCAGCACCACGGCGACGGCGACCGACGGCACCATCGCCACCGGCCCGACGAGCCAGCCGCACACCGCCAGCGCGGCGGCCAACTCGAGCAGTACCAACCGCTGCAGAACGGAGGAACCACCGCGTGCCGGCCGCGCCCGCAGCTGCGGTGTGACAGTGGCTCGGGCAGCCGACGCCGTGCGACCGGCGTCCGGCGGAGCATCGGCCCGACGGGGCGCCGAATGCGTGCGTGACCGGGTCCGCGATGCGGAAGCCATCACTCCAAATCCCCCGAACTCTCACCGAAGACATCGTGCTCAGCACACGGCAGGCCCCGGAAGCCTACCCGTGGCTCCCGCACCGTTCGGCAACAGGCATAGTAGGTGCCGGGTCCGACAGCCGAGGTTCCGGAGGCAACCGGAGCGGGAGAGGGAATTCAGTGGCGTCCACTGCGCCCCCGCTCCGCCAAGCCCGCGTACGGGGAGACGACGAACACACATGGCATCACGGCGCGATGAACTGAACGCCTACACCTTCGCGAAGCGCCGCACACTCGCATCCTTTCTGCAGCCCTCACCCTCCGGTTCGGAGGAAGGCGCCCCCCGGCCGCTGCGGGCGATCGTGCCCGGCGCGGTCGTCGGCGTCGTCGTCCTCGCCGTGTTCGGTGCGGTCGGACTGTTCAGCCCGACCGCACCGAAGGGCTGGGACGACGTCGGAGGGCACGTGATCGTGGCCAGCGACTCCACGACGCGGTACGTCGTCCTGAAGACCGACGGCAAGAAGCAGTTGCACCCGGTCCTCAACATGGCCTCCGCCAAGCTCCTCCTCGACCCCGACAAGGACGCCGTCATCACGGTCGACGAGGGCGTCCTCGACAGCGGCGAGCCCCCGCACGGCGCCACGATCGGCATCCCCTACGCCCCCGACCGCCTGCCCGGCCCCGACGAGGCCGAGAAGGCCAAGCGCTGGGCGGTCTGCGAACGCCCCGGCCCCGGCGGCCGGGCCATCCAGAAGGCGGCGTTCGTATTCGCCGAGAAGGAATGGCCCAGGACGGAGGGCAAGAACAAACTCGCCGGGGGCGACTTGATGTACGTCGTCGGACCGGACGGCACGTCGCCCTACGTGGTCGACTCCCGCGGCTCCGCCTATCCTCTGGCCGACCCTGCCGACAAGGAACTCCTCAAGGCCCTGGACACCCAGGGCCGGGCTCCGCAGCGCGTCTCCCAGGAGTGGCTGGACACCCTCCACAAGGGCGACCCGATCGAGATCCCGGAGATCAAGGGCACGCCCGGCGCGGACGCGGGAGCCTCCGACACGCTCGGGGAGTACAACAAGGTCGGCATGGTCATCAAGGCGTACGACGGCCGACGCATGCAGTACTACGTCGTGCAGAGCGGCGCCGTGGCCCGCGTCTCGGAGTTCACGGCCACCCTGCTCCTCAACAGCGGCGCCCTCGTCGATGTCGGGCAGGCAGGCGAGGCCCAGCAGGTCAGCCCGGGCGCGGTCGTCGACAGCGTCGAGTTCGAGGGTCAACAAAACTGGCCGTCGTACCGCCCGAAGACCGTCAACGACGGCACCTCCGCGAACTCCGGGCGCAACACCGTCTGCAACGTCCTGCGCGCGGTGAACGCCAAGAGCGGCACGACGACCCTGTCCACCTGGGCGAGCACCGACTTCCCGGCCCAACTGCCCACCGGCTCCTCCAGCGCGTACGTGACCCCGGGCTCCGGCCAGCTGTACCGCCAGTTCCAGGGCAGCGAGACGAAGGCGGGCGGGGTCTTCCTCGTCACCGACACCGGACTGCGCTACGCCCTGCAGTCCAACAGCGACAGCGCCGGTGACGACAAGGGGATCGGCACCTCCGAGAAGAAGCGCGAGAAGCAGCTGAGCGAGTCCCGGATCGCCCAGACGCGGCTCGGCTACGAGAACGTGGAACCGTCGCCCGTCCCGGCCCAGTGGTCCACGTTCCTGCCCACCGGCCCACGCCTGTCCGAGGCGGCCGCACGCCAGCCGCAGGGCTCGTGACGAAGTGGCTCCCCGGAAGACGGAAACCATGCAGAAGCAGCGGACCAGCCCCCGCACCCGCCCCCGTACACGGAGCATGACGACGGCCATGCTCACCGCCACCGTGCTGGCCGCACCGACCGTACTCACGCTCCTCCCGGCCGCCCCCGCGGCGCGTGCGGCCGAGTGCACCTTCCCCTCCAAGAACTACGAGGGCAGGCCCTGGTCCCTCCAGCGCGTCAACCTGGACGAGTTGTGGGCGCAGTCGAAGGGCAAGGGCGTCCAGGTCGCGGTGATCGACACGGGCGTGGACGTGAAGAACCCCCAACTCACCGACGCCGTCGACGCGTCGAAGGGCAAGAACTACCTGCCCGAGAAGAACGACAAGGGCGAGAAGATCGACCGGGGCAACGCCCACGGGACCACCGACACCGTCGGCCACGGCACACGCGTGGCCGGTATCATCGCGGCCCGCCCCGCCAAGGACACCGGATTCGTCGGCCTGGCCCCGGAGTCCACGATCATCCCCATCAAGCAGAACGACGCGGAAGGCAACGGTACGGCCGGCACCCTCGCCACGTCGATCCGTTACGCCGTGGACGCCGGCGCCGACGTCATCAACATCTCCCAGGACACGGCCAAGGCGATCAAACCCGACTCGACCCTGGAGTCGGCCGTCGACTACGCCCTGGGCAAGGAGGTCGTGGTCGTCGCCTCGGCGGGCAACGACGGCCTCGGCGGCAAGGACAAGACGACCTACCCGGCCTCGTACGAAGGCGTACTCGCCGTCGCCTCCTCCGACCGCAACAACGAACGCGCACCCTTCTCCCAGGCCGGCGAGTTCGTCGGCGTGGCGGCCCCCGGCGTCGACATGATCTCCACCGTCCCCGGCGGAGGCCACTGCTCGGACAACGGCACCAGTTTCTCCGCGCCCTACGTGGCCGGGGTGGCGGCCCTGCTGAAGTCGGCCCACCCCAAGTGGACGGCCGAGCAGATCGTCGCCCAGATCGAGCAGACGGCCGAACGCTCCATCCCCGGCCACGACCGTCTCGTCGGCTGGGGCGTGATCGACCCGGTCAGGGCCCTGACCGCCGTGGACCCCGCCCACCCGGTGGAGTCCCCCGCAGTCGAACAACCAGACGTCCACGCCAAAGCCCCCGACGTCCCCCCTCTCCACCTCGGCGAAACCGCGGAGGAACGCAACACCCGCCTGGGCACCTACGTAGCCGTCGGCGCCTTGGTCCTGGCCGCCGGCCTGGGCGGCACAGCGGTGGCGGTACGGGACTCACGGAGGCAGCGGGGCAGCGGGCGGGGGAGCCACGACTGACGGCGCCGTGGGAGACCGAGGACGGGGCCGCATCGGCGCTCGCTGAGGAAACTCAGTGGCGACTGTAGAAACTCTTCAGAATCCCTCAATTCGGCTGAGTGCACTCCAGTTTCGCCTCATCAGAGGATGTGGAGAACTAGGTGCGCCCTATCGGTAGTGAAGCGCATCACCCGTTTGGGCACCGCTCGAAGCGTTACGACGTACTGATCGTGCACTGACCGGAATCCTTGACTGCTGCGGTGTAGGCAGTGATCAGGCGCTTCATGGCATCAGGGTCGTTATTCTCTGATGTCTGGAACTGCAGTGCAGTGTACAGTTCCTGATCACGCCTTTCGTTCACACAGTCTTCCACCTTCCCGAATCCTTCGTTCCCGGAATATCGGTATCGCCCCGAGTCGGATGAAAGGCTGACCTTTTTGAGCGTCTGCCCTGACGCAAAGTAGGCCGTGGTCTTCTCTTTTGCCACCCATGCTTGCGTGGCGATAAGGGCGAGCTTTTTATCAACGACCACTTTGCAGATTTCAGTCCCGAGGTGGTCTTCCTTTTGTACTGTGATGCTCTCTCCCGCTGGGAGGAAGGGGCTGATTTCATCAGAACTGACCGGCGTCCCGCACAAGTTGCTGGGTACTGAGTAGTCGCGACCTCTTTCGCTGCCGCCGCACGCTGAAGTCATACCCAAAGCGGTGATCGCAGCGACAAGAGACAGAGCAGTAAACGCACTATTCTTCGCGGCTGCCAGGCGGTGGTTCCCCGCATCGCTTCCTCGGCTTTTAATCATGAGTACCCCGTGATGCTTCCAGGTGCCTGCCCCTCGAGAATGGCCCGAGCGTTGATGTAGCCCTGACGGCTGGCCTCCCCGGCATACGACGCCGCGTCACTCGGTTCCAGAGTATGGTGCCCCTCCGCAGATTCTCGCGCTGCCAATTGTGCGATATCCATCCCTCTTACCAAGCCTTGCTGCCAATACTGTCCCCCAGTGACTTGAGCTTCGGCTTTCGCCTTTCCCTCGGCATCCTGGAAAAGTTCCTCGAGGACGATGCTCGTCACGGTTCCTGCACCGCCTCCAGCTACGGCGCCGACCCAGGGCGTTGCGACGAAAGAAGTGCCCACTCCGACCACTGTGCCTACCACACCTGAGATCATATTCTTTCGCTGCGCGATCGAATGCTCGAATTCTTTGTCCTTGTCTGACGCTTCCTTCCCGATGTATTCCTGCGCTCCGAGTCCGAGAGTCCCGGACACTTCGCCGGATCGTCCCGCGATCTTTTCCACAATATTTTGATAGTTTTCAGAACTGCGTCGATCTTCTGGTAGATCGGGGTTCAAGTGGTAGTCCATGAGGCGCCCCATGTAATCCTTCTGGCCAACCTCGATTGCGGCGTACCCCTCTGCGTTTTGTCCGACCGAGAATAGAAGCTTGGTAACGTCTGTGTGTGCAAGTTTGGCTTCTTCTCCGGCAACGGGGTACAGCTTCTCGACGTCTTTCCAGTCTTTTGAACCCCGTTCCTCGTCGGTCATGGCGCGGTTCAGGTCAGGGAGATATTCAGATGTAATCTGACCGATGCTGTCAGACATGTAGCCGTGACCCGTCAGGCGCTCCGGATCGTCTGCGATGGATGAGACCAAACTCTCCATGAGTTTCGCCTGTTGCGCATTATGGGGCGATGTGTCTGCTGAAGGAAGCTCGCCCGCTGGATGTCCGGTAGTGGCAGCTTCCAGCGCTAGTGCCAGATTGTTCTGCCCAGTGTGCAGGTCGTCGCCCTTGAGGTTCGTCTCCTCTGGCCAGTCCCGCTCTTCGAACAGGTACTGGAAGTTAGACAGCGGGACTTTACCCATCTTCCCGTCGCCGTCGGTGTCGTGCTCGAACGGGTTGTCGGGGTCGTCCTTCGACAGGAACTGCTGGTTGAAGAAGTCGGTGGCGGCGTCCGGGCTGTTGGACAGCCCTTTCAAGTAACCCGTCAGCGGGTCCGAGCCGCTGTCGTCCCCGATTCGGTTCAGAGACGGGTCCATACCCGTGCGGCGCCACATGAGGTTGGGGTGCTCTCCGTTGCCGGTGAGCTTCCGTTCGGTCTCCATGAGCTTGGTGCCGTAGTCCCGGAGGAACCCGTCGTCGTAGTCACCGGTCCGCATCAGATTGCTCATGACCTGAAAGCCCATCGGCCCACCCCGGTCGCCGTACAAAGGCTTGTCACCGATGTCGATCATCGTGTGCTTCCAAGTACCCATCGCGGTCGAATCGCTCTGGGAGGCGGTGGCCAACGTCATGCCAAGGCTGCGCTGCAAGTCGTCGAACTGATCAAGACGCTCACGTCCCAAGTCCCAGTTCCCCCGCTGCGGGTCGGTGACCCCGGTCCAGAACTCCAACGTCCCCTTGGGACCCAGCGTCGTGGCGAACCGCTCGGCGAACAGCTCGTCGCCGGCGTACTTCTTGAGTCCCGCGGTGAGTCTGTCGAAGTCCTTGACACTGAGGTCGTCGGGATCCTTCTTCGCCAGCGCCGCCAACTCCTCGGCCCGTTTGACGGCTTCGGCAGCGGAGTCCCGGTCCTTGTAGCTGGCGTCGGAGAAGCCCAGCGTGCTCTGATCGGCGATGGCTTGGAGGACGGTTTTGGCCGACTCGTCGCTCTCGGTGGCCTTGTTGAGGATGCCCTGGATCTGGTCCCGCAGCGTGGTGATGTCGCCCTTGTTGTCCTGATCCATCTTGCTGCGCGCTTCGGGCGGCGCATTCGTGGTGACAGTGAATCCGCCCTCGTAGCCGATGACCGTGAGGTTCTTCTTACGGCCCCCCTCAAGGGCATCGAGGAGCTGCTGATGGTAGTCCTTCAGCTCCCCGACCGTGTCGTTGAGGATCTTGTAGATGGATTTTGCCTGGGTGTGGGCGTCCGTGAACTCGCCGGCCGTCTTCCCGATGAACTCTTTGGACACCTTGGCGTTGACGCCGGCCCAGTCGGCTTTGTTGGCGCCCTGGTGCAGGTTGTCCTCGGCGTCCTTCTTCATCTCCGCGAGACTGCCGACGAGCGTCGACCAGTCCGTCAAAGCATCGTCGATCAGCTTGAAGTTGGCATCGCGCAGCGCTTCGAGTTCCATCGAGCTATTCGTTCCTCATGAGTTGGAGACGAGGGAGAACCGGGATCGCCCACGCCGCACAGCAGTGGGCGTGGCGCGTCAGTCCTTCTTCTTCTCCTTGCTCTGCTCGCCGTAGATCTCGTTGTGCTTCCCAGGCGGCCCGACCCGCTCGTCGAAACCTGCGTCCAGCGTCGCGATGCTGCTCATCTGCCTCAGGATGTAGCCCTCGTCACCGTCATGGGTCTTCTTGGTGACCTGCATGTGGTTGGAGATCTGGGCGCACGCGTCCATCAGGGACTTCAGCTGCTCGTCCCACCGCGTCGACACGTGCTTGAGTCCTGAGCCCAGGGCGAAGCCCTGCTTCGACAGGTCGCCGGCGGCGCCGTCGCTGCTGACGATGTGGACCCGTGCCTTGTCCCACAACTGGTTGTACAGGGTGTGAGCGTCCTTGCCGACCTTGGTGAGGGCGTCGTTCTGCACCTTCAGGTCCCCGTACTGGCTCGGTGGTCTGACGGGACCACCGCCGTCCAGCTGGTTCAACTGCATGTGCGCGGAGCCGCCCTGCTGCCGGTCCAACGCGTCGGCCTTGAGCTGCTCCCACTCGTCCCATGCCATGGACGGCTACCTTCCCCGTGTGCAGGACCGTCGACGCCCCGCGGATCGGAGGGCGCCGTGCGGTGACCGGACTGCGCCATAACCTAGCAACGGCTGGGCGAGGGGGCGTAGGTCCCGGGGTCAGCGGCGGACGTGCGAGCCTTCGCCGATGGCTCTCGGAGGGGACTCCTGACCATGACGCAACCCCGAGCCCGGCGACAATGTTGGAGAAGGGCAGGCCTCACGTGTCGGAACTGACAGGGCTGACGATCTTCCTGTTCGTGCTCGCTGCCTTGCTGGTCCTCATGGCCTGCATCAAGGCGGACCGCGTACGTTCCTGGCGCGAGTCGCTGAACCCCTCCGCTCCTGATCTCCCGGACGCGGCCTTCGTGGTCGGGCGAGCCGTCCTGATCGTCATGGCCGTCGTCTGTGTCGTCGTCGGTTTCCAGGGGCTGGCCGTGCAGGACGACGCGGAGTGGAGCGACGACGAACTGACGAGCGCGGTCGAGGGCGCGACTCAAGCCCTGGACGGCAGTTTCGACTACGGAGACTCCCTGGAGGGCGAGGCCCCGGCCGACTTCGACGGTGACTACGCCAGGAAGATCGAGCAGGAAGTCATCGAGCATGGTGGCGGGGACGCGCCGCAACTGGGCGTGGCCGCCACATCGCTCGGCCCGGCGGTGTCCGACCAGGGCGAGTACCGCATCTCAGCCGACGGGGCCGACGCGGTCTTCTGCATGGACGTCAAGCGTACGCACGACGGGTACATCGAGACCGTGGCGCCCGGACTCTCCGGTGACGCGGCGGTGGTGAAGCTGCCGAAGTACACGTTCGCCGTATCGAGCAGAGCAGGTGATTGCTGAGACGTCCCGGTCACCGTCCCCCGAGCCGCTCACGCAGGTTGTACGCCATGTTGCCGAGCTTCCCCAGCTCGTGGTTGTGGACGACGAGGCCCGAGGAGCCACGGCCCCGCCACGTCCAGGCTCCGCCGGACGCTGACTGAGCTCCACGTGCGCCGACTGTCCCTCGGCGGCGGAGGACTTGAGTTGTCCCCACCCTTCCCCGGCTACTCGGTCGTACCTTCCCCTCCAGGGCTGCGACTGTCCGGTGGCTGAGGTAGTGGGGAGCCTGGTGGCATCGCACCTTGTAGGTGCGGTCGGCTCCGGAAGTGAGTACGCGTACTCATGGCACTTCCGTGACGCAATGGCCAGGCTTGGCGCAGGCGCTCTGCTCGTGCAGTTGGGTCGGAGGTACGTTCCCCGACGGGGAAGCGTGTCCGATGAACTCGTGGCGGGCTGCTGCTCGACAGTCGGGCCGGCGGGAAACGGCGGGGTTCGACGCCTGAATAGTAGAACTTGCAACCATTACTTCATTGCAACAAGGCCGGCACGAATGGCGGTTGGGTTCGGACTACCCGGCGACTACAGTGACGAAGCCTTGAGGTTACGATCAGTTGTGGGCGCGAGCCGTTCCGTCTGGCTCGGCCGATGGGTGTACGGGGGAGCGGGGGAGGTAGCAGCATGCTTCCGGCTGAAATGGTGGGAGGGGTGTCCGCCGGCAGGGCGGCCAACCTGGAGGTCACTGGCGAGGCACTGTCGACGTTCGTGAAGCGGGTGGACAGCGCGCTTCGCAATCTCGAAGGGTCGGCGGGCGACCCGACGCACATCGGCGCACAGAGGATCAAGCCCTCTTCACTCAACAGCGGCAGCACGGCCGCCTTCCCTGAGGCCCACGCGTTGTATCTGCAGTACAACCGGGTCCACGAAGAGCTCACCAGCCTCTCCAGGACGCTGCACCTTCAGATCGAGGCCATCGGCATCGCCGTCAGGGGCGCGCACGTGGGCTTCGACAACCTCGAAGAGGAACAGCGCCGCCGCTTCGCGCAGATCCAGACGGAGATCAGAAAGATCGAGGGCGCCAAGGGCGAAGCTCTGCACAGCAATCAGGCGGCTACCAGCGGGAGTCTCTAAGCGATGTCCGACAAGCATCATGAGGCGGACTACGACCGAGTCTCTCAGCAGAACGCCGCTGCGGATCTGACCCGAGGCCTGGAAGAGCGCCCCTCGTTCAGGCTTTTCGGCGGCATGCTGAAGTCGGCTGTCGAATCGACGCCGCTGGGCTCGGCCATGAAGGGCCGAACAAACTTCGAGAACCACGACCTCAACGAGATGCTCGAGCTCGTGGAACAGACGAATCCGGAAGATCTGGAGAGCTCTGGCAAAGCACTGTGGGATGCACGAGACGCCATCAAGGAGGCCGCCAAGGAGCTGGACGGTCACATCGGTAACGTCCATTGGGTGGGCGAGGCGGGCGAAGCGTTTCGCAAGTGGGGGCGCTCTCTCGTCACCAGCACGCACGCCCTGAGTACCTTTGCCGGCGGGGCAGGAGACCAGATCACCGCTGCTGCTGTGGGCTTGGCGAATGTGCGCACGGCCATGCCGGAACGTGATACGAGGCCGACGAGCAAGGCGCTGCGCCCCGAGCAGATTCCGACGCCTATGCAGGTCGATGGCAACAGCGAGTACGCAGCAGCGGTCCGTGTCGAGAAAAACCGCCAAGAGGCGATCAACCAGATGAACCGGTTGTCGTCCTACTACGCCGTGTCGGAGGAGATGCTGGCGGGGCTGGAACCGCCGACGTTCAAGGCTATGCCGGATGTGGGAGTTCCGAAGCCTCGAGTCGCGCGCCGCGTCGGCGTGCCGACCGATCCTCCGCCGCGTCGCATCCAGGGAAGCGAGAGCGGGAACTTCTCAGACGGTCATTCGACGTCGGTCATGGAGGGCCGGACTCAGCCGCATGCAGCGGACGGTTCAGTCATTTCAACTACGGGCATCACACGGCAGAATGTTTACACTGATGTTCCTGTCGGGACGAACATCGACAGTGTCGGCACGCCGACGCTTCCCACGTCTCCCGTTTCCGGTCACACGTTGCCGACCACGCTGCCCCAGAGCGACGGTGGTGGACCTACTGGGCCGTTCGGTCCGGGTTTCGGCACTCCGCTGCCCCGTGGCGGCCCCGGCCGGACCGATGGTGGAACCGGCCGTACCAAGGCACCGTTTTCCGCTCAGGGGCGTGTGACTCCTCCCAGTGCGGGTGGGGGCCCGGGTCCGGGACGTCCTGGCAACCAGGGTCCCTATCAGGTGGGACGTCCGACGCCTGCTGGGCAGCAGCCGGGAGCTAAGGGGATCACGTCAGGAGCCAAGCCCTCCCCCATGGGGCACGGGGTGAGCGGCGGTACACCACGTCCCAATCCCACGATGACGCCGAGACCGGCGGGTGGCCCGGTCACTGGAGCCGGCCGGACCGGTGGTGTGGTTGGCGGTCGGCCAGCGAGCACTATAGGCGTAGCGGGACGAAGTGGTCCGAAGCTCCCCCGCGGCACGGTCGTCGGGGCCGACGCCGAGTCTCAGTCGGGCAAGGGCCGCTCCGCGGCGAAGCCCGGTATCACCGGTGTGCCTGCGGGGTCGAGGTCTGCCGCCCGCGCCGAACGGAACGGCATGACCCGTGGTGGTGCGGGGCTCGTACGCGGTCCCGGCGGACGTGGGCGCGGTCGTGACGAACGCAGGGAGGAAGGCACGGAGCGCCCCGACTACCTGGTCGAGGACGAAGAGACACACCTGCCTACGAATCCGCGGCGCGATGTGCCGCCGGTTGTCAACTGAGCGCGAGCGAGGACTCACCCCATCATGAAGTCAGCAACACGCCGAGGGCTGCGAGTGCGCGTAGCGGGCTCTGTCGCGAGCGCCCTGATCGTCGTCGGCGTGAGCTTTGCTCCTGGTGCCACTGCGGCCGACGTGCAGTCGGAGCAGTGGTACCTGGGGCCGATGCAGGCCGAGAAGATGTGGAAGACCAGCACGGGGGAGGGTATCAAGGTCGCCGTGATCGACACTGGCGTGAACCCCGACACGCCTTCCCTCAGAGGCCGGGTCCTCGCCGGCGAAGTGCCGAAGCAAGTTGCGTACGGTGCCACGGACGATGATGTTGGCCATGGGACGACCATGGCAGAGTTGATCGCTGGTAGCGGCGCGGACGGGCGACTCCAAGGCCTGGCGCCTGATGCGCAAATTGTGCCGTACAAAGCGGCATTGGGAGACTCGCCCAGCGCCAAGGATGATGAATTGGCACCCACTTTGCAGGAAGCGATCAGGGCCGCTGCGGACACCGACGTGCGCATCATCAGCATGTCCGTCGGAAACGAGTTCTACGGGGCAGGAGAAGCAGCAGCGGTAAGGTATGCCGCATCCAAGGGAAAAATTCTGATCGCGAGCGTCGGCAACAGTGGCCAGGACAGTGGCTACATCGAATATCCAGCGGCGTACGAATACGTTATTGGTGTGTCGTCGATCGACGAGAACAGTCGCATCTCGGACTTCGGTCAGTCGGGTGGCCAGGTCGACTTGGTGGCGCCGGGTGAAGGCCTGCCCGCCTATTGCAATGGGAACTTCCACGCGTACTGCCACAACCTCAACGGTACCAGTTTCAGCACCGCCATCACCTCCGCCGCAGCCGCCCTCATCTGGTCCGCGCACCCGGACTGGACGGCGAACCAGGTCACCCGCTCCCTGATCGACACGGCCGGTCGCAAGTGGCCCAAGGACAAGCCGACCTCGACCGCCGGCTACGGAACCATCCGGCCTCGGTCGGTGCTGGCGAACCCGGACTACGACCCCGGCGAGCCGTACTCCGACCCGCTCCGGAAGGAGAACACGCAGGAGGGGGAGAAGCTGGTCACGGAGATTCCGCCGGCGTCCGCCTCCGCCAAGCCGTCCGCGGGGACAACAGCCACGTCACAAGGTGCGGAAGGGGCTCCCAAGGACAAGCAGGCGGCTGCAGGATCGGCTGATGCGAAGGACGTGGCGGCAGACGCGTCGAGCGACAGCAGCACGCTGTGGATCGCGCTCGCCGCCGCCGCCGTGGTCGTGATCGGAGGCGGTGCCTTCGCCGTACTGCGGGCGAGGCGCGCGAACTGACACCGGCGTCGTCGGTGTCGTAACGAAGAAGGAACAGGGAAGGCAGGGGCGGATCGTGGCCGACCAGAAGCTCGAAGACCTAGCAGTAGACAAGCTGCAGAAGGACATCTACGAGAAGTTCGAGAACATCCGCAAGCGGGTGCACAATCTGCAGGGCGTGATCGACACTCTCGAGACTGGTGGTCAGTGGCAGGGCGTCGGCCGTGCCGCGTTCGACAAGAAGCAGCTCGAGATCAACATGTCGCTGCAGAACATGGGCCGCATCCTCGCGGACGTCGTGGACGGGATCACCGCGACGCGCAAGATCAAGGACAGCAAGGAAGACGAAGTCCTTGCCGCCGTGAACAAGATCGACGTCTACGAAGGTGCTGCCTCGCTTCGGTCGTCGCCCCTCAGCTCGTTCTGAGAGGAACGGCCACTAGGGCGCCGAAGCACTGTTTGGGCACCAATCGGGATGCAGACATCAGCTACAGCCGGAGCATCTCCGGAACGAAACGAGGTAGGCAGAGATGGGGCGTAACGCCGACGGTCTGGCGGTAACGTACGACGGACTCGACTTCGCGGCGACGAACCTCGCCAACGAGGCGAAGCTCCTCGACGAGGACATTCAGCATCTCACCAAGCTGGTGCAGGACTGCCAGCAGTACTGGGAGGGCAAGGCCCACGGCGCCTTCAACGTCAAGCTGACGGCCTGGCGCACGGAGACCACCGCCATTCACGAGGCCCTCATGGGCATCGGACATGTCGTCGGCACCTCCGGTGGTACGTACATGGAGGGCGACCTGGCGGCGTCCAAGTACCTGCAGTAGACGTAAGTGTGGCGGTGAAGCGGTAAGACCGTAGCCGTAGCGGTCCGAGCCGCCGCGGCAACGAGGGTGGGCGTGCGCGGGAGACGCCCACCCTCTGTCGCGTTCGGGGCAGTTCAACCTGAGGCGGTTCCCCGAGCCGACCGCAGCCGGCTCACCGCTCGCCGTCGCCCTCCATCAATCCCACCTGAACCAACGGCTTCCCCCGCCGCCGCGACACGAACACGCCCCGGCCCGCCGGCATCGGACGCGGCCGCACCCCGCCCAGCAGGTCGCCCTCGGCCGGGTCGCCGCCGAGGACGACGCCCTGGGCGCCGAGTTCCTTGAGGCGCTGCGTGAAGGCCTCGTAGCCGGCGCGGCCCGCGCCCGCGGTCGAGCGGGCGATGATGAAGCGCACGCCGACGTCGCGGGCGAAGGGCAGGAGCTCGGTGAGGTGGGCCAGCGGGTTGCCGCTGGACGTGGCGACCAGGTCGAAGTCGTCGATGATGATGTACACCGTCGGCCCCTGCCACCAACTGCGGTCGCGCAACTGCTCCGGCGTGACGTCGGCGGTCGGCGTGCGGCGCTGCATCAGCTCGGCCAGCGCGTCCATGTGATGTTGCATCTGGTTCGACATGGGCACGTACTCGGCCAGGTGCGACGGCGGGGTGACGCCCAGCAGCGTACGGCGGTTGTCGATGACGAACAGCTTGCAGGAGTCGCCGTCGTAGCGCTCGGAGAGCCGCCGGATGAGGAGCTTCAGCAGGTTCGACTTGCCGGACTCGCTCTCGCCGAAGATGAGGAAGAACGGGTCCTGCTCGAAGTCGACGAACACCGGTTCCAGGTTGTCCTCGTCGAGTGCGAAGGACACCCCACGTCGCGGGAACCGGTCCCCCGGGGGGAGCTGGTGCGCCGGGAACTCGCGCGGCAGCAGCCGTACCGCGGGCGCGCCCGGCTGCTGCCAGTGCCGCGTGACCTCGGTTCCGAGTGCCTGTGTGGCCTCGGCGAGGTCCGTGTCGGAGGAGAGCCCGTCGATGCGCGGGACCGCCGCCATGAAGTGCTGCTTCTGCGGCGTCTGGCCGCGACCGGGTACGCCCGTCGGCACGTTCGCCGCGACCTTGCGGTCGAACTCCGAGTCCATGGTGTCCCCGAGCCGCAGTTCGAGGCGGTTCATCAGGTGGTCCTTGAGGTTGCTGCGGACCTCCATGGAGCGGGACGCGGTGAGGATCACGTGGACGCCATAGCCGAGGCCGCGTGCCGCGATGTCCAGGACCAGCGGCTCCAGGCCGTCGTAGTCCGTGCGGAAGTTCCCCCAGCCGTCGATGACGAGGAAGACGTCGCCCCACGGCTGGTCGGTCACCGAGATGTCCCCTCGCGCGCGGCGGGCGCGGAACTCCGCGATCGAGGAGATGCCGGCCGTGCGGAAGTACTCCTCGCGGCGGGTCAGCACGCCGTAGACCTCGGCCGTCGTACGTCGTACCTTCTCGGGGTCGAGACGTGAGGCCACGCCTCCGACGTGGGGCAGACCGGCCACCGCCGACAGACCGCCACCACCGAAGTCCAGTCCGTAGAACTGCACTTCGTGCGGAGTGTGCGTGAGCGCGAAGGACGCGACGATCGCGCGCAGCAGCGTCGACTTGCCGGACTGCGGGCCGCCCAGGATCTGCATGTGACCGGCCGCACCGCCGAAGTTCAACCAGAGCGGGTCCCGGCGCTGCTCGTACGGCTTGTCGACGATGCCGGCGGGCACGACGAGCTGCCCCGCGCCCTCGTACCCGGGCTGGGTCAGCCCGCGCCCCGCCACCTGGGCGAGACCGGGCAGGAGCGTGTCGAGCGAGGGCGGGCTGTCCAGCGGCGGCAGCCACACCTGGTGGGCCGCCGGACCCTGCGCCTCCAGGCGCCGGACGACGACGTCGAGCACGGTGTCGGCGAGGGCGTCGCCCGTCTCGTCCGGAGTCTCCTCGCGCTGCGGCGGCACCGCCAGGTACCGCACCGGGACCTCGGCGGCGGTGAACAGGACGGGACGCCGGTCGACCGGTCGAGGACCGCCGGGTGCCGCCGCCTGCTGAGCAGTCGTGCGGTACACGCCCGAGACGTACGCGGCCTTGAAGCGCACCATTTCGTCCGTACCGAACTTCAGGAAGCCGGAACCGGGGACGTTCGGCAGTTCGTAGGCGTCCGGGACACCGAGAGCGGACCGGGACTCCGCCGCGGAGAAGGTGCGCAGACCGATGCGGTACGACAGGTAGGTCTCCAGGCCGCGCAGGCGGCCTTCCTCCAGGCGCTGCGAAGCGAGCAGCAGGTGGACACCCAAGGACCGGCCGATACGGCCGATCTGGACGAACATCTCGATGAAGTCCGGCTTCGCCGTGAGCAGCTCGCTGAACTCGTCGATGACGAGGACGAGGGAGGGGATGGGCTGCAGCGCGGCGCCGGCCGCGCGGGCCTTCTCGTAGTCGTGGATGTTGGCGTAGTTGCCCGCGTCCCGGAGCATCTCCTGGCGGCGGTTGAGCTCGCCGCGGATGGAGTCGCCCATCCGGTCGACCAGGGTCAGGTCGTCGGCGAGGTTGGTGATCACGGCTGCCACGTGCGGCAGTTGCGCCATGCCGGCGAAGGTCGCGCCGCCCTTGAAGTCGGCGAGTACGAAGTTGAGGGTCTCGGAGGAGTGGGTCACCGCCAGGCCGAGGACCAGGGTGCGCAGCAGCTCCGACTTGCCGGAACCGGTCGCGCCCACGCACAGGCCGTGCGGACCCATGCCCTCCTGCGCCGCTTCCTTGAGGTCGAGCATCACGGGCCGGCCGTCCTCGCCGACGCCGATCGGTACCCTGAGCCGTTCGGACTGGGAGCGGGGCCGCCAGGTCCGACGTGGATCGACGGATGCGGCGTCGCCGAGGTTGAGGAGGTCGGTGAACTCCAGGTTGGCGAGCAACGGCTCGTCGTCGTCACCGCCCGTGCCCGCGCGCAACGGCGCGAGCTGCCTCGCCACGGCCTCCGCGCTCTCCTGGGACAGCACGTCGGGGGTGCCCTCGTAGACCGCTCCGTGGACGGCCTCCAGGCGGAGTTCGTCCGGCTGTACGACGACCGAGAGGTCTCCGCGTCCGGTGGTGAGGGTGCCGGGGACCAGCTCGAGGACCGTCACCCCCTGCAGGCCCTCGGGGCTCGCCAGCAGCGACGTCGGTGGCAGGGAGACCCCGTCGAGGACGATGACCAGGTGAGGCTGGTCGGGCACCGGTCGGCCCTGCGGATGGAACCGGGGGCGGCCTTCGAGACGCGCGCCGAGCAGCTCTTCCAGCGCGGTCGGATCGGCCGTCATCAGACGCCGGGAGCCCGCGCCGTCCGCCTCGCCCCCCGCCTGAGCGTGCGGGAGCCACTTGGCCCACTCCCATTCCACCGCCGCCTCCTGCCCCGTGGCGACCGCGATCACCAGGTCCTCGGGGGAGTGCAGCGCGGCGAGTGAAGCAGTGACGGCCCGCGCCGTGCCGCGCACGGTGACCGGCTCGCCGCTGATCGTCAGGTGGTAGAACGCCCGCAGAGAGACCGCCATCGGGAGGTGCTCGAGGGTGCTGTGTGTGGCGAGGAAGCGGTGCATGGCACCGGCGGTCAGCGGTTCCAGCTCGTCCACCGGAGCGGTCTCCGGGGGTACCAGGGGAGTGGCCAGGGCCTGCGGGCCGAGACCCACGCGCACCTGGGCGAAGTCCTCGTCGCCCGTGCGCCGCTCCCAGAGCCGGCTGCCCTCGGCGACCAGCGCCCACAGCTGGTCCGGCGAAGGATGCAGGTAGTACTGCGCGTCACGCTGGGCCTTCGCCGTCTCGTGGGCGGTGCGTCTGGTCTGCGACAGATAGCGGAGATAGTCCCTGCGCGTGTCGGCCATCTGGCCCTGGTTGCCGCGACGGTAACGCACCAGCATCGCGATGCCCATGGCGATCGTGGACGCGATCATCACCATGCCCATGATCTTCATGATGGGCTGGGCCGAGGGGTTGAAGAAGAACACCACGGATCCCCCCATGCCGAGCATGGGCAGGAGTTGCATCCACGCGCCCTCCTGCTGTCCGCGCGGCAGCTCCGGCGGCGACTGCAGGTGGACCTCCTCCGTGGGCACGTTCTTCGGCAGCGCCCGAGGCGGACGCTTGACGACGATGTGGCTCACTCCGCACCAATTCCCTTGCCGGCCCGAACTGTTCCGTCCACCGTCCGTCTACCGGTGCACGTCGATCGCGAAGAGCGATCCTACTGACACACACGGACAACAGTGGGCGGTAGGGTGCCTGTGCGACGCGTGAGCAGTTGCGAACCTGCCCGGGGAGAAGGGAATCCCACAGGGAGAGCAACGCCGCGTACGAGCGGCCCCCGAGCCCCGCAGCGGTGAAGGGGGCGACGGAACAACCGAGCAGGATCGTTGCCAAGAGGCGGGGCGTCGGCGCCGCACCTTGCCGACATCACCTATGAGGGGGACAACGGGTGAGCATGACGGCCTCCGCGCCGACCGGCGCGACGGGCGGAACACGCACCGGTGCCGGAAGCGCTGCCGCAGCGGGCTCGGGACTCGGCTTCTGCCGAGTCACGATCGTGGCCCCCGACAGCCGTATCGACGTGGCCCTGCCCGACGACGTGCCGGTCGCCGACCTCTACCCCGAGATCCTGCGGTTCTCCCGGCAGAGCCCCGCCGAGGGCGCGCCCGTCGGGTACCACCTCGTACGCCGTGACGGCACCGTCCTCGACAGCGCCCGCTCCTTCGCGGCGCAGCGCATCCTGGACGGCGAGCTGCTCACTCTGCGTCCGTTCGCCGACTCGCTGCCCCCGGCCGTGTTCGACGACGTGTCGGAGGCGGTCGCGTCGGCCGTCGTCCACGACCGCACGCTGTGGGACGGTGCGCTCACCCGCGCGGCGTGTCTGGCCGCGGCGGGAGTCTTCCCGGTGCTGCTGGCGTTCGTGGCCTGGAGTTCCCAGGTCCGCCATGACATGCACGGTCTCCAGGGCATCCTCGCCGCCGTTGCCGGAGTCCTGCTCGTCATCTTCTCCTGCGTCCGAGCGCGCATCTACCGGGACCGGGGCTCCGCTCTGGCCCTCGGCCTGGGTGGACTCGCGAACGTGGCTGTCGCGGGTTCCGGACTGGTTCCGCTCGCCGAGGGGCATGGCATCGGGAGGCTCCAGTTCCTCCTGGCGTGCGCGGCGGTCCTGGTCGCCTCCGTCGTGCTCACCCTGGTGTCACCGAGTGGCGACAGCGCCTTCGTCGCGTTCGTCTTCTCCTCCGCGATCGGTCTGCTCGCGACGTTCGTGGCGATGCTGACGCACCTGCAGCCGATGGAGACAGCCGCGGTCTGCGCGGTTCTCTCGGTGTGCGCGCTGGCGTTCCTGCCGGGTCTGTCCGTGCGCTTCGCGAGGCTCCCCCTCGGCTACGAACCGCCCAACCAACCGCGCGGCTCCTACGCGCCGGACGAGGCCGGTGTGCCGGAGCCCGTGGACGCCGAACGCGTGGCGGCCCAGGCCCGTCGCGGACACGAGCTTCTCGCGGGGCTGGTCGGCGGCTGCTCGCTGGTCTCCGTGGGCGCGTCGATCGTCCTCGGCTTCACGGGCAACGTGTGGGCGCAACTGCTGACGCTCGCCACGGGCATCGCGATGGCGATGCGGGCACAGTTGTTCCGCTACACCACTCAGGTCGCCGCCACGCTGGCCGCCGGCCTCATGTGCCTGGTCGCCCTCGGCCTGGGACTGGCCATGAACCCGCCGACGGAGTACTGGCACGACGCTCTCAAGGGCGACACCGCGGCCCTCGACATGCGCAGCGTGTGGCTGGTCGCGGCGGTGGGGGTGGCCGTGGCTCTGGTCACCGCGATCGGTCTGATCACTCCTCGGCGCGGTGTGACGCCCTTCTGGGGGCGCTTCATGGAGATCGCCGAGGTCTTCGTTCTCCTGACCTTGATTCCCCTGGCCCTCGCGGTCTTCGACGTCTATGCCTCGGCACGGTCGATGACGAGCGACTGAGGACGGGGCTCGCGCGGCGCCACGCAGCGGGGACCGGAGGGACAGGCCCGGGGTCAGGGACGAGCGGGCCGAGGAGCAAGGGGCCAGAACGGCCGGACACCCCCTGGGGCGCCCCGCGAGACGGTACGACGATCGGGCGGCATCGGCCTGCCGCCCGACCACAGTGTCACTCGGCGCCGTTCCCGCTCTCCTGGGGCGCCGGCTCCAGGTCGAACTCCCCGTCCCGCGCGCCGAGTACGAAGGCCCGCCACTCCGCCTCCGTGTACCGCAGCACGGTGTCCGGGTCGAGGGACGACCGCATGGCGACGGCGCCTTCCGGGAGGTAGGCGATCTCGACCCGCTCCTCATGGGCCTCGGTGCCGGGCGCGCTGTGCCATTCGACGCCGGAGATGTCGAGGGCGTAGAGCTCGTCCCGCTCCCGGTCCTTGCGTGCTCGGAGTTCCTTGTCCTCGGCATCGGCCATCGTGGCTCCGGTCCTCCCTGCTGTGCCAACGAACTGTGCGGCTACCCTACTTGCTGCCCACCTTCATGCCTCGCGGTTCGCGCACGTCTCACCAGGCAGGGAGTGATGATGCCGTCGACTTCTTGACATCTCGACTCCTCGAGACATCGACTCTCTTGTACGGAAGGCGTCCACTGTGAGCTTCGGGCCCCCGCCCACCCCCTACAACGCGCCCGCGCCGGACAGCCGTCCCGGTCCACCGCCGCGCTCCGGGCGCCGGAGGGCGGCCGTCGGTGCGGTCGCGGCGGTCACGCTCGTGGCCCTGGCGGCCGGGCTGTGGGCATTCGGTACGGGAGGGGCCGACGGGGACTCCGCGCCCGACGGACGTCCGGTGGCCGCCCATCAGGCCCCGGACGACATCAGGGAGACCGTGGAGACCCGGCCGCCGTCCGTGGAGGGCACCGCGGCCGTGTCGTACGAGGAGACCCTCCGTACCGTCGGACGGAACGTCTCGGCGATGGGCACCTGGGCCACGGACAAGGTCTTCGCCAAGAGCTTCGGCAACGAGATCAAGGGCTTCCGGCTCGGCGGCTCCGAAGCGTCGGAGATCGCCTGGCGCCTCACCCTCCCCGGCCCGCTCTGCGCGGTGACCCGGCACGTCAGCGTGGACGGCCGTACCGCCATCGCCTACGCCGGCGACGGTGAAGACGAAGGGGAAGGCGAAGGCTCGGGCGGCGGGCCGGACGCCGACCCGCTCACCCGCGTCTGCGACCGGCTCGCGGTGTTCGACATCGACACCGGCAAGAAGATGTGGGACACGAAGCTGGCCGGCGCGGGCTCCTCCCTGGCCGTCAACGTGACGATGACGGACGGCACCGTCGTCACCGCCTGGGGCCAGGGGTCGGCGGCGTACGAGCTGACCGGCGGAAAGAGGCTGTGGGCGGACACCGATCCGTCGGCGTGCACCGACAAGGGCTTCGCCGGTGGCCGTGACCTTCTCGCCCTCCTCTCCTGTGGCGACTCGGCCGATCCCGCCTACCGCGTCCAGAAGGTCGACCCGCGCACGGGCGACGCCGAGTGGACGTACCGGGTCGCCCGGGGTGTCCAAGGCGTCTACCTGGTCTCCAGCTCACCGGCCGTCCTCGCCGTGGCTGCGGGCGACGTCGTCGTCACCGACCTGATCTCCCTCGACGAGCGGGGCAAGCGCCGCGCCACCATCCGCCTGAACCGCGACCACCAGGTCCTCGACTGCGACCGGACCTTCACCGCCGTGGTCGAGAGTTGCGGCGCGATCGTCGTCGACGGCGAACGGTTGTACCTGTCGGAGGAGGACCACGTCGTCGCCTACGACCTGGCCACCGGCCGGACCGCCGGGAAGTTCGACGGGCCCGCCGGCGGTGAGGTGCACCCACTGAGGATGAGCGGGGAGCAGCTGATCGCCTACCGTCCGGGCCGGGGGCTGGGCCGCCCCGACGCGATCGTCGCCCTGGACCCCGATTCCGGCGAGGAGACCCTCCTGCTCCTGTTCGCCGGGGGAGCGGAGGTCAGCGCACTCGACGACCCCGCGCAGAACGACATCGTGTACGAGCACGGGCGCGTATTCTTCGGCGCGCGCACCGTCGTGGGCCCGTACAACGAGGGCGAGGTCGGCGGAGCCGACCAGGTCGCGGTGGGCATCGAAAGCGCCGGGTAAGTGGCGCGTCTCCCGACTGGTACCCTGTGTGACGGCCGCTTGTGTACGCGCCCCCGGAGCCCCGAGCCCCGGAGGTCGCGTCCGGCGGACCCTCGCCTTCCGAGTCGTGGAAGATCCCCCGAGACGTAGACCGGGGGCACTCGGTGGCCCGTCACAGACCAAGAGGAGTACGCGTGTCGCTCGACGCCGCAGTGAAGAAGCAGATCATCACCGAGTTCGGTACCAAGGAGGGCGACACCGGCTCCCCCGAGGTCCAGGTCGCTCTGCTGTCCCGTCGGATCTCCGACCTGACCGAGCACCTCAAGACCCACAAGCACGACCACCACTCCCGTCGTGGTCTGCTCATCCTGGTCGGCCAGCGTCGCCGGCTGCTGCAGTACCTCGCCAAGAAGGACATCCAGCGCTTCCGTGCGCTGGTCGAGCGCCTCGGCATCCGCCGCGGTGCGGCGGGCGCCCGCTAGGACGCCGTGAAGGGAGCGGTTCCCATCGTTCGGGGGCCGCTCCCTTTGCTGTACGTGCGCGCTGTCGCCGCCTCTTTGTAGTGTGGTAACAGAACACAGGACGCGCGACGCACCAGCACGACGCGTCAGTGCGCACGAACGAGTACGAACGAGTACGAACGAACCAAGGAGAAGCGGACCTCACGCCGCCGCCGGTCCTCGGTAGTGGCCCCCGGGGGCAGATCCCCGGGTGCTTCGATCGAAGACCGGCCCGCATTGCACGGAACGCTTCTCCGGCACCGTTCCCTCCGCCACACGGGCGGGGCGGGACAAAAGACGACAAGTATCGGAGAAATCACTAGTGGAGAACGAGACCCACTACGCCGAAGCCGTGATCGACAACGGCGCGTTCGGCACCCGCACCATCCGCTTCGAGACGGGCCGCCTGGCCCGTCAGGCCGCCGGTTCCGCCGTGGCGTACCTGGACGACGACACCATGGTGCTGTCGGCCACCAGCGCCTCGAAGAACCCGAAGGACCAGCTCGACTTCTTCCCGCTCACGGTGGACGTCGAGGAGCGGATGTACGCCGCCGGCAAGATCCCCGGCAGCTTCTTCCGCCGTGAGGGCCGGCCCTCCGAGGACGCGATCCTCACCTGCCGCCTGATCGACCGCCCGCTGCGCCCGTCCTTCAAGAAGGGCCTGCGCAACGAGATCCAGGTCGTCGCGACGATCATGGCCCTCAACCCCGACCACCTGTACGACGTCGTGGCGATCAACGCCGCCTCCGCGTCCACGCAGCTGGCCGGCCTGCCCTTCTCCGGCCCGATCGGCGGCGTCCGCGTCGCGCTGATCCGCGGCCAGTGGGTGGCCTTCCCGACGCACACCGAGCTCGAGGACGCCGTCTTCGACATGGTCGTCGCGGGCCGCGCCCTGGAGGACGGCGACGTCGCGATCATGATGGTCGAGGCCGAGGCCACCGAGAAGACCGTCAAGCTGGTCGAGGGCGGCGCCGAGGCGCCCACCGAGGAGGTCGTCGCCGCCGGTCTCGAGGCCGCGAAGCCCTTCATCAAGGTGCTCTGCCGCGCCCAGGCCGACCTCGCCGCCAAGGCCGCCAAGCCGACCGGCGAGTTCCCGATCTTCCTCGACTACCAGGACGACGTCCTGGAGGCGCTGACCGGCGCCGTCCGCCCCGAGCTGGCCCAGGCGCTCACCATCGCCGGCAAGCAGGACCGCGAGGCCGAGCTGGACCGCGTCAAGGGCATCGCCGCCGAGAAGCTCCTGCCGGAGTTCGAGGGCCGCGAGAAGGAGATCTCCGCCGCGTACCGCGCGCTGACCAAGTCCCTGGTCCGCGAGCGCGTCATCAAGGAGAAGAAGCGCATCGACGGCCGCGGTGTCACCGACATCCGCACCCTGGCCGCCGAGGTCGAGGCCATCCCGCGCGTGCACGGCTCGGCGCTGTTCGAGCGCGGTGAGACCCAGATCCTGGGCGTCACCACCCTGAACATGCTCCGCATGGAGCAGCAGCTGGACACCCTCTCCCCGGTGACCCGCAAGCGTTACATGCACAACTACAACTTCCCGCCCTACTCCGTCGGCGAGACCGGCCGCGTCGGCTCCCCGAAGCGCCGCGAGATCGGCCACGGCGCCCTCGCCGAGCGCGCCATCGTGCCGGTGCTGCCGACGCGCGAGGAGTTCCCCTACGCGATCCGCCAGGTGTCCGAGGCCCTCGGCTCCAACGGCTCGACGTCCATGGGCTCGGTCTGCGCCTCCACCATGTCGCTGCTGAACGCCGGTGTGCCGCTCAAGGCCCCCGTCGCCGGCATCGCCATGGGCCTGATCTCCCAGGAGAGCAACGGCGAGACGCACTACGTCGCCCTCACCGACATCCTCGGTGCGGAGGACGCCTTCGGCGACATGGACTTCAAGGTCGCCGGCACCAAGGAGTTCGTGACCGCCCTCCAGCTCGACACCAAGCTGGACGGCATCCCCGCCTCCGTCCTGGCCGCCGCGCTCAAGCAGGCCCGTGACGCCCGCCTCCACATCCTCGACGTGATGATGGAAGCGATCGACACGCCGGACGAGATGTCCCCGAACGCGCCGCGGATCATCACCGTGAAGATCCCCGTCGACAAGATCGGTGAGGTCATCGGCCCCAAGGGCAAGATGATCAACCAGATCCAGGAGGACACGGGCGCCGACATCACGATCGAGGACGACGGCACCATCTACATCGGTGCCGCCCAGGGTTCGCAGGCCGAGGCCGCCCGCGCCACGATCAACGGCATCGCCAACCCGACCATGCCCGAGGTCGGCGAGCGCTACCTGGGCACGGTCGTCAAGACGACCACCTTCGGTGCGTTCGTCTCCCTGCTGCCCGGCAAGGACGGTCTGCTGCACATCTCGCAGATCCGCAAGCTGGCCGGCGGCAAGCGCGTGGAGAACGTCGAGGACGTCCTCGGTGTGGGCCAGAAGGTCCAGGTCGAGATCGCCGAGATCGACTCCCGCGGCAAGCTCTCCCTGATCCCCGTGATCGAGGGCGAGGAAGGCAGCGACGACAAGAAGGACGACGCCGACAAGTGACGTCCCGTAGCGCCAAGGCGACGGCCCGCACCTCCTCGGAGGCGCGGGCCGTCGCCCGTACCCAAACCCTGATCAAGGGAGAGAACGGCATCGGCACGGTCCGCAAGACCACCCTCCCCGGCGGCCTGCGCATCGTCACCGAGACGCTCCCCTCGGTCCGCTCGGCGACCTTCGGCATCTGGGCGCACGTCGGCTCCCGCGACGAGACCCCGGCCCTGAACGGCGCCACCCACTACCTGGAGCACCTGCTCTTCAAGGGCACCCGCAAGCGCAGCGCCCTGGACATCTCCGCCGCCATCGACGCGGTCGGCGGCGAGATGAACGCGTTCACGGCGAAGGAGTACACGTGCTACTACGCGCGCGTGCTCGACACCGACCTGCCGCTCGCCATCGACGTCGTCTGCGACATGCTGACCGGCTCGCTGATCCAGGAGGAGGACGTCGACGTCGAGCGCGGCGCGATCCTCGAGGAGATCGCGATGACCGAGGACGACCCCGGCGACTGCGTGCACGACCTGTTCGCCCACACCATGTTCGGCGACAACGCGCTGGGCCGCCCCGTCCTCGGCACCGTCGACACGGTCAACGCCCTCACCGCCGACCGCATCCGCCGCTTCTACAAGAAGCACTACGACCCCACCCACCTCGTGGTCGCCGCGGCCGGCAACGTCGACCACAACAAGGTCGTACGCCAGGTCCGCGCCGCCTTCGAGAAGGCCGGCGCCCTCAGGAACCCGGGGGCCGAACCGCTCGCCCCGCGCGAGGGACGGCGCACCGTCCGTGCCGCCGGCCGCGTCGAGCTGATCGGCCGCAAGACCGAGCAGGCCCACGTCATCCTCGGCATGCCGGGCCTGGCCCGCACCGACGAGCGCCGCTGGGCGATGGGCGTACTCAACACCGCCCTCGGCGGCGGCATGTCCTCGCGCCTGTTCCAGGAGGTCCGGGAGAAGCGCGGGCTGGCCTACAGCGTGTACTCGTACACGTCCGGGTTCGCCGACTGCGGCCTGTTCGGCGTGTACGCGGGCTGCCGACCCTCCCAGGTACACGACGTGCTCAAGATCTGCCGCGACGAGCTGGACCACGTCGCCGAGCACGGCCTCACGGACGACGAGATCGGCCGCGCCGTCGGCCAGCTCCAGGGCTCCACGGTCCTCGGCCTCGAGGACACGGGCGCGCTGATGAACCGTATCGGCAAGAGCGAGCTGTGCTGGGGCGAGCAGATGTCGGTCGACGACATGCTGGCCCGGATAGCCTCGGTCACGCCGGACGACGTCCGTGCCGTCGCCCGCGACGTCCTGGGCCGCCGGCCGTCCCTGTCGGTCATCGGCCCGCTCAAGGACAAGCAGGCGGCCCGGCTGCACGACGCCGTCGCCTGACGGTCCCGTTGCGAAAAGTTCGAGAAGGAAGCATGTGACATGAGCAAGCTGCGCGTGGCCGTCCTCGGTGCCAAGGGCCGGATCGGTTCCGAGGCGGTCCGGGCGGTCGAGGCCGCCGAGGACATGGAGCTGGTCGCCGCCCTCGGCCGGGGCGACGGCCTGGAGGCGCTGGCCGAGTCCGGCGCCCAGGTCGCCGTCGAGCTGACCACCCCCGCCTCGGTGATGGACAACCTCGACTACTGCCTGCGCCACGGCATCCACGCCGTCGTCGGCACCACCGGCTGGACCGACGAGCGCCTCGCGCAGCTCAACGCGTGGCTCGACGCCTCCCCGGGCACCGGCGTGCTCATCGCGCCGAACTTCTCCATCGGCGCCGTGCTGACCATGAGGTTCGCGCAGATCGCCGCCCCGTACTTCGAGTCCGTCGAGGTCGTCGAACTGCACCACCCGAACAAGGTGGACGCCCCCAGCGGCACCGCCACCCGCACCGCCCAGCTGATCGCGGCGGCCCGGCAGAAGGCAGGCTCCGCACCGGCGCCCGACGCCACTGCCACCGCCCTGGACGGCGCCCGCGGCGCGGACGTGGACGGGGTCCCGGTGCACGCGATCCGGCTGCGCGGACTGCTCGCCCACCAGGAGGTCCTGCTGGGCGGCGAGGGCGAGACCCTCACCGTCCGGCACGACTCCCTGCACCACAGCAGCTTCATGCCGGGCATCCTGCTGGGCGCCCGCCGGGTGGTCACCACCCCGGGCCTCACCTTCGGCCTGGAACACTTCCTGGACCTGAACTGAGGCCCTCACCCTGATGCGCGCGAAGATCACCTACCTCGTCACGGCCGCCGTCCTGGTCTTCTACTTCCTCCTGGTCGGCAGCCGCGGCGTGCTGCTCATCAAGACCGGCACCCTGCTCACCGTCACCTTCGGCGTCGCGGTGCTGATCCTGCCGGTGATCGGCCTGTGGTTCCTGTGGAAGAACACCCAGTTCGTCCGCAGGGCCAACCAGCTCGCCGCCGAACTGGACGCCGAGGGCGGACTGCCCGTCGACGAGCTGAAGCGCACCCCCAGCGGCCGGGTCGACCGGGAGTCGGCCGACGCGGTCTTCGCCCTGCGCAGGGCCGAGACCGAGGACGCCCCCGGCGACTGGCGCAGCTGGTTCCGCCTCGCCGTCGCCTACCACGACGCCCGCGACACCCCGCGCGCCCGTAAGGCGATGCAGCGGGCGATCGCCCTGCACGACGGCAAGCAGGTCGAGGCCGCCTGAGCGGACCGCACGCCGGACGCCGGGGCCCGGACCGCACAGCTGCGGTCCGGGCCCCGGCGTCTCGGCTTGTCGGGCGCGTCAGTCCCGTCGGTACTCGGCGGCCCATGCCTCCACCGCGTCGGCCGCCCGGTTGAAGGCACCGTCGCGCGCGAGGAAGTCGGAGTTGTGCGTGGTCAGCAGCGGGGCCATGGGCTCGGCGGACCGGCCGTTGCGGACGAGCAGCAGCGCCTGCCCCTGCACCGTGCGCGGCAGTCCGAGCCAGCGCACCGGCTGCTGCACCGTGCGCACACTGGCCACCTGCTGCCAGGCCACCGTGCGCGTGGTGAGGAAGCCCACCTGACGCACCCCGTGCGCGCTCACCCACGCGCCCATGCGCAGGATCCGCAGGGCGCAGAGGATGACGACGACCGCGACGCCGAAGACCACCCCGGCGGAGGACACCCCGCCGGTCGCCGCGATGATGACCGCCGCGAACAGGACGAACGAGGCGAGCAGCAGCATCACCGCCGCCGTCCCCACGCGCCACGGCCCCGGCCGGTAGGGCCGGCGCCAGAGGTCGCGGTCGTCGTACGGCAGCGCGACGTCGGCCGTGTCAAAGGCGCGGTCGGCCGTCAGGAAGGGCAGGGGCACGGCTGGTCCTCACTCGTTCCATGGCAAGTGTTGTGCCCGGTGAGGCTACCGACCTGTGTCTGCCGTCACCACCCTCGGGGGTCCGGACGGAGTCCGACCGGCCGTCCTGTGCGCTCCTAGCGTCCCTCGGACGCCTGTGACGGCTGCTTGTGCGGGGAGGGCTGGTCGGCCGACAGGGCGGGCATCCCGATCACCAGGGAACCCACCAGACCGGCGACGACGGTGACGCCGAGGAGCCAGCGTCCGGCCAGCTGGCCGAAGGACGCCCGCTCGGGCGGCGGGGGTGTGACATTGCTGCGGAACCTGTCGGCCTCGGCGACGAAGGCGAACGGCACGGGTTCACGCCGGCGGATCATAGGGACTGCGTCTCCCTTCGGGGACTGGAATGAAGTGCTGTTACTCATACAGACGAACGAACGCCCCTCCAGGTGCCCTGTTTCACCGACTTCATTGCGGCACGGCATCGAACGCCCGATTCGGCGCCACTTGGCGGCCCGTAGAGTGGCCTCGCCAGGCGACGTGATGGGCGCCAAGCGACGAGATGGGAAGGCCCTCCACCCGTGACCGACACCCCCGCCGACGATTTCAAGATCGACCTCCGCAGCGACATCACCGTGGAGCTGGTCAAGAGCGCCGCGACCGACTCCGACGTCCTGTTCGCGGCCCGCGTCTCGACCGCCGGGGAGCAGTCCCTGGACGAGCTCAAGAAGGACCCCGAGCGTTCCAAGGGCCTGATCAACTACCTCATGCGGGACCGGCACGGCAGCCCGTTCGAGCACAACTCGATGACCTTCTTCGTCAGCGCCCCGATCTTCGTCTTCCGCGAATTCATGCGGCACCGCGTCGGCTGGTCCTACAACGAGGAGTCGGGCCGCTACCGGGAGCTCCAGCCCGTCTTCTACGTGCCGGACGCCTCCCGCAAGCTGGTCCAGCAGGGCCGCCCCGGCAAGTACGTCTTCGTCGAGGGCACCCCGGAGCAGCACGAGCTGGTCGGCGGCGCGATGGAGGACTCCTACCGCCAGGCCTACGCGACGTACCAGAGGATGCTCGCCGCCGGCGTGGCCCGCGAGGTGGCCCGCGCGGTGCTCCCCGTCGGCCTGTACTCGTCGATGTACGCCACCTGCAACGCCCGCTCGCTGATGCACTTCCTGGGCCTGCGCACTCAGCACGAGCTGGCGAAGGTGCCCTCGTTCCCGCAGCGGGAGATCGAGATGGTCGGCGAGAAGATGGAGGCGGAGTGGGCCCGCCTCATGCCGCTCACCCACGCAGCCTTCAACACCAACGGCCGCGTGGCGCCGTAGGGCGTCCGGCCTCATGGCCGGCCCGGCCGGGCACAGATGTACGCATCAACCATGCGAAGTGTCCGGATTGCGGCGTTTGGAGAAGTTCATCTAGCCTGATCAAAGGGACCCGGCACTGCTTGAACCCCCGAGCAGGCAGTGCCGGGCTCCACTTCCGTTCCGACCTGCCGCCTCCCCCGAGGGCAGACCCCGCCCTGAGCAACGAGTAGCGTGTAACCCATGGCTCCGACCTCCACTCCGCAGACCCCCTTCGGGCGGGTCCTCACCGCCATGGTCACGCCCTTCACGGCGGACGGCGCACTCGACCTCGACGGCGCCCAGCGGCTCGCCGCCCACCTGGTGGACGCAGGCAACGACGGCCTGATCATCAACGGCACCACCGGCGAGTCCCCCACCACCAGCGACGCGGAGAAAGCGGACCTCGTACGAGCCGTACTGGAGGCCGTCGGCGACCGGGCACACGTCGTCGCCGGAGTGGGCACGAACAACACCCAGCACAGCATCGAGCTGGCCCGCGCCGCCGAGCGCGTCGGCGCCCACGGCCTGCTGCTCGTCACGCCGTACTACAACAAGCCCCCGCAGGAGGGCCTGTACCAGCACTTCACGGCCATCGCCGACGCCGCGGAGCTGCCCGTCATGCTCTACGACATCCCCGGCCGCAGCGGCGTCCCGATCAACACCGAGACCCTGGTCCGTCTCGCGGAGCACCCGCGCATCGTCGCCAACAAGGACGCCAAGGGCGACCTCGGCCGCGCCAGCTGGGCCATCGCGCACTCCGGCCTCGCCTGGTACTCCGGCGACGACATGCTGAACCTGCCGCTGCTCGCCGTGGGCGCGGTCGGCTTCGTCTCCGTCGTCGGCCACGTCGTCACCCCGGAACTGCGCGCCATGGTGGACGCGCACGTCGCCGGTGACGTACAGAAGGCACTGGAGATCCACCAGAAGCTGCTCCCCGTCTTCACCGGCATGTTCCGCACCCAGGGCGTCATGACCACCAAGGGCGCGCTCGCCCTCCAGGGGCTGCCCGCGGGACCGCTGCGCGCCCCCATGGTCGGCCTCACGCCCGAGGAAACCGAGCAGCTCAAGATCGATCTTGCCGCCGGCGGGGTACAGCTCTGACATCAGACTTCGCACCACCGCACGACCGCACGGACTTCACAACTGAATAGGCGGGCCACCGGTGCCCGCAACCCCATACGACAACTGCTTCTGCACGAACGTCATGCGCGCCACGTGCCCACCGGTACGTGGCGCGTGTGGTGAGGAGAGTCTTTTGAGTCATCCGCATCCTGAACTGGGCCGGCCCCCGGCGCTTCCCAAGGGTGGCCTGCGGGTCACCCCCCTGGGCGGCCTCGGCGAAATCGGCCGCAACATGACGGTCTTCGAATACGGCGGCCGTCTGCTGATCGTCGACTGCGGCGTGCTCTTCCCCGAGGAGGAGCAGCCCGGCATCGACCTGATCCTGCCGGACTTCACGTCCATCCGGGACCGCCTCGACGACATCGAGGGCATCGTCCTGACCCACGGCCACGAGGACCACATCGGCGGCGTCCCCTTCCTCCTCCGGGAGAAGCCGGACATCCCGCTGATCGGCTCCAAGCTGACCCTCGCGCTCATCGAGGCCAAGCTCCAGGAGCACCGCATCCGGCCGTACACCCTCGAGGTGGCGGAGGGGCACCGGGAACGCGTCGGTCCCTTCGACTGCGAGTTCGTCGCGGTCAACCACTCCATCCCGGACGCGCTGGCCGTCGCCATCCGCACTCCGGCGGGCATGGTCGTCCACACCGGCGACTTCAAAATGGACCAGCTTCCGCTGGACGGCCGCCTCACCGACCTGCACGCCTTCGCGCGGCTCAGCGAGGAGGGCATCGACCTGCTCCTCGCCGACTCGACCAACGCCGAGGTGCCGGGCTTCGTCCCGCCCGAGCGGGACATCTCGAACGTCCTGCGCCAGGTCTTCGCCAGCGCCCGCAAGCGCATCATCGTGGCGAGCTTCGCCAGCCACGTCCACCGCATCCAGCAGATCCTGGACGCCGCGCACGAGTACGGCCGCCGGGTCGCCTTCGTCGGCCGCTCCATGGTCCGCAACATGGGCATCGCCAGAGACCTCGGCTACCTGAAGGTCCCGCCGGGCCTGGTGGTCGACGTCAAGACGCTCGACGACCTGCCCGACAGCGAGGTCGTCCTGGTCTGTACGGGCTCCCAGGGCGAACCGATGGCCGCCCTGTCCCGCATGGCCAACCGCGACCACCAGATCCGCATCGTCAACGGCGACACGGTGATCCTGGCCTCGTCCCTCATCCCGGGCAACGAGAACGCGGTCTACCGGGTGATCAACGGCCTGACCCGCTGGGGCGCCAACGTCGTCCACAAGGGCAACGCCAAGGTCCACGTCTCGGGCCACGCCTCGGCCGGCGAGCTGCTGTACTTCTACAACATCTGCCGCCCGAAGAACCTGATGCCGGTCCACGGCGAATGGCGCCACCTGCGCGCCAACGCCGAGCTGGGCGCCCTGACCGGCGTCCCGCACGACCGCATCGTCATCGCCGAGGACGGCGTGGTCGTCGACCTGGTCGAGGGCAAGGCGAAGATCACCGGCAAGGTCCAGGCGGGGTACGTCTACGTCGACGGGCTCTCGGTCGGCGACGTCGGCGAACCGGCCCTCAAGGACCGCAAGATCCTCGGCGACGAGGGCATCATCTCGGTCTTCGTGGTGATGGACTCCTCCACCGGCAAGATCACCGGTGGGCCGCACGTCCAGGCCCGCGGGTCGGGCATCGAGGACTCGGCCTTCGCCGCGGTGCTCCCCAAGGTCACCGAAGCGCTGGAGCGCTCGGCCCAGGACGGTGTCGTCGAGCCGCACCAGATGCAGCAACTGATCCGCAGGACCCTCGGCAAGTGGGTCTCGGACACCTACCGGCGCCGGCCGATGATCCTGCCTGTTGTCGTGGAGGTCTGACGGGCCGTCGGACCACCGACAGCGCCAACCTGGAGCGGGGCGCCCCGATTTGCATCGGGGCGCCCCGCTCCAGTACGTTTACATCTCCGCTCGGACGGGCACCCGATCACTTCGTGGTTCGGAGCCGCCCCGGAGGGTGGAAATCCCGACTCAGAATCTCTGATAAAGTCGGACTCGCCGGAAAGGGAAACGCGAAAGCGGGAACCTGGAAAGCACCGAGGAAATCGGATCGGAAAGATCTGATAGAGTCGGAAACGCAAGACCGAAGGGAAGCGCCCGGAGGAAAGCCCGAGAGGGTGAGTACAAAGGAAGCGACCGTTCCTTGAGAACTCAACAGCGTGCCAAAAGTCAACGCCAGATATGTTGATACCCCGTCTCTCCCGTTCGGGAGGGCGAGGTTCCTTTGAAGTAACACACAGCGAGGACGCTGTGAACGGTCGGATCATTCCTCCGACTGTTCCGCTCTCGTGGTGTCACCCGATCACGGGTAAACATTCACGGAGAGTTTGATCCTGGCTCAGGACGAACGCTGGCGGCGTGCTTAACACATGCAAGTCGAACGATGAACCACCTTCGGGTGGGGATTAGTGGCGAACGGGTGAGTAACACGTGGGCAATCTGCCCTTCACTCTGGGACAAGCCCTGGAAACGGGGTCTAATACCGGATACTGACCTGCCAAGGCATCTTGGCGGGTCGAAAGCTCCGGCGGTGAAGGATGAGCCCGCGGCCTATCAGCTTGTTGGTGAGGTAATGGCTCACCAAGGCGACGACGGGTAGCCGGCCTGAGAGGGCGACCGGCCACACTGGGACTGAGACACGGCCCAGACTCCTACGGGAGGCAGCAGTGGGGAATATTGCACAATGGGCGAAAGCCTGATGCAGCGACGCCGCGTGAGGGATGACGGCCTTCGGGTTGTAAACCTCTTTCAGCAGGGAAGAAGCGAAAGTGACGGTACCTGCAGAAGAAGCGCCGGCTAACTACGTGCCAGCAGCCGCGGTAATACGTAGGGCGCAAGCGTTGTCCGGAATTATTGGGCGTAAAGAGCTCGTAGGCGGCTTGTCACGTCGGTTGTGAAAGCCCGGGGCTTAACCCCGGGTCTGCAGTCGATACGGGCAGGCTAGAGTTCGGTAGGGGAGATCGGAATTCCTGGTGTAGCGGTGAAATGCGCAGATATCAGGAGGAACACCGGTGGCGAAGGCGGATCTCTGGGCCGATACTGACGCTGAGGAGCGAAAGCGTGGGGAGCGAACAGGATTAGATACCCTGGTAGTCCACGCCGTAAACGGTGGGCACTAGGTGTGGGCAACATTCCACGTTGTCCGTGCCGCAGCTAACGCATTAAGTGCCCCGCCTGGGGAGTACGGCCGCAAGGCTAAAACTCAAAGGAATTGACGGGGGCCCGCACAAGCGGCGGAGCATGTGGCTTAATTCGACGCAACGCGAAGAACCTTACCAAGGCTTGACATACACCGGAAAGCATCAGAGATGGTGCCCCCCTTGTGGTCGGTGTACAGGTGGTGCATGGCTGTCGTCAGCTCGTGTCGTGAGATGTTGGGTTAAGTCCCGCAACGAGCGCAACCCTTGTCCCGTGTTGCCAGCAAGCCCTTCGGGGTGTTGGGGACTCACGGGAGACCGCCGGGGTCAACTCGGAGGAAGGTGGGGACGACGTCAAGTCATCATGCCCCTTATGTCTTGGGCTGCACACGTGCTACAATGGCCGGTACAATGAGCTGCGATACCGCAAGGTGGAGCGAATCTCAAAAAGCCGGTCTCAGTTCGGATTGGGGTCTGCAACTCGACCCCATGAAGTCGGAGTCGCTAGTAATCGCAGATCAGCATTGCTGCGGTGAATACGTTCCCGGGCCTTGTACACACCGCCCGTCACGTCACGAAAGTCGGTAACACCCGAAGCCGGTGGCCCAACCCCTTGTGGGAGGGAGCTGTCGAAGGTGGGACTGGCGATTGGGACGAAGTCGTAACAAGGTAGCCGTACCGGAAGGTGCGGCTGGATCACCTCCTTTCTAAGGAGCATTTCTTACCGGCCTTCGGGCTGGTCAGAGGCCAGGATGTGAGCGAACGTCTCGCACTGGTTGCTCATGGGTGGAACGTTGACTACTCGGCACGATCAGGATGAGGACTGCTAGTACTGCTTCGGCGTGGAACGCAGGATCTTGACTGAACGTGTCGGGCACGCTGTTGGGTGTCTGAGGGAATGAGTTTCCTTCAGTTGCCGGCCCCAGTGCACTCGGGAGTTTTTTCCGGGGTGATGGGTGGTTGGTCGTTGTTTGAGAACTGCACAGTGGACGCGAGCATCTGTGGCCAAGTTTTTAAGGGCGCACGGTGGATGCCTTGGCACCAGGAACCGATGAAGGACGTGGGAGGCCACGATAGGCCCCGGGGAGTCGTCAACCAGGCTTTGATCCGGGGGTGTCCGAATGGGGAAACCCGGCAGTCGTCATGGGCTGTCACCCGCTGCTGAACACATAGGCAGTGTGGAGGGAACGCGGGGAAGTGAAACATCTCAGTACCCGCAGGAAGAGAAAACAACCGTGATTCCGGGAGTAGTGGCGAGCGAAACCGGATGAGGCCAAACCGTATACGTGTGAGACCCGGCAGGGGTTGCGTGTGCGGGGTTGTGGGATCTCTCTTCTGTTGTCTGCCGGCAACAGGACGAGTCAGAAACCGTTGATGTAGGCGAAGGACATGCGAAAGGTCCGGCGTAGAGGGTAAGACCCCCGTAGTCGAAACATTAGCGGCTCGTTTGAGAGACACCCAAGTAGCACGGGGCCCGAGAAATCCCGTGTGAATCTGGCGGGACCACCCGCTAAGCCTAAATATTCCCTGGTGACCGATAGCGGATAGTACCGTGAGGGAATGGTGAAAAGTACCGCGGGAGCGGAGTGAAATAGTACCTGAAACCGTGTGCCTACAAGCCGTGGGAGCGTCGGACATCAAGCTTGCTTGGTGTCTCGTGACTGCGTGCCTTTTGAAGAATGAGCCTGCGAGTTTGCGGTGTGTTGCGAGGTTAACCCGGGTGGGGAAGCCGTAGCGAAAGCGAGTCCGAACAGGGCGATTCAGTAGCACGCTCAAGACCCGAAGCGGAGTGATCTAGCCATGGGCAGGTTGAAGCGGCTGTAAGAGGTCGTGGAGGACCGAACCCACCAGGGTTGAAAACCTGGGGGATGACCTGTGGTTAGGGGTGAAAGGCCAATCAAACTCCGTGATAGCTGGTTCTCCCCGAAATGCATTTAGGTGCAGCGTCGTGTGTTTCTTGCCGGAGGTAGAGCACTGGATAGGCGATGGGCCCTACCGGGTTACTGACCTTAGCCAAACTCCGAATGCCGGTAAGTGAGAGCGCGGCAGTGAGACTGTGGGGGATAAGCTCCATGGTCGAGAGGGAAACAGCCCAGAGCATCGACTAAGGCCCCTAAGCGTACGCTAAGTGGGAAAGGATGTGGAGTCGCACAGACAACCAGGAGGTTGGCTTAGAAGCAGCCACCCTTGAAAGAGTGCGTAATAGCTCACTGGTCTAGTGATTCCGCGCCGACAATGTAGCGGGGCTCAAGCGTACCGCCGAAGTCGTGTCATTGCAGCAATACGGCCAACGCCGGCTGTGATGGGTAGGGGAGCGTCGTGTGCCGGGTGAAGCAGCCGCGGAAGCGAGTTGTGGACGGTTCACGAGTGAGAATGCAGGCATGAGTAGCGATACAAACGTGAGAAACGTTTGCGCCGATTGACTAAGGGTTCCTGGGTCAAGCTGATCTGCCCAGGGTAAGTCGGGACCTAAGGCGAGGCCGACAGGCGTAGTCGATGGATAACCGGTTGATATTCCGGTACCCGCTGTGAAGCGTCAAACATCGAACCAGGCGATGCTAAGTCCGTGAAGCCGCCCTGATCTCTTCGGAGTTGAGGGGAGTGGTGGAGCCGACGAACCAGACTTGCAGTAGGTGAGTGATGGGGTGACGCAGGAAGGTAGTCCATCCCGGGCGGTGGTTGTCCCGGGGTAAGGGTGTAGGCCGTGCGGTAGGTAAATCCGTCGCACATAAGGCTGAGACCTGATGCCGAGCCGATTGTGGTGAAGTGGATGATCCTATGCTGTCGAGAAAAGCCTCTAGCGAGTTTCATGGCGGCCCGTACCCTAAACCGACTCAGGTGGTCAGGTAGAGAATACCGAGGCGTTCGGGTGAACTATGGTTAAGGAACTCGGCAAAATGCCCCCGTAACTTCGGGAGAAGGGGGGCCACACCCGGTGACCGGATTTACTCCGTGAGCTGGGGGTGGCCGCAGAGACCAGCGAGAAGCGACTGTTTACTAAAAACACAGGTCCGTGCGAAGCCGTAAGGCGATGTATACGGACTGACGCCTGCCCGGTGCTGGAACGTTAAGGGGACCGGTTAGTCACATTTCGGTGTGGCGAAGCTGAGAACTTAAGCGCCAGTAAACGGCGGTGGTAACTATAACCATCCTAAGGTAGCGAAATTCCTTGTCGGGTAAGTTCCGACCTGCACGAATGGCGTAACGACTTCTCGACTGTCTCAACCATAGGCCCGGTGAAATTGCACTACGAGTAAAGATGCTCGTTTCGCGCAGCAGGACGGAAAGACCCCGGGACCTTTACTACAGTTTGATATTGGTGTTCGGTTCGGCTTGTGTAGGATAGCTGGGAGACTTTGAAACTCGCACGCCAGTGTGGGTGGAGTCGTCGTTGAAATACCAGTCTGGTCGTGCTGGATGTCTAACCTGGGTCCGTGATCCGGATCAGGGACAGTGTCTGATGGGTAGTTTAACTGGGGCGGTTGCCTCCTAAAGAGTAACGGAGGCGCCCAAAGGTTCCCTCAGCCTGGTTGGCAATCAGGTGTTGAGTGTAAGTGCACAAGGGAGCTTGACTGTGAGACCGACGGGTCGAGCAGGGACGAAAGTCGGGACTAGTGATCCGGCGGTGGCTTGTGGAAGCGCCGTCGCTCAACGGATAAAAGGTACCCCGGGGATAACAGGCTGATCTTCCCCAAGAGTCCATATCGACGGGATGGTTTGGCACCTCGATGTCGGCTCGTCGCATCCTGGGGCTGGAGTCGGTCCCAAGGGTTGGGCTGTTCGCCCATTAAAGCGGTACGCGAGCTGGGTTTAGAACGTCGTGAGACAGTTCGGTCCCTATCCGCTGTGCGCGTAGGAGTCTTGAGAAGGGCTGTCCCTAGTACGAGAGGACCGGGACGGACGAACCTCTGGTGTGCCAGTTGTTCTGCCAAGGGCATGGCTGGTTGGCTACGTTCGGGAGGGATAACCGCTGAAAGCATCTAAGCGGGAAGCCTGCTTCGAGATGAGGACTCCCACCCCCTTGAGGGGTTAAGGCTCCCAGTAGACGACTGGGTTGATAGGCCGGATCTGGAAGCACCGTGAGGTGTGGAGGTGACCGGTACTAATAGGCCGAGGGCTTGTCCTCAGTTGCTCGCGTCCACTGTGTTGGTTCTGAAACCACGAACAACCCCACGTCCACAGCGTGGTGCGGTTGAGTGTTTCATAGTGTTTCGGTGGTCATAGCGTAGGGGAAACGCCCGGTTACATTTCGAACCCGGAAGCTAAGCCTTACAGCGCCGATGGTACTGCAGGGGGGACCCTGTGGGAGAGTAGGACGCCGCCGAACAAATATTGGAAGGGCTGGTCCCGGAACTTCGGTTCCGGTACCAGCCCTTTTTTGTTGTCTGTCACTTCGAGTTCACGTTGGACCCCGACCATCCCACACATGGGTACTGCAGCAATGCTCAGGGCCGCCGGCGTGGGCGTCGGTGACGAGGTCGTCGTACCTGCCTTCGGAAACGTGGAAGTCGCCGAGGCCGTGGCTCTCGTGGGCGCGTCGCCGGTGTTCGCCGACATAGATCCGACGACATACTGCCTGGATGCTTCCCTGGTGGAGGCGGCGCTGACGCCTCGGACCGCGGCCGTGGTCGTTGTGCACCGGTTCGGGCGGCCTGCGGACATGGGCGCACTGCACAGGATCGGACAGCGGCACGGCCTGCTCGTGCTGGAGCACGGCGAGTCCGAGGGACCGTACGACGAGATAGCGCGCCGCAGACAGCGTGCGGCCTACCTCGACGGGAAGTTGAGGGGCGTGCGCACCCCGGACTGGGGCGACGGGCACACGTACCAGCAGTACGTGGTGCGGGTGCCGGGGAACGGGCGGCCGGACCGGGACGCCTTCGCCCGGGCGGTGCGGGGGCGGGGAGTCGAATGCCGGGTGCCGGTGAAGGCGCCCGTGCACCGAATGCCCGGATTCCGGCGGTGCGTGGCGCTGCCGGAGACGGAGCGGGCCGTCGACGAGACGCTCGCGCTGCCCGTCGAAGCCGCGTTGACCAAGCGGGACATGCAGCGAATCGTGTCCGCCTGCAATGCGCTCGGAGGGCTGCTGCAACCCGCCTACTGACGACCAGTCCGTGGTTGGGAGCACCGGCTTGTTCGGGGTATGATCTATTCCGTTGCCGCGAGGGAAGCCTCGAAAGCGACAGGCCCCTATAGCTCAGTCGGTAGAGCGTCTCCATGGTAAGGAGAAGGTCAACGGTTCGATTCCGTTTGGGGGCTCCCACAGAAAGGCCCCGCCCACTCGGGCGGGGCCTTTCGCATGCCCTGGTCAGTCCGCGTGGGGCTCCGGGACGCGCATCGCGAGGATCGCCATGTCGTCGGACGGGGCGTCGGACGCGAAGCGCTCCACCGCGCGCATGATGCGGGCGGCCACCGCGCCGGCCGTGAGGCCCGTGCAGGTCGTCAGGACGTCGGCGAGGCCGTCGTCGCCCAGCATGCGCGTGCCCTCGCGGCGTTCGGTGACGCCGTCCGTGACACAGAGCAGGACGTCGCCCGGGTCGAGGGTGACCGTCTGCTCGTAGAGCTCCAGATCCTCGATGACGCCGAGGAGGGGCTGCGGTTCGGCCGCCGGCTCGACCGTGCCGTCCTGGCGCAGACGCAGAGGGAGCGGGTGGCCGGCGCAGACCACCTTCAGCTCGGCGCTGCCGTCCTCCTGCGGGCGCATCTCGCCGTACAGCAGCGTGAGGAAGCGGCTGCGGGCGCCCTCGTCGAGGATGGCGGAGTTGAGGCGCTGCAGGACCTCCGGGCCGCTGAGGCCCTCGCGGGCCAGCAGGCGCAGGGCGTGCCGGGCCAGGCCCGTGACGGCCGCCGCGTTGGGGCCCGTACCGCAGACGTCGCCGATGGCGAAGCCGTACGCGTCGTCGCTGATGGGGAAGAGGTCGTAGAAGTCGCCGCCGACCTCGTTGCCCTCGCCCGCGGCGCGGTAGATGACGTCGACCTCCACGCCGTCCACGACGGGGAGTTCCGGGGGCAGGAGGCTGCGCTGGAGGGACTGGCTGATGGCCGTGCGCTCCGAGTACAGCCGGGCGTTGTCCAGGGCCAGGGCGGCCCTGCGGGACAGGTCCTCGGCGAGTTCGAGGATCTCCTGGCGGAAGTGGTCGTCGGTGGGCTTGCCGAGCGTGAGCATGCCGATGACGCGGTTGCGGGCGACCAGCGGCAGGACGACGGTCTCGCCGCCGACGGCGGAGGCCGTGGCGAGGGTCGGGCCGATGCCGGTGCTCAGCGGCTGCGGCGTACCGCCGCTGAGGCCGAGGTCGCGCATGGAGGTGCGCAGCGCCGCCTGGTGGGCCATCTCCGCGGGGGCCGTCCACACCCGGGCGCCCGGCGTGGGCACCGGGTCGGGCGGGGCGATCTTCGAGAGCAGGGACTTGATGCCGTCGATCAACTCCTCGTCCTCGTGCAGGACGTACGAGAGGTACGGGTCCGAGGACTGGTCGGCGATCGTGTAGACGGCGCACCAGGTGGCCAGTGTGGGGACCGTCATCTGGGCCATCAGGGCCAGGGTCTGGTCGCGGTCCAGGGTGCCGGCGAGGAGGTCGGAGGCCTCGACGAGGAAGCTGAGGGAGCCGCGGCGCAGCCGCTCCAGCTCGCCCAGGCGCGCCGACTCGACGGCCAGGGCGATGCGGTCGGCGGCGAACTGGAGGCGCAGCGCCTCCTCGTTGGAGTACCGGCCGGCGGCCTCGGCCGCGACGCCGAGGGAGCCGGTGAGGCGGCCCTCGACCTTGAGCGGAACGGTGACGACCGAGCGCATGCCCGTGCTGTTGAGGAGCGGGACGGCGCCGGGGACGGACTCGAGGTCGTCGTGGACGGCGGGCATGCGCGCCGAGCCGTAGCGTCCGGGGCCCGCCTCGACGGGGACGCGGGCGAAGCGCTGGCGGGCGGAGGGCAGGCCGGTGGAGGCGCGGACCTCCAACTCCGTTTCGTCGTCGGTCGCCAGGAGCAGGAAGGCGGCGTCGGCGTCGAGCATGTCGCGGGCGCGTTCGACCGTGCGCTGGAGGAGGCCGTCGAGGTCGTCCGGGGCGGGGGAGCCGATGAACACCTCGAAGGGGTCGGCACTCTGGCCCTCGGCGGAGGGGGAGTCGGGGGCCGGTACCCGCAACGGGGTTTGCAGCACCGCGCGTTCGTGGTCGCGGACGAGGAGGCAGACCGTGGAGGGCTCGCCGTCGGCGTCGCGGACGCGGAGGTGGGAGGCGTAGACCGGGGTGACGCGGCCGTCGGCGCCCCTTATGCCGTAGCTGCCCTCCCAGCGGGAGAGCTGGAGGGCCTCGGCGATGCCGGTGCTGGTGCCGGGGGTGTGCGGCCAGGCGGCGAGGTCGGTCAGCGGCTTGCCGGTGACCTGGTCGGCGGCGTAGCCGAAGAGGTCCTCGGCGTCCTCGTTCCACGACGTGACGGCGCCGGTGCGGTCGATCTGGACGACGGCGACGCGGACCCGGCCGTCGGCGAGCGGCAGCAGGGCGGCCGGGAGGGAGGGACCGGCGGCGCGGGTGCCGACCGGGCGCTCGGGCAGATGGAGGTGGAACCAGACGTTCTTGAGCGTGGGCGTGTACTCCACGCCCCAGCGGTCGGCCAGTGCCGCGCACAGCTGGAGGCCGCGGCCGCCCTCGCGGTCGAGGCTGCCCATGGTGGCGGGGGAGCCCTGGAGCGGGACCTCGCGCTCCGGATAGTGGTCGGCGACCTCGATCCGTACGCCGTCGTCGCTGCGCAGGCACACGACGTCCGCGGTGGTGCCCGCGTGCACCACCGCGTTGGTCACCAGTTCGCTGGTGAGCACCACGGCGTCGTCGACGATGTCGGCATGGCCCCAGCCCTGGAGCGTGTCGCGGACGAAGGACCGGGCACTCGCCACGGATCGCCCCACGGGCTCGAAGCTGGCGGCCGCGCGCGCGGTGATCACAGAACTTCCCGACCCTCTCTCCCCGTGCACGGCCTCATGGCCGAGCGGCTGGTGCCGCTGCTGCGGCAGTCCACCCGTCGGCCCGGGATCCGGGGGCTGCCCCCCCGGGATCAGTCCGGTGGTCATTCCGGCCGCCCCTCCGATGCCCGCTCGTCTCCGTGCCACCGCCCAGACCGGACGGACCGGTACGGCTGGACAGCCACGTGCAAGGTTACTTACCTTCGCCGTCCATCCGGATGCCGGTCTGCAGTGTTTCCGCCCAGAGGGTGTGCGGACGATGTGCGAAGCTGCCGAACTGTTATGGCCTGGTTCGGCCGGGGTGAAACACTGGGCAAGCTGCCAATGAGGGTCCGGGCAGGTGAATGCACTGCTGGCCGGATGGGCAGCAGCCCTGGAAGCGGTCCGGCGCGCCGGACCGGATCGCCCGGCAGTACGAGAAACAGGCGGCAGGAACCGGTCCGCCGAGCGTTGGCGGCCGGGCACAGCGGTATCGGTCGAGCCCTGCGGGAGGGACACAGTGGAGTCTGGCGCAGCGACGCGGGCCACGAAGACGCGCGCGAAAGGCGGACAGTCCCTGAGCAACCAGGGCAAAACGCGGGGCGGCAGCACCCGGGGCGGCACCACGACGGTGGACACGGCGGCCCTGAACCGGCTGCTCGCGGCGCTGGTCTCCATGCGGGAGGGAAACTTCCGCAGGCGGCTCACGGTGTCCGGCGACGGCGTGATGCCGGAGATCGCGGCGGTCTTCAACGAGGTGGCCGACCGCAATCTCCACCTCACGGGGGAGCTGGCGCGGGTACGGCGCGTGGTCGGGCGTGAGGGAAAACTCACGGAGCGGCTCGAGACCGGAGCCTGCGAGGGGTCCTGGGCGACCGCGATCGACAACTCGAACGCCCTGGTGGACGACCTCGTACGGCCCGTCTCCGAGGTCAGCCGGGTGCTGTCGGCGGTCGCGGACGGTGATCTGTCGCCGCGCATGGAGCTGCGGACGCAGAGCGACGAGGGCACCGGGCAGCCGCTGCGCGGTGAGTTCCTGAAGGTCGGCCGGACCGTGAACAACCTGGTCGACCAGTTGTCGACGTTCACGGACGAGGTCACGCGGGTGGCCAGCGAGGTCGGCACCGAGGGCAAGCTGGGCGGTCAGGCCCGGGTGCGCGGGATGTCCGGGTCATGGAAGGACCTGACGGACTCCGTCAACACGATGGCGTACCGGCTCACCGCCCAGGTGAGGGACATCGCGCTGGTGACCACGGCCGTGGCCAAGGGTGATCTGTCGCGGAAGGTCACGGTGCACGTGGCCGGCGAGATGCTGGAGCTGAAGAACACCGTCAACACGATGGTGGACCAGCTCTCGGCGTTCTCCTCCGAGGTGACCCGGTTGGCCCGTGAGGTGGGCACCGAGGGCGCGCTGGGCGGGCAGGCGAGGGTGCCGGGCGTGGCCGGGGTGTGGAAGGAGCTGACGGACTCGGTCAACACCATGGCCGGGAACCTGACGGCCCAGATGCGCGAGATCTCCCACGTGACGACGGCGGTCGCCAACGGCGATCTGTCGAAGAAGGTGACGGTGCCGGCCCGGGGCGAGGTCGCGCAGCTCGCCGAGACGATCAACCAGATGACCGAGACGCTGCGGATCTTCGCGGACGAGGTCACGCGCGTGGCGAACGAGACGGGCGGCGAGGGCCAGCTCGGCGGCCAGGCGATCGTGCCGGGCGCGGCCGGCATCTGGAAGGACCTGACGGACTCCGTCAACACGGTCTTCCGGAACCTGACCACTCAGGTGCGGGACATCGCCGCCGTGACGACCGCCGTGGCCAGCGGTGACCTGTCGCAGAAGGTCACGGTGGACGTGGCCGGCGAGATGCTGGAGCTGAAGAACACCGTCAACACGATGGTGGACCAGCTGTCCGCCTTCGGTGCCGAGGTCACGCGGGTGGCCCGCGAGGTCGGTGTCGAGGGCGAGCTGGGCGGTCAGGCGCAGGTGCCGGGGGCGGCGGGGACGTGGAAGGACCTGACGGACTCCGTCAACACGGCGTTCCGCAACCTCACCGGTCAGGTGAGGAACATCGCCCAGGTGACGACGGCGGTGGCCAACGGCGACCTGTCGCAGAAGGTCACCGTGGACGTCTCCGGCGAGATGCTCCAGCTGAAGAACACCGTGAACACGATGGTGGACCAGCTCTCCAGCTTCGCCGACCAGGTGACGCGGATGGCCCGGGACGTGGGCACGGAGGGCCGCCTGGGCGGTCAGGCCCGGGTCGACGGCGTGTCCGGGACCTGGAAGGAGCTGACGGACTCGGTCAACTCCATGGCCGGCAATCTGACCTCCCAGGTGCGCAACATCGCCCAGGTGACGACGGCGGTGGCGCGCGGCGACCTGTCGCAGAAGATCGACGTGGACGCGCGCGGCGAGATCCTGGAGCTGAAGAACACCATCAACACGATGGTCGACCAGCTGTCGTCGTTCGCGGAACAGGTCACCCGGGTCGCCCGTGAGGTGGGCACGGAGGGCCGCCTCGGCGGTCAGGCGCAGGTGCCCGGCGTCGCCGGTGTGTGGCGCGACCTGACGGACTCGGTGAACGGCATGGCCGGCAATCTCACCGCGCAGGTCCGCAACATCGCGCAGGTCGCGACGGCGGTGGCCCGCGGTGACCTGTCCCAGAAGATCACCGTGGACGCGCGCGGGGAGATCCTGGAGCTGAAGAACACGCTGAACACGATGGTGGACCAGCTGTCGTCGTTCGCCCAGGAGGTCACGCGGGTCGCGCGCGAGGTGGGCACCGAGGGCATCCTCGGCGGCCAGGCGGAGGTGCAGGGCGTCTCCGGCACCTGGAAGGACCTCACGCAGTCCGTGAACGGCATGGCCAACAACCTGACCATGCAGGTGCGCAACATCGCAGAGGTCACCACCGCGGTGGCCAAGGGCGACCTGTCGAAGAAGATCACCGTCGACGCCAAGGGCGAGATCCTCGAGCTGGTCACCACCGTCAACACGATGGTGGACCAGCTCTCCAGCTTCGCCGAGCAGGTCACGCGGGTGGCCCGCGAGGTGGGCACGGAGGGCATCCTCGGCGGCCAGGCGAGCGTGCCCGGCGTCGTGGGCATCTGGAAGGACCTCAACGACAACGTCAACCTGATGGCCAAGAACCTCACGGTCCAGGTGCGGAACATCTCCCAGGTGGCGGCGGCCGTCGCCAACGGCGACCTGACGCGGACGGTGACGATCGAGGCGCGCGGCGAGGTCGCGCAGCTCGCCGACACCTTCAACACCATGGTGCGGACACTGCGGTCCTTCGCCGACCAGGTGACCAAGGTGGCCCGCGAGGTGGGCACCGACGGCATCCTGGGCGGCCAGGCGCAGGTGCCGGGCGTGTCGGGGACGTGGAAGGACCTCACCGAGTCGGTGAACCAGATGGCGTCGAATCTGACCGGCCAGGTGCGCAACATCGCCATGGTCACCACGGCGATCGCCAAGGGCGACCTGACCAAGAAGATCGACATCGACGCGCGCGGCGAGATCCTGGAGCTGAAGACCACCATCAACACGATGGTCGACCAGCTTTCCTCCTTTGCCGAGGAGGTCACCCGCGTCGCCCGTGAGGTGGGCACGGAGGGGCAGCTCGGCGGTCAGGCACGCGTGCGTGACGTCGACGGCACCTGGCGCGACCTGACGGAGTCCGTGAACGAGATGGCCGGGAACCTGACCCGGCAGGTCCGTGCCATCGCGCGCGTGGCGACCGCGGTGACCCGCGGCGACCTGAACCTGAAGATCGACGTGGACGCCTCCGGTGAGATCTCGGAGCTGCAGGACTACATCAACAAGATGATCGCCAACCTGCGCGACACCACGATCGCCAACAAGGAGCAGGACTGGCTCAAGGGCAATCTGGCCCGGATCTCCGGCCTGATGCAGGGCCGCCGCGACCTCCAGGACGTGGCCTCGCTGATCATGAGCGAGCTGACCCCTGTCGTCTCCGCCCAGCACGGGGCGTTCTTCCTCGCGATGCCGCTGGTCGACGGGCAGGAGCAGGCGGGCGCCGAGGGCGACGCGTACGAGCTGCGGATGCTCGGGTCGTACGGTTACTCGATGGGGTCCATGCCCACCTCGTTCCGGCCGGGCGAGGCGCTGGTCGGCACGGCCGCCGAGGAGAAGCGCACGATCCTCGTGGAGAACGCGCCGAGCGGTTACCTGAAGATCTCCTCCGGGCTCGGCGAGGCACCGCCCGCGCAGGTGATCGTGCTGCCGGTGCTGTTCGAGGGGCAGGTGCTCGGCGTCATCGAGCTGGCGTCGTTCACGCCGTTCACGCACATCCAGAAGGACTTCCTGAACCAGATCGCCGAGATGATCGCGACCAGCGTCAACACCATTTCCGTGAACACCAAGACGGAGGTCCTGCTGAGTCAGTCGCAGGAGCTGACCGAGCAACTGCGGGAGCGGTCGGAGGAGTTGGAGCAGCGGCAGAAGGCGCTCCAGTCGTCCAACGCCGAACTGGAGGAGAAGGCCGAGCTGCTGGCGCAGCAGAACCGCGACATCGAGGTGAAGAACACCGAGATCGAGGAGGCGCGGCAGGTCCTGGAGGAGCGTGCCGAGCAGCTCGCCGTCTCCATGCGCTACAAGAGCGAGTTCCTGGCCAACATGTCGCACGAGCTGCGCACACCGCTCAACTCACTGCTGATTCTGGCCAAGTTGCTCGCGGACAACGCCGACGCGAACCTGACCCCGAAGCAGGTCGAGTTCGCCGAGACGATCCACGGCGCGGGCTCCGACCTGCTCCAGCTCATCAACGACATCCTCGACCTGTCGAAGGTCGACGCGGGGAAGATGGACGTCTCCCCGACGCGCATCGCGCTCGTCCAGCTCGTGGACTACGTGGAGGCCACCTTCCGGCCGCTGAGCGCGGAGAAGGGCCTGGACCTGTCGGTGCGGGTGTCGCCGGGGCTGCCCGCGACCATGCACACCGACGAGCAGCGGCTGCTCCAGGTGCTGCGCAACCTGCTGTCCAACGCGGTGAAGTTCACCGACTCGGGCTCCGTCGAGCTGGTCATCCGGCCGGCCCGGGACGAGGTACCGAAGGCCATCCGGGAGCAGTTGCTGGAGGCCGGTTCGATGAACGACCCGGACGCCGAGCTGATCGCGTTCTCCGTGAGCGACACGGGCATCGGGATCGCGGCCAGCAAGATGCAGGTGATCTTCGAGGCGTTCAAGCAGGCCGACGGCACCACGAGTCGCAAGTACGGCGGTACGGGTCTCGGACTGTCCATCTCGCGGGAGATCGCGCAGCTGCTCGGCGGTGAGATCCACGCGCAGAGCGAGCCGGGCCGCGGCTCGACGTTCACGCTCTACCTGCCGCTGCACCCGAGCGAGCTGCCCCCGCACGGCTACCAGCAGCCGCTGCCGTCCGTGGAGGGCGGTGAGCTGCCGGCGCCCTCCGGTGCCGTGGCCGAACTGCCGGGTGCACAGACCGAGGCCCCGGCCGAGATGCCGTCGTACCAGGACCCGCAGAACGGGGCGGCCGCGCTGTTCCGGCGGCGCCGCCGGTCGGCCGCGACCGACGAGCTGCCCGCGGTGCGGGAGCGGCGGTCGGACGACGGGCAGGAGCCGGCGTCGCAGTCGAGCCGGGGAATCCGGTTCGGCGGGCAGAAGGTGCTGATCGTCGACGACGACATCCGCAACGTCTTCGCCCTCACCAGCGTCCTGGAGCAGCACGGTCTCTCCGTGCTGTACGCCGAGAACGGGCGCGAGGGCATCGAGGTCCTGGAGCAGCACGAGGACGTGGCGGTCGTCCTGATGGACATCATGATGCCGGAGATGGACGGATACGCGACGACCACGGCGATCCGCAGGATGCCCCAGTTCGCCGGGCTGCCGATCATCGCGCTGACCGCGAAGGCGATGAAGGGCGACCGGGAGAAGGCGATCGAGTCGGGCGCCTCCGACTACGTGACGAAGCCGGTCGACCCCGACCACCTGCTGACGGTGATGCAGCAGTGGATGCGGGAGGAGTGAGCGCGGCGGGCCGGCGGGCGCGGTCGGAGGAGCCGGCGGGAAGCGGCCGGTACGTTCGGACCTCGTGCCCGTAGTACGTTCGGGCACGGTGTCCTCGTACGTTGGGGCACCTTCCGTGCGGCTTGCTCGGGCGGTGTGCGAACGTGGAGTGTGTGTAAACGGCGGGGACCTTCGGGGCTCACGCGCGGTCGCTGACCGAGCGTGCCCGAAACCGTGTAGAAGTACGGGATTCGGGGAACCTTCTGGTCTCCCGCCGCGTTTCTGCTATGAGCACAGTGACATCACGGTGACAGGGTGTGGCGACAGGCGGGGTGCGGCTACGATGACCGGCACGAGGACGGGCGGCGCAAGGGAGCCGTCCGCCGGGGCGGCACCCGCCGGTGCCGCGTCGAGTCCTGTGGACAGGGGAGGCCCCACGCCGGGGCGAGGAGGGCGGGCCATGGTGCAGAAGGCCAAGATCCTCCTGGTCGATGACCGGCCGGAGAATCTGCTTGCGCTGGAGGCGATCCTCTCGGCGCTCGATCAGACGCTGGTGCGGGCATCGTCCGGGGAGGAAGCGCTCAAAGCACTGCTCACGGACGATTTCGCGGTCATTCTGCTGGACGTGCAGATGCCGGGCATGGACGGTTTCGAGACCGCCGCGCACATCAAGCGACGGGAGCGGACCCGGGACATCCCGATCATCTTCCTCACCGCGATCAACCACGGCCCCCACCACACCTTCCGCGGGTACGCGGCGGGCGCGGTGGACTACATCTCCAAGCCGTTCGACCCCTGGGTGCTGCGCGCCAAGGTCTCGGTCTTCGTCGAGCTGTACATGAAGAACTGCCAGCTGCGCGAACAGGCGGCACTGCTGCGCCTCCAGTTGGAGGGCAACGGCAAGGCCGAGGCCGGCGAGGCCAAGGAGCCGGCGGGGCTGCTGGCCGAGCTGTCGGCCCGGCTCGCGGCCGTGGAGGAGCAGGCAGAGGCGCTGTCCAAGCAGCTGGGCGACGAGTCGACGGACGCGGCGGCGGTGGCGACCGCGGCCCATCTGGAGCGCAAGCTCACCGGGCTGCGACGGGCCCTGGACGCCCTGGAGCCGGGCACGCCCGGAGACCAGGCCGCCGTCAACTGACGTCGCCCGACCCCCTGGTGCCCCGTGCGGCGCGGTACGGGGGTCTCGGGCAGCCCTGGGCATCCGGTGGCAGCCCTCTGCGACGCGCCGCCCGGTGAGGAGGCGTCAGACGCTGTACCGGAGTCGTCAGTTCCGCCTCTGCCCGGGGGCGACACGAACGGGTGAAGCGGTTGGCACACGTGTCGTCCGCCGTCTCCCCCGGTAACCTCACACCCATGGCCTCACGTCCCTCCGCAGCCAAGAAGCAGCCCGCGAAGAAGGCGGCCGCTCCCGCGAAGGGCCCCGCCAAGAAGGCCGCCGCCAAAAAGGCACCCGCGAAGAAGGCGCCCGCCAAGAAGGCCGCGGCGAAGAAGCCCGCGCCCAAACCGGCTCCGAACCCCACCGGGGGCGTCTACCGGCTGGTGCGCGCGCTCTGGCTGGGCCTCGCGCACGGAGTCGGCGCCGTCTTCCGCGGCATAGGGCAGGGCGCCAAGAACCTCGACCCGGCCCACCGCAAGGACGGTGTCGCCCTGCTGCTGCTCGGCATGGCGCTGATCGTCGCCGCGGGCACCTGGGCCGACCTCAAGGGCCCCGTCGGCGACCTCGTCGAGATCCTCGTGACCGGCGCCTTCGGCCGCCTCGACCTGCTCGCGCCGATCCTGCTCGGCGCCATCGCCGTACGCCTGATCCGGCACCCCGAGAAGCCCGAGGCCAACGGACGGATCGTGATCGGCCTGTCCGCGCTCGTCGTCGGCGTGCTCGGCCAGGTGCACATCGCCTGCGGCTCGCCCGCCCGCAGCGACGGCATGCAGGCCATAAGGGACGCCGGCGGGCTGATCGGCTGGGGAGCGGCGACCCCGCTGTCGTACACGATGACCGACGTGCTGGCCGTGCCGCTGCTCGTGCTGCTGACGGTCTTCGGTCTGCTCGTCGTCACCGCCACGCCGGTCAACGCGATCCCCCAGCGGCTGCGGCAGCTCGGGGTGCGGCTCGGCCTGGTGGGCGACCCGGAGGCGGACGTCTTCACGGACGACGACGAGCGCTACGACGAACAGTGGCGCGAGGCGCTGCCCGCCCGAACCCGCAAGCGCGGGGCGCCGGCCGCAGCCGAGCAGCCGTACGACCCCGACGCGGCCGAGCAGGAGGCGCTCGGCCGGCGCCGCGGCAGGCCCCGGCGGTCCGCCGTGCCGCAGCCCGAGATGAACCGCCCGATGGACGCCGTGGACGTCGCCGCGGCCGCGGCCGCCGCGCTCGACGGCGCCGTACTGCACGGAATGCCGCCCTCGCCGCTGGTCGCCGACCTCACCCAGGGCGTGAGCACGGGGGACCGCGAGTCCACGACCCCGACCCCGACCCCGACGCCCGTGCCGGCCGCGCGGCCGCAGCCGGGCAAGCTCAAGAAGGACGCCGCCAAGGAGCCCGGGGACGAGGCGGCGGGCGGTGGCGTGCCCGACCTCACGAAGACGCCGCTGCCCAAGGAACGGGACCTGCCGCCGCGGGCCGAGCAGCTCCAGCTCTCCGGCGACATCACCTACTCCCTGCCGTCCCTCGACTCCCTCACGCGCGGCGGCCCCGGCAAGGCGCGCAGTGCCGCCAACGACGCCATAGTCGCCTCGCTGACCACCGTCTTCACCGAGTTCAAGGTCGACGCCGCCGTCACCGGCTTCACCCGCGGCCCGACCGTCACGCGCTACGAGGTCGAACTGGGCCCCGCCGTGAAGGTCGAGCGGATCACCGCGCTGACCAAGAACATCGCGTACGCCGTCGCCAGTCCCGACGTGCGGATCATCAGCCCGATCCCCGGCAAGTCCGCGGTCGGCATCGAGATCCCCAACACCGACCGGGAGATGGTCAACCTCGGCGACGTGCTGCGCCTCGCGGAGTCCGCGGAGGACGACGACCCGATGCTGGTCGCGTTCGGCAAGGACGTCGAAGGCGGCTACGTCATGCACTCGCTGGCGAAGATGCCGCACATGCTGGTCGCCGGCGCCACCGGCTCCGGCAAGTCGTCCTGCATCAACTGCCTGATCACCTCGATCATGATGCGGGCGACCCCGGAGGACGTCCGGATGATCCTCGTCGACCCCAAGCGGGTCGAGCTGACGGCGTACGAGGGCATCCCGCACCTGATCACGCCGATCATCACCAACCCGAAGCGGGCCGCCGAGGCGCTCCAGTGGGTCGTGCGCGAGATGGACCTGCGCTACGACGACCTCGCCGCCTACGGCTACCGGCACATCGACGACTTCAACCGCGCGGTGCGCGAGGGCAGGGCCAAGACGCCCGAGGGCAGCGAGCGCGAACTCCAGCCGTACCCGTACCTGCTGGTGATCGTGGACGAGCTGGCCGACCTGATGATGGTCGCGCCGCGCGACGTCGAGGACGCGATCGTCAGGATCACGCAGCTCGCGCGCGCGGCCGGCATCCATCTGGTGCTCGCCACCCAGCGGCCCTCCGTGGACGTCGTCACCGGCCTGATCAAGGCCAACGTGCCCTCCCGGCTCGCCTTCGCCACCTCCTCGCTCGCCGACTCCCGGGTCATCCTCGACCAGCCCGGCGCCGAGAAGCTGATCGGCAAGGGCGACGGGCTCTTCCTGCCGATGGGCGCGAACAAGCCCACCCGCATGCAGGGGGCGTTCGTGACCGAGGAGGAGATCGCGGTCGTCGTCCAGCACTGCAAGGACCAGATGGCGCCGGTCTTCCGGGACGACGTCACCGTCGGCACCAAGCAGAAGAAGGAGATCGACGAGGACATCGGCGACGACCTCGACCTGCTGTGCCAGGCCGCCGAGCTGGTCGTCTCCACGCAGTTCGGGTCGACCTCGATGCTCCAGCGCAAGCTGCGCGTCGGCTTCGCCAAGGCCGGGCGGCTGATGGACCTGATGGAGTCGCGGAGCATCGTCGGCCCGAGCGAGGGTTCGAAGGCTCGTGACGTTCTTGTGAAGCCCGACGAGCTGGACGGCGTGCTCGCGGTCATCCGGGGGGAGTCTGAGGGGTAGGGACGGGTAGGCGAAGGGTTCCGCCGATGTTTCGTCGGCGGAGGGTCGCGACGGCCGGGCGGCCGATCGTGACTCACCCGTTAGGGATCATTGAGCAACCGTTTCCCCAGGCCCTACGTCAAGTTGAGGGAAGTGACAAACAGGTAGTCCACCATCGGAGTGTCGGGCCATTCCGATGGTGTAAAGGTCGTACCGTCCGCTTGCCCCACCCCTTCGCCCCCCTCCTAGACTGAACGCCCAGCACAGGCGGCTAAACGCTCGAAAGGCGCCCCCGTGTCCAACGGCAACTCTCCCGAAGACGAGCGTCCGATCGAAGACGTGTCCCACGACGTCCCCGAAGGCGTTTCCGAGGAAGCCCGCCCCTCCGTCGGCCGTGCCCTCAAGCAGGCACGGATCGCCGCCGGGTTGACCGTCGACGACATCACCACCGCCACCCGGGTCCGCATCGCCATCGTGCACGCCATCGAGGCGGACGACTTCGCGCCCTGCGGGGGCGACGTCTACGCGCGCGGTCACATCCGCACCCTCGCCAAGGCCGTCGGGCTCGACCCGGCCGAACTGCTCGCGCGCTTCGACGCCGAGCACGGCGGGCGCCCGGCGCCGACCGCCACCGCACCGCTGTTCGAGGCGGAGCGCATCCGTCCCGAGCGGCGCGGACCCAACTGGACCGCCGCCATGGTCGCCGCCATCGTCGCCGTGATCGGTTTCGTCGGCTTCACCTTCGTCAAGGGCGGGGACGACGGCGGCAACGAGGCGAGTGTCGCCGAGGGGGCCAACGCCTCGTCCGGCGCCTCCGCCTCGCCCAGCGCCAAGCCGGAGAAGCCCGCCGACCCCAAGCCGGAACCGAGCGACAGCGCCATCGCCGCCGCGCCCGCGGACAAGGTGACCGTCAAGGTCAGCGCCACCGACGGGCGCAGCTGGATCTCCGCCAAGGACCACAACGGCCGGCTGCTCTTCGACGGACTGCTCAAGCAGGGCGACTCCAAGACCTTCCAGGACAACGAAAAGGTCAACCTCGTCCTCGGCGACGCCGGAGCCATAGAGCTCTACGTCAACGGCAAGAAGATCGAGGACGACTTCCAGCCCGGCGCCGTCGAGCGGCTGACGTACACGAAGGGCGACCCGCAGGTCGGGTAGCGGATCCGCCGCGGCGGGTCGTCACGGGGCCGGCCGGGGACGGCCAACCCCGTCGACGTGGGCTGTCGGCGGGACGAAGTAGTCTTGAGCCCATGCCTGAAAGCCGCACCGTCGCACTCGTCACCCTTGGCTGCGCCCGTAACGAGGTGGACTCGGAGGAGCTCGCAGGCCGTCTGGAGGCGGACGGCTGGAAGCTCGTCGACGACGCCGAGGAAGCGGACGTCGCCGTCGTGAACACGTGCGGCTTCGTCGAGGCCGCCAAGAAGGACTCCGTCGACGCCCTCCTGGAGGCCAACGACCTCAAGGGTCACGGAAGAACGCAGGCCGTGGTCGCGGTGGGCTGCATGGCCGAGCGCTACGGCAAGGAGCTGGCCGACGCCCTCCCGGAGGCCGACGGCGTCCTCGGCTTCGACGACTACGCCGACATCTCCGACCGCCTGCAAACCATCCTGAACGGCGGAATCCACGCCGCCCACACCCCGCGCGACCGGCGCAAGCTGCTGCCGATCAGCCCCGCCGAGCGCCAGGAGGCCGGTGCCGCGGTCGCCCTGCCCGGGCACGGCCCGACCGACCTCCCCGAGGGCGTCGCCCCCGCCTCCGGGCCCCGCGCGCCCCTGCGCCGCCGCCTGGACGGCTCCCCGGTCGCCTCGGTGAAGCTGGCCTCGGGCTGCGACCGGCGCTGCTCCTTCTGCGCCATCCCGTCCTTCCGCGGCTCCTTCATCTCGCGCCGCCCGAGCGACGTGCTGAACGAGACGCGGTGGCTGGCCGAGCAGGGCGTCAAGGAGATCATGCTGGTCTCCGAGAACAACACCTCCTACGGCAAGGACCTCGGCGACATCCGGCTCCTCGAGTCGCTCCTGCCGAACCTCGCCGAGGTCGACGGCATCGAGCGGGTGCGGGTCAGCTACCTCCAGCCGGCCGAGATGCGCCCCGGCCTGATCGACGTGCTCACCTCCACCGAGAAGGTCGTGCCCTACTTCGACCTCTCCTTCCAGCACTCCGCGCCGAACGTGCTGCGCGCCATGCGCCGCTTCGGCGACACCGACCGCTTCCTGGAGCTCCTCGACACCATCCGGAGCAAGGCTCCCGAGGCGGGGGTGCGCTCCAACTTCATCGTCGGCTTCCCCGGCGAGTCCGAGGCCGACCTCGCCGAGCTGGAGCGGTTCCTGAACCACGCCCGGCTGGACGCCATCGGCGTCTTCGGCTACTCCGACGAGGAGGGCACCGAGGCGGCGACCTACGGCGACAAGCTGGACGAGGACGTCGTCGCCGAGCGGCTGGCACGTGTCTCCCGCCTGGCCGAGGAACTGGTCTCGCAGCGGGCCGACGAGCGTGTCGGAGCGACCGTGCGGGTACTGGTGGAGTCCGTGGACCCCGCCGACGGAGGAGACGGCGTCCGCGGCCGCGCGGAGCACCAGGCGCCCGAGACGGACGGCCAGGTGCTGCTCACGAGCGGCGAAGGCCTGTGTGTCGGTCGTATGGTCGACGCGAAGGTGGTCGGTACGGAAGGTGTCGACCTGGTGGCCGAGCCACTGGAGGGCTCGCCCGAGTGGAGTGAGGAGGCCGGCAGATGAGCGGTGTCCCGGCGTCCGCCGCGGGCGGTTCCTCCGGCGCGCGCAGGACCGGCCCGCGCGGCACTCCCGGGGCGGCTCAGGGACCGGCCGAGCGTACGACTCCGGGGGGTGCCGTGGGACGGGGCGCGACGGAGGGCAGTGCCGGCGGGCGTGGCGGCAAGATCGCGGCCGCCGCCGTCAACCAGGCGAGCGTCTGGAACGTCGCCAATCTGCTGACGATGTTCCGGCTGGTTCTCGTGCCGGTCTTCGTGGTGCTGATGCTGGGCAACGGCGGATACGACCCGGCCTGGCGCTCCTTCGCCTGGGCGGCCTTCGCCGTCGCCATGTTCACCGACCTCTTCGACGGGCACCTGGCGCGCACCTACAACCTCGTCACCGACTTCGGGAAGATCGCCGACCCCATCGCCGACAAGGCGATCATGGGAGCGGCGCTCATCTGCCTGTCCGCGCTGGGCGACCTGCCCTGGTGGGTGACGGCCGTGATCCTCGGCCGGGAACTCGGGATCACCGTCCTGCGTTTCGTGGTCATCCGGTACGGCGTCATTCCCGCGAGCCGGGGCGGCAAGCTCAAGACGCTCACCCAGGGCATCGCCGTCGGCATGTACGTCCTGGCGCTGACGGGGCCCCTGGCCACCCTGAGGTTCTGGGTGATGGCCGCGGCGGTCGTCCTGACGGTCGCGACCGGCCTCGACTATGTGAAGCAGGCCATTGTGCTGCGCCGCCGGGGAATCGCCGAACGCAGAGCGGCGTTGAAGGATGCGTCGAAGGAGTCGGAAGTTTGAGTTCCACGGCCGCCGACGTGGTGCGACTACTCACGGTAAGGGGCGAGACCCTTGCGGTCGCCGAGTCGTTGACCGGCGGAATGGTCGCTGCCGCGCTCACTGCGGTCCCCGGGGCGTCCCAGGCCTTCCGGGGCTCCGTCACCGCCTACGCGACGCAGCTGAAGCGGGAACTGCTCGCCGTCGACGGCGAGCTGCTCGCGGCGCGCGGAGCGGTGGATGCGCAGGTCGCCGCCCAGATGGCGGCAGGCGTGCGCACGGCGCTGGGCGCCGACTGGGGCATCGCGACGACGGGCGTCGCCGGCCCGGACCCGCAGGACGGGCAGCCCGTGGGGACGGTTTTCGTGGCCGTGGACGGGCCCTTCGGGGCCGAGCGGGGTTGCGCCGATGGCGGAAAAGTGGAGGCGCTGCGGTTGAACGGCGACCGCGCGGAAATTCGTATGGAGAGTGTACGGAGCGTACTCGCACTTCTTTTGAGGGAGCTTGCGAGCGAACAGACCGGGAATGAGCGGGCACAGGATACGGAACGGAACGGGGGGTTTTGATGTTTGCAGCCCTGAGTGAACACGACATCGCTCCCCGCACGGCCGCGGCGCGAGGCGGTACGGTGGGGCGTGAAGGATGCGGTTACACGGTCCGAGGAGGGAGCCACCGATGATTCTGCTCCGTCGCCTGCTGGGTGACGTGCTGCGTCGGCAGCGCCAACGCCAGGGCCGTACTCTGCGCGAAGTCTCCTCGTCCGCCCGAGTCTCACTCGGCTATCTCTCCGAGGTGGAGCGGGGGCAGAAGGAGGCCTCTTCCGAGCTGCTCTCCGCCATCTGCGACGCGCTGGACGTACGGATGTCCGAGCTCATGCGGGAAGTGAGCGACGAGCTCGCCCTCGCCGAGCTGGCCCAGTCCGCCGCGGCGACCCCCAGCGAGACCGTACCGGCACCGGTGCGCCCGATGCTGGGTTCCGTCTCCGTGACCGGTGTGCCACCGGAACGGGTGACCATCAAGGCGCCCGCCGAGGCAGTGGACGTCGTCGCCGCCTGAGCGCCCGTGAGCGTGTGCTTGTGAGACCCCGGCCGGGGTCGCTCCGAAGGACCGGAGGGACGTGGTCGGGGTTTTCGCGTTCCCCGGCCTTCGCGTTCCCGGACCGTGCTCGAGCCCGGTCGCCCGTCGGTTTGCCGGTCCGTGCGCGTGCGGTCATCGTGGAGGGAGATGGCCGGGGGACGAACCGACGGAGGCGTGGATGTACGTCGTGAAGAGCCCGTTGTCCGACGCGGACCTGAAGACCGTCTCCGAGGCGTTGCAGGGGGCCCTGGTCGACCTGGTCGATCTGGCCCTGGTGGCGAAGCAGATCCACTGGAACGTGGTCGGTCCGCGCTTTCGCTCCGTACACCTCCAGCTCGACGAACTCGTCGACACCGCCCGCACGCACTCGGACACCGTGGCCGAACGTGCCTCGGCGCTCGGCGTGTCCCCGGACGGGCGGGCCGCGACGGTCGCCGTCGGCAGCGGCATCGACGTGACCCCCGAGGGCTGGGTCGACGACACCACCGCCGTGCAGACCATCGTGGACGCGCTGGGCGCGGTGATCGGGCGGATGCGTGAACGGATCGCGGTGAGCGGCGACCCCGATCCGGTGAGTGAGGACATCTTCATCCAGATCACGGCCGACCTCGAGAAGCAGCACTGGATGTTCCAGGCCGGAAACGGATAGGCAGGTCAGGGTCGTGGAGGGGCTGTGACCTGCGGATACAGTCGTTCCGATGTATTTCATCGAGTGCCGTAGCGAGCCGTGAACCTACGGAACGGGACCGGAATTCCGGCGCCGACCGGAAGGATTCCGGAACGTCGCGAGCGCCCTGACCGGCTGGAACATCCGGCCACAACCTCTCAGAAACGCGAGAGCGGCCCGCCTCCGACGGGGGACGGAGACGGGCCGCGGGTTCCGCTACCGGCTCGGCCGGCGGGGTTCGAGCCGGGAGCGGAAGTGTTCGGGGCCGCCGCCGTAGGGCGTCCAATGGCCGCCCTTGCCGTCGTCGTCGGAGTGGTACGGCTCGCGGCAGCAGTGCAGCTGCCGCTTGCCGAACTTGACCCAGCAGTAGCCCATCTCGTGGCCTGGAAGGCGGGGGCGGTCGGGCTCGTCAGTCATCGGCGGCTTCCCTCCGTGGCCGGTGCGGGCTTGGTGGCGGCCGGGCAGTCGCGGCCGGGCAGGCACTGGTAGACGTCGACGTCCAGGCAGAAGGCCCCTATCTGCCCGCGGGCGCGGCCAGCGGGGGCGCCGCCGAGGCTGAGGGAGGCGCCGCACCAGACGCACGCCCACCCGGAGTAGACCGCGCGCGGCAGGCGAGCCGCGTTGGGCAGGCGGCGGCTCACTGGTCCTCGTAGGGGGTGAGCTTGAAGATCCTCACGCAGTGCACGCAGGCGTAGTGGACCTTGCCGCCGCTGCCCGCCTCGGTGAGCTGGATACGCCGCACGCTGTCAACGATCCGGTTGTGCCATGAGCAGTAGCCGGCGCTCGCCGGGCTGTCCTTGGTGCCCTGGCTCTGCGTACTCTCGTCCATGTCGACTCCACCCAGTCGGCCATCCCCCGGGCCCTGCCAGGCCGCGGGGGTTCTCTCGTTCCGAAGCTACCCCGCCTGTCACCTCTTGTCAGGTCACGTCACCCGACGAGAAGCATCGACGTAGCACACCTACGGTCGAGATATGACCCTGGACCTGGACGGGCCCGATCCTCTGTACGAGCAGATCGCGAACGTGCTCGCCGCGCGGATCGCCGACGGCACCTACCCGCCGCGCCGGCGCATCCCCTCCGAGGCCGACCTCGTCGCCGAGTTCGGGGTGTCCCGGCCGACCGCCCGCGCCGCCGTGCAGCTGCTCGTCGACCGGGGCCTGGTCCGCACTGTCCGCGGGAAGGGCTCCTACGTCGTCGACTCACCCCAGGCATGACGAAGCGGCCCCGCCCTCCCAGATCTTCCGTTCTAGTGGTCGTTGCAACACCCCAGCTTGAAGGGGTGCTCGATGGGCTTCGAGATCCGGAAGGACAAGCAGACCAGGGGGGCGAAGCTCCGGCGTGAGCGGGAGGAATACTTCCGGCTCGTGGACCTGGGCTACAGCAACAAAGAGGCGAGCAAGCTCGTCGGCATCAACATCCGGACCGGCCGCGAGTGGAGGAACGGCCGGCCCGAAGGACGCAAAAAGCGCCCGAGGCCACCTGCGCACATCGTGCGGGTGGCCTCGGGCGCTCCTTCGCGTTTTCTGACGGAAACCGAACGAATCCACATAGCCGACCGGGTACGGGAGAAGGCCACCGTCCGCGCCATCGCGGCGGAGCTGGGCCGCAGCCCGTCCACGATCAGCCGCGAGATCCGGCGCAACCGCAGCGTCCTGCCAGACGGCCGCTGGTACTACCGGCCCCACGCGGCCCAGCGGCGGGCCGACGCCCGCCGGCCACGTCCCAAGCCGGGCAGGATCGGCCAGAACCCGGAGCTGCGAGACTTCATCCAGGACCATCTCACCAAGCGCTGGAGCCCGGAGCAGATCTGCCACGCTCTGCGCAGACGCTTCCCTGACCGGCCGGAGATGCACGTGGTCCACGAGACGATCTACCAGGCCCTCTACGTCCAGGGCCGCGGAGAACTTCGGCGAGAACTGACCCGGGCCCTGCGTTCTGGGCGGGTCCGCCGCAGGCCGCACCGCCAGGCCGCCAAGCGCCAGCCGCGGTTCACCGGCAACATGCTGATGATCAGCGACCGGCCGGCCGAGGCCGCCGACCGTGCCGTCCCCGGGCACTGGGAGGGGGACCTCATCGTCGGCGCCCGGCACAAGTCCGCGATCGGCACCCTGGTCGAACGCGCCACCCGGTACGTCATGCTGGTCCACCTGCCGGACGGCCACCAAGCCGAGCACTTTCACAAGGCCCTGGCCGAGACCGTCGCCCAACTTCCGCCCCACCTGCGGCGGTCGCTGACGTGGGACCAGGGCAACGAGATGGCCAGCCACCACGTCTTCTCCACGGCAACCGACATGCCGGTCTACTTCTGCAACCCCGGCAGTCCCTGGCAGCGCGGCTCGAACGAAAACACCAACGGCCTGCTCCGGCAGTACTTCCCCAAGGGCACCAACCTCGCCCAGCACAGCCGCGAGGACCTCGACACGGTCGCGGCCGAGCTCAACGCCAGACCGCGAAAGACGCTCGGCTGGGAAACCCCAGCCGAGCGCCTCGCTAAGCTCCTGGCGACAACCAGTTGATCACTGTGTTGCGACGATCCCTGGAATCTGCCGATGGGAGAGCGGGGCCGCGGTCATCGGGCGAAGAGGGCGAGCGCGCCGGTGGCGGCACCGGCGACGCCGGCGAGGACGCCGATCGTGGGCATGGGCCATCGGGCCCGTTCGAGGGTGCGGATCCTGAGCTCGTGGTCCTGGACGTCGGAGCGGATGTCCTTGGCCTCGTCGAGGAAGCTGTCCACCTTGGACTCGATGCGGCCGACCGCCTGAGCCAGGTCCCTCACCTCTTGGTACATCTGGCCGTTGCTGATGTACACGCCCGTCTCAGGCGTGGTCATCAGGCCTCCGGCTGCTTGCGGTTGGGCACGGCGTAGGTGATGCCCCAGGCGCCGAGGACGGCGAGGACGATGGTGACGCCCTCGCCGGTCGTCACGACGTTGTCCTGCACGGCGGTGACCGCGGCGGCGGCCCCGGCGGCCACGCCGCCCACGATGGCCTTGGCGATGTTGGAGATACGCATGGGTCAGGACTCCTTCTTGAGCGCGGCGACGTCGGCGCGCAGCGCGGCGACGTCCTTGCGGAGCGCGGCGAGCGCGGCGGGAAGGCCGGCCACCGCGTTGTAGATGGACCGCAGGTAGCTGGACGCCGTCCAGCGCGGGTTCTTCTTCACGTCCGGCGCGAACGTGGGCGCCGGCAGGCCGTCGGTGTCCCAGGTCGCGTCGAAGACGTCGCCCTTGTCCATGTCGAGATCCTCCTTGGGAGTGCTGGGGTTGCTGGGTTTCCAGCCGCCGCTGGAGGGGCCGTCGAGGCGGTCGGCCACGCGGGCGCGCATCGACGCCATGGTGAAGCCGCGGGGGTCGACCTTCCCGGGCTGCCACTCGAGGTGGCCGATCACCGAGCGTTCGTTCCAGCCGTGGTGCCGGCAGATCGCGGCGGCCGCGCGCTCGATCGCCTCGAGCTGGGCGGCGGGCCAGGGGTCGTGGCCGTCGCCGAGGTTCTCGCACTCGAAGCCGTAGAAGTGCCGGTTGCCGTCGGTGTTGGCCTCGTTGTCCCGGGGCAGCGCCTTCTCCGCGACGACGGCACGCAGCACGTCGTCGTCGCCGAGACCGGCGTGGTTGGCCCGGCCGTAGCCGACCAGATGGACCCTGCCGTCCTTGGTGATGACGCCGTGGCACAGCGGGCCGGGCAGGCTGGCGTAGCCGTGGCGGCAGATGTCGACGGTCCGGGCGCTGCCCCGGGTGACGGTGTGGTGGATCATCACCCCGTTGACCGGGCCCCAGGCGCCCTTGTGGTTGCGGTTGTGGTCCCGCCAGTCGCCCACCTCGACGACGGTCAGGCCCTCGTCGCGTAGCGCCTTGACGAACGCCGACGCGGTCATGGGTGTGGCCATAGGGCCTCCAGATGAGAAAGGCCCCGGGCCAGGACGGCGCGGGGCTACGTGCGGACGGCAGGGGCTACGCGGGCCCGCTGTAGGTGATCGAGATGTACGGCCGGAGGGAGCCGGTAGCCGTGTCCAGCGCGGTGCCGCTGTTCTGCGCGGGGATCAGCTCCACGTAGTCGCCGACGGCCATCAGCCGGGGGACGGCCCGGGCGTCCACGGTGAGGGCGGTGTCGGCGATGCTGCTGCTGACGATGGGGCGGGAGCGGCCCATGGAGATGAGGCCACCGTTGACGTACCAGCAGCACTCCCGGATGGTGCCGGCGGTCCGGTTGTTGAACCCCACGGCGCCCTGGAATGTCCACCACCCGGCCCTGGGAGCGGTCCAGCGGGTGGGCTGGCCGACGGTCCAGCCGCCGAGCACGTCCAGGTCCACCGCGTCCCAGGACAGCGCGTTGGACGCGGTGTCGCCGCCGCTGCTGATGCTCTGGCTGGCGTTCCGGTTGGCGAGGAACACCAGCCTGCCGATCAGGTCGGTCTCGTACAGGCGGGCCGCGGTCGTGCGCATCCCGCCGAGCCAGTCGGTCACCGCTGCTCCTTCCCGGCCTACAGGGCCGCGTAGTTTGGGGTGGCCAGCCGCACGTCCGCGCCCGCCGCGTGCGCCTTGGTGACGCCATTGACGGACCGGACAACGGTGAACGTCTGCGGGCCGGTCCCAGCGGTCGCCGGGGTGATCCGAGCCGCCCACACGTACAGCACGTCCGCCGCAGTGGGGGTGTTGCCGTGCCGGATGCGAGCCCGGGCCTGCCCGGCAGACGCCGGTGCCGTATACGTGCCCTGGAGGAACGTCCACTGCCCGGCGGGCGCGGACAGGGCAGACCCGGCGCTGGTCGACAGGAACGTGCCAGCGGCGTCGTACCAGTAGACCGACGGCCGGATGTCCGACCAGCCGCCCGGGGAGTACACCCACGCAGACATGACGTAGGCGGTGCCCGGGGTGACGCTGCCCGCACCGGACAGTGCGTCGACCGCTCCCGCGAAGCTTCCGCCGCCGTCGGGGGTGATGAGGAGCGACCCGCGGGCGTGCGGGTCCGGGTGCACCACCGCGTCCGTCCAGGACAGGGTGGCGCCCTCGGAACTCCAGCCGACGATGTCCGTGTCGAAGAACGGGTTCTGGCCCGCGTTGACGAGCTGGCCGGGGCTGACCACGGTCACGATCTCGCCGCCCACCCGCAGGTCGAACGGCATGTCCGCGGGGTCGCTGGTCCACAGCCGTTCGCCGGTGACCGCCAGGGACACCAGGGTGTCGTCGGCGTCGATGGCGGCCTCCAGCTGCGAGCCGTCCGTGTCCGCGCGGGAGCCGAAGCTGTCCGCGACCCCCGTTGTCCACGGCTCGCCGGGGCGGCAGTTGAAGGTGATCGTCCAGGCGTCCGGTCCCGCTTCCTCCTCGTAGCCGTGCACGAGGACGTCCACCGCGTCCGGCCCGTGATCCGGCGGGAGGTTGGTCAGCCGGATCTTGTCGCCGACGTCGATGCGGAGGATCTCGTCGATCATCGCGAACACCCGCTCGTTCGCGAGGTTGAGCGTCAGCCTGGTGTAGCGGACGCCGTTGTAGGTGCCCAGATGCAGCCGCATCGACGCGACCTGGTCGGCCTGCCCGTCCGAGCCCAGCGAGTACGTGTAGGCGTTGTCGTAGCGGCCCACCCCGTTCGGCGGGTCCTGGACCGACAGCTCCCCTTCCTCGAGGACGTGCTGTGCCGCGACGCTGCCGTAGGCCCGTCGCACCGAGACGTCGTTCTCGGTGAGCTTGTCGTCGTCGACCGGCTTGAAGGGGGCACCGATCAGCCCGGCCGCGTAGTCGAGGGTCAGCGCGGGCGCCTGGTTCCACAGCGTGGAGCCGCCTCGCTGGATCACCTCGGCCCGGTCTCGGGCGTCCAGCAGATACCCGAAGTCGCTGTTGTTGGCCTCGTTGAGCAGGGCCAGGAGCTTCGCCTGGTCCTGGATCCCCGTCCGCTGCTGGAGGACGGGGTCACCGCCCGTCGACGCCGTGTATCCAGCCTCGCCAGCCAGGCGCTTGATCCGGGTGCTGGCGCCCTCGCCCTGGAACCCCATGTAGGCGTCCCACACCTCGGCAGCCGTCGGACCGTCCTGGTCCCAGTAGGTGAGGTAGCCGGCCGCGCGGTCGGTGAGGTCTGCGGTGGAGAAGTAGGCCCAGCCGAACCGGATGAGACTCAGCGATTTCATGTCGACATCCAGCAGCGCGAACGCCTGCTGCTCGCCGTCGACATAGAAGTGCCAGCCGGGGAAGGGGCCGACGTCGATGCTGACCCGGATGTGGTGCGGCCGGTCGTCGAACAGGTCGACGGTGTAGTTGCCGAGGAACGCCTCTGAGGAGCTGTCGGAGCCTTCGGAGTGGCGGATCGCGGACACCTGCCCGGGGGCGGGGTCCCCGCCGATGGTCATCTTGATGCTGACCTGGTTGTCGGCGTCCGTGCCGGCGCCCGTGTCGAAGAGAGTGAGACTCCAGATCGCGCTGCTGGCGCCCCCCGTCAGGAACAGGTCCACGCTCCACGAGGTGCCCGTGTACCCATAGCGGGGGGTGTAGCCGTAGAAGGTGCCGCGTGTGTTGGCCTTCATCGCGGCCACGGGTTCGACCCAGTCGGCGAGTGTCCCGGCCGCCCAGGTGGGCGGGCTGTCAAATGAGTCGGCGCCGATCACCATGTCCCGGCCGCCGACGAGGCTCTTGGCGGTCTCGGAGTCCACGCCGTCCGTGAGCGGCCAGCACTCGAGCGGTCCCCGCTCCTTGATGAAGCCGGAGACCCACCCCTTGATGAACCGCCTGAGTGCGGAGTCCTGGGGCTTGTTCCCGGCGTCCATCCGCCGCGTGATCCCCGTCGGCGCGATCGAGACCACGTTGTAGTTGCCGGACAGGTCCCGGGTGGGCGGCCAGGCCGGGATCTCCCCGGCCATGCGCACATGCCGGTTCGACAGCGAGGCGGCGTTGACGGTCGTCCAGACGAGCCCGCCGGACGTGAACGAGGTGTCGCCGGGCTCGGCGTCGGACGCGTCCATGGACGCCACCACGGTGCCGTCGATGCCGTTCAGCAGCCGGAAGGCGTACAGCTTCCCCGCGACGGCGTCGCCAGCGAGGTTGAGGACCCGGCCCAGCTCGAGGTCGGCGAGGCCATCGAACACGGCTGTGGTCCCCGCGACCACCACCGGATCCCCCACCGGCTCCCACTCGTCGTCGTCCACAGTGCGGCCCGTGTAGAACCGCAGCGTGTGGCCGCCCGCACCGTTGTCCACGTCCAGCGTCACCCGGACCGTGAGCCGTTGTCCGTTGTACGCCCAGAGCGGCACGGTGGAGAACTGAGTGAGCCGGCTGGGGAACGTTCCGTCCGGGGACCAGGTAAGCCCGATCTGGCCCGTCGCGGCGACGTTCACTGCCCACGCCCGGTTCTCGCCGGTGGGCTGGTACCGGCCGGCCAGGTCCCGGCCGATCCAGGTGTCCAGGGCGAGGTCCATGCGCAGGTCGAAGTCGCCCACCGCGAGCGTGGTGGTGCCGGGGGTGGTCAGTCCGTTCTCTACCGTGGTCAGCTCCACCCACGGCGAGCCCACCTCGTACCCCCAGCGGAAGGGGGTGTTGCGGCCGATCTTCCCGAACAGCGGGCTCATGGGGTTGCGGGGCGAGTAGCGGTTGTCCCGGGAGTCCAGGACGCACGTGCACGACGTCGGGTCGGCCTCGGTGGACGACTCCGAGGACAGGCCCCGGGTCACGGTGACCGGGGCCGTTCTGACGTGCACGTCCTCGGTGATGTCGTTCCAGGTCCCGTCGTAGTGCAGCTCGGCCCACACGGGCGGGGGCAGGCTGGGCATGGTCATCCTCCCGCGTACTTGACGACGTCGCCGCCCGCGACGACGCGGACGTCCTCCTGGAACCATTCGCGGAAGGCCCGGTTGCCGCCGACGAACTCGAACTGCACGCGGACCTGGGCCTGGTTGGCGCCGAGTGTGGCCGCTGACGAGGGGCCCGGCATGGTGCCGGGGGCGGGCCGGTAGGCGGCTGGGTCGACCAGGCCGCGCATCGCGTCGTCGACCACGCCCGCGTTGTCCTCGACTCCCACGGCGATACCGGCGGGGATCCAGTGGCCGATCTCGTCGGCGGCCAGCTTGGACGGGGAACCGATGTGCAGGAAGTCCTTCACCGGGTCGACGATGTAGTCCGAGGCGAAGTTGGAGACCATGGACCACAGCCAGCCGCCCATGGCAGAGATGCCGTTCCACAGGCCCTTCACGAAGTCGAGGCCGGCGTTGTACATGCGCCAGGCGCCGCCGCTGATGGCGCCCGCCAGGGTCTCCGGCATCCCGCGCACCCACGAGATCAGGGACATGGCCTGAGCGACGGCAGCGTCCTTCATCGACTGGAAGGCGTTCCAGGCGCGGCTGGCGATGCCGCTGCCCAGGCCGGCCAGTGCGTCGACTGCGCGGCCGGGCAGGGCCTTCACGGTGCTGATGAAGGCGGACCACTGGCGGCTGACCGGGTCGGAGACGTACTCGGACCACAGGCGGGAGAACCAGATGCCGATGGCGAAGCCGATCGCGCTGAAGATCCCGCTGACCTCGCCCGGCAGGGACCCGGCCCAGTCCTTGAAGGACGCCCACCACTCGGGGAACTTCTCCTGCCCCTTCTTGATCAGTTCGGCGACGAAGCCGCCGATGATCAGTCCCGCGACCGTGCCCAGGGTCGCGATCAGGAGGAGCGGGAGCTGGGTGAGCGCGAGGATGAGCGCGGCCGCGAGCAGCACGATCTTGAACAGGTTCTCGGGGTCCTGCATGGCGTACTGGGCGAGCTTCTGGCCGAACATGGCCAGCCCCTCCGCCGCCTTGGGCACCAGGTCGGTGAGGATCTTCTGACCGATGCGCTCGCCGAGGAGCACGACGAAGTTCAGGACGCGGTCGACGCCCTCGGTACCGCCGTCCCCGGCCGCGGCCCAGGCCTCGCGCACGGCCTTACCGAAACGGTTCTTGAAGTCGACGACGGCCGGGAGGACCTCGCCGCCCAGGAAGTCGATGATGTTCTGCTGCACGGTGCGCTTGAAGGCCTCCAGCTTCATCGCCGGGGAGTCCTCGAGCTTCTGCACGACCTTGTCGGCCGCGCCGGCCACGTCGTCGAAGCCGCCCGCGGCGGCCGCGCTCGCCGGGTCCAGTGCGTACAGGGCGTCCGCCTGCGTGTTGGCGAGGTCCCCGAACAGCACCTGGGCGGCGCCGAGCCGCGTGGTGGCGTCATCGGTACCGCGTAGGGCGTCCATCGTGTCCTGAAGCGCTGAGGTGGCCTCGTCGCCGCCCGCCCGCATGCGCCGGCCGATGTCCGCACCGCTCAGGCCGATGGACTTGAACGCGTCGTTGACCTGCTTGCCCCCGGCGAGGGCCATCTCGCTGAAGATGCCGATCGCGTCGGCGACGGCGTCGGAGTCCCGGGCGCCTGCCTGGAGGCCCTGGCTGAGCAGGCCCATGGCGGTCTTGCCGTCCAGACCCACCCGCCGGAAGAGAGTGCTGTACTCGTTGAAGGTGTCCAGCAGGTCGTCGCTCTTGTTCGCGACGCTGCTCAGACCGGCGGCGATGAGGTCCATCGCCTCCTCGAAGGAGTCGGCCAGGCCGGTCTTCACCAGCTGGCCGGCGGCCGCGGTGGTCTTGTTGACCTCCTGGTCGAACGCCTTGGACAGGCCCAGGGCGGCCTTGGTCATGTCCTCCAGGCGCCCCTTCTGCCCGGTGAACTCGTCCATGTTCAGGGTCACGGACTTGATGGCGTCGCCGACCTCGGTGGCGGACTCCCCCCACCCATCGGTGAACACAGACGTCATGGCGTCCGTCGCCGCCGACACGTCCGCAGTCGTGTTCGCCAGCTGCGCCTCAAGGCGGGTGGTCGCCTCCGAGACGTCCATCGCCTGCGCCAGCGTCGACATGATCGCCGCCCCCGCCAGCGCCCCGGCCGCGGCGCCGGCCGCCGCCAGCGCAGTCCCCATCTTGGAGCCGTTGGCGGCGACGTCGTCCGCCATGCCCTCCGTCTCGGAGTCCACCGTCTCCCGCGCGGAGCGCATGCCCGGGCCGGTGTCGTCCCGGGTAGACAGGGCGAAGACGAGGCTAGTGTCCGACACGGCGAACCCCCTTCAGTACGGGCGTCATCGCCGCTTCTTGGCGGCCTTCTCCATCTGCGCGAGGTACTCGTCCAGCCACGCCAGGAGGTGATCGGCCTCTTCGACGGTGAGCAGGTCCCAGTCCCGCGGGGTGAGGTGCAGCAGATGGGCGGCGTTGCCCAGGTGCTTCAGACGGCGAACGGCAGCCGGGCTTTTCCCTCGTCGTCCGGAGCGTCGTCGTAGCCGGACAGCATCCCCTCGATGAGGTCCTCGTCGCCGTTCTTCTCCCGCAGCCGCTCCACCGCGAGGCTGATCTCGCCCTTGGTCATCTCGACCGTGAGCTCGTCCCAGCAGAAGTCGACGTCGTCGAAGCTGATGGTCGGGTGCTGCCGCTTCAGCAGGACGTGCAGCAGCGCGCGCCGGCACAGCGCGTCGCCCTTGAGGACGCCCATGGCGAACTGGTTGAACGCCCGCCCGGTGCGCTTCTCCAGGGCCTCCCGCTCGGCCGAGAGCAGCCGGTTGGGGTTGTAGTCGAACGTCTGCTCGTCGCCGTCTTCGGGGCTGTACGTGACCCGCACGGGGCCCTCCTCGTTCAGTCGGATCGGGATGCGATGCGGTTGACCATGTCCGCCAGGGCGAACTGGACCTGCCGCTTGTAGTGCGCCTGCTCGCCCTCGAACGCGCGGTCGAACCACTTGATCTTGCCGGTCTGGGTGACCCACACCTCGCGGTTGCCGTAGACCGGGTGCCGCCAGCCAGAGGAGCGGTTGGTGCGCTTCGGGGCGTTGGGGAAGTTCCGCAGGTTCTTCGTCTTGAAAGCTTTGATCTTGGCGCCGGGGAACTTGCCGGTGATGCGGACCTCGGGCCGGATCTTCCGGGCGATCGCGGTCTTCAGCGCGGGCCCGGCGTGCGGGGTCGTGGAAGCCATCGACATGATCGACGACTTGGCGCGTGCGGCCCCCGGCTTGAGGGCCTCACGCATGTTCTTCGTCAGCTCCTTGCGCAGCTCCTTGCCGTCCTCCTCGGCCTTCAGCGCGTTGGAGACGTTGCGCAGGTTCGAGGAGGTCAGCTCGAGGTGGAGCGACGCGGTGGATGCGCGGGGCATCAGGTCGTCGCCCGGGTCACGGCCCCCGACGTGGTGAAGTCCTGCGACACGGTCGCCTCGTCGCCGACGGAGCCGGTGACCGGGGACCAGCCCGCGATCAGGACGTTCCCGGAGTACGAGGGGTTGGACGGGCCGACGGCGGCCTGGTCGGCGCGCACCTCGAACGGGACGACGGTGCCCAGGAGCGGCCACATGATCGCGTCCAGCTTCGTGGCGGCGAAGTCCTGGAGGAACTCGCAGGCCAGCGTCCCGGACTTGAGCCCGCCGATGACTTCCTTCCAGCCCAGCGACTTGTAGTTGGTGACGTCCTTTTCCTCGACCTCGACCGTCACCTCGGCCTTCCGGGTGTACTCGCTGAGGTCGTTGGAGTTGATGGACAGGTACTCGGCGGTCAGCACCATCTTCGGCATGGCCGGCCTCCCTTTCAGGCGTGACGAGACGCCCGGGCCCGCAGGCGGGGACCGGGCTGAGGGATGGGGTGGTCAGCCGATGCCGAGGGCAGCGGCGAACAGGAACGACGGTGTGGTGCCGGTGATGTCCCAGGCGAGGCGCCACCAGGTGTCGGTGATGGCGGTGCCGTCGGTGCGCACGATCTGCCCGCCCGGCGCGGCCGCCGCGTTGAAGGTCGCGCGGGTGGTCGGGGCAGCGAACGTGTCATCCGCGCTGGACTCCACACGGGCGGTCAGGGACGGTGTGGTGCCAGCCACGGACAGCACGTGCAGCGTGGCGTACAACCGTTTCCCGGCTGCGACGGCGCCCAGCTCGAGGCCGGTGCCGTTCCCGTCGGCGGTGCGGGCGGTGCCGGGCGGGTGGGCGAACTGACCGCGCACCAGCGGCCACGACGACTTCGCGGTGGACGTCCACGGGGCGACCTCGCCAACGTCGGCCAGCAGCGTGTAGTCCGCCCGCATCGCCTTGGTGAAGTAGGCCAGGGAGCCGACCGCGGCACTGTTGTTGCCGCTGATCGACCAGGGGCCGACACCGCCGAGCTGGGCCCAAGTGGCGTCGTCCACGAGGGTCTCGTCGCCCGCCTCCCACTGGCCTTCGCCTGCGATCTCCGAGGAGGCCAGCCCGCCGACGACCTCGGTGTATCCGTCGGAGCCGTAGTTCGTGGTGGGCTTCTCCTCCACCTCGGTCGTCAGCTCGATCTTGTTGGAGACGCTGGTCAGGTCCAGGCCGACCGCGAACGCCCTCACGTTGAGCAGGACGGACTTAGCCATCGTCGCCTCCCCTGCGGCTCTTGCGGCGCCGCGCGGGCGGCGCCTCGGTGACTTCCTCGGCGACCCCCGAGGCGACCAGGTGCGCGGCCACCGTGGTCGGCAGATCGTCGATCTCGCTGCCCTCGGTGGGCCACGGCCGGCCATACAGCACGGCGCCGGGCGGCTGGCTCACCAGGATCCGGATCTTCATCAGGTGCTCCCGTCTCCGATGACCTTGATCACCAGTTCGGCGCCGACGTAGGTGGAACTGCCATGCTCGAACCAGCGGTAGCCCTGCACGCGCAGGAGGTGGAGGTCGTCGGCCAGGCCACCGAGGGCCATCTCGCCCGGGACTCCGCGCGCCTGCTCGATCGCCTGCTTCAGCGAGGCCGGTCCGGCCCCGGACAACAGGGCGTCCACGATGCGCTGCGACGCCCGGTCGTCCTGGCGGCCGGCCAGCACGCGGCACGTGAAGAGGAGTTCGTCCAGGCGGCGGCCCATCGCCTTGTCGAAGGACACCTCGACCTCGCCGACGAAGAAGCACGGAGTGATCACCCCGTCGGGGACGTAGCCGGTGCACACCAGCTTCCCCACCCCGGCGGGCAGGACCACCGTGCGGGCGGCGTCCGCGATCGCGTCACGGACAGCGGAGATCTGCATGGCGTCTCCTATCCGAAGCCGGGGAGGATGAAGTGCTCGATCAGCGCCCACACGTCCGGGTCCCGGCGGGACAGGCGGACCACGCCCCACTCCGAGGAGCCCATGACGCCCTCGGGGGAGTCCTTGCGCTTGTACAGGCGGGACGCCTGGATGAGGGTGGCCTGCTCGATCTCCTCGGGCACCGTGGGCCAGCCCCACTGCGCGGTGACCCGCACCCGTCCGGTGCCGTGCCCCCAGCTCGAGGACGTGGACAGCAGGGACGTGACGGCCCGGCCGCGCGCAAGAGCGTTGTCCGGGCCCGTCTCGTAGCCGGTGAACGGAGTGAACGAGCCGCCCGACCCGGTCTCCACCAGCGTCGGGACGGCGCCCGCGTCGTCGATGAGGAGCCGGGCCCCGAACACGTCGAACACCACCTTGCCCGCCGGGTTGTAAGTGCGGGCCGTGGCCGTCTCGTCCAGGTAGAAGCGACGGCCACAGGCCCGGTCGATACTGCGCGACGCAGCGGTGAGGGCCTTGGACAGCAGCGCGTCCCGGGTGGTGTCGTCCGTCTCGACCTCGAACATCGCCTTGAGGACGGACAGCTCGGCGTACTCGTTGGCCACAGCCCTACTCCTTGGGGCTCTCGCCCTTACCAGGGCGGCTGCGGCGCCGGGACGGCGGCTTGGCCGCGGGCGGGGCGGCCACCTCGGCGGGCGGAAGCGTCGCCGTCTCCACCGGCGGACCGGACTCGGCGACCTCCTCGGCGAGGCCGGCGGCGATCAGGCGAGAGGCCTCGCCGTCGGGAAGGTCGGTGGTTTCGCCGCGAGCCGGCCACCTGCTGCCGTTGCGGGTGCCGGACATGGTGACAAGCATGCGGATCTGCACAGGGGCCTCCTCAGGCGCGGGATACCGGCGCGTAGCGGGGCGAGTTGAGGACGACGTGGGCGCCGACGATGCCGCCGGTCGTCGACCCGGTGGTGACCACGACGGCGCGCAGGTAGCGGCGGGTGGAGCGGACGCCCACCTCGAACACGGCTCCGTCGTCGGCGCTGTCCACGGTCGGCGCGGCGCCGGTCAGCTGGCCGGCTTCAACCGCGGCCCAGCCGGTGCTGCCGTCGGCGGAGTCCTGGATGGCCACCGCGTGGGAGCCGTCGGTGACCACGCCCGTGGTAACGACGAGCATGGCCTCCTGCATGCCGCCGTTCACCGCGCGGTCCACAGCAGTGCCGTTGACGGTGCCGTCGGTCAGCGCAGCCGGCGCGAGCGACACCTTGACGAGGGTCTGGTCGTACAGGGACACGGGAGCCTCCCATCGGTCGCGAGCGGCAGGCCCTGGTCGTCACGGGCCTGCCGCTCGCTGGTGGTCCGGTCAGGAAGCCCCGCCGGTGTAGGTCTTCACGGCGCCGGTCAGGTCGACCAGCGCCGCGTCCGCGCGCATCAGCGCCCGGAAGGTGACGAGGTCCGCATTGAACGCGAACTCGTCCGACCGCTCGAAGCGGATCCCGCCCGCCATGCGGACGAAGTACTGCGAGATGTCACCGAAGATCACGGACTCGGCGCCGACGGCGATGTCCGCGACGTTCGGGTCGGTGAGCACCGGCTTGCCGAGGATCGTGTCCGGGGTCCCGGCGACGACCGACGGCTGCCAGATGTACTGGCCCTCGGTGGTCTTGATCTTCCGGATCGTGCCCGCCGTGCCGTCGTTCATGATCCAACGGCAGGAGCTGGACATGCGGTACGGCGAGATGACCGAGTGGAACAGCTCGATCAGCAGGTCCGCGCCCTCACCCGCAGCGGACTGAGAGCCGAACCCGCCACTCTGGCCGGTCGGGCCGGTGGCGCCGGCGGTCGCGTCGGTGACGATGCCGCGCGGCTTCCCGGACCCGTCGCCGGTGATGGCGTGCGCACCGAAGGCGTTGCCCAGCGCGCGGCCCGCCTGCATGGACAGGTAGCCCTCCAGGTCGACGCCCGCGTCCGTGAGGAGCTCGCGGGAGACCTGGATGACGGTGCCGTACTTGTAGGCGCCGAGGGACACCTGGCCGAACGCCGGGTCGGACTCGCCGATCGGGCCCGCCTCGGTGACGATCGCCGCCGAGGAGTGCGCGGTGGTCTTCGGCACCTGGAGGGTCTCGCCGCTGGCCGTGTTCAGGACGGTGGCACCGGCCTGCATGATGGCGCTGGTCTCGATCAGGTGCGCCACCAGCTGGCCGTAGAAGTCCGTCGGGACGGTCGCGCCGCCCGCACCCGAGGACAGCTTGGACAGGTCACGGAACGACACCGGTCCGGCCGGGACGACGTCGAACGTGCGGCCGCCCTCACCGCGCAGGAACTTCCGCAGCTCCTCGCTGTTCGGCTGCGCGTCCGGGCCGCCCTTGCCGCGGGGCTCGCCGCGCAGCTTGGACATGGCGTCCTCGGCGTCCTTCGCGCGCTGCTCGCCGTCGATGACGGCCTTGATGCGCTTGTCCAGCGCGTCCAGCTCGGCGTTCAGCGACTGCCAGTTGCCCTCTTCCTCGCCGGAGAACGTGCGGTTCTCCTCGGCGGCCGCGTCGGCCAGCGCCTTGGCCTGCTCCCAGACGCGCAGCCGACGCTCCTGCAGGGACTTCACTACCTCGGACATGGTCCGATCTCCTCACTGTGAATCAGGGATGTGGTCCGAGGTGGCTGTCGGCCTGCCTCGACATGCGAAAGGCCCGCACCAGGCGGGCCGTCGTGCTACTCGGAGGGGTGGCTGTCGGCCTGCCCCAAAGGGGTTCAGAGGTGCGGGGACTCGCGCCGGGCCAGCAGCGCCATACGCGCGGCGGCACCGAGCGTCTGCGGCTTGGCCGGGCCCGGCCCGTCGCTGCGGCGGAACAGCTTCCGCAGTTCGTCCTGCCGGGCCAGGGACCGGACCTCTTCGAGGTCGGCGCCGACGTGCTGGGCCAGCGAGCGCAGGCCGGCCGACGAGTCCGGGTAGGCGGGGATGTTGACCGGAGCGACGTCGACGAGCTGCGCGCGCAGCAGCGTCCGCATGGGGAACCCCTGGTCGGTCATCCCCCAGTCGTCTTCCACGGTGCGGAACGCGAAGCTGGACTTGCGGACGTCGCCGCGGGCCACCAGCTCGAGGATGTCGGCGCGGGCCTGCGGCGGGTCGACGTCGTACAGCAGGCCCTGGTCGTCGATCGACAGGCGCAGCGTGCCGCCCGCGACCGTGCCCAGCAGCATGTTGTCGTCGTGGTTGTAGCGGGCGATGACGTCCGGCCAGCCGTCGCCGCGGGACTTGTTGAACGCGCGCGGGTCGACCACCTCGACGAAGCCGCCCAGGTTGGACGACTCGCGGTTGAACACGGCGGCATAGCCGCTGATGGTCTTGCGCTGCTGCTCCTTGGGCGCCCGCAGCTCGACGGGCACCGGCGTGTAGCGCCTCTCCAGGTCGGCCACGGTCGGCCTCCTCACTGAATGGGGTTGGGGTCGCCCGGCCCGGGGGCCGGGTCGTTGGTGGGCTGGCCGATCAGGGACACGGGCAGGTACGTCTGCCCCTGGCCGTCCGGCAGCGGCGACAGGTCCTCGAGGGCGCGGACCTCGTCGCGGTTGCGCCAGCCGTCGTTCAGCGCCATCGAGTGCGCCTGGTAGCGGGTCATCAGGTCGACGCGGATCATCGCGTCGGCGTTGAAGCGCACGAACTCCTTGCCCGGCATGAGCGCGGACAGCTTCGCCTCCAGCCGGGACAGCCACGGCCGCAGCGTGAACCCGACGAAGTTGATCGCGTTCTGCTCCACGTTCGCGTAGGTCATCGACCCGCCGGAGTCCCCGCCGACCATCTCCGGCGGCACCCCGTAGATCGCCGCGATCTGCGAGGCGTTGAGCCGCATCGTCTCGATGAACTGCGACTCCTCGGGGTTCACTTGTAGCGCGGTGAAGTCCCAGTCCGACCCGAACACCAGCGGCTTGCGGGCGCGGACCCGCGCGGCCAGCCGGTCGCTGATCTCCTCAGCCTCGTCCGGGTTGATCGCCTTCGCGGAGTTCTTCATCGTGGCCGGCGGGGTGCCGCCGTTGTCGAACCAGGACAGTCCGTACTCCGTCGCGCTGAGGCCGACGCCGATGGTGCGGGCGAACGCCTGCACCGGCGACAGCCCCGTCACGCAGCCGGGAAGCACCACCCACGGGATGTGGACGATCTGCTCGCGCGGCACCTCCTGGCCCTGCCAGTAGAAGACGGGCAGCGTGGGCCGGAGCTCGTCCACCCACACGTCGTCGGGGTTGAGCCACTCGATCATCGTGGGGAACCCGAAGGCGTCCCGCTGCGTGATCAGCCCGTAGGCGTTGCCCCGCAGGGCGAGCGAGACGACCGCCTTGTGCAGCCACTCGAACAGGTTGTCCCGCGCGGCCGGAGCGAACAGCAGCGACGGCACGAACGTCAGCAGCTCCCGCGACGTCCCGTTCTTCCGGTACGTCTGCACCGGCAGCGACGCGATCGAGTCGGCGAGGATCCGCACGCACGCGAACAGCGGGATCAGCCGGATCGCCTGCGCCGACGACACGGTGCCCGGGCGCGGCCCGCCCGAGATCCACGGCAGCGACGTGAGGGCCCGCTTCGACACCGCACCCAGCCGCCGGAAGCTGGCCGCCAGCGCCCGACCCACCCGGCGCCAGCCGCCCACCGACGGAGGCGGCCCGCCCGGGTAGTACACCCCATCGGGGCCGAGAGTCGGACTCACCACAGCACCCCCTTCCTCACAGCACCGAATCCAGCGCGTCGTAGTCCTCGAGGACCTGAGGCCCCCGGATGAGCAGCGCCCACCGGGCGAACGTCGTCGCGCACAGCGGACTGATGTCGACCAGCGACGCCGTGCGGTCCAGCTGCCAAGCGTCCCCGTTGCGCCGCGTCCGGGCCCCGTTCACCGCGGCCGTGAGCGGCACCTGGTCCAGGTGTCGGACCGTGCCCTGGTTCATGGCGTCGGCCAGCTGCCCGCACGCCTCCGTGATGTCCCCCGCCCGCATCACCGCGAGGTCGCCACGCTGCGGGTGGGCCCGGTCCTTCGGCGACTCGATCCCCGCGGCCGCCAGGTCGTCGATGAGCGACCCGGCCGGCGCACCCGACGAAGCCACCGCCACGGCGACCGGCTTCCACAGCTTGTGCAGCTTGGCCACAGCAGGCACCACCCAGGCCGTGCCTGGGCGGCGGGCCACGACCTCCACGTGCACCTTGCCGTCCGACCGCAGCGAGGCCGCGGCGATGGAGGCGTGCGCCCGGTCCTGCGACACATCAACAGCGAGCGCCACGCTGTCCGCCACCGGCTTGCTGCCGACGTCGACCAGGCCCGCCCACTTGTCCTTGGGCACGTTCGGATCGGTCGGCGGCGTGGGCTTGCGGGTGCGGTTCAGGTAGGCCCGGTCAAACTCGGCCGGGTCCATCTTCTCCAGCTCAGCCTGGATGATCTCCTCGGTCACCGTGTAGCCGAGCGCGGGCAGCGTCGCCCTCCACGTCGCCGGGTCCGACCGGTCCATGTCCTCCGGCGCGTACCACTCGAAGTAGGCGGCGCGCGGCCGAGCCGCCGCTGGGTCCTCGGCGAGCGCCTCCCACAGCGCTTCGATCAGCGCGCGCCCGTTCTCCCGCTTCTTGTTCAGCCACACGCTCTTGGTCGTGCCGCCCGCCGACGCCCACCACAGCTGAGCCATGGCCCGCGTCAGCATCGCCGGAGAGAACGCCTGCTCGAGCCGGTCGTCTTCGTGAGCGAACGCCTCGTCGATGAACCCGAGGTCCAGCGGCGGACCGTGGCCGGCCTTCTCCGTGTTCGCCGTGATGCCCATCTTCGAGCGGGTCTTGCCCCACAGGATGGCCTCGTTGCCGTTCGACTTCCGGATGCGCGCCAGCTTCGCCAGCTCCGAGCCCGCGATCTTCTCCCAGAACTCGTCCTCCCAGCGCTGCCTCGCCATGCCCCGGGTCTGCGCCGCGTACACGATGTTCTGCCGCGGCCACGCCAGGCCGCGGTGAACCTGCGCCCCCAGACACAGCTCCGTCTTGCCCTGCTGCCGGGACACCGACAGGCCCACCTCGCGGTGCGCGAACCGGCCCGTAGCCGGGTCGATCTCCAGGGCGACGTCGGAGACGTACCGCTGCCACGGCATCGGCGGCGCGCCGAGCTTGGCCATGACCTTCCACAGCTTCGGACCCAGCGACGGCCGGTCCGGGTGCCGCGGCGTCCCCCAGCGCGGCGGGCACTCCAACCCGTACCGCTCCCGCAGATCGGCGGCGAACTCAGTCGGGGGAGCCCAGGTCTCCGAGGTCGTCGTCATCGTCAGCGGCCCGCCCCTCCAGCAGCTGGGCGAGCGTCTGCCGGAGCTCGCGGTTCAACGAGGGGAGCTGCTTGCCGTCCTCCCCACCGCCGGCGTCGATCTCCCGGGCCAGGGCGTAGGCCATCTCGGACAGGGACGGCTCCACGCCGACCAGGTCCCCGAGCTGCTCCACGTCGTCACGCACCGTGGTCTCGACCGGGCCGGCCTGGCGCTTCGGCTGCCTCGCCACGGCGCCCCCTTCCATGATCGTCCGGCCGTGATCATGCCGGGGGGAGAAAAATGGCAGGGGGGCGCGGGGTAGGGATCGGCCCCTGTCCAAAGAACGGACGGCCGGCCGCCGCCGAGCCGAGACGATCACTGCTCTGACCTGCATCGATGATCAATGCTGGGTGTGCTCGTGCCTGGCCGGAGGGGGCAGTGCCCTGTCGTCGGCGAGGCAGGTGAGGGTGCGCCGGCCGACGGCGCCAGGCTGCGGCGGGGCTCGCTCGGAGCGGCGAGGCTGGTGGCGCCTCGGTCTGCCCCGGCCTCACTGTGGGTAGCGAGCGCGGGTCTACGGTCCGGCGAACCAGTCGACGCTGGTGTGGAGCTGGACGACGGCGGCCAGGGGCCGGTCGCCCTTCTCGGCGTTGCACTTGCGGAGGCAGACGGGACAGCCGCGGTTGCCGTGGATCGGGGCGAGGTTGTCGGGGTCCGTCCGGGCGCCGCCCTTGCTGACGGGCTGGATGTGGTCGACGGCGGTGGCGTGGCCGTGGCCGCAGACGATGCACACGTCGGACTCGGCGAGGATGCGGGCGCGGATCTGGCGGAACTCGTAGGAGACGAGCTCGCTGCGGTCGGTGGCCACGGGCGCTCTCCTCTGTGCACGACGGAGCCCCGGGCCGTGAGCGGCGGCCGGGGCTCCGTCGTGAGTCTGTGGCGGCTACTGCTGCACGGCGCCGTCCAGCGCTTCGGCGATCTTCGGGGCGAGGCGCTCGCTGTCATCGCGGGCGGCCTTGTCGCGGGTGGGCAGGCTGACGGCCCATGCGTCGTTGGTGACGGCGATGCCGCCGAACTGCTTCGACAACGGGACCCACGCGGCGAGTGCCTCGGGGTTGGGGAAGAGGTTGATGCCGGCCTCGCCAGCCGCGGGGCCGTCCCCGTCGGTGATCGTGAGGCTGTACGGCGTGCCGCCGACCTCGGTGATGTACGAGGCGTCCTTCTGCTCCTGGGGCTGCGAGACGGTCAGGCCGGCGTCCTTGAGCGCGTCGGCGATGTCCTGCGCGGTCTCGTAGTGCCGATCGCCTGCGGGTGCTGCGCTGGCGGCCGGGCTGCTCGGTGCGGTGGCGGCCTCGCTGGTGTCGTCGCTGCTGCTGCACGCGGTGAGCGTGAGGGCGAGTACGGCGAGGATGCCGGCGGTCGTGGTGCGGGCGTGCATGGTCCCCCCAGGGATGGCGGATGCTGGCGGTGCCATCATCGGTCATGTGGGGGCGCTGTGAAGGCGTCGTGGTCGTCCCGTGATGAAGGACGCCCGTCGCTGGCAGGCAGCGACGGGCGTCTAATCTTGGCCGGCCTTGACCGGACCTCTATGCCGCGGCTCTCCGGCCGGGCTGTCTGTGGGCACAGCTGTACACCGGGATCGTGACAGACCTTCTGACCTGCGGTCAAGCGGCGGCCCGGGCGCGGCGGATGGCGGCGAGGGCGGCGACGTCGGCGGCGGCGTACCAGGGCTGCCGGTCGGTGCCTCCGGAGCGGGTGAGCTGGCCGCGGCGGACGAGCTGGCGGACGCCGGCGAGGCTGATGCCGAGGAGCCGTGCGGTCTGGTGGGCGGTGAGGTGGCCGGGGCGGCTCATCTGCGACTCCATGACCCCATGATGCCGTCCTACGGCCGCCACGCCTCGCGGTAGCCGGACCGGTCGGCGTAAGGCAGGGCGAGCAGGCGCAGCACCGGGTTCATCGCGTCCAGGAGCAGACCGAGGTCCAACCCGGGCTGCGGGAACTTCGGCGGGTTGACCGCTTCGCTGGCCGCCCTCTCGTTCCAGTAGGCGAACTGGTCGATGATCTGCCGCTTGGCGTCGATCTCGCGCAGCACCCGCGCTGGGCTGTGCGTGGCGATGTGCAACGCGTCCTCAGGCGGCACGAACGCGATCTGCTCCGTTGGGTTGTAGCCGTACCAGCCGCTGCTCGCCGCCCGCGCGGTCCGATCATCGTTGTCCAGCTGCGCGCGCAGCCACTGCACCAGTTCGTCCATGGCGTCATCCTCTCGCGGTGGTGTCGTCTAGGGGGCGTCTTCGGACCCCTCGTTTCGGGGCGGATCACGGGGCGGGCGCCGGGGCCCGAAACTCGAAACTGTGCAGGTGGGGGCCGATATCGGGGGCGAAACCGGTTTCGGGCCGGGGTGAAACCTCGCCCCCTTCCCGAAACCGGCTCAGGGCCCCTATTCGGCGTCGTCGGCGGCCGGGAGATCGGCCTGCCTCAGGCCCTTGGCGCCGCCGCAGCACTCGCGGATCGTGAGCTGCTTGGTGGACACCTTGAAGGGCTTCAGCGCCGCCGACAGGGCGGTGGAGGCGGCGGCCGCGTCCATGTCGGTCCACGGCTTGTAGAGGTCGGGCCGGTAGCGGGCGAGGGCTTCGACGAGCCGGTGGGAGTGCACGGCCTCCACGCTGTCGGGCCAGATCGCTCGCAGGTGGTCGACGACGGTCTCGACGTCCAGCTCGTCGACGACGGCGCCGACGGACTGCCCGGAGAGGGTGCCGGCCGCGGTGCGCAGGGCGAGGGCGCGGGCGGCGATGTCCTCGGCTTCGGTCTGCTTGATGAACGCGGCGCGGACGGTGAAGCCTTCGCGGCCGCGGGCGAGGATGCCGGTTCCCTGCTCGTCCACGCTGATGTCGGTGGCGCGCAGGCCGCGGTCGTAGGCGCCGGTGCCGAGCACGTTGTTGTTGGCGCGCCAGTCCATGACGGCGAGGCAGAGGCGGGTGCCGACCGAGCTGGACACCGAGGTGGGCAGGCTGGGTGCGTCGGGGTTCTGGGTGAGGAGGATGAGGATGATGCCGTAGGCGCGGGCCTTCTTGATCAGGCGGGTGGCGAGTGCGGCGGCCTCGTCCTTGTAGTCGGCGTGGGTGAACAGTTCCTGGACCTCGTCGATGACGATGACGCGCGGGCCGAGGTCCTGCTCGGGGTACTTCTCGGCGATGGCGCGGGTGACCTTGCGGCCTTCGGGGACCTCGGAGGCGGGCAGGGACTTGATGAACTTGGCGCGGCGCTGGTACTCGGCGATGCCGGAGCGCATCCCGGCGAGGGCTGCCTCGAGGTCCTCGTCTTCGTCGCCGGACACGTACCGGTGGCAGATGGGCTTGACGGAGTCGAGGTCGCCGGAGCCCTTCAGTTCGTAGATCCACAGTTCGGCGGTGGGGTCGAGGGCGACGCCGAGGACGATGGCGAGCGCGCAGGACGTCTTGCCGGAGCCGGGGATGCCTCCGACCAGCATGTTGGAGTACATGAGGGAGACGTCGATGAGGTTGCCGCGCGGGTCGAAGCCGAAGGGCAGCGGCTGGTAGACGTCGGCCTGGCCGTCCTTCATGAGCGGCCACAGCTTCCGGCCGGCCTTCGCCGGGTCGCGCTGGGCGACCCAGAGGACGAGGCGGCCGGGGTGGGCGGTGCGGTCGCCCTCGGGCCACACGGTGCTGATGGGGCGGCGCATGGCGGCGGCGAGGGCGGACCGCTTCTCCAGGACGGCGGTGGCCTCCACGCCCGGGGGCAGGTCGACCTCGGCGCGCCAGCCCGGTCCGTCGCGCATGACCTCGGAGGCGAACTCGACGCCGCGGCGGCCCTTCTTGCCCTCGATGCCGATGGCGGCGAGCGCGTCGATGACCTCGGTGGAGTCCAGCCTGCGGAGGACGTTGGTGGCGACGTAGCGGGTGACGAGCGGCTTTCCGTCGCGCTTCTTGCCTGCGGTGCCGAGGAGGATCGCGCCGGTGAGGGCGGCGGTGAGGGTCCAGCCGGGCACGAGGAACGAGGCGGTGAGGGTGGTGATGCTCGTGGTGGCGGCGACGACGAGGGAGGCGATGCGGCGGGGCCGGACGCGGCGGGAGTGCTCGCGGGACAGGGCGAGCCACGCTTCGATGTCCGCGCTGGCCGCGGCCTTTGTCTCGACGGGCCGGGCTTCGGTGTCGGCGACCCAGCGGCCCCAGCGGATGATGAGCCGTCCGGCGCCGCGCGGGGCGCGCATCAGCAGGCGGGCGGCGTAGACGGGCGTGCGGAGGGCGTGGAAGCCGATGCTGTGGGCGTAGTAGGAGGCGGCCCATCGGCAGGTGTTGGTGAAGACATTCCAGCGGCGCAGCGCGGGGGGTACGACGGGCGGGGCGTCGGCGAGGTAGGCCTGCCGCTCGGCGACCCACGCGCCGGCCTCCGGGAGGGTGTCGGCGGGCGGGTCGACGGGCCTCGGTTCGGCGTCCTGGATGACGTCGATGATGGTCTCGGTGAGGGTGTCGGCGGCGTCCTTGTGGAAGTCGACGGTGGTCTCGGTCATGCTGTGGGCTTCCTGCCTCTTGCTGGGGTGTGGAGGCCCGGGGACGGCGGGCTGCTTGGCGGTAGGACGCCGTCCCCGGGGCCGAGCTACTTGCCCTGCTGCTTGCGCTTGCGGGCCTGGTCCTGGATGCGGTCGAACTTGCGCTGGAGGTCGCTCAGGTCGACGTTGCCGGTGCCGTCGTCGGCGATGCCGCGCTTGGCCATGCGGGCGATCAGCACGGTCAGGCGGGCCTTTTCACCGGCGGTGTAGTCGCGGGAGTTGAGGTCAGGGGCGGCCATGGGTCCTCCTTGGGCGGGCCGGGCTGTCCGGCTCCCCTCACCGCCCGTCACACTCGGGCGGATCGGGCAGCCGTCAGCGCTGCACGACGGGCTTGTCGAGGTCCCGGTGGAGGACGGTCACCGCGTATCCGGCGTCGGTGAGCAGCTCGGCGAGGGCGAGGGCGACCGTGGGTGCCCGATGCCGGCCGCCCGCGCACCCGGAGGCGACGGTCACGGTGCCTGCGGACGGTCCGGCGGCGAACGCGGCGACCGCGGAGGCGATGCTGCCCACGAGCGGGCAGATGCCGGGCGTGGCCAGGACCGCGGCGCGTACCGGCTTGTCGTGGGCGGTCATGTGCCGCAGGTCCGGGGAGACGTGCGGGTCCCGGAAGTGGTGCCGCAGGTCGAGGGTCAGGTGCGCGTGGGGCGGGGCGGCGTGGAGGTAGCCGAACGAGACGATGTGGACGGTGGTCTGCATGTCAGCGGCCCTTCTGGGTCTCGCGCCAGATGCTGCGGAGGATGAGGAAGCAGCCGGTGCCGGCGCAGGCGGTGATGGTGATGGCCAGGGCGAACAGGGCGCCGGCCAGGGCGACGGGCACGGCCACGCTGCCGACCACGATCCACTTCCGCGCGTCGAACTCACGCCGGGGCGCGGGCGGCTGGGTGGGCTGCTGCTGGGTGGCCTGCTGGGTGGCGAGGACGACGGCGACGATCTGCGCGATGTCCACGCTGTTCTGGGCGGCCTCGCGGGCGGCGGCCTCCGCCTTCTCCAGGGCGTCGCTCACGCCACCCACCCCCGGACGCGGCGGGTGATGCGGGGCCAGGCCCAGATGCCGGCCGCGGCGGCGAGGAGCGGCGGGTAGGTGGCGGCGGCGACGGCGACGCTGCCGACGATGGCGAGGAGGACCGCGGCGAGCGTCGGGCAGGCGACGAGGAGGCCGAGGACGATGCCGAAGATGATGCGCATCATCACGCGTAGCCTCCGTTCCCAGGGTCCCGCTGGGCCTTCGGCTTCCGGGACAGGACGGCGCGGACGTAGTTCTCGCCGACCGTGATCCGGTGCCGTTCGGCGACCTCCCGGACGATGTCCTCGGCGCGCGCATCCTTGCCGAGGGATGATGCGGCCTCCCGGATGGCGGCGGTCTTGGCGCCGCGCGGCAGGGCGTTGACCTGCGGCGCATCATCCGCATCATCGCGTTCGACCTCGTACTCGGCGGGCTTGCGGCCGAGGACCAGGGCGACGGCGACGGTGTCGACGGCGAGGCCGTAGGTGCCGAGGAGGTGGGCGAGTTCGGCCGGGGGCGCATCAGGCCGCGCATCATGCGCGAGCCGGATCGCATCAGCCGGGTCCATGTCGGCGAAGTGGGAGCGCAGGGCCTCGGTCGCGGACACCGGCCGGAGCCGGGCGGGCGGCTCCTCGATGGCGGCCGCGGGGGCGGCGCCGTACATGGAGGCGAGGGCCGCATCAGCCCCGTCACGGACCCGGTGGCGCTGGACGTCGACGAGGCCGGCGCCCAGCTCGGCGTCGCCGTGGCCGACGTACCGGGCGAGCCGCCAGTAACGGCGCCGGGCGAGCTTGCGCTGTGCCTTGCCAGGGTGGCCTTCGGCGACCGCGCGGTGGAACGCGAGCTGGCGGGCGACGTCGGCGTTGCGGCGCATCGTCTCGGCGTCCGTGCCGGTGGTGAAGACGACCACCGACCGGGCGACGAAGGACAGGCCTTCGGCGGCGCCTGACATGGCCAGCGGGGTGACCGCGTACACGGCGGCCTCCCGGGCGGTTCCGGCGATCGTGACGCCGACGCAGGCCGCGGAGACCGGGGCGAGCCACATGCCGAGCCGGACGATGGCGGGCGAGGACTGCCCGAGCATCGTGCGCAGCAGCATGACCAGCCCGAGGATGAGGGTGAGCCCTTCCCCGGCGGCGACGACGCCGGCGGCGGTGGCCTCGCGGTGGAAGGCGGTGACGGCGTTGGTGTAGGTGCCCCAGGCGCCGAACCCGCCGACGCCGGCCATGAGGATGGCGGCGACCACGAGGACGGCGATCTGGCCCTTGGTGAGGTTGCGGGTGCTCATCGCCAGGCCACCTCTCCGGCGGCGCGGAAGACACGGGCAGCGGTGCCGGCCGGGGCGTGGGGCAGGGCGACGGGGTAGGTGCCGGGGGCGGTGGAGATGCGGCGGGCGGCGTGGTGCTCGCAGCCCGCGATGCCGGTCTCGGTGAGTCCGAGGACCAGGACGACGACGGGCCCGGGGCAGGGGCTGGTGTCGCTGGCGGTCGCGGCGGGGCAGCGGGGCTGCCAGGCGGCGGGCGTGCCGTACCAGCCGATCGGCTGGCCGACGGTCCACACGCGGCCGTCGGCCATCGTCACCTGGTGAACGTCGCGGGCCATGCGGGCCGTGTAGCTGCCGGCGTCGATGACCCGGAACTCCAGGCCGTTCGCGTGCCGGACCGTGGGGCGGTCGGCCTGCGGGGCGGCGGCGGTGGAGTGGGCGGGCCAGGTGGGGCGGAGTGCGCGAAGGTGGGCGGTGCTGGCGTAGTCCGCAGCGGCGAGCCGGTGCAGCTCGGCGACGCGGTCCTCGGGCAGGTTAGGGTTCTGCTGGGTCATAACGAGGTCCGATCTCGTTCGTGATCAAGTGGTGGTCCCCGGCGGCCGGTAGGGTCGGCTTGCCGGGGGCTGCCCGCTTTACGGGCCTATGCGGTTGTGGTCGGGGAGTTCGGCGGGGGTAGGGTCCCGAGGCCGTACTCGCGGATGGATCTTCTGACTGCGCTGACGTCGATCCCGATCTCTCGGGCGACAGCCGACTTGCTGCCGAGTTCTCGGACGCCTTCTTCGAACGCTGCCGCTCGTCTTCGGGCGCTTGCCGCGATCTCTGCTTGCAGGTCGCGCTGCCGCTGATTCTCGGCAGCAACGCGTGCGCGCCAATTGGTGGTTGGCACGCACCCCACCTTACTGGGACCCAGTGTCCTAGGCAAGGTGTTCATGCCGCCGCCTCAGGCTGCAATGCCTTCAGCATCAGGTACTGCTCGGGCCCGTACTCGGTGCCGCACCACCGGCAGACCAGCAGCGCATCACCCGGGTACGCGCGCAGGACGGCACCGCACACCCCGCCTTCGACGGCGGCGACACAGTGGCCGATGCGGGTGCCGACGCGGTGGCGTCGGTCGGTCGGGTCCTCCGGGTCGACAATCGTGAGCACGTCCGCCTCGAGGGCGCGGACCTCTGCGGCCATCTCGCCGGCCATCGGCCACTCGGCGGCGATCCAGTCCATGTTCATGGCGAGGCCGCGGGCGGCGACGGCCACGCGGCGGCCCACGTCGGCGAGGATGGCGGGCGGTCCCCAGCCGCGGTCTTCCTGCATCGCGCGCCGCCAGTCCTCCAGCACCCCGGCGATACCGCCGGCCGCCCGCAGGTTCAGCACGTGTTCGCGGACGGGCAGCGGCGCCTCCGCAGCGCGGGTGCGGCCGGTCGGGGTGCTCGTACTGCTGCCGGGAGCGAGGAACGCGGCCAGCGCGGCCCACAGCTTCGGCATGCGGTTGAGGCGTTCGAGGGTGGCGCGGGTGCAGCCGGGGCACAGGTGGCCGTGCTCCAGCTGCTGCTCGCACAGTCCGCACAGGTTCACGGGGCGCTGCTCTCCTCGGTCGGAAGGGTGATGAGGCCGCGGCGGACGGCTGCGCGGACGGCTGCCGCCCGCCGGCGGTCGCGCGGAACGTGGACGACGTCCAGGCGCTCGTAGGCCCGGGAGAGGAGCGACGAGGCCTGTTCGCGGGTGATGCCGAGGCGGGCGCCGACCTCGCGCAGCGGTACGCCGTCGGCGGCCGCGGTGAGGGCCTGCGCCTGCCGCGGGGTGAGCGGCATGCGGGCCGGACCCGGTCTCACTCGGGGTCCCGCTGGTTGTCGGTGCGCAGGTGCTCGGCGATCTGCTCGAAGCGGGCGCGGTCGGCGGCGAGGAGCGCCTCCTCGTCCTCGGAGGCGAGGGCGCCGACGGGGATGATGCGGATGCGGGCGGTGCGGTGGCCGATCGTCCAGCCTGCGGCGAACGCGAGGACGATGGCGAGGATGAGACCGGTCACGGCTGCTCCTCGTCGTCGGCGTCCAGCTCGGCAAGGCGGGCGGCCTGCTCGTCGGGGGTGAGGGCGTTCCAGGCGGCGCGGTGGCGTTCGCGGAGGCCGGGCTGCTGTGCCCCGTCCTGCCGCGCCCCGGCGGCGGACTGGTCGGGTGTCAGGTCGTAACCGGGGCCGCGGTGGAGGAAGGCGTCCAGGTACCGGGCAGCGCGGGAGCGCTGCCGCGCCCCGGCGGCGGGCTCCTGGAACCGGCCGCAGACGCAGCGCGGGACCGTGCACCCGACGTCGTTGCGGTGCCAGTTCAGGGTGTGATCGCAGGCATCGCACGGGGTGGCGAGCAGCGTGCCGACGGTCTCGGCGGCTGGTGTCTCGTCGGCCATACGGCGCAGCTCGTTCGCGGCGGCGTTGATGTCAAGCATGTGACCGTCGGTGAGGTCGCGCAGGCGCTCGGAGTTGTCGAGGTGGTCGGCGGCTTCGCGGAGGACGGCGGCCCGGTCGGCGCGCAGATGCTTCAGCTCGGCCTCGGCCCCGGCGCGTCGCCGCCGCTCGTCCTTCCACGCCGCCCGGTACGACTCGCGCTCGCGCGCCACAGCCTCCGTGTTGCGGGCATGCAGCTCGGCGTCGGCCTCGGCCTGCTCGATGCGCTCGGCGGCGGTCTGGTCGGTGGTGGTCGGGTCGGTCACGGTGTCCTCCATGCGGATCGCGGATGCTGGGGTGTGGCGGTGATGTGCCAGCCGAGGTCGCGGAGTTCGGCGACGACGAGGCGGGCGAGGAGGTCGGGCCCGGCGGCCGGGTGGGCCTGCATGACGGCGGCGAGGACGGGGGCGACCGCGTCCGGGACGGCCTGCTTCGGCGTCATGCGGCGGCCCCCTGCTCGCGGTGGGGGCAGACGCCGACGATGACCGCCGAGGCGAGCTGGGCGACCGTGGGCCCGCCGGTGGCACGCTCGTGCCGGCCGCAGCAGCAGAGCCAGTCGGCGATCGGTGTCTGGTCGCGGTCGAGGCGGCGGAGGGTGAGGCCGGGGGGTATGCCCTGAACGCGGGCAGGCTGCTCGCTCACGCCGCACCGCCCTGCTGCGCCTTGGCCAGCTCACAACGCGGGCAGACCGGCTGTCCGTCGCTCATGGGGATGTCCATGCCGTCACGGCCGTGCCAGTGGAAGCCGCATGTCTCGTGGCTGTAGTACCGGCTCAGCGGCGGCTCGTCGGTCCAGTCGGTGGCGTCGTGGATGACGAGGACCAGCTGCCCGCCCGCGACCTTGCTGCCCAGGCGCATGTCCGGTCCGACGAGCCGGGTGTGGTCGTCGTCCTCGAGGAGGCCCGCGTCGACGAGCCCGTCGACGGCGGCCTTGAACGACGGGTACCAGTTCGCCGGGTCGGCGCGCCCAGCGCGGGCCGGCCGCAGGTAACCGACGATGCGGGCCCGCTCGAAGAGGACGCCGGGCTTCGCTGCGGCGAGCGCCTCCATGAGCGGCCGGTGGTCGGCGACGGCCTCGATCGCGGCGGCGCGGATCGTGCGGGTGCGGGTGGCGCGGATGTGGTGGTGGGTGCGCCGGTTGGCGTTCAGTAGCGGCAGCCCGGCCGGGAGGGTGATGGTGAAGGACTCGGTCACAGCAGGGTCTCCTGAATCGGTTGGGGCGGGCAGGCGTGGTCCAGAAGGACGGGGTGGGTGCAGACGCGGGCGTGCCAGCGGTCGCGCCACCGGATGCGCCGGGTGTGCTGGCTGCCGGTGAGGCACCAGGCGAGCCGAGTCCGGCCGGCCGGGATCTCGTCGGGGTGGATTGGCTCGGGGTCGGCGCGGACGTCGACGGCGGCGACCCGGTCCGGGGTGCGGGCGACGAGCGTGTCGGCGCCGCAGCGGGGGCACGGCTCGCGGCGGACGGTCTCCGCGGCGCGGGCGATCCGCTCGGCGAGGACGTGCGCGGGCAGCCGGCCAGTCATCGCGGGCCTGCGAAGGGGTGCGAAGGGGTTGCGAAGGGATCGCCGAAGGGGTTGGCGAAGGCTTTGACCTGCGGTTCGAAGGGGTCGAAGGGGTTTTCCGCGACTCCCCTTGTATATGAGGCGTGCTGGTTTTCCTTCCCCTTGTATGTGCGGGTGTAGAAAAACCCCTTCGACCCCTTCGACTTGCAGGTCAAAGCCTTCGCAGACCCCTTCGCAAACCCCTTCGCAATCCCTTCGCACCCCTTCGCAACGTGGGTCATCGCGGGCCGCCGAGGATGGCCAGCGCGAGACCGCGGGTGACGGCACGGCGGGTACGGGAGTCCTTCTCCTGGGCGAACCCCTGCTCCTGGAGGCGGATGGTGAAGGCCTTCATCGACATGGGCCGTCGGACCCCGGCGCGTTCGGCCCACGCCTTGTAGCTGCCGTACAGCTGGCCGTTCTCGGTGACCGCGTCGTCGACGACGTCGGTCTCCTCCTCCAGCCATGTGGCGAGCGGGTTGGCTTGGGCGATGTGCTCGCGGGTCTTCGCGGTGACTGAGTCGGGGACGGCGAGGCCCTGCTGCTGCCAGTCGAGGCAGCCGCGTATGGCCCAGTTGAGGACGCCTGCGGCCTCGCGGGCGAGGATCTTCTCGGCGAGCCCCTGGATGCGCTTGGCCGGGGGCACGATGACGTCCCAGCCGATGTCCTGGAGGCGGCGGGCCATGCTGTGGCTGCCGGACACGTCGGGCAGGTGGTTGGTCGCCAGGTGGATCTTGCCGACGGGCTGGAACTCGAAGAACTCGGCGTTGAGGAACCGTGCGGAGACGGGGTCTTCGCCGGTGAGGCGCTTGACGAGTTCCTCGTCGAGGGGCTTGCCGCGGCCTTCGGCGGTGCGGCCGGTCTCCGAGGTGGACAGGAGGCGCTTGCCGACCATGCGGGCGATGTCGTTGGGGATGCCGCCGTCGCCGTGCTTGGCCATCAGGGTGGACGCGGGGACGGCCTGCGCGTACTCGCCGAGGAGGGCCATGACGACGCGCATGAACACGCCCTTGCCGTTCTGGCCTTCGCCGTGGTGGATGAACATGACCTGCTCGCCGGTGCAGGCGGTGAGGCTGTAGCCGACGACGCGGGCCAGGTAGGCGCGCCGTTCGGGGTCGGGCATGACGCCGGCGAGGAACCGGTCCCACATCGGGCAGACGGCGTTCGGGTCGTAGCGGATGGGGGACTGCTGCATCAGGTAGAGGCTGCGGTCGTGAGCGAGGAGCCCGCCGGTGGTGAGGTCGACGATGCCGTTGGCGACGTTGAGGAGCATCTCGGGTTGGTCGAAGGCGTCCATCGTGGAGTGCACGGCGGGGTAGGCCTGGAGGACATCTCGGGCGGCGGCGATCTTGGGGCGCATGCGCTGCTTGCGGGCCCAGGCGAGGAACTGGTCACGCTGGCTCGGCTTGTCCTTCTTCGGGTCGCCGGACGGGTCGGCCTGGGGTTCGTCGTCGTAGTTCGGGGCCTCGTCGGCGAGCTGGTTGATGGTGTTGACGACGCGGGTCCAGACGCCGGTGTTGGCGGCCTTCAGGTTCCAGCGGCCGCCCGCGTAGTAGGCCCAGCGTTCGATGTCGGCGAGCCAGCGGAGTTCGGTGCCGTGGCGGTCGATAACCCGTTCGGCGTTGCCGAGGTCGTCCCACTCGCGGGCGGGCATCGGGGAGGGCAGCGGCAGGTCCTGTTCGGTGGGCGCCGTCCACGAAGGTGTGGGGGCCGCGGGCGGGACTGGGGCGGCCTGGGCGGGCAGGAGGTCGGCGAAGTCGCTGCGGGTGCGGGAGACGGGCGGCCAGGGGGCGCGCGGGTGGGACATGCCGGCGGTGAGGCCGGACTGGATGGTGGGGATGGCGCGGCCGTCGGGGTGCTGTCCGGCGCGGGCGGCGGCGAGGAGCGCCTGCCGGGCCTCGGCTTCGGTGAGGGCTCCGGCGGCGACCAACGTGCCGAGGCTGAAGGCGGATTCGTTGAGCTGGTTGTTCTGCTCGCCGTCGGCGGCGCGGACGATGCGGTCGCATTCGTCGTTGAGGGCGCGGCGGGTGTAGGCGTCCAGGCGCTCCGGAGCGAGCGGCACGGGTGCGGCCGGGCCCGCAGGGGCCGGGGCGGGCTTCGTCGTGAGGGCGGTGAGGAGCCAGGCGGGGGCGGCGACGGGCAGCTGGTCGGCGTCGTCCAGTTCGTAGATGACGCCGGTGGCGTGCACCGAGCCGGGGCCGATGACGTAGGCGTTTCCGGCGCGGACGTCGCCGTCGAACCGTCCCTTCAGGGTGCCGAGGCTGTTGCCGAGCTTCAGATCGGCGGGCGCCCAGTAGTAGTCGTGGTGGCCCTTCGCCGTGGTGACGCGCATCGTCGGGGTGTGCTGTTCGCCGAGCGCGGCGGCCGCGTCCTCGAGGGCGCCCTGCCGGTCGGAGTCGACGACGAGCAGCTGCTCGCCGTTCGGGCCGCGAGTGGCGCCGACGAAGACGCCGACGTTGCGCGGGTGCTGGTCGAGTCCGAACCACTGTCGGGCGTTGTCCTCGACGCGGGTGTGCCGGGTGGTGAAGGTGACCGCGGGGTGCTTGCCGCGCTGGTCGCAGGTGACCGGGTTGTGGCCCTGGCCGATGCCGGCGCACTGGTCCAGCCCGGGGTGGTCCACGGGGAAGACGGCGAAGCCGTGGCCAACGAGCCAGAGGGCGCCGTCCAGTGGGGTGTCGCGGGCTGTCGCGGTGCTCAAGGTGGTGCGCTCCTCGCGGGCGGTGGGGCCCGCCGTATCCACGTCCACGGACGCGGATGTGGCGGGCAGGGGGAAGGGACGGGTCAGGCGGTGGGCGGGAAGACGGCGTCGAGCATGTTGCGGATCTCGTTCGCGTCGTCCGCGTTCAGGTCTCCGTGGATGACCGTGGTGGTGCCCTGGTTGTAGTGCTTTCCGCCGAGGAGCCGGTGGCCGTGGCCGGTGCCGTCGGCGTCGAGGGCGGCGATGTTGACCTGGTGGCCGCCGGTCGCGTGGATGCGCTCCACGTTGAGGGCGACGCGGGTGGCGCCGGTGTGCAGGTTGGTGGGCGGCTGAACTTCCTCGGCGGCGGCGGTGGCGGTGCTGTTGGCGATGGCGTCCAGGCGGGCGATGCCGTCCCGCTCGTTCGCGGCGAGGGTCATCGCGTCGACCAGCTCCGGGTACGCGGTGTGGAGGCGGGCGGTGTGGACGATGTCGGCGGCGTCGATGGCCTCCATGAGCTTGAGGGTGAAGCTGCCGGGCCGGTAGCCGCCGTCGCGGCCGTAGTGGAAGAGGACGTGGCGAGCGGTCTCGGCGCTGATGCTGACGGTGTTGTGCATGCTGGTGCTTCCTCTGCTGGTGGTTGGCCCGCCCGCCGCCGCGGGCTGGTCGCGCGGCGGCGGGCGGTCGCTGAAGGGACGGTGCCTAAAACGGCGGGGGCTCGTTGCCGGTGATCTCGCCGGTGACGCTGTTCACTCCGGCCGGGGCCGCCGGGGCCGCCGGTGCGGCGCTGGTGCCCCACGGGTCGCCGCCCGGCGCGGGCGCCGGAGCCGCGGCGGCGGAGGCCGGGGTGTCGGCGCCGAGTTCGGAGACGGCGGCCGCCACGTACTTCGCCGCGTACTGCTTGGGGGCGGAGAACCCGCGCTGCTTCGGTTCGCCGTCGTGGGTGTAGCGGACGTGGAGGGTGCCGCCGACCTCGAGGCCCTTGGCGCCGGCCTGGCGGACGGCGTCGGCGACGGCGTTCTTCATCTGGCCCTTGACGAAGATGCGGCGGCGTCCGTCGTCGTCCTCGATGGCGGGGTCCCGCTCGTCGGTCTGGACAGTGACGACCATCTGCATCATCGGGTTGCCGTCGGACCAGAACTTGGCCTCGCCGGACTGGATGTCCCGCTGCTGTTCGACCTTCGGGGACTCGGTGATGCGGCCGCCGACGGTGGTGCCGGGGGTGGGGAACTTGGCGGTGGGGGCGCCGCCGCCGCCCATGAGGAAGCTGTTCGCGTCCATGCGGATGCTGTCTCCTATGCGATGAGGGATTCGAAGCCGTGCCGCGCGGGCTGCGCGGCCTGGATGCCGGGACAGCCGACGGTGAGGTCGCTACTGCCGGGCTTGTGCCACTCGCAGAACCGGCACTTCGCCAGCTCCGAGGTGGGGATCTCGGACCACCAGGTGTGGTCGTAGTCGGAGGCCTGCGCTTCGGGCCCGGTGAGGTGGGCGCGGATGCGGGCCAGCCGGGCGAGCGCGTCGAGGGCGACCTGCCGGTCATACGGTTCGGTCCAGACGTGGACGCGCAGCTCGTGGTAGCGGGCGACGAAGCAGATCGCCACGCGCTCCACGGTCTCGCCGGCGTTCTCCTGGCCGAGGCCGTAGAGGTGGGCCTGGATGCGGTACTGCGGGCCGGGCCCGCCGCGGCGGTACTTGTCCTGCGTGGTGTGGCCGACGAGCTTCCAGTCCCACACGGTGCCGGTCAGCCGGTCGAACAGGTCGGTGCTGCCCGACACGACTGCGGCTTCGATGGGGGAGGACTGGACGGTGACGCGCTCTTCGATCTTGTAGCGGGGGCGTCCGTCGGGCAGCGTCGACTGCCGCCGGCCGAAGGCCTCTTCCATCCAGGTGTGGAAGCCGGTGCCGATGATGCTGGCGGCCGGGTCGCTCTCGGCGGCGGAGCGGGGCCAGTCGAGTTCCTTGTAGGAGAGGCGGCGTTCGCAGGGGTCGCCGACCTCGGAGGGCCCGAGCCGCTTTTGCAGCGAGCGGGGGGCGTTGTGGGCGGTGTCGACGATGAGTGCGGCGATGCGCTCGGCGAGCGCCTGGCCGGTGTCGTCGGATCCGCTGGTCTTCGCCACAGTCTCGGGCCTTCCTGGTCAGTTTGTTCGGGTGGTGCGGGGCCGGGCCCGCCGGAGTCGGGGCGGGCCCGGCCGGTCAGGCGGGCGCCAGGGTGGTGCCGGTGTTGCGGAGGCGCCGGTCGGCCTGGGTGTTGGCGATGCGGCAGGGCTCGCACGCCTCTTCGCCGCGGTCGCGGTGGCGTCGGTAGCCGGGCCGGGTGCCGCACTGGATCGGCTGCCGCCTGCGCTTCTGCTTGCGGTTGGCCTCGTTCTTCGCCTCGCGGCACTCCGGGCAGGGCTCGGTCTTCAAGCGGAGGTGCTTCTGGTAGCCGCTGACGGTGCCGCACTTGGCGACGCGCGGGCGGAGGTCCGGTTCGGCTTCGCCGCGGGCGCGGACGAGGGTCCGGTGCCGGTTGAACCGCTGGTCGCCGGTGAGGCCGCCACGGACGCCCCACCGGTATTCGGGGTGGGAGCCGCCCTCCTGGGCGAGGGCGTCGCGGAGGCAGGCGGCGGCGACGGGGCAGGCGGCGCACACGGCCTGCGCCTCGGTGATGCCCTGGTCGTCGGCCGGGTTGGGGAACCAGTCGACGGCGAGGCCGGCGGGGGTGGCGCACAGGGCGCGGTCCCGCCAGTCGGCGGCGCGGAGGATGTCGGGAACGGACCCGGTGTACTGGCTCATCGCGCACCGCCCGTCCGGGCCCAGTTCAGCGGCTTGTCGGTCCGGCGGGCCTGCCAGTGCGTGCCCTCGTCGACGGCGGGGCTGGTGAGACCGACCGCGTCGTCGAGGCGCTGCTGCAGCGTGCGCTCGCGGCGCTGAAGGCGGGTGTTGTCGGTTCGGTAGCGGGCGCAGGCGCGCAGGGCGCGGGCGAGCCGCTCCTTGAGCTGGCCGGCGTCCTCGGCGGCCACCGTGGTGGCGTCGTCGTACAGGGCGGCGGCGCGGGTCGCGGAGCTCTTCCAGGCGGCGAGTTCCTCGTGGGCCTCGCTGAGGAGGTGGGCGAGGCGCTCGTTGCGGGCCTGGAGGTCGGCGTGCTTGCTGCGGCGGACGAACATCACTGGTCGGCCTCCTCGTCGTACTCGGCGGCGACCTCCAGGACGTCCACGACGTAGCCGCTGAGGTACTCGCTTCCGTCGATGCGGGTGACGGTCAGCTCGTCCTCGTCCCAGTCGAGCGACACGTCACCGGAGATCGACGCACGGGCCGACGTCTCGCAGTGCTGCTGCGCGGCCTCGCGGGTGAGGTACAGGCCCATCGGGATCGTGTCGTGGGAGGCGCGGTAGACGGTGCCCTGCGCGGCCTCCAGCTCGGTGATGCGGGCGCAGGACTCACGGTCTCGGCGCATCGCCGCCTTCAGCGCCTTGCCGTCCTCGTCGTGGCAGCGGCGCAGCTTCTCAAGCTCGGCGGCGGTGTCGGGGGACTGGAGGAGCTGCGCGGAGTCGAGGGCGACGGCGAGCGCGGCCGGGAGGGTCCGGCCCTGCTGCATCGCGCGGGAGATGACGTCCGCGGCCGTGTTGACCAGGCGGGTGTGCATCCCGCCGCTGGTGTGTTGGGTACTCTCGGTGGTCACGGTGACCTCTGCTTCCTCTGCTGTAGGGGCGCCGGTCGTGGGGCTGCCAGGCCGGGAAGTCGGGCGGCCCTTCGGCGCGTGTAGGGGTGGGTCAGGCGGCAGCGCGTTGGGCGAGGTGGTCGGCGGCCTCCTTGGCCGCGAGCCACGCGTCGACGGCGGCGCGCCGGTACAGGACCTGCCGGCCGCGCCGGAACCCGGACGGGCCCAGGCCGCGGTGACGCAGGATGCGGATGGCGTTAGGCGTCGTGCGCAGGACGCTCGCGAGTTCCTTCGTCGTCATGAACGGCGAGGCGGTGCTCGTCTCGCTCATCGTTGCTCCTCGTGGGGTCTCGTTCGATGTCGGAGATCCGGCAGCCGAGCAGTTCGGCGATTCCGGCCATGACTTCGGGCTGCGCACCGCGCTGCTCTCGTTCGATGCGGGACAGGTGCGTGTGGCTTATTCCGACGGCGGTGGCGAATCTGCGCAGGCCGTAGCCGCGGTGTTCGCGCTGCCGGCGGATTGCTTGTCCGTCTGGCTGCACATCTCGAACGTACTCCACGAGACACAACGAAGCAATATGAGTGCGTCATGAAATGCAACGACGCTCAACGTGTGTGGGTGGCGTGGTGATTGCCTCACGGGCTGGCAAAGGGTGACCGGTTCCGAGGTCGCTCGAGCGGTGATCAACCCTTACCGTGGTGCCTAACGGTGCCTATCGAGGGGGTAGGCGCCCCGAACAACAGCAGGAGAGGCGGCCATGAACCGCGACCCCCAATCGTGGACACGGCTCGGCCAGGCCATCGCCGCTGCGAGGAAGGCCCAGAGCCTCACGCAAGGCGAGCTTGCCGAACGCTCCGGGGTTTCCCTCGGCGCGGTCCAGCGGGCGGAGGCCGGCGCAGTTCCGAAGGCACGCATGCCGATGACGCTGCACCCGATCGCCCGCGCGCTCTGCTGGCCGGACAGCGCGATCGACTCGGTCCTCGACGGCGGCAACCCGCCTGACACCTTCGAGGACGTGGACGTGCAGCCGCTCGTGGAGTCCGAGCGGGCGGAGCGGGCGGAGACGATCATTTCCGGGGCCATGGTCCGCTCCCTGAAAGGGGCGTCCAGTGACGAGATCCGGGCCGCGACCCGCATGGCGCTGGACGCATTGCGCCGAGACGGTCTCCTGTGAAGACGTGTGGCGTACAACCTTCAACGAAATGTGTGGACGCATAGCGACGTGACGGTTACGCCACATAGAGTTTGGTGACTTCGGAAGGGTCCCTTCCGAACGTCACGCTGCGGGGGGTTCACGCATGTCCACATCAGCGGTTACCAGCGCCGATCTGGGACCCACAGTCGCCGCCTTCACCTGCCACATCAACGGCAAGCCCGCGGCAGTCGTCAGCACCAGCATCGTCCACAGCCCGCAGCTGAAGTCGCAGGCTCTTGCCGCTCTGCTGTGTGCCGGCCTGGACGCCGGATCCATCCTGGGAGCCCTGAATGGCGGGGTATGTAGCAGACCGCTGGCACAAGACCCGTCCCGGGCCGGATGAGCCGGAGTGCGGCGAGCACAAGGGGCTCGTCGCTTCGTCCGTGCACGGCAAGGGGAAGCGGTGGCAGGCCCGCTACGACGACCCCACCGGCCGCGAGCGCACCAGCCTCCACCGCACCAAGACCGAAGCCGAAGCCGAGGTCATCAGGCAGGAGGCCGCCAAGCAGTCCGGCAGTTGGCTGGACCCGAAGGCCGGCGTTGTCACGGTCGAAGCGTTCGCGCTGGAGACGTGGCTGCCCGCGCAGGCCATCATCGAACGCACCGAGCGGGAGTACCGCGGCGCCCTCGAGCGGTACCTGATTCCCGAGTGGGGGCCGCGCCAGATGCGTTCCATCAAGCCGTCCGAGGCCGGCGCCTGGCAGCAGCTGCTGGTGTCCAGGTACAAGCTGTCCGGCGGGTACCCGAACCGGGTGGCCCGCTACGTCCGTGGCGTCTTCCGGCTGGCGGTGACCGACCGGGTGATCGCCGTGTCCCCGTTCGACGGGATCAAGGCGCCCACGCTCGTGGAGGCCGTCGTCGACCCGCCGGACCTGGCGGAGGTCCGGCAGCTCCTCGCGCACGCCTACAAGCCGCTGTGGGCGGCGATGTTCGAGGTGGCGGCGCAGACCGGGCTGCGCTCCGGCGAGCTGCGCGGCATGCGCCTCGACAAGGTCGACTTTCTCCGCAAGGCGTACCGCGTCGAGGAGCAGCTGGTGTACGAGAAGGGGAAGAGCCAGTACCTGGACGACGTGAAGACGGGTGCCGGCCGCCGCGTGCTGCCGCTGCACCAGCGGACGGTCGACGTGCTGGCGGCCTGGGTGGCCGCGCATCCTCCTGCCCGCGGCGGGGAGTGGGCTGGGCTGGTCTTCGCCATGCCGGACGGGACGCCGGTCGGGGAGAGCACGGTCGACTGGGCGCTGAAGAACACGTGCCGGAAGGCGGGTCTGCGGAAGCGGCATCTGCACGAGCTGCGCCACCACTACGCGAGCGTGCTGATCGCGGGCGGTGAGAACCCGAAGGTGGTGCAGCGGCGGCTCGGGCACAAGGACGTGATGACGACGATGCGGACGTATGCGCACCTGTTCGCCGAGGCGGACGAGCAGACGCGGGCCGTCCTGGATGCGGCGTGGTCGGACGCGGGTGACACTGGCGGTGTGGCGGAATCCTCGGAGTCGGGCGGAAGGATTCCGGAATCCCGGACCGGTGGAGGGCGTCTTGTGCAGGTCAAAGGCTGATCCGCAGCATCAGCACTGGATGTTCCAGGCCGGAAACGGATGACGCGCGATGGCGGCGGCGCGGACCGCCCGCCGGACGGCCGCGCTGGGCCTCGGCGCGCTGTGGTGGTGGGCGGTACTGCGCCTGGCGCTGGAGCCCGGCGCCGGGGTGCTGGAAGGGGCGGTCGCGGTGGGCGGCTGGGGCTTGAGCGTGCTCCCGGTGCACTGTGTGCCCCGGTGTGCGGCCGTGGGGGCGTTGGGGGCGGGCCGGTGGCGGCGGGCCCTGCGCGGGAAGGTGCCGGCTCCGGCGTCGTCCCGTCCGGAGTGCGGTGAGCGGGTCGAGGGGTCGTGGGCGAGCAGCGAGTGGGGGCCGGGGCGGGGCGCGAACCGGAACCCGCAGCGCACCGATGAACGTAAGGACTGAACCGATGAGTGTCACCAGCCTGGACAAGGATCTGGACGGTTTGAGCCTCACCCTGGTCGCCGACTTCGCCGCCCCCGTGGAACGGGTGTGGCAGCTGTGGGCCGACCCCCGCCAGCTGGAGCGCTGGTGGGGGCCGCCGTCCTATCCGGCGACGGTGGAGGAGCACGACCTGACCCCGGGCGGGGACGTCACGTACTTCATGACCGGCCCGGGGGACGAGAAGTACCGCGGCTGGTGGCGGGTGGCCACGGTCGACGCGCCGCGGTCGCTGGAGTTCACCGACGGGTTCGCCGACGCGGAAGGGGTGCCGAACGCGGCGATGCCGACGACCGCGAACCGGGTGACGTTCACCGAGCGCGACGGCGGCACCCGTATGGAGATGCGGTCCGCCTTCGACACCCGGGAGCAGATGGACCAGCTCATGACGATGGGCATGGACGAGGGCATGCGCGAGGCGGCCGGTCAGATGGACGCCCTGCTCGCCGCCGGCTGAGCCGTCCCGTCGCTCCTCCGGTGGCCCTCTCGGGCGGCTGCCTCAGCGTCTTCTTCCGGCTCCCGCGAGGCCGCCCGGGCGTGGCGCGGGGCCGCTCTGGCAGGTCGGGCACCAGTACGTGGGGCGGTCGCGGGAGCCGTCGCCCTGGTCGGCCACCCGGACCGACGTGCCGCAGCGCAGACAGGGACGGGGCGCCCGGCCGTACACGAACAAATCCGGGCCCCGCACGCCCGTCGTTCGGCGGACCGGGCGGTCGCGGTTGGCCTCCAGGAGCCTCCGCGCGAGGGACGGTAGCTGCGCGGCGCGGTCGGCGGGCAGCTCACCGACCGGCAGCCAGGGCGTGATGCCGAGCAGGAAGCAGAGCTCGCACTTGTACACGTTGCCGATGCCGGCGAGATTGCGCTGGTCGAGCAGGGCCTCACCGAGCGGGCGGGCCGGGTCCGCGCGCAGGTTGTCGAGCGCCCGCGCCGGGTCCCAGTCGGGACCGAGCAGGTCGGGGCCGAGATGGCCGACGGCGCGCTGCTCGTCGGCGGTGCGCAGGACCTCGAGCACCGGGAGGCGGTAGCCGACGGCCGTGCGGTCGGCGGTGCCGAGGATCACCCTGATCTGGTGCGCGGGGCCGCCGCTCCAGCGCTGCCCGGGCGCGAACACCTTCCAGGAGCCGTCCATCCGCAGGTGCGAGTGCACCGTCAGGCCGCCCTCGACACGGGCGAGCAGATGCTTGCCGCGCGGGGTCACGTCCAGGACGGTGCGGCCGGTGAGGTCGACCGTCGCGTACCGGGGGACGCGGAAGTCGCTGCGGGTCAGCACCTTGCCCGCGAGGGCGTCGTGCAGCCGTCGCGCCGCCTGCCAGACCGTGTCTCCTTCGGGCATGGTCCAAGGGTGACAGGGTCACGCCCTGATGCGCAGACCGCGCGGGGTGGCGATGAAGCCCGCTCCCTCCAGGAGGGGGCCGAAGGGGGACGTCAGTGCCGCCGCCCCGTTGACCCGTTCCACGGTGACGGTGCCGAGGGAACCGGCGCGGGCGGCCTCCGCCAGCGCCTCCGCGGCGGCGCGCAGACGCGGGTCCTCGGTGGGCAGCCGGTCGGGGTCGGAGGGCCACAGCAGGAGCGTCTTGCCGCCGCGCTCCATGTAGAGCGCCGGTTCGCCCCCGACGAGCACCACCAGGGAGCCCGCCTTTCGGCCCGGCTTGTGCGTGGCACCGGCCGGTGGCTCGGGCCAGCCGAGGGCCGCGCCGTAGGCGTTCGCCGGGTCCGCGGCGGCCAGGACTACGGCCCGCGGGCCGACGGCGGAGCGGTCGCGCCGACCGGGGAATCCACCGTCGTACGGGCCGCGCGAGCCCCCGGAGCCGGCGCCCCCGCGCGGGCCGCCGGCGCCCGGCTCGGCGTAGTCGCGCGGCGAGATGTAATCGCCTCGGGAAGGGGAACGGCCCAGGCCGTCGGGATCGGCGAAGACGTCGTCATAGGGCGCCGGGCCTCCCGGGCCTCCCGGGCCCGACGGGTCTCCCGGGCTCCCCGGGTTTCCGAGGCCCCCCGAGCCTCCGTGGCTGCCGGATGCGAAGTCGGCGAACGGGTCCGGGGCGTCACCTGGGCCGCCGCCGGGGAGATCGCCCTGGCCGGACGGGCCGTCACCGCGCTCGCGGGCGTTCGCCACCGCGCGCAACCGGTCCACGGCGCCCTCCATGGCGAACTGCGCAGCCCCGAGCCCCTCCACCACGTAGCCGCGCCGGGCCTGGCCGCTCTCCTCGAAGGCGGCCAGGATCCGGTACACCGCCGAGAAGCCGCCCTCCACACCCTCCGCGGCGACGGCGCCGCGGGTCACCACGCCGTGCCGGTCGAGCAGCGTGCGGGCCAGGGCGTGCGCCCGCACCGTGCCGTCGGCCTCGCGGTCCGGGAGCAGCGACCAGCGGCCCGCGACCGTCGGCGGGCCGGTGCGGGAGGCCGGGCGGGCGGCGGCCGTCAGCGAGCCGTACCGCCCTCGGGGCACCGCGCGCTTGGCCCGGTGGGCGGTGGACCCGGCGGTGCGCCCGGAACCCAGCAGCGAGCGCAGGGGAGCGAGGGTGTCGTTCGTCAGCCGCCCGGACCAGGCCAGGTCCCACAGGGCGTCGGCCAGCTGCGGATCGGTGGCCTCCGGATGGGTGGTGGCGCGGACCTGGTCGGCGATCTGCCGGAAGAACAGGCCGTACCCGCCCGACAGCGTGCTCAGGACGGACTCGTGCAGGGCGGTCGTCTCCAGGGGGTGCGGGGGCGGCAGGAGCAGGGGGGCCGCGTCCGCCAGATAGAGGGAGACCCAGCCGTCCTTGCCGGGCAGGGAACCCGCCCCGGCCCACACCACCTCACCGGCGGCCGTCAGCTCGTCCAGCATCGCCGGGGTGTAGCCGGCCACCCGGGAAGGCAGGACCAGCTTCTCCAGGGCGGAGGCGGGCACGGAGGCGCCCTGCAACTGCTCGACGGCGCGGACCAGCCCGTCGATGCCCCGCAGGGTGTGCCCCTTGCCGATGTGCTGCCACTGGGGGAGGAACTGGCCGAGCGCGGCCGGTGCCACCGGCTCCAGCTCGTGCCGGAGCGCGGCCAGGGAACGGCGGCGCAGCCTGCGGAGCACGGTCGCGTCGCACCACTCCTGGCCGATGCCGGCCGGATGGAACTCGCCCTGCACGACCCGCCCCGATCCCGCGAGCCGCTGGAGGGCGCCCTCGGTGACCGCCACACCCAGACCGAAGCGGGCCGCCGCGGTGACCGACGTGAAGGGGCCGTGGGTGCGGGCGTGGCGGGCGAGGAGGTCGCCGAGCGGGTCCTTGACCGGCTCGGTGAAGGCCTCCGGCACACCGACGGGCAGCGCCGTGCCCAGCGCGTCGCGCAGGCGGCCCGCGTCCTCGATCGCCGACCAGTGGTCGGCTCCGGCGATCCGCACCCTGATCGCGCGGCGGGCCGCGGCCAGCTCGGGCGCCCACTGCGGCTCGGCGCCCCGCTCGGCCAGCTCCGCGTCCGTCAGCGGACCGAGCACCCGCAGCAGGTCGGCGACCCCCTCGGGATCCTTGACGCGGCGGTCCTCGGTGAGCCACTGCAGCTCGCGCTCCAGCTCGGTGAGCACCTCCGCGTCGAGCAGCTCGCGCAACTCCGCCTGGCCGAGCAGCTCCGCCAGCAGCCGCGAGTCCAGAGACAGGGCTGCGGCCCGGCGCTCGGCGAGCGGCGAGTCGCCCTCGTACAGGAACTGGGCCACGTAGCCGAAGAGCAGGGAGCGGGCGAACGGGGACGGCTCCGGGGTGGTGACCTCGACCAGGCGGACCTTGCGGGCCTCCACGTCGCCCATCAGCTCGATCAGGCCCGGCACGTCGAAGACGTCCTGGAGGCATTCGCGGACCGCCTCCAGGACGATCGGGAACGAGCCGTACTCGCTCGCCACCTCCAGCAGCTGCGCGGCGCGCTGGCGCTGCTGCCACAGCGGGGTGCGCTTGCCGGGGCTGCGGCGCGGCAGCAGCAGCGCGCGGGCCGCGCACTCGCGGAAGCGGGACGCGAACAGGGCCGAGCCGCCCACCTGGTCGGTGACGACCCGGTCGACCTCGCCCTTGTCGAAGACGACGTCGGCCGCGCCGACGGGCGCCTTCTCCGCGTCGTACTCGAGGCCCGGCTTCGCGGGGTCCTGGTCGAGGAAGTCCAGGCCCATCAGGTCGGCGTCCGGCAGGCGCAGCACGATGCCGTCGTCGGCGTGCATGACCTGGGCGTCCATGCCGTAGCGCTCGGAGAGTCGGGCGCCCAGGGCGAGGGCCCAGGGGGCGTGGACCTGGGCGCCGAAGGGGGAGTGGACCACGACCCGCCAGTCGCCCAGCTCGTCGCGGAAGCGCTCGACGACGATGGTGCGGTCGTCGGGGACGTGCCCGCAGGCCTCGCGCTGCTCGTCGAGGTACGACAGCACGTTGTCCGCGGCCCAGGCGTCCAGGCCCGCGGTGACCAGGCGCAGCCGGGCGTCCTCCTTGGTGAGGGAACCGACCTCGCGCAGGAACGCGCCCAGTGCGCGACCCAGCTCCAGGGGGCGGCCCAGCTGGTCGCCCTTCCAGAACGGCAGCCTGCCCGGCACCCCCGGCGCCGGGGAGACCAGGACCCGGTCGCGGGTGATGTCCTCGATCCGCCAGGAACTGGTGCCGAGCGTGAAGACGTCGCCCACGCGGGACTCGTACACCATCTCCTCGTCCAGCTCGCCGACCCGGCCGCCGCCCTTCTTCGGGTCGGCCCCGGCGAGGAACACCCCGAAGAGCCCGCGGTCGGGAATCGTGCCCCCGGACGTCACGGCGAGCCGCTGCGCCCCAGGGCGGCCGGTGACCGTGCCGGCGATCCGGTCCCACACCACGCGCGGGCGCAGCTCGGCGAAGGCGTCGGAGGGATAGCGGCCCGCGAGCATGTCCAGGACGGCCGTGAAGGCAGACTCCGGGAGAGAGGCGAACGGGGCGGCGCGGCGGACGGTGGCCAGGAGGTCGTCGACCTGCCAGGTGTCCAGCGCGGTCATCGCCACCAGTTGCTGGGCCAGTACGTCCAGCGGGTTGGCGGGGATCCTCAGGGCCTCGATCGCGCCGCTGCGCATCCGCTCGGTGACCACGGCGGACTGCACCAGGTCACCGCGGTACTTGGGGAAGACCACACCCGTGGAGACCGCGCCGACCTGGTGTCCCGCGCGGCCGACGCGTTGCAGGCCGGAGGCGACGGAGGGCGGCGACTCGACCTGGACGACCAGGTCGACGGCGCCCATGTCGATGCCCAGCTCCAGACTGGAGGTCGCGACCACGGCGGGCAGCCGGCCCGCCTTGAGGTCCTCCTCGACGAGGGCGCGCTGCTCCTTGGAGACCGAGCCGTGGTGGGCGCGGGCGATCACGGGAGGCGCGCCCTGGGCGGCACCCGAGCCGCCCATCAGCTCGGCGGGGGAGTGGTGCTCGTCCAGGGGCTCACCGGTCGCACGCTCGTACGCGATCTCGTTGAGCCGGTTGCACAGGCGCTCGGCCAGCCGCCGGGAGTTGGCGAAGACGATCGTGGAGCGGTGCGACTGGACCAGGTCGGTGATCCGCTCCTCGACGTGCGGCCAGATCGACGGACGCTCCGCGCCCTCGTTGCCCTCCGCGACCGGGGAGCCGCCCAGCTCGCCGAGATCCTCTACGGGGACGACGACGGACAGGTCGAACTCCTTGCCCGACTCCGGCTGGACGATCTCGACGCGGCCGCGCGGGGCGAGGAACCGGGCGACCTCGTCCACCGGGCGGACCGTCGCCGACAGGCCGATGCGGCGGGCCGGCTTCGGCAGCAGCTCGTCCAGCCGCTCCAGGGTGAGCGCCAGATGGGCGCCGCGCTTGGTGCCCGCGACCGCGTGCACCTCGTCCAGGATCACCGTCTCGATGCCGGTCAGCGCGTCGCGCGTGGCCGACGTCAGCATCAGGAACAGGGACTCGGGGGTGGTGATCAGGATGTCCGGCGGCCGGGTGGACAGGGCGCGGCGCTCGGCGGGCGGGGTGTCCCCGGAGCGGATGCCGACCTTGACCTCCGGCTCGGGCAGGCCCAGGCGCACGGACTCCTGGCGGATGCCGGTCAGCGGGCTGCGGAGATTGCGCTCGACGTCGACGGCCAAGGCCTTCAGCGGGGAGACGTACAGGACGCGACAGCGCTTCTTGGGGTCGGCGGGCGGGGGTGTCGAGGCCAGCTGGTCCAGCGCGGCGAGGAAGGCGGCCAGCGTCTTGCCGGACCCCGTGGGAGCGACCACCAGCACGTCCGAGCCCTGCGAGATGGCCTGCCACGCGCCCGCCTGGGCGGAGGTGGGCGCGGAGAAGGCCCCCGTGAACCAGCCGCGGGTCGCGGGGGAGAAGCCGTCCAGGGCTCGGTGTGCGGAGCTGACCATGGATCCATCGTGCACCCGGCCACTGACAATCGGCCCGAGGCAGGCGGGGCGGGGGCCCCGGTACGGGACGGTGGCCGAGCCGGCCGCGGGGACGGTGGATGGTGCCGTGCGTCCGGCGGGCTTCGGTCACGCCGACGTGCCGGTCAGCGCGTGCGGGCACGGTCGTCGGGTTCCTCCGGGGCGTCGTCGGCGGCCGGGGGCGTGGATGTCCGAGCCGGGCGGGTGGCGCGTGCGCGTCGGCGTCGTTGCGGCGGACTCGAGCCGGTCGCCGGGCCGGTCGCCGGTCGGCAGGCCGGTCGGCGAGGGCCCGGGGCCGGTGGCCGCGGCGGTGGCCGGGGGCCGGACACCCGGGGGCGCCGGTCGTGCCGGTCGTACGGGCCGGCCGTGCTCACCGGCGGTACCGGCCGGTCGTCGAGCCCGCCCGGGCCGTCGCGGGAGACGAGGCGCGAGACGAGAGATGCGAGACGAGAGGTGCGAGACGAGAGATGCGAGACGAGAGGTGCGAGACGAGAGATGCGAGACGAGAGGTGCGAGACGGGAGGTGCGGGCGGGAGGCGGGAGACGGGAGGTGCGGGCGGGAGGCGGGGGTGGCGGAGAATGGGGGCATGGCGGGATCGGGTGAGCGGGCACGGCACTGGCGTTACGCGGAGCTGCCCGACGTCGACCTGCTCCGCGCCCAGTACATACGGAAGACCTTCGTGCGCCACACGCACGAGCACTTCGTCATCGCGGCCATCGCCGACGGCGTGGAGGTTTTCCACCACGGCGGGAGCGATCAGTACGCCGGCGCCGGCTCGCTCGCCCTGGTCAACCCGGACACCCCGCACACCGGGCGGGCCGGAGTGCCGGAGGGGTGGCGGTACGGGGCCGTCTACCCGGCGCCCGAGCTGGTGGCCGGGATCGCGGCGGAGACGACGACGCTGCGCGGAACGCCCGGTTTCGTCCGGCCGGTGCTCGACGACCCGTACACCGTCGAGCTGGTGCACCGAGTGCTGCGGGCCGCCGACGACGGGAACGCGCTCGCCGCCGACACCCTGCTGCGGGTGGCCGTGACCCGGCTGCTGCGGCTGAACGGCGGCCCCCTGCCACGGCGCCCGGTGCGCACGGCCGGAGCCGGGACGGCGGCACGCGCTCGTGCCGTGCTGGAGGAGCGGATGGCGGACCCGCCGAGCCTGGAGCGGCTCGCCGGGGAGCTCGGGAGCAGCCCGTTCGCGCTGCTGCGCGCCTTCCGGGACGCCTACGGGATGCCGCCCCACACCTGGCTGACGGACGCCCGGGTGCGTCGGGCGCGGCGGCTGCTGGACACCGGGACGTCCCCGGCCGAGGCCGCCGTCGCCGTGGGGTTCACCGACCAGCCGCACCTGAACAGGCACTTCGCACGGATCGTCGGCGTGCCGCCCGGCGCCTACCAGCGGGAGCGCAAGAACGTACAAGACGCGCGGTCAGGACTGCTCCTACCGTTCGAGGCGTGACAGAACAGACAGCCCTTCCCGACGCTCCAGACGCGGGTGCCGCCGGTGGCAAGCCGGACGCCGCCGTCGTGCGGGACGCCCTCGGGGTCGGAATCGCCGTCGGACTGTCCGGGTTCGCCTTCGGGGTGACCTCGGCCGGCAGCGGACTCACCCTCGCCCAGACCTGTGCGCTCAGCCTCCTGGTGTTCACCGGGGCGTCCCAGTTCGCGCTCGTCGGCGCGCTCGCGGCGGGCGGCAACCCGCTCACCGCCGCGGCGGGGGCCTTCTTCCTGGGCGTGCGCAACGCCTTCTACGGGCTGCGCCTGTCGCAGTTGCTGGCCCTCCCGCGCGCGGTGCGGCCGCTGGCCGCGCAGTGGGTCATCGACGAGACGACCGCCGTGGCCCTGGCACAGCCCACACGGCGCGGCGTCCGGATCGGGTTCACCGTCACCGGACTCACCCTGTACGTCCTGTGGAACCTCACCACCCTGCTCGGCGCGCTGGGCGCGGAGGCCATCGGGGACACCGACGCCTGGGGCCTCGACGCGGCCGGTCCCGCGGTCTTCCTCGCGCTGCTCGCGCCGATGCTGAAGGACACCACCGAGCGCACGGTCGCCGCCCTGGCCGTTCTCCTGGGGCTCGGTCTGCTCCCCGTGCTGCCCGCCGGCGTGCCCGTGCTGGTGGCCGCTCTGGCGGCGCCCCTCGTCCTGTGGGCGAGCGGACGCCGCGCGGGTGGGGCGGGGGACGACGCGGGCCGTGGGACCGCCGGGGCGGAGGGAGAGCGATGAGCGTGTGGATCGCGATCGGTGTGACCGCGGTGAGCTGCTACGCCGTCAAGCTCCTCGGGCTGCTGGTGCCCGCGGGCGCCCTGGAACGGCCCCTGGTCCGGCGGCTCGCCGCGCTGCTGCCCGTCGCCCTCCTCGCGGCGCTCACCGCTCAGCAGACCTTCGCCGACGGACAGGCGCTCGTGCTGGACGCGCGGACCGCGGGAGTCGCCGCGGCCGCCGTGGCGCTGCTGCTGCGCGCACCGTTCCTGCTCGTCGTCGCGGCCGCGGTGCTGGTCACCGCGGGCGTACGGGCCATGGGCGGCTGAACCGGCGGGCGATCGGGCCAGGTCGGGCCAGACCAGGTGAGGTCAGGTCAGCCGAGGGGACGGCCGTACGCCCGGAGCGTGCGCAGGGCCTCGATCGTCGCCCGGGCGCGGGCCTCCGTCGCCGGGGCGGGTGCCCAACGCGGCCGGCGGACGGGCCAGCCGCCGTCGCCCTCCTGCTCCGCCGCGAGGAAGTCGAGGGAGCGGGCCATCTCGTCGTCCGTGAACCACGCGCGCGCGAGCGAACGCGGATCCCTCGCGTAGTCGTGCGGGAAACGGTGCTCGCCCGGCGTGCGGCCGGGGGAGACCGGGAAGCCGCCGGGACCGTCCGGGTCCAGCACGGCGAGGCGCCGCTCGCGCACCAGGCGGCCCAGCCGGCCGGCCGCGGCCTGCGCGCGTGAACGGTCCGGAGCGGTGTCCAGAAAGGCCACGGCTGCCTCGATCTCGTACGGACGCGACGCCTCCAGTGACTCCGCCGCCTGCCAGCAGAAGTCGGTGGCGCGGAACAGCCAGGCGTGCCAGACCTCGTTGCGGTGCAGCAGGCCGACCACCGGGCCGGTGGCGAGCAGTTCCCCGGGAGGGTCGGCCACGACCGGCACGAAGGGCGCGGCAGGACGTGCCTCCCCGGCCGCGCGGATCAGCGGCAGGGCACCGTCCGGGGTGGACACGGAGGTCAGATAGCGGCACACCCGCTCGATCCGCTGCCCGCCGCAGCGTCCCACGGCGTCCAGGACGCGCAGAGCACGCGCGGTGTGGAGTGGCTGGCTGGCCGGCCCGCGCACATCGGGCTCCAGCGCGTGCCCGTACCCGCCGTCCTCGTTGCGGTAGGCGTCCAGCGCGGTCTCCACCGGACCGGGGTCCCCGCCGCGGAAGTGGTACGCGAACAGCCGCCGCTCCAGTACGCGCGCGGTGAGCCACAGGAACTGCTCCGCGCGCGCGAGCGGTGAGCGCGGGTCAGGGGCGCGGCGGGACGCGGGCGGCGGGATCGCGGGGAGTGGGGACGCTCCGGTTTCGGCCATGGGACAGACCGTAGGCCGAGAAGCGGTTCCGTCAGGTGGTCCCGACCCAAGGCCCACTCTCAGGGGCGGGATACTGGTGGCATGCGGTTGACGGTCTTCTGGGAGCGGATGACGGACCACTTCGGTCCGGGGTACGCCGACACCTTCGCGCGCGATCACGTGATGGCGGAGCTGGGCGGACGTACGGTGCACGAGGCGCTGGACGCCGGCTGGGACGCCAAGGACGTGTGGCGGGTGGTGTGCACCGTCATGAACGTGCCGCGGGAGCAGCGGTGAAGACGCACGGAGACCGCCCTGCGGGGACGGCCTGTCGGTGGCGTGGGCGAGACTTGCTCCGTGCCATCCACTGACGAGACCGGGCAGGCGGCCCGGCACGCATCCCCGGCCGGCCCCCCGCCGCCCACCGGGACCCCGGCCGACGGAGCCCCGGCCGGTCCGGGCCCCGGCATGCCGCGCTGGCTGCCGCGCGCCATGGTGCTGGCCCTCGCACTCATCGCCGCCTTCCAGCTGGGCAGCTGGGCCTTCCACCAGCTCACCGGGCTGCTGATCAACGTCCTCATCGCGTTCTTCCTGGCCCTGGCCATCGAACCCGCGGTGAGCTGGATGGCCGCGCGCGGCCTGCGCCGCGGGTTCGCCACCTTCCTCGTCTTCCTCGCCGTGCTGATCGCCGCCGCGGGGTTCGTCACCCTGCTCGGTTCCATGCTCGCCGGCCAGATCGTCAAGATGGTCGAGGAGTTCCCGGAGTACCTCGACTCCGTCATCAACTGGGTCAACGGCCACTTCCACACCGAGCTGAGACGGGTCGACGTCCAGGAGGGCGTGCTCCGCTCCGACTGGCTGCGCAACTACGTGCAGAACAGCGCGACGGGCGTCCTGGACGTGTCGGCCCAGGTCCTCGGCGGCCTCTTCCAGCTGCTGACGGTCCTGCTGTTCTCGTTCTACTTCGCCGCCGACGGCCCCCGGCTGCGGCGCGGGCTCTGCTCCGTCCTGCCGCCCGCCCGCCAGGTCGAGGTCCTGCGCGCGTGGGAGATCGCCGTGGACAAGACCGGCGGCTACCTGTACTCACGCGGGCTGATGGCGCTGATCTCCGGCGTCGCGCACTACATCCTCCTGGAGATCCTCGAGGTGCCCTACGCCCCCGCGCTCGCCGTCTGGGTGGGCCTGGTGTCGCAGTTCATCCCGACCATCGGCACCTACCTCGCGGGCGCCCTGCCCATGCTGATCGCGTTCACGGTCAACCCCTGGTACGCGCTGTGGGTGCTGATCTTCGTGGTGATCTACCAGCAGTTCGAGAACTACGTGCTGCAGCCCAAGCTGACGTCCAAGACCGTGGACATCCACCCCGCGGTCGCCTTCGGCTCCGTCATCGCGGGCACCGCCCTGCTCGGTGCCGTCGGCGCGCTGATCGCCATCCCCGCGGTCGCCACGCTCCAGGCGTTCCTCGGCGCCTACGTCAAGCGCTACGACGTCACGGACGACCCACGCGTCCACGGGCGCCGGATCCGCCGGGTGGGGCCCGGGGGGTCCACCCGGCTGCGCAAGCTGTGGGCCAGGCGCCCGGAGCAGGGGAGCCCGGGGGCGCAGGGGCCGGAAGGGGCCGGGGACGGCGGATTCCCGTGAGGGCGGCCGCCCGCCTCCGACGGCGCCGCGTCAGTACGTCAGGCCGGCCCATACGCCGGCGTCGGCCACGGCGGCCGCGTAGCAGCACACCGCCGCGGTCACGACCCGACGCCGTACCGCCTCGCTCCACGGGGTGAGGGCCAGCAGCCGGGCCAGGAGGGGCAGGACCAGCACCGCGTGCAGGGACACGCCGTGCAGCGGCTTCAGCCACGCCGTGGAGTGGTAGGCGGCCTCCTGGTGACCGGTGCGGGTGAGCACCACACCGCGCGCGATCATCGCGGCGCCCGAGGCGAGCCCGACGAGCAGCACCGCGAACCCGGAGCGCACCGCCAGGGCCATGCCCGCGGGCCCTGTGGGACGACGGAAGAAGGCGGCGAGCGCGAACATGGTGAGCAGCACGACCAGGACGCCGCCGCCCACCGCGAGCGTCATGGACACGGCGGTGTCGAAGGAGGTCTCCATGTTGAGGTGCGAGGGCACCCCGCGCCACGCCTGAAGGGTGATCCCGCCCACCTCGACGACGCAGTCGGCCGCGAACACCGCGAGCAGCACGGCGTGCAGCCGCGGCCGCACGCCCAGGTACGAGGTGACCCAGGTGACCGCGATCAGCGTCACCCCGAAGGACAGCCCGAACGTCACCGGTTTCCGCCAGGACACCGGCCCGGCCCAGGGGCCGCCGTCCACCGCGAACACCACCAGGTGCGCGAGGCCGGAGAGGACCAGCAGGAGGCCGGTCGCGCGGCACAGGCGCGGCACGGGGGAGCGGTGGTCGGACAGGGCACCCGGGTCCGGGGCGGGTCCGGTCCTGCGGGCGGTCGGGGCGGTCCTCGCGTTCTGCATGGGAGGAGCCTGGCAACGGCGGCCCGCCCCGTCGTCGTCCGGCCGGAGGCTCCCGCGGTACGCCGACGGGAGCAGGGTCAGCCCTGCGGCTCCTGCGGCTGGGCGTCGACGTCCCGCAGGCCGCGGTCCTTGGACTCGGTGCGGGTCTCCGTGCGGTGACCGCGGGCGATGTAGTCCCGCACCACCGCCTCGACGGCGTCCTGGGGTGAGCCGATACCGGCCAGAACCATCACTTCCACCACCAGTTCGGCGTCGAGACTGATGTCGATCTTGGTCATGGTGCCCCCTCCTCCGGCAAGGACTCCGTATCCAATCACCCGGTTCGCCGGGCCGGGAGACGTACGCTCGGAAGTGCCGCGTGGTGCGCTTGACACGAAAATCGAACATCCATTCTTATGGAGGCTCGGGCAAGGCCCGTGACGGGTGATTCGAGTGGGTTCGGGTGGATGTGCACCTGGGTTATCCACAGGCCGGACCGGCATCGGGGCCCATTGTCAGTGGCAGGCATTAGCGTCTTTGACGTGAAGCGATCGAATCAAGCAAACCGGGTGGAACCCATGGCAGGAACCGACCGCGAGAAGGCACTCGACGCCGCCCTCGCACAGATTGAACGGCAGTTCGGCAAGGGCGCGGTCATGCGCATGGGTGACCGGACCAACGAGCCCATTGAGGTCATCCCGACCGGGTCGACCGCGCTCGACGTGGCCCTCGGGGTCGGAGGCATCCCGCGTGGCCGTGTCGTGGAGGTCTACGGCCCCGAGTCCTCGGGCAAGACGACCCTGACCCTGCACGCCGTGGCGAACGCGCAGAAGGCCGGCGGCCAGGTCGCGTTCGTGGACGCCGAGCACGCCCTCGACCCCGAGTACGCCAAGAAGCTCGGCGTCGACATCGACAACCTGATCCTGTCCCAGCCGGACAACGGCGAGCAGGCCCTGGAAATCGTGGACATGCTGGTCCGCTCCGGCGCCCTCGACCTCATCGTCATCGACTCCGTCGCCGCGCTCGTCCCCCGCGCGGAGATCGAGGGCGAGATGGGCGACAGCCACGTCGGTCTGCAGGCCCGCCTGATGAGCCAGGCCCTGCGAAAGATCACCAGCGCGCTGAATCAGTCCAAGACCACCGCGATCTTCATCAACCAGCTCCGCGAGAAGATCGGCGTGATGTTCGGCTCCCCGGAGACCACGACCGGTGGCCGGGCGCTGAAGTTCTACGCATCGGTGCGACTCGACATCCGGCGCATCGAGACGCTGAAGGACGGCACCGACGCGGTCGGCAACCGCACCCGCGTCAAGGTCGTCAAGAACAAGGTCGCGCCGCCCTTCAAGCAGGCCGAGTTCGACATCCTCTACGGCCAGGGCATCAGCCGCGAGGGCGGCCTGATCGACATGGGCGTGGAGAACGGCTTCGTCCGCAAGGCCGGTGCCTGGTACACGTACGAGGGCGACCAGCTCGGCCAGGGCAAGGAGAACGCGCGCAACTTCCTGAAGGACAACCCCGACCTGGCCAACGAGATCGAGAAGAAGATCAAGGAGAAGCTGGGCGTCGGCGTGCGTCCCGAGGAGTCCGCCACCGAGCCCGGCACGGACGCCGCCTCCGCCGCCTCGGGCGACGCCGCGCCCGCGGTGCCCGCGCCCACGACCGCCAAGGCCACCAAGTCCAAGGCCGCGGCAGCCAAGAGCTGACCCGTGACCCGACGAACCGACTGGGCCGAGTACACCGACGGTTCCGCCGGACCGGGCGACGGCACGTACGGGGCGGCTGCGGCCCCGTACGAGACGGACCCCTTCGCCACGGACTCCCGTGAGTACGGCGAAGCGCGCCACGGTGACGGCGAGGCGCGCCGCCCGGGCGGGCGGGGCCGTGGCGGGGGCGGCACACGCGGCCGCCGGCGGCGCGAGCGCACGGAGCCGCCGGCCGAGGACGGAGGTGCCACTTCCTCGTCGAGGGCCGAGAAGGGGGAGCCTCCGCGGGACCCGGTCGAGCAGGCACGGGCGATCTGCCTGCGCCTGCTCACCGGGACCCCGCGCACCCGCAGACAACTGGCCGACGCCCTGCGCAAGCGGGAGATCCCCGACGAGGCCGCGGAGGAGGTGCTGTCCAGGTTCGAGGAGGTCGGCCTGATCAACGACAGCGCCTTCGCGGAGGCCTGGGTGGAGTCCCGGCACCACGGCCGCGGGCTGGCCAGACGCGCTCTCGCCAGGGAACTGCGGACCAAGGGCGTCGACGCCACACTCATCGACGCGGCGGTGTCCCGGCTGGACTCCGAGCAGGAGGAGGACACCGCGCGCGACCTGGTCGCCCGCAAGCTGCGCGCCACCCGGGGCCTCGACCGCGACAAGAGGCTGCGCCGCCTCGCGGGCATGCTGGCCCGCAAGGGCTACCCCGAGGGCATGGCCCTGCGGGTGGTCCGCCAGGCGCTGGAGGAGGAGGGCGAGGACACGGAGTACCTCGGCGACGAGGGGTTCTGACCAGCTTCTGACTACTGGTGCCCGGTGACCACCGGCAGGCCCGCCGCGCGCCAGGCCTGGAAGCCACCGATCAGATCGGTGGCCCGGTGCAGCCCCAGACGGTGCAGGGACTCCGCCGCCAGACTGGAGGCGTAGCCCTCGTTGCACACCACGACCACCCGCACGTCGTGGCCCGTCGCCTCGGGCAGGCGGTGGCTGCCCTGCGGATCCAGGCGCCACTCCAGTTCGTTGCGTTCGACCACCAGGGCGCCGGGAATCACGCCGTCCCGCTCGCGCAGAGCGGCGTACCGGATGTCGACGAGCAGCGCCGTGCCGGCCTCGGCGGCGTCGTACGCCTCGTCCGACGCGATCCGACGGTATCCGGCGCGCACGCGCTCCAGCAGGTCGTCGATGCCGGTGGGCCCGGTGTGCCCGGCCGGCCCGCTCACTGCCAGTCCTGCGGGCGCTCGACCTGCTCCAGGCGCAGGGTCCGTCCGGTGCGGCTGTAGCGGCGGATCCGGGGCAGGGGCGGGTAGTAGGCGTGCACGGACACGGCGTGGCGCTCGCGGGACTCGTTGAGGACCTCGTGCACGTGATGCCGGCCGAAGGCGCGCCCCTTGCCCGAGGTCAGCAGGCGTTCCCGGTCCACGCCGTCGCTGAGCTTGAGGGTCTTCCAGCCGTCGGTGGGCAGGCGGGCGGCGAGCGCGTTCTCCTTGAGTTCGCCCGCGGCCGTGACGAAGGCGCCCACGGAGTCGGCGTGGTCGTGCCAGCCGGTGCCCGTGCCGGGCGGCCAGCCGATCAGCCAGGCCTCGCTGCCGCCGGGACCGGCAAGCCGCACCCGGGTGCGGCCTTCGGGGTCGAGCGGCAGGGAGGCGATCAGCTCGGTGTCGGCCGCCGTCCGCCGTGCGAAGTCGAGGAGTTCGGCCTGCGTCGGGGCGGCGGTGGAAATGGAGGCAGGAGAGAGGGAGGGGAGGGACACGGGTACCGTCCTGGGAGTTCGCGAGGGAGCGCGCGCGGGGCGGCAAGGAGGAGCCGCGGCACGCGCGAAGAGGAGATGCGAAGTCAGCGGGACGGACGACACACGCAGCCCGCATAGCGGACGAGGTCCATATGGACCCTCCGCCACAGGCGCACACAGGTGTCGGTCACGATCCGGAGTAGACCATGACGGTCCGGGCCGGTCAACTCGGCGTCACCATGCGGACAATGACCCTGCGCCCGGTGGCCGAGGGGCACGAAGCGGCCGGGCGCAGGGCCCGGCCCGCCTAACGCGACCCGGCCGCCGCCCCCGCCCCTTCTTCGGTCTCCGTCGACGCCCCGGCCGCCGCCCCGCCCAGCACGCTCTCCGCGGCCGCGTAGAGGTCGGCCGGGCGCACCCCGTTGAACGCCGTGACCAGGTGGCCGTCGGGCCGCACCAGCAGCACCGTGTGGGCGGCGGCACCCGGGTAGCTCTCGGCGACCAGCAGCTCGGCGTGGTGGGGCAGCGCCGTCACCGCCGCCGCCAGCCGGGGCATGATCCCGGCCGTCACCCAGTGCTTGCGCTCCCACACCCCCGTACCGGGTGCGATCAGCACCACCAGCAGTGCCCCGCGCCCGAGCCGGTCGCGCAGCCGTACGAAGGTGCCGTCCTCCGCCGTGACCCGCACGTCGGTGACGGGCGTCCCGGGCGGGGTGCCGACGGAGACCTCCCCGGCGAGGTTCTCGGGCGCCAGCGGAGAGTCGCCGTACGTCCCCGGCGCGCCCAGCGTCCCGCGCCCGAGGTGACCGTCCGCCAGCAGCGCGTCGTTGCCGCGGGCCGCGCCGGGGACGTAGGAACGCAGTCCCCCGCCGCCGCGCAGCAGGGGAAGCAGCTGGTCGGCGGCGCGCAGCCGCGCGGAGACCGCTGCCCGCCGCTCTTCCTGGTAGCTGTCGAGCAGCGCCTCGCGAGGCCCGTGGTGCCAGGCCAGGGCCAGTTTCCAGGCGAGGTTGTCGGCGTCGAGGAGCCCCTCCTCGAGGCCCTGTGTGCCGAGCGCGCCCAGGAGGTGCGCCGCGTCCCCGGCGAGCAGCACGCGGCCCACCCGCCAGCGGCGGGCGAGACGGTGGTGGACCGTGTGAACGCCGGTGTCGAGCAGTTCGTACGCCGGGGTCGCGCCGTCGGCCCAGCCGGTGAGGGTCTCGCGGACCCGGTTCACCAGAAGCTCCGGCGTGACCAGGTCCTTGCCGGGCGGCAGCAGCCAGTCCAGGCGCCACACGCCGTCCGGCAGCGGGCGGCCGATCACCTCGCCGGCCGACGGCCCGGTCGTCCGCCACGGCGGCATCCGGTGGAGCAGCGCCTCGTCGGGCCACGGGAGTTCGGTGCGCAGGGCGGCGACGGCGTATCGTTCCACCGCCGTACGGCCGGGGAAGCGGATGTCCTGGAGCTTGCGGACGGTGGAGCGGGGGCCGTCGCAGCCGATCAGGTAACTGCCGCGCCACCAGGTGCCGGCGGGGCCGCGGGTGTGGGCCGTGACGCCGGACCTCTCCTGCTCGATGCCGTCCAGGCGGCTGTCCACGGCGACCTTGACGAGCCGTTCACGGGCGAGTGCCGTGCGCAGGACCCCGGTCAGCTCGTGCTGGGCGATGTGCAGGGGGGCCGGTTCCGTGTCGCCGAACACGACCTCGCGCATCACCTGCTTGCGCCGCATCGACCGCCATCCGGCCCAACGCGAACCCAGCCCCGTCAGCGGGGTGCCGGTCAGCCGCTCGACGAGCGCGACGGCCTCCTCGCGCAGGACGACGGTGCGCGCGGGGCGGGGCTCGTCCTTGCCCGGACCCTCGTCGAGGAGCACACAGGGCACCTCCTGCCGCGCCAGCGCCAGGGCGAGCGTGAGCCCGACGGGCCCCGCTCCGGTGACGATCACCGGGTCCACGGTGCGGCGCCCCCTGCCCGTGGCGGTGTCCCGGGGGACGTGGGTGAACAGGACGTTGGAGCAGGGTGCACGGTCACAGAACGTATGCAACCTATTGCCGCAGCTTGCGTCAAGCGACGAAGGCCGTGGCGATCACGCCACGGCCTTCGTTGATGGTCATACGAGATGACCGTGTGTCAGGTGTGTCAGATCTTGCCGACGGTTCCGGCGTCGGCGGTCTCCACGTCGTCCGCGTGCAGCACGGTACCGGTCGACTTCTTCGCCCGCCGCAGCCGGCGCTCCAGCCAGCTCGCGAAGCTCGTGAGGGCGAAGTTGAGCGCGATGTAGATCACGGCGACCACGGTGTAGCTGGCGATCACGTTGGCGCCGTAGTAGCCGCTCATGGTGTTGGCCGACGCGAGCAGCTCCGGGAACGTGAGGATCGCGCCGCCGAGCGCGGTGTCCTTGAGGATCACGACGAGCTGGCTGACGATGGCGGGCAGCATCGCCGTGACCGCCTGCGGCAGCAGGATCAGCCGCATGACCTGGCCCTTGCGGAGCCCGATCGCCATGGCGCCCTCGGCCTGGCCCTTGGGGAGGGCGAGGATGCCGGACCGGACGATCTCGGCGAGGACCGAGGCGTTGTACAGCACCAGGCCGGTGACGACGGCGTACAGCGGGCGGTCGTCCGAGCTAACGTTGGTGTACTCCGCGAACAGCGCGAGCCCGAAGATCATCAGGACCAGCACGGGGATGGACCGGAAGAACTCGACCACGACCGCGGCCGGTACCCGGACCCACGCGTGGTCGGAGAGCCGGGCGATGCCCAGGGCCGCGCCGAGGGGCAGGGCGATGACCACGGCGAGCACCGCGGCCTTCAGGGTGTTCTGCAGACCCGGCCAGATGTACGTCGACCACGCCTCGGTGCCGGTGAAGAACGGCTTCCACAGGGCCCACTCGAGCTGACCCTTGTCGTTGAGGGTGCCGAACACCCACCACAGCAGGGCGGCGAGGGCGACCAGGAAGCCGACCGTGAAGAGGATGTTGCGACGCTTGGCGCGAGGGCCCTGGGCGTCGTAGAGGACCGAGCTCATCGCTTCACCGCCACCTTCTTGCCCACCCAGCCGAGGATCAGGCCGGTCGGCAGCGTCAACACCACGAACACGAGAGCGATGACCGCGGAGATGAGCAGCAGCTGAGCCTCGTTCTCGATCATCTCCTTCATCAGCAGCGCCGTCTCCGCCACACCGATGGCGGCGGCGACCGTGGTGTTCTTGATCAGGGCGATCAGCACGTTCGCCAGCGGAACGACGGACGAGCGGAACGCCTGCGGCAGCACCACCAGCCGGAGCACCTGGCCGAAGCTCAGACCGAGCGCCCGAGCCGCCTCCGCCTGGCCGACGGGCACCGTGTTGATGCCGGAGCGCAGCGCCTCGCACACGAACGACGACGTGTAGAGGATCAGACCCAGGACGGCGAGCCGGAAGTTGATCGTCTCGAAGTCGTTCCCTCCGCCGAGGGTGACCCCCAACGTCTGGTTCAGTCCCAGCGACGCGAACAGGATGATCACGGTCAGCGGGATGTTCCGGACGGTGTTCACGTACGCGGTTCCGAAACCGCGCATCAACGGCACCGGGCCGACCCGCATGGCGGCCAGTATGGTGCCCCAGATCAGGGAGCCGACGGCCGACAGCACAGCGAGCTGCACTGTCGTCCAGAAGGCTCCCAACAGGTCGTACTTGTCGAGAAAGTCGAACACGATCTCCCGCGCTTCCGCGTGTAGGGACGCCCGATCCGGCGCGCCGCCCCTGCCGTGGGGCGGCGCACCCCGTCAGGCCCGGCCTCAGCTCTTGATGTCGCCGATCTTCGGCGCCGGCTCGTTCTTGTAGTTGGCCGGGCCGAAGTTGTCCTTGACGGCCTTGTCCCAGGACTTGTCCGCGACCATCTCTTCAAGAGCCTTGTTGATCTTGTCCTTGAGGTCGCTGCCCTTCTTGACGCCGATGCCGTAGTTCTCGTTCGTCAGCTTGAAGCCGCCGAGCTTGAACTTGCCCTTGAACTGCGACTGGGAGGCGTAACCGGCGAGGATCGAGTCGTCCGTGGTCAGCGCGTCGACGGCGCCGTTCTGCAGACCGGGCAGGCAGGCCGAGTACGTCGGGTACGGCTGCAGCTGGGCCTTGGGAGCCAGCTTCTTCTTGATGTTCTGGGCCGAGGTCGAACCGGTGACCGAGCAGAGCTTCGCGTCGTTCAGGTCCTCCGGCGACTTGATCTTGTCGTCGTCGGCGCGGAGCAGCACGTCCTGGTGGGCCAGCAGGTAGGGGCCGGCGAAGTCGACCTTCTCCGAGCGCTCGGGGGTGATCGAGTACGTGGCGGCGATGAAGTCGACGTCACCGCGCTGGAGCATGGTCTCGCGGTCGGCGCTCTTCGACTCCTTCCACTCGATCTGGTCCTCGGTGTAGCCGAGCTTCTTCGCGACGTACGTGGCGACGTCCACGTCGAAGCCCGCGTAGCCGTCCGGGGTCTTCTGGCCGAGGCCGGGCTGGTCGAACTTGATGCCGATGGTGATCTTCTTGTCGCCACCACCGGACGAGCCGCTGTCCTTGTCGTCGCCGCCGCACGCGGTGGCGGTCAGGGCGAGAGCGAGCACGGCGGCCGAGGCGGCGGAGACCTTGCGAAGCTTCATGGTGAACATCCTTTGGCTGTGATCGAGCTGCGATCGGACGATCAGAGGATCAGGCGATCAGATGCGGCCGTCGGCGGTGGGCCGCCACGGTGGGCGACGCGGGACCTCTCGGCCGCCTCGGGAAATCAGTGGTGCAGGATCTTCGACAGGAAGTCCTTGGCACGGTCGCTGCGCGGATTGCTGAAGAACTGGTCCGGCGTGGCCTCTTCGACGATGCGGCCGTCCGCCATGAACACCACGCGGTTGGCCGCCGAGCGGGCGAAGCCCATCTCGTGCGTGACCACGATCATGGTCATCCCGTCCTCGGCGAGCTGCTTCATGACCTCGAGCACCTCGTTGATCATCTCGGGGTCGAGGGCCGACGTCGGCTCGTCGAAGAGCATGACCTTGGGGCCCATCGCCAGGGCCCGCGCGATGGCGACACGCTGCTGCTGACCGCCGGAGAGCTGCGCGGGGTACTTGTCGGCCTGGGCGCCGACGCCGACCCGGTCGAGCAGGGCGCGGGCCTTCTCCTCGGCCTTCTTGGCGTCGACCTTGCGGACCTTGACCTGGCCCAGCGTCACGTTCTCGAGCACCGTCTTGTGCGCGAAGAGGTTGAAGGACTGGAAGACCATGCCGACGTCGGCCCGCAGCCTGGCCAGCTCCTTGCCCTCGGCGGGCAGCGGCTTGCCGTCGATCGTGATCGAACCGGAGTCGATGGTCTCCAGACGGTTGATGGTGCGGCACAGAGTGGACTTGCCGGACCCCGAGGGCCCGATGACCACGACGACCTCGCCGCGGTGAATGGTCAGGTCGATGTCCTGGAGCACGTGCAACGCGCCGAAGTGCTTGTTGACACTGTCCAGGACGACCAGATCGCCGGTCGCAGCCTTGTCTTCCTTGGCCACCGATACTTCGGTCATCGCTCTCGGGCTCCGTCCTCCTGGGTTTCGGAGGACAGTAGTGACCCGGGCCACGTCACGTCTCTACATCTGAGCGAGATCTGAGCATCACGATCCGGTAGCGATCGGACACGAGTCGTAGCGCTTGTGAGCTGGGCGCATATCGGCCGGATAACTTCGAGCGGCCGCAACCCGATGCCTCTTGACGCCGTCCCCTCATATCGGCGTCACTGCACAGGACGCACGCGCGCGTGCCCCCAGTTCCAGCAGCCCGCCGGAGCCCCGGCGCCGATGTCCGCCCGCCCGATCTCCGCCCACCCCGATTACTATCCGCGCCGAGCGTACGGCCGATGAACCGAAGGGAGCCCGGATGAGACTGCTGCTCGTCGAGGACGACAACCACGTGGCCGCCGCCCTGTCCGCGATCCTGGCACGGCACGGCTTCGACGTCACCCACGCGCGCAGCGGCGAGGAGGCGCTCCAGGCGCTCGTCCCCGAGGTCGACGGCTTCGGCGTCGTCCTGCTCGACCTGGGCCTGCCCGACCAGGACGGCTACGAGGTCTGCGGCAAGATCCGCAAGCGCACCGCGACGCCGGTCATCATGGTCACCGCCCGCTCCGACGTCCGCTCCCGCATCCACGGCCTCAACCTGGGCGCCGACGACTACGTGGTCAAGCCGTACGACACCGGGGAGCTGCTCGCCCGGATCCACGCCGTCAGCCGGCGCACCGCGCACGAGGACGCCACCGGGAGCACCGAGACCGTCGTGCGCCTCGGAGCCGTGCGCATCGAGCTGCCGACCCGCCAGGTGAGCGTGAACGGTTCGGTGGTCCAGCTCACCCGCAAGGAGTTCGATCTGCTGGCCCTGCTCGCCCAGCGCCCCGGTGTGGTCTTCCGCCGCGAGCAGATCATCAGCGAGGTCTGGCGCACCAGCTGGGAGGGGACCGGGCGCACCCTGGAGGTGCACGTCGCCTCCCTGCGCTCCAAGCTCCACATGCCCGCGCTGATCGAGACCGTCCGCGGCGTCGGCTACCGCCTCGTCGCCCCCACCGCCCAAGGGGCAGGGTGAGCACACGCCTGCTCCCGCTGCTCATCGTCCTGATGGCGGCCGTCCTGCTCGCGCTCGGTGTGCCGCTCGGCGTGAGCGTCGCCCGCGCGGAGCAGCAGAAGGTCGTCATCGACCGGATAGACGACACGGCGCGCTTCGCCGCGCTCGCCCAGTTCGTCACCGAGGACGTCCCCGGCGGCTCGCGCCCGACCAGAACGGACGAGCGCCTGGAAACCCTGCAGACCGAGCTGACCAGCTACTACGAGGTCTACGGCATCAAGGCGGGCGTCTTCTACCGCAACCACATCCCGATGGCCAACGCGCCCACGACGTGGTTCCTGCCCCAGGCCGGCGAGGTCCGCGACTCCTTCGACGAGGCGCTGCTCAGCCGCCGCAGCCACGATCCCGAGCAGGTGTGGCCCTGGCAGGACGGCCGGCTCGTGGTGGCCTCGCCGGTCATCCGGGACGGCGACGTGGTCGCGGTCGTGGTCACCGAGTCGCCGACCGACTCGATGCGCTCGAACACCCTGCGCGGCTGGCTGGTCATCGGCGCCGGGGAGTTCGCCGCGATGCTCCTCGCCGTCGGCGCCGCACTGCGGCTGACCGGCTGGGTGCTCAGGCCGGTGCGGGTGCTCGACGCCACCACCCACGACATCGCCACCGGACGGCTCAAGTCCCGGGTCGCGCCCGCCGGGGGACCGCCGGAGCTGCGGCGCCTGGCCGGGTCCTTCAACGAGATGGCGGACCACGTGGAGGACGTGCTGGAGCAGCAGCGCGCCTTCGTCGCCGACGCCTCGCACCAGCTGCGCAACCCGCTCGCCGCGCTGCTGCTCCGCATCGAGCTGCTCGCCCTCGAACTGCCCGAGGGGAACGAGGAGATCGCCTCCGTCCAGACCGAGGGCAAGCGTCTGGCCCGGGTCCTGGACGACCTGCTCGACCTGGCGCTGGCCGAACACAGCCAGGCCGACCTCAAGGTCACCGACGTCGGCGCGCTGACCGCCGAGCGGGTGGCCGCCTGGTCGCCGACGGCCGACGTCAAGGGCGTACGGCTGGTCGGCGACTGCCCGCCGACCACGGGCTGGGCCGATCCGGTGACCCTGTCCAGTGCCCTGGACGCGGTCATCGACAACGCGGTGAAGTTCACGCCCCCCGGCGAGACCGTGCGGGTCGAGGTCACCCCCGCCGGTGACGCCGCCACCGTCGTCGTCACCGACAACGGCCCCGGGCTGACCGACGAGGAGCTCGCGCGCGTGGGGGACCGTTTCTGGCGCAGCGGGCGGCACCAGAACATCAACGGCTCCGGTCTGGGCCTGTCCATCTGCCGGGCACTGCTCGAGGCGGGCGAGGGCTCGATCTCCTTCGGCCACCACGACCCGCACGGCCTGGCGGTCACGGTCAGGGTGCCCAGGACGGGTACGGCGCCCACGGAGGCGCAGCAGGCGCGACCCTAGGGCTTGACCGACCGGTAGTAGCGCCGGGCGCCCTCGTGCAGCTCCAGCGGGTCGGTGTATATCGCGGTGCGCAGGTCCACCAGCTGCGCGGAGTGCACGTGCGCGCCGATGCCGTCGCGGCTGTCGAGCACGGTCCGGGTCAGCCACTCGGTGAGGCGCGGATCGACGTCCGCGCGGGTCACCAGCAGGTTGGACACCGCCATGGTGGGCACCACGGCGCCGTTCTGCACGGTGGGGTAGGCCGACTCCGGCATGTTGGTGGTGCGGTAGTAGCGGGTCGCGCCGCCCGACTCGTGCAGCTTGGTGACCAGGTCGTCGTCGATCGGCACGAACCGGAACGCGGAGTTCTCCGCAATCTCCTTGAGGCCGTCCGTGGGCACCCCGCCGGACCAGAAGAACGCGTCGAGCTCGTCGCCGAGGCGCCCGGGGCCGGTGTCGATCCCGTCCGCCCGCGGTGTGATGCCCGTCTCCGGGTCGATGCCCACGGCCCTCAGCAGCCGGGTGGCGATCAGCCGGACCCCCGAGTTGGGCGGGCCGATGGCCACCCGCTTGCCGCGCAGGTCGGCCACCGACCGGATGTCCGAGTCGTTCGGCACGACCAGCTGTACGTAGTCGTCGTAGAGCCGGGTGACGCCGCGCAGCTTCTCGGCGCCCGGGTCCCCGGCCAGCTTGTACGTCTCGACCGCGTCGGCCGCCGCGATCGTGAAGTCGGCCTCGCCGGTCGCCACCCGCTCGACGTTCTCCTGCGAGCCCGCGCTGGTCATCAGCCGCACGTCCAGGTCCGGCATGTCCTTGCGCAGCTCGGTGCGCAGCAGCTCGCCGTACTTCTGGTAGACGCCCGCGCGGGTGCCGGTGCTGAACGTGACCGTCCCGCTCGGCGGCTCCTCGCCCAGCGGCAGCAGCCACCACAGCAGCAGCCCGAGGGCGACGGCACCGGCGACCGTGCCCTGCACGGCCCGGCGCCTGCCGATACGGGAGCGCAGCGTGGACATGGGGGCGATCCTGCCAGCCCGCACCCGCACTGACCAGGGCCGGGCTCACACGGCCGCACCCTTCCCGCTGGCCGGTCCCTGCCCCGGGCCCGTGCGCGAGGACCCCGGCACACAGGTGCCGGGGCCCTCGTGAGTGGGCCGGGCGGGGCCCGGGACGCCTCGACGTCAGTCGCCCACCGAGGCCTCCGCCCCCGTCTCCGCCCCCGTCGCCCGGGGCGCCCCCTCCACGGGGCCGGCCGGGCGGTCGGGGTCGTGTCGGCGCCGGAACAGGCGCATCGCCAGCGGCTCGGTGAAGCGCGCGGTGAGGGGGCCGAGGACGACCAGGATCAGGACGTACGCCGTGGCCAACGGGCCGAGCGACGGCTCGATGCCGGCCGAGACCGCGAGGCCCGCGATGACGATGGAGAACTCGCCGCGTGCCACCAGCGCGCCGCCGGCCCGCCAGCGGCCCTTGACGGAGATCCCGGCCCGCCGTGCGGCGATGTACCCGGTGGCGATCTTCGTCACGGCGGTCAGCAGCGCCAGCGCCAGGGCGGGCAGCAGGACCGGCGGAATGCTGGCCGGGTCCGTGTGCAGCCCGAAGAAGACGAAGAACACCGCCGCGAACAGGTCCCGCAGCGGACTCAGCAGCGTGTGAGCACCCTCCGCGACCTCCCCGGACAACGCGATGCCCACCAGGAAGGCGCCCACCGCCGCCGACACCTGGAGCTGCTGCGCGACACCGGCGACGAGGATCGTCAGGCCCAGCACCACCAGGAGCAGCTTCTCGGGGTCGTCGCTGGAGACGAAGCGGGAGATGAGGCGCCCGTAGCGCAGCGCGACGAAGAGCACGAGGCCCGCCGCGGCCAGCGCGATCGCCAGCGTGATGCTCCCGGTCATCAGACCGGCGCCGGCGACCAGGGCGGTGACGATCGGCAGGTACACCGCCATCGCCAGGTCCTCCAGGACCAGCACGCTCAGGATCACCGGCGTCTCGCGGTTGCCGACCCGGCCCAGGTCGCCGAGGACCTTCGCGATCACACCGGACGACGAGATCCACGTCACGCCGGCCAGGACCACGGCGGCCACCGGGCCCCAGCCCATCAGCAGCGCGGCCACCGCGCCCGGCACGGCGTTGAGCGCGCAGTCGACGAGACCGGCCGGATAGTGGGACTTGAGGTTGGTGACCAGGTCGCTGGCCGAGTACTCCAGGCCCAGCATCAGCAGCAGGAGGATGACACCGATCTCGGCGCCGGTCGCGACGAACTCCTCGCTCGCGCCGAGCGGAAGCAGGCCGCCCTCGCCGAAGGCCAGACCGGCGAGGAGGTACAGCGGGATGGGGGAGAGGCGGTAACGGCCGGCGAACCGGCCGAGGAGCCCGAGCCCCAGGATGATGGAACCGAACTCGATCAGCAGTACCGCGGAGTGCACCGGCTCACTCCTGCCCGAGTATCGCCGCGGCGGCGTCGACGCCCTCACGGGTGCCGATGACGATCAAGGTGTCACCACCCACGAGCCGGAAGTCCGGCGCCGGCGAGGGAATCGCCTCGGCCCGCCGCAGCACCGCCACGATCGAGGCTCCCGTGTCGGTCCGCATCCGGGTGTCGCCCAGCAGCCGTCCGTTCCACCGGGAGGCGGCGGCCACCTCGATCCGTTCGGCGACCAGGCCCAGATCGGTGGTGTAGAGCAGGCTCGCGCTGTGGTGGGAGGGCTTCAGCGCGTCGATCAGCGCGCCCGCCTCGGGCCCCGTCAGCCGCAGCGAGTGGGCGCAGGAGTCGGGGTCGTCGGTCCGGTACACGTTCACCGTGCGGGCGCCGTCGCGGTGGGCCACCACCGACAGGTGGCGGTGCTCGCGGGTCACCAGGTCGTACTGGACCCCGATACCCGGGAGCGGCGTCGCCCTCAGGCGTGGAGCTGACACGTGCTTTCCCCTCAGTCGTCCTGCGTTGCCTGCCGCGTCTCAGCTGCGCTTTCCGCACGTGGGTGCCGTGCCCGCGACCTCGCCATGCTGCCATCCGCACGTACGGTGGCGATATGGGTGTCGTGACGGATATACGCAGCCGGTCGCGGTCGGCGAAGCTGGCTGCGGGGGTGTCGTGCGAGCAGGCCGGGAGGAGCGGGAAGAGGAACGTGTCGCTGTTCTGGCGGATCTTCTCGCTCAACGCCGCCGGTCTGGTCGTCGCCACCGCCCTGCTGCTGGGACCGGTCACCGTGTCGACGCCCGTGCTGGCCGGAGAGGCCCTGGTCCTGCTGGCCGGCCTCGCGGCCATGCTGGCCGGCAACGCGGTCGTCCTGCGCATCGGACTCACCCCGCTGCACCGGCTGGGCCGGGCCATGTCGACCGCCGACCTGCTGGTGCCCGGGACCCGTCCCGAGGTCTCCGGACCGGCCGAGGCGGCGCAGCTGATCGAGACCTACAACACGATGCTGGACCGGCTCCAGGCCGAACGCGCCGCCGGCGCCGGCCGCGCGTTGCAGGCCCAGGAGCGCGAACGCCACCGCATCGCCCGCGAGCTCCACGACGAGGTGGGCCAGACCCTGACCGCCGTCCTCCTCCAGCTCAAGCGCGTCGCCGACCGGGTCCCCGGGGAGCTGCGCGAGGAGGTGACCCTGGCGCAGGAGGCCACCCGGGCCGGCCTCGACGAGATCCGCCGCATCGCCCGCCGGCTGCGCCCCGGCGTCCTGGAGGAACTCGGCCTGGCCAGCGCCCTGCGCTCGCTCGCCGCCGAGTTCACGCACCACGGGCTCACCGTCCAGCACCACATCCCCGGTGACCTGCACCCGCTCGCCCCGGAGGCCGAACTCGTGCTCTACCGGGTCGCCCAGGAGGGCCTGACCAACACCGCCCGCCACGCCGGCGCCGACCGCGCCCGCCTCACCCTGCGCCCGCTGCCGCCGCCCGAGGGCGGGGGCGTGGAACTGCTCGTCCGCGACAACGGCACCGGCCTCGGCGCGGCCACCGAGGGCGCCGGCATCCGCGGGATGCGGGAGCGGGCCCTGCTGATAGGAGCCGAGATCCACTTCGAACCCGCCCCCGGAGGGGGCACCGACGTACGCCTGCGCGTCCCCGCGCCGCCGGGGGACCGTTCCGCAGACCGAACCGGAGACAGCCCCTGATGCCAGCACGGCCCCCGATCCGCGTCCTGCTCGCCGACGACCACACCCTCGTACGCCGCGGGGTCCGCCTCATCCTGGACGGCGAACCCGATCTGACGGTGGTCGCGGAGGCCGGTGACGGTGCCGAGGCGGTCGCGGCCGCGCGCGCCACCGAGGTCGACCTGGCCGTACTGGACGTCGCGATGCCCCGCATGACCGGCCTCCAGGCGGCCCGCGAACTCTCCCGGCGCCTGCCCGAGCTGCGCATCCTGATCCTGACCATGTACGACAACGAGCAGTACTTCTTCGAGGCCCTCAAGGCGGGCGCCTGCGGATACGTCCTCAAGTCCGTCGCCGACCGCGACCTGGTGGAGGCGTGCCGGGCCGCGGTGCGCGACGAGCCGTTCATCTATCCCGGGGCGGAACGGGCCCTCGTCCGTTCCTACCTGGAGCGCGTGCAGGGCGGTGGCGGCCTCCCCGAGCGGCCGATCACGGAACGCGAGGAGGAGATCCTCAAGCTCGTCGCCGAGGGGCACACCTCCAAGGAGATCGGCGAGCTGCTGTTCATCAGCGCCAAGACCGTCGAACGCCACCGCGCGAACCTCCTGCAGAAACTGGGCGTGCGCGACCGTCTGGAACTCACCCGGTACGCGATCCGCGCGGGACTCATCGAGCCCTGAGCCGCGCACCGGCGCCGGTACGGGGCGGTCAGCAGCCGATCGGCTCGGAGCCCACGGCCACGTCGTCGAACCAGACCGTGTCGTCGCCCGTCGCGTAGCTCTCCCAGCCCAGGCGCAGCGCGGTCGGCCGGGGCGCGGTGCCGCGGGTGAGCCACTGCTGGTCGACGTCCTGCGTCGGCACCCCGTCGGCGTGCAGCCCCGGAATCCGCTCGTCGCCGAGCCAGGTGTCCAGGTGGCCGGCCGAGGTGTCGACCGCGAACCGCAGGCACTGCCAGCCGCCCGTCGGCAGCGGGCTGCTCAGCGCGACCCCGGCCGGGCTCTGCGCGGGCAGGGTGGCGTCGTCGCTCTCCCGGTTCCACTGCAGCGCGCCGTTCTGGCCGCCCACGCGCAGCGCCCGGCCGCCCTGGGCCGAGTCCGGCATCGACACGAAGGTGACGTGCGAGACGGGCAGCGCGGTGGTGTGCCGTACCCACATGCGTACGTACAGCACCGGGCCGACCGCCGACAGGTCCGCGGTATGGGTGACGAAGGCGTGGTTGCAGTAGCCGGCCCGGCCGTCCACCCGGAGCGATGTGCCGCCCTCGTGCGCCACCGCGGAGTCGACGGCGGCCGTGCCCGTGCCCCGGCAGTCGGGCGCGGTGAACCGCCAGTCGCCGGACGGCTCGGAACCGGTCTGGTCCTCGAAGCCGGAGCAGATCACGGCGTCACCGCACTCCGCGGCCGGCGGCTCGGTCGTCGGCGGAGGCGTGGTGGGCGGCGGCGTGGTGGGCGGTGTGCCGCCGTCCTCGCCGCAGGAGAGACCGTTGAGCGCGAAGTCCTCCGGCGCGGGGTCCGCGGACCGCCAGGTGCCCTGGAGCCCGAACTCGGCGGTGCCGCCCGTGGACAGCGCGCCGTTCCAGCCGGCGTCGACGGCGACGACCGACGCGCCGGTCTGGGCGACGGTCGCGTTCCACGCCGACGTCACCTGCTGATCGCCGGTGTAGGTCCAGGTCAGACGCCAGTCGGTCACGGCGGGACCGAGGTTGGTGATCTTGACCTGGGCGGTGTAGCCGCCCGCCCACGCGTCGACGGTGTAGTCGACGCGGCACGCGGCCGCCGCCGCACCGCTCGCGGGCATCGCCATCAGGACCGGCACCACCAGCGCGACGGCGGCCAGGACCGCGGTCCAGGGCCGGCGCGTCAATCGCAGAACTCGGGTGAGCACAGAGTGCCTCCAGCGGGAGAAGGGATGCATGACAGCGCGAGGTGTGCATGGGAGCGCTCCCATATGCGCGCCGTACGCATCACACCGAGCATGACGGTGTACTGTCAAGACGTGCGACGGCCTTCACTGCCGTCGCGACCGCCTACCCTTGTGGCCATGAGCAGCATCGACCGGAGCCAGTCAGCGGGCGGCACGCGCACCTACGAAGTACGCACCTACGGGTGCCAGATGAACGTCCACGACTCCGAGCGATTGTCCGGTCTGCTGGAGGACGCGGGCTACGTCCGCGCGCCGGAAAGCGCCGACGGCGACGCCGACGTCGTCGTCTTCAACACCTGCGCCGTACGGGAGAACGCCGACAACAAGCTGTACGGCAACCTCGGCCACCTCGCCCCCAGGAAGGCGAGCCGCCCCGGCATGCAGATCGCCGTCGGGGGCTGCCTGGCGCAGAAGGACCGCGACACCATCGTGAAGCGGGCCCCCTGGGTGGACGTCGTCTTCGGCACCCACAACATCGGCAAGCTCCCGGTGCTGCTCGAGCGCGCCCGCGTGCAGGAGGAGGCGCAGGTCGAGATCGCCGAGTCCCTGGAGGCGTTCCCGTCCACGCTGCCCACCCGGCGCGAGAGCGCGTACGCGGCCTGGGTCTCCATCTCCGTCGGCTGCAACAACACCTGCACCTTCTGCATCGTCCCCGCGCTGCGCGGCAAGGAGAAGGACCGCCGGCCCGGCGACATCCTCGCCGAGGTCGAGGCCCTGGTCGCCGAGGGCGTCAGCGAGATCACCCTCCTCGGGCAGAACGTCAACGCCTACGGCTCCGACATCGGCGACCGCGAGGCGTTCAGCAAGCTGCTGCGCGCCTGCGGGAACATCGAGGGCCTGGAGCGTGTCCGCTTCACCTCCCCGCACCCGCGCGACTTCACCGACGACGTCATCACCGCCATGGCCGAGACGCCGAACGCGATGCCGCAGCTGCACATGCCGCTCCAGTCCGGCTCCGACCCGGTGCTCAAGGCGATGCGCCGCTCCTACCGCCAGGAGCGCTACCTGGGGATCATCGAGAAGGTGCGCGCCGCCATCCCGCACGCCGCGATCACCACCGACATCATCGTGGGCTTCCCCGGCGAGACCGAGGAGGACTTCGAGCAGACCCTGCACGTGGTCCGCGAGGCCCGCTTCGCCCAGGCCTTCACCTTCCAGTACTCCAAGCGCCCCGGCACCCCGGCCGCCGAGATGGCGGACCAGATCCCCAAGGCGGTCGTCCAGGAGCGCTACGAGCGCCTGGTCGCCCTCCAGGAGGAGATCTCCTGGGACGAGAACAAGAAGCAGGTCGGCCGCACCCTGGAGCTGATGGTCGCCGAGGGCGAGGGTCGCAAGGACGGCGCCACCCACCGCCTCTCCGGCCGGGCCCCCGACAACCGCCTGGTGCACTTCACCAAGCCGGAGCAGGAGGTCCGCCCCGGTGACGTGGTGACCGTCGAGATCACCTACGCCGCCCCGCACCACCTCCTCGCCGAGGGCGCGGTCCTCGACGTGCGCCGCACGCGCGCGGGCGACGCCTGGGAGAAGCGCAACACGGCCGAGCCGGCCAAGCCGGCCGGTGTGCTCCTCGGCCTGCCGAAGATCGGCGTCCCCGAGCCTCTGCCGGCCGTGGCGAGCGGCTGCGGCTGCGACTGACCGCAGGGGGTGCCGCCGGGGGCGGCGGTACGGGGATACGCTGCCGATCATGCTTGTCGCCGCCGCCGTCTGCCCCTGCCCACCGCTCCTCGTACCGGAGGTCGCCTCGGGTGCCGCACCCGAGCTGGACGCCGCGCGCGCCGCGTGCGCGGACGCGCTGGGCGTGCTCGCCGCGTCCCGGCCCGACCGGCTCGTGGTCGTCGGGCCCGCGGACTCGGCAGGCCCCGTGGTGTACCCGCAGGGCGCCCGGGGCTCGTTCCGCGGCTTCGGCGTGGACGTGGACGTGTACCTGGGCGCCGACAGCGGCGACGCGGGCGGCACCGACCTGCCCCACGGTCTGGCCGTGGGCGCCTGGCTGCTCGGGCGGGCCGGCTGGACCGACGCCCCGGTCGAAGCCGTCGGAGCAGGGGAGGAACTGCCGGCCGGGCGTTGCGCCGCCGTGGGCCGGGACATCGCCGCCGCGTCCGGGCGGACCGCGCTGCTGGTGCTGGGCGACGCCAGCGCCTGCCGCACGCTCAAGGCGCCCGGCTACCTCGACGAGCGGGCGGCGCCCTTCGACGCGGAGGTGGGGCGCGCCCTGGGCACGGCCGACCTGGCCGCCCTCGCGGCCCTGGACGTCGCACTGGCCCGCGAACTCAAGGCGTCCGGCCGGGCACCCTGGCAGGTCCTCGCGGGTGCGGCCGAGGGCACGGATCTCGCCGGCACGCTGCTGTACGAGGACGCGCCGTACGGGGTGGGGTATGTCGCGGCCACCTGGTCGTAGCGGCTGAGCGAGCCGTGGCGGCCAGGGGTCGTCCGTGCGGGCCCGGCGGGCGCACGTGCCTGTGAACCACCCCGTGGCTCAGGCGCCCGCGGAGCACCCGCGGAGCCATGTCGCGGCCACCTGGTCGTAGCGGCTGAGCGAGCCGTGGCGGCCGGGGGTCGTCCGTGCGGGCCCGGCGGGCGTACGTGCGGGCCCGGCGGGCGTACGTGCGTGTGAACCACCCCGTGGCTCAGGCGCCCGCGAAGCGCCCCGCGGAGCACCCGCGGACGGCCCGGAGCCGGGTATTCGGCTCCGCGGCCGTCCGAGGACGCGGGGGAATCAGGAGGCCGGCGGCGGTCCGGCCGGAGGCGTTCCGCCGGGCGTTGTGCCGCCTGTGTCCCCGCCCCCGCCGTCCTCCTTGTGGGCGAGGCGGTCCATGGCGCCCTTGGCCTTGCCCGTCCCCGTCTGGATGCGGTCGCTGTACTTGCCCTTCGTCCGTTCGTCGACGGTCCGCGCCATCTTGTCCAGACCGCGGTCGATCTTGTCGCCGTGCTGCTGGGCGAGGTCGGAGACCTTGCCCTTCGCCGGTTCGAGTCTGGCCTTCAAGTTGTCCAGGAGACCCATGGTTCGCCTTCCCTCACGGGGCAGTCAGGTGCGGGCGCCCTTGTCGGCCTCGTTGTCGACGGCCTCCCCGGCCGACTGCTGCTTGGGGATGCCGACGCTCTCCGGATCGCCCTCGGCGGTGGCCCCGGCGGCTTCGTCGGCCTCCGCCGTGTTCCGGGGACCGGCGTCGGCCGTCTCCGCGGCCTCGGCCGTGCTCACGTCCGCGGTGCTCCCGGTGTCCGGGGTGTCGGTCCGCGTCTCGGCGGCCGACGTCTCCTCGGTGCCCTTCGACCTCCGAAAAAGCCGTGCAAAAACGCCCATATCAACTCCATACGTTACTCGTGCGGGCGAAATCCCGCGGCATCCGGTGCGTCCGTTTGCGTGGCCGGGGCCATGACCCGGTGGTCCGGGGAGCGGGAACCTCGCAACGGGCAACGACCCCGGTCGCGCACCGTCACGTAACTCGTTCGAGGGCCGGCCGGGAGGTTTGCGAGACTGGTGCGGTGAGCAGCGCACCCCCCGCCCCCCGAGTCATCGCCGTAGTCGGACCCACCGCGGCCGGAAAGTCCGATCTGGGCGTCTTCCTGGCCGACCGGCTCGGCGGCGAGGTCGTCAACGCCGACTCCATGCAGCTCTACCGTGGGATGGACATCGGCACCGCCAAGCTGACGCCCGAGGAGCGCGGTGGCGTCCCGCACCACCTGATGGACATCTGGGACGTGACGGTCACGGCGTCCGTCGCCGAGTACCAGCGCCTCGCGCGGCAGCGGATCGACGCGCTGCTCGCCGAAGGGCGCTGGCCGGTCCTCGTCGGCGGTTCCGGCCTCTACGTCCGGGGGGCCGTCGACAACCTGGAGTTCCCCGGCACCGACCCCGACGTCAGGGCCCGCCTCGAGGAGGAACTCGAGCGGCACGGGCCGGGTGCGCTGCACGCCCGCCTGGCCGCCGCCGATCCCGAGGCGGCACGGGCCATCCTGCCCAGCAACGGGCGCCGGATCGTGCGCGCCCTCGAGGTGATCGAGATCACCGGCCGCCCCTTCACCGCCAACCTCCCCGGCCACGACTCCGTCTACGACACCGTGCAGATCGGCGTCGACGTGGCCCGCCCGGAACTGGGCGAGCGCATCGCCGTGCGCGTCGACCGGATGTGGGAGGCCGGTCTGGTCGACGAGGTGCGGGCGCTGGAGGCGCAGGGGTTGCGCGAGGGGCGTACGGCGTCGCGCGCGCTCGGCTACCAGCAGGTCCTCGCGGCGCTCGCCGGCGAGTGCACGCTGGACGAGGCGCGTGCCGAGACCGTCCGTGCCACCAAGCGCTTCGCGCGCCGTCAGGACACGTGGTTCAGGCGCGACCCGCGGGTGCATTGGCTGAGTGGCGGTGTGGCGGATCGCACGGAACTTCCGCGGCTCGCCCTGTCGTTGGTCGAACGACCGGTTACAGCCTGATCACGTGATGGCATCGGGACGCTCGGGCCGTCATCCGGGCCTTCGGCGGCGTGCCATCATCGAGCTTCGATCGACCGAGTGAGTCCTAGTTGGGAGGGCGCGTGGCGATGGAGGCCGGCCCTCGCGACACCGCACAGAGCACCGACCACGGCACCGCCGACCACGGTGGACCCGGGCCGGACGGCGGCGCCCTGAGTCCCGACGGACCCGACGAGACGCCCGAGGGCGTCGCGGCGGACGGTCCCGAGCCCGACGAGATGTACGGGGACGAGGTCGAGGTCGAGCTGCGTCCCCAGCGCCGGCTGCGGATCTGGCAGCTCGCGCCCATCGTCTGCCTGGCCGCGCTCGGCTCCCTGATGTTCGCCTTCCCCCTCGCCTTCGACTTCGGCGACAGCGGCGCCGTGATCGCGATGCTGGGGCTGCTGATCTGCTCCTGCGCGGCCGGCTGGGGCATGATGGCCGCCCGCCGGGTCGGTTACACATGGCCGGGCCTCCCTCAGCGGGGCTCGGAGCGCCGTGCCGACTGGCGCACGATCCTCGTCTACGCCCTGGCGGTCGCCGCGGTCGTCGTCCTGGCCGTGTGGCGGGTCGCCCGCCTGCGGAGCTGACGGAGCGCCCCGCCCCGGGCCCGGCCGCCCCTCGCCGCCGTGGCGTGCCCACCCCGTACGATCGAGGAATGAGCACGCGGATCGCCTTCCTCAAGGGACACGGCACCGAGAACGACTTCGTGATCGTTCCCGACCCGGAGAACGCCCTCGACCTGCCCGCCGCCGCCGTCGCCGCCCTGTGCGACCGCCGCGCGGGACTCGGCGGGGACGGACTGCTGCACGTGGTGCGGTCCGCGGCGCACCCCGAGGCCAAGGGCATGGCCGCCGAGGCCGAGTGGTTCATGGACTACCGCAACGGCGACGGCTCCGTCGCGGAGATGTGCGGCAACGGCGTGCGGGTCTTCGCGCGCTACCTCCAGCGCGCCGGGCACGCCGCCGAGGGCGACCTCGCCATCGCGACCCGCGGGGGCGTCAAGCGCGTGCACATCGCCAAGGCCGGGTCCGGCAGCGGCTCCGCCGAGGGCGACGTCACCGTCGGCATGGGTCGCGCGCGGCTCCCCGAGGGCGACGTCGAGGTGAGCGTCGGCGGGCGCAGCTGGCCCGCGCGGAACGTCAACATGGGCAACCCGCACGCCGTCGCCTTCGTCGCCGACCTTGCCCACGCCGGCGACCTGTACGCCGCGCCCTCCCACGCCCCGGCCGGTGCCTATCCGGACGGGGTCAACGTCGAGTTCGTGGTCGACCGGGGCCCCGGCCACGTCGCGATGCGCGTGCACGAGCGCGGTTCCGGGGAGACCCGCTCCTGCGGCACCGGCGCCTGTGCCGTCGCCGTCGCCACCGCCCGCCGGGACGGCGCCGACCCGGCGGTCACCGGCACCCCGGCCACCTACACCGTCGACGTGCCCGGCGGCACCCTGGTGATCACCGAGCGCCCGGACGGCGAGATCGAGATGACCGGACCCGCGGTGATCGTCGCGGAGGGCGAGTTCGACTCCGCCTGGCTGGAAGGGGTACTCGCCTGAACCACGACCCGGTGACCACGGCCGAGGTGAACCACAGCCCGGTCCATGACACTCAGTGCGAAAACGTAAACCCTCGGACCATCGCTCGAATGGGTGATCCGTTTCACGCTCGGCGAGAGGCGGTCGGCCGCACGTGATGGGCTCGATAGCATCAAGCACCGGCCCGGACGGGGGACCGACACCATCCCCTGAGCCGTGTCCGCCCTGGGATTCCCCGTCCGCCGGTCCGTGCAGCCGGAGGTGCCCATGAACGCGGAGGCCGTGAATCCAACGAGCCAGGGCCCTGTGCCGCCCGCGGCCACCGGTGCCGTCGCGCCGTCGCCCCGCAGGAAGGCCCGCCCTCGGATCGACCTGCGCCGCCTCGGCCGCGCCGCCCTGCTCGGCTCCACCACCCGCAGCCGGGGCCTGCCCGACGCCATCGGCCACGTCGTCGAGGCCCACCGCGCCCACCACCCCGACGCCGACCTCGACCCGCTGCGCCGCGCCTACGTCCTCGCCGAGTCCTCGCACCGCGGACAGATGCGCAAGAGCGGCGAGCCCTACATCACCCACCCCCTCGCCGTCACCCTGATCCTCGCCGAACTCGGCGCCGAGACCACCACCCTGACCGCCTCCCTCCTGCACGACACCGTCGAGGACACCGAGGTGACGCTCGACCAGGTCGGCGAGCAGTTCGGCGCCGAGGTCCGCTACCTCGTCGACGGCGTCACCAAGCTGGAGAAGGTCGACTACGGCGCCGCCGCCGAACCCGAGACCTTCCGCAAGATGCTCCTCGCCACCGGCAACGACGTCCGCGTGATGTCGATCAAACTCGCCGACCGGCTGCACAACATGCGCACCCTCGGCGTCATGCGCCGCGAGAAGCAGGAACGCATCGCCAAGGTCACCCGCGACGTCCTCATCCCGCTCGCCGAACGGCTCGGCGTCCAGGCGCTCAAGTCCGAGCTGGAGGACCTCGTCTTCGCGGTCATGCACCCCGAGGAGTACGCGCACACGCGGGAGCTGGTCCAGGAGAACGCCGCCCGCGCGGACGACCCGCTGGCCGCCGTCGCCGACGAGGTGCGGGGGGTGCTGCGCGAGGCCGACATCCAGGCCGAGATCCTCATCCGCCCGCGCCACTACGTCTCCGTGCACCGCGTCTCCCGCAAGCGCGGCACGCTCCGCGGCGCGGACTTCGGCCGCCTCCTGGTGCTCGTCCAGGAGGACGCCGACTGCTACGCCGTCCTCGGCGAGCTCCACACCTGTATGACGCCCGTCGTCTCGGAGTTCAAGGACTTCATCGCCGTCCCCAAGTTCAACCTCTACCAGTCGCTGCACACGGCGGTGGCCCGCGCGCAGGACGGCCAGGTCGTCGAGGTCCTCATCCGCACCCACCAGATGCACAAGGTCGCCGAGGCGGGTGTGGTCGCGCTCGGCAACCCGTACGCCCAGCCGTCCGACGACCAGAGCGCGGGCGACGGCGAGCGCGCCGACCCCACCCGCCCCGGCTGGCTCTCCCGGCTGCTCGACTGGCAGCGCGGCGCCCCGGACGCCGACACCTTCTGGTCCACCCTCCGCGAGGACCTCGCCCAGGACCGCGAGATCACCGTCTTCCGGCCCGACGGCGGCACCCTCGGCCTCCCCGACGGCGCGACCTGCGTCGACGCCGCCTACGCCCAGTACGGCGAGGACGCCCACGCGACCATCGGCGCCCGGGTCAACGGCCGCCTGGCGACCATGAGCACAGTGCTGCGGGACGGCGACACCGTGCAGCTCCTGATGGGCCAGGACCCCGCCTCCGAGCCCTCCAGGGAGTGGCTCGAGCACGCTCGCACGCCGGTCGCGCGGATCGCCATCCAGCGCCGGCTCGCCGCCCACCCCGAGCCCGCGCCGGAGGCGGACGAGCCGACCCGCGGCCCCACCGCGCCCGGCGCCCACCCCGCCCCGCGCCCGGCCACGGACGCACCGCCCGCCCGCACCGCCGCCGACGTCCTCGTCGACCCGCCGGGCGCCACCGTGCGGCTGGCGGGCTGCTGCACCCCCGTACCCCCGGACGAGATCACCGGCTTCGCCGTGCGCGGGGGAGTGGTGACCGTGCACCGCGCGGAGTGCGCCGTGGTGGCGCGCATGAAGAGCGCCGGCCGCGCGGAGGTCGGGGTGCGCTGGGGGGAAAGCACCGGCTGCCGGGTGACCCTGCTCGCCGAATCGTTCGGCCGTCCCCACCTCCTGGCCGACCTCACCGAGGCCATGGCCGTCGAGGGCGCCGAAATCGTCTCCGCGACCGTCGAACCCCCGGACCACCAGCGGGTCCGGCACAGCTACACCGTCGTGCTCCCGGACGCGGCCCGGCTGCCCGCCCTGATGCGCGCCATGCGCGAGGTGGCCGGCGTGTACGACGTCAGCCGCGCCCAGCCGCAGCCGACCGGCGCCTGATCCGGCGCGCCGTACCGGAGCCGGGGCGGGGCACCGGGGGCGTACCCGTTCGGGTGCCCCGGGCGCGCGCCGTCGCCGCGGGGCACGCGCGCGCTGATAGCCGTGAGGGATGCTGCACACCCCTCACCCCCCGACTCCGCGACCCCGCGCACGCTCCCGGCGCCGGCTCAGGGCCGCGGCGCTCCTCGCCTCCGCCGTCTCCGTCTGCCTGGTCGCCGCGAGCGCACCGCCGACCCCGCTGGGCGTCGGCGACCGCCTCTTCCCGCAGCTGGGCAACCCCGGCTACGACGTGACGGCGTACGACCTCGCCTTCACCTACTCCGGCGACAACAGCAAGCCCCTGAAGGCCGTCACCACCATCGACGCCCGGACGACCGCCGACCTGGACCGGATCAACCTCGACTTCGCCCACGGGAAGGTCGACTCCGTCGAGGTCGACGGGGAGCCCGCCCGGTTCGCCACCGCCGGTGAGGACCTGGTCGTCACGCCCGAGGACGAGCTGGACGAGGGTGAACGCACGCGGATCACCGTGCGGCACAGCAGCGACCCCGTGTACTCCGAGGACCGCCCGGGCGGCTGGGTGCGCACCGCCGACGGACTCGCCATGGCCAACCAGGCGGACGTCGCCCACCTGGTGTTCCCCTGCAACGACCACCCCTCCGACAAGGCGCGGTTCACCTTCCGCATCACCGCCCCCGACGGGCTCACGGCCGTCGCCAACGGCCTGCCGGCCGGCGTGGACCGCACCGGCGGCTCGACCACCTGGACCTACCGCGGCGAACACCCCATGGCCACCGAGCTGGCCCAGGTGTCCATCGGCCGCTCCACGGTGCTGCACCGGGCGGGCCCGCACGGACTGCCCGTCCGGGACGTCGTGCCGACGAAGCACCGCGCGGCGCTCGAACCGTGGCTGGCGAAGACACCCGGTCAGATCGCGTGGATGGAGGAGAAGGTCGGACGCTACCCCTTCGAGACCTACGGCCTGCTGATGGCCGACGCCACCACCGGCTTCGAACTCGAGACCCAGACGCTCACCCTCTTCGAGCGGGAGCTGTTCACCGAGCCGGCCTACCCGAAGTGGTACGTCGAGTCGATCATGGTGCACGAGCTGGCCCACTCGTGGTTCGGCAACAGCGTCAGCCCGGCCACCTGGTCCGACCTGTGGCTCAACGAGGGACACGCCACCTGGTACGAGGCCCTGTACGCCGAGGAGACCGCCGACAGACCCGTGGCGGAGCGCATGAAGGCCGCCTACGGGGCCTCCGACCGCTGGCGCACCGCGGGCGGACCGCCCGCCGCGCCGAAGCCCCCGAAGAACGGCAGCAAGATCGGGATCTTCCGCTCCAACGTGTACGACGGCGCCGCGCTCGTGCTCTACGCCCTGCGCCAGGAGATCGGCCACGCCGCCTTCGCACGCCTCGAGCGCGCGTGGGTCGCCCGCAACCAGGACGGCACGGCGACGACCGCCGACTTCGTCCGGCTGGCCGCCGAGATCTCCGGCCGCGACCTCGGCGCCTTCTTCCAGGCCTGGCTGTACGGGGAGAAGACCCCGCCAATGCCCGGCCACCCGGACTGGAAGCAGACCCCCGTCGGGAAGGCCGCCGGAAAGACACCCGCCCAGGCGTCGGGGAAGGCACACGGGGAATAAGCCGGTGACGAGACGGCCCGTGCCGTGCGACCATCATCGGGACGGCGCGGCACGGGCCGCGGGAATCTCCCCGGCGGTCCGCACGTTGTACTTCATGTCGCGGCGAATGTGCCGCGCCCACCGTTTCCCTGCTGCGTAAGGATCCAATGACCTCCTCTTCTTCCCCCTCCCAGGACACCAAGCGTCTCGAGCAGACCTATCCCGAGGGCCTCCGGGCCGATGCCCTGATGGAAGAGGACGTCGCCTGGAGCCACGGAAACGACTCGCAGTGGGACGGCGAGCAGTTCGACCGCTCCGACCGCGCGGCCCTGCGCCGTGTGGCGGGCCTCTCCACCGAGCTCGAGGACGTCACCGAGGTCGAGTACCGCCAGCTCCGCCTGGAGCGGGTCGTCCTCGTCGGCGTGTGGACCTCGGGCACCGTGCAGGACGCGGAGAACTCGCTGGCCGAGCTGGCCGCCCTCGCGGAGACGGCGGGCGCCCTCGTGCTCGACGGCGTCGTCCAGCGCCGCGACAAGCCCGACGCGGCCACCTACATCGGCTCCGGCAAGGCCGAGGAGCTGCGGGACGTCGTCCTCGACACGGGCGCGGACACCGTCATCTGCGACGGTGAGCTGAGCCCGGGGCAGCTGATCCACCTCGAGGACGTCGTCAAGGTCAAGGTCATCGACCGTACGGCCCTGATCCTGGACATCTTCGCCCAGCACGCCAAGTCCCGGGAGGGCAAGGCGCAGGTGGCGCTCGCGCAGATGCAGTACATGCTGCCGAGGCTGCGCGGCTGGGGCCAGTCGCTGTCCCGGCAGATGGGCGGCGGCAAGGGCGGCGGTCTCGCCACCCGCGGTCCCGGTGAGACCAAGATCGAGACGGACCGGCGGCGGATCCGCGAGAAGATGGCGAAGATGCGCCGTGAGATCGCGGAGATGAAGACCGGCCGCGAGATCAAGCGCCAGGAGCGCAAGCGCCACAAGGTGCCCTCGGTCGCCATCGCGGGCTACACCAACGCCGGCAAGTCCTCGCTGCTCAACCGCCTCACGGGCGCGGGCGTACTGGTCGAGAACGCCCTGTTCGCGACCCTCGACCCGACCGTGCGCCGGGCCGAGACCCCCAGCGGGCGGCTGTACACCCTGGCGGACACCGTCGGCTTCGTCCGGCACCTGCCGCACCACCTGGTCGAGGCGTTCCGCTCCACCATGGAGGAGGTCGGCGACTCCGACCTGATCCTGCACGTGGTCGACGGTTCGCACCCCGCCCCGGAGGAGCAGCTGGCCGCCGTGCGCGAGGTGATCAGGGACGTCGGCGCCACCGGCGTACCCGAGATCGTCGTGGTCAACAAGGCCGACATGGCCGACCCGCTGGTGCTCCAGCGGCTGCTGCGGGTCGAGAAGCGGGCCATCGCCGTCTCGGCGCGCACCGGTCGGAACATCGACCAGCTGCTCGCGCTCATCGACAACGAGCTGCCGCGTCCCTCGGTCGAGATCGAGGCACTCGTGCCGTACACCCACGGCAAGCTGGTGGCCCGCGCCCACGACGAGGGCGAGGTGATCTCCGAGGAGCACACCCCGGAGGGCACCCTGCTCAAGGTGCGGGTGCACGAGGAACTGGCGGCGGAGCTGACGCCGTACGTTCCGGCACCGCTCGCCTGAACGCGTAGCGCGACGGCCGAGGGCCCGCCTCCCCTGTCGGGGGCGGGCCCTCGGCCGTCGCGCGGTCACCGCTTTCGGGTGCCGTGAAGCGTCAGGCCGCTGCCTGACGCGTCAGGCAGCTACTTGGCGAACTTGCCGCTCACCGCGTCGAACACGCCCTTGGCCTCCTCGCCCAGGCGCGGACCGGCCAGCCAGCCGGCCGTCACCGGGCCGATCGAGGTGTTGGAGACCAGCGCGGGCTTGCCGTCGGAGCCGGCCGCGACCCAGCCGCCGCCGGACGAACCGCCGGTCATGGTGCAGCCGATGCGGTACATCGTCGGGTCGGAGGCGTTGATCGACAGCCGACCGGGCTTGTCCTGGCACTGGTACAGCTTCTGACCGTCGTACGGCGGCGCGGCCGGGTAGCCGATCGCCTTCATGCTCTCGATCTCCGGCACCGCGGGAGCGTCGAAGTCCACCGGCAGCGCGGCGCCGACCGTCTCCTCCAGCGACTTGCCGCCGCTGCCCTTCTCCGGCGTCACATGGATCACCGCGAAGTCGTACGAGGCGCCCTGACCGCCGGTCGCACCGCCCTGCTCGATCCACTGGTCAGAGGTCTGCGCCCAGTCGCCCCACCAGACGCCGTAGGGAGCGACCTCCTCCTTGGTGGCGTTCTGCAACTCCTCGACCGACATGTCCGCGTCGTTGTACGACGGCACGAAGGCGATGTTGCGGTACCAGCCGCCGCTCTTGCCGGCGTGCACGCAGTGACCGGCCGTCCAGACCATGTTGGACTTGCCGGGATGGGCGGGGTCCTTCACGACCGTCGCCGAGCACACCATCGAGCCCTTGGGGGAGTCGAAGAGCAGCTTGCCGGCCGTGGCGGCGTTGTCGTGGTACTTGGCCGGTACGGCCTCCGCCTCGACGGGCGCGGGCTCCGGGTCGGTGACGCCCTGGTCGCCGGAGATGTCGTTCTCGTCGACCTCCTGGTCCGGTTCCTCGGCGTCCCGCATCCGGTCCGGGTCCCACAGGTCCTCGATGATCGGGTTGACGAAGTCCTGCGCCTCGCGCAGCCAGTCGTCCTTGTTCCAGTTCTTCCAGGCGCCGTTCTTCCAGTCGTCGACGTCGATCCCGTGCTCTTTGAGCTTGTCCTTGATGTGGTCCGGGATCCGGATGCCGCCGTTGGCGTCGTCGGCGGCGGACGCGGAGGCCGAGGCGTCGCCGGCCGCCTCGGGGTCGCCGTCCTCGCACGCCGTGGCGGTGAGTGCGAGCGCCGAGACGAGCGCCACGGCGGCGGCCGCCGACGAGGTTCCGCGCCTTCCGCGCCGGTGCCCGCGCATGGTGAACGACGGCCGTATGGATCGCATGGTGTTGACTCCCCCTGCTGTGAACGAACGTGGTGCTGCCGTGGCCGGACCGCCGAGCGACGGCGACCGGGAACGGCATCACACACTATGCGGTGGCTGTGGGGGAGTTCCGACAGAACGGCAACGGTTCGGACACAGCCGTCTGACCTGGCACACGACGTCCCGCCGGACCGTGCGGCCGGTCCGCCCCGCCGGAGCGGACCGCGAAGTCCCCGCCCCGGCAACGATCTTCGGGCAAGGCCGTAACCCCGTGAGCGGTCCTCGGTTGGTAGCGGTGGGGGGCCTGCTGTCCGGACGCGGTCCCCCTGGCCGGGAGCGCCCGGCACGCCGCCGCGTCCGGACAGCGGGAGGTCGACAGGACGTGGCGGGTGCCGTGCACGGGGGAATCGTGCGGGAGGGCGTCGTGCGGGAGGGCGTCGTGCGGGACAGTGCCGTGCGGGACAGTGCCGTGCAGGGGGGCGCTTCGAGGCGACAGCCGGCGCGTGAACCGGCCGCGCGCACCTACGCGCGCGCACTGCCGGTCGTACCGGTGCGGGCCCGGGGGCTCACCATCGAGGGCGCCGACGGCCGCCGTTACCTGGACTGCGTCTCCGGCGCGGGAACCCTGGCCCTCGGCCACAACCACCCCGTCGTCCTGGAGGCGATCCGCGCGGTCCTCGACTCCGGCGCCCCCTTGCACGTCATGGACCTCACCACGCCGGTCGAGGACGCCTTCGTCACCGAACTGCTGCGCACCCTGCCGCCCGGACTCGCCGCCCACGCGCGCGTGCGGTTCTGCGGCCCGACCGGAACCGATCCGGTCGCCACCGCCGTCTCGCTGGTCCGCGCCGCCACCGGGCGGTCACGGGTGATCGCCGTCTCCGACGCCCCCGAGCCGCTCCCCGGCGACGGCGGGGCGGAGCGGGACCGGCCCGCCGCACTCCTCCTGGAGCCGGTCCGGAGCGAGGCCGGGGTGCTCCCGGTGGCGGACGCACTGGTCCGGCGCCTGCGCTCCCGCACGGCCGGACAGGGCGTCCCGCTCGTCGTCGACGAGACCGAGACGGGCGTGGGCCGGACCGGCGCCTACTGGGCGTTCGAACACAGCGGGGTCACACCCGACGTACTGATCCTCGCCAAGGCGGTCGGCGGCAGCCTGCCGCTGGCCGCGGTGGTCCACCGCGACGACCTGGACGACTCGGGCGACTTGGGAGACTCGGGAGGCAAGGGCACCGTGGGCGTCCCGGCCGCGGCGCACACCGGCGCGACCGGGGCCGGAGCCTTCCGCGGCAACCAACTCGCCCTGGCCGCGGGCGCCGCCACCCTCGCCCACGTCCGCGAACAGCGCCTCGCCGAACACGCCGCCGCACTGGGCGACCGGATGCTGACCCGACTGCGCGCCCTGGCCGGGGAGTTCGCGTGCGTCGGCGACGTACGCGGGCGAGGCCTGATGGCCGGTGTCGAACTGGTGTCACCGGACGGGACGGCCGCCGAACTCGCCGCCGCCGTCCGTCGGGAGTGCCTGCACCGCGGCCTGATCGTGGACGTCACGGGGCCCCGCGCGGACGTCGTACGCCTGCTGCCCCCGCTCATCGTCACCGAGGAGCAGATGTCGGCGGTCCTGGACCGGCTCTTCGACGCCGTGCGGGCGGTGGACCGCCACCGCGTGGGCGGTCCCGCCGCGTTACGCGGGGAGCACGCCCCGCGATGAGCCGCACCGCCCGGACACAGCACGTCAGGAGGACCCGCGTTGCACCCCGACCCCGCACCAGAACCGGCCCCCGCGGCCGTCTCCGCACCCGGGGATCCGACCGACCCGGCGCGCCCGGTCACCGCGGAGCCCGCGCCCGCTCCGGCCGCCGGGCACGGGCCGGCCCCAGGGGCGGGCACCGTCCCGGACGCCCCACTCCTGTCTCCGCCCGCGCCCCCACCGCTGCTCGTGCTGTCCGTGGCACCCTCGGCGGCCGACCCGCTCGACCGTCTCGGTCCCTACGCCGCCGCACAGGCCGCGGCCACGGAGAACCTGGTCCGCTGCTGGGCCCGCGAGACCGACGCTCCCGCCCCCGACGACGGCCTCCTCAGGGTCCCGCTCCCGGCCAGCGGTACCGCCCTGGCCGTTCCCGTCCTCTACTGGTCCCCGACCGGACGGCACCGCTTCGGGCCCCCACGGCTGGCCGGTGCGCCCGCTTCGGCGCCTCCCGTGGACGCGGTCACGCTCGCCGCGCTGCTCGTGCGCGAGACGGCCGGCACCCCGGGGCCCGACGGTCCCGACCTCGTCGCGCGCGTCGCCGACTCCGTCCGCCGCACCGCCGTGTTCCTCCGGGACCGCGCGGAACGTCCCGCGGACGGACCGGCCGGTCGCCACGCCGCTTCCGGGAACCCCGGCACCCCCGACCTCTTCCTCGCCGCCGAACAGGCGCTTCTCCTCGGCCACCCGCTGCACCCCACCCCTAAGAGCCGTGAGGGCCTCACCGAGGCGGAGACCCACCGGTACTCACCGGAGCTGCGCGGCTCCTTCCCGCTGCACTGGCTGGCCGTCGCCCCCTCGGTCCTCGCCACCGACTCGGCCTGGACCGAGCGCGGGCGCCCGCTGCCGGCGACCGAACTCACCGCCCGCCTCGCCGCGGACGGGCCGGCGCCCCCGGACGGACACGCCCTCCTGCCCCTGCACCCCTGGCAGTTCCGCGCGCTGCTGCACCGGCCGGACCTGACCGCACTGCTCGACAGCGGTCTGGTCAGGGACCTCGGCGCGCGGGGCCCGGCCTGGCACCCCACGTCCTCCGTGCGCACCGTCCACCGGACGGGCGCCCCCGCCATGCTCAAGCTCTCGCTGGCTCTGCACATCACCAACTCCCGGCGGGAGAACCTCCGCAAGGAACTCCACCGCGGCGTCGAGGTCCACCGCCTGTTGCGCCGCGGCCTGTTCCGGCGGTGGCAGGCGGCCCACCCGGACTTCGACATCGTCCGCGACCCGGCCTGGATCGCCGTCGACCGACCGGACGGCACACCCGCGCGAGGGCTCGACGTCGTCGTCCGGCACAACCCCTTCCGGCCCTCGGACGACGTGTCCTGCGTGGCCGCTCTCGTCGCGCCGCGGCCGCGTACCCGGGCGACGGAGGGGGCCACCGGGCAGGACGGGTCCGGGGCCGGCGCACGCTCCCGGCTGGCGGAACTCGTCACCCGGCTCGCCGGGCGGACCGGCCGGCCGCGCGCAGCCGTCGCCGTCGAGTGGTTCCTGCGCTACCTCCACCACGTCGTGCGTCCCGTCCTGTGGCTGGACGCCCGCGCGGGGATCGCCCTGGAGGCGCACCAGCAGAACACGCTCGTCCTGCTGGACGCGGACGGCTGGCCCTCGGGCGGCCGCTACCGCGACAACCAGGGCTACTACTTCCGCGAGTCCCGGCGCACGGAACTCGAAGCCCGGCTGCCCGGCATCGGTGCACACAGCGACACGTTCGTGGCCGACGACGTCACCGACGAGCGCTTCGCCTACTACCTCGCCGTCAACAACGTCTTCGGTCTCGTGGGCGCCTTCGGCTCCCAGGGGCTCGCCGACGAGGGACCGCTGCTGGCGGCTTTCCGCCGGTTCCTCGGCCGGCTGGTCTCGGGCCCGGCCCCGCTGGGCGGTCCGCTCCCCGCCTACCTCCTCGACTCGCCGTCACTGCGCTGCAAGGCGAACCTGCTGACCCGGCTGCACGGCCTCGACGAACTCGTCGGCCCGGTGGACACCCAGTCCGTCTACGTCACCATCGCCAACCCCCTGCGCGCCTGAGCGGGCCGCCCTTACGAAGGACGACACTGTGCATTCCACCGACGCGAGCGCCGACGACACCCTGGACCTGCACCTGCCGGAGGAATTCGTCGCCCTCTTCCGTGGCGCGTCGGACGACCGCGCGCGGGCGGCCGGGGCACGCGCGCGCGAGGACCTCCTCGACCGTCTCGCCGACTGGGGGCCGAGCGCCACCCCCGTCGGCGTGTTCCACCTGGTGCCCGTCGACGTCGAACGGGACGCCCCGCTCGTCGCCCGCTGGATGAACGACCCCGCCGTCGCCGCGTACTGGGAGCTGACCGGACCCGGGAGCGTCACCGTGGACCATCTGAGCGCCCAGCTGGCCGGGGACGGACGCAGCATCCCGTGCGTCGGGATGCTGGACGGAGTGCCGATGAGCTACTGGGAGATCTATCGGGCCGACCTCGACCCGCTGGCCCGATACTGCCCCGTCCGGCCGCACGACACCGGCGTCCACCTGCTGATCGGCGACGAGGCCGACCGCGGGCGGGGCCTCGGAACCGCGCTGATCAGAACCGTCGCCGACCTCGTCCTCGCGGGGCGCCCCGCGTGCACCCGCGTGCTCGCCGAGCCCGACGTCCGCAACAGGCCGTCCGTCGCGGCGTTCCTCGGCGCCGGATTCCGGCCGGTGGCGGAGGTGGAGCTGCCCGGCAAGCGCGCCGCGCTCATGGTCCGCGAACGGGCGGCGCGGGAGCCGCGATGACGCGCGGTGTCCACCGCATGCGCCGTCCGCCTCCGCCGTCCGCCTCCGCCGTCCGCCTCCGCCGTCCGCCGTCCGCCGTCCGCCTCCGGCCTCCGGCTGCGCCGTGCGCCCGGCGCCCCTTCCGTCCCTTTACGCCGGTCAGCCGCCCAGGAGCCCCTTTGCGCCCGCTGCCTCCACCGTCACTCCCGCCCCTGCTACCCGCCTTGCCGACCCGTTTGTCAGTCCCGGGCCGTAGGGTGGTCGCGCTATGACGAAGCCCTCACTCCCCGAACTCCTGCACGCCGCCGTCACCGCCGTCGGCGGTACGGAGCGCCCCGGTCAGGTGGCCATGGCCGAAGCCGTCGAGGAAGCCATCGACGGCGGCTCCCATCTGCTGGTCCAGGCCGGCACCGGCACCGGAAAGTCGCTCGGTTACCTGGTGCCCGCGCTCGCTCACGGGGAGCGCGTGGTCGTGGCCACGGCGACCCTGGCCCTTCAGCGTCAGCTGGTCGAGCGGGACCTGCCCCGCACGGTCGACGCGCTCCACCCGCAGCTGCGCCGGCGCCCCGAGTTCGCGATGCTCAAGGGCAGGTCGAACTACCTGTGCCTGCACCGGCTGCACGAGGGCGTTCCGCAGGACGAGGAGGAGGGCCTCTTCGACCAGTTCGAGGCCGCCGCCCCCACCAGCAGACTGGGCCAGGACCTGCTGCGGATGCGCGACTGGGCGGACGAGACCGAGACCGGCGACCGCGACGACCTCACGCCCGGCGTCTCCGACCGGGCCTGGTCGCAGGTGTCGGTGTCCTCCCGGGAGTGCCTGGGCGCCTCGAAGTGCGCGTACGGCGCCGAGTGCTTCGCGGAGACGGCCCGCGAGCGCGCCAAGCTCTCCGAGGTCGTCGTCACCAACCACGCGTTGCTCGCGATCGACGCCATCGAGGGCGCGCCCGTCCTGCCGCAGCACGAGGTGCTGATCGTCGACGAGGCGCACGAGCTGGTCTCCCGGGTCACCGGGGTCGCCACCGGGGAGCTGACCCCCGGCCAGGTCAACCGCGCGGTGCGCCGGGCCGCGAAGCTGGTCAACGAGAAGTCGGCCGACCAGCTCCAGACCGCCGCCGAGGGCTTCGAGCGGCTGATGGAGCTGGCACTGCCCGGCCGCCTCGAGGAGATCCCGGAGGACCTGGGCTACGCGCTGATGGCGCTGCGGGACGCCTGCCGCACGGTCATCTCGGGCATCGGGAGCACCCGGGACAAGTCCGTGCAGGACGAGGACGCGGTCCGCAAGCAGGCGCTGGCCTCGGTGGAGTCCGTGCACGACGTGGCGGAGCGGATCACCAACGGTTCCGAGTGGGACGTCGTCTGGTACGAGCGGCACGACCGGTTCGGTGCCTCACTGCGGGTCGCGCCCATGTCCGTCTCTGGCCTGCTGCGCGAGAAGCTCTTCACCGACCGCTCCGTGGTCCTGACCTCCGCGACCCTGAAGCTGGGCGGCGACTTCAACGGTGTCGGGGCGTCCCTGGGCCTCGCCCCCGAGGGCACCGAGGGCGACGACGTGCCCCAGTGGAAGGGCGTCGACGTCGGCTCGCCCTTCGACTACCGCAAGCAGGGCATCCTCTACGTCGCCAAGCATCTCGCGCGCCCCGCCCGGGACGGCGACCGCGGCGACATGCTCGACGAGCTGACCGAGCTGATCCAGGCGGCGGGCGGCCGCACACTGGGGCTGTTCTCCTCGATGCGCGCGGCCCAGCTGGCCGCCGAGGAGCTGCGTTCGCGGATCCCGGAGTACCCGATCCTGCTCCAGGGCGAGGAGACCCTCGGCGAGCTGATCAAGAACTTCGCCGCCGACCCGCGGACCTGCCTCTTCGGCACGTTGTCGCTGTGGCAGGGCGTGGACGTCCCCGGGCAGAGCTGTCAGCTGGTCGTCATGGACAAGATCCCGTTCCCGCGTCCGGACGACCCTCTGATGAGCGCCCGCCAGAAAGCGGTGGAGGAGGCCGGGGGCAACGGCTTCATGGCGGTCGCCGCCACCCACGCCGCGCTCCTGATGGCGCAGGGCGCGGGCCGGCTGGTCCGCGCGTCGGGTGACCGCGGGGTGGTCGCCGTCCTGGATCAGCGGCTGGCGACGGCCCGGTACGGGAGCTATCTGAAGGCGTCGCTGCCCGACTTCTGGTTCACCACGGACCGCAACCAGGTCCGCAAGTCCCTCGCCGCGATCGACGCGAAGGCGAAGCAGACCGAGGACGCCGCCGCCGGGCCGGGCGAGGGCGCGGAGCAGACCCACGACTGAGCGCGCCGGCCCGTCCCGCACAGCGCTGGGCCCCGGAACCGGCGCAGAGGTTCCGGGGCCCGGTCTGGTCGGCGGGGCGCTGTCGCGCGTACCCGCCCGCCGTGGCGCTCAGACGCGACGCAGTACGGCCACCACCTTGCCGAGGATGGTCGCGTCGTCACCGGGGATCGGCTCGTAGGCCGAGTTGTGCGGGAGGAGCCAGACGTGGCCGTCCTCGCGCTTGAAGCGCTTGACGGTGGCCTCGCCGTCGAGCATGGCGGCCACGATGTCGCCGTTCTCGGCGACCGGCTGGCGACGGACCGTGACCCAGTCGCCGTCGCAGATCGCGGCCTCGATCATCGAGTCGCCGACGACCTTCAGGACGAACAGCTCACCGTCGCCGACCAGCTGCCGGGGGAGCGGGAAGACGTCCTCGACGGACTCCTCGGCGAGGATCGGACCACCGGCGGCGATGCGCCCGACCAGCGGCACGTACGACGCGGCCGGCTTCCCGGCAGTGTCCGTGGGCTGCACCGAGGCGGCCTGGTCGGAGCCGCGCACCTCGTAGGCGCGGGGGCGGTGCGGGTCCCGGCGGAGGAAGCCCTTGCGCTCCAGCGCCATCAGCTGGTGCGCCACGGACGAGGTGCTGGAGAGCCCGACGGCCTGGCCGATCTCCCGCATCGACGGCGGGTACCCGCGCCGCTGCACCGAGTCGCGGATGACCTCGATCACCCGGCGCTGGCGGTCGGTGAGCCCCGAGCTGTCCGCCCGAATGCCGGGAGGTCGCCCCGGCAGGGAGCGCTTGTGCCCCTCGGGATTCGCGGCGTCGCTCATCGCGTGTACCGGCTCAGGTCGGCCCTGGGGGCGTTCCTGGGCAGTGATGGTGGCACTGTCGGCGGTGGTGGTCACGTCGGCCCCTCTCGATGGTCTCCCTGCTGCACAACGGTAGTAGCTTTCGAAAGGTTGCGCCAAACACACGTTCGAGTGAAAAACCGTGAATCTGTCGTCCGTATTGCATGTCTGGGTGTATAGCTACCGTGGTGCCTGGCGGACAAAAGGGCTTATTGCTGTACTCTTCACCGCCGTGGTGACAACCTGCGGGATGTCGCCCCAGTCTGCCATCCGGCGTTCCGTTCGACGGGGCGGGTCTCCCATCTGTTGCGGTAGTCCCACGTCCCCTCCCCGCGGCGCTCACGGTATCTCCGCATGGCGCGTCCTTCGCGGCCCGGGGCGCGTGCGCGCAGGCGCGACACGCGTGCAGGGCGTGTATGTATGAGCCAATCCCCACATCTAGTGGTTGGATTGCATCAGCAGCCCACAAGTTGTGGTCCCCCGGGTCTTCGAGCCCGCCGCGATCGCCTATGCTGGGGGCTGCTTCGAGGGGCCTGAAGGCTCTTTCGAGGCTGTTGAGTCTGCTGCGAGGAGGGTTCGGAGACCATGCACTGCCCCTTCTGCAGGCACCCCGACAGCCGTGTCGTCGACAGTCGTACGACCGACGACGGCACGTCGATCCGCAGGCGCCGCCAGTGCCCCGACTGCTCCCGCCGGTTCACGACCGTGGAGACGTGTTCGCTCATGGTGGTGAAGCGGTCCGGGGTCACCGAACCGTTCAGCCGTACCAAGGTGATCAACGGGGTGCGCAAGGCCTGTCAGGGCCGGCCCGTCACCGAGGACGCGCTCGCGCAGCTCGGCCAGCGGGTCGAGGAGGCGGTGCGGGCCACCGGAAGCGCCGAGCTGACCACCCACGACGTGGGGCTGGCCATCCTCGGACCCTTGCAGGAACTCGACCTCGTCGCCTATCTGCGATTCGCCTCGGTCTACCGGGCGTTCGGCTCGCTCGAGGACTTCGAGGCCGCGATCGCGGAACTGAGGGAGACGACGGGGCACCCCGCCCCGGGCGACGGCACCGGCGCGGGGAGCCAGGAGAACGACCGCGGGTCCACGGGGGCAGGACAGGTCCCCGAGCCCGCGGGTGCCGCCGACTGACCGGCGGGCCGGACCCGGACTTCGGCGCCCGGGGCCCGGCCGGACGGCGGCGAGCAGAGACCTGTTGCGGGCGCGGCGAGTGATGCCCGCAACACCAGACAGAACACCGTGCCCACGGGAACAATCGGGGCACTTCAGGGCGTTTTCGCCCGTACAGGGAGGCGGCATGACAGAGACGGCGAGCGGTCCGGCACGGAGTTCCCGCGCCAAGGGCACCAAGGCGGGCAAGGGACTCCGCGTCGAGCGCGTCCACACCACTCCCGGCGTCCACCCCTACGACGAGGTGGCCTGGGAGCGTCGTGACGTCGTCATGACCAACTGGCGCGACGGCTCGGTCAACTTCGAGCAGCGTGGCGTCGAGTTCCCCGAGTTCTGGTCGGTGAACGCGGTCAACATCGTCACCAGCAAGTACTTCCGGGGGGCCGTGGGCACCCCGCAGCGCGAGGTGAGCCTCAAGCAGCTCATCGACCGCATCGTGAAGACGTACCGGAAGGCCGGCGAGGACCACAAGTACTTCGCCTCGCCCGCCGACGCCGAGATCTTCGAGCACGAGCTGGCCTACGCCCTCCTGCACCAGATCTTCAGCTTCAACAGCCCGGTGTGGTTCAACGTCGGCACGCCCCAGCCGCAGCAGGTCTCCGCCTGCTTCATCCTGTCCGTCGACGACTCCATGGAGTCGATCCTCGACTGGTACAAGGAAGAGGGCATGATCTTCAAGGGCGGCTCCGGTGCCGGCCTGAACCTCTCCCGGATCCGCTCCTCCAAGGAACTGCTCTCCTCCGGCGGCAACGCTTCGGGACCGGTCTCCTTCATGCGTGGCGCCGACGCCTCCGCCGGCACCATCAAGTCCGGTGGCGCCACCCGCCGCGCGGCCAAGATGGTCATCCTCGACGTCGACCACCCCGACATCGAGGACTTCATCCAGACCAAGGTCTCGGAGGAGGAGAAGATCCGCGCCCTGCGCGACGCGGGCTTCGACATGGACCTGGGCGGCGACGACATCACGTCCGTCCAGTACCAGAACGCCAACAACTCGGTCCGCGTGAACGACACGTTCATGAAGGCCGTGCAGGACGGCGGCAAGTTCGGCCTGACGTCCCGCATGACCGGTGAGGTCATCGAGGAGGTCGACGCCAAGGCGCTCTTCCGCAAGATGGCCGAGGCCGCGTGGGCGTGTGCCGACCCGGGCATCCAGTACGACGACACCATCAACGCCTGGCACACCTGCCCGGAGTCCGGCCGCATCAACGGCTCGAACCCGTGCAGCGAGTACATGCACCTGGACAACACGTCCTGCAACCTCGCCTCGCTGAACCTGATGAAGTTCCTGAAGGACGACGGCAAGGGCAACCAGTCCTTCGACGCCGAGCGCTTCTCCAAGGTCGTCGAGCTGGTCATCACCGCGATGGACATCTCCATCTGCTTCGCGGACTTCCCGACCCAGAAGATCGGCGAGAACACCCGCGCCTTCCGCCAGCTCGGCATCGGCTACGCCAACCTCGGCGCCCTGCTGATGGCGACCGGCCACGCCTACGACTCCGACGGCGGCCGCGCCCTGGCCGGCGCCATCACCTCCCTGATGACCGGCACGTCGTACCGGCGCTCCGCCGAGCTCGCCGCGATCGTCGGCCCGTACGACGGCTACGCGCGCAACGCCAAGCCGCACCTGCGGGTCATGAAGCAGCACTCGGACGAGAACGCCAAGGCCGTCCGCATGGACGACCTGGACACGCCGGTCTGGGCCGCAGCCACCGAGGCCTGGCAGGACGTGCTCCGCCTCGGCGAGAAGAACGGCTTCCGCAACTCCCAGGCGTCCGTCATCGCCCCGACCGGCACCATCGGTCTCGCGATGTCCTGCGACACCACCGGCCTCGAGCCCGACCTCGCCCTGGTCAAGTTCAAGAAGCTGGTCGGCGGCGGCTCGATGCAGATCGTCAACGGCACCGTCCCGCAGGCCCTGCGCCGCCTGGGCTACCAGGAGGAGCAGATCGAGGCGATCGTCGCCCACATCGCCGAGAACGGCAACGTGGTCGACGCCCCCGGTCTCGCGCACGAGCACTACGAGGTGTTCGACTGCGCGATGGGCGAACGCTCCATCTCCGCGATGGGCCACGTCCGCATGATGGCCGCCATCCAGCCGTGGATCTCCGGCGCCCTGTCCAAGACGGTCAACCTGCCGGAGTCGGCGACCGTCGAGGACGTCGAGGAGGTCTACTTCGAGGCCTGGAAGATGGGCGTCAAGGCGCTCGCCATCTACCGCGACAACTGCAAGGTCGGCCAGCCCCTCTCCGCCAAGACCAAGTCGGTCAAGGACACGGAGAAGGCGGAGATCACCGAGAAGACCGAGGCGGCCATCCGCGAGACGGTCGAGAAGGTCGTCGAGTACCGCCCGGTCCGCAAGCGCCTCCCGAAGGGACGTCCCGGCATCACCACGTCCTTCACCGTCGGCGGCGCCGAGGGCTACATGACCGCCAACTCCTACCCGGACGACGGTCTCGGCGAGGTCTTCCTGAAGATGTCCAAGCAGGGCTCGACCCTCGCGGGCATGATGGACGCCTTCTCCATCGCGGTCTCCGTCGGCCTCCAGTACGGCGTGCCGCTGGAGACGTACGTCTCGAAGTTCACCAACATGCGCTTCGAGCCGGCCGGCATGACGGACGACCCGGACGTGCGGATGGCGCAGTCGATCGTCGACTACATCTTCCGCCGCCTGGCGCTGGACTTCCTGCCCTTCGAGACGCGCTCCGCGCTCGGCATCCACTCCGCCGAGGAGCGCCAGCGCCACCTGGAGACCGGCTCGTACGAGCCGTCCGACGACGAGCTGGACGTCGAGGGCCTGGCCCAGTCGGCGCCCCGCGCCCAGGAACTGGTCGCCGTCGCCACGCCGAAGGCCGAGGCCGAGGCCGCCAAGCCCGCACCGCAGCAGGCGCACACCAGCGCCGAACTGGTGGAGATGCAGCTGGGCATCCAGGCCGACGCCCCGCTGTGCTTCTCCTGCGGCACGAAGATGCAGCGCGCCGGATCCTGCTACATCTGCGAGGGCTGCGGCTCGACCAGCGGTTGCAGCTGAAGCCGGGCCCGCCCGCTGAAACGCGGGCGGTACCGGGGCTGACGCGCCCCTGAGATCAGCCGAAGAGGGCGCCGACCAACGGTCGGCGCCCTCTTCGGCATGTGCGGGAAGACCGGCTTACCAGGGTTGTCCGCCGACGGCTCTCGTGACAGGCTCCGGACCATGATCAAGAGAATCGAGTCCGCCGTCCGCCGATGAGCGGGACGACCGGGACGACCGGGACGCAACCGCCCGGATCCACGACCTCACTGTTCGACCACGCACTCCGGCTCCATCGCGAGACCCCGGATCAGCCGCTCCGGCGCGGCGGGAGCCCCTGTCCGGACGAGGACGCGCACCGTCGTCGGCAACGCCCGAAGGCGGCTGGGGGCGGGCGATCGGCCGGCCGGGGCGTGGCGCTCCTCCTGGACACGCATTTCGCCCGCGGCTCGGCCTCTCCCGGCGAGTTGGCCGCCGTCTGCCACGACGTCCACATACCGATCCACCCCGACGAACACATCACCGTCGCCGCCGAACGGGCCGACGGACGCCGCGCTCGCGAGACCGGCCGGTGGCTGGTCCGGCACGGAACCGACCGCTGCTCGGTCACCCTGGGACTGGCCCTGATCGCCGCCGTGGGAACGGCCGACGACATCCGTAGGGTCCAGACGATCGGCCTGCTGTCCGACTGGTTCGGCCCCCTCGCGGCACACGCCCTGGCACGCCTGCCCGGGGGCGCCGAGGCCGTTGCCTGGCTGGCCGAGCGGGTCACCGGCTGGGGACGGGTCTACGCGGTGCACACCCTCTGCCGACTCGACGATCCCGTGACCCGGCCCTGGCTCCTCCGCCGGGCGTGCGACGGCGACTTCCTCAACGCGTACTTCGTCGGCGACGTCGTCCGGACCACCGGCCTCCACGAAGCGGCCACCGCGTCGCACGTGGACGACGAGATCATGGACCACGCCGGACGGATCCTCCTGGTGACGACCGGCAGCAGCGGCATGGGAGCGACCCTGTCGCGCTACCCCCACGCCGAGGCTGTTATGGCCGCCCATCTGCGCCACCTCACCCGCACGGAGCCGTCCGCCGGCCGCTACTGCACCGCCGCCTCGCTGGCGGGCAACCTGGGAGAGGACGGCGACGAAGGCTCCATCGGGCCCGCTCGGAGATGGCGACACCACAGGGACGGCTACCTGAGCCTGCTGGCGCGGGACGACTGGTGCGGGGTCGCGAGGGAGGCCCTGGCGGCGAAGGATCCCGGGATCCTCTGGCTCGTGGAGACGGCCTGGGGCCGCCGAGTGGCCGCGTTCGCCGGCCGGCCCTCTCCCCAGTCGTCCGACCGGTCGTCTCCCCAGTAGGTCGACCGGTCGTCTCCCCAATAACGTCGGCCGGCCGTCTCCCCAATAACAAGGGCGCCCGCCCTCCTGGCGGGCGCCCCCTCCGCCTCCGTGCGCCGTCAGGGTCGGTGTGCCGCGCCCATCACACGCGTGAACGTCGAGGGCTCCCCCTCGAAGCCGTGCACCGAGGCCCGGAACTCCCACGCCCCCGTCTCGTCCCGGACGAACTCCGCCACCGTTGCCGCGGTGGCGCTCCGGACGCCCGCGAAATCCTCCGAGGCCAGATCCGTGTATCCCTCACGGATGCGCAGGCCCGGACTGACCACGTCGGCGAAGGTCCGGTCCTCGGCACGCTGCTGTATGGCGACGCCCACCACCACGCGCGTGTACCGGGCGTCCAGGCGCTCCAGCTCCAGCGTCATGACCTCGTCGAACCCGAAGCCCTTGCCGTCCTTGCTGTCCCGGTTGAGATAGATCGTGCCGTCGGGCGAGCGGCTGTCGAAGTGCACCACGTAGGCCGGGGTGCCGTACGGATCGTCCGCCGTATAGGTCCCGGCGACGAGATCCAGGTCGGCGGCCGGCTGCCCGGCCGGACTGGGGTCCCACCGCAGCGCGACCTCGACCTTGCGCATGCCCTTGCTGAGGCCGTTCACAGACTTCCCCTTCCCAGGTCCCCCGCCCTGCCCGGCCTTCCGAACCGCCGGACGGTGACGGCCGGTTGTCCATCCTGCCACGCACCGGGACCGGGGTGCGGGAAAGCGGTCCTCCGGAGAGTGACCGGTGCCACGTTCCCTGGCCTTACCATGGCGCGGTGCTGGTCAAGTGGATTCGCTGCACCGTGGTGGACCGCCGCGGTTTCGAGCGGGGGCAGCGGAAGTGGGCGGGGCTTCCGGGGGAGCCGGGTTTTCGGGGACAGGGGGGTGGCTGGAGCCGGGCGCGGCCGGACGTGGCGCACGTCTTCGCCTTCTGGGAGAGCCGTGCCTTCTACGACTCCTTCATGGCCCGCTCCCACGACCGGCTGGCCTCGGCCCAGGTGGGCACCTTCAAGGACGCCCAGGTCAGGCTCTTCGACTACCGGTTCGACGTGAAGACCGGCTTCGAGCCGCGCTTCACCGACGCCGACCTGCTGCGGGTGGCACTGTGCCGCGTCCACGAGGAGCGGGCCGAGCACTACGTCCTCATGCAGGAGAAGGTCTGGAACCCGGCGATGGCCGGCTCGCCGGGAATGATCCGCGGGCTGTTCGGCGAGGCACCGGGAAACGGGTACAACGAGTACCTCGTGCTCTCCATGTGGCTGTCGGCCGCCGAGCACGGAAAGTACCGCACCGAGCGGGTGGAGCGGCTCGCCCTGCGCGCCCAGACGGAGGCCGACGTCGCGGCCCTGACGGGCGACATCGTGCAGCTGGAACCCTCCTGGACCGTCTGAGTGGACCGTCCGGGGTCCCGGACCCGCACGCACTCGCCCCCGGCCTCCCGGGTGTGGAGACTGTGTGACGTACGCCGTACGGGGCCGTACGAGTGCTTGGTTCCGGCCGTCTCGATCTAGGGTTCTGGCATGGCACGACCACGGCGCATCGTTCTTGTCCGGCACGGCGAGTCGACCGGCAACGTCGATGACACCGTGTACGAGCGCGAACCCGACCACGCGCTGGCCCTCACCGACCGGGGCCGGACGCAGGCCGGGGAGACCGGCAAGAGGCTGCGCGAGGTCTTCGGCCACGAGCGGATCAGCGTGTACGTCTCCCCGTACCGCCGCACCCACGAGACACTCCGCGCCTTCCGCCTCGACCCGGAGCTCATACGGATACGCGAGGAGCCCCGGCTGCGCGAGCAGGACTGGGGGAACTGGCAGGACCGCGACGACGTGCGGCTGCAGAAGGCCTACCGCGACGCCTACGGGCACTTCTTCTACCGCTTCGCCCAGGGCGAGTCCGGCGCCGACGTGTACGACCGCGTCGGCAACTTCCTGGAGAGTCTGTTCCGCAGTTTCGAGGACCCCGACCACCCGCCGAACGTCCTCCTGGTGACCCACGGGCTCGCCATGCGGCTGTTCTGCATGAGGTGGTTCCACTGGACGGTCGCGGAGTTCGAGTCGCTGTCCAACCCGGGGAACGCCGAGATGCGGATGCTCGTTCTCGGTGCGGACGGCAAGTACGCACTTGACCGGCCGTTCGAACGCTGGCGAGATCCGGAACCGTACGGGATCACCGGATAGAGTGGCGGGGCGATGACCCTTCATTCAGCTTCTGACGGGCGCCTGGACCGCGCCCTTTCCAGCCTGCGCGGACTTTCGGTGGGGGACGCGCTGGGCTCGCAGTTCTTCGTTCCCGCGAACTACCCGCTGCTGGGGCGCCGCGAGCTGCCGCCCGGCACCTGGCAGTGGACGGACGACACGGAGATGGCCTGTTCCGTGGTCTCCGTCCTGGCAGGCCACCACCGCATCGACCAGGACGCGCTGGCGCTCTCCTTCGCCCGGCACCACGACTTCGACCGGGGATACGGTCCCGCCGTCAACCGGCTGCTGCGGCTGGTCCGGGAGGGCGGCGACTGGCGCGAGCTGGCCGCCGCGCTGTTCAACGGCCAGGGCTCCTGGGGCAACGGCGCCGCCATGCGCATCGCGCCGCTGGGCGCCTGGTACGCGGACGATCCGGAACAGGCGACCCACCAGGCGGAGATCTCGGCCTACCCCACGCATCAGCACCGTGAGGCGGTGGTCGGCGCCATGGCCGTCGCGGCGGCCGCGGCGCTGGCCGCGGACCCGGCCGGCCCACCCGGTGCGCACGCGCTCCTCGACGGGGTGATCGCGCTGGTGCCGAAGAGTGCGGTGGGCGCCGGACTGCGCCGCGCCCGGGACATGCTCGACTACGGCGACGCGGCCACGGTCGCCGCGGTCCTGGGCTGCGGCCGGCGTACGACCGCGCACGACACGGTTCCCTTCGCCCTCTGGTCCGCTGCCCGAGCCCTCGGGGAGTACGAGACCGCGTTCTGGACGACGGCCCAGGTCGGCGGTGACGTGGACACGACCTGCGCCATCGTGGGCGGGGTGGTCGCGGCCGGCAAGGCGGGGGCGCCCCCGGCCGAGTGGGCGGCACGGGTCGAGGCGCTGCCCGCCTGGATGACCGCGTCCGCCTGACCGGTTCCGTGCGAACTCTCCGTATGCGGCGGGAACTCTGCGTGACCGCTTGCGCGTTGTCATGACAATCGCTGTGCGGGGCATCGGCCCCGGGCAGGCCGGAAGGTCATGAGGGGGTGGGTCATGGAGGCGTTGTCGGCATGCGCCGCGCTGCTGTCCCTGGTCCTGTCCGTCCTCCGGCGGGGCGGGCTGCGGTGGGCGTGCGGGACGCCCGTCGCAGCCCGCCCGGGCCGCGGTGCCGCGTGGTCAGCCCACCCCGGGGCCCGCAGAGCCGGACAGGGCCTCCAGGTCGCTCTTGCGTACCCGGATCACCAGCCACGCCGTGGCCAGGGCGAGTACGGCCATGGCGGCGGCCGGGATGAAGGCGGCCGAGATGCCCTGCGCCAGCACGTCGTGCGACCAGGGCGCGGGCAGCTGGTGCGTCTGGGCGAAGTGCGCCTTCTGCTCGGGCGAGGCGTTGGTGAGGAAGTCCGTCACCTGTTTCTCCGCCTCGTCCTTGCTGGCCGTACCGAAGACCGTGGTCAGGATGGCGAGACCGATCGATCCGCCCACCTGCTGCATCGCGTTGAGCAGCCCCGACGCCGCACCCGCCTCGTGCTGGGCGACCCCGGAGACCGCGGTCAGCGTCAGCGTCACGAAGTTCAGCCCCATGCCGAAGCCGAAGATCAGCATCGGCCCCAGGATGCCGCCGACATAGGAGCTGTCGGAGCTGATGAGGGCCTGCCAGCCGAGTCCGACGGCGGCGAGCGTCGAACCCGCGATCATGAACGGCTTCGGGCCGAAGACGGGAAGGAACCGCTGCGACAGTCCGGCGCCGAGCGCGATCACGACCGTGACCGGAAGGAAGGCCAGGCCCGCCTCGATGGGGGTGTAGCCGAGCACGTTCTGCACGAACAGCACGATGTAGAAGAACATGCCGAACATCGCCGCGGCCAGGCTCAGCATGATCACGTACGTGCCGGAGCGGTTGCGGTCGGCGAACATCTTCAGCGGCGTGATCGGTTCCTTGGCCCGCTGCTCGATCAGGACGAAGGCCAGCAGCAGGACCGCGGCGGCCGCGAAGGAGCCGATGGTCAGGTTGTCCCGCCAGCCCTCGTCCGCGGCCCGGATGAAGCCGTAGACGAGAGAGGCCATGCCGGCGGTGGACGTCACGGCACCGGCTATGTCGAAGCGGCCGGAGTGCCGTTCGGACTCGCTGATGTAGAGCGGTGCGAGCACGGCGATCAGCACACCGATCGGCACGTTGACGAAGAGCACCCAGCGCCAGTCGAGCCACTCGGTGAGCATGCCGCCCGCCAGCAGCCCGATGGCCCCGCCGCCCGCGGAGACGGCGGCGAAGACGCCGAAGGCCCGGTTGCGCTCCGGCCCCTCGGGGAAGGTCGTGGTGATGAGGGCCAGCGACGTGGGCGACGCGATCGCGCCTCCCATGCCCTGGAGCACGCGCGCGGCCAGCAGCTGCCAGGGCTCCTGGGCGAAGCCGCCGAGCAGCGAGGCGAAGGTGAACAGCAGGATGCCGGTCATGAAGACCCGGCGCCTGCCGAGGATGTCACCGGCTCGGCCGCCGAGCAGGAGCAGGCCGCCGAAGGTGAGTGTGTAGGCGCTGACCACCCAGGTGAGGTCGGTGGTGCTGAACTCGAGCGCGTTCTGAATGTGCGGGAGCGCGATGTTCACAATCGTCGCGTCGAGTACGACCATGAGTTGGCAGGCCGCGATGACGGCGAGTGCGATGCCGGGATGCCCCTCCCGGCGGGCCGCTCCCGGCTTCTGGTCTTTGATCAGAGAAGAGGTTGTCACTATGTGTCCCCCACGAATCACTTAGTGAACGCTCGCGTTCACTGTTGCTCCCACGTTAGTGACCGAGAGACAGTGAACGCAACCGTTCACTTATCGAGGCGTCGCGTGTCCGGTCCCCCGTCGCGGCCGCGCGGTGTGCACCTCATCCCCGAATACCCGTTTTCACCGCTTTTTGGAGATCCTCGACATGGTTGCTTCGCACTGGGCGGCCGCCTCCGCCCAGACGCCCTCCCGCCGGCGCGGCGCGGTCCTGGAGCGCGCCATCCTCGAGGCCGCACTGGACCAGCTCAGCACCGTCGGCTGGAACGGGCTGACGATGGAGGGCGTGGCCGCGAGCGCGCAGACCGGCAAGGCGGCCGTCTACCGGCGCTGGCCGTCCAAGGAGGACCTCGTCGCGGACGCGCTGCGCTCCGGACTGCCGGACTTCGACGAGGTCCCCGACCTCGGAAGCGTGCGCGAGGACCTGCTCGAGCTGTGCCGCAGGGCGCGCGACGCGATGTTCTCCCGGCCTGGATTCGCACTGCGTTCGGTCATTCACGAATGCGACAACACGCAGGCCGAACGCTTCCATGCGGTGATCATCAAGGGTGTGGTGGAGCCGACCCTCACGATGATCCGCGAGGTCATCAACCGCGGAATGGAGCGGGGAGAGGTCCGCCCCGACGCGGCCAACGGATACGTCTTCGACGCCATCCCGGCGATGATGATGTATCGCTCCAAGATTTGTGCGAGTGAATGGCCGGACCGCGAGCTCGAGGAACTGATCGACCAGTTGATGGTCCCGCTGCTGCGGCCCGACGGTCCCTGAACCCGGCCGCCGGAGAAGCCGGTCCCGTTCGGGGAACCGGGGTGTCGCCCGCGGATCGCGGCGGCGTAGGCTGGGGGCGCCATGCCGTACGAACCACCCACTCACACCGTCGAGCGCTCTCTTCGCGCCACGACCGGAGCGAAGGTCATTGCCGGTGTCGACGAGGTGGGGCGCGGCGCGTGGGCCGGCCCGGTCACCGTCTGTGCCGCGATCACCGGACTGCGCCGGCCCCCGGCCGGCCTGACCGACTCCAAGCTGCTCACCCTCAAGCGACGCACCGAACTCGAGGTGGAGTTGCGGGCCTGGGTCACGTCCTACGCCCTGGGGCACGCCTCCCCGGAGGAGATCGACACGCTGGGGATGACCGCCGCGCTGCGACTGGCGGCGGTGCGGGCCCTGGAGACCCTGCCGGTCCGCCCCGAAGCCGTCATCCTCGACGGCAAGCACGACTATCTCGGGACCCCATGGCGGGTTCGCACGGTGATCAAGGGCGATCAGTCCTGCGTCGCCGTCGCGGCGGCCTCGGTGCTCGCCAAGGTCCAGCGCGACAAAATGATGGCCGAACTGGGTGTCGACCATGCAGACTTCGGCTTTGCGGACAACGCCGGGTATCCGTCGCCCGTGCACAAGGCCGCACTGGCGGAGCGGGGACCCACCCCGCACCACCGGTTGTCGTGGGCGTATCTTGATGCGCTGCCCCAGTGGCGGCACCTCAAGAAGGTCCGCAGTTGGGTGGACGGAAGTGCTCCGGAAATCGAGGGTCAGCTCGGCTTCGATTTCTGACGGTTCGGCTCGCAGGCATGTGCCACCCGCCGACGCGAGCCGCACCAGTGTTTGATAAAAATCAGCTCATGCCTCTCATTCCCGAGGAGCCTCAGATTCACGAGAAGGCCCAGGGTCCCCGCGCCACTCCGGCCAGTGGCCGCACCGCGCCGACCCCCCGCCCCGTACCCGGCCCCCGTCCCGCTGCTCCGCCGCGCCCCGGCCGACCCGGCCCGGTGCGGCCGGCGCCGCCGGCGCAACGCGCGTCGCGCGACACCACGGCCGAGGCCAAACCCGGACCCGCGGGTCCGGCTGCCCCTGCCACCGCGGCCACCGCCCCGGCCACTCCGCAGATCCAGCTGATCCCGGCCACGCCCGACGGCGCGCTCGACGCCGCCGAAGAGGCCGTGGACCTGCTGCTGGACTCGGGGCGTACCCCCGGTGACGTGCTGGTGATCACCACCGGCGACGCCCATCCGTGGGCGGCCCACGAGCTGTCCTTCGGCGACACCGCCTACTGGGCGCAGCACGACGCGGGCGACGACGTCTTCTACGCCGACGCCGCCGTCGCGGACCGTGCGGCGTCGCGGGCCGTGGTCGTGGTCGCGCTCAACGGCGGCCCCGAGGCCGCCGCCGTCACCGCCCTGGCCGTGGCCCACTCCCGGGCCGGCGCCCTGCTGATCGTCTGCGGTGACCCGCAGCGGATCAACTCGGTGCTGGGCGCGGGCGTCTGAGCCCGTTCCGCCGAGCCGGGCGACCGGCGGGGACAGCCGTCGGCTGTGCCCGCCGCCGGGGCGTGGACGACCGTACGGGTCCTGTCGGGTTCCGGCCCCGGCCGGGTCACTGGCCGCACGCCGACCGGGTCGTGTGCGGGCCGTGTCACGGCCCGGGCGGGCCCATAGCAGTGCGCGGGCCGGTGAGTGTGCCCGCCGCCGCTGTGGCGCTCAGCGGGCCGCGGCGCGGCGCAGTACGTCCGAGGCGACACCGCCGGTGCGGGGTGGCGGGGGCGGTGCCTCCGCCGTGGCGAAGGGCTCCGGCGCGGACGCCGCGTTGGGCCGGCGCCCGCCGCGGTCCTCGCCCAGCACCTGCCAGCCGTCGCGGGTCAGCGTGATGTACGCCCCGCAGCGCAGCCCGTGCAGCGTGCACGCGTCCCGCAGCCCCCACATCCACGCGCCGTCCTCCTGCGTCCAACGCGCGTCGCCCTCACGGCAGTAGAGCAGTACGGCGGTGCGCACCGGGGTGCGGCGCCGCAGATCGTGCGGGATGACCCGGCGCAGCTGGGAGAGCAGCGCGTTGCGGAACATCCAGCCGTCGGCGGGGGAGCGGCGGCTGGTGAACGAGGCGCTGGCACGCAGTCGTTCGTCCGGGTCGAGCACGGCCACGACGGCCGTCGCGGGTCCGGGGCGGTGCCGCGCGTGCAGCCCGCTGACGACCTCACGAGGATTGCGCAGCAGCGGGATTCCGGCGGCGGCCCACTCCGCCGGCTCGAGCATGCGGGTTGCGGAAGCGGCGGACGACGAAAACGAGGCCGCCGAGGACGGAGCGAATCCGAAGGTCACGTTCCTCCCTTCGGCTACGCGCCCACACTGCGGGCAGGGTCGGATTCGGGGAGCGCGCACCGCAGCGAAGCCCTGCCGGATCACGGAAGGCCGTGCGGGGAGCGGACTTCAATTCTTCCTGTCGAACTGGGATGCGGCAACGAGCAATTGAGACCGAGGCCCCATATCGGCTGATGTGCGTTCTATATCCCTACCCGGAGCGCCCCCGCGCGACGCATGGGACGCGACACCCGCTCCGGCAGCTCCCGATTCGCCGATTGTCAGTGCCATCGGGTTGCATGGAGGAATGGACCACGTGGAACTCCGTACCGAAGCCGACGCCGTCCTCGCCGAGCTCGTCGGCGACCGTGGGGGATCGGCACGGCTGCGGGAGGATCAGTGGCAGGCGGTGTCGGCCCTGGTGGAGGAGCACCGGCGGGCCCTGGTGGTGCAGCGCACCGGCTGGGGCAAGTCGGCCGTGTACTTCGTCGCCACCGCCCTGCTGCGCCGGCGCGGCGCGGGCCCCACGGTGATCGTCTCGCCCCTGCTGGCGCTGATGCGCAACCAGGTCGAGTCGGCCGCGCGGGCGGGAATCCGCGCCCGCACGATCAACTCGGCCAACCCGGAGGAGTGGGAGACGATCTACGGGGAGGTCGAGCGGGGTGAGACGGACGTCCTCCTGGTGAGCCCGGAACGCCTCAATTCCGTGGACTTCCGGGATCAGGTGCTGCCGAAACTCGCGGCCACGACCGGCCTGCTCGTGGTGGACGAGGCACACTGCATCTCCGACTGGGGCCACGACTTCCGCCCGGACTACCGACGGCTGCGCACGATGCTGGCCGAGCTGCCGGCCGGGGTGCCGGTGCTGGCCACCACGGCGACCGCCAACGCGCGGGTCACGGCCGACGTCGCGGAGCAACTGGGCACGGGCGGCGGGGACGCGCTGGTGCTGCGGGGGCCGCTCGACCGGGAGAGCCTCCGGCTGGGCGTGCTCCGGCTGCCGGACGCGGCGCACCGGCTGGCTTGGCTGGGGGAGCGGCTGGGGGACCTGCCCGGTTCCGGGATCATCTACACGCTGACCGTGGCGGCGGCGGAGGAGGTCGCGGCGTTCCTGCGCCAGCGCGGGTACCCGGTCGCCGCCTACACGGGCAAGACGGAGAACGCCGACCGGTTGCAGGCGGAGGAGGACCTGCTGGCGAACCGGGTCAAGGCGCTCGTGGCCACCTCGGCGCTGGGCATGGGCTTCGACAAGCCCGACCTGGGCTTCGTCGTGCACCTGGGGTCGCCCTCGTCGCCCATCGCGTACTACCAGCAGGTGGGGCGTGCGGGGCGCGGTGTGGACCACGCGGACGTGCTGTTGCTGCCGGGGCGGGAGGACGAGGCGATCTGGGCGTACTTCGCCTCGGTGGGCTTCCCGCCGGAGGAGCAGGTGCGGCGCACCCTCGCGGTGCTGGAGGAGGCCGGGCGGCCGATGTCGCTTCCGGCGCTCGAGCCGCTGGTGGACCTGCGCCGGTCACGCCTGGAGACCATGCTCAAGGTCCTGGACGTGGACGGCGCGGTCAGGCGGGTGAAGGGCGGCTGGACCGCCACGGGACAGCCGTGGGCGTACGACGCGGAGCGGTACGCGTGGGTGGCCCGGCAGCGTCAGGCGGAGCAGCAGGCCATGCGGGACTACGTGGCCACCACGGGGTGCCGGATGGAGTTCCTGCAGCGGCAGCTGGACGACGAGAAGGCCGCCCCGTGCGGTCGCTGCGACACCTGCGCCGGCCCCTGGCTCGACCCCGCCGTCACCTCCGCGGCCCTCGCGGCGGCGACGGGCGAGCTGGACCGTCCGGGCGTGGAGGTGGAGCCTCGCAAGATGTGGCCGACCGGGCTCGCGGCCGTGGGCATGGACCTCAAGGGCCGCATCCCCGTGGGCCAGCAGGCCCTCACCGGGCGGGCGCTGGGGAGGCTCTCGGACATCGGCTGGGGCAACCGTCTGCGCCCGCTCCTGTCGGCGCAGGCCGCGGACTGGCCGGTCCCGGACGACGTGCTCGCCGCCGTCGTGACGGTGCTGGCCGACTGGGCCCGCTCGCCGGGCGGCTGGGCCGACGGCTCTCCCGACGCGGTGGCGCGGCCCGTGGGCGTCGTCGCCATGCCCTCCCGCACCCGCCCCCAGCTGGTCGCCTCACTGGCCGCGGGAGTGGCACGGGTCGGCAGGCTCCCGCTGCTGGGCAGCCTCGCCCACACCCCGCACGCCGACGACCACGCCGCCCACCGCAGCAACTCGGCCCAGCGGTTGCGTGCCCTGGCGGAGTCGTTCGCGGTGCCCGGTGAACTCGCCACGGCCCTGTCCAACACCCCCGGCCCGGTGCTGCTCGTCGACGACTACACCGACTCCGGCTGGACCCTGGCCGTGGGCGCGCGCCTCCTGCGCCAGGCCGGCGCCGACCGGGTGCTGCCGCTCGTCCTCGCCCTGGCCGGATAGGGCGCGGGCGCAGGGGCCGCCCCCGAGGTCGGGGAACGACGGACGACTCCGCGGCCGGGAGCGGGCGAGGGGACGTGCCCGCTGCGGAGAGTTATCCACAGGGCAAACGGAACTTGCAGATCCGCGAGATCGTCGAGTCATGACGAACCACAGCGAAACGACTGGATCCTTCGAGAACGGCGACATCCCGGACGCCGCGAAGCCGGGACGGGCGGACGGCGCCCCGTGCGAGAGCCCCGGGGACGAACACCAGGTCACCCTGCGCACCCCCGCGGAGCTGGCCGACGCCCTGCCGTACCTGCTCGGGTACCGCCCCGAGGACAGCATCGTCCTGGCCGCCCTGCGGGACAGGGACGGGCGGGGCCGCTTCGGCGGTCGAGCGCGACTGGGCATCCCCGCGAACGCGGACGACTGGGCGGGCGCGGCCGGACAGCTGGTCCACGGCCTGGTGCACGGGAGCGAGCGGCGAGGGGCGCGACCCGAGCAGATGGTCGCCTACCTCTGCCAGGAGCCGGGCCCGGGCGAGACCGGACGTGACGTGATGGAGCGACTGAGGCCGCTGGCCCAGAAGCTGCGCGTCGAGTGCGGCGCCCTCGACGTTCCCGTCGTCGAGGCGCTGTGCATCTCGGCCGGGCGTTTCTGGTCGTACTGCTGCGACGAAGAGGCCTGCTGTCCGGCAGCGGGCCTCCCCATGGGGCTGCCGGGCACGTCGGTACTGGCCGCGGCGGCCACCTACGCCGGTATCCAGGTGCGCGGCTCGCTCCGTGAGCTGAGGGCCAGGATGCTCCCCCGGGAAACCGCGGCGGTGGACGGACAGGCGGCCGCCCTGGACGCGGCCGCCACGACGCTGGTCTCCCGGATCCTGGACGCCGCCGGCCGCTCGGAGGTGGCCGGGGAGACGCTGGAGACGGCGGAGCGGGTCATGCGACGCCTCGCCGGGGCCCCGCCCGTCTCCGGCGTGCCGGCCGAGGACCTGCGGGACGACCAGCTGCTCGGGGACGAGGAGGCGGCGGCGTTGATCCTGGGACTCCAGGACCGTACGACACGCGACCGCGCCGCCGCCTGGATGGAGGGCGAGGAGGCGGCACCGGCGATGCGTCTCTGGCGGGCCCTGGCCCGTCGCTGCGTCGTGCCGTACGGCGAACACGCCGCCGCGCCCCTCACCCTCGCGGGCTGGGTCGCCTGGTCCACCGGTGACGAACTGGAGGCGCGGGAGGCGCTGGCCATGGCCCTCGGCGCGGACCCCGACTACCTCTTCGCCCGGCTCCTGCACCAGGCGTGCAACGAGGGCCTCGACCCCGAGTCGATCCGCCGCTGCCTGCGTGAAGGCCGGAAGCACGACGCGCACACGGAAGGCGGCGCCTCGAACGACGAAGGACACGGCGGTGCGCCCGTGGAACGGGGGCCGGCCGCGCCCTCCTCCGCCGAGCCCTCCTCCGCCGAGCCGTCGTCCGCCGCGCCCTCGTCTGCCGGGTCCCCGTCCGCCGTGCAGCCCGGTCGCCGGCGCCGCTCGCGCGCCCTCGCCTCGGCACATGGCGTCCGACGCCGCACGAGGGCACGGTCCCACGAGCCGGGCACCGGGATGGTGCGTCCCCGCACGCCCTCCGAGGGCGGCCGGCCCGGGAGCACACGGCCCGGCCGGGCCCGCCCCGACGCCTCGGGGACGGCGGCGACGGGCAGGCAGGGGCCACGCCCCGAAGGGACCCGTACGGGAGAGCGCGGGACCGACGGGGACAGTGAGTGCCCCTGAGGCGGACGGCCGGCACGGGCGGTGGCACGCAGGTGGGGAGGGAGTGGATCACTGCTCGCACCGTGGGCGAAGGGAGTGTTTATCGTCAGGCAGACGACTATGATCGCCGCATGCCCTACGACCCGTCAGCCTTTCCGCCCTTCGCCGTCACTGTGGACCTGGTCGTGCTGACCGTGCGTCGCCACTCCCTGTGCGCGCTGGCGGTGCGCAGGGGCGAGTCGCCGTTCCAGGGGCGCTGGGCTCTGCCCGGCGGGTTCGTACGGGACGGCGAGGACCTGGCGCAGGCGGCGGCGCGGGAGCTGGCGGAGGAGACCGGGCTGTGCGTCCACGATCCTGCCGCGCCGACCCAGGACAACGGTGCTCATCTGGAGCAGCTCGCGACCTACGGCGACCCCGGGCGCGACCCCCGGATGCGGGTGGTCAGCGTCGCCCACCTCGCACTCGCCCCCGACCTGCCCGCACCGCGCGCGGGGGGCGACGCCAGCAACGCCCGTTGGGCACCGGTCGAGGAACTGCTGGCACAGAGCGGCTACGGTCACGCCGGCGAGGCGGTGGCGCCGCTCGCCTTCGACCACGCCCAGATCCTGGCGGACGGGGTGGAGCGAGCCCGCTCCAAGATCGAGTACTCGTCGCTGGCCACGGCCTTCTGTCCGCCCGAGTTCACCGTCGGCGAGCTGCGCCGTGTCTACGAAGCGGTGTGGAGCGTGGCGCTCGACCCCCGCAACTTCCACCGCAAGGTGACGGGTACGCCGGGATTCCTCGTGCCCACCGGCGGGACGACCACCCGCCAGGGAGGCCGGCCGGCCCAGCTCTTCCGGGCGGGCGGCGCGACCCTCCTCAACCCCCCGATGCTCCGTCCCGAGGTCTGACGCCGAGGCCGGAGCGGCCCCGTGCCGACAGGCCGCGCGATGCCCGTAAAACCGGATATCGCACGCTATCTTGCTACGGGTGATCCAGGCCTTCGGACTGACCAGCAACCCCCGCAAGGAGCTTCCGCCCGCCGTCGACGACGTCTCGTTCGAGGCGCGCGCGGGCCGCGTCACCGCACTGCTCGGAGCATCGGGCGCCGGCAAGACGACGGCGCTCAGACTCATGCTCGAGCTCCAGCACGGCCGTGGTCTCACGTACTTCAGAGGCCGCCCCCTGCACCGCATCGCCCACCCCTCCCGCGAGGTCGGCGTGCTGCTGGGCGATGTCCCGGGGCACCCCGCCCGTACGGTGCGCGGCCATCTCCGCATGCTGTGCGCGGCAGCCGGTGTTCCCGTCCGCAGGGCCGACGAGGTCCTGGAGTCGGCCGGTCTCGAGAGCCTGCGCGACGAACGCCTCGGCACCCTCTCCCGGGGGATGGACCGGCGACTCGGCCTGGCCTGTGCGCTCGTGCCCGATCCGCACACCCTGGTCCTCGACGACCCCGCCGGCGCACTCTCCGTCCACGATGCCCGGCGGCTGCACGGCGCCCTGCGTGCCCACGCCGCCCAGGGCGGCACGGTCCTGTTCAGCACGGCGGATCCCAAGGAGGCCGCGCGCAGCGCCGACCACGTCGTCACGCTGGAGCGGGGCAGAGTCGTCGCCGACCAGGAGTCGGCGGACTTCTCCCGTACCCGGCTGCGCCCCCGCGTCGCCGTCCGCAGCCCGTACGCGGCCCGCCTCGCCGTCCTGGTGGCCAAGGAAGCACGGACGGCACGCCGTTCCGTCGAGGTGGTGCGCGAGGGCGGCAACCGGCTCGCGGTGTACGGCAGTACGTGTGCCGACATCGGTGAGACGGCCTTCCGGCACGGCATCCTCGTCCACCAACTGGCCGACGAGGTCGGCGACATGGGCGCCGGGGCCGAGGTGGTTCCCGCAGCCCGGCACGAAGAGCGGCTCGAGGTGGACGCCGACCGTGCGCGGGGCGCAGGGACGCCGGGCATCACGCACCGCCCTTCGCCCACCGTCTCCTCGTCCCCGCCCACCAAGGACGGGGACGTGGACGCGCCCGCGTCCGGGACCGCCCGCTGCGAGACCCCTGGACCGCACCCCGCCCCCGCCCCCGGCAGCGCTTCCGGAGTCCCCGGGTCCTCCGCGCCCCAGGCCGGCCCGCACCGCACACCGCGCCCGCCCAGCGCCCTCACGCCCGGCACCACGGCGGCCCGGGACGCGGCCGGCACGCCTCCGCCGCCCGTTTCCGTCCGTTCCGCCCCCAGTCCCCTCCGGCCGCTGCGCTACGAACTCCGTCGCGCGCTGGGTGTCGGCACGGGCTTCGTCACCGGCGCGGCCGTGCTCCTCGTGTCCGCCGTCACCGCCGTCGTCCTCGCCCGGGTCGGACACACCCCGCAGGAGCGCCTGCTGGCCGCGTGGCCACGCGAGCTGCCCCTGCCGCCCGCCGCGCTCGGCGCCGGGCTGCTCGGCGCGCTCGCCTTCGGCGACGAGTTCCGCCATCCCGCCCTCGCGGCGGACCGGGGCACCGTGCCCCGCCGCATGGGGCTGCTGACCGCCAAGCTCCTCGTCTCCGCGGCCGCCGCACTGCTGCTGGCCGTCCTGACCGTGGGCTGCGACGCCCAGGTGCTGCGTCTCTTCTACGGGTCCGAGCTCACCGGGCTCCCCGCCGACTGGCCCGCGCTGAGCGCCGGTTGGCTCGGACTCGTCGTCGGCTGCGCGTGGTCCGGAGTGCTGGCCGCGGGCGTCTTCCGGTCCACCACCGCCGGGCTGGCGGCGGTGGTCGCCGTTCCCGTCGCCGTCGTACCGCTCGTACAAAAGGTCTGGGAGGGCCCGTCCGTGCGGACCGCCGCCGGCTTCCCGATGCGGACGCGCGAGGTCCTCCTGACCCAGTGGCCGTTCGGGGGCGAGCGGTACGTGGCGGAGCTGCTGCGCCTCGTCGCCCAACCCGTGGGCGGGGCCATGACGTTGTCACTGACCACCCTGCTCTGCGCGTATCTGCTCATGACCCTGCGCAGCAGGGCTCGATGACGTCTGTCCCACCCTTCCGTTCCGACCGTGTGCGCAACTCCCCGGGGAAAGCCCATTTCTTTCCGATAAGGCGTCAATTGCGACGGGGTGAGCGATCACCCTTTCGTGTGCTTTTCACCAAAGACCTCAAGGGAGTTGGGATCAGCGCCGACAAAGGATGCGTGAGTACCCTTGCGCACACCATGATGACCGCCGCCCGTTCCGCCGACTCCGGCCTCGCGAACCCGGGCGAACTCGACCGCTACCCGTACGCCGAGACGCCCGCCGTCGACCGCGTCGGGGTGCCCTCCTGGGAAGGGGTGGAGCCCGAGCTGGGCCGCGTGGGCCGGCGCACCGCGGGCAACCGTGGCCGCGGGCTGCACGGGCAACTCGTCCAGCAGCTGGGCCAGATGATCGTTTCGGGCGACCTGGGAGCCGACCGCCCGCTGGTTCCCGAGGAGATCGGCCAGCGCTTCGAGGTCTCCCGCACCGTGGTGCGCGAGTCCCTTCGCGTCCTGGAGGCGAAGGGCCTGGTCAGCGCCCGGCCGAACGTCGGCACGCGCGTGCGTCCGGTCAGTGACTGGAACCTCCTCGATCCCGACATCATCGAATGGCGCGCCTTCGGGCCGCAGCGCGACGACCAGCGTCGCGAGCTGGGCGAGCTGCGCTGGACGATCGAGCCGCTCGCCGCGCGCCTGGCCGCCGGGCACGGGCGCGAGGACGTCCAGCAGCGGCTGTCCGACATGGTCGGGATCATGGGGCACGCCATGGGGCAGGGCGACGCGCTCACCTTCTCGCGTGCCGATGCCGAGTTCCACACCCTGCTCATCCAGGTCGCGGGCAACCGGATGCTCGACCACCTCTCCGGGATCGTCTCCGCCGCCCTCCATGTCTCCGGAGGTCCGGTCACCGGCTGTGACCGGCCGAACGACGCGTCGCTCGCGCAGCACGGCAGGATCGTCGACGCCCTCGCCACCGGCGACGGCGCGGCGGCCGAGGCGGCCATGCGCCAGCTTCTGACCGTGCACCCCGAGGTGGAGCGCGTCGTGCCCGCCCCGCGCGAGCACTGACCGTCCTCCTCCGCGGCGGCGCGGTCCGGGCACGCCATACCCCTCCTGTGGCAGTGGCCGGCACGCCGCCCCCGTCGTCGGACCCCGCGGAGCCGTTCGTGGCTCCCCGGGGTCCGACGGTGTGATGAGAGGCTGAGCCGTCCCGGCAAGGTCGGGACGGACAAGTTGATGACCTTGTTTATCCGCATCTGCGCAGTTTTGATCGCTTACGGGGTGTGACTCGGGCCACGCGGATTGGGCGTAACGCTCTTGGGAACAACACGATGACCTAAGAGGTGACAGCCGCGGAGGGAATATGGACGCCGTTCACGGCGCTGTGTATCTCCCCGGCCCGCCCGCACCGTCGGCCCATCCCAAGCCGGTGGTCGGCTCCTGTCCGCCGTGGACGGGGCCGGAAGCCGTTTTTCAACGTTCCGAGAGGTTGTTCGTGTCGGCCAGCACATCCCGTACGCTCCCGCCGGAGATCGCCGAGTCCGTCTCTGTCATGGCGCTCATTGAGCGGGGAAAGGCTGAGGGGCAGATCGCCGGCGATGACGTGCGTCGGGCCTTCGAAGCTGACCAGATTCCGGCCACTCAGTGGAAGAACGTACTGCGCAGCCTCAACCAGATCCTCGAGGAAGAGGGTGTGACGCTGATGGTCAGTGCCGCAGAGCCCAAGCGCACCCGAAAGAGCGTCGCAGCGAAGAGTCCCGCCAAGCGCACCGCCACGAAGACGGTCGCGGCGAAGACGGTGACCAGCAGGAAGGCGACCGCTCCCGCCGCCCCGGCGTCGCCCGCCGCCGAGCCCGCCGTCGAGGAGGAGGCCCCCGCCAAGAAGGCGGCGGCCAAGAAGACGACCGCCAAGAAGGCGACGGCGAAGAAGGCGACCGCCAAGAAGACGGCGGCCAAGAAGACGACCGCCAAGAAGGAAGACGGCGAGCTTCTCGAGGACGAGGCGACCGAGGAGCCGAAGGCCGCGACGGAGGAGACCGAGGGCACCGAGAACGCGGGCTTCGTGCTGTCCGACGAGGACGAGGACGACGCCCCGGCCCAGCAGGTCGCCGCCGCCGGTGCCACCGCCGACCCGGTCAAGGACTACCTCAAGCAGATCGGCAAGGTCCCCCTGCTCAACGCCGAGCAGGAGGTCGAGCTCGCCAAGCGCATCGAGGCCGGTCTGTTCGCCGAGGACAAGCTGGCGAACTCCGACAAGCTCGCGCCCAAGCTCAAGCGCGAACTGGAGATCATCGCCGAGGACGGCCGCCGCGCCAAGAACCACCTGCTGGAGGCCAACCTCCGCCTGGTGGTCTCCCTGGCCAAGCGCTACACCGGTCGCGGCATGCTCTTCCTGGACCTCATCCAGGAGGGCAACCTCGGTCTGATCCGCGCGGTGGAGAAGTTCGACTACACCAAGGGCTACAAGTTCTCCACGTACGCCACCTGGTGGATCCGTCAGGCGATCACCCGCGCGATGGCCGACCAGGCCCGCACCATCCGTATCCCGGTGCACATGGTCGAGGTCATCAACAAGCTCGCGCGCGTCCAGCGCCAGATGCTCCAGGACCTGGGCCGCGAGCCCACTCCGGAGGAGCTGGCCAAGGAACTCGACATGACCCCGGAGAAGGTCATCGAGGTCCAGAAGTACGGTCGCGAGCCGATCTCCCTGCACACCCCGCTGGGCGAGGACGGCGACAGCGAGTTCGGTGACCTCATCGAGGACTCCGAGGCGGTCGTCCCGGCCGACGCGGTCAGCTTCACCCTCCTGCAGGAGCAGCTGCACTCCGTGCTCGACACCCTGTCCGAGCGTGAGGCGGGCGTCGTCTCCATGCGGTTCGGTCTCACCGACGGTCAGCCGAAGACCCTCGACGAAATCGGCAAGGTGTACGGCGTCACGCGTGAGCGCATCCGCCAGATCGAGTCGAAGACCATGTCGAAGCTGCGTCACCCGTCGCGCTCCCAGGTGCTGCGCGACTACCTCGACTAGGTTGCGGTAGACGGTACGAGCGAACGAGGCCCGGTCCCGCCAGGTGCGGAACCGGGCCTCCGTGCTGGGCAGCGGGTGCGCGACACCGCGTACTGGATCACTCTGGGTGTCCCATGACCACCTAGGAGTGAGGAGCCCGCATGCGTCGTCTCTTGGCCCGGACAGTGGCCCGGCCGCTGGTGCTGGCGGCCGCCGCGACCGCGATACCGCTGGGGTCGGCCGCCCCGGCGGCCGCCGACAGCATCGTCGTCGGGGGCTTTCCGGTCGAAGTGTCCGACAGTCCGTGGACCGTCGCCCTGTCCAGCCGTGACCGGTTCGGGGGTACCCGGGCGGGGCAGTTCTGCGGGGGAGTGGCCGTCGGCCGGACCACCGTCCTCACGGCGGCCCACTGCCTGGGGGAGGAGGTGCTCGGGTCGCCGCCGGAACAGGTGGACGACCTGCGGGTAGTAGCAGGCCGGACCGATCTGCTGTCCGACCAGGGGCAGGAGATCCCCATCCGCTCCGTCTGGGTGAACCCGGAGCACGACGACGGCAGCAATGCGGGGGACTTCGCGGTGCTCACTCTCTCCGAAGCGCTCCCCGCCGGCTCGGTCATAGGGATGGCGGCGGAGGGTGACCCCGCGTACACGCCCGACACGGAGGCTCTCGTCTACGGCTGGGGCGACACCTCGGGCGCCGGTGACTACGCGAACGGCCTGCACGCGGCCCGTGTGCGGGTGCTCCCCGACGCGTCCTGCGAGCGGGCGTACCCGGGCAACGACGACGGGCGCTACCTCTCGAAGACCATGCTCTGCGCCGGGCAGGAGGCCGGGGGCCGCGACGCCTGTCAGGGCGACAGCGGGGGGCCGCTGGTCGGACGGGGCAGACTCATCGGCCTGGTGTCCTGGGGGAGTGGCTGCGGACGCCCTGGCAGCCCCGGGGTGTACACGCGCGTCTCCTCCGTACTCCAGACGCTCGGCTGGGACGGTACGGCCACGAAGCAGCGTGAGGGCGCCTGACGGCCGCTGAGGGCTTGTCGGGCACGAGTACGGGCGGCCGCCTCCGGGAAACGGAGGCGGCCGCCCGTTCATCGGCCTGTGCCGATTCGGCTCGTCGACGGGCGCGTCGGGTCAGCGCTCTTCCTCGGCTGAGGATTCCGGAACGGCCGTCAGCCGCTCCGTCTCGTCCTGTATCTCAGCGGCGATCTTCTTGAGTTCCGGCTCGAACTTGCGACCGTGGTGGGCGCAGAAGAGCAGTTCTCCGCCGCTCAGCAGGACGACGCGCAGGTATGCCTGGGCGCCGCAGCGGTCGCAGCGATCAGCGGCCGTCAGCGGGCTTGCGGAAGTCAGAACAGTAGTCACGTCGCCTCTTCTCTAGCTCGACGAGCTGTCGTACCAGGGTCAACATCCAACCAGCCCCAAAACGTTCCCGCTCGTGGCTTTTCCTCGAAAAAAATTTCCGAGGGGCCGGCTGTTGCCGATTGGCGGCGAATGTGCCGTATTGCGTGTCTGTGTGTCGTACGGGTTCGCGCAGTCGGTCAGTGTCGGTCCCGCCGGCTGGGTTGCCGGTTTGTTCATGAGGACGTGCCCGGAGCCTAAATGGTTCATGCCTCGAAGGGAACGTGATGTGTACTTCACCCCATCGAGGGATCGAACACGCATACGACCGTGGACTAGGGTGAGTCAGTGACGAGGGTGGCGTTACAACGGCTCTACCAGGCCTCGGTACCCTCTCATCGGTGAACCGAGCCGCGCCCATACCCAGCGGGGCCCCATCTGAAATTCAGCGAGGAGCGAACCGCGTGACCGCCGAGACATCCGTGCCGTCCACTGCGCTGCTGGCAGGAGCAGACCGGGACGGATCCAACTACACCGCGCGGCACCTGCTCGTCCTCGAGGGGCTCGAGGCCGTGCGCAAGCGTCCGGGCATGTACATCGGATCCACCGACAGCCGTGGGCTGATGCACTGCCTGTGGGAGATCATCGACAACTCGGTCGACGAGGCCCTGGGTGGTTACTGCGACCACATCGAGGTGATCCTCCACGACGACGCCTCGGTGGAGGTCCGGGACAACGGCCGGGGCATCCCGGTCGACGTCGAGCCCAAGACCGGCCTCTCCGGCGTCGAGGTCGTCATGACCAAGCTGCACGCCGGCGGCAAGTTCGGAGGCGGCTCCTACGCCGCCTCCGGCGGTCTGCACGGCGTCGGCGCCTCCGTGGTGAACGCCCTGTCCGCCCGCCTGGACATCGAGGTGGACCGCGGCGGGCACACCCACGCGATCAGTTTCCGCCGCGGGGTCCCGGGCACCTTCGCGAAGACGGGCCCGGACGCCAAGTTCGACGCGGGGAACGGACTGCGCAGGACCAAGAAGGTCCCCAAGAGCCGCAGCGGCACACGCGTGCGGTACTGGGCGGACCGGCAGATCTTCCTCAAGGACGCGAAGCTCTCCCTGGACACGCTGCACCAGCGGGCCCGCCAGACGGCGTTCCTGGTGCCCGGGCTGACCATCGTGGTGCGGGACGAGTTCGGTCTCGGCGACGGCGGCAGCAAGGGCGAGGAGTCGTTCCGCTTCGACGGCGGCATCAGCGAGTTCTGTGAGTTCCTGGCCAGTGACCGGCCCGTCTGCGACACCCTCCGCTTCAGCGGCCAGGGCTCCTTCAAGGAGACGGTCCCGGTGCTGGACGAGGAGGGGCAGATGACGCCCACCGAGGTCACCCGCGACCTCGGTGTCGACGTCGCGATGCGCTGGGGCACCGGTTACGACACGACGCTCAGGTCGTTCGTCAACATCATCGCCACGCCGAAGGGCGGCACCCACGTCGCCGGCTTCGAACAGGCGGTGGCGAAGACGATGAACGAGGTGCTGCGCACCAAGAAGATGCTCCGCGTCGCCGAGGACGACGTCGTCAAGGACGACGCCCTGGAAGGGCTGACGGCGGTCGTCACCGTCCGGCTCGCCGAGCCGCAGTTCGAGGGCCAGACCAAGGAGGTCCTCGGCACCTCGGCGGCCCGCCGGATCGTGAACAACGTGATCAGCAAGGAACTGAAGGCGTTCCTGACCTCGACCAAGCGTGACGCGGCCCAGCAGGCCCGGGTGGTGATGGAGAAGGCCGTCGCCGCGGCCCGTACCCGTATCGCCGCGCGTCAGCACAAGGACGCCCAGCGACGCAAGACGGCCCTGGAGTCCTCGTCGCTGCCGGCGAAGCTCGCCGACTGCCGCAGCGACGACGTCGACCGCAGCGAGCTGTTCATCGTCGAGGGCGACTCCGCGCTGGGCACGGCCAAGCTTGCGAGGAACTCCGAGTTCCAGGCGCTGCTGCCGATCCGGGGCAAGATCCTCAACGTCCAGAAGTCGTCCGTGACGGACATGCTGAAGAACGCCGAGTGCGGGGCGATCATCCAGGTTATAGGAGCGGGGTCGGGCCGTACCTTCGACATCGACGCGGCCCGCTACGGCAAGATCATCATGATGACCGACGCCGATGTGGACGGCTCCCACATCCGCACCCTGCTGCTGACCCTCTTCCACCGCTACATGCGGCCCATGGTCGAGGCGGGCCGGGTGTTCGCCGCGGTGCCGCCGCTGCACCGCATCGAGCTGATCCAGCCGAAGAAGGGCCAGGACAAGTACGTCTACACGTACTCGGACCGCGAGCTGCGCGACAAGCTCATGGAGTTCCAGAGCAAGAACATCCGCTACAAGGACTCCATCCAGCGGTACAAGGGCCTGGGCGAGATGGACGCCGACCAGCTGGCGGAGACGACCATGGACCCCCGGCGCCGCACCCTGCGCCGGATCAACCTCACCGACCTGGACTCCGCCGAGCAGGTCTTCGACCTGCTGATGGGCAACGACGTCGCCCCTCGTAAGGAGTTCATCTCCAGTTCGGCGGCGACGCTGGACCGGTCGCGCATCGACGCGTGACCACGCTCGGTCGCCGGACCGGCCCCGGGAGCGATACCCGGGGCCGGTCCGGCCAGAGGGAACCCTCAGGGGGAATCACCTGATGGGGTGAAGTGCCCGGGGAAGAAGAGTCGGGGATCTTCCCGTTCTGTCCATCCTTGGGCATGCAGTCAAGCAACGATCGGTCCCGCGGCGCCGGGGGCGGTCCCGACGGCGCGGCCGACCACCGCGCAGTGCCGGGCAGGGCCTACGTCGAGACGGCCCCCGGCCCGCGGTACGACGGCCCGCGGTACGACGACCCGTGGTACGACGCGCTCGCCTCCGGCTGGGGCGAGGCGGACGGCCCCGGGGCCACCGCGCCGGCCCCCTCGCCGGGGCGCCGGGAGACGGCGGGGGAGCCGCCCCGGGCCGCGGCCGACGTGTATCTGGAGGTCCAGCGGAGCGCGGCCTTCCAGGAAGTCCGCAGCCGGTACCGGAGGTTCGTCGTCCCAGCGGTCGCCGCCTTCTTCCTGTGGTACGTCGCCTACGTGGTGGCCGCCACGACGGCCCCCGCCCTGATGGCCCGGCCGGTGGCCGGCGCGGTGAACGTCGCGATGGTCGCCGGGCTCGGCCAGTTCCTCACCACGTTCCTCCTCACCTGGGCCTACGCGCGGCACGCCCGGCTGCGCAGGGACCGTGCCGCGCTGGAACTGCGCTGGGACACCCAGGAGCTGACGCGCGGCGTGAGAGGCGGTGCGTCGTGACGGGCGACCACCAGACGCTGGCCCTGCTGCTGTTCAGCACGTTCGTCGCCGTCACGCTCGGCATCACCACCTGGGTGGGCCGCCACCGGCACGGCTCGGCGGAGGAGTTCTACGCGGGCGGCCGCCTCTTCTCGCCGATGGAAAATGGTTTTGCCATCTCGGGCGACTACATGTCGGCCGCGTCGTTCCTCGGCATCTCGGGGCTCATCGCCCTCTACGGCTACGACGGCATGCTCTACTCGGTGGGCTTCCTGGTGGCCTGGCTCGTGGTCCTGTTCCTCGTCGCCGAACTCGTGCGCAACTGCGGACGGTTCACCCTCGCCGACGTCGTGGCCGCCCGGATGCGGGAGCGGCCGGTGCGGATCGCGGCCGGGACCTCCTCGGTCACCGTCTCCGTCCTGTACCTGGTGGCGCAGATGGTGGGCGCAGGCAGCCTCGTCGCGCTGCTGCTGGGCGGGACGAGCGAGGCGGCGCGGACCTGGACCGTCATCGGCGTGGGCGCCCTCATGGTGATCTACGTGTCGCTGGGCGGGATGCGCGCCACCACCTGGATCCAGATCGTCAAGGCGGTCCTGCTGCTCGGCGGCACCGTGGCGCTGACCGCGCTCGTCCTGGTGCGCTTCCACGGCGACGTCGACCGGCTGCTGCGCACGGCGGCGGAGCGCAGCGGCCACGGTGAGGCGTTCCTCGCGCCCGGCCTGGCCTACGGCGGGGACTGGGTCTCCCGCTTCGACTTCATCAGTCTGGGGCTCGCCCTGGTGCTGGGCACGGCCGGGCTGCCGCACATCCTGTCCCGCTTCTACACGGTGCCCACCGCCCGGGCGGCCCGGCGGTCCGTGGTCTGGTCGATCGGTCTCATCGGCGGCTTCTACCTGATGACGATCGTGCTGGGATTCGGCGCCGCCGCCCTGGTCGGCCCGGACGCCGTACGCGCGTCGAACGCCGCCGGGAACACGGCGGTGCCGCTGCTCGCCCTGGACCTCGGCGGCGGCGCGCAGTCCACCGGCGGGACGGTCCTGTTCGCGGTCGTCGCCGCCGTCGCGTTCGCCACCATCCTCGCGGTGGTCGCCGGCATCACCCTGGCCTCCTCGGCGTCCGTGGCCCACGACCTGTACGCGTCCCTGCGGCGTCGCCACTCCAAGCCGCGCAGCGAGGTCGCCGTGGCGCGGGTCGCCTCCGTCGGCATCGGCGCGGTCGCCATCGGGCTCGGTCTGCTCGCCCGCGACCTCAACGTCGCCTTCCTGGTGGGCCTCGCCTTCGCCGTGGCCGCCTCCGCCAACCTGCCCGTGCTGCTCTACTCGCTGTTCTGGCGCGGCTTCACCACCCGGGGCGCGGTGTGGTCGGTCTACGGCGGTCTGGTGCCGTCCGTGGTGCTCGTGCTGCTGTCCCCGGTGGTCTCCGGCAGTCCGCAGTCGCTCTTTCCCGGCCTCGACTTCCAGTACTTCCCGCTGCAGAACCCCGGCCTCGTCTCGATCCCGCTGGGCTTCCTCGCGGGCTGGCTGGGCACCGTCACCTCCCCGGAGCCCCCGGACGAGGCCAGGCACGCCGAGACCGAGGTGCGGTCGCTGACCGGGGCGGGGGCCGTGTAGGGGCGGCGATGCCCCTGAAGTCCTGGTGCCCTGGAGTACTGGTGCCGGGCTGTCGCTCAGGTGCGGGTCGCCCACGCGTAACGGTGCTCGGGGCGGCCCGCCTCGCCGTACTTCAGTGTCAGTACGGCGCGTCCGGTGCGTTCCAGGAGCTTCAGATAGCGCTGCGCGGTCTGGCGGCTCACCCCGGTCCGTTCGGCGATCTCCTGAGCGGAGAGCGGCCCGTCGGCCTTCAGCAGGCACTGGCGTACCAGTTCGGCGGTGGTGGGGGAGTGTCCCTTGGGCAGCCCGGGTTCGGACGGTGCCGACAGGGCGCCGAAGATCCGGTCGACCTCGGCCTGTTCCGCCTCGCCGCCCCCGTCGAGCGTGCGGCGCAGCTCCGCGTACGCCTCCAGCTTGGCGCGCAGACCGGCGAAGGCGAACGGTTTCACCAGGTACTGGAGAGCGCCCTGCCGCATCGCCGCCTGCACGGTCGACACGTCGCGGGCGGCCGTCACCATGATCACGTCGGTCTGGAGTCCACGCCGTCGCATCTCCTGGACGACCTCCAGACCGGTCCGGTCGGGCAGATAGTGGTCCAGCAGGATCAGGTCCACGCGGGGCAGTCTCTGTGCGGCGTCCAGTGCCTCCAGTGCGCTGTGCGCCTGACCGGCGACGTGGAAGCCCGGCACCTTCTCGACGTAGGCGGCGTTGACGCGCGCGACCCGCGTGTCGTCGTCCACGACCAGGACCTCGATCATCGGGACTCCTTCTCGGCAGCGGTGGTCACGGGGGCGGTGGGGGCGGACTCGGGGGCAGGTGCCCGTTCCGGTGCCTGTTCAGGTCGCGGTCCTGGTCCCGGTCCCCGTCCTGGTCCCGCTTCCGCTTCCGGTTCGGTGAGGGCCTCGGGCAGGGCCACGACGAACTCCGCGCCCCCGCCGTACGCCTCCCCGACGGTCGCCCTGCCGCCCTGCCGCTCGGCCAGGCGTCGCACCAGGGGGAGTCCAATGCCCCGCTCGCGGTGGGCCGGCGGCTCCTTGGTGGACCAGCCCGTCGTGAAGACCAGCTCACGGTGGTCCGCCGGAATGCCGGGACCCGTGTCGCGCACCGTGAGCGTGGCGGCGCGCCCCTCGGCCCGCAGTTCGACCTCCACGCGCGCGTGCGGCGTCCCGGCGGTGGCGTCGAGGGCGTTGTCGACCAGGTTGCCGACGATCGTGACGAGGCCCCCGGGATCGACCAGGCGGTCCGGCAGCAGCGTCCGGTCCGAGACCCACAGGACGACGCCCCGTTCGGCCGCGACGGTCGCCTTGCCGACCAGCAGGGCGGCGACCAGGGGGTCCCGGATCCGCTCGGTGATCTGTTCCGCGGTGACCCGGTGGTCGCCGACCACCTCGCCGACGAATTCCACGGCGTCGTCGTACATCTCCAGTTCCAGCAGTCCCAGCAGGGTGTGCATGCGGTTGGCGTGCTCGTGGTCCTGTGCGCGGAGCGCGTCGATCAGGCCGCGCGTGGAGTCCAGCTCCCGGCCGAGCTGCTCCAGCTCGGTGCGGTCGCGCAGCGTGGCCACGGCACCGCCGTCGTCGGTGGGCATCCGGTTGGCGACCAGGACCCGCTGGCCGCGCACGGTCAGCAGGTCGGTGCCGGTCACCCGGCCCGCCAGGACGTCGGCCGTGCGCCCCGCGCCGAGCACCTCGTCGGGGAAGCCGCCGACGGCTTCGCCGCCGATGCTCAGCAGGCGCTGCGCCTCGTCGTTGAGCAGGCGCACCCGGCCCCCGCGGTCGAGGGCGACGACACCCTCCCGGATGCCGTGCAGCATGGCCTCGCGCTCCGCCAGCAGCCCCGCGATGTCCGAGAAGGCCAGGTCCCGGGTCTGCCGCTGCACCCGGCGCGAGATGATCCAGGACGCCAGGGCGCCGACGGCGAGCGCGCCGCCGGCGTACGCGAACAGGCCGGGGATGGCGTGGATCAGCCGGGCCCGCACGCTGTCGTACGCGATGCCCACCGAGACCGCCCCCACGATCTCGCCGTCGCCGTCGCGCAGGGGCACCTTGCCGCGGGCGGAGCGGCCCAGCGTGCCGTTGTCGATCTCCATGACCTCGTGTCCGGCCAGGGCCTGACCCGGGTCGGTCGAGACGACCTGGCCGATCCGCTCCGGGTCGGTGTGCGACCAGCGCACGCCCTTGCGGTCCATCACGACGACGTACTCCGCCTTGGTGGCCCTGCGGACCCGCTCCGCCTCCTCCTGCACCGGCCCGTCCGCCGCCGGCCGGGTGGTCCGCAGGTCCCTCACGACCTGTGGTTGCTGCGCGGTGGTCTGCGCGATCGCCAGGGCACGGCGCATCGCCTGGTCGTCCAGCTGGTCGCCGAGCGGCGCCAGGAACAGCCCGGTCGCGAGCACGGTGACGCCCGCGGCGATCGCCACCTGCATCAGCAGCACCTGCGAGAACACCCGCCGCGGCAGGCCCAGGCGCAGTCGGCGTGCGGAGGGAGTGGAGCTCATGGCCACGACGGTACGTGGGGCCGGTGGCCGGTCGTAGCGGGGTGTGGTGTGTATCTCCCCGGCGACGGCGACGGCGACGGCGGGCGCCGCGCCGGGCGGACCGGTGGATCAACCGGCGTCAGCTCGCCAGCGCCGCCGCGGGCGTCGGCAGTGCGCGCACCGCCGTGACCTCCATCCGCGCGGGCGAGCCCAGTACCGACGCTCCGCAGCTCTCCGGGCGCGGTGGTGCCGAGGCCCCCTGTACGACGGTGACCCGCCAGCGCCGGCCGTCCGAGTGGGCCAGGGTCACCTCCCAGCGCGGTGCGGCGCCGTCCGTCCGTACGACCGTCAGCGCCTGGGCCGCGTCCTCGGCGACGGCCGACCGCAGGGCCAGCTCGGCCGCCTGGCCGGGGCGCTCCCAGGCGGAGTTCCCACGACAGCCCTCCACGACGATCCGGTCCTCCCGCGCCCGGTGCAGGATCTCCTTGACGGCGTGCGCCTGGACCCGGCCGTAGACGTAGCCGTGCGGCAGTACGAGCACGGTCGGCGAGAAGCGGTGGCCTCCCAGGTGGGTGACCTCCCAGACGCCGTCGGTTCCGGAGGCGGCGACTTCGGCCGCGAGCGGCCTGCCGAGGAGCGCGCAGCACCGGTCGCGCTTGCCGTTGGTGCAGACGAGTGCGAGGGGATCGCCCCGGTGGGGGCCGCCGTCCAGCACCGAGTCGAAGGCGTGGCGGTCGCCCCGGCCGAGTGCCGCGAGATCGAGGCCGAGCAGGCGGCGTGGGTCCTCGACCGTGGCGCCGTGCAGCCAGACGTTCCCCGGTGCGGTGTGGGCCGCGTACACCCTGCGCTCGGCGGACGCGCCCCGGTCCGCGTGGCGTCCGGGGCGGCGGATGAGCGCGACGCGGACGCCCGTCCCCTTCGCCGCCGCGTCGAGGGCGCGCCCCAGTGCGGGGTCCAGGTGGCTCGCGGTGAGCGCCTTGGCGCCCCACGGGCCGGGCTGTTCGAGCAGCAACCAGGTCCTCGCGACGGGTGCGGTGCCCGAAAGGGGCTCGTCGAGGTCCCAGGAGACGGTTGAGCACGTACTCACAGAGGTGAGCCTAACCTGACTTGGGCCACGGCGACTTCCAGCCGCGCCTGGACGCTACTCCGGTAGGAGGCGCGGCGGCCTGGGACCGGAGTACAGCCCGCTCGGCCGCATCCGCAGGGGGCGCTCCCCGTACTCCTCCAGGGCATGGGCGATCCAGCCCGCCGTACGGGCCACGGCGAAAATCGTCTCGGCCGCGGTGGATGCCATGCCGGACGACGCGGTGAGCACGGCGAGCGCGAGGTCGACGTTGGCGTGCAAGGGGGTGTGGCGGGCGGCGGTGGCCTGGACGTCCCTGGCCGCCGCGAGCGCGGGCGCCGCCCGGGGGATGTCCTCCAGGAGCGCGAACAGGGCACGCGCGCGTGGGTCCTCACCGGGATAGAGCCGGTGGCCGAGCCCCGGGACGCGCCGGCCGGCCCGCAGCTCCTCCGCGACCACCGGGGCCGCGCTGCCCAGGTCGAGAACCTCCAGCAGCATCCGGTGGGCGAGGCCTCCGGCGGCGCCGTGCAGCGGTCCCTCGATCACCCCGAGCCCGGCGGACACGGCGGCATAGGCGTGGGCCCGCGCCGACGCGGCGACGCGCACCGCGAGCGTGGAGGCCGCCAGATCGTGGTCGGCGAGGAGGCAGAGCGCCGTGTCGAGGGCGCGCAGCGTCGGTTCGTCGGCCTCTTGCCCGCTGAGCCGGGTCCACAGGCGGTGGGCGATCGGGGCCCGGTCGTCTCCGTCGCGCAGTACGGGCGGCAGCGCCGCGACGAGGGTGGGGATGAGGGTGCGCGCCGTGCCCAGCACCGCGTCCTCGGCCAGGTCGAAGCGGAGCGGGTCCGTGACCGCCGCGGCGATCGCCGCCACCCGGAGACGGTCGGCGGGCCCTGCGTGCTCGGGCAGGGCGTCGACGGCCCTGCGTGCGGCGGCCGTGGAGGACTCCGGGGCCGAGAAGGCGGCGCCGCGACGCAACTGCCCGGTCCAGAGCCACTCGGCCACCTCCTCGTAGGTGTGGCGGGCGGACAGTTCGACCGCGTCGACGCCCCGGTAGTAGTACCGGTCGCTCTCGATGAGCGTGAGACGCGTGCGCACCGTCAGCTCCTGGCCGGCTGCCGACGCCGCGGAGTTGCCGGCGTCGCGCCGGTTGCGCCGGGCGAGGGCCCGGACCTCGTCGGCGTCGAAGGTGCTGCCCCGGCCGCCGGGTGTGCGCCGGCTGCCGAGCTGGCCTCGGCTGACGTACGCGTACACGGTTTCGGGCTTCACCCCGAGCAGTTCGGCCGCCTCCCGGGTGGTCAGACGTCGTTCGGCGGCGGCGGAGGGGCCGGGCTCCTGATCACGCATGAGGTCACCGTATCGATCGGAGGCGGTGGTTGTTGAGCCGTGACGGAACATGTATTGATTCAATCAATATTGACAGAACTTCCATCAAGTATGGACAGTGAAGTCAAGTTCGAGGAGGTAATCATGTCCGTCAACAGAACCGCAGCACCCGCACCGCCGCCCGTCGAGGTGCCGCGCGGGCTCGCCGGTGTCGTGGTGGCCGACACCGAGGTCGGCGACGTGCGAGGGCTCGAGGGCTTCTACCACTACCGCCAGTACTCGGCCGTCGAACTCGCACAGAGCCGCTGCTTCGAGGACGTATGGCATCTACTGGTGCACGGGGAACTCCCGGACGCCCGGCGCGGCGCCGCCTTCGCCGCCCGAACCGCGGCGCTGCGGCGGCTCCCCGACGCGGTGCGGGCCGCCCTGCCCGCCATCGCCGCGGCCGGTGGACGTTCCGGTCCGCTCGCCGGGATGCGCACGGGCCTGTCCCTGCTGGGCGCGGCCCAGGGATTCGGGCCCGTGTACGACCTGTCGGCCGAGCAGCGGCGGGAGGACACCCTGACGGCCGCCGCGGCCGTGCCGACCCTGCTCACCGCGCTGTACCGGTTGGGGCAGGGCCTCGAGCCGGTCGAGCCGCGCGAGGACCTGTCGTACGCCGCGAACTACCTCTACATGGTGACCGGTGAGGAGCCGGACGAGGAGCGCACGCGCGCGGTCGAGCAGTACCTGATCTCCACCATCGATCACGGGTTCAACGCGTCGACGTTCACCGCGCGGGTCATCGCGTCGACGGGCGCGGATGTCGCGGCCTGCCTGGCCGGTGCGGTGTCGGCCCTGTCCGGCCCGCTGCACGGCGGCGCGCCCAGCCGGGCGCTGGACACCCTGGACGCGATCGGCACGCCCGACCGGATCGACGGGTGGATCCGCGAGCGGGTGCTCGCCGGGGACCGCATCATGGGTTTCGGCCACGCGGTCTACCGCACGGAGGACCCGCGCTCGCGGATGCTGCGGGAGGTGGCGCAGCGGTTCGGCGGTCCGCGGGTGGAGTTCGCCGTCGAGGTGGAGCGGCAGGTCGAGGCGATCCTCGCGGAGCTGAAGCCGGGGCGCGAACTGCACACCAACGTCGAGTTCTACGCGGGCGTGGTCATGGAACTGTGCGGTCTGCCCCGCGAGATGTTCACACCCACGTTCGCGTCGGCGCGGGTGGTGGGCTGGAGCGCGAACATCCTGGAGCAGGCGTCCGACTCGAAGATCATCCGGCCGGCGGCACGGTATGTGGGGCCGGGAGCGCCGGTCGGTGTACCGGCGGTGGTCTGAACAGCACGAGAGGCCTGGTGCCGTTCGGGCGCCAGGCCGGGTCGGGGAGCGTCGAGCAAGGACGGGGTGCCGGGTTGCTCGCCGGGGGTGGGTCCGTGCGCGGTCGGCGGTGGGTACGGCCAAGGGCACGGGTGACGTCAGGCGTCGGGGATGTCCGCCTTGGCCCGGATGAGGGTCTCCCGGCTGACGACCACGATGCGCTCGTAGTCGGCCCGGGCGGCGTCGGCGGGCAGCTCGCGCTCCAGCGCCTCGGTGGCCTCGGTGCCGATGACGGCGAAGTTGCCGTCGCTCAGTTCGAACAGGTCGGGGCAGTTGGCTCCTGAGGCACTGCCACGGGCACTTGGCGGCACACCGATACGGCGCACGATCTTCAAGGGAGTACCGGTCCTTACATGCGATCTGGGGATCTCAGGGGCAGCACACTAATGCTTCTGCTGCGCACCCAGTGGCTGCTGGGGTGAGAGTACTCAAGTGTCCGCCCCAACCGGCACCGACGCGGCCTCAACGGATCAGGGTTGACGGCCTCAGGCCCCCCCGGGGCAACTGCCGCGGCCTCAGAGGCCCGGGGCCGGCGCGCTGCTGCTCTCCTCGGGAGTGGTGGGCGGTGGGGTCGGTGCCGCGGGCCCGCTCCACAACAGCAGACACAGAACGCCTACGACGGCAGCCGCTGCCGTGACGGCGGCCCCGATCCCCTCTCGCCGGTGCACCACGTAGCCGACGGCCGTGGCCACGGCGAGGAACACGATGGCTTGCAACGTCACTGAGTGCCTCCAGGCCTGCCTGCTGCCCGCCGGCAATGAGGCGCCGGGGGCAGATCGGCAATTCCGCGCTCTTGAAGCGCGTTGGTCGGAGGTGAGCGTAAGGGCACCTGCGGGGCGCGCGTGTCCAGCAAGGGGGAAGTAACGCACGAAGTACCGTCGGTGCCGGAGGAGTGCCGTCAAGGCGTAGGCGGTGTGCCCACCACCCACCACTCGTCCGTGTCGGCCTCGTCCAGGTCGTTGATGAGGCCGTCCACCAAGCGGCCGATCCGTGCCTCGTCGGACGACTGCTTCAGCGTTGCGCGCTGCCCCCTCGACGCTTCCCAGTACTCCCGCATCAGCGGGTTCTGGAAGAGCTCTCGGGCATGCCCGTACAGTTCCTCCTGGTCCACGATGCCTGCGCGGTAGAGGTGGTACAGGTTGACGTACCAGGCGTTGGCGTAGAAGTACTGGCGGCGCCTCTCCGCCGGGATGTCGGGGGCGTACGTGTCGATCACCGAGGCCAGTGACGGGTCGTCGATGGCCCTGGCCAGGAGTTCCCAGTGCATGCGCTGTTGGTGTGCCAACGCGCTGCGGCGCGAGACCGTCTCTTCGAGTTCCAGCCGTCGTATCCGCAGGTGTTCCGCTTCCAGCGTGCGCTGACGCACTGCCAGCGTCAGGCCTGCCGCGGCCGCCAGCATTCCGGCCGCGACGGAGCCGAACCTCCCCGTGATGCTTTTCCGTGTGACCATGTCAACCCCCGAATCAGGCGACCGCTCACCGGTCGTCGAGTGCGGGTCGGCTGACGGGGACCGGCGAGCGATGCGTGGTGCTGCCGCCTCCAGGGTGCCGAGCGGCGCTGATCGGCGGGGAGGCGGAGAGGAGGCGCACGGAGGGAAGCGAGGGTCGCACGGTCCGGCGCCATGCAAAACGTCTGCCCATCAAGTGCTGCTAACAATCGTTCACTCCGCGGGTACTCCGCCGGCTCGTATCCTGAGCAGGCAATTCCGTACGTGGACGTACGCCCTGCCGCGGGCCGGCGTACGCGTGGGTGAGAGAGAGGTCGCACGGTGGGGCAGCGCCCGACTCCGCAGCAGATCCCGGTGGTCGTACTGGCCGGATTCCTCGGCTCCGGAAAAACCACCCTCCTCAACCACCTGCTCCATCGCAGCGGGGGCAGCCGTATCGGCGCCGTCGTCAACGACTTCGGCTCGATCGAGATCGACGCGATGGCCGTCGCGGGCGCCCTCGGCGACTCCACCGTGTCGCTGGGCAACGGATGCCTGTGCTGTGCCGTCGACGCGAGTGAACTGGACGGGTATCTGGAGCGGCTGGCCCGGCCCGAGGCCGGGATCGACGTCATCGTCATCGAGGCCAGCGGCCTCGCCGAACCGCAGGAACTGGTGCGCATGCTGCTCGCCAGCGAGCAGCCGCGAGTCGTCTACGGCGGGCTCGTCGAGGTCGTCGACGCCGCCGAGTTCGACGACACCCGCGCCAAGCACCCCGAGATCGACCGGCACCTGGCCCTCGCCGACCTGGTCGTGGTCAACAAGACCGACCGGGCCCCCGACTCCGAGCGCGTGCTCGCACTGGTGGACTCGCTCGCCGACGGCGCCGCCGTCGTGCCCGCGACCTACGGCCGGATCGACCCCGGGTTCCTCTACGACTGCCGGCCCGGCGAGGAGCGGGTGGGGCAGCTGTCCTTCGACGACCTGCACGACCATTCCGGGGGCGGCGCGCACTCCGGGCACCTGCACGCCGCCTACGACACCCTGTCGTTCGTCTCCGACCGTCCGCTCGACCCGCGCCGGCTCATGCGTTTCCTGGACAGCCGGCCCGAGGGCCTCTACCGGATCAAGGGGTACGTCGACTTCGGCCCGTACGACACACGGAACCGGTACGCCGTCCACGCCGTCGGGCGCTTCCTGCGCTTCTACCCGGAGCCCTGGACGTCGACCGAGGCCACCGACGCCGCCGGAGCCACCGACGGCGCCGCCGTCCGCCGCACCCAGCTCGTCCTCATCGGCACCGGCATCGACGCGGCGGCCCTCGGCGAGGAACTCGACGCGTGCCGCCGGGACACCGACGCCCCACCCGCCGACGAGCACGGCATGTGGGGCGTCCTGCGCTACGTGCCGGACCCCGACGGCGAGGAGCCGTCCTCCGACGCGCCCTAGACCGGGCCCGCCACCACCGACACCGTCTTCGGCAGCGACACGCCCGAGCCGTCACGGCGCGGGTCGATCTCCGGGAGCTGGGCCGGTGTGCCGTTCCTCTGCGCGGCGAGGGCCGGGACGGCACCCGCCCAGGCGAAGGCCAGGCAGTCCTCGCCCTTCAGGAACCGCTGGCAGCGCACACCGCCCGTGGCGCGGCCCTTGCGCGGATACTGGTCGAACGGCGTCAGCTTGGCCGTGGTCTGCACGGAGTCGTCCAGCGTGCCGCGCGATCCGGCCACCGTGAAGACCACCGCGTCCGCCGCCGGATCCACCGCCGTGAAGGAGATGACCTTGGCGCCGTCGGCGAGCTTGACGCCCGCCACACCGCCCGCCGGACGGCCCTGCGGCCGGACCTGCGAGGCCTGGTAGCGCAGCAGCTGGGCGTCGTCCGTGATGAAGACCAGGTCCTCGTCACCGGTGCGCAACTCGACCCCGCCGACGATGCGGTCGCCCTCCCTGAGGGAGATGACCTCCAGCTCGTCCTTGTGGGACGGGTAGTCGGGCACCACCCGCTTGACGACGCCCTGTTCCGTGCCGAGCGCCAGCCCCGGCGAGGACTCGTCCAGCGTGGTCAGGCAGACGACGTCCTCGTCGTCCTCCAAGGACACGAACTCCGCCAGCGGCGCGCCGCCCGCGAGGTTCGGCGTGGGCATGGCCTCCGGGAGCTGGGGGAGGTCCACCACGTTCACCCGCAGCAGGCGGCCGACGGTCGTCACCACGCCCACCTCGCCGCGCGCGGTGGCCGGCACCGCGGAGACGATCAGGTCGTGCTTGACCCGCTTGGCCCCCGCCTCCGTGACCAGGGGCTCACCGTTCGCCGTGCGGGCCAGCAGCCCCGTCGACGACAGCAGCACCCGGCACGGGTCGTCCGCCACCTGGAGCGGCACGGCGGCGACCGGGGCACCGCCCGACTCCAGCAGCGTCGTGCGGCGGTCGGTGCCGAACTTCTTCGCCACCGCCGCCAGTTCGGCCGAGACCAGCTTGCGCAGCTCCGCGTCCGAGTCGAGGATCCGGGTCAGCTCCTCGATCTCTGCGTTCAGCCGGTCCTTCTCGGACTCCAGCTCGATGCGGTCGTACTTGGTGAGCCGGCGCAGCGGCGTGTCCAGGATGTACTGCGTCTGGACGTCGCTCAGCGCGAAGCGCTCCATCAGGCGCTGCTTGGCCTGCGCGGAGTTCTCGCTGGAGCGGATGAGACGGATGACCTCGTCGATGTCGACCAGGGCGGTGAGCAGGCCCTCCACCAGGTGCAGCCGGTCCCGCTTCTTGCTGCGGCGGAACTCGCTGCGGCGCCTGACGACGGTGAACCGGTGGTCGAGATAGACCTCCAGCAGTTCCTTGAGGCCCAGGGTGAGCGGCTGGCCGTCCACCAGGGCGACGTTGTTGATGCCGAAGGACTCCTCCATGGCCGTCAGCTTGTAGAGCTGCTCCAGGACCGCCTCCGGCACGAAACCGTTCTTGATCTCGATGACCAGGCGCAGCCCGTGCGCGCGGTCGGTGAGGTCCTTGACGTCCGCGATGCCCTGGAGCTTCTTCGAGCCGACCAGGTCCTTGATCTTCGAGATGACCTTCTCGGGGCCGACCGCGAAGGGCAGCTCGGTGACGACGAGACCCTTGCGGCGGGCCGTCACCGTCTCCACGGACACCGTCGCGCGGATCTTGAACGTGCCCCGCCCCGTCTCGTACGCGTCCCGGATGCCGGGCAGGCCGACGATGCGTCCGCCGGTGGGCAGGTCGGGACCCGGCACGTGCTTCATCAGCGCGTCCAGGTCGGCGTTCGGATTCCGGATCAGGTGCCGGGCCGCCGCGATCACCTCGCGCAGATTGTGCGGCGGCATGTTGGTGGCCATGCCGACCGCGATGCCCGAGGCGCCGTTGACCAGCAGGTTCGGGAACGCGGCGGGCAGCGCCACCGGTTCCTGCTCCTGGCCGTCGTAGTTGGGGGCGAAGTCGACGGTGTCCTCGTCGATGGACTCCGTCATCAGGCCGGCGGCCTCGGCCATCCGGCATTCGGTGTACCGCATGGCGGCCGGCGGGTCGTCGTTGCCCAGCGAGCCGAAGTTGCCGTGGCCGTCCACCAGGGGCACGCGCATCGAGAACGGCTGGGCCATGCGCACCAGCGCGTCGTAGATCGACGCGTCGCCGTGCGGGTGCAGCTTGCCCATGACCTCGCCGACGACGCGGGCGCACTTCACGTAACCGCGCTCGGGCCGCAGGCCCATCTCGTTCATCTGGTAGACGATGCGCCGGTGCACCGGCTTGAGGCCGTCGCGGGCGTCCGGCAGCGCACGGGAGTAGATGACCGAGTACGCGTACTCGAGGAAGGAGCCCTGCATCTCGTCGACGACGTCGATGTCGAGGATCTTCTCCTCGTACGCGTCGTCGGGCGGCGGGGTCTTCGTACTACGGCGGGCCATCGCTGCCGGCTCCTTGCTGAAGCGTGAACGGTGATCTGACGCCGTCCATTGTGGACTGCGGCACTGACAGCGACCGACCAGGACCCGTCACGGGCTGCCGGCCCGGCGCTGCCCGCAGGGTACGCCCTCGTCCCGCGGCACCGTCCGCGCAGCCGTCCCCGGCGGCCCGTCAACCGCGTTCTCGCTCTCGGCGTACGAGACCCGGGAACTGAGCCGGTGGCCCGCACGCTTGCATACAGTGGCAGGATCGGCGGAATTCCGCAGTTCCGCCCACTGATTCCACCCGGTGGTTCACCCAGTGATCCCACCAGACATCTCGCGATCGAAGGGACGTACATGCCCATGGGTCACACGGCCACAGCCCAGGCAGACTCCGGCGGCCTGACAGCGACCGAGCACCGCCTGGCCAACGGCCTGCGCGTGGTGCTCTCCGAGGACCACCTGACCCCGGTCGCGGCGGTGTGCCTCTGGTACGACGTCGGCTCGCGCCACGAGGTCAAGGGACGCACCGGCCTGGCTCACCTTTTCGAGCACCTCATGTTCCAGGGCTCCGCCCAGGTCAAGGGCAACGGCCACTTCGAGCTGGTGCAGGGCGCCGGCGGCTCGCTCAACGGCACCACCAGCTTCGAGCGGACCAACTACTTCGAGACCATGCCCGCCCACCAGCTGGAGCTCGCCCTCTGGCTGGAGGCCGACCGCATGGGCTCCCTGCTGGCCGCCCTGGACGAGGAGTCCATGGAGAACCAGCGGGACGTCGTCAAGAACGAACGCCGCCAGCGCTACGACAACGTCCCCTACGGCACGGCCTTCGAGAAGCTGACCGCTCTCGCCTACCCGGAGGGCCACCCCTACCACCACACCCCGATCGGCTCGATGGCCGACCTGGACGCGGCGACCCTGGAGGACGCGCGCGCGTTCTTCCGGACCTACTACGCGCCGAACAACGCGGTGCTGTCGGTCGTCGGAGACATCGACCCCGAGCAGACGCTCGCCTGGGTCGAGAAGTACTTCGGCTCCATCGCCTCGCACGACGGCAAGCAGCCGCCCCGGGACGGCTCGCTGCCCGACGTCATGGGCGGGCAGGTGCGCGAGGTCGTCGAGGAGGAGGTCCCCGCGCGTGCGCTGATGGCGGCGTACCGCCTGCCGGAGGACGGCACGCGCGCGTGCGACGCGGCCGACCTGGCCCTGACCGTGCTCGGCGGCGGCGAGTCGTCCCGCCTCTACAACCGGCTGGTGCGCCGCGACCGTACGGCCGTCGCCGCCGGGTTCGGCCTGCTGCGGCTCGCGGGGGCGCCCTCGCTGGGGTGGCTGGACGTGAAGACGTCCGGTGACGTCGAGGTGCCGGTCATCGAGACCGCCGTCGACGAGGAGCTGGCCCGCTTCGCCGAGGAGGGCCCCACGGCCGAGGAGATGGAGCGCGCCCAGGCCCAGCTGGAGCGCGAGTGGCTGGACCGCCTGGGCACGGTCGCCGGCCGCGCCGACGAACTGTGCCGGTACGCCGTGCTGTTCGGCGACCCGCAGCTCGCCCTCACCGCCGTGCGGCGGGTGCTCGAGGTGACCGCGGAGGAGGTCCAGGAGGTCGCCAAGGCCCGCCTGCGCCCCGACAACCGCGCGGTGCTCGTCTACGAGCCCACCGCACCCGCCGACGAGACCGACGCCGGGACGACCGGCGCCGGCGCCACCGACGAGAACGAGGAGGCGGCCAAGTGACCGAGCTCGCCACCATGGACTTCCACGCGCAGCCGCAGGCCGGCGAGCCCAAGCCCTGGGCGTTCCCCGCCCCCGGGCGCGGCAGCCTCGCCAACGGCCTCACCGTGCTGCGCTGCCACCGCCCCGGCCAGCAGGTCGTCGCCGTCGAGGTGCTCCTCGACGCGCCCCTGGACGCCGAACCGGCCGGTCTCGACGGCGTCGCCACCATCATGGCGCGCGCCTTCTCCGAGGGCACCGACAAGCACTCCGCCGAGGACTTCGCCGCCGAGCTGGAGCGCTGCGGCGCCACCCTGGACGCGCACGCCGACCACCCCGGTGTCCGGCTGAGCCTGGAGGTGCCCGCCTCGCGCCTCGCCAAGGCCCTCGGCCTGCTCGCCGACGCCCTCAGGGCACCCGCCTTCGCCGACGGCGAGGTCGAACGGCTGGTGCGCAACCGGCTCGACGAGATCCCGCACGAGCTGGCCAACCCCGCCCGCCGCGCCGCCAAGGAGCTCTCCAAGGAGCTGTTCCCGGCCGACGCGCGCATGTCCCGCCCGCGCCAGGGCACCGAGGAGACGGTCGCGGCCGTCGACGCGGCGGCCGTACGCGCCTTCTACGAGCGGCACGTACGCCCCGCCACGGCCACCGCCGTGGTCGTCGGCGACCTCACCGGCGTCGACCTCGACGCGCTGCTCGGCGACACCCTCGGCGCGTGGACCGGTTCGACCGCCGAGCCGCGCCCCGTGCCCCCGGTGACCGCCGACGACCGGGGCCGGGTCGTCATCGTCGACCGTCCCGGCGCCGTCCAGACGCAGTTGCTGATCGGCCGCACCGGCGCCGACCGGCACGACCGCGTGTGGCCCGCGCAGGTGCTCGGCACCTACTGCCTCGGCGGCACCCTCACCTCGCGCCTGGACCGCGTCCTGCGCGAGGAGAAGGGCTACACCTACGGCGTCCGGGCGTTCGGCCAGGTCCTGCGCTCCGCGCCGGACGGCACGGGCGCCGCGATGCTCGCCATCAGCGGCTCCGTCGACACGCCCAACACCGGTCCCGCGCTCGACGACCTGTGGACGGTGCTGCGCAAGCTCGCCGCCGAGGGGCTCACCGACGCCGAGCGCGACGTGGCCGTGCAGAACCTGGTGGGCGTGGCACCGTTGAAGTACGAGACGGCGGCGGCCGTGGCGAGCACGCTGGCCGACCAGGTCGAGCAGCACCTGTCCGACGACTTCCAGGCGACGCTCTACCGTCAACTGGCCGCCACGGGCACCGTGGAGGCCACGGCCGCGGTCGTGAACGCCTTCCCGGTGGACCGCCTCGTGACGGTCCTCGTCGGCGACGCGGCGCAGATCAAGGCGCCCGTCGAGGCCCTCGGCATCGGTGAAGTCACCGTGGTGGCCGCCGAGTAGCGGCACGCGCGCGCGGCGGCCCTGGTGACCGGAGCGTCACCAGGGCCGCCGTATGTCCGGATTGGGGCAGTGGTTGCCCGTCTGCCCTGTGGCGTGCGCTACAAAAAGCCTGTTGCGTTTGAGGATTGAACGCAGCCGCGTTTAGCGTCTTCCGGGCTGTTCGTCAGGCAGTGCGCCGCATCCGCGGCACCGGACAGTCATCGCCGAGTCCCCGTACGGCGCGAGCCAGGGGAGCCGGGGACCCATCGCAGTCCCTGGGGTGAATCGGACGCCCGCGCGCACCGCGAGGGGGTCCGTAGGAGACCTTCCACCTCCGAACCCGTCAGCTAACCCGGTAGGCGAGAGGGAAGGAAAGGACAAGCCCTACATGGCGTTCACGCGCGCCACCGGGAAGCACCGCCGTACCGGCCGGGTGCACCGCACCACCGCCCGCGCGGCGGGAGTCGCGGCCCTCGCCACCACCGGCGTCGTCGGCACCCTCGCGGCTCCGGCGCTCGCCGCCGAGGCCGAGGTGGAGCAGAGCGGGATCACCCCGGTCGTCACCATCGGCGACGCCATAGCCGACGAGATCGACGCCCAGGCCGTCGCCCAGCAGCAGGCGGCCGTGGACGCCGCCGCCCGCGAGGCGGCCCGGGAAGCGGCCCGCGAGCGGGCGGCCGAGGCGGCCAAGGAGGCGCGCGAGGCCAAGGAGCGCGCCGCGCGGGAGGCGGAGCGCGAGCGCCTCAACACCTTCGTCGCGCCGATCACCGCCTCCTACGTCTCCACCGCGTACCAGGCCGGCAGCTCCCTGTGGTCCTCCGGCAGCCACACCGGCATCGACTTCCACGCCTCCAGCGGCACGTCCGTGCACTCCGTCGGCGTCGGCACCGTCGTCGAGGCCGGCTGGGGCGGGGCGTACGGCAACCAGGTGGTGATCCGGATGCACGACGGCACGTACACGCAGTACGGGCACCTGTCGTCGATCGGTGTCTCGGTCGGCCAGTCGGTCGAGCCCGGCCAGCAGATCGGCGTCTCGGGTGCCACCGGCAACGTCACCGGACCGCACCTGCACTTCGAGGCCCGTACGAGCCCCGAGTACGGCTCGGACATGGACCCCGTCGCCTACCTCCGCTCCCACGGCGTGAACATCTGACGGCCGCCGCATCCGAAAAGCCCCGACTCCGTGATTCGGGGCTTTTCGCATTCCCCATTCGCTTGATTGGCCTAGAGTCGCTGAAAACGCGTCCATCGTCGACGTTTCAGGGATCAAGGCGGAGGTCGGTCATGTGTATTCCGGCGCATTCTGTGTGTACGGCGATCCGGGACGACATCGTCGCCGGCGTCCACGGTCGCGGGAGCCGGCTCACCGAGGAAATCCTCGCCCGCCGTTACGGCGTCTCGCGCGTCCCCGTCCGCGAGGCCCTGCGCACGCTGGAGGCGGAGGGTTTCGTGGTGACCCGGCGGCACGCGGGCGCGTGCGTCGCGGAACCGACCGAGCGGGAGGCCGCCGACCTGCTGGAGACCCGCACACTCCTGGAACCGCTCGGTGCCTCCCGGGCCGCCCGGCGGCGCACCGAGGCCCACCTCAGGGTGTTGCGCGGCCTGGTCAGGCTGGGGCGGGAGCGGGCCGGACAGGGGGCCGGTGAGGACCTGCGCCCGCTGGGCGGCTGGTTCCACGAGACCCTCGCCCGGGCGGCCGGCAGCCCCTCCCTGGCGGCGCTGCTGACCCAGCTGCGCCACAAGATCGCCTGGATGTACGTCCAGGAGGCCCCGGCCGGGCCGGTGGAGCACTGGGCGGAGCACGGCGCGATCGTCGACGCGGTGGCCCGGGGCGACGGTGACCGCGCGCGGGCGCTCATGACGCTGCACGCCGAACGGTCGGCGTCGGCGTACCGGCTGCGATTCGCCTCCGGCGGCGGGCGGACGGAGCGTGTGAGGAATGCGCAACATTCCGTAAACACGGCGGGGCTGCCGAAGTAACACGCGTGCCGTACAAAAGGACGGGGAATTCCGGACCGCCTTTTCCGCCGCCCGAAAGAGGGTGTCTGGAAGAGAGCGTCTGAAACAGGGTGCCCGGAAGGGAACGCCCGGAAGAGAAAAGGAGAAAGGCCCGCCCGGTGGTGCCGGCGGGCCTTTCGGTGGTGCTGTCCGTCGGGATCAGACGGTCTCGGGAAGCTCCTCGAGCCCCTCGGCGACCAGCTTCGCCAGCCGGTCCAGGGCGGCCTCCGCGCCCTCGGCGTCGGAGGCGAGGACGATCTCCTCGCCGCCCTGGGCGCCGAGGCCGAGGACGGCCAGCATGGAGGCCGCGTTGACGGGGGACCCGTCGGCCTTGGCGATCGTCACCGGGACGCCTGTGGCCGTGGCGGCTCGGACGAAGATGGAGGCGGGGCGGGCGTGGAGACCCTCGGCCCAGCCGACGTTGACGCGGCGCTCAGCCATGTGATGCTGCCCTTCAGGTGTTCAGAGGGGTTGAAGTTGTCTAGACCAGGTTGTCTAGACCAGTTTCCCACATCGTGAAGCGAGCCGGGACGGCCGTGTGCGCCGTCCCGCGTGGCAGTCGGACCGCGGCCTCGGTCCGAGCTCCCGTCCTCCACAGACTGCCCCGCGCCGTTGTCGTACGCGAGCCGTAGTCTGGGGCCCATGCAGACCTCGTCGGACCGGCACGAGTACCCCGCCCACTGGGAAGCCGACGTGGTGCTGCGCGACGGCGGCACCGCGCGCGTCCGCCCCATCACCGTTGATGACGCCGAGCGCCTGGTCAGCTTCTACGAGCAGGTCTCCGACGAGTCGAAGTACTACCGCTTCTTCGCGCCGTACCCTCGCCTGTCCGCCAAGGACGTCCACCGCTTCACGCACCACGACTTTGTGGACCGGGTGGGACTCGCGGCCACCATCGGCGGCGAGTTCATCGCCACCGTACGCTACGACCGGATCGGCGCCGGCGGAGCACCCGCCACCTCCCCGGCCGACGAGGCCGAGGTCGCCTTCCTCGTCCAGGACGCCCACCAGGGGCGCGGCGTCGCCTCCGCGCTCCTCGAGCACATCGCCGCCGTCGCCCGCGAGCGGGGCATCCGCCGCTTCGCCGCCGAGGTGCTGCCCGCCAACACCAAGATGATCAAAGTCTTCAGGGACGCCGGTTACACCCAGAAGCGGAGCTTCGAGGACGGTGTGGTCCGCCTGGAGTTCGGTCTCGAACCCACCGACCGCTCGCTCGCCGTGCAGTACGCGCGCGAGCACCGCGCGGAGGCCCGCTCCGTCCAGCGGCTGCTCCAGCCCGGCTCGGTCGCGGTCGTCGGCACCGGCCGCACACCCGGCGGCGTGGGCCGCAGCATCCTCGGCAACATCCGGGACGCGGGCTACACGGGCCGCCTGTACGCCGTGAACAGCGCCTTCCCCGAGGAGCGCAAGGAGATCGACGGGGTCCCGGCGTGCCGCTCCGTGCGCGACATCGACGGGCCCGTCGACCTGGCCGTCGTCACCGTGCCCGCCGCGCACGTCCCGGACGTCGTCGCCGAGTGCGGCGAGCACGGCGTCCAGGGACTCGTGGTGATCACCGCCGGGTACGCCGACAGCGGCCCCGAGGGACGTGAACGCCAGCGCGCCCTCGTGCGGCAGGCGCGCTCGTACGGCATGCGGATCATCGGGCCCAACGCCTTCGGGATCATCAACACCTCCCCGGAGGTGCGGCTCAACGCCTCCCTCGCCCCCGAGATGCCGCGCCCCGGCCGGATCGGCCTGTTCGCCCAGTCCGGTGCCATCGGCATCGCCCTGCTCTCCCGGCTGCACCGGCGCGGCGGCGGGGTCACCGGCGTCACCGGCGTGTCCACCTTCGTCTCCTCCGGCAACCGCGCCGACGTCTCCGGCAACGACGTCCTCCAGTACTGGTACGACGACCCGGAGACCGACGTCGCGCTGATGTACCTGGAGTCCATCGGCAACCCGCGCAAGTTCACCCGGCTGGCCCGGCGGACCGCGGCCGCCAAGCCCCTGGTCGTGGTGCAGGGCGCCCGGCACGGCGGCGTGGCACCCCAGGGGCACGCCGTACGGGCGACCCGGCTGCCGCACGCGACGGTCTCCGCGCTGCTGCGGCAGGCCGGCGTGATCCGGGTCGACACGATCACCGACCTGGTCGACGCCGGACTGCTGCTCGCCCGCCAGCCGCTGCCCGCCGGACCGAGGGTGGCCATCCTGGGCAACTCGGAGTCCCTGGGGCTGCTCACCTACGACGCGTGCCTGTCCGAGGGGCTGCGCCCGCAGCCCCCGCTGGACCTGACGACGGCCGCCTCGGCCGACGACTTCCACGCGGCCCTGTCCCGCGCCCTGGCCGACGACACGTGCGACGCGGTCGTCGTCACCGCCATTCCGACGGTGGGGGAGGGGGCCGCCGGGGACGCCGCGCTGGCGGAGGCCCTGCGCTCGGCGGCGGCCGCGGTCCCCACCAAGCCGGTCCTCGTGGTCCACGTGGAGCTGGGCGGCCTGGCCCAAGCCCTGTCGGCGGCGGCGAGCACCGCCCCCCAGGCCGGCCCGGGCACCGGCGCCTCCCAGGGGGGCCCGGGTCCCGCCGAGGAGACCGTGCCCGCCGCCCCGGTCGAGCAGCCGCCCGCCGTGCGGGTTCCGGAAGGGGCCCGCCTGATCCCCGCCTACCCCGCCGCCGAGCGTGCCGTCCGCGCCCTCGGCGAGGCCGTCGCCTACGCCCAGTGGCGGCGCGACGCCGCCGACCCCGGCAAGGTGCCCGAGTACGAGGACATCGACGAGAAGGGCGCCGCCGAGCAGATAGCGGGATACCTCGCGCGCGGGCAGGGGCTCACCCTCGGCACCCGGGAGACCTGCGAGCTGCTCGGCAGGTACGGCGTCCGCGTCCACCGCGCCCTGCCCGCCCCCACCCCCGACGACGCCGTGGCCGCCGCACGGGCCCTCGGCTACCCCGTGGCCCTGAAGGCCACCGCGCCCCACCTGCGTCACCGCGCCGACCTGGGTGGTGTCCGGCTCGACCTCGCGGACGAGGAGCAACTGCGGCGGGCCTACGCCGAGTTGACCGAGCTGTTCGGGAAGCCCGCGGAGCTGCGCCCGGTGGTGCAGGGCATGGCCCCGCGCGGTGTCGACACGGTCGTACGCGCGGTCATCGACCCGGCGGCGGGCGCGGTGCTCTCCTTCGGCCTCGCCGGCGCCGCCACGCAGCTGCTCGGCGACATGGCGCACCGGCTGATCCCGGTCACCGACCGGGACGCCACCTCGCTCATCCGTTCGATTCGCACGGCGCCGCTCCTCTTCGGCTGGCGCGGCTCGGCCCCCGTCGACGCCGCCGCCCTGGAGGAGCTGCTGCTGCGGGTCTCGCGGCTGGTCGACGACCATCCGGAGGTCGTCGCGGTCACCCTGGAACCGGTCGTGGTCGCCCCGCACGGCCTGAGCGTCCTCGGTGCCTCCGTCCGCCTCGCACCCCCGCCCGCCCGCGACGACCTGGGCCCGCGGACCCTGCCGGCGTACTGACCCGCCGCGGCCCGCCGACGTTGCGGGCACGGCACGGGCACGCGGCCCGGGCATGCGGCACGGGCACGCCCCGGCGAGGGCCGAGCACGTCCCGTGCACCGTCCCGGGCGGGTACCCGCAGGACCGTCCCTCGCAGTCAGTGGGTCCCCGTAGGATGGACGGCATGGCCAAGACCAGTACGACGACCCAGGGGCTGCGAGCGGCGATCGAGCGCAGCGGCTACTACCCGGCCCTCGTGGCCGAGGCGGTGGAGGCCGCCGTGGGCGGCGAGCCCGTGCGGTCGTACCTGGTCCACCAGGAGACGACGTTCGACCAGAACGAGGTGCGCCGGCACGTGACCGTGCTGGTCCTCACCGGCAACCGCTTCATCGTCAGCCACACCGACGAGCAGGCTGCCGACGACACCTCCCCGACGCCGTACGCCACGACGTCCACGGAGTCCGTCAAGCTCGGCCGGATCTCGTCCATCGTCGTCAGCCGCGTCGTCGCCAACCCCGAGCAGTACAAGCCGGGCACGCTGCCCCGCGAGATCGTGCTGACCATCGGCTGGGGCGCCGTCTCCCGACTCGACCTGGAGCCCGCCGCCTGTGGCGACCCCAACTGCGAGGCGGACCACGGCTACACGGGCAGCTCCACGGCCGACGACCTCAGCCTGCGCGTCAGCGAGGCCGGCGACGGCCCCGAGACGGTGCGCCAGGCGCTCGCCTTCGCCCAGGCTCTGTCCGAGGCGACCGCGGACCCCACGCGCTGATGGCGCAGCACACCGCCTGGGACACCCACCCGGAACCGCTCCCCGTCGACTCCGCGCCCGTACCCCAGTACGGCACGGGCTCGCTCGCCGACCTGCTGCCCACCCTGGCCGCCGGCCTCGGCGTCCCCGGCATGACCGCGGGGATCACCGAACTGACCCCCGCCGACCGCAACTGCGTCTTCCTCATCGACGGCCTCGGCTGGGAGCAGTTGCGAGCCCACCCGGACGACGCGCCCTTCCTCAGCTCGCTGCTGGACAGCTCGCGCGGCGGCACCGGACGCCCGATCACGGCCGGCTATCCGGCGACCACGGCGACCTCCCTGGCCTCCGTCGGCACCGGTCTGCCGCCGGGCGCCCACGGCCTGCCCGGCTACACCGTGCGCAATCCCGACACCGGCGCGCTGATGAACCAGCTGCGCTGGCAGCCGTGGACCGCGCCGGGACCCTGGCAGCCGTATCCCACCGTCTTCGGCCTCGCCGCCGAGGCGGGCGTGCACGCCGCGCAGGTCTCCTCGCCCACCTTCGCCAACACCCCGCTGACCAAGGTCGCGCTCAGCGGCGGCGAGTTCCACGGACGCCTGTCCGGCGAGGACCGGATGGACTGCGCCGCCGAGCAGCTGGCCCGCGCCGACCGCGCCCTCGTGTACACGTACTACGCCGAGGTCGACGGCGCCGGCCACCGCTTCGGCGTCGACTCCGACACCTGGCGCGGCCAGCTCGGCCACGTCGACCGGCTCGTCCAGCGCCTCGCCGAGCAGCTCCCGCCGCGCAGCGCCCTGTACGTCACCGCCGACCACGGCATGGTCGACGTGCCCTTCGACGAGGAGCACCGCATCGACTTCGACGAGGACTGGGAGCTGAAGGCGGGCGTCGCCCTCCTCGGCGGCGAGGGCCGCGCCCGCCACGTCTACGCCGTCCCCGGCGCGCACAACGACGTGCTGTTCTGCTGGCGCGAGGTGCTCGGCGAGCAGTTCTGGGTGGCCTCCCGGGACGAGGCGATCGCGGCGGGCTGGTTCGGCCCCCGCATCGACGACCGGGTGTACGACCGTATCGGCGACGTGGTCGCCGCGGCCCGCGACGACGTCCTGCTCATCGCCTCCGAGCGCGAGCCCAAGGAATCGGCGATGGTCGGCAACCACGGCTCCATGACCCCCGCCGAGCAGCTCGTCCCGCTGCTCGAAGTACGCTCCTGACCGCTCACGTCCCCGTCCCTGCCGAAAGGTGCCCAACCCCTCATGCCCGAGCTGGTGTTCTTCTCCGGAACGATGGACTGCGGGAAGTCGACACTGGCTCTCCAGATCGAGCACAACCGCTCGGCGCGCGGACTGGCCGGCATGATCTTCACCCGTGACGACCGCGCGGGCGAGGGCAAGCTCTCCTCCCGCCTCGGCCTGGTCACCGACGCGGTGGAGGTCGGGGACGGCCAGGACCTCTACGCCCACGTCGTCGACCACCTTTCCCAGGGCGGCCGGGTGGACTACGTCATCGCGGACGAGGCGCAGTTCCTCGCCCCGGACCAGATCGACCAGCTCGCGCGCGTGGTCGACGACCTCGACGTCGACGTGTACGCCTTCGGCATCACCACCGACTTCCGCTCCAAGCTCTTCCCCGGCTCCCAGCGCCTGGTGGAGCTGGCCGACCGGGTCGAGGTGCTCCAGGTCGAGGCCCTGTGCTGGTGCGGCGCCCGCGCCACGCACAACGCCCGCACCGTCGGCGGCGTCATGGTCGTCGAGGGCGCCCAGGTGGTCGTCGGGGACGTCGCCCAGTCCCCGGACGAGATCGGCTACGAGGTGCTGTGCCGACGCCACCACCGACGCCGTACGACCGCCGCGACGGCCCGCGCGGCGGCACTGTCGCCGGACGTGCTGCCCGTCTCCTCGGGCTGACGCGTCTCACCGGGCGCGCTCGGCGGGGAGTGGCAGGGACTGGCCGTTCAGCCGATGCGGGTCCCCGAGCCGCCGACCCGGACGCGGTCGTCGTCCGCGCGCAGCGTGACCGTGAGCTCGCCGGGCCGGCCCAGGTCCTCGCCCTGATGCAGGGTGAGGACGGCGTCCGCGGGGACGAGGCCCAGGTCACGGGCGTACGCACCGAACGCGGCGGCCGCGGCGCCGGTCGCCGGGTCCTCGACGACGCCGCCGACGGGGAACGGGTCACGGACGTGGAAGACGGTGTCCGACTCCCGCCACACCAACTGCACCGTGGTGAGGTCCAGTCGGTGCATCAGGGCCTCGAGGCGGGCGAAGTCGTACGCCAGCTCCGCGAGGCGGGCGCGGGTCGCCGCCGCGAGTACGAGGTGACGTGCGCCGGCGAAGGCGATCCGGGGCGGAAAGGCCGGGTCGAGATCGGCGGCCGGCCAGTCGAGCGCGGCGAGCGCCTCCCCGAGGTCGGCGTCGGTGACCTCCTCGACGTGCGGGGCGACGCTGGTGAGCGTGGCCCTGACCGCCCCGCCCTCCTCGGACACCGTCACCGGCACGGTACCGGCGCGGGTCGCGAACACCAGCTCCCCGGGGCCGATCCGCTCGGCGAGCGCGACGGCCGCCGCGACCGTGGCGTGCCCGCAGAACGGCACCTCGGCCTTGGGGCTGAAGTAGCGGATGCTGTACGCCCGCCCCTCCTCGCCGCCCAGGTCCTCCGGGGGTGCGGTCAGGAACGCGGACTCCGAGTACCCGAGCCCGGCGGCGACGGCCAGCATCTCCGCGTCGTCCATACCGGAGGCGTCCAGCACGACACCGGCGGGGTTTCCGCCGTCGGGGGTGCTGGAGAAGGCGGTGTAGCGCAGTACCTGGGGTCCCGCGGCATTCGTCGTCATGATCGCGGCAACACGGGGTGGGTCAGGCGTATTCCGGTGCCACCGGACGCCCCCACCGGCTCAGCGCGGACGCTGCAACAGCGCGAACCGAGCCCCCTCCGGATCGGCCACCGTCGCCACCCGCCCGTGGGCCGTGTCCCGGGCCGGCGTGAGGACGTGCCCGCCCAGGCCGGTCAGCAGCTCCACGGAGGCGTCCGCGTCGGCCACCTCGAAGTACGTCATCCAGTGCGGGCCCCGGTCGCGCGGCAGGGCGTCGCCGACGCCTTGGAGGGCGGCGACGGGGCGGCCGTCGAGGAGCAGGGTGACGTGGTCGCGTCCGGGGGCGGCGTCCGGGGCCGGTTCGAAGCCGAAGACCGTCTCGTAGAACTTGGCGACGCCCCTCGTCTCGTACGTCAGCAACTCGTTCCACGCCGGGGTGCCGGGGACCCCGGCGACGGCCGTGCCCAGGTGCGCGGCCGCCTGCCAGATGCCGAAGACGGCGCCCGTCGGGTCGGAACCGATGGCCAGGCGGCCCGCCTCGCCCGCGTCCAGGGGACCGACGCCGACCGTGCCGCCGCACAGGCGCACCGTTTCGGCCGTCCGGTTGACGTCGTCGGAGGCGAAGTAGGGCGTCCAGGCGGTGGGCAGTTGCCGGTCCGGGGGCAGCTGTCCGATACCGGCCACCTCCCGCCCGTCGAGCAGGGCCCGCGCGTACGGGCCCAGTTGCTGGGGTCCCGGCCGGAACTCCCAGCCGAACAGGGCTCCGTAGAAGTCGTGGGTGGCGGCCGGTCCGTGCACCATCAGGCTCACCCAGCAGGGCGTGCCGGGCGCGCGCCGGGCGTTCGTCTCGCCGATCCGGCTGTCCGATCCCCGTGCGTCGGTCATCGTCACCCTCTTCTCGGCCCTCCGCGGGCCGTGCGTCCGCTTCCGCTCCGACGGGCTTTCGCGGCCTTCGCGCCGAAGCCGGCACCGGATCCGGTGCGGCGCTTCGGGCCTGCTCGCGCTCTCGGGGCAGCCCGCCCTGCCCGGGCAGTACAGCATGTGCCCGAACCCGTACGCCTCGTGATCGGTACTGTCCGGCGGGCAGAGTAGCCCGACATCGACGCCTCGGCCACTCGGTACGTCAGGATGGGGCCATGAACGCCATCATCACCGCATCCGAACTGGCCGGCGAACTGGCGGGCGCCCACCCGCCCGTCCTCCTCGACGTCCGCTGGCAGCTGAGCACGGCGAAGGCGGCCGGGGCCCCGCCGTTCGACGGCCGGGCCGCGTACGGGGCCGGGCACCTGCCGGGTGCCGTCTACGTCGACCTGGACCGGGAACTCGCCTCCGCGCCCGGCGCGAGCGGCCGTCACCCGCTGCCCGACGTGGCGGAGTTCGGCGCGGCGATGCGCCGGGCGGGCGTGTCGTCGGGGCGGCCGGTCGTCGCCTACGACGGCGGACAGGGGTGGGCGGCGGCCCGTGCCTGGTGGCTGCTGCGGTGGGCGGGTCACCCGAACGTGCGAGTCCTCGACGGCGGGTTGACGGCCTGGGAGGGATCGCTGTCGACGGACGTCCCGACGCCCGCGGAGGGCGACTTCGCGCCGGCGCCGGGCGCGGCGGACCTGCTGGACGCGGACGGAGCCGCCGCTCTGGCCCGGTCCGGGGTGCTGTTCGACGCCCGCGCGGGGGAGCGCTACCGGGGCGAGGTCGAGCCGATCGACCGGGTCGGCGGTCACATCCCCGGCGCCGTGTCCGCGCCCACGACCGCCAACGTGGCCGCCGACGGGCGCTTCCTGCCGGCCGGGGAACTCCGGGCGCGCTTCAAGGGCCTGGGGGCCGCGGAGGACGGCGCGGTCGGCGTGTACTGCGGCTCGGGGGTGTCGGGCGCCCACGAGGTCCTCGCGCTGGCGGTGGCGGGCATTCCGGCGGCGCTGTACGTGGGGTCGTGGTCCGAGTGGTCGTCGGACCCGGACCGGCCGGTCGCGGTGGGGCCGGACCCCCAGTAGGACGCAGGGCTCCCGCAGGAGGGAGCGGGACGGAGGTCGGGGCCGCACCCGCCGGTGCGGCCCCTTCGGTTGCTCGGTCGGAGCCGGCTACTCCTGCTTCTTGCGCCGGGTACCGAACACGATCTCGTCCCAGCTCGGCACCGCCGCACGGCGGCCCGGCCGGACCCCGTCGGCCTCGGCCTGGCGGTCGGTGGAACCGGTGAGGCGGTCGCGGTGGCTGGCCACCGAGCGCGGCATGAGCACGTCCGCGTAGGCGGAACCGGCCGATGCCGCGGGCGCGGGCGGCTCCTCCACCTCGGGCTCCTCGACGGGCTCCTCCACCGGTTCCGGAGCACGCTCGGGCACCACCAGGTCGCCCCGGAAGCTCGGTACGGCCTCCAGCAGGCTGGTGAGCGAGTCGCGTTCGCGTTCGGCCGAGGCGGTGGCCGCGGTGTCGTCGGCCGGCTCGGACGGCGGCGGTGGCAGGCTCGGCCGCTCCCGCTGCTCCCGGTCGAGGGTGCGGTCCAGCGGCCGGTCGCGGGGCAGCCGGGCGATGCGCGGCACGAACGGGAAGCTGGGCTCGGGCGCGGCGAGGTCGTCGGACTCGCCGATCAGCGCGCGCGCCTCCGCGTCGACGGCCTGGACGAGCCGCCGGGGCGGGTCGTACGTCCAGCTCGCCGAGTGCGGTTCGCCCGCGACCAGGTAGACCAGCAGGACCTCCCAGGTGCCGTCGTCCCGACGCCAGGAGTCCCACTGGACGGTGTCCTTGTCCGCGCCGCGCAGCAGCAGTCGCTCCTGGACGGCCTCGCCGAGGGGCGGTCCGGAGTTCTCGCCGGGGCGGCGGACGGGGGTCTTGCGGGCCCGCTCGGCCATGAAGGCACGCTCGGCGAGCACGGGGCCCTCGAAGCGCCGTACGCGGTCGACGGGGATGCCGGCCATCTGGGCGACCTCTTCGGCGGTCGCGCCGGCTCGTATACGTGCCTGGATGTCGCGGGGGCGGAGATGGCTCTCCACCTCGATCTCGATCTGGCCGAGGCGGGGACGGTCGCCGCGCACGGCGGCCCGGAGCCGCTCATCGATCGGAAGCGTGTACTCCGTGCTGTCCGCAGCCTTCAGCACCAGCCGTGTGCCGTCATTCGAGACGGCCACGACACGCAGTTCGGGCATGGGGACCTCCCGGGTGGTGCCTGCCGACGTCACGTGCGTCGCTGCTTCCGCTCTGTCGAGTGTGACCTGCCCGGGTGCAGCCTGCCACAACCTTGCCGAGTTGCCCGGCGTGTCGGGCACGGGCCCTGGATCGCCGTTATGGCACGGTTACTTGTTCGCAACGCTAAGTGACCAACTCGGTCACCCTGTGCAAGTAGCCCCCTCCCGGCGGTCCTTCGAGGTGCCGGACCCCCTGTCGGGAGACCGGCTCCAGGGCTCGCAACAGTACTCCATTCGGACCACGTGCGTGGATTGGCGCGCCGCCCGACTTCTCGCAAGAGGTGGTGCCCGGCCGTCTCCGGTGCGGTTTCCGTGATCTTGGACGTGGCGTACTTCACGCAATCACCAGAAACGGAACTAATGGTTTCGGTCGCACGTCCCTTTCTCGTGCAGTTGATCGCTCCCGTGCCGGAAAGGAAGGCAAGGTCCGAGGATGCGTGAAAGGTCCGATGACGCGGAGGCCGACGTGAGTTCGAAGGGGGAGCCCAGGCGGATCGACCTGAGCGTGCCCCAGGTCGCCGGCAGCGCCCTGGCCGCGGTGGTGGCCGCCAAACTCGCCTCCTCCTTCGGCGTCTACGGCACGATCGCCGGCGCCGGCCTGATCAGTGTCGTCGCCACCTGCGGGGGCTCGGTGCTCCAGCACTTCTTCCGGCGCACCGGGGAGCAGATCCGGGTGAAGCGCACCGTCACCGCCGTGCGGATCGGTGGGCGGACCGTGTCGGTTTCGGCGGCGGTGCCGGATGCGGGGCCGGTTTCCGCCGCGGGACCGGTCTCGGCCCCGGCCCCGGGGGATTTCACCGAGGGGACCGTCTACCGCGCGCGGACCAGGGGCTGGCGGCGCCCGCTGATCGCGGCGGCCCTCGTCTTCGGCGTCACCATGGCCGGGATCACCGCGTACGAGGTCGCCTCCGGCCAGAACCTGAGCGGCGGCCGCAGCACCACCGTGGGCAGCGCCTTCACCGGACACCACGAGTCCGCGCCGGATTCCGGGGAGTCGGACGGCTCCGGCGACTCCGAGGACGCGCAGGACGGCCGGGACCCGGGTGATTCCGGTGTCCCGGGCGACGCGGAGGAATCGGGCGACTCGAAGGGCTCCGGTTCCGGCGGCGACACCCCCGCCGCCACCCCTTCCGGGAGCCCGGAGGGCGGCGGTACGGAGGGCGGCGGTACGGAGGACGGCGGCACGGCGTCCAGCCCGGCGCCCACCCCGGACGCCACCGGCGACGAGGGCACCGGCGGCACCGGTGTCCCCGACCCGGGTGCCTCGGCTACGGCCCCAGAACCCGGCGCAAGTAGTCGTTCAGGAACAGACGTTCCGGGTCGAGACGGTCCCGCAGCGCCGTGAACTCGCCGAAGCGCGGGTACACCCGGGAGAAGTACTCGGCGTCCCGGGTGTGGATCTTGCCCCAGTGCGGCCGCCCCTCGTGCGCCGTGAAGATCCGCTCGGCGGCGGTGAAGTACGCCTGATAGGGCGTGCCCCGGAACATGTGGACGGCGATGTACGCGCTGTCGCGCCCCGAGGCGGTGGACAGCGTGATGTCGTCGGCCGGGGCCGTGCGCACCTCGACCGGGAAGCTGATCCGCAGCCGCGAACGGTCCACCATCGTCCTCAGTTCGCGCAGCACCCCGACGACGGCCTCGCGCGGAACGGCGTACTCCATCTCCACGAACCGCACCCGGCGGGGTGATGTGAAGACCTTGTAGGGAGTGTCCGTGTACGTCCGCGCGGAGAGTGCCCTGCTGGAGATCCGGGCGATCGCCGGGACGGCGGCGGGTGCCGCGCGGCCGACCCAGTTCGCCGCCTGGAAGACGCCGTTGGAGAGGAACTCGTCGTCCAGCCAGCCCTGGAACCGCCCCACCGGCCGCTCCGGACCGGCGCTGCGGTTGTTGCGCTTGGTGTTGGTGCTGCCGGTGTGCGGGAACCAGTAGAACTCGAAGTGCTCGTTCTCCGACCACAGTTCGTCGAAGTCGGACAGGACCCGGTCGAACGGCATCGGTTCCTCGCGGGCCGTGAGCAGGAAGACCGGCTCCACGGCGAAGGTGATCGCGGTGACGACGCCCAGCGCGCCGAGGCCGATCCGCGCCGCGGCGAACACCTCGGGGTTCTCGTCCGCGGAGCAGGTCAGCACCGAGCCGTCCGCCGTGACCAGCTCCAGCGCCCGGATCTGCACGGCGATCGAGGCGGAGTCGCGGCCCGTGCCGTGGGTGCCGGTGCTGGTGGCCCCCGCGACGGTCTGCTCCATGATGTCGCCCATGTTGGTCAGCGACAGGCCCTCACGCGCGAGCGCCATGTTGAGCCTCTTGAGCGGGGTGCCGGCCTCGACCGTGACCGTCATCGCGTTGCGGTCGATGCCGCGGATGCCCGTCAACAGTTGAGGGCGGATCAACATGCCGTCCGTCGCGGCTATCGACGTGAACGAGTGCCCGGTGCCGACCGCCTTGACCCGCAGCCCGTCCTCGGCCGCCCTGCGAACGGCGGCGGCCAGTTCGTCGACGGAGGCGGGAGCGGCCTCCCGCGCGGGGCGCGCCGAGACGTTGCCGCCCCAGTTACGCCATGTGCCGTTCCGGCCGTTCGTCCTGCCGCTCGCCGTGCGTGTGCTGCTCAACGGTCCCTCCCCGACGCGGTGCCGGCCGCTTGAGCCGGCGGTACCCGAGGAAACCGACCGCGACCGCGACGGCCCCGGCCACCGCCGGAACCCCGTACCCGGCACGCGCCCCGGAGGCGTCGATCACCCAGCCGCCCGCGGAGGAGCCGAGCGCGACCCCCACCGCGAGTCCGGTACTCACCCAGGTCATGCCCTCGGTGAGCTGCGTGCGCGGCACGTGCTCTTCGATGAGGGACATGGTCGTGATCATCGTGGGAGCGATGGACAGACCCGCAACGAACAGCGCCGCGGCCAGAAACGGCAAGTTTCCGACCAGTAGGAGGGGGATCATACTCACGGCCATCGCACACACGCCCAGGAGCCAGCGGCGCTCCGGCGGCCCGGCGAAGCGCAGCAGCCCGAAAATCATGGCCGCCGTGCACGATCCCGCCGCGTAGAGGGCGAGGACGAGGCTGGCGGCGGCCTTGTGCCCCTCCTCCTCGGCGAACGCCACGGTGACCACGTCGATGGCCCCGAAGATCGTCCCCGTGGCCGCGAAGGTGCCGACCAGCACCTGGAGGCCCCGGGAGCGCAGTGCGGTGCCGCCGCCCGTGTGCTCGCGCGGGTGCGGTTCCGGCTCGGTGGCGCGCTGCGAGGTCAGCCAGAAGACACCCGTCGCCAGGAAGCAGGCGGCGAGCAGCGGCCCGGCCTCCGGGAACCAGGCCGTGGACAGGCCGATGGAGACGATCGGGCCGAAGATGAAGCAGACCTCGTCCACCACGGACTCGAAGGAGTACGCGGTGTGCAGCTGCGGCGTGCCCCGGTACAGGGCCGCCCAGCGGGCCCGGACCATCGCGCCGAGGCTCGGCACGCAGCCGATGCCCACGCAGGCCACGAACAGCACCCAGTCCGGCCACCCGTAGTGCGCGGCGAGCAGCAGGAGCGCCGCCGCGGCCAGTGACACCAGGGTCGCCGGGCGCAGCACCCGGCGCTGCCCGTACCGGTCCACCAGACGCGAGACCTGCGGGCCGGCCACGGCGGCGGCGAGCGCGATGGTGGCCGACAGGGCGCCGGCCAGTCCGTACCGCCCGGTCAGCTGGGAGATCATCGTCACCACGCCGATGCCCATCATCGACAGCGGCATCCGGCCGAGGAAGCCCGCGGCGGAGAAGCCCTTGGTGCCGGGGAGGGCGAACAGGGCGCGGTAGGGACTGGCCAACGAGGTCTCCGAAGCGGCTCAGTGACGGCAGGGCGACGGCTTCGTAAGGTGCGAACGCAGTCGATACAGCTTACTCGGCGCCGCGCCCGAAGCCACCCCCTCGGACCTGGTGACACGCACGGTCGGTACCCCACCGTTTCCCCGCTGTCAGTGCCGGGTGGCAGGATCGGGGCATGCCAGACGTGCTCGATGCCAGCCCCTACGACGCCCTGCTCCTGCTCTCGTTCGGCGGCCCGGAGGGCCCGGACGACGTGGTCCCGTTCCTGGAGAACGTGACGCGGGGGCGCGGCATCCCCAAGGAACGCCTCAAGGAAGTCGGCCAGCACTACTTCCTCTTCGGCGGGGTCAGCCCCATCAACGACCAGAACCGCGCCCTGCTGGACGTCCTGCGCAAGGACTTCGCCGAGCACGGTCTGGACCTGCCGGTCTACTGGGGCAACCGCAACTGGGCGCCGTACCTGACGGACACCCTGCGCGAGATGGTCCGCGACGGCCGCCGCCGCATCCTGGTGCTCGCCACCAGCGCGTACGCCTCGTACTCGGGCTGCCGCCAGTACCGCGAGAACCTCGCGGACGCGCTGGCGGCCCTGGAGGCCGAGGGCCTGGAGCTGCCGGAGATCGACAAGCTCCGGCACTACTTCAACCACCCCGGCTTCGTCGAGCCCATGGTCGACGGGGTCGTCCGCTCCCTCGCCGAGCTGCCCGAGGAGGTCCGGGAGGGCGCGCAGATCGCGTTCTGCACCCACTCGATCCCGACTTCCGCCGCCGACACCTCCGGACCGGTCGAGGAGCACGGCGACGGCGGGGCGTACGTGCGCCAGCACCTGGACGTGGCGCGGCTGATCGCCGACGCGGTCCGCGAGCGCACCGGCGTCGACCACCCCTGGCAGCTCGTGTACCAGTCGCGCTCGGGTGCGCCGCACATCCCGTGGCTGGAACCCGACATCTGCGACCACCTGGAGGAGCGGCACGCGGCCGGTGTCCCCGCCGTGGTCATGGCGCCCATCGGGTTCGTCTCCGACCACATGGAGGTCCTGTACGACCTCGACACGGAGGCCACCGCCAAGGCCGGTGAGCTGGGGCTGCCGGTGCGCCGCTCGGCCACCGTGGGCGCCGACCCCCGTTTCGCGGCCGCCGTCCGCGACCTCGTCCTGGAGCGGGCGGGCGACGAGCGCGGGCAGGAGGTCACGCCCTGCGCCCTCGGCACGCTCGGGGCGAGCCACAACCTGTGCCCGGTCGGCTGCTGTCCCGCCCGTGCCCCCCGGCCCGCGGCGGCCGGTGCCGACAGTCCCTACGCCTGAGGAGCCCCGTGACCGACGTGACGCCCGACCCGCTCCATGCCGACCTGCTGAAGATCGCCCAGGAGGCGGCCCACCGCGCGGGCGAGCTGCTGCGGGACGGCCGCCCGGCCGACCTCGCGGTCGCCGCCACCAAGTCCAGCCCGATCGACGTCGTGACCGAGATGGACATCGCCGCGGAGAAGCTGATCACCGGGCTGATCGCCGACCGCCGCCCCGACGACGGCTTCCTCGGCGAGGAGGGCTCCGCCACGGAGGGCACCAGCGGTGTCCGCTGGGTCATCGACCCGCTCGACGGCACGGTGAACTACCTCTACGGGCTCCCCACCTGGGCGGTCTCCATCGCCGCCGAGCAGGACGGCGAGCGGGTGGCCGGTGTGGTCGTTGCCCCGATGCGGGGCGAGACGTACCACGCGCTGCTGGGCGGCGGCGCCTGGGCCACGGGTGCCTGGGAGGGCGAACGCAGGCTCGCCTGCCGGTCCGCGGCCCCGCTGGACCAGGCGCTGGTCTCCACCGGTTTCAACTACGTCGCCGACGTCCGCGCGGAGCAGGCCGAGATCGCGCGGCGGCTCATTCCGCTGGTGCGGGACATCCGGCGCGGCGGCTCGGCCGCGATCGACCTGTGCGACGTGGCCGCGGGACGCCTCGACGGCTACTACGAGCGCGGACTGCATCCCTGGGACCTCGCGGCGGGCGACCTGATCGCCCGGGAGGCGGGCGCGGTGACGGGTGGACGCCCCGGTGAGCGTCCCGGCGCCGATCTGACCATCGCCGCCACTCCGGCCGTCTTCGAGCCGCTCCAGAGCCTCCTGACGGACTTCGGCGCGTAGGCCTCCGGCGGCCGGGCGGAAGCCGGGTGCCGGCCGGCGCGGGGGAGTGCCGGGGGCGCGGCCCTCCGGCGCCTCGGGCCCGGCCTCCCCGGCCGTGTGCAGCCTGCCGGGCCGAGTGGTGCGGCGCGAGGTGGGACCCTCGGCGCGGGGGAGTGGCGTTCCGTCGGCGGCGTGGCCGGTGGCGACAACCCCGGCGGGGCCCGGCGACCGCCTCCTGCCCGGCCGCCGGACGGCACCGCGCACGAGCACCGCGCACGACGAGGCCCCGGCGCTGGAACTCGCCGGGGCCTCGTCCTTCGCGGGCCGATCAGGCGTTGGTCGCGCTGACCTCCACACCGTGCTCGGCAGCGAGACGGCGCAGATCGTCGAGCTCGCCCAGCTCCACCTCGACAAGGAACTCGTCGCCCTCGTCGCGGGCCCGGGAGAGGTCGGACTCGGTCGTCTTTATGCGCTGCAGAAGTCCTGCGGTGAAAGCGTCCATGCTGCGCCCCCTCGTCCTGGGTCGTGGGTCGTTGGCACGGGGGTGTGCCGGTCGGAAGGGACGATCACGTCTCCGGTGGAGTGCCCAGCGCAGCCCCACCGGGCGGCGACGGTGCCGGACACCCACGCCCGCTCTGCGGAAGCGGACCGCGGCGTACCGCGCGGTAACGCGGTACAGGCAGAGCGTGATCGCGGGGTGTAAAGCCGTCCTCCCCCGGCTCCCCTTCGCGGAAACCTCAACCGCGCGAGAAAATCTCGCATTCCCGCTTCCGCGGTCTTTCCGCATGCTTCTTCGCCACCGGCTCCGGCACCGGCCCCTCACCCGTCTTACAGCCGACTTATGGCCGAAAAGGGCAGGATGGAGGCAACACACCCACCAGCCCCCTGCCCTCGTGCGTCCGAGAAGCGCTACGCGGGTGGACACAGGAAGGACAAGCGACGTGCGCGTACTCGTCGTCGAGGACGAGCAGCTGCTCGCCGATGCGGTGGCCACCGGACTGCGCCGGGAGGCCATGGCCGTCGACGTCGTGTACGACGGTGCGGCCGCCCTGGAGCGCATCGGCGTCAACGACTACGACGTGGTCGTCCTCGACCGTGACCTCCCCCTCGTGCACGGCGACGACGTGTGCCGCAGGATCGTCGAGCTGGGCATGCCCACGCGCGTGCTCATGCTCACGGCCTCCGGCGACGTCAGCGACCGGGTCGAGGGCCTGGAGATCGGCGCCGACGACTACCTGCCCAAGCCCTTCGCGTTCAGCGAGCTGATCGCCCGCGTGCGCGCCCTGGGCCGGCGCACCAGCGTGCCCCTGCCGCCCGTCCTCGAGCGCGCCGGGATCAAGCTCGACCCGAATCGCCGCGAGGTCTTCCGCGACGGCAAGGAGGTGCAGCTCGCCCCGAAGGAGTTCGCCGTGCTCGAGGTCCTGATGCGCAGCGAGGGCGCCGTGGTCTCCGCCGAGCAGTTGCTCGAGAAGGCCTGGGACGAGAACACCGACCCGTTCACCAACGTCGTGCGCGTGACCGTCATGACCCTGCGCCGCAAGCTGGGCGAGCCGCCCGTCATCGTCACCGTCCCCGGCTCCGGATACCGGATCTGACCGGCCGTGGCGACGACACCCGCGCCCCCCGGGGCGCCCCCCAAGCCCACGTGGGACCCGCGCTCGGCCACACCGCTGCCGTGGCTGCGCCCCACCATCCGGATAAGGCTCACGCTGCTGTACGGCGGCATGTTCCTGATCGCCGGCATCCTGCTGCTGTCGATCATCTACCTGCTCGCCGCCCAGGCGGTGCGCACCGGCAACGAACCGCTGTACAAGATCGTCGACTTCACCGACCTCAAGGTCTCCAGCAGCACCTGCCCGGTCGTCGACAACGGCGGCCTCTCGCTGTCCGACTTCAACGCGGCCATCAGCGACTGCATGGACCACCAGCGCAAGGTCGCCCTGGACAACCTGCTCAGCCGCTCCCTGCTGGCGCTGCTCGGCCTCGCCGTGATCGCCTTCGCCTTCGGCTACGCCATGGCCGGGCGCGTCCTGTCCCCGCTGGGCCGGATCACCCGCACCGCGCGCGCGGTGGCGGGTTCCGACCTCTCCCGCCGGATCGAGCTGGACGGCCCGGACGACGAGCTGAAGGAGCTGGCCGACACCTTCGACGACATGCTGGAGCGGCTCCAGCGGGCCTTCACCGCCCAGCAGCGCTTCGTGGGCAATGCCTCCCACGAGCTGCGCACGCCGCTGGCGATCAACCGCACCCTCCTGGAGGTGCACCTGTCCGACCCGGGCGCACCGGTGGAGCTCCAGCAGCTCGGCAAGACGCTGCTGGCGACCAACGAACGCAGCGAGCAGCTGGTCGAGGGCCTGCTGCTGCTCGCCCGCAGCGACAACCAGATCGTCGAGCGCAAACCGGTGGACCTCGCCGAGGTGGCCGGCCAGGCCATCGACCAGGTGCACGCCGAGGCCGACACCAAGGGCGTGGAGCTGCGCGGCACCCGCGAGGCCGCGGTGGTCCAGGGCAACGGCGTCCTGCTGGAGCGGATCGCCCTGAACCTCGTCCAGAACGCCGTGCGCTACAACGTGGCCCAACAGGGCTGGGTGGAGGTCACCACGGCCGTGGAGGGCGGACAGGCGGTCCTGGTGGTCACCAACACGGGCCCGGTCGTACCGGCGTACGAGGTGGACAACCTCTTCGAGCCGTTCCGGCGGCTGCGCACCGAGCGGACGGGCAGCGACAAGGGCGTCGGGCTCGGGCTGTCCATCGCGCGGTCCGTGGCCCGGGCGCACGGCGGGCACATCTACGCCCAGCCGCGTGAGGGCGGAGGGCTCGTGATGCGCGTGACGCTGCCCGTCTGAGATCATGACCCCGACATCTCACCGAGACCCGAGGATGTTCGCTTTGAGCGGAATTTCCAGGCCACCGGCCCAGGAGTCGCGTGTGTGATCGATCACAACGAAGACTTTCCCGCCGTCTACTCTCCGTGATCATGCACCCTGTCGGAAAGCCGGGAAAATCCCGGTTTTCAGGGGTCCGGATCACGGGAAGTACACGGTGAGACGCCTTTGAAGTGCGGCATTCGGACCGTGTACGGTCCCCATCGCCATCCAAGCCGATCACTCGAGAGAGGGCCGGTTGGGTGTCGATTGAGTAACAGACCTTGATGTGAGGCAAAATCTCCGCCTCGGGTCGGGCACAAGTCCGGCCTCTCACGCGTTACGTGCGCTGAAGACACCGCAGACACCCAGAGGGGGAGAGCGACCATGGCAACCGATTACGACACTCCACGCAAGACCGACGACGACGTCGACTCGGACAGCCTCGAAGAGCTGAAGGCGAGGCGGAACGACAAGTCCGCCTCGGCCGTCGACGTCGACGAGTTCGAGGCCGCGGAAGGCCTCGAACTTCCCGGCGCCGACCTCTCGAACGAGGAACTGGCCGTCCGTGTACTGCCGAAGCAGCAGGACGAGTTCACCTGCATGAGCTGCTTCCTGGTGCACCACCGCAGCCAGCTGGCCCGGGAGAAGAACGGCCAGCCCATCTGCCGCGACTGCGACTGAGGCGGGGTCGGCCGTGACCACCGGCTCGACCCCTCCCTGGAAGCGCCGTTTCTCCCGACGAGGAGCGGACCAAGGGCCGTCCGACGGTCCCTACAGCGCGCGTGACGACGAGCGGGGCCCGACCGATACAGGTAAGGCCCCGCTCGAGCCAGTGGCCGACCGGAGTGACCTCCCGGCGACCACGCAGCCTCCGGCACCCGCTGCCCGGCGCCGGGCAGCGGCGTTCCGGGAGAAGGCCGGACAGGGCGTGCGCAACGGCGGCGCCCGCGCCAGAGCGGCCCTGGGGCACCTCGCCGACCGGATCATCGACCTGGCGCCCCGCGTGCCCGTCCGGGACCTGGCGACGCTGCGCGGGCAGTTCCCCGGCCTCGGCCCCGAAGAGCTCGCCGACCGGCTGGTGGCCGGCGCGGCCAAGGGCACGGCCACCGTGGGAGCGGGCATCGGAGCGGCGGCGATGCTGCCCGTACCGCCCGCGATGCCCACCGAACTCGCCGCCGAGATCACCGGCGTCGCGGCGATCGAGCTCAAGCTGATCGCCGAACTCCACGAGGTCTACGGCGTACGCCCGCCGGGCGGCCTCGCCCAGCGCAGCACCGCGTACCTGAACTCCTGGTCCGACGAACGCGGCGTCGACGTGTCCAAGCCGTCGACCCTCGGCTCGGCGATGAACAGCCACATGAAGCGCCAGCTGCGCCAGCAGATCATGAAGCGGATGGTGCGCGACCTGCCGAACCTGATGCCCTTCATGGTGGGCGCGGCCGTGGGCGCCGTCATGAACCGCCGCGACACCAGAAAGCTGGCCGCGAGAATCCGCACCGACCTGCGCAGGCACCAGGTCGCCTGGAGCGCCCTGGAGGACCTCCCGGCGCTGGAACGGCCGCAGGACGCCCTGGACATGGGCGAGATCGCCAAGGGGATCGGAACCGGCCGGACCGGCCGCGGGGAAAACTTCGGCAAAGACGGGCACTGACCGCTGCCGCCCGCCCGTCCGCCCGGGACGAGCGACGAGACCGGCCGCACGGGATGCCGCGCACCGGGGCCCCGTCGCCCCACCGCCCGCGCCAACACCCTTCGACCGCCCTGCGGGCCGTACGGACCGAACCGCTCCGGCGCCCCCGCGGTGCCGCGCCCGGCCCCGGTCCTGACCGCCGGACAGGCGCTACGCGGCGGCCGCCTTCGCCGCCGTCAGGGCCTCGATCAGCCGCTCCGGCTCGCGCGTCGACAGGTACAGGTACGGAGTCGGGTCCTCCGGGTCCGTGACCAGCACCCGTACCGCCCGCGGGATGTAGGCGCGCAGCAGCAGGAACGCCCGGGCGTCGGCCTTGTACGTGCGCCAGGCGCGGGCCTCCTCCGGATCGAGGATCTCCGCCTCGCCCAGCGCCGAGACCGGCACCCGCGCCTCGCCCGCGATCAGCGAGTCCCCCACGACCCGGATGCGGACCGCGCCGTACGAACTGGCCGCCACCGCCGCCACCGCCGTGCCGCCCGCCAGGCCGCCCAGCATCGGCAGCGTGCCGAAGGGCAGGAGGATCAGCGCGAACGCCAGCCCCACCAGGAAGGAGACCAGCCACCAGGAGCGGGGCGCGGTGAGGCGTTCTTCGTACGGAGCCGTGGAGAGCTGCATGAACCAAGCTTGGCACGGGGTCGGTGTTCGGCCGACGCACGGGTAAGGTCTGCGCCTGTGAGTGGTACTTCCCCAGGTCTTCAGCCCCCCGCCGACGCCGTGAAACCCGTACGGCACCCCGACGCGCCCGCCCCCGGCGAGCTGCTCGGCGCCCACTACGGCCAGTGCTTCGGCTGCGGCGGCGACCAGCCCCACGGACTGCACCTCCAGGCGCGGGCGGGCGAAGGCGTGTCGATCACTGCCGAGTTCGTCGTCCGCCCCGCCCACCAGGGCGCCCCCGGCCTGGCCCACGGCGGTGTGCTGGCCACCGCCCTGGACGAGACGCTGGGCTCGCTGAACTGGCTGCTGCGCACGATCGCGGTGACCGGACGGCTCGAGACCGACTTCCGGCGGCCGGTGCCCGTCGACACGACGCTGTACCTCGAGGCCGAGGTGACCGCGGTGGCCGGCCGCAAGATCTACTCCACCGCCACCGGCCGGATCGGCGGGCCCGACGGCCCGGTGGCCGTCCGCGCCGACGCCCTCTTCATCGAGGTCAAGGTCGAGCACTTCGTCCAGAACGGCCGCGAGGAGGAGATCCGCGCCGCCATGGACGACCCCGACCAGCTCCGCCGCGCCCGCGCCTTCGAGGTGAACCCGTGAGCGGCGCGGGGCTCGAGGTGCTGATCCGCCGCGTCGATCCCGACGTGCCGCTCCCGGAATACGCGCAGCCCGGAGACGCGGGCGCCGACCTGCGCACGACCGCCGACTGCGAGCTGGCGCCCGGCGAACGCGCCGTTCTGCCCACGGGCGTGTCTGTGGCGCTCCCCGAGGGGTACGCGGCCTTCGTGCACCCACGTTCCGGACTGGCCGCCCGCTGCGGTGTCGCCCTCGTGAATGCCCCGGGGACGATTGATGCCGGGTACCGTGGGGAGATCAAGGTGATCGTGGTGAATCTCGACCCGCGCGAAAGCGTGCGGTTCGAGCGCTTCGACCGGATTGCCCAACTGGTCGTCCAGCAGGTCGAGAGGGTCCGCTTCCGTCAGGTCGCGGAGCTTCCCGGCTCGGCGCGGGCCGAGGGGGGCTTCGGATCCACCGGCGGCCACGCCGGATTGGACCCTGCAAGCGGCACAAGCGGTCAGGTCGCCGAAGGCGGCCCGACGGGTGGGAATCGATACGCTTCGGTCGTATCCGACCGGGAAGGACAGTGACGTGTTCGGACGTCGCAAGAAGAACGACGCCGCCGAGGACGCGGCCGGCGAGACCGAGCAGGTCGTCGACAGCGTCGACACCGAGGCGGACGAAGAGCGCGAACGCGTGCGGCTCGAGCCCGAGCCGCGCCCCGACGGGCCCTGGGACAGCACCGAGGTCCGCGACCCGGGCGAGGGCCGGGTCGACCTCGGCGGCCTGTTCATCCCCGGGGTCGACGGCATGGAACTGCGGGTGGAGGTCGCGGGCGACGCGATCGTCGCCGCGACCGTCGTCCTGCGCGACAGCGCCATCCAGCTCCAGGGTTTCGCCGCCCCCAAGCGCGAGGGCATCTGGGGCGAGGTGCGCGAGGAGATCGGCTCCGGCATCACCCAGCAGGGCGGCATCATCGACGAGGTCGAGGGTCCGCTGGGCTGGGAGCTGCGGGCCCAGGTCCCGGTGCAGCTGCCGGACGGCACGGGCGGCTTCCAGGTCGTGCGGTTCGTCGGTGTGGACGGGCCCCGCTGGTTCCTGCGCGGTGTGATCTCGGGCCAGGGCGCGGTGCAGCCGCAGGCCGCCGGTCTGCTGGAGCAGATCTTCCGGGACACGGTCGTCGTCCGCGGTGACGGCCCGATGGCCCCCCGGGACCCCATCGTCCTGAAGCTGCCGAACGACGCGCAGATGGTCCCCGAGGGTGTCCAGCAGGAGGAGGGCTCCCGCTTCGCCGGCGGCATGGGCCAGCTCCAGCGCGGACCGGAGATCACCGAGGTGCGCTAAGCAAAGACTTGGTACGGCTTTCCGCCGTACGCGAGCCACGACGCGGCCGCGCCCTCGAAGGGGCGCGGCCGTCGGCGTCGGGGCGGACGTGTGCTCGTACGGGCCCGGGCGATCCGGTCCCGGCCGTTGAACCCGCCGCCTGCGCCGGTGATACTGGCGCCCGGTTTCACGGCGTACGACGGGGGAGGGCGCGACATGAGCCAGGTGGCCACCGAGACCATGGTGCGCGTCGCGGACGTGCGGAAGTCGTACGGCCGCGACAGCGCCGCCGTGCACGCCCTGCGCGGCGTCTCCTTCGACGTGCCGCGCGGTGAGCTGGTCGCCCTCAAGGGCCGGTCGGGGTCCGGGAAGACCACGCTGCTCAACATCGTCGGCGGCCTCGACACCCCCGACGCCGGGCGGGTCCAGGTCGACGGCCGGGACCTCGCGGAGCTGGACGAGGACGGACTGCTCGCCCTGCGCCGCGACCGGGTCGGCTTCGTCTTCCAGTCCTTCGGCCTCATCCCGATCCTCACCGCCGCCGAGAACGTCGGCGTCCCGATGCGCCTGCGCCGGGCCGCGCCCCGGGAACGCGAGGAGCGCGTCGAGCTGCTGCTCGCCCTCGTCGGCCTCGCCGACCACGCCGCCCAGCGCCCGGGTGAGCTGTCCGGCGGCCAGCAGCAGCGGGTCGCCATCGCCCGCGCCCTCGCCAACAACCCCGCGCTGCTGATCGCCGACGAACCCACCGGCCAGCTGGACGCCGAGACCGGGCACTCGGTGATGGAGCTGCTGCGGGCCGTCGTACGCAGCGAGCGGGTCACCGCCCTGGTCGCCACCCACGACGCCACCCTGCTCGACCTCGCCGACCGGGTGCTGGAGCTGCGGGACGGGGAGAGCGCCGAGGGGTGACACCGCCCGGGGCGGCCGGCCGTCAGGGTTCCGTCAAGGACGACCGGCATCCGCATCCCCGCCCCTTTTGCCGCGATTGCGGGTCGTAGGGTCGACGCTGCGCACTCGGCGCCGACCGGAAGACAATGAGGCCATGGGACGCGGCAAGCTTCGGATCTACCTCGGCGCGGCACCGGGCGTCGGCAAGACGTACGCCATGCTGTCCGAGGCCCACCGGCGCGTGGAACGGGGCACCGACTGCGTGGTGGCCTTCGTCGAGCACCACGGCAGGGCGCGCACCGAGGTGATGCTGCGCGGCCTGGAACAGGTACCGCGCCGGGAGGTCGAGTACCGGGGCGGGGTCTTCACCGAGCTGGACCTGGACGCGGTCCTCGCCCGCGCCCCCCGGGTGGCGCTGGTGGACGAGCTGGCCCACACCAACGTCCCGGGCGTGCGCAACGCCAAGCGCTGGCAGGACGTCGAGGAACTCCTCGCCGCCGGGATCGACGTCGTCTCGACCGTCAACATCCAGCACCTGGAGTCCCTCGGCGACGTCGTGGAGTCGATCACCGGCGTACGGCAGCGGGAGACCGTGCCGGACGAGGTGGTGCGCCGCGCGGACCAGATCGAACTGGTCGACATGTCGCCCCAGGCGCTGCGCCGGCGCATGGCCCACGGCAACATCTACCAGCCGGACAAGGTCGACGCCGCCCTGTCCAACTACTTCCGCCCCGGCAACCTCACCGCCCTGCGCGAGCTGGCGCTGCTGTGGGTGGCGGACCGGGTCGACGAGTACCTCCAGCAGTACCGCAGCGAGCACCGCGTCTCGAAGATCTGGGGCTCGCGCGAACGCATCGTGGTCGGCCTGACCGGCGGCCCCGAGGGCCGCACGCTGATACGCCGGGCCGCGCGCCTGGCCGAGAAGGGCGCCGGCGGCGAGGTGCTGGCCGTGTACATAGCCCGCAGCGACGGGCTGACCTCCGCCTCCCCGAAGGAGCTGGCGGTGCAGCGCACCCTGGTGGAGGACCTCGGCGGCACCTTCCACCACGTGCTCGGCGAGGACATACCGGCCGCCCTGCTCGACTTCGCCCGCGGTGTCAACGCCACCCAGATCATCCTCGGCTCCTCGCGCCGCAAGGCCTGGCAGTACGTCTTCGGACCCGGCGTCGGCGCCACCGTCGCCCGCGAGTCCGGTCCCGACCTGGACGTCCACATCGTCACCCACGAGGAGGTCGCCAAGGGGCGCGGACTGCCGGTGGCCCGGGGTGCGCGGCTCGGCCGGTCCCGTATCGCCTGGGGCTGGTTCGCGGGCCTGGGCGGTCCCGTGCTGCTGACGCTGCTGCTCAGCACCGTCCACCTCGGGCTCGCCAACGACGTCCTGCTCTACCTGGCGCTGACCGTGGCGGCCGCCCTGCTCGGCGGGCTGTATCCGGCGCTGGCCTCGGCCGCGGTCGGGTCACTGCTGCTGAACTGGTTCTTCACGCCGCCCGTCAACCGGATCACCATCGCCGACCCGCGGAACATGCTTGCGCTCGCCATATTCGTGGGCGTCGCGCTCTCCGTGGCCTCGGTCGTCGACCTCGCGGCCCGCCGCACCCACCAGGCCGCCCGGCTGCGCGCCGAGTCGGAGATCCTGTCCTTCCTCGCCGGGGACGTGCTGCGCGGCGAGACCAGCCTGGAGACGCTCCTGGAGCGGGTGCGCGAGACCTTCGGCATGGAGTCGGCCGCCCTCCTGGAACGGGAGGACGACGTGGCGCCCTGGACCTGCGCGGGGCGCGCCGGGTCGGGGCCCCCGGTCGACCGCCCGGAGGACGCGGACGTGGACATGCCCGTCGGCGACCACATGGCCCTCGCGCTGACCGGCCGCGTCCTGCCCGCCGAGGACCGCCGGGTGCTGGCCGCCTTCGCCGTGCAGGCCGCCGTCGTCCTGGACCGGCGCCGCCTGCGCGAGGAGGCCGACCGGGCCCGCGCGCTGGCCGAGGGCAACCGCATCCGCACCGCGCTGCTGGCCGCCGTCAGCCACGACCTGCGCACCCCGCTGGCCGGGATCAAGGCGGCGGTGACCAGCCTCAGGTCCGACGACGTGGCCTGGTCCGAGGAGGACCGGGCGGCGCTCCTCGAGGGCATCGAGGAGGGCGCCGACCGGCTCGACCACCTGGTGGGCAACCTGCTGGACATGTCCCGCCTCCAGACGGGCACCGTCACCCCGCTGATCCGCGAGATCGACGTGGACGAGGTGGCGCCGATGGCGCTCGGCGGGGTCCCCGAGGGCAGCGCGGAGCTGGACATCCCGGAGACGCTGCCCATGGTCGCCGTGGACGCCGGGCTCCTGGAGCGGGCGCTGGCCAACCTGGTGGAGAACGCCGTCAAGTACAGTCCGGACGACCGGAGCGTCCTGGTCGCCGCCAGCGCCCTCGCCGACCGCGTCGAGGTGCGCGTCGTCGACCGGGGGCCGGGAGTGCCGGACGAGGCCAAGGACCGCATCTTCGAGCCCTTCCAGCGCCACGGCGACGCCCCGCGCGGGGCCGGCGTGGGACTCGGCCTGGCCGTGGCCCGGGGCTTCGCCGAGGCGATGGGCGGCACCCTGAACGCGGAGGACACCCCCGGCGGCGGACTCACCATGGTCCTGACCCTGCGCGCGGTGGGAGCCGCCGGCTCCTCCACGACGGCCCCCCGGCCCACGACCGCAGAACGTGCGACCGCGCCGAACACGACCGCGCAAGGCGCGACCGCAGGAAGCGCGACCGCAGAAAGGCAGGCCGCCGGATGACCCGCGTCCTCGTGATCGACGACGAACCCCAGATCGTGCGCGCCCTCGTGATCAACCTCAAGGCGCGCCACTACGAGGTCGACGCCGCCCACGACGGTGCCACCGCCCTCCAGCTCGCCGCCGCCCGCCACCCCGACGTGGTGGTGCTCGACCTGGGCCTGCCCGACATGGACGGCGTCGAGGTGATCAAGGGACTGCGCGGCTGGACCCGGGTGCCGATCCTGGTGCTGTCCGCCCGGCACTCCTCCGACGAGAAGGTCGAGGCGCTGGACGCGGGCGCCGACGACTACGTCACCAAGCCCTTCGGCATGGACGAGCTGCTCGCCCGGCTGCGGGCCGCCGTCCGCCGGGCCGAACCCGTCCCCGGCGGCGAGGACGAGGTCGTCGTGGACACCGCGGAGTTCACCGTCGACCTGGCCGCGAAGAAGGTCCACCGGGGCGGGAAGGACGTACGCCTGACGCCCACCGAGTGGCATCTGCTGGAGGTGCTGGTGCGCAACACCGGGCGCCTGGTGAGCCAGAAGCAGCTGCTCCAGGAGGTGTGGGGGCCCTCCTACGGGACGGAGACGAACTACCTGCGGGTCTACATGGCCCAGCTGCGCCGCAAGCTGGAGGCGGACCCCGCGCACCCGCGGCACTTCATCACCGAGCCGGGCATGGGGTACCGCTTCGAGAAGTGAGGGGGAGTGCACGGGACGTGAGGGCCACGTGAGTCTCGCCATCCCGTCCCCAGAGGGGTGCATGGCTGTCGGCGGGCCCCGGTACGCTTCAGATATGAGTGCTGCTCCGCGTTCCGACAAGCCGGTGGGCCGGTTCCGGCGCATGTTCGACCGGCTCTCCTCGTCGCAGGAGGACCTGGAGTCGGAGGAACTGCGCGAGGACGCCGACACCGCCGGGTGCACGCGCATCGGAGACTGCCAGGACCGACAGGTCGTGTCGGTAACTGGTACCTTGCGCACGGTCACCCTGCGACCGCGTGCGGGCGTCCCGGCCCTGGAGGCCGAGCTGTTCGACGGGTCCGCCGCCCTGGACGTGGTGTGGCTGGGCAGACGCTCCATCGTGGGCATAGAGCCGGGGCGCAAGCTCATCGCATCGGGCCGGATCTCCATGAGCCACGGCCGCCGGGTGCTCTTCAACCCGAAATACGAACTGAGACCCCTCGGACGGGAGTAGCCGGTGACGTCGCTCGACAAGCCGACCGAAGACACGACAGAGGCCGACGACGCCCGGGCGGTGACGGAGGCCGCGCTGTTCGAGGCGTTCGGCGGCGTGCGCGGCATGGTCGAGACGGTGCTGCCGGGCCTGCTCTTCGTCACCATCTTCACGCTCAACAACGACCTGCACATGTCGGCGATCGCGGCCCTGGCCGTGTCCGTGGTGCTGGTCGTGGTCCGGCTGGCGATGAAGGACACCGTCAAGCACGCCTTCAGCGGTGTCTTCGGGGTCGCCTTCGGCGTGGTCTTCGCGATGATGACCGACAACGCCAAGAACTTCTATCTGCCCGGCATGCTCTACACCCTCGGCCTGGCGCTGGCGTACATCGTCACCTCGCTGGCGGGGGTGCCGCTGATCGGCCTGATCCTCGGCCCGGTCTTCAAGGAGAACCTCTCCTGGCGCACCCGCAACCCGGGCCGCAAGAAGGCCTACACCAAGGCCAGCTACGCGTGGGGCCTGATCCTGCTCGCCAAGAGCGCGATCCTCTTCCCGCTGTACTGGTGGGCGGACACCGAGCAGCTCGGCTGGGTCCTGGTCACCCTGAAGATCCCGCCCTTCCTGCTCGCCGTCTGGCTGACCTGGGTCTTCCTGGCCAAGGCGCCGGCCCCCATCGACGTGTTCGCGGAGATGGAGGCGGCGGAGGAGGCCGAGAAGGCGGAGAAGGCCGAGCGGGAACGGCGCGAGCAGCAGGCCGACGCAGCCCTCCCGGGGCCGACCGGGGCAGACGGGGAGCCGGCCGACCCGCGCGGCGGCAGGCACCGCAAGGCCTGACGCGCAGGACGACCCGCTACGGCGGTGGGGCGCCCGGACAACTCCGGGCGCCCCACCGCCGTAGCGCGTGGTACCGCCCCGCTCAGACCGTGCCCTCCGGTCGCCTGCGGGCCGACAGCAGGTCCTCCAGCTGCTCCTCGCGGGCCTGCGCGGCCACGAAGAGCAGTTCGTCGCCCGCCTCCAGGGAGTCCTCCCGGGACGGCGTCAGCACCCGGGTGCCGCGGATGATCGTCACCAGCGAGGTGTCCTCGGGCCACTGGACGTCGCCCACCTGGGTGCCGGCCAGGGCCGACTCCTCCGGCAGCGTCAGCTCGACGAGGTTGGCGTCGCCGTGACTGAAGCGCAGCAGCCGGACCAGGTCGCCGACGCTCACCGCCTCCTCCACCAGGGCCGACATCAGCCGCGGGGTGGAGACGGCGACGTCCACGCCCCAGGACTCGTTGAACAGCCACTCGTTCTTCGGGTTGTTCACCCGGGCGACGACGCGCGGAACGCCGTACTCCGTCTTGGCCAGCAGGGACACGACCAGGTTGACCTTGTCGTCGCCCGTCGCCGCGATGACGACGTTGCAGCGCTGGAGCGCCGCCTCGTCCAGGGACGTGATCTCGCAGGCGTCGGCGAGCAGCCACTCCGCCATCGGAACGCGCTCGACCGAGATGGCGGTCGGCGCCTTGTCGATGAGCAGGACCTCGTGGCCGTTCTCCAGCAGCTCGCCCGCGATCGAACGGCCGACCGCGCCGGCTCCGGCAATGGCGACCCTCATCAGTGACCGCCCTCCTCTTCGGGACCCTTGGCGAACGCCGCCTCGACCTTGTGGACCTCGTCGGTGCGCATCATCACGTGCACGAGGTCGCCCTCCTGAAGGACGGTCTGCGAGGAGGGCAGGATCGCCTCCCCGAGCCGGGTGACGAAAGCCACCCGCACGCCCGTCTCCTCCTGGAGCCGGCTGATCTTGTGACCGACCCAGGCCGAGGAGGTGTGCACCTCGGCCAGCTGGACCCCGCCGGTGGGGTCGCGCCACAGCGGCTCGGCACCCGAGGGCAGCAGCCGGCGCAGCATCTGGTCGGCCGTCCAGCGGACGGTGGCCACGGTGGGGATGCCCAGGCGCTGGTAGACCTCGGCGCGGCGCGGGTCGTAGATGCGGGCGGCGACGTTCTCCACGCCGAACATCTCGCGCGCCACGCGGGCGGCGATGATGTTCGAGTTGTCCCCGCTGGACACGGCGGCGAAGGCACCGGCCTCCTCCACGCCCGCCTCACGCAGGGTGTCCTGGTCGAAGCCGATCCCGGTGACCCGCCGGCCGCCGAACGAGGAACCGAGGCGTCGGAAGGCGGTGGGGTCCCGGTCGATCACGGCGACCGTGTGCCCCTGCTGCTCCAGGGTCTGGGCGAGCGCGGAGCCCACCCGCCCGCAGCCCATGATGACAATGTGCACGGCTCACACCACTCTTCTTCTCAGCCCTCTTACCGGGGTGAACATCCCGTTCATCTTCCTCTTTCGGCTCGACGGGCAAACACCTGCGGCCCCGCTGAGGGCCGCAGGCCACCATCATGCCGGTCCGCCGCCGCCGGACCCCGCCGGGGTGGTTCGTTCGCGTCGTTCAGTTCCGTTGAACCGGAGCGCGGGCGCGCCTCAACACATTGACGGTGGCGCCCCCCTCCACGGGGCGTGTGTTGAGGCCGGAATCCGATCGTTCGGTGGATGACGGGTGGAGGAGGGCTTGCCACGATGGACCCCGGTTCGAAAACTGGCCGCGAGCCAGCCAAAAACCGGGCGGCGGCCCTTCGGGGGCCGGTCAGGACGGCCCGGACCCGGCACCCCGTCCGCTCACGGGAGTGCGGGGAGCACGCGAGACGACCCGGCCCCACCGGGCCGTCCGGCGGCGCGCGGCCGACCCCTCGGACCGAGGACACAGCCTGTACAACTTCGGGGGATGTGTGGAAATCAACATATTGGGTCCCGTATCGATCAACACGCCGCACAGCGGCGGCGGGATACGGGCCGGTAAGGTCCGCACGCTGGTGGCGACGCTCGCCGTCGACGCCGGCCGCGCCGTGTCGCTCGCGGATCTGGTGGATGAACTCTGGGGCACGACCCCGCCCGACAACGTACTCAACGCCCTCCAGGCGCACGCCGCGCGGGCCCGGAAAGTGATCAACGAGCGGGCCTGCCCCGAGCGGGCCGGCGGCTTCCTGCGCTCCGTGCTCGGCGGCTACCTCCTGGAGATCGACCCGCGGTGCGTGGACGGCAACCGTTTCCTGCGGCTCGCCTCCCAGGGCGCGTCCCTGCTCCCCGCCGATCCCGCGCGCGCCGCCGAACTGCTGGAGACCGGTCTGCGGCTGTGGCGCGGCCCCGCCCTGATCGACGCGGGAGAGGGCAGGCGCTGCCGGGGTGCCGCGGCCCTGTTCGAGGAACGCCGGCTCACGGCCCTGGAGGACCTGGTGAGCGCGATGCTCCTGCTCGGCGGAGAGGCCCAGGCGATCGCCATGCTCCAGCAGCTGGTGGCGCAGTACCCGCTGCGCGAGCGGTTCTGCGAGCTGCTGATGGTCGCCCTCTACCGGGTCGGACGCCAGGGCGACGCCCTGGAGTCGTACCACCTGGCCAGGAAACGGCTCGACGAGGAGCTGGGCGTCCAGCCGGGCGCGCTGCTGCGCCGGCGGCACGCCGAGATCCTCGCGCAGGATCCCGTCCTGAAGGTGCCGTCCGCGCTGTGGCGGGAGCCCTACTCCCCGGCGGGCACCAGCCTGCTCACCGCCTGACGGCCCCGGTCGCGGCCGACGCCCTCGTGAACAGGAACGAGACGTTGTCAGACAAGGAAGCACCCAACGAAAGGGACACGGTGCCGGCGACACCGGCGGCACCGGGCCCCGCGGAACCGATCGCCATCGTCGGAATGTCCGCCCTCTACCCCCGGGCCCGCGGCCTCGAGGAGCTGTGGCGGCTGCTGGTCGCCGACGCGCCGCCGTCCAACACCGGCGCGGGACCGGCACCGGCCGGTCTCGGTGACATCGAGGTCGACGTCGCACGGTTCGGCATCCCGCCGGCCCAGGCGGCCTCCATGGCCCGCCTGCAACTGCTCATGGTGGAGGCGGCCCGCCAGTGCCTCGACGACGCCACGGGCCCCGGCGGCCTCCCCGGCCGCACGGACGTCGTCGTCGGCACCTGCCTCGGACTGGACCGGCAGTACGCCAACGCGCTGCGCGTCGACGGCGCCCGCTACGCCCGGAACCTGGCGGAGACCCTCGCCGAAGGCTCCTGGCGGCACACCGGCACCGACCCGCGGGACGCCGAGCGGGAACTCAACGACGTACTGGCGCGCCGGCTCGGTGCCTCACCGCACGACCGGGTGGGGGAGATGGCCAGTACGATCCCGGCGCGCATCGCGTCCGCCTTCAAGCTGCGCGGACGCACCCTCGCCGTCGAGTCGGCGGACGCCACCTCGTACTGGGCCCTCGCGCACGCCGTGGACAGCCTGCGCGCCGGGCTGACCGACGCCGCCCTGGTCGTGGTCGGGCAACGCGACGAGGGCCGCTTCGCGCGGCGGGCGCTCGCGGCGAAGGGGATCGCGGCCGGGCCGGACGAGGCGGGGGACGGCCCCGTACTCGCCGAAGGGCTCGGGGCGCTGCTGCTCAAGCGCCGTTCGACCGCGACGCGGGACGGCGACCGCGTGTACGCGTCGGTACTGGACTGCGCGCTGCGGCACGAGGCGCGGCCGGGCACCTTCCGCTACTCGCTGTCGGCCGGGCACCGCCGGGCGGCCGCCGAGGCCGCGCACCGGACGGCGGGCGTCACGCCGGGATCGGTGGGCCTCGTCGAGTGCGCGGGGCACGGCACCGCCGCCGTGGGGCGCGCCGAACAGGACGCGATCGCCGCGATCCACACCGGCGCGGCGCGCGACTCGGTCGCCCTCGGCAGCGTGCGCGACCGGCTCGGCCACACCTTCGCCAACGCCGGGCTCGCCGGTGTCACGAAGGCGGCCCTGGCCCTGCACCACCGCACCGTCCCCCCGGCACGGGCCGGTACCGGCGCCGGTACCGACACCGGCCCGGCGGACGGCAGCCCGTTCCGCGTGCCGCGCGCGGCGGAGCCGTGGCGGCCGTCCGCGGACGGCACGCCCCGGCGGGCGGCGGTGCTGGGCGCCTCGCTGACCGGAACGGTCTGTCACGTGCTGCTCGAAGAGCACGTACCGGCTGCCACGGCGGCACCGGAGCCGGCCGCCGGCTCGCGGCACGGTGTCCGGGACGGCTCGGCGGCCGGTGTGCGGGACGGCTCGGCGGACGGTGTCCGGGACGGCTGGGCGGACGGTGTCCCGGTCGACCCGCGGGCCGGTGTCCCGGTCGGCTCGGTCGGGGAGAGTCACCCGGCCGAGGGGGCAGCCGTCGCGCGCGGTGGCGCCGATGTGTCCGGTGGCGGTGGCGTCGGTCTGCCCGGAGGTGGCGGCGTTGACCCTTCCGCACCCGGCCGGGCAGCCGTCGCGCGCGGTGGGGCCGACGCGTCCGTAGGCGGTGGCGCGGGTCTGCCCGGTGGCGGTGGCGTCGGTCCGTCCGGGGGCGGCGGCGTCGGCTCCCCCGTACGCGGCCGGGCCGCTTCGTCCGGACGCGGTGACGCCGGTGCGCCGGAGCGCGACGGTGCGGTGTCGTCGGGGCGCGGTGCCGGGGAGCCCGTCGCGATCGTCGGTTTCGGCGGGCGCTTCGCCGACTCGCCCGACGCGGACGGCTTCTGGCGGACCATGCTCTCCGGGCGGGACCGGATCGGGCCGCTGCCGCCCGAGTCGTTCGACCGCGACCTCTACCACGCCCCGGGCGCGCTCGCCCGCGGCCGCAGCTACACCGACCTGGGCGCACCCGTCCCGGTGCCGTCGGCGCCGCCCCCCGGGCTGCGCATCCCGCCGCACCGGTACGCCGCGATGGACGCGGCCCAGCGCCTCGGACTCCACGTGGCGACCGAGATGTTCGCCCGCCACGGGCGCCCGCCGCACACGCTCGGGGGCGTCGGAACCGTCGTCGTCGGCAGCAACCTGGGCCTGTCCAGGGAACGCCGGCTGCACACCGGCCTGTGCCTCGACGACCTGGAGGCGGACGTCCGCTCCCTCGCCGCGCTCGGCGCACTGGGGTCGGACGAGGTCGAGGCGCTGACCAAGCTGGTGCGCGACCGGTTCACGGACCCCGGCCCGGTAGACCTGCCGACCACCTGGGACGGCTGCGTCGCCAGCGGCATCGCGGCCCTGATCGGCAACGAACACCGCCTGGACGCCGTACCGGTGGCCGTGGAGGCCGCCTGCGCCTCCTCGCTGGCGGCGCTCGACGTCGCCGTGGGACGGCTGCGCTCCGGCGCCGCCGACTACGCCGTCGCCGGCGGAGTCGAACTGCCCTGCAACGCACGGGACATGGTGCTGTGCTCCGCACTGGGCCTGCTGTCGCACAGCAGGATCACCCCCTTCGACGCGGCGGCCGACGGCTTCACCCCGGGCGACGGCTGCGCGCTGTTCCTGCTCAAACGCCTGGCGGACGCCCGCCGCGACGGCGACCCGGTGTTCGGTGTGCTCCGCGCGGTCGGCGCCTCCAACGACGCGAAGTCGCTGATCGCCCCGGACGTCGACGGCCAGACGCAGGCCGTGCGGCAGGCCTTCGACCAAGTGGACTTCGGCCCGGACGAGGTGGACTACCTGGAGGCCCACGGCACCGGCACCCGGCTGGGCGACCGGGTGGAGGTCGCCGCCGCCGCACAGGTGTACGGCACCGGCCGGCGCAGGGCGGCGCTGCACATCGGGTCCGCCAAGTCCTTCCTCGGCCACACCTTCGCGGCGGCCGGCGCGGCGGGACTGCTGCGCACCCTCCAGGCGTTGCGACGGGCCACCCTGCCGCCCAGCGTCAACCTGAGCGAACTCAGCCCCGACCTCGCCCTGGACGCCGTACCGGCGCGGGTGGCGACCGAAGCCCTGCCCTGGCCCGCGGGGCACGACCGGCCGCGGCGCGCCGCGGTGAGCGCGTTCGGAACCGGCGGCATCAACTACCACCTGCTCATCGAGGAAGGCATGGACGCAACGCGATGAACTTCGATTTCGAGGCCGGGTTCGACGCCGAGACGGCGGAGATGCGCGACATGGTCGTGCGGTTCGCCCGGCGCGAGCTGGACTCTCCCGGCCGCTTCGCCGACGCCGAGGACTTCCGGCGGCGCTGGCGGCTGGCCGGCAAACAGGGCCTGGTGGGCACCACCGTGCCGGGCGAGTTCGGCGGCAGCGGGCTGGACGCGGTGGCCGCGGCCGCCACCATGGAGGCACTCGGGTACGGCTGCACGGACACCGGCTTCGCCTTCTCGGTCGCCGCCCACCTGTTCGCCGCCGTCATGCCGATCGTCGAGTTCGGCACCGAGGAGCAGCGCGGTGCGTGGCTGCCGGCCCTCAGCTCCGGCGAGCGGATCGCCGCGCACGCCATCACCGAGCCGGAGGCCGGGTCGGACGCGCTGCATCTGCGCACCCGCGCCCGCGCCGTCGACGGCGGCTACGTCCTCAACGGTGCCAAGTGCTTCATCACCAACGCCCCGGTGGCCGACGTGTTCGTGGTGCAGGCCGCCACCGACCCGCGGGGCGGCTTCTTCGGGCTGACCACCTTCCTGGTCGAGGCGTCCACCCCCGGGCTCACGGTCGGACAGCCGTACGACAAGGTGGGGCTGCGCGGTTCCCCGACGGCCGACGTCCACTTCGACGACTGTCCCGTCCCGGCCGGAGCGGTGCTGGGTGCGGAGGGCGCCGGGGCGAGCATCTTCACCGGGTCGATGAAGTGGGAGCGCACCTGTCTCTTCGCGGCCTACCTCGGAGCGATGCGCCGGGTGCTGGAGTCCACGGTGGAACACGCCCGGGACCGGGAGCAGTTCGGCACGCCCATCGGGGAGTTCCAGGCGGTCAGCCACCGCATCGTCGACATGCTGGGCCGCTACGAGGGGGCCAGGCTGCTGCTCTACCGCGCCGCGCGGTCACTGGCCGACGGCACGGCCGACGAGATCGGACCGGCCCTCGCGAAGATCGCGGTCAGCGAGGCGGCCGTGCAACTCGGGCTGGACGCCGTCCAGTTGAGAGGAGCGCTGGGAGTGATGGACGGGGAGGCCGAGTCCCTGCTGCGGGACGCGCTGCCCGCCCGGATCTTCTCCGGCACCAATGAGATCCAGAAGAACAACGTCGCGCGAGCGCTGGGCCTGGGACGCCGGCGTCCCGCGGCACGCCGCTGACCGCACAGCCAGGGAGCTGCGAGACATGGACGTCATCATCCACCGCATTCGTCTGCACGACGGAGTGGACCCGGCCCGCTTCGAGGCCTGGGTCCGGGACGCCGACTACGCGACCTGTCCCCGGTTGCCCAGCGTGCGCGCCTTCGGCGTGCACCGGGTGAGCACGGAACGGGACGCTCCATTCCACTACTTCGAGATCATCTCGGTGAGCGCACTGGACGCATTCTCCCAAGACATGAAATCGGAGGCCTTTCAGGGTTTGGCCGACGCATTCGACACGATGGCCTCGGTGGTCGAGGAGATGAGCGGCGAACGCGTGGAACCCGGCTACCGGGCACTGCCCTGACGCGACCCGTCCGCTAACGCGGCACGGAGTACCGCGGGGCCGTAGGTGACGAAACCGTACGGCCCCGCGGGGCTCTCAGCGGGACGGGGAGCCGTAACCCGGGCAGCTGCCCAGGAGCCCCGACTCATAGGCGATGGCGACGGCCTGTGCGCGGGTCGCCGCACCCAGTTTGCGCAGGACGCGGTGCACGTGGGACCTGACCGTGGTGGCCGAGACGGACAGGGCGCCGGCCATCTCGGTGTTCGTTTTTCCCTGGGTCAATAAGACGAGCACTTCCGTTTCCCGAGGTGTCAGCTCCGGACGAAGATTCTTCGGTGCCTTGCTCCGCCAATAGCGAGTGAGGGCTTCCTGGGCCTCTTCGGGGGCGATAATGGCGTTCACTTCTGTGACGGTTTTGATGACGTGCACCAATTCTTCGACCGAGGTTTCCGCGGACAATACTGCGCGTACTCCCACGCGTAGTGCCTCGAATGCGCGGTGGGTGTTCTCCGGTTTGGTCAGCAGAATGGTCTTGGCGAGTCGGGCGAGTTCCGTGAGCTTGTCGATGTGGTCCACGGTCACCAGGGGCGCGACGGCGATGAGTACGTCGGGCCCGGTCTCCGTGGCGGTGCCGAGCGAGCCGCGCAGGGTGGTCTCGACCTGCACCTTCAGCTGGTGCCGCTCCAGCAATGCGCGCATTCCCTCGCCCAGGATGACGCGGTCGCAGCACACCAGGACACGGGTTGTCATACGTGAGCTTTCGGCCGGGAAGGATGTGAATGGCACGGGCGGCGCGGGTCGGGCCCGGCGTTGCCGGGTCGGTGGCGCACGCCTTTCTTTGGCATTCCCCCGATATGCGTCATGTGGCCAAACGTAGCACGCATGTGCGTACTTGGAGAGTGGCTTGCGATAGCCAGGTGAGAGCCTGGTACGAAGCTGTTTCACCCTGATGAAGATCTTGTCGGGAATGGTGTGAATGCTGCTGGTCCCGTGCCGGTCCCGCTCAGAACGCCACATGTCCCGCGGCGTCGGCGCGCCGGTGGGAGCGCGGCGCGGGAGCGCCGGCCACACCGACCCGGCTCACGAAGAAGGTGCGGCCGGGCAGGGACAGTTCCCGCTCCAGCCGGGCGCGCAGGTCCTCGTGCTGGATGACGATGCTGACGGGGTGGAGGGACAGCCCGTGCCGGGTCGCCCGCCACCAGTAGTCGGCCAGCCGGGCTCCGCCCCGGAGCAGGTCCGCCCGTCCGGGCGTCCGCCCGGCGAAGCCCATGGTCACCACGGCCGGAGTGCGGCGCACGAGGTCGGCGAGCCCGGCGGCCAGCACCCGGTGGTAGCCGACCTTGCCCAGCAGGTTCATGGTGACCGGCGCCAGCGCGCAGCGCATCACGGCCCGGCGCGGCCGGGACATCGGGCCGAAGAGCTGCTCCGGCGTGAACCCGTCCCCCCGCGCGGCCGCGTCCGCGAGGTCCCGGCGCAGGAAGGAGTGGGTCTCCCGCCAGGCGGCGCGATGCCCGAAGTCGCGCCCGGCGTGCCGCGCGACGAACGCCGCGAACGCACGCAGGTCCCGCGGCCCGGTCAGGTGCCGGACGTGGACCGGGCCCGCTCCGTCCTCCGCCGCGTCGGTTTCCGCCAGGTCGCGCAGCAGCCCGGCCGGGACCGGCTGCGGCCGGTAGGGGCCACGGTGGGTGCGGCGGGCGAGCGCGGTCTCGCGGAGGTCGTCCAGCCGTTCCCCGGCCGGCGCCCCGCGACGCAGCGCCACCACGCACAGCGGCGTCCACGCCGACGGCCACTCGGCACCGAACGGGGAGCCGCCGCCCCCGAAGGGCGCGTCGTCCAGGACGCGTACCGCGGTGGTCGTCCAGCCCTGGGCGGCCAGCCCGCGCAGCAGGATGCGCCAGTAGAGGCCGCAGCTCACCTCCATCTCGACGGCGTGCGCGGCCAGAGCCGTCAGCTCCCGGCCGCGGTCCAGGGCCAGGACCAGGTACTCGTCCGCGTCCTCGCCGGTCAGGTCCGCCGCGGCCCGGCGCGCCGCCCCGGTCGTGGCCCGGCCGAGGCCCCACGGCTGGCAGTTGTGCGAGGAGGGACTCAGCGCCGCCGGTTCCGCCGCCGCCTCGAGCGCCTGGGTGAACGTGGACACCGGCGCGGCGGTCCGGTCCGTCCTGCGGGTCGTCATGACGTCTCCTCTTCGAAGGCCGGGGTCATCGCCCCACGAGGGCCAGGTGGTGGCCGTGGACCGCGCCGGCCCACCCCGTCGGCCGCCGCGTCTCGGCGGTGGGGGCGTGGCGCAGCAGCCCGCCCCCCGGCCGCCAGGTGAAGCGGCCGTCCGGCAGCCACCCGGTCAGCGCCACCTCACGGGCGTCGACCCGCAGTCCGAAGCCGTAGTACTTGAGTACGGCCTCCTTGCACGTCCAGCGCAACGCCGCCGGCATGGCCGCCAGCCGCCGGGCGTGCGGCGACGGCGCCAGCGGGTCGCACTCCAGGTCGAGCACCCTGGCCAGGGTCGGCGGCATCGGCCGGTCGTGCTCCAGGTCGACGCCGATCGCATGCGGTCCGCACACGGCGAGCGCGAAGTCCCCCGAGTGCGTCAGGCCCACCTCCACGGGTGCGTCCACCACCGGCCGGCCGGCCTGGATGCCCCCGACCACGGTGCGCACCTCGACGGCGCGGGGTTCCCGGGCCGCGTCCCAGTGCCGTCGGCCGTGGGCGCTGACGGCGTGTTTGAGCGCGAGCCGGCCGGCCAGCCACTCGTGCCGCCGGCGAGGGGCGCGCAGCGAGGCCGCCTGTTCCGTCTCGGCCGGCGTCAGATACCGCTCCCGGAGCGCGGCGAGGGCCTCGGGACCCTGCCCGCGCAGCCAGCCGATGGACACCACGGCGAGGGTGAGCCGCCGTGACGCCGGCGTGAGGTGCGTGACGCGCAGCGGACGGGACACGTCGAGCACCACCTGGCCGGCGAGGCCGTCCGCCTCCGGTACCGCCGCGGTCTCACCGCGCGACATGACGGGGCAGCAGGAAGGGGTACGGGCGGTGCAGAACCTTGTTGTGGACGAAGCGGTCCGCCCTGCGCAGCCGCTGGATGAGTTCCCACATCCGCGCGTCGTCGCGGTAGTAGGCCGCGATCTCCCCGGTGTCCAGCGGCTGTTCCAGGCGGGCGTTGGCCTGCTCGACGAAGCGGGGGACCAGCCGTTCCAGCCGCTCCTTGTGCAGGTTGCCGAGGAAGTCGAGGACCACTCCGCGCGGCGTGTAGAACTTGTCGAAGATCGACTTGGTCATCGCCAGCCGCACCAGGTCCCGCAGCAGCCACGGCAGGGAGGTGAAGAACAGCGGCACGTCGAGGAGTTCACGCTCGCGCTCGTCGCGCATGAGCGGGGTCGTCACGTCGAGGTAGACCAGCTCGCCGTCGACCTCGATCCAGTTGGACGCCTGGCCGTCGAGCCCCAGACGGGGAGTGACGGTCGCCTCGACGCGGTCCAGGAACCGCTCGAAGAACCCCTCGCACCACGCGTCGCCGGAGGTGTGCAGCAGCCGCGAGCACAGCCGCTCCTCGGGCAGCGCCTCCTGGACGCAGTAGGCGACGGCCCTGCCACCCGGCAGCGGCCGGTGCCACATGCGGGTCTCGGCGACCGTGACGCCGCCCTTGTCCAGCCGCGTGATGTAGTCGTCGACCAGCGCCGAGTGCCGGTCCAGCCGCTCCCGGGACGGGAAGACCGGCAGCCGCTTGCACGCGAACCCGCCCGCGTCGGTCTCCAGCCGCAGCACCAGAGTCACCTCCCCGTAGCCGAGAATGGTGAGGTTCCGGTCGTCGGTGGTGCGCAGCGCCCGCGTGACCTCGTCCTCGAGGACGTCCAGCGCGTCGGAGGGAACGGAGAAGGTCATCGCCGGATCACCGGGCTTCCGGGGACGAGCCCGCCGGGGCGGCGGATCCCGCGCCCGGCGACGTGTGGTACCGGTACAGGAGGTAGATCGCGGCGGCGAAGAACGCGGCGTCCATCACCAGGATCTCGGGGACACTGCTCACCAGGATCACCACGAACAGCACCAGCATCAGCAACTGGCCGTAGAGGGCGGCGATCACGAGACCCCGGCGGTTCCACAGCAGGGCGAGGCCGGCCGAGACCATCGCGACGGCGACGAACCACATCACGCCGGTGGGGTACCGGTCCAGCCAGTCGACGGGGCCGGAGATCACGGTTCCGTCGTTGGCTTCCGAGGCGTCGTCGAGGCGCCCTTCCACCGACTCCAGTTGCGGGAAGAACTTGCCTATCCCCGCGAGGATGTAGAGGGCGCCGACGACGCGCTGGAGGATCAGGTTTCTTCCGGTCACGGGACAGCTTCTTCCGGAGGTTGACGAGGGGCGTCCCGAACGGCGGGACACGCGTGAGGGGTTCGGGGTTCGGAGGTTGCGGGTCGGGGGAGTATGGCCCCGGCCGTCACGGGGAGGCGAAGACCAGGACCGCGTTCTGCCCGCCGAAGCCGAAGGAGTTGCTCATCGCCAGCTCCACCTTCTGCTCCCGCGGAGCGCCGGCGACCACGTCCAGCTCGACGGCGGGGTCCTGCCGCCGCAGGTTCGCCGTCGGCGGGACGGTGGACCGTTCGACGCACAGCACGGTCAGCGCCGCCTCGATGGCACCGGCGGCGCCCAGCGTGTGCCCGAGGACACCCTTGGTCGAGGTGACGGTCGCCCCGTCGCCCAGCAGCCGGCCCAGCACGGCGGCCTCCACCGCGTCGTTGAGCGGGGTCGAGGTGCCGTGCGCGTTCACGTGGTCGATGTCGCGGCCGCCGGCGCCCGCCTGCGCGAGGGCCGCCTCCATCGCCCGCAGCGCGCCGGCGCCCTCGGGATCCGGTGCGGTGACGTGATGGGCGTCGGCCGACGCGCCGTGGCCCACGAGCCGGGCGCGGACCGTCGCCCCGCGCGCCTCGGCGTCGGCGGTCCGCTCCAGGACGAGCATGCCGCTGCCCTCGCCGATCACGAAGCCGTCCCGGTCCGCGTCGAAGGGCCGGGACGCCGCGGCCGGTTCGTCGGTCCTGCGGGACAGCGCGCCCATCTGCGCGAAGCCCGTGACCATGAGCGGGCTGACGCCGGCCTCACTGCCGCCGGCCACGACGATGTCGCACGTCCCGTCCTGAAGCAGCCGGGCCGCGGTGCCGAGCGCGGTGCCGCCCGAGGCACAGGCGGTCGCGGTCACCAGGTTGGGGCCGAGGGCCCGCAGGTCCATCGCGAGGTGCCCGGCCGCCATGTTGGGCACCAGCATCGGCACCAGCAGCGCGGAGACCGCCTCGGGACCGCGCTCCAGCAACCGCCGGTGCTGCGTCTCCCACGTCGACACGCCGCCCAGGCCGCAGCCCACGACGACACCCACCCGGGCGCCGTCCCAGGTCCGCGGATCGAGGCCGGCGTCGGCCACGGCCTCCCGGGCGGCCACGATGGCCAGCTGCACGAAGCGGTCGTGGATCAGGACACTGCGCCGGTCCACGTGGCGCGCCGGTACCAGGCCCGGCACCGCGCAGGCGATGTCCACGGGCAGTCCGGCGAGCCGGTCGTCCTTGGCTCCCGCCGACTCCCCGCGCAACACCCCTTCCCAGGTGGCGTCGGTGCCCAGGCCGGCCGCGGTCACCAGACCGAGCCCGGTCACGGCGACGGAGCGGTCGGTCATGACGCCGAGGCCGCCGTCTCGTTGTCGACCAGCGCCACCGCGTGGGCGATGGTGTCGGTCGGGACCGCGGCGTCGTCGCTGATCTTCACACCGAACTCGGACTGGATGACGAGGAGCAGTTCCACGAGGAACAGCGAGTCCATCTCCAGCTCTTCGAAGGTCACGTCCGGACGGATCGCAGCGCGGTCCACCGCGAAACCGTCGACCAGCAGATCAACGAGCCTGTCGTAGGTGGTGCTCATCAGTGTGGTCCGCCTTTCCTGGGTGGATCGGTCGCCGAACGCCGTCCCGGCCCGCCGACGGGGTGGTGCGGGGGCGGGTGCGGCGGCGATGCGACGCTCCGGCAAGTCTGGGGCGGCGCGCTGACGGCCCGCTGACGGCTCGCTGACCCCCGGCGGGCGCCGGCCGGGCGGGAGCCGCGGTCAGCCGGCCGTCAGCGCCCGGTCAGGTGTCCCGGCCAGACTCGGGGCGGCCGGGGTGCCCGAGTAACTCCCCGCACCCGCCGGCCGCTAAACCGTCCATCACGCGAGGAGCACACACGTGGTTTCCCGTCTCCGCCGCCGCACGTCCCGGCAGCCCGCACACCGGAGCCGCTCCGCGGGCGGTGTCCGGTGACCCGGGCGTCCGTGGTGGCCGGCATCGGCTCCTGTCTGCCGTCCCGGTGCGTCACCAACGCCGAGCTGGAACGGACCATGGACACCTCGGACGCCTGGATCCGGGCCCGCACGGGCATCGCGCAGCGCTACGTCGCCGAGGACGGCACCCACACCTCCGACCTGGCGGTGGGCGCCGCCGAGCGGGCGCTGAAGTCCGCGCGCCTGACCCCGGACGAGGTCGACGCGGTCATCGTGGCCACCACCACCCCGGACCGGCCCTGCCCGGCGACCGCGCCGACGGTGGCCGCCCGGCTGGGGGCCGGACCGATCACGGCGTTCGACGTGGCCGCGGTGTGCTCCGGGTTCCTCTACGGGCTCGCCGCGGGGTCCGGTCTGATCGCCTCCGGTGCCGCGGAACGGGTCCTCGTCGTGGGCGCGGAGACGTTCTCCCGCATCCTCAACCCCGAGGACCGGTCCACCTCGGTGATCTTCGGCGACGGCGCGGGCGCCGTCGTGCTGCGCGCCGGCGAGGCGGACGAGACCGGCGCCCTCGGCCCGCTGCGGCTGGGCAGCGACGGCACCGGCGTGGACCTGATCACCGTGCCGGCCGGCGGCCCGCCGCGGCCGGGCGAGGCGGCACCGGCCGACTCCGCCGACCGCTACTTCACCATGGAGGGCAAGCGGGTCTTCTGGCTCGCCGTCCAGCGCATGGGGGAGTGCGCGGCGAGCGTGCTCGACCGGGCCGGCTGGCGGGTGGAGGACGTGGACTGGCTGGTCAGCCACCAGGCCAACCACCGCATCACCGCACGACTGGCCGACGAGATCGGCATCCCCCGGGGGCGCAGCGTCGGGAACATCGCCGAGGTGGGCAACACGGCGGCCGCCTCCATCCCCCTCGCGCTCGACCACGCGCACGCCCGGGGCACCTTCCGGCCCGGCGACCGGGTCCTGCTCACCGCGTTCGGCGGCGGACTCACCTGGGGTGCCGCCGCCCTGACCTGGCCCGCCATCGATCCGGTCTGAGGGCGGCGGGCCGGCCCCGGAGCGGGGTCCGGTCCCAGCGCGTGCAGACGACCGATGAACCAAGGACGACCATGACTCCTCGGAAACTGATCACCGACTACATCGCCGACGCCTGGATGGGCGGCGACGCCGAAGGCCTGGAGCCGGACACCCCCATCGCGGAGCTCAACATCATCGACTCCGCCGCCATCTTCGACCTCGTCCACTACTTGCAGGGCGAGTTCCGCGTCACGGTGCCCCTGCCGGAGGTCACCCCGCAGAACTTCAGGTCCGTCAACGCGATCTGCGCCCTGGTCGACCGGCTCCGGGACAACGCGGGGGGCGGCGCCGCATGACGAACCCCGTGAGCACCCACCCGGACACCGCGCGGGTCCACGACGGCGTCGTGGAGGTCATCGCCGCCCGCACCCTGTACGACGTCGGTCACCTCCGGCCGGAGAGCCACTTCGAGGCCGACCTCGGCATCGACTCCGTCATCATGGAGTCCGTCCTGCTCTCCGTCCGCGAGCACTTCGCCCTGTCCGCCGAGCTGCCCGCCGGCCCGGCCACCATCGGCGAACTCGTCGACGCCGTGCGCGCCGCGCTGGCCGCCGACGCGGAATCCGGCGCACCCGCCCCCGCCGCCACCGACGCCGGGGCCGCCGACCCCGTCACCGAGGCCGTGGTCGCCGCCGCCATGCGGCAGACCCAGTACCAGCGGAACCAACTCGCCCTCGACGCCGACCTGGAGGGCGAGCTGGGCGTCGACTCGGTCGTCCTGACCTCCGTCGTCGCCGAGGCCACCGAGCGGCTCGGCCTCACCGGGCCGGCCCCGGACCTCGCCGGCGCCACGACCCTGCGCGCCCTGGCCGACGCACTGCGCGCCTGCGCCCCGGCCGTCCGGAACACGGCCCAGGGCGCGGAGGCGGCCGGCGGCGCGGGCACGGACACGCCCGAGCCGCGGCGGGCCCCCGGCTCGGCACCCGGAACCGGCCCGGACGACTGGGACCACCGCTCGATGAAGGACTTCACCGAGCAGCGCGACCCCGACCTGTTCGCCAAGACCCGCAGCTTCGCCGGCTACCTGCGCTCCCGCGAGAAGGACCGCCTGTACTGGTACGGCATGCCGCTGCACTCCAAGTGCGGCAACCGCGCCGTCATCTTCGACGAACTGGAGGGCCGCAAGCGCGAGTTCCTCATGTTCGCCTCCAACAACTACCTCGGCCTCGCCAACCACCCCGGCGTGATCGAAGCCGTCGTCGACGCCACCCGCACCTACGGCGCCACCCACACCGGCTCCCGGTTCATCGGCGGCACCAACATGCTGCACAAGGAACTGGAGCGCCGGCTGGCGGCGTTCAAGCAGCGGCCCGCCTGCATCGTCTATCCCGGCGGCTACTCCGCGAACCTCGGCGCCATCTCGGCCCTCGTCAAGAGCTACGACACCCTCGTCGTCGACCGTCTCAACCACATGAGCATCGTCGACGGCGCCCGGCTCTCCGGCGCGGTGCGCAAGATCTACCGGCACAACGACATGGCCGACCTGGAGCGGATCCTCAGCCGCAGCGCCGAGCAGGGCACCGGCGGCAGGCTGATCGTCGCGGACGGCGTCTTCAGCATGCACGGCGACGTGTGCGACCTGCCCGAGATCGTCCGCCTGGCCAAGGAGTACGACGCGCGCGTCATGATCGACGACGCCCACTCCACCGGCGTCCTCGGCGTCCGCGGCTCCGGCACCGCCGAGCACTTCGGCCTCAAGGGCGAGGTCGACCTGGAACTGGGCACCATGAGCAAGACCCTGGCCGGCATGGGCGGGTTCGTCGTCGGCGAGGAGGAGGTCGTCGAGTACCTGCGCTACTACTCCAACTCCTACGTCTTCGCCGCGAACATCCCCGCCGGGGTCGCCGCCGGGCTGATCGCCGCCATCGACGTCATCGAGGCCGAGCCGGAACGCCTCAAGCGGCTGTGGACCAACATCGGCACGCTGCGCGGCCGGCTGCTGGAGGCCGGGTTCGACCTGGAGCACTCCGAGAGCGCGATCCTGCCCATCGTCATCGGCGACGAACGCCGCGCGATGGAGATGGGCCGGGCGGTGCGCGCCCGCGGCCTGTTCTGCCAGACCGTGGTCTACCCCGGCGTGCCCCTCGGCGACGCCCGGCTGCGGGTCAGCGTCACCTGCGAACACACCCCGCAGGACCTGGACCTGGCCGCCGAGATCTTCGTCGACGCCGCCCGCGAGACCGGGGTGCTGCCCACCCCGTAGCGGCCGTCTCCGTCCGCCCCGTCCGCCGGCCCCCGTCCGCCCGGCCCCGCCCGGCAGGCCCCCTCCCTGCCGGGCGGGCCGGGCCCCGAGCCACCCACGCACGTCAAGGAGAAGGGCCCCACGCCATGAGCGCCACCACTCCCTCCGTGATACGCCTGCCCCAGGACGCGTCCACGCAGCACGCGGCCCGGCCCGCCTTCGTCGGCTCCGACCCCCTGACGTACGGCGAGTTCACCGCCCGGGTCGAGGCCGTGGCCGCCCACCTGCTCAGCCTCGGGGCGCGCGTCGGCGACCGGATCGCCGTCTGGATGGACAAGCAGCCGCGCTACGCCGAGGCGATCGTCGCCGCCCTGGAGGCCGGATGCGCCTACGTCCCCCTGGACGGCGGCCAGCCGGTGAGCAGGGTGCGGACCATCCTGGCGGACGCCGAACCCGTCGTCCTGTTCACCGACGCGCACCACGCCGCCCTGCTAGGGGACGACGACCTGCCGGCCTCCGTCACCACGGTCGTGGCCGTCGGCGACCGGCTGCCCGACACCGTGGGCGGCACCCCGGTCGCCCCCTGGGAGAGCTGGGAGAAGGGCCGCGCGGGCGGTGTCACCCTGCTGCCCTCCCTCACCCCCGGCGACCTCGCCGCCCTCCTCTACACCTCCGGGTCCACCGGCACGCCCAAGGGCGTGCAGATCTCGCACGGCTCACTGGCCAACTTCGTGGCGTGGGCCCGCGACGAACTGGACGTCGGCCCCGACGACGTGTTCGCGGGCCACGCCTCCTTCAACTTCGACCTCAGCACCTTCGACCTGTTCACCGCGCTGTCCTGCGGCGCCGCGCTGTGGATCGTCCCCGACGCGGCGACCAAGGACGTGACCGCCCTGGCCGAGGGCATCCGCCGGCACCGGGTCACCGTCTGGTACTCCGTCCCGTCGGTCCTGCACCTGCTGACCGCCTCCGCCGCTCTCACCCCCGAGCACGCCGCGAGCCTGCGGTACGTCCTCTTCGCCGGCGAGGTCTACCCCGTCCCGCACCTGCGCGCGCTGAGCGAACTGCTCCCCGCCGGCACCCCCCTGTACAACCTCTACGGCCCCACCGAGACCAACGTCTGCACCTACCACCGGGTCCGCCCCGAGGACCTGCACCGGGCCACCCCGGTGCCGATCGGCCTGCCGATCCCCGGCGCCGGCACCACGGTCGTCGACGACGCCGGACGCACTGTCCGCGAGCCCGGCGCCCTCGGCGAACTCCACGTGTCCGGCGTGTGCGTGACTCCCGGCTACTGGCGGCGCGCCGAGGACCCCGTCTCCACCGCCCACTGCCGGGGCGTGCACCCCACCGGCGACCTGGTCAGCTACGAGGAGGACGGCCGGCTCGTCTACCGCGGGCGCAAGGACCGCATGGTGAAGCTCTCCGGCTACCGGATCGAGCTGGGCGAGATCGAGGCAGCGGCGCTGCGCCACCCCGGCATCGCCGACGCCGCCGTCCTGGTCGACGGCTCCGGCCCCCGGGCCCGGCTGCGGCTCTACTACACCCTGCGCGAGGGCGCCGACCGGATCGGCCTGGTGCAGCTCAAGCAGCACTGCGCCCGGCACCTGCCGACCTACATGGTCCCGCACGCCGCCGTCCACCTGGACCGGATGCCCCGCAACCCCAACGGCAAGACCGACTACCGCCGACTCGGCGTCGACGCGGCCCCCCGCGCCGCGGCGCCGCTCGGAACGGCCCGCTGAGTGGCCCGGCGATCCATGGAGAAGAACGTGAGTCACGGGCCGGCGGAGCAGATACGCGCGCACTGGCAGGGACCCGAACCGGAGACCGTCACCGCCCTGCTGCGGCACCGGGCGGAGCACACCCCGGACGCCCTCGCCCACCGCTTCCTCACCGACGGCGACGGCACCTCCGTCGCCTGGACCTACCGCGAACTCGACCTGCACGCCCGCGAGGTGGCCGCACACCTGCGGCGCGCCGGGGTGGGGGAGGGCCCGGTGCTGCTGCTGCACCCGCCGGGCCTCGACTACCTCGCCGCGTTCTTCGGCTGCCTGTACGCCGGCGCGGTGGCCGTCCCCGCCTACCCGCCGGACAACGCCCGGTTCGGGCAGACGGCGCCCCGCCTCGCCGCCATCGCCCGCGACTCCGGCGCGACCCACGCCCTCACCACCGGCACGGTCCGCGAGGCGGTCGCCGCCCGCGGCACCGGACACGTCGGCACCGAACTCGACGGCGTGCGCTGGCTGGTGACCGAGGACCTGTACACCGGCGACTCCACCGCCCCCTGGCAGGATCCCGGCCGCACGGCGGACTCCCTGGCCTTCCTCCAGTACACCTCCGGTTCCACCGCCGCGCCCAAGGGCGTGATGGTCGAGCACGGCAACCTGGTGCGCAACCTGCGCTCCATCCACCTCAGGCTCGGCCACGACGCCGGCTCCGGCATGGTGTCCTGGCTGCCGCCGTACCACGACATGGGCCTCATCGGCGGCATCCTCACCCCGGTGTACGGCGGATTCCCCGCGCACCTCATGGCCCCGGCGACCTTCGTGCGGCGCCCGCTGCTGTGGCTGGAGACCCTCTCCCGCACCGGCGCCTCCACCAGCGTCGCGCCGAACTTCGGCTTCGAGCAGTGCCTGCGCCGGATCACCCCCGAACAGCGGGCCGGCCTGGACCTCGGCCGCTGGCGCCTCGCCCTGAACGGCGCCGAGCCGATCCGCCCCGACACCCTCGACCGGTTCGCCGAGTACTTCGCGCCGGCCGGCTTCGACCGCACCGCGCTGCTGCCCTGCTACGGCCTCGCCGAGGCGACCCTCATGGTCACCGGCGTCGAACCGGCCGAGGCGCCGGTGGTGGAGTCCTTCGACGCGGCGGCCCTGGAGGCGGGCACCGCGCGCCGGTCGGAACCGGGCGGCGCACGCACCACCCGCGTCGTCGGCTGCGGAGCCCCCGTCGCCGACGTCGAGGTCGCACTGGTCGACGCCGCCACCGGCCACCGGGTCCCCGACGGCACCGTCGCCGAGATCCGGGTGGCCGGACCGAACGTCGCCCGCGGCTACTGGAAGCGCCCCGAGGCCGGCGCGGACGTCTTCGGCACCCGCCTCGAGGACGGACCCGACACCGCGTGGCTGCGCACCGGGGACCTCGGGTTCCGCCACGACGGCCAGCTCTTCGTCATCGGCAGGACCAAGGACGTGATCATCGTCCAGGGCCGCAACATCCACCCGCAGGACGTGGAGCAGACCGCCGAACGCGTCGGCGCGGGCCTGCGTGCCGGGCACGGGGCCGCGTTCGGCATTCCCACCGCGGACGGCGAACAGCTGGCGCTCGCCTACGAGATCGGCGGGCCGGGCGCCGGGGACCCGTACGCCCTGCTGGCCCGCCTGCGCACCGCGATCGCCGACGAGCACCAGGTGACGCCGCACACCGTCGTGCTGCTCAGGCGCTCCTCGGTGCCGCGCACCACCAGCGGCAAGATCCAGCGCAGCGCCTGCCGGCAGCAACTGCTCGACCTCGAACTGCCCGTGGTGGCCGCGAGCGTCGTCCAGGACGGCACGCCACCGGACGGCACCCGGCCGCACGACCCGGGCCCCGGCACCCGGGACCGTACGGCCGCCCTCGTCGCCGACGCCCTCGCCGCCTCCGACGCCGCCGAGGGAACCCCGCGCTACCCGCGGCTGCTGACCGTCGTGGAACGGCTGGCGGACGGGCTCGGCGTCCCCCTCGACGTCGGCGCACTCCTGTCCGGCCCCGAGCCGGACGGCGCCGACGCCCTGACCGCACTGTGCCGGACGGCCCTCGCCGACACCGCGCCCGCACCCGCCCCCGCGCCGGGGCGGACCCGGACCGAGGCCGCGACCTGGCTGCGGCGTGCCGTCGCCGCCCGGCTGGGCCTGCGCCCCTCGGTGATCGACCCGACGGTGCCCTTCACCTCACTGGGCCTGGACTCCAAGCAGGCCGTGGCCCTCGCCGCCCGGTTCGGCGACTGGCTCGGCACGCCCGTCACCCCGGCCACCGTCTACGACCACCCGACCGTCGAGTCCCTGGCGGCGCACGTCACCGCCGACGCGACGACCGGCGGCAGGACCCACCTCCCGCACCCCGGCACCGACGGCACCCCGCTCCCGCACCCACTCCCGCACGGCCCCGCCCGCCGGACCCCCGCCGACGAGCCCGTCGCCGTGGTCGGCATCGGCTGCCGCTTCCCCGGCGCCCCCGACGCCGACAGCTACTGGCGGCTGCTGCGCGACGGCCGGGACGCCGTCGGCGAGGCCCCCGCCGACCGGGCGGCCGACGTCGCGGGGCCCGACGGGCGTCCGGGCGGGTTCCTGGACCACGTCTACGACTTCGACGCCCGCTTCTTCGGCATCTCCGCCCGCGAGGCCGTACGCATGGACCCCCAGCAGCGGCTGCTCCTGGAGGTCGCCTGGCAGGCCCTGGAGGACGCCGGCATCGCACCCTCCTCCCTGGCGGGCTCCGACACCGGCGTCTTCGTCGGGGTCAGCGGACACGACTACGCCGACCTCCAGATGCCCCACCCCGCCGTCGTCGACATGCACTCGGCCACCGGCAACGCCCAGTCCGTCGCGGCGGGCCGGCTCTCCTATTTCTTCGACCTGCACGGGCCGAGCCTCGCCCTCGACACCGCCTGCTCCTCCTCGCTCGCCGCCGTCCACACCGCCCTGCGCAGCCTGCGGGACGGCGAGTGCGGCCTCGCCCTCGCGGGCGGCGTCAACCTGATGCTGACGCCGGGGCTCTCGGCGGCGCTCGCCCGCGGCGGAATGCTCGGCCCCGGCGGACGCTGCCGCACCTTCGACGACGGCGCCGACGGCTACGTGCGCGGCGAGGGCGCGGGCCTGGTGTGCCTCAAGCCGCTGTCCGCCGCGCTGGCCGACGGCGACCGCGTGCACGCCGTGCTCACCGGCTCCGCGCTCGGCCACGGCGGCCGCGCCAACGGCCTGACCGCGCCCCGCACCACCGCCCAGCGTGCCGTGATGGCCGGGGCGCTGGAGCGGGCCGGTGTCGAGCCCGGACAGATCGACTTCGTCGAGGCGCACGGCACCGGCACCGCCCTCGGCGACCCCGTCGAATGGGAGGCGCTGGCCGGCGTCTACGGCCGGGGCCGCCCCGCCGACGCGCCCTGCCCGGTCGGCTCCGTCAAGACCGGCATCGGCCACCTGGAGGCGGCCGCCGGCATCGCCGGACTGATCAAGGCGGTGCTCGTGGTGCGGCAGCGGGAGGTACCGCCGCTGCTGCACCTGACCACGCCCAACCGGCACCTTGACTGGACGGGTTCGGGCCTGGCCGTGCCCACCGCCCGGCACGCGCTGACCGCCGACGGCACGGTCCGCGCCGGCGTCAGCTCCTTCGGCTTCGGCGGCACCAACGCCCACGTGATCGTCGAGTCCGCGCCCGAACCCCCGGCGCCCGCCGACCAGTCCGGCGCCCCCGACGGCGCGGTGCACGCCCTGTCCCTGTCCGCGCACACCGAGACCGCCCTGACCACCCTGGCCGGCCGGTACCGCACCCACCTCGCGGCCCACCCCGGCGCGTCGCTCGCCGCACTGTGCCGCTCCGCCAACACGGGCCGCTCCCACCTGCCCCACCGTGCCGTCCTCACCGCCGGAACCCCGGCCGAACTGGACGCCGCCCTCGGCGCGCTGACCCGGAACGAGCCCGCCCCCGACGTGGCCCGCGGCGGACCGGCGCACGGCGGCGCACCCACCGTCGCCTTCCTCTTCGGCGGCCAGGGCACCCAGTACCCGGGCATGGGCCGCGAACTGTACGACAATCACCCCGCCTTCGCCCGCACCCTGCGGCGCGCCGACGAGGTGCTGCGCGGCCTGGGCGAGATCGCTGTGACCGACCTGCTCTTCGACCCGGGGCACGCCGAGGACCTGGCCCGCACCCGCTACTGCCAGCCCGCCCTGGTCGCCCTCGAAGTCGCCCTCGCCAACCTGTGGGAGAGCTGCGGAGTGCGCCCGGCCGCCGTGCTCGGGCACAGCGTCGGAGCCTTCGCCGCCGCGTGCGTCGCCGGCGTCCTCTCCCTGGAGGACGCCCTCACGCTCGCCGTCGTCCGCGGACGGGCCATGGACGAACAGCCCGGCGAGGGCGCGATGATCGCCTGCGTCGGCGACCCCGACACGGTGCGGGGCGCCGCGGCCGGTCACGGCCGGGTGGCCGTCGCCGCCGTCAACGCGCCCCGGCACCTGGTGCTCTCCGGCCCGGTGGACCGGATCGCGGAGCTGCGCGGGGACCTCGAGCGCGAGGGCGTCACCGTACGGCCGCTCGCCGTCTCGCACGCCTTCCACTCACCGCTGATGGCCGGCGCCGCCGAACCGCTGCTCGAGGCCGCCCGCGCCGTCGAGTTCCACGCCCCGCGCGTCCCCTGGATCTCCGACGCCACGGGTGAACCGGTGGAGCGGGTGGACGCGGAGTACTGGGTCCGGCACCTGCTCGGCACCGTGCGCTTCGCCGAGGGCTTCGCCCGCCTGCGCGACCGGAACACGGAGGACGGGCCGTTCTGCGACGCCTTCGTCGAGATCGGCCCGCACCCGACCCTGCTGAACCTCGGCCGCTCCGCCGTCGCCGACGCCCCGGCGGGCGACGCGCGCCCGACGCTGTGGCTGCCCTCGCTGCGCCGCGGCGCCCCCGACCGGCGCACGCTGCTCCGGTCGCTCGGCGCCCACCACTGCGCCGGCGGAACCGTGGACTGGTCCGCCCTGGACGGCGAACGCCCGCCCGCCCGGGTTCCGCTGCCGCACACGCCCTTCGAGCGCCGGACCTACCGGTTCCAGGCCCCCACTCCCCACCAGGAAGGCGATCCCATGCCGCCCCAGCCCACGGCGACGGGCACGGCCCTGCCGGACCCGGCGGGCGAGGTCTCCCGCACCGTGCTCGACACCGTCGCCCGCGTCTGCGGTTTCCCCGTGGCCGATCTGCCGGTGCACGCCCGGCTGGGTCTCGACCTGGGGTTCGACTCGCTGATGCGGACCGACCTCCACCGCCGGCTCACCGCCCGCTACCCCCAACGCATCCACAGCTTCCAGGACTTGCCGGAGGACCCCACGGTGCAGGACATCATCGGCCGGCTCTCCGCCGGCGACGACCGCGACGGCGCCCCCACCGTCGGCGCCCCCACTGGCGGAGTCCACACCGTCGGTGCCGGCACCGACGCGGGTGCGCCGACGGCCCACCCCGCGGCCGCAGCGGCGGTACCGCCCGCCCCGGCACCGCAGTACGGGCCCTACGGCGCCTTCCCGGCCCCGCCCCACGGCTACGCCGTCGCCGCCCCGGTCCCGCAGCCCGGCGTGCCGTACCCGTACCCGTACGGCTACCCGCCGCACGGCGCCCCCGCGTACGCCTACTACGTCCCCCAGCCGTATCCGCCGCAGCCGTACCCGCCGCAGGCGTTCCCGGCCCAGGCGGCCCCCGCCGCCGTACCGTCTGCCCCTGCCCCTGCTCTCGTACCGGCTGCCCCCGCCCCCGACCCGGCCCCGGCGCCCGCCGCCCCCGTGCGGCAGGAGCGCGCCTTCGAGGACTGGGCGGAGTACGCCGAACTCCAGGGCAGGCTCCGGCAGACCGAGTCCAGCGGCTCCAACCCCTACGGACGCACCCACGAGGGCTTCAACTCCGCGCTCGCCACGGTCGACGGCACCAAGGTCGTCAACTTCGCCGCCTTCAACTACCTCGCCCTCTCCCACCACCCGCGGGTGCGCCAGGCCGCCAAGGACGCCGTGGACCGCTACGGCACCTCGGCCTCCGCCACCCCGCTGCTGTTCGGCGAGACCCCGCTGCACCACGAACTCGAGGCGGAGATCGCCGGGTTCGTCGGCGCCGAGGCGGCCATCGTGTTCTCCGGCGGCCACGCCACCAACGTCGCCACCGTCGGCCACCTGTTCGGCCCGGAGGACCTGGTCGTGCACGACGCCTGGATCCACGACAGCACCGTGCGCGGCTGCATCCTCTCCGGCGCCCGGCGCCGGTCCTTCCCGCACAACGACTGGGCCGCGCTCGACCGCATCCTGACCGGCGCGCGGGCCTCGCACCGCCGGGCGCTGGTCGTCATCGAGGGTGCCTACAGCCAGGACGGCGACATCCCCGACCTGCCGCGCTTCATCGAGGTCAAGAAGCGGCACGGCGCCATGCTGATGATCGACGAGGCGCACTCCATCGGCGTCCTGGGCCGCACCGGGCGCGGCGTGGGCGAGCACTACGGCACCGACCCGGCCGACGTCGACCTGTGGATGGGCACCCTCAGCAAGGCGCTGGGCAGCCTCGGCGGCTACATCGCGGCCCGCCGCCCGATCATCGAGTACCTCAAGTTCACCGCGCCGCTGCACATCTTCTCCACCGGCATCTCCCCGGCGAACGCCGCCGCCGCGCTGGAGGCGCTGCGCGTCGTCCAGGACGAGCCCGAGCGGGTCGCACGGGTGCAGGAGCTGGCCGAGTTCTTCCGGGCCGGCGCCCGCGCCCGCGGCCTCGACGTCGGCGTCTCCCGCCTCTCCGCGGTGATCCCCGTGATCACCGGCGACTGGGAGAAGACGATGGCGCTCTCCAACTCGCTCCTTGAGCGCGGCGTCAACGTCATGCCGATCGGCTACCCCGCCGTCCCGCGCGACCAGTGCCGGCTCCGCTTCTTCATCAACGCGGACCACAGCGAAGCAGACCTCGAACACTCCCTCGACCTCCTGGTGTGATCCATGTCCTCACTCAGCCAAGACAGCCCGTCCGCCGCCGCCCCCGACATCCTGGTCACCGGCGCCAGCGGCTTCATCGGCGGTCACCTGGTGCACCGCCTGGCCGAGCGCGGGCACCGCGTCCGCGTCCTGGCGCGCTCCACCAGCGACCGCGCCGCCTTCGCCGGCGCCGCCGCCCAGGTCACCATCGGCGACCTCGGTGACACCGACAGCCTGCGCCGCGCCACCAGCGGAGTCCGCCACGTCTACAACTGCGCCGGGCTGTCGGCCGACTGGGGCCCCTGGGACCGGTTCCGCGCGGTCAACGTGGACGGCGCCAAGAACCTCGTGGACGCCGCCCACGAGGCCGGGACGGTCGAGCGCCTGGTCCACCTCAGCACCACCGACGTCTACGGCTACCCCGAGCGGCCCTGCGACGAGACCACCGCCCCGCGCGACATCGGCCTGCCCTACAACCGCAGCAAGATGCTCGGCGAGCGCGCCGTGTGGGCCGCCGCGGAGCGCACCGGCCTGCCGGTCACCGTGGTCCGCCCCGTCTCCGTCTACGGCCCCGGCAGCAAGGACTTCGTGATCGAGATCGCGAACCTGCTGCTGGGCAAGCAGATGGTCTACATCCGCGGCGGCCGGGTGCCCGCCGGACTGCTCTACGTCTCCAACGCCGTGGACGGCATCATCGCCGCCGCGACCGGCGAGCACACCGCGGGCCGCGCCTACAACCTGCGCGACCCGCACGACACCACCTGGCGCGCGTACGTCGAGGCGCTCGCCGAGGGCCTGGGCGTGAAGGCCCCCCGGCTGAGCCTGCCCACCCCCGTCGCGACCGCCGTCGCCACCGTCTCCGAGAAGCTGTGGAGCGTCCTGCGCATCGACTCCCGGCCCGTGCTGACCCGGCACGCCGTCCACCTCTTCGACCGCGACCAGTCCTACCCGATCGGGCGCGCCCAGGAGGAGCTGGGCTTCAAGGGCGAGGTGGACTTCCAGGAGGGCATGCGGCGCACCGTCGCCTGGCTCGACTCGGCCGAGGGGCGCGCCCATGTCGCCCGCTGACCTGCTCTCCCAGCGGTCCGCCTGGTTCCCCCGCCCCGTCGCGTCACCGGCCGCCGGGCCGCCCGACCCGGCGACCGCACCGCTGCGCCTGGTCTGCTTCTCCTACGCCGGGGGCACGGTCTCCGCGTTCCGCGGCTGGCAGGAGCACCTGGGCGACACCGTCGCCGTCGTCCCCGTACAACTGCCCGGCCGCGGACTGCGCCTGCGCGAGCGCCCGTACGACACCATGGAACCCCTCGCCGAAGCGGTCGCGGACGCCCTGGACGAGCACCGGCTGGCCCACGACTACGCCCTGTTCGGGCACAGCATGGGCGCCCTGCTCGCCTACGAGGTGGCCTGCGTGCTGCGCCGGCGCGGACTGCCGCCGCCCCGGCACCTGTTCGTCTCCGGCAGCCGGGCCCCGCACCTGTACGGCGACCGCGCCGACCACACCCTGCCCGACGCCGCGCTGCGCGAGGTGATCCGGGACCTGGGCGGACTCGGCGACGCGGACACCCTCGGCGCCGCCTACTTCGACCGCAGGCTCCCGGTGCTCCGCGCCGACCTGCAAGCCTGCGAGCGCTACGGCTGGCACCCCCGGCCGCCGCTGGACTGCCCGACGACGGCGTTCTCCGCCACCGAGGACCCGATCGCCACGCCGGAGATGGTCGAGGCCTGGCGGCCCCACACCACCGGCTCGTTCCTGCGGCGCCACCTGCCGGGCAACCACTTCTTCCTGAACGGCGGCCCGTCCCGCGACCGGCTGCTCGCCCACCTGGGCACCGAACTCGACGCCCTCGGCACCACCCCGCACAGGAAGGCAACAAGGGAAGCAACATGGACATTCTGAGCCTGGCCAAGAGCGTCGGCAGCCGCGTGGAGGCGCCGCTGACCGACCTGCGCACCGTGACCAAGGTGCTCGGCAACCCGCACATGCCGCTGCTCCTGGCCCTGTCCAAGGGCTTCGTGGAACCGGTGTACCGGGCCGCCTTCCTGGCCTCGGCGGCGAGTTCGGGCGTGCTCGCCGCCCTCGCCGTACGCCCCTGCGACCTGGAGTCGCTGGCGGAACGGCTCGGCGTCGCGGACGAGGACCTGCCGCGCCTCAAGGAGTGGCTGGACATGGGCATCCGCCTCGGCGACCTCGCCAAGCGCGAGGGCTGCTACAAGCTGCGCAGCCTGCCCGCCAAGGCGCTCGCCCAGCCCGGCAACGACGCCATCGCCGCCGCGCTGGAGGAGGTCCTGCGCTTCCACGTGCCCGCCCTGCTCAACGGGCCCCGCATGCTGCGCGAGGGCCGCCGCTTCTCCCTCGACGACCAGGACGGCCTCGTCATCGCCCGCTCCACCCGGGTGATCCAGCCGCTGGTCGAGGAGGCCATCGCCCGAACCCTGGACCGGGACGCGCCCGTCCGGCTCCTGGAGGTCGGCTGCGGCAGCGGCGCCTACGTCCGCTACGCCGCCGGACTCAACCCCCGCCTGTCGGCACTCGCCGTCGACCTCCAGCAGGACGTGGCGGACAGCGCCGCCGCGAACATGGCCGAGTGGGGGCTGACCGACCGGGTCGAGACCCGCCAGGCCGACCTGCGCACCCTCGACGCGCAGCCCCAGTTCGACCTCGTCACCCTGCACAACAACATCTACTACTTCCCCGAGGCCGAGCGCGTCGACGCCCTGCGCCGGGCCCACGACCTGCTGGCACCCGGCGGCAGGCTGCTGCTCACCACCTCCTGCAAGGGCGGCAACGTCGGCCTCGAGGCGCTCAACCTCTGGTTCACCTACGCCGACTTCGGCGGCCCGCTGCCGCAGGCCGACGCGCTGGCGGACCAGCTCCGCCAGGCCGGGTTCGACGACGTCGAGGCCACCCGGATCGTCCCGGGCGAGCAGTTCCACGCCTTCACGGGCACCAGCAAGCGCGTCGCGCACGCCTGACCGCCGAGGAGACACACCCGCCATGGACACGCACGTCAGCGACTCGACGACCCCCACGGAGACCGGCACCCCGGTCACCGGCCCGACCGGCCAGACCGGCCACGCCGCCTGTGTCGTCACCCTGGGCGCGGGCGCCCCGGCCGGAGGCCACCGCGGGGAACTCGGCGGCAAGGGCACCCGCCTCGCCGAGCTCTCCGCCGCCGGACTGCCCGTCCCGCCCGCGTTCTGCCTGACCACCGCCCTCTTCGACGCCTACCTCCGGGAGACCGGGATCGCCGCCGAGGCCCCGGGCGCCGACCCCCGCACGATGCGCGAGCGCATCCTGGGCACCCGGATGCCCGCCCCGATCGCGGACGCCGTCCTCGACGCCTACGGCAGCATGGGCCGCCCCCGCGTGGCGGTGCGCTCCTCCGGACTGCGGGAGGACTCCGCGGCCCAGTCCTTCGCCGGCCAGCACGACACGGTCCTCGACGTCTGCGGCGACGAGGACGTCCTCGACGCGGTCCTGCGCTGCTGGGCCTCCCTGTGGTCCGACCGCGCCACCGTCTACCGGGACACCGACGCGCCCGACTCCCTCGCCGTGGTCGTCCAGGAGATGATCCACACCGACGTCAGCGGCGTGATGTTCACCGTCGACCCGGTCAACCCCCGCCCGCACCGCCTCGTCGTGGAGGCCTGCCAGGGCCTGGGCGAAGGACTGGTCTCCGGTCAGGTCTCCAGCGACTTCTTCGTCGTCGACGACGAGAAACTGGAGGTCGTCGAGGAGCGGGTGCGCTACAAGGTCACCAAGTGCGCGCCGCTGGAGCCCGGCCGCATCGGCATGACGAAGGTCGACGCCGCGTCCCGCAGCGTCCCCTGCCTCACCCACGACCAGCTGCGCGAACTCGGCGCCCTCGCCGTCCGCATCCGCGACCTCTACGGCAGCGAGCAGGACATCGAGTGGGGCGTGCGCGACGGCGTCTTCCACCTGTTCCAGACCCGGCCCATCACCACCCGCCCCGTCGCCCCCGCCGCCCCGTCCGGCGCGCTCAGCCCCTACGTCGCCCCGCAGCCGGAGCCGGTCCTGAACGGCACCCTGTGGTCGCGCATGGACATCGGGGAGATCTTCGTCGGCCTGATGTCCCCGCTCGGCCTCAGCTTCGCCCGCTACTACCAGCGCAACGTCCACACGGACTGCGCCGGCGCCCTCGGCGTGCGCGACACCGGCGACGCCGACCTGCACATGGGCTTCTACCAGGGGCACGTCTACCTCAACATCTCCTACAGCTCCTACCTGCTGGCCCAGTGCCTGCCCACCCGCGACCAGCGCCACTTCACCAGCCGCTTCGTCAGCGAGGAGGTGGACCTCGCCTCCTACGAGAACCCGTTCGGCACCTTCCCCGGCGGCATGGAGGACCTGCGGTCCGCCCTCCACTGGCTCCAGCACACGGCCCGCGAGATGACGCAGATGAAGTCCCGCTCGCAGCAGATGGTCGACGCCCGGCTCTACGAGTTCGACCGCGCCCGCGGCCTCGACCTCACCCGGATGAGCCGGCGCGAGCTGCACGGCGAACTCCACCGCGACCTCGCCTGGTTCCACGACATGCACGTCGGCTACATGCCGTACTACATCAACGCGTTCGCGTTCTACGGCCTGCTCACCGAGCTGTGCGCCCGCTGGCTCGGCAGCGACGGCACCGGCCTCCAGAACCGCGTCAAGACCGACATGTCCAGCCTGCGCACCGTCGAGTCGGCGAAGGAGGTCTGGGCGGTCGCCCAGGCCGCCAAGAACGACCCGGCCGTCCTGAGGATCATCAAGGACGAGCCGCTGGAGGACATCGCCCGGCTGCTGCGCGAGGACCCCGCCGGACAGCGCTTCTGGGACCGGCACATGGAGCCCTTCCTGCGCGCCAACGGCACCCGCGGCCACCAGGAGATGGAGATCACCCACCCGCGGTGGATCGACGACCCCTCGTACATCTTCCAGATGATCCGGCGCTACGTCGCCGACGGCTTCTCCATCGACGACATCCTGCGGCGCAGCAGTGCCTGGTCCGACGACTCCCGCGAGGTGCTGGACCGGCTGCCGATGCCCAAGCGCCAGATCCTGGACACCGTCATCTCCCTGTACGCCCTGTGCAGCGAGCTGCGGGAGACCACCCGGATGTCCATGATCACGTCCATCTGGCTGGTGCGGAACGTGGTCTACGAGGTCGGCCGGCGCCTGGTCGCCGACGGTGTCCTGCACTCCCTGGACGAGGTCGCCCACCTGGACTTCGAGGACGTCCGCCGCTACCTCGCCGGCGACGAGGACGCCGTACGGGTCTTCGACCGGGCCCGCGTCGACGCCGCCCGCCGGCTGCACGAGCACAACAAGCGGCTGCCGGAACCGCCGTTGACCTTCGTCGGCGTGCACGACATCACCGCCTCGGTCCGGCCCGCCGCCGACGGCGCCCGGCTCGAGGGCCTGGCCGCCAGCCCCGGACGCATCGTGGGCCGCGCCCGCATCGTCGAGGACCTGGTGTGGCAGGCCGACGAGTTCGAGGCCGGGGAGATCCTCGTGACCCGGTACACGGACGCCTCCTGGACGCCGCTGTTCGCCATCGCGGGCGGCGTCGTCACCGACATCGGGTCGATGCTCTCGCACAGCTCCATCGTGGCCCGCGAGTTCCACGTGCCGTCGGTGGTGAACACCAAGGACGCCACCCAGCGCATCCACACCGGCGACCTGATCGTCGTCGACGGCGACGCGGGCACGGTCGAGGTCGTCGAGAACGCGGACGCCGAGGCGGGCGGGAGCGCCGACACCGACCCGCGGAGCACGCCCGGAGCCGAGGCCCCGGCCGCCGGCGACTGAGCGCCGCCCCCACCGCAACGCAGACCACGGCCGCCCCGCACGGGGCGGATTCAAGGAATCCCACCCAGACGGGAGACGACCCGATGATCCCCAATCAGTGGTACCCCATCGTCGAGACGCAGGAGGTGCGCAACGACAAGCCGCTCGGTGTGCGCCGCATGGGCCAGGACCTCGTGCTCTGGCGCGACATCGACGGCAACCTCGTCTGCCAGGGCGCCCGCTGCCCCCACAAGGGCGCCAACCTCGGCGACGGCCGCATGAAGGGCAACACCATCGAGTGCCCGTACCACGGCTTCCGCTACGGAGCCGACGGCGCCTGCCGCGTGATCCCCGCCATGGGCGCGCAGGCCCGCATCCCCGGCTCGCTGCGCGTGGCCACGTACCCGGTCCGGGAACAGTTCGGACTGGTGTGGATGTGGTGGGGCGACGAGCGACCCGCGGCGGACCTGCCGCCGGTCCAGGCGCCGCCCGAGGTGACGGACAACCAGAAGCTGTACGCCACCAAGCGCTGGACCCGCCCGGTGCACTACACCCGTTACATCGAGAGCCTGCTCGAGTTCTACCACGTGACCTACGTGCACCGGGACCACTGGTTCAACTACATCGACTACCTGCTCCTGTACGGCACGCCGAGCAAGCTCGGCCTCGACGGCCGCGAGCGCTACCTCGCCGCCACCCGGATCACCAACCACCACGTGGAGACGGAGGCGGAGGGGCAGACCATCCGCTACTCCTTCGACCACTGCCAGGAGGACGACCCCGCCAACACCACCCACTACGTCATCACGTTCACCTTCCCGTGCATGGTGCACGTGCAGACCGAGCAGTTCGAGACCACCTCCTGGCTGGTCCCGATCGACGACGAGAACACGGAACACATCCTGCGCTGGTACGAGTACGAGCAGGTCAAGCCGGTCCTGCGGATCGAACCGCTGCGCCGGCTGCTGCCGTGGGCGTCCCTCTACATGGAGAAGTGGGTACAGGACCCCCAGGACGTGCGCATCATGGAACACCAGGAGCCCAAGATCAGCGCCGGCGGCGTGAACAAGTTCATCCCCGTCGACGAGATGAACGCCAAGTACGTCTCGATGCGCGCCAAGCTGATCGCGGACGCCGCCGCGGCACGGGAGCCGGCACCGGCGCCGACGACCACCTCGGCCGGGGAAGCGGCCCGGGAACCGGCGCCCGCACCGGACGAGGCCGGGCGGGAGGGGGCACCGGCCCGTGCCACGGCCGCGGGCCGGGGAACCGGCGGCGGACGGCGCGGCACGAAGCCCAGGGAGGACGCCGCCGCGCGCCCGTAGACCCGAAGACGGGGGACGGACAAGAGAGAGCGAGAGTGAGAGATGTACGGCGGATACGACGCGTCGACCGGCCCCAAGACGCTGGTGACGACCTTCAACACCGTCGCCGTGGCCGGCGCGGTGTGGTTCCTCTTCGGCGGTGCGGACACCGTGGCCGACTGGTTCGGCACCGACTTCGACGAGGCGGCGACCCTGCGCCGGGCCCTGCTGGCCGCGTTGTCGGTGCTCTACCTGTTGCGCTTCATCGCCACGAACTTCGTGATGCTGCAACGGAAGATGGACTGGTCGGAGGCGTCCACCATCGGCGTCTGGGTCCTGGTGATCCACGGCACGATGGCGTACTTCGGCGGCACCAACGACGCCGGCGTGAGCGTCTTCACCTGGCTGGGCGTCGTGCTGTACCTCCTCGGCTCCTACCTGAACACGGGGTCGGAGTACCAGCGCAAGCTCTGGAAGAAGCGCCCGGAGAACAAGGGCAAGCTCTACACCGAGGGCCTGTTCAAGCACTCCATGCACATCAACTACTTCGGTGACGCGGTGCTCTTCTCCGGGTTCGCGCTGGTGACCGGCACGGTGTGGGCGTTCGCCATCCCCTTGATCATGGTCTGCATGTTCGTCTTCCTGAACATCCCCATGCTCGACAAGTACCTCGCCGAGCGCTACGGCGAGGCGTTCGACGCGTACGCGGCACGGACGGCGAAGTTCGTCCCCTACGTGTACTGACACCACCCGCACACCCGTCGCACGGGTACGGCGGCCCGCCCCGGGCGAGGCGGGCCGCCGTACCGGGCGCGACACCCGACCCCACCCACAGATCCGAGACGAGGCACGCATGACCGGAGACATCCCCTTCGGAGAGGCCGAGGCGTCCCTGACCGCCGAGGTGCTGCGCGAGGTCCTGGCCGGCGGCGCGGACGCGTTCGCCCGGCTGACCTCCGACGAGGGCGCCGTCGACGACTTCGGCTTCGACCCGGAGCTGACGGACGACTACCTGCTCCCCGCCCTGCGGCTGCTGTACGAGAAGTACTTCCGGGTCGACCTGGAGGGCCTGGAGCACGTGCCCGCCGACGGGGGAGCGCTCCTGGTCGCCAACCACTCCGGCACCCTGCCGCTGGACGCCCTCATGCTCCAGGTGGCCCTGCGCGACCACCACGGCGCACACCGCAGGCTGCGGCTGCTCGCCGCCGACCTGGCCTTCGACCTCCCCGTCGTCCGCGACCTCGCGCGCAAGGCGGGCCATGTCCGGGCGTGCCCCGAGAACGCGCTGCGGCTGCTCGGCTCCGGCGAACTGGTCGGCGTGATGCCGGAGGGGTACAAGGGGCTCGGCAAGCCCTTCGAGGAGCGCTACCGGCTCCAGCGCTTCGGCCGGGGCGGCTTCGCCGCGGTCGCGCTGCGCTCGCGGCGCCCGATCGTGCCGTGCTCGATCGTCGGCGCCGAGGAGATCTACCCCATGATCGGCTCGGCCCCGACCCTGGCCCGGATGCTGAAGCTGCCGTACTTCCCGATCACTCCGACGTTCCCGCTGCTCGGCGTGCTCGGCCTGATCCCGATGCCGACCAAGTGGACCATCCGCTTCGGCGCCCCGATCCACACGGACGTCTTCCCCGAGGACGCCGCGGAGGACCCGCTGGTGGTCGAGAAGCTCGCGGGCGAGGTGAAGGACACCATCCAGCACACGCTGAACGAGATGCTGGAGGGCCGCGACTCCCCGTTCGCCTGAGCCGCCCGCCTGAGCCGCGCGCCTGAGCCGCTCGCCTGAGCCGCCCGTGTGAGCCGCTCGCGTCAGCCCTCCGCCGACGATCCCCGCCGGCCGATGCTGCGCACGCTGGCGAAGGCCAGGATGCCGAGACCGACGAGCGTGACCACGCCGCCGATCAGCTCCGCGGACAGATGCATGGGATCTCCCTCACAGGGCGACGGGCGGTGTTCGTCATATAGCCATGCGAACGCCGCCGCCCGCTCCATCCGCTGCCGCACCGCCCCGGGAATTCACCCGGAGAGCAGACGGAGGGCGGGCGAAGAGCGGACGGAGGGCGGGCGAAGGACGGTACGGGGGTGGCGGTTGGGCGGTCGCCCGTTCGAGCCCTTACGATCCTCTGTTGTGTCCAAACTGACCGACGTGCCCAAGCGGATCCTCATCGGGCGCGCACTGCGCAGCGACCGGCTGGGGGAAACGCTCCTGCCGAAGCGCATCGCCCTGCCCGTCTTCGCGTCCGACCCGCTGTCCTCAGTGGCGTACGCCCCCGGTGAGGTGCTGCTCGTCCTGTCCATCGCGGGCGCGTCGGCGTACCACTTCAGCCCCTGGATCGCGGTCGCGGTCGTCGTCCTCATGTTCACCGTGGTCGCCTCCTACCGGCAGAACGTGCACGCCTACCCGAGCGGCGGCGGCGACTACGAGGTGGCCACCACCAACCTGGGCCCGAAGGCCGGTCTGACCGTGGCCAGCGCCCTGCTGGTGGACTACGTCCTGACGGTCGCGGTCTCCATCTCCTCCGGCATCGAGAACCTCGGCTCGGCGATCCCGTTCGTCGTCGAGCACAAGGTCCTGTGCGCCGTCGCCGTCATCCTGCTGCTGACGCTGATGAACCTGCGCGGGGTCAGGGAGTCGGGCACCCTGTTCGCGATCCCGACGTACGTGTTCGTCGCGGGCGTCTTCATCATGATCGTGTGGGGCGCGTTCCGCGGTCTGGTCCTGGGCGACAGCATGCGCGCCCCGACCGCGGACTTCGAGATCAAACCGGAGCACGGCGGCCTGGCCGGCTTCGCCCTGATCTTCCTCCTGCTGCGCGCCTTCTCCTCCGGCTGCGCCGCCCTCACCGGCGTCGAGGCGATCTCCAACGGCGTCCCGGCCTTCCGCAAGCCCAAGTCGAAGAACGCGGGCAACACCCTCGCGATGATGGGCCTGCTCGCCGTCACCATGTTCTGCGGCATCATCGCGCTCGCCTCCGCCACCGACGTGCGCATGTCCGAGAACCCGGCCACCGACCTCTTCCACAACGGCGTCGCCGTCGGCGCGGACTACGTCCAGCACCCGGTGATCTCCCAGGTCGCCGAGGCGGTCTTCGGCGAGGGCAGCTTCCTGTTCGTCGTCCTGGCCGCCGCCACCGCCCTGGTCCTCTTCCTCGCGGCCAACACCGCCTACAACGGCTTCCCGCTGCTCGGCTCGATCCTCGCCCAGGACCGCTACCTGCCCCGCCAGCTGCACACCCGCGGCGACCGCCTGGCCTTCTCCAACGGCATCGTGCTCCTCGCCGGTGCCGCCATGCTCCTGGTCGTCGTCTACGGCGCCGACTCGACCCGGCTGATCCAGCTCTACATCGTCGGCGTCTTCGTGTCCTTCACGCTCAGCCAGATCGGCATGGTCCGCCACTGGAACCGCAACCTGGCCGGTGAACGCGACCAGGCCAAGCGCCGCCACATGATCCGCTCCCGTGCGATCAACACCTTCGGCGCCTTCTTCACCGGACTCGTGCTGGTCGTGGTCCTGGCCACGAAGTTCACCCACGGCGCCTGGGTCGCCCTGCTCGGCATGTGCATCTTCTTCGCGACGATGACGGCGATCCGCAAGCACTACGACCGCGTCGCCGAGGAGATCGCGGCCCCCGAGGACCCCGAGGAGGCCCAGAGCGACGACATGGTGCGCCCCTCCCGCGTCCACTCGGTGGTCCTCATCTCCAAGATCCACCGCCCCACGCTGCGCGCCCTCGCCTACGCCAAGCTGATGCGCTCCGACAGCCTGGAGGCGCTCAGCGTCAACGTCGACCCGGCCGAGACCAAGGCCCTGCGCGAGGAGTGGGAGCGCCGCGGCATCGCCGTACCCCTCAAGGTCCTGGACTCGCCGTACCGCGAGATCACGCGGCCGGTCATCGAGTACGTCAAGAGCCTGCGCAAGGAGTCACCGCGCGACGCGGTCTCGGTGATCATCCCCGAGTACGTGGTGGGCCACTGGTACGAGCACCTGCTGCACAACCAGAGCGCACTGCGCCTCAAGGGCCGCCTGCTGTTCACGCCGGGCGTCATGGTCACGTCCGTCCCGTACCAGCTCGAGTCCTCCGAGGCGGCCCGGCGCCGGGCCCGCAAGCGCCAGAACTGGAACGCCCCCGGCGCGGTCCGGCGCGGCCCGGCCCACCACCCCCACCAGGACCGTCCGAAGGACTCCTCCTCGTCCACGTAGACTGGACGGCTGTTGTCCTTTGTCGCCCCCGTTCTCTGGAGTCACCCCGCCATGCAGGCAGAACCGAAGAAGTCGCAGGCGGAGTCGCGAGCGGCAGCGCCGTCGGTCTCGCAGCCGGTCTCGCTGGTGGGGGAGGAGTACGAGGTCGAGGTCGGCCCCGTCGCCCACGGCGGACACTGCATCGCCCGTACGTCCGAGGGGCAGGTGCTGTTCGTCCGGCACACGTTGCCCGGCGAGCGGGTCGTGGCCCGGGTCACGGAGGGCGAGGAGGGCGCCCGCTTCCTGCGCGCGGACGCCGTCGAGATCCTGGACGCCTCCAAGGACCGCATCGAGGCCCCCTGCCCCTTCTCGGGCCCCGGCCGCTGCGGCGGCTGCGACTGGCAGCACGCCAAGCCGGGCGCGCAGCGCCGTCTGAAGGGCGAGGTCGTCGCCGAACAGCTTCAGCGTCTGGCGGGCCTCACCCCCGAGGAGGCCGGCTGGGACGGCACGGTGATGCCGGCCGAGGGCGACAAGGTGCCCGCCGGCCAGGTCCCGTCGTGGCGCACCCGCGTGCAGTACGCCGTGGACGCGGACGGCCGCGCCGGTCTGCGCCGCCACCGCTCCCACGAGGTCGAGCCGATCGACCAGTGCATGATCGCGGCGGAGGGCGTCAGCGAGCTGGGCATCGAGGCGCGCGACTGGCCCGGCATGGCGTCCATCGAGGCGATCGCGGCGACGGGCTCCCAGGACCGCCAGGTCATCCTGACCCCGCGCCCCGGCGCCCGCCTGCCCATCGTCGAGCTGGACCGCCCGGTCTCCGTCATGCGCGTCGAGGAGAAGGACGGCGGCGTCCACCGCGTCCACGGCCGCCCCTTCGTCCGCGAACGCGCCGACGGCCGCACCTACCGGGTCGGCTCCGGCGGCTTCTGGCAGGTCCACCCGCAGGCCGCCGACACCCTGATGAAGGCGGTCATGCAGGGCCTGCTGCCCCGCAAGGGCGACATGGCCCTCGACCTCTACTGCGGCGTCGGCCTCTTCGCCGGAGCCCTGGCCGACCGCGTCGGCGACCAGGGCGCGGTCCTCGGCATCGAGTCCGGCAAGCGCGCCGTCGAGGACGCCCGCCACAACCTCGCCGCCTTCGACCGCGTCCGCGTCGAGCACGGCAAGGTCGAGTCCGTCCTGCCCCGCACCGGCATCGACGAGGTCGACCTCATCGTCCTCGACCCGCCCCGCGCGGGCGCCGGCCGCAAGACGGTCCAGCACCTGTCGTCCCTGGGCGCCCGCAGGATCGCGTACGTGGCCTGCGACCCGGCGGCACTGGCCCGCGACCTCGGGTACTTCCGGGACGGGGGGTACCGGGTGCGGACGCTTCGGGTGTTCGATCTGTTTCCGATGACCCATCATGTGGAGTGTGTCGCGATCCTTGAACCGGTCGCAAAGGGCGCCTGACCTGCGGTTTCGTGCGTGCGCATTATATGCGGTGTGGGCGTTACGGGCGATATCTTGACGCTGAAATGACGCTCGTGACGCTCAAATGACGCTCGTTCTGACGGGGTGTCACCTGACTGATCGCGTAGGTCGTGCCAGTTGGAGGGCGCGTTCCCGCGGGCTGTCTTTGCAGAGACTTGAAGACATTAAGCCGAGTTCCTGCATGCCGTAGTTCGGCGGGCCGGACGTTGGCGGAGCGGGCGCTCAAGAGGTCGGTCCGTAAGGGCTCCAGCGCCCGAGGAAGGGCCTTAGGTCGTCGGCTCGCGGTTCGGGGACGTCGGGCAACCGGGGTGGTGAGCTCAGCGGGTCGAGGTGCTCGACGGTGGTCGCTGCCCAGCTGATCCATGCTTCAGCGTCGGTTCTGGCCTGCCCCGGCGGCATGGCCTCGACTCGCGCGCACAGCGTTCACGTACTCGGTCAATCGGGTGGCGTGGTGCCAAGCCGCTTCCTGCGCTTCGAGGTGCCTGATGCGGTACACCTCCGCGTACTGGATGCGGGCTTCTTCCATGGCGGCTTCCCAGCGGATGCGCTTCTGGCGTGCCGCTTCGATCTCGTCCTGGCGTCTGCGTTCAGCGGCCTCGCCGCGAAGAGTGACCTCTTGGGCGATCTCGGCGAGCTGCTCTTCGAGGGAGTGGCCGGGGGTGTCGGCCCATTCGCTCGCCCGGTGCGGCTGGCCGCCGCTGAGGACGAAGCGGAGCCGTTCGGACGGGGTGTGGTCGAAGCGGGGGATCCTGACCCAGGAGTCCTTCTTGGCCGTGGCGAGTTCCTTCTGGGGGGCGACGTGGGGCCTTGACCCCTGATGTTGAACACACGAGACACTGGATCCTGAGGATCTGAGAACGGACATCTCGTGGTGATGAAGAACTACCCGCCGGAGTTCAAGGCGGACGCGGTCGCGCTGTACGAGTCGCGGCCGGAAGCGACGATCAGGTCGGTCGCAGCCGATCTGGGGATCAACCCGGAGACGCTTCGGAACTGGGTTCGGGCGGCCGGCGCGAGTCGTCCTCGGGGACGCCGGACGCATGAACCGGCCCAGCCGCCGGCCCCGCTGGAAGCGGAGAACGCGGCCCTGCGCAAGAAGGTCCGCGAGCTGGAGGAGGAGCGCGAGATCCTGCGCAAAGCGGCGAAGTATTTCGCCGGGGAGACACGCTGGTGAACCGCTTCCAGTGTGTCGCCGACCTCCAGCGCCGTTACGGCGTGAAGCGGCTCTGCAGCATCCTCGGCGTCAGCCGCTCGAGCTTCTACTACTGGCGCCGGACGGTTGCGGACCGGGCGGCCCGGCAGGCGGCCGACGCGAAGCTGGCCGCCCGGATACAGGCCGTGCACCGGGAGTCGGACGGCACCTACGGGGCCCCGAGGATCACAGCCGAGCTCCGTGAGGAGAACGGCGAGGCGGTCAACCACAAGCGCGTCGCCCGAATCATGCGGGCGTCCGGGATCGAAGGGATCCGGTTGCGCCGCCGGCACCGCACCACCGTCCCCGACCCGGCCGCCGCCAAGGCGCCGGACCTGATCGGCCGCGATTTCACCGCCCAGAGGCCGAACGCGAAGTACGTCGGTGACATCACCTACCTGCCCATCGACGGCGGGAAGTTCTGCTACCTGGCGACCGTCATCGACCTCGCCTCACGGCGCCTGGCCGGCTGGGCGATCGCCGACCACATGCGCACCGGTCTCGTCACCGACGCCCTGGCCGCGGCGATCCGCACTCGCGGCAGCCTCGCCGGATCGATCATGCACACCGACCACGGAGCCCAGTACACCAGCAGGGCATTCGCCGAAGCATGCAGGTCAGCAGGGGTGCGGCGAAGCATGAGCGCGGTCGGCTCCAGTGCGGACAACGCGCTTGCCGAGTCGTTCAACGCGACCTTCAAACGCGAGACCCTGCAAGGACGAAAGAGCTGGCCCGACGCGCGCGAAGCCCGACTCGACGCCTTCCGATGGCTGAACCGCTACAACACCCGACGCCGACACTCCCGCCTCGGACAACGATCACCGATCGCCTTCGAGGACGCCCTCCAACTCACACCAACTACGCTGGCACCAGCCGCATAACCCGTGTTCAGGATTCGGGGTCAAGGCCCGGCGCCGACGCCACCCCGTGGCTGATCAGAGGCGCCGGACTTTTGATCGCCGCAGGCGGGGGCGCCCTCGTCATGGCCCGCCGTCGGCGCACGGACCACTCCACCGACGACGGCTCCGCCGAGAGTTGACCCATCCGACCTACGGCACGAAGTCCCCGGTTCGCCTCGAGAATTCAGTCGCGTCGGCAAGCGGTGACGGGCGAGAGGGCTTCGGGGCGGCGTGCCGACCCCGGTGTCTGGCTCTACCTGGGAAGTAGGGCGCTCACGGTCTTGCCGCCGGTGGCCTGGCGGCTCACGGCGGTGGTGCGGGCGAGGCGGTTGACCATGGGCCAGCCGAAGCCTCCGGTGCCGTCGTTCAGGTCGGGGGTGCGCATGCGTGGCACCTGGGGCTGGGGTCGTGCACGGCCACCTCGATGCTGTCCGGGTGCGCGGTCAGGTCCATGGTGCAGCTGCCGCCGCCGTGGCGCAGGGCGTTGGTGACGAGTTCGGAGACGAACAGGACGACCGTGTCGGCGGTCTCGGGTGCGAGCCCTGGTACGAGACTTTCGAGGAACTGCCTGGCACTGTCGCGGGCGCCGGCTACTGATGTCGCTGAGCGGGGGGTTGTGACTTTGACGCTCGTCGTGTCCATCAGGGCACCCCGGTCTCTGGATCGTCGACGTCTGAGCCTGTCTGACCGGGGCTTGTGCCCCGGCTGCGGCCCGTTGACCCGGCCTCCCCGGGCACCCGTCACTGTTCGAGAGTGACTACCTCTCTGTCGAACACGCGAAAATCTGCATCAACCGGAGTAGACATTGGGTGGTGGTGTGGTTATGTTTCTCCTGTAACCCAGAAGGACCGCAGGGCCCGGCAGAGACGAACTGCCGGGCAGCAGTACCCGCAGTTGCAGGACGGTGCGGTGGTGGAGTGTCGAAGCCAGGATGGTTGCAGGACGGCGACGGGACTGACGACCGGACCGGGCGGCCCGCAGTGATCAGGGGCCGCCACCGTAGTGGCAGTACCCAGCAGCGAAGTCAGTGAGCGGTACCTCGGTGAAGGCGTCGGCTGCGGACGCGCGCACCGGGAGGTTCGGCAGTGGGGTTCCAAGCCAGAGCAGACGCAGGACGGGCGACGGGGCTGGCTGCCGAAGAGTGGCGCTGTCACAGGTCACTGAGAGGTTCGTATCACCAGCAGGAGAGCAGTACTAGAGGGAAGAACGGAGGAGCGAAGCGCCATCAGGATCGCCCGGGCGGATTGTGAGCCCGGGTACCGCAGGACATCGATAGTGAGGTGGTCTCCGGTCAAGCAACCGCGATCCCCACGCCCCCGGCAGCAGGCAGGTCGGGTCCGTGGACACAGAAGGCCGGCGCAGTATCAGGGCCGGCAGATGGTGTAGGAGTTCCTTCGGGGCCTTGGTGCCGTACGGCACCAAGGCCCCTCCACGTGTTCCGCAGAGAGGTGCAGATGACAGCAGACGATTCGTACGGCCGTCTCGACGACGACGACTATCCCGCCTACACCATGGGGCGGGCGGCCGAGATGCTCAACACGACCCCCGCCTTCCTGCGGGCCGTCGGGGAAGCCCGACTGATCACGCCGCTCCGCTCGGAGGGCGGCCACCGCCGCTACTCCCGCTACCAGTTGCGCATCGCAGCCCGCGCCCGCGAACTCGTCGACCAGGGCACTCCCGTCGAGGCGGCCTGCCGCATCGTCATCCTGGAAGACCAGCTCCAAGAAGCCCGGCGTATCAACGAGGAACTGCAGAGGCACCCCGTCGGCCTGGCGGACAAGGCCGACGCCTGAGGCCGCATCTGCCAGCCGGTCTTGTGAAGGTCCGGCTGTGAAGGTGGGAAGCTCATGCCGTAACCGAAGAGGTAGCTGTCCGCACCGATGTGCCGGGCCCGGTCCTGGCTAGGACTCCCGTCTTCTTGCCGGAGCGATGCGGCTGTGGACGCGGAACCGGACGGCTGTGTCGTCGGGCGCGGGGCGCAGGTCGATGGTGACAGGGCCGGCGAAGGTGTATCCCTGTTCGGCGGCGTGGCGGCGCACCTGGCCGGCGAGGGCCGGTGCCACGGGCAGTGGGCTGGCCGCGATCAGCCGGTGGATCTTCGGGAGCAGTTCGATGACGAAGTCGTTGGGGGCCACGACGCGTCGCCGGCCGACGATCAGGGTGTTGGCGTCACACTGCCGTAAAAGCGTGGTCAACGCTTCGCCCTGCTCTTGCCTGGCCGGCAGCATGCAGCGCCACATACTCGTTGTCCACTGCTCCATGAGGCGTTCACTTGTTCCGAGGAATCCCATCGCAGGCGCCTGCCCCACCGCGCCCTGAGCAGGCTCACCCGCATGGGTGCACTTCGGTATGAGGGGTTCCGACGACTGCCGGGTGTGCAGGGGAGTGGGGAGCAACGCCTGGGCCGAGACTGGCTCTGTGACGACTACGCCAGCCCTCCATGCGAAGCGTTAGGACGGCGTCTGTGCGGCGCGTCCCGGACGGGAGGGGAGGGCTGAGGCCGTGGACCGGAATGCGTTCGACTGCGACTTGGTATCGGACGGCGGGGGCGCAGGGTGTGTGCCGCGGGATCAGGGCACTGGGGAGATGTGGAGGCAGTTCGGCAACAGGGTTGGCCACAGGTCACATGAGTCGCCCTGCCGGGTGCCCGCCGGGATCGTCGGCCAGCACCATGGCGGTTTTGACGCGTTTACCCACCGGCTCGCGGCGGATCTCGAAGGTGCGGCACACGGCCATCACGATCTCCAGGCCGTGCTTGCCGACCCGGTTCGGGTCGGTCGCCTGGGGCACCGGCAGGCCCGGGTCGCTGTCCCAGACGCTGATCTCCACGGCACCGTCGTTGATCTCCAGGTCCAGCAGGCATGGGCCGGGCGCGTACTTGTGCGCGTTGGTCACCAGTTCACTGACCACCAGCTCCGCCAGGCCCATCGCGCGCTCCGACACCGGGATTCCGTGCACGGCCTGTGCCCGGGCCATGAAACGGCGGGTCACGTCCCGGGCCTCCCCGATGTGCTCTCCGCCCTCCAGGGCGACCGCGGACAGCAGAGGTCGGTCGGCCAGCGACTGATTCGCGGTTTCGTGCACCACTGGCCTCATACCGCCACCCTTGTCCTGAGCAATCCGGCTTGTGTTCGCCCAACTGCCCTGAAACCTCGACTACATGCAACCCTCGTGTCACGGTTGCATAAATCACTCAAGTGCGGCGGCGTCGGCGGGTGGGGAACGTCGGTGGGGGAGAGGCCGGGACGGCGCGGTGCCAGCGCCGACGGCGGAGGTGTCACGGGGGGGGACATCGATACCGACTTCCACCACCGGCCCGGGTTCCACCAGCGTGTCGTCCACCTGATCCAGGCTGCCCCCACAGGCGCTCGACGTCGGGAGTGTACCGGCGCAGTTGTACCGTTCCGCCCGCAAGGAGTGCCCCGGAAGATCACCGTCCCGCCCGGCGCCGTCGCCTGTACGGCGATATGAAGGAGACAAACCTCCTCGGGTGACCGGCTGGACTGTACGGCCAACGCCAGGGGGTAAGCGCGGTCCATGGTGAGTTCCATGGGGCAGAAAGGGGGGCAGTGGGACGTCCTTGCCGGAACCGTGCTGCTGGGTGTCCGCCAGATGGCAGGTGATCCATGCTGTCTGCGACCCAGGGCTGTCCTCCGTCTGGGCGAGGGTCCTCGTCTTCTGGGCGGCATCCCTTTAACGTGGGCGGCAGCCGCCGAAGGGAGGCGCCATGTCGGACGATTCGACGGGCCCGTTGGGTACGGCAATGCGGGAGGTCACGTTCCCGGACCAGTCTCGCGGGATCATCTTGGTGCGGGCGGGGACACCGCAGGACGAGGCCGAGGCAATGGCCGCCCGGATGTGGGCCGAGATGCCGGAAGGCTGATCCGCATGAATGCAGGTAACCCGTACTGCCCTCTCTCGCATTTGCCGAGCCGTCGGCCATGAACGGAACCAGCCGTACGGAGCCCGCACCGGTGCATGGCGCCATCTGTACGCGTCGATTGCCTGGGGAGGGTGCGCGGTGGCGGTCTCTGTGACGAGGTCGAGGCCACTCGGGGTGCGAGACGCCGCGCCGCGTTCCGCAGCATGGTGCGCCTGCTGGCTGTCCAGGAGAACACCGAGGGGAGCGTCGTCCGCCTCTTGCCCGGCGTGCGTTGCTGGGCCAAGAGCAGGCGGTGAAGGACGGGCTCGCCGAAGGCGGCCGAGGATGATGGCGCTCGTTGAAAGCGGCCACCCCCTGCTCGGGGCGACCCCACAGCTGCTCTCTGAATCTCTCCAGCCATCCGGCACCTGACCTGCGGACGGGCGCCACAAGGGAGGGGCCGCCCGATAGCCAGCCAGGTCCAGGGGCGGGTCGGACTGTCCAGGGTGGGCGAAGCCCATCGCGGAGCGACGCCGCAGGCGCCCTTGACCGGCCGGCACGGCCCGCACACTTCACGAGCGGGCGGCCCCGGCCGACAACGCGCGCCTCGCTCCTCACTCCGTTGAACGCCGGAGCGAGTGAGGCGACGAGTAGCCCTGGCCGAATTCAGAGATCCTCATCAAGGAGACCTCGTCGGTCAGCCGACTTGCACGGCTTTCACTGAACCAGCAGCGGCAGGTCGCAGGCGTCGCGCTTTCTCAATAGCAGCACTCGCCCCGCCTGGCGATGCCGGTCCGGCGGTGGAAGCTCGACCTTCCGCAGGGCTGTTTCGGGCATGCTTCTAGCATGATCGGATGGTTTTCGATGATGCCCACAGGGCCAGGACGGCACGGGGAGTTGTGGAGGGGGAGGCTGTAGCCGGTCTTCCCAGCGGGGCACACCGTGGCGATGCCGGGGAGGACTCTCGTCCTGTCGCCGACCTGGCCGGGTGGGCGGCGGACCTGGTCGAGCCGGTCAAGCCGAAGCTGCGTGGCTGGCTCCACGCCGCGATGGTCCCGGCCTCGTTGAGTGCCGGCATCGTCCTGATCTGCCTGGCCCGGACGCCGGCGGCCTGGGCCTGCGCCGTGTACGCCGTGACTGCCTGGCTGCTGTTCGGAACGAGCGCCGTCTACCATCTGGGCACCTGGGGGCCGCTGGGCGAGGCGGTTCTGCGTCGTCTCGACCACGCCAACATCTTTCTGATCATCGCGGGCACCTGCACGCCTCTGGCCGTGCTCCTCCCCGCTGACCGGCAGGTCCTGCTGCTGTGGATCGTATGGACGGGTGCCCTGGCCGGCATCGCCTTCCGTGTCCTGTGGGTCAACGCTCCCCGCTGGCTGTACACCCCCTGCTACCTGGCCCTGGGCTGGGCACCGGTGCGTTACCTGCCCGACTTCCTGCACACCGGCGGAGCGGCCGTAGTCACCCTGATAGTGACCGGCGGTCTCCTCTACAGCGCGGGAGCGGTGGTCTACGCCGTCCAGCGCCCCAATCCCTCGCCCCGCTGGTTCGGCTTCCACGAGGTGTTCCACGCTCTGACCGTGGCAGCCTTCACCGCGCACTACATCGCCATCTCCCTCGCCGTCTACTGACCCCAGCAGGAGGAATCGCCCCTGCGTCACGGTGCCGTCGCCCCACTCGCGCACCGACCGGAGCGTGCGGCATACGGTGAGGGCCCGACCGGCGCGCCGGTCGGGCCCTCACCGCTGTTCTGGTGTCAGTGTGCCTGTCGCGCCCGTCAGACGGACAGCGGGACGCCGAGCATCGCGGAAGCCCGCTGCAACGGACTTTCGATGCGCGCGGGGGCGGCCTCGGGCAGGGTGCGGCAGGTGAAGCCGAGCCCGGCCATGGCCCTCAGGACCTCGCCGGCGCTGAAATCGCGGCGGTCCTGGTGGGTGATGACCTGGCCGACCTGCTTGACGGGATAGTGACGCCGTCCGATGATCACGGACTCGCCGGTGACCGGTTCGGGCTTGACGCCCTTCATCGACTCCAGCACGCCGCTCTTGGTCAGGTCGAACGGGAAGCGGGCAATGACACAGCGCATGATGCCTCACAGGAAGAAGAGGGAACGGGGCTGTCCGCCGTCCGGCGGTTCAGCGGGAGAGAGCGAGGACGCCCAGGGCGCTGCCGTGGTCGTCGACCACGGGCACCAGCCCGAGCCGCCCGAAAGGCACCGTGTCCTCGGCTTCTTCCCTCGTGGCCAACGGTGAGACGAAGGGCTCGCTGCCGTCGGTGATGTCACCCAGGCGGAGCCGGTCGGTGTATCCGGAGCTGTCCCGGACGGCGGTGAGCCGGGCCTGGGTGACCAGGCCGACGCACCGGGCGTCATCGTCGCAAACGACCAGATGCTCGGCACGTGCGGCGGCCATCACGGACAGCGCCACCTCGACGGTCATGTCGTACCAGACCTGCGGCCCGGCCGCGTCCATGACGTCGACCACCGTGCCGTGCAATGAGCGAGCGCTTACGGAGCGATCCTGCAACTGTCCCAGCGTCAAGGGGTGCCTCCTGCGCAGACGGGCAAGGTTCCGGACCAACGGCGGTTCTAGGCGGCCGCACCGGCCGTGGACTGGAGTGCGGGGCGCCGGGTCGCCGAGGCGGGACGGCGTCGGCCGCGCGAGGTGGCACCGCGCTTCTTGGACCGTTCGGTCACCGGGGCGGTGATGACGACCGGGATGCCGGTCGGGGCCTGGGCTCCGGTGATCCGGCCCAGGGCCTCGTCGCCCGCGCGGACCTGGGTGGTCTGCGGCCGGATCCCGGCGTCCGACATGAGGCGGACCATGCCGCGACGCTGGCTCGGGGTGACGAGCGTGACGACGCTGCCGGACTCACCGGCGCGGGCCGTGCGGCCCCCGCGGTGGAGGTAGTCCTTGTGGTCGGTCGGCGGATCGACGTTGACGACGAGGTCGAGGTTGTCGACGTGGATACCGCGCGCCGCGACGTTCGTCGCCACCAGCACGGTGACGTGCCCGGTCTTGAACTGCGCCAGGGTGCGGGTGCGCTGCGGCTGCGACTTGCCGCCGTGCAGCGCGGCGGCGCGTACCCCGCTGCTCAGCAGGTCCTGGGTCAGCCTGTCGACGGCGTGCTTGGTGTCCAGGAACATGATGACGCGGCCGTCGCGTGCGGCGATCTCGGTGGTGGCCGCGTGCTTGTCGGCGCCGTGGACATGGAGTACGTGGTGCTCCATCGTGGTGACGGCGCCCGCTGAGGGGTCGACGGAGTGCACGACGGGATCGGTCAGGTAGCGGCGTACGAGCAGGTCGACGTTGCGGTCGAGGGTGGCGGAGAACAGCATGCGCTGGCCCTCGGGGCGGACCTGGTCGAGCAGTTCGGTGACCTGCGGCATGAAGCCCATGTCGGCCATCTGGTCGGCCTCGTCGAGGACCGTGACCCGGACCTGGTCGAGTCGGCAGTCGCCGCGGTCGATGAGGTCCTTGAGGCGTCCGGGTGTGGCGACGACGACCTCGGCGCCACCGCGCAGCGCGCTCGCCTGCCTGCCGATCGACATGCCGCCCACCACCGTGGCCAGTCGCAGCTTGAGGGAGCGGGCGTATGGGGTGAGCGCGTCGGTGACCTGCTGTGCCAGTTCACGCGTCGGTACGAGGACCAGCCCCAGCGGCTGGCGGGCCTCGGCCCGCTGCCCGGCCGTGCGGGCCAGCAGGGCCAGCCCGAAAGCGAGGGTCTTGCCGGAACCGGTACGCCCGCGGCCCATGATGTCGCGGCCGGCGAGGGAGTTCGGCAGGGTCGCGGCCTGGATCGGGAACGGCACGGTCACCCCTTGTTGGCCGAGCGCGGCCAGCAGTTCCCCGGGCATGTCGAGATCGGCGAAGCCTTCCACAGCGGGAAGCGCGGGGGTGATCGTCCGGGGGAGGGCGAACTCCCCCTGAACGGCGGCGGGCCGGCGGCCGTAACCACCGGAGCGGCTCGGCCCGGCCGACCGGCGCGGCGCCGGCGAACCGAAGCGGCTGCCGCCCTTTCCGGAGTCGGCACTGCCATTACGGGCGCGGGCGAAGCGGTCGTTCGTGCGTGTGCGGTACATGCGGAACCTTCCTCGATTCGGCACATATCAAGGAATTCCCGAAGCAATGAGCAGCACGGAGAATCGCAAGAATGAACCGGTGGGCCTTGCCAGCGGATCTGGCCAACAGAAAACCTGTGCGGCGCATGCGCTGGAATGATAATGAATGGGGGCGCTGTGGGCTCGATATTCGAAGCGTCCACTGCGCTGTAGCTATGAAGGCGTCTGCACCCTCGAAGGACGATCCGTGTGCGGTAAGCACACGATGTCCGGGTTGTCATCCACAGGCGAAATCACTGCGGGAAACGCATGTAGCTGGGGCCCGCACCCCGATGGATGCGGGCCCCAGCTACAAGTATGTGAGCGTCAGCGTCAGGCGGGAACGATGTTCTCGGCCGTCGGGCCCTTCTGGCCCTGCGCGATGTCGAAGCTCACCTTCTGGCCCTCCAGCAGCTCGCGGAAGCCCTGGGCGGCGATGTTCGAGTAGTGGGCGAACACATCAGCGCCGCCACCATCCTGCTCGATGAAGCCGAAGCCCTTTTCCGCGTTGAACCACTTCACGGTACCAGCAGCCATGTCATTTCTCCTTTGGGGCAGTGCATACGGGATTCGCACCGTGCGAACCGCGTGTCGCCGCGATGATCACCCCGTCCGGAAAAGACCGGATATACAAAAGCGCTTCCAGCGGCGCAGAGCCGAGGAGACTTGAAGTTTCGGGAACCACAACTGCAACTGACATCGACAGTAGCACGCCACAGCAGCCACTGTGCGGTGAAGAACGCCACCCTGCTTATTGCGGCAGAGAATCTATCCGCATGCTCCGTCGAAATCTCAGCCCCCGGGCACAGATATTTACCCACCCGCGCGACGCCATATTTTGTGTGCCGCGCCTGCATGATCCGGCCCCCGCACCGGACCTTGACCCCGGGTTTTGGACACCGGAGACACTTGGATCTTGATGGTCCAGGAGAACGGAGTCCCCGTGGGGATGAAGCATTACCCGGCCGAGTTCAAGGCGGATGCGGTCGCGTTGTACCGGTCGAGGCCGGGAGCGACGATCAAGTCGGTCGCCGCTGATCTCGGGGTGAACACCGAAACGCTGCGGAACTGGATCCGGGCCGCCGACGGCCGCGGACCTGGCGCCCACTCCGCACCGCCGGCCACCTCGCAGGCCGTCGGCGACGCCGTTCAGGCGGAGCTGGCCGCAGCCCGCAAGAGGATCCGTGAGCTGGAGGAAGAACGGGATATTCTCCGCAAGGCGGCCCGGTATTTCGCGACGGAGACGCGCTGGTGAACCGCCACCAGTTCGTTGACGATCACCAGCGCCGGCACGGCGTGAAGCGGCTCTGCGACATCCTCGGCCTGGCCCGTTCGAGCTTCTACTACTGGCGTCGGACCGCGGCCGCGAGAGCGGCCAGACAGAGCGTCGAGGCCGGGCTCGCGGCCCGGATACGCAAGATCCACCAGGACTCCGACGGCACCTACGGAGCCCCCAGAATCACCGCGGAACTCCGCGACGAGGGGGGTCCGGCGGTCAACCACAAGCGGGTCGCCAGGATCATGCGGACCATCGGGCTCGAGGGAGTCCGGTTGCGCCGCCGGCACCGCACCACCGTCGCGGACCAAGCCGCGTCGAAGGCACCGGACCTGATCGGCCGTGACTTCACCGCAGCCGACGTCAACAGAAAGTACGTCGGCGACATCACATACCTGCCGGTCAGCGGCGCGAAGCCGCTCTACCTCGCGACCGTCATCGACTTGTGCTCGCGCCGGCTGGCCGGGTGGGCGATCGCCGATCACATGCGAACCGAGCTCGTCATCGACGCCCTGGCGGCAGCCGAGCGGACCCGTGGAAACCTGGCCGGAGCGATCATGCACACGGACCACGGATCCCAATATTCGAGCAGGGCATTCGCTGAAATCTGCAGGTCAGCAGGGGTCCGCCAGAGCATGGGCGCTATCGGCTCCAGCGCCGACAACGCAGCCGCAGAAAGCTTCAACGCCGCCTTCAAGAGAGAGTGAACCGCGCCGGCTTCGGTAGAGATCTCATTCGGTGGTTGTGGCCTGACCTCGTGGCCTGCCCGCCGAAACCGTGCTGTCCGTGGTTGCTTGGGGACGTGATCATTAGAGTTCGCGACCGCGTCCTGCCGGCCTCCCAGCGCCGCTCGCTGGAGGAACTGACGCAGGATTTGGACCTGTCGACCGGGGACACCACGTCCAAGCGTTCGGCCTTCTGGACCATGCTGACGCTGTCGTCGGTCATCGCGGCCGGCGGAGTGCTCACGGACTCGACTGCCACCGTGATCGGCGCCATGATCATCGCCCCGCTGTCCACGCCGATCATGGGCATCGCCCTGGGCTCGGTGCAGCGCCGCCGCACCGGATCGGCCAGGACCGTCCTCCTCGCGTGCCTGTTGGTGATCGCCGTCGGGATGGTGATGTCGGTGGCCCTCCCCAATGACTACGACCTGCTGTCCAACAGCCAGATCTCGTCGCGGACGTCGCCCGGCCTGATGGATTTGGTCGCCGCCCTGGCGACCGGCTTCGCCGGCGCGGTGGCGCTGGCTCGCCGGGACGTCGCCGCCGTGCTGCCCGGGGTCGCGATCGCCATCTCCCTCGTCCCACCCCTGGTGGTGGCCGGGGTGTGCCTGGGTCAGCTTTCGGGTTGGCTGGCACTGGGCGCGCTGGTGCTGTTCGTGTCGAACCTCTTCGCCCTGGTCTTCGGGGGCATGGTGGTCTTCGCCTCGCTCGGCTACGGTGCGGAGGCCGACACGGCGGCCGGGCGGCCCGCCCGCAGGGCATACGCCGCCATGGCCCTGCTGTTCGCCGTAGTGTTCGTTCCGCTGACGGCCAACACCGTGCTCACGTTCCTGCTCAACTCATGGACCGGCATCACCAAGGACGCGGCGCAGCAGTGGCTCGCCGAGGAGTCGGGCGCGTCCGTCACGGGTGTCGACGCGACGTCCCGGACGATGTACATCCACGTGCGCGTCCCCGGGGACCTCCCACCGGTGAGGTCTCTGCTCGAACGGCTGGAGGGCCGGATCCCGGATGGCATCCCCGTCGTGGTGGACGCGTCGCGTGGTCGGCGCATCGATGCCGGGGTGGTCGGCGACTGAACGTGGCACCGGCCTTCGGGCTTACGATGAGCGGCATGTTGCCTGATGACTGCCCGTCCTCCGTCTGGCCGGTCCTGCACTACGACGACACGAGGGCGGCACTGCGCTTCCTGGTCGACGTGCTGGGCTTCACGGAGGTGGTCGCCGCGCCGGACCAGTACGGCGGGATCGGGCACGCCGAGCTGCGCCGGCCCGGCGGCGGTGCGCTGGTGTTCGGTTCGACCCGGCACACCGACAGCGTGCACGGGCGGTTGCCGGCGGGCACCAGCGCGGTCTACGTGGTGAGCGACGACGTGGACGCGGTGCACCGGCGGGTGGTCGATGCGGGCGGAGCGGTTCTCGAAGCGCCGCACGAGACCCGGTTCGGCTCGGGCGTCGCGGCGTACGTGTGCACGGTGCAGGACCCGGAGGGCAATCTGTGGACCTTCGGCACCTACCGGGGTCCTTCGCCGGAGTTAGGCCAGGAGCGGGACGGGGACCCCGGCCGGTTGGGCCGGGGTCCTCTGCTGTGTTCGTGCGGCTGCGGGGTCAGTGGCTGCCGACGAGTTCGCCGGTGAGCTTGCCGTGGAGGTCGGCGCTCGGGGCGTTCGAGCCGGTGATCTCCACCGTCTTGCCGCGCTGCTTGTACTTCGTCTCGATCACGTCGAGGGCGGCGACGGAAGGAAAGCGGACCCTTGCCGGGAGCGCCATCGATCTGGCACGGCAGAAGCGGGGCCGAGGAATCGCCCTCACCGCCGATAACTCTCTCCTTGACGTCGAGTAGGGGTGGCGGAGTCGCACGGGGCGTGGGCCCACCGCAGGGGGGCCACCAGAGTTGTCGGCGCGGACGACAAGTACATGCAGAGCGACGCGGTCGCCGCGCGGACGGAGCCAGAGACCGGCCTGGTCACCCCTTCCGCCTGCTCCCACAGCGGATTCCGCCTCTGCACGGAGCCCGACGTGCAGCGGCTCACGGTCATCCGCAGCATGAAGCCGCGGGCTTCACCCTGGAGCAGGTGCGCGAGGCTAACGACGCCGTCGAACGGCTCGACCGTGCGAGACACCCGGCGGTGCCGGGCGCGAGGCACTCCTGGAACAGGTGCGAAGCCACGAGAAGGACGCCAGTCGCGAGATCGAGGAGCTGCGCATCCAACTGACCCGCGCCGAGGACTTCGCCGCCACCCTCCGCGCTCGCCCTGGGCGCCGCATGCTCCAGCCGAAAGCGCCTCGGCCTGACCGCCGGTCACCCGTCGGCGCCGCGGACCGCACCCTGCTTCCCGGCAGGGCGGGACAACGCCTCCGTCGCCGGGGTGGTCGGACTCAAGGATTCATGACTTCCTGAATTCAGAAATGCGTGTACTCTCAGGGAGTGCTGACACTAGCCACTGACATCGAGGTGCTGGCGCGGTTCGGCCGCGCCCTCGCCGACCCCATTCGCTGCCGTATCCTGCTCGCCCTCCGTCAGGCGCCCGCCTATCCGGCCGACCTCGCCGACGCCTTGGGTATTTCCCGCACCCGGCTGTCGAACCACCTGGCCTGCCTGCGCGACTGCGGCCTGGTCGTCACCATTCCCGACGGGCGACGTACACGCTACGAGTTCGCCGACGAGCGCCTGGGGCACGCGCTCGACGACCTGAGGGCGGCCGTCGTCGCCGTCGAGACGGACAAGACCTGCCCGGACGCGGACGAGAAGGGCTGTTGCTGAATGACCGCGATCTTCCTCAGCCCCAGCCCTGCCCGTCGTGACCGGCTCACCCGGCGCATACGCCTGCTCGTCGCCGCGACCATCGCCTACAACGTCACTGAAGCCGTGGTCGCGATCACCGCAGGTGCCCTTGCCTCGTCGACCGCCTTGGTCGGCTTCGGACTCGACTCCGTCATCGAGGTCTCGTCCGCCACAGCGGTCGCCTGGCAGTTCTCCGCCAGCGATCCCGCCGTCCGCGAAGCCCGCGAGCAGCGCACCCTGCGGATCATCGCCGTATCGTTCTTCGCGCTCGCGGCCTACGTCACCGTCGATGCTGTCCGTGCGCTGACCGGCACCGGCGGGGCTGGCCATTCGATTCCGGGCGTCGTCCTCGCCGTTCTCTCGCTGGCGATCATGCCCTTCCTGTCGGCGGCCCAACGCAGGGCCGGCCGCGAGCTGGGCTCGGCCTCCGCGGTCGCCGACTCCAAGCAGACCCTGCTGTGCACCTACCTCTCCGCCGTGCTCCTGGTCGGCCTGCTGGCCAACCTGCTGCTCGGCTGGTCCTGGGCCGACCCGGTCGCGGCCCTCGTCATCGCCGTGATCGCCGTCAGGGAGGGCCGCGACGCCTGGCGGGGGAAGGGCTGCTGTGCGCCCACCCCTCACGTCCCCGCCGTGAGTACGGCAGCAGCCTGCGGCTGCGCCAGGGGTTGCGATTGCTGCTGAACCGTCGCGAGGGCGCCCGGGCTGCACCGGGCCGCCCTTGTTGAGCGCGCCGGGTAGGTGACCGCCCGCGTATGCGCCCGGGGTGCGCACGTCGACGGGGGTCGGTTCGTGCGGGCGGGCGCGCGCCTCGTCGGTGGCGAGGGTGGTGGGCGCGGTCATAGTCGGCCGCGCCCACCGGCGGTACGCCGGCGAGGATCTTCTGGAGGGTGGCGCCGGAGATCTCCGCCGCGAGCCGCTTGCCGTCCCGGGCACCCAGGATCGCGGCTCCGGTGAAGGGGCCGATGATCTCCCGGTGGAGTCCGCCGGCGGTGCCGGTGCGAGCGACGAGGGCGGCCGGCGAGCTGACCGTGATGACGAGCGACGACCACCGCGACGGGGCGGGAGGATCCGGGGGCGACCACCGACGAGGGCGGTCGCGGAGGTGGCTGCCCGCAGGCCGTCGGCGCAAGCGAGGACCAGCCGCGTGGTGACCGTGCGGTCACACAGTGCTGCATCGGCCGTCCCTTCGGCGTACAGGACGCGGGTGCCGCCCCGGCGCAGCGCGAGGTCACGTCGCGTAGCCCCGCCTCGGGCGGATGGGCCGAAAGGATTGCGAGCGGGCTGTTTCCCCCATGCCGGGGGCCTCGTGACCGAGTACCTGGGGGTGGTCACGCTCGTGCCACCCGTCCCGCCCCCCATCCCGTTCCACGCCGATTCCACGTCCGCTCCCGGGGAGGACGATGTGGCTCTGTCGGCGCGTTGCCGCGTGACCTGCGGGGAACGCCGCTGCTGCCTACGCTTGAGGCAGTACGTACTACAGGCGGCGCCGGGGACGGGTGGCAGTGTGAACGCACGAAGGATCGACTATGAGGCGGTCTTCCGGGCCATGCCGAGCGTGGTCGCACTCTTCACCGCGGATCTGGTGTACGCCGATGTCAATGAGGCGTTCCTGCGCAGCATGGGGCGTACCCGGGGCCAGGTGCTGGGTCGTTCCCTGTCCGATGCCTTCCCGGACAATCCGGGTGATCCGTCGGTGACCGGGATGCGTCACCTCGAGGCGTCGCTCCGGTGGGTGGCGGCCACGGGAGAGCGCGATGCCATGGCGTTTATCCGTTACGACGTGGAGCGCTCGGACCGGCCCGGAGTATGGCAGGAGCGTTACTGGAGTACGGTCAACGTGCCTGTGCTCGGCCCTGACAGGCAGGTCGAGCTTCTGCTGCACGCGGAGGAGGACATCACCGAGCTGATCCGAATCCGCAGAGGTGAGGATCCGGCCACGGCTGTGGGAGCCGAGCTGTACACCCGGGCCCAGGAACTGCAACAGGTCAACCAGCGCCTGCGTGAGGCGCACGTCCGCCAACGCCGGGTTGCGCTGATGCTGCAGGAGGCGATGCTGCCCGACAGGGAGTGCGCGAGGCGGCACGGTGCGGCGGTGCGCTACAGGCCGGCGGCAGGACCCCTGAACGTGTGCGGAGACTGGTACGACCTGCTCGACCTTCGGGACGGCCGCACCGTGGTGGCCGTCGGCGACGTCGTCGGACAGGGCCTGGAGGCCGCCGGTGTGATGGGACAGCTGCGCAGTGCCCTCAGTGCCGCTTCCCTCATCGCGACCGGACCCGCCCAGGCGCTGGAAGCCCTGGAACTGTACGCCCGCACCGTCGACGGCGCGGAATCGACCACGGCGCTCCTGTGCGTCATCGACCCCACTCGCCGCACCATTGCCTACAGCAGTGCCGGTCACCTTCCAACGGCCCTGCTGCAACCCGACGGCACCGTGGACTTCCTCGACCGGGCCACCGACCCGCCGCTCGGCGCGCGCCCTGAGCACAGCCCCCGCCCCCAGGCCGAGACCACCTACCCCACGGGCGCCACCCTGGTGCTGTACACCGACGGACTGGTCGAGCGCCGCCGCGAGGACATCGATGCCGGTCTGACCCGGCTTGCCGGCTCGCTCACCCGCCACCAGGGCGCACATCCGGAAAGGCTCGCGGACGCCCTCCTCGCCGATCTGACGCCACCTGCGCACGACACCGACGACATCGCCCTCGTGGTCCTCCCTCTGTGACGGAGCCGGCAGCCCGGCAGGCGTCGCCCGTTCGTTGACGACGACCCCACGTTCGTCCGGGTCCTGGGCATGCCGGCCACCCTCGCCGGCCGTCGGTGCGCAGCGGGCGACCGCGGTCGTCACACCCTCGACCGGGTGCCGCCCCGGACGCTGTCAGCGTGAGAGAGCTGAGGCCGACGCCGGCGAGCGGGATGACCTGCTCACCCTTGCCGGAGTCGGCCGTGAAGACGGTGTCCGGGCTCATCTCCGGCACCGTGTAGTGGTAGTTCGTGTCGGACCACTTGGTCATCCCCAGCGGCCCCACGTCCTGCGTGCCGCGCGCCATCGCGAAGTAGCCGCCCAGCGCGTCCGCTTCGACCGCGGCACGGTGTCGCTCGGGGATCGCGCCCACCATGACGGTGGTGTCCAGGACGTGGTCGTAGTACGAGAAGTCACCGGTGGGGATCTCGTCGATGCCTGTCGAGGCCAACTGCTGTCGGTTCGTGCGGCGCAGCTCCGCGGCGGTGGTGTGCGGGGCGTCGGCGTTGACGCGGCCCTTCCCGTAGCCCTCGACCGCCTTCTTCAGTTCCCGGTTCTGTCCCTGGCGGGGGTAGTCGTACACGGTGGCCCGTGCTGCCGCGGCTGCGGACTTCGCTGTCACGGAGATCTCCTTCGCGAGATGAGTCCCTGAAATCCCGGGGACCGGACGAGAGCACGAAGGGGTGACGCACCGGACGGATCCGACTTCGCGCGGTGAAGCGCGGTTGTCCGCCTGATATACAAGCCGACCCGCCCTCGAGGTCACCGGGATCTCCGCGCGCGGGCGGGTGGCAGGTCTTCGGACTTGCTGGCACGCCCTCCGTTTCGGAGGACGCCTACTGGCCGTCGCTTCCCAGGTCCGGTACGTCGGACCCAGTGCGTATGACGGCGGTCGTTCCCGCTCACCGCTGCGGGGCAGTCCCGGATTCCCACCGGGTTCCCCCTCACGGCGCGTCCCGCCTGGCTAACGGGGGCGAACCAACTGCACCGGCCGGATCCACGATGCCGGTCCCGTGCCCAGGAAGTGGATAAGGGGCCGGTCGCCGGGCCCCGGGCGGGTGATCTCGGCGCGTACGCCGTACACGTGGGCGATCAGGGACTCGGTGGCTTCTCTGACGCTCGTTTGACGCTCCGAGGCTCGGACAAGCCGTCGGTCGGGCCGGAGTGCCGCCGCTGGCCTGGTACTTCTTTACTTCTCGCGTGACGTGACATGTTTCCGATGACGTCGCACGTTGAATGCGTGGTGGTTATGGAGCCTGCCGCAAAGGGGACCTGACCTGCGGCTTTCTTGGGTTTTCAGGTTTGTCCGGTGGTCCTCGACCCTTTTCCCTCCGCGGAGCGGTTCGAGCGGTAGGGTCGATCTCCACGACTCGCTGACCCGCGGTTTCGCGAGCGGGAGGCTTCTGCGGGCGACGTTTTCTGAGGGGCGTTCGGAAATTCTTGACGCTCGGATGACACTCGCAGTGGAAGCCTCAGCCGCACCTCCGCAGGCGCTGCAAGCCGCCATCCTGGGCCCACATTGCCAGGGGCGAGGATTGACCGCGACCGACATGATACCGGTCCGGTATCATGACTGTATGGCGATGACACTCCGACTCCCCGACGACCTTGACGCGAAGCTGTCCGAGCGTGCTCGTCGGGAGGGCCGCAGCAAGCAGGAACTTGCCATCGAGGCCATCCGTGATGCCCAGGACCGGGCCGAGCTGAAGGTCGATGACGTTCTGGCCGAGCTGATGGACAGCGATGCGGAGATTCTGGACTATCTGAAGTGACGGGCGTGCGCTACCTGCAGATCGACGAGATCCTGGCCATCGCCCGCACGGTCAACGGTACCGAACACAGCGTGCGTGACATGGGCCTCCTCGTGTCGGCGATCGAGCGCCCCCGGACCAACGTGTTCGGGGCCGAGCTGTATCCCACGCTGCACGACAAGGCGGCGGCACTGCTGCACTCCGTTGCCCGCAATCACGCGCTGATCGACGGCGACAAGCGCACCGCCTGGCTCGCCATGCGTGTCTTCCTGCGGTGCAACGGCGTGAGCGCCAGCACCGTCCCGCCGCACGTCTCCTTGGCTGGCCCGTTCGTCGAGGATGTCGCGCAAGACAACATCGACGTACCGGCCATCGCCAAGCGCCTCTCGACCTGGTTCCCCGTGTCCTGATCATTCAGAGACGGGGACGGACATGGTCTGTGAGAGGACCGCCAAGGTCTGCAGCGGAGCCGCCGTCCCCGGTGCCGTAGCGGGTCGCGACGTGCAGCGTGTCCCGGCCGTGCCCGGCCACGAGTTCGATCAGTTCCCGAGAGTGCCGGCGGCGGAGGGTCGCGGCAGCGTGGACGGCCGCAGTGGACGGTTCGGCCCCGTTCGTGCAGGGGTGGGTGGTGGATGTGTCCTGCTGGTGCTCCCGCTGGGCATCAGCCAGATCCGGCTCGTGGTCCGCCACGGGCGTCGTCCTCTCGTACGGATGAAGCGAAGCTTGGAGCGAAGGCTCACCAACCATGATCCATGGTGCCCTGAATTCAGAAATCTATGTACTGTCGTGGGTGTGCTGACCGTCGCCTCCGACATCGACGTGCTGGCCCGTTTCGGCCGCGCGCCCGCCGACCCGATCCGGTGCCGGATTCTGCTCGCTCTGGGTCGGGCGCCCGCCTATCCGGCCGACCTCGCCGACGCCCTCGGTGTTTCCCGGACCCGTCTGTCCAACCATCTGGCGTGTCTGCGTGACTGCGGGCTGGTCGTCACCGTCCCGGACGGGCGCCGCACCCGCTACGAACTCGCCGACGACCGCCTCGGGCACGCCCTGGACGACCTGCGGGTCGCCGTGGTCGCGGTGGAGGCGGACAAGACGTGCCCCGACGCCGATGCGCGGGGCTGCTGCTGATGGCGTCCCTGTCCCTCGGTCCTGCCCGGCGCGCCGCGAGGTGCTCACCCGCCGGATACGGCTGCTGGCCGCCGCGACCATCACCTACAACGTCGTCGAGGCCGTCGTCGCGCTGGTCGCGGGCACCGTCGCGTCGTCGACCGCGCTGATCGGCTTCGGTCTGGACTCGGTCATCGAGGTCTCCTCCGCCGCCGCCGCGCTGTTCTGGCAGTTCTCCGCCCGCGAGCACGCCGTCCGCGAGGCGCGGGAGAAGACCACGCTGCGGATCATCGCCGTGTCGTTCTTCGTCCTCGCCGCCTACGTGAGCGTCGACGCCGCCCGCGCGCTGGCCGGCACCGGCGAGGCGGACCGCTCGTTCACCGGCATCGTGCTCGCCGCCCTCTCGCTGGCCGTGATGCCGTTCCTGTCCGCCGCCCAGCGCCGCGCGGGCCGCGAACTCGGCTCCGCCAGTGCGGTCGCGGACTCCAAGCAGACCCTGCTGTGCACCTACCTGTCCGCCGTGCTGCTGGCCGGGCTGGTCCTCAACGCCACCCTCGGCTGGTCATGGGCCGACCCGGTCGCGGCCCTCGTCATCGCCGCCGTCGCCGTCAAGGAAGGGCGTAACGCCTGGCGGGGCGAGGGCTGTTGCGCCACTCCGGCGGCCGCACCGCGTGTTGTGGCCGCGGAAGCGTGCGGTTGCCGACCGGGCTGCTCCTGCTGCGCGTGAACATCGCATGCCCACGTCGCAGTGGGTTGACGGGCGTGGCGCGAGCGCGTGGGATCGGCGCACGGGTGTTCTCGGCCGGGGCTCGGGTCTACTTCACCGGCCTGCCCCGTGCGGACAGGTGCTTCTGGAACCAGCGGTAGGAGTCCTTGGGTGTCCGCGTCTGGGTGTCGTAGTCGACATGAACGAGGCCGAACCGGGGCTCGTAGCCCAGGGCCCACTCGAAGTTGTCCAGGAGTGACCAGGCGAAGTAGCCGCGCACGTCGACGCCGTCCGCGATCGCCCGGGACACCGCGGCGAGGTGGTCGCGGTGGTAGGCGATGCGCCGTGGGTCGTGGACGGCACCGTCGGGGCCGGGCCGGTCGTGGAAGGCGCAGCCGCTCTCGGTGACGTGCAGCGGCGGCAACCGGTCGCCGTACCGCCGCGCGAACGTGGTCAGGATCTCGTGCAGCCCGTCGGGGACGACGGCCCAGCCGAGGTCGGTGGTGGGTGTGCCGGTCAGGACGCGCGGCTCGAACGGCAGCCCCTCCGGCAGGGCGGCGCCCTCCAGCGCGGGCGAGTTCGCGGACGCGGTTCCGGGCGCGCCGACGGGTACCGGCTGGTAGTAGTTCACACCGAACCAGTCCAGGGGGGTGGAGATGATCTCCAAGTCCCCGGCCAGAGTGCCGTCGGCACGGCCGGGCATCAGCGAGGCCAGCAGTTCGTCGGGGTAGCAGCCGCGCAGAACCGGGTCCGCGAAGAGCCAGTTGACCAGGGTGTCGTACGACGCGGCAGCTTCCCGGTCGGCGTCGGAGTCGGTCGCCGGCCAGGTGGGGGCGTGGTTGGAGGCGATGCCGATGTTGCCGACGCCGGCGGCGCGCAGCGCCTGTACGGACAGGCCGTGGCCCAGGAGCATGTGGTGGGCCACCGGCAGCGCGTCGAAGCCGAGAGCCAGGCCGGGGGCGTGGGTGCCGACCGCGTGCCCGAACATCGTCGCCACCACCGGTTCGTTGACCGGCATCCACATACCGACCCGGTCGCCGAGCCGCTCGGCCACCACGGTGGCGTAGTCCGCCATGCGTTGAGCCGTCTCCCGCACCTGCCAGCCGCCGCGGTCCTGGAGCGCCTGGGGAAGGTCCCAGTGGTACAGGGTCACCGCGGGAGTGATGCCGGTGGCCAGCAGGTCGTCGACGAGCCGGTCGTAGAAGTCGAGCCCGGCCGCGTTGACGTCGCCCGCCCCGGTCGGCATGACGCGCGGCCATGAGATCGAGAAGCGGTAGGCGTCCACGCCCAGTTCCCGCATCAGGGCGACGTCTTCCTTGGACCGGTGGTAGTGGTCGCAGGCGACCTCACCGGTCTCGCCGTTCCTGACCCTGCCGGGCTCGGCGCAGAACGTGTCCCAGACGGAGGGTCCCTTGCCGTCCTCGGCGGCGGCGCCCTCGATCTGGTACGACGCCGTCGAAACACCGAGGACGAAGTCCTCGGGAAGGCGGGGGAAGTCGCACATGGTCACACCTTTCGCGGCGCTGACGGTCAGGGGTCGGTCTGCGGGGAAAGGCTCTGTGGTGGCCCTGGTGGCCCTGGTGGCCCTGGTGGCCCTGGTGGCCCTGGTGGGCGGCGGCGGTGCCGACGGTTCGGCCCGGCCGCCGCGGCCTCGGTGACGAGAGCGGCGACCTCGTCGGCGGAGGCGGGAACAGTGATCCGGTCCAGTACGGCTGATTCGATGCGGACCCGGTTCTCCCGCGCGTGGTCATCGCGGCCTCCGGCGGACGAGTCGGTCGGTGGCGCGACTATCGCAGCAGCCGAAAGTCGGGTCAAGCGTCCTGGTCGATCGTCCAGGACGAGGGCGAGGACAATGGAGCCGGCGTCGGCGCTCGCGCCCCGTCACCCCCGAGAGCAAGTGAGGAGCCGAGTCATGAGCCGGATGGCGGCGAGCGAACGACGCGGGCGGCTGGTCGACGCCGCGATCGCGGTCATGGTCAGGGAAGGGGTCTCGGCCGCCACCACGCGCGCGATCACGGCCGAGGCCGACATGCCGCTGGGCTCCTTCCACTACTGCTTCCGTTCCAAGGAGGAGTTGCTGGTCGAGGTCATCGAGGTCATCACCGGCCACACCCTGGAGCGAGCGCTGTCGGAGGTGACCGGCGCCGGCGACCTGGAGGAGCGGCTGCGTCGCGGCATGCGCGCCTACTGGCAGCACGTCGTCGAGGAGCCGGACGAGCACCGCCTCACCTACGAGCTGACGCACTACGCGGCGCGGCAGCCCGGGCTGGCCGTCGTCGCGGAGCGCCAGTACCAGACCTACCTCGCGGCCAACACCCGCCTCATCGAGGCCCTCACCGACGACGAGGGCGGGCGGCTGGAGTGGGGGGCGCCGGTGCCGGTCCTGGCACGCTACGTCACGGCGGCGCTCGACGGCGTGACGCTGCTCTACCTCAACGAGGGGAACGCGACCGCGGCCGCCGAGGCCCTCGACCTCGTCGCCCGGCATGTGGCGGGGCTGGCGCACCCGGCGGCCTGACCCGGGCGCCGACGGGGCCCCGATGGCTCAACTGGACTCTTGACCGGGTCACTTGACCAACTCTAGGGTGCGCCCCACCCCATGCCTCGGGAGAGCCCATGAAGAGAGCGCGTCCGGGTGGCGCCGCCGCCCTTGCCCTGTCCCTCCTCGCCGCACTGCTCCTCTCCGGCCTGGGCGCCGGCGGGGCCGGTGCCGCCGAGCGACCCTGGTGGGAACCGGCCGACCGGCCCGCCCCCGACTCCCAGGTCAACGTGAGCGGCGAGCCGTTCACCGGCACCGACGCGAACGGCGACGTGCGCGGATTCGTCGACACCCACAACCACCTGATGACCAACGAGGCGTTCGGCGGCAAGCTGGTCTGCGGCAAACCGTTCTCCGACAAGGGTGTCGCCGACGCCCTCAAGGACTGCCCCGAGCACTACCCCGACGGAGCCGGCGCGCTGCTGGAGAACCTCACCGTCGACCCCGACGGCCACCACGACCCGGTGGGCTGGCCGACGTTCAAGGACTGGCCCAGCCACACCACGATGTCGCACCAGCAGAACTACTACGCCTGGCTGGAGCGCGCCTGGCGGGCCGGGCAGCGCGTGCTGGTCACCGACCTGACGTCCAACGGTGTCATCTGCTCCATCTACGTCCGCGACCGCGGCTGCGACGAGATGGACTCGGTGCGGCTGCAGGCACAGAAGACCTACGACATGCAGGACTACGTCGACCAGATGTACGGCGGCGCCGGCAAGGGCTGGTTCCGGATCGTGACGTCCCCCGCGCAGGCCCGCCAGGTGATCGAGGCGGGCAAACTCGCCGTCGTCCTGGGCGTGGAGACCTCCGAGCCCTTCGGCTGCAAGCAGGTGCTCGACGTCGCCCAGTGCTCCAGGGCCGACATCGACGCCGGCCTCGACGAACTCCGGGCGCTCGGCGTGAGCAGCATGTTCCTGTGCCACAAGTTCGACAACGCGCTGTGCGGCGTGCGCTTCGACCAGGGCACGCAGGGCACCGTCATCAACGTCGGGCAGTTCCTCTCCACCGGCACCTTCTGGAAGACCGAGAAGTGCATCGGCCCCCAGCACGACAACCCGATCGGCGCGGCCAAGGTCCCCGAGATAGAGGCCAAGCTGCCGCGCGGGACCAGCGTGCCGTCGTACGACGAGAACGCGCAGTGCAACACCCGCGGCCTCACCCGGCTCGGGGAGTACGCCCTCAACGCCATGATGGACCGCGGGATGATGGTCGAGGTCGACCACATGAGCGTCAAGGCCGCAGGCCGGGCGATGGACATCATGGAATCGGTGCGGTACCCCGGCGTGATCTCCAGCCACAGCTGGATGGACCGCAACTGGACCGAGCGGCTCTACCGGATGGGCGGCTTCGTCGGCTCCTACGACATGGACTCGAAGAGCTTCGTCCAGGACACCGCAGCCACCGCCGACCTGCGTGAGAAGTACGACGTCGGGCTCGGCTACGGCACCGACTTCAACGGGCTGGGCAGCCACCCCGCACCCCGCGGGGCCGACGCGCCCGACAAGGTCACCTACCCGTTCCGGTCCTACCCCGACGGTCCGCTCGTGGAGCGCCAGCACACCGGCGAGCGGGTGTGGGACGTCAACACCGACGGCGGCGCCCACGTCGGACTGATCCCGGACTGGATCGAGGACGTACGCCACCTCGGAGGAGACACGGTCGTCGACGAACTCCTGCACGGCGCGCAGTCCTACCTGGACACGTGGAACGCCACCCGTACCTGGGACCGACCGGCCAACCTGGCCCGGAGCGGCGCCGCGTCGGCCAGCAGCAGTGAGTTCTCGGTCGTCACCAGCTACCGGCCCGACCGTGCCGTCGACGGGAACTCCGGCACCCGGTGGGCCAGTGACTGGAGCGACGACCAGTGGTGGTCCGTCGACCTGCGCAGCCCCCAGCGCGTCGGCCGCGTGGTCCTGGACTGGGAGAAGGCCCACGCCGCCGCCTACCGCATCGAGGCGTCCGACGACAACCGGACCTGGCGCACGGTGTGGCAGACCGCGCAGGGGCGCGGAGGGCTCGAGACCGCCGAATTCACCCCGACGACCGCCCGCTACCTGAGGGTGCACGGCACCGACCGGGCCACCAGGTACGGCTACTCGCTGTGGGAGGTGGCCGTCCACGCACGGTGAGTGCCGCCGCCTACGGTGCGTCCGGGGCCGGGAGGTCCCAGACGCACCGGAAGCCGGCGTTGGCGGCCGACGCGTTCTCTTCGTTGGCCGAGCGCGCGGCCACCCGGTAGCGGTTGCACCAGGAGTCGTGGCACAGGAACGAACCGCCCTTGATCACCCGGCCGCCGCGCCACGGGTCGGCGCACCACTCCCACACGTTGCCGACGGTCTGGAAGAGACCGAAGCCGTTGGGAGGGTACGTCGTGACCGGAGCGGTGCCGGCCCAGCCGTCGGCCCTGCCGGCACCGTGGGGGAAGTCGTCCTGCCAGATGTTGCACCGGTGTTCCCCATGGGGGCGCAGTTCGTCGCCCCACGGGTAGCGCGCGCCCTCGAGCCCGCCGCGGGCGGCGTACTCCCACTCCGCGTTCGCCGTGGCGCCCCGGTGAGCAGCAGGGGCCGCTCACAGTTCGGCCAGTTCGTCGGCGATCCGGTGCAGTGTGGCGGTGGGGATGAGTCCGACGGCCACGTCGGCGACGTCCAGCAGCCCCAGCTCGAGCACTTCGTCGGGCAGCGGGCCGTCGACGAGGTCGCCCAAGTGGGCCCGGAGCGGCGAGACCGCGGCGGGGTCGGCCAGCAGCGTCGCGATCGGTGTGGTCACGCCGATCCTGGAGCCGGGGAAGTCCGCGGCCCGCAGCGGTCGTCGGCGGCTCGTCTCCACCTGGGCGGCCTGCTCTCGGCACAGCAGGTGCCCGGAGGTCAGCGGCCCGGTCGCCGGCAGTCCCATGCGCGCGAACTGCTCGGCCGGCGCCTCGCTCGCGACCATCAGGTCGCGCATCAGGGTGGCCATCCGCAGTTCCTGCTCGTCGTCGACGACCGGGTGCCGCTGCCCCGGGTCGGCGTCGAGGTCGAAGAGCATCGAACCGAAGGCGTAGGGGTCGGTGTAGGCGGTGCCCGGCACCCGCAGCGGCGACACGCCCTTGGTGAACCCGAAGGGAGCGGCGAGAGCGGCCTCGCGCAGCACCTCGACCGGCATCCGGCCGCGCATGAGTGTGGGCATCAGCGTGTATTCCGCGAGCGGCGGGTTGCCGGGGCGCGCCGGGGCACGCAGATAGACCCAGCGGCCGTCGGTGACGTTGACGTGTCCCCCGAAGATGCCGAACAGACCCGCTTCGCGGACGGGTTCGTCCTCCGCGACGGTGTGTGCGAGGGACACCCCTTGGGCGTCGGGGGGCGCGGGCTGTCCGAAGAAGTCGAGCAGGGTCGGAGCGAGGTCGATGGTCTGCACCAGCGAGGTGCGTCGCTCACCGCGGCGGCGCGAGCGCGGGTCCCACACGAACAGCGGCAGGTGGATGGTCTCCTGGAAGTACGGCGGGGTGTTCCTGCCCCACCAGTCGTGCTCGCCGAGCAGGAAACCGTGGTCGGTGCCCACGATCAGCATCGTGTCGTCCCACATGTCGTGCTCGTCCATGGCGGCCAGCACCCGGCCCAGACTGTGGTCGCACATGGTGAGCAGCGCCGAGTAGAGCGAGCGGGTGTGGTCGACGGTCTCCTGCGGCTCCGAGACCCGCACGTAGTCGGGCCAGTCCGGTTCGGGGCCGTCGTAGGCCGTGCCGGAGAGCTTCCGGTAGTCGTCGTAGGTGAAGAAGGGCTCGTGCGGGTCGAAGGTCTCGATCTGGAGGAACCAGTCGTCCTCGTAGGCGTTGGTGCGGAGAAGTGCAGCCCTGCGTCGAAGGTACGCGTCTGCGGGTGCTCCGCCTCGCTGGCCATGTACAGCCGGTTGACCCGGTCCTGGCGGCGCAGTTCCCCGTTCGTCACGGTCGGCGCCTGGTTGTCGGGCACGGGCGGGTCGGCGACGTGCCCCTTCCACTCGTCGCCCTCCTGGCCCCGGAAGAACTCGAAGGTCCGGAACCGCGGGTGGTAGGTCGCCCCGCCGTCGGCCCAGTAGTGCTGGTGGTCGGTCACCAGGGGCGTGTAGACGCCGGCGCGGGTGAGCAGTTCGGGCATCGAGTCGTCGAACGGCTCCAGCGGGCCCCACCACATGCCGGCTCGGCGCGAACTGCACACCGGCCGGCACAACTTCCTGCACCCGGGGTTGAGCGTGTCGAAGAGGACGAAGATGGCGCGCATGTCAGGACACCGACCCTATCCGCGTCACCGACCAGGCGCCGAGCAGCATGATCAGTGCGCTGACGGCGTAGAGGGCGCGGTAGTTCTCGTGGGTGAGGGTGAGGGTGAGGACCGTGAAGCCGACCACGGGCGCGATCGGCAGGTTCTGTGCGGCGTTGACCAGGCCCAGATCGCGGGCCCGGGTGCGCTCGTCGGGCAGGACGTCGGTGGTGAGCGCCTGGTCGACGGAGAGGAAGGTGCCGTATCCGACGCCCAGGAGGGCCGCGGCCAGCAACGCCGCCTGCCACGTCGGCGAGAGAGCCAGGCTCAGCGCCGCCGCGGTCTGCAGCACGGCGCCGACGAGCACCAGCGGCTTGCGGCGCAGTGTGCGGTCGGCGACCAGTCCGGCGGCGTACGTCGCGACCACACAGAACGCCAGGTAGACGAGGGTGAGCGTGAGCGCCGCGGTCTCCGGGTCGGGACGGTGCAGCGCGTCCTCGACGTAGTAGAGCAGGTACGCCGTGCCGACCAGGTTGCCGGCGTTGATCAGCACCCGTGTGGACATGGCCCAGTAGTAGTCCGGTGCCCGGCGCGGACGGGGCGGCGTCAGGTTGTGCAGCAGACTCCCGGTCGGTGCGGCCCGCGGGAGCGGTGCCGGTTCGCCGACGCCGAGCAGGAAGGGCAGACCGCAGACCACGGCGAGCAGGGCGATCACCCACCACGCGGTGGGCACGTCGTCGATGACCTCGGTGACCAGTGCCATGCCGCCCGCCAGCGCGATCACCTGCGGCACGCCGAAGGCCGCCGACGCCCGGCCGCGCTGGTTCACGGGTACCCGGTCGGCGATCATCGCGCTCAGGGCCACCAGAACGCACGCCTGCCCGATCGCGACGAGCACGAGCAGCGTGCACACCACCGGCACCGAGTCGACCTGCCCGACAAGAGCGAAGGCCAGTGCGGCGAGGGCGAACCCGGCCAGCGCCCACACGCGTCGGCGGCCCCAGACCAGGCGGGTGCGGTCGCAGAGGAAGCCCATCAGGGGGACGGCCACCACGATGGTGACCAGCAGGACACCCTGGAAAACGCTGGCCAGGCGGACCTTCCGGCCGGGGTCGACGTCGCGGGCCAACTGGGCGAGCATGACCTGGCTGGGCAGCATCACCAGGAGCCAGAACCCGAGCCACGCGAGCGCGAACAGCCACAGCCACGTCAGGGTGACGGCGGTGCCGGGTACCGAGGAATCCTCCGCCGGGCGGGTCGGTTCCAGGGGGCCGGGCCGGCCTTCGGGCGGTGCGGTCACCGGCGCCTCCTGGTCCGGACGGGTGCCGGGAGTCTAGGTTGCGCGCTTCGGGTGGTCAATCGTCCTGGACGGATGACCAATTGCGCCGCTCGGCACCGGTCACGGGTCCAGGGGCTGCTTGAGCGACGGCCTGTGATCCGGCCGCGTTCGGCGAGGTCACCTCGGAAGCGGTCGTCTGCTGCCGGGGCCGTCCGTGACGGGAGCGTCCGCACGTGTGGGACGGTCGCGGTGACCGATACGGCGAGTGCGGTGGACGGCGACGGCGAGGAGCTCGGCGGCGGGCCCGGCGAGATGACGTCCGGCCGGCCACACCGCGCGCAGCGAGCGGCGCAGGTCGACGCCGTCCACCTCGACCGGGACCAGACGCCCCTCGGCCAGATCGCCTCCCACCGCGAGCTCACTGAGGACGGCGGGGCCGGCCCCCGCGACGACCGAGCCTCGCACGGCCGCTGCCGAGCCCAGTTCCAGCAGCGGACGGGCCTCCTCGGCGCCCGCCCGGCGAAGGGCGTGGTCGAGGGTCTCCCGGGTGCCCGAGCCGCGCTCCCGGACGACGATGGGGGTGGCCGCGAGTTCCCGGATGTGGAGAGGCTTCCGGCGGCGGGCCCAGGGGTGGTCCGGGACGACGACGATGATCAGCCGGTCGCGGGCGACGACCCGCTGGGACAGACCCACGGGTGCCCGGGGCGACTCGACAAAGCCCATCTCCACCGCGCCGTCGTGCAGGAGTTCCCGTACGTGCTCGCTGTTGGTGACCTGAAGCCCGACGTAGAGGTCGGGACGCGTCTGGCGGAGCTCGCCGATCCAGGTCGGCATCAGGTACTCGGCGACCGTCATGCTGGCCGCCACCCGCAGCTCGGCGTCGCGCTTGCTGCGCAGCGCCTCGGCGCCGGTCATCAGCGCGCCGACGTCGTCCAGGACGAGCTGCGCCCACCCCGAGACCATGTGGCCGGCGGACGTCAGCCGCGATCCGCGCCGGGTGCGGTCCACGAGCACCAGGCCCAGGCGCCTCTCCAGCGTGGACAGACGCTTGCTGGCCGAGGGCTGGGCGATGCCGAGGCGGGTGGCCGCGCCACCGAGACTGCCCAGCTCGCCGACGAGCACCAGCAGCCGCAAGGACTCCAGGTCCGGCACCTTACTCATTGCTTCAGGGTATGAGCGGGTGCGTCCCGCCCGGTCTCGGCCTGTCATGGCGTTTGGCTATGACCTCCTCACGATCGGCGGGCTAGCGACCTGGTCAGCGGCGTACGACAGTCGCAAACATGAGTCAGCAGGAAGAACCGACGGCCCCCCGCGGTCGGCTCTCGCCGCCCCTGCCACCGGACGGGCGCCGGAACGGCGGGCGGACAGCCGTGTCGCGCGCTCCCGGCGCGGCGCTGAGGGCCCGGTTGCCCGGCCTCGCGCTGGCCGTGGCGATCGCCGCCGTGGCCACGGCCGTGGGCAGCCAATTCCCCGTCGTCGGTGGTCCGGTCACCGGCATCGTCCTGGGTGTGGTGCTCGCTGCGATGCTCCGGCCCGGCCGGCGGCTGAAGCCGGGGATCGCGTTCGCGGGCCGGTCCGTGCTGCAGGTCTCGGTCGTGATCCTCGGCTGTCAGCTCTCTCTCGCCCAGGTCGCGCGGGTGGGTGGCGGGTCTCTGCCGGTCATGCTTGGCTCTCTGACCGCATGCCTGGTCGCCGCGTACTTCGTGGGCAGACTGCTCGGCATCGGAGGCGACCTGCGCACTCTCATCGGGGCGGGCACCGGGATCTGCGGGGCCTCCGCCATCGCGGCGGTCACCCCGGTGATCGGGGCGGCGAGCGCGGAGGTCGCCTACGCCGTGTCGACCATCTTCGTCTTCAACATCGCCGCCGTGGTGACCTTCCCCTTCCTGGGACACCTGATGGGCATGGGACAGCACGCCTTCGGGCTCTTCGCGGGAACCGCGGTCAATGACATGTCGTCGGTGGTGGCCGCCGCCACCACGTACGGGGACGAGGCGGGACAGTACGCGGTCGTCGTCAAGCTCACCCGCACTCTCCTGATCATCCCGATCTGCCTCGGGCTGGCCGCACTCGCCGCCCGTAAGGCCGCCAGGCGGGCCGATGCGCCGGACGGTCCCGCGGCCGTACCCCTGTCGCAGGGAGGCCCGTCGGCTCGCGTCCGGTCCCGCATCGGTGTCCTCGGACTGGTGCCGTGGTTTCTCGTCGGCTTTCTTCTCACCGCGACGGCCAACACGATCGGGCTCGTACCGGACGGCTGGCACGACGGACTGGACTCCCTGGCCGTCTTCCTGATCACGGTGGCGCTCTCCGCGATCGGGCTCTCCACCGACCTCGCCGGTCTGCGCCGGGCCGGATTCCGCCCACTGCTCCTCGGCGCCTGCCTGTGGGTGGTCGTGTCCGGGACGAGCCTCGGACTGCAGTTCCTGACGGGAACCGTATGAGGCGGAGGCCGTCGCCGCGCCGCCGCCCGTGCGGGCCTCAGCGACCATCGGCGGGCGGCTCGTAGACCCGGCGGATGCTGGTGCCCAGCCGAGTGATGTCGGCTCCGTACACGTGCAGGGATATCGCCTTGCCCGAGCCCGCGTTGCGGACGCGGTGGATGTCGCCGGGGGGCGCGAAGCCGCACACGTCTCCCTGTGCGTTGACCACGTCCCGGGTGAAGACGAGACGTCCGGTGCCCTCCCCGGGGCGCATCTCGTACCGGCGTTCGTCCTCGCGGCCGATGTGGACACCGGTGACGCACCAGGATACGTGGTCGTGGACTGCGGTGCGCTGGCCGGGGAGCCAGACCAGGGAGACGATCGAGAAACTGCCGTCACCTTCGGCATGCAGCACGTGCTGACGGTAGTGGTCCGGGTCGCCCTCGCTCTGTCGCCCGGTCAGCAGGTCGGCGGCCCCCAGGTGGGGTCCGAGGCACTCACCGACCAGACGGGCCGTGCGGTCGTGCGGAAGGCCGCGCCGGACGATCTTCCTCACCTCGTCGACGAGGCGGTCGAGGCGGGCGGTGGTCTCCGGACGTGGTGTGGTGGTGTCGGCGGTCATGGCCGCAGCCTGCGAGCCGAACGCGCCCGCGTCCAACGACGATTGCTTGGGTTCACAGCAACGGGGGCTTATAGGTCGAGGCACGCGGGCATGCGGGATCGTGTCCGGCGACGGGTCAGCAGCCGATGCGCCTCTCGGCGACCGTTCTGAGCGCTTCGACGACTCGGACGGTCGCGGGGACCCGCAGATGCCCGCGCAGCACGTAGGCGGAGATCCGTCGGTGCACGGCCGGCCTCAGGGTGCGCCCCGCCACCCGGTCGAGCCGGAGGAAGGGCAGCACCAGACTCGGCACCAGCGCGAGGCCCAGGCCCTGGCCCACCAGCGACTGCACGACCAGGCCGTCGTCCGTGGTGTAGGCGATGTCGGGGGCGAAGCCCAGTTCCGCGCACGCGTGGAGGAAGTGAGTGCGGCAGCGGGCGCAACCGGCGATCCACCGCTCCCCGGAGAAGTCCGCGAGACGTACGGAACGACGCCGCGCCTGAGGGTGCGTGACCGGCATGAGCACCGTGAGCTGATCCCCCATCAGCGGGACGGCGACCACGTCCTCGGGGAGCTCGTCGGACGCTCCGGGATACGCGAAGGCGAGCGTCACGTCGCACTCGCCGCGCCCGAGACGCCCGAGCGAGTCGGGCGGTTCGTCGTCGAGCAGACTCACCCGGATCCCGGGGTGTTCCGCCGAGAGAAGTGCCAGTGCCTCCGGGACGAGCGTTGCGTTGGCACTGGGGAAGCCGCAGACCCTGACCGTTCCGCTGCGCAGCCGGGTGATCGCCGTCACCCGCTCCTCTGCGAGGTCCAGGCTCTCCAGGATCGCCTCGGCGTGCCGGGCCAGGGTCTCGCCGGCCTCCGTCAGCCGCATGCGCCGGCCCACCCGGACGAACAGCGGACTGCCGACGGACCGTTCCAGCGCCTTCATCTGCTGGGTCACAGCCGGCTGCGTGTAGCCCAGGAGGGAGGCCGCCTTCGAGTACGTGCCGGCGTTGACGACGACGTGGAAGGTCCTGATGTGCCGTGAATCGAACACGCGTCGAATGATAAGCGGAAGTTGGGGTCCCCAACGCGCCGCCCGCCGGTCCGGGAGCAGCGCCCCGTACGGTCCGGCGCGCGGACCCTCTGCCCGGTGGAGGTGCCCGCCCGCGGTTCGCTTCGCGATACGGAGCCGGGGCCACCTCGTCGACCTGGACGTTGGCACCCGCCCGAAGGGTGCGGCGCACTGCTCGGTCGGGCGGCGGCGGGGGCCGGTGGAGGGTCCCGCGGGCGGCTTTGCCACTTGTGACAGCGTGACCCCGCCTTATCGCTCCCACCGACCGACGTCTCATGCCCCCGGCGGGGTCCGCGCACCCGGTGCGCGGCCGGTCCTGCCCACTCTGCCTGGTGAGCGCCCGGTGCCCCGGGTGAAGGGAGGGCCGGTGCGGGGGTGGCACGGGTTTGCCTGTGTGTGCCGGTCAGCCGTGTGCGGCGCCTTCTTCGTTGACCCGGGTCCGAGTTGATGCGAGCTTGCCGCCTTGTCGGTCGTGGACATGGCAAGAGGCTGTCGTCGGCTCCCCGTGGACGTCAGGCCGTCATGCCCCGCCGAGTGTTCGCCCGTCCCGCGTACGACACACGATGTCAAGGAGCACTGGTGAAACGAAGACTCGCCACGGCCGGCCTGTCCATGGTCGTAACCATCGGCACGGTGGCACTTCCCGCCGTGTCCGCCGCCCGCGCCGCACCGACCGACTCCGTCCGCGCCGAAGCCGCCGCCGAACCGAAACCCGTGGACCGGGCCGTCGCCGCCGCCGACAAGGTCACCGCGAGCGGCTTCGACGCGCTCGCCAAGGGGCCGGAAGAGCGCTACGACCGGCGCATGGTCACGCCCTGGCTCAAGGGGCTCTACTCCGTGGCGTACGAGCGGACCTACCGCGGTCTGCCCGTGGTCGGCGGCGACGCCGTGGTCCTGGCCGACGGCGAGGGCGACGTCCGGGCCGTGCGCGCCGCGAGCGACGTCCGGATATCCGTCGGCACCGAGGCCAGGGTCAAGGCAGCCTCGGCGGCACGCACCAGCCGCGCGAAGCTGAAGGAGGCCGACAAGACCGAGTCCCAGCGGCTGGTGGTGAAGATCCAGGGCGACACCGCGCGGCTCGCCTGGGAGACCGTCGTCACGGGCACCACGAAGGACGAGCGCCCCAGCCGCCTGCACGTCTTTGTCGACGCCCGCAGCGGAAAGGTCGTCGACAGCTACGACGACGTACGCGCGGGCAGCGGCCACAGCGAGTGGAACGGCCCGAACCCGCTCTCCATAGACACCAGCCAGTCCGGTGGCCAGTACCGGCTGAGCGACCCGACGCGTCCCGGACTGAGCTGCGCCAACTACAGCGGCGGTGGCGTGTTCACCGGTCCGGACGACGACTGGGGCAACGGCGACGCGAGCAGCAGGGAGACCGGCTGCGTCGACGTAATGTACGCCGCCCAGAAGCAATGGGGCATGCTCTCCGCCTGGCTGGGCCGCGACGGCCACAACGGCAACGGCGGCAGCTGGCCCACCAGGGTCGGCCTCAACGACGTCAACGCCTACTGGAACGGCTCCAGCGTCTCCATCGGCCACAACCGTGCGAACGAGTGGATCGGCTCGATGGACGTCGTCGCCCACGAGTACGGGCACGGCATCGACCAGTTCACCCCGGGCGGGGCGAACAACGAGAACGGCCTCGGCGAGGCCACCGGCGACATCTTCGGCGCCCTGACCGAGGCGTACGCCAACCAGCCCGAGCCGTACGACACCCCGGGCGACTACGAGGTCGGCGAGACGATCAACCTGACCGGCAGCGGACCGATCCGCTACATGTACGACCCGTCCAAGCTGCGGGATCCCAACTGCTACTCCTCCTCGATCCCCAACATGGAGGTGCACGCGGCCGCCGGCCCGCTCAACCACTGGTTCTACCTGCTCGCCGAGGGCACCAACCCCGGCGACGGCAAACCGAACAGCCCGACCTGCAACAACACCACCCTCACCGGGGTCGGCATCCAGAACGCGGGCAAGATCTTCTACGGCGGCATGCTGCTCAAGACCAGCAGGATGACGCACAAGCGCTACCGCACCGCGACGCTCACCGCCGCCAAGAACCTCGACCCCACCTGCACCCTCTTCAACAGGACGAAGGCGGCCTGGGATGCGATCAGCATTCCCGCCCAGTCCGCGGACCCGACGTGCACCGTCACCCCGGCCTCCGACTTCTCCATGGCGCTCACCCCGTCAGCGGGCAGCGTGGAGCCGGGCCAGTCGGTCACCTCGACCGTCTCCACCGCCGTCACCGGCGGCAGCTCCCAGACCGTCGCGCTGACGGCGAGCGGGGCGCCGGCCGGGGTGTCGGTCTCCTTCGACCCGTCGTCGGTCACGGCGGGTGACAGCGCGACCATGAAGGTGACCGTCGCGGACTCCGCGGCCCAGGGCACCTACACCCTCACCGTCAAGGGCGACGGCAGCGAGGCGGACCACACCGCGCAGTACACGCTGACCATCGGCGGCGGGGGCAACCCCGGCGGCGAGGCCCCCGACATCGACGTGGACAAGGTGAGGACCCACCTGTCCGAGTTCCAGGCCATCGCCGGACGCAATGGCGGCAACCGCCACGCGGCCCGCTCGGGTTACGACGAGTCGGTCGCCTACGTCAAGGGCAAGCTCCAGGCCGCCGGCTACACGGTCACCGAGCAGCCTTGCACCTCCGGCTGCACCAGCGGGGCCGGCCCCAACCTGATCGCGGAGTGGCCGAAGGGCGACGCGGACAAGGTCTACATGTTCGGCGCCCACCTCGACGGCGTCTCCGCCGGGCCCGGCATGAACGACAACGGCTCCGGATCGGCGGCACTCCTGGAGAACGCCCTCGAACTGGCCCGGCAGAACCCGACCATGCTCAACCGCGTGCGCTTCGCCTGGTGGACCGACGAGGAACAGGGCCTCAACGGCTCCGACTTCTACGTCCGCTCGCTGTCGTCCGGCGAACGCGCGAAGATCAAGGCGTACTACAACTTCGACATGGTCGCCTCCACCAACGGCGGCTACTTCATCAACCACATCAACTCGGCCGCCGCCGCGCCCATGAAGGAGTACTGGGACTCCCTGGGCCTGGCACCCGAGGAGAACACCGAGGGAGCCGGCCGCAGCGACGACTACTCCTTCCAGCGCTACTCCATCGCCACCTCCGGCTACGCGATGGGCGCCGGCGCCCGCAAGACCTCGGCGCAGGCCGCCAAGTGGGGCGGCACGGCGAACCGGGCGTACGACCCGTGCTACCACTCCGCCTGCGACACCATCGACAACATCAACGTGACCGGCCTCAACCGGGGGTCCGACGGCGTCGCCTACACCCTGTGGGAGCAGGCGGTCGGCGGAGAGGCCCCGGCGAACGACTTCTCCGTCGCGGTCTCACCCGTCTCGGGCAGTGTCAAGGCCGGCGAGTCGGCCACCGCGCAGGTGACCACCGCCACCACCAACGGCGAGGCCCAGACCGTGCGTCTGACGGTCCCGAACGCCCCCGCCGGAGTGACGGTCGCCTTCGACCCGCAGTCCGTCGAGGCCGGCCAGAAGGCCGCCATGAAGGTCGACACCGCGGCCTCGACGGCGCCGGGCACGTACACCCTCACCGTCACGGCCACCGGTACGTCGGCCACCCACACCACGACGTACACCCTGACCGTCACCGGTGACGGCGGCGACTGCGACACCGGGCAGAAGATCGTCAACGGCGGCTTCGAGAACGGCACCTCCCCGTGGACCGGCAACACCGGCACCATCGGCGCCCACAACGGTCAGTCCGCCCACACCGGCACCCGCTTCTCCTGGCTGGCCGGGTACGGGAGCAGCCACACCGAGACCATCAACCAGACGGTGACCGTCCCGAAGGGCTGTGCCAAGGTCACGCTCGGCTACTTCCTGCACGTCGACACGGCGGAACGCACCAGTACCCCGTACGACTTCCTCCGGGTCAAGGTGGACGGCACCACCATCAGCACCAAGTCCAACGCCGACGCGCGGCAGGGCTACGTCGAGCAGTCGCTCGACCTGAGCTCCTACGCCGGCAAGCAGGTCACGGTGACCTTCACGGCCACCGAGGACGCCTACCTGCAGACCAGCTTCGTCATCGACGACGTGACGCTGCAGGGCAGCTGACGCCCTGACGTCGGGGCCCGGACCGCCTGCTGGCGGTCCGGGCCCCTTCGCGTGGTGCGGCCCGGCGCCGACGCCGACCCGGGGGTGGCTGTCACCGGGGCCCTCGCCGACCGTATGCCTGAATGTGCCTGTGCGTTCCACCGGGTGACCGTGCGGCAGCGGCCGGGGGAACGTTCTCACCCTGAGTGGTTGCCGACGGGTGTGTTTGCCGATGTGTGCCTCTCGTCGCCGAGCCCGTTGTCGTGCCCCTGCGGATCCTGCGACGGTTCCGCTCATCGGTCCGGTCCCGCGGCCGGCCGCCTCTGCCGACAAGGACGGACTCATGCGAAGACTCGGACTTCTGGGCGTCGCCGCTGTCATGCTCACGGCATCAATGTTCGGGATCGCCCCGCACCCCTCCCACGCGGCGCCCGGTGGTGAAGCCGGCGTCACCCTGGAGCGGCTGGCGTCCGGACGCGACCATGAGCGGCTCGTCCCGGTGGGGACCGCGGAGGGGCCGCGCGGACTCACCTACCACGCCTACGAGCGGGCCTACCGGGGACTGCCCGTGGTGGGCGGCGACTTCGTGGCCGTCACCGACTCCTCCGGCTCCCTCGTGGGCGCCCCCCTCGCGGGCAAGCCCCCCATCGACGTGGCGGTGACTCCCACTGTCACATCCAGCGCGGCCTCGGCCGCCGCCCGGACCCGGATGCCGGGGGCCACCGGGGCCACCGCGCCGCGGCTGGTGGTGTTCGCGCCCGACGACGAGGAGCGCCTGGCCTACGAGGTCGTCCTCAGCGGAGCGCGCGAGGGCCGGCCGAGCCGGCTCCACGTGATCGTGGATGCTCGTAACGGCTCGGTGCCGGCGGTCTGGGACGAGGTGCTGGACGGCACCGGGCACGGCTACTACTACGACGACACGTCGATCGACACCCGCCGTACCGGCTCCGGTTACGAGATGTCCGACCCGGGTCGCCGCAACCTGTTCTGCGGCATCCAGGGCAACGGGGCGGTCTCGGGGCCCGACGACTCCTTCGGCAACGGCGGCGGCACCGATCTGGAGACGGCGTGCGCGGACGCCTACTACGCCGCGCAGCAGGAGTGGAACATGCTCCGCGACTGGCTCGGCCGCGACGGCTTCGACGGTTCCGGTGGCGCCTTCCCCCTGTTCGTGGGCCTGAACGCGGTGAACGCCTACTGGAACGGCCACACGGTCAACATCGGCCGCACCAAGGACGACCAGCGCCAGCTGGCCGAACTCGACGTCGTGGCACACGAGTTCGGGCACTCGGTCTTCCAGTTCACCCCCGGCGGCTTCGACGGCTACACGGAGACGTACGCCCTGAACGAGGCCACCGGCGACATCTTCGGCGCTCTCACCGAGCACTACGCCAACCACCCCTCCGACCCGCCGGACTACGTGTACGCGGAGGAGGCCGACGCCCTGGGGCGCGGCCCGGAACGCATCATGTACGACCCGTCGGCGGGGCCGCGGGACGAGCCGAACTGCTGGTCGACGAAGATCCCCGACACCGAGGTGCACGACGCCGCGGGACCCGCCAACCACTTCTTCTACCTGCTGGCCGAGGGAACGAACCCGGGAGGCGGCGAGCCGTCCAGCCCCGTCTGCGAGGGCGGACCGGACAGCGTGACCGGCCTCGGCATCCGCACCGCGGGCCGGATCTGGATGACGGCGCTGCTGCAGAAGACGTCCTTCTGGGAGTACGCCGACGCCAGGGTGGCGACCCTGAACGCCGTCACCCAGCTGTACCCCGGTGACTGCGCGCGCTTCGACACCGTCAAGGGGTCCTGGGACGCGGTGTCCGTGCCCGCGCAGGCGGCCGAGCCCGGCAGACCCGCCGACTGCGGCCAACCCGCTCCCTCCTTCTCCCTGGACGTGACGCCCGCGACCGTCGAGACGACGCCGGGAGGCACTGCGTCGAGCACCGTCGTCACCCGTACGACATCGGGCGACCCGCAGGACGTCACCCTCACCGCCTCCGGTCTGCCGGACGGAGCGACGGCGGTCTTCGATCCGCCGTCGGTCGAGACGGGCGGCTCCTCCGTCCTGACCGTCTCCACCGCCGGGGACACCCCCGCCGGCACCCACCGGATCACCGTGACGGGCACGGGAACCGACGGCGGCACCCGCAGTGCCGCCCTCGCTCTGACGGTGCGAGGGACGACCCCCGGCACCTGCACCGGACACGAGGAGGCCCGCACGGGCAGCCTTCGGGCGGGCGCCACGGCCTACCAGCCGGACGGCGGTTACTACCGCACCTCCGTCACCGGCTCCCACCGCGCCTGCCTGCGGGCCCCGGACGGCGCCGACTTCGGCCTGGCCCTCCTGAAGTGGAGCGGCAGGGCCTGGACGGTCGTGGCCGAGGCCACCGGCCCGGGCACGACGCTCACCCACACCGGACCGGCCGGCTACTACCGCTACCGGATCCAGGCCCGCACGGCCGGCGGCGACTACACCCTCGGCTACGACACACCCTGAGCCCTTCAAACGCACCCCGGCCACCCCCCACCGAAAGGTTCATCTCTCCATGCGAAAACGCCTCGTGACCCTGGCGAGCGCCCTGGCGCTGGCCGTGGGCGCCCTCACCGCCTCCTCCGGCTCCGCCGTAGCGGGCGCCGACGCGCGGCAGGCCGCCCCGCCCGGCGCCACCGTCCGGTCTGCCCTGCCCGGCGCGGCGACGGACGCGCAGGCACCGGAGATCCCCGCCGACAACCTGATGGCCCACCTGCGCGAGTTCCAGGAGATCGCCGACGCCAACGGAGGAAACCGCGCCCACGGCCGCCCCGGCTTCAAGGCGTCCGCCGACTACGTCAAGGGACGACTCGACGCGGCCGGCTTCACCACCACGCTGCAGCCCTTCACCTACCGGAACGCGACCGGCTGGAACGTCGTCGCCGAATGGCCCCACGGCAACCCCGACGAGGTCGTCTTCGCCGGCGCCCACCTGGACGGGGTGCCGGAGGGCCCGGGGATGAACGACAACGGGTCGGGATCCGCGGCTGTGCTGGAGACCGCGCTCGCCGTCTCCCGGGCCGACCTGCGGCCCGAGAAGAGGCTGCGCTTCGCCTGGTGGGGCGCGGAGGAACTCGGTCTGATCGGCTCCCGGCACTACGCCGACGGACTGGGCCAGGCTGAGCTCGACAAGATCGACGTCTACCTCAACTTCGACATGGTGGGCCAGAAGGACACCACCAGGTGGGGCGTGTACAGTCACACCCCGTCCGTGGGCAAGGTCTTCAAGGACTACTTCGCGGCCCGCGACATCGGCACCTTCGATATCAAGTGGGACGGCAGCTCCGACCACAGCTCCTTCACCCGCCACGGAGTCCCGGTCAGCGGTATCGGCTCCGCCGACGACCCCTGCTACCACTCCGCCTGCGACGACATCGACAACGTCGGCCCGCGGGCCATGGGCATCGCCGCCAACGCCATCGCCCACACGGTGTGGGAACTCGCCGGCGAGGGCGGTACCCCTGCTCAGGACTTCTCGGTGTCGGTGGATCCGTCGGCGGGTTCGACGGATCCGGGTGGGAGTACGACGGCGTCGGTCGGGACGGCGACGACGGCGGGTGACGCGCAGCGGGTGACTCTGACCGCGGGCGGGCTGCCGGAGGGTGCCACGGCCTCGTTCGAGCCGGAGTCGTTGACCTCGGGGGAGAGCAGCGTGCTGACGGTCGCGACGACGGCCGGTACGCCGCCGGGTACGTATCCGGTGACGGTGACGGCCACCGGTGAGCACGTGACGCGTTCGACGACGTACACGCTCACGGTGCGGGGGTCGGCTCCGAAGGGTTGTGAGGATGCGGAGACGGTGAAGTCGGGTTCGCTGACGTCGGGTTCGAGTGCGTACCAGCCGGACGGGGGTTACTTCCGTACGACGGTGACGGGTCGGTTCGAGGCGTGTCTGGACGGTCCGGACAACGCGGACTACGACCTGTATCTGCAGAAGTGGAGCGGTGCGGGCTGGACGACGGTGGCGCGGGGGACCACGCCGGCGGCCGACGAGAAGCTGACGTACACGGGCGGTGCGGGCTACTACCGCTACCGGGTCCACGCCTACAGCGGCAACGGCGCCTACACCCTCGGCTACGACACCCCCTGAACCCTCTTCCCCCTTGTTTGTTCTCCCTCGTCGCGACGGCCCTGTGGCCCGACGGCAGGTCCGTCGCGGCACACCACCCCTCAGAAAGGGAATCGTTCCATGCCCAAGCTCTCCAGACGACGCCTGCTCGGCGCCGCCACCGCCGCCGCCGCGGTACTGGCTCTCGCGCCGCTCCCGGCCGCGGTGGCCGGAACCGCGGCACCCTCCGAGGCGGCCGGCCGGATCCTCGGCGAGGCCGGATCGGGTGCCATATCCGGGTCCTACATCGTGGTCTTCCGCGACGGGGCCGTGTCGGCCGCGTCCGCCGGTGACCGGGCGCTGCGCCTGGCCGCCGAGCACGACGGCACGGTGACCCACACCTACCGCACTGCCCTGCGCGGCTTCAGCGTACGGATGTCCGATTCGGACGCCCGCCGCCTGGCGGCGGACCCCGCGGTCGCCTACGTGGAGCGGGACCGCAGGGCGAGCATCTCGGGGACCCAGTCGCCGACGCCGTCGTGGGGCCTGGACCGCGTCGACCAGCGCGCTCTCCCGCTCGACAACTCGTACACGTACCCGAACTCCGGTGACGGGGTGCGCGCCTACATCCTGGACACCGGCGTCCGTGCGAGCCACACCGACTTCGGGGGCAGGGCCGCCGGCGGCCGGGACATCGTCGACGGCGACAACGAGCCCGGCGACTGCAACGGCCACGGCACCCATGTGGCCGGCACGGTCGCGGGAGCGGCCTACGGCATCGCCAAGAACGCCACCGTCGTGCCGGTCCGCATCCTGGGCTGCGGAGGCTCCGGTTCGTGGAGCGACGTCGTCGCGGGCATCGACTGGGTGGCTGCCGACCACGATCCGGGCGAGCCGGCCGTGGCGAACATGAGCATCGGCGGTGAGAAGATCCAGTCGGTCAATGACGCCGTCTCTGCGGCGGTCGCCGACGGCGTGACCTTCGTGGTGGCGGCGGGCAACGAGGACACGGACGCCTGCCGCAAGTCACCGGCCAGTACCCCCGAGGCGATCACGGTGGGCGCCACCGACAAGGCGGACAAGCGGGCCTCCTTCTCCAACTACGGTTCGTGCCTGGACCTGTTCGCGCCGGGCGTCGGAATCACCTCTGCCTGGTGGACCAACGACAACGCCACGAACACCATCAGCGGCACGTCCATGGCCTCGCCCCACGCGGCCGGGGTGGCGGCACTGGTGACTGCCGCCAACCCCTCGCTCACGCCGCAGCAGGTGCGCGACGCCATGGTCGCCGACGCCACGAACGGCGTCGTCACCGACCCCGGCCCCGGCTCGCCGAACAAGCTGCTGCACGTCGGCAACGAGGCCCCGGCCCAGGACGACTTCTCCGTGTCACTCTCGCCGACGGGCGGAACCGTCGACCCGGGCGGTTCCGTGCAGGGCACGCTGAAGACGTCCCTCGTCAAGGGCGACCCGGGAAGCATCGCCCTCAAGGCGACCGGCCTGCCCACCGGAGCCGCCGCGACGTTCAGCCCGGAGACCGTGACCGCGGGTGAGTCCTCCACCCTCACCCTCGCCACCACCGCCGACACGGCCCCCGGCACCTACCCGGTCACCGTCTCCGCCACCGGCGCGGGCGGCGACGTCACCCGCACCGCGGCCTTCACCCTCACGGTGAAGGGTTCGGCTCCGCAGGGTTGCGAGGACGCGGAGACGGTGAAGTCGGGTTCGCTGACCTCAGGTTCGAGTGCGTACCAGCCGGACGGGGGTTACTTCCGTACGACGGTGACGGGTCGGTTCGAGGCGTGTCTGGACGGTCCGGACAACGCGGACTACGACCTGTACCTGCAGAAGTGGAGCGGGGCGGGCTGGACGACGGTGGCGCGGGGGACCACGCCGGCGGCCGACGAGAAGCTGACGTACACGGGCGGTGCGGGCTACTACCGCTACCGGGTCCACGCCTACAGCGGCAACGGCGCCTACACCCTCGGCTACGACACCCCCTGAGTGCCCCGTCCTCAGGTCTGTCCCGAGCCGTCGGGGGCCGACGTGCCATGCGTGTCTCCCCGGGCACGGCACAGCCCCCGGTACGCCGGCCGGCCCAGGTGAGCCGGCCGGCCGGGTGAGTGTGCCCTGACGGGGGCGCTCACCCGAAGCGGGCGGGACCGTCGCGGTTCTGTGGGGGCCACGGTCCCGCCCGCCCTCCTCACCCATCCCACTTCGCAGGAGGAACCGATGCGATGGCGCATCGCACTACTGTCCACCCTGGTCCTGGGGGCGACCGCCCTCGTCGGACCAGTCGGCTCGGCGTCGGCCGGTCCCTCGCCGGACCCCGCGGCGAGCGCACAGGAGCAGTCCGTCCAGTACCGGGTCACGGGCGCCAAGTCCCGTGAGGACCGGTCCAGGATCGCCGCCACCGGCGCGGCCGTCGACCTCGTCGAGCACGGCACGATCTACGTCACCGCGACCACGGCCGAAGTCAGGAGCATCCGCCGGCTCGGATTCACCGCGGACCGCCTGCCGCCCGCCCCGTCGGACAGGGCGGGCGGCGCGGCGGGCTTCCCGCCGGCCGACTCGGGCTACCACGACTACGCCGAGACGGTGGCCGAAATCGACCGCATCGCCGACGCCTATCCGGACCTCGCACAGAAGTCGGTGGTCGGCAAGTCCCACGAGGGCCGTGACATCGTGGCCCTGAAGATCTCCGACAACGTCGGCACCGACGAGGACGAACCCGAGGTCCTCTTCAACGCGAACATCCACGCCCGGGAGCACCTCACCACGGAGCAGGCGCTCTACCTGGCCGACCTGTTCACCTCGCGGCACGGCAGCGACACGCGCGTCACGAACGTGGTCGACTCCCGGGAGATCTGGATCATCCCGATGCTCAACCCGGACGGCAGCGAGTACGACCACGCCAACGGCTCCTACCGATCGTGGCGCAAGAACCGCCAGCCCAACACAGGCACGTCAAGCATGGGCACAGACCTGAACCGCAACTTCGGCTACAAGTGGGGCTGCTGCAACGGCTCCAGCGGTTCCCCCTCCAGCGACACCTACCGGGGCTCCGACCCCTTCTCGGCCACCGAGACCCGGGTGCTGCGCGACTTCGTCCTGTCCCGGCGGATCGGCGGCGAACAGCAGATCAAGACGCACATCGACCTCCACACCTACTCCGAGCTCATCCTCTGGCCGTTCGGCTACACCTACTCCGACACCGACCAAGGGATGACGGCCGACCAGGAGGCGACCTTCCGCACCATCGGGCAGCAGATGGCCGCCACCAACGGGTACACGCCGCAGCAGAGCAGCGACCTGTACATCACCGACGGCGACTCCATCGACTGGATGTGGGGCGACCAGGGCATCTGGTCCTACGTCTTCGAGATGTACCCCGCCTCCGCCTACCCCGGCTTCTACCCCCCGGACGAGGTCATCCCCGAACAGACCGCACGCAACAAGGAGTCGGTCCTCACCCTCGCCGAATACGCCGACTGCCCCTACCGGGCCATCGGCAAGCAGGAGCAGTACTGTGCCGACGCCCCTGCTCAGGACTTCTCGGTGTCGGTGGATCCGTCGGCGGGTTCGACGGATCCGGGTGGGAGTACGACGGCGACGGTCGGGACGGCGACGACGGCGGGTGACGCGCAGCGGGTGACTCTGACCGCGGGCGGGCTGCCGGAGGGTGCCACGGCCTCGTTCGAGCCGGAGTCGTTGACCTCGGGGGAGAGCAGCGTGCTGACGGTCGCGACGACGGCCGGTACGCCGCCGGGTACGTATCCGGTGACGGTGACGGCCACCGGTGAGCACGTGACGCGTTCGACGACGTACACGCTCACGGTGCGGGGGTCGGCTCCGAAGGGTTGTGAGGATGCGGAGACGGTGAAGTCGGGTTCGCTGACGTCGGGTTCGAGTGCGTACCAGCCGGACGGGGGTTACTTCCGTACGACGGTGACGGGTCGGTTCGAGGCGTGTCTGGACGGTCCGGACAACGCGGACTACGACCTGTATCTGCAGAAGTGGAGCGGGGCGGGCTGGACGACGGTGGCGCGGGGGACGACTCCGGCGGCCGACGAGAAGCTGACGTACACGGGCGGTGCGGGCTACTACCGCTACCGGGTCCACGCCTACAGCGGCAACGGCGCCTACACCCTCGGCTACGACACCCCCTGATTCACACAGCCAACCGACCGGCGGTCAAGTCAGCGCCCCGAGGCGCCCGGACGGCTCAATCGCGCCGTCCGGGCGCCTCACATGCGCTCGTTGTGCGGCCGACGATCGTGCGGCACACTCGCGTCCGTCCCCACCCGCCTCACGGCAGGAGTGAACGGTGAACGACACGGCCGCACCGCCGGACCGTCCGACGCACCCCGAGCTGGGATCCACACTGCGGCGGCTGCGCCTCTTGGCGGGCTACTCCCAGGTCAGACTCGCCGCCGAACTGGGTTACCACCACAGCGTGATCAGCCGCTGGGAGACCGGCGACCGCAACCCGCCGCAAGATCAGCTGAGTCGGCTCGACGACCTCCTGCGCACCGGGGGCCGCCTCACCCGTCTGTGCGCGGAAACCGAGGCGGACCGTGACTTCGACCCGTGGCCGCACGACCTGGCCACTCGCGCCCACCCCGCTCAGGGCCACGCGGACCTGACCGTGCGGGACGTCACGACCTGGCCCTCCCGCCTGCCCCATCACGGTGTGCCGTGCCCCCTCCACGCAGCCGCGGGTTGTTCCTTACCTCCGCCCGGGACGGCGAACGACATCTGGCACACCTTCACGGCCGACCCGTTGCGGACCGTCGGCGAGGACGTCGTCCACGTGCTGGCCGCGCACCTCTCCGTGGGCGTGCGCGGCACCGAGGCGACGGACTCCTCCTCCGAGGGCGAGGCGGTGGAGGCGGCCCTCGGCCTGATCGTCCGCCTGCGGCGGGAGCCGGACTGTCCCTTCGGTCCGGCCCTGACCCGGCTCGCCGCGGGATACGCCTCTCTGGCGGGCCAGTTGAGGATGCTGCGTGGTCAGCTCGGTGCCGCGATGTCCTTCTACGACAGGGGACTGCGGTGGGCCGCGCTCTGCGCCGACACCGCGCTCACGCTCACCGTGCTGTGCGACATGAACGCACTGGCCAGACTGGAGAACGACGGAGCGGGGGCGGTCGGCCACGCCCGGGCGATGCTGTCGGCCGCCCGCGGACGGAGCTGGGCCGTGTCCCTCGCCCACCTCCACCTGGCCCGCGGGTTCGCCCTGCTCGGCGAGACCGGGGAGACCCTCGCCAGCGTCACCAGGTGCCGCACCGCGCTCGCGGAGGCGGCCCGGGACGCCTCGGACGGACCGGACTGGATCAAGGGCGCCCAGGGTGCCGTGCTCGTCGAGGCGGGCATCGGCGGCGCGCTGCGGGACGCCGCCGTGGCCACGGGCGACCGGGGACTGGCCCGGGACGCCCTCGACGTCACGCAGCGAGCGATGACGCGCGTGCCCGAACCGCCCAGGCCGGCGGCGGTGCTCCTCGGGCTGCGGCTGGCCGACTGCCACGCCTGCGCCGGCCGGCCGGAGACCGCGGCGTCCGTCGCCTCCCCGCTGCTGGCCGAGGCCCTGGCGGCCACGAGGGTGACCGTGGGGCACGAGCTGCGCGGACTGCTCGGCAGGCTCGCCCCGCGCTGGCCCCACCTGGGGCCGGCTCTCCCGATGACAGCGGCGGTCCGGTGACGACCGCACCGTCTCACTCCCGCGTGCCCGGCGCTCCCGGTGGCGGCCCCGACACGGGACGCCCCTGGTACCGAGTGCCGACTCGGGAACCAGGGGGGGGAGGGACGAGCGCTACGCCGGAAGCATGGCCCGGCGTCCCGGTGCGGCCGAGGACTGCATGGTCATGCCGCCGTCCACGACCAGGAGCTGGCCGGTGAGGTAGCGGGACTCGTCCGAGGCGAGGAAGACCATGGTGTGGGCGATGTCCTCGGGGGATCCGAGGTAGGGGAGGGCGTTGCCCGCCTTAAGGCTGTCGACGACCTCCTGGGGGAGGTTGTTCTCCAGGGACGGGGTCATCACGGCGCCGGGGGCGATCGCGTTGCAGCGGATGTTCTTCGGCCCGTACTGGGTGGCCACCGACTTGGTGATGTTGACGACGGCAGCCTTGACAGCGCCGTAGGAGGTCTGGAGGACGTCTCCGACGAGCGCGGCGACGGAGGCCGTGTTAATGATCGAGCCGCCGCCGGACTCGATCATGTGCGGAATGGCGAGCCGGGAGCCCACGAGCGTGCTGCGCATGTTGAGGCCGACGGCGCGGTCGAACTCGGCCATGTCCATGCGGAGCAGGTCCAGGTCGGTGCGGGGGTTCGTGCCGCCGACGTGGTTGCACAGGACGTGCAGGGCCCCGTACTCCTCGACGGTGCTGTTGATCATGGCGGCGATGGAGTCCTCCTCGAGGACGTTCACCGTCAGCGGCAAGGCGGTGCCGCCGGCCGCGGTGACCAAGTCCGCGGTCTCCCGGGCCGCCCCGGTGTCGTAGTCGGCGACGACGACGCGGGCGCCCTGCCTGCTCATCAGCTCCGCGGCGGCGCGGCCGATGCCGCTTCCGGCTCCGGTGATGACGGCGACCTTGTCCTGCAGTCGGTTCATGGTGGTGCTCCTTGCTGGTGGGCGGTTGCCCGTGGGGGGTGTTCAGTGCTTCCCGGCGGTGGCCGGGACGTCGGCCGGCAGCGACTGCTCGCTGCCGGAGGTGTGGGCGGCGTGCCGTGCCGTCGCGCGGGCTCGGGGGATGGCCAGGGTGAGCAGGAGGCCGGCCACCGTGGCGCCGATGGCGACCAGGTAGGTCATGCGGAACCCGCTCTCGGTGGGGATCTGAGCCGGTCCCAGCTTCATGGTCATGTTGGCCAGGATGGCCGCCATGACCGCGCTGGCGGTGGAGGTGCCGATGGAGCGCATGAGCGCGTTGACCCCGTTGGCGGACGCGGTCTCGGTGACCGGTACGGAGTCCATGATCAGGGCGGGCATGGCGGCGTAGGCGATGCCGACTCCGGCGCTGATGATCATCGAGGTGACGACGATCTGCCAGACCTGGGACATCAGCAGCATCCCCGCCCCGTAGCCGACGCCGATGACCGCGACGCCCGCGAGCAGCGAGGTACGGGGGCCGTACCGGGCGGAGACGCGGGCGGACACGGGGGAGAGGGCCATCATGACCAGGCCGCCCGGAGCGAGCGCGAGGCCCGCGGCGAGGACGGACTGCCCCAGGCCGTAGCCGGTCGCCGTCGGAGACTGCAGGAGCTGGGGGAGCGTCAGCGACATGGCGTACATGGCGAAGCCGACCATGATGGACGCCAGGTTGGTGAAGAGCACCGGGCGGCGCACGGTGACCCGGAGGTCGACCAGCGGCTCGGACACGCGGGTCTCGTACCAGCCCCACAGCGCGAGGACCACGACGCCGGCCGCGAACAGACCCAGGGTCGTCCCGCTCGTCCAGCCCCAGTCGCCGCCCTTCGTGACGGGCAGCAGCAGGAGCACGAGCCCGCCGGCCAGCCCGGCCGCGCCCGGCGCGTCGAACCGGCCGGGGGAGAGGTTGGGCGACTCGGACAGCAGCAGGGTCACCAGCAGCACGCAGACGGCGCCGAGGGCGGCCGCGAGCCAGAACAGCACGTGCCAGTTCGCGTTCTGGACGATGGCGGCCGACACCGGCAGGCCGATCGCGCCGCCGACCCCGAGGGTGGCGCTGACCAGCGACACGGCCCCGCCGACCTTGGCGGCGGGCAGTTCGTCGCGCAGGACGCTGATGCCGACGGGTATGACACCGGTGGCCAGCCCTTGCAGGGCCCGGCCGACGATCACCGGGACCAGGCTGTCGGAGACGGCGCAGACGACGGAGCCCCCGACGAGCAGGAGCAGCGACACGATCAGCACGCGGCGCTTGCCGAACATGTCCCCGAGGCGTCCGGCGATGGGGGTGACCACGGCCGCGGCGAGGAGCGTGGCCGTGATCACCCAGGAGGCGTCGGAGGCGGAGGCGTTCAGCAGGTCCGGCAGCTGGGGGATGATCGGCACGACGAGCGTCTGCATGAGCGACACGACGATGCCGCTCAGGGCGATCACGGCGGTGATCGCGCCCGGCCCCCGGGTGCGGATGGCGGTGGATGGCAAGAGGGTACTCCTTGAGGGGTTCCGCGGTGTGCGGGGGTGGGGGGTCGTGGGCCGCCGTCAGCCGGAGGCCGCGGCCACCTGTCGAACGCCGCCGGGAGCCGGGGCCGTCGGGTCGGTGAGCAGCTCCCGGCGCAGGCGCATGGCTCCGCGCGGGTCGTTCCAGCCGAGGACGGCGCGCACGCGCCCGTCCACGCGGTAGATCCCGGTGAAGCGGTCGTGCTCCGTGTCGGTCTCATGCGTCTCGAACTCCGCATCGGGCGTGACGAGCCCGTGTACGACGATCTTGTTCGGTCCCTGGTCCGTCCAGAAGAACGGCACCTGGTCGAGTTCCCGGTGCCCGCCCATCAGGTCGGCGGCGACGGCACGGGCCTGGTCGCCCGCGTGCATGCGGTGCTCCAGGCGCAGGTGCAGGCCGGTCGTGGGCCGGTACCAGGCGGCGGCGTCACCGCACGCGTGGACGCCGGGTGCGGCCCGCCCGGTGGCGTCGCAGCGGACGCCGTCGGTCAGGTCCAGGCCCGTGCCCAAGAGCCACTCCGTGTCCGGCCGCGAACCGATCGCGACCAGGACGGTCTCGGCCGGCAGCCGGGTCCCGTCGTCCAGCAGCACGTCGATCTCGCCGCCCCGGGGCAGCCCGTCGCCCTTGCGTACGGTGGCCACGGCCGTGTGGGTGAGCACGGTGGCACCCGCCGCGGCCAGCCGCTCCCCGGCGAGCGAGCCGACACGGCGGCCGAGTCCCGGCAGCACGGCAGGCGTCGGCGTCACCAGGGTGACCCGGCACCCCAGTGCCAGCGCGGTCCAGGCCGTCTCGGTACCGAGGAACCCGCCGCCGACCACGACCAGCCGCTGCCCGGGACGCAGCCGTGCGTTCAGGGCCCGCGCGTCGTCGAACGTCTTGAGGGTCAGCGCGCCGGGCAGACCCGCCGTGCCGGGCAGGGTGCGGGGTGTCACGCCGGTGGCCACGACCAGGTCGGAGTACGGCAGTACGGTACCGCCCTCCAGGGTGACGGTGCGTGCCGCGAGGTCCGCCGCTACGGCCCGGCGGCCCCGGTGCACGGTGGCGTCCAGGCGTTCCAGCTCGTCCGGGCCGGCGAGGTGGAGGTGTTCGGCCGTCGCCTCGCCCGCCAGGAACCGCTTGGACAGCGGCGGGCGGTCGTAGGGCGGGTGGTCCTCGCCGCCCACGAGGGTCAGTGCGTCCCCGTAGCCGAGGTGCCGCAGTTCCTGCGCCACGGTCAGGCCGGCGGCCCCTGCGCCGACGACGACGATGTGCCGGCTCACCGGCCGTCCGTCACGATCGCCGCGGCGGGGCAGACCCGGGCGGCCTCCCGGACGCGCCCGTGCTCGAACTCCGGGGTCCAGTCGGAGAGCAGGACGGCGACGCCGTCCTCGTCGCGCTGGTCGAAGACGTTCGGCGCGACCAGGACGCACTGCCCGGCTCCGACGCACTTGCCTTCGTCAATGGTGATCTTCATGGTGGGCGCTCCTACCAGGCGACGGTGAACGAGTTGAGTCCGTGGACGCGGCTGTGCCGCTTGACGTCGTAGGGGCCGGGTTCGTCGGCCGCCCGTAGCGTCGGCACCCGGGTGAACAGGGTGCGGAAGGTCAGCAGCAGTTCCAGGCGGGCGAGTGCCTGGCCGAGGCACTGGTGTGTGCCGTGGCTGAAGGCGAGATGCCCTCGGGCGGAACGCCGCACGTCGAAGACGTCCGGATTCTCGAAGGCCGCGGCGTCCCGGTTCGCGGAGGGCAGGGAGATCAGCACGCCGTCGCCGGGCCGGAGGGTGCAGCCGCCGACCGTCGTTTCCTCGCGCACCGCGAACTGTCGCGGGTGCTGGGCCACGGACAGGTACCGCAGCACCTCCTCGACCGCCTCCGCCTGAGCCGTCTCGTCGGCGGCCAGGAACAGTGCGCGCTGCTCCGGATGGCGCAGGAACAGGGCGGTGCCCAGGCCGATCATGTTGCCGGTGGTCTCGAAACCCGCGACCAGCAGGGTCATCGCGATGGTGACCAGCTCCGCGTGACCGATGGTGCCCGGCACCACCAGATCACGGGCCAGCTGGGACAGCACGTCCTCCCCGTCCCCGCGGCGCGTCTTCTCCGCCACGAGGGAGTCCAGGTACTCGGCCAGCTCGTCCAGCGCCACCCGCACCGCGTCCGGGTCGGTGTCACCGGCCAGGGCACGCGCGGCGGCGCCCTGGAAGAAGGCGTGGTCGGTGTAGGGCACGCCCAGCAGCAAGCAGATGACGCGGGAGGGGACCGGACGGGCCACCAGCTCGACCAGGTCGGCGGGCGAGCCCGCGCCGAGCAGGTCGTCGACGGCCTCGTCGACCGTCCGCTGGATGTCCTCGCGCAGCGCGTTCACGCGCTTGACCGTGAAGTGCCGGGTGAGCCGGCGGCGCTGGGTGAGGTGGTCGGGGTCGTCGGTGCGGATGAGGCTCTCGACCTTGTCGTCGCGCTGCTGGACGTCGCTGGGGCTGAACAGCGGGAACCCCGGACTGTCGAACCGGGCGGAAAGCGCCGGGCTCGACAGGAGGCTCTTGGCGTCGTCGTAACGGGTGACCAGCCGTGGCCGGGCTCCTTCCAGTGCCCGGACCCGCGGCAGCTCGGGCACGGCACGAAGCCGGCCGAACTCGGCGGGTGGGCTGAAGGGGCACGAGCGCGCCGTGGGGTAGGCGATCGCGGGTTCTTCCTCGGACGGGTGTGCGCTCACGCGGTAGTCCATTCCTCGGGTGGGGGGGGGAGCGCAGGGCTCGGCCTACGCTGATGTGCATCATGCACTTAATGTGCAGAGTACATATAATGTGCATGATGCACAACCTGAGTGGGTGGAGCCGTCACGCGGAAGGGAGTGGGCGATGATGGGGGCACGTGTCGGTACGGGGAGGGAAGGGGCAGGGCATGAGCGAGCGGGAGCGCCGGCTGGGTGAGCTGGAGAAGGAGCTGACCCTGTTGTCTCGTCACTTCTTCACGTCTCGCGGACCGCGCATCGGACAGACTCTGGAGCGCTCGGCGTACGTGCTGCTCACCCGGTTGGAGTCCGGCGATCCGCTCAGCCTCAAGGAACTCGCCCACACCTTCCAGGTCGACGTTTCCACCATCAACCGCCAGGTCAGCGCGATGCTGAAGCACGGCCTGGTCGAACGCATCCCCGACCCCGACGGGGGCATCGCCCGCAAGTTCCGGCCCACCGAGCTGGGTCTGGAACGCCTGCACGCCGACCGCGCCGTCGGCATCGAGGGAACCGGGCGGCTCATCGACGCGACCGGCTGGACGCCGGAGACGACGCAGACGTTCCTGACGCTGCTCGTCCAGCTCAACGGCGGCATCGCGCAGCTCGAAGGGCTGTCCTGGCCCGACGCCCGCCGTGCCGGAGACGTGTCCGGCACCTCTTGACCGGCGTGCCGCACCCGGCGTGTGGCACCGTGTCCGCGACGTCGTTCCACAGGGCCGGAGGGAGAAGCGTGGCCGGACATGTCACCGACGGGCAGCCGGACGAGGCGCACGCCGAGGTCCGCAGGGAGCGGCTGAAGGAACGCCTCTACGCCTCGCTGACCCTGCTGGCGGTCCTCGTCGGCCTGGCGCAGAGCGGACACCCGACGCACGTCGGCGCGGCCACCTCGGTCACCGCCACCGCGCTGGGACTGTGGCTGGCCACACTGGTGGCCGACCTCCAGGCCCGTCCCGTCGCGCACGGGCGTCGGCCCACCGGACCCGAGGTCCGCCACGCGCTGCTCACCAGCAGCCCCCTCCTCAGCAGCGCACTGGGGCCGGCGCTGCTGATCGCCCTGTCCGCCCTGGGGGTTCTCGCCCTGGACACGGCGTTGTGGGTCTCGGTGGCCAGTGAGGTGGCGGCGCTGGCCCTGTGGGGCTTCGTGGGCGGGCTGCGTGTCGGCGCCGGGCGTCTGGGGTCCCTGATCACCGGTGTACTCAACGCCGTGATCGGTGTCGGCGTGGTCGCCGTCAAACTCGTCGCTGGCCACTGAGAGAGCCCACCTCGCCGGTGTGCATCGCGGTCCCGGCACCCCGGCGAACAGGCGCACGTCTCCGTCCGGTCGGGTCAGGACCGGGCCGTCAGATCCAGGTCAGTCGCCACAGGCGCAGTAGCCCCGTGCCGTCCACCGCGTACTGGCCGCCGCCCACGTCCTCCCCGGACACCACGAAGTCCTTGGCCTGCCACAGCGGGACGACGGGCACGTCGCGGGCGACGATCCTCTGAAGGGCTTCGAGGTCGGCTTCGGCGTCGCTCCGGTCGGCGAAGCGCTGACTGTTCGTGATCAGCCGGTCGGCGGCCTTGCTGCCGTACCCCGTTGCCATGGTGCCGTCCGTGCCGACGAGAGGACCGCCGAAGGTGTCGGGATCGGGGTAGTCGGCGACCCAGCCGACGGCGTAGGCGTCGAGCTCTCCCTCGGCCCAGCTCTTCTGGAATGCATCCCACTCATATCCCTTGAGGGTCACCTTGAACAGCCCGTCGGCCTCCAGTTGCTTTTTCACCTCCGCAGCCTCCTCGTGGGCTGAGCCGCGTCCCGCCGCGTAACCGTAGGTGAAAGTCAGCGGGATTTCCTCACCGGCCTCGACGAGGAGGCGGCGTGCCTTTTCGGCGTCCTTGTGAGGGTAATTGTCGAAGAAGGAGGTGGTGTGGCCCGTGATGCTCGTCGGGATGAGGGAGTAGAGCGGGTCCACGGTTCCGTCGTAGACGTCGTAGGAAATGCGGTCCCTGTCTATCAGCCAGGCCGCCGCCTGCCGTGTGCGTCTGTCGTGGAACGGCTTGCCGCGGCGGTTGTTGAGATACAGGTTTCGAGTCTCCGCGCTCTGCGCCTCCGTCACGCGAAGCCCCGGATCGCTCGGGTTCAGGTCGGCGAGCATTTCGGGGGGAAGCTGTCTGAGGGCGACGTCGATGCGGTGGGATCTCCAGGCCCGGGCGAGTGAGTCGGGGGTGTCGTAGAAGTGGAGTTCGATCGGCCGGCCGGTGTTCTCGGCGGCGCCCTTGTACCGAGGGTTGGGCGAGAGGGAGAGCTCCTCGCCCTTCGCGTAGGAGACGACGCCGTACGGTCCGGTCCCGTCGATCCGGTCGTCCGAGCGCAGGGAGTCCGCCGGGTACGTGGTTGAGTCGACGATCGAGCCCGCCCCGGTCGTCAGCTTGAAGGGGAACGTGGCGTCCGGTGCGGTCAGTCGGAAAGTGATGGTCCGGTCGCGGGCGTCCATCGACTCGATGGTGTCCAGGAGGGACGACGGCCCCACGTCGGAATCTATCTTCTTGACCCGTTCGAACGAGAACCGGACGTCCTTGGCTGTCATTCTGCGTCCGCTGGAGAAGGTGATGTCATCCCGCAGCCGGCATCGATAGGTGCGTAGGCCGGAATCGGTGAAGGAGCAGCTTTCGGCCGCGTCGGGAACGGGCTCCGCCACTCCGGGCTCCAGGGTCAGCAGTGTTTGGAAGACATTGCTGTACAGAGCCGTCGAGCCGGAGTCGTAGCCGCCGGCCGGGTCGAGTGACGTCGGCGGTTCCGTCGTCCCGACCTTGATGGTGGCGCCCTCCTGGTCGCCCGTCGGGTAAAGCAGCAGACCGGCTGCCAGTGCCGTGGCGATCACCGTGGGTGTGACGACGGACGCACGGATGTGCGCACGAATATGCCTCATGAGGCTCGTCCTCGCAAGATCGAGACGAACAGGAATCCTCATACCCCTGGGGGGAGAGTGTCGGCCAAGTATGCGCAGGCGTCGCTTCCTTCGGAGCCTGACGGCATTTCCGGAACGAAGTCTTATGACTGACACGGTGGAACTGTTATGGCCCGTTCGGCGAGAGGACCGCCAGGGGTCTGCACCCCCTCTCAGCAGCCGTTCCGCATCGTCTCCGGTGGTCCTGCGGACCCGCTGGCGCGGGTCCCGCCCACGGTCTCACTCCTCGATGCCATTCCCTGTGCAATGTCACCTGTGCCATGTTCCCTGTAGCAGGGCGTGGCCATGCCAAGTCGGAGAGGACATCCGTCTTCCGTCAGGTGGCAGCGCGGTACTCCGTTTCCCACGCCCTCTCCCCCCTTCAATCGGCTGTGTTCCGCACGGCCGGATCCCTCATGGGAGGCGCAGTGAGAAAGTCACTGGTACGGCGAGGTCTGGGGGCGGCGCTGCCGCTGGCCCTGACCGTCGCCATGAGCGTGGGCCTGCTGTCACAGCCGGCCGGCGCAGCCGGGAACACCGGGTCTGTCGTGCACGTCGCGGCGGACGACCCGGAGCACGCAGGACCCCCACCCGTCGCGCAGTCCCCCACCGCCGAGACGGAGCACGTCGCGCAGGGACGCACGAAGGCGTCCGAGCTGCCGCCCCTGGCAGCGAGCAAGGACGCGCTCAAGGAGGTGTACGGCAAGACCGCGAAGGCGCCGGTCCGTCCGTCGAAGTCGACGGACAAGGCGGTCGCCGGCAAGGCCGGCAAGTCCCGTGCGCGTGCCGCCGCGTGCAACGTCTCCGACTTCACCAGCCGGAGTGGCGGTGCGCTGGTCCAGCAGATCAAGGCGTCCACGACCGACTGCGTCAACACTCTGTTCAACCTGACCGGGACGGACGCCTACTACGCCTTCCGCGAGTCGCAGATGGCCTCGGTCGCCTATGCCCTGCGTGACGGTTCGACGTCCTACCCGGGCAACGCCTCCACCGGTATGCCGCAGCTCGTGCTCTACCTGCGCGCCGGCTACTACGTGCACTATTACAACGCCGGTACGGTGGGCACCTACGGCAGCAGTCTGCAGACCGCGATACGCGCGGGGCTCGACGCCTTCTTCGCCAGCCCGCACTCGCGCGACGTCAACGACGCCAACGGCGAGACGCTCGCCGAGGCCGTCACCCTCATCGACAGCGCCGAGGAGAACGCCCGCTACATCCCCGTGCTCAAGCGGCTGCTGGCGGACTACGGCTCCACCTGGAACTCGTCGTGGTGGATGCTCAACGCGGTCAACAACGTGTACACGGTGACCTTCCGCGGCCACCAGGTGCCCGCGTTCGTGAGTGCCGTGCAGTCCGACCCGGGTCTGATCGACGCGCTCTACAACTTCGCGAGCGGTCATCTCGCGCTGCTGGGAACGGACCAGTCCTACCTTACGTCGAACGCGGGACGTGAACTCGGCCGTTTCCTGCAGCATTCCGCGCTGCGCTCCAAGGTCAGCCCCCTGGCCGCGGGCCTGCTCAACTCCAGCTCCATCAAGGGCCGGACGGCCCCGCTGTGGGTCGGTGTCGCCGAGATGACCGACTACTACGACAAGGCCAACTGCTCCTACTACGGCACCTGCGACCTCCAGGCTCAACTGGCCCGCTCCGTCCTGACGGTGACCTACCCGTGCAGCTCCAGCATCACCATCAAGGCGCAGCAGATGACCTCGGGGGAGCTGTCCTCCAGCTGCAGCAGCCTGCGCAACCAGGACGCCTACTTCCACAACGTGGTCCGTGACAACGGCCCCGTCGCGAACGACAACAACAGCACCATCGAGGTCGTGGTCTTCGACTCCAGCACCGACTACCAGACCTACGCCGGTGCGATGTACGGGATCGACACCAACAACGGCGGCATGTACCTGGAGGGGAATCCGTCGGCGGCCGGCAACCAGCCGCGGTTCATCGCCTACGAGGCCGAGTGGCTGCGCCCGGACTTCCAGATCTGGAACCTCAACCACGAGTACACCCACTACCTCGACGGCCGCTTCGACATGTACGGCGACTTCAACGCCAACATCACCACCCCGACCATCTGGTGGGTCGAAGGCTTCGCGGAGTACGTCTCCTACTCCTACCGCGGTGTCCCCTACACGGAGGCGACGACCGAGGCGGGGCGACGCACGTACGCGCTGAGCACCCTGTTCGACACCACGTACAGCCACGACACCACCCGCATATACCGCTGGGGCTACCTCGCTGTGCGGTACATGCTCGAGAACCACCGCGCCGACATGGACACCGTCCTCGGCTACTACCGGGCGGGGAACTGGAACGCAGCACGTTCCTACCTGACGAGCACCATCGGCACCCGCTACGACAGCGACTGGTACACCTGGCTGGCGGCCTGCGCGGCCGGCAACTGCGGTGGCGGGGGCACCAACCCGCCCGGCAACCAGGCGCCCACCGCCGCGTTCACCACCGCCGTCCAGGGCCTGGACGTCACCTTCACCGACCAGTCCACGGACGCCGACGGCACCATCGCCTCCCGGTCCTGGAGCTTCGGCGACGGCACCACCTCCACGGCCACCAACCCCGTCAAGACGTACGGGTCGGCCGGGTCCTACACGGTGAAGCTGACCGTCACCGACGACAAGGGAGCCACCGCCACCGCCACGAGGACGGTCACCGTCGGCAGCGGCGGAGGCGGCGGCACCGAGTGCACCGGGACCGACACCCGGGAACTGGGCCAGAACTGCCAACGCGGCAACCAGTCGGCCACCACCGGCAACTACGCCTACCTGTACCTCTACGTCCCGGCCGGCACCACCCAGCTGAAGATCACCACCTCCGGCGGGACGGGCGACGCGGACCTGTACTACAGCGCCGGCGGCTGGCCCGGCACCTCCAGCTACACGCAGCGGGCGACGGGAGCCGGCAACAGCCACACCCTGACCATCACCAACCCGCCGGCCGGCGCCAACTACATCAGCCTGCACGCCGTCAGCAGCTTCAGCGGCGTCACCGTGAGTTCCGCCTACTGACGCACGGCACCGCACCAAGGCACGACCCTCACGACGGCCCGGGGCGGCTCTCCCCGCTCCGGGCGGCGTCCGGGGCGGCGGCAGGAGGGGAGACCTCCGTCGCCCCGGACCGAGAACACATCGCCCGCCCGCACACGGGCATCCCTACCTCCCAGGAGGCAGAACGTGAAGGCATTACCCGCACGCAGGCCAGGCCGCGCCATGTGGTCCCTCATCGCGTCCGTCGGTCTCACCTGCGCACTCGCCACACCCGCCGCCGGCAGCGGCGACCAGGACACCCCACGGCTCAGCGCCTCGCAACAGGCCGCGGCCGGCCAACTCGCCGCGGACCAGCACATCTCCACTCAGGAGGCACAGCGACGCGTACTGCGGCAGGAGCGACTCACCGACGTCGCGACGGCGCTGCGCGAGCGCCTGGGTTCCCGCTTCGCAGGAGCCTGGATCGACCAGAAGCACGGCGGCAGGCTGACCGTCGCCGTCACCCGGTCGACGGCCACGGCGCTCGTCGAGGCCCGGTCCGCGCAGGCTCAGGCGCCCGACACGGCCACCGTCGTCGTCGACCGCAGCCTGCGGCAACTCAACCGCATGTCAGCGGAGTTGGCCCACCGTATCGCCGCAGCGAACAAGGACACCGCCCACGGTCTGCAGTCCGCGGTGGTGGTGCAGGACAACAAGGTTCGTCTGGACCTGCCACGGGGCAAGACCCTCACCCCCGCCCAGCGCGCAGTGGTGGAGTGGGCGAAGCGGACCCTCGGCGAGGGCCTCGAGGTCAGCACCTACGCGCACGCTTCCGAACCCTTCTACTGCGGCGGCCAGTACTCGTGCGACCCTCCGCTGCGCTCGGGCCTCGCCATCTACGGCACGAACGTGCGCTGCTCCAGCGCCTTCATGGCGTACAGCGGCAGCAGCTACTACATGATGACCGCCGGTCACTGTGCGGAAGACAGCTCGTACTGGGAGGTCCCCACCTACAGCTACGGCTACCGGGGGGTCGGTCACGTCGCCGACTACACCTTCGGCTACTACGGCGACTCCGCGATCGTCAGGGTCGACGACCCCGGCTTCTGGCAGCCGCGAGGCTGGGTCTACCCCTCGACCCGCATCACCAACTGGGACTACGACTACGTCGGCCAGTACGTGTGCAAGCAGGGCTCCACGACCGGCTACACCTGCGGGCAGATCACCGAGACCAACGCGACGGTGTCCTACCCGGGCCGCACCCTCACCGGCATGACCTGGTCCACCGCATGCGACGCTCCCGGTGACAGCGGCAGCGGCGTCTACGACGGCTCGACGGCCCACGGGATCCTCAGCGGGGGGCCGAACAGCGGATGTGGCATGATCCACGAACCGATCAGCCGAGCGCTGGCGGACCGCGGGGTCACGCTGCTGGCAGGCTAGGCAACCCCGGGCGGACCGCGAGCGTACCGCCCCGGTGCACATCAGGAGGGCGTCGACCGCCGCAGCCGCGGTCGGCGTCCTCCCTCGTACTCCGCTCCGTCCGCCACCCAGCGGACTGGGGGCGGGGGCGTGGCACACCGTGCATGCCGCAGCGCGGTGGAACGCGTCGGCCGGTCAGACCGTACCGGGGAGCGCCTTTCCGGCTCCGTTCGCGGGACGGGCGGGTGCGTATGCGCGCGTCACCCACTTCTGGAAGTGCGGAGCCTGTGACAGCAGTTGCCAGTGGGTGCGTACGGCGTGGTGGTGTACCACCTCGACGGTCGACGCCTCGACCGAGTCCCGCCGCCAGACGAGCAGATGCCGCTGCCACAGCGGATCCCCCGCGAGGGGTTTGACCAGTACTCCGCCCACCGGGCGCATGGTGGGCTGGACGGCGGCCACCCCCAGACCCTTGGCGATCATCGACTGCAGTTGGTCGAGCATGTGGAACTCGTGAGTGACGGCGGGCCTGAATCCCGCGGCCCCACACGCGTCGTAGAAGGCGCCGGGCCAGCCCACCCCGTCGTCCGCGGAGACGAACCACGCGTCCTCCGCCAGGTCGGCCAAGGACACCTCCAGCCGGTGTGCCAGTGGGTGGTCGGCGGGGGTGGCCACGAAGACAGGGACGGTTCTGATCGCTCGGTGGTCCAGTTTCGGAGAGTGGTGAAGCGGAAGCCCGGGGTAGTCGCATCCCAGGGCGATGTCGAGTTCGCCGGCCTCCAGGAGACCGATGAGTTCTCCGGTGGCGTACACACTGCTGACCGAGACGGTTATGTCGGGGCAGGCTTCGCGGAGGACGTCGAGCAAGGTGGGCACCACCGGTGTGTTGATGGCGCCGAGGCGAAGCCGACGTGTCGTCCCGGAGGAGCGGGGAGGCCGCAGACGCGTGAGATCGTCGGAGAGCGCCAGGATCTCCCGGGCCCGGCCGACGACCTGGGCGCCGTAGGCGGTCAGTTCCACACCCGCGCTGCTGCGCAGGAAGACGCCCTCGCCGAGCAGCCCCTCGATGCGGCGCAGTTGGGTGCTCATCGCCGGCTGGGTGTACCCGAGTGCCGCGGCGGCCCGGCCGACGCCCCCTGCGTCGGCTATCGCACACAGCACGCGCAAGTGGCGCAGCTCAAGTTCCACGGGGGCACCTCGCTCCGGGTGAACAGGGTTCCATTATGCGCCAGGAGGAAGGCGGTGGGGAATCCGAGACGGCCCGACGCCTTCGGTCGTCCAGTAGCCCGAGGGTTATGGGTGAGCCGGAGCCTCTGGTATGGCCTGGCTGGTTGTTCCCGGGTGACCGCCGTGGAAATCTCGGACCTGCGTGTTGGTCCGCAGAGGCGACTGCGGAAGCCTGAAGCGCACCGCCATCGAGGAGCGACATCATGCCTCACACCTGCATCAGTTTCACCGTCGAAGCGACCGGGGCCGCGGTTCACCGCGCCCGCCACCGCGTCTCCACCGCGCTGAGCTGGTGGGGAGGGCCAGTCGAGGAAGAGCTCCGTTTCAGCGTGGAACTCGTGACCTCCGAGCTCCTCACCAACGGGCTGCGGCACGCGGGCGGGCCCATGACCGTCGAGTTGACGCTGGTGCACGGCATGGTCGTCGTCGCGGTCCTCGACGACAGCCGGGAGCTCCCGCGGCCTCGGCAGACGGAGGCGGACGGGGAGTGCGGGAGGGGACTCACCCTGATCGAGGACCTCAGTCTGATACGGGGAGCCGAGACCACTTCCCGCGGCAAGCGCTGCTGGGCGGTGCTCCCGCTGCGGACGCCCCAGGAGCGGGTCGTCGAGTCGGCGTCCGCCGAGGAGGCGGACCGCGGCTTCGGGGCCGGCCGGGAGCGCTGGTCACTGACTCCCCGAGGAAGCGGACTACTGGCGAGTCTGTTTCCGGCGATGTGAGCTCGGATGATGTCGCATGTGGCGTCCGTCGCGATCCTCGAACCGGTCGGCAAGGGGTCCTGACCTGCGCTGACACCTTCGGGGCGGATTGCTCGACCGACCGGACCCGAGCGACGGGGATACCTTCACCGTCGCCGCATGACTCCTTCGTGATCTGCCGCAGACCGGGATCGCACAACCCGGCCTCGGCCTGCGCCGACGTGCGTACCGGCATGCCGAACAGGCGACTGGTCGCCGCCTGGGCCGAGGTGATCGTGCCGACGCTCCAGGCCGTCGGCCGCAAGTGGGAGACCTCGGGGGACAAGTGTGTCGAGGTCGAGCACTTCCTGTTGTGGCACGTCTTCGGTGCCCTGTGGCGAGCAACGCCCCATTCGGTCGCGGACGGTCCGGGCGCCGTCACGGTGCTCGCCTGTGTGCCGGGGAGAATCACACGCTGCCGTTGGAGGTGCTGTCCGCGGCGCTGGCGGAGCGAGGGGTTCCGGTGCGGATGTTCGGCGGTGCCCTGCCCGTCGAGTCGCTCGTCGCGGCGGTACGCAGGACCGGGCCGGCCGCGGTGGGGCTGTGGGCGCAGTCCCGCACCACCGCCAGTCGGCCGCTGGCCCAGCACGTGACCGCGATGGAGTGGGGAGTGGCGGAGCCCGTCGCAGGCCGGTCGTCCTGACCCTGGGACCCGGCTGGGCGGGGCAGGCGGTGGCCGGTCTCGCGCGTCCGTCGGGACTCGCCGAGGCGGTCGCCGCCCTGGAGTCGTCGGCGTCGTCGTCCTCGTGACGTGTTGTCGTCCGCCGGTACTCGGTCGTGGCGTCCGTGGAGCTCTCGCTCCATGCTCGGCACCGGCCTGTGTCCGCCGGTCACGGGTACTGGACGACACGGAGAGGTTGAGCGGACGGGCTCGGCTTCCGGGTGCCACGGGTACGGCGTCGATCGAGGGGACGTATGAGCGACGGACGTGTGAGCGACGAACACCGCCGGGCACCGGACTCGGTCGTCGTCGGTGCGGGCCTGGCCGGCCTGGCGTGCGCCTTGGACCTGTGCGCTGCCGGATGGCGGGTGGCCCTGCTGGAGGCGTCCGACGGCGTGGGCGGCCGGATGCGCACGGACCGGCGGGACGGCTTCCTGCTGGACCGGGGCTTCCAGGTGTTCAACACCTCGTACCCACAGGTGAAGCGACGCCTGGACCTGCGGAGCCTGCGACTGCGGCCGTTCACAGCGGGCTTTGTCGCCCACACACCGCACGGGCCTGTCCGTCTCGCCGATCCGACCAGGGAGCCCGGCGCGGCGGGGACGCTGCTGCCGGGGCGCGTCCTGTCGGCCCGCGACCTCGCCGCGCTGGCGGCACTCACCGCACGGAACGCCGTGCTGCCCGTGTCCACCATCCGACGGCGCCGCGACCGCACCACCTCGGCAGCCCTGTCCGGGGCGGGCCTGTCGGACGTCGTGATCGCCGAAGTCCTGCGGCCGTTCCTGGCGGGTGTGTTCCTGGAGGACCGGCTGGAGACCTCCGCGCGCTTCTTCGACCTGGTCTGGCGGAGCATGGTCCGTGGCTCCCTGTGCCTGCCGGCGGAGGGCATCGGCGCCGTGCCGGCACGGCTCGCCGACGGCCTGCCCGACGGCGTCCTGCGTCTCGGCACGCCCGTCGCGGAGGTCACCGACGCCGGAGTGCTGCTGGGGGACGGGAGCGAGGTACCGGCCCGGGCCGTCGTGGTCGCGACGGACCCGGCGACCGCCGCCGGCCTGCTGCCGGAGCTGACCGTGCCGGACACCCGCACCGTCACCACCTACCACCACGCCACCGACAGCCCGCCGACGGCCGCACCGACCCTGATGGCGGACAGCACCGGCACCCTCCTGAACACCTGCGTGATCAGCGCGGTCGCTCCCACCTACGCTCCCCCCGGCACCGCGCTGATCTCCACCTCCGTCCTGGGAACAGATCCTCCCGGCAGGGGACGGACGGTGCTCCGGCGTCTGGCCGAGCTGTACGGCACGGACACGAGCAACTGGCAGCAGGTCGCCGCCTGCACCGTCGAGGGCGCGCTGCCCGCGATGGTGCCGCCCTGGCCGTTGAGTCGCACCACCCGCCTCGGCCCGGGCAGGTACGTGTGCGGCGACTACCGGGCGACCGGCTCGGTGCAGGGCGCCCTGTCCTCTGGCGCGCGCGCCGCGCGAGAGGTGTCCGCCGACCTCCGGCCGCAGAGGTGACGCCGGCAGTGAGAGGTCGCTTCCAAGCCGGTCGCGACCTGACGAATACGCACTGTAGTCGTGTGCGTCCGGTGCCTTCGTCGTGCGGCGGGCTGCAGCTTCAGCGTTGGCTGTCGTGTGCGGTGAAGAGTTCGAGTAGCTCCCGGACCGGCACGTGTGCTTCTGCTGGACGGCGGAGGGTGCCGCCCCGGTTGAGGATGTAGCGCGTGCGCCGGCCGTCGCGTTCGCGTCGCAGGTAGCCGTCCTGTTCGAGGTCGGTGACGATGCTCAGCGCGGTGCGTTCGGTGATGTGGCAGGCCGCGGCGATGTCACGAAGGCGGCTCGCAGGCTCTTGCGCGATGACCAGCAGCACGCGTGCGTGGTTGGTGAGGAAGCCCCACTTCCCGGCCTGCTCGTCCACCTCTGCTCTGCCCCTTCAACTCGGCCCTGGTGGAGATACCCGGAACAAGTTTCCGGAAACAGGTCTCCCAGGTGTGAGGGTGCTGCGAAGTTTCCGGGGTAGCCGGGTTGGGTTTGCGCTTCGGAACGTGCACCGTGCGCCATGGCGGGGCTCGCGGGAGTGTCATGAAGTGGCGTGACTGCTTCGGCTGAGTTCTTTGAGGAACTGTCTTTGATCGTCCAGGAATCCGTCCGCGAAGAGCGAGCGGGGGTAGAAGAGCGCGGTGAGCGTGATCTTGAGGTCCGACTGCTCGATGGACTGCTTGAGCAGTGAATGGGTCGCGTCCGGGTAACGCCTGACCGTCAGTGCACCCCCTGCGTCCAGCTCCTTGTGGTACGTGCGCTCCGTGTCGGCGGTGTCCACGTTGATGTCATGACCCGCGAGGGTGAGGAGCACCGGTACGCCGAGCAGGGCGCGGAGGTCTCGCGTGGCGTCCGCGGTGTAGTTCCTGGAGACGAAGCCCCAGCGGTCGGCGGTCATGCCGTCCGCGTCGCCGCCCATCGTCCTGACGTACTCCTCGAAGGTCGCGTGGCGTCCCAACAGCCGGCGGGTGGTGTCGCTCTTGGCGACCTCCGCCTCGGTGCGGGCTGCTGATGCGCCATCGGCGCGCAGCTCGGCGAGGAGGTTGTAGCGCCCCTGCCGGAGCCAGTTGATCGCGGGCGAGACGGCGATGACGAAGCTCACGGGCGTCTTGGCGGCGATCTTCGGCAGGACCCAGCCCGCCTGGCTGGCGCCCCAGAGTCCGATCCGGCCGCCGTCGATGTCCGGGCGGGCGCGGGCCCAGGCGATGGCGGCGGCCGCCTCGTCGGCCCGGTCGTCCATGGACTGGTCGAGCCAGTTTCCGGGCGCACCCGCGACGCCGGGCTTGTCCCAGGACAATGAGGCGTACCCGGCTTTGGCGTTCGCCTCCCACATGGGCTTGTAACCGTCGTCGTGGGTGGCGTCGACGGGACCGTCGCCGTGGACGTACACGACCAGACCGTGGCGCCTGTGTCCGTCCCTGGGGACGGCCAGTACGCCGTTGAGGGTGTGGCCGCCGTGGCGGATCGAGACTCGCTGCTCGTCCATGTCGTAGTCGTTCTGCCACAGCACCACACCGACGAGGCCGACGGCCACGACCAGGACCGTGACGAGTGACCACACGGCGATGCGGAGCCCGCTTCGTCGGGGCCGGGTCTTCGGACACATGGGAGGGCCGCCTCTGTTCGGGAGTGAAGCAGACACCGAAACTATCATCACAGGCACGACCGTTTAGCATCTGATAGTTTTAAGTCTCGGTTTCCAGGAAGAGAGGAAGGCACGGCATGGGACTGGACGTGACAGGCCCCGGGGCCGGACCGGTGACGGTGCGGCGGGGCGTTCCGGCTGGAGCCGAGCGGCGGGTGGCCGAGCTGTACTGGGACGCGTTCGGCCGCAAACTCGGTCCCGCCCTGAACCCGGCGGACAAGGCCGTGGCCTTTATCTCCGCCCACCTGAACACCGACCGAGCGGTCTGCGCACTCCTCGACGGGCAGCTCGTCGGCCTCGCCGGCTACCACCACGACGGGCGGGCTCTCACCGGAGGATCGGCCCGCGCCGTGCTGCGCGCTTACGGACACCTGCGAGGACTGCACCGACTCCTGCTCCTCGCCCTGTTCGAACGTCACCCGGCCCCCGGACAACTCGTCATGGACGGCATCGCCGTGGACCCGGACATGCGCGGCCGCGGCGTCGGAAGCCTGCTCATCGAGGAAGTGGCCGCCGTCGCGGCGGAGCAGGGCTGCCGGGAGATCAGACTGGACGTGATCGACACCAACCCGCGGGCCCGGTCCCTGTACGAGCGGCGCGGCTTCACGGCCGTACGGACCGAGCACACGCCCTACCTGCGCGGGCTGCTAGGTTTCGGCGCCGTGACCACCATGCACCGCCCGGTCGGACCAGGAGGGGCGAGGGAACTGTGAGCGCCGACACCGACCACGTCGAGGTCCCCACCCGCATGCTCGTCCACGCGCTGATCCGTGAGGACGGCACCGTCGGCGCGGACGAGCTGTACACCGTCGCCAACACCCTGGGCATGAGCGACCAGCAGATACGGCTGTGCGTCAAACGCCTCGTGGCCGAAGGCCGGTTCACCCACGAAGGCCGGGGTCGCAAGGCGGAACTGCGCGCGACCACCGACACCATGCGTGCCCTTGTCCCCAACGCGGACTTCCTGCGGCACGCATTCCAGCAGGACGCCGGGCTCGCGCCCTGGGACGGTGTCTGGCACCTGGCCGCCTTCGCAGTGCCCGAATCGGCGCGCACCTCCCGGGACGCCCTGCGCGAGACGCTCCTCCACCTCGGCGGCGCTCCGCTCCAGGGCGGACTGTACGTCTGCGCCAACCCATGGGAACCGTACGTCGAAGAAACGGCCCACCGCATCGGCGCCCACACCGCGCTCACCCTCCTCACCACGACGGACCTGCGCAGGGGCGACACCCGGGAGCCTGCCGAGCTCGCCTGCCGACTGTGGCCTCTGCAACAAATCGCCGACCGCTACCACCACCTCAGCCGCATCACCCAGCCCCGTCTCGCCCGGCTCACCGGCCCTGTCGAACTCTCCGCGGCCGCACTTCTCACCATCGCTGTCGAGCTGGCCGCCGAACTCACCCGCGCCATGGAGCCCGACCCGCTGCTGCCGCCGCAGCTGCTGCCCCAGCCCTGGCCCGGCACCCAGGCCCGGAAGCTCGTCGCCCGGTGCTGGGCAGCCCTGCACGAACGCGACCACGGCAAGGCCCACCCGGCCCTCTTCCGCCTCTACGCCGACATCACCCGGGAACCAGCCGACCGGGTCACACGCTGAAGACGCAGCAGACGGCGCAGCTCATGCCGGTCGAGTGACGTCACCGCGAGGGCCGATGGCCCGGGTCCGGATCAGCGGCGGCCATCCTTTTCCGCGGCCAGGGCCCGCAGGGCGGCCGGCCCCCGTCTGACCTGGTGGGGGAGAGGTCGGTGGCCCGTGGATCGCACCGGCGTCAAGTGGCGCCACCTGCCGCATGATTTCCCGCACTGGAACACCGTCCACGGCTACTTCGCCAGTGGGCGGACGAGGGCGTGTTCGCCCGGCTCAACGGTCTGCTTCGGCAGCTGCTGCGGGAAAGCAGTGGCGTGAAGGCGAGCCTTCGGCGTGCGTGATCGACGCCCAGAGCGTGAAGACCTCGACCAGCGTCCCGGCCCAGAACGACCTCTGAGTCGCGTGGGGCGCATCCACACGGCGCCCCGCTGCCGAAGCAGGTACGAGCGGACGTGCTCGTCGGCCGTCCGTGTCCGTGTCAGGGGTGAACGTGGAACTGATTGATGCCCGAGCCCTGGTGGCTGGTGCGACTGGAGCACTCGGTGGTGCGATCATCGCCGAACCGGCCGGCCGAGGTGCGCGCGTGGCCCTTGCCGGACGTGATCCGAGCCGCCTGGCCCACGCCGCACGAGCGTATCCGGGCGCCCCGGCCGTCAGGTTCGACGCGTACGCCCCCGAGTCGTGTGCTCGTGCCGTGCGCGACGCGTCGGCCGCCCTCGGAGGGCTGGACGCTCTCGTCATCGCGTCCGGCGACCCGCGCCGGCCGGCCACCGTCGTCGCGGACGCGGTGGAGACCGGCGCCGAGCTGGTGCGCTCGGGTCCGGACGGAACACCGGTCGTCGAACGGCGGGCCCGGTGACACCGCACGCCACCGAAGTCTCCGACGTGGTGGTCGTCGGTGGCGGCGCGGCGGGTCTCGGCCTCGCGCACCGGCTGACGGAGACCGGCGCCGCCACCGTGACCGTGATCGAGCCGCCCGACGGTCCGCTCCGCCCGGCGGAGCGGACCTGGTGCTACTGGGGCGAGGGTGCCGACGGTCTCGACGAGGTCGTCAGTGCCTCCTGGCCCCTGCTGCGCCTGCACGGCGCCGACGGCCGGCCGGTCACCGTCGACCCGGCACCGTTCACCTACCGCATGGTGCGCTCGACCGACTTCGAGCGGCTGGTCCACGGCCGCCTGGCACGTGCGGACGGCGGACGTCTCCTGCGCGCCACGGTGGAATCCGTGCACGGAGTGCGCGGCGGCGCGGAAGTCCGCTGCACGCTGCCCGGAGGCTGGTACCTGACGCTGCGTGCCCGGCGCGTCTTCGACTCACGGCCGCCGCGCGCGCTGCCGCCGGCCCGGACGCAGCTGCTCCAGCACTTCCGCGGCTGGTTCGTCCGCACGGACACCGCACGGTTCGATCCCACCGTCGCCGATCTGATGGACTTCCGCGTGCCCCAGCCGGCACACGGGCTCGCCTTCGGCTACGTTCTGCCGCTCACGCCGGACCGGGCGCTCGTGGAGTACACCGAGTTCTCCCGCGACGCGCTGACCACCGAGGCGTACGAGTCGGCGCTCGGTCACTACTGCCACGATATCCTCGGGCTCGGCGCGCTCACCGTGGAGCGGCCCGAGCAGGGGGTCATCCCCATGACCGACGCGCGCTTTCCGCGGCGCTCCGGGTCTGCCGTGTTCCGCATCGGTGCCGCGGGCGGCGCCACCCGTCCCGCCACCGGCTACACCTTCGCCGCGACGCAGCGGCAGAGCAGGGCCGTCGCCGCCGCGCTGCGTGACGGGCACGGCACCGTCCTGCCCGCTCCCCACGGACCGCGGGCGCTGGCCATGGACGCGATACTGCTGCGCGCCCTGGACACCGGACGGATCGACGGCCCGGACTTCTTCACCGGGTTGTTCCGCCGCGTCCCGGCCGAGCGCCTGCTGCGCTTCCTCGACGGCGCCACCTCACTCCGCGAGGAGTGGGGTATCGGACCGCGCACCCCGGTCCGGCCGATGCTCCGCACGGCGGCCGAACTGCCCTTCCTGCGCCGCCGCTCCCGGCCCACCGCAAGAAACGGAGACAACCACCGATGAGCCTCCTTCGCGACAACGACCTGGCCCGCGCCTTCGACCACGCCTCCCATACCTACGACCGTCTCACCTCCCTCAACCCCGGCCACCGCACCGGCCTGCTGCGCTCGGCCCGCCGCCTGCGCCTGCCCGACGACGGAGCGGGCCTGCACGTCCTCGACCTCGGATGCGGCACCGGCGCCTCCACCCGGGCCCTGCTCAGGGCCGCGCCCCGGGCCCGGATCACCGCCGTGGACGCCTCCGCGGGCATGCTCCGCCGCGCACTGGCGAAGCCGTGGCCCGCACGCGTGCGCTTCCTGCACCTGACCGCCGAGGAGGTCGCGACGGCCGGCGAAGGCCCCTTCGACGCGGTCTTCGCCGCCTACCTGTTCCGCAACGTCACCGACCCGGACGCGGTTCTCGGCAGCGTCCGGGCCCTGCTGCGGCCGGGCGGGCGGCTCGCCGTCCACGAGTACAGTCTCAGCGGCGCGCGCAGGCACCGGGCCCTGTGGACGGCGGTGTGCCGGGGCGTCGTCGTCCCGGCGGGCACGCTGACCGGCGACCGCGCCCTCTACCGACACCTGCGGCACAGTGTCGCCGTCTTCGACACCGCGCCCTCCTTCGCCGGCCGGCTGACGCGAGCGGGCTTCACCGGGGTGCGCGTCGCGCCGGTCGCCGGATGGCAGACGGGCATCGTGCACACGTTCGTCGCCCGAGGCGACTCGGCCCCGGCGAGTACCGCCTCGGCCCCGGCCTTCTCACCCCTGGGAAGGGAGCACGCGCAGTGACCCGCCGCCGCACCGATCCCGCCCGAAGGGGCCGCGACCGCAAGGCAGAGGTTGTGCTGCCCACACCCGGCAGGAGCCGGTTCCAGCGCGGGGAAGAGCCGTCCGTCGCGGTGATCGGCGGCGGAATCGCCGGACTCGCCGCCGCCACCCTGCTCGCCGAACGCGGCGCCCGCGTGACCCTGTACGAGAAGGAGGCATCGCTCGGCGGACGGCTCGCCGGATGGCACACCCGGCTGGCGGACGGCTCCCCGGTCACCATGACCCGCGGTTTCCACGCCTTCTTCCGCCAGTACTACAACCTCCGCGGCCTGCTCCGTCGCACCGACCCCGCCCTCGCGCGGCTCACCCCGCTGCCCGACTACCCCCTGCGGCACAGCGGCGGCCTGACCGACGGCTTCGCCCGCGTCCCGAGGACCCCACCCCTCAGCGCGCTCGGATTCGTCGCCCTCAGCCCCACCTTCGGCTGGCGGGACCTGGCCGCCATGGACCCCCGGGCCGCCCTCCCGCTGCTCGACGTGCGGGTGCCCGAGGTCTACGAACGCTTCGACGAGGTCAGCGCCACCGGCTTCCTGGAGGGCGTCCGCTTCCCGGAAGCCGCGCACCATCTGGCCTTCGAGGTGTTCTCGCGCAGCTTCTTCGCCGACCCGCGCGAACTGTCCGCCGCCGAACTGCTGCTGATGTTCCACATCTACTTCCTCGGTTCGGCCGAGGGCCTGCTCTTCGACGTGCCGAGCGAACCCTTCCCCCAGGCGCTCTGGGACCCGCTCGCCGGCTACCTCCAGCGCCTCGGGGCGGACATCCGCACCGGTACGCCCGTGCACGGCGTGCTGCCCGCCGGCGACACGGGAGCGGACGTGCTGACCGACACCGGTACGGGACGCCACCAGGCGGTCGTGCTCGCCCTCGACCCTGGAGGACTGCGCCGGGTCGTCGGCGCGTCAACCGGCCTGGGCACCTCCGGCTGGCGCGAGGACATCGCCGCCCTGCGCACCGCACCGCCGTTCCTCGTCTCCCGGCTCTGGCTCGACCGGGCGGTGCGCGCCGACCGCCCGGGGTTTCTCGGCACCAGTGGCTACGGCGGTCTGGACAACATCAGCGTCCTTGAACGGTACGAGGGCGAGGCCGCCCGCTGGGCCGAGCGGACCGGCGGTTCGGTGGTGGAGCTGCACGCCTACGCCGTCGATCCCCCGGCGGAACCCAAAAAGGTGCAGGACCTGCTCGTGGACCGGCTGCACCAGGTGTACCCGGAGACCCGCGAGGCGCGCGTCGTCGACGCCCGGCACGAGTGGCGCTCCGACTGCCCGCTCTTCCCGGTCGGTTCCCACCACCGGCGCCCCACCGTACGCACCCCCCACCCCTGGCTGACCCTGGCCGGCGACGCCATCCGCTGCGACCTGCCCGTCGCCCTCATGGAACGGGCCGCCACCACCGGCTTCCTGGCGGCGAACGCGCTGCTCGCCGACCGGGGCGTACGCGGCCAGGTGCTGTGGACCGTCCCCCGCGCGGGACGTCCCCCCGTCCTCCGGGCGCTCGGAGCCGTCGCCGGTCGCCGCTCCTCCCCTTGACCGGCGACCGCCCGGCCCACGGTCAGCCGGGGAACCGCCCGGTGCTGCGCAGCGCCCACCGGCGCTCGGCGTAGGCCAGGTCGTCGCGCCACAGGCGCCCGGCCGTACGGCGCATCAACGGGCGCAGCACGGGGGCGGCGGCCCGCGCCAGGGCGAAGCCGGGCCGGTCCGAAGCGGCGATCGTCGCCTCCACCACGGCGGTGCGCGGGTGTGCGTGGCCCGCTCCTGTGAGCGGGGTCGCGTGCGTCTCCACCACGGACGTGGCCCCCTCACCGTCGGTGATGCGCATGACGACCGTGCGCGGCCCCGGCGCGGTGAACTCGGCCCGCACCGGGACCACCAGGCGCCCGGCCACCCGGAAGGAGACGTCGACGACGAAGGCGTCGTCCTCCTCGCCCTGCGGCTCCCGTGCCACCGTCAGGTCGACGAACGAGTACGGGTGGAACCACGAGCCGTGCCACGGATCCAGCCGGTTGGCCACCACGTCCTGCGGTTCGCACCGCCCCACCGCCGTGAACACCGCGTCCACCCCGATGCCCGTCGCGGGCCGCACGGGCACCGCAGGCCGGTCGGTCGGCTCCTCGCCGCCCACCTGGTCCAGCCGTACCCAGACCAGCACCCCGTCGTCGTGAACCGGGAACGGGTCCCAGCCCGCGGACGGAGAACCGTCCAGGGCGAGGCCGTGCCAGTGACAGACCAGCGTGCCGCAGGCGACCCGGCTGTCGCGCAGGGGAGCACCCAGGTGCGGGCAGACGCCCGGACCCGCGCGCAGGTCGCCGGTGTCCGAGCGCCACAGCACGATCTCCACGCCGCCGACCGTCCTGCCGTACGGGCGGCCGTCCGCGCGCACGTTCCGGGAGGCGTCGACCACGAACCAGTTCCCGGACGGACGGGAGGACGCCCGCTTGAGCGCGTCGGCGATCAGTGCCGGCCGAGCCTGGCGCCAGGTCGGCGCCTGCGCCGCCCAGTCCGGGCCGGAGCGCCGGAGCCGCAAGGGCGGTGTCCAGCGCCTCCCGCCTGTTCGCTCACTCACCGCGCCGGCTCCTTCCGTTCGACCGCTGGACCACTCGCCGTGGCGACTCGACGCGGGACGTGGGCTTGCCACCGGGCGCCGGCCACGCGCAGCACACCGGCCGCCGCGGTGGCCGCACGACGCCGGCGGGACACGACCGCACGGCGATGCAGCACGGTGTACTCCTGCTCCGCGATCGCGTCGAGAATGCCGCCGTAGAGGGTGAAAGCGGCGCGGATGCAGGGACGCACCCGTGGATCCAGCATGGCGATGCCCGGCTCCGCCGTCCGGTACGCCTCCCGCGTCATGGCCTCCGCGGCGACGAGGGCCGCGCGGATCCGCGGATCGGTGCGTCCGGTGTGCCGGCTCCACTCCAGCAGCGGCCTGTCCACACCGTGCGCGGCGAGCAGTTCGCCGGGCAGATAGACGCGGCCCCGGTCGAGGTCCTCGCCCACGTCGCGCAGGAAGTTGGTGAGCTGGAACGCCACACCGAGCGCCGCCGCGTGCGGTGCCGCCTCCTCCCGGGTCGCGACCGTACCGAGGACCGGCAGCATCTGCAGGCCGATGACCGCCGCCGAACCGTGCACGTACCCCTGCAGATCTGCGTAGGTCGGGTAGTCCGTGACGGTCAGGTCGGCGCGCATCGAGGACATGAAATCGGCGAAGAGGACGGGCTCGATGGCGTACCGGGTGGCGGTGTCGGCCACCGCCCGGACCACCGGCTCGTCGCCGCCGCCGGAGCGCAGCCCGTTCGTGAGGTCGCTCTCCAGACGGCGGAGCAGCCGATCGCGCTCCGCGGGGGCCAGGGTCCGGTCGAGGTCGTCGACGATGTCGTCCGCCCAGCGGGCGAAGCCGTACAGGGCGTGCACGGCGGAACGGCGTTCGAGCGGCAGCAGGCGGGTGGCCAGGAAGTAGGTCCGGCCGTGGCGGGCGTTGAGCCGTCGGCACCGGGTGTAGGCGGCGCGCAGCGCGGGATCGGTGATCCCGGCCGCGTCCAGCTCACGCCGCGTCATCGGCACCTGCCGACGCCGGGACGGAGGGTTCGCCGGCCGCGGCCGGAGGCGTACGCGCTCCCACGGAACGAGGGACGCCGCCGCCGGTTACGCGGGCGGCAGCGAGCTTGCCGCTGATGAGCACGGTCGGCACGCCGACGCCCGGAGTGGTTCCGCATCCCGCCAGTACCACGTTCTCCACCTCCCGTACGAGGTTGCGTGGACGGAACGGCCCGGTCTGGGCGAAGGTGTGGGCCACCGAGAAGGGACTGCCGGACGCATGGCCCTGCGCCGTCCAGTCGAGCGGGGTCACCAGGAGTTCCTCCTCGATGCTCTCCGCGAAGCCGTCCAGGCCCCGGCGTTCCAGTTCGCCGGCCAGACGGTCGCGGTAGCGCGGGCCGAGGTCCCGCCAGGTGGCGGCCGAGGGGCCGACCGTCGTGTTCGGGCAGGGGGCGAGGACGTAGTGGAGGTGGCGTCCCGGCGGTGCCAGGCCGGGATCGTGCGTCGTGGGGCGGGTGATCAGCAGGGACGGGTCGCTCATCAGCTCGCCCCTGCGAGTCAGCTCGTCGAAGGTGCGCTCCCAGGCGGCGCCGAAGGAGATGGTGTGGTGGGCGAGCTGCGGCCAGGTGCGGTCGGTGCCCGCGTGCAGGATCACGGCGGACGGTGAGTGGCGCAGCCGGGCCGGGCGCCGGGGCGTCCGTCCGAGCAGACGGTAGGCGGCGGGCAGTTCGCACGTGAGTACCACCGCGTCGCAGGGGACGCGCTCGCCGGAGGCCAGGCGGACGGCCCGCACGCGGCCCGCCGAACGTTCCAGCGCGTTCACCTCCGCCCCCCAGCGCAGGTCGGCACCGGCGTCCGCCGCCGCGTCGGCCATGGCGCGGGGCAGTGCGTGCATGCCGCCCCTGGGGAACCAGACGCCGGCCACGGTGTCCATGTACGCGATCACCGCGTAGGCCGCGAGGGCGTGGGCCGGAGCGACCCCGGCGTACAGCGCCTGGAAGGAGAAGACGCGGCGCAGGCGCTCGTCGGACAGGAAGCGGCCGATGCGCCCGTCCAGGCGCCCGAAACCGCCCAGCGCCGCCAGCCGCGCCAGGTCCGGGTGCAGCAGCTGGGCGGGCGAGTCGAAGTTCGTGTCGATGAAACGGCGCATCTGCGCCCGGTACAGACGCTCCAGCCACCGCCGCAGATCGCGGTAGCCGGCCGCCTCGGCCGGTCCGGCGAAGCGGCGTACCTCCGCCTCCATCGCCTCGCCGTCGGTGTGCACGTCGAGTGCGGAACCGTCCGCGAAGCAAGCCCGGTAGGCAGGGTGCAGAGCCATCAGCTCGACGCGGCGGTGGAGGCTGTCCCCGACGGCGGCGAACGCCTCGTCCGCCAGGTGCGGCATGGTCAGCACCGTGGGCCCGGTGTCCAGCTCGTATCCGTCCAGCCGCACCCGGCCGGCCCGGCCGCCCGGAGCAGCGTCCCGTTCGACCAGGGTGACCCTGCGGCCCGCGCCCAGCAGGTGCAGTGCGCAGGCGAGTCCGGACAGTCCGGCACCCACCACGACGACATGATCGGTCGGACCCGGCACCCTTCTCACGCGACCTCCTCCGTACGGCGCGGGGCCGCGCCGGTGGCGCGTCGGACGAGTGAAACGAACTCGTGGCGTGCGGCGGGGTCCGCGCCCGTGGCCTCGAAGTGCCCGATGCCCATGTCCGTCAGCTCCGCGATCTTCGTCTCCACCAGGTCCCGGGCGCCGGTGCGCGTCAGTGCCGCCCGCATCTGCTCGACGGCATGCGCGGACCTGGGGTTCGCCCCCGGAGCCAGTCGCGCGGCGGCCAGGTGATCGTCGGCGGCGTCGGCGAGTTGCAGGGCGACGGCCAGGAGATAGGTGAGCTTGCGGGACCGCAGGTCGTCGTCGGCCGGTTTGCCGGTGTGCGACGGGTCGCCGAAGGCGCCGAGGAGGTCGTCGCGGAGCTGGAAGGCGAGTCCGGCGCACCGGCCGGCCGCCCGCAGTGCGCCCAGCACGTGATCGTCGGCTCCCGCCAGGGTCGCGCCCAGGGCCAGGGGCCGGGCGACCGTGTACAGGGCGCTCTTCAGAGTGGCGATGGCCAGGGCCTCGTCGACGGCGGACGAACGCCTGGCCTGGGCGCGCAGATCGAGGTACTGGCCGGCGACCATCTCGGTGCGCATCACCCGCCACTCTTCGTGCAGACGCCGGCCGTGCGGCGTACCGAGTGCCGTCTCCGTCAGCAGGTCGTCCGCCCAGGCCAGCGCCAGATCACCGGCGAGCACGGCGGCCGACGTCCCGAACGACTCCGCGGAGCCGTGCAGGCCCGCCGCCCAGTGTTCGCGGGCGAGTTGCACGTGCACGGCCGGCGCACCCCTGCGCTGCACGGATCCGTCCATCACGTCGTCGTGCACGAGGGCGCACGCCTGCAGCAGCTCCAGGGCGGCTCCCGTGTGCAGGACGGCGCTGGTGTCGCCCGAGCCGCCCGCGGCGCGCCAGCCGCAGCGCGTGAACGCCGTACGCAGCCGTTTGCCGCCCCGCTCGACCAATGCGGTCAGACGGGCGGCCAGCTTCCGGGCGAAGACGGGATCGACGGCGCGGCACTGTCGTAGTCGTTCGTCGAGGACCTGCTTGAGCGCGGTGCCGACGGCGTCCGTGGCGTCGGGCGCGGGGAGCGGGGCGTCGACGAGTTCGGCCGGTGGGGCCACCATCGGCGGCAGTCCAGGCATGCACAACCCCTTATCGCTCGGTCATCCGCACGTCAGTGCTTCGGCCGGGTGCCCTCGTACGGATGCGCTGATTCCTGCCCGGCTACGTGCCGGTGCCGGACGGACTTCACCTGAGTGGCCCACCGGGTGGCGCTCAGGGCGCGGTGTCACCTCGCGCGTCTTCCTGCTCCCGCACGTCCGCGAGGTCGGTGAGCCGGTCGAGTTGCCGCACCGGCCGGGCGATGCGCTGGTTGCCGGCCAGCCGTTTCCGGTGCCGGTCGAGGAAGGCCCAGTAGCCGGCGGTGTAGGGGCAGGCGTGCTCGCCGGTCCGGTCGCCCGGCCGGTGGACGCAGGGACCGCACAGGTCGCTCATGCGGTTGATGTAGGCGCCGCCCGACGTGTAGGGCTTGGTCGTCATCCGGCCGCCGTCGGCGTACTGGGACATGCCGACGACGTTGGGCAGCATCACCCAGTCGTAGCCGTCCACGAAGCAGCGGTGGAACCAGTCCGTGACGGCGGCGGGGTCCCAGCCGCGCTGGAGTGCGTGACTGCCGAGGATCATCAGCCGGGGGATGTGGTGGGTCCACCCGGTGTCGCGCACCTGGGCGAGGACGGTGTGCAGGCAGTTGGCCCGGACGGCGTCCGCGTCCAGGTCGTTCCACCAGTCGGGCAGCGGGGCGGTGTGCCGCAGCTCGTTGGAGCGCCGGTACTCCTCGCCGAAGTACCAGTACAACTGCCAGACGTACTCGCGCCAGCCCGCGACCTGCCGCACGAAGCCCTCCACGCTGTTCAGCGGCGCCCGGCCCTCGCGCCACGCCCGCTCGGCCTGCTCGACGCACTCGGCGGGGTCGAGCAGGCCGAGGTTCAGGGACGAGGAGAGCAGGCTGTGGCTCATGACGGGGTCGGCGGCGAGGATGGCGTCCTCGTAGGGACCGAAGGTGGCGAGCCGGTGTTCGACGAAGCGCCGCAGGGCCCGCCGCGCCTCCGCCCGGCTCGCGGGGAACAGGCGGGGCCCGTCCCGCCCGACGAAGGAGACGTCCCCGTCGCGCTCCCACCGGTCGAGATCGTGGCGGACTTCGTCGTCGATGGCGTCCTCGTGGGGCCGGTAGGGGCGGCCGACCTGGAGCGTTGTGGTGTCGCGGGGCGGGGGTTCGCGGTTGTCGTGGTCCAGGTTCCACTGGTCTCCCGCGGGTTGATCGCCGTCCATGAGCAGGTCGTGTGCGCGACGGACCCAGTGGTAGAAGTCCTCCTGCCGCAGGCGCTTGTCGCCGTGGCCGTCCGCCCACGCGGTGAAGTCGGCCATCGGCACCAGGAAGCCCCGCGCGGGACCCACCGACACCCCGGGGAGGGCGCGCACCAGGCGGAGCGCGGCGTGGGAAGTGGGGTGGTGGACGCCGATCCGGCGCCCGCGTGCCGCCCGGTCGAGGCCCTCGCGGTAGGTGTCGGCCCGTACGTAGGTGACGCGGTCGCCGAGTTCGGCCGCGCGGTGGCGCATCGCGGACACCACGAGATGGGCCTTGGCGCGGTGGAAGCGGCGCCGCCGGAACACGGAGCGCGCCTCGATCATGAGGAGGGGCGTGTTGCTCCCGGGTCCCTCTTCGCCCGGGGTGAGGAAGTGGGGTCCGAGTTGGTCGCCGAAGAGCCAGTGCACGAGGGGTGTCTCCTCAGTCGCGGCCGCGGGCGTGCTTGAAGCGCGCGAGCCCGTCGGCGAGGTCGATGAGCGGATCCGGGTAGTCGAGCTCCTCGCGTTCCGCTGCCGGGAGACGCCAGGGTTCGCGCACCTTCCCGCCGTCCACGCTCGCCAGTTCCGGAACCCAGCGGCGTACGTGGGCGCCGTCCGGGTCGAACCGCTTGCCCTGGACGAGCGGATTGAGGACGCGGTGGGGGCGGGTGTCGGTGCCGGTGCCCGCGACCCACTGCCAATTGAGCTGGTTGTTGACGACGTCGCCGTCCACGAGGAGGTCCACAAAGTGCCGGGCGCCGATCCGCCAGTCCACGTACAGGGGCTTGGTGAGGAAACTGGGGGCCAGCAGTCGCGCCCGGTTGTGCATCCAGCCTTCGTGGCGCAGCTGGCGCATGGCGGCGTCGACGATCGGATATCCGGTCCGTCCGTCCCGCCAGGCGGCGAGGTCCTGGGCGGCGTCGTCCTCCTGACGCCACCGGTCGTGGCGGGTGCGGTAGTCCTTCCGGGATGCCTCGGGCCGAGCGGCCAGCACCTGGTGGTGGAAGTCCCGCCAGCACACCTGGCGTACGAACGCCTCCGCGCCGGGCCCGCCCCGCTCGCGGGAACGGTGGACGAGCTCGCTCGGGGACAGCGCACCGAAGTGGAGGTACGGCGACAGCCTGGACGTGGCGTCGCCCGCGAGGTCGTCGTGCCGGTCCTCGTAAACGGGACAGTCCGGAACGGGCCCAGCGCGAGAAGCGCTCACGTCCGGCGGTTTCCCCACCGGCCGGCAGACCGGGCGAGGTGCCGGCCACGTCCGCACGGTCGGGCAGCGGCTCGCCGCGTACTCCGTCGGGGACGCGCACGGTGCGCGGCGCGGCGAGAGGCTTGCGCAGCGTCTCCTCGGACCAGCGGCGGAAGTAGGGAGTGAACACGGCGAAGTGGTCGCCGCCGGAGGGTGTCACCGTTCCCGGCGCGACGGCGGTGATCACCGCCTCGTGCACATGCAGCGCCACGTCGTTGTCGCCGAGCTCCTCGCGCAGCCGCTCCTCACGGTGCTGGGCGTACGCTGTGACGCCCGCGGCCAGGTGAACTTCGCCCGCCCCGCACTCGGCGGCGACGGCGCGGACCTCCCGGGCGACCGGTCCCGCGCGGACCACGAGCCGGCCACCGCGGCGGCGCAGCGAGGAGTCGAGGTCGTTCAGGCAGTCCGCGAGGAAGGCACGCCGGTTGGGTGCGTCGAAGCCCGCCGCGTGGATCCCGGGATCGAGCACGAACAACGGGACGACCTCGTCCGCCGCCTTCAGCGCGGCGTGCAACGGCGGATGGTCGTGCAGACGCAGGTCCGAGGTGAACAGGACGACCGCGACGGTCATGGCCTCACTCCTGGCGCAGTGGTGCGTGAACGGGTGCCTGGTGCTTCGTGCTTCGTCGGGGACGGCGATGTCGGATGCGTCTGAAGCGCCGAGAACCAGTGTGGGCGGTCAGGCCCTTGGCGGTGGCCTGGGTGATGTTGCGGGCCATGCCGCCGAAGATGACGGGGTGGAAGGGGTGACGGACCACCAGGAGGCGTGACCCGGGACCGCGTGGGTGGAACAACGGCGGCGTTGCCGCCCGCAGCCGCCCGCGCCACCTGACTTGTCAGGGTCTCGCGCGGCTCGTCCTCGCCGACCGGCCGGCCCACACCCGGCACCGCCGACCTTGCGCGCGTGGAAGCCGCCGACCTGCTCCGCAGGAAACAGCCTCCGGACCTCTGTGCCGCCGCCCAGTGGTACGAAAGGCTCGCCCCACGTCGACGGTGAGGAGGCCGCCGGCCGACGTGCAGTCGGAGGGGGCGGAGGACGTCGCGCGCGCCATGAAGTCACGTTCGGACTGCCGACCTCGACGCCCCGTCCGTCTTGCCCGCTGCGGGTCTCGAGCCGCTGGCCGTGGTGCCGATCTGGCCGACTACCACCGGGCCCGGTCCCGGTGTGCCGGTCACCTCGTCGTCTTCCCGAGGTACTCGGCCAGGGCCTTGCCCGGTCGGAACGTGGCGGTGTTTCCCTCGGTGTGAAAGCTGCCGAAGGTGCCCGCGGTGACCGTCTCTCCACGCCGCAGTGCCTCGGCGATCGAGCCCGGATGCTCCACGGTGCCGAAGACCGCGTCGAGGACCGCGCCCACGGCCTCGGAGTCGAGCGTTCGGTCACCGCCGTCGCCGGCCGCCTTGCTAGCGGTGGCCTCGGTCAACTGGGTCTTGTCCATATCTCTTGCCTCCTCCTCGGGCCGACGGAGGGCCGACGCCCGCAACGACACGATCGGTGCACCGGCCGGTCGGCGCATCTCCTGGTGACCGTGTGGGTGGGGAGGGCGGATGCCGACGCCCCGTTCGGCGCGCACCGCTGGCCGAGTGCTCCGGCAGGGCATGTCATGGGTGCAAGGTCCCCGGCAAGAAGGCGAGTAGTCCATGTTGGTCAAGAAGCTGCACGAGTCCGGAATCCGCGCCGAGCACGCCTACGCGGCGGGTTTCGTCTCCATCGGCCTGTCCGTCGTCACCTGGTGCACGTCACTGCGAGTGGAGAAGAAGGGAGAGGAGCGTGCCGACCGCTGGGGAATCTTCGTCGGCGAATGGGCCCCTACCTTCTTCGCCGTCGGCCTGGCCCTGTCGACCTACGAGAAGTAGCCTGCCGCACCCGGGCGAGAGGCCGAGTCAACCACCCGACACGTCCCCAGGTGAGATGGGGAACCGCCTGTCGGCGGCCTCCCCGGGAGGGGGGGGACGTGTCGCGCAGCCGGATCCCCCTCGGTGGTGAGCCCGACGGTACTCCCGGCGCGCTGGTCCGTGAACGGACCTGCCACCGAGCGATCGGACGTGCGGGGGGCCATTGAGCACCACGGCATGCTGATATGGCCGCTGCGGGGCCTGGAGCTCTTCCAGTAGTTGGTCTGCGCCCACCTCGAGTTGAGTCGGCGGCGGGCACGGCACGCGTGACGTCACCACAGAGACCGCACTCGCCGATCAGGCCCGCGACCATCCCTGACCGCGAGCGGAGAACAGCCTGTCACCCGCCGGCCCGCGTCCCCTGCGTGGCACTGGTCGGTCACCGCGGCCGGGTCCCGGCCCCGCCGGAGCGCGGTAACAGCCGAAAGAATCATCAACCGGAGGGTGTGCTGGGGCCACCCGGTGTCGCGTACCTGGTCCAGGACGGACGGTCCGTGCCGGTGTGCAACCGGACGACGACGTCGACCGGGCGGTGCAGCTGATGCGCTCCAAGGCGCTGCGGCGACTTCCAGCCGTCGAGGTGGGCGTGGCCGTCGGTGCCGCGGCCCTGGGTGACCTTGCCGTGGAACGCGACCCCGACTCCGCGTTGGGCAACATCAGCGCCGCCGACCCCAACGCATGGAGACCGAAGAAGACGCACGCCGGGGCCGCACACCGGCCCGGTGGGGTAGGCGAGTGACTCCGGCTGCGACGCCTTGGCACGCCGGAGCCGACGCGGACCGGACCGAGTAGGAACACCCGCTCGGATGGCCGCACAATAGGAGCAGCCGAGCGCCGAGAACGCACAGCTGCATCAGGCCCCGCAGTCTCGGCGACTGATCGACCAAGCGCGCGGCACGATCATGGCGGTCGCTCGCCGCACACCGGGTCTGGAAGCGTCCGTCTCCAGGAGCATCGCTCCGGAGCGACAGACCGACCGGAGACGACGGCGGAGAGCACGGGAGGACAAGGGCACCCCGGTGATGCTGACGGGTTGAGCTCATGGACCCGCGAAGTCTCTTCAGCGGGCTACTCGGCGCCCGTGAGGTCGGGCTGCGGATTCACCGAGCTCGAAGCGGTCGCGGGCGGGCCGGCGACCGCATGCCTGAGGTCGGTGGTTGCAGCCTCCACTCCGAGAAGCAAAAGGCTGGAGTGCCTGCCATGACGCTCGTTTGACGCTCCGGGCGGCCGCAGGAAGGATCAGCGAGCCAAAAGGGCACTCTGACCTGGCCTTTTCCCCGGACCGCTCAGGCCGACATCTTTCCGATGACGTCGCATGTGGAGTGCGTGGCGATATTAGGAGCCTACTGCAAAGGGGCTCTGACCTGCGGCTTTCTTGTGTTTTCCAGGTGTGGTCGGCGGTGCTCGACCTGTTTCCCGAAGTTCACCGCGTGGAGCATGTGGTAGGTAGCCGCCACGTGGCTCACGAAGGCTTGCGCCCGTACGGTCTTCATCGCCTCGGTCAGGGTCGGCGCGACGGCGGCCAGGACGTCGATCACCTCGCGTACATACCGGTACACGGTCGCGACGCCGATGCCGAATCCGGCGGCAAGCCGCGCGTAGGTGTCCCCGCACCGCAGGTGGGCGAGGGCCAGCAGGGCCTGACGGCCGACAGGCAGCCGTCGCCACCGGGTCCCGATCTCTCGCCGCCGGGCACGGAGCCGCGTGGTCAGGTAGCGCAGGGTGTCGCTGGACAGATCGATCGACGAGGGGTAGACAAGCACGCGAAGCTCCTGGCGGACACGGGTGATCTTGGTCGAGAACCCGTCTACCAGGAGCTTCGTCGTTCCGTACAGCTGGCAACCTCCAACACCTCACCACCACGGTCAGGTTGGAAAAGGCTCCTTGTACGACAGCGACGCGCTCCCCACGGACGACCCTCTGGCCTCCGCGCTGCGTGATGCGAAGGTACGAGACTTGGCGATGCGGTCCGCCGGCTTGTCCTCAGTATCTGATGGTCGCCTGCTCCGCGGACGGGTCGTCCAGGAAGTCCTGACGCTGAAACGACGCTCGTCCTGACGGTCTTGCACGTGTGGTTGTACGTGGGCACGGGTGGCTTTCAGCGGGTGTCGGCCTCCCCGTACTGCGGATGGTGAACCCGATGCTCCGTCCGCCTACGACGACGGGGACACATTCGACGACCTGCTGCCCGTCACCGCCCGGGAGGAGCAGCCGGCCCCCATGCTCGAACTCGCCCCTTGCGGAACGGGCCACCCGGACCCCACCGTCCGAAGCCCGGCTGACGTGGCAGCGATGCCTGGAGGAGAGGCGAAGCGAGCTGGAGTGGTAGGGGAACTCACGCTGCCAGGGGCGGAGTTCACATCCCCCATTCGAGTCGTACCGGCTCTCGCGCCGTGGTCAGCGCCCCGTCGAAGTCCGCGAGGCGTTCGGCCAGTGTGGCGGTGGCCACGCGCGGCGGGAGGGCGGCCGAGAACTTCAGGCCGCGGACGGCGCGCGGGTCGACGGTGGGCAGGGTGAGGGCGCTCGGGAGTTCGGCGCGGGCGGACTTCCAGTCGGCGGGGGAGAGGTCCTGGCGCAGTCGGAGGTGGGTGTCGAAGGGCCGCTGGACGGGATCGGCGAGGTTGCCGAGGGAGGCGACGAGGGTCGCATTGGCGCGGTAGCCGGCCCAGGTCCACCAGCGTGTGGCATCGGCGTCGCGGATCACGAGAGTGCCGGCCGGGTGGACCTCGTGGGGGGCGCGATCGGTGCGCAGCTCGGCGAGGGCGGCGGTGGCGCGGCGGGTGAGCCGGACGTCGGGGTCGGTGCCGAGGAGGACGTCGCGCATGGCGCGGGTCAGGGTGAACGACAGACCGCGCGCCTCGCCGCCCTGCCACTTGGCCACACCGCCGTCCTCTACGGGTTCGACGAAGGCACGGCGGCGGGCCCAGTCGATGAACGTGACCTGCCAGCTGCGCCCGGCAAGCAGGAGACGGCGCGGGCCGGGGCGTTCCTCGGTGAGCACGGTGGGGTCGGTGGTGCCGATCTCGGTGCGCCCGGCGAGGACGGTGAACTCGGGCGGCGCGGTGAAGGAGGCGGTGAGTTCCATGAAGTGGCGGCGGCCGAAGTGCTTCTCGGCCTCGGAGCCGATGAAGAGCATGCCGTCGTCGCTGTCCAGGAAGCCCTCGTCGATCAGGTGCTTCAGGAGCGGGGCGGCCGATCGGTCGAAGGGCGCGAGGCCGTTCCACCGGTCCGGCCAGAGCCGGTCGCCGATGCGGTGCTCCTGGAGGGTGAGCGCGAGCAGTTGCTGGGCGACGAGGTGACGGGGCGACGGTGGCGGGGTGACGGGCTCGACCCAGCCCCGGGCCCAGAGGGTGAGCAGCCCGGCGGCCTGCAGCAGCGACTCGGGGCGGGTGGCGAGGAAGAGACAGTTGCGGGAGGTGTCGGCGCGACGGCCGGTGCGGCCGATCCGTTGCAGGAACGAGGCGACGCTGCCGGGGGAGTCGATCTGGATGACGCGGTCGAGGTTGCCGACGTCGATGCCGAGCTCCAGGGTGGAGGTGGACACGATGACGCAGTCGCGCGCCTCGGCGAACGCCTGCTCGGAGCGGGCCCGTTCACCGGTGGAGAGTGAGGCGTGCGAGAGGAACACGGTGACGTCGCGGGCCCGGAGCGCCGCACCGAGTTCCTCGACCTGTTTGCGGGAGTCGCAGAAGACCAGTCGCTTCTCGCCGCGGTGCAGGGCGGAGATCACCTTGGCGGCGTTGGCGAGCGAGCCGACGTAGTCGAGTTCGACGTCTCCCGCGGGCCTCGGCAGCGGGGTGTCCCCGGCGGTGTCCGGCAGGGTGAGGCCGGGCGCGACGACCCGCCCCGGGCGTTCGGCGGGGCGCGCTCCCTGCAGCCACGTGAGCAGTGCGTCCGGGTTGCCGACGGTGGCGGAGAGCCCGATCCGCTGGATCCGGTGACCGGCCAGCCGCTCCAGCCGTTCGAGCACGGCAAGCAGGTGCCAGCCCCGGTCGTCACCCGCGAAAGCGTGCACCTCGTCGATGATCACGGCACGGACCCGGCCGAGCATGTGCGTGTGGTCGGTTTTGACACTGATCAGCATCGCTTCGAGCGACTCGGGTGTGGTGAGCAGGAAGTCGGGCGACTCGGTGCGGATACGGCGGCGTACCGACTCCTGGGTGTCGCCGTGCCAGAGCGCGGCGCGGCGACCGAGCCACTGGGCGTAGGTGTCGACGCGGTGGACGAGGTTGTTGAGGAGGGCTTTGAGTGGGGCCAGGTAGAGGACGGAGGTGCCCGTCCAGTGCTGCTCCCGCATGGCGGACAGGACGGGGAAGGTGGCGGCTTCCGTCTTCCCGCCCGCGGTCGGCGCGAGCAGGATCGCGTCCTCGCCGTCCATCAGTGGTTCCACGGCGGCCTTCTGCAGCGGGCGCAGATCGGGCCATCCGAGAGTGTTGACGATGTGGTGCAGGACGACCGGATCGAGTCGATCGAGCGGGTCGGGACCGGGCGGCTGGTCCTGCACGTGGGTGGCTCCCTGCGCTTGGTCTTCCGGGAAAGGGAGGGGAAGGCGACAGATCAGAGGTCGAGATCGAGGTCGTCGGCCGACGCGGCAGCCGGGGGCGCGGCGAGGTTGCGTTCGGTGGCGGTGAGATCGCCGCTGCCGAGGGTCAATCTGTAGTGCGCACGCGGATCGAAGTCGTCGAACTGATCGATCCGGTCGAGTACGTCCCCGACCAGCTTCTTCAGGTACAGGCGCGGTGCCACTCCGACTTTCCCGCCCAGCGCCCCGCCCACGGCCCTTGCCAGGTCCGCAAGGTACGCGTCGTCGGCGAGTCGCTTGATCCGCTCGGCGGAGCCGGAGGAGGAGGCGCCGTCCGCGTACAGATCCCGGATGGTGGCACCCAGGCCGGTCAAGGACTCCTCGGTGAATCCGGGGAGCCGGATCTGCACCGCACGCGGGTTGTCGAAGCGCGGGTCGGTGGTGAAGTCGGTGGCCAGACGCTGGGCGAGCGGGGCGAGGCGCTGGACGCCCTGCTGCCCGTCGTAGAAGGCGGGTGTGCCGGTGATGACGAGGTAGAGGCCGGGGAAGCGGCCGGAGTGGACCTCGTCGATGAGCTGGCGCAGGGCGTTGAGGGCCTTGTCACGGGCGTCGGAGCGGACCCGCTGCAGTGTCTCCACTTCGTCCAGGACGAGAACGAGCCCGGCGTGCCCCGCATCCTTGAGCATGGTCAGCAGGCCTTGGAGGAAGCCGAAGGCGCCGAAGTGGTCGAGGTCGCCGCGGACGCCCGCGCTGCGCCGGGCGGCAGCGGCGACGTGCGGCTGGCCGCCGAGCCAGGCCATCACCGCGGCGGCGGTCGCCTCGTCGCCGGCGTCCAGGGACTGCTTGTACCCGCGCAGGGCGGTGGCGAAGGCGGGGGCCTGGCGGGACACCTCGGCCAGGCGGGCGGTGAGCAGCCGTTCCACGGCCTGCGGCAGTTCGCTCTCGGCCGCTCCGTCGGCGAGCGCGTCCTCCTCGAGGGCGTAGAACCAGGCGTCGGCGACGGGCCGCAGGGCGCTGGGCGGGAAGCTCGCGGTGGTCAGGCGTTCGGTGAGCCGTCGGTAGACCGTCTCCAGCTTGTGCAGCGGGGTCTCGGTCTCCGACACCTGTACCTCGGCCACGGCGAAGGTGCGCCGCTTGGCGCGCTCGCCGAGCCAGCGGGTGAAGAAGGTCTTGCCGGAGCCGTACTCACCGCGCACCGCCTTGAACACCGAGCCGCCGGCGGCGACGGTGTCCAGTTCCTCGTCGACCGCCTGCTCGAAGCGGCCGAGGCCGGTGGCGAGCAGGTCGAGGCCGCTCTCGGGGACGGCGCCGCGCCGCAACGCGTCCACGACGGCGCGGCGGCGTACGGCGCCGACGGGTGCACCGGCACGAGGGGTCGAGGATCGAGACGAGTTCACCCGGACAGTCTCCCATCAGGGGCGTGGCCGGACGGCCGGAGTGCCGGCAGACGGATCCGGTTCGTCGTGCTCACGGGGTGCGCAGTCCGAACTGTTCGATCAGTTGGGCCCGGTGCAGGCGCAGGGTGCGGTTGTCGGGGAGGATCTCCAGGATCTGGGCGCCGTCGTAGTTGAGGAGCTGGGCCAGGGTCGCGGCGAAGCCGGGGGCGCGGCCGGCGGGCTGGCCCGCGCGTTCGGCCAGGGCGGTCATGGGCAGGGTGCCCGCTTCGACGAGGGCGACCAGCGCCTTGGGCAGGACGGACGGCTCCCGGGGCTTGCGGGCGAGCAGGTCCAGCTGCGCCGCGTACAGCTCGGTGGCGACGAGACGTTCCACGAGCGCGACGGCAGGTGGCCGGGCCTGGGTGGAGGGGGCTTCGGGCTCCGGTGCGGGGTCGGCGGGCTTCTGGGACGCGAGAGGGGTGAGTTCCTCCTCACCGAAGAGACCGATGACGCCCTCCGCCAGGGGCGGGACGGCCTTCTTGGACTGCTTGGCGCCCGGACGCGACGGCGTGGCGGCGGGAGCGGCGGCGCCGGACGAGGTGACGGCCTCGGCGCCGGATTCCGTCTCGATGCCCGTCTCGTCGGACCACCACAGCGGAGTCGGATCGCCCAACTCCCGCCACCCTCTCGGTGGTTCGGCACCGAAGGGCAGCAGGGCGAGCAGCGGGACGGTGAATTCCGCGAGGGTCGCACCGCCGTGGTAACCCGCCCTGAGGGAGGTGTACCGGGCGTCGTGGTCGCGCAGAGCGACGATACGTGAGCCGGGCTCCGGCCAGACCACCCGCGGCCCGGCCAGTGCGATCTCGGCGGGGGTGACCGGATCGCCGGGGTCGCGGTGACGGGCCGAACCGATAACGTCGGCGGGTGCGTCGAGCCTGCTGCTCCGCCGTTCGACGACATGGCCGTGGTCGGAGGTCAGGAGCACGGTCATGCCGTTCGCACGCGCGGCCCGCAACAGTGGTTCGAGACCGCTGACTTCGCCTGCCTGCCAGGCTCCGTCCCCGAGCTTCTGCTCCTTGCCCAGCCGGTCGTCGACGGTGTTGAGGACGACGGCGACATGCATGCGCTCGTCGGCGAGGGCCTCGCCGAGGGCGGTGGAGAAGGGCGAGCCGGTGTCGGGGCCGCGCAGGTCGTCCTTGTGGAAGACGGCCGCCGGGGCGCCCTGCCAGCAGGAGTGCCGAGGGAAGAGCCGCTTCTCGTCGTTCTGGTCGCCCTTCATCAGGGTTCCGGTGAAGAGGGAGGTGCGCGAGACGGCGGTGAGTGTGGGCAGCGCTGCTGCCACGGCACGGCGCACCGGTGCGCCGTGCGCCCCGGGGAGCGGGTCGAACTCGGCCCACTGCCGGCGCAGTTCCTGCCCCAGCTCGGCCGCTATGGCCGCGCTCATCCCGTCCAGGAGCAGCAGCAGGACCCGGCGCCCCGGCTCGGCGACGACCGGCGCCACGACTCGGGTCAGGAGGGACTCGACGGTGAGCAGGGAACCGGGGGAGCTGCCGTCCGCCGTCCACGCCGCGAGCCGTTCGCTGAAGGCGTGGTCGAGCGCGCGGCGGGTCCGCCGCACCTGGTCGCCGATCCGGTTGTACGCGGCGGCGAGTACGGTGTCGGGGTCGCCGCCCGCCTCCAGGTGTTCCAGGGCGCGGTCGGCCCAACCGAGTTCGCGGATCTGGCGGTTTGTCCCGTCGGTCACCGACTCGATTCCTTCCGACGGGTTCCCGGCCAGCCATCGCCGCAGCCGTACGGCCATCCGGACCCGCTCGATCCGGGCCCGGGTCTCGCCGTCGCCGGTGGCGAGGGCGTGCGCGCGGAGCGCGGTGACGGAGTCCGTGACCACCTCGGTGGAGCCGTCGGTCAGTGCGTGACCGGCGGCGGTGAACCGGGCGTCGAGTCCGGCGGGCAGGAGCGGACTGGCGGTGGCGGCTGCCTGCGCCCCGAACTGGGCGACCAGCTGTGCGGCCCGGGTCAGGACCGGGTCGGCGAGACGGTGCTCACCCCGGTCGATGAGATCGCGTACGTACGCCTCACCGCTGCGGGCGAAGGAGGCCAGGAGACGGTCGAGTTCGTCGCCCTGGGCGGGCGGCTGCTCGCCGAGCCACCGTTCGGCCCGGCCGCGTGCGCGGTACAGGTCGTGGTCGGCCTCCGCGTGCCCCCACAGGGCGGCGCAGACCACCGCGTACGCGGCCGCGTCGGGGCCGTGGTCGGCGTCGACCAGAGCGGTGATCACCCTGCCGGTGGAGCCGCCCTGCTCGGGTGCGGCGAGGAAGCGGGCGAGGCCGGCCTTCTCCGGTCCGCGCAGCTCGCGCAGGAGGTCCGGGCCGCCGGGGGTGAGGGTCCACCGGAACAGGGCGACGGGGTCGACCCGGTCCGCTTCACCCGGCAGGCCGCGCACCGCGGGTGTGTCGCCGCTGTCGCCGCTGTCGTCGTCGAGGCGGAGCCGACGACGGGTCAGCCGGGTGAGGGCCTCGTCGCGGGAGAGCACGCCCCTGCCGATCGAGCGCCAGGCCCGGCTGCCCGCCGCGTCCAGGAGCGCCTCGGCCGCCCAGGTCTCGCCGCGCAGGCGGGTGTCGAGGCCGCTCGCGCCGAATGCCTCCTGCACCACCTCCCAGTTGTCGACGGACCTGATGCGGCGACCGTAGACACGGGCGAGCAGACCGGGGTCGAGCTCGGTGTTCTCCCGGTCGGTGAGGACGACGAGGACGCGCGGTTCCGGCGGTACCCGCGCCTCCAGGTGGTCCAGGATCTGCTCGTGCACCGCGAGGACGGACGGCGCGACAGCCACCCGCACCCGCGTCCCGCCCACCGTCGGCTGCTCGGCGGCCCCGTCCCACTGCGGGGCGGCCCGCAGCAGCATGACGCGGACCGCGCCGTCGCAGAGCTTGCTGCGCGCGGCGACGAACTGGCGGACCGTGCTCACCGAAAGGCGGGCGGGACCCGCGGCGGAGGGTCCCGGCCCGGCGGCGGGCGCGCTGGTGATCGGGCCGGACATCAGTCGACGACCTTCCAGGTGACCTCGACGGTGGCGTCGGGGCGTGCCGCGGCGAGTGCCGCGATCTCGGCCTGCAACTCCGCGGCCGCCCGGGCGGCCGTCGTCCGGCCGCCGCCGGAGCGGGCCACCGGGAGGGCCGGATCACGCGGCGCGGGCGGCGGCGGCGGCGTCGGCAGCACCTGCGGATGGGCGGAGCCGCCGTCCAGGGGCACCGTGCCGGCGCTGGGTTCCGGAGCGGCGGGCTGCTGCGGAGGCGGCGGCGGGCTCTGCCTGGACCGCAGCAGCGCCATCACCTCCCGGCTGCCCTTCTTCAGTACGGCCGGCAGGTCGGGGTAGTCGCCGGGGTCGCCGGCCGCGGCGTCGCGCACCCGCTCCAGGATCGCCGCACCGTCCCGGCCGAGCGTGTCGGCCAGCTCCAGCTGCTCACCCCAGCTGGTGTTCTGCAGCGCGTCGGCCACGGTCCGGGCACTGGTCAGCGACATGCCGTACCGGTGCGCGGTGAAGTCGCCGAGGTCGAAGCCCGCGAGCCGGTCCACCACGGCCTTGGCGCCGAGGTTCTCCTCGCGCAGCGCGTCCACCAGCTCCTGGGCCCGCCGGGCGAGCACGAGGCGGGGCGAGGCGTCGTCCAGGTGCAGGAATCCCCGGTGCTTCTCCAGCTCCGTGACGAGTCGTCCCGCATCGGGCGCGAACGCGTTCGCGGCCTTGCGGATCTGCCCGGCGAACTGGTTCACGATCCGCCCGCGCCGCAGCTGCGGCGCGGGCGTGCCGAACACCGTCTCGTACCGCTTGCGTGCCTCGGCCCAGTCCGCCTCGGTGGGCAGCGGCTGCTCCCGCAGCGCGTAGTCACGCTTCAGGTCGCTCGGCAGCGGCGCGGGCTCGACCGCGACTGAGCCGCGCACCCACACGCGGTCGGACATTTCCGCGTACGCGGCGGCGAGCAGCCGACGCAGCGGTTCGGGCAGGCCGCGCGGGTCGGGCTGGTCGGTCCAGTCGGCGAGCCTGACCAGGGTCGGCTCGGCGACCCCGTCCCGGCGGGCCTGCGCGTTGAAGTGGTCGAGCCAGGCGGTGGACTGCCGGTAGTACGCCTCCTGCATCACACCGAGCCCCAGGCCGCCCGCGATCCGCGCCATGACCTTGCGGTCCTTCGCCTCGACCTCCACCTGCCCGTCACGGTCCTCGGCGGCCTTGCGCACGTACTCGAAGACGGTCCTGATCTCGGCGGCCCGCAGCGGCTTCCCGGTGCCCTCCGGGTCCAGGTCGGGGTGGGCGGGGAACTGGTGGGCGAGCAGCTTCCCGGAGAGCTGCCGTGCGGCGTCGTCCAGCTGCGCGCCGATCGGCAGCTGCAGGTCCGCCACCTGCTGCTGGGCCTCCAGGTGGTTGCCGAAGCCGAGGTCGACGACGCCTTCCTGCTTCTGCGCGAGTCCGTACGCCTGCTTCAGCGCGCCCAGGACCCGCTCGGTGAGGACCTCCCGCTGCGACTGCAGCATGCCCTTGGCACGGGCCTTGTCGTCGGCGCCCAGACTGCGCGCGAACTCGGAGTCGAAGCGGGCCTCGTCGGACAGTGCCTTGTCGATGACGACGAGACGCTCGAAGTCGCCGCGGGTCGCGTCGGTGAGATGAGTGGGCAGCCAGGCCAGGGTCCGCGAGTCGCCGCCCGTCCTCTCCCGCAGCGTGCGCAGCCGCTGAAGGTCGTCCATCGGCCCGAACTCGCCCTCATCGTACGGGAAGTCGACGACGAGCCGCCAGGCGTCCTCCTGGCTGGGCCGCAGCGCCGCATCGGACAGCGAGTCGACGTCGGCGACGTTTCCGAAGACCACCTCGACCTGCCGCTCGGTGCCCTTCCACACCAGGTCGAGGGTGTCGTACGGGTCGAACCCGCCGGTCCCGTCGGTGACGCCGAGCGCCTCCTTGAGCAGGGTGCGCATCTTGGTGCGGCGGTTGCCCAGGTTGTTGTGGACCTGGGCGTTGGCGAGCACCGCGTCGAGGTCGACACCGGTCAGTTCGAGGCGGACGACCGCGCCGGGGCCGGTGCCGGCGACCTTGATCTCGGGGAAGGTCGCCGCCCATTCCTTCGCCTTCTGCTCCAGGCGGCCGATCTCGGTCCCGGCGATCCGGGTGGTGATGGACCCGTGGTTGAGCGCGTTGAGCCGGGCCAGGGTCAGGTCGGACAGGGCGGGGACGCTCGGCGCGAGCGCGGACAGGAGCAGCGTCTGGACCAGTCGGCCGTCACCGGTGAAGTCCCGGCAACGGGCCTTCAGCTGCGGGTCGCCGACCGTTTCCGGACGGCGCCGGTACGTCTCCACGTCGTCCTCGGTGACCTGGTTGGCCTTCAGCAGGTACGGGCGCAGCTTCTCGCGGTACAGCTTGTCCGCCGCCTCGAAGTGGACGCTGGTCTCGCCGCTGAACGCCTTGTCGCCGCCGCCGACGATCGCCGGGTACAGATCGCCGAGCGGTACGAGCTGGCCGAGCCGCCAGTCGTCCCGGTGGTCGACCAACAGCTGGCTCATCAGCTTGAGGCCGGTGCGGGAGCGCTGCAGTGCCCCGGAAATGTGCACCAGGGTGTCCATGAACGCCGGCGGGAAGGGGTAGGTGCGCCGGAAGGCGTCCTCGTCCGCGCCGGTGGTGGAGTCCTTGTGGCCGAGCAGGGTCTGCCAGACGTCCGGACCGAGCTTCTTGGCCTCGTCGAAGGCTGCCGCGACTTTGGCCTCGGCCTCGTCGTCGACGGGATCCAGCAGACGGGCCCGCGCGATCGTCGGCAGGTTGCGGTCCTCCAGGACGATCGAGTCGTACCGGCCGCCGTTGAGCTTCAGCGTGTCCTGCACGGCGATTTCGGCGGCGCCGGCCATCTCCTCGCCGACCAGCTCGCGCAGGTCACGCTGACGGGCGATGAACGAGACGACGGGGATGGCGCGGCGCTCGTCGGCGCCCTCCACGAAGTTGGTGACCTTGCCGGCCTCGCGGCCGAGAACCTTCGGGTCGTGGATGAGGGTGGCCAGCCACAGGATCAGCTCGTCCATGAAGAGGACGAGGCCGTCGTAGCCGAGGGACTTGGCGTGCGCGGCGATGATGCCGAGGCCCTTGTCCAGGGAGACGAAACCGTCGGCGTTCTCCGAGGCGCCTCGGGCGAAGGACGGGAAGAGGGTCTTGGTCAGGTCCTGGACCAGCCGGGCCCGCAGCTCCTGCGGGGTGGTGGGGTTGTCCAGGTCGAATCCCTTGGTGTTCTCGTGCTCCTCCTGGGCGGCGACGGCCTCGTCGAGCAGCTCGCTGGTCCAGGCGAACGCCTCGCCCCACGCGTCGCCCTCACCGCTGTCCGCCTCGGCGAGCTGCGCGATCACACGGTCGTCGCCGCTGCCCCGGCGATGGGCGGCGAAGTCCTCGAAGAGGCCGTCGGTCAGATAGACCTGCGGCAGATCGCAGCCGGGGTGCACCTTGCGCACGTGCTCCACGTACTTGCCGAGAATGCGCTGCTCAAGGGACTTGGCGCCGAGCATGTGGTACGGGACGAGGAGGAACTTGCGGTCTCCCTCGTCCAGCCAGGAGTGGTTGCCGCGGACGGGGTCGAGGCCCGTCTTGGAGCGGGCGGCCTGGTGGCCGGAGAGCAGGGCGTAGAGCACCGCCATGAAGTGCGACTTACCGGAACCGAACGAGCCGTGCAGGTAGGCGGCCTTGGAGGAGTGGCTGTCGAGCGCCGACTTGATCAGGTCGAGGGCCTCGTCGAAGTTGCCGCGCAGTCGGTCGGTGACGACGTAGTCCCGCAGGGCCGCCTCGGCGCCTTCGGGCGTGACGGCCTCGCCGAGTTTCAGCACGAAGTCGGACGTCGACACGCGCTCCGGGATGCGGATCAGCTCGCGCAGGAGGGGGCGGTCCTCGGGTCGGGGGGTGTTCCTGCTCATGAACGCCATGGTGTCTGTGATGCTCCTCGCCCGGCCGGTCCTTCAGCTCGATCAGAAACTGAGCTGCCCGAGCAATCGTAAGGGGCGGCCCTGACACCAGAAGGGCCAGATTCCGTCCGGCTCTCCCGTTCCTCCCGCTGCGTCTCGGCCGACCCGGTCTGAGCCCATACGGTCTTGCCGGGGCCGTTGCGGTCCTCGACGCCCCAGTCGTCGGCGACGGCCGCCACGAGGGCGAGTCCCCGTCCGCCGTCGGCGTCCGGGTCGGCCATGGTGACCGTTGTGGGGTCGGGCCGTCGCGGGTGCGTGTCGGACACCTCCACGCGTACGGCCGCGGTCGTACGCGCCTGCTGGTGGAGGAGGCGTAGCTCGAAGTTCCGTCCCGGTACGCGGCCGTGGCGGGCCGCGTTGGCCGCGAGCTCGGCGACGAGGAGAGCGACGGTGTCGGAGAGCGGGCTGCCGGGCGGGACGCCCCAGTCGTCGAGCCGGGCCACGGCCGTCCGGCGGGCGAGGCTCGCGCCGAGGCGGGTGGCGGGGAAGGTGTGCGTGGACTCCTGGACGGCCAGGGGTGGTCCGACCTGCGATGTCGTCATGGGCCCAGCCTTCCGGCCGCGCCCGCCGTGCCTACAGGAACGGCACCCATACAGATCAATCTGTACTTGTTCACACTCTGGACTGGGTTGGTGACTTACCGTGATTATTGGCAAGTTGACCGACGCGGCGTACGGGGCGCAAGGCACAGAGCACGGAAAGCGGGGCGGCGATGACGGCGGACCAGGCCGGCAGCGGTACGGCGGCGTGTGGTGAACCCGAACTGTCGGACAGTCTCAAGACGTTCGGGGCCGTCTTGAAGGCGCTGCGGGAGGCGGGAGGGCTCACGCAGGAGGAGTTCGCGGTCCCGGTGCGGTATTCGGCGGCGTACGTCGCGAAGATCGAGCAGGGCAAGCGGTTCCCGCCGGAGGCGCTGCCCGGGAGGGCGGAGGAGACGCTGGGGCCCGTCGCGGGCAAGGTCCTCGCGGCAGCGGCGAAGAGCCTGCGGAGGAAGGCGGGGCTGGCGTCCTGGTTCCTGCAGTGGGCGGGGATCGAGGAAGAGGCGATCACGCTGTACGCGTATGAGTGCCGGGGGGTGCCGGGGTTGTTGCAGCCGGAGGGGTATATCCGGGCACTGTTCGAGCGGCAGTTGCCGCCGCTCACGGCGGACCAGATCGGACGGCAGGTGGCGGCTCGCACCGAACGGCAGCGTCTGTTGTCTGAACGTCCGAACACTGCCTTCAGTTTCATCATCGAGCAGTGCATCTTTGAGCGCCACGTGGGCGGGACGGCTGTCACCAAGGCCGTCATCGATCACCTGCTTGAGCTTGGGCGACGCACGAACATCGAGATCCAGATCATGCCGACCCGGCAGGAGGACCACACGGGGGTCGACGGTCAGATGTACCTGGCAGAGAGCCCTGGGAACCAGTGGTTCGGCTACGTCGAGGGACACCGGTCGAGCGCCCTGATCGCCGCTTCGAGCGAAGTCAGTATCCTCCTCCAGCGCTATGGCAAGCTGCGTTCCCAGGCCCTGGATTGCCGGGCTACGGTGGGCCTGCTGGAACAGATGCGAGGAGCGCTATGAGCACCACGGAAGACCTGAGCTGGTTCAAGAGCAGCTACAGCGGTGGCGACGGTGACAACTGCATCGAGGTCGCGCTGGACGCCGAAACGGTCCACGTCCGGGATTCCAAGGACCTCGGCCGCGACTCGTTCGCCGTGGTCCCCGGTGCCTGGGCGGCTTTCACCGCGCACGTGTCGGGTTCCTGACTGTCGTCTGTGAGGCGGCGGATCAGCCGCCTCACAGACGCGCTGCTCAGTCGGACTCCGCGGAGGCCGCCGCCTTCTTCTTCGGGGCGGCGGCTTTCTTCGCGCGGGTGGCGGGTGCGGGACGCCAGGCGCGCAAGGCGTCGTCGGTCAGGCCGAGTTCGCCCTGCTTCTGCTGTCGGAAGGCGAGGATCTCGGCGGCGGGGGAGGCACCGAACTCGGCGTCGTACTCGCCGTACCACTGGTCCAGCCAGGGCTGAAGCTCAAGCAGCCCGGCCAGGAACGGCACGATCTCTTCGCTGCCGAGGCCGGCGGTCTGGATGTACGAGGCGAGCGCGAGCGCCTGCTCCAGGTGGTCCCAGCCGGCCCACCCGTACAGCTCGGGCGACTGCGCGTTCACCGTGCCGTACGAGACGAACCGTTCCTTGGGCACGTCGAGCTTGCCCCGGGCACGCCAGTAGCTGGGCTTGAGGAAGTCCGCGGAGGTGTACTTCGGCGGTACGGGCGTCCGCTCCCGGATCTTCCGCTTGGCGGGCTCGTCCGGCGCGGCGTCCTCCTCCCGCTGGAGGTCCCAGACATGCTCCCAGTCGGCCCGCTTCTTGAGCGCGGCGGGCTTGTACCGGAGGGCCGACACGAAGGGGACGTGCTCCTCGGAGAGCAGGTCGCGGACGGTCTTGGCGAAGTCCTGCCGGGGGGCGTAGAGGTCGGCGACGGAGGTGAAGTCCTCGTCGGCGGACAGGGCTTCGGTGAGCCGGGCGAGGGTGGTGACGGTGGGGTTGCCGTTCGCGTCGAACCAGTAGGAGCGGTCCTCGATCCGGTCGAGCAGCCAGGACTTCAGCGCCTTCTGCCGCATGGAGTCCCACCCTTCGGTGGCCCAGCGGCGCTTGTACTCGGGGCGCTCGATCATGCCGATGGCACGGTTCGATTCGATGACGTCAATGCGCTTCTGGACGAGGGCGCGGTAGTCGTCGGGCCAGTGGGCGGGGATCTCGGTGATGGGCGTGGAGCCGTGCCGCTTGAACCACTCGCCGCTGGCCTCGCTAGCGACGACCCGGCGCGCGAGCACGATCTCGAAGGCGCGCTCACCGAGGGCGAGTTCGGGGACGGTGGAGGAGTCGGGCAGGCGGAGGTCCTCGGAGTGCAGGTTGTAGAGGAAGTAGACCTGCCAGTCGAGTTCCTCTTGGAGGGCGATCATGCGGGCACGGGTGGAGGCGTAGTCGGCCTCAGCTTCGCGGAGGGTGGGGGCGGTGGGAGTTGCTGTGGCGGCGAGGGCGGCGGGGGTGGTGGCGGAGAGGCGTCGGGCGAGGGCGTCGAGTTCGGTGGCGAGGAGGGTAGGGAATTCGTTGGGGAGGGGGAACTCCTGGAGCTTGGTACCGGTGAACTCGTAGAAGCGCTCCCAAACCTGGGACTTGTACCCCTCGTTCACGCCTTGGCTTCCCTTGTCGTGACTCACCATCTTGAGCCAGAACCCAGCCGTGGAGCTATTGAGGAGCCCAAGCAGCTGCACGTGTTCCTCTTCCGTCGCCTCCTTCCGCAACTTAATCACAGGTGCTGTGCTGCCGAAGAGAGTTCCGTCACGATCAAAAGCGAAGTGATTGTGAGTTGCCACGAAGGGGAAGGCGATCCCCTTGGGATTCCTGAGCTTCTCTGAGTAGCTCTCTAGATGGGCATGCCAAGCCTTTCCGTGCTCAACGACGGTCTTGCCGAATAGGAGACGCTGACTCAGAACCTGACGGTGCGGCCACAGATAGCGCGCTACGAGATGAGTGTTGTCGGCGACGGATTTTGAATTGGCTGAATCCTCGTAAGGGTTTACCACTGTTACGAGATCCCGAATCCTGTAGTCTCTTACCGCGTTGCCTGTGGCGAGAGGTCGAACGTTCTCCAGGAGTCCCAGTCGAGCGGCTGCAGTGTTATCGGGCAAGAAGTAGACGTCGTCTCCACCCGACTTAGTTGTGCGACCTACTGATTGGATTGCCTGAGTCAGGGCCAGTGCGGCACTTCTTCCCAGCTGCTCAACCATTTCCAGGCCGCCATCGGCCAGGATCCACGGCTGCTTCCCGAAGTACCGCCCCCGCTCCAGGTCGTCCACCGAAATCCACTGCCCGGAGTTTCCTGGCCGGTCGATCTGCTCCTCGATCGCCTGCCAGACCAGCCCCTCTTCCGGGTTGTCCGGTGCCGATGGCTCCCCCTGTACGCTCCGCACGGTTCGGATCGATGGCTGACGCTTCGAGCCCTCCCTGGAGCGGCCCACCAGGATGACCGTCGGTGTCCCATGCCCCGGGATGTAAGCCCCTGACGTGTCGATGACTTCTGTCAGCTCGACCCGGTCCCGAAAGAAGCCCTCGATCAGCTTCGTCCCGAACTCCCGCTTCATGAACGAGTTCGCCGTAATCTGGCCGACCATGCCGTAGCCGTGCCCGTCACCCCCACCCCGCTTGGCCAGCTCGAAGAACCGCTGGGCGAACGGTACGGACAGCGCATACGTCCCCGCGCACGCGTCGTACAGCTCCCGATAAAGCTGGTTGAGCTTCTTGTCCTTGACCGTGATGTAAGGCGGGTTCCCCACCACCACGTGGTACCGCCCCTGCTGCAGAATCCCCGGGTACTCGTGCACGTCCTCCGTCGCGTACGAGAACTCCGCCAGTGGGTCACCCGCGGCCCCCTCCTCCCCGAGCCCCAGCTGAAGCTCCAACTGCCGGTCCTTGATGAGCGAGTCACCCACCGCCAGCTGAATCGGCCACTCGTACTCCCGAGCCGCCCCGAACGTCCGCAGCCCACTCGCCGCCATCGCCGCAACGAGCAGCCGGAACCGCGCCACCGCCACCGCGAACGGATTCAGGTCCACCCCGTGCACCGACTCCAGCGCGGCCCGCACCCGCTCGTACGCCCCGACCTCCGGCCGCTCCTCACCCCACATCCGCGCCAGCCGCCGGAACGCCCCCAGCACGAAGTGCCCCGACCCGCACGTCGGGTCGATCATCTTCAGCTCTTCGAAGCCGAACTCCCGCACCGCAGGCGTCATCGTCCGGTCGAGGATGAACTCCTCCACGAACTCCGGGGTCTGGAGCAACGCGTACGTCTTCCGCGCCGCCTCACTCAGGTCCTGGTACAGGTCGCCCAGGAACCGGGTGTCCCAGCCCTCCGTGCCGTCCTCGCTCAACGGGTCGGTGAAGTCGTGCACCAGCACCGACCCACCGCCGATTTCACCCTCCCCATCCGCCGCCACCGACTTCTGCTGCCGCCAGAACGCCAGCAGCGCTCCCGCCCCGTCGTGCGACAGCGGAATCTGGTACAGCGGATTGTGGTCCCGGTCGAACAGCAGCCGCCCCGCCTGCCCCGCCCCCAGCTCCGCGAACGCCGTCTCCAGCCAGCCGCGATACGTCGGGTCGGCGTCCTTCGCCATGTACTCCTCGTACCGCGCCTGGGCGACCTCGCGCCCCGCCACGTCCGGCGCCGTGATGTACGGCTCCGCGATCAGCCGGTTGTCCTCGCTGAACCGGACGAAGACCGTGCCGAGCACCCAGGCCACCGCGACCTGCGTGACCCGCTCCCCGAGCCAGCTGTTCCAGGTCGCCGCCGTGCGCCCCAGCTTCTTCGCCTGGTCGTACTCGCCGCGCAGCCGTGCCCCTACCTCGGAAACGGCCTTGACCTGTGCGTCCAGGTCGGTCTCTGCCGCCTTGACCTGCTTCTGCAGGTCGCTGAGGAGGCTCTTGCGGTCGATCACGGACTGCTCCCGATGTTGTGACTGAAAAGCGAGACGAGAAGGAGACGAGGACGAGAAGGCGGAGACAGGAGGCGACGATCCGCCGTACGTCAGCCGTCAGACGGCGTCCGGCGCCAGATGTTTCCGCGCCACCCACGCGTCCGGCACGACGATCCACTCGTCGAACCCGGCCTGGTACGGCACGCTCTGCCCGGCCAGCCTCGGCGCGCGCGCCGGGTCGGACTGGGCGACGAGCAGCCACAGCGGGCTGCCGCCCTGCCGGGACTCCTCGGCGAGCCGGCCCAGGAGGTCGAACGCGTCGTAGCGGGCGAGTGCCGCCGTGTCGGTGAGGAGCAGCGGACCGCCGCCCTGCGCCAGACGCTCCCGAAGGAGGGGCTCCACGCGCCCCCACGCCTTGTCCGTACGGACCCGCAACTGCTGGTGGGGCCGCGTGCCCGCCTCGGCGGCGTCGGCCTTGAGGACGGTCTCCCAGGTCGGCTTGGCCGCCTCGGCGATCACGCCGCGCAGCTCGGCCAGGAACAGCCCGGTCAGCGAGACGACCGCCGCCCCGTACGGCTGGCCGGCCAGCCGTCGTACCGCCGTCTCCGCGCCCAGGTGCGGCACGGTCAGGACCCGGAAACCGTCCTGCCCCGCCGAGTGCACGAGCCGCTGCTCGGCCTTCACCGCCGCCGCGACCGCCGCGTCCGCGTCGTACTGCGTCGGCGCGGACCGCCGCGCCGACGAGGCCGCGACACCCCAGCTCGCGGACGTCAGCCCGCTGGTGAACTCCCCGGCGGGCCGGTCCGGGACGAGCCGGAGGGTCTTGTCGTAGCGGGTCGCCAGCTTCAGCTCGAAGCCGGCCTGCTTCAGCAACCGCACCAGCGCGCTGCCGACGGGCAGTTCGCGCGGGACGAGGGGATCGTCGCCCAGGTCGGGGAAGCGGGTCGCGACCCGCTTGTGCAGAGCGTCGACGGTGAGCCCCGGCTGGCGCTCCTCCTCGACACCCGGCTGCACGGCGACCACACCGGCCTGGGTGATCCGCAGTGCGCGTACGAGGTCGAGATCGCGTGGATAGATCTCCAGGCGGGGTGTGAGCGCGGCTCCCGGGGAAGCCGCGACCGCGATCTCGGCCGTCCGCCGCTCGTCCCAGCCGAGCGCCCCCGGCGGCTGCCGGATCGCGGCCAGCTTGGTGAGGACCGTGCTCGCCGTCGGCAGGGACTCCAGGCCCGCCAGCTCGTCCGCCTGCGCGCCCAGCTTGAGCGCGTACTCCCGGAGGGCCGGCAGGGTCGGGGTGTCCGCCCCGTCGGCAGTGTCCTCACTGGCCGCTCCGTCGCGGACGTCGATGACGATCAGTCCGAGCACCGGGTCGGTGCCCTTGGGCAGCCGGGCGTGGAAGTAGCGGAACCGCGGCGGCGTCTCCTCGTACTGCTCCAGGAACTGCTCCCGCTCCACCACCGCACGCAGCAGCGACAGCGCCAGCGCACGCCGGTCGCGCCGCTTCGCCACCTTGCTGCCGCGCTGGGCGAGCAGCGCGTCGGCGAGTTCGAGCACCGGCACGACCCGGCCGCGTTCGGCGACCAGCTCGATCACCTGCTCGCTCAGCAGCTTCAGCGCGGGATCGTTGTACCAGCGCTCGCGCGCCTTCTTCACGATCTGCGGGATGCGGCCCACGGTGAGGCCAAGGGCCTTGGCGACGTCCGCCTGCCGGACCCAGGGCAGCCCCTCGGGCAGGTCACCGTTCTCGTCGGGAAGCCGGAGCAGCAGCCGGACGGCCTCACGCTCCTTCGCGTTGGAACGGGCGTTGCCGCCCGACGGACGCGGTACCAGGCGGGACGCGAGGGCGTCCAGACTCAGCCCGCGCAGCACCTCCAGGCCGGTGTCGCCGCCGTCCGCCGCGACCGATTCGGCGGCTGCCCGCTCCAGCTCGGTGGCCTCCTCACGGGCGGCCTTGAGCGCCTCCTTGCTCATCGGCGCCGGTGTCCTGCCGAGGCGCAGGTTCCACTGCTTCTGCCGGTTCTGGATCTCCGTGCGGGTCCGGGCGCCCATGCCCGGCGCCGTCAGGAACTTCCGCACCGAGTAGTCGAGGACGTCCCCCACGCTGTTCAGGCCCAGGTCGAACAGCTGGGACTGCGCCGCAAGCGTCAGGCCCGCCACCGACAGCGGTGTGGAACGGTCGGCCCGCTCCGCCTGCTCGTCGCGGATCTCCTCGGCCGAACTCTCGTCGTCGCCCTGGCCGATCCGCGGCGCAGCGCTCTCTACCGCCACCGCCTTGTTGCCGTGCCCGGAGCTCGGCGCGGTCGTCCGCTGGGCGTCCAGGAAGATCGCGTTCCAGGCGCGCTCCATCGGCTTCAGGTCCGGGAAGCGGTCCTTCACGTCCCGGGCCAGGGCCTTGCGGAAGAAGGCCACCAGGCCGTCCCGTACGGGGTCGTCGAAGGCGTCGGCAGCCAGCTGCGGGTACGGCCACTGCTTCGGATCGGTCTGCCGGGGCGTGACCGAGCCGTCGCCCCAGCGGGGCAGCTCGCGGGACGCCATCTCGTGCAGCGTGACAGCCAGCGCGTACCGCTCGGCGTGGCCGTCGTACGAACCGCGCGTGATGATTCCGACGAAGGGGTCGAGGTAGCCCTCGGTGCCCGCCTCGATCTCCTTCGCGGGGTATCCGGCCAGCGAGAAGTCGATCATCACGAGCTGGCGGGTGCCGTTGGGACGGATCCGGATCGCGATGTTGTCCGGCTTCAGGTCCCGGTGCCAGATGCCCTCCGCCTCCAGGTGCTCCACCGCGCCGAACAGGTACTTTCCGTACGTCTCCAGCTGGTCCATGCGGAGGCGGCCGTAGTCCCGCAGCTGACGGGCGACGGTGTCCTCGCGTCTGCGTGCGGCCTTGCCCGTACCGTCCGTGTCCAGTGCGCGGCTGTCGCCCACGTACTCCAGGGCGAGCACCCTGCGGCCCGCGAGGGTCAGCGGCTCCCGCTCGTACAGCGCGATGATGCTGGAATCCCGGTGGATCCGGCCGAGGACATCGGCCTCCCGGTCGAGCACCACGTGCTTCGCCTCGCTGAGCGCGACCTTGAGCACCGCTACCGGCAGGCTTCCGCTGCGACGGGGCTCGCCGGCCAGGTCACGGACCAGGAACGCCCGCGACGTCGAGCCCGTGCCGAGACGGCGCACGATCTCCCAGCGCCCGGCGAACACCTCACCGGCCACCGCTTCCAGCGGGTCCTTCTCCGGCTCGGTCTGCTCTCCACCGGCCCCCGGAGCCGGGGAAGCGCCGACAGCCGACTCCCCACCTGCGGCGTCCTTGTCGGCGAACGCCTCCTCGACGCATTCCAGCATCTCCAGGAAGTCGTCGACCGTGGAGAGACGGCGGCTCGGCTCGTACGCGGTGGACGCCTCCACCAGGTCGTCGACGTCGGGATCGAGGCCGTCCACCAGCGCGCTCGGGGCGAGCGTCTCACCCGCCTCCAGGCGGGACAGGACCTCACTCTGGGTCGCACCCGGCGCCTGCCCGGTGACCAGGAGATACGTGAGAACGCCGAGCCCGTACACATCGAGCCGGACCGGGTCCGCCTTCGGGATCCGCAGCTCGGGCGCCAGATACGGGTCGGCCTGCTGGGAGACGTGCAGACCGGACACATGGGAGGTGGCCAGCGTCAGCGGCCTGCCCTGGCTGGCGCTGTGCCCGGAGGCGATCTGCCAGTCCGCGATCTGCAGCCGGGGGCTCAGCCAGCGCTGCTCCTCGCCCAGTTCGCGCCCGCGCGGACCGCGGTTGCGCGGGATCACGTGCACCGCGTGCGCCGACAGCGTGCGGTGATGGAGCCGGTTGGAGTGCGCGGAACGGAGCGTCTCGGCGAGCTGGCGGACCAGCGCGAGACGGCCGCGCAGGCCGAGGAGCTTTCCGTGCTCCACCAGGTAGTCGTCGAGCCTGAGGGTCTCCGGATGGTAGTCGAAGAGGATCGTCGGGCCTGCGGGATGCCCCGACGGCAGGTAGCTCTTCAGCTGGACGACGCCCGGGTGCCGGAACCGGCTGAGTACCGCGGCCTCACGCGCGGCGGCCTTCTCCACCGAGGCGCGCTCGGTGTCCGAAGCGCCCCGCTCGCTGAGGAAGACCCGCACCCGCGCCAGATCGTGCAGCTGGGTGTGACTCCCCCGGTAGTCGGCCCAGGTCGGACCGGAGTCGAACGACTTCGTCTCCAGGAGGTACGACCCCACCTCGCGCCGACGGCGGACGGACGCGATGCCGAGCTGCTTGAGGGCCGCGTCGACCTGGCGCGAGACCCCGGCGGTCACCTGCCCCCGGGCGCCCTCCGGCGGAACGGCGAGCATCTCCACCAGCTGTCTGATCTTGAAGACGCCGTTCAGGTCGGCGCCCGTCAGATTCACCCGGAACCTGTCGTCGGTGAAACAGACCGCCTCACCCACCCAGATCCTCGGCCGTCCGGGGCCACGCCCCACGACGTTCCCGATCAGGCCCGCCAGCTCCTTGGCCTTCTGATTGGTCAGATGCAGCGGATTGCCGTGCCGGCGCTGCGTACCGCCGGGTGTCGTCTGCACCCAGCTGTTGCCGCCGCCACTCACCGACCCGTGCCAGTCCTTCAGCTCGACCAGGAACACTCCGGCCGGCGCGGTGACCATGAGATCGATCTCGCGGACGTGCCCGCTGTTCGCCGTGAAGGTGAAGTTCGACCAGGCACGCCAGGGCTCCTCGTTCGGCAGGAGCCTGCGGACGGCCTCAAGACCGCGGCGCTCGTGCTCGAACTCGGACTCGGTGACCGTCGTCCACCGGCCATCCTCCATGCGGCTCCCGCCCCGTGTCAGCTCATGTCCGTGCGTGCCGGTCGCGTTCCTGCTGGTGCGGCCCGGGCAGCCCGGCTGAATTCCCGGAAGAAATCCTAGACGGTGGCACCGACACCGAGCGGTCCGGAAGTGACAGCGGCCATACAACGGCAGGCCGGAGGGCGGACGCCGTGGGCGAGTGACCGGAACACGCGCCCTGGGATTCGTCCGAAGATGTACTGGTCGGAACGCGCGACTCTTCGATACATATGAAGGATTGTGCGGGGGGATCAGGGGGTTCAGTGCTACTTGTCATGGGATTGCTCGGCATAGGCGGATGTGTGCTGGTGTCCCGTTGCGGTGGACCGACGCGGTACCACCGGCCGTGCCGCCGCAGACGCAGAGGACTGTTCGCCCGTTGCCAGGATCACGGCTTCACCCCTGTTACGGTCACCGACCTTGCGGGACTCGCGCTGTTCGGTCTGGCCTTCGGAGTGTGGACGCTCTTCGGGGCAGCCGGCTGATGCGGCGCAGTCGCAGCCAGGGCGGGTGGACCGCGATTCCCTGGTGGGCGTGGGGGCTCGGAAGCATGGCAGGGCTCGTCGTGCTGTGGCAGGTGGCCCAGCAGTGGCCGGTGTGGACCGGGTTCGGGCTGGCTTCCGCAGCTGCCGGGCTGGCGCTGAAGCCGGGGAGGTCGGCCTTGACGGGGCGGGCCGGCCGCTCGGCGCTTGCCGCAGGGCCCGTGCGCTATTCGCTGGCACATCTCGATTCCCTGGACCCCACGGCATTCGAACTGGCGATCTGCTCCCTACTGCGCAGGGACGGGCTGGCCGCGCAGCATGTCGGCCGAGCAGGGGACAAGGGAGCCGACGTACTGGTCGTCGACGGGTCCCGACGGCGGGTGGTCGTCCAGTGCAAGCGGCTGCGACCGGACCGAAGGGTCGGGGACCAGGACGTCCAGCGGGTCAACGGAACCTACCGCCACGACCACGGTGCCGAATTCGCTGTGATCGTCACCACCGGAGGGTTCACGACGGCCGCGAGAGCCAGTGGCCCGCGCTACGGGATCCACCTGGTCGACCGGGACGCGCTGGAGCGGTGGGCCGACCTGGGAGAGCCGTTGTACCGGATTCTCCGGATCCCCGATGCGCGGCCACGGAGCGGGAGGCGGAGTCCCGGATCTTGGCGTGCAAGAAGGTCGCCGGGGTGACATCACGTAAGCAAGCGTGATAACCCGCTATATGTCAAGATAAGTTGGAAACCTTGAGGGGGAGTATGACCGGCCAGACCGAGTCCGTACGGATTCAGGTGTCCGGGGCGGACCCGCATCACGCGGAAGTGGAGGCGCGAGAACTCCGCGACGTTCTGCGCCGGTTGGACGACACCGAAGTGCGCTTCGCCCCACCGGAAACAGCACACGACGCGGATGGCTCGAAGGGGCCCGCGCTGCTGACTCCGGAGGTCGTGCTCGTTCTCACGGGAGGGTCCTTCACGCTGGCCGGGACCGCCATCAAGGCTTGGGTCGCCGTCCGGAAGAGCCGCAAGGTGCGTGTCCAGCACCCGGACGGCACGGTCACCGAGTTCCAGGGCGGCGTCTCCGGGCGTGAGATCAGGAAGCTGCGGGACGGTGACAGCAACGGCAGTTCGGGCGCCGGCCCCGGAGCCGGGCGGTGAGCCGAAAGCATGCTCTGCTCGTGGGCACCGCCACCCATCAGGACGTGAGCTACCCCGCCCTGCCCTCGGTGCGCGCCGACATCCACTTCCTCGGCCAGGTGTTCGAGATGCCCGCCGTCGGAGGGTACGAGAAGTGCTCCCGGGTCGAGGACTCGCCGAAAGCGGCGGTCAAGCAGGCCATCGAGGGATTCCTGAGTGCGCGGGAACCCGATGAACTGGTGGTGGTCTACCTCAGCGGCCACGGGGCGTACGACCGCGAGGACGGTCAGCTGTACTTCGTCACCACGGACACCCAGGCCGGGCGGGAGCAGCAGACAGCCCTCGAAGCAGCCTTTGTCATCGACCAGTTGGAGAAGTGCGCGGCCCGCCGCAAGGTGCTGCTGCTCGACTGCTGTTTCAGCGGCAGCGCGGTGCAGGGCTTCCGCAGCAAGGGAGCACCCGCGACGGCCGCGATGCCGGTGGTCGAAGCCGGAGGGGTACATGTCATCACCGCCTCTCAACACTGGGAAAAGGCGTTCACCACGGATGCCGACCAGCCTTCGCAGTTCACCCGGGCGATCGTGGAGGGCCTGCATTCGGGACGAGCGGACCTGCACGGCAACGGGTGGATCTCCGCGAACGACCTGTTCCGTTACATCAGCCAGGAACTGCGGAAGGCACCGGACGGCCGTCGGCAAACGCCGACCCAGTCCACCCTGTCCGTGACCGGGGAGATCTATCTCGCTCACGCCCCCACCGGCCGCCAGATCCCCGCACTCAAGCCACTGCCCGCCGGGCGCACCGCAGTGACGGACGCCGCGGGGGACAAGTCGCCGGCACCGGTCGAGCCCACCAAAGCGGCATACGACGACTCCGCCTTCACCGAGGCCGAATGGTCCGGGCTGCTGGCCTACTACCAGCAATGCCTGGAGGTGGAGGGCCGTGCCGGTGAACTGCTGCCGTTGGCGGGCAGCGACCCGCCGCGAATGGTCTGGCCGGCCGGGGAGGAGGTCCTTCTCTCCGGCACGGAATCCAGTGTGCAGGCACCACAACGGGTAGTGGACCTCGCCGATCAGGCGCAGAAAGACGGTGCTGACCTTTGGTACGGGTACCCCGTCGCCGTGCTGTACGACGGCACGCGACAGGTGTGCGCCCCGCTCGCCATGCGCCGGATCGAAGTCGAACGCGAACCACAGGGGCGCAGCGTCGTCACGCCGTCCGGACCGATCGTCCTCCACCCCGAACTCGTCCTGAACCGGCTGGGCAAGGACGAGGGCCGGGAACTGCTCGCCGCCTACCAGCCCAACTGGCGGCCGGGATTCCGCGAGGACATGATCCGCGACCTGCGCAGCCTGCTGCAGGAACTCGGACTGCCCGACACCGAACACCTCGATCCCGGGGCCCTCGGCGACGGCAGCTCGCTGCGTGCGGCACACGAGGGTGCCCGCAACGTGGCGGTCGTCTACGCCACCCGGTCGGACAGCGCGGCCACAGCGCAGCTGATGAAGGACTACACGACGCTGCAACGGAGCATCGGGCAGTTCCCGGACACGGCACTCGGAGCGTTGAGTACACCGAGCGCAAGGGAGCCGAGCGCCGAGCAGGACGTACAGATCGTCGCGCCACTGGAACTCAACGAAGGACAGGAAGCCGTCATCCGGGCCGCCATGGTCCGCAGGCTCACGGTCGCCACCGGACCACCCGGCACAGGCAAGAGCCAGCTCATCGTCAACACGGTCGCCACCGCCAGGGCCGCCGGACAGACCGTGCTCGTCGCCTCCACCAACAACAAGGCGGTGGACGAGGTCTGGCAGCGGTGCGAGGAACTCGCCCCGGGGCTTCTCGTGCGGACAGGGGCGCAGTCGGTAGTCGACAAGGAGGTGCGCACGCTGGAGGAGCTGACCCGCAGCCACCAACCCCGGCAGTCCTCCCGGACGTTCCGGGGTGAACTGCGCAACCACCTCCGCACACAGGAGTCGCTGCGGCACCGGCTCGCAGAGATCGCGAGCCGGGAGAGCGACCTCGCAGACCTCGGTCGGCTGCGTTTTGCCTACGCGGAGAAGCACCACCAGGACCCCGGGACACTCGCCACCTTGCTGGGCGACGACGTCTCCCTGGGACGGTGGCTGCGCCGGGCCCGTACGGCGGCCCGTCTCGGAATCTTCGGGGGATGGCTGCGCGCCCGGTGCGTGCGCGGGCTCGGTCCGGTGCCTGTCCAGGCCGAGGACCGTAAGGACTTCGCCGAACTGCTGATGTTCGCCGAAGCGGAAGCCGACTGGCGGCGCAGGCGCACCGCCGCCGAAGCGGCGCCCGACGACGCCCAGCTCCACGCCACGCTCCAGGATGCCGACCGGCGAGTGCGTGAGGCAGCGACAGCATTGCTGCAGTCGTCGGTGGCGGAGCAGGCGATGACCGCCCGCGCTGCCATCCACGAGCGCATTGAGGCGGTGCGGGCACGATCGCCGAGGCAGTGGTCGACCCTGGACCGCATCCTGCCGCAGGTCCCGGGCTGGGCAGTCACCACGCGGTCCGCACGGCGGTTCCGGGACCGAGCCGCCCTCTTCGACCTGGTCATCGTGGACGAAGCGAGTCAGTGCTCCGCACCGGATGTGCTGCCGTTGTTGTTCCGCGCCCGGCGTGCCCTGGTGATCGGCGACCCCATGCAGCTGCAGCACATCACCACACTGCAGCCACGCCAGGAGGCGGAGGCGCACCGGGGAGCGGGACTGCGGGCGAGCTGGCTCGACGAGCACCGGCTCGAGCATCGCCGCTACTCCTCCTTCCATGCGGCTGCCCACGCGGCAGGGGAGACGCTGCTGCTCGACGAGCACTTCCGCTGCCACCCGGACATCGTCGGCATCGCGAACCGGCACTGCTACGGCGGCCGGCTGACCGTCCTCACCGACCCCCGGTCGCTGCGACGCATCGACGGAGTCGACGCCGTGCAGTGGCTCGACGTGACGGGGACGGCACGCAGGGGTCACAACGGGTCGTGGCTGAACCAGGACGAGGCCGACCGCGTTCATCTCTCGGTGGAGCGCCTGCTCAAGCGGCTCCCGCACGGTTCGACCGTAGGCGTCGTCACTCCCTTCCGGGCCCAGAAGGACCTGATCGCCGGCCGCTGGCAGCACGAACCACGGGTCAGGGTCGGGACGGTGCACACCTTCCAGGGAGGACAGCAGGATGTGATCCTGCTGTCCCTCGTCGCGTCCGACCGGATGCGTCCGAGCGCGGTCAACTGGCTGTCCCGCGAGGTCAACCTCTGGAACGTGGCCATCACACGGGCCCGTTCGCATCTCATCGTGTTCGGCGACCGCGACTTCTGGGCGGTCCGGCCCGGCATGCCGCACGCACTCCTCGACGCGGCAGAGGCCAAGGACGGCCTTCCTCCGCACAGCGTTCACTCGGAACATTCCGACGAAGACGTCGGCGACAGGCTGCAGTTTCTGCTGACGGACGAGATTCCGGGAGTCCTGATCGACCGGAACGCCGTGGTGGACGGCTATCCCTACGACTTCGACGTCCGCCACGGCTCGAAGAACGTTCGGATCCGACTCGACCACGGTGCGTCCACCGGCGCAGAGGCCGCACGTCACCTGAGACTCGCACTCGGTCGAACAGCCCTGCTGCCCAACGGCGTGCGGGTGCCTGCCTGGCAGGTGTGGGACGGGCATACGGAACGGGTGGTGGGCCGGCTCGACAACTGAAATGCGCAGGGAGGGGCGGCAGCGCTGAAAGACGCATTGGGATGAGCGCGAAGCGCGATACGACTGCGGCAGCCGAAGCCTGTCCCTATCATCGGACCGGGGGATCTCGGTGTCCCGGCCCGCACGCCGGAAACCGCTGCGTCGGCATGCGTACGAGCTTCTCCGACGACCGGTTTCCCCGCAATGCGTCAGGAGTTCACCGTGCCGTACACGGCAGAGATCAGCCGTTCCAACCCGACGAGCATCATCTTCCTCGTCGACCAGTCGACCTCCATGAGCGATCCCATTGGTGGTGAAGTACCGCAGCAGAAGGCGGACGTCGTCGCCGACGCCATCAACCGCCTGCTCACCGAGCTCTCCGTCAAGTGCGCGAAGGAAGAGGGCGTACGCGACTACTTCCACGTCGCGGTCATCGGCTACGGAGCCACCGTGGGCTCGGCGCTCGCCGGGCCGCTCGAAGGACGGGACCTCGTCCCGCTGAGCGAGGTGGCGGACAACCCGGCCCGCATCGACGAGCGGAGCAAGAAGGTCCCTGACGGTGCCGGCGGACTGGTGGAGACCGCCGTCAACTTCCCTCTGTGGATGGATCCGGTCGCCCACGGGGGGACCCCGATGAACCGTGCGTTGCAGTACGCGGAGGGACTCGTCGCCGGCTGGACCGAGCGGTATCCGGCCGGATTCCCGCCCATCGTCATCAACCTGACGGACGGCGAGTCGACCGACGGCGACCCCACCGCGGCCGCCGAGGCCGTCACCTCCCACGCCACAGCGGACGGAGCGGCACTGCTGTTCAACCTGCATGTGTCCGCGGCGGGCGGTACACCGACCGCGTTCCCCGACTCGGCCGACACCCTTCCCGACAGCTACGCCCGGACCCTGTTCGGCATGTCCAGCCCGCTGCCGAGCCACATGCGCTCGTACGCGGCCTCGCAGGGGCAGCGGGTCAGCGAGACCACTCGCGGTTTCGTCTACAACGCAGACATCACCACGGTCGTCCAGTTCCTCGACATCGGTACCCGGGCCACCGAACTGCGGTGACGACCTCCACTTCCTGCGTGTACATCACGCACCTGGTGGCTCCCAAGAAAGGAAGCACGGCAGCGGAATGCGAGGACGCCGTCGCCGTGCTTCCCGGGCATCCGCACGATCACATGTTGCGGGAGCCATTCGCGGCAGGCGTCTGCGACGGAGCCACGGAAAGCGCACTGGCCAAGGACTGGGCCAGGCTGCTGTCCCGCGCCGCGGCCGAACACGCCATGGCGTCGCCGGACGCACTGGCGGGCGGACCGGCCTTCGAGCGGTTCGCAGCGACCGTGGTGGCCCGGTGGGATCCCTGGCTGGCCGACTACACACTGGCTCGCCAGGCAGACGGCCGTCCACTGAAGTGGTACGAGCACACCAAGCTCGAGGAGGGTGCTTACGCGACGCTGCTCACGGTGCGCGTCGACCCGGAGAGCGGTGCCCACGACGGTGAAGCGGCACCGTCCTGGCGGTGGCGTGCTGCTGCGCTCGGGGACAGCTGCCTGTTCCACCTGCGTGACAACCAGCTGATACAGACGTTCCCGGTGTCGGCCGTCGAGGAATTCGGCACCACTCCCGATCTCTTCAGCAGCCGCAACCGTGACGCCGCGCTCCTTGCCGACCGCACGAGATTCACCGGAGGGAACTGTCGGCCGGGAGACCGCCTGCTTCTGATGACGGACGCCCTGGCCGCTTGGCTTATGTCGGCTCCGGACCAGGCCGACGCAGTCGGCCAGCTCCTCGAATACGCCGGACCCGACGACCTGGACGACTTCAACAACTGGCTGAACGGGCTACGGGACAGCCGGCAGTTGCGCAACGACGACGTGGCATTGGTACGGATCGATTTCGAGGGACGGTGAACATGGGCCCGGCCACCGGTTCGCAGCGCCGGTTCCCCAGCGGCGCCGAGTACGCGGAAGCTCTGCAGCACACCCAGCTGTGCTTCCATCACCCGGAACTCAAGGGCGCCCGGCCCGAGCTGACCGGACTCGGCCTGCCGCGCCCCATCTCCGGCGCCTTCGCCAGTGTCTTCTCTCTGACCTCGCCGACGTCGGGCCGCCGGTACGCGGTCAAGTGCTTCACCCGTCACGTCCCGGACCAGGAACGCCGGTACGAGGCCATCAGCTCCCGGCTCGCCCTGCTCGATCCGACGGAACTCTCCCAGCCGTGGAACCTCGGCTTCGAGTACCTTCCCGACGCCATCAGCGTCGGCCGGGAACGCTACCCGGTCCTCAAGATGGAGTGGGCCGAGGCCGTCACTCTGTCCTCCTGGCTCGACGCCAACCATGCGGACCGGATCGCCGTCGATCGTCTGGCCGACCGGTTCGAGGAACTGACGCGGGACCTGGCGGACCATCAGATCGCGCACGGCGACCTGCAGCACGGCAACCTGCTCGTGGCGAGCGACGACACGTTGCGGCTGGTCGACTACGACGGCATGTACGTCACGGCACTGGCCGGCCTGGGCGGGACCGAGCGAGGGCACCGGAACTATCAGTCACCCCTGCGCGGGAACGACGACTTCGGCGTGGAACTCGACCGGTTTTCCGCCTGGGTCATCTTCCTCTCGTTGAAGGCGATCGCCTCCGAACCGGCCCTGTGGTCCCGATTGCACGAACCCAGCGGCGAGTTCCTCCTGCTCACCGAGGACGACTTCACGAGCCCGGCCGGGTCCGCACGACTGCAGACACTGCTCACCCATCCCGACCGTATGGTGAGCGGACTCGCCGACCAGGTGCGGACCCTGGCCTGCCAGCCCCTGGACATGCTGCCGCCGCTCACCCTGACCGTGCCCGGGCAGCGCCCGGCCGCAACGGTGATCACGGACAACACTGCTCACCGTGGGGCCGCCGCCCCGGGCACCGGCGGCCTGCCCGGCTGGATGGCGGGACACCTTACCTCCGCGGCGTCGCCCTCGCAGCCCGCGCCCTCGGTCGCCCCACCGGACAGATTCCAGATCAGGACGCCACTCGATGTCGCTGTAGCCGTCGTCTGGCCCCTGATGTCGGCGGTGACCGTACTGGCTCTTTTCGTGGGCCTCGCGACAGCTCCGTTCGTTCCGGCAGTTCCGGTGCTCGCCGCCGCCACATTCTCGGTGTTCGGGTGGGCCCGCCGTGCGGAGCGGGCTCAGGCACGGGCCGTTCTCTCCGTGCTCACAGCGGAACGGGACCGGCTCGACGACCCGGTCAAGGCCGAGGGGAAGCTGCGCAAGGACCGGGCGAAGTTCGACGCCGCCGAGACGAAGCGCATCGCGGACCACCCACGAGCACAGAGCAGGCTCACCGCGAGCCACCACGGCGAGCTCCAACAGATCGAGAAGCGTCGGGTCCGTAAGCGGAAGGAGCTGGACAAGAAGATCGCTGGGCTTTCGGAGAAGCGAAGGAAGGAACTGAGAACGGCGCTTGCCTCCCGGCAGTCCGACTACGTGCGGGAGCGTCTCGGGCGACGGCTGATCGCCCAGAATCCGCCGCACGGCATCGGGCCGAAACTGGCCGCGCGGCTTGCGGCAGCGGGAGTCCGTACCGCAGCCGACTTCACCGGATACCGAACCGTGCACAACGCGCACTACAACAGCGTCGGTGCCGAACTGGTGCTCAGCAATGGCCGCCGCATCGACGTCCAGGGCATCGGTGAGGCCAAGGCCATCGCACTCGATGCCTGGCGCAGGCAACTGGTCGCCGCTGCCGAAGCCGATCAGCCCACCGCGCTCACCGCACAGGAGCGACAGTCGATCGACCAGGGCATCGAGGTCCGGCGCACCCGCCTCACCGCTGAGCTGCGCTCCGTGGACGCGGCAGCTGAAGCCTCACGGACGAAGGCACAGCAGGAGTTGGAGGACGGCCGGGCGCGGCTCACGCGGGAGAACACCCTGGCCGGCGAGCGGGCCCGCCGACAGCGGCAGGAGTTCAGCCGGCGCGCGGTTACGCTCCAGCAGGACAGTGCGCGCCATGCGGCGCTGAGCTCTGCTGCCGGGACAGCTGAGGCTCACCGGCGCAGGCTGTCCCTGGTGCGATACCTGCGATTCCTCTACACCGGTCGCTGAACCGCGCCCCTGGAATGCACGATGTCGCAACCACGGTCGCCCTCGTGCTCCCCGCGATGGGCGGCCGCCGGTAGCGCGCGAGACTTCGTATGCAGTGAGGACGAATGTCTATGCGGGCCCCGAGGACCTCGCCATCATCAAGGAGGCCGCCAAGCGGCGCGGCATAAGCGAGGCAGAGATCATCCGGCAGGGCATCCACCTCGCGGCCATGGCGAACCGTGTCTGGGACGATCCCCCTCTTCTCCCGTACTTTCGAGGGCGCCGGTCGTACCCTCGGCAAGAGCGAGGGGCGCAACACTGTGGCCGACGCCGTACGCCGCGAGACCTGGGCCGATACTGCCGCGTGATCATCGTCATCGCGGACACCTCCGGGCTCCTCGCGGCCCTCGACTCCACCCACCTCGAGCATCAAGCGTCCAATGAAGCGATCATGGCCGCCGGCCCGCTGGTGATGTCGCCTCTGCTGCTCGCGGAGATCGATCACGTAGCCACCCGGGAACTCGGCCGTGAAGCCGCGCTCAGCGCGGTCGACGACATTCGGGCCTGGATGCGGCGCGGGCGCATCGCTGTCCCCGAGATCACAGAGGACCACCTGGGCGTCGTCCAGTCCGTGCGTGCCCGCTACCGGGGCCTCGACCTGGATCTGGCGGACGCTGTGAATGTGGCCCTCGCGGCCGATTACGACACCGATGCCGTCCTCACTCTCGACCGCCGCGACGTCCGTGCGGTGCGCCCGCTCGGCCGCCACAAGGCGTTCCGGGTGCTCCCGGACGATCATCTTCTGTGAAGCTTGCGGCTTACGCCTGAGGCGTCGTCTTCGTCAGCTGTGACCCTCAATTGACGCTCAGGGCGCCCTCAGAAAGGGGTGTGGGTCAGAAAGCGCTACTGACGTGCGGTTTTCTAGATCCCGTTCGGGCCGACATCCCTCCGATGACCCGCTATGTGGAGTGCGTGGCAATCCTCGAGCCTATGGGCAAGGGGTCCTGACCTGCGGTTTTGTAGCCCGGGTCGGTTCCTCGACCTGTGCTTCTTTGGGTGGCGGTTCGAGCGGGCGGATCGATCCTCACAACCCGCCGACATGCGGATTCGTGAGCGAGGTGCTTGCATGGGCGACGCCTTCAGAGGGGCTTCCGGAGAGGCTTGACGCTCAAATGAGGGGACGCGACTCGCGCGCCGCTTGATACCGGACAGGGATCATCTCTGCATGGCGACACTCCGACTCCCGACGACCTTGACGCGAAGCTCACCGAGCGGCGCAGGTCAACATCGATGTACGGGTCATCGCCAGGCGCCTGTCGTCCACGCCGACCGATCCTCAGACCGGATACGCCGTGTGAATATGGCCGTCGCGGATGACGACTTCGACGTCTCTCGTCTCCCGGCCGCTGCCGTTGATGCCCACGGGCTCGCCATGTTCGAAGCGGTGCAGATGGCTGTCCTGCCCTGCCCTGGCTCGAGGGTTGGGCAGGGCAGGCGTTCCGTCGACTCCCTCCCGGAGCCGTCTGCCCAGTACGAAGTCGTCGCCCTCCCAGAAGAAGTCCTCGTAGAACTCGCCGGGAATTCGGGGCTCCGGCCCGGTGGGGTCGGCATTCTCCCGCACGCGGTCCTGGGCGCCGGGGCCGTGCTGGCCCTCGATGTGGGTCTCGCGTCGCTCCGTGATGCCGTGCCTGCTGCTTTCGCAACTGACCAGCCCCCATGGGTCGGTCCAGCGAAGCGGGTCGGAAACGTAGGCGTGGTGGTTCGGCGCGGGGGCGAGGCCCAGCGGGTCCGGGCTGATGTAGCGGGCGTTTTCGGGGTCGTAGTAGCGGCGGAAGTTGTAGTGGAGGCCGGTCTCGAGGTCGTGGTACTGGCCCGGGAAGCGGAGGGGACAGTCGACCGGGCCCGCAGAACCGCCCACCGGTGTGCCCCACAGTGCGGTGCGCGCCCGCCAGGCGATCTGGCCCTCCTCGTCAACCAGTTCCGTGGGGGTACCGACCAGATCGGTGACGATGGCGTAGAAACGACGGTCGACCTCGTCCTGGTCGACCTGCAGCAACGCACGATTGGTACCGGGAGCCCACTCCCAGCTTCTGGTGGGACCGCCGACGGCGCTGCTCTCTTCGACGAGGTGGGAACCGTCCCAGGTGAAGTGGGTCTCCTCGGTCGGTCGGCCCGCGTCGGACAACAGGCGTTTGGCGACACGGCGACCCAGACCGTCATAGACGTACGCCCAGCGATGCCCGTCGGGGGTCGTGACCTGCGTGAGCCGGTCCTCGGCGTCCCAGGTGTACGTCCACTCCCGCGTTCCACCGGACAGCAGTTTGCGCGCCTGTCGGACGAGGCGCCCCTGAGCGTCGTGAACGTAGGTGATGTGGCCGGACCTGCGAATGAGTGTGCCGTCGTGAACCCGCTTGCCTTGGGGGCCTTCCGGAACGTCGACCCGACTGACGTTGCCCGCCGCGTCGTAGGCGTAGCGCTCGGACCACCCGGTGGCGGAGACCGTCTCCACTCGGCCGAGACCATCACGGCTGAATCGGCGGGAGCCGTAAGCCTGGTCGTCGATGGCGGTCAGGCTGCCGTCCTGTCCGTACGTGTACGCACGGTGCAACAGCGCCTCGTCCGACGCGTTTGCGTCCGAGGCGGCTCGCCCGAGGACCGTCTGTCCGGTCAGGCGGTGGCCCGCATCCCACTCCTGGGACAGTACCGCTGTCTCTCCCAGCTGTCGCTCGATCTCGTGGCCCGAGGCGCCGTACGCGAATGACAAGGCGCTGTCGGCGAGCCGGACCCGGGTGGGTCGGTTGTTCGCGTCCCACTCCCAGTGACTGACGGCGCCCGACGGAGTTCGGCGTTCGACTCGCCGGCCGAGTGTGTCGTAGGCGGTGTGAACCGCGCGGCCGTTGCACTCCTCGACGACGACATGGCCCACTGCGTCGCGTGCGAGCGTGAGCCTCGTGTCGGGGGTGACGGCTGCGACCAGCTGGCCGGCGGAGTCGTAGCTGAAGGCTGCGATCACATCGTCGGATCGCCGTTCCACGACCCGTCCGCGCGCGTCGCGCACATACGTGGTGGTCTCGCCGGCACCGTTGGTTCGCTGGGCAAGGCGTCCCGCGGCATCGTAGGTGTAGGCAACGGCGCGGTCGTTGAAGTCCACTTCGCGTACGAGACGGCCCGCCGGGTCGTACGCGTACGACCACACCGCACCGGACGCGCTCGTCACGGATGTGAGCCGCAGTTCGGTGTCGTACGCGAACCACGTCGTCGAGCCGTCCGCCTCCGTCCGGGCGTGGAGCCGGTCGAAGTGAGTGAAGGAGTGGGTCGTGCGACGGCCGTCGAGACCGGTGTAGCGGACGATGTTGCCCTCGCCGTCGTAGGACCAGCTCTCGCGGGCGCCGTCGGCCATGGTCCGTTCGGCGGGGTAGCCCTCCACTGTCCAGGTGGTACGTGTTGTCGCGCCGGTGGCGTCGACGGTACCGACGATGCGGCCGAAGGCGTCTCGGGTGACTCGACTCGTACCGCCCAGTGGCGCGGTGACGGAGTCTGGCAGACCCAGGGGCCCCGGCTGCACACGGTGGGTCGCTCCCAGGGCGTTGGTGACGCCGAGCAGCCCGCCGGAGGCGTCATAGGCGTAGGTGGTGACGGCCCCGTTGGCGTCGACGGTCGCTGCCGGGTGGCCCTGCTCGTCGTATGCGTAGCCTCGTCGGCGGCCGGTTGGCAAGGTGATCCACAACGGACGGTCCGAGGCGTCGTACTCGCATGTGGTGGCCGTACCGTCGGGCCGGGTGACGGATGTGAGGTTGCCGCGCTCGTCGTACGCGAAGCGGGACGTGTGGCCCAGCGGATCCGTGCGTGACAGCAGCCGATTGTACCTGTCCCACTCGGCGTAGGTGGTGTTGCCGAGTGGGTCGGTCTGGGCGATCACCTGTCGGCGCTCGTTGTACCGGTAGGTCGTGGTGTGGCCCAGAGAGTCGGTGTAGCGCGTCTCCCGGCCTTCCGGGTCGTAGGCGATGGAACAGGACAGGAACCCGTCCGCGCCGTCGCCTCGGATGCACCGGTCCTGATCGTCGTAGGTGAAGCGGTACCAGGTGCCGTTGCGGTCGGTCCAGGAAGTGATGCGCCCCTGGACGTCGTAAGTGAACCTGAGCGGAAGGCCACTGGAGTTGTAGACCTCGGTGAGGTGCCCGTCGGAGCTGTAGCCGTAGCGCAGCAGCGTTGTGCCGCCCGGCCCGGCCTCCTCGTTTCGCAACCGTAGACCAACGATCCGGTCGTCTTCGGTATCGACGTGCAGGTGGCGACCACCGGAGTCGCGGACGGCGGTGGGGGCCCCGGTTCCGTCCCGGTCGACGTCGATACGCCGCCCGTCGCGGTCGGTCATGGCGGCGAGGGGAAGGGTGAATGCCTCCTGCGCGGCCACAGCTCCGGTGAGCGGTGCGAAGTGGCGAGTGCGTCCTGTTGCCGGGTCGGTGATGCGGATGGGGGCGTCGGGCGTGCCGTCCCAGTCCAGTGGCCAGCGGGGGCCCTCTGTCGGCATGACCGAGACACCGGGAGCGGGCACGGGATACAGGAGGATCATGCCGTCGTCGGCGGCGAAGACGACGCCTTCCCCGTCCAGTTCGAGACGCTCGTCGAGGGTCGATGCCCAGGAGGGTCCGAACCAATGGCCCCATTGGTACGTCGAGAGATGTGTGCGCCGCAGCACGAGGGGGAGGAGCCCGGGGAGATCCACGTCGGTCTCCTCCACGAGCATCTCGCCGGAGACCATGTCGACGGGATCGCCGTTCTTGCACCGCCCCTTCGCCGGCTTGCTCTTGCCGACGGCGTTGTCGGCTCCCTTGCGTAGGCCCTTTCCGAGCCCTTTGGCCATCGCCTTGAGGCCACCCTTGCCCAGGGCCTTCATCCCCGCAGCGAGTTTGCCCAGCGTGGTAAGCCCCTTGACGCCCGGTATGCAGTCCAGCGCCGCGAATCCGACATCCCACAGGGACGCTTGGCCTTTGGAGTACTTATTGAGCGTGTCTGCGAGGACGACGAGGGCGGCTACGATGACGATCGCGGCGAGGATCGGCCCGCCGATGATCATCGCGATGACTCCCACAACCGCGACGACGACCTTGCAGACGGCGACGATCGAGTCCCAGTTGTCGGAGACCCAGTCCCCCACCTCTTCCCACCAGGACCGGTTCTGGATGCCGGCGTCGGACGCCTCGTCGATCTTGTTCTTGGCCTCCCGGGCCGCGTCGTCACGCATCTTGCGCGCGTCCGCCGCCATCTTCTTCGCCGCGTCCAGCGCACCCTGCGCGGAGTCGACCGACGACTGCGCGTTGATCTGCGCGGTCTTGGCGTGCTGGACGTCACGGGTGGCGGCGCGGACCTTCGCCTCGTCCGGCTTGTCCGCGTCGGACTTGCTGCCCGTCGGGTCGTCCTTGTACTTGTCCGCCTCCTTCGACGCCCGCGTCACCCACGAGTCCGCCGAGGACAGCTTCGACTGCGCGGACGTGAGGTCGTCACGGGCCTCCCGCGCCTTGATGAGCGCCTTGTCCGCCAGCGCCTGCGCCCGCTCCAGCTTCGGCCAGAAGTCCGCGAGCGCGTCGCCGCACATCCCGTACGACTTCTCCAGCTTCTTCAAGTTCTTCGGCACACCCGAGAACTCGTCCTTGAAGACCGTCGCCGACTTCCCCGCCCACTCCGCCAGCGTCGACTCCCCCGCCATCCCCTTCACCAGACGCAACGCCTCCGAGACGTCGTCGGCAAAGTCGTGCAGCGTCTTCGCGAGCGTCCGCACCCGCTGCGGATCCCCCGGCGTCGGGTCCTTGTCCAGGTCCAGGACATGCCAATCCGTCGGCCGGTATCCCACGCTCGCCCCCGTTGGTTGCATCATCCAAGACACCTACACCTGAGCAAAGTTACTTGACTTCCTTGCTCGTAGACTCGGAGTGTGAGCCACAACCAACCGACGCACGGTGACGACGCTTCCGATCGACCCCTTTGGGAGCGTCCTGGACCCGAGTTGCAGTGTCTGGCCGAGGTGAGGCCGGAAGGGCTGTATGAAGCGGCGCGGCAGTTGGGTCAGCGGGTGTCTGCTGAGAGGACGGGCGGCGCTTCCGTGGCGCGGGCCCTCGGGCGGATCGCCGAAGCCCTCGCCGACGTGCGCTCGCGAGAGGGTACGACATTCGCCGTGGACATCGTGGATCGGCTGATGCCTGTCGAGGAGTCGGATCGGGGCGAGACCGATCCGTTGCTGCGTTCGGTGGCCGCGAGGCTGGTCAAGACCCGGCATCTACGGGATCTTGAGCCCCTGTTCGGAGAGTTGCCGGAAGAAACCTGGAGTCCAGCTGTCGAACTGCGGGCGTGTCTGCTCGGAGAGTTGTCACTCATGAGTTCGGGGGGCGGTCGGCGATCTCTGGACGCCTACGCCGACAGGCTTCGTGAGTTGGGGCACCCGCTGGCTCGGCTGCCCAGGACGCGACTGGACATCGAGCATCGCTTCACGATCCGAGTACGCGGACTGGGGTCGATCAAGACCCCGAAGCAACTACGGTCGCGCTTCCCGGAGATTCCTTCGACCGGCACCGGTGCGGCCGCGGGCCAGGCAGCCGGTGAAACACGTGACGACGAGCGGGCGAACATGGCTAAACGGCCCTTCCTGTCCGGTGGATGGAGCCGTGAGGCTGAGGCACGATTCTTCACGACGCCGAGTGCGCTTGCTCCGCACGACTTCGGTATGTCGTTCATCGAGGAGCTGCCTCTGCACTGCCTGGAAGGCGAAGGCAGGCGCCGAGGCAGCGCACTCGCCTGCGCGACGACAACTGACGATGTGCTCAATGAACTCTTCGCGGCTGCGTACATCGGGGGTGTGAACGGCCAGGGCCAGGGCGGGGCTTACGCGCGGCTGTATGCCTGGGACAGTCTGTACGCACTTATGGGGGTGCCCGTCGGCGTACCGCACCTGGAAGCCGTGCGGCGCGCGGCGGAATACCGGTGGCTGCGGTTCATGGCGTTCACGGACTGGTTCCACCACGACACGTCAGACGTGGCTTTTGCCGTGCTCGACCCCAACCGAACCCGGGTCACGGTGCTGGCGGCGACCGATACCGACGAGGAGCCGTGACGTGTTCGGGTAGCCGCAGCGAGCGATGGAGTGCGGGCCGGACATGACGCTCCGAGGGTTGGACGAGGTTCCCAAAGCGCCGACTCATGGTCACCCGCGCCGACGCCGGCTCACCGTGCCGGCGCCGTTGCGAGGGGCGAGGACGCCGACGTACTGCTGATCCGGTGTGGTGAGCGGCGTACGGCGAGTACGGCCAGGTCGTCCTGCTGCGGTCCCTCGGCGAAGGCGTGGACGTCGTCGACGAGTGCGTGGGTGAGGTGGCCCGCGGTGATGTCGACGCGGCCGGCGAGGCGTTCCTCGAGCGGGTAGAAGGTGCCGGCGGGGGAGCGGGCCTCGGTGAGACCGTCGGTGCACAGCAGCAGCGTCGCCCCGGCGGGGAAGGGGAACCAGGACACCGTGCGCGGCTCGTCGACGAGGTCTGCCAGGCCGAGTGGCGCGTGCTCCGTCCCGCCGTCCACGGCGGTGACGGTCCCGTCGTGCAGCAGGTAGGGCGGGATGTGTCCGCAGGTCACCAACTGGGTCTCGGTACCGGCGTCCACGCCCAGGACGACGGCGGTGACGAACCGTTCCGGCTCACCGCGCTGTTCCGCGTAGCCGTTGTGGCGGACCACCGCTGCCTCGAGCGAGTCCACGAGCGCGGTCACCGTCGGTTCGCGGTGGGCGGCCTCGCGGAAGGCACCGACCACGTCGATCGCCATGCCGATGGCGGCCAGTCCCTTTCCCTGGACGTCGCCGATCAGGACCCGGGTGCCCCAGGGGGTGGCCGCCACGTCGTAGATGTCGCCCCCGACGAGTTTGTCCTGCTGCACCGGCTCGTACACGCCGTCCACGAGTACGTCGTCGGTGAGCAGCGGCAGTGGACGCAGGATCTGCCGCTGCATCGCAGCGGCGGTGGACCGCAGACTCACCAGCGCACCCTCGCGAGTGATGCGCAGCGAGGCTCCGTAGACGGCCAACGCGCCGAAGCCGAGGGCGAACAGCGCCAGGGTCACCCGGTCGGCGAGCTGCTCCGTGGACAGGGCCACGGGCACGATGACGAGGACGCTCACCCAGGCGGAGACGAACGCCGTCTGACGCGGTGTGCACAGCGCGGAGGCGAACGCGGGGAGAAACACCAGCAGCCCGATCAGCAGCACGGCGGTCCCGGTCAGCGCGCCGAGGACGACCGTCACCACCGTCACCGCGACCGTCACCAGTGCGACAGCACGTGTGGGAGGCGTGCGGATCGAGGTGCTGCCGTCCCGGTCCGCACGGCTTCCCGCAGGAACCGGCGCCGCACGCAACGAGCGGAACATGCGAGCATCCTCCAGTGGCGGTGTGATCGGATGGGCCCATGCCGCACTGGGGCGACAGGCGGACGGCCTCGATCATCCAATCTGCTGGACATGCCGGAGGGAGGCTGGCCGCACCGCCCCGAAGTGCGTCCACCCGGGTGATACTCCCGACGGTGCTGCGCGACGGCTGGCTGCGCACCGGCGGCCTGGCCCGCGTGGACAAAGACCGCTTCCGCCAAACGGCCACGCAGCCATGGTGTCCCCGCCCGCAGCGGAGCAATTGTCAAGAATTGTGGAGTGGCTTGGATGCGGATGCGTTCCTGCGTTCCAGCAGCGTGACCGCGACGCCGGGTGCGATCCGGCGCTCTCCGACGGGTACGAATCCGCGCCGGCGATAGAGCTCGACCGCGGGCAGGTTGGCGGTTCCGGTCGAGACGACGGTCAGTTCCGCGGGCTCGATCGAGTCCAGAGCGTTGAGCAGCGCCGTTGCGACGCCGCGGCGATGCGCGACGGGATGGACCACGAGGCGGCAGATGTCCAGAACGCCATTCCCGGAGCGGGTCCAGGCGACGGCTCCGACAAGTCTCGACTCGTCGCGAACTCCGATGAATGACTCCTCGCATGTGCGCAACTGCTCAAGGGACTCGTGCAGGGGCGGGATGCCGTCGAAGCCGATGAGCCGGGCTTCGACCGCGTAGGAGGCCCGCTGAAGGTCCCACAGATGACGCAGGGTGTCGGGGTCGGACAGGTCGAGCCGGACCGGTTCAGCGAAGGACCGGTGGGATTCGGTGGCGGCGTGTCGTTGGCCGGTCATGCTGTGATCCTCTCAGAACGCTCGGCCAGGACGCCGTTCTCGAACCGGGCGCCCGCACGACCAGGCGGCGGCCGACCTCGTCGCATCACGCCGACTGCCAGACCCGGGACAGGACCGCCGGGGTGAGTACGTGCTCGGGTGGGCCCTGTCCGGCAAGTCGTCCGTCGCTGAGGAGCAGGCAGGCGTCGGCCGCGCGGGCGGCCGCCAGATCGTGCGTGGCCTGGACGACGGTCGTGCCGTCGGCGACCAGTTCCGTCAGCAGGGCCGTGATGCGTTCCCGGGCCTCGGGGTCGAGCCCGGTGGTCGGCTCGTCCAGGAGCAGGAGGTCGGACTGCTGGGCGAGGCCCTGGGCGATGAGGACGCGCTGGCGTTGCCCACCGGACAACTCGCCGAGCTGGCGGTCGGCGAGGCCGGCGACGCCCAGTCGTTCCATGGCGGAGTCGACCACGGTCCGGTCCTGCCGGGTCGGCCGCCGCCACAGCCCCCGCTCTCCCCAGCGGCCCATCTCCACGGTCTGCCGTGCCGTGAGGGGGAGTGCGTCCCCGACGGCGCCGCGCTGCGGGACGAAGGCGGGCGGTCGGCCCTCCGCGTACTGGAGCCGTCCGGATGTGGGGACGGTCACTCCGGCGAGGACGCCGAGCAGCGTGGACTTACCGCTGCCGTTCGGTCCGACGAGCGCGGTCATGGCCAAGGCCGGTATGCGCGCGCCTAGTTGGTGCAGCACGGGACGGCCCGGGTAGCCCGCGTCGAGGTCGCTGAACCGGACGCGCTCATCGCCCGGTTCGTCGTACGGCGGCGCCGGGCGGTGTTTATTGAACATGATTGTCATTGTAGGGTCTTCGTATGGAGTGGTTGACGGCCCCCTTCGAGGTGGCCTTCGTGCAGCGGGCCCTGTGGGCCGGGATCCTGGTGTCGGCGATATGCGCCCTCGCGGGGACGTGGGTGGTGCTGAGGGGGATGGCCTTCCTCGGTGACGCCATGTCCCACGGCCTTCTGCCGGGCGTCGCGGTCGCCGCGCTGCTCGGGGGCAACCTGCTGGTGGGCGCGGTGGTGAGTGCGGTCGTCATGACGGCCGGTGTCACCGCCCTCGGCCGTACGCCGAGGCTGTCCCAGGACACCGGTATCGGGCTGCTCTTCGTCGGCATGCTGTCGCTGGGTGTCATCATCGTGTCGCGCTCGCAGTCGTTCGCCGTGGACCTCACCGGGTTCCTCTTCGGCGACGTCCTCGCCGTACGCGAGAGCGACCTGGTCCTCCTCGGGGTGGCGCTGCTGCTGGCGCTGGCCGTCTCGGGGCTCGGTCACCGTGCCTTCCTGGCCCTCGCGTTCGACGAGCGCAAGGCCCGGACGCTCGGCCTGCGCCCCCGGCTGGCGCACGCCGTGCTGCTCGGCCTGCTCGCGCTGGCCATCGTCGCCTCCTTCCACATCGTGGGCACGCTGCTCGTCCTCGGCCTGCTCATCGCCCCGCCGGCGGCGGCCCTGCCCTGGGCGCGCGGCGTCCGCGGCGTCATGGTCCTCGCCGCGGTCCTCGGCGCGGCCGCCACCTTCGGCGGCCTGCTGCTCTCCTGGCACCTGAGCACCGCGGCCGGCGCGACCGTCTCAGCCCTCGCGGTCAGCCTCTTCTTCCTGTCCCACCTGGTGTCCGGGGTCCGGCACCGGCGTCGTGCGCGCCGCGCCGCTCTCCCCGTCCGTGCCGCCACGGTCACCGCTCACGCCCCCACGACCCGACCGAACGAAACCTGAGGCGATCTCCTTGTTCGTCCGAAGAAATGTCACCCCCCTGGTGCCGGCGCTCCTGTCCGTGGCCCTGCTGTCCGCGGCTTGCGCCGGCCAGGACGACGCCAAGTCCAGCCCGAACAGCGCTTCTTCTCCCGCCACCCCCCACGGCTACGTCGAGGGCGCCACCGAGGCCGCCGAGCAGCAGTCCCGGCTCCTGCTCAGCGACCCCGGCACCGGCGACACCCGAGTGCTGGACCTGATCACCGGAAAGGTCCACGACACCGCGCGCAGGGCCGGCGTCACCGCACTCACCACCGACGGCCGTTTCGGCTACTTCCACGGCGCGGACGGCACCCACGTGCTCGACAGCGGCGCCTGGACGGTCGACCACGGAGACCACGTGCACTACTACAGCGCGAAGATCAAGGAGGTGGGCGAGCTTCCGGGCGGCCCCGGCACAAGCGTCCGCGGCGACGCGGGGGTGACGGTGGTCACGACAGCGGACGGCAGGGCGGGCGTCCACTCCCGTGCCGATCCGGAGAAGAGCGCCCCCGGCGCCCTCGGTGCCCCCGACCGGCTCCCGGGCACCTACGCCGGGCCCGTCGTGCCGTACGCGGAACACCTGATCGGCCTCACGCGCGACGGTGACGCCCCCGCGAAGGTCGTGGTGCTCGACCGGTCCGGCAACCGCGTCGCCACCCCGGAGGCGGAGTGCGAGGACCCCGAGGGTGACGCGGTCACCCGGCGCGGGGTCGTCCTCGGCTGCGCCGACGGAGCCCTGCTCGTCCACGAGGACGACGGCACCTTCACCGCCGAGAAGATCCCGTTCGGCGAGGACGTGCCGAAGACGGCGCGGGCCACGGAGTTCCGGCACCGTCCGGGCAGCACCACGCTCACCGCACCCGCGGGAACGGACGCCGTCCACGTCCTGGACGTCACCGAGCGCGCCTGGAAACGGATCGAGACCGGCCCCGTGGTCGCCGCCAACACCGCCGGTGAGGGCTCCCCGCTCGTCGTCCTGGAGACCGACGGAGCCCTGCACGGCTACGACCTGTCCACCGGCAAGGAGACCACGGTCACCGAACGCCTGCTGAAGGACGTCCCCGAGGGCGCCACCGGCGAAGCCGCGGCACCGGTGATCGAGGTCGACCGGAGCCGGGCCTACCTCAACGACCCGGCGGGCAGGCGCGTGTACGAGATCGACTACAACGACGGCCTCCGTGTCGCCCGCACCTTCGACCTCGACATCCGGCCGTCCCTGATGGTGGAGACGGGCCGATGAGCGTACGGGTGGGGGCCGCGCGGGTGCGCGCCCTGCTGCTGTCCCTGGTCACCTTCTTCGTCGTCGCCGGTACGGCGACCGGCTGCTCCGGCGGCGACGAGCAGCCCAGCGTGGTCGTGACGACCAACATCCTCGGTGACATCACCCGGGAGATCGTCGGCGACGAGGCGGACGTCAGTGTCCTGATGAAGCCCAACGCCGATCCGCACTCCTTCGGGCTGTCGGCCGTACAGGCCGCCGAACTGGAGAACGCGGACCTGATCGTCTACAACGGCCTGGGCCTGGAGGAGAACGTCCTTCGGCACGTGGAGGCGGCCCGTGCGTCGGGAGTGGCCACCTTCGCCGCCGGCGAGGCTGCCGATCCCCTGACCTTCCACACCGGCGAGGAGGGCGGTCCCGACGACGAGGCGGGCGAGCCCGACCCGCACTTCTGGACCGACCCCGACCGGGTGCGCAAGGCGGCCGGCCTGATCGCCGACCAGGTCGTGGAACACGTCGACGGCGTGAACGAGAAGGCCCTCCGTGAGAACGCCGCCCACTACGACGGGCAACTCGCCGACCTGACCACGTGGATGGAGGGGTCCTTCGCGACCATCCCCGAGGGCCGCCGCGCCCTGGTGACCAACCACCACGTCTTCGGGTACCTCGCCGACCGCTTCGGCTTCCGCGTGATCGGCGCGGTCGTCCCCAGCGGCACGACCCTCGCCTCACCCAGCTCCTCCGATCTGCGCTCGCTCACCCGGGCCATGGAGAAGGCCGAGGTGCGCACCGTCTTCGCGGACTCCTCCCAGCCCACCCGGCTCGCCGAGGTCCTGCGCCAGGAAATGGGCGGTGACGTGGACGTCGTCCCGCTGTACTCCGAGTCGCTGACCGAGAAGGGCAAGGGCGCCGGCACCTACCTGGACATGATGCGCGCCAACACCTCGGCCATGACCGACGGCCTCACCGGCGACTGAACGCGCTTCCCCGCGGCCCGGCGAACCGAACACGCCGGCCGTTCCACCCCACAACCCCGTGCCCTGAGGGCCGGAGAGGACAGACACACCATGAACAGGTCTCCACGCGCCGGCATGCTCACGGGCACCGCCCTCGTCGTGACGGCGTCCCTGGCGCTGACCGCATGCGGCGGCAGCGACGACGCCTCGTCCGACGCCGAGCCGGAGAAGCGGACACAGAGCAGTACGGCCACCGCGGTCGAGAACCCGCTGGTCGCCTCCTACGACGGGGGACTGTACGTCCTCGACGGCGAGACCCTGAAGCCGGCGACGACCGTCGAGCTGCCCGGCTTCAACCGGGTCAACCCGGCCGGTGACGAGGACCACGTCATCGTCTCCACCGACAGCGGCTTCCGCGTGTTCGACGCGGCCCGGCAGGCGTTCACGGACGCCGAGTTCAAGGGCGCGAAGCCGGGGCACGTGGTGCGGCACGGCGGCAGGACGGTGCTGTTCACCGACGGTACGGGCGAGGTGAACGTCTTCGACCCCGCCGACCTGGCCGGCGGGAAGCAGCCGGAGGCCCGCACCTACACCTCCGCCGAGGCCCACCACGGTGTCGCCATCGAACTGGCGGGCGGCGAACTCGTCACCACCCTGGGCACCGAGGAGAAGCGCACCGGTGCCCTCGTCCTCGACAAGAACAACAAGGAGATCGCCCGCGCCGAGAACTGCCCGGGCGTGCACGGCGAGGCCGCCGCCCAGGGCGACGTCGTCGGCCTCGGCTGCGAGGACGGCGTACTCCTCTACAAGGACGGCGAGTTCACCAAGGTCGACGCCCCCGACGACTACGCCCGCACCGGCAACCAGGCCGGCAGCGACGCCTCACCGATCCTCCTGGGCGACTACAAGACCGACCCCGACGCGGAACTGGAACGGCCCACGCGCATATCGCTGATCGACACCCGCACGGCGAAGATGAAGCTCGTCGACCTCGGCACCAGCTACTCCTTCCGCTCGCTCGCCCGCGGCCCGCACGGCGAGGCACTCGTACTCGGCACCAACGGCGTCCTCCACGTCATCGACCCGGAGACCGGCAAGGTGGAGAAGAGGATCGAAGCGGTCGGCGACTGGACCGAGCCCCTGGACTGGCAGCAGCCCAGGCCCACCCTCTTCGTCCGCGACCACACGGCGTACGTCTCGGAACCGGGCAAGCGCCAACTGCATGCCTTCGACCTGGACTCGGGCGAGAAGCTGACGTCCGTGACGCTGCCGAAGGCCACCAACGAACTCTCCGGAACGGTGGACGGTCACTGACCGGTCGTCTTCGACCAGGACGAGGAGGAGGGCCTCGTCCTGGTCCTGGACGGAGAGCCTTCCGCGTCCCGGTCGGACGAGGTGCGTGAGTCCGTGCGGGCCTGCCCGTCCGGCGCCCTGGCCCTGCGGTAGTCCGCAGGCATCGCGGTGGTCCACGAGCGCTGCCGACCTGCGGACCTGCCGACCTGCGGACCTGCCGGTCCCAGGCGCTTCCGTCGGGCCCCGCTTCACCCGCCGTGCGAGTGCCACGGCTTCCTGATCAGCTCAGCAGAACGTCAAGGAGAAGCATGTCCAGACAGATCGATCGCCGTGCCTTCCTGCGCCGCGGTGCGGCGGGGGCCGCGGCTCTGACGGTGGGCCCCGGCCTGCTGGCGGCCTGCTCCACCGACGAGCCCGCATCGGACCGCGAGTCCGGTCCGGGTTCCTCGCCCCGCTCGGGCGGCACGCTGCGGGCCGCCTTCGTCGGAGGCGGCGCCTCGGAGACGCTCGACTTCTTCAACGGCCCGTCCGCCCTCGACCTGGTGCGTGCCCGCGCCTGGCACGGCACGCTGGGCAACCTGGACCCCAGCGGCCCCGACGGGGTGCGCTACGGCGTGCTCAAGGGCATCGACATCGCCGACGACCTGTCGGCCTACACCCTGCACGTGCGGCCCGGCGTCCGCTTCACCGACGGCTCCCGGCTGACCGCCGCCGATGTCCTGCACTCGCTCAGCACCCTCGCGGCCCACAGCAAACTGCCCGTCTACCGGCTCGCGGCCGCCAACTTCGACCTGGCGCACGCCAAGGCCGACGGTGACCTGAAGGTCGTACTGCCGACCCTGCGGCCCATCGCCGACGGCCGCATGATCCTCTGTCAGGGCAACTTCCTCGTCGTCAAGGACGGCACCAGGAACTTCCGCAAGGGCATGCCCAGTTGCGGCCCCTTCCGGCTGACAGAGTTCACGGCCGGCCAGGGCGCGGCGTTCGAGCGCTACGACGACCACTACGGCCACGTCCCCCACCTGGACGGACTGGAGCTGCGGTCGATCGCCGACTCGACCGCCAGGTCCGGAGCGCTCACCGGCGGTGAGATCGACTTCGCACACGACCTCTCACCCGTCACCGCGCGCACCCTCGGGGACAACGGGAACGTCGAACTCGTTCCCACGCAGAGCCCGTACCTGGTCGGCCTGTCCTTCCAGATGAACATGAAGGTCAAGCCCTTCGACGACCCCCGGGTGCGCGAGGCGTTCAAGCTCGCGGTCGACCGGCAGGCCATGGTGAGGACGGTGTTCTACGGCAAGGCCGAGATCGGCAACGACCTGCCCTCCATCGGCTTCCCCGACTACGCGGAGGGCCTGCCCCAGCGGGCCCACGACCCGGAGCGGGCCCGGGCGCTGCTCAAGGAGGCCGGGGCCGAGGGGATGAAGGTCACGCTGACGACCGGCCCGGAGACGCCGGGCATGGTCGAGACGGCCACCCTCTTCGTCGAGGACCTGAAGAAGGCCGGTGTCGGGGCGTCGGTGCGTGAGCTGCCGGCGGGACAGCTCTACGCGGACTTCCCCGCCTACGCGGCGCTGCCGCTGGCGGGCTCGTACCAGATGCCCATTCCCGCGCTGTCGACCTACCAGATGAGCACGGCGGGTGGCTCGCCGTCGGCGTTCGGCTGGCAGGAGTCCGCGACCGACACCCTCGTGGCGAAGGCCCGCGCCGAGCGCGACCCGGCCGAGGCCGGGAAGCTGGGAACGCGGGCGCAGCGCACGCGTTGGGAGGACGGCAACCAGGTGCTGCCGGTCTTCAAACCGAACCTGAACGCCCGGGCCAAGGGCGTCCGTGGGATACGTGACGATCTCTTCGAGCAGTTCCCCGGCTTCTCGCAGGCGTCGCTGGCGTGAGCCTGGCCGCGTTCGCCGGTCGTCGCCTCGTGGGGGCGGCCGTCCTGCTCGTCGTGCTGTCGGCCGTCGTCTTCGCGGCCACGGCGGTCCTTCCGGGCGACGCGGTCAGCGCGGTCGCCGGGGTGGACGCCTCGGCGGTGCAGCGCGCCGAGGTCCGCGCCGAACTCGGGCTGGACCGGCCGGCCGCCGAACGGTACGCGCACTGGGCGGCAGGCGCCGTCCGGGGGGATCTGGGCCACGGCTTCGTGGGGGACCGGCAGGTCACCGACGTCCTCGCCACCCGCCTGCCCAACAGCCTGCTCCTCGCCGGACTGACGCTCGCGGTCACCGCGCCACTGGCCGCGCTGCTGGGCCTGTGGACCGGGCTGCGCGGGGGCGGCGCCGACCGCTTCGTCTCGACGGCCGCCCAGGTCCTGGCCGCCGTACCGGAGTTCGTCGTCGCCGCGCTGCTCGTCGCGGTACTGGCGGTGTGGCTGGAGCTCCTGCCGCGTGTCTCCGTCATCCCCCTGGGCGGTACGCCGCTCGATGTGCCGCACGCGCTGATCCTGCCCGTCCTCACGCTCAGCGCGGTCGGACTCGCGGTGGCCACCAGGCTGCTGCGGGTCTCCGTCGCGGACGCTGCGGCCACTCCCTACTGCGAAGCCGCACGGCTCAACGGAGTGCGCGGGGTGCGGCTCGCCGTCCGCCACATCCTGCCCAACGCCGCGGGGCCCGCCGTCCACGCGCTCACCCTCACCACGGGCGCCCTGGTCGGCTCGGCGGTGGTGGTGGAGAACGTCTTCGACTACCCGGGCATCGGCCGGGAACTGCAACTGGCCGTCGCGGCACGGGACATACCCATGGTGCAGGGCATCGCCACCATACTCGCCGGGGTGATGCTCGCGGTGCTGCTGACCGGCGACATCTGCGCACGCCTGCTGGGCGCGCGGGAAGGACACGGCCGATGACGACCGTCCTCACACCACCGGGGAGGCGGTCACGCGCCGCCCGGACGGGCGTCCTCCGGCGCCGCAGGCCACCACTGCTCACCGGAGCGGGCACCCTGCTCGTCCTCCTGCTCGCCCTGCTGGGGCCGCTGGTCGCGCCGCACAGTCCCACCGCGCAGCTCGCCGCGCCCTTCCAGCAGCCCGACGGCCGGTTCCTCCTCGGTACCGACGTGCTGGGCCGGGACGTACTGAGCCGGGTGCTCGGCGGCGGCCGCACCATCGTGCTCACCGCGCTGGCGGGTACGGCCGTGGCCGGAGCCGTCGGGACGGCCGTCGGAGTCCTCGCGGCCATGGTGTCCCGCCGGCTGGGCGACCTGCTGCTCCGCTGCGTCGACGCCCTGGCCGTCCTCCCCGCTCTCCTCGTCGTCCTCGTCCTCGCCGCGGGGTTCCCCGGCAGCGCGACGGCCCTGGTGGCAGCCGTCGCCCTCGCCACCGCCCCGTTCTCGGCCCGCGTGCTGCGCGCCGCGGCGGACACGGTGCTCGGCAGCGGGTACGTCGAGGCCGCCCTGGCCCGGGGCGACACGCGACGGGCCGTACTGCGCCACGACGTGCTGCCGAACATCGCCGGACCGGCGCTGATGGACACCGCGCTGCGCCTGGTCGCCTCCCTCCACCTCACCGCCACCGCGGGGTTCCTCGGTCTCGGACCGGTCGGGGCGACGCCGGACTGGGGCCGCATGGTGAGTGAGAACGTTCCCGGCGCGACGCTGGCCGCCACGCCGTTCCTCGCCCCGGCACTGCTGCTGGTGCTGCTGTCCGTCTGCGTCGGACTGCTGGCCGGGCGGCTGGCGGACACCGTGGGGAGGGGAGCCGCATGACCGGCCGTGCCCCCGCGCCCCTCTCCGCTCCCCCTTCCGGGACCGGTGCGCTCGCGGAGATCGACGCCCTGACGCTGGGTCCCGCGGCCGGTGGGCCGCCCGTCGTGCACGACGTCGGATTCCCGGTGGCGCACGGGCAGGTGCTGGGGATCGTCGGCAGGTCGGGATCGGGCAAGAGCAGCCTGGCGCACAGTCTGCTCGGCCACGTCCGCCCCGGCCTGCGACTCCGCGGCGGGACCGTCCGGGTGGCGGGCCTCGATCCCTTCGACCGGGCGGACGCCCGCCGGCTGCGCGGCCGGGTGGTGTCGTTCCTCGGGCAGGACCCGGCCTCGTCACTCAACCCCGCACTCCGGATCGGCACACAGCTCGCCGAGGCGGTGCGGCTGCGCCGCTCCTCCGTGACGGGGAGAGCCGAAGTCGCCGAGCAGGTGGGGGAGTTGCTGTCGTCCGTGCGACTGCCGGCCGACCGGGCGTTCCGGCGGCGGCTGCCCCGGCAGCTGTCCGGGGGAGAGGCCCAGCGGGTCGCCCTCGCCCTGGCGCTGGCGGGCCGCCCCGCCCTGCTGGTCCTCGACGAGCCCACCAGCGGCCTGGACCCGGTCCTGGCGGACGGTATGCGCGGACTGCTGGCCGAGGCCCTCTCCGCCGGGGACCGCGCCGCGTTGCTGGTCAGCCACGACCCGGCGTGGATCGCGTCCGTGGCGGACGACGTCATACGGCTGGAGCAGGGCCGGATCACCGCGCGCGGGAAACCCGGGCCGGCGCCGGCCGTCCGGCCTTCCGGGGTCCCCCGGGCCACCGGCCCCCGCTCCGAGGCTCCCCGCGACGCCGCCGCGGACCTCACCGCCTCCGGCGGGCTCACCGCACGGGGCCTGCACGGAACCGCCTCCGGCGGGCTCACCGCCCGGGGCCTGCACGAAACCGCCTCCGGCGGGCTCACCGCACGAGGCCTGCACGCCGTCCATGGGCGGGTCCCCGTGCTGCACGACGTCTCCCTCACCGTTCCGGCGGGGTCCTGCACCGCCGTCGTGGGTGCGTCGGGGTCGGGGAAGACCACCCTCGCCCGGTGTCTCGCGGGACTGCACCCGCCGGTACGAGGGAGCGTCGAGTGGCGTGCGGGCAGCGCGCCGCGCGGACGCGGGGCCGCGGTGCACCTCGTCGCGCAGGACTCCCGCGGGGCCCTCAACCCGCGCGAGTCCGTGGCCGACGCGCTCACGCGCCCACTCAGGGGGCTGCGCGGCCGGTTGGCCCGGGAGGCGTCCGAGGAAGCCGTACGGCTGCTGGGACTGGTCGGGCTGCCGACCGACGTACTGACGCGCCGGCCCGGGGAGTTGTCCGGTGGGCAGCGTCAACGCGTCGCGCTGGCTCGGACGCTGGCCGCCGAGCCGCGCGCCCTCGTCTGTGACGAGGTCACCTCGGCGCTCGATCCGGAGACCGCGGACCGGGTCCTGGAGCTGCTGGACTCGCTGCGGCGCACGCTGGGCCTGACGGTCGTCATGGTGACGCACGACCTGACGGCCGTCGCCGCCCGCGCGGATCAGGTCGTCGTCCTGGACGGGGGACGGGTCGTCGAAGCCGGACCTGCGGACCGCGTGCTGATGGACCCCAGGCACCCCGTCACCCGAGGACTGCTCCTCCGCGAGGACGGTCCCGTCCTCGCGGTGCCGGAGCAGCCGGGGTGAAGGGCGTCTTACGGTCGTCGGGAGGAGCGCCCCGCCCCGTGGGCGCTCCTCCGCGACCCGTCTCACGGCCGGAGCGACGTCCGCGCCAGCGCTGCCTTGTCGATCTTTCCGACCGCGGTCAGCGGGAGGCCGGCCACCCGGACGACCTCGTCCGGGCTCTTGTGTCCGGCCAGCCCGCGCTCCCTCAGGTGCGCGGCCACCTCCCGCACGCCGGGAGCCTCGCCGTCGCACACCACGAAGGCGACGGTCCGCTCGCCCCAGCGTTCGTCCGGCACACCCACCAGCGCCGCGGCCGTGATCGCCGGATGCGTGAGCAACTGCTCCTCCACCTCGACGGCGGCGACCTTCTCACCGCCGCGGTTGATCTGGTCCTTGATCCGGCCCACCACGACGAGGTGTCCGGTCGGCAGCCGGCGCACCACGTCGCCGGTCCGGTAGTAGCCGTCCGGGGTGAACGCCGTGCGGTTGTGCTCGTCGGCCCGGTAGTAGCCACGCAGCGTGTACGGGCCCCGGGTGAGCAGTTCGCCCGCCGTACCGTCCGCCACGGGCCGGCCGTCGGTGTCCACCACCAGGATCTCGTCGTCGGGGGAGACGGGCCGGCCCTGGGTGGCGCAGACGAGGTCCTCGGGGTCGTCGAGGCGGGTGAGGTTGATCAGTCCCTCCGCCATGCCGAAGACCTGCTGCACGGTCGCCCCGAGCGCCGGACCGAGCCTGCGGGCGTGCTCCTCCGGCAGCCGCGCCCCGCCGACCTGCACCACCGAGAGGCTGCCGAGGTCCCACGCCCCGGAGTCGGCCTCGTCCACCCAGTGGGTGACGAGCGGCGGGGTCAGCGAGGTCAGGGTCACGCCCTCCCGCTCGACGAGCGCGAAGGCCGTCTGCGGGCTGGGATCCGGGGCGATCACGACGGTCCCCCCGGCCATGAGGGTGCCCAGCACACCGGGGCAGGCGAAGGTGAAGTTGAATCCGACCGGCAGCACCGCCAAGTAGACGGTCCGCTCGTCGAGGGCACAGACCCCGGCACAGGCGCGGGCGTTGTAGGCGTAGTCGTCGTGCGTCCGCGGGATGAGCTTGGGCAGGCCGGTGGTGCCGCCGGACAGCAACAGAAGGGCGACGTCCTCGGAGCCCGCTCCGCCGTCGTCGGCTCCCGGCGCTGGCCGGGCGTCCGGCGCGGTACGACCGGGCACGGAAGGCGGGGCCGCCCGCAGTGCCTCGAACGGGACGAAGCCGCTCTCCGGACCGGGATCACCGACCACGACGACCGTCCGGAGCGAACCGCCCGGCCCCTGCTCAGCCCGTACCTCGCGCATCAGCTCCCGGTGGTCGAACCTGGCGTGCCGGTCGGGCACCACACAGGCCACCGCACCCGACACGCGCACCAGATGACCGATCTCCCGGCGCCGGTGCCCGGGCATGGCGTGCACCGGGACCGCCCCGAGGCGTTGCAGTCCGAACCAGACGAGGACGAACTCGGCGCAGTTGGGGAGCTGGACGACGACGCGGTCGCCCCGCTCGACACCGAGCCCCCGCAGTCCGTGGGCGACGCGGTCGGCCTCGGTGTCCAGATCCGCATAGGTCCACCGCCGGTCCCCGTCGACCAGGGCGGCACGGTCTCCACGGGCGGTGCCCGCTCGACGCAGGCGGGCACCGAAGGTGACCCCCTCCCAGTGGCCGACGGCCCGGTAGCGCGCCGACTCCGCGTCCGACCAGCCGTTCTGCTTCTCGGTCATGTGGTTCCGCCCTCTCTCCTTCGCTCTCGGGCCCTGGTACCGCGGCCCGTTGTGTGACTACGATGTGAAGTCTAGAAATGATAATCATTTCAACCTAGAGTGGCGCTACGGCCCGGCGGACGAGAGTCCCGTTTCGGACGCCGGCCCTCAACTGGCCACCCCATCCGACCGGAAGGTCCCCTCAGTGAGCGATGAAGCAGCCGTCCAGGCGCGGACGGCGGAAGGCGACGGAACCCTTCACGCGCCGGCCACAGTGCGCGAAGCGGTCGCACGCGCACTGCGGACGGCGCCCCACGAGCTGGACGACGACCGGGACCTCTTCGAACTCGGTCTCGACTCACTGATGCTGATGTCCCTGGTCGGCACCTGGCGGCGCGAAGGCAGCACGGTCACCTTCCAGGACCTCACCCGCACCCCGACCCTGGCCGCCTGGACCGCCCTGCTGGGACGGGGAGAACCCGCCGAGGCAGCCGCCACCGCACCACCCACGCCGCTCGACGCGGTGACGGGCGAAGGGCGGACGGAGACGTTCCCCCTGGCGGCGATGCAGCACGCCTACTGGATCGGCCGCCAGGACGGACAGCCCCTCGGTGGCGTCGCCGCGCACTTCTACGTCGAACTCGACGGCCACGACGTCGACCCCGTCCGGCTCGACACCGCCGTGCGTGCGCTCGTGCTGCGGCACGGCATGCTGAGGGCGGTCTTCGACGAGGAGGGACGGCAGCGCTTCGGCGCGCCGGGTACCTCCCTCACCGTCCACGACCTGCGTGAGTACACCGCCGCCGACGCCGCGGCCGAGCTGGAGCTGCTGCGCGAGCGCAACACCCACGCCCGCCCGGACATCACCTCCGGCGACGTCTTCCGCGTGGCCCTCTGCCTGCTCCCCGACGGCGGGACCCGGTTGCAGATCGACCTGGACATGATGGCCGGTGACGCGCTGAGCCTGCGGGTCCTCCTGGCCGACCTGCGCCGCTTCTACGAGTCTCCCGACGACCGGCCCCGTGAACTCGCCCTCGACTACCGCCGGTACCTGGCGGAGCACGACGCCCGACGACGGGCGGAACGCGAGCGGCACGCGGCCTGGTGGCGGGAGCGGCTGCCTGACCTGCCCCGCGCTCCGCGCCTGCCGACGGCCGTCGACCCGCTGACGCCGGTGAGCGCCGACGACACCGCGCTCACCCACTCCCGCCGCCTGCACCACTGGCTGGGCCCCTCCGACAAGGCGGCGCTGATCAGATCGGCGCGCCGGCACGGCATCACCCCCGCCGCCGCGCTCGCCACCGCCTTCGCCGAGGTCATCGCCACCTGGAGCGACAGCCGACGCTTCCTGCTCAACCTCCCGCTGTTCGACCGGGAGACGTTCACCCCGGACGTCGCGGGTCTGGTCGGCGACTTCAGCGGCTCGGTCCTGCTGGACGCGGACCTGAGCGCGTCCCTTCCCTTCTCCCGGCAGGCCCGTGGCGTGCAGGAACGGCTCCAGGAAGGCATCTCCCACGGCGCGTACGGCGGGGTGGAGGTGCTGCGCGACCTCGCGCGCGCCGAGGGGGCCCCGGTGCTGGCCCCGGTCGTGTACACCAGTGCCATCGGGCTGGGGGAGATCTTCGAGCAGGACGTGCAGAAGTCCTTCGGCCGCCCGTCCTGGATCATCTCCCAGGGCCCCCAGGTCTACCTGGACGCCCAGGTCACCGAACTCGACGGCGGCCTGCTCCTCAACTGGGACGTGCGGGACGGTGTGTTCGAGGCCGGTGTGCCGGACGCCGCGTTCGACGCCTACCGCCGCCTCGTCACCCGCCTGATCACGGACCCCGACGCGTGGGCCCGGCCGGTGGACGGCCTGCTCGCCCCCGACGTCCTGCCCCGGCGCGCGGTGGCGGCCCTGCCTCCCACGCCGGTCCCGGACCGCGCCCTGCACACCCGCTTCTTCCGGCTCGCCGAGACCGAGCCGGGCCGCACCGCGGTGGTCCGTACCACCGGCGACACCCTCACCTACCGCGAACTCGCCCACGCGGCCCGGCGGATCGCCGCGCTGCTGCACGCCCACGGCGTGCGGGAGGGCGACACCGTCGCCGTGACCCTGCCCAAGGGCGCCGACCAGATCACCGCGGTCCTCGGCATCCTGGCCGCGGGCGCGGCGTACGCTCCCGTCGGCGTGGAACAGCCCGCCGTACGCCGGGAACGCATCCACTCCGTGGCCGGCGCGTCCGCCGTACTCACCGACCGGGACCACGCCCCCCTCTGCGCGGACGCCCCGGCCCCGGTGCTGCTCCTGGAGGACGCGACGGGGCTCCGGCCCGCACAGGTCGTGCGGCCCGACCCCGCCCTGCCCGCCTACGTGCTGTTCACGTCGGGCTCCACGGGACTGTCCAAGGGCGTCGAGGTGTCGCACCGGGCGGTCGTCAACACCGTCGAGGCGATGGAGGAGCACCTCGGGCTCGGACCCGCCGACCGCACCCTCGCGATCTCCGCGCTCGACTTCGACCTGGCCGCGTGGGACGTCTTCACCCCGCTGTCCCTCGGCGGCCAGGTGGTCACCGTCGGACAGGACCACCGCCGGGACGCCCACCACTGGGCGCGGCTGATCCGTGAGCACGGGGTGACGCTGGTGCAGTGCGTGCCCGCCCTGCTCGACCTGCTGATGGCCGCGGGCGAGGACGAGGGCCTCGGGGACTCCGTGCGCATGGTGCTGCTCGGCGGGGACTGGGTCGGGCTCGACCAGCCCCGCAGGCTCCGCGCGCTCGTGCCCGGCTGCCGCTTCGTGGCGCTCGGCGGCATGACGGAGGCCGCGGTCCACTCCACGGTGTTCGAGGTGCGGGAGACCGACCCGGCCTGGAAGTCCGTCCCCTACGGCGTCCCCCTGCGCAACATGCGGGCCCGGGTCGTGGACGGACGGGGACGCGACTGCCCCGATCTCGTCCCCGGCGAGCTGTGGATCGGCGGCCCCGGTGTGGCCAACGGCTACCGTGCGGACCCCGGGCGTACGGCGGAACGCTTCGTCGAGTACGACGGCGAGCGCTGGTACCGCAGCGGCGATCTGGCCCGGTACCGGTCCGACGGCGTACTGGAGTTCCTCGGGCGCGCCGACCACCAGGTGAAGGTCGGCGGCCACCGCATCGAACTGGGCGAGGTCGAGTCCGCGCTGGAGGACGACCCCGCGGTCCTGCACGCGGTCGCCACCGTCCTCGACACACCCGGACGGCACCTGGCCGCGGCCGTGTCCGCACGCGGCGAGGCACCCGGCCCGGACGAGGTCCGTCTCCGGGCGGCCCGACGGCTTCCCGCCTACATGGTGCCCGAGCGCGTCCTCGTCCTGGCCGACCTGCCGCTGACCGCCAACGGCAAGCTCGACCGGACGGCGGTCCACCGGGCGCTGACCGGGGCCGCCGGGCAGGAGGGGCCGCGCACGTCGGCGCCGGACGGCCCGGTGGAGAGCGCCGTGGCGGCCGAGTGGGCCGAACTCCTCGACGTGCCCGAAGTGGGCCGGGAGAGCAGCTTCTTCCTGCTGGGCGGCGACTCGCTCGTCGCGACCCGGATGATCGGCCGGCTGCGCGCCGCCGGATTCCCCCACGCCCGCGTGGCCGACCTGTTCGCCCACCCCGTGCTCCGGCACTTCTGCGAGACCCTGCGCCCCACGACGGCCACCGGAGCGGCGGCGTCGCCCGTCGCCGCGCCCGCTCTGGTGCCCGACCCGGACCACGCCCACGAGCCCTTCCCGCTCACGGACGTCCAGACCGCCTACCACACCGGTCGCGACCCCCGCTTCACCCTCGGCGGCGTCGGCACCTGGCACTACACGGAGTTCGACGGCACGGACGTCGACCTGGAGCGGCTGGAGCGCGCCTGGAACACCCTCGTCCGGCGGCACGGGATGCTCCGCGCGGTCGTGGAGGACGGGCACCAGCGTGTCCTGCCCGACGTGCCGCCGGTGCGCGTACCGGTGGAGGACGCCCGCCCCGGCGAAGCGGCCGAGACCCTGGCCGGTCTGCGCGCCCGCCTGTCCCAGCAGGTCCGCGACCCCGCCCGGTGGCCGCTCTTCGCCCTCGAGGCGGTGCGCTACCGCGAGGACGCGAACGCCGGGAAGAGCGACGACGGGGACGCCGGGATGAGCGACGACGGGACACGGACCCGTATCGGCGTCGGCCTGGACTACCTCGTGCTCGACGCGCTCTCCATCACCACGCTCTACGCCGAACTGAGCACGCTCTACGCCGACCCGGATCACGAACTGCCGCCCGTGGACGTGTCGTTCCGCGACTACCTGACCCGCCTCCCCGCCGACCCGGAGGCGACCGCCCGGGCCCGCGCCCACTGGCAGGCCCGCCTGTCCGAACTGCCGCCCCCGCCCGCCCTGCCCTTCGCCCGGGACCCGGCGGCACTCGACGCGCCCGTCTTCACGCGGCGCCGGCTGAGCCTGCCCGCCGAGGACTGGCGGGCGGTCAAGCGCGAGGCGGCACGGCACGGCCTGACCCCCTCCACCGTCCTGCTGGCCCTGTACGCGGAGGTCCTGGAGACCTGGAGCGGGACCGACGCCGTGACCGTCACCCTCACCCTCTTCAACCGGCGGGACGTCCACCCCCATGTCCAGCGGGTGCTGGGGGACTTCACGTCCCTGTCACTCGCGGGCCACCGGCGCGAAGGCACGTCCTGGCCGGCCGCGGCAGCCGCCCTCCAGCGGCGTCAGGCGGCGGACCTGGACCACGCGGACGTGCCGATCGACTGGCTGCTGCGGGAGTTCGGCCGCCGCACGGGCACGGTGGACGCCGCCGCCCCCGTGGTGTTCACCAGCGCCATCGGCGTCGGGGACGCGACGCTGGCCGGACCGGGTACCGGCTTCCCCGCGAAGGTCTGGGGCATCTCCCAGTCCCCGCAGGTCTGCCTGGACAACCAGGTCACCGAGGAGTCCGGAGACCTGGTCGTCACCTGGGACGCCGTCGACGAGCTGTTCCCCGAAGGAGTGCTGGACGCGATGTTCGGCGCCTACGACCGGCTGCTGCGGTACGCCGTCGCCGGCGACTGGGACGCACCGCTGCCCGGCCTGCTGCCCGCCTCCCAGTACGAACGGCGGGCCGCGGCGGCACGCGAGGCCGCCCTGGACCCGGTGACGCCGCGCCCCCTGCACCAGACGTTCTTCACCCGCGCGACGACCACCCCCGACCGCACCGCCCTGGTCACGACCGCGGGGGAGGAGACGACGTACGGAACACTCGCCGACCGGTCGCTGCGGACGGCTGCCGCGCTCGTGGACGCCGGCGTGCGACCGGGAGACCTGGTCGCGGTCACCCTTCCCAAGGGACCGGAGCAGATCGCGGCGGTCCTCGGTGTGCTCGCGGCCGGTGCCGCCTACGTGCCGCTGAGCCTGGAACAGCCCGTCGCGCGGCTGGCACGGGTGCTAGCCACCGCCGCCTTCCCCGTGGTCGTGGGCGACTGGCCCGCTCCGGGAGGAACGGCCCCCCGCGCCCTGTCCTTCACGGACACGCAGGACCACGAGCCGCTGCCCGCACCGTGGACGACGCCTCCCCGCTCCCTCGCCTACGTGATCTTCACTTCGGGTTCCACGGGGGAGCCCAAGGGCGTCGAGATCACCCACGCCGCCGCCTGGAACACGATCGCGGACATCAACGCCCGGCACGGCATCCGCGGGGACGACCGCGTCTTCGCCCTGTCGGCACTGGACTTCGACCTCTCCGTGTACGACATCTTCGGCCCGCTCGCCGCGGGCGGCTCCCTCCTGCTGCCCACCGAGGACCAGCGGCGTGAACCGGCTCGCTGGCCCGGCCTGCTGGAGCGGTACGGCGTCACCGTGTGGAACACCGTCCCGGCCCTGCTCGACCTGCTGCTCGACGCCGACGAACAGGGCGGCGGGGAAGGCGGCCGGATCGCCGGGCTGCGGACCGCACTGGTCTCCGGCGACTGGATCGGCCTCGACCTGCCCGCCCGGCTGCGGGCCCGGACCGCGCGGCCCTGCGCCTTCGTCGCCATGGGCGGCGCCACCGAAGCCGCCATCTGGTCCAACACCCTCACCGTCACCGAACCGGACCCCCGCTGGGTCTCCATCCCCTACGGCCGCCCCCTGACCGGGCAGCACTACCGCGTGGTCGGCCGGGACGGCCGGGACTGCCCCGACTGGACGCCCGGCGAACTGTGGATCGGCGGCGCGGGGCTGGCCCGCGGCTACCTGGCCGACCCGGCCCGCACCGCCGAGAAGTTCGTCGAACAGGACGGGCGCCGCTGGTACCGGACGGGTGACCTGGGCCGGTACCGGGGCGACGGACTGCTGGAGTTCCTCGGCCGGCTCGACAGCCAGCTGAAGATCGCCGGCCACCGGATCGAGGCCGGCGAGATCGAGGCCGCCCTGGAAGCACACCCGGCCGTGCTGCGCGCCGCCGTCGTGGCCGTGGGGGAGCGCACCGACAAGCGCCTGGCCGCCTTCGCGGTACCGCAGGACCCCACCGCGGGCACCGCACCGGCCCAGGAGCGGACTCCCCACGGGCCGGTCCAGAACCCCGAACCGGCCCAGGAGCAGGCTCCCCACGGGCCGGTCGAGGACCCCGAGCTCACCGAGAGCCTCTTCGCCCTGCTGGCCGAACGGGTCCCCGCCCACGCCGTTCCGTCCCGCATCCGGCTCCTGTCCGCCCTGCCCCTCACGGCGAACGGAAAGGTCGACCGGGCGGCCCTGGCCGCTCTGGCGGGACCGGAGACGGTGTCCGAGGGAGCCGAGCCGCCACGCGGCCGGACCGAGGCGGCCCTCGCCGGACTCTGGAGCGCGTACCTGCCGCACTGGGTGCCCGACCGCAACGCCAACTTCTTCACCACCGGCGGCGACAGCCTCACCGCACTGCGCCTGCTGACCGCGATCGAGCGCCGTCTCGGGGCCGCCGTGCCCGTCCGCCGCTTCTTCGCCGCACCGACCGTCGCCGCGCTCGCCGCGGACGTCAACCGAACGCTCGCGGCCCACGAGACCGCCTACGAGACCGGAGAGCTGTGAACATCGCTGAACTGCTGGCCCGCTACGCCGACGACGGCGTGGTGCTGTGGGCCCAGGACGGACAACTGCGTTTCCGGGCCCCGCAGGGCCGGCTCACCGACGCGCACCGGGCCGAACTGCGCACGCACAAGGAAGCCCTCCTGCGCCACCTGGAGGCCGGGGAACCGGCCCTGCGCGCCGACCCGGACAACCGCCACGAACCGTTCCCGCTGACCGACATCCAGGCCGCCTACCTCATCGGCCGCACCGACGCCTACGCCTACGGCGGCGTCGGCTGCCACGCCTACGTCGAACTGGAATACCCCGACCTGGACGTCGACCGCGTCACCTCCGTGTGGCGGGAACTGGTCCAACGGCACGACATGCTCCGCGCCGTCGTCCCCCCCGACGGCTACCAGCGGGTCCTGCCCGACGTGCCCGCCCTCGTGGTCGGCGCCGACGACCTGACCGCGCTCCCGGCCGCCACCGCCGAGGCGGAGGCGGAGCGCACCCGTACGCGGCTGGCCACCCGCGAGGCACCCACCGACCGGTGGCCGCTCTTCGACGTGCACGTGACCCGCACCGCCGAGCGTGCCGTCCTCCACCTCTCCTTCGACATGCTCGTCGTCGACCACGCCGGCCTGCGCGTCCTGCTGGCCGAGTTCCAGCAGAGCTACGGAGGCGCCGCCCTCTCCGACGCCCCGCGGATCACCTTCCGCGACTACGTCCTGGCCCGCCGCGCCCTCACCGACGGCGACGCGCACACCCGCGACCGCGCCTACTGGCACGAACGCCTCGACACCCTGCCACCCGCTCCCGAACTGCCCCTCGCCGAAGCCTGGGAAGCCGCGGTCACCGATCCCGGAGAGCCGGACCGCGCTCCGGCCCCCGACGGCCCGGTGACGTTCCGGCGGCTGGAGATCCTGCTGCCCGCGGCCGACCGGGACCGCCTCGCCGAGCGGGCCGCGCGGCGCGGACTGACCGTGTCGACGGCCCTGCTCACCGCGTACGCCGAGACGGTCGGCGCCTGGTCGCGCACCAGCCGCTTCACGCTCAACGTACCCACCGTCGACCGGCCCGACCTGCACGAGGACATCGGCCGCCTCGTCGGGGACTTCACCTCGCTCGAACTCCTCACCGTCGACCTCGACGCCCCGGCCACCTTCGCCGAACGGACCAGGGCGGTGGGAGAGCAGCTCCTGGAAGACCTGGCGCATCCCCTGTTCACCGGCTCCGAGGTGCTGGCCGAGCTCTCCCGCACAGCCGGCGCCCCGGTACTCATGCCGGTCGTCTTCACCAGCGCCCTGGGCACCGGCGCCACCTCCGAGGGCGTACCCCCCGAGGTGAGGTACGCCGTGACCCGGACGCCGCAGGTATGGCTCGACTGCCAGGTCATGCACCGCGGCGACACCCTGAGCCTGTCCTGGGACATCCGGGAGGGTGCGCTCGCCCACGGGGTGGCCGACGCCATGTTCGAGGCGTACACGGCACTCGTACGGTCGCTGGCGGCCGAGCGGGAAGCCGGCGACGCCGCCTGGGACGCCCCGGCCCGCATCCCCCTGCCCGCGGCACAGGCGGTACGCCGACGCGCGGTCAACGCGACCGAGGGGCCCCTGCCGGACGCCCTGCTCCACGAACCCGTACTCGCCCAGGCACGGGCCACACCGGAGGCGATCGCCGTCCGGGCCCCCGGACTCGCCCTCACCTACCGACAGCTCGTGGCCCGCGCGAGCGCTCTGGCCGAGGCCCTGACGGCAGCCGGGCTGCGTCCCGGGGAGCCCGTGGCGATCTGGGCGGACAAGGGCTGGGAGCAGGTCGTCGCGGTCTTCGGCACCCTCATGGCGGGCGGCGCCTACCTGCCCGTCGACACCGCTCAGCCACCGGCCCGCCGGGACACGATCATCGCGGACGCGGGCGTCCGCACGGTCCTCACCCAGTCCTGGCTCGCCGAACTCGACGACCTCCCGGAGAACGTCACGGCCGTCGCCGTCGACCTCCTCCCCGAAGACCCGGCGGCCACAGCGGACACGGGCGGAGCCCGGCGCGACCCCGACGACCTCGCCTACATCATCTACACCTCGGGCTCCACCGGTACGCCCAAGGGCGTGATGATCAGTCACCGCGCCGCCCTCAACACCGTGGAGGACATCAACCGCCGCCACGCCGTCACCGGACGCGACCGTGTCCTCGGCATCGCGGGCCTCGGCTTCGACCTGTCCGTCTACGACCTGTTCGGACCGCTCGCGGTGGGCGCCGCCCTCGTCCTGCCCGCGGCCGACCGGCGCGGCGACCCCTCCCACTGGGCCGAGCTGGTCCGCGACCACGGGGTGACCGTCTGGAACTCGGTCCCCGGCCAGCTCCACATGCTGTGCGACTGGCTGCGCTCCGAGCCCCCTGCCGACGGCGTCTCGCTGCGGCTCGCGCTGATATCCGGTGACTGGATACCGGTCGCCCTGCCCGACCAGGCCCGCGCACTCCTGCCGGGGCTGGAGATCGTCTCGCTCGGCGGCGCCACCGAGGGCTCCATCTGGTCCATCGCCCACCCGATCGGCGACGTGGACACGGCCCGCCCGAGCATCCCGTACGGCAAGCCCCTGACCAACCAGACGTTCGCCGTGCTAGACCGGTACCTGCGGCCCCGCCCCGAATGGGTGCCGGGCGAGCTGTACATCGGCGGCGACGGCGTCGCCCTGGGCTACTTCGGCGACGAGGAGCGCACGGCGCAGAGGTTCCTCACCGACCCCGTCACCGGAGGACGGCTGTACCGCACGGGTGACCTCGGGCGGTACCTCCCCGACGGGACCATCGAGTTCCTGGGCCGCGAGGACGCCCAGGTCAAGATCCGCGGCTACCGGGTCGAACTCGCCGAGGTGGAGGCCGCCGTACAGGCCCACCCTGCGGTCGCGGCGGGCGCCGTGGTCGTCGACGACTCGGCGGCGGGGGGACGGCGCCTGGCCGCGTTCGTGGAGACGGCCCGCAAGGACGGTGGGACGACCGGTCCTTCCGGGGTGCCCCCCAGGGACGGCGACGCGTCCGTCGTGGCGGGACGGGCCCAGGCGCGCAGGGCGGCGGCCGACGCCGTGAGCGAAGCCTCCGCGGCCGTCGACGCCGCGCGGCTCACCGACTTCCTGGCCGCCCTCGACGAGATGGCGCTCGCCGAGATGACGCACGTCCTCGCCGCCTCCGGAGTGTTCGACGGGGGAGCGGCACGCACGGCGGAGGAAGTGGGCACGGCCCTGCGCGCCACGCCACGTCACCGGCACATCGTGCGGCGCTGGCTGCGCGCCCTGGCCGCCCGCGACCGGCTCACCCACCGGGCCCCGGACGGCACCTACACCGGCCTCGTCCCCGTCTCCGACACCGAGCGGGAGCGCCGCCGGCACCGAGCCGCGGCACTGGAGCGGGAGATCGGCTGGAGCACGGAGCTGCTCACCGTCATGCACACCTGTGCCGAGCGGCTGCCCGAACTGGTCTCCGGCGAGACGGGCATCCAGGAGCTGCTCTTCCCCGGCGCCGCCACGGAGGCCGCGGACGCCGCCTACCGCGACAACCTCGCCATCCGGCACCTCAACCGCGCGGTGGTCGCCGCGCTGCGCGAGATCGCCGCCGGTCACACCGGCGAGGAGCGGCTGCGCGTCCTCGAAGTGGGCGGCGGTGTCGGCGGCACCACCGGCGAACTGGTGCCCGTCCTGGCCGAGTACGGCGTCGACTACCTGTTCACCGACGCCTCCGCGTTCTTCCTGAACGAGGCCCGCGAGCGCTTCGCCGACCACTCCTGGGTCCGCTACCAGCGCTTCGACGTCGACGAGGACCCCCGCGCCCAGCAGCTGCCGCCGAACACCTTCGACGTCGTGATCTGCGCCAACACGCTGCACGCCGCCGCCGACGCGGACGCCGCCGTGGGCCGGCTGCGGGAACTGCTGGTACCGGGCGGACAGCTCGTGTTCGTGGAGAACACCCGCGACGAGAACCTCCCGCTGCTCGTCTCCATGGAGTTCCTGGAGGTCGCCGGCCGGACCTGGACCGACGTGCGCGAGCACACCGGGCAGTCCTTCCTCACCCACGCCCAGTGGCGTGAACTCCTCGCCGCGCACGGGGCGTCCGAGATCACCTCACTGCCCGACGCCCGGGACGCCCTGGCACTCACCGGCCAGGAGGTCTTCCTCGCCACGCTGAAGGACGACCGCTACCACGTCCCCGTGGGCGAGCTGGCCCGCACGGCGGCCACCCGGCTCCCCGAGTACATGCTCCCCTCGGTGTGGCAGGTCGTCGACACCCTGCCCCGCACGGCCAACGGCAAGACCGACCGCTCCCGGCTGCGGACCTGGCTGCCTCGCGAGAGCGCCCCCGTCGTCGTGGACGAGCAGCCGAAGGACGAGCTGGAGAACAGCCTCGCCGAGCTGTGGACGGAACTCCTCGCGGTCGACCGCGTCACCCGCAACGACGACTTCTTCGACCTCGGCGGAGACTCGCTCCTCGTCGCACGCATGGTGGGCCGGCTGCGCGAACGCGTACCGCGGGCGGCCGACCTGGAGTGGGAGGTCGTCCTGCGCCATATGCTGCGCCGCCCCACGGTCGCCGGTCTCGCCGGGTTCCTGCGCGGCCTGGCCGGTGCCGAGGACACGCCCGTGGCGGACGCCGTGCGCACGAACCCGGTGATCCACCTGCACGGCTCGCGCTCCGAGGACGAGCCGACGACCGTGCTGGTGCACGCGGGGACCGCGACGATCATGCCGTACCGGGCGCTGATCACCGAGATCAGGCGCCGCTCACCGGGCCTCGCCGAGGTCGTCGGCGTCGAGGTCCCGGACCTGAACGGGTTCCTGGCCGCGCCGCCGGAGGGACTCATCGAGCAGATGGCGGCCGACTACGCACGGGCCCTGACGGCAGAGGGCCGCAGCCGCTTCCACGTCGTCGGCTACTGCCTGGGCGGCCTGATCGCCACCGAAGTGGCCCGCAACCTGGCCGAGTCGGGGGCGGAGGTGGAGAGCCTCACCGTCGTCAGCAGCCACAGCCCCCGCTTCCGGCTCGACGACGAACTCCTCGCCGAGTACTCCTTCGCCGTCATGATGGGCATCGACCCGGCCGACCTCGGCTTCCCGGACGACCAGTACCGGGTGGCCGCGGCCGCCGACGCCGTCCTGGCCGCCAGCCCCGGTGTGCTGCCGGACGGCGGACTCGCGGCGCTGCCCGAGGAGTTCGAGGACGTCGCGAGCCCGTTCCGGCACCTCGCCGACGTGCCCCGGGCCACCCGAATCGCCCGGATGTGCGAGGCGGTGCCCGCCTCGGCCGGCACCTACGAGCCCGACCACATGACCCGGCTCTTCCTCGCCTTCCGGCAGAGCGTCTTCGCCATCACCCGTTACGACGCCGAGCCCTACGCGGGCGACATCACCTTCCTGCGCCACGACGGCGCCTACCCCTTCCCCGGCAGCAAGGACGCCGTCACCACCTACTGGGAGGAACTGACCTTGGGCGACCTGGACATCCTCGACATCGGCGGCGACCACTACAGCTGCCTGTCCGTCGAGCACGCGCCCGGGATCCTCAAGACCCTCGGCGAGCTGACCCGGGGGGCGATCACCCGATGACCAGGACCGTGATCGGGGTCCTGGGCGCCACCGGGGCGGTCGGCCGGGCCGCCGTACGGGAGCTGCGCGCCCTCGGCCACACCGGGCTCCGCCTGGGCGGGCGGACCCAGGCCGCCCTGCGCGCGGTCGCCGAAGAGGACCCCGGCGGCCACGACGGGACGGCCCGGGCCGACGCCACCGCACCGGACGGCCTGCGCGCCTTCACCGAGGGCTGCGACATCGTCCTCAACTGCGTCGGCCCCACCTACCGGCTCCGCGCCACGGTGGCCTCCGCGGCACTCGCCGCCGGCGCCCACTGCGTCGACGTGGCCGGGGACGACCCGGCCGCCGAGGACCTCCTCGCGGACGGCGACCCCGCCCGCGACGGCCGCGCCGTCGTCCTGTCGGCGGGAGCACTGCCCGGACTGTCGAGCCTGCTGCCGCGCTGGCTGGCCGGGCGGGGACTGGACGACGCCACCGCACTGACCGCGTACTGCGGTGGCCTGGAAACCTGTTCGCCGACGGTGGCGCACGACCTCATGCTGTCCCTCACCTCCGGCGGCGCGGACGGTGCGGCCTACGGCGAGGCGCTGGCGGCCGTCCGCGGCGGGCGCCGGGTGCCGCGCGTCCTGCGCACGGCCGAGGACACGGAACACGAGGCGTTCTCCGGACGGGTCGCGGTGCAGCCCTACCTCAGCGGGGAGAGCGAACGCCTCGCCACCGTCCTGGGCCTGGACCGCCTCGACTGGTACAACGTGCACCCCGGCCCCGCCGTACGCGCGCTGCTCAACCTCCTGCCCGGACGGCTCGCGGCCGGTGACGACCCGGACCGGCTCGCGGAGCGGCTGATCCTCGCTGCCGATCTCGACCTGGCCGGACGCAAGCCCTACTACGTCATGGACTTCGCACTGGCGGGCACGGCGTCGGGCCGGCCGGCGACCGCGGGAGCGACCCTGCGCGCGGCCAGCAGCTACCGCCTCACGGCGGCCGTGGGCGCGCTCGCGGTGGACGCGGTACTGCGGGGCGGCATCCCGGCGGGCGTGCACTTCGCCTGCGACGTGCTGGACCCGGACACCGTGGTCGGGCACCTGCGGTCGCACGGGGCGGCCGACCTCCGGCTCACCGGCGCGGCGGCCGGCGCCGACCGGGTGGAAGAAGGTGTGCTGTGAGCGCGTCGTCGCCGCTGAGCGTACTGGTCTGCGGCACCAACTTCGGCCGCTTCTACGCCGAGGCGGTACGCCGGCGCCCCGGCTACGTCCTGGCCGGCATTCTGAGCCGGGGCTCGGCAGCCTCCCGTGCGTACGCCCAGAGCCTCGGCGTCCCGTTCCTCACGGATGTCGACGACCTCCCGGCGGGCATCGACGCCGCCTGCGTCGCGGTGAGTTCGTCCATATCGGGCGGTGGGGGAACCGAGCTGGCCCGGACACTCATGGACCGGGGCATCCACGTCCTCCAGGAACACCCCGTCCACCTCACCGAGTTGACGGGCAACCTCAGACACGCCCGCGAGCGGGGAGTGCAGTACCGCCTCAACACCCACTACCCGCACGTCGCCCCCGTCCGCGCCTTCGTCGAGGCGGCCCGTCGGCTCGTCGCACAACAGCGGCCGCTCTTCGTGGACGCCGCCACCCCCGTCCACCTGATGCACCCCCTGGTGGACATCCTCGGCCGGGCGACGGGCACGCTGCGGCCCTGGCGGTTCGCGGACCCGGCGCCACTGCCCGCCGAGATCGGGCCGCAGCCGTTCCGCTCCCTGCACGGCGTGTTCGCAGGCGTGCCCCTCACCCTGCGGGTGCACCACCAGCTCGACCCCGCCGACCGGGACAACCACGCCCTGCACTGGCACCGGATCTCCCTGGGAACCGAGGGCGGCGTGCTCACCCTGGCCGACACCCACGGCCCCGTGCTGTGGAGCCCCCGGCTGCACATCGGGCGGGACGCGGACCGGCGGTTCGTCCTGGACGGTCCGGGCACCGGCCGGCTCGGGCTCGGGACCACGGCCGTGGTCGGCACCACGGGGTCCTTCCGTACGGTCTTCTCCGATCTGTGGCCCGAAGCGATCGGCACGGCCCTCGACGGACTCCGCGAGGCGGTCGCGCGGGGCGGCGACGCCTTGCGCGCGGGCCAGTACGACCTGGCGGTGTGCCGCATCTGGACCGACCTCGCCGCCCGGCTGGGACCACCCGAGATCGTCCGCCCGGCCGTGCCCCGGCCCCTGGCGGTCAGTGACGTCTTCCCCGTCCCGGAGGGATTCCCGCCCGGGACGACGTCCCGTCCGGGACCGGCCTCCCCGCCCGGCGGCCGGGCGGCCCCCGCCGGGGAGCCGGACGGTCCTTCACCGCGGACCACTGCGCCCCGGCCCGCGGACACCGCCGCGTACTCTCCGTCGGCCGAGTTCTTCGACCTAGTCGCTGCCGAGCACACCGCGACCTCCAGCGCCCCCGCGATCGCCGCCCTCCTCGCCGACGCCGATCTGAGCACCGGTCCGGTCGTCGACATCGGCGCGGGCACCGGTCTGGTGACCGAGGCCGTCGCCCGGGCCCGGTCGGACGCGGAGATCATCGCCTGCGAACCGTCGGTCGGCATGCGCGCCGTGCTGACCAGCCGGGTCTTCAGCGACGAGGACCTGCGTGCCCGGGTGACCGTCACCGCGGACTCCGCCCCGGACCTGGAACTCCCGGACCGGATCGGCGTCGTCCTGCTCTGCGGGGTCCTCGGCCACCTCGACGCCGGAGAACGGGCCCGGCTGTGGCGGCGGCTGACCCGGCGGCTGGCTCCCGGCGGGCTCGTGGTTGTCGAACTCATGCAGTTCGAAAGCCCGTTGACCCTTCCCGAAACCCGGCTCGCCACCGCCGTAGCCGGACACCACCGCTACGAGTGGTCGTTCGGCGGAGCACCGGACGAGACGGACGCCGCGGTGATGCGCCTGCACTCCACCTGGCGGGTCTACCGGGACGGCGCCGCCCGACCGGAACGCGAGGTGCGCGACTCCTACCGCTGGGCGCCCTTCGGGCTGAAGGACGTGGCGACCGAGTCCGGCCTGACGGCACGTGCCCTGCCCACCCGCCCCGGAGCACCCCCGCTGGCCGTGCTCACCCGGGCACCGGGCAGCCCCGGCCCGGCCGACCGACCGCAACTGCCGCACGCGCGGCCCTCGTCCGGCGGCCCGGCCGCCTCGCACACCGCCCCTTCACTCGTCTTCTCCTCCACCGACGGACAGGACACCGCATGAACAGCCAGGACACCGCATGAACAGCCAGGACACCGCATGAACAGCCAGGACACCCCCATGAACAGCCCAGAGACCTCCACGGCGTCCCACGCCCCCGGCCCCCTCGGCACGGATGCCGCGCCGGAATCCGCCGCCCCGCCCCGGGACTTCCCGGTCCAGCGCGGCTGCCCCTTCGCCGCGCCCGCCGAGTACGCCGCCCTGCGCACCCACGACCCGGTCGCCCGTGTCACCCTGCCGACCAAGAAGGAAGCCTGGGTGGTCACCCGTTACGACGACGTACGCGAACTGCTCTCCGACCCCCGTGCCAGCGCCGACATCCGACGCCCCGGCTTTCCCGCCCTCGGAGAGGGCGAACAGGAGGCCGGGGCCAGGTTCCGTCCCTTCATCCGCACCGACGCCCCCGAGCACACCAAGTACCGGCGGATGCTCCTGCCGGTGTTCACGGTGCGCCGGGTCCGGGCGATGCGCCCCGCCGTACAGGCACGCGTGGACGAGATCCTGGACGACATGCTCGCCGCCGGCGGCCCCGCGGACCTCGTCCCCGCCTACGCCAACGCCGTCTCCACCTCGGTGATCTGCGAACTGCTCGGTGTCCCCCGCGAGAACCTGGAGTACTTCCGGGACGTCACCCGGATCTCCGGCTCCCGCAACAGCACCGCCGAGCAGGTCTCCGAGGCCCTCGGCGGCCTCTTCGGCCTGCTCGCCGAACTGGTCGGCAAGCGGCGGGAGGAGCCCCGCGACGACCTGATCTCCAAGCTCGTCACCGAGCAGCTCGTCCCCGGCCACGTGACCACGGACCAGTTGCTGTCCACCCTCGGCATCACCATCAACGCCGGGCGCGAGACCACGACCAGCATGATCGCCCTGAGCACGCTGCTCCTCCTGGACCGGCCGGAGCTGAGGGAGGAACTGCGCCGGGACTCCTCCCTGATGCCCGCCGCCGTCGACGAACTCCTGCGCGTCCTGTCCGTCGCCGACTCCATTCCCCTGCGCGTGGCCGCCGAGGACATCGACCTGTCCGGCCGGACGATCCCCGCAGACGACGGCGTCATCGCCCTCCTGGCCGGGGCCAACCACGATCCCGAGCAGTTCGAGGAGCCGGAGCGCGTCGACTTCCACCGCACCGACAACCACCACGTCGCGTTCGGCCACGGCGTCCACCAGTGCGTCGGACAGCACCTGGCCCGGCTGGAGCTGGAGGTCGCCCTGGAGACCCTCATCCGCCGCGTCCCCACCCTCCGGCTCGCCGGGGACCGGGACGACGTCGTCGTCAAGCACGACTCGGCCACCTTCGGCCTCGAGGAACTGAGGGTGACCTGGTGACCGTCCCGCACAAGGCGTCCACGCGGCCCTCTCCCCGCGCGGCCCGGGCCGACAGCCCCTGGATCAGGCGGTGGAGCGGCGGGTCCGCCCCCCGGTACACGCTCGTCTGCCTGCCCCACGCGGGCGGCACCGCCGGCTTCTACCGGTCCTGGGCGGCGCTGACGCCCCCCGAGGTGGAACTCCTCGCCATCCAGTACCCCGGCCGCGAGGACCGCTTCGAGGACCCCGAGGCGGCTGACATGCGCGAGCTGGTGAGCGCGGTGGCGGACGCCCTCGGACCGCTGCTCGACCGGCCGTACGCCCTCTTCGGGCACAGCATGGGATCCGCCGTCGCCTGGGAGCTGGCCCACGAGCTCACCGGCCGCGGAGTCCCCGGCCCACGCCGGCTGTTCGCGTCCGGCCGGGCCGCCCCCGGCACCGCCGTGACCGGAGACCTGCACCGCCAGGACGACGAGACACTGAGCGCCGAACTGGCCCGCCTCGGCGGCACCGATCGCGAGGTCCTGGACGACCCCGGGCTGCGCTCCCTCGTGCTCAGGGCCGTACGCCACGACTACCGGATCATCGAGACCCACCGGCCCGCGGACCGGCCGCCACTGTCCTGCCCCCTGCACGTCCTGACCGGCAGCGCGGACCCCGAACTCGGCGAGGAACGCAGCCGCGACCGGGCAGGCGGCTGGGCGGACCTCACCACCGCCCGCACCGAGGTGCGGGTCTTCCCCGGCGACCACTTCTACCTCACACCCCGGCGCCGCGAGGTCGTCGCCGCCGTCCTGCGCAGGCTGGACCCCTCGCTGACCACCGGCGGCGCACACACCTGGCCGAGCACCCCGTGAACCGTGACCACGCGGCGGGCCCGGCCCCGTGCCGCACGCCCACCCGCACCCGACCCGCCACGCCCGCCCCCACCCGGAGCACGTCGTGATCGACTACTACTCGACCTCGGCCGAGTTCTACGAGCTGGTGGCCACCCGGCACACCGCCAGCAGCGGCCCCCCGCTGACCCGCGTCCTCACCGGACTGGACGTGTCCCACGGGCCCGTTCTCGAAATCGGCGCGGGCACCGGACGCGTCACCGAGGTGATCGCCTCCGCCCTGCCCGGGGCGGAGATCCTCGCGGCCGAGCCGTCGGCCACCATGCGCGCCATGCTCACCTCCCGGGTCGCCCGCGACCCGGATCTGCGCCGGCGCGTGACCGTCGTCGACGGAGCCGCCCAGGACCTCGTCCTGCCCGAACGGCTCTCCGCCGTCGTCATCTTCGGCGTGGCCGGCCATCTCACCGCCCCCGAACGCGTCGCCCTGTGGAAACGGCTCGCGGACCGCCTTCCGGACGGCGCGCCCATCGTCGTGGAGCTGATGGGGGTGTCCTCGCCCCGCGTCGTCCCACCCGTGATGTCCCTCAGGGAGACCATCGGGCGCCAGACCTACGAGTGGTGGATCGGCGGAGAGCCCACCGAGGGCGACGCCATGCGCTTCACCACCACCTGGAAGGTGCTGCGCGACGGCCGCACCGTGCGCGAGGTCTGTGACACCTACGACTGGCACACCTTCGACGTCGCCCGGCTGGCCCGCGAGGCCGGTATGACCAGCCGCCGCATCACCGAGGCGGGCGGCAGGCCCATCCCCGAAATCGGAGTACTCGTCAAGTGAAGTCACAACCGCCCGAGCCCGGCCCGGACCCGGCAGCCCCGGACACCGCCGCCGGCGGCACCGGCACCCGCGTCACCCCGCCGCCGCTGCGCGCACTCGCCGAACCCGTTCGCGGGCGACTCGCGATCGCCGTCGGCCTCCAAGCCGTGGCCGCCCTCGCCGGAGTGGTCCCCTTCATCGCCGTCTCCCGCATCGCCGAGCGGCTCACCGGCGCGTCCCCGGCCGACGGCGACGCCCTGTGGCCGCTAGTGGTGCTGGCCTGCTCGTCGGGCCTCGTCGCCCTGGTGTGCGGCACGGCGGCCGGCGCCCTCGCCCACATCGCCGACAACGACCTCCAGCTCACCCTCCGCCGGCGGCTCGCCCGGCACATCGGGCGGCTGCCGCTCGGCCGGCTCACCGACCGGGGCACCGGCGAGGTCAAACAGGCGGTGCAGGAGGACGTGAGCGCGCTGCACACCCTGTTCGCCCACACGCTGCTCGACGTCGTGGCGGTTCTCACCGCCCCCGTCCTGGCACTGGCCTACCTGCTCACGGTCGAGTGGCGTCTCGCCCTCGTCAGTGTGGTGCCCCTGCTGCTGGGCGTGTTCCTGTTCAGCCGGGCCATGGCCGGCGCGGCGGCACAGATGGCCGAGTTCGGTGCCGCGGTGGGCCGGATCTCCGTCGCCGCCGTGGAGTTCGCGTCCGGCATCGCCGTCTTCAAGAGCTTCGGGCGCGGGCACAGGGCCCACGAGCGTTTCGTCCGCGCGACCGAGGGCTTCGCCGGCTTCTTCTCCGGCTGGGTCCGCTCCACCCTGGTCAGCTCCACCGCCGCGATCCTGGTCGTCGCACCGGCCGTGGTCCTGCTGCTCCTGACCGTGCTCGGCGCCCTGCTCGTCACCCGGGACCGGATGACCGGCGCCGAACTCGTCCCCTTCCTGCTGCTCGGCCCCGCCGTCGCCGCACCCATGGGTGTCGTGGGCCCCCGCATCCAGCAGATCCGGGCCGGTCAGGCCGCCGCCGTACGCATCACGGAACTGCTGCACGCCCCCACCCTCCCCGAGCCCACCGACCCCGCCGTGCCCGACGGCCACCACATCTCGATGCGCGGGGTGTCCTTCACCTACGACGGGCGGACCGACGTCCTCAGCGGCGTCGACCTCGACCTCGCCCCCGGCACGGTCACCGCACTGGTGGGCCCGTCCGGTTCCGGCAAGTCCACCCTGGCGTCACTGCTGCCCCGCTTCCACGACGTCACGGCCGGCACGGTGACCCTCGGCGGCGTCGACCTCCGCGACATCCCCGCGACCGAGCTGTACCGCCGGGTCGGCTTCGTCCTCCAGGACGTACGGCTGCTGCGGGCGAGCGTCGCCGACAACATCCGCCTGGGCCGCCCCGACGCCACCGACGAGGAGGTCGAGCGGTGCGCCCGCGCCGCCCGCGTACACGAGCGGATCACGGAGCTGCCCGACGGCTACGCGACCGAACTCGGCGGGACCGTCACCCTCTCCGGCGGCGAGGCGCAACGCCTGTCCATCGCAAGGGCGTTGCTCGCCGACGCCCCCGTCCTCGTCCTCGACGAGGCGACCGCGTACGCCGACCCGCACTCCGAGGCACTGATCCAGGACGCGCTGTCCGCGCTCGCGGCCGGCCGCACCCTCCTCGTCATCGCCCACCGCCTGTCGACCGTCCGCTCCGCCGACCGGATCGTGGTCCTGGAGGACGGACGCGTCACCGAACAGGGCAGGCACGACGACCTGCTGGCCGCCCGGGGGCGCTACGCCGCGCTCTGGGAGGCCCAGCACACCGCGGGCCCGTTCGAGAGCGACGGCACACCGCACCACCGGCCCGCGACGACGGGGACCGGCCGCGCGGCGGACGACATCCGAGAAGGAAGTGCACGATGATCCGTCAGCTCTACCGCGTCCTGGGACCCGAAGGCTCCCGTCCACTGAATCGGCTGCTGATCCTCCAGTCGGGCGCGGCCGTCCTCCAGGGCGTCGCCTTCGCCCTCCTCGTGCCCGTCCTCGAGACCCTGCTCGGCACGGACCCCGACGACGTGTGGCCCTGGTTGTCGGCGTTCGCCGGCTGCGTACTCGCCCACGCGGTGCTCCAGGGTGCCGCCCTGAGCGGCGGGTTCACCGTCGGCTCCACGCTCTCCCGGGTGCTGCACCGCCGACTGGCCGACCAGGCGCTGCGGCTGCCGCTGGGGTGGTTCACCGCCGGCCGCACCGCCGAGTTCAGCAGGCTGGCCGGCCAGAACGTCATCCAGGTGATGAGCACACCGGCCCACCTGCTGCGCCCGTTCATCACCTCCCTTCTCACCCCGGCGACGCTGGTCGTCGCCACCTTCTTCCTCGACGTCCGCACGGCCTCGGTGCTCCTGGTCTGCGCGCCCGTGCTGTTCGCCGTCCAGCAGGGCAGCGGTGCGCTGATGCGCCGACTCGACCTCGGCCGCGACGCCGCGATCGGTGAATCCGCCGACCGGGTGCTGGAGTACACCCGCAACCAGCCGGTCCTGCGGGCGTTCGGCCGGACCGCGGAGGGGTACGGAGCGCTGGACGACGCCCTGGTGGGCGAGGCGCGCGCCGACCGGCGCCTCATCGTGCGCGGCCTGCCCGGCCTGGTCTCCTTCACCTTCGCCACCCGGCTCGTGTTCGCCCTGCTGCTCGCACTCGGGGTGTCCTGGCAGCTCGGCGGGTCACTGACGGTGCCCACCCTCCTGGCGCTGCTGGTCCTGCTGGTCCGCCTCATCGACAGCGTGTCGTCCGCCGCCGAGGCCGGCGCGGGCCTGCGCATCGCCCGCAACACCCTGGAACGGCTCGGCGCGGTCCTCGACGAACCGCCGTTCCCGCGGCCCGCCGAGCCGAAGACCCCCCGCGACGCGAGCGTGGAGCTCACCGGGGTCGGCTTCCGCTACGACGACGGGACGGCCGACGGAGCTTCGGGGCGCCCGGTCCTCAACGACGTGACCTTCCGTCTGCCCGAGCGCGGCATGACCGCCCTCGTGGGGCCCTCCGGCGCCGGCAAGTCCACGGTCGCCGCACTGATCGCCCGCTTCCGGGACACCACGGAGGGCACCGTCCGCATCGGCGGCGTCGACGTGCGCGAGATCGCGGCCGACGACCTGGCCGCACACGTCTCCCTCGTCTTCCAGGACGTCTACCTCTTCGACGGAAGCATCGAGGACAACGTCAGGATCGCGGCCCCGGACGCCGCCCCGGAGGAACTGGCCACGGCCGCGGCCCTGTCCGGGCTCGACCGCGTGATCGCGGAGCTGCCCGACGGCTGGGACACCAGGGTGGGGGAGGGAGGCGCGCGGCTGTCCGGCGGACAGCGCCAGCGCGTGTCCATCGCCCGCGCACTGCTGAAGGACGCTCCGATCCTCGTCCTCGACGAGGCCACCGCCGCACTCGACCAGGAGAACGAGGCGCTCTTCGCCGAGGCCGTGCGCACCCTGGCCGACCGCAAGACGCTGCTGGTCATCGCGCACCGGCTGAGCACCGTCGTGCACGCGGACCAGATCCTGGTCCTGGAGGACGGCGAGATCACCGAGCGAGGCACGCACGACGACCTGGTCACGGCAGGCGGAACCTACGCGTCCTTCTGGCAGCGGCGGGCACGGGCCCACGGCTGGCGACTGGAGGCGGCACGGACATGACCCCACACCCCGCACCAGCGACCCACCGGACACCGCCGCAGCGTCAGAGGGAAGGCACGACAGGATGAGCACCGACCTGAGGAACACGGGGAACACGGGGAACACGAGAGACATGAGGAACATGTGGGACTCGTGGGCGAGTTCCGTTCCAGCACTCGTACACGCGAGCACCCTGGAGCCCTGCCCCGACCTCGCGGCCGCCGCCACCCGCCTGGCCCAAGCCGCCCTCGCCGACCAGTACATGGTCTACGAGGCGGCGGGCGGCGTCTGGCACTTCGCGGCGGGCTCCGCCGTGCACCTCACCGCGCACCCGGCCACCATCACCGCGCGGGCGGCGGGGCGCACCTGGACCTCCCCCACCGACGGCAGGCCACTGACGGCGTTCGCCGACGCACTGACCGCCCTGTCCGCGGCGCACGGCGCGCACGACGGCGGACGCCGTCACTTCTACGGCTGGGCGGCCTTCGAACTGGCCCACCTCCTCCACGCCGACCCCGGGGCCGCCGGTGACGGACCTCTGCTGCACGCCCTGATCCCGGCCGTCGAGGTGACCCTCACCGACGACCGGACCGTGGTCCGCGCGGTGGACGAGGCGTGGCTCCGCAAGGTCGCCGACCTGCTGGCGGAGCCGACGCCCCGGCAGCTCCCGCCGGACGGGACGACTCAGGACGGGACCACTCCGGACGGGACCACTTCGGACGTGACCGAGCGGATCGTCGCGGCCGGCACCGCCGCCTACGGCGGCGCGGTGGCCCGAACGGTCGAGGACATCCGTGCCGGGCTCCTGGAGAAGGCCGTCGTCTCCCGGAAGGTCCCGCTGCCCGCCGGACCACCCGTGGACTTCCCCGCGACGTACCTCGCCGGCCGCCGGGCCAACACACCGGCCCGCTCCTACCTGCTGGACCTCGGCGGCCACCGGGCGGCCGGGTTCAGCCCGGAGACGGTCCTGGAGGTCGGGGAGAACGGCCGCGTCAGCACCCAGCCGCTGGCCGGCACCCGCGCCCGCGGCACGGACCCGGCGGAGAACGAGCGCCTGCGCGCGCAACTGCTCGCCGATCCCAAGGAGATACACGAGCACGCCGTGTCGGTACGCCTGGCCTGGGACGAGATGACCGCCGTGTGCCGGCCCGGGTCCGTCGCCGTGGAGGAGTTCATGGCGGTCCGGCCGCGCGGTTCGGTGCAACACCTCGCCTCGCGGCTGACCGGCCGGCTGCGGCCCGAGGCCGGACCGTGGGACGCCTTCGCCTCCCTCTTCCCCGCGATCACCGCCACCGGTGTCTCCAAACGCTCCGCCCTCCAGGCACTGGCCCGCCATGAGCAGGGACCCCGCGGTCTCTACGCCGGCGCGGTCTTCCGGGGGAGCACCGACGGCGACCTCGACGCCGCCCTCGTCCTGCGCACCCTCATCGGTGAGGGCGACGCGACGTGGCTGCGCGCGGGCGCGGGAGTCACCGCTCAGTCCAGCCCCGAACGCGAGATCGAGGAGACCTGCGAGAAACTCCGCAGCGTCGCCCCGTACCTGAGGTACACCACGGGCTGACCGCGGTCCGCCGACGGAGTCGCCGCTGTGCTCCCGTCGAACGGGCCTGCGCGCGAGACCGCCCGGGCAAGGGGCCCGGGCGGTCTCGCGCGGTGGGGTTCAGCGTCCCGTCACGGTGGTGAGGGGGTCGTGCTCGTGCGCGCAGCTCTCGTCGAAGCCGTGCGTGTCCCAGGCGGGGAAGGGGTCGGAAGCGGGCAGGGCTTCGCCTTCCCGGACGAGGCAGTCGGTCAGGGCGGCCCGCAGCGGCTCCGCGTCCAGCCGGGTACCGATGAACACGAGTTCCTGGGCGAAGGGGCTGTCGGCGTCACGTGCGGAGGAGGGCTCGAAGCGCGCCACCGACCCGGCCTGCGACCACAGTCCCGTCACACGGGGCCGGCTGGCGAGGGTGAAGAAGCCCTTGGACCGGAGGACCTGCCCGTAGGCGCCGCCGTCCAGCGACTCCGTCACGAACGTCCACAACCGCCCGGGGTGGAAGGGCGTTCCCGAGCGGAAGACGGTCGACGAGATGCCGTACTCCTCCGTCTCGGGAACGTGGTCGCCGTTGAGCTCCCTGACCCAGCCCGGGGCCTGTTGTGCCCGCTCCAGGTCGAAGCGGCCGGTGCCCAGGACCTCGCCCACCGGTACGCGGCCCCGCACGGCCGGCACCACGCGGGCGGCGGGGTTGAGGCGGGCGAGGGTGGCCAGCAGCCGGTCGGCGGACGCGGTGTCGACGAGGTCGAGCTTGTTGAGGACGATGACGTCGGCGAACTCGATCTGGTCCATCAGCAGGTCGCTGACCGTCCGTTCGTCGCCGTCGTACTGGTCCAGGCCCCGCTCGGCCAGCTCGTCGCCTCCGGCCAGCTCCGGCAGGAAGTTGGCGGCGTCCACGACCGTGACCATCGTGTCCAGCCGAGCCAGGTCGCCGAGGGTGGCGCCGTCGTCCCGGGCGAAGGCGAAGGTGGCCGCCACCGGCATGGGCTCGGAGATGCCGGAGGACTCGATGAGGAGGTAGTCGAAACGCCCCTCGCGCGCCAGCCGGTCCACTTCCTCCAGCAGGTCGTCGCGCAAGGTGCAGCAGATGCACCCGTTGGTCATCTCGACCAGGCGTTCCTCGGTGCGGGACAGGGCGGCCCCGCCGCCACGCACCAGAGTGGCGTCGATGTTGACCTCGCTCATGTCATTGACGACGACCGCGACGCGCAGACCCTCGCGGTTGCCGAGGACGTGGTTGAGCAGGGTGGTCTTTCCGGCGCCGAGGAACCCCGACAGGACGGTGACGGGGAGGCGCCGCGAGGGGGCGTGGGTCATGCCGGGGTCAGCCTTCCGGACGGAGGAGACCGCGCTCGTACGCCTTGGCCAGCCGCTGCGGAACGAGGTACGGCACGCCGTCCACCGTGACCGTCACCAGCTGCGGCGTCGTGGCCTTCCACTGGGCGCGACGGTGCCGGGTGTTGCTGCGCGACATCTTGCGTTTGGGTACGGCCATGGGAACCTCCGGTGCGATCGGTGAGCGAGGCAGAGGCTACATGAAAATGGATGTCATTACGATCGCCGGATCGGCGAGGACCTTCGGACGGGGCCGAAGAAGTGCCGCTCCAGGTTCCGCTGCCCCTTGAGGGCGAGTGGACGGGGGCCCGGCGACGACGGCCGCCGAGCCCCTGCCGGCGTCAGTGGAAGAGCTTCTCCACGAACGCGTCGAGGTTGCCGCGCAGGCGCTCGATCTGCTGCCCGACGGTGAGGGACTCCTCCATGCGTCCGCCCGGGGCGGCCTTCTTCCTGCCCCGTACGTACAGCGAGCAGTCCAGGTCGGAGCAGATGTACAGGCCCACCGAGTTGCCTTCGCGGCCGGCCGGGCCCGCCTTGGCGGCGGTCATGAGGGACACACCGCTGCCGGGATGTGTGGTCAGGCACAGCGAGCACAGGCTGCGGCGCAGGAAGCCGCGGTTGCCCGAAGTGGTGCGCAGGGACAGGCCGACGAGTTCATCGGCGCGTTCGACGACGAGATACCTGCGATCGGGCGCGGAGAGATCGAACCAGCCCAGGAAGTCCAGGTCGTCCCAGTGGTCCAGGTCCGCCAGGTTCTTGGGCAGGGGCATGCGCTTGGCCTCGCCCTTGGAGCAGTTGACGAACGAGGTACGGATGTCGTGCTCGGTCAGGGGTTTCACGGAGGGATCCTTCGAGGGAGTGAGAGGGACGGTGGTGGGACACGGCGCCCGGCTCGCTAGGCCGGTGCGTCGTCTCCGGCGTGGCGCGGCGTCGTCCTGCGCCGCACGACGAGGCCCGCCACCAGGGCGGCGAGCAGCAGGACGCCCGCCGAGCACCGGTAGGCGACGGAGAAGCCGTGCACCATGCCCGCGTCGAGGGCCGCGCCACCGGGGGCCGGATCGTGCGCGTGGACGTAACGGCCGGTGGCGCCGGTGGCGACGGTGTTGAGCAGTACGGTGCCCAGCGAAGCGCCCATCTGCTGAACGGAGTTGAGGACGGCCGAGGCCACCCCGGCGTCCCGCGCGGGCACGCCGGCGGTGGCCGTCGCGTAGACCGGCATGAAGGTCAGGCCCATGCCCAGGCCGAGCAGCAGCAGGGCGGGCAGTACCTGCGGGACGTACCGCGCGTGCACGGTCAGGTTGCTGAGCAGCAGCATGCCGGCGGCGGCCAGCACCATGCCGGACGACATCAGGGCGCGCGGCGCCGTGCGGGGCAGCAGGCGGGCCGCGATCTGGGTCGAGCCGACGACGATACCGGCCGAGATCGGCACGAAGGCCAGGCCCGTCCGCACCGGCGGATAGCCGAGGACGACCTGAAGGTAGTAGGTCAGGAAGAGGAAGACGCCGAACATGCCCACGGTGGCCAGGCCCATCGTCGCGAGCGATCCGGCCCGCACACGGTCCTTGACGATGCGCAGCGGCAGCAGGGGATGCGCCGCACGGCTCTGCCACCGCACGAAGGCGGCGAGCAGGAGCACGCCGGCCACGAGCAGCGTGACCACGGACGGGCTGGACCAGCCGCGGGGTTCGGCCTCGCTGAAGCCGTACACGAGGGCGACGAGCCCGCCGCAGCCCAGCAGCGCGCCCGGCACGTCCAGGTGCCCACCGCGGCGGCCGGAGCGGTCGCGCAGGAAGACCGGTGCGCCGAGCAGGGCGGCCAGCGCGATGGGCACGTTGACGTACAGGGACCAGCGCCAGGTCAGGTACTCGGTCAGCAGGCCGCCCACGACCAGTCCGACCGCGCTGCCGCCGCCGGCCAGCGCACCGTAGACCCCGAACGCCCTGGCCCGCTCCTTGGGGTCGGTGAACGTCGTCGTCAGCAGCGACAGGGCCGAGGGCGCCAGGATCGCCGCGAACGCACCTTGCAGGGCCCGGGCCGCGAACAGCATCCCGGGACCGGCCGCCGCGCCGCCGAGCGCGGAGGCCGCGGCGAACCCGGCCAGGCCGATGACGAAGGTGCGCCTGCGGCCCACCAGATCGGCGATCCGGCCGCCGAGCAGCAGCAGCCCGCCGAAGGCCAGCGTGTAGGCGGTGATCACCCACTGCCGGTCGGCGTCCGACATGCCGAGCGCGCTCTGTGCGGAGGGCAGCGCGATGTTCACGACGGTGCCGTCGAGGATCACCATCAGCTGGGCGAGGGCGATGACGGCCAGCGCCCACCAGCGCTTCGGATCCGGTGCGGGTGCGGGTGCCCCGTGGTCCGGGGAACGGTCGGTGGACGTCGCACCGGTGGCCCTGGGTGCGAGGGACGGGAGGGATTCCCCTCCGGGACGTTTCCTGCTCATGGAGATCACGCACGTTTCGTGTCGAAGTGCCGTCGGGACAGCCGGCCGGGGACGGTCGCGGTGGTGACGACGGGCCGGTGCACACAGCACGGGGACACGGCAGGGCGGTGGGGCAGCGGGAACCGCGGACAGCACCCGGGGCCTGCCTCACCGGCCGTGTGTCGTCCACGCCGGAGCTCTTGACGGCCGTGAGGCGGGAAACGCCGGATCACGGGATCAGCAAGAGAAGGGCCCGTCTTCGGGCACGCGCCCCCGCGGTCGGCGCGGCGACGAACCGCGCGGGCCAGGACGTCTCGTGACGCGGCGTCTCAGGAAGACACCGAGGACAGGAAACGGGAGGGGGGAGGAGTTACCGCGTGCCGCAGAGGAGGGAGGACACACGGCCGGAGACAACTATGGCCGCAACGCAGTCTGCACGGTCCATGTCTCTCGCCTCCTTCCGGGCAGGGCACGCGGTGCGTGTCGACGCCGAGCGCGCCGAGCGGGGCGGCAGTCAACCTGCCGCGCGGAATCCCGCACAGCGTATCCCACCGGCCGAACCGCGCGACCGGATTTTCCGACCGGTCCCGGCACACCCCGAGCCCGCGGAAAACCACAGGGGCCGGGGTGCGGGAAACCGTACGAGTCCGACGGCTACCCGCATACCGGCACTGAGCAGGGACTTCTAGCTTGACCAATGGATCGCGGCACCGGCTCGCGGCGTGCGCTTCGTACTTGGAGACCTCGACATGAACCACATCACCCTGGCGCTGCCACAGGAACCCGCCGACGGCATCGCGGGATGGGCCGCCGACCTGGTGGACGCCATGGGCGGCCCGGGCGCGGGCCTGGCCATCGCCCTGGAGAACCTCTTCCCGCCGCTGCCGAGCGAGGTGATCCTGCCGTTGACCGGTTTTGCCGCCGGACAGGGTGTCATCAGTCTCTTCTCGGCCCTGTTCTGGACCACGCTCGGGTCCGTGCTGGGTGCCGCCGTCCTCTACTGGATCGGTGGGCTGGTCGGCCGTGAGCGGATGTACGCGATCTGGTCCGTGCTGCCCCTGGTCAAGACCTCCGATCTGGAGCGGACGGAGGCGTGGTTCGCCAAGCACGGCACCAAGGCCGTCCTCCTCGGCCGCATGGTGCCGATCTTCCGCAGTCTGATCTCCGTACCGGCCGGCCTCGAGCGCATGCCGCTGCCGACCTTCCTGACGCTGACCGCTCTGGGCAGCCTGATCTGGAACACCGTGCTGGTCATGTGCGGTTACTGGCTCGGCGACCAGTGGGAGACCGTCGGTGACTACGTCGGTGTGGCCAGCAAGGGTGTCCTGGTACTGGTGCTCGCCGCACTGGCCTTCTACGTCGCGGTCCGGTTCCGTTCCCGCGGCACCGCTCAGCACCGCCGTACGTCGTGACCGGCCCCGTTCTCGCACCGACCGAACGATCTTGCCCGGGGTGCGCGGCGCGACTACGCTCGGCGACCGTGCAGGGGGAACCGGCGGACATGACCACCCAGCACTTCCCGACGGCCCCAGGAACCACGCTGCCGGGCGGTGAGACCACGGCGGATCCGTCGCCTGCGCTGCCCCTGCGGGTGGCCGGAGTCCTTCTCGGCTGCCCGACCGCGCTGTTGGGACTGCTGTACTTCGTCGTCGCCGGCACCCTGCTCGGTCCGGCCCTGCTGTGGCCGCGCACCCGGCGGCGGGCGTTCGTCGTCCTCACCGCCGGGGCCCGACGGCTGACGGCCCTCGAGCGGCGTCGCCGTTCCGCCTTCTTCGGGGACCGCTTCCCCGCGCGGCCGGTGCCCGACCAGCGCGTCCTGCGCTACCTGGCCGCCCGCACGTACGCCGGCCTGATCACCGGCGTCGTGGTCGGCCTGCTCGGGTTCGGCGTCCTCCTCGCGGGCCTGCTCGTCGCGTCCCTCGTCCGGGGCACCCTGGGCTGGTGGGAACTGCTCGGCCAGGTCCTGCTCGGCGGGGTGCTGCTCTTCCTGGACGTGCAGGGACTGTTGTCCCTGGGGGCCCTCGACGCGCGGCTGGCCCGGGAGTGCTTCGGCCCCTCGGAGCGCGAGCTGATGGAGCAGCGCATCGACGAACTGGCCACCAGCCGGGCGGCGGTGCTCCAGGCCGTCGACACCGAGCGCCGGCGCATCGAACGGGACCTGCACGACGGGGTGCAGCAGCGTCTGGTGGCGCTGGCCATGCTCCTCGGACGAGCCCGCCGCGGCGGCCGTACGCCCGAACAGGCACGCAGTCTGGTGGAGCAGGCCCACCGGGAGTCGCAGGAGGTCCTGACGGAACTGCGGGAAGTGGCCTGGCGGGTGTATCCGACGGCGCTGGACAACCTGGGGCTCCGGGAGGCGCTGGCCGGGGTGTCGGAGCGGTGCGGCATTCCGCTGCGGACCGAGTTCGCGCTCGACGGGCCCCTGCCCGCCTCCGTGGAGACCGCCGCGTACTTCGTCGTGTCGGAGTCGGTGACCAACGCCGCCAAGCACTCCGCCGCCACGGAGATCCGGGTGAGCGTCCGCACGTACGGGCCGGTCCTCGTCGTCCGGGTCGAGGACGACGGCGTCGGCGGCGCGAGGCCGGAGGGCAGCGGGCTGACCGGGCTGCACAGCCGGGTCCGCGCCCTGGACGGCCGACTGCACGTCCACAGCCCCCTCGGGGGGCCCACCACGATCACCGCGGAGCTGCCGTGCGCGTAATGCTGGCCGAGGACTCGACCCTGCTGAGAGAAGGGCTGGTCCGGCTGCTCACCGAGGAGGGCCACGAGGTCCCCGCCGCGGTGGGCGACGCCGTCGCCCTGCTGCGCGAGGTCGAGGCCCAGCCGCCGGACCTGGTCGTCGTGGACATCCGGATGCCCCCCACCCATACGGACGAGGGCCTGCGGGCGGCGCTGGAGATCCGCGAGCGGTGGCCCGGCGTCGGGGTCCTGGTCCTGTCCCAGCACATGGAGCGCAACTACGCGGCGCAGCTGCTGACGTCGAACGCGGAGCGGGTCGGGTACCTCCTGAAGGACCGGGTCGCCCAGGTGGAGGAGTTCCTCGACGCGCTGGAACGCATCCGGGCGGGCGGCGCCGCGCTCGACCCGGAGGTCGTACGGCAGTTGGTGATCCGTACCACGCACACCGACCCGCTGGCCCGGCTGACCCCCCGCGAGCGCAGCGTCCTGGAGACCCTGGCGCAGGGGCACACGAACGCGGCCATCGCGGAGAAGCTGCACATCTCCCTGAGCGCGGTGGAGAAGAACCTCAACATGATCTTCGACAAGCTCGAACTGGCGCACACCACCGGCTACAACCGCCGGATCCTGGCCGTACTCCGGTACCTGGAGTCCTGACGCCCGGCATGCCGGGCGCACTCGACATGCCGGGCGCCGGAGAGTGGGCGGTCACGTCATGCGACGGCGGTGCCCTCGAGCTCGACCGTCTGGCCGGGGATCGCCAGCCGCGTCACCCCGAGCATGGTGGTGGTCGGCGCGACGCCGGCGGCGCCCAGACGGCCCGCCAGCACACCGTAGTGCTGGAAGAGCAGATCGACGTCGGTCGTGTAGACGTTCAGCCGGACGAGGCTCGAGAGGGTCATGCCCGCCTCGGCGAGCACCGCCTCGACGTTGTCGACGGCCAGCGCCAGCTGCGCCGCCATGTCTCCGTCGTGCTCGGGCCTGCCTTCCTTGCTCATCGCCGTCTGGCCCGAGATGTACAGGGTGCGCGAGTGCCCGGAGACGACCTCGCCCTGGTTGAATCCCATCCCGACCGACCACGACACCGGGTTGACCGCGTTGCGTTGCATCGCCGTATCCGCTCCGTTCTTCTCACGGCACCGCGCATGCCGCCCATCGCTTGGGCGACCGCCGTGCTCTGACGTCGTGCGACGAACCCTGGCAGGAATACGTGACACCTTCGGTCATGTATTTCGCTACGGTTTCCCCCATGCGCGCCGACCGGTTGGTCTCCCTGGTCCTGTTGCTGCGTCAGCGCGGCCGGACGACCGCGGAGACGCTCGCCCGTGAGCTGGAGGTGTCGACCCGGACGGTGCTGCGCGACATGGAGGCCCTCTCCGCGGCGGGGGTCCCGGTCTACGCGGAGCGCGGGCGGCACGGCGGGTTCGCGCTGCTGCCGGACTTCCGGACAGCGCTCACCGGCCTGAGCCACGACGAGGCGCTCGCCCTCGTGGTCGCCGGATCACGGCGCGGTGCGCAGCTGTTCGGTCTGGGATCGGCGCTCGCCTCAGCCGTGCTGAAAGTGGTCGACGCGCTGCCCGAGGGGCTGCGGGACACCGCCGCCGGAGCGGCCCAGCGGCTGCTCATCGACCCGGAGACCGACCTCCTCTCGCGTCGCGTGGTCCCCGAGGAGGTCCCGGACTCCATCGCCGCGGAGGTCCGGCGGGCGGTGTTCGCCGGGCACAGACTGCGCATCTACTACGAGGCAGTCGGCCGGCCCCCGACGTGGCGCACGGTGGACCCGATCGGCCTGGTCACCGTCAGGGACCAGGGCTACCTGCTGGCCAAGCGGGGCACCGAGGACCGCACCTACCGGTTGAGCCGGGTCCTGGCGGCCGAGGAACTCGGCGAAGTCGCGCAGCGTTCGGACACGGTCGACCTGGACCGGGCCTGGCGCGAACGCAACGTGCGGTTCCGGACCGGCGGCGACACCACCGTCGTGGTGGTCCGCGTGGATCCCGCCCGCCGGGAGCACCTGGTCGCGACCGCCCTGGAAGTCCTCTCCGAGGAGACCGACGAGGACGGCCGGCTCCGGCTGCACGTCGTCTTCCAGGACGCACGGCACGCGGAGTGGGCGCTGTGGGAGCACGCCATGGACGCGGAGGTGGAGGCCCCGCAGTGGCTGCGCGCTGCCCTGCGCGACCGCGCGACGGTGATCGCGGCCCGCTATCGGTCACCGACCTGAGCTCTCCCCACCCCTGCGAGGGCGCCATGTTGGTCACCAGCCTGGTGATCGTCAGCAAACCGGCAGGTGCCCAGCCGTGGCTGGACGGCCCCGGGCCACCGCCGCCGTTGCGGCGGTGGCCCGGGGCCGTCAGCGGTGTCGTGCTGGATCAGGTGAGGGTCCAGCGTTGGTTGCTGCCGTTCGTGCAGGAGTAGAGCTGGATCTGCGTGCCGTTGGCGGTGCCGGTCCCGACGGCGTCGAGGCAGAGCCCGGACTGGACGCCGACGATGGATCCGTCGGAGTTGACGCGCCACTTCTGGTTGTCGCCGCCCCAGCAGCTGTAGATCTGGACCTTGGCGCCGTTGCCGGTGCCGGCGGCGTCCAGGCACTTGTCGCCGTAGACCCGGAGTTCACCGGCGTCGGTGTACGACCACTGCTGGTTGCTGTTGCTGTGGCAGTCCCACAGCTGGACCTGGGTGCCGTCGCTCGTGCTGGCGTTGGGCACGTCCAGGCAGCGGCCCGAGCCGACGCCCTTGATCTGTCCGCCTTCCACGGGCGGCTCCGGCTCCGAGGAGCCGCCGCCGTTGAGCGCGTCGAGGACGGCGGTGTAGGCGGCCTTCTTGCTGCCGTCGTTGTTGAACAGCAGCGGCGTTTGCTCCGAGCGCCAGGAGTCGCTGTCGCGCACACCCCAGACGGTGATGCCGAGGCAACGCGACACGGCCAGGCAGTCGTTGACCACGTTGGCGTAGGTCGTGGGCGAGGCACCCTGGATGTCGAGCTCGGTGACGGCCACGTCGACGCCGAGGGCGGCGAAGTTCTGCAGGGTGGTGCGGAAGTTGCTGTCGTAGGGACTGCCGCTGTTGAAGTGCGACTGGAAGCCGACGCAGTCGATCGGCACGCCGCGCTGCTTGAAGTCCCGCACCATGTTGTACATGGCCTGGGTCTTGGCCCAGTTCCAGTTCTCGACGTTGTAGTCGTTGTAGCAGAGCTTGGCCGACGGGTCGGCCGCGCGGGCCGTGCGGAAGGCGACCTCGATCCAGTCGTTGCCGGTGCGCTGCAGGTTGGAGTCGCGCCGGGCGCCCGAACTGCCGTCGGCGAAGGCCTCGTTCACCACGTCCCACTGGGCGATCTTGCCCTTGTAGTGGGCCATCACGCCGTTGATGTGGCCGATCATCGCCTGGCGCAGATCGTTGCCGCTGAGGTTCTGCATCCAGCCGGGCTGCTGGGAGTGCCAGGCCAGGGTGTGACCGCGCACCTCCTTGCCGTTCTGCACCGCCCAGTTGTAGACGCGGTCGGCGGCGCTGAAGTTGAACTGGCCCCGCTGCGGTTCGGTGGCGTCGATCTTCATCTCGTTCTCGGCCGTCACCGAGTTGAACTCACGGTTCGCGATCGACGCGTACGTCGAGTCGCCCAGCCTGCCCGAGGCGACGGCGACACCGAAGTAGCGGCCGCTCTGCGCCGCCGCTGCGCCGAGCGTGCTCTCGGCGGCCTGTGCGGTCGACGGCGTGACCAGTGCGGTGGCCGTAGCGGTGGCGCCGACGACCAGCGCCAGCAGCAGGCCACGGAGTTTCCGCCGGACGGCGGATCTGGGGAGGGCGTACGAGCCCATTGACGTGCCTCCAAAGTGGACATCACGGAAGGACTGGAGCGTGGGGCGGGCCCGGCCGGTACGGATTGCCCCGAGGGCTTGCGCTGTTCGGGATGCCGATCTGCGGCCGGGGTTCCAGACAGGATGATTGAGCTGTTGATGATGCATCGTCAAGACTTGTTGCGGGAAAAGTTTCTGTTCTGGACCCGAAACTTTCGAAAGCCTGGCAAGTCGGTTGCTGAACCCTGGAGATCACCCCTGATGGGCGTCGCTGGGTCAAGTTGATGGGTCACGTATCAGCCATCGGGTGGCGTGACGTGCGACGTTCTGCCCGCAGAATCTCACGAATGTTTCGACATCGATGTCGACGTGTGCGAGGGGTATTGACGTCATTCGCCGGCTCTCTATCATTCAGGCTGCTCGACACTTCGACAGACATTCGATATGTCGAACAAGTGACATGCCCCTGACAGGATTCGGTGCTCTCTTCGTCTCGAGGTTGAGGAAGTCCCCATGCTCAGAGGAAGTTTCAGCCGCAGACGTCCGTCTGTGGCGCTCGCCGCCGTGGTCGCGGTCCTGACCGCGGTGGCGGCGATGCTCGTCGCCACCGCCCCGGCCCGGGCGGCTGACAGCGGCGCCCTGCGCGGCGCCGGTTCGGACCGGTGTCTCGACGTGGTGGGCGCCGAGCAGACCAACGGCACGTACCTGCAGATCTACGACTGCTGGGGCGGGACCAACCAGCAGTGGACGCTGACGGATTCCAGCCAGTTGACCGTGTACGGCAACAAGTGCCTGGACGTCCCGGACCACGCCGCCACGGCCGGTACCCGGGTACAGATCTGGAGCTGCTCCGGCGGTGCGAACCAGCAGTGGCGGGTGAACTCCGACGGCACGGTCGTCGGCGTGGAGTCCGGGCTGTGCCTGGACGTGAAGGACAACGGCACGGCCAACGGCGCGGCGGTGCAGCTGTGGACGTGCAACGGCGGCAGCAACCAGAAGTGGACCGGTCTGACCGGGACGCCGCCGACGGACGGCACGTGCGCCCTCCCGTCGACGTACCGGTGGTCCTCGACGGGGGTCCTGGCCCAGCCGGCGAACGGATGGGCCGCGGTGAAGGACTTCACCACCGTGACGCACAACGGCAGGCACCTGGTCTACGCGTCGAACGTGTCGGGGTCGTCGTACGGCTCGATGATGTTCAGTCCCTTCACGAACTGGTCGGACATGGCGTCGACCGGCCAGACCGGGATGAGCCAGGCCGCGGTGGCGCCCACGCTGTTCTACTTCGCGCCCAAGAACATCTGGGTGCTGGCGTACCAGTGGGGTGCGTGGCCCTTCATCTACCGCACGTCGAGCGACCCCACCAACCCCAACGGCTGGTCCGCGCCGCAGCCGCTGTTCACCGGGAGCATCTCCGGCTCCGACACCGGGCCGATCGACCAGACGCTGATCGCCGACGGCCAGAACATGTACCTGTTCTTCGCCGGTGACAACGGCAAGATCTACCGGGCGAGCATGCCGATCGGGAACTTCCCGGGCAACTTCGGCTCGTCGTACACGACGATCATGAGCGACACTAAGGCCAACCTGTTCGAGGGCGTACAGGTCTACAAGGTCAAGGGCCAGAGCCAGTACCTCATGATCGTCGAGGCGATGGGTGCGAACGGGCGCTACTTCCGCTCCTTCACGGCATCGAGTCTGAACGGCTCGTGGACCCCGCAGGCCGCCGGCGAGAGCAACCCCTTCGCGGGCAGGGCCAACAGCGGCGCCACCTGGACCAACGACATCAGCCACGGTGACCTGGTCCGCGACAACCCCGACCAGACGATGACCATCGACCCCTGCGACCTGCAGTTCCTCTACCAGGGCAAGGACCCCGCGGCGGGCGGCGAGTACAACCGGCTGCCGTGGCGGCCGGGCGTCCTCACCCTGCGGCGCTGACCCGCGTCGTCCATGGTGGGAGGCACCCCGGCCGGCCGCCTCGGCCGGGGTGCCTCCCACCGCGCCCGGGCGCGGTGGTCATGTCGGCCGAGCCCTCGGCCCGTGCGGAGGCTGGACTCGCTCGGTGGCGACAGGCCTCTCGCAGGGTGCGGGGGCTCGCAGTGCCACGACGGCCACGTCGTCGCCGTCGGCGGGGACCGTTGCCAGGAGGGTGACCAGACTGGCGTACCGCAGCAAGGCGCGTCGGCGTTCCTCGGCGGGCGCGTTGGTGCAGGCGATCCGGTGCTCGGTCCGTGCGTGATGGCGACGGCCGTGAGCGCCGCGTCGAAGGCTTCGAACCGATGGTCTTCAGGGGCCCGTCCTGGCTCATGCGCACCACCGATACCGGTTGGTCACCAGCCTCGCCGTCAGTTCCGACGGGAGTGGGTCCTCCGACGGGTCCCGCGATGCGGCCGACCGGGGCGCGGTGACACCGGGCCGAACCCGTCCTTCATGGTCACGCCGACCGTGACGGGCTCCCTCTCGGCCGCGGGTTCGAGTCGTCCCTCGGTGCGGGGCGGCGGCGCCCTTGGACTTCGGTCGGACCGGACGGGCGGGTTCAGTGCTGGAAGGCGAGGAGCTTGGCGATGCCGTTGCGCTGGATCTCGGAGGTTCCGGTCAGCACGCGGAACATGCGGATCTTGCGGAACAGGTACTCCACCTCGTTGCCCTGCGTGAGCCCCTCCTTGCCGTGGATCTGCACGGCCTGGTCGAGGATGCGGAAGGCGGCCTCGCCGACGAACAGCTTGCACATGAACGCCTCGGCGGGGACCTCCCGGCCCTGGTCGAGGGCGGCGAGCGCGGCGTAGGTCATGGAGCGCGCGGCGTACAGCTCGGTGGCCATGTCGGCGACCTTGTGCTGGATGGCCTGGAGCATGAGCAGGGGCCGGCCGGAGACCTGGCGGGTGCGGGTCCGGTCCAGGGTGAGCCGGAGGGCGCGGCGGGTGGCGCCCAGCACGGTGGGGCAGTGCAGCAGGCGGTTGGTGGTGACGCGGCCCAGCGCGATGCGCATGCCCGCGCCCTCCTCGCCCAGCAGGTTCGCGGCGGGGACGTAGCAGTCGTCGAGGACGACGTCGCTCTCGATGTGCTCGCCGGACATCGGCGTCGCGCCGTCCTCGACGCGGCAGCCGGGGCTGTCGAGATCCACGAGGAAGGCGGAGAAGCGGGGCTTGTCGCCCTCCTGCTCGCCGGTCCCGGCCATCCGGGCGACGACGATCGCGAAGTCGGCGAAAGGGCCGGCGGAGGAGAACACCTTGTGCCCGGTCAGCCGGTAGCCGTCGCGGTCGCCGTCGGTGTCGCGCACGGCGACGGTGCGCATGGAGCGGACGTCGGACCCCGCGTCGGTCTCGGTGAGGGAGAAGCAGCAGGCCCGTTCGCCGCGGATCAGTGGCCGCAGGTAGGTGTCCAGCTGGTACGCGGTGGCGTGCTTGAGGATGTCGCCGGCGCGCAGCGGCCCGCCCATGTCGCCCAGCACACAGTGGGACAGGACGCGTCCGGACGCGCCCACCTCCTCCTTGAGGGCGGCCAGTTGGGTGTACGTGAGGGCCTGGCCGCCGTACTCCTCGGGCAGGTGGATGCCGTAGAACCCCAGTTCGCGGCTGCGCCGCCAGACCGGTTCGAGGTCGGCGCGGGTGAGGCGGGTGGCGCGGGTGATGCCGCGGTCGCGCTCGTAGTCGGCCAGCTCGCCGTCCAGGTAGTCGCGCAGGCGCTCGACCAGTTCGGCGGTGCGCGGGTCGTCGTGGGTGGGGTGCAGGGAGAAGGTCACTGCGGAACTCCAGGGGAGGTGCGGATCAGTTGACGCGGAGGGCGGTGTCGGCCCAGTACGGTTCGCGGACGGCCTTGCGGTCGAGCTTGCCGTTGCGGTTGTGGGGGAGCGAGGCCGTGAACTCGACGGAGCGCGGCTTCTTGAAGCGGTCCAGGCGGTCGGCGCAGAAGGCGATCAGCTCGTCCGCGGTGGCCCCGGACCCGGCCCGGCGGACCACGACGGCCTTGACGGCCTCGCCCCACTGCTCGTCCGGGACGCCGACGACACACGCCTCCTGGACGGCGGGGTGCTCGTAGAGGGCGGCCTCGACCTCGGTGCAGTAGATGTTGAAGCCGCCCGAGATGATCATGTCCTTCTTGCGGTCGACGAGGAAGAGATAGCCGTCCTCCCGCATCCACGCCAGGTCGCCGGTGTGCACCCAGCCGTCGCGGAACGTCTCGGCCGACAGCTCCGGCTCCCGCCAGTACTCCCGTACGCAGTCGGGTCCGCGCACGATGACCTCGCCGACCTCGCGCGGGGCCAGCTCCCGGCCCGCCTCGTCGACGACGCGCAGCTCGGTGTCGTACATCGCCCGGCCGCACGACTGGAGCAGCTCCGCGTCCTCCTTCACGGCATGCGCGATCTCCGCGCCGCTCAGGCCCGCGACCACGCTGGTGGTCTCGCCGAGGCCGTAGCCCTGGGCGAGAACGGGGCCGAAGAACTCGACCGCGTCGCGCAGGCGTCGCGGGGAGATGGGCGCGCCGCCGACGCGCACGCTGGTGAGGGAGGAGAGGTCGTGGCCGCCGGCCCCGGGGTGGGCGAGGACCGTGTTCACCATGGCCGGCACGAGGAAGGTGGCGGTGATGCGTTCCCGCTCGACCGTCTCCAGGAAGGCCTTCGGACTCCAGGCCGGCAGGACGTACGTCGTCGAGCCGCCGAAGACGCCCGCCAGCAGGCCCATTCCGGTGGCGTGGGTGATGGGGCCGCAGGCGAGGTAGCGGGTGCCGGGGCGGGGGCGGGACTCGTCGGACATCAGCAGCTTGCGCATGTTGGCGAGCCGGTTGCCGACGGTCTGCACGGCGGCCTTCAGGGCCCCGGTGGACCCGGAGGTGAAGTTCAGGACGCAGGGCGTGTCCTCGTCCACCTCCACCGGGCCCCCCACGTCGTCGCCCTCCTGGAGGAGGGCCGGGTACGGGATCTCGTCCGGGTCCTGGTCCGCCGGTGCGTCCAGCGGTACGGGCAGGCAGCCGGTGCCGGACGCGGCGATGGCGGCGAGGGCGTCCTCGCGGTGGGCCGCGTCGAAGATCAGGGCGCGGACCGGGGCGTAGCGCAGGATGTGCTCCACCTCGCCCCGGCCGAGGCGTGCGTTGATCGGCGCGCGGGTCAACCCGGCCTTGTACAGGGCGAACTCCACCTCCACCAGCTCGCCGCGGTTCCAGGCGAGCGAGGCCACCGCGTCGCCGGGGCGCAGGCCGCGGGCGGCGAGGGCGGAGGCCAGGCGGTCGGTCGCACGGTCCAGTTCCGCGAAGGTCCAGGAACGGTCGCCGCAGACGAGGGCCGGGGATTCGGGCCAGTAGCGGGCACTGCGGGTCAGGTAGGTGCCGAGATTCATGGGGCCTGCTTCCGTGAACGAAGACGGAGACTTCTGGGCTTCTGGGCCTCTGTGTTGAGGTGCTGCGAGACCTCAGGAATTTAACAATGAGGCTGTTTACATACAGAGTGTTCAATAACTTCTGGAGTGTCAAGAGTCTCCTACACTGGGCACCGCACCGCACCGGGCCGGACGATCGAGGAGGGGCTCATGGCCGAGGACAGACGGACGAGGCGGTCACGCCGTGCCCTGGGGGCGGCCCTGATCGAACTGGTCCTGGAGCGCGGCTTCACCGCGCTGACGGTGGAGGACATCACCGAGCGGGCGGACGTGGCCCGCGCCACCTTCTACGCCCACTTCCGGGACAAGGAGGACCTGTTCGCCCGCGTGACGGCCGACCTGCTGGCCGGGCTCTCCGAGCGGCTGGCCCCCGCGGTCGCCGACAGCGCGGTCGGCTTCACCGGCAAGCCGGTCCTGGAGATGCTGCGGCACGCGCGCGAGGAGCGCGACCTGTACCGGATCGTGCTGCGCGGCGAGGGCGACGGCAAGCCGCTCCAGATGTTCTCCGACGCCTGCGCACGCGCGACGGCCGAGGAGTTCGGCGCCCGAGCGGAGCGCAACGCCGTGGAGCCGCGCATCGACCCCGAGCTGCTCGCCCGGGTGTGGGTGGGCGAGCAGCTCGGCGTGCTGCGCTGGTGGGTGGAGCAGGAGACGCCGTCCCTGCCCGCCGAGGAGGTCGTGCGGATGCTGCTCGACCTGGCGATGCGCGGACGCTACTGGGCCAGCGGCTTCGAACCCTCCGTCTGAGGAGCCGGGTTGGGGCGCCGCGCGTCGCGCTCCGGCCGGATGGCGGCCAGGGCGAGGAGCCCGCAGACCAGCATGACGGCGGCGGACAGCAGGAAGGCGTGGGCGTAGCCGGCGCCGGGGGAGTCGGCGGAGTCCAGCAGGTGCCCGGTGACATACGGGGCGACGAGGCCCGGGAGGGTGCCGGTCGCCGCGACGACGCCGAACACCGCCCCGCGCTGCACCGGCGGGACGACGGCGGACGCGGTCATGTAGTGCAGCGGGAAGACGATGGCGTGGCCGCCGAACGCCAGGCCGAGCAGGACGAGATGGGGCGCCGGGCCGTCGACGAACGGAAGGGCGGCCATGGCCAGGGCCGCCAGGAGCACCGCGATCCCCTGCGGGGCGCCGCTCGTCCAGCGGGCGGAGCGGCCTCGGCGGCGCAGCCGGTCCACCAGCGGTGGCACCGACAGCAGCAGCACCAGGCTGAACGCGGAGATCGCGCTGATCACGGCGGCGGCGCCGCCCGGCGTCAGTTCGAGCCGGGTGCGCAGGTAGACGGGCAGCCAGGCGTGGCTCAACGCCAGCGCCCAGGAAGCGCCGAACGCCCCGGCGATGCTGCCGAGCACCGTGCCGTTCAGCAGCAGCCGCCGGTACGGCAGCCGCTCCGGCGGTGCCGGGGCCGGGGCTGAGGCCGGAGCCGGAGCCGGAGCCGGAGCCGGAGCCAGGGTGCCGTCGCGGTCGTGCGGAGCGGGGGCGTGGTCGCGCGGAGCGGAGGCGTGGTCGCGCGGTGCCCGGGTGCCGGGGCCCGGCGCGCGGTCCTCGCCGTAAGGGCCGTCGTGCCCCACCTTCCACCAGACCAGGCTCCACACCGCGCTCGTCACCGCGAGCACCACGAAGGCGGAGCGCCAGCCGAAGGCGGTGATCAGCCAGGTCACGACCGGCGCCGCGAACAGCGTGCCCAGCGCCGCACCGCTGATCTGCAGTGCCGACGGCAGGCCGCGCAGGTTCGCGGGGAACCACTTGTACAGGGCGTGCATCGACATCGAGGCCGCCGGGCCCTCCGCCGCGCCGAGCAGCACCCGCCCCGCCACCAGCGCGGGCACCGACGCCGCGAACAGCACCGGCAGTTGGGCGACGGCCCAGACGGCGGCCATCGTGAACAGCAGGACCCGGCTGGAGACGCGCGCCGACACGAAGCCGACGACCAGCCCGGACAGGCTGAACAGCAGGGCGAACGAGCTGGAGATCATCCCGTACGTGCTGTTGCTGATCCCCGGTTCGTCCATGATCGGCACGGCCGCCAGGCCCAGGACGGACTTGTCCGCGTAGTTGATCAACATGAACGCGACGATCATCGCGGTGATCAGCCAGGCCCGTCGGCGGTCGAACGCCGGGCGGCGCGGGGGTGCCGTGACGGGCTCACGCGGCGGCGCGGGCGTGGACGGTTCGACCATGGGGCTCTCCTGCGGTTCTGGAGGAGGGACTCTGTCCCCCGATGTCGAACAGGTTGTACGTTAGTGGCGTCATTGTTCAAGACCCTGGAGTGGGGGAGTTGTCCATGAACGGCACGACGCGGCTGGGTGATCTCCGATGGACCCGCGGCTACACGGACCCCGCCTGGATCCGCCGCTTCACGTCCGCCGGCCGTGAACTGGCCCCCAGCCGCCGCGTGTGGCGCGGCGCGGAGCCCGCCCGTGCCCTGCCCGAGCGCCCCGTCGACCTGCACGCGCCCGACACCGAGCCGGGCGGCGGCACCACCACGCTGGAGGACCTGTTCGCCGCGGCCGAGACGGACGCGCTCCTGGTGCTGCACCGGGGCGCGGTCGTCCACGAGACGTACCGGCACGGCACCCGGGCGCACACCCCGCACTTCAACGCCTCGGCGGCCAAGTCGTACGTCGGACTGATGGCGGCGACCCTGGCCCACCAGGGTCTCCTGGACCGGTCGGCCCCCGTCCACGGCTACGTCCCCGACCTCGCGGGGACCGCCTTCGGCGACGCCACCGTCCAGGACCTGCTGCACATGGGCACCGAGGTCGCCTACGCGGGCCGGCCCTTCGACAAGGCGATGGAGGCCCAGCGGTACCACGCCGTCATCGCCCCGCAGCTGCGGCCGTTCGGCTACACCGGGCCCACCACCATCCGCGAACACCTGCTGACCGCCCGCGCCACCGGCCGGCCGGGCACCGGGTTCCGCTACGAGAACGGCAACGTCGAGGCGCTCGCCGAGGTTCTGCGCCGGGTCACCGGACTCACCACCTCCGCCCTGCTCAGCGAGCTGATCTGGTCGAAGATCGGCGCCGAGGAGGACGCCTACTACATCCTCGACGGCGAGGGCGTCGAGGCGGCCTGCGGCGGCTTCAGCGCCACGGCACGCGACGTCGCCCGCCTCGGAGAGATGCTGCGCCGCGGCGGGGCGGTGGGCGACCGGCAGGTGGTGCCCGAGGAGGTGGCGACGACCATCGCCGTCGGTGTCCCCGACGGCTACCCCCGCCGGGTGCGGTTCCCCGCCGCGCCGAGAGACTCCCCGGCCACGCTCTCCTACCACGACCTGTGGTGGATCCCCAACGACCCCTACGGCTCCTACCTGGCCAGCGGCATCCACGGCCAGCGGCTGCTCGTCTCGCCCGGACTCGACATGGTCGCCGTCCACTTCGGCTCCCAGGTGGTCTCCCCGGCGGTCCCCGCCGTGCCGCTGCTCCAGGCCCTCCTGCGGATCGGCACCCGGCTCTGACCGGCCGGCCCGGTCACCGCCCCCACCCCCTACCCCGGTAGCACCCCCACCTTGGCTCCCCGGTATGACGCCCGGCGCACGGGCGTCACCGCACTCTGCCTCCCGTCGCCCAGGGACCGCCGTACCGCCCGCGGACGGGGCCCGCACGGACAAGGAGGCAGAGATGACGACCCGACAGGAAGAGCACGACACCGGTGCGCCGGCCGGCGCGACCGCGGCCGGGCGCCCATGACCACCAACGCGACCACGCCCACTCTCGCGCCACCGGCCCGCATCGGGAAGGCCGCGGTCGGGGCGCTCGGCCTGCTGGCGCTGTCCACCGGCGCCCTGGAGTCGGTGGTGTCGCCCACCATCCCGCTCCTGGAACGCGAACTGGACATGAGCCAGTCCGAGGGGGCGCTGCTCAGCATCGTCCTCCTCATCACCGGCGCGCTCGTCACCCCGCTGGCGGGCAAGTTCGGGGACCGCTACGGCGGGAAGCGGGTCCTGATCCTGCTGATGGCGGTGGTCTCGGCCGGCGGCACGGTGTCCGCCCTCGCCCCGAACCTGCCCGTCCTGCTGCTCGGCCAGGTACTCCAGGGCGCGATGGTCGGGGCGCTGCCCCTGTCGTTCATCGTGGTCCGCAAACACCTCCCCGCGGGCGAGTCCAAGGTGGCCATCGGCGTGGTCAGCGGCCTCTTCGTCGGGGGCGGCATGGTCGGCATGCTGTCGGCCGGGCCGGTGGCCGAACAGCTCTCCCGGCACTGGATGTTCGCCCTGCCTACGATGGCGGTCGTCGCGACCACGCTGCTCGTGCACCGGCTGATGCCGGCCGACCCGCCGGGCCGGACCGACGGCGCCGGGATCGACTGGCCCGGCCTGCTGCTCCTGAGCGGCATGCTGGTCACGCTCATGCTCGTCCTCGCGCTGGCACCCGAGGCGGCCTCGCAGCCGCTCGTGCTCGCCGCCCTCGTGCTGGCGCTGGCCGCGTTCGTCACCGGCTGGGTACGGGTGGAACGGCGCGCCGCCTCGCCCATGATCGACCTGCGCATGCTGGCACGGCCCGCGATCTGGAAGGCCTGCGTGCTGACCTTCGTGATCTGCCTGGGCACCGCGATGGCCGTGTACCTCGTCCCCCAGCTCCTCGACGAGCGCGGCGACGGCTACGGCTTCGGGGCGAGCGCCACCGAGATCGGCCTCTTCCTGCTGCCCGGCGCCGTCGCCGCGACGCTGGCCGGACCGCTCGGCGGCATGGGGGACCGGCGTTTCGGCTCCCGGGCCGTCGTCACCACCGGCGTCGTCACGATGGCCGTCTCCCTGGTCGTCCTGGCGGCCGTGCACACCGAGGTCTGGCACCTCGTCGTCGGCAAGGCGCTGATCGCGCTGGCCAACGGGCTGTGCGTCACGGCGATGATGACCAGCACCGCCACCGCCGTCGACCGGAACGACACCGGCATCGCCACCAGCCTGATCCTGGTGAGCCGGGTCCTCGGCTACGCCGTCGGCGGCCAGCTCGGCGGCGCGCTGCTCACCGCCGCCACACCCTCCGGCTCGGACGTCGCCGCCGAATCGGCCTACGTCACCGGATTCGTCGTCGCCGGCGTCGTCACGTCGCTGGCCCTGCTCGTCACCCGCACCCTCCGCAAGGGAGTCACCGCATGACCCGCACCGCGCCCACGCCCAGGCCCACGGCCCTCGTCTCCGGGGCCAGCGTCGCCGGTCCCGCCCTGGCCTACTGGCTCAACCGCCACGGATACGAGGTCACCGTGGTCGAGAAGGCCCGCACGATCCGCAGCGGCGGCTACCCCGTCGACGTACGCGGCACCGCACTCGACGTGGTGGAGCGCATGGGGATTCTGCCGCGACTCCGTGACGCGCACATCGACCTGCGCCGCCTCACCTTCCTCCACGAGGACGGCAGCGAGGTCGCCTCGCTCCACCCGCACGCCGTCACCGGCGGCGCCACGGGGCGGGACCTGGAGATACGGCGCGGCGACCTGACCGACGCGCTGTACACGGCCGTCCGGGACGACGTGGAGTTCCTGTTCGACGACTCCGTCGACACCCTCCACCAGTCCGGGCACGGCGTCGACGTCACCTTCCGCGGCGGCGGCAGCCGTACCTTCGACCTCGTCTTCGGCGCGGACGGCATGCACTCGCGCACCCGGGAGACGGTGTTCGGCCCGGAGGAGCGGTTCCGCCGGTACCTCGGCCACTGCTTCGCCGTGTTCACCATGCCCAACACCCTCGGCCTGTCCCACGAGACGGTCATGTGGAACACCCCGGGCAGGACCGCCGCGCTCTACGCCGTGGGGGACGACGACGAGGTCCACGCGTTCCTGAACTTCGCCCGGCCCGAACCGCCCCACGACGCCTTCGGCGACCCGCGGGCCCAACGGCACCTGGTCGCCGAGGTGTTCGCCGACGCCGGCTGGAAGGTGCCGGACATCCTGAGGGCCCTGGACGACGCGGACGACGTGTTCTTCGACGCGGTGAGCCAGATCCGCATGCCCCGCTGGTCCAGCGGCCGGGTCGCGCTGGTGGGCGACGCCGCGCACGCACCCTCGTTCCTCACGGGCCAGGGCACCAGCCTCGCCCTCGTCGGCGCGCACCACCTCGCCGGTGCCCTGGCCGACGGGGACCACGGGGCGGGCTTCGCCGCGTACGAGCGCGCAGCGCGTGACCTCGTGACCCGCACACAGGACCGGGTCGGCGGGGGCGGCGGCACGCTGTTCCCGGCCACGGGCGAGGCCCTGGAGCGGCGCAACGAACGGCTGCGCGCGCTCAGCGGCCGATAGGGCGGGACGGTGCGGGCCGAGGCGCGTCCACCGGCTGGACCGCGCCGGAGCGGTCCCGCAGGAAGAGCGCGGCGACGGCCACGCCGAGGAGGACCAGGGCAGCGTTGACGGCGATGGCCGTGGTGACGCCCTGGTGGATGGCGGAGGCGGTGGTCGCGCCCGCGGTGCCGGTGGTGACGACGGCGGACATGAGGGGCGTCCCCAGTGTGATGCCGACCTGCTGGGACATCGACGCCAGGCCGGTGGCCAGGCCCTGTTCGGCGTCCGGCAGTCCGCTGGTGGCCGTGACCATGAATCCGACGATGACGAGCATGTTGCCGACCCCGCCGAAGAAGGTGGCCGGCAGCAGCAGGGCGAGGGACGCCCCGGTCGTCGTACCGAGGAGGAGCAGCGCCGCGGTGAAGACCGCCTGGACGAGACCGCCGCCGACCAGGACGGTCACCGTGGACGTCCTGGAGAGCAGCCTGGGGGCGAGCAGCCCCCCGACGACGGTGCCCGCGCCGAGGACGCCGAAGGTGACGCCGGCCGCGAGAGGGGAGAAGCCCAGGGTCTTCTGGAGGTACAGGGTGAGCAGGTAGACCAGCGAGGTCTCGGTGACGAACGCGAGCAGCCCCAGCAGGTTGCCCCAGGCCACGGTGCGGCGCCGCAGCGTCCCGAGCGGGACCAGCGGAGCGGCCACCCTGCGCTCGACCAGGACGAACACGGCGAGGAGGAGCACGCCCGCGGCCAGTCCGGTCAGCGCGTGCGGGTGGGTCCAGCCGTGCTCGCCCGCCTGGGTCGTGCCGTGGACGAGACCGAGCAGACCGAGGGTGACCGTGAGCGCGCCCGGCAGGTCGAGGCGGGGTCGGCCGGCGGGCCGGGACTCCTTGATGACGGCCGGGGCGACGAGCACGACGGCGAGCGCGACGGGCACGTTGACGAAGAACGCCCAGCGCCAGGAGAGCAGGTCGGTCAGGACACCGCCGAGGATCGCGCCGGTGGTGAAACCGGCCGACATCAGCGCGCCGTTGATGCCGAGTGCCTTCTGCCGCAGGGGGCCCTCGGCGAACGAGGTCGTCAGCAGGGACAGGCCCGCCGGGGTGGCGGCGGCGGTGGCCAGACCCTGGGCGACGCGGGCGGCGAGCAGTACCTCGGGGCTGGTGGCGAGGCCCCCGGCCAGCGAGGCGACGCCCAGCAGTCCGAGGCTGCCGATGAAGATCCGCTTGCGGCCGATCAGATCGCCGATGCGGCCGAAGAAGAGCGTGAAGCCCGCGGCCGACAGCGCGAACGAGGTGGCGACCCATTGCAGGTCGGCGAGGGAGAAGCCGAGTCCGTCGCCGATCGCGGGCAGCGCGACGTTCAGGATCGAGAAGTCGACGGCCAGCATGAACTGGGCGACCAGCAGGACTCCGAGGACCAGCTTCGACCGGCCGGTGAGCCGTTGCGGTTCGCTCTCGCGGTCGGCGGCGACGGTGGTGGCGGGGGGCATGACGTTCCCTTCCCATGCTCACTAATGGGTCCATGGTTCCGTTACGGCGGAGAACGTAGCACGGGTCGGAGCGGTAAAGGAACCGCGGTTCCGATAAGGTGGGTCTCTGTTGCCGCTGGTGAGAAGCGCGCGTCGTGAGTGAGGAGAGGTAGTCGTCATGCCGGACTCAGCCGCCCCGGGAACCCGGCGCCCAGGAGGCCGTACCGCCCGTGTCCGCGAGGCCGTCCTCCAGGCGGCGGGCGACACGCTCGCCACCGAGGGCTTCGACATGCTCGACCTGGGCGAGATCGCCCGCCGGGCCGGCGTCGGCAAGACGACCGTCTACCGCCGCTGGGGGAGCCCGGGGGGCCTCGCCGCCGACCTGCTCGCCGACATGGCGGAACAGTCCCTGTCCCGCGCCGACACGGGAACACTGGAGGAGGACCTCCGGGCGAACGCGCGCCTTGTCGTCAAGACGCTCAACGACCCTCGTCAAGGGCGCCTCTTCAAGGCGCTGATCGCGGCCTCGCTCTGCAACGAGCAGGCGGCCGGGGCCCTGCACCGCTTCTACGCCGTACGTGTCGAGGAGTGGGCCGGCTGCGTACGGGACGCCGTCGCGCGGGGTGAAGTCCCCGACGGCACCGACCCGCACGGCGTCGTGGCGGCCGTCTCCGCCCCGCTCTACTACGCGCTGCTCAATACCGGCCGCCCCCTCACCGAGGCCGACGCCGACCGCGCGGCGCGCGCGGTGGGCACCGCGGCACGTGCGGGCGTATGGGTGGCGGGGTGACACGGGGGGCGCGGGGTGGCTCGCGCGGATCAGTCCCGACCGCACCGTTGACGCATTGGTCCAGACCATCTAGGTTGTGGGCGCTCAACTCCCTCACGTGCACGGTTCATCTCACCCCTGTACCACCCCACCACCACAGGGAGAGCCATGTACCACAGGCGCAGACCACCGACCGGTACTCGATCGCGCATCGTCGTCCTGCTGACCGCACTGCTGCTGCCGCTCGCGGCACTCACCGCGCTCGCGACGCCCGCGCAGGCGGCCGGGACACTGACGGCGAGCTTCACCTCCCAGAGCAACGGGTCAGGATGGACGGGCAAGTACGTCGTCCACAACAACGGCACGGCCGCCTCCGACGGCTGGACCCTGGAGTTCGACCTGCCGCCCGGCGTGTCCGTGAGCGGGCACCTCTACGGCGAGGCCACGGTCACCGGCAGCCACGTGACCGTCAAGAACGCCTACTACAACGGCAGGGTCCCGGCCGGCGGCACCACCGAGCCCTACAGCTACCAGTTCTCGGCCACCGGCCCGGTCGGCACCCCGACGGGCTGCACCGTCAACGGCGACAAGTGCGACGGCAGTCCCGACGTGCCGCCGGCCGCCCCCGGCGCACCGGAGGCGACCGCGGTCACCGCGCACACGGTCGCGCTGACGTGGGCCGCGGCCAAGCCGGGTGACCACCCCGTCACCGCCTACGAGGTGCTGGAGGGCACCGAGACGGTCGCCACCACCAGCGGTACCTCCGCGACCGTCACCGACCTGACCCCGGCGACGCGTTACACCTTCACCGTCCGGGCCACCGACAAGCGCGGCAACGTCGGACCGGCCAGTGCCCCGCTCGCCGTCGAGACGGTGGACCCGTCGACCGACCCGACGCCGCCGACCGCGCCGGGCAACGCGCGCTCCACCGGCAAGACCGCCTACAGCGTCGACCTGGCCTGGGACGGGGCCACCGACAACGTGGCCGTGGCCGCCTACGACGTCTACCGCGGCGGCACCCTCGTCGGGACCGTCGGCGCGGACACCACGACCGCCACCGTGGACGGCCTCTCCCCGGCCACCGCCTACACCTTCACCGTCAGGGCCCGGGACACCGCCGACAACTCCTCTGCGGCCTCCGAGGCGGTGCGGGTGACCACCGACGACATGGCCGGCGAGGGCAAGCAGCTCAAGGTCGGGTACTTCGTGCAGTGGGGCATCTACGGACGCCAGTACTTCGTGAAGAACCTCGACACCTCCGGTGCCGCGAAGCAGCTCGACGTCATCAACTACGCCTTCGAGAACCTCGACCCGACCAACCTCACCTGCCAGGCGGGCGTCACCAAGGGCACCTCCGGCAATCCGCAGGACCCCGACGAGGGCACCGGCGCCGGTGACGCGGACGCCGACTACGCGCGGCCCATGTCCGCCGCCCAGTCCGTCGACGGGGTCGCCGACGACGGCTGGGGCAAGCTGCGCGGCAACCTCAACCAGCTGAAGAAGCTCAAGGCCAAGTACCCGCACCTCAAGGTCGTCGTGTCGCTCGGCGGCTGGACTTACTCGAAGTTCTTCTCGGACGCCGCCGCGACGCCGGAGTCCCGGAAGAAGTTCGTCGAGTCCTGCATCGACGTGTGGATCAAGGGCAACCTGCCCGTCTACAACGGCGCCGGCGGTCCCGGCACCGCGGCCGGCATCTTCGACGGCATCGACATCGACTGGGAGTGGCCCGGCTCCGAAGGCCACCCGGGCAACCACTACGGCGCCCAGGACAAGGACAACCTGACCGCCCTGCTCGCCGAGTTCCGGGGGCAGCTCGACGCGCTCGGCGGCGAGCACCGGCTGCTCACCGCGTTCACCCCGGCCGACCCGGCGAAGATCGAGGCCGGCTGGGACCTGACCAGGATCTTCGACTCCCTCGACTACGCCAACGTGCAGGGGTACGACTTCCACGGCTCGGGCAGCGACAACTCCTGGGAGCCCAACCGCACCGGGCACGCGTCCAACCTCTACGCGGACGCGGAGGACCCTTACCCCTTCCACTTCAGCATCGAGAACGCGATCCAGACGTATCTCGACGCCGGGGTCAACCCGCGCAAGCTGACGGTCGGCTTCCCGTTCTACGGGCGCGGCTGGCAGGGCGTCGGCGAGGGCGGCGCGGCCGGTGAGTGGCAGGACGCGAACGGCGCGGCGCCCGGCCAGTTCCCCGCCGAGGCCGGGGTCCGCGGCTACAGCAACCTGATCGGCAGCTACCCGTCCATGACCGTCCACCACGACGAGGAGTCGGTGTCCACGTTCGGCTACACCGGTCCGGGCGGCCAGTGGTGGTCCTTCGACGACACCTGGTCGATCGGAAAGAAGACCGACTGGGTCAAGTCCAAGGGACTGCTGGGCGGCTTCGTCTGGGAGATGTCCGGCGACACCGCCGACGGCCGGCTCATGACCGCGCTGGACAACGGACTGGAGTGATGCCAACCGGAGCGGCTTGACGCCCCACCGGCCCTGCCGCCCCTCGCCGGGGGCGGCAGGGCCCCTTCACGCCGCCAGGACGGTGCAGCCCAGGGCGAGCAGGGCGAGGACCTTCACGATCTCCAACGCGACGTAGTAGAGGTGCGCGCCGGAGCGGTTCTCAGCCGGGTCCTCGCCCGCGAGCACCGCGTCGGAGCGCCGGTTCAGGCGGGGGCGTACGGCGCCGAGCTGCACGGCCAGCACGGCCACCGCGACGGCGGTGAGCGCCACGACCGTCGCCGAGGGGCCGCCGGTGGCGACCGCGACGGCCACGGTGACGGCGAGGGCGGCCTCGGCGAGGTTCAGGGCGCGGAAGACCATGCGGCCGATGCCGAGCCCGATCGGGATCGTCACGCCGGGGGCCCGGAACTTCAGCGGAGCCTCCAGGAAGGAGATCGCCAGTACCATGCCGAGCCAGAGGAAGGTGACGGCACCTGCCACGGCCGCCGACGTCGTGTCCATCGCGCAGACCTCGTCCTTCTCGATGTTCTTTCCAGTGTTCTTTCCGGTGTTCTTCTCGGTGTCCTGCCGGGAAGTGCCCCCGTGCCAGAATGTACGACCACGTCCACGCCGCCCGCCCCGCGCCCCCCCGCATCGTCCCGCCCCGAGGTTCCCGTGACCAAGCCCGTCGCCCGTGAGCCGCAGCGCCGCAACGCGCGGTCGAACCGGGCGCGCATCCTGGCCACCGCCCGCCGGGAGCTGGGGCGGAACCCGGACACCACGCTGGAGGAGCTGGCCCGGGCCGCCGGTGTCGTACGGCGTACCCTTTTCGGCCACTTCCCGGGGCGTGCTGCGCTCCTGGAGGCCCTCGCCGAGGAGGCGTCCGAGGCGCTGCGGGACGCGATGGCCGACGCGGTGGGCCCCGACGAACCGGCCGACCGGGCGCTCGCCCACTTCACGCTGCTGATGTGGCCCGTGGGCGACCGCTACCGCATGCTGCTGGCCCTGGCCCGCCACGACCTGGGCGTCGAGCGCGTGGCCGAGATCCTGGCCCCGGCCCGCGCCGAGGTCACCGCCGTCCTGGAGCGCGGCCGGCGGGACGGGGTCTTCCCCGCCCATCTGCCGCCCGCCGTGCTGAGCGCGGGTCTCGAAGCGATGGTCGTGGCGCTGCTCGAGCAGGTCAACACGGGTGCCCTGGAGGACGACGGCACCCGGGCCGCCGTCGCCATCCTCATCGCGGCCGGGGTGCCGGAGGGGCGCGCCCGGACCGTGGTCGAGGGCGTGAGCCCGGCCGTGCTCGCCAGGTCCGCCCCGGTCGACTAGGCCACCCCTCTCTCGGTTCGACAGGCGCTCCCCGACCCGGTCGGGGGGCGCCTTATTTGCACGTCCGTGTGCAACAAATTACGCTGCTCCTGTCTGCTCACTCATGGGCAATTAACTCGCCCTCGCTTGTCTCCGGGAGCCCCCATGCCCCTACTGGCCACCACCCCCGTCGAGAAGATGCCCGGGCCCTACGCCCGGCGCTGGTGGGCTCTCCTCGTGCTCTGCCTGGCTCTGCTGATCGTCGTCATGGCCAACACGTCCCTGATCGTGGCCGCCCCGGACATGACGGCCGACCTGGGGCTGAGCAGCAGCGACCTGCAATGGGTCATCGACGGCTACACGGTCCCGTACGCCGCGCTGATGCTGGTGCTCGGTGCGATCGGCGACAAGTACAGCCGCCGCGGCGCCCTGGTCACCGGTCTGGTGATCTTCGCGGGCGGTTCGGTGATGGGCAGCCTGGTCCACGAGACGGGGCTGGTCATCGCCGCCCGCGCCGTCATGGGCGTCGGCGCCGCCGTCGTCATGCCGGCCACGCTGTCCCTGCTGGTGGCGGTCTTCCCGAAGGGGGAGCGGGCCCGCGCCATCACGGCCTGGACCGCCACCTCCGGACTCGCCATCGCCGTCGGGCCGCTGGTCGCCGGCTGGCTCCTGGAGGACCACGCCTGGGGATCGACCTTCCTGGTCAACGTCCCCGTCGCGGTCCTCGCCGTCGTCGGCGCCCTGATCCTCGTACCGCCGTCGAAGGCGGCCGGCGCGGGCCGCATCGACTATGTCGGCGGGCTGCTCTCCATCGTCTCCGTCGGCAGCCTGGTCTACGCGACCATCGAGGGCCCGCACTTCGGCTGGGGCGCCGGTCCCGTCACCGCGGCCGTCGTCGCCGCCGTCGGCCTGACCGGCTTCGTGGCCTGGGAGCTGCGCCACCCGCACCCCATGCTGGACGTGCGCAGGTTCCTGCTGCGGCCCTTCAGCGGCTCCATGCTCGCGGTGCTGTTCTTCTTCTTCGGCACCTACGGCGCCATCTACTACGCCACGCAGTTCCTGCAGTTCGTGCTCGGCTTCGGCGCGCTGGAGACCGGCGTACGGCTGCTGCCGCTGGCCGGTGCCGTGTTCGTCGGCGCCGCGGTGACCGGGCGGCTGACCCCGAAGCTCGGCGTGCGGGCCACGGTCGGCTCCGGCATGGCGATCGGCACGGTCGGCGTCTTCCTGCTCGTCCTGATCGACCAGGGCTCCACCTACGCCGACTTCCTCGCCCCGATGCTGCTGCTCGGCCTCGCCATCGGCCTCAGCGTCTCCCCGGCCACCGACACCATCATGGGCTCCTTCCCGGAGAGCGAGCTGGGCGTGGGCGGCGGCGCCAACGACACCGCCCTGGAACTCGGCGGCTCCCTGGGCATCGCCGTCCTGGGCTCCCTCCTCGGCACCTCCTACCGGGACGAGCTGTCCGGGCTCGTCGGCGACCGGCTTCCGGCCACCGCCCTCGACACCGCCCAGGACTCGGTCGGCGGCGGACTCGCCGTCGCCGAGCGGCTCGCCACGAACCCGGCCGCCGGACCCGAGCAGGCGCAGGCCCTCGCCGACGCCGTGAACAGGGCCTTCGCCCACGGCGTCTCGACGACCAGCCTCGTCGGCGGCGTCATCATGGCCGTCGGCACGGCCGTCGTCCTCGCCGTCCTGCCCGGCCGCCGGGCCCGGCGGGCGGCCGAGGCCGAGGCCGACACGACAGAGGCAGCCCGGGGCACCGAACTCAGCCGGTCCGGGAGCTGAACCGCCCGCACCCCGCTCCGGCCCCGCCCGGTCAGTCGGCCAGCGCAGCCAGCTCCTCCGCCGTACGCGGGCCGGGCGCCGAGTCGGGCAACAGCCCCCGCGCCCGCAGCAGTCCGGCCGCCGCGACGCCCCACGGCAGCCGCAGACCGGCCCGGCGCAGCAGGTCGGTGCGGGCCAGCGTCGGGGCGGTCGGGCCGGTGCGGACACCGTCCGGGGTGAGCAGGGCGGCGTCGTCCGACCAGCGCAGGGCCAGGTCGACGTCGTGGGTGGCCATCACCACGGTGGTGCCGGCGGCCCGCAGCCGGTCCAGGGTGGCGAGCAGCCGCTCCTGCCCGTCCGGGTCGAGCCCCGCGGTCGGCTCGTCGAGGATCAGCACCCGGGGCCGCATCGCGACCGCCCCGGCGATCGCGGTCCGCTTGCGCTGCCCGTACGACAGCAGGTGCGTGGGCCGGTCGGCCAGCGCCGCGATGTCCAGGGCGGTGAGCGCCTCCGCCACCCGGGACCGGACCTCCGCGTCGGGCAGCCCGAGGTTCAGCGGCCCGAAGGACACGTCCTGGCCGACCGAGGCCGCGAACAGCTGGTCGTCCGGGTCCTGGACCACCAACTGCACCGCGGTCCGCAGCCGGGTCAGCCCCTTGCGGTCGTACGTCACCGGCTCCCCGCCGACCGCCAACGTGCCCGCGCGCGGCCTCAGTCCGCCGCTGAGCAGCCGCATCAGCGTGGTCTTGCCACTGCCGTTGCGGCCGAGCAGCGCCAGCGCCCGCCCCTCGCGCACCGCGAAGTCCAGGCCCGCCAGCACGTCCGGCCCCTCCTCGTAGGCGAACGACGCGCCCCGCAGGGCGACCAGGTCCGGGGCCGGGTCCGCGGCCGGTTCCGGTGACCGCACCGGTTCACTCACGACAGGGGTCCTTCCAGTACGAGGGTGAGGCCGGCCAGCGCCGCGAGGAGCGCGAGGCTCGCCGCCGTGAACGGCACCGACACGCGGGCCTCGGGCACCAGCACGCGCAGGGTGCCGTCGTAGCCGCGCCCGGCGAGCCCCGACTGGAGCCGCGCCGCCCGGTCGAAGGCCCGTACGAACGCGGTGGCGCCGAGCCCGCCGAGCGAACGCCAGGCCGCCGCCCGCGTGGTGTGGCCCAGCCGCGCGGCCTGCGCCTGCCGGATCCGGTGCACGGAGTCCAGCAGCAGGAAACTCATCCGGTACGTCACCAGCGCCACGTCCACGACCGGCGCGGGCACCCCGGCCCGCACCAGCCGGGGCAGCAGGTCGGACATCGGCGTGGTGAACGCGAACAGCAGCACCCCCAGCGAGGCCGCCGAGGTGCGCAGCAGCAGCTCACCCGCGCGCACCGCACCGCCGTCGGCCGCCGACAGGAACCCCTCCGGGCCCCCGACCTGCACGAGGAGCGGCAGCGCCCCCGTCACGCAGAAGCCCAGCGGCACCCGGTAGGCCCGCCACAGCCGGCGCCCCGGCACGCCCGCCGGACCGAGCAGCACCGTCAGCGCCGCCACCAGCACCAGCGCCGCGCCCGGCCAGGGCGGCAGCGAGATCGCGAGCACGGTCAGACCGAGACCGAGCACGGCCTTGTCCACGGGATGGCGGCGGCGCCACCGACTGGCGTGCGCCGCCGCGTCGATCGGCAGCACTCAGTCCCCTTCGGGGGTGTTCCCCGGTGCCGTCGCGTCCCCGGAAGCCGCCAACGCCCGCTCCTCGCCCTGCCGACGGCCCCGGCGCAGGCCGAAGTAGTACGCCAGCACGCCCGCGCCGAGCGCGGCCTGGAGGGCGAACAGCGCCGACTCCACCTCCCCGGACGGCGGTTCGTACAGCGGGGAGAACCACGGCTCGTAGTCCGGCTCGATCTCGGTGATCGCCGTCTCCGCCTCCGCGTCGGACCCGGCGAACGGCTCCTCCTTGTGGTCGCCGAGCCCCAGCGCCAGCGGCAGCACCGCCAGCGCGGCCACGGCGAGCAGCAGCAGGGCGTTGATCCTCGCGTTCCGGCTCATCGGGCCACCGCCCCGGACTTGGCGCCCGCGGTGGCCGTCTTCGTCAGCAGCACGCCCAGCCGCGTCAGTTCGCCCCTGCTGGACTGCACGAGCAGCCGCATCACGATCACCGTGAGCAGGCCCTCGCTCACCGCCAGCGGGATCTGCGTGACGGCGAAGATCGAGCCGAACTTGCCGAGCGCGCCCAGGAATCCGCTGCCCGGGTCGGGGAAGGCCAGCGCCAGCTGCACGCTGGTGACGCAGTACGTGGACAGGTCGGCGACGAACGCGCCGAAGAACACGGTGACCATCAGCGGCACGTCCCAGCGGCGCAGCAGCCGGTAGACGCCGTACCCGGCCCAGGGGCCGACGATCGCCATCGAGAAGACGTTGGCGCCGAGCGTGGTCAGCCCGCCGTGGGCGAGCAGCAGCGCCTGGAAGAGCAGCGTGATGGTGCCGAGCACCGCCATGATCGGCGGCCGGAACAGGATCGCGCCCAGACCGGTGCCGGTCGGATGGGAGCAACTCCCGGTGACGGACGGCAGTTTCAGGGCCGACAGGACGAACGTGAAGGCTCCGGAGGCGCCGAGGAGCAGTGTGCTCTCCGGATGCTCCCTGACCTCACGGGTGAGTGACCGTACTCCGTGGACGACGAACGGCGCGGACGCGACACCCCAGGCGATCGCGTGCGCCGGTGGCAGAAAGCCCTCGGCTATGTGCATGGCTCAGCAGACCCTCTCCAGCACCTCGTGGATGGACGACGCGCCTTGGCCGGTCTCCTGGCTTACGGGTACCACCGCCCGTGCTCCGCCTTCCCGGATCGCAAGCGATCCAGTGGCTGCCCGCCAGGGCCGGAGCCGGACTTCCCGATTCACAGTGGCGAGGGCCGCACCGGCATCACACCGGATTTCCCGTTCACCAAGGCGTGGCGACAGTAGTGCTCCCACAGGGGTGCGCACAACCACGCCCCGGGCCCGCCCCGCATCCGGCCGGATCGCCCGGCAGGCCCCGGGGCTGCGGAAACGCCCGGCCCCGCCGGTCCGGCGGCCGCCGTCGCCCGTCCTCGCCCGGGGTGGCGAAGATCTCCCCGCGCCTGTGGTGCGGGGCACCCCGCCTCAGCGGGACCGGCCCCGCTCGGGCCGGCGGACCACCACGTCCCGCAGCCGGGTGGTCAGCGCGGTCGCCGCGGCCGTGAGGAAGACGAAGCTGTAGACGATCTGAAGGACGGTCACCAGTCGCGCGGCCTGGCCCCGCGGGGTGATGTCCCCGTACCCGACGGTCGCGAGCGTCACGACGGTGAAGTACAGCGCGTCGAGCCGGGTGTGCAGTCCGCTGAACTCGCCCGGCTGCTTGGCGAGGGCGTAGTACGTGGCCGAGAAGACGTGCACGGACAGCACGATCAGCAGCGAGATGACCACCCCCGGCCGGCTGTCCGGACGGTCCAGGAGGACGTGCCGGATCTGCCGGAGCAGCAGTACGGCCACGACGGTCAGCAGCAGGGCGAACAGCGTCCAGCTCAGCACGGGCCGCTGCGGACCCAGGTGGTCCAGGGGGAGCAGGAAGTAGGCCACGACCACGGCGACCGCGATCCCGGCCCGTACCAGCCAGGGCCGGACGGCGTCCCAGCCGGTACGGCGGCCGGCGCGCGGCCGGGGCTCGAAGCGGGGCGCGGGCCGGCGGCCGGTCACCGTGCCGCTCCCGGCGCCGGTGCTCCGCCGGGCGCCGCCCCGCCCGCCTCCGGCTTGGTCCGGCGCACCAGCTGGGCGACCACGAAGGCGACGACCGACGCCATGACGATCAGCGGCGTCTGGTCGTGGGCGTCCCGGCCCATCAGCAGCACCGCCAGGACCGCGCTGGCCAGGGGCAGTCCCGTCACCGCGGCCGCCGCGGCGGAGATGCCGAGGGCGAGGGCCGGGGTCGCGCCGAACCCGGGCAGTCCGGAACAGGCCAGGGCGGTCGCCGCGCCCAGCAGCACGGACGGAAAGATCGGGCCGCCGCGCAGCGCGCCCAGCGCGATGCCCCAGGCCAGGCCCTTGCACACGACCAGCGCGACCAGAGCCCCCACCGACCAGGCATGCGGGTGCGCGGCGAGCTGGGCGAGGGTGGCCTGGCCGGACAGCGCCGCCTCGGCCGGGGAGCGGCCGGTGATCAGCGCGTACGCGGCGACACAGACACCGACCGCCGTGGCGCAGGCGACGGTGCGGGCGGCCGTGCGGTGCCGGGTCCAGGCCACGGTGCGGTGCCCCAGGCCGCGGGCCAGCGTGACCAGTACGGCGATCAGGGCGGCGGTGGGCAGGCCCCACAGAAAGTCGCCCGAGTCCGGACCGGCCTGCGGCGGCAGCTCGGGCAGGGCCAGCGCGCCGATCTCGAGCCCCGTCCACTGCCCGAAGCCGGTGAACACCAGGGCGCCCGTCGCGCTGGCCAGCAGACAGGGCAGCAGCAGGGCGACCAGCTGGGTGCCGGCCAGTCCCGCGCCCTCGATGAGCAGCACCGCCGCCGCGATCGGGCCCCCGAGGATGGTGGAGATCGCGGCGGTGGAGCCGGCCGTGGCGAGGATCGCGCCCGCCCGCTGGTCGCCGCCCGCGCCCGCCCGCCGCAGCGCCAGCAGGGCGAGCCCGCTGCCGACGGCCATCAGCGGAGCCTCCGGGCCCAGGACCACGCCCAGCGGCAGCGTGGCCAGCGCGGCGAGCACCGCGCCGGGCAGCGCGCGGGGGCCGACGGGCGCGCCGCCCAGACCGTTCACCGGCAGATGGCCGCCACCGCCCGGCATCCGGGTCACGATCGGCGCCAGGACCAGCCCGGCGAGCACCAGCGCGGGCAGCGGCCACCACCACGGCGGGGCGTCGTAACCGGCCGCCTCGGGCAGCGAGGTCCACACCCAGTGCTGCAACTCGTGCTGGAGTCCGACGAAGAAGAAGCAGGCCAGCGCGATGGGAACGCCCAGCAGCACGCACAGCAGCAACAGCCGCCGGTAGCCGGGGCTGAGCAGGGTCTGCCGCAGGGACTGCTCGGCCCGTTCCGGGACGGCGTTCGCCGGCGCGGTCACGGAACCCGCCTCCGCGGGCCCCGCCGGGGCAGCGGCCGACTCGTCACACGCCCTCCTTCTTCCGCCCCGAGGCCCGTCGGTCACCCGTGGTCCTCGGGTGCCGTTCAGTTAACGCGAGGCCGGGGACGCCCGCACGCGCACGCCCGGTGCGCGGTTCACCCGTCCGGCGGACCCACGTGGCCGGGGAGCGCGGTCGCCCGCAGGCTCTGAACGACCCGTCGGTGCCGTCGGCGCCGGTGGGCAGCTGCCCCGTACGGGGGACACAGAAAGGACTCCGCTCATGAGCCAGCACGCCGAACCCTCTCCCGGCCGGCCGTCCCACGGCGGCGACGCCTCCTGGGCCCAGCGCTCGGGCGACCGCAGCAGCGGCTGGGTCACCGGCGGTGTCGTCTTCGCGGGCGTACTGCTCCTGCTGAGCGGTGCCCTCGCCGTCCTGCAGGGCATCGCGGCCATCGCCGAGGACGACGTGTACGCCCGGATCGGCACCTACGTCTACGAGATGAGCCTGACCGGCTGGGGGATCGTCCACGTCATCCTGGGCGCCCTCGTGTTCGTCACCGGGTACGGCCTGCTCAAGGACATGACGTGGGCGCGCATGGCGGGCATTGTCCTCGCCTCGCTGAGCCTCATCGCCCAGTTCCTGTTCCTGCCGTACTCGCCCGTCTGGTCCGTGATCATGATGGCGATCGACGTGTTCGTGATCTGGGCCCTGGCCAGCCGCCAGGACAGCGCCTCCCGGGCCTGAGACCTCAGCGGCGGCGCAGGCCGCGGGCCAGTGCCGCCGCCCCCGCGGTGCCCGCGACGGCGGCCACCGCCGTGCCCGCCAGGGCCAGCACCCGTGCCCGGCGGCCCGGGGCCGCCGGCCGGGCGCCCGGCGCGGTGCCGTACGCGCTGCCCGGGACCTCGGGGCCGGCCGGCAGCGCCGACGCCAGCAGCTCCGCCAGGTGCACGCCCTCGTGGCCGCCGCTGTCGAACTCGTGGATCTGGGTGCGGCAGCTGAACCCGTCGGCGAGGACGACGGTCGACTCGTCCTCCTCCCGCAGCCGCGGCAGCAGCACCCGCTCCGCGCACGCCTCGCTGACGTCCAGGTGACCGCGCTCGAAGCCGAAGTTGCCGGCCAGCCCGCAGCAGCCGGAGTCCAGCCGCTCCGCGTCCACCCCGGCCCGGCGCAGCAGCTCCCGGTCGGCCTCCCAGCCGAGCACCGCGTGCTGGTGGCAGTGCACCTGGGCCAGCGCACGCGCGGAGCGGTCGGGGACCCGCGGCGGCTCGTAGCCGGGGGAGTGCTCGGTGAGCAGCTCCGAGAGGGTCACCGTCTGCTCGGCCAGTCGCAGCACGTCCTGGTCGCCGGGGAACAGCTCCGCCGCGTCCGCCCGGAACACGGCCGTGCAGCTCGGCTCCAGCGCCACCACCAGGCCGCCCGACCGCACGTGGCCGGCCAGGGCGCGCACGGTACGGGTGAGGACCCGCTCCGCCGTGCCCAGCTGCCCGGTGGAGATCCAGGTCAGCCCGCAGCACAGCGGCTCGTGCGGCAACTCCACCCGCCAGCCGGCATGTTCGAGGACCCGTACCGCCGCCCGGCCGATGTGCGGGTGGAAGTGGTTGGTGAAGGTGTCCGGCCACAGCAGAACCGGCCCGCGGTGCCCGTCGCCCTCCGGCTCGTGGTCCGCGAACCACTGCTCGAAGGTCCGCTCCGCGAACAGCGGCACCTCCCGGTCCGCGACCCCCGCCACCAGCCGCGCGACCTCCGACAGCAGCGGCGCGTGCGTGAGCGCGTTGACGGCCGGCCCGAGCCGGGTGCGGCCCACCACCTGCGCGAGCGCCGGCAGCCAGCCCATCGACCAGTCCGAACGCGGCCTGCGCCACGGCCTGCCTTCGTAGTGATGGGACAGGAACTCCGCCTTGTACGTGGCCATGTCCACGTCCGCCGGACAGTCCTTCTTGCAGCCCTTGCAGGCCAGGCACAGATCGAGGGCGTCCTTGACCGCCTCCGAGCGCCAGCCGTCCCCGAGCGCGCCGTCCCCGTGCCCGTCGAGCATCTCGAACAGCAGCCGCGCCCGGCCCCGCGTCGAGTGCTCCTCCTCCCGCGTCACCTGGTACGACGGGCACATCACCGTGCCGTCGCTGGTGTGCTGCCGGCACTTCCCGACGCCGACGCAGCGGTTGGCGGCCTGCGAGAACGAACCCCCGTCGTGCGGGAACCGGAAGTGCAGGTCACGCGGCTCGAACGGGGCCCAGTCACCACCGAGCCGCAGATTCTCGTCCAGCCCGTACGGTGCGACGACCTTGCCCGGGTTCATCCGGTTCCCCGGGTCGAAGACGGCCTTCAGCCGCCCGAACGCCTCGACGAGCCGGTCGCCGAACATCCGGGACAGCAGCTCCCCCCGGCTCTGCCCGTCCCCGTGCTCGCCGGAGAGCGAGCCGCCGAACTCGACGACGAGGTCCGCCGCCCGCTCCATGAACCTCCGGTACGTCGCCACCCCGTCGGCGGTGTACAGGTCGAACGGGATCCGGGTGTGCACGCAGCCCTGCCCGAAGTGCCCGTACAGACTCGGACCGGTGTCGCTCAGGTACCCGAACTCGTCGAACAGGGCCCGCAGTCGCCGCAGGTAGTCGCCCAGCTTCTCCGGGGCGACCGCCGAGTCCTCCCAGCCCTCGAAGGTGTCGGGCTTGCCCGGGATGTGTGCGGTGGCGCCGAGCCCGGCCTCGCGGACCTGCCACAGGTCCTGCTCGTGCGACGGGTCGTCCAGGAACGCGCAGTCGGCGTCGTGCTCGGAGCGGTGCAGGGCCTCCAGCAGCCGGTGCGAGCGCGCGTCGGCCTCGTCGACGGTGTCCCCGCCGAACTGCACCATCAGGTAGGCGTTGCCCTCGGGCATCTCGGCCAGCGCCTTCGGGTTGAGGTGCTTGATCCGCTCGTCGCGGACCAGCCGGGCGTCGACCCCCTCCAGCGCGATCGGCTCGTGCGGCAGGATGTCGGGCACCGCGTCGGCGGCCTTGTCGATGGTGTCGAAGCCCAGGACCAGCAGCGAGCGTTCCTTCACCACCGGCACCAGTTCCAGCTCCGCCCGCACCACCGTGACCAGCGTCGACTCGCTGCCCACCAGCAGCCCCGCCACGTCGAAGCCGTACTCCGGCAGCAACGAGTCCAGGTTGTAGCCGGAGACCCGGCGCGGAACGTCCGGGAACCGGCGGCGGATCTCGTCCCCGTAGGTGTCGCGCAGCGTCCGCAGCCGCCGGTAGACGGTCGCCCGCAGATCCCCCCGCCGTTCGATCTCGGCGTACTCCTCGTCGCTCGTCTCGCCGCACCAGAAGCGGGTGCCGTCGTACAGCAGCACCTCGAGACGGGCGATGTTGTCCACCACCTTGCCGTGCGCCTGCGCGGTGGCACCGCAGGAGTTGTTGCCGATCATCCCGCCGAGGGTGCAGTTGGGGTGGGTGGCGGGCTCGGGCCCGTAGCGCAGGCCGTACGGCGCGAGCCGCCGGTTCAGGTCGTCGAGCACGATGCCGGGCTGTACGACGCAGGTGCGGGCGTCGGGGTCCACCGACTCCAGCCGCGTGCAGTACTTGGACCAGTCGAGGACCACGCCCGCGTTGGTGCACTGCCCGGCCAGGCTCGTCCCGCCGCCGCGCGAGAGCACGGGCGCGCCGAACTCCCGGGCCACGGCCACCGCCCGGGCCCCGGCCTCCGGGGTGCGCGGGACGACCACGCCGATGGGTGTCTGGCGGAAGTTGGAGGCGTCCGTGGAGTAGGCGGCCCGGCTCCCGGCGTCGAAGCGGATCTCGCCGTCCACCCGTGCGCGCAGGGCCGCCTCGAGCGCGGCGGTGTCGACCGGCGGCGGTGCCCCGTCGCGCGTGACGGGCTCGGGCAGATCCAGTGCACCCATGGGCACTCCTCCGTGTGACGGCGTACGTCCGTCGGCACGGCGGCGGTGTCCGCCCGCGCGCGACGGCGGTCGCTGAGTACCCGGCCCCGCGCCGCACAATCACCGGACACGGAGCGTCGCCAACCGTGTCGCTGTTGGGCCGAACGGGTGACTTGGCGTAAGAATTGGCTGGTGCAGGCAATGAAGGCGAGTGAAATCGGGGGAGCCGGTGAACAGCCACGACGTCACCGATGAACAGTGGGAAGGGCTCGCCCAGGTCGTTCCGCTGCGCGGGCGCGATGCCTGGCCGTCGGCGGTCGGCCACCGGGCGATGCCGGAGGCGGAGACGGAGCGGCGCCGCCGGTTCGTCGTGCTGCGGATCAACGTGTTCGCGGACGCCCGCGAGGTCGCCGAGACCCTGATGGCGGGCATTCCGGTCCTCCTCGACCTGACCAGCGCGGAGGGCGACGTCGCCAAGCGGGTCCTGGACTTCAGTACCGGCGTCGTCTTCGGCCTGGCCAGCGGGATGCATCGGGTGGACCGCAACGTGTTCCTGCTGACCCCGGCGGGGACCGAGGTGAACGGGCTGATGGAGGGCGCGGTGGGGGTGCCGGGGATGTGACGGCACGCGGGCGGGGACAGGGGCGTGGCCCCGGGCCGGGAAGGGGGCTTGGCCGGTGAGGGCGGTGGTTCCGGGGAGTGACGGTCGCTCCCGGCCCTGACCGCCCGGTCCCCCGATCGTAGGAAAGCCGTCCGGGCAAAACGGTTCGCCCGTCCCGCGGAGTCCTACGGTCCGCATATGGCAGCGTCACCTGCGTCCTCCCCGTCACCGGCGTCCGCCGGGTCCACCGCGTCCGCCGCGTTATTCGGATCAGCCGCGTCACCCGGATCAGCCGCGTCACCCGGGTCCGCCGCGTCGCCGGCGTCCGTCGCGGCGCACGCCGACCGGCCCCGTGTCACCCAGTTGAGGCTGGCGGCCTTCGCCGGGCACCGGCGCGCCGTGCTGCGGCTCGGTCCGCTCACCCTGCTCGCCGGGCCCAGCGGCAGCGGCAAGACCAGTGCGCTCAGGGCGTACGACGCGCTGGCCCGGCTCGGCGGCGGCGCGGAGCTCGGCGCGGTGTTCCCGGACGCCGGTGCCTGCGTGCCCGAGCGGGCCCGGCCCGACGCCCAGCGCCGCCGGGGCTTCCGCATCGGCTGCACGGCCGACGGGGCCGAGGGACCGGTGCACCTGGACGTCGCCGTGCAGGCCGAGCCCGAGCTGCGCATCGTGGGGGAGCGGCTGTCTGCGGACGGCGTCGTGCTCCTCGAGACGGCCCTGCGCGACCCGAGCCGCCGTGCCGTGCAGGCGGCCTGGCACACCGCGGGGTCGGCGCCCGTGACCCGTGCTCCCCTGCCGGACGACCGGCTCGGCACCCCGCTGCTGCCGCTGCGGGTGGCCGGCAAGACGGACGGGCAGCGCAGGGTGCTCGCGGCGGCCGAGCAGATGGTGGTGGCCCTGCGTTCCGTCTTCTCCTGCGACCCGCGCCCGGAACGGATGCGCGAGCCCGTGCCCACCGGCTCCGGACACCTGCTCGGCGGCTGCGACAACCTCGCCGACGTGCTGCGGCGCACCCGCGCCGAGTGCGGCCGGCGGCACGCGCAGTTCGTCGCGGCGGTGCGCACCGGATGCGCGGGTCCGGTCGAGGACGTCCTGGCCGAACCGGACGCCGGCGGCGTGGTCCGCGCGCTGATCGACCGGGGCGACGGCACCCGCACCGGCCTCGCCCGCCTCGGCTACGGCGAACTGCGCTACCTCGCCCTCGCGCTGGTGCTGTTCACCGGCCCCGGCGTACTGGAGGTCGATCCGGCCGGCGAGGTACCGGCCGCTTTGCAGACGCTCACCGTCCTCGCCGACGGCTTCGACCGCGGCCTCGACGTGTGCCAGCGCGCCGAACTGCTCCGGCTGGCGGCGCGGATGTGCGACCGCGGGCACATCCGCCTCCTCGGGGCCGTCGCCGACGCGTCGTGGGCGGAGCGGGCGGTCGGGGAGGCGGCCGGGGAGGCGGGGACGGCAGGGAGGAGCGGGCCGGGCGGTGTCACGGTGGTACACCTGAGCCCGTGACCGATGATCCCCGTGACCTCGTGGCCCTGCGGCGCAGGCTGGCCGAGTTCGCCGCCGCGCGCGACTGGCAGCCGTACCACACCCCCAAGAACCTGGCCGCTGCCCTCAGCGTGGAGGCCTCCGAACTCCTGGAGATCTTCCAGTGGCTGACGCCCGAGCAGTCGGCCCGCGTGATGACCGACCCGGACACCGCCCACCGGGTCCGGGACGAGGTCGCCGACGTGCTGGCGTACCTCCTCCAGTTCTGCGAGGTGCTCGGCGTCGACCCGCTGGCCGCGCTGGAGGCGAAGATCGAGCGCAACGAGAGCCGCTTCCCCGTGGCGGGCGAAACGGGCGGACCGGAAGGCCGAGCCTGAGGAGTCCACGACTCCGTTATCACTCTCCGCAGTCATGATTCGGCCACAAATCACAAAGGTGTCCGAAGATTTCCGCCTTCCTCTAGCTTTTCGTCCCACACACCTTCACTCTGGGTAGTGGACAACGGAGTTCGGGCGGACGCGCCGCGCGCGCGTCGGAAAAGACGGGGGCAGCGCATGGACGCTGTGCGGCTCATCGTGACGAGTGGGCGTGCCCTGGCCGCCGGCGGCGAGGTGCCGGAGGTCCTGACGGAGGTGTGGCAGGTGCAGGCACTGGCGCAGGCGATCGGCACCCGGCTGGCGGTCCACGGACCACCCGAACTGCGCGGCGAGGCCATCGGGTTGACCGAGCTGGCGGGCCGGGGCTGCGGGGTGCTGCGCACACCGGAGCTGGCCCCGGGTGAGCTGCGCGCCTCCCAGCTCACCGAACTGGGTGACGCCCGGCAGGCTCTGATGCGCCTGGGCACCCTGCTCGGCGAGACCGGCATCGCCCTGGTGGCCGTCGCCTGCGCCGCCGACGACGAGGCGACGTACTGGCAGTGCATGGAGGCCATCGACGCGGCGGACGAGTCACGGGACCGCGTCCTGGAGATGCTGCGCAAACTGGCCGACCGCGACGCGCACTTACCGGAGCGGGAGGCGGGATAGGCCCCCGGAGGCCCCCGCGTTCCGCGCGCCGCGACCGGAGCCTGTGCCGTACCCCCGCGCCGAGCAGGCAGGATGGGAGACATGGATCTCCGTATCTTCACCGAGCCCCAGCAGGGGGCCACGTACGACACCTTGCTCACCGTGGCCAAGGCCACCGAGGACCTCGGCTTCGACGCCTTCTTCCGCAGCGACCACTACCTCCGCATGGGCGCCGCCGACGGCCTCCCCGGCCCCACCGACGCCTGGATCACCCTCGCCGGACTCGCCCGGGAGACCAAGCGCATCCGCCTGGGCACCCTCATGACCGCCGGCACCTTCCGGCTGCCCGGCGTCCTCGCCATCCAGGTCGCCCAGGTCGACCAGATGTCCGGCGGCCGCGTCGAGCTGGGCCTGGGCGCCGGCTGGTTCGAGGAGGAGCACAAGGCGTACGGCATCCCCTTCCCGAAGGAGAAGATCGGCCGGCTGGAGGAGCAGCTGGCGATCGTCACCGGTCTGTGGGCCACCGAGGCCGGCAAGACCTTCGACTTCCACGGGAAGTTCTACGACCTCACCGACTCGCCCGCGCTGCCCAAGCCCGCGCAGGCCAAGGTGCCCGTGCTCATCGGCGGTCACGGCGCCACCCGCACCCCGCGGCTGGCCGGTCAGTACGCCGACGAGTTCAACATGCCGTTCGCCTCCATCGAGGACACCGAGCGCCAGTTCGGCCGGGTACGGGCCGCCGCCGCGGCGGCCGGCCGCGGCGCGGACGCCCTCACCTACTCCAACGCCCTCGTCGCCTGCGTCGGCAAGGACGACGCCGAGGTCGCCCGGCGCGCCGCCGTCATCGGCCGCGAGGTCGAGGAGCTGAAGGCCAACGGCCTGGCGGGCTCCCCGGCGGAGGTCGTCGAGAAGATCGGCCGGTACGCCGAGGCCGGCGCCCAGCGGATCTACCTCCAGATCCTCGACCTCGACGACCTGGACCACCTGGAGCTGATCTCCTCCCAGGTCCAGTCGCAGCTCTCCTGAACCGTCCCTGCCGCACGGCCGAATAACCGAAGGCGCCGGTCACCCGCCCTGTGCGATCGTGTGACCGGCGTCCTGCCGGAGCCCTCGGGGTACCGCCCCGAGGGCTCCCGCACGTACGGCGCCGGCAAGCGTCCGTCGCACCACCGACCCGGCCGGAGAGGCCCATGTTCCTGACCGTCACCACCACCGGCACCCCCGAGCACCCCGCGACCGATCTCGGTTTCCTGCTGCACAAGCATCCCGACCGGGCGCAGGCGTTCTCCACCTCCTTCGGCACGGCCCACGTGCTCTACCCCGAGGCGGAGGAGCAGCGCTGCACGGCGGCGCTGCTGCTGGAGGTCGACGCGGTGGCGCTGGTCAGGCGCGGCAAGGGCAAGGGCCGCGGCGGCGCCCCCGACGCCGCGCTCGCGCAGTACGTCAACGACCGCCCGTACGCGGCCTCGTCCCTCCTCGCCGTCGCGCTGAGCAACGTCTTCTCCAGCGCCATGCGCGGCGTGTGCAAGGCCCGCCCCGAGCGCGCCGCCCGGCCGCTCCCGCTGCGGATCGAGATCCCGGCGCTGCCCGCCCGCGGCGGTCCCGACCTGGTACGGCGCCTGTTCGAGCCGCTCGGCTGGGCGGTCGCCGTCGAGACGGTCCCCCTGGACACCGAGTTCCCCGAGTGGGGCGACTCGCGCTACGTCCGGCTCGTGCTGGAGTCCGAGACCCTCACCCTCTCCGACGCCCTGCGCCACCTGTACGTCCTCCTCCCCGTGCTCGACGACGCCAAGCACTACTGGGTCGCCCCGGACGAGGTCGACAAGCTGATGCGGGCCGGCGGTGCCTGGCTGTACTACCACCCCGAAGTGAAGCTGATCACCAGCCGGTACCTCTCCCGCCGCTGGTCCCTGACCCGCGAGGCGATGGACCGGCTGGAGCTGATCCGGCTGGCCGAGACCGACGACAGCGAGGTCGAGGAGATCGACAACGCGGTCGAGGCGGAGGCCGAGCAGGAGCCGAAGCCGACCCCGCTGGCCGTGCACCGCCGCGAGGCGATCCTCACCACGCTGCGCGACCGCGCCGCCGCCCGCGTCCTCGACCTGGGCTGCGGCGAGGGGCACCTGGTGCGCGAGCTGCTCAAGGAGCCGCGCTTCACCGAGATCGTCGGCGTGGACGTGTCGGTGCGCGCCCTCACCATCGCCTCCCGGCGGCTCAAGCTGGACCGCATGGGCGAGCGGCAGGCCGCGCGCGTCCGGCTCTTCCAGGGCTCCCTCGCCTACACCGACAAGCGGCTCAAGGGCTACGACGCCGCCGTGCTGAGCGAGGTGATCGAGCACCTCGACCTGCCGAGGCTGCCCGCCCTGGAGTACGCCGTCTTCGGCTCGGCCCGCCCGCGCACCGTCGTCGTCACCACCCCCAACGTCGAGTACAACGTGCGCTGGGAGACCCTCCCGGCCGGTCACGTCCGCCACCGCGACCACCGCTTCGAGTGGACCCGCGAGGAGTTCCGCACCTGGGCCGGGGCGGTCGCCGAACGGCACGGCTACGACGTGGAGTTCCGCCCCGTGGGGCCCGACGACCCCGAGGTCGGCCCGCCCACGCAGCTCGCCCTGTTCACCCTGACCACTACCGCAACCGCCACCGAGAAGGAGGCGAAGGCCGCATGAGCACCGCAGACACCACCGGCACCACCGGAGCCACCTCCGTGCGGGCCCGCGCCCTGCCCGTCACCGACCTCTCCCTCGTCGTGCTGATCGGCGCGTCCGGCTCCGGCAAGTCCACCTTCGCCCGGCGCCACTTCAAGCCGACCGAGGTCATCTCCTCCGACTTCTGCCGGGGCCTGGTCGCCGACGACGAGAACGACCAGAGCGCCAGCCGCGACGCCTTCGACGTCCTGCACTACATCGCGGGCAAGCGGCTCGCCGCCGGCCGCCGCACCGTCGTCGACGCGACCAACGTGCAGCAGGACGCCCGGCGTCAGCTGATCGACCTGGCCCGGACGTACGACGTGCTGCCCATCGCCGTCGTCCTCGACGTGCCCGAGCAGGTCTGCGCCGAGCGCAACGCCGGCCGCACCGACCGCGCCGACATGCCCCGCCGGGTCATCCAGCGCCACACCCGCGAACTCCGCCGCTCCCTGCGCCACCTGGAGCGCGAGGGCTTCCGCAAGGTGCACGTCCTGCGCGGCGAGGCGGAGATCGAGCACGCCACCGTCGTCACCGAGAAGCGGTTCAACGACCTCACCCACCTCACCGGCCCCTTCGACATCGTCGGCGACGTCCACGGCTGCGCCGCCGAGCTGGAGACCCTGCTCGGCAAGCTCGGCTACGGCACCGACGGCGTCCACCCCGAGGGCCGCACCGCCGTCTTCGTCGGCGACCTCGTCGACCGCGGCCCGGACAGCCCCGGCGTGCTGCGCCGCGTGATGTCCATGGTCAGGTCGGGCAACGCCCTGTGCGTCCCCGGCAACCACGAGAACAAGTACGGCCGCCACCTCAAGGGCCGCAAGGTCCAGCACACCCACGGACTCGCCGAGACGATCGAGCAGATGGACGGCGAGAGCGAGGAGTTCCGCGCCGAGGTACGGGAGTTCATCGACGGCCTGGTCAGCCACTACGTCCTCGACGGCGGCCGGCTGGTGGTCTGCCACGCCGGTCTGCCCGAGAAGTACCACGGCCGCACCTCGGGCCGGGTCCGCAGCCACGCCCTCTACGGCGACACCACCGGCGAGACCGACGAGTTCGGCCTGCCCGTGCGCTACCCGTGGGCCGAGGACTACCGGGGCCGCGCGGCCGTCGTCTACGGCCACACCCCGGTCCCGGAGGCCACCTGGCTCAACAACACCATCTGCCTCGACACCGGCGCCGTGTTCGGCGGCAGGCTCACCGCGCTGCGCTGGCCCGAGCGGGAGATCGTCGGCGTACCGGCCGAGCGGGTCTGGTACGAGCCGGCCAAGCCGCTGCGCACCGAGGCGCCCGGCGGACACGACGGCCGCCCGCTGGACCTGGCCGACGTCCAGGGCCGCCGGACGGTGGAGACCCGGCACGCCGGGCGGATCACCGTGCGCGAGGAGAACGGCGCGGCGGCCCTGGAGGTCATGAGCCGCTTCGCCACCGACCCCCGCCTGCTGCCGTACCTCCCGCCGACCATGGCACCGACCGCCACCTCCGGGGTGGACGGCTACCTGGAGCACCCGAAGGAGGCCTTCGCGCAGTACGCGGCGGACGGCGTCGAGCGGGTGGTGTGCGAGGAGAAGCACATGGGCTCCCGGGCGGTGGTCCTGGTCTGCCGCGACGCCGACGCGGCCCGCACCCGCTTCGGCGTGGACGGGCCCACGGGCTCCCTCTACACCCGTACCGGCCGCCCGTTCCTCGACGACGCGTCGCTCACCGAGGAGATCCTCGACCGGCTGCGCACCGCGATCGGCGAGGCCGGCCTGTGGGACGAACTGGCCACCGACTGGCTGCTCCTCGACACCGAGCTGATGCCCTGGTCGCTCAAGGCATCCGGCCTGCTGCGCTCCCAGTACGCCGCCGTGGGCGCCGCCTCCGGCGCGGTGTTCCCGGGCGCGCTGGCCGCGCTGGAGGGCGCCGCGGCGCGCGGCGTCGAGGTGAAGGACCTCCTCGACCGCCAGCGCGACCGGTCCGCCGACGCGGCCGCCTTCACCGACGCCTACCGCCGCTACTGCTGGCCCACCGACGGCCTGGACGGCGTCCGCCTGGCCCCGTTCCAGATCCTCGCCGTCCAGGGCCGCAGCCTGGCCGCACTGCCGCACGACGAGCAGCTCGCCCTCATCGACCGGATCGTCGAGCACGACGGCAGCGGCCTGCTGCGGACCACCCGGCGGCTGTACGTCGACACCGGCGACCCGGAGTCGGTCGCGGCGGGCATCGACTGGTGGCTGGAGATGACCGGCCGCGGCGGCGAGGGCATGGTCGTCAAGCCCGTCGGCGCCCTGGTGAAGGACGGGAAGGGCCGCCTGGTGCAGCCCGGCATCAAGTGCCGCGGCCGGGAGTACCTGCGGATCATCTACGGCCCCGAGTACACCCGCCCCGACAACCTCGCCCGCCTCAGGCACCGGTTCCTGAACCACAAGCGGTCCCTGGCGGTCCGCGAGTACGCCCTCGGCCTCGAGGCCCTGGACCGCCTCGCGGACGGCGAGCCGCTGTGGCGCGTGCACGAGGCGGTGTTCGGGGTGCTGGCGCTGGAGTCGGAGCCGGTGGACCCGCGCCTGTGACGCACGTTTTCGGCCGAGTCGGCCACGAGGGGCGGCTCGGCCGGACCGACGCCGCCCGAACCCCACATGTCCCTGGTTAACCGTCAGTTCCCGTGCTAACTTCGCAGGTCGGTCAGGGACGTACCGACTCATGGGGGACAGTCGGTGGAGACAGCCACGGGATTCGGCGGAGCCGAGGGCGATTCCGGGCATGCACGCGGGCTGGCACTGCTGCTGGAGCTGACCGACGCACTGTGCGCACTCGGCTGCACGGACGACCCGCAGGGGCGGGTCCAGTTCGCCGCGGTGCTCGGGGACCAACTGGGCCGCACCGTCGACCTGCGCGGTGTCAAACAGCGCGAGGACGTGGTCACCCTGGTCCGCGCCGCGCTGAACGTGGCGGGCGGGGAACGCGTACTCGTCGGCGTGGTGCGCCTCCTCGAAGGACCGCTCGCCGGCGACGAACTGGACCGGCTGATCGCCCCCGGCCAAGCCGCCGGCCCCGACGCACCGCCGGGCCCGCTGGGCAGCGACGACGAGGCCGCCGCGCGGGCCGTCTTAGCCCGGGGCGAACTGCCCGCCGGCCGGCTGCGCGACGACCTCGCCGAGGAACTCAACGGCCTCGACCTGCCGAGCGGGCTCTTACCCGAACAGCTCTTCCTCCACGTCCTCGCCTGGAACACCCAGCCGGACGGCCTGCCGCCCGCCGTCCTCCTCCTCGACCGTGCGGCCCCGCTGGCCGCCACGCGAGGCCACCGCACCGCGCTGACCGACTGGGTCGACGACTGGGTGAAGCGGGCCGGTCTCCCGCGAGAGCTGGAGCGGCGCCGGCAGGCCCGCGCCCACGTCGTGCAGGACCCCGACATCCCCCGCGCCCTGATCGTCGCGGTCGAGCCCGCCCGGGACGGCTCCGACGACGTCGTCGTACGGCCCTGGCTCAACACCGCTGCGGGCCGGTGGGATCCGCAGCCCGGCGCGCCGGCCGTGACCACCCTGGACGCGCTCGGACCGGCCGTCGACGACGCGCTGCGGCAGGGCGCCCGGATGTGGACCGGGCCGGGGGACCCGGCCTCCGGTGGACGCGGGCAGCCGTCGGCGTACGTGGAGTTCGTCCTTCCGTACGACCTCCTCAACCACGATGTGGCGAGATTGACGTACCGCGTCGGCGACGGACGCCCGTTGCCGCTCGGGCTGAAGTACGGGGTGCACCTACGCAGCCTGGAGCGGATGCGCACCGACGACGCCCTGGTGCGGCACCAGTGGCAGGAGCGCTGGCACGCGCTGCGCCGGCACGGGGTCGGCGTGCACGGCTGGAGCGAACCGGACGCGCGACGGCTCGACGCGTGGCAGGCGACACTCGCGGGGGACACCAGGCACACGGCGGTGGTGCTCGACGCACCGGCCCACGACCCCGCCATGGAGGCGCTCAAGGCCGCCATAGCCGAAGGCATCGGCCTGGCGGTGTGGGACCGCAGGGGAGCCTTCCCCGAGGAGCGGCGCGAGGTGGTGACCGCCGTGTTCGCCGCGGTGCCCAGGCCCGGACAGATCCCGCTCGCCATCCACCGCCTGCGGCAGAACGCCGAACTGAACCAGCAGGGCCCCGGCCGTCTTCTGGGCCGCCACATCGGTTTCTTCTGGGACGATCCCACCCGAGTCGTCGACATGCACACAAACGACCCCGGCGAGAGCGCCGGCGAGGAGGCACCGGCATGAACACGCAGGAACAGACGTCCCCGAACGGCTGGCGCGTGTTCCACGGCACCGGCCGGCCGCCGGCCGTCGCGCCCCCGCTGCCCGAGGCGCCGCCGTGGCGGCGCTTCCTCGGCGTACCGTCCCAGCCCGCCCCGCCGGACGAACCGGAGGCCGCGGTGCGCCGGCTGGGCCCGGGCGACGTCACTCCCCAACTGGGCCCCGACGAGATCGACACTGTCAACGCGGCGCTGCTGCTGCGCCGGCCGCTGCTGATCACGGGGCCGCCCGGCATCGGCAAGTCCACCCTCGCCTATGTGATCTCCAGGGAACTGGGCCTCGGCAGAGTCCTGGAGTGGAGCATCGTCAGCCGGACCACGCTGCGGGACGGGCTGTACACCCACGACGCCATGGGCCGGGCCCAGGCCATCGCCGCCTGGCAGGCCGGACCGCGCGGCACCGCGGCCCCGGAGGCGGACGCGACCGGACCGGCGGCGGCCCGCCCGGAGGGTGCGGACCCCCTGGCCGGCGACGCCGACCCGTCAGTCGTATCAACACACAGTCAACTGCCGCCTGTTCTGGGGAACTTCATCACCCTCGGGCCACTGGGCACCGCGCTGCTGCCCTACGATCGGCCCCGGGTGCTCCTTGTCGACGAACTCGACAAGAGCGACATCGACCTGCCGAACGACCTGCTGCACGTACTGGAGAACGGAAGCTATGACGTCCCGGAGCTGGTGCGCGACGCCGCCGACACCGCGCGCGTCCACACCAGCGACCCCAGCGGCCAGGCGCTGGTGCGAAGCGGCCGCGTCGAGTGCCGGGAGTTCCCGGTCGTGGTGATCACCAGCAACGGAGAACGCGAGTTCCCCGCCGCCTTCCGCCGCCGCTGCCTGCCGCTGGAGCTGCGCATCCCCGGCCGTGAGCAGCTGCTCGCCCTGGTCGAAGGGCACCTGGGAGTCCGGCCGGAGGGCACCGAGCTCCTGGTGGACGAGTTCCTGGGCCGGATCCGGTCCGGCGGCACCCACTCCCTGGACCAGTTGCTCAACGCTGTCCAGATGACTACCGCGGGTGGTTTCCAGGCGCACGGTGACGGGCGTAAGCTCGTGGAAATGCTGCTCCGCGACCTCGCGAAGGGCCGCTGAATGACCGGCTTTCCCAGGGAGCGCGCATCCGGACCGGGCGACGGTGACGCCGTATCAGGGACGTCGCCTCCGTCGGCGTTCGCCGAGTCCGTCGAAGGCGCGAGTGGGCACGGAGCGGCGCACACCTCTGCCCTGCCCGAGGGACCGGCCGTCCGCGAACAGCGGGGCGCGGACGCCCCGGAGCCGGCCGACGCGCACTGGCGGGAGGTGGCAGAGGCGGTCTGGCTCGCAGCGTACTGGGACCGCCACGGCGGCCCCGGCACGGTCCCCCCGGAACCGGCGACGGGACCCGACGCCGTACGCCCGGCCCACCCGGCCCCCACCCCGTCCCACGGCGACCCCCGGCCCGCGAGCGACGCCGGGGACGCGGCCCCACCGGTGCCGTCCCCGGCGGCGGACGGCGCGCGTGCCGCCGACGCCGCGCCGCTCCCACGGCCGGACGTTCCCGGCCAGGGCCCACACACCCGGCCCGCACCGACGTCCGACCGCACGGACCGGAGCACGTCCATCGGCCCGCCGACCGCGGTGGCCGCCGAACGAGCCGCCCAGCCGCGGCTGTTACCCGACCCCGAAGGCACCTTCACCCTGCACGCCGGGCGGCCGCTGCTGCCCCCCGAGGAGCGCCCGCAGCCCGGCCCCGGCCGCACCACCGCGCTGCTCGCCCGAGCCCTGCACCAACTCGCCCGGCGCATTCCCTCCCGCCACACGCTCGAGCTCGACGAGGAGGCCACCGCCGAACAGGGCCTGTCGGACGGTCTGTGGCTGCCCTTCCTGCGCCCCGCCCGGGCGACCGCCTTCGACCTCGTCCTGCTGATCGACGACGCCCCGACCATGCGGATCTGGCAGGAGACCTGCGCCCGGCTCACCGAGGCCGCCGAACACAGCGGAGCCTTCCGCGGTGTCCGCGCCGTCCGGGTGCACGTACCGCGCACCGGGTCCGCCACCCTGCGCCGTTCCGACGACGGAGCCGCCGACCCCGCCGAACTCCTCGACGGCCGCGGGGGCCGGGTCTTCCTGGTCGTCACCGACGGACTCGCCCACGGCTGGGCGGCTCCCGCCGCGGACGACCTGCTCGGCCGCCTCGGCCACGCCGGCCCGACGGCACTGGTCCACCTCCTGCCGCCGCACCTGCGCCACCGCACCTCCCTCTACCCGTACCAGGCGGTCCTGGAGGCCGGCGGGTTCGGCGCCGCCAACGAGGGCCTCGGGCACTGGGCGCCGCCCGGCGGCCCCGACCCGCTGCGCCCGCTGCCCGAAGCCGGAGACGGCTCGGTACCGGTGCCGGTGCTCTCCCTCAAACCCGGCTCCCTCGGCACCTGGGCCGATCTCGTCACCGGCGAGCGGGGCGTGCGCCGGTCCCTGCCCGTCGTCCTCGCGGGCGCCCTCGCCAAGGGCGCGCCGGCGCCCGGTCTGCGCGCCCCGCGCCTCTCGCGCGCCGCCACCGCGGCCGTACGGCGCTTCTTCACGCTCGCCACTCCCGCCGCGCGCCGCCTCGCCACCCAACTGGCCGCTATCCCGTTCGAGTTCGACCTGGTGGAACAGATGCGGCGGCGCACCATGCCGGAGACCGGCCCCGACCACCTCGCCGAGATCCTCATGGGTGGCCTGATCGACTGGGACAGCGGCGGCGAAGGCCGCCCCGAGTTCGCCGACGGGGTGCGCGAGGCACTGCTCGCCACCACGACCCGCAGCCAACTCGCCCGCACCGTCAGCATGGTGGGCGAACTGCCGGCGGCGGGCCGGCGCGGCGTCGCCCTGCGCGCGGCGCTGCACGACCCGGCCGGGGCCGCGCTGCCCGACCCCGCCGAGCGCGGCTGGGTGCGCAGTGAACTGGCCGTGATGCGCGCTCTCTCGGGGCCCTACTCCGAACGGGCCAGGCGCATCGAACCCCGAATCTCCGGGCGCCGGTCGCCCGGTGCGGCCGAACGGGTGGGCGCCGGTTTGCCCGCGGGTACACCCACTGAGGTGAACCCTGCGGGCGGCGGGGGATCATCCGGCGGCCGAGAAGGCAGTGATCCAGCGTCAGGCAACCCCGACGACCCTGGAGACCACGTGCCGCCCCTGGTAACCGACGCGACACCACTCGAAGCCCCGGAGGCTGAGCAGCTCATGCAGAGCACCACGACTGCGACGTCCGCCCTACTGGTGAACGTTCCCCTGCGGAACACCTCGTTCGTCGGCCGGCAGGGGCTGCTGAGGGCCGTGGAGGAACAACTGAGTGACCAGGACACGGCCGCGGTCCTTCCGCACGCGCTGCACGGTCTCGGCGGCGTCGGCAAGTCCCAGCTCGCCCTCGAGTACATCTACACCCACCAGCACGACTACAAGGTGATCTGCTGGATCCCCGCCGAGCAGGAAAGCCTCATCCTGGCCGCGCTGGCCAACCTGGCCGGCCGGCTGGGCATCGCTCCGTCCGGCCACGAGCGGGGTGCCCCGGCCGCGAACACCGCGGTCCCCGCCGTGCTGGAGGCACTGAGTGCCGGCACCCCGCACGCCGACTGGCTGCTCGTCTTCGACAACGCCGAGGACATCGACGTGGTGCGCCAGTACTTCCCCGCCAACGGGCCCGGGAAGGTCATCGTCACCTCCCGCAACCGCGGCTGGGAGCGGGTCGCGAACCCGCTGCCGGTGAGCGTCTTCGAGCGGTCGGAGTCCGTCGAGCTGCTCCGCAGGCGCTCGCCCCACCTGACGACCGAGGACGCCGACCGGCTCGCCGAGGCCCTCGGCGACCTGCCGCTGGCCGTGGAGCAGGCGGGCGCCTGGCGCGCCGTCACCGGCATGCTGGTCGACGACTACCTCGACCTGCTCGCCCAGCGAAGCCCCGAAATCCTGGAACTGGACCCCAATCCCGACTACCCGGTCTCCGTCGCCGCGGCCTGGGACCTCTCCCTGGAGCGCATCCAGCAGAACAACCCGGGTGCCAGGCAGCTCCTCGACATCTGCGCCGGCATGGCCCCCGAGCCGATCCCGCGCTCGATCCTGCGCGGCAGCCGCGGCGTCAGCATCACCGCCGAGATCGACCCGCTGCTGCGCGACTCGATCAAGCTCAACCGCGCCATCCGCGACCTCAGCCAGTTCTCCCTGATCAAGGTCGACACCCGCTCCAACACCCTCCAGATGCACCGCCTGTTGCAGACCGTGCTCCTGGCCAAGCTCGGTCCGCAGGAGCGGGAGCGGATGCGGGGCGCCGCGCACCAGCTGCTGTCGGCCGCCAAGCCGGGACCCTACGGCTCTCCGCTGGAATGGTCCGAGTACCAGTCGCTGCTGCCCCACCTCCGTGCGTCGCACGCGGTGACCAGTACCGACACCTGGGTACGGGACCTCGTCGCCGACAGTGTGTGGTTCCTGTACTACTGGGGTGACCACGACGGTTCCGCGGAGTTCGCCCGGCAGACCTACAGCGCCTGGCTCGCGGCCTCCGGCGAGGAGGACATCCACGTCATCCGGATGGCCAAGTGCCTGTCCTTCCTGCTGCGGCAGACCGGGCACGTGCCGGAGTCCATCCCGCTGGTGGAGAAGGCGCTGGAGACGTCCCGCGGGCTCGGCGTCGAGCCCGAGGAGCTGATCGACTCACTGTGCGAGACGGCCGACGCCCGCCGCTACCAGGGCCGGCTCCAGGAGGCGCGGAGGCTGAGCCAGGAGGCCACCGAACTGGCCCGGTCCCTGTTCGGCCTCGACGACCCCTCCACCCTCCGCGCGACCCACTCGTGGGGGGTCGACCTGCGGCTGTGCGGAGAGTTCCGGGAAGCACTGCCGCTGGACCAGGAGAACGCCCGGCTGCGCGACGTGCACTTCGGGTCCACCAGTTTCTACACGCTCAACACCCTCAACTGCGCCACGATCAACACGCGCGAGAGCGGCGACTATCCCGGTGCCCGCGAGGCCCAGGAGGACGTGTACCGCCGGGCGTGTGCCGCGCTCGGTGACGAGCATCCGCTCGCCCTGCGCACCGCCCGCAACCTCGCCGTGTGCCGACGCCGGGACGGAGCGCTGGCAGCGGGTGCCGAGCTGGCGCGGGAAACCCTGCGGCACTTCGTCAGCCGCTACGGAGAGGATCACTTCGACTCGCTGGCCACGGCGACCAACGTCGCCGTCGACCTGCGCCTGGCCGGGGACCTGGAGGGCTCCCGGGAACTGGCGGAGCGCACCGTGCGGCGCTATGTGCAAAGGCTCGGCGAGAACCACGTGTGCACCCTGCTGGCCAGGGTCACCCTGGCCGCGACGCTGCGGACGCTCGGAGCCCTGGACGGCGCGCAGGAGGAGGAGGACGGTGCGGCACGCCGGCTGACCGAGACGGTGGGGGAGCGGCACGTCGTCAAGCTGACCGCCGACGTGGGACGGGCCGGTACGGCCTACGCACGCCTGGACTTCGACCGGGCCCGCGACATCGACGAGGCCAATCTGCCCCTGCTCGCGGAGGTCGCCGGCGAGGACCACCCGGTCACCCTGTCCTGCATGGCCAACCTCGCCCTCGACCTGCGCGGTCTGGGCAGGGGCGCGGAGGCCGACGAGTTGCAGCGCAAGGCCGTCGAGGGCTTCACCCGCGTGGTCCGTGCCGACCACCCCTGGCTGCTGGCGGCCCGTCAGCGCCGGCGCATCGAGTGCGACATCGCGCCGGTCCCGATGTAACCGGCCGCCCGGCCGCCCGCCCGGCCGCCCGCCCGCCCGGGCAGCCGGGTTCGCTCAGTTCACGTCCGCCGCCGGCGCCGTCGACGTCCCGTCCTGGGGTCGCGGGGCCGCGGGGGACCCGTGCCCGGGGTGTGCGGGCCGGCTCCGCTCGGCCAGGCGGCGGGTCAGGAGCAGAAGCGGCTGGGTGAACAGGGTGGTGGCGAGGGCCATGAAGACCAGCACCGTGTAGAACGGGGCGCTCAACAGACCCGCCTGGAGCCCCGCTTCGAGAGCGATCAGCTCAGTGAGGCCCCGGGCGCTGAGCAGTACGCCGACGGTTCGCGCGTCGTGCCGGTCCAGTCCGCCGAACCGGGCCGCGAGCGTCCCGCTGCCGATCTTCGTCGTGACGGCGAGCACGGTCACCGCCAGCAGGACGGCCCAGCCCGTGCCGTTCATGCTGTTCAACGCCACGGACTGCCCCGAGACCACGAAGAAGAACGGCAGCAGCAGCGAACTGACGTCGTGCAGTGGTCGCAGCAGGTCCGCCTCGAGCGTGCCGCCCTCCTCGCGCGGGACCACCACCCCCGCGAGCAGGGCACCGAAGATCACATGCAGCCCGAGGGAGTGCGTCACCCACGCGGACCCGAGGGCGAAGCCGATGAGCAGCGCCAGCCGCAGCGAGGGCTCCATCCGCGTCCGCCACAGCAGCCGGCGCAGCACCGGCCGGGCCGCGAGCGCCATCACGGTGACGAAACCGACGGCGAGCGCCACCCGCCACGGCCAGTCGAGCGCCGCCTCCCCGCCGCCGCTGTGGATCAGCGCGGCGGCCAGCACCACCCAGCAGACCGCGTCCAGCACCCCGGCCGCCGCGATCGCCACCACACCCGGCACGGAGCGGGACAGTTCGTTCTCCCGCACGATGGCCGTCAGCACGGGTACCGCCGTTATCGACAGGGCGACCCCGGCGAACACCACCATGCCGGGGGAGAGGTCCCTCGGCATGCCCAGCTCGTGCAGCCGCTCGCCGAACAGCAGCGCGCCCCCGCAGCCCACGGCCATCGGCACCGCGAACGAGGCGAGTGCCACGGTCAGCGAGGCGCGGGCCCGGTCGCCGAGGATCTTCAGATCCAGCTCGTAGCCCACCGCGAACAGGAAGACCACCAGCGCGAACTGCGCGAAGCCGGTCAGCGCCGGGGCGATCTCCTCCGGGAACAACGACGCGTACGCGTTCGGCGCCACCGTGCCGAGCAGGGAGGGGCCGAGTGCGATGCCCGCCGACAACTGGCCGACGATGTACGGCTGTCTCAGCCGCCGGGCCAGCCACCCGGCGGCGTGGGCGGCCACCAGGACGAGAGCCGAGGCACCCACGAGGTGCGTGATCATCGCGTCCGGGCTCAACTGTGCCTCCGCAGAGTTCACTTGTTCGCGGGGCAACCTCCGCCCGCTTGCGCCAACCTCCCTAGACTGAGGGAGGCGTGGCATCTCGTCGAAGGTCGTACGGCGGTTTTCACCAGGAGCACGGGGGGCACATGACGGCGGTCGTCTTCATCCACGGCACAGGGGTCCGCGAACCGGGCTTCTCTGCGCTCGCGGGGCGCTTCTCCGTTGGAGTGACGGGGCTGCGCGACGGACTGCGCGTCGTGCCGTACTACTGGGGCGGCGAGCACGGGGCGACGCTCGCCGCCGACGGGGCGAGCCTGCCACCGGTCTCCGGTGCCGCCCGGCGCGGCCCTTCCGTACCGGGCGCCGGTGACGACGACACGGAAGCCTGGGCCGCGCTCTACGCCGACCCGTACGCCGAACTCGCCCTCGCCGCCGGCTCCGGGACCGCTGCCGGAGCCGCCTCGGCGGCCGAGCTGCCCCCCGGTTCCCTGCCGCCGGACCAGCACCTCAGGACCCGGCTGGCCGACCTCGCCGCCCAGGGCGACGCACCGGCCGCGGACCTGGGACCCGGGCTGGCGAGGGCCGCCGCCGGCCTCGCCGCCCACCCGCTGCTCGGCGCCGCGGCGGCGGCCCTCGCCCCCCAGGACCTCCCCGGCCTCGCCGCCCGCTGCCTGACGGCCCAGGTCGTCGCCCAGGTCCTCGACGACGACCTGCCTCTCGTCCCGGCCGGCGCCACCCGGGACGCCGTCACCGACCGGCTCGCCCGGGCCCTCGGCGCACCGGCCCCCGGTACGGAGCGCGGCGTGCGCTCCCTGGCACTGCGGGTCGCCGGCTCCGCCGCCTCCCGCGCCGTCGTGCGCCGCCGCCGCGCGCTCACCGAGGCCGCGCACCCGGCCGCCGGTGACGTCCTGCGCTACCTCAGCCGCGGCGAGGCGGTCCGCGCCGGACTGCGCACCCTGCTCGCGGGGCTGGCGCCGCCCGTCGCGGTCGTCGCCCACAGCCTCGGCGGCATCATCGCCCTGGACACGCTGGTCCTCACCCCGCTGCCCCAGGTGCGGCTGCTGGTCACGGCCGGTTCCCAGGCGCCGTTCCTGTACGAGTCCGGGTCCCTGCCCTCCCTCGAACACCCCGCGCCGCTGCCGGCCCACTTCCCCGACTGGCTGAACCTCTACGACCCCCGTGACCTGCTCTCCTACCTCGGCGCCGGCTTGTTCCCGGGCCGGGTGACGGACGTCGCCGTCGACAGCCGGCAGCCCTTCCCGGCCGCGCACAGCGCCTACTGGACCAACCCGGCCGTGTACCGGCACATCGTGGACCGGCTCCCGTGACCGGCCCGCGCCCCGCCCCGGCCCCGGACCCGGCGCGGGTGCACGCGCTCGTCGTCGGCGTCGAGACCTACGACGCCGGCACCGGCTGGGACCTGCCCGGCCCCGCCCGGGACGCCGTCCGCTTCCACCGGCTGCTGCGCGCCGCCGGTGTCCCCGGGGACAACATCCGGCTGCACCTCGCCCCGCTGCCGCCGTACGTCCCCGAAGTGCCGTACGCGCCCGCCGACCACGCCACACTGCGCCGTGCCCTGGTCCGCGAACTCCCCGCCGTGCGGGGCGACGTGCTCTGGGTGTGGTGGGGCGGACACGGCGTCCTCGACCGGTCCGGGCAGCTGCGGCTGTTCTGCGCGGACGCCACCACCGAGGACAAACTGGGCATCGACCTGGACTCGGCGCTCGCCCGGTACGCCGGCGACGCCGTGCCCGGCTTCGCGGACCAGCTGTGGATCGTGGACGCCTGCGAGACCTTCGAGGAGGCGCTCGCGTTCCGGGAGCCACTGCCGCCCGACGCGCTGCCGGTGGGACGGCGCAGCACCGCGCACCGGCAGACCGTGCTGCGGGCCGCCGGGCGGGGCCGGACCGCCGCCAACGACCCGGTGCGCGCCACGGGCCTGTTCTCCGACGTCCTGCTCGCCCTGCTGGCCGACCGGACCTCCGTACTGCCCGCCCCGCCCGATGCGGAGGAACTGTTTCCGGCCGTACGAACGCGTATCGCCGCCCTCAGGGACGCGGGCCGAACCCTGCAGTATCCCGAGATCCGGCTGCGCAGCCCCGAACGCACCGAGATCCTCACCCCGGTGGGGCCGGGGGACCGGGAACGGCAGGTCTCCCCGCTGCTGCGGGCCGTCGACGCCCTCCTCGCGTATCCGCTGATGAGCGACCCGACCGAGCGTCAGACGGTGGTCGCCACACTGGGCCCGCACGTCACCGGGACCCTGCCCCGCCACACCAAGGCGCGCACGGACGCGACGGGCATCCTCAACGGACTCACGCGGCACCATCCACGCGCGTTGTGGGCGCTGTTCGACGCGGTGGTGTCCGTCGACGACGATCCGGCACGGAAGGGGGAACTCGCCTCGGCCCTGCGGGAACTGACGGACTCCGCGGAGCGGCCGCGTACCGGCGGTTGATCGGGTGGCGTGATCGTACGGTTTTCGACATGGGTCGGAATGGTCATGATGGAAAAAGGACACGGGGCATCGAGTGCCACCGTGCGAGAAGGGGGAGCATCTTGGACCGGCCGCCCGCTCTGTGCCATGCCGAAGTCGCCACCCGTGAACAGCCGGTCGCCCCAGGGCGCGTCGACGTCTGGGAGTCGGATCTGGCGGACGTCGCGGCGCTGCCCCTGACCGCTGTGGACGGACTCGCACCGCTCCGTCCCACCGCCCGCCTTCTCGAGGAGGTCCTGCGCGCACGCGGCAGCATCAGGGGCGGCGAGGGCGGAGGTGGCGGCGCCCGGGCCGAATAGGCACCGCCCGCGCCCGTCGACGGAGCCCGACGACAGAGCCCCGAAGGCACCGGCGGACGGAACCCGAAGACGCAGCCCCCGGCGGGGCCGCGCGCCCGCCGGGGCCCCCGCATGCCCGCCCCCGACCGGAGGTCCCCGCCCATGACCAGCGAGCCGCGCCCCGCCCCCTTCCGCGTGCCGGACCGGCTCTTCGCGGAACTGGCCGCCGGAGGCGGATCCGCGGAGGCCGTCGCCTTCCTGGAACGCGGTGAGCGGGCGCGGCGGCTGCTCCTGCTGCGGACGCTGCTGGACCGGCTCGCGGAGCCGCCCACGCCGCTGACCCCGGTCGCCGAGGCCTGGGACACCTTCAAGGCGGCCGCCGAACGGGCGCCCGAGGCGGTCGACCGGCTGCTGCTCGCGCCGACGACAGGTGGCTGGATCGCCCACATGCTGCGCCGGGTGCACGGCACCGCGACGGGGCCGCCCCTGTGGGCGGAGGCAGGCCGGCTGAACGTCCTGGCGCTCACCGCGGCCCTGCGCGCCGGTACGGAGGCCTCGCTCACGGTCCCCCTCACCGACGGCGCCCTGCACCTGCCGGTCCTCGGCCTGCTCCGGCTGTCGGCCGCACCACCGGGTCCGACCGTCGCACGGGCCACGGCAAAGGCGGGCGAACTGACCCTCTCCGGGCCCCCGGCGCCCGACGGCTGCCGCACCTCCGTGACGTGCCGCCCCGCCACATCACCGGCGGACGGAGGTGACCCCGGCGGACCACGCCCGTCCGGCCCTGCTCCGTCCGGCGCCGGCCCGTCCGGCCCGTGTCCGGCCGGAGTGCCGCCCGCTCCCCGTCCCGCCGAAACTCCGCCGGCCCCCGCGGTGGGCTCCGCCCCGGGTACGGGGTCCGCCCCCGCAGCCGCCTGGCTCCCCCTGCGCACTCTCACCCACACCACCCCCACCGGCCCGGTCGCCATCCCCCTCGACGACCTCGACCCCTACCGCGACCTCGACGACCCGGTCCCGCCCGCCCGGCTCGACGCCGCGGAGGCGGCCGAGTGGCAGCGGGTGTTCGACGGTGCCGTCGCCGCGCTCGCCGCGACCGGCACCGAGCAGGGCCCGGGGCGGCTCGACCCGGCGCTGATACGCGCCGTCGTGCCCTACGGGCGCACCGCCGCCACCCCGCCCGCCCCACCGACCGTCGCCGTCTCCGCCTCCAGCGGCGACTCCTTCGGCGCGATGGTGATATCCCGCCCCGGGTCCGCCCTCGCCCTCGCCGAGACCCTCGTCCACGAGTTCCAGCACAGCAAGCTCGCCGCCCTGCTCCATCTCTTCCCGCTCCTCGACGACGACCGCGAGGAGCGCTACTACGCCCCCTGGCGGGCCGACCCGCGCCACCTCACCGGGCTGCTGCACGGCGCCTACGCCTTCACCGGCGTCGCGGGCTTCTGGCACGACCGGCTGACCGATCCGGCGCACGCCGAGGCCGCCGCGTACCACTTCGCACTGCGCCGGGTGCAGTGCCGGCTGGTCGTGCGCACCCTGCTGACCAGTGCCCGGCTCGCCGCGCCCGGGCGCCGGCTCGTCGAGGGCCTCGCCCGGACGCTGGACGGCTGGCTGCGGGTACCCGTCGACCGGGCCGCCCTGCGCCGGGCCCGCACGGCCGCCGTCCTGCACCGCACCCAGTGGCGGCTGCGCAACGTCGCCGCGCCGGACGCTCCGGACGACGGTTCCGCGCCGGCCGGACCACCGGAGGACGGCGCCCTCCGCTTCCGCCCGGACCGCGGCTTCTGGCCCGACACCCGCACCCACGCCTTCGCGCGCCGCCCCACGGATCCCCGTACCCCCGACGAGCACCTCGCCGCCGGGGATCCGGCCGCCGCGCTGGACGGCTACGCCGAGGACCTGGCCCGTGACGCGACCGACCCTCGCGCGCTGTCCGGCTGGATCGTCGCCCGCGCGGTACTGGACCCGGGCGGGTCGGCCCGCCGCCCGCTCGCCCGCCCGGAGCTGCTGCTGCCCCGGCCCGGTCGCTGACCGGGGTCGCACCGGTCTGCGAAAGCAGGGGGTGAACGCCCGCCCGATTGGTCAGGATGGAGGCATGGGATTCCAAGTCGACTCCGAAGCCGGGCGGCTCACCCGCGTCATCCTGCACCGGCCGGATCTCGAGCTCAAAAGGCTCACCCCCAGCAACAAGGACGCCCTTCTCTTCGACGACGTGCTGTGGGTGCGCCGGGCGCGCGCCGAGCACGACGGGTTCGCCGACGTGCTCCGCGACCGCGGGGTGGCGGTGCACCTCTTCGGCGACCTGCTCACCGAGACCCTGGACGTCCCGGCCGCGCGGCGGCTCGTCCTGGACCGGGTCTTCGACGAGAAGGAGTACGGAGTGCTGGCCACGGACCATCTCCGGGCCGCCTTCGAGACCCTGCCCGCCCACGAGCTGGCCGAGTGGCTGGTCGGCGGCATGACCAAGCGGGAGTTCCTGGACGCGCACCCGGAGCCGACCTCCGTGCGCTTCCACGCCATGGAACTGGACGACTTCCTGCTCGGCCCGCTGCCCAACCACCTCTTCACCCGCGACACCTCGGCCTGGATCTACGACGGGGTCTCCATCAACGCCATGCGCTGGCCGGCCCGGCAGCGCGAGACGGTGCACTTCGAGGCGATCTACCGCCACCACCCGCTGTTCCGCGACGAGACGTTCCACCTCTGGTCCGAGGGGCAGGCCGACTACCCCTCCACCATCGAGGGCGGCGACGTCCTGGTCATCGGCAACGGCGCCGTGCTCATCGGCATGAGCGAGCGCACCACGCCCCAGGCCGTCGAGATGCTCGCCCACAAGCTGTTCGCCGCCGGGTCCGCCCGGACCATCGTGGCCCTCGACATGCCGAAGCGGCGCGCCTTCATGCACCTGGACACGGTGATGACGATGGTCGACGGCGACACCTTCACCCAGTACGCCGGGCTCGGCATGCTCCGCTCCTACACCATCGAGCCGGGCGCCGGGGAGAAGGACCTGAAGGTCACCGACCATCCCCCGGAGCACATGCACCGCGCGATGGCCGCCGCCCTCGGCCTCGGCGAGATCCGGGTCCTGACCGCCACCCAGGACGTGCACGCGGCCGAGCGCGAGCAGTGGGACGACGGCTGCAACGTGCTGGCCGTCGAGCCGGGCGTCGTCGTCGCCTACGAACGCAACGCCACCACCAACACCCACCTGCGCAAACAGGGCATCGAGGTGATAGAGATCCCGGGCAGCGAACTGGGCCGGGGCCGGGGCGGGCCGCGCTGCATGAGCTGCCCGGTGGAGCGAGGGCCTGTATAGAGACCCGCCCTGTATAGCGAACCGCCCTGCACCGAGACTGGCCCCGACGGAGACTGGCCCTGACGGAGACTGGCCCCGCATAGAAATTCAGAACTTCGTATAGACTTCCAGAAGTCAGTCCCCGACCTGCACCTCTGGAGCGCCCCCATGGCGACAGTCCCGACCGCCCTCACCGGCCGCCACTTCCTCAAGGAGCTGGATTTCACCGAGGAGGAGTTCCGCGGCCTGGTCGAGCTGGCCGCGGAGCTGAAGGCCGCCAAGCGGGCCGGGACCGAGACGCGGTACCTCACCGGCAAGAACATCGCGCTGATCTTCGAGAAGACCTCGACGCGCACCCGCTGCGCGTTCGAGGTCGCCGCCGCCGACCAGGGCGCCTCGACCACGTACCTCGACCCGGCCGGCTCCCAGATCGGCCACAAGGAGTCCGTGAAGGACACCGCCCGCGTCCTCGGCCGCATGTTCGACGGTATCGAGTACCGCGGCGACAGCCAGACCAAGGTCGAGGAGCTGGCGGCCTTCGCCGGCGTCCCCGTCTACAACGGCCTGACCGACGACTGGCACCCCACCCAGATGCTCGCCGACGTGCTCACCATGACCGAGCACAGCGACCGCCCGCTGCGGGAGATCACCTTCGCCTACCTCGGCGACGCCCGCTTCAACATGGGCAACTCCTACCTGGTCACCGGCGCCCTGCTCGGCATGGACGTGCGCATCGTCGCCCCGAAGTCCTACTGGCCCGCCCAGGAGGTCGTCGACCGGGCGCACCGGCTCGCCGAGACCAGCGGCGCGCGCATCACCCTCACCGAGGACGTGGCCGAGGGCGTGCGCGGCGCCGGATTCGTCGTCACCGACGTCTGGGTCTCCATGGGCGAGCCCAAGGAGGTCTGGGCGGAGCGCATCAAGGCCCTCGCGCCCTACGCCGTGACGATGGACGTCCTGCGCGCCACCGGCAACCCGGACGTCAGGTTCCTGCACTGCCTGCCCGCCTTCCACGACCTGGGCACCAAGGTCGGCCAGGAGATCTTCGAGGCCCACGGGCTCGACTCCCTGGAGGTCACCGACGAGGTCTTCGAGTCGGAGCACTCGGTCGTCTTCGACGAGGCGGAGAACCGCCTGCACACCATCAAGGCCGTCCTCGTCGCCACCCTCGCCTGAGTCTCCTCCACACCGCCTCCCCCCCCACCAGGCCCTATGCTGACCGGCGGCTCCGGAGCCACCCCTTCCGGCGCCGCCGGCCGCGACCACCGTCGCGCCCCCCCGCACCACCAGAAACGAGCACCACCCGTCATGCCCGCTTCCCGCGTCAAGTCCCCCCACCTCCTGATCGCCGAATCCGGCGCCGACCGCGAGGGCCACGGCCTCAAGCGCACGATGGGCCTGTTCCAGCTCGTCTGCTTCGGCGTCGGCGCGATCGTCGGCACCGGCATCTTCGTCGGCCTGTCCGACTCGGTCGCCGAGGCCGGCCCGGCCGTCGTCGTCTCCTTCGTCCTGGCCGCGATCACCTGCGTGTTCACCGCGTTCGCCTTCGCCGAGCTGGGCGGCGCGATCCCGGTCTCCGGCTCCTCGTACTCCTTCGCCTACGCCGGACTCGGCGAGCGCACCGCCTTCCTGGTCGGCTGGTGCCTGCTCCTGGAGTACGGCGTGTCCGTCTCGGCGGTCGCGGTCGGCTGGAGCCAGTACGTCAACGAGCTGCTCGACAGCGTCCTCGGCCTCCGGCTCCCGCAGGCACTGTCCGCGGGCCCCCGCGAAGGCGGCGCCGTCAACCTGCCCGCGGTGATCGTCATCGCCCTGGCCTGCGTGCTCCTGGTGCGCGGCGTGCGGGAGAGCGCCCGCGCCACGGCCGCCATGGCCGTCCTCAAGCTGGCCGTCCTCCTCGCCTTCTGCGCCATCGGCTTCTACGCCTTCAAGGACGGCAACCTGACCCCCTTCTCGCCGGCGGGCCTCGGCGGCATCGGCGCCGGCACCACGGCCGCGTTCTTCTCGTACATCGGCTTCGACGCGATCACCACGGCCGGCGAGGAGGCCAAGAACCCGCGCCGGGACATCCCCGTCGCGATCCTGGTCTGCATCGGCCTGGTCACCCTGCTCTACTGCGCCGTCGCCGTCGCCGCGATCGGCGCCGTGGGCGGCGACCAGGTCGGCGGCCGGCCCGCCGCGCTCTCCTACGTCGTCGACGAGGTCACCGGCTCCGCGATCGGCGGCGCCGTGGTCGCCTTCGGCGCGGTCGTCGCCATCGCCTCGGTGGTGCTCGCCGTGATGTACGGCCAGACCCGCATCCTGATGTCGATGTCCCGGGACGGCCTGATTCCGCGCGTCTTCGAGAAGGTCTCCCCGCGCACCTCGACGCCCGTCGCCGGCACCCTGATCGTCGCCGTGGTCTTCGCGCTCCCGGCCGCCTTCGCCCCGCTCGACGCGGTGGTCAACCTGTGCACCATCGGCACCCTCGCCACGATGGCCGCCGTCAACGTCTCGGTGATGACCCTGCGGCGCCGCGAACCGGGCCTCGCCCGCACCTTCCGCGTCCCGCTGTACCCGGCGACGCCCCTGCTCGGCGTCGGCTTCTGCCTGTACCTGATGTACGAGACGGGCGGCGCCACCTGGCTCCAGTTCGCGGTGTTCCTCGCGGTGGGCCTGCTGGTCTACACGGCCTACGGCCGCCGCCACTCCCGCCTGGCCCGGACGGCGGCCGTCAGTGCCGGCGACGCTGAGCGGGTACCGCAGGAAGCCTGAACCAGACCGCCTTGCCCGCCCCGGTGGGCCGGTGGCCGCAGGACGAGCTGAGGGCGCGGATCAGCAGCAGACCGCGCCCGCCCTCGCGCCACGGGTCGGGCGGCTCCACGTCCGTGCGGGTGAGGTCGGCCGGCGGCGCCGGGTCCGGGTCGTGCACCTCGACCTGGCAGCCGGTCGGCCGCAGCTCCACCACCAGCTCGATCGGCGTCCGGCCGACGGAGGTGTGCTCCACGGCGTTGGCGACCAGCTCCGCCGTCAGCAGTTCCGCGGTGTCACCGTCCGCCGTGTGCTCCAGCTCGGCCAGGGCGTTGCGCACCAGCGCGCGCGCCACCGGCACCGCCGCGGCGGAGTGCGGCAGCGCGATGCGCCAGGAGGCGGGAGCGGGGGAGTGATCGTGCACGGCAGGTCCGTTTCGTGGAGCAGGGGCGTCCTGTCCTGCTTTCAACCTTATGAATGGTACGGCGCCACCCGGCAGAGCCGTTCGACGGGCACCCCCAGGGACCTTCGGCCCTCGACACCGACGCTCCGACGTCTTATCGCGCACCCGTGACGACAGTCACAGAAGGGTGATAACTTCGAGTGTCATGAGTCCCTTCACCGGCTCCGCCGCCCCCACCCCCGACTGGCGGCACCTGCGTGTCGAGATCACCGACGGCGTCGCCACCGTCACCCTCGCCCGCCCCGACAAGCTCAACGCGCTCACCTTCGAGGCCTACGCCGACCTGCGCGACCTGCTCGCCGAACTGTCCCGCGAGCGGTCCGTACGGGCGCTGGTCCTGGCCGGCGAGGGGCGCGGCTTCTGCTCCGGCGGCGACGTGGACGAGATCATCGGCGCCACCCTGTCCATGGACACCGCCCGGCTGCTCGACTTCAACCGGATGACGGGCCAGGTGGTCCGGGCGGTACGGGAGTGCCCGTTCCCGGTGATCGCCGCCCTGCACGGGGTCGCGGCCGGGGCGGGCGCGGTCCTCGCCCTGGCCGCCGACTTCCGCGTCGCCGACCCGTCCGCCCGCTTCGCCTTCCTCTTCACCCGCGTCGGCCTCTCCGGCGGCGACATGGGCGCCGCGTACCTGCTGCCCCGCGTCGTCGGCCTCGGCCACGCCACCCGGCTGCTGATGCTCGGCGACCCGGTCCGGGCCCCCGAGGCCGAGCGCATCGGCCTGATCAGCGAACTGACCGAGGAGGGCCGCGCCGACGAGGCCGCCCACACCCTCGCCCACCACCTCGCCGACGGCCCGGCCCTGGCCCACGCCCAGACCAAGGCCCTCCTGACCGCCGAGCTGGACATGCCGCTGGCGGCAGCGGTGGAACTGGACGCCTCGACCCAGGCCCTCCTGATGACCGGGGAGGACTACGCAGAGTTCCACGCGGCCTTCACGGAGAAGCGCCCCCCGAAATGGCAAGGGAGGTAAGGGGATGCTCTCGTCCCAGGGAAGTCCAGTTGGCCTAGGGGCGCGGGGAACTGCGCGACTAGACACGACGGCGCCGCAGCCGCATGACAACCGCAACCACCCTCACCGCATCGCCATCGTCGGTGGAGGTCCCGGCGGCCTCTACACCGCCGCCCTCCTCAAACGCCTCGCCCCCGACCGCGAGGTCACCGTCTACGAACGCAACGCCCCCGACGACACCTTCGGCTTCGGCGTCGTCCTCTCCGACGAAACCCTCGGCGGCATCGAACACGCCGACCCCGTCGTCTACGAGGCCCTGAAGGCCCACTTCGTCCGCTGGGACGACATCGACATCGTCCACCGCAACACCCGCCACACCTCCGGAGGACACCGCTTCGCCGCCCTCGGCCGCCGCCGCCTCCTGGAGATCCTCCACGACCGCTGCCGCGATCTCGGCGTGGACCTGCGCTTCCGTACCGAGGCACCGCCCCCGGACCGACTCGCGGGGACCCACGACCTCGTCGTCGCGGCCGACGGAGTGCACAGCGCCACCCGCGAGGCGTACCGCGACGTGTTCCGGCCGCACCTCACCCCCCACCGCTGCCGCTACATCTGGCTCGCCGCCGACTTCGCCTTCGACGCCTTCCGCTTCGAGATCGCCGAGACCGAGCACGGCGTGATGCAACTGCACGGCTACCCCTACGCGCCGGACGCCTCCACCGTCATCGTCGAGATGCGCGAGGAGGTCTGGCGGTCGGCCGGCTTCGACGCACTCGACGAGACGGAATCCACCGCCCGCTGCGCCAAGATCTTCGCCGACGCACTCGGCGGCCGCCCCCTGCGGTCCAACAAGTCCGCCTGGACCACCTTCCGCACGGTCGTCAACGAACGCTGGTCGCACGGCAACATCGTCCTGCTCGGCGACGCCGCCCACACCGCCCACTTCTCCATCGGCTCCGGCACCAAACTCGCCGTCGAGGACGCCCTCGCACTCGCCGCCTGCCTGGAGGAACAGCCCACCCTCCCGCGGGCACTCGCCGCCTACGAGGAGGAGCGTCGCCCCGTCGTCGCCTCCACGCAGCGGGCGGCCAAGGCCAGCCTGGAGTGGTTCGAGGACCTGGACCGGTACCTCGGCCAACCGCCGCGCCAGTTCGCCTTCAACCTGCTCACCCGCAGCCGGCGGGTCACCCACGAGAACCTGCGGTTGCGCGACGCCGATTTCACGGACTCCGTCGAGCGCGAGTTCGGCTGCCCGCCGGACACGCCCCCGATGTTCACCCCGTTCCGCCTGCGCGGTCTGACCCTGCGCAACCGCGTCGTCGTCTCCGCGATGGACATGTACTCGGCCACCGACGGCGTCCCCGGCGACTTCCACCTGGTCCACCTCGGGGCCAGGGCCCTGGGCGGTGCCGCCCTGGTGATGACCGAGATGGTGTGCGTCAGCGCCGAGGGCCGCATCACACCCGGCTGCGCGGGCCTCTACACCGGCCGGCAGGGCGAGGCGTGGCGGCGGATCACGGACTTCGTGCACGCCGGCGCGCCCGGCACCGCGATCGGCGTGCAGCTGGGCCACAGCGGCCGCAAGGGCTCGACCCGGCTGATGTGGGAGGGCATGGACGAACCGCTGCCCGACGGCAACTGGCCCCTCGTGGCGCCGTCCCCGCTGCCGTACCGGCCCGGCAGCCAGACTCCGCGCGAGCTGTCCCGGGACCAACTGACCGACGTACGGCAGCAGTTCAGGTCCGCCGCCGAACGGGCCACGCAGGCCGGCTTCGACCTGCTCGAACTGCACTGCGCCCACGGCTACCTGCTCTCCGGCTTCCTCTCGCCGCTCACCAACCACCGCACCGACGCCTATGGCGGCTCACTGGAGAAGCGGCTGCGTTTCCCGCTGGAGGTCTTCGACGCCGTACGCGAGGTGTGGCCCGGCGAACGGCCCATGACCGTACGGATCTCCGCCACCGACTGGGCCGAGGGCGGCACGAGCGGCGAGGAGGCGGTGGAGATCGCGCGGGCCTTCGCCGCGCACGGCGCCGACGCCGTCGACGTGTCCACGGGACAGGTGGTGTCCGGTGAACGGCCGGAGTTCGGGCGGTCGTACCAGACGCCGTACGCCGACCGCATCCGGCACGAGGCGGGCGTCCCGGTCGTCGCCGTCGGCGCGATCTCCTCCTGGGACGACGTCAACTCGCTGATCCTGGCCGGACGCGCCGACCTGTGCGCGCTGGCCCGCCCCCACCTCTACGACCCGCACTGGACCCTGCACGCCGCCGCCGAGCAGGGCTACGACGGCCCCGGCGCCGTCTGGCCGGCGCCGTACCGGGCGGGCAGCCGCCCGCCGCGCACCGGGCGCACCGACGCCCCCAAGCCGAGGCTCACGCTGCACGGCCCGCGTCAGGACGTGTAGCCCCAGGCCGCGCACATCGATCGCAGCCGCTCGGGGATCTCCTCCTCCCCGGGCAGCGCGCGCCCCGGCTGCACGGTGCCGGTGCGGATGTTCTCGCGCCAGTCGCCCAGGCCCCTGACCAGCTCGGCGTTGCCCTTCTTGCCGTAGCTCAGCATGGCCGGCGCGTAGTCGACCTCGAGGTGCGCGCACAGCCGGCGCATCTCGCGCTCGGGGTCGTCGGTGATGTCCTCGTAGCGCACGGTGAAGCCGTCGGCGTCCGCCGCGCGGGCCTCCTCGACGGCCATCATGTAGCGCAGCACGTCCGTGACGGCCGTGTCGTGCGGCCGCTTGACCGGGTCGGTCTCGTGCCAGGACCGGGCGATCGACACGGGGTGGCGCAGGAGGAAGACGAAGCGCGCGTCGGGCCAGCAGTCCTTGAGACGCTGGTACATGTACGCGTTGGCGGGGGTCTTCTCGACCACGAAGTCCTTGCCGGACCGTGTGAGTTCGCGGTGCAGGACGCGGTCCCACAGCAGGTGCTCCAGGTCGCCGCGCCGGAGGTCGAGGGCGCCCATCGCGCGCTCGGAGAACCAGTTGGCGCAGGTGACCTCCAGCCGGCCGATGTGCAGCTCGTGCGGGGCGTGCAGCCGCGGATGGGCGCCCAGCATCATGCGCAGCAGCGTGGAGCCGGAGCGGATGGACGAGATGATGAAGACCGGCCGCCGCAGCAGCCGCTCGGTCGGCAGTTCCTCGGCCGACGGACATCGGTACGCGGCCGCCTGCCGCGCCGCGGGCTGCGCGGCGGCCTGCCTTTTCCCCGGCTTTCCCTTCGGCTTCCCCTTCGCCGCCTGGGGTGCTCTCCGTACCTGGAGGCCGGTGGTGACGGTGAGGGCCCGGTTCAAGTTGCGCGCGAGACTCATGCGTCCGCACGGTAGGTGAGAAACCTGAGAAGAGGGGCAGAGTGGGCTGAGGGTTCCCCGATCCCGCGAAAATGTGACGCGCATCACTGTCCGGAAGGTGAGGGTGGCCCTGCCTCCGGGCCCATGCCCGCGTAGCGCGCGCCCGCGTCGCGCAGCCGCTCGTGCAGCGCCCGGAAGACGGCCGCCGAGCGGGTGCCGGGCCAGTCCCCGGGCAGCAGCCGGGGCGGCAGCCCCGGGTCCACGTAGGGCAGGTGGCGCCAGGAGTCCAGGGCGAGGAGATAGTCGCGGTAGGCCTCCTCGGGCGGGGTGTCCTTCCGGTGCTCCCAATCGCGCAGCACGCGCGCGTGCCGGTCGAGGAACGCCTCGTGCTCCTTGGCGATCGCGGCCAGGTCCCACCAGCGGGCCACCGCCTCGGAGGTCGCCGTGAAGCCCAGGTGCTCGCCGCGGAAGAAGTCCACGTAGGAGTCCAGGCCCAGGCGGCCCAGCGCGTGCCGGGTCTCCTCGTACAGCCGGGCCGGGGCGATCCACACACCGGGCGCCGCGGTGCCGAAACCGAGGCCGGCCAGGCGGGAGCGCAGGACGTGCCGCTTCTGCCGCTCCGACTCGGGCACCGAGAACACGGCGAGCACCCAGCCCCCGTCCTCGTGGGGCGCGGCGGTGGCGTAGACGCGCCGGTCCCCGTCGTCCAGCAACTCGCGGGCCTCGGCGGAGAGTTCGTATCCCGCCGCGCCCTCGGCCGTACGGGCGGGCAGCAGCAGCCCGCGCCGCTTCAGCCGGGACACCGACGAGCGCACGGAGGGCGCGTCCACCCCGACCGCGGCGAGCAGCCGGATCAGCTCGGCGACGGGCACCGGGCCCGGCGCGAAACGGCCGTACGCTCCGTAGAGCGTGACGATGAGGGACCTCGGGGCGTGCTGTACGTGCTGGTCGGACACGTTGATCATCTTATGTCGTCGGCGTCAGGCCCGGCCGCCCAGGGGATCCGGACTAGCACCGGGGGCCGAGGCGGAGCCGGGGGCCGAGGGGGAACCGGTGCCGGGCGGGTCGAGCAGGCGGTAGCGCTGGAGCTTGCCGGTCGCCGTGCGCGGCAGCGCGTCCAGGAAGACGATCTCGCGCGGGCACTTGTACGGCGCCAGCTCCGCCCGCAGGAACTCGCGCAGCGCGTCCGCGTCCCGCCCGGCCCCCTCCCGCGGCACCACGTGGGCCACCACGACCTGCCCCCGGCGCTGGTCGGGCCGGCCCACCACCGCCGCCTCCACCACGTCCGGATGGCGCAGCAGCGCGTCCTCCACCTCGGGTCCCGCGATGTTGTACCCGGAGGAGATGATCATGTCGTCGGCGCGTGCCACGTACCGGAAGTACCCGTCGGGCTCGCGGACGTAGGTGTCCCCGGTGACGTTCCAGCCGTCGCGCACGTACTCGCGCTGGCGCGGATCGGCGAGGTAACGGCACCCGACCGGCCCGCGCACCGCGAGCAGCCCCGGCTCCCCGTCGGGCACGGGCGCGCCGTACTCGTCCTGCACGCGCGCGTGCCACCCCGGCACCGGAACGCCCGTCGTCCCGGGCCGGACGGCGCCGTCCGCCGCGGACACGAAGATGTGCAGCAGCTCGGTGGCCCCGATGCCGTTGATGATGCGCAGGCCGGTGCGCTCGTGCCAGGCCCGCCAGGTGGCCGCGGGCAGGTTCTCGCCCGCCGAGACGCAGCGCCTGAGGCTGCTCACGTCGTACCCGTCCAGCTCGTCGAGCATCGCGCGGTACGCCGTCGGCGCGGTGAACAGCACCGACACCCGGTGCTCGGCGACCGCCGGCAACAGCTGCCTGGGGCCCGCCTGTTCCAGCAGCAGGGCACTCGCCCCGGCCCGCATCGGGAAGACGACGAGACCGCCCAGCCCGAAGGTGAAACCGAGCGGCGGGCTGCCCGCGAAGACGTCGTCCGGGCGCGGCTTCAGCACGTGCGCGGAGAAGGTGTCCGCGATCGCCAGCACATCGCGGTGGAAGTGCATGCAGCCCTTGGGGCGCCCGGTGGTGCCGGAGGTGAACGCGATCAGCGCCACGTCGTCGGCGGCCGTGTCGACGGCCTCGTACGGCGTGCCGGGCACCGTGCCGGGCGCCGTGCGGGCCGCCAGGTCGTCCGGCGCGTCCCCGCCGTACGTCGTGATCCGCAGGCCGTCGATCTCCGCCTTGGCGAGGTCGTCGACCGCCCGGACGTCGCACAGCGCGTGCCGCACCCGGGCGATCCCGCAGATCGCGCGCAGCTCGTGCGGGCGCTGCCGGTCCAGCACGGTGACCGCCACCGCGCCCGCCTTCAGCACCGCCAGCCAGCACGCGGCCAGCCACGGGGTGGTGGGGCCGCGCAGCAGCACCCGGTTGCCCGGGACGACACCGAGGTCTGCGGTGAGCACGTGCGCGATCCGGTCGACGCGGTCCCGCAGGTCGCCGTAGCTCCAGGTGTCCCCGGACGCGGTGCGGAAGACCGGACGGCCCTCGGGCGGGCCGGTGAGCAGCTCGGCGGCACAGTTCAGCCGGGCCGGGTAGCGCAGCTCGGGCAGCTCGAAGACGAGCTCCGGCCACTGCTCGGGGGGCGGCAGGTGGTCGCGCGCGAAGGTGTCGACGTGGGCGGAGCGGTGCGGGTCCGCGTGGCGCGGATCGGCCATGGCGGTTCGCCCCCTTTGTCGTGGTGGGCTCGCGCAACGAGCGTATCGTGTTGGTGACGACAGTCAACGGGGCGCGATAACCTCGGCCGTGACCGGCCGTCCGTCCGGTGGCCCGTCCGGTGGGCGGGGAAGCACGCAGGGGAGCAGGGGAAGGGACCGGCGATGACCGCATTCTCGCTCGAACCGGCACAACTCACCTGGTGCGAGGAGCTGCGCACCCTCGCCGCCGACCGGCTGCGCCCGCTCGCGGAGAAGGGCGAGCCGGGCCGCGTCAACCGCGCCCTGGTCACCGAACTCGGCACCCTCGGCCTGCTGCCGCGCCTGTTCACCTCGGGCGCCCTCGACCTGTGCCTGATGCGGGAGTCGCTCGCCCACGCCTGCACGGAGGCCGAGACCGCCCTCGCCCTCCAGGGTCTCGGCGCCCATCCCGTGCACGCCCACGGCACCGATGCCCAGCGCGCCCGCTGGCTCCCCCGCGTGAGCGACGGCACCGCGGTGGCCGCCTTCGCCCTCAGCGAGCCCGACGCGGGCTCCGACGCGGCGGCGCTGTCGCTGCGGGCGGAGCCGGAGACCGGGCCCGGCGCGGGCCCCTCCGCCTGGCGGCTCACCGGCGAGAAGTGCTGGATCTCCAACGCCCCCGAGGCCGACTTCTACACGGTGTTCGCGCGCACCACCCCCGGCGCCGGGTCCCGCGGCGTCACCGCCTTCCTCGTGCCCGCCGACCGGCCCGGCCTCACCGGCACCCCGCTCGACATGCTCTCGCCGCACCCCATCGGCGCCCTCGCCTTCGACGCCGTACCCGTCACCGCGGACGACGTCCTCGGCGAACCGGACCGCGGCTTCCGGGTGGCCATGGACACCCTCAACCTGTTCCGCCCCAGCGTCGGCGCCTTCGCCGTCGGCATGGCGCAGGCCGCCCTCGACGCGACCCTCGCGCACACCACCGCCCGCGACGCCTTCGGCGGCAAGCTGCGCGACCTCCAGGCCGTCTCCCACCAGGTCGCCGAGATGGCGCTGCGCACGGAGGCGGCCCGCCTGATGGTGTACGCGGCGGCCACGGCGTACGACGCCGGCGCCCCGGACGTCCCGAAGCGCGCCGCGATGGCGAAGCTCCTCGCCACCGAGACCGCCCAGTACGTCGTCGACCGCGCCGTCCAGCTGCACGGCGCCCGCGCCCTGCGCCGCGGACACCTCCTCGAACACCTCTACCGAGAGGTGCGCGCCCCGCGCGTCTACGAGGGCGCGAGCGAGGTCCAGCGCGGCATCGTCGCCAAGGAGCTGTACCGGACGCACCAGGTGCCCCGGACACACGAGACCGACGCCACGACCGAGGAGGCCGGAGCATGACCGCCGAACGGGTGAACCCGCCTGAACTGTCCCCGCCCACCGGCTTCTCCCACGCCGTCGTCGCCACCGGCACCCGCGTCGTGTTCCTGGCCGGCCAGACCGCCCTCGACACCGACGGCACGATCACCGGCGACACCCTCCCCGCCCAGTTCGAGCAGGCCCTCACCAACCTCCTCACCGCCCTGGGCGCGGCCGGCGGCACCCCCGCCGACCTCGCCCGCGTCACCGTCTACGCCACCGACGTCGCCGCCTACCGCACCCACGCCGCGGATCTCGGCCGCACCTGGCGCGAACTGGCGGGCCGCGACTACCCGGCGATGGCGGTCGTGGAGGTCGTACGGCTTTGGGACGAACGGGCGTTGGTGGAGATCGACGGGTTCGCCGTACTGCCGTAGGGCGCCCCCGCCTTCTCTCCTCCCTTTCCGGGACCTCACATGTTGATCATGTGACCCGCGAGGCCGTGGATCGCCTCCTTGACCGCTTCGCCGAGCGTGGGGTGCGCATGCACGTTGCGGGCGACCTCGTGCACGGTGAGGTCCCACTGCTGGGCCAGGGTCAGCTCGGGCAGCAGCTCGGTCACCTCCGGGCCGATGAGGTGCGCGCCGAGCAGCTCGCCGTGCCGGCGGTCGCTGATCACCTTGACGAAGCCGACCGGCTCGCCCAGACCGTGTGCCTTGCCGTTGGCGGTGAACGGGAACTTGGCGACCTGTACGTCGAAGCCGGCCTCGCGGGCCTGGGCCTCGGTGTGGCCGAAACTCGCGATCTGCGGCTGGCAGTAGGTGGCGCGCGGGATCATCCGGAAGTCGTCGATCTCCATCGTCTCCGCCCCGCCGATGGTCTCGGCGGCGACGACGGCCATGGCCTCGGCCGCGTGCGCCAGCATCAGCTTGCCGGTGACGTCGCCGATCGCGTACAGGTGCGGCACGCTGGTGCGGCCGCGGGCGTCGACCTCGATCTCGCCGCGGTCGCCGACCCTCACGCCGGTCGACTCCAGGCCGTAGCCCTCGACCCGCGGCGCGAAGCCGATGGCCTGGAGGACCTTGTCCGTCTCCAGGACCTTCTGGGTGCCCCCCTGGGTGACGGTCACCCGGACCGGGCCCGACGGGTCGGAGTCGTCGATCGCGTCGACCCGGGTGGAGGTGAGGATCTCCACGCCCAGCCTGCGGTAGTGCCGGGTGAGTTCCTTGGAGACGTCGGCGTCCTCGGCGGGCACGATCCGGTCGGCGTACTCGACGAGGGTGACCTTGACGCCGTAGTTGTGCAGCACGTAGGCGAACTCGACCCCGATGGCCCCGGCGCCCGCGATGACGATCCGCTCGGGCAGTTCCTCGGTGAGGATCTGCTCCTCGTACGTGACGACGCGGGCGCTCAGCCCGGTGCCGGGCAGCAGGCGGGTGGTGGCACCCACCGCGATGACGCAGTGGTCGAAGGTGACCGTGGTGCTCGTGCCGTCGGACAGCGCCACCTGGAGGGTGCGGCCGTCGGTGAAGGTGCCGCGGCCGTCGTACTCGGTGATGCCGTTCTTGCGCATCAGATAGTGCACGCCCGCGACACGGCCGTCCGCCACCTCCCGGCTGCGCTTGAAGGCCGCGCCGAAGTCCAGGGTGATCGGACCGGCGCTCCGGATGCCGAAGGTGTCGGCCTGCCGGGTCAGGATGTGGGCCAGTTCCGCGTTGCGCAGCAGGGCCTTGGAGGGGATGCAGCCCACGTTCAGGCACACCCCGCCCCAGTACTTCGGCTCGACGACGGCCGTCCTCAGCCCGAGCTGCGCGCTGCGCACCGCCGCGGTGTAGCCGCCGGGGCCCGCTCCCAGTACGACGACGTCGAAGTGCTCGCTCGCTGTCATCCGTATTTCCTCTTCCGTAGGTGAGATCGAGCTCGCCGCGCCGAACTCGCTCGGGGCGGCCATCGTCTCAAGTCCCGGCAGGGTCATTGTTCTTCCCGCGGACCGGCGACCACGGCCGGCCGGGGGTGAACGGCTGTCTCTGCTTCTCCGGGTACGGAGTACCGGGCCGGCCGTAGAGTGCCGTCATGCCGGACATCGAACTGAGCGCGGGAACGATCGAGTACGAGGACACCGGCGGCGACGGCCCGGCCGTCGTCCTCCTCCACGGCCTCGTCCACGACAGGACCGTCTGGCGCAAGGTCCTCGCCGACCTGCGCACCGACCACCGGGTGATCGCGCCGACCCTGCCCTACGGCGCCCACCGCCGCCCGATGCGCCGCCCACCCACACCCGACCTGGTCAACGAGATGGTCGCCGAGTTCCTCGACCGCCTCGACCTCACCGACGTCACCCTCGTCGAGAACGACTGCGGACGCGCCCAGACGGTGGCCGCCCGGCACCCGGAGCGCCTCGCACGGCTGGCCCTCGTCGCGTGCGAGGCGTTCGACAACTACCCGCCGGGCCTGCCGGGAAAGCTGATCGGCGTCGCCTGCCGGACGCCCGGCGGGGTGTCCGCACTGGTCCGCACCCTGGGCCTCAAGCCGCTGCGCCGCCTGCCCGTCGGCATCGGCGCCCTCACCAAGCGGCCCGTACCGGACGCGGTCGTCGACGGCTGGCTGCGCCCGCTGCGCACCGACCCGGCGATCAGACGCGACTTCCGGCACTACGGCACCCACGTCCGCCGCGACGAACTCCTCGAAGCCGCCCAGGGCTTGCGGAGGTTCGACCGGCCCGCGCTCGTCGTCTGGGCGACCGAGGACCTGATGATGCCCCGCGCCCACGGCCGGCGCCTGGCCGAACTCCTCCCGCAGGGACGGCTGGTGGAGGTGGAGGACGCCCGGACGCTGATCCCCGAGGACCAGCCGGAGCTGCTCGCCTCCCTGCTGCGGGAGTTCATCGCCGAGAAGCACTGATCCCGGGGCCGCTACCGTGCCCGCGGGGCGGCAGCGGTCAGGCGGCCACCGCCGGGCGCCCCCCCCGGGCACCCGGTGCGGGGCGACGGCCAGGCCGTCGGGACGCAGTTCGCCGGTGTCGTCGAACACGATCGTGCCGTCGCACAGCAGCTGCCACCCCTGCTCAGGGTGGGCGGCGACGACGTGCGCGCGGGTGTCGGTCGCGGGGCAGGAAGGCCGGTGGGCACACATGGCGCACCTCCACATCGGGAGACCGTCCCTTCGTCGGGACCGTCGCGTGCACCGACCGTGCGCCCGCCGGCGAGCCGCCGCCAAGACCCGGGTGGCGAGCGTGACAACACCCGGACATGCCGGCGACGGTTCCACGACGGTCGACGCGGACTCGCCACCGAAGGGGTGACGGTCACTGCCGCCCGCCCCTTCGCCCGGTACCAGTGGAACCCCTCATTCCGACCGACCGGGAGGTTCCCACCATGCGCGTACGATCCGCCGCCCTCACCGCCACCGCCGGCGCCGCCCTGCTCCTGCTCGCCGCGCCCGCCGCCCCGGCCGCGCCCGGCGACGCCCGTCTCGTGGCGGAGTCGGTGACCGTCGACCCGGTCGGCCGCATCGCCGCCGACGGCGGCGTCACCCTCTCCGGCACCTACCGCTGCACCGGCGGCAGCGGCCCGGTCTTCGTCAGCTCCACCGTGAGCCAGGGCGACCCGTCCGTCCGGTACGGCGTCGGCGGCACCCGCGCGGTCTGCGACGGACTGGAGCACCGCTGGGTCAACACCGGCACGCCCGACACGGTCGTCCTCGAGCCGGGCGCGGCCCGCGTCGAGGCCACCCTGATGGAACTGCGCCCCATGGGCATCGTGCCGCTCCCGAGCTTCCACGCCCGGCAGGCACAGGACGTGACCCTGACGGCGTCCTGACCCCCCGCGGCGGCCGCGGAACCCGCCCGGAGGACGGCAGAAACGACTCCTGAATTTCCCTTCCGAACGTTTTCCTTCCCGGACATTCACCGGAGGGAAATGGAAGCCCGTTTCGGTCGCCTTGTTCCGACCGCTTTGTTCCGAACCGGGTCAGATCCTTTTCCCGGGGCCCGCGCCCGGCCGTGGCGACCGCACGGGATTCTGCCGCTGCTGCGGAAGGGACACCGGGTCGGCTGCCGCCTTGCCCGACGGATCGTCACCCGGCGTGACCGCGGCACGCTGCCGGTGACGCGGCACCGCCCGCCGGGGCGGACGGGTGAGCGTGATCTGCCGGATGACCTGCTGGAAGCAGACCAGGGAGGCCAGACCGGGCAGGGCGGCTGCCGCGGCGTCGCTGACGGTCCTGGGCGCCTCCGCGACGCACAGCAGCATCGCGATGGCCGAGAACAGCAGGACGACGGCCCAGGAGTGCACCGCACGGCGCTGGTGCAGCGCGGCCCGCAGCACCGCCAGCGAGGCCACCAGCCAGGGCCCGTACACCAGCAGCGGCCACCAGGACACGACACTGCCCCGGGTGCGGGTCACGGCGGCCAGGCGCAACGGCTCGTAGGCCACCATGCCGCCGAACAGGCTCACGGAGGCCGCGATGACCGCGGCGAGCGCGGCGACGAACAGGCTCGCGGCGCGCAGCCGGCTCACCTTTCTCCCTCTGCGGACCCTGCGGTGACTCGTCGGGGACTCCCTCAACGGGGGCAGTTCCGCCGTGATCTCCTGGAGATTGCTCAGCGGTGTGCCCGGGGCGGGTGCGAGCGCCGAAGTGTCCGTGGCGGAGGGGGAGGGGTAGGGGGAGGGGACGCCGGTCTGCTGCTCCATCGCGTCCTGGAGCAGGAAGGCCAGTTCCTCGGCCGGGTCCCAGCCGGGTTCGGGCGGCACCAGGGTCTCCTGGAAGACTTCCTGGGGAGCCCGGTGCCGGCCCGTGCCCGTGGTGCGGAACGACCCTTCGCCGTACGGCATGCGGGGGTGAGTGTGATCTTCGTACACGAGGTGCCGGTCACTCCGCCCTGGTGTACGTGAGGGAGCCCTGCGCCCGGCCCCACCGCTCGGCGAGGCCGCTCTCCAGCTCGGTCATGACGTCGAGGAAGCGTTGCAGGACCGGTTCGGTCACACGGAGAGGGACGGGGTGCCCGCCTCTGGTCAGAGTCCCGTCGCTCGGTGACGGACAGTGAGATCTGCCGGGCCTGTAGGTGTACGGGCCAAGCGCCGTCAATTCCCCGTGTTCCTCGGTCATATCCGAAGTAACGTCTGCCTACTCCGTCGGATGCGCGGCAGTCGAGTGAACGATTTCTGCGATACTTACCCAATCCCGAATTCACACCGGCTCGATCGTGACCGGTACGAAAAGCGTCAAAGGAGCCTTGAGGTGCCGGAGCCGAACCACCCGGGGCGCCCCGGGAGGCGGCCGACGGAAAGGCGCGCCCGGTGGGTCCCGGCCCCTGGGTGACCGGGCACCGGCGCGGGTGACCTAGGCTGGCCGCGACCACGAACAGCGCGGGAGCGGCGATGAGGCGAGCGGCACACGGGCGGGCACACGCCCGGTTGCGTGGTGCGCTGGCTCTGCTCGTGGGCGTGGTGGCGCTGCTGTGCGTCTTCGGGCACGCGGAACGCGACGGGCAGGGCACGCCGCCGCCCACCGCGGAGCGGGTGCAGACCCTCGTCGTCGCCGCCACCAATGCCACTCATGCCGCCAACGCCGTTGCCGCGCAACCGTCGGACGGCGCGGCCGCCCCGTGCGGCAAGAAGGCCGTCGCGGACCACAGCGTGCAGCGGGCCGAGAACCCTCCGCCGCCGTCCACCTCGGGAGGCCGGTCCGGTCTCGCGTCCCCGCACACCGACCCCGCGCCTCTCCTGTCACAGCACGTCGGCCCGTCGGCGGGCGGCCCCGATCCGCCCCCGGCGACCCTCCACTCCGTTCTGCGGATTTAGACCGGCCCGTAGGCCGCGTCCCTCAATCCTCGGAAACGGAGTTCTTCGGCATGTCCTCTTCCCCGCGCTCCTTCAGGCGGGCGGGTGAGGCACTGCGTGGTTGGCGGTCCCGACAGTGGGCGGTGGCAGGCGCGGGTGCGCTGGCCACGGCGGTCCTGGTCGGCGCGCCCACCGACGTGGTGCCCAATCCGCTGTTCGGCCGGTCGGTCCCCGTGCAGTGGTGGAACTACCCCGCCCTCGCCGTCACGGCCGTACTGGCCGGCATCGTCCTGAGCACCTATGTGCGCGGGCCCGCCGTGCGCGAGCCCTCGTCCTCCCCGGAGCCGCAAGCCGCCGACGGCGGCCGTCTCGGCGCGATCGGCGGGGTGCTGTCCTTCTTCGCCGTCGGCTGCCCGGTCTGCAACAAACTCGTCCTCGTGCTCCTCGGGGCCTCCGGCGCCCTGAGCTACTGGGCTCCGTTGCAGCCGCTGCTGGCCGTCCTGTCGGCGGTGTTGCTGGCGGAAGCGGCGCTGCGCCGGCTGTCCTCCCAGACCGAGTGCCCGGTCACGCCTTCCGCCTGACCCGAGGCCCGGTCCCACACCCTTCCCCCTTTCCCTCCCTCACCATCCGAGGTGACCCATGACCGGATCCACCGGATCCACTGCCTCCCCGTCCCGCCGCACCCGCAGGCGGACCGTCGGCGCCATGGCGGTGCTCGCCGCAGCCGCGGTGACCGCTGCCTTCGCGCTCACGCTCGACGGCTCGGACACCCGAGAGAAGAAGGCCGGTGAACCCGCGGCCGTCACCGGCTCCACCGACCCCGCCCCCGCACCCGCCGACCCGGGCCTGCTCGCCCTCGCCCGCCGCGACGCGTCCGACCCGCTGGCGGTCGGACGCGCGGACGCCCCGGTCGTCCTGATCGAGTACTCCGACTTCCAGTGCCCCTTCTGCGGCCGGTTCGCCCGGGAGACCAAGCCCGAACTGCTGCGCTCGTACGTGGACAAGGGGGTCCTGCGCATCGAGTGGCGCAACTTCCCCATCTTCGGCGAGGAGTCCGAACGGGCCGCGCTGGCCGGCTGGGCGGCCGGGCGGCAGAAGAAGTTCTGGGAGTTCCACGACGTCGCCTACGGCAAGCCGCGCGAACGCAACAGCGGCGCGTTCGACGCCGAGAACGTCATCGCCATGGCCCGCGAGGCGGGCATCGCCGACATCGAGCGCTTCCAGGCCGACATGGCCTCCGAGCAGGCCCGCAACGCCGTGCTCCAGGACCAGGAGGAGGGCTACAACCTCGGCGTGACCAGCACCCCCGCGTTCCTGGTCAACGGCACACCGATCCTGGGCGCCCAGCCCACGGACACCTTCGAGAAAGCCGTAGAGAGCGCGGAGAAGACGGCGAAGACGGCGAAGGAGGCCGGACGATGAGCGAGGCCGGCCTGGCGATGGCCTTCCTCGGCGGGCTGCTGGCCCTGCTCAGTCCGTGCAGCGCACTGCTGCTGCCCGCCTTCTTCGCCTACTCCTTCACCAGCCGCACCCGGCTGGTGACCCGCACCGGCCTCTTCTACGTCGGGCTGTGCACCACACTCGTGCCGCTCGGCGTGGCCGGCTCGTTCGCCAGCCGCCTCTTCTACGGCCACCGGGACGCCCTGGTGACCGCGGGAGGATGGACGGTCATCGCCCTCGGCGTGGCCCAGATCGCCGGGCTGGGCTTCGGCTCCCGCCGGATGGCACAGGCCGCGGGCGGGCGCCGCTCGGGTTCCGCGCTGTCGGTCTTCGCCCTGGGCGCGGTGTACGGGCTGGCGGGATTCTGCGCGGGACCGATCCTCGGTTCCATCCTGACCGTGGCGGCCGTGGACGGAGACCCCCTGCACGGCGGCGTGCTGCTCGCCGTCTACGCGCTCGGCATGGCGGTTCCGATGTTCGTCCTCGCCCTGCTGTGGGACCGGTTCGACCTGGGCCGCAAACGCTGGCTGCGGGGCCGCACCTTCCGGGCGGGCCCGCTGACCCTGCACAGCACCGCCCTCGTCGGCGGCCTGTTCTTCGTCGCGCTCGGGGTGGCGTTCCTGGCCTTCGACGGCACCTCCGCGCTGCCGTCGCTGCTCAGCACCGACACCGAGTTCGCCCTGGAGGAACGGCTGTCCGGCATCGGCGCGGCGGTCTCCGACCGGCTGGTCCTGCTGATCCTGGCCGGGGTGGCGGCCCTCGCCGCACTGCTGGTCCTGCTCCGGCCGGCGGCGCGACGAGACGCAGCGCCGCCGCACGACGCGGAAGGGGCCGGGCCGGAATAACGGACGGGCCCGGACGACGCGATCGCCGAGCCCCTGACCGGGCGGCCGGTGACGTGGACCCGGTCGGCTCCGACGAACCTTGTCCACACCTCGCGTGACCACACGGATGACCGGTCCGGCCATGGCCTCGGAGCCCCGGATGTGCACGGTCCTCATGTCGGCCGCGACCTCGATGCAGGCGCCGCCCTCCGCTCGCGCGCGTCCTCGTGCGCCACCTCGCCCAGTACCGGGAGGCCGGCCTCCCGAGCGACCCGGAGGGTGACTGTGCTGTTTCATCGAGTGAGGCACCTGCCTCCGCAGGGTGACCAGAGACGACCGTCGGGTGACCGGCTCTGTGAGGGCGCGCACAGGGCCCACGTCACACGGGGCCGGGGTTAGTAGACGCCCGACGGCCGCTCGCCCCCGTAATCGTCGGCCGTCCGGACGAGTGGGTCGGCCGGTCTGCGAAGCGGCGTAGTAGGTCACACACTTGTCGCGACGCCGGGGCGTTCCGCAGTGTGTTCTGCGTACCGGGGAGCCGAGCGCCGGGACCGGACGGGACAAGAGCCCGTCCGTGATCCAGACACCGGCCCTGATGACGCGAAGCCGCGTCCAACGCGGACACCGCGTCGCCGACCCCCCGTCGGCCTACCCATCACGTTCCCGAATGGAGAGGTACACCCGTGCACGCCATCCTGCGCCGCCCCCACATCCGCAAGTCCGCCGCGGCCTCCCTCGCCGCCGCGGGCGCCGCCGCCGTCAGCCTCACCCTCGTCCCGAGCCCGGCGCACGCCGCCGAGCCGGCCAAGGCGTCCAACGCGCAGACCCAGGCCCAGACCGACAAGATCAAGGCCATCGTCAAGGCCGGCGAGAAGAAGCACGGCGACGACCTCGACGGCTGGATCCGCACCGCCCTGGACGTCATGGACGCGAAGAACATCCCGGGCACCTACGAGGGCCTGCACCGCAACATCATGCGCGAGTCGTCCGGCAACCCGAAGGCGCAGAACAACTGGGACGTGAACGCCCAGAACGGCATCCCCTCGAAGGGCCTGCTCCAGACGATCCAGCCCACCTTCGAGGCCTACCACGTCAAGGGCACCAAGGACTCCATCACCGACCCGGTCGCCAACATCGTCGCCGCCTGCAACTACGCGGCCGACAAGTACGGCTCCATGGACAACGTCGACTCCGCCTACTGACCGGCGGACCCACCGACCGCCTGAGCCCCAGGGACGACCGGTCCCGCGCGGAGGCCGGCGGGGCCCAGGCAGCACGGCGGGGCCGGAGGGACGACACGTCCCTCCGGCCCCGCCTGCGTCGCACCCGAGCCGGGAAAGGTCCCCCTCAGATGTCCCGGAAGGGACCAGCCAGCGCCATGACCTGCGGCGATGGCCGGTCGCGGGGTGCTGACCTGTGCGAATGGGCTTTCGGTTATTTCACGCTCGTGCCTGTTGATGCAGCCGGAAGTCCCAGGAAAGTCCCAGGGGACTCCCACGGGTGGGGCGGCTCGCGAACGTCATGCAGGTGCGGTGGGTTGCCGAGTCCGAATGGCTGCTAGCTCAGGCACTCCCGGTGTGATCACTGGCGGTCCGTCCGTCAAGGCGTCATCCCATACGGCGGGCACGCTACAGCCGATGAGGGTGCGCTGGACCGGGTACGACGGGGCAGCCTGGGGCAACAGCGTCCGAGGGTCAGCAGTGAACCGTCGGACGGATCGCTGCGTCATGCGAAGGAAAGGAAGGGGCGTCGGTGCCGTCTTCCGGAATGCCCACGACCTCAACGGCCACCCCACGTGCCGCCAGGGCCTTTGCGGTCTGGGCGATGGTGATCTGCGAGAAGCCGAAGATGGTCTCGGGAGTAAGGCGCCCGCCATGCTTGAGAAGCATGGCGAGAACGATCCGCTCGGGCGTGTAGTCGGCCGGGAGCAGGAGCGAGTCGCCGCTCAGCCCGGCCACCTTCGCCGTGAAGTCCGCTCGGACCTGGGCGGACTCCTGGAGCAGTTCCACCGCCACCCTGGCCTGGCTGAACAAATGGCTCAGCGGACCGGAACCCTTTGCGCGCTTGACGAGGATCAATGTTCCGTCGGGCGTGATGAGATCGCAGATCTCGACCTGGTCCCGGCGGCGCAGCGGGTTGGCGACGTTCTTGGTGTCGAGGCAGAGCCAGCCGGGCCGGCTGTCCGCCACGCTGTTGTTGTAGGTGTTCTCCGACTCGCCATCCACCCAGGCCGGGAGGGAGACGGACGGCGAGGGAGGGAACAGCGTCTCCACGGTGGTCCGGCACTCCTCGACATAGGCGGTCCCGGTCTCGTACCACTCGGCGTCCATCAGGAAGAACCGTCGCGAGCCGAGTGGGATGCCGGTCTCCAACCAACTCAGTGCGCTGGTGGCTACGAGTGTGCAGGCGCCCCCTGCCCGGCGGTCCCTGGCCAGGGTCACCGTTCCATCGCGCAGTGCCTTGACGCGCTCGCCGGCGGGTGCGAGCCGGGCACGGGTCAGGACGTAACCGAGGTCGAAGTCGTCAGAGCGCAAGGCACCGCGGCTGTTGATCTGCGTCACGTACGTGGTGGCCTCCGTGTAGGCCTCGTGGTGTTCGGAGGGGACGGCTGCGGAGATCAGCCCTTCGTCGGGCCGGCCTAGACGTTCGTCCAGGGCCTGGGTGAGGTTGTCGAGGATCCTCGGGTCGGTGACCGGCACGACGTGGTCGACGAACTCCAGCTCCTGGTGAGGGGTCTCTTCGCGGCAGATCCTCGAGATCGTCCGCAGGTCGGAAAGCAGGGCCTCGGGCTCGACGCCGAGAGCGATCCTCAGGCCGCATCCACCCTGAGCGCTGACCGCTCGTCCTCGGGTAAACCGCGAACGGGTGAGTGGCAGGTCATCAAGGTATCCGCCCAGGCTCCGCACGATGCGGGAGTGTTCACGAATGCCCAGCAGTGGCACCGACGCTCCCCCCGGGACGAGTGAGATGTCGGTGCGTGCCTGTCCGAGGGTCCTGGACACAGCTCCGCGGATCAGGTTCGGGTCCATCTGCCGAATGGCGAAGGAGAGACCGAAGCGCTTGTCCTTGAGACGGTCGGGGATCAGTCGGTACCCCTGGTCGCAGCCTATGGCGTACACCGTGTCATCGACGGCGAGCAGAAGCAGGGCGGCGGTGCGGCGGACGCTCTCGCTGACTGTGACACCGGTGGTGTGTGACATGGGACCGCACCAGGGGGCCTCGGTGCGCTCCATTCCACAGGTGATGTACACGGCCGGGACACCCAGCGCCTCGGGCACATGGAGTGTGGCGCCGAGTCCGTCCAGAAGCTCGGCATCGAGTGCGGACAGCATGGCCTCCGCGGTGGGAGAGACGCCGGGCAGTCGATAAACGGTGCGTACTGCGGTGTTCGATGCCAAGAGTGATTGCCTCCATGGACAGGACTTGTGGCGTGCCCAGCGACGTACTGGTGCAGGTGATGAACAGGTACACACGAGAGGATGCCGACCGTGCGTGTACCTTGTCAACATACTTGCCTCTGGAGAGTCGAAGCTTGTCCGTGTACGCTGAGGTTATGACGGACACTGCCGCTTCTTCGGCCGGACCACTGGTCACCGGCGCCGAGATCGCTCGGCTGGCCGGAGTCACCCGGGCTGCTGTATCAAACTGGCGTCGGCGCTACGACGACTTCCCCGCGCCGGCGGGAGGAGCCTCGAACAGCCCGCTTTACGCGCTCGCGGAGGTCCAGGAGTGGTTGGACAAGCAGCGCAAGGGTCAGGAGGTCTCGCCCGAGGTCGAGTTGTGGCAGGCTTTGCGGGCTGTGTTCGGCGAGCAGATGATCGTGGGCTTGGCGCAGGTCGCCGAGGTGCTCGCCGAAGGGGCCGGGACCGAAGTGCCCGACGACATCGTCACCCGTGTGAAGGAGCTCGTCCGCGGTGAGACGCCTGCTGTCCTCGTCGACGGACTGGTCGAACGATTCATGGACTCCGCCCGGCGGGCGGGATCCGACCAGGTGACGTCCGAGCGCGTGGTGCGAGCCGTCCGTCACTTCGCTCCCGAACTGTCGTCGGATGCCACCGTCTTCGATCCGGCCTGCGGAATCGGCGTGCTGCTCTTGTCCGTCGCGGCCGAGGCCGGTTCGCATTGCCGCGGTCAGGAGTTGGATGCCGACAGTGCTCGCTTCGCGCAGCTCCGCGCCGACCTCCTGGGACGGTCAGGCGTGCGCATCGTGGCGGGGGACTCACTGCGCGCGGACGCATGGCCAGACCTCAAGGCTGATCTGGTCGTCTGCGACCCTCCGGCCGGCGTGACCGAGTGGGGGAGGGAGGAACTGCTGCTCGACTCCCGTTGGGACCTCGGCACCCCGTCCAAGGCCGAAGGTGAGCTCGCCTGGCTCCAGCACGCCTACGCGCACACCGTGCCCGGCGGCCGCGTCCTCATGGTCATGCCAGCCTCGGTCGCCTACCGCAAGGCAGGACGACGCATCCGTGCCGAGCTCGTACGCCGGGGCATCGTGCGCCAAGTCATCGCCCTGCCACCCGGTACGGCGACCTCACACGCTCTGCCCGTCCACCTGTGGTGCCTGGAGCGCCCCGAGAGCACGGAGGGTGCGGACACGTATCGCACCGTGCGCATGGTCGACCTGACGGACAACGGCCCCGACGGGGATCTGGAGCCACGCCCGGACCAGGTCGCCGACGTACCGTTGATCGAACTGCTCGACGACACCGTTGATCTGACCCCCGGGAGCCACCTCCGTCCCCGGCAACGTGACTACCCCGGTGAGTACGCCGCGCTGCGCAGGCAACTTGAGGACCGGTTCCGTCGACTTGCCGCCCTCCTGCCTGAGCTCTTGGAGGGTGAGGGGCCGGGCTCGCTCGACGGCGCCACCACCAGCGTCGCGGATCTCGCCCGAGCCGGACTCGTGGCGTACGAAGGGCAGGAACCGGTCTCGGCCAGCGAGCAGCTCGACACGGACTACCTGCAGGGGTTCCTGCGCAGCTCCGCCAACACCCGCAGGTCCACGAGCGCAAGCGGGACATACCGTTTCGACGGCAAGGGTGCCCGCATCCCCCGTATGGGCATCGACGACCAGCGCCGGTACGGCTCCGCCTTCCGGACCCTCTCCGCGTTCGAGGAAGGAATGCGCAAGGTCGAGGAGCTGAGCCGGCAGCTCGCGGAGATCGCCCGTGACGGTCTTGCGACGGGTGCCCTGGCACCGAAGGAATGAGTACGGCGCCGAGGTTACGGGCGTCAGACTGCGTGCGGAAGGAAAGGACTCGCGGTACCGCTCCACGTCACGCTCAGGTACTCACGAGCGCGTGTGCAGGCGACGAACAGCAGGCAGCGCTCGCGGAGCAGGTCGGCCTCGTGCTGGAGCGGGTCCGCCTCACGAGGGGTGATCTCCCGGGTGAACGGCACGGTGCCCTCGGCGGCGCCGAGCACGGACACCGCTCGGAACTCAAGCCCCTTCATGGCGTGCATCGTCGCCAGCCGTACGCCCTCCGCACCCCGCGCGACCTGACCTCTCACGCGTAGCACCGGGATGCCGGCTGCCTTCAGCTTGTCCTCGGCGGCGTCCAGAGAGAGGTTGAAACGGCCGCACACGCCGATCTCGTGCGGCGCGAGGCCCTCGTCGAGCAGCGTGCGGACCCGCCCCACCAGCGCTTCGGTCTCCTCTTGCCGGGTGGCGTGCCCGCATACCTCGGGGCGGCGGCCGTGGAGCAACGAACGGTATCCGGCCAGCGAGTCCGTTCCCTCCCCCTCGAGACTGTCGACGGCGACGGGGGCGAGGAGGCGGGCGGACCAGGCGAGGATCTCCTCCGTGGAGCGATAGTTGACGCGCAGCCGGAAGCTGCGGCCGGTCGTGGATATGCCCAGTGAGCCGAGCGACACTCGGGAATCGTAGATCCGCTGGTGCGGGTCGCCGGTGACGAACAGGTCGTCCGGACCGGGCGGGACGGCTGCGCGCAGCACACGCCACTGCGCGGGGTGCAGATCCTGTGCCTCGTCCACGACGACGTGGGCGTACGGGGCCGACCGGTCGGCGAGGAGTTCCGCCGCGCGGGCGCAGACCCGCAGATGCGTGGTCTCCCCTCGGTCCCGCAGGAACTGTTCGAACCGTTCCACGCCCCTCCACACCTCGCGGCGACGGGCAGGCCCGAGGCCGGTGCCCCGGCCCCGGCGACTCGCGCCGAGGTAGGCGTCCAGGTCGCGGAGGTTCTGGCCGAGGACGACGTGCCGGTACTCCTGGGCCAGGAACTGGGCGGTGAACGGCAGAGAGAGCTGCTTGACCGTCTTCTCCCACAACTTGCGCTGCTCCCGGTCGCCGATCGGTTTCGGCGCGGCGGCCGATCCGGCGCGCGCGATGCCGTTCGCGAAGGCGTCGACCGTGGTCACGTCCACTCGTGCCAGCAGCCTGTCGTCCTCGTCGAGGAGCAGGCCGAGCATGTCGCGCAGTCCGGCTGCGAGCGCGTTCGTGTAAGTGGTGAGCAGGATGCGGCCGTCCTCGGAGCGGTCGAGCAGGTGCTTGACCCGGTGCAGGGCGGCCACGGTCTTGCCTGTGCCGGGTCCTCCGGTGACCTGGACGGGGCCGCCGTGCGAGGCGCGGTACGCCACACGGCGCTGGGAAGGGTGCAGGAAGACCCGCCAGGCCGCGAACGGCTTCTCCAGCATGTCCTCCAGCTCATGCGGTCCGGTGACCAGCCGGATGCGTGCGGGCGTGTTGGCGATCACGGTGGCCAGGTCCTCAACCGGTTCGGCGGGCGCGTCGGCGGGACGGCGGACGGCGACCACATCTCGGTAGACCTCCTCCGGGCTGAACCCCTCGGCGAGGTACTGGAGCACCTCCAGCTGGTCCTCCGGGAGGAGCGTGGCGAAGGCCTCCAGCTGTGCCTTGTCCACCAGGGACCGTGCGGCGCGCAGAACCTGGTCGTCGACACCGAGCTCGCGCAGCGTGCCGTCGGAGACACCCGCGAACAGCAGGCGCGGGGCGGCGCGTGCTGCCGTCTCGTACAGCGGTGTCAGCTCGTCCAGAGCGACGGCGTTGCGCACCTCCAAGGCCCGCGTGGCGGAGTTCGCGCTGTACAGGCGCTTCGCCGCCCAGGTGTAGGCGTCGTCGTGCGGCAGGACGTTGACCAGGAGGAACGTGTCACTGCCGTCGTCCGGCGCGAGAACGACACCACGCCAGAAATCGGTGATGCGAATGGTGCGCATCCGCGGGTCGCGAGCCTTCTCCACGGACTCCAGATGCAACCCCTTGTCCGCGTTCAGTTCGGCGACGCTCATGGCCTGGAACTTCGCCATGGCCTTGCGTACTCCGGCTCGAACCGGCTTCTCCAGGGTGTCGTATCCGTCCCAGAAGCTCTGAGTGAAGGCGAGCCGGGGCATGGGGGTCCTTCCTTTCCACCGGACGGTCTTTCATGATCGCGGATGCGGGGAGCTCTCGGCCAGCCGCGCGGCGATATGTCTCAGGGAGGCCAGGAGTTGTGCGGGATCACTGGAGAGATCGAGACTGTGCTGGTAGATCCGCATGCCTCGACCGTCCCGTCCCGCTGCCGTTCCGTGCACCTCGTGGAAGTGCTCGGGCCGGCGTCCGGCCGCGTACACCAGGTGTGCCTCGCGCAGTCCGAGCACGGTGGCGTAGGTGAGCGCCTGGTAGAGGTCGGCGTTGAGGAGCCCGTCACCCTTCTCCACTTTGTACTTGGCGTCGGCGACGGCGAGAGGTGCGCGGCCGTCGCCGGTCCGTACGACGAGGTCCGGACGTATCCGCACGAGACCGGCGACATCGAGGTGATGGACGTCTTGCCTGCGCGTCGTCAGGTCGTGTTCCCGGAGAGCCTCACCCAGAGCCACGGTGACGAAGTCCTCGAACAGCTGGTTCATGTCGAAGAGGAAGCCGTCCACGGTGAGTGGGTCGGTCCCGCCCGGTCGGTGCTCCGGAGAGGTGCCGCGCAGGACCGCTTCGGCGAGCCGCAGCGCCGACTGGTAACGGGAGTTCAGGCGGGAGGGCTGCCAACGCGGCAGTTCCTGCCCCCGTACCAGGGGCTGTGCGTCGGCCAGCCGCACCCGCTGGTGGGCCAGGCGCCGCCGGACCGGCCCGGGAACGTCCGGCAGCCGCAGCAACCGTTCGGTGGCGGCGCGCAGGATGCGGTTCTCGGCGGTGTCGGCGGTGTAGGCGTCGTAGACGATCTCCACGGGCGGTGTACGGCCGAAGTGCCTGCGGATCTGCTCGGCCTCGCGCAAGCGCCCGCGTACGACCAGCGCGGACTCCTCCACCTCTCGGTAGCCCTGGAGGACGCCCCGCCGCAGCGCCCCGTCAATCTGCCGCTCCACGGCGTGCGCGAGCGCCGGGACGACGTCGTCGTATGCGCCGGTGTCGACGGTGCCCTCCCTGCTGTCGCGCCAGGCGCGGGCCGGGTCGAGGCTGAAGCCGAGAAGGAAGAACAGCCGGCTCACGGGAGTCTTGGGCATGATCCGCACGACCGGACCGCCGGGGGTGCGCACGGCCCCGACCCGGCTGCCTGCCCTGAGCAGCCAGTGTCCGATCCGGCCGGGGTCGGGGGTCGCGCTCTGCAGGATGCCGGAGGCGGCCAGCGCCCGTCCGGCCTCGGCGCTCAGCGGTACGGAGACGGCCGGCCCGTACTCGCGCAGGGACACCTCGGACCCGGGCTCCGTCACGGGAGTTGCTCGCGCAGCGAGTCGAGGCCGTAGCGGGCGGTGACGTCGATGCCCTCGCCGTAGTGGTGTTCTTCCAGCAGGGGCAGGATCTTCGTGCGCCACGTCCGTTCGAGGCCGCCGTCGCGGTACACGCCCGGCTTCATCAGGTACGACGGCCCGATGGCGAAGTCGGCGTCGTCTATCCGGGCGTTGAGAGCGTCGAGGAGGCGGGCGGGCGCCGGATCCCTGCCCTCGCGCGCCAGCCAGCGTGCGAGCAGTCCGGCGGTCGGCTCGGTGCGCGGAGACAGCTCGACGAACGCGAAACGGCGCCGCATCGCCGCGTCCACCAGGGCGATAGAGCGGTCGGCGGTGTTCATCGTGCCGATCACGAAGAGGTTGGGCGGCAGTGGGAAGTCGTCTCCGGAGTAGGTGAGCCGGACGGACCGGTCCCGGTACTCCAGGAGGAAGTACAGCTCGCCGAAGACCCTTGCCAGGTTGGCACGGTTGATCTCGTCGATGATCAGGAAGTGCGGGAGGTGCCGATTGCCCTCGCGCGAGGCGAGATCGGCCAGCTCCCGGAGCGGCCCCGCCGTCAGCCGGAAGGCCACTTCCCGAGTCTCGGGGTCTTCCACGGGGCGGAACCCCTCGAAGAAGTCCTCGTAGGCGTACGAGGGGTGGAACTGCACGATCTTGACCTGTTCCGGTCCGCCACCGAGGTACTCGGCCAGCTTCATCGCCAGGAAGGTTTTGCCGGTGCCCGGTGGACCGTAGAACACCAGCTGCCGCTCGTCGACGAGGAGTTCACGTACTTCGTCCAGCCAGCCCCGGTCATGGACGAGAAGGTCCTTGGCGAGCGCCTCGCTGATGGCCGGAAGGGACAGCTCTCGGGTCGCCGGCCGTTCCGCGGTGGGGCTCTCGCCGGCGGCTGTCGGTGCCGTGCGTTCCGCTTGCCCGGTGAGCTCGTCGAGTGCTTCCAGCACACCGGTCAGGTCGACGACGTCGTGCTGGACGGACAGCTTCTGCTGCACTTCCTCCGGCAGGTCCTCGTACGCATGGCTGCGCGGCGACCAGGTGACGGTCCGCCGCAGATTGGACAGCCCGCCCGGCGACGAGGCCTGCACGGCGTCGCCGGTGATCCGCCCGACGTACAGCCGTCCGTCCCCGATCGCTGCGACGGTGTCACCGGCGCGCATCTGCGTCAGGAAGGCGTGGAGTTCGTCGACGAGACCGCGCTTCTGGTTGTACGAGGCCGCCCCCTCGTACCCGTCCTCCACGAAGCGCCGCAGCGTGCTCTTGGTCGGATCGGTCTCCTCCAGGGGAGGCAGGTGCGCGGCCGCGAGGGAGACGAATCCCTCCGTCAGCCACAGTTGCCGCACCAGGTTGTGACCGGAGACGTTGGAGCCGCGCACCAGCCACGCCTTGCGCGGGGCGCGCCAGCCGGTGGACAGGTAGTCGGCGAGCGGGTGTCCCTCCGCCGTGCGCCACGACTCGGGGCCGGAGGCGTCGTAGCCGTAGACGAGCGCAGCGGCGGCCGAGGACGAGTTGCACTCGATGTCCCGGGTCACCACCCAGCGGCTCGGCGCCTGCGGCAGGTCGGGATCCGAAGGGGCGTCGACCAGGGCGCCACCCGCGCGCAGGTCAGCGCGATTGCGGCGGCCGTGATCACCCAGTCCGGGCCAGACCTCGGCGGCGACCACGGAGCCCTCCCGCAGCACGAACTTGTGGGTGCCATTCCCGCCGAACTCGGCGAGCAGGTGCCCGCGGGCGTAGCCTCCCCCTTTGGGGAGTCTGATGCGGAACTCGGGTGTTTCAGGCAGGAGTTCGAGCTGGGACATGAACGAACCTTCCGGGGCGCGCGAGGTCTGCGCTGACGTTCTTCACCCTACCCGTTGACACCGTCAAGTGACCCAACTCGAACGAGAAAACGATCACGTGATTGTGTTGACGGTGTAAACGTGATGGCTCTAAAGTGCTGATGTGCCCGGTCGGCTCGTACGTCAAGTCCCGGGCATTCGAACGCTCAAGTGGGGGGCACTGTGGGTGGGGAGCCGACGGCTGAGGCCAGACGGCGCACGATCGAGGCGGAGTTGCCGTCGGTCATAGAGAGGCTGAGCCGCTCCGCGTCTCGTTCGGGCCTCGTGAGTCACCGCGCCTTCGCCCTGGAGGCGAACCGGCTCGGACTGACGAGCGATGAGCAGCAGCGCAGGCTGCGCCACGGGCTCGATGCCGTAGGTCTTCACGTGAAACCCCAGCGCCGGAGACGGAGCGGGGGCGCACCCGCGGGGCTCACCGCCGCGCCGGCCCCGCAGGCTGCCGCGCCGGCCCGGCGGCCTGATGGGCAGTCTCCGCCGCCGCAGTCGCTGCTGAGGGCCGTCGCGGAACCGGCGCCGGTGCTGAGCGAGGCGGCCGAACGCCTGGCCCAGGCCCGGCGAATGCTGGGCCGCTACGCCGACAACGACGGCAAGGTCGGCAAGCTGGCCCACGACGGTGTCGTGCGACTCCATGGGCTCAGCCCCACCGAAGCGCGTGAACTGACGGCCTGCTTCCCCATCACCCGCCCTCGCCCAACGCGCCAGTCCGGCCAGAGAGCCACCGGGGCCCAGACGGTCGGCCCTGAGGCATCCGCACCCGCCCCAGCCCTCTCGAAGCCGGCAACGGGCAAGAAGCGCGCTGCCCGCTCCGTTGCCTCCGCCACGGACAGTGCCCTGTCGCTCGCCGTTCGAGCAGCCCGGGCTGTCCTGGCAGAAGACCGGTGGCGCCGGAACCTGGGCAACGCGTTGCTCGCGGCGGACGAGGAAGTCGGCCTCGCCGTGCTGCTGCGCGACGGCGGCGATCTCCTCAGCCGCGATGTTCCGGCCGAGGAGGTGAAGTCGCTGCCCCGTGACGGCGAGCGATGGCGCGCCTACGAATGCCTCGTCCTGCACAACCAGCGGCTCGTGTGGAAGATCGCACAGGCTTACCAGGGGCGCGGGCTGGACGTCGAGGACCTCGTCCAGCACGGCACTCTCGGCCTGATGCGCGCGGTCCGCAAGTTCGACGCGACCAAGGGCTTCAAGCTGTCGACCTACGCAACGTGGTGGATCAAGCAGTCCATCACCCGCGCCATCGCTGACGAGGGCACCGTGATCCGGCTGCCCGTGCACATGCACGAAAGGGTCAGCAAGGTCGCCATGGCCGAGCGCCGGCTGCTGAACGAGGGTCGCGCCAGGACCGTCGCCAATGTTGCCTACGCGACCAATCTCACCTTCGCCGAAGTGGAGGAGGTGCGCCGGATCAGCCGGCCCACCGACTCGCTGGACCGGATCATCGGCGACGACACCGCCCTCGCCGATCTGATCGTCGGGCCGAGTCGTCTGCCCGGCCCTCCAGTCGTGCTGCTCCGCAAGGAGCTTCAGGAGCGCCTGCGACACGTCCTGGGGCATCTCACCGAGCGCGAGCGGCACGTCCTCATCCGGCGCACCGGTCTCGACGGCGACGAGCCGGACACGCTGGAGGACATCGGTGTCGTCTTCGGCGTCACCCGCGAGCGCATCCGCCAGATCGAATCGAAGGCCAAGGCCAAGTTCCGCGGCCAGCTGGTCCGCCACGGGCTGATCCCCTCGAACCTCTGAAGCGCTCCTCCCGCCTGATCTGAAGGAACACCCACATGGACCCTCGCGAGCAGCTGGTGCGCTACCTGACCCACCAGCTCGTCGGCCCCGCCGGCGGTGACCACGAGGTGCTCGACGCCCCGCCGGACCGGCAGTACCTCATGGGCACCCTCTACCCGCAGCAGGCCGAACTCCGGCGACAGCTCGCCCTCGCGGCCGACGACCCCGAGGCACCGGGCGCCGAGCAGGACGCCGCCGACGTGAACCCCGCCGCTGACCCGGTACCGGAGACCAATAGCTGGCTGCCCGCGTCCATCGGCCTGAGCTTCTACACCGACGCCGCCCGGGTCGAGGTGACCTGCACCGCCGCTCGCTACGAGACACAACGGGGCGAACCGGGGCGTGGCCGCCGCTGGCGCCGCATACCCCTGCCGTCCACACCACAGACGATCGGCCCCGACCAGAAGGACGTCGCCGTCCTGGACGGCCGCGCGAGGATCCAGGTGACCCGCCGCTCCTACGGTGACGGCACGCTGGTCACCGTGGCCCTGATCAACGAGAAGCGCCACGCCGGATCCGGCGACAAGGCGCCGAGCTGGGACGACATGCTGTTCCAGTGCGGGCTCACCGTTCGCCCCGTCGAAGGGGCCGTGCTGCCCTACCCCAGCGTCCGGCTTGCCAGCCGGGACCCCGAGGAGCGCGAACTGCGCCTGCAGTACCGGCACGTCATCACGCACGCCGTCGGCCACGGCTGCGCCGTCCGCGAGGAGCGAGGAGAGGACGGCGGCGTCGAACTCCTCGCCTGCGAGGTGCTGCCCCGCGCCGAGGTACCCCCCATCCGGGCCGGTGGTCCGCTCGACGCCCCGGCGCTCAGGATCGCCCATCTGGCCGACTCCGCCGTCAGCAGGGACCAGATCCGGGAGGAGCTCGCCGAGTTCGCCGCCGCCTACCACGCCTGGTACGCGGGGCAGCGATCCGTCGAGGTGCCGCCCTGGGGCCGGGAAGCCGCGGAGCGGATCCTCGACCGCGTCCGCCAGGCGGTCACCCGCGTCGAGGCAGGTGTGCGTACTCTGTGCGACCCCGACCGTCCCGAACTGCTCGATGCCTTCCGTATCGCTCAGCGCGCCATGCTGCTGCAGATGCGGCACTCCGCCTCCGACCAGGCGGGGCAGCGGCGCCTGCGCTCCGACGACGTGGCCCTCGATCCGCCCGTCGACTCCGAGGCGAGCTGGCATCCTTTCCAGCTCGCGTTCTTTCTCCTCGCCCTCGACGGGGTCGTGGACCCCGGACACCGTGACCGCGAGACCACCGACCTCATCTGGTTCCCGACCGGTGGCGGAAAGACCGAGGCGTATCTGCTCCTCGCCGCCTTCACCATTGCCCTGCGCCGCATCCGGGGCGAGGGCGGCGGCACCACGGTGCTCAGCCGCTACACCCTCAGCCTGCTTACGACCCAGCAGTTCCAGCGCGCCGCCACCACGATCTGCGCCCTGGAACACCTTCGCCGCACCGAGCCTGGACTCGGCCTCGGGAACGAACCCATCACCATCGGTCTGTGGGTCGGGGACACCACCACCCCGAACAAGTTCCAGTCGGCGAAGGCCGCCTTCGACGAGCAGCGCGATGCCAGCCACCCCGAAGACGTCTTCATCCTCGACCGCTGCCCTTGGTGCGGCACGCGTATCCTGCCACCGACCTGGTCCAGCGTCCGCTCCGACTATGGAGTCCGCGCCAAGGCGGACGAGTTCGCCTTCTACTGCCCGCGAGACGCGTGCACCTTCCACGGCGTCCTGCCCGTCGCCGTCGTCGACCAGCATCTCTACCAGGATCCGCCCACCTTCGTCCTGGGCACCGTCGACAAGTTCGCCCGGCTCGCCTGGGAGCCCGATTCGGGCCGCCTCTTCGGCGCCGGCACCGGCCATCGCCCCCCGTCCCTGGTCATCCAGGACGAGCTGCACCTGCTCACCGGTCCGCTCGGCACCACGGTCGGTCTCTACGAAGCGGCCATCCTGGAGCTGTGCACCGGCCCGGACGGCCGCCCGCCCAAGATCGTCGCAGCGACGGCCACGATCCGGCGTTCCGCGGAACAGGTCCGTGCCCTGCACCAACAGGATGTCCAGCTGTTCCCGCCATCCGGGCTCGACGCCCGTGACAGCTTCTTCGCCGTCCCCGACACCGGCCGCCCCGGCCGCCTCTACCTCGGCGTCATGGCGCAGGGCCACACCGCGGGCCGCGGCGCTGTCGCCACCACAGCGGCCATGCTCCAGGGCGTCCACCGGCTCCCCGAGGAACACCGCGACGACTACTGGACGCTCGTCGCCTACCACCACAGCCTGCGTGAACTCGGCCGCACCGTCACCGCCGCCGGCGACGACATTCCCGCCCAGCTCCGCGGACTCGGCGAAGGCGCCGGCGTCCGAGAGCTGGTCGGCGAGCAGGTGCAACAACTCGACAGCAGTGTGAAGCGCGCCGACCAGCCCATCCTCCTCGACCGCTTGGAGAAGCCCTGGACGGACCCTCGGTCGGTGTCGTTCCTTCCGTGCACCAACATGCTCTCCGTCGGAATTGACGTGAAACGGCTCGCTTACATGCTCATGCAGGGCCAGCCCAAGACCACCGCCGAGTACATCCAGGCCACCAGCCGCGTCGGCCGCCACCAGGTGCCCGGACTCATCGTCACGTACTTCAACGCCACGCGCCCGCGTGACCGGTCCCATTACGAGACCTTCATCGACTACCACCGGGCGCTCTACCGCTACGTCGAACCCGCCAGCGTCACGCCCTGGTCGCTGCCCGCGCGTCGACGGGCCCTGCACGCCGCACTCGTCATCCTGGTCCGCCACCGGGTGGGCCTGGCCGCCGAGAACCAGGCCGGACGAATCACCGCCCACAAGGAAGAGGTGGAGCGTATCGCCGACGCCCTGGCCGAGCGTGCCGCGACCGCCGAGCGCGGCGCCACCGCGGGAGCCTGCACCGACGCCGTACGAGCCGATGTGCGAACCGCACTCGGCTATCTGCTGGACGACTGGTACCGGCAGGCGGACACCGCCGCCGCCGAGGGCAAGAACCTCTACTACCGCAGCCAGGGCAAGGGCCAGCACAACCTGCTCAAGGCATTCGAGCAGCGCTACGGCTTGTGGGAAACCCTCAACTCGATGCGCAACGTGGACCGGGAGTGCCAGATCACCGTGACGGGAGCAGGAAAGTGAAGCGCAAACTCCGGGTCCGGCAGGCCCAGACCGTGCTTCCCTTCGGGGTCGGGGCCGTACTCGACGTGCAGGGTGAAAGCTTCGTCGCCGCGGGCATCGAGAGGTGGCCGGACCTCAAGACGCCCGTCTCCTGCGAACGACTCGCCGTACGGCTTGGCGTCAAGGGCTTCTACGCCGCGCCCCACACCCTCAACGACCGGTACGACCAGCCCGACCGCCCCGGCGTCCCCTACGTGCGCTTCCCCGGCTGGCTGTTCTGCGGCTCCTGCCGGGGCATGGTCCGCTTCCTGCGCGAGAACGAGAAGCCGGGCGAGCCCCCCGTCTGCGCGTCCTGTGCCGCCGCGCCCCGCCTCACCCCGATGCGATTCGTTCGCATCTGCGCGGACGGACACCTCGACGACGTCGACTGGTGGTACTGGGCCCACTCCAGGCTCGCGCCCGATTTGCGCGACTCGTGCTCCGAGTCCGACAACGCCTGGAAGGCACGCCGGCTGAGCTTTCGAGTCGCCGACCGTGCCACGGGACTCGAAGCGCTCTCGGTGCGCTGCGGAGCCACCGGAGCGGGCGGCAAGCCCTGCGGTGCCGAACGCGACCTGCTCGACGTCCTCGGCCCTCAGGGCGGGCACTGCTCGGGCCGCAACCCCTGGCAGCGCTGGGACGCGAGGAGCTCCTGCGGCCAGCAGGTGCACATCGTGCAGCGCACCGCCGGAAACGTCTACTACCCGGTCGTCTACTCGGCCCTGGACATCCCCCAGACCGACGAAGCCCCCCGTGCGGAGCAGAGCGTGGCGGCGGCCGTCTTGGCGCACGACTACTGGCCGCTTTTGCTCGACGCACTCGGATCCCGCAGGGCAGACACCTTCCGCGGCATGATCAAGGAGGACACCGACGCTTCGGACGGCCTCATCGACCAGCTTGCTGCGGAGGCCATCGGTGCCCCGACGACGACGCCCCCTCCCGAGCCGAAGCCCGGAAAGTCGGGAAAGGTCGACCTGAGCCGCGACGAGTGGTGCGCATTCGACGCCATCCGGTTCCCCGAACCCGCGAAGGAGTTCACGATCCGGCGCGGCGGCCTCGGTCTGGACAGCGAGAAGGAAGAGCCCTGGGCCACCCTCGACGCGCACATCGGCGGAGTGGTCCTCGCCGACCGCCTGCGCGAGGTCAGGGCGTTGACCGGCTTCCGCCGCCACTCCCCGAACGGCACCCTCGTACCCGCCGACACCGGCGGCCGTCTGCGCTGGCTGCCCGCTACCGAGGTGTACGGGGAGGGCATCGTCCTCACCCTCGACGAACAGCGGCTGACCGCCTGGGAGAACGATCCCCGCGTCCAGGCCCACGTCCGCGGCGTCCGCGCCGACCTGGAGGCCTCGTTCCGCGCGGAACAGCTCGCCGAGGCCGTGGGCAGCGAACTGTCGCCCCGCTTCCAGCTCCTGCACACCGTCGCCCACCTCCTCATCCGCCAACTCTCCTTCGACTCCGGGTACACCACCGCCAGCCTGCGCGAGCGCGTCTACGGCCGTCCCGAGTACGGCCAGCACGGTCTGCTGATCTACACGGCCGCCGGGGACGCCGAGGGCACCCTCGGTGGCCTCGTCCGGCAGGGCGAGGCACCGCACTTCGCCGAGACGCTGATCCGGATGCTGGAAGCGGCCGCCTGGTGCTCCGCCGACCCGCTGTGCGCCGAACACACCGGCCAGGGCTTCGGCAACCTCAACCGGGCCGCCTGCCACGCCTGCACCCTGCTGCCCGAGACTAGCTGCGAGACCGGCAACACACTCCTCGACCGGGCCCTGGTCGTCGGCTCGGCCCGTGTCCCCGGCTACTTCACCGACGTCCTCACCGCGAGCCGCGAGTACGCCGCCGCCACCGCTCAGGAATGACATCCATGGCCACCGCGAACACCCCCCTGCTCCACCCCGACCTCACCCCGGCCCAGCGCGACTGCCTGGACACTCTGCCGCTGACCGGCAACCACGTCGTCAGCGGGCCGCCCGGAAGCGGCAAGAGCCTGCTCGCCGCACACCGCGCCGTCCACCTGGCCCTCACCGGCCGCCCCACTCTGCTGCTGTCGCGCTCCAACCTGCTGCGCCAGCTTCTGCGCGACACCGTGCACGGTCTCACGGTTCCAGGCGCACCGGTCGAAGCTGCCACCGTGCACGGCTGGATCCAGCGTCGCTTCGGCCGGGACGCCCCGCGCACCGAGGACGGCTGGTTCGACTGGACGGCCCTCACCCGTCAGGCCGCGGCCACTGTCGGCGAGGACGAGGCGGATGCCGTCCCCCACCTCGTCGTCGACGAGGGTCAGGACCTGGCGCCGGGCTTCTACCGGTTGGCCCGTCTCGCTGCCGCCTCCGTCACGGTCTTCGCCGACGAGTGCCAGCGCCTGACCGAGACGAACTCCACGCTCACCGAGATCGCCGACGCCCTCGGCCGTTCCTCCGGGCGGGTGGAGATCTCCGGCAACCATCGCAACACCCGCGAGATCGCCTCCCTGGCCGAACACTTCCGCACCGGCAGCGCCCACCCCGACATCCCGGTTCGCAGCGGTGTCCTGCCCGTGGTCCGCCACTACTCGGGCATCAAGGACGTCGCCGAAGACATCACCACCATGGCGGCGAGGCAACCGCGCCATCGGATCGGCGTGATCGTCAACTCCCTGCGCACGGCCGCCGACCTGATGCGCCTGCTGGAACGTGCCGGCCTCACCCAGGAACCCCAGCTGTACAGCTCGGCTGCCACATCCGGCCGCTACCGCGACCTCGACCTTGCCCGTCCGGGCGTCGTCCTCGTCCACCGGGCCAGCGCCAAGGGGCTGGACTTCGACACCGTCGTCATCGCCGACGCGGAGTCCGACGCGGGTACCGATCCCACGTCGGCGACCTTGCGCATGGCGTACTACGTCATGATCACCCGGGCTCGGGAGCGGCTGGTGCTGGGATGGCAGGGGAGCCGGATGCCCCGGCATCTGGAGGGGTTGCACGGATGGGCGCACATGCGGTGACGGCGCGGCACCGCGCAGCCGTCGTCACCGATTTGCACACCCGGCCGCCGAAGATGCGGCGATGCACCGACGCCCGCGAGGCGTCGTGATCCGAGAGGACCAGTAGTCCGATGAGCATGGCCGATGGCGTCAAGAGCCTGATTCAGCAAACACTCGACAACGCGATGGTCTCCCAGCAGGTGCGGGCGAGGGAAAACGTCGAGCGCCTGCGGAGAGTCCACCCCGGCGACACACCGCAGGAGCTGATCTGTCGGTTGGACCGCTCCTACCTCACCAGTATCACCGCATCTCGTGCGGCCCGGATCGTGCCCGGCTCCGGGGCCCCGGTGACTCAGACTGATACCGGTGCCTTCACCGAATCGACCGTGCAGTATCTGCTGTCGCTGGCCGAGGTATATGGCCTGCATTCTGAGGACCTCGAGCGACGACAGCTCCTGGGTTTGACCGTCCTCCTCGTCCACGGAGCGGGACGTGCCCTCGGCGAAGTCGCCCAGCGAACCGGTCCTCACTGGGGGCGACGCGGCGTCGGGGCGATCCCCGCGAGCGCGATCAAGCGGGCCAACAAGGTGCTTGGTCCGCGGTTCATCACGAAATCCGGCACCAAGCAAGGAGTTCTGGTGCTGGACAAGCACGTGCCACTTGGTGTGGGTGCCGTGATCGGCACAGGTGGCGACCATGTCCTCGGGCGACTGACGATCAAGTGCGCACGTTCCGTCCTCGGGCAGCCACCGGCGAGCTGGACCTGGTGATTGCCGCGGCGCCGGTGCGGTGCGGGGTCGAACCGGCCCCACACCGCACCGGAGCACGCGGCCCGTCACCGCCGGGACGGCAGGACGCTCGCCGCGGTGGAGGGGATGCGTACGTCCGCGAACTGACTGCGGCCCTGTTCGGCGAGGCGGCCGAGGGAAACGAGCTGAGTGTCCTGAGCCGTCTGGTCACCGCGTTCCACGGCGTCGCGCAGGGCGTCGCGAGCGGTCAGGACCTCCTTGCGCAGGGTCGTCGGGTAGGAGTCCTGTTCGGCGAGGGCGACGGTGATGATCGCTGTACGGACCGCCGGGTCGAGTCCGGTCCACAGGTCCTCGGCCCGCTCCGTGGCGCTCCGCAGCGCGTCGGTGCGCATGGCCCGTCGCGCGTCCATGACCGCGTCCGCCGCTGCCCGCAGCTCCTCCCGCACCGGTGACGGCAGTAGCCCGCGCCCGTTCCGGTGGGCGAGCACGGCCTGAGCGTGGACGCCGCGCGCCCGCTTGCACAGGTCGAGGGCGTCGCGGGCGGAGTCCAGCAGTCCGTCCAGGGAACGACCCACGGTCTCCCCCTTGCCCAGCGCCGCCAGGTCCGTTCGCAGCGCGGTCAGGGTGTCGCGCTCGGCGGGGGTCAGTTCCCGTTCGAAGTCGGACAGGAAGCCGGCGTACCGGTCGTGGAGTTCGGCTGCCTTCCGTCCGACGGTGGCCGAGACGGTGCTGCGCCGGAGCCGGGTGCCCTGCCATGCGCCGGAGGCGATCCGGTACCGCAGGTCGACGGTCCGGTCGGCGTCGAGTCGCACCTGGAGGGCGATCGGCACGTCACCACGGGTCTCGTCGGCGTCCCGACCGGTGTGGGCGCCGCAGAACTCGTTGCGCTCCGCCGAGCCCAGGTGCGGTCCCTCCCAGACACGGAACAGCACCCCCTCGTCGCGGTTCCTGCGTACCGCGAGGTCGTCCACCCGGTGCCATTCGGTCGGGTAAGGGGTCCCGGCGGGGAAGAGCACCTCGACGGTGCCGTCCTTGAGTTCGAGTCCGATGTGCTGCGCCGTCACCTGCTGGGGAAGGGCGGTGCCGAAGTCGCCGCCGCAGAACGAGCACGCGGTGAGACCCGGACCGTTGACCATGCCGCAGCCCGGGCACTTGAGGCCGCCGAGGTCCAGCCGCGCGTCGCAGTCGAGACAGTTGGCGGCGGTGGCGGGGTTGTCGTCGCGGCCGCATTCCGGGCACTCCGTGCGGCTGGCCGTAGTGGGGGCGGCCCGCAGTCCGGACAGGTCCGTCGCACACACCGGGCAGGCGGAGGTCAGCTCGGGTGCGGGGACGTGGCAGCCGGGGCAGTCCACCGTGGCCCTCCCCAGCAGCGGGGTTTCACAGCTCGGGCAGGAGTCCTCGGTGACGGGAATGCCCTCGATGGTGCACGTCTCGGCGGGGCAGTCCAGCGTGTCCAGCAGGCCGGCCTCCACCGCGGCGCCGTGCGCGACCGCCATCATGGGATCCACCACGTCCGACACCTTGTCCTCGCCGAACAGCTCCTGAAGGCCGCGCCGGACGGCCGGGACGCGGGTGGAGCCGCCGACCAGGAGAACACGCTGAACGTCCTCGGGAAGGGCGCCGCTCCCCGTCAGCACCGATTCGACCGTCTCCCGCATCCTGCGCAGGTGGTCGGTGAGGAGCTCCTCGAAGTCGGCGCGCCGCACCGTCCCCGACCACGATCCACCCTCGCGACCGAGTGGGGAGAGGGTCACGTCCGAGGTGTCCCGCGTGGACAGCTCGACCTTCGCGCGCTCGGCGGCCGCCCGGATGCGGAAGGCGTCGGTCTCACCGCTGTGGTCGCGTCCGCCGAGCCGCCGGCGAAGGTGGCCGTCGAGGAGCGCGTCGAAGTCGGCGCCGCCGAGGAGGTTGTCACCGCCCAGCTCGCTCACCGAGAAGTAGCCGGGGCCCAGGGTCAGCACCGACACGTCGAACGTACCGCCGCCCAGGTCGAAGACGAGCATGCTGCTGGGCTCGGTCACCTCCCCGCCCGGACCGACTCCGAAGGCGTGCGCGGCGGCGGTCGGCTCCTCCACGATCCGCGCCACGTGCAGACCGGCCAGCCGTCCCGCCTCGCGTACAGCGGCGAACTGCGGCTCGGCGAAGTACGCGGGAACGGTGATCACGGCACGACGGAACGACACGCCCGCGGCGTCCTCGGCGTCCTTCTTGAGCCGCCGGAGCAGTACGGCGGAGACCTGCACGGGGGAGAGGTAGTGCTCGCCGAGCCGGATCTCCACCGAGCCGTCGGCGGCGGCCCGGACGGGCGGCGCGTCGTCCGGCCGTGTGCTGAGGGCCTGCTGCACGAGGGCGTCGTCCCATCGCCGCCCGATCAGGCGCTTGACCTCGGTGATTACCGAACGGGGGTCCCCGCCGCGCCAGTTGAGAGCCTCCCGACCGACCAACAGGGTGCCGCTCGCGTCGACCCCGACCGCCGACGGCGTGGCCTGTTCGCCGTGCCGGTTGGACAGGACGGTGGGGACGCCGTCGTGCAGCCACGCCGCGACGGAGTTGGTGGTACCGAGGTCGATGCCGAGGGTCCGGTGCATGGAGGAACGCTTCCTGATCGTCGTGGAGTGCCGTGGACGGGAGGTGCGGTACGGGGCACCGGGCGGGGTGCGGCCGTCTGCTCAGCCGCGGCGGCGGGAACGGCGCCCGCGCCCGGCCGAGGACTTGCGCGGCAGGCCCCGCTGGGCGCGGGTGGTGCGCCGGGGCTGTGACCGTTTGCCGCCGGCTGGGGGCGTCACGGGGGCCAAGGCGTCCCCGGCCGCCTCTTCCGGCGTCCCGGGCTCGGGTGCGGGGCCGGGCACCGCGATGACCACCTGTGCGGGCCTCAGAGTGGCGGCACCCATGCGGAAGCCGGTGATCCTCTCCCTCAGTACCGTGCCGTGCGGCCGGGTCGGATGAGGCTCGGTACCGACGACGCGCATGGTCGCAGGGTCGGCCGTCCTGCCCACGACGTCCATCGGAGCGACATCGTGCCGGGCGAACTCACCGCGCAGCATCCGGTGCGCGGCGTCGATCTGCTCGCCCAGCGCGATGGCGGCCGACGCCGTCTCACGCGCGGAGCGGGCTCCTTGGAGGGCGCCTGCCCGGCGGCGGGTGTCGGCGAGCACGTCGTCCAGTGGCAGCAGAGCGTCCAGCAAGGCACGCAACCGGGCCTCCGCCTCGTCCCGTTTGCCGGACAGTGCCTCGACCCGGCGCCGCAGCTTGTCGAGTTCGGACGGCGGACCGGCGGTGGCGGCCGGGGCGGGGTCGGTCACGAAGGCTCCTCGGTGGCGTGCGCGGTCTCGGTCGCGGGCGGTGGCAGGGGAGGGGTGAGCATTTCGGCGACGAGGGCGGTGACGGGACTGCTGGAGGCCTGGTCGGCACGCTGCAGGAGCCGGTGCCGGTCCGGGTCCTGACGGGCCTCGGTGAGCGCCTTCGCCGTCAGTCTGCGCAGAGGTAGGGGCCGGGTGCCGGGCGGGATGCCGGGCACGAGTTCGTGGAGCGTGGGGCCGAACCAGGGGATCGGGGGGAGCGAGGGGTCCTCACCGCCCGGCCCGACCGGCCTGTCCCGATCGGTTTCGTCGGCGGTCAAAAGAGGGCCTCCTGCCCGGTGTCGTCGTGGCCCGCTCCGCGAGGGCGGGGGCGGGGGCTGGGTCCGAAGAGCGGGCTCTGCTCGGGCAACCCGGCACCGATCCGTGCCGCGCACGCACGGTCGCGCTGCGCCCCGCCAGGGTCGCCCGCCCGCTCATGGGCCCGGGCCCGGTTCAGGTAGGCGGTTTCCACGGTCTGGTCGAACCGCGCACTGACACCGGTCCGCATGCGGTCCTGGAGGAACAGCTCGATGACGTCCGAAGGGGTCGCGGTGGCCTCCAAGTGCTCCGCGAGATGCAGGACGGCCTCGTCGAGCGCCTCTCTGACACGACTGCCATGGGCGGCGGGGACCGAGAGGCCGTCGGCGACACACAGCAAGTCGACGCGGCGCTCCAGTCCGGCACGCTTGTCCTCGGCGTCGGTGCGCCCGGCCGCACGTACCAGCAGATCGACGAGGACGTGATCGAGGAGCATGTCCCCGTACCCTGCGCCGCCTGCACCGTCGTACTCGAGTACTTTCCGTACGGCGGCCCGCGCAGGGGCGAATCGTCCCCCGGAGGCCTCCGTGACGGCCTGCCCCGCAAAGTGCTCCCGGAGCCACCGCCGGGCCGCATCGCACTCCGGGTCGCGGTCGAGCAGGCTCTGCACCTGGCCGACCCGTAACCTGCCCCCGCCGGGTGCACCGGCGAGCGACAGACGCAGGTCCTCCTTCAGATGGTCGTCGAGGCCCGACCTGGCGTCCTGGTCCCGCGGGGTGACGACGAGCGCGCGAGCGAAGCGCTTCCGGCTCTGCTCGGGGTCGCTCCGCAGAACCTTCTGCCCCTGCCGCACCAGTTCGGCGGTCAGCTCGGCGGCCACGGAGGTGTCCTGCGGCAGGAGCGCGTGGGCGATCTCGAGACCCTGGATGCGCGTGATGGGGGAATAGCCTCGTCCGGCGCGCCCACGACCGACATTCTTCGCCGCGTGGAGGATGGCCGCCGCCTCCCTGGCTCCCGGCCTGCGCCCCAGGCGTGCCGCCGTACTGAAGTCCGCCAGCGCCTCGCTCCACTCGCGGGCCAGCATCCGGTCCCGGCCGCGCTCCGTCATCGCTTCGGCCACCGGCCCCGCGCATGCCCGGTGGTCGGGTGTGTCCTCGGTCCAGGTGGCGGGGTCGGGATGGCGCGTGGTGTAGGCGTCGAGGAGTTCGACCCGGCGACCGCCCCGGATGAGATGCCGGGCGGCGTCCTTCAACGGAATCAGGCCGTCCGGCCCGGCCTCGGCAGGGACGACGACAGGGAAGAGGCGTTCCGCATCCCAGGCCGTCCGCCAGGCGCCGAGTGCGTCCCGGCCCGCCCGGACGTCCAGGGCGTGCAGCAGGTCGGTGATCCGTCCGTGCAGATGGTCGCGGGCCTGGTCCCAGTCCTTGTCGGGGACCGGGGTGCCGCGCCGTGCGGTGAGCAGGCCGCGGAAGCCGCCCGTACCGTCCTCGTCCAGGAGATACGCCCACAGCACGATCGCGAGCGCCGCGGTGCCCGCGTCGGCGGACCGTCCCTCGTCGCTCAGCCTGCGGAGGGCATGCACCGCGAGGGCGTGGACGACTCCCGTGTCCGCCATCGCCAGGTCATCGGTGTCGGGACACCGACGGACCGCCTCCGGCCAGTTGCCGGCCCGAGCGGCCAACGCGGCCCAGAGCACGTCGTACCGCACCGCTTCGTCGTAGTCCTCCGGCGCGCCGTACTCGGCCTGTAGCCGACGCAGCACGGGGTGCGCGACGTGGAACTCCGCTCGGAGGAAAGCCCGTTCGGCTTCGGCCAGCAGATCGCGCACCGAGGCCGTCCGGCCCGCTCCCCCTGTGTCCAGCACCCGCACGATCCGACGTCTCCCTTGATCCCCCGCCTTGCGCAAGGATCACCGTAAGGAGGGCCTGTTGGCAACGTCAACGCGCGTCCGGTTGAGGGGTGGCTGGATTGCGCCGAGGGCCTGTCTCAAGACGTACCGATCAGCTCGGCCCGTACCGTCTTGCCGCTGGGCGGGAAGGCAAGCGTCTCCCAGCGGTCGGTGAGCGCGTCGACGAGCGCGAGGCCGCGTCCGCCGGTGCGGAGCAGCGCCTCGGGCGTGGCGTCCACCGGACCTGCCTGCGGCCACCTGTCTCCGCGCGGATCCGTGACGTCGACCTGGAGGTGGCAGGCCGCAGCGTCGAACACGAGGGTCAGGCGGAAACTGCGACCGGGCACGTGGCCGTGGAGGACGGCGTTTGCCGCGAGTTCCGCGACGACGAGTTCGGCACGCTCCGTGAGGTCCTGCGGAGTGGGCCAGGACCGCAGTTGGCTCACGGTGAGCAGGCGGGCGAGTCGTGCTCCGCGCCGGGTGGAGGAGAGCAGCTGCGTGAAGCTGAGGCGGGGGGACGTGAGTTGGGGAGCAGAGTGGTTCATGGCGCCAGCGTGGCGTGCGGGTGTGGCCAGTCGCGAGTGGCGCGCTTCGTACGCGAAGTCAGCGTACGGGCACGTGGAGTAGACAGTACGCATGACTGGCCGTCACGCTGAGTGGTGAACCTGTGGTGGCCCGAGGGGCTGGAGAGAGGGGCGGCGGATGGACATCGTCGAAGGGGAGGTGGCTGCGGGCGTCGGCGCCGGTGCCCGTACGGTTCCGGAGGGGGAGCGGGAACCCCACCCCTCGGACAGTCTGCGTACGTTCGGTGCGTTCGTCCAGGCGCTGCGCGAGCACGCGGGGCTCAGCCGGGGCGACCTCGCGGCAGCCGTCCAGTACTCCAAGCACACCGTGGAGTCGGTGGAGTTGGGCCGCCGGATGCCGGACGAGGCGTTCGTGGAGCGGGCCGAGGAGGCCCTGGGCAACACGGGTGCCCTGCGGAGGGCCGCGCGGCATCTCACGCGGGGCGAGGCGGGGCTCGCCGCGTGGTTCCGGAGGTGGGCTCGGTTGGAGCGGGAGGCGGTGAGCCTGTGTACGTACGAGTGCCGGTTGGTGCCAGGGTTGTTGCAGTCGGAGGGGTATGCGCGGGCTGTGTTCGACAACAGCATCCCGTTGCTGACCGACGAGCAAGCGGAAGCGCAGGTCACTGCACGCATGGAGCGGCAGACGATAATGCGGGAGCGGTCGACCGTGCCCTTCGGCTTCATCGTGGAGGAGTCGGTCCTTCGGCGCGGGCTGGGTGGAGCGCAGGTGCAAGCGACCATGCTGGACCACGTGCTCGACCTCACGGCACCGCGCAACGTGACGCTTCAAGTGGTGCCGCTGGAGTTGGAGTTCCATGGGTGCCTGGACGGGCCTGTTCAATTGGTGGAGACCCTGGAGGGAAGGCGGCTCGGATACTCCGAGGGGCAGCAGAATGGGCGGCTGATCTCCGACGCGAAAGAGGTGAGCTTGCTCTGCCGACGCTATGACACACTGCGCTCGCAGGCCCTGAACCCCAGAGAGTCACGGGACCTGCTGGAGCGACTGCGAGGAGAGCTATGAGCAGCGGTAAATCGGAACTCGCCTGGTACAAGTCCAGCTACAGCGGCACTCAGGGCGACAGTTGTGTGGAGATCGCGATCGCCGAAGAGGGTGTCCACATCCGGGATTCCAAGGACGTGGCCCGCCCGGCCTTCGCGGTCGGCCGTGACGGCTGGCGGACGTTCGTGCGGTTCGCGTCGGAGCGCTGAGCTTGCGGGTGTGCCGTCGGGTGCGTCCGGACGGCACACCCCTTTCTACCGCCGAGGCGTCAGGTGAGGGTGTTGCGCAGGTGGGGGCCGAGGTAGCCGACGTACACCTTCCCCGAGCGGGGACAGTCGTCGTAAAAGTGAAGGCGAGGGGCGATCGTGCTGCCCCCGCCGATCTTCAGGTGGGCCTGCATGAAGACCCGGCCGCCGGGGGACACCGCTTCCGGTACCGGGAGCATGCGTTCGGTGCGCAGTTTCGCCTTGCGGGCGACGGTGTCCGACTCGCGCATAGCTACCTTGGCGGCGGGGAACGGAAAGGCGCTGGACGCGTCGGACTTGCACCAGCTGAGGAAATCCCCGGAAGTCGTGCCTTCGGCGGAGGACTGGGCGAAGTGATTGAGGGCCAGTAGCCCGTCCCAGGCGACGTAGAGCCAGTTGTCCACCGACTGGCTGTCGAGGGACCGGGTGATCTTGCGGTTCCCGGTGAACGAGATGCCGGTCAGCTCGTTGAGCCGGTCCAGCAGTTCGGAGAACGTCTCCGGGTAGGTGATGTCCTCGACGTCGGCCGGCGCGTGGGCGAGGGCGAACTGACCGGCCTCCTGCAGCTGCTCGCGCAGGAAGCGTATGAGCCGCTGGGACTCCTGGACCTTGTCGTACAGTTCCTCGTTCTCGCCGCGTAGTTCGTTGCTGGCCTGGTCCGCCTTTGCCAGCTCCGTGTACAGGTCGTTGATCTCGTCGACCCGCATCGCCTCGGCACGCTCCGCCTCGTCCAGCAGGGCTGTCAGTGCCGCGCTGTCGGAGCGGAGCTGAGCGAGGTCCGTGCCGTCGGCGGTCGTGCGGGGGCGGGTGCGCTGTCGCGGAATGCTGAGCAGAGCGGCGGGCAGCGGCTGCCGGGAGGACAGTCGCTGGGGAAGGGCCGCGAGTATGGACGCGGCGCGGCGGGGGTCGGCCTCGATGGTTCGGCGCGACATCACGGGGTGACGTTGCGCGTCGGGTTTCCAGGCCGGGTCGAGCCCGGGCAGGTAGGTGCGGACGCCGCCTCCGAAGACGGGGTGGTACTCCAGCGCGCCGTTGAACCGCGTCTGTGCTTCCGGTGTGAGCACGTACAACACGGCCAGTCCGTGCAGGCAGCGGAAGAGCGGCTCGACGACCGAGCGCGACCAGTCGTCGGGGTTCTTGCCGTACGGCACCGTGGCGACGACGACAGGCAGCCGTCGGTTGGTGTCGCACAGCTCCTCGATGGCGTCGTCCACGTCCTCGGCCTCGATGAAGACGGGTGCGGAGGCGACATCGGCGAGGCCGTCGCGTGCTTCCAGTACGTCCAGGAGGGAACGGACGATGTGCGGTGTGTTGGCGCGTCTGGGGGCCATGCCTTCGCGGGCAGGCTGGTGCTCGATGTCGACCTGTACCCACGTTCGGCCCCCATCCTCCTCAAGGCCGGAGCGCACGATGAGCGTGGACTGCCAGGTGCCCGAGGCCGTGGAGGGTGTCTCGCGCATGCGCCAGCGGCTGTACGCGCCCTTGCGCCCGCCTTCCGAGTCCCGGTCGAGGGTGGCGTGCGGGGCTATCTCGGTCCGTCCCTCGTCCAGCCCGGAGGGGTCGTACCCCTTGCCGCGGATCCAGTCGATCAGCTGCCGCTCGGCTATGCCGCACGCCTTGACGTAGCTGAGTTCGGTCGAGACCACCATGCGGTAACCACGTGGTTCCATGAGCACTCCTACTGGGGAGCCGGGCGGGTCGGTGTTGCGTTCGGCACGGCGGCCATGCGGCCGTCTCACGCCTTGTCGGTCGGTCCGTAGCCGAGGGACGCGCGATTGATGAAACGGTCACCGAGGCCCCGAGCGGGGGCAGGCTTGGCCTGCCGAGTGGACTTCGCGGCCGGTGTCTTGGTGCGGGAGCGTGTGGCCGGCTTCGGCTTCTTGACGCCGGTGACCGGTGGCTTGCCCTGCGCCCTGAATTTCTGTCGCAGAGCGGTGAGTTGTTCGCGTTCCTGCTTGGTCTTGTGGGCGGGCAGTGCGTTGACGAGGGCGCGGGCCTTGCGGAAGAGGTACCGCGCCGCCGTATCGCGCTTGTCCTTCACCGCTTTGCGCAGCACGTTGATGGTGTGGCGCAGAGCCTTGATCTTCGCCGCATCCCCCTGGGGCAGCTGGAATTCGGCACCGGTCGCACGTTGCTCACGGGCGGCGCGACCGGGCCAGTCCGTGCCGCCCGTCAGGACGACTACGGCACGGGGATTGCTGGTCTGGCTTCGGCGTACCACGAGTGATCCTTCCTCTGGGCGGGCTGTGCGCTGGGTCAGCCGTGGCGGGGGCCCTGGCCAGGGGGCGGGGAGAGGGGGGAGCGGTAGGCGACGGAGCCGGGCTTCTCCTCGTCGAGCGGAGTCTCCAGGGTCAGGCCGGCGGTGGCCATACGGTCGTACTCGGCGAGGACGAGACGCTTGGTGCGGTACTCGCCGAACTTGGCGATCTCGTTGTTCTTCAGGCCGCCCGACTCCGACTGGAACGACTCCAGGATGTAGTCGGTGTCCTCACGGCTGATCCCGTAGAGGTGGAAGAAGTACGCGTCCAGCTCGGCGCGCAGCTGGGCCCGACGCTCCTCGTCCCAGCGGAAGGGCTCGCCCTCGTCCCCGAGGTCGCGGGCGAGGGGAGTCATGTCGTAGGCGGTGTAGACGAGTTCGAGGACGCGGGGGAGGAGGAAGGGGAGGTGGGGTTCGAGGGTGGCGGGGGTGGGGACGGGGAGCTGTTTCACGACCATTCGGTTCATGTGGATACCGCCGACCTTCTGGCGGGCAATGTAGTCGAACACAATTGAGCTCTGTGCCGACACCAGGGCAGCGGCACACTTTGGTGAAACCGAAGGCAGCATGAGGGGGAACGTGTAGCTAACCGCAGCCTTGGGAAGAAATGCGGGGATAGCGGTTCGCTCGTCCGTGGTCCGGCAGATATCGCGTGAGCCGATCGCCCAGTCGCGGTGCCAATTCAGCTCGTGCAGCCGGTCAGAAACTCCGGGAATCTTGACCTCTTTGCCGTTGCGCAAGGTTGGGACGAGTCCTTCCTCCTGAACCCAGTAACGTGCTTGCGCAACGCCGTGGGCATCGCGTTTAACAGTGATTGGCAGGCGTTCGTAGTTCTCGCTGCCAAGACCCTTATAGCTGTTCCACCGGTGGTCGAAATGGTGGACCATCTTGCCCTCGTAAACAGGGAGCATCCTTCGACCGTTGCGAACGAACACGTTGCCCCTCAGGGTCCAGCCGTCGTTTTCCAGCCCCTCACGAGTGTGGAACAGGTCCGAGTCGTCGGTCATATTGAACAGGTTCTTGAAGCTCACCCCCCATGGATTGCCGTTGCGGCGCTCCTCGTTCCACAGAACCGGCATGCGGCGATATACCCCGGCCGTGATGTCCGCGTCGCGCTGGGTCCGGAACACCGGCAGCGTGCCCGTGTTCGGGTTGATCCTGGCCAGGTCGTCCGGGCCCAACGCGAAGACCCGGTTCGGGTCCTCCAGATCCGTGACGTCGGAGAGAAAGAAGCCGACGCGACTGGCGTCCGCCTGTGCCGCGCGGCCGGTGAGGGCGAGCAGACAGAACTTGTAGCTGGAGTGCACGCTTTCGAACCACTTGCCGCCCTTGGGCAGCGCGGGCGACTTCGGGCGCCGGTTCTCGAAGTCGTACAGGGAGGCCAGAGCCCCTCGCCGTGTGAAGTCACCGAACAGGTGCTGCGACCCCGCGCCCGTGGCGATCGCCGTCGGCAGGATCACGCCGGACCGGCCCTCGGGCGCGACCACGTTCGTCATCCGCTCGGCGAACAACGTGTCCGTCTGCAGTGAATTGACGCCCTTGACCGTCAGCCCCTTCGCGCACAACGGGAACACCCCCGAGTCCCCCGCGAAATGGAACATCCCCTTGACCGCCCGCCGAGCCTCCCGGTACCGCTTCCCGGCGTCCGGGCGCTCGCGCTCCCACTCGGCGATACGCGTACGCCGTGCCGCGCCAGCGATCTCCGCGATGGCGGGGTCGACGACGCTGAAGTACTTCTTGTCCTCGAAGTCGACCTTGTCCCACGGCGGGTTCCCCACCACACACGAGAACCCCCCGGCCCACCCCGTTCCCGGATCGACCGCTCCCGCCGACGTGTCACCGTCCTCCGGGACCGTGAAGACCTCGGGGAAGTGCAGGTGCCAGTGGAAGAAGGCGTACTGGTCCCGCAGGCGCTCGATCTCGGCGTGGGTCGCGTCGGGGGCCGCCTTGCCGTCCGGGTCCTCCAGTCCCCGGAAGACCTTGTGGGTGACGGCGGGCGGGGCGTCCTGGTGCTTGAGCCAGACGAAGGCCGCGCACCACGCGTCGGCCACGTGCATCGCGTGCCGGTACTCGGCCGAGCCCGACCACGTGCGGAAGTCGGACTCCTTGCGGCGGACGTCGGCGAGGTCGCCGTCCGGTGCGGCGGTGATCCGGCGCAGTCCCCGGGCGAAGGAGGCGTTGGCGACCTTCGTCTCCGTCTCGATCTCGAACAGGCCGCCCTGACCCCTGCGTTCCTCCGTGTTGCGGGCCAGCAACTGCCGTGCCCAGCCCTCGTCGTCACCCTCCGTCTTCTTGAACGCCCGGTCCGGGATGCCGTCCCGCATCAGGGCCGGGGTCGCGCCGATCAGGCCGTTGCCGTGCTTGATGTGGGAGTCGAGGAACCCGAGGGGCCGGCCGGCCTTCATCGCCTCCAGCCACAGGGAGACCTTGGCCAGTTCGACGGCCATGGGGTTGAGGTCGACGCCGTACAGGCAGTGGGAGACGACCTCCCGGAGGGCGTCCGCCACGGCGTCCGCCGTGGGCTCGGGGTTGCGCTCGCGCACCGCCGCCACCCGCTTGGCGATCCGGCGGGCCGCCGCCACCAGGAAGTGGCCCGAACCGCAGGCCGGGTCGCAGACCGTGAGGGAGAGCAGTTCCTCGACGATCGTGTCGGCGGGGTCGATACGGCCCTCGGTGCTCGCCCGCTGCTCCCCGCGCTTGACGGCATCGTCTATCACCGGGTTCAGCGTGGAGTCGAGCAGCGTTTCGGTGAGGGCGGTGGGAGTGTAGTAACTGCCGGTCTTCTTGCGGTCGTTGCCGATGCGGTCGACCAGTTCGAAGGTGCGGTCGGCCGCGCTGTGCTTCGGCACCAGCTCCAGCAGTGCCTCGTACACCGAGCCGAGTTCCTCGGCGCCCATGTGCAGGTAGTCGACGGGACGCCAGCGGGCGGAGCCGGCGTCGCGCACGCGAGCCAGGTGCTTGACGGCCTCGAAGAAGTGCCAGTTCGACAGCCGCACGCCGTGCAGCGGCCGGTCGTCCGGGGTGTCGTTGAAGAGGCCGCCGAGCCCTTTCAGCCCCAGCTCGGGGCGGCCCTGCTCGGAGCCCAGCGCCTCGATGAGCAGCTCCAGGGCCCGGTAGCGGTCGTCGTGGGCGGTGCCCAGGCGGCGCAGGGCGTGCCGGCGGAGGCGGGCCGTGGAGAAGTAGCGGGCGAAGCGGTCGCGGGTTCGCCCGTCCGCTTCCGGGTCCAGCAGGGCGTCGCGGTCCTCAGCGACGAAGAGGAAGATCATGCGGTAGACGAGCCGGAGCAGTGCCGTCTGGAAGGCGTGGACGTCCAGGCGCTCGCGCAGCTCGTGGTTGTGCGGGTGGCTGAGAAACCCGGTGCCGAGGACGGTCAGGGCATCCTGGACGCCGATTCGGAAGAGCTCGAGGGCCCGGCTGCCGGACTCGATGGCGACCGTGCGCCACTTCTCCAGCCAGCATCCCGAGGGCGCGGTTCCCTCCGGCACCGTGAAGCGGGATGCGTGCAGCAGGCAGTACAGCAGCACGAACTCGCTGAACAGCTCGCCGTCGAAGATGGCCTCCAGGTCGAATTCGACGTAGGCGGCCGTGGCGAAGGACGACGAGTCCCGCAGCAGGCGCAGGCGGCGGCCGTTGGTGAGGGCCGCCCACAGGTGGGCCTCGGTGCGGTTGAGGCAGTCCTGGAGCATGGACTGGGCCGGGACCTGACCGGCCGTCGGGCGCTTGTCCAGCTCCTGGTTCCAGGGGATGAGGTGGATCAGGGCTGGGCCGTGGCGGTGGGAGACCGGGAAGTGCTTCTCCGGGTCGGAGTCGGCCGGGATGCCCGCGGCGCCGACCTCGGTCAGCGCCCCGAAGTCCAGCTTGCGGAAGAGCTGGGCGAGCCAGTCGGTGCCGGCCCGGCCGGTGGGGTCGGCCGCGGGTGCGCCGGTGACCGGGTCGGAAGGGAGGGCGGCGCGCAGGTCGCGCCAGAGCGGCTTGAGGTACTCCCAGGCGCGCTCGGCCTCGTCGCGCACGGGCACGGAGGCGGGCAGGCCGTAGTCGGCGGGCTTGGTGCCCGGGAGGTTCCGCGCGTCGGCGACGCGCAGCAGCATGTCGGCGGGGAGCAGTCCGCCGACCGTGGTGACGGCGGTGAAGGCCAGGGCGGTGCGGGTGGCGGCGGACATCAGGCTTCGGCTCCGGTCGCGGTAGAGGCGGGGGCGGCGGGGGAGACGGACGCGGCGGCCTGCGACGGCACGTACACGTACACACCGAGGACGTCGGCGGGCTCCTGCGGGACGACCTTCAGGCCGCGGACGATCTCCTCGTTGGCCTTGCGCACCCGGCGGTGCGAGGCGTCGAGTTCGGCGGCCAGGCGTACCCCGTACTCAGTGAGGTGGGCGGCGAGGTCCGGGAGGGCTTCCAGGTCGCGGGCGATCTGGTTGCGGGCCCGCTGCTCGTGGGTGTTGGCGGTGGCGCGGGCCGCGAGGAGGGCGGTGGCCGCGTCGTCGTCCAGCCAGCGGGCACGCTGCGGCAGGCCCTCGTAGGCGAGGAGCCGCGCGTCCTCGGCGACGAGCTGCCGTTCGCCGGTGCGGGAGGGCAGGGTGAGGTGGAAGCGGTAGCGGACCAGCAGCAGTGTGGTGCGGGTGGTGACCGCGTCCGTGGTGACCACGCCGCAGCGGCGGGCCGGGCGGGGGCCCAGGGCCTTCACGTCCAGCGCCGAGTCCAGGACGTACGAGGCGACGGCGCCGACCGCCGGGTCGGTGCGGACGAGGGCGGCCTCCCCGCGGGCGACCGCCGGAGTGGCGCGGAACGGGATCTCGCGGTCCTCCTCGACGAGCCGGTTGCCCAGGGCGGCGCCGAGCGCGGCCTGCAGGCCGGCCGGGGTGCCCCCGACCTGCGCGGTGAAGTCGCCGGTGCCGTCGCGTGGGTCGCGGACGAGCGCGTCGAGGTCGCGCAGCGCCTCCAGGGCGAACTCGCGGACCTCGTCGGCGCCGCCGAGCGCGGCCCGTACGGCGGCGACCTCGCGGGCCACCTCCTCCGGATGGATGGCACGCTGGGCGTACTTGGAGCGGGAGGTCGTCTCCCGCTCGGCGGCCGAGGCCCACTCCCGCTCGACGCGGGCGAACGACTCCTGGCCGCCGTCCAGGTCGAACAAGCTCTCCTGACTGCCCTGCCGGCCGTGCAGCAGCAGCCACTCCACGACGGCGTCGGTGACACCGGAGGCGGTCTCGTCGGGGACGGAGACGGAGATGCCGAGGTCTTTCTTGATCTGCCGGTGCTTCTTGAACAGCACTTCCAGGACCTTGCCGTCGATACCGTTGTCCTCGCCGTACATGGTGATGACGCGGACCTGGTCGCGCTTCTGTCCGTAGCGGTCGACGCGGCCCTCGCGCTGGTCGTGGCGGGTCGGGTTCCAGGCCAGGTCGTAGTGGACGACGGCGTCGAAGTGGTGCTGGAGATTGACGCCCTCGGAGAGGCAGTCGGTGGCGATCAGCACGCGGCGGACCGCTGGGTCGTCACCCGCCTCCGCGGCCTCGGTGGCGAGCTGCTCGATGCGTTCCAGGCGCTGCTGCGGGGAGAGGGTGCCGGTCACCGCGGCGATCTTCGTCTTCTTGCCGAGCTTTCCGTCGAGCTGTTTGGCGAGGTAGTCGGCGGTGGGGATGTAGCGGCAGAAGACGATCGGGTGGTAGCCCTCGGCGATCAGGCCCTTCAGGTGCCGGGTCAGCGCCTTCAGCTTCGCGTCCTCGGCCGGGCCGACCAGCTTCTCGGCGCGCTGGGCGAGTTCGAGCAGCCGGGCGCCCGCGTCCTCCGTCTCGGCGGCGCCCGGAGCGACGTCCATGCCCTCCAGCCGGTCGTTGTCCGCGGAGTCGGCGGCCACCGGGGCGCCGAGCACGTCCGCCTCGTGTGCGGTGCGGGCGGCGGCGGACTCGGAGCGGGTCTTCAGGGTCTGCGCGGCGGCGGCCGGCGAGGACACCATCGAACGCAGCAGCGCGATCACCGACCACCAGGCGATCCGGGCCTCCCGCCTGCCCTGCTCACCGGCCGCCTCGACGCGGTCGCGGGCGTAGGCGATGGCGTCGTCGAGCAGCGCCCGGTAGGCGGGGGTGAGCTTGTAGGGCTCGTCCTTGGTCCAGCGGTCGGACGGGAAGGCCGTCCGCTCGGCCAGGGAGTCGTCGGCGAGGCCGTCCTCCCTGGTGAGGTAGGAGCGGACGTCGGCGCGCTTGCGGGCCACGAAGTGCTCGGCGAGCTTCGCCCGCCCCGCCGGGGAATCCAGGTCCAGCGTGGCCAGTTCGGGGCGCACCAGGCCGAGCAGGTTGCGGAACGCCGACTCCTTGCCGGAGTGCGGGGTCGCGGTCAGCAGGAGCAGATGCCGGTCGGCCTGGTCGGAGACCCGGCGCAGCAGCTCGTACCGGAGCTGGTTCGCGGCGGAGGACGTGCCGCCCTGGGCGTGGTCGTCGGCGGCCACACAGGTGTGCGCCTCGTCGACGATCACCAGGTCGGGGCAGTGCCGTACGAAGTCCTCGCGGTGGCGCGTCGACTTGATGAAGTCCGTCGAGATGATCGTGAACGGGTGCCGGTCGAACAGGGACTGGCCCAGCTCCAGGCCGCGCTCCAGACGCGACACCGTGGAGGCCAGCACCAGTTCGGCGTCGATGCCGAACTTCTCCCGCAGCTCGCCCTGCCACTGCTCGGCCAGCGCCGGCGAGCACAGCACGGCCAGCCGGGTGGCCTCGCCCTGTGCGAGCAGCTCCTTGGCGATCAGGCCCGCCTCGACCGTCTTGCCGATGCCGACGTCGTCCGAGATCAGCAGCCGTACGGTGCGCTGCCGCAACGCCATCAGCAGCGGCACCAGTTGGTAGGCGCGGGGCTCCACGGCGATCGACGCGAGCGAGCGGAAGGGGCCCGCGCCCGAACGGAATCCGACGCGCAGCGCCGTGCGCAACAGACCCGCGGCCCGCTGGTCACCCAGGTCCTCAGCGTTCGGCGGCGCGAACTCCGCCGGACGCACGTCCTCGAACGCGGGGAAGACCGCCGCGATGTCGTCCTCGCTCCCGCCCAGGGGGCGCAGCACCAGCATGTCGGGGGCGCTGTCGGGCAGCACCACCCATTCCCGGCCGCGGGCGGCGACCAGGGAGCCGGCCGTGTACGTGAGGCTCATGGGATGTCTCAGTTCCTAGAGATCGAAGGGGGGCGAGGCGGCGGTCAACGGAGCTGGAAGTACGAGGCGTTGTGGTCGACGATGGCGTCCCAGTCCGCGTCCGCCGGGAAGCGCAGGACGTCCCAGCCGGCTTCCTCCAGGCGGTAGCCGGCCTCGATGTCGCGGGTGGAGTCGGCCGCACGGCCGGGCACGTCGACGAACACGGCGAGGTCGGCGCCCTCCAGATGGAAGACCAGGTCCGGGCAGGCCCCCGCGGCGGCGACGAAGGCGCCGACGTCGTCCGGCAGCCGGTAGCCCTTCGCCCGCAGCCAGCCGAGCAGGTCACCCTGTGCGACAAGGGCCGACAGGTCGGCCTCCACCGGGGTGGGCGACGGGGTCGCCTCGACGGCGGGCACGGCGACCTGCGCGGCCCTCGTGCTCTCCGCCGCCGGGGCCAGCCTGCGGAACTGCTCGCTGCGGGACTCGCCGCGATCCTCCCGCCGGGTCCGGGCGCGGGCCAGCCGCGCCAGCGGCGGCTGAGCCGCGTGCCGGCTCAGCTGGCGGTGGTGCGTCTGGTTGGCGTACGTGAGCAGACAGGCGTAGCAGCCCCGGGCGCACCTCTCGTCGACCTCCGGGCCGCCCTTGTCCTCGTCGGTGTCCGGGTCGAAGTGGCAGATCTCCAGCGCGGCCCGTGCCGCCTTGGCGAGGGCGTCCTTGTCGTGCTGGATCCGGCGCAGCACGCCGGCGCCGCCCTCGGCGGCCTCCGTGAACAGCATGCGGCGCCTCGGGCCCTCGTCCGGTGGCAGCAGTTCAGCGGTCAGCTCGGAGTCCTCCAGCTCGAATGCCGCCTCGATGCCCCGCTCCAGCGCGTACAGGAAGGACAGCGCCACCGGCTCGGGCAGCGGTTCGTCGAGGGTGACCACCAGGATGTTGCGGCGGTCCTCGACGAAGGGCAGCACCCGCTTCTTGCGGCGCTTCTCGTTGCCGTCCTCGTCGACCACCGGCATGCCGGTGCCCTCGATGGCGTCCGCGGCGGCCCGGTCGTTGAGCCAGCGGCCGTCGCCCAGGTCCAGCCAATAGCCGTCCGGCTCGCCCTCCTTGGCACGGACGCGTCCGAGGTTGGTGATCCGGACGGTCGCCGAGTCGCCGTAGTCGAGCGTGAGGACCGGCGCCCCGTCGGCGTCGGTGACATGTGAGGTGAGGCGTCCCTTGCGGGCTCCGTGGTCCTGGAAGGCGTACGAGGTCTCCAGGCGGAAACCGGCCCGGCGGCGCTCCTCCTCGTCGGAGGAGATCCGCTCGCGCGGCGTCGTGTACACGGTGTGCAGGTGGAGCAGGCCGGTGCGCTTTCCGTACAGCTCCTCGCCGCACATCGTGCACTTGTCGACGCCGGGCTTGACGGCGTAGTGGTAGCCGCAGCCGTCGCAGCGCCTGGCCTCCGCCGTCGCCAGTTCGCCCGAGGCGTCCGGCGGCAGCTGCACCCGGGTGACCTGGTAGCGGGCGCCCTCGTGGTAGATGAGCGCGCCGGGGCCGAACTCGCGGATCGCGAGGAAGCGAGGACGCTGGAGGTAGTCGCCGTCGGCGTTGCGGCGGTTGCCGGAGCGCGGGATGTACGCGGCCAGCGGCAGCCTCGGGAAGCTGTAGCCGGGCAGGAACCCCTCGGACGCCAGGTAGCGGTAGGGATTGAAGTCGCTCATGACCGACTTGCTGTCGGTGGAGCGGTTCAGCAGCAGGTTCGTCTGCGTCTCGGCCTCCCGTCGGCGACTGCGTGCCCGGATCTGCTCGCCGGGCGAGAGGGTGTGGTCGACGACACGCTTGTTCTGTTCGTACTGGTCGATGACGGCGGCCCGGAAGAGTTGGCGCCACCGCTCGAACGCGGCGTCGAACTCCTGCGGCGCCCGCTCGATCCGGTCCTCGATCCACTCGTCGTACCACCAGGTGGTCGACTCGAAGTCCGGGATCAGCGGAGCGAGGACGGTACGGGCGGTGGTGGCCGCGCGTCGGCGGGCATCCTCGTCCAGGGACCGGTTGAGGATTTCGGTGCGCAGCGGCAGCGGCATCTGCGGATCGGGCCGGTCCTCACCGTCCGGGTCGTAGGCGACGTCGACGACCTCGGGGATCGCGACGCCGAGCTTCATCCCGGTCTCGGCCAGCCAGATGCCCTGCAGGTGCGAGCGGACCAGGTCCTCATTGGCCAGGTCCAGGCGCGGCGGGGCCACCTGCCCAGACACCATGTCCTGGGACTTGCGGAAGTAGTACTGGTCGTGGCTGTTGCCCGTCGCGCAGTACGTCGTCACCAGCGCGGGCTGGCCGGAACGGCCTGCCCGGCCCGAGCGCTGCGCGTAGTTCGCCGGGGTCGGCGGCACATTGCGCATCAGCACGGCGTTGAGCGAGGAGATGTCCACGCCCAGCTCCATCGTCGGGGAGCAGTACAGCAGGGGAAGTTCGGCGTCCCGGAACAGCCGCTCGCGCTCCAGGCGGTCCTCGGGGGTGACCTGCGCGGTGTGCTCCCGGGCGAACAGGCCGGCCAGTTCGGCGGCCGCGGTCCGGTACAGATCGCGGAAGAACGGGTTGACGCGCGGTCCCTCGCCGCTGGTGTAGGTGCGTGCCAGAGGATCGACCGCGCCCCGCTCGCCGTTCCCGGCGCGCCAGATCAGCGCGGCGGCCGACACCCGGTAGCCGGTGCGCTTCTGGGCCGCGCGGCGGCGGAAGGCCGGACCGGACTGCTCGGGAGTCGCGTCCACCTCGCGCACCAGATCCGCGTCGCGCAGCACCTTCAGCAGGTCCTCGATGACCTTCTGCACGTCGTCCAGGGGCAGGTCGCGCAGCTCGGGCACGTTCCGCCGCAGGTACTTGCCGAACTTCCCCCGGGCCGACAGGAACTGCGCGGTCCGCTCCATCCCCGGCCGTGAGCCGTACGGGTAGGCGGTGCCGACCGCTGGCCGGTCGCTCTCGCTCAGCACCCACGGTCCGGTCAGGCGCTCCTCGCTCGCTCGCTGCAGGGTGTCGAAGTCGTCGCGGAAGTACTGCACGTCGATGGCGAGAGAACGCCGCATGAAGTCGAGCAGAGTCCGGGCGACCTCCTCGCGCAGCGCGGGGTCGGCGTCGCGCAGTGCGGCGTGCGCCGACTGCCAGCGTTCGGGACGGGCAGCAATCCAGTTCAGGTCCTCGTAGTCGATGCGCAGCAGCCCCGACTGCTCCAGGTTCGGCATCGTGATGCGCCAGCCGCGCTCCAGGTCGCGGTAGAGGCGGTACCCCACGACGTCGCGGAAGGCCTTCGTGGCCCGGCGCTCCATGGACGGGGCCAGGTCGGTGCCGGCGGCGTACTCGCGGGGCTCCAGGCCCATCACCTCGGTGACGGCCTCCGCGAGGTCGTCGTGGCTCAGACCCTCCTCACCGGCGCGCAGCGCGGCCTGGTAGAGGGCGCCACGCAACTGGGTCACCTGGGCGAAGTCGTTGAAGTGCCCGGCCTGAAGCGAGGCGTCCTGACGGTTGTCGACGAAGGTGAGGAGCTTGCGGGCCTCCTTGCCCAGGCTTTCCTCCGGCACCGCCCGCAGGGACTTCACGATGGACGCGGAGATCAACGAGGTCGCCGAGGAACGCCCCTCCTGGTCGAGCGTGGCCAGCTTGGCGAAGTCCCGGCCGCGGGTCTGCTCGTAGGAGACCTGGCAGTGCACGCAGAACAGGAACGGTGCCGGGACGAACGCCGCGACCAGGCCCTCACTCGTCTCGTTGCCGTGGGCGTCCACGACGACGCGCTTGGGCAGGCGCGGCTTGTAGGACTTCTTGACGACCGTCATGCCCTGCGCGTCCGGTTCCAGCCACGACTCCGGCAACCGCCGGTCGTCGACGGCCTTCTGCGGATCGGTCGGCCATTCGTAGTCCTCGCCGGGCATACCCAGGTAGAGATAGCCCTCACCCGCGCGGCCCCCGGAAGCGGAGGTGTCCCGGCGCGGCTCGTACCGGAACGCGCCGCCGTCCTCGGTCCGCCAGACGGTCAGGTACTCCTGGCCGCACTCACGGCAGAACGCCAGTGGGAACAGCGGCTTGCCGTCGCTGCCCGGCTGCTCCAGCTGGTAGGTGCGGGTGAGCGGCCGGGTGAGCGGATCCTCGAGCGTCGTGTAGACGGTGTCGCCCTTGGAAAGGAACTGGTGCAGCCGGAACGCGAACAGCGGCCGCTCCGTCACCGGATGCTTGGCCTGGGCGCCGGCCTCCAGGGTGGTGCGGATCGCCTCGCGCACGCTCTCCTCGGACACCCCGGACCGCCCGGCCAGCTCGGCTGCCGCGTCTTCGAGCGTTCCCGGGTCGCAGCGGCGGAACCGTCCGGTGTCCTCCTCGCGTTCCAGGCCGAACCGGGACTCCACCCAGCAGGCCAGAGGGTCCTTCGTCAGTGCCTCGTACGAGCGGGGCGCCGCCGGCACCCGCAACCGCTCGGCGGATACGGAATCGGGGGCTTCTTCCGTCGCCCGGACCAAGGTCTCGCCGATGACCCGCTTCGGCAGCACCGTCGTACCGAACAGCCGGCCGGCGACCCTGGCCACCTCGCGCCGCTGGTCCTCCCACGAGCCTTCGGTGGACATGGTCGCCGAGGTGCCGATGCACTGCAGCGTCGCGGACGCGCGGCAGGCCTCACGCACCCGACGGATCAGGAACGCCACGTCCGCGCCCTGCCGGCCCCGGTAGGTGTGCAGCTCGTCGAAGACGAGGAACTGCAGCCCCTCGGCCATGCGGATCAGACTGGACCGGTCGTCGGGCCGGGTCAGCATCAATTCCAGCATCACGTAGTTGGTCAGCAGGATGTCCGGAGGCTCCTTGCGCAGCTTCCGGCGGTCCTCCTCGGACTCCTGCCCGGTGTAGCGGGCGAAGGTGACCGGCTCGCGGCCCTTCCCGAATCCGTGGCGCAGGTACTTCTCAAGCTCTCCCAGCTGCGAGTTGGCCAGTGCGTTCATCGGGTAGACGACGATCGCGCGCACCCGGCCGCCCGCATCCGGGCCCGCCGCCTGGCGCTCCTTCAGCACGCGGTCGACTATCGGGACGATGTACGCCAGGGACTTGCCGGAACCGGTGCCCGTGGTCAGCACGTAGGAGTCGCCCGCCTGCGCGGCCTCGATCGCCTGCCGCTGGTGCAGATGGAAAGTCAGCGGGCGGCCGTCCGGGCGCGGCGAGGTCTCCTTCTTGCCGGCCTGGAAGATCTCCGCGCACCTCGGATGCAGCACACCGTCCCGCACGAGGTCGGTGACCTGACCGCCGTCGGCGAAGAAGGGGTTCAGCGACAGCCAAGGGTCGGGCCACTGCGACTTCGCTGCCAGGTCCTCCTCGACGAAGTTGCCGATCCGGGCGTCCCGGATCACCGTTGCGCTCTTGGTGAAGTCCTTGTACTCGCTGATCAGATCGGCGTGGATGCCGAAGACGTCCATGGCCTCGGGCAGTCGCGGCTCCCTGCGAGGCACGGGTGCGGGAGCGGCCATGGCGGGCTCGGGGAGCAGGGCGCGCAGCCGCGCCACCGGGTCCATCACCTGCCAGTGCGGGGCGAGCAGCGCGGCCGTGTCGTCCGGTGCGAGGGCGAGCGGGACCAGGACCTCACGGACCAGGGCGGCGTTCTCGTGCCGGAGCTCGGCGTCCTTCTCCAGAAGGCGCTCCACCAGCCGGACCAACTCCGCGGGCAGGTCCGGGCGTACCAGGGTGAGCCGCGGAGGCGTCTCGTGCTGGTGCTGTTCGGAGAGTTCGAAGGGGGTTCTGGCGGAGAACGGCGGCTGCCCGATCAGCAGCTCGTACAGGATGCAGCCGAGCGCGTAAAGGTCGGCCGACGCGGAGACCCGCTCGGCCCGGAACTGCTCGGGCGCCATGTACCGGGCGGTGCCGACACTGACGCCCGTGCTGGTGAGCCGCGTCTGGTCGGGATCGTCGACGACCGAACCCATGCCGAAGTCGAGGACCTTGACGGTGCCGTCACGCGTCAGCATCGCGTTGGCCGGCTTCAGGTCGCGGTGCACGACCCCGGCAGTGTGCGCGGCGGCGAGACCGGCGGAGATCTGCGCACCGATGGCCGCGACCCAGGAGACGGGCAGCTGCGGCTCCTCGTCGATGAGGTCAGCAAGGGGATGGCCGTCCAGCAGTTCCATGGCCAGGTACGGCAGGCCGGTGCCGTCCGGTGCCCCGTCCACACCACCGTCGATGAGCAGGGTCAGGTTGGGGTGGCCCTGGGAGAGCATGCGCATGATCCGCACCTCGCGGCGGAAGCGGTCGATCTCCTTGCTGGACCCGGACGCGTCGACGGCGACACCGGTGCGAGCACGCAGCACGGTCTTGACTGCGACCTCCTGATGCGGGGAATCAGGAGCCGCCCGAAGGTCCTCCGCCCGGTGGACCTCGCCCATGTTCCCGCGTCCCAGAACCCCCATGATCCGGAATCGTCCGTCGACCGTCCCCTGGCCCACTGGCCCTCCCCGATTCACCCGTCGCATACAAGGTGGGTACACCCCGTGAGGAGCGTATACCTTCACCCGTTGACGAGTATCACACTATCTGTTGACGACGTCAACAGATGTAGGGGAGTTGCGGCGCAGTTCGCATCGCTCCATGCACCCCTTGATTGCGGACGGGAGCGCGCGTCACGGAAGACTGCGGCTGACCAACCTGTCACGGGCGGCGCTGGAGGGGAGGAGACCGTGCCCGTATCGCTGTACGTTCCTGCGCTGCTGACCAGGGCTCACGCGAGGCCCCTTCCTCCTCGCCATGAATCGCTCAGGCCGACGCCCGTCGGGTGGCCCATCACGTGTAGGGGCGAGCAACCCATCCCTCAGCCCCTGAGGCTGACACTCTCCCGGCTCGGCCCAAAAGTCCCTGAGAAGTCCCACAGGCGAAGCAGAATCCCCTCCTGGCTCGCATACGTGCAGCTCAGGAGGGGATTCGCATTACCTTTTCTTGGAGCTTTCAGATGTCCCGGAAGATCTCGATCTGCGCCCCGATCGAGTTCAGCCGTTCCGCCAGGTCCTCGTAACCGCGGTTGATGACGTAGACGTTGCGCAGCACCGACGTGCCCTCGGCGGCCATCATCGCCAGGAGGACGACCACGGCGGGCCGCAGGGCCGGCGGGCACATCATCTCGGCGGCGCGCCAGCGGGTGGGGCCCTCGACCAGGACGCGGTGGGGGTCCAGGAGCTGGAGGCGGCCGCCCAGGCGGTTCAGGTCGGTGAGGTAGATGGCGCGGTTGTCGTAGACCCAGTCGTGGATGAGGGTCTGGCCCTGGGCCGAGGCCGCGATGGCCGCGAAGAAGGGGACGTTGTCGATGTTCAGGCCCGGGAAGGGCATCGGGTGGATCTTGTCGATCGGCGCTTCGAGCTTGGAGGGGCGCACCGTCAGGTCCACCAGGCGGGTGCGGCCGTTGTCGGCGAAGTACTCCGGGGTGCGGTCGTGGTCGAGGCCCATCTCCTCCAGGACCGCCAGCTCGATCTCCAGGAACTCGATCGGGACCCGGCGCACCGTCAGCTCCGACTCCGTGACCACGGCGGCGGCCAGCAGGCTCATCGCCTCGACCGGGTCCTCGGAGGGGGAGTAGTCCACGTCGGCGTCGATGACCGGCATGCCGTGCACGGTGAGGGTGGTGGTGCCGATGCCCTCGACGCGGACACCCAGGGCCTCGAGGAAGAAGCAGAGGTCCTGGACCATGTAGTTGGACGAGGCGTTGCGGATGACGGTGACGCCGTCGTGGCGGGCGGCGGCCAGGAGGGCGTTCTCCGTCACCGTGTCGCCGCGCTCGGTCAGGACGATCGGGCGGTCCGGGCGCACCGTGCGGTCGACCACCGCGTGGTAGTGGCCCTCGGTCGCGGCGACGTCCAGGCCGAAGCGGCGCAGGGCGATCATGTGCGGCTCGATGGTGCGGGTGCCGAGGTCGCAGCCACCGGCGTAGGGCAGCCGGAAGCGGTCCATGCGGTGCAGCAGCGGGCCGAGGAACATGATGATGGAGCGGGTGCGGACGGCGGCCTCGGCGTCGATGGCCTCCATGTCCAGCTCGGACGGCGGCACGATCTCCAGGTCGGTGCCGTCGTTGATCCAGCGGGTGCGCACGCCGATGGAGTTGAGCACCTCCAGGAGGCGGTAGACCTCCTCGATGCGGGCGACCCGGCGCAGCACCGTGCGCCCCTTGTTGAGCAGCGAGGCGCACAGCAGGGCCACGCAGGCGTTCTTGCTGGTCTTGACGTCGATGGCGCCGGACAGGCGCCGGCCGCCGACCACGCGCAGGTGCATCGGACCCGCGTACCCCAGGGAGACGATCTCGCTGTCGAGCGCTTCACCGATACGGGCGATCATCTCAAGGCTGATGTTCTGGTTGCCACGCTCGATGCGGTTGACGGCGCTCTGACTGGTGTTGAGCGCCTCCGCGAGCTGTGACTGCGTCCAGCCGCGGTGCTGCCGGGCGTCACGGATGAGTCGGCCGATGCGTACGAGGTAGTCGTCTGCCATGGGGTTGAGGCTATCTCAGATATGAGATCGCACATCTCGGGGGGTCCGTTCGGGTGACGCGGCGTCAAACGTCCCTCGTCGGAGACGCGGAGGTTCGGAGGCGCGGCGTGTCCGGAGGATCGGCCGTGCCGGTTCGTCGTGGTGCGGCGTCGGCCGACAGGTCCCGGCAAATCCATCGATGTCGTACGACGTCCGGCGCTGCTGCCGGTGGGGGCGCCGCATCGGGTACCCCTGTTCGGCGTAGTCATGGCCGTACGGGTCACCCGGGGTGGGGCGTACGCCATACGGCGCCCGGACATGACCGGGCCGCCCCTATGTACTAGAGTTATCTCGACATCGAGATATCTGCCGAGGCGTACCGCAGCCACCACCCTGGTAAGGGTTACCTAACTTAGCCCTACCTTAGCGGATCGGCCAGGGGGCGTGGCGGCAGGATGCGGTGGTACGCGCACATAAATGAAGGAGACTGTCGTGTCGGCGAACAGCTTCGACGCCCGCAGCACACTGCAGGTGGGCGACGAGTCGTACGAGATCTTCCGGCTGGACAAGGTCGAGGGCTCCGCGCGCCTTCCCTACAGCCTGAAGGTGCTGCTGGAGAACCTGCTCCGCACCGAGGACGGCGCGAACATCACCGCCGACCACATCCGCGCCCTCGGGGGCTGGGACTCGCAGGCCCAGCCGTCGCAGGAGATCCAGTTCACGCCGGCCCGCGTGATCATGCAGGACTTCACCGGCGTGCCCTGTGTCGTCGACCTCGCCACCATGCGTGAGGCCGTCAAGGAGCTGGGGGGCGACGCGAACAAGATCAACCCGCTCTCCCCGGCCGAGATGGTCATCGACCACTCCGTCATCGCCGACAAGTTCGGCACCAACGACGCCTTCAAGCAGAACGTCGACCTGGAGTACGGCCGCAACCGCGAGCGCTACCAGTTCCTGCGCTGGGGTCAGACCGCCTTCGACGACTTCAAGGTCGTCCCGCCGGGCACCGGCATCGTCCACCAGGTGAACATCGAGCACCTGGCCCGCGTCGTCATGACCCGTGACGGCAAGGCCTACCCCGACACCCTGGTCGGCACCGACTCGCACACCACCATGGTCAACGGCCTCGGCGTCCTCGGCTGGGGTGTCGGCGGCATCGAGGCCGAGGCCGCGATGCTCGGCCAGCCGGTCTCCATGCTCATCCCGCGCGTCGTCGGCTTCAAGCTCACCGGAGAGCTGACCCCCGGCACCACCGCCACCGACCTGGTGCTGACCATCACCGAGATGCTGCGCAAGCACGGCGTCGTCGGCAAGTTCGTCGAGTTCTACGGCGAGGGCGTGGCCGCCACCAGCCTCGCCAACCGCGCCACCATCGGCAACATGTCGCCGGAGTTCGGCTCCACCGCCGCGATCTTCCCGATCGACGGCGAGACGCTGAACTACATGCGCCTGACCGGCCGCTCCGAGCAGCAGGTCGCCCTGGTCGAGGCGTACGCCAAGGAGCAGGGCCTCTGGCTGGACCCGAAGGCCGAGCCGGACTTCTCCGAGAAGCTGGAGCTGGACCTCTCCACGGTCGTGCCCTCCATCGCCGGCCCGAAGCGCCCGCAGGACCGCATCGTCCTCGCGAACGCCGCCCAGCAGTTCAAGTCGGACGTCCTCAACTACGTGGACGTCGTGGACGAGGCGGGCAAGGAGTCCTTCCCGGCCTCCGACTCCCCGGCGGTCACCAACGGCGGCCCGTCCAACCCGGTCCCCGTGACCGCCCCCGACGGCACCGAGTACGTGCTGGACCACGGCGCGGTGACGGTCGCGGCCATCACCTCCTGCACCAACACCTCCAACCCGTACGTCATGGTCGCCGCCGCCCTGGTGGCCAAGAAGGCGGTCGAGAAGGGCCTGACCCGCAAGCCGTGGGTCAAGACCACCCTCGCCCCGGGTTCCAAGGTCGTCACCGACTACTTCGAGAAGGCGGGCCTGACCCCCTACCTCGACAAGGTCGGCTTCAACCTGGTCGGCTACGGCTGCACCACCTGCATCGGCAACTCCGGCCCGCTGCCGGAGGAGGTCTCCAAGGCCGTCAACGACCACGACCTCGCCGTCACCTCGGTGCTCTCCGGCAACCGCAACTTCGAGGGCCGGATCAACCCCGACGTCAAGATGAACTACCTGGCGTCCCCGCCGCTGGTCGTCGCCTACGCCCTCGCGGGCTCCATGAGGGTCGACGTCACCAAGGACGCCCTGGGCACCGACCAGGACGGCAACCCGGTCTTCCTCAAGGACATCTGGCCCTCCGAGGCCGAGGTCAACGACGTCGTCGCCAACGCCATCGGCGAGGACATGTTCTCCAAGTCCTACAGCGACGTCTTCGCGGGCGACGCCCAGTGGCAGGCGCTGTCCATCCCGACCGGCGACACCTTCGAGTGGGACGCCGAGTCCACCTACGTGCGCAAGCCCCCGTACTTCGAGGGCATGGGCATGGAGCCGGCCCCGGTCGAGGACATCTCCGGCGCCCGGGTGCTCGCCAAGCTGGGCGACTCGGTGACCACGGACCACATCTCGCCCGCCGGTGCCATCAAGGCCGACACCCCGGCCGGCAAGTACCTCACGGAGCACGGCGTCGAGCGCCGCGACTTCAACAGCTACGGCTCGCGCCGCGGCAACCACGAGATCATGATCCGCGGCACCTTCGCCAACATCCGCCTGCGCAACCAGATCGCGCCGGGCACCGAGGGCGGCTACACCCGCGACTTCACCCAGGAGGGCGGGCCGGTGTCGTTCATCTACGACGCCTCCCGCAACTACATCGAGCAGGGCACCCCGCTCGTCGTCCTGGCCGGCAAGGAGTACGGCTCCGGCTCGTCCCGCGACTGGGCCGCCAAGGGCACCGCGCTCCTCGGCGTCAAGGCCGTCATCGCCGAGTCGTACGAGCGCATCCACCGCTCGAACCTCATCGGCATGGGCGTCCTGCCGCTGCAGTTCCCGGAGGGCCGCACCGCCGAGTCCCTCGGCCTGACCGGCGAGGAGTCCTTCTCCGTCTCCGGCGTGACCGAGCTGAACGACGGCACCACCCCGCGCACGGTGAAGGTCACCACCGACACCGGCGTCGAGTTCGACGCGGTCGTCCGCATCGACACCCCGGGTGAGGCGGACTACTACCGCAACGGCGGCATCCTGCAGTACGTGCTGCGCAGCCTGATCCGCAAGTAGGCGGCGGCGCACAACGGTTGAGGGCCGCATCCCCGGTGACGGGGGTGCGGCCCTCGCGCGTGCCCGCCTCGCAGAGGCGTCGCGTACGGCTTTAGAACATCAGGCGGTACGTGTTCCAGCCGCCGCTGCCGATCTTCACCGGGGACTTGTACGGAGCGGCGGCGTTGCCGGTGCCCTTGTACAGGTACAGCGCACCGCTCTTGTTGCGTGCGACCAGGTCGGTGATGCCGTCGACGTCGATGTCGCCGACGGAGGCGATGTTGTTGTACGTGTTCCAGCCGCCGCCGATGCGGCTGCGGGAGGTGAACGGCGCCTTGTAGTTGCCGGTGCCCTTGTAGAGCCACAGCACGCCGGACTTGTCCTTGGCGACGATGTCGTCCTTGCCGTCACCGGTCAGGTCGCCCTTGCCGGTGATGTGCGTGTAGGCGTTCCACCCGCCGCCGACCCGGTAGCGCTTGGTCAGCTTGCCGTTGCCGTAGCCGAGGTACAGCCACAGCACGCCGGAGCTGTCCCGGCCGAGCAGGTCGTCGGCGGCGGCGCCACCGACGTTGGCGGGCGAGAAGAGCTGGTTGTAGATCTTCCAGCCGTTGCCGACGAGGATGTGCTCCTCGTCGAGACCGAAGTTCCCGTAGTAGAGCTGGCCTCCGGCCGTTACCTGCCAGAGGCCGTCCGAGAACCCGTCGGCGTCGTTGTCCACCTGGGTGGCCGCGCGAACGGTGTCCCAGTAGTCGCCCGCCCAGAAGCGGGAGTCCAGGCCGCCGTCTCCGTCGGGCAGGTAGCCGTACAGGGTGCCCCCGCTGTCCACCCCGTACAGCGGGTTGATCTGTGCGTCACCGATCTGTGCGGTCGAGCTGAACTTCGAGGCGTCCGACGGCTTCACGTCGATCTGCGGCCGGGACGCGGTGGGCGCCGGCGCGTCCGAGGCGACGGCGCTGCTCGCACCGGTCGCCACCAGTGCGGCGGTGAGCGCCGCAGCCGTGGCACGCGCCAGGGCGCGACGCGTGTTCAGGCCGGAGCTTTTGGCCACGTGGGTCCTCCATATGGTCATGCGGAAGGGACCGGGTGCCGGGATTGGGCACAGCATGATCCCGATAACTCCGTGATCCTTACACATGGCTTTTACATGTCAATCGGATTACATGAAATTGATACGGGAAGGCGCCGCAAACGCACCGAAAGGGCAAGGAAGTTGCCTTAGTCGGTCGCCCGGACGCCCGCCAGCCACCCCAGTTGACGCCGCACATGCACCGCGTCGCCGCCCTCGTGCCCGTTGAAGGGGTAGGCGTGGATTTCCTTGCGGGGTACCGCGCCGGACAGCTCCCCGTACCGGTTGAAGGCGGCGTACGCCCCGCTCGGCGGGCACACCGTGTCGCGCAGGCCCACGCCGAAGTGGGCCGGCGCGTGGGCGCGGCGGGCGAAGGAGACGCCCTCCAGATAGGAGAGGGTGCGGTAGGCGGCGCGCTCGGCGCCCCGGTGCACCGACAGGTACGCGGCGATCTCGCCGTAGGGCCCCGCGTCCGTGAGGTCGAGGGCGCGTCGGATGCCGCACAGCAGGGGCGCGGAGACCAGGACGGCCGCCAGGTCCGGCACCAGACCCGCGACGGCCAGCGCGAGCCCGCCGCCCTGGCTGTTGCCGACGGCCGCGACGCGCGCCGGGTCCACGCCGGGCAGGGCCCGCACCGCGGCGACCGCGCGGACCGCGTCCGTGATGAGGCGACGGTAGTGGTGGTCGTGCGGGTCGAGCAGCCCCCGTGCCGCCGGGCCGGGGCCGCCGGGTGCGTCGGCGTGCGGGTCCGGGGTGTCGCCACCGCAGCCGTACTGGTCGCCCTGGCCCCGGTTGTCCATCAGCAGATGCGCGTACCCGGCGGCCACCCAGGTCAGCCGCTCGTGGGGCAGGCCGCGTCCGCGCCCTACCCGGCGTACTCGACGACCGCGGGCAGGGGCGCTGCCGGCCCGTTGGCCTGCGCGAGCGGGTGGCCGGTCCAGAACGGGTCGTCGCCCACGTTGGACACCGCCACCAGGGCGTCCGCCAGCCGCCCGACCGGCACCTCGCCGTCCGGCCGGAAGCGCAGGACCTCGCTCCACATCGGGCCGAGCCAGCACACGTGCCGCTGCTGCCCGGTGTACTCCTGCGTGGCCTGCGCCTCCACCGCGAGCCGGGTGCCCGGCATCGCGCCGATCAGCGGCGACACCGGCTCGCGCACCTGGAAGTCCATCGGGCCGTGCTTGACCTGGAGCACCGCGTTCGCGGCGAACTCGCCGTCCAGCGGCACGAAGTGGTCGTACGCGGCCCGGGCGCGGTCCGTCGACCGGTCCCGCCAGTCCTGCCGGTGGTCGTAGACGAAGGCCCGCCAGTGCACGGTGCCGCCGTACGGGGCGAGTGCGGCGGCCAGCAGGTTGGCGCCGTCCGCGTGGGTGCGGCCGTACGCGAACGGGCCGGGCTGCCCCTCCGAGTCGGCGCGCCCCCGCCGGTCAGCTCCAGCACGAGGCCGGCCGGGGCGCCCTCGTCCACGAGGGTGCCCCCGAACCGCCCGCAGGCCGCCGCCACTTCACCGCGCACGGTGTCGGCGAGCGGTCCGGTGCCGCGCACGAGCGTGCGCCGGGTGCCGACCGCGCGGAAGGCGTCGTCCGGCAGCCAGGCCGGGTCGATGGCGAAGGTCATGCCGTCAGGCGACCGCCCCGCCGGTGCCGCGCGCGGCGGCGATGTAGTCGGAGCGGCCGGAACCGTCGTAGACCGTGAGGTCCACGGACGCGCCGTCCGGGATGCTGAAGTTCTTGACCGTCATGTCCACGGTGGCCGAGGTGCCCGGCGCCGAGTACGTGCCCAGGTCGTGGTACGAGCCGCCCCACGAGTAGCCGATCGCCACGTAGAACCCGTCGCCGTCGTTCTTGGTGTCGTAGACCCAGAGTTTCTCGCCGTCGGGGTGGAACTCGACCTTGCCGATGAACCAGCCCGCGTCGTTCAGCTCCATCTTGACGGCCGTGCCGCCCGCGTCGTGCGCGAAGTAGGTGCCGTCGAACGGGTCGGCGAGGCTGCCGCCGCTGCACGGGCAGCTGCTCGTCTGGCGGTAGTACGTGGAGACGCTGGGGTCCGGGTCGTAGGCCTGGGCCGGCGCGGCGGTCGCGAAGAGCGCCCCCGCCGCCAGCAGTGCGCCCGTGACCAGCCCCGTGACGCGTGTGCCGATGGATGTCCGCATGTGTTCCCCCTGACGATGCGTGACGCGCCCCGGCGGCCGCCGACGGCGCCCGCTCATCCTGGTGCACGCACCGGCTCAGGGGAATGGGGCGGCACGAGCGGGCGGCGGATTCAGGCCGAAGCCCGAACCCGCCGCCCGCCCGTCCGTCGTTCGTTCGTTCACCGGCCGGGTGTGCCGGCTAGGCCAGCAGCTCCACCTCCGCCAGCGTGTGCTCGCCGTCCAGCACCAGCCGGTACTTGGCGTACGAGCCCGGTGACTTCACCGAGAACGCCCGCGTCTGCCGGTCCCAGGCGAAGGACTCGCCCGAGCGCTCGTCCAGCGTCCGCCAGGTGGTGCCGTCGGCCGAGCCCTGGAGCTTCCAGCCGGCCGGCGCCTGCGCACGGTCCGCCGACGAGGTGAGCGTGTACTGGACCGCCTCGACGCCCTTGCCGGACACGGGCAGGTCCACGGACGTCACGCTCGCGTCCGTCCCCGACGTGTTGTCGAACAGGGCGCCTTCGCCGGTGAGCGCGTCGGCGCGCGGGGTCGCCACCTCGTCGTCCTTGGTGATCGACGGCGGCGCCGCGTGCTCGCCGGTGCCCCACGAGGAGGGCTTGGCGCCCATGTCGAACTCCAGGACGCCGCCCTTGGCGAGCAGCGCGTGGGGGAGCGACGTGGAGTTCCAGCGCTTGCCGTTGACCTTCAGGCCCTGCACGTAGACGTTCTTCGTGCTGTTCTTCGGCGCCTTGACGACCAGCTCGCGGCCGTTCTCCAGGTGCACCGTGGCCTTCGTGAACATCGGGGACCCGACGGCGTACTCGCCGCTGCCCATCACCAGCGGGTAGAAGCCGAGCGAGGAGAAGAGGAACCAGGCCGACTGCTCGCCGTTGTCCTCGTCGCCGTGGTAGCCCTGGCCGATGTCGCTGCCGGTGTACAGCCGCTGGAGCACCTCGCGGATGTTCTTCTGCGTCTTGTACGGCTGCCCGGCCGCGTCGTACATGTACAGGGCGTGGTGGGCGACCTGGTTGGAGTGCCCGTACATGCCCATGCGGACGTCGCGCGCCTCGACCATCTCGTGGATGACGCCGCCGTAGGAGCCCTTCAGCTCCGGGGAGGCCGTCTCCGGGGTGGAGAGGTACTCGTCGAGCTTGTCGCCGAGGCCGTCGCGGCCGCCGTACAGGTTGGCGAGGCCCCGGCTGTCCTGGGGGGCGGTGAAGGCGTAGCCCCAGCCGTTGGTCTCCGTGTAGTCGTAGCCCCACACGCGCGGGTCGTACTTCCCGGAGTCCACGCGCCAGTTGCCCTTGGCGTCCTTGCCCTGGAAGAAGCCGGCCTTCGCGTCGAAGAGGTTGACGTAGTCCTGGGCGCGGTTGAGGAAGTACGCGGACTCGTCCTTGTACCGCTTCTCGCCGGTCTCCTTGTAGAGCTTCTCGCCCATCTTCGCGATGCCGTAGTCGTTGAGGTAGCCCTCCAGCGCCCACGACAGGCCCTCGTGGGTCTCGGTGCTGGTGTAGCCGAGGAAGGGCGAGGTCTCCATGCCCTTGCGGCCCACGCCGGAGGACGGCGGCACCACGGTGGCGTTCTTGACCGCCGCGTCGTACGCGGCCTTCGCGTCGAAGTCGACGCCCTTGACGTAGGCGTCGGCGAAGGCCACGTCGGAGGAGGTGCCGGTCATCAGGTCCGCGTAGCCGGGGGAGGACCAGCGCGAGGTCCAGCCGCCGTCCTTGTAGTGCTGCACGAAGCCGTCGACCAGCTCACCGGCCTGGGAGGGGGTGAGGAAGGAGTACGCGGGCCAGGTGGTCCGGTACGTGTCCCAGAAGCCGTTGTTGACGTAGACCTTGCCGTCCACGATCTTCGAGCCGGTCTCGGTCGGGGTGTCCTCCTTGACCGCCTTGGAGAACGGGGAGGCGTACTTGTACTTCCCGTCGACCTTCTCGTGGCCCGCGTTCGGGTACAGGTAGAGGCGGTAGAGGCTGGAGTACAGCGTGGTCAGCTGGTCCTGCGTGGCGCCCTCCACCTCGACCTTGCCGAGGATCCGGTCCCACTGCTTCTGGGCGGCGCGCTTGACCTTGTCGAAGGAGGCGCGCTTTGGGATCTCCTGGCGGAGGTTGTCCTTCGCCTGGTCCACGCTCAGCAGCGAGGTCGCGATGCGCAGCGTCACGGCGCGGTCCCGGCCGGCGTCGAAGCGCAGGTGGCCCTTGACGCCGCTGGAGTCGCCGCCGGTGACCCTGCTGTCGAACTCGCCGTACACGAAGAGGCGGGTGGCGCCGGTGGACAGCCCGGACTTGACGTCCGAGTAGCCGGAGAAGGTGCCGTTCTCCTTGTCCAGGGTCAGGCCGGCACTGTTCTCGACGTTGTCGAAGATCACACTCGCGTCGTCACCGGGGTAGGTGAAGCGCATCATCGCGGCGTGGTCGGTCGGCGTCATCTCGGCCTTGACGCCGTTCTCGAACCGCACGCCGTAGTAGTACGGCTTGGCGGTCTCGTTCTCGTGCCGGAAGGCCAGCTCGCGGGCGTCGCGGCCGGTGTCCGGGGTGCCGGAGGCGGCCGAGGGCATCACCTGGAAGGTCTGCCGGTCGCCCATCCACGGGCTCGGCTCGTGGCTCGCGCTGAACGCCTGGAGGGTGGGCAGGTTGGCGTCGTTGTTGCCGCGCGCGTAGTCGTAGAGCCAGCTGAGCGAACCGGCGTTGGTCACCGGCGTCCAGAAGTTGAAGCCGTGCGGCACGGCGGTCGCGGGGAAGTTGTTGCCGCGGGAGAAGCTGCCGCTGGAGTTGGTGCCGCGGGTGGTGAGCGCGTAGTCGGACAGATGGGCCTTCGGACGCTCGGGCTTGGCGCGCTTGATCTCCACGTCGTCCAGCCAGCCGCGGAACTTCGCCGGGCCCTTGGGGGAGTCGTACGCCACCAGGATCCGGTCGACGGTCTTGCCGGCCGCGACCGTGCCGATGCCCGACTCGACGCTGTTCCACTGGTTCACGTAGAGGATCTTGGCGTCGCCCTGACCGCGCGGCGTCAGCGGGAACCCGTGCTGGTCGGTGGCCTTGAGGTCGCTCAGGTAGGTGCCGTCGGTGAAGGCGAGGTCGACCGAGACGTTCGTGGCGTCGTAGTCGAGGTCGCCGTCCGCCATCGACGGGAAGATCTTGTACGACAGCTCGGTACGCCGGTCGACCCGCACGTCGACGTCGAAGACCTTGTTGTACGAGTAGGCCCGGCCGTCGGCCGTGTGGCGGCCCGCGTAGCGCAGTGCGTGGGTGCCGGTGAAGCCGGCGTTCGCCTTCGCGGTGGGCGAGCCCGCCGGGCCGTCGTCGACGGAGGAGAGCATGTCCTCGGGGGTGGGGACCTCGGTGCCGTCGGTGGCCAGCTGGACGTCGGCGAGCTGGAGTGCGTCGCCGGCCCCGTTGTTCTTGGTGATCTCCAGCCTGAAATGCTGGAATTCAGCGGTTTCGGAGAGTTCGTACGTCTTCGTCTGGAAACGCTCGCCGAAGCTCTCCCCGGTGCGGGTGTCCACGGTCTGCCAGTTCTCGCCGTCCGACGAGCCCTTCAGCGTCCAGTCCACCGGGTCGCGTTCGTCGTGGTCGTTGGCCGAGGTGAGCGCGTACTTGGCGATCTTCTGCGGGGCGTCCAGGTCGAACTCGACCCAGCCGGTCGGGGCGAAGGTCAGCCACTTGGTGCCCGGCTCGTTGTCGACGAGGTTCTCCTTCACCTCCCCGCCGCCCGTGTTCTCGGCGCTGGCCCGCACCCCGGTGACGTTCTCCGTGACGTTGCCCGGTATGCCGGTGCTGAACCCGCCGTCCACACCGGAGGACCGCTTGCCGCCGGTGTCCACGGTGTCGGTCCAGTCCGGGGCCGGGTCGCCCTTCTCGAAGGACGACGCGAACTCCCGGTCGGCCTTCGCGGGCGCGCCGGGCAGGGCGACCGCGGCCCCCTGCGAGCCCACCGCCAAGGCGAAGGCGGTCGCCGTCACGACCGCCGGACCCCATCTGTGCCGAACTCTGTACTGCATGTCCTGGCCACCCTCCCAGCGCTGGGGACAACGTTGTCAATTCAACTGCGCAAGGACCAGTAGGGGTCAAGTGGCAAGTGATGTCAAGGGTGTTGGATGTGGCGTTAGGGGGTTATGGCGGGGATTCCTACGGCATGCGATGCACAGGGCACTCATATTTCCGGGAGGTCTCAACTCGGAAAAGACGTACCGGGAACCTTGCATTCGATCTTGCTCCGCCGACGGAAAGTGGACTATACCTGTCGCCCATCGGGGGATACGGGGGGAACCACGACGAGGAACCGCCCAAGCGCCCGAACAGCGGTGACGGTATCCGTGACCGCACGGAAGAACCCGCGTTTCCAGTACGGCCCAGCAAGAAACAGCACGACCCAGCGTGACCCGATCGCGGTGCCGGGGAGGATCCGGTTCACCGCCTGAGTCCTGGAGAAGGCGAGGACTTGAGCATGGGATCCACTTCCGCCGAGAACAACGGTACGGGCGTCGGCCGCCGCGATCTGATCAAGCGGTCCGCCGCGCTCGGCCTGGTCTCCGTACCGGCCATGGGCTTCCTGTCCGCCTGCGCGAGCGGCGGCGGGGACGACCAGAAGAAGGCCGAGGCGGGCGAGAAGTCCGCGAAGAACCCGCTGGCGGTCAACGAGAGCGCCAAGATGGAGTTCGTCCTCTTCGACGGAGGCTTCGGCAAGGAGTACGCCGAGGACGCCGTGAAGCTGTACGAGAAGGCCTTCCCGAAGGCCGAGGTGAAGTTCTCCGCCACCCAGAAGATCCAGTCGACCCTCCAGCCGCGCTTCAACGGCGGCAACCCGCCCGACCTCGTCGACAACTCCGGCGCCGAGCAGATGGACATGGGCGTCCTGGTCGGCAAGAAGCAGCTCGCCGACCTCACCCCGCTGCTCGACGCGCCGTCCTACGACGACCCGAACAAGAAGGTCCGCGACACGCTGCGCCCCGGCATCGTGGAGATGGGCCAGTTCGACGGCGACCCGGTCTGGATCCTGTACTACGCCTACACGGTGTACGGGAACTGGTACTCGCAGAAGGCCCTGGACTCCCTGGACGCGGAGTACCCCCAGACCTGGGACGAGATGCTCGCGGTCTGCGCCAAGGCCAAGAAGAAGGGCATGGCCGGCTGGACCTACGCCGGCAAGTACCCGTACTACATCCCCTTCTCGATGTCCCCGATGATCGCCAAGGTCGGCGGCGTCGAGGTGCTGAACGCCATCGACAACCTGGAGCCGAACGCCTGGAAGCACCCGGCGGTCAAGACGGTCTTCGAGGCCTGGTACGAGCTGTTCAAGAAGGGCTACGTCCTCAAGGGCACCCCGGGCCTGGACCACATCCAGTCGCAGACCGCGTGGGCCAAGGGCGACGCCCTGTTCATCCCCAACGGCTCCTGGGTGGAGAACGAGTCGGCCAAGGTCATCCCCGCCGACTTCGACCTCGCCGTCTCCGCGCCGCCCGGCATCGACGACTCCGACAAGATGCCCTTCGGCACCATCTGGGCGTCCGGCGGCGAGCCCTTCATCGTCCCCGCCAAGGCGGCCAACGGATCCGGCGGCATGGAGCAGCTGCGCATCATGCTCAGCGAGGCGTCCTCCAAGAACTTCACCAGCAAGGTGAAGTCGCTGAGCGCCTACAACGGCGGCACCGACGGCATCGAGCTCACCCCGGGCCTCAAGTCCGGTGTCGCGGCCCTGGAACTGGCCGGCGACAACGTGGTGAACCCGCGGATGCAGGACTGGTACGTGCAGCTCCAGAAGGAGAAGATCGGCGTCGGCTGCCTCGGCGAGATGATGGCGGGCCGGATGACCCCGGCCGAGACCATCAAGAAGATCCAGGGCTACGCCGACGAAGCCGCCAAGGACTCGTCGATCAAGCACTACAAGCACCAGTGAGGACGCGTCACCAGGGCCTGTCCGGCGCCACCGCGCCGGGCGGGCCCTGGCGGCGCCACCCGCACGCAGATCGGGGTCGGTAGCAATGCAGCACGGCAAGTACCGGTTCATCGTGGGGTTCCTGGCGGTTCCCCTGGGGCTGTACGCGCTCTTCGTCATCTGGCCGTTCATCCAGTCCATCTACTACTCGTTCACGGACTGGACGGGGCTGAGTCCCGAGTACAAGATGGTCGGCTTCGACAACTACTCGCGGATGCTCGACGACGACATCTTCTGGAAGTCGTTGCAGCACAGCGTGATGTTCGCGCTGCTGGTGCCGCTGGTGACACTCAGCCTGGCGCTCTTCTTCGCCTTCATGATCAACGTGGGCGGACGGCGCCGCCGCGGCGGCCCGGCGATCACCGGTGTGCGCGGCTCCGGCTTCTACAAGATCGTGTACTTCTTCCCGCAGGTCCTGTCCATCGCGATCGTCGCCCTGCTGTTCCAGTTCGCCTACAACCCGGACAGCGGCGCGATCAACTCCCTGCTGCGCGGAATCGGCCTGGACTCCCTCCAGCCGCTGTGGCTCGGCGACCCCAACATCGCCCTGTGGTGCGTGATGGCGGTGCTCGTCTGGTCGACGGTCGGCTTCTTCGTGGTCCTCTTCTCCGCGGGCATGGCCTCCATCCCGGCGGAGCTGTACGAGGCCGCGCTGCTGGACGGGGCGGACCGCGCCACCACCTTCTTCAAGGTGACCCTGCCGCTGCTCTGGGACACCGTGCAGTCCGGCTGGGTCTACATGGGCATCCTCGCGCTGGGCGCCGAGTCCTTCGCCGTCGTGCAGATCATGACGACCGGCCCCGGCGGACCCGACTACTCGACCACCGTCATGGTCCTGTACGTGTACCAGAAGGCGTTCCGTGACGGTCAGGCCGCCTACGCCACCACCATCGGCGTCGCCCTGCTCCTCGTCACGCTGGCCTTCGCCGCCGTCGTGATGCGACTGGGCCGGCGCGAGCGGCTGGAGTACTGATCAATGAAGACGACCGAGACCCCCGCCCCCGTGCCCGCCGAGCCCGGCACGCCCGTCCTGAAGGCCGAGGCCGCCCCCGGCGGACTCAAGGAGGGGAAGAAGGAGGGCACCACCCTCAACGTCTTCTCCCACGGCGTCCTCGTCATCTGGGCGATCATGGTCGGCATGCCGCTGGTGTGGGCGGTGATGACCTCCTTCAAGGACGACGCCTCCATCTTCGGCTCGCCCTGGTCGCTGCCCGACAAGCTGAACTTCGACAACTGGTCGCGGGCCTGGTCCCAGGCGCACATGAGCGACTACTTCCTCAACACCATCCTGGTGGTGGGCGGTTCGCTCGTCGGCACCCTGGTGCTGGGGTCCATGGCGGCCTACGTGCTGGCCCGGTTCGACTTTCCCGGCAACCGGTTCATCTATTACTTGTTCATCGCCGGCATGAGTTTCCCGATCATGCTCGCCCTCGTCCCGTTGTTCTACGTCGTGGACAACATGGGAATGCTCAACACGATCCACGGGCTGATCCTGGTCTACATCGCCTATTCGCTGCCCTTCACGGTGTTCTTCCTGACCGGGTTCTTCAGAACCCTGCCCAGTTCGGTGGCCGAGGCCGCCTTCGTGGACGGGGCCTCGCACACCCGGACGTTCTTCCAGGTCATGCTGCCCATGGCCAAGCCCGGCCTGATCAGTGTGGGGATCTTCAACTTCCTGGGCCAGTGGAACCAGTACATGCTGCCGACCGTGCTGAACACGGACCCGGACAAACACGTCCTCACCCAGGGCCTGGTGCAGCTGGCGGTCAGCCAGGGGTACAAGGGCGACTGGTCGGGCCTGTTCGCGGGCCTGGTCATGGCGATGCTGCCGGTGCTGGCCGCGTACATCATCTTCCAGCGCCAGGTGGTCCAGGGGCTCACCGCGGGTGCGCTGAAGTAGCGTCCCCGGCCCCCGGGGAACCCCGGAAACCTCCTCCGCATGCCGCTCCCGGAACCCCGGGGGCGGCATGCTCGTATGTGCGGTGCCGCCCACATGGGATACCCGGATGCGGTTCAACCTCTTGACGGTAGGTGACCCGAACGGCTCTGCTTAGGGTTCACTAGTTGCACATGGAAGGGGCCTCATCGAAGCGGCCCCGCGCGCAGGAGGTCGTCGTGGAGACTCCGGGGTCGCAGTCGTCGCTGCACCGAGCCAACCTGGAACGGGTCGTACGAGCGGTACGGCTCGCCGGTTCGCTGACGCAGGCGGAGATCGCGAGGACGACGGGCCTGTCCGCGGCCACGGTCTCGAACATCGTCCGGGAGCTGAAGGACGGCGGGACGGTGGAGGTCACCCCCACCTCCGCGGGCGGCCGGCGGGCCCGCAGCGTCTCGCTGAGCGGCGACGCGGGCATCGTCATCGGCGTGGACTTCGGCCACACCCACCTGCGCGTCGCCGTCGGCAACCTCGCCCACCAGGTGCTCGCCGAGGAGTCCGAGCCCCTGGACGTCGACGCGTCCGCGGCGCAGGGCTTCGACCGGGCGGAACAGCTGGTCAGCCGGTTGATCGCGGCCACCGGTGTGGACCGCGCCAAGATCGCCGGAGTGGGGCTCGGCGTACCGGGCCCGATCGACGTGGAGTCCGGGACGCTGGGCTCGACCGCCATCCTGCCCGGCTGGGGCGGCACCCGGCCCGCCGAGGAGCTGCGGGGGCGGCTCGGCGTGCCGGTGCACGTGGACAACGACGCCAACCTCGGCGCCCTGGGCGAGCTGGTCTGGGGCAGCGGCCGGGGGGTGCGGGACCTGGCGTACATCAAGGTCGCCAGCGGTGTCGGCGCCGGCCTGGTGATCAACGGGAAGATCTACCGCGGCCCCGGCGGCACAGCGGGAGAAATCGGGCATATCACCCTTGATGAGGCCGGCCCCGTCTGCCGGTGCGGAAACCGGGGTTGCCTCGAGACCTTCGCGGCAGCACGCTATGTGCTTCCGCTCCTCCAGCCCGGCCACGGCCCCGATCTGACGATGGAGGGCGTGGTGCGGCTGGCCCGGGACGGTGACCCCGGTTGCCGTCGGGTGATCGCCGACGTCGGCCGCCACATCGGCAGTGGAGTCGCCAACCTCTGCAACCTGCTCAACCCGAGCCGGGTCGTCCTCGGCGGCGATCTCGCCGAGGCTGGCGAGCTGGTGCTCGGGCCGATAAGAGAGTCCGTCGGGCGGTACGCCATCCCCAGTGCGGCGCGCCAACTCTCCGTGCTCCCCGGGGCCCTTGGAGGCCGTGCGGAGGTGCTCGGGGCGCTCGCCCTGGCGCTGAGCGAGATGGGCGATTCGACGCTCTTGGACGGGTCTGCGACCGGCGCTCTGCCGGCGGCCACGCCTGCCTTCACTTAGAGCACGGATGGCACCGTTGTCATCTCGTTAAGGATTTACTTCTTGACGTCGCACGTGTGGCCGAGTTGACTTCCAGCCACCTCGGCCGCAACGTCGCGGCCTCGTCAGGGAGGTTTGTGAAGTGAACACGCGTATGCGTCGTGCCGCCGTTGCCGTTGCCACCACCGCGATGGCCGTCTCGCTCGCCGCCTGTGGCAGCGCCAAGGAATCGGACGGCGGCAGCGACTCGTCCGACTCGGCGGCGAAGAAGGGCGACGACATCAAGGTCGGTCTGCTCCTTCCCGAGAACCAGACCGCGCGGTACGAGAAGTTCGACAAGCCCATGATCGAGAAGAAGGTCAAGGAGCTCACGAACAACAAGGGCAAGGTCGTCTACGCCAACGCCAAGCAGGACGCCAGCCTTCAGAACCAGCAGGTCGACACGATGGTGACCAACAAGGTCGACGTGCTGATCATCGACGCGGTGGACTACAAGGCCATCGCGGGCTCGGTGAAGAAGGCCCACGACGCCGGCATCAAGGTCGTCGCCTTCGACCGCCTGGCCGAGGGTCCGATCGACGCCTACACCTCGTTCGACAACGTCACCGTCGGCAAGACGCAGGGCGAGGCGCTCCTGAAGGCGCTGGGCGACAAGGCCAAGGACAGCCAGATCGTCATGATGAACGGCTCCTCCACGGACCCGAACGCCGCCCAGTTCAAGGAGGGCGCCCACTCCGTCCTCGACGGCAAGGTCAAGATCGGCCGCGAGTACGACACCAAGGAGTGGAAGCCGGAGAACGCCAACGCCAACATGCAGGCGGCCATCTCCGCGCTCGGCAAGGACAACATCGACGGCGTCTACTCCGCCAACGACGGCATGGCGGGCGGCTCCATCACCGCCCTCAAGCGCGCCGGCATCAACGACATCCCGGTCACCGGCCAGGACGCCGAACTCGCGGGCGTGCAGCGCATCGTCACCGGTGAGCAGTACATGAGCGTCTTCAAGTCCTACCCGAAGGAGGCCGAGACCGCGGCCGAGATGGCCGTCGCGCTGGCCAAGGGCGAGTCGCTCGACTCCATCGCCAACGACAAGGTCGACAGCGCCACCACCAAGGGTGTTCCCGCGGTCATCGTCCCGGTCGTCTCGCTGACCAAGGACAACATCAAGGAGACCGTCATCAAGGACGGTTTCTACACGATCGACGAGATCTGCACCGACAAGTACAAGGCCGCCTGCGACAAGATCGGCCTCAAGTAAGCGGACCCGAGTCCCGTGCCGCGTGAGCGGCCCGGACCGCCCGCCCCGGCTCCTCCGGCGCCCCGCACTCATCAGCCCCGCAAGCTACGCGGGGCGCCGGACGGAACACCCCCCAACAAACTTCTGCACAACCTCCCGCCGGGTCAGGCGGCGAAGGAGATGGTTCACGTGTCCGCTACGCCCGTGCTGGCGTTGCGCGGGGTCTCCAAGCGATTCGGTGCCGTCCAGGCGCTCACCGACGTAGAGCTTGAGGTCCACGCCGGTGAGGTGGTCGCCCTGGTGGGCGACAACGGTGCCGGAAAGTCCACGCTGGTCAAGACGATCGCCGGCGTGCACCCCATCGATGAGGGCGCCATCGAGTGGGACGGCAAGGCCGTCTCGATCAACAAACCGCACGACGCCCAGACCCTCGGCATCGCGACCGTCTACCAGGACCTCGCGCTGTGCGACAACATCGACGTCGTCGGCAACCTCTACCTGGGCCGGGAGATCCGCAGGCGCGGCGTCCTGGACGAGGTGGAGATGGAGCGCCGCTCCCGCGAGCTCCTGGACACGCTGTCCATCCGCATACCCAGCGTGCGCATCCCGATCGCCTCGCTCTCCGGCGGTCAGCGCCAGGTGGTGGCGATCGCCCGGTCCATGCTGGGCGAGCCCAAGCTGGTCATCCTCGACGAGCCCACCGCCGCCCTCGGCGTCGAGCAGACCGCGCAGGTCCTCGACCTCGTGGAGCGGCTGCGCGAGCGCGGCCACGCCGTCATCCTCATCAGCCACAACATGGCCGACGTCAAGGCGGTCGCCGACAAGGTCGCCGTCCTGCGCCTCGGGCGCAACAACGGCGTCTTCGAGGTCAAGTCGACCTCGCAGGAAGAGATCATCTCCGCCATCACGGGCGCCACGGAGAACGCCGTGACCCGTCGTGCGGCGCGCACCAATGGGGAGATCAAGAAGTGAGCATCGACAAGACCTCCACTCCCGCCGAGGACCAGGCGGTCGAGAACCCCGCCGCGGCCTCCGGCGCGGCCACCGCGGTCGACCCGCGGCTGCTGGTGCGCGAGCAGGGCTTCGCGGGCTACATGGGCGAGTTCAAGCGGAAGATGAAGGCCGGTGACCTCGGGTCCATCCCGGTCGTCGTCGGACTGCTGGTCATCTGGGCCATCTTCACCAGCCTGAACTCCAACTTCCTCACCGCCGGCAACTTCTCCGACATGTCGGTCGCCATGGTCGGTACCGGCATGATCGCCGTCGGTATCGTCTTCGTCCTGCTGCTCGGCGAGATCGACCTGTCGGTCGGCTCGGTCAGCGGTGTCGCGGGCGCCACCTTCGCAGTGCTGAGCGTCACGCACGGGATGAACGAGTGGCTCGCCCTGCTGCTCTCGATCCTCACCGGCACCGTGGCCGGCGCCATTCACGGCTTCTTCTTCGCCCGCATCGGTGTGCCGGCCTTCGCCGTGACGCTGGCCGGACTGCTGTTCTGGCAGGGCTTCATGCTGCAGATCCTGGGCAGCAACGGCACGGTGAACCTCGACTCCGAGGGCATCGTCGTCAAGATGACCAGCTACTTCTTCAGCGACGTGGCCGCCGCCTACGGCCTGGCGATCGTCGTGACCGCGGGGTACTTCCTCACCGCGTTCTTCGACAACCGCCGCCGTGCGGCCGCCGGGGTGCCGTCCCGGCCGCTGAACGAGATCATCGTGCGCACGGTGCTGCTCGCGATCCTGGCCTTCGTCGTGGCGTTCGTCTTCAACCAGTACAAGGGCCTGCCGCTGGCCGTGGTCATCTTCCTGGCGTTCCTGCTGCTCACGGACTTCGTCCTGCGCCGCACCGCCTACGGTCGCATGATCTTCGCCCTCGGTGGCAGCGTCGAGGCGTCCCGCCGCGCCGGTATCAACGTGGAACTGGTCCGGATCTCGGTCTTCGCGATCGCCGGCGGTTTCGCCGCCCTCGGCGGCCTCTTCGTGGCCTCGAAGATCGCCGCCGCCAACCAGGGCGCGGGCACCGGTGAGTTCCTGATGAACGTCATCGCCGCGGCCGTGATCGGCGGCACGTCCCTGTTCGGCGGCCGCGGCCGCACCTGGAACGCGCTGCTCGGTGTGATGGTCATCGTCTCGATCCAGTACGGCCTCGCCCTCGAGGGCGTCGGCTCGCCGGTCCAGTACATGATCACCGGTGGCGTGCTGCTGGCGACCGTCGTCATCGACGCGGTCACCCGCAAGACGCAGAAGACGGCCGGCCGCGCGTAGCAAGCCGCCGCACGGCCGACGACGGTCCGCCCGCCCAGCTGAGCCCTGGGCGGGCGGACCGTTTCACGTGTGCGTCACCGATGTCCCTCCTGCCGCCGGTGTGCCGCTCAGCAGGCGCCGAGGTCCTGCCAGACGCCCCACTGGCCGGTGGTCCCGGGCTCCTCGCCGGTCGTCCACCACTTGGCCTTCCAGGTGTGCCCCTCGTGGGAGACCTGCTGCCCGCCGGTGTAGATCGCGCCCGAGCTCCACGGGGCGGCCGTGCACTGGCCGCCGTTGCCGCCGGTGACGGTCAGGGAGTACGTGGTGCTGTGGCTGCCGGACGGGCTGGTGCCGTTGACGGTGACGGAGTACGTCCCGGAAACCGCCCGGTCGGTGGTGGCCAGGGTGAGCGTCGACTGTCCGCCCGCCGTGACCGAGGCGGGACTGAAGGACGCGGTGACGCCCGCCGGGACCCCGCTCGCCGTGAGCCGCACCGTCTCCGCCGTGCCCGACTTCACCGCGGTCCTCACCGTGGTGGTGGCCGAGGCGCCCGCGGCCACCGTGCCGGAGGCCGGGGCGGCGGAGAGGGAGAAGTCGTTCTCCGGGGCGGTGCTGCCGCCGGTGAACGGCGCGAAGATGTGCGAGAAGTCCCAGGTGTTCTGCTGGATGCCGGAGCAGTTGTCGGCCGCACCGCCGCCCGCGCAGCTCCCGTTGTCCCGCTGGAGCGCCCAGAAGGAGAGGGTGTTGATGCCCTGCTCCAGGGCCCAGTCGTAGACCGTGCGGGCGTTGTCCAGGGTGAAGGTCTCCGCCGGTCCGAAGTCGTCGACGCCGATCATCTCGATGACGCCGATCATGTGCCACAGCTCGGCCGAGGACTTGTCCGGGTGGAGCCGGGCCAGCACGTCGTGCAGGCCCTGGGTGGCCGTCCGGGTGTCCTGGGCCATGTCGTGGGGCTGGTTGTCGTAGTAGTCGAACGTCATGAGGTTCACGACGTCGACCTCGGTGCCGTTGCGCACGGCGTTCTCGAGCAGGGCGACGCCGTTGCTCGCGAGGCCGCGGGTGGTCGTGGGGAGCGTGTAGGAGATCTCGAGCTCGCGGCCGTTCGCGGCGGCCCAGTCCTGGACCAGCTTGATGGCCTTGTTGCGGCGGTCGATGCCCGCGGTGTTGTCCAGCGCGTCGATCTCGATGTCCATGTCGAGCCGGGAGACGTCGTAGGTCGTGATGACCTTCTCGTAGGCCGCGGCGATCTGCTGGACGTCGGTGCAGCTGTCGGCGATCTCGGTGCCGGTGGTGTCGGCCGTGTAGCCGCCGAACGAGGGGATGACGTCGCCCCCGTTCGCCTGGATGGTGTCGAAGTCGGCGCCGAAGGTCGACTGCGCGATCGGCATCGACGTGTCGCCGTTCCAGTACGGCGTGCAGGAGCCCGGGGCCGCCGTCTGGAGGAAGGCCATGGTGAGGTGCTTGGCACCCGACTGGGCGGCCAGCGCGGCCGGGCTCTCGCCGGTCCAGGCCTCGAAGTACGGCGCGAAGACCCGGTCCGGCAGCGGGGTCGCCGCCTGGGCCGGGCCGGTGCCGGACAGGGCGAGGCCCAGCGCGGCCACGGCGGTGGCGGCCGCGGTGAGGGCCGCGCGGATGGAACGCATGCGTCTCATGTCAGTCCCGGTGTGTGTGGGGGTGGAGCGTCGATTCCCGTGCTGTGCGGGGGTGTTGCCGGGTACGGGGATATCGCCGGAGCACCGGGGGACGCAATGGTCTGGACCAGAATGGGACTAGACCAATATGCCGGGGCGGGCGTCGCCGGGCCTGGACACCGCGCGTCCGGCCCACTGGACCATCCGGGTAAAGGTGTCCCCAAGCCGGAGCCGCCGGCGCGGAGCCGGACACCGCCGGCCGGGACGCGGTACGGCGGGGCCGGGGACACGTAGAACCCTCCGTCGCTGGGTAAGGCCGAACGCGTGACGTACGACGCACCGCCCGGACACGTTCCGCCGGAGCGGAACATTAGACTCGACGAGCCCGGCAACAGCTCTACTGCAAGGAGGCACGGGTGCCGCTGCTGACCCGCATCACGGGACCGCGCGATCTGGACCGGCTCAGCCTGGAAGAGCTGACTCGGCTGGCCGAGGAGATCCGTACCTTCCTCGTCGACGCCGTCTCCAAGACCGGCGGCCACCTCGGCCCCAACCTCGGCGTGGTGGAACTCACCCTCGCCCTGCACCGGGTCTTCGACTCGCCGAAGGACAAGGTGCTCTGGGACACCGGCCACCAGTCCTACGTGCACAAGCTGCTCACCGGCCGCCAGGACTTCTCGAAGCTGAAGATGAAGGGCGGCCTGTCGGGCTACCCCTCGCAAGGGGAGTCCGAGCACGACGTCATCGAGAACAGCCACGCCTCCACCGTCCTCGGCTGGGCCGACGGCATCGCCAAGGCCAACCAGGTCCTCGACCGCGACGACCACGTCGTCGCCGTCATCGGCGACGGCGCCCTCACCGGCGGCATGGCCTGGGAGGCGCTGAACAACATCGCCGCCGCCAAGGACCGCCCCCTGGTCATCGTCGCCAACGACAACGAGCGCTCCTACGCCCCCACCATCGGCGGCCTCGCCAACCACCTGGCGACCCTGCGCACCACCGACGGCTACGAGCGCTTCCTGGCCCGCACCAAGGAGGTCCTGGAGCGCACCCCGGTCGTCGGCCGCCCCCTCTACGACACCCTGCACGGCGCCAAGAAGGGCCTGAAGGACTTCATCGCCCCGCAGGGCATGTTCGAGGACCTCGGCCTCAAGTACGTCGGCCCGATCGACGGCCACGACCTGGAGGCCCTGGAGTCCGCCCTCACCCGCGCCAAGCGCTTCGGCGGCCCGGTGATCGTGCACTGCCTCACCGAGAAGGGCCGCGGCTACCAGCCCGCCCTCCAGGACGAGGCCGACCGCTTCCACGCCGTCGGCAAGATCCACCCCGACACCGGCCTGCCCATCTCCACCTCCGGCGCCGACTGGACGTCCGTCTTCGGCGACGAGATGCTCAAGCTCGGCAAGGAGCGCGAGGACGTGGTCGCCATCACGGCCGCCATGCTCCAGCCGGTCGGCCTCGACAAGTTCGCCAAGGCCTTCCCCGACCGCGTCTACGACGTCGGCATCGCCGAGCAGCACGGCGCGGTCTCCGCGGCCGGCCTCGCCCACGGCGGGGTCCACCCGGTCTTCGCCGTCTACGCCACCTTCCTCAACCGCGCCTTCGACCAGGTCCTGATGGACGTGGCCCTGCACAAGTGCGGTGTGACGTTCGTGCTGGACCGGGCCGGCGTCACCGGCACCGACGGCGCCTCCCACAACGGCATGTGGGACATGTCGATCCTCCAGGTCGTCCCCGGCCTCCGGCTCGCCGCCCCGCGCGACGCCGACCAGGTCCGCGCCCAGCTCCGCGAGGCCGTCGCGGTGGACGACGCGCCGACCGTGGTCCGCTTCTCCAAGGGCGCCGTCGGCCCCGCAGTCCCCGCCGTCGGCCGCGTCGGCGGCATGGACGTCCTGCGCGCCCCCGGCACCGACACCCCCGACGTGCTCCTGGTCTCGGTCGGCGCCCTCGCGCCGATGTGCCTGGAGGTCGCCGACCTGCTGGACAAACAGGGCATCTCCACCACCGTGGTCGACCCGCGCTGGGTCAAGCCCGTCGACGAGGCCATGGCCCCGCTCGCCGAGCGCCACCGCGTGGTCGTCACCGTCGAGGACAACTCCCGCGTCGGCGGCGTCGGCTCCGCCGTCGCCCAGGCCCTGCGCGACGCCGGCGTCGACGTGCCGCTGCGCGACTTCGGCATCCCGCCGCGCTTCCTCGACCACGCCTCCCGCGCCGAGGTCCTGGCCGAGATCGGGCTCACCGCGCCCGACATCGCCCGCCAGGTCACCGGCCTGGTCGCCAAGCTCGACGGCCGGTACGACCGTGCGGGCGCCGGGGTGGACCAGGTGGAGGCCGCGCGCGACTGACACCGCGCGCCGCGGGACCCGCAACCCGGCACTGAGCCGGATGGGCCGGTCGCACCACTCGTTGCAGTGGTGCAACCGGCCCATCCGCGTGAAATCGCCCATGCCGGGGCATACGCAGTACGCCCCCTCTCGATCATGTCGAGGACGACAAGCGTGGGAGGTCCCCGTGAGCAACACCCTGTTCAGGACCAAGAAGATCGAGCAGTCCATCCGGGACACGGAGGAACCGGAGCACGCGCTCAAGAAATCCCTGTCGGCGCTGGACCTGACCGTCTTCGGTATCGGTGTCGTGATCGGCACCGGCATCTTCGTGCTGACCGGCACCGTCGCCAAGGACAACGCCGGCCCCGCCACGGCCCTGGCGTTCGTCGTCGCCGGAGTCGTCTGCGCGCTCGCCGCGCTGTGCTACGCCGAGTTCGCCTCCACCGTCCCGGTCGCCGGCTCGGCGTACACGTTCTCCTACGCCTCGCTGGGCGAACTGCCCGCCTGGATCATCGGCTGGGACCTGGTCCTGGAGTTCGCGCTCGGCACGGCGGTGGTGGCCGTCGGCTGGTCCGGCTACATCCGCTCACTGATGGACAACGCGGGCTGGCACATGCCCGCCGAGCTGGGCGGCAGGGACGGCGCCGAGGGCTTCGGCTTCGACATCCTCGCCGCCGCCCTGGTGCTGGTGCTCACCGCCGTCCTCGTGCTCGGGATGAAGCTGTCGGCGCGGATCACCTCGGTCGTCGTCGCCATCAAGGTGGCGGTCGTCCTCGTCGTGATCATCGCGGGGGCCTTCTTCGTCAAGACCGCCAACTACGACCCCTTCATCCCGAAGTCGCAGCCCGTCGAGGCGGGCGGAGGACTGCACTCACCCCTCATCCAGCTGATGTTCGGATGGGCGCCGTCCAACTTCGGGGTGATGGGCATCTTCACGGCCGCCTCGGTCGTCTTCTTCGCCTTCATCGGCTTCGACATCGTCGCCACCGCCGCCGAGGAGACCAGGAACCCGCAGCGCGACATGCCCCGCGGCATCCTCGGCTCCCTGATCATCTGCACCCTGCTGTACGTCGGCGTCTCGATCGTCGTCACCGGCATGCAGCACTACACCGAGCTCTCCGTGGACGCCCCGCTCGCCGACGCGTTCAAGGCCACCGGGCATCCGTTCTTCTCCGGCGTCATCAGCTTCGGCGCCGCGGTCGGCCTGACCACGGTCTGCATGATCCTGCTGCTCGGCCAGACCCGCGTGTTCTTCGCGATGAGCCGGGACGGACTGCTGCCGCGCTTCTTCTCCCACGTCCACCCGAAGTTCCGCACCCCCTACCGACCGACCATCCTGCTCGGTGTGATCATCGCGATCGTCGCCGGCTTCACCAGCCTGAGCGAGCTGGCCGAACTGGTGAACATCGGCACCCTCTTCGCCTTCGTCGTCGTCGCGATCAGCGTGATCATCCTGCGCCGGACCCGGCCCGACCTGCCCCGCGCCTTCCGCACCCCGCTGGTCCCGCTGCTGCCCATCGTGTCCGTGGCCGCCTCGCTGTGGCTGATGCTGAACCTGCCCGCCGAGACCTGGGTCCGGTTCGCCATCTGGATGGCGATCGGCTTCGTCGTGTACTTCTTCTACGGCCGCACCCACAGCCGCCTGGCCCGGGGCGAGGAGGCACCGGCCGAGCCGTCGGGCCCCAAGGGCCCGTAGCGTCGCCGCCCCCTCGCGCCGGCGCGGGGGCGTGGCCCCGGTGCCGTGTGCGGCCGGCTCTCACCCCGGCCGCACCGTCCTGGGCCCCGCCACCTCCGCGCCCAGCTCCGTCACCCGGCGGCGCAGCTCGCGGTCGGCCGTGACGACCAGGACGGCGCGGCCGTCCGCCGCCCGCGCGACCAGTTCGACCATGTGGTCGTCCCCGCTGCCGGGCGCCGACTCCACCCGTACGCCGGGCACGGACTCCACCCCGCGGGCCGCCCCCTCCACCACGAGCACGACCTCCACCGGCCCGGCCCGCCCCGGCACCCCGTCCGCCGCCAGCCGGTCCCGCAACCGCTCGGCGGCCCCGCGCCGGTCCCGCCACCAGCCGTCCGGCACCGAGCCGACGACGTTCGCGGCGTCGACGATCACGAGCAGAGACACGTCGTCTTCCATCCCGTCAGGGTCGCACGCCCCCACCCTCGTCCCCTCCGGGCACGTGGACGGCCACACCCGACCGACACGGAGCCGACGGCCCCGCTTAGAGTGATCCGGTGAATGGCGACTGGCTTCTTACCGGCCGCGACGGCCGCCTCAGTGTGTACCTCCCGTCGAACGACGCCGCCCTGTGGCGTGCCGAACGCGCCCCGGCCGGCCCGTGGGAGCCCCCGCGCCGCATCGGCGGCGACCAGGAACTGCGCCCGGACGGCGGCATCGCGGTCGGCCGGGGACCGGACGGCTACACCCATCTGGTCGCCTGGCGCCCCACCGGCGCCGGCCGCTGCGCCCTCGTGCACACCACGCACTTCCGGCCGCTGCTCGCGCCCCTGGACTGGCAGCCCGCCGGCCACCCCAACAAGCAGGGCGACCGCACCGGGACCCCCGCCGTCGCGGTCGACGCCCAGGGCCGCGCCCACGTCTTCGTCCGCAACGGGGGCGGCGGCCTGAGCATGGTGGCCCAGCAGGAGAAGGGCGGCTGGGAGCCCTGGCGGGACCTGAAGGGCCGCGGCGTCCAGGAGGCACCGGCGGCCGTGACGGCCGACTCCGGCCTGGTCGAGGCGTACGCACCCGTCGAGGGCGGCATCCTGCACTGGCGCCAGGACAAGCCGGGCGCGCGACCGGTGCCGGGGGAGCGCCTCGACGCCACGGTCCGCCCGGGCACCCTGCGCGCCCTGGCGACCTCCGCGGAGCACACCACGGTCTTCTACACCGACGACGGCACCGGTGAGCTGTGCGCCTGGCGCCCCGGCGGAAAGCCCGCAGCCCTGGTGGCCGCCGCCGGCCCCGGCCCCGTGTCCGCCGTCCGCACCGTCATAGACGGCCACGACTGCACGCTGGTCGCCCAGCGCGCGGCGGCCGGCGGCCGCGTCGCCTTCGCCGCGTACCCCTCGGAACTGGAGGAGATGGGCGCGGCCTGGACCGAGTCGGGCCCCGCCCTGCCGTCCGACGCGACCGTCTCCCTGACCCTGGACACCGACGGCCGCCTGGTGGCGGCCACCCTGTCCCCGTCGAGCGGACAGCTGCTGCTGAGCCGGCGGAAGGACGAGGCGGGGCTGGCGCTGGGGGCTTGGGCGGCGGTCTGACCGCCCGTCGACGGCCTCGTGACCGGTCCATGGGGAACTGGTGAACGAACGGCATATGATGTTCGGCGTTCGACGGTCCCTGTCCGAGATGGGGCGGGCTTCAGGAAGGTGCAGCAGGCCATGCGGAGAAGGTCGGCAGGCCCCGTCGGCGCCGCCCGCCGGATCGGTCCCGGTGACGAGGAGCGGAAGCACGGCGCCGCGCCGGCACCGGCCGGTGACTGGCTCACCCTGGGCAGGGACGGGCGGCTCAGCCTCTACGTGCCCGCGGACGGCGGGCTGGTGCGCTGGACCGAGACCGCGGTGGGCGGCCCGGAATGGAGCGGACCGCACTTCGTCCCGGTGAGGGGACTGACCCATCTGACGGTGGTTCAGGGGTCGGACACCTACGTTCACTTCCTCGGCCGCAGAGAGCGCGAGCGGTCCGACGGCCGCACCGGCGTGGACGTCGTGCACGCCATCCAGTACCAGACCGGACTGGCCTTCACCGAGTGGCGCTCGCTCGGCAACCCGCATCGCGACCCGGAGCAGGGCCGGGACCTCGGACGGCCCCTCGGTGCCGTCGCGGCCGACGGCACCGTGCACGTCTTCGTGCCGGACGCGCACGGAGGTCTGGCGCTGCGCCGTGAGGCCCCGAACGGCAAGTGGCGGGCCTGGGAGGACCTGCGAGGCACCGGCGTGGACGCCCCGCCCGCGTGCGTCTCCCTGGCCGGGGGGCGGCTGGAGGTCTGTGCCGCCACGGAGTCGGGCGTCCTCCTGTGGCGCCAGACCGCGCCCGGCGGCGACTTCGAGGGTCCCCAGGGCCTGGCGCTGCGACCGGTGCCGGGCACGGTCACCGCGCTGGAGACCGCACCGGAGCGCGCCACGTACTTCTGGACCGACACCGGCAACGGCGCTGTGGGCGCCTGGCGGGAGGGCGACTGGCCCGTCTCGCTGGGCGGCACGCCGACCGGAGAGCCCTGCGCCCGCCTGCGCACGGTGGTGGACGGCTACGACAGTGTCGTCCTCGCCGGCCGGGACCGCGACGGCTCCGCCGTGCTCGGCGTGGGCGGTACCGAGAACGAGGCGGCCGGGTTCTGGTGGTACGCACTGGGGGAACCCTGCCAGGGAGTTCCCGCGCTGGCCCGGGACGGGCACGGGCGGGTGGTGATGGCGCTGGTCGGAGGCGACGGCGCGCCCAGGGTGGCCCGTCAGGACGCCGCCGGGGGCCTGTCCCTCGGCCGGTGGGAGTCCCTCGGGCACTGAGCGGGACACCGGGCACTGAGCGGGAGTCACCGGAATCCCGGCACGCCGCGCACGACGGGCCCGCGGGTCGATCCCGCGGGCCGGTCCTCGCGACGTCGAGGGGTCAGCCGCCGGTCGCGGGCGACTTCTTCGCGGACTCGGGGATCTCGGAGTCCGAGCGCACGGCCTTCCACAGGTCGCCCGCCTGAGGTTCGGCGGCCACGACCCGGTTCGGATCGATCTTGTCGTAGGCCACCGGAAGCATGATCGTTTCCATGGTCGCCGGGTCGACCCCGTTCATGCTGCGGGCGAAGTCCGCCAGGCTGGTCAGCGAGGCCAGGTCGGAATCCGTGGTGAGTGCCGCGGTGAGCGTGTCGGCGATCTTGTAGGTCTTGGTGGGGCTGCCGAACAGGTCCTGCTTCTTGACCTCGCTCAGCAGCGCGATCAGGAACTGCTGCTGGAGCCCGATGCGGCCGAGGTCGCTGCCGTCGCCGACCCCGTGCCGGGTCCGCACGAAGGCCAGGGCCTCGGTGCCGTCCAGGGTGTGGGTGCCGGCACTCAGGTCGAGGCCGCTGGAACTGTCCTTGATGGGTTCGTCGATGGTGACGGGCACCCCGCCGATGGCGTCGACCAGCCCCTTGAAGCCGGCGAAGTCGATCTCCATGTAGTGGTCCATCCGCACCCCGGACATCTTCTCCACCGTCTTGACCACGCAGGCGGGTCCGGCCAGCGAGTACACGGAGTTGAACATCACCCGCTTCGCCTCCGGGAGGGCGGAGCCGTCGGACTTGGTGCATTCCGGGCGGGTGACGAGGGTGTCGCGCGGGATGCTCACGGCGACGGCCTGCTTGCGGCCCTCGGGTATGTGCACCACCAGGGCGGTGTCCGAACGCGCCCCGGAGACCTTGCCGGTGCCGAGCGACGCGTTGTCCCCGGAACGCGAGTCCGAACCGAGGACCAGGAGGTTCTGTCCCGACGTCGGAAGCTTCTCGGGGCGGTCGTCGCCGAGGGCCTTGTCCAGGTCCACTCCGTCGATGTTGCCGTTCAGGCTGCTGTAGAGCCAGTAGCCGGTGCCGCCGACGGCGAGCAGCAGCACCACCAGCGACAGCAGGACGATCCGGCCCCAGCGCCTGCGGCGGCGTGGTGTACGACGGCCGCCGTCCGGCGCGGCCCGGCGGGCACGCCGGGGCTCCGTCGTGGCGCTGTGCGACATGGTGTTCGGTTCCTCTCCTCACGGGCTCCGCGGAGGCGGAGTCGCAGGGCCCGGGTGGGGGGAGGCCGGCCCGCTATGCGGTCTGTCAGTGCGAGAACTATATGCGCCCACACTCAGGGATTTTTACGAACGGGGAACCATAGCGGGTAACAGCGATGTACGCCACATTAACTGGCCTTGACCGTCCTTAAGAGTGACATAAGATGTGGCGGACCTGTGACGGCCGTGAAGGGGGGCTTTCCGGCCGTCAGGGGTTTTACCGGTGACGCACGAGGCGGTGCAGGGGGCCCGCGAGCCGCCACCGGTCGGGGGTGGGGATGTCCAGTGTGGACCGGCAACAGCCCGCTGGGCGTGAAATGTCTTGGTAGGAGTACGAGTTGGTGGATCATCCGCGTCTGAGCATTGTCGTGCCCTTCCAGGACGTCGAGAGCTATCTCGCCGAGTGCCTGGAATCGATCGCACGGCAGTCCTTCCGCGACTTCGAGGTGATCCTCGTCGATGACGGCTCCACCGACGGCTCGACACGCATCGCCGCCGACTTCTGCGCCGCCGACCCGCGCTTCCGTCTGATCCGCCAGCACTCGCAGGGTCCCGGACACGCGCGCAACACCGGACTGCGGGCCATGCACCCCCGGGGCGAGTTCCTGGCCTTCGTGGACGGCGACGACGTCATCCCCGAGTACGCCTACGGCCTGCTGGTCCGCACCCTCGAGGGGTCCGAGTCGGACTTCGTGTCGGGCAACGTGCAGATGATGAACTCCACCAAGAAGTGGCAGTCACCGCTGCACAAGGGCCCGATGCAGAAGAACCGGCGCGGTACCCACATCACGAGGTTCGAGGCGCTGATCTACGACCGGACGGTCTGGAACAAGATGTTCCGCCGGTCGTTCTGGGACTACCACTACATCGCCTTCCCCGAGGGCGTCATGTACGAGGACTCCTGGGTCAACATGTACGCCCACTTCCGGGCCGCCAAGGTCGACGTCATCACCGACATCGTCTACTTCTGGCGCCGGCGCGAAGGCGGGGCGGCGCCCTCCATCACCCAGCGCCACACGGAGCTGTCCAACCTGCGCGACCGGGTCGCGGCGGTGCAGTCGGTCAGCCGCTTCCTCGCGGACCGGCGCTCGCGCCAGTACGAGGAGAGCAAGCGCAAGTACGACATGGCCTGCCTGAAGTCCGACCTGATGCTGCACCTCAAGGTGCTGCCGGACGCGGACGAGGAGTACCGCCAGTCGTTCATGCAGTGGGCCAACGAGTTCCTCGACGAGGCCGACCTCACCATCATCGACGAACTGCCCGCGGACGCCCGGGTCAAGTGGCTCCTGGTGCGCGAGTGGCGGCTGACCGAGCTCCTGGAGGTCATCGAGTTCGAGCGCCGCGGCGGTCCGATGCCGGTCCAGCGCCGCTTCCACCGCTACCTGAAGTACCCCTACCTCGGCGACCGCGGTGTCGGACTGGACAAGAAGGCGTTCCGGCTCGACAAGGAACTCTCCCTGCACGGTTCGCTCGGCGAGGCCCGCTGGAGCACCAACGGCCACCTGCTGACCCTGAGCGGGACCGCGTACGTGCGCTTCATCAACGTGCACAAGCGGCACATGTCGGTGAAGGCGATCGCCCTGCGGAACAAGAAGCAGGGACGCATGGTGATCACCACGGCGAAGACCACCTACGCGCCCCAGGCCACCGAGCGCTCCAACCAGAATCGTTACTGCTACGACTGGGCCGGCTTCGAGGCCCGGATCGACACGACCCGCCTGAAGCGCAAGGGGGAGTGGGTCGAGGGAACCTGGGACGTGGCCACCGGCGTGCTCAGCCGCGGGCTGTTCCGGTACCGCGGCATCGACCGGGGCGGGGCCGGGACCGCGGCCAACCCCCCGTACCGCTACGTCGACAAGAACACCCGTATCCTCCCGGTCTTCCTCCAGGGCAAGCTGAAGCTCCGGGTGGAGGTCGTCCGCTGCCGGATCACCGCGCACCGCGTCGTCGGCGACCAGCTGGAGCTGCGCGGCGTGTACCTCGGTCCCCGCGTGCCCGAGTGGGGCAAGCTGCGCGTCACCAGTCTGAGCGGCTCGGGCCAGCACGACGGCAAGGTCTACTTCACGGCGGGCGGCGACGGCTGGTGCACCTTCGCGGCCAGGCTTCCGCTGCGCTCACTGGTGCCCTCCTTCCGGGCCGACGCCGACGCGGGCACGGACATTCCGCAGTCCTGGAGCATGGGCAGCAACGGCTGGAAGACGACCCTCCACGTGGAGGGCCGCAAGACGGCCATCTACCCGGTCATGGCCGAGGAGACGCCGGACGGGCACTACCGCATGCCCGACTCCCTCCAGACCCGGGAAGGCGACCGCGAGGTCGTGGTCCACCGCAACGGCTCCGGCTACCTGGTGCTCTTCGAGCGGGCCACCCTGCCCACGGCGAAGGCGTTCTCCTGGCGCGCCGACGGCGTGCTGGAGATCCACGGCCAGTACCTGGCCGCCGACCGCCTGTCGCCGCGGGAGTACCAGGACGCCCACCTGGTGGTCCGCTCCCGGGCGCACGGCGCGGAGCGCGAGGTCCCGGTGGAGTGGAACGGCAGCGAGTTCCGCTGCCTGCTCAGCCCCGCCGCCATGCGGACCCTGGCCGGGGACATCCCGCTCGCGGCCGGCCGCTGGGACTTCTACCTGCGCCGCCAGGACCTGTCGTCCGTGGCCAGGGAGGACCGCCTCGAAGACCTCATGGTCAAGATCGAGCAGGACCTCATTCCCGCCTTCCCCGAGAACTACGAGGCGAACGAGCGGCGCTACGAACTGGAGGCCGAGGCCTACGACCGGCTGTCCCTGCTGGTCCACTCGGCCATGCCCGACCACGCCCGCGGCCCCTACCGGCAGAAACTGCTGCGCACCAAGGCGTACCCGGCGGCCCGCCGGCAGCGGGTGCGCCCCGCCGTCCTCTTCGACGCCTTCAAGGGCACCCAGTACTCGGACAGTCCGCGTGCCCTGCACGAGGAGCTGCTGCGGCGCGGCACCGACCTCGAACACCTGTGGGTGGTGCGGGACGACCAGGTGGACGTGCCGCACACCGCGATCCCGATCCGCATGTGGTCGCCCGAATGGTACGAGGCCCTCGCCACCAGCAGGTACGTCGTCGCCAACAACCACCTCCCGGACTGGTTCCAGAAGCGGGAGGGGCAGATCGTCGTCCAGACGTGGCACGGCACCCCGTTGAAGAAGATCGGCCACGACATCGAGTCCATCCACTTCGCGGACCAGCGCTACCTGGAGCGGGTCGAGAAGGAGGTGCAGAACTGGGACATGCTGGTGTCGCCCAACAGCTTCTCCACCCCCATCCTCCAGCGCGCCTTCGGCTTCCCCGGCGAGATGGTGGAGTCGGGCTACCCGCGCAACGACATCCTGCGGCTGTCCGGTACCGAGGAGCGGGAGCAGGAGATCCGGCGCCGGATCGGCCTGCCCGAGGGCAAGCGGGTCGTCATGTACGCCCCCACGTGGCGCGACGACCAGTACTACGCGCCGGGCAAGTACAAGCTGGACTTCCGCATCGACCTCGCCGACGCCCGCGCGAGGCTGGGCGACGAACACGTCCTGCTGGTCCGCCGCCACCCCAACGTCGTGGACCCGGTGCCGGGCGCGGGCGACGGGTTCGTCTTCGACGTCTCCGACTACCCGGACATGGCCGACCTCTCCCTGATCACCGACATCATGATCACGGACTACTCGTCGCTCATGTTCGACTTCGTCAACACCGGCCGGCCCATCCTCTTCTTCACCTACGACCTGGAGCACTACCGGGACACCCTGCGCGGCTTCTACTTCGACTTCGCGGGCAGCGCCCCCGGACCCCTGCTGGACACCTCCGAGGTCCTGGTGTCGGCGGTGGAACAGATCGACCGGGTCCAGGAGGCCTACGCCGAGCGGTACCGCTGGTTCCAGCGGGAGTTCTGCGACCTGGACGACGGCTACGCCTCCGCCCGGCTCGCCGACCGGCTGCTCGTGGCGGGCGGGGACCTCGCCCCCGGGCAGGCCCACGCGCCGGCCGTCGGCACCGTCGACACCACGCACTCGGGACGTCCCATGACCCCGGTGCGGGGGCACACGAGCAACTGGTTCTCCGCACCGCGCCGGCCGGTGTCCGCCGGGACCGGCCCGGTCCAGGCCGTGAGCGCCCTGCCCGCGCTGCCCGCACCGCCCGGCCCGGAACACACCTCCGAGGCGTGGATCGGCCCGGCGAGGACCGGGCAGCCGGCCTGCACCCCATGACCACGCCGTCGTCCACGCGTCCGGCGCACGGCCCCGCCCTCCGAGGCGGGGCCGAGCGCCGCTTCGGCGTCGCCTCAGCGGGTGGCCACGCGCATCAGCAGCGCCCGGTGGTCGGAGACGCCGGTGTCGCGCACCGTGCAGGCCGACTTGGGCAACCCGGTGAAGAGGTAGTCGAGTTTGTGGCCCGACACGTGCGTAGGCCTGGCCGACCGGTCCGAGGCGGCGCCCTGGTCGCACTCCCGGTACGCGTCGTAGGCGACGGACGGCCACACCCAGCCGGAGGCGTTGCGGGCCCCCGGCGGGTTCAGGTTGAAGTCGCCGCCGAACACGGAGCGCCGCCCCGGCACCGCCGCGACCAGCGCCCTCAACTGGTCGTCCCGGTACTCCCACGTGGGGTGCGCCCGGTCGGCGTCGGGAACGCTCAGGTGCGCGTTGCACACCCGGACGTCGACGGCCGCGACGCTCGCGCACAGGATGCCGCGTCCCACTCCGGCCACGGGCTGCCGCGAGGGCACCGACCGCACCGAGGACAGCGGGCGGGCCGAGAGGATCGCGATACCGGCGGAACCCAGGCCCTTCCCCTCGCAGCGGACCGTTCCCTCGTGCCCGGCGCCGGTGCGCCAGGTGTAGGAGCGGAAGGCCAGCTGCCAGGAGTCACCGAGCGCGGCGCGCACCGATTCGGCGTGCGTGGCGCAGGCCTCCTGGAGCAGCACGACGTCGGCCCCCGCCCGCACCAGCCGCTCCACCGCCCGCCGCTTGGCCGCATCGCTGCCGGTGTCCGCGCAACCCCACTGCCGGACGCCGCACATGTTCCAGGTGGCGACCGTGAGGGTGCTGTCGGAGATCCGCGGCCGCGCACGGTGCGCGCCGTCCGGGCTCAGCACCGCCGCGAGGAGGCCCGACACCGCGAGCACCGACGCCAGGGCGAACAGGCCGAGGCGTCGGCGACGGCGAGGCGTGAGCGGGGAAGCCGTGGGAGGCATCCCGACATCATGTCCGATCAGATGATTCGGAGCCAATCCGACGATCTGCCCCTGAGAGTGGAGTTCCGTACATGTCCAAAGCACCCTCGAGCGGCCGCAAGCTGTTCAACGGGATCGAGGCGTCGGGGGCGTTCCCGGTCGAGTACCGGTTCTCGCACGCCAAGAGCGGCAACCGTCACCTCGTCGTCGTGTTCGCCAACTTCTCGGCGCCCGAGGACTACGGCTGGTCCAACGGCGTCTTCGACAACGTGCGCGCCAACATCCTGTGGATCCGCGACCGCTTCGACGGCATGAACGCCTACTACCTGTGCCGGAACATGGACTTCGGCCTGGCGGACTCGGTGCAGAACCTCATCTCGAACGTCATGCGGTCGCTGGGCCTCACGCCGGACCAGGTCACGCTGTGGGGCGGCTCCAAGGGCGGCAGCGCGGCGTTCTACTTCGGGCTGCGCCACGGCTACCGGAACGTCGTGGCCATCGTCCCGCAGTTCCTCATCGGCGACGCCCTGGAGAAGCGGCATCCCAAGGTCTCCGCGTACATGCTCGGTGAGGGGGCCCAGGCGCCGCACAACGCCCGGGTCCTGGACGCCCTCCTGCCCGACCTGGTGCGCGGCGGGGCGAACCCCGGGGCCAACATCTACGTGCTCTCCTCGCCGCAGGACGAGCACTACACCGTGCAGGTGGAGCCCTTCCTCGGGATGTTCCAGGGCTACGAGAACTTCAACTTCATGTACAGCGAGTCGCCGACGATCACCGGCCACGCCACGGTGACACGACGGAACGTCCCCGCGCTGGTCGGTCTGCTGAACCTGCTGGCCGACGGGTACGCCCCGCGCCTCGGGTTCGTGCGGCACGCGGCCGAGGAGTTCGACCGCGACCAGTCGGACATCGCCGCCTACCTCTCCGCCACCTCGAAGGTCCAGGACACCGACGCGTTCGCGCCCCCGGTGGTCACCGCGCCGGCCTTCAACGGCGAGGTCCCGGACACCGGCGTCCGCTTCGAGGGGCTCGCCCCGGGAGCGGTCCGGGTGAGCATGTGGAAGAACGGCAAGTTCGTGGCGTCGCCGGACGTGGCGGCCGACGGCACCTGGTCCTGGCAGGCGGCCAAGCCGTGGGCCGCGGGCAAGCACCTGGTCAAGATCTTCGCGGTGGACCCGGCGGGCTTCCACTCCGGCCGGATCGAAGTGTCCTTCACGGTGGTGTCCGGTCCCGCCGCGGCCCCGGCCGGCCCCGCCGCGCCGGTCGTCTCCGTCCCCGCGCCGCAGCAGCAGGTGGGGGCGTCGGTCGCGTTCCACGGCACCGCGCCCGGCGCGGTACAGGTGGGTTTCCGGGAGAACGGCGTGTTCCTGGGCGCGGTGGCGGTCGCGCCGGACGGGATCTGGGGCTGGGACGCGGGCCGGCCGTGGCCGCAGGGACCGCACCTGATCGAGGTCGTGGCGGTGGACGCGTACGGCAACCAGTCCCCGCCCGCAGCGGCCGGCTTCACCGTGGTGAACGCCTCCGCACCCGCCGGGCACTACCCGCCGCCGTACTGACCCGCACGGCCGCCGAACCGGATCAACCTCACGAGTGGAAGCCGCACATGCCCAAAGCAGCGTCGAAGGGGCGCCAGATCATCACCGGGATCGACACCTCCGGTGCACACCCCGTCGAGTACAGGTTCGCCCACGCCAAGAAGGGCAACCGTCACCTGACCGTGGTCTTCGCCAACCTGGCGGCTCCGGACGACTACGGCTGGTCCACCGGTGTCCTCGACGACCTGCGGTCCAACATCCTGTGGATCCGTGACCGTTTCGACGGCGGGCTCACCTACTACCTGTGCCGCGAGATGGACTTCTCCGTCGAGCGGTCCGTCGCCGATCTCATCGCCAAGGTGATGCGCGCCCTCGAGCTCACCCCGAACGACGTCACGCTCTGGGGCAGTTCGAAGGGCGGCAGCGCGGCTCTCTACTTCGGGTTGCGCTACGGCTTCCGCAATGTCGTCGCCTGCGTCCCGCAGTTCCTCATCGGCACCTTCGTGCGCGAGACCTATCCGAAGGTCGGCCGGTCCATGCTGGGAGAGGGCCTGCCGGCGGAGAACGCCCGGGTCCTGGACTCGGTCCTGCCCGACCTGCTGGCGTCGGGGGCCGGATCCGAGTGCCACATCTACCTGGTGTCGTCACCGCAGGACGAGCAGTACCGCAGCCAGGTCGAGCCCTTCCTCGAACCGCTCCGCCGCTACCCGAACTTCAACTACCTCCACAGCGAGTCCCCCTTCATCCGGGAACACAACCAGGTGACGGTGCGGAACGTGCCGCCTCTCCTGGGGCTCGCCTACCTCCTGGTCGAGGGGATCACCCCACGCCTCGGCCTGACCCGCCACGGCTACGAGGAGCCCGACCGGGACACCTCCGCCATCGACGGCTTCCTCGGTGCGACCGCCAAGGTCAAGGAGCAGGGAGCCTTCGGGCCTCCGCTGGTGACCGTGCCGGCGGCCGGCGGGCAGCTGCCCCGGACGGGCTGGCGGTTCACCGGTACCGCGCACGGAGCGGTGCGGGTGAGCCTGTGGGAGAAGGGCAAGTTCCTGGGCTCTCCGCAGGTCGCCGCCGACGGCAGCTGGCTGTGGGAGCGCGGCGGGCCGTGGACCGAGGGAGAGCACCGCGTCAAGGTCTTCGCGGTCGACGCGTCGGGTTTCCACTCGCCGACGACGGAACTGGCCTTCACCACCACGGACGGGGCGGCGGCCCCGGGGATGCTGCCGCCCGTCGTCTCCGTGCCCGCGGCGCACCAGGAGGTCGCGGACACGGCGGTCGGCTTCCGCGGCCTGGCGCCCGGAGCGGTGGAGATCCGGTTCTACGAGAACGGTGCGCTGCTCGGCGCCAACGGGACCCTGCCCGACGGGACCTGGGCCTGGGACCCCGGAGTGGTGTGGCCGCAGGGGCAGCACCTGGTCGTGGTCGTCGCGCTCGGCCCGGACGGCACGGAGTCCGCTCCCGCCCAGGTCCTCTTCACCGTCACCCCCTCCTCGGCACCGGCCGGATACGTCATGCCGCGGTACTGACCGTCCCGAGCGACCCATGCCGAACAACTCATGAGTGGAAGCCGCACATGCCCAAAGCACCGTCGAAAGCAAGAGAGCTGATCAGCGGGATCGACACCTCCGGGACCCATCCCGTCGAGTACCGGTTCACGCACGCGAAGGGGGGCAACCGCCACCTCGTGGTCGTGTTCGCCAACTTCGCGGTCACCGACGACTACGGATGGTCGAACGGAGTCCTGGACCCGGTACGGGCCAACATCCTCTGGATCCGCGACCGCTTCCACGGCATGAACAGCTACTACCTGTGCGAGGGCATGGACTTCGGCCTGGAGCAGTCCGTGGTCGGGGTCATCTCCAAGGTGATGAACGCCCTGGGGCTGACCCCGGACCGCGTCACCATGTGGGGCGGCTCCAAGGGCGGCAGCGCGGCCCTCTACTTCGGCATGCGGTACGGCTTCGGCAACATCGTCGCCCTCGTGCCGCAGTTCCTGGTCGGCACCTACGTCAGGACGGTGCACCCCAAGGTCGCCCGCTTCATGCTGGGCGAGGGGGTGCCCGAGGAGAACGTCCGTGCCGTCGACGCGATCCTGCCCGACCTGGCGCGCTCCGGGGCGGGCCGGCACTCCAACATCTACCTCCTCTCCTCGCCGCAGGACGAGCAGTACGCGGAGCAGGTCGAGCCGTTCCTCGGCCTCTTCCAGGGGTACGACAACTTCAACTTCGTCTTCAGCGAGTCCCCCTACATCACCGGCCACGCCCAGGTCACCCGGCGCAACGTCCCCTTCCTCATGGGGCTGCTGAACCTGCTCGCCGACGGGCTCCCGCCGCGGCTCGGGATGGTGCGCAACGGATTCGAGGAGCCGGACCGGGACACGTCGGCGATCGAGGCGTACCTGTCCGACACCTCGCGGGACAAGCCCACCGGCATCGCCCCGCCCACGGTGACGCATCCGCTGCCGGACGCCGAACTGCCCGTGAACGGCGTGTACTTCAGCGGCGTCGCCCGTGGAGCCGTGCGCGTGAGCCTGTGGGAGCACGGCAAGTTCCTCGGCTCGCCGTCGGTGGCCACCGACGGCACGTGGTCCTGGCAGCTGAGCAAGCCCTGGAGCAAGGGCAGGCACCAGGTGAAGGCCGTCGCCTGGGACGCCGAAGGGGGTCACACCAAGGGCGTCGTCGTCGCGTTCACCACGGTGGGCGCCGCCGTGGGCGGTGCCGCTCCGACGGCGGCTCCCGCGTCCGCCGGGGCGCCCCTCACGGAGGGGCAGGGGCAGCTGCCGGCCCCGACGGTGCACTCCCCCCTGGCGTACGAGCAGATCGCCGGGACGGCGGTGCGTTTCACCGGCCTCGCCCGGGGCGCGGCGCAGGTGGGCTTCCGCGCCGCCGGCACGCTCCTGGGCGGGGGCCCGGTCGCGGTCGACGGCCGCTGGACCTGGGACTCCGGGTGGCCCTGGCAGGAGGGCAGGCACAGCGTCGAGGTGTTCGCCGTGGACGCCGTCGGGACCGAGTCCCCGGCCACCTTGGTGCCCTTCGCCGTCGCCCACGCCACGACGGGTGCCGCACCCTACGGGTACTGAGCGGCGCCACGGCACGCGAAGGGGCCCCACCGGTCTTCCGGTGGGGCCCCTTCCGGGCTGCGAGCAGTGTGCCTACGCCGGCACGCTCGCCACCCCCGCCTCCAGGAACCGCTTCCCGTTCACCCGCTCGGCGACGCCCTCGCGGTCCAGGTACGGCGTGATGCCGCCCAGGTGGAAGGGCCAGCCGGCGCCGGTGATCAGGCAGAGGTCGATGTCCTGGGCCTCGGCGACGACGCCCTCGTCGAGCATCAGGCCGATCTCCTGCGCCACCGCGTCCAGGACGCGGTCGCGGACCTGCTCCTCGGTCAGGACGGAGTCGCCCTGCTTGAGGAGCGCGGCGACCTCCGGGTCCAGCTCGGGCTTGCCGCTGTCGTAGACGTAGAAGCCGCGCTTGCCCGCCTCGACGACCGCCTTCAGGTTCGGGGAGACCGTGAAGCGCTCCGGGAAGGCCCGGTTGAGGGTCTCCGAGACGTGCAGGCCGATGGCCGGGCCGACCAGCTCCAGGAGGACCAGCGGTGACATCGGCAGGCCGAGGGGCTCCACCGCCTTCTCCGCCACCGGCACCGGGGTGCCCTCGTCGATGACGTTCTGGATCTCGCCCATGAAGCGGGTCAGGATGCGGTTGACCACGAACGCCGGGGCGTCCTTGACCAGGACCGCGGTCTTCTTCAGCTTCTTGGCGACGCCGAACGCCGTGGCCAGCGCGGCCTCGTCGGTCTGCTCGCCGCGCACGATCTCCAGCAGGGGGAGGATCGCCACCGGGTTGAAGAAGTGGAAGCCGACGACCCGCTCGGGGTGCTTCAGCTTCGACGCCATCTCGGAGACGGAGAGGGAGGAGGTGTTCGTGGCGAGGATCGCGTGCGCCGGGGCGACCGCCTCGACCTCGGCGAAGACCTTCTGCTTGACGCCCATCTCCTCGAACACGGCCTCGATGATGAAGTCCGCGTCCGCGAAGCCCTCGGCCTTGTCCAGGACACCGGTCACCAGGGCCTTGAGGCGGTTCGCCTTGTCCTGGTTGACCCGGCCCTTGCCGAGCAGCTTGTCGATCTCGGCGTGGACGTAGCCCACACCCTTGTCGACGCGCTCCTGGTCGATGTCCGTGAGGACGACCGGCACCTCCAGGCGGCGCAGGAAGAGCAGCGCCAGCTGCGAGGCCATCAGGCCGGCGCCGACCACGCCCACCTTGGTGACCGGGCGGGCCAGCGACTTGTCCGGGGCACCCGCGGGGCGCTTGCCGCGCTTCTGGACCAGGTTGAAGGCGTAGATGCCGGAGCGCAGTTCGCCGCCCATGATCAGGTCGGCGAGGGCCTGGTCCTCGGCGTCGTAGCCCTGCTGGAGGTCGCCGTTCTTGGCGGCGGCGATGATGTCCAGGGCGCGGTAGGCGGCCGGGGCGGCGCCGTGCACCTTGCCGTCGGCGATGAAGCGGCCCTTGGCGACGGCCTGGTCCCAGGCATCCCCGCGGTCGATCAGCGGACGCTCCACGGTGATCTCGCCCTTGAGGACGGACGCCGTCCAGAGCAGCGACTGCTCCAGGAAGTCCGCGCCCTCGAAGATCGCGTCCGCGATGCCGAGTTCGTGAACCTGCTTGCCCTTGAGCTGCTTGTTCTGGTTGAGGCTGTTCTCGATGATCACCGAGACGGCCTTGTCGGCGCCGATCAGGTTCGGCAGCAGCGTGCAGCCGCCCCAGCCGGGGACCAGGCCGAGGAAGACCTCGGGGAGGGAGAAGGCCGGGAGCGCCGCGGACACCGTGCGGTAGGTGCAGTGCAGGCCGATCTCCACGCCGCCGCCCATGGCCGCGCCGTTGTAGTACGCGAACGACGGCACCGCGAGGTCCGCCAGGCGCTTGAGGACGTCGTGGCCGCCCTTGCCGATGGCCAGCGCGTCCTCGTGCCGCTTGAGCAGCTCGACGCCCTTGAGGTCGGCGCCCACCGCGAAGATGAACGGCTTGCCGGTGACGCCGACGCCGACGATGTCGCCGTCCGCGGCCTCCTTCTCGACCTGGTCGATCGCGGCGTCGATGTTCGCCAGCGACTGCGGGCCGAGCGTGGTCGGCTTGGTGTGGTCGTGGCCGTTGTCCAGGGTGATCAGGGCGAAGCGCCCGGCGCCCAGGGGCAGGTCGAAGTGGCGCACGTGCGCCTGCGTGACGACCTCGCCGGGGAACAGCTCGGCCGCACCCTTCAGCAGCTCTGCGGTGGTGCTCACTTGTCCCCCTCGAAGTGCGGGTTCTCCCAGATGACCGTCGCGCCCATGCCGAAGCCGACGCACATGGTGGTCAGGCCGTAGCGGACGTTCGGCTGTTCCTCGAACTGGCGGGCCAGCTGCGTCATCAGGCGGACGCCGGAGGAGGCCAGCGGGTGGCCGAAGGCGATGGCGCCGCCGTACTGGTTGACGCGCGCGTCGTCGTCGGCGATGCCGTAGTGCTCCAGGAAGGCGAGGACCTGGACGGCGAAGGCCTCGTTGATCTCGAACAGGCCGATGTCGTCGATGGACAGCCCGGCCTGGGCCAGGGCCTTCTCCGTGGCCGGGATCGGGCCGTAGCCCATGACCTCCGGCTCGACGCCCGCGAAGGAGTACGCGACCAGGCGCATCTTGACCGGCAGGTTGTTCTCGCGGGCGAAGTCCTCGCTCGCGATGAGGGAGGCGGTGGCGCCGTCGTTCAGACCGGCCGCGTTGCCCGCGGTGACCCGGCCGTGCACGCGGAACGGCGTCTTCAGGCCCGCCAGGTTCTCCAGCGTGGTGCCCGGACGCATCGGCTCGTCGGCGGTGACCAGGCCCCAGCCCGTCTCACCGGCCTCTTCGTTGGTGCGGCGCACCGAGACCGGCACCAGGTCGGCCTGGATCTGGCCGTTGGCGTACGCCTTGGCGGCCTTCTCCTGCGAGCGCACGGCGTACTCGTCGGCGCGCTGCTTGGTGATGCTCGGGTAGCGGTCGTGCAGGTTCTCGGCGGTCATGCCCATGAACAGGGCGGACTCGTCGACCAGCTTCTCGCTGACGAACCGCGGGTTCGGGTCGACGCCCTCGCCCATCGGGTGGCGGCCCATGTGCTCGACACCGCCCGCGACGGCGACGTCGTACGCGCCGAAGGCGACCGAACCGGCCACCGAGGTGACGGCGGTCAGGGCGCCCGCGCACATGCGGTCGATGGAGTAGCCCGGGACCGAGGTGGGCAGGCCCGCCAGGATGCCGGCGGTACGGCCGATGGTCAGGCCCTGGTCGCCGATCTGCGTGGTCGCGGCGACGGCGACCTCGTCGATCTTCTTGGGGTCGAGACCGGGGTTGCGGCGCAGCAGCTCCCGGATCGCCTTCACGACCAGGTCGTCGGCGCGGGTCTCGTGGTAGACGCCCTTCGGGCCCGCCTTGCCGAACGGGGTGCGGACGCCGTCGACGAAGACGACGTCCCTGACGGTACGAGGCACGATGGCTCTCCTCCAGGGTGCGGGATGGCACTGCTGCGGCACGCATGCACTGAGCGCGCGCTCAGCCCCATGCTACTTATGAGTAACGTAGCTGCCCAGTCCCCCCGGCGGGAGCGGCGAAGGTCACACCGTCCGTCACACCACCGGAGGACGTACCGCACCCCGACCTTGGCCGGAATCCGCCGGTCCGGCTAGGACGCCTCCCCGCTCAGTGCCGCCACCAGTACCGGCGTCACCTGCTCCACCTGCCAGGGACGGGCCCCGTGCCCGGCGAGGGCCGCGCCCACCGACTCGGCGTCGGCCGTCGCGGGCGGCTCCCAGCAGACCCGGCGCACGGTGTCCGGCGTGATCAGGTTCTCCTGGGGCATGCTCAGCCGCTCGGCCAGCGCCGTCACGCCCGCGCGCGCCGCGGTCAGCCGGGCCGCGGCGGCCGGGTCCTTGTCGGCCCAGGCACGCGGCGGCGGCGGGCCGGTCACCGGCTGGCCGGGCTGCGGCAGCTGCGACTCGGACAGCGCCCTGGCCCGGTCGACCGACACCTGCCACTGCTCCAGCTGCCGGCGGTTCACCCGCCCGAAGCCGTTCAGCGCGGCCAGCGCGTGGGCGTTGGGCGGCAGCGCGAGTGCCGCCTCGACGATGGCCGCGTCCCCGAGCACCTTGCCGGGGGAGACGTCCCGGCGCTGCGCGATCCGGTCCCGGGTCTGCCACAGCTCCCGCACCACGGCGAGCTGACGGCGCCGGCGCACCTTGTGCATGCCGGACGTGCGGCGCCACGGGTCCTTGCGCGGCTCGGGCGGCGGGGCCGAGGCGATGGCGTGGAACTCCTGCCGGGCCCAGTCCAGCTTGCCCTGCCGGTCCAGCTCCTTCTCCAGGGCGTCCCGCAGGTCGACCAGCAGCTCGACGTCGAGCGCGGCATAGCGCAGCCACGGCTCGGGCAGCGGGCGCGTCGACCAGTCGACGGCCGAGTGGCCCTTCTCCAGGACGAAGCCCAGGACGTTCTCCACCATCGCGCCGAGGCCCACCCGCGGGAACCCGGCGAGCCGCCCGGCCAGCTCGGTGTCGAAGAGGCGGGTGGGCACCATCCCTATTTCGCGCAGGCACGGCAGGTCCTGGGTGGCCGCGTGCAGCACCCACTCAGCGTCGGCGATCGCCGCGCCGAGACCGGAGAGGTCGGGGCAGGCCACCGGGTCGATCAGCGCCGTCCCGGCGCCCTCGCGGCGCAGCTGCACCAGATACGCGCGCTGGCCGTAGCGGTACCCGGAGGCGCGCTCGGCGTCGACGGCGACGGGGCCGCTCCCGGCGGCGAAGGCGGCGGTCACCTCGGCGAGGGCGTCCGCGTCGGCGATCACCGGTGGGATGCCCTCGCGTGGTTCGAGCAAGGGGATCGGCGCCCGGCTCACAGAAGATCCGGCGTCTTCCGGAGGGGCGCCTCCGGTGGTGCGCTGTGGACGGTCTGCTGCGGTTTCGTGGGCGTCGGTCACCTGTCAAGGGTATCGGTGGATCGACGGCGCCCGCCGACGGAACGTTCCGTCGGCGGGCGCCGGGGGGTCGTAAACCAGTCAGGTCAGTGAAAGATCGGCTTCACCGGACGTCGTCGGGGGAGCGGGGGAGCGGGGAACAGGGAGCGGGGAACGGGGAGTGTCAGGGGGTGGGGTCGGAGCGGTCAGTGGATGATGCCCGTGCGCAGGGCCACCGCGACCATCCCGGCGCGGTCGCCCGTGCCGAGCTTGCGGGCGATGCGGGCCAGGTGGCTCTTGACGGTCAGGGCGGACAGGCCCATCGAGACGCCGATCGCCTTGTTCGACTGGCCCTCCGCGACCAACCGCAGCACCTCGACCTCGCGGCCGGAGAGCTCGCGGTAGCCGCCCGGGTGGCTCGGGGAGCCCGGGGGACGGCGGTGCAGACGGGCGGCGGCGGCGCCGATGGGGGCGGCGCCCGGCCGGGTGGGGAGCCCGACGTTGGTACGGGTGCCGGTGACGACGTAGCCCTTGACGCCGCCGGCGAGGGCGTTGCGGACGGCGCCGATGTCGTCGGCCGCGGACAGGGCGAGCCCGTTGGGCCAGCCCGCGGCGCGGGTCTCCGACAGCAGGGTCAGGCCGGAGCCGTCGGGGAGGTGGACGTCGGCGACGCAGATGTCGCGGGGGTTGCCGATGCGGGGACGAGCCTCCGCGACGGACGAGGCCTCGATGACGTCGCGCACACCGAGCGCCCACAGATGGCGGGTGACGGTGGAACGGACGCGCGGGTCGGCCACGACCACCATGGCGGTCGGCTTGTTCGGGCGGTAGGCGACCAGGCTTGCAGGCTGCTCGAGGAGAACGGACACCAGGCCTCCTGGGGTGCGGGGACGGGGCCGGCTCATGGGGGTGAAGCCGGGACGAACCGTGCTTTCAAGGTCACAGTCGTCTTCGGCACCGAACGCGTCCGCCTTTAGAGAATGATCACGATCTGGTGAGTAACAATCCGAGCAATTCGGACACGCTGTCGATCATTCGAAGATCGAACGGTTTCGCACTTTGTCGATACGAGGCCGAAAGTGGCCGTGTCGACAAAGTGACGGAACCTCCTCCGGGCGTGCGCACCTCACGCCCGGAACGATGAACGCCCGCTGGTGGAGTGTCAGCGCGACTGCGGGCCGCGCCGCTGCGGCAGCGTCACGACCGAGGCGTCGCCCGGCGCGGCCGGCGGCAGGCCCGCGACCTGGGCCAGCAGGTCGCACCACGAGGAGAGGTGTGCCGCGGTGTCCGGGACGCCGCCCAGACCCTCGCGCGGCGTCCAGGACGCCCGGATCTCGATCTGCGAGGCGGACGGCCGGGCCGAGAGCCCTCCGAAGTAGTGGGAACTCGCACGCGTGACCGTGCCGCTGGGCTCCCCGTACGTCAGCCCGCGCGCCTGGAGCGCGCCGGTCAGCCAGGACCAGCACACGTCCGGCAGCAGCGGGTCCGCCGCCATCTCCGGCTCCAGCTCGGCCCGCACCAGCGTCACCAGCCGGAAGGTCCCGTGCCAGGCCTCGTGCCCGGCCGGGTCGTGCAGGAGCACCAGCCGCCCGTCGGCCAGGTCCTCGTCGCCGTCGACGACGGCGGCCTCGAGCGCGTACGCGTGCGGGGCCAGCCGCTGCGGTGCGCGGGTCGCCTCCACCTCGATCTGCGGCCGCAGCCGCACGGCCCGCAGTGCCTCCACGGCGGCCGCGAAGGCCGGCGGCGCCGTACTCCCGCCGCTCCCGCCGCTCCCGCCGGTCCCGCCACTCGTGCCGTTCCCGCCACTCCCGCCACTCGCGCCACTCGGGTTGCTCCCGTTGTGACTCCCCTTGTGCCGGGCCTCTTCCTCGGTCCCCTTCGCGTCGTCCATTCCGCCAGCGCCGTCCGACAGTCGTCCCTGAGCCGCAGCCATGCGGGGAACATTAAGCGGAACGGCGGCCCGGTGCAGGGAGGGACACCCGCGTGCGGGCGCGATGTCCGGATCACGCGGTCCCGCGGGGGCGCGGGAGCCGCCCCACCCACGGTCCGGCGCCGTGCGGGGGACATGCGAGACTTGCCGTGTGAGTGCCAACCAGAGCCCCGCGGGCAAGCAGCCGACCGCCACGTACGACTCCGCGTTCCTCAAGGCGTGCAGGCGTGAGCCGGTGCCGCACACGCCCGTGTGGTTCATGCGGCAGGCCGGGCGCTCACTGCCGGAGTACCTCAAGGTGCGCGAGGGCATCCCGATGCTCGAGTCGTGCATGCGGCCGGAACTGGTCGCCGAGATCACCCTCCAGCCGGTGCGCAGGCACGGCGTGGACGCGGCGATCTACTTCAGCGACATCGTGGTCCCGCTCAAGGCCATCGGCATCGACCTCGACATCAAGCCGGGCGTCGGCCCGGTCGTCGCCGACCCGATCCGCACCCGCGCGGACCTGGCGCGGCTGCGCGACCTCACCCCCGAGGACGTCGCCTACGTCACCGAGGCCTTCGGCCTGCTCACCCGCGAGCTGGGCGCCACCCCGCTGATCGGCTTCGCGGGCGCGCCGTTCACCCTCGCGAGCTACCTCGTGGAGGGCGGCCCTTCCCGCAACCACGAGCACACCAAGGCCCTCATGTACGGCGACCCGCAGCTGTGGGCCGACCTGCTCGACCGCCTCGCCGGCATCACGGCCGCCTTCCTCGAGGTGCAGATCGAGGCGGGCGCGAGCGCCGTCCAGCTCTTCGACTCCTGGGTCGGCGCGCTGTCCCCCGCGGACTACCGCCGCTCGGTGCTGCCCGCCTCCCGCAAGGTCTTCGAGGCCGTCTCCGGGTACGGCGTGCCGCGCATCCACTTCGGCGTCGGCACCGGGGAGCTGCTGGGCCTCCTCGGCGAGGCAGGCGCGGACGTCGTCGGCGTCGACTGGCGCGTCCCGCTGGACGAGGCCGCCCGGCGCGTCGGCCCCGGCAAGGCGCTCCAGGGCAACCTGGACCCGGCCGTCCTCTTCGCCGGGCAGGAAGCGGTCGAGACCAAGACCCGCGAGATCCTGGACGCGGCGGCGGGGCTCGAGGGCCACGTCTTCAACCTCGGCCACGGCGTCCTGCCGACCACCGACCCGGACGCCCTGACCCGCCTCGTGGAGTACGTCCACACGCAGACCGCGCGCTGACGCACTCCGTACCGGGCTCCGTACAGGGGCTGCGACTCAGCTCGCGGACACGTCCGTGAGCACCTCCGCCGCGGCCACCCCCGAGGCCGCGCTCGCTCCGTGGGTGAAGACCTGGGCGGCCGCGGCGGACGTGGTGCCCGGCAGGCCCATCTCCACCACGATCGCGTCCGGGCGGGCGGCGGTCAGGCCGGTCACGGCACGGCTCATCCACGCGTGCCGGGCCGCGTCGCGGGCCACGATCACCAGCGGGCGCCCCGCGGCCGGTTCGAGGGCACAGCTCTCCAGTGCCACCGTCCCCTCCTCCAGCTCCTGCCCGCGCACCCGCACCGAGGTCGTGCCGGGCAGCCGCTCCCGCAGCGGTTCCGCCACGCCCCACGGCGTCTCCTTGCCGACGGCCATGTTGGTCACCGGCGCCAGTTCGACCACGTGCGGCGCGGCCGTCAGCGGCAGGGCGGCCCGCGCGGCGCCGGTGAGCCGCACGGCCCGTCGTGCGGCGACGTGCCCGATGCCGTCCCCGGCCGAATCCCCCGCGCTCCCGGCCGCCCGCAGCCCGGCCGACCAGCGGGCGAACTCCCGTACCCGGTCCGCCGCCTCGGCCAGCCGCTCCTCGGGCAGCTCCCCGCCGGTCACCGCGGCCGTCAGCGCCTTGGCCAGCAGCGCGACCGTGGCCTCCTCGGCGCTCTCGCCGCCCACGCAGACGGCGTCCACCCCGGCGGCGACCGCCTTGACCGTGGCGCCGTCGATGCCGTGGCGGCGGGTGACCGCGCCCATCTCGATGGCGTCGCTGACGACCAGGCCGTCGAAGCCCAGCTCCTCGCGGAGCAGGCCCTGGAGGATGGTCCGGCTCAGCGTGGCGGGGAGGTCGGGGTCGTAGGCGGGCACCAGCAGGTGGCCGCTCATGACCGCGCGCACCCCGGCCGCGACGGCGGCCCGGAACGGGGGCAGCGCCTGGGCGGCGATCTCGTCCCGCCCGGCCGGGTAGGACGGCAGGTCGTGGTGGGAGTCGACGGCGACGTCCCCGTGGCCGGGGAAGTGCTTGGCGCAGGCGGCGACGCCGGACGACTGGAGGCCGCGAATCCACGCGGCGGTGTGCCGGGAGACCACGCCGGGGTCCGAACCGAAGGAGCGTACGCCGATGATCGGGTTGTCCGGGTTGGAGTTGACGTCCGCGCTCGGCGCGTAGTCGAGGCTCACTCCGGCGGTGCGCAGCTGCCGGCCGAGGTCGGCGGCGACGGCCTCGGTCAGCTCCGCGTCGTCGACGGTGCCGAGGGCGAAGTTGCCCGGCCGGGACGAGCCGGTGGCGGACTCGATGCGGGTGACGTCGCCCGCCTCCTCGTCGATCGCGACGATCAGGTCCGGGTTCTCGGCGCGCAGTTGGCCGGTCAGCTTGGCGACCTGCTCGGTGGAGACGATGTTGCGCGAGAAGAGCACGACGGAGGCCAGTCCGTCGCCGATGTCGCGCAGGATCCAGTCGGGGGCCTCGGTGCCCACGAAACCCGGCTGAAGGACGGAGAGCGCGAGCCGACGCAACTCGCTGCTGTGCTTGCTGGAGGACATCGACCGCGCCTTTCGGATGGCTTCTTGGTATAGACCAAGGGGGTGCGCGTTCAGGTTAACCAGACGTGTCAAGGGTGCCGTCGTCGAACTCGGAAGTAACAACTTGCCTAGTCCGGAGGGGTGTTGACACCTTCCCTTGGTCTAGTCCATTGTGAGGCGCAAGTTCGGCGAGGGGCCCATGTGACTCCAGTTACCGCGCCGGACACCAGTCGCGGCCGGACTGCGCAACCGCCGCCGCGGCGACGACTTCCGTGACGACCACCCCGGACGAGACGACCATTCCGGACGAGGGCGCGGACCGGGGACCACCCCGTCCGAGCCGCCCCGTCGCCCCGCTCCCGCCCCCCGTGCCGCGAGCGGGCTCCCGCTGCCACCACCGACCTCATGTGCGACGGCCGACCACCGTCGTGCGCACCGCCGTCGTCCGCACGGGGCGACGGCGAGGATCTGGAGCACCCCATGGCGACGCCCGATTCCTACCTCCACCGAGCACCGTCGGACCTGCCCTACTTCAGCGCGGACGCCGACACCTACCTGGCCCGCACCCAGCTGCGCGACCTCGACAAGACCCGTCCGCTGCGAGTGCTGTCCGAGGAGGACTTCGCCCACTGGCAGACGTACGGCTACGTCGTCGTGAAGGAGGCGATACCCGCCGGCTCCGCGCGCCGGCTGCTCGACTTCGCCTGGGACTTCCAGGGCCTGGACCCCGAACGCCCCGACACCTGGTACCAGGACCGCGAGTACCGCTCCGACCTCGACCGGGAGCTGCACATCTACGGCTTCGTCGAGGCGTACCAGCACCAGCTCATCTGGGACAGCCGCCAGGCGCAGCGCGTCTACGACGCCTTCGTCGACGTGTGGGACTGCGAGGAGCTGTGGGTCACCCTGGACCGGCTCAACCTCAACCCGCCCAACGTCGGCAACCGCGACCGCGCCCTGATCGACAAACCGGACCGCGGCTTCGACATCGAGCTGCACTGGGACGTCGACACCACGCTCGGCGTCCTGCCCCAGCGCGTCCAGGGCATCATCGCGCTCAACGACACCAAGCCCGACCACGGCGGCTTCCAGTGCTGCCCCGAGCTGTTCCGCCGCTTCGACCGCTGGAAGGCCCTCCAGCCCGACGACCGCGACCCGATCCGGCCCGCGATCGACCGCGAGGACATGCCCGTCGTACGGCCCGACCTGGAGGCCGGCGACCTGCTCATCTGGAACGGCCTGCTGGCCCACGGCGTCGCCCCCAACGTCTCCGGCGAAGGCGTCCGGGCGGTCCAGTACCTGTCGATGATGCCCGCGCTGGAGACCCACCGCGCCCTGCGCGACTCCCGCGTCGACTCCTGGCGCACCCTCACCACCCCCGACTGGAACGCCACCCTCCTCGGCGACGCCCACCGGCACGAGTCCGAGCGCTACGGTCCCGCCGAACTGACCGAACTGGGCGCGAAACTGCTGGGCCTGACCTCCTGGCACGGGGATGCCGGCACCGACGGCGACCGCACGGACGAGGCGACCGACGAGGCCACCGGGGACGCCGCATGCGCAGTATCTGCCTGACCCTCCCCACCAACCGGCACTGCCCGGACACGATCACGGCCCTGGGCGCGGAAGCCGCCCACGCCGCCGACCACTTCGACATCGATGTCCACCTGCTGGTCCTCGACTCCTGCCCGGCCGAGGACCGCGCCGCCCACGCCGACGCGTTGCGGCTCCTGCCGGACCACCCCCGGATCACCGTCCACCACCTCGACGAGGCCGCCCAGCGCGACTTCCTCACCCGGGTGACGGCACGCTCCGGCAGCACCAAGCCCGGACTGCTCCTGGACCTGATGCTCCCCGACGGGCTGTCCTACGGCGCCTGCACCAACCGCGCCTTCCTGATCGCGGCCGCGCTCGGCTGCGAGTCCGTCCACCGCAGGGACTCCGACAGCCGCTACCAGAGCGTGGACGGCCGTACCGTCTTCCCCGTCCACCACGAGCTGCTCTCCCTCGGCGCACGCGCCGCCGACGCCGTGCCCCACGTCACCGAGTCGACCCTGACCGGCCCCCTGCTGGAGCGGCGGGTCACCATGGTGGGCAGCTCCTTCGTGGGTGAACTCTCCGTCGACATCGCGCGGATACGGGACGCCGACCCCGACGTCTACCGCGACGTCGTCTCCCTCTGGGCGCCCGAGGGCTGGACCGCCGAGCGGAAACACGCACTGGTCGAGGAGTCCTTCACCGGCGCCGGCACCGAACCCTTCGCGGCCGACCACGCGCTGCTGACGGTGGTCGACCCGATGCGCGTGGACATGTGCAACATCGCCTTCCACGGCGCGACGGTGAGTGAACGCGTGCCGCTGCCGCCCGCCCGGGACACCATCGGCAGCGACTACTTCCTCATCCACCTCGTGCACGACGCCCGGCTGCCCGGCGTGCTGCACAACCGCAACATCGTCAACTACCACACCGGCGAACGCAGGACCGGCCCCGGCTTCCTCGCCTACCAGACCCGCTTCGCCAAGTTCCTGCTGTCGATGCTCTACTTCCACTTCGTCTACGACCGCATGGCCGAAGCCGGCGACGCGCTGCTGGACGAGCACGGCCGGGCCCGCCCCGGTGCCGTCGCCGCCCTGGCCCGAGAGAGCACCGGCCTGGACACCGGGGAGAACGTCCGCAGGCTCGACGCCCTCGACACCGCCTACCGGCGGCTCGGCGGCAGATACGCCGACGTCGCCGACCACCTGGCCGGCCGCCGCGCACACCTCCTCGACGAGGCGCGCGACGACATGGCGGACTTCGCACTGCTCACCGAGGCGTGGGAGGGGATGGTGACCGCCGCCAAGGCCACCCCCGTCGAGCTGCCCGACGGACACCCGCGGTGAGCGCGCCGACGGCCGCCGGCCTCAGCGCGCCCCTCGCCGCCGCCCTCGCCGCCGCCACCGAGGACCGGCTCGTGTACGACCTGGCCGGCATCGAGGAGCGCCACGACGCGCTCCTGCGCGAACTGCCCGGCGTAGCGGTCCGGTTCGCGATGAAGGCCTGCCCGGTCGACGAGGTCCTCGCCGCCCTGGCCCGCCGGGGCGCCGGGGCCGACGCGGCCGGACCCGGCGAGGTGGAGCAGGCGCTGCGGGCCGGCATGCCGGTCGGACGCGTGCACTACGGCAACACCGTCAAGTCCGACCGGAACATCGCCGAGGTGTACCGGCTGGGCGTGCGCACCTTCGCCACCGACAGCCTCCAGGACGTGGCCGCCCTCGCCGAACACGCCCCCGGCGCCCGCGTGTTCTGCCGGGTGGCGACCGGCGGGGCGGGCGCGGTGTGGGGACTGAGCAACAAGTTCGGCTGCCCGCCCCGCGACGCCGTCCGGGTACTGGAGGCGGCCCGGGACGCCGGGCTGGTGCCGGCCGGCCTGTCCGTGCACGTCGGCTCCCAGCAGATGACGGGCGAGGCGTGGCACGGCGCCGTCGAGGACCTGGGCGAGGTCCTCGGCGCCCTCGGCCGGCGCGGCATCCGCGTCGACCACGTCAACCTCGGCGGCGGACTGCCCGCGCTCGGCTACCGGGACCGGCGCGGCACCCCCCTCGACCCACCGCTGGACAAGATCTTCGCGGTGATCCGGGAGGGCATGGACGAGCTGCGCCGGATCCACGGCGGTCCCCTGGACTTCGTCATCGAGCCGGGACGGCACCTCGTCGCCGACCACGGCGCGATCCGTGCCCACGTCGCCCGCCTCACCGAACGCCGGGCGGCGGGCGGCGAACCGCAGCACTGGCTCTACCTGAGCTGCGGCAAGTTCAACGGCCTGTACGAGATGGACGCCCTCCAGTACCGGCTGGTCTTCCCGGGCCACCCCGACGGCCCCTACGTCCCGGCCGTGGTCGCGGGACCCACCTGCGACAGCGACGACGCCTACTCCCACCAGGAGGGACTGGTCCCGGTGCCCCGGGCGCTGGCCTCGGGCGACCCGGTCTGGGTGTTGTCCTGCGGCGCCTACGCGACCAGCTACACCACCCTCGGCTTCAACGGCTTCGCCCCGCTGCCGTACGCCTGGGCGGGCCGCCCGGAGGGGACCGGCGCCGATGGCTGACACCGTACGCGTCCGCACCCTCGCCGACGGGGACTGGGACGCGGTCGTCACGCTGGAGCGGGACGCCTACGCCGGCCTGGGCCTGTCGGAGGGCCGGGCCGCGCTCCAGTCCAGGGCGGCGGCGTCCCCGGACACCTGCTTCGTCGTGGACGTCGGCGCCCGCACGGCCGGCTATCTGCTCGCCCTGCCGTATCCGCCGCACCGCTACCCGGACCTGGCGCGGGGCGAGCAGCGGACCGCGACCGCGTGTCCACCCGGCAACCTCCACCTCCACGACATCGTCGTCGCACCCGGCCTGCGCCGCACAGGACTCGCACGGCACCTCCTGCGCCACCTCACCGGCACCGCACGGGCGCGCGGCGACGAGCGGATCTCCCTGGTCGCCGTGGGCGGCACCGAGCCCTTCTGGTCGGCGCGCGGCTTCGTGCCCGAGCCGGGGGTCGTCCCGGCCGGCGAGTACGGCGGCGAAGCCGTCTACATGTCCAGGCCGGTGGCGGCCGCCCGGCAGACCCGGCCCCGCCCGTCCCCCTCCCCGCCCCCGCCCGCCCCCACCCTGCGCGAAGTGAGCTGATTGCGCGTGTCCCGTCTCCACGACCCCTTCCGACGCGGCCAGTTGGCGATCGCCGCACTGTTCCTGTCCCTCGGCTTCCAGTACGCCACCTGGGCCGCGCGGATCCCCGCGATCAAGTCCGACCTCGGCCTGACCGCGGCCGAGGTGGGGGTCCTCCTGATGGCCGCGGGCGTCGGCGCGGCGGTGTCCTTCCCCGCGGTCGCCTGGCTGATGCGCCGCATGGGCTCGCGCCGGCTGTCCCTGCTGTCCCAGCTCGGCCTCGCCCTGCTGCTGCTCGCCCTGGCGGCGGCGCCGAACTACCCGGTGGCCCTGCTGGTGATGTGCGCCGACGGCGTCCTCGTCGGCTGCCTGAACGTGGCCATGAACGCGCAGGGCGCGGCCCTGGAGGCACGGCACGAACGCAACACGATGGCGAGGCTGCACGCCGTCTTCAGCGCCGGTTCGCTGCTCGCGGCCCTGCTCGCCTCCGGCATGACCGCCGCCACGGGATCGGTCGCGGCGCACTTCGGGGTCGCCGTCGCGCTGCTCGTCGCCCTCGGTGCGACGGCCCGCACCGGACTGCTCGACGACGCGACCACGCCCGACGGGGCCGCGCCCGGCGCGACGGACCCGGCCGCCGCGGAAGCCCCCGCCGACCCGGAGCCCGCCCGCCGGCGCTGGACCCTCCCCTCCCGCCCGACCCTGTGGATGTGCTGCGCCATGGTCTTCGGCACCGTCGCCGAGGGCGCCATGAACGACTGGTCCGCCCTCTACCTGAAGGACATCGCCGAGGCGTCGGCGGAACTCGCCCCGCTCGGCATCGCCGTGGTGTCCGGGATGATGGTCGTCGCCCGCCTCTTCGCCGACGGCTGGCGCAGCCGCTTCGGCGACGGACGGGTCGTCCTCCTCGGCAGCGCCGTGGCCGCCGCCGGTCTCGCCGCCGCCCTGGTCAGCGGGGGCGTCGCCCCGGCCCTGGCGGGCTTCGCCTGCATGGGCCTCGGCATCGCGGCCGTGACCCCCTGCGTCTACGCGGCCGCCGCCCGGCAGGGCTCGGACGCGCTGACGCTGGTCGCCGCCATGGGCACCACGGGGCTGCTGGCCGGACCGCCGCTCATCGGCTTCATCGCCGGTGCGAGCAGCCTGGCCTGGGGCATGGGCGCCGTGGCCGCCTCGGCGGGCGCCGTCGCGCTGTGCGGCACCCGCATCCGCTGGACCGCCCCGGCCGCCCCCGTGGCGAGGAGCGAGGCGACCCCGGCCTGACCGTACGGGGCCCACCGTGCCCGCCACTCACCACCCGGGCCGCGCCCGCCTGCCGAACAGCAGCCCGCGCGGCTCGGGCGGGGGAGGGGTGCCCCGCCGCAGCGGCCAGGCGATCAGCATGCCGACGACGAAGCCGACGACGTGGGCCACGTACGCCACCGTGCCCGCGTCGGACACGGCCCCGCCGGAGGAGTAGACCGCCTGGAGCCCGAACCAGAAGCCGAGCACCAGCCAGGCCGGCAGCCGCAGCGGCAGGAAGATCAGGAAGGGCACCAAGACCCAGACGCGGGCCCTCGGATACAGCACCAGATAGGCGCCGAGCACCCCGGCGATCGCGCCCGACGCGCCGATCAGCGGGGCGCCCGAGCCGGAGTTGAGGAGGGCGAAGCCGTAGGTCGCCGCGTAGCCGCAGACGCCGTAGAAGAGCAGGAAGGGGAGGTGGCCCATCCGGTCCTCGACGTTGTTGCCGAAGATCCACAGGAACAGCATGTTGCCCAGCAGGTGCAGCCAGCCGCCGTGCAGGAACATCGCCGTCAGGACGCTCAGCTCCGGCGACTTGTCGTAGCCGGGCGGCGCGACCACGCAGCCCGGCCCCTGCGGGCCGACCCCGACGGCGCCCGTGGGCACCAGGCGCGGCATCCGGTGCTGGAGCAGCTCCTGCGGTACCGCCGCCCAGTGGTCCAGGAACGCCTGGAGGTCGCACATCTGCGCGAGGCTGCCGTCGCCCGTCGCCGACCCGGTCATGCCGGGGGTGAACAGGAACACCAGGACGTTCGCGAGGATCAGGGCGTACGTCACCCACGGGGTGCGGCGCGCCGGGTTCACGTCATGGACGGGGATGACCACGGGACACTTCTGCCCGCCCGGCGGACGGTGAACCGGTTCGCCCGTTGAACGCCCCCGTCCGTGTGTACGTATGCCCTCTCAACCGCCCGTGACCCGGGGAAGGCGGGGCGCGGGGACGACGTGAGGAAACAGGCGATGAACGAACGGGTCACACCGGCTCCCGCGCTGCACGCCCTGCCCGACGGCGAGGCCGAGGTCGCCCTCGTGCTCCGGCTGCCCTGGGAGGACGTCGCCCGGCTCGGCCAGGAGGCGGGGCGGCTGGCCGCGCAGACACAGCGGCCGGTGACACTGGACGAGGCGGTGAGCCACCGGCTGCGCTCCACGCGGGCCGCGACACACGCCAGGCCGGCCGGCGAGCAGCCGCCCGCGGTGGGCTCCCCGGTGCCGGCGACCGCGCCGGCCTCGGTGTCCTCCCTGCCGGCCCGGCCCCCGGCCGAGCAGGCGCGGCAGGCCATCGACCGGATCAACGGAACGGCGTAGCCCCGGCGCCCCGCGCGGCGCGGTCGCCCGGCTCCGTCGCTCAGCGCTGCTGCTCGACCGCCCGCACCGTCTTGCGGGCGGCCACCAGCACCGGGTCCCACACCGGGGAGAAGGGCGGTGCGTAACCGAGGTCCAGGGCGGTCATCTGCTCGACCGTCATCCCGGCCGTGAGGGCCACCGCGGCGATGTCGACCCGCTTGCCCGCGCCCTCACGGCCGACGATCTGCACGCCGAGCAGCCGCCCGGTGCGCCGCTCCGCCAGCATCTTCACCGTCATCGGGGAGGCGTTCGGGTAGTAGCCCGCGCGGCTGGTGGACTCGATGGTCGCCGTCACGAACCGCAGCCCCGCCCGCAGCGCGTCCTTCTCCCTGAGGCCGGTCCGCGCGATCTCCAGGTCGCACACCTTGCTGACCGCCGTACCGACCACGCCCGGGAAGGTGGCGTAGCCGCCGCCGGCGTTGGTGCCGATGACCTGCCCGTGCTTGTTGGCGTGCGTACCCAGCGGGATGTGCCGCTCCTGCCCGGAGACCAGGTCGAGCACCTCCACGCAGTCGCCGCCCGCCCAGATGTTCCCGTGGCCGCGCACCCGCATCGCCAGGTCCGTCAGCAGCCCGCCGTGCGCGCCGAGCGGCAGCCCCGCCGCCGCGGCGAGCCCCGTCTCGGGACGGACCCCGATGCCGAGCACCACCACGTCCGCCGGGAACTCGGCGTCCTTGGTCGCCACCGCCCGGACCCGGCCGTCGTCCCCGGTCAGCACCTCGGTGACCTCGGCGCCGTTCACCATGGTGATGCCCAGACCCTCCATGGCCGTGCGCACCATGCGGCCCATGTCCGGGTCGAGCGTGGCCATCGGCTCCCGGCCGCGGTTGACGACCGTCACCTCGTAGCCGCGGTTGATCAGCGCCTCGGCCATCTCCACGCCGATGTACCCGGCGCCGACGACCACCGCGCGACGGCCACGCGTGCGGGCCAGCGTGTCGAGCAGCGCCTGCCCGTCGTCCAGGGTCTGCACCCCGTGCACACCGGGCGCGTCGACGCCCGGCAGCTCGGGCCGGACCGGCCGCGCCCCGGTCCCGATCACCAGCTTGTCGTACGACGTCCAGGACTCGGCCCCGGAATCGACGTCACGCGCGCGTACCCGCCGGCCGGCCACGTCGATCTCCGTGACCTCGGTGCGCATCCTGAGGTCGATGTCCCGGGCGCGGTGCTCCTCGGGCGTGCGCGCGATCAGCGCGTCCCGTTCGGTGACGTCGCCGCCGACCCAGTACGGGATGCCGCACGCCGAGAACGAGCTGAAGTGACCGCGTTCGAACGCCACGATCTCCAGCTCGTCCGGGCCCTTCAGCCGACGCGCCTGCGACGCCGCGGACATCCCCGCGGCGTCGCCGCCGATCACGACCAGCCGTTCCCTCGTCCCGCCGCCAGCGCTCATGTTCATGCGAACACGCTACGTGGGCGGGATCCTTCAGTCCCGCGCCGCGGGTTCCTGGCCGCTCGGCGCCTGCGGACGGCGCGGCAGCCGGGGGCGTACGACCCGCAGCCACAGCAGCGCGAGCAGCGCCGCCACCATCGCGAACGGCAGTACCGCGCCGAGCACCACCGCCAGCCAGCGCAGCATCGTCACGAAGGCGTCCCAGCCGCCGGCCAGCGCGTCCAGGAACCCGGGGTCCTCGTCCTCCTCCTTCTTCTCGACGTGCTTCACCGGCGTCTCCGACAGGGAGAGGGTGACGGTGGCCAGGCTCGTGCGGTCCTTCAGGGAGGCCTGCCGGGCGAGCAGCGCCTCCAGCTCCGCCTGACGGGTGCTCAGCTCGCCCTCCAGGGTCACCACGTCGTCCAGCTCCGTCGCCCGGTCCATCAGCTCGCGGACGCGGGCCACGCTGGCGCGCTGCGACTTGACGCGGCTGTCCACGTCCACCACCTGGTCGGTGACGTCCTCGGCCTTCGCCTCGCGCCGCAGCAGCTTCCCGGCGCCCTCCAACTCGTCGAGGACGTCCTCGTAACGCTCCACCGGCACGCGGAGCGTCACCTCGGTCCGCTCGTGGCCCTCGGCGTCCCGGGTGGTGTTCTCGTCACCGACGTAACCGCCGGCGTTCTCGGTCGCGGTGCGGGCCGCGTCGAGTGCCTTGGACGTGTCCTTGACCTGGACGCTCAGGGAGACGGTGCGGATGAGGTGGGCCGGGGCGACCTCGGTCGGCGCGCTCTCCCCGGCACGGTCGGACCCGGCCTCACCGGCCGCGCCTGCCTTGCCGTCGGCCTGCGAGCCCTCCGCCTGCGAGCCCCGCTGCGGCGCGGCGGCCTTGCCGCCCGCGTCGGAGCCGGCGTCCGAGGCGCTGCATCCGGTGAGGGCGAGCGCCGTGACCAGCAGCAGGCCGGCCAGGGCCCGCGCGGGCGGCGCGGACCTTCTCGTGGTCGCTCGTCGTGCCTGCATCGTGGGTACCCCCCGGGGTCGTAGCGGCTGTTGCCTCTACGACGCGCGCGGAGGCTCGTGCGACGGCGCGGAACGGTCCCGAAGAGATCACGGTCCGGACTCGCGGCCGGACTCGCGGCCGGACTCGCGACGGGACCGGCGCCGGACGAGGGAACGGGGCGCGCGGGACCTGTGGGCCCGGGGCCGGGGCCGTCCGGCCCCGGGGCGGTGTCGGTGGCGTCTGAGACGCTGGGGTCATGAGCGCAAGTGAGACCCCGGCGGGTGAGTTCCCCCCGGAGCAGGGGCCCGGACACGTAGTCGTCGTAGGAGCCGGCATCGCCGGACTGGCCGCCGCCCACCGCCTCCTGGAGGCCGGCGCCCGGGTGACCGTCCTGGAGGCGTCCGACCGCGTCGGCGGCAAGCTGCTGCCCGGCGAGATCGCCGGCGTACGCGTCGACCTCGGGGCCGAGTCGATGCTGGCCCGCCGCCCCGAGGCCGTCGGTCTGGCCCGCGCGGCCGGACTCGCCGACCGCCTCCAGCCGCCGTCCACCGCGACCGCCTCCCTGTGGACCCGCGGTGCCCTGCGCCCCATGCCCAAGGGCCACGTCATGGGCGTCCCCGGCACCGCCGCCGCCCTGTCCGGCGTGCTCTCCGAGGAAGGGCTCGCCCGCATCGAGCGCGACGCCGAACTGCCCCGCACCGAGGTCGGCGACGACGTGGCCGTGGGGGAGTACGTCGCCGCGCGCCTGGGCCGCGAGGTCGTCGACCGCCTCGTCGAGCCGCTCCTGGGCGGCGTCTACGCGGGCGACGCCTACCGCATCTCGCTGCGCTCGGCCGTGCCTCAGCTCTTCGAAGCCGCCCGCACCCACACCTCCCTCACCGAGGCGGTCCGAGCCCTCCAGGGCCGCACGGCCACCTCACCGCCGAGCGGCCCGGTGTTCATGGGCATCGAGGGCGGCATCGGCACCCTCCCGCCCGCCGTCGCCGAGTCGGTCCGCGCGCGCGGCGGCGAGATCGTCACCCACGCGCCCGTCACCGAGCTGCGCCGCACCGCGTCCGACGGCTGGCGGATCGTCGCCGGCGACCGGGTGCTGCACGCCGGCGCGGTCGTCGTCGCCGTCCCGGCCGGTCCCGCCGCCGAGCTGCTGCGCGCCGAGGCGCCCGCCGCCGCGGCCGAGCTGTCCGCGGTGGAGTACGCCTCGATGGCCCTGATCACCCTCGCCTACCGCCGCTCGGACGCCGCCGCGCTCCCCGAGGGCAGCGGCTTCCTCGTACCGCCGGTCGACGGGCACACCATCAAGGCGTCCACCTTCGCCTCCCGCAAGTGGGGCTGGATCGCCGACGAGGACCCGGACCTGGTGGTCCTGCGCACCTCGGTGGGCCGGTACGGCGACACGGAGATCCTCGGCCGCGACGACGCGGGCCTCGTCGCCGTCTCCCGGCACGACCTGGGCGAGGCCACCGGCCTGACCGCCGCGCCGGTCGCCACCCGCGTCACCCGCTGGCGGGACGGCCTGCCGCAGTACCCCGTCGGCCACCACGCGCGCGTGGCCCGCGTCCGCGAGCACGTCGCGAAACTCCCCGGCCTCGCGGTGTGCGGCGCGGCGTACGACGGCGTCGGGATCCCGGCCAGCATCGCGAGCGCGTACGCCGCCGCCGACCAGATCCGGGGCGACCTCGCCGGTGTGGAGGAGCTCACGGCCCACCCGGTGCAGAGTCTGCACGGCGGAGCGGGAGAATAGGGCCATGAGTGACGACGCCTCCACCCCCGCCGCCGAGCGGATCCCGAACAAGGGCAAGCTGGCCAAGGACCTCAACGAGGTCATCCGCTACACCCTCTGGTCCGTGTTCAAGCTCAAGGACGGCCTCCCCGAGGACCGCGCCGGGTACGCCGACGAGGTCCAGGAGCTGTTCGACCAGCTCGCCGCGAAGGACGTGACGATCCGCGGCACCTACGACCTGTCCGGTCTGCGCGCGGACGCCGATCTGATGATCTGGTGGCACGCCGAGACCGCCGACCAGCTCCAGGAGGCGTACAACCTCTTCCGCCGCACGAAGCTCGGCCGTGCGCTGGAGCCGGTCTGGTCGAACATGGCGCTGCACCGCCCCGCCGAGTTCAACCGCTCGCACATCCCGGCCTTCCTGGCCGACGAGACGCCGCGCAACTACATCAGCGTCTACCCGTTCGTGCGCTCGTACGACTGGTACCTGCTGCCCGACGAGGACCGCCGCCGCATGCTCGCCGACCACGGCAAGATGGCCCGCGGCTACCCGGACGTCCGCGCCAACACGGTCGCCTCCTTCTCGCTGGGCGACTACGAGTGGATCCTCGCCTTCGAGGCCGACGAGCTGCACCGCATCGTCGACCTCATGCGCCACCTGCGCGGCTCCGAGGCCCGCCGCCACGTCCGCGAGGAGATCCCGTTCTTCACCGGGCGCCGGAAGGACATCGGCGAGCTGGTCGCCGGACTGGCCTAGTCAGGCCTGCGGTGCCGCGGCCCGCCTGGGCTCCGGTTCCGGGCGCGGGGCGCACGACGTGTCCCGCGCCGGGAGGCGGCCGTCGAGCAGGTACGCCTCCAGGTGGCCGTTGACGCAGTCGTTCGGCCCGCCCGCGATGCCGTGCGTCCCGGCGTCCCGCTCGGTCACCAGCACCGAGCCCGACAGCCGCCGCCGCAGCTCCAGCGCGCCCTCGTACGGCGTCGCCGCGTCCCGTTCGGCGGCCAGGACCAGCGTCGGCGGCAGCTCACCCGGCGCGGTGCGCACATCGAGGGGCTGCTGCCGGGGCACCTGCCAGTAGGCGCACGGCAGGTTGGTCCACACGTTGTCCCACGTCTCGAACGGCGCCCTGCGGGCCAGCCGGGTGTTGTCCCGGTCCCAGACCTCGAAGTCGGCCGGCCAGGACGCGTCGTTGCACTCGACGGCCGTGTACACGGCGTTGGAGTTCTCCGCCGCGACGGCGCCCTCCTCGGTCCGCGTCCCCGCCTGGTCGACCAGCGGCTGCGGGTCGCCCTTCAGATACGCCGACAGCGCCTCGGCGCGGTGCGGCCAGTAGTCGTCGTAGTACCCGGCCTTCAGCATCGCGCCCTGCAACTGCGCGGGCCCCACCGTCCCGCCCGCCGGTTCCGCCGCCAGCCGTGCGCTCGCCTCCTCGTAGGCGTCCTGCACCTGCCGCGCCGTGTCCCCGAGCCCGTACACGGCGTCGTGCCCGGCGACCCACTCCTTGAAGTCGTCCCAGCGGTCCTCGAACGCCTCCGACTGCTCCAGGTTGTTCCGGTACCAGACCTGTTCCGGGTCCGGGTTCACCACCGCGTCGAACACCATCCGCCGTACGTGCGAGGGGAACAGCTCGGCGTACAGCGCGCCGAGGTAGGTGCCGTACGACGCGCCCATGAAGGTGAGCCGCCGCTCGCCCAGCGCGGCGCGGACGACCTCCAGGTCACGGGCGTTGTTGAGCGAGTGGTAGTGCCGCAGCGCGTCGCCGCCCCGTTCCGCGCAGTCGCGCGCGTACGCTTCGGCCTCGGCGGCCCGCTGCTCCTTGTACGCGTCCGAAGGCCGCGTCGGCGCGGGGCGCGGCCCCTTGAAGAAGTCGCCGGGGTCCTGGCAGGACAGCGGCGCGGAGGGCGCGACGCCGCGCGGGGCGTAGCCGACGAGGTCGTAGGCGGCGGCGATCCGCTTCCACTCGGGCACCATGCCGACCAGCGGGAAGTACAGCCCGGAGGCGCCGGGGCCGCCCGGGTTGTAGAGGAGGGCCCCCTGTCCGTCCACCCGGCGTTCGCCGCCGTCGGGGTCCTTGTGGGTGGCCCGTACTCGGCTGACGGTGAGCCGGATGTGCTTCCCGTCGGGGTGGGCGTAGTCCAGGGGCACGGACACCGTGCCGCAGCGGATGCCGTCCGGCAGCTCCTCCGCCCTCGGGCACGCCCCGAACTCGATCCCGGCCGCCGCCGCGCGCCGGGCGGCCACGGCGGTCCCGCTCGCCTCGGCGGACCCGGGCCCGGCCGCGGAGACCGGGGCGGCCTCCGCCGGTACGGCGGCGAGAGTGGTCAGCAGCAAGGACCCGGCGGCCGAGTAGAGGGCGGCAGCTCGCATCGCGTATCCCTTCGGTGCACGGTGTGACACAAGGGATGTTTGGTGCGGCGGCCGGGCGGGGCAAGCACCGCCCGCGGGTGTCGCCGACGAGTGCCCCCGCACGCCCCCGGCGCGTCAGGCCCGGCGCTCCCAGTGGTCCGCGGCGTACTTCTCGCGATGGGCGAAGGCCGCCCGCAGGTCCGGCTCGCCGATCGCGTGCACGCCCCGCACGGCGACCGAGGTGAGGAAGGTCCGGTCGTCCGCCGTGCCGTCCGCCTGCCGGACGAGGGCCCCGACCAGCCGTTGCCCGGCCGGGGAGGCCCAGCGCGCCTGCGGGTGGATCTCCATGCGCGTGATGGCGAGGCACCCGAGCGTCAGGGCGAGCGGCAGCGCGAACCAGAGAGCGATGAGCGGGCGCGGCTCGGTGGCGGGCAGCGGCAGCGCCAGGGCTGCCAGGCCGAGCGCGCACACGGCCACCGCGGCGACCCGCACCCGCCGCACCCCGGCCATGACACCGCCGGTGCCGCCGTCGGGTACGGCGAGGCCCGCGCCGACCAGCCGGTCGGCCAGGCCCCGTACCGCGTCGGCGGCGGCCGCGGCGGCCCGTACCGGTGCTATCCGGGACTGCCCCCCCGGGGCCTATCGCCCCGATGACCGACCGCTCCATGTCGTCCCGGCCGCACGGGTCCACGACCGTCGCCCAGCCGGTGTGCGCGAGCAGCAGCCGCCGCTGGCGTGCCATGGAGACGAGGGTCAGGTCGGCCACCCGTCGCGGGCCGCCGGACAGGAACGCCGCCTCGTACAGGGTCAGCGTGTGCTCGGGAGCCGCGGCGCGCGGGCCGACGGCGGCCGCGCGTACGGCGGCCAGGCACAGCCGCAGACAGGCGAGGCCGGCGACGGCCCAGGCCGACAGGAGGAAAAGGACCCAGAACATGCCGTATATCTATGCCAAGGCTTTCGCCGGCGCCACGCCCTGTTCACATTCCGGGACGCGGTGTTGTGGGTATGTGACGTTCCGTTTGGTGATGTCCCCGAGGCGTCCCCCGGTTCAGCGGCGCAGCAGAACCCGCCTGGTCGCACGGGCCAGCCGGGCCCCGGGGCGCCTGGAGCGCGGCACCGGCCCCGACCGGTCCAGCCACCACTCCCGCAACGCCCTCCGCACGGCCGGATCCTCGTCCCCCGGCGCCGTCCGCAGCACGTGCGCGGCGAAGTCGAGGGCGTCCCGCCGGTAGCCGCCGGTCAGCGGGGACCCCTGCGCGTAGGCGAGGAAGGCCGGCCGGTACCCCGCGCCCAGGATCACCGGCAGCTCCGGCGCGACCTTCCCGACCACGTCGGCCCGCTTCCCGGCGAGCGCCCGCGCCTGCACCCCCAGCCGCACCCGGTCGAACCCCTCGGGCACCGGCGTCCCCGCGACCAGCGCCGACAGCAGCGCGGCCTGCGCGAGCCCGAGCCGCTGCCGTACGGCGTCGCCGGTGGAACCGGAACCTGAACCTGACCGGGGCCGGGACCCGGACCCGGACCCGGCGCCCGAGGTGCGCGGCGCCGCCCCGCCCGTCACGGCCCCGGGGCTCCCCGCCCGCCCCTTCGCGACGGCGGTGCGGATCGCCTCCACCTCACCGCTCAGCCCGTCGCCGTCGGGGAAGTTCTCGTCCCGCTCCAGCAGGACACCCGGCGGTGCGACACGCGAGGCGAGGTCGGTCAGGATGTCGAGCACCGGCTGCGCGACGGGGTGGGCGTGGCTGTCGTGCCAGACGCCGTCCCGCTCGAAGCCGCCCGCGACATGGACGTAGGCGAGGGCCTCCAGGGGGAGTTCGGCGAGCGCCTCGGCCGGGTCCGCGCCGAGGTTGACGTGGTTGGTGTGCAGATTGGCCACGTCGATCAGCAGCCGCACCCCCGTCCGGTCGGCCAGCTCGTACAGGAACTGCCCCTCCGTCAGCTCCTCGTCCGGCCAGGCGACGAGCGCCGCGATGTTCTCCACGGCGAGCGGCACGGGCAGCGCGTCCTGCGCGATGCGCACGTTCTCGCACAGCACGTCGAGGGCGTCACGGGTGCGCGGCACGGGCAGCAGGTGCCCCGCCTCCAGCGCCGGTGAGGCGGTCAGCGCGCCGCCCGCCCGGACGAACGCGATGTGCTCGGTGACCAGCGGCGCCCCCAGGACCTCCGCCCGCTCGGCCAGCGCCGCCAGCCGCCCCGCGTCCGGCCGCTCCGCGCCGCCGAGCCCGAGGGAGACCCCGTGCGGTACGACGGTGACCCCGCGCTCGCGCAGCCGCAGCAGCGAGTCGGGCAGATGCCCGGGACACAGGTTCTCGGACACCGCCTCGACCCAGTCGATGCCGGGCATCCGCTCGACGGCGTCCGCGATCTCCGGCCGCCATCCGATTCCGGTGCCCAGTCGCGCCGTTCGCTCCATGATCGCGTCCCCCTTCGCCGCTCACATGCCGGGGATATCGCCCGCCCGGCCCGGGCCGAACCACGGGCGGGGCTTGTTCAGAGCAACATCTGAGGTTCCTACCGCCGCAGCGCCGGATGGTCCGCGACCACCGTGCACGAGCCCGGCGCGATCTCCGTGAAGCCGGCGTCGCGCACCACCGGCAGGCCGCCGGTGGTGAGGCCGCCCCAGCGGGCCGGGTCCGCGGTGCGTACCGACAGCGGGAAGCCCGCCTCGCGCCACGCCGACCGCTCGCCGTCGGACAGCGCCCACCAGGCGAGCTGCGCCCCGTGGCCGGCCTGGGCCATCGCCTTGCCCGCCGACATGTCCAGGTCGGGGTTCATCCAGAGCACCGGCGCGGCGGGGTCGGCGGCGGCCGGCGGCTCGGGGTCGTCGAGGTCGGTGCCGGAGACCTGGAGGCGGGCCAGGTCCTTGGGCCAGCCGTCCAGCGGGACCGGCGGGAAGACCCGCACCTCGGCGTTCTTGCCGGTGACCGTGATGCCGGGCAGCGCCTCGGCCCGCCGCCACTCCGCGCCCCGGGCCCGGCGTACGACCTTGCGGATGCGCGCGTCCTGCCAGTCCCGCATCGCCCGCGCCCACGCGCCGTCACCGGTCGACCGCTCGTCGCCGAGCATCACCAGCACCGCGCGCGCCGCGGTCTCCAGCGCGTCGGTACGGGGTGGCGGCGCCGCCCGCTCGATGCGCACGACGAGCGGGAGCACGAACTGCGGCGCGAGGTCGCGGTCGCCGGGCTCGGCGCGGAAGGGACTGTCGGGGGCCGGCGCCGCGGCCGGGGCCGCGGCTGGGACGGAGGCGGGGACGGGCGTCGTCGGGTCGTTGCTCACGCCCTACAGTCTGCCAAGTCGCCCGCCCGGGGCCGTCGGGCCTCCCGCCCGAGAGAGGATGGGCCCCATGCAACGCGAGCTACGGCTGGACGGCGTGGGACGCCGGTACGGCATCCGCGGTCCCTGGGTGCTGCGCGGCGTCGACCTCGGCGTGCCGCCCGGCACCCTCGTCCGCGTCGAGGGCACCAACGGCACCGGCAAGTCCACGCTGCTGCGGCTGCTCGCCGGGATCGACGCCCCCACCGAGGGCCGGGTCACCGGCCGCCCCCGTACCGCCTACGTCCCCGAACGCTTCCCGCCCGCCCTGCCCTTCACCGCCGCCGGGTACCTCACCCACCTCGGCACCGTCCACGGGCTGTCCCGCCGTGCGGCGGCCCGTGCGGCGGCCCGTGCGGCGGGGCAGTGGCTGGAGCGGCTGGGGGCCGCCGGGTACGCCGGCACCCGGCTCTCCCGGCTGTCCAAGGGCGGCAGCCAGAAGGTGGCGGTGGCACAGGCGCTGCTCGCCGAGCCGGAGCTGCTGGTCCTCGACGAGGCATGGACCGGGCTCGACGCGGGCGCGCGGGGGGAGCTGGAACGGGCGGTCGCCGAGCGCGTGGCGGCGGGCGGTGCCGCGGTCTTCGTCGACCACGATCCGGGCCGCCTGGCCGGGGCGCCCGACGCCGTGTACACCGTGCGCGACGGCACGCTGCACCGCCGTACCGGTCCCGCCCCGGTGGCCGCCGGACCGCGGGTCGTCGTCCGGGTGCAGGGGCCGCCGGGCGCCGCCCTGCCCGCCGACGCACACCGGGTGGCGGCCTCTACGGAGGAGACCGGCTCCGGGTCCCACACGATCGGCGTCCCCGCCTCGCACTCCGACGTCCTGCTGCGCACGCTCCTGACCGCCCGTCCGCCCTGGCACGTGGTGAGCGTGCACGCCCCGGAGGACCCCCGGTGACCGCTCTCCTGCGCTACCAGGCGGCCCTCCTGCTGCGCTCCCAGCGCTGGCTGCCGCCCGTCGTCCTGTACGCCGCCGCGCTCGGCGTCGGTGTACAGGGAGGGCAGCCGGTGCTCGACTCGCTGGGCTGGGCGGCGGCCGTGCTGCTGCCCGTCGCGGCCTGGCTGGTCCGGGTCTGTGTCACCGGTGAGCCGTCCGCCGCGCGGGGGTGCGTGTCCGCGGCCCGCGGTCCCGCGCGGGCCCATCTGGCCTCCGTGCTCGTGGCGCTGGCCGCCGCGACCGTCCTCGGCGCGGTGGCGACCGTCGTCGTGACGCTGATCAGCGACCCGGTCAGCACCGGTCACGGCACACGCGTACCGCTGCTCCCCGCCGGCGGCGCCGGACTGCTCGCCGCGCTGGTGTGCGCCCTGCTCGGCACCGCCGTCGGCGCGCTCACCGCCTGGCCGGTGCTGCGCTCGCCCGGCCGCGCGGTGCCCGCCCTGCTGCTGGCGGCCCTGCTGGCGCTGGTGGCGTCGGGGTCCCCGGCACGGGCGGCGGTCAGCGGCCTGGTCACCGGGTCGAAGTCGGGCGCGGTCCCGCTGCCGCTGCTGCCGCTGGCCGGGGCGGCGGTCGTCGCCGCGGCCGCGACCGCCGCGGCCTGTGCGCTCAGCTCGCGCAGGACGTCAGCCTGAACAGGCGGTCCGCTGGGCCTCCTGCCACTCGCAGACCGGGCAGAGCGTGATCCCCTTGAACGACTCCGGGTACTCCGTCGGCTCCCGGCACACGACACAGTCCGCGTACGGCGGGCCGTCGGCCCTGGGCGGCCGGGGCGCCGAGTCGATCAGGGAGTAGCCGCCGGGCTCGCAGCCGGAGCCGGAGCCGTCCGGGCCTTGGTCGTGGTCGCTGGTCATGTCTCCAGCGTAGGACGTCGGCGCGGGACGTCAGCCGCGCCCGTTCGCGGCGCCGATCAGTTCGGAGACCTTGACGAAGCGGTAGCCCCGGCGGCGCAGCTCGGGCACGACCGCCCGCACCACCTCCTCGGTCACCGGGGCGGCGCTGCGCGTGCAGTGCATGACGACGACCGACCCCGGCCGCACCCCGTCGAGGACCTGCCGGGTCACCGCGTCGGCGTCCGTCGCGAACGCGTCCCCGCTCACCACGTCCCACTGCACGGCGGTGACACCCGTCGCCGACAGCTCCTTGAGGGCCGCCTTGTCGTAACAGCCGCCGGGGAAGCGGAAGTACGGCATCGGGTTCGGCACCCCGGCCTTCTCGAAGGCGGCGTACGCGCGCTCCAGGTCGGCGCGCATGTCGTCCTTGGAGACCGTCGGCAGGCCGTAGCAGTCGTCGGTGTAGGCGTAGTGGCTGTAGGAGTGGTTGGCGATCTCGAACCGCGGGTCCCGGCCGAGGGAGCGGGCCTGGTCCGGGTACTCCTCGGCCCAGCGGCCGGTCATGAAGACCGTGGCCGGCACCTTCAGCCTCCGCAGCGTCGCGATCAGTTGCGGGTTGTCGAACCGTTCGCCCGACGCCGCCCGCGGTCCCTGGTCGGCGGTCATGTCGGCGTCGAAGGTGAGGGCGACCGTTTTGCCGTTCTTCCTGCCGTCCTTCGCGCCGTCGGTGCGGGGCCCGTGCTCGAAGACGGGGGTGAGGCCCGCGGGGCCCGGGGCGAGGGTGGGCGTCCGGGAGGGAGACGGGGAGGAGGGGGCGGGGGCCGAGGGTGCGGGACGGGGGGTCTGGCCGGCGTCGGGGGTGCCGCAGGCGGCGAGGGCGGCGCCGAGGACGCAGAGTGCGGTGGTACGTCGTACGAGACTGATCACCGCACGAACGTAGAAGTGAGATGTTCGGTTCGTATGACTATGTGGGTCGACGTGCCGACCCGGTCACCCACCCGGCTCAGACCCCCGGGGTCAGATGTCCCGCTGCTCCAGCGGCTTCGTCGCCGGACCCTCGATCACCTTGCCGTCCGTGTCGAAGCGGGAGCCGTGGCAGGGGCACTCCCAGGCACGCTCGGCAGCGTTGAAGTCGACCAGGCAGCCCAGGTGGGTGCAGCGCGCCGAGACGGCGTGCAGGGTGCCCTCCTCGTCCCGGTAGACCGCCAGCCGGTCACCGCCCGCCCGGACCACCGCGCCCTCGCCCGGCGGCAGTGCCTCCACCGGCGGGGTGGGCCGCAGCCGGTCGCCGACGAAGTGCCAGGCCACCTCGGCCTGCGTCTTGAGCAGCGCCGGCGCCTCGCGCACCGCCGTGCGCAGCCGGCGCGGGTCGTACAGCCCGCTCCACGCGCACTCCTCGCCGGTGATCTGCGCGGTCAGCAGCCGGCCCGCCATGATGCCGCCGCTCAGCCCCCAGCCGCCGAAGCCGGTGGCGACGTACGTGTGGTGCGCGCCCGGGTGCAGCGGGCCCGCCATCGCCACGGTGTCGGTGGGGTCGATGTCCTGCGTGGCCCAGGCATGGGTGCGCTCGACGCCGGGGAAGTGCTCGTCCGCCCACGCGGCCAGGGTCGCGAAGCGCTCGCGGGTGTCGCCCGTGCCCGGCGTGAAGTGCTCCCCGGTGACGAGGAGCAGGCGGCGGCCCGCGTCGTCCAGGGGCGCCGTGCGCACCGAGCGGGTGTTCTCCTCCGGCGTGATGTACATGCCGTCCACGTCGCGGTCCGCCCCGACGGTCCCGGCGACGACCAGCTCGCGGCGCGGGGAGAGGCGGGCGAAGAGCAGGGCACGGTCGAAGATCGGGTAGTGGGTGGCGACCACGACGTCCCGGGCGGTGACCGTCGCCCCCGCCGCCGTCCTCACCCGGCAGGGCTCGCCCTCGTCCAGACCCTGGACGGTGGTGTCCTCGAAGATCCGCCCGCCGTGCGCCTCCAGGTCCGCGGCGAGCGCCCGCAGGTACTTGAGGGGGTGGAACTGCGCCTGCCCGGTCACCTTCACCGCGCCCGCCACCGGGAACGGCAGCCCGGTCTCCGTCACGAAGGACGCCGGCAGCCCCGCCTCCTTCGCGGCGGCCGCCTCGGCCCGCACCTCGTCGACGCGGCCCGGGTCGCGGACGTACGTGTACGCGTCGCGGGTCTCCCACTCGCAGTCGATGTCCAGCTCGGCGACGATCCCGGCGGCGCGCTCGACCGCCTCGGACTGCGAGCGGGCGTACAGCCGGGCGCCCTCGGGGCCGCGGGTGCGGCGCAGCCTGTCGTAGACCAGGGTGTGCTGGACGGTCAGCTTGGCGCTGGTGTACCCGGTGACGCCGGCGGCGACCCGCCCGGCCTCCAGGACCGCCACGCTCCGCCCGGCCCGCGCCAGCTCCCAGGCCGTGCTGAGCCCCGCGACGCCGGCGCCGATCACGGCGACGTCCACGTCGAGATCCTCGCCGAGCGCGGGGCGGGGCGCGCCGCCCGGTGCCGTCTGAAGCCAGTACGAGCCGTTGACCTGCACGTTCTGAGTCATGCGGCCCGGGTACCCTGGGGTGGCGGCTTCAGTGACCGGACGGAGCGCCCCGCCTGTGCCCCGCCGCTACCCGCGCCAGGGGCCGGTCACCGCGAAGGTGGTGCCCGGCGTGTAGCAGTTGACGTACATCGTGTCGCCGTCGGGGGAGAAGGTGACGCCGGCGAATTCACCCCACTCCGGCTCCTCCTCCGTCCCGATGTTCTGGGCGCCGCGTGCCATCGCGTACACCTCGCCGCGCCGGGTCACACCGAAGACGTGCTGCGCTCCGTTGCCGTCCTCGCAGACCATGAGGCCGCCGCTGGGGGCGAGGCAGATGTTGTCCGGGGACTCGCCGGGCAGCTGCACGTCGGTGTCCGGGCCGAAGACGATCACCAGGGTGAGCCGGCGCCGCTCGGGGTCGTAGCGCCAGATCTGGCCGTAGTGGTCGGCGGCCGAGCCCTCGTCGCTGTGCGCGAAGGACGACACGAAGTACACGCTGCGCCCGCCCCAGTAGCAGCCTTCCAGCTTCTGCGCGTGGGTGATGCCGCCCCGGCCGAAGTCCTGGAAACGGATCGGCGTCTCGGCTGCCAGCGGGTCGGGCACGTCCACCCACTCGATGCCGTCGAAGTGCGCGCCCGTCTCCTGGATCGAGGACAGGTCGGGCACGCCGGGCACCCGCATCGCCTGGAGCCGGCCGCCCGCCCGCAGCGAGCCCCGGCCGCCCAGCGGCTTCTCGGGCAGGAAGCGGTAGAACAGGCCGAAGGGCCGGTCGAAGGCGTCCTCCGTCTCGTAGACGACCCCGCGCCGCGGGTCCACGGCGATCGCCTCGTGCTGGAAGCGGCCCATCGCGGTCAGCGGCACCGCGCCGGTGCGGTGCGGTTCGACCGGGTCGACCTCGAAGATGAAGCCGTGGTCCTTCGTGTAGCCGTTGGTGCCGGCCCGGTCCTCGGTCTCCTCGCAGGTCAGCCACGTGTGCCAGGGCGTGGGCCCGCCCGCGCAGTTGACGGCCGTGCCGGCGATCGCGACCCGCTCGGACAGGACGTGGTTGCGGGAGTCCAGCTCCAGCGCCGTACAGCCGCCCTTGCCCTCCGGGTCGTACGTCAGGCCCTTGACGGTGGGGACCGGGACGCGGCCGTCGGCGCGGTTCTCGTGGTTGCGGACCAGGTGGGTGCGGCCGTGTCTGCCGGGGAAGGCCGACATGCCGTCGTGGTTGGACGGCACCGGGCCCTCACCGGAGCGCAGTTCGTCGCCCTCGCGGGACAGCACGCGGTAGCGGAAGCCCCTGGGCAGGTCGAGCAGACCGTCGGGGTCGGGGACGAGGGGGCCGTAGCCGCTGTGGCCCATGGACTGGGCGGCGGCGGTGCCGGCGAAGAGTTCGGAGAGGGCGCCGGTGAAGGCGATGCCTGCGCCCAGGGCTCCGGTACGGGCGAGCACCTGGCGTCGAGTTGCGGACATGACGGTGACCTTCCTGCTGGCGGACAGGATTGTGACCCCGCCGTGTCTATCACCTGCCAGGAGCCCCGGGAACCACGCGTGTCGCTCGTGTCACCGCTCGACCGGGTGATCGACGGGCTGCTCGACCGGGTGCTCCTGCGCCCGCTCCAGGAAGCGCAGCAACTCCACGGGGAAGGGCAGTACGAGGGTGGAGTTCTTCTCGGCGGCCACCGCCACCACTGTCTGGAGCAGCCGCAGTTGCAGGGCCGCGGGCGTCTCGGACATCTCCCGGGCCGCCTCCGCGAGCACCTTCGACGCCTGAAGTTCGGCATCGGCGTTGATCACCCGGGCGCGCCGCTCACGGTCGGCCTCGGCCTGGCGGGCCATCGAGCGTTTCATGGTGTCCGGCAGGGACACGTCCTTGATCTCGACCCGGTCGATCTGCACGCCCCAGCCGACCGCGGGACTGTCGATCATCAACTCCAGCCCCTGGTTCAGCTTCTCCCGGTCGGACAGCAGGTCGTCCAGGTCGCTCTTGCCGATGATGGAGCGCAGCGAGGTCTGGGCCATCTGCGAGACGGCGAACCGGTAGTCCTCGACCCGGATCAGCGCATTGGCCGCGTCGACCACCTTGAAGTAGACGACCGCGTCCACCCGCACGGTGACGTTGTCGCGGGTGATGCCCTCCTGGGCGGGCACCGGCAGCGTGACGATCTGGAGGTTCACCTTCTGCAACCGGTCGACGAACGGCACGATCATCGTGAACCCGGGACCGCGCGCCTCCCCCGCGAGCCGTCCGAGCCGGAAGACCACCCCGCGTTCGTACTGCCTGACGACCCGCGCCGCGGCGGCGACGTAGAGGACACCCGCGCTGCCGGCGGCGGCGACCGCGGTCAGAAGCTCCTGGACCATGGCGACCTCCTCACCCGGAGGACCGTTTTCACCCTTACTGTCACGATAGGCCCGGCATCGGGCCTGTGTCAGGGCCTGCGCCGGGGCGCCGTCAGGGGGTCTCGACGAGCCGTGCCGCGTCCCGGGCCAGCGCGGTGAGCCGGGAGATCGCCCGGAAGTACTTCTTGCGGTACCCGCCCTTTAGCATCTCCTCGCTGAAGAGCCGGTCGAAGGGCAGCCCGGAGGCCAGGACGGGCACCTCACGGTCGTAGAGCCGGTCCGCGAGCACCACCAGCCGCAGCGCCGTCGACTGGTCCGGCACCGGGCGCACCCCGGTCAGGCACACGGCGGTGAGACCGTCGGTCAGCGCGCCGTAGCGGCTGGGGTGGACGCGGGCCAGGTGGTCGAGGAGGGCGGGGAAGTCGTCCAGGGAGGCACCTTCGGTGGCCTGTGCCGCGCGGGTCACCCGGTCGTCGGAGTACGGCGCCGGGGCCTCGGGCAGACCGCGGTGGCGGTAGTCCTCGCCGTCGATGCGCAGGGCGCGGAAGTGGGCGGACAGGCCCTGGATCTCGCGCAGGAAGTCGGCCGCCGCGAAGCGGCCCTCGCCGAGCTTGCCGGGCAGCGTGTTGGAGGTGGCGGCGAGCGCCACGCCCGCCTCCACGAGCCGGGCGAGCAGGCTGGAGACGAGGACGGTGTCGCCGGGGTCGTCCAGTTCGAACTCGTCGATGCACAGGAGGCGGTGCCCGGAGAGGGTCCGCACGGTCTGCTGGAAGCCGAGGGCGCCGACGAGGTTGGTCAGTTCCACGAAGGTGCCGAAGGCCTTGCGGGAGGGCTCGGCGGGGGTGGCGTGCCACAGGGAGGCCAGCAGGTGTGTCTTGCCGACGCCGTAGCCGCCGTCGAGGTACACGCCGCGGGGGCCGGCCGGGGGCTTCGGCGTCCTGCCGCGGCCGAATCCGAAGAACCCGCGCCTGCCGCCGGACGCCGCGCCGGGGGCCTCGCCCAGTCCGGCCGCGAAGCCCTCCAGGACCCGTACGGCCTCGGTCTGGCTGGGCTGGTTCGGATCCGGGATGTACGTGCCGAAGCGGACCGAGTCGAAGCGGGGCGGGGGCACCATCTCGGCGACCAGGCGGTCCGCGGGGACGTGGGGCTCGCGGGCGCACAGGGACAGCGGGGCGGACTCGGACGCCGCCCCGGCTATGAGGGGGTGGCCGGAGGGGGCGGAACCGGGGGCGGGGGAGGAGGAGGACACGGGGGTCCATGGTAGGCCCTGCTCGGGGGCGGGTGTCGCTGTGGCGCTGTACGGGGGCGCTGTGCGGGGTCACTGTGCGAGGGGTGCGGAGGTGGGGGCGGTGGGCCGGTGGTGGGTGGGTGTCCGGGGTCGCTGTGGAGCGGGGGTGGGGGGCGTGGCCCGGCGTCGCGGGGTGCCGCCGCGCCCACCCGTGCCGCCCCTGGCGGCACGATTGCCCGCGGTTGCCCGGCTGGGCGCGCTGTGGGCAGCTCCGCGGTTGCGCGGTTGCGCGGTTGCGCGGTTGCGCGGTTGCGCGGTTGCGCGGCTGGGCGCTCCGCGGCTGGGCGGGCTGGGGCATCTGCGGCGGCTGGGCGGCGGCGTGAGCTGGGGAGGCTGGGCGGCTCCGCGTCTGGACGGTTGCGCGGCAGGGAGGCTGGGTGGTGGCGCGGATAGGGCAGCTCTGCGGCTGGGCGGCGGCGTGAGCTGGGGAGGCTGGGCGGCTCCGCGTCTGGACGGTTGCGCGGCAGGGAGGCTGGGTGGTGGCGCGGATAGGGCAGCTCTGCGGCTGGGCGGCGGCGTGAGCTGGGGAGGCTGGGCGGCTCCGCGTCTGGACGGTTGCGCGGTAGGGAGGGCTGGGTGGTGGCGCGGATAGGGCAGCTCTGCGGCTGGGCGGCGGCGTGAGCTGGGGAGGCTGGGCGGCTCCGCGTCTGGACGGTTGCGCGGTAGGGAGGGCTGGGTGGTGGCGCGGATAGGGCAGCTCTGCGGCTGGGCGGCGGCGCGGCTAGGGCGGCTGGACAGCCCCACGGCTGGGCGGCTCGGCGGCTGGGCGAGCCGGCGCGTCTGAGGCGGCTGCGCGGGCTGGGGTGTCTGTGGCGGCTGCGCGGGCTGGGGTGTCTGTGGCGGTTGCGCGGATGGGCGAGCGGCACGTCTGCCGCGGTGGGGCGGCTCTGCGGGCTGGGGCGGCCGGGTGGCTGCGCGGCTGGGGCGGTCGGGCGGCCGGGTGGGTGGGGGCGTGGAACACTGCACGGCATGCGACGCCTGTTCCCTGCACCCCCCGTGGCCCCTGTGACCGATCAGACAGCCGGCCCGGGCCTCGACGGTACCGACCGGGAGTGGAGCCTCGCCGAGCTGGCCGCGGCCTACGCCTACCCCGAGCCGGACGGGCGGCGGGGGGCGTGGCTGCGGGCCAACATGGTCTCCACCCTCGACGGCGCCGCCCAGCACGACGGCCGCTCCCAGCCCATCTCCAGCGCGGCCGACATGCGGATCTTCGGCACCCTGCGCGCGCTGGCGGACGTGGTGGTCGCCGGCGCCGAGACCGTACGCCAGGAGGGGTACCGTCCGGCACGCGCGCGGGCGGACTTCGCCGAGGCGCGGCGGGCGGCCGGCCAGGCACCCGTGCCGGCGATCGCGGTGGTCAGCGCAAGCCTGGAGCTGGACTTCTCCCTGCCGCTGTTCACCTCCCCCCTCGTACCCACCCTGATCCTGACCGGAGCCGCCGCGGCCCCCGACCGGATCGCGGCCGCCGAGAAGGCCGGGGCCCGGGTCGTGATCGCCGGTGACGGCGTCGGCGTCGACCCGGCCCGTGCCGTCGCGGCGCTCGCCGGGCTGGGGCACACCCGGCTGCTGACCGAGGGCGGACCGCGGCTGCTGGGCCAGTTCGTCGCGGCCGGTGTGCTCGACGAGCTGTGCCTGACCGTCTCCCCGATGATGGCCGCGGGGGACGCGCAGCGGATCGCGGGCGGACCGGCGGTCGAGGTCCCGCGGCGGTTCGCACTGGCGTCCCTGCTGGAGGAGGAAGGTTTCCTCTTCAGCCGCTACCGGCGTGACTAGGGCGATCCCGGGCAGGTGTGGGCGGCGACGACCGGACAGCCGTTCGGTCGTTACCGCACATCCGGGAATCGGCGGAATCTTCCGTTCCGTTTAGTCCGCGCCGGGCACACTGAATCCGGCAGTACCCGTGCGATGGCGGGGCAGGATGGTTTCCGCAGGGTCCGGTACGGCCTACGGAGGGTGGGCCCACGGGCCCTCGAAGGAGAAGGGGCGCCTGGTGTTCACAAGCGTTTTGATGATCGAGAAGGCCCTGACGTCCGCCGACGTGGAGTTCGTCACGACCTTGCACGGGGACGAGCAGGTCGCCTTCCACGTGCTGCTCCAGCCGCGCGGCGATCAGGCCGACCGGCTGCTGCGGGCCATCGACGACGTCGCGCTCGGCGAGCTCGACGACGCCGTACGGGAGGGGGAGACCCCGGAGGGGCGGGAGGCGCAGAGCGTGGGGGAGCGGGCCCTGGAGGTGTCCCTCGCCGCCCTGCGCGCGTCCGGCGCCAGGGCCGAGGGCCGGCTGATCGAGAACCACCCGCTGGAGGAGCTCAAGGCCCTGGTCATGGAGATCGCGGCGGACGAAGTGATCGTCCTGACCGATCCCCACTACGTGGAGGAGTTCTTCCATCGGGACTGGGCCTCCCGGGCCCGGCACAAGGTCGGCGTACCGGTCCTGAAACTCTTCTCCCACAGCAAGGCATAGGCTGGTGCCGCGCCCCCGCCGAGGGGGCGCGCCCGTCAACGGATCACGCACGGATCACCCTGGGAGAACAGCGCATGGCACCCGGCCTTCCTACCGCCATGGACCGACCGCACTTCATCGGCATCGGCGGCGCCGGAATGTCGGGCATCGCCAAGATCCTCGCCCAGCGCGGCGCCGCCGTGGCGGGCAGCGACGCCAAGGAGTCCGCGACCGCCGAGGCGCTGCGCGCGCTGGGCGCCACCGTGCACATCGGGCACGCGGCGGACCACCTCGCCGACGACGCGAGCTGCGTGGTCGTGTCCTCGGCCATCCGCGAGGACAATCCGGAGCTGGCCCGCGCCGCCGAGCTGGGCATCCCGGTCGTGCACCGCTCCGACGCCCTGGCCGCCCTGATGAACGGCCTGCGGCCGATCGCCGTGGCCGGCACCCACGGCAAGACCACCACCACCTCGATGCTGGCGGTCTCCCTGTCCGCGCTGGGCCTGAAGCCCTCGTACGCGATCGGCGGCGACCTGGACGCCCCCGGCTCCAACGCCCTCCACGGCGACGGCGACTTCTTCGTCGCTGAGGCGGATGAAAGCGACCGCAGCTTCCACAAGTACGCCCCCGAGGTCGCCATCGTCCTCAACGTCGAGCTGGACCACCACGCCAACTACGCCTCGATGGACGAGATCTACGAGTCCTTCGAGACCTTCGCCGACCGGATCGTCCCCGGCGGCACCCTGGTGATCGCGGCCGACCACGAGGGCGCCCGGGAGCTGACCCGGCGGCTGGCCGGACGGGTGCGGACGGTGACGTACGGGGAGTCCGAGGACGCCGACGTGCGCATCCTGTCGGTCGTCCCGCAGGGCCTGAAGAGCGAGGTCACCGTCGTCATGGACGGGGCCGAGCGGACCTTCGCCGTCTCCGTCCCCGGCCGGCACTACGCCCACAACGCGGTCGCCGCCCTCGCCGCGGGCGCCGCCCTCGGTGTCCCCGCCGCCGAGCTGGCCCCCGCGCTGGCCGCCTACACCGGCGTCAAGCGGCGCCTCCAGCTCAAGGGCGAGGCGGCCGGCGTCCAGGTCGTCGACTCCTACGCCCACCACCCCACCGAGATGACCGCCGACCTGGAGGCCATGCGCGCCGCGGTCGGCGACGCCCGCATCCTGGTCCTCTTCCAGCCGCACCTCTTCTCCCGCACCCAGGAGCTGGGCAAGGAGATGGGCCAGGCGCTGGACCTCGCCGACGCCTCGGTCGTCCTCGACATCTACCCGGCCCGCGAGGACCCCATCCCGGGCATCACCAGCGAGCTGATCATCGAGGCGGCCCGGGCGGCCGGTGCCGACGTCACGCCGGTCCACGACAAGGACGCGGCGCCCGCGCTGGTCGCGGGAATGGCGAAGGCCGGTGATCTCGTTCTCACCATGGGCGCGGGCGACGTCACCGACCTCGGACCGCGCATCCTGGACGAGCTGTCGAGCAAGCCGAAGCAAGAAGTAAGGGGCTGAGGACTCATGTCGTACGACGTCGAGAAGCCGGACGAGCAGTGGCGGGCGGAGCTGGCCCCGGCCGAGTACGCCGTGCTGCGCCAGGCCGGCACGGAGCCGGCCTTCACCGGTGAGTACACCGACACCAAGACCGAGGGCGTCTACTCCTGCCGCGCCTGCGGTGCGGAGCTGTTCACCTCCACGACCAAGTTCGAGTCGCACTGCGGCTGGCCGTCCTTCTACGACCCGAGCGACACCGACGCGGTCGAGCTGATCGAGGACCGCTCCCACGGCACGGTCCGCACCGAGGTGCGCTGCGCCAAGTGCGGTTCGCACCTCGGGCACGTCTTCAAGGGCGAGGGCTACCCGACCCCGACCGACCAGCGGTACTGCATCAACAGCATCTCGCTGCGGCTCGCGCCCACGGAGGGCTAGGGCCCGCCGCCCGGGTCACCGGCGGCCGGCCGGGAGCGTCACCGTGAACACCGTCGCTCCCGGCTCGCCGGCCAGCTCGATCGTGCCGCCGTGCGCCCGCACCAGTGAGGCGGCGACCGACAGGCCCAGGCCGCTGCCGCCCCGGTCGCGGCTGCGGGCCTTGTCCACGCGGTAGAAGCGGTCGAAGATCCGGTCCCGGTCGGCCGCCGGGACACCGGGGCCCGTGTCGGCGACCGACACCCGGGCCGCCCCCGGCGCACCGGAGACCGTGACCGCGACCTTGGTGCCGGGCGGAGTGTGCACGGCCGCGTTGGTGAGCAGGTTGTCCAGCACCTGCCGGATCCGCTGCGGATCCAGGCGCAGCAACGGCGCCTGCGCCCCGGACGCCACCGTCACCGTGAGCGGACGGTCGGGCCGGGCGGCGCGGAAGGCCTCGGCCGCCTGCCGCACCAGCTCCGCCAGGTCCGCCTCCTCCCACCGCAGCGGCGCCTCCACCTCGTCCGCGTCCAGCCGGGCGAGCAGCAGCAGATCGTCCAGGAGCGCCCCCATCCGGGCCGCCTCGGCGCGCAGCCGGGCCAGGTGCCGCTCCCGCTCACCGGGGGCGTTGGCCGGCGCGTACTGGAAGAGGTCGGCGTAACCCCGTACGGACATCAGCGGGGTGCGCAGCTCGTGGGAGGCGTCCGCGACGAACCGGCGCAGCCGCTGCTCGGCCCGCGCACGCACCGCCAGTGACGCGTCGATGTGCTCCAGCATCGTGTTGAACGCGGTCCGCAGCTCCGCCACCTCCTGGCCGCCGTCCCGCCCGTCGGCCCGCAGCGACAGCCGCGCGGCCGACTCGGTCAGGTCGTGCGAGGCGATGCCGTGGGCGGTGCTCGCCATGTCGCTCAGCGGCTTCAGACCGCGCCGCAGCATCCGCCGGCCGAACACCACCAGGGCCGCAAGCGCCAGCCCGAAGACGACGACCTGCACCGTGATCAGCTGCTCCACGGTGTCCTCGACGTCGCCCAGGGGCGCCGCGCTCACCAGCACCACCCCCGGTTCGACCTCGCAGGCCCGCAGCAGATAGGGGCCGTGCCCGCCGATGCGCACGGTACGGGTGAGGTCCTCGTCCGAGCGGGCCATGGTCCGCGCCAGGGCGGCCAGCGCCCCGCTGTCCGCCGGCACCTCGGCGGGCGTGCGCAGGTCCGCCGAGCCGCCGGACACGTCGTACACGGCCGTGTACCAGCCGTAGTACGGCTTGCGCTCGACCGTGCCGTGCGCCGCCGCGTCCTTGGACTGCACCACCTGCACCAGCTTCATCTGGTCGGCGAGCTGGCGTTCCAGGTACTCCCGCATGTAGGTCGTCAGCACCGTGCCGACCACGGCGAACACCACCAGCGACAGCACCCCGAGCCCCAGCGCCAGCCGGGTGCCGAGCCGCGAGCCGCGGTACGCGCGCCACCACCGGCGTATCACCCGGCCGCCTGCCGGATCACATAGCCGAAGCCCCGCACCGTCTGGATCAGCGGCTCACCCGTGCCGCCGGCGCCGTGGGCACCGTCCAGCTTGCGGCGCAGCCGGCTGACGACCAGCTCCACGACGTTGGACCGGCCGCCGAAGCCGTACTCCCACACGTGGTCGAGGATCTGTGCCTTGGTCAGCACCGCCGGCGACCTGCGCATCAGGTAGCGCAGCACCTCGTACTCGGTCGGCGTCAGCGACAGCCGCCGTTCGCCGCGCCGCACCTCACGGGAGTCCTCGTCCATCACCAGGTCCGCCACCTTCAGCACCGAGCGCCGGAAACCCGGGCCGGTGCTGCGCCGCAGCACGGTGCGCAGCCGGGCCATCAACTCCTCCACGGCGAACGGCTTGACCAGGTAGTCGTCGCCGCCGCGGGTCAGCCCCGCCACCCGGTCGGCCACCCCGTCGCGCGCGGTGAGGAACACCACCGGCACCATCGTCCCGGCGCCGCGCAGCCGGTCCAGGACCCCGAAGCCGTCGACGTCGGGCAGCATCAGGTCGAGCACCACGATGTCCGGCCGGAACCCGGCGGCCAGGCGCAGCGCCTGTTCGCCCGAGTTGGCCGTGACCGCCTCCCAGCCCTCGTAGCGGGCGACGGTGGCCACGAGGTCGGCGATGGGCGGGTCGTCGTCCACCACGAGCAGGCGTACTTTCTCCACCCGCTCATACTGCGCCACCGGCCGCCCGCGTCCCAGGGAGTGCGGACCGTCGCCGCCCGATCGACAGCAGACCGACAGGTGACCGACAGGCGGCCGCCGGGCCGGGAAGCGCCCGCGGATTCCCGGTGTGAACCCCCGAGCAGCGGGAAGGAGTCGCCCCGGAGCAACGGGGGCCCCGCTGACCAGCCGTCTACACTCGACCGGCGACAGCCCCACCGACCGCGGCCGGAGCGGGCAGCTTCTGCCACTCCCGAAGGGTATTCGGCGTTTTGATACGGATGGACTCAGTCACCAAGCGGTACCCGGACGGCACCGTGGCGGTCGACCGGCTGACGCTGGAGATACCCGACCGCTCGATCACGGTCCTCGTCGGACCCTCGGGCTGCGGCAAGACCACGACCCTGCGGATGATCAACAGAATGGTCGAGCCGAGCGAGGGAACGATCCTGCTCGACGGCGAGGACCTCCAGCGGCAACCGGTCACCACACTGCGCCGGTCGATGGGGTACGTCATCCAGAACGCGGGGCTCTTCCAGCACCGCACGATCCTCGACAACATCGCCACCGTGCCGCGCATGCTCGGCCGCGGCAAGCAGAAGTCCCGCGAGCGGGCGGCGGAGCTGATGGAACGCGTGGGACTCGACGCCTCCCTCGGCACGCGCTACCCCTACCAGCTCTCCGGCGGCCAGCAGCAGCGCGTCGGCGTGGCCCGCGCGCTCGCCGCCGACCCGCCGGTGCTGCTCATGGACGAGCCGTTCTCCGCCGTCGACCCCGTGGTCCGCAAGGGACTCCAGGACGAACTCCTGCGCATCCAGGACGAACTGGGCAAGACCATCGTCTTCGTCACTCACGACATCGACGAGGCCATCAAACTGGGCACCATGGTCGCGGTGATGCGCACCGGCGGCCGGCTCGCCCAGTTCGCACCGCCCGCCGAGCTGCTGTCCGACCCCGCGGACGACTTCGTCGAGGACTTCCTCGGCGCCGACCGCGGCATCCGGCGGCTCTCCTTCTTCCCCTCCGCCGCCCTGGAGCTGACCACGGGCCCGGTCGTGCGCGCCGACGCCGGCGCCGAGCAGCTCGCCGCCGCCGACGGCGCCGCGCACCTGCTGGTGACCGACGCGGACGACCGGCCGCTGGGCTGGGCCGAGCCGGGCGACCTGAGCGCCGGGGACCTCGCGGCCGGCCGGCTGCTGCCCTACGGGCGGCCGTTCGTGCCCGGCACCGACTCGCTGCGGGCCGCCCTGGACTGCGCGGTGCTCTCCCCGACCGGCTGGGCCGTCGCCGTGGACACCGACGGGCGGGTCACCGGCGTCGTCTCCCAGCAGACCATCGGCGAGGCGATCCGCACCGCCCACGGCGCCGGAAGCCCCGGCGGCGAGCGCGCGACCGAGGAGCCCGCCGACGTCACGAAGGTCGCCCCGTGAACGGCTTCTTCGACATCCCGAGCGACCTCGACAACACCTACTTCGGCCTGATCGGCCTGCACCTGCGCGAGGCACTGCTGCCGGTGCTGGCCGGCCTGCTCGCCGCGCTGCCCCTCGCCCAGCTCTGTGTGCGCTTCCGCTGGCTGTACCCGCCCGTGCTCGGCGTGACGACTGTGTTCTACGCCATCCCGTCGCTGGCCGTCTTCGTGGTCCTCATCGACTACACCGGCCAGACCGAACTGACGGTGATGATCCCGCTGGCCGTGTACAGCCTGGTGGTGCTCGTCCCGGCCATCGTCGACGGCGTCAGGTCGGTGCCCGAGGAGACGCTGGCCGCGTCCACGGCCATGGGCTTCGGACCGGTGCGGCGCTATCTCCAGGTGCAGTTGCCGATCGCGGTGCCCGCGATCCTGGCCGGCCTGCGGGTCGCCGTCGCCTCCAGCATCTCGCTGGTCAGCGTCGGCGCGCTCATCGGCAACCAGGGCGCCCTCGGCAACCTGCTCGCGGACGCCCAGAAGTACGGCCGGCCGGAACTGGCGGTCAACTCCGTCCTCACCACCGCCGTACTGGCCATCCTGTGCGACGCGCTCCTCGTCCTGGTCCGCAACCTGCTGACCCCGTGGATGCCGCGGGGCAGGCGGCAACGCCCCAAGGAGGCCGCGGCGCGGCCCGAGCCCCGGGAGGCGGCCGCCAAGTGAACGTCCTGAACTTCGTCAACGCCTTCTTCAGCGACAGCGCCCACTGGCACGGCTACGACGGCATCCCCACCCGCCTGGTGGAGCACGTCCAGTACACGCTGATGGCCCTCGGCCTCGCCGCCGCGATCGGGCTGCCCGTCGGGCTGCTCACCGGCCACACCGGACGCGGCGGCAACGCCGTCGCCTTCGTCGCCACCGCCGCCCGCGCCCTGCCCAGCTTCGGTCTGCTGGTGCTGATCGCCGTCGTCGTCGGCATCGGCCTGCTGCCCGTGATGGTCCCCCTGGTCGTGCTCGCCGTCCCGCCGATCCTGGTGACCACCTACGAGGCGGTCCGCTCCGTCGACCCCGCCCCGGTGGACGCGGCGCGCGGCATGGGCATGCACGAGACCGGCATCCTCTTCCGGGTCGAACTGCCCGTCGCCCTCCCGCTGGTCCTCAGCGGGCTGCGCTCGGCCGCCATCCAGGTCGTGTCGACGGCGACCATCGCCGCGTACGTCAGTCTCGGCGGGCTCGGCCGGTACATCATCGACGGGCTCTACCAGCGCGACTACGAGAAGGTGGTCGGCGGCGCCACGCTGACCGCCCTGCTCGCACTCGTCACCCTCGCCGTGTTCTGGGCGGCCGGGCGGTTCGCGGTGTCGCCGGGGGTGCGCAGACGATGACCGGGGCACCCGGCGGCAAAGAAACCGTAACCAGGCCGTTCTTGACTGACCGGCAAGTGGCTCGTTTGGATCGACGGATGACTTTCACCGCCAAGAGCAGCAGGTCCAGGACGAGGCACACCGGCGCGGCCGTCGTCGCGCTCACCGCCGCGGCGGCGCTGCTCGCGGGCTGTTCCTCCGACTCCGACGACACGTCCGACAATCCGCTGGCGGGGGAGAAGGCGGAGGCCGGCACCGTCGTCGTCGGCTCGAACAACTTCGCCGAGAGCACCCTGCTCGCCGACATCTACGGGGAGGCCCTCAAGGCCAAGGGGCTCAAGGTCACCTACAAGCACAACATCGGCAGCCGCGAGACCACGTACGGCCTGATGAAGAACGGGTCCGTCACGGTGCTGCCGGAGTACAACGGCTCGCTCCTCGCCTACCTCGACCCGAAGGCCGAGCAGAAGTCCGCCGACGCGGTGAACGAGGCGGCGAAGGCGAAGCTCGACAAGAAGCTGACGCTGCTGGAGTCCTCGCCGGCCGAGAACAAGGACTCGGTGAGCGTCAACGCCGAGACGGCGAAGAAGCACGGCCTCACCGCCGAGTCGACCCTCGCCGACCTCAAGGACGTCGCACCGGACCTGGTGATCGGCGGCTCGCCCGAGTTCCAGACCCGGCAGCAGGGCCTCAAGGGGCTGGAGTCGGTGTACGGGCTGAAGTTCAAGTCGTTCAAGGCGCTCGACGCGGGCGGTCCGCTGACCCAGTCGGCGCTGACCAAGAACACCGTGCAGGCGGCGGACGTCTTCACCACCGACCCGACCATCATCAAGGAGAAGTTCGTCGTCCTGAAGGACCCGGAGAACCTCTTCGGCTACGCGAACGTCACCCCGCTGGTCAACAAGGAGGGGCTGTCCGAGGAGGGCGTGGCCACGCTCGACGCGGTCTCCGCCAAGCTGGACACCAAGACGCTCCTCGACCTCGACGCCCAGGTCCAGCTGGACAAGAAGGACCCGCTGGACGTGGCCAAGGAATGGCTCAAGTCCGCGGGCCTCGGCTGACCGCAGCCGCAGCCGCAGCCGCAGCAGCCGTCGCCGGGGCCGCCGTCACGACGCCGCGGTCCCGGCCGCGGCGTCGATCAGCTGGTCGATCAGGGCGATGAGGACGTCCCGGCTGGAGGCCCGCTCCCGCGCGTCGCACAGCAACACCTGCACGTGCTCCGGCAGCGCGAGGGCCTCGCGGATCTCCGCGGCCGGGTACGGGTGCCGGCCGTGGAAGCCGTTGACGGCGACGACGAACGGGATGCCCCGCCGCTCGAAGAAGTCGATCGCGGCGAAACTCGACTCCGGCCTGCGCACGTCCACCAGGACCACCGCACCGAGCGCCCCGATCGCCAGGTCGTTCCACATGAACCAGAACCGCTGCTGACCGGGCGTACCGAAGAGGTACAGCACCAGGTCCCGGCCGATGGATATCCGGCCGAAGTCCAGCGCCACGGTCGTGGCCCGCTTCTCCTCGATGCCGGCGAGGTCGTCGACGCCCAGGCCCGCCGCGGTCAGCGGTTCCTCGGTGCGCAGCGGGGCGATCTCGCTGACCGATCCGACCATGGTGGTCTTGCCGACGCCGAAACCGCCCGCGACGAGGATCTTCACCGCGTCCGGCGCGGTGGAGCGTGCGGGTGCCGTGGACGCCGTCTCGGCGACGCGCTCAGAGCCGGCCAAGGCCGTCCCTCACTTTCTGCAGCAGGTCCAGGTCGGGAGTGGCACGGGAGACGAGGTGCGGCGGCCGGGCGGTGATCCGGCCGGCCTCCAGCAGGTCCGAGAGCAGGATGACGACCACGCTCACCGGCAGGTCGAGACGGGCCGCGACCTCCGCCACCGCGAGGGGCTCCGCGCACAGCCGCAGGATCCGCAGGTGCTCGGGCTGCGGCCGCGCCGCCCGGACGGGCTGCGGGTCGACGGCGGTCACCGTCGTGATGAGGGTGAAGTCGGCGCGGCTGGGCCGGGTCCGGCCGCCGGTCAGGGTGAACGGCCGCACGAGCCGGCCCCCCGCGTCGCCTCCGGTCACGTCACTCGCCGGGTCCCGCGGTGGCCCGCGGTGCCGCGCTCAGGTGCTCGCCGATCTTCTTCACCAGCATGTTCATCTGGTACGCCACCACGCCGACGTCGGCGTTAGGCCCGGTGAGCACGACCAGGTGCGCGCCGGGGCCCGCGGAGGTGAGTATCAGGTAGCCGTTGGCCATCTCGATGAGCGCCTGGCGCACCGGACCGCCCCGGAAGTCCATGCTGACCCCCTTGCTGAGGCTCATCAGGCCGGACGCGGTCGCCGCCAGCCGCTCGGCGTCGTCGCGCAGGAACCCGGTGGACTTGCTGACGACGAGTCCGTCCTCGGAGAGCACCACGGCCTGGTTCACGTCGGCGACCCGCTCCACGAGTCCGGTGAGCAACTGGTCCAGCTCGGTGTGCGTGGCGGGGGAGGGTCGGGTCATCGCGAGTCCTTCGTCGGCGGTCGGCGGTCGGCGTGGGGAGTCGAGGGGGCGGAGGCGGCGGAGGGCGCGGGCCCTTCGGCGTCGGTGCGGATGCCGGGGTCCGTGGCGTCCGTGTCGGCCGTCTCGTCGTCGGTATGGGCCCGCAGCGTGCCGCGCTGGAAACCCGCGAGGGACGAGGCGGCGCGCTCGGCCGTGAAGTCGGCGTAGTCGTCGCCGGACGGACCGTGTGAGCCGTCCCGCCGGCCGTCGTGGTCCTCGTCGCGCAGCTCGGCGGCGAGGCTGGTCTGCGGCACCCGGCGGGGCAACGGCGTCAGGCCGCCGCGTTCCTCGGCGGTGCCGCCCGGCGGAGCGTCGCGGGAGCCGCCCGGGGCGCCGGCCAGGACCGCGGACCGGCTCGGCGGCGCCGGCCGGGACGACCGTACGTGCCGCCCGCCGCCGGCCGGACCGGCCGCCGGCACCGGGCCCGCGTCCGGCACCGGCTCCGGGCCCGGTACCGAATCCGCGCTCCGCACCGGCTCCGGGCCCGGTACCGAATCCGCGCTCCGCACCGGCTCCGCGCCCGGTTCCGACGAGGGCGGGGCCGACGCGGGAGACGGGGCGGCCGGGGCGGGTGCGGGGACGTGCGGGAACCCGGCGGTCCGGGGAGTGCCGCTGCCGTTCGCCGGTGTGCCGGTGCCGTCCGCCCCGCGCACCACGATGTCGTGCGGGATCAGCACGATCGCCGTGGTCCCGCCGTACGGGGAGGGGCGCAGCGTGACGGTGATGCCGTGCCGGTGCGCCAGGCGGGCGACGACGAACATGCCGAGCCGCAGGTCGTCGGCGAGCGCCACCACGTCGAACTGGGGAGCCACCGCCAACTGGGCGTTGAACGAGGCGTAGTCCTCCTCCGACAGGCCGAGCCCGCGGTCCTCGATCTCGACGGCCAGGCCCTTGGCCACCAGCGCCGCGCGCACCCCGACCGGGTTGGGCGCGGGCGAGTAGGAGGTGGCGTTGTCGATCAGCTCGGCCAGCAGGTGGATCACGTCGGCCACCGCGGGCGGGGCGAGGGCCACCTCCTCGTCGGCGTGCAGCTCCACCCGCTGGTACTCGGCGACCTCGCCCACGGCGCTGCGCAGGATGTCCACCAGCGACACCGGTTCGCGCCACGTGCGCCGGGGCTGCTCGCCGCTGATGATGACGAGGTTCTCCTCGTAGCGCCGCAACTGACTCGCCGTGGAGTCCAGTTCGTACAGGCCCTTGAGGATGTCGGGGTCGGTGTGCTCGCGCTCCAGGGCGTCCAGCTTGCCGAGCTGCATGTTGACGAGGTTCTGGCTCTGCCGCGCGATGCCCAGGATCACCTTCTGGAAGCCGCGCCTGGTGTCGGCGAGTTCGACGGCGGTGTGCACGGCGGTGCGCTGCGCGGTGTTGAACGCCTGGGCCACCTGGCCCAGTTCGTCCTGCCCGTAGTCCAGCGGCGGCGTCGCCGACTCCACGTCGACCTTCTCGCCGCGCTCCAGCCTCGCCACCACGTCGGGCAGCCGTTCCTCGGCCAGGCTCAGGGTGGCCAGCCGCAGACCGCGCAGCCGCCGGGACAGCGAGCGCGTGATGCGCCAGGACATGACGATGCAGAGCAGCAGCGCGATCAGCCCGCCCGCGCTGAGGATGCCGGCCTTGATCAGCAGGCCCCTGGCCTCCTCGGCGCTGCGGTCCAGGAGGCCGTCCGTCTGCTGCCGGACCAGCTGGGTGTACTGGGTGGAGATCGCGTCGAAGGCGGTGTTCCAGCGCTGCCGCGCGTCCGGCAGGTCGATCCGCCCCTGCTCGTCCCCGTCCGCCGAACGGGCCTCGAGCACCTGGTCCTCGACGTCCTGGAGGGACTTCCACTCGGAGCTCGCGAGAATGCGTTCGGTCTGCGTCTTCGCGCTGCCGGTCAACGAGGGCATGATCTGGTCCCGCACCAGCCAGCGGCGGGTGTGCACCAGTTGCGTGAAGGCGGTCCACTGCTCCTGGTCCATCCGGTCGGACGGCCAGGCGAGGGTGAGCCGGGCGTCCTCCTGGGAGGCCAGCTCGGCGGCGTGCTCCAGGGCGACCAGCGGGCCCGCCTGGGAGGTGAGGTCTCCGTCGTCGACCTGGGAGAGCTCCTGGAAGGCGTGGATCTGCTCGTCGACGATCGAGGTGTACTGGTCGAGCGCCTGGTCGGGGGTGATGTCGGTGGGGTCGTCCACCTGGTTGCGGTAGTACTCCAGGCTGCCCACCGAGCCGAGTACCGAGTACATCCGGTCCGAGATCCGGTCGGGAGCGCTCTCGATCGCGTCCGACTGGCCCACGAGCTGGGCGACCGCCTCGTCCGTCCTCTTGCGCTGCGCGTCCAGTTCCGCCCGGTCGCCGCCCGGTGAGGCCAGCCAGGCGGCCGACAGACTGCGCTCCTTCTGAAGGGCGAGGGCCGCCTCGGTGCCCATGGCCCCGGTGTCGCGGCTCAACTCGGTCTGCGCACGCAGCCGCAGCCCCTCCGAGAACATCTGGGTCGTCGTGACGCCCCACACCGCCGCGAGGGTGACGCCGGGCACCAGGGCGAGGAGGATCAGGGAGAGACGTATGGAGCCGAGGCGGCGCCGGGCACCTTTCCGTACAGACATCGTCGTCCTAGGCGATCAGTGGGGCAGGGGAGCGGAGGCGGATGCGCGCCGTCGGCCGTGGGACCCGGTCGACCCGGTCACCTGGTGCCGCCCGCGGCGAACTCCGCGACCGAGTCGGCGTTGGTGCGGGTCACGAACGCGGGGCCGGTCAGCACGGGGGCCACCCCGCCGCCGCTGACGTTGCCGTTGGTGCGGTACAGCCAGAGCGCGTCGACGGCGAGGTAGCCCTGGAGATACGGCTGCTGGTCCACCGCGAACTGGACGTCCCCGCGTTTGACCGCGGCGACCAGGTCCTTGTCGAGGTCGAAGGTGGCGACGTGCGCCTTGCTGCCCGCCTCGTCGACCGCCTCGACCGCGGTGAGGGCGAACGCCGCACCGTTCATGACGACTTCGTCGATGCTCGTGTCCTGGCGCAGCCGCGCCGTGACGGCCGCGCCGACCGCCTTCATGTCGGTGCCCTCGACGTAGAGCATCTCGGTCTCGCCCCCGAAGGTCTTCTTCACCCCGGCGCAGCGGGCCTCCAGGGCCACGTTGCCGCGCTCGTGGATGACGCACAGGGCGTGCTTGGCCCTGAGATCGTTCAGTTTGTCGCCGACGGCCCGGCCCGCGACGCTCTCGTCCTGCCCGAAGTACTCCAGGAGCCCCGTGGAACGCCAGGCGTCGATTCCGGAGTTGAGGCCGACCACCGGAATCCCGGCCGCCTTGGCCTCGGCGACCGCCGCCTTCATCGCCCGCGGTTTGGCCAGGGTCAAGGCGATGCCGTCGGCCTTGTCGCGGACGGCGTCCCGCACCAGGTCGGCCTGGTCGGCGGTGTCGGCGTCCCCGGCGTAGGTCAGATCGACGCCGTCCTTGGCGGCCGCCGCCTCGGCGCCCTTGCGCACCCGGTCCCAGAAGGCGTCCCCCTCACCGCCGTGGGTGACCATGACGATCTTCATCCGGTCGCCGCCCGGACCGCCCGCGGCGTCGGCCGCCGAGCCGTCCTCGTCCCCGCCCAGGGCGGAGCAGCCGGCCGCCAGCAGACAGACGGCGGCGGCGAGGGCCGCGGTGCGCAGGGGGACGGGGGAGTGGGTGGGCGGGGGAGCTGTACTCATGGGGGCGGGGGCACCTCGCTGTGCGGCCGAGCAGGAGGAACGGGACGAGGTGGCCCGGAGCCGCGGGTCAGTGCGTCAACCGGGTGAACTCGCCTGGCCGGAGCAAACCGTGTGTGACGGCTGGTAGTCAAGTGATCAGCGAACCGTTGCCAGTTGTCGGTGCCGCATCGTGATGATCGGGACGGCGAAAGCGGGCGGAAGCGGAATCCCGGACGGTACGGAGGCCGATCTGATGGGCAGTTAGTCAGTGAGTTATCGTGTACAGGGGGTAAAGACAGGCGGCACGGTCTGTCGAGTTCCAGCCCAGGAGAGTTCAGCCGATGGCGAGGCAGCTACGCGCCGAGCAGACCCGCGCGACGATCATCGGTGCCGCGGCCGACCTGTTCGACCGTCACGGCTACGAGTCGACCAGCCTCAGCGAGATCGTCACCCACGCGGGGGTCACCAAGGGCGCCCTGTACTTCCACTTCGCGGCGAAGGAAGACCTCGCCCACGCCATCATGGAGATACAGTCCCGCACCTCCCGCCGGCTGGCGAGGGACCTGGACGGGCGGGGCTACTCCTCGCTGGAGGCCCTGATGCGCCTCACGTTCGGCATGGCCAGGCTCTGCGAGGAGGGCCCCGTGCTGCGGGCCGGGCTGCGGCTCGCCACCGCGGGGGTGCCGGTACGGCCGCCGCTGCCGCACCCCTTCACCGAGTGGCGGGAGATCGCCACGTCCCGGCTGCTCAACGCCGTGCGGCAGTCCGACGTGCACCCGGACATCGACGTCGACTCCGTCGCCCACACCCTCGTCTGCTCCGTCGTCGGCACCCGCGTGGTGAGCGGCACCCTCGAACCGGCCGGGCGCCAGCCCCGCCGCCTCGCCCAGATGTGGTACATCCTGATCCGGGGCATGGTCCCGGTGACCCGGCGCGCCCGCTACCTCACCCTCGCGTCCCGTCTGGAACGGGAGACCGGCGCGCCCTGACCGCCCGCGGCCACACCGTCCGGGAACGCGGACGCACGCGGTCAGGCCGGTACGGTGACGTGCATGCCCGACACCCCGTCCGTGCCCGCCCCCGTCATCCTCGGCGACGAACCCGGATCCTTCCCGCACGGCGTGCTCGCCGAGCGGCACCCCGCCATCGTGCGGCAGGTGCGGGACGCCTTCCCCCTCGACCCCGAACGGCGCCACGCGCTCGACGCGCTGCTCGCGAGCTGCGCCGACGGCGTGGTCGAGCCGCTGCCCGCCGACGCCGACCCCACCGGCCGCGACCGGGACCGCTGGGCCGCCTGGGGCCTGGACGCGTACGCGGGCCGCTCCTGGTACGACGTGCCCTGGCTGTGGGCAGAGAGCCACTTCTACCGCCGCCTCCTCGACGCCGTCGGCCACTTCGGCCCCGGCCCGTGGCAGGGCGTCGACCCGTTCCGGCCCGCCAAGCTCGCCGAACTCGACGCGCCGGAGACGGACGAGGAACTCGCCGCGCTCGACGGCCTCGACGGGCTGCCCGCCGACGAGCGGAACCGGGCCCTGCTGCACGGCTCGCTCTGGGGCAACCGCGCCGACCTCGGCTTCCGCCTCTCCGACCGCGGCGCCGCCACCGGGGACGACACGGAACCGCTCGTCGCCGACGACAGCGACACCCTGTGGTCCCTGCTCCCGGCCCCCGGCACGGGCGCCCCGCGGCGAGGCCCGGTCTCCCTGTGCCTCGTCGCCGACAACGCCGGCCGCGAACTCGTCCCCGACCTGCTCCTCGTCTCGCACCTCCTGGCCGAGGGCCGCGTGGACCGGGCCGTCCTGCACGTCAAGCCGTATCCGTACTACGTCTCCGACGCGACGCCCACCGACGTGCTCGACGCCCTGCGACGGCTCGTCGGAGCGGGCGGTACGGCGGCCGCGTACGGCGAGCGGCTCTGGACCGTGCTCACCGACGGCCGCGTCACCGTCCGCGCCCACCCCTTCTCCTGCGCCCCGCTGCCGTACGCGGACATGCCCGCCGACCTGCGCGAGGACTTCGCCTCGGCCACCGTGACCGTCCTCAAGGGCGACCTGAACTACCGGCGCCTGGTGGGTGACCGGTGGTGGCCGCCGACCACCTCCTTCGCGGACGTCACCGCGTACTTCCCCGGCCCGGTCGCCGCGCTGCGCACGCTCAAGTCCGACGTGATCACCGGGCTCGACGCGAAGACCGAGGCCGCGCTGGACGCGAGCGGTGAACGGCGCTGGCGGACGAGCGGGACGCACGCGCTGATCCAGGTCAGGCACTGAGGGAGTACTGCGGGAGAAGTTCCCGCATTCCGGGGTGATTCACGCGATGGTGTGATCATGTGCCGCCCGGTGGATGCTCCCGGAGGGCCGTGGGTAGTGCCCGGCCATGACGCAACAGCCCTTCCAACTCCCGCACTTCTACCTGCCGCATCCCGCGCGGCTCAACCCGCATCTCGACGAGGCCCGCGCCCACTCGACGACGTGGGCGCGCGAGATGGGCATGCTGGAGGGCTCCGGGGTCTGGGAGCAGTCCGACCTCGACGCCCACGACTACGGCCTGCTCTGCGCCTACACCCACCCCGACTGCGACGGGCCGGCGCTCTCCCTCATCACCGACTGGTACGTGTGGGTCTTCTTCTTCGACGACCACTTCCTGGAGCGGTTCAAACGCAGCCAGGACCGCCTCGCGGGCAAGGCCCACCTCGACCGGCTCCCCCTGTTCATGCCGCTGGACCCGGCGGCCGAGATGCCCGAGCCGGAGAACCCGGTCGAGGCCGGCCTCGCCGACCTGTGGACCCGCACCGTGCCCGCGATGTCGGCCGACTGGCGCCGCCGCTTCGCCGTCGCCACCGAGCACCTGCTCAACGAGTCCATGTGGGAGCTGTCCAACATCAACGAGGGGCGCATCGCCAACCCCGTCGAGTACATCGAGATGCGCCGCAAGGTCGGCGGCGCCCCGTGGTCGGCGGGGCTCGTGGAGTACGCGACCGCCGAGGTGCCCGCCGCCGTCGCCGGGACCAGGCCGCTCAGGGTGCTGATGGAGACGTTCTCCGACGCCGTGCACCTGCGCAACGACCTGTTCTCCTACCAGCGGGAGGTCGAGGACGAGGGCGAGCTGAGCAACGGGGTGCTGGTCCTGGAGACCTTCTTCGGCTGCACCACGCAGGAGGCCGCCGAGCTGGTCAACGACGTCCTCACCTCCCGGCTGCACCAGTTCGAGCACACCGCGTTCACCGAAGTGCCCGCCGTCGCCCTGGAGAACGGCCTCACCCCGCCGGAGCTCGCGGCGATCGCCGCGTACACGAAGGGCTTGCAGGACTGGCAGTCCGGCGGCCACGAATGGCACATGCGCTCCAGCCGCTACATGAACAAGGGCGAGCGTCCGGTGGCGGGCTGGGAGGCGCTGACCGGACCCGGCACCTCCGCCGCGGACGTCGGCGCGCTGCTCGCCGCGGCGGCCGCCCGGCGGGCCCGCCCCTACACCCACGTGCCCTACCGCGAGGTCGGCCCGTCCGTCATCCCCGACATCCGCATGCCCTACCCGCTGGAGCTGAGCCCAGCCCTGGAGGGCGCCCGGCGGCACCTGGCCCAGTGGTGCCTGAGCATGGGCATCCTCAGCGAGGGCGTCTGGGACCAGGACAAGCTGGAGAGCTGCGACCTCCCCCTGTGCGCCGCCGGCCTCGACCCGGACGCCACCCAGGACCAGCTCGACCTCGCCTCCGGCTGGCTGGCCTTCGGCACCTACGGCGACGACTACTACCCGCTCGTCCACGGCCACCGCCGGGACCTCGCCGCCGCCCGGGTGACCACCGCCCGCCTGTCGGCCTGCATGCCGCTCGACGGCGAGCCCGTCCCGCCGCCCGCCAACGCCATGGAACGCTCCCTGGCCGACCTGTGGGTGCGCACGACGGCCGGCATGACGCCCGAGGAGCGGCGCCCGCTGAGGACGGCCGTCGACACGATGACCGAGTCCTGGGTGTGGGAGCTGTCCAACCAGATCCAGAACCGCGTCCCCGACCCCGTGGACTACCTGGAGATGCGGCGCGCCACCTTCGGCTCCGACCTCACCCTGGGACTGTGCCGCGCCGGACACGGCCCGGCGGTGCCGCCCGAGGTCTACCGCAGCGGTCCCGTCCGCTCCCTGGAGAACGCGGCGATCGACTACGCCTGCCTGCTCAACGACGTGTTCTCCTACCAGAAGGAGATCGAGTACGAGGGCGAGATCCACAACGCGGTCCTCGTCGTGCAGAACTTCTTCGGCGTCGACTACCCGGCCGCCCTCAATGTGGTGCAGGACCTGATGAACCAGCGCATGCGCCAGTTCGAGCACGTCGTCGCCCACGAACTCCCCGTGGTCTACGACGACTTCCAGCTGTCCGACGAGGCGCGCGCCATCATGCACGGGTACGTCACCGACCTCCAGAACTGGATGGCCGGCATCCTCAACTGGCACCGGAGCGTCCCGCGCTACAAGGCCGAGTACCTGGCGGGGCGCACCCACGGCTTCCTCCCGGACCGGATCCCGGCCGCGCCCGTGCCCAGGCCGTTCCCCGCGCCGTTCCCCGCGCCGGTCACCGTGCCGGGGAGCAGCCCCGTTCCGACGCCCTGACCGACGTTCAGTCTCACTCTTTCGTGGCTCGTCACGCGCCGGTGCGCCGGGTAGAGCACCTGCCGGAGGCGATCCATGGAACAGACAGCGTTGCGTCCCAAGCCGATGCCCGGCCGGGACCCGGGGCCCGGTACCGGACCCGACACCACCGGACCCTGCCGTGCCGGGCGCCGTCGCCGGCGACGGCTGGTCACCCTGCTGCTCGGCGTGCTGGCCGCGGCCACCCTCGTCCTCGCGGGCGTGGGGCTCGGCACAGTGGGCGCCACGGTGATCGGCATGAGCAAGCTGGCCGAGATGCAGCAGCAGGCCGGGGCACCGGGACCGGACGGCGCAGGAGGCGGGGCGGGGACCGGCACGCGGGCCGCCCCCGCGGACCCGTCGCCCGGGGCGTCCCCGTCCGCCGCACCGGCCGGCGCGACCCTCGGCGTGGAGGCCGTGGACGACGAGAAGCCCGGGGCCCGGGTGGTGGGCGTCCACGTGCCGGGCCCCGGGTACGCGGCGGGCCTGGTGCGGGGCGACGTCCTGCTGACGGTCGGCACGATGCGCGTCGACTCGGCCGCCGACCTGGCCCGCGCGGTGGCCCGTGCCGAGCCCGGCGAGGAGGTCAAGCTCACCGTGCGCCACCGGAGCGGCGGCTACCAGCAGCTGACCGCCGTACCCGGTGTCGTCACGTGAGCGTGCGGTCAGGCGACCGTACGGAAGTGGCTGGTGAGCCGTCCGGTGTCGTCCAGCACGTGGTAGGCCAGCCCGACCGGCGCGTCCCGGTCCGCGACCTGCTCGCCCTCCCAGGGCAGCCGCAGCGTCCACGTCACCCCCGGGCCCACCACCAGCGGCCGCCCGGCGAACACGGTGGCGGCGGGGGTGTGGGCGTGACCGGTGATCAGCCCGGCGACCCCCGGCCTCCGTTCCAGCAGCGCGGCCAGGCGCTCGGGGCGGCGCAGCGGGTAGGAGTCGGGCAGGGGGTGGTGCAGGGGCGCGGGCGGGTGGTGGAAGGCGAGCAGGGCCGGAAGTCCGGCGTCGAGTCCGTCGAGCGACGCCTCGATCCAGCCGTACGTCTCCTCGTCCAGCTCGCCCTCGTCGCTGCCCGGGACGCTGGAGTCGCACATCAGGACCGCGCCGCCGTCGAAGACGTGCAGGCCGTTGACCGGGCCGTCGGCGGCGGGGCGGCCGAGCAGCGCCTTGCGGTAGGGGGCGCGGCTGTCGTGGTTGCCCGGGCAGGTCAGCACGGGGAACGGCGCGGAGCCGTCGCGCAGCCCCAGGACGCCGGCCGCCTCCTCGTACTCCGCCTCCGTGCCGTGGTCCGCGATGTCCCCCGTGACCAGGAGCGCGTCCACCCGTCCCGGCAGCCGCCACAGCCGGTCGCGCACCCGCTCGGCGCGCTCCGTGGCCCGCGGGCTTCCGTCCAGGTGCAGATCGCTGATGTGGGCGAGTACGAGCACGGTGCCGGCCTCCTCCGGGCGCCCGGACCGCGACACGGCCGCGACGCCCCCGATATTAATGCTTGGTTGGCATCCAACCATTAGTCGCGCGAGGCGGGCAATGCCAATCGGCTCGCGTCGCCCCCGTCCTGAGGGCAGGATGCTGCCCGTGGTCCCTTCACCCTTGTGCCCCGGGAGGCCCGGATGACCGGCAGCAGGCCCGCAGCTTCCTTCACCGCCGACGACTACCGGGCCCGCATGGAGCGCGCCGCCCGTGCGGCCGCCGATGCGGGCCTGGCCGGGCTCCTCGTGGCCTCGGGCCCCGACCTGGTGTGGCTCACCGGCTACGCGCCGACGGCGGACACCGAGCGGCTCACCCTGCTCGTCCTCGCCCCGGACCGCGAGCCCGTGCTCGTCGTCCCGACGCTCGAGGCACCCGACGCGGCGAAGGCGCCCGGCGCGCCCGCCCTGACCCTGCGCGACTGGACCGACGGCAAGGACCCCTACGCGGCCACCGCCGCCCTCCTCGACGGGGCCGGACGGTTCGGCATCAGCGACAACGCCTGGGCGATGCACCTGCTGGCCCTCCAGCGCACCCTGCCCGACACGTCGTACGCCTCTCTGACCGAGGCGCTTCCCATGCTGCGCGCCGTCAAGGACACGGCGGAGCTGGAGCTCCTTGCGGCGGCGGGCGCGGCCGCGGACGCCGCCTTCGAGGAGATCCGCAAGGTCCGCTTCGGCGGACGCCGGGAGTCCCAGGTGGCCGACGACCTCGCCGGCCTGCTGCGCCGCTTCGGGCACTCCCAGGTCGACTTCACCATCGTCGCCTCGGGACCCAACGGCGCCAACCCGCACCACGAGGTCGGCGACCGCGTCATCGAGGACGGCGACATGATCGTCCTCGACTTCGGCGGCCTGAAGGACGGCTACGGCTCCGACACCTCCCGCACCGTCCACGTGGGCGAACCCACGGACGAGGAGCGCCGGGTGCACGACCTGGTCCGCGAGGCGCAGGAGGCCGGTTTCCGGGCGGTGCGGCCGGGCGCCGCCTGCCAGGACGTCGACCGCGCGGCCCGCGCGGTCATCGCGGACGCCGGATACGGCGAGTACTTCATCCACCGCACCGGGCACGGCATCGGCGTCACCACGCACGAACCGCCGTACATGATCGAGGGCGAGGAGCGGCCCCTGGTGCCCGGCATGTGCTTCTCCGTCGAGCCCGGCGTCTATCTTCCCGGGCGGTTCGGGGTACGCATCGAGGACATCGTCACCGTCACCGAGGACGGTGGCCGGCGGTTCAACGACACCAGCCGGGAGATGGTCATGGTCGAGTGAGAGCGGCCGACGGACCCCGAACGCCCCGGCAGACCCGGAAGACGACGGCGCGAGATGACCCAGGCACCGACACCCACCGCGGACACCGTCCGCCGACTCGTCCGCTCCCTGCTGGGCGGGAGCACGGAACCCGACGTCCGGCCGGTCACCGAGGGCGTCGCACCCGGCACGTGGTGGGTCGGCACCCGGCACGTCCTGCGGCTGGCCCCCGACCGGGAGACCACCGTGCGCGGACGCCGCGAACTGCGCCTGCGCGAACTGGTCCGGCCGTACGTCCCGGTCGCGCTGCCGGTCAGTGTGGCGCACGGCGAGTGGGCACCGGGCCTCGCCTACACGCTGGACGCCAAGGTGGCCGGCGGCTCGGGCGAGGACCACGACGTGTCCGCCCTGGGGGAGGCGGACCTCGCGGCGCTGCTCACCGGCCTGCGCGACGTACCCCTGCGCCAGGCCGAGACGCTCGGGGTGCCGCGGGCGGCCCCGCGCTCCCTGGAGGCCCTGCGGCAGTCCGCCGAACGCGCCACCCGCCGCCTCGCCGCCGACGAGTTCGACGCCGCGCGTCCGGAGCGGCTCACCCGGGAGGCGACGGCCCAGCTCGGCGTCCAGCCGGGCGCGGTGGTCCTCGTTCACCACGGGCTCACCGGCGAGCACCTCGTGGTGGGCGCCGACGGCCGGGTGCGCGGCGTCCTCGGCTGGGGCGACGCGGTACTCGGCGACCCGGCCGAGGACATCGCCGGCCTCGCCCTGTCCGTCGGCTCACCGGCCGCGGTCCGCGCCGCCACCCTCGCCGGTTACGGCGCCCGGCCCTGCCTGCGCGGCCTGTGGCTGGCCCGCTGCGACGCGGTCGTCCACCTCGCGGAGGCACTCGGCGGCCACTCCGGCGGGCCGCCGCCCGCGGCCGTGCCCCTGCTCAGGACCCGGCTGCGGCACGCCTGGGAACCGATCCTCCTGGAGCGCGTGACGGAGCTGCGCGAAGAGGGCCGGGACGAGACCGCCTGACGGCCCGGCCCCCGGCTCACTCCTGCACCAGCACCACGCTCGACTCGCCCGGCACGCGCAGTATCCCGTTCGTCCCCGGGCCCTCCACCGGTTCCCACGCCGCGAGCACCCGCGCGGGGCGGTTGCCCAGGGGGATCTCCGCCGGTCCGGTGCCCAGGTTGACGGCCACCCGGATGTCGCCGCGCCGGAAGGCCAGCCAGCGCGCCGTGCCGTCGTACGCCACCCTGGTGTCGGCCAGGTCCGGATCGGTCAGGTCCGGCTGCTCGGCACGCAGGGCGATCAGCCGCCGGTACCAGTCGAGCACGCGCGCGTGGGGCTCCCGCTCCGGCTCCGACCAGTCCAGGCAGGAGCGCTCGCGGGTCGCCGGGTCCTGCGGGTCGGGCACGTCCTCCTCGCGCCAGCCGTGCGCGGCGAACTCCCGCCGCCTGCCGCGCCGTACCGCCTCCGCGAGCTCGGGGTCGGTGTGGTCGGTGAAGAACTGCCACGGGGTGCCCGCCGCCCACTCCTCGCCCATGAACAGCATCGGCGTGAACGGCGCGGTCAGCGTCAGCGTGGCCGCGCAGGCGGCGAGCCCGGGGGAGACCAGGGACGCCAGGCGGTCCCCCTGGGCGCGGTTGCCGACCTGGTCGTGGGTCTGGCTGTAGCCGGTCAGCCGGTGCGCGGCGACCCGGCCGCGGTCCAGCGGGCGGCCGTGCGAGCGGCCCCGGAAGCCGGAGTAGGTGCCGTCGTGGAAGTACCCCCGGGTCAGCGTCTTGGCGAGCGCCGCCAGCGGATCGCGCGCGAAGTCGGCGTAGTAGCCCTGCGACTCCCCGGTCAGCGCGGCGTGCAGCGCGTGGTGGAAGTCGTCGTTCCACTGCGCGTGCACCCCCAGTCCGCCCTCCGCGCGCGGGGTGATGAACCGCGGGTCGTTCAAGTCGGACTCGGCGATCAGGAAGAGCGGCCGGTCCAGGTCGGCCGCCAGGGCGTCCACGGCGGCCGACAACTGCTCCAGGAAGTGGCACGCGCGCGTGTCGACCAGGGCGTGCACCGCGTCCAGGCGCAGCCCGTCGATCCGGTAGTCCCGCAGCCACGCCAGCGCGCTGTCCACCAGGTACGCACGCACCTCGTCGGAGCCGGGCGCGTCCAGGTTGACGGCCACGCCCCACGGCGTGTGGTGGGTGTCGGTGAAGTACGGGCCGAAGGCGGGCAGGTAGTTGCCGGACGGGCCCAGGTGGTTGTGCACCACGTCCAGGACCACGCCGAGACCGAGGGCGTGCGCCCGGTCGACGAACCGTTTCAGCGCCTCGGGCCCGCCGTACGGTTCGTGCACCGCCCACGGCGAGACCCCCTCGTACCCCCAGCCGTGCCGCCCGGGGAAGGGACACAGCGGCATCAGTTCGACGTGCGTGACGCCCAGCCGCACCAGGTGGTCGAGACGCGCGGCGGCGGCGTCGAGCGTCCCCTCCGGCGTGTACGTCCCCACGTGCAGCTCGTACAGCACGCCACCGGGCAGCGGACGCCCGGCCCAGTCGGCACGCCACGCGTACCGCCCGTGGTCGACGACCGCGCTCAGCCCGTCGGGACCGTCCGGCTGGCGCCGCGAACGCGGGTCCGGCAGTACCGGCCCGTCGTCCACCGCGAAGCCGTACCGCGAGCCGTCCCGCGCCCGAGCCTCGCCGCTCCACCACCCCGGCCGGTCCGGATCGCGCTCCAGCGCGCGCGTGGCGCCGTCGCACTGCAACGTCACCCGGCCGGCCTGCGGTGCCCACACCTCGAACTGCACGGACGGTTCCCCTTCGTCTGCGGTTCTGACCCGTCCATGGTCCTCCACCGTGGATCATTCCGCTGGGGATTCCCTCCGTGCGGCGGCGCTCGCGCCGCGGGTGCCCGGCCCCGCCGTCCGCCACCGGACCGGACCGGAACCGGGCACCGGCACCGGCGTCAGGCCGTACGGAGCAACGGGGTTCCGATGCCCAGGACGGTCCGGAGGGCGGGGATGTCCGCCCAGGTGAGGCCGAGGGTGCGGGCGGCGTGCCGGAGGGTGACGTGGTCGGCGCCGTCGGCCGCCTCGCGCAGCACCTTCATGGCGGTGTCCCTGTCGGGGGCAGCGGTCCCCGCGGCGGGCGGCTCCTGGTCCCGCCGGGGCGGCGGGGTGCGCTCGCTCGCCAGCCCGTCGATGCCGGTGAGCCGCTGGGAGACGGCCGCCGCGGCCCGCAGGGTTGCCGGGCGCTCCTCGACGAGGGCCCGCGCGACCGGGTTGTGGCCGAGGGCCTCCGCGAGCGGCAGGGGGTACAGCCCCGGGGAGGCGTCGGTGAGCCGGACGGTGCCGCGGACGGTGCGGACGGTGCCGCGGGCGCCGTGGAGGGACGCGGCCCACAGCGCGGAGGCCTCGGAAGGGTGCCAGGCCAGTGCCCGGGAGGCGGCCGCCGCCGCGTCCCGGCCGGGGACGAGGGGTTCGCTTCCGGTGAGGCGTTCGAGGAGGGTCCGCTCCTCGATCTCGCCGTCGAGACCGGGCCCCGCCACGTGGACGGTGGTGGGGATGCCGGTGAGGTGGCAGGCGGCGAGGGTGAGGGCGTCCGTGAACGGGCTGCACAGGCCGGGCTCGTCGCCGTGGGTCAGGATGTCGCCGCCGATGTCCACGACGCGGATCCGGCCGCCCGCGGCCGCCGCCATGGAACCGAGCCGCCGCGCCAGGGCACGGAGCCCCACCGCCGGGTCGAGCAGCAGCAGCCGGGCGGGCAGGTCCCGGGCCAGGCCGGGCAGGGTGGATCCGGCCGGCGGACGGACGCGGGTGGCCGGGGTGAAGGCCGCGAAGCCGTCCCCGGCGTCCCCCGTCTCGCGGACGAGTCCCTCGAAGTCCCCGTCCCCGAGGGCGGCGGCGGTGGGATCGACCTCGGGGCGCTCCCACGCGTAGGTGGCGATCGGCGGCGGGCCGGCCGCGTCGCCGCCGAGGGCACGGGCCGCGATCAGGGTCCCCACGGGGTCCCCTCCGCCGCCCGCCGCGACGTACAGGTCGCTCACGCCGCGCCCTCACGCAGGTCGACGCCCGTGATCCGGACCGGTGCCGCCCCCATGTTCTTCCGGGCGCGCCTGTTCGCCGCGTGGAGGTTCTCGTAGTACTCGCGGTCGAGGTCCTTGACGGGCCCGGAGTAGAACATCCACGACAGGACGTCGCGGTACTTGAATCCCTTGGGGGTCAGCTGGACCCGGTCGCCGAGGCGGTGCACGAGCCCGTTGGACTCCGCCGCGTCGAGCACGGGCTCGAACTCGGCGGTGTGCCGCCGGTAGCCGAAGCGCTCCAGCTCCGACAGGTCGAGGTCGAACGTGTCGAGGACGAGCCGCTTGCGGAGGTTCTCCTCGGGGGTCAGTTCGAAGCCGGTGACGGGGGTCAGCTCGTGGTCGCGGGCCTTCCTGATGTAGTCGGCGACCTCGGCCGCCGAGGGCTTCACACTGCCGCACATGTAGTCGAGCACGCTGGTGTAGGAACGGGCGCCGACGCCCAGGCCGAGCAGGGGAACGCCGTGGAAGGTGAGCACCTTCTGGGCGTAACCGCCGCGACCGGGCTTCTTGTAGCGGACCGAGCCCTCCTGGACGTACCCGTGCTCCAGGAACACCTGGCGGGCGTAGTCGTAGCGCTCGTACAGCTCGGGCTGCCACATGTACTGGTAGGCACCGGTCTTGGAGAACCAGGCGTCGGGCCGCACGGTGAGGAAGTAGGTGCTGATGGTGGTGGGCCGGAGCGCGGCCAGTTCGTCCACGCTCTGGCGCCAGGTCTCGGGGGTCTGTCCGGCGAAGCCCATGATCAGGTCGGTGGACAGGTCCGGCAGGCCGAGTTCGTGCGCGGTGTGGACGGCGCGCCGGATGACGTCCTCGTCCTCGCCGCCGCGGCCGGCTTCTCGGATCTCGCGGGGCACGAGGGACTGGATGCCGACGTTGGCCCGGGTCAGGCCCATGTCGATGAGGGCCTTGAACTCGCCGGGCGCGTCGGCGATCGACGACGGGGTCGCTTCCACGGCGACCTCCTCGGCCGTGGAGCGCCAGTTCGGGTAGACCTCGCCGAGGGTGGTGAAGATCTGCTCGAAGTGGCGGGGCCTGAGCAGGGCGGGTGTGCCGCCCCCGATGTAGATCGTGCGTAACCGCCGGGCCCGGATGATCTCCGCGTGATCACGGATCTGGGTGCACAGGGCCTCGGTGTAGGCGTCGTAGACGTCCTCGTCGGTACTGATGACGGTGTACAGGTTGCAGAACCCGCATTTGCGGTCGCAGAAGGGTACGTGGAGATAGAGATTGAGCTCCGGGACCTGGTGGTTGGCGAGGTCCGCCGCCCACACGCCGGGGACGGTCCACCTGCCCTCGGCGAGGGGACGGTACGCGGAGCGGGGCGGGTAGGAGTACTGGTAGGGCGGGATCACTCCCTGGTCGATGTGGTCGGCGAGCTGCTGGTGCAGACTGCTGGTCACGTGGGGCCTTCCCTGGGTCGCGGAGCGCGGTTGCTCCGGCCCGGTGATCGGACCACGGGTTGCCCGCCCGGCTCCATCAGGTGTGCGCACCAAATACCCCGCCACTACTCGCCAGTTCATTGGCCATTGCTCCAAAAGCCCATGTGGGAAAGCGAGTTGATTTCGTCCGACGGGCCGATAGCCGCTGTGGCCGGCCCGCGGCTTTGCTGGTGGAATGACAATGTGGACGAGCCCGCGCGGGCCGGGCGTGCTGGTGATCGAGCCGATGGGGAACGCGGGACGCTTCCTCGTCGAGGCCGCCGACCGACTGGGCGTGCGCCTGTACGCGGCCACCCACAAGGACGTCCACGACGGCTACCCGGACTGGCTGCGTACCGCCCTGTCCGGGGTGTGCGCGACGGACCTGACGGACACCCCGAGGGCCCTCGGGGACATGGCGGCCTTCTGCCGGGAGCACTCCGTCGCCGGGATCGCGGCCTGCTTCGAGCTGTTCACCCCGCTCGCCGCGCTCCTGGCCCGGCGGGTCGGCCTGCCCGGCAACGACCCCCGGCTCGCGCATGCGGCCCGGAACAAGATCCTCATGGGGGAGGCGTTCGCCGCCGACGGGATCCCCGCCCCCCGTTGGGCCGTCGCACACGACGCGGCCGAGGCCCACCAGGTGCTACGGGAACGGCCGGACGGCCTGGGCTGGCCGCTGGTGGTGAAGCCCGCCGAGCAGGGCGGCTCCTGGGGCGTGTCCGTCGTCGACGGCCCGGACCGGCTCGGCGACGCGGTCGACGCGGCCCGGCGGTACACGCACGCACAACCCCACGGCCTGCGACTCGACCCGCGGGTCCTGCTCCAGGAGTACGTCCCGGGGGAGGAGTACTCCTGCGACACGGTGGTCGCGTCCGGGGTGGCCTACCCGCTGCCGGTCGTCAGGAAGGACACCACCGGGGGCCGGTACCGCGTCGAGACCGGGCACACCTGCCCCTCCGGCCTGCCCGCACCGCTGGCCGCGCAGGTGCGGCACACGGCGGCGCGGGCGGCGCTCGCCGTCGGCGTGCGCAACGGGATCGCGCACACGGAGGTCAAGATCCCCCCGGGCACCCGGACACCGCACGTCATCGAGACCGGCGCCCGTCTTCCGGGCGACAGCCTGTGCGAGGTCGTCGAGGCCGCGACGGGCGTGAGCGAGGCCACGGCCCACCTCCAGGCCGTGCTCGGCCTCGTCCCGGACACCGCCCCCCACCGCACGGACGCGGCGGCGATCAGGTTCCTGCTGCCCGAGCACGGCGGGGTGCTGCGGCGGGCGGACGTCCCCGGCCTGCCCGGCACGCACAGCGAGCTGTGCCTGCGGCCCGGGGACGCGGTGCCCGAGCCGACCGACTCGACGTGCCGGATCGGGCATGTCGTGGCCCGGGCGGAGACCGTCGACCGGGCACGTGCGCTGGCCGACCGGGCGATCGCCCGGTCCCGAGTGGAAGTGGGCTGACACAGGTGCGGAAGATCGCGTTCTTACGGTCCGTGCACATCCGGCGGGCCGACCCCTACATCCAGCGTGCCGTGCGCGAACTCGCGGCCGAGGGCATCGAGGCCGGACTGTTTTACACCAGCGGCACCGCCGGCGACGACGACTTCCCCGGCCACCGGGAACGGCTCGACCGGGAGGTGACCCCCAGGGAACTGGCGGACGCGGTCGCCGCCTGGGGGGCGGACGCCGCGGTGTCGATCTCGCTGCCGTGCGAGAACGCCCTCCGCGACGCCGCGGCCAAGGCGTTCCTCGACGCCGCCGGCATCCCGACGGTCATGACCCCGCTCGCGGCCACCCTGCTGCTGGTGGACAAGTGGGAGACCAAACGGCTCTGCGCACAGGCGGGCCTGAACGTACCCGACGGGTTCCGCGTCGACTCCGACCTCCTCGGGGGACGCGGGCTCCCGGTGCCCGGCTACCCCGACGCACTGCGCGTCCGGGCCGAACGCATCGGCTACCCGCTGATGTCGAAACCCGTCTGGGACTCGACCAGCATGGGCATCCGCACCCTGCGCTCGCCCGCCGACCTCGACGCCCACCTCGCCCCGGGGCCCGACCGGGTGTCGACGGTGGTGGAAGAGGTGATCGAGGGCGACCTGTGCAGTGTGGACATCGTGGGCCGCCCCGGCTCCTACCGGGTCCTCCCCCTGTGCTGGACCGGGCGCGCCGGGGCCGACCCGGTGTTCACCTTCGCGGACCTGCGCTGGTGCGGCCCCCGCGAGGCGGCGGACGCCGCGTTCGCCGAGGTGGCCCGCACCCTGGCCGGCCTCTGCGGAGACCTCGGCGTCCACGGGTCGGTCAACGTCGACATGATCTGGACCGGCGGCCGGTTCGTCGTCCTGGAGATCAACCCGCGCATCGGCGGCGCCACCACCCTGTCCTGCGCCGCGTCCGGCACCAACACCTTCACCTCCCTCACCCGCATGGCCCGCGGCCTGCCCGTCCCCGGTGGCACGGCACGGCGGACCGGCTGGGCGATCGAGTTCCTGGCCGGCGAAGGCATCCCGCCGACGGCACTGGCCGAACTCGGGCAGCGCGTAGGGGTGGTCACCGCGCACGAGCTGGTGATCGACGGCGCCTCCCACGGCGACATCGTCGTCTTCCGCCTCGACGAGGGCGAGGAGGAGCGGACCGTCAAGGCCCTGGCGGAGCTGCACGAGGCGTCCGGACTCCCGGGGGCCGAGGTCATGGCCAAGATCGGTTCCCTGCTGGACGTGAGCCGGTGACCGCCCCCGCGAACGCCCGCCGTGCACACACCGCCCGGCGCCTCGGCCTGCCCGCACTGCGCGGGCACGGCCTGTTCGTCACCGGCAACCTGATCGACTCCGTCGGCAACGGCATGCTCCTGCCCCTGGGCCTCCTCTACTTCACCGACGTCCTGAACCTGCCCCTGGCCGTGGTGGGCGCGGCCATGACGGTCGGCCAGGCCCTGGCCCTGCCCGTCACGTTCCTCGCCGGACGCCTCATGGACCGCGTCGGACCCAGGCGCGTCGTCGTGTGGGCGAACGTCCTCTCCGCCGCCGGGTTCGCCCTGTTCCTGACCGCCCGCGAACCGTGGCACATCGCCGGCGTCCACGTGCTCGTCCAGGCCGGCATCAACATGTACTTCACCGCGCAGCGCACCCTGATCACCCACGTGGCCCCGGCCGAACACCGGGCCTGGTTCGCGTTCACCGGCTCGCTGCGCAACATCGGGCTCGCCGCCGGAGCCGGTACGGCGGCCGGGGCCCTGAGCCTGTTCGGCACCGGATCGCTGCGCTGGCTGATCGCCGTGGACGCCGCGACCTACCTGCTCGCGGCCGCCTGCTTCGCCACCCTCACCACCAGCCCGCCGAAACGGGACGCCGCACCGCCGAACGGTCCCTCGGCCCGTTCCGGCCACACCCGCCGCTACCTCGTGCTCGTGGCCGTCAACATCCCCTACGTGCTCGCCCAGGCCCTCCTCTCCGTGCTCGTCGCCGTCTACGCCACCCGCGCCCTGGACCTCCCCGCCTCGGCCGCGAGCCTGTTGTTCGCCGTCAACACCGTCATCGTGTCCGCGTGCTCGACCGTCGTCACCGCGCACCTGGCCCCCAAGGCGCCCCGACGCGCCGTGTCCGCCGGCTACCTGGTCATGACCGCGGGCATGGGGGCGTTCGCGCTGCCCGCCCTCCCCGGTGCCGCCGCCACCGCCTGGGCGGCCCTCGTCGTGGCGATCGTCCTGTTCAGCGTGGCGGAGATCCTTCTCGGGCCCGCGCTGAGCGAGCTGTCGGTGACCCTCACTCCGCAGGCGGCCGGAGGCTTCACCCAGGGCCTCTACCAGTTCTCGTGGGCCGTCGGCATGGTCGCCGCCCCCGCCCTGTTCACGCTGCTCCTGGCGGCCGACCCCGTCCTGCCGTGGGGCTTCGAAGCCGCCGCCTGCCTGGTCGCCCTGTTCGCCGTTCCGGCCCTCACCGCCCCCGACCGCCACGGCCGAAGGAGCCCCCGTTGATCACGAGCGTCGTCGACTCCCTTCACGACCTTCCCGCCGCGCAGTGGGAACACCTCGCCCGCCCGGCCGGGCTCTACCTCTCCCACCGGTGGCTCGTCGGCGAGGAGCAGGACCCCACCGCCACCAGCGCGTACGCCCTCGTACGGGACCGCCGCGGCACCCTGCTCGCCGCGGCACCCCTCCACCTGGTGCGGGACGAACCGAACGACCGCTACCGGCCCGGGACCGTACTGCCCCCGCACCTGCGGCCCCGCGTCGTCGCCGGCGCCCGCCGCGGCTACCACAACACCCCGCTCACCCGCCCCGGGCTCGCACCCGCGGACCGTCACGCCTGCCTCACCCTCCTCCGGGACACCGCACGCCGGTTCGCGGCCGACCACGGCACCACGCACTGGTGGCCCTACCTCACCGCCCGGGCCGCGGCCGGCCTCGCCCCGCTCTACCCCGGCCGGCCCCTCCACCTGGAGGACGACGCCGTCATCCCCCTGCCCGGCACGGACTTCGACGACTACGTCGCCTCGCTGCCCGCGCGGCGCCGGGCCCAAGTCCGCCGCGAACGCCGCGAGTTCGCTGCCGCCCTCCCCGTACGCCGGCACCTGCTCGCGGACTGCCACGAGGAGGCGGGGGCCCTCCTCGCCGGGCACCAGCAGGGCCACGGACACGACCGCGACGGCGTCGCCGCGATGACCGCCCTGCTCTCGCGCCAGGCCGCGGCCATGGGCACCGAGGCCCGGGTGGTCGCCGCCCACGACGGCGACCGCATGATCGCCTTCTGCCTCTACTACCACTACGGCGCCACCACCTGGATCCGCGCGGTCGCCCACGACCGCGAACACCCCGCACCCCACCTCTACTTCAACCTCATGTACTACCTGCCCATCGAGGACGCCTACGCCCACGGCACGACCGCCCTGCACGCGGGCATGACCACGATCGAGGCCAAGCGGCGCCGCGGCGCCCGGGTGTCCCCGCTGTACGCCCTGGCCGACGAGCCGTCTGCTGGACACCCCGGCCCCCGCTGACCGACAATCAGCTCTGTGACGTCGTCCTTCGAGTTCAACACGTATCCCGCCCGGGTGTCGGACGCGGAGCGCGACAAGGCGCTGAGTGTGCTCCGGGACGGCGTCGCCATGGGACGCCTGTCGCACGACACGTTCATCCGCCGGATGGAGCTGGCGCTCGCCGCCCGCCGCCTCGAGGACCTGGCCGTGCTCACCGCCGACCTGCACAGCGAGGGCCGGCTGTCGCGGATGGTGTTCGGCACCGTCGAGGCCGTGTCCGGGTTCGGCGCACGGCTCGGCCGGGCGTGGCGGGCCGAGCGGCTGCCCAAGCTGCTGCTGCCCCACCCCGGCTCCGGCCACCCCCTGCGCATAGGGCGCGACCCGGCGAGCGGGCTGCGGCTGAGCCACGAGACAGTGTCCCGGGTGCACGCCGAGCTGAGCCGCCAGGGCGGCATGTGGGTGCTGCGGGACCTGGGCTCCACCAACGGCACCACGGTCAACGGGCGTCGGGTCATCGGCGCGGCCGTCGTCCGCGAGGGCGACCAGATCGGCTTCGGGCGGATGGCCTTCCGCCTGGCGGCGAACTGACGCGCCCGAATCCTCTTTGCTCTTCGCGGTGTTGACGTACCCCCCAACTCGTGACTGACTGTGCGTACACCACGCACACCAGGTGAACCGACGGCCCGCTTCGTGGAGGTGTGCTCTGCCGCCCCTCCTGCGCTACCCGACCGTGGACGAGCTGGGCGCCCGGGCCGCCGCATTCGTCGCCCGGCATCCCCGGCACGCCCGGCTGCGCCGTGTCGGCACCTCCCGCGCGGGTCACCCGCTGCTGCTGCTCTCCGTCGGCCACGGCAGCCGCCAGGTCCTCGTCGTCGCCGGACCGCACGCGAACGAACCGGTGGGCGGCGCCACCACCCTGCGGCTGGCCGAGCGGGCCGTGGCCGACCCCCGGCTCACCGAGGGCGCCGACGCCACCTGGAACCTGCTGCTGTGCGTCGACCCCGACGGACTGCGCCGCAACGAGGGCTGGCTGACCGGCCCCTACACCCTCGGCCGCTACGCGCGGAACTTCTTCCGGCCCGGCTTCCTGGAACAGCCCGAGTGGCTGCCCGACGGCCCGGACCGCGCCACGCTGCCGGAGACCCGCACCCTGCTCGCACTCCAGGAGGAACTGCGGCCCTTCCTCCAGTGCTCCCTGCACGGCGTGGACGTCGGCGGCGGCTTCGTCGAGCTGACCCACGACCTGCCGGGCCTCGCCCAGCGCATCTCCCACACCGCCGCCCGGCTCGGCGTACCCCGTGAACTCGGCGCCTACGACACCCTGTACTGGCCCGACCTCGGCCCCGCCGTCTACCGCATCCCGCCGCCCCGCCGCGGCGACTTCACCGCCGCCATCACCGAGGCCGCCGTCGACTCGACGTGGTGCCACCCGCGCCGCTACGGCACCGTCACCGCGGTCGTCGAGGCACCCATGTGGGGGGTGGCGGCCGTGGCGGACGGCTCGCCCCCGGCCGACCGCGACGCCGTGCTGCGCGCCGTGAGCCGCACCCTGCGCCACGACACCCGGCGCCTGCACCGCGTCCTCGCCCGCCTGCGGCCCCACCTCGCCACGGTGCCGGAGGCCGCCCACCTGCTCGCGCCGGTCGACGACTACCTGCTGGTCTGCCCCCGGCTCGCCGACGCCTGGGACCCCGACACCGACGACGGGACGGGCCGCTCGCTGCCGCCGATGAACACGTCCCACCTCGTCGCGCTGCGGCTGGCCGGACGGCGCCTGTCCCTGCGGACCGCGGGGCTGCTGCACCAGCTGGTCAGCCGCACCGGGGGCGATTCGGCGGGCGTCCTGCCGGAGCTGGACCGGCTCGTCGACGAGGGCTGCGCCGACTACCGCGACGGCTGCGCGGCGCACTGGATACCGGTCGGGCGGCAGGTGGAGTACCAGACCCGGGTCGTACTCGCCGCGTTCGAACTGGCCGGCCGGCGCTCCGCCGCGGGCTCCCGCACGGGCGACCCCGGCCGGGGACCCGAGGCCACGGTCCCGATGCACCGCGACTGACCCCCCGGCCTCACCCCCCGGCCTCACCCACCCCCGGCCACCGCCGCTCGCGGCCTCCGTCCCGGTCCGGGTGGTCCATGGTTTCCGTCTCGCGCCGGTGGTTCTCGGGGTCCCGTTCCCGTCCGGGTGGCCCATGGCTTCCGTCCCTCGCCGGTGTGCCTTGGCCTCTGTCCCGTCCCGGTGTGCCTTGGCCTCTGTCCCGTCCCGGTGGGCCATGGCCCCGTCCCGTTCAGGTGGTCCTCGGCCGTCGCGGGCCGGCTGCCCCGGGCGTCCGTCCCGTCCTGGTCCTTCGCCTCCGACCCGTCCCGGTGCCTGGTCTGCGTTCTACCTCGGTCGTCGCCCGCCGGCCGCGGCTTCGTCTCCGTCGCGCCTCCGCCGCCGGCCGCCCTTGGCGTTCCCTCCGTCACGACCGCCCTCGGCCTGCGTCCGGCTCCGGCCGCCGTTCCCGGCGGTCCTCAGCCGCCGTGCTCCTCCGTCTCCTCCACGCGCTCCAGCAGGGCCACCGGCGTGTCCGCGAAGAGGTCCGCCACGCGCGCGTGCCCCGTGAAGTGCCGCCCCGGCGTCAGCGTGTCGGCCCACCGGCCGGGTGGCAGCGGCAGCGCCGTGCCGCGCCAGCCGCCCGCCTCGGCCAGCCGCAGCGACAGCCGGGTCACGGCCGTCACGGTCCCGCCGGAGCGGGCGAACGCCACGCAGTGCGCCGCCGCCGGGCCCTCGGCGGGCAGCGGTTCGTACGTCGCCGCGTCACCGAACGTGCCGGGCCGCCGCGCCCGCAGTGCCAGCGCCGCCCGGGTCACCGCGGCCTTCTCCCCGGCTTCCCCGTGTCCGGCCCCGGCGGCCGGGAAGTCCACCGCGCGGCGGTTGTCCGGGTCCACCAGCGCCAGGTACTCGTGCTCGGTCCCCTGGTAGAGGTCCGGCACGCCCGGCATCGTCAGATGGACCAGGGCCGTGCCGAGGACGTTGGCCCGGATGTGCGGCTCGAGCGCCTTGCGGAGGGCGGCCACCCGGGCGCCCGGCGCGCCGCACGGCCCCGACGCCACGAACCGGGCCACCGCCTCCTCGTAGGAGGGGTCCGGCTCCGTCCAGCTGGTGTGCGTGCCCGCCTCGCGCACATGCTTCAGCAGCGCCTCCCGCACGCGCTCCTCGTCCGCCGGGCCCAGCCCGAAGACCGTCTGCCACGCCGCCCACGCCGCCTGGCCGTCCGGCAGCCCCCCGCCCGCACGGGCGACCTCCGCCAGGACGTACGCCCACCGCTCCGGGCACTCGGTGAGCACCGCGAGCGCGGCGCGGACGTCCGCGCTCCGCTTGGTGTCGTGGGTCGAGACCACCGTGCCCGTCGCGGGCCAGTCGCGCTGCACGCGCGCGCAGTACCCGTGGAACTCCTCCGGGGACACGGCCGGACGGCCGGGGTCGCCGCCCACCTCGGTGGCCGACAGCAGCGGCACGTAGCGGTAGAAGGCCGTGTCCTCGACGGACTTGGCCCGCAGCGCCGACGCGGTCTGCGCGAACCGGGTCCGGAACTCCACGTGACCGGGACCGTCCCCGTACCGCCCCAGCACCAGGTCCCGTACGACGTCCACCGCCCCGGCCTCCTCCGGCACCGCGAAGGCGTGCCGCGCCTCGGCCGCCGCCTCCTCGGTGACGACCGTCGCCGGGTCCACCGACGCGTACGGCCGGTACACCTCCATACGGACCAGCAGTTCCCGCAGGGCCGTGCGCAGCGCCCAGGGCGCCCGGTCGCGAAGGGCGGGATCCGGCGCGGCCACGCACAGCCGGTGCGCCACCCGGGTCAGCCGGTCCAACTCGGCGGCCAGCTCGTGCCCGAGCACCTCGTACGCCGCGCACCGCACCGTCGCCGCCCAGTCCCCGCCCCGGTCCGCCCGCGGGCCGGCGAACCCGCGGTACCGCTCGAGCAGTCGCCCGTACCCCTCGGGGTCGGTGAACAGCCCGTCGACGTGGCGCAGGGCGTCGTACCCCGTGGTGCCGGCGACGGGCCAGGCGGCGGGCAGCCGCTCGCCGTCCGCGAGGATCTTCTCCACCACCGTCCACCGGCCGTCACTGGCCTCGTGCAGCCGCTCCAGGTACCCGTCGGGGTCGGCCAGGCCGTCGGGGTGGTCGACGCGCAGGCCGTCGACCACGTCCTCGCGCAGCAGCCGCAGGACCGTGCCGTGGGTGGCGTCGAACACCTCCGGGTCCTCCACGCGCACGCCGATCAGCTCGGAGATGCTGAAGAAGCGCCGGTAGTTCAGCTCGGTCCGGGCCAGCCGCCACCACACCGGGCGGTACCACTGCGCGTCGAGGAGCCGCGGCAGCGGCAGGCCCGCGGTGCTTTTTCGCAGCGGGAAGGCGTGCTCGTGGTAGCGCAGTACGTCGCCGTCGACCCGGAGGTCGTCCAGCACCTCGCCGACCGGGGCGCCCAGCACCGGCAGCAGGAGCTGTCCGCCGCCCGCCTCCCAGTCGACGTCGAACCATCGCGCGTACGGCGACCCGGGCCCCTCGCGCAGCACCTCCCACAGGGCGTGGTTGTGGCGCGGCGACATCGCCATGTGGTTGGGCACGATGTCCACCACCAGGCCCAGACCGTGCTCCCGCGCGGTGCGCGACAACGCCCGCAGCCCCTCCTCGCCGCCCAGTTCGGCGCGCACGCGCGCGTGGTCGACGACGTCGTATCCGTGCCGCGAGCCCGGGACCGCCTCCAGGACGGGGGACAGGTGCAGGTGCGACACGCCGAGTGAGGCCAGATACGGCACGGCCGCCGCCGCGGCCCCGAAGGGGAAGTCCGGCTGGAGCTGGAGCCGGTAGGTGGCCGAGGGGACGGCGGAGGAAGGAGAGACGGCGGAGGCGGGGGAGGCCGGGGACGGCACCGGGTCGGGTCGCTCAGGTGTCATGGAAACCTACGTACCCGCCCCGCCGCCTTTCCTGTCACCGGCCCCCCTGCACGGGTGCAGGGGGGCCGGTCCGGGAAGGGCCCCTACACGGGCCGCTGGAGCACCGTCAGGCTCCGGTCCGGCAGGGTCAGCCGGTCCCCGGCCTGCACCTTCGGCCCGGTGCCCGCGGGCACCCCCTCCGTCAGCGCGGTGTCGACGACCACCTCCCACTGCCGGCCGTGGTCGACCGGCACCACGAAGCCGAGCGGCTTCGGCGAGGCGTTGAACATCAGCAGGAAGGAGTCGTCGGCGATGCGCTCCCCACGGGCACCGGGCTCGGAGATCGCGTTGCCGTTCAGGAACACCGTGAGCGCGGAGGCCCGCGCCGAGTTCCAGTCCCGCTGGGTCATCTCGGCGCCCTCCGGGGTGAACCAGGCGATGTCCGACAGCTCGTCGTGCGTGCCCTGCACGGGACGCCCGTGGAAGAAGCGGCGCCTGCGCAGGACCGGGTGGTCCTTGCGCAGCCACACCATCGCGCGGGTGAACTCCAGGAGGCCGTGGTCGTCGTCGGGCCAGGCCACCCATGCCAGCTCGTTGTCCTGGCAGTAGGCGTTGTTGTTGCCCCGCTGGGTGCGGGCGAACTCGTCGCCGTGGCTGATCATCGGGACGCCCTGGGAGAGCAGCAGGGTGGCGATGAAGTTGCGCATCTGCCGGGCCCGCAGCTCCCGCACCGCCGGGTCGTCGGTGTCGCCCTCGACGCCGCAGTTCCAGGAGCGGTTGTGGCTCTCGCCGTCCCGGTTGTCCTCGCCGTTGGCGTGGTTGTGCTTGTCGTTGTAGGCCACCATGTCGTGCAGGGTGAAGCCGTCGTGGCAGGTCACGAAGTTGATCGAGGCCAGCGGGCGGCGCCCGTCGTCCTGGTAGAGGTCGGACGAACCGGTCAGCCGGGAGGCGAACTCCGCCAGCGTGCGCGGCTCCCCGCGCCACAGGTCCCGCACCGTGTCCCGGTACTTGCCGTTCCACTCGGTCCACAGCGGCGGGAAGTTGCCCACCTGGTAGCCGCCCTCGCCCACGTCCCACGGCTCGGCGATCAGCTTCACCTGCGAGACCACCGGGTCCTGCTGCACCAGGTCGAAGAACGACGACAGCCGGTCCACCTCGTGGAACTGCCGGGCCAGGGTGGCCGCGAGGTCGAAACGGAACCCGTCCACGTGCATCTCGGTGACCCAGTACCGCAGCGAGTCCATGATCATCTGGAGTACGTGCGGGGACCGCATGAGCAGGGAGTTCCCGGTCCCCGTGGTGTCCGTGTAGTAACGGGGATCGTCGGCCAGCCGGTAGTACGAGGGGTTGTCGAGGCCCTTGAAGGACAGCGTCGGGCCCAGGTGGTTGCCCTCGGCCGTGTGGTTGTAGACCACGTCCAGGATCACCTCGATGCCCGCCTCGTGCAGCGCCTTGACCGCCGACTTGAACTCCAGCACCTGCTGGCCGCGGTCGCCCCACGAGGCGTACGCGTTGTGCGGTGCGAAGAAGCCGACCGTGTTGTAGCCCCAGTAGTTGTTGAGCCCCATGTCCACCAGGCGGTGGTCGTTGACGAACTGATGCACCGGCATCAGCTCGAGCGCCGTCACCCCCAGCCCCGTGAGGTGCTCGATGAGCGCCGGGTGCGCGAGGGCCGCGTAGGTGCCGCGCAGCTCCTCCGGCAGACCCGGGTGGCGCATGGTCAGGCCCTTCACATGGGCCTCGTAGATCACCGTGTGGTGGTACTCCGTCCGGGGGCGGCGGTCGTCGCCCCAGTCGAAGTACGGGTTGACCACGACCGACGTCATGGTGTGCGGGGCCGAGTCGAGGTCGTTGCGCCGTTCGGGTGCGCCGAAGTGGTAGCCGTACACCTCCTCGCCCCACTGGACCTCCCCGCTGATCGCACGCGCGTACGGATCGAGGAGCAGCTTGGCGCTGTTGCAGCGCAGTCCGCGCTCCGGGGCGTACGGGCCGTGCACGCGGTACCCGTACCGCTGCCCCGGCATCACGCCCGGCACGTACGCGTGCCGCACGAACGCGTCGCTCTCCCGCAGTTCGATCGCCGTCTCCGAGCCGTCGTCGTGCAGCAGACACAGCTCTACTCGGTCGGCGGCCTCCGTGAAGACCGCGAAGTTGGTGCCGGCGCCGTCGTACGTGGCACCCAGTGGATACGCCTCTCCAGGCCAGACCTGCATGAACACGACTCTTTCAGGTGTGGGGCGCCGGTGCGGACGCCTTGGCTCCGAGTCCCCCGGAAGTCTCCCCGAAAGTGAGGCGACCACCTAGCACGTACGTCCTCCTACCCACCCGGGCGGCGTTCCCTCCGCAGCCGTCGCCGCGAGGGGTGCGGAGCCGCCGCTGCGGCACCCGGCCACGTCACCGCTATGAATCCGCTCACTCCCCGGTGTGAGCGCCGGAGGAACACGCCTGTGGATCAAGGAGGTTGGTGAAAACCGGCCCGTCCATCGGGCTGCACCGCGGACCGCTGGCGGAGTACCCTTCCTTGATCGTTGGGACGGGGTGTCCCCGGCAGTGACCGGGGGAGCGGAAGGCGGTACTCGGGTGGGCTCGGGAGGGCTGGAGCTGCCGCCTGGTGACGAGGGTCATCAGGGGGACTCCGCGGACGTCCCGCCCGGTGCGGTGTCCCTGGCGCGGCCGATGAACGCGGGGGCGATCGGTCCGGAGCTGGACTGGGACTCCGACGCCTGGCACGAGGTGCGCACCCGCGCCCAGCGGGCGGGCCGGGCCTACATCTGGCTGAACCTCGTCGAGCAGCGGCTGCGCGCGGTGGTGGCCGCCGTCCTGCGGCCGGTCTACGAACCGGTGCACGGCGACGACTGGGTGGTCGCCGCCGCCGGACCCGCCGGCCAGGAGTGGGTGCAGCGCGCGGTCGCGGTGCGCGAGGTCAGCCGCCGCAAGGGCTATCTCCTCGACCCGGCCGACGACAACGTCCTCAGCTTCCTCACCCTGCCCCAGCTGCGCGAGCTGATGGTGCAGCACTGGCCCTGCTTCGAGCCCTACGTGGACGAGCGCCGCGACGTCGAACTGGCCCTGGACGAGCTGGAGGTCACCCGCAACGTCGTCTCCCGCAACCGGGCCCTGTCCGAGGCGGTCCTGAACCAGGCCGAACGGGCCTCCGCACGCCTGCTCGAGGTGCTCGGCGCGGGCAGCGACGTGCCGTCCGCGCGCCGGCTCCCGGTGGACGCGGTGGAGGACCTGGTCGGGGACCGCTACGCCGACGTGGTCGCCGTGCACTCGGACCGGGTGCGGCTGCTGCGCCAGTTCCCGGCCGAGGACCTGTTCGGCAGCGCCCGCCGCGTGGACGCCCTCGGCATCGGCCTCAACCTGCTCGTGCAGAACTTCTCCGGCCGCCGCCTGCTGCGGATGGCCGAGGGCGGCGGCCGGGTGCGGCTGCTCTTCCTGAACCCGGCCTCCAGCGCCATCAAGCGCCGCGAGCGCGAACTGGGCATCAAGCGGGGCGAGCTGAGCCGCGCCGTGGAGATGAACATCCTGCACATGCGCCGGGTACGGGCCCGGCTGCGGGACCCGGGCGCCTTCGAGATCCAGGTCTTCGACGAGACACCCCGCTTCACGGCCTACCTCGTCGACGGGGACGGCGCCGACGGCGTCGCGGTGGTGCAGTCCTACCTGCGTCGCACCCGGGGCATGGAGGCGCCGGTCCTCGTCCTGCGCAACGGACGCAACGGCGGAAAGGTGGTGAAGTCGGACCGGCTCGACGAAGGCGGACTCTTCCCCACCTACCGCGAGGAGTTCGAGCTGATGTGGGCGGATTCACGCCCGGTGTCGTGAACGCCGTCCGCTCCGGGGCCGACGCGGGGCCGGGCGGGCGTAAGCGGAATGCGGTCCTCTGATTGTCAGTGGCCCGTGCGAAGGTGGAGACCACTGGGGGAACGCACCACCAAGAAGGGGGACCGCCCATGGGCTGGCACCGGGAGCTGCTGATCGGCTTCGACCTGGAGACGACGGGCACCGATCCGCGCGAGGCGCGCATCGTCACGGGTGCCGTGATAGAGGTCAGGGGCTCGGAGCCGCTCGGCCGGCGGGAGTGGCTGGCCGACCCCGGCGTGGAGATCCCGGCGGACGCGGTGGCGGTCCACGGCATCAGCAACGAACGCGCGGCCAGTGAGGGCCGCCCCGCCGACCAGGTCGCGGACGCCATCGCCGATGTCCTCGCGGACCACTGGAAGGCCGGCGTCCCGGTCGTCGCGTACAACGCGGCCTTCGACCTCACCCTGCTCTCCGCCGAACTGCGGCGCCACGGACTGCCGTCCCTGCGCGAGCGCCTGGGCGGCCTGGACCCCGCCCCCGTCATCGACCCGTACACCATCGACCGTTCCGTCGACCGCTACCGCCGGGGCAAGCGCAACCTGGAAGCGGTCTGCCGGGAGTACGGCGTCCCGCTCGACGCCGCCCACGACGCCACGGCAGACGCCCTCGCCGCTGCCCGGCTGGCCTGCGCGATAGCCGGCCGCCACCCGAAGGTCGCGGCCCTCGGTCCGGCGGACCTGCACCGCCGCCAGATCGAGTGGTACGCCGAGTGGGCGGCGGACTTCCAGAGCTTCCTGCGGCGCAAGGGCGACGCCACGGCCGTCGTCGACGGGACCTGGCCGCTGCGCGAGCCGGCCGAGGAGCCCGCCGACCAGCGGGTGTGACCCCGGTCCCGCGCACCCCCACGGGTCAGAAGGGGTACCAGCGGACCCCGGGGTCCTCCTCCCGCAGCGACGCCACCCTGCGTTCGAACTCGGCCAGCGCCTTCGGGTTGCTCGGCGCGTGCTGGGCCACCCAGGCACAGCTCGCGGTCTCCCGGGCGCCGCGCAGCACCGCACAGCCGTCCCACGCGCGCACGTCCCAGCCGTAGGTCGCGGTGAAGGCGTCGTACGCCTCGGCGGGCAGCCCGTAGCGGTCCCGGCTCAGCGCCATCACCACGAGGTCGTGCTCGCGCAGGTCGGCGGAGAAGGTCTCCAGGTCGATCAGGACCGGCCCGTCGGGACCGACGTGCACGTTGCGGGGCAGCGCGTCCCCGTGGATGGGTCCCGGCGTCAGCCGCGGGGTGAGCGCGGCGGCGGCCGCCGCGAAGCCGTCCCGGCGCTCACGCAGATACGCGGCGTCCGCCGGGTCGATCACGTCGCCCGCCAGGCGCAGCCAGCGTTCCACACCGCCCAGCAGCTCGCGGGGCGGCAGCTCGAAGGAGGAGGGGAGGGGCAGCTCGTGGACCAGCCGGAGCAGCGCGGCCACGTCCCGGGGCTCGGTGGGCCGCACGGGGTCGGGCAGCCGCCGCCACACGGTCACCGGGTGCCCGTCGACGATCAGCGCCGTCGGCTCGGCCGCCCGCACCGCCGGCACGCCCGCCTCCTCGAGCCAGAGCGCGACGGCCAGTTCCCGGCGCGCCCGCGCGAGGAGTTCGGCGTCCCGGCCCACCTTGACCGCCAGGCCGCCGGCGGCGAACACCGCGTTCTCGCCGAGGGCCAGCAGCCGCGCCTCCCGGGTCGGCCCGGGCAGCACGTCCGCCGCGGCCAGCACCTCCCGCGCCCGTGCCTCGTCCATCGTCTCGCGCCTCCGTGCCTTCGGTGTGCTCTGTGTTCCCGCCGGTCGCGGTGTTCCCGCCGTCCGTCGGTCAGTGTCGCATTCGCACAGGTGGGAGCGTGTACGCGGGCCCTTGACGGGACACGGTCACTTCACGACCATGGCCAGGCCCGTCCGAGCCGCGCAAAGGGGTTGATTACGTGACATTGGTGACCGAGTCGAGGAGACCGGCGCGCCGTGCGCCCGGCCCGGACCGTCCACGGGGCGGACCGGACCACGGTGCCTGGTTCCTGGTGCTGCCCGCGCTGATCCCGATTCTGGTCCTCAGCGTCGGGCCGCTGCTCTACGGCATCGTGCTGGCGTTCACCGACGCCCAGTCGGGCCGCACGGAGCCCACCGAGTGGATCGGCACCCTGAACTTCCAGGACCTGCTGCACGACACGCTGTTCTGGGAGTCGTTCCGGATCGGCCTGGTGTGGGCCGTCGGGGTGTCGGTCCCGCAGTTCCTGCTCGCACTCGGCCTCGCCCTGCTGCTCAACCAGAACCTCCGGCTGCGCTGGGCGGCCCGCGCCCTCGCGATCATCCCCTGGGCGATGCCCGAGGTCGTCGTCGGCATCATGTGGCGGCTGGTCTACAACACGGACGCCGGCATCCTCAACGAGACCCTGCGCGACCTCGGCCTCGGCAACGGCCACGACTGGCTCAGCGGCCTCGGCACCGCCCTGCCCGCCGTCATCGTCGTCGGCGTCTGGGCCGGCATGCCGCAGACCACGGTCGCCCTGCTCGCCGGACTCCAGAACACCCCGCGCGAACTGCACGAGGCGGCCGCCGTGGACGGCGCGGGCGCCTGGCGCCGCTTCCGCACCGTCACCTGGCCCGCCCTCAGACCCGTCGCGCTCGCCATCACCGCGCTCAACCTCATCTGGAACTTCAACTCCTTCGCCCTGGTCTACGTGCTGACCAACGGAGGCCCCGGCGGCCGCACCCGGCTGCCCATGCTCTTCGCCTACGAAGAGGCCTTCCGCTACGGGCAGTTCGGCTACGCGGCGGCGATGGGCTGCGTCATGGTCGCCCTGATCTCGATCCTGCTGGCCGTCTTCCTCGCCGGCCGGCTCCGCGGCGGAACCAAGGGAGGTGACGAGGCGTGAGAACCTCGACCGGGGCCCGCGTGGGCCAGTACGCCGCGCTGCTCGCGTATCTGGTCTTCCTGGCCTTCCCGTTCCTCTGGCTGATCTCCATCGCGTTCAAACCGCCGCGCGAGCTGGCCAGTCTGCACCCCACCTGGATCCCGGAGCACCCCACCCTCGACAACTTCCGGCAGGCCTTCGACGAGCAGCCGCTGCTGCGCGCGGGGCTCAACTCCCTGCTCGCCGCGCTCGGCGCCGCCGTGATCGCGGTGCTGATCGCCACCCCGATGGCGTACGTCATGGCCCGCCGCCGCGGCCGGCTCACCAAGGCGGCCACCGGGTGGGTCGTGGTCAGCCAGGCCTTCCCCTTCGTCCTGCTGATCATCCCGCTGTTCCTGGTCCTCAAGAACCTCGGCCTGATCAACTCGGTCCCCGGCCTGGTGATGGTGTACGTCGTGTGGTCGCTGCCGTTCGCCCTGTGGATGCTCGCCGGATACGTCCGCGCCGTGCCGCGCGAGCTGGAGGAGGCGGCCGCGGTCGACGGCGCCGGGCGGCTGCGGACCCTGGTCTCGGTGACCGCGCCACTGCTCGCCCCGGGGATCGTGGCGACGGCCCTGTTCGCGTTCATCACCGCGTGGAACGAGTTCTTCTTCGCGCTGGTGCTGCTGAAGACACCGGAGAAACAGACGCTGCCCGTGATCCTCACCCACTTCATCGGCGCCGAGGGCGTCGCCGACCTCGGACCGCTCGCCGCGGCGGCCTTCCTCGCCACACTGCCCTCGCTGCTCGTCTTCGCCCTCATCCAGCGGCGGATCACGGGCGGCATGCTCGCCGGGGCGGTGAAGAGCTGATGACGCGGACGCGTACGAGGATCCTCACCCTGTTCACCTGTGCCGTCCTGCTGCTCGCGGGCTGCTCGGGCGGCGGCGACGGGGCGGACGACGGCCGGATCACCCTCCGCTTCCAGTCCCTGGCCTGGCAGGACGAGTCGGTGAAGGCCAACAGGGAACTGGTGCGGGAATGGAACGCCGGCCACCCCGACGTGCGCGTCGAGTACGTCCAGGGCAGCTGGGACAGCGTCCACGACCAGCTCCTCACCTCCTTCGAGGGCGGCGAGGCGCCCGACATCATCCACGACGCCTCCGACGACCTCGCCGACTTCGCCTACGGCGGCTACCTCGCCGACCTCACCGGACTGCTGCCCGCGCGGCTGACGTCGGACATACCGGAGCGCAGCTGGGAGACGGTCACCTTCGGCGACGGCGTCTACGGCGTGCCGTTCCTCCAGGAGCCGCGGGTGCTGATCGCCAACGCGACCCTGCTGAAGGAGTCGGGCGTGCGGATCCCGACGCCGGAACACCCCTGGACCTGGCCGGAGTTCCGGCAGGTGACGAAGGAGCTGAGCGGCGACGGGACGTACGGTGTGGCCTGGCCGCTCAAGGAGCCCGTGTCCGCCACGCTCAACCTCTCCCTGTCCACCGGCGGACAGCTCTTCCACCGCGGCGCCGACGGCAAGGTGACCGTCCGCTTTGAGACGGGCGACCAGGTGGTGCCCCGCACCGTGCACGACCAGGTCGACACCGACCACAGCGCCTCGCCCACCACCCTGGGCAGCGGCGGCTCCGACACGCTGCCCGGCTTCTTCGCGGGCAAGTACGCGATGGTGCCGCTCGGCTTCTCCTACCGCCAGCAGATCGAGCAGCAGGCCCCCGAGGGCTTCGACTGGCAGGTGCTGCCCGCCCCGGCCGGCGCCGACGGGCTAGCCCAGGGGGTCAGCCCGCAGACCCTGTCGATCGCCGAGGACAGCCCGCACGAGAAGGAGGCCGCCGCGTTCGTCGACTTCCTCCTCCAGCCGGACAACATGGTGCGGCTCGCACTCGGCGACTGGATGCTGCCCACCGGTGTGCAGGCCCTGAAGGACCCGGCCCTGCACACCGACGAGCACGGCTGGGCCACCGGCACCGCCCTCGCCGAGCACCTGCGCTCGGCGCCCGCGCAGTCCGTACGGGGCTACGCCGAGTGGAAGGACAAGGTGGCGACCCCGGCGCTCCAGGAGTACTACAGCGGGGCGATCGGCATGGACGAGCTGCGCCACAGACTCGAGGAGGACGGCAACCTGGTCCTCGCCCGCTACCAGCGCTGACGGCACCCGCGGAGACCCCGTCGACGGCCGCTCTCCGAAGGTCCGTCGACGGCCGCCCGCGCGAAAACCGGTTGCCCGCCGGGCGCCCGCCCGCCTAGCGTCGCGTCCGTGGCAGCTTTCAACGCGATCTTCAACTCCGGTCTAGGCCGGGGCTGCACGTACTCCATCAGGATGCGGCGCGGCCCCGGAGCCCTGACCGGCCCGGGGTCCCCCCGCCGCTGACGCGCCCGACGCGCCCGACGCGTCCTCTGCACGTGCGGCGGGGCTGAGCCTCCGCATTCCCTTTTGCCTTCGTCTTCCGGTCAGGGCCTTCGGCTGCCCTTTTCCCCTCCTGTCACGGAAGACAAGGACCGCAGGCCATGGCCCGCCCCACCCAGCGTGCCCGCACGCTCTCGCAGAACTTCCTCGCCGACCGCGCCACCGCCGAGCACGTCGCCCGGCTCGCCGCCGCCGACCGCTCACGCCCTCCCCTCGTGCTCGAAGTGGGCGCGGGCAAGGGCGCGCTCACCGAGCCGCTCGCCCGCCGCAGCCGCGAGCTGCACGTCTACGAGATCGACCCGCGGCTCGTCCCCGGACTCCGCGCACGTTTCGCGCGCAGCCCGCACGTCCGCGTCGTCCCCGGTGACTTCCTCGCCGCCCGGGCCCCGCGCACGCCGTTCTCGGTCGCCGGGAACGTGCCCTTCTCGCGCACGGCCGACATCGTCGACTGGTGCCTGACCGCGCCCGGCCTCACCGACGCGACCCTCATCACCCAGCTCGAGTACGCCCGCAAACGCACCGGCGACTACGGCCGCTGGACTCTGCTCACGGTCCTGACCTGGCCGCGGCACGAGTGGCGGCTGGTGGGCCGGGTGAGCCGCCTCCGCTTCCGCCCGGCGCCGCGCGTCGACGCCGGCATCCTCCGCATCGAACGCCGTCCCGCCCCGCTGATCGGCGCCGCCGCCGGGCGCGGCTGGGCGGACCTGGTCGAGCTGGGGTTCTCGGGCGTCGGCGGCTCACTGCACGCCTCCCTGCGGCGTGCCCACCCCCGGCGCCGGGTGGACGTGGCCTTCCGTGCCGCGCGGCTCGACCCCGGCGCGCTCGTCGGCGAGGTCGCCCCGGAGCGGTGGCTGGGGCTGCACGAGGAGCTGGCGCCGTGAACCGAAAGGAGTGCCACGAAATGACCCCGAAGGAGTGCCACGAGATGAACCCGAAGGAGCCGCACGAGATGAACCGAAAAGAGTTGCACGAGACGTCTCGTCTCGCATACGGTCGTCGCATGACCAGTCGCCCCGCGCACATCGCCATGTTCTCCATCGCCGCCCACGGCCACGTGAACCCCAGCCTGGAGGTGATCCGCGAGCTCGTCGCACGAGGGCACCGGGTGACGTACGCGATCCCGCCGCTCCTCGCGGACAAGGTCGCCGGGACGGGCGCCGAACCCACGCTCTGGAACAGCATCCTGCCCGGCCCCGACGCCGACCCGGAGGCGTGGGGGAGCACCCTGCTGGACAACGTCGAGCCCTTCCTCGACGACGCGATCCAGGCGCTCCCGCAGATGGCCGAGGCCTACGAGGGGGACGAGCCGGACCTGATCCTGCACGACATCGGCTCCTACCCCGCCCGCGTCCTCGGCCGCCGCTGGAACGTGCCCGTGATCTCCCTGTCGCCCTGCATGGTCGCCTGGGAGGGGTACGAGCAGGAGGTCGGCGAGCCGATGTGGGAGGAGCCGCTGAAGACCGAGCGCGGGCAGGCGTACTACGCCCGCTTCCACGCCTGGCTGGAGGAGAACGGGATCACCGACCACCCCGACCCGTTCGTCGGCCGCCCCGACCGCTCCCTGGTGCTGATCCCCAAGGCGCTCCAGCCCAACGCCGAGCGGGTGGACGAGAAGGCGTACACCTTCGTCGGCGCCTGCCAGGGGGACCGCACCGCCGAGGGCGAGTGGACGCGTCCCGAGGGCGCGGAGAAGGTCGTCCTCGTCTCCCTCGGGTCCGCCTTCACCAAGCAGCCCGCGTTCTACCGGGAGTGCGTCCGGGCCTTCGGCGAGCTGCCCGGCTGGCACACCGTGCTCCAGGTGGGCCGGCACGTCGACGCCGCCGAGCTGGGCGACGTACCGGACAACGTGGAAGTGCGCACCTGGGTACCGCAGTTGGCGGTGCTCCAGCAGGCCGACCTGTTCGTCACCCACGCGGGCGCGGGCGGCAGCCAGGAGGGACTGGCGACCGCCACTCCGATGATCGCCGTACCGCAGGCCGCGGACCAGTTCGGCAACGCCGGCATGCTCGAGGGTCTCGGCGTCGCCCGTACGCTCCCGACCGAGGAGGCCACCGCCGAGGCGCTGCGCACCGCCGCCCTCGCCCTGGTCGACGACCCGGAGGTGGCCGGACGTCTGCGGGAGATCCAGGGGCAGATGGCCCGGGAGGGCGGCACCCGGCGGGCCGCCGACCTCGTCGAGGCGGAGCTGGCCGCCGCGCGCGTCTGACCCGGCACGGTACGGCGAAGGGCCCGTCGGTTCCCCCGGAACCGACGGGCCCTCCGGCCTTGGCGGAGAGTGAACCGGTCAGACCCCGACCGGTTCGCCCCGCTCCCCGCGCTCGCCCTGGCCGTCCCGGACCGTCGGCGCGACCGCCTCGGGCGACTCGTCGTGGGTCAGGTCGGGCAGCCGGTGCAGCCACTTCGGCAGGTACCAGTTGCGCTCGCCGAGCAGCGACATCACGGCCGGCAGCAGGACCCCCCGGATGATCGTCGCGTCGATCAGCACCGCCGCCGCCAGGCCCACGCCCATCTGCTTCATCGACTGCATGGACAGCGTGCCGAAGATGGCGAACACCGCGACCATGATGACGGCGGCGCTGGTGACGACGCCCGCCGTGGTGACCACGCCGTGCTGGATCGCGTCCCGGGTGGAGCGCCCGCGCAGCCGGGCCTCACGGATCCGGGAGACCACGAACACGTGGTAGTCCATCGACAGGCCGAACAGGATCACGAAGAGGAACAGCGGCAGCCAGGTGATGATGGCGCCCACGCCCTCCGCGCCCACCAGCGAGGCGCCCCAGCCGTGCTGGAAGACGGCGACCAGGATGCCGTACGCCGCGCCCACCGACAGCAGGTTGAGCACGATCGAGGTGAGCGCGACCGTCAGCGAGCGGAAGGACAGCAGCATCAGCAGGAAGGCGAAGACCACGACGAAGGCGAAGACCGGCAGGACCGAGCCGACGAGTTGGTCGTTGAAGTCCTTGTTGCCGGCCACCTGACCGGTGATCGGCGCCTCGACGCCCTCGACCTTGCCCAGCGTCGCGGGCCGCACGTCGTCCCGGAGCTTGTCCAGGCTCTCGCCCGCCTTGTCCTGGTCGGAACCGCCCACCAGCGGGACGTACACCAGCGCGACGTTCTGCCGGCCGTGCACCGTGATGTCCACGGGACCGCGCGAGGCCCCCGAACTGACCGCCCGCTCCCGGAAGTCGGCGAGCGCGGCCCGCACCTCGGGCGCGTTGATGTCGTCGGCCTTCACCACCACCTCGGCCGGGTCGGACCCGCCGGGGAACGCCTCGTTGACCCGGTTGTACGTCTGCACGATGGGCAGCGAGTCGCCGAACTCCTGGTCCAGCGTGAGGTTCTGCGTCTTCATCCCCAAGGCGGGCGCGGCGACCGCCAGCAGCGCGCCGACGGCGACCACGGCGGCGAGCAGCGGCTTGGCCAGTACGCGCTTCAGCACCGCCGTCCAGAACCGGCTGCCCTCACTGGTGCCGCCGCTCGGCCGGCGCCGGCGCAGGAACGGCACGCGGCCCTTCTCCACCCGCTCGCCCAGCAGGGACAGCAGCGCCGGCAGCACCGTCACCGAGCCGACCATGGCCACCGCGACCACCATCAGCGAGGCCAGGCCCATCGCCTCGAACTCGGCGATGCCGGTGAACAGCATGCCCGCCATCGCCACGCACACCGTGACACCGGAGACGACGATCGCCCGGCCACTGGTGGCGGCGGCGATCCTGAGCGCCGTCTGCGCGTCCCGGCCGGCGGCCCGCTCCTCGCGCTCGCGGCGCAGGTAGAACAGGCAGTAGTCGACGCCGACGGCCAGACCGACCAGCAGCATCACGGAGTTCGCGGTCTCGCTCATCGGCTGGACGTGGCTGACCAGGCCCATCAGGCCCATCGTCGCGACGATCGCGGTGATCGCCAGCGCCACCGGGACCAGCGCCGCCACCAGCGCGCCGAACGCGACGAGCAGGATGCCGAGCGCCACCGGCACCGCCGAGTACTCGGCCTTCTTGAAGTCGTCGCCGAACGCGTCGTCGAACGTCTTCATCATGCTGGCGCCGCCGATCTCCTCGATCCGCAGCGCGTCGTGCTCCTTCTGGACGCCCTCGACCGCCTTCAGCACCGGCTCGACCCGCTCGCCCGCGGTGTCCGCCTCGCCGCGCATGTCGAACTGCACCAGCGCGCTGCGGCCGTCCTTGGAGATCGTCCTGGCGTCGTACGGCGAGGTGACGCCCGTGACCTTCCCGGTCTTCTCCACCGCCGCGACGACCGCGTCGACCGCGGCCCGGAACTCGGCGTCCGTGGCCTTGACGCCGCCGTCCTTCGCCTGGATCAGGACGGTCTCGCCGGCCGGCTCGTCGATCCCGGCGTCCTCGACGATCCTGGCGGCGGTGTGCGTCTCGCCGCCCATCTGGTCGCTGTCCTTGACGTCGACCCGGCCGGCCGCCGAACCGAGCCCCATCGCCAGGACGACGAACAGCACCCAGATCCCGACGGCGGCCCATCGGTGCCGGGCGCTCCAGCCGCCCGCCCGGGCGGCTATGCCCCGCACCCGTGTCTCTCGGTTCCGCATGACCGGCCTGCCCCCTCATGAGCGGTGCCGGCCCCCTGCCGCCACCTTGCGTTTCGAAGGTATGGGCCGCATAAGGCCGTCGCGTCGTGCTCTCCGGTGACGTGCGGCGGCGTCGCCCTCATCCCTCCGTACCGCCGTGCTCACCGCTGAGGAGGATCCCGGCCCCTTACATCTACCGGGCGATCCCAGGGGTGTTGATCAGGGTGCGGTGGCGCGCCGGAGCCTTTTGGAAGAGTTGTTGATTAAGTCACAGGCGTGTGTAGTGGTTGAACCCCGCGCACCGCATCGGCGAGAGTGACGCGCACGTGCGCCCGGCGCGCGGACCCGGCCGTCGTGCCCGCCCCCACGGGGCACGACGGCCGTTCTATGGTGTGCGGATGACGACGATGTACGCGGCGCTGCTGCGCGGGATCAACGTGGGCGGCAGCCGGAAGGTCCCGATGGCCGACCTCCGCGCGCTGCTGACCTCCCTCGGCCACGACGCCGTACGCACCCATCTGCAAAGCGGACAGGCCGTCTTCGCGTCCGGCCACGGCGACGAGGACACCCTGGCCGCGGAACTGGCGGAGGCGGTCGAGAAGCGGTTCGGCTTCCGCGTGGACGTGATCGTGCGCGACCACGCCTACCTGAAGGGGATCGTCGAGGCGTGCCCGTTCCCGGCCGCCGAGCTGGAGGGCAAGCAGCTGCACGTCACCTACTTCTCCGCGCCCGTCGACGCGGACCGCTTCGCGGCGATCGACGCCCCGGCCTTCCACCCCGAGGAGTTCCGCCTCGGCGACCGCGCCCTGTACCTCTACGCACCGGACGGCCTGGGCCGCTCCAAGCTGGCCGAGGTCCTCGCCAAACCCCGCGTCAACAAGGGCCTGATCGCCACCAGTCGCAACTGGAACACGGTCACCAAGCTGGTGGAGCTGACGGGTCCCTGACGGGCTCCCGACGGGTTGTTGACCTTCAGGCCCCGACCGCCAGCGCCACCGGCACCCGCGCCCCGTCGTACCGCTCCAGCAGGACCCGCGCCACCTCCGGCGCGGGACCCAGGACGTCCGCCAGCACGTCCGCACCGGCCGCGCCCCGGGCGATACGGTCCGGCAGGAAACCCGGCGCCAGGACGTACGGGGCGACGGCGACGCGGGCACAGCCCAGCTCGCGCAACCGCCGTACCGCGTCCTCGGTGCGCGGAAGGGATGCGGAGGCGAACGCAGGCCGCACGGCGCACCAACCGGTGTGCCGCCACTCCCGCGCGATTTCAGCGATCACTGCGATCGCCTCCGGGTCGGAGGACCCCGCCGAGGCCAGCACGACCCCGGTCGAGGACTTGTCGGCGGGCGTCAGGCCCGCCTCGTACAGGCGCCGTTCCAGCGCCGAGACCAGCAGCGGCGAGGGGCCGAGCACCTCCGCCTGCCGGATCCTGAGCCGCGGCGGCGCCGCCGCCAGCACCGCCGGGATGTCCGACTTGGCATGGAAGGCGCGGGTCAGCAGCAGCGGGAGCGCCACGACGTCCCGCACCCCCTCCGTCTCCAAGGACTCCAGCACGCCCGGCACCGAGGGCACGTTGAAGTCCAGGAAGCCGGTCTCCACCCGTACGTCCGGGCGCAGCGCCCTGACCCGGCGGACCAGGGCGTGCACGGTCGCGGCGTGCCGCGGGTCGCGGCTGCCGTGGGCGATGACGAGAAGCACCGGCGCGGACATGGCGTACCTCAGCTCTTCACCAGCAGGCCGCGGCTGCGCAGGACCCAGCGTTCGAGGGGGCTGAAGATGATCAGGTCGATGGCGATGCCGACGGTCAGGATGAGGAGGATGGCTTCGAAGACCATGGCCATGTCGCTGGCGTTGCGGCCGTTCTCGAGGAGTTGTCCGAGGCCGACGCCGAGGTCGGGGAAGGAGGCGATGATCTCGGCGGCCATCAGGGAGCGCCAGGAGAAGGCCCAGCCCTGTTTGAGGCCGGCGACGTAGCCGGGGAGTGCGGCGGGCAGCACGATGTGCCAGGTGCCCTTGAGTCCGGTGGCGCCGAGGGTGCGGCCGGCGCGGAGGAAGACGGGGGAGACCTGGTCGACGCCGGAGACGAGGCCGTTGGCGATGGAGGGCACGGCGCCGAGGAGGATGACGGCGTACATCATCGTGTTGTTCAGGCCCAGCCAGATCACGGCGGGCGGCACCCAGGCCACCGACGGCAGCGACTGGAGGCCGGAGAGGATGGGGCCGATGGCCGCGCGGACGAACTTCACGCGGGCGACGAGGAGTCCCAGCGGGGTGCCGATGAGGAGTGCGAAGCAGAAGCCGAGCAGGCCGCGGGAGACGCTGGTCCAGATGTAGCCGAGCAACTCGCCCTGGAGCCAGGCCTGGTGGACCACGTCCCACACGTCCAAGGGGGCGGGCAGCTTCGTCGGATCGTCGACGATCTCGAAGGAGACCAGGCCCTGCCACACCGCCAGCACGAGGAGTACGGCGACGGTGGGCGGCAGAACCTTCTCGACCAGGGTCTGCCGCAGCGGGGTGCGTCCCTGCTGCACCGACTCCAGTGCGTCGAGGCCCGCCTCCAGACCGGCGAGATCGCCGCTCTCCTTCGCGGGACGCGTCGTGTCAGTGCTGGCCATGGCGGCGGATCTCCCCACGCAGTTCTTCGGTGATCTCGACGGACAGTTCCGCCACGGCGGTGTCCTCGATGCGGCGCGGCTGCGGGATGCCGACCGTCCACTGGCGGGCGATGCGTCCGGGCCGCGAGGACAGCAGGACGACCCGCTCGGCCAGCCGCACGGCCTCGCGGACGTTGTGCGTGACGAACAGCACGGACAGCTGCGTCTCGCGCCAGATGCGGGTCAGCTCGTCGTGCAGCACGTCCCGTGTGATGGCGTCGAGGGCCGCGAAGGGCTCGTCCATCAGCAGCAGCTTGCTCTCCTGGGCGAGCGCGCGGGCCATCGCGACCCGCTGGCGCATACCGCCGGACAGTTCGTGCACCCGCTTGCCGTACGCGCCCTTGAGGCGGACGAGTTCGAGCAGCTCCTCCGCCTTGTCACGGCGGTCGGACTTGGGCACGCCCCGCAGCCTGAGGGCGAGTTCGATGTTCTTCCCCGCGGTCAGCCACGGGAACAGGGCGTGCTCCTGGAACATCAGGGCCGGTCGCCCGTCCGTGGTGATGCCGCCCGCGGTGGGCTTGTCGAGGCCCGCCACGAGGTTGAGCAGGGTGGACTTGCCGCAGCCGGAGGCGCCCAGGAGGGTGACGAACTCGCCGGGGGCGACATCGAGGGTGATGTCGTCCAGGACGAGCTGCTGCCCGGCGGGGCCCGCGAAGGACTTCGAGACGTGCTCGATCCGGGCGGCGTACGTGGCCGGCTCGGTGCCGTCGGCGGCCTTGGCGAGGGTCGTGGTCGTGGCCATGGTCGTCACCTCCTGGGTGGTCGGGTTCCGGGTCGGTGCTCTACTCGACGCCGAGTCCGGCGTCGTCGACCGGGGGCTTGCCCTTGGCCTTGAGGACCTTGTTCAGCAGCGTCAGGTCGTAGATGCCGTCCAGGTCGGGCTGCTCCAGCAGACCGGCCTTCACGGCGTGGTCCGCCTCGGCGTCGAGGGTGGCGGCCAGCGGGTCGTCGGTGAGCCTGATCGATTCCCACGCCGGGTCCAGGACGTCGGCGGGCAGGGCCTTGCCGGAGTCCTTCTCCAGCTGGGTGTTGGCCGCTGCCTTCGCCTCGTCGGGGTGGGTGGTGATCCAGGCGTTGGTGTCGACCGACGCCTGGAGGACTGCCTGGACGGCCTTGGGGTGCTCCTTGAGGAACTTCTGCGACACGATGATGTTCGTGATCACGAACTTCTCGTCCGGCCACAGCGTCGACTCGTCGAGCAGGACTGTGCCGCCCTCGGCGACCAGCCGGGACGCGGTCGGCTCCGGCACCCACGCGCCGTCGACGGAACCGGACTTGTAGGCGTTCGGGGTGACCTTGTTGTCACTGCGCACGACGGTGACGTCGCCCTTGCCGCTCTGCGCGTCGACCTTCCAGCCCTGCTCGGCGACCCAGTTGAGGAACGCGACGTCCTGGGTGTTGCCCAGTTGCGGGGTGGCGATGCGCTTGCCCTTGACGTCCTTCAGGGTCTTGATCTTGTCCGGGTTGACCACCAGTTTCACGCCGCCGGAGGCGGAGCCGCCGACGATGCGCAGGTTCCTGCCGCCGGACTTGGTGTAGCCGTTGATCGCCGGGGACGGGCCGATCCAGCCGATGTCGATGGAGCCGGAGTTCAGCGCCTCGATCTCGGACGGGCCCGCGTTGAAGACCGCGTACGTGGCCTCGGTGCCGCCCAGTGCCTTCTGGAAGAAGCCCTTCTGGTTCGCGACCAGCGGGATGGCGTGCGTGATGTTGCCGAAGTACCCGATCCGCACGGAGTCGAGACCGTCGATCTTCTCGGCACCGGCCGCGATCTTCGCGGTGTCGTCGTCCTTCGCCTGCGAGCCGTAGCCGCAGGCGGCCAGCGTCAGCAGGGGAAGGGCGGCTATGACCGCCAGCGTGCGGCGCAGGGCGGAGGTGGCAGGCACGGGAGGGGTTCCTCTCGTTGGTCCGGCACGCACGCCTGTCGGTTCGTCCGAGGTGTCAGGTCGTGGCCGGGAGGTCGGCAGGTCTTCGGCTGTGGAGGGTGAGGGCGCGCGAGCGGTGCGCGTACGTCAGCGCGCACATCGCGCCACCCCGCCCTGCCCGCTGCCGAGGAAGCCGCTGCCGACGCGGCCACCCTCCTTGGCGAACGTGGAGTAGAAATCGAGGGAGCCCATACTCAGAAGTCCCACCCGTCGGCTTCAGCCGGGTCCTTGACCGGTTCCGGCGCGGCGAAGGACTCCCCGGCCATGCCTGCGGTGAGGGTGGTGCCGTCGGCGGGGTCGATGAGGATGAAGGAGCCGGTGCGTCGGGAGTCGGCGTAGGAGTCGGCGGGCAGGGGTTCGGCGGTGCGGATCTTGACGCGGCCGATGTCGTTGGCGACGAGCTGCCCGGGGTGCGGGTGCAGGGACAGGTCGTCCAGGGTGAGCCGGGCCGGGATGTCCTTGACGATCGCCTTGACCGTGCGGGTGCCGTGTTTGAGGAGGACCCGGTGGCCGACGGTGAGGGGTGCGTCGGCGACGTGGCAGACGGTGGCCTCGACGTCCTGGCTGGTGGCCGGGGCGTCCTCGCGGGGCACGATCAGGTCACCGCGCGAGACGTCGATGTCGTCCTCGAGGAGCAGTGTCACCGACTGCGGTGTCCAGGCGGCCTCGACGGGGGTGCCGAGCAGGTCGATGCCGGACACGGTGGACGTGCGGCCGGAGGGCAGGACGGTGACCTCGTCGCCGACGCGGAAGGTGCCGGCGGCGATCTGGCCCGCGTAGCCGCGGTAGTCGGGGTGCTCGGCGGTGCGCGGCCGGATCACGTACTGCACCGGCAGCCGGGCGTGGCAGTGCGCCAGGTCGTGGCTGACCGGCACGGTCTCCAGGTGTTCCAGGACGGTGGGGCCGCCGTACCAGTCCATGACCGCGGAGGCCTCCACCACGTTGTCCCCGGCGAGGGCGGAGATGGGGATGGCGGTGACCTCCGGGACGCCCAGTTCGGTGGCGTAGGCGGTGAACTCCTCGGCGATCGCGGCGAACACGGGCTCCTGGTAATCCACCAGGTCCATCTTGTTGACGGCGAGGACGACGTGGGGGACGCGCAGCAGGGCGGCGATCGCGGCATGCCGGCGGGTCTGCTCCACCACTCCGTTGCGGGCGTCGACCAGGATCACGGTGAGCTCGGCGGTGGAGGCGCCGGTGACCATGTTCCGCGTGTACTGCACATGCCCGGGGGTGTCGGCGAGGATGAAGCGGCGGCGGGGGGTGGCGAAGTAGCGGTAGGCCACGTCGATGGTGATGCCCTGCTCACGCTCGGCCCGCAGGCCGTCGGTGAGCAGCGCGAGGTCCGGGGCGTCCTGGCCGCGGCTGGCGGAGGCACGCTCGACGGCCTCCAGCTGGTCGGTGAGGACCGACTTGGAGTCGTGCAGCAGTCGGCCCACCAGCGTGGACTTGCCGTCGTCGACCGACCCGGCGGTCGCGAACCGCAGCAGCGTCGACTCCGACAACTGCCACACCGACACCGCACTCTCACCGGAGACGGCGGGCTCGACGGGCTCTTGGGTGCTGGTCATGGTTAGAAGTACCCCTCGCGCTTGCGGTCTTCCATCGCGGCCTCGGACATCTTGTCGTCGGCCCGCGTCGCACCGCGCTCGGTGAGCCGGGTGACGGCGATCTCCGCGATGACCTTCTCGATGCTGTCGGCGCCGGAGTCGACGGCGCCGGTGCAGGACATGTCACCGACCGTGCGGTAACGCACCCGCCGCTTCTCGATCGTCTCGCCGTCCCTCGGCCCGCCCCACTCACCGGCCGTCAGCCACATCCCGGAGCGGGCGAACACCTCACGCTCGTGCGCGTAGTAGATCTGCGGCAGCTCGATCCCCTCCCGGGCGATGTACTGCCACACGTCCAGCTCGGTCCAGTTCGACAGCGGGAAGACCCGGACGTGCTCGCCCGGCGCGTGCCGGCCGTTGTACAGGTTCCACAGCTCGGGACGCTGACGACGCGGATCCCACTGGGAGAACTCGTCCCGCAGCGAGAACACCCGCTCCTTGGCACGCGCCTTCTCCTCGTCCCTGCGCCCACCGCCGAAGACCGCGTCGAACCGCTCCGCCTGGATCTTCTCCGTCAGCGGCAGCGTCTGCAACGGATTACGTGTCCCGTCGGGGCGTTCGCGCAGCACCCCGCGGTCGATGTAGTCCTGCACCGACGCCACATGCAGCCGCAGCCCATGCCGCTCCACCGTGCGGTCCCGGTAGTCGAGGACCTCGGGGAAGTTGTGCCCGGTGTCCACGTGCAGCAGCGAGAACGGCACCGCCGCCGGCGCGAACGCCTTCAGCGCCAGATGCAGCATCAGGATCGAGTCCTTGCCACCGGAGAACAGGATCACCGGCCGCTCGAACTCACCCGCCACCTCCCGGAAGATGTGCACCGCCTCCGATTCGAGCGCGTCGAGGTGGGAGAGGGCATACGGGCCGGCCGTACCCTCCCGCGCGGCTTCCGCGGTCGTCGTCATGCCAGTCCCCTTTCGGTGAGCAGGGCGTGGACCGCCGCGGCGGACTCCTGGACTGTCTGGTCCTGCGACTCGATGCGCAGGTCGGGCTTGACGGGCTCCTCGTAGGGGTCGTCGACCCCGGTGAGGCCGGTCAGCTCGCCCGCGGCCTGCTTGGCGTACAGGCCCTTCACGTCGCGCACCGAGCACACCTCCACGGGCGTGGCCACGTGCACCTCGACGTACGCCGTGCCGTTCGCCTCGTGACGCTCACGGACCGCGTCCCGGCTGTCCGCGTACGGCGCGATCACCGGGACCAGCGCCGTCACACCGTTGCGGGCGAGCAGTTCGGCGACGAAACCGATGCGCTGCACGTTGGTGTCCCGGTCCGCGCGGTCGAAGCCGAGGCCCGCGGAGAGGAACTCGCGGATCTCGTCGCCGTCGAGCAGTTCGACGCGCCGGCCCTCCTCACGGAGGCGGTCGGCCAGCTCGCGGGCGATCGTGGTCTTGCCGGCGCTGGGCAGCCCCGTGAGCCAGACGGTGGCTCCGGTCGTCACGTGGTTCTCCCTGGATCTCGATGGTCCGGTGGTCGTCGGCCCGGTGGCCGTCGGTCCCTTGGTGGTCGTCATGTCAGCCGTGCAGCCCGCACTCGGTCTTCGAGCGGCCCGCCCAGCGTCCGGCTCGGGCGTCCTCGCCCTCCAGCACACGACGGGTGCAGGGCGCGCAGCCCACGGAGGCGTAGCCGTCCATGAGCAGCGGATTGGTGAGGACGCCGTGCTCGGTGACGTACGTCTGCACATCTTCCTGTGACCACTTGGCGATGGGCGAGATCTTCACCTTGCCCCGCTTCTCGTCCCAGCCGACGACCGGCGTGTTCGCCCGGGTCTCCGACTCGTCGCGGCGCAGCCCGGTCGCCCAGGCCTGGTACCCCTTCAGGCCCTCCTCCAGCGGCTTCACCTTGCGCAGCGCGCAGCACAGGTCGGGGTCGCGGTCGTGCAGCCGCGGACCGTACTGGGCGTCCTGCTCGGCGACCGTCCGGCGCGGGGTGAGCGTGATGACGTTCACGTCCATCACGGCCTCGACCGCGTCGCGGGTGCCGATGGTCTCCGGGAAGTGGTAACCCGTGTCGAGGAACACCACGTCCACGCCGGGCAGGGCGCGGGAGGCGAGGTGGGCGACGACCGCGTCCTCCATGGACGAGGTCACGCAGAACCGGTTGCCGAACGTTTCCGCCGCCCACTGGAGGATCTCCAGCGCGGAGGCGTCCTCCAGCTCGCGGCCCGCCCGCTCGGCGAGTGCCCTGAGTTCCTCGGTCGTACGTTCTTCCTGAACCGCGGTCATGTCGGTTCCCCTCCCGTGGAGTTGGGCTGAAGACCCCGGGCGAGCAGCCCGAGGAACTTCACCTGGAATGCGCGGTTGCAGGCCCCGCATTCCCAGGCGCCGTGGCCCTGCTCACCGGGACGCAGGTCCTCGTCGCCGCAGTAGGGGCAGTAGAAGGGCGCGGCGCGCTCGCTCACGACAGGGCCTCCTCGGAGGCGCGGGCCGCCCAGGCGGCGAAGCGCTCGCCGTCCTCGCGCTCGGCCTGGAAGCGGGTGAGGACGCGCTCGATGTAGTCCGGCAGGTCGTCCGAGGTCACCTTCAGGCCGCGCACCTTGCGGCCGAAGCTCGGCTCCAGGCCGAGGGCGCCGCCCAGGTGCACCTGGTAGCCGCCGACCTGCCGGCCCTCGGCGTCGGTCATCAGCTGGCCCTTGAGGCCGATGTCCGCGGTCTGGATGCGGGCGCAGGCGTTCGGGCAGCCGTTGATGTTGATGGTGATGGGCTCGTCGAACTCGGGCATCCGGCGCTCGAGTTCGTCCATCAGGTCGCTGCCGCGTTCCTTGGTCTCCACGATGGCGAGCTTGCAGAACTCGATGCCGGTGCAGGCCATCGTGCCGCGCCGGAACGGCGAGGGGTTGACCCGCAGGTCGAGCGCCTCCAGGGACTCCACGAGCGAGTCGACCCGGTCGCCGGGCACGTCGAGGACGATCATCTTCTGCTCGACGGTGGTGGAGACCCGGCCCGAGCCGTGGTTCTCGGCCAGCTCGGCGACCTTGGTGAGCACGGATCCGTCCATGCGTCCCACGCGCGGCGCGAAGCCGACGTAGAAGCGGCCGTCCTTCTGGCGGTGCACACCGATGTGGTCGCGCCACTGCCGCGCGGGCATCTCGGGCGCCGGGCCGTCGATCAGCTTGCGGCCCAGGTAGTCGTCCTCGAGCACCTGGCGGAACTTCTCCGGGCCCCAGTCGGCGACCAGGAACTTCAGGCGGGCGCGGTTGCGCAGCCGCCGGTAGCCGTGGTCGCGGAAGATCGAGGTGACGCCCTCCCAGACGTCCGGGACCTCGGCCTCGGGCACCCAGGCGCCCAGCCGCACACCGAACTTGGGGTTGGTGGACAGTCCGCCGCCGACCCACAGGTCGAAGCCGGGGCCGTGTTCGGGGTGGACCACGCCGACGAAGGAGATGTCGTTGATCTCGTGGGCGACGTCGAGCAGCGGGGAACCGGAGACCGCGGTCTTGTACTTGCGCGGCAGGTTGGAGAAGCGCGGGTCGCCGAGGTAGCGGCGGGCGATCTCGTCCAGGGCGGCGGTGCCGTCGATGATCTCGTCCTCGGCGACGCCGGCCACCGGGGAGCCGAGCATGCCGCGCGGGCAGTCGCCGCAGGCCTCGGTGGTGGACAGGCCGACGGCCTCGAGACGCTCCCAGATGCTGGGCACGTCCTCGATGCGGACCCAGTGGAACTGGATGTTCTGCCGGTCGGTGATGTCGGCGGTGCCGCGGGCGTACGTTTCGGAGAGCTCACCGATGGTGCGCAGCTGCTCGGTGGTGAGCCGGCCGCCGGTGACGCGGACGCGCAGCATGAAGTACTCGTCCTCGAGCTCCTCCGGCTCCAGCAGACCGGTGCGGCCGCCGTCGATGCCGGGGCGGCGCTGCGTGTACAGGCCCCACCAGCGGAAGCGTCCGCGCAGGTCGTTGGGGTCGATCGAATCGAAACCGCGCTCGGAGTAGATCGTCTCAATACGTGTCCGAACGTTGAGACCGTCGTCGTCCTTCTTGAACTGCTCGGCGCCGTTGAGCGGGGTGAAGTGTCCGGCCGCCCACTGGCCCTCGCCGCGGTGACGGCTCACCTTGCGGCGGGGGCTCGCGGCAGCAGGCTTCGGCGGAGTGGCGGCCATGGGTGACACGTCCTTTGGAGACAGGCGGAATGCGGCTCTGACCTGCGCGCATGGCGCATGGCACTACGTGGGCGTACGTAGGGATACGTGGGACACGCGTGCGCGTCATTGCGCGGGAGCGAGGTGAATGCGGGGAATCCGGAGGTGCTGGAGGGTGCTCTCAGCGGCCCGGACAGATGGCGCTGGACATGCGGCCGAGGTCGACGTGCCGCCGACTCACCAAGGCAATTCCAGTTCCAGGCATGACGGAAGACTGGCACGGCGATCTGGACCAGGTCCAGCTTAATCCAAAATGTGGACACCCTTGTCTCGTACAGCGAGACAAGGGTGTCGTTGGTCACACGAGTGGCGGCCCGTCGGTCGGACGGCCGAAAACAGACGTGTCGGCGCAGGTCAGGCGGGGAAAGCCCCGGGCCACGGACCCGGAGTGGCCACGTCCGCCTCCTCCTCCACCTTGGTGTCGAACAGACGGAAGCCGCGGCGCTGGTAGTTGTCCATGGCGTACTCGCCGTCCTTGCTGCACGTGTGCAGCCAGACCCGCTTGGTGGTGGCCAGCCCCGGCCAGCGCTCCGCGAGGTCCCAGGCGCGGGCGGTGCCGTACGAGAGGAGGTGGCCGCCGATGCGCCGGCCGCGGAAGGCCGCGATCAGGCCGAAGTACTCGATCTCCACCACCCCGTCGTCGCCGGGTGTCAGCTCCACGTATCCGGCGGGCGTGCCGCGGTCGTGGGCGACCCAGGTCTCCACGCCGGGCCGCTCCAGATGCTCCCGCCACCGCGCGTGGCTCCAGCCGAGCCGGTCCGTCCAGCGGATGTCGCCGCCCACCGAGGCGTACAGGAAGCGGCTGAACTCGGGGGAGGGCACCTCGGCGCGGACGATCCGCACGTCCCCCTCCGGTGCGGCGGCCGGCAGCAGATCGGTGGGCGCCGTCTGCTCCAGGGACCACGTGGTCACGGCGATGTTGGTCATGCCGGTCAGGGAATCATCCGCTCCGCGGATCTGTCGATCCCCGCCCGTGCGGGCCGGTGTGACGCCCGCGCCCGCGACCGCGCGTCAGTCGAGCGCGTCCTCGATCGACGACAGCGGCAGCGCGAACAGCATGCGGCCGGACTGGGACCAGACGTCGCCGGTCCGCGCCGAGTACGACAGCGAGCCCACCGGTCCGCTCCAGCACTGCTGCGACCGGTCCGCGCCGCACTCCGAGGCCCGCGCGCCCTCCCTGTCCTGGCGCCACAGCGTGCCGCGTCCGTCCTGCCCGCCGGCCGCGCGTCCCAGGTACCAGTCGGTCCGGGCCGTGCCGGGCGGGTGGTACGACAGCACGCCGCCGACCTCGGCCGCTCCGGTCTCGTACGCCTCCACCGCGTTCACGTGCCCGGTGGGGTCGGTGACGGGCAGCCCGCCGCGCTCGGCGTCCGTGGTGGGGCGCAGCGCGTAGCGCCACAGCCGGGTGGGCCGGTCGCCGTCCGCGTCGACGTGCTCGCTCGCCACCAGGCTGTCGGGGGTCGTGCCGCGGTCCAGGGAGATCGCGCCGGGGCGGGCCGCGTCGTCGGTGTCGGGGAGCCGGTAGGAGGCGATGGCGGGCAGCACGTACCGGTGGCCGCCCGCCGCCCAGCCGCCGGGCACCCGGCCGACGGCGTCCGCCGCGGTGGTGGCGCGCTGGATCCGCTGCACGTCGTACACGTAGAGCGCGTCGCGGTCCCCGGCGCCCGCGGTGACCAGCAGCTTGTCCTGGTACCAGACCATGCCGGTGACGGGGGAGGCGAGCCCCCGGTAGTCGTGGCCGCCGTCGACCGGGACGGCGAGGAGTGCCGAGGTGTAGCCGAGCCGGGCGGGGTCGTCGGCGTTGACGAAGGAGACCCGGGCGAGACCGCCCTGGGGCGTGCCGTCGTCGAGGGACCAGGCGGAGAGGATGACCCGGTGGCCGGCCCAGCGGCCGTCCTCCTCGGCCTCCCCCGAGGTGGTGACCGCGCCGGGGCGCCAGCCGTCGGTGTCGGCCTCGTCCCAGCAGTAGGCGCGGGTGGCGGCGGGGGAGACCGGCAGCGACTCGCGCTCCCCGGCCGTGCAGTCGGCCGCGTCGCGCAGGGTGCGGTCGGCGGAGTCGAGGACGGTGTCGACGCCCACCGGGTCGCCCATCGCGGCGGAGAGCCGGTCGAGCCAGTCCGTCGGCACCCGGCGCTCGGTCAGCCGCAGCGCGTCGGTGTCGGCGGCGGAGGTCAGGGGCTTGAGGGTGCCGGGGTCGTCGGCGACCGTGGCCTGCGAGGCGCTGATCAGCGTGGCGGCACCCGTCAGGGCGAGGGCCGCGCCGGTCAGGGCGGCGCGCAGCGCCCTGCCCCGTCTGCGCCGGCGGTGTCTGCCGCGCTGCTTCATAGAACCTCCACGGACACCGGACCAACTGTGCTCGACGGTGGTCGCGTTGACCGAGGAGCGGATGAGGCGGTCCGTGGACGATGCTACGGCAGACGGGCGGCCCGGTGGTCGCAGACGATGCAAATATGCGAAATCAACCCGTCTTCACAGTCGAACGGCCCGCCCCTCCACCACCGCCGGTGCCGTGGAGTGCGGGAGCAGGTCACGGGGGTCGGCCGGGAGCAGGACCTTGACCTCCGCGTCCTCGCAGAAACGATACGGCCGGTGTTCCAGGTAGGCCCCGAGGTACCTCCGCACCCGCGACATCTCGGCCCGTACCGTCACCGTGCGGGCCGGGTCGCCGAACATGTCCTCGGCCAGCCCGGCGGCGCTGCGCCCACCGCGGTGCACCGCCAGCAGGTACAGCAACTCCGCGTGCCGCGGACTCAGTTCCCGCGCCCAGTCCTCCGCGCCCCCCAGCACCCGCACCGACCAGCGGCGCGGCTGCCCGAGGTCGAGGACGATCCGGACGGCGCCCCGCGGCACCGGCCCCGCCGCGGCCCGCACCAGCCAGCCCTCCGCCAGCGGCTCCACCGTGCACGCCCCGAACGCCGGCAGCCACCGCGCCCCCGCCTCCGGCGACTTGGGCAGCACCACGCGGTCCAGGTACGGCATCCCCGTCACCGCCGCCGTCCAGCCGTCCCGGTCCGCCACCAGCGCCCGCCCCTCCAGCCGGGCAAGCACCGGCGCCGCCACCGCCCGCAACCGCTCCAGGGACCGGGTGTGCAACTCCCGCAGCCGGGCCTCCGCCAGCTTGGCCACGCAGTCCACCCAGGCCAGCGTGGCCGGATGCATCGTCTCCAGCGGCCCGCTCACGTCGACCACACCGAGCAGCCGCCCGCTGCGCGGGTCGGTGATCGGCGCCCCGGCGCAGGTCCAGGCGGCCTGGGACCGGACGAAGTGCTCGGCGGCGAAGACCTGTACGGGCCGCCGGGTGACCGCGGGCGTCCCCACGCCGTTGGTGCCGACCACATCCTCCCGCCAGTCCGCCCCGAGCTCGAAGCCGAGCCCGTCCGCCCGGCGCAGCACCCGCGCGCTGCCCTCCCGCCACAGCACCCGGCCGTCCTCGTCCGCGACCACCATGATGTGCTGGGCGACGTCCGCGACCGGCAGCAGCGCCTCCCGCAGCACCGGCAGGACGTGCCGCAGCTCCGAGGACGCGCGCCGCCGCCGTACCTCCTCCGGCGCGAGCAGCCCGGAGCGGAAGTCGTGCTCCGGGTCCACTCCGCTGCGCAGCATCCGGTCCCAGGACTGCTCGATCACCGGACGCGGCGCCACCGGAGCCCGCCCGCCCGAGAGTCTCGCGGTGCGGACCTCATGGAGCATCCGGGCCGCACGCGCCGTGTCGACGGCGGCGAACTGCGTCACGTCCATGGGCGAGAGCGCCACGGGACCTCGTCCTTCCGGAAGTCGAATGTTCGTCTCATACTGACCGGTTGCCCACGCCGGACGGGCACAGTCCGCACACAGCCGACCGCAAGTTGCAACCCCCTGCAACCCTGGTGGACGGCTTCGCGGGTGTCCAAACTTGAACCGCGCCGTCCCGAGCGGCGTACGCGGCCTGATCGGGCCCGTGTGGCGGGGGTGGTGCCGTGTCGGCGCAGCACCACCCCCGCGCCACCCGGCCGGGATCAGGCCACCGGCCGGGCCCGCTCCACCACCGCCGCCAGGTCCAGCGTCGGCGGCAGCGTGCCGAAGGCCGCGCCCCCGTCGCCGCCCAGCCGCGAGGCGCAGAACGCGTCGGCGACCTCCGGCGGCGCGTACCGCACCAGCAGCGCGCCCTGGAGCACCAGCGCCAGCCGCTCCGCCAGCAGCCGCGCCCGCCCCTCGGCGGCGGCGAGGTCGGCCAGCTCCGTCAGCAGCCCCCGGATCGCCGCGTCCAGCCGGTGATCGGCCCCGCGCGCGGCGCCCACCTCCGTCAGATACGCGTCCAGTGCCGCCGGATCCCGCTCCAGCGCCCGCAGCACGTCCAGCGCCTGCACGTTCCCGGCGCCCTCCCGGACCGAGTGCAACGGCGACTCGCGCACCAGGCGCGGCATACCGGACTCCTCCACGTACCCGTCGCCGCCCAGGCACTCGGCCGCCTCCACCACGACCGGCGCACACCGCTTGGTCACCCAGTACTTGGCCGCGGGCACCGCGAGCCGCAGCAGCGCCCGCTCCCGCGCGTCCCCGGCCTCCGCGGCGTCGCAGGCCGCCGCCAGCCGCATCGCGAGCGTCGTGGCCGCCTCCGACTCGAGCGCGAGATCGGCCAGGACGTTGCGCATCAGCGGCTTGTCGGCGAGCTTCCCGCCGAACGCCTCCCGGTGGGCGCAGTGGTGCACCGCCTGCGCCACCGCCTGCCGCATCAGCCCCGCCGACCCCAGCACGCAGTCCAGCCGCGTCGCCGCCGCCATCCCGGCGACGGCGGCCGTCCCGCTCCCCTCCTCGCCGACCCGGCGCGCCCAGGTCCCGGCGAACTCGACCTCCGCCGAGGCGTTGGACCGGTTGCCCAGCTTGTCCTTGAGCCGCTGGATCAGGAACACGTTGCGGGTGCCGTCCGCCAGCACGCGCGGCACCAGGAAGCAGGTCGGCCCGCCGGGAGCCCGCCCCAGCACCAGGAAACCGTCCGACATGGGCGCCGAGCAGAACCACATGTGCCCGGTCAGCCCGTACGTCCCGTCCTCGGCCAGCGGCCGCGCCGACGTGGTGTTCGCCCGCGGGTCGCTGCCGCCCTGCTGCTCCGTCAGGCCCGTCCCGAACAGCACCCCGGCCTTCAGGCGGGCCGGCCGCAGCCCCCGGTCGTAGACGCGGGAGGTGAGCCGGGGCTCCCACTCGGCGGCCAGCTCCGGGTCGGTGCGCAGGGCGGGCACCGCCGCGTGGGTCGTGGACAGGGGGCCGCAGACGCCCGCCTCCACCTGGGTCCACAGGACGAACCCCGCCGCACGCCGTACGTGCCCGCCCGGCCGCGACCAGGCGTCGGTCAGGCCCGCCGAGACGCCCTTGCCGAGCAGCCGGTGCCAGGCGGGGTGGAAGTCGACCTCGTCGACGCGGCGGCCGTACCGGTCGTGGGTGCGCAACACCGGGAGGTTCGCATCGGCCTGCGCGCCCCACTCCTGGATCTGGAGCGCCCCGCAGCGGCGGCCCGACCCGGACAGCTCCGCGACCGCCTCCTCGCGCAGCTCCGCCGCCAGATGCCGCTCCACGGCCTCCGCCAGGGCCCGGTCGGCGGCGAAGACGTCGTAGCCGGTCAGTGGCGGCGCCTGATTCGTCACGGTGTGGGTACTGCCTGCCATGGACGTGAACCTACCCTGCCGCGGGGCCGCGGCGGACCCGGTTCTGGATCACCGGACGTCCGCGGATGAGTGCCACCCCGGGCGGCGGATACCTTTAGGGCGTGCAGCCAGCAAGTGACTCCCCCGAACGGCCCTCGGGCCGGCTCCACCGTGCCCGAGTTCTGTACCGGAACGTCTCCAAACGCAGGACCGCCTGGCTGCTGCTCAAGGACACGGTCAACTCGTGCATGGAGTACCGCATCCTCGGCCTCGCCGCCGAGGCCGCGTTCTTCACCCTGCTCTCGGTGCCGCCCCTGCTGCTGAGCCTCCTCGGGCTGCTCGGCTACGTCGACTCCTGGATCGGCGCCGACACCACCGAGAGCCTGCGCACCAACATCCTGGACGCCTCCCGCGCGGTGCTCTCCGAGAAGGGCGTCAAGCAGATCACCGAGCCGATCCTGGACGACGTGATGAAGGGCGGCCGGCCCGACGTCATCTCCATCGGCTTCCTGTTCGCCCTGTGGTCGGGCTCCCGCGCGGTGAACGTCTTCATCGACACCATCACCGTGATGTACGGCCTCGACGGCGTCCGGGGCATCGTCAGGACCCGGCTGATGGCCTTCCTCCTCTTCATCGTCGCCCTGCTGATCGGGTCGATCGCGCTGCCGCTGATGGTGGCGGGACCGGACGCCGTCGTGCGGGTGGTGCCCTGGTCGACGACGGTCGTCCAGGTCCTGTACTGGCCGGTCGTCATCATCCTGTCCGTGGCATTCCTGACCACGCTGTACCACGTGTCCGTGCCCGTGCGTTCCCCGTGGATCGAGGACGTCCCCGGCGCGCTGGTCGCCCTCGCCATGTGGGTGCTCGGCAGCTTCCTGCTGCGCATCTACCTCACCAGCACCGTCGAGGGCCCCACCATCTACGGCTCCCTGGCCGCACCCGTCGCCGTACTGCTGTGGATCGGCGTGTCCGCGTTCGCGGTGCTCGTCGGCGCGGCGGTCAACGCGGCCATCGACCGGGTGTGGCCGGCCGCCGCCACCGCGGCCGCCCGCGAGGCCAACGAGCGGCTGCGCCAGGCCCAGGTCGCCGAGTACGTGGCCCGCACCTCCGCCAACGGCGAGGGCGACCCGGACATGCCCTCCGAGTTCCCGGAACGCTGGTCCCGCTTCCTGCCGCCCGAGGACGTCACGGCCCGCCTGCGCACCCACCCGAAGAGCCCGCCGCCCGCGCACCACAACCACCATGACGGCGGCCACGGCCACGGCGGGCACGGCCACGACAAGCCCGAGGCCTCCTAGTACGCCTGCCGGGGGCGGGCTCAGCGGCCGGTCAGCTCGCGGCGCGCCCGGGCCGCCGCGCCCAGCGGCACGGCGTCGGCGCCCAGGGCCGCCCGCAGCAGTTTGACGGGGTGCCCGCTGATCGGCGGCTCCGCGGCGAGCCGTTCCCGGATCAGCGGTTCGAGCAGGGTCCAGGCGCCGCTGACGCCACCCCCGACCACGACCGTGCCGATGTCGACGAGGCCGGCGGTCATCACGATCGCGCGCGCGATCCCGGCCCCCGCCGCCGCGTACACGGCACGGGCGTCCGCGTCACCGGCCCCGGCCGCCTCGGCCACCTCGCGGGCGGTCAGCTCCCGCCCGGTGCGCTCGCCGTAGCGCGCCCGCAGGGACCGGGCGGAGGCCAGCGTCTCCAGGTGGCCCCGGCCCCCGCAGGTGCACGGCAGGTCGCCGAAGCCGGGGACGTGGCCGATCTCGCCGGCCGCGCCGTGGGCGCCGGTGCGCAGCTCCCCGCCCGTCCACAGCGCCCCGCCGACTCCGGTGCCCAGGGTCATGCCGAGGACGTCCTCCTCGCCCGCCGCCGCGCCGCACGCGATCTCGCCGCGCAGGAACGCGTTGACGTCGTTGTCGAGGAAGGCGGGCACACCCAGCACGGTCCGCAGGGTCGACGTCACGGGGAAGCCGGCCCAGTCGGTGAAGGAGTCGCTCGCCACCAGGACGTGACCGGAGGCGGCGTCGACCACTCCGGCGGCGCCCACCCCCACGGCGGCCAGCCGTCCCGGCGTGCGTGCCCGTACGACGGCGAGCGCGTCGAGAGCGGCGGCGATCATCGCCCGGCCGCCGCGGCCGGCCGGAGTGGCCGTCTCCGCGCGGTCGAGCACCGTCAGTTCCCCGTCGCAGAGCACCACCTGGGTGCTGGTGCCGCCGATGTCCACCCCGGCGAAGACCGGCGTGTCGTGCCTGCTCACCCCTGCTCCTCCGTCCGCCCGGCGGCGAGGGTCGCCAGCCGCTCGGCCCGGCGGCCGCGCTGGACGACCGGGTCGGGCACGGGCACCGCCGCCAGCAGGCGCCGGGTGTAGTCGGTCTCCGGGTGGAGCAGGGTGGCCGACGTGAGTCCCTGTTCCTCGGCCCGCCCCGCCCGCATCACGACCACCCGGCGCGCGAACTGCTGCACGACGGCCAGGTCGTGGGAGACGAACAGGCAGGCGAAGCCCAGCTCCTCCTGGAGCTCGCGGATCACTTCGAGGACCGCCTGTTGCACGCTCACGTCCAGGGCGCTGGTGGGCTCGTCCGCCACCAGCAGCCGCGGTTCGAGGACCAGGGCACGCGCGAGGCTCACGCGCTGGCGCTGGCCGCCGGACAGCTCGCGCGGAGTCCGCCGGGCCACCTCCCGCGGCAGCCGCACCCGGTCGAGGACGTCGGCGACCAGCGCCTCCCGTTCCCTCCGGGACAGTCTCCGGCGGTGCACCCGCAGCGGTTCCGCGACGCATTCGCCGACCGTCATCCGGGCGTCCAGCGAGGCGACCGGGTCCTGGAGGACGACGCCGATGCCGGCGCGCAGCGCCCGCCGGGCCCGCGCACGGGTGCGGGCCAGGTCGGCGCCGAACAGGGTGACGGAGCCCGCGGTGGGGCCGATCAGGCCGAGCGCCACCCGGGAGGCGGTGGACTTGCCGGAGCCCGACTCGCCCACCAGGCCCAGGGTTTCCCCGGGGTGGACGGCGAAGGAGACACCCTTCAGGGCGTGCACCGCGTGCTTCCCGCGGCCGAAGACCACGGAGACGTCCTTCAGTTCCACCGCCGGTTCTCCGGCGGCCGCGGCGTCGGGCTCCGGCGCCGGCTGCTCACCGGGCCCGTCGGCCTCGGCGACCGAGAGCCGGGGCACGGCGGACAGCAGCCGTTTGGTGTAGTCGTGCGAGGGACGCAGCAGCACGTCCTCGACGGGTCCCGTCTCCACGAGCGCGCCCTGGTACATCACCGCGACCCGGTCGGCGAAGTCCGCGACGACGCCCATGTTGTGGGTGACCAGCAGGACGCCCGTGCCGGTCTCCGCCGCCAGCCGCCGCAGCAGGTCGAGGATCTCGGCCTGCACGGTCACGTCGAGCGCGGTGGTGGGCTCGTCGGCGATCAGCAGCGCCGGTTCGTTGGCGATGGCCATGGCGATGACGACGCGCTGGCGCTGACCGCCGGAGAGCTGGAACGGGTAGGAACGGGCCCGCTGCTCGGGCTCCGGGATGCCGACCCGGCGGAGCAGTTCGACGGCGCGCTCGGCGGCGTCCGCCGCGGAGATCCGCCGGTGGTTGCGGATGACCTCGGCGATCTGCTTGCCGACGCGGCTGAGCGGGTCGAGCGCGGTGGCCGGTTCCTGGAACACCATGGAGACGGTCGAGCCGCGCAGCCCGGACAGCCGCTCCTCGTCGGCGCCGACGATGTCGGTGCCGTCCACGACGGCCCTTCCGGTGGCGCGGGCGTTGCCGGACAGCAGCCCCATGGCGGCCAGCGCGACGGTGGACTTGCCCGAGCCCGACTCGCCGACCAGGGCGAGCGTCTCGCCGGGCGCGACGTGCAGGGACACGCCGCGCACGGCGTGTACCGTGCCGGTCTCCGTGGTGAACTCGACGCCCAGGTCGTCGAGGTCGAGGATGTGCTCCCCGGCGACGGGAGCGGCCGGTCGTCGAACGGCGCTCATGCGCGCCCCCTCACGTCGAATGCGTCCCGGAGTCCGTCTCCGATCGCGTTGAACGCCCACACCACCAGGATGATGGCGAGGCCGGGTGGCACGATCAGCCACCAGTAGCCCGAGTAGGCGGCGGTCATCCCCGTGGAGAGCATGCCGCCCCAGTCGGTGGACGGGGGCTGGACGCCCAGGCCGAGGTAGGAGACGTAGGCCACCAGCAGGATCGCGTCGGCGATCTGGAAGGTGGCCGCCACGATGACGGTCGACACCGAGTTCGGCAGGATGTGCCGGACGATGGCCCGCCCGTGGCCGCCGCCGATCGCGCGGAGGGTGAGGACGAAGTCCCGGTTCTTCAGCGTCAGGGTCTCCGCCCGCACCAGCCGCGAGGGCACCAGCCAGGAGATCAGGCCGAGGATGAGGACCAGGCCGGTCAGGTCCGGGGTGGTGATCGCGGAGACCACCAGCAGGATGAACAGGGCGGGGATGGCGATGCCCGCGTCCACCACGCGCATCATCACCGCGTCGATCCAGCCGCCCGCGTATCCGGCCGCGGCGCCCCACAGGGTGCCGATGACCGTGGCGAGGACACCGGCCGACAGACCGACGATCAGGGACACCTTGCCGCCGTACATCAGCCGGCCCAGCTCGTCGTGGCCGACCGCGTCGGTACCGAGCCAGTGGGCGCCGCTCGGCGACTGGTTGACCTGCTGGAGCAGCGTGTGCGTCTGGTCGGTCTCGTAGACCAGCGGACCCACGAAGCAGAACAGCACGAAGAACACCACCACGCCCAGCCCCACCACGGCGAGGCGGTTGCGCAGGAAGCGGCGGACCGCGAGCCGGGTGCCGGAGACGGCGGGCGCGGGCTTCGACTCGAGCCCGTCCAGGGAGGCGAGGGAGCTCATGACCGGCCTGCCTTCACTCGGGGGTCGATGACGCGTTGCAGGATGTCGGCCAGGAGGGTGCCGGTCACCGTGGCGATCGAGATGACCAGGACGCATCCCAGCAGCACGGGATAGTCGGAGGACTGGGCGGCGGTCCAGAACAGCAGGCCCATGCCGGGGTAGTTGAAGAGCTGCTCCACCACCAGCGCGCCGCCGAAGAGGACCGGTACGTAGTAGCCGAGCATGGCCACCACGGGGGTCAGCGAGTTGCGGAAGACGTGCCGCGTCAGGATGGCCCGGGGGCGGGAGCCGCCGGCCCGCGCCGTGCGCACGTAGTCCTCGGTCAGGTTCTCCAGCGTGGCCGAGCGCATGTAGCGGCTGAAGACGGCGACCATCGTGGCCGCCCCCGCCACCACCGGCAGCACCAGGCCCTGGGGCTGGGCGAGGATGTCGGCGACGCTGTTGCCCTGGGGCGCCTGGGCCGGGAACCAGGGCAGGACCTGGCTGAAGACCAGGACCAGGATCAGCCCGAGGAAGTACACGGGGGTGGAGTAGGCGATGAAGCTGAGCGTGGTGATGACGTAGTCGGCCGGCTTGTTGCGGCGGACCGCCTGCCACACGCCGAGCGGCACCGCGAACAGCAGGCCGATGGCGGCCGACAGGACGGTCAGCAGCAGCGTCTTCGGCAGCCGCTCGGTGATCAGCTGGGAGACGGGTTCGTTGAGGGTGTAGGACATGCCGAGGTCGCCGTGGACCAGCTGGTTCAGGAAGTACAGGTACTGAACCGGCAGCGGCTTGTCGAGCCCCTGTTCGTGGTTGAAGGCGGCGATCTGCGAGGCGGTGGCCTGCGGGCCGAGGATGCCGCGGGCGGGACCCCCGGGCAGGGCGTGCAGCAGGCAGAACACCACGACGGTCACGAGGAGGACCACCGCCAGGGCCTGCAGGACCCGCCTGATCAGGAAGGAGTAAGTGCTCATGGTTTTCCGGGTGGCTGGGTGCGGACGGGGCGGCTGCGGGTGAGGCGGACCGGGCCCGGGCTCACTCGGTCCACGCCCACATGGCGGGGTGGAAGTTGGCGAGGGAGTCCTGGGCGAACCCGCCGAGTCCGTCCCTGATCACGGAGACCTGGTAGTCGGGCTCGGGGAGCCAGATCACGGGCAGGTCCTCGGCGAGGGCCTTGCTGTAGGCGAGCATGGCGTCGGACGACGAGGAGGTCGTCGTCCGGTCGATCAGCCGGTCCACTTCGGGGTTGGAGTAGTTGCCGAAGTTGGAGCCGCCGCCGCTCGCGAAGAGCGCGTCACCGCTGGGATAGGCGGGGAAGTACCAGCTGCCCGCGCTGCCGAAGAAGGAGAGCTGCCACGTGCAGGCGGGGTCGTCCGGCTCGCACTGCCCGGTCTGCGAGAGGACCGAGTTGACCGGCGCGGTCTTGATCTCGAAGTCGATGCCGGTCTCCTCGAAGGAGGACTGGAGGGCGCTCATCATGTTGTCCGTCTCCGTGGAGCCGGACTGGGCGAGCACCCGCATCCTGAACTCGGTGCCCTCCTCGACCCCCTCGCCGCAGTGCCCCGCGCCCTCGCCCGGAGAGGTGCACACCATGGTGCCGTCCTGCTCGGTCCAGCCGTGGTCCGTCAGCAGCCTGCGCGCCTCGGAGTTGGAGAACGGGTACGGCTCCGCCTTCTGCTCCTCGGAGAGGAAGGCGGACGGCTGCCCCTGCGGGACGGGACCGTACGTGGGGACCGCGGTGCCGTTGTAGAGCACCTCGGACAGGGTCTTCTGGTCGACCGACTTCTGGATGGCCTGCCGGGCGTACAACTGCTTGAAGACCGGGCCCATCTCCGGGTTGTTGAAGTTGTACGGCATGTAGGTGACGGCCCAGCCGGACCAGCGCTCGACGTGGTAGCCGAGGTCCGTGAAGGACTTCTTGATGCCGAGGTCGGAGGCCCGGATGTAGCCGTAGTCGACGGTGCCGGCCCGCAGCGCGTTCTCCTCGGCGGCCACGGTGGTGAAGGAGAGCAGGTTGATCTGCTTCACGTGGGCCGCGCCCCCGCCGTCGTACTTCTCGTTCTCGGTCAACTCGACCCGGCCGGAGGTGGAGAAGGACTTCAGCCGGTACGGTCCGCTGACCGTCTTCCACAGCGGGTCGCTCGCGTAGTGGGAGATCTTCTTGCCGGCGTCGATCAGGTACGTCCAGACCTTCTTGGCGCCGGCCGCGGTGCGGTCGAGGTCGGAGACGGTGCCCGAGTCGCTGGTCTTGTCCCACGCGTGCTGGGGCATCACACGGATCATGCTCAGCTCGTCGGCGAGCATCCACTGCCGGTTGTAGGCGCGGTCGAACTCGAGGGTGAAGTGCCGGTCGTCGAGGGTCTTGAAAGAGGTCCAGACGTCCGGCGCCTTGCCCGGACTGTAGCTGGCCCACGCCTTCTTGTTCGCCCGGACCAGGTTGTACCAGAACTCGACGTCCCGGGAGGTGACCGGTTCCCCGTCGCTCCAGTGGCGGTCGCCGAGGGTGATGGTGACGCTCTTGTTGTCCGCGGCGAATTCCGCGTCCGTCGCCAGGGAGTTGTCCTTGTTCCAGCCGATCTCGCCGGCGGAGCCGTCATACGCGATCAGGGGCTCCCACATCGCCTGGGATATGGAGGAGTTGTTGGTGTTGAGGTGCCCCGGCGTTCCGATCGGGACGATCCAGTTGGGGGTGAAGTTCGCCGGGAGCGCGTAGTTGATCTCGTTCTTCGAGCCCGACGGGGCGGAGACACCGCCCGTGCAGCCGCTGAGCAGCACACCCACGGCCGCGCATGCGCCGGCGACGAGCGCCCGGCGTCGGCGTGTCGCTGTGCGAGCAGGGGACATGTATCTCCTCCAGGTGAATGGCGTGGAGGTCAGCTAACGCCTGCCTCGGCGCAGGTACAAACAAAGTTGGGTAACAACTAAGTATCTCCGGTTCTGAAAAAAGTCCGGGACGCTGTCACCGCAGCGATTTACTGGGTGAATACCCATTCACGGGACGGCGTTTCAGGCGTACTGTCTGCATCGGACCGACCGTGGGGAAGTAAGTACGTACATGAATGAAATAAGTACGCGGAGCCGGAAGACGGCCGGCACCTCGGCGCTGGCGGCGCGCGCCCTCGAACTCGTCGCCTCCGGCCGGGCGACCTCCCGGGCCCAGCTCGCCGAGCTGCTCGGCGCCGCGGCCTCCAGCGTCTCGGTGGCCGTGGCCCAGCTCGTCGAGCACGGCCTGGTCGCCGAGGAGGGGACCCAGTCCTCCACCGGCGGACGCCCGCGCAAGGTGCTCAGACTCGGCGGCCAGGACGAGTTCGCCGTCGCCGCCGACCTGGGCGGCAGACACGCCCGCGTCGGTGTGGTCCTGCCGGGCGGCGAGCTGAGCGACGTCTCCACCGTGCCGCTGGTGATCGCCGACGGCCCGCAGGCGGCCCTGACCGGACTCGCCGCCACCCTGGAAGAGCTGGTCGAACGCCACGGCAGGGCACGGCTGCGGGGCGTCGGACTCTCCCTGCCCGGCCCGGTCGACACCGCCACGGGACGCGTCGTGCAGCCCTCCCGCATGCCCGGCTGGAACCGCTTCCCCGTCGAGTCGTGGCTCCGGGAGCGCTTCGCGGTCCCCGCCGTCGCCGACAACGACGCGAACTGCATGGCCGTCGGCGAGCACACCGCCCGCAAGGGCCGCCACCAGCAGGTGATCATGGTGAAGACGGGCACCGCGATCGGCGCCGCCGCCCTCGTCGACGGCCGGCTCTACCGAGGCGGCACGGGAGCGGCCGGGGAGATCACCCACATCCGCATCGCCCGTGGCGACCACGTGCCCTGTTCCTGCGGCAACACCGACTGCCTGGAGACGGTCGCCTCGGGCGCCGCCCTCGTCCGGGTGCTGTGCGAGGAGGGCGTCGACGTCGGCAGCGCCGAGGACGTGGTGCGGCTGGCCACCGACGCGCACCCGGAGGCCAACCGGGCGGTGCGCAGGGCGGGGGACTACCTCGGCCAGGTGCTCGCCGCCAACGTCAACTTCTTCAACCCGGACGCCGTCTACCTGGGCGGCATCCTCTCCACCGTCGAGCCGTTCGTCGCCGCCGTCCGCAGCCAGCTGTACGAGAGCTGCCACCCGCTGGTCACCGAACACCTCGCCATCGAACGCGCCGTCCTCGGCGCCGACGCGGGTCTCCTGGGCGCCGGACAGTTCGCCCTCCAGCGGGCGCTCGCGCAGGCCCTGCGCGAGGTCGGCGGAGCCCAGCTCGACCCGGACCGGTTCCGGACACCCGCCACTCCCTGAGCGATCCCCGCACCACCCGCACGAGCACCACCCGCACGAGCAGCACCCGCACGAGCAGCACCCGCACGAGCAGCACCCGCACGAGCAGCACCCGCACGAATGAGGAGCCATGTCCCACCCCAGCACCCCCGCCTCCGCCCCCTCGCGCCGCCCGGTCGTCGCCATCGCCGGTCTCGGCATCGAGTCGTCCACCTTCTCGCCCGCCCGCACCCAGGCCCCCGCCTTCCACCCCTCCCGCGGCCAGGCGGTCCTGGACCGCTACCCCTTCCTCGCCGCCGGCGAGGAGCTGCGCGAGGCGGCCGACTGGCACGGCGCCCTGGTCGGCAAGTCGCTGCCCGGCGGCACCGTCACCGCCGCGGCCTGGGACGAACTCACCGGGGAACTCCTCACCCGGCTCGCCGCCCTGCCCCCGCTGGACGGCCTCTGGTTCGACATTCACGGCGCCATGACCGTCGAGGGCGTCGACGACGCCGAGGCCGTGCTCCTCGAGAGGGTGCGCGCCGTCGTCGGCGACGACGTGATCGTCTCCACCTCCATGGACCTGCACGGCAACGTCTCCCGCGCCCTCGTCCACCGCAGCGACCTCATCACGTGCTACCGGATGGCCCCGCACGAGGACCACATGGAGACCAAGGAACGCGCCGTCCGCAACCTGCTGACCCACCTCGCCTCGGGCGCCCCCCGCCCGCTGAAGGCGTGGGTGCCGGTCCCCGTCCTGCTGGCCGGTGAGCAGACCTCCACCCGGATCGAGCCCGCGAAGAGCGTGTACGGGGCCGTTCCCGAGGTCGAGGCCGACGAGGGCGTGATCGACGCGGCGATCTGGGTCGGCTACGCCTGGGCGGACGAACCCCGCAACCGGGCCGCGGTCGTCGTCACCGGCCACGACGAGCGGGCCGTGTCCGCGGGCGCCGAACGGCTGGCCCGCGGCTTCTGGGACGCCCGCCACGACTTCGACTTCGTCGCCCCCACCGGCACCTTCGACGACATCCTCGACGAGGCCCTGGCCGGCGAGCGACGCCCGTACTACGTCAGCGACACCGGCGACAACCCGACCGCGGGCGGCGCCGGCGACGTCACCTGGGGCCTGACGCGACTGCTGGCCCGCCCCGAGTTCCAGAAGGAGGACGGACCGACCGTCCTGTACGCCTCGGTGCCCGGCCCCGAGGCCGTCCGGCGCGCCGCCGAAGCGGGCGTCGGCGCCACGGTGACGGTGACGGCGGGCGCCGAGGTCGACGACCGCCACGCCGGCCCCGTCACCCTCACCGGTGTCGTGCACGCCGTCCGGCTCGGCGACCGTGACGCCCGCACCGAGGTCGTCGTACGCGTCGGCAGCGCCTACGTGATCCTCACCGAGCTGCGCAAGCCCTACCACCACGAGCACGACTTCACCGGCCTGGACCTCGACCCGCGCGGCGCCGACGTCGTCGTCGTGAAGATCGGCTACCTGGAGCCCGAGCTGTTCGCGATGGCCGCCGACTGGAAGATGGCCCTCACCCCGGGCGGCGTCGACCAGGACCTGGTCCGCCTCGGCCACCACCGCGTCCGCCGGCCCCTGTTCCCCTTCGACCCCGCCATGGCGGACCCGGACCTGACCGCCCGCCTGATCCCGGCCGCCGACCGGCCGCTGACCGGGGACGACGAATGAGCCCCCGCCCCAGCCTCGAGATCGCCGTCGTCTCCCCGGCCGGCGCCCGCACCGCCCGCGAGAACGGGGCGGACCGCGTCGAACTGTGCACCGCACTGGAACTCGGCGGCCTGACCCCCTCGACCGCGGCCGTCGAGGCGGCCGTCGAGTCCGGGCCGCCCGTCCACGTCCTCGTCCGCTGCCGCCCCGGCGACTTCGTGTACGACGCCGAGGAGATCGCCCTGATGGCCGCCGAGGTGCGCAGCGCCCTGCGCGCGGGCGCCCGCGGCGTCGTCGTCGGGGCGCTGACCGCGGACGGCGGTCTCGACACCAGCGCCCTCACGGCACTCGCCGACGCGGCTGGGGACACCGACCCAGCCGCGCAGATCACGCTGCACCGCGCGGTGGACCAGGCGGCCGACCCCGTGGCCGCCGTCGCGGCGCTGCCGCGGCTCGGCATTACCCGCGTTCTCACCTCCGGCGGCGCGCCCACCGCGATCGAGGGAAGCACGGTGCCGGCCGCCATGGCCGCGGCAGCTCCCGGGGTCGACGTGGCCGCCGGGGGCGGAGTGCGGCCGGACGACATCGCCGCTCTGCTGGCGGCGGGCGCCACCTCGGTGCACCTCTCCGCCAAGACCCGGGCGACCCCCCGGCGCGCGGTCGGCTGGGTGCCCCTCGGCGCCGGCGGCACCTCGGCCGACGACGACACCCACTTCCTCACCGACGGCACCGTCGTCGCGGCGGCCAGGAGAGCGCTCGACGACGCCGCCGCACGGAGTGAGGAGGTCCCGGGCACCCCTCGGTGACGCCCGGCGCGCCGAACCGGGACACTGGCACCGTGGACGCACTCGCCGGACTGCTGGAGGGCCCCAGGGCCCGTGGAGCCTTCATGATCCGCGCCTGCTTCGACCCGCCCTGGGCCGTGCGCGTCGAGGACGGGGCGCCGCTGACCGTGATGCTGATGGTCCGCGGCGACGCCTGGATCGTGCCGGACACGGGGGAGCGGCTGTGCCTGCGGGCCGGGGACCTGGCCGTCGCGCGCGGCCCCGACCCGTACGTCTGCGCCGACGACCCCGCCACCGCACCGCAGGCGGTGATCCTGCCCGGCGGTGCGTGCAGCTACCCCGACGGACGCCCCCTCAACGGCTCGATGGACCTCGGCGTACGCACCTGGGGCGACCGCGCCGACGGCGAGGCGGTCCTGCTCATCGGCACCTACCTGGTCCGCGGCGAGATCGGTGGCCGGCTCCTCGACGCGCTGCCACCGCTGCTGTCCCTCACCGCCGAGGCGTGGGACAACCCCCTCACTCCCCTGCTGATGAACGAGGTCACGCGGGACGAACCGGGCCAGGAGGTCGTCCTGGACCGGCTCCTGGACCTGCTGGTGATCGCCGCGCTGCGGGCCTGGTTCGCCCGGCCGTCGGCCGCGGCACCCGCCTGGTACCGGGCGCTGGGCGACCCGGTCGTCGGCCGGGCACTGCGGCTGCTCCAGGACGACCCGTCGCACCCCTGGACCGTCGCGACCCTGGCCGAGCGGACCGGCGTCTCCCGCGCCGCGCTCGCCCGCCGCTTCACCGATCTGGTCGGCGAACCGCCCATGGGCTACCTCACCGGCTGGCGCCTCGCCCTGGCCGCCGACCGGCTGCGCGACAGCGAGGACACCCTCGGCGCGATCGCCCGCCGGGTCGGCTACGGCAGCGCCTTCGCCCTGTCCACCGCCTTCAAGCGGGTGTACGGCGTCAGCCCGCAGGAGTACCGGGTCCCGGCCCCGGCGTAACCTGGCAGGCGTGTACGCGGAGCGGGCGTCCCGGCTGAGCGGGGCGGTGGTGTGGACCAACACGCCGTCCGGGCCCGGTCCCGGACGGGTCCTCCCCGACGGCTGCATGGACCTGCTCTGGTACGACGGCCGGCTCCTGGTCGCGGGCCCGGACACCCGCGCCCACGTCACCGGGAGCGCCCAGAGGCCCTGGGCCGGTGTCCGCTTCTACCCCGGCACCGCGCCCGCCCTCCTCGGCGTCCCCGCCGACGCCCTGCGCGACCGCCGCGTCGACCTCACCGACCTCTGGCCGGCCGACCGCGCGCGGCGCCTGACCGACCGGGTGAACGCGGCCCCCGACCCGGCGACCGGCCTGGAGGAGGCCGCCCTGTCCCGGGCCGCCGACACCGCACCCCCGGACCCGCTCCTCGGCCGGATCGTCGCCGCCCTCGACGCGGGCCGCCCGGTCGCGGCGACCGCCGACGCGCTCGGCATCGGAGCCCGGCGCCTGCACCGCCGCTCCCTGGCGGCCTTCGGCTACGGTCCCAAGACGCTGGCCCGCGTCCTGCGCCTGCAACGTGCCCTCGCCCTGGCCCGGGCCGGCACGCCCCTCGCCGAGACGGCCGCCCGGACCGGCTACGCGGACCAGGCCCATCTGGCGCGGGACGTACGCGAGTTGGCGGGAGCCACCCCCGGCGAGCTACTGCGCGGGGGCTAGCGGCGCGAACAGGTCGACGCCGTGGCCGTCGGGGTCGTTGACGACGGCGTACCGCTGCCCCCAGGGAGCGTCCCAGGGCTCGCGCTCGCCCTTGCACCCGGCTCCGGTCAGCTCGTCGTAGAAGGCGTCCACCTCGGCGGGCGTGTCGCACAGCAGGGCGAGCGAGTGCCGCCCGCCCCCGGCCGGCGGCTGCCACCCCGGGGTGAAGGAACGGACGGACTCCTCGGTGTCCAGCAGCAGCCGGATCCCGCCCGGCAACTCGGCCTCGGCGTGCGGCTGCTCCTCGCAGCCCGGCGGGAACGCGAAGCCGAGCCGGCGGTAGAAGGTCACGGAGGCGGCCATGTCGGAGACGACGAGGCCGATGGCGTTGAATCGTGCGGTCATGGGCTCACCGTAGGCGGGGCGCGCGAGCCCGGTCTTGAAGAAATCGGACACCAGGCCGCCGCGCGCCTCAGATGCTGCTCAAGTCCGTTGAACGGCACGGGGTGTCCCGTCGATCATTGCTGCATGTTCGGACGACTCGCCCCACCGGAACTCAACGTCCTCGTCCTGCGCGACACGGACGTCGCCGCTCACCGCATCCGTCAGGCGCTCGCCGAGGCGACGCCGGAGGAGCGGCCCGGACTGGAGCGCGCCGCCGCCCTGGTCGAGCAGTCCGCCGCGGAGCCCGACGCCGCACTGCTCGCCCGCTGGGTGCACGAACGCCTCGCCGCGGCCGGCCACGAGGGCCCCGTCGACTCCGTCCGGGCCGTCAAGACCCTGCGCGAGGCGGCCCCCGGACTCAGCCTGCGCCAGGCCGTGAAGCTGACGAAGGACGCCGCCGCCCACCAGCCCTAGCACCGCTTCGTTGACACCTCCGCAACCCCAAGCCCTTGCCTGCGGCGGCCGACCACGGAGTGCTCCGTGGTCGGCCGCCGCCGTGCGGGCCTGTCCGGCCGTACAGCCGTACGGCAGGCAGTGGGGTGCCAGGTGAAGGGCAGAGGGTCCGGCAGGAGCCAGGTGGCCGCCGCCGCTCCACTCACCAGGGCCGTCGCCCAGCCCACCCAGGGGCGCCCGGACAGGGCCCGGGCCGCGTGCGCGGCCTCGGAGGTGACGACCACGCCGCAGACCAGCGCCAGGAACAGGTCGTCCCAGGCCGCCTCCGGCCGGCCGACGACGAGCCAGCCCGCCGCGCACCCCGCGAGGCCCACGGCCATGTACGGCCACGGCGCGTACTTCGCCGGGTCCGGCACGGCGCGTACGCGGTGCGTCAGGATCAGGACGATGTCCGCGACGATCGCCGCTATCGCAATCACTGGTCCTCCATCATCAGAACTTGCATGCCTTCTTCAGGGCCGGGATGCCCAGCAGGGCCGCGACCGCCTTGCGATGCGCCGACGTCAGCTTGCGGCGCTTGGCGTAGGTCTGGATCAGCTTCGCGGTCTTCTTGACCCCGATCTTCTTCACCAGCTTCACCGCGGTCAGGACCCGCTTGGAGCTGCCCGCCGGGGTGAAGGTGAAGATGAACCCCGACACCGCCAGCGCGCACTTGGCGATCTTCTTCGTGGTGGACCACCAGGAGGGGTCGATCACGATCGGGAAGGCGCTGTTCGCGTCGAAGTCGACGTGCTGGACCAGCTTGTCGCCCACCACCTTGTAGGCGGTCGGCACGTCGTTGCCGGCGGCGTCCTTGGCCCAGGGGGCGTCGAAGAAACCGGCGGCGTCCGAGGAGGGCGCCTTCTCGGCGTTCTCGTCGTCCGCGGCGTAGAGCGAGACCGAGCCGTCGTCGTGCGTCACGGCCTTCATCCCGGCGGGGATGGTGAAACCGGTCTCGTAGTCGTGCGGCGCGCTGCCGTCCTTGAGGATGTTCAGCGTGCGCGAGCCCCCGTCGACGGTGGGCTGTACGACGGTGTCGACCGGCCCGGACGACGTGTAGACGACGTTGCCGCCGACCTGGGTGCCCTTGGTGCCTGCCGCGGGGATGGTCAGCTTGTTGGGCATCAGGTCGTTGCGGATGTCGATGGCGTTGTTCCTGCCGTCCCAGGGAACGGAGACCACGTTGTCCTCGGTGACCGCGACGGCGGCGTAGGAGGAGTCCGACGAGGTGGCGGCGGTGACGTCCGCGGCGTCGGAGTACGTGTTCGCCAGGCCGAGGGCGTGCTCGGCCGCCGTCGGCCTCCACGCTGTGTCGACGGTGAAGCGCACCGGGTCGGACCAGCCGTTGGCGTAGTGCGTGCCGTCGTAGGCGGTGGTGCGGAAACTGTAGGTGTGGCCGGACACGAGCTTGCCCGCCGGGACCTTCACCCGCGAGGTGCTGTTGGCCGGCACCGGGGCCGCGTTGACGGTCGTGACGACCTTGCCGGTCGCGGTGTCGGTGATCTCGTACGTCCCGGTGATCTCGTCCTCGCCGTTGGTGTCCACGGTGGAGAACCGCAGGACGGGCGTGGTGGTGTTCACCCGGAAGATGCCACCGGACGAGATGAAGGGCGCACCCGCCTGGAGGTTCACCCCGTTGTACGGGCGGTAGTTGTACGTCACCTCCACGGTCGGAATCTGGTTCTCGTCGACGGCGTTGGCGGACCGGAACCGCTTCCAGCCGTACGTGTCGGACTCGTCGGTGGCCTTCAGCGCCAGGGAGCCGGTCTCCGCCCGGGCGGAGGACCAGGTCTGCGCCAGTTCGGTGACGTCGGCCGTGACCCAGCCCGCGTTGTTGCAGCTCGCCGACCCGGTCTCGGTGGAGGTGGCGATCTTCTCCGTCATCGCGGGCTGCTTCGTCCACCGGGTGGTGGTGTCGGCGGCTCCCGCCGACCACACCTCCCAGGGGCGCTTCCCGCACGACCAGGAGTGGTAGTTCCACAGCTTCAGCGACGCCTTGGACACCAGCGCGTCGGCGAAGTTCGCAATGCGGAAGGTCAGGAACGACCGCGCGACGCGCTTGGTCGTGCCCTCCTTGTCACCGGGCCAGCCCACCTTGAGGTCGGTGCTCGCGGACTGGTCGGTGGTGTCGCCGCCCTGCACGAAGGTGTCGAAGAGCGTGTCGAGGGCGTCCGTCGCCGGGTCGACGGTGACGGGGTACCGCGTGCCCTGGGCGGCGAGCCAGTCGGTGTCCGGGTGCAGGGCGAGCTGCACGGTGGTGCCGGACTGGGTGACGTCCATGGCGACGCGCCTGCGGTTGACGTGCTCCCCGGAGCGCGGGTCCACCTGGCTGTCCCACATCGTGGGGGCCGGCATCGTCGCGACGGTCCCGCCGGAGTCGTCCACGAAGTCGACGCCGCCGCCGGTGGCCACCTTGGCGGTCATGCCCTCGGGCAGCACGATGGGCAGCACCAGGGGCGCGCCGCCGCGCGGCGCCCGCCGCAGCTCGAGGAACTGCTCGAAGCCGGTACGGGTGGCCTCGACTATCAAATCGCCGCCCGGGACGGCATTCTCGTAGGTGGCGGTGTGGCCGGACAGCTGTGGTGCGGGCAGGCCACCCTTCCACTGGACGGCGATCCGCTCGTCGCCGCTGCCCAGGGTGACCAGGTCGCGGGCCTGCGTCCGCGGTGCGGCGGCGGCGCTGCGCAGCGAGGGCGCCGGCGTGCCGCCCTTCCCGGCCAGGGCGAGCCCCTGTGGGTGCGCCTTCGCGACGACGTCACCGTCGGCCTTGCGGCGGAGGTCGACGTCGACGTCCGTCCAGCGCCCGTCCTTGAGCATCCGGACGGGCGCCACGGAGGTCTCACGGGTGAGGGTGCCGTCGGGGTTGGCGAAGACGGTGTCTGTCTCGGTGCGCATCTGCAGGACCTCGACCCGGTGGTCTTGCATCCGCGCGGCGGTCTGTGCCGCGTCGACGCTCTCGGCTCCGGCGATCGGGTGTGTCCTGAGCTGGTCGACCGCCTCCAGCAGCCCGGAGACGGCGCGCTCCGCCTCGGTGTCCCCGGGACCGGTCCCACCGGCCGCGACGGCGACGTTGGGCGTGGCCAGGAGCACGGCGGTGGCGGCCAGGTGTGGAGAGACGGCGTGAGCGGGCTGGACCGGGCCCCACCGAAGTCGCCCCCCCCGGGGGGAACGCCTGTACGGCAGGATGGCCGCATGATTCGTCATGCGCGTGTCCTGCCGGTGCTGGTGCTGGCCCCGCTGCTGCTCACTGCCTGCGGTTCCGAGAAGGCCGGCGACCCCGTCCCGTCCGCCTCCGCCTCCGCCTCCGCCGCCGGTCCGGCCGTGGCCCCCGGCACCGGCGAACTCGCCTCCCGCGCCCAGGCGATGGGCGTGGCCCCCGAACTGGTCTACGTCACCGAGGCCCCCGGCTTCACCCTCGCCGAGCAGTCCGTCGGCGTCCTCGGCGACGACGGCTTCTCCGCCACCTGGGTCGACGGCGACACCAACGCGCTACTGCGCCTGGCCGTCGACCGGGGCTCGATCACCGCCGACACCTGCCCCGAGCAGCCCGTCGGCGACATGTCCGGCGAGCACACCACCTGCGAGCGCGACGGCGACGCCTGGTACCGCACCGGCGCCGGACGGCACGAGTACGCGCTGCCCGAGGAGGGTCACGTCGTACGCGTCTCCGCCGAGACGGACGCCGTACCGCGCGACGTCCTGCGCGCGGCCGCCCTCGCCGCCCACCGCCCCGACGCCGCCGAGACCGACCGGCTCCTGCCCTCCGCCGAACCCGCGCCCGCCACGCCGGTCGAGCGCGGCGACCTGCCGCCGTTCGGGGACGGGGCCCCCGACAACCACGTGGACGTGGGCGGCTGACCCGGCGCCCCGGCGCCCGGTGGACCGATTACGCAGTGAAGGTCGCCACCGTGTCCAGACCGGCCTGCCGCAGCGTCCGGTGGACGGCCGGGCGGGCGCCCCGGACGGTGAGGGCGACCGGCTCCGGCGTGCGCGTCACCGTCCGCAGCAGCGCGTAGGCGCAGGCCAGGTCGATGTGGTCCAGGCCGCTCATCTCCAGGGTCCAGGCCTTCGGCTCGCGCAGCCGCGGGTCGAGGAGCAGCTCCTCCAGCACGCCCAGCGCGGGCGCGTCCAGGTCTCCGGAAAAGGCCAGTACCGCGTGCTGCCCGTCGGCCTCGGCGATCCTTACGGGTGCGTCCGTCACGGCAGCCTCCTCGGTCGCGCATCGCGTGCGTGGTCTCCATTGTCCCCCAGCCGCGGCGGCAGGGGCCTCCCGGAATAGATCCCCGGTCGCGTGGCGCTATGCCTTGAGCGGTACGAGAGTGCGGCGAAGGGCTGGTGGGCGCATGCGGTCAGGCCAGACGGACCCCGTGGTCAGGACGGTTCACGGCGCGGTACGCGGCAGGTACGAGCACGGTGTCGCCGTCTTTCGCGGCATCCCCTACGCGGCACCCCCCTTCGGGCCGAGCCGTTTCCGCCCGCCCGTACCCCCCGAGCCCTGGGACGGCGTCCGCGACGCGGGCTCCTTCGGCCCCACGGCCCCGAAACCGCCGTACTCCGAGGCCTTCGCCCGGTACCTGTCCGACCCGGTGATCGCCGGCGACGACTGCCTCAACCTCAACGTCTGGACCCCCGAGCCCGGGCCCGGCGCCCGCCTTCCGGTCCTGTTCTGGCTGCACGGCGGCGCGCTGACCAGGGGCTCCTCCGCCGTACCGGTCTACGACGGCCACACCTTCGCCCGCGACGGCGTCGTCTGCGTCTCGATCAACTACCGACTGGGTGTGGAGGGCTACGGCCTGTTCCCGGACGCCCCCGCCAACGCCGGCCTGCGCGACCAGATCGCCGCCCTCCGGTGGGTGCGGGACAACATCGCGGCCTTCGGCGGCGACCCCGACCGGGTCACCGTCGCCGGGCAGTCCGCGGGCGCCATCAGCACCGGCGCGCTCCTCGCCGCGCCGCGGGCCCAGGGGCTCTTCCGGCGCGCCGTGCTCCAGAGCGGGGCACCCGAGGCCGCCGACCGCGACAAGGTGCGGCGCATGGTCCGCCGCATGGCCGCCCGCCTGAAGATCCCCGCCACCGCCGAGGCCTTCGCCGCCGCCGACCGCGAGCAGCTGCTGCGCGCCCAGGCCGAGGTGGGCCGGTTCAGCAGCCCGGTGCTCGGCGGCCCCGGGTTCGGCCTCGTCGTCGACGACGACGTGCTGCCCCGCGACCCGCTGGAGGCGCTCGTCGACGGCGACGCGGCTCCGGGCGTCGACCTCATGCTGGGCTGGACCCGCGACGAGTACCGGCTCTGGCTGGTCCCCGGCGGCCTCGTCGACCGCGTCGACCGCCTCGGCGCGGTGGCCCTCGCGGGTGCCCGCGCCCGCTGCCACTGCGGCAACGAGGTGATCCGCGGCTACCGCGCGGCACGTCCCGACGCGGGGACCGCCGAGATCGTGGGCCAGCTGGTCACCGACCACCTGCTGCGCATCCCGATGCACCGCGTGGCCGACGCGCGGCCCGGGTCCACGTATGTCTACGACTTCGCCTGGCCGTCCAACCTGCCCGGCCTCGGCGCCTGCCACGCCCTGGAGCTGGGCTTCGTCTTCGACTCCGGCGACGGCCCCGACGCGCGCAGACTCGCGGGCGAGGGGGCGCCGCAGGAGCTGGCCGACGCGATGCACGGGGCGTGGGTGCGGTTCGTGGAGTCCGGCCACCCCGGGTGGCAGGCGTGGGACGCCGCGCATCCCGTACGGGTCTTCGGCGACGGCGCCCCGCACACGGCCTACGGCCCGCTCGACCCCGAGTACGACCTGTGGAAGGCCGGCGTCACCGGGCCCCGAGGAACGCGGCCCAGGCGTCTGGTCCGACGGTGACGTGTCCCTGCGGGGCTTTGGAGTCGCGGATGTGGATGGCGGTGGGTTCGACGGCCACCTCGACGCAGTTGCCGCCTTCGCTACCGCTGTAGCTGGACCTGTGCCACTCGTAGGCGACTTCGATGCAGTTGCCGCCGTCGCTGCCGCTGTAGCTCGACTTGAACCATCGAAGTGCGCTGCCGCTCATTGGTCTCCTAGCAGACGGTCCAGAAAGTCCCCCGAGTCCTCAGGGGTGAGGGCCTGTGACCGCAGCATCGCACACCTCTGCGTGAGGATGGCCACCTCGTCGGGAGCAGCGATCAGTTGGCTGCCCCGTTGTGTCTCTGTATAGGCGAGCCGTTGGTGGTCTGGGGTCTCCAGGAGCACGAACGGCCCGTCGAGGGCCGCGTGCGCGGTGCGTGCCAGCGGCAGGACCTGAATTGCGAGATTCGGGAGCTCACAGCACTCTCGCAGGTGACGGACCTGTTGCAGGAACACCGCTCTGCCGCCCAAGTGGTCTCGCAGCACGGCCTCCCAGATGACGAAGCAGGTGATGGGCGGGACCCTGCGGTGGAAGAGAGCCTGGCGCTCGACGCGAGCCGTCACGTGACGTTCGACTTCGTCGTCCTCAAGGGCCGGGATACGGCTGCGGAACACCGCTCGGGCGTAGCCCTCGGTCTGAAGCAGCCCCGGCAACACCTGGTTCTCGTAGGAGGAGATGACGATTGCCTCCCGCTCCCTGTCCAGATACTCCTCCGCCCACAACGGGACCAGATCCACCTCCGGCATCTTGCTCAACGCGATCGACAACGCCCCCTTGGTCTGAAGGAGTTCGTCGAGCTGCTCGGCGAGATCCGGCTTCAGCGGGCGTCGGCCCTGTTCGATCGACGCGATCTGCTGCTCGCCGATGACGAAGCGATCACCCAGGGACCGCTGGGTGTGCCCCGCCGCCTGCCGGTAAAGCGCGAGCAGCGCGCCCACCATCTTCATCGCGGAGGCGTTCCTCCGTGTCGTCGTGCCCATGAGGTCGAACTCCCCACCCGCGCGCGTACGTTCACCAACGCGCACCCGTACAGCCCGGATGTACGGCCATGCGCACTGTCCCATCATGACCACGGAGCGTGACCCTCGTCACGTGAACAGTGAAACTCCACCCTCGTCCCCACGCGAACGCCTCTACCGCCGCGAGCGCCGGTCCGTCCCCGCCGCGCGGGCGTTCGCGAGGGAGACGCTCGCGGACTGGGGCGTGCGCGGGCGCGCGGACGACGTGGTGCTGTGCGTCAGCGAACTGGCGACCAACGCCCTGCTGCACGGCGTACCGCCCGGCCGGGGCTTCCTGCTGCGGCTGTGGCTGCTGCCCTGCGGGGACGGTGTACGCGTCGAGGTCCACGACAGCGGGGACGGTGTGCCGGCGGTGCCGCTGGAATCCGGCGGGTCGGACGAGGGCGGGCGCGGGCTGCTGCTGGTGTCGGAGCTGGCGGACAAGTGGGGCGTGACGGAGCGGGAGCCCGGCAAGGCCGTGTGGTTCGAGTACGGCGTCCCGGCGGACTGACGGGGCACACCCGTCTGCCCTCGGGGGCCTTCACCGGATCTCCACGCTCCGTCACGTGCGACGCGTCAGGCCCAGCAGCCGTTCACGGTCGCGGCGAGCCCGTCCATCGCGTCCTTGATGTCGCTCGGGTCGGCCGTCGAGTTGTTCTCGATGAAGGAGAAGATCCGCCAGTCGCCGTCGTCGGTCCGGGTGACGCCGCTCAGGGCGATGGCGCCCGTCAGCGTGCCGGTCTTCGCGTGCACCTTGCCGACGGCGCACTCGGAGTTGGGGTCGTCGAAGCGGCCCCACTCCGGGCCGAGGCTGGCACCGGCCTCGCCGGAGACCGGCAGGCCCTCCAGGATCGAGCCCAGGGCGGGGGACTCCGTGATCGCGTCGAGGAGCTGCGCGAGGGTCGCGGCCGGGATGCGGTCGGCGCGGGAGAGGCCGCTGCCGTCGTGCATCTCGAAGTTGTCGAGGGAGATGCCGTACGAGCTGAGCACCTGGCGGACCAGCGCGGTGCCGGCCTCGAAGGTGCCCGGCTTGCCCAGCTCCACGGCCGACATGCGGAGCAGGGTCTCGGCGATGTTGTTGTCGCTGGTCTTGAGCATCTTCTTGACGATGTCCGACAGAGGCGCCGACTTGTGCTGGGCCACCGGCACGTCGGACTGCTTCGCCGTCGTGCGCGACACCTCGCCCTCGACCGTGATGCCCTGCGCGGCGAGCTTCTTCGCGAAGACCTTGCCCGCGTCGATCGAGGTGTCCTGGACGGCGGCACCGTCGACGACGAGGGAGCGGACCGGCGCGACCTCGGTGGGGTAGTAGCCCTCGTTCCAGCCCTCGGCGAGGCTCGGGTCGGCGAACAGGCTGTCGTCCACCCGGACCTGGACGTCGGTGCGGCCGGCCGCCTTGAGGCCGTCGGCGGCGGTCCTGGCCAGCTCGGCGACGTCGTCGCCCGTGAGGGTGCGGTCACCGCCGCCGACGAGGGTGAGGGTGCCCTCGCCGTACACGACCTTGGTGGTGAACTCGTGGTTGGCGCCCAGCAGCGTCAGGGCCGTGGTGGCCGTGGCGAGCTTGGCGTTGGAGGCCGGCATGAGGGCGGTGGAGCCGTTGTGGTCCCACAGGGCGGTGTCCGAGTCGGCGTCGAGCACGACGCCGCTGACATCGTTGCCCAGACGCTCGTCGGCGAGGCGCTCGTTGAGGTTCTCGACCAGCTGCGCGTCGTCGGCGGCGAGGTCGTCGACCGAGATGCCCTGCTGCTGCGGGGCGCTGCCGTCGGCGGCGAAGGCGGAGGTCCCGGCCAGCGTGGCGGAGGCCACGGGCACGGCCATCGCGAGCACGAGGGCCCGGCGTGCGCCGACGCGGCTCACTCTTGCTTTGCGGTGCCTGCGCCGCCCGCCGGGGGCGAATGTGTGCGTGGGGGTCTCGTCCGGCGTACCAGTCATGAAGTGAAATCCAAAGATCGGTTACTTCGTTCTGTGGGGGTGAAGCGCTGGGCACGCTACCAGCGCCATATGAAGGGCACGGACGGAAACTGACGGGATGTGAAAGTCCTGCGACCGAATCGCGGAACGGCTGTCCAGGGGATCGCGTGAAAGGGGATCCCCCGGCGCCGGACGGGCAGTGCCGCTGCCCTTCAGGGCGCCGGGACACCGGATTCCGGGGCATCGCCGCGCCACCGCGCCCGCACCGCCCAGCCACCGGCCACCGTGAGGGCCGCCACCGCCCCGGCGGCGATCAGCCGTCCGAGCCCGGAGCCGGTCCCGCTCACCGGCACCGCGGCGGCGGCCGCCACGACGCCCGCTCCCGCGCAGGCCGCCAGCGCCTCGAACCACGCACGTGCGGTCCCGCGGCCCCACCGCCACGGCCACGTCTCACTCGTCACCAGGTAGGCGACCAGCAGTACGACCACGCAGCCGGCCTCCCACCAGGCCGGATCGCCGAACGCCGCGACCACCACCACGCCCGCCGCGAGCAGCGTCGTCCGGTGGCGCAGCAGCCGGGCGGACCAGCCGGCCGCCACCGACGGCCGCCGGTCGAGCGAAGGAGCCGCCCACGCCGCGAAGGCGATCGCGCCGACGAGCGGCACCGCCTGACCCGCCGTGGTCACCGTCGCCCACGGCCGCCACGCCAGCACCACGGCAGCCACCGCGATCACCCGCACCGGCACGGTGCCGATCCAGTACCCCAGGTACTCCCGAAGGCCCACCCGGGACTCCAGCGCCGTCATCCCGCGCGCCCCCTTCCGCCGACCCGCCCCGACAGCAGCGGCGCCAGCGCCAGATCCAACGACTCGCCCGCCGTGTGGCGGAGCACCGGCACCCCGCTGTCCCGCAGGGCGAACCGCATCGCGTCGCGCTCCGCGCGCCACAGCCGCAGGCCCAACTCGCCCGTCTCGTCCCCGGGTTCCACCCGCGGGTCGCCGCTCGGGATCTCCACGACGACCGGGCGGCGCCCGCGCGCCTGGACGTCCCGCAGCACCGACAGGATCCGTGCGTCGCTGAGCGGGGTGAACACGTACACGAGGGCGCCCTCCGGCAGCGCGGGCGGCGGGACCCGCTCCAGCCCGTCACCGCCGAAGGTGCGGTCCTTGCGGACGTCGAGGACGCTCTCGACGATGCGGTAGAACGCCGCGTCCCCGGTGCCCGGCGTCAGCCAGCGGGTGGTGCCGCCGGTCGAGACGACCCCCACCCGGTCATGGGCGCGCAGATAGGCCCGGGTGAGTCCGGCGGCGGCGCGTACCGTCTCGTCCAGGGAGGACAGCCCGGTCACCGGGTCGACGACGTCCCCGAACGCGTCGAGCAGCATCACGGTGTCGGCGGCCCGCTCGGCGGCGAACCGGTGCAGCTGCACGGCGTCGCGCCGGGTCGTCGACGGCCAGTGGATGCGCCGTTGCCGCTCCCCGGGAACCCAGGGCCCCACCCCGACGACCTCGACGCCCTCCCCGGGCTGCGGCGAGGCGTGCTCGCCGAGCCGCTGCGGCAGCCGTACCGGGATCGGGGTGAACCTCGCCTGTGCGGCGTGCGGGAACACCGACACGTCGGGGGCCTCGACCCGCACGGTGCGGCGCACGGTGCCGCCGGGGTCGTACACGTCGAGGTCCACCGGGCCGAGCGACCAGCGGCCCCAGGTCGACGCCGTATGACGCAGCGTCACCGAGGACCGGCCGACGGCCACCTCGTCGAGGCGCAGGCCGGGACCGAGCGTGACGCCCGGGTCGAGGCGCACGGCGTTGCCGTCGTGGGCCACCTCGACGCGGACGGTGACCGTGTCACCCTCGAAGCAGCGCCTAGGCTCGACGGTCACCGACGTCTCGACGCGGCGGGCGGGGGCGCGGGGCAGCGCCAGCGCGAGCAGGACCAGCGGCGCCGCCGCGAGTGCGAGCAGCCAGCCCCGGCCGGTGAGCAGGGCGGCGGCCAGCGCCACGGCGGCCACGGTCAGCAGGCGCAGCGTGCGCTCGCCCGGACGCGGACCCCCGGCCGGCCGGGGCGGCGGGGGCGTCGGCGCGGTGCGGCCCTCCAGGGCGCGGTCCACCAGCGCGTCCGGCCGGGGATCCGGTGCCGGTACCGCCTCCGGTACCGTCCCCGGTGCGGACGGGGTCACGACGGCACCGAGGCCGTACGCCGTGTCGTCGGCGTACCGACGCTGTCGACCAGCTCGCGCAGCACGTCGTCCGTGGACAGCTCGCGCACCCACAACTCGGGTCGCAGCGACACCCGGTGGGCCAGCGCGGGCACCGCGAGGTCCTTGATGTCCTCCGGGACGACGTAGTCGCGGCCGTCGAGCACGGCGCGGGCGCGGGCGAGCTGGACCAGGGCGAGTCCGCCGCGCGGCGAGGAGCCGATGCTGATCTGGGGGTGGCCGCGGGTCGCGCCGACGAGCGCGACGGCGTACTCCAGCAGGTCGTCGTCGATCTCCACCCCCTCGACGACCGCCCGCCACGCCAGCACGTCCTCCGGTCCCGCCAGCCTTTCGAGTACGGCCTCGGGCGCGGCCCGGTCGATGCGGGCCCGCAGCATCGCCAGCTCCTCCGGGGCGGTCAGGTACCCCATCCGCACGCGCAGTTGGAACCGGTCGAGCTGGGCCTCGGGCAGCGAGTAGGTGCCCTCGTACTCCACCGGGTTGGCGGTCGCGATCACGAGGAACGGGTCGGCGAGCGGCCGGGTCTCGCCGTCCACGGTCACCTGCGACTCGGCCATCGCCTCCAGCAGCGCGGCCTGCGTCTTGGGCGGCGTCCGGTTGATCTCGTCGGCGAGCAGGAGGTGGGTGAAGACCGGGCCCGGGTGGAACACCATCTCGCCGGTGCGCTGGTCGTACAGCGGCGTCCCGGTGACGTCGGAGGGCAGCAGGTCGGGCGTGAACTGGATGCGGCGGAAGTCCAGACCGAGGGTGGTGGCGAAGGAGCGGGCGAGGAGCGTCTTGCCGAGACCGGGCAGGTCCTCGACGAGGACGTGACCGCCCGCCAGCACGGCCAGCATCACCTGCTCGAGGGCGTCCTGCTTGCCGACGACGGCACGGCCGATCTCGCGCAGTACGGCACCGGCCTGCTCGCCGACCTGCTCGGCGGTGCGGAGCGGGGGCGTGGAGGTAGTCGTCACTTCGCTTGGTCCTTACCGGTACGGGAGGTGCGGGTGCGGGTGCGGGTGCGGGTCGGGGCGTGGTCGCGGGGTGCGCCGAGGGCTACGAGGCGGTCGACGAGGCGGCGCAGTACCTCGACGGGTACCGCGCCCCCGGGGCCGCTGTCCGGCGGCACGGGCCCCAGCCACGGCCACAGCTCGGGGCCGACCAACTCGGCGGCCCGCTCGGGCTGGTGCTCCAGGGACACGTGGTGGTGCTCGGCGAGCGCGGCGGCGTACAGGCGGCGCAGTTCGATGCGGAGCACCGCGCGGTAGTACAGGGCGCCGTCGGGTCCGGTGGAAGTCTTGACGTTGCGCCGCCACTCGCCCATGCCCGGGGCCCGGGTCCGCAACAGCCGCACCTCGTCCCGGTACGCGGAGTCGACCGCGCCCGCCCCGGTGACGTACCGGACGACGAGCACGGCCACGGCGACGATCAGCGCCACCAGCGCACCGGCCGCCGCGGGGCCGTCGAGGAGCAGGACGAGCAGCAGGCCCGAGCCGGCGACCGCGCCGCCCAGCAGCCCCAGCCGGGACAGCGTCAGCATGTCCTGCCCCGGACCGTCCTCCAGGAACCGGTTCACCGCTCGGCCTCCCCGTCCCGGACCGGGTCCGGTGCCCGGTCCCCGAGCAGGGACGCGATCTCCTCCAGCGCGGCGGCCGCGGCCGCCCGGTGCGCGCCGTCCATCGGGTGCGAGGAGTAACGGGCCTCGCGGAAGAGGGCGGTGAGGCGCGGCCCTGCCGGGCCCGGGGCGAAGCCCGCGTCGGCGGCACGGGTGAGCAGGTCGGCCGGACTGTCGGAGGCCTGCCGCCGCACACCGGACGCGGCGAGGGCGTCCTCCATCGCGGCGTAACAGGCGATGACGGCGGCCCGGGCGTCGTCGTCGGTGCCGGCCAGGGCGCGGCGGCCCGAGTGCACGGCGGACAGCAGCAGTCGCGCGTCGTCGTCCTGCGGCTCGGTGCTCCCCAACGGGCCCGGACGGTACGGCAGGCTCAGCCGGTACCTGCGCAGCCGCCGTACGACGGCCACCACGACGAGCACGACGACGACCGCGGCCAGCACGACGAGCACGAGACGCAGCGGCAGGGAGGAATGGTCCCCCGAACCGGGCGGGCGCTCCTGGGGCGGGGGAGTGGCGAACGTCGGTTCGGGGACCGGCTCCGTCGCCAGGGGCGGCGGCGGGCCGGGCGTGCCGTCGCCGGTGGAGAACCGGTGCAGGACCAGGGCCAGTACGCCGACGACGGCCGTCGCGGAGAGCAGCAGGGGCGCGGCGGCCTCCCGCAGCCGTTCCTCGACCGGCGGCAGGTCCATGCGCTCCGCGCCGAACCGGGGGCGAAGGCGCCGGACGGCCGTCCAGACCCCCGCCGTCCAGGCGGCGGACGCCCCGATCGCGACGATGCCCCACTGGCCGAGCGGCCCCCGGCCGGAGTGCAGCAGCCCCTCCGCGGGCCGCAGCGCGAGCGCCGCGACCGCCAGGGCACCGACGACTCCGACGGCGACCACCGCCCCCGGCGCCGCGCGGTGTCCGGTCCGCCCGCCCCGACCCATGCCGTTCGCTCCCCCCGCTGCCCCGTCGAACCCGTCGCCCCCGAACGCCTGTTCAGCGCCATCTTGGCACATGCCGCACCGGCCTCCCGGGGCAGCGCCTCCGCGGCCGAGGCGATCGACCGCGGCGCTCCCGGCGGCGGCCCGTGCCGGTCAGCCCCGGTAGCGGGCGCGGCCCACGGCGGCGGCCACCGTCAGCGGGACGGTGAGCACCGCCGCGGTGAGGAACAGGCCGTGGTAGGCGTGGCGTTCCGCGGGACCGGCGGCGACGGCGCTGGCCAGGGCACTGCCGACGTAGAGGGCCACCCCGAACATCGCGACCCCGGTCGCACGGGCCGCCGGGGACAGCACGGTGGCCCAGGACTGGATCGTGGAGTGCATGAACGACCAGCCGCCGCCCAGCAGCAGGGCGCACACCACCAGCGCGGGCACCGACCGGTCGGCCGCGGCACAGCCGAACGCCACCGTCATCTGCACCCCGCCGGCCACGATCAGCCGGACCGGCGTCCACCGCCCGACCAGCCGCTTGACCAGCTGCGCCGCGGCCATCGAGCCCACGCCGTACAGCGCGGTCACCGCACCGGCCAGGGCGGCCGAGGCACCCTGGGCCTCCAGCGCCGGCGCGAGGTACGTGAGGAAGCCCAGCAGCACGGCGCCCTCGAACAGCGCGACGGCCATGACGTACCACTGCCAGCGGGAGCGCAGGACGACGGCGAAGGGGGCGAACAGCGCGCCGGGCTCCGCGCGCGGCGGTTCCGGCAGCCGGCGCAGGGCGACGACCAGATAGGCGGCGATCAGGCCCGGCAGGGCGAAGACCACGCGCCAGCTCGCGTAGTGGGCCAGTACCCCGGCGACGACGGTGGCCACGGCGGTGCCCAGCGCGAAGGCGGTCATCAGCTCGCTGAGCGGCCGCTGGCGTACCGCGGCGGGCACCGTGTCGCCGACGTAGGTGATGGACGCGGCGATGGACGCGGCGAAGCACGCCCCGGCCACGACGCGCGCCACGATCAGCACCGTCGCGCCGGGCGCCAGCACCGAGGCGAGCGCGGCGACGGCGGCCCCGGCCAGGGAGATCCGCATGACCCGCACCCGGCCCAACCGGTCGCTCGCCAGGCCCCAGACCGGCTGCATCAGGCCGTAGGCGAGGAAGTAGCCGCTGGCGGCGAGCATGACCGTGGTCAGCGGGACGCCGAGCCGGGTGCCGATGACCAGCAGCATGGGGGTGATGCAGAACCGGTCGAAGTTGCTGACGAACCCGGCCGTGCGCAGGAGCCGCAGGGTGGCCGCGGGCATGGGCGCCGCCGGGCGCGCGGAGGCCGGGTCGGCGGGGCCGGCCGGAGGCGGTGCGGAGGTGGTCGGTGACGAGTCGGCCGGGTCCATGGGAGTGCTCCTCGGGTGGTGGTCGCCGGACGGTCCGACCGGCCTGTCCAGCTCATCACCGCGGCCGGCCCGCCCGGCCCCGCAGCCGATTACCCTTGCTCACAGCCTGGGGCGCGGTGCGTCGCGCCGGCCCGGGCCGGTGGCGCGGGGAGAACCGAGGAGGACCGAGGACGTGAACGGCGGGGGAGCCGGCGACCCGCGGCGCGAGCTGGGAGCCTTCCTGCGCTCCCGCCGGGAGCGGCTCGGGCCGGCCGACGTGGGGCTGCCCGGCTCACCGCGACGGCGCACCCCGGGCCTGCGGCGCGAGGAGGTCGCCGGGCTGGCCGGCGTCAGCGCGTCCTGGTACGCCTGGCTGGAGCAGGGCCGGGTCCGTACGTCGGAGCAGGTGCTGCGGTCGTTGGCGCGGGCCCTGCGGCTGAACGCCGACGAAACCGCGCACGTGCTGTCCTTCGTCGAACGGGCCGCGCCGGCCGGGCCGCCGCCGGGATGGGTGTCGCCGAACCTGCTGTCGCTGGTCGAGTCGCTGGCACCGCATCCGGCCGCAGTGCTCGACCCGCACTGGGACCTGCTGGCCTGGAACGCGGGCTACTCGGGACTGCTGACCGACCTGGCGCGGCTGGCGCCCAAGCAGCGCAACCTGCTGTGGCTGGTGTTCCGCTGGCCGCCCGCCCGTACGCTGCTGGCCAGTTGGGAGTCCGAGGCGCGGAGTCTGCTCGGCCAGTTCCGGGCGAAGGCGGCCCGGCACCCGCAGGACGGCCGGTACGCCGAGATCACCGGGGAGCTGCTGCACGACCCGGACGCCGCCCGCTGGTACGGCCGCCGGGAGACGGCGGCGTTCCACCCCGCCGTCCGCCATTTCCGGCACCCGGTGGCCGGTGATCTCCGCCTGCGGTACGTCAAACTCGCTGCCGTGGACGAGCCCGGCCACCACCTGCTGGCCTACCTGCCCGACGACCGGGCGACGGAGGAGGGGCTGGAGCTGCTCGCAGGGCAGCGGTGACGGCCCGGCCGCGCGGGGGGCGGCTGCCGGGCCGTCGGGTGCACCGGGACGGGCGGCGTCAGGACGTGAGTACGGCCTTGATCACCGACCCGTCGGCGACCGCGTCGAGCGCGTCGGCGTGCCGTTCCAGCGGGAACGGCGTCACCAGCCCAGCCAGGCCGAACCGGCCGGTGAGGGCGGGCAGCAGCCGCACGTACTCGACGAGATGGGCACCGGTGAAGGCCCAGGAACCGACCACGTCGAGTTGCCGGTGGACGATCTGGTGCGGGTTGAGCGTGGTGTCCCCGGCGTCGGTGTACTGGCCGATGACGAGGTAGCTGCCGCCCCGGCGCGCCAGGCCCAGGCCCTGGCCGACGGCGGCCGGCACACCGGCGCACTCGATCACCAGGTCGGCGCCGTCCCCGCCCACCGCGGCCCGCGCCCGACGCAGGACCTCCGCGGGGTCGTCGGCACCCGCGATGTCCAGGTGGACGTCACCGATACCGGCGTCGGCGGCCCGCTCCAGCCGGCCGGCCGGGCCACCGACGACCACCACCTTCGCGGCCCCGGCCAGCTGCGCGAAGGCGGCGGCCGCCAGCCCCACCGGACCGCTGCCCTGCACCACCACGGTCTCCCCGAGCCGCACCGGCCGCCTCTCGAACAGCGCGTGCGCCACGGTGGGCCCGGCGCAGGCCAGCGACATGGCGGCCAGCGGGTCCGTGCCGTCGGGCACCTTGATCACGGCGGTGCCCGGCTGGAGCACGATGTGGTCGGCCCAGGCCCCGGACAGCTCCGGCCCGTCGGCCAGGGCCCGGTTCACGCCGTAGGTGCGGCGCCGCTCGCACAGGGTCGGCTCACGGTGCAGCCGGCAGGGCGGGCAGACCCCGCAGGAGATGGAGGAGGCCCACATCACCGTGTCACCGGCCGCCAGTGGTGTCCCGGCGGCGTCCCGGTCGGTGCCGGGCCCCAGCTCCCGTACGACACCCAGTCCCTCGTGGCCCAGGACGAGGGGGACCGGGATGTCCAGGTGGCCCTGGCACAGGTGCAGGTCGGTCCCGCAGACACCGCCGTAGCCGCAGGCCACGACCATGCCGCCGGCGGGCGGCCCGGGCAACGGGAACGTCCGCAGCGACAGCGGCCTGCCGAACTCCTCCAGGACGACGGCGCGTCCGGTGGCGGCGGACGTCGCGGCGCGGGCGGTCACGACGCCACCGCGCACGGCACCTGGGAGAACGGGGCCGCCAGCGGGCGCAGCGGCGCGGTGTCCCGGCACACCACGTAGTCCGGACGGGGCTCGCCCTCCGGCCGCGGAAGGTTCCCGGTGTCGTTGTAGGTGGCGATCAGCAGCCGGCGTGCGAACGGCGACATGTTGGGGGACGAGCCGTGCACGATCTCCGGGGAGAACAGCACGACGGAGCCGGCCGGACCCTTCGGGCTGGTCATGCCGTGGCGGTCCACGTACTCCGCGAGCTGCCCCGGCGACAGCGATATGTCGTCCGGGTCGAGGTGCTGCTCGGACCTGGCGGACGCCGACCGGCCCTCCCGGACCAGTCCGCGCCGGTGCGAGCCGGGCAGGAAGATGACCGGGCCGTTGAACTCGGTGACGTCGTCCAGGAAGACGCCGATGTTGACCTGGCGCGGGGCGGGCAGACCGTCGGCGATGCGCCACGCCAGGAAGTCCTGGTGCCAGGCCCACTTGTCGCCGCCGAAAGGCGGTTTGGCATTGATCTTGAACTGGTAGACGTAGACGTCGTCGCAGAGCAGTTGACGCACCGGTGCCAGGATCCGCGGGTCGCGGACCAGTCCGGCGTACTCCTGCTGCCGCTGGTGCGAGGAGTAGACGGCGCGGACCTCCGTGCCGCCGTCCTCGGTCACCACCTGCGGCCCGGGGACCTTCGCGTCGCGCTCGAAGGCGGCGCGCAGTGTCTCCACCTCCTGAGCGTCGAGGAGGGATTCGAGCATGAGGAAGCCGCGCTCGTGGTACTCGGCGGCCTGTTGCTGGGTCAGTCGCATGCGCTTCTTCTCCTGGTTGGTCGGGGGACGGAGGACGGGGGGACGGGGGACGATGCGGAGGTCATCCCATGAAGTGGCCGCCGTCGACGACGAGTTGCTGCCCGCTGACGTAGCCGCTGTGCGCGCTCACCAGGAACTCCAGGGCGTCGGCCATGTCCTCGGCCGTGCCGAGCCTGCCGCGCGGAATGGTGTCCAGGACGGCGCCGAGCCGTTCCGGGTCGTCCAGGCGGTAGCGCTCGGTCACCTCCTCGGTGTCGGTGAACCCGGGCAGCAGGGCGTTGACCCGGACGTGCGGGGCGAGTTCGAGGGCCAGGCACCTGGTGAGCTGGAGCAGGCCCGCCTTGCTCGCGCAGTAGTTGGCGCCGTCGGCGCGGGGCCGGATGGCCGTGGTGGAGGCGACGTTGACGACGCTGCCCCCGCCGGCCTCCACCATCGCGGGGGCCAGTGCGCGGGTCAGGTGGAAGGGGCCGGAGAGGTTGGTGGCCAGGACCGTGTCCCAGTCCCGGTCGGTCATCGACAGGAACGGTCGGTCGCGGTTGACACCGGCGTTGTTGACGAGCACGGAGGGTGCCCCGTGGCGGGTGGTGAGCGACGCGCAGACCGCCCGGACCTCCTGCGGCCGGGCCAGGTCGCAGCGCAGCGCCTCGATCCGGCCGTCACCGGCCTTCTCGGTCCGCCGCGCGGCGTCGTCGTCACCGCGGTAGAGGGCGACCACCCGGTGGCCGAGGGCGGCGAGCCGGAGGCTCAGCGCCCGTCCGATGCCGCGGGTGCCGCCGCTGACCACGGCGAGGGTCATGACACCTCGGCGACGAGGTCGCCGCGCTTGAGACCCGAGCCCGCGGGCACCTCGGCCGGGTCCGAGCCCAGGCCGGCGACGGCGTTGTGCTCGTCGACGAACACGACGTCGGGGACGAAGGAGGCGGCCTCCTCGTCGGTCATGGCGGCGTAGGCGATGAGGATGACGAGGTCGCCGGGGCTGATGAGCCGGGCTGCGGCTCCGTTGATGCCGAGGACGCCGGTGCCGGCCGGGCCCTCGATGACGTACGTGGACAGCCGGGCGCCGTTGTCGATGTCGACGATGTCGACCTTCTCGCCGGGGAGCAGGCCGGCGGCGTGCATGAGGTCGGAGTCGACGGTGACCGAGCCGACGTAGTGCAGGTCGGCCTGGGTGACGGTGGCGCGGTGGATCTTCGACTTCATCAGGGTGCGGTACATGCGGACTCCTTCACGGGGCGGGGGAGACGGACGGAACGGTGCGGGCCGGGGAGGCCGGGTCAGACCGGCCAGGTCGCGTAGCGGCGCATGCCGTACAGCAGGGGCGCGGCCTCGGCGGCCGGGACGTGGGTCTCGGTGTGCAGGACCTCGCCGATCACGATGGTGTGGTCGCCGGCCGGGACCGTCCGCGCGACGCGGCACTCGGCGGTCGCGTGGGCGTCCTGCGGCAGTACCGGCAGTCCGGTGAGCAGCCCGGGCCGCCAGGGGACGGTGGTGAACCGCTCGGCGGCCGGACCGGCGAACGCCTGGGCGGCGCGTCGCCCGCTGCCGTGCAGGAGGTTGACGGTGAAGGCCCCGCGGGCGGCGAGGACGGGCAGGGTGCTTCCGCCGGCCGCCGCGCACACCAGCAACTGCGGCGGATCGAGGGAGACGGAGCACAGCGCGGTGCAGGTGAAGCCGTACGGTGTGCCCCGCGCGTCGGCCGTGGTGACGACGGCGACCCCGCCGGGGTGCGAGCCCATCAGGGCCCGGAAGGCGTCGTGCGGCACGGCGTGTTCGTCTTCGGCACGGGGCGCGGGGGGCATCGAGGCCGTGGTGCTCGCGGGGGTCACCACGAGAAGGTCCGGGCGTCGTAGAGGTTGACGCCGGTCGCGGCCTTTCCGAGGTACTCCAGGCACTCGTGCGGCTTGGCCGGCATCACGTGCGCGAACTGGACCTCGCGGATCAGCCGTTCCAGCGTCTGACCGCGGCTGACGGCGGCCGAGCCGCACAGCCTGAGCGCGTCCTGGGCGAGTCGCGGGCCGGTCTCGCCCACGACGTACTTGGCGGCGTGCACCATGGCGTTGGCCTCCAGGCTGCCGCGTTCCGCGGTGACCAGGTCACCGGCCTCGTGAACGAGGGCGCGGGCGGCCCGCAGACGGGCGGACATCCGGCCCAGTTCCTGCTGCACGACGGGTGAGCCGGCGCGGCCGGGGGCGGCGGTGACACGGTCCACGGTGTGCCGGTAGAGGGCCTCCGCCATGCCCAGGTAGGCGCCGGTGTAGCCGGCGAACATCCAGTGGGGTTCGCGCACCACCTTGAACAGGGACATGCCCTCGACGCCGAGGTAGAGGCGGGAGCGGGGCACGATCACCTCGTCCAGCGTCATTGGCGCGGTGCTGGTGCCGTACATCGCCGACATGTGCCGCACCGGGCCGAAGCCGACGCCCGGGTCGTCGGCGGCGACGACGAAGTGCGAGACCTCGGCGGTCTCCTCGGCGTCCCCGTCGGCGGCGGCCACGACGTAGTAGTCGGCGGCGCCGGCCAGGGACACGAAGTCCTTCCTGCCGTTGAGGACGTAGTGTGTGCCGTCGTCGGAGCGGCGGTAGCGGGTCCGCATGCCGCGGAGCTTCGCGCCGCGTCCGGCCTCCGAGGTGGCGGAGGCGAACATCTTGCGCCCGTCCACCACCTCGCCCAGCATCCAGGTCCGGAAGGCGTCGGCGGCAGGGGACAGCCGGGTCCCGGCGGCTTCGGCGAGCGCGCCGATCACCACGTGGTGCATGTTGAAGCCGAGGGCCGCGGCGCCGTGGTGCGCGCCGAGTTCGGCCAGCACCCGCCAGTAGTCGCCGAAGCCGAGGCCGGCGCCGTCGGCTTCCCGGGGCACGAGCAGGGCGAGCAGCCCGGACTCGCGCAGGACGCGGTAGGCCTCGTGGCCGTCGTCGTCCGCGGTGTCGGTGCCGGCGGCGAGCGGGGCGATCGCGGAGCCGGTGTCGGCGGCGAGTTTGAGGAGATCGTCGAAGTGGGTCGGCAGCGTCATCGATGTCCTTGGGGGGTCGGTTCCCGGCCGGTGGGTGGGTCGTCGGCCGGTCGGGTCTCGATCGGGCGGTTGCCGACCGGGTCGGATGCCGGCCGGTCGGGTGTCGGGCCGGTCGGATGCCGGCCGGTCGGGTGTCGATCGGCCGGTTGACGGGTGAAGGGCCGTCGTCCCGTCAGTTCTCGACGGGCAGGCCGAGTTGCCGTGCCACGGCCACCCGCAGCAGGTCGTTCGGACCGGCGTAGGTGAGGGCCGCCATGGGGCTCGACAGGTCCGCGGCGAGGTCGAAGCCGGGCAGGAAGGCCCGGACTCCGGACAACGCGGTGGCGTGCTCGGTCATCCGCACGTAGTCCTCGGACACGGAGATCTTGGTGAGGGCGGCCTCGGCGGCCAGCTGCCGGGCGGGAGTGCCGGCGTCGAGCCGGGCGGCCATCGCGTACAGCTGGACGCGGGAGCGGTGCAGCGCCAGGGCCATGTCACTGACGCGTGCGGCGACCTGGTGACTGGCGCCCATGCGCCGGCCGAAGTGGTCCCGTCCGGCGGCCCACTCGACGGTGCGCGTCAGCAGACGGTGCATCGGGCCGAGGGCGTACCCGAGGATGACGGAGCGCTCCCAGGCGGTGGTCGAGGCCATCACCGCCAGCCCGGAACCCTCCTCGCCGAGCAGCGCGCCCGCGGGCAGCCGGGCGCCCTCGAAGATCAGCTCCCCCATCGGCACGGTCGGCAGCGCGGTCTTGGCGAAGGTCTCACCGCGCCGGACCCCCGGGAGATCGAGGGGAAGGAGGAACGCCGACAGCGCGAACGGTGAGCGTCCCCGGGCGGTACGGGCGAAGACGATCGCCCGGTCGGCCACGGGCGCCGCGGTGATGAACGTCTTCGCGCCGTCGAGCACGAAGCCGTCGGCGTCGCGCACGGCGCGGGTCTCCATCGAGAACGGGTCGCTGCCGCCCCCGCGTTCGGTCAGCGCGTGGCAGAGCAGGGTCCGGCCGTCCTGGACGTCGGCGACCGCGTCCCAGGCCGCTGCCGGGAGCGTGGCCCGCAGCGGGAACTGCATCCCGAAGACCTGGGAGGCCAGCGCGTAGCACAGGCCCGGGTCGACCCCCGCCAGCCCGATGCCCTCGATCACGGCGAGCGCGCGGGTGACCGGACCGGGCGCCGCGGCGTCGGGCGGGGCGAGGCGGAGCACACCGAGGTCCGCCATCGCCCGCCACCCGGCGGTGAAGTCCGCGTCCCGGATCCGCTCCGCCACCGGCGCGGCCAGGTCCCGGTGGGCGTCGACGACCGCTTCGGTCTCCGGTGCGCACGAGCGCGGTGCCGCGATGGTCGTCGCGCTCATGGGCGGCCCTCGACGGCGAGGCTCTCGATCGCGGCCCACAACGCCTTGGGGCTGCGGAAGTTGGCGGCGACGATCTCGGTGTCGGGCAGGGTGACGCCGGCCTCCTTGTCGAGCGCCGCGACGATCTCCATGATCGCCAGCGAGTCGACCAGGCCCATCTCGAGGAGCGGGGTGTCGGCGGTCAGGGAGCTCGCGTCCTCGCCGGGGCCCCAGGTGATGCGGCTGCCGATCAGGGCGCAGAGTTCTTCGACGCTGTTCATACGGTGACGTCCTCCGGGTGCGCGGGGCCGGCCGTGCCGCTCAGGGCGCGGCGGTCGACCTTTCCGCTGGTGGTGGTGGGCAGGGTGGTGAGCGGTACGACGCGGTCGGGCAGCATCCGCTTGGGCAGTACGCCGCGCAGCGCGGCCAGGACCTCGTGTTCGGTGGCGTCCGTCTGCGCGTAGGCCCAGATCTCCCCGGTGCGGGAGCCGTCCGGACCGTCCGGGCCGTGGGAGCCCTCCTTGGCGACGACGGCGGCGGTGACCACCTGCTCCAGCTCCAGGACGGCGTTCTCCACGTCCATCAGATCGATGCGGTGGCCGCGCCGCTTGACCTGGTGGTCGCGCCGGCCGCGCAGCAGCACCTGTCCGTCGGGCCGCATCCGGCCGAGGTCACCGCTGGCATAGGCGCGGCGGGCGACGCCGTCGCGGAAGACGGCGGTGACGGTGGGGTCCTCGGGCGCCCCGCCGCGCAGGTAGCCCTGGAAGACGACGGGCCCCGCGATGTGGATCTCGCCCTCGCCGTCCGTGGGCCGGCCCTCGTCGTCGAGCACGTCGACGTGGACGCCGTCGATGCCCCGGCCGATGGGCAGTTCCCGGCCGGCCGTCCAGTCGGCCGGCACCCGGTAGTAGGTGCAGGCGTTGGTCTCGGTGGGGCCGTACAGGTTGTAGAACGGCACCCCGTCGAACAGCCTCAGGTACCGCTCGAGCAGTTCGGGGGCGAACGGCTCCCCGCCGAAGGCCGCGATCCTCAGGGTGGCCGGCGGGGCGTCCGCGACACCGCCCTGCTGGAGCATGGCGTGGTAGAGGGACGGTACGGCCATGAAGGCGGTGACGCGCTGTTCGGTCAGCCACGCGACGACGTCCCGCGGGAAGACCCGCAACGGGTCCGGCATCAGGACCGTACAGGCTCCCGCGGCGGCGGCGCTGAACAGGTCGAAGGTGGTCAGGTCGAAGGTGAGGGCGGCCTGCGAGCCGATCCGGTCGTCCGGGGTGAGCCCGAACTCGCGCGCGGCCCACAGCGCGTAGTGCGCGACGTTCTCGTGCGAGAGCAGGACGCCCTTGGGCCAGCCGGTGCTGCCGGAGGTGAACAGGATGTAGCCGCCCCGGTCGGCCGGCGGGGGCAGTGGCGCGGGCCGCTCGTCGGGGCCGAGGCAACGCAGCAGGTGCAGGCCGTGGTCGAGGGCCTCCGCGGTGGCCGGCGCGTCGTCGCGGGTGCGGCCGTCGCGGGCGCGGACCACGGCCCGGCGGGCCCCGGTCAGGGTGCGGTCGACGGTCAGCAGCGCCGACAGACCCGCGTTGCGGATCATCCGGGCGGTTCGCTCCGGCGGGTCCGCGGTGTCCAGCGGTGCGGCCACCGCGCCGGCCCGCAGCACCGCGTACAGGGCGACGACGGTGGCGGGGGTCTTGGGCGCGTGGACGCCGATCCGGTCGCCGGGGGCGACGCCGGTGGCGGCCAGCCGGGCGGCCAGCGCGTCGACGGCCCGCTCCAGCCGGGCGTACGTCCAGCTCTCGCCGGCGCCCTCCAGGGCGGTGCGCCCGGGGTGGTCGCGTGCGGCGCGGGCCAGCAGGGCGTCGAGGCGGGGCGCGGTCGTCGCGGTCACCGGCCGGCTCCCGCGGACGGTATCCGGTCGGTGTGCGCGGTGTGCGCGGAGGGGGCGGCGGCGGCGAAGGTGGCGGGTTCGGCGAGGAACCCGCGGACGGCGTCGACGACGAGTCCGGGCCGGACCAGATGGGGGTAGTGGTCGCAGCCTTCGGGGACCAGGCGTACGAACGGGCCGTCCACCGCGCGTTCGACCGCGTCGACCTGGGCCAGGGTGCCGTACTCGTCCGCGTCGCCCTGGATCGCCAGCACCGGTGCGGTGACGTCGAGTTCGTCCTCGATGGACCAGTCGCGGAAGGCGGGCGACAGCCAGACCCCGCTCCAGCGGTCGAACACCCCTCGGGGGTCGTCGTGCACCATGGCCAGCTTCCGGGCGAGCGGACCCGCCGCGTAGGAGGCGCGGGCGTTCTCGATGCCCCGGCGGTTCTCCTCCTCGAAGTACAGGTGCGGGCCCATCCCGACGACGGCCCGTACCGGGTGCGCCGACGCGTGCAGCAGCGCCATGGAGGCGCCGTCGCTGTGGCCGACCAGGACGGGGCGGCGCATGCCCAGCGCGTCGAGCAGCTCCGGCAGCACCTCGTGGGCGTGCTCGTGCATGTAGCGGTCGGTGCGGGGGAGCGGGTCGGGTCCGCTGCCGCCGTGGCCGTGGCGGGAGTAGACGAGGGCGCGGCGTCCGGTGGCGGCGGCGAGCTGGGCGGGGAATCGTCCCCAGGCCGCGAGGCAGCCGAGTCCGCCGTGCAGGAAGACCAGGGGGGAGAGGTCGGAATTGCCGTCGATGACGACGTGTTCCAAGGGACCGTTGCGCATGGTGATGACCGGCACAGCACAATCCTTCTCAGTGTTTACGGTGGCGGAGCGGGCATTCGGGCAGGGCGCGCGGACGGCGCGCCGTGCCGGGACCCGGTGACGCGGCCGAGGCCCCGGCAATGCGCCGGGAAGCCGAACGGAAATAGTTGAGGGAATAACCATCGGGGGTGGCGGACATCGCGTCCGCAGGACGGCCGGGACGCCGGTGCCTTTACTCGCCCTTTGGTCGATCTTTGCGCCATGTCGATTGACGGTGCGCGTCAATATCGCTGCACAGTAACCCCGTTGCCGTCGAGCGCACGGTCCGCCCGGCGGCACCACGAAGACTAGACGCCGCGCAAGGTGTGGGAGAAATGACGTTACCGAACCACCTATACGCTCAACGAATGAATGTCGAACTGCGTCACCTCCGTTGCTTCCTGGCCGTTGCCGAGGAGGGGGGTTTCACGGCCGCCGCACACCGGCTGCATCTCGCCCAGCCGACCCTGACGCGCAATATCAGGACACTTGAGGAGTCTTTGGGCGTGCGGCTTTTCGAGCGCACCACCCGCAGAACGGAACTCACCGGCAAAGGGGAGGCCCTGCGGGAAGCCGTCGTCCCGCTCCTGCGTCAACTCGACTCCGCGCTGACCGACCTGCGCAACGGGGACACACTGCGCGTCGGGTTCAGCTGGGGACTGCCCGAGGGCCTGTCGCGGCTCGCCGCCCGGTTCACGGAGGCGACCGGCACCGGGGTCGAGTTCATCCGCTGCGACACCCCCCGGGCCGGACTCGACACCGGCCGGGCGGACGTGGCCCTGCTGCGCAGCACGCCGCTGCCGAAGGGGCTGCGGGGTGTCCTCCTCTACGAGGAGCCGCGCAGTGCGGCCGTCCCCGCCGGCTGGAAGCTGGCCGAGCGCAGCGAACTCGACTGGGCGGAGCTGGCCGGGCTGCCGCTGATCGTCAACACCGTCAGCGGCACCACCTTCCCCGACATGTGGCCGGCCGGCAGCCGGCCCGTGGTCGGCTCCGAGTGCCGCAACTTCGACGAATGGCTGGAGCAGGTCGCCGTGGGCCTCGGCGTGGGCACCGCACCCGTCTCCGCCGCCCGCCGCTACACGCACCCCTCCGTGCGCATCATGCCGCTGACCGGCGCACCCACCGTGCCCGCCTACCTCACCTATCCCTCGCACGGTGCCCACCCCCAGGCCGCCCGCTTCACCGACCACGCCTGGCGCGCCGCCGAGGAGTTGCAGTCGGCCTGACCGGCGGCCGGGACACGGGGCCGCGTCCGCGGCCCCCGAGCGGCGTCTCATCACGATTCGTGATCGTGGCCAGAGCGAACTGCGTCTTGGACGGCCCCGCACCCGGTGCTGGACTTGGACCACAGCGACTCCCCGGCCCACGGCGCCGGGGCGTACGCCGTTCGTCCGCAGTCCAGAACGAGCCCCGGAGCACGTCATGCCCCTGATCCACGTGCAGCAGACCCCCGGCAAGACCGCCGAGCAGAAGAGCGAGCTGGTGCGCGCCCTGACCGACGCCTATGTGAGCGCCACCGGCAGCAAGCCGGAGAGCGTGTGGGTGACGGTGCAGGAGATCGCCACCGACAGCTGGTCGATCGGCGGGGACACCCTCGCCGCCCGCGCCGCCAGGAGCTGACGGCCCGCAGCCGCCGTTCCCGCCGGGAACCGTCCCCCTCGTTCCCGCCGGGAACGGCGTTCCCCTTCGCAGAGAGTCGCCATGAGAACCGCATCGACACCGGTACCGAGACCCGCGCGGACGTCCTACGGGCTGCTGCTGGCCGTGCTGTGCTCGCTGAACGCCGGTGGTCTGTTCGCCTCCGACATCAACCTGCCGGGCGTGCCCGACACCGCGCAGGCCTTCGGTGCCCCGGTCGCGTCCGTGCAGTGGACGTTCAGCGCGTTCATGATCGGCATCGCCGTCTCGCAGGCGGTCTACGGTCCGATCTCGGACGCGTACGGGCGCAAGCGCGTCATCGTCTTCGGGCTCGGCCTGTTCGTCGCCGCGTCCCTGGTCTGCGCGGCGGCCCCCACCATCGAGGTCTTCGGGGCGGGCCGCCTGCTCCAGGCGCTCGGCGCCGGGTCCGGCATGGTGCTCGGACGGGCCGTGATCAGCGACCTGTACGAGGAGAAGGACGCGGCGAGGACCTTCGCCACGGTCATGCCGATCGTGGGTGTCTCCCCGTCCGTCGCGCCGTTGATCGGCGGCTATCTGACCTCGTACGTCTCCTGGCGGGCGCCGTTCGCGGTGACCGCGCTGATCGGGCTGGCGACGCTGGTCGTGATGGTCGCGCGCATCCCGGAGAGCCTGCCGCCGCAGCGGCGCAGCAAGCACCTGGCGGCCACGCTCAAGGGCTACCCCGGCCTGCTGACCCGCCCGCTGTTCTGGGCCTACACCGTCAACCTCGCTGTCGCCTACGGCGGTTACTTCGGCTACCTGGCCGCCTCGCCGCTGGTCTTCCAGAAGATGGGCCTGGCGACCGAGACGACCAGTTACTGCTACATCACCGTCTCCGTCGCCTACGTGGCGGGGAACCTGACCTCGCGCGCCCTGGTCCGCAGGCGGCGCATCGACGAACTGCTGTGGGCCGGCCACGGGTTCTTCCTCGCCGGCGCGCTGCTGATGCTCGGGCTGGGACTGAGCGGCGCGGGCGGGCGGTGGGGCCTGCTGGTGCTGGTCTTCATGCCGGTGATGACCTTCGGCAACGGCTTCCTGCTCCCGCTGTCGATGAGCGCCGGGGTGACGGCCTTCCGCACGACGGCCGGCTCGGCGTCCGGGCTGATGGGTGCGCTGCAACTGCTCGGCGCCTCGCTCGGCATCTACCTGACCAGCAGGCTGCCCGCCGGTGACCTCCTCGCGCTGGGCTGGTTCGTGCTGGCCGCGTCGGCGGTGGGCGTCGTCCTGTTCGCCCTGTTCCTGTGGCTCGCGGCCCAAGGACGCGCGACCGGGAGCCCCCGGTCCGACGACACCGCGACCGCCCCGCCGGTGGCGACCGCCGCGACCGGCGCGGGCGAGCGTCCCAAGGAGGTTCAGGAGGCCGTCGCCGAGTAGAAGGACCGGACCGGTTCCGTCGCGGCATCGGCGAAATCCTCACCGAACCGCCACCCGAAGAACCCGTCGTGTCGCGCTCCGCCGTGAGCGGCCCTCCTGGGGGAGGTGCCGCTCCGCGGTATGCGAGGATTTCCCTCGCGGCGCCCCCACCCGCCTGTGTTCGGCATATTCCGTAAAGGGGTCGCCGGCCGCAGAGGGGGACACCGTGGAACTGCGTCAGATTCAATACTTCGTCGCGGTCGCCGAAGACCTGCATTTCGGCCGCGCGGCCGAACGCCTGCATATCGGCCAGCCCGCGGTCAGCCAGCAGGTGCGCCGCCTGGAGCGCGAGCTGAGCGCCGAGCTCTTCGACCGCTCGGGCCGCACCGTCACCCTCACACCCGCCGGCCGGGCACTGCTGCCCGAGGGCCGTGAGGTGCTCAGGGCGATGGACTCCTTCGCCGCGACGGCCCGGCGGCTGGCCGCCCAGGGCGACGCCACCTTCCGCGTCGGCATCAGCTCCGCCCTCGGCCGGCGGCTCGACGACTTCCTGGACGCGCTGCCCGACCGGGGCGCCGGGACCCGCTTCGAGTTCCAGACCCTGGACGCCCACACCCGGCTGGAAGAGGTGCGTGCCGGACGCCTCGACGCGGCCTTCGTCCGCGGCCTCGAAAGCGCCCCTGGCCTGCTGCTTCTCAGCCTCTGGCAGGACCCGCTCGTGGTGGCGCTGCCCGCCGCGCACGCGTTGGCCGGCCGGGACCGGCTGCGCCTGGCCGACCTGGCCCGCCTGCCGCTGCGCATCGCCCCCCGCGCCGAGAACCCCGTGCTCTTCGACACGGTGGTCCTCGCCTGCCGCAAGGCGGGTTTCGAGCCCTCCCTCGGCCCGCCCTCGACCGGTCTCCAGGAGACCCTCGCCGAGATCGGCGCGGGGGCGGGCGGCTGGATTCCGATGTACCCGGCGGCGGCCGGCACCGTCTCCTCGCGCCGCGTCGCGGTGCTGCCCCTCGACGGCGAGCCCGTCGCCATTCGCATGTCCCTGGCCCTGCGGGCGGACGCGGATCCCGAACGGCTGAAACTGCTGACCGAAACCAGTGCACGCGTGCGCGGGAAGTCCGCGGGTAAAGAGACCTCCGCCTGATTCTTTACCCGGGCATTAAGGTCGCGCTCGCATCGTGGGATAGCGTGTCCCGTGTCGAAGAACTTCCTTCAGCATGACGCTGGTTGAATACCGAAGTTCTTCGCGGTTTATCAACGGGGTGATGCGGAGCGGGTCCATCGGGACCCCCCGCAACAGAATGAACGGTTTCCCAATTCTTTGTCGGCCCGCGCGGAAAGCCGCGCGGGCCGTCGCCCCGCCTGCTGCATGCGCCATTCATGGAGGGGTAGAAATGGTCATCAATCTTGATGTGACGCTGCGCGACGGCGGCTACCGCAACAACTTCGACTTCCCGCTCGACTACGCACGCCACCACGTCCGGGAGAGCGTCGCGGCCGGCATGGAGTGGATCGAGATCGGCTACCGCAACGGCTCGTTCAAGCCGCGCCCGGGCATCGGCCGGACCGGACTGGGCGCGGACGACTACATACGCGCCCTCGCCGAGGTCGTCCCGCCGGAGCACCTGTGCATGATCGTGCACCCGAAGAACATCACCGAGGAGGACCTGCCGCGCATGTACGAGGCGGGCGCGCGCATGGTGCGCTTCTGCCTGCCCTCCGGTGCGCCCGAGGCCGGACTCGCCCTGCTCGCCCAGGCCGTGGACCTCGGGTTCACCACCACCGTCAACATCACCCGCGTCAGCCAGCTCGACGGCCGCCGCCTGGCCGAACTGGCCGCCATGTCGGGCGACTCGGGCGCCGACGTCGTCTACCTGGCCGACTCCAACGGCAGCATGCTGCCGCGCGAGGTCTCCCGGCTGGTGACCCTGGTCCGTTCGGTGACCGACGCGGCCATCGGCCTGCACGCCCACAACAACCTCGGACTGGCCCTGGCCAACGCCATCGCCGCCGTGGAAGCGGGGGCGACGTGGATCGACTCCTCCGTCCTGGGCATGGGCAAGGGGCCGGGCAACCTCGTCACCGAACAGTGGCTGGCCTACCTCGGCCGGCGCGGGCGCACCGAGGGCCACGACCTGGGCCGGATCCTCGCCCTCGCCCACCGCATGGAGGGCGAGTTCGCGGAAGCCGCCCCCTCCCTGCCGCTGCCCGACCTGGTCCTGGGCCACTTCGACCTGTCCGTCGAGGAGCGCGCCAAGCTCCCCCAGGGCCGTATCTCGGACGCCTTCTCGGCGGCCCGCGAACTCACCGCCACCGGCGCCCGGTGACCCGGCCCGGACCACCGTCCGAGCCCACGCACGACACGGCGCCGGTCCCGGCCCACGCCGTGCTGGGTCCGGCCGGCGCCCCGCGCCACGCGATCGTCCTCGCCCCCGTCCTCGCCCGGTGGGACCACGGCGCGTTCTTCCGGCGGATCGCCGGCCCGTTCCTCGACTCGGGCCACCGGGTCACGATCCACGACACCCTGTCCCTGCTGCGCGACGGCGACGACCTGGGGAGCCTCGTGCACCGCTGGGCCCGGTACCTCGCACCGCGGGAGGACCCGGGCCCGGCGTCCGGCGCGCACGGTCCGTCGGGGCACGCGCCCCCGGACGTCCTCGTCGGCAACGCCCTGGGCGGCGCCGTCGTCCAGGGCATGCTCGGCGAGGAGTGGACCCACCGGGCCAAGGTGCTGCTGCTCTCCGGACCCACGGTCGCCGACCACCGGCTGAACACCACACTCGAACGCATCGCCGCGACGGCCGACGCCGAGGGCCTGCCGGCGGCCACCCGCCTGCTGGAGGACGTGGTGCGCGGACCCGACGAACCGGCCGCCGCCGCCCACCGGCGGCCCGCCGCGCCGAACGCCCCCGCCCGCACCGCCGCGCCGGCAGCCCCCGCCCGCCCCACGGCGGCCGACGAACCGGCGGCGGCCCGCCGGCTGGCCGCCGGACTGCGGCTGCTGCACGACGCCGACGCCCGGCACCCCGTACGGGACTTCCCGGGCCCGCTGCTGCACGTGTACGGCGAACGGTCCCGGCTCGTCGGGCGCGAACACCTGGCGACGGGACCGCTGCCGCACCACCGACTCGTCGCCGTACCGCGGGCCGGGATGCGCCCGCACGCCGACCGGCCGGACCTCGTCCGGCACACCCTCACCCGCTTCCTGGGAGCTGAACTCACATGAACCGCAAGACCGTCGCCGTCCTCCCCGGCGACGGAATCGGACCGGAGGTGCTGGACGCCGCGTTGCCGGTGATCGACGCCCTCGACCTCCCCCTCGACCTCGAATTCGGCGACATCGGCTGGGAGTGCTGGCGCGCCGAGGGCACCCCCGTCCCGGACCGCACCTGGGACCTGATCGACCGCAGCGACGCCGTACTGCTCGGCGCCACCACCACCAAACCGCGCGGCGAGGCACTGGCGGAACTCGCCCCCGAACTGCGCGCGAGCGCACCGCGGTACGTCTCGCCGATCATCCAGCTCCGCCGCCGCCTGGACCTCTTCGCCAACCTGCGCCCGGTGGAGAACTACCTCGGCGGCACCACCCCGTACCGCTACTGCGTGGTGCGGGAGAACACCGAGGGCCTGTACGCGGGGCTGGACTTCAGCCCCGTGCCCGACGCGCTGTGGCCGCTGGTCGCCGACCACCCCAACGTCCGCCGCTCCACCCGCACCGGGGCCGCCGCCTCCGTCCGCCTCCAGACCGCGCACGGCCTGGACCGCATCCTGCGCTTCGCCTTCGAGACCGCCCGGGCCCACGGCTACGGGCGCGTCACCCTCGCCGACAAGCCCAACGTCCTGCGCGACTCCAGCGCGTACGTCCTGAACCGCCTCGAAGACATCGCCGGCGACTACCCGGAGATCCCGTACGAGGTGCTCAACGTGGACGCGGTCGCCCTGTGGATGACCCGGCGCCCGGAGCGGTTCGGCGTGATCGTCGCCGAGAACATGTTCGGCGACATCCTCTCCGACCTCGGCGGCGGCGTCATGGGCGGACTCGGACTGGCGCCCAGCGCCAACATCGGCGAGAACGGCAACTACTTCGAACCGGTGCACGGCAGCGCCCCCGCCCTGGCGGGCCGGCAGCGCGCCAACCCCACGGCCGCGTTCCTCACCGTCGGGCTGATGCTCGACCACCTCGGGTTCACCGAGGCGGCGGGCGCGGTCAAGGACGCCGTACGGCACGTCACCCGCCGGCGCGACCGGGTCACCTACGACCTGGGCGGCACGGCCACCACCGCCGAGGCGGCCGAGGCGGTCGTCGACGCCTGCCGCGCGCTCCCGCAGGCCCCCACCGCGGCCGTCGTCACCGTCGGCGACGAACTCCTGCGCGGCGACCTGGAGGACTCCAACGCGGGCCACGCCTCCCGCCTGCTGGCCGAACGCGGCATCCCGGTCCGCGCCCGGCACACCGTGGGCGACGACGAGGCCGGCATCGCCGACGCGGTCCGCTCCTGCCTGGGCCGGGACGACGTCGTCGTGGTCATGGGCGGACTCGGCCCCACCTCCGACGACGTGACCCGCGCCGCCGTGGCCCGGGCGCTCGGCCGGCCGCTGGAACACCGGGAGGAGGCCTGGCAGGCCGTCGTGGCCCGCCTGACCCGCTTCGGCGTCGCCGTCCACGACGACAACCGCCGCCAGGCGCTGTTCGCCGAGGGCGCCGAACTGCTGCCCAACCCCAACGGCACCGCCTGGGGCTGCCGCGCCGAGACGCAGGGCAGCACCGTCTTCATGCTCCCCGGCCCGCCGCGCGAATGCCTGCCCATGCTGGAGGAGTCGCTGCGCGACGGCCTGCCCCACATCCCCCGCCCGCCCGAGACCACCACCCTCTTCCGCCGCACCCTCGGCGTCATCGAGGCGGACGCGGCCGCCCTGGTCGACGCCCTGGTCAAGGAGTACGGCGGCCCCGCCAGCACCGCCTACCGCTGGCACTACCCCTACGTCGACATCCGCGTCACCTGCCCGCCCGAGGACGCCGCGGACCTCGCGCGGCGCCTCGACGCCACGCTGGCCCGCCACGTCGTCACCGACCGCGACCGCACCGCCGTCCAGGAGCTGGCGTCCGTGCTGGACGAGCACGACGTCGTCCTGGACGTGGACGACCGGCTGACCGGGGGCCTCTTCGCCGCCGAACTGGCCCGCGCCCGCGCCACCGGCGACGGCTCCCGCTCCCTGCGGGTCACCCTGTCCGGCCGATGGGACGGCGGAGACCGGACGACCTACACCGGCACTGTCGCCCTGGACTGCACGGTGCACGACGGGACGGACGAGCGGACGGACACCCTGACCGTCCCCAACCGGGGCGCCGAAGTCACCGCCTACGCCGCCCAGTACGCCGCCTGGACCCTCACCCGGCACCTCACCGGCCACCCCCACCCGAAGGACCCCGCATGACCACCGCCACCGCACCCTCTGGTGACACCGGCGAGCTGCGCCGGAGGCTCGCGCGGCTGGACACCGCCGCCCTCTCCGACGCCATGGACAGCCTGCGCACCCCGCCGTGCGTCCTGCCGGGCATCCGCCCGCGCACGCCGGGCACCCTCGCCTGCGGCCCGGCCTTCACCGTCCGCTACCGCCCGCTGGACCCCGACGCCCGGGGCTTTCGCAACGCGGCCGACTACATCGACGAGGTACCGGCCGGCTCCGTCGTCGTCGTGGACAACGGCGGCAGCCTCACCTGCACCAACTGGGGCTCCCTGCTCAGCTCCGTCGCCCTGCACCGCGGCGTCTCGGGCACGGTCGTCCACGGCTCGGTGCGCGACGTGGCGGAGAGCCGCGCCGCCGGCTACCCCCTGTTCAGCACCGGCGTCACCATGGTCAGCGGCAAGAACCGGGTCGTCCTGGACCGGACGGGCGTGAGCGTGGACGTGGCGGGCACCACGGTCGACCCCGGGGACTGGATCGTCGCCGACGACAACGGCGCGCTGCGCGTGCCCGCCGCGCTGGCCGGAGAAGTCCTGCGCCGCGCCGAGGCGGTCGACCGCACCGAGGCACGCATCCGCGCCGCCGTGCTCGACGGCGACCGGCTCGACGGGGCCCGCGCCCGCTTCGGCTACGCGCGCCCGTGGGAGGACGAGGACGGGGGCCGCCATGACGGCCGCTGACGGCGGGGCGCGGACCGCCCGCTTCGTCGACGTCCACTACCACTGCGGCCCCGACGCGTATGTGCGCCGCCACACCGCGACGGCCGCGGCCGCGCGCTACGCCGAGCACGGCGGCTGGGTCGTCCTCAAGAACCACCTGGGATCCACCGCCGCCCAGGCGTGGGAGGCCCGGCAGCAGGGCCTGCCGGTCTCGGGTTCGATCGTCCTCAACGACCTGGCCGGCGGCTTCGACCCCAGGGCGGTGGAACAGGCCGTCGTCCAGCACGGCGAGGACAGCGGCCTGCGGCTGATCGTCCACCTGCCCACCGTCACCGGCCGGGCGCACCGCAGCCGCCTGACCCGCACCCCCTCCCACCCCCTGCTCGCCGGCGGCCAGCGTTCGCTCACCGTCACCGACGACAGCGGCACGCTCCGTCCCGACGTCCGTGAACTCCTGCGCGCCGCCCGGGACCTCCCCGTGGTCGTCTCCACCGGACACGCCGACGGCCACGAGGTGCGGCTGCTGATCGAGGAGGCCGTACGGCTCGACCTGCCCCGTCTGATGCTCAACCAGCCCGCCAACCCGATGACCGGGCTGACCTGCAAGGACCTCGCCGATCTCGTCGGCGCGGAACAGGTCTTCACCGAGCAGACCGCCCTGACCCACCTCCTCGGCTACCAGCCCTGGAGCGATCTCGCCGACGTCCTGACCCTGCTGCCGAGGGTCGTCTACAGCTCCGACCTGGGCCAGCCGTCCCAGCCGGACATCACCCCCTGGCTGACGCAGAGCGCCGAGTGGTTCGAACGGGCCGGCCTGACCCCGCGACGCGTCCAGGAGGTCACCCGGGACACGCCCCTGGCGATGCTCTCGCTGTGAGTCAGTACGAATCCGAGGAGGGCGCCGACGCGATCGACCTGATCGCGTCGGGCCCCACCCGGCAGCACCCCCCGACCAGCCGGGCCCCGGCCGCCCGCCACTCCCGCACCAGCCGGGGCGCGAACAGGGAACGCCCCCGCCAGGCCCGCGCCCGCGCGTCCCAGACCTCCCCGCTGTTGGGGTAGGCGACGACCGGCTTCCCGGTGACCCGGGCGGCGGTCCGGACCGCGCCGGACACGTCCCCGGGAGCACAGCAGTTGACGCCGACCGCGACCACCTCCTCCGCGTCGGCGGCCAGGGCGAAGGCCTCCTCCAGCGGCCGGCCCGCGCGGGTACGGTCCCCGTCGACGGTGTACGACAGCCAGGCGGGCACCCCCAGACCGCGCACCGCCCGCAGCAGCGCCACCGCCTCGTCGGTGTCCGGGACCGTCTCCAGCGCGAGGACGTCCGGCCGTGCGGCGGCCAGGACCTCCAGACGGGGCCGGTGGAAGCGTTCCAGCTCGCCCACGTCGAGCCCGTACCGACCCCGGTACTCGGAACCGTCCGCGAGCATCGCCCCGTACGGTCCCGCCGACGCCGCCACCCACCGGCGGCGGCCCGCCCGGCCCGCCGGGCCCACCCGCGCCCGGCGGGCCGCCTCCCGGGCCGACTCCACACTGAGCGCCAGCAGTTCGGCCGCCCGCTGCCCGCCGATGCCGCGCCGGGCGAAGCCCTCGAAGGTGGCCTGGTAGCTGGAGGTGATCACCACGTCGGCGCCCGCCTCGAAGTAGGCGAGATGGGCCCGCGTGATCGCCTCCGGGTCGTCGGCGAGCAGCCGCGCCGACCACAGCGCGTCGCCCAGGTCGTGCCCGGCCGCCTCCAGCTGGTTGGACAGCCCGCCGTCGAGCACGAGCGGGCCCGAGGCGAGGGCGTCGGCGAAGTCGCTGGTCATGCCACGAGGCTACGACGAGCCCACCCGGGTTCCGGGCCCTTGTCCCCCGTGCGAGCTACACACAGGTGTCCACCGTGAGGTGACGATCTCCGGCCGCCGGATCCGTAGCGTCCATGGCAGCCCGCGGCACTCGAGTCACGGGCCCTACCAAGGAGTTCCCGTGAGATTCGTGTGGCAGTTCCTGGCCGTGCTGGCGGCCTACGCCCTCGGCGGCATCGCCGTCCAGGCGGTGAAGGACAACGACTGGCTCACGCTGGTGGTCGGTCTCACGTCGGCCGCGCTGGTGGTGTTCGTGTACGCCTGGGTGGTGCGGCGGACCGAGCGCCGGCAGGCCCTGGACGTGGCCCGGGAGGGCGCCGCGGCCAAGGCCGGCTGGGGGGCACTGATCGGCTTCGGACTGTTCGGGGCCGTCATCACGAACCTCTTCGCCTCCGGGTACTACGAGGTCGACGGGCTCGGCTCGGTGCAGGGGGCGATCGGGCTGGTCGGGTTCATGGCCGCCGCCGCCGCGACCGAGGAGGTCGTGTTCCGCGGGGTCCTGTTCCGGATCATCGAGGAGCACATCGGCACGTACCTCTCGCTGGGCCTGACCGGCATCGTGTTCGGCCTCATGCACCTGCTCAACGAGGACGCCACCCTGTGGGGCGCCCTGGCCATCGCCGTCGAGGCCGGCTTCATGCTCGCCGCCGCCTACGCCGCCACCCGCAACCTGTGGCTGGTGATCGGCGTGCACTTCGGCTGGAACTTCGCCGCGGGCGGCGTCTTCAGCACCGTGGTCTCCGGCAACGGCGACAGCGAGGGCCTGCTCGACGCCACGGTGTCGGGCCCGAAGCTGCTCACCGGCGGTGACTTCGGCCCCGAGGGCAGCGTGTACTCGGTGGGCTTCGGGGTGCTGCTCACCCTGGTCTTCCTGTGGCTGGCGCACCGGCGCGGGAACATCGTGGCGTTCGGCTCGCGACGGCGTGCCGCGGGTGTCGACTCCGCGGCTACACTGCCCCGGTGATCGATCGCCGAGGGATCGTGGAGCGGTGGCACCGGCTCGACGTCACGGTCCGGGACCTCCCGCTCGGGATGCTGCTGCTCCTCGCGTCGCTGGTGCCCTCGCTCCAGGGGCAGGGCACGGAGATCGGCGGCCTGCCGACCCGCCCCGCCGACGCGCTGGCCGGGGTGGCGGCCGTCCTCCAGTCCGTCCCCCTGGCCGTGCGGCGCCGGTGGACACTGGTCTGCCTCGCCCTGGTCTCGGTCGGCTTCGCCCTCGACCAACTCCGCGGCTACCACCTGTTCGCGGGCGCCGCGCTCCCCATCGTGCTGATCAACGCCGGCTCCCACCAGGAGAAGCACCGGCGTGCCACGCAGATCGCCGGCACCCTGGCCTACGTGGCCATGGCCGTCGGGCTGAACGCACGCGGCGGCGACGAGACGCTGGTCGAGTACGTGACCTTCTACCTGATCCTCGCCCTGGCATGGGGCGTCGGCGCGTGGATGCGCTCCGCGCGCGCCGCGGAGGACGAACGCCGCAGGCGGGTCGCCGAGGACGCCCGCACCGCCGAACGCACTCGCATCGCCCGTGAGTTGCACGACGTCGTGACCCACCACGTCACGGCGATGGTCGTCCAGTCCGAGGCGGCCCGCTACCTGACCGCCGCACCCGACCGGCTCGACGAGACGCTGGCCGCCGTCAGCGACACCGGCCGCCGCGCCATCACCGACCTGCGGCACCTGCTCGACCTCCTCAACCCCGACCACGGCACCGCCGAGCCCAGGACGCCACCCGTCGGCCGGGTGCTCACCCTGGTCGAGCAGACGCGCCGGGCCGGGCAGCCGGTGGAGTTCACCGAGGAGGGCACCCCGGCGGCGGCCACCGGCAGCTCCGACCTCGTGGCCTACCGCGTCGTGCAGGAGGCCCTGACCAACGCCCTCAAGTACGACCACGGCGCCCAGACCTCCGTCCTGGTGCGCCACGGAGAAAGAGAGATCACGGTGGAAGTGGGCACGGACGGCTCCGGCACGGGGGCCGCGTCCCCCGGCGGCAGCGGGCGGGGCCTGGCCGGCCTGCGGGAACGCGTCGACGTACTGGGCGGCGAGTTCAGCACGGACCGTCCGGGGGGCGGCGGATTCGTCGTCCGGGCCCGGATACCCGGGGGGAGCACGGCATGAGCGCGCCGGTCCGGGTCGTGATCTGCGACGACCAGGCACTGATCCGCACCGGCCTGGCGACGATCGTCGACGCCCAGCCCGACCTGGAGGTGGTCGGAGAGTGCGGGGACGGGCAGGCCGGGGTCGACCTGGCACGCGAACTGCGCCCGGACGTCGTGGTGATGGACATCCGCATGCCGGTCCTCGACGGCCTCGAAGCGACCCGGCTGCTGGCCGGCGCCGGGGTGCAGCACCCCGTCAAGGTGCTCGTGGTCACGACGTTCAACCTCGACGAGTACGTCTACGAGGCGCTGCGCGCGGGCGCCAGCGGCTTCCTGCTCAAGGACGCGCCCCCGGACCGGCTGCTGCACGGCATCCGCACCGTGGCCATGGGCGCGGCGCTCCTCGACCCCGACGTGACACGCCGCCTCGTGGGCCGCTACGCCGCCCGGATCCGGCCCGCCGAGGGCGGCACGACCCGCGACATCCCGCTCACCCCCCGGGAGATGGAGGTCCTGCGCCTGATCGCGGACGGGCTCTCCAACAGCGAGATCGCCGCGGCCCTCGTGATCAGCCCCGAGACCGTCAAGACCTTCGTCTCCCGCATCCTCACCAAGCTCGACCTGCGCGACCGCGTCCAGGCGGTCGTCTTCGCCTACCGGCACGGGCTGGTGACCTGAGGCCCCTACCGGCCGCTCAGCCCTGCAACCTGCCGCGCATCTGCGACAAGCGCCGGTCGAAACGCGCGTTGTACCAGGCCAGCCAGCCCAGGAAGACGACCCCGAGGCCTAGCATCATCGTTCCGGCGCCGACCGAGCCGGAGACGTACCACAGGGCCGACGTGCCGAAGAAGATGAGGGCCAGCACGGGGAACGCCCACCAGCGGTGGCGCCGCAGCCGCTCCTGACGCGAGTCGACGAACGCCGCCATCGCCCGCCGCCGCTCCGGGTCCCGGGGTGCCGGCCCGCCCTTGAGGATCCGCCGCTCCATGGCGGGCACGTCCTCCGGTTCCGTACCCACCCTTCCGGCGTCGCGCACCCGCCGGCGGCGCACCCACCACACGATCCAGGCGGCGGCCGGCACCGCGCCCACCAGGGCCGACGGCCACGCCGTCACGCCGTGCAGGACCAGCTGGACCCCGACGCCCACGGCCAGGGCGGTCCCGCCGATGCCCCACAGGCTGTCCTGCCACCGCAGCCGCGGACGGTCTTCGCTTCTCTCTTCGCTCGCCATGTCACCTTCCATGGAGAAGACGTGCACGTACAGTGCCGACCGGGTACCCGTGTTCCCCCGGAACACTTCGGCCGGCGCCGAACCAACCGGGCCCTAGCGTGCGGGACATGAACCACACGCCAACCGTCACGACCCCCCGCACGCCCGCCGCCGCGGTCACCGGCATGGTCGACCACGTCCTTGCCCTGGCCGCCACCTGGACCCGCTGGGACGGTCGGCCCGCCCACAGCGACGGGCGCGTCCACACCCCGCACAAGGCGATCCGCCGGGTGGCCGACCACATGATCGACCACCTCGCGGAACTGGAGGCCCGGCTGGCGGGGGAGGAGACGCAGCCCGACCACTGGCACGCCTCCGCGGTCACCACGGACGCCGACCGCGCCCGCTTCACCGGCGAGGACCTCGACGAGGCCCGCAGCCGCCTCACCCGGCTCGCCCGGATCTGGGCCAACCGCCTCGACGCGCTCACCGACGAGCAACTCGACCACTCGCCCGGCGAAGGCTGGAGCTTCCGCGAACTCGCCGTCCACCTGACGGAGTCCGTGTACTACGCCGACTCGGTGGGTGACCTGTCGTGACCGCGTTCGGCCGGCTCCACCGCCCCGGCGAGCCGTTGCTCCTCCCGTGCGCCTGGGACCACGCCTCCGCGCTCGCCCTCGCCGGGCAGGGCTTCCGCGCCGTCGGCACGACCAGCCTCGGCGTCGCGGCGGCGGCCGGGCTGCCCGACGGGGCGGCGGCGACCCGCGACGAGACCCTGCGGCTGGCCCTCACCCTCGGCTCGGCCCCCTTCCTGCTCTCCGTCGACGCGGAGGACGGGTTCAGCGACGACCCCGACGAGGTGGGGGAGTTCGCGCGGCAACTGGCCGCGGTCGGCGCCGTCGGCATCAACCTGGAGGACACCCTCGGGCCCGCCGCCCGGCACGCCGCGAAGATCGCCGCGGTCCGCCGGACCGCCCCCGGCCTGTTCGTCAACGCCCGTACGGACACGTACTGGTCGGGCGACGGCGACTGGTCCGACACTCTGCGGCGCCTGGACGCCTACCGCGAGGCCGGAGCCGACGGCGTCTTCGTCCCCGGCCTCACCGATCCCGCCCGCATCGCGTCCCTCACCGCCCGCTTCGACGTCCCCCTCAACCTCCTGTACACGCCCGCCGGCCCCGCCCTCGCGCACCTCGCCGACCTCGGCGTGGCCCGCGTCAGCCTCGGCTCGCTGCTCTACCGGCGGGCGCTGGGCGCCGCCCTGGAAACGGCCGCGGACCTCCGGGCGGGCCGGGATCCGGGCGGTCCGGCGCCGACGTACGACGAGGTGCGGGCGCTGACCGGCTAACCGGCGGCCCCCTCGCACTCCCCGTCCCCTTCCGCCCGCGGCCAGTTCTCCAGCGCCACGTGCAGGGCGTCGACCGCCTTGTCCCAGGACGCCCGCACGTCGCGCGGGGCGCCGAAGCCCCCGGAGGCCTCCAGCGCGCAGTAGCCGTGGAAGGTGGAGCGCAGCAGGCGTACGGCGTCGGTGAGGTCGGGTTCGGTCAGGCCGTAGGCGCGCAGCATGCCGTAGGTGATCTCGGCGGTGCGGCGCAGGGCGGGGGAGTCGGCCACCAGGGCCTGGTCGACGCGGATCTGGGTGGCGGCGTAGCGGCCGGGGTGGCGCAGGGCGTACGCCCGGTAGGCGCCGGCGAAGGCGGCCAGCGCCTCCTTCCCGGCCCGGCCTGCCACCGCCTGCGCGATCTCCTCGATCAGCTCCCCGCCGGCCAGCAGGGCGACCCGGACCCGCAGGTCCTGGAGGTTCCTGACGTGCGTGTACAGGCTGGCGTCGCGCACGCCGAAGCGCCGGGCCAGGGCGGAGACGGTGACGCCGTCGAGGCCCTGCTCGTCCGCGAGATCGGCGGCGGCCGCGACGACACGCCCGGTCGTGAGGCCGAGTCGGGGCACGGGACCACCTCCCCAGTGACGGCGCCTCCGGCCGACCGGGCGAGGAGGCGGAAGACCCGGACCCGAGGGGCTCCGGGTGCCACCCTATTACGCCGTCCCGGCACGTCCCCCTTGTTGCCCGCCCGGACCCGGCGCGGCTAGTTTTCCCGGCACCGTGTCCCCCTCCGCCCCCACGTTCGGAGCCGTGCATGACCGATCCCGTCCTCCGCCGCGCCGAGGCCCCCGTTCTGGTGGGGCGCACGGGAGAACTGCACGCGGTACGGGACGCGCTCGCGCATCCCCCGGCGGTGGTGCTGGTGGAGGGCGAGCCCGGCATCGGCAAGACCCGGCTCATCCGGGAGGCCCTCGGGCACGCCTCGGTACGCGGCCGGACCGTGCTGGCCGGGGGCTGCCACCCGCTGCGCGAACCCTTCCCCTACGGGCCGGTGTTCGAGCTGCTGCGCCGCCTGGAGGGCCGCCTGCCCTCGGGACTCAACCCGGTGTGCGGGGCGCTGCGGCCCTATCTGCCCGAGCTGGGCGACCGGCTGCCGCCCGCGCCCGAGCCGCTCGCCGACCCGGGCGCGAGCCGGCACCGGCTGTTCCGGGCGGTGCGGGCGCTGTTGGACCGGGTCGGCGGCGCCGTGGTCGTCGTCGAGGACCTGCACTGGGCGGACGAGGGCACCCGGGACCTGGTGCGGTTCCTGGTGGACGACCCGCCGGCCGGACTCGGCGTGGTGCTGAGCTACCGCCGCGAGGAACTGCCCGGCACCGGACTGCCGCTGGGCCGCGCCTACCGGCAACCGCCGGGCACCACGGCGGTCCTGGTACCGCTGGGCCCCCTGGACGTACCGGCCGTGCGCAGCATGACCGCGGCCCTCACCGGCAACGCCCGGATACCGGCCGCCCTCGCCGAGGCACTGCACGAACGCACCGCCGGCATCCCCTTCGTCCTGGAAGAGGTCGTACGGTCCCTGCCGGGAGGCCTGGACGGCGCGGACCCGCTGGACGCCGTCGGCGTACCGACCCGGCTGCACGAGGCGATGGCCGACCGGATGGCCCTGCTGTCCCCGGCGGCCACCGCCTGTGTGCGGGCCGCCGCGGTGCTGCGCGTCCCCTCCGGCGAGGAGCTGATCGCGACCGTGACCGACGCCGGGACGGACCGGGACGGCGAGCCCTGGGCGGGGCCCGCGCTGCGCGAGGCGCTCGCCGCCGGCGTGCTGCACGAACTGGGGCCCGACCGCTACGGGTTCCGGCACACCCTGGCCCAGCAGGCCGTCTACCGCAGCATCCCGGGACCCGCCCGCCGCGCCCTCCACCGGCGGGCCGTGCGGGCCCTGGACGGCGTCCGGCCGCAGCCCGTCGTGCACCTCGCCTACCACGCCAAGGAGTCCGCCGACACCGCGGAGTGGCACCGCTACGGAGAGGCGGCCGCGCGGGCGGCACAGCGCATGGGGGACCTGGCCCTCGCGGTCCAGCTGCTGGAGGACCTGCTGGCCGACGCCCGCCTGGCACCCCTGGCGCGGGCCGAACTGGCGACCCGGCTCAGCCGCGCCGCCGTGCACAGCGTCTCCCACCGGCACGCCGCCGAACTGCTGCGCCGCATCGTGCAGGACGACCGCCTGCCGGACCCACTGCGCGGCGAGATCCGGCTGAACCTCGGCCTGCTGCTGCACAATCACGCCGGCGACTACGAACAGGCCCGCGCCGACACCGAGATCGCCGTCGAGGAACTGCGCGCCCGCCCCGCCCTCGCCGCCCGCGGCATGGCGGCCCTCGCGCTGCCCGGCTGGGGCGACCACCCCTACCCGGTGTACGAGCGGTGGGTGACCCGCGCCGAGGCCCTCGTCGCCGAGGAGGCCGAGGAGGCCGGTGAGGCGGACGCGGGACTGCGGATGGCGGTGCGCGGCAACCACTTCACCCTGCGCGCCGGCCGCGGCGACCCACGCGTCTGGGAAGAGGCCGAACAGGCCCTGCGGGAGGGCGAACGCACCGGACCCGAGGTCCGTATGCAGGCGGCCCGCACCTGGGGCAACCTCGCCGACTACGCGGCCTGGCTGGGCCGGGACACCCTGGCCCGCCGCTACTGCCGGGAGGCCGAGCGCCTCGCCGACGAGCAGGGGGCGACGTTCGTCGCGGGCATCGCGGCCGGCACCGGACTGCGCCTGGACTGGCACGGCGGCCACTGGCGGGAACTGTCCGCGCACGCCCACGGCATCCTGCGGGACAACCCCGGGGTGGCACCCGTCGCCGCCGACGCCCAACTCGTCCTCGGCCAACTGGCGCTGGCCCGGGGCGAGTGGGAGGAGGCGGCCGCCCGGCTGGACGCCGCCGGTCTCGCCGACCCGGACAACGCCCCCGCACCGGTCCTCGCGTCCGCGTCCGGCGCCCGCGTCCGCCTGCTGCTCTCCCGCGGGCAGACCCACGCCGCCTGCGCCCTGGCCGACCGGGCCGTGGCCCGCGTCCGGCGCAAGGACATCTGGGCCTGGGGTGCGGAACTCACGCCGATGGCGGTGGCCGCGTACGTGCGGGACGGGCGCCGCACCGAGGCGGAGGGGGTGGCCGGGGAACTGGCCGCCGGTGTCGCGGGCCTGGACGTGCCGCTCGGCCGGGCCGCCGTGGACGCCTGCCGGGGCATCCTGGCCGCCGCCGGCGGACGGCACGAGGACGCCGCGCACGCCTTCGCCGCCGCCCGTGCCGGATACGCCGCGCTGCCCCGGCCGTACGCCGCCGCCCGCGCCGGAGAGGCCGCCGCCCGGGAGGCGCTGGCACTGGGCGACCCGGACACGGCGCCGGACATGGGCGTCGTCGCCGAGGAGTTCGCCGCCCTCGGCGCCACCCGGGACGCCGCCCGCTGCCGCCGGGTGCTGCGCGGCACCGGCGTGGTGACGCCCTCCCGGCGCGGACGGCGCGGCTACGGCGACGCCCTCTCGCCCCGCGAACGCGAGGTGGCCCGCCTGGTGTCCCTCGGCCACACCAACCGGGAGATCGCCGACGTGCTGTTCCTGTCGCCGCGCACCATCGAGCAGCACGTCGCGAAGGTGCTGCGCAAGCTCGGCGTCTCCTCCCGGGCCGACGTGCCGGCCGAGGTACCGGCCGACGTGCGGGCCGGCGGCGCGTCGAATACGTAGGGGATACCTACCGCTCCACGGATTGTTCGCGCACCCCGCCCGGCGGAGGGTGAGCCCGCCCGGTTCCGGCGGCTCCCCCCTCCGGAACCGTTCCCCACCCTTACCGGAGGAGCAGAGGTATGCGCACAAGGAGAAGGCAGCTGTCCGCGCTGTGCGTCGGAGCGGCCGCGGCGACGGTACTGGCGCTCGCCGGACCGGTCGCCGCCGCCCCGGCGGACGGGCCGTCCGCCGGGGGCACGATCCGGAACGCGGACGCGGCCGGCGCGGTCCAGGGCCGGTACATCGTGGCCCTGGAGGGCCGGGCCTCCGTGCAGGCGGGCGCCGAGGCCGACGTACGGGCCGACGCCCGGGCGCTCGCCCAGCGGTACGGCGCGCAGGTCCGCCAGGTCTACTCGGCGGCCTTCCGGGGCTTCTCGATATCCGCCACCGAGGCCGAGGCGAAGCGGCTCGCCGCGGCGGACGGCGTCGAGTACGTGGAGGCCGACGGCACCGCCCGCCTCACCGGCACCCAGCCCGACCCGCCCTCGTACGGCATCGACCGCGTCGACGGCGCACTCGACGACGCCTACACCTACCCCAACACCGGCTCCGGGGCCACCGCCTACGTCATCGACACCGGTGTCGACATGGACCACCCGAACTTCGAGGGCCGGGCCGCGAGCGGTTACGACTTCAGCGACAACGACCCGGACGCGAGCGACTGCCAGGGCCACGGCACCCACGTCGCGGGCACCGTCGGGTCGCGGGACTACGGAGTCGCCAAGGACGTCGACATCGTCTCCGTGCGGGTACTGAACTGCCAGGGCACCGCCCCGTGGTCGACGGTCATCGACGGCATGGACTGGGTGGCGCGCAACGCCTCCGGCTCCTCCGTGGCCAACATGTCGATCGGCGGCGACCCCAACTCCTCCGTCGACCAGGCAGTCCAGGGCCTGATCAACGCCGGCGTCACCACCGTCGTCGCGGCCGGCAACAACAACCGGGACGCCTGCACGTACAGCCCCTCGCGCACCGCCGACGCCATCACCGTCGGCGCCACCACCAGCAGCGACACCCGCTCCAGCTTCTCCAACTACGGCCGCTGCCTCGACCTGTTCGCCCCGGGCAGCGACATCGTCTCCACCCGCAACGGCGGCGGCCAGACCTCGATGAGCGGTACGTCGATGGCGTCCCCGCACGTCGCGGGCGCCGCGGCCCTGTACCTGTCGGCCCACCCCGGCGCCGCACCGCAGGAGGTCCGCGACGCCCTGGTGAACGGCGCCGACCAGGGGGAGGTCGGCAACCCGGGCAGCGGCTCGCCCAACCTGCTGCTCAACGTGTCCGGCCTGGGCGGCGACGGCGAACCGCAGCCGGACGAGCCCACGGCGGCCTTCACCGCCGACTGCTCCTCGACGGAACCGAGCTGCGCCTTCGACGCCTCCGGGTCCACCGACCCGGACGGTGACATCGCCTCCTACGCCTGGGACTTCGGCGACGGGAAGACCGGCACCGGCGCCACCCCCTCGCACACCTACGCGGCGGCCGGCACCTACGAGGTCACCCTCACCGTCACCGACGGCGCGGGCAACTCCGACACCGCCACCCGCTCCGTACGGGCCGGCGCGCCCCCGGCGGGCGACACGCCCAACGCGTCCTTCACCGCCTTCTGCATGCAGACCGGCTGCGACTTCGACGCCTCCGGCAGCACCGACCCCGACGGTGACATCGCCTCCTACGCCTGGAGCTTCGGCGACGGCCAGAACGGCAGCGGGGTGACCGCCTCGCACCGCTACCCGGCCGCCCAGGAGAACTTCACCGCCACCCTCACCGTCACCGACGGCACGGGCCACTCCGACACGGCCTCCCGCACCATCCAGTGCTGGAGCTTCGGCTTCTGCTTCGCCAACTGACCGGCCTCCGCCGGCCGTCGGTCCCCGAAGGGCGCACCCGGACACGACCCGGGTGCGCCCCGCCCGTCTCCCGGCCGTCAGCCCGTCAGCCCGTCAGCACTCCGCGCACGAACGCGTTGGTGAACTTCCCCGCCGGATCCAGCTCCTCTGCCAGCGCCCGGAAGTCGCCCAGCCGCGGGTACAGCGCACGCAGCCCGTCCGCCGGAGTCGCGAACACCTTCCCCCAGTGCGGGCGGGCCGCGAAGGGCGCGAGCGCCTCCTCCAGCCGCCGCACCACCGGCAGCACCGCGGCAGTGTCCTCGACCCAGGTGAAGTGCGCGGCCACCGTGTCCCGCCCGTAGGCCGGGCTCATCCACTGGTCGTCGGCGGCGACCGTGCGGATCTCGCAGGTCTGGAGCACCGGCGCGAGCACGTCGCGTATCGCGTCCATCGCGTGCAGCGCGGCCGGGGCGTGCTCCCGGGGCATCAGGTACTCCGACTGCAACTCGGCACCGCTGCTGGGCGTGAACTCGGCGCGGAAGTGCGGCAGCCGCTCGTGCCAGGGCCCCGGCACCCCGAACTGCTCCGTGCAGTTGACCGCGGGCATGCCCGGCACCGGATGCATCTTCTCGGCGGCGGCCTCCGCGTACGGGAAGCCGTCCAGCGGCTGGTCGGTGCGCCGCTTCAGCCACACCTGCCGGAACCCGGGCGCCCGCCAGTCCGTGAACAGGCTCACGCTGTACGCCGCCGCCATCACGGTCTCGAACGTCGCCGTGTCCAGGCCGTCCAGCGGCAGCTCGGTGAAGACGTGCTGCTCCACCTCGTAGGCCGGCTCCAGGCCGAGGGTGAGCGAGGTCACCACGCCCAGGGCGCCCAGCGAGGTCACCGCCCCGCCGAACCGCTCGTCACCGCGGGCGATCACCACGGTCGAACCGTCCGCCGCGACCAGCTCCACCTCGCGCACCACCGACGCCAGCGGGCCGTTGCCCACCCCGGAGCCGTGGGTGCCGGTCGCCACCGACCCGGCGACCGAGATGTGCGGCAGCGACGCCATGTTCGCCAGCGCCAGCCCCCGCGCGTGCACCGCCCGGGCCAGCTCCGCGTACCGCACACCGCCGCCGACCCGCACCGTACGGGCCGCCGTGTCGACGTCCACCTCGGACGGCAGGTCCGCCAGCGACAGCAGGACGCCCTCCGCGCCCGGCTCGGCGATCTCGTTGAAGGAGTGCCCGCTGCCCAGCACCCGCACCCGCCCGCTCCCGGCCACCAGGGACCGCAGGGCGTCCAAGGAGTGCGGCCGGAGCAGTTCCTTGGCGGTGTACGTGATGTTGCCGGCCCAGTTGGTCACCGTGATGTCGCTCATGGCCCGGAAACCTACCCGGCGCGCCTGGAAGGGGCCCCGGGCGGGAAGCCGCCGTCGCGGGGGCATACCGTGAGAAGTCGAACGCCGCAGCTGGGAGGAGACACGGGATGGACAGCCGTACCGCGCTGGTCGAGGATCTGATGGAGCGGTTCCCGAACGTACCGCGCGAGGCCGTCTTCAAGGAGGACCTGCTGCGCGGCGGCGTCGCCTTCGACCCTTCCGCACTCAGTGACAACGAGAGCGGCGAGGTCAAGCCGAAGTCGTACTTCATCTTCTCCTTCGACCACGGCACCCTGCCCGAGCTGGGCGAGGCCGCCCTGCGCCGCCCGCCCGAGGAGATCATCCTCACCGGCGGCCCCTACGACCTGCGCCGCACCGTCGTCTCGGTCCGCGTGAACCCGGCCTCCCCCTACCGCGTCGCCGCGAACGAGGACGGTGTCCTCGGTCTCTACCTGGACGGCAAGCGGATCGCCGACGTCGGTGTGCCGCCCATGCCCGAGTACTACCGGCACAAGCTCTCCAACGGGAAGTCGGTCATGGAGGTGGCCCCGACCATCCAGTGGGGCTACCTGATCTACCTGACCGCGTTCCGCGTCTGCCAGTACTTCGGCGCCAAGGAGGAGTGCCAGTACTGCGACATCAACCACAACTGGCGCCAGCACAAGGCGGCCGGGCGGCCGTACACGGGCGTGAAGGACGTCGACGAGGTCCTCGAGGCCCTGGAGATCATCGACAAGTACGACACCGCCAAGATCTCCACCGCGTACACGCTCACCGGCGGCGCGATCACGTCGAAGGTCCAGGGTCTGGACGAGGCCGACTTCTACGGGCGGTACGCCAAGGCCGTCGAGGAGCACTTCCCCGGCCGCTGGATCGGCAAGGTCGTCGCCCAGGCCCTGCCCAAGCCGGACGTCCAGCGCTTCAAGGACTACGGCGTGCAGATCTACCACCCCAACTTCGAGGTGTGGGACGAGTACCTGTTCAAGATGTACTGCCCCGGCAAGGAGCGTTACGTCGGCCGCGACGAGTGGCACCGGCGCATCCTCGACTCCACCGACGTCTTCGGCGCGCGCAACGTCATCCCCAACTTCGTCGCGGGCGTGGAGATGGCGGAGCCCTTCGGCTTCAAGACCGTCGACGAGGCCATCGAGTCCACCACCGAGGGCCTGCGCTTCTTCATGTCGCACGGCATCACGCCCCGCTTCACCACCTGGTGCCCCGAGCCCACCACCCCGCTCGGCAAGACCAACCCCGACGGCGCCCCGCTGGAGTACCACATCCGGCTGCTCCAGGCCTACCGCCAGACCATGGAGGACTTCGGTCTCTCCTCGCCCCCCGGCTACGGCCCGCCCGGCGCCGGCAACGCGGTCTTCTCGGTCAGCTCCTTCATGGACAGCCTGCCGGCGGACGCGCCCGTGGAGGTGTGAGCGGACGGTCCGCGGTTAATCGGTGGCGCGGCCCCCGGGTGCGCGTCTAAGGTGACGGATGTTCGAGCGCGGCGGTCTCAAGGGCCGCCGCGACAGGGGATTCTCAGAGGAGGTGTCGACCATGGCTGTCACTGTGACGGGCGCTGCCCGCATCCAGGAGCCCATCGAGTCCACCTCCTTGGCCACCGGCTGATCTCAGCCGCTCCCTGAGATCCCGCACCGGGGCCGCACCCTGAAGGGTCACCCCCTTGACTTCCACGTCATCCACCTCCGCCCACTCCGCCCTGACCTCCTACGGCTGGGACGACGACTGGGCCGACGCGTTCGCGCCGTACGCCGCCGAAGGGCTGCTGCCCGGACGGGTCGTCCGGGTCGACCGCGGGCAGTGCGACGTCGTCACCGCGGACGGCCTCGTGCGGGCCGACACCGCGTTCGTCACCCCCAACGACCCGCTGCGCGTGGTCTGCACCGGCGACTGGGTCGCCGTGGACCCCGAGGGCGGCACCCCCCGCTACGCACGGACGTGTCTGCCGCGCCGTACCGCCTTCGTGCGCTCCACCTCCTCCAAGCGGTCCGAGGGGCAGATCCTCGCGGCCAACGTCGACCACGCGATCGTCGCCGTGTCGCTCGCGGCCGAACTGGACCTCGCCCGGATCGAACGGTTCCTCGCCCTCGCCTGGGAGTCCGGGGCGCAGCCCCTGGTCGTCCTCACCAAGGCCGACCTCGTGCCCGACCCGGTGACCCTGGCGTACCTCGTCCAGGACGTGGAGACCGCCGCGCCCGGCGTGGCGGTGCTGTCCGTCAGCGCCGAGCAGGGCGAGGGGCTCGACGTGCTCGCCGCCGTCGTCTCCGGCGGCACCGCCGTGCTGCTCGGACAGTCCGGCGCCGGCAAGTCCACCCTCGCCAACGCGCTGCTCGGCGAGGACGTCATGGGCGTCCAGGCCATCCGCGACGTCGACGGCAAGGGACGGCACACCACCACCACCCGCAACCTCCTCGCCCTGCCCGGCGGGGGAGTACTGATCGACACCCCCGGGCTGCGGGGCGTCGGGCTGTGGGACGCGGGCACCGGCGTGGACCAGGTGTTCGCCGAGATCGCGGGGCTGGCCGAGGAGTGCCGGTTCCACGACTGCGCCCACGAGAGCGAGCCGGGCTGCGCCGTCCTCGCCGCCATCGACAGCGGCGCACTGCCCGAGCGGCGGCTGGAGAGCTACCGCAAACTCATGCGGGAGAACCAGCGCATCGTCGCCAAGACCGACGCCCGGATGCGGGCCGAGATCCGGAAGGAGTGGAAGCGCCGGGGCGCCATCGGCAAGGCGGCGATGGAGGCCAAGAGGGGCGGCCTGCGGTAGCCGACCGGCCCTCCGGACCCCTCCAGCGCGATGTCCGATTTCCGCCAGCCCGGATGTCCGGTCTGGCGGAGACTGGAGGGCGTGACACCGACAGCGGAGTACGAGAAGACACGCGAAGACGGCAGGTACGAGGCCGTGCGGAGCCGGGACGCCCGGTTCGACGGCGCGTTCTTCTTCGCCGTCGAGACGACCGGCATCTACTGCCGGCCCAGCTGCCCCGCGGTCACCCCGAAGCGGCACAACGTGCGGTTCTTCGCGACGGCAGCCGCCGCGCAGGGCTCGGGTTTCCGGGCCTGCCGGCGGTGCCGTCCCGACGCCGTGCCGGGCTCCGCCGACTGGAACGTCCGCGCCGACGTCGTCGGCCGGGCCATGCGGCTGATCGGCGACGGCGTCGTCGACCGCGAGGGCGTCGCCGGACTCGCCGGACGGCTCGGCTACAGCGCCCGCCAGGTGCAGCGCCAGCTCACCGCCGAGGTGGGCGCGGGGCCCGTGGCCCTGGCCCGCGCCCAGCGGGCGCACACCGCGCGCGTCCTGTTGCAGACCACCGGACTGCCCGTCACCGAGATCGCCTTCGCGTCCGGCTTCGCCAGCGTGCGGCAGTTCAACGACACCGTCCGGGCCGTGTACGCGGCCACCCCGAGCGAGCTGCGTGCCGCCGCCCCGGCCCGCGACCGGGCCGCCCGGCACACGGCCACCCCCACCGCCGGCGTCCCGCTGCGCCTCGCCCACCGGGGCCCCTACCAGCCCGGCCCGGTCTTCGACCTGCTCCAGCGGGAAGCCGTCGCCGGGGTGGAGGAGGTGAGCGGCGACAGCGGCCGACGCGTCTACCGGCGCACCCTGCGCCTGCCGTACGGCACCGGGATCGTCGCCGTCCAGGAACGGACGGGGCGGACGGGGCGGCCCGGCACCGGCTCCGGCGGCTGGCTGGAGGCCCGCCTCCACCTCACCGACCTGCGCGACCTGACCACCTCCGTACAGCGGCTGCGGCGGCTGTTCGACCTCGACGCCGACCCGTACGCCGTCGACGAGCGGCTCGGCGCCGACCCCCGGCTCGCCCCGCTGGTCGCCGCCCGCCCGGGGCTGCGCTCACCGGGCACCGCCGACCCCGACGAACTGGCGGTACGGACCCTGGTGGGGCGCGCGGAGGCCGAGCGGCTCGTCCAGCGTTGCGGCAAGGCCCTCGACGCGCCCTGCGGCACCCTCACCCACCTCTTCCCCGAACCGGCCGTCCTCGCCGAGGCCGCGCCGGACGGCACCCCGGGCGCGCTCGCCGCCGCCCTCGCCGACGGCGCCGTACGCCTCGACCCGGGCGCCGACCGGGACGACGCCGAGCGCGCCCTGCTCGCCGTGCCCGGCCTGGACGCCCGTACCGTCGCCGTCGTGCGCACCCGCGCCCTCGGCGACCCGGACGTCGCCCCGCCCGGCACCGCCGTGCCCGACACCTGGCGCCCCTGGCGCTCGTACGCACTGAACCACCTGCGCGCCGCAGGAGACTGGGAGAACGACCGATGACCACCCCGACCTACTGGTACGAGACCGACAGTCCCGTCGGGCGGCTGCTCCTCACCGCCGGACCCGACGGGGCGCTCACCTCCCTCTCGGTGCCCGGGCAGAAGGGCGGCCGGAGCGTCCAGGACGGCTGGCTGCGCGACGCCGGGCCCTTCCGGGCGGCAGCGGAGCAGCTCGCGGCCTACTTCGCCGGGGAGCTGACGGAGTTCCGGCTGCCGCTGCGCGCCGAGGGCACCGCCTTCCGGGAGCGCGTGTGGGCCGCCCTGGACGACGTGCCCTACGGGGCGACGACGACGTACGGCGAGATCGCCGCCCGCATCGGCGCCTCGCGGCCGGCGGTCCGTGCCGTCGGCGGCGCGATCGGCGCCAACCCGCTGCTGATCCTCCGTCCCTGCCACCGGGTGATCGGCGCCGACGGCTCCCTGACCGGGTACGCGGGCGGTCTGGAACGCAAGACGCGGCTGCTGACGCTGGAGGGCGCCCCGGTCAGCCGGCCAGCACCGCTCCCAGCCACGCCCCGGTGATCAGCAGACACGCGAACAGTTCCGTCAGCAGATCGGCGCCGCCGTGGCGCATCGCGGTCCGCAGCGACGCCATCGCCTCGCCGTGCCGCCCGAGCCGCAGCCGCTCGGCGAGGTAGATGCCGCCCAGGAAGCCGGGGATCGCGCCCAGCACGGGGACGACCACGAAGCCGAGGACGGCGCCCGCGCCCCCGTACGAGGTCAGCCGGCGCATGGCCTCGTCCCGGCGTCTGCGGCGGGTCGGCAGCGCCCAGCGCACCGCCCGGGAGAGCAGCAGGACGACGGTGGCGCCGACGAGGACCGCCCACGCCAGCGGCCGGGGATCCTTCAGCGCCCACCACAGGACCCCGGCCCACACCAGCCACGACCCGGGCACGCCGGGGAGCAGGACGCCGCACAGCCCGAGCAGAACGACCAGGCCGGTCAGGAGGAGGTCCCACGCTCCCATCTGTCCAGGGTGCAGGAGTCCGGCCCGGTCCGCAGAAGTCCGGCGCGGCGGACAGGGCTCCTCCGGCTCCTCCCGGCGCCGCTCAGCGCTCTCCGTGCTCCCCGTGCTCCCCGGGCTCTCTGGCCACCCAGTCCCGCTCGTAGGCGTGCCAGCCCAGCTGGAGCCGGGTGGTGACCCCGGTCAGCTCCATCAGGCGCTTCACCCGCCGCTGTACGGTGCGCAGGCCCAGGTCGAGCTGCTTGGCGACGCTCGCGTCGGTCAGACCGGCGAGCAGCAGGGAGAGGATCTCCAGGTCGGTGCCGTCCGGACCGTCCGGGCCGTGCTCGGTCACGCCGGCGGCGCCCAGGCGCAGCGGGAGGGCGTCCCGCCACACCGCCTCGAAGAGGCCCGACAGCAGCTCGAGCAGTCCGCTGGCGTGCACGACCAGCGCGGCGGGCTCCGAGGAGCGCGCGGTGAGTGGCACCAGGGCGAGGGAGCGGTCGGCGACGACCAGTTTCGTCGGCACCCGGTCCACGACCCGGACCTGCTCGTCGCGGCCCAGCGCGGCGGTCAGCTCCGTGACGCCGGTCGGCAGGTCGAGCACCGACCGCTCGACCACCACGCGGTAGCGGACACCGCGTCCGGTGGCCTGCTCCTCCGCGTCGTTCTCCATGCCGGTCACGGCGACCGGTCGGTCGGTGACCAGCGCGCAGACCTCGTCGTTCGCGCCGAGTTGCAGCTGGAGGAAGCGCCGGGCGACGGCCGCGGCGCCGGTCACCACCTCCACCAGGTCGTGCACGGCGGGCTCGGCCGCCGCCGCCCGGTACTCCTCCGCCAGCAGGGCCGCCGCCAGCTCCGCCCGGTCCAGTTCGTGCCGCTGCTGGGTGAGCAGGGCGCCCAGCGCGACGCCCGGCGGGGCCGCGACCCAGCGTCCCGGGCGGGCCGAGGACTGGGCGGCGAGCCCGTGCTGCTCCAGCCTGCGCAGCGCGCGCTCGGTGTCCTGCTCGCCGAGCTCCAGCCGCCGCGCCAGGTCGGACACGTCGGCCGCCCCCACCGACACCAGCGCGCGGTACGCCGACTCCTGCGCGTCCTCCAGCCCCAGCACTCCCAGCATCAGGCGTCGCCCCTCCCCGGAACCATGATCAACTCTGTCGGCGGGGACGTCCGTGGCGGAAAACGGCCACGGCGTAAACCCGCCCGCGGACATCATCGCCGTACCGCCGGTCACTCTGCCAAGGTGGCGTCGCCGAGCGGTCCTCCCGTGGGGGGTGGGGCCGCTCGGCCACCCCACCGCGCACAACCGTTCGACGCGTCCCCCGACACGCCGCCCGGCGCGCGCCGGTCCGCCCGAATTTCCCGATGCCCCGTTTTCATATGGCTCCCTCGGTGGACAATCAGGAGCATGAGTCAGCAGGGGGGAAGGCCCACCGGTCCCACCGGTCCCACCGGTCCTGAGGACGACTGGTGGGGGCAGCTGTACGACGACTCCACCGACGACACCGGCCCCACGGCCGCACCCGATTCCCTGGACGACCGCTTCGCCTCGGCGTCCGGAACGGTGGCCCGCCGTCCCGGCCCCGACGGCCCGACGGCACCGCCCCCACCGGCCCCCGCCCCGCCCGGACCCAGGGCCCCTTGGTGGGCGTCGGCGAACCTCCCGGGCGGCGGCGTCCCCGGCCCCCGCACCGCGGGGCCGTCCGGGCCCGGAGACGAGCGCCCGGGTGCCGGCGGGCCGCCGCGTCCAGTGGGCCCGCCGGGGCTCGGCGACGACGGCCCGCGTGGTGCGGGGCCATCGGGTCCTGAGCGCCCGTCGCAGGCTGGTGACGGTGGCTCGGGTGACAGTCCCGTGGACTTCCCGCCGGGGCCCGCACGGCCCGGCACCACACCGCCCGCCGCGGCTCCGCGGGCGTCCGGCGCCGCAGAGCCACCGTCACCGCCGTCACCGCCGCCCCCGCCGCCGTCCCCGGCATCCGGTGGCCGGAGCCGGGGTGGTGATCCACGCGGGCTCACCACCTCGGGGAGCGGCGCCGCCGACCTCACCGAACCGCCCGCCGCCGTTCCGCCGCCCCGGACCCCGTCCGGCCTGCCCCCGCTGCCGTCGTCGTTCGTCCCCTCGCCGCCCGCCGGACCGGACGGCGCCGACCGCGACTACGTGGGCAGCGGACCGCCCACCTACGACGCCGAGCCCACCGCGCTGCCGCCCGCCGATCCCGACGGCCTGGACGGGCTGGTCCCCGACACCGTGCTGGAAGGGGCCAGGTACGGCACGTGCACGCTGCGGGCCGTCTCCGTGCGCGGGGACTCCGCGCGCTACCGGGGGGAGCCGCGGCGCGACGCGCTGCTCGTGGCCCGGTTCGGTGCCGGCGAGCAGGCGCTGGTCCTGGTGGCGATGGCGACCGGCGCCCGCGCGACCGCGGGGGCGCACCGGGCGGCGGCCGAGGTGTGCCGGTGGATCGGGCGGGCCGTGGGGCGCAGTCACGCGCGGCTCGCCGAGGACCTGCGGGCCGCCCGGCGCGGCGACCTGAAGTCCGGCCTGCACCGCCTCACCGACCGCAGCCTCGGCCGGCTCCGGGCCGGCGCCGCCGAACAGGGCCTCGCCCCGGACGAGTACGCGGCCACCCTGCGCTGCCTGCTGCTGCCCGCCGACCCGGAGTGCCGCACCCGCGTGTTCTTCGGCGTCGGCGCGGGCGGACTGCTGCGCCTGCGCGACGGCACCTGGCGGGAAATGGAGCCGGACACCGGTGACGTCACCGGCGAACCTGTCCTCGGCTTCGGCTCCCCGCCCCACGACGCGCCCCACGACGCGCCGAACGACGCGCCGAGCGAGACGCCCGACGGCGACCGGCTCACCATGGACCTCGGCATCACCACGGCCCCGGGGCCGTACGACGGCCCGACCGCGGAACCGCCCCGCGCGCCCTTCCGCTTCCGGGCCTCCGTAGCCCGCCCGGGTGATGTGCTCCTGATGTGCACCGCGGGCCTCGCCGAACCGCTGCTGAACGAGCCCGGGCTCGGTGAACTCCTCGCGCGGAGATGGGCCGGCCGCCCGGCGCCCGGACTCGGGGAGTTCCTCGCCGACAGCGGCGTGCGGGTCAAGGGATACGCGGACGACCGTACGGCCGCCGCCGTTTGGGAGGCGTGAGGCCGCCCGCTGTGGCATAGCTGGAGCCATGGCCAAACAGAACGTCGCGGAACAGTTCGTCGACATCCTCACCCGCGCCGGGGTGGAGCGCCTCTACGGAGTCGTCGGGGACAGCCTCAACCCGATCGTGGACGCCGTGCGCCGCCACTCCGGCATCGAATGGGTGCACGTGCGGCACGAGGAGACCGCCGCCTTCGCCGCCGGCGCGGAGGCACAGATCACCGGGAAGCTGGCCGCGTGCGCCGGCTCCTGCGGCCCCGGCAACCTCCACCTCATCAACGGGCTCTACGACGCCCACCGCTCCATGGCCCCCGTCCTCGCCCTGGCCTCGCAGATCCCGTCCAGCGAGATCGGCCTGGGCTTCTTCCAGGAAACCCACCCCGACCAGCTGTTCCGCGAGTGCAGCCACTACAGCGAGCTGATCTCCAGCCCCAAGCAGATGCCCAGGCTGCTCCAGACCGCCATCCAGCACGCCGTCGGCCAGGGCGGCGTCAGCGTCGTCTCCCTGCCCGGCGACATCGCCGACGAGCCCGCCCCGGAGAAGGCCGCCGAGACGGCCCTCGTCACCTCCCGGCCCACCGTCCGGCCCGGCGACGAGGAGATCGACCGCCTGGTGCGGATGATCGACGACGCCGAGCGGGTCACCCTGTTCTGCGGCAGCGGCACGGCGGGCGCGCACGCCGAGGTCATGGAGTTCGCCGGGAAACTCAAGTCCCCGGTGGGACACGCCCTGCGGGGCAAGGAGTTCATCCAGTACGACAACCCGTACGACGTCGGCATGAGCGGACTCCTCGGCTACGGCGCCGCCTACGAGGCCACCCACGAGTGCGACCTGCTGCTCCTGATCGGCACCGACTTCCCGTACAACGCCTTCCTCCCCGACGACGTGAAGATCGCCCAGATCGACGTCCGGCCCGAGCACCTGGGCCGGCGTTCCAAGCTGGACCTCGCGGTGTGGGGCGACGCCCGGGAGACGCTGCGCTGCCTGATCCCGCGGGTGAAGGAGAAGAAGAACCGCCGCTTCCTCGACCGGATGCTGAAGAAGCACGCGGACGCGCTGGAGGGCGTCGTCAAGGCGTACACCCGCAAGGTCGACAAGCACGTCCCGATCCACCCCGAGTACGTGGCCGCCGTGCTGGACGACCTCGCCGACGACGACGCCGTGTTCACCGTCGACACCGGGATGTGCAACGTCTGGGCGGCCCGGTACATCTCGCCCAACGGCCGCCGCCGCATCATCGGTTCCTTCTCCCACGGCTCGATGGCGAACGCGCTGCCGATGGCGATCGGCGCCCAGTTCACCGACCGGCGCCGGCAGGTCGTCTCGATGTCCGGCGACGGCGGATTCACCATGCTGATGGGCGACTTCCTCACCCTCGTCCAGCACGACCTGCCGGTGAAGGTCGTGCTCTTCAACAACTCGTCGCTGAGCATGGTCGAGTTGGAGATGCTGGTCGCCGGCCTGCCCTCGCACGGCGTGGCCAACAAGAACCCGGACTTCGCCGCCGTCGCCGAGGCCTGCGGCGTCTTCGGGGCGCGGGTGGAGAAGCCCAAGGACCTGGCGGGGGCACTGAAGGCGGCGTTCAAGCACAAGGGGCCCGCCCTCGTCGACATCGTCACCGACCCCAACGCCCTGTCCATCCCGCCGAAGATCAGCGCCGACATGGTCACCGGCTTCGCCCTGTCCGCCTCGAAGATCGTCCTGGACGGCGGCGTCGGACGCATGGTCCAGATGGCCCGCTCCAACCTGCGCAACATGCCCCGGCCGTGACCGCACGGACCCCCGGCTCGAAACTCGATGACTGCCGGGGGCCCGAACGGGCAAGGCTTTCCCCGTGAAGATGTTCGACCCGGACGGGACGAACCGGACAGACAGGGGGAAGCGACATCAGCGCGCCGACGGGGGACATGAAGGAGGAGGCGGTGTCACAGCTCAGGCGACTGCTCGGCCGGGCCGACCTGCGGGCGGTGCCCGAGGCCCGGCGGGCCCTGCGCGAGCTGCTGCGGCACTGGGGCGGGCCCGGACAGTCGGAGGTCGCGGAGCTCCTCACCAGCGAACTGGTCACCAACGCGCTCGTCCACACCGACGAGGGCGCCGTCCTGACCGCGACGGTCGGGCCGCGTGCCCTGCGGGTCGAGGTCCGGGACTTCGTGGGCCGCGGCAGACAGCCCCGGCCGCGCGCCCCGCAGGAGGGGAGCACCAACGGCAGGGGGCTGGTCCTGGTCGAGTCGCTCGCCGACGACTGGGGCGTACGGCCCTGCGAGGTGGGCAAGTCGGTCTGGTTCGAACTGGGCGCGGAACCGGACGAGGAGGCAGGCGCGGAAGCGGCCTGAGGCGCCGGGGCGACCCGGCGCCTCAGCGCATCGGTGCGGTGCGCCCCTTCTAGCCGAACTGCTGCTCCAGGTCCTTGAGCTTGCGCTCCAGGGAGTCCAGGCGGGGCAGGGCCTGGGTGTCGTCCTCCGCGGTGAGGTCCACGGTCTCCACGGCCATCGGCTCAGACCCGCTCCGCACGGGCTGGAGGGAGGGACGCCGGCTTCCTGCGGGCAGCTGCTCCGGGGTCGATATGGCAGGCTCCGCGGTGGCGCGTTCCGAGCCCCGCTCGACCTGCTGCACCTCCACCTCGACCTGACGGCCGCCACGGCCCGGGAAACCGCGGTGGCCGTGGCCCCGGCTGATCGCCTTGAGCTGCGCCCGCTCCAGCCGCTCCTGCTCGCGCCGCCGCAGCTTCTTCTCCTCCTTCTCGCGCCGGTCGTCGCGCACCTCCTCGACCGCCTCGTCCAGGCTGCGCACGCCCTCCAGGAGCATCAGCGACCAGGCGCGGTACGTCTCGCGGGGCGCGCGCAGCCAGCGGACCATGCGGATCTGCGGCAGCGGACGCGGCACCAGGCCCTGCTCGCGCAGGGCGGCCCGGCGGGTCTGCTTCAGCGCCCGGTCGAACAGCACCGCCGCCGACAGGGACATGCCCGCGAAGAAGTGCGGGGCACCCGCGTGCCCCAGGCCGCGCGGCGCGTGCACCCAGTTGAACCAGGCCGCGGCGAACGCGAAGGCCCACACGAGTATCCGCGAGCCGAGCGCCGCGTCACCGTGGCTGGCCTCGCGCACCGCGAGGACGGAGCAGAACATCGCCGCACCGTCGAGGCCGAACGGGACCAGGTACTGCCAGCCGTCGCTCAGGCCGAGGTTCTGCTCGCCGAAGCCGACCAGACCGTGGAAGGAGAGCGCCGCGGCGACCGCGGCACAGCAGAAGAGCAGGACGTAGGAGAAGGTGCCGTAGAGGGCCTCCTTGCGCCGGCGGCGCTCCTCCATGCGCTCCCACGAGTCGTCCGCGCCCGCGTCCTTCCCCGAGGAACGCTTGCCGCGCGCGAGCACCGCCACCGCCGCCAGCATGCCCAGGAGCAGCACGGCGCCCGGAAGCAGCCAGTTCAGCGATATGTCGGTCAATCTCATCTGGGGTCCCTTGCAGTGGGATAGGGCGTAACGCCCGCCATGGTGGCCCAAACCCAGCGGCCCTCAGGGGGTTTCGGGGCAAGAGGCCGCCAAGGGAGTGCAGAGGGAGTGCCCAGGGCGGCGTTCTGCTCGAACTGCCGCGTGAGGGGCGGGAGTTGAGTTCGATTAAGACTACCCGTACGGGTGGTTCCACGGAAAGTTCCCGCCACGCGTGGGGGAGTTGTGGAACAACGCGGACGATCTTAGCTGACGGCCACTCAGCCCGCTGCGGCGAGCAGCTTGTCGACGCGGTCGGCGTCGCAGGTCCGCGGGCAGGTGGCGCAGGTGTCCTCGGGGCGCAGGGTGTAGAACATGCAGCAGCTCGCCCGGTCCCGGGTGTGCAGCGGGGTGCCGTCGGGTCCCTTGAGCTCGCGGAAGGCCGCGTCCCCGACGTAGGGCCTGGTGGCGCCCGGCAGCAGCAGCTCCAGCTCGTGCCGTGCCCGCTCCTGCTCGCCGAGCAGGTGGGCGACGTACCACAGGCCCTCGACGATCTCGTCGGTCGCCATGCCCCACAGGGCGCGTCCGCGCCGCCGCATCCGGGGGCCGAATCCGGCCAGGACCGGCTCCAGATGCTCGGCGACCGCGGCCCGTACCTCGGCGCGCAGCGCCTCCTCGTCGGCGACCACCCGGGCGCCGGGCAGGGCGGCGGCGGGATCGCCGGGCAGGCAGGCGAACGAGGCGGCCCGTACGGCCATCCGGCCGAGGGGGAGACCGGCGGCCGTGCGGTCGTAGGCCACGCCGGCCGCGGGGAGGCGGGGCACCCGGCGGTGCAGGAACCAGGGCACGGTGATCAGCAGGCAGGCCGGCCACGCGTACCGGTGCAGGCCGAAGCTCGCGATCACGTCCGGCCGGGCCCGCTGCCCGTAGTCCCGCAGCACCTGCGCCTCGTCCCAGGCGAGGAACGCGGCCAGCTCCGGACCGCCCGCGGCGAGCGAGGCGGCCGTGACCCAGCCGTCGCCGCCCGGGATCCCGTCGGCCGCGGTCGGTTCGGTGACGCCCAGCCCGGGCAGGACCTCGGACAGGCGCGCGTAGGCGTCCGTGAAGGCCGTACGGGCGACAGGCATGCGGGACCACCGATCCACGTCGGAACAACGGGCTGCTTAAAGGTAAGCCTTACCTTACCCATGATCCTTCGGATTTGAACTGACGCCCCCTGCGCTTATGGTGCTTGACGGACGGGTGACAAGCCGCCGTAATGACCTCAAGTACCGACACGTCCCGCAGGAGGACCCGTGGAGTACAGCGCGCAGGGCGCCGCAGGAACGGGTACGGGGGCGGGTACGGCGGACGAGGCGGTGCGGATCCCGGTGCAGCCGGGAGCGGCGGACCGGGCACGGGACCGGGCCCCGGGCACCGGGGAGCCGGACGGGCCGGCGCGCGGCGAGCACACCCACGGCGAACCCCCGGCGCCCCCCGCGCGCGCCCTGGTCCGGCGTTCCTCCGTGCGCGGGCAGATCCTCGACGCCCTGCGCACCGCGCTGGTCACCGGTGAGCTGCGGCCCGGCGAGGTCCACTCGGCGCCCGTGCTCGGCGAGCGGTTCGGGGTCTCGGCCACCCCCGTACGGGAGGCCATGCAGCAGCTCGCCCTGGAGGGCGCCGTCGAGGTGGTGCCCAACCGCGGCTTCCGTGTCGTCGAACGCGGCGACCGCGAACTGGCCGAGCTGGCCGAGGTCCGGGCCCTCCTCGAGGCCCCGGTCTGGCTCCGCCTGGCCCGTACGGTGCCCGCCGGGCACTGGGCGCGGCTGCGTCCCCTCGCCGAGACCACCGTCCGCGCCGCCTCGTCGGGCTGCCCGGCCACCTACGCCGAGGCCGACCGCGCCTTCCACCGCGCGGTGCTCGCGCTGGCCGGCAACGAGCAGCTCCTCCGGATCGCCGGTGACGTGCACCGCCGCGCCCAGTGGCCGCCGGCCGGCTCGCCCTCCGTGCGCGGCCGGGCCGACCTGGTCGCCGACGCGCACGAGCACACCGCGCTCCTCGACGCGCTGATCGCCGGCGACCAGGACGTGGTGCGGACCCTCGTCGGGCAGCACTTCACCGACGCCCGCTGAACGCGGTTGTCCGGTGGTGCGGTCGCCCGGTGGTGCGGTCGCCCGGTGGTGCGGTCGCCCGGCGGTGCGGCCGCCCGGCGGTGCGGGCGCCCCCCCCTGAGCGAGGACGCCCGTACTGCCGGGCCGGGCCGGGTGGGTCCTAGAGCACCTCCTGCCGTTCCGCGCGGCTCGCCGGTACCTGCTTCCCCGTTTTGCCGGGCTTCGCCGCGCCGCGCCCCTTGCCGCCCTTGCGGCGCGCGGACCGGGACCCGGCGTCGCGGTTGTGCAACTCGATGGCGAGCGGGGAGGCGGTGAAGACCGAGGAGTACGTCCCGACTCCCACGCCGATCAGCAGCGCGAGCGCGAAGTCGGTGAGCGAGTCGTCGGCCAGGACCGCCAGCGAGGCGAGGATGAGCACCGCGCCCATGCCCGTGTTGACCGTGCGGGGCAGGGTCTGGAGGATCGCGTCGTTGGTGAGCCGGTCGAACGGTGTCTTGCGTTCCTTGCCCATCAGTTCCCGGACGCGGTCGAAGAGCACCACCGAGTCGTTGACCGAGTAGCCGATCACGGTCAGCAGCGCGGCCAGGAACACCCCGTCGATCGGCTTGCCCAGCCAGGCGAACACACCCACCAGGATGACCACGTCGTGGGCGAGCGCACTGACCGCCGCGGTGCCGAACAGCAGGCGGAAGCGGACCGCGAGGTACGCCAGCTGGGCGGCCAGGGCGAGGCCGAGGGCGATCAGGGCGTCCCGGCGCAGCTCCTCGCCGAGGCTCGGGCCGATCAGCTCGTCGCGGAGCTTCTCCGTCTCACCGCCCAGCTCGGAGACGGCCTTGGTGACGGTCGCCGCCTCGGCGTCGGTCAGCTCCTCGGTGCGCACCGTGAGGTCGCTGTCGCCGGAGGACTGGACGACGGCGCGCGGGAAGCCCGCGTCGGACAGCGCGTCCCGGGCCCGGTCGGGATCGACCCGGTTCGCGGTGGAGTACTCGATGAGCCGGCCCCCGGTGAACTCGATGCCGAAGTTCAGGCCGCGCACCAGGATGCCGGAGCCCGCCACCACCATGACGATCAGGGAGGCCGCCAGCCAGCGGCGCGGCCGGCTCATCAGGAACGGGTTGCGGCGCAGCAGGCCGTCCCGGACCGGTCCGGTGGACGAGATACCGGTGATGCCGGGACGGCGGAAGACCGCCGGGCGGCCCGCGGCGAACTCGGCCAGCACCCGGGTGATCACCAGGGCGCTGACCATCGAGGCCAGCACGCCGATGCCGAGCGTGACGCCGAAGCCCTTCACCGGGCCGGAGGCGAGGAAGAACAGCAGGGCCGCGGCGATCAGGGTGGTGACGTTGGAGTCCGCGATCGCGCTGAAGGCGCTGCGGAAACCGGCGGTCAGCGCCGACCGGGTGCTCGGACGGGTCCGGGCCGCCTGTTCCTCCCGGGCCCGTTCGAAGACAAGGACGTTGGCGTCCACCGCCATGCCGATCGCCAGGACGAAACCGGCGAGGCCGGGCAGCGTCAGGGTCGCGCCGACCGCGGCCAGGGCGGCGTAGGAGATCAGGCCGTAGCAGAGCAGGGCCACGGTCGCCAGGGCGCCCATCAGGCGGTAGACGAAGATGATGAACAGCGCCGTCAGCGCGGTGCCGATGACGGCGGCCCAGGCGCCGGCCGAGATGGCCTCGTCGCCCAGGGTGGCGCCGATGGTCCGCTGTTCGATGGTCTCGACCGGCACGGGCAGGGCGCCGCCCTTGATGAGCAGGGCGAGGTCGCGGGCCTCGGCGGCGTCGAAGGAGCCGGTGATCTGCGTGGAGCCGCCGGTGATGCCCCCGCCGCAGGACACGGAGGGGTCGACCTGCGGCGAGGAGATGATCTTGTTGTCGAGGACGATGGCGACCCTGCGCTGGGGATCGCCGGCCGGGTGACAGGCCGCCTCACCGGTCACCTTGGCCCACCGGTCGCTGCCGGCGTCCTTGAAGTCGACGGTGACGGTCCAGCCCGCGCCGTTCTGCTGGTCGAAGCGGGCGTCGGCGCCCTTGACGTCCTGCCCGGTCAGCGTGGCGTCCTTCAGCCGCAGGGACAGCCCGGACTCGTCCGGCAGCACCCGCTCGCCGTCCTTGGCGGCCTGGCCGTCCTCGCCCTCCTTTCCGGTCTCGCCGGGCGGGGTCTCCGTCGCGCCGAGCACCGAGTGGACGGTGAGCTGGGCGGTGCGGCCCAGCACGTCGGCCGCCTTCTTCGGGTCCTGTACGCCCGGCAGCTCGACGACGACGCGGTTCTCGCCGGAGCGGACGATGGTCGGCTCGGCGACACCGAGGGCGTCGATGCGGCCGCGCAGCACCTCCACGGTGCGGTCGGTGGCCTCCCGGTCGGCCTTGGTGGTCTCGGTGGACCGGGTCTCCAGCACGATCTGGGTGCCGCCGCGCAGGTCGAGCCCCAGGCGGACCGGCATGGTCAGGGCGATGGCCACGGACACGGCCAGCACGGCGAGCGCGAGGAGCGCGCGGACGTTCAGGGAGCCGGAACGCGAGCGCGAACGGGTGCGGGAAGGGGGACGGGAGCGTTTCAACACGGGCCTCCGGCGGGCACACCGCGGCGGCGGCCGAGCGCGGCCGCGGCGGAAGAAGGGGAAAGGTCGGGTGTGGTGTCTCAGATGCCGGAGGAGACGGGTGGCGCCCGGCCGCTGTCGTGGCTCGCGCGGCCGGGGGAGACCGGCACCGGGCCGGGCGCGAACGACGTCCGTGCGTGGCCGCCGGGGGCGGCGCAGCCCTCGGGGTGCGCGGTGGTCGCCGGGTGCTGGTCCGGTGCCGTCGGACGACCGGCCGGCAGGTCGTGCCGGGCCCGGGGCTGGGCGGCGCAGACCGGTGTGCAGCCGTCGTCGGCGTGGAGGTCGAGGGCCGGATGCGGCACGGCCGTGGCGGCGGCCGCCGCGAGGGGGCCGCGGGCACCGGCGTGCGAGCCGGCCGCGGGCCAGGCCGGGACCAGGGGCAGCAGGACGGTCAGCAGGACGGTGAGCACGGCCGCGAGCCGTCGGCGCATGCACCGTCCCCTTTCGTGGTGGATCAGCGGGCCTGGGGTGGGGGAAGCCCGGGGCTCCGGCCGGGGAGTGGGCGGCCAGAGCCACGGGCGGTTCATGGGGTCCGTCAGGGCTCGATCAGCCCGGCCCGGATGGCGTACCGGGTCAGCTCCAGGCGGTCGCGCAGCCCGAGCTTCTGGAGCAGGTTCGCGCGATGCCGCTGGACGGTCTTGATGCTGATGAAGAGGATCTCGGCGATCTCCTTCGACGAGTGGCCCTCGGCGACGAGCTTGAGGACCTCCTCCTCGCGCGGGGTGAGGATGTGGTCGGAGGTCTCCTCGCCGTGCCGTACCCGGTCGAGGTAGTTGCGGATGAGCGCCGTCACCGCACCCGGGTACAGGAACGGCTCGTCGCGCATCGCGGCCCGGCAGGCGGCCACGAGGTCCCGGTCGGCGACGGACTTGAGCACGTAGCCGCAGGCACCCGACTTCAGCGCCTGGAACAGGTACTGCTCGTTGTCGTGCATCGTCAGCATCAGGATGCGCAGCCCCGGCTTCAGCGCGGCCAGTTCGCGGGCCGCCTGGAGTCCGGTGAGGCGGGGCATCGCGATGTCCAGCACCGCGAGGTCGGCCTCGTGGGTCCGCGCCATGTCGATGGCCTCCGCGCCGTCGCCGGCCTCGGCGACCACCTCGAGGTCCGGCTCGCGGTCGAGGATGAGGCGCACCCCGCGGCGCACCAGCGCGTGGTCGTCGGCGAGCAGAATGCGGATCTTCGCCGGGGCGGACGCCTGGGACGGGCCGTACGCGGACGCCGTGGACGCCGACGCCGACGTCGCGGAGGCCGCGGCGGCCGCCGAGGACGACGCCGTCGTGGCGGCGGGGCGGCCGGAGGCGGACGGCTCGGGCAGGGACGGGTCGGACATGGTCGGGGCTACTTCCTGGGAAGGGGTGCGGTGAGCCGGATGCGGGTGCCGGCGCCGGACGTCGACGTGATGTCGAGGGCGGCCCCGATGAGCAGGGCCCGTTCACGCATGCCGCGGATGCCGGCGCCCTCGTGCGCCGCCTCGATGCCGCGGCCGTCGTCGGTGATGGTGAGCGTCACCGCGTCGTCCGCGCGGGCCAGACCCACCTCCAGCCGTTCGGCGTCCGCGTGGCGGGCCGCGTTGGTCAGGCTCTCCTGCGCCACACGGTAGAGGACCAGCTCGGTCTCGTGGTCCAGGGCCGGCAGATCGGCGTCGAAACGGCGCACCACCCGCAGACCGGTGTGGGTGGCGAAGTCGTGCGTGAGCGAGGACAGCGCGCTGATCAGACCGAGGTCGTCCAGAACGCCCGGCCGCAGCCGGCGCACCAGGCGGCGGACCTCGTCCAGGCTCTCCCGGGTGATCTCCTGCGCCTGGTGCAGCTCGTCGCGCAACGGCTCGTCGGCGTCGTCCGCCGCACGGCCCAGGACCAGCAGGATCGCCGTCATGCTCTGCCCGACCTCGTCGTGCAGCTCCTGCGCGATACGGCGCCGCTCCGCCTCCTGGGCGAGCAGCACACGGGCACTGCTCGTGGCCCGCTCGGCCTCCAGGCGGTCCAGCATCGCGTTGAAGGTGCGGATCAGCTCCGGGACCTCGCCACCGCCGGAGATCGGCAGCCGCTGGCCGGGACGGAGCAGGTCGACGGTGGTCATCAGCTTGGTGAGCCGCTCCAGCGGGGCCAGCCCCCAGCGCAGCAGCGCGCCGTTGGCCACCAGCATGACGCCCATGCCGAGCACGAGGACGACGGCCTCGGTCAGCAGGATCGGCACGGAGACGGTCACCGGAGCCCACAGCAGCAGCGCCGTGGCGAAGCCCAGCACCACCGAGTTGAGCCCGAAGATCCGCCAGAACAGGGACACCGGGGGTACGCCTCCTTCAGCGACGTGTCGACTTGGTACGCCTCTACTGTCGGTCATCGCGCACCCTCGGTGGGAGCTGCGGCCCAGGTAGCGACCGAGCAAGCGACCAGCGTGCCCCTCCCGGACCCGTCCGGTCGATGGGGCCCGACCCCCATTTCCGGCTCGCGGCATACCCATACGGCCGCACCGGCGCACCGTCGAGTGGATCCCGCGCCCCCACGCAAATGGGTCCTGCGCCCGATGGGTTTCCCGGCGCGGCCCGGCCAGGGTTGAGGATGACCGGGCCCCATCGGCCCGGCGCTCGGCATACCCGCGGAACCTGCGCGATGCCGCAGAAGCCCGCGCTTGCGCAGAACCTTCCGAGAACCCGCAGAACCTTCCGAGAAAAGGACCCTTCACCGTGTCGCTCGACGCCTCCCGCATCGAACCCCGCCCCGAGCGGCTGACCGCTCACGAGGCGCGCCAGCGTCTCGAACACGCCCGCAACACCCGCGTCACCCAGTTGCAGGCCCTCGCCGAGAGCGGCCAGGCGGACGACCAGCTCATGTCCGCGCAGAAGACCGCGATCGAGCGGGTGCTCAAGGAGATCGACGAGGCCTTCGCCCGGGTCGAGGACGGCACCTACGGCACCTGCCTGGGCTGCGGCAAGCCCGTACCGGGGGAGCGCCTGGAAATCCTCCCCTACACGCGGTACTGCGTCGCCTGCCAGCGCCGCGCCGCCACCTGAGCACGCCCTCCCGTCCCGTACCAGTCCCTCCCGCCCTGCCCAAGGGGTGAAGTGGTGAACAACCAGATCATCGACGACCGCGACACGCGTCTGTCGCCCCTGTCGCCCGAGGACCTCGCCGCGCTCCGGGACAACCTCCAGGAGCAGCGGCTGTTCCGCGAGGACCAGCTGCGGCAGATGGCGGCGGTCCCGTCCCGCACCGACGAGCTGATCCAGCGGCGGTCCGCCGCGCAGACCGAGGTCCGGGTCAAGCTGGCGGCCTCCGCGCGCATGGTCCTCGCCGACGTCGAGGCGGCCCTCGACCGCATGGACGAGGGCCGCTACGGCCGTTGTCACCTGTGCCGGCGCACCATCGACCGCGACCGGCTGATGATCGTGCCGCAGGCCCGCTACTGCGCCCGCTGCCAGCAGGTGCGGGAGGCCGGACGATGACCCTGCTCCGGCGGCCCCGCGCCGTGCTGTCCCGGCACCGGCCCTGGCCGCTGTGCCGGCAGTGCAGCGGCGTCGCCCTCGACATGGGCAGCGCCCGTACCCGCGCCTGGGTCTCCGGACGCGGGATGATCCTCGACGTGCCGACGGTGACCTTCCCCGGCGCGGGCGCGGTGTACCCCATCCAGCGGGGCTCCATCGTCGACACCCAGGGCACGGCCCGGATGCTCGACCGGCTGCTGGGACACCGGCTGCCCCGCTTCACCCGTCCGGTGGTCGTGGTCACCGCGCCGGTACTGGGCGGGCCGGCCTACCGGACCGAGGCCCGTACGGCCGTGGAGGTGCTGCGCCCGCGCAGTGTGCTGACCGTTCCCAGCGCGCGGGCGGTGGCCCTCGGGGCGGGCGCCGACCTGTCCCGGCCGCTGCTCGTCATGGACATCGGTGCCCATCTCACGGAGGTGGTGCTCCTGGTCGACGGCGCCGTCTTCGACGCCCGCCGTACCGCGCTGGGCACCGGGGACATCGACGACACCACCCCGTCCGCGCGGATCGGGGAGGCGCTGGCCGACATGACGACCTCGATGCTGCGGCAGGACGGCACGTCGCTCACCCTCGACGCGCTGAGCCGGGGGCCGCTGCTGGCGGGCGGCGGCGCGCTGCGCCCCGAGATCACCTGCCGTCTCGCCGACCGGCTGCACGTACCGCTGCGCGCGGTGCCCGCGCCCCACACGGCCGCCGTGCGCGGCGCCGCGAAGCTCCTGGAGGCCGCCCACACCCACCCGTCGACCACGGGCACGGACCCACCGGCGGGCCACCCGCACTGATCCGGCGCGGGCCGGCCCCGGTACGCCGGAGCACGGGCCGGGCCCTCCGGTGCCGGCCGTCCACCCGGAGGGCGGACCCGGAACCGGGGCGGCCGGTCCACTGCCCGGCCCCGTTGCCGGTACGCGGGCGGGGGCACCGCGCGGTCCGTGCCAGTCCACCCGCGGACACGGGCCCGGCGGTGGGCCACCGGCGCCAGGCCGGTCCGCCGCCCGGTCCCGGTTCGGGGCCAGGTGCACCGGTACGCGGGTCGGGCACCCCGGGGCCGGCCGTCCCCCTCCGGAGGCCGGGCGCGGGCGGACCCACCGGGGGTGCACCCGCGCCCGGCCGGTCCGCCGTCCCGGTCCCGGTCCGCCTCCCGGTGGAACGCCGGTACGTGGGCCGGGACTCCGGAGCCCGCTCCCGCTCCCGGCTCCGGAGCCCGCCCCCCCCGGCGCCGGACGCCGGACGGGTCGGGTGCGGTCCTCGGGACCCGGGGGTCCGCCCTCCTCCCGGCGATCCGCCCCTCCAGTGGTCCGGGGCCCGGCGGTCACCGGGGCGCCGCTCGCCCCGGCCCGACGTACCGGAAAATGCCGCGCCCGCATCTCCCACATGCCGCCCCCGTCCCCCGATCCCCGCCCCGACCCCCGACCCCCGCCCGCCCCGACCCCCGACCCCCGCCCGCCCCGTCCGCCGATCCCCGCCCGCCCCGTCCGCCGATCCCCGCCCGCCCCGTCCGCCGATCCACACCCCCCGTTCGTACGGCCGGCGCCCGCCCCGGTGTCGGCCGTACTCCGCGTCCCGCGCGCGTGACCTCGTGGCCTCGACCCGACAGGCCGCCCCGTCCCAGGAAGGAGACACACCATGGCCGGAGAGATTCCTCCCGCCCAGCCGCCGCCCGCCGGTCCCAGCCCCGACCCCGGGCCCGACCCCGCGCGGCACCCGTACCTCCTGATGTGGCGGTGGCGGCGCAACCCCCTGCGGCGGTTCAGCGACCGGGTGCGGGCGTGGGTCTCGCTCGGGATCCTGCTCGCCGTGCTGGTGGCCGCCCCGGCGGCGATGTTCGGGGTCGGCGACAGCGCCTACCGGCACTACCGGAGCACCGCCGAGCACGAGGAGCGGACCCGGGACCACCGCCCCGCCGTCCTGACCCACGACGCCCCGCGCCACCCCGAGCCCGGCTCCGACGAGGCGAAGGAGACCCGCTACCCGGTCCCGGTGCGCTTCACCGGCCCCGACGGGGTGAGCAGGACCGGGACGACCGAGGTCGAACCGGGGCTGCCGGCCGACAGCACCGTCCTGGTCTGGGTCGACCACGAGGGTCGGATCACCGAGCCGCCGCTGTCCGCGGAGCAGATCCGCAGCCGCACCATGGGCTGGGCGATCCTCGCCTTCCTCGGCGTCGTCGTCACCGGTCTCGCCGCCCACGCCGCCACGGGACTCGTGCTGTACCGGCGCAACCTCGCCCAGTGGGACGCGGCCTGGGCCAACACGGCCCCGCGCTGGAGCAGACTCCCGTGACGCCCGACCGGGGGCGTGCCCCTCACGCCGTCGCCGCACCCGCCGCCGGCGGCGCCAACTGCCGGGCCAGCCACGTCGGGACACCGCCGAGGAGCCGGAACAGCCGCCGCGCCTCGTCCCGCAGCCGGGACGCCTCCGGCTCCGACTCCGCGTCCGCCAGCGAGGCCAGCGCGGGCGCCGTACCGACGAGGTACCCCAGCTCCTCGCGGATGCGCAGCGACTCGGCGAAACCGTGCCGTGCCTCGGTCAACTCCCCCTCGCGCAGCGCCAGACCGGCCAGATGCCGCCAGGTGAAGGACAGGAGCAGCGGCTCGGCGTGCGCCGTCGCGCCGGCGTGTGCGCGCCGGTACGCCGCGCGGGCCGCCTGGGGGGACCGGGTCAGGTTCTCTGCGAGCAGCCCCCGCCGGAAGTCGAGCAGCGCCCGTCCCGCCGCCCCCGGCGCGATCAGCGCCGCCGCCCGGCCCAGCGCGGCCCGCGCCTCGTCGGCCCGGTCGCGCACCCCGTGCACCGTGGCGGCGTACGCGAGTTGACCCCGTTCACAGGCGGCGGCCCCGCGTTCGTCGTCGCTGTGGGCCAGGGCCTCCGCGGTGCGCAGCGCGTCCTCGGCCTCGGCCCAGCCCTGCTCGGTGTACAGGCACCGCTCCACGAGCAGCGCGGTCCGCTGCAAAGCGGTGTCCGCGCTGACCGGCTCCAGCAGGGCCGCAGCGTCGGCCCAGCAGCCGCGCGAGCGCAACCGCCATACCGCGGTCTGGAGCGGATCGTCACCTTCGGTCGTTCCCCAGCCAGAACCAGCCATGGCGGAATGCGCCACGTCGCCCTCCCCTTAGCACGCCATCGAGCTCTCGAGTGGTGGCCGCATCTCAGCACGGATCCGGCGGCCCGGCCAAGAGGATGGGTGAAACTTTTCACAAAGTCGTGGTCTTCGTGCCGTCGAGGTTTGGAACCGCCCGGACCGCCCCCGGACCGCCCCGCACTGCCCCCGGACCGCCCCACACCGCCCCCGGACCGCCCCACACCGCCCCCGGACCGCCCCACACCGCCCCCGGACCGACCCCGGGCCCCGACGCGGCCTCCGCGCGCCCCGGACCTCAGCTCATGCGCAGGGCCAGGAAGAAGTCGAGCTTGTCCTCCAGCCGCGACAGGTCACGCCCCGTCAACTGCTCGATCCGCCCGACGCGGTAGCGCAGCGTGTTGACGTGGAGGTGCAGCCGGTTCGCGCAGCGCGTCCAGGAGCCGTCGCTGTCGAGGAACGCCTCCAGCGTCGGGATCAGCTCGGCGCGGTGCCGGCGGTCGTAGTCCCGCAGCGGGTCGAGCAGCCGGGCGGTGAAGGCCCGCCGCACGTCGTCCGGGACGAAGGGAAGCAGCAGCACGTGCGAGGCCAGCTCCTGGTGGCCCGCCGCGCAGACCCGGCCGGGGCGCGCCGCGGCGACCCGGCGCGCGTGCCGGGCCTCCTCCAGCGCCCCGCGCAGCCCCTCCGCCGAGTGCACGGCCGCGCTGACGCCCAGCGTGACGCGCCCGTCCCCGTCGAGACCGGCCGACAGCGGTTCCCGTACGGACTGGAGCAGCGCGTCCGCGAGAACCCCCGCCTCGGAGCCGTCGTGCTCGCTGGAGACCGCCGGCAGCGGTACGAGGGCGACCGCCTCCTCACCGGTGTGCGCCACGGCGATGCGGTCCGACTGCTCGGGGCCGGTGGCGTGCGGGTCGACGAGGATCTCCTCCAGCAGGGTCTGCGCGATGCGGCCGGTCTGCCCGTCGCCGTCCGCCCACTCCACCCGGGCCACCACGACCTGCCAGTGCGGTGCCGCGCCGAGGCCGGGCAGCAGCACCGGCGCCGCCACCCGGAGCCGAGCCGCGATCTCGGCCGGCGCGGCGCCCGTCTGCACCAGCTCCAGCACCTCCTGGGCGAGCCGCCGCCGCACCGTGCGCGCCGCGTCCCGCCGGTCCCGCTCGACCGCGATCAGCTGGGTGACGCCGTACAGCAGGTCGAGCCGCTCCTCGGCCCACTCCCCGGCGTCCGCCTCGACCACGAGCAGCCAGTCGGACAGCACCGTCTCGCGCACCTCCCGGCCGCCCGCCGCCGCACCCTGCGGGACACGCGGCGCCGCGGCCGCCGACGGGAGCTGCCCCCGGCCCCGCACCGGGAAGAGGCTGTACGTCGTGGCGCCCACGGAGACCCGGTGCGGCGCGCGCCGGCCCGCGCGGGTGGCCGCGAGGTGCTCCGCCGCGAGCTTGGCGCACACCTCGGCCGGGAGGGCGGGCTCCGCGTCCTTCGGTCCCGCGACCTGCCGTCCGGTGGGGGAGAGGACCCAGGCCCGCAGGTCGAGGTCGGAGCCGAGCAGGTCCAGGACCACGTCGGGGCCGCCGCCCGCCGGTCCCGAGGTCATCATCCGGCGGTGCCGGTCCACCACGGCCGCGAGGTCCCCGGCCCGCTCGCCGGACACCTGGCGCACGACGTGCTCGGTGATCGTCGCGAAGGCCACCGACTCGTGCACCGCGAACAGCGGCAGCCGGTGCCGGGCGCAGGCCACCACCAGGTCCTCCGGCACGCTCCCCAGCTCCGCCTCACCGGCGGCCAGCGCGGCCACCTGGGCCTGCACCAGGAGACGCACGAACGGCTCGGAGTCGGCGGCGCCCCGGCGCCAGGCCAGGCCGGTGAGGACCAGCTCGCCGCCCGAGAGGTAGCGGCTGGGGTCCCGCAGGTCGGTGGTCATCACGCCGCGGACCGTACGGTCCAGCTCGTCCTCGCCGCCGAGCAGCTTGAGGCCCAGCGCGTCGGTGTCCAGCAGTGCGCGCAGCCGCATTCTCGTCGCCGCCGTTCTTTGTCTCGAAGTGTTCCAGGTCACGCGGCTGTGTCGCCCGATTCCGGAGAAGAACAGGGAGGCTCCCGAGCACCTCCGTTCATACGAATCTACAAGATGCCCGCCCTGGCCAGCCAACTCCTTCATGGTTTCTGCGACTGACCCCGGTGGAGCACACGGCGGTGTACTGAGGCCATTCCACGTGAACAGCACATGAACGAGCCGGGCCCCCGGTACCCGCGTGTGGCTCAATCCGTACGCCCCCGATCGACCCCTTACCCCCGATCAGACGAGGAAGAGAGCCGGTCATGGACTTCCTTCGCCCCGCCAGCTGGGAGGAGGCGCTCGCCGCGAAGGCCGAGCACCCCACCGCTGTGCCGATCGCGGGCGGTACCGACGTGATGGTCGAGATCAACTTCGACCACCGCAGGCCCGAGTACCTCATGGACCTGAACCGTGTCGCCGACCTGACCGAGTGGGAGGTCGGCGAGGACTCCGTACGGCTCGGTGCCTCCGTGCCCTACACCCGGATCATGGAGGACCTCCGCACCGAGCTGCCGGGTCTCGCCCTCGCCTCGCACACGGTCGCCTCCCCGCAGATCCGCAACCGCGGCGGCGTGGGCGGGAACCTCGGCACCGCCTCCCCGGCCGGCGACGCCCACCCGGCGCTGCTCGCCGCCGGCGCCGAGGTCGAGGCCGAGTCGGTGCGCGGCACCCGGCGCATCCCGATCGACGCGTTCTACACCGGCGTGAAGCGCAACGCGCTGGCGCCCGACGAGCTGATCCGCGCCGTGCACGTCAGGAGGGCCGACGGACCGCAGCAGTTCTCCAAGGTCGGTACCCGCAACGCCATGGTCATCGCCGTGTGCGCCTTCGGTCTCGCCCTGCACCCGGACACGCGCACCGTCCGCACCGGCATCGGCTCGGCCGCGCCGACCCCGATCCGCGCCACGGCCGCCGAGGAGTTCCTGAACGCGGCGCTCGAGGAGGGCGGCTTCTGGGACAACGGGAAGGTCGTCACCCCCTCGGCCGTCAAGCGGTTCGCGGACCTGTGCGCCGCCGCCTGCAACCCGATCGACGACGTCCGCGGCACCGCCGCCTACCGCCGCCACGCGGTCGGCGTCATGGCGCGCCGGACGCTCACCTGGACCTGGGAGTCGTACCGCGGCGCCCGCCGCACCACGGAAGGAGCCGCGTGATGCGTGTCAACCTCACCGTCAACGGGCGTCCGCAGGAGGCCGACGACGTCTGGGAGGGCGAGTCCCTGCTGTACGTACTGCGCGAGCGGATGGGCCTGCCCGGCTCCAAGAACGCCTGCGAGCAGGGCGAGTGCGGCTCCTGCACGGTCCGCCTGGACGGCGTGCCGGTCTGCTCCTGCCTCGTCGCCGCCGGACAGGCCGAGGGCCGCGAGGTCGTCACCGTCGAGGGCCTCGCCGAGTACGCCCGGCAGCGCGCCGAGGGCGGCACCACGACGGGTGCCCGGGCCGGCGAGAGCGCCTCGCTCGACGCGGCCCGGCGGTGGCAGGCCCGGGGCACCGACTCGCAGACCGGCGAGAACATCGAACTGGCGCCGATCCAGCAGGCCTTCCTCGACGCCGGCGCCGTCCAGTGCGGCTTCTGCACACCAGGACTGCTGGTCGCCGCCGACGAGATGCTGGAGCACCACCCGGACCCGACCGACGAGGACATCCGCGAGGCGCTGTCCGGCAACCTGTGCCGCTGCACCGGCTACGAGAAGATCATGGACGCGGTCCGTCTGGCCGCGGCCCGCCGTTCCGAGGGGGCCGGAGCATGACCGCCAACGGCGCACCCGCCGGCCTCACCCAGGGCTCCACGACCAGGGGCGGCATCGGCGAGTCCACGCTCCGCCCGGACGGCGTCCTCAAGGTCACCGGCGAGTTCGCGTACGCGTCCGACATGTGGCACGAGGACATGCTCTGGGGCCAGATCCTGCGCTCCACCGTCGCGCACGCCGAGATCGTCTCCATCGACACCGGCGAGGCGCTCGCCACCCCCGGCGTCCACGCCGTCATGACGTACGACGACCTGCCCACCGACGTGCGCCACTACGGGCTGGAGATCCAGGACACCCCGGTCCTCGCCCACGGCAAGGTCCGCCACCACGGCGAGCCGGTCGCGATCGTCGCCGCCGACCACCCGGAGACCGCACGCCGCGCCGCCGCGAAGATCAAGGTGGAGTACCGGGAACTGCCCCTCGTCACCGACGAGGCCTCCGCGACCGCCCCCGGTGCGGTCCTCGTCCACGAGCACCGCGACGACCACCACAGTGGCCACGTCCCGCACCCCAACATCGTGCACCGCCAGCCGATCGTGCGCGGCGACGCCGCCGCGGCCGCCGCACGCGCCGACGTGATCGTCGAGGGCGACTACCACTTCGGCATGCAGGACCAGGCCTTCCTCGGCCCCGAGTCGGGTCTCGCGGTGCCCGGCGAGGACGGCGGCGTCGACCTCTACATCGCCACCCAGTGGCTCCACTCCGACCTGCGCCAGATCGCCCCCGTGCTCGGCCTGCCCGAGGACAAGGTGCGGATGACGCTGTCCGGCGTCGGCGGCGCCTTCGGCGGCCGCGAGGACCTGTCGATGCAGATCCACGCCTGCCTCCTCGCGCTCCGCACCGGCAAGCCCGTCAAGATCGTCTACAACCGGTTCGAGTCCTTCTTCGGCCACGTCCACCGCCACCCCGCCCGGCTCCACTACGAGCACGGCGCCACCCGCGACGGCCGGCTCACCCACGTGAAGTGCCGCATCGTCCTGGACGGCGGCGCCTACGCCTCCGCCTCCCCGGCGGTCGTCGGCAACGCCGCCTCGCTCTCGGTCGGACCGTACGTGTGCGAGGACGTGGACATCGAGGCCCTCGCCCTCTACTCCAACAACCCGCCCTGCGGTGCCATGCGCGGCTTCGGCGCGGTCCAGGCGTGCTTCGCCTACGAGGCGCAGATGGACAAGGTGGCGGCCGAACTCGGCCTGGACCCCGTGGAGTTCCGCCGGATCAACGCCATGGAGCAGGGCACGCTCATGCCCACGGGACAGCCCGTCGACTCCCCGGCGCCGGTCGCCGAACTCCTGCGCCGCGTCAAGGCGATGCCGATGCCGCCGGAGCGCCAGTGGGAGTCCAGCGAGGGCGCCGACGTACGGCAGCTGCCCGGCGGTCTGTCCAACACCACCCACGGCGAGGGCGTCGTCCGCGGCGTCGGCTACGCGGTCGGCATCAAGAACGTCGGCTTCTCCGAGGGCTTCGACGACTACTCCACCGCCCGGGTCCGCCTGGAGGTCGCCGGAGGCCGGCCCGTCGTCACCGTGCACACCGCGATGGCGGAGGTCGGCCAGGGCGGCGTCACCGTCCACGCGCAGATCGCCCGCACCGAACTGGGCGTCGCCGAGGTCACCATCCGGCCCGCCGACACCCGGGTGGGCTCGGCCGGTTCGACGTCGGCCTCCCGGCAGACCTACGTCACCGGCGGCGCGATCAAGCACGCCTGCGAGCTCGTGCGCGAGCGGGTCCTGGAGATCGGCCGCCGCAGGCTCGGCCCGTACCACCCCGCCTGGGCCACCGCCGAACTGCTCCTGGAGGGCGGCAAGGTCGTCACCGACGGCGGCGAGGTCCTGGCCGACCTCGTGGACGTCCTGGAGGACGAGGTGGTCGAGGTCGAGGAGGAGTGGCGGCACCGGCCGACCGAACCGTTCGACCTGCGCACCGGCCAGGGCAACGGTCACGTCCAGTACTCCTTCGCCGCGCACCGCGCCGTCGTCGAGGTCGACACCGAACTGGGCCTGGTCAAGGTGATCGAGCTGGCCTGCGCCCAGGACGTCGGCAAGGCGCTGAACCCGCTCTCCGTGGTCGGCCAGATCCAGGGCGGCACCGTCCAGGGCCTGGGCATCGCGGTGATGGAGGAGATCGTCGTCGACCCCGTGACCGCCAAGGTCAGGAACCCGTCCTTCACGGACTATCTCCTCCCCACGATCCTCGACACGCCGGCCCTACCGGTCGACGTGCTCGAACTCGCCGACGACCACGCGCCCTACGGGCTGCGCGGAGTCGGCGAGGCACCCACCCTGTCGTCCACCCCGGCGGTCCTCGCGGCCGTCAGGGACGCGACCGGGCTGGCGCTCGACCGCACGCCCGTACGACCGGAACACCTCACCGGCACGGCGGCGGACCAAGACCCTCCGGGCGGCGCACGGAACGTCACACCCTCCGCGCCGCCCGGAGCACCGACCAAGTCCCGCTCCGCTCGCGGTACTTGAAGTACCACCGTTCCACCGTTCCACCGTTCCACCGTTCTGAGTAAGACCACATGCGTTCGTCTCGGGCCGTCCCCCGGGTCGTGCATATCCCAAATCCCGCGGCCGCCCCAGCGGCCGGACGGGTGCACCTATGAACCTTGGGAGACGGCCCCATGACCCAGCAGTCAGTGGAGCCCAAGATCACCGCCGAAGACGCGGGCGCGGGTTCCCGCGTCCCCGGCGGACGGTCTTGGCTCGACCGGTACTTTCACATATCCCACCGGGGATCGACGGTCGCGCGTGAGGTGCGCGGCGGCATCACCACCTTCATGGCGATGGCGTACATCGTCCTGCTCAACCCCGTCATCCTGTCCGGCAAGGACGCGGCGGGCGACACCCTGGGCCAGAAGGCCCTGATCACCGCGACGGCCTTCGCCGCGGCGCTCACCACGCTCCTGATGGGCTTCGTCGGCAAGGTGCCGCTCGCCCTGGCCGCCGGGCTCTCGGTCTCCGGCGTGATCGCCGGGCAGGTCGTCCCGCAGATGACCTGGCCGCAGGCCATGGGCATGTGTGTGATGTACGGCGTGGTGATCATGCTGCTCGTGGTCACCGGGCTCCGCGAGATGATCATGAACGCGATCCCGCTCGCCCTCAAGCACGGCATCACCATGGGCATCGGCCTGTTCATCGCCATCATCGGCCTGGTCAAGGGCGGCTTCGTCCACGCGGGCAAGGCGACCCCGCTCACCCTCGGCCCTGCGGGCGAACTCGCCGGCTGGCCCGTCCTGCTCTTCGCGGGCACCCTGCTCCTGATCTTCATGCTCCAGGCCCGCAACATGCCCGGCGCCATCCTGATCGGCATCGTCACCGGCACGATCGTCGCCGCGATCCTGAACGCCACCGGGGTCATCGACCCCAAACAGTGGGCCAACGGCGCCCCCGAGCTGCACGGCAGCGCGGTCTCCATGCCGGACTTCTCGCTCTTCGGCAGCCTGGAGTTCGGCGGCTGGGGCGACGTCGGCGTGATGACGGTCGGCATGATCGTGTTCACGCTGGTGCTCGCCGGGTTCTTCGACGCGATGGCCACCATCATCGGCGTCGGCACCGAGGCCAAGCTCGCCGACGACAAGGGCCGCATGCCCGGACTGTCGAAGGCGCTGTTCATCGACGGCGCCGGCGGTGCCATCGGCGGTGTGGCGGGCGGCTCCGGCCAGACCGTCTTCGTCGAGTCCGCGACCGGAGTCGGCGAGGGGGCCCGCACCGGGCTGGCCTCCGTCGTCACCGGCCTGTTCTTCGCGGCCTGCCTCTTCTTCACCCCGATCACCGCGATCGTGCCGCAGGAGGTCGCCTCGGCGGCCCTGGTGGTCATCGGCGCGATGATGATGATGAACGCCCGGCACGTGGACTGGGCCGACCGGGCCACCGCGATCCCGGTCTTCCTGACCGTGGTCCTGATGCCGTTCACGTACTCCATCACGGCCGGTGTCGCCGCGGGCGTCATCTCCTACGTCGCCATCAAGGTCGCGCAGGGCAAGGCGCGGGAGATCGGCGCGTTCATGTGGGGCCTGACGGTGATCTTCATCGTCTACTTCGCGCTCAACCCGATCGAGAGCTGGATGGGCGTGCACTAGCCGCCACGACGGGAACCCTTCACGTACCCGTTGTCCGAGGAGACCGGAAGGTTCGAGGAGGACCGGAGGACCGGAGGGCCGTAAGGACCGAGGAGGGCCGACAGATGCTGGACATCGCCGACGAGCTGCACCGGTGGGTCGAGCAGGGGCGCGACTTCGCCGTGGCCACCGTGGTGGCCGTCGGCGGCAGCGCCCCCCGGCCCACCGGCGCCGCCCTCGCGGTGGACGCCGACGGCACGGCGGTCGGCTCGGTCTCCGGCGGGTGCGTGGAGGGAGCCGTGTACGAGCTGTGCCGACAGGCCCTCCAGGACGGCGAAACCGTTGTGGAGCGCTTCGGGTACAGCGACGAGGACGCCTTCGCCGTGGGCCTGACCTGCGGCGGGGTCATCGACGTCCTCGTCACCCCGGTACGGGCGGCGGACCCCGCCCGCCCGGCCCTGGCCGCCGCGCTCGCCGCCGCCGCACACGGGGAGACGGCGGCCGTCGCCCGGGTCGTCAGCGGCCCGGCGGAGCTGCTGGGTCGCGCGCTGGTCGTCCGGGCGGACGGCTCCCGCACCGGCGGCCTCGGCGGCCACCCCGAGCTGGACCGCACGGCGGCCGCCGAGGCGGGCGCCTTCCTGGACGCCGGGCGCACCGGCACGCTGGAGATCGGTGAGCAGGGCTCGCGCTGCGGAGCACCCCTCACCCTGCTCGTCGAGACCTCCGTCCCGGCGCCCCGCATGATCGTCTTCGGCGCGATCGACTTCGCCTCGGCACTGGCGCGGGTCGGCACGTTCCTCGGGTACCACGTGACCGTGTGCGACGCCCGCCCCGTCTTCGCCACCCCGGCCCGCTTCCCGGACGCGGACGAGATCGTCGCCGAGTGGCCCCACGAGTACCTTGCGCGCACCGAGGTCGACGCGCGCACGGTGCTGTGCGTCCTGACCCACGACGCCAAGTTCGACATCCCGCTGCTCCGGCTGGCGCTGCGCCTCCCGGTGGCCTACGTCGGCGCGATGGGCTCCCGCCGCACCCACCTGGACCGCGAGGCCCGGCTGCGCGAGGCCGGCGTGAGCGACCTGGAGCTGGCCCGCCTCAGGTCGCCCATCGGCCTCGACCTCGGCGCCCGCACGCCGGAGGAGACGGCCCTGTCCATCGCGGCCGAGATCGTCGCGGCCCGCCACGGCGGCACGGGCGCCGCCCTGACCGGCGCCCACACCCCCATCCACCACGACGGCCCGGCGGCACCGGCGGGGCGCGTCGGGCCGGTGGCACAGGTTCCCGTGCGCGGCGCGGGCCGGTGGCTCCGCCGAGCCCGAGCCGGCCTCAGCCCCGGCCGGGCGCCCTCCTGACCAGCGACACCTCCGCGACCACCGGCCGGTGGTCCGAGGCCGTGGGCTCCTCCGGCACCGCGACGTCGCGCACCCGTACGCCCTCGCCCACGGTCACGTAGTCGATCCGCTTCACCGGCGCCTCGGCGGGATACGTGGCCGGGGTCCCGGTGCCCGCGTCCCGCAGCTCCTTCCACAGCGGTGCCAGCTCGGGTGCCGAGGGCTCGGCGTTGAAGTCGCCGAGCAGGAACTGGCGGGCACCCGGGAGCTCCGCCCGCTCGCGGGCCATGATCCGCCGGGTGTCGGCGACCTGGGCCGCGCGCACCGCCGGGTCCGCCCGGTAGTCGAGGTGGGTGACGAACACCTGTACCGGCACGCCGCGCACCTTGAGCGTCACCTCGCCGAACCCGGGCGCGGGGGCCGGCACCGGGTTCTCGTCCTGCGTGGACAGGCGCGTGATCTCGTGGTTCGTCGCGGAACGGACCGGGAAGCGGGACAGCACCGCCACGCCGTACTCGCGCCGGGGCTCACCGGCCGTCACCGGGTCGAGGCTGTAGATCGGCGCGAACGACACCCGCATGCCGAGCCGTCGCGCCAGCTCCCCGGCCACGTCGAGCCCCTGGCTGCGGGCTCCCCAGTGCACGTCGACCTCCTGGAGGCCGATCACGTCCGCGTCGAGGGCGCGCAGCGCGGCGGCCTGCCGGTCGAGGTCGAAGACGCCGTCCGAGCCCGCCCCGGCGTGGATGTTGTAGGTGGCGATGCGCAACGGGACCGAGTGGCCCCGGTCGGCGGCGGAGGCGGGCGGTGCCGTCACGGCCAGGGTCAACAGGGCGCCGGTGACGGACAGTTGGATGAAGGTGCGCGCTCTCGGAGACATGTCGGCACGGTACGCGGGAAACGGCGTCCGCAAGGCCCGCGGCGCGAACTCGTCCGCGGCCCGTCCCCCGTCCGCAACCCCCGGTTCACGGGCGCCGCAGCAGATGGTCGACCGTGCGGCCGAAGACGAGGCGCCCCGAGCGGGCCAGGACGCCGTCGAAGAGGGCCGGGAGGAGCCGGACGTCCAGCTCCTCGCGCCACACCACCCGCGCCCGGCCGCCGGGCCCCGTCCGGACCTCGATCTCCGCCCAGCCCCGGACCACCCGGCCGCGCTTCTCCAGCCGGCACCGGCCGGGGGCCTCTCCCCGGGGCGGCTGCCAGACCGTCACCTCCATCGCGTCGTCGAAGGCGAGCAGTCCGGCGCCCGTACGGGCCACGACCAGCGTGCCCCGGCGGGTGGGTCCGGGCGGGCGGGCGGTGACCCGGGTCAGCGGCACGGTGTCGCCGTGCCGCCCCCACCGGGTGAGCCGGCGCCAGGCCTCGTCCGGGGCGAGCGGCACGCTGCGGTCGATCGAGAAGGTGGCCACGGGGCGATCGTGGCACGTCCGTCAGCGGTACACCTTGCCCGGCTCGGCCTTCCCGGGGGCCATCAGCTGGGGGACCGTCACGAAGACGTAGCCGCGCTTCTTGAGCGCGTCGATGATGCCGGGTACGGCGGGCACGGTGCCGTCGTAGATGTCGTGCAGCAGGATGATGCCGTCCCGGGACGACTGGTCCAGTACCCGCTCGGTGATCAGGTCGGAGTCGTTCGTCTTGTAGTCCTTGGCGGTCACGCTCCACAGCACCTCGGCGAGACCCAGCTCACGGCAGATGTCGTGCACCGTGTCGTCCGTGCGGCCCTGCGGCGGGCGCATCAGCGTGGGGCGCTTGCCCGTGAGGCGCTCTATCTCCTTGTTCGGGCGCTCCAGCTCGTCCCGTATCTCGTCCGGGTCGGCGTCGGTGAGGATCTTGTGCGTCCAGGTGTGGCTGGCCACCTCGTGGCCTTCGTCGGCCATGCGCCTGACAAGTTCGGGATAGGTGTCGATGTGGCGCTTGCCCAGCAGGAAGAAGGTCGCCGGGACCTGCTTCTCCTTGAGTATGTCGAGCAGCCGCGCGGAGTTCTCGCTCGGTCCGGCGTCGAAGGTGAGTGCGATGCACTTGGTGTGCGCGCAGTCGACGGTGCCGAGCGAGGTCGACCGGGCCTGGGTGTCGGCGGCGTTCCGGACGGAGCTGGGAGATTCGGTCTCCAGCTTGGTGCAACCGCTCAGCGCGAGGGTCAGCGAGGCGGCGGCAGTGAAGGTCGCGAGCGCGCGCAACCTGGTCCCCGTTTTTGTCATCTTCCTGGTCAGCGAAAGCATGCGAGGACTATACGCAGCGAGTATATACGCTGTTTATAGCGCCCCCGAGGCGTGCTTGCGAATGACTGTTCGAGGTAGTGGCGGGTCGGCCGGGCTACTCAAACCGACACATGCGTGACGTTTTGAGAGCGAGGAGGACCCCGTGAGCGAGACCCCCGTGGACGGTCACGTCTGGCGTCGGGCACTGGTGACCGGCGGAGCCGGATTCGTGGGATCCCACCTGTGCGGTCGCCTGCTCGACTCCAGCACCGACGTCGTCTGCCTCGACAACCTGGCCACCGGCTCCCGCGCCAACGTGGCCGACCTGGAGCGGCGGCGCGGATTCCGGTTCGTCCGGGCCGACGCCACCGACCCGGCGGCCCTGCGCGGCCTGCCCGGCCGGTTCGACCTGGTCCTGCACTTCGCCTGCCCCGCCTCGCCCGCCGACTACCTCCGGCTGCCCCTGGAGACCCTCGACGTAGGCAGCACCGGCACCCGCAACGCCCTGGAGCGGGCCCACGCCGACGGCGCCCGCTTCCTGCTGGCCTCCACCTCCGAGATCTACGGCGACCCGCTGGAGCATCCGCAGCGCGAGACGTACTGGGGCAACGTCAATCCGGTCGGGCCGCGCAGCGTCTACGACGAGTCCAAGCGCTTCGCCGAGGCCCTGGTCACCGCGCACCGCCAGGTGTACGGCACCGACGCCGCCATCGTCCGGATCTTCAACACCTACGGCCCCCGCATGCGCACCGGAGACGGCCGGGCCGTCCCGAACTTCATCGCGCAGGCCCTGGACGGCATGCCGCTCACCGTCGCCGGAGACGGCGGCCAGACCCGCTCCCTGTGCTACGTCGACGACACCGTGGCGGGCGTCCTGGCCCTCGCCGCGTCCGGGGAGAGCGGGCCGATGAACATCGGCGGCGACGACGAGATCACCATGCTGGAACTGGCCCGCCGGGTCGTGGACCTCACCGGCTCCGGCTCCCGCATCCGCTTCGTCGAACGCCCCGTCGACGACCCGGGCCGGCGCAAGCCGGACACCACGCTGGCCCGGGAGCGGCTGGGCTGGCGGCCGGTCGTGAGCTGGAGCGAGGGGCTGGAGCGCACCATCGGCTGGTTCGCGCACGCCGTCGCCGCCTGAGGCAGGCGCAAAAGGGCTACTTAGGGTGATACATCCGCCTTTCTCCGGAAGTGCCCTGTCTCCAAGTGTTTGAGGCAACCGCCCCGCGGCACCCACGACACCGAGAGAGGAGCCCGCCCCATGCGCATCCTTGGTGTCAACGCCCTGTTCCACGACCCGGCCGCCGCGCTCGTCGTCGACGGCCGGACCGTCGCGGCCGCCGAGGAGGAGCGGTTCAGCCGGCGCAAGCACGGCAAGCGCCCGGTGCCGTTCTCCGCCTGGGAGGTCCCGGAACTGTCGGCGCGGTGGTGCCTGGAGCACGCCGGGGTGCGGCCGGGGGAGCTGGACGCCGTCGCGTACTCCTTCGACCCCAAGCTCGCCCGGCCCGCCCGCGACCTGGGCCTGGACGACCCCTGGGACCCGCTGCGGCTCGAATACGCCCGCCGCGCCCCCGAGTTCCTCGCCGAGGCGCTGCCCGGCCTCGATCCCGACCGGGTCGTCTTCGTCCCGCACCACGTGGCGCACGCCGCCTCCGCCGGACCGGCCTCACCGCACCCCGACAACGACGTCCTCGTCCTCGACGGCCGCGGCGAGTCCGCCTCCCACCTGGCCGGCCGCTACCGCGACGGCAAGCTCGACGTCCTGGCCACGCAGGCGCTGCCGCACTCGCTCGGCCTGGTCTACGAGGAACTGACCGAGCACCTCGGCTTCCTGCGCAGCAGCGACGAGTACAAGGTGATGGCCCTCGCCTCCTACGGCACCCCCCGCCACCTCGACCGGCTCCGTGAGCACATCCACGCCACCGGCGACGGCGGCTTCCGCGCCCACGGCGTCGACTGGGCGGCCCTCGCCCCGCCGCGCGCCAAGGGCGAGGACTGGACGAAGGACCACGCCGACCTCGCGGCGAGCACCCAGGCCGTCCTCGAGGAACTGCTCCTCGAACTCGTCCACTGGCTGCACGGCGAGGCCGGCGGCGAGGCCCTGACCATGGCGGGCGGCGTCGCGCTGAACTGCGTCGCCAACTCCGAGATCGCGGCCCGCGGTCCGTACCGGCACGTGTGGGTGCAGCCCGCCGCCGGTGACGCCGGCACCGCCCTCGGCGGAGCCCTGCACGTGGCCGCCGCCCAGGAGGGCGCATCGCCCGAGCCGATGCCCGGCGCCGACCTCGGCCGCGGCTGGAGCGACGACGAGATCCGCGCCTGGCTGGAGACGGCCGCGATCCCCTACGAGGAGCCGGACGACATCGCCGTGACCGTCGCCGAGGAACTGGCCCGGGACGGCGTCGTCGCCTGGTTCCAGGGGCGCAGCGAGTTCGGGCCGCGCGCCCTCGGGCACCGCTCCCTGATGGCCCACCCCGGCCGTGCGGAGAACCTCGAACGCCTCAACCACGTCAAGGGCCGCGAGGAGTTCCGCCCCGTCGCGCCCATGGTGCTCGCCGACCGCGCCGCCGACATCTTCACCGGGCCGATGCCCAGCCCGTACATGCTCTTCGTGCACGACGTCGCCCCCGTCTGGCGCGACCGCATTCCGGCCGTCGTGCACGTCGACGGCACCGCCCGCATCCAGACCGTCGAGGAGCGCCGCGAGCCGCTCGTCGCGCGGATGCTGGCCGCCTTCGAACGGCGCACCGGGCTGCCGGTCGTCGTCAACACCAGCCTCAACACCGCCGGGCGGCCCATGGTCGACGACCCGCGCGACGCGCTGGAGTGCTTCGGCTCGGCGCCCGTGGACCTGCTGGCCATCGGCCCCTTCGCGGTGCGCCGGGGACGGGCGTTCCGATGAGCGCCGCCCCCGGGACCGGCGGCCCGCGCACCGGGTACGCCGTCGTCGTCCCCACCCTCGTCCGCGACACGCTGGCCGACTGCCTGGCCGCGCTGGTCGCCGCACACGGACCCGACCCCGACGAGATCGTCCTGGTCGACGACCGGCCCGACCCCGACGCCGACCCGGACGCGCTGGAGCACGCCCTGACCGTCCTCGGCGACCTGCGCGAACGCACGGTGGTGCTGCGCAGCGGGGGACGCGGTCCCGCCGCCGCCCGCAACACCGGCGCCCGCGCGGTCACTTCGCCCTGGACCGCCTTCCTCGACGACGACGTCCAGGTCGGCCCGCACTGGTGCGACCAGCTGATCCAGGACCTCGCCGAGGCGGCCCCCGACACCGGCGCCGTACAGGGCGTGATCGCCGTACCGCTGCCGGGCGAGCGCCGCCCCACCGACTGGGAGCGCGGCACCGCGGGCCTCGCGCGCGCCCGGTGGATCACCGCCGACATGGCCTACCGCACCGACGTGCTCAAACAGGTCGACGGCTTCGACGAACGCTTCACCCGCGCCTTCCGCGAGGACGCCGACCTCGCGCTGCGCGTCCTCGACGCGGGCTGGCGCATCCGGCGGGGCCGCCGCACCACCCGCCACCCCGTACGCCCCGCCGCACGCTGGGTCTCCCTGAAGCAGCAGCGCGGCAACGCCGACGACGCCCTGATGCGGCGTCTGCACGGCCCCGACTGGTGGGCCAAGGCGGTCGCGCCCCGGGGCCGCATCCGGCGCCACGCCGCGATCACCGCCGCCGGTACCGCGGCCCTCGTCCTCGCCGCGGCCGGGCGCCCCCGGGCCGCCGCCCTCGCCGGGGCCGGCTGGGCCGCGGGCACCGCCGAGTTCGCCTGGGCCCGCATCGCGCCCGGACCGCGCACCCGGCACGAGATCACGACCATGCTGGTCACCAGCGCGCTCATCCCGCCCGCCGCGACCTGGCACCGGCTCAGCGGACTCTGGCGCCACCGGGCCGCGCCCGCCTGGCGGGAGGTGGCCGCATGAGCCCCGCCGGAAACCGGGTGAAGGCCGTCCTCTTCGACCGCGACGGCACCCTCGTCCACGACGTCCCCCACAACGGCGACCCGGACCTGGTCCGGCCCGTCGACGGGGCCCGCGAGGCGGTGGCGCTGCTGCGCGAGCACGGCATCGGCGTCGGCGTCGTCACCAACCAGTCCGGCGTGGCCCGCGGCCTGATCAGCGACGGCGACGTCCGGCGCGTCAACCGCCGCGTCGACGAGCTGATCGGCCCCTTCGACGTCTGGGCGGTCTGCCCGCACGGCCCCGACGACGGCTGCCACTGCCGCAAGCCGCAGCCCGGCATGGTCCTGTGGGCCGCCGGACGCGTCTGCGCCGGCCCCGCCGACTGCGTCGTCGTCGGCGACATCGGGGCGGACATGGAGGCCGCCGAACGCGCCGGCGCCCACGGCATCCTCGTCCCCAACGACCGCACCCGTCCCGAGGAGACGGCCGCCGCGGCCCACGTCGCCCCGGACCTCCTCACCGCCGTACGGGCGATCCTCAACGGCCCGCCCAAGGGCCGGGTCCTGGCCGACGAGCGGCCCATCGAGGCGGCGTACGGGCCGGCCGCGGAGACCGGCGGCCCACGGGCCGCAGACCCCCCTGGACCCGCGACGATCCCCCCGGCCACCGCCCCCGGGCGCGGCGCCTTCACCCCCGGGGCCGGACGTGTCCGGGCCGTCGACGACAGCCCCGGGAGGCCGGAATGAAGGTGCTCGTCACCCGGCTCGACAGCTTCGGCGACGTCCTGCTCGCCGGACCCGCCGTGCGCGCCGTCGCCGCCCGGGCCGACCACGTGACCATGCTGTGCGGGTCGCGCGGCGCGCCCGCCGCCCGGCTGCTGCCCGGCGTCGACGAGGTGCTGGTGTGGGAGGCGCCCTGGGGCGGGTTCGCGCCGCCCGACGTCAGCCGCGAGGACATCGACGCGCTCGTGAACCGGATCGACGCGGACGCGGCCCTCGTCCTCACCTCCTTCCACCAGTCCCCGCTGCCCACCGCCCTGGTGCTGCGCCTGGCCGGTGTCCGGTACATCGCCGCGGACAGCGTGGACTACCCCGGCTCGCTCCTCGACCTGCGCCACCGGCGCGCCCCGCACGCCCACGAGACCGAGGCCGCGCTCGACCTCGCCGAGGCGGCCGGGTTCCCCCGCCCCGACGACGGACGGCTGCGCGTGCACCCGCCGCCGTCCGCCGCCGCCCTCACCGGCCCCGGCCCCTACGTCGTCCTGCACCCCGGCGCCAGCGTCCCCGCCCGCGCCTGGAGCCCCGAGCGCGCCGCCGAGGCCGTACGCGAACTCGCCGCCGCCGGACACCGCGTGCTGGTCACCGGCAGCCCCGGCGAGCGCGACCTCACCGCACACGTCGCCGGCCGGCACGGCACCGACCTCGGCGGCCGCACCGACGCCCCCTCACTGGCCGGAGTCGTCGCGGGCGCCCGGGTGGTCGTCACCGGCAACACGGCGCCCGCCCACCTCGCCGCCGCCGTCGGCACCCCCGTCGTCTCCCTGTTCGCCCCCGTCGTCCCGGCCGAGCGCTGGCGCCCGTACGGCGTCCCCTACGTCCTGCTCGGCGACCAGGACGCGCCCTGCGCCGGCAGCAGGGCCCGGGACTGCCCCGTCCCCGGGCACCCCTGCCTGGACACCGTCACGGCCACCGACGTGGCCGCCGCCGTCGAGAAGCTGATGGCCGTCGAGCATCCGATGGGGGAGACATGAGGATCCTGATCTGGCACGTGCACGGGTCGTGGACCACCGCCTTCGTGCAGGGCCCGCACACCTACCTCGTCCCCGTCACCCCCGACCGCGGACCCGACGGCCTCGGCCGCGCCCGCACCTGGGACTGGCCCGGCTCCGTGGTCGAAGTACCGCCGGAGCGGCTGCGGGACGAGGACATCGACCTCGTGATCCTCCAGCGCCCGCACGAACTCGGCCTCGTCGACCGCTGGCTGGGCCGCCGCCCGCCGCTGGTCTACCTGGAGCACAACGCGCCCGACGGCGACGTGCCCCACACCCGCCACCCGGCAGCGGACATCCCGGGCGTCACCCTCGTCCACGTCACCCACTTCAACCGGCTGATGTGGGACGCGGGCCCGACGGACACCGCCGTCGTCGAGCACGGCATCGTCGACCCCGGCCACCGCTGGACCGGTGAACTGGAACGCGCCGCCGTCGTCGTCAACGAGCCGATCCGGCGCGGCCGTACGACCGGGACGGACCTGCTCCCCGTCTTCTCCCGGGCCGCCCCGCTCGACGTGTTCGGCATGCGCACCGAAGGCCTCGCCGAGCACGTCGGCGTCGCCCCCGACCGCTGCCGCACCCAGGACGTCCCCCAGAGCGACCTGCACACCGAACTGGCCCGCCGCCGCGTCTACGTCCACCCCGTCCGCTGGACCTCCCTCGGCCTGTCCCTGCTGGAGGCCATGCACCTGGGCATGCCCGTGGTCGCCCTCGCCACCACCGAGGTCGCCGAGGCCGTGCCCCCCGGCGCCGGGGTGGTCTCCAACCGCATCGACGTACTGACCGACGCCGTACGCGACTTCCTCGCCGACCCGCTGCACGCGCGGACCGTCGGCGACGGGGCCCGTGCGGCGGCCCTGGCCCACTACGGGCTGCCCCGCTTCCTGGACGACTGGGAGCGGCTGCTCAAGGAGGTGACCCGATGAGGATCGCCATGGTGTCCGAGCACGCGAGCCCCCTCGCCGCGCTCGGCGGCGTCGACGCCGGTGGACAGAACGTCTATGTGGCCCGTCTCGCCGAGGAGTTGGCGGCGCGCGGCCACGACGTCACCGTCTACACCCGCCGGGACGCCGTCGACCTGCCCGCCCGGGTGCCGCTGCCCGGCGGGGCGGTCGTCGAACACGTGCCGGCCGGACCGCCCGTGCCGATCCCCAAGGACGAACTCTTCCCGCACATGCCCGCCTTCGGCGCCCACCTGGCCCGCGCCTGGGCCCGCGAGCGGCCCGACGTGGTGCACGCCCACTTCTGGATGTCCGGCATGGCCTCGCAGATCGGCGCCGGCCCGCACGGCGTCCCGCTCGTCCAGACCTTCCACGCCCTCGGCACCGTCAAGCGGCGCCACCAGGGCATGCGGGACACCAGCCCGTACGAGCGCATCGGCATCGAGCGGCAACTCGGCCGCGGCTGCGCACGGGTCCTGGCCACCTGCACCGACGAGGTCGTCGAACTCGGCGACATGGGCGTCCCGCCCCGCCTGGTGTCCGTCGTGCCCTGCGGCGTGGACGCCGAGCACTTCCACCCCGCCGCCGACACCGGCCGCACCCCCGAACGGCGCCTGCCGCACCGGCTGCTCGCCTGCGGACGGCTCGTCCCCCGCAAGGGCTACGACCAGGCCATCCGCGCCCTGGCCCACATCCCCGACACCGAACTCCTCATCGCCGGGGGCCCGCCCGCCGGCGCCGTGGAGGCCGAACCCGAGGCGCAGCGCCTCACCGGTGTCGCCCGCCGCGCCGGCGTGGCCGACCGGGTCCGGCTGCTCGGCGCGGTCGACCCGGACGACATGCCCGCCCTGCTCCGCAGCTCCGACCTGGTGCTGTGCACCCCGGTGTACGAGCCGTTCGGCATCGTGCCGCTGGAGGCCATGGCGTGCGGCGTACCCGTCCTCGCCACCGACGTCGGCGGCCACCGCGACTCCGTCGCCGACGGCGTCACCGGCCGGCTGGTCGCCCCGCAGGCCCCCGAGGCGGTGGCCGGGGCCGCCCGCGCACTCCTCTCCGACGAGCGGCTGCGCCGCCAGTACGGCAGGAACGGCCGCGAACGCGTCCTGCGGCACTACACCTGGGCACGCGTCGCCGACGGCGCGGAACAGGTGTACCGCCTGACCCGCACCGACCACGCCGTGTCCACGGAGGTGGCGTCATGACCGTGCACCCGCCCGTCGTCGGGCACTGCGACGAACTCCAGCACGCGCTGGGGGCGTTCCGCGCCTCCGCGCACACCACCCAGCGCTGGGGCGAGCGGCTCGCGGCCGTGCTGAGCGGCGGCGGCCGGCTGCTCGCCGCGGGCAACGGCGGCAGCGCCGCCCAGGCCCAGCACCTCACCGCCGAACTCGTCGGCCGCTACCGCGACGACCGCCCGCCGTTCTCCGCCATCGCCCTGCACGCCGACACCTCCTCCACCACCGCCATCGCCAACGACTACGGCGTCGACGAGGTGTTCGCCCGCCAGGTCCGTGCCCACGGCCGCGACGGCGACGTCCTGATGCTGTTGTCCACGTCCGGCGCCAGTGCCAACCTGCTCTCCGCGGCCGACGCCGCCCGCGCCGCCGGCGTACGGGTCTGGGCGCTCACCGGATGCGCCCCCAACCCGCTCATGGCGGGCAGCGACGAATCCCTGTGCGTCGAGGCCCCGTCGACGGCCACCGTCCAGGAGATCCACCTCGTCGCCGTCCACATGATCTGCGCGGCCTTCGACGCGGCCCTGGAGCGGGGCGTACGGAGCACACGTGCCGCCGGGCGTGCCGGGCGTGCCGGGCGCGCGGCGCAGCGGAAGCGGAGGTGACGGGACGGATGGCTGCCGCCAAGGCCCACAGGACCCCGCTGGTGGTGGTCGGCGACGCGCTGCTCGACCGCGACCTGACCGGCTCCGCCGACCGGCTCGCACCGGACGCGCCGGTCCCGGTCGTCTCGGAGTGCGCCGAACGGATCCGCCCCGGCGGTGCCGCCCTCGCCGCGTACCTCGCCGCCCGCGACGGCCGCGAGGTCACGCTGATCACGGGTGCCGGCGACGACCCGGCCGGCCGTGCCCTGCGCGAACTGCTCGCACCCTGGCTGCGGTTGGTCCCGCTGCCGCTGTCGGGCACGCTGCCGGAGAAGACCCGCGTCCTCGCGCAGGACCGCCCCGTCGTCCGCCTCGACCGCGGCGGCGGCCGGGTCCGCGAAGCCACCGACGAGGCCCGGGACGCGCTGCGCTCCGCCCGGGCCGTCCTGGTCTCCGACTACGGCCGGGGCGCGGCGGACGCCCTGCGCGACGTGCTCGCCGCCCGCCCGCCCCTGGTCTGGGACCCGCACCCGCGCGGGGGCGCACCGGTCCCCGGCACCCGCCTGGTGACACCCGCCGAGAAGGAGGCCCACGGCTTCGCGCCGGACCGGGGCCGGCCGGGCGGCGGACTGCGCGCCGCCGCGCTCGACGCCGGAACCCTCGTACGGGACTGGCGGGTGGCCGCGGTGGCGGTCACCCTCGGCCCGCGCGGCGCGCTCCTCTCCTACGGCGAACACCCCCTCCTCGTCCCCGCGCCCGCCGCCCACCACGGCGACTCCTGCGGCGCGGGGGACCGGTTCGCGGCCACCGCGGCCGGGCTGCTCGCCGACGGGGCACTGGTCGGGGAGGCCGTCGAGGGCGCGGTGAGCGCCGCCACGGCCTTCGTCGCGGCGGGCGGCGCGGCCGCCGTGCCGCCGGCCGGCTCCGACCGGGCGCTCGCCGCCCTGCCCGACACCGACGACCCCGGCGCCCTGGCCGCCCGGATCCGCGCCGAGCACGGCACGGTCGTCGCCGCCGGCGGCTGCTTCGACCTCCTGCACGCCGGACACGTCGGCCTCCTCCAGGCCGCCCGGCGGCTCGGCGACTGCCTGGTCGTCTGCGTCAACTCCGACGCCTCGGTACGGCGCCGCAAGGGCGGCGGCCGCCCCGTCAACCCGCTCGCCGACCGCGTCCGCGTCCTGCGCGCCCTCGCCTGCGTCGACGCGGTCGCCGTCTTCGACGAGGACACCCCCGAACGCCTCCTCGGCGAACTGCGCCCCGACGTCTGGGTCAAGGGCGGCGACTACGCCGGCGCCGACCTCCCCGAGGCCGCGCTCCTCCAGGAGTGGGGCGGCCAGGCGGTCCTCCTGCCCTACCTCGACGGCCGCTCCTCCACCGCCCTGCTGGCCCGCGCGGCGGAGGGGCCCCGATGAGGCCCGGAGCCCCGGCACCCGTCGGCGCCGCGCCGGTGACCACACCGCCGCCCCCGGCCCCGGCGCTCCCCTCACCGGGGGCGGAGCCGGCCGGCCGCGGAACACGGCCCGCGCCGAACACCGCGCACGACCCGCCACCGCCCGGCCCGGGCAGGCCCGCCACGGCGACGCCGGTGACCGGCCGGGAGTCCGGCGACGGGCCGCCCGCCGCCACGGGAGGGCGCGCACAGAGCGGGGGGACGACGGCGTCACCTACGGGACCGGTCCACGGGGGACCAGCGGCCGTGGACGGCCCGGTCGGCCCGGTCGGCCCGGTCGGCCGGGTCGGCGCGGTCGGAGTGGCGGGCGGCGGGATCGTCGGTGTCGGGCGGCCGGTCGGGGACCGGGCGGAAGTCGGCCGGGTGCACGCCGCCCGCGCCGCTGCCCGCGCCGCTGCCCGCGGCGAGGAGGGCCGCGGCGGTGCGGTGACCCCGGTCCGGCCGGTGAACGACGGTGCTGCCGGCCCTCCGGGCAGCCGGCCGGACGGCGCGGGCGCGGTGGCGGCCGCCCGGCTCGGACCGGGGCCCGGGGAGGGCGGCCTCGCGTCGCCCGGGTCGGCCGGTGGGCCGGTGACCGGGGACCCCGTGCATCCGCCGGTCGCCGGAGCGGGACGGACCGGCGCGGCCGGGGCGCCCCGGGGCGGACCGGAACCGGTGCGGGGCGAGGGCGGGGACCGGCCCCGTGTGCTGGTCCTGCGCGCCCTCGGACTCGGCGACCTGCTCGCCGGAGTACCCGCCCTGCGGGCGCTGCGGCGGGCGTACCCCGGGCACGAGCTGGTGCTGGCCGGCCCCGCCGAGCTGGCCCCCCTAGCGGCCGCGACCGGTGCCGTGGACCGGGTGCTGCCCGCCGCCGCACCCGGCCGGGCCGTGCCGCGCACCCTCGACTGGGCCGGACCGCCCCCCGACGTCGCCGTCGACCTGCACGGCAACGGGCCGCCCAGCCACCGCCTCCTGACCCGCCTGCGGCCGCGCAGGCTGCTGGCGTTCGCACACCCGGGAACACCCGAGGTGGACGGCCCGGTCTGGTACGCCGAGGAGCACGAACGGGAGCGGTGGTGCCGGCTGCTGCGCGCGTACGGCATCGACGCCGACCCCGCCGACCTGCGGCTGCCGCGCCCGGACGCGCAGTCCCCGGCCCCCGGCGCCGTCGTCCTGCACCCCGGCGCCGGCGCCCCCTCCCGCTGCTGGCCCGTGGAACGGTACGCGGCCGTCGCCGGGACGCTGCGCGCACGCGGGCACCGGGTCGTCGTCACCGGGGGAGCGGACGAGGCGGACCTGGTGGCCCGGCTGGCCAAGCTCGCCGACCTGCCCGACACCGACCTGTTCGGCGGCGGCCTGCCCTACGACCGGCTCTCCGCCCTGGTCGCCGGCGCCCGCGCCGTCGTCAGCGGCGACACCGGCGTCGCCCACCTCGCCGTCGCCCACGCCACGCCCTCCGTCACCCTCTTCGGCCCGGTCCCGCCCAGCCGCTGGGGCCCGCCTCCCCACCCCCGTCACCGCGCCCTGTGGCACCACGGCCCGGACGGCGACCCGCACGGCCACGCGACCGACCCCGCGCTGCTGCGGATCACCCCCGGCGCCGTACTCGAAGCGCTGGACGCGCTGGACGCACCCGACGCCCCGGACCTCACGCACACCCAGGACGCCCCGGAAGAGGCACCATGAACCACGCCGCGCCCCACGGCCCGACGACCACCCGCGAACGGCCCCGCCCCGACAACCCCACGCGGCCCGCCCCCGTCGGCATCGTCATCGCCACCCGGGACCGGCGCGCGAGCCTCGCCGTGACCGTGCGCCACCTGCTCGCCCTGCCCGAGCGGCCCGAGGTGCTCGTCGTCGACAACGCCTCCACCGACGGCACCCGCGCCATGCTGGCCCGCGACTTCCCCCAGGTCCGCGTACTCGCCCTGCCGTTCAACCGGGGCGCCCTCGCCCGCACCCACGGGGTCCGCGCCCTGGACACCCCGTACGTGGCGTTCAGCGACGACGACTCCTGGTGGGCCCCCGGCTCCCTGGGCGCCGCCGCCCGGCACTTCGACGAGCATCCCCGGCTCGGCCTGCTCTCCGCCCGCACCCTCGTCGGGCCCGACGGCACCGCCGACCCCCTCAACGACCTGCTCGCCGACTCCCCGCTCGGCACCGCCACCGACCTCCCCGGCACCCAGGTGCTCGGCTTCCTCGGCTGCGCCGCCGTCGCCCGCCGCACCGCCTACCTCGACGCGGGCGGCTACCACCCGCTGCTGTTCTTCGGCGCCGAGGAAACCCTGCTCGCCTACGACCTGGCGGCCCGCGGCTGGGGCGTCACGCACTGCCCCGACGTGGTCGCCCACCACCACCCGGACCCGCGCCCCCGCACCGGCCGCCCGGCCGTCGTACGCCGCAACGAACTCCTGACCGCCTGGCTGCGCCGCCCCCTCCCGTACGCCCTGGCCCGCACCCGTGCCCTCACCGCCGACGCCCGCCGCGACCCGCCCGCCCGGCACGCCCTGCGCGAGACACTCACCCGCCTGCCCGCCGCCCTGCGCGCCCGCAGGCCCCTGCCCCCGCACGTGGAACGGGCCGCCCGCCTCCTCGACGCGGCGGCCGGAGCCGACGGAGCGGCCTCATGACGGACACCCGGACCACCGTCGTCGTCATCACCCACAACCGGTGCCGCGAACTCCTGCGCACCCTGGACCGGCTCGCCGAACTCCCCGAGCGGCCGGAGGTCGTCGTCACCGACAACGGCTCCACCGACGGCACCGCCGCCGCCGTCGCCCGCCACCACCCCGGCGTACGGCTCCTGCGCCCCGGCCGCAACCTCGGCGCCGTCGGCCGCAACCTGGCGATCCGCCAGGTCCGCACCCCCTACGTCGCGTTCTGCGACGACGACTCCTGGTGGGCGCCCGGCTCCCTGTCCGGGGCCGCGGACCTGCTCGACCGGTACCCGGCGGTCGGCACCGTCACCGCCCGCATCCTGGTCGAACCGGACGGCACCGAGGACCCGATCGTCGAGGAACTGCGCGACTCGCCCGTGCCCCGCCCCGGCTGGCTCCCGGGACCGGCGCTCGGCTCCTTCCTGGCCGCCGCGACCGTCCTGCGCACCGACGCCTTCCGCGCCGCGGGCGGCTTCCACCCCCGGCTGTGGCTCGGGGGCGAGGAGGAGCTGCTCGCCGCCGACCTGGCCGCCGACGGCTGGTGGCTGACGTACGCCGACCACCTGACGGTCCACCACCACCCGTCCCGGGCCAGGGACTCGACGGTCCGGCGGTCGCACGGCATCCGCAACACCCTGTGGTTCACCTGGCTGCGCCGACCGCTCGGTGTCGCCCTGCGCCGCACCGTCCACCTCGCCCGCACCGTCCCCCGCGACGCCGCGTCCCTGCGCGCCTTCGCCGAGGCGACCGCCGCGCTGCCGTGGGTGCTGCGTGAACGCCGGGTGCTGCCGCCGGAGGTCGAGGCCCGGCTCCGTGCGCTGGAACCCGCCCAGCGCGACTCGACGGCGCGCAGCTACACCGGTTGAACCGGAACCGGAACCGGAACCGGAAGCTGATCTGGAACCCGTACGACGTACGAGGCCCTAACCCTCCGTCCGCCGGCACAACAGCCGGAACACCGCGAACAGCGTCACCGGCCACACGCCGGCGAACGCCCAGATCACACCGGGCGCGGAGGTGACGATGCCGACGACCATCAGCGTCACCGCCACGGCGAGCAGCAGGAGCACGGTCGGGGTGCGCGGGCGGTACGCCGCCACGCGGGCGATGTCGGGGCAGCGGCGCAGCCGCAGCGTGCGCAGGCGCCGGTCGAGGCGGCGGTCGCGACGCAGGGCCCGTTCGACCTCGTCGAGTATGCGTTGCTCGTGATCGGGGAGCCGGCCGATGGACACGATGTTTCCTCCCGGGGGCGGACCGACCACCGCCGAGTGCCCCCGCCGTCCCGTGACTAACCGTCCGCCCGGGCCGTCATCGCCCCGTCCCGGCCTCCGAAGCCGCCCGCAACGCCGCCACCAGGCCGTCCGCCGCGTCCGGCACCGATTCCCCTGCCGCGTCCGGTACCGCGTCCGGATCGGCGCGGAACCCGGCGCCGATCCGCGCCGCCTCCGCCCGCCCGTCGGTCAGGCACCAGTCCCACCAGCGTCCCAGCAGCCCCTCCGCCCCTGCCCCGGCCGCTGCCCCCGTGAGGCGCTCCGCGGGCACGAGCGCCGGCCAGCCGCAGGCGCGGGCCTGGGCCGTCACCTTCGCGCCGCCCTCGACCGGATCCGCCGCCAGCACCGGCACGCCGGCCCGCAGCGCGAGGACCAGCCCGTGCAGCCGGTCGGTGACGACCAGATCGAGCCGGGACAACACGGCCTCCAGCTGGGCCGGCGTGCCGCACAGCCGCCAGTCGTGCGCGTCGAGCCGGGTCTCCAGCTCCAGCCGGGCACAGTCCCGGCCGGCCAGCCAGCCCGTCAGCGCGGCGGCGACCTCCTCGTGCCGCCGGCGTCCCCCGTACTCGTGCTGCCCGTGGGTGAGCACCACCCCGACGACGGGCACCGGGGGGAGCGCAGGAGCGCGGGCCGCGAGATCCAGCCCCGGGCCGCTTCCGGCGGCGTCCCGGGCCAGCACCCGGTGGAAACCGGTGACGGCGGGGGAGTGCGGGTCGACCACGGAGACGCCGACGGCGATCCGCACGCAGTGCGCGAACCGCCGGTGCAACTCCTCGACCTGCGTCCCGTGCACCGGCCCGCACACGAACACCAGCCGGGAGTACGCCGCCGGGTCCACGTCCGCGAAGTGCGTGCCGTCGGCGCGGAACCCGGGGCTCCACACCACGTCGTACGCCAGCCCCGCGTCCCGCAGCACCCGCTCCACCCGCGCCAGCGCCAGCACGTCCCCGGCCGTCGCCTCCCCGTGCAGGAAGCTGAACCAGCCGGTCACCAGGATCCTGTCGCGCTCCCGTTCGTACACAGTGCCCCCGGGTGCCCCGCCGGCGCCCGGGCAACCACCGGTGCGGCGGCCATCCGCGACGGCAGCGAGCCGACACCCGGTCATTCCCCGGGTTCCACGTCGCCGTCCCCGCTGCGGGCCCGCACGTACGCCTCGGCGGCCGGCCGGTACAGCAGGACCACGCCCGGGACGGCGAGCAGCGCGGCGAACAGCAGCGTGGTGCCGCCGTACAGCGGATCGTCGAGGGCGAACGGCGCGGCGACGACGAGGATCGCCGCGGTCAGACAGCTCACCGCGGTCCGGTCGGTGCGCCGGCCCCGACCCGCCCCGACCGCGAACCAGAAGCAGACCGCCACCAGCAGCAGCACCAGCGTGGCCGCCCCCTGCGGGCCGGCCGCCGTGGTCGCCGCGACCAGGGTTCCCAGCATCACCAGCACCACCGCCAGCGTCACGCTCCACGGCCGACGGGTCGCGTCGCTGGTCATCGGATCACTTCCTTCACGTGTTTCGCGGGCAGGGGGGCACGGGTGCGGGGTGGCGCGACCGCGAAGGACCCGACGGCCGTGCCGCCCCGCACTCCCCCGGCCACCGATTCCACCGCGCCGCACCGTTGTTCAGCAGCCCGCGCGCCGCACTGAACAATGCGGAATACGCGGCGGAGCGAGCGGGAGGCTGCGGACCTCGCGTGAAGGCGCCGTGAACTCCCCGTGCGCCACCCCCCGGTGAGCAGCCGCGCGCTTGCCGCCCGCTCCCGCGGCTCCCTACCGTGGGCGCCCGGACGGGTACCGGGAGCGACGGCGGGGCGGGGCACACGTGGGCGGAAACGGAGTGGGGCGCCGGGAGCGACGGCTCGACCCCGGGGCCGGACCGGTACAGCGGTTCGCCGCCGAACTCCGCGCCCTGCGGGAGTCGGTGGGGCGCCCGACGTACCGGACGATGGCGGACAAGGTCCCGTTCTCGGTGACCGCCCTGTCCCAGGCGGCGGCCGGACGGCAGTTGCCCACCCTCGCGGTGACCCTCGCCTACGTCGACGTCTGCGGCGGCGACGCGGAGGAGTGGGAGCGGCGCTGGCGGGCGGCGAGCGCGGAAGCCGCCGCACTCGCCGGCCCCGACGACGGCACGCGCCCGCCCTACCGGGGCCTGACCCGCTACGAGCCGGACGACGCCGCCCTGTTCTTCGGCCGCGACCGGCTGGTGGAGCGGCTGGACGGACTGACCCGCGCGCACCGCTTCACCGCCGTCTTCGGCCCCTCGGGCAGCGGCAAGTCCTCCCTGCTGCGGGCCGGACTGATCCCGCGCCTGCGCGCCCCCGCCCCAGCCCCCGGCGCGGGCGCGGGCGCCGGTGCCGACGCGGCCGCCGCCCCCGCGGCCGTACGCGTCCTCACCCCCGGCGCCGCACCGATGACCACCCACGCGGACCGCCTCGACCCCGTGCCGGACACGGACGCGGACACCTGGCTGATCGTCGACCAGTTCGAGGAGCTGTACACCCTCTGCGGCGACCCGGCCGAGCGGAACGCCTTCGTCGACCGGCTCCTCACCGCCACCGCCACCGCCGCCGACAGCCGGCTGCGCGTCGTGGTCGCCGTGCGCGCCGACTTCCTGGGACGCTGCGCCGAACACCCCGGCCTCACCGCCGCGTTGCAGGACGCGACCCTGCTGGCCGGCCCGATGAGCCGGGAGGAGCTGCGGGAGGCCGTCGTCCGGCCGGCCGCCGCGTCCTCACTCGTCGTCGAACGCGCCCTGACCACCCGGCTGCTGGACGAGGTCGCGGACGCGCCGGGCGGGCTGCCGCTGATGTCCCACGCGCTGCTGGAGACCTGGCGGCACCGCACCGGCCGCACCCTGACCGTCACCGGCTACGAGGCGGCCGGGGGACTGCGCGGCGCCGTCGTCCGCACCGCCGAGGAGGTGTACGGCGAACTCACCGCCCCCCAGGCCGGCCTGGCCCGCCGGATCCTGCTGCGGCTGGTCGCCCCGGGCGACGGCACCCCCGACACCCGGCGCCCCGCCGGGCACGCGGAACTCGACCTCGGCGACCCCGACGGCACCCGCGCCGTACTGGACCGGCTGGTCGCCGCCCGGCTGCTCACCCTCGACGACGGCACCGTCGAACTCGCCCACGAGGCCCTCATCACGGCGTGGCCCCGGCTGCGCGGCTGGATCGACGCCGAACGCGACCGGCTCCGCGTCCACCGCGCCCTCTCCGAGGCCGCCCGCACCTGGCTGGCCCTCGGCCGGGAGAACGCGGCGCTGTACGCGGGCTCGCGGCTGGCCGCCGCCCGCGAGGCCTTCGCCCACGATCCCCGCGGCCGGGAGCCGGCGCCGGGGGAGCTGACGCCGTCGGAGCGCGACTTCCTGGCCGCCTCGATCCACCGGCGGCGGCGCGCGGTGCGGCTGCGGCGCGGACTGTCGGCCGTCCTCGCCCTGCTGGTCCTGGTCGCCTCGGGCACCGCCGTCGTCGCGCTCAGGGCACGGGCCACCGCCCAGGCCGAGCGGGACGACGCCGTCTTCGGCCGGATCACCGCGGAGGCCGACCGGGTGCGCGAGACCAACGCCGCCCTCTCCGCCCGGCTCGACGTCGCCGCGCTCGGCATGCGCACCACCCCCGAACTGCGCACCGCGCTCACCACGGACGCGGGCCGGGTCCTGTCCACCCGGCTGCCCGGACACGACGACATCGGCAGCGCCGTCGCCTTCGCCCCGGACGGCCGCACCCTCGTCAGCGGCGGCCACGACGGCACCGTACGGCTGTGGGACACGGCCGGGTCCGGCGGGCAGCTCGGCGAGCCGCTGCGGATCACCGGCGCACCGGTGGGCGCCGTGGCGTACGCGCCGGACGGCACCGTGCTGGTGGCGGCCGGGCACGGCGGCGGCATCCGGCTGTGGGACACCCGGGACCGCACCCGGCCCCGGCCCCTGGGCGACCCCCTCGTCAGCCACGCGGGCGAGTCCGTCACCTCCGTCGCCTTCGCCCCCGACGGCCGTACCCTCGCCACCGTCGGCGACGACGGCACCCTGCGCCTGTGGGACCTCACCGACCCGGCCCGGCCCGCACCGGTCGGCGCACCGGCCCGCGCCGACGCGCGCAGCGTCCGTGACGTCGCCTTCGCCCCGGACGGCCGCACCCTGGCCACCGCCGGCCACACCGGGACCGTACGGCTGTGGGGCCCGGACGGCACCGACGGACCCGTCCCGCTCGGTGCGCCCCGGCACGCGCACGACGCGGCGGTCTGGTCGGTGACGTTCTCCCCGGACGGCGGCACCCTCGCCACCGCCGGCTACGACGACACGGTGCGCCTGTGGGAGGTGGCGGACACGGACGGGACGGGCACGGACGGGGCGGGCCCGGGCGGGCCGGCCGACGGCGGTCTGCGCCCGCTGGGCGAACCGCTGACCGCGCACACCGCCGCCGTGTGGTCGGTGGAGTTCAGCCCGGACGGGCACACCCTGGCCAGTGCCGCGCAGGACGACACCGTCGTCCTGTGGAACGTGGCCGACCCCGCCCGTCCGCACCGGATCGGCGAACCGCTCACCGGGCACACCGAGGGCCTGTGGGACCTGGCCTACGGCCCGGACGGCCGCACCCTCGCCACCACCGGCGCCGACCACAGCGTCCGCGTGTGGCACCTGCCGGACAGCGTCCTGACCGACTTCACCGACCCGCTCACCTCCGTGGCCTACGACCCCCGAGGCAGACTGCTCGCCGCCGCCGGCACCGACGACGCCCTGGTCCGGCTCTGGGACGTCGGCCGTCCGGGGCCGCCGCGCCCGCTGCCGCGCCCCCTGTCCGGCCACGGGGCACCCGTCCGGGCCACGGCCTTCGCGCCCGACGGCCGCACCGTCGCGTCCGGCGCCGAGGACGGCGCCCTCCGGCTGTGGGACGTCTCCGACCCGGCCCGGCCCGCCCCCGCCGCCACCGTCCCGGACGCCCACCCCGGCGGCGTCCTCACCGTCGCCTTCTCGCCGGACGGCGGCACCCTCGCCACCGGCGGCGTCGACGGGCGGGTCCGCCTGTGGGACGTGCGCGACCTTGGCGGCGTGCACCCCGTGGGCACGCCCCTGACCGGCCACACCGACTGGGTGGGCTCCGTGGCCTTCTCCGCGGACGGTCGCACCCTCGCCACCGGCAGCCAGGACAAGACGGCCCGGCTGTGGGACGTACGCGACCGCGACCGGCCCCGCGCCGTCGGCAAGCCCCTCACCGCCCACGGCGACTGGGTCAACGCGGTGGCCTTCGCCCCGAAGGGCCACGTCCTCGCCACCGGCGGCCGGGACCGCACGGTACGGCTCTGGGACGTCACCGACCCCGGCCGGGCCCGCCCCCTGGGCGGCGAGCTGACCGGTCATCGCGGCGGCGTCACCTCGGTGTCCTTCGCGCCGGACGGCCGCACCCTCGCCAGCGGCGGCGAGGACCACGCGGTACGGCTGTGGAACGTGGCCGACCCCGCCCGTGCCGAGGCCTTCGGCGACGCGCTCACCGGCCACCTGGACACCGTCACGTCGGTCGCCTTCGCCCCCGGCGGAGACACCCTCGCCTCGGTGGGACACGACCTGACGGCCAGGATCTGGACACTGGACACCGACCGGGCGCTCCGCCGGGTCTGCGACCGCACCGGCGGCGACCTCACCCCCGCCCGCTGGCGGGAGCTCCTGCCCCGGCTGCCCTACCGGCCCACCTGCTGACCGGGCCGCCCGCCGCCCGGACCCCGCCGGCTCCCTGCCCGCTCCTCACACCGCGTTGGTCACGGTCACCGTCACCTGCGCGCCGGGCGCCGCCTCGGACAGCGCGGCGGTCACCGCGTCGCGCACCGCGCGGGCGACGTCCACCGCACGGTGGTCGCGGTGGACGACGATCTGCACGTCCACCTCCCACGGTCCCGCCCCCGAGGCCCGGCTCACCCGCACACCCGCGGGCGTGTCCCGCGCGGCGGCCCGCGACGCGGTGCGGGCGGAGGAGCGGAACAGGTCCGCGAGGCCCGGCCGCAGAAAGGCGACGCCGGGGACGCCGGCGGCGACCCGCGCGACGGTGCCGGCGACGGCGTCACGGCCGGTGGCGGCTGCGGTCACGGCTGGTTCCCTTCTTCCGTACCGGCCGGAGGCTCCGGGTCCGTCCCGGCCGGTTCCGTCACGTCGGTGATGTGGACGTCCACGTGGTCCACCGGCAGTCCCAGGGCGTCGTCCGCCGCTCCGTGCACCCGCCGCCGCACCTCCTCCGCGAGGTCGCGCAGCCGCGGCGCGAGCGGTACGACGACCTCCAGCCGCACGCGGACGGGTCCCCGCGAGGGGGAACCGCCGGACTCGGCGGGCCGGATCAGGCACGAGCCCGCCCGCACCCCCGGCACGGTCTCGGCGGCGGCCCGCAACGCCTTGGCGGCCATCGCCTCGCGCACCCACAGATCCTCCGCGCGCTCCCCGAGCGGCAGCGGCCTGCCGGGCCGCAGCTCCAGCCGCACGACGTCCATGACCCGTTCGGTCAGCGCCCCCGTGTCCCACTCCGGTTCCCGGCCGCCGCCCGCCTCGCGCACCGCGACGCCGAGCAGGTCCAACTGCCGCACGGCCGCCGAGCAGTGCGGGCAGGCGCGCAGATGCGGATCCCGGTCCGGATCACCGGCCCCGTCCTCCCACGCCTCCCACACCTCGGACAGCAGCCGCCCGCAGGCCAGCCGTTCCTCGTCGGCGGACCCGCCCGCACCGCCGGATCCGGGTCCGGCTCCGGGACCGGTGCCGGGCCCGGGCAGCTCCGCGCCGCTGTTCATCGCCATGCGGTCATCGCCTCCGTCAGGCAGCGTCGTGCACGGAACACCCGGCCGCGGGCAGCCTCCGGGCTGATCCCGACCGTCTCCGCGATCGTCTCGTACGACTGGCCCTCCAGCTCTCTGAGCACCCAGCACACCCGTTGCTCGGGGGAGAGCTCGGACAGCGACCGGCCCAGCGCCACCGCGGCGGCGTGCGACTCGGCGGCCCGCGCCGGGGAGACGGCGTGGTCCGGCGCCTCGGGTTCGGGCACGCTGTCGAGGTCGGTCACCGGATGCCGGGAACGCAGCATGTTCAGGCACCGGTTGACGACGATGCGGTGCATCCAGGTGGCGAAGGCCGACTGCCCGCGGAACCCGGGGAGCCTGCGCCACGCGCTGACGAACGCGTCCTGCACCGCGTCCTCCGCCTCCGAAGGGCTGCCCAGCATGCTCGCCGCGAGCCGCAGCAGCCCCGGCGCGTGCCGCCGCACGAGCACCTCGAAGGCCTCCTCGTCGCCCTCGGCGGCCCGCACCGCGAGCAATCCGTCGTCTCCCGGCACGCGCGCCCCTCTCCACTCCACACCGTTCCCATCGTGGGACACACCGACCGCCCCCGGCGTTACGCGAGCACTGGGAAAAAAGAAATCCCCGCAGCGGCGTAACGACCGGGCGGCCGTCCGTGTCCAACGCCCAGAGAACCGAACGACCACGGTTGACGGAGGACACCATGACGACGGCAGCACAGACGGCCACCATCGAGACGAAGTCCGAGCAGAAGAACGGCACCACCGGCACGGCCGGCGGCACCGGGCGGAGCACGCAGGGCGGCGCGACGACCGTGAGCGGCGGCTCCGCCGGTGCCGCCGAACCGGCCGCGACGCGGGGCCGCACGTCCATCGCCGACGTCGTGGTCGTCAAGATCGCGGGCATGGCGGCGCGCGAGATCCCCGGCGTGTACGACATGGGCGGCGGCCTGTCCCGCACCATCGGCGCGGTCCGCGACCGGGTGCCCGGCGGCCGGCCGAACGTCGGCCGGGGCGTCAAGGTCGAGGTCGGCGAGCGGCAGACCGCGATCGACCTGGACCTCGTCGTCGAGTACGGCGTGCCCATCGCCGACCTCGCCCGGGACGTCCGGGAGAACGTGATCGACGCGGTCGAGCGGATCTCCGGCCTGGAAGTCGTCGAGGTCAACATCACGGTCAACGACGTCCACCTGCCGGACGAGGAGGACCCGGAGCGCCCGGCGGAGGCGCGCGTGGAGTGACGGACGGTTTCCCGGGGCTGGTTCCGAGGCGGAGGTGAGTGATGAGCAGAGCGGTGATCGGCATGCTGGTGGGCATGGCGCTGGCCTTCGCCGGCTGGTTCGGCGGCTTCGGCGCGTTCCTGCTGGTGGCCGCGCTGGGCACGGTCGGCGGGGTGCTGGGGCGCCTGGTGGACAACGGCACGGACTGGCGCGAGTTCCTGGCCCCCGGCGACCGGAGGCCCCGATGACGGGCACACCGGACGCCGGTGCGGCGCCGGGTGCCGGGGGAGTCGCCGGTGCGGCGCCGGGTGCCGGGGGGCATGCCTCCGGGGCGCCGGGTGCTGGGGAACACGCCCGTACTGCGCCGACTGACGCAGGGCCCGTCGCTGCGGCGCCGGCTGCCGAGGGACACGTCGGTGCGGTGCCGGGCGCCGGGGGATCCGCCGCAACGCCGCCCGTCGCTGCGGGCCTCGCCGGGACGGCACCGGCTGCCGGGGGATCCGCCCGCACGGCGGCGGGCGGCGGCCGCACCGCCCGTACGGCACCGGCCGAGCGTGGCCGGACCGTCGTCGCCGACCGTGCCGTGCGCCGGATCGCGGAGCGGGCCGCCGCCGAGACCGACCTCGCCGGGCGGCGCGCCCGGGTCACCCACGGCGCGGCCACGGTGCACGGACGCCGCGCCGACGTCTCGGTCGACGTGCGGCTCCCGTACCCGGCGGTGCTCGGGGAGGCCGGGGAGCGGGTCCGGGGCCGGATGGCGGACCGGGTGGCGGAACTGAGCGGCCTCACGGTGCGGGCGGCGACCGTCCGCGTCCACTCCCTGTCCCCGGACCGGGCGGCCCCGCAGCCGCCCCCGGCCCACGAGGACGCCCCGTCCGCCGGCCGGACGGCCCGGCGCCCCTGGTCGGCCCGCCGGGCCCCGGCCGCGCTCGTGGCCCTGGTGGCGTCGGCAGCGTGCGCGTTCCTCCTGTACGACGTCCTGTCGGTGCACCTCGCCGGCCGGCGTCCGGCGGGCCCGCGCACCGAGGCGGTCGACTGGCTGGCGACGCACGGCCCCGAGGACACCGCCGTCGTCGCGGGCGGCGCCGTCGCCGCCGTGCTGGGCGCCTGGCTGCTCTGCCTCGCCCTCACCCCGGGCCTGCGCGGCGTCCTCCCCATGGCGCCGGTACCCGGCCGGGACGGTCAACGGGCGGTCCTGGACCGCGCCGCCGCGGCGGAACTCGTGCGGGACGCCGCGTCGGCCGTCCCCGGCGTGACCCACGTCCGCGTGCGCTGCGGCCGGCGCCGCGTGCGCGTACGGGCCCGCCTGGCCTTCGGCGACCGCCCCACGACCCGCACCGCCCTGCGTACCACGACCGACGCCACCCTCACCACCCTGGGCCTGTCCCGACGCCTGGTACCCCGGATCACCCTCCGCCCGGACCCGCACTGGCGCCCACCCGGCGCGGAGCCCGCGGCCGGGGAGTCGACCGCGGCGGACGGTGACGGTGGGCGCGGTGCCGGTACCGGCACCGGTGAGGGCCGGCCTGCCGGGTGGGACACGGTGAAGGAGAGGGAATCGTGAACCCGTTGCGCAACGCGGTCAACCGCACGCTGCTCGCGCTGACCGGGGCGGCCCTGCTGGCCGGCGGCGCCTGGCCGGCGCTCACCTCGGACGCGCTCGCCGGTCGGCTGCCCGGATGGTGGCCCGCCCCGGACACGGGCACGGTGCTGCTCGACCGCGCCGGCCTCGTCGGCCTGCGCGGGCACGGCTGGTGGACGCCGGTCGTCGTCGCGGGCACGGCGTGCGCCCTGCTGCTGTGCCTCGCCTGGCTCCTCGCCCAGTTCCGCCGCGGCGGCGGGCGCCGGCTGCCGCTGGCCGGGCCGCCCGTCACCCTGCGTTCCCGCGCGCTGGCCGACGTCGTGGCCCGGCGCGCGGAGGCGGCCGACGGCGTCCACCGCGCCCAGGTGAGCCTGCCCGCCGGGAAGAAGCGCTCCCGGGCCCGGGTACGGGTGCTGCTCGAACCCGGAGCCGAGCCGGGCCCCGTCCTGCGCCGGCTCACCCACGGCGCCCTCGACGAGGCCCGCGCCTCCCTGGCCCCGCACCCGCCGGCGGTCCGGGTCCGCATGAGCGTACGGACCGCGCGCGAGCGACGGGCACGATGACGGGCAGCATCACGGACAGGACGGCGGACAGGATGGCGGACAGAATCTGTCCGCGTTCCCCGCTACCGTGCCCCGCATGACCACCAAGGCAGCGACGACCGCCCCCGTCCTCGGTATCCGGGCCCTCAACCGCGCCACCCTGGCCCGGCAGTTGCTGCTGCGCCGCGCCGCGACGACCGCCGAGGCCGCCGTCGCGCATCTCCTCGGACTACAGGCCCAGAACGTGAAGCCCCCGTACTACGCGCTCGCCGCCCGCCTCGACGGCTTCACACCCGAGGACCTGTCCGCGCCGATGGCCGACCGCCGCGTCGCCCGGCTCGTCACCATGCGCTCGACCATCCACACCCACACCGCCGACGACTGCCTCGCCCTGCGGCCCCTGGTCCAGGCCGCCAGGGAACGGGAGTTGCGCGCCTTCCGCAAAGGGCTGACCGGCGTCGACCTGGACCGGCTCGCGGTCCTCGCCCGTGCGCTGGTCGAGGACGAGCCGCGCACCATGGGGCAGTTGCGCGAGGCGCTCCTCGCCGAGTGGCCCGACGCCGACCCGCAGGCCCTGTCCGTCGCCGCCCGCTGCCGGCTCCCGCTCGTCCAGGTGACGCCCCGCGGACTGTGGGGCAGGAGCGGCCAGGTCACGCTCACCACCGCCGAGCACTGGCTCGGACGCCCCGCGCGGCCGGCGCCGGCACCGGACGACACCGTGCTGCGCTACCTCGCCGCGTTCGGGCCCGCGTCCGTGAAGGACATGCAGACGTGGGCCGGTCTGACCCGGCTCCGGGACGCCTTCGAACGGCTCCGCCCCCGCCTCGTCGTCTTCCGGGATCCGAACGGCACCGAACTCTTCGACCTCCCCGACGCACCGCGCCCCGACCCGGACACCCCGGCCCCGCCGCGCTTCCTGCCCGAGTTCGACAACCTGCTCCTCTCCCACGCCGACCGCACCCGCCTCGTCCCGCCCGAACACAAGGGCCGCACCTGGCGGAAGAACCAGGCCTACCGCGTCCTCCTCGTCGACGGCTTCGTGGCCGGACTGTGGAAGCTCGAGGAGGGCGCCCTCGTCGTCGAGCCCTTCGGCCGGCTCGCGAAGACGCAGCGGGACGAGATCGTGGCCGAGGGCGGGCGGACGCTCGCGACGATGCACGCCGGGGCCGCGTACGACGTCCGCTTCGGCACCGTACGCGACTGACACACCGAGACGGAGAACGAGACCGGGACCGGGACGGAGAACCGGGACCGGCACGGGGGCAGAGATGGAGAGGGGGCGATGCGGGCCGCTCGTGGAGGCCCGCATCGCCCCCCGGTCTTGCACCTGAGGGATACTCAGGAGATCGGTGAACCTGCCAGGGCGCCCCCGGGAAGCAGGGGTCCGCCGCACTCACCCTGGCAGGGGTTCATACCGCCGGCGACGGCCGTGGCGGCGACCGGTCTGGAACGGGTGGGCCCGGACATGAGTCTCCTCACGTGGTCGCCGGTGGGGGGTCGCCCGGGCGTGGGGGGTTGGGACGGGGGTCTCGGGACAGACCCCCGTATGCCCGGGCTGGCGGCACGTGTTCACGCTAGAACCGGCGGTCCGGACCACCCAATGAGGGAACCCCCTAAGGGCGGCGGGCAGGGAAAACCCTCGGTTCACCGCCGGTAAACCCGACCGTGCTCAGTCGGGGCGCCGGCCCGCCGCCAGTCGGACGATGTCGACCCGGGAACGGATCCCGAGTTTGCGGTAGACCCTGGTCAGCGTCGCCTCGACGGTCTTGACGCTGACGAACAGCCGCGCGGCGATCTCCCGGTTGGTCGCGCCCTCCATGACGAGCGCGGCCACCTGGCGTTCCATCGAGGCGAGCCCCGCCAGCCCGTCCGGCTCGGCGGACGGCACCGGGGCCGGTCCGGCCGCCCGCGCCGCGACGGCCGCCTCCACCCGCCGCAGCCAGGGCAGCGCCCGGCACCGCCGGAACAGCCGCGCCGCCTCGTCGTACGACGCCGGCTCCGGGGCCCGCCCCGGCCGTTCGGCGTGCAGCTCGGCCAGGGCGAACACCGCCCGCGCCTCCTCCAGGCCGAACCCGAGACCGGCCAGCCGCTCCCGCGCCGACGTCAGCCGGGCGACGGCCGCCCGGTGCTCGCCCCGCGCCGCCCGCACCAGCGCCTCGGACCGGTCCAGGACGGCGAGTACGCTCCCGCGCCCCAGCCGCAGCGCGTGCGACCGGGTGACCTCGATGACGTCCATCGCCTCGGCCGGCTCCCCGGTGCGCACCAGCGCCTCCGCGAGGTCCCCCTGCCAGCGGCCGCGCGCCGGGTCGGTGATGCCCGCCCCCGCCTCCAGCTCCCGCACCCGCCGCAGGGTCCCTGCGGCCGCCGCCGCGTCGCCCGCCACCAGCTGCGCGTGGCCGAGCGCGGCCATCGCCCGCGACAGGTACACGGCGTCGCCGTCCTCCTCGGTGCGCCGCACCGCCTCCCGCGCCAGCTCCAGCGCCCGGTCCGGGCCGCCGCCCGCGGCCTCGGCGAGCGCGGCCTGCATCACGCCGGCGCCCTCCCCGATGCCCGCGTCGCGCGCCAGGGTCAGGCTCTCCCGGGCCAGTTCGAGGGCCCGGCCGCAGTGGCCCGAATGCAGTTCGGTCTCCGAGAGGAAGCGCAGGTAGTGGACCTCGCTCTCGGCCATGCCGCGCCGGCGCACCTCGCGCAGCAGCGCGGTGACGGCGGTCCGCGCCTCGGCCAGCCGGTCGTTGATCACCAGCCACCGGAACCGGGAGGAGCCCGCCCCGTTGTGATGGCACGCCACCCGCGGGTCCTGCGGTTCCTCGAGCGCCCGCCGGATGGTCGCCGCGGCGTCCGGGTGGCCCATCAGGGTCTCCGACTGCGCCTGGAAGGCGAGCGCCAGCAGTTCGGTGCGCCGGTCCCCGCCCCGCGCCGCCAGCCGGGCCGCGTGCGCGGCGTCCTCCCGCCCCTGGGCGAAGTCGCCCTGCACCACCAGGGAGCGCCAGGCCAGCTGGTAGTGGACCAGGGCGAGCAGCCTCGGGTCGTCGCCCGCGTCGGCCAGCGCCTGCGGGAAGACGGCGTCGACCTCGCCGATGGCCTGCCCGGCCGCCTCGATCACCACCATCCACGTCCGTACCCGCTCGCCGGGCGCGGTGGCCCGGGTGAGCACCTCGCGGGCGATGTCCCGGGCGAGGTCCGGCTCACCCGCGGTGATGGCGTCCTCGGCCGCCGTGAGCCGGCGCTCGTCCGGGCCGGGGGCGCCGTCCGCCGGGGTGTGGCGGGCGGCCAGCAGCCCCAGCGAGGCGGCCACCGACGGCGCCCCGCGGTCCCGGGCCAGCGCCGCGGCCTCCGCCAGCCGCGCCGCCACCCGCGGGTCGGTGCCGGTGGTGGCCAGCGCCAGGTGCCGGGCGCGTTCGATGGGGTCGGAGGCGGCCGTGGACAGCGCCGCGTGCGCGGCCCGCCGTTCCGGCGCCGGGGCCTCGGCGTACAGCGCGGCCGAGATCAGCGGATGCGCGAACCGTACTGTCGGACCCTCCGGGTCGGGCGCCAGCAGCCCCAGCGCCGCCGCCTGCGCGGTCTCCGCCTCGGCGTCGTCCCGGCCGGCCGCGTGCAGCAGGGCCGGTGTGGGGCGGGCGCCGGCGCTGGCCACCAGGAGGGTGCGGCGCGCCTCGTCCGACAGCATCTCCAGGCGGGACAGGACCAGGGCGCGCAGCGAGGTCGGCACCGGCAGCGGCTCGCCCGGGCGCGGGGCGGCCGGGCTCTCGGCCAGGGCCCGGCCCAGCTCCAGGGCGAACAGCGGATTGCCGCCGCTGGTGCGGTGGATGTCGCGGACCGTGGCACGGTGCAGACCCGCGTAGCCCCGTTCGTCCAGGAGCGCCGACACCTGGGCGCGGGTCAGCGGCCCCAGGCGCACCGCGCGGGTGTCCGGCGGGGAGGCGCGCAGATGGCGGTCGTACTCGGCGTCCTGCGTCTCGGGTCCCTCGGTGCGCACCGCGCACAGCAGCCGTACCGGGGTGTCGCCCAGCCGGCGGGCGGCGAAGCCGAGCAGTTCCGCGCTGGCCGGATCCAGCCACTGGAGGTCGTCGGCGACGACGAGCGCGGGCCCCGCGACGGCGAGGGCGCGCAGCGCGGACAGGACGGCCAGGCGCAGCGCGAGACCGTCGCGCTGGAGGGTGGACTCGCCGCGGCCGGTGAGCGCCGACTCCAGCGCGGTGCGCTGGGCGTCGGGCAGGACGGGGGACACCTCGTCGAGGACCGGGCCGAGGAGGTCGGCGAGGGCCAGGAACGGGAGATGGGATTCGGACTCGGTGGCCGAGCAGCGCAACACGGTGCGGGCCGTACGGGCATATTCGGCGGCCAGGGTGCGCAGCACCGTCGACTTTCCAATTCCGGCGGGACCGTGCAGCAACACACTGCCGCCCCGGGTGAGTTGCTCTCGTGCCGCCCCGAACGAGTCCTCCCGCCCGATGACCAGGTCGGAGCGGCAACCGGCAGCCTCCGCGAAGTCCCGTGGCACGGTGACCGCTCCCCTCCGTGTGTCGTGTCCGGGCCAATATTAGGCAACGCGGCATTGCATTACGGGGGGTCGGCCGGGTGAGCCGAATAACAAAACATCAAAGCGCTGAAAGCAATCACGGCGGGAAATCTCCGGCAGGGCCGGACGCGCGGCGCGCACCCCCCGACGGGCGGCCCCCGACCCGCGTCCTACGGCAGCCACCCCGTCCGGCGGGCGGCCGCGACGGCCTCCGTGCGGGTGCGGGCGCCCAGCTTGCGCATCGCCGAGCGCAGATAGCTCTTGACGGTCTCCGGTCCCACCCCGAGCCGCTCCGCCGCCGCCCCGTTCGTCGCGCCCGCCGCCACGCAGGCCAGCACGTCCACCTCACGCGGCGCCAGCCGGGGCCCCGGGGCGGGTCCGCTCCCCGCCGCCAGCAGCCCGCACGCGTGCAGCAGCTCGTCCCGCAGCGCCGGGTCCGTGATCCTCGGCGCCAGCGCCCGCAGCGCCGCGTGCGCCTCCCGCACCTGCTCCCAGGCCGCGCCGTCCGCCGGTCCGGGCCCGGCCGCCCGCGCCGACGGGGGCGAGGCCGCCGCCAGCAGCTCGTCCGCCTCGTCGCGCAGCACCAGCGCCTGCTCCGCGTCCCGCGCCGCCGCCACCGCCGCGCCGAGCGTGCGGTCGCCCAGCGGCTGGGCCGTGCGCAGGGCGCCGTACAGCACGCCGCGCACCCGGCGCCGTACGACCACCGGTACCGCGAGGACCGAGCGCAGGCCCTCGGCGGCCACGGGCAGGTCGTACTCGTGGCTGATCTGCCGGGAGACGGAGTAGTCCGTCACCGCGCACGGCCGCGACAGCGCGACCGCCCGGCCGCCGAGCCCGTTGCCGGCCGTCACCGCCAGCGCGCTGAGCGCGGTGGTGGCCGTGCCGCTCAGCTCGCTGATGCGCACCTGGCGCTGCCCGGCCTCGACCAGCCCGCCGAAGGCGACGGGCAGCCCGGTCGTGCGCCGCAGCCGCACCAGCGCGCTGCGGATCTGAGCCGCCTGAGCCGCGTCCACCGCCACCCGTCCGTCCTCCCTCGCGACCACCGTCCCGGGACGCACCCGCCCCGTCCAGGGTCGCCGTCCCGGGACGCACACCCCCGTTCGGGGGTAGTGAGACCCACATCACGGATTAGACGATGGCACAGAGCCGCCCGGCAAGGTCCGGCACCGAGGAGGACAGATGACGACGGCCACGGAGCAGTTCCGCAGCGCACGGGACTACCTGCTGGAACACCGCGAGGACTACACCGCCGCCTACGAGGGGTTCCGCTGGCCCCGCCCCGAGCACTTCAACTGGGCGCTGGACTGGTTCGACGTCATCGCCGACGGCAACGACCGTCCCGCGCTGCACATCGTCGAGGAGGACGGCCGCGAGGTCCGGGTCTCCTTCGCCGAGATGTCCGCCCGGTCCAACCGGGTCGCCAACCGCCTGCGCGAGTGGGGTGTCGGCCCCGAGGACCGCATCCTGGTGATGCTCGGCAACCAGGTGGAGCTGTGGGAGACCGCGCTGGCCGCGATGAAGCTGCGCGCGGTCGTCATCCCGGCCACCACCCTGCTCGGCCCCGCCGACCTGCGCGACCGCGTCGACCGCGGCCGGGTCAAGCACGTGATCGTGCGCGCCGAGGACACCGGCAAGTTCGACGAGGTGCCCGGCGACTACACCCGCGTCGCGGTCGGCGGCAGCGCGACGACGGCGCCCGGCTGGCGGGCCTACGAGGACGTGTACACGGCGTCCGACGCCTTCACCCCGGACGGCCCGACCGCCGCCGACGACCCGATCATGCTGTACTTCACCTCCGGCACCACCGCCCGCCCCAAGCTGGTCGAGCACACCCACGTGTCGTATCCCGTCGGCCACCTGGCGACCATGTACTGGATCGGGCTCAAGCCCGGTGACGTGCACCTCAACATCTCCTCGCCCGGCTGGGCCAAGCACGCGTGGTCGAACCTGTTCGCGCCGTGGAACGCCGAGGCGACCGTCTTCCTGTACAACTACACCCGCTTCGACGCGACCCGGCTGATGTCCGAGATGGACCGGGCCGGGGTGACCACCTTCTGCGCCCCGCCGACCGTGTGGCGCATGCTCATCCAGGCCGACCTGTCCCGGCTCGCCACCCCGCCGCGCGAGGTCGTCGCCGCGGGTGAGCCGCTCAACCCCGAGGTGATCGAGCAGGTCCGCCGCCTGTGGGGGCGGACAATCCGGGACGGCTTCGGCCAGACCGAGACCGCCGTGCAGGTCTCCAACAGCCCCGGCCAGGTGCTGAAGACCGGTTCGATGGGCCGCCCCAGCCCCGGCTACCGCGTCGAACTCCTCGACCCGGTCACCGGCGCGCCCGGCGCCGACGAGGGCGAGATCGCCCTGGACCTGTCCGCGCGCCCCGTCGGCCTGATGACCGGCTACCACGGCGACCCCGACCGCACCGCCGAGGCGATGGCCGGCGGCTACTACCGCACCGGCGACATCGGCGCGCGCGACGAGGACGGCTACCTCACCTACGTCGGCCGGGCCGACGACGTGTTCAAGGCCTCCGACTACAAGATCAGCCCCTTCGAGCTGGAGAGCGCGCTGCTGGAGCACGAGGCGGTCGCCGAGGCCGCGGTCGTGCCCGCCCCGGACGAGCTGCGGCTCGCCGTGCCGAAGGCGTACGTCGTGCTCGCCGCCGGGTGGGAGCCCGGACCGGACACCGCGAAGGTGCTCTTCGAGCACTCCCGCGACACCCTCGCCCCCTACAAGCGGGTGCGCCGCCTCGAGTTCGGCGAACTGCCCAAGACCGTCTCCGGCAAGATCCGCCGCATCGAACTGCGCGAGGCCACCGCTGCCGGTTCCGCGAACGAGTACCGCGAGGAGGACTTCCGGTGACCGCACCCGCGCCCCGGCCGTCGTACGCGCACGGCACCAGTACCACCCCACTCCTCGGCGACACCATCGGCGCCAACCTCGACCGCGCGATCGCCGCCCACCCCGACCGCGAGGCCCTCGTCGACGTCCCGTCCGGACGGCGCTGGACCTACGCCGAGTTCGGCGCCGCCGTCGACGAGGTGGCACGCGGGCTGCTCGCGAAGGGCGTCACCAGGGGCGACCGGGTCGGCATCTGGGCGGTCAACTGCCCCGAGTGGGTCCTCGTCCAGTACGCCACCGCCCGCATCGGCGTCATCATGGTGAACGTCAACCCGGCCTACCGGGCACACGAGTTGGAGTACGTGCTCCAGCAGTCCGGCATCACCCTGCTGGTCGCCTCCCTCGACCACAAGAGCAGTGACTACCGGGCGATCGTGGAGCAGGTCCGTGGCCGGTGCCCCGCATTGCGCGAGACCGTCTACATCGGCGACCCGTCCTGGGACGCGCTCACCGCGGGCGCCGCCGCGGTCCCGCAGGAGCGGGCCGACGCCCTCGCCGCAGAGCTGAGCTGCGACGACCCGGTCAACATCCAGTACACCTCCGGCACCACCGGCTTCCCCAAGGGCGCCACCCTCTCCCACCACAACATCCTCAACAACGGCTACTGGGTGGGCCGCACGGTCGGCTACACCGAGCAGGACCGGGTGTGCCTGCCGGTGCCCTTCTACCACTGCTTCGGCATGGTCATGGGCAACCTCGGCGCCACCTCCCACGGCGCCTGCATCGTCATCCCCGCCCCGTCCTTCGAGCCGGCGGCCACGCTGGAGGCGGTGCAGCGGGAGCGGTGCACGTCCCTGTACGGCGTCCCCACCATGTTCATCGCCGAACTGAACCTGCCGGACTTCGCCTCCTACGACCTCACCTCGCTGCGCACCGGCATCATGGCGGGCTCCCCGTGCCCGGTGGAGGTGATGAAGCGGGTGGTCGCCGAGATGCACATGGAGCAGGTCTCCATCTGCTACGGCATGACCGAGACCTCCCCGGTCTCCCTTCAGACCCGCATGGACGACGACCTCGAACACCGCACCGGCACCGTCGGCCGCGTCCTGCCGCACATCGAGGTCAAGGTCGTCGACCCGGTCACCGGCGTGACCGTGCCGCGCGGCGACGCGGGCGAACTGCGCACCCGCGGCTACAGCGTGATGCTCGGCTACTGGGAGGAGCCCGGGAAGACCGCCGAGGCCATCGACCCGGGCCGCTGGATGCACACCGGGGACCTCGCCGTGATGCGCGAGGACGGGTACGTGGAGATCGTCGGCCGGATCAAGGACATGATCATCCGGGGCGGCGAGAACATCTACCCCCGCGAGGTCGAGGAGTTCCTGTACGCCCACCCGAAGATCGCGGACGTTCAGGTCGTCGGCGTCCCGCACGAGCGCTACGGCGAGGAGGTGCTGGCCTGCGTCGTCCCGCGCGACGCCGCCGACCCGCTCACCCTGGAGGAGCTGCGGGCCTACTGCGACGGGCAGCTGGCCCACTACAAGGTGCCCAGCCGCCTCCAGCTCCTCGACTCCTTCCCGATGACCGTATCGGGCAAGGTGCGCAAGGTGGAGCTGCGGGAGCGCCACGCCCGTCCGTAGCACCGTGACGTGATCCTTCGACGACTCAGCCGGCCGTGGCGTCCAGCGTCACGGCCGGCGCGTTGACCGGGCGCGGTACCCCCGACGGGTCCAGCACGAAGAGCGGCAGGTCCAGCAGGTCCGCGCGGGCGCGGGCGTCCTCGGCGTACCCGGCCAGCGAGAAGTAGACGCCCCGCGCCGACTCCGCCATCGCCGTCAGCCACAGGCACTCCACGTCCCGCACCGAGGCCGGGCCCACCGTCGGATCCACCTGGACGACGATGCCGGGCGCGGCCAGCCCGATGCCGGACAGGGGCCGCTGGTCGGCGCGGCGCACGTCCCGGTGGCCGAGGCCGCGCAGGTACAGGACGGCCGCCGTGACCGCGTCGCGGGCGGTGCGGATCGGCACCGCCCGGTGCGCCGGGACCCGTGACCCGGGGGTGCGCCCGGACCGGCCCGTCGCCGCGGGGTCCACCGGCACGCACAGCACCGTCCCGCAGGGGCAGCCCAGCTCCGGCCGCGGCCACCGGCTCTCCGCCCCGCAGGCCGCACAGCGCACCCCGACCCACTCCTCGTCCCAGGTCCGGTGGGTGACCGCGGTCACCGTCCCGCGCGGGTCCAGCTCGGGGGCGACGGGCGCCCCGCAGGCACAGGGATAGGACGGTGCCGTGTAGCGGTGCCGGCGCCCGCAGGCGGTGCAGCACACCGAGATGGTCTCGGACATGACCCCCATCGTCCTCTCTTGACTGCCTCCGGCTGCCCACTTACATTACTTCCAGATCGTAGAAAACAAATTTCGCTATACGGAAGTTGCTACGGAAGAAGCTCACCGCGGGGCGCGCCGGGAGGGTGAATCCGACAGCCGGAGCAGGAGTACTCGATGGCTCGTATGACCGCTGCCCGAGCGGCAGTTGAGATTCTCAAGCGCGAGGGCGTCACCGACGCGTTCGGTGTGCCGGGCGCGGCGATCAACCCCTTCTACGCGGCGCTCAAGGCGTCCGGCGGTGTCCAGCACACCCTCGCCCGCCACGTCGAGGGTGCCTCGCACATGGCGGAGGGCTACACCCGCACCCACCCCGGCAACATCGGCGTCTGCATCGGCACCTCGGGTCCGGCCGGCACCGACATGATCACCGGCCTGTACTCGGCGATCGGCGACTCGATCCCGATCCTGTGCATCACCGGCCAGGCGCCGACCGCGGTGATCCACAAGGAGGACTTCCAGGCCGTCGACATCGCCTCCATCGCCAAGCCGGTCACCAAGATGGCCGTCACCGTCCTGGAGGCCGCACAGGTCCCCGGCGTCTTCCAGCAGGCGTTCCACCTGATGCGCTCCGGCCGTCCCGGCCCGGTCCTCATCGACCTGCCGATCGACGTCCAGACGACCGAGATCGAGTTCGACCCCGAGACCTACGAGCCGCTGCCGGTCTACCGGCCCGTCGCCACCCGCGCCCAGATCGAGAAGGCCATCGGCCTGCTCAACGCCGCCGAGCGCCCGCTGCTCGTGGCCGGCGGCGGTGTCATCAACGCCGACGCCGCCGAGCTGCTGGTGGAGTTCGCCGAGCTGACCGGCACCCCGGTCGTGCCGACCCTGATGGGCTGGGGCATCCTGCCCGACGACCACGAGCTGAACGCCGGCATGGTCGGCCTCCAGACCTCGCACCGCTACGGCAACGCGACCTTCCTGGAGTCCGACTTCGTCCTCGGCATCGGCAACCGCTGGGCCAACCGCCACACCGGCAAGCTGGACGTCTACACGGCCGGCCGGAAGTTCGTCCACGTCGACGTCGAGCCGACCCAGATCGGCAAGATCTTCGCCCCGGACTACGGCATCGCCTCCGACGCCAAGGCCGCCCTGGAGCTGTTCGTCGAGGTGGCCAAGGAGCTGAAGGCCGCCGGCAAGCTGCCCGACCGCTCCGCGTGGGCCGCCTCCGCGCAGGAGCGCAAGGCCACCCTCCAGCGCCGTACGCACTTCGACGACATCCCGATCAAGCCGCAGCGCGTCTACGAGGAGATGAACAAGGCCTTCGGCCCGGAGACCCGGTACGTCTCCACCATCGGCCTCTCCCAGATCGCCGGCGCCCAGATGCTGCACGTCTACCGTCCGCGGCACTGGATCAACTGCGGCCAGGCGGGACCGCTCGGCTGGACCGTCCCGGCCGCCCTCGGCGTCGCCAAGGCCGACCCGGACGCCCAGGTCGTGGCGCTCTCCGGCGACTACGACTTCCAGTTCATGCTGGAGGAGCTGGCCGTCGGCGCGCAGCACAAGATCCCGTACGTGCACGTCCTGGTCAACAACTCCTACCTGGGCCTGATCCGTCAGGCGCAGCGGGCGTTCGACATCGACTTCCAGGTCAACCTGGAGTTCGAGAACATCAACTCGCCCGAGCTGGGCGTCTACGGCGTCGACCACGTCAAGGTCGCCGAGGGCCTGGGCTGCAAGGCGATCCGGGTGACGGACCCCGCCGAGCTGGGCGCGGCCCTGGAGCAGGCCAAGAAGCTGGCCGCCGAGCACCGGGTGCCGGTCGTCGTCGAGGCGATCCTGGAGCGCGTCACCAACATCTCCATGTCGGGCACCAACGACATCGGCAACGTCATGGAGTTCGAGGAGCTGGCGACCGAGCCGGGCCACGCCCCGACCGCGATCAAGCCGCTGAAGGTCTGACCCGCTCGGCCCGCCGAGCGCCGAGAGCGGCCCGTTCCCCCGGGGGGACGGGCCGCTCTTCCGTGTGTGCGGGGCCCCGGCGGCCCCGGTGCGCACTCAGTCCGCGCCGCCGCCCCCGCCCCCGCCGCAGGAGAAGGGGCCGGGCGCACTGTTCGGGCCGCCCCGCGACGTGTGCCGCCGCGTGTCCCGGTCGGTCACCTCCACCCGTTCGACGAGCCGGGCCCGCAGGGCGAAGCGGGGCAGCAGGACACGCAGCGCGGCCTCACCGTGCAGGGCGACCGCGAGCAGCGTGTCCTCGTCCGTCAGCCCGTGCCGGACCGCCGGCAGCGGGTGCCGCTCCCGCCAGAACTCCACGCGCCGACGGGATCTCCGGTTCGGCCTGAGCCAGGGGCGGCCCAGGAGTCCGTCCTCGGCGAGCGGGATGCGGGTCAGGGCCAGGGCCAGGCGCACGTCCGGGTGCCGGACCAGTTCGCGGACGGTGAGCGGCTCGTGCAGACAGTCCAGGACGGTCCCCTCGAACGGCTCCAGCCCCTCCGGCTTGGGCCCCGACGCGCACAGCGTCCCGCGTGGACCGGTCTCCACGGCGCCCAGCAGGTGCAGGGCGACCACCGCCACCGTGACGGCGGCCCGCGGTCCACCGCCCAGCAGCGCGATCCGGTGCGGCTCCCACCCGGCCTCCGTGCCACCGTCCACGACACGCACCTCCCCCGCGCACCCCCGTGCTGCCGGAGTTGTGCCCGCTGCGGGGCACTCCTACGCGCGTTCAGCCACCGGGGTGCTCGTGCAGTCCCGGCCAGTCCTCCGGGCCGCCGCCCTGCCACTCGACCAGGTCGCTGTCCTCGACGTCGGTGACGTAGAGGTCGGCCAGCCGCAGCAGTTCGGCGACGTCGTCGACGTGCGAGGCGACGCCCAGGGTCTCGTCCCCGGAGGTGACGCGCCGGGAGCCGTCCAGGGCGGGGGAGTGGACGACGATGTGCGGGTGCTCGGGTGGGTGTGCCGTAGCCATGCCTCCAGGCTGCTGCGCGGGCGGGCGATCCGCACGCCGGAGCACGTGGGAACACCTCGGCGAACGCCGAGAAGCGCCGGATGCGGGACCGTCCGCATCCGGCGCTTCTCAGCCGGTGAAGGTTCTTGGTGAGGATTCCCGGTGGGGGTCCCTTCACGTGGAACCCGTCCGGCGGCGCGAGGCTGGGCGCGACAGGTCGTTCGCGTCGCCGGACGGAGTGTGGGGCGCCTCTGGTTCACGAGAGGCGGGTGGCTGGGACCGCGGCGGTGCGACGGGCCGGAACCGCTCCTCCCCTCAGGTCGTAGGAGAAGCGTCCGTGCCCTTCACCACCGCACTGGCTCGCTGGCCGCCGCGGTCCTCGCCCTGCCCGCGCCGGCACCTGGCGGTCACCCCTCATCCGGGCCGCCCCGGTGCCTGCGCGGGCCGCGCACACGGTCCCGGCCTCCCCGCCGGGTCCCGTGCGCGAGCCGGTGGATCAGTCCTCGCGCAGGGCGCGGACCGCCTCCTCCACGCGCTTGCCGTACTCGGGGTCGGCCGCGTGGAAGTGCGCGAGGTTCTTCTCCACGACGTCGTTGCGGGAGACCTGGGACAGACCGCCGGCGATGTTCGCCACCAGGCGCTGCTTCTCGTCCTCGCTCATCAGCCGGTACAGCGCACCGGCCTGCACGAAGTGGTCGTCCTTGGTGTGCAGCGGTGCCTCGTGGGTGCCGGTGTGGCCGGACACCGCGAGCGGGGCCGCCAGCGGGGTGCCGGTCTCGGCCGGGCCGTCGTAGGAGTTCGGCTCGTAGTTCTTGGCGTACCGGCCCTGCGGGTTGGCCGCCATCAGGCCGTCGCGGCCGTAGTTGGCGGCGCCGCCGGGCACGGCCTTCGGGGCGTTCACCGCGAGCTGGGTGTGGTTGACGCCCAGGCGGTAGCGGTGCGCGTCCGCGTAGGCGAACAGGCGGCCCTGGAGCATCTTGTCGGGGGAGGGGCCGATGCCCGGGACGAAGTTGTTCGGGGAGAACGCGGCCTGCTCGACCTCCGCGAAGACGTTGTCCGGGTTGCGGTCGAGCACCAGCCGGCCCACCCGCCTGAGCGGGTAGTCGGCGTGCGGCCACACCTTGGTCACGTCGAACGGGTTGAAGCGGTAGTTCGCCGCCTCGGCCACCGGCATCAGCTGCACGTGCAGCGTCCAGGACGGGTACACGCCCCGCTCGATCGCCTGCACCAGGTCCGTCTGGTGCGAGGTCGGGTCCTCGCCCGCGAGCTTCGCGGCCTCGTCGGCGGTCAGGCAGCGGATGCCCTGGTCGGTCTTGAAGTGGTACTTGACGAAGAAGGACTCGCCCTTGGCGTTCGTCCACTGGTAGGTGTGCGAGCCGAAGCCGTCCATGTGCCGGTACGACGCCGGGATGCCGCGGTCGCCCATCAGCCAGGTGATCTGGTGCGTGGCCTCGGGGGAGTGGGCCCAGAAGTCGAAGACGTTGTCCGGCTCCTGACGGCCCGTGAACGGGTCGCGCTTCTGCGAGTGGATGAAGTCCGGGAACTTGATCGGGTCCTTGATGAAGAACACCGGGGTGTTGTTGCCGACGAGGTCGTAGTTGCCCTCCTCGGTGTAGAACTTCAGCGCGAAGCCGCGCGGGTCGCGGACCGCGTCCGCGCCGCCGAGCGAGTCGGCCACCGTGGAGAAGCGCAGGAAGACCTCGGTGCGCTTGCCGACCGTGTCCAGGAAGTCGGCGTGCGTGAAGCCGGTGACGTCGTCGGTCACCTCGAAGTGGCCGTACGCGCCGGAGCCGCGGGCGTGCACCACGCGCTCCGGGATGCGCTCGCGGTTGAAGCGCGCGAGCTTCTCGATGAGGTGCTGGTCCTGGATCAGGAGGGGGCCGCCGATGCCGGCGGAAGCGGAGTTCTGGTTGTCGGCGACCGGGGCGCCGGACTCGGTGGTGAGCACGCGCTGCGACATCGTGGACCTTCCGTGGCCTTGCAGACGAGGGTTCAGCGGAAACAATCAATGGAAACGTGTTTCCGCTTCGTGGAGCCTAGATTTGGGGCAGTGGCACGTCAACAGTTTGTTGAAGTGGGTTCCGGGCGACGCCGCCGCTCGGGCGCGACGGGACAGGTGTCAGCGGCTGCGCCACCCGGAGGTCATGAGGTGCCGCGTACGGCGGTCAGACCTGGGCGCCGGACAGGCGCTCCACGGCCCGCAGCAGGGCCGAGTGGTCCAGGCCGCCGTCGCCCTGGGCGCGCAGCGACGCGACCAGCTGGGCCACCACGGCGCCGACCGGCAGCGCGGCGCCGACGTTGCGGGCGGCGTCGGTGACGATGCCCATGTCCTTGTGGTGCAGGTCGATACGGAAGCCCGGCTTGAAGTCGCGGCCGAGGAAGTTGTCCTTCTTCCGCGTCAGCACGGTCGAGCCGGCCAGGCCGCCGTTGAGGACGTCCAGGGCGGCCTTCAGGTCCACGCCGGACTTCTCCAGGAAGACCACGGCCTCGGCGCACGCCTGGATGTTGACGGCGACGATCAGCTGGTTGGCGGCCTTCACGGTCTGGCCCGAGCCGTGCGGACCGCACAGCACGATGGTCTTGCCGAGCGCCTCCAGGAGCGGCTTGGCCTCGTCGAAGTCGGCCTGCTCACCGCCGACCATGATGGACAGCACGGCCTCGATCGCGCCGGCCTCGCCGCCGGAGACGGGGGCGTCCAGGACACGGACGCCCTTGTCCTTGGCGGCCTTCGCGAGGTCGACCGAGGTCTGCGGGGTGATCGAGGACATGTCGACCAGGAGCGCGCCGGACTTCGCGTTCTCCAGGATGCCGTCGGGGCCGTAGGCGATGGCCTCGACCTGCGGCGACGCGGGCACCATGGTGACGATCACGTCGGCGTCGCGCACGGCGTCGGCGATCGAGCCGGCCGCGGTGCCGCCGGCGGCGGACAGGCGGTCCAGCTTCTCCTGCTCCAGGGTGAAGCCGGTGACCTGGTAGCCCGCCTTGATCAGGTTCTCGGACATGGGCGAGCCCATGATGCCGAGACCGACCCAGGCGACCTTGGGGAGCGTGCTCATGATGGGTACCTCTCTGGAAAATCTCTGAAGAGTTCTGCGGGTGGCGCTCAGCGGGCCGCGCGGGCCCCGGCCGGCAGCCAGGAGAAGGACTGGGCGCTGGGGTCGTCGCCGGGCTTGTACTCCAGGCCGACCCAGCCGTCGTACCCGGCCTTCGCCAGCCGGTCGAGCAGGTCCTCCAGGGGGAGGGAGCCCGTGCCGGGGGCGCCGCGGCCCGGGTTGTCGGCGATCTGGACGTGGCCGGTCTTCGCGGCGTACGCGTCGATCACCTGCGCCAGGTCCTCGCCGTTCATGGACAGGTGGTAGAGGTCCATGAGGAACTTGGCGTTGCCGAGTCCGGTGGCCTCGTTGACCTTGTCCACGACCTCGATCGCGGCCGGCGCCGACACCAGCGGGTACCGCGGCGACTCGGGCTCGTTGAGCGCCTCGACCAGCAGGATCGCGCCGATCCGGTCGGCCGCGCGGGCCGCGAGGACCAGGTTCTCCAGCGCGAGCCGGTCCTGCTCGGCCGGGTCCACGCCCTCGACGCGGTTGCCGTACAGGGCGTTGAGCGCCGTGCAGCCCAGCGACTGGGCGAAGCCGGCGGCCACGTCGATGTTGGCGCGGAAGCGGTCCGACTCCTCGCCGGGGATCGACAGCGCGCCCCGGTCGGGCCCGGGCAGCTGCCCCGCGTAGAAGTTCAGGCCGGTGAGCCGGACGCCGGCGTCCTCGATGGCCGCCTTGAGGGCGTCGAGCTCGGACTGCTCGGGGGTGGGCGAGTCGATCCAGGGCCACCACAGCTCGACCGCGGTGAAGCCGGCCGCGGCGGCGGCCGCGGGGCGCTCCAGGAGCGGGAGTTCCGTGAAGAGGATCGACAGGTTGACGTTGAAGCGCTGATCTGCGAAGCCCATCGGGTGCCGCGCTCCCTTCCGTTTCGATCGATGTTCCGCATTACGGAAGTTCGTTTCTGCTTGATGGAAGGTTGCCCGGGGAGCGCGGCTGTTGTCAAGAGGGGGCGGCGGAAAGCGGTCACCCCGCGTTAGGTTGACCGCGTGCGATTGAGAGTGGAGTTCACGACCGAACCCTTCGACCTGGACGAGGCCCCCGCCCATGCGCTGGTGGCCCGGGAGGTCGTCGAGGCGGCCGAGCTGGACGCGGTGGACGTCGGTCCCTTCGGCAACACCGCCGAGGGCCGCGCCGACCAGGTGCTCACCGCCGTGGACGCGCTGCTGCGCCGCTCCCTGGAGGCCGGTGCGACCCGGATCTCGCTCCAGGTCAACGTGGTCGGAGAGGGCGCCGGAGCGGAGGGCGAGCGGTGACCGGCCCGGCCGAGGAGCCGTTCATCGCGGCCGTCAAGCCCCTGGTCGACGCCATGGGCGGCGAGATGCTGCCGCCGGACGAGGCCGGCCGGGAGGACGTCGTGCTCTCCTGGGAGGGTGCCGACGTCGTCGCCGTGCGCCTGCCCCAGCTCGCCGACTCCCTGGACCACATCCTGGCCGCCATGGAGCGCCGGCAGGGCCGGCCGCTGGCCGACCTCGACCGCCGGGCCAAGCAGGAGGTCGTACGGGCCCTGGAGGCGCGCGGCGCCTTCGCCGTACGGCACGGCGTGGAGACCGTCGCGGGCGCCCTCGGCGTCAGCCGTTTCACGGTGTACAACTACCTCAACCGCGAGAAGGGCACCTGACCTGCACGGTTCCCCCGCGTCTGAAGCCGCCGTCCGGTAACCGGGCGGCGGCTTTTCTGACCCCGAATTTTCAACAAAGTGTTGACGGCTTGTTTCCGAGGGCGTTAGCTATCGGCACGCCCGCTCAGCACAAGGCCACGGAGGCTCCCGTGACGTCCACTTCCGCGACGGGCCTGGCCCGCTTCAACACCCTCGAGGAGTCCTCGGCACGCGCCGAGCTCCTCGAGGCGTGCGCCGCCACGGCGTGGGCCCGGCACCTGCTCACCGCCCGCCCCTTCGCCACCCTTGAGGACCTGTACGCCGCCGGCGACGCCGCCATGGCCGAGCTGACCGCCGAGGACCTCGCGGAGGCGATGGCCGGGCACCCGCCGATCGGGCGCCCCAAGCCGGGCGACCCGACCTCGTCCCGCGAACAGGCGGGCATGGCCGGCGCCGCCGAGGAACTCAAGGCGGAGATGCTCGAACTGAACCTGGCCTACCAGGAGAAGTTCGGCCACGTCTTCCTGATCTGCGCCACCGGCCGGACCGGTGAGCAGATGCGGGACGCGGTCAAGGAGCGGATCGGCAACTCGCCCGAGCAGGAGCGCGAGATCGTCCGCACCGAACTGGGGAAGATCAACCGCATCCGCCTGACCCGACTCGTCGAACAGGACGCCCGACCATGAGCACCAGCACCACCGCCTCCGTGTCCACGCACATCCTGGACACCAGCGTCGGCCGCCCCGCTGGGGACGTCGCCGTCCGCCTCGCCGCCCGTACGGGCCGCGAGGGGGACTGGCAGACCCTCGGCGGCTCCGCGACCGACGCCGACGGCCGGTGCAAGGACCTCCCGGCCCTGCCGGAGGGCACCACCCACGTACGGCTCGACTTCGACACCGAGACGTACTTCGCCAAGAAACAAGCCGCGGCCCAGCAGGACGCCCCCGCGCTCCGGGACAGCGAGAACGGCCGGCCCGTGTTCTTCCCCGAGGTCACCATCACCTTCGCGGTGGTGCCCGGCGAGCACTACCACGTTCCGCTGCTGCTCAACCCGTTCGGCTACTCCGTTTACCGAGGGAGCTGACCGAATCATGACCCGTTTCGTCCTGGGACAGAACCAGTACGGCAAGGCAGAGAACCGCGTCGTCAAGATCACGCGTGACGGCGACACGCACCACATCAAGGACCTGAACGTCTCCGTCGCCCTGTCCGGCGACATGGAGGAGGTCCACCGCAGCGGTTCCAACGCCAACGTCCTGCCGACCGACACCACCAAGAACACCGTGTTCGCCTTCGCCAAGGAGCACGGGATCGAGAGCGCCGAGGACCTCGGCGTCGCGCTCGCCCGCCACTTCGTGGACGACAACGAGCCGATCCACCGGGCCCGCATCCGCGTCGAGGAGTACGGCTGGGAGCGGATCGAGACCTCCAAGGGCGGCGCCCGCTTCGTCGGCGCGGAGGAGATCGCGCACTCCTTCGTCCGCACCGGCCAGGAGACCCGCGTCGCGCAGATCACCTACGACGGCCACGGCATCCAGGTGCTCTCCGGGTTCAAGGACCTGACCGTCCTGAACTCGACCAACTCCGAGTTCTTCGGCTTCCTCAAGGACAAGTACACGACCCTCCAGGAGGACCACGACCGCATCCTCGCCACCACCGTCTCCACCTGGTGGCGGCACAACTGGGACGGCGTCGACTCGCACGCCCCCGACTGGGACCGCTCCTACAGCGGGGTGCGCAAGCACGCGCTCCAGGCGTTCGCCGAGACCTACTCGTACTCGCTCCAGCAGACCCTCTTCGAGATGGGTGTGCGGGTGCTCAACTCCCGCGACGAGGTCGACGAGATCCGCTTCTCGATGCCCAACAAGCACCACTTCCGCTCGGACCTGTCGCCCTTCGGGATCGACAACGACGCCAAGGACGGCGCGGTGTACTACGCCGCCGACCGCCCGTACGGCCTGATCGAGGCCACCATCCTGCGCGACGGCGCCGAGCAACTCATCCCGGTCGACATGACCAACCTCTGACGCGGGACGCGCGCCACCCGCCCCGCCCCCCGGGGCGGGTGGCGCGCCACACCGGAGGAAACACCATGGCACAGCCTGCAACGGAGCCGGCGAAAGGCTCATGTCCCACCCCGCCACCGGTGCACACCGAGGACGCCGTCACGTCCGTGCACCCGGTCGACGAGAAGCTCCACCCCTCGCGGCTCGTCCCCGCAGCGCTCCAGCACATCGCCGCCATGTACGCGGGCGTCGTCACTCCTCCGCTCATCATCGGCCAGGCCTGCGGACTCGACCTCGAGGGCCGCACCCGCCTGATCGCGGCCTCGCTGCTCATCGCGGGCGTCGCCACCCTGCTCCAGACCCTCGGCGTCAAGGGCTTCGTCGGCAACCGCCTGCCCTTCGTCAACGCCGCCTCCTCGGCCGGCATCGCCCCCATCCTCGCCATCGTCGAGACCAACGCGCAGGGCAGCCAACTCCCCGCCGTCTACGGCGCGGTGATGGTCGCCGGCGTCTTCTGCCTCGCCGTCGGCCCGTTCTTCGGCCGACTGCTCCGCTTCTTCCCGCCGCTGGTCACGGGCGTGGTCATCACCCTCATCGGCGTCACGCTGATGCCGGTCCCGGTCGGCTGGGCCCAGGGCGGCGACAAGACCGCCGCCGACTTCGGCTCGATGCGCAACCTCGCGCTCGCCGCCTTCACCCTCGCGGTCATCCTCGTCATCCAGCGCTTCGGCAAGGGCTTCGTCAAGCAAGTTGCCCTGCTGTTCGGCCTGTTGATCGGCACCCTGGCCGCCATCCCCTTCGGCATGGCCGACTTCGGCGCCCTGGACTCCGCGCCGGTCGCCGCCCTGCCGACCCCCTTCGCCTTCGGCGCCCCCGAGTTCCAGCCCGCCGCCATCCTCTCGCTGTGCATCGTCATGCTGGTCCTGATGACGGAGTCGTCCGCGGGCATGCTCGCCCTCGGTGAGATCTGCGACCGCCGCGCCGACGCCAAGGTCATCACCCGCGGCCTGCGCACCGACGGCCTCGCCACCCTGGTCGGCCCCGTCTTCGGCGGCTTCCCCACCTCCGCCTTCGCACAGAACGTCGGCGTCGTCTCCCTCACCCGGGTGCGCAGCCGCTACGTCGTCGCCGTCGCCGGCGCCACCCTGCTCGTCCTCGGCGCCTTCCCGGTCCTCGGCGCGGTCGTCTCACTGGTCCCGATGCCGGTCCTGGGCGGCGCGGGCATCGTGCTCTTCGGCTCGATCGCGGTCAGCGGCATCCGTACGCTGTCCGAGGCCGGACTCGACGACAGCTCCAACATCATCCTGGTCGCCGTGGCGCTCGGCGCGGGCATCATCCCGCTGGCGGCACCGACCTTCTACGCCGAGTTCCCCGCCTGGGCACAGACCGTGCTCGGCTCCGGCATCAGCGCGGGGGCGATCGTCGCGGTCGCCCTCAACCTGTTCTTCCACCACCTCGGCACCCGGAGCCGTCACCCGGCCCCGGCACTCAAATCCCCCTAGGGTCCTGCCGTGCCCTCCCCGTGGGTACTCGACTCCCCGTCCACGGGCCGCACCGAGAGAGAAGGAAGCAGCATGGCAGCATCAGCGGCAGCCGATCGCACCGTCATCGAGAACTGCGCCATCGCGACCGTCGACGCGGACGACACCGAGTACGCCTCGGGCCACGTCGTGCTCGCCGGCCACCGGATCGAGGCGGTCGGCGCGGGGCGGGCACCCGAGGACCTGGAGAACGTCGTACGCCGGATCGACGCGACCGGACACCTGGTCACCCCCGGCCTGGTCAACACCCACCACCACTTCTACCAGTGGCTCACCCGGGGCCTGGCCACCGACCACAACCTGTTCGACTGGCTGGTCGCCCTGTACCCGACCTGGGCGCGCCTCGACGAGCCGATGGCCCACGCCGCCGCCCAGGGCTCGCTCGCGATGATGGCCCGCGGCGGCGTCACCACCGCCGCGGACCACCACTACATCCACCCGCGCGGCGCCGGCGACCTGTCCGGCGCGATCGTCCGCGCCGCCCGCGACATGGGCGTCCGCTTCACCCTCGCCCGCGGCTCCATGGACCGCGGCGAGTCCGACGGCGGGCTGCCGCCCGACTTCGCGGTGGAGAGCCTGGACGACGCGCTCGCCGCCACCGAGGCCACCGTCCGGGAGCACCACGACCCCTCCTTCGACGCGATGACCCAGGTCGCCGTCGCCCCCTGCTCGCCCTTCTCCGTCTCCACCGAACTGATGCGCCAGGGAGCCGAGCTGGCCCGCCGGCTCGGCGTGCGGCTGCACACCCACGGCTCGGAGACCGTGGAGGAGGAGAAGTTCTGCCACGAGCTGTTCGGCATGGGCCCCACCGACTACTTCGAGTCCACCGGCTGGCTCGGCGACGACGTGTGGATGGCGCACTGCGTCCACATGAACGACTCCGACGTCGCCGCCTTCGCCCGCACCGGCACCGGCGTCGCCCACTGCCCCTCCTCCAACGCCCGCCTGGCCGCCGGCATCGCCCGGGTCCCCGACCTGCTCGCCGCCGGCGTCCCGGTCGGCCTCGGCGTCGACGGCACCGCCTCGAACGAGTCCGGCGAGCTCCACACCGAACTGCGCAACGCCCTGCTGATCAACCGTCTCGGCGCCCACCGCGAGGCCGCGCTGAACGCCCGCAGGGCGCTGCGCCTGGGCACCCACGGCGGTGCCCGGGTCCTCGGCCGGGCCGCCGAGACCGGCTCCCTGGAGGCGGGCAAGCTCGCCGACCTGGTGCTGTGGCGGATGGACACCCTCGCCCACTCCTCCATCGCCGACCCGGTGACCGCCCTGGTCCTCGGCGCCCCCGCACCGGTCACCGCGTCGTTCGTGAACGGCCGGCAGATCGTCGAGAACGGCAGGCTGCTCACCGTCGACGAGGACGCCGTCGCCCGCTCCACCCGGGACGAGGCACGACGCCTGGCGCGGATCGCCGCCGCCGAGGGCTGAGCCGAACACCGCACAGCAGAACACCACTTGATCTCCGGCCGGGAGGGACGGCTCCCGGCCGGTAACCGTGGACCCGAGCGGGGTCCACGGTGGCCTACTCCGGGGTGTGCGCCCCTGCGCGCACGCCCCGGAGCGGTCGCCCGTTCCCCCGAACGGTCCGTCCCGGTCCCGCACGACCACCACCCGCACCACCTCCCTGACACCCACGTCAGAGCCGACGTGTAACCGACCGGAGGAACGCCGCCGTGGCCGACCACCCTGTTGACGAGAAACTCCCGCCACTGAAGATGGCGACGACCGGCCTGCAACACGTGGCCGCCATGTACGCCGGGGTCGTCGCCCCGCCCCTGATCGTCGGCGCGGCCATCGGCCTGAGCGCCACCGAGCTGACCTTCCTCACCGGCGCCTGCCTGTTCACCGCGGGCCTGGCGACCTTCCTCCAGACCCTGGGCATCTGGAAGATCGGAGCCCGGCTGCCCTTCGTCAACGGCGTCACCTTCGCCGGTGTCGCCCCCATGACCGCGGTCGTCGCCTCCACCGACGACAAGTCCGACGCCCTGCCGATCATCTTCGGCGCGGTCATCGTCGCCGGACTCCTCGGTTTCCTCGCGGCCCCCTTCTTCAGCAAGGCGATCCGCTTCTTCCCGCCGGTCGTCACCGGCACCGTCATCACCCTGATCGGCATATCCCTGCTCCCGGTGGCCTTCGGCTGGGCGCAGGGTCCCGCTCCGGCGGCGGACGACTACGGCTCGGCGACCAACCTGGGCCTGGCCGCCCTCACCCTCGTCATCGTCCTGGTCCTGCGCCGCTTCACCCGCGGCTTCGTCAAGCAGATCGCCGTGCTGCTCGGTCTGGTCGCGGGCACGCTCATCGCGATCCCGTTCGGCGTCACGGACTTCGGCCCGGTCGCGGACGCGGACATCGTCGGCTTCCCCACCCCCTTCCACTTCGGCGCCCCGCAGTTCCAGATCGCCGCGATCCTGTCCATGTGCGTGGTGATGGTGGTCTCGATGACCGAGTCCACGGCCGACATGCTCGCCCTCGGCGAGATCGTGGAGCGCCCGGCCGACGAGAAGACCATCGCGGCCGGCCTGCGCGCCGACACACTGGGCTCCGCCCTCAGCCCGTTCTTCAACGGCTTCATGTGCAGCGCCTTCGCCCAGAACATCGGCCTGGTCGCCATGACGAAGATCCGCAGCCGCTACGTCGTCGCGGTCGGCGGCGGCTTCCTGGTCCTGATGGGCCTGTGCCCGATGGCCGCGTCGCTGATCGCCGTCGTCCCGCGTCCGGTCCTGGGCGGCGCCGGCGTGGTCCTCTTCGGCTCCGTCGCCGCCAGCGGCATCCAGACCCTGGTCCGGGCGAGCCTGGACAAGGACAACAACGTCCTGATCGTGGCGGTCTCGCTGGCCGTCGGCATCATCCCGATCGCCGCGCCGGAGTTCTACCACGCGTTCCCGGAGAACGCGCGGATCATCCTCGACTCGGGCATCTCGACCGGCTGTGTGGCCGCCGTCCTGCTCAACCTGGTCTTCAACCACATCGGCGGCCGGGAACGCGAGGCGGAGGACGTCACCCACCCGATGGAGGCGGGCGACGAGATCACCGAGGCGTCCCGGGCGGCGGCGATGCCGTGACACCGGGGACCGGTCGGCGGGGCCGTGGCTAGAGCCCGAACAGCTCCGGCTCCGCCGCCAGTTCCTTGAAGCGCTGCCTCGGGTCCGGCACCAGCCTGCGCTCGCTCAGGTCCATCAGCCCGCCGACGGCGTCGATCTCGGCGGCGACGGTGCCGTCGGCCTTGGTGACGACCTGGCGGATCCGGAAGGTCTTGCCCCCGCCCCACTCGAACACGCAGCTCACCGTGACCTCGTCACCCGCGAGCAGCTCCCGGCGGTACCGGATGGTCGTCTCCAGGGCCACCGGTCCGACCCCGCTCGCGACCAGCCCGGCCTGGCTGATCCCGGCCGCCCGGAGCAGCGACCAGCGGGCGTGCTCCGCGTAGTTCAGGTACACGGACTGGTTCAGATGGCCCTGGGTGTCGGTCTCGTACCCGCGGACGGTCACCGGGACGGAAAACGGCTCGCTCACCGCTGCTGCCTCTCTTCGCACCTGTAGGAACGGACCGATCCTGACATGCGGGCGTCACACCTTCCGCGGGGAGGCCAGCAGGTAACGGGCCCGCGTACGCGGCTCGGTGTGCTCCCCGACGTGCCAGCCCGCCCGCTCCAGCGTCGCCGCGCAGCCCCGCAGCGCGGTGCCGTCCGGCTCGTACACGGCGACGGCCTCCGGCTGCGGCGTCGCCCGCACCCGGTACCCGTCCCCGCCGTCCGGGCCCGCGGGGCGGTGCCCGGCCGCCTCCAGGGCGAGCGCGGCGGCCCGCACCAGGTGCGTCCGCTCCCAGGCGCACGGCCGGTCGGTGCTCCCGTCGGCGTGCGTCATCCGGCGCAGCTCCAGCAGCCCCTGCCAGGCACCGCGCACCTCCCGCAGCCGTGCGGGGCCGGTATCGCCCGGCGCGGCCTCCTCGCCGCCGACCCGCGCGGCGAACACACCCCCGGCGTCCGGTGCGACGGGCGGCTCGGGCGCCACCGCCACTCCGTCCGGCTCGCCGCCCACCTCCCGTATCCGGTGCCCGGCCGGGGTCAGGAAGTGGTCGTGCGGCGGCCGCGGATGCCGGAAGGCGAGCCCGCGCTTCACCAGCGCCGCGAGCTGGGCGTCCGTACCCTTCAGGCGCCCGGTGGCGGGATCGGCCGCGGCGATGACACGCCGCTGCGCGGCAGTGGGCGACAGAGCCACGGCGTCCCTCCTTCCCCCATCGGTCACGCCTTCGAAGACTACGACGGAGGTCTGACATTCCAGGCGGCGATCACCGGCCGCCCGTGCTCGGTACCCAGCCGGCACAGCGTGCCCGTGCCCAACTGGAACAGCGACCCGTGGGATGCCGGCAGGCCCAGGTGCCGGGCGGTCAGCACCCGCAGGAAGTGCCCGTGCGCCACCAGCACCACGCACCCCTCGGTGTTGGCGAAGGCCGCCTCCACCGTGGCCAGCACCCGGTCGGCCCGCTCGCCCACCTGCTCGGGCGTCTCCCCGGGGTGGTCCGGCGGTCCGGGCGCGACCCCGTCCGTGAACAGGAACCAGTCCGGCCGGCTCCGGTGGATCTCGACGGTCGTGATCCCCTCGTAGCCGCCGTAGTCCCACTCGTGCAGGTCCGGCTCGATGCGCACCTCGTGCAGCCCGATCAGCTCGGCCGTCTCCCGGGCCCGCTGGAAGGGGCTGACGAAGGCGGCCCCGATCCGGTGCGACCGGATCAGCGGCACCAGGCTCCGCGCCTGCTCCCGCCCCTTCTCGGTCAGCGGGACGTCCGTCAGCCCGGTGTGCCGCCCCGAGCGCGACCACTCGGTCTCACCGTGCCGGACCAGAAAAAGATCACCCATGCCACCAGGCTACGGCGGGTCCGTCGTCCCGGCCGCTTCCCGGCGTCTGTCGCCTACTGCCGGTAGCCGCTCAGGAAGCGCCCGATGCGCCCGATCGCCGCCTCCAGGTCCTCCGCGTGCGGCAGTGTCAGGATGCGGAAGTGGTCGGGGGAGGGCCAGTTGAAGCCCGTTCCCTGCACCACCTGGATCTTCTCCCTGAGTAGCAGGTCCAGGACGAAGCGCTCGTCGTCGTGGATCCTGTGGACGGCCGGGTCGATGCGCGGGAAGGCGTACAGCGCGCCCTTCGGCTTGACGCAGCTGACGCCGGGGATCTCGTTCAGCTTTTCCCAGACCACGTCCCGCTGTTCGCGCAGCCGCCCGCCGGGTGCCGTCAGCTCGCGGATGGACTGGCGGCCGCCGAGCGCGGCCTGGATGGCGTACTGGGCGGGCGCGTTGGCGCACAGGCGCATGGAGGCCAGCATGGTCAGGCCCTCCAGATAGTCCCTGGCGTGCTGCTTCGGCCCCGTCACCACCAGCCAGCCCGAGCGGAAGCCCGCCACCCGGTAGGTCTTGGACAGGCCGCAGAAGGTGAGGACGACCAGGTCGGGGGCGAGGGACGCGGCCGAGTGGTGCACGGCGTCGTCGTACAGGATCTGGTCGTAGATCTCGTCGGCGAGGACCATCAGGCCGTGCCGGCGGGCGAGGTCGAGGATGCCCTCGACGATCTCCTTGGGGTAGACGGCGCCGGTGGGGTTGTTGGGGTTGATGACGACGACCGCCTTGGTGCGGTCGGTGATCTTCGACTCCATGTCGGCCAGGTCCGGGTACCACTCCGCCTGCTCGTCGCAGAGGTAGTGCACCGCCTTGCCGCCCGCGAGGGTGGTCACCGCCGTCCAGAGGGGGAAGTCGGGGGCGGGGATCAGGACCTCGTCGCCGTCCTCGAGCAGGGCCTGTACGGCCATGGAGATCAGCTCGGAGACGCCGTTGCCCAGGTAGACGTCGTCCACGTCGACCTCCAGGCCGAGCGCCTGGTAGCGCTGGGCGACGGCCCGGCGGGCGGAGAGGATGCCGCGCGAGTCCGTGTAGCCGTGCGCCTGCGGCAGCATCCGGATCATGTCCTGGACGATCTCCTCCGGCGCCTCGAAGCCGAAGAGGGCCGGGTTGCCGGTGTTGAGGCGCAGGACGCTGTGGCCCGCCTCCTCCAGCGCGTTGGCCTGCTCGATGACCGGGCCGCGGATCTCGTAACAGACCTCGCTGAGCTTGTTCGACTGCCGGAACTCCATGCGCGGCTTCCCCTCCGGAATCTGGTGTTGCTTGGTTTTACCAAGTAGCAGCTTGGAAAGTCCAACAACTTGTCTACACTGCGTCGCATGTCACCACGTCCTCGCCGTAGCTACGACCAGTACTGTTCCGCCGCCCGCGCCCTCGACGCCGTCGGCGACCGCTGGACCCTGCTGATCGTCCGGGAGCTGCTCGCCGGTCCGAGGCGCTACACCGACCTGCACGCCGACCTCCCCGGCGTCAGCACGGACGTACTCGCCTCGCGGCTCAAGGACATGGAGCGCGACGGGCTGACGACCAGGCGCCGGCTGCCCCCGCCCGGCGCGGCGTACGTCTACGAACTCACCGCGCGGGGACGCGGTCTGCTGCCCGTGCTGGAGGCGCTCGGCGCGTGGGGCGCGGGCGAGCTGGGGGAGCGGCGGCCCACGGACGCCGTACGGGCGCACTGGTTCGCGCTGCCGCTGCTGCGGGCCCTGCGGGCGGCCGGGGCGGCGGAGGGACTGGTCGAAGTGCGGCTGGAGGAGGGCGACTTCCACCTGTACGCCGACGACCGTGCGCACGGTGCGGGCGGTCCCGTGTACGGCGACGGGCCCGCGCCCGGGGAACCCGACGCCCGGCTCGTGCTGGACGCGGTGACGTGCGTGGCCCTCGGGCGCGGCGAGACCGGCCTGCGGGACGCGGTGCGCGACGGCCGCGTCGAGGTCACCGGCGACGGTCCGGCGGCCAAGGCGCTGCGGGAGGGGTGAAAGGCGCTGCGGGAGGGCTGAAGAGCGCTGCGGGAGGGTGAAACGGCAGAAGGCCCGCCGCGGGCGGGCCTTCTGAGGAGAGGTCGGAGAGGTCGGAGAGGTCAGGCGCCCGGCGGCACCCGGGACGGCCGTCCCGAACCGCGGGTCAGCGCGTAACCGCCGATGCCCGCGAGCGCGGCCAGCACGGCCCCGATCCCGCTCCACACCCAGCGGTCCGACCACCAGCCCGACGACCAGCCGTCCTCCGGCTCGATGGCGGACAGGACGGCGCTCTTCTCGTCCTCGTCGCCCTGGTCGGCACCGGACGTCACCGCGATGCCCGGCACCAGCGGCTCGGCCAGCGAACCGTCCACCGCCGCGGCGCCGCCGACGTCCTTCGACTCCACCCGGACCTCGGCGGAGACCGGCACGCCGAGGTCGGAGGCCGGCACGTTCACCGCCGTCAGCCGGAGGTAGTACGTGCCCGGCAGCGGGTCGTTGGCCCACGGCTCGGACCAGGCGCGCACGGTGCGCAGGACGCAGGCCAGCTCCAGGGAGGAGGTGCCCGCGTCCGCGGTGCGGGTCTGGGCGCCCCACTGGCAGGCCTGGCGGCGGCGCAGCCCGTCGTACACGTCGATCCGCCAGGTCTGGGCGGCGTGCGTCTCGGGCAGCTTCACCGTGGCCTTCACGGTGGGACGCTGTTCCGCGTCGGCGGGGAACGACCAGTACAGGTAGTCGCCGGCGGCGCCGTCGGCCGTGGCGACCTGTCCCTGCTCGAACTCGGCCGCCGTACGGAAGGACGTCCCCGCCGAGGTCGGCGCGTCACCGCCCTCGGACGGACTCGCGGAAGGCGAGGAGTCGGCCGCCGCGGGCGCCGCGGCGAGGCCGAGCAGCACGAAGGCCGCGGTCAACGCTCGGGTGAAACGCATCAGTTGGTCCTCCAGACCGCGAACCGCCAGCGCGAGAGCCAGCCCCACAGCAGACCGGCGACGAAGCCGACCAGCACCAGCAGGCCGAGCAGCCACCAGCCGCGCCCGAGGCCGAAGGCGGCCACGTCGTCGGAGTCGCCCGGACCGTCCACGACGTCGACGGTGAGCTCCAGCGGCAGACCCGGCGTGGTCTTCACACCGGAGGCCACCGAGAAGGAGTTGGTGACCTGGAGGCACACGGCCTCGGCCGGGGCGTCCTCCTCGTCACTCTCCGCCTTCGGGTAGCGCAGACCCGTCGAGAGCACGTCGGTACGGCCGTTGCCCGCCGCCTCGCCGCGCACGATCTCCCGGCCGTGCACGGTCACCGCGCGCAGCAGCACCCCGTAGGACGGGTTCACGGCCCGGTCGGCGCCCACGCTCACGGAGGCGCGCAGTTCCTGGCCCGGCTCCACGTCCACGCGGTACCAGCGCTGCTGCCCGAACTCCTCGCGGTCGGTGTACAGCCCCGACTTGAGCGTCGGCGCCTTCGCGCACGCGTCCGCACCCTCGGTGGCCACCGGCGTCACCACCGGGTCGGCCGCGCGGTCCACCAACTGGTTGACCTTGTCGGTCAGTTCGTCGGTGTGCTCGACCGAGGTGTACGTGCCGCCGGTCGCCTCGGCGATGCAGCTGAGCTGCTTGCGCAGCTTCGTGTTGGGGACCAGGCCCAGGGTGTCGATCGTGACCCCGATGCCCTTGGCGGAGATCTCGCGGGCCACCTCGCACGGGTCGAGCGGGGCGCAGGTGTCCTCGCCGTCGCTGATCAGCACGATGCGCTTGGAGCCGTTGCCGCCCTCGAGGTCGTCGGCCGCCTTCAGCAGCGCGGGGCCGATCGGCGTCCAGCCGGTGGGCGAGAGGGTCGCCACCGCCGTCTTCGCCTCGGTGCGGTCCAGCGGGCCCACCGGGTAGAGCTGCGCGGTGTCCTTGCAGCCGGTCTTCCGGTCGTCGCCGGGGTAGTCGGCACCCAGCGTGCGGATGCCCAGTTGCACCTCTTCCGGCGTCGCGTCGAGCACCTCGTTGAACGCCTGCTTCGCCGCGGCCATGCGCGTGCCGCCGTCGATGTCCCGCGTCCGCATCGAACCGCTGACGTCGAGCACGAGGTCGACCTTCGGCGCGTCCTCACCCGTGGGTTCACCGGCGACCGCCCCGGCCGGGAACGCCATCCCCGCCGCCAGCGCGGCGAGCAGGGCACAGGCACCCGCCGCCAGCCGTGTTCTTGTGATCATCGGCGGATCCTATTGATCAGGGGCGCCGCGTTCCAAAACGAGACCGTGCCGATGCCTCGACTTCACCCGCCACGGCGGCGAGACTTCACCCGCCCCGACGCTGCGACTTCACCCGCCCCGCAGGGGATTGGGCAGCTCTGCCCACAGATCACCCGGCCCCGCCGGTGAAGTCCGCATCAGCGTCAGCGCCTTCACCGGCAGCGGCTCCTCGCGCAGGGCCACGAGGTCCTCGGTGCGCGGAAGTTCGGGCAGCACCGCCTCCAGGGCCTTCCGCAGCGCCGGTCCCGAGCCGGCCGTCGCGGCCAGTGCGCCGCCCACCAGCGAGCCGAACAACTTCCGGCGCAGCGCCGCGGGTTCGTCGGTGAGTACCCGGGCGGGAAGGCCGGACACGGCGATGCCGTGCCGGGCCAGCCGGGACGGGGAGACACGGATGTCGGCCAGGTCGCGGTAGACCAGGCGCAGCGGCTCGCCCGTGGGGGACAGCACGACGAGGAGGTTCTGGCCGTGCGCCTCCAGAGCCACGCCCAGCTCCAGCGCGCGCAGCCCGACGACGAGGGCGAGCCGGGCGAAGGACGCCAACCACGCGGGCGAGTAGGGAAGTTCGGTGGTCGCGAGAGCGGCCACCGGGACGACGTGCTCGCCCGGGGCGGCGTACACCCGCGGCGACTCGCGCAGGACGGCGGCCAGGTCGGGGGAGTGGGCGGTGGCCGCGCCCAGCGTGCGGGTCACGTGGAGCAGGCCGTCCATGCGGGCCGCCAGCGCCTCCCCGAACGACGACAGGTCCGCCGAAGCGGCGACAGAGGCGACCGAGATGTCCCGCACCGAGGACGTCAGCCGAGCACTCAGCGCCGTCTTGACGTGCACCGGTCCCGGCACGGCGAGGGTCCGCAGGGACATCAGCGGATGAGCGGCCGGACCCGGCACGCAGGGCGTCCTGAGCACATGCGCGGCCTGCCACGGATGCACCGGGACCAGCAGCCGGGCCCCGTCCCGCAGCTCCCCCGGCCACACCCCCGTCACCAGGCACTCCGCCGCCGGGACCGGCACCAGGCCAAGGCCCACCACCGGCCCGTGCTCGGGCCCGTACGCGAGCTGCTCCGCCACCGAGAAGCCCGGCCGCGCACGGCAGCCGGGGTGGTACGGATGCCCGTCGACGACCCGCCGCTCCCAGCTCCAGTCGCTGTCCGGCCACGCGTCGTCCGGCCACTCGTCCGGGTGATCTTCCCGCGCCCCCGCTGCCCCGGCCGCCGCCGTCCTGGGCTGCGCCGCCCGCGACAACGCCAACGACGCCGCGCTGTGCCCGAGTTCGGCGGCGAACTCCGCCGAGTGCGGTACGGCGAGGTCGGTCATCAGCCGCTCCGGGTCGTCGTACGCGGCCTCGTCCAGCCGTACGACCGCGACGTACGCGTCCGTGCGGTACGGGTCGGCGGCCGGACCGGTCAGCCGGCGTCCGTCCCTCAGGCGCAGGACGAGCCCGTCCCCGGACCGCTCCCGCCCCTCGATCCACGGCAGCGGTTCGAAGGCGAGGGCACGCCACAGCCGGGTCAGCACGGCCGCGCGGGCGCCGGGCAGCTCGGCGGTGAGGCCCGGGAGCAGGCCGGAACGCACGGCCGCCAGTTCGCGGGCGACCCCGGCCTCGGCGGTGGAAGAACGATGCACGGGCGGGCTCCTCGGGTACGAGTCGGGTACGAGTCGGATACGACTGGGAGGACACGGCACGACACGGCACAGCGACGACGCCAGACATACTGATCGTCTCCGCCTCTCCGCCATGGACAGACCGTAGGGAACGAGTGGAACGCGTGGATTTCCTCCCCCCGCACATCGGCGCCGACGCCGCCCCGCAGAGCGCGGCCGAACGCGCCGACGCCTACGCGGCGGTGCCGCTGCTCAACTGCCTGCTGCGCGAGGTGGCCGAACCCCTGCCGGACCCGGGCCCCCGCCCGGTCTACCGGCTGCCCGGCGGCAGACTGCTGCGGGTCCGCCCCGGCCGCCGCCCCGCCGGGGCCGAGGTCGGCACGGCGGTGGGCGGCTGGCACCCGGTCGGCCACACCGAACTGGTGAAGCTCGTCGCCGAGGAACTGCGCCGCCACACCGGCCTGCCCAACCACGAACTGCCCATCGAGATGACCGACAGCCGGGACGCGGTCGCCGCGCTGCTGACGGTACGCGCACGGGCCACCCCGCCCGCGGACCCGTACCTGCGCTCCGAGCAGGCCCTCGTCACCGGCCACACCCACCACCCCGCCCCCAAGGCCCGCGGCGGCGGCCCGCAGGCGGGCTGGCTGCCGTACGCGCCCGAGGCCCACGCCCGTTTCCCGCTGACGCTGCTCGCCGCGCGCGAGGACACGGTCGTCGACGAGGGCGACACCGCGGCCCTGGACGCCCTGGCCGTGGCCCCGCCCGGCTACCGGGTGCTCCCGGCCCACCCCTGGCAGCTCGACCTGGCCGCGGGCACCCTCGCCCCGGCCTTCGCCGACGGCCGGCTCCTGCGCCTCGGCACGACCGGCTTCTTCGTGTGGCCGACCGCCGCGATCCGCACGCTGTACGCCCCCGACCCCGACCTCTTCCTCAAGTTCAGCCTCGACGTGCGCATCACCAACGACATCCGGCGGCTGTGGCGGCACGACCTGCTGAGGCTGCGCCGCACCGACACCGCCGTGACCGAGGCCTTCGACGCCATCGGCCCCCCGGCGGCCTGGCTTGCCGACCGCGGCTACCGCACCGCGGACTTCGCCTTCGAGGAACTGGCCGTCGTCGTCCGCGACGGACTGCGGGGCCGCGTCCTGCCGGGCGCCACCCCGCTGCTCGCCGCCGCCCTCGTGGAGGGCTTCGCGGGCAGCCCCCTCGAGGACACCACCTCTCCCGGTGCCTGGTGGGAGGCGTACCTCGCCGCCGTCGTGCCGCCCGTCCTGACCGCCTTCGACGACGACGGCGTGGTCCTCGAGGCGCACCTCCAGAACACCCTGGTCGCCGTCGACGCCGGCGGAATGCCGGTACAGGCCCTCTTCCGGGACGCGGAGGGCGTCAAGCTGCTGCCGGACACGCCCCGGGCGGCCGGCTGGGAACGCCTGGTCTACTGCCTGGTCGTCAACCACCTGTACGAGATCGCCGCCGCCCTCACCGAGCACCACCCCGGCCTCGACCCCTGGCCCGCCGTCCGCCGTGCCCTGGCCCGCCACGACCTCCCCGAGATCCCCGCCCTGCTCGCCGCCCCCACCCTCCCCGCCAAGACCAACCTCCTGCTCCGCTGGACCGGCGCGGACGGCGCGGACGCCCGCTACCGGCCGCTGCCCAACCCGCTGTGCGAGGCGCCGGAGTGACGGCCCCGGCCCGCGAGGCGGCACCCGAGGCAGTCCGCGTGGCCCTCGCGCGCGGAGAGGTCGCGCGCCCCGACGGGCCGCTGGTCCATGGCACGTATGCCGGGCCCCTTGCCCCAGCCGGCCAGGTGCAGAAGCCAAGTGGCCAGTGCAGCCGCGACGATGAGGAACAGGCCCACCCACAGCCCCGGGCGCCAGCCGACGAGGCCGAGCCCCGTGACGACCGTTCCCATCGTGCCGAGGGCCGTGCCGGTCCATCCCGCGATGGTGTGCCCCTCGTCGTGGTGCTGTCCGCTCATGTGCCCGCCCCCTGGTGGCGCCGAGATACGATGCCTTAGCAAGTAAGGAATTTATCTCACACGCTAAGGGATCCGCAATGGAGGGCAATTCCCGCCCCGCCGCCTCGACTTCGGACGTGGCCCGCTCGCTGGACCACCTCGTGGCCGCGAGCCTCGTCGGCCAGCAGGAGTTCGCCCGGAACCTGGGCCTGAGCCTCACCGACCTCGTCTGCTTCGCCCACGTGGCGGAGGCCGGAGACACCCCGGTCACCGCCGGTGAGCTGGCGACGCGGGCGCACGTCACGACGGGTGCGGTGACCGGCATCCTCAACCGCCTGGAGCGCGGCGGCTTCGTCCACCGCCGACCGGACCCCGCCGACCGGCGCCGGGTCCACGTCGTCGCCGTCCCGGCCGCCGCCGAGCGGGTGCGAGCGGTCTTCGGCCCCTACCACCGGCTCCTCGCCGACTCCCTGGCGGACCACACACCGGACGAGGTCGCCCTGATCGCCGGCTGGCTGGACCGCGCGGTCGCACTGACCCGCACGTACGTCGAGGAATCCTGTTGAGGTGGAGGAGACTTCCCGCATGACTGACTCGGAAGTGACCGCGGAGCGCAGCCGGGGGGCCGGCGTCTGGCCCTCGATCCACACTCAGCGGGCGGCGCTGGCGGCCGACCTCGATGCGCTGACCGACGAGCAGTGGGCAACGCCCGCGCTCTGCACCGGCCTGACGGTGCGTGAGGTACTGGCCCACCTCACGGCGGGCGCGAGTCTCAACACCGTGCGGTGGCTGGCCGGGGTGATCCGCTGCCGGTTCGACTTCGACAAGCAGGTGGCCGTGCGGCTGGCCGAGCAGATGGGGGCGGATCCCACCGAAACGCTGGAGCGGTTCCGGCGCGTCGTCCCGAGCACCACCAAGCCGCCCCTGCCCGCCGTCGCCATGCTGGGCGAGACGCTCGTGCACGCCGAGGACATACGGCGCCCGCTGGGCATCCGCCACGCCTACCCGATCGACGTCGTCACACGGGTGGCCGAGTACTACCGGGGCTCGGACATGGTGGTCGTCGCCAAGAAGCGCGTCGAGGGCCTGCGACTCACCGCGGTCGACGGCCCGTTCACGACCGGCTCCGGGCCCGCGGTGTCCGGCCCCACCATCGCGCTGGTGATGGCCATGACGGGACGCGCGGTGTACTGCGACGACCTCGACGGCGACGGTACGGAGATCCTTCGCGACCGCTGCGGGGCGGCGTGACGGGCTCGGCCGGCGTCATACGCTTACGCCGTGATCAACAGCCCCGGGGCGTCCGCCGCGTGGGCTACGGGTTAGTGCAGGGGGGACAGTCTTGAGGAAATACGCAGTGGCCGCGGTGGCCCTTTTCGCCGCCCTCTTTCCGCAGCAGGCCCAGGCCGACGGCGCGCCGCCGACGGTCTCGGTGCCCGAACTGACCGTTGTCTCCTGGAACATCTGCGGGGAGGCGGGCGGGCAGCGCGGCCAGGCCGGGTACTGCCCGTACCGCAACGAACCGGCGCAGAAGATCGAGCAGCTCGCCCAGGTGGTCGCCGAGCGGCAGGCGGACGTGGTGATGCTCCAGGAGGTCTGCGGGCAGGCGCCCGGCAGTCACATGGACCTGCTGCAACAGAAACTGGGAAGCGCCTGGTCGATCCGCCACGCGGTCGGCGCGCGCCCCGACGGCCGCACCGACTGCCGTGGCGGGCTCACCGGGGAACTGGGCGTCCTCATCGCCGTCAAGGGCACCGTCACCGCCACGTTCGCCGAGAACACCCTGCCGGCCGGTGCCGACCAGCAGACCCTCCCCGCCCTGTGCGTGAAGGTGCAGGGCTGGGCCACCACTCCGTGCACCACCCACCTCCTGCCCGGCGACGAGACCCGCGCCGCCGGACAGGTCCGGAACGTCAAGGCGTTCCTGGCCGCCCACGCGCCCGGCGACACCATCCTCGGCGGCGACCTCAACCGCAATGCCGACGCCGCCGCCCTGCGCCCCCTGACGTCCACCATGGAGCGCTGCATCGACGACAACACGTACCACGGCTGGAACAGCGACACCCAGCAGCACTCGTACCACAAGCTCGACCACCTCCTCGTCTCCCGCCCCTCCTACGGCACCCGGTTCGTGTCCTGCGCGGTCGACACCTCCCGCATGGACCAGACGCCGAACGAGCCCACCAGCGGCCCCCCGAGCGGCTACTCCGACCACGCGCCCGTCATCGGCACCTTCCGCGGCGCCCCCGTCCCGGGTGACATGACGGGTGACGGGCGTCCCGACCTGGTCGCCGTCGACACGGCCGGCCGGCTCCGGCTCTACGACGGCCTCGGAAACGGCGGTGTCACCGGCGGGCACCGCGTCATCGGCACCCGCGGCTGGCTCAACACCTCCGTGACCCACCGCGGTGACTTCACCGGCGACGGTCGCGAGGATGTCGTCGCACGCGTGGGCGGTGAACTGCGGGTCTACCCCAACACCGGGAACGGGGCCCTGACCTCGCCCACGGTGATCCGTTCCGGGCTGCCCGCCGATGCCCGCTTCGTCGGCGTCGGCGACGCCACCGGCGACGGCCACCCCGACCTGGTCGCCACCTACGACGACAAGCTCTGGCTGTACGCGGGCGACCCCGCGGCACGTCCCGGCGTGCGGGCACCCGTCGAGATCGGCAGCAGGGGCTGGAACGCCATGACCCTCACCGCCCCCGGTGACGCCGACGGCGACGGCCGTCCCGACCTGCTGGCCCGGGACACCGGGGACGCGCGCCTGTGGCTCTACCGCGGCCTGCCGGGCGGCGGCTTCGACGACCGCACCGAGTACGGCCACGGGTACGACACGACCACCCGCCCCCTGCTCGCCGGTGCGGCCGACGCGGACGGCAACGGCGTCGCCGACATGTGGACCACCACCGACTCGGGCACCGGGACGCTGATGTTCTACGCGGGCGGGACCGACACGGCCGGGAACCCGACCGACGGCGCCCGCAGCACGGTGGGTGCGAGCGGCTGGGACTCCATCGTGCTCATCGCCTGACACACGGGCGCGGAAGGCGGACGCCCGACCGGGCCGACGGTGGCTGGTGTGTGTGGTGCGGCTCGGGCGGCGGCGGTGCCGCCGTCGGCGACGAGGTCCATGCCGTCGAGTAGTTGACCCGGCACTCCGTACCGGGTCCGCTCAAACGTGCCTCGATGCGGCATCGCCGCCGAGCTGCCACATCTCGTAGTTCCCGCATTCCGCCGTGATCCCGGCGGCCGACCGAGCCGCGGTGACGAAGTCGTCCACCACAGGCGAGGTGTTCGACGCCGCCACGGCGAGACACACCTGATCGGGCACCAGCTCCGGGATGGGCACATAGACGACGTCCGGATGCGTGTAGAACACGGACGCCGAACGGGCCAGGAAGGAGATGCCCCGTCCGGCCCCGACATGCTCGAGCGTCTCGTCCACCCCGCGCACCGGGTACCCGGCGTCGGGGAACGGGTACTTGGAGGGCTGCGTGCTCGGGTCACCGTGCCAGAGCAGCCGTTCGCCGGCCAGGTCGGCCTCGGTGACCTCCGCCTTGCCGGCGAACCGGTGCCCCGCGGGCAGTACCGCCACCCGGGGCTCGGCGTAGAGCGGGGTGACGCGCAGACCCGACTCGTCGATGGGCAGCCGCACATAGCCGACGTCGATGCGGCCGTCGAGCAGCATCGCGGCCTGGTCGTCCCCCTCGATCCGCTGCACGTCCACGACCACGTCCGGGTGCCGTTCCTCAAAGGCACGGGTCGCCGGGGTCACTGCGACGCCCGCTCGGAAACCGACCATCAGCCGCCGCTTGCCGCCGGCGGCCGCCGACACCCGGCGGCGGACCGCGTCGGTCGAGGCGAGCAGCGGACCTGCGTCGGCCAGCAGTTGCCGGCCCGCGTCCGTCAACTCCACTCCGTGGCGGTCCCTGGTGAACAGCGAGGCGCCGAGATCCTGCTCGAGCGCGCGGATCTGCCGGCTGAGCACGGGCTGGGCGATGTGCAGCACTTCCGCGGCGCGGCCGAAATGCAGCAGGTCGGCCACGGCGACGAAGTAACGCAGCTTGCGCAGGTCCAGATCCATGGAACCCCCAGCCCGGTGATACCTCCAGGCTATCACCGCGACCCGAAGAGGTCTTGGACACCGACTCGCGCTCGATGGCAGCCTGAGAGCAGGGAAATTGAGGGCGTCGCGTGAATTCGACACGGAATTCGACGCCGGAATTCGACACCAGGGCCGAAGCCCGGAAAGCAGGAACACCGATGAGCGGCATCAGCATTGTCGGAGTGGGAAACATGGCCCGTGCCTTGGCCGGGCGGGCGCTCGCCGGCGGCAACGCCGTCGAGATCATCGGCCGCGACCGCGTCAAGGCCGAGGAACTGGCCGCCACGCTCGACGGCGCCACGGTCGGCACGGCCGGGGCCGCCCCGGCCGGGGACATCGTGATCCTTGCCGCGCCGTACGCCGGCGCCGCGGAGGTCGTCAGGGAGTACGGGGACGCGCTGCGCGGCAGGATCATCGTCGACATCACCAACCCCGTCGCCCCCGACCTGCAAGGACTCGTCGTCCCCGAAGACAGCTCCGGTGCTCAGGAGATCGCCGGGCTGGCTCCCGAGGGCGCCCACGTCGTCAAGGCGTTCAACACCGTGTTCTCCCACGTTCTGGCGGCCGGCCCGGCCGAGGGCCGTCCGCTGGACGTGTTCGTCGCAGGTGACGACGCGCAGGCGAAGGCACGTGTGTCGGCGTTCGTCGCGGGCATGGGGCTGCGCCCCTGGGACATCGGGGGACTGGCCATGGCGCGGGCGCTGGAGAACGTCGCCCTCGTGGAGTTGGGCCTCATGAACCACTCCGTCAAGCACACCGATTTCTCCCTCGGTATCACTCTTCTCCGCTGAGCACAGCCCCACCGCCGTCTCTCGTGCCGCATTGCGCCCATTCGCCTGCCGGCCCGAAAGGACCTTTCACCCACTCCCGCAAGGAAAGCCGAATGCGCGTATTCGTCGCCGGGGGGACCGGCCACTCCGGTTCCTGCATCATCTCCGAGCTCCTCGCCGCCGGGCACGAGGTCACCGGCCTGGCCCGGTCGGACGCCTCCGCGGCGGCCTTGTCCGCCCTCGGCGCGAAGACGCGTCGCGGCGACCTCCAGGATCTCGACGGGCTCAAGGAGGCGGCCTCGGACTCCGACGGCGTCGTCCACGTCGCCCACAGACAGGACCTGCTGCCCTCCGGCGGGATGGACGCCGTGGCCGCCGCAGAGCTCCCGATCATGCTCGCGTACGGCGAAGCACTCGCGGGAACCGGAAAGCCGCTGGTCACGGCGGGAAGCATAGGCTCGCCAGGGAATCCGGGGCGGCCGGTCACCGAGGAGGACCCGGCCCTCCCCGTCGGCGAGGGGCACAAGGGGACTTTGCGGGTCCGCAACATCGTGGAAAGGGCCGTCGTCGACCTCGCCGAGCAGGGGGTGCGATCCTCGGTCGTGCGGATCGCCAACATCGCGCACAGCACGACCGATCGGGCCGGCTTCCTCCCCACGCTGATCGCGCTCGCCAAGGAAAAGGGCTTCGTCGGCTACCACGGCGACGGCGCGAACCTGTGGAACGCCGTGCACGTCCGTGATGCCGCCACCCTGTTCCGCCTGGCGCTGGAGAAGGGGCCGGCCGGGAAGTACTGGCACGCAGTCGGGGACGGGGGCATCCCGTTCCGCGACATCGCCGAGGCCCTCGCGAGCCGCCTGGGCCTGCCCGCCGTGAGCGTTCCCGCGGACGCGCTGATGACGCCTGGCTACTTCGGGTTCCTCACGAACATCGTCACCCAGAGCTACCCGGCGTCCAACGTCATCACCCGCAGGACCCTCGGTTGGGAACCCGCCCAGCCGGGCCTGCTCGCCGACATGGACAACGGTCACTATTTCCCCGCCGGCTGACGGCGGGAGTGGTCCTGTCCCGGTGTCAGGCGTCGGTCGTGTACGTGAGGAAGCGGGTCCAGGCCGCGGGGGAGACGACTCGCCCGGCACCTCGCCCTGTACCAGCTGGACGCGTGGGGCGTCCCGTACGGCTCGGCGGTGTCCGACACGGCCGCGCTGCTCGTCGCCGAGCCGGCGGCGAACGCCGTGACGCACGGGCGGGTGCCGGGGCGGGACATCGAGGTGCTGCTGCGGCTCGACGTGTCCGACAGTCGGGGGAGCGGCGCCGGAGGGCGAGCACGGGCGCGGGCTCCTGCTCGTGGACGCGGACCGGCCACGACGAGAACCCGCTACAGCGGCCAGGGCCCCCGGTCATATGCTCACCCCATGCCCGAGGCGATGTTGAAAGAGGTCGTGGCCACCCGCTACGTCGAACCCCTGCGCTCCGGCGGCTCCGTGCCCGCCGTCGTCGAGGCCGACGACCTGGGCACCTACGTCCTGAAGTTCACCGGCTCCGCGCAGGGCCGCAAGGCGCTGGTCGCCGAGGTGATCGTCGGGGAACTGGCCCGGGAGCTGGGGCTGCGGGTGCCGGAGCTGGTGCTCGCGCACTTCGACCCGGCGATCGCGGACGCCGAACCGCACCAGGAGGTGCGGGAGCTGCTGCACGCCAGCGCGGGGCTGAACCTCGGCATGGACTACCTGTCGGGCGGCGCCGACTTCACGCCCGAGCTGGCCGAGGTGTTCCCGGTGGACGCGCGGGAGGCCGGGCGCGTCGTCTGGCTGGACGCGCTCACCGTGAACGTCGACCGCACCGTGCACAGCTCCAACCTCATGGTCTGGCCCACCCTCGGCACCGTGCCCCCGCGCCTGTGGCTCATCGACCACGGTGCGGCCCTCGTCTTCCACCACCGCTGGGGCGCCTCACCGCCCGAGAAGGCGTACGACTTCCGCCACCACGCCCTCGGCCACTACGCGCCCGACGTCCCGGCCGCCGACGCCGAGCTGGCGCCGAAGGTGACGGAGGAGCTGCTGCGCGACGTGGTGGGGCGGGTGCCGGAGGCCTGGCTGACCTGCGAGGGCGACCTCGACACGCCGGAGAAGGTGCGGGCCGCCTACGTGGACTACCTGCACGCGCGCGTACGCGCCTCCCACGCGTGGCTGCCCACCGGCTTCCCGAGCCGCGAGGAACTCGCCGCCGAGAACGCCGCCCGCGCGGCGCGCACCCAGCGGGGCCGGCCCGACTGGCTCAAGCGCGTCCCCGACCTGCACGGCAAGCCGCCCGCCGAGCAGGACTGGTCCGTCCACCTCGGCTGACACACGTCCGTGCCCCTGATGCCGATGCTCGGCGTCAGGGGCACAGACGGGTGCGTGCGGCTTCAGCCCTTCAGCTGCTCGTACGCCGGCAGCGTCAGGAAGTCGGCGTAGTCCTCGTCGAGCGACACCGTGAGCAGCAGGTCGTGGGCCTGCTGCCAGTTGCCGGCCGCGAAGGCCTCCTCGCCGATCTCGCCGCGGATGTTGGCCAGTTCCTCGGCGGCGACCTTGCGGGCCAGGTCGGCGGTGACCTGCTCGCCGTTGTCCAGGACCACCTCCGCGTTGATCCACTGCCAGATCTGCGAGCGGGAGATCTCGGCGGTGGCCGCGTCCTCCATCAGGTTGAAGATGGCGACCGCGCCGAGGCCGCGCAGCCACGCCTCGATGTAACGGACGCCGACCTGCACCGCGTTGACCAGACCCGCGTACGTCGGCTTGGCGTCGAGCGAGTCGACGGCGATCAGGTCGGCGGCCTTGACGTCGACGTCCTCGCGCAGGCGGTCCTTCTGGTTGGGCTTGTCGCCGAGGACCTTGTCGAAGGACTCCATGGCGATCGGGACCAGGTCGGGGTGGGCGACCCAGGAGCCGTCGAAGCCGTCGCCGGCCTCGCGGTCCTTGTCGGCGCGGACCTTCTCGAAGGCCACCTTGTTGACCTCCGCGTCCCGGCGGGACGGGATGAACGCCGCCATGCCGCCGATCGCGTGCGCGCCGCGCTTGTGGCAGGTGCGGACGAGGAGTTCGGTGTACGCCCGCATGAACGGGGCGGTCATCGTCACGGCGTTGCGGTCCGGCAGGACGAACTTGGCGCCGCCGTCACGGAAGTTCTTGACGATGGAGAACAGGTAGTCCCAGCGGCCGGCGTTGAGTCCCGAGGCGTGGTCGCGCAGTTCGTAGAGGATCTCCTCCATCTCGTACGCGGCCGTGATCGTCTCGATCAGGACGGTGGCGCGGACGGTGCCCTGCGGGATGCCGACGTAGTCCTGCGCGAAGACGAACACCTCGTTCCAGAGGCGGGCCTCCAGGTGGGACTCCGTCTTCGGGAGGTAGAAGTACGGGCCCTTGCCGAGGTCGAGCAGGCGCTGGGCGTTGTGGAAGAAGTACAGGCCGAAGTCGACCAGGGCGCCGGGGACCGGGCGGCCGTCCACCTGGAGGTGGCGCTCGTCGAGGTGCCAGCCGCGGGGACGCATGACGACCGTCGCCAGTTCGGCGTCCGGGCGCAGGGCGTACGACTTGCCGGTGCGCTCGTCGGTGAAGTCGATGGCGCGGGTGTAGGCCGAGGCCAGGTTGAGCTGGCCGAGGACCACGTTCTCCCAGGTCGGCGCGGAGGCGTCCTCGAAGTCCGCGAGCCACACCTTCGCGCCCGAGTTGAGGGCGTTGATGGTCATCTTGCGGTCGGTGGGGCCGGTGATCTCGACGCGGCGGTCCTGCAGCGCGGCCGGAGCGGGGGCCACCTTCCAGGAGTCGTCCGCGCGGACGGCGGCGGTCTCCGGGAGGAAGTCGAGCGTGGAGGTGCGGGCGATCTCGGCGCGGCGCTCGGCACGGCGGGCGAGGAGCTCGTCACGCCGGGGCGTGAACCGCCGGTGCAGCTCGGCCACGAAGGCGAGCGCCGCATCGGTGAGGACCTCCTCCTGCCGGGGCAGGGGCTCGGCGTCGACGATGGCCAGCGTGGACGGCGCTGGTGCGGACATGAGCTGTCACTTCCTTCAGCGGTGGCACCGGGTGCCAGAGGGTGCGTATGGGGCATTACGCACTCGCCGTGCAGCGGAGTGCTTCTGGTCAGTGGATAGTAGTTTCCTCATCGTGGAACTTCAATGGTTTGTTGATGTCGAGATTCTCCGGGTCGAGGAAAGGTGGCGCTCGGTGCCACCTTCCTCACTCAAGGTGGACCAGGTCCGCCTCGGTGTCGATGTCATAGGGCCGGGCCACGTCCCCGCACTCGACGAGGGCGATCTCCGCCTCGTGTTCCCTCAGATAGGCGCGCGCACCCCGGTCCCCGGTGGCGGTCGCCGCGATCCCCGTCCAGTGCGCGGCGCCCAGCAGTACGGGATGCCCGCGCACGCCCGCGTACGCCGCCGAGGCCAGCGACGTCTCGTCCCGGTGTCCGGCGCGCACCCGGGCCATCGCCTCCGCACCGATGCCGGGCTGGTCCACGAGGCAGACCAGCGCCGCCCGCGCCCCGGTCCCGGCCAGTGAGCGGAGCCCGGCCCGCAGGGACGAGCCCATGCCCTGTTCCCAGTCGGGGTTGTCCACGAGGACGCAGCCGTCGAGCGCCGCCCGCGCGCGTACCTCCTCGGCGCGCGCTCCCAGGACGACGTGCACGCGGGCGCAGCCGGCCGTAGGCATCATGTCGGCCACGTGTTCGACGAGTGGGTGTCCGCGGTGTTCCAGTAGCGCCTTGGGGCGGCCGCCGAGCCGCCGGCCGCCCCCGGCGGCCAGCAGCAGCCCCGCCACCGGGCCCCCCACCTGCTCTTCTGCCTGCGCCTCGTTGTCCGTCATGCGTCCTGCATACCTGACGGGCCGCCAAACGCCTTGGCGCGCGGGACATTTCCGGAAACTTTCCGGAGACTGAATTTCGGTCCGCGCGGTGGCGCGTCCGGCGTGGGGTGGCGTTTACTGGCCCGCGCACGACGGGGTCGCGAGGGGGAGGGCGGGGAGGGCTGTGTTGCGGAGCTTGGGGCAGAGGCGCGTGACGGTCGGCGACGAGGACGTGAGGGTGGTGGCGCTACGGACCGCGGTGTCCCGGTTGCGCCGCCAAATCGCTCTGCTGACCGCCGATTTCCCCGACCGCCAGATCGCCGAGGACGAACTGGCCGACCTCGCCGCGATGGCGGGCCACGGCGTCCCCGAGGTGCCGCGGCTGCGCCGCTCCCTGCTGCTGATAGCCGGTGCGATCGGCTCCGTCAGCGCCCTCAAGCCGGGGCTGACGGAGGTCCGTCACGCCGTGGAACTGTTCGGGGATCCGCCGCGCCGCTGAGCGCCGCGCAGGCGGGAGGGCCTCAGGCGACCGGGCCGCCGTTCGAGCCGTTCGCCGAACCGTTCGAGGTCAGCAGGGCCTCCGACAGCTCCGCCGCCACCTGCTGGAGCAGGGGCACGATCCGGTCGGTCGCGGCCTCGGTGACGCGGCCCGCGGGGCCGGAGATCGAGATGGCCGCGGCGGTGGGGGAGTCCGGAACCGAGACGGCCAGGCAGCGCACGCCGATCTCCTGCTCGTTGTCGTCGATCGCGTACCCCTGGCGCCGCACCTCCTCCAGCGCCGAGATGAAGCCGTCCGGCGTGGTGATCGTCTTGTCGGTCGCGGCCGGCATGCCGGTACGGCCCAGCAGGGCCCGCACCTCGTCCGCCGGGAAGTCCGCGAGCAGGGCCTTGCCGACGCCCGTGGAGTGCGGCAGCACCCGCCGGCCCACCTCGGTGAACATGCGCATCGAGTGCTTCGAGGGCACCTGGGCGACGTACACGATCTCGTCCCCGTCGAGCAGGGCCATGTTCGCCGTCTCGCCGGTCTCCTCGACCAGGCGGGCCAGGTGCGGGCGCGCCCAGGTGCCGAGCAGGCGCCCCGCGGACTCGCCGAGGCGGATCAGGCGGGGGCCGAGGGCGTAGCGGCGGTTGGGCTGCTGGCGTACGTATCCGCAGGCCACGAGGGTGCGCATCAGGCGGTGGATGGTCGGCAGGGGCAGCCCGCTGCTCGCCGAGAGCTCGCTCAGGCCGACCTCGCCCCCCGCGTCCGCCATCCGTTCGAGCAGGTCGAAGGCGCGCTCCAGGGACTGGACGCCACCGGTCGCGGACCTGGCGGAGTCGGTGGTGCTGGCGCTGGACGTCGGCACGGCACGTTCCTTTCGGGGCTGGCGGGAGGAAAGAAGCGTACCCGGCACCCGGTTGACTACCGGCTTGTACGTAGCTACGTTCTGCTTGCTGGAATTCTAATTCCGCTTTGTGGAAACGTCCAGAGCGGGGTCATTGGGCATGCCGGCACAAAGGGTGCCTCTTGACGGCCTCGGAGCGGGAGTGAAGACTCCTTCAACAGAACGTTGAATTTCGACGGCAGAGACGTCGGCAGAGGCAGACAAGCAGAGGCAGAGAAGGGGTTCCGGGTGTCCGAAGCTGAACTGGTGCTGCGCTCGACGCGCGTCATCACTCCCGAGGGGACCCGCGCCGCGTCCGTCGCGGTCACCGGGGAGAAGATCACGGCCGTGCTCCCGTACGACGCCCCCGTCCCGGCGGGCGCCCGGCTGGAGGACGTCGGCGACCACGTCGTCCTGCCCGGCCTGGTCGACACCCACGTGCACGTGAACGACCCGGGCCGCACCGAGTGGGAGGGCTTCTGGACCGCCACCCGCGCCGCGGCGGCCGGCGGCATCACCACCCTCGTCGACATGCCGCTCAACTCCATCCCGCCGACCACCACGGTCGAGAACCTGCGCACCAAGCGCGAGGTCGCCGCCGACAAGGCGCACATCGACGTCGGCTTCTGGGGCGGCGCGCTGCCGGACAACGTCAAGGACCTGCGCCCGCTGCACGAGGCCGGGGTCTTCGGCTTCAAGGCGTTCCTTTCGCCGTCCGGCGTGGACGAGTTCCCGCACCTCGACCAGGAGCAGCTCGCCCGGTCCCTGGCGGAGATCGCCGCCTTCGACGGCCTGCTGATCGTGCACGCCGAGGACCCGCACCACCTGGCCGCCGCCCCGCAGCAGGGCGGCCCCAAGTACACCCATTTCCTCGCCAGCCGCCCGCGCGACGCCGAGGACACCGCGATCGCCACCCTCCTCGCGCAGGCCAAGCGGTTCAACGCGCGCGTGCACGTGCTCCACCTGTCCTCCAGCGACGCCCTGCCGCTGATCGCCGAGGCCCGCGCCGACGGTGTGAAGGTCACGGTCGAGACCTGCCCGCACTACCTCACGCTCACCGCCGAGGAGGTGCCGGACGGGGCCAGCGAGTTCAAGTGCTGCCCGCCGATCCGCGAGGCCGCCAACCAGGACCTGCTCTGGCGGGCGCTGCCGGAGGGCACGATCGACTGCGTCGTCACCGACCACTCGCCCTCCACGGCCGACCTCAAGACCGACGACTTCGCCACCGCCTGGGGCGGCATCGCCGGCCTCCAGCTCAGCCTGCCGGCCATGTGGACCTCGGCCCGCGAGCGCGGTTACGGCCTGGAGGACGTGGTGCGCTGGATGTCGACGCGCACGGCCGCCCTGGTCGGGCTGGACACCCGCAAGGGCGCCATCGCGGCGGGCCACGACGCGGACTTCGCCGTCCTCGCCCCCGACGAGACCTTCACCGTCGACCCGGCCGCCCTCCAGCACCGCAACCGCGTCACCGCGTACGCGGGCAAGACCCTGTACGGCGTCGTGAAGTCCACCTGGCTGCGCGGCGAGCGCATCGTGGCGGACGGCGCGTTCACCGACCCGAAGGGACAGCTCCTCGACCGGGCCTGACGTGCCCGGACACTCCCTGAACCCAGTACCCCCCGAACAGCCCCGAAAGGAACACCTGATCACCGTGACGGCCCAGCAGAACACCTCGTTGGCCAGCTTCACCGGCGACGCGAACCCCTACGGGGGCGGCGACCCGTACGCGGACTACCGCACCGCCGACCTGCCCTTCACCCAGTACGCCAACCTTGCCGACCGGCAGCTCGGCGCGGGTGTCGTCGCCGCCAACGACGAGTTCTTCGCCCAGCGCGAGAACCTGCTGGTGCCTGAGCCCGCCGAGTTCGACCCCGAGCACTTCGGGCACAAGGGCAAGGTCATGGACGGCTGGGAGACCCGCCGCCGCCGCGGCGCCTCCGCCGAGCAGCCCTGGCCCACCGAGGAGGACCACGACTGGGCGCTGATCCGCCTCGGCGCCCCGGGCGTGATCCGCGGCATCGTCGTCGACACCGCCCACTTCCGCGGCAACTACCCGCAGGCCGTCTCCGTCGAGGGCGCCTCGGTCGCCGGCTCCCCCACCCCGGAGGAACTGCTCGCCGACGACGTGAAGTGGACGACCCTCGTCCCGCGCACCCCGGTCGGGGGCCACGCCGCCAACGGCTTCGCCGTCTCCACCGAGCAGCGCTTCACGCATCTGCGCCTCAAGCAGCACCCCGACGGGGGCATCGCCCGCCTGCGCGTGTACGGCGAGGTCGTGCCCGACCCGGCGTGGCTCACCGCCCTCGGCACCTTCGACGTGGTCGCCCTGGAGAACGGCGGCCAGGTCGAGGACGCCTCCAACCTCTTCTACTCACCGGCCACCAACACCATCCAGCCGGGCCGCTCCCGCAAGATGGACGACGGCTGGGAGACCCGCCGCCGCCGCGACCGGGGCAACGACTGGATCCAGTACCGCCTGGTGGACCGCTCGCAGATCCGCGCCGTCGAGATCGACACGGCGTACCTGAAGGGCAACAGCGCCGGCTGGGCCTCCGTCTCCGTCAAGGACGGCGACGAGGGAGAGTGGCGCGAGGTGCTCCCGCGCACCCGCATGCAGCCCGACACCAACCACCGCTTCGTCCTGCCGGAGGCGGCCGTCGGCACGCACGCGCGCGTGGACATCTTCCCCGACGGCGGCATCTCCCGCCTGCGCCTGTTCGGCACCCTGACCGAGGACGGCGCGGCCCACCTCGCGGCCCGCCACCAGGAGCTGGGCGGCTGACCCGCCGCCACACCGACCCGCGGGGCGCACCGGTAGGACAGCACCGGTGCGCCCCGCGCGTACGCCGGTGGCGGCTGCGCGGCGGTGGCTGCGTGGCGGTTGCGCGGCGGTGGCGGTTACGCGGCGTGGCCGCCGTCCACCGCGTACTCCGCGCCCGTGACGTACGAGGCGGTCGCCAGGTACGCCACCGTCGAGGCCACCTCGTCCGCCGTGCCGAAGCGGCCCAGCGCCGTCAGGGCCGCCTGTCCGTCCGCGTACGGGCCGTCCGCCGGGTTCATGTCGGTGTCGATCGGCCCCGGGTGCACGATGTTCGCCGTGATCCCGCGCGGCCCCAGCTCCCTCGCCAGGGCCTTGGTCAGCCCGATCAGCGCCGACTTGCTCATCGCGTAGAGCGTGCCGCCGGGTCCCGGCACCCGCTGGGTCATGCAGGTGCCGACGGTGATGATCCGTCCGCCCTCCGTCATGCGGGCCGCGGCCGCCTGGGAGGCCAGGAAGACACCGCGGACGTTCACCGCCAGCAGCCGGTCGACGTCGGCGGGGGAGAGGCTCTCCAGCGGGCCGAGCAGCCCGAGCCCCACGTTGTTGACCAGTACGTCGAGGCCGCCGCCGAGTGCCGTGGCGGCCCGCTCGACCGCCCCCGCCGCCTCCTCGGCGTCGGCGGAGTCGGCCCGCAGCGCCACCGCGCGGCGCCCCAGCGCCTCGACGGCCCGTACGACGTCCTCCGCCGCGTCCTTGCCGTTCACGTAGGTGAGGGCCACGTCCGCGCCCTCCCGGGCCAGCCGCAGGGCGGTCGCCGCGCCGATGCCTCGGCTGCCGCCGGTCACCAGCGCGGTACGGCCGGCCAGCGGAGCCGGGGCGGGGACCAGGGGGTTCGTGTGCGTGTGCGTGTTCGTGTTCATGGGTCCATCCCAGCCGGGCCGCCGGGCCCGTGCTGGCGGTGAACGGACGTCGACCTGACCGGCGGCCGGGTGCCCGCACCGGGGACGACGTCGATGTCGTGAACACGCGGAAAACACATATGACGTCCCGGGAAACTCCACGCCCTTGTCATTGACATGCCAGTGTCTACGCGCGTCATCATGAGTCATGCGATTCCCCCCACGCGCCGCTCGGCTCGGCGCAGCAGCCGCAGTCCTGTCCGCCCTCCTCGTGGGCGGCACCGTCTCCGCGACCACGGCCGGCGCCACCCCCACGGCGGTCGGCGACATCTGCTACGGCGACCTCCCCTCCCAGGCCCACGACACGCTCGACCTGATCGAGCAGGGCGGCCCCTTCCCCTTCGAACAGGACGGGACCGTCTTCCAGAACCGGGAGGGCATCCTCCCCGGCCAGTCCTCCGGGTACTACCACGAGTACACGGTGATCACCCCGGGCTCCGACACCCGGGGCGCCCGCCGGATCGTCACCGGTGAGCAGAACCAGGAGGACTACTACACGGCCGACCACTACGCGTCGTTCGACCTCGTCGACTACGGCTGCTGAGGCGACCGTTCACGCGGACCCGCGGCTCTCGGCGGCGGCGAACAGCGCGCCGCCGAGGGCGAGCAGGGCCACGCTCGCGTAGACCTCGTAGCCGTCGAGGAAACCGATCCGCCGCACCAGACCCACGTTCCAGTCGGTGAACTCGTGCACCAGGCCCATCACGCCTTGGAGCGCGGTGACGAATCCCAGGAACTCCAGCAGTTTCTTCATGATCCCGACTCTCGCCCCGCGGTCCCCCCACACACATCGGCCGCGGGGCGAGCCCTGCCCGACGGAAGGCGCGTCGCACGGGCCCCGGCGCGCCGAAAGTCGCCGGTCGCGCGACTTCGGTCGACGGCCGCTGCCGAACGGCCGTCCCGGCCACCCGTCCCGCATAGATTTGTCGACTGTGAACAGTGACAAGCAGGCCACGGTGCCCCCGGCCTTCGCGAAGCGGCGCTGGGTGCTGCCGGCGGCGCTGGTCGAGGACCTGTACCCGCAGCCCCGGCGGCCCGGCGGCCGGCCCCGGCGCACCGCACGCGACTGGGCCGTCGACTTCGCCTGCTTCCTGCTCGCGGTCGGCATCGGCCTGCTGGCCGCCGACGTGCTGGACCAGGAGCCGGACCTCTCACCGGCCATGGCCGTCGCGGACCAGGTGATCGGAGCCCTGGCCTGCGCCGCCGTCTGGCTCCGGCGCCGGTGGCCGGTCGGGCTGGCCGTCGCGATGCTGCCCGTCTCCCTCGTCTCCGCCACCGCGGGCGGCGCTGTCCTCGTCGCCCTGTTCACGCTCGCCGTGCACCGGCCCTTCCGGTACGTGGCCTGGATCGGCGGCGCCAGCCTCGCCGTGGCGCCCCTGTACTACTGGATGCGCCCGGAACCCGGGCTGCCCTTCCTCGCCTCCCTCGTCATCGCCCTGCTGCTCGGCGTCACGGTGCTCGGCTGGGGCCTGCTGGTCCGCTCCAAGCGCCAGCTCCTGCTCAGCCTGCGCGACCGTGCCCGGCACGCCGAGGCCGAGGCGCGGCTGCGGGCCGAGCAGGCGCAGCGGCTGGCCAGGGAGGCCATCGCCCGCGAGATGCACGACGTCCTCGCCCACCGGCTCACGCTCCTCAGCGTGCACGCGGGCGCCCTGGAGTTCCGGCCCGACGCGCCCCGGGAGGAGGTCGCGCGGGCGGCCGGCGTCATCCGGGAGAGCGCGCACGAGGCCCTCCAGGACCTGCGGGAGATCATCGGCGTCCTGCGGGCGGCGGACGCCGACGACGGAGGCCGCCCCCAGCCGACGCTCGCGGCGCTCGACGCGCTGGTCGCCGAGTCCCGCGAGGCGGGCATGAAGGTCACCCTCGCCGAGCGCGTCCCCGATCCCGGCGCGGTCCCCGCCTCCGTCGGCCGCACCGCGTACCGCATCGCCCAGGAGGCGCTGACCAACGCGCGCAAGCACGCCCCCGGCACCGAGGTCACCGTCTCGGCCGCCGGAGCGCCGGGCGACGGCCTCACCCTGTCGGTGCGCAACGCGCCGCCCCGCGGCGAGGTGCCCCGCGTACCCGGCTCCGGGCAGGGCCTGATCGGCCTGACCGAGCGCGCCACGCTGGCGGGCGGCACCCTGGAGCACGGGCCCACACCCGAGGGCGGCTTCGAAGTGCGGGCCAGGCTGCCGTGGGGGGAGTGAAGACGGCGGCCGGCGGCCGCCGTGGCCCGGGGACGCCGCCGGGGCGGCGAAGTCGGCCCCGGCGGACGTGATTACGTAGGTCCCATGACTGCGATCAGACTCGCCCTCGTCGACGACGACCCGCTCGTGCGGGCCGGACTGGCCCTCATGCTGGGCGGCGCCGAGGACGTCGAGGTCGTCGGGGAGGCGGCCGACGGGGACGAGGTGGGTGCCCTCGTCGAACGCACCCGCCCGGACGTCGTCCTCATGGACATCCGGATGCCGGGCGTGGACGGCCTCACGGCGACCGAGCGGCTGCGCGCCCGTGCGGACGCGCCCCAGGTCGTCGTGCTCACCACCTTCCACGCGGACGAACAGGTGCTGCGCGCCCTGCGCGCCGGCGCCGCCGGGTTCGTCCTCAAGGACACCCCGCCCGCGGAGATCCTCGACGCGGTGCGCAGGGTCGCGGCCGGCGACCCGGTCCTGTCGCCCGCCGTCACCAGACGGCTGATGGAGCAGGCGGCCGGTACCGCCCCCGGTGCCCGGCAGGCACGGCACGCACGCGCGCGGGCACGCGTGGACGCCCTCAACGACCGCGAACGCGAGGTCGCCGTCGCCGTCGGCCGCGGCATGGCCAACGCCGACATCGCGGCGCACCTCTACATGAGCGTCGCCACGGTCAAGTCACACGTCTCCCGCATCCTGGCCAGGCTCGACCTCGACAACCGGGTCCAGATCGCCCTGCTGACCCACGACGCGGGGCTCCTGGACGAGTACGGGGACGACGAGTCCTAGGGCGCTCCTTCCGGACCGGGGCAGTGGGCTGTTGGCCGACGCCCGCGGCAACGAGACCGCGCGGGGGCCGCTTTCGGCCACGGCTGACTCATGTGCCATACTCAGCGCCGCTCGTAGCACTATCGGACCGGGGGGCCGCAGCCGCATGCACGCCGTATCTCTGCAAGCCCCTTACCTGGATACGGCCGCGGATCAGCTCTGCTTCTCTCTGGACCTGACCGAACGGCCGGCGCTTGCCGAACGTGAGGTGTTCGTGGGAGGGCTCGCCGTACGACTCAGGCTGCTCGGCGCGTCCCACCAGGTCTTCGCGGGCCCGGTACGGGAGACCGTGGCGTGCCTGCCGGAAGCGGTCAGGGGACTGCCGACGACGCACAGCCGGCGGCCGGCGGGGTGGACGTACGACTTCAGCGCCGTCACGGAACGCCTCGGACCCGAGGAGTTCAGCGCCCGGGTCGCGGACGCCCTGAGCCGCGCGGACGCCGCGGAGCACAGCCTGTGCGGGGTCTTCCCCGGGTCTCCGGAAGCGGTGACGGCGGTCGTCGTCGAGGCGTGCGACGAGCGGTCCGGCGCGGGACTGGCCTGGCGCACCTGGCACAGCTACCCGCAGGACGGGCACATCGTATCGACGCACAGCCGGCTGGAGGCTCGATGAACAGCACCCGACTCCTACGCGGGGCGGTGGCGGCCGTGCTGGTCACGGTCCTGCTCTCCGCCTGCTCCAGCGACGGGGAGGACGGCGTCCCGCGCAGCTGGATCGGCAAGACGTACACCACCGGCGGGAGCGGGTGGCTCGACAAGAACAGCTCCCCGGTCAAGGTCGCCGACGCGATCGACGGCCACCGCGACGCCCTGGACCGGGCGTCCGGCGGCGGCAAGGAGTTCCTGCGCTACGGCGACGACATGGTGACCGTCTCGCCGTACCGGAGCGGCAGCACGATCGAGATCGAGGACTACCGCAACGGCTACCGCCGGCACCACCAGCACCTCACCTACTGGCCCAACCCCAGCAGCTTCCGCGGCGGCGGCCCCGGCTCCGGCAAGTGACGCCAGGCGCGCCCCGAACCCGACGACGCCCTCCCCACACGCCTCCACAGTCGCCCTCCAGAAAGGCAACGCAGTGACCGATATCTTCGAGTCGGCCGGGCAGGCCCTGCTCTACGGGGTCGTGGGCCTCGCGGTGATGGCCGTCGGCTTCGTCGCCCTCGACCTCGTCACACCCGGCAAGCTCTTCCACGTGGTGTGGCGGGACCGCAACCGCGGCGCCGCCGTGCTCCTCGGCAGCCAGTCCGTCGCGGTCGGGCTGGTCATCATGTCGGCCATCCGGGCCAGCGAGTCCGAAGAAGGCCTCGGGTACGGCCTGTTCAGCACGCTCCTCTACGGTCTGGCCGGGGTGCTGGTGATGACGCTGGTCGGCATCGTCCTCGGCATGCTGACGCCGGGTCAGATGGGCGCGGTGGCCCTCGACGACGGCGACGACCGTCGCCCGCATCCCGCCGCCTGGGTCCAGGCCGGCATGTACCTGGGCACCGCCGCCATGGTCGGCGCGGCCCTCTCCTAGGAGCACCCCTCCTAGGAGCACCCCCTCCCAGGACCACCACGAGGACCACCCCCCCATGAGCTCCACCCTGGACGACCGCTCCACCGAGGCACCCCCGCGCCCCCCGGCCGACCGCCACACCCGGGGGGCGCGGTTCCTGCTGCTGCTCGCCGTCTTCCTCTGCGCCGCCTGCGGCCTCGTCTACGAACTGGCCCTGACCGCGCTGGGCAGTTACCTCATCGGCAACTCGGTGCTCCAGACGTCCGTGGTCATCTCCGTGATGGTCTTCGCGATGGGTGTGGGCTCGCTGGCCGCCAAACCGCTGCGCCGCCGTCCCGTCGTCGCCTTCGCGGTGGTGGAGGGCGTGCTCGCGCTGGTCGGCGGCCTGTCCGTCCTGATGCTGTACGCGGCCTTCGCCTGGCTCCAGCTCTACATGCCCGCGATGATCGTCGTGTCCCTGGTGGTGGGCCTGCTCATCGGCGCCGAGATACCGCTGCTGATGACACTGCTCCAGCGCATCCGCAAGCAGGAGGCGAGCAGTGCCGTCGCCGACATGTTCGCCGTCGACTACATCGGCGCCCTCGTCGGCGGCCTGTGCTTCCCGCTGTTCCTGCTGCCGACCTTCGGCCAGTTGAAGGGCGCCCTGGTGGTCGGCGTGGTCAACGCGGTCGCCGGGGTCATCGTCGTGGTGTTCATCTTCCGCCGCCAGACGGGCCGGCTGGCCAAGGCCGGGCTGCTGGCCGGCGTCACCGTGGTGCTCGCCGCGCTCGGTACCACGTACGTGCTGGCGGACGACCTGGAGGTGACGGCGCGGCAGCACATGTACGCGGACCCGATCATCCACTCCGAGACCACGCAGTACCAGGACATCGTGGTCACCCGCTCCACCGCCTTCACCGGGAAGCCCGACGTACGGCTCTTCCTCAACGGCGACCTCCAGTTCAGCTCGGTCGACGAGTACCGCTACCACGAGTCGCTGGTCCACCCCGCGCTGTCCGGCCGCCGCTCCAACGTGCTGATCATGGGCGGCGGTGACGGGCTCGCGCTGCGCGAGGTGCTGCGCTACCAGGACGTCCGGCACGTCACCCTGGTCGAACTCGACCCGGCGATGACCCGGTTGGCGCGCACCTTCGAGCCGCTGCGCAAGCTCAACCGCGGTGCGCTGGACGACCCGCGGGCCAAGGTGGTCAACGCGGACGCCTTCACCTGGCTGCGCGAGGCCCGGCAGCAGTACGACGCGGTGATCATCGACTTCCCGGACCCCGACTCGGCGTCGCTGGCGAAGCTGTACTCGGTGGAGTTCTACGATCTGCTCCGCCGCGTGCTGGCGCCGCACGGCCAGGTCATGGTGCAGAGCGGATCCCCCTTCTTCGCCCCCAAGACCTACTGGTCGATCGACAAGACCATCGAGACGGCCGGGTACGCGACGACGGAGTTCCAGATCGACGTGCCGAGCTTCGGCAACTGGGGCTTCGTCCTCGCCACCCCCGGCACCGAGGCCCCGCCGCTGCGGCTCGCCCCGGACACGCCGAAGCTGCGCTACCTGGACGAGGCGGTGCTGAAGGCGGCCACCGTGTTCCCCGTCGACCGCCGCCGCACCGACGTACGGCCGAGCACCCTGATGGACCCCGCGGTGCTCGAATACGTTCTGGACGAGTGGCGCGACTACTGAGGCGCCCCGGCGGCTAGGTGGTGAGCGCCTCGGGGATCTCCGCCAGCCGTACGGGCCGGCGCTCGCGGCGGGAGATGTCGCAGGCCTCCGCGATCCGCAGGGCCCGCAGTGCCTCCCGCCCGTCGCAGGGGTTGGCCCGCTCACCGCGCACGACCTGCACGAACGTGGTCAGCTCGGCCTCGTAGGCGGGACCGAACCGCTCCACGAAGCCCGTCCACGGCTTGTCCGCGGCCGGCGGCCCGGTCGGCTCGGTGGACGCGATCGGCGTACGGTCGTCCAGGCCCACGACGATCTGGTCCAGCTCCCCGGCCAGCTCCATGCGGACGTCGTACCCCGCCCCGTTCAGCCGCGTCGCCGTCACCGTGGCCAGCGTGCCGTCGTCCAGGGTGAGCAGGGCCGCGCCGGTGTCCACGTCGTCCGCCGCGCGGAACATCGGCGGGCCCGCGTCGGACCCGGCGGCGTACACGTCGACGACCTCCCGTCCGGTCACCCAGCGCAGCACGTCGAAGTCGTGGATGAGGGTGTCCCGGTAGAGCCCGCCGGACTGCGGCAGGTACCCGGCCGGCGGCGGAGCCTGGTCGCTCGTCACCGCCCGTACGGTGTGCAGCCGGCCGAGCCGCCCCGACCGCACCGCCTCCCGGGCCCCCGTGTAGCCGGTGTCGAAGCGGCGCTGGAAGCCCATCTGGAGGATCGTCCCGGCGGCCTCCACCTCGCCGATCGCCTGTAACGTGCCGGGCAGGTCGAGGGCGATCGGCTTCTCGCAGAACACCGGCAGCCCCGAGCGGGCCGCCCGGCCGATCAGTTCCGCGTGGGCCGGCGTCGCCGTGGTGATCACCACCGCGTCCACGCCCCACTGGAAGATCTCGTCCACTCCCGGCGCCGCCGTCTCGCCCAGCCGGTGGGCCAGGTCCTGGGCCCGCCCGAGGTCGGCGTCCGTGAGGATCAGGGACCCGACGTCGCGGTGGCGGCTGAGCGTGTTGGCGTGAACGGTGCCGATGCGGCCCGTACCGATGACCCCGATGCGCATGGAAACAAAGTGGGCTCACAGCCCGCACCCTGTCAATCCGTATGTCCGGACAATCGGACCGCACAACTTCCCGTCACCTGCGCACAGAGCTACGCTCGGCGCGTGCCGAAACCAGAAGTGGACCCGACCGTGGCGCTGGACCTCAGCGTGGATCGCAGCAGCCCCGTGCCGCTGTACTTCCAGCTCGCACAGCAGCTGGAGGCGTCGATCGAGCACGGCGCGCTGACCCCCGGCAGCCTGCTCGGCAACGAGATCGAGCTGGCCGCGCGGCTCGGTCTGTCCCGGCCCACCGTCCGCCAGGCCATCCAGTCGCTCGTCGACAAGGGCCTGCTGGTGCGCCGCCGGGGAGTCGGCACCCAGGTCGTGCACAGCAAGGTCCGGCGCCCGCTGGAGCTCAGCAGCCTCTTCGACGACCTGGAGGCGGCCGGACAGCGCCCGGCCACGAAGGTCCTGGTCAACACCGTCGTCCCCGCGACCGCGGAGGTCGCCGCCGCGCTCGGCGTGGCCGAGGAGAGCGACGTGCACCGCGTCGAACGGCTGCGGCTGACGCACGGGGAGCCGATGGCGTACATGTGCAACTACCTGCCGCCGGGCCTCCTCGACCTGGACACCGGACAGCTGGAGGCCACCGGCCTCTACCGGCTGATGCGGGCCGCCGGGATCACCCTGCACAGCGCCCGGCAGACCATCGGCGCCCGCGCGGCCACCGACGGCGAGGCGGAACGGCTCGGCGAGGACGCGGGCGCGCCGCTGCTGACCATGGAACGGACCACCTTCGACGACACGGGGCGCGCGGTCGAGTTCGGTACCCACACCTACCGGCCGTCCCGCTACTCCTTCGAGTTCCAGCTGCTCGTGCGGTCCTGACGCGGTTCCTGTCCGGCGTTCTCCGGCGAGGCTCCCGGCGGCGGCTTCCGTCGTGCGGGTTCGTCGCAATGTCCGGACAATGTGACCGTCGGCCGATCCCCGGAGGCACGTGCTCCGCTTGTGTGTCGGACAATGGAGCGTTTGGGGTTTCCAGAACCCGGCAGCCGGGCCTCCCGTGTCCGGCGCGCACGCAACGCACAGCACGACCAGCACAGCACGGCAAGAAGGGCACGGCCTCGTGGCACGGTTTCGGACATGGGTGGGCATCGCGCTGGCAGGGGCACTGTCGGTGTCCCTGGCCGGCTGCAGCAGTACCGGCGGCAAGCGCGCCGAGGACGCCCGCAAGGCCGCGTCGGCCGAGGGCAGGGCGGCGGTGAACACCCCCCGCTGGACCTTCGCGATGATCACCCACTCGGGCGACGGCGACACCTTCTGGGACATCGTCCAGAGCGGCGCCGAACAGGCCGCGGTCAAGGACAACATCAACTTCCTGTACTCCCACGACGACGAGGCCCAGCAGCAGGCGCAGCTCGTGAATGCCGCCATCGACAAGAAGGTCGACGGCATCATCGTCACGCTCGCCAAGCCCGACGCGATGAAGTCCGCCCTCGCCCGCGCGCACAAGGCGGGCATCCCGGTGATCACGGTGAACTCCGGTTCCGAGGAGTCCAAGGAGTTCGGCGCCCTCACCCACGTCGGCCAGGACGAGACCATCGCGGGCGAGGCCGTGGGCGAGGAGCTGAACGAGCGGGGCCGCGAGCAGGCGATCTGCGTGCTCCACGAGCAGGGCAACGTCGGCCACGAGCAGCGCTGCGACGGCGTCGAGAAGACCTTCGACGGCAAGGTCCAGCGGCTCTACGTCAACGGCACCAGCATGCCCGACGTGCAGTCCGCCATCGAGGCCAAGCTCCAGACCGACAAGTCCGTCGACGCCGTCGTCACCCTCGGCGCCCCCTACGCCGACACCGCCGTCAAGGCCAAGCAGGGCGCCGGCAGCAAGGCCGAGATCGACACCTTCGACCTCAACGCCAAGGTGGCCGCCGGGCTCGAGGACGGCACCCTCGGCTTCGCCGTCGACCAGCAGCCCTACCTCCAGGGCTACGAGGCCGTCGACCTGCTGTGGCTGTACCGGTACAACGCCGACGTCCTCGGCGGCGGCCGGCCGGTGCTCACCGGCCCGCAGATCATCACCAAGGACGACGCCGCCGCGCTGGCCGACTACACGAAGCGGGGCACGCGATGAACGCCACGCAGGTGAAGGCGGCTGACGAAAGGATTCTGCACACCTCTGTGCTGCGGAGACTCCTCGGCCGCCCCGAGCTGGGCTCCGTCGTCGGCGCGATCGCCGTCTTCGTCTTCTTCGCGTTCCTCGCCGACAGCTTCCTGCGCGCCTCCAGCCTCAGCACGGTGCTCTACGCCGCCTCCACGATCGGCATCATGGCCGTCCCGGTGGCGCTGCTGATGATCGGCGGCGAGTTCGACCTGTCCGCGGGCGTCATGGTCACCTCCTCGGCCCTGGTGTCGTCGATGTTCAGCTACCAGATGACCGCCAACGTCTGGGTCGGCGTCGGCGTGTCGCTCCTGGTCACCCTGGCCATCGGCGCCTTCAACGGCTTCATGCTCACCCGCACCGAACTCCCCAGCTTCATCATCACGCTCGGCACGTTCCTCATGCTGACCGGCCTGAACCTGGGCTTCACCAAGCTCATCGACGGCACCGTCTCCACCAAGTCGATCGCCGACATGGAGGGCTTCCCCTCCGCCCACGACGTCTTCGCCTCCACGATCACCGTCGGCGGCGTCGGCTTCAAGGTCACCATCCTGTGGTGGTTCGCCCTGGTCGCCGTCGCCAGCTGGATCCTGCTGCGCACCCGCGCGGGCAACTGGATCTTCGCGGTCGGCGGCAACAAGGACGCCGCGCGCGCGGTGGGCGTCCCGGTCACCAGGACCAAGATCGGCCTCTACATGGGCGTCGGCCTCGGCGCCTGGATCTCCGGCCAGCACCTGCTCTTCTCCTACGACGTCGTCCAGTCCGGCGAGGGCGTCGGCAACGAGCTGATCTACATCATCGCGGCCGTCATCGGCGGCTGCCTGATCACCGGCGGCTACGGCAGCGCCGTCGGCTCGGCGGTCGGCGCGTTCATCTTCGGCATGACCAGCAAGGGCATCGTCTTCGCCGAGTGGAACCCCGACTGGTTCAAGTTCTTCCTCGGAGCGATGCTGCTCCTCGCGACCCTGCTCAACGCCTGGGTCCGCAAGCGCGCGGAGGCCACCAAGTGACGCGGAACGAAGACCGTACGGCGCTCGTCGAGCTGTCCGGCGTCAGCAAGAACTACGGCAACGTACGCGCCCTCGAAGGCGTGTCCCTGGAGGTCCGCGCCGGCGAGATCACCTGCGTGCTCGGCGACAACGGCGCGGGCAAGTCCACCCTCATCAAGATCATCTCCGGGCTGCACCAGCACGACGGCGGCACGCTGAGCCTGGACGGCGAGGAGACCCGCCTCTCCTCCCCGCGCGAGGCCCTGGACCGCGGCATCGCCACCGTCTACCAGGACCTCGCCGTCGTCCCCCTCATGCCGGTCTGGCGCAACTTCTTCCTCGGTTCCGAGCCGCGCAAGGGCGTCGCCCCGTTCAAGCGCATGGACGTCGACCACATGCGCCGCACCACCCACGCGGAACTGCTGCGCATGGGCATCGACCTGCGCGACGTCGACCAGCCCATCGGCACCCTCTCCGGCGGCGAGCGCCAGTGCGTGGCCATCGCCCGCGCCGTGTACTTCGGCGCGAAGGTGCTGGTGCTGGACGAGCCGACGGCGGCACTGGGCGTGAAGCAGTCGGGCGTGGTCCTGAAATACGTGGCGGCGGCCCGCGACCAGGGCCTCGGCGTCGTCCTCATCACCCACAACCCGCACCACGCGTACCTGGTGGGGGACAGGTTCGTCCTTCTGAAGCGCGGCACGATGGTCGGCAACCACGAGCGGGACGCCATCACGCTGGACGAGCTGACACGCCAGATGGCAGGCGGAAACGAGCTGGACGATCTACGCCATGAGCTGCAACGGACCCAGGGGCGCGGGGAACGGCGCGAGTAACCACGACGCACCCGCACCCGGCAACGAACCGATCACGCCACCCCCTGTCCCATTCGGCACCCGGCGGAGCCGTGCGGCACAATCGCACCCGATGAGCACCTACCGCGACTTCACCGCCCCCATCGGCTCCCGCCGCGCCCCGGTCCTGCGCACCGTGGGCACGAGGGAACGCCGCTCGCACCTCACGGCACCCCGCGTGCCCACGGTCGGCATCGACATCGGCGGCACGAAGGTCATGGCGGGCGTCGTCGACGCCGACGGCAACATCCTGGAGAAGCTCCGCACGGAGACCCCGGACAAGTCCAAGAGCCCCAAGGTCGTCGAGGACACGATCGTCGAGCTGGTCCTGGACCTCTCCGACCGGCACGACGTGCACGCCGTCGGCATCGGCGCGGCCGGCTGGGTCGACGCCGACCGCAACCGCGTGCTGTTCGCCCCCCACCTGTCCTGGCGCAACGAACCGCTGCGCGACCGCATCGCCGGCCGGCTCGCCGTCCCGGTCCTGGTCGACAACGACGCCAACACCGCCGCCTGGGCCGAGTGGCGGTTCGGCGCCGGCCGCGGTGAGGACCACCTCGTCATGATCACGCTCGGCACCGGCATCGGCGGCGCGATCCTCGAGGACGGCCAGGTCAAGCGCGGCAAGTACGGCGTCGCCGGCGAGTTCGGGCACATGCAGGTCGTCCCCGGCGGCCACCGCTGCCCCTGCGGCAACCGCGGCTGCTGGGAGCAGTACAGCTCCGGGAACGCGCTGGTCAGGGAGGCCCGCGAGCTGGCCGCCGCCGACTCGCCGGTGGCCTACGGGATCATCGAGCACGTCAAGGGCAGCATCGGCGACATCACCGGCCCGATGATCACCGAGCTGGCCCGCGAGGGCGATGCCATGTGCGTCGAGCTGCTCCAGGACATCGGGCAGTGGCTGGGCGTGGGCATCGCCAACCTCGCCGCGGCCCTCGACCCGTCCTGCTTCGTGATCGGCGGCGGGGTCAGTGCCGCCGACGACCTGCTGATCGGCCCCGCGCGCGACGCCTTCAAGCGCCAGCTCACCGGCCGCGGCTACCGCCCCGAGGCCCACATCGTCCGCGCCCAGCTCGGCCCCGAGGCCGGCATGGTGGGCGCCGCCGACCTGTCCCGGCTGGTCGCCCGGCGGTTCCGCCGCGCCAAGCGGCGCCGGGTGGAGCGGTACGAACGCTACGAGCGGTACGCCGAGGCCCGCCGATCGTCCCAGGAGTCGCTGTGACGGAGACCCTGCCCCACCAGGCGGCGCCCCCGGAGGAGCCCGGGCCCCCGGGCGAGGACCGCCGGCACATGATCCGCCGCCGTGCGCTCACGCTGCTCATCATCGTGCTGCTCATCGGCGTCCCCGCCGGCTACCTCGCGATCTCCGCCGGCCAGAGCCGCGACAGCGGCAGGGACAAGGAGGCGAAGTACGCGGCGACCGGCATGACCGACGGCTGGCCGTCGAAGTTGCAGCGCCGCATCTACGAGGTGCCCGTCCCGGTCCCGTCCGACGAGGTCGCCTACTACGAGACGAACAACTGGAAGACCAGCCGGCTCTACGTCCAGTTCGAGACCACGAACGCGGGCCTCGACGCCTTCCTCGCGGGGCTGGGCGCCGACCGGGACGCGCTGAGGAAGGACAAGATCGCGATCAGCGACCGCGCCCAGCGGGTCACCGGCTGGGAGTTCGGCGGGTCCGGATCCTGGTGGGGCGTCGTCAACGCGCAGGAGAACCCGGCGCCGACCCAGGACGTCGTCGTGAACATGGACAACCCGGACTACCCGATGGTCTACGTCGTCTCGCACACCGTTCCGTAGGGTCCCGGCGGCCGGAAGCAGGCCGTCGGAGCCGATTGTCAGACCCCGCCCGTAGAGTCGAAGACATCTGATCGGGCAGACGGGCGGGAGGTGACAGAACGTATGGGCGACATGGCCGTGGCGGAGGCGACGCGCAACGGGGGGCCGGCGGCGTCCGTCCCCGTCGCGCTCGCGGCCGTCTTCCTGCCCGCACCGCTTCCGCGCGAGGGACGGATCGCCTTCTGGGACCCCGACGGCGGGCCGGTCGACGCCGCCCTTTCCGGCGACGGATCCACCGGCGGCCCCACCGGAGCCGTGGGCGGGGCCGAGACGGCCGGGGAAGCCGGGGAAGCCGTGGCCGGGCAGGAGGCCGGGGGAGCGGCCGCCGGGAGCGGGAGCGACGGCCGGCCCGTCGGGCCGACGGAGCTGACCGTCGTGCGGCCCCACGGCGCCGGGGCGCGCCGCCGGACCACGCCCGCGGTGTCGCTGCCGCTCGCCGAGGCGCTGCCCCTCCTGGTGCGGGCCCGGCACGACCCGGCCGCCCACCCGGCCACCGCCTGCTGGGGCGCGGCGGCCCTGCACGCCCTGCGGCTCACCGCGCGCGGCCGGCTGCTTCCCGGCCTGACCGCGACCGGGCACGACGCCTGGCGGGCGGGTCCGCTCGACCCCGACGACATCGCGCACCTGCGGGCCGTGGCCGCCGCCCTGCCCCCCGAGGGCCACGCGGTCCCCCTCGACGGCCCGGGACCGATCCGGCTGCCGGAGCCGGAGGCGCTGATCCGCGCCTTCCTGGACGCGGTCGCCGACACCCTGCCCCGTACCCCGGCCGCGCCCCACGCCTCGGGACGCCCGTTCGCCGCCCGCGGGGCCCAGCGTCTGCCCGACGCCCACGACTGGGCCGCGGAGGTCGCCGCGGGCATGGACGCGGGCGTACGGATCTCGCTCCGCCTCGACCTGTCCGCGTACGACCTGTTCGACCGGGACGAGGACGCCGGCGCGGCCGGGGCGGGTGCCGGGAGCGGCGGCGTGCGCAACGCGGGCGCGGCCGTCGTCCAGGTGCACAGCCTCGCCGACCCCACCCTCGTGGCCGACGCCGCGGACCTGTGGTCGGGGACGGCCGACGCGTCGTTCGGCCCCCGCGCGCGCGTGGACGCCGCGCTCGCGGTGCGGCGGGCAGCGCGGGTCTGGACGCCGCTGGACCGGCTCACCGAGCAGGACGTCCCCGACGTACTCGCCCTGTCCGAGGAAGAGGTCACCGACCTGCTGGGCGTGGCGGCCGGCCGGCTCTCCGCCGCGGGTGTCGCCGTGCACTGGCCCCGCGACCTCGCCCAGGACATCACCGCGACCGCCGTGATCAGGACCGCGCCCGGCTCGGCGACCGACGGCACGGGCTTCTTCGAGAGCGAGGACCTGCTCCAGTTCCGCTGGCAGCTCGCGATCGGCGGGGACCCGCTCACCGAGGCCGAGATGGACACCCTGGCGGAGGCCCACCGTCCGGTCGTCCGGCTCCGCGACCGGTGGGTGCTGGTCGACCCGTCGCTCGTCCGCCGGGCCCGCAAGCGCGACCTGGGCCTGCTCGACCCGGTCGACGCCCTCTCCGTCGCCCTCACCGGCAGCGCGGAGGCCGACGGCGAGACGGTCGACGTGGTGCCCGTCGGCGCGCTGGCCGCCCTGCGCGACCGGCTCACGGCGGGCCTGCGCCCCGCCGAGGCACCGCCCGGCCTGCACGCCACCCTCCGCGACTACCAGCTGCGCGGCCTGGCCTGGCTCGACCTCATGACCTCGCTCGGTCTCGGCGGCTGCCTCGCCGACGACATGGGCCTCGGAAAGACCGTCACCGTCATCGCCCTGCACCTCGAGCGGGCCCGCACCGAGCCGACCCTCGTCGTCTGCCCGGCCTCCCTCCTGGGCAACTGGCAGCGGGAGATCGAGCGGTTCGCGCCCGGCGTCCCCGTCCGCCGCTTCCACGGCCCGGACCGCACCCTCGACGACCTGACCGGCGGCTTCGTCCTCACCACCTACGGCACGATGCGGTCCGCCGCCACGACCCTCGCCGGGCAGCCCTGGGGCATGGTCGTCGCGGACGAGGCCCAGCACGTGAAGAACCCGTACTCGGCGACGGCGAAGGCCCTGCGCACGATCCCGTCCCCCGCGCGGGTGGCCCTCACCGGCACCCCCGTGGAGAACAACCTCTCCGAGCTGTGGGCACTGCTCGACTGGACCACCCCCGGACTGCTCGGCCCCCTCAAGTCCTTCCGCTCCCGGCACGCGCGCGCGGTGGAGAACGGCGAGGACGACCAGGCGGTGGAGCGCCTCGCCCGCCTCATCCGCCCCTTCCTGCTGCGCCGCAGGAAGTCCGACCCGGGCATCGTCCCCGAGCTGCCGCCGAAGACCGAGACGGACCACCCCGTCCCGCTCACCCGGGAACAGGCCGCGCTGTACGAGGCGGTGGTGCGCGAGTCGATGCTCGCCATCGAGGAGGCCGAGGGCATGGGCCGCCGCGGCCTCGTCCTCAAGCTGCTGACCTCGCTGAAGCAGATCTGCGACCACCCCGCGTTGTTCCTGAAGGAGGAGCACCCGCCGGGCGGGGGCGACCGGATGACCGCCCGCTCGGGCAAACTCGCCCTGCTGGACGAGCTGCTGGACACGGTGCTCGCCGAGGACGGCTCGGCACTGGTCTTCACGCAGTACGTCGGCATGGCCCGCCTCATCACCTCCCACCTGGCCACCCGCGCGGTCCCGGTCGACCTGCTGCACGGCGGTACGCCGGTGCCGGAGCGCGAGCGGATGGTGGACCGCTTCCAGAGCGGGGCGACCCCGGTCCTCGTCCTGTCCCTGAAGGCCGCCGGCACCGGCCTGAACCTCACCCGCGCCGGCCACGTCGTCCACTTCGACCGCTGGTGGAACCCGGCGGTGGAGGAACAGGCCACCGACCGCGCCTACCGCATCGGCCAGACCCAGCCGGTCCAGGTCCACCGGCTCATCACCGAGGGCACGGTCGAGGACCGCATCGCCGAGATGCTCCAGTCCAAGCGGGCCCTGGCCGACGCGATCCTCGGCTCCGGCGAGGCGGCCCTGACTGAACTGACGGCCCGTGAACTGTCCGACCTCGTCTCCCTGAGGAGGCCGTCATGACCCCCCGGCCCGCCGACGAGGCCCGCCGCGCCCTGCGGGAGGCGCGCGAGCGCGGCGAGGGCACGGGCGCGGACGGGGAGCGCGAGGCGGCGGCACCGGCACCGTCGGCGCCGGCCCAGGGACGGGAGGGCTGCCGTCCGGACCGGGCACCGGCGGAGCGGCCCGCGTCGCGCCCCGGGGACATCGCGCGCGCCGCGCTGCGCAGCGCACGGACCGCACGACACGCGGGGGCGGACGCTGCCGAGGACGGTGCCGACGCCCTCGACGCCCCGGGCACTCCGTCACGTCCGCAGAGCCCTGGGGGCCGGGCGGGTTCGACGGGGCGGGGAGACCCGAGCTCGGAAGCCCCGGGTGCGGGGGACCCGGCAGACGACGGAGAGCCGCAGGACTCGGACAAAACGACGGCCACGGGCGGGAAGGCGGACCGGTCCGACGACATGACCGAGCCGGCCGGCCGGACCGTACCCGACGGGGCGTCCCTTCCCGGCTCCGCCGACCGGGGCGACAGCCGGCCGGCGGACGTGGCGCGCGAGGCGCTGCGGGCGGCCCGCCGGCAGGCGAAGGCGGAAGCGGCGAGCGGGCGCGCGGCGAGCGCACGACGGACGCCCCCTCCGGCCGCGCGTCGGCGTCGGCCGGGCGGCGCGGACACCGCCGACGCCCGCGCCCGCGCCGTACGGGACTTCGCCGCGGACGCGTTCCGGCTGCCCCCGGAGACGGACCCGGCCGGGGACGCGACGCTCCCCGGGGAGGCCCCCGCTGCCGGGAGCCCGGCCGATGCTCCCTCCGGCGCGGACCGGTCGGCCTCGTACCCGGAGCGGGGCACATCGCCCGACGCAGGTCCCGCTACCGAGCCCACGGCCGCCCCGAACGCCGGGGACACGGCGAGCGCCGAGGGCGGGGCAACCGGTTCCGGACAGCCGGGGCATGCTGGGCGCGCGGCGCACACCGAGGGTGGGGCACCCGGCCCCGGGGGGCCGGGGCATGCCGCCCGTACGACGAGCCCCGAGAGCCTGCCCCCCGGCCCTGGGAGGCCTACGCCGGACCATGCCCTGCACGCGGTGAGCCCCGAAGGTCCGCCGCCCGGCCCGGGGGAGCCGGGGCATGCTGGGCGCGCGGCGCAGACCGAGGGTGGGGCGCCTGGCCCCGGGGGGTCGGGGCCGGGACATGCCGCCCCTACGACGAGCCCCGAGAGCCTGCCCCCCGGCCCTGGGACGCCTACGCCGGAGCATGCCCTGCACGCGGTGAGCCCCGAAGGTCCGCCGCCCGGCCCGGGGGAGCCGGGGCATGCTGGGCGCGCGGCGCACACCGAGGGTGGGGCGCCTGGCCCCGGGGGGCCGGGGCATGCCGCCCGTACGACGAGCCCCGAGAGCCTGCCCCTCGTTCCCGAGTGGTCGGGGCATGCTGCCCGTACGACGAGCCTCGAAAGCCTGCCCCCCGGCCCCGAGTGGTCGGGGCATGTCTCGCGCGCGGCGAGCCTCGAAGGGGCGTCGCCCGTTCCCGAGCGGTCGGGGCATCCCCCGCGCTCGGCGAGCTCCGAAGGACCGGTGTCCGCCCACGAGCGGTCGGGACGTCTGCGGTACCCGCGGGACCCGGCGCACCCGTCGGCGGCGGGCGGCCGGGAGCCTCACTCCGCACCGGTCGCGCAAGCCCGCGCCCCCCGCTCGATGGCGGCCCCGGGCCGTGACGGCGATCTCCGGCGCACCTTTCCCGCGCTTCCGCCCCGCAGGGCCGCGGACGAGGGCCTCGCCGGGACCTGGTGGGGCAACGCCTGGGTGCGGGCGCTGGAGGAGGGCGCCCTGGACGTCGCGCGGCTGGAGCGCGGGCGCGGGTACGCCGAGGGGGGACACGTGGACGCCATCACCGTGACGCCCGGGCTGGTCCTCGCCTACGTGCAGGGCAGCCGCGCCCGGCCGTACCGCGTCCAGGTGCGGCTGCGCACGCTCGGCGACGCGGACTGGGACCGGTTCCTGGACGCCGCCGTGGAGCGGCCCGGGCACATCGCCGCCCTGCTCGACAAGGAGCTTCCCCACTCCCTGGCCGACCTCGCCGACCGCGGCGTTCCGCTGCTTCCCGGCCCCGGTGACCTCACCCCGCAGTGCAGCTGCCCCGACTCCGGCCACCCCTGCAAGCACGCCGCCGCCCTCTGCTACCAGACGGCGCGTCTGCTCGACGCCGACCCCTTCGTGCTCCTCCTGCTGCGCGGCCGCGGCGAACGCGCGCTGCTCGACGCCCTGTCCCGGCGGAACGCGGCCCGCGCGGCACGCGCCGCCCAGGACCGGGGACCGGCGCCGCTGCCCGGACTCCGGGCCGGTGAGGTCCTGGCCCGGCGCGCCCTGCCGCTCCTCCCGCCGCCGCTGCCCGCGCCCCCGCATCCCGAACAGCCCCCGGCCTACCCGGCCGCCCCCGGCGGTCCCGACCCGTTCGCCCTGGACCAGCTCGCCACCGACGCGGCCGCCCGCGCCCACACTCTGCTCACCACCGGACGCGACCCGGTCGGCACGCTGACGCTGTGGCAGGACGCCGTCCGCCTCGCCGCGGCGCGCCCCGGCTCAGGGCTCACCGCGGGCACCCGCGCGCTCTACGCGTCCCTCGCCTCGGCCGCCGGGCGCGACACGGCCGAGCTGGCGCGGGCCGTCGCCGCCTGGCGGCAGGGCGGACCCCAGGGGCTCGACGTCCTGGAGGAGCCGTGGGACCCGCCGGCCGGCCGTTTCGACCGCGCCCGCCCCCTGCTGCTCGCCGCCGACCTCCCCGCCTTCCGCCCCTGGCGCAACCACCTCACCCACCCCCGGGGCCATGTCCAGCTCAGACTCGGCCGGTCGGGACTCTGGTACGCGTACGAGTCGGAGCCCGGCCGCGAGGACTGGTGGCCGCGCGGCACCCCGGACCTCGACCCGGTCGGCGCCCTGACCGGCCTGGGTACCCGAGTCGACCTCTGAGCCGAGCTCCCGGCAGACCTCGCAGTCGATCTCTGACTCCCGGGCGCGAAGGGGGCGTTGTCTTCCGCCGACCGGATGTATAGCCTCACTCATGGCATGTGACATTGCACAGACGCGGTGTGGCGCACGGAGGAGGAGCCGTTGACCCTCAAGGTCGTCGTCGTGGGCGCGGGAGTCGTCGGAGCCGCCTGCGCCTACCACGCCGCCTCGGCGGGCCTGGACGTCACGGTCGTCGACCGCGGACCCGTGGGCGCCGGGACGACGAGCCGCGGAGAGGGCAACGTCCTCCTCTCCGACAAGGAACCCGGCCCCGAACTCGCCCTGGCCCACCTGAGCCGCGCCCTGTGGGACGAGGCCGGCCGGGAGCTCGGCCCCGACTCCCTCGAACTCGAGCCCAAGGGCGGCCTGGTCGTCGCGAGCACCGCCGAAAGCCTCACCGCGCTCGGCGAGTTCGCCGCCCGGCAGGAGGCGGCCGGTGTCCGCGTCGAGCCGGTCCAGAGGGTGCGGGACCTCGAACCCCACCTCGCACCCGGGATCCCCGGCGGCGTCCACTACCCGCAGGACGCCCAGGTCCAGCCGGTGCTCGCGGCGGCCGCACTGCTGCGCGCCGCCGTACGGCACGGCGCGCGCTTCCGCACCGGCGAGGTCTCCGGCGCCGTGACCACCCGGGACGGCGGCCGGATCACCGGCGTCCGCACGGCCGCCGGTGACGTCCTGCCCGCCGACGCCGTCGTCAACGCCGCCGGGACCTGGGGCGGCGAGGTCGGCCGGCGGCTCGGCGCCCCCGTCGAGGTGCTGCCCCGCCGCGGCTTCGTCCTGGTGACCGAACCGCTCCCGCCGATGGTCCGGCACAAGGTGTACTCCGCCGACTACGTCGCCAACGTCGCCTCCTCCGACGCGGGTCTGGAGACCTCCTGCGTCGTGGAGGGCACGCGCGGCGGCACGATCCTTGTCGGCGCCAGCCGGGAACGCGTCGGCTTCGACACCACGATGAACACCGCCGTGGTCGCCAGGCTCGCCGCACAGGCGTGCCGGCTCTTCCCCTTCCTGCGCGGAGTCCACCTGATGCGCGCCTACCGCGGATTCCGGCCGTACTGCCCCGACCATCTGCCGGTCGTCGGCCCCGATCCGCGCGTGCCGGGCGTCCTGCACGCCTGCGGTCACGAGGGCGCGGGCATCGGCCTCGCCCCCGCGACCGGCGCCCTGGTGACGGCCCACCTGCTCGGCCGCCCCTGGCGCGGCGCCGACCCGGCCGCGCACACCGGCCTTCTCCCCGACCGCTTCCTCGACCCGGAGGTGCGCCCCAGTGAGTGAGATCACCGTCGACGGTGAGCCGTTGCCGTTCGTCGAGGGACAGACCGTCGCCGCGGCCCTGGTCGCCGCCGGTCGGGTCGCCTGGCGCAGCACCCGTGTCGGACACCGCCCGCGTGGCGTCTTCTGCGGCATCGGCGTCTGCTTCGACTGCCTCCTGACGATCGACGGCACTGGCGGGCAGCGCGCCTGCCTGGTGCCGGCCCGGCCCGGTATGACCGTCACGACGCGGGAGGACGACGATGCGTGAGCCGGCGGATCTCGTCGTCGTGGGCGCGGGCCCGGCCGGACTGGCGGCCGCGGTCACGGCGCTGACCGGAGGACTGCGCGTCGTGCTGGTGGACTCCGGCACCACCGTCGGCGGCCAGTACTGGCGGCACCCGCCCGAGCACGCCCGAGCGGCCGTTCCGACCGGGGACCTGCACCACGGACTGCGTACCTACCGTGCCCTGTGCCGGGCGTTGGCGACGCACCGGGCGGCGGGCCGGCTCGACCTCCTCCTCGGACACCACGCGTGGTCCGCCGTCCGCGAGGGCGACGGTTTCGCGGTCCATGCGGTCGACCGCCGCGACGCGCCGCGGGAGACCGCGGTCGTCCTGCGGGCGCCGCGGCTCCTCGTGGCCACCGGCGCCTACGACCGGCAACTGCCCTTCCCCGGCTGGGACCTGCCCGGGGTCCTGACCGCCGGCGGACTCCAGGCGCTGCTCAAGGGCGGCGGAGTGGCGGCCGGGAGCCGTGTGGCGCTGGGCGGCACCGGGCCGTTCCTGCTGCCGGTGGCCGCCGGTCTCGCCGCGCGCGGCGTCGAGGTCGTCGCGGTGTGCGAGGCGGCCCGCCCGCGGGCCTGGCTGCGGCACCCCGTCCCCCTGCTGCGCAACCCGGGCAAGTGGGCCGAGGGAGCCGGATACGCCGCCACGCTCGCCCGCCACCGCGTCCCCGTCCGCCCGCGCACGGCGATCGTCGCCGCGGAAGGCGGCGCACGCGTGTCGTCGGTGCGGATCGCCTCGCTGGCGCCCGACGGCAGCCCGCGCCCCGGTACGGAACGCCGCGTCGAGGTCGACGCCGTGGGCGTCGGCTGGGGCTTCACACCCCAACTGGACCTGCTGGTCCCCCTCGGCTGCGCCTTCACGGAGTCGGCGGACGGCAACGCGGTGGCCGCCGTCGACGCGGACCAGCGCACCACCGTCCCCGGTCTCTACACCGCGGGGGAGACCTGCGGTGTGGGCGGCGCGGCGCTCGCCCTGAACGAGGGCCGGCTGGCCGCGCGGTCGGTCCTCGCCGACTCCGGCACCAGCCCCGCACCGGCGAACCGGCCCCCGACCGCGCTGCGTGCGGCGGTGGTACGGCAACGCGCCTTCGCCCGGGCGATGGCACTGGCCCACCCGGTCCCTCCCGCCTGGCCCGCGTGGCTCACCGACGAGACCGTGGTGTGCCGCTGCGAGGAGGTGACCGCGGGTGCGGTCCGGGCCGCCCGTGCCGACGGCGCCCACGACCACCGGCAGGTCAAGCAGCTGACCCGGGCCGGCATGGGCTGGTGCCAGGGGCGGATGTGCGGACCCGCCGTGCACTGCCTCACGGCGCCGGGGCGGGCCTACGAGCCCGCGGAACGGCTCGTCGCGACACCCGTCACCCTCGGGGCGCTCGCCGACCTCGACGACGGACCGCGCGCACCACAGGCACCGCAGACGCCACAGGCACCGCAGACACCACAGGCACCGACCGCACGACAGGCACCGACGGCGCCGACGGACAACGGCTCCACCGACAAGGAGTGTTCATGAGCGAGACCCGCAAGCCCTGGCACGGCGTCATCGTCGCGACCAGCCTGCCGTTCCACGACGATCTCTCGGTCGACTTCGGCGCCTACGGCGAGAGCGTCGCCCACCTCGCCGAGCAGGGCATGCACGGCGTCGCGCCCAACGGGTCGCTGGGCGAGTACCAGACCCTCACGTACGAGGAGCGCGACCGCGTCGTCGAGACCGCCGTCGCCCACGCCCCCGCCGGGTTCACCGTCATGCCGGGCGTCGGCGCCTACGGCGGCGAGGAGGCCAGGCGGCACGCCCAGTTCGCCAAGGACGCGGGCTGCCAGGCGGTGATGTGCCTGCCGCCCAACGCCTACCGCGCCGACGACCGCGCGGTACTCGAGCACTTCGAGACGGTGGCCTCGGCGGGCCTGCCCGTCACCGCGTACAACAACCCCATCGACACCAAGGTGGACCTGCGCCCCGACCTGCTGGCCAAGTTGCACGCCGAAGGGTTCGTGGTCGGCGTCAAGGAGTTCTCCGGCGACGTCCGGCGCTGCTACGAGATCTCCGAACTGGCCCCCGGACTCGACCTCATGATCGGCACCGACGACACCGTCCTCGAGGTCGCCCTCGCCGGCGCCAAGGGCTGGGTCGCCGGATACCCGCAGGTCTTCCCCCGGGCCTGCCTCGCCCTGTACGAGGCGTCCGTCCGGGGCGACCTGGAGACGGCACTGCCGCTCTACCGGCGACTGCACCCGGTGCTGCGGTGGGACAGCAAGACGGAGTTCGTCCAGGCCATCAAGCTCGGCCAGGAGCTGACCGGCCGCCGCGGTGGCGGATGCCGACCGCCGCGGCAGCCGCTGGCCCCTCAGACGGAGGCCGTCGTGCGCGCCGCCACCCAGGCCCTGATCGACGCGGGGGTGAACTGACGATGCGTTCGACGGTCTGCTACCACGCCGTCGACTCGCACACCGAGGGCATGCCCACCCGCGTGATCACGGGCGGGGTGGGCGTCCTCCCCGGCGCGACGATGTTCGAGAAGCGGCAGCGGTTCGTCGCGGAACGCGACCACCTGCGCACCCTGCTCATGTGCGAACCGCGTGGTCACGCCTCGATGTCCGGGGCGATCCTGCAACCCCCCACCCGTCCGGACGCCGACTACGGCGTGCTCTTCATCGAGGTCTCCGGCTGCCTGCCGATGTGCGGCCACGGCACCATCGGCGTCGCGACGGTGCTCGTCGAGACCGGCATGGTCGAGGTGACCGAGCCGGAGACCCGGGTCCGGCTCGACACACCGGCCGGACTGGTCACGGCCCGCGTGCGGGTGCGCGACGGCCGCGCCGAGTCGGTGACCCTGGAGAACGTGGCGTCCTACTGCCACGCACTCGACCAGGTCGTCGACGTCCCCGGCTACGGGCAGGTGCGCTACGACCTCGCCTACGGCGGCAACTTCTACGCCTTCGTCCGCACCGACGACCTCGGCATCCCCTTCGAGCGGGCGCACAAGCAGCGGCTGCTCGACGCCGGACTGGCCGTCATGGACGCCGTCAACAAGCAGAACCCGGTGTCCCACCCGGAGAACCCGGAGATCGACGTGTGCCACCACGTCTACCTCGAAGCCCCCGGATCGACCGCCGAGCACTCACGGCACGCCATGGCCATCCACCCGGGCTGGTTCGACCGGTCGCCCTGCGGCACGGGCACCAGCGCCCGGATGGCGCAGCTGCACGCCCGCGGCCTGCTCCCGGCCGGCCGGGACTTCGTCAACGAGTCGTTCATCGGCTCCCGGTTCGTCGGCCGGATCCTGGGGGAGGCGACGGTCGGGGACCGCCCGGCCGTGCTGCCGTCCGTCACCGGCCGTGCCTGGATCACCGGCACCGCGCAGTACCTGCTCGATCCCACGGACCCCTACCCGGCCGGTTTCACCCTCTGAACGGCCAGGCGTACGCCTGCGGCCCGGGGCGGCTTCGAGCCGTCCCGGGCCTTGCCGCGCCGGACGTCCCCGCGCGGGTGACCGTGTCCGGTCAGTAGTCGGTGCCGACGGTGACCCCGTTGAAGCCGTCCACCGCGTACAGGCTGATGTAGTGGGTGCCGGCCGCCGGGTTGTCGACGGTCAGGGTGTGGCTGTTGCCGGTGCCGGTGTCACGCCGCGTGTAGCCGCCGGTGCCGGGCCAGCCGCTGTCGCCGTAGTACAGGTCCGCGTCGCCCGTGCCGCCGGACGTGGTGATCGTCAGCCGGGTGGTGCCGGCCGGGACGTGGAGGTACAGGTAGGCGTAGTTCCCCTTGGTGGCGGACTGGTCGCTCCGCCGGCAGTCCCGGCCCAGTTCCCTGGTGTCGGTGCCGGTGCACTCGGCCCCGGCCCCGGGCCCGGTGCCGGTGCCGCAGTCACCGGCCGCGCAGCCCGCCAGCCAGGTGTACCAGTCGTTGTCGTAGCGGGTGCCGATGGTGGCGGTCAGGTAGGTGCGGGCGGCGTTCCAGTCGCCCGACCGGTAGTGGCCGAGGACGGTGTCCATGTCGGCGCGGTGCCTTTCGAGCATGTACCGGGTGGCGAGGTAGCCCCAGCGGTAGACGCGGGTGGTGTCGTGGCTGTACGTGGTGTCGAAGAGGGTGCTCAGGGCGTACGTGCCGCGGCCCGCCTCGGTCATCGCCTCCGTGTAGGGGACACCGCGGTAGGAGTAGGAGACGTACTCCGCGAAGCCTTCGACCCACCAGATGGTCGGGGTGGTGATGTTGGCGTTGAAGTCGCCGTACATGTCGAAGCGGCCGTCGAGGTAGTGGGTGTACTCGTGGTTGAGGTTCCAGATCTGGAAGTCCGGGCGCAGCCACTCGGCCTCGTAGGCGATGAAGCGCGGCTGGTTGCCGGCCGCCGACGGGTCGCCCTCCAGGTACATGCCGCCGTTGTTGGTGTCGATCCCGTACATGGCACCGGCGTAGGTCTGGTAGTCGGTGCTGGAGTCGAAGACCACGACCTCGATGGTGCCGTTGCGGTCGCCGGCGACAGGACCGTTGTCACGGACGACGTCGTGGAAGTAGGCGTCCTGGCTGCGAAGGCTGCCGCAACTGGCCGCCAGCTCGCCCGAGGTCATCTGCTGGGCCCTGATGGTGATGCTGGAGCTGCACGCGTACGTCACCGGCAGCACCGCCTTCGCCAGCTGCGCCGGCAGGTCGCAGGTGCCGTAGGAGGAGCAGTCGGCCGCGTCGTAGAAGGCGGTCATCTCGGCGACGCCGACCCAGAGCGGGGCGGTGGCGCCGGTGATCGAGCTCGAGTTCAGCAAGCCGGTCGCCAGGGGCCGTACCTTGCTCCGCAGGGTGGAGTGCTGGAGGAACCTGCCGAGTTCACGTCCCGCGTTGGACGTGAGGTACGACTGGTCCGTGCCCAGGAGCGAGAGGTGCCCGGAGGCGAAGCCGTACAGGGCGTCGAGCAGGCCGGGGTCCGACTCGACGGCGGTCACGAACGCGGGCACCTGGTGGCCGCGGAAGGTCACCGTGTAGACGTTGTTGACCGCGTTGAGCATCCACCAGGAGGAGTTCCAGGAGGAGTCGTAGTCCGCCAGCAGCCGTTCGACGACGTGGATGTAGCGGGCGTTCTCCTCGGCACTGTCGATGAGGGTGACGGCCTCGGCGAGCGTCTCGCCGTTGGCGTCGCTGACGTCGCGCGAGTGCGGGGCGGCGAAGAACGCGTCGAGCCCCGCGCGTATCGCGGTCTGCAGAGCGCTGCCGTAGCCGCCCACCGTTCCGGCGTTGTAGTAGTGGACGTAGTAGCCGGCGCGGAGGTAGAGCACCAGCTGCGGCATACCGGTGCCGGCGTTGCCCGGGTACGACGCCGAGCCGTCGCGCAGGGCGTAGGCGACGGAGGTCATCTGCGCCTCGCGGAAGGCCTGGTAGGCGTCGTTCCCGGTCAGGTTGAACAGGGTGTTGACGCAGTCGGTCGTCGACGACTTGATCTGCTGGACCAGCGCGCTGCCGGTGCGGGTGGTGAACGCGGAGACGTCGCAGGCGGCGGCTGCGGTCTTCGTCCCGTCCGCGCCCCGCGGTTTCCGCTGTTCCTCGGGTGCCCCGTAGGACTCCCTGAGCGCGTCCTTGCTCGCCGCCAGCGGCGGAAGCGCCGACGCCTTCAGCCGTCCCTCGCCCACGTGGTCGGTGCCGGCGGTGACGGACTGGGCCACGGGCGGGGGACCGGCGTGCGGGTCGCCCGCGTCCGCGTCGGCGGCCCGTGGCGCGGCGGACACCGGCTGCCCGCTCACGGCGTCGGCCGGCTGCGCCGGCAGCCCGGCGACCATGGCGACGGCCAGGGCGAGCGGCACCGCCGCGCCCAGACTTCGACGGAGAAGTGACTTTCTCACTACGCCTCCCATGAGGGTGGGGACCCCGCGACGCGGGGCCACTTGGAGGATGAGAAGGCCGTGGATCGGGGAGGGCCGCGCCGTCGAACGGACGGGGGCACGGCCGATGCCTACAGATTGACATGACCACGACCTGTGCCATGTACCATTGCACAGGTGACATGGCGCCGGGAAGTGGTCCGACGGAATCCACGGTGACGAATTTCCCCGCCTGCGCCAGTGAACTGCCTTACAGCGGAGGGGACTTGACGGCGGCGCGCTCCGTCAGGCCTCGACGCCCGCCTCGGCGTCCGCCCTGCCGTCCGCCCACAGCGTGCGGACGTGGGTGAGGTGGCGGCGCATGCACTCCTCCGCCTCGCGGCTGCGGCAGGCCGCCATCAGGTCCAGCAGTTCGACGTGCTCCTCGGCGGAAGCGACCAGCCGGCCCGTCTCGTTCAGGCTGCCCAGCCCGAACAGGCGTGAACGCTTGCGCAGGTCGGCCACCACCTCCACGAGATGGTGGTTGCCGGCCAGGGCCAGCAGTTCGAGGTGGAACCGGTGGTCGGCCTCGAGGTACTTGAGGACGTCGTGCTCCCGTGCCGCGGTGACGATCTGCCGCGCCAGCGGACGCAGGGCCTCCAACTGCTCCGCGGTCGCCGTCGCGGCGACCCGGCCCACGGTGGGAACCTCGATCAGCGTGCGGATCTCGGTGAACTCGTCGAGGTCCCGCTCGGTCATCTCGGTGACCCGGAAACCCTTGTTGCGCACCGCCTCGACCAGGCCCTCCCTGGCCAGGTCCAGCATGGCCTCGCGCACCGGAGTGGCGGAGACGCCGAGTTCCGCGGCCAGAGTGGGGGCGGAGTAGATGACACCCGGACGCAGGTCACCCGCGATGAGGGCGGCCCGGAGCGCGTTGGCGACCTGATCGCGCAGATGGGTCTGGACGGAGATCGCCTGCGACTTGAGATGCGGCATCCGTGCTCCTGCGTCCGACCAGCCAATGACCTCCCACCATACAATGTCACGTTGCGTCGGCAGCCGGTGCGGGGAGTGCGGGGCGTGCGGGGTCTGCGCCGCGGTCAGCGCAGTGACGCCATCCAGCTCTCCACCTCGTCGGCAGCGCGGGGCAGTTCGGACGACAGACACCGGGCCCCGTCGGCCGTGACGAGGAAGTCGTCCTCGATCCGTACGCCGATGCCGCGCAGTTCCGCGGGCACCGTCAGGTCGTCGGGCTGGAAGTACAGGCCGGGCTCGACGGTGAGCACGTGCCCGGCCTCCAGCACACCGTCCAGGTAGGTCTCCCGTCGGGCCCCGGCGCAGTCGTGGCAGTCGAGCCCCAGCATGTGACCCGAACCGCACAGGGTGTACCGCCGGTACAGGTCGGACTCGGGAGTGCTCGCCGTCCTGCCGTACGGCCGCAGGCCCCACGCGTCGAGTCCCTCGGCGATCACGCGCATCGCCGCCGCGTGGAAGTCGCCGTACCGGGCGCCGGGCCGCAGCGCGGCGATGCCCGCGGACTGAGCCGCGTGCACCAGGTCGTAGACCCTCCGCTGGACGTCGCTGAAGCGGCCGCCGACCGGCAGTGTCCGGGTGACGTCCGCGGTGTAGAAGGAGTCGGCCTCCACCCCGGCGTCCAGGAGGAGCAGGTCCCCCTCCCGCACCGGGCCGTGGTTGCGCGTCCAGTGCAGGACGCAGGCGTGTGCCCCGGCGGCCGCGATGGTCTCGAAGCCCAGCCCGTAACCCCCGAGCCGGGCCCGCCGGTTGAAGGTGCCCTCGATCCAGCGTTCGCCCCGGGCGAGCTGTGCGGCCCGGGGCAGTTCGCCGACGACGTCCTGGAAGCCGGCGGCCGTCCAGTCCACGGCCGTACGCAACTGCGTGACCTCCCACTCGTCCTTGACCAGTCGCAACTCCGAAAGCACGCGGTCGAGTTCGGCGTCGGCGCGGGCATGGGGCGCCACCAGTGCGTCGACGTGCGCGTCCACACCGCGCAGCACACGGGTCGGGACCCGCCCGCGCAGGGCCCGCTCCAGGTCCTCGCGCGCGGCGGCCTCCACGCCGAGCGCGGCCGTCGTCTCCGGCAGCGTCCGGCGCCGGCCGGTCCAGAACTCGCCGTACCGTCGGTCGCTGTGGAACTCCGCGCCGTGCGGACCACCGTCGCGCGGCGAGCGCGGCCGGGTGAACAGGGTGACCGTGTGCCCGGTTCCGGTGGGCTCGAAGACCAGGACGCTGTCGGGGACCGCGTGCGTGCCGAGTTCGGCGGTGAGATGGACGAACGCGGAGTGCGGCCGGAAGGCGTAATCGAAGTCGTTGCTCCTGACCTTCAATCCGCCCGACGGGACGACGACGCGTTCACCGGGGAACCGCTCGGACACCGCCGAGCGCCGCTTGGCCGCGTACGTGGCGCCCGCCTGCAACGGCGGTCTGCGCTCCGTGTCCGCCCACCCGCCTTCGAAGGCGCCCTGCTCATTCATCCTCAGACTCCTCTGCCGTGGGGGTGGACGGGTGCGTCGGGGAGACGACGAACCGGGCGGCGGCAGCGGAGGTGCGGCCGGCCGTCCGGCCTCCCGCGAGATTTCCACGACGGGTCCGCGGGGACAACGGGCCGGGCCATAAGAGAACACGCGGCCCCCGCATAACGTCCGGCGCCGAGCGGGGAGAACCGGCCCGGGGCACCGGACGGCCGGAAACATCGCCCGCATAATGGACGCCCCTGCCCGCCGCACAGCGAGGTGTACCGATGGAGCTGGAGCTGTGCCACCTGCGTGTGCTGTGCGCGATCGCGGATTCCGGGAGCGTCGGCAGGGCGGCCGCGGCGCTCGGTTACACCCAGCCGGCACTGAGCACCCAGCTGCGCCGGATCGAACGACTGCTCGGTGAGGGGCTGTTCGTGCGCGCCAGCACGGGCGTGGAGCTGACCGCCTACGGTGCCGAGGTCGTCAGCCAGGCCCGCGAGATCCTGATGCGCGCCGACGCCCTCGGACGACGGCGGACGGCCGGCTCGCCCGGGCCGGTCAGCAGGCTCCGGCTGGGCGTCACCAACACACCGGTGGTGCCGGCTCTCCTGGACGCCCTCCGCGAGGCCTGCCCGGACCTCACCGTCTCCGTCAGCAGCGTCTACGCCACCGGTGACCTCCTCCGGCTCCTGGAGACCGGCGAGCTCGACGCCGCCCTGGGCGTCGACTACCCGGGGCTGCCGGTGCGGCACTCCGCCGCTCTCGCGCACCGCGCCATCAACACCGTCCCGGTCTTCGTGGCGATCCACGCCGGCCACCCGCTCGCGCACCGCATCGAGGTCCCGCTGGAGGAGCTGTCCGAGGACACCTGGTTCGTCGCCTCCGACGACGGGGTGGGCTGGCCCGGCGCCTTCTACGACGCCTGCCGGGCCGCGGGGTTCCGGCCCGCCGACACCCACGAGTTCCACGTACTCGACCAGTTGCAGTCGATGATCGCCAAGGGCCTCGGGGCGGCCCTCGTCCAGCCCACCGTGCGTCCCGTCGACGGGGTACTGGTCAAGCCGCTGGCGGGAGACCCCCTGTGGCAGCGGCACCTGCTCCTGTGGCGCCGCGAGCAGGTCGAGGCACCCGTCGCCGAGGTCGTCCACCACCACGCCGTCCACACCTACCGGACCCTGCTGGCCGGGGCTCCGCATGTGCAGAAGTGGGTGACGCGCGGCTACACGTCCGCGCGCGGCCCCTTGCCCCCGGGAAAGTGATCCGGCCGCCGACCGCACCCTGTCCGGTTTTCGACGGTCCGCCGTAAATGCCTGGACCGTGACCCCGGCCTGACGGGAGACTGCCGACTTCCGAACCACCGGGAGTGTGATGGGGACCACAGACACGCGGGGGCCGGCGCCGGGCAGGAGCGCGGTCGTCCTGGCGCTGCGCCACTACCTCCGGGAGCTGCTGCGACTGCGCCGGCTCGCCCTGCCCGCACTGCTGCTGCCGGCCGTGGGCAACATCGGCATCCGCTACGTCGCGCCGCTGCTGATCGCCAAGCTGGCCGGCCAGGCCGCCGAAGGCGACGGTCTCGCCCTCGGCCCGGCACTGCCGTACGTCCTGGGCTTCGGCGTGACGCTGCTGCTCGCCGAGGCCGTGTGGCGGGTCGGGCAGCACTGCCTGAACCGGGTGGACGCCCTCGGAATGGAGCACCTGTACGTGCGCGGCATGGACGAACTCCTCGCCAAGGACGCCGCGTTCTTCCACGACAACTTCGCGGGCTCCCTGACCAAACGCGTGCTCAGCTTCGGCAAGCGCTTCGAGGACTTCGTCGACACGGTGACGTACCGGATCGTGGGCAGTGTCGTCCCCCTGCTCTTCGGCGCCGTCGTGCTGTGGACCTACGAACCGATGCTCGTCGTCGGCCTGTTCCTGATGATCGCGCTGACGGTGGTGGCGGCGACACCGCTGATCCGCCGCCGGCAGCGGCTCGTCAACGACCGGGAGGCGGCGATCGCCCGGGTCTCCGGCCATGTCGCCGACAGCCTCATGAACATGGAGACCGTCCGGGCGTTCGCGGCCGAGCGGCGGGAGGGCGGCGAACACCGCAGCCGGGTCGCGGAGTCCCGGCGGCTGACGCTGAAGTCGTGGGACTACGGCAACCTGCGCGTCGACACCCTGATCGCGCCGATGTCCGTACTGACCAACGTGCTGGGCCTCGTGGTCGCCCTCGCCCTCGGCGGTCCGGGGCAGGGGGTCGAGGAAGTCGTCGTCGCCTTCACCTACTACTCCAACGCCACCCAGATCATGTTCGAGTTCAACCAGATCTACCGGCGTCTCGAAAGCTCCATGACCGAGGCCGCGCAGTTCACCGAGCTGCTCCTCGACCCGCCCACCGTGCTGGACGCCGACGAACCCGAACCGCTCGCGCCGCGGGACGGCGGCGTCCGCTTCGAGGCCGTGACCTTCGCCCACGCCGGGGCCGAGCCGATCTTCCGGGCGCTCGACCTGGACGTGCCCGCGGGAGCGCGGATCGGTCTGGTCGGCAGGTCCGGCGGCGGCAAGACCACGCTCACCCGGCTGCTGCTGCGGATGTCGGACATCGAGAGCGGACGCGTCCTGATCGGCGGCCAGGACATCAGCCGCCTGCGCCAGACCGACCTGCGCTCACTGATCGCCTACGTCCCGCAGGAACCCGCCATGTTCCACCGCAGCCTGCGGGACAACATCGCCTTCGCCCGGCCCGGCGCCACCGACGAGGAGATCCGCGCGGCCGCCGCGGCCGCCCACGTCACGGAGTTCGCCGAGCAGCTCCCCGAGGGCTTCGCCACCCTGGTGGGGGAGCGCGGGGTGAAACTCTCGGGCGGTCAGCGCCAGCGCGTCGCCCTCGCCCGGGCCATCCTGCGCGACGCCCCGATCCTGCTGCTCGACGAGGCGACCAGTGCGCTCGACTCGGAGAGCGAACTCCTCGTCCAGGACGCCCTGTGGCGGCTCATGGACGGACGCACGGCCCTCGTGGTCGCCCACCGTCTGAGCACCGTCGCCGGCATGGACCGCCTCGTCGTCCTGGATCGCGGACGCGTGGTCGAGCAGGGCACCCACGAGAAGCTGCTCACCGCGGACGGCGCCTATGCCCGGCTGTGGCGGCACCAGTCCGGCGGCTTCCTGGGCGGACCGGCCGATCCGGTGCCGGTGGTGTGACGGGCGCTCGGCGCCGCGAGTGCCCCGGGATGACCGAACGAGTGACCGCCGTCCGGTTTACCGGCGTGGCGGGAAGGCACTCCAGGAGTGTTCTTCCACGCCTGCCCGGGAGCCCCCGATGACGCAAGTGTCCGACCACGTGCTGCGACGGCTGCCCCAGTGGGGCGTCAAACGGGTGTACGGCTGTCCGGGTCGGCTGTCGTGAGGGGAGGCGGCCCGTCCCCCCTGGACGCGTGCACGGTCGACGCGGTCGACGTGCACGCCTTCGAGGTCCCCACCGACGGCCCCGGCGGCAAGGAGCAGGACGGCACCCTGGAGTGGGACTCCACGACCCTCGTCCTCGTCCGGGTGCACGCGGGCGGCACGACCGGCCTCGGCTACACGTACGGCGACCTCTCCGTCGCCACGTTCGCGCACTCCGCGCTGGCCCCCCTGATCCAGGGCGCGGGCATCGGCTCACCGGCGGCGCTGAGCCACCGGATGGCCGCGCGGATGCGCAACGCGGGCCGTCCCGGCGTCGGGGCCATGGCCCTGTCCGCCGTCGACGTGGCGCTGTGGGACCTCAAGGCCCGGCTGCTCGGACTGCCCCTGGTCCACCTCCTGCCCGCGTGCCACGACCGGGTGCCCGTCTACGGCAGCGGCGGCTTCACCAACTACCCCCTGGACCGGCTCGCCGGCCAGCTCGCCGGCTGGGTCGGGCAGGGCATTCCCCGCGTGAAGCTGAAGACGTCGCGGGAGCCCGAGCGTGACGCCGAACGCCTCACCGCCGTACGCGGGGCGATCGGCGACGGGCCCGAGCTGTTCGCCGACGCCAACGGCGCCCTCGGCCGCAAGGAGGCCCTGTACTGGGCGCACCGGTTCCACGACGCGTGGGACGTGCGCTGGTTCGAGGAGCCCGTCGGCTCCGCCGACCTGGAAGGGCTGCGGATGCTGCGCGAGCGGGGACCGGCCCGGCTGGAGATCACCGCGGGGGAGTACGCCTTCACCGCCCAGGACTTCGCCAACCTCGTCGAAGGCCCCGCCGGACCCGCCGTCGACTGCCTCCAGGCCGACGTCACCCGCTGCGGCGGCATCACCGGCGTCCTGGAGATCGCCGGTCTGTCGGCCGTCCGGCACCTCGACCTGTCCGCGCACTGCGCCCCGGCGATCTCCGCCCACGCCTTCTGCGCCGTGCGCCGGCTGCGGCACCTGGAGTACTTCCACGACCACGTGCGCGTCGAGCACCTGCTGTTCGACGGCACCCTGTCGCCCGAGGGCGGCGCCCTGCGCCCCGACACCGGCCGGCCGGGACTCGGCCTCGACGTCAAGTGGGCCGACGCGGAGCCGTACCGCGTCCACGGCACCCGCCCGTCCTGACCGGGCATCGACGTCGGGAAACCGGAACGCGCCCTGCGCGGGGCGGTCGACGGCGAGGTCCGCTCCGACACCGGCACGCTCGCCCGGTACGCGGCGTCAGGACACGGCGGCGATGGAGCGACCCGCCCAGTCCGGGGCCGGCTCCGTCAGCTCGGTGAAGCGGCGCCGGACCGCCGCGGGGAACCCGGCGGCCCGGCCCGCCTGCCGGTCGACGTGGACCGCGAGCAGTTCGGTCGTCGCCACCGGGGCCGCGTCGGGCGCCGGTTCCGCCTCCGGCCCGGGCACCACGTACATCTCGTGCACGAAGCGCGCCTTGCGCGCCGCCGCGCCCAGCACGCGGGTACGGAGCGCCAGATGGGCGGCCTCGGGCACGTCCCGGAGGAAACGGATGTGGGACTCGACCGTGTAGAGGGAGCAGCCCGTGGACTCGCGGTAGCCGGAGTCCAGGCCCGTCCCGATCATCAGCGCGTCCGTGGCGTGACCGAAGACGAGGACGTAGAAGGCCTCGCTCATATGGCCGTTGTAGTCGATCCACTCCGGGCGGACCGTGCTGCGGAACAGCGGGAGCCCTGTCATCGGGAGGAACCCTTCTCGCGGTCCAGGCGCCCGGTGGCGCGCAGTACGTCGATGACACCCCGGTCGCGTTCGCCCACCAGGTCCGCGATGGAGCGGCCGTCCGCCGCCTCGTCGCAGCCCGCCACCACGGCGTCGTACAACTCCTTGTCCAGCTCCGGTGCTTCGAGACGCGTCCACGGCGACTTCAGGGACGGGCCGAAGTGGTCCAGCATGTGCGCCATGCCGCCCTCACCTCCCGCGAGCGCGAAGGTCAGCATCGGTCCCATCACCGCCCAGCGCAGCCCGGGTCCCTCGGTGATCGACAGGTCTATGTCCCGGACCGTCGCCTCGCCGTTCGCGACCATGTGCAGCGCCTCGCGCCACAGGGCCTCCTGGAGGCGGTTCGCGATGAAGCCGGGAACCTCGTTGTCCATCGTGATGACGGACTTGCCCGCCGCCTCGTAGAAGCGGGCGGCCCGGGCGACCGCCGCGGCGTCGGTGCGCTCGCCGCCGACGACCTCGACCAGCGGGATGAGGTAGGGCGGGTTGAACGGGTGGCCGACGACCAGGCGCGACGGGTCCGCGGCCGACGTCTGCATGTCGGTCATCGGGTAGCCGGAGGTGGAGGAGGCGATGACGACGCCGGGCGGTGTCGCCGCGTCCAGGCGGGCCAGCAGGTCCTGCTTGAGGCCGAGCTTCTCGGGCGCGCTCTCCTGCACGAACTCGGCGTCCGCGACGGCCTGTTCGAGAGTGTCGGCCACGGTCAGCCGGTCGGTCGAGGCGCCCTCGGCGAGACCGATCGAGGTGAGCGCCGGCCAGGCCGCGTCGACCAGGCGGCGCAGCCTGCGTTCGGCGTCGGGCGCGGGGTCCCAGGCGGTCACGTCGTAGCCGCGGGCCAGGAAGTGGGCGACCCAGCCGCCGCCGATGACCCCGGCGCCGACACAGGCGACACGGCGGACGTCCTCGGGCGAGGTCGTCTCTGATGCGTTCATGAGAGGGGCTCCTTCGTCGTCGCGGCGGGTCACTTGCGCGGCTTGAGACCGAGGGCGGCGCGGGCCTCGTCCGGGGTCGCCACGCGGGCGCCGATCGACTCGGTGATCGTGACGGCCCGCTCGACGAGCTGGGCGTTGGTCGCCTTGTTGCCCTTGCCGAGGTACAGGTTGTCCTCCAGGCCCACGCGGACGTGCCCGCCCAGCAGGATCGACTGCGCGACCCACGGCATCTGCATCCGGCCGAGCGCGAAGCTCGCCCAACGCGCCCCGTCCGGCAGCATGTTGACCATCGACTGGAGCACTCCGGGGTCCGCGGGCGCGCCCCACGGGATGCCCATGCACAGCTGGAAGACGGTCGGATCGTCGAGCAGGCCCTCCGCGAGCAGTTGCTTGGCGAACCAGAGCTGCCCCGTGTCGAAGATCTCCAGTTCGGGCCGCACTCCCAGCTCCTGGATGCGCCGGGCGCCGGCGCGCAGCATGTCGGGCGTCGAGACGTAGAGGTTCGAGCCGTCGCCGAAGTTGAGCGAGCCGCAGTCCAGGGTGCAGATGTCGGGCAGCAGGTCCTCGACGTGCGGCAGGCGCTCCAGGCCGCCGACCAGGTCGGTGCCGGGGAGGTGGGTGAGCGGGTCGTCCGGGTCGATGACCAGGTCGCCGCCCATACCGGCGGTGAGGTTGATGACGACGTCGGTGCCGGTCTCCTTGACGCGCTCGACGACCTCCCGGTACAGCTTCGGGTCGCGGGACGGGGCGCCGGTCTCCGGATCGCGTACGTGGATGTGCACCACGGCCGCCCCGGCGCCGGCCGCCTCGACGGCGTTCCTCGCTATCTGCTCCGGGGTGACGGGGACGTGGGGGCTCTTGCGGACGGTGTCGCCGGCGCCGGTGAGCGCGCAGGTGATGATGACGTTGTCGGTCATGGGCATGCGGGGGCCTCCCGAAAGGTTGCCGGTCAGGGCTTGGTGTCAGGGCTGTCGTCAGGGCTTGGTGTCAGGGCTTGTTGCTCGGGCTCGTCGCTCAGGGCCTGCCGTTCGGGGCCCGCCGCTCAGGGCGCTCAGGGCCTGCCCCTCAGGGCCGGGGAGCCAGGATCGTGTGGGTGATGTGGGCGGTCAGCGCCGTGTGCATCGCGTCCGCGGCACGGTCGGCCGACGGGCCGCTCACGGACAGGACGTGCGTCGCCAGGCCGTCGATCAGCGCGGTCAGCGTCAGCGCCGCCGCCTGCGGATCGGTCCCGGCGCGGAACACGCCCTGGGCGACACCCCGGCGTACGACGTCGGCGACGGTCTCCCGCCACTGCCGGTAGTACTCGGAGTGCAGCCGGCCCACCGCCGTGGAGCGAGCGGCCTCGGCCCACAGGTCGAGCCACACCGCCCACTGGCGGCGCTGCTGCGCGGTGCGCGGCGTCTGCAGCGCGACGAGCTGGCGCAGCTCCGCCGCCGCGTCGTCCGCCTCGGCGATCAGGGCGGCGCGGTGCGCGGTGTCCTCGTCCATGCACCAGCGCACGGCCGCCTCGAGGAGTTCGGCGCGGCCGGGGAAGTGGTAATGGATCGCGGCGCTGCTGGTGGCGCAGGCGCGGGCGATGTCGGCGACCCGCACCGCGTGGAAGCCGTGCTCGGCGATCAGCCGCACCGTCTCCCGGACGATCTGGAGCGGCCGCCCGCCCTCGACACCGACGGCCGGTGCCGTGGCCTTCTCGCGGGGCCGGGCGCCGAGCAGCCGGCCCACGTCGACCCGGCCCTCGTCGGCGATCCGCGCCAGCTCCGCGGCAGTGAAGCGACGGGTGCCGCTCAGCGAACGCGAGAGCTTGGACGGATCCATCACGACACGGCGCGCGAACTCGCGCTGGCTGACGCCCGCCGCCGCGATGACCTCGCGGACGCGGGCGGCGGTGTCGGCGGTCGGTGCGCCGTCGGGGACGTCGTCGGTTTCCACGGGCCACGACCCTAGGCGTGTGTTGCGGAAAACTCAACATGAGATGGCGAGAAAACTAAGGAAGAGCAGGTCATTGTTGTGCTGACTGGCGTGTCAGTCAGATGCGCAACAGTCCGAGAGGGCGACGCGGAGACAGGGGCGGTCCGTTCCATCACGGTTCAGTACCGAGCCCGGAACTGTGGCTTCCATCACGGCTGACGTGATCATGTCCTGATGAGATCCCCGGATGCTCGGTTTCCTCATCCGTCTCCTGCCCTTCTGGGTCCGCGAGCCCCTGCTCATCGTGGTCGGGTCGGTGTTCGGCGCACGCCTCCTGTATCTCGGCGGCGTCGAGCAGAGTTGGACCCTGGCCGGAATCGGAGCCCTCTTCCTGGTGTTCACCGCGGTGCGCGTGCACACGGTGGTCCAGGCCCTGCGCGCCCGCCGTAACCCCGCTCCGGCCGCCTCCGAGGACGGGACGAGGCCCGACACTCCGGTCCCGGCGCATCAGGGTCCCGCTCCCGCCGCTCCCGCCGCGCGGGAGAAGGAACCCAACGCGTGGGGCCAGGCGTTCGCGGCCGTCGCGGTGTTCGCCGCACTCGGGGCGGCGGCGTTCCTCGGGCCCAAGCTGCTGCCCTCCGAGGCCCACGGCACGCCGCATGCCGTCTCGTGTCCGGGCGGGCAGGAAACGGAGCTGCCCAGCGCCTACAAGTCGCCCCGCACGGTGACCGGCGCCGAGCTGTGCGAGGCGCTCAACACCCCCGATCTGGCCCGGCTCCTCGGAACCCCGACGGAGACCGCGACCGGGGCGTCCGCCTCGAACAACACCGCTCCCCTGACCGACGGGAAGGTCGCCCTGCCGGAGGCCAAGGTCGAGTTCGACACCTACACCGTGAACGTCGCGGTCACCTACAACCACCTGTCGATCGCCCAGTACGTGAAACTGATGGACTACGGGAACGAGATCGACGTGAAGAAGGCCGAGGTCCTCGGCCGGCCCGCGGTCTTCTCCTCCGACCACACCATGCGGATCGAGATCGATTTCGGCAGCGGCGGGTCCGGCGGACCGGTCGGGCAGGGCCCCCTGGCCCGAACGCTGGCCGTGGCCCTTGACGCGGAGGACCGCGGCGGCTACTACGAGATCACCGTGTGGAGCACGTCCGGAGCCTTCCCCGACGACGACGTCCTCCTCGGCATCACCGAGAAGGTCCTCCCGGCCGTCCCCGAGCGCACCATGTGACACGGCGCCCGCCGATACGCCGTCGCCGTCGTCCGGCGTGTCCCGGAAGCCGTAACGGGCACTGGGGGAACGATGCATGTTCCCGGGCAGTGCGCGGCGGGGCCGGAGCGGAGGACACACGTGGAACAGCGGGACGCGGCCGAGCGGCACGGCGAGAGGGTGGCGGCGGGTCCGAGCGGTGCCGTCGAGACCGGCGAAGCGGCGCACGCCCTGCCGGACGCACGGCGGCGCATCCCCCGCACCGACGCGCTGCTGCGCGACCCCCGCCTCCTGGACGCGGCGGACCGGCTCGGTCCGGAACGGGTCAAGTCGGCGGTCCGCGGCGCACAGCAGCGGGCCAGAGAGGGTGCCGTGCCGCCCGACGCGGTGGCCGACGCGGCGATCGCCCTCCTGCCGCGGACGGCGTGCGGACTCCGGCCCGTGATCAACGCGACGGGAGTGCTGCTCCACACGAACCTCGGCCGGGCACCCCTGTCCGCCGCCGCCCGGCAGGCGGTGCAGGACGCCGCCGGACCCACCGACGTCGAACTGGACCTGGAGACCGGCGTACGGGCCCGCCGCGGCCGGACCGCGCTGGCCGCGCTGCGGGCCCGGGTGCCGTCCGCCGCCGCGGTGCACGTCGTCAACAACGGGGCCGCCGCGCTCGTCCTCGCCGCCACCGCACTGGCCGCCGGCAAGGAGATCGTGGTCAGCCGCGGGGAGATGGTGGAGATCGGGGACGGCTTCCGGCTGCCCGACCTCCTGGTGTCCACCGGCGCCCGGCTGCGCGAGGTGGGCACGACCAACCGCACGACCGTCCAGGACTACGCCGGGGCCATCGGCCCCGAGACGGGCTTCGTCCTGAAGGTGCACCCCTCCAACTTCCGGATCACCGGCTTCACCCGCGCCGCCGGCGTCTCCGAACTGGCGCCGCTCGGTGTCCCGGTGGTCGCCGACATCGGGTCGGGTCTGCCGGCCCCCCACCCACGCCTGCCGGAGGAACCGGACGCCCGGACCCAGCTGGAGGCCGGAGCCGCCCTGGTCACCGCCAGCGGGGACAAACTGCTCGGCGGGCCCCAGTGCGGACTGGTCCTCGGCCGGGAGGACCTGGTCCGCGCCATGTCCCGTCATCCGCTCGCCCGGGCGCTGCGGGTCGACAAACTGACCCTGGCCGCGCTGGAGGCCACGCTGACCGGCCCGAAGACGCCGACCGAACAGGCCCTGGACGCCGACCCGGAGCAGCTCGCCCGCCGTGCCGAGCGGCTGGCGGGCGAGCTGCGGGCGGACGGCGTCGACGTGCGGGCGGTCGCCGGCCGGGCCACCGTCGGCGGGGGCGGCGCGCCCGGCGTGACACTGCCGAGCGCCGCGCTGTCCCTGCCCGAGCCGTACGCCACCGCGCTGCGCGGGGGTGCCGTTCCCGTGGTCGGACGGCTGGACGGCGGGCGGTGCCTGCTGGACCTCGCATCGGTGCCGCCCGAGGACGACGAGCGGCTGGCCGAGGCCGTGCGCAGCGTACGGGCGGGGGAGAGGTAGGGACATGCGGGTACTGGCCACCGCCGGGCACGTCGACCACGGCAAGTCCGCCCTCGTACGGGCCCTGACGGGCATGGAACCCGACCGCTACGAGGAGGAGCGCCGCCGCGGCCTGACGCTCGACCTCGGCTTCGTCTGGACCCGGCTGGACGCGGACGCAGCGGACGCAGCGGACGCACCGGACTCACCGGACGCACCGGACGGGGCGGACAGCGCGGGCGGTGCGGGCAACGCCGGCGGCGTCGGTGGCGAGCACCTCGCCTTCGTCGACGTACCGGGCCATGAACGCTTCGTCGCCACCATGCTGGCGGGCGTCGGCCCGGTGCCCGGCGTGCTCTTCGTGGTCGCCGCCGACCAGGGATGGCAGCAGCAGTCCCAGGAACACCTGGAGATCCTGGACGCGCTCGGCGTCCGGCACGCCGTGCTCGCCGTGACCCGCGGCGACCTGGCCGACCCGGCACCCGTCCGGGCGGACGCCGTCGAACGGCTGGCCGCCACCTCCCTCGGCACCGTGCCGTCCGTCGCGGTCAGCGCGGTGACGGGCACGGGACTCGACGCACTGCGCGGCGAACTCGCCCGGCTGAGCGCCGCGCTGCCCGACCCGCCGGCCGACGCCGACGTACGGCTCTGGCTGGACCGCGCCTTCACCGTGCGCGGCCACGGCACCGTCGTCACGGGCACCCTGGGGGCCGGCACCCTGCGCGTCGGCGACCGGCTGGTGACGGGCGACGGCACGACCGCCCTGCGGGTGAGGGGACTGCAATGCCTGCACGAGGAGCGGACGTCGGTCAGCGGCGTGGCCCGGGTGGCGGTCAACGTCCACGGCGGCGCCGACACCCCGCTCGGCCGGGGCGAGGTGCTGCTCACCCCCGACCGCTGGCTGCCCACCACCGTGACCGACGTCCGGGTGCACGGAACACCGGTGGCGGAGCTCCCCCGGACGGTCACCCTGCACATCGGGACCGCCGCGGTACCGGTGACCGTCCGGCCGCTGGGCGAGGACACCGCCAGGCTGACCCTGACCCGTGGGCTCCCGCTGCGGGTCGGTGACCGGGCCGTCCTGCGGGAGGCGGGCGGACGGCGCACCCCGTGCGGCCTGACCGTGCTGGACGTGGCACCGCCGGGGCTGACGCGGCGCGGGGCGGCCCGGACCAGGGCGGCCGAGCTGACGCCCATGACCGGCCGTCCGGACGGTGCCGCCGAACTGCGGCGCCGACGGCTCGTCCGCCGCCCGGACCTGGAAGCCATGGGCATCACCGCTCCCGGCCCGCCCGTCACCGGCGACTGGCTGGCCGACCCCGCGCACTGGGCCGGACTGCGCGACCGCCTGGCAGCAGAGGTGGAGCGACACGCCGAGCGGCAGCCGCTGGACCCCGGGCTGCCCACCGAGGCGGCCAGACGCCTGCTCGGCCTGCCGGACCGCGCCCTCGTCCTGGCCCTCGTCGACACGCCCGGCGGGGTCGTGCTGAGTCACCGTCAAGGGCGCCTGCACGGCCCCGGTGACACGCGGCCGTCGCTGCCGCCCGCGGTCCGCAGGGCCGTCGACGCCCTGGGGGAGGATCTGCGCCGGTCGCCGTTCCGCGCTCCCGAGGCCGGCCGGCTGGCCGAACTGGGGCTGGACCACCGGACGCTGGCGGCCGCCGTCGCGGCCGGCGCGCTGCTGCGGGTCACCGAGGGCGTCGTGCTGCTGCCCGGCGCGGACACGGAGGCCGCCGCCGTACTGCGGTCGCTGCCCCGGCCGTTCACACTGAGCGAGGCGCGCCGCGCCCTGGACACCACGCGCCGGGTCGCCGTGCCCCTGCTGGAGCTGCTGGACCGGCAGGGACACACCGAACGCGTGGACGACCAGCGCCGGCGCTGCCGGGAGACCGCGGGAAGCGGAGGCGCACAGGAATCGAACCTGCCTGCCCGAGATCCTCGGACACCTCGGTTTTGAAGACCGGGAGGGCCACCAGGCACCCACACGCCTCCACCGCCCGGCCAGGCTACAGGAGCGCCGTGTCCCCACCACGACCGAAACCGACCCACCGGAAAGGCCAGTTATGACGACCGTCCGCGACACACCCGTACGGCTCACGCAGTTCGCGCACGGCGGCGGCTGCGCCTGCAAGATTCCGCCGGGTGAACTGGAGGACGTGCTCGGCGGCCTCGTCCGGCCGGGGACGGCGTCCGCGGACGGATCCCTGCTGGTCGGGCTGGCCACCGGCGACGACGCCGCCGTGGTCACCCTGCCCGCGCCGGGCGGCGGTCCGGCCCGGGCGGTGGTCTCCACGGCGGACTTCTTCACGCCGGTCGTCGACGACGCCTACGACTGGGGCCGCATCGCCGCGGCCAACGCCCTCTCGGACGTCTACGCGATGGGCGGCCGGCCGCTCGTCGCCGTCAACCTGCTGGCCTGGCCCCGCGACGTACTCCCGTTCGAGCTCGCGCGCGAGGTGCTGCGCGGCGGACTGGACGTCGCCGCCGAGGCCGGCTGCCACGTGGGCGGCGGGCACAGCGTCGACGACCCGGAACCCAAGTACGGCATGGCCGTCACCGGCGTCGCGGACCCGGAGCGGCTGCTGCGCAACGACACCGGCCGCCCCGGACTGCCGCTGTCGCTCACCAAGCCCCTCGGCCTCGGCGTCCTGAACAACCGGCACAAGGCCACCGGCGAGCGGTTCGAGCAGGCCGTGGCGACGATGGTCGCGCTGAACCGGGACGCGTCCGCGGCGGCCCTGGCGGCCGGGGCCACCTGCGCCACCGACGTCACCGGTTTCGGCCTGCTCGGTCACCTGCACAAGCTCGCCCGCGCCTCCGGGGTCACCGCGGTGCTCGACACCGCCGCCGTGCCCTACCTCGACGGGGCCCGGGAGGCCGTCCGGGACGGGTACGTCAGCGGCGGCACCCGGCGCAACCTGGAGTGGGTGGCCCCGTTCACCGACTTCGGCGACGCCGACGCCGACACGCGGCTGCTCCTCGCCGACGCGCAGACCTCGGGCGGACTGCTGGTGGCGGGCGAGGTGCCGGGCGCCCCCGTCATCGGCGAACTGGTGCCGAGGGGAGCCCACTCCGTCGTCCTCGGATGACCGCGGCACCCCCTGCTGCTCGGTCCCTGCTGCTCGGTGCCTACGGTTCGGTGCCGGTGTTCTCGTCGATGCCGGCCCTGGCCCGGTACTCCCGCACCAGCTCCAGTGCGGCCGGACCCCTCGGGCGACGGCCCACCCTGATGTCGACGGCGAACGCCTTGGCCTCCTGGATGTGGCTGTTGGGATCCAGGGACAGGTGCAGCAGCTCGTTCGCCGCGTCGCCGGTGGCGTAGCCGTTGGGACCCCAGTGGTAGGGCAGGCCGACCTGGTGCAGCCGTCGGCCCTGCACGGTGAGCGGCGCCATGCGGTCGGTGACCAGCACCCGCGCCTCGACCACGCCACGGGCGCTGACGATCGTCGCCCAGCCGGTGTGTTCCAGCCCGCGCGAGGCGGCCAGCTCGGGGGAGACCTCGCAGAAGAACTCCGGCTGGAGCTCCGCGAGATAGGGCTGCCAGCGGGACATGCCGCCCGCGGTGTGATGCTCGGTCAGCCGGTAGGTGGTGGCGACGTACGGGAAGACCCCGGAGCCGGGCTCGGTGCCGCTGGGCTGGTAGCGGTTGTCCGGGTCCGGCGGCAGCAAGTGGCGGACCGGGTTGCGCTGCTGGCCGTACAGCAGGTTCGGGAAGGGCGAGTCCTGCGGCTCGTAGTGCGTGGGCAGCGGGCCGTCGGTGAGGCCGGACGGCACGTACAGCCAGGCCTTGCCGTCCGCCTGCATGATGAACGGGTCGGTGCCGGAGAGCGCCGCCGGGCCCCTGGCGTCCGGCGGCGGCCGGTGGTCGGGGGCCTTGTCGGGCTTGAAGTCGGGAACGTCGTGGCCCGTCCAGGAACCCTCGTCCGCGTCCCACCACACCAGGGCCTTGCGCTCGCTCCAGGGCCGGCCGTCCGGGTCCGCCGAGGCGCGGTTGTACAGGATCCGGCGGTTGGCGGGCCAGGCCCAGCCCCACTCCTTCGCGACCCAGTCCTGCTCCCGTCCCGGCTTGCGGCGGGCCGCCTGGTTGAGACCGTCCGCGTAGACCCCGCAGTAGATCCAGCAGCCGCAGACCGTCGACCCGTCGTCCTTCAACTCCTCGTACGACGACAGGGGGTTGCCGTCGGCGTCGTGGCCGTTGATCTCGGCGAGGACGGCCTCCGCGTCCGGCTCGGCGTGCTCGCCCTTGGTGGGGTAGCCCCAGGTCAGGTCGAGCAGCGGCCGGTCCATCTCGTCGGTGGACGCCGCGAGCTTCTCCCGGATGATCCGGCCGAGGTGGAAGGCGAACCAGAGGTCGCTGCGGGCCTCGCCGGGCGGCGGCACGGCCTGGTGGTGCCACTGCAGCAGGCGCTGGGTGTTGGTGAAACTGCCGTCCTTCTCGGTGTGCGCGGCGGCCGGCAGGAAGAACACCTCCGTGCCGATGTCCTCGGTGCGCAGCTCGCCCGTCTCGATCTCCGGGCCGTCCTTCCACCAGGTGGCCGACTCGATGAGGGAGAAGTCCCGGACGACCAGCCAGTCCAGGTTGGCCATGCCCAGGCGCTGAAGCTTGGCGTTGGCGGAGCCGACGGCGGGGTTCTCGCCCACCAGGAAGTAGCCCTTGCAGACGCCCTCCAACTGGGCCATGACCGTCTCGTACGTCGAGTGCGAGCCGGTCAGCCGCGGGAGGTAGTCGAAGCAGAAGTCGTTGGCGTCGGTGGCGGTCTCGCCCCAGTACGCCTTGAGGAGACTGACGAGGTAGGAGCGCATGTTGCCCCAGTAGCCCTTGCGGGCCGCGTCCGCCTCGACGAAGGTGTCGAGGTCCTGCTGCTGGTGGGCGTGCGGCATGGGGATGTAGCCCGGCAGCAGGTTGAACAGCGTCGGGATGTCCGTGGAGCCCTGGATGGAGGCGTGGCCGCGCAGGGCGAGGATGCCGCCGCCCGGCCGGCCGATGTTGCCCAGCAGGCTCTGGAGGACCGAGGCCGCCCGGATGTACTGCACCCCCACCGTGTGCTGGGTCCAGCCGACCGCGTAGGCGAACGCCGTGGTCCGGTCCCGTCCCGAGTTCTCCGTCACCAGCTCGCACACCTGGCGGAAGACGTCCTGCGGCACGCCGCAGACCTGCTCGACGACCTCCGGCGTGTAGCGGGCGTAGTGCCGCTTGAGGACCTGGAAGACGCAGCGCGGATGGGACATGGTCTCGTCCCGCTCCGGTTCGCCCTCACCGATGTCCGCGCCGCCCGAGCCGTGCGCCTCGCCGCGGGCGGCCTCCGTCACGCTGCTGCCGCCCTTGGTCCGCTTGTCGTACTCCTGGTCGCGCTGGCCCGAGGCCGCCTGCATCTCCGTGCCCTCGTACTGCCAGCTGCCGTTGTCGTAGCTGCGGCTGTCCGGGTCGAGACCGGAGAAGACGCCGTCGAGGTCCTCGGTGTCGCGGAAGTCCTCCCTCAGGACGACCGGGCCGTTGGTGTAGGCGACCACGTAGTCGCGGAAGTAGCTCCCGGTCCGCAGGACATGGTTGATGATCCCGCCGAGGAAGGCGATGTCCGACCCCGCGCGCAGCGGCACGTGGACGTCGGCCAGGGCGCTGGTGCGGGTGAAACGCGGGTCGACGTGGATCACCTTCGCGCCGCGGGCCTTCGCCTCCATCACCCACTGGAACCCGACCGGATGGCACTCGGCCATGTTCGAGCCCTGGATGACGATGCAGTCGGAGTGCTGAAGGTCCTGCTGGAAGGTGGTCGCGCCGCCGCGGCCGAACGAGGTTCCCAGACTGGGAACGGTGGAGGAGTGTCAAACACGCGCCTGATTCTCGATCTGTACCGCGCCCAGGGCGGTGAACAGCTTCTTGATCAGGTAGTTCTCCTCGTTGTCCAGCGTCGCCCCGCCGAGGCTCGCGACCCCGAGGGTGCGCCGGGTACGGGTCTCGTCGACCTCCCACTGCCAGCCGGAGCGCCGCGCCGCGATCACCCGGTCGGCGATCATGTCCATCGCCGTGTCCAGGTCCAGCCGCTCCCACTCGGTGCCGTGCGGGCGCCGGTACAGGACGTGGTGCTCGCGGGCGCCGCCCGTGGTGAGCTGGAGGCTGGCCGAACCCTTGGGGCACAGGCGGCCGCGGGAGATCGGGGAGTCGGGGTCGCCCTCGATCTGGGTGACGCGGCCGTCCTCGACGTAGACGTTCTGTCCGCAGCCCACCGCGCAGTAGGGGCAGATCGACTTGACGACCCGGTCGGCGGAGGCGACGCGCGGGGTGAGACGCGCGCTGTTCCCGCTCTTGGCGGCGGCCCCGCGGCCCAGCGGATCGGTCCCCTTCAGCTGGCGGTAGACCGGCCAGGAGTCGATCCAGGTGCGTACGCCCATCACCCCTGCCCTTCTCGTCGTGTCCCGTCGTATCCCGGCGTGTCCCGTCGTGGCGGTCGTCAGCGCGAGTGCCCCACCGGGCCCGGGCCAATCACCCGGAACCGCCGGAGCCTGCGCGGGACCGTCCGATCGCGGACCGTCCGGCAGGTCCGTAGAGTCCGTGGAGTCGGTCGGACACGGCCCGGAGGGGAGGCGACCGCAGTGCGCGGACCCGAGGTCCTGGTCTTCGACGTCAACGAGACCCTCACCGACCTGTCCGCGCTCGCGCCCCGCCTCGCGGACATCGGTCTGCCGGGCGGGCTGCTGCCGGAGTGGTTCGCCGGCGTCCTGCGGGACGGCATCGCGCTGACCCTGGCCGGCGGCCGCGCCGACTTCGCCACCGTGGCGCGGGACGCCCTGCTCACCCACCTCGCCCGGGAAGGCATCCCGGTGGCCGACCCCGGGGCCACGGCGGCCCACGTCCTGGGCGCGCTGCCGGAACTCCCCGTCCACCCGGACGTCCCCGAGGGCGTACGGGCCCTGCACGCGGCCGGACACCGCCTGGTCACCCTGACGAACGGATCGGCGGACACCAGCCGTGCCGTCCTGCGCCGAGCCGGACTGGCCGAGTGCTTCGAGGCCCACCTCGACGTCCAGGGAGCCGACGGGTGCTGGAAGCCGGCGCCGGACGCCTACGCGTACGCCCTGCGCGAGACCGGAGTCCCGGCCGCCGCGGCGACGCTGGTCGCGGTGCACCCCTGGGACATCGACGGCGCGGCACGAGCGGGACTCGGCACGGCGTGGCTGCGGCGCACGCCCGTCCCGTACCCGTCGGCACGGCGGCCCGCCGACCGTACCGCCGGCTCGGTGGCCGACCTGGCCCGGCAGCTGGGCGCGGGCTGACTCAGGCCGCCGGGGGAGCACCGCCGGGCTCTCGGGACCGCGCCGCGGCCGCCAGCCGCTCCCGCTGGGGCAGCACCGTGTACTTGGGGTCCTCCGCCGACGCGATCCCGGCGTGGAAGACACCGAACCGCAGGGCGGCGGAACCGGTGAGGAGGGCCACGCCCGCGACCGCGGCGACCGCCCGGTTGCGCCCGCCGGGGCCGGCCCCGATCGCGGCGCCCACGGAGGTGAGCGTCTCGGCCGCGCGGAGCAGCGTGCGGGCCCTGCCGTTCTCGAAGGGCTCCGCGGCCAGCCCCATGCGCCGCTTCATCAGCCGGAACGACCCGAGTTCGAGGAGGGCGCCCAGCACGGCCATGCGCCGCGCGGGGCCCGTCTGACCGGCCGGTGCGCAGACCAGCGCGAGCCCGGCGGCCGCGGTGGCCCCGGACCCGGCGAAGACGTACGGGAGCTCCCGGTGTCCCTCGTGCCAGGACGGCACGGCCGTGTCGGAGACCAGCACGGCGGTGTAGGTGGCGACCGCGGGGCCCAGCACGGCGGCGGACACGGTGGCGGCGGTGCCCACCGGGCGGTACCGGCCGGCGACGTCGGTGGCGGCGGCGACGACGGTGAGCGGCGCGTAACCGGCCAGCAGCCACGAGCCCACGCTCATCGGGGAGGTGGGCTTGAAGACCCGGAGCATGTTGAGGAAGCGGCCGGGACGGCCCAGGTCGTGCACCAGCGCGGCCAGGGACAGGGAGACGGCGCCCGCCGCCCCGAGCCCGGCCGTCCGGGCGAGCGCGGGCCGCGCGGTGGCGCGCGCGCCGGCGGCCAGCAACGAGGAGGCGCCCGCGAGTCCGCCGAGGTAGAGGTAGCCCGCGATGTCGAGGGGCTTCCACGTCGGCTTGTTGAGGATCGGTTTGCCGTAGTACGAGGAGAACTCGGCGTCGGGCACCATCGCCCGCTCGCCCCGGCCCCGCCCCCTGCGCCGCCGACGGCGGCCGGCCTGGGCCCCGGTGAGGGCGTCGCGGCCGGGGCGGGCGCCCTCGACGCCGTCGCGGGTCACGTCGGAGCCGCTCATCGCGGCCTCCTGGCGAAGCTGACGACGGCGAGCGCGGCGAGCGAGGCGGCGGCCGTCGCCGCGTGCCGCCACATGGCGGGCAGGTCGCGGGTGGTGACGACCGGGTCCGGGGGCAGGCCGTACACCTCCGGTTCGTCGAGCAGCAGGAAGAAGGCGCCGTCGCCGCCGACCCCGTCGTCCGGGTCCGCGCCGTACAGGCGGGCGTCCGCGACCCCGGCGGAGTGCAGCCGGGCCACCCGGTCCGCCGCCCGCTCGCGCAGTTCGTCCAGCGGGCCGAACTGGATGGAGTCGGTCGGACAGGCCTTGGCGCAGGCGGGTTCCATACCGACGCCGAGCCGGTCGTAGCACAGCGTGCACTTCCAGGCCCGTCCGTCGTCGGGGCGCTGGTCGATGACGCCGTACGGGCAGGCGGGCACGCAGTAGCCGCAGCCGTTGCAGATGTCCTCCTGGACCACGACCGTGCCGAACTCGGTGCGGAACAGGGAGCCGGTGGGGCAGACGTCCAGGCAGGCGGCGTGGGTGCAGTGCTTGCACACGTCGGAGGACATCAGCCAGCGCAGTTCGGTACGGCCCTCCGGCGCCACGGGGGAGATCTCCCCGGCGGGCGCGGCGGCCGGCGGCCCGTCACCCGGCGCGTCGGCGGATCCGCCACCGGGCGCGGGAGCGGTCGCGCCGGGACCCGGCGAGGACGGGGAGGTGCCCAGCGCACCGGCGGCGGCGAAGACGTCGACGGCTTCGTGGCCGACGCCGGGTTCCTGCCCGCCCAGTGGCTTGCGCTGCTCGATGAAGGCCACGTGCCGCCAGGTGTCCGCGCCGAGCCCCTGGGTGTTGTCGTAGGACATGCCGGTCAGCTCCAGGCCGTCCTCGGGGATCGCGTTCCACTCCTTGCACGCCACCTCGCACGCCTTGCACCCGATGCACACGGAGGTGTCCGTGAAGAAGCCCATGCGGGGCGGCGCGTCCGGGTAGCCGGCGGCACGCGCCACCTCCGGCTGCGGCCCGGAGAGCCGGTTCGCGCCCGGCCCGCCGGCCGGAACCTCGGTGTTGTCGGTCATCTCCGGGGCCTCCTCGCCCTACGCCGTCGCCCGTGTGCCGTCGAGCCGGCCGGGGCCTGAGTGCCCCGGAGCCGTCCGGCCAAACGACGGCGCGAGGACCCGTGGACCACCTCCGCGATCCGAGGCCTTCCATACCACCCGGGGGTACAGTGGCAGGACGCGTCCGACCCTTGGAGGACCCCGATGTTCCTCATCGAGATCGCCTGCCCGCGCGGTGCGTTGACCGCTGACGACCGCGAAGAACTCGCCGCCGACGTCTGCCGGGTGCTGGTCGGCGCGGAAGAGGGCGTAGCGGAGGAAACCATGCGTCGTGCGCGCGCGATGACGCACGTCGGCTTCCGCGAACTCGACGGCTGGACCACCGGCGACGGTCCGTGGCGGCCCGGGAGCGTGCCGCCGCTGTGGGTCACGCTCACGGTGCCGGAGGCGTGGCGCACCGAGATGTCGCGGACCACCATCGGCATGGTGCGTCGCGCGGTGCGCCGCCTCGACCGTTCGTACGGGTGGCAGCGCCCCGAGGGGCACCTGTGGATCAACGTCGTCGGCATCGCCGACGGAAGTATCGGGATGGACGGCAAGCCCGGCACCGCCGATGAGGTCGTCGGCCGCATGACGGCGGAGTACCGGGCGCGAACCGATGCCGCCGGTGCCGACCTTCCCGAAGGGGCCACGGTCGATCCGATGTGCGGCATGCGTGTGCGCCTGGGGCGGGGGGCCGTCACCCTCGAGCACGAGGGCCGGACCGTGGGGTTCTGCGCGAAGAGCTGCCGTGCGGCCTACGCGCGCCGGCACGGCCTGCCCGTCCCCGCGTAAGGACACGCGCTGTCCGCCCCTGCCGTCGCCGCGGCACGGCGAACGGGCCCGTGCTCCACCCGGCGCGGGGTGGGCACGGGCCCGTTCCTGAGGAGCCGGGCCGTGTGAGCGGTCAGACGGTGGTCTTCACCGGCTCCTGGTCGTCGTCGCCGTCACCGGCGTTCGGGTCTGCTTTGCGGGCGCGGACGAACTCGAGGAAGGTGCCGAGTTCGCGCTTGACGACGGGGGCGAGGAGGTAGAGGCCGATGATGTTGATGACGGCGAGGGTGAAGAGGAAGGCGTCGGCCATGTCGATCAGCGTCTGGAGGGTGAGCAGCGAACCGGCGACGGCGAAGACGGTGTAGACGACCTTGTAGGTCACTTCGCTGGCCCGGCTGCGGCCGAAGAGGTACGTCCAGGACTTGAGGCCGTAGTAGCCCCAGGTCAGCACCGTGGAGACGGCGAACAGCAGCACGGCGACGGTGAGGATGTACGGGAACCAGGGCAGGGCCGTCTCGAAGGCGTCGGACGTGATCGTGACACCGCCGATGTCCTCGCCCGCGCGGGCCTCGCCCCAGCTGGCGGGGTTGGCGATGACGATGGTCAGCGCGGTCATCGTGCAGACGACGACGGTGTCGATGAACGGCTCCAGCAGGGCGACCAGGCCCTCGCTGGCGGGGTGCTTGGTCCTGACCGCGGAGTGGGCGATCGGGGCGGAGCCGAGGCCGGCCTCGTTGGAGAAGGCGGCCCGCTTGAAGCCGATGATCAGTGCGCCGAGCACACCGCCCGCGACTCCTTCGGGGTTGAACGCGCCCTCGACGATGGAGGCGACGGCGTCCGGGACGGCGGTGATGTTCACCAGGATGACGATCAGGCACGCGACGATGTAGATGCCGGCCATGGCGGGCACGAGCCTGCTGGTGACGTTGGCGATGGAGCGGATGCCGCCGAGCAGGACGATGCCGACGAGTGCGGCGATCAGGATGCCGAAGAACAGGGCGCCCGCCGAGGAGCCGAGCGCGCCGTCCTCGCCGCCGGTGACCGAGACCAGCTGCGCGTAGGACTGGTTGACCTGGAAGAGGTTGCCGCCGAAGAGGCCGAAGAACAGGATCAGGAAGGAGGCGAGGACCGCGAGGACCTTGCCGAGGATCTTGCCGTTCTTGCCGAAGCGCTCGGTCAGGCCCTTGGGGAGATAGTGCATGGGGCCGCCGGAGACGGTGCCGTCGGGGTGCACTTCGCGGTACTTCACCCCGAGGGTGACCTCGACGAACTTGGTGGCCATGCCGAGCAGGCCGCACAGGATCATCCAGAAGGTGGCGCCGGGGCCGCCGATGGAGACGGCGACGGCCACACCGGCGATGTTGCCGAGGCCGACCGTGCCGGAGACGGCCGCGGTCAGCGCCTGGAAGTGGTTGACCTCGCCGGTCGACCCCTTCTCGTCGTACTTGCCCCGCACCACGTCGACGGCGAGTTTGAACTTGCGGAGCTGGATGAGGCCGAACCAGCCGGTGAAGACGAGGCCGGCGACGACGAGCCAGGCGACGATGAGCGGGAGATCGGTCCCGCCGACGGGGACGGTGTAGAAGACGACTTCTCCCAGCCATTTGGCTATGGGCTCGAAGAATCCGCTGACTGCTTCGTCGACGGACTGGGTGACGGAGTCGAGTGACACGGTGGTTACCTCGGTGACGCTGGTCGGGCGGGGTGGGGTGTCTCGCCTGGTTGAGCGGTCTCTGGGCGAACGTCGTTGTCCGGTGAGCGGACCCGGGGTGCACGGAACGGTGTCGCACCGTGACCGGGCCGGGATGAAGCGGTGTGCAGGTCGACAACAGGTCGGCTCTTCGCCGTCGATGCCTGGCCGATCGACCTGCGAAGTTGCGCTGTTGTACCACGCCTTTGCCGAACTTTTAGTGACGTATCTCACGTCACTGCTCGTGACCAGGGGATGTTCCGACAGGTGAGACCCGACCGTTATCCGGACCCGGGATGCGTGCCGTGTGCACCTATGCGGGCGCTCTCCGGCACGGTCGTGCGCCCGAGATCACTCGGCTCCGCGACTCCCGTGGCTCGGGGGCCACTGCCGGTGCGCTTCAGATGCGTGGTTCTTCGGGGAGGAACGTGACCTGCGGGGCGCCCGTGCGCGGATGAGTGACGACTTCTGCCGCCACTCCGTAGACCTCGGCCAGGAGTCCGGGGGTGAGGATCTCGGCGGGTGGTCCGGAGGCGGTGACTTCGCCGGCATGCAGGACGTAGAGACGGTCGCAGTAATAGGCGGCCAGATTGAGGTCGTGCAGGGCCAGCAGCACGGTCGTGGGCAGGCGGCGCAGGGTGCCGAGCACCGACAACTGGTGCCGGATGTCGAGGTGGTTGGTGGGTTCGTCGAGAACCAGGAGGGTGGGTTGCTGGGCGAGGGCGCGCGCGATCAGGACGCGTTGGCGCTCGCCGCCGGAGAGCCGGTCGAAGGGGCGGTCGGCCAGATGGACGGCGTCGACCGCGAGGAGTGCGCGGTCGATGAGGTCGGCGTCGTCAGGGGTGTCCCCGGCGAGGAGGCGTTTGTGCGGGGTGCGGCCCATGGCGACGACCTCGCGAACGGCCAGGTCGAAGTCGGCGGCCGAGTCCTGGACCACCGCCGCCACGGTGCGGGCCAGTTGCCGCACCGGCAGCGTCCAGGCGTCGTCTCCGTCGACCTGGACCCGGCCGGTGTCGGGGCGCAGGACGCGGTAGACGGCGCGCAGGAGGCTGGACTTGCCGCTGCCGTTGGGGCCGACGAGGCCGATGGTCTCGCCGGGGCGGGCGGTCAGGGAGACGTCGCGCACCAGGTGGCGGGCTCCGGCGGTGAGTGTGACGCCGTCGACGCTCAGTTCGGCCGGGGTCGTGCCGGTCGCGGTCATGCCACTCCTCGGTCGGTGCCGCGCCGGGCGTCGCGGCGCATCAGCCACAGGAAGAACGGTCCGCCGCACAGGGCCGTGAGCACGCCGACAGGTATCTCCATCGGTGCGGCTATCGTCCGTGCGGCGATGTCGGCCCAGACGAGGAAGACCGCACCGCCGAGTGCCGCCGTCGGCAGGACCCGGCGGTGGTCGCCACCGACGAACAGGCGCACGATGTGGGGCATCATCAGGCCGACGAAGCCGATCGGTCCGGCCGCCGCGACCAGCACGCCCGTGACGAGGGAGAGCAGGACGAACAGGCGGGCGCGAAAGCGGGCCACGTCCAGCCCCATCGTGCTGGCCGCCTCCTCGCCGGCCAGCAGCAGGTTCAGGTTGCGGGCCTGCACCATGAGGACGCCGATGCCGAGGAGCAGGGCGGCACTCGGCAGCCACAGCGTGCCCCAGTTGACGCCGCCGAGACCGCCGAGGGTCCAGGCGAGGACCGCGCGGGCCTCGTTGCCCCGGTCGGTGGTGAGCAGGAGCAGATCGAGTACCGCGGTGAGTACCGCAGCGATAGCCACTCCGGACAGCACGAGCCGCGACGAGGTGATGCGTCCGCCGGTGCGCGCGGTGGCGTACACGAGCACGAGTGCGCCCAGGGCGCCCAGGAAGGCGGCCACCGACAGGGAGGCCGGTCCGAAGAGGGCGAACCCGAACACGATCACCGAGACCGCACCGAGTGAGGCCCCGGAGGAGACGCCGAGCAGGTACGGCTCGGCGAGCGGGTTGCGCACCAGGGCCTGCAGGGCGGTGCCGATCACCGCGAGGCCGGCGCCCGTGACCGCTCCGAGCAGCACGCGCGGTGCCCGCACGTCCAGCACGATGGTCTCCCGGGCCCGCGACCAGTCCGGCTCCTGCCAGTCGGCGCCCAGCGCGTGCGTCACGATGCCCCACACCTGGTCCGGCGGTACATGCACGGAGCCGATCGCGAGGCCCGCCGTGGCGGAGACGGCGAGCAGGGCGGTGAGTACGAGCAGCGTGACGCCGAGCCGCGTACGGCCCTGTCCTGGTCCGGTGGACTCACGCCGTCGCAGCGCCCCTTCGGCGGGCGCGCCGGTGGCGGCCTGGGTCACCGGAAGCTCTCCGGGTGCAGCCCGCGGGCCAGGTCGTCGACCGCGTAGGCCGAGCGGATGCCGACCAGGGTGGCGGTCAGCGGCAGGACGACGAACCGCTTGTTCCTGATGGCGGGTACGTCGGCGAGCGCGGGCTGGGAGAGCAGGTACTTCTTCTTCTCCTGGACGCTTCCGGCGCCGGCGTAGTCATAGATGGCGATGACTTCCGGCCTGCGCTCGACGACCTGCTCCCAGGAGACGTCACCGAAGACGTCGTCCAGGTCGGCGAAGACGTTCCTGCCGCCGGCCAGTCGGATCAACTCGGTGCCCAGGCCCTTGCCGCCCGCGGTGAAGGCGCTCTTGTCGCCGCTGTCGTAGACGAAGACGGGCACCTCGTGCTCGCCCTCGACCTCGGCTGCGGCCTCCGCGACGCGGCTTCGCAGGTCGGTGACCAACTTGTCGGCCCGGTCCGGGACTCCGAAGATCTTGCCGATGGTCCGGATCTCGTCGTAGGTGTCCTTCATCGTCACCTGCCCTTTGCCGCAGTACTCGCGGTTGAGGTAGGTATCGATGCCGGCGTCGGCGAACGCCTTGCGGGACCGGCCCTCCTTCTCGGCGAAGGCGCTGCCGTAGCCGCCGTAGACGAAGTCGGGTTCGGCGTCCAGGATCTTCTCGAACGACGGTTCCCTCTCCGCCAGTTCGGGGATCGCCTCGTAGTCCTTCTTCAGCTCGGGCAGCACGGCGGAGTCGGGGAAGGCCGTGCCGACCATGCGGTCCCCGAGGCCGAGCGCGAGCATGAGCTCCGCCGGGTGCTGGTGGATGGTGACCACCCGCGACGGCGGCCTGTCGTACGTCGTCCTCACGCCGCAGTTGTCGATGGTGACCGGGAAGCCCGCGGGCGCGGCAGCGGTGGCCTTCGCGTCCCGGTCGCCGTCGTCGGACGCACCGCATGCGGCGGTCAGCAGCACTGAGGAAAGGGCCACGGCCGCGGCCGTGGCACGAAGGAACCCGCGCGTGCGGGCAGGGGTGAGCAAGGGGGACACGTGAAGCCTCCTGGAGTCCGCGCTCCTCGGATCGGGCCCGCGACGGACCAGTGTCCTGACTCCCGGATCGACGTTCCCTCCGCCTTCCCGCGCGGTGCGCAGTGGCATGTCGGAGGGGCGCTCCCCGGTCACAGTGGCGGGACCGTGCCGGAATCGCACCGGCTTCCTGTCTCCCGTCGCGGCGATGACCAGGTGATCCTACGGTCCCCCGAGCCGACGGCGAAAGGGCTGCCGAACCCTGCCTGCTCGGCCGTCCGCCGCAGCTCCACCGCGCTGTACACGAACCACGCCAAGGTGGCCCGAGTCACCCGCTCGCCCCGGACCAGCACCCACTCGCTGCGCAGCCGCGCCCGCTCGTCCAGCACGGTGTCGGTCTGCCTGTCACGTACGGCGGCCTTGTCCCGGGTCAGCCGCAGGACGGCTGGGGGCTGCTGTTCCACGTCCTGCTGTACGGAACCGACGTCTGGTACGGGGAGTGGCCGCGCACCGTCCTGTGGCCGCTGCGACTTCCCGTCGAGGTCCTGCTGTTGCTCCGTCTGGCGGAGCCGCGCGATGGGATGATGTCCGACGACAGGGCGACGGCGGACGAGGAAGCCGGTGCGAATCCGGCGCGGTCCCGCCACTGTGATCGGCGAGCGAGTCCCGACAGGCCACTGCCCGGCAGCGGGTGGGAAGGCCGGGACGAGCGTCGACCCGAGAGCCAGGAGACTCACGCGGTCGCCTCCTCGACGGACCACCGGGGCGGATCTCCCCGGAGAGAGGGACGGCACCGCATGCCCGCAACGCCGACCGGACGAACGACGCACGACGCGAGGACCGAGGCGGGGGCCGGCGACGTGCCGTGCCGCATCGTCGTGTGCCGCGACTGCTGCTGCGGCACCCGCAAGGTGACCGGCGTCGACCACGCGGCCCAGACCGAGCACCTGCGCACCGCGGCACCGGTACGCGTCTCCGACTGCCTCGACGTCTGCGACCAGGCCAACGTCATCGTCGTACTGCCTTCCGCCGAAGGCCGTGCCGCCGGTGCCCGTCCCGTCTGGCTCGGACTGGTCAACGACCCGGACGCGACCGAGGACATCGCCGCCTGGGCCCGCGCGGGCGGACCCGGCGTGGCACCCCTGCCGGACATCCTCGACCTGTACGCCATCACGCCGCCGCGACGGCGTACGGCCTCCTGACCGCACGGACGAACAGCTGGAAGGAGGGCCAGAAGCGTGCACGGAGCCCGTGCCTCAACCGCGTCCGTCACCGCCGCCCTGCACGACGTGGCCGGCCTCGGCGGTTTCTTCGCCCTGCAGACCGGCGGCCGGGACGACGGCTGGTATCCGGTCGCCCGCTCCTACGTGGCGGGTTTCACCGACCTCGCCGAAGCCGTCGCACGCCGCCACCGCACTCCGGAACCCCGCGTCGACGCCTCCATCGCCCAGCTCGGGCACGCCGCCCGCCTCTGGTCACCGGCCCTGGCCTGCGTCGTCCTGCACGGGATCGTCCTCGATCTGGAGGGACTGCAGCGGGCCGACGACGGACCGGCCCTCCGGGTCCCTCACCCGGCCGGCTGGTACGCCGACCGGCTCGACGGCGGTGCCCGCGCCCTGTATGAGCAGGTGACGGGCCACCTGTCGGCACTCGCCGACGGACTGCGCGTCAAGATCGCTCCACGCCTGCTGGACGGCAACTCGGCCTCGGCGCTCGCCGGTGCGGCCCACGCCCTGCTCGTACTCCGTCCAGCCGTCCGCGGACCGCTCACCGATCTCACGACCGCGCTGCTGGACACCGGACGCCTGGCGGGCACCGGAGTGCTCACCGGCCCCGACCTCATGTTCCGCCGCCGAAGCTGCTGCCTCTACTACCGCGCGCCGGACGGCTCGAAGTGCGGTGACTGCGGGCTGGCCGATGGTGTGCCCCGCCGAGCCCTGCGATGAGGTACATGCGTTCCGGGCTGTGCCGCTCACCGGGCCGGAAGCCGTGTGCCCGGCCCGGTGAGCCGGGGGTCAGGAGCGGGACAGCTCGTCACGGACGGTGCGGGCGGCGGCCACCAGGTGCTCGAGCGAGGCACGGGTCTCGGGCCAGGCGCGGGTCTTCAGGCCGCAGTCGGGGTTGACCCAGAGCCGTTCGGCGGGGATGGCCTCGAGGCCGGTACGCAGGAGTTCCGCGGCCTCGTCGGTACTCGGGACGCGCGGGGAGTGGATGTCGTACACGCCGGGTCCGGCCTCGCGCGGGTAGCCGTGGGCGGCGAGTTCGCGGGCGACCTGCATGTGGGAGCGGGCGGCCTCCAGGCTGATGACGTCGGCATCGAGGTCGTCGATGGCCTGGACGATGTCGCCGAACTCGGCGTAGCACATGTGGGTGTGGATCTGGGTGTCCGGGCGGACGCCGGACGTGGTGAGCCGAAAGGCTTCGGTGGCCCAGGCCAGGTATCCGGCCCGGTCGGCGGCGCGCAGCGGCAGGGTTTCGCGCAGAGCGGGTTCGTCGACTTGGATGACCGACGTGCCGGCCGCCTCCAGGTCGTGCACCTCGTCGCGCAGGGCGAGGGCGACCTGGCGGGCGGTGGCGCCGAGGGGCTGGTCGTCGCGGACGAAGGACCAGGCGAGCATGGTGACCGGACCGGTGAGCATGCCCTTGACCGGGCGGTCGCTCAGCGACTGGGCGTAGGACGTCCAGCGCACCGTGATCGGCTCCGGCCGGAAGACGTCCCCGGCAAGGATCGGTGGCCGGACGTAGCGGGTGCCGTAGGACTGGACCCAGCCGTGCTGCGTGGCGAGGTAGCCGGTGAGCTGCTCGGCGAAGTACTGGACCATGTCGTTGCGTTCGGGCTCGCCGTGCACCAGGACGTCGATGCCGGTCTTCTCCTGGAACGAGATGACCTCCTGGATCTCCGCCTTGATGCGCTCCTCGTACCCGGCCGTGTCGATCCGGCCGGCCCGCAGGTCCGCGCGGGCGGTTCGCAACTCGCCGGTCTGCGGGAACGAACCGATGGTCGTCGTGGGCAGCAGCGGCAGACCCAGGTGGGCGCGTTGGGCCGCGCTCCGCTCGGCGTACGGCTGGGAACGGCGGGTGTCGGCGTCCGTCAAGGCCTCGGCACGGGCGCGCACCGCCGGGTCACGCGTGAGGGGCGATCCGGCGCGGGAGGCGAGGTCGGCCCGGTTGGCGGAGAGTTCCGCGGTGATGGTGCCGGTGCCCCGGGCGAGGCCCTTGGCGAGGGTGACGATCTCGGCGGTCTTCTGCCGCGCGAAGGCCAGCCACCGCAGGACCTGCGGGTCGACGTCCCGCTCGGCCGCCGTGTCCAGGGGGACGTGGAGCAGGGAGCAGGAGGCGGCGACGTCGACACGGCCGGCGAGCCCGAGGAGGGTGCCGAGGGTGGACAGCGACTTCTGCAGATCGTTGATCCAGACGTTGCGGCCGTTGACCACGCCGGCGATCAGCCGCTTGCCGGGCAGTCCGCCGACGGCGGCGAGGGCGTCCAGGTTGGCGGCGGCGGCCTCGGTGAAGTCCAGCGCGAGGCCCTCGACGGGTGCCTTGGCCAGGACGGGGAGCGCGTCGCCGAGCCGGTCGAAGTAGGAGGCGACGAGCAGTTGGGGCCGGTCGGTGAGGGCGCCCAGGTCGCGGTAGGCGCGCTCGGCGGCGTTCAGGTCGGCCGGGGTGCGGTCCTGCACCAGGGCGGGCTCGTCGAGCTGCACCCACTCGGCGCCGGCCGCGCGCAGATCGGCGAGGACCTCGGCGTACACGGGGAGCAGCCGGTCCAGGAGGGTCAGCGGCTCGAAGTCGGCCGGCGCGCCGGGGGCGGGCTTGGCGAGCAGGAGGTAGGTGACGGGGCCGACGAGGACCGGCCGGGCGGTCGGACCGAGGGTGAGGGCTTCCTTCAGCTCGGCGACCTGCTTGGCGGAGTCCGCCGTGAAGACGGTGTCGGGACCCAGTTCGGGGACGAGGTAGTGGTAGTTGGTGTCGAACCACTTGGTCATCTCCAGTGGCGCGACCTCCTGGGTGCCGCGGGCCATGGCGAAGTAGCCGTCGAGCGCGTCGGCGTCGACGGCGGCGCGGTGCCGTTCGGGGATCGCGCCGACCATGACGGTGGTGTCGAGGACGTGGTCGTAGTACGAGAAGTCGCCGGTGGGCACCTCGTGGACGCCGGCTTCGGCGAGCTGGCGCCAGTTGCCGCGGCGGATCTCGGCGGCGGTGGCCCGGAGGGCGTCGGAGGTGACGCTGCCCTTCCAGTAGCCCTCGATGGCCTTCTTCAGTTCCCGGTTCTGGCCCTGGCGGGGATAGCCGTACACGGTGGCCCGTGCTGCCGCGGCTGCGGACTTCGCTGTCACGGAGATCTCCTTCGCGAGATGAATCCCTGAGATCCCGGAGACGGGACGAGAGCGCGAAGGGAACGACGAACCGGAGGGAAACGACCCCGCGCGGCACAAGCACGGTTTCGTCCGTCTGGTGTGTACGCCGACCCGCCCTCGAGGTCACCGGGATGTCCGCGCACGGAAGGGTCCGCACGCGGGCAGTTGGCAGGTCTTCGGACTTGCGAGCACGCCCTCCTTGCCGGAGGACACCTAGTGGCCGTCGCTTCCCGGGCCCGTACGTCGGACCCAGTGCGTATGACGGCGGTCGTTCCCGCTCACCGCTGCGGGGCAGTCCCGGATTCCCACCGGGTTCCCTCTTGCGACACCCCGCCTGGATGACGGGGCGAACCAGCTGCTCCAGTCACCCTACGGGGTGGCGCTGCGAATGGAAGAGCGCCGTCCGTCATCCGGAGGGCGGGTCGGGCGTTCGGCGGGTGGCAGCGGTGAGGGGTGGTGAGCGCCGCACTCGCGCTCACCGCCCCTTCCCGTCGTCACCGTCAGCCCTGTCGTCGTGAGTGCCGGCTCGACCGTCGGCGCACGGTGAAGACGCAGGCGTTTCCTCCAGGAGGAGGGGTGGTCGTCCCAGTGCCAGCCGGGTCACGCGAGGCCAGTCGGCCGCTGTCCCACGGGGCTTCGGCCTACCAGGGCGGTGGCGCGGCACGCGGACCCGTAGGGCTCGGGGCGCGCTGCGGCACACCACGGGACAGGGCAGAACGACGTGTTCACCGTCGATACCGACCGGCATCGTGGCGGTGTCGGTCTCGACGGTGACCTCACCGGCACTGAGCCGGACGAGGCCGCCGGAGCGCGGCCGGCTCGCCAGGCGTGCCGCTTCGGCGGTGCTGCCGACCCGGACGCACACCACTCCCAGGAGCCCCGTGTCCAACCTCTCCCTGCGCGCCGGGTGGGCCACGTCAATGGCCCGCCCGTAGGAGTTGTTGCCGACGAGCACGGCCTGAAGGCCGGTGATGTGTCGTCCGTCGGCTGTCATCCGCAAGGCGGGCGCGGCCTCGCCGGTGAGCGGTCCGGGGAGGTTCCGCAGGATCGTGCGGGTCTTCGCGCCCCGGTAGGCGGGATCGTCGACGACGGACGCGTACGTGCCGAACGAGGCGTTGTTGACGAAGACGCGGTCCGCCGCGTACCCGAGGTCGACGCGAAGTTCCACACCTCCGGTCAGGGCTTCCAACGCCGCCACCGGATCGTCGCGGTCGAGGCCGAGGTCGACGCGAAGTGGTTGCGCGTGCCGGCCGGGATCACCGCGAACGGCACGTGATGGCGGGCGGCGACGTCGGCGACCAGCGCCTGGGTGCCGTCGCCGCCCGCCACGCCCAGCAGGTCCGCGCCGTCGGCGACCGCCTGCCGGGCCAGCGTGGTGACGTCCTGGTCGCGGTCGAGTACGTGCACGCGGCAGGCCGCGTTCCGTGCCTTGTCGACGAGGGCGAAGCGGTCCACCTTGCCGCCGCCGGATCGGCGGTTCACGAGCACCCAGGGGTGGTGGGGAGCCGCGGCGACCTGTTCGCCGGTGGTGGGAGCAGGGGCGAGGGCCCAGCGTGCCGCGACGACGGCCAGGGCCAGTAGGCCCAGCGACAGCAGGGCGGGGCCCAGCAGGCCGGACGTGGCGCAGAGCGCGAGGACGGCGACCGGCGTGGCCACCGACAGGAGGGCTCCGGCGACGCGGACGACACCGGAGTGCGCCAGGGCCCACCACACGCCGATGGCCGCGAGCGCGAGTCCCGCACTGCCGAACAGGGCCCACGGCACACTGCGCAGTCCGGCGGCCATGAGTGGCGCCAGGACGGCGCCCAGCAGGAGCAGCAGGGCGACGCGGGCGCGCGCTGCACTGTGGCCGCCCCGCCCGCCCGTCGTGCCCCGTCCGCCCGACGCGCGCGGCTCGTCACCTCGTGATGCCACCGGTCGGCCCCATTGCTCGTCCTCACCCCTGCGGCGACTGGCGTTCCCCGGGCAGGTCGTACCGGTTGCCGCCACGCCCCACCACGCACAGGGCCCAGATGATGAAGCCCGAAATGGTGATCATGACGACGGACCACACCGGGTAGTACGGCAGCGAGAGGAAGTTGGCGATGATCACCAGCCCGGCGATGGCGACCCCGGTGACGCGTGCCCACATCGCCGTCCTGAGCAGCCCGGCGCTGACGACCATGGCGAGCACGCCCAGCGCGAGATGGATCCACCCCCACCCGGTGAGATCGAACTGGAAGACGTAGTTGGGTGTGGTGACGAAGACGTCGTCCTCGGCGATGGCCATGATGCCCCGGAAGAGGCTGAGCAGCCCGGCGAGGAAGAGCATCACCGCCGCGAAGGCGGTGAGACCCGTCGCCCATTCCTGCCTCGCGGTGTGTGCCGGGTGGTGGGTGTGTGTCGCGGTCATCTCGGACCTCGTTTCGTGGAATGCGGATGTCTCAGCGAGCGGAGGCGCCGGTGCCCGTCGCGCCCGCGTGCCCTGCCGGGCCGTGACCGGACAGGACCAATTCCTTCGCCCTGCGGAACTCCTCGTCCGTGATGGCACCCCGGTCTCGGATCTCGGAGAGCCGGGCCAGCTCGTCGACGCTGCTGGACCCGCCGCCCACGGTCTTCCTGATGTAGGCGTCGAACTCCTCCTGCTGAGCCCGTGCCCGCGTTGTCTCCCGGCGGCCCATGTTCTTGCCGCGGGCGATCACGTAGACGAAAACGCCCAGGAAGGGCAGGAGGATGCAGAACACCAACCAGCCTGCCTTCGCCCAGCCACTCAGTCCGTCGTCCCGGAAGACGTCGGTGATGACGCGGAAGAGCAGGACGAACCACATGATCCACAGGAAGATCATCAGCATCGTCCAGAAGGCACCCAGCAGTGGGTAGTCGTACGCCAGGTAGGTCTGTGCGCTCATGTCCGTCCTCCGTCCTCCGGGGCGCGGCCCGGCGGCCCTCGTTCCGTACTGACATCAGGGTGGTCACGGGACGCACCGGTCGGCATCACCCGGCACGGGTGAGTGGGGCGCCGGGGCCGTCGTGGTCAGGCCCGGGACACCGGTGTGACCCTGGTAGAAGGAAGCGGGCACGGCACTCCGGCCGGACCAGGACCAGGACGCCCGGCACCAGCGTGGCGAGGGCCGATGCCGTGAACCAGGTCCAGGAACCCCCGAGCCTGGCGGCACCGAGGGCGTGGATCACCCGTCAGGGGTGATCCGGGCATGCCGTCGTGGCGGTGAGGTGGGACACGGGAACGATCGGCCCACGGGGGACCGGACGAGACGCAGACACGTGAGATGAGCGATACGAACTCGGGCGGCGGGGGCCGGGCCGCTTCCGCGATGGCCCAGACGACGGGAGGTCTACTGCCCGTCGGAGTCGCCGCCCGGGTGCCGGCGGGCGCAGTGCGGGCGGGGCTGAACCGACAAGGCCGGGAACCGGAGCTGTCGCCACGCTCCGGTGCCGCGGAGGAACCGGAGGCCGGACCATGACCGTACCCGGAGGTTTCACCGCCTCCCTGCCGCCGGCCGAGCGAGCCGCGTACGGCAGGAAGGCCCGCAAAAGGGCCTCACGTTCGTGCCACGGCCGGTACGAGCCGGGGCAGCGGCGGCCCGACCCCGTCGACCTGTTGGAGCGCCAGTCCGGCGAGCGCGTCCCGGCACTCGTGCCGATCCGCTACGGCCGCATGCTGGAGTCGCCGTTCCGCTTCTACCGCGGTGCGGCAGCGATCATGGCGGCGGACCTGGCACCCCTGCCCAGCAGCGGACTCCAGGTGCAGTTGTGCGGGGACGCGCACCCGTTGAACTTCCGGCTCCTGGCCTCACCGGAGCGCCGGCTGGTCTTCGACATCAACGACTTCGACGAGACGCTGCCGGGCCCCTTCGAGTGGGACGTCAAACGGCTGGCGGCCGGATTCGTGATCGCGGCCCGGTCGAACGGCTTCTCGTCCAAGGAGCAGAACCGCACCGTACGGGCCTGTGCGCGGGCCTACCGGGAGCGCATGAGGGAGTTCGCCGTCATGCCGACCCTGGACATCTGGTACGCCCAGGACGACGCCGACCACGTCCGGCAACTGCTGGCGGCGGAGGCCGGAGGCGAAGCGGAGCAGCGGCTCAGGGACGCGGCTGCGAAGGCCCGCACACGCACCCACATGCGGGCGTTCGCGAAGCTCACCCGCGTCACGGCCGAGGGCCGGCGCATCACCCCCGACCCGCCGCTGATCACCCCACTCGGCGATCTGCTCACCGACCCGGCCGAAGCCGGCCGGGAGGAGGAACTGCGGTCCGTCGTGAACGGCTACGCACGGTCCCTGCCGCCCGAGCGCCGGCACCTGCTGCGTCACTACCGGCTTGTGGACATGGCGCGCAAGGTGGTCGGCGTCGGCAGCGTCGGCACCCGTTGCTGGGTACTGCTCCTGCTCGGCAGGGACGACGACGACCCGCTGCTGCTCCAGGCCAAGGAAGCCTCGGAATCGGTGCTGGCGGCCCACACGGGCGGCGAACGCCACGACAATCAGGGCCGCAGGGTCGTGGCCGGCCAGCGTCTGATCCAGACCACCGGTGACATCTTTCTCGGCTGGGCGCGCGTCACCGGCTTCGACGGAAAGGCCCGGGACTTCTACGTGCGTCAACTGTGGGACTGGAAGGGCATCGCGCGGCCGGAGACCATGGGGCCCGACCTGCTCTCCCTCTTCGCCCGGCTGTGCGGTGCCTGCCTGGCGCGGGCCCACGCCCGTTCCGGTGACCCCGTCGCGCTCGCCGCGTACCTGGGTGGCAGCGACCGCTTCGACGGCGCGCTCACCGAGTTCGCCCAGTCCTACGCCGATCAGAACGAACGCGACCACGAAGCCCTGCGGGCGGCCTGCCGCTCCGGCAGGGTCACGGCCGCCCGTCTGTGAGGCCGGCCCGGGAAAGGCCGGCGGGTCGGCACACACCGCCGGTCGACGTCATTCCGGAAGCTGCCGCATCTCCAGGACGCGCAGACCCAGCGACTGGCAGCGGGTGAGCAACCCGTACAGATGGGCCTCGTCGATCACCGTGCCGAACAGGACGGTCTGGCCGGACATGACGACGTGTTCCAGCTCCGGGAACGCGTTGGCCAGCGTCTGTGACAGGTGTCCCTCGACGCGGATCTCGTAGCGCACGAGCGGTCCTTCCACCGTACGGGCTCGGGACACCGCCCGGGCTCCGGGTCGGACGGTGCTCTTGGTGACGATCCTGCGCCTCGTCGCCCTCCGGTGCCCTCACCCGGCACAGGTGACTCCAACCGCAGTGCCAGTGCCTTTCAGTGCGTCACTGTGATCTTGACGACGACGATCACCAGGCCGAGCAGTACGTTGACCGTCGCGGTGGTGGCCACCAGCCGCCGCGAGGCGCCCGCGCGGTGTGCCGCGGCGACGGACCAGCCCACCTGACCGGCGACGGCGACGGACAGCGCCAGCCACAGGGTGCCCGGGACGTCCAGCCCCAGCGCGGGGCTGACCGCGATGGCCGCGGCCGGAGGCACGGCGGCCTTGACGATCGGCCACTCCTCGCGGCACACACGCAGAATCACCCGCCGGTCCGGAGCGTGCCGCGCGAGACGCGCTCCGAACAGTTCGGCGTGGACGTGAGCGATCCAGAACACCAAGCTGGTGAGCAACAGCAGAAGAACCAGTTCGGCGCGGGGGAACGAGCCCAGGGTGCCGGCGCCGATCACGACGGAGGCCGCGAGCATGGAGCCGTAGACACCGCCGGTGTAGTCCGCGTGGGCCCGGTGAGCGGCCCGCCGCTCCCGCCGGTTCGTGGGCCGCCGTGCACCGGTCTCGTCCGCGGTCACCTGTGCCTCCTCCGTGCTCAGCCCGTCGGCCCGGTCGGCCCGGTTGTCCGGGTCCCGGCACCGCGTTCAGGTTCGGGGTGGGGCGGATGGCCTGCCCGGGCGGTCGGAAGACGCGCGGGTGTCGAAGTCCTCGACCAACCGGCTGATCGACACGTTCACAGTCGTCTCACCTCGCCGGGTCGAAACGGTGCGCCGCGGCATGTTCCTCCCATCGCACCCCTGCGGTGGCACCGCGTGCCTCACCCCTCGCGGGGGAGGTCACAGGAGACCGAGGTCGCGCGCCCGGCGTACCGCGTCGCCGCGCCGGTTGACCGCCAGCTTCCGGTAGGCGCTCTTGAGATGGGTCTTCACCGTGTTGACCGACACGTACAGGTCAGCAGCGATCTCCTCCGTCGACATCATGCGGGCCAGTCGGCGCAGCACATCGCGTTCGCGTCCGCTCAGCTCCACGGGCACCAGGAGCGCGGGGTCGGCTCCGGGCCGTACCGGTTCGCCGTCCGCCGGTGGTCCGCCGGACGGAAGCCAGCCCTCGGCGAGTTCGCGCAGCGGGGCCGTGGCCAGCAGCGGCTCGATCCAGTCTCCTGCCTGGAGGAAAGGCCGCCGCAGACGCTCGCGCCGGGCGTCGAGCAGGGCACGTGCGACGAGCCGGCGGGCGGTGACGGTGTCTCCCGACTCCTGCGCCACCCGGGCCCGCACCAGCGCCACCCCCACGCTCACCGCGGGGCCGGCGCGTCCCTCGGTACGAACGGCGCCGAGCAGTTCGGCCGCCGCACGGGGGCGCCCCGCGGCGACCTGGATCCCCGCCGCTTCCACGGCGCACACCGGCTGGTCACCACCGACGCCGTGGAGAAGGCGCACGGCTTCGTCGGGCCGTCCGTCGGCGAGGCAGGCGGCGGAGCGGACGACTGCCGCCCGACCCTCCGCCCAAGGGGACACCACCGCCGTGGACACGGCCGGCTCCGCCGCCCTGGCGGCGGCGTCCGTTTCACCGTCGTCGAGGAGAAGGCGTGAGACGGCCAGGGCCCGCCCCGCCGTCGGCACCGGATCGTGCTCTCGCGCCGGAAGCCGGGCCGTCTCGTCGAGCAGGACCCGAGCCCTGCCCAGGTCCTGTCGGTCCACGGCCACCGCGGCCAGGACCAGCCGGCCGAGGCCCGCGCCCGGAGGCCGGGGCAGGCCCGCCCGCTCGGCCTCGGACACCGCGGCCAGAGCTCGGCGTTCCGCCCGGCCGAGCCAGCCGGTCAGGTAGTCGAGCAGGGCCAGGTGCCCCATCGACTCCACTCGGGGCAGAACCGTGGTGAATCCGCCCGGGGCACCGGCCACACGGGTGAGCACGGCGCGTGCGTCGTCGAAGCGTCCTTCCCACAGACGGGCCGAACCCACGTGTGTCATCAGCAGGGCGGTCAGTTCCGGATGCTCGTCCAGCAGGTGATCAGGCAGGTCGTGGCGCAGTTCCTCGGCCGTCGCGGCGGCCTGCTCGGCCCGCGAGGGACATCCGGTGAGCCGGGCGGCGAGCGCCTCCAGCAGGGCGCAGCTCAGCCGGGCCGCCGCCAGACCCGGGGAGTCCTCGGCGTCGGACAGCTCGTTCCGGGCTTGCCCCAGCCGGTTCATACCCTGAGCGAGGTCCCGACGGGCCAGTGCCCGGGCCGCCCGAACGAGGTCGCTCGCCGGGCTCCGCGCTTCGGGGCCCATGCCGGCGAAGAGCTGAGCCAGAGCGTCCGAGCGCAGACCCGTGAAGAGCTGCCCGATCGCCAAGTCGTCGACGAGCGCGCCGGCGGCCAGGTCGAAGTCACCCCCTGCGGCTCCATGGGCGAGCGTCTCCGGGAGGAAGCCGGAGCGGCGCAGCCACCGCGCGGCCCGCAGGTGCAGCTCCGGTTCCACACCGGGCAGGCGTTCGCGCAGGTGAGCCCGGAGTATCTCTCGGAACAGCGGGTGCAGCCGGTACCAGGAGTGCCCCAGCCGCTCGATGAACGCGTTCTCCCGGTGCAGCCCGGCCAGCAGGAGCCCGGCATCGGTCCGCAGCGTGAGGGCGTTGGCCAGGTCCGGGCAGAACCGGTCCAGGACGCTGACTCGCAGGAGCAGGTCCTGTTCCTCAGGCGTCCTCCCCTTGAGGACCTCCGCCAGCAGGAAGTCCGCGACCGTACTGTGGTCCGCCTCGAACTCCTTCAGGTACTGCTCGGGGTCGGTGCTCTCCCGGGCCGCCAGAGCGGACAGGCGCAGCCCGGCCGCCCAGCCGCGGGTGCGATCCACCAAGGCGGACGCGGCGCGCTCGGGAAGCTGCAATCCGTGCAGTCGCAGCAGCGCGCCGGCTTCCTCCGGGGTGAAGGACAACTCGGAGCCGCGGATCTCGGTCAGCTCGCCCGAGGCCCGGTAGCGGTGCAGCGGGAGCAGGGGCTCGGTGCGGGTGACGAGGACGAGGCGCAATCCCTGTCCTGCGTGGTGCAGGACGAACTCCAGCTGCTCCGCGATCTCACGGCCGGTCATCCGGTCGTACTCGTCGAGCACGAGGACCACGGGACGGTCGAGGGCGTTCAGCTCGGCGGCGAGCGACGCCAGCAGCCTCTGTCCCACGCCGCTCGGGTCCGCAGGCGCCCCGGGGGTGCCGCCCGCGCGGGCTCCGCACACGCGCAGGGACTCGAAGACGTAGGCCCAGAAGACACCGGGCGGCTGGTCTCCGGTCTCCACGGTCAGCCAGGCGGTCGGCAACCGCAGCCCCCTGGCCCAGTCGGCCGTCAGGAGTGTCTTGCCGGCGCCGGCCGCACCGTTGACCACCGTCAGCGGCGTGCGCAGAGCCTGATTCAGGTGCACGATGAGCCGTTGCCGCGCCAGGAACGTGGCAGGCCGAGCAGGAAGGGCGAACCGTGTGCGCAGGTACGGACCGCCGAGCGGGTCGGTGCCCGTGTCGGCCGGTGACCGCCCAGTGCCGTCGGAAGGGCCCACGTCCCTCACGCCCAACAGCGCATCGTGACGCCCCCTTCCGGCGGCGACCGCGCCGCCGCGGTGACCGGCAGTAGGATCTCCCGAGACCCAGGAAAGCGTGGCAGGCGCCGTCCTGCGGCTGGTACCAGTATCGCTTCCGGCAGCCGTCCGGGCATGCGGACGGGGACCCGAGGCGAAACCGTCCACTCCCACGCTCAAGAAGCCGCTCATCACTCCTCCTTCCGCCTCACGGTCTCTTGAGGTCCGGAGGACTCTTCCCCGGCCACGCCCCGACATCGGGTCCTCGGGCCCCTCGAGGCTCGGCTCAGCTGGCCGTGCGTCCCCACTGGGATCCGATCTGCCGCCACTCGTCCTCCAGCGCCGTGCGACGCCGACGGTTGAGGACCAGCCTGGCCCCGTAGTAGCCGGCAGCCGCCGCCGTGACGACGGCGAACGACGAGGCGGCGCCCATGAAGGCGGCATCCACGCCTGCCTGTGTCGCGGTCGGGGGCGCGGGCGTCAAGTGGTTCTGCCGGTCCGTCCAGACCGACACCCGGGAACCCGCCTTGAGTCCTCCGTCGACCGCGGCCTTGCCCGAGTGCCAGGTACCGTCGGACGCGGCCCAGCGCACGGTCGCGTCGATGCGGCCCCCCGTCGTCCCGTCGGTCAGAGCGTTGTGGGGCACGTCCGACACGAGCGTGGCGGTGACGGCTTGCCGTTCCATGCGTCGCTGCGCGGCGCTGTGTGCGGAGACCTGTGCCCCGAGCACTCCTGCGACGGGGCCCACCAGAGCGATGACGAGCCAGACGATCAGCAGGATCCATGCCTCGAGCACGTCCTCGCGACGACGCAACGGATTGCGGCGCCAGCGCCACAGAGACCGTCGAACGGTTCTGTTCCCGCGCATCGTGACCACCTCCGGCTGTCGTCTCCAGCCTCACGCCGTGGCACCCCGTCCGACAGGGCCCTTCGGGCACCGCCCGAGTTCCTCATGGGTCGTCCGGCCCTGATCGTTCGCGGTGCTCCGGAAGACGTCTGCGAGGTGTCGACGTGCGGACGGCCGACGAGGAGAGCGCCTCGAACGGTGGGCGACCGGCCGGCCGGGTGCCTCCCCGTCCTTGACCGTCGTGGCGCCGGAGCTGCCGTCGGACGGACTGGCTGTCCTGCGTGCGGTGGTGTCCCACTGCACGGTGACGAACTCGCTGGCCCCCGAGAGGGCCCCTGCCGCGGCGGCCGTCCCACACGTGGATCGCCTCCACGACACCACCGACGGTGCGCGCGTACCGATCCGCCCGCCGCAGCGCGGCGTAGGGGGAAGGGGACCCGTCCACGACCACGCGTGCTGGCGTACGCGCCAGCCGACTACATCGGGGGTTGGCCACGCCGTGTATCGCCGCGGCTCGCGGGGCCGAAGGTCCCTGTTGTGGACCCGGCAGTCCCTGCCACGTCGGCCGTGGCGGTGCGACCGTGGAAGTGGCAAGCCACGCCGCACGAGGTGGCTGGAAGAGAGAAGGCGGTGGGGATGATGGCACTTCCCCTGGTTGTGGGCGTCGACGGGTCGGACGGCAGTGTTCTGGCCATCGACTGGGCGGTGGACGAGGCGATGCGTCTACGGCTTCCGCTGCGCCTGGTCTACGCATCCTTGTGGGAGCGGTACGAGGGCGTCCTGCCGGCCGTGAGCCGGGAGCGCTCCTCGGAGCAGGTGATGGCGGACAACATCGTCGGAACTGCCGCCGAACGTGTCCGGCGGTACGACCCCGGCCTGGAGGTGTCCACGGACACGGTGCCTGCGGAAGCGGTGTCGGCGCTCCTGGCCGAAGGGATGCACGCCACCGCCGTGGTCACCGGATCACGAGGCCGCGGTGAACTGAAGGGAGCGTTGCTCGGCTCGGTCAGCCTGGCCGTCGCCGCCCGGTCCGCCTGCCCCGTGATCGTCGTCCGAGGTGACAAGTCCGCGTTGTCGGGTGCTCACGAGCGTGTCCTCCTGGGCGCAGGCGACCCCGGCACAAGCCGGGAGGCGGTTCGCTTCGCATTCCAGGCGGCCGAAACCAGGGGCTGCGAGCTGGACGTGGTACGGGCCTGGCGGTGCCCGGAGTACGAGAGCGCTGACGCCGGGGATCCAGCCGGTTTCGAGCACCAGCACGAGGAGCGGGCTTCCGCCCTGATCGACACCTTGATCGCCGAAGCGGTGACGGCACATCCGAGCGTGCGAGCGCGCAGAGCGACGATCGAAGGGCCGGCCCGAAAGGTGCTGGTGGCTCGGTCGGCCGCCGCCGATCTGGTCGTCGTGGGTGCCCGGCACCGGTCGGGCCACTTCGGCCTCCAGCTCGGCCGCGTCACTCACACCCTGCTCCAGCACGCGGCCTGCCCAGTCGCAGTGGTCCCGCAGGCGGCGTGACACCTGCCAAATCATCCGGTGCGCGGTGCCGCAGACCGGCGCCGCGCCGCCTCCTTGAGGAGTGATCGATGATGGACAGCGAGCCGGCCGGCCGGGCGACCGCGATCAAAGTCTTCCTCCTTGACGATCACGAGGTCGTCCGGAGGGGCGTCCACGACCTGCTGGACGACGAACCGGACATCACCGTGGTCGGTGAGGGGGCCACCGTCGAGCAGGCGCTGGTGCGCGTTCCCGCGCTGCGTCCGGACGTGGCCGTGCTGGACGTGCGCCTGCCGGACGGCGACGGGGTGAGCGTCTGCCGGGAGCTGCGGTCGGGCATGCCAAACCTGGCCTGTCTGATGCTGACCTCGTTCGACGACGAGGAAGCACTCCTCGACTCCATCATGGCGGGCGCGGCCGGGTACGTCCTGAAACAGATCGAGGGCTCCGACCTGGTCTCCGCCGTGCGCACCCTGGCCCGCGGCCAGTCGCTGCTGGATCCGAGCGCCACGGCGAAACTGATGGCGCGGCTGCGCGGCGGTGAGGAACAGAGGGAGGAGCCGGGAGCGCTGCCCGGTCTGACCGAGCGCGAGCGGGACATCCTGGCCCTCATCGGAGAGGGCCTGACCAACCGGCAGATCGGCCAGCGCCTGTACCTGGCCGAGAAGACCGTCAAGAACCACATCTCCCGCCTGCTCGCCAAGCTCGGTGTGGAGCGGCGCATCCAGGCCGCCGTCATCGCCACCCAGGCGCAGGACCGCATGCGGGCCGAAGGCCGCTGAGCGCCGTCGCGAGCCCTCCGTTCCGCGATCTCTTGCCGGACATGAGCGGTGGCGAGCTCCCGTGTCATGGCCGCTCCGCAGCCGCTACCGTGGCACGTAGGCGGCCGGAAAGCCGCACTGTCCCTGGGCGTGGAGGCCGGCGGTGGACGAGTCCGAGGAGCCGCGGGAGGCCAGTGTCCGCTTGCCGCAGCTGCGGCTGGACGAGCTGCTGGGCGAGTTGCAGGCCAGGCTGGACGCGGCCCGCGGCACTCGTGACAGGGTGCACAGCCTGCTGGAAGCGGTGCTGTCGGTCGGCAGGGAACTGGACCTGAGGCAGGCTCTGCGCGGCATCGTCGAGGCCGCGGCGACGCTGGTCGACGCCGAGTACGCCGCGCTGGGCGTGATCGGCCCGGACGGCAGACGGCTGTCCGCCTTCCACACGGTCGGAGCCAGCGAGGAGGAGATCGCCCGCATCGGGCACTACCCCGAGGGACACGGCATCCTGGGTGAGCTGATCAGGAACCCGGAGCCGTTGCGTCTGGCCAAGCTGTCCGAGCACCCCGCTTCCTACGGGTTCCCGGCGCACCACCCGCCGATGAACAGCTTCCTGGGTGTGCCCATCCGGGTTCGCGACCACGTCTTCGGCAATCTGTACCTGACGGAGAAGCGCGGTGGGCAGGAGTTCGACGAGGACGACGAGTCGGTGCTGTCCACCCTGGCCGTGGCGGCCGGCGTGGCGATCGACAACGCCCGGTTGTACGAGGAGACCCGACTGCGTGAGCGCTGGCTTCAGGTCAACGCCGAGATCATGCACACGCTGATGTCCGGCGCCGAACAGGGCGGCGCGCTGCGGCTGATCGCCGAACGGGCCCGGGAGATCACGGCCTGCGCCCTCGGCGTGGTGGCCCTGCCGGTGCCGGGTACCGACGAGCTGGCGGTGGAGCTGGCGATCGGACGCGAGGCCGGGTCCTGGCGCGGACGGGTGCTGCCCGTGCGCGGCAGCCTCATGGGAGAGGCGTTCGCCCGGAGCGTGCCCGTGAGCAGTCAGGACGTGTCGCACGACGAACGGATCACAGCGGGTCCGCCGCGGTTCGCGGGCCTCGGGCCGGCGGTGGCCGTCCCCATTGGCGCAGACGAGCACGTACGCGGCGTGGTGCTGCTGATCCGCGAGGCGGGCGGGCCCGTGTTCACCGAGAAAGAAACGCAACCGCTGCAGGTGTTCGCCGCTCAGGCGGCGGTGGCGATGGAACTGGCCGAACGCCGCCAGGACGCGGAGCAGATCGCATTGTTGGAGGACCGCGACCGCATCGCCCGCGACCTGCACGACCTGGCCATCCAGCGGTTGTTCGCCACGGCCATGACCCTGCAGAGCGCAGGGCGGTTCATCCAGCACGACAAGGCGGCGGAACGCGTGCAGCGTGCGGTGGGCGACCTGGACGAAACGATCAAGATCATCCGTTCGACGATCTTCGGCTTGCGTACCAGGCAGGACGACCCGGCGTCGTCCACACTGCGGGCCCGCGCGGTGCGGGCGGTCGCCGAGATGGCACCGGTGCTGGGCTTCGCGCCCGGAGTCCGTATGGAGGGCCTGCTCGACACACACGTACCGAAGGACACCGCCGACCAACTCGTCGCCGTCATGACGGAGTCCTTGACCAACGTCGCCCGCCACGCCCGCGCGAGCCACGCCGACGTCGCGCTGGAGACCGACGGCAAGTGGGTCCGGCTCACAGTCTCCGACAACGGCGTCGGCATCCCGCCCGGTGGCCGCCGCAGCGGACTGCGCAACATGGAAGAACGCGCGCAAAAGCTCGGCGGAGAACTGCGACTGGAGCGCCCACAGGACGGAGGCACCCGCCTCGTGTGGCGGGCGCCCGTGGATCAGGCGGAGGGGGAGGACGCCGGAACGACGCCGTGATCGTGGAGGCCGGGCGGGGATGAGGACCGAGCTGCGGGTGCCTCTCGAAGGGGTGGGCGGACAGGCCGTCCGGACGGCGATAGGCACTGAAGTCGCCTAGGGGGAGACGGTCCGAGGCGTCCTGCGGGCCCACCGCGCCCGGAGACAGGCCCGTTCCCGAAGCACCGGACCGCAAAGCGGCCCGGGCCGGCGGGGTGCAGGTGCCTGTTCCGGGCCGAAGCGCCGGGGCCGGGTGCTGTGCGGGGACGGAGCAGCTACGGCCGCGGCAGGGTCGGCCCGGCCACAGCGGGAGCTGACCGCTCCGAGTCGCTGAAGCCGCCGAACGGCCCTGTGGAACAGGGCTCTTGGTCCCCGCATCGCGGTCCCTCCGGCGCCCGGCGCCGCGCCCGGTCTGCCGCCAGAGTGAGTGCCGTCCGGAACCGGCCGGACTTTCCCTGGAGGGGACACACCATGGCCGTGCATGAGCACCCTCGCCGGACTACGGGCTTCCACCTGCCGTCCTTCCGGAGGAGCCGTACCGCGTCCGTACCTGCCGCCGCACTGGCGGAAGGTGCCGGTGAACGAAGCGCGCGGGCCTGTGTCTTCGCCTCGGCGCGCCTGCTGATGGGCTTCGTCTTCCTGTGGGCCTTCCTGGACAAGACGTTCGGCCTCGGCTACGCCACACCGTCCGGCAAGGGGTGGATCGACTCGGGCTCGCCGAGCGAAGGCTTCCTCGGCCATGTCGCCGTCGGCCCGACGGAGTCCACCTTCCACGCGTGGGCCGGCGCGGCGTGGGCGGACTGGCTGTTCATGCTGGGCCTGCTCGGCATCGGTGTCGCGCTGACCGCCGGGGTGGCGCTGCGCCTCTCGGCCCTCGCCGGCACCGTCATGATGGCGCTGATGTGGATGGCCGAGTGGCCGCCCGCGCGGCACCTGTCGGACGGCTCGCCCAGCATGTCGACGAATCCGTTCGCCGACTACCACCTCGTCCACGCGACGGTACTCGTCGCCCTGGCCGCTGCATCCGCCGGCGACGCACTCGGCCTCGGTCGCCTGTGGGCCCGCCTTCCCGTCGTCCGCGACCGGAAGTGGCTGCGCTGAACACGGCCGGTGGGACGGGCCCGGCGACGGCCCCGCCCTACCGGCCGGCCGAAGGGGACTGTCGGCCGCGACCGGGGACCAGCGGTCCCTGTTCCTGGGAGCGGGCGCGGGACACGCTGAAATCAGAAGACCGATTCGGGAGGTGGGCAGCATGACCCGCACGATCACGGTGGGGATCGACGGTTCACCCGAGAGCCACGCTGCCGCCGAGTGGGCGGCCCGCGAGGCCGGGCTGCGCGACCTGCCGGTACGGCTGCTTCACGTGTGGGAGCCGGTTCCGGCGCCCATGGCCGAGGACCCGATTCTCGGCACCGAATCCCACCAGTACTGGACCGAGCATGTCCCACGGAAGATGGGCGAAGGGCTCCGGCTGCGCCACCCCGGTGTCGAGGCGAGCTGCGACCAGCGGTCCGGCCCACCGGCGAACACACTGGTCGAAGCCGTCGACGAGGCGGAACTGCTCGTCCTCGGTTCACGCGCCCTGAGCGGACTCGGCGGATACCTCGTCGGCTCCGTCGGACAGGCCGTGATCGCCCACACCGAGATTCCCGTCGTCCTCGTACGGGCCGGTGAGATGGCCGCCGACGAACACGTCATGGATCCCGCCGGGATCCCGTCAGCGGCCACCGCTTTCCGGCCGGTCGTGGTCGGCATCGACATCGACGACCCCGACGACGACGTGCTCGCCTTCGCCTTCGAGGAGGCACAGCGCCGCAGGACGGCGTTGCACGTGGTCAGCGGCTGGCAACTGCCGCCCTACTACCCCTACGTGCCGGCCGCCGGCTCCGTGCCCGACGAGGGGGTGGCCCGCAGGAAGGCGGCCGACCTCACTCGGGTGATCCTGCCGTGGCGGCAGAAGTACCCGGACGTCGAGGTCGTCGAGGTGTCCCGTTCCGGCAGTCCCGCCCGCCACCTGGTCGACGTCGCACACTACGCGTCCCTGGTGGTCGTCGGCAGGCGCATCCGCCGCAACCCGTTCGGCGCGCACGTCGGCGCCGTCACCCACGCGGTGCTGCACCACGCCACCGCGCCCGTCGCCGTCGTCGCGCACCCCTGACGGTCCCCGTCGCAAGGAGGAGGCGTCATGTATCTGCCACTGGTGGTCGGCGTGGACGGCTCCGAACCCAGCCTGCGGGCCGTCGACTGGGCGGCCGACGAGGCTGCCCTGCACGGAGTGCCCCTCATCGTGCTCTACGGAGCGCTGTGGGAGCGGTACGAAGGGGCGGCGCTCGCACGTGAGTTGGGCAAGCCGTCCGCTCAGGTCAGGGCCGAGGACATCCTCCGGGCCGCCGCCCGGCACGCCCGGCGTCGGCATCCCGACCTCCTCGTCACCACCGAGACGGTGCCCCACGAGGCCGAGCACGCCCTGGTCTGCGCCGGACGCAACGCGTCCATGATCGTCGTGGGCAGCCGCGGCCGCAGCGGCGTCACGGACAGGCTGCTGGGGTCCGTCAGCCGGACCGTGGCCGCCGCGAGCGACTGCCCGGTCGTCGTGCTGCGCGGCAACCACGACGACCGAGCCGTCACCGGACGGCACGGCAGGATCATCGTCGGTCTCGGCGAGGCACCTGCGTCCGTCCTGCGGTTCGCCGTCACCGAGGCACGCCTGCGCCACGTGCCACTGACCGTCGTGCGGACCTGGCGCTGCCCCGCCCACGAGACGGTTGATCACCCCTTGCTGACGGGGGAGCCCGACCGGCTGTACGAGGAGCGGGCAGCCAAGGAGCTGGAAGCAGCCCTGGAAGACGCACCGTCCGACATCGCCGTGCGCCGGTGCACCGCCGAGGGGCCGGCGCGCGGCGTGCTGCCCGCTGCCTCCGCCGAGGCCGACCTGATGGTGATCGGCCGTCGAAGCCATGGACGGCTCGGCCGGGTCGCCCACTCCGTACTGCACCGCTCGGCCTGCCCGGTCGTCGTCGTGCCGGAGCAGAGGTGAGCCCGATGCCCGGCTCCCAGGCCGCCGGCACCGCGGCGGTGGAGCGACGGAGGACCGGTCGGCGCAACCCGGCCCCGGCGAGAGGAGAGAACGATGACGGACGACCCGGGACGCCCCGCCATCCACGCCCTGCTGACGGACGGCACCACCGTCCGCATCCGCGCTGTGGAACCCGAGGACCACGCTCGACTCCACCGCCTCCACGAGACGACGTCACCCGACAACCTGCGGATGCGCTTCTTCGCCGTGCGGCCGCACTCCGCCGCCGTCGCCGCAGACCACGCCTGTGAGCCGCCCCGCCCCGGCCACCGGGCACTGGTGGCCGGGCCGAGGGGTCGGATCATCGGCCTCGCCGCGTACGACGGAGGGGAGGAACAAGGTTCGGCCGAGCTGGCCGCCGCCGGTCTCGGCGCTCTCGGGGACCTCGGTCTCCGCCGCCCGGACAACGACGTACGCGACCCCGTACTCGTCACGGGCCTCCATGCCAGCCGCACCCACGAGCTCACCGCCGGTGAGAAGGAGGCCAACCGAGTCGTCGCCGTCGGACGTGCGCCGCTCGAGCACGGCTCCGTCCACCTGAAGAACGGGCGAAGCCCCGCCGAGCCCCGCATCGGTCCCGCCCGCGCCACCCAGCCCCCGCGCGCCCTGCTCGTGCCGACGAACCTCGAAGTCGAACGCTGCTTCCCAAGCGTCAGGGAAGTACCGGATGCCGGGTTGCGGCGTTCACTCCCGGACGGTCGTTCGTGAACCAGTCGCGGATCAGACCCGCGACGGCCTCGGCGGCTCCGGGACCGGCCAGGTCACCCGCGGCACCAGGCACCACCGTGACGTGATGCGGACAGCTCATCCAGTCGGCAGCGAGCCGGCTGAGGCCCGCGCCCTGCGGATCCAGGCCGCCGACCACGAACAGGGACGGCGCCCGCACCCGGGCCAGCGCCGCCGGGCCGGCCAGCTCCGGTCGGCCGCCCAGGGAGACGACGGCTCGGATCTCGTCATCGGCCGCTGCCGCCCGCAACGCGGCAGGCGCACCCGCTTCGCTCCCGACGTACCCCACGGGCAGTCCGGTCTCCTGGCGCAGCCACTGCGTTGCCGTTTCCAGGCGCCGGGCCAGCAGCACCACGTCGAAGAGCTTGTGCCGGTCACTTCGCTCCTCCTCGGTCAGCAGGCCGAGCAGCAGAGCGCCGATCCCGGCGCGGTGGAGGCGAGGGACGGCGTACTCATACCACGGGCCAGGGCCACCGTCTCCGGCACTGTGTGCGAAGGCCAGCACGACGCGGGGCATGGCGGGCAGGACGAGCCGCGCGGTCAAGTGCGTCCGACCGGCGGGCACCACCACCTGTTCCTCCCGCTGTCCTTCGGCGGGCCACGTCGGCATCGGCCCGTGCGTAGCATCCGGCCACGTGGTGCGGGGCCGGAGGAGTTCGAGCCGCTCGACGTCGCGAGTCGGGCGCCGATCGGCTTCCGTGCGACTCGGGGAGCGCATGACGTACCTCCCGGCTTGCGGTGGGTCGGTGGCGGCTGCCACCGCCTGCACGGTCATTGCACCGCGCACTCGTCGGGCGGGGCAGAGTCGGACGGTCCCGACCGGCAGGGTCGACCGGCCCGGTCCGGAGGCCGACGGGGCTGGACGCGGCCGGAGCTCGTCCGGTGGCGGCCGGCCATCCGGAGGTGGCACGCGCGTCGGTCCCGGGCCGGGGCCGACAGGCGGGGCGCGGGGGCCGACCGGCCCAAGCGCGGGCGCGAAACCCGGGAGAGTCTGGAGTTGTGGAGCAATCCGCGTCGTACCGACGGTCGAGGGCCCGCCCGGCGAAGGCCGGTCAGCGGGCTCCGGATGCTCCCGAGCGCAGAGAGGGTGAGCATCGCGATGAAGGGTTACGTGTTCCACGGTCCTGGCCGGTCCGCGTGGGAGGACATACCCGACCCGGACCTCAAGGAGCCCACCGACGCCGTGGTCCGGGTCGACGCCGTCACCATCTGCGGGACGGACCTGCACATACTGAAAGGGGACGTTCCCGAGGTGCGCCCCGGAACCGTCCTCGGCCACGAGGCGGTCGGCGAGATCGTCGAGGTCGGCACGGACGTGCGCACCGTGCGTCCCGGAGACCGCGTCCTGGTGTCCTGCATCACCGCCTGCGGCAGGTGCCGCTACTGCCGGGAGGGCGTGTACGGCCAGTGCCTCGGCGGAGGCGGCTGGATCCTCGGCCACCTGATCGACGGCACACAGGCGGAGTACGTCCGCGTTCCGTACGCGGACCTCTCCGTGCACCCCCTGCCCGGCGCGGTCACCGACCAGGACGCCGTACTGCTGGCCGACATCTTCCCTACCGCCTACGAGGTGGGGGTGCTCAACGGGTGCGTCCGCCCCGGGGACACGGTCGTCGTGGTGGGTGCCGGGCCCATCGGACTGGCCGCCGTCGCCACGGCACGGCTGTTCGCGCCCGAGCGCATTGTCGCCGTGGACGTGGCCGGCGCCCGGCTGGAGGCCGCCAGGAAACTCGGTGCCGACGCGGTGGCCGACGCCCGGGAGACCCCGGAGCAACTGGTCGCCGACCTGACCGGGGGACTCGGCGCCGACGTCGTCATCGAGGCCGTGGGCATGCCGGAGACGTTCGAGATGTGCACCCGCATGGTGCGCCCGGGCGGACACGTCGCCAACGTCGGCGTGCACGGCACGCCGGCGACCCTGCACCTGGAAGACCTGTGGATCAAGAACGTCACGATCACCACCGGCCTGGTCGACACCCGGACCACGCCCACGCTGCTGCGCATGGCGGCGTCCGGACGGCTCCCCACCGCCCAGCTGGTGACCCACACCTTCCCGCTCGAGCGTATGGAAGAGGCGTACGAGGTCTTCGCCGGTGCCGCGGACACCGGAGCGCTGAAGGTGGTCCTCGGCGGTCCGCGCCGGGAAGTCGTTGCACCCAGGACGGTGTGACACGGCCCGTTCCGCACGAGACCCACGAGCGAGAGACGGCGGGTTGATGTACCGCAACGACGGGTTCCGGGAACTGAGCCGGCAGGAGTGCCTGAGGCGGCTGTCAGAGGCCGACGTGGGCCGTGTCGTCTTCACCCGCGCCGCTCTGCCGGCCGTGCTGCCGGTCAACTTCCTGCTGGAGCCGGACGGCGCCGTGCTGTTGCGTACCTCGGCATCGTCCGAGATGGTCCGCGCCGTCGACGGGGCCGTGGTCGCCTTCGAGGGGGACGCGTTCGATGCGGCGGCGCACGCGGGCTGGAGCGTCGTCGTCACCGGGCTCGCTTCCGTGGTGACCGATGCCACCGATCACGACCGGCTGACGAGGAGCGGTCCCCGCTCGTGGGTGGCCCGGCCGGACGAGGTCTTCGTCCGCATCGAGCCCGAACTGGTCACCGGACGCGAACTCCCGGGCGGCCATTCCATGTGCGGAGTGCCGGTTTCACCTTGAGCGGCGTCGGCGAAGGCCGGCCGGTCGGCGCGCACCGCCTACCGAGTACGTGCGCGGCCGGACGCTGCGTGCATCCGGCCGGGCACGCCGTAAGCGGTCTTGTCAGGGCTGAGTAGCCGCGACGGTCTCACGGGGCCCGTCGCGCTCCACCCGGCACTCGGCGGCGACGACGCCCTCCACGGCGCGGACCAGACGGTTGGCGACGGGAACCAGGGAGGTGTCCCGGAACGGGCCGGTGAGGGTGACCACGCCGTCGGAGACCGCCACCCGGACAGGCTGAGAGGGAGCCGGGAAGAGGAACGGCACGATGTCGCGATCGACCTCCTCGGCGATCTCCTCGTCCGGGCGCAGGAAGACGCGCAGCAGGTCACCCCGGCTCACGACGCCCTCCAGCAGACCCTCGGAGTTGACCACCGGCAGGCGCTTGACCTTCCGCTGCGCCATGATGCGGGCCGCTTCCGCCAGCGTGGCGTCGGGGTGGACGGTGACGGCCGGCGCGGACATCACGTCGGCGGCCGTCAGCCCGCCTGCCTTGGCCAGGTCGGCCAGGCGGCGCATCTGGGTGAACCGGTCCGGGTCGCTGTCGCGGAACTCCTCCTTGGGCAGCAGGTCGGCCTCCGAGACGACGCCGACGACACGGCCCTCGCCCGCGAGCACGGGCAGGGCGCTGACCTTCCACTGCTGCATGAGGGTGACGATGTCCTTGAACGGTGCGTCGCGGCCCACGGCCACGGCGGTGTGCGTCATGACGTCACTCACGACGCGCGGACTGCCGTACAGCATGGTGTTCCTCCTCTCGGGGTACGGGCGATGTGCCCAGGTCACAGCAGCACTCCGCTTCCGTGCGGGCCGTACAGGTCGAGCAGCCGGGTCCGGGCGGCGTGCAGCCGGTGGGCGACGACGTCGCCGACCCAGGTGGCGACCGCACGGCCGAAAGCCGGATCCTGGGCACACAGGGCACGGACGGCCTCGGCGTCGAACTCCCAGGCCCGTACCGGGGTCATCGCCTCGGCGCCCAGATGCCACAGGTAGGACGGGAAGTGCCAGGACCAGCCGACCAGTTCCCCGTGGCCCAACGACTCGATGACGGCGGCCCTGCGGCCGGGGACGCGGAGATCGAGGGTGACGGTGCCGGTGCGGACGATCCAGAACCGGTCGGCACGCCCGCCCTCCTCGAACAGTCGCGCGCCTGCCACGCAGGACACCTCGCGGGCGACTCGCATCAGCCGTTCACGGTGCTCGACCGGGAGGCCCGCGGTCAGTGTGGTGGTGGAGGTCATCGTTGCGCTCCCTACTTCTCGGGGCACGCGGCAAGACAACGTTCAGCGGTGCCTGCGACCCGGACGTGAACCGGGTGGCGCGTCCCTCGCTGATTCCAGGCTGGTCCCGACCGGAGCCGGAAGCCATGGGCCGTCCGGGCCGATCGCCGGCCGTTCGGCCCTCACGTGCACCGGGGAAGTCTTTCGACAGGGCCGCTACGGCGTGTCCGCCTCATCTGCCGTCGCTCGTCCCGGCCCCGTCCAGCGCGGCCCGCCCGGCCTCCAGCCGTGCCACCGGGACCCGGAACGGAGAGCAGGAGGCGTAGTCGAGGCCGGCGCGGTGGAAGAAGTGCACCGACTCCGCGTCTCCGCCGTGTTCGCCGCACACGCCTGTCTCCAGTGAGTCGCGGGCGGCCCTGCCCTCGGCGACGGCGACCTCCACCAGCCGTCCGACGCCCTCGCGGTCGATCGTCTCGAAGGGGGAGGCCGGCCGAGCCCGGAGGTGACGGCTCCCCCGCAGGGTGCACCAAGGCGGCGGGGGAGGGCCGTACGTCCCGACGTCTCGGGCCGGCCGGAACGGCTCTCTGCGGAGCCAGCCCCGTCGAGTACTCCTCCGGCCGACGGCGCACGCGCCGGCTCAACACCCGGGCGTGAGATCATCCGATGCGTCGAGCGATACGCCGTCCGCGAGGTCTTCAACCTGGTCAGACAGGTTCCCCGTACCCCCGCGTTACAGGGGCGTCCGTGAGACGTGAGAGGGTGCGGTGCGTGAGTGAGACACCGTCGAACACCCTGCGATACCGCTTTGACGGGCCAGAAGAGGCCCCGGTCCTGATCCTCGGTCCCTCACTGGGTTCCACATGGCACAGGTTGTAGAGACCGTCTGTGGGCGTCCACGCCAGTCCATGGTGTGTGCTTTGTAGCAGGTCAAGGCTTTGCTGTCCGGTGGTGTCGACGTAGTTGGTGACAGACGTGTGACAGGGCCGGTGATAGGCCGAGGCCCCGCCGGGGAGCATCCCTGGTGGGCCTCCTCTGCCCGGAGCCATGAGACGAGGCTCCGGCGGAGCGCTCCGGTGGGGCATCACCGTGCAGTTGACTGTGCGTACACGCGTGACGTGTTCGGCTCGTCATGCAGTTTGTCTTCCAGCGCTGTTCTCGATGACGCTGAATTTGCGATCGCAGCCATGACGGACGACTTGGCCCGCAGGGCAACTGGGCGGGCTCTGTCGGCTGGCGAGTGGATGCGCTGTGCCCTGCTCGGGCAGGCCAAACGGTATGCCGGATGCCCGTGGGTGAGTCGCGTAGCCGCCGTCGATGCTGACCCCCCGTTCGCCCCAGCGGATGCGTTTCTGGCTCTCGGAGGGCCTGTGGTTCGCCGTTCGCTACCCGGACACCGACGTCGCCCGCAAGAACTTGAGCCTGTACGTGGAGCGGCTGCGGGACGTCACCGCAGGCGTCGCCCGCGGTGACGTCCCGCGCAGTAGGGGGGCCGGTTCAGAAACCGACCGGGTGATTAAGGGCTGTCCCGCAAAGATCGGTTTGCGCATTCGGCCCCAAGACGTGTTTGAGATGTGGTCACGCCCGGGGCGCTTTGCCCCCGGGCTCGCGGCCTGTCAGGCGGCCGTCCCGCCCGCGTTGCGGATCAGCCGCTGGAGCACCTTCACCGTGGTGACGTAGTCCGCGTCGTCGATGCCCTCGTGGAGGACGGCGACGATCGAGGGCGCGATACTGGCCATGTCGACGCGGGCCTGTTCTCCCTCTGCGGTGAGCCACAGCCGTTTCTCGGCATCCCGGGTCAGCCAGCTGCGCTCCAAGAGCACTTCGGCCTCCGCCGCCAGATCGTCCTCGGGCCGGATGTAGGAGGTCATGGCCTGGCGCAGCTCGGGCAGGGTCATCCCCTCTCCGTCGGGCGAGATGTCGTTCTTCGACAGGTTGCGCAGCAGCCAGAACTGGGGCTGGGTGTAACCCTTTTCGGCCTGCCGGGCCCGGATGTACGCGATGAGCGCCTCGTAGGCGACACCGGTCCAGTACGCGGCGGGCTGGCTGGCGAGTTCGGCGTCGGAGAGCTGCTGGGTCGTCATGGAATGTCCCCTCCGGGTACTTCAGTGTGGAGCCCGCACACCGTGCAGGTCATGCGAAGAACGTAGGACCTCAAGTGCGGTTGAGGGCAAGCGAGTGTTCTTCCGAGTGGCCGTCGGCGCGTGAACGAGGAGCTTCTGCCTGCGGCCCCTGGCCGAGGGGCACTTGAGACGTTGACCCCTGCTGTCGAACGACCGCTGGAAGGCTTCCTGTAGCACCTGGTCACAGGTGGGATGATCTTCCGGTGGCTAGCGTGATCACGGCATCGGAACCGTCCTGGATAGCCCCGTTTGCCGGGCTGAGCCCGCGCCGCTTCAACAAGTTGGTGACAACCGTGCGCCGCGAGAGTGTGGCTGACGGACATCGCGGCCGACCGTGGAGCCTGTCGCTGGAGGACCGGATTCTGCTGGTCGTTGTGTACTGGCGCACGAACTTGACGATGCGACGGCTCGCGCCGCTGTTCGGTGTCTCGAGATCGGCGGCCTGCCGGATCATCGACCACCTCGGCCCGCTCCTCGCGCTCCAGTCACGTCAGCGGTTCCGTAAGGACACCGTGCTCATCGTGGACGGCACCCTCGTCCCCACCCGTGACCGCACGATCGCCGAGCAGTCCAAGAACTACCGATACTCCACAGCCCACCAGGTCGTCATCGACGCTGACTCACGCCTGGTCGTAGTGATCGGCCGGCCATTGCCCGGCAACCGACACGACTGCCGCGGCTGGGCGGAGTCCGGCACCAAGGACGCAGTCGGAACCACGATAACGATCGCGGATGGAGGCTACCAGGGCACCGGCCTGGTCATCCCGCACCGGCGCCAGAAGGGAAGGAATCTCCCGGCCTGGAAAGAGGAACACAACCGCTCGCACAAGCGAGTTCGCGCCCGCGTCGAGCACACCTTCGCCCGCATGAAGGGCTGGAAGATCCTCCGCGACTGCCGCCTCAAAGGCGACGGCGTCCACCATGCCATGCTCGGCATCGCCCGCCTGCACAACCTCGCCCTCGCCGGGTAGGGGACGAGCTCGCACGGCAGCCGACTGTGTCCACACCAACGTGGAGATCACTTACGGGACATCCTTTAGGCGAACAATGGACTCGCTCCCTTGTCGGCGGAATATTCGGACCATTGCTGAATCACTGCTCCATTTTCCACGGAATAACTATGCCGAATTTCCAGAGGTAGATTCCTGCCATGCAGTGATGATGACGAGCCCCGCCGTGGTGAGAATGATATTGCGCCGCCGTACTTTGGGATCGAGTGCGCGCTGGGCGGCTTCGGTTACCTTGCGCCGGGTCCAGCGTAGGACGATCTGTGCCCAGGTGAATTCGGTCGCCCAGATGGCCATGCCGCCGAAGATCACCAGCCAGCCCGGGCCGGGCAGCACCAGCATGGCGAAACCAGCCCCAACTACGGCGAGACCAACGACGAAAATTCCGACCCGCCAGCCCAGGCGGAGCAACCTTGACCTCCGGACGAACCCGGGGGCTCGCGAGCCCAGTTTCCGCCTAGTCGCACGCTCGTCCCCCGCAGTCGAATCAGCGGTCACCGTCACGGCGACTTTCTTCTGCATATCATTCTCCGCGTTCATGGAGCCCAACCTGTCGGAACCGAGACCTTTTCCGGATTGGAGGTGTGAGGAAGGAGCCGCCGCATCAGATCGTCGGTGGTGCTCATGATGCGCTGTTGTCTTCGCTGTCAGTGGTGGTGGCTGTCAGACGGCGGCGATGTCGATGGACATCACCCTGAATGCCTTATCCATCATGGCCGTTATGGCTTTCTTGCCGGTTCGGTTGGCCAGTGCCCTTTGCATGGCGGTGCGCATTACCTTGTCCTTGCGGGTCTGGGGGACGAATGTCGGCAGGCCCTCGGTGCGGGCGGACCTCTGTTGAGCGTCATGAAGGGGCGCAGTTTCTGGTCCCATTCGCGCAGGGCGCGGGGGGTGTTGCCGGGGTTGCGCTGGAGCAGGGTGCCCAGCAGGTCGGCGCCGGCCATTGCGGTGGAGGCTCCCATGCTGGAGTAGAGGGTCAGGCACCAGGCGGCGTCGCCGAGCAGGACGATCCGGTCGGTGTGCCAGGTGTCCATTTCGATCTGGTGGGCGGAGTCGAAGATGTAGTCCTCTGCCTGCTCGAATTGCCGGAGCAGGTGGCCGAGGACGGGGCCGACGGGCTCGGGTCCGAAGGCGGCGCGCACAGACTCGACGGGCGGGCGGCGGAACTGGGCGTCCTCGTCGTCGGTGCGGTAGTTGAACAGCAGTCCGGGCTGGTGGTCGGTGAAGGGGAAGGTCCACACGGAGCGCCCGGGTTCGGCGAGGACGCCGTCCTGGGGCCGGTATCCGGGAACGGGTTCCTTCATGGTGGTGGCGGCGACGATGTGGTGCAGCGGGCGCATGAACCGGCTGTCGGTCCCGAACGCGAGGCGGCGGACGGTGGAGCGCAGGCCGTCGGCGCCGATGACGAGGTCGAAGCGCTCGGTGGTCTCCGCGACGTCCTCGCCGGCGGTGGTGTGCAGGGTGACATCGACTCCTGCGAGGTGTTCGTCGAGGGCGGTGGGTGTGGTGCCGTAGCGGATTTCGGTCCGGGGCGCGACGGTGCCGTAGAGGGCGGTCTCGATGTCGCCGCGCAGGATCAGGCGAGGGCCGCCGGGCAGGTCGCCGTAACCCATGCCGGGACGGCGTCGTCCGTCCCGCTCGACGTCGTAGGTGATGCTGGTGGGGTCGGTGCGGTTGCCGATGGCGTCGAGGATGCCCATGCGCTTCGCGGTGGCGCGGCCGGTCTCGAAGAGGCCGATGAAGTAGCCGGCGGCGCGGCGTTCGGGGCCCGCTCGACGATCACGGGCTCCCACCCGATCTCATGCAGGCGCATCGCCGTGGCGAGGCCGCCGATTCCCATGCCGACGACCAGGGCTCGGGGCGCGGTGTTGTCCAATTGGGGTCTCTCCTCTGCAGTGCGTGCGGGTCCGTGACTGCGGATCCGCTACGTGATGCGGCGGCCGGGGGCTTGGGGACGGCGGGTGCGGCGGCGGGATCTTGCCTGACACGGCGCGGCGGCAAGCAGGCGGTGGACGACGGCTCCGATGGTTCAGGGAGACGGCGGACCGCGTGCAGAGCACGGAGGAGGTCCCCGGGGGTGCGCATGCGGGCGTGCTCCGGGCGGGCTGGGGCCGGTCCGGGGCGGACTGTTCCAGCCCTGTCCGTCGCTGCTGCTCGTGGCCTGCGGTAGCGAACCGCGAAGAGCAGGTGGTCAGGTGCCTTGCGGGAGGTTGAGCACGGCGGCCCGGGGGACGGAGCCGGCGAGGACGGGTGTCGTCACTGCCCGGCGTCGAGGCGTGCGGCCACTTCGGTGGCTGCGCGCCGGCCCGAGAGGATGGCGCCGTTCATGCTGCCGGAGGTCTCGTCGGCTGTCTCGCTGCCGGCCCAGTGGACGCGTCCGACCGGCTCGCGCAGGAACGGTCCGAAGGTGGTCCATGTCTTCGGTCCGACTGCCGGGTTCGGCCCGCCGGGTGCGAAGCTGTCGTTGCCCCAGGAGAAGTCGGTGTAGTCGATGGCGTGGCGCGCGGGTGCACCGTACAGGTGGATGAGGTGCCGCATGACGCGGCGGCGGCGCTCGTCCTTGTCGTACGCGTCGAATCCGCGGCCGTCACAGAAGACCATGAGGATGCCGGGGCCGTCGGCGTGGGGGCTGACGTCGAAGGTGAGGAAGACGGTCTCGTCGTCGGACATGCCTTCCCCCGAGAGACCTTCGTCCCGCCAGAAGGGCCGGTCGTAGGCGACGAATGCCTTGCTGAGCGCTCCCAGCCGCCAACTGCGCGAGAGCCCGTAGTGACGCTCCGGGAGTGCGGGTGTGAACTCGATGGTCGAGCGGTGTGTCGGCGACGCCGTAACGATGACGTACCGGGCATCGATGGCGTGCTTGCTGGTTTCGACCGTGACGCGTTCGCCGGCCGTGGTGATGCGCTCCACCGGGGAGGCGACGAGCAGACAGTCCTCCAACGTGCCGGCGAGCCTGGTGACGAGCGTGTGTGTTGTTCCCACAGCCGTCGCCCGCAACCACGGACAGCACCACCAGCACGATCAACGCCCGCACCCGCCCCGACACAGACGCCAGCACTCCCCACCCCTTTCACTCCATGCACACAAAGCAAGGCACCTTTGCGCAAGGTCAAGTTCCTGAGGATTCTCAGGTCCGCGATCAAGGGGTGTGCCATAGATTGGCTGATTGTCATGCCCTCGCCCGCCATCTGTCCCGTCCGCAACTCGGCAATCGGCAGGCAAATTTCAGGACGGACCGCAAGCCAAACGCCTGCAGGTAGCCCGTACCGCATGGCTGGTATTCGCCGTCTAAGACAGGCGTCCGGCCGCGACGGCAACCGCAATCGCCCGAGAGGCAAGCGGACCGGACCCGAGGCCGTCTTGGCCGCGAAGTTCCGGGCGCTGCTGTCGCTCCTGAACGCGCGTCACCGTCGGCTGTCCGTGGCGTCGGAAGCGCCGGCGCTGGGGTGCGGAGGGATTAGGGGGTGTCCGGCGGATCAGGGGCGGACCGGGACTCGGCGGGCCGGGGGCGTGTCATCGGTGGGCACGTCAAGGCTGGTGAGGAGGGCCTCTCCTGTGTCGGCGAACTCCCAGCGGGTTGTAATTGCTCCGGCCGCGGCGGGCCACTCGGCACGAACGACAGGGCGGCTCAACAGGCTCTCGAACCAGTCGGCGCACCGTAGGGCGAGTTCGTCGGCCGTGCCGGAGGCCCGGAAGAAGCCGTGCTTGTGTGACTCATGAAGGTTGAAGAGCTGGTCGGCGACTTTCCCTGCCCGCACGTGCGTGCCGTAGAAGTGCAGGGCCCACTCGCCGAGTATCAGTGGGTGTTCCTCATCGACGAGGGTGACCCAGACGAGGAGCGACGAGTCGTCCTCGGGCCGTGAGACGTTGTTGGAAGCCCAGGACACCCGCCAGGCGGCGGCCCGAGTGCGCAGCGCTGCAAGGAAGGCGAGTTCGGCCTCGTCGAAGTCCCAGGGGTCCTCGTCGTACTCCTCCGGGTTCTCAACTACGAACCAGGTGTGCTCACTGACCAGGAGGCGCAGCCCGTGCCCGGCCTCCGCCGCCCGTTCGCCGAGCGCGCGTCGGGAGTCAAGTTCGTCCCGGGTCAGCCGACGCCCGGTGGAGGAGGCCTCCGTCAGTATCTGCTCGTAGCCGACCAGATACTCGTCGGTCATCTCCCTGCCTCCTCCGCACCGCCCCTGAGGCAGTCGTGTGCTCGCGGTGTACTGCCCGTCCGCGCCGTGTCCCGTCGGAGCTTAGCGAACAGGGTGGGCTGAACCGGCGCTGCGTGCGAGTCCTGTGGCCGCTCTACGCCGCGTCCGCCGACGGCAAGGAGGGAGGAGCGGGGCTCGGTGACTCGACGACGGCACTGGACGTGCGGGGCGGCGAGGTGCTTTCGGGTCCTGTGGGCAGGTCCGGGGGCTCTTGGGGAAGGCAGGAGAAGAGTCCCAGCAGAACGGCGAGCGCGGCCGCGCCTGCCAGGATGCGCCCGAGGCGGCGTATTCGCCCACGTGTGTCGAGGTGGCGCCATGGAAGCTCGGCCGGTGCGTCTTCGCAGTACCAGGCATCGCCCACACGGACGTTCCTCCCCGGATGCCCAGTCCGTTCCCGGGCAGATGGCTCTCGCGGTGCGGACCGGGCGATGGCTTCCTCGCTGTCCGTGAGGAATCTTCTCCACACCGAGTCAGGGGTGGGATTCGGCACTGTCGCTCATTTCGCTGGTGTCGGTGCGTCATGACCGGGGCGGCGTGGCGCGTCCCGTGGGCAGGTGTCTGCATCGAGGCGGACGAAGGGGATCGTGCGCCCGGCCTCGCGCAGGGCCGACTCGGTGCCGTCGGTCGGCAGCCCCAGGTAGGCGCACAGGCGGCGGGCGGTGCGGGGGTGGCGTCGGCCGTAGTGCGCCATGACGTCGGCGCCTTCGTCCGGGGTGAGGAAGTGGGCGGTGACGGCGTGGTGGCGGTTGCCGAACTGCACGACCGTCTTCGGCTGGGCACGTAGGTTGCGGTACCAGTCGGAGCGCGGACCGAAGCCGGAGGCGACCGTCCAGGAACGATACGGCGCTTCGTAGGCCCCGACTTCGAGAACCACCCGGCGGTCGTGTCCGCTGATCCGCCCCACGTGGTGCAGCAGCAGCAACCGTCTGCCGAGCAGCGGTCCCAGGCCGGCTCGGAACAGGAAGATGGGCGCGCGAGCGGCCCGCCTGCGCCAGCCGGCCGGAACGCGCGGTCTGGCGGGGTCCGCTTCATCAGGTGTCATGCTCGCCTCCAGGGGGCGGCGGTGTCCAACCTCGCTTCGACGGGGCCGGAGACCCGAGGATTTTACTTCGGAAGGCAAAATTTTGCACAGTCTAAATGATGGATCCCGGGTAGAAAGGGTCCATGGTGGAGCGCGAGTCCCGCGAGGGGGCCATGGAGGACGTCGATGCCGTCACGCGGGAGGTGCTGACCGCCTCCCGGCTGCTGGTGGCGGTTTCCGCCCGGTCCCTGTCCGCCGTCGAGGAGCGGGTCACGCTGCCGCAGTTCCGGATGCTGGTCGTCCTCTCCACCCGGGGCGCCACGAAACTCGTCGCTCTCGCCGACCTTCTGCACGTCGCCCCCTCGACGGCCATGCGCATGGTGGACCGGCTCATCGCCGCCGGGCTGGCGGACCGCCAGGTCAATCCCGCCAACCGGCGCGAAACCCTGCTGCGGCTGACGTCGGAGGGTCGCCGCACGGTCGAGGAGGTCACCGCCCGGCGGCGCACGGAGATCGCCGTCATCGTCGAACGTCTGAGCCCAGAGAAGCGGCGGGTGCTGATCGACGCCCTGGCCGCCTTCAACGAGGCGGGCGCGGAGCCCTCCGCCCCGACTGCCGACACCGAGCCGTCCCCTCTCGGCTGGGAATGACGACACCGTACCCTGTTTTGCACAATGCAAGGAATTGGCGGAGCGGGCCTGTGCCCGTTGCGGGTGCGAGGGAGCCTACGTATGAGCAGACGGCGCCTGGGCCCGTCCGCGCACGGCTCTCACGCGGCGGCTCATGTGCGCGCCATGGTCTGGGGGCCGGCGGATTTCACGGGTCTGCCGCCTCGGTCGTTGATCGGTGAGGGTCTCTTCGCCGGATTCCTCGGAGCAGGGCTGATCGTGGGCGCCGGGGTCTTCGGCGCCTGGACCGGCGAGCCCGCATTCGCCGCGGGCGAAGTGGGCTTGGTGTGCGCGCTGGGCCTTGTTCTCTACCTGCTCCTGGTCCGCGCCGGCCGGGCCATGGTGGGGATCGTCGCCGTCCTTGCCCTGGGGCTCGCACTGCACACGCCTCAGACCGCCGCCGGCGTGGTCCTCACGGCCCGGGGGCGGGAAGGGTCCGTGGTCGTGACATCCGTCCAGGCGAGTGAGAAGGCGTCCGGGGCTCGGGGCCGACATTTCTGCTCGGTGGAAGGTCGGGACGGTGTGCCCTCCACGGCTCGGATCTTGCGGGGGTGCACCCAGGCCACCCGCCCGGGGGACGCGCTGGCGCTCGTCTACGACCCGAAAGGGCTGGTGCCTCCGCGCGGGGTCGAGGGCGCGACGGGCATCCTGAAAGAGCTGAGAGGTCTGGTCGGCTGGGCCGTCGGGCTGGTCGTCGCCTGCGTCATCGCGGTGGTGCGTTCCTTCCGCCTGCTCGACCGCCCGGCCGCCTCCGGCTCCGCCCGTCCTGGTGGCCGGAGTCCGACTCGTGCACGACGTTCGGGAACTAGTGGCGGCGGCGGGCGACGATTTCGCCGAGAAGACGGCTCCGAGGGACCCGCTCCGACCTGAGGTGTCCCGGTTGCACGACTGGCCGAGCGACTCTGTGCTGACCGGCCCGCTATGGGGTACCTGTCCACCTGATCATGGACGACCTCGACGAGCGGAGGTGAACGGATGGAGCGGCACGTGCAGCCGGCGGACTGGATCGAGGTCGTGGGCTGGTTCAGTCTCGCCGTGGCCTTCGCCAGTGCCCTCGTCATCCTGGCCGACATCGTTCTCGGCAGCCAACGCCAGAAGATGTGGATCATGAATGTGGTGTATCCGGTCACCGCCCTGTACTGGGGGCCGGTCGCCCTGTGGTTCTACTTCACGCGCGGTCGGCGCACCTCGAAGCCGATGGTCGAAGAGCAGGGCATGCCCGACTCCGACAAGCCACCGCAGTGGGACGTGCAGTCGAAGGCCATCAGCCACTGCGGGGCCGGGTGCACCCTGGGGGACATCGGTGCCGAGTGGCTCGTCTACGCGGCCTCACTCACGCTCGCAGGCAAGGCCCTCTACGCCGACTTCGCCCTGGACTTCGCCTTCGCCTGGATCCTGGGCATCCTCTTCCAGTACTTCACCATCGTCCCCATGCGCAACATCGGTCGGCTCAAGGGCGTCTGGGCAGCCGTGAAGGCCGACACCCTGTCCATCATCGCGTTTCAGGTCGGCCTCTTCCTCGGCATGTGGCTCTACCAGCAGGTCATCTTCTCGCCCGGCCTGCCGAAGACGAGTGCTGCCTACTGGATGCTGATGCAGGTGTCCATGGTCCTTGGCTTCTTCACCGCCTGGCCGGTCAACGCATGGCTGGTGCGGACCGGCTGGAAGGAGAAGATGTAAACCCCGGTCACGGGCTCCCCTGCGACGGTCAGCGGTGACAGTCACGGTACGGACAAACTGCTGCTGGTTCGTTGCCGGGCTCCGGCAACGAACAACGCTTGACCCTGCTGTGCTTCGCCCATGGACGTCTGGTGAAGGAGTCCGGGAGTATCGGATGGTCGGGTGTCGGGGGAGCAAGCAGGAGCGCTCCCAGCCCGACCGCCATCAGCACTGACAGGGGGAGGGCACGGGATGCTCGGACGCAGGCGGGTCAAGGGCCGGTTCGTGACACGTGACCGCATGCCGCGCGCCACGGGTGAGTCCGGCACCGGGAGTGACCTCTGGGCATGCCCGGAGCCTCCAGGGACGAAACATGGAAGGGGTGCTCCCATCGTCGTTCACACGCCCACCGTTTCGGACGGTGGCCGCGCCATGTCCCTGCAGGGCAGGGCGGTTGGTGTGGCACACGGCGCCCAAGACGTCATCCTGCTGATGCGTCGGCACGGTGTGGAGCTGGATCGCGAAGACCTGGACCGCAGTCCGCTCGTCGAGTGGCGGGGAGGCGGCTCCGAGGCGTGGGGGCTGTCGCAAAGCGTTTCTTCCTGAGCCCGAATCGGTTGGTCACCGAAGGTGCGCGCGCCTTCGTCCGGACCACGGCCCGCCAGGTGCGGTACCGCCTTCTGGAACGCAACTGGTGGACCCACGAACTCACTACCTCTACTGCCACGACGCAGGTCGCGCTATAGCGTCGGTCGCTCGGCCTCATCGGGTTGTTCGAGCCCTGGGAGCCGTTGTCGGCTCGCTTCACCGCTGTGACGGGGTCTCCTCCCCTGTGCCAGGTCTGCTATGGCGATCCGGCTCGTCGCGCGGTCAGAGCGGTGGTGCGCTGCCCATCTCTGCGGTGAAGAGGACGGGGTCACTGTCGAATCCTCGCACCGCTTCCCGGAACTCCCAGGCCCCCGAGGTGTTCCGGGTGAACTCCGCCACCGTGGCGGCAGTGGCCCCGGCGACCCGCTGGAAGTCGTCCGTCAGAAGTTCCTCGTATCCCTCCGCGACGACCACCCCGGTGTTCGAGACATCGCCGAAGGTCTTGTGTCCGTCGTCCTGATGAATCGCAACTCCAACGACCACGCGTGCGAAAGAGGGGGACAGGCGGTCGAGTTCGAACGTCATCTCCTCGACGAAGCCGAAGCCCTGACCGGTCCGGCTGTGCCGGCTCATGTTGATGGTCCCGTCCGGTGATCGCTTGTCGAACTGGACGACGTACACCGGCCGCCCGTGCGGTGCGTCCGTGGCGTAGGTCGTGGCGATGATGTCGAGGTGGTGAGGCGGCAGGTCCCAGGGGCTCGGGTCCCACTTGAGCCGCACATCGACCTTCTTCAGCCCCTTGGCGTTGCTGCTCACCGGCTTGCCACCCTCTCGTTCCAGTCACCGCGGGGCGCTCCCGCACAGTCAAGTATGAGCCGCCGGGCCCTCGGTGGACCGCTCGCAGCGGTGCGCTTGCCCGGAACCGTGGCGCTGCGTTTCCCTGGGGCGGTGTCCGAGGAGCCGTGGGATCGCGAGCCTCCCGCTCGCCGATCCCGGCGCTTTCGAGGACCTGCTCCCACCTGGGCCGCACGGGCCGTGGTCATGGGCCGCCGCCGTCACCACGGGAACGCGCCCGATCCAGGGAAACTGGCCAGGAACCAAATCACCAGCGGCATGAGTACGAGGAGCACGAACGCGGCCAGCGCCTTTGCCCACGTTGCTGACCTTCCAGGACGCTCGCCAGACATATCGGCTGCGGTGCGACGGCGCGGCGTCGGTGGGCGCCGGCCCCGCTGTGAGGATAGCTGCTGCGTGTACTGAGCATGAACCTGTCTTCGGCAGGGGGAGTTGCCCGCTCTGAACGGTCAGCGGCACCGCGGGCGGCGCCGTCGACGAGCCTCCGGCCCTGGTGAGGCAGCCGAGGGGCTCGTTGGGCAGGACGTGCGGGTCGACTAAGCTCGACGTCTTGGTCTGAACCATGAGGGGTGTGGTCTGTGCGGCGGTGGCGGTCGGGTCAGGGGCGCGCCGTCCGGAGCCGGATGGGGCGAACGTGGCTCGCCTGTCTGGTGGCCGGGGGTGTGCTGCTGAGCTGTGGGAGCGCGTACGGGTACTGGCGGTACAGCAAGACTGTGCGAGCCGTTGCCCGTTGCTTGCGGACCCCCGCCGCAGCATCGCACGCCGAGCACGGAGACCGGAGGGCGGTCTCCGTGCCGGTAATCGGTCCCGGCACGTTCGCCACCGCGGCCGCTGAAGGCCGGGTGGTCGGTACGGGAGCGCGGCTGCGGCGGTACCAGGTGCAGGTCGAGGACGGCAGCGGCGTCGTGGCGGACGCTGCGGCGCGGGAGATCGCCGGGATCCTGGGGGATCCGCGCGGCTGGGGCAGCGACGGCGCGGACTCGTTCCGGCTCGTGGCCTCGGGGCCGCGCGACTTCGTCGTCAAAATCGCTACGCCGCACACGGTGGACTGTCTGTGTGGCGCGGCCGGCCTGGACACGCACGGTGAGGTCAATTGCAGTGTCGGCCGTACCGTGGTGGTGAATCTGCGGCGCTGGCTGCTCGGGTCGCCGGAGTTCGACGGGCCGATCGAGGAGTACCGGGCGCTCATCATCAACCACGAGGTCGGGCACCGCATCGGGCACGGCCACGAGACCTGCCCCGGTGCTGGCCGACCCGCACCGGTGATGATGCAGCAGATCAAGGGGCTGAAGGGATGCGTCGCGAACGCCTGGCCGTTCGACGCCGACGGGCGCTACCTCGGCGGCCCGCACGTCTCGTGACCGGTGACGGGCGAACACCGAAGGGATACTTTGCGCGGATCGGCGAGCCTGAGCCCTCTGTCACCGAGGAGACGTGGCCGGCGGGATGTCCTGCGGCGGGTGCAGTGATCTCAGGGCGCCTTGGTGGCTCAACCAGCCGACCGGTTCGTCCTTTTCGGCGTCCAGGACCGGGAGTCCCGTGCCGGAGGCGGACAGCAATGGACGCAGGGCGTGCGCGAGTTGCTGGTCGGCGGTTACGCGTGGTGGCGTCTGCACGAGGTCGCCCGTCACCGACGGTGCGCCGTCGGGTTGTTCCGCCAGGGCTTCGGTCACTGCGCGCGCGGTGACGATGCCCATGTACGCGCCCTCGGGATCGCGGACCGGCAGCGCTCCGTGTGCGGAACGGCTCAGGAGACGAGCCGCTTCAGCCAGCTTCAAGGAGTCGGCCACCGGGGCCGGCAGCGGTTCCATGACGCTGGCGACCGCCTCGCCGCCAATGGCCGCGCCTGCCGCCGGGCCCTCCAAGTCGATGCCGCGGCGGCGCAGTTTGAGGGTGTAGACGGTGTCCCTGGTCAGCACCCGGCTGGTGACGGTGGCCAGGACGATCGCCAGCATCAACGGCAGAATGATCGAGTATTCACTGGTGAGCTCGAAGAGGATCACCACCGCAGTGATCGGGGCGCGGGCGGCGCCCGCGAAGACGGCCCCCATGCCGACCAGCGCATACGCGCCGACCGCGCCCGCGGCCCCGGGCAGCAGGGCGTGGGCTCCGGCGCCGAATGCCGCGCCCAGCGTCGCCCCGATGAACAGGCTGGGCGCGAACACTCCGCCCGACCCGCCGATGCCGATGGTCAGACTGGTGGCGATCATCTTTCCCAGGAGCAGGACCAGGAGGAATCCGATCGCGTACTTGCCGTCGGTGGCGCTTTCCAGTACCGGGTAGCCCACGCCGTACATCTCCGGCAGGGCGAGCAGGACGAGGCCGAGGGCCAGGCCGCCCGCCGCGGGTCGCAGCCATTCCGGCCCGCGCCAGGCCCAGTCGCAGGCGTCCTCGATCGCGTACAGGACGCGCGTGAAGGCGACCCCGACCCCGCCCGCGAGGACTCCCAGGAGGGCGAAGAAGGTGTACTGGATCAGGTGTTGGACATGGAAGGCGGGCAGGGTGAGGAAGGCCACGTCTCCGAAGGCGGCGCGGCCGATGATGCTGGCCACGACGCTGGCGAGGACGGTGGCACCGAACGCCTCGATACTGAAGGCGGCCAGTATCAGTTCCAACGCGAAGATGACTCCGGCCAGCGGGGCATTGAAGGTGGCAGCGATGCCTCCCGCCGCGCCACACGCGACCAGGAGCTTCACCCGGTCCTCGGTCAGTCTGGTCAGGCGGCCCAGAGTCGACCCGAGCGCGGAGCCGATCTGCACGATCGGCCCCTCGCGGCCCACCGACCCTCCCGAGCCGATGGTCAGCGCCGAGGCGAGAGTCTTGACCACGGCGACCTTGGGGCTGATTCTCCCTCCGCGCTGCGCCACCGCAAGCATGACCTCCGGGACACCGTGACCGCGTGCCTCCTTGGCGAACCGGTTGACCAGCGGTCCGTACAGCAGCCCGCCGACGACCGGCACCGCGAGCACGAAGAAGGGCCCCAGCCAGGAAACGTGCGGATTGCTGCTCCCGGGTGCCGCCGCGTAGTCGTCGTGCCCCGAGAAGAACCGGGTGAAGGTCTGGATGCACCACCGGAAGGCGATCGAGCCCAGCCCCGTCCCCGCGCCGACCAGCATGGCCAGTCCCATCATCGAGCCCCGGGTGTCCGAGACCGGGCGTCCGGCCCGTCCCTCACGATGTATGACGCTCACTGCTTCCCCTTCCTCACTTTTGCATTATGCAAAGAGTGTCAAGAGGGCGCGGCTCGCGGGTATCGGTTCCTTCCCGTCAGTCCGCGGCGGGGCGCGCGGGGGCGTTTCTTGCGGATCACCGCGGTGTGCACGTACGGCTGACGGTGGTCTCCGACGTCGAGCCGTCTGGGCAGGGGCAGCTCGTGGCGGACCGGGCGGGTGCGGTCGGCCAGTTGGCGGCGCGGGTTGTAGACCTGGTTGAACTTCCACAGCATCCGGGTGAAGTTGGACTGTCCGTGCAGCAGGTTCCGGCCCAGGATGCAGGTCGCGCCGAGAGCGGTGCGCGGGCCCAGGTGCCTGCGGTTGATCACGGCCTGGGTGCGCACCAGCTCCTCGTAGAACCGCTCCAGGGGTAGTGCGGTGGGGACCACAGCGTGCTGGGTGTCGCGAAGAGGCGGTAGTCGCGGGGTGTGAGCCGGCGCGACTCGGTGTGCCAGATCTTCGTGCCGGGGTAGGGCGTCATCACGGTGAAGTGGACGATCACCGGCACCGAGAGGGTGAACTCCCGCACCACGCGGAACCGCTTCTCGTCCCAGGCGGGATCGACACGGAGCCGAGAACGTGTGTACGGACCTGCCCGCAGCCAACGCCTTGTGGGGTGGGAAGACGGTGACCTATCCCACATACTGGTCCGACGTAGCCGAGCCGGACCTCGTCGTGGCAGGGGTCCCCGCACCCCAGGGTGCGGGATTCGCCATGTGGGACGTCAAGCCCGCCTCGGCCTACGGACGCAGCCGCACGGCATCCGTGGACAAGCTCGCCGGCTACGTCCAGGGCTCCCACAACGAGTTCGGCCGGCCCGTGGTGGCGGTGACCCGATTGTTCCCGAAGCACGCCCCGACCCGAAGGACCCGAACGGTGACGAAGGGGTCATGAGGCCGACGGCCTGATCTGCTGCCAGCTGGACAAACTCCAGCGGGAGAAGGGCCGGGGGCGCTGGGGTGCTGCGCTGACGCGAGGTCCGCGCCCGGTCGACGAGCACACCATCTTGAGCTCTGGACGATTTCTCGCCAAATCGAGCAATCCGGCGTTGTCCTTCGTCCTCTCAGCCAGGAGCCCCTTTCCCGGGGTGAATGCGAGCCCGTCGCATTTCGGCCCCGATTCCTGCAGCACGTTAGTTCGAGCGTTCCCCTGATCATGCATCACCGCGACCTCTCTTCACTCCTGACTCACAGGTGATGCACTGTGCGCACACAAGCGCGAAGACTCGTCACGGTCGTGCTGGCCCTGGCTCTCCTGACCACAGCGGGGGGCACGCCCTCCTGGGCCTCGCCCCGGGACCGGCCCCACACCTCGGCCACCGGGGCCATCGATCACCAGCCGGCCCGGACAGCCGACGACCTGCCCGAGCCCCCCAAGGCCATGACGCTGGCCGAACGCCGCAAGCAGGTCGCCGAGGACCGGCACGAACGATCGCCGATGCGTGACTACATGAACGCCCCGGAGCGGACACCCAAGGGCGAACGCCACAGCCGGCCGGACACAAACCACGTCGACCGTGGACCGGCCGCCCAGTCGAGCGTGTCACTGCAGCCCCTCGCCGCAGCGGCCGAAAACCCCACCTGGGTGTCGTCCTGGGCCACCGCCTATCCGGGGATGCTGTCAATCGGTGGACAGGTGAAACTGCCCAAGCAAGGATCGTCATACACCGGAATGTGGCTGTACGTCCTGGACGAGAGCGGATACCCCGTCGTCCAGCAGGAGATCAAGAAGTCCACGGACGATCCCAGCGGTGACACTCCGGACACGGGTGCCTGGTGCTACGACTGGTGGTCGAGCAACTCCTACCCCGCGGACCAGTGCTTCTGGTGGGCCGGCAGCGCGCTGGGCGGCATCCTCGAGGACGGCAAGGAGTACTACGCCTGGGTCTTCCTCAACAGCGCCGACGGGACGTCGAGCCCGGGCGGTACCACCTCGCCGTTGGTGGAGGCGTTCTACACGCCGGTCATCCCCGGGGCCCAGGCCGGAATCTGCACCTGCTACGCGCAGGCGCACCGCGCCGACCCGGTCAACACGGCCACCGGCATGTTCTTCGAGCAACTCACCGACGCCTCCCTGGTGAGCCCCGGCGTGCCCCTGGCCCTGGAACGCACCTACCGCTCCGACTCAAGCGCCGTCGGCCTGCTGGGACGCGGCTGGGCCACCCCGTTCGACGCCAAGCTGACCCTCGCCACGGGAAAGGTGACCTACCGGACGGACGACGGCGCGTCGTTCGTGTTCACGCAGAACGGTGACGGCTCGTACACCGGCCCGGCGGGCTCGGCGGCCAAGCTCGTCAAGGGTACGAACACGTACACGATCACCACCCCGGACCACACCGGACGGACCTTCGACAGCAGCGGCCGGCTCACCTCCGTGACCGACAAGGCCGGCCAGGGCCTGGCCCTGACCTACGCGTCCGGGAAACTCGTCTCCGTCAAGGACGCCGCCGGACGCACCACCACCTTCACACCCGGCACCGACGGACTGCTCTCGAACGTGGGCCTGCCCGACGGCACATCGGTGTCGTACGGGTACACCGGCGGTCTGCTCACCTCGGTGACCGACCCGGCAGGCAGGACGTCGTCCTACGCCTACGACGCGAACAAGCGCCTGTCCTCCTATACCGACCCTGCGGGCGGCAAGGTCACCAACGTCTACGACACGTCGGGCCGCATCACGTCCCAGACCGACCAGAACGGCAAGACCACCACCTTCGCCTGGGACGGCAAGAGCGAGTCCCACACCACGGCGCCGGACGGCGGCGTGTGGACAGACGTCTACGCAGGCAACGTCCTGATGGAGACGATCGACCCGTACGGCGAGAGCATCACCTACGACTACGACCGCCGTCTGCGTCCCGTCGCCATCACCGACCAGCGCGGCAACACCACGGAGATGACCTACGACAGCGCCGGGCGGATGCTCACCCGCAGCGCCCCCTCCGCTCTCGGCTACGCGGAGAGCTGGACCTACGACGGCGCGGGCAACATCACCAGCCACACCGACGGCCGCGGCAACAAGACCACCTACACCTACAACACGTCCAACCAGCTGACGTCGGCGACGGATCCCCTGGGTGGCAAGACCGGGTACACATACACCGCGCTCGGCTCACTGGACACCGTGACGACCCCGCGCGGCAAGGTCACCACCTACGGCTACGACGCGGCAGGAAACCGGACGTCGGTCACGACCCCGCTCGGCGAGAAGACGACGTTCACCTACGACGACGCCGGTCGCATCCTGTCCAAGACGGACCCGCGCGGCAACGCCGCGGGAGCCGATCCGGGCGCCCACACCACGGCGTACGCCTACGACGGCCGCGGGCTGCTCACCTCGGCCACGGACGCCCTGGGTCGCACGACCGCCTACGAGTACAACGGCGCCGAGCAGTTGGTGTCGGCCACCAACCCGGCAGGCGAGAAGACGACGTTCGCCTACGACGACGCCGGCCACCTGACCCGGACCACCGACCCGGCCGCCAACTCCATCACCCGCACCTACGACGCGAGCGGACGCCTGTCCTCCGAGACCGACGCGACCGGCGGCACCACCACCTACACCTACGACAAAGTGGGCCGCCTGCTCAGCAGCGTCTCACCACGCGGCAACGCCGACGGCGCCGACCCGGCCGGCCACACCACCAGCTACGCCTACGACGCGGCCGGCAACACCACCGAGGTGACCGGTCCGACTGGCGCGGCCTCCACCACGACCTACGACGCGATCAACCGTCCCCTCGTGGTCACCGACCCGCTGGGCCGCACCACTGGCTACACCTACGACGCCAACGACAACGTCACCAAGGTCACCGACGCCGCGGGCGAGACGGTCACATCCGTCTACGACAAGAACAACCGGCTCACCAGCAGCACCAACCAGCTCGGCAAGACCACCTCCTACGCCTACGACGCCGACGGCAACCTGCTCAGCCATACCTCCCCGCTCGGCCACAAGGCGAGCTGGACCTACGACGCCGACGGCCGTCAGACCACCGCGGTCGACCCGCGCGGCAACGCCACCGGCGCCGACCCGGCCAAGTACACGACCGCCTACGGGTACGACCCGGCGGGCAACCCCACCACGGTCACCGACCCGCTCGGCGGCGTGACCACCACCACCTACGACGCGGTGAACAACGTCGTCGAGCAGACGGACGCGGACGAGCGTGCCACCGTCTACGGCTACGACGACCTGGACCGGCTGACCGAGGTCACCGCTCCCGGTGGGGCAGTAACCGCGTACGAGCACGACACGGCCGGCAACGTCACCGGCCGCACCGACGCGAACGGCCACGTCACCACGTACGGCTACGACGCGGCCCATCGCCTGACCTCGGTCACCGACCCGCTGGAGCGGGTGACCAGCTACGGCTACGACGCCGACGGCAACCTCACCGGCAAGACCACACCCCGCGGATCCACCGACTACACCCACGACCCGCGCGGCCTGCTCACCGAGATCGACTACTCGGACGCCACACCGGACGTGACCTTCGGTTACGACGAAGCCGGCCGCATGACCGCCCGCGCCAACTCGAAGATCTCCGAAGACTTCGCCTACGACTCCGTCGGCAACCTCACCAAGACCCGCCACTTCGCCTACACCTACGACGCCGCCGGACAGATACTCACCCGCACCCACAGCGGCGGCTCCGTCGCGTACACCTACGACGACGACGGCCGCACGTCCACGATGACGGCCGACGGCGAGACCACCACCTACACCTGGGGCCCGGCCGCGCACCTCACCCGGTCCGCGCTGCCCAACACGGAGACGGAGGACCGCGGCTACGACCGCGCGGGCCGCCTGACCGCCGTCACCTCCGCCAAACAGGGCGTCACGGTCACCAAGACCGCGCTCACCCTCTCCGCGGCCGGTCTGCCCACCCACGTGGACATCACCAGGGCCGGTGTCGGCGCCGGCGGCTACGACCAGACCTACGACACCGCAGGCCGCCTCGCCACCGGGTGCTTCCCACAACCCGGAATCGCAGGATGCGCCTCCGGCCGGGCCACGTCCTACACCTACGACAAGGTCGGCAACCGCCTCACCACCACCCTGGGCGACACGTCGACCAGCCACACCTACGACGCCGCCGACCAGCTCACCTCCACCACCACCGGCACCACGACCACCGCATACGGCTACGACACCGAGGGCAACCGGACCAAGAAGGGCCCCGACACCTACACCTACGACCTGGCCGGGCAGATCTCCGCCGCCACGATCGCCGGAGCGAACTACACCTACGACCACGATGCCAGTGGCAACCAGGTCACCGTCGCCAAAAACGGCACGACAACCAACCGCTACCAGTGGGACCCCAACGCCCCCCTGCCTCTGCTGGCCTCGGAGTCCACCGGCCTGGGCAGCGCGCAGACCTACCGCTACGACCCGCTGGGGCAACCGGAGTCGACGGAGACCGGCGCCGGCGCCGTCTACTACTACCACCACGACACCCAAGGCTCCCCGGTCGACGTCACCGACAGCACCGGCACCCTCCACCAGCGCTGGGCCTACGACCCGTACGGCACCCGCACTCTGGACACCGTCACCGACGGGGCTCCCGCGAGCACCCCTTCCTACACCGGCGCCCGCTACGAGACCACCACCGGCAACCTCGACCTGCACGCCCGCCAGTACGACACCACCACCGGCCGCTTCACCCGGCCCGACCCGGCAACTCGCCCCCTGTCGACACCGTATGTGTCACCGTACGCATACGCGGACAACGTCCCTTCCCTCCTGACGGATCCCAGCGGTCTGTCTCCCGACGACCCGAACAACGACCGCGTCGACAGCCTCGGCGAGGCGGCGAGCATCTTCGGCGACGGCTTCGTCGAGGGCCTGAAGTCCCCCTTCGTCTTCCTCGGAGACGCCTACAACGCGCTCACCGGCCAGAACGGCGGTGCCGGCGCGTTCGTCGACAAGTACCTGCCCGTCCGCCCCGCCTACCGTCTGTACCGCGCCGATTACATGCTTCGCCAGCAGGGCTGCGACGCTCTCGCGGACCTGTACACCGAAGCGGCCGAAGAACTCACCAAACAAATCCTCCTCGTGGGAATCGGCGGGCTGACCGGATGGCGCCGGACGGCCGTCGCCCCCGAGACCGCGACGGTCCTCAACGTGGGGAACCTGCGGTTCGGGCCTGGAGGTGGCGGGGTCACCAGAGGGTACGGAGGCATTGCCTACAAGACCCCGATCACAGAACAGCTCAGAGCACTGGTGAACCCGCAACGCGGCGAAGCCAACTGTCGCGCCTGCGCGGTAGCAGTCGACCGCCTGCTGGCCGACGGTGCTCCGTCCTCAGCGCCCGGAGGTCTCAGGGAAGGCTCCACAGCGCCCATCGAAGCGCTGTACGGCGGACGGCAATTCAAGTCGTCCACCGTCTCCGGCATCGTCAATGAGATCAAGAACGCCGGAAACGGCGCCCGAGGTATCGTGATGGGGCAGAAGGGACGGCGAGCCCACGTGTTCAACGTGGTCAACATCAAGGGAGACGTCGTCTTCCTGGACGGTCAATCGGGCCACGCCAATCTCTCAACATGGCGCAACTTCTCCCTCCTGAGGACAGACTGATGCTCGACATGGAAGAGGCAACCAGGCTGGCCAGGCAGTTCCTGGACCAGGCGGTCAGTCATGAAGGCATGGCCTTCGCGCTAGTCGAGGGCGAGCGCGTCCAGGTGGGCACCGCCTTCTACTTCGACTGCCAGTCGGTCGCCTACCTCCGCACCGGGAACCTCCGGGACATGGCCATCGGCACGGGCTACATTCGCGTCGACGGGGAAACCGGGGAGTGCCGCATGCTGGGAGCAACCGAATCCGCCCAGCTCGACCTCTTCTGACCAACTGTGGCCGCACCTCTGGTGTGACGCATGAGGGCCGGGCCGGTGGACGGGGCGACGCCTCGCGCATCCACCGGCTCGGCAATGCCACATGCCTACGGAGAGCCGGCCCGAACCGGGGGCCGTACACATGAGGGCAGCCCATTGCTGCAGCCCGTCCCAGGGGCTGTCCGATGGGTCGTGCGAGCTCCTTGCCTGCGACGTCGGTTGAGGAATTGGGAGCAGCGCCTCAGGCGGATGCCGTGGTACTCCGGCATGAGTGGAGACGCCGAGGTCATCGTCCTCGCTCGCTGGTCGGACGAGGTGATGGATCCACTGACCCAGGACGACCCGGAGCGCACGCTCTACTCGCGACCAGGACGACGACTGCTTCGGGCTGTGGATGCTCCAAGAGGGCATGCTGCTGCGCACCGACCAAATCAAGGCTCTGCCCGGGCAGACGTCAGAAGCACGCCGCGACACCCGCCCACCCTGGTAGTCCGAGTTCGACGGCTCATCCTGGGACGTCAGGGCTGTCGGCGGACCTCACCGAGGACCATGTCGATGCATGGATGCGATGGGCGCTCCAGGAGGGGCGTGGGCGGGGAGGGAAGCCGGGCACCGGCCTGGGGGCGACTTCGGTCCAGATGTCGCTGGCCCGGCTGAAGGAGGCGCTTGACCGGGCAGTGACACAAGGCTTGCTCCGGGTGAACGTCGCTCGTGAGGTGACCGTCCCCTGTAGGGCACGGAAGGCAGAGCGCGGGGTCAGGAAGGCCGTGCCGCCGTGGAGCGTCGCGGAGGTACGCGCCTTTGTCCGTGCGATCGAAGGTGACCGCCTGCAGGCACCGTTCCTCCTGGCTCTGATGGGTCTTCGGCCGGCGGAGGTCCGTGGCCTGCTCTGGGCGGACGTCGACCTGGGCGAAGCCACGGTGTCCATCACCAACACCCGGACGGTCGTGGGTAACGACATCGTGGTGGAGAAGGACGCCAAGTCGCTTGCCGGTGAGCGGCAGCTCCCTCTGCCGGCTCCGGTTGTGGCTGCTTTGACCGCGTTCCGGGATGCTCAGGCAGCCGAGAAGACGGCGGCCGGGCACGGGTACGAAAACAGCGGCTACCTTCTCGTGGACGCTCGGGGCAGGGCGCTCAACGGACGCCAGCTGCGTGAGCGGGCCTACAAGGTCATGGACCGCAGCGGGCTGCGTCGGGTCCGTCTGTACGACGCCGGTGCGAGCTGCCTGACATACCTGGCGAACCACGGGGTCCCGGACCATCTCCTCGCCCGGTGGGCAGGCCACGCCGACGCCCGGACCACGAAACGCTGGTACGTGAAGCCGGATGTGGAGGACCTGCGGCCGGCGGCGGACACGTGGGGAGGTCTGGCGAGTGGCTCCGCCCCCGTTCACGGAGAGAATGTGAGATGTGGGAGCGTGAACGGGTGAGTGAGAAGAACGTCGACAGCATGCAATACCGCTTTGACGGGCCGGAACAGGCCCCGGTCCTGGTCATGGGGCCGTCCCTCGGTGCTACATGGCACAGGTTGTAGAGACCGTCCAGGGGCGTCTATGCCAGTCCACTGCGGGCATGAAATTGCAGGTCGGAGCCTCTTGGTCCGAGAGCGTCTGCCCAGTTGGTGATGGCTGTGTGATACGCGGGTGATATGGCGAGGCCCTGCCGCGGTCCGTCATGGCGGGGTCTCTGCCCGGATCCGTGAGACGTCGAAGCCGCACCGGAGCGCTCCGGTGCGGCTTCGACGTGAGGTCGAACGCGTTGGCGCGCACGATGCGGTCGGTGCCTCTAAGGGGTCCGTGTGCCTGTAACTCTCTCGGGTGCCTGATTTGCGATCGCACCCGCTTATCCGTCCGTACCGGGGTGCGTCTTTCTCCCAGCGCGACGAGACAGGCTCATGCATCTCGATTGCTACATTGCCCGAGGGGCCGACCACTTGGCCGGGCTCACACGGCCATGATGGCCATCAGAAGCGGAGTGGTAGGCTATAAAGCTTCCTCATCGAATCGGCGACCGAGCAGGACGCCGGACTCTGGGCGGGCTATCCCGCCGTGGTCCTGGCAGGGCTGCGTACCGGACGCTCCTGGAGGCATCCGAACTTCGCCCCCTTGTTGATACGGCGCGTCGAGATCATCCAAAAACCGGCTTCACGAAACGGCTGCTCGACGATTTCACGGACCTCGGTCCAGGCGCTGTCGCCGCCGAGGAGGATGCCTTGCTCCGACGACTGACCGGCAGGGGCACACCGCCGAGGTAACCGCCTACCCTCGTCGTGGCTTCGCAGCGGCTGGCCGTCCTTTCACAAGAGGGGCTTGTGGGAAACGAGCGGCTGCTGCCGGCTCCGAGTCATCGTTGCCGCGGTACGGCCGGACCGGGAGGAATCGAGGCCGTTCCGGCCATAAAGGAGGGCCTGTCTTCCGCGACGGCCCCGGCGAGTCGAGTGATCACGATCTTGCAGCCGAGTCGTGGAGGGCGGTAGCCCATGGGAGTGCGTCGTTGTCTCAGGTATGAGCCTTCTGGGGGATAACGGAGATGGTGTGACGTTCGCTCAACTGACGGATTCCTACTGGTTGGACGACGTTAGCGGTGATTGCCGCGAGAGCAGGCAGGATGTCGAGCCCGTTGGCGCCGGCCGCGTCGTGGGCCGCTGGGCCGGCTGCGTGTGGTCATGCTGCCGGTCGCGTCGGCCACGGTGAGCGCTGCGATCGTGGTGATGACCGCCGACGGCCCGCTGGACGACCTCGGCACCCGCATACGGCCGGAAGCCGGCACGCCCCCCTGCGCCGAGCAGACAAGGGACGATAGGAAGGGGGCCGGCCCGCCGCCCGTGAGGGTGGCAGGCCGACGAGGCCGCGCCGCCTCCGGTGGCAACGCCGTGGCCTGCCCACTTCGAATCGCCACTACGCGTCTTCAGCGGGTGCGTGAGTCAGACCTCTGGGGGACTGCACCGCAGTTCCGTTGCAGACCGGCTCCGCCCGACGCGTCATGTGGCCGGTCCCCGCCCCTGTTTCAGGCCAGCTTCGCGGTCAGGGTGATGGTCGTGCCGGTCAGGGCCTGGCTGACCGGGCAGTTCTTCTTGGCGTTCTCGGCGGCGGCGACAAAGGTGTCGTTGTCGAGGCCGGGGACGGTGCCCTCCACCGTGAGGTGGATGCCCTTGATGCCCTCGCCGGGCTGGAAGGTGACGTCGGCGGAGGTGGTGAGCTTGCTGGGCGGGGTGCCGGCGCCGGTCAGGCCGTGCGACAGTGCCATGGAGAAGCAGCTGGAGTGGGCGGCGGCGATCAGCTCCTCCGGGCTGGTCCTGCCGTTCGCCTGCTCGGCGCGCGACGGCCACGACACCGGCTGCTCGCCGATGCCGGACGAGTCGAAGGTGACGACGCCGTTGCCCTCGAGCAGGTTGCCTTCCCAGACGGTGTGCGCGGAGCGCGTGGTTGCCACGGTGGTTCCCTTCGTTGAGCCTTCGGCCCCTGATCGGGGCAGCGAGCCCATCGGATCACAGGAGGACGTGGCGCGGCGGCACGGTGTCCCACGGCGATACCGGCGGTCGTGCGGTGTCAGCACCGCCCGCGAACGCAGACCCTCGCCATGACGGCACGCTTCACGAAGTTGATCGTGATTTACTTCTGCGTAAGCGTTACTGCAGGCTGTGGGGGCACGTGAGTTAGTAAGGCTAAGGGGAAGAGCTCCGACAGATGATTCCTCGGTTGCTGGAGCAACCCTTTCGGGCCGGCTTGATCAGTCGCCAGGCCGGAGAAGCGTGCCCTCTCGTCTCTCCACGTCGGCTGCGTCACGCTGCGCGCATCGACCCAGCGCGTCCCGGACGACCCGTGCAGATATCGTGATCTGTCGTCATCGAGAGCCGGTACACATGCTCGTCATCGGCGCATCGCTCGGGGCGGCAGTCGAGTCGGCCGCCCGTTTCACCCGCACCGCACGCCGGTGCACCGCACGAAGGAAGCCTCTTCCATGGAGTCCGTCCGCGTTCTGCTGGTCGACGACCAGCAGATGATCCGCACCGGTTTCCGTCTCATCCTCGAATGCGAACCGGACATCGCCGTTGTCGGCGAGGCGTCCGACGGCGACTCCGCTGTCGAGCAGGTCTTCGCCCTGCGGCCGGACGTCGTCCTGATGGACGTCCGCATGCCCGGCACGGACGGTGTCGAGGCCACCCGGCGCATCGTGGAGTCCGGTGCGGAAGCCCAGGTCGTGATGTTGACCACGTTCGACCTGGATCGGCACGTCCTGGACGCTCTCAGGGCCGGAGCCGTCGGTTTCCTGCTCAAGGACGGGCCCGCACAGTCTCTGGTGGAGGCGGTACGGATGGTGGCCGCCGGTGACGCGGTCCTGTCCCCCCGTGTCACTCGGCGGCTTCTGGACCGCTTCGCCCGTCTGCCTCAGCCGGCCGTCGGGGCCGCGTCCAGGCGGCTGGAGCATCTCACGGCCCGCGAGGTCGACGTGTTGCGTGCGCTGAGTCGGGGGCTGTCCAACGAGGAGATCGCTCAGGAGTTGGACGTCAGCAAGAACACGGTCAGGACACACATCGCTCATATCCTGGAGAAGTACCATCTGCGTGACCGGGTGCAAGCGGTGATCCTGGCCTACGACGCCGGCCTGGTCACACCGGTCGGGCACGCTTCCACCGTCCGCTGACAGGCTGTTCCTCCCTGACGGCCTCCCACGAACGAGTCGTCAGCGCGGGGCGCGAGATCAGAGGCGCAACGGCGACTGCTCGGGCGGCACTTCGTACGGCACGCCCTCGCGCATACCCGTGTACCTGGTCCGGCCCCACCGGTGTACGGCGTCGACGGAGACCCCGTACGGCGCCAGACGTCCGTTCAGACGCATCACACGGGCTTGCAGCGCCCGTTTGCTCACCGGCTCCCCGGCGGTGCCGAGCAGCAGACCCAGATCGTGACAACACCACTCACGGGAAGGCAGGCTCAGAAGTTCCAACAACACCTGTTGAGAAGCCTGGTGAGGCACGACCTGCGGACGACTCCGGGACGGTGCCCGCAGGCGTTGACGCCTCGAAGAGAGATCGATCCACCTGCGTTCGGCGACGATCCGTCCGGCCAACTCCCTAGGAGGGGTGTCCCGGGGGAGCACGTTGACGGCCCCCGCACGCAGCGTGGCGACCACGTCCACGTCCCGGGGGGCCAGCACCACGACCGAGGAGATCGTGCTGAGCACGCGCACGCGCTGCTCAAGTCGGTCCGTTCCGCCGTCCTCTGACACATCGAGGACGGTCAGTCCGTCGGGCCTGCGCAGCAGCGACATGTAGGCCGGTGCGGAACCCCATGAGTGGGACAGGGCCGGCAGCACGTGGTACGGGCGCATGGTGCGCAGCAGACGGGCTGTCTTCTGCCGGCGCAGTGAGAGGACGACATCGACGGGGCAGGAGGAGGACATCGCAGTTGTGGGCATGGGCATGGGCATGGGCATGGGGGTGGGGTGGGGGTGGTACTCGTGTGGCGGGTCCGTTCCATGCTCGGCACCCCCGCGCGCCACCGGCTGCTCAAGCGGTGGTCGTCATGTGCTCACCTGTGCTCAACGGCGGCCGCCGAGGGTGCAGGGGCGACGAACTCTCCGCCCCTCGTGGGCGGCCGCTCTTGGTGATCCACGGACGCATATGCTCCTCTCGGAGTACTCCCGTCGCGGCCGCGCTCCGCGCTGTCGCGGTCAGCGGCCCGGGCGCGTCGGGCGAGACGGAGAGGCGGAGTGAGTGAGCACGCGCGGCGGCAGCCTGGGCCGGCGGTTGGAACGAGTCCGGGAGCGTTCATTCCTCGGACGCAGGCATGAGCTCCACTTCTTCCGCGCAGCGTTGCACGGAGCATCCGGCGCCGCCTGCGTTCTCAACCTGCACGGTCCGGAGGGCACGGGCAAGTCGATGCTCTTGCGCCGGTTCGCGCTGGAGGCCCGTGCCGCAGGCCGCACCGTCGTACGGGTCGACGGGCGGACCACGCCGGCGACCGCCGATGCGTTCACGCGTGCCGTACGTCCCGTCACGCGGGAGCCTGGAGCCGTTCTGCTCGTCGATTCCTTCGAGCACTGCCGGTCCTTGGAGGACTGGTTGCGTGAGGAGTGCCTACCCCGCCTCCCCTGGGGCACCGTGGTCGTCGTGGCGAGCCGCCACGAGCCTGACCCTCACTGGCCGGCCGACCCGGGCTGGACGGGGCTGCTGCGTGTACTGCCCCTCGGCGGTCTGAGCAAGCCCGACACAGCGGCGTTCCTCCGGCAGCGAGGCGTGCTCCCTCACCTGCACGACGCCCTGCTGGAGTTCACCGGAGGGCACCCCCTGGCTCTCGCCCTGGCTGCGGAGGCGGCGGTGCGCACGGAGACCGATGGCGGTGCCGATCACGCGGATCCTCCGCTGGGCCAGGACGCCGTCGCCACTCTGCTGCGCCGCCTCGTCGGTACCCCGCCCGACGAGGCTCACCAGGCAGCCCTGGACGTGTGCGCCCAGGTCCGTGTCACTTCGGTGGCGTTGCTGCGGGCGGTCCTCGGTGACCAGGGCGAGGATCTCTTCCTCTGGCTGCGCGACCAGCCGTTCGTCCAGACCACCCGGCTCGGTGTGGCCCCCCACGCCGTCGTACGCGAGGCGCTGAGAGCCGATCTACGCTGGCGTGATCCGGCCGGATTCGCAGAACTGCACCGGAGGATCCGGGGCCACCTGCTCGAACGGACGAGGCTCGGGCCCGCTTCCCGCGTCCTCGAGACCGTGGGGGACCTGCGGTTCCTCCACCGCTCCGGGCGCTTTCTGGCAGATGCGCACGGCCGGGCGTCGGGCGGCCGGGCCGAAGAGCTGCCCCGCGCGGTCGGGCACGAGGCGACGCTGATCCGCCGGATACGCCGCCAGGAGGGACCGGAGTCGGCGCGCATGGCCGCGCACTGGCTGCGCGAGCAGCCCGAGTCCTTCCTTCTGCAACGCCTCGGACCTGGTGAGGAGGACGTCGGAGGTTCGGCGTGGTTGAGGCTCATGCCCTTCGAAGGGGAGGCGGAGGACCCGGTCGTCGCCGCCGCCTGGGCGCACACCAGGAAGCACGGTCCGGTGCGGGCCGGCGAGCACATCGCGCTGGCGCGGTTCCACGTCGGCGAGTATGGCGATCACCGTCCCTCCCCCGTGATGGACGCGTCCCTCGGGCGCATGGTGGGGGACATCATCCGCGACGACAGACTGGCCTGGGCGTTCGCCGTCCTGCGCGACGACGGCTTCTGGGACTCTCATCTGCGCCACCACGCCATGGAACCGACGGCCGGCACGGTGACCGTCGACGGCCACCGTCACCGTCTCTTCGCCTGCGACCGGCGTGCCCTGCCCGCGGTGTTGGGGGGTGCGGCGAACGCTCCCTTGCTCACCGGCGCCGCTCCTGGTCCAGCCCGCTCCGGGAAGGAATCGTGCACGGCGGCGGAGATCCTGGTGCTGGGCGAGGAGGAGTTCGCCGTCGCCGTGAAGGCCGCTCTGCGAGCCTTGCACCGGCCACGTGAGCTGGCGCTCAACCCGCTCCAGCGCAGTCGTCTCGTCCTGGCGCACGGCATGGGTCTCAAGGACGTGGTCACCAGCGCGATCGGCAGCCTGCCGCTCGAGCGCGGTGGTGACAAGGGCTACCGGGCGGCGACCGCCGCCTACGTCGAAGGGGCCTCGACGCAGGCGGCCGCCGCTCGGCGCCTGGGGCTTCCCCTCAGCACCTACCGCCGCCACCTGGCGTGGGCGACACACCGGATCACGCGGATCATGTGGGAGCACGAACTGTCCGGAACCCCGCTGCTGTCACCCGCGGACCGGCCGCGGCGTTGACTCAGGTGACCGGGAGAGCGAGGACGGTCCCGGCCTCGTCGTCGTGGGACCCGGTGCCGTCGTCGTGGGACCCGGTGCCGTCCTCGTGGCCAACGGGATCGGCGAGGACGCAGGAGCTCCGGTCGTCCGGCGGGGGCGGGCCGTACACGGACGGAAGGGGGAGGGCGGCATGCACACAGTAACCGCCTCCGGGCCGGTGACCGGTGTGCAGTGTGCCGCCCATGGCCGCGACCCGTTCCCGGATCCCGACCAGCCCGTGCCCCGCCCCCCGGTCGAAGACGTGGGCCGGTGAAGGCGCGGCCTGCTCGCCGGGGCCCGCGTCGCAGATCCTCACGGAGAGCCTGCGGCGGTCGTGCTCCCACGTCAGCGTGACGGCGGTGCGGGTGCGGCCCGCGTGCTTGAGGGTGTTGGTGAGGGCTTCCTGCACGATCCGGTAGACAGCCAGTTGCGAGCCGGCCGACAGGTCGACCGGTTCCCCGCTGATGGTGCAGTGGACCTGGAGACCGGCGGCACGTACCGACTCCAGCAGCGCCGGGATGGCGTCGATGGTGGGCTGCGGTGGCTGCTTGCTGGGGTCGGTGTCGTCCTCGTCGTCGGTGCGGAGCACGTCCAGCAGTTGCCGTAGCTCGGCGACGGTGGCCCGGCCGGTCTCCTCGATGGTGCGGTGCAGTTCGTGGGCCTTCTCGGGGTCGCGGGCCTGGACCCGGTCGGCGGCGATGGTCTGCACGACCATGAGGCTGACGTTGTGGGCGACGATGTCGTGCAGTTCCCGGGCGATGCGCGCGCGTTCCTCCATGACGGCGGCACGGGCTTTGGCGAGCTGTTCACCCTCCAGTGCCTTGGCGCGCTCCAGCGCCTGATCCTGCATAGCGGTCCGGGTTCGTACCAGCCGGCCGAGGGACCAGGCCGCGGCCGTCAGCACCGCCTCGGTCGTGCCCGCGGCAAGCCAGTGATCCGCGGGCGCCAGCACGGCTTCCGTCACGGACAGCGCCGGAACGTGGAGGAGCGCCACAAGAGCGGCGGTGCGGTGTTCGGTCCGCACGGCGGTCAGGAACAGAGCCGTCGCGGCGCACAGGTAGGTGGGGCTGATCGCGGTCCCCTGCGGCCCCACCAGGTGGGGCACGTAACGCAGCGCCTGAAGGATGCTGCAGGCGACCGCGACAACCACGAGGCTCGCCAGCGGGAACCGGTGATGAACGGTAATGGGCGCACCACAGACCAGGATGAGCGCGACCCACCAGCCGCCCGGCGCGTTGTGCAGGGCCTCGCTCGCAGGGACCAGGGAGGGCAGGGCCAGGCACCAGCCTGTCAGGAGAACGCCCAGGGCCAGGTCGGTCAGGGCGGGGGGCAGACGGCGGCGCGGCCACGAGTTCAGTGCGCTCATGACGGTCCACGGTAGACCGCGCCGGCCGGCAGCGGCCCGCCGGGACAGCGGAAGACGGCGTACCCCTCGTCCGTGGGTCAGCGCGAGCACGGACAGTCCGGATGTCTGTGCAAAAGCGTCCGGGTGCACGTACTCGTTCTCCAGGACGAGCAGGAGAGCGACCTCGTCCGGTCGGCCGATCCGCGAGTTCGCCTCGAAGGCGGAGCTCGCGGACGACCGGGACGGTTGGACTGGAGGGGTTGACCGATCCCTTCGCAGAGGAGTTCCGGTGAGTCCGGGACCAGTCCCTACCCGAGCCGACCCAGTGAGCGGCAGCAACGCCACGGACCCCGCCGGCTCCTGTGGTGGCGGTCTGCTCGGCGAGCACGTGGCCGCCGCACGTGCCCGGGCCTTCGTCGGCAGGGCGGCCGAGCGGGACGCGTTCCGAGCGGCGCTGGCGGGAGAAGCCGAAGCCCGTCCCGTCCTCTTCGTGCACGGGCCCGGCGGTATCGGTAAGTCCGCCCTGCTGCACCGCCTGTCCTTGGACGCGACCGCCGCCGGCAGGACGGTGGTGTGGGTGGACGGTGCGAGGACACCGGCGGACGCCTGCGGTCGCCTGGATGTGTTCCGTGATGTCCTTGACGATCCCGCAACAGTCCTGTTGGTCGATTCCCTGGAGCGGTGCACCGGGCTGGAGGCGTGGCTGCGCGAGAGCTTCCTGCCCGACGTACCGAGTGATGCGGTCGTGGTCATGGCGTCAAGAACCCCGCCGCAGCTCGGCTGGAGAACCGATCCCGGCTGGGCCGCCTGCGCCCGGTCGATGAAGTTGCCCGCGCTCAGTGCGGAGGAGACCAATAGGGTCCTGGGCGACCAGGACGTGCCGCCGCCCCTGAACGTGTGCGTGCGGGAGTTCGCGGGCGGCAATCCCCTGGCTCTGTCCCTGGTCGCGGCCGCCGCCCGCACAGGTGGGGAAGCAGGGTGGTCCATGGACGGGGGCGTCTCCCGACGGCTGACCGCGGTCCTGTTCCACCGTCTCGTCGGCGGCCTTCCCACCGAGCAGCACCGACGGACTCTGCAGGTGACCGCCCGGGCGGGGACCGTCACGGAGGAGTTGCTGCGCGCCGAACTCGGCGCCGGCGCGGCGGCCCGGTCGTTCGCGTGGCTGCGTGCGCAGCCCTGGGTGACGGCCGTCGGATGCGGCCTGCTGCTGGACGAGGCGGTACGCAACACGGTCGCGCACGACGCCAGATGGAACGACCCCGACGGGTTCGCCGCTCTGCACGAGCGCCTGCACGACCATCTGGTGGAGCAGATACGCACCGTGCCTTTCGGCCGCGCCCTGGACGCTGCGGCAGCCCTGCACCGCCTGTACCGGGACATCACGGTGCTGCCACCCGCTCATGAGTGGACCGCGCGGGACAGTCACGAGGATGAGGCGTGCAGACCTGTGGACGAGGCCGCCGTGCTCGGCCTGATCGCGGACTGCGAGGGGCCGGACTCCGCGGAGAACGCACGGTTCTGGCTGCGTCACCAGCCGGAGGCGTTCAGGGTCCGGCGGCCAGTCCCGTACGGCCCACCGCGAGCCTGTTCGGCCTGGCTGAGGCTGACGGCGTACGAAGGGGAGACAGCGGATCCCGTGGTCGCCGCCGTCTGGGACCACGTCCGGCGGCACGGGCCACTGCGGGCGAACGAGCGGGTCTCGGTGGCCCGCTTCCACGCCGGCCCGCAAGAGCGACGGGACGCCTCATCGGCCGTGGCGCTGTCGCTGCGGTGCCTCGTCGCGGAGACCGTGCGGACCGGCGGACCGGCCTGGGTGTTCTTCGTGCTCCGGGACGACGGCGACGGCGTCTGGGACGGGGCGCTGCGCCGGCACGGGCTGCTTCCCACGGAGCACCGCTGGGACGTCGGTGGTCTTCCCCAGCGTCTCTTCGCCCGTGACGTGCGGGTCTTCCCCACTTCCGACTGGCTGCGCGGGCTGCTGCGCTCCGTGGCGGGTGAGGGCGACGGCCGCGACCCCTGTCATCGGGTGAACGGTGCCGGCCTCGTCCGCACGGACGAGGCACGGACGCCGGCGGGTGCACTGTCCGAGCGGGAGTTCGCCGACGCCGTGCACGCGGGACTGCGTGCGTTGCGGCGGCCGTCGGAGCTCGCGCTGAATCCGTTGCGGCGTAGCCGGGTGGCTGCCGTAGGCGGTGCAGACCTGGCGTCCGTGCTCCAACAGGCCGTCTACGAGCTGGCCGAGGAGCAAGGCGGGCACGGACCGCACCAGGCCGCGGTGACCGCGTTCGTCGAAGGGACGGCCACGCACCGGGCAGCGGCCGAACGACTGGGTGTGTCACTGAGCACCTACCGCCGTCATCTCAGGACTGCGGTCGAGCGCGTCTCGGCTCGTCTGTGGCATGAGGAGGTGTACGCGTCCGGTGTGCCGGACGGGTACACCTCCTCCGTGGGCGACCGGGAACAGAGCCGCGTGGACCGCTGACGCACGAGGGCGGCAGCCGGAAGGGCGGCACCCTCGTGCGGGTCTATGCTTCGCGGACTAGGTGCAATTCCTCCTGGTGGCCGAGATCGCAGCGGATTCCGCGCGAAAGGATCGGCTCATGGATCGCATGCATGTTCTCGTCGCCCTGATCGCTGTTGTGGCCCTTGCCCTCACTGCATGGACCAAGCCTCTCAAGGTGTTGTCCTTCTGGCCCCTCGTCATCGTCTGCATGATCTCCTACCCCGTGGGCGCACGGCTGTTCTCAGCGTTCGAGAAGGGGCGGTCCGGCGGTGCGTGGGTCGAATGGACCTTCCTGCTCAGCGTCGCCCTTCTGATCACCGTGCTCGTCGCGTCGGCCCTCCGGTTCCTCACGTCCTCCCGAGGCCCACACACCGACCGTCACGCCTACCACCAAGACCCCGACGCGTGAGTGTCCCTCTCCCGTAGTCCGGTGAACCTTGATCTGTGACGGCCCGGGGTTCCCCTGAGTTCGGAACGCTGCTGCGGCCCCGGACCGAGAGGTCGTGTCGGTGAGCGGGGCGCGGGGCGCGTGTTCCGAACACTCCGTGTCGTTCGGCAGCGTCGCCGACACGGCTGTTCAGCACCATGCTTCGACGGTCAGCTTCGTCATGGACGACAGCCTCCCGCTCCGGCCGGGCCCGCACGGGAATGACTCCCCTCCAAGGGGCCGAGATCCTGTCACGCCGGGATCCTGTCACGGGGGACGACGCCGCAGCCGACGGTGACGAGCCTCGGTCGGTGGCCCCGCAACGGCTGTCGGCGGTTGCCGCACTCCTGCACCGTGCCCTGCCCCCGCCTTCTCTGACTCCATAAGCCGAGGACCACTATGCCCGCCCCCGCTGCGATGACCACCGCACCCCATCGCCCCCGCCTGCCGCACACCGGGACCCGCACCATCACCCGTCCCGCTACGCTCGATGACTTCGACGCGGTGAACGCGCTGCACAACCGCTGCTCGCTCGAGACGCGCTTCGCGCGCTACCAGGCCGCCCGGCGTTCCCTGCGCCGAGGCGAGTTCCACCACCTGACCCGCCCCGACCTGGGCCTCACCTGGGTCACCCACCCGGAGGACGATCCACAGCGACTCATCGCGACCACCAACCTGGTCCGCACGACCGAGCCCGCACCGCCGAACTCGGCATCATGATCGAGGACCCGTGGCAGAGCCGTGGCCTGGGCACCACGCTGGCGCAGCACGCCCGGGAGCAGGCCCGCACCTTCGGCTGCTGCTCCATGAGTGTCATGACCGGCTTGGACAACGTGCGCATGCTGAGAATCCTAAGGACGCTCGGTGCCTCCCGGCCCGCCGTTCACCGCTCGACCGCCGACCTCACAGTCTCCGTCGAGCAGCCGTAGCCGCTGCTGCCGGGCACCGGTGTCCTCCAGGACCGCACCGATCAGCTCGGGATCGATGATGTCGGTCAACTCGCCCAGATGGCCGGGCGCATACACGTCGAGGGCTGTCGCACCGGACCTGACGCTGACAGGATTCTGCGGCAACGGGACCTCCGGGACACTCGCAAAGGCTTCGACACCATGCGAACTACCAGAGGTCCCGCCTTCTCGACAGGGCGCACGAACCCTTAACGCACTGGCGTTGCACACAGCGGGACGCCAGCTTGGCGCACCGTGGCCGGTGACCGGTATGCGTCTGGTGAACGTCCGCCCAAGCACCGGGTACGGCGGTTGCGGCGGCGTCGCGGAGGGGCGGTCGTTCAGCCGAGGGTGTAGCCGTACTTCTCGGCAACCTCACCCATGGCGACCACATCGGCCGGGTCGAGGGGAGGGCCGACCTGGCCCCGGACACCGGGGCGGCCGATCTCCTGGAACATGCCGTCCATGCCGCCAGGCACATAGAGGAAGTACATGCGGGCGGGGTGGCCCGGGCTGGTGTTCTTGAAAGAGTGACGAACGCCCTTGGGGACGTACACAACCCCTCCGGGTTCGACGTCGAACTGCTCGTCACCGGCGGTCACACGAAGTGTTCCGTCAAGAAGAACGAACGTCTCGGACTCGCCATGGTGGGTGTGCGGCGGGGGGCCGGCATCGGCCGGAACGATGGCCTCTGCCAGGGACAGTTCACCGCCGGTGTCAGCGGCGCTGAGCAAGGTGGTGTAGGTGTCCCCCACGAGGAACACCGGGTAGCCGCCGTCCGGCGGTATGTGCAGTGGGGGCAAAGACATGGTTCGTACTTTCTTGCGGGTGCGGGGAGCGCTGTGTTGCGCCTTGCTTGCGGGAAGAGGCGTGGCCTGTGCCCGAACCACGGGCACGTCGGCCGCCACCTCGCGCCCATCCGGTGCCGGGAACGGTCGAAGAGCAGTCGGCGAAGATGCTCGCCGGACGGGTGGCGAGAACAGCGCCGCTCGTGGAGGGCGTGTCGTTCTCGGGGGTGTCGCGGGGGTGTCGCCGGGGCAGTGACGGCGGCCCGCCGGATCGGCCCGTTGCGTCGACGACTGCGGAGCGTGTGGTCTCCCAGGAGTCGCCGGAAGGATCGCCTGCCCGCCGTTGGGGCCGGGTAGTTCGCGCCTCGGTGGGTCCGTCCGCCAACAGCATGAAGGGGCGGCAGAAGCGGGCGGCCGCGGTCAGCTCCTCGGGAGCCCTGCTGCCGCTCGTCTGCTCGCCGATGCCGAAGAAGACGAAGGCGACGGCGCGTTCGCCCTCAAGCGGGTTCCTTCCCAGACGGTGGGTGCAGGCACGGTGGGTCCCATCCTCCTCGTGTATCGAGCCTCTCGTCGGGGCTGCGGGACATATCCGAGCACACGATGCCGCGATACGGCGGCTGGACGAGTGACAGCAACATGGCACCTTGTGTCCCTCTTGTGAGGAATGATTCGCAGGGTCGGCGGCCGTCTCGCCGACCGTCGAATGACGCACTCCAAGAAGCGCCGATCGCCTCGACCGTCAGCGGGATTCACTTCCGCGAAAGGCATGAGGGGAGGTTCATGGTCAGAAGAAGCCTTGAATTATGTAGGGAAGATGCCGTACAAGCGGCCTTCGCGTTGCTTCAGTAATTGATGTGGCGCGACTCGTCGATCACCGGCAGGAGCAATGCGCCGTCTCGTCCGTCCGCGAACCCCGTGTCTCGACGGCACGGATCGTCGCAGTGAGATCACGGAACGACCCGTGCGGGTTTCGTGACCTGCTCTGCCGGTGGTCTTCGTGGTCGTACCTGCCGAGTAGCAGCGCACGGGGAGCGGACAAAGGCCCGGTGGTGACTGTTCCGGGGCCTGGCCCGTCCGCGCTGGGCGGCCTTGCTTTCGGGGTCCAGGACGGCAGGCGAAGAAGACTGGGCGGAGTCGGCCCGCGCAGGGCAGCGGCGGCGCAGTCCACCGCGGGTCCGCGATCGCGACTGCCGGCTTCGCGGCCAACTCTCCCTCTGATCGCCCTGGTGCAGGCAAGCGGAGGGCGCTCAGAGAGTCGGCGTCACCGACGGGCGGACCAGCCCACTCTCGTAGGCGAAAATGGTCGCCTGCACACGATCCCGTAGGCCCAGCTTGTTGAGCACTGAGCTCACGTGCACCTTCACCGTTCCCACGGCTACTTCCAGACGCGCGCCGATCTCCGCGTTGCTCAGGCCCGTGGCGACGAGGACGAGGATCTCGCGTTCGCGGTTGGTGAGGCTGTCCAGCGCCCTCGTGATCTCCGGAGGGAAGGAGGCCCCCCGAGCGAAGGCTGCTATCAGACGTCCCGTGACCGCGGGCGCGAGGACGCCGTCACCGGAGGCGACCACCCGTATCGCGGCCAGGAGGTCCTCCGGCTCGGAATCCTTGAGTAGAAAGCCGGAGGCCCCGGCGCGCAGAGCCTCGTAGACATAGGCGTCGAGGTCGAACGTGGTGAGCACGAGAACCCGGGCGCCGCTGCCGTGATTGGTGATCAGCCGGGTCGCCGTCAGTCCGTCCATACCCGGCATGCGGATGTCCATGAGCACCAGGTCGGGCGCGAGCTGTGCCGACATCGCCACAGCCGCGTCACCGTCCGCTGCCTCGCCGACCACGGTCATGTCGGCCTCGGCCGTCAGGATCGCCACGAAACCCGCGCGGACGATCGCCTGATCGTCCACGACCAGCACACGGATACCGATGGTCCTGCTCCTCTCTTCGCCCGCACCGGGGCCACTGTCTGTGCCGCATCCTCCCATGGAGGCGGTGCGCGGGAACCACCAGGTCGGCGTGCGCATCCAGAGGCCGCCACGCAGTCGCCGACCTGTCGGCACGGGCCACTTCTACATGCGAGGGGTGTTCGCCACGACGGCTCTTCGAGGCGCTTTCGGCGCTCTGCCGGCGTCCAGGCTTCCGAGCAACTGGCGCATGGCGCTCAGTGTCGCCCGCGTAGCGGCGGCCACCTGCTCCAGGCTGCCCTCCTCAGCCGAGGAGATCATCCGGTCCGTCTGCCGGAGCACCGTCTCCCGCAGACCGACGGCGACTCGCTGCCGTTCGCCGTGGACCATGGCCCTCGTGCTCGACAGCACAGTGGTGAGGGCCGTGTCCTCCCGGCTCAGTTCCCGCCGGCGACGCCTGTGCATCAGCCATCCCGCCCCCCAGGCGGCCGTGCATCCCAGGCCGCACAGGACCAGCGTCCAGCAGGCGAGGAACAGCACGAGAAAAGGCCCGGCCGGGTCTCCGAGCAGCGTCCCGTCGGCGGCGAAGGCGGCCGTCAAGGAGATCGCCGACGGGAGAACCGCGGCGGGCACGGACAGAAACGACAGCCGTGAGCCCGCCGGAGATGTCAGTGGATGCGCCGTCGGCGGCGGGACGTTTCGGCCGGAGGGCACGGGCGCGGTTCTCAGGACCCGGCCGTACGCCGCGACCGCGTAGACCGCGGCCGGTGCGACGATGCCGCCGCCGAGGAAGCAGATCGCGGAGGACGGCGGCAGCGCGCCACCGCGGAGCAGAACCGGCCACAGGAGGGCGGCGGCCCCGGTCACCGCCAGGACCGCCCAGGGCGCGTGGCGGCGCCACAGCAACGGCAGTGCGTGGAGGGTCAGCACCGACACGAGCAGCAGGCATGTGCCGGCCTCGTAGCCGGCGTCCTCCGCCTTCGTCAGGGCGACGCCCGACGCCACCGCGGCGGCCGAGCCGAAGACCGCCCTGTCCGCGATCCGCTGTTCGCGAGGAAAGTCGCGCCGACGTCCTGGGCTCGGCCGAGGGCCGGACGCGGCGTCGGGGAGCACGGCGTGTACGCGCCAGCCTCCGTCGGGGCGGGGTCCCGCGGACAGCCTCCCGCCGAGGACGGCGGCACGCCGGTGCATTCCTTCCACCCCCCGGCCGGAGCCGATCCCCGCCGTGCCGGTGTGCGCGCCGCCGGGCGGCCTGCCGTTGTCGACGGTCAGATGCAGGGTGTCCCCGTCCCGTTGCACCCGCACGCTGACCGCGGCGCCCGGCGCGTAGCGAAGGGCGTTGGTCAGGGCTTCCCGGATGATGCCGTGGGCCGCTTCCGCCGCGGGTCCGGTGAGATCAGCGGGCAGGGAGACGGAGACGGGGCGGCCCAGCCTGCTGAATCCGGCGATCAGCGTCTCGATCGGAGCGGTCATCGCCTGGGGAGCCGGTGGGTCGTCCACCTGCATGACCGCTACGAGACGCCGCAGTGCGGACTGGGTCTCCCGTGCGGTGCGGCGCGCGAACGCGAGTGCCTCCGCGGCCAGGTCGGGCCTGCTGTCACCGAGCCTGCGGGCGGCCTCGACGGATACCACGACGGAGGTGAGGTGGTGCGCGCTGATGTCGTGCAACTCACCGGCCAGCCGTTCCCGTTCCGCCTCGGCGGCCTGCGCCTGCTGCTGCTCGGCACCGGCCAGCCGCTCCGCCGTGGCCTGCCGTTCCCGCAGCCAGTGCCGGCGGCCGGTGCCGAGAGCGGACACCAGCAGAAAGGGGCCGACGCCAGTGAGCCAGTCGGAGAGGAGAAGACCGCCGACGCCGTGCCGTGCGGCCGCCTGCAGGAGCTGGACGACGGCGACAGCCGCGGTCGCGCCCAGGCCGACGGGCCAGCTGCACAGAACGGTGGCGGTGAACAGCGCCACCATGACCGCCAGCCCTGGTACCAGGCCCAGCAGGTCGGGTGGCGCCAGGATCTGTCCCACCACGGACACCGCGACGATGACGCCCAGGGCGGCGATGGGTGCCCGGTGACGCCGATCGAGCGCCACCACAGCGAGCGTCGTGGCACAGAAGGCGGTGATCCACTCAATGGTGTCCGGCGGCTCCTTCGAAGACGCAACGACGCTGAACCACAGCAGCAGTTGCGCTCCCATGAACAGTACCGGCAGTGGCCTGACCCGACGTCCTTTCCCCATTGGCGCAAGTGTATGGCCGGGTGTCGCCCTTCCCGTCACCGCGGGGTTCAAGGGGTCACGCGGTGCCGGCCCTGCGGTCGCGCCACCGCTCTATGTCCCGCGGACTAGGCGACGATCCTTCCGGCGGGCGACGGGGCGGCACGTTCAGCGCGAAAGGATCGGCACATGGATCGCGTCGTCGCGTCGAGCCTCCGGGGGGATCAGGTCCTTCCAGGGCACACGCACCGACCGGTACGCCCACCACCACGACTTCGTGTGAGCGGCCGTCCACTGCGCCCGTATCACCCACACCAACTGGAGACCGGCACAAGCATGCCCGCACAACCTCGCATGTCCCGGACCGCTGTCGCCCTGGCGTCGCTTGCCGTGCTGGCGGCCACCGCGGTGACAGCCTGCAACCCCGAGACCGCCGACGACGCTCGCGGCGATGCCGCGATACCCGCGGTGCCCACCGCTCTCAGCGAGCAGGAACTGAAGTGGAGCGCGTGTTCCGCTCCGTCCACGGCCCAGGGCGGCGGAGACAGGCCCGAGAAGCTGCCGGACGGAACGACGTGGCAGTGCAGCACCATGAAGGCTCCGCTGGACTACGCGGACCCCGACGGCGAAACCATCGATCTGGCCCTGATCCGGGCGAAGGCGTCCCCGGACTCCGGCGAGAAGCGCCTCGGGTCCCTGGTCTTCAACTTCGGCGGCCCCGGCGGCTCCGGGGTGCTCACCCTCCCCCTCGCCGCCGGCGACGAGTACATGACGCTTCACAAGCGCTATGACCTGGTCAGTTTCGACCCTCGCGGGGTTGGGGACAGTGCCGGCGTGCACTGTCTGGACACGAAGGCCATGGACGCCTGGCTGGCCGCGGACGCCACCCCTGACGACGCCACGGAGGAGAAGGCCCGCGAGCGTGGGGTACGCGCGTTCGCCCGGGCCTGCCAGAGCGAGTCGGGCGCGGTGCTGGATCACGTCGGCACCCAGGAGGCGGCACGTGACCTCGACCTGATGCGCCACGTCCTGGGTGACGAGAAACTCAACTACTTCGGCATCTCCTACGGCACACAGCTCGGCGGCGTCTACGCACATCTCTTCCCGAAGCGTGTCGGGCGCTTCGTCTTCGACGCCGTGGTCGACCCCACCGAGGACGCCCTGAACGGTGCCCTCGGCCAGGCGAAGGGGTTCCAGGGCGCACTGCGCAACTTCCTGGAGGACTGCGCACGGCAGGACTCCTGCTTCTTCGAAGGCACGAACCCGCAGCAGGGCGAGAAGGACATCATCGCGCTGCTCGAGCGCCTGGACACCGACCCCCTGCCCACGGAGTTCGGGCGTCCCCTGACTCAGAGCCACGCCCTCAACGGCATCGCCGCCGCCCTCTACGACCAGGAGAGCTGGCTGCTGCTCAGGGGCGGACTGGCCGCCGCCATGGACGGCGACGGCAGCGCACTGCTGCTGCTCTCCGACCTCCTCAACGAACGGATCGACGACGACGGATACGCCAACATCAACGCAGCCAACACCGCGGTGAACTGCGCGGACTACAAGGACCGCTTCACCCTTGAGGACGTACACCGTCACCTGCCCCGATTCCGCACGGCATCTTCGGTGTTCGGCGACTGGATGGCCTGGGGGCTGCTCCAGTGCACCGGCTGGCCCGCTGACGGCCACGCATCCACCGTCGAGGTGTCGGCCGACGGCGCGAACCCAGTCCTCGTCATCGGCAACACCGGTGATCCGGCCACTCCCTACGAGGGTGCCAAGAAGATGGCGGACGAACTGGGAGAGAAGGTCGGCGTCCACCTCACCGTGGACGGCGAGGGGCACGGCACCTACGCCGTCAACGACTGCCTGACCGAGCTGGTCGACGCGTATCTGCTCGACGGGACGGTCCCGGCGAACGGCACCGTCTGCTCGTGACGTTGGCGTCCCCGCGGCTTCCCTGAGCCACCGTCCCCAGCGGCGGGCAGGTCCGCTGCCCGCCGGCGTGGACGGTGAGGTGAGCCCGCCTGGCCTCAGGCCCGACGGATCACCAAGGTCTGGGTCCGGCGGGTCGCCGCCCGCACGGCTCAGGGACCCGGCCGTTTGGAGCCCGGCGCCGGTTCCCCGGCGGCCACGACGTCCCACCCGCCCCGGTGCTCCTTGTGCTGTGGGCGCGCCCCTGCCGAGGTTCCGTAGGCGCTGAACGGTTGGGGGCGGATGGCACAGCGCGGTCAGTGTCCGCTCACCGTTGACCATCCCGTGCGACGCGACGGTCCGACCACTACATCGGTGCCGATGACAGCCGGGGCTGGGACGGAGGCCCGGCTGGGTGCGGTACCCCCGGGTTCGGGCCTCGAGGGCACCGTCCAGGGGCGGTATCCGGTCCGGTGAGGCGGCGGGTCCGGGAACCGCCCCTTGTACGAAGGACGACGGTCTCGTCACGGACGGGTCTCTGATCAGCGGTCAGGAGGGGACCGGGCCAGAGATTGTCGCCCCCGGGTTCCGGCAGACCGTTTCCGCTGCCGGCCCGGACAACGCTTCTGCTCCGTCCGATGCGCCTCGATGGCCGGCATCCGCACCGGACGGACTCCGCTGCCGAGCCCGGCGCGTTCGGCCGGCGGCGGTTCCGGCTCTCGCGGGCCCGCCCGTGGCACGGCGGGGGAGCAGCGGTCGGCGTACGGCTGTCGAGGGAGGCTCTTGCGGGGCCCGACGCGCTGTGTGCCGGGCCGATGGCGGGGGTCACGGGGTGGGGTGGCGCATGGCCGGCAGGATCAGGGAGGCGCCCAGAAGGAGCACCCCGGCGACGACGAGCAGAATGCCGTCGAAGCCCAGCCCCGTGAGCGCACCGGCGAGCTGTGGGCCCAGGCTGGCGCCGATGAACATGCTGCACCCGTAGAGGGCGACCGCCGCACCACGTGCCTGCGGGGCGTTGGCGTTGATGGTCTCGACGACCGCGGGCGCCGCTACCGCGACGGCGGCCACGAACAGCAGCAGGGCCAGGGCGAGCAGCGCCGTGTTACCGCCGAGGAAGGAACCGGTGGCGACGGTGAGAGAGGCCAGAGTGAAGGCGAGGGCCGCGCGCAGGGGCGCGGGCAGCCGCCCGAGCACGGGGACCAGCAGGGGTACGGCGATCAGGGCGGGGAGCGCGCTGGCCCGCAGGGCGAGGATCGCCGTGGAATTGCCGGTGACGGCCGGTGGACCCGCGATGGCCACCGCCGTGTAGAGGGAGACGAAAGCCGTCATCAGGGCGACGGTGGACAGGCACAGGGCGCCCAGCCGCGGCTGTCGCAGCAGCCGCGGCATCGCCGCGAACGCCTGCAGCAGTCCGCCGTCGGTGCCTCCACGCGGAGTGGGTCGCAGGACCCGGCGCACCGGGAACAAGTTCAGGGCCATCAGCACGGCACTGATCCAGAAGACCGCACGCCAGCCGATTCCGGCCGCAACGGCCTGCGCACCGACCTGAACAACGACGGCGGCGGCGAGCATGCCACTGGTGATGCAGGTGAGGGAGGTGCCGCGGTGTCGAGGCGCGATGTGCCGGACGACGTAGGAGAGCGCGGCAGGGGCGAAGGTCGCGGCGGTCAGTCCCTGCAGGCTGCGCAGCACGACGGCGGTGGGAAGGTCGGAGACCGCGCTGACCGCCGCGGTGGACGCCGTGGCGGCCGCGAGCCCCACGGTGATCACGGCGCGTGGTCCGTAACGGTCGCAGAGCGGGCCGGCGAAGAGGAACCCGGCTGCGTAGGCGAAACCGAACGCCGTCGCCGTCCACGTGACCTGACCGGGTGTGGTGCCGAACTCGGTGGCCATGGGGTGCAGCAGTGCCAGGACGGTGTACATCTGACCGACCATCAGCATGCCCAGCGTGGTGAGCAGCGCTGTGGTCCTGGCGGCCGGGGCCCAGCCTGGTGGCCGACCGGGCGTTCCGCTCCCGGTTGTGTGATCGAGTGCGCTGGTGGGGTGGGACATGGGGACTCCGAAAGAACGTCTGGTGGCCCCGTGTGCGGCATGACCGGCCGATGGCAGGCGCCGGGGACCGGGTCGCCCCCGGCCGGCGAGGGGCTGGCCGGGGGTGGTCACGGGATGATCAGGCTGCGTGGGTGTTCAGCACGTACTCGCGTGAGGCGTGGACCTCGCAGCGCAGGGCGGGCAGGTCGACGTCGAGGACCTGTCCGTCCCACTTGCGGGGCTCGCCGTTGATGAGGACGGTGCTGATGTTGCGGGCGTCGGAGCCCAGTACGAGGGTGCCGATCGGGTCGTTGAGCGGCATGTTGTTGAGGTCCTCGGCCTGGATGACCAGCAGGTCGGCCTTCTTGCCGGGGGTGAGTGAGCCGGTGACGTCGGCGAGGCCGTTGGTGCGGGCACCCTGGAGGGTGGCGAAGTCCAGGACGTCGTGGGTGGTGATGCGGACCGGCTGCTGGCCGGTGCCGTGGGCGGCGTTGACGGCCCGCATCCGCTGGATGGCGTGCAGGGCCCGCATCTGGGTGAACATGTCGCTGGCCAGGGCGACTTCGACGTCGATGCTCAGTCCGGGACGGATGCCGGCGGACAAAGCCTCGTCGACGGCGGGGATCGCGGTCTCCAGGCCGATCTGTGCGTCGGAGGTGGGGGCGAGGGCCACGGTGGTGCCGCTTTCCCCCATCGCCTTCCATGCTTCGGGGGTCAGTCCGGTGGCGTGGATGAGGGTGACGTCGCTGCCGAGGATGCCGTCCTTCGCCCAGTTCAGGATCACCTCGGAGGAGGCTGTGCCGAAGACCGCGTCCACGCTCACACCGATGCCCAGGTCCTTGGCGACGCGGGCGAGTTCGGGGCCGTAGGCGAGGGCCGGGCCGGCGATCTCGTCGGTGGCGAGCGTCGCCAGGCGCAGGGTCAGCAGTTGGTCGTCACTGTTGAAGTACTTCTCCCTGAGGCGTGTCAGGTCGCCGGGCCACTGCTTGTCCCAGCCACCGAAGTGCGGGCCCATGGAGGCGTGCACACCGCGGATGCCGGTGTCGCGGAGGGCCTCGACGGCGGCGTCGGAGTGTTCGGGGGTGCGGGAATTGTGGGAGAAGTCGAGCATGGTCGTGATGCCGCTGTCGATCGCGGTGAGGGCAGCCAGCTTGGTGCCGGTGTACATGTCCTGGGGCCGGTAGACCGTGGCGTAGCCGGCCAGGGTGGACATGACGTAGGCGCCGAGGTCGTCGACGTCCGGCATGATCCGGCGCAGCTGGGCCTCCCAGGCGTGCCGGTGGGTGTCGACGAAGCCGGGACTGAGGACGGTGCCGGTGGCGTCGACGACCACGGCGTCACCGGCCTCGAGACCGGGACCGACGGCGGTGATGGTGTCGCCCTCGACGAGCAGGTCGGCGTTGGGCAGGACACCGAGGTCGGCGTCCATGGTGACGACGGTCGCGCCGGTGAACAGGATGCGCCGTTCGTCCGCGGGGCGACGGCGGAGCTGTTCGAGGGCGGCCGTGGCGGCGGTGCCGTTGACGTGGGTCATGGAAAAGTGCTTTCAGTACTTCGGGGAGGGGGAGGGCTGCCGGGAACGCCCGGCAGCCCGGTTTCCGGTTCTGGCGGGGCCGGCCCCGCCAGCCAGGGCGCCGTTCACCCGGGCGTCGTGCGTCAAGGACCGCAAGGCTGCGGAGGCAGGTCCGGACCCGGTGTTGTCGCCGTGTGTGCGGGTGGCTCGGCCGTTGCCGGCCGGGCGGTTCAGCCCAGCTTCATGACGTAGCCCGCGTGGTGCAGCTCGTCGCCCCTGAACTCTCCGTAGGCCCAGAAGCCGAGGTCGTCCAGGTAGTCGATGCGGTCGCCGTCGATCCAGAACCGCCCCTGGTAGGCGTGGGGGCGGCCGCCCCGTGTCTCGTCGTAACGGCCGTCCGCGGTGAGTTCCTGGTGCAGGAAGTCCTGCCGGTCGATCCAGACGCCGAGCCGCGGGCTGCCGGTCAGGTCCGGAGCGGCGGGGATGCCGGCCTGGGGGGGGGTGTGGGCCCGCCGGGAATTTCCGTGCCCGACCACCGGACGGGACGGCCGGCCGCGACCAGCGCGCGGACCTGCTCCGGGTGGGACACGAGGGTGGCCACCGCGCTCGACACGTCGGCGGCGAGTGCGTCGGGCACCACCAGGAAGTCGGTGTTGTTGCCGGGCGTCAGCGTCGCGACGTACTCCGAGCGGCGGCCGCGGCCGCCGGCCAGGGCGACGGTGTCCACGACGGCGGGGACGATGGTCGTGCCCGTGCAGTCGACGACGATGGCGTTGTCGTCCTGTGCCGCGGTGATGATGCCGGGGCCGACGCCGACGATCAGGTCGCCGACGAACAGGATGTCGGCACCGGTCATGGTCCCGATCAGCGGGTCCATCGTCACGATCCGGGCGTTGGTGAACAGGACGGGGCGGCCCCCGTCGTTCGAGAGGATCTCGTCGAGCGCCTCCGGGTGCCAGCTCAGGGCGCCGGTGTGGGCGTGGGTGTCGTTGGTGGTCATCGTTTTCCTCAGGGGTTCGGCTCTTCGGTCCGCCCGGCGAACGAAGCGGGCTTCTTACGGGCGGGTCGCGGCTGCTCGGCGTCACGGCAGCCGCACGACCACCAGGTTCGTCCGGCCGGACAAGCGGAACCAGGCCGCCGTGCACCCGGGTGCACGGCACCCACCCATGCCCGGCCGGAGGAGAGCGGCGGGGGAGCCGGCACGATGGCCGGCGAAGAGATGGCGAGTCCGGCACAGGCCCGGTGCACCGCGTCCGAGACGTCGGTCCGTCCCGGCACGGCACTCCCGCTGCGTTCCGGCCCGCATTCTGGGTGCACGGCTCCCAGGAAGCCCGTACCCGGGGGTACGGCGGCCTGGCCACTTCCCGTGACGGGCCCGAGAGTGAGGCCATGACCAGCAACGACACGCCTCGCGCTCCGCACCCGTACGTCGGGATGTGGGTGACCGCGGACGGATTCATCCGCCAGGAACTACTGCCGAACGGCCGCTACGACGAGGCCCGCGGACGGCGCCGGAGTGCCTACACCGGCCGGTACACCGTCAGCGGCAACCACATCGACTACGTCGACGACACCGGCTTCACCGCCACGGGGGACGTTCGTGACGGGGTTCTCTTCCATGAGCATCTGGTGCTCTACCGTGAGGGCGATCACCGCATCCGGCGGGACGGTACGGGGTCGCGCGGCTGAGGACCCCCTCCTGGACTCCCGTCGGGCCGTCGGCTTCGGGCTGCGACTCCGAGAGCGGGCGGCCGACGGTGTGGGGCACCGTCGGCCTCACAGGCTCTGACATGCCCGCTGTCACAGCGAGGGCCCGTCGCCGGCCGACGGGCCCTCCTTCTCGTTCAGGGCCCCTCCACGAGCGGGCTCACACCACAGTCAGCTGCCGTCGAACGACAGCGACACCTCCCGCACCATCTCCACCGGTGCCTCTCCGTCGGCACCGGACCGGAGCACGGCGAAGGCGGCCGCGGTGGCGCTCGCCGGCTCTGCCTGGTAGACGACCAGCTGCTGATGCGGGGCTCCCCCGACGGTGAAGGCCGAGAACTGGATCTCCAGAGCACCCACCTCGGGATGCGACAGGTACTTCTCCTGCTGCGTCTTGCTCCTGACCTCGTGCCGTGCCCACAGCCCGGCGAACTCGGGACTCCTCCCGCGGAGCGTGTCGACGACCTCGGTGATCCGCGGGGACTCGGGGTCGTGTCCGAAGGCCGCACGCAGTTCGGCCACGCACGAGTGGGCGGAGTCGTCCCAGTCCCTGTAGAAGGCACGTCCCGCCGGGTCGAGGAAGACCATGCGAGCCAGGTTGTCGAACCGTTGGAATCCGCTGTGCAGGGCCGCGGCGAGCGCATTGCGCGCCAGGATGTCCAGGGCCGGGCCCAGAACGAAGGCGGGGGTGTCGGGCCAGCCGTCGATCAGCCGCAGAAGGTGGGGGTGGACCCTGTCGTCGCCAGCCGGAACACCGCGACGTTCCTGGGGCGCCCTGGTGAGCCTGCGCAGATGGTCGTGCGCCTCGTCACTGAGGCGCAGGGCGGCGGCGACCGCGTCGATCACCTGCGGGGACGGGCTGGACTCCCGTCCCTGTTCCAGGCGCATGTAGTAGTCGGCGCTCACCCCGGCGAGCATGGCGACCTCCTCACGGCGCAGCCCCGGTACCCGCCGGCGCCCGTGCTCCGGAAGCCCCACGTCCAGCGGTTTCAGGGCTTCGCGCCGTGCTCTCAGAAAGTCTCCCAAGGGAGTGGTGTCGCTCATTGTTCCAACCTAACGGAGAGGCCGGCCCGCCCTTCGTCCCTCTCGTGCGGGCCTGGCCGGTGGACCCGGCCCGAACGGCGGCGACTCAGTCGAGCGCGGCGCTGGCCGCTGGCTCCTCGGCCACTGCGCCGGCACTGAGGGAGCCGAGCAGGGACAGTGCGTCGGCGGACGCCGTGCCTGGTTCGGCCTGGTAGACGACGAGCTGCTGCGTCGGGGCGCTGTTGACGGTGAAGGACTCGAAGTGCAGTTCCAGGTCACCGACCTGAGCATGGTGGAAGCGTTTCGCCTCCCGCGTCTTGGCGCGCACGTCATGCCGCGCCCACAGCGTGGAGAAGTCCGCACTTCTCAGGGACAGCTCACCTACGACCTGGCTCAGGCGCGGATCCTCGGGATCGATGCCGGCCGCACGGCGCAATGTGGCCACCGTCGACTCGGCCGCACGGTCCCAGTCCCGGTGAAACCGCCGCGCGACCGAGTCCAGGAACGTCATGCGCAACAAGTTGTCACTGTGAGTGAAGTCGGCGTGAAGAACGCTCGCGAGCCGGTTACGGGCCAGGATGTCCAGTACGGGGCTCATGACGAAGGCAGGCGTGTCACGCCACGTGTCGAGGAGACGCCTGAGGTGCGGGGCGACTCGTTCCACGCGCGGTGCTCGGCGTGTCCGGCGGGTGGTCGGGCCGGCCACGCGGTGCAGGTGGGCCATCGCTTCGCCGTCCAGCTGCAGTGCCCGCCCCACGGCCTCGAGGATCTGTCGGGACGGATGCCGCTCGCGGCCCTGTTCGAGACGCGTGTAGTAGTCGGAACTCACCCCCGCGAGGGCGGCCACCTCCTCACGTCGCAGACCGGGCACCCTGCGACGACCGGAGGTGGGAATCCCCACGTCGCAGGGGCGCAGGCGGGCGCGCCGCGCCCGGAGGAAACCTCCCAGCGTGTTGTCGACGCACTCCTTCTCTCTGTCCATACGTCGAGGCTAGAGCGGCGCGACGCACTGCCGTAGGGGCGAGGGAGGGTGCGCTTACCCTGGGAACAGCACACCCTGGACAGTCACACCCCTGTCCGAGTCGACGACGGCCTTGCTCTCCGAGGGCGGCACAGGCCGAGTGCTTCCCACCCGTCGCAGGTGAAGCGCCGCGACTCCTCAGCACTGTCTTGGCATGCGTCTGCCTGGCCGGTCCGCCCTGCGCCGGGAGATCCGAGCCGGTACGACGTGGTGACGAACCGGAACCGGAACCGGAGCCCACCCACAGCCACTCGCCGCTTTCCGGCTGCCTGGCGCATACGGGCACGCTCAGGTACGGCTGGACGCCTCGGTGCCTGACGTGGTGCCTGACGTCACGGTGCGGTCGGCAGACCGGCCAGCAGACTGCGCCGCGCGGATTCCACATGCTCTTCGGCCCGGCGGGCCAGCGTCCGGATGTCGCCGGAGCGCAGGAGAGCGGCCAGCTCGCGATGCTCGTCGACCACGCGTGCGCGGTAGTGGTCATAGGCCACGTCGACGCGGCGCAACTGGAACAGGTGCACCTGAGAGCGGATCGCCTTCCAGGCGGAGGTGAGCCTGCCGTTCCCGGCCGCGGCGTAGATCTGGTCGTGGAAGGCGATGTCCAGCGCCACCAGCCGGGGGGCGTCACCGCCCTCGGCGATCTCGGCCGTCATCTCGGCCACCAGCCGATCCAGCGCGGACAGCTGCTCCGCGGTCGCGGCTCGCCGCGCGGTGGTCGCGGCCAGGCGGTCCAACGCGGCCCGCAGCGCGTAGACCTCCTGCGCGTCCTCGGCCGTCACCCTGATGACGGTGGTGCCGCGGTGCCAGCCGCCACGCACCAACCCCTCGTGCTCCAGCTGGGCCAGTCCTTCCCGGACCGAGCCACGGCTGACCCCGAGGCGTTCGGCCAACTCCACTTCGCGCAGTGGGGCTCCGGGCGGAAAGTGACCCGAGAAGATCGCGGCGCGCACCAGGTCGGCGGCTTCGTCGGCCAGCCCGCGCCGGGCGGCCTTCGGCAGTGCAGATGACATGCCGCCATGTTGACATCCGGACAATCGGAACCACCAGACCGGCCAGGCGACTCGCCCCGGACTTCCAGCCGACTCTTGTCCTAATGTTGACATTAAGACATCGGGTGGGTCAGGCTGCCCTGGCCGCCGACTCCACCAGAGGGGACCCCGATGCCACACCGACCCGCCTTCCACCTGGCAGTCCCGGTCGACGACCTGGTCGCCGCCCGCGGCTTCTACGGACAGGTGCTGGGTCTGCCCGAGGGGCGCAGCGCCGATCACTGGGTGGACTGGAATCTCGAAGGCCACCAGTTGGTGACCCACCTGGTACCGACCGTGCCGCAGCCGGCGGGTACCAGCGTGGTGGGACAGCACCGGGTGCCGATCCCGCACTACGGTCTCCTGCTGCCCGAACAGTCCTTCCACCAGTTCGCCGAGCGGTTGCGAGCCGCGGGGGTGCGCTTCGACATCGAACCGCATCGCCGCTTTCCCGGCGAACCCGGCGAACAGTGGACCATGTTCTTCCGCGACCCCGCGGGCAACGCCCTGGAGTTCAAGTCCTTCCGTGACGAGTCGATGGTGTTCGCCCGATGAGGGGCGTGCTCGTCACCGGTGGATCGCGGGGCATCGGCCGCGCCGTCGCGAGGGCCTTCGCCGCTGGCGGTGACCGTGTCGCGGTGCAGTACGCCGGTCGCCGTGCGGACGCCGAACGGACGGTGCGCGAGCTTCCCGGCACCGGGCACACGCTGCTGCAGGCCGACCTGGGCGAGCCAGGTGCGGCCGAGCGGACCGTGGCCGAGGCGGTGGCCGCGCTCGGTGCCGTGGACGTGCTGGTGAACAACGCGGCCCTGGCACCCGCGGCGGACACCCGGCACCCCATCGCCGAGACCTTGCTGGAGCACTGGCAGCAGGTCTGGCGGCGGATGGTCGACGTCAACCTGCTGGGCGCGGCCGACTTGTGCTGGGCCACAGCCCACCACCTCGTCGACCGGGGCACCGGCGGGGCGATCGTGAACATCGGCTCGCGCGGCGCGTTCCGGGGCGAACCCGATTTCCCCGCCTACGGGGCCACCAAGGCCGCCCTGCACGCCCTCGGTCAGTCACTGGCTGTGGCCCTGGCTCCGCACGGCATCGCGGTCACCTCCGTCGCGCCCGGGTTCGTGGCCACCGAACGGCAGACGGGGAAGTTGTCCGGCCCGGAAGGCGAACGTCTTCGCGCGGAGAGCCCTTTCGGGCGCGTCGGCACCCCGGAGGAGGTCGCCGCCACGGTGCATTTCCTCGCCTCCCCGGCCGCGGCATGGGCCTCGGGAACCATCGTCGACCTCAACGGCGCGTCTCACCTGCGCACTTGACACCCAACCGTGCGAGAGAAGAACGGCGCGCGTGTGGGGCCCCGCCCACGCAGGGGACCAGCTCGGCCTGGAGGTGACGGTGCGCGGGAAACTGGAACCGCTGAGAACGAAGATGGCCGAGCTCGTCGATCGCGGCGGTACGGGCCCACGGCGAACGCAGCCCGACTCACCCGGCCGTCGTCGCCCTCGACCGACTCGGCATGACCGCTGCCCGAGCGACAGGAGTTGTCGCGCTCGGAGGTCCTGGCGCCGGCCTCGGCCGCACTCCGTGCCGCCGAGGCCGATCACCTCCCGCTCGAGCCGGGCGGCATCGGACCGTCCCTGCCACACCACGTGGCCCTGCAGCAGGATCCCCCGGGCGGATGCGCCTCTTCGGACCTACGCGCCGGCACGTGCTGCGCGTAGGCGACGGGCCTGGCTCACCAGCCGTGAGCTGCCCCGCCGGTCGGCTATCGGGTCGAGTCCCGGTATCTCGCCCTGGGCTCCGATGCGTTCGGCGCACTCGGCGACCACGGTGAGCAGTTCGCCGAGGCCACGGGACTCGGCGGGGGAGAGGTCTTTGGACAGGAGCGGTGGCAGTGCGTCACGCAGTACGGTCCAGACGGTGCGGTACGCGCTGGTGGACGCGGCCGTTCCCAGGGAGTCCGCCAGGCGGCTCGGAGTGACGATCCCGATGAGCATCAGCGCACCGAGGTCGGTGGCGAGCGCACCGGGATCCAGCTTCTTGCGTGCCGCCAACAGCAGCAGTGCGTCGACCGCGGCGATTCTGTCCTCCTGGCGCTGGACGCCGAGCCCGCCGGCCACCACCAGGGACGTCGCGGGCCCGCTCGCGCCGGGTGACTGCGCGAGCAAGGGCAGGACAGAGCAGACGTTCTAATGACGGACCCGGCGGGTTCGTCCGAAGGATCACGCCCCGCCGATGAGGGCAGAAACGTGTCGCGAAGCGCGGGCGGCCTTCCCGCTCCGCATCTCACCTGGCGTCGAAGGACTCCCGTGCCTCCTCGATCTGGGGCATGTACGTCCGTACCCAGTCCAGGAGGACATCGACGGGCGGGCGCATGTTTTTCCCCAGCGGAGCGACCCGGTACTCCACAGCCCCCTTGCGGTGAATGGGCCCCATCGGGGTGCTGATCACGGAGTGGAGCCGCTGCCGTAGCCGACGAGGTTACCACCTCCTTGCGTGACGCCCCCCCCGTCAATATCGGTCAGGAGTGGACGAAAGGAAACGTCTTGTCAATCCACCTAATCAGATTGAGCATCGGTTCGGGCGAAGCCATCCGGCAATGATCGAGTCATGCCGCTGTGCCGGGTTCGATGGGACGGTTGTGCAGCGCCATCCCGGACGGGGTCTGACTCGTGAGATCTATGACCGAAGTGTCCAGTCACGGACCTGTCGACTGCCGTTGCGGGATGCTGCCTGCCGCCGAGCCACAGGGCGTGTCCCAATAGGGGCCTTGCCACGATCAGGCGCCATCACGGTTCAGACCGCCCGAGCAGGCCGGTGCCATCCACCCAGCCAGCACGTCATCACGTGGGAGGCCGACCACCATGAAGACCCGACAATGCAGCACCTCCTCGAGCACGGATCCTCTCGTTCGGCGCGAGGTCGTCCTGGGCGTGGACACGCACGGCGAGGTGCATGTCGCCGCCGTGATCTCCCCGCTCGGGAAGGTCCTGGGAACCGAGTCCTTTCCCGCGACGGCGGCCGGCTACCGACAACTGCTTGTCTGGGCCCGCAAACGGGGGACGGTGCGCCGGGCCGGCGTGGAGGGCACGGGCACCTTCGGTGCGGGCCTGTCCCGTTATCTGCTTGCTCAGCAGATCCAGGTGTTCGAAGTCAACCGGCCCGACCGGTCGGCCCGCCGGTTGCTCGGTAAGTCGGACCCGCTCGATGCGCAGGCCGCAGCGCGAGCCGTGCTCAGCGCTCGCGCCCGGGCCCAGGCCAAATCCGGCGACGGACCCGTGCACAGCGCCCGGATCTACAAACTCGCCAAGGACTCCGCGGTCAAGGCCCGCACCCAGGCGATCAACCAGCTCAAGGCCGTCCTGGTCATCGCCGACCCCGCCCTGCGGGAACGCATGTCGAGCCTCGGCAACGCCGAGCTGTTCCGCACCTGTGCGCGCCTCGGCCCGCACGACGGTGGTGGGGGAGACGAGGACGCGGTGGCCCAAGCCACCCACATGACATTACGCATGCTCGCCGAACGCATCGAGCAGCTCACCGGACAGATCAATGAGCTGAACCAGCGACTGACCCGGCTCGTCGAACGCCACGCGCCGCAACTGCTCGTACCGGTGGGCATCGGTCCGGACAGCGCCGTCACCCTGCTGATCACCATGGGGGACAACCCTGAGCGGCTCAACACCGAGGCGTCCTTTGCTGCCCTTTGCGGAGTCAGCCCCATCGAGTACTCCTCCGGCCGGCGGAGCACGCGTCGGCTCAACCACGGCGGCGACCGGCAGGCCAACGCCGCCCTGCACCGCATCGTCTTCACCCGCCTGCGTCACGACCCACGCACCCAGGAGTACTACGAACGCCGCACCCAGGAGGGCAAGACCCGACGTGAGATCATCCGATGCCTCAAGCGATACGCAGCCCGCGAGGTCTTCAACCTGGTCAGACCAGCTTCCCGCACCCCTGCGTTATAGGGGCGTCCGTGAGACGTGAGAGGGTCTGGGGCGTGAGCGAGACACCACCCAACACCCTGCAATACCGCTTTGACGGGCCAGAAGACGCTCCGGTCCTGATCCTTGGTCCCTCACTGGGTACCACATGGCACATGTGGGACCGGCAGGTGCCCGAACTGACGCAGCACTGGCGGGTCTTCCGTTTCGACCTGCCCGGACACGGGGGTGCGCCGGCCCACCCGGCGGGGTCCGTCGCCGAACTCACCACGCGGCTGCTGGCCACCCTCGACGGACTCGGCGTGCAGCGCTTCGGGTACGCCGGCTGCGCGTTCGGCGGCGCCGTCGGCATCGAACTCGCCCTGCGGCACCCCGAACGGCTGGCCTCCCTCGCGCTGATCGCCGCCTCGCCCCGCTTCGGCACCGCCGACGAGTTCCGCCAGCGCGGCGTGATCGTGCGCACCAACGGGCTGGACCCCATCGCCCGCAGTTCTCCCGAGCGCTGGTTCACCGGCGGGTACGCGGCGGCGCAGCCCGCGATCACGGAGTGGGCCGTGCAGATGGTGCGGACCACCGACCCGGGCTGCTACATCTCCGCCTGCGAGGCCCTCGCCGCCTTCGACGTGCGCGGCGAACTCGGCCGGGTCGGCGTCCCGGCCCTGGTCCTCGTCGGCTCCGACGACCAGGTCACCGGGCCCGCCGAGGCCCGCACCCTGGTCGCCGGTATCCCCGACGCCCGCCTCGCCGTCGTCCCGGGCGCCTCCCACCTGGTCCCGGTCGAGCAGCCCGCGGCCGTCACCGACCTGCTGGTGCGGCACTTCACCACCGCCTGGCAGGCGGCCCCCGACGCCACCTCCACCGGCCAGATCCCCGTCCCGCCCCCGGTCCACCCCACCGCGCACCCCGTGCCGGCCGCCCCCGTCCCGGTACCGCCCGCGCCCCTCCAGCCGGTGCCGGCCCAGCCGCCGCAGGCCGCACCCATCGCCGAGATCGCCCCGGCCCCCGTCGTGCCGCCGCAGGCACAGGGGAGGCCCGACCCGTACGACGCCGGTCTCAAGGTGCGCCGCGAGGTCCTCGGCGACGGGCACGTGGACCAGGCCCTCGCGCAGGCGGACGAGTTCTCCGGGGACTTCCAGGAGCTGCTCACCCGGTACGCGTGGGGGGAGATCTGGCACCGTCCCGGCCTGGACCGGCGCTCACGCAGCTGCGTCACCCTGACCGCCCTCGTCGCCGGCGGCCACCTGGACGAGCTGGCGCCCCACCTCAGGGCCGCCCTGCGCAACGGCCTCACCCCGGGCGAGATCAAGGAAGTACTGCTCCAGGCGGCCGTCTACTGCGGCGTACCGGCCGCGAGCGGGGCCTTCCGGGTGGCCCAGCAGGTGATCCGCGAGGAGACCACACCACCGGAGTGAGCCCAGCGGGCCGGGAGCGGGCATGCGGCGGCAGGATGGGGGCATGAAGCTCACCAAGAAGTCGCACGCCTGTGTCCGCCTCGAAAAGGACGGGCAGACGCTCGTCCTGGACCCCGGCGGGTTCACCGAGGAGGACGCCGCCCTCGGCGCGGACGCGATCCTCGTCACCCACGAGCACCCGGACCACTTCGACGAGCTGCGGCTGCGCGCCGCCATGGAGGACAACCCGGCCGCGGAGATCTGGACGCTGCGGTCGGTCGCGGAGAGGATCTCGGCGGCGTTCCCCGGCCGCGTGCACACCGTCGGCCACGGCGACACCTTCACCGCCGCCGGGTTCGACGTGCGGGTCCACGGGGAACTGCACGCGGTGATCCACCCGGACATCCCGCGCGTCACCAACGTCGGCTTCCTCGTGGACGACGGCAAGGTCTTCCACCCCGGTGACGCCCTCACCGTCCCCGACCACCCCGTCGAGACGCTGATGCTGCCGGTCATGGCCCCCTGGAACAAGATCGCCGAGGTGATCGAGTACGTGCGGGAGGTCGGCCCGCAGCGGGCCTACGACATCCACGACGCGCTCCTCACCGACCTCGCCCGCCCGGTCTACGACCGCCAGATCGGCGAGCTGGGCGGCACCGAGCACCTGCGGCTGACGCCCGGCGACTCGGCTCGCCTCTGAGGCCCCGCCCGGGGCGGGACCGCGTTGTCGGTGCCGCCGGGTAGGTTGTGGGACATGCGCATCGCGACCTGGAACGTGAACTCGATCACCGCCCGCCTGCCGAGGCTGCTCGCCTGGCTGGAGAGCAGCGGCACCGACGTGCTCTGCCTCCAGGAGGCCAAGGTCGCCGAGGCGCAGTTCCCCTTCGACGCGCTGCGCGAGGCGGGCTACGAGGCGGCGGTCCACGCCACCGGCCGGTGGAACGGGGTGGCGGTGCTGTCCCGCGTGGGCCTCGAGGACGTCGTCAAGGGCCTGCCCGGCGACCCGGGCTACGAGGGCGTCCAGGAGCCGCGCGCCGTCTCCGCCACCTGCGGACCGGCCCGCGTCTGGTCGGTGTACGTGCCCAACGGCCGCGAGGTGGAGCACGCGCACTACACCTACAAGCTCCAGTGGTTCGAGGCGCTGCGCGCCGCCGTCGAGAGCGACGCCTCCGGCGGCCGGCCCTTCGCCGTGATGGGTGACTACAACGTCGCGCCGACGGACGACGACGTCTACGACCGCGCGGCCTTCGAGGGCGCCACCCACGTCACCCCGGCCGAGCGCGCCGCCCTCGCCTCCCTGCGCGGCGCCGGCCTGTCCGACGTGGTCCCGCGCCCGCTGAAGTACGACCACCCCTACACGTACTGGGACTACCGCCAGCTCTGCTTCCCCAAGAACCGCGGCATGCGCATCGACCTGGTGTACGGCAACGAGCCGTTCGCCAAGGCGGTCACCGACTCCTACGTCGACCGCGAGGAGCGCAAGGGCAAGGGGGCCTCGGACCACGCGCCGGTCGTGGTGGACCTGGATCTGTAGCCCCGCCCGCCGAGTGCGCCCGGCCCGCGCGCCCCATGGTGCACATGGCGGTACGAATGACAGTCTGGAGGTATGAACTTCCCCTTCCTGGGCAAGCGGCGCCAAGAATCCCGGGTGCACGACGCGGAGGGCATCGGTGAGCTGCTCGCCGACTGCGATCTGCTGCGCTCGCGGGCGCTGCGGGAGGGGGTCCGGCTCGACGACTCCGCGCTCTCCCTGGAGCAGCTGGACCAGGTGCTGCCGCGCTGGCGCAGCGACGAGGAGATCCTGACCTGGCTCGGCAACGACGCCGGTCTGTACCTCGGCACCGTGATCGTGCGCACCGTCCCAGGCGCCGTCTGGACCATCCGGTCCGACGGGCAGCCGGTCGTCCGGCTCGCCTCCGGCCGGGAGTTCGACGTGGTGGCGAACGGGCACGCCTGGGCGGAGGACGGCGTTCCAGAACTCTCCCAGCTGTACGGCGAAGTCGCCGAGGCCTGAGTCGAGTACCGGCAGCCCCGGCCGCCCCCTGGCCCCGCCCGCCTTAAATAGGGGTAATGCCCGAAAGGTGCGTGTCGGCGGCATTCACGGTGTTCCTCTCGATACGTTGCAGTGGTCGGAGCGGACACGAACGCACGGGGGCATGCGCAGGGTGCAGCCGGAGATCACTCCTTACGGACGAGGAGAAGGTCAGCTGCACACCGGCGAGCGATCTCGTCGAGGCACCGCTCGATCACGTACCGCTCGCCGGTCGGCTCAGTGGGAGGCGCCGGACGGCGCCGAGGGCAGGTACCCGGGCGCCCGCCAGGCGCCCAGCCGGTGCTCCACCGCCGCACCCAGGGACAGCAGTTCCGCGTCCTGCCGGTCACCGGCCATGAGGAGCAGCCCGACCGGCAGTTCGCCGACGAACCCGGCGGGTACGGACAGCGAGGGGTACCCGGCCACGGCGGCGGGGGTGGAGGAGGGGATCACGTCGTTGTCGCCCCGCGCGCAGTCGGTGGTCCACGCGGGCGGGTTCGCCGGGGAGGCGATGGCGTCCAGGTCGTGCGCGGCCATGACCTCGTCGATGGACCGCCGGGACAGGTCGGTCAGCTCCGCGCGCATCGCCAGGTACTCCGGATCGGTGGTCGGCGGTGCGGTCAGCGCCTGCTCGAACAGTTCCTGACCGGCGAAGCAGGTCTGTTCCTCAGGGTGCGTGCGGTTGAACTCGATCAGCTCGGCCAGGTCCCGCGGCCCGCCACGGGTGGCGAGGTAGGCGTCGATGTCCCGGTGGAACTCGCTCAGCAGGGCCGGGAACTCGAGCTCGCCGAGCCGCTCCTGGTACGGCATGCTCACCTCGACGACCTCGGCCCCCGCCGCGGTCAGCCGCTCGGCCGTGCGGGTCATGAGGGCGTCCACCTCGGTGCCGAGCGACGGCAGCCGCCACAGGCCGATCCGCTTGCCGCGCAGCGTGCCGGGACGGCCGGCCGCGTCCGTGAGGCTCGGCGCGTCGCCGTCGCGCACGGTGTCGCGGCCGCTGAGCACGGAAAGGGTGAGCGCGGTGTCGATCACGTTGCGCGCCATCGGGCCGGCCGTGTCCTGCTCGGCGGAGATCGGAACGACGCCCGACTGACTGACCACTCCCAGGCTGGGCTTGAGGCCGACCACGCCGTTCATCCCGGCGGGGCAGACGATGGAGCCGTCCGTCTCGGTCCCGATCGCCACCTGCGCCAGCGACGCGGCGAGCGCCGCGGCCGAACCAGAGGACGAGCCGCAGGGGTTGCGGTCCAGGACGTACGGGTTGTTCGTCTGGCCGCCCACCGCCGACCACCCCGACGTGGGCTTCGCCGCGCGGAAGTTGGCCCACTCGGACAGATTGGCCTTGCCCAGGATCACCGCACCGGCCGCCCGCAGCTTCTTCACCAGGTCGGCGTCGTCGGCCGGGGGGCTTCCGGCCAGCGCCAGCGACCCGGCGGTCGTCGGCATGTCGCGGGTGTTCACGTTGTCCTTGAGCAGGACGGGGATGCCGTCCAACGGGCCGCGGGACTTGCCGAGGCGATGCCTGAGGTCGCTCGCGGCCGCCTGGCGCAGGGCCGTCGGACTGGTGCGCAGCACCGCGTTGATCTTCGGGTCGACGGCCTTGATCCGCCGTAGATAGGCGAGGGTCAGCCGGAGCGAGGACAGGGACCCGCGGTTCATGCGCGCCTGAAGTTCCGGGATGGTCACCGTGTCGAGGTCGACTCCGCGGACGAGCGTCGACTCGGCGGATCGCGCCGAGTCGCCGGGCCCGGGTTCGGCGGCCTGAACCCGTTGGCCGGGCGCCGCCGCCACGAGGGGGACCACGACCAGGATTGCGGTCAGGGCCGCCATGCTTCTCTTCTTCATGGCGGACAGCCCACTACACGGGGCCGTGGTGCACAAGGGGTCACTTTCAGGCCGCAGTTGGGTCTTCGCCCGCCCCCTTGACGGTCCCCGCTCCTTCGCTAAGGTCTAGACCAACATGTGCAGGTCTAGACCTGCGATGCGGGAGTTGCCGTGTCGGCAACGTCGTACGGACGCCGGGGCAGGCTGGTTCGACGTGGACCGAAGGGAAACGTGATGTCATGCGCATGAAAAGGAGAGTCGCCGCCGCCGTGGGAGCGCTGGTCGCCCCCATGGTGGCGCTGAGCCTGCCGGCACCCACGGCGAGCGCCCACGGCTGGGTGGTCTCGCCGGGGAGCCGACAGGACCAGTGCGCCAACCGCGTGGTGCAGTGCGGGCCGATCAAGTGGGAGCCGGCGAGTGTCGAGGGCCCGAAGGGGCTGCGCAATTGCAGTGGCGGGGACGCCCGGTGGGCCGACCTGGACGACGACAGCAAGGGCTGGCGGGTCACACCGATCGGCACCACGCAGACCTTCACCTGGACCATCGAGGCGCGGCACGCGACCAGCAACTGGCAGTACTTCATCGGCAACCAGAAGATCGCCCAGTTCGACGGTCACGGCGCCCAGCCGCCCGCCTCGGTCAGTCACCAGCTGGACTTCACCGGGTTCAGCGGGCAGCAGAAGGTGCTCGCGGTCTGGAACATCGCGGACACCGCCAACGCGTTCTACGCCTGCATCGACGTCAACATCGGCGGCGGGAACGACGGCGGCGGGAACGACGGCGGCGGGGACGACGGCGGCGGCGATCAGCCGGGCGACTGCGTCGCGGGAGCCTGGAGCGCCGGCGGCGTCTACACCGGCGGAGAGACCGTCTCCCACGCCGGCCACACCTGGCGTGCCAAGTGGTGGGTGACGGGCGAGGAGCCCGGAACCACCGGCGAATGGGGCGTCTGGGAGGACCTCGGCGCCTGCTGAGCCGCCGCACCGCCCGAGCGCGACCGGCCGGCGTGCGCCCCGCGAGGGATGTGCGCCGGCCCTCGAACGGCCGGGCGAAGGTTCAGGACCGTCCCCAGGCGAGCCCCTCGAGCTCCTCGATGCCGTGGTTGAACTCGACCATCAGCGTGAGGAACTGCTGGGTGCGCTCCTCGTCCCAGCCCGCCGCCTGGATCAGCCGCGCGGCACCGGCCCGGCTGATGGCCCGGTCGGCCGCCAGCCGCTCCAGGCCCAGCGGGGTGGGCCGGAAGGTGCGGGCGCCGCCCTTGGTGGCGGCGTCGATGCGCTCGACCAGGCCGTGCCGCAGCATGGTGCTCATCTGCCGGTTGATGGTGGACACATCGGCCTGGAAGGTGTGCGCCAGCTCCTTGAGCGTGAGGGGGTCGCCCGTTTCCAGCCGGGTGAGCAGCACATAGGCCGATCGGTCGAGGCTCTGGCCGATGCGTGGGCCGCGGGACGCGATGAAGTGCCTCGACAGCAGGGTCAGCTCGCGTTCCAGGTCGTTCAGGCGCCGGTCCCGCCCGCTCGGCTCGGTCATGTCCTCCGTGCTCCCTCTCCGCCGCCCCATGTGTGTAACTTGCACATCATAGTCCGCGTCGCCGGAGGGCTGCGGGCAGGACTCAGGCCCGGTGGGAGTTGCGGGAGGTCGGTTCTGGAGTCGGGAGGGGGCTGGTGGCCGCGCGGGTGACGTCGCCGACCAGTTCGACGACGTCCGGGCCGTAGGCCTGCGAGTTGACCACCTTGAGCAGCAGCACGAAGGAGTTGTTGCCGTGCTTGCGGGCCAGCTTCTCGTGGTGCCGGGCGAGGTAGCGGGTGGCGGCCTGGTTGTTGATCGCGCGCTGGCCGCAGAACAGGAACGCGGGCCGGGCCTCGCGCCGGTCGCCGGCGGTGAGGCGGGCCAGCAGGACGTACTCCGTGACCCCCGCGTCCAGGCGGTAGCGTTCGCCGCCGATCTGGAAGGCGCCCCGGTCCGGTCCCGGTTCCGGGTCGATGTTCACCCGCACCCCGGGCAGCATCGCCGCCATGTGGGCGACCATGCGCCGGTTCGAGCCGGGACCGCCCACACAGAACTCCGTACGCTCGCCGAAGCCCTGGCCGACCATGTCCTGGGTGACCACCTGGATGTGCGCGCCGCAGTCCTTGACCAGCGCGGCGAGCTCGAGCAGCGCGAAGACGTCGAAGCGGTGGACCGCCGGTTCGGAGGCGGCCGGGTCGCGGTTGACGACGAGCAGCGACTCCGAACTTTCCGGCAGCCCGAAGAACGCCTGCTTGCGCCGGAGCTTGCGCTTCCACAGGTAGGTGCGGGCGAGCCAGCCCAGCGTGGCGCTGATGCCCGCCGCGACCACACCCAGGACGATGTTGCGTACGTCGTCAGTCATGGGCGCGCATGCTAGCGGGCGTCCGCGTACTCGTGTTCGACGGGCCGCGGTGGACGGGCTCCGTACGGGTGCGCCGCGCGCTTCCCTTGTGTTCCTGACGCGGCCATGACGATCAACTAAGCTGCCCGAACGGCCTTTCCCTGGAGGTGCGGATGCGTCGCCCTGTCGCACGGAATCTGACGGTCCTGGCGGTCTCGGCCGCCGTGGTGGTGTCGGTGGGAGCGGCGGCGCCGCCCACGCAACGGAGCGGGCCCACGGACCGGAACGGGCCCGCCGACCGGGGCAGGCCCACCGCGCCCAAGGTTCCCGTCGCCGTCGGCTACGGCGGCGCGGTCTCCAGCGTCGACCGGGACGCCTCCGCCGCCGGCATCGAGGTGCTCCGCAAGGGCGGGAACGCCGTCGACGCCGCCGTGGCCACCGCCGCGGCCCTCGGTGTCACCGAGCCCTACTCCGCCGGTGTCGGCGGCGGCGGCTACTTCGTCTACTACGACGCCGGGTCCCGCACCGTGCGCACCGTCGACGGCCGCGAGACCGCACCGCTCACCGCCGACGAGAAGCTCTTCACGGAGAACGGCGAGCCGCTCGCCTTCGCCGACGCCGTCACCAGCGGCCTCGCCGTCGGCACCCCGGGCACCCCGGCCACCTGGCAGACCGCCCTGGACCGGTGGGGCAGCCGCCCGCTCTCCTCGGTCCTGAAGCCCGCCGAACGGCTCGCCCGGCACGGCTTCACCGTCGACGAGACCTTCCGCTCCCAGACCGCCTCCAACGAGCAGCGCTTCCGCTACTTCCCGGACACCGCCGAACTGTTCCTGCCCGGGGGCGAGTTGCCGGTCGTCGGCTCCACGTTCAAGAACCCCGACCTGGCGCGCACGTACAGGGAGCTGGGCCGCGAGGGTGTCGGCGCGATCTACCACGGCGAACTCGGCGAGGACATCGTCGACACCGTCAACGAGCCGCCCGTCGACCCGGAGTCCGGCTGGAACGCCCGCCCCGGCGACCTGTCCGCCAAGGACCTCGCCGCCTACCGGGCCAAGCTCCAGGCGCCGACGAAGACCGGCTACCGCGGCCTGAACGTGTACTCCATCGCCCCGTCCTCCTCCGGCGGCACCACGGTCGGCGAGGCCCTCAACATCCTGGAGCGCACCGACCTCTCCGCCGCGGACAAGGCCGGCTACCTGCACCGCTACATCGAGGCCAGCCGTATCGCGTTCGCCGACCGGGGCCGCTGGGTCGGCGACCCCGCCTTCGAGGACGTACCGGCGAAGGAGCTGCTGTCCCAGCGGTACGCCGACTCCCGTGAGTGCCTGATCAAGGACGACGCGGCGCTCACCAGCCCGCTGGCCCCCGGCGACCCGAGGCACCCGGCCGACTGCGCGGGCGGCGGCACGGCGGCGCCGACGACGTACGAGGGCGAGAACACCACGCACCTCACGGTGGCCGACAAGTGGGGGAACGTCGTCGCCTACACGCTCACCATCGAGCAGACCGGCGGCAGCGGCATCACCGTGCCCGGCCGGGGCTTCCTGCTCAACAACGAGCTGACGGACTTCTCCTTCGCCCCGGCCAACCCGGCCGTCCACGACCCGAACCTGCCGGGGCCCGGCAAGCGCCCCCGCTCCTCGATCGCGCCGACGATCGTCCTGGACCGCCACCACAAGCCGGTCGTGGCCCTCGGCTCGCCCGGCGGCGCCACCATCATCACCACCGTGCTCCAGACCCTCACCGGCTTCGTCGACCGCGGACTCCCGCTCGTCGACGCGATCGCAGCGCCGCGCGCCAGCCAGCGCAACGCCGCACAGACCGAACTCGAACCCGGCCTCTACGACAGCGCCGTACGGGCGGAGCTGGAGGCCCTCGGGCACTCCTTCAAGCTCAACCCCGAGATCGGCGCCGCGACCGCGGTGCAGCGGCTGCCGCACGGCAAGTGGCTGGCCGCCGCCGAGAAGGTACGGCGCGGCGGCGGCTCGGCGATGGTGGTCGAACCGGTGCGCGGCAGGTAGTCACAGCTCGGGGACGGGCCGCTCGGGCGTCCGGAACGCCAGCCGCCCGTCCTCGACGTCGACCGTCACCCGGCCGCCCTCCGCGACCCGGCCGTCGAGGAGCAGCCGGGACAGTTCGTTGTCCACCTCGCGCTGGATGGTGCGGCGCAGCGGGCGGGCGCCGTACTCGGGCTGGTAGCCGCGCTCGGCGAGCCAGTCCACGGCCGCGTCGGTGAACTCGACGGTGATGCCCTGCGCGCGCACCATGCGGCGGGTCTGGTCGAGGAGCAGGCTGGTGATCTGCCGCAACTGCTCGCCGCTGAGCTGGCGGAAGACGACGATCTCGTCGACACGGTTGAGGAACTCGGGCCGGAAGTGCTCGCGCAGCGGGCGCAGCACCTGCTCGCGCCGCGCCTCCTCGTCCGCCTCCGCGCCGCCCGAGCCGAAGCCGATGCCCGCGCCGCGCCGGGTGATCACGTCCGAGCCCAGGTTGCTGGTCATCACGACGACCGCGTTGGAGAAGTCGACCGTGCGGCCCTGCGAGTCGGTCAGCCGCCCGTCGTCCAGGACCTGGAGCAGGATGTTGAAGACGTCCGGGTGCGCCTTCTCCACCTCGTCCAGCAGGAGCAGCGAGTACGGGTGGCGGCGCACCACCTCGGTGAGCTGACCGGCCTCCTCGTGCCCGACGTAGCCGGGCGGGGCGCCGACCAGGCGGCTGACGGTGTGGCGCTCCTGGTACTCGCTCATGTCGAGGCGGACCATCCGGTCCTCGCTGCCGAACAGCGCCTCGGCCAGCGCCCGGGCCAGTTCCGTCTTGCCGACGCCGGTCGGGCCGAGGAAGAGGAAGCTGCCGATGGGCCGGTCGGGGCTGGACAGCCCGGCGCGCGAGCGCAGCACGGCGTCGGAGACGACCCGGACCGCCTCGTCCTGGCCGACCACCCGCTCGTGCAGGTGGGACTCCAGGCCCAGCAGGCGGTCCTTCTCCTCCTGGGTGAGGCTGCTGACCGGGATGCCGGTCTGCCGGGACACCACCTCGGCGATGGACTCGGTGTCCACGACCAGGTCGAGTCCCTCGTCGGCCTGACCGTCGCCGGTGGCCTCGGCGATCCGCTGCTTCAGCTCGACGATCCGGTCGCGCAGCTGCGTGGCCTGCTCGTACTGCTCGTCGGCGACCGCCTGGTCCTTGTCCCGGACCAGCTGGTCGACCTCCCGCTCCAGGGCCCGTACGTCGGTGCCCTTGGTGCGCGACTGGAGCCGGACCCGGGCGCCCGCCTGGTCGATCAGGTCGATGGCCTTGTCGGGCAGCCGCCGGTCGGTGAGGTAGCGGTCGGACATCTCCACGGCCGCGACCAGCGCCTCGTCGGTGTAGCGGACCTGGTGGTGGGCCTCGTAGCGGTCGCGCAGGCCGCGCAGGATCTCGATGGCGTCGGGGACGGTGGGCTCCGGCACCAGGATCGGCTGGAAGCGCCGGGCGAGGGCCGCGTCCTTCTCGATCCTGCGGTACTCCTCCAGCGTGGTGGCGCCCACGATGTGCAGCTCGCCGCGGGCCAGGGCCGGCTTGAGGATGTTCCCGGCGTCCATCGATCCGCCCTCGCCGCCACCGCCGGCGCCGACGACCGTGTGCAGCTCGTCGATGAAGATGATCAGCTGGTCGGAGTGGGCGCGGATCTCGCCCACGATGTTGTTCATCCGCTCCTCGAAGTCGCCCCGGTAGCGGGTTCCGGCGACCACACCGGTCAGGTCGAGGGCGACCACCCGCCGTCCCACCAGCACGTCGGGCACGTCGCCGTCGGTGATGCGCTGGGCGAGGCCCTCCACGACGGCGGTCTTGCCGACACCGGCGTCACCGATCAGCACGGGGTTGTTCTTGCCGCGCCGGGAGAGCACCTCGACGGTCTGCTCGATCTCCTCCTCGCGGCCGATCACCGGGTCGATCCGCCCCTGCTGGGCCAGGTCGGTGAGGTCGCGGCCGTACTTGTCGAGGGTCGGCGTGTTGGTGGTCCGGGCGCTCTCGGTGCGGGCCTTCGCGGCCTCCGGCGACTCCGTGGGCATGCTGGACGGCGCGAACCGGGCCGCGTTCAGGATGTGCCCGGCGGCCGAGTCCGGGTTGGCGGCCAGGGCGCTGAGCACGTGCTCCGGGCCGATGTACCCGGTGCCGGTGGAGCGGGCCAGCTCGTGCGCGTCCAGCAGGGCGCGCTTGACGGCCGGGGTGAGCGAGAGCGACGTGGGCGGCGGGACCTCGCCCGGGGGGTGCTGCACCGGGCCGGTCCGCTCGTCGATCTGCGACGCCAGCGAGTCGGGGTCGGCGCCGGCCCGGCTGAGCAGCCCCCGGGTCGGCTCGGTGGAGAGCGCGGCCCGCAGCAGGTGCTCGGTGTCCAGGTCCCGGCTGCCGTGCTCGGCGGCGTACTGGGCGGCGCCGCGCACCAGCTCACGGGCGGGCTGGCTGAGCAGCCGGCCGATGTCGATCTGCCGGGGCCTGGGCCCGCCGAAGAAGCGTGCCAGGAATTCCGCGAACGGGTCGCCCTCCGGGCCCATGTAGCCGCTGGTCATCGTGTCCGGACCTCCGCTGCATCGCTGATCGACGTGCCGGGGCCGGGTAACCCGGACGGGGCGCGGTCATGCCCAACATGACACGTTCTGTTCCCGCGGGCATGCCGGGAAGCCGGGCGGACGGAGGGCCTCGCGCGGGGGTCGTCCGGCGGCTCAGAGCCCGTCCCGCGACGTCAGCACGCGCGGACCGCTCTCCGTGATGGCCACGGTGTGCTCCACGTGCGCGGCCCGGGAGCCGTCGTTCGTGCGCAGGGTCCAGCCGTCGGGAGCCGCGTGGTAGTCGTCCCGGCCGCCTGCGGTCAGCATGGGCTCGATGGCGATGACCATGCCGTGCCGCAGCGGGAGCCCGCGCCCGGGACGGCCCTCGTTGGGCACTCCCGGGTCCTCGTGCATGTGCCGGCCGATGCCGTGGCCGCCGAAGTCCTCCATGATCCCGTAGCCCGCCGACCGGCACACGGTGCCGATGGCGTGGGCGATGTCGCCGATGCGGTTGCCGACGACGGCCGCCCCGATGCCCGCGTCGAGTGCCCGCTCCGCGGTCTCGATCAGCGCCAGGTCGGCCGGTCGCGGGGTGCCCACGACGAGGCTGAGCGCAGAGTCGCCCGCCCAGCCGTCCAGGAGGGCGCCGCAGTCGACGGAGAGCAGGTCCCCGTCGCGCAGCCGGTAGCCGTCCGGGATGCCGTGCACGATCGCGTCGTTCACCGACGCGCAGATGACGCCCGGGAAGGGGGTCGGCGCGAAGGAGGGCCGGTACCCGAGGAACGGCGAGCCCGCGCCCGCCTCCCGCAGTACCTCGTGCGCCACCGCGTCCAGCTCCAGCAGGGACACCCCCACGCCCGCCGCCTGCCGTACGGCGGTCAGGGCCCGCGCGACGACCTGTCCGGCCGCGTGCATGGCGTCGATCGATGAGTCCGTCTTCAGTTCCACCATGCCAATTACTATACCGGTATTTGAATTGGGTTAGCGCAACCGCGCGACCGTGTGCCGCATGGGGGCCCGGTACGGGAAGCCGGTATTAGAATGACGCCATGGTACGCACCCCTCTGACCCCCGAAGAGCGCGAGCGCGGCGAGCGGCTCGGCCGCCTGCTCCGCGCGGCCCGCGGCGAACGGAGCATGACGGCGGTCGCCGCCCAGGCCGGCATCTCCGCCGAGACCCTGCGCAAGATCGAGACCGGCCGGGCCCCCACCCCGGCGTTCTTCACCGTGGCCGCGCTGGCCGGAGCGCTGGGGCTGTCCATGGACGAGCTGGTGGGCAGGTGCGCGCCCGTGCCGGCCTGAGCCACCCGCCCGCGACGGGACCGGGCGCCCGCACTCACCCACCGGAGTGCGAAACGTGATCGACACCGCGCCTTGACGACGATGGTCTTGGCAAGCCCCTCCGGCCAGGCTTACGTTCGTCCCTCTACGGCCTGCTCTACGGGCGTAGAGGCTCTGACGTCGTGTCGAAGGAGCAGCTCATGGCCAACGTCGTACGTGCCGCTCTCGTCCAGGCCACCTGGACCGGCGACACCGAGTCCATGGTGGCGAAACACGAGGAGCACGCCCGCGAGGCCGCCCGGCGGGGCGCCAAGGTCATCGGGTTCCAGGAAGTCTTCAACGCCCCCTACTTCTGCCAGGTCCAGGACCCCGAGCACTACCGCTGGGCCGAACCGGTCCCCGACGGACCCACGACCCGCCGCATGCGGGCACTGGCCCGCGAGACCGGCATGGTGATCGTCGTCCCCGTCTTCGAGGTCGAGCAGTCCGGCTTCTACTACAACACCGCCGCCGTGATCGACGCCGACGGCACCGTCCTCGGCACCTACCGCAAGCACCACATCCCGCAGGTCAAGGGCTTCTGGGAGAAGTTCTACTTCCGCCCCGGCAACCTGGGCTGGCCGGTCTTCGACACCGCCGTCGGCAAGGTCGGCGTCTACATCTGCTACGACCGGCACTTCCCCGAGGGCTGGCGCCAGCTCGGCCTCGGCGGCGCCCAGCTCGTCTACAACCCGTCCGCCACCCACCGCGGCCTCTCCGCCCACCTGTGGCAGCTGGAGCAGCCCGCCGCGGCCGTCGCCAACGAGTACTTCGTCGCCGCCATCAACCGGGTCGGCGTCGAGGAGTACGGGGACAACGACTTCTACGGCACGTCGTACTTCGTCGACCCGCGCGGGCAGTTCGTCGGCGAGACGGCCAGCGACACCAAGGAGGAACTGGTCGTCCGCGACCTGGACTTCGACCTCATCGACGAGGTGCGGCAGCAGTGGGCCTTCTACCGCGACCGCCGCCCCGACGCCTACGAGGGGCTGGTGCGGCCGTGACCCGTGACCTCTTCGCCCGCCACCGCGCCGTCCTGCCCGACTGGCTCGCCCTCTACTACGAGGACCCGCTGGAGATCACCCACGGCGAGGGCCGCCACGTGTGGGACGCGGCCGGCCACAAGTACCTCGACTTCTTCGGCGGCATCCTCACCACGATGACCGCGCACGCCCTGCCCGAGGTCACCAAGGCCGTCGCCGAGCAGGCCGGTCGGATCGTCCACTCCTCGACCCTCTACCTCAACCGGCCGATGGTCGAACTCGCCGAACGCGTCGCCCAGCTGTCCGGCATCCCCGACGCCCGCGTCTTCTTCACCACCTCCGGCACCGAGGCCAACGACACCGCCCTGCTGCTCGCCACCGCGTACCGGCGCAGCAACGCGATCCTGGCGATGCGCAACAGCTACCACGGCCGCTCCTTCAGTGCCGTCGGCATCACCGGCAACCGCGGCTGGTCCCCGACCTCCCTGTCCCCGCTCCAGACCCTCTACGTGCACGGCGGCGTCCGCACCCGCGGCCCCTACGCCCACCTGGACGACCGGGACTTCACCGACGCCTGCGTCGCCGACCTCGAGGACCTGCTCGGCCACACCCGCGCCCCCGCCGCCCTGATCGCCGAACCCGTCCAGGGCGTCGGCGGCTTCACCTCCCCGCCGGACGGCCTGTACGCCGCCTTCCGCGAGGTGCTGCACGAGCGGGGCATCCTGTGGATCTCCGACGAGGTGCAGACCGGTTGGGGCCGCACCGGCGACCACTTCTGGGGCTGGCAGGCGCACGGCAGGAACGGCCCGCCCGACATCGTCACCTTCGCCAAGGGCATCGGCAACGGCATGTCGATCGGCGGTGTCGTCGCCCGCGCCGAGATCATGAACTGCCTGGACGCCAACAGCATCTCCACGTTCGGCGGCACCCAGGTCACCATGGCGGCCGGTCTCGCCAACCTCAACCACCTCCTGGAACACGACCTCCAGGGCAACGCGCGGCGCGTCGGCGGACTGCTCATCGAACGGCTGCGCGCCGTCGCCGCCCAGGTGCCGCACGTACGGGAGGTGCGCGGGCGCGGGCTGATGATCGGCGTCGAGCTGGCCCGGCCCGGCACCGACGAGGCGGACCCCGAGGCGGCGTCCACCGTCCTCGAGGAGGCCCGCGCCGGCGGGCTGCTGGTCGGCAAGGGCGGCGGTCACAGCACCAGCGTTTTGCGCGTCGCCCCGCCGATGTCCCTCACCGTCGCGGAGGCCGAGGAGGGCGCCGCGATCCTCGAACGCGCCCTGCGCAGCATCTGACCGCCGCGTGGCCGAGCCCCAGGAGGCGCCGCCATGACCACCACCTCGCCGATCCCGCCCCCGCGACCCGGCCAGCCCTGGGAGCCCGCCCTGTCGGTCCGTCAGGTCCTCGGCCTCGAACGGGTGCGGGCGGGGCAGCCCGAGGTGGTGGCCGGCGCCCACCGGCTCGACCGGCCCGTGCGCTGGGTGCACGTCGCCGAGGCCGCCGACGTCGGCGTGATGCTCAGCGGCGGCGAGATGGTCCTCACCACCGGTGTGCTGCTCGCCGGTGACGAGGCCCGGCAGGGCGAGTACGTCCGCTCCCTGGACCGCGCCGAGGCCGCCGCCGTCGTGCTCGGCCTCGGCCGCGCCTTCCCCGCGCCGCCCGACGTGATGCGCAGGGCGGCCGAGCGCTGCGGGCTGCCCATGGTCGTCCTGCACCGGCCCTTCCCCTTCGCGGAACTGACCGAGGAGGTGCAGTCCCGGCTGCTGCGGCGCAAGTTCGCCGCCGTCAGCCTCTCCGAGGCCGTGCGCACCGAACTGACCGGCCTGATCACCGCGGGTGCCCCCGTGCAGCGCCTGCTCGACGAGGTGGCCCGGCACGCCGGCTGCCCGGTCGTCGTCACCAACCTCGCCCACCGCGTCCTCGGCACGGCGGGGGAGCGGGCGGCCGTCGACGACGTACTGCGCGACTGGGAGCGCATCGCCCGGCAGGCCGGTGCCGCGTCGGCCGACGGCTGGATCCGCACCGAACTGAGCTGCCGCGGGGAACGCTGGGGGCGCCTGGTGCTGTGCGGCTTCCGGGGCGAACGGGCCGCCGGGCGGCTGCTCGCCGACCGCGCGGCCGAGGGCCTCGTCCTGCACCGCATGCTCGCCGGTGACGGCACCCACGGCCAGGGCACCGGGGGCCCCGGTGGTCCGGGAGGCCCCGGGGACTCGTGGGACTCCTGGGAGGAGCAGTCCGCGCGGAGCCTGCTCACCGACCTCGTCACCGGGGCCGTCCCCGCGCGGCAACTGCTGCCCCGGGCGCGCGCCGCGGGGCTGCCCGTCAACCGGCGCGTCTTCGTCCCCCTCGTCGTCCGCGAACGCGAGCCGGCCCGCGCCGCCCGGGTGCTGCGCCGCCTTGGACTGCCCGGCATCGCCGCCCGGCTCGCCGACGACCACGTCGCCGTCCTGCTCAGCCTCGCCCCCGACCAGGACGCCAGGGCGCTCACGGCCCACTTCGCCACCCGGCTGCGTGCGGAACCGGACAACTCCCGCGCCGTGGTCGCGGCGGCCGACGCCCGCGCCGACTGGACCGACGTCCCAGCCGGCCTGCGCGAGGCCCAGCACGTCGCCGACGCCGTCGCCGACTCCGCGACCGCCGCCCTGGACCTGCCACCCGTCGTGCGGCTGCGCGACATCCACCTGCGCGGCCTGGTGCGGCTGCTGCGCGACGACCCGCACGTGCAGTCCTTCGCCGAACGCGAGCTGGACGGACTGCTGCGCGGCCCCGACGAGGACCTGCTGTCCGTCCTGCGCACCTACCTCGCCACCGGACGCAACAAGTCCCGCACCGCCCAGCTCCACCACGTCTCCCGGCCCGCCCTCTACCGGCGCCTCGAAGCCATACAGGGCCGGCTCGGCGTCGACCTCGACGACTTCGAGCAGGCCGCCTCCGTCCACATCGCGCTCCTCGCCCACGACGCACAACAGGGGTGACACCGTGCAATGCCCGACCCCCGCAGACGTGACACCGTGCCACTCATTCCGGCCGGCCGCCGTCCCTAGTCTCGCCGTACACCGAGCGCCACACCGAGCGAGTGGAGGCCGAAGATGAGCCGAGTGATCCGTGCCGCGCTCTTCCAGACCGCCTGGACGGGCGACAAGGAATCGATGATCCAGGTCCACGAGCAGGCGGTGCGCGACGCCGCCGCCCAGGGCGCACAGGTCATGTGCTTCCAGGAGCTGTTCTACGGACCGTACTTCTGCCAGGTCCAGGACCCCGAGTTCTACGCCTATGCCGAACGCGTCCCGGACGGCCCGATCGTGGAGCGCTTCCAGCGCCTGGCCCGCGAACACGGCATCGTCCTGGTGCTTCCCATGTACGAGGAGGAGCAGCCCGGCGTCCTCTACAACACCGCCGCCGTCATCGACGCCGACGGCTCCTACCTCGGCAAGTACCGCAAGACGCACATCCCCCAGGTGCGGGGCTTCTGGGAGAAGTTCTACTTCCGCCCCGGGAACAGCGGCTGGCCGGTCTTCGACACCGCCGTCGGCAAGGTCGGCGTGTACATCTGCTACGACCGGCACTTCCCGGAGGGCTGGCGGGCGCTGGGCCTCGAAGGCGCCGAGATCGTCTTCAACCCGTCGGCCACCTCGCGCGGCCTGTCCGGCTACCTGTGGCAGCTGGAACAGCCGGCGGCCGCCGTCGCCAACGAGTACTTCGTCGGCGCCATCAACCGCGTCGGCGTCGAGGAACTGGGCGACAACGACTTCTACGGCACCTCGTACTTCGTCGACCCCGAGGCCCAGTTCGTCGGCGAGGTGGCGAGCGACAAGGAGACCGAACTCGTCGTCCGGGACCTCGACATGGGCAAGCTGCGCGAGGTCCGCGACCGCTGGCAGTTCTACCGCGACCGCGCGCCGGGGTCATATGAACCACTGACGGCTCCGTAGACGACCTGAGGGGCGCGGGGCCGTGCTCGATTGCGGCTACCGCCGCGCGGGCGCGACCAGCCCCCGACCACCGTCACTCACCCACAACGAGGAGCGACCCCATGAGCCGTACGGCAATTCGCGGCGGCCTCGTCGTCACCGCGTCCGACGAGATCCACGCCGACGTCCTGATCGAGGACGGCCGCGTCGCCGCCCTCGCCGCGACCGGCACCCCGGCGGCCGAGGCGTTCACGGCCGAGCGGGTGATAGACGCGAGCGGCAAGTACGTCGTCCCGGGCGGCGTCGACGGGCACACCCACATGGAGATGCCCTTCGGCGGCACTTACGCCGCCGACACCTTCGAGACCGGCACCCGGGCCGCCGCCTGGGGCGGCACGACCACGATCGTCGACTTCGCCATCCAGAGCGTCGGGCACTCCCTGCGCTCCGGCCTGGACGCCTGGCACGCCAAGGCGGAGGGCAACTGCGCGATCGACTACGCCTTCCACATGATCGTCTCCGACGTCAACGAGAAGACGCTCAAGGAGATGGACCTGCTGGTGGAGGAGGGGGTGACCTCCTTCAAGCAGTTCATGGCGTACCCCGGTGTCTTCTACTCCGACGACGGCCAGATCCTGCGCGCCATGCAGCGCGCCGCCGAGAACGGCGGCCTGATCATGATGCACGCGGAGAACGGCATCGCGATCGACGTCCTCGTGGAGCAGGCGCTCGCCCGGGGCGAGACCGACCCGCGCTTCCACGGCGAGGTCCGCAAGGCGCTGCTGGAGGCGGAGGCGACGCACCGCGCGATCCGGCTCGCCCAGGTCGCCGGGGCGCCGCTGTACGTCGTGCACGTCTCGGCGACGGAAGCGGTGGCCGAGCTGACCCGGGCCCGTGACGAGGGCCTGCCCGTCTTCGGCGAGACCTGCCCCCAGTACCTGTTCCTGTCCACCGACAACCTCGCCGAGCCCGGCTTCGAGGGCGCCAAGTACGTGTGCAGCACGCCGCTCAGGCCGAGGGAACACCAGGCCGCGCTGTGGCGGGGCCTGCGCACCAACGACCTCCAGGTGGTCTCCACCGACCACTGCCCCTTCTGCTTCAGCGGGCAGAAGGAGCTGGGCCGGGGCGACTTCTCAAAGATCCCCAACGGGATGCCGGGCGTCGAGAACCGCATGGACCTGCTCCACCAGGCCGTCGTCGACGGGCACATCAGCCGCCGCCGCTGGATCGAGATCGCCTGCGCCACCCCGGCCCGGATGTTCGGCCTGTACCCGAAGAAGGGCACCATCGCGCCCGGCGCCGACGCCGACATCGTCGTCTACGACCCGCACGCCGAACAGGTCATCTCCGCCGAGACCCACCACATGAACGTCGACTACTCGGCGTACGAGGGCCGGCGGATCACCGGCCGGGTGGAGACCGTGCTCTCGCGCGGCGAACCGGTCGTCACCGAGCGGGAGTACACCGGACGCAAGGGCCACGGCGTCTACACCCCGCGCGCCACCTGTCAGTACCTCAACTAGCAACGAGGAGCGGTGCCCATGGACTTCGGACTCGTCCTGCAGACCGACCCGCCGGCCTCCCGCGTCGTGGACCTGATGAAACGGGCCGAGCACAACGGCTTCAGCCACGGCTGGACCTTCGACTCCGCCGTGCTGTGGCAGGAACCGTTCGTGATCTACAGCCAGATCCTGGCCCACACCAGCACCCTGAAGATCGGCCCGATGGTCACCAACCCGGGCACCCGCACCTGGGAGGTGACCGCCTCCACCTTCGCCACCCTCAACGACATGTTCGGCAACCGCACCGTCTGCGGCATCGGCCGCGGCGACTCCGCGATGCGGGTGGCCGGACGCAAGCCCAACACCCTCGCCCGCATAAGCGAGGCGATCAGGGTCATCCGCGCGCTGGGCAGGGGAGAGGAGGCCGACCTGGGCGGCGGCACCGTCGTCCGGTTCCCCTGGACCAGGCCCGGCGCCGAAGTCCCCGTGTGGATGGCGGCGTACGGGCCCAAGGCGCTGAAGATGACCGGCGAGGAGGCCGACGGCTTCATCCTCCAGCTCGCCGACCTCTACCTCACCGAGTACATGGTCAAGGCCGTCCGGGACGCCGCCGAGGCCGCCGGACGCGACCCCTCGGACGTGACGGTCTGCGTCGCCGCCCCGGCCTACGTCACCGCCGACGACTCGCCCGAGGCCCTCGCCCACGCCCGCGAGCAGTGCCGCTGGTTCGGCGGCATGGTCGGCAACCACGTCGCCGACCTGGTCGCCAAGTACGGCGCCCACACCGGTGCCGTCCCCGACGAACTCACCGACTACATCAAGGCCCGCGAGGGCTACGACTACGCCCACCACGGGCGCAGCGGCAACCCGGACACGCAGTTCGTGCCGGACGAGATCGTCGACCGGTTCTGCCTGATCGGACCGGTCGAGAAGCACATCGAGAAGCTGACCGCCCTGCGCGCCCTCGGCGTCGACCAGTTCGCGCTGTACGACATGCACGACGCGCAGGAAGCCGTGATCGACACCTACGGCACGAAGGTCATCCCGGCCGTCAACGCGTGACCCACCCCTGCCCGCCCCGCACGACGGGGCGGGCACCAGGGCGCAGCACCCGCGCACCCCCCTCGGCACCGCCCGCACGGCCTCTCCCGTCCCACCGCATGATTGGCCTGCCCATGACCGACACCGCGCCCACGGCCATACCGCCGTCCGCCCAAGTCACCCTCCCCGACGGGCGTGTGGAGCTCGCCCCCGGCTCCCCGCCGCCGAGCGGCCCCTACGCCAACGAGGACCTGCTGCCCGTCCCCGTCGAGGGGCGCACCTGGACCACGTACAACTTCTCCGCCCTGTGGGTCGGCATGGCCCACAACACGGCCTCGTGGACGCTCGCCTCCGGTCTCATCGCGGTCGGCATGGACTGGAAGCAGGCGGTGTTCACCATCGCCCTGGCCAACCTGATCGTCCTCGCCCCGATGCTGCTCACCGGGCACGCCGGACCCAGGTACGGCATCCCCTTCCCGGTCTTCGCCCGCGCCTCCTTCGGTATCCGGGGCGCCAACCTGCCCGCCGTCGTACGGGCGTTGGTGGCCTGCGGCTGGTTCGGCATCCAGACCTGGATCGGCGGCGAGGCGATCTACTTCCTGGCCGGCAAACTGATCGGCGACGGCTGGACGAACGCGGGAACCTTCGGCGGCCACGCCTGGACCATGTGGCTGTCCTTCGCGATCTTCTGGGCGCTCCAGGTCGCCATCATCTACCGGGGCATGGAGACCATCCGCCGCTTCGAGAACTGGGCGGCGCCCTTCGTCCTCGTCGGCGCCTTCGTGATGCTGTGGTGGATGGCGGACAAGGCGGGCGGCTTCGGCCCGCTCTTCGACCAGCCCTCGAAGCTGGGCTGGGGCGGCGACTTCTGGAAGCTGTTCTGGCCCTCCCTGATGGGCATGATCGGCTTCTGGTCCACGCTGTCCCTCAACATCCCCGACTTCACCCGCTACGGGAAGAGCCAGAAGGCCCAGACCCGCGGCCAGGCCCTCGGCCTGCCGACGACGATGACGCTGTTCGCCTTCCTCTCCGTGATGGTCACCTCCGGCTCGCAGGCCGTCTACGGCGAACCGATCTGGGACCCGGTCCAGCTCGCCGCGAAGACCGACAACGTGGTCGGCCTGCTCTTCGCCCTGGTGACCGTGCTCGTGGCGACCCTGTCCGTCAACATCGCCGCCAACCTGGTCTCCCCGGCCTTCGACTTCTCCAACGTCGCGCCGCGCAAGGTCAGTTTCCGGGCGGGCGCGCTCATCACGTCCGTCCTGGCCGTGCTGATCTTCCCCTGGAAGCTGTACTCCGACCCGCAGGGCTACATCTTCACCTGGCTCGGCCTGGTCGGCGGACTGCTCGGCACGGTGGCCGGCATCCTCATCGCCGACTACTGGATCCTGCGCCGCGCCCGGCTGCACCTGGTCGACCTGTACCGCCGGGGCGGCCGCTACTGGTACGGCGGAGGCTGGAACTGGCGTGCGGTCCTCGCGTTCGCCGTCGGCGGCGTCCTGGCCATCGGCGGCGCGGACTTCCACCCCCTGGTCGACGGCCGCCCCGTACCGTTCCTCGAACCGCTGGCCGACTACGGCTGGGCGGTGGGCCTGGGCACGTCCCTGATCCTCTACCTGGCCCTGATGCTGCTGCCCGTCACCCGGCCCGGTGCCGAGGCGGCCGGAGCGGACCCGGCCCGCTCCGCGGGCACCTCCTAGCCGTCCTGCAAGGCGGCCACGGCCTCCTTGGCCGCCTTGATGGCGCCCTTGTTGATCTCGGTCGTAGCGGGGGCCTTCTTCGACTCGAAGTCGCTGCCGTTGTAGGTGATCACCACCAGGGCGTTGGCGGCGCGGACCAGCACGGTGCCCTCGCGGGTCTGCTGCTTGTCCTCGGTGGTGAGGTTCACGACGGAGTAGGCGCTGTCGCCGAGACCCGGGACGTCACCGCCGCCGCTGCGGTCGGCGACGCGCTCCTTGTACGACTTCTGCGCCGCCTCGTCCGTCTCCATCACCTCGAAGGAGACGTCGAGCCATCGGTAGTCGTATCCCTTCAGCGCGTTCCAGGAACAGGTGCGGCGCACCTTGGTGTCCGTGGACGGGATCTCCTTGCCGTCCGCCTTCGCGCCCGGCACCAGCGAGGTGACCGTCTTCCCGGCCAGCGCCTCGCAGGGCGCCGGAGCGGCGGCGTACGTCTTCGTCGCCGCCTCGGTCGCCGGGGCGGACGCCGATCTGCTGGTGGTGTCGGGCGCCGGCGTCCTGTCCTTCGCGGCCGGTGAGGTGTCCGGCCCGGACGACATGGCCCAGCCCGCCGTGGCGAGCACGGCGACCGGCGCCAGCCGGGCGGTCAGGGCGAGCGGCAGAGGAAGAGAACGCAAGGCGCACTTCTCGTGGGGGATGGTGCGGAGGGGGCCCGCACGGCGGACGGGACGCCAGTCTCACACGAGTCCCCGTGGGGCGGAAGGGCGAACTCGCTGCGTGGCCGGGCGGTGACGCAGACGAAGGAGCGGCGCCGCCTCCGGCCCGGCGAGCCGTCCGGCGGGCAGGGGACGGCCCGGGTAGCGCGACAGCAGGAAGTCGGCGGCGTCCCGGACCGCGTCGGAACCGGGCTCCCGGCGGGAGCCGGTGACGACGGTCATGAGGTCTCCCGATCGGCGGGCCGAGCGGCCGGGGCGGTCAGGGCCCTCTCGATGCGGTCCACGGCGGCGAACGCGCCGTACGCGACGAGGTGCACCAGGCAGTGGTCGGTGTGCTCCGGCCGGCGCCAGGCCGCCACGTCCGCGTCCGTCATCCGGTACGGCGCGAGCGCGGCCAGCAGCGCCAGCCGGGCACCGGGCCGGTCCCGCCGGTCCGGGAACGGGTCCGGAGTCAGGGGCGGGTGCGACCCGTCCCAGTCCCGCAGGGTGGCGCGTACGAGATCCTGGTCGTCGGCGTCCAGGAGACCGGCGCCCATCGGGGCCGTGGCGCTCAGCGCCGCGTACGCCGGGCCGACCGGTGTCCCCGCCGCCCACGCCGGTCCCCGGCCGGGGTCGTCCAGCAGGGGAAGGGAGGCGCCGGGCACGGCGGTTCGGCGCACGGTGCGGGACAGCGTCCGGCCCGCCAGGCTCCGCACCGGGCGCAGACGTTGCGCGCCGCCCGGCAGCAGCGTCTCGGTCACCAGGGACGACACGACGCGGTTGATGAAGTGGAAGGCCAGCACGGTGCCGAGGTAGCCGGGAGCCTCCTCGGGAGGGAACGGGTGGGGTTCGCGCGCCGTTCCCGGAACGCGGGTGCGGCGGGCCCAGTCGAGCACGCGCGCGTGCCGCTCGTCGGCCGGCTCCTGGCCCCGGGCCAGCCGCTCGGCCAGGGCGTGGTCGCCGGTGGCGTGCAGCAGCATGGTGTGCGCGTCCACGCAGAACCGGCACCTGTTGGCCTCGGACACCCCGAAGGCGGCGACCTCCTTCCCGGTCCGGTCGCCGGGGCCGGCGAGCAGGGACTCGCGCATCAGCGCCCAGGCGGGGGCGACCAGCACGGGTGCGGAGGAGAGGACCACGAACGGGGCGGGCTCGGGAATGCCGAAGTCCCGCGCGGCCTGTGCGTAGACCTCGGCGACGCGGCCGGTGGCCGCCTTCGGCGGCAGCGGTTCGGTGTGACGGAAGGGTGTGGGCATGGACAGCAGCGTGCGCCACCGGGGCGCCCGAAGTCGTCGTACGTCCGGATGCGGTGGGAACTGCGCCGCCGGGGCCGGGCCGGGCGGCCGGCTACTTCACCGGGAGTAGTCCGCAAGCCGTCCACAGGGCCGACGCGGCCGTCGGCCGGGACGCATAGGGTGCGGGCATGAGTGGGCGTCAGGACGGTCGCGGACGGCTCGCCGACGTGGTCCTCGCGGCCGTCGTCGGTGCCCTCGGCATGGGCGTCGCCGCTTTCGACGACGGCACCACGGCACTCGACCAGGTGCTCGTCGCCCTCGCCTCGGCGGCGCTCGCCTTCCACCGCGCCGCCCCGCGCGCGGTGCTGGCCGTCGCCACCGTCCTCGGCACCGCGTACGTCGTGCACGCGCACCCGGGACCACTGTCGGCGCTGCCCGTCCTGGGCGCCGTGCACACCGCGGCCCGGGTCGGCCACCGGGGCGTCGCGGCGGCCGGCGGCGCCGTGTTCCTCGCCGGGTACGTGGCCACCGGTCCCGGCACGGAGCACGTGGCCGAGCGGGCCGGGCTGCTCGCCGGCTGGTTCCTGTGCGCCGTGGTGACCGGGCTCGCCGACCGGAACTGGCAGGCGTACCTGCGCCAGACCGAGCAGCGGGCCCTGGAGGCCGAGCGCACCAGGGAGGAGGCGGCCCTGCGCCGCGCCGGGGAGGAACGGCTGCGGATCGCCCGCGAGTTGCACGACTCGCTGACCCACAGCATCTCCATCGTCAAACTCCAGGCGGGCGTCGCCGTCCACCTCGCCCGCAAACGCGGTGAGGAAGTGCCGCCCGCGCTGCTCGCCATCCAGGAGGCCAGTGGTGAGGCCATGCGCGAGCTGCGCTCCGCGCTCCAGGTGCTGCGGGCCGACGAACCCGTCGGCACGCCCGCGCAGCTCGTCGAGCGGGCCCGCGCGGCGGGACTCGCCGTCGACCTCGCGGTCACCGGGGAGGAGCGTCCGCTGCCCGAGACCGTCGACCGGGCCGCCTACCGCATCGTGCAGGAGGCCCTCACCAACGCGGCGCGGCACGCCGGACCCGCGAAGGTGCGGGTCCGCATCGACTACGGCCCGGCGAACGAGGGGGAGCGCGTGCGCGAGCTGACCGTGGAGGTGGACGACGACGGGACCGCCGACCCGGCCCGTCCGCCGGTCCCGGGCACCGGCCTGACCGGCATGCGGGAACGCGTAGGCGCCCTCGGTGGCACCCTGCGCGCGGCCCCGCGCACCGAGGGCGGCTTCTCGGTGTACGCGCGGCTCCCGACGGGGGAGACGGCGTGAGCCGCGTCGTCCGGGTCGCGCTCGTCGACGACCAGGCGCTGATGCGGGCCGGTTTCCGGGCGCTGCTCGAGGCCGAGGACGGCATCGAGGTGGTCGGCGAGGCCGCGGACGGGGAGCAGGGGGTGGCGCTGGTGCGGGCCCAGGTGCCCGACGTGGTGCTGGTCGACGTGCAGATGCCGGTGATGTCGGGCATCGAGGCCACCCGCCGCATCGCCGCGGACCCCGGCCTCGCCGCCGTACGTGTCGTCATCCTCACCAACTACGGCCTCGACGAGTACGTCTTCGAAGCGCTGCGGGCGGGGGCCAGCGGCTTCCTCCTCAAGGACACCGAGCCCGCCGACCTGCTCCAGGCCATCGACGTCGTCGCGCACGGCGAGGCCCTGCTCTCCCCGTCCGTCACCCGGACCCTGATCGGCGAGTTCGTCGCCCGGCCCCCGGACCGGACCACCGCGCCCGGACTGGACTCCCTCACCCGCCGGGAACGCGAGGTCACCGCGCTCGCCGCGCGGGGCCTGAGCAACGAGGAGATCGCCGCCCACATGGTGATCAGCCCGCTGACCGCCAAGACGCACATCAGCCGTGCGATGACCAAGCTGTGCGCCCGCGACCGGGCCCAACTGGTCGTGTTCGCCTACCAGTCCGGCCTGGTCACGGTGCGGACAGGCTCCTAGCCGCGCCTCAGGGCACCCGCGCGGTCCACTCGGGGGAGGAGAACTTCGTGCGCGCCAGCTCCCGGGCCCGGGTCAGCTCGTCGTCCGTCACCTTGCCGCGGGTCAGCCCGTACCGGTCGCCGAAGGAGGCGACCATCCGCTCGATCACCGTCTCGCGCGCCAGGCCGGTCTGCCGGCGCAGCGGATCCACCCGCTTCTTGGCGCTCTTGGTGCCCTTGTCGGACATCTTCTCCTTGCCGATGCGCAGGACGTCGAGCATCTTCTCCGCGTCGATGTCGTACGACATGGTCACGTGGTGCAGTACGGCGCCGGGTCCGCCCCCGGGACCCACCACGCGCTTCTGGGCGGCGCCCGCGATCTTGCCCTGGTCGGTGGCGATGTCGTTCAGCGGCTGGTACCAGGCGCGGATGCCCATCTCGCCGAGTGCGCCGAGCACCCAGTCGTCGAGGTAGGCGTAGCTGTCCTGGAAGGAGAGGCCCTGCACCAGCGCCTCCGGCACGGACAGGGAGTACGTGATCGTGTTGCCGGGCTCCACGAACATCGCGCCGCCCCCGGAGACACGGCGCACCACCTCGACGCCGTGCCGGGCGGCGCCCTCGGGGTCCACCTCATTGCGCAGGGACTGGAAACTGCCGATGATCACCGCCGGGGCGGCCCACTCCCAGACCCGCAGCGTCGGCGGACGGCGGCCCGCGGCGACCTCGGCGGTCAGCACCTCGTCCAGGGCCATGTGCAGGGCGGGGGCCTCGGGGCCCTCGTGGATCAGCTGCCAGTCGTAGTCCGTCCAGTCCGTGGCGTGTGCCAGGGCGCGGCGCACGGCGATGCCGACGCCCTCCGAGGTCAGCCCGTACATGACGGTGCCCTCGTGCAGGGCCGCGTCGATCCGCGCGGCGAGTCCCGCCGCGTCCGTGTCCGCCGGGGCGCCCTCCAGCGCGCGGTTCACGGCGTCCAGCGCCTCGTCCGGCTCCAGGAAGAAGTCGCCCGCCACCCGCACGTGCCGCAGCACGCCGTCCTCGGCCTCCACGTCCACGACGACCAGCTTGCCGCCGGGGACCTTGTACTCACCGTGCACCGTTCCGCCTCCGTTCCGCATCAGGAGGCAACAGTGCGCCCGGCCGGAGTGTTCCCGCGTCCTGCCGCGACGTCCCGCGCCGCGCCGGTCCGGGGCGGTCACCCGACCCGGTCGGCCACCCGCTCGGCCGCCCGGTCGCCGACGGGCACGGTCAGCCGCACCTCGGTCCCGCCGCCGCGCGCCGGGCCCACGGCGAGGTCGGCACCGATCAGCAGGGCGCGCTCCCGCATGCCGCGGATCCCGGCCCCCTCGGCGGTGTCGCCGGAGCCGTCGAAGCCCCGGCCGTCGTCGCGCACCCGGAGCTCGACCGCGTCCCCGGCCCGTTCCAGGGTGAGCAGCACCAGGCGGGCCCCGGCGTGCCGGGCCGCGTTGGTCAGGCCTTCCTGGGCGACCCGGTAGAGGACCAGGTCGGCGTTGTCGCCGAGCGCGGGCAGGCCGGCGGCGATGTCGTGGCGCACGGTCAGCGAAGGCCCGGTGAACTCGTCCGACAGCGACCGCAGGGCGCTGCTCAGGCCCAGCTCCTCCAGGACCCCCGGGAGCAGCCGCCGGGCGATGCGGCGGATCTCGTCCAGACTGGCCCGGGTCGTCTCCTGCACCTGGGAGAGCTGCTCCCGCACCTCGTCGGGCGCCTGGTCCGCGACCCGCTTGAGGTCCAGCAGCACGGCGGCGAGGGTCTGCCCCACCTCGTCGTACAGCTCCTGGGCCACGCGGTGGCGTTCCGACTCCTGCGCGCTCAGCGTCCGGGCGGCGCTCAGCGCGCGCTCGGCCTCCAGCCGGTCGAGCATGGTGTTGAAGGTGGTGATCAGCTCGGCGATCTCGCCGTCGCCGTCGACCTCCGTACGGACCCGCGGCCGCAGCAGATCGGTCGTGGTCATGGCGCGGGCGAGCTGCCGCAGCGGCCCGAGACCGATGCGCAGCAGCACGACGTTGGCGACCAGGATCACCACCAGCCCCACGGTGAGGATGGCGGCCTCGGTGAGCAGGACGGGCGTCGAGACGGTGACCGGTCCCAGCAGCAACGCGGTCGCGGCGATCAGCACCACCGAGTTGAACAGCGAGATTCTCCAGAACAAGGGCACGGCAGCAGCGTCGGCGACGCGCGGGACGGGCGTCCATCGGTTCGCGCACCCATTTCCGGCCCGCACCGGCACGTACGGGCCGGGTGGGAGCCCGGCCTGCCGCCGCGCTCCCGGGACGTCACAGAGGCCATGGTGCTGGGCGTCCACCGCTCGGCGAGCGCCTTCGGAGCGGCCTTCCGGCGGACCACGGGTACCACTCCGGGCCGGTTCCGGGTGCGCTGAGGGCCGGCGGGTGCGGCGGCCGGTGTGGCCCGCTCGCTACAAGGGCTGCCAGGAGAGCTCGATTGCTACGGGCGCGTCGGTTCCTTAACCTGTGCGAGTGAAAACAGGTAAGCCTTGCCTAACTCCAACGGTGCGACTCGTGCCGCCGGTCCAGCTCGCCCCGGCGGCCGGATACATGCGGGTCGTCGCGAGGGGCGGAGCCGCCCTCACCACCGGGTCCGTGTACGCCATGGAGAGCCGCGTCATCGAGGACCCGGTCTCCGGCAGGCCGCTGGTCCTGCCCGTCGGACGCCACCACACGACGGCCACGGCGACCGTCGCCGGAGACAACGAAGCAAGGCCATGACCCCGAAGCTCACCGCGCTGCTGCCCGACCTCGCGCCCTGGCGCTCCTCCCGCGACTTCCGCCTCCTGTGGGTGCAGGGACTCGTCACCTACCTCGGGAGCGTGATGGCGCTGATCGCGCTCCCGCTCCAGATCAAGGAGCTGACCGGCTCCCCGCTCGCCGTCGGCGTCATGGGCGCCGTCGAACTCGTCCCCCTCGTGGTCTTCGGGCTCTACGGCGGCGCTCTAGCCGACGCCGTCGACCGGCGCAGGGTCATCGTGCTCACCGAGGCGGGCCTGGGCCTCCTGGCCGCCGTCCTGCTCGTGAACGCGCTGCTGCCCAGCCCCATGCTCTGGCCGCTGTACGTGGTCGCCGGCGGGGTGGCCGCGCTCGCCGGACTGCAACGCCCCGCACTGGACTCGCTGCTGGCCCGGATCGTGCCGCACGACCAACTGGCCGCCGCCGCGGCCCTGAACGCCCTGCGCTGGCAGGCCGGCGCCATCGCCGGACCCGCGCTGGCCGGCCTCGTCGTCGCCTACGCCGGCAACGTCCCCGCGTACACCACCACCGTGGTCTGCTTCTGCGCCTCGGTCCTGATGTGCCGCGGGCTCTCGCCGGTGCCGCCCGCCGAACACGCGGCCAAGCCGTCGCTGCGCGGCATCGTCGAGGGCGCCCGGTACGCCTGGTCGAGACCGGTGCTGCTGGGCACCTACGCGATCGACCTGGCGGCGATGCTCTTCGCCTTCCCCAACACCATCTTCCCCTTCCTCGCCGACGAACTCGACGCCGACTGGGCGCTGGGCCTGATGTACTCGGCCGGTGCCGTCGGCTCGCTGCTGGTCAGCCTGACCAGCGGCTGGGTGTCCAGAACCCGGCGGCACGGCCTGCTGGTCGTGTTCGGTGCCACGGGCTGGGGACTGGCCGTCGCGGCGGCCGGCTGGACCGCGAACGTCTGGCTGGTGCTGGCCTGCCTCGCGCTGGCCGGAGCCGGGGACATGCTCAGCGGCCTGGGCCGCTCCACCATCTGGAACCAGACCATCCCCGACCGGCTGCGCGGCCGGCTCGCCGGCATCGAGGTCCTCTCCTACAGCATCGGCCCGCAGCTCGGCCAGGTCCGCGCCGGTGCGATGGCCGGCTGGACCGGCGCCCGCCCGGCGATCTGGACCGGCGGAGTGGCCTGTGTCGCGGCCGTGGGCCTGCTCACCGCCGCGCTGCCGGGGCTCGTCGGCTACGACGCCCGCACCGACGAGGACGCCCTGCGCCGCGCCCGGGAGGGCAACGGGCCGCGCGCCGAGGAGCCGACCCCGACGTGAGAACGACGGACCGCCCCGTCACGGACGTGCCGTGACGGGGCGGCCCACGCGGTCCACGCGGTCATCGCTCGGTCATCTCGAGGTCAGTTCCCATTCGCGTGCCGGAGACCACAGGCCGCCCCCGCCGCCGCCGTCACCGGCCGTCCCACCGCCGGCGTGCCAGAGCGCGCCCGGGCGGTGCGGATGCCGCTCCGTCGTCGGCCGGAAGCCGACCGTGTAGGCGCGGGTGAACGCGCCGTTGGCCGACGTCACCGTGAGGGTGCGGGCCGTGAACCCGCGCAGGGACGACGAGACCGTGGAGCTGCCGGACGTCACCTTCACCCGTGCCCCCGAAGCGGCCGTCACGGCACCGACGGCCGGGATCCGCCGGTGCTTCGGCCAGTCCACGACGTACGTGGACACCTCCGGGTCGAACCCGTCGAGCGCGACACCCCCCACGGTGACCGCGGAGGCGTCGGCGACGCTCGCCTTCGTGGCGTCGGGGGAGCCGGTCACCGTGACCGACCTGTCGGCGTTCACGACCACGTCCGCCGCCATCGCCGCCGCGAGGTTGATCCGCTGCCAGCTCGGTCCGCCGGACGCGGTGAGGTCGAGCGGGTACCCGGAGTCCGTGGCGGTCTGCTCCAGAACCTGGGTGCGCTGCTCGGCGGTGAGGTCCGGGAACGCCGTGATCAGCAGCGCCGCCGCGTCCGACGGCGCGTCGAGGGCCTGCCCGGCCTTGCCGGTCCGGGAGAACCCGTAGGTCAGGCGCCGGGTGTACTGATCGATCTGCTGGTCCGTGCTCAACCCGGCGTAGGGGTCGCCCGCGCAGTCCGTCAGGGTGGCGCCGTAGCCCTTCTCCTCGCACCGCGCGAGCAGCACGTTCCGGATCTCGGTGTGCGCCTGCGTCAGCAGCTTCTCGAAACCGGGGTCCGCCCAGCGGTGCGCCACCGTGGCCTGCGCGGTGACGCGGCCGCCCATGACGTCCAGCGGGTAGTGGAACCCGAGGACGACCCGGTTGTCCCCGTACTCCGAGGTGCGCGCGAGGATCGACGGCGCCAGCTCCGGCAGCAGCGTGGCGAGGATCGTCCCGGCCTCGTAGCCGCCGTAGGTGTGGCCGCTCGGGTACGAGCCCTGCCCCGCGAGGCCGCTGTACGAGCTGTCCGGCGACTCGTAGATCGCGCCGCCGTCCCCGGCGAAGCCGAGCCGCACGTACGGGCGCAGGTACTGGTAGTGGTTCTTCGCCGCGTCGTGCGTGTCGAGGTTCTCGGTGACGCGGGAGAACAGCGCGCCGGTCTTGGGCAGCCGGCCCTCCTTCAGCGCTTCGGTGTACAGCGGGCCGAGCCGGGAGCCGAGGCCGTCGGCCATCGTGACGGTGGCGCTGTTCGAGGCGTCGACCTCGGCCCGGTCGACCTGTGCCCGCGTCGCCGCGTTGTTGATGCCCACGGTGATCGTGTCGTTCTCCGCGGTGGGCGAAGTGCCCTCGGTCAGCTTCTCGTTGGCGCCGAGGGTGGCGGGGCCGAGGTCCTCGAAGCCGCTGAGGAGCCCGGTGAAGTAGTCGCTTCCGTCGTCGGTCGCGGGCCACGAGTCCGACGCGTAGGAGGCGTCCAGCACCTCGTCCGGGAAGGGGGACGGCTCGTAGCCCGCCGGGTCGGAGGCGGTGGCGGTGGTGGTGGCGGTTGTGCGCGTGACCGTCGTGGCGGGGGCGTCGGAGGCACCCGCCAAGGTCACCGCGGTCACGGTGGCGGAGTGGGCCTTGGCCCTGTCCGCGGTCGTGAGCAGTGCGGTGTCCGTGGTGCCGGGCACGTGCGCGGTCGTTCCGTCGTCGAGGGTCACCGTGTAGCCGACGACCGGGAAGCCGCCGTCGCCCGCGGGCCGCCAGCTCACCCGGACCCGCTTGCCGTCGGTGACCACGCCCGTGACGACCGGCGTCTGGGGCCGGTTGTCGCCCGTGACGGCGGGTTGCGTCGAAGCGCTCCAGGGGGAGTCGCCGAGGGCGTTCACCGCGCGGACCCGCGCCGGGTACGACGTGCCGTCCTTCAGCCGGGTGAACACCGTGCTCCGGCTGTCCGGATCGGAGATCTCGACCTGGTGACCGTCGTCGAGCGTGATCTCGTAGCCGGTGACCGGTGAACCGCCGTCGTCCTCGGGCGCGGACCAGGTGACCTTCACGCTGGTGCCGGACGCGGTCGCCGACACCGCGCCGGGGGCGGCCGGCACCGTCCTGCGCTTCGTGGTGAGCGCCGACACGGCGTCGTCGAGGCCGTCGTACCGCGCCGTGAGCGTCCGGTCCGTGGCCGCGTCGTCCGCCACGGCCTTCCTCGCCGCGGTGAGCGCGGTGGTGAACGCCGTCCACGAGGCGTCCGTGTAGCGCTCGTCGCGGAGGGCGGACGCGGTGGCGACCAGGTTCTCCAGCTTCAGTCTCGGGAGCGGGACCAGCTGGTTCGCGGCCAGGGTCAGGCTCCGGGTCCGCAGGTCGGCATCGAGCTGTGTCGCGTCCTTCGCGCCGAGGAGGGCGCGGGCGGCGGCGAGTTCGCGCCGGAACACGCCGAAGTCGACGGTGCCGTACCGGTCGGCGTCCTCGGCCAGACCCTCGTACTGGCCGACGGCCTTGTGCAGGGCGGACAGGTCCGTCTCCGCGGGCGGCTCGACGTGGCCGAAGGTGACCCGGCCGAGGTTGGCGACGTACGGGTGCGCGGAGTCCGCGTGCGTGGTCAGCCGCAGGTGCACCGCGTGTGTGCCGGTGATCGCCTCCGGCAGGGTCACGCTGGTCGTCCCGCCCGACGACCACGAACCGCCGGTGACCGGCAGCGGAACGGTCGCGTACGGCGTGCCGGGGGTGTCCGGGTCGAAGGCGCCCAGGTAGAGCTGGACGGCGGAACCGGTGCCGCAGCGGGTGGAGTTGTTGACGTAGGTGAGCGTGACGGTGTTCTTGGGGGAGTCGCCGAAGTCGACGTCCCCGTAGTCGAGCCAGGCGCCGTCGTAGGTGCCGCCGAGGCTGGTGGCGGAACCCGCGTCGCTCCAGGTGGCCGGCTCGCTCTTGAGCCCGCCCCCGCTGCTGCCCTCGAATGCCGTGGCGTCGAACACCACCGGGGCGTCCGACTGCCGCGTCAGGGTCAGCGAGTGGACGTTGGCGACGTAGGGCTGTGCGTCGGTCTGGGTGCTGGAGACGAAGACGGCGTACACCGTCTGCGCACCCTCGAAGACACGGGGGTCGAGCGGCACGGTTGTCTCGGCGACGGTCCCCCAGCCCGAACCGGTGTACTCCAGGGGGATGTCGACGCTCGTCGGACCGTCCTTCGAATCGAGGCGCAGTTCGATGTGCGAGTCCGACGCCGCACGCGAGCGGGGCTTGTCGTAGCGGACGGTGACGGCGTCCGCGCCGTCACCGAGGTCGGTGCTCCGCCACTCGGCCCAGGCACCGTTCGTCACGTTCTCGAAGACGCCGCCCGAGAGCTTCAGCGGCAGCGAACCGTCGCCGGTGGCCGAGGCGTTGGCCGTGGTCAGCTGGGCCAGTGTCGTCTTCGAGCCGGACGGGGAGACGTCTTCGGGCGAGAACCGGTACCAGTCGAAGTTGGACACCCACTGCCGCCCCGACGGCGCGTGGAACACGAACGTCGCGGCCGACGCGTCCAGCAGGGCCTGCGGGTCGGTGACGGCCGCCTCGACGGTGGTGTAGTACTGCCAGCCGCCGGTGCCGGGCAGGGAGACGGTGGCGACGACGGGGCCGTCGGCGTCTCCGGCACGGATGTCCACGCTGCTCGGTTCCGCCGTGGGGGCCTGCGCGTTGGCGTAGCGCACGGAGACGCTCCGCGGGGCGACCCCGCCGAAGTCCAGGCCCGTGTACTGCTCCCAGGCGCCCTCGGTGACGCCGCCGAGGTCGCCGTCCGAGTAGTACGCCTCCTTGACGAGGCTGGGGCCCTCCATCCGGTCGGGGTCCTCGGCCTGGAGGACGGCGTATCCGCCCTCGTCCAGGGTGAGCGCGTCGATCGCGGACCGCAGGGCGTCGTGCGCGGCCATGAGCGTGCCGGTCGGCGAGGCGCGGTCCGCGAGGACGGTCCCCGCACGTTCCAGCGCCGCCCGGAAGAGGCCGTAGGAGCCGTCGGAGTAGTTGCCCTCGCGCACCAGGGACGCGTCGTCGACGAGGGCGTCGAGGCCCGCCCGGTGCACCGCCGCGGCCGAGACGACCAGCGGGTCGGTCACGGACACGCCGGCGCCGGTCACCGTCGAGGCCGGAATGCCGTGCGGGAAGGCCCGGTCGCGGAAGACGAGGCCGACCCGCGCGTCGGTCCTCGTGGTGCCGGTGAGCTTCAGCGACGCCGTGCGCCTGCCCGTGACGCGGAGATCGGCCTCGACCCCGTCGGGCAGGCCGGTGACGCTCGCCGCGCCGGTCCCGGTGAGGCTGGTCCCCTTCTGCGCGGCGAACGACGCCGTGCCCGACAGGCGGAGCCCGACGCGGGTGTCGAGGGTGCCGTCGGCGTCGGTGCCGACGGTCTGCGGACGGGCGGAGACGACCGTCGTGCCCCGGCCCGGCCCGGTGCCGTCGTCACCGTCGCCCGGGTCGGTGCTCAGCGAGTACGCGGGCTCGGTGCGGGCGCCCCAGGACGACGGCTCGGAGCCCATGTCGAACTTCAGGGTGCCGCCGGCGACGATCTGCGCGTAGTCGAGCCACGTGTTGGTGAACCGCTTGCCGTTGAACGTGGCGCGCTGCACGTAGTAGTCGCTCGGCGAGACCCCGTCGGCCTCGACGGTGAACTCGGCGCCGTTGGCGTAACGGATCGTCGTGGAGTCGAAGAACGGGCTGCCGATCTGGAACTGGCTGGAGCCCGCCGTCACCGGGAACAGGCCGAGGGCGGCCGCGACGAACATCGTCGACATGGTGCCCGCGTCGTTGTCCATGGTGGGCAGGAAGCCGTCCGGGGCGAGTTCGTACGCCTTCGTCCTGACCGGCGGCCTGAACTCGCCGCCGGAGCTGGGTGCCTCACCGGTGGAGCCGGTGGCGATGTACCGGTTCCAGGTCTCGCCCGTGTAGATGGCCCGCACCCACTTCTGCGTCAGGCTGGGCTCACCGACGTAGTTGAAGAGGTAGGGGGCCTGGAGGTCGATCTCGTTGGCGTTGGAGTGCAGCATCGTCGAGCCGTCGTCGGCGTCGGAGTCCTCGCCGAACATGTGCCGGATCGCGGCCCGGCCGGCCTTCTCGCCGCCCATGGCCTCGACGAGGCCGGCCATGTCGTACGCGTCGTACCAGTGGTACTGCCAGAGCGTGCCCTGGTAGAGCCTCGCCTCCTCGAACTTCTCGTAGTCGACGCCCTGCCAGTCGCCCTCGCCGTCGCGCGGGGTGAGCAGACCCACCTCGGTGCCGTCGTCCGCCGTCCAGGCGCCGGGCTTGACCAGGTGGTCGATCGCCATCGTCGCCTGCTCGCGCAGCTTCTTCGCGTCCGCGTCCTCGCCGAGCGCGTCCGCGACGACGGACAGCGCCCACTGGTCGTAGCCGCGCTGCACCGTCGTACCGGGGTCACCGGCGATGTAGCCCTGCCGCAGCTGCGTCCCGGTGTAGTACCCGGTGTACGACTTCAGCGCCGGGTAGGCCTCGTCGAGCCGGTCGAAGTCCTTGAACCCCTTCGACAGCGCGTCGGCGATCACCACCGCCGAGCGTTCCCAGCGCACCGTCGGTACCGAGTGGGTGAGGCTGCCGAGGCTCTTGCCCGAGGCGTGCGCGTCGGCGAAGAGGACGATCGCGGACTGCACCATGTCCCGGTAGGCCGCCGGGTCGATGTACGCCTCGACGGAGTACTTGCGGAAGTCGTCCCAGGTGGACCAGCCGTCGTAGTACGTGAAGCCGTTCGCCTTGTGCACCGCCCCGTCGACGCCGCGGTAGGTGCCGCTGGTGCTGGTCGCGTTCACGGGCAGTGCGTACATGCGGTACAGGTGCGTGTAGAACTGCTTGGTGAGCGTCGAGTCCGGGTCGGCCTTCTTCGAGGCCTTCACCGCGACGGCGCCGAGCGTGCTGTTCCAGTCCGCCTTCGTCCCGGCGCGCACCTCCTCGAAGCCGCGGCCCGCCACCTCGTGGTGCTGGTCGGTCGCGGCCTGTTCGGCGCTGATCGGCGACAGGGTGACGCGCAGCTCGATGGCGTCGCCGTCGGCCTCGTCGAAGCCGAGCACGGCGCCCGTGTCGGTGCCGTCCTGCGCGGTCGCGTCGCTCAGCGTGCCGTCGTCGCCCCAACTGCGCAGCGAGGTCACGGGGACGTTCGTGGTGGCGTAGTAGTACAGGCGGTACGAGGCGCCGTTGAAGGACCCCGCGACGAGTCCGCTGATCGCGGTCGTCCCGTCCTTCAGCTTCGTCGCGTCGAGCGTCGCGCGGGTGCGGCTGGTGAAGTTGTTCGCCAGGTCGAGGACGAGCTGGGGCCGCGATCCTGAGGGGAAGCGGTACCGCTCGAGCGCGGTGCGGGTCGTCGCGGTCATCTCGGCGTCGATGGTCCCGGCGGGGGACCCGAGGCCCACCCGGTAGGAGCCGGGCGACGCCGACTCGTCGTCGTGACGGTAGGGGTGCGCGTAGCTGCTCGTGGCCGGGCGGCTGTCGTAGCGCTCCGACGTCGGGACGACCAGCAGGTCGCCGCCGCCGCCCGAACCGCCCACGCCGTCCAGGTTGGTGGCGGTGAACCCGGCGATGTGGTCCTCGTCGTAGTCGTACCCGGAGTGGTTGCGGCCCGGGGTGGTCATCGGGTTGACCTTGGCGAGTCCGTGCGGGGCCTGGGCGCCGGGGAGGTCGTTGCCGTCGTCGCCGGCGGTGGACACGAACGGGTCGACGAGCTGCGTGTAGTCGGTGCCGCGGGACGTGCCCTCGGCGGTGGACGCGGTCGGGCCGGGCGCGGCGACGGCGGTGCCGCCGCCGGTCAGCGCGGCGAGGCCGAGCGCCCCGGCGAGCACCGCGGCGACCGTGGACCGCAGGGCCCGGCGTCCGGTCGGCCGTGTCGCCTGCCGTATCGGCGGTCTCTTGGATCTGTCGGGCATGACGAGCACGGACCCCTCCAGTCGGACAACGTTGTCAAGCGGCAATCGAAGCAAGCGCTCCGAGGTGAACGCCTCCGCCATCACATAGGGAGAAGTCATACAACGGGGAAACGGAGTTCGTACAGAGGTTCACCCGGCCGGGAGCGGTGGGACCGCCGGCCGACGGCGCCGTTGCGCGCGCGGGGACCCGGCGCGGACGGCGCGTTGTCCAGGGCGCGAGCCGCTCGCGGCTACAACCCTTTCGTCACTCCGCGCGCCCTGCCGGGGGGCGACGCCCGGGGAAATGATGTGCGGACCGCATGTGAGCCAGGCGAATCCGCACCTCTGCCCGCCTTCCGGGGCAGGTGGAGTGTGCCGGGGAAGGACTCCACCTTGCTGCTTCTCATCTCTCCGGACGGTGTCGAGGAGGCCCTCGACTGCGCGAAGGCGGCCGAGCACCTGGACATCGTCGACGTGAAGAAGCCCGACGAGGGCTCGCTCGGGGCCAACTACCCGTGGATCATCAGGGAGATCAGGGCGGCGGTCCCGGCCGGCAAGCCGGTCTCCGCCACGGTGGGGGACGTGCCGTACAAGCCCGGCACGGTGGCCCAGGCGGCGCTCGGCGCGGCCGTGTCCGGAGCCACGTACATCAAGGTCGGTCTCTACGGGTGCGCGACACCCCAACAGGCCGTCGAGGTCATGCGCGGGGTCGTCCGGGCGGTCAAGGAGCACCGGGCGGACGCCTTCGTCGTCGCGTCGGGATACGCCGACGCCCACCGCATCGGCTGTGTCAACCCGCTCGCGCTGCCCGACATCGCGCTCCGTTCGGGCTCCGACGCCGCCATGCTCGACACCGCGATCAAGGACGGGACGCGGCTGTTCGACCACGTGCCGCCCGACGTGTGCGCCGAGTTCGTGCGCCGTGCCCACGACGCCGGCCTCCTCGCCGCGCTCGCGGGCAGCGTCAAAAGCGGCGACCTGGGTGAACTGGCCCGCATAGGGACGGACATCGTCGGCGTGCGCGGAGCGGTCTGCGAGGGAGGGGACCGCGACACGGGCCGGATCCGGCCGCACCTGGTGGCGGCCTTCCGGGCGGAGATGGACCGGCACGTCCGGGAACACGCGGCCGTCGCACCGCAGGGCTGACCGTGTCCCTGGCGACCGGACGTCCCGCGCACCCTCCCGCCGACCGGGGCGGGTCCTTCACCGTCGTCGATCCGGCCACCGGCGAGGCCTTCGCCGAGGCTCCCGACCGGCGGCCGGAGGAACTGGACGCGATCGTCGACCGCGCCCACGCGGCCTGGCGCGGCTGGCGGGCCGACCCGGCCGTCCGCAGGAGCGCGCTGCGCGCGGCGGCGGACGCCGTCGACGGGGCCGCCGCCGCTCTCGCCCCGCTCCTCACCCGCGAACAGGGCAAGCCGCTGACCGAGTCGCACGCGGAGGTGGCCCGCACGGCCGCCCGGCTGCGCTACTTCGCCGAGCTGGACATCGGGACGCAGCCGGTCGCGGACGACCGTCCCGTGCACAGCCGGCTGCGGTGGCGGTCGCTCGGGCCCGTCGCCGCGATCGTCCCGTGGAACTTCCCGCTGCAACTGGCGTCGGCGAAGTTCGCCCCGGCGCTCGCGGCGGGCAACACGGTGGTGCTCAAACCGTCGCCGTTCACGCCCCTCGCCACACGGATGCTGGGGTCCGTCCTCGCCGGCGCCCTGCCCGAGGGCGTCCTGACGATCGTCACCGGGAGGGAGCCTCTCGGCGCCCGACTCGCGTCGCACCCGGGCATCCGTTATGTCACCTTCACCGGGTCGGCGGCCACCGGACGGGCCGTCGCCGCGGGCGCGGCGGCCTCGCTCGCGCGGGTCACCCTGGAACTGGGCGGCAACGACGCCGCCGTCCTGCTCGACGACGTCGACGTGGAGGAGGTCGCGGACCGGCTGTTCTGGGCGGCGTTCCGCAACTGCGGCCAGGTCTGCATGGCCGTCAAGCGCGTCTACGCCCCCTCCCGGCTCCACGGCCGGGTGGTGGAGGCGCTCGCACACCGGGCGAGGACGACCGCCGTCGGATCCGGGCTCGACCCGCTCTCGCGGATCGGGCCGGTCAACAACGCCCCGCAACTCGCCCGCGTCGAGCGCCGCACGGCCCGGGCCCTGGCGGACGGCGCCCGGGCCGCCGCCGGTGGACACCGCCTGGACCGGCCGGGGTACTTCTTCGCCCCGACGATCCTCACCGACGTGCCGGCCGGCACCCCGGTGGTGACCGAGGAGCAGTTCGGCCCGGTCCTGCCGGTCCTGCCGTACGACCGTCTCGACGAGGCCGTACGGGCGGCCAACGACACCGGCTTCGGACTGGGCGGCTCGGTGTGGGGGACCGACCTCGACCGGGCCGCGGCCGTCGCCGACCGCCTGGAGTGCGGGACGGCGTGGATCAACCACCACGCCGAACTCTCCCTCGCCCAGCCCTTCGCGGGCGCCAAGGACAGCGGGGTCGGCGTCGCGGGCGGACCGTGGGGGCTCTACGGAAACCTCCGGCCGTTCGTCGTGCACCGCCCGGAGGAGGCGTGAAGTCCGGAGGGGGCGTGAAGTCCGGTGGAGGCGTGACGTGAGGTTCGGCGCGGCGGTACTGCGTGCGTACGGGAGTCCGTTCACCCTCGAGGAGGTGGTGCTGGCGGAGGGGCCGGCCGAGGGGGAGGTCCTGGTCCGGATCGCGGGCTGCGGGATGTGCCGGACCGACCTCGCGGTGCGGCGGTCGGCGGGCCGCTCCGCCCTGCCGGCAGTCCTCGGCCACGAGGGCGCCGGAGTGGTGGTGGAGACGGGAGGCACGGGCACCGGTCCGGGCGTCGGCGACCACGTGGTGCTGAGCTTCGACTCCTGCGGGCACTGCCTCAACTGCAAGGCCGCGGCCCCCGCCTACTGCGATTCGTTCGCCGCACTGAACCTGTTCGGGGGGCGCCGGGAGCGCGCCGCACGGTTCACCGACGCGACCGGGACCGCCCTGGCCCCCCGCTGGTTCGGGCAGTCATCGTTCGCCGAGTACGCGCTGGTTCCGGCCCGCAACGCCGTCCGGGTCGATCCCTCACTGCCCCTGGAACTGCTCGGACCGCTCGGCTGCGGCTTCCTCACCGGCGCCGGCGCGGTCTTCAACTCCTTCGGCGTCGGCCCCGGTGACACCCTCGCCGTCTTCGGCGCGGGCGCGGTGGGCCTGGCCGCGGTGATGGCCGCCCACGCCGCCGGGGCGGTGACCGTGGCCGTGGACCGGCATCCCGGGCGGCTGGCCCTCGCCGAGCGGTTCCACGCCCTGCCGGTCCCCGCCGCGCCGACCGGCCTGTCCGACCACATCCGGCGGCTGACCGGCGGGGGAGTGACGTACGCGCTGGACACCACGGGGTCCGCCGGGCTGATCAACGACGCGCTCCGGTCGCTGCGTCCGACCGGCCGCCTCGGCCTCGTGGCACGGCTGCACGACACGCTGCCGCTCGAGACGGGGACACTGGACCGCGGGCGCACCATCTCCCACATCTGCGAAGGCGACGCCGTCCCCGGGCTGCTGATCCCCCGGCTCACCGCGCTCTGGCGGTCCGGGCTGTTCCCCTTCGACCAGCTGATCCGCACCTACCCGCTCGCCGACATCAACGAGGCCGAGCACGACTGCGACACCGGCCGCGTCGTCAAACCGGTCCTGGTCCCGGACGGCCGGCCGCACTGAACGCGCCGCTCGCCGCCACCCGCCCCCGGCCGACGCCTCGGACGGGCGCCGGCCCCACGCGAACCCACCAGGGAGAGAAGCATGGCCGACACGGCACCGCTCAGCACCAGCAGGGACGGCGTGGAGGGAGGAGTGGGGCTGACCGCGCTCCTGGTCGCCGCGGCGCGGGCGATCGAGACCCACCGCCCGGACAGCCTCGCCCAGGACGTCTACGCGGAGCACTTCGTGCGGGGCGCCCAGGCGTCCGCGCACTGGCCGGTCCGGCTGGAGCAGGCTCCGGGCGGGGACACGAGCCCGCTGTGGGGACGCTTCGCCCGCTACTTCGGTCTGCGCACCCGGGTGCTCGACGACTTCCTGCTCCGGGCGGTCCGGGCCGCGGGCATCCGTCAGGCGGTGCTGCTCGGAGCGGGGCTGGACGCGCGGGCGTTCCGGCTCGACTGGCCCTCCGACTGCGTGATCTTCGAGATCGACCGGGACGGAGTCCTCGCGTACAAGCACCAGGTCCTCGACGCCCTGTCGGCCGAACCCGGGGCGGCGCGCGTGCCGATCGGGGTCGACCTGCGCGCCGACTGGGCCGGCGCGCTGACGGCCGCCGGCTTCGACCCCGCGATCCCCACCGTGTGGCTGGTCGAAGGTCTGCTGTTCTACCTGCCCCACGCCGCCGAGACCGCGCTCATCGACACGGTCGACCGGCTGAGTGCGCCCGGCAGCGCCCTGGCGTACGAGGTCAAGCTCGAGAAGGACCTCACGGCGTACCGCGACAGCCCGCTCTACACGTCCACGCGCCGGCAACTCGGCATCGACCTGCTCGGCCTGTTCAGCCTGGAGCCGCGGCCCGACTCCGCGGCCCGTCTGACGGGCAGGGGCTGGACCGCGTCGGTCCACACCCCCTTCGACTTCACCCACCGGCACGGACGCGGCCCGCTGCCCGAGGAGAACGACGCCCTGGCGGGCAACCGCTGGGTGTTCGCGGACAGGACGAGGCAGGCGTGAGCGGCCCGGCCCGTTTCATGCACGGAACCACTGTTTCCCCCCGTTCGTGTGTGAAGGGCCGTTGTTTCCCGGCGGAGCGGTCGGGACGACCGGATAGTTGGGTCGGCCGCCGGGGGCAGCTCCCCGGCGCATTCCGACGGCAACACCTCACCGCGAAAGGCAGGGTGCACCATGGTGCCCACCACCGAGGCGACCGACCGCATCGAGCTGGTCTTCTCCCTCTTCGACGCCGACGGCAACGGCTACCTGGAACGCGCGGACTTCGACCTGATGAGCAACCGCGTGGTGGCTGCGGTACCGGCCGCGCGGGAGGCCGTCAAGGAAAGGATGGCCGGTGCCTTCCGCGGCTACGGTGAGACGCTCCTGACCGAGCTGGACGCCAACGGCGACGGCCGGGTCAGCCCCGAGGAGTTCACCTCCGTCGTCCTCAACCCGCAGCGGTTCGACGCCGCCGTGGACGAGTTCGCCGAAGCCCTCGCGGCGATGGGCGATCCGGACGGCGACGGTTTCGTCGCCCGCCCCGAGTTCGTCGCGCTGATGATCGCGATCGGCTTCGCACGGCCCAACATCGAGGCCCTCTTCGAGGCCTTCGGCCCGGACGGGGAGGACCGTGTGCGGGTGTCCACCTGGGCCGACGCCATCAGGGACTACTACCGCCCCGAGAAGTCCGGGATCGCCGGCGACCACCTGGTCCCACGGGCCTGACGAGCCGGGGCAGACGGGTTCGCCGTCTGCCCGAGAACGCGTTCCACCTGATGAGGAGGGTGGCGTCGGTCGGTGGCGCGGATCTACGCTGCGTGCGGCAGCGGCCGACGCCGGCAGCCCGGCCCCGCGGGCCCGTGCCGCTGTCGCACGGGCCCGTCGACGTACAGGAACACCGAGGTCAGGCATGCAGTTCACGACCCGCCCCACCCTCCAGGGCACCTTCGGCATGGTGTCCTCCACCCACTGGCTGGCCTCACAGTCGGCCATGGCGGTGCTGGAGGACGGCGGCAACGCCTACGACGCCGCCGTGGCCGGAGCCTTCGTGCTGCACGTCGTCGAGCCGCACCTCAACGGGCCCGCCGGAGAGGTGCCGATCCTGCTCGCGCCGGCGGGCGGCGAGGTGCGGGTGCTGTGCGGGCAGGGGGTGGCGCCGGCCGGGGCGACGGTGGCGCACTACAAGGGACTCGGACTCGAGCTCGTCCCCGGCACCGGACCGCTCGCCGCCGCCGTGCCCGGTGCCTTCGACGCCTGGCTGCTCCTGCTGCGCGACCACGGCACCAAGTCACTGGCCGACGTGCTGAAGTACGCCATCGGCTACGCCGAGCACGGGCACGCGCCCGTGGAGCGCGTCGCGGAGACCGTCGAGACCGTCCGTGAACTGTTCGAGACGGAGTGGACGACGTCCGCCGACGTCTACCTGCCGGACGGCCGCCCGACCCGCCCCGGCGAGCTGCTGCGCAACCCCGCCCTCGCCGCCACCTGGCAGCGGCTGCTCGCCGAGGCCTCCGGCGCGCGGGGACGGCAGGGGAGCCGGGAGCGGGACCGCGAGGCGGAGATCGACGCGGCGCGGGAGATCTGGCGCTCCGGTTTCATAGCCGAGGCCCTCGTCCGGCAGGCCGGGCGGCCCACCCTGGACACCAGCGGTGAGCGCCACACCGGCACCCTGACCGGCGCCGACCTCGCCGGCTGGTCCGCCCACTACGAGGCGCCCGCGACCTACGACTGGAACGGCTGGACCCTGTGCAAGGCCGGTCCGTGGAGCCAGGGCCCGGTCCTGCTCCAGCAGTTGGCCCTGCTCCCGCCCGAGCTGCCCGCACACGGCTCCGCCGACTACGTCCACCTGCTGGTCGAGGGCTGCAAGCTCGCCATGGCCGACCGGGAGGCCTGGTACGGCGACGCGGACGGCGCGGACCGCGTGCCGCTCGGCGAGCTGCTGTCCCCGGCGTACAACGCGCAGCGGCGGCAACTCGTCGGCGACAAGGCGTCCTTCGAGCTGCGACCCGGCGCACCCGGCGGGCGCGCCCCGCGGCTCGCCGCGCACGCCCTCAGCGCGGCCGTGGAGGGGGAGGGCCTCGACGCCCTCGGGGTCGGCGAGCCGACGGTCGCCAAGAGCCCGACGTCCCCGGTGCCGGGCGAACCGGACGTCGCCGCCGACGGGGGCACCCGCGGCGACACCTGCCACCTCGACATCGTGGACCGCTGGGGCAACATGGTCTCGGCCACGCCCAGCGGCGGCTGGCTCCAGTCCAACCCGGTCGTGCCCGAACTGGGCTTCCCGCTCGGCACCCGGCTCCAGATGACCTGGCTGGAGGAGGGCCTGCCCAACTCGCTCACGCCGGGCCGCCGCCCGCGCACCACGCTCACGCCGTCCATCGCCCTGCGCGACGGAGTCCCGGTCATGGCCTTCGGCACCCCCGGCGGCGACCAGCAGGACCAGTGGCAGACGCACTTCTTCCTGGCCGTCGCGCTGCGCGCGCGGGTGCGCGGCGGCCTCGACCTCCAGGGCGCGATCGACGCCCCGAACTGGCACAACGACAGCTTCCCCGGCTCCTTCTTCCCCCGCGGCATGCGGGCGGGCTCGGTCACCGTGGAGTCCCGCATGCCGGCGGAGGTCGTCGAGGAGCTGCGGCGCCGCGGGCACGACGTGACGGTGGGGGAGGCGTGGTCGGAGGGCCGTCTGTGCGCCGTCGCGCGCGACCCGGCCACGGGTGTGCTGTCGGCGGCGGCGAACCCGCGCGGCATGCAGGGCTACGCGGTGGGCCGCTGACCGGCGCGGCACGCCGGCCGCGCGGCCGGCCCGCCCACGCACGCGCGCACCGGGTGTTCGTGTCGATTCCACCTGGAGTACACCATCCGGGTGGGGATTGTCAGTGGCGCGTGCTCTCATGGAGCCGTGATCGAGAACAACGAAACCATCGACGAGTTTCTCGCCCGGTACGCCGACGAGGTGGAGGCGGCCGTCCGCAAGGCCGCCGCCCAGGAGATCATGCCGCGCTGGCGCCGGCTCGCGGCCCACGAGGTGGACCAGAAGGCGGGCCCGCACGACCTGGTCACGGACGCCGACCGCAGGGCCGAGCTGTACCTGACGGAGATCCTGGCCGGTCTGCTGCCGGGCTCGGTGGTGGTCGGCGAGGAGGCGGTGCACGCGAACCCGGCGTCGTACGGGGCGATACGCGGCGAGGCACCGGTGTGGATCATCGACCCGGTCGACGGGACCCGGCAGTTCGTGCGCGGCGAGGAGGGCTTCTGCACGCTGGTGGCCCTCGCCCACCACGGCGTCGTGCACGCCTCCTGGACCTACGCCCCCGCCACCGACCGGATCGCCACGGCCGTACGCGGAAAGGGCGCCTTCCTGGACGGTGAGCGGCTGTACGCCGGGCCGCCCGAGCCCGGCCGTGAGCTGCGGGTGGCCACCTCCCACCCGGACTACACGACGGACGAGCAGAAGCGCGACCTGCTCGCCCTGCGCACCCCGGGCGTGGCCCCCCGCCCCTGCGGTTCGGCCGGCCTGGAGTACCTCGCGGTCGCCAGGGGCGAGTCCGACGCCACCGCCTTCTCCTGGGAGGCGGCGTGGGACCACGCGGCCGGCCTGCTCCTGGTCGAGGAGGCGGGCGGCTCCCACCTGACCCGCACGGGCGAGCCCTTCCGCATCACCGGGGGCAACGACCTGCCGTTCACGGCCGCCCGCGACACGGCCACGGCCCGGCGGGTGGTGGCCCTGCTCTCGGGCGAGGCCTGATCTCCGGAGGAGGGCGCCCTCCGTACGAGAAGCGGACGACGGCGGTTTGCTGCGCCCCCGTGCCCTGGAGCACCGGCCGTCAGGCCGCCAGCGACTCCGTGGCGAGGAACTTCTCCACGATCTCCCGCGCACGGCGGTCGAAGCCCGCGTACTGCGCCTCCCGCTCGGCGCCCGTGACCGCGTGGCCGACCAGCAGGTTGCCCTCGGCGTCGACGCGCTGCGGGCGGTCCTCGGCGTCGGTGAGCAGACCGACCACCGAGTGGGAGAAGCCGCAGTAGTAGGCGATGCCCTCGCTGAGGTTGGTCTCCAGCACGGAGTGCATCGCCTCGGTGATCGGATCGTCGGCGGTGGCACCGGCCAGGCCCAGCCAGAGCATGCGCTTGCCCGCCAGGCGCGGCTTGCTGCGGCCGTAGGCGAAGCCGTAGTTCCACACCCGGTCGATCCATCCCTTGAGGAGGGCGGGCACGCTCTGCCAGTACACGGGGAAGACGGCGACGACCACGTCGGCGTCGAGAACGCGCCGCATGTGGGCCCGTGCCTCGTCCGAGTACGCCTTCTCCCGGTCGCCCCAGTCCGGCTGGTCCGCCGGGTTCATCCGCGGGTCGAAGCCCTCGGCGTGCAGGTCGAGCAGGTCGACACGGTACCCGGCGGCCGCGAGCCGGTCGGCGGTACGACGGGCGGTGTGCGCGGTGAGGGAATCGGCGCGGTGGTGCGCGACCACCACGAGGGCGGTCCTGGCGTTGCCGCTGTGCTGCGTCACGGGGTCTCCCGGCTGGTCTCGGTCAATGCGACGAGTCCAGTACAGCCGCGGCCATGTGGATGATCCATGGGAGAAAGTCTCCGAAACATAAGAGATCGTCTACGATGACCGGCGTGGATCCCCTGAGTTCACTGCTGAGCGGCATCCGGGCCGAGGGTTCGGTCGTCAGCCACGCCGTACTGACGGCGCCCTGGACCATCCGCTTCACCGACGGCGCGCCGCTCACCATGGTCAGCGTGCTGCGCGGCGGCGGCACCCTGCTGCTGCCCGACGGCACCCGCCGGGCGGTCGGCGTGGGCGACACGGCTCTCGTCCGCGGCCCCGCGCCGTTCCTCCTCGCCGACCTTCCGGCCACGGTCGACCGCCCGCACACCGAGTACGAGATCGCGTGCTTCACCACGGATCCCGAGTGCACCGCCCAGGAACTCGGCGGTATCCGCTGGGGCACCGATCCGGACGGGGCGACCGCGCTGATCGTGGGCGCGTACCGCGCCTCCGGCCACCGCCACGAACGGCTCCTGCGCACCTTGCCACCCGTCCTGGTCATCCACGAGGACGTCGAGGTCTGCGCCTGGCTGGAGACGGCCGCGGCCGACGCCGCGCGGCTCACGGCCGGTTCCCAGGCGTTGATGGACCGGCTCCTCGACTGGGCCCTGGTCTGCACGCTGCGCAACTGGTTCGACCAGGCCGGTGCCGACGCGCCCAGCTGGTACCGCGGCCTGGCCGACCCGGTCCTCGGCCCCGCCCTGCACGCCTTCCACGGCCGGCCCGCCGAGTCCTGGACGGTGGCGTCGCTCGCCGGTCGGGCGGGCGTCTCCCGGGCGCTGTTCGCCAAGCGCTTCACCGAGCTGATGGGCCGCCCGCCCCTCGCCTACCTCACCGAATGCCGGATGGCCGACGCCGAGGCACTGCTGGCCGACAGCGACCTCAGCATCGCCCAGATCGCCAGGTCCGTCGGCTATGCCGACGCCTTCGGCTTCAGCGCCGCCTTCAAACGGCACAGGGGCCAGAGCCCCAGCACGTTCCGCGCCGCGGCGGCGGCCTGAACCCCGGCGCACCCGCGACCGCGCGCTGTCGGACCGCGGGCCTATCCTGATCCCGAGTGGCCATCGGCTGACGAAGGGGTCCGAAGGTGCCGTCGATGCTCGATGCCGTCGTAGTGGGTGCGGGGCCGAACGGACTGACCGCTGCCGTCGAGCTGGCCCGCCGGGGCTTCTCGGTCGCCGTGTTCGAGGCCAGGGACAGCGTGGGCGGCGGAGCGCGCACCGAGGAGCTGACCCTGCCGGGCTTCCGCCACGACCCGTGCTCGGCCGCGCACCCGCTCGGCATCAGTTCCCCGGCCTTCCGCGGCCTCCCCCTGGAGCGGTACGGCCTTCAGTGGCTGCACCCCGAGCTGCCCATGGCGCACCCCTTCCCCGACGGCACGGCCGCCGTCCTGTCCCGGTCGGTCGGCGAGACGGCCGCCTCCTTCGGAGCGCGCGACGCGGGCACCTACCGCAGACTGGTCGAGCGCTTCCTGCCCAGGTGGGACACGCTCGCCCGCGACTTCATGTCCCTGCCGCTGACCGCGCTGCCCCGCGACCCGGTCACCCTCGCCCGGTTCGGACTGGTCGGCCTGCCCCCGTCGACCTGGCTGATGCGCCGCTTCCGCGACGAGAAGGCCAAGACCCTCTTCGCCGGGCTCGTCGCGCACGTGATGGCGCCGCTCGGCGGCTTCGCCACCGGGGCCATAGGCCTGGTCTTCGCCCTCGCCGCGCACGCCCGGGGCTGGCCCGTGGCCCGCGGCGGCTCCCAGTCGATCTCCGACGCCCTCGCCGCGTACCTCCGCGACCTCGGCGGCACCGTCCACACCGACTACGAGGTCAAGCGCCTCGACGACCTGCCGCCCGCGCGGGCGTACGTCTTCGACACCTCGCCCACGGCCCTGGCGCGCATCGCGGGTCTCGGCCAGCACTACGCGAACTACCGGTACGGCCCGGGCGTCTTCAAGATCGACTACGCGCTGGACGGCCCCGTGCCGTGGACGGCCGAGGAACCGCGCGGCGCGGGCACCGTGCAGATCGGCGCCGACAGCGCGGAGATCGGTGCCGCCCTGGACGCCGCCTCCGGCACCGACCGCGCCCCCGAGCGGCCCTTCCTCATCACCGTGCAGCCCAGCGTCGTCGACCCCGGCCGCGCCCCGGCCGGCCAACACGTCTTCTGGGCCTACGGCCACGTCCCCAACGGCTGGACCGGCGACCTCACCGACGCGATCGAACGCCAGCTGGAGCGCTTCGCCCCCGGCTTCCGCGACCGCGTCCTCGCCCGCGCCACCGCGGGGCCGCCCGAACTCGCCGCCCGCAACGCCAACTACGTCGGCGGCGACATCTCCTCCGGCGCGGTCAACGGCCTCCAGCTCCTCCTGCGCCCCAAGCTCTCCCTCTTCCCCTACTCGACCCCCCACCCGGCCGTCTTCATCTGCTCGTCGGCCACGCCTCCGGGCCCCGGCGTGCACGGCATGTCGGGCCACAACGCGGCGAAGGCCGTGTGGCGCAGACTCCGTCAGACCTGACCCCGGAACGGAACCGAGCCGAACCGAGCGAGGACCACTCCCATGCCCACCATCACCCTGGTCCGGGGCGACATCACCCGCCAGCACGCCGACGCGATCGTCAACGCCGCCAATTCCTCCCTCCTCGGCGGAGGCGGCGTCGACGGCGCCATCCACCGGCGCGGCGGCCCCGCGATCCTCGAGGAGTGCCGCCGGCTCCGCGCCGGACACCTCGACAAGGGCCTGCCCACCGGCCGTGCGGTCGCCACCACCGCGGGCGACCTGGACGCGCGCTGGGTGATCCACACGGTCGGCCCGGTGCACAGCACCACCGAGGACCGCTCCGGCCTCCTCGCCTCCTGCTACCGCGAGGCCCTCCGCGTCGCCGACGAGTTGGGCGCCCGCGACGTCGCCTTCCCGGCCATCTCCACCGGCGTCTACCGCTGGCCGCTCGACGACGCGGCCCGCATCGCCGTGGAGACGGTGCGGGACGCCGACACGTCCGTCGAGGAGGTCAGGTTCGTCCTCTTCGACGACCGGGCCCACGAGGCCTTCGCCGCGCAGGCCGCTCGTTGACGCTCCGGCCCAGCAGCACGAGGCGGGGTATCAGACGCAAGCGGCCGTCCACGAGCGCCGGTTGAGTTTCCCCGTGGCAGTCCTCGGCCCTCGTGGAGTTCACCGGAGCCGGCGTTCAGGTGTCCCGGCCAGGGCCGCCCGCGTTCGTACCCCGACGGCCAGTGCCACGGCCACCAGCCCTGCGCTCACCCACAGCGGCCCCAGCTCACCGGCCGCCGTGCCGAGGGTCGCCCCGGCGAGGAAGGGGCCCGCGGCGGCGCCGGCGTTGAAGGCGGCGGTGGCGTAGGAGCCGGCCATGGCCGGGGCACCCGACGCCGCGTAGAGGACCCGGGTGATCAGCGTGGCGCCCAGGGCGAACGACAGCGTGCCCTGCACGAACACCAGGGGCAGCAGCGCGACGGGACGGTGGGCCAGTACGGCCAGGGCCGGCCAGCCGAGGAGCAGCAGCGGACCGGTGACCGCGGCGACCGCCCCCGGGCACCGGTCGGCCAGCCGGCCGGCGACGGTGACGCCGGCGAAGGACCCGGCGCCGAAGAGGACCAGCGCGACGGGGACCCAGAGTTCGCCCAGTCCCGCGGTGCCGGTGACGACGGGGGCGAGGAAGGTGAAGCTCGCGAAGGTCGCCGCGTTGACCAGGGCGCCGAGCAGCATGACCGGCAGCAGCCCCGGGTCGCGGAGGCGGGCCAGTTCCGTACGCAGCGGCGGCGGGGCGTCGGCCGCGTCCTGCCGTGCGGGGCGCTTGGGGATGCCGGTGAGGATGCCCAGTGCCGCGGGCAGGCAGAGCGCGGCCACCGACCAGAACGTGGCCCGCCAGCCGAGCAGGGCGCCGAGCAGCGAACCGCCGGGCACACCGGCGATCGTGGCCACCGTCGTGCCCGACAGCAGGACGGCGAGCGCACGGCCCTTCCGGTCCGCCGGGACCAGGGTGGCCGCCGTCGTCAGCGCCACGGCCAGGAAACCGGCGTTGGCCAGCGCCGCGACCACCCGGGTCGCGAAGAGGAACGCGAAGTCGGAGGCGACGGCGCCCGCGGCGTGGGCGGCCAGGAAGACCAGAACGCAGCCGAGCAGACTCGACCTGGGGGGAAGGCCGCGGCCGAGCGCCGCCATGAGCGGGGCCCCGACGACCATGCCCACGGCGAAGGCCGAGGTGAGCGTTCCGGCGGTACCGACGGTGACGCCGAGGTCCGCGGCGATGTCCGGCACCAGTCCGGCGAGCATGAATTCGGAGGTGCCCATGGCGAAGACCGCCAGGGCGAGCAGATAGAGGGGGAGGGGCAGCATCGAGTCGGCTCCGGGGTGAGGAAAGTGCGAGGAGGCATCTCGTCACCACCGCCGGCCCAGGAAGGTACGCCCGTCGGGCCGCGCGCGACACGGCGCGGCGACCGGGGTTACGGACTCAGGGGGTCTGGGGGCTGACGGCGTGACCGAAAGCCCCCACCCTGTCCGACACGGGACTCGTCATGACCCGCACGCTACCCGACCGGTCCGGGGCGGGGCAGCCGGGTTTTCGCCGACGCACGCTTCCCACCTGGCTTGACGCTTTATTGCGAGTGATGTGCAATAGCCGCGCATCGACAACAAGTGTGGGGGAGACATGACAGCCCGTCGGACCCGTTGGACCCGTCGGACCCGTTGGACCCGTTGGACCCGATCGCGCGGCCGGAGCGACCGGAGCCTTCCGATACGGAGTGCCGCCGCCGCGGTGGCGCTCGCCGCCGGTGCGGCCGCCTGCTCCGCACCCTCGGACGGAGGGAAGGACGGCGACGGCGGGGCGTCCGGGTCCGTCGTGATCGGGGTGGCCTCGGAGCCGGACACCCTCAGCCCGTTGCTCGGCTACGGCAAGGACGGAAACTCCAAGATCTTCGACGGGCTGCTCGCCCGCGACACCGACCTGGAACTGAGGCCGGCGCTCGCCACCGCCCTGCCCGAGATCACCGACGGCGGCCGGACCTACACGTACACCCTGCGCGACGACGTGAAGTTCAGCGACGGCGAACCGCTGACGGCCGACGACGTGGTCTACACGTACCGCACCGTCCTCGACGAGAAGACCAACAACACGGCCCGCAGCGAACTCGACGCGATCGAGGCCGTCCGCGCGAGCGGGGACGGCACCGTCGTCTTCACCCTCAAGTACCCCTACGCGCCCTTCGCCGCCCGCACCGTCCTGCCCATCGTCCCCGAGCACATCGCGGGCGAACAGGACCCGAACACCGGCGACTTCAACACCGAGCCGGTCGGCACCGGACCGTACGTGCTCACCAACTGGAGCAAGGGCGAGAAGCTCGCCTTCAAGGCCAACCCGCACTACTGGGGCGGCAAGCCCGCCGTGACGTCGTTCACCATGGCGATCATCGCCGACGACAACGTGCGCGCCACCCGGCTGCGCTCCGGCGACCTCGACGGCGCCGTCCTGCCGCCCAATCTCGCCGCCACCTTCGACAAGGACGACGGCAGGCGCACCCACCGGGCCAGGTCCTACGACTTCCGGGCCGTCACCCTGCCCACCGCGGGCAAGGTCACCGGCGACCGCGCGATCCGCAGGGCCCTGGACGCCGCCGTGGACCGCCAGGCCATGGTCGACAAGATCCTCAGCGGCGCGGGCCGCCCGGCGTACGGACCGCTGCCCGTCGACGACCCCTGGTACGAGCGCGGCATCGAGCGCCCGCACGACCTCGGGAAGGCGAAGCGCATCCTGGACGAGGCCGGCTGGCAGCCCGGCTCCGGCGGGGTCCGCGCCAAGGACGGACAGCGCGCGTCGTTCACCCTGTACTACCCCTCCGGCGACAAGGTCCGCCAGGACCACGCGCTCGCCTACGCCTCCGACGCCAAGAAGGCCGGTATCGAGGTGAAGGTCGAGGGCGCCACCTGGGAGGTCATCGAGCCGCGGATGAAGACCGACGCGGTCATGGCGGGCTTCGGCAGCGTCGGCGACCCCGACTTCGGCCTCTACACCCTGCTGCACTCCTCCCTCGCCGGCGACGGCTTCAACAACATGGCCCACTACGACAACCCGGCCGTCGACCGGGCGCTCGACACCGGGCGCCGCAGCCAGGACCCGGAGAAGCGCGCGGCCGCCTACGACAGGATCCAGCAGGCCCTCGTCGACGACCCCGGCTACACCTTCCTCACCCACATCGACCACCTCTACGTCCTCGCCGACCGCTGGGACGGGCTGACCACCCAACTGGAGCCGCACGAGCACGGCTTCGCCAGCGGGCCCTGGTGGAACATCGAGGACTGGCAGCCCAAGAAGTGACCGGAACCGTCCGGCGGCTGCCCTGGGGTGCGATGGCACGCCTCGCGGGGCGGCGGGCGCTGTTCGCCGTGCCCGTCGTCCTCGTCGTCACCTTCGGCGTGTTCGCGATCGCCGCCGCCTCCCCCTTCGACCCCGTCAAGGCGTACGCCGGTACCGCCGCGCTCGGCGCCGACCAGGAGACCCTGGACCGGCTGCGCGAGAACCTCGGCGTGGACCAGTCCTTCGTCGTCCGCTGGTGGCACTGGCTGACCGACGCCCTCACCGGCGACTTCGGCCACTCCAGCGTGCTGCGGCAGCCCGTGACCCAGGTCATCGGCGAACGCCTCGTCTGGTCCGCCCTGTTGTGCGCCGTCGCCTTCGCCGTCGCGGTCACCGTCGGCACGCTCCTCGGCGTGCTGGCCGCCCGCAGGCCCGGCTCGATGCCCGACCGGGCGATCACCTCCCTCGCGTACACCCTGGAGGCGGCGCCGGTCTTCTGGATCGCGCTGCTCGCCGTGTGGCTGTTCGCCCTCCAGTGGGACGTGCTGCCCGCCGGCGGCCTCACCGACACCGCCAGCGAACAGGTCACCGCGGGGCAGGTCGCCGGCCACATCGTGCTGCCCGCGGGGGTGCTCGCCGTCTCCCAACTGCCCTGGTTCATCCTCTACGTGCGCCAGGGCGTCGGCGACGCGCTCGCGGAGGACCCGGTGCGCGGCGCGCGGGCCCGCGGCCTGCGGGAGCGCACGGTCCTCCTCCAGCACGCCCTGCGCTCGGGACTGCTGCCCGTGCTCACCCTGATCGGCTCCCGGGTGCCCGAACTCATCACCGGGGCCCTGCTGGTGGAGAGCGTCTTCAGCTGGCCCGGCATCGCCGCCGCCACCGTCGAGGCGGCCACCGCCGTCGACTTCCCGCTGCTGGCCGCCCTGACCGTGCTCGCCACCGCCGCCGTACTCGCCGGCAACCTGCTCGCCGACCTGCTCTACGGACTCTTCGACCCGAGGGTGAAGCTGAATGAGATGTGATGGTCATGGCTGACGCCGTCGGAGAGAAGACCGGCACCGCGTGGCGGGCCGCCGGCGGCGACCGCCGCTCCACCCGCACCCTGCGCCTGCGCACCTCCGCCGCGCTGCTGACCGTCACCGTGCTCGCCGTGCTGCTCGTGCCGCCGCTGGTGCAGCTCGACCAGCAGGCCGTCGACCTGGCCGCCAAGCTGCGAGCCCCCGACTGGGCGCACCCCTTCGGCACCGACGACGTCGGCCGCGACCTGCTGCTGCGCTGCGTGTACGGCCTGCGCGTCTCCCTGCTCGTCGGGGTGGCGGCCGCCCTGACCGCGACGGTCGTCGGCACCGCCGTGGGCGCCGCCGCCGGGGCGTTCGGCGGCTGGGTCGACCGTGGCGTGATGCGGGTCGTCGACGCCCTGTCCTCCGTGCCCCACCTGCTGATGGGCATCTTCATCGTCGCCATGTTCCGGCCGGGCGTCTGGCCGGTGGTGGCCTCCGTCGCGCTCACCCACTGGCTGTCCACCGCCCGCATCGTCCGCGCCGAGGTGCTGTCCCTGCGCGCCCGCCCCCACATCGACGCGGCGGTCTCCGGCGGCGCCTCCCGGTGGCGGGTGACCGTACGGCATCTGCTGCCGGGCGTGCTGCCGCAGGCCGCGCTGGCCGCCGTACTGATGGTGCCGCACGCCATGTGGCACGAGTCGGCGCTGTCCTTCCTCGGGCTCGGTCTGCCCACCCACACGGCGAGCCTCGGCAACCTCATCCAGGAGGCGCGGGGTTCGCTGCTGGCCGGGCAGTGGTGGCCCACCCTCTTCCCCGGCCTGTTCATCATCGTGCCCACCCTCGCCGTCGCCGGACTCGCGGGCGCCTGGCGGGAGCGGATCAACCCGCGCCGGCGATCGGAGCTGATGCTGTGACCGAGCGAGCCCCCGTGCCGTCGGTGCCCGCCGTGCCGTCGGTGTCCCCCGTGCTGTCGGTGCACGGTCTGTCGGTGCGCTTCCGCATGCCGGGCGGGCGCCGCGTCGCCGCCGTCACCGACGCCCGCTTCGACGTGGCGGCCGGCGAGTGCCTCGCCCTGATCGGCGAGAGCGGCTGCGGCAAGTCCGTCCTCGCCTCCGCGCTGCTCGGGCTGCTGCCCGGCAACGCCCAGACCGCGGGCCGCGCGCTCCTCGGCGACCTCGACCTGCTCGCCGCCGACGAGCGGACCTTCGCCCGCACCGTACGGGGCCGGCTGATCGGCCTCGTCCCGCAGAGCCCGGCCGCCCACCTCACCCCGGTCCGCACCGTGCGCTCGCAACTGGAGGAGACGGTCGCGGAACTCACCGGCGTCCGGGGCGGCCGCACGGCCCTGCGCGAGGCCGCGGAGGCCGCCGCCGCGCGCGCCGCGTTCCCGCCCGACCACCTCGACCGCCATCCGCACGAACTCTCCGGCGGCCTCGCCCAGCGCGCCGCCACCGCCCTCGCCCTCGTCGGCGACGCCCCGCTGCTGCTCGCCGACGAGCCGACCACGGGGCTCGACCGGGACCTGGTGGACCGCACGGTCGACGAGCTGAGGCGACATGTCGACAAGGGTGCGGGCCGCGCCCTGCTGATGATCACCCACGACCTGGCCGCCGCCGAGCGCGTCGCCGACCGCATCGCCGTCATGTACGCCGGCCGCATCGTCGAACTCGCCGACGCCCGGACCTTCTTCGGCGCCCCCGGCCCGCGCCACCCCTACAGCCGCGGTCTGCTCGACGCGCTGCCCGACCGTGCCTTCACCCCCGTCCCCGGCCTGCCGCCCGAACTCGGTGCCCTCCCCGACGGCTGCGCCTTCGCCGCCCGCTGCGACCGGGCCACCGACGCCTGCGCCGTCCTGCCCCCGCCGGATCGCGCGGTGGCCTGCCACCATCCGCACGCCGCGCTCACGGAGGCCGTCGACCGTGCTTGAACTGCTGACCGTCACCGCCGGATACGACAGGAGAGCGCCCGTGTTCCGGGACGTCTCCCTGTCCGTGGCGCCGGGGGAGGCCGTCGGACTGCTCGGTCCCAGCGGCTGCGGCAAGTCCACCCTCGCCCGCGTCGCCGCCCTGCTGCACCGGCCCGACGCGGGCGCCCTGCACCTCGACGGCACGCCGGTACGGCACTGGCGGCACCGCGCCCCGCGCGACCTGCGCACCGCCTTCGGCGTCGTCTTCCAGCAGCCCCGTCTCGCCGCCGACCCCCGGCTCACCCTGGCCGACCTGGTCGCCGAGCCCCTGCGCGCCACCGGACGCCGGGACGAGGCCGCCGGCCGGGTCGCCGAGCTGGCCGCCGGCGTGGGACTGACCGCCGACCTGCTGACCAGGCGCCCGCACGAGGTCAGCGACGGCCAATTGCAGCGCGCCTGCCTCGCCCGCGCCCTGGTGCTGCGCCCGCGCTGGCTGGTGTGCGACGAGATGACCGCGATGCTCGACGCCTCGACCACGGCCGCCCTGGTCCGGGTGGTGGAGGACTACCGGGCCGGCACCGGGGCGGGGCTGCTGGCCGTCGGCCACGACCGTGTCCTGCTGGACCGCTGGTGCGACCGCACCGCGGAATGGGCCTCCCTGACCTCCCCGGCGGAGCACTGACCCCTCCCGTCCCGGAGCCGAGGGCGGCCGGGGTACGTCAGCGGGTGCTCCACTTCTGGTCGTCCTTGCCGTCGCACTCCCAGAGCTGGAGCCTCGCGCCGTTCCCGGTCTTCCCGTCCACGACGTCCACGCACTTGTTGGCCTGCACGTTGACCAGGTCCTTGGGCCCGGCCAGGATGAACTGCTGCGCCGGGTTGCCGCTGCACACCGCCACCTGGACCACGGTGCCGTTGGCCGTGCCGCCCCAGGTCGCGTCCATGCACAGGCCCAGCGACCGGATGGTGCCGTCGGGACGGAAGTCCCACTTCTGCCAGTTCTTGCCGGTGCAGTCCGCGATCTGAAGCGGCGCGCCGTCCCGCCACTTGTGGCCCGCCACCTCGATGCAGCGGTTCGAGGCGTGCCCGTAGATGGTGGTGCCGGGGGCGACGGTCTCAGGGGCCTCGGGCTCCTGCTTCTCCTTGTCGCCCCCGCCCGAGGACTCCTTCTCGGACTTGCCGGGCGCCGGTGCCTTCTCGCCGCCGCCTCCGCCTCCGCCGCCTCCGTCGTCCTTCGGCTCCCGCGTGGCCGGCTGCTCCGCCTGCGGCTGCTCGACGGGCGCGGACTCGGCGCTGCTGGGCAGGGTCTCGGGGCTGGCGCTGGGACTGGGGGCGAGTGCGGCGCCCGCCTGCTGGGTCCGCTCGGTGGCGCTGCTGCGGACCTGCGGCTTGTACGCGATCCAGATCATCACGAACGCGATGGCCAGCGCCACGAAGATCCCGAAGAACGTCGCCAGCCAGCGCGGCAGGAACCCGCGCTGCACATACGTGCCCTCGACGTCGGTCGGATCGACCCCGGAGCGCCTCACCGCCAGCGTGTACGGCCGCTCCTCCTTCGACCCGAACCAGATCACCTGCTTCGGCTTCAGCGTCGTCTCCACGAACGCCGCACGCCCCGGCTCGATCTGCACGTTCGACGGCCGGATCTCGTACGACAGGTGGTCGCCGGTGTCGCTGCCCGCGACCGACGCCGTCACCTTCGTGTTGCCGAGGTTGTCCACCGCCAGCCGGGGCCGGCCCCGGAACCGCCCCTTCACCGTGGGCGGTACCAACTCGGCCCGCACTTCGGTGAACGAGGTGATCGTGAGGTTGCCCTCCGGGACGGTCACCGCGTCCGGATGCTCCGTCGGCGTGATCCGCACGGCGTAGGGGTTCGGTCCCGCCGTCGCGTCCGGTGTGCGCGGCGGGGCGAAGGTCAGCTCGACGGTGCCGGTCGTCCCCGGATACAGGCGCAGGGTCTGCGGCTCCACCGTCGTCCAGCGAGCCACGTCCCCGACGGGCTCGAACCGGTACTCGTCCACCACGTCACCGGTATTGCGCACGCGCAGGCGCACACGCGTACTGCTGCCGGGGTCCACCGTCGCGGACGCGGGCTCCAGGGAAGTCCACAGGTTCACGCCAGGACGTTACGTGGTGGGCGAGTCCCCGTCAGGGGCTCCCGGGGCAGTCCTGGTTGCCCCAAGGGTCCAGGATTCCCGACCGGTCGTCCCGGTACGCCGCCGCCCATCAGGAACAAACAAACTCCGACGGGATAATTGATTCGGTTCTGTTCGAGTCCTAGGGTGACCCTGATCCAGTAGTCACCGCGTCACCGGCAGTTGAGATCCGCCCCACCGTCAACCACCGTCGAAGCACCGTGTGTTGAGCCGCCCCCGATGCCCACGGAAGGCCACGGTCATGCCGCACTCGCCCGCGTCCCCCGCCCAGTCCCCGGCCCGTCCGCCCCGCCCGGTCGTCAGCCGCCGCCGCCTCCTGGAGGGCGGGGCCGCCGTCCTCGGCGCGCTCGCCCTCTCCGCGTCGCCCGTCACCGCGCGGGCGGCCGGACGGAGAGCGGCGGCCGACGAGCCCCCGGAGTGGAACGACTTCGGCGTCTTCCGGCTCGGCACCCAGCCGCCGCACGCCACGCTCACGCCGTACGAGAACGTGAAGCAGGCCCTCGCCGGTGACCGCGCCCGCTCGCCCTACCGGCTGAGCCTGGACGGCACCTGGAAATTCGCCTACGCCGACCGCCCCGAGGACCGGGACGCCGACTTCCACCGCACCGACGTGGACGACGGCGACTGGGAGACCATCCCGGTCCCGTCCGTGTGGCAGCTGCACGGCCACGACTTCCCCATCTACCTGAACATCACCTACCCGTACTGGGGCCCCAACGGCCGCGGTGAGGAACCGCAGCCGCCCGCCGCGCCGACCCGCTACAACCCGGTCGGCCAGTACCGGCGCACCTTCACCGTCCCCCGCGACTGGAAGGGCCGCCGCACCTTCCTCCACTTCGAGGGCGTCAAGTCCGCGCACTACGTGTGGATCAACGGCGAACTGGTCGGCTACGACGAGGACTCCTACACGCCCTCCGAGTACGACGTCACCGACCACCTCAAGCCGGGCACCAACCAGATCGCCGTCGAGGTCTACCGCTACTCCGACGGCGACTGGATGGAGGACCAGGACATGATCCGGCTGAGCGGCATCTTCCGCTCGGTCCACCTCTACTCCACCCCGGCCGTGCACCTGCGCGACTTCAAGCTGGACACCCCGCTCGACGCCACCTACACCGGCGCCGAACTCGCCGTCACCGCGAGCGTGCGGGCGTACGGCGAGGGCGGCACCGGCCGCTACACCGTCGAGACCCAGCTCTACGACGCGCGCGGCCACGCCGTCTGGTCCCGGCCGTTGCAGCAGCCCGTCGAGGTCGGCGAGGCCCGCGCGGGGGAGGACGTCACGGTACGGGCCGCGAAGGCGGTCCCGAAGCCCAGGCTCTGGTCGGCCGAGCACCCGAACCTCTACACGGCCGTCCTGCGCCTGCGGGACCCCGCGGGGAAGGTGACCGAGACCCTGTCGCACCGGGTGGGCTTCCGCGAGTTCGCGCTCAAGGACGGGCTGATGCGGATCAACGGCGAGCCGGTGTCCTTCCGCGGCACCAACCGCCACGAGATGCACCCCTCCCGCGGCACCGCGCTCACCCGCGAGGACATGGTCGAGGACATCAGGATCATCAAGCGGATGAACATGAACAGCGTCCGCACCTCGCACTACCCCGACAACCCGTACTGGCTGGAGCTGGCCGACGAGTACGGCCTCTACCTCGTCGACGAGACCAACCTCGAGACCCACGGCATCCGCGGCGAGTACCCCGGCGACCATCCCGACTGGACCGCCGCCTGCGTCGCCCGCGCCCAGAACATGGTGCACCGCGACAAGAACCACGCCTCGGTCGTCATCTGGTCGCTGGGCAACGAGGCGGGCGGCGGCTCCACCTTCACCGCGATGCACGACTGGATCCGCTCCTACGACGACACCCGCGTCATCCAGTACGAGGGCGACGACCGCCCCGGCATCAGCGACATCCGCTCGGCGATGTACGACAGCCCGCAGCGCGTCGAGCAGCGCGCGAAGGACACCGCCGACACCCGGCCGTACGTCATGATCGAGTACGCCCACTCGATGGGCAACTCGACCGGCAACTTCAAGAAGTACTGGGACGTCGTGCGCGCCCACGACGTGCTCCAGGGCGGCTGGATCTGGGACTTCGTCGACCAGTCCCTCTACACGCCGGTCCCCGCCCGCACCCTGCTCACCGAGGCCGGGCCCGCCGGACTGCGCGGCGAGATCCTCGCCACCCGCGGCACCCTCGACCGCGCCGAGGGCCTGTCCGGCATCACCGTCTTCGAACGCGACGACAGCCTGGACCTCACCGGTTCGCTCACCCTGGAGGCCTGGATCACGCCGGACGTGACGGGCTACCACCAGCCGATCATCGCCAAGGGCGACACCCAGTACGCGCTGAAGCAGAACGGCCGGACCCTGGAGTTCTTCATCCACTCCGACGGCCAGTGGATCACCGCCAACTGGACCGTGCCGGACGACTGGACCGGCCGCGAACACCACCTCGCGGGCGTCTTCGACGCCGACGCCGGGACCCTGACCCTCCACGTCGACGGCACGGTGCGGGCCACCCGCACCACCGACCGGCGCCCCAGCAGCAACACCGCGCCCCTCGCGCTCGCCTCCGACGCCGACAACCAGGTGCGCGAGTTCAGCGGCACCATCCGCCGGGCCCGCGTCTACGCCCGCGCCCTCGGCGCCGCCGAACTGGCCTCCGACGGCCGCGGCCCCGACGACGACGGCGTGCGGTTCTGGTTCGACGCCGCCACCGTGAAGAGCGAGAAGAAGCGGCCCGGGGACAAGACGTTCCTCGCCTACGGCGGCGACTGGGGCGACAACCCCAACGACGGCGCCTTCGTCGCGGACGGCATCGTCACCGCCGACCGCCGCCACACCGGCAAGGCCGCCGAGGTCAAACGCGTCTACCAGGCCATCAACGCCGCCCGCACCCCCGGCGGCGGCCCCGGCGCGGTCACCCTCACCAACGAGTACCTCTTCACCCCCCTCCGCGAGTTCGACGGCCACTGGGAACTCGTCGCCGACGGCAGGACCGTACGGCGCGGCAGGCTGACCCGGGACCAGCTGGACGTGGCACCGGGCGCGGAGAAGGACATCGTGGTCCCCGTACGCCTGCCGCACGACCCGGACCCGGGGGCCGAGTACTTCCTGGAACTCTCCTTCACCACCAAGGAGTCCACCCCCTGGGCGAAGGCCGGATTCGAGGTGGCCCGCCAGCAGCTCCCCCTGGAGAGCGGCGCACCCGCCCCGGCCCCGGCACGTCTGGAGAGCGTCCCGGCGCTGCGCCACGAGGACCGCGACGACGAGGTGAGGGTCACCGGCAAGGGCTTCTCGGTCACCGTCGACAAGCGCACCGGCACCATCACCTCCTACGAGGCGAAGGGCACCCGCCTGATCAGCTCCGGGCCGGTGCCGGGCTTCTGGCGCGCACCCACCGACAACGACAAGGGCAACGGCCAGCACACCCGCAACCAGACCTGGCGCGACGCCGGCGCCCGCCGGAAGGTCACCGGCGTCGCCGTACGGGCCCTCGGCGACCGGGCCGTCGAGATCGAGGTCACCGGCACGCTGCCCACCTCGGTCGAGTCCGCCTACGGCACCACCTACACGGTGTTCGGCAACGGCGAGATCAAGGTCGACAACACCCTGCGTCCGGGCGCCGCGAACCTGCCCTACATCCCCGAGGTCGGCACGATGCTGTTCCTGCCGCGCCGCCTGGACCGGGTGCACTGGTACGGCCGCGGTCCCGAGGAGAACCACTGGGACCGCAACGACGGCACGGACGTCGGCCTGTACTCAGGCACCGTCGCCGAGCAGTGGACCCCGTACATCCGCCCGCAGGAGAACGGCAACAAGACCGACGTCCGCTGGATCGCGCTCACCGACCGCCACGGCGTGGGCCTGCTCGCCTCCGGCGAACCCCTGCTGGAGGCCAACGCCTCGTACTTCACGCCGGAGGACCTGTCGGCCGGCGTGCGGCACGACTACCAGCTCACGCCGAGGGACGAGGTCGTCCTGCGCCTGAATTACCGTCAGATGGGCGTCGGCGGTGACAACAGCTGGGGCGCGCACACCCACGACGAGTTCAAGCTCTTCGCCGACCGGGACTACGCGTACACCTACCGGCTGCGGCCCCTCACCGACGTCGGTGACGCGACGCGGGCCGCACGGCGGCGGACGGCGACGGAGTAACCGGACGGGAGCGGGGGAGCGGCGTCGTCAGCCGGCGGCGTCGCTGATCCCCAGCCGCAGGTGCTCCACGTGGTAGACGGCCTGGTCGAGCAGCCCGGCGACGTGGTCGTCGTGCAGGGCGTACACCACGGAACGGCCCTTGCGCTCGCCGACCACCAGGCCCAGATTGCGCAGCAGTCGCAGCTGGTGCGAGCAGGCCGACTGCTCCATGCCGACCTCCGCCGCCAACTCGGTGGCGGGCAGCGGGCCTTCGCGCAGCCGGGCCAGGATCAGCAGCCGGGACGGGGTGGACAGGGCCTGGAGGGTCGTGGCGACCTTCGCGACGTTCTCCGCGTCCAGGCGCACCCGCTCGGCGGCGTCCTGCGCGGTGGTGGCGGCTCCGTGACCCATGCGGTCATCTTACGCATCCCCCTGACGGATCCCCGGGAGGCACATGAACAGATGAACGAATGAATGAGTCTTCATGTGTTCCTGTATGGTGTGCCGCGTGTCCACCACCGTCGCCCCCGCTCCGCAGGCCGCGCCCACCGCCCCGGCGCCGCCCCGCCGCCGCACCCGCGTCCTCGCCCTGCCCGAGGCCCGCTGGGCGCTCGTGTCCCTCGTCGCCTTCCTTGTGGCCCTGCCGCTCGACCTCGGCTCCGCGCCCGCCTGGACGTACGGCCCGCTGTACGCGGTCGCCTACGCCGCCGGCGGCTGGGAGCCCGCGCTCGAGGGACTGCGGACGCTGCGCGGCAAGACCCTGGACGTCGACCTGCTGATGATCGTCGCGGCGCTCGGCGCCGCCGCCATCGGCCAGGTCCTCGACGGCGCCCTGCTCATCGTCATCTTCGCCACCTCCGGCGCCCTGGAGGCCCTGGCCACCGCCCGCACCGCCGACTCCGTGCGCGGCCTGCTCGACCTCGCGCCCACCACCGCGACCCGCCTGCGGGACGGCGGCGAGGAGACCGTCCCGACCGCCGGCCTCGCCGTCGGCGACCTCGTCCTGGTCCGGCCCGGCGAGCGGATCGGCGCCGACGGCACGGTCGCCGAGGGCACCGGGGAGGTCGACCAGGCCACCATCACCGGCGAGTCCCTGCCCGTCCTCAAGCGCCCCGGCGACGACGTCTTCGCCGGCACCCTCAACGGCACCGGCGCCCTGCGCGTCCGCGTCGGACGCGACCCGGCCGACTCGGTCATCGCCCGGATCGTCACCCTGGTCGAGGAGGCGTCCCGCACCAAGGCGCCGACCCAGCTGTTCATCGAGAAGATCGAGCAGCGCTACTCGGTCGGCGTGGTCGTCGCCACCCTCGCGGTCTTCGGCATCCCGCTCGCCTTCGGCGCCGGCCTCACCGACGCCCTGCTGCGCGCCATGACCTTCATGATCGTCGCCTCGCCGTGCGCGGTCGTCCTGGCGACCATGCCGCCGCTGCTCTCGGCCATCGCCAACGCCGGCCGGCACGGCGTCCTGGTCAAGTCCGCGGTCGCCATGGAACGCCTCGGCGAGATCGACACCGCCGCCCTCGACAAGACCGGCACCCTCACCGAGGGCACCCCCGAGGTGACCGCGGTACGCCCCCTCGCCGACTCCGGCCTCGACGAGGACGCCCTCCTCGCCCTCGCCGCCGCGGCCGAGCACCCCAGCGAACACCCGCTGGCCCGCGCGATCGTGGCCGCCGCCCGCGCCCGGGGACTGCGCATCGCGCCCGCGGACGACTTCACGGCGGCTCCCGGCCTCGGGGTGACGGCCGTGGTCGACGGACACACGGTGCACGTCGGCCGCGCCGATCCCACCGAGGGCACCGCCGGCGCCGAGACCACCGTCCGCGTCACCCGCGACGGCACCCTCCTGGGCACCCTCGCCCTCACCGACCGGCTCCGTGCCGACGCCGCCCCGGCCACCGCCGCGCTCACCGCCCTCACCGGCACCGCCCCCACCCTGCTCACCGGCGACCATGCGGCCGCCGCCGCCCGCGTGGCCGACGCGACCGGCATCACCGACGTCCGCGCCGGACTGCTGCCCGCGGGCAAGGTCGAGGCCGTACGGGAGCGGGAGCGGGCCGGGCGCAGGGTGCTCTTCGTCGGCGACGGTGTCAACGACGCCCCCGCGCTGGCCGCCGCACACGCCGGTGTCGCCATGGGCCGGGCCGGCTCCGACCTGGCCCTGGAGACCGCCGACGCGGTCGTCGTGCGCGACGAGCTGACGACCGTACCCGCCGTCGTGCGGCTCTCCCGGCGCGCCCGCCGGCTGGTGGTCCAGAACCTGGTCGTCGCCGGCGTCTTCATCACCGTCCTCGTCCTGTGGGACCTCGTCGGACACCTGCCGCTGCCGATCGGCGTCGCGGGCCACGAGGGCTCGACCGTGCTGGTCGGCCTGAACGGCCTGCGGCTGCTGCGCGAGTCGGCGTGGCGCCCGGAGTGATCCGCGAGAGCCCAGCAAGCGGCACGTGCATGTCGGATTCCCGCCAGCCCCCACCCGTCCCGGGGGCCATCCTGGACGCATGCAGACGGGAATGCACACCGACACCGAACGCTGCGTGCGCGCCGTGCGGTCGAAGGACGCGCGCTTCGACGGCTGGTTCTTCACCGCGGTCCTGACCACCGGCATCTACTGCCGGCCCAGCTGCCCGGTGGTGCCGCCCAAGCCCGGGAACATGACCTTCTACCCGAGCGCGGCGGCCTGCCAGCAGGCCGGGTTCCGGGCGTGCAAGCGCTGCCGCCCGGACACCAGCCCCGGCTCACCCGAGTGGAACCGGCGCGCCGATCTCACGGCCCGCGCCATGCGCCTGATCGCCGACGGCGTCGTGGACCGCGAGGGAGTCCCCGGCCTCGCCGCCCGCCTCGGCTACAGCACCCGGCAGATCGAGCGCCAGCTCCTCGCCGAACTGGGCGCGGGCCCCCTCGCCCTCGCCCGCGCGCAGCGCGCGCAGACCGCCCGGCTGCTGATCGAGACCACCCCGCTGCCCATGGCGGACATCGCCTTCGCGGCCGGCTTCGCCTCCATCCGCGCCTTCAACGACACGGTCCGCGAGGTCTACGCCCTCGCCCCGAGCGAACTGCGCACCCGCGCACCCAGGAGCCGCCCGGCCGCCGCGGCCCCCGGCACCCTCTCCCTCCGCCTCCCCTTCCGCACCCCGCTCAACCCCGACAACCTCTTCGGCCACCTCGCCGCCACCGCCGTACCCGGTGTGGAGGAGTGGCGGGACGGCGCGTACCGCCGCACCCTGCGCCTCCCGTACGGTCACGGCATCGTGGCCCTCACCCCCAAGCCCGACCACATCGCCTGCCGCCTCACCCTCACCGACCCGCGCGACCTGACCGTCGCCATCAGCCGCTGCCGGCGCCTGCTCGACCTGGACGCCGATCCGGTGGCGATCGACGACCAGCTGCGCGCCGACCCGCTGCTCGCGCCGCTCGTCGACAAGGCCCCGGGCCGACGGGTGCCCCGCACGGTGGACGAGGCCGAGTTCGCCGTACGGGCCGTGCTCGGCCAGCAGGTCTCGACCGCCGCCGCCCGCACCCACGCCGCCCGCCTGGTCACCGCGCACGGCGACCCGGTGGACGACCCCGAGGGCGGCCTCACCCACCTCTTCCCGTCCACCGAGGCGCTGGCGGCGGTGGACCCGGAGACCCTGGCGATGCCCAGGACCCGCCGCGCCACCTTCACCACCCTGGTCGCCCACCTGGCCGACGGCTCGGTCAACCCGGGCGTCGAGAGCGACTGGGCCGAGACCCGCGCCCGCCTCCTCGACCTGCCGGGCTTCGGCCCCTGGACCGCCGACGTCATCGCCATGCGCGCCCTCGGCGACCCCGACGCCTTTCTGCCGACCGACCTCGGCATCCGCCGCGCCGCCGCCGAGCTGGGCCTGCCCTCCACCCCGGCCGCGCTCACCGCCCGCGCGGCGGCCTGGCGGCCCTGGCGGGCGTACGCCGTCCAGTACCTGTGGGCGACCGACGACCACCCGATCAACTTCCTGCCCGTATGAGCCCGCACAAGCGTGTATGAGCCCGTTCGCCGTTCGAGGAGCCGGAGCGAAACCCGTGAAACAGCACACCGTCATCGACAGCCCCTACGGCGCACTCACCCTCGTCGCCGAGGACGGCGCCCTGTGCGGCCTCTACATGACCGATCAGCGCCACCGCCCGCCCGAGGAGACCTTCGGCGCCCGCGACGAACGCCCCTTCGCCGAGACCGAGGAGCAACTGGAGGCCTACTTCTCCGGCGAACGGAGGGACTTCACCCTCGGCCTGCGGCTGAACGGCACCCGGTTCCAGCGCACGGTCTGGGCACAGCTCCAGAAGATCCCCTACGGCGAGACCCGCACCTACGGCGAACTCGCCGCCGCCCTCGGCAACCCGGCCGCCTCCCGCGCCGTGGGGCTCGCCAACGGCCGCAACCCGGTCGGCATCATCGTCCCCTGCCACCGCGTCGTCGGTGCGAGCGGCGACCTCACCGGTTACGGCGGCGGCCTGGAGCGCAAGCGGCGGCTGCTGGACTTCGAACGCGGGGCGGCGGGACCGGAGGCACTGTTCTAGACGGGCGGGAGTTCCAGACAGCTGGGACGCGTGGGCTCCGGGTGAAAACGCGTTGCCCGCGCGCCACGGGGCCCGTTACGCTCGCGGAACTTCGAAGACCACGCTCTCCCGAACGATGCCGCAGATGGGGAGCAGGCCCGCGCACAGCAGCCCGGAGCCACGGAGGGGCGGCGCCACCCTTTCGGCACGCCCTCCGGAGGACTGCACCCATGCATCCCACGCGCCCCATGCGTATCGGCCTCGGCCTTCCCGTCGACGACCCCGCCCTGCTGCTGAGCTGGGCACGGCGCGCCGACGCGCTCGCCTTCAGCACCCTCGGCCTGCTCGACCGGCTCGTCTACGACAACCCCGAGCCCCTGATCACCCTCGCGGCCCTCGCGGGCGCCACCTCCCGCATCCGCCTCCAGACCGAGGTGCTGATCGCGCCCGTCCACAACACCGCGCTGCTCGCCAAGCAGACGGCGACCCTCGACCGGCTGTCCGGCGGGCGCTTCACCCTCGGCATCGGAGTCGGCGGGCGGGCCGACGACTTCCTCGCCGCCGGCATGGACCTCCACCGCCGGGGCCGCCGCCTCGACGAGCAGATGACCCTCCTGCGCCGGACCTGGCAGGGCGAGCCCTACGCCCGGGACGTCGGGCCCATCGGCCCCCGCCCCGCGACGCCCGGCGGGCCGGAGGTGCTGTTCGGCGGCTTCGCCCCGGCCGCCCTGGAACGGGTCGGCCGCTTCGGCGACGGTTTCCTCGGCGCCGCGCTGCCCGCCGCCCACATGGCCGGCCTGTTCCGCGAGGTCGAGGCGGTCTGGCGCAGGCACGACCGCCCCGGCCGGCCGCGCCTGGTCGCCCAGGCGAGCGTCGCCCTCGGCCCGGACGGCACGGTCGAACGGGCCCGTCGGGCGCTCGGCGACTACTACGCCTTCACCGGGCGCGCCGAGTACATGACCAAGGGCCTGCTCACCACCGCACGGGAGATCCAAGCGGCCGTCGACACCTTCCGGGACATCGGTGCCGACGAGGTCGTGCTGTACTGCTGGGCCTCGGACCCCGACCAGGTCGACCGCCTGGCGGACGCGGTGTTCTGACCGTCCCTCCCGGCGGGGCGGCTCAGCCCAGCCCGCGCAGCAGCTCGGGCAGGGCGGTGCCGATCGGCTCCCGGACGACCTCGTCGGCCAGGTCGTCGTACGGCGTCGGCTCCGCGTTGACGACGACCAGCCGGGCCCCGTGGTCGACGGCCACGCCGGCCAGCCCGGCGGCGGGCTGCACCTGGAGGCTGGTGCCGACGGCGACGAACACCTGGCACGCCTCGCTGACGGCGACCGCCTCGCCCAGCACCACCGGGTCGAGGCTCTCGCCGAACATCACGGTCGCCGGCTTCAGGACGGAGCCGCACTCCAGGCACGGCGGGTCGTCCTCACCGGCGTCGAGCCGGGCGAGGGCGTCCGCCATCGGCCCCCGGACCCGGCAGCCGGTGCACACGCAGGCGCGCGCGGTGCCGTGCAGCTCGAGGACCTTGCGGGCGGAGACCCCGGCGAGCTGGTGCAGGCCGTCCACGTTCTGGGTGATCACCCGGACCGGCACCCCGCGCCGCTCCAGCTCGGCCACCGCACGGTGCGCGGCGTTCGGCTCGGCGTGCAGCGCCGCGGTCTCGCGCCGCATCCGCCAGGAACGCCGCCTGATCTCGGGATCACCCATGTAGTACTCGTAGGTGACGAGCTTCTCGGCGTCCGGGTCACGCCGCCACAGCCCGTTCGGACCGCGGTAGTCGGGGATGCCGGAGTCGGTCGAGACGCCTGCACCGCTGAGGATGGCGACGAGGGGCTTGCCGGTCATGCGGTCGAGGGTAGGGCGCCGGTGCGGGCCCGGCGAACGGTTATCGGTCCACCCGGACGCCGTCGACCAGCTCCGCCGTGCCGGAGCCGTCCGCGAGCACGTCCAGGGCGGCCAGCACCCGGCCGTGCAGCGCGGGCAGCAGCAGACCGCCCAGGTCCTCGCGCGGCACCAGCCGCCACGACAGCAGCTCCTCCTCCTGCAAGCGGATCGCCTTGAGGTCGTCCTCGGCCAGGACCCCGCCGTCGTACAGGTACGCCACGATCGGCGGCCTGCCCGCACCGCGCACCCAGTCCACCGTGAGCAGGCGTCCGATCCGCACGTCGAGCCCGATCTCCTCGAGGGTCTCCCGCCACGCGCCCTGCCGCGGGGTCTCCCCGTCCTCGGACTCGATCGTCCCGCCGGGCAGCGCCCACCCCTCGCGGTAGTTGGGCTCGACGAGCAGCACCCGCCCCCCGGCGTCCCTGAAGACCGCGGCGGAGCCGGCCAGCACGCGGGGCAGACCGGCGATGTAGGTGGCGTAGTCAGGAGTGGTCATCCCGGAAGCGTAACGAGCCGGCGCCCGGTCCCGGGGCCGTCCCGACGCGGCCCGGGGGAGACCCGGGACGTGCGCACGGCCGGTTCCACGGTGTGGGCAGGGCATGACGGCGCGGGTGTCCTCCGGTTAGGGTCGCAGCGGCGCGACTGCCTTGACGTGCGCAAGGCTCGGAGAGCAAGGGGAGATCAAGGTGGCTGACGCTGCTGTGGACGGGGCCCGCCGGGTGCTCGTCGCCGCGGACAAGTTCAAGGGGTCGCTGACGGCCGTCGAGGTCGCCGAGCGCGTCACGGCCGGACTGCGCCGTGTCGTGCCGGACGTCCTGGTCGAGGCGCTGCCCGTCGCCGACGGCGGCGACGGCACGGTGGCCGCCGCGGTCGCCGCCGGATTCGAACGCCGGGAGGTGCGGGTCGCCGGGCCCCTCGGCGACGAGGTGACGGCGGCGTACGCGCTGCGCGACGGCACCGCGGTGGTGGAGATGGCCGAGGCCAGCGGCCTTCAGCGGCTCCCGGAAGGCGTCCTCGCGCCGCTGACGTCGTCCACGTACGGCTCGGGCGAGCTGCTGCGGGCCGCGCTGGACGCGGGGGCGCGGACGATCGTGTTCGGGGTCGGCGGCAGCGCCACCACGGACGGCGGCGCCGGAATGCTGGCCGCGCTGGGCGCGCGGTTCCTGGACGCGGACGGGGAGCCCGTCGCGCCGGGCGGGGGCGGCCTCGCGGGGCTGGCCTCGGCCGACCTGTCGGGTCTCGACCCGCGGCTGTCGGGCGTGGAGCTGGTCCTCGCCAGTGACGTCGACAATCCGCTGACGGGGCCGAAGGGCGCCCCGGCGGTCTACGGACCCCAGAAGGGCGCCTCGCCGGACGACGTGACGGCCCTCGACGCCGCGCTCGCCCACTTCGCGAAGGTGCTGGAGGGGACGGAGGGCGTGGGCACGCGAGTCGCCGAGTACGCCGCGTCGCCGGGCGCGGGCGCGGCGGGCGGCATCGGCTTCGGCGCGATGCTGCTGGGGGCGCGGTTCCGGCCCGGCATCGCGGTGATGCTGGACGTGCTGGGCTTCGCGCCGGCGCTGGACCGGGCGGACCTGGTGATCACCGGGGAGGGCTCGCTGGACGAGCAGACCCTGCACGGGAAGGCGCCGGCGGGTGTCGCGGCGGCGGCCCGGGCCGCGGGCAAGGAGGTCGTCGCGGTGTGCGGGCGCCTCGCCCTGCCGGCGGAGACGCTGGGGCGGGCGGGGATCCGGCGGGCGTATCCGCTGACGGATGTCGAGCCGGACGTCGCGAAGTGCATCGCGGACGCGGGGCCGATCCTGGAGCGGGTGGCGGAGTCGATCGCGCGGGACTTCGTCGGGTAGGGGGAGTCTCGCCCCCGCCGCCCCTTCCCATTCCCGACCCTGGGGGCTCTGCCCCCAGACCCCCGTTTCGGCCTGAACGGCCTCGCCCTCAAGCGCCGGACGGACTGGTTGGGCCGACCACGGCCACTCATGTCCCCACCGAGTCGGGTGGTGGGTGGGCATGGGCCGGGGGTCTGGGGGCGGAGCCCCCAGGGACGCCGACGCCGACACCGGCGCCGGGCGCGCACAAACAGAAGGGCCCCGAACCCGACCCGGGTCCGGGGCCCTACCGACGTTCGCACGTCACGGAAGCTGCGCGGCCCGCGCCTCCCGCCGATTGTCACGGAAATTGTTCACCCTGCGAGCGGTGGCGAACAGGGGAATCACCGCGCCCATCACCAACTGCAACGCACATCCCGTCTGCAACAGCAGCTGCCCGCTCGGCGCGTCGAACGCCCAGCCGGCCAGCAGCCCCATCGACAGGACGATCCAAGCCAGCATCGCCACCGCGAGCCGCCCCCGCGGCTTCGGGTACTCGACGCGGCTCACCATCAGCCAGGCCGTGCCCAGGATGGCCAGGAGCGTCGCCACGAAGGGCAGCTCGAGCAGCACGATCGACACCACCGTCAGCGCCCCGAACGGCGACGGCATGCCCTGGAAGGTGCCGTCCTTGACGGTGACGCAGGAGAACCGCGCGAGCCGCAGCACCACCGCCAGCAGCACCACGATCGCCCCCACCGCCGCCACCCGCTGGTAGGCGTCGTCCGCGACCATGCCGTAGACGAGGACGAAGTACGCCGGTGCGAGGCCGAAGCTGATGAGGTCGGAGAGGTTGTCCAGCTCCGCGCCCATGGGCGAGGACCGCAGCTTGCGGGCGACCAGACCGTCGAACAGGTCGAAGATCGCCGCGCACAGCATCAGGATGACCGCGGTGGCCGCGCTGTGCCGGGCCATGCCCGACTCGTCGCTGCCCATGAGGTGCGGGATCAGGATGCCGGTGGTGGTGAAGTACACCGCCATGAAGCCGCACGTCGCGTTACCGAGCGTGAGCGTGTCCGCTATCGACAGGCGGAGCGAGAGCGGCATCTCCTCCTCGTCGTCCACCTCGTCGGCCTCCGGCACCCATCCGGCCTGGGTCTGTGGATCAATCACGGTCAATTCGAGTCACCCCAGCCACCGTCTTCTGGCCCACCTCGACATCCACCTCTACGCCCTCCGGCAGGTACAGGTCGACGCGGGAGCCGAAGCGGATCAGACCGACCCGCTCGCCCTGCTCGACCTTGGTGCCCTGCGGCACGTACGGGACGATGCGGCGGGCCACCGCGCCGGCGATCTGGATCATCTCGATGTCGCCGAGCTCGGTGTCGAAGTGCCACACGACGCGCTCGTTGTTCTCGCTCTCCTTGTTGAAAGCGGGAACGAAGCCGCCCGGTACGTGCTCGACCGACGTGACCGTGCCGGACAGCGGGGCGCGGTTGACGTGGACGTTGAGCGGGCTCATGAAGATCGCGACGCGGGTGCGGCCGTCCTTCCACGGCATGATGCTCTGCACCACACCGTCGGCGGGCGAGATGACCCGGCCCCGGGTGATCTCGCGCTCGGGGTCGCGGAAGAACCACAGCATCCCCGCCGCGAGCGCGGTGGCGGGGACGGCGACGGCCTTGGCGGCGCCGGAACGGCGGGCCCGCAGGAGGCTGACGGCTGCGGTGGCGACGGTCGGCAGAAGCCACGGCGATGCTCCGCGCGCGAGGCGTACGCCGGCGAGGCTGTCGCGAGGTGCAGAGGTTTGGCTGTGGGGCATGGATGACCTTCGTAGCGGATGATGCCGCGCTATGACGGGGGACGGCGGCTTTCCGGCGATCGTAGCGGCTTCCCGCCGCAACTGGGTAAGCCAGGAAGCCGAGTCGGCGGCCGAACACTGCCTACGGGGTGTGACCTTCTTCTCCAAGAAAACACCCCGTATCCGGACATCTAACCCTGGAATCGATACTCTTCGAGCAGTCGGCGGCCGATGATCATTTTCTGGATCTCGGCGGTGCCTTCACCGATGAGCAGCATCGGCGCCTCGCGGTAGAGGCGCTCGATCTCGTACTCCTTGGAGAAGCCGTACCCGCCGTGGATCCGGAAGGCGTCCTCCACGACCTCCTTGCAGTACTCGGAGGCGAGGTACTTGGCCATCCCCGCTTCCAGGTCGTTTCGTTCGCCCGAATCCTTTTTGCGTGCAGCGTTCACCATCATCGCATGCGCCGCCTCCACCTTGGTAGCCATCTCCGCGAGCTTGAACTGGATGGCCTGGTGCTGGGCGATCTGCTTGCCGAAAGTGTGACGCTGCTGGGCGTACCGGACACCGAGCTCGAAGGCACGCTGAGCGACGCCGCAGCCACGGGCCGCCACGTTGACGCGCCCGACCTCGACGCCGTCCATCATTTGGTAAAAACCTCGGCCGGTGACGCCGCCGAGCACCCGATTGGCCGGAATGCGCAGGCCGTCCATGATGAGCTCGGTGGTGTCGACGCCCTTGTAGCCCATCTTGTCGATCTTCCCGGGGATGGTCAGGCCCGGGCGGACCTCGCCGAAGCCGGGCTCCTTCTCCACCAGGAAGGTCGTCATCGACTTGTGCGGGGCCGTGCCGTCCGGGTGACCCTCGTCACTCTTCACCAGGACGGCCACCAGCGAGGACGTACCGCCGTTCGTCAGCCACATCTTCTGGCCGTTCAGGACGTACTCCTCGCCGTCCTTCACCGCCTTCGAGGAGATCGCCGAGACGTCGGAGCCCAGCGCCGGCTCGGACATCGAGAAGGCACCCCGGATGTCCCCGGCGGCCATCCGGGGCAGGAAGTGGTCCTTCTGCTCCTGCGTGCCGTGCTGCTTGAGCATGTACGCCACGATGAAGTGCGTGTTGATGATGCCGGACACCGACATCCAGCCCCGGGCGATCTCCTCCACGCACAGGGCGTACGTCAGGAGCGACTCGCCCAGGCCCCCGTACTCCTCGGGAATCATCAGGCCGAACAGGCCGAGTTCCTTCAGCCCGTCGACGATGTCCTGCGGGTACTCGTCCCGGTGCTCCAGCTCGGTGGCGACCGGGATGATCTCCTTGTCCACGAAGTCCCGGACGGTCGAGAGGATCTCCCGCTGGACGTCCGTGAGGCCGTGGGTCTGGGCGAGGCGGCTCATCTCTACTTCCCCTGTTCCTTCAGCTCGGGCCGGCCGGGCTGTTCGCCGCCGCGCTCCTTGGTGTACGTCTCGGTCGGCACCATCACCTTGCGGCGGAAGACGCAGACCAGGGTGCCGTCCTGCTTGTAGCCCTTGGTCTCCACGTGCACGATGCCGCGGTCGCTCTTCGACTTGGACGGCCACTTGTCGAGCACGGTCGTCTGGCCGTAGACCGTGTCCCCGTGGAAGGTCGGCGCCACGTGCTTGAGCGACTCGATCTCCAGGTTGGCGATCGCCTTGCCGGACACGTCCGGGACGGACATGCCGAGCAGGAGCGAGTAGATGTAGTTGCCGACCACCACGTTCTTGCCGAAGTCCGTCGTCTTCTCGGCGTAGTTGGCGTCCATGTGAAGCGGGTGGTGGTTCATGGTGAGCAGACAGAACAGGTGGTCGTCGTACTCCGTGACCGTCTTCCCCGGCCAGTGCTTGTACGTCGCCCCGACCTCGAACTCCTCGTAGGTGCGTCCGAACTGCATGGCGCTCAGCCCTCCGGGATCTCGAACTTGCCGGTGCGCCGCATGCCGGCCGCGCGCCCCTTGCCGGAGACGACCAGCGCCATCTTGCGGCTGGCCTCGTCGATCATCTCGTCGCCGAGCATCGCCGAGCCCTTCTTGCCGCCCGCCTCGGACGTGTAGTAGTCGTACGCGTCCAGGATCAGCTCGGCGTGGTCGTAGTCCTCCTGGGAGGGCGAGAAGATCTCGTTGGACGCCTCGACCTGGCCCGGGTGAAGCACCCACTTGCCGTCGAAGCCGAGGGCGGCGGCGCGCTGCGCGACCTCGCGGTAGCCGTCGACGTTGCGGATCTGGAGGTAGGGGCCGTCGATCGCCTGGAGGTTGTTGGCGCGGGCGGCCATCAGGATCTTCATCAGGATGAAGTGGTAGGCGTCCGCCGGGTAGCCGGGCGGCTGCTCGCCCACGACGAGGGACTTCATGTTGATGGACGCCATGAAGTCGGCCGGGCCGAAGATGATGGTCTCCACGCGCGGGCTCGCCTGGGCGATCTCGTTGACGTTGTTCAGGCCCTGCGCGTTCTCGATCTGCGCCTCGATGCCGATCCGGCCGACCTCGAAGCCCATCGTCTTCTCGATCTGGGTGAGCAGGAGGTCGAGCGCGACGACCTGCTGGGCGTCCTGGACCTTCGGCAGCATGATGCAGTCCAGGTTCGGGCCGGCGCCCTCGACCACCGTCACGACGTCCCGGTACGTCCACTCGGTCGTCCAGTCGTTGACGCGCACGACGCGGGTCTTGCCGGTCCAGTCGCCCTCGTTGAGGAACTTGACGATCGTGTGCCGCGCCTCCGGCTTGGCGAGCGGCGCGCAGGCGTCCTCCAGGTCGAGGAACACCTGGTCCGCCGGGAGGCCCTGGGCCTTCTCCAGGAAGCGCGGGTTCGAGCCCGGGACCGCCAGGCAGGAACGCCGGGGGCGGAGACGGTTGACCGTGGTCATGCGGGGACCTCCAGGGGGTCGAGCTTGTTCGCGTACCGGATCTCGTCGACGATCCGGCCGATGATGCCGGTGATGTCGAAGTCCTTCGGGGTGAAGACCGCGGCCACTCCCGCGGCCCGCAGTTCCTCGGCGTCACCGTTCGGGATGATGCCACCGGCGATCACCGGGATGTCTGTGGCACCGGCCACACGGAGCCGTTCGAGCACGTCCGGCACGAGCTGGGCGTGCGAGCCGGACAGGATGGACAGGCCCACCGCGTGCACGTCCTCCGCGAGGGCGGCGTCCACGATCTGCTCGGGGGTGAGCCGGATGCCCTGGTAGACCACCTCGAACCCGGCGTCGCGGGCCCGCACGGCGATCTGCTCGGCGCCGTTGGAGTGGCCGTCCAGGCCGGGCTTGCCGACCAGGAAGCGGAGCTTGCCGACCTCCATCTCCTTGGCCGTCAGCTCCACCTTGCGGCGCACCTCGGAGAGGGCCGAGCCCTCCTCGGCGGTGACCGCGACCGGCGCCGAGGACACGCCGGTCGGTGCGCGGAACTCGCCGAAGACCTCGCGCAGCGCCCCGGCCCACTCGCCGGTGGTGGCGCCGGCGCGGGCGCACTCCAGGGTGGCCTCCATGAGGTTGCCGGTGCCGCGCGCGGCCTCCTTCAGCTTCTCCAGCGCCTTGCAGGGGCGCGGGTGGTTGAAGGGCGGCTGGTAGCGGGTGTCGCGCCAGTTCTCCAGCGAGGCGATGACGCGGGCCTCCACCGCCGGGTCGACCGTCTGGATCGCGGTGTCCAGGTCGGCGGTCAGGGGGTTGGGCTCGGTGCCCTCGAAGGCGTTGACACCGATGATCTTCTCCTCGCCGGACTCGATCCGGGCCCGGCGCTCGGCGTGCGAGGCGACCAGCTGCGACTTGAGGTAGCCGGACTCGACGGCTGCCATCGCGCCGCCCATCTCCTGGATGCGGTCGATCTCCGCGAAGGCCGCCTCGACCAGCTCGTCGACCTTCGTCTCGACCACCTTCGAGCCCTCGAAGAGGTCCTCGTACTCCAGCAGGTCGCTCTCGTGCGCCAGCACCTGCTGGATGCGCAGCGACCACTGCTGGTCCCAGGGGCGGGGCAGGCCCAGCGCCTCGTTCCAGGCCGGCAACTGCACGGCACGCGCGCGTGCGTCCTTGGAGAGGGTGACCGCCAGCATCTCGAGGACGATCCGCTGGACGTTGTTCTCCGGCTGCGCCTCGGTCAGGCCCAGGGAGTTGACCTGGACGCCGTAGCGGAAGCGGCGGTGCTTCGGGTTCTCGATGCCGTAGCGCTCGCGGGTGACGCGGTCCCAGATGCGGCCGAAGGCGCGCATCTTGCACATCTCCTCGACGAAACGCACGCCCGCGTTCACGAAGAAGGAGATGCGGCCGACCACGTCGCCCATGCGCTCCTGCGGCACCTGACCGCTGTCGCGCACCGCGTCGAGGACGGCGATCGCGGTGGACATCGCGTACGCGATCTCCTGCACCGGCGTGGCGCCCGCCTCCTGCAGGTGGTAGCTGCAGATGTTGATCGGGTTCCACTTGGGCAGGTGGGAGACCGTGTACGCGATCATGTCGGTCGTCAGGCGCAGGGACGGGCCCGGGGGGAAGACGTGCGTCCCCCGGGACAGGTACTCCTTGACGATGTCGTTCTGGGTCGTGCCCTGGAGCTTGGTGATGTCCGCACCCTGCTCCTCCGCGACGACCTGGTAGAGCGCCAGCAGCCACATGGCCGTGGCGTTGATGGTCATAGAGGTGTTCATCTGCTCCAGCGGGATGTCCTGGAACAGCCGGCGCATGTCACCGAGGTGCGCGACCGGCACCCCGACCCGGCCGACCTCGCCGCGGGCGAGGACGTGGTCGGAGTCGTAGCCGGTCTGGGTCGGCAGGTCGAAGGCGACCGACAGACCCGTCTGCCCCTTGGCGAGGTTGCGCCGGTACAGCTCGTTGGACGCCTCGGCCGTGGAGTGACCGGCGTAGGTGCGCATGAGCCACGGCCGGTCCTTCTGACGCTCAGTCATGTGTGGCCTCCGCCGTCCTCAGATGTTCCGGAAGCGGTTGATGGCGTCGAGGTGCTTCGCGCGCTTCTCGTGGTCGCGCACGCCCAGGCCCTCCTCGGGGGCCAGGCACAGCACGCCGACCTTGCCCTGGTGCAGGTTGCGGTGGACGTCGTAGGCGGCCTGGCCGGTGTCCTCGAGGGAGTACACCTTGGAGAGCGTGGGGTGGATCTTGCCCTTGGCGATGAGGCGGTTGGCCTCCCAGGCCTCGCGGTAGTTGGCGAAGTGGGAGCCGATGATGCGCTTCAGGGACATCCACAGGTAGCGGTTGTCGTACTCGTGCATGTAGCCCGAGGTCGAGGCGCAGGTGGTGATGGTGCCGCCCTTGCGGGTGACGAAGACGGAGGCGCCGAAGGTCTCGCGGCCGGGGTGCTCGAAGACGATGTCGATGTCCTCGCCGCCGGTCAGTTCGCGGATGCGCTTGCCGAAGCGCTTCCACTCCTTGGGGTCCTGGGTGTTCTCGTCCTTCCAGAACTTGTAGCCCTCGGCGTTGCGGTCGATGATCGCGTCGGCGCCCATCGACCGGCAGATGTCCGCCTTCTGCTCGCTGGAGACGACGCAGATCGGGTTGGCGCCGCCGGCGAGGGCGAACTGCGTGGCGTAGGAGCCGAGTCCGCCGCTGGCGCCCCAGATGAGCACGTTGTCGCCCTGCTTCATGCCGGCGCCGTTGCGGGAGACGAGCTGGCGGTACGCGGTGGAGTTGACCAGACCCGGTGCGGCGGCCTCCTCCCAGCTGAGGTGGTCGGGCTTCGGCATCAGCTGGTTGGACTTGACCAGCGCGACCTCGGCGAGACCGCCGAAGTTGGTCTCGAAGCCCCAGATGCGCTGCTCGGGGTCGAGCATCGTGTCGTTGTGGCCGTCGGACGACTCCAGCTCGACGGAGAGGCAGTGCGCGACGACCTCGTCGCCCGCCTGCCAGGCGTTGACGCCCGGGCCGGTGCGCAGGACGACGCCGGCCAGGTCGGAGCCGATGATGTGGTACGGCAGGTCGTGTCGCTTGGTGAGCTCGCTGACCCGGCCGTAGCGCTCCAGGAACCCGAAGGTGGACAGCGGCTCGAAGATCGAGGTCCACACCGAGTTGTAGTTGACCGAGGAGGCCATGACGGCCACCAGGGCCTCGCCCGGGCCCAGCTCGGGCAGCGGCACCTCGTCCAGGTGGATCGACTTGCGGGGGTCCTTGTCCCGGGTCTCGAGGCCCGCGAACATCTCCGTCTCGTCCTTGTGCACGGTGATCGCGCGGTACGACTCGGGGAGCGGCAGAGCGGCGATGTCGGCCTTCGTGGAGTCGGGCGACTGGATCGCGTCCAGGATGTCCTTCACGGTCACGGTGTTGCCTCCGGCGGTGAGCGCCCTGAGGGAGGGGCGCTGAGGGGTACGTCGGTGCTGCTGAGGTGAGGGTGTGTGCCTGTGACGCAGGCGCTCGGGCGCGCAGGGGATGAGGTGCGGGGACAGCCCGAACACCTTCAACGTATGACACCGCGTGTCACCTCGCAAGGCACTGAGTGCCAGAAACTCTTCTCAGATGAAAACTTTACGGATCAGATGAGCGATGATCGATCGAATCATCCCCCGCCAGGGGTGAAAAAGGGGCATCGACATGCAAAAACGGCCACCCGGTGGGTGGCCGTCGTCACTGAGCGGAACAGTGCGGAACGATGCGGAACGGTGTGGAAGGGCGGTGGAAAGGTGTTGGAAGGCGCTGGAAAGGGCGGTCAGCGCTCCTTGAGCGCCTGCTCGATGGTGCGCATGACCTCGTGCAGCGGCGCGTCGGTGCGCGCCACCGTCACGAGCACCTCGCCCCGCACGGAGGCCGAGGAGGCCGCCGGCTGTGCGGTGGAGGCGGTACCGCGCCCCGCCCCGATGCCGGTGCCGAAGGTCTTCCGCACGATCGCGAAGGCGTGGTCCAGCTCGGCCTCCACGTCGCCCTGCCCGTCGGCCCGCAGCCAGCGCCGCAGCACGTGGTTGTGCGCGGTGACCACGGCGGACGCGGCGACCTCCGCGAGCAGCGGATCGTCGTTGGCGTCGTCGTCGTGCGCGTGCTCGTCGAAGTGGCCGAGCAGGTAGCGGGTGAACAGGCGCTCGTAACGGGCCACCGACGCGATCTCCGCCTCGCGCAGGGTGGGCACCTCGCGCGTCAGCTTGTAGCGGGCGACCGAGATCTCCGGCCGGGCCGCGTACATCTTCATGACTTCCTTGATGCCGCGGCACACCGTGTCGAGCGGGTGCTCGTGCGCGGGCGCCGCGTTGAGGACCGCCTCGGCGCGCACCAGGGTGTCGTCGTGGTCCGGGAAGATCGCCTCTTCCTTGGAGCGGAAGTGGCGGAAGAAGGTGCGGCGGGCGACCCCGGCGCGGGCCGCGATCTCGTCGACGGTGGTCGCCTCGTACCCCTTGGCCGCGAACAGCTCCATCGCCGCCGCCGCCAGTTCCCGGCGCATTTTGAGCCGCTGGGCGGCGGCCCGGCTGCCGGCCGTGCTCTCCGGAGCGTCGGACGTGGCTGAGGTACGTGAGGACTTGGCGGGCTGGGACATGACCCGAACGTACTGCATGTGGGCGCAATCATGCGCGTGACCGGGGATTCCCCCGCCCTCGCGGGGCGGGGGACAGCCGGCCGGATCGAGCAGTCCTCCCCAGTCCTCCTCGGACCTGAACCAGTCGCCCGGCCGCTCAGCGGCGGGCATGCTCGCGGAAGCCGCGGCCCGTCTTGCGGCCGAGGCAGCCCGCGGCCACCAGGTGCTCGAGCAGCGGTGCGGGGGCGAGTCCCGGGTCGCGGAACTCCCGGTGCAGCACCTTCTCGATGGCCAGCGACACGTCGAGTCCGACCACGTCGAGCAGTTCGAAGGGGCCCATCGGGTAGCCGCCGCCGAGCTTCATCGCGGCGTCGATGTCGTCGAGGGTCGCGTAGTGCTCCTGCACCATCTTGACCGCGTTGTTGAGGTACGGGAACAGCAGCGCGTTCACGATGAACCCGGCCCGGTCGCCGCAGTCCACGGCGTGCTTGCGCACCTTGGCGCAGACCTCGTGGACGGTGGCGTGCACGTCGTCGGCGGTCAGCACCGTGCGGACCACCTCGACCAGCTTCATCGCCGGCGCCGGGTTGAAGAAGTGCATGCCGATCACGTCCTGCGGGCGCGAGGTGGCACGGGCGCAGGCGACGACCGGCAGCGAGGACGTGGTCGTGGCCAGCACCGCGCCGGGCTTGCAGACCTTGTCCAGCGTGCCGAACAGCTGCCGCTTGACCTCCAGGTCCTCGGCGACGGCCTCCAAGGCCAGGTCGACGTCGGCGAAGTCGTCGTAGCTGCCCGTCGGCGTGATCAGCTCCAGCGTCTGCGCGGCGGCCTCCGCGGTCATGCGTCCCTTGTCGACCGACCGGGACAGGGACTTCCCGATCCGGGCCTTGGCCGTCTGCGCCTTCTCCGCGCTGCGGGCGGCCAGCACCACCTCGTACCCGGCCTTGGCGAACACCTCCGCGATGCCGGACGCCATGGTCCCCGAACCGGCCACACCGACCGCGCGGACCGTCCGCCCGGTGACCGGGGCTCCGCCCGTGCCCGGGGTCAGCGCGTCCGGCACGACGACCGCGCTGCCCGGCGCCTCGTACGTGTAGAAGCCGCGCCCCGCCTTGCGCCCCGTCAGGCCCGCCTCGCTGAGCTGCCGGAGGATCGGCGCCGGGGCGTGCAGACGGTCCCGGGACGCGGCGTACATGGCCTCCAGGACCGTGCGCGCGGTGTCCACGCCCACCAGGTCGAGCAGCGCCAGCGGCCCCATCGGCAGACCGCAGCCGAGCCGCATCGCGGCGTCGATGTCCTCGCGGGAGGCGTAGTTCGCCTCGTACATCGCGGCGGCCTGGTTGAGGTAGCCGAACAGCAGCCCGTCGGCGACGAAACCGGGCCGGTCCCCGACCGCGACCGGCTCCTTGCCCAGGTCCAGGGCGAGGTCGGTGACGGCCGCGACGGCGGCGGGCGCGGTCAGCACCGAGGAGACGACCTCGACCAGCTTCATCGCCGGCGCCGGGTTGAAGAAGTGCAGTCCGAGCACCCGCTCCGGGCGGGCCGAGTCCGCGGCCAGCCGCGTGACGGACAGCGCGTTGGTGCCGGTCGCCACGATCGCCTCCGGGCGCACGATCCCGTCCAGCTCCCGGAGGACCCGCTGCTTGATCTCGTACGACTCCGGGACCACCTCGATCACCAGGTCGGCGTCGGCGGCCGCCCGCAGGTCGGTGGAGGTACGGACGCGGCCCAGGGCCGCGGCGCGCTCCTCCTCGGTCAACCGGCCGCGCTCGACGGCACGGGCGGTGGAGGACTCCAGCGCGGCGACGGCCTGGACGGCCTGCGCCTCGCTGACGTCGATGCCGACGACGTCGCGGCCGGCCCCGGCCAGGACCTCGGCGATGCCGGTGCCCATCGTGCCGAGGCCGACGACGGCGACGGTTCGGAGCGGGGACAGGGGGGTGTCGGACAGGGGAGTGGCCATCGCGGGACTCCAGGAATGAGGGGTGACGACGGGAGCACGCCCGGGTGAGCCGTCGTGGCACACCGGGGGCGTGAGAAAGGAAGGAAAGGAGTGCGGGTGTTGCCGGGCTCGAACAGCGCACACGCCCGGTGCCGTCGCGGTGGGCGTGCACACGCCCGCCCGGCGGCCTGTGACCGGCCCTGTCCCGAGGCCGAGTCCTGATGCGGTACCCGAGGTACCGGACCGACTGCTCTCCCGGTGGTTGCGTCACCAGACCACCGTGAGGAGTTGCTGCGAGTGGATGACCCGCTCGTCTGAGGTTAACCCGCGGGTAACGAGCGCGCCAGCCCTCGGTGTTCGTGATGTACGTCCCACGGGTGGGGTGACGCGCCTAACCTCGGTGTCATGGACGAAGAGTTGCGGGTGCTCACCGAGCGCTTACGGGCCGAGTCGGCGGCGTCGGGGCCGAAGGGGTCGGCGGGGTCGGTATCGGGCGCTCCCGGCGCTCCGGTGGAGTACGACCGTCTCGTGGCGACCGGGGACCACGACGAGCTGGCCGCGGTGCTCACCGAACCGGGACACCCGCTGTGGGCCCGGGAACTGGCCGCCTTCCGGCTGGGGGTCGCGGGGGACCGGCGGGCCTTCGAGTCACTGGTGCTGCTGCTCAACCACCGCGATCCACCGCGCTGCGCCTCGGCCGCCCACGCCCTGGCCCGCCTCGGCGACCCGCGCACCGCCCGCGCCGCGGCCGCGCTCGCCACCAACGAACTGCGGGTCGCCTACGCCCTGCACCCGGTGCGGCTGCTGGTCGAGCTGCGGGCCCCCGAAGCGGTGCCCGCGCTGATCACCACGCTGCGGCGGAGGCTGCGCCCGCACGACCCGTACCGGCGCGTCGCGCTGGCCTGCGTCGAGGGCCTCGGCACCCTCGGCGACGACCGCGCCGCCCCTGTCCTGAACGACGCCCTCGCCCACCCGACGCTGGCCGAGGCGGCGGTGCGGGCGCTGGCACGCATCCCGGGGCAGCGGTGAGGTGCGCCGGGCCGGGGCGGTGAGAGACAGCGCGGGGGCGCGGCCGGCCGGCGCTCGGGCGAGCGCTGGGGAGTGGCCGATCGGTGCGGGGGCCGGCAGTGGTCGGAAGTCGGCGGTCGGTTGTCCGGTCCGGGGGTGAGGAGTCGTGATCGGTGCCGGGTGAGTGCTGGGGAGTGGCCGATCGGTGCGGGGGCCGGCAGTGGTCGGAAGTCGGCGGTCGGTTGTCCGGCCCGGGGTCGAAGAGTCGCGGTCGGCGCCGGGTGAGCGCTGGGGAGTGGCCGATCGGTGCGGGGGCCGGCAGTGGTCGAGAGTCGGCGGGCGGCTGTTCGGTCCGGGGTTGAGGAGTCGCTGATCGGCGCTCGGGGCAGCGGTGAGGTGTGCCCCGCCCTGTGGGGGCAGGGAGCGGTCGAAAGTCACCGGCTGCCCGGGCCCCGGCGCCGAGGAGCGGCCGATCAGCCGGGTGAGCGCCGGGGAGCCGTCCGACCGGTGCCGGGGAGGAGGACGTCGGGGAGCCGCCCGACGGGTGCCGGGGTGGAAGCCGGGGAGCGGCCGGGCGGAACCGTGCCGGTGACGGGGCGTCAGCCGTTCAGTGGGCGCGCGTACCGCACCTCGGGCACCGCGACCCCCTCCACCACGAAGGGCTCCTCGGTGCCGTCGGGGCCGAACCCCGCCCGCTCGTAGAAGCGCCGGGCGCGGGTGTTGCCCTTGAGCACCCACAGGAGCATCCGCGCGTGCCCGGCGGTCTCGCACCGGCGTACCGACTCCCGGAGCAGGGCCTGCCCGACGCCCGCGCCGGACCGTCCGGTGTCGACGTAGAGCGCGTACAATTCGGCGTCCGCGGTGCGCACCTCGCCGTCCCGGTAGGGGCCGACGCAGGCCCAGCCGACGACCTCGCCGCTCTCGTCCTCGGCGACCAGGTGCACCTCGTCGTCCGGGGCCCGTGCGAACAGGGCACGGCGTTGCTCGGCGTCGGCGGTGACGTCCATGGCGTCGAGGTACGGCTGCGGCATCAGCCCCCGGTAGGCGGACTGCCAGCCCAGGACGCGGATCCGGGACACGCGGTCGCAGTCCGCGAGGGCCATCTCCCGCACCCGCGCCGGCACCCGCGCCGGCGGCAGGCTCACGGTGCCACGACCGCGAAGGCCTCGATCTCCATGAGGAACTCCGGCCGCACCAGCGCCGCCACCTGCACCGCCGAGGCGGCCGGCAGCCGGTCGTCGGGTATGTGCTCGGCGCGGGCCGCGCGGATCGCGCCCATGTGCGCCGTGTCCGTGACGAAGAAGGTCAGCTTCACCACGTCGTCGAAGGTCGCTCCGGCCGAGGCCAGACACCGGCGCAGGTTCTCGAACACCTGACGGGCCTGGGCCGCGGGGTCGCCCTCGCCGACCACCTCGCCGTCCTCGTCCAGGGCGAGCTGCCCCGAGACGGCCACGAACCGCCCGGTGCCGAGGACGACATGCGTGTACTGCGCGGCGGGGGCGACGCCCTCGGGGGCGGTGATCCTGGTCAGCTCACTCATGCGTCCATCGTGGACCACGGCTCTGACAACGCCGCCCCGGGGTCAGCCGCGGAAGCCGAGCAGCCCGTGCAGGGTCGAACCGCGTGAGGACGTCGAGGCCGCCTTGGACTCCAGCGGCGCCGGGTCCGGCAGCGCCGGGCACACCGCGTCCGCCACGCTGCCGCCGTCGCCGCGCGGCACGGTGCCGTCGCTCAGGTAGGCGGCCAGGTGCTGGTCCAGGCAGTCGTTGCCGCTCAGCGTGATGCCGTGGTTCCCGCCGCCCTCCTCGACCACGAGACGGGAGCCGCCCAGCAGGCGGTGCGCGGTGACACCGCCCTCGTAGGGGGTCGCCGCGTCACCGGTCGCCTGGAACAGCAGTACCGGGGGCAGCTCGTCGTTGGCCACGTCCACCGGCTCCCGGGACTCGGCGGGCCAGAACGCGCACGGGGCGTTGTACCAGGCGTTGTTCCACACCATGAAGGGTGCCTTCCCGTACAGGCCCCAGCTGTCGTCCCGCCACTCCTCCCAGTCGCGCGGCCAGCTCGCGTCGCGGCACTCGACGGCGGTGTAGACGCTGTACCCGTTGTCCCCGGAGGCGTCCTGGGCGCCGAAGTTCTCGTACGCCTCGACGAGCGGGCCGGTGTCCTCGTCGTTGACGTACGCGGCGAACGCCTCGGCCAGGTAGGGCCAGTAGCCGTTGTAGTACCCGCCGGGCATGTAGGTGTCCTCCAGTTCGGAGGCGCCGACCTTCCCTCCCGCGGGCTTCTTCGCCAGCGCCGCCCGCATGGCGTACCACGCGGTCTCGACCCGCTCCGGGTCGGTGCCCAGCCCGTACGCCGCGTCGTGCTCGGCGATCCAGGCCAGGAACGCCCGGTGGCGGTCGTTGAAGGCGAGGTCCTGGTTGAGGTTGGCGTCGTACCAGACGTCGTCCGGGCCGACCACCGAGTCCAGCACCAGCCGCCGCACCCGGTCCGGGTGGAGCTTGGCGTAGACGGCGCCCAGGTAGGTGCCGTACGAGTAGCCGAAGTAGTTGAGCTTCTCCGCGCCGAGCGCCGCACGGATCGCGTCCAGGTCCCGCGCGGCGCTGACCGTGTCGATGTACGGCAGCACGTCCGCGTACTTGTCGCCGCAGGCGTCGGCGAAGGCCTTCGCGCGCCTGAGATTGGCCCGCTCGACGTCCGGCGTGTCCGGCAGCGAGTCGGGACGCACGGGGTCGAAGTGCCCCGGCACGCAGTCCAGCGCGGGACTGCTTCTGCCCACCCCGCGCGGGTCGAAGCCGACGACGTCGTACTGGGCGGCCACCTTCGCGGGCAGCGAGGAGGCCACGAACCCGGCGAGTGACAACCCGCTGCCGCCGGGGCCGCCGGGGTTCACCAGCAGGGGGCCCTGGTACTTCTCGGCGGTGTGCGGGACGCGGGACAGTGCCAGCGTGATCTGCCTCCCGCGTGGACGCGCGTGGTCGAGCGGCACCTTCAGGGACGCGCACTGGAGCGTGGGGTAGTCCTCCGTGGCGCACTTCTTCCAGTGCAGGTCCGCGGCGGGCGCGGCGGCCGGCGCGGACCCCGGGGTCTTCGCGTCGGCGGGGACGGCCGTGACCGCTCCGGCGGCGATGACGGCGGCGCCGCACAGCACGGCTGCGCGTTGTCTCATGGCGTTCTCCCAGGACTCCCAGGACGGAGAGGCGGCGGTCCGCGCGGGTCGCGGTCCTCGCCGGATCGTCCCGGGAAGCGCCTTCGGAAGAACGCGAGCTGTCCATAGTTGACCCAATTGGGCCGGAAGATGCCCCCAATGCTTCGAGTCGGAGATCCTCGGCCGACTGACGGGACCGTCAGAGCCCGAGACCGCCCGCGACCGTCATCTCCCGCTTGGTGAACTCACCCGTGAGCATCGGCATGGCCCGGCCGATGGCGGCCTTCGCCTCGGGCAGTTCCAGCGAAGCGTCGTGATGTTCCCGGGTGCGCCACACCTCGGTCACCCAGATCGTCGTCTCGTCGTCGTCGGACCGGCCGACGAGATACAGGTCGCACCCGGCTGCCCGCAGGCCGTCGGCGCCGCTCAGGAGAAGGGAGACGACCTCGTCGCGGAAGCCGGGCCTCGTCTTCATGGAGGCGATGCAGCCGTAGGGCATGCGGGATCCTTTCCGCCGGGCCGAGCCGGCTGTTTCGGGCGGGGCCGGTACCCGAAGACTCTCAGAGGAGCGAAAGCTGAACCGGCTCGGTGGCCGTGGACCCGTCCGGCCGCGAGGGTTCCGGCCCCGCGCTCCGGCGCGGCATGCCCGCGCGCGGGGGGCCGATGCCGTACTCGCGGGCCAGGTCGTGCACCTGGCGCGTGATCCGGCGCTGGTACCACTTCGGGGCGTAGGCGCCGTCCGCGTACAGCCGCTCGTACCGGCGGACCAGGTGGGGGTGGTGCTGTCCGAGCCAGGCCATGAACCACTCGCGGGCGCCCGGCCGCAGATGCAGCACCAGGGGCGTCACCGAGGTGGCGCCGGCGGCGGCGACGGCGCGCACCGTGGCCCTCAGCTGGGCCGGCTCGTCGCCGAGGAAGGGGATGACCGGCGCCATCAGCACCCCGCAGCCGATGCCGCGCTCGCCGAGCGCCCGGACCACCTCCAGGCGGCGCTCCGGGGCCGGGGTGCCCGGTTCCACGGTGCGCCACAGCTCCGCGTCGGTGAAGCCGACCGAGACCGAGATGCCCACGTCCGTCACCCGGGCCGCCCGGGTCAGCAGGTCCAGGTCGCGCAGGATCAGCGTGCCCTTGGTCAGGATCGAGAAGGGGTTCGCCCGCTCGGTGAGGGCCTCGATGATGCCCGGCATCAGCCGGTAGCGGCCCTCCGCGCGCTGGTAGCAGTCGACGTTGGTGCCCATCGCCACGTGCTCGCCCTGCCAGCGGCGCGAGGCCAGCTGGCGGCGCAGCACCTCGGGCGCGTTCACCTTGACGACGATCTGGGAGTCGAAGCCGAGCCCCGTGTCGAGGTCCAGGTAGCTGTGGGTCTTGCGGGCGAAACAGTAGACGCACGCGTGCGTGCAGCCCCGGTAGGGGTTCACCGTCCACTCGAACGGCATCCGCGAGGCCCCCGGCACCCGGTTCAGGACCGAGCGGGCCCGCACCTCGTGGAAGGTGACGCCGCTGAACTCGGGCGTGTCGAACGTGCGGGTGACGACCGCCTCCGCGCCGAACAGCGCGGTGTCCGCCGCCCGGGCGTGGTCGGAGTCCGTGAGGTTCTCCCAGCGCATTTCGGCCTCCTCGGGTAGCACTGCCCGACACAATAGAACACTTGTTCCCTTGATCGTGCGGACGAGTCGTGCGGACGAGACGGCGGACGAGTCGCGCGGGGCCGCTTCACGCCCCCCGATTTGGTGGCCGCGCGGTGGGGTGGTTGGCTTGCCCCGAACCCGAGAACCAGGCCCTGGAGGAACCCGATGGCGCAGGTCGAGGCGATGACGGAGCGGATCGTCGCAGCGGACGCGGAGACGGTGTTCGACACCCTCGCCGACTACAGCGGCACCCGCGAGAAGCTGCTTCCCGAGCACTTCAGCGAGTACGAGGTCCGTGAGGGCGGCGACGGCGAGGGGACCCTCGTGCACTGGAAGCTCCAGGCCACGAGCAAGCGCGTCCGCGACTGCCTGCTGGAGGTCACCGAGCCCACCGACGGGGAGCTGGTCGAGAAGGACCGCAACTCCTCCATGGTCACCACCTGGCGGGTCACCCCGGCGGGCGAGGGCAAGGCCCGGGTCGTCGTCGTCACCACCTGGCAGGGCGCCGGCGGCGTCGGCGGCTTCTTCGAGAAGACCTTCGCGCCCAAGGGCCTCGCCCGGATCTACGACGCCATGCTCACCAAGCTCGCCGCCGAGGTCGAGAAGTAGCCAAAGGGCAAGCGTGCGGCGCCCGTTGGGCGCCTCACCGGTTCGAGTGATCTCCGCGCGAACCCGTCGTGCGTCCGTAACTCGTCGCACTTGTTCGCAGTTGTCGCCTCAGGTGGCAAATGTGAGCAGGTGTGACGAGGGGAGCGGTACGTGGGCGGGATCACTCTGGTGCAGGACCCGGTGGAGGACGGACCGGTCGCCGCGGCCCAGGCGCCACCCGAACCACCCACCACCGGACCGGAGCGGGAACCGGGGCGCGAACCGGGTGGAGAGCCGGGTGGAGAGCCGGGCGCCGGGCTGAGCCCGCGCCGGGTGCGGCTGGTCTTCGTCGGGCTGATGCTGGCGCTGCTGCTCGCCGCCCTCGAGCAGATGATCGTCGCCACCGCGCTGCCGAAGATCGTCGGCGAGCTGCACGGCCTGGACCGGATGTCCTGGGCGATCACCGCGTACCTGCTCACCTCGACCGTCGGGCTGCCGATCTACGGCAAGCTCGGCGACCTCTTCGGGCGCAAGGGCGTCTTCCAGTTCGCCATCCTGGTCTTCGTCGTCGGCTCCGCGCTCGCCGGACGCGCGCAGAGCATGGACCAGCTGATCGCCTTCCGCGCGGTGCAGGGCGTCGGCGCGGGCGGCCTGATGATCGGCGTGCAGGCGATCATCGCCGACATCGTGCCGCCCCGCGAGCGCGGCCGCTTCATGGGCCTGATCGGCGCCGCCTTCGGACTCGCCTCCGTCGCGGGCCCGTTGCTCGGCGGCTACTTCACCGACCACCTCTCCTGGCGTTGGTGCTTCTACATCAACGTGCCCTTCGGCCTGGTCACCATGGCCGTCGTCGCCGTCGTCCTCAAGCTGCCCAGGCCGAGGGTCAAACCGCGCCTGGACGTCCTCGGCGCCCTGCTGCTCGCCGCCGCCTCCACCTGCCTGGTGCTGCTCACCAGCTGGGGCGGCACCGAGTACGACTGGGGGTCGAGGACGATCCTCGGTCTCGCCGCCGGCGCGGTCGGGTCGACCCTGCTCTTCGTGGTCGCCGAGCGCTTCGCACCCGAACCGCTGATCCCGCTGCGCCTGTTCCGGGACTCCGTCTTCAACGTCACCGCCCTGGTCGGCCTCGTCGTCGGCGTCGCCCTGTTCGGCGCCGCCAGCTACCTGCCGACCTTCCTGCAAATGGTCGACGGCGCCAGCGCCACCGAGTCCGGCCTGCTGATGCTGCCGATGATGGGCGGCGTCGTCGTCGCCTCGATCGTCTCCGGGCAGCTCATCAGCCGCACCGGTCACTACCGGAGCCACCCGATCCTCGGCAGCGCGCTGTCCGTCGTCGGCATGTGGCTGCTCTCCCGCCTCGACATCGACACGCCCCGGCTGCACTACAGCGTCTGGATGGCCGTCCTCGGCGCCGGCATCGGCATGGTGATGCCCGTCCTCGTCCTCGCCGTCCAGAACTCCGTGCGCCCGACCGACCTGGGCACCGCCACCAGCGCCAACAACTACTTCCGGCAGATCGGCGGCAGCGTCGGCGCGGCCGTCTTCGGCACCCTCTTCGCGGGCCGGCTCACCGACGCCCTGGCCGACCGGGTCCCCGCCGACGCGGGCGCCGGGCTCCCCGACGCCGAGGCCATCACCCCCCAGCTCGTCCACTCCCTGCCCCCGGCGCTGCGCGACGCCTACATCGGGGCGTACGCCGACGCCATGCCGCGGATCTTCCTCTACCTGGTGCCGGTGCTCGTCCTCGGGCTCCTCATCGCCCTCTTCCTCAAGGAGAAACCCCTGGTGTCCCACAACGCCCCCGTCACCGAGCCGGAGACCGCGCAGCAGGCGCAGTACACACCGCAGGCGCAGCCGGCCGCCCAGGTCCCGCCGGCCCGGTCGCCCTACACGGGCGGCATCCCCGTCTGCGGCACGGTGCAGCACCCCGACGGCACCGTCGTGCCGCGTGCGGCACTGACCCTCATCGACGTCGGCGGACAGCAGATCGGCCGGGGCGCCAGCGGCGACGACGGACGGTACGCGCTGGCCACGCCCGGCTCCGGGGCGTACGTCCTGATCGCCGCGGCCGGCGGCCACCAGCCGCAGGCCGTCTCCGTGACCGTCGGCGAACGACCGGTGGAACTGGACGTGGTCCTCGGCGGGGCCGGACGCCTGGCCGGCAGCGTCATGACCGCCGACGGCAGCCCCGTGCGCGACGCGATCGTCACCCTCACCAACGTCCACGGCGAGGTCGTCTCCACCACCCGCAGCGGCCGCGAGGGCGGCTACGTCATCACGGAGCTGGTGGCCGGCGAGTACACCCTCGCCGCCAGCGCCCCCGCCTTCCGCCCGGCCGCACTGCCGGTCAGCGTGCAGGCCGCCCGCGAGACCCGCCAGGACGTCGAACTGGCCGGCGGCGCCGTGCTGCGCGGCACCGTACGGGCCAGTGGCGGACGGATCGTCGAGGACGCGCGCGTGACGCTGCTCGACGCGGCGGGCAACGTGGTGGACACCCTGACCACCGGACCCGACGGCACGTTCCGGTTCGTCGACCTGTCGTCCGGCGAGTACACCGTCATCGCGGCCGGGTACCCGCCCGTCGCCACCGTCCTCCAGGTGGCCGGCGGCGGCCGCACCGAGCGCGACCTGCAACTCGGGCACGAGGACTGAGACCGGCCACCGGCGCGCGGGCGCGCGCCGGTGTGCTCGCGCGTCACCAATTCCCCCGTTGCCGCACATGGTCACCGGCCACCCCCGTACGGTGGTGACGGCGACACAGATCTTGCGGAGCCGTGGGCAGAGAGGGCCTGACGCCATGGACCATGGCACCGAGCGGGACGCACCTCCCGGCCGCCGGGCCGGACCCGGCACCGTGCAGGCCGACCCTGTGCCGGCCGACCCCGTGACGGGTCGTGTCCCGCTGGCCGTCGTCGTGGTCGACCGCGACGGGCTGGTCTCCCACTGGAGCCGGGGCGCACGGCGGCTGTTCGGCCTGCCCAAGGAAGAGGCGATCGGCCAGCCCGCCCCCGACCTGCTGCCCGTCTCGGGCGTGCTCCCGGGGGACGGCACCGGGGACGACGGCCCGGCCCACGGCTCGTACCCGGACGACGACGGCCTCGGACCCGGCCTGGAGTCCTCCCTCGGCGGGCGGCTGTCCTACCCGGCGGCCGGCCGCGCCCGGCTGACCGTGCCGGCCGACGACCGCGTCGACGTGCTCTGGTGGGCCTACCCCCTGGTGGGGCCCGGACCGGAGCGGCTGCTCGTGCTGGCCGCCGACGCGGACGGGCTGCGACGGGACTACGCCGACGGGGCCGCCGGCGACAGCGCCGAGCCGGCCGTCGTCGAGCGGGTCGCGCCCGGCTTCGCCCTGCACACCGACTTCCCCGGCGCCGAGGAACTCGCCCGCCGCCTCCCCGAGATCCTGCCCAGCATGAGTGTCGGCGAGAGCGCCCGCATCGTCGCGCAGGTCCTCGAACTGGGCTATCCCGTCCTCGAGTTCAGCCGACACGACCGGCTGCCCGTCACCCCCGACTGGGGCGTGCCGCGGCGTGCCGAGCGCCGGGCGCGCCGCGAGCGGGCGGCACGGGCGCTGGCGGCCGGTGAGCCGGTGCCGGAGGAGCTGCGGGACGAGGCCGAGAACCTGGAGTACACGGCGGTCCGCGAACGCCTGGAGTTCCTCAACGAGGTCAGCGGCGCGATCGGCACCTCGCTGGACCTCGCACAGACCATCGTCGAGGTCAGCCGGGCGGTCGTCCCGCGCTTCACCGACGTCGCCGGGACCTACCTGCGTGAACAGGTCGTCGCCGGTGAGGGTTTCCCCGACGGCGTGCCCGACACGACGACGATGTGGCACCGGGTCGCCCTCGAGCACACCGACGAACCCGGCCGCTGGGACGACGTCGTACCCGTCGGCGAGGCGATGCCCTTCCCGGCGCACACCCCCTTCTTCCAGTGCATGACCAGCGGCGAGCCGGTCCTGGTGCCCCGCATCACCGAGGAGATGGGCCACGCCATCGCCTCCCAGTTCGAGAAGCGGGACATCCGGCCGCTCATCACCGGCCGCTCGATGCTGCTGGTGCCCCTGAAGGCACGCCAGGTCGTCCTCGGCTTCATGATCCTGCTCCGGCACCCGGAGCGGCCCGTCTTCAACGACATGGACCGCGTCACCGGCGCCGAACTCGCCGCCCGTGCGGGGCTCGTCCTCGACAACGCCCGCATGTACACCCACCAGGAGAACGTCGCCGAGACGCTCCAGGACAGCATGCTGCCGCACATCCCGGCGCGCATGGCCGGCTGCGACATCGCCACCCGCTATCTGCCGGGCACGCTGCTGGGCCGGGTCGGCGGCGACTGGTTCGACTCGGTCAAGCTGCCCGGCGCCCGCACCGCCCTCGTCGTCGGCGACGTCATGGGCCACGGCCTGGGCTCCGCCGCGATGATGGGGCAACTGCGCACCGCCGTCCAGACCATGGCCGGCCTCGACCTGCCGCCCGCCCAGCTCCTGCGGCACCTCGACGACCTCGCCCAGCGGCTCGGCGACACCCACCTCGCGACCTGCCTGTACGCCGTGTACGACCCCATCGCCGGTGAACTGCACCTGGCCAACGCCGGCCACATCCCGCCCGTCCTGGTCCGCGCAGAGGACGGCGCCAGCGAGCTGATCGACCTGCCGACGGGGGCTCCGATCGGCGTCGGCGGGGTGCCCTTCGAGTCGGTACGCGTGCCGGTGGCGCCCGGCGACCGGCTGGTGATGTGCACCGACGGTCTCGTGGAGGTGCGCGGGGAGGACATCGGCGTCGGCCTCGCCACCCTCTGCGAGTCCGCCGCCCACCCCGCCGCGTCCATGGACGACGCCTGCGACAGCATCATCCGCGCCCTGGGCATCCGCGGCGGCCGCAAGGACGACGTCGCCCTGCTGATGGCCCGGCTGACCGGCATCGACCCCGACGCCGTCGCCGAGTGGCGCCTCGCCCGCGACCCGGCCGAGGTGGGCCGCGCCCGTGCGGCGGTCCGCGAGCAACTCCACGACTGGGGACTGCCGAAGCTGGCCGGCCCGGCGGAGCTGATGGTCAGCGAACTCGTCACCAACGCCGTCCGCCACGCGCACGCCCGCCCCGTCGCACTGCGCCTGGTCCGCGCCGACACGCTGCTGTGCGAGGTGGACGACGACGACCACGACCTGCCTGCCCTGAGGAGCGCGGGCCCCGAGGACGAGACCGGGCGCGGCCTGCGGGTCGTCAGCACCCTGGCCCGCGAGTGGGGCGCCAGCCGCACCAAGGCGGGCAAGACGGTGTGGTTCGAACTCACGCTGCCCGCCCGGCGCCGCTAGCACCGGATCACCGAACGGCGGTCCGGCGTCGCCGCTCGCGCCGCCGGCGTCGGCTCTCCGCGCACCGCTCGGCCCGTGCCCGAGCGCGTCCGCCCCCTCACTCCCGTCGGACGGCCTGCGAACCCGTATCCGCCGGCGCGAACGAGCGGTGAAGGAATGCGCCGGGCGCTTGTGGCCGTGCGCCGGGCGCGATACACCGTACGGACCCGTCGTCGGCGGGTCGTACATCGTCGCACCTGGGGAGACGGGCATGAGCGTGACGAGTCGGTACCGGGACGCCTGGGAGAGCTTCTGGCACGAGGCCTCCGGGGACCGGGGAGCGGTGTTCTGGGACGCGGAACCGACCCTGACCGCCGGTCGCCACCTGGCCCACTTCGAGCCGCACCTGACCGACCCCGCCCTGCCCCTGATCGACCTGGGCTGCGGCAACGGCACCCAGACCCGCTACTTCGCCGAACGCTTCCCGCACGTGGTCGGCGCCGACCTCTCCGCCGCCGCCCTCGGCCACGCCCGCCACGCCGACCCGGCCGGACTCGCCGCGTACCGGCAACTGGACGCCGCCGACAAGGCCGAGGCGGAGACCCTGCACGCGGAACTGGGCGACGCGAACGTCTACGTCCGGGGCGTCCTGCACCAGTGCGAGCCCGACGACCGCCAGCCCCTGGCCGACGCCCTCGCCGTACTCCTCGGCGCACGCGGCCGCGCCTTCCTGGTCGAACCGTCCCAGGCGGCCAAGACCGTCCTGATGGGCCTGGCCCAGGGCCCCGCCGGCCCGCCCGCCAAACTCGCCCCCGTACTCCGCCACGGGCTGACCCCCGCCGCCGTCCCCGACGAAGCGGTGCCCGAGTACCTCCGCGCGGCAGGCCTCACGGTCCTCGCGAGCGGCGAACTCCCCCTGGTCACCACGGAGTACACGCCGGACGGCACCCGCATCGAGCTGCCGTCGACGTGGATGGTGGCGGGCCGGCCCGCGTGAGATGCGCTGCTCCTCGCGTTTGTATGACCGCACCGATTCTGGAGAAAGCGCTGATCGTAGGCCGTACGAGGTCAGTTTTGCGGTCTAGACCACCGGTGGTTGTCCACAGCCCTGGCCGAGGCGGCCGGGCAGCGCGTACGGTTTCGAGCCATGAAGATCCTCATCAGTGCCGACATGGAGGGCGCCACCGGTGTCACCTGGCCGGCCGACGTGCTGCCGGGGACGCCGCAGTGGGAGCGGTGCCGGTCGATGTTCACCTCGGACGTGAACGCGGCCGTGCTGGGCCTCTTCGACGGCGGCGCCGACGAGGTGCTGGTCAACGAGGCGCACTGGTCCATGCGCAACCTCCTCCTGGAGCGGCTCGACGAGCGCACCGAGATGCTCACCGGCCGGCACAAGGCGCTGTCCATGGTGGAGGGCGTCCAGCACGGGGACGTGGACGGCATCGCGTTCGTCGGCTATCACGCGGGCGCCGGCATGGAGGGCGTCCTCGCGCACACCTACCTCGCCAACCAGCTCACCGGCGTCTGGCTGAACGACGTACGCGCCAGCGAGGGCCTGCTCAACGCGCATGTGGTCGCCGAGTACGGGGTGCCGGTGGTGCTGGTCACCGGGGACGACGTGGCGTGCGAGGACGCGCTCGGGTACGCCCCGGAGGCGCGGAAGGTCGCGGTCAAGGACCACGTGTCGCGGTACGCGGCCGTGTGCCGTACGCCGGCCAGGACCGCCGCCGACATCCGGGCCGCCGCCAAGGAGGCCACCGCACTCGCCGTGCGGCACGAGCCGGTGAGCGGCGGTCCGTTCACCCTCGCCCTGGAGTTCGACGCCGAGCACCTCGCGGCCGCTTCGACCGTCGTGCCCGGAGTGGCGCAGGTCGGGGAGCGCAAGGTGGCGTACACCCACGACACGATGTTCGAGGCGATCAGGACCTTCAAGGCGGTCACCACGATCGCCTCGGCGGCGGTGGAGGAGCAGTATGGCTGAGCACCGGGGCGCCGGACCGGACACCGGCGGGCAGGCGCTGGACGAGGTCGTCCGGTTCACCTCCGAGCTGATCCGCATCGACACCACCAACCGAGGCGGCGGAGACTGCCGGGAGCGGCCCGCCGCCGAGTACGCCGCCGCGCGGCTCGCCGAGGCCGGGATCGAACCCACGCTCCTGGAGCGGACCGAGGGCCGCACCAACGTCGTGGCCCGCATCGAGGGCACCGACCCGTCGGCCGACGCGCTGCTGGTCCACGGCCACCTGGACGTGGTGCCCGCCGAGGCCGCCGACTGGAGCGTGCACCCGTTCTCCGGGGAGATCCGCGACGGCGTCGTCTGGGGGCGCGGCGCGGTCGACATGAAGAACATGGACGCGATGATCCTCGCGGTCGTCCGCGACTGGGCCCGGCAAGGGGTGCGGCCCCGCCGGGACGTGGTGATCGCCTTCACCGCGGACGAGGAGGCCAGCGCCGAGGACGGCTCCGGCTTCCTCGCCGACCGGCACGCCGCCCTGTTCGAGGGGTGTACGGAGGGTGTCAGCGAGTCCGGGGCGTTCACCTTCCACGACGGGACCGGGCGGCAGTTCTATCCCATCGCCGCCGGTGAGCGTGGCACGGGCTGGCTCAAGCTCACCGCGCACGGGCGGGCCGGGCACGGGTCCAAGGTGAACCGGGAGAACGCGGTCACCCGGCTCGCCGCCGCGATCACCCGCATCGGCGACCACGAGTGGCCGCTGCGCCTGACCCCGACCGTGCGCGCCGCCCTGACCGAGATCGCCGCCGTCCACGGCATCCGGACCGACCTGAGCGACGTCGACGCCCTGCTGGACAAGCTCGGCGAGTCCGCCAAGCTGGTCGAGGCCACCGTCCGCAACAGCGCCAACCCGACCATGCTGGACGCCGGGTACAAGGTCAACGTCATCCCGGGAGAGGCCGTCGCCCACGTCGACGGGCGGTTCCTGTACGGCGGCGAGGACGAGTTCCGCGACACCCTCGACCGGCTCACCGGGCCGGACGTGGACTGGGAGTTCGCCCACCGGGAGGTGGCGCTCCAGGCGCCGGTGGACTCGCCGACGTACGCCCGGATGCGCGCGGCGGTGGAGGAGTTCGCGCCCGAGGGGCACGTCGTGCCGTACTGCATGTCCGGGGGCACGGACGCCAAGCAGTTCTCGCGGCTCGGCATCACCGGGTACGGCTTCGCGCCGCTGAAGCTGCCGGAGGGCTTCGACTACCAGGCCCTCTTCCACGGCGTGGACGAACGGGTCCCGGTCGAGGCGCTGCACTTCGGGGTCCGCGTCCTGGACCGTTTCCTGCGCACGGCCTAGAGACCCGAGGGCCCGGACCCCGCATCCCGGGAACGGGCATCGCCCGGACACGTATGGAGCTGGAGGAGAAGTGGGAGTGGAGGAGTCAGTGCCGACTCTCTCGTACGGATCGTGGCCCTCGCCCGTCGACGCGGCCCTCGCCGCCGCGCACGACGGACGGCCCGACGACGTCGGCTTCGTCGGTGACGAGGTGTGGTGGACCGCACCCCGCCCCACCGAGGGCGGGCGGCGCACCCTGGTGCGGCGGCACGCCGACGGCACCGAGGAGCCGGTGCTGCCCGCACCGTGGAACGTGCGCAGCCGCGTCATCGAGTACGGCGGCCGTCCGTGGGCCGCGGTCACGACCGACACCGGCCCGCTCGTCGTCTTCGTGAACTTCGCCGACCAGCGGCTGTACGCCTTCACCCCGGGCGGCGGCGAGCCACGCCCGCTGACCCCGCTGTCCGCGGTGGGCGGCGGCCTGCGCTGGATCGAACCGGACCCGCGCCCCGAGCGCGGCGAAGTGTGGTGCGTCCTCGAGGAGTTCACCGGCGAAGGACCCACCGACCTGCGCCGGGTGCCGGTGGCGGTGCCGCTGGACGGCTCCGCGGCCGACGACCGGGCCGCCGTCCGCGAACTCGCCCCCGAACGGCACCGCTTCGTCACCGGGCCCCGCCTCTCGCCCGACGGGCGCCGCGCGGCCTGGCTGGCCTGGGACCACCCCCGCATGCCCTGGGACGGCACCGAACTGATCGTCGCCGACGTCGGTCCCGAGAGCACTTTCCAGGATGCCCGGACCGTCGCGGGCGGGCCCGAGGAGTCGATCGCCCAGGTCGACTGGGCCCCGGACGGCAGCCTGCTGTACGCCTCCGACCGCACCGGCTGGTGGAACCTGTACCGCGACGGGCGGCTCCTGTGCGCCCGCGAGGAGGAGTTCGGGGGGCCGCTGTGGAAGCTCGGGCAGCGCTGGTTCGCGCCCCTGGACAGCGGCTTGATCGCGGTCCTGCACGGCCGGGGCGCCGCCGTCCTCGGCATACTCGACCCCGAGACCGGCGAGGTCGTCGACGCGGCGGGCCCCTGGACCGAGTTCGCGCCGGCCCTCGCCGCGCACGGCGAGCGCGTCGTTGGCATCGGCGCCGGTGCGCACAGCGGCTTCGAGGTCGTCGAACTGGACGCCCGCACCGGCCGCGCCCGTGTGATCGGCGCCCCGCACCAGGACGCCACCGACCCTGCCTACTACCCCGAGCCGCAGATCCGCACCTTCCGGGGCCCGGGCGGACGCGAGGTCCACGCCCACCTCTACCCGCCGCACAACCCCGGCTGCCGCGCCCCGGACAGCGAACTGCCGCCGTACGTCATCTGGGTGCACGGCGGTCCCACCAGCCGCGCCCCGCTCGTCCTCGACCTGGAGATCGCCTACTTCACCTCCCGAGGCATCGGCGTCGCCGAGGTCAACTACGGGGGCTCCAGCGGGCACGGCCGGGAGTACCGCAACCGGCTGCGCGAGCAGTGGGGCGTCGTCGACGTCGAGGACTGCGCCGCCGTGGCCGTCGCCCTCGCCGAGGAGGGCACCGCGGACCCGGAGCGGCTCGCCGTGCGCGGCGGCAGCGCGGGCGGCTGGACGTCCGCCGCGTCGCTGGCCACCACCGACGTCTACGCCTGCGGCACGATCCTCTACCCGATCCTCGACCTCACCGGCTGGGGCACCGGGGAGACCCACGACTTCGAGTCGCGGTACCTGGAGGGCCTGATCGGCCCGTACGCCGAGGTCCCGGACCGCTACACCGAGCGCTCGCCCGCCGAGCACGCCGAAAGCGTCACCGCCCCGTTCCTGCTCCTCCAGGGACTCGACGACGTGATCTGCCCGCCCGTGCAGTGCGAGCGGTTCCTCGCACGCATGGCGGGCCGGGGAGTACCGCACGCCTACCTCACCTTCGAGGGCGAAGGGCACGGATTCCGCCGGGCGGAGACCATGGTGCGCGCCCTGGAGGCCGAACTCTCCCTCTACGCACAGGTCTTCGGCCTGACCCCGCCCGGCGTGCCGGCCCTGGAGCTGACCCGGTGAGCCGGGCCGGAGAGCTGGTCCGGCCGGCCCGGCTCGCCCCGGGCGCCCGGGTGGCCGTCGTCGCGCCCAGCGGACCCGTGCCCGAGGAGCGGCTCCAGGCGGGACTCGACGTGCTGCGCGGCTGGGACCTCGACCCGGTCGTGGCACCGCACGTGCTGGACCGGCACGGCACCTTCGGCTACCTCGCGGGCACCGACGCCGACCGGGCCGCCGACCTCCAGGCCGCCTGGTGCGACCCGTCCGTGGACGCGGTGCTGTGCGCCCGCGGCGGGTACGGCACCCAGCGCATGGTCGACCTGCTCGACTGGGAGGCGATGCGCGCGGCCGGACCGAAGGTGTTCGTCGGCTTCAGCGACATCACCGTGCTGCACGAGGCGTTCGCCACACGACTGGGCCTGGTCACCCTGCACGGCCCGATGGCGGCCGGGATCGACTTCGTGAAGAACACCCGGGCGCAGGAACACCTGAGGGCCACCCTCTTCGCCCCCGAAACGGTCCGCGTGATCGCCTCCAGCGGTACGCCACTGGTGCCGGGCCGGGCCCGCGGCGTCACCCTGGGCGGCTGCCTCGCCCTGCTCGCCGCCGAACTGGGCACCCCGCACGCCCGGCCCTCGGCGCGCGGCGGACTGCTGTGCCTGGAGGACGTGGGGGAGGAGACGTACCGCGTCGACCGCTACCTCACCCAGCTGCTGCGCGCCGGCTGGCTGGGCGGGGTCGCCGGCGTGCTGCTCGGTTCCTGGAAGGCGTGCGACCCCTACGAGCGGCTGCGGCCCCTGCTGGCCGACCGGCTCGGCGGCCTCGGGGTGCCGGTCGTCGAGGACTTCGGGTTCGGGCACTGCGAGGGCGCGCTGACGGTCCCGTTCGGCATACCGGCGGAACTCGACGCGGACGCGGGCACCTTGGCCCTCGACCGGCCGGCGCTGCGCTGACCGTCGTAGGGTGACCCCATGCCGCACACCCCGTCCCGCCACCTCGCCGAGGGCCCGCGCGTGGGCATCCGGTCCTTCACCTACGAGGACGGGGCCGAGTTCACCGCCCGGGCGCGGGAGAGCAAGGACCTGCACCAGCCGTGGCTCTTCCCGCCGGACAGCGCCCAGGCGTACGAGGCCTACGCGGGCCGGCTGATCGAGGACCGCACCAAGGCCGGGTTCCTGGTGTGCGAGAAGGACCCGGACGCGGCTTCCGGGGGCGCACCCGGCGGCTCCATCGCCGGGTTCGTGAACATCAACAACATCGTCGAGGGCGGATTCCTCAGCGGCGCGCTCGGCTACGGCGCCTTCGCGCACGCGGCGGGCCGCGGGCTGATGCGCGAGGGGCTGGACCTCGTGGTGCGGTACGCGTTCGGGCCCATGCGACTGCACCGGCTGGAGATCAACGTCCAGCCGGGCAACGCCGCCTCGATCGCGCTGGCCCGCGCCTGCGGCTTCCATCTGGAGGGCTTCTCGCCGAGGATGCTCTACCTCGACGGCGCCTGGCGCGACCACCAGCGCTGGGCGATCACCGCCGAGTCCGTGACTTCCGGTTGATCTTCATCGTGTCCAGGTCCGTCACCGTGCACCGCAGATCGCGGAAGCCGTAGCCGAGACCGCGCAGCGCGCCCTCCGCCCGGTCCTGGGCGATCACGCCCGCCATCTCCTCGCCGTCCGCCGCGTCCGACACCACCACGTAACGCATCGAGAAGTGCTTCAGCGGAGCGGGCTCGTACGACAGCGACCCCTCCTCGGTGAACCGCATGCTCGCCATCCCGTGTTCGTCCGCCTCGGCCAGCAACCGGGCACGGGCGTCCTCGGTCAGACCGTCCCAGGTCCCCCGGACGATCACCCGGTAGGTGTGCTGCTCAGCCACGGGCTGCTCACTCACGTGCCGTTCTCCTTCGCATGCGTACGCGCCGACCGCCCGACCCTAAGCCCGGGCCCGCACCGCGCCCCAGCGGATTTAACGTGAGCCACGGCGCCCCCGGCCCGTCCCGGCCCGTCCCGCCCCCGGTACCGGTCTACTTCTGCTGCCGGTCCACGTACTCGTAGATCGCCCCGTCCGGGTGCCGGGCGATCAGGTTGCGGCCCGCGGGGGTGGCGACCGGGCCGGCGATGATGTCCGCGCCCAGCGAACCGAGCACGCGATGCGTTTCCTCGACGTCCGTCACGGCGATCGTCGCGGCCACCTTGCGCAACACCTCGAGTTGGGCCTCGGGCCCGCTCATCAGCAGGAAGCAGCCGACGGCGGCGACTTCGACGCCGCCGCGTTCGAAACGGAGCGCGTCGCCGCCGGCCAGCCCCTCGTAGAAGGGGATCGCCTTGTCCAGGTCGTCGACGTAGATGCGCAGTGTGGCTCCCAGAATGTCCATACGGAGGAGCCTAGTTGCGCCCACCGGCCGAGCGCCCCCGGTCCGGCCATGGAAGCCGGACCCGCGGGTACCCGCAACACATGGAACGCATGGATCACTTGGAACACCTGGACAGGCAACTGGTCGACGAACTGGCGCAGGTGGCACGCGAGACCGTGCGCGACGAACTGCGGGAACAGACCCGCAGGCAGCGCCGCAAGGCCGCGCTGTACGCCGCGTCCGGCACCGCCGCCCTGTACGCGGGCGCCGCCGTCGCGCTGGCCGTGGGACTGGCACTCGCCCTCGTACTGCCCGGCTGGGCCGCCGCGCTGATCACGGCCGCCCTGCTGGGCGTGGCGGCCCAGCTGCTGCGCGGCGCGGCCCGGCCGCACGCCTCCGGACCGGGCTCGGCCCACGGCTCCGGTGCCGAGCACGTCGTCGGCGGCGGCGCGCCCGGCGGGCCTCCGAGCGGCCTCGGCGGTGTGCCGTACCCGCCGATGCCACCCGGCGCGCCCGGCGGTGTGGGCGGGGCGACCGGCGCCCCGGGCGCGGGCACGCCCGCACCGGGCGGCACGGGGCCGGCCGCACCGCGCCAGGACGACATCGACCCCGAGGCCGGGCGCCGCTGACCGGCCGCGGACAGGGGTACGCCCCGCACGGATGCACAAGTCCGTGCGGGGCGTACCCCTGTCCGCCCGGCCGTGAGGCGCGTCAGGCGCTCTGCTGGAGCTGCGGCAGCACCTTGGTGCGGTAGAGGTCGAAGAAGCCGCGCAGGTCCGGACCGATCTGGTTGACGTAGACGCGGTCGAAGCCGGCGTCGGCGAACTGCTTCAGCTCCGCGACGTGCTCGTCGACGTCGTCGCCGCACACCCGGTTGTCGCGGACCATGTCCTCGGTGACCAGGGTCTGCGCCTGCTCGAAGTGCTTCGGCGAGGGCAGCACCTGGGCCAGCTCGCCGGGCAGCTGCTCGTTGGCCCACAGCCGGTGCACCGTGCGTACGGCGGCGTCCCCGTCGGTGTCGTAGCAGACCTTCGTGCCCCCGCTGACCAGCTTGCCGCCGCCCCCGCCCTTGCGGTACTGCTCCACCATCGAGGCGTCCGGCATCATCGTGATGTAGCCGTCGCCGACCCGTGCCGCCAGCTTCGTCGCCGACGGACCGAAACCCGAGATGTCGATGGGGACCGGCTCGTCCGGCACCGTGTACAGGCGGGCGTTCTCCACCGTGTAGTGGGTGCCGTGGTGGTTGACCTCCTCGCCGGTGAGCAGCCGGCGGATGATCAGGATGGCCTCCTCGAGCATCTCCAGACGTACGTGCGCGGCGGGCCAGGCGTCGCCGAAGATGTGCTCGTTCAGCGCCTCGCCGGTGCCGACGCCCAGCCGGAAACGGCCGTCCGTCATCACCGCGCTGGTCGCCGCGGCCTGGGCCACCACCGCCGGGTGGATGCGCACGGTCGGGCAGGTCACCGCCGTCTCGATCGGCAGGGACACGGCGTCGGACAGGGCGCCGATCACCGACCAGACGAACGGACTCTGGCCCTGCTCGCCGTTCCAGGGGTGATAGTGGTCGGAGATCCACAGCGCCTGGAATCCGGCCTGCTCGGCCATCCGCGCCTGCTCGATGAGCTCCGCGGGACCGTACTGCTCGCACGAGAGGAAATAGCCGTACTCGGGCATGAGGGGGTGCCTCCGGACAAGGGAGCGGGTGGGTCCGGGGCCGGGTACCCGGGCGCGGGGCCGGAAACCGGTGGCGCGGCGGCTTCCGGGAGCACGGGGCGCGGCTTCCCGTGACGTTTGGGCGCCCCGGCCAAGGGGACGCGGAAGGCCCACGAGGTATGCGACAGCCCGGAGGCGAACCGTGAGCCGACCCCGCATCGTGATCGTCGGTGCCGGCTTCGCCGGGTACCGGACGGCCCGCACCCTGTCCCGGCTCACCCGGCACCAGGCCGACATCACCCTGCTCAATCCGACCGACTACTTCCTCTACCTGCCCCTGCTGCCCCAGGTCGCCGCCGGAATCCTGGAACCGCGCCGGGTCAGCGTGTCCCTGTCGGGGACGCTGCCGCACGTACGGCTGGTGCTCGGCGAGGCCGACGGCATCGACCTCGACGGACGGACCGTGCACTACACCGGCCCGGAGGGCGAGGAGGGCACCCTGCCCTACGACCGGCTGGTGCTCGCCGCCGGCAGCGTCAACAAGCTGCTGCCCATCCCCGGCGTCGCCGAGCACGCGCACGGCTTCCGCGGGCTGCCGGAGGCGCTCTACCTGCGCGACCACGTGACCCGGCAGGTGGAACTGGCCGCGGCGGCGGACGACCGGGCGGAGTGCGCCGCGCGGTGCACGTTCGTCGTGGTCGGCGCGGGATACACCGGCACCGAGGTCGCCGCGCACGGCGCGATGTACACCGACGCGCAGGTGCGCAAGCACCCGATGCGCACCGGGATGCGGCCCCGCTGGATGCTGCTCGACGTGGCGCCCAGGGTCATGCCCGAGATGGACGAACGGCTCTCCGCGACCGCCGAGCGCGTACTGCGGCAGCGGGGCGTGGAGGTGCGGATGGGGACCTCCGTGAAGGAGGCGACGCACGACGGGGTGGTGCTGACCGACGGGTCGACCGTCGACACCCGCACCCTGGTGTGGTGCGTGGGCGTGCGGCCCGACCCGCTGGTGGAGTCGCTGGGGCTGCCCATGGAACGCGGCCGGCTGCTCGTCGACCCGCACCTCCAGGTGCCCGGGCGGCCCGAGCTGTTCGCCTGCGGTGACGCGGCCGCCGTACCCGACCCGAACCAGCCGGGCCAGTACACGCCGATGACCGCCCAGCACGCCTGGCGGCACGGCAAGGTCTGCGCCCACAACGTCGTCGCGTCGCTCGGCCGGGGGCAGCGGAAGGTCTACCGCCACCGTGACATGGGCTTCGTCGTGGACCTCGGCGGCGCCAAGGCCGCCGCCAACCCGTTCGGCCTGCCGATGTCCGGCCCGGCGGCGGGCGCGGTCACCCGCGGCTACCACCTCGCCGCGATGCCGGGCAACCGCGTCCGGGTCGCCGCCGACTGGCTGCTCGACGCGGTGCTGCCCCGCCAGGCCGTGCAGCTCGGCCTCGTACGCTCCTGGTCCGTACCGCTGGAGTCGTCGTCCCCCGAGGTCGCGCGAGTACCGGGGCGCCCGGAACGGACCGGCACGGACACCGGGAGCGACCTCGGGAAGGACCCCGGGCAGTCCGGCTCCGAGCCGGACGGCGAGCCCGCGAAGACGCCTCCGAGCGAGCCGGCCAAGACCCCTCCGAGCGAGCCGGCCAAGAACCGGCCGGGCGGTGAGCCGGCCAAGAACCGGCCGGGCGGTGAGCCGGCCAAGAACCAGCCGGGCGGTGAACCGGCCAGGAACCAGCCGCACACCGAGCCCGCCAAGAGGGGGCCGTCCGGCTCGCCCCGCGCGTCCGGCAGGCCCCGCCGCGCCGTCGAGGCCGCCGGGCCGCGCCCCGCCCGGGGAGGCTCGGGCAAGCCGGGCAAGGCCTCCCGCGCCTCCGGAACGGGCTCCGCCGGGAAGCGGCCCACCGCTCCGTCCGGACCGAGCCGTTCCGCGCGCCCGCCCGCCGACCCCGGTCCCGAACCCCCGGCGAACCAGCCGCCCCCCGGACCCGACATCGCCCCCGGCCCCGTCAAGCGCACCGACGGCCGTGCCGTGGAAGGAGACTCATGAACACCGGTGAACTCGTCGACCTCGGACAGCGGTTGCGCGTCGACAGCGTACGGGCGGCCGCCGCCGCGGGCTCCGGGCACCCGACGTCGTCGATGTCCGCCGCGGACCTGATGGCCGTACTGCTGGCCAACCACCTCCGCTACGACTTCGCGCGCCCCGCCCACCCCGGCAACGACCGCTTCGTACTCTCCAAGGGACACGCCTCGCCCCTGCTCTACTCCGCCTTCAAGGCGGCCGGCGCCATCGACGACGAGGAACTGCTCACCTTCCGCAAGCAGGGCAGCCGCCTGGAGGGCCACCCCACGCCCCAGCGGCTGCCGTGGGTCGAGACGGCCACCGGTTCGCTCGGCCAGGGGCTGCCCGTGGGCGTCGGCATCGCGCTGTCCGGCAAGCGGCTCGACCACGCCGACTACCGGGTGTGGGTGCTGTGCGGCGACAGCGAGATGGCCGAGGGTTCCGTGTGGGAGGCCGCCGAGCACGCCGGGCACGAGCACCTGGACAACCTCACCGTGATCGTCGACGTCAACCGGCTCGGCCAGCGCGGCCCCACCCGGCACGGCCACGACCTCGACGCCTACGCCCGCCGCTTCCGGGCCTTCGAGTGGCACACCATCGAGATCGACGGCCACGACGTCGACGCCGTCGACCGCGCCTACGGCGAGGCCCTGTCCACCAAGGGCCAGCCCACCGCGATCATCGCCCGCACCCTCAAGGGCAAGGGCGTCAAGGCCGTGGAGGATCGAGAGGGGCAGCACGGCAAGCCGCTGCCCGAGGCCGAGGAGGCCGTCGCCGAACTCGGCGGCCCCCGTGATCTCACCGTGCGGGTGCACGCGCCCGAGGACGCCCGGTCGCTGCGCTCGACGGGCACCGGGCAGACCGAGCTGCCCCGCTACGACCAGGGCGACGAGGTCGCCACCCGCAATGCCTTCGGGGAGGCGCTCGCCGCGGTCGGCACCGCGCGCGGCGACGTCGTCGCCCTCGACGGCGAGGTCGGCGACTCCACGCGGGCCGAGTTCTTCGCCAAGGAACACCCCGAGCGCTACTTCGAGTGCTACATCGCCGAGCAGCAGATGGTCGCCGCCGCGGTGGGGATGGCCGCGCGCGGCTGGGTGCCGTTCGCCACCACCTTCGCCGCCTTCCTGACCCGCGCCTACGACTTCGTGCGCATGGCCTCGATCAGCGGTGCCGGCATCAACCTCGTCGGCTCCCACGCGGGCGTCGCCATCGGCCAGGACGGGCCCAGCCAGATGGGCCTGGAGGACCTCGCCATGATGCGGGCCATCCACGGCTCGACCGTGCTCTACCCGTGCGACGCCAACCAGGCCGCGCGCCTCGTCGCCGAGATGGCCGGCCTGGAGGGCATCCGCTACCTGCGCACCTCGCGCGGCGAGAGCAAGGTGATCTACGGCCCCGACGAGGAGTTCCCCGTCGGCGGCAGCAAGGTGCTGCGCTCCTCCGACGCCGACCGGCTCACCGTCGTCGCGGCCGGCGTCACCCTGCACGAGGCGCTCGCCGCGGCCGACGCCCTCGGCGCGGACGGCATCCCGGTCCGGGTGATCGACCTGTACTCCGTCAAGCCCGTCGACCGGGCCACGCTGCGCGCGGCCGCCGAGGAGACCGGCTGCCTGGTGACCGTGGAGGACCACCGTCAGGAGGGCGGCATCGGCGACGCCGTCCTGGACGCGTTCACGGACGGACGCCCCGTGCCCCGGCTGGTGCGGCTCGCGGTCACGACGATGCCGGGATCCGCGACCCCGGCGGAGGAACTGCGCGGCGCCGGGATCGACGCCGAGTCCATCGAGGCGGCCGCACGGATGCTCGTGGAGCAGGCGATCGTTTCGTGAGTGGCAGGGGCAGGGGCAGGGGCAGGGGCGGTGGCGGCGGGAGTGGGGGCCGTCGGACGGGCGACGGCGGTTCCCGGACCGTGCGGGCCGGACGGCACACGGTGGAGGTCCACCGGCCGGACAAGGTGCTGTTCCCGGCCGGTGACGGCGGCACCGAGGAGTACACCAAGGGCGACCTCGTCGACTACCACCGCGCCGTCGCCCCGTTCATGCTGCCGCACCTGCGGGGCCGCCCGCTGATGCTGGAGCGGCACCCGGACGGGATCGACGGGCCCCGTTTCATGCAGAAGAACACGCCGGAGCACTACCCGGAGTGGATCGCGCGCGTCGAGGTCGGCAAGGAGGGCGGCACGGTCTGCCACACCGTCTGCGACGACTCCGCCACCCTCGTCCACCTCGCCGACCAGGCCGCTCTCACCCTGCACCGCTGGCTGTCCCGGACCGGTCAGGTGGACCGGCCGGACCGGATGGTCTTCGACCTCGACCCGGCCGGCGACGACTTCGAGGCGGTCCGGGCCGCGGCCCGGCTGCTGGGGGAACTGCTGGACGAGCTGAAGCTGCCCTCGGCGCCGATGACGACGGGCTCCCGGGGGCTGCACGTCGTCGTGCCGCTGGACGGCCGCCAGGACTTCGACGACGTACGGGACTTCGCGCGGGCCGTCGCCGACGCCCTGGCGGCGGACCACCCCGACCGGCTCACCACCGCCGCCCGCAAGAAGGACCGCGGCGACCGGCTGTACCTCGACATCCAGCGCAACGCCTACGCCCAGACCGCGGTGGCCCCCTTCACCGTCCGTGCCCGCCCCGGCGCGCCCGTGGCCACGCCCATCTCCTGGGACCAGCTGGACGACCCCGGCCTGCACGCCCGCCGCTGGACCGTTGCGGACGCCGTCGAGCAGGCCCGCACCCGGCCCTGGGCCGGGACGATGAACCGCCCCCGCGCCCTGGGCCCCGCCCGGCGGCGGTTGAACGCCCTGCGCGGCTGAGCGCTCTGCACGGCTGCCCGACATGCACGGCTGAGTGGCTTGTACCGCTGGGCGACATGCACGGCTGAGCGGTCTGCGCAACCTGGCGAGGTTTGGCGAACACACATGCGGCCACCCGAGTGACGAGGTGGCCATGACCAACACCAAGAAGACGCCCGAATCGCAAGACTCGCACCAGAGTTCACGCGAGTCACAGGACTCCCACGAGTCACACACACCACAGAAGTCGCGTCGACCCAAGCCCATGGAGGTGCTGCGCGAGGCGCGCGCCCAGCTCGCGGAGCTCACCGGCATGACCGCCGAGTCCGTCTCCTCCTTCGAGCAGACCGAGGAGGGATGGGCACTGGAGGTCGAGGTCCTGGAGCTGGAGCGGGTGCCCGACACCATGAGCCTGATGGGGAGCTACCAGGTGGAACTGGACGCCGAGGGGCAGCTCACGGGCTACCGGCGCGTACGGCGCTACGAGCGCGGCCGGGCCGACGCCCGCGGCAGCCGCTAGAGAGGCGCACCGCGCCCACCCGTACACGCGAAGACACCACACCACCGACAAAGATGGAGGAACAGCAGGTATGACTGTCGTACCGGCACAACAGTCCGGCGGCGGAGGCGGCAGCAGCGGCCTCTACGACGTGCTCGAGCTTGTTCTGGACAGGGGGCTCGTCATCGACGCCTTCGTGCGTGTCTCCCTGGTCGGCATCGAGATCCTGAAGATCGACGTCCGTGTCGTCGTCGCCAGCGTGGACACGTATCTGCGCTTCGCCGAGGCGTGCAACCGGCTCGACCTGGAGGCCGGGCCGCGCAAGGACCCGGGGCTGCCCGACCTGGTCGGCGAGATGACCGAGTCCGGCGCCCGCGGCAAGTCCAAGGGGGCGCTGTCCGGCGCCGCCGAGACCATCTCCGACGCGTTCAAGCAGGCCCGCGACGACGGCGGCTCCGAGCGCGAGACCTCATCGCGTCCGCGCGCCCGCAAGGCCGCGCCCTCGCGCCGGAAGGAGGAGCAGGAGTGAGTACGTACGTCTACGGCATCACCGCCGCCACGCATCCCTCGCTCCCCGAGGGCTCGGGCGGAGTCGGTGACCCGCCGCGCGTGGTGCGGATCCTCAAGGAGGGCGACCTGGCGGCCGTTGTCAGCGACGCCCCGGAGGGGCTGCGCCCCAAGCGCAGGGAACTGCTCGCCCACCAGAACGTGCTGAGCGAGGTCGGCGCGGACGGCTGCGTGCTGCCCATGCGCTTCGGCAGCGTCGCCCCGGACGACCGTGCGGTCACCGGGGTGCTCGCCGAGCGTGCCGAGCACTACGCGGAACGCCTGACGGCGCTGGACGGCCGGGTCGAGTACAACGTCAAGGCCACCCACGTCGAAGAGGCCGTGCTGCATCACGTGATGGCCCAGAACCCCGAGATCCGCGCCCTCGCGGAGTCCAACCGGCAGGCGGGGGGCGGAACGTACGAGACGAAGATCCAGCTCGGCGAGATGGTCGCGGCCGCGGTCAAGGGCAAGGAGGCCGAGGACGCGACCGCGCTGGAGCGCGCCCTGGAGCCGACCGCCGACGCCGTGAGCGTGGGCCCGGAGTCCACCGGCTGGCTGGCCAACGTCTCGTTCCTGGTGAAGCGGGAGGTCGTCGACGACTTCCTGGAGGCCGTCGAGCGGGCCCGCGGCGAGATGCCGCACCTCGAGGTCCGCCTGAACGGCCCGCTGCCGCCGTACAGCTTCGTCGAGCCCGGCCCCGCCGAACCCGCGGGCACGGCGGCCGGCGGGGCGGACGCGGGAGCGGGGTGACGACATGGGACTGATCTCGGAGGTGCTGCTGCTGCCGTTCGCCCCGGTGCGCGGCAGCGGCTGGGCCATCAGACAGGTGCTGGAGGAGGCCGAGCGGATCTACTACGACCCCGCCACGGTACGGGCCGAACTTGCCCGCCTGGAAGAGCAGTTGGAGGCCGGCGAGATCACCGAGGAGGAGTTCGACCGACAGGAGGACGAGCTTCTGGACCGGCTGGAGATCGCTACGCGCACGAGCGCGGGATTGGGCAACGGGACGGCACCATGAATCGAACGGGACTGGGCCTCGCGATAGGGGCCGGCTATCTGCTGGGACGCACCAAGAAGCTGAAACTCGCGGTCGCCGTGGGCACCATGGTGGCCGGCAAGAAGATGAACCTGACCCCGAAGGGCATCGCCGAACTGGTCTCCGGACAGTTGCAGAACAACCCCCAGTTCAAGGAGATCGGGGACCAGCTGCGCACGGATCTGCGGGGCGTGGGCAAGGCGGCCTCGGGCGCCATGGTCGAGCGGCAGATGGACGCGCTGGCCGACCGGCTGCACGGGCGCACCGCCGAGGTGCGCGACCAGCTCTCCGGCGTGGCGTCCCAGGCGCCAGGCGTCGGATCCGACGACTCCCGCGACTCCGAGGACTCGGAGGACTCGGAGTACGAGGAGTCCGAGCCGCCCGAGGCACACGGGGAGTCCGACGACCGCGAGGCGCACGAGGAGCGCGGCGAACGGCGCGCTCCGCGGCGTGAGCGGCCCGCCAGGAAGGCTCCGTCCGAAGCGCGGAAGACGGCCAAGAAGACTCCCGCGAAGACGCCCGCGAAGAAGGCCGCGGCCAAGGCCCCCGCGAAGAAGGCGGCGGCGAAGCGGGCCCAGCCCGCGAAGAAGGCGGCCGCCAGGAAGACGTCCGGTGCCCGTCAGTCGAAGGGCGGTGGTGAGCGATGAGCGACACCCTCGGATCCGCGGCCTCCAAGGCGGGAGACGCCGCGAAGAAGAACCCGCTGGCCGACGTCGCGCAGAGTGAGGCGGCCGACCGCCTGAAGGCCGAGGTGCAGGACTACCTCGCCGCCCAGGCAACCCGGCTGCTGACCGGCTTCGGCACCAAGCTCGGCGAGACCACCGGCAAGCTCAACGACATCGCCGAGGGCAACAGCCCCGGATTCGCCAAGCTGGCCCTCGACGGCGGACGCAAGCTCGCCGAGGGCAAGAGCCCGATGCGGGCCGCCTTCGAGGTGGGCGCCGGCAAGGTCAAGGACAACGTGGTCGGCGCCTTCAAGAACCTCACCGGCGGCAAGGGCCACAAGAAGGGCGGCGGCGGCCAGAAGCCGACGGTCATCATCGAGTACGTCGACGTCGGCGTGCCGCTGCGCACGGCCTACGACCAGTGGACCCAGTACCAGGACTTCAGCACCTTCGCCAAGGGCGTCAAGAGCGCGAACCGCGCCGACGACACGACCTCCGACTGGCAGCTGAAGGTCTTCTGGTCCAACCGCAGCTGGAAGGCGACGACCACCGAGCAGGTGCCCGACGACCGGATCTCCTGGACCTCCGAGGGTGCCAAGGGCTCCACCAAGGGCGTCGTCAGCTTCCACGAGCTCGCCCCTGGCCTGACCCGCGTGGTCCTGGTCATCGAGTACTACCCGAAGGGCCTGTTCGAGAAGACCGGCAACATCTGGCGCGCCCAGGGCCGCAGGGCCCGGCTCGACCTGAAGAACTACGTCCGCCACATCACCTTCAAGGGCGAGGCCGACGACGGCTGGCGCGGCGAGATCCGCGACGGCGAGGTCGTCCGCAGTCACGAGGACGCGGTGGCGGAGGAGGAAGAGCAGCAGGAGCAGGAGCAGGAGCAGGAGCAGGAGCCCGAGGGCGAGGCGGAGGCCGAGTACGACGAGGAGCCCGAGGGCGAGTACGAGGAAGAGCCCGAGGGTGAGTACGAGGAGGAGCCGGAGGAAGAGGCCGACGCCGAGTACGAGGAGGAGCCCGAGGGCGAGTACGAGGAGCCCGAGGCGGAGAAGGAAGCAGGGGAGGACGAGTACGCGTCCCGTGAGGAGTACGAGGACGCCGAGGGCGGGAGCCGTCGATGACCACCCCCAGCCGGCTGCCCGATCCCTACGGCCAGGGACAGAGCGCCAACCTCGCCGACATCCTGGAGCGGGTGCTCGACAAGGGAGTCGTGATCGCGGGCGACATCAAGATCAACCTGCTCGACATCGAGTTGCTGACCATCAAGCTGCGGCTCGTCGTCGCCTCCGTCGACAAGGCCAAGGAGATGGGCATCGACTGGTGGGAGAGCGACCCCGCACTGTCCTCGCGCGCCCGGCACGACGAACTCACCCGGGAGAACGCGGCGCTCCGCGAACGCCTGCGTGAACTGGACCCGGGCCGCGTACCGAGGGAGGCGCCGTGACCGGACTGCGCTACGTCTACGCCGTCTGCCGCCCCTTCGACGCGGCCCTCCAGGCACAGCTCACGGGGGTGGCGGGCGATCCGCCCCGGCTGCTGCCGCACGGCGACCTGGTCGCCGTCGTCAGTCACGTGCCCGAGGCCGACTTCGGCGAGGAGGCACTGCGCTCCCATCTGGAGGACCTGGACTGGCTGACCGCCACCGCCCGCGCCCACCAGCAGGTCGTCGACGCGCTCACCGCCGTGACCACCCCGCTGCCGCTCCGGCTGGCCACCGTCTTCCGGGACGACAGCGGCGTACGCCTGATGCTGGAGGAGCGCGAGGCGGCCTTCCGGCGCACGCTCGACCGGCTGGACGGCCGGGTGGAGTGGGGCGTGAAGGTGTTCGTCGAGAGCGAGCGGACCGACCGGACGGAGCGGACCGAACGGGCGGAGCAGGCGGGGGCCGAGCCGTCGGCCGCGCCGGACCGGCCCGCACCCAGGCCCGTCTCGGGCCGGGACTACCTGCGGCAGCGGCGCCGGCAGTCCCGGGCCAACGACGACCTGTGGAGCAGGGCCGAGTCGTTCGCCACGGGCCTGCACACGGAGCTGTCCGGCCGGTCCGACGACGCCCGGCTGCACGCACCGCAGAATCCGCGCCTTTCCGGAGCCGCCGGACGGAACGTCCTCAATGCCGCCTATCTGGTGCGCCGCGACGCTTCCGAGGAATTCGTGGAAAGGGTGGACCGTACGAAGGACGACGCCCCCGGAATTCGTGTGGAACTCACCGGACCGTGGGCGGCCTATTCCTTCGCCGGAGAGGAAACCGGTGGGGGAGAGGCCGACGGGAAGACGGCGGAGGACGGGAAGAAAGCGGGGGAGGAGTCATGACCGTCGTGGAACGCCGTGAGATCGCCCTGGTGGACCTGCTCGACCGGCTGCTGGCCGGCGGAGTCGTCATCACCGGCGACGTCACGCTGCGCATCGCGGACGTCGACCTCGTCCGGATCGACCTGAACGCGCTGATCAGCTCGGTCAACCGCAACGTCCCCTCACCGTTCGGGGACTGACATGACCGGACAGCCCGAACCCTCCGAGCCGGGCGGGCGCCGCCTGGACCTGGACCCCGACACGGTCGAGCGCGACCTGATCAAGCTGGTGCTGACGGTCGTCGAGCTGTTGCGCCAGCTCATGGAACGGCAGGCGCTGCGCCGCGTGGACGAGGGCGACCTGAGCGAGGACCAGGAGGAGCGGATCGGGCTCACCCTGATGCTCCTCGACGACCGCATGACCGAACTGCGCGACCGCTACGGACTGCGGCCCGAGGACCTGAACCTGGACCTCGGGCCGCTGGGACCGCTGCTGCCCCGGGAGTGAACAGTCTCCCGGGGCAGCAGCCTCGTCACCTGTGGTGTGTCACGTGCCGGTCGTCGACCGCCGGTCGTTCACCACCGGTACCAGCGGCCCCTGCCGCCGCCGGTCTTCGTCCCGCGGGCCAGGAAACCGATCAGCCACAGGACCAGAACCGCCAGAGCGATCCACCAGAGAATCTTCACCGCGAACCCGACACCGAAAAGAACGATCGCGAGAAGCAGTACGAGCAGAAGCGGAACCATAATGTTGAACCTCCTGCCGTACTGGTTTCCCGAAAATCGTCGAACAGGCGTCGGTCATGCTTCCTTTCGGCACAGGATTTCTCCGTGCAGGACGCCGAACCAGCTTTCCGGTCGCCGTCCCCACTCCCGCCAGGCCGCCGAGACGGCGCGCAGTTCCTCCGGGGTCGCGTGGCCGCCCTCGGTGGCGCGTTCCGCGTACGCCGACGCCAGGGTGCGGTCCGCCCACAGGCCGCTCCACCACTCCCGCTCCCCGGGCGTGGCGAAGGTCCAGGTGGCCGAGGTCGCCGTGATGTCGGTGAACCCGGCCTCCAGCGCCCACGCCTTCAGCCGGCGCCCCGCGTCCGGCTCGCCCCCGTTGGCGCGGGCCACCCGCCGGTACAGGTCCAGCCAGTCGTCCATGCCCTCGGACGCGGGGAACCACGTCATGGCGCCGTAGTCCGCGTCACGGACGGCGACGATCCCGTTCGGCCGCGCGACCCGCTTCATCTCCCGCAGCGCCCGCACCGGGTCGCCCACGTGCTGGAGCACCTGGTGGGCGTGGACGACGCAGAAGCTGTCGTCCGGGTAGTCCAGCGCGTGCACGTCCGCGACCGCGAAGTCGGTGTTGTCCAGCCCCCGCCCGGCAGCCGCGGCCCGGGCCCGTTCCACGATCTCCGGAGCCCGGTCCACGCCGGTGACATGGCCGTCCGGGACCCGTTCCGCCAGGTCCGCGGTGATGGTGCCGGGGCCGCAGCCGATGTCCAGGATCCGCATGTGCGGCCGCAGGGAGCCGAGCAGATAGGCGGCGGAGTTCTCGGCGGTGCGCCAGGTGTGCGAGCGGAGCACGGACTCGTGGTGCCCGTGCGTGTAGACGGCGGTCTCGTGCGGCTTCGGCATGGTGGATCCCCTCTCCCGACGGTGCGATCACGGTACGCCCGTCAGCCGCATGGTGAGATCCGCGTTTTGCCATATGGACTGACGGGGAGTCAGGAGAGCAGGCCGCCGCCGGGCAGCGGCCGGTACACCGTGAGCGCCTCCGGCAGCTTCTCCAGCGTCAGGTCGCCCTCGGTCTCCGTCAGCTCGCCGTCGTACGCCATCAGCGTGCCCTGCGCGACCCCCGACAGGCGCAGCCGGGGCACCTGCACGGCCGCGTGGGCGGGGGAGCGGGTCAGCGGTCCCGCCAGGGCCGCCGAGAGCAGCCGCAGGGCCGGCCGGCGGCCCCCGTGCACCACCCGCACGTCCAGCTGGCCGTCCGCGAGATCGAGCCGGCGGCCGGAGGCGAGACCCCGGCGGTGGTACGTGCCGTTGCCCGCGAACAGCATCCACAGCGGGCGCCTGCGGCCGCGCACCTCGGCCTCCAGCGGATGCCGGTCGGCGCGCAGCACCCGTACGGCCGCCAGCACCCCGGCCGGCCAGCCGCCGATCCGGGGCGACCAGCGCTCCCGCTCGTTGACCAGCTCCGGGTACACGCCGAGGCTGAAGGTGTTCAGGAAGACGCCGCGCCGCCCGCCGGAGGCGAACCGGCCGACGTCCACCCGCACCCCCTCGCCCCGCTCCAGCGCCCCGCACAGGTCCCGTACGTCCTCCACGCCCAGGTCGTAGGCGAAGTGGTTGAGCGTGCCGCCGGGCAGTACCGCCAGGGGCAGGCCGTGGCGGAGCGCGATCTCGGCCGCGGCGTTCACCGTGCCGTCGCCGCCGCAGACACCGAGCACCCGGGCGTGCCCGGCCGCCTTCTCGAGTTCCGCCCGGACGTCGCCCGGCTCGCACTCCACGACCTCCGCGTCGGGCAGCGCGTCGCACAGGGCCCGCACCCGCTCCGAGGTGCCCGAGCCGATGTTGGCGACCATGACCAGACCCTCACCGCCGGGCAGCGCGGGCACCTCGGCACGCGGCCGGGCCGGCGGCGTGTGCTGCGCCCGCGTCGGCACCATCCCCCGCACGGCGAACGCGGCGCCCGCGCCGAGCGCCGCACCGGCCAGGACGTCGCTCGGGAAGTGGACGCCGGTGTACACCCGGGACAGGGCGACCGCGGCGGCCACCGGGGCCACCGCCGCACCCCACGCCGGTGACTCCAGCGCGACACCGGTCGCGAACGCGGCGGCCGACGCGGCGTGTCCGGACGGGAAGGACGTCGTGATCGGCTGCCGCTTCAGCTGCCGCACCAGCGGCACCGGGTCGAGGACCGGACGGGGGCGGCGCACCGAGCGCTTGCCGAGGGTGTTGATCGTCAGCGAGGCCAGGCCCAGCGAGGCGAGTCCGCGGGCGGCGGCGCGCCGCGCCCTCGGGGTGCGCGAGGCGGCCAGCGCGGCGCCCACCGCGAACCACAGCACTCCGTGGTTGGCACCGCGGCTCAGCCGGGGCAGCAGGGGGTCCGCGCCGGGCCAGGTGCGGGCGGCGACGGCCTCGAACGCCCGCTGGTCCAGGCGCAGGAAGCCGTTGCGGAGGGGATGCGGGCCGGGCGTCGGGGCGGTGAGGTCTACGTCGGGACTCATGGGTCCCGCCTACCCTGCGGACGGCGTTTCCTGCCGTGGCCCGCGCCACGTGCCCCGGGGGCCCGGCCGAGCGGCCGAAGACGGCGCTGCCGTCCGGCCGAAGGCGGCCCTGCCGAGCGCTCCGGCGGGCGGCCGAAAACGGTTTGCCCGGGACACGGCCGGAGCAGCACAATCCGGTCCCATGGGTCACCTCGAAGCCGCGCACCTGGAGTACTGCCTGCCCGACGGGAGGGCGCTCCTCGGCGACGTCTCCTTCCGGGTGGGGGAGGGGGCCGTCGTGGCCCTCGTCGGACCCAACGGCGCGGGCAAGACCACCCTGCTGCGCCTGCTGGCCGGCGAGCTGAAGCCGCACGGCGGCTCCGTCACGGTCGGCGGCGGCCTCGGTGTCATGCGCCAGTTCGTCGGCTCCGTGCGCGACGGGACGACCGTGCGCGACCTGCTGGTGTCCGTGGCGCAGCCCCGGATCCGCGAGGCCGCGCGCGCCGTCGACGCCGCCGAGCACGCGATCATGACGGTCGACGACGAGGCCGCCCAGCTGGCGTACGCGCAGGCACTGTCCGACTGGGCGGAAGCGCGCGGGTACGAGGCCGAGACGCTGTGGGACATCTGCACCACCGCCGCGCTCGGGGTGCCGTACGAGAAGGCCCAGTGGCGGCAGGTGCGCACCCTCTCCGGCGGTGAGCAGAAACGCCTCGTCCTGGAGGCCCTGCTGCGCGGCACCGACGAGGTGCTGCTGCTCGACGAGCCGGACAACTACCTCGACGTACCCGGCAAGCGCTGGCTGGAGGAGCGGCTCGCCGAGACCCGCAAGACCGTGCTCTTCGTCTCCCACGACCGGGAGCTGCTGGCCCGCGCCGCCGAGAAGATCGTCTCGGTCGAGCCCGGACCCGCGGGCGCCGACGCCTGGGTGCACGGCGGCGGCTTCACCACCTTCCACGAGGCCCGCCGGGAACGCTTCGCCCGCTTCGAGGAACTGCGCCGCCGCTGGGACGAGAAGCACGCCCAGCTGAAGAAGCTCGTCCTGACGCTGCGTCAGGCGGCGGAGAACAGCCCGGACATGGCGTCCCGCTACCGTGCCGCCCAGACCAGGCTGCGCAAGTTCGAGGAGGCAGGGCCGCCGCCCGAGCCGCCGCGCGAGCAGGACATCAGGATGCGCCTGAAGGGCGGCCGCACCGGCGTCCGCGCCGTCACCTGCGCACAGCTCGAACTCACCGGCCTGATGAAACCCTTCGACCTGGAGGTCTTCTACGGCGAACGGGTCGCCGTCCTCGGCTCCAACGGCTCCGGCAAGTCGCACTTCCTGCGGCTGCTGGCCGGCGACGACGTGGCGCACACCGGGGACTGGAAGCTCGGGGCCCGCGTGGTGCCCGGTCACTTCGCGCAGACCCACGCCCACCCCGAACTGCTGGGCCGCACCCTCCTGGACATCCTGTGGACCGAGCACGCCCAGGACCGGGGCGCCGCCATGTCCCGGCTGCGCCGCTACGAACTGACCCAGCAGGCCGAGCAGCCCTTCGACCGGCTCTCCGGCGGCCAGCAGGCCCGCTTCCAGATCCTGCTGCTGGAACTCCAAGGCGTCACCGCCCTGCTCCTGGACGAGCCCACCGACAACCTCGACCTGGAATCGGCGGAAGCCCTCCAGGAGGGCCTGGAGGGCTTCGCGGGCACGGTCCTCGCGGTCACCCACGACCGCTGGTTCGCCCGCTCCTTCGACCGGTACCTGGTCTTCGGCAGCGACGGACGCGTGCGCGAGACGGCGGAGCCGGTCTGGGACGAACGGCGGGTGGAGCGGGCGCGCTGAGCCGACCCGGGCCCGCCCAGCCGCCCCACCCGGGTCCGCAGCGGATGGGTCACTTCCAGCGCAGCAACGCCCCCAGGCCGCCCACCGGCGCCTTCCGGTCGGTCTCCGGCGGCAGCACCGGCGTCACCGAGATCGCGGGCGCTCCGGTCATCACCGCCGAGCGCAGCAGGGCGTCGTCCGCCCGGGCCGACCAGGAGTTCTGCTCACCCAGCGTCTTCAGCTCGGTGCGGCGCACCGCCACCTGGTCGGCGTCCTCACCGATCCACACCTCACGGTGCGTGTCGGGGGCGTCCGGGATGACGAGCAGCTCGTCGATGCGGTGCTCGCGCGCCGCCTCGACCAGCGCGGGCACGCCCTCCGCCGCGCCGGCCCGGCCCTCGTCGTCCGGTGACCGGGCGGCCAGGAACCGGTCCAGGTCCTCCCGGGCGCGGCCGCGGACGTGGTCCTCGCGCAGCCCCTCCACCTCGTCGTCCAGCAGCCTGCTCCCGGCACCGCGCGAGGCCTCGGCGATGCGCTCCTGGAGACGCGACGGCAGCCGCTCGTGCACCGAACGCCGTTCCCGGTCGTCGCCCACCAGGATCAGCAGGTCGGCGCCCGTCTCCTCCTGGCACACCGCGAGGGCGTCCGCGATCTCCGCCGCGTTGTGCTCCCAGGTGTTCTCCACCCGGAGCTGGAAGTGGCGCTCCGACCAGTCCGCGCTGCTCGTGCGGTGCACCGGCCACTGCCGTCCGGTCACGCCGCCCGCGTCGGAGCTGCCCAGCGCGCTGCGCAACTCGAAGTCGGCGCCCTTGCGGTCGATGTACGCCACCACGCACACCGGGTCCTCGCCGGCCAGGTCGAGCAGCGGCGTGACGTGCGGCAACGGGGCCCAGTCGGCGGTGGTCCCGCCGTACGGGGGCCGGGCCAGCGGCGGATCGAGGACCACCTCTCCGGCACACGCGAACAGCGCCCGCCCGTGCGGGTCGGTGGCGTGCCGCAGCTCGTCCACCGCCTCCCGGACCGCCCGGCAGGTGGCGTCGTCGGCGCCCTGCTCCGCCAGCTCCCGGGCCACCGCGGCAGCCGTCAGCTCGCGCTCGTGGGGGGTGTCCTCCGTGTGCCGGGAAAGGTCGACGTAGACGGAGGCCCAGGGCCCCTGGTGTTCGTAGAGGGGGTGCAGAAACGCGAGATCCATGTGGCTGCCCTCCCGGGTGCCGCTCGGGGGTGGTAGTGCTGCGGGGCGGGTACCCGGGACGCATGAACGAACACGACACGCGGGACGACACCAGGACCGGAGTGGACCCGGGCCGCCTGGACGACCAGCAGCTGATGAAAGAGCTGGAGACCATCCACCGCACGCGCCACGACACCCTCCTGTACGGGTCGAACGACGCGCTGCGGGCCCACAACGACCGCATGGCGGGGCTGGAGGGCGAGTGGCTTCGCCGCAACCCCCGCCGACCGGTGGCCCCGGGCCGCACCCGTGAGGGCGCCCGGGAACGCGGCTGCGGCCAGGCCGCGGCGCCCGGTGTCTGAGGGGCGTCGGGGCCCGGTGTCTGAGGGGCGTCGGGCCGTGTCCAGGCGCCGGTGACCGAGCGCGACGGGGGACCGAGCGCGACGCGCGACGGCGGGCCACCCGCGATCCCTCGCCGGTGGCCCGCCCGCCGCCTGCCCGGTCGCCCGCCTCAGCCCGCCCGCCTCAGCCGGCCGCCTTGGCGAACTCCGCGAGATAGGTCGCGCAGAAGGCCTCGAGGTCGTCCGGCTTGCGGCTGGTGACCAGGACGTTGCTGCCTCCGTCGCAGACCTTGACCTGTTCGTCGACCCAGGTGGCGCCGGCGTTGCGCAGGTCGGTCCGCAGGCTGGGCCACGAGGTCAGGGTCCGGCCGCGGACGACGTCCGCCTCGACGAGCGTCCACGGCGCGTGGCAGATGGCGGCCACCGGCCGGCCCTGCGTGAAGAAGTCCTTGACGAAGGCCACGGCCTTCTCGTCGGTCCGCAGGAAGTCGGGGTTGGCCACTCCGCCGGGCAGGACGAGACCGCCGAACGCGTCGGCGGAGGTCTCGCCCACCACCTCGTCGACGGGGAACGTGTCCGCCTTGTCGAGGTGGTCGAAGCCCTGGATCTTCCCGGACTGCGTGGAGACGAGCACGGGCTCGTGACCCGCGTCCTTCGCCGCCTTCCACGGCTCGGTCAGCTCGACCTGCTCCACGCCCTCGGGCGCGGTGAGAAATGCGATGCGCATGGAGTTCGGGCTCCCTTCCTTCACGTACCGCGCGGACCGGGCCGGTCGCCCTCGGTGAGGGCTACCGCCAGCTCCTGGACATTGTCGTAGCGCGCCTTGTGCGGCAGCCGGTCCAGCTCCTCGACGAGGGCGTCCGGTGCGTTGCCGCGGCGCAGTGTGCGGGTCAGTTCCCGCGGTCCCGCGGGGAAGCTGCCCCGGGTCAGGTTCCGGGCCAGCTCGAGCCGCAGGGCCTCCAGGTACGTCGGTCCGCGGCCCGGTGTGACGGGTCCGTACATGACGTCCGGATCGTCCTCGGCGGCAGGTTCCGGGTCGTTCCACTCCTCGCTGCGGGTGGGGTGCCCGGACCTGAGCAGACCCTGCAGTTCATGCTTCATCTCGTCGTCGCGGTGGACGCTCATCCGGTCGCTGCCTCGCTGCATGTCTCCCTCCAGATCCTCGGGGTGCCGACCGCGTACCCGGACACCGCGGGCCGACACGGATTCACCCGGACGGGTCCATTCCGATTTCCGGCGGATCCGCGGCGGATCAGTAATCGAGAAGCGCGGGCCGCCGCGCCCCCTCTAGCGTGTGACCACCGAGGCACTGAGGGCGTCACCCACCGAGCCCCCGACAGATGGAGACACGATGAGCAGCGCCAAGAGGCCGGGCACGCAGGGGCCCGGATCGCACGCCGCCGACAGCCACGACCTGATCCGTGTGCACGGCGCCCGCGAGAACAACCTCAAGGACGTCAGCATCGACCTTCCCAAGCGCCGCCTGACGGTGTTCACCGGAGTCTCCGGCTCGGGCAAGAGCTCGCTGGTGTTCAACACCGTCGCCGCCGAGTCGCAGCGGCTGATCAACGAGACCTACAGCGCCTTCGTCCAGGGCTTCATGCCCACCCTCGCGCGACCCGAGGTCGACGTCCTGGAGGGCCTCACCACCGCGATCATCGTGGACCAGCAGCGGATGGGCGCCGACCCCCGCTCCACCGTCGGCACCGCCACCGACGTCAACGCGATGCTGCGCATCCTCTTCAGCCGCCTCGGCAAGCCGCACATCGGCCCGCCCAGCGCCTACTCCTTCAACACCGCCTCGGTCCGGGCCAGCGGCGCGATCACCGTCGAGCGCGGCAACAAGAAGGCGGTGAAGGCGACCTTCCAGCGCACCGGCGGCATGTGCACCCACTGCGAGGGCCGCGGCACCGTCTCCGACATCGACCTCACCCAGCTCTACGACGACTCCAAGTCGCTCTCCGAGGGCGCGTTCACCATTCCCGGCTGGAAGTCGGACAGCCAGTGGACCGTGCAGGTGTACGCCCAGTCCGGCTTCGTCGACCCGGACAAGCCGATCCGCCGCTACACGAAGAAGGAACTGCACGACTTCCTGTACGGCGAACCGGTCAAGGTGAAGGTCAACGGCGTCAACCTCACCTACGAAGGTCTCATCCCGAAGATCCAGAAGTCCTTCCTGTCCAAGGACAAGGAGGCCATGCAGCCGCACATCAGGGCCTTCGTGGAGCGGGCCGTCACCTTCACCACCTGCCCCGAGTGCGAGGGCACCCGGCTCAGCGAGGGCGCCCGCTCGTCGAAGATCAGGAAGATCAGCATCGCCGACGCCTGCGCGATGGAGATCCGGGACCTGGCGCAGTGGGTCCGCGACCTCGACGAACCCTCGGTGGCACCGCTGCTCACGGCCCTGCGGGACACCCTCGACTCCTTCGTGGAGATCGGCCTCGGCTACCTCTCCCTCGACCGGCCTGCGGGCACCCTGTCGGGCGGCGAGGCACAGCGCGTCAAGATGATCCGCCACCTCGGCTCGTCGCTCACCGACACCACGTACGTCTTCGACGAGCCCACCGTCGGACTGCACCCGCACGACATCCAGCGGATGAACGACCTGCTGCTGCGCCTGCGCGACAAGGGCAACACGGTCCTCGTCGTCGAGCACAAGCCGGAGGCCATCGCGATCGCCGACCACGTCGTCGACCTCGGCCCCGGCGCCGGAGCCGCCGGCGGCACCGTCTGCTTCGAGGGCACCGTGGAGGAACTGCGGGCCGCCGACACCGTCACCGGCCGCCACCTCGACGACCGGGCCGTCCTCAAGGAGTCCGTCCGCAAGCCCACCGGCGCCCTGGAGATCCGCGGCGCGAGCACGCACAACCTCCAGGACGTCGACGTCGACGTCCCGCTCGGCGTGCTCTGCGTGGTCACCGGCGTGGCCGGCTCCGGCAAGAGCTCCCTGATCCACGGCTCGGTCCCGGCCGGCGCCGACGTCGTATCGGTCGACCAGAGCCCCATCAAGGGCTCGCGGCGCAGCAACCCCGCGACGTACACCGGGCTCCTCGAGCCCATCCGCAAGGCCTTCGCCAAGGCCAACGACGTGAAGCCGGCCCTCTTCAGCGCCAACTCCGAGGGCGCCTGCCCCACCTGCAACGGCGCCGGTGTCATCTACACCGACCTGGCGATGATGGCCGGCGTCGCCACCCCCTGCGAGGACTGCGAGGGCAAGCGGTTCCAGCCCTCCGTGCTGGAGTACCGCTTCGGCGGCCGGGACATCAGCGAGGTGCTCGCCATGTCGGTGGACCGGGCCGAGGAGTTCTTCGGCGCCGGGGAGGCACGCACGCCGGCCGCGCACAAGATCCTCCAGCGGCTCTCCGACGTCGGCCTCGGCTACCTCACGCTGGGCCAGCCGCTCACCACCCTCTCCGGCGGCGAGCGGCAGCGGCTCAAGCTGGCCACCCACATGAGCGAGAAGGGCGGGGTGTACGTCCTCGACGAGCCGACCACCGGTCTGCACCTGGCCGACGTCGAGCAACTGCTCGGCCTGCTCGACCGCCTCGTCGACGCCGGCAAGTCGGTCATCGTCATCGAGCACCACCAGGCCGTCATGGCGCACGCCGACTGGATCATCGACCTCGGCCCCGGCGCCGGTCACGACGGCGGCCGGATCGTCTTCGAGGGCACCCCCGCCGACCTCGTCGCCGACCGCTCCACCCTCACCGGCGAGCACCTCGCCGCCTACGTCGGCGCCTGACCCGGGCGACGCGGTCCACGGCGCCGGAAACGCCACCCGGAGCGGCCGGCGCTGTGGGATCGTGGTCCGGTGACGACGCTGGAGGACCTGGCCCGGCTGCGCCGGGCCCGCGACCTGATGGACCGCGAGTACGCCGAACCGCTCGACGTGCCGGCGCTGGCCCGCGTCGCCCTCATGTCCGCGGGCCACTTCTCGCGCAGCTTCCGCGCCGCCTACGGGGAGACGCCGTACAGCTACCTGATGACGCGACGCATCGAGCGCGCCATGGCGCTGCTGCGGCGCGGCGACATGAGCGTCACCGAGGTCTGCTTCGCGGTCGGCTGTACCTCACTGGGGTCGTTCAGCTCGCGGTTCACCGAACTGGTCGGCGAGAGCCCCAGCGTGTACCGGGACCGCGACCACTCCGACGGCGCCGCCGTCCCGGCCTGCGTCGCCAAGGTCCACACCCGGCCGGTCAGGAACGGAGAAGCGACGCCCGCGCCACCGTCCGTGGCGTGACCCGCACGGACATCAGCCTCACGCAGTGCCTCATCGCCGTCGACGACCACGACAAGGCGCTCGCCTTCCACCGGGACGTGCTCGGCGTGGAGGTCGCGCCCACGTCGCTCACGCGGGAATGCGCTGGGCCACCATCGGTTTCCCGGCCCGGCCCGGCCCGACGTCGACCTCGTCCTCGAACCCCCGCCGGCGGACCCCAAGGCCTCGGCCGCCGACAGGGAGGCGACGGCCGGGCTGCCGGCCAAGGGGCACCCGCACGGCGTCGTCCTCGGCACCGACGACGTCGCCCTACGGCGTCCACGACTGCGCCTTCCGTGCCCCGGCCGGCAGCACGCTGCGCTTCAAGAAGCCGCGCGTGGACCGAGGATCCGGGTGTTTGCCGTGGGAGCCAGGGGGCAGGCGCAAGTTCAGTGCTTCGGACAGGAGGCACGTCCGTGGGAGCGGCGCCACGCCGCCTCGGACGCGTCCGAGGGGAGCCGGACATCCTCCCACGGTGACCGCCCGACCCCAGGGCCGCGTCGTCGTAACGGTGCCGGCCGCATCGCGAGCCGGAGGCCGCCCGCCTCCCGGTCGCCTCCTGTGCGGACCGCACCGACCGGACTGCCGTCCGGCGCGACGGCGGGACCCCGCACTCCGAGGGAGTTGCGACGCACCATGCCGATCCACGCCAGTGTGAAGCACCCGCACGACGACGCCCCCGACACGGCCGACGCGTTCCGTCGGCTCTCCACCCTTCCCGACGGTCCCGAGCGCGACGCGGTCCGCGACCGGATCGTCGAGGCGTGGCTGCCCATGGCCGAACGGCTCGCGGGACGGTTCCGCAGCCGCGGCGAGAGCTACGAGGACCTGCGTCAGGTCGCGTCCCTCGGCCTGGTCAAGGCCGTCGACCGCTACGACCCCGAGCGCGGCAACGCCTTCGAGAGCTACGCCGTGCCGACCATCACCGGCGAGATCAAGCGCCACTTCCGCGACCACATGTGGACCCTGCACGTACCGCGCCGGGTCCAGGAACTGCGCAACCGCGTGCGCTTCGCCGGCCAGGACCTGGCCCAGACCATCCCGGGCCGCAGGCCCACCGTCGCCGAGATCGCCGAGCACGCCGACCTGAGCGAGGACGACGTCCGCACCGGTCTCGAGGCGCTGGAGAGCTTCACGGCCCTGTCCCTGGACGCCGAACTCCCCGGCAGCGAGGACGGCTACTCGCTGGGCGACGCGCTCGGCGCCCCCGACCCGGCCCTGGACACGGTCGTCGACCGCGAGGCCGTCAAGGACCGGCTGGCCGCGCTGCCGCCGCGTGAACGCGCCATCCTCTACATGCGGTTCTTCGACGACATGACGCAGAGCCGCATCGCCGAGCAACTCGGCATCTCCCAGATGCACGTCTCCCGGCTGATCACCCGCTGCTGCGACCGGGTGCGGGAGCAGGTCCTGCGGGAGCCGGGTCCGGGGGCGTGAAACCTCGGGCTCACCCGCCCGGACCCCCGGTTCGCGCGAACGGCGCACGGTGACGGGCGTCCCCGTGCCGGACGGGCTGTGATGGCCGAGGGGCGCGAGTGCCGTGCCCCCGCAGCCGTCGCTCGAAGGAGCCCGCCCCATGCGCCGCACCGCCCGCGCCCTGTCCGTCGCCGTCCTGGCCAGTGCCGCCCTCGGCGTCTGCGCGGGAGTCGGCGCGGCCGACCCGGGCGTCCCGTCGCCCCCCGTCGGCACGGGGGCCGGGGAACCGGTGGCCCCGCCGTCCGCCGACGACCCGGCCGCCGACGACCCGGCCGCCGTGCCTCCGCCGTCCGCCGAGGAGGCCGTCCCGCCGCTCGGCGGGCAGCCCGCCGCGCGGGTCAGTCCGGCGGACGCCGCCCCCGGTGACACCGTCACCGTCTCGGTCTCGTGCGGCCCGACCGGCGGGTCCGCGCCCCCGAGCCTCGACGCCACCTCGGCGGCCTTCGAGGAGGGCACCGTCGCGCTGCGCAAGGTGGCGGACGACGGGGGGACGGCGTCCGGGCCGACCTACCGCGGCACCGCGCGCATAGCCGCCGCCGGAGCGCCGGAGCCGGCCCCGGCGGACCCGGAAGACGCCGGAGACGCCGAGGCCCCCGGAGACGCAGCGGTCCCAGGGGACGCAGCGGACCCCGCGGATGCCTGGACCGTCGACGGTGCCTGCCCGGACGCGTCCGGCGGCGAGGGCGGCGACCCGTGGAGCACGACGATGAGTGTGCCGGGGGAGAGCGGTACGGACGCGGGTGCCGGTGCCGGTGCCGGTGCCGCCCAGCCGGGGTGCCGGGAATCCGCCGCTCCGGGCGCGGGGGCCGCCACGCGCGGCACGCCCTGCGCGCCCAGCACCAAGTCCGCGTGCCCCGAACCCACCGCCGCGCACGGCGGGTCCGCGACGTGGGCCAAGCCCTGCGGCGGCGCGACGACGGCCGAGCACGGGGTGCAGGCGGGCACCGGAGGGGCCTTCGGCGGCTCGATGACCGCTCTGGTCGCCGGCGGTGTCCTGATCGCGGGCGCCTGCGGAGCGGCCGCGCACCGGCTGCGGTTGCGCCTGCGCGGGGAGGACGGCGAGCGCTGACCCCGCGCGGCGCCCGGCCCGGCTGTGACGCGCGCAACCGGAGTCGCAGCCATGGCGGGGCGGCACGGTGGGTACTGGGACCAACGAGCACGAGCGAGCACACGAGCGAGCAACAGGGCGCGGCACGGACAGGCGGCACAAAGGCGCGGAGGCACGCATGCGGCGCACGGACCCCGAAGGCCCGGCCACGGCTCCGCACGGCTCGGCAGCGGGGCCGGAGGGCTCGGCCACCGGGTCAGGGGGCCGGGGCCCCGCAGGCCGCGCCGCCCCGGGGGTTGGAGCCGCGGACCCAGGGGGCGGGCGCGCCGGCTCGGGGGCTGGCCCGGCCGGCCCGGGGTCTGAGCCTGCGGACTCGCGGTCCGGATGTGCTGGTTTGGGGGCTGGCGCTGGCCGGGGGTCTGAGCTTGCGGACTCGGGGTCCGGATGTGCTGGTTTGGGGGCTGGCGCTGGCCGGGGGTCTGAGCTTGCGGACTCGGGGTCCGGGCGTGCCGGTTTGGGGGCTGGCGCTGGCCGGGGGTCCGAGCCTGCGGACTCGCGGTCCGGACGTGTCGGCTCGGGGGCTGGCCCGGCTGACCGGGGGTCCGAGCCTGCGGATTCGGGGTTCGGGCGTGCCGGCTCGGGGTCGGGACGTGCGGACTCGGGTCCGGGGGCCGTCGGCTCGGGGTCGGGACGTGCGGACTCGGGGTCGGGGTCCGGGCGCGCCCGTTCGGGGTCGGGGTCCGCCGATCCAGGGTCCGGACGCGCCGATCCGGGGGCCGGGCCTGCCGGGCACGGGCCCGTTCGTTACGGTCCGCACTTTCCCGAGGACGGGCTGCCCGTGCTGCCCGAGCTGGCCGCCGTGCTCGCCGCCGCCGCGGGCCGGGCGCGCGGGGAACCGGCCGGCGGAGCCCCCGCCCTCCTGGAGGCGGCGAGCGGCTACTGGGACCGGCGGGGTCTGACCACCGGGCCCGGTCATCTGGCCGCCGCCCCCGGCGCGGGCGCCCTGCTGCTCGCGCTGACCGCCGCGCTGGGCGGCGACGTCCTGGTGCCCCGTCCGTGCGCCGCCTGGTGGGCACCGTACGCACGACTGCTGGGCAGGCCCGTCTTCCACGTACCGACGCCGGCCGAGTCAGGAGGCGTGCCCGACCCGTACGCGCTCCTGGAGACCGTCCGCCGGGTCCGCGCCGAGGGCGGCGATCCCCGTCTGCTCGTGCTGTCCGTCGCCGACGACCCGACCGGCACCGTCGCGCCGCCCGAGCTGCTGCACGAGACCGTCGAGGCCGCCGCGGCCGAGGGGCTGCACCTGGTCAGCGACGAGACCTGGCGCGACACCCTGCACGACCCGCACGCCACCGTGGTCCTCAGCCCCGCCGAGATGCTGCCGGAACGGGTCACCGTCGTCACCGACCTGGCCGGGGCGCTGCTCCCGCCCGCCTGGCCGGCCGCGGTCGCCCGCTTCCCGGCCTCCGCCGCCGGGAACGGCCTGCACGCGCGCGTGCTCGACGTGCTCACCGCGCTCGGCGCCCGCGTCGCCGCGCCCGTCGCCGCCGCGGCCGGGTACGCGCTCGACGAACCCGAGCCGGTCACCGCCCGCCGGGCGGCCGCCGTACGCCTGCACGCGCGCGTGGCCGCCGCCGCGCACGCGGCCGTCGTCGCCGCGGGCGCCACCGCCCGGCCCCCGCAGGCCGGCCGCCACCTGTACGCCGACCTCGGCCCGCTGCGCGACGCCCTCGGCGCCGAGGGCGTCGGCGACGCCCAGGAACTGGAGGACTTCCTCACCGCACGGCTCGGCATGCCCGCCCCCGGCGGCCACCGCTTCGGCGACGACCTGCCCGCCCTGCGCGTCCGGCTCGCCACCGGTCCCCTGCTCGACGCGGGCACGGACGAGCGGCGGGCGGAATGCCTGCTGTCCTCGGACCCGTTGGAACTGCCACACGTGCAGCGCGCGTTGACCGGCCTGAAGTCGGTCTTCGACGGTCTCCGCGACGCTCAGCGATGGGAGCCCCCTCGATGACGCACCAGCCCCGGTCGACCACGAGCACCCCCACGTCCGCCTCCGCCGAGGACGCCGGCACGGCCCCCGCCCACCCGCCGCTGGCCGCACCCCGCCCGCCCGCGGAGCACCGTGTGTGGCCGCGGACCTTCCACGACCGGCTGACCGCGCCGCTGCCCGGCCTGAAGGCCCTCGCCAGATTCGCCCGCGAGGGCGCGGTGAGACCCGGCCCCGCCGGACTCGCGGACATCCCGCGGCTGCCCTGCGCCCCCGGCCCACTGCCCCGCGTGGACGCGCGCACCGTCGCCGTCACCTGGGCCGGACACGCCAGCTGGGTGGTCCGGATCGGCGGCCTCACCGTGCTCACCGACCCGGTCTGGTCCCGCCGGATCCTCGGCACCCCGGCCCGGATCACGCCCGTCGGCGTCGCCTGGAGCGACCTGCCCCGCGTCGACGCCGTCCTCATCAGCCACAACCACTACGACCACCTGGACGCCCCCACCCTGCGCAGGCTCCCGCGCGACACCCCCGTACTCGTCCCCGCCGGGCTCGGCCGCTGGTTCCACCGTCGCCGCTTCACCCACGTCACCGAGCTGGACTGGTGGGAGGCGACCGAGCTGAACGGGGTCCGGTTCGACTTCGTCCCCGCCCACCACTGGTCCAAGCGCAGCCTCACCGACACCTGCCGCACCCTGTGGGGCGGCTGGGTGCTCACCGACCCCGACGGCCGGCGCGTCTACTTCGCCGGCGACACGGGATACGGCCACTGGTTCACCCGGATCGGCCGCCGCTACCCCGGCATCGACCTCGCCCTGCTCCCCATCGGCGCCTACGACCCCCGCTGGTGGCTCAGCGACGTGCACTGCGACCCGGAGGAGGCGGTACGGGCCGCCCGGGACGTCGGCGCGCGCCACATGGCGCCGATGCACTGGGGCACGTTCGTGCTCTCCGCGGAACCGGTACTGGAGCCCCTCACCCGGGTACGCGACGCCTGGCAGCAGGCGGGCCTGCCCCGCGAACGCCTCTGGGACCTGCCGGTCGGCGGCTCCCGCGTGCTGGAATAGCGCCCCCGGCCCGCCCCCGTCGGGCCACCTCCACCTACCTACGCCTTCGCCGGCCCCCGCAGCCGCCGCCACACCCCCGGTGCCACGCTGACCAGCACGGTGAGCGCGATCGCCGCGGCCACGCCCTCCCACGGCTTGCTGAACAGGGCGCCGCTGAGGACGCCGATCAGCTGGTACGTCGCCGCCCAGGCCAGGCAGGCCGGCAGATTGCCCCGGGCGAAGCGGCGCAGCGGCCACTTCGCCAGCAGACAGGCCAGCATCACCGGGATCCGGCCGGCCGGCACCAGCCGGGACAGCACCAGGACCGCCACGTCGTGCTCGGCGAGTTTCTCCTGCGCCTGCTCGAGACGGTCCTCCGGCGCCCGGGACCGGATCGCCTCCAGCCAGCGCGAGCCGTTCTTCGAGCCGACCCCGCGCCGGCCCAGCCAGTACAGCGCCATGTCCCCGCAGAACGCGGCCAGCGACGCCGTCGCGAACACCATCAGCATGGCGAACGGCAGCGTCTGGTGCATCGCCACCACCGCCGCCGAACTGACCAGCGCGCCCGTCGGCACCACCGGCACCAGCGCCCCGATCAACACCAGCAGGAACAGCGAGGGATAGCCGAGCGCCTGCTGCGTCGGCTCCGTCGGTATGTCCAGCGTCGCGGCCCCCAGCCAGCTCACCGCGCGACCTCCACCCGTACACGCTCGCCGTGCCCCAGCCGGTGCACCGTCACCCCCGGCGCGCGCAGCGCCGACAGGCGCACGAACTCCTGGCCCGGCGTGTGGAACTCGTGGGGGCGCACGGCGTCCATCCCGATCGGCCAGTACGTGCCGTAGTGCACCGGCACCGCCGTGCGCGGCGCCAGCCGGGTCAGCGCCTCGGCCGCCCGCCCCGCGTCCAGGTGCTCCGCACCCAGGTAGGGGCCCCAGCCGCCGACCGGCAGCAGCGCCGCGTCGACCGGCCCGACCTCCTTCTCCATGCCGTCGAACAGACCGGTGTCCCCGGCGAAGTACGTCCGCGCCTCGCCCTCGACGACATACCCGAGAGCGGGGGCGCGGTGCCGTCCGACCGGCAGCCGCCGCCCGTCGTGCCGCGCCGGCACCGCCCGTATCCGCAGGTCGCCGACGGCCGTCTCGTCGCCCGGCGCCACCTCGGTCAGCTCCAGGTGCCCGAGCCGGCGCAGCCCCGGCACCGCCCGGAGTGCGCCCCGGGGCACGAGCAGGCGCGTGCCCGGCGCGAGCCGCGCGAGCGACGGCACATGCAGGTGGTCGGCGTGCAGGTGGGACACCAGGGCCACGTCCGCCCGCCAGGCGTCCGGCGGCGGCACCGCACCCCGCCTGCGGCGCAGGTGGGCGAGCCGGCGTGCGAACAGGGGATCGGTGAGCACGCGGACGTCCGAGTCCTCGACCGTGCAGGTGGCATGACCCCACCACGTGAGCTCCACCGGCACCTCTTTGCCTCCTTCGCGCGACTCCCCGAAGCCTACGTCCAGGAGTAGGGTCGGCGGCGAAAACGGGAGGTGACAGGAGGTGAGGGGGGACACCATGGGGCCGGTGCGGGTGACGGCGATCGCGAGTCTGACGCCACTGGAACAGCTGGACGACGACCCCTTCCTGGTCGACTCCCGCAGCCAGCACGCCATGTGCGCCCGCTGGGCCGCCGAGCACGGCTACGTCGTCGCCCGGCAGCTCCTGGTGCGCCGTCTGCGGCACGACCACGGCGCCCTGTGGGACGGGGTGCGCCCCGGGCACGACCTGTTCGTGGCACCCAGCCGCCGGGTGCTGGAGAGCGCGCTGTCCTCCGTCGACGACTTCACCGCGGAGTGCGCGCGGCGCGGCGTCCGCGTCGAGACCGTGGGCCACGCCGAACCGTCGTACGACGCCCGGATGAAGGCCTGCGTGCACCGCAGGCTGTCCATGCCGACGGCCGGGTACGACGGCCGCTGACCGCCGCCCGGGGGTGTGAACCGGACCCGGGGGGACAAACGGGGACTCCCGAGCGTTGTGGCAGGGTGGGGACGGCCCGCACGGACGACGGGCCGGGGACGTGAGGTGTGCAGGACGTGAGCGGAGGCCGTTGGCGCCGGGTCGCCAGTCAGATCGGGCGGAGTGTCGCGGTGTGGGCCGTGTCCACCCTCACGATGCTCGTGCTCGCCGGGATCCTGCCGGACTTCCGGCTCCAGTCGCCCGACGGCGACAGCGCGACCGACATCGCCATGACCGCCGCGGTCGGTGCCGGCGCCTTCGGTCTGCTCTCCGCCCTGGTCTGGCCGCTCATGGTCCGCCTGCTGCTCCTGGTGCCCGCCCTCGTCCTCGGCCTGCTGGTCTTCTTCCTCAACGGCGGGCTGCTGCTCCTCGCGATCGACGTGAACCCGGCCGGGCGCGGTGGCGTCGCCCCCGAGACGGCGGTCGTGGTGGCCGCCGTCATGTCCGCCGTCGCCTCCGCCACCGGCGGGGCCCTGGCCGTGCGCGACGACGACGCCTACCGCCGCCGCCTCTACCGTCTCGCCGACCGCCGCCGCAGATCCGGGCCGCCCTGCCCGGCCGGGCCCGGCACCGTCTTCCTGCAACTGGACGGCGTCGGTCACGACGTCCTGCTCGACGCGGTCGACGGCGGCGCCATGCCCACCGTCGCCCGCTGGCTCGGCCGCGACGGCGCCTCCGCCACCCACCGGCTCGACCCGTGGCGCACCGACTGGTCCAGCCAGACCGGCGCCAGCCAGCTCGGCATCCTGCACGGCAGCAACCACGACGTCCCCGCCTTCCGCTGGTACGAGAAGGACAGCGGCGAGGTCATGGTCAGCAACCGCCCGACCAGCGCCGCCGAACTCCAGTACCGCGCCGTCCGGCGCACCGGCGACGCCGGACTGCTCAGCCTCGACGGCGCCAGCCGCGGCAACCTGTTCGGCGGCGGCGCCGACGAACAGGCCCTCGTGCTGTCCATAGCCACCCGCCGCCGCAGCCGCGAGACCCGCTCCCGGGCCGGCTACTTCGCCTACTTCTCCGACCCGGCCAACGCCGTGCGCACCGCGATGTCCTTCGTCGCCGAGGTGTGCCGGGAGATCGGCCAGTCGACCCGCGCCCGCCTGCACAAGGTCCGCCCGCGTGTCTCCCGCGGCGGTCTCTATCCCTTCGTCCGCGCCTTCGCGACCGTCGTCGAGCGCGACGTCGTCGTCGCCGCGGTGATGGGCGACATGCTCGCCGGCCGCACCTCCGTCTACGCCGACCTGGTGGCCTACGACGAGGTCGCGCACCACTCCGGGCCCGGCAGCCGGGACGCCGCCAAGGTCCTCGGGCGGCTCGACCGGGCCCTCGCGCTGATCGGGAACGTCGTCGAGCACGCCCCCCGCCCGTACCGGATCGTGGTCCTGTCCGACCACGGCCAGAGCCCGGGCGAGACCTTCCGCGCCCGCTACGGGCTGACCCTCGCCGACCTGGTGCGGGCCGGCTGCGGGCTGGCCGTGCCGCGCAGCGCCCGGCGCACCCGCAGCGGCGCCGAGGCGCGCAACACCGTACGGGCCGCCCTGCACCGACCCGTCGAGGAGGGCGCCGAACAGCAGCGGCCCGCCGACACCCCCACCGGGCGCCGCTCCGAGCCGATCGTGCTGGCCTCCGGCAACCTCGGTCTGGTCTCCTTCCCGGACGTCCCGCACCGGATGACCCGGGAGGAGATCGACGCCCGCCACCCCGCGCTGCTGACGACCCTCGCCAACCACCCCGGCATCGGCTTCCTGCTGGTGCGCAGCGAGAGGCACGGCGGGGTCGTGCTCGGCGCGCGCGGCGCCGAGGTGCCCCTGGACCGGCTGGACGAGGACCCCGGGCCGCTCGCGCCCTTCGGCCCCGGCGCCGCCGACGCCGTACGCCGCACCCACTCCTTCCCGCACACCGCCGACATCATGGTCAACTCCTTCCACGACCCGGCCGACGGCGAGGTCCTCGCCTTCGAGGAGCAGATCGGCTCCCACGGCGGACTCGGCGGTGCCCAGTCGCGCGCCTTCCTGCTGTCACCGACCGTGCTGTCCGCGCCGGCCGGCCAGGGTGAGGAGATCGTCGGCGCCGAGCAGGTCCACCGGGTGCTCCGCCACTGGCTGCGCGAGTCGAACGGTCCCCAGGTGCCGGTGGGGGCGGAGGATCCACGGCCGAAGGTCGTCGAAGGCGCACCCTTTCCCGTGGCGGACGGGTTCGTGCAGGACAAAAGCGCCTGATTTGGAGCGAAGCGGGACTGTGCCGGACCATGAGCCGGTCCGGCGATCCCGGGCCCCGTTCCATGAGAGGCGCACCACCCCATGCACGCCACCGGGACCGTCCCCCCACCGGCTCCGGAACCGCGGGAGACCACTGCGGCCCCCGCATCCGACAGCACCCGGCACGCCCGCCGCTTCGGGCTCCCCGTCGCCACCGCCCTGGTCATGGGCAACATCATCGGCGGCGGCATCTTCCTGCTCCCGGCCTCCGTCGCCCCCTTCGGCACCATCAGCCTGCTCGCCTTCGGCGTCCTGACCGTCGGCGCGATCGCGCTCGCCCTGGTCTTCGGCCGCCTCGCCGCCCGCGACCCGCGCACCGGCGGCCCCTACGTCTACGCCCGCGGCGCCTTCGGCGACTTCGCCGGTTTCCTCGCCGCCTGGGCGTACTGGATCACCACCTGGGTGTCCAACGCGGCCCTCGCCGTCGCCGCCGTCGGCTACCTCGACGTCCTGATCCCGGTGAACGACCACCGCTGGACCGCGTGCCTGGCGGCCCTCGTCATCCAGTGGCTGCCCGCCCTCGCCAACTTCGCCGGCACCCGCTGGGTCGGCGCCGTCCAGCTGATCTCCACCGTGCTGAAGTTCGCGCCGCTGCTGCTCGTCGCGGTCGGCGGGCTGTTCTTCTTCGACCCGGACAACCTCGGCCCGTTCAACGCGAGCGGCTCCAGCGGCATCGGCGCGGTGTCCGCCGCCGCCGCGATCCTGCTCTTCTCCTACCTGGGCGTGGAGTCCGCCGCCGTCAGCGCCGGCGAGGTCAAGGACCCCCGCCGCACGGTCGGCCGGGCCACCGTCATCGGCACCGCGGGCGCCGCCCTCGTCTACCTCCTCGGCACCCTCGCGGTCTTCGGCACCGTCGCCCACGACCGCCTGGTCACCTCCTCGGCGCCCTTCTCGGACGCCGTGAACGCCATGTTCGGCGGCGCCTGGGGCGGCTGGGCCGTCGCGCTGGCCGCGCTGGTCTCGATGACCGGCTGCCTCAACGGCTGGACCCTGCTCAGCGCCCAGACCCCGTACGCGGCGGCCAAGGACGGCCTCTTCCCGGCCGCCTTCGCGCGCAAGCGGCGCGGGGTGCCCACCGTCGGCGTCGGCGTCACCGTCGTCCTCGCCTCGCTGCTCACCGTCTACAACTACACGTCCGGCTCGGCCAGGGTCTTCGAGGTCCTGGTCCTCGTCACCACCTTCACGGCGACCGTGCCCTACCTGCTGGCCACGGCCGCCCAGCTCTTCCACCTGGTCTCCGGGCAGGGCGAGAAGGTCGACCGGGCGCGCCTGGTCAGGGACGGCGTCGTCGCGTCGGTCGCGGCGGCGTTCTCGCTGTGGCTGGTCGCGGGCGCGGGATACGCGGCGGTCTACCAGGGCGTGCTGTTCCTCTTCGCGGGTGTGCTCGTGTACGCGGTGATGGCGGCCCGCAGGCGCCGCGCGGAGGGGCCCACCGCACCGTAATTCGGCTGCGCGGGGGCCCGGGAGGCACGCACACTGGGCCGGTCACCTCCCGACCCCCTCTCCCGCCAAGGAGCCCCTGCGTGCAGGCAGCCGTCACCGTCACTCCCGCCCGCCTCCCGGAACTGCTGCTCGGCCTCGCCACCGTGCGGCCGGTGTTCCTGTGGGGCGCACCCGGCATCGGCAAGTCCTCCCTGGTGAGGAACTTCGCCGACTCGCTGGGCCTGGAGTGCGTGAGCCTGCTCGGCACCCAGCTCGCGCCCGAGGACCTGATCGGCGTCCCGCAGATCCGGGACGGCCGGTCGGTGTTCTGCCCGCCGGAGGCCATCGCCCGCGACGAGCCGTACTGCCTCTTCCTGGACGAGCTGAACGCGGCCACCCCGGACGTGCAGAAGGCGTTCTACTCCCTCATCCTCGACCGCCGCATCGGGAACTACGAACTCCCCAAGGGCTCCCTCGTCATCGGCGCCGGAAACCGTGCCACCGACAACGCGCTGGCCCGCCCCATCGCCTCCGCGCTGGTCAACCGCCTCACCCACGTCCACCTGGATGCCTCCGCGAAGGACTGGCTGGTGTGGGCCGGTGAGCACGGCATCCACCCGTGGATCACCGACCACCTCACCGACCGCCCCGACCACCTGTGGTCCAAGCCGCCCAAGACGGAGGAGCCGTTCTCCACCCCGCGCTCCTGGCACATGCTCTCCGACGCCCTGCACTCCTTCGGCCGGGACCTCGACGAGGAGACCCTGAAGGTCCTCGCGCACGGCACGCTCACCCCGGCCCACGCGACCGCCTTCTGCGGATACGTCAAGATCGTCCGCAGCCGCTTCGGCATCGAGGCGATCCTCAAGGGCGAGGCCCGCTGGCCCAGCCGCCTCGAGGACCGCGATCTCCTCTACTACCTCGCCGAGTCCTTCCGGGGCCGCCTGGTCAAGGAACTGCCCGCGAGCAAGGAGCACATGTCGGCGAACGGCCGCCAGACCGCCTACCGCGCCAAGTCGCTGCTCGTGCAGCTCGCCGAGATCTCCGTCGAGGTCGCCCAGAGCGTCATCGCCTCCGACGCCGACGGCAACCCGCTGCTGCCCGCCTGGTTCCTGGTCGAGGCCGCCCGCGACATGCCCCGGCTGGTGGAGGCCCGCCGATGAGCCGCACCCGCAGGCAGAAGCAGCAGCAGAAGAAGAAGGACCCGGCCGCCGAGGACTGCGCCAAGGGCGTGCAGCTGGTGTGGGCCAACCCGGCCCTCGCGGCCATGGAGGTCAAGCTCTGCCGGGAGGAGGAGTGCGAGGTCGCGCCCCGGCAGGGGCTCGCCCGCGTCAGCTCCAACGGCCGGGTCCACCTGAACCCCACCCGCCACGCCGAACCCGCCGACTGGGCCTGGGCCATCGCCCACGCCCTGATCCACCTCGGCTTCGGTCACGTCCCCGCAGCCAACGGCGAGCGCGTCCAGCCCGACCGCTACGACCTCGCCGCCCGCTGCACCGTCGTCAACCGCTTCCTCCTGACCTTCCCGGTCGGCCGCACCCCGGACCACCTGCCGCCGACGTACCCCGACGGCGACGAGGAGCGCATCGCCGCCGCCTGGCGCCGCGAGGGCGGCGTCCCCGCCGCCTACGAGCACTGCGGCACCGCGGGCGGCGACCCCGACCAGCTGCTCGTCCCCTGGGACGGCTGGAACCTCCAGGTACCCGACTGGCAACTGGCCTTCGCCCACGCCCTGACCCGCACCATGTCCACCGCCCTCGACCTCGCGGGCGGCCGCCGCGACGCCATGCTCGGTGGCCCCACCCGGCTCCAGCCCTGGCAGCGGGCCCTGAGCTGGTTCGTCTCCTCCTACCCCCTCCTCGGCGGCATCGCGTCGGGCATCACCCTCGTCGCCGACGCCGAACTGGCCCGCGCCCACGGCATCTCCGTCGCCGCCGTCAACGCCGAGGCGGGGGAGATCTACGTCAACCCCCTGCGCCGCTACGACGACGAGGAATGGCGCTTCATCCTGGCCCACGAGATGCTGCACGCCGCCCTGCGCCACGGCGACCGCTGCGGCACCCGCGACCCGTACCTCTTCAACGTCGCCTGCGACTACGTCATCAACGGCTGGCTCGTCGAGATGCAGGTCGGCACCATGCCCGAAGGCCTGCTGCACGACCCGGAGCTGGCCGGGCTCTCCGCCGAGGAGGTCTACGACCGCATCGCCGGAGACCTGCGCCGCATGCGCCGCCTGTCCACCCCGCGCGGCAAGGGCGTCGGCGACGTCCTCGGCGGCCCGCTGGGCCCACCCCGCGACCACGTCGACCTCGACGGCTTCTACCGCCGAGGCCTGACCCAGGGCTTCGACCTGCACCAGCAGCAGGAACGCGGATACCTGCCCGCCGGCCTGGTCCAGGAGATCCGCGTCCTCAGCCACCCGCCGCTGCCCTGGGACGCCCGGCTCGCCCGCTGGTTCGACGAGTTCGTGCCCCGCCCCGAGCCCGTACGGACCTACGCCCGCCCCTCCCGGCGCCAGGCCGCCACCCCCGGCATCCCGCGCGCCGGGCGGTACTTCCCCCCGGAGGAGATCGCCCGCTGCACCTTCGGCGTCGTCCTGGACACCTCCGGCTCCATGGACCGGACCCTGCTCGGCAAGGCGCTCGGCGCGATCGCCTCCTACGCCGAGGCCCGCGACGTGCCCGCCGCCCGCGTCGTGTTCTGCGACGCCGCGCCGCACGACGCCGGGTACCTCCCGGTGACGGACGTCGCCGGGAGGGTGCGGGTGCACGGCCGGGGCGGCACCGTTCTCCAGCCCGGCATCGACCTGCTGCTGCGCGCCGAGGACTTCCCGCCCACCGCGCCCGTCCTCGTCGTCACCGACGGCTGGTGCGACGTCCTGCGGGTGCGGCGCGAGCACGCCTACCTGATTCCGCAGGGCGCGCGGCTGCCGTTCACCGCCCGAGGGCCGGTCTTCCGGGTGAGCTGAGCCGGAGTGTGATCGGATGGGGGCGGGAACCCGGACACACGGGCTACCACCGCCCCAGTACAGCAAGCGAATTCGAGAGGACCCGCCGTGGCAACCACGCGCTCCGCACACACCGTCTGGGAAGGCAACCTGCTCGAGGGCAACGGTGTCGTCACCTTCGACTCGTCCGGCATCGGCGAGCAGCCGGTGTCGTGGCCGTCGCGCGCCGAGCAGGCGAACGGCAAGACCAGCCCGGAGGAGCTGATCGCCGCCGCCCACTCCAGCTGCTTCTCCATGGCGCTGTCGCACGGCCTGGCCGGCGCCGGCACCCCGCCCACCAAGCTCACCACCTCCGCCGACGTCACCTTCCAGCCCGGCGAGGGCATCACGGGCATCCACCTCACCGTGGAGGGCGCCGTCCCCGGCCTGGACAACGACGCGTTCGTCGCCGCCGCCGAGGACGCCAAGAAGAACTGCCCGGTCAGCCAGGCCCTGACCGGCACGACGATCACCCTGTCGGCCAAGCTGGCCTAGTCGGACAGTCGGACAGTCGGACAGGGGCGCTAGGAGCCCGCGCGCTCCCAGCCCCGCCGGTCCGGGCGCGGCCCCAGCTGCCTGGGGTCGCGCGACCGGTAGACCACGTACGGCCGGGTCAGGTACTGCAAGGGCGCGCTGAACATGTGCACCAGGCGGGTGTAGGGCACCAGGGCGATCAGCACCATCCCGACCACCGCGTGCACGTGGTACAGCACCGGCACGCCCTCCATCAGCTCCGTCCTCGGATTCAGCGTGAACAGGCTGCGCGACCAGGGGGCGATGGTGCTGCGGTAGTCGTAGCCGTTGCCGGAGGTGTCGGAGAGCTTGGCGATCATGCCCAGCAGCAGGGCGCCGAGCAGGAAGACGTACATGAGCTTGTCGTTGGCCGTGGTGGCCCGGAACACGGGCGCGTTGGTGCGGCGCCGGTAGATCAGGATGCCGATCCCGGCGACCGCGAGGACCCCGGCGAAGGTGCCGCCGTAGAGCGAGAACAGGTGGTACGCGTGCTCGTCGATGCCGACGGCCTGGGTCCAGGACGCCGGAATGAACAGGCCGATCAGATGACCGGCGAGCACGAAGAGGATGCCGTAGTGGAAGACCGGTGACGCGATGTTGAGCAGCTTCGACTCGTAGACCTGCGAGGAGCGCGTGGTCCAGCCGAAGCGGTCGTAGCGGTGCCGCCACACCAGGCCCGCGATCAGCAGCGCGAAGGCGGCGTAGGGCAGGACGCCCCACAGGAAGACGTTCATCGGCGGGCTCCGGTGGGTGCGGGCGGCAGGGTGGCGCACACGGCGTCCAGGACGCACGCGTAGGGCGTGCCGAAGGCGGTGAGCCGGGAGCGCAGCTGGTCCAGGGCGTCACGGTGCTCGGTGAGCATCTCCATGTTGCCGGTGCGGGAGACGAACTCCAGGACCGCCGGCAGGAAGTCCGGCAGCTCCTCGCCGGTGAACTCCAGGCCGTGGGCGCGGTACAGCTCCTTGAAGCGGACCAGGGACATCCCCCGGTTGCGGGTGTCGCCGTCGGTCCACCAGCTCAGGTACAGGCTGTGCCGGTTCTTGAAGTCGAAGACCTCGACGTAGTGCGCCTGGAGTTCGCCCTGCCCGGTCGCCGCCGCGTGGTCGGTGAAGCCGCGCAGCTGCGGCGCCGCCTCGCGCAGCAGGGGCAGCCGGGCGCGGAAGTCGTCGTCGGGATACGTCAGACAGAGCGCCGCCGCCTGGTAAAGCACCTCGAAGCCGGGCATCGGATCAGACCTCCCTCTCGTCGTCGGCCGTCTGGCGCCTGCGCAGGATGTGGAAGTTCTCCACCGGCACCAGTGGCAGCCGCTTGCGCCCCGAGTCCTGGCCGAACGGCCCGTCGCCGCCCATGCCCGGGCCGCCGTCGGTGTCCAGGCTGCACGTGTCCGGCAGCGCGGACGCCTCCAGCCGGTGCGCGTCGCCGACGGCCGCCGTCGGGATCACGTACCGCTCCTCGTACTTGGCGATCGCCAGCAGCCGGTACATCTCCTGAATCTCCTCGGGACGCATGCCGACGCCCGCGCAGACGGCCGGGTCGGGGTCCTCGCCGAGGTTGACCGACCGCATGTGGGCCCGCATCGCGGCGAGTTTCTCCAGCGACGCCCGCACCGGGCCGGTGTCACCCGCCGTGAACAGCTCGGCCAGGTACTCCAGCGGGATGCGCAGCGTGTCGATCGCGCCGAACAGGTTGTCCGCGTCCTCGCCGTCGTGCCCGGTCTCCGTCAGCGCGTCCACGACCGGGGACAGCGGCGGGATGTACCAGACCATCGGCATGGTGCGATACTCCGGATGCAGCGGCAGCGCGACCTTGTACTTGCTGACCAGCGCGTGCACGGGGGAGCGCCGGGCCGCCTCGATCCAGTCGAACGGGATCCCCGCCTCCTCGGCGGCCCGCCGCACCCCGGGGTCCTCCGGGTCGAGGAAGACACCCAACTGCGCCTCGTACAGATCGCGTTCGTTCGGAGTCTCGGCGGCCTCGGTCACCTTGTCGGCGTCGTAGAGGACGACCCCCAGGTACCTGAGCCGCCCCACGCAGGTCTCCGAACAGACGGTGGGCTGGCCCACCTCGATGCGCGGGTAGCAGAACGTGCACTTCTCCGCCTTGCCGGTGCGGTGGTTGAAGTACACCTTCTTGTACGGGCAGCCGGTCACGCACATCCGCCAGCCCCGGCAGCGGTCCTGGTCGACCAGGACGATGCCGTCCTCCGAGCGCTTGTACATCGCCCCGGACGGGCACGAGGCCACGCAGGACGGGTTGAGACAGTGCTCGCAGATGCGCGGCAGGTAGAACATGAACGTCTCTTCGTACGCGAACCGCACCTTCTCCGAGGCCTGCTGGCGGGTGCGCTCCACCATCGGGTCCAGGTCGCCGTAGGCGGGGGCGCCGCCCAGGCTGTCGTCCCAGTTGGAGGACCAGCCGATCTTCATCGGCTTGCCGTCGAGCTGCGAGACCGGCCGGGCGACGGGGTAGTCGGTGCCGAGCGGGGCGTCGGTGAGGTTCTTGTAGTCGTACGTCCAGGGCTCGTAGTAGTCCTTGATCTCCGGGAGCCGGGGGTTGGAGAAGATCCCGGCGAGCTTCTTGAAGCGGCCGCCCGCCTTCAGCCGCAGCGCTCCGCGCCGGTTCAGTTCCCAGCCGCCCCGCCACTTCTCCTGGTCCTCGTAGCGGCGCGGGTAGCCCTGTCCGGGGCGGGTCTCGACGTTGTTGAACCAGACGTACTCCATGCCCCGCCGGTTGGTCCACGCCTGCTTGCAGGTGACCGAACAGGTGTGGCAGCCGATGCACTTGTCGAGGTTCATGACCATCGCGACCTGGGCCATCGGGCGCATCAGTACTCGACCTCCTGGGAGCGGCGGCGGATGACCGTCACCTCGTCGCGCTGGTTGCCCGTCGGGCCCAGATAGTTGAACGCCCAGGACAACTGGGCGTAGCCGCCGATGAGATGGGTCGGCTTGAGGAGCAGACGGGTGAGCGAGTTGTGCACGCCGCCGCGTTTTCCGGTGGTCTCCGTGAGGGGGACGTTGACCGTGCGTTCCTGGGCGTGGTGCATGAAGACCGTGCCGGGCGGCATGCGGTGCGAGACGATGGCGCGGGCCACGACCACGCCGTTGCGGTTGACCGCCTCGATCCAGTCGTCGTCCGCGACCCCGATCGCCGCCGCGTCCTCGGCCGACATCCAGATGGTCTGACCGCCCCGGGACAGCGCCAGCATGAACAGGTTGTCCTGGTACTCGGAGTGGATGGACCACTTGTTGTGCGGGGTGAGGTACCGGACCGTCACCTCGCGGTGGCCGTCGGGACCCAGTTGAGGCTCGCCGAACAGCCGGTGCATGTCCAGCGGCGGCCGGTACACGGGCAGCGCCTCGCCCAGCTCGTGCATCCAGTCGTGGTCGACGAAGAAGTGCTGCCGGCCGGTGAGGGTGTGCCAGGGCTTGAGATGCTCGGTGTTGAGCGTGAACGCCGTGTAGCGACGTCCGCCCGCCTCACTGCCCGACCACTCCGGCGAGGTGATCACCGGCACGGGCGCCGCCTGGGTGTCGGCGTAGGTGACGCGCTTGCCCTCGTGCTCGGCGGCCAGGTGGGCCATCTCCTGCCCGGTCCTCTCCTCCAGGGTGTGGAAGCCCTGGGTGGCCAGCCGCCCGTTGGTGGTGCCGGACAGGGACAGGATGGTGTTGGCCGCCTTCACCGCCGTGTCCAGCGCCGGGCGCCCGTCGGCCGGGCCGCCGCGCACCGTGCCGTTCAGGTCCCGCAGCCGCGCCACCTCCTCGTCCGGCCGCAGCGTGATGCCCTTGGCGGGCAGCCCCTTGGCCTCCGCCAGGGGGCCCAGCGCCGCGAACTTCGCCCCGATCGCGGTGTAGTCGCGCTCGACGACCACGAGGTTCGGCATGGTCCTCCCGGGCTCCGGCTCGCACTCCCCGCGTCGCCAGTCCCGTACGACGCCGCCCGGCTGGGCGATCTCGCCCGGGGTGTCGTGCTGGAGCGGCGCCGCCACCAGGTCCTTGCGCACCCCGAGATGGTCCTCGGCCAGCTCGCTCAGCTTCTCCGCGAGGAGCTTGAAGGTGTCGAAGTCGGTGCGCGCCTGCCAGGGCGGGTTCACCGCCGGGGAGAAGGCGTGCACGTAGGGGTGCATGTCCGTGCTGGACAGGTCGTGCTTCTCGTACCAGGTCGCGGCGGGCAGCACCACGTCGGACAGGAGCGTGGACGAGGTGTGCCGGAAGTCCAGCGAGAGGAGAAGGTCGAGCTTTCCCTCGGGCGCCTCCTCGTGCCAGACCACGTCCCGGGGCCGCTCGCCGGGCGCCGCCTCCTCGGCCCGCAGCGAGGACTGGGTGCCCAGCAGGTGCTTGGTGAAGTACTCGGCACCCTTGCCGGACGAGCCGAGCAGGTTGGCCCGCCACAGAGTCACGATCCGCGGCCAGTTCTCCGGCGCGTCCGGGTCCTCGCCCGCGAACTTCAGGGTGCCCGCCCGCAGTTCGGCCACCGCGTTCGCCACCGGGTCGCCGAAGCTCTCGCCCAGCTCCAGCGGGTTGCGGTTGAAGGTCGGGTACGAGGGCATCCAGCCGGTGCGCGCCGACAGGGCGAGGCAGTCCGCGCCCGCCATCCCGGCCAGCCGCCCCTCGCCCAGCGGCGAGGCGAGGACGTCGGCGCGGAAGCGGTCGTAGCGCCACTGGTCGGTGTGCAGGTACCAGTACCCGGTGCCGATCGCCTGGCGCGGCGGGCGCGACCAGTCCGACGCGGCGGCCAGCGACGCCCAGCCGGTCACCGGGCGGCACTTCTCCTGGCCGACGTAGTGCGCCCAGCCGCCGCCGTTGCGGCCCTGGCAGCCGGTGAGCTGGAGCAGGGCCAGGAAGCCCCGGTAGATCGTCTCGGAGTGGAACCAGTGGTTGGTGCCCGCGCCCATCAGGATCATGCAGCGGCCCTTGGAGCGTTCGGCGGTGCGCGCGAACTCCCGGGCGATGCGCACGCAGGCCGCCGCCGGCACCGAGGTGTGCGTCTCCTGCCACGCCGGGGTGGCGGGCGCGGCGGCGTCCTCGTACGACGCCGGCCAGTCGCCCGGCAGGTCCGGCCGGGCCACGCCGTACTGGGCCAGCATCAGGTCGAAGACCGTCGTCACCAGCGGCCCGGTCGCCCCGCCGAGGCGTGTCGCCGGTACCCCCCGGCGCAGGACGTCGCCGCGTCCCTGCCCGTGCGGGCCGCCCTCGGTGTCGAAGCGGGGGAGGAGCACTTCCACACCCGACGCCATCTCGTGGCCGTGCAGGCTCAGCCGGGGGCGTACGTCGCCCAGGTCCAGGTTCCACTTCCCGCGGTCCGCGTCGTTCCAGCGGAAGCCCAGCGAGCCGTTCGGGACCACCGCGCGGCCCGTCGCCTCGTCCAGGACCACCGTCTTCCAGCGGGCGTCGTCGCCGCCCTGCCCCAGGTCGGCGGCGCGCAGGAACTTGCCCGGCACGTACGCCCCGTCCCGCTCGGTCAGCGTCACCAGGAACGGCAGGTCGGTGAAGCGCCGCACGTAGTCGTCGAAGAACGGGGTGACGCGGTCGACGAAGAACTCCTTGAGCACCACGTGCCCCATCGCCATCGCCAGTGCGGCGTCGGTCCCGGGGTGCGGGTGCAGCCACTGGTCGGCGAACTTGGTGTTGTCGGCGTAGTCGGGCGAGACCACGACCACCTTCTGGCCCCGGTAGCGGGCCTCCGCCATCCAGTGCGCGTCCGGCGTGCGGGTCACCGGCACGTTCGTGCCCCACATGATCAGGTACGCCGCGTCCCACCAGTCGCCCGACTCCGGCACGTCCGTCTGGTCGCCGAAGACCTGCGGGGACGCCACGGGCAGGTCGGCGTACCAGTCGTAGAACGACAGCATCGGGGCGCCGATCAGCGAGTGGAAGCGGGCGCCCGCCGCGTGCGACACCATCGACATCGCGGGGATGGGGGAGAAGCCCGCGATGCGGTCGGGGCCGTGGGCGCGGATGGTGTGCACGTGCGCGGCGGCGACCATCTCGACCGCCTCGTCCCAGCTCGCCCGGACCAGGCCGCCCTTGCCGCGCGCCCGCTGGTAGCGCCCGCGCCGCTCGGCATCCCCCTGGATGTCGGCCCACGCCAGGACCGGGTCCTTCAGCCGGGCCTTCGCCTCCCGGTACATGGTCAGCAGCACGCCGCGCACGTACGGGTACCGCACCCGGGTGGGGGAGTAGGTGTACCACGAGAACGCCGCGCCACGGGGACAGCCGCGCGGCTCGTACTCGGGGCGGTCCGGGCCGACCGACGGATAGTCCGTGGCCTGGGTCTCCCAGGTGATGATGCCGTCCTTGACGAACACGTTCCACCGGCACGACCCCGTGCAGTTCACGCCGTGCGTCGACGTCACGACCTTGTCGTGGCTCCAGCGGTCCCGGTAGAAGGCGTCCGACTCCCGGCCGCCGACCAGCCCGATGCTGTGCAGGTCGGGTGCGGCGGTGCCCGGCCGGAAGAACCGTCCCGCGCGCAGCAGCGCCGCGCCCGGCTCGGTGGGCGGTGTCCGCGTGTCGGTCACGTGCGCTCCCTTGCTCACCCGGTGCCGGGTGCTCGCCGGGCCCTGGTTCTCGAACCTAGGGCCGGGCGCGGGAGCGCACCTGTTCGCGGCGCCCGTACGGGTCAGGGCTTGCGGGCCACCCCCGCGTACACCGGCACGATGCCCTCCGCCTGGGCCGCCACGTCCTCCGGGTCCGGCCGCCAGCCGGTGACCGGGATGACGCCGGGGCCCAGCAGCTCCAGACCGTCGAAGAAGCGCGCGAACCCGGTCAGGGAACGCGGGTGGAAGGGCGTGCCGCTGCGGCCGAACAGCTCCGCTGCCTTCCCCACCGCCTCGGGGTTCAGGTCGGGCGTGACCTGCGACAGGACCAGGTAGCTGCCCGGGGCGAGCACGTCGGTGTACCGCTTCAGCAGGCCGTGCACGTCGTCGCCGTCGGCCGCGTCGCCGAGGTAGTGCGTCAGGGCCACCAGCGACAGCGCGACCGGTCGACCGAAGTCCAGGGACTCGCCCGCGAGCCGCAGGATCAGGTCCGGGTCCCGGACGTCCGCGTGGACGTAGTCGGTGGAGCCCTCCGCCGACCCGTGCAGCAGCGCCTCGGCGTGCCTGAGGACGATCGGGTCGTTGTCGGCGTAGACGACCCGCGCCTCGGGAGCCACCGCCTGGGCCACCTGGTGCAGGTTCGGCTCGGTGGGGATGCCGGTGCCGATGTCCAGGAACTGGCGGATCCCGGCCTCGGCGAGGGCACGGACCGCCCGGTGCATGAACCGGCGGTTCGCGCGCGCCCCGCGCACCGCCGTGGCGTCCGCCGCGAGGATCCTGCGGGCCAGCTCCTCGTCCACCGGGTAGTTGTCCTTGCCGCCCAGCCACCAGTCGTAGACCCGGGCCGGGTGCGGCCGACCGGTGTCGACGGGGGCGGGAGCGGGCGCGGACTCGCAACCGGTCATGCGGTGTCGTCTCCTCAGGGCTGCGTGGCAGGTCGTAGAAGGTCGTCGCAGGTCGTCGCCGATCAGAACGTCTCGCGGTACTCGCGCAGGATCTTCTCGGTGCGCTGGGTCGAGGCGGCCCGCGCCGTCATGTGGTCCAGGACCTCCAGGTGGGCGGAGACCTCGGCTCGGGAGTCCAGGTAGAGGGCGCCCGTCAGGTACTCGGTGAAGACCATGTCGGGCAGCTCCGGTTCGGCGAACCGGAACAGGGTGAACGGCGCGTACGTCCCGGGGTGCGGCCCGTCCTCGAACTCGGCGACCTGGAGCGTCACCCGGTCCCGGGCGGCGAACTCCAGCAGCTTGTCCAGCTGGTCGCGCATCACCCGGCCGTGGATGCTCACCGGCCGCTTCAGCACCGTCTCGTCCATCACCACCCACAGGTGGGGCGGGCGGGGGCGCTCCAGCAGCCGCTGCCGCTCCATGCGCAGGGACACGTGCCGCTCCACCGCGTCCCCGCCCGCGTTGCCGATCGTCCCGGCCTCCAGGACCGCGCGCGCGTAGTCCTCGGTCTGCAACAGCCCGGGGACGAAGTGCGGCTCGTAGGAACGGACGATCCGCGCGGCCCCCTCCAGGCTCACGTACAGGCTGAACCAGTCCGGCAGCACGTCGTGGTACCGCTGCCACCAGCCCGGCTGGTTCGCCTCCTCGGCGAGCGCGACGAACGCCGCGACCTCCTCGGAGGCGACGCCGTACGCCGTCAGCAGTATCTGGACGTACGGTATTTTCAGCGCGACCTCGGCCATCTCCATGCGCCGCACGGTCGCCGGGGCCACCCGGAGCACCTTGGCGGCCTCCTCGCGCTTGAGGCCCGCCGTCTCCCGCAGTTCCTGAAGCCGTCTGCCGAGGACCACCTGGCCCACGGTGGGTGCGGCCCGCCGCTCGCTCACGCCACGCCTCCCCAACGCGCCCATGTCACACCGCAGTCTGTCATGTTCCACCGCCGGTCTCACAGGGGCGGTCGTGGATCAACGTCATTACCTGCGGGGTAATCGACCTGGCACGGTCGGAACGGGATCGTGGAGTCACCGGGTTCCGGTCCGGCGCACTCCGGACCGGCACCCAGCTCCACGCAGCCCGGTCCCGACCCGACGGAGGGTGACTCGTCATGACCACGAACCAGCCCGCCGCACGCGCCCGCACCGCCGAACCGCAGCTGATGCTCCGCCGCCTCCTCGCCCTCGACGCGGCGGTGACCGGCGCCAACGCGTTCGCCTACCTGGCGTTCTCCGGGCCGCTGGGCCGCTTCCTCGGCGCCGGTTCGGGGCTGCTGCTCGGCCTCGGCGCGTTCTTCGCGGTGTACGCCGGGTGCGTGGCCCTGCTGGCCGCGCGCACCCGGCCGCCGGCCCTCGGGGTGCGGGCCGTCGTGGACGCCAACCTCGCCTGGACGGCGGTGAGCTTCGTCGCCCTCGTCCTGTGGCTGACGCCCACCACGGCGGGCGCGGTGTGGACGGTGCTCCAGGCACTCACCGTCGCCGGGTTCGCGCTGCTTCAGTACGGAGCCCTGAGACAGGATCAGGGCAGCAGCGTGTGAAGGTACTTGACCGTCGCCGGATCGGCCGGGAGCAGCGTCTCGATGGCCAGCTCGGCGACGGTCACGTCCATCGGGGTGTTGAAGGTGGAGATGGACGAGATGAACGACAGCCCGTGCCCCTCGTGCTCGATCTGCATCGGCAGCGCGAAGTACGGCACCGGCTCGGCCGGCTCCTCGCCCGGCGCATCGTCCGGCACCGGATACGCCGCCACCTCCTCGTACAGCGCCCGCAGCGGCTCCGAGCGGTGCAGGGCGATCTGCCGCCCCATCTGCTCCAGCAGGTGCCCGCGCCACTCGCGCAGGTTGCGGATGCGCGGTGCCAGGCCCTCGGGGTGCAGCGTCAGCCGGATCGCGTTCAGCGGCGGGGCGAGCAGGTGCTCCGCGACACCGTCCATGAGCATCGTGATCCCCCGGTTGGCCGCCAGCACCCGGTACGTTCCGTCGACGACCAGCGCCGGATACGGCTCGTAGCCCCGGATCAGCCGCTCCATGCCCTCACGCAGGGCGCCCAGCGCGGGGTCGTCCAACGGGGTCTCCGGGTAGCGCGGGGCGTAACCGGCCGCGAGCAGCAGCGCGTTGCGCTCGCGCACCGGGACGTCCAGGTGCTCGGCGAGGCGCAGCACCATCTCCTCGCTCGGCCGGGAGCGGCCCGTCTCGACGAAGCTGATGTGCCGCGCGGAGGAGTCGGAGCGCAGCGCAAGCTCGAGCTGGCTGACCCGCCGCCGCTCCCGCCAGGCCCGCAGCAGCGGGCCCACGCCCCGGTCGGTGGCGGGGGCGGTACCGGGCGCGAGTGCGGTCATGCCCCGAACGGTAGCCGACGGCGGGCCGCGCCGGAGCGGCCCCGCTGTGGCAGGCTGAAACCGACCCGATCCCCGGGCACCGGGACCCGACCCCGGGCACCACCAGCGAAGGAGCGCCGTACATGCCCGTCGAACCGCTGTCGCCGCAGGAGATCGAGGAGCGGCTGGCCGGGCTGCCCGGCTGGTCCCTCGAGGACGGCCGCCTCACCCGCTCCTACCGGCTCGCCTCCCACTTCGCGGCGGCCGCGATGGTCGTCCACATCGCGCAGGCGCAGGAGGAACTGGACCACCACTCCGACCTGACCCTCGGCTACAACACGGTCGCCCTCGCCGTACACACCCACAGCGCTGGTGGCGCCGTCACCGAGAAGGACGTCGAGCTCGCCCGCAAGGTGGAGGACCTGGCCGCCGGACACGGGGCACACTGACGGTGTGCTCGACTACGACAAGGAAGCGGAGCGGTACGACGAGTCCCGCGGCGGCGAGCCCCGGGCCGCGGCGGCCGCGCACGCCGTACTGAGTCTGGTGCCCCGGCAGGCCCGACGCCTGCTCGACGTGGGGTGCGGCACCGGCATCGTCACCCGGCGGGTCGCGGCCGGACGCGACGGCCTCCGGGTGACCGGTGTCGACCTCGTCCCCGCCATGGCCCGCCGCGCCGCCGCCCGGCTGCCCGGTGCCGTCGCGCTCGCCGACAGCCGCCGGCTCCCCTTCGCGGACGGGGAGTTCGACGCCGTCACCAGCGTCTGGCTGCTGCACCTCGCGGGCGGCGACGGGAACGCGCGGGCGATCGTCGGCGAGTGCGCCCGCGTGCTGCGGCCGGGCGGGGTGTACGTGACCACGGTGGACAAGGGCGCCTCCCACAACGTGGGCAGCGACATCGACGCCGTGCTCGCCGCCCGCCCGCCCAGCACCGCGCACGACGCCGCCCACCTGGTGGCGGCGTACGCCCGCGAGCACGGTCTGGTCCCCGCCGGCGGGGCCCGCTTCACCGGCCACGGCCAGGGCCGCAGCCCCCGCCGGACGGTCGCGGACCTGCGGCGCGGCTGGTTCGTCACGCTGCCGCCGGGCGAACCGCTCGCGGAGGAGTTCGCCACGCGCCTGGCCGCGCTGCCGGACCAGGACCGGCCCCGGGCCGACCCTGTCTTCACCCTCGCGGCGTTCACGAAACCCTAGGGCGAGGGGCGGCAACCCGCCCGCCCCGGGCGGCGACTGAGAGGCGGAATCCGTCCGCCCCTCAGGAGGTTCGTCCCGTGAGGCACCCCCACATCCGCCCCCACGCCCCCCGCACCCACCGCAGACGCCCCCTCGCCGTGGCCGCCGCCCTCGCCGCCGCCGGGCTCCTCGGCGCCGGCCTGACCGCGCTGGCCCCCGACACCGCCCAGGCCGCCACCGCACGCCAGGTCGAGGCCCTCGACCGGGGCGTCGTCAGCGTCCACACCGGCGACGGCAACCTGGTCGGCTGGCGCTGGCTGGGCACCGACCCGGACAACGTCGCGTTCAACGTCTACCGGGCCGGTACGAAGGTCAACTCCAGTCCGGTCACCGGCTCCACCACCTTCTTCCACGCCGGCGCCCCCTCCCACGCCGACTACACCGTCCGCGCGGTCGTGAACGGCACCGAGCAGGGCGACTCCGTCCACGCCATCCAGTTCCGCGCCGGCTACAAGGACGTACCGATCAGCGCGCCCTCCGGCGGCACCACCCCCGACGGCGTCTCCTACACCTACGAGGCCAACGACGCCTCCGTCGGCGACCTCGACGGCGACGGGGCCCTCGACCTCGTCCTCAAGTGGCAGCCGACCAACGCCAAGGACAACTCCCAGTCCGGCTACACCGGCAACACGATCGTCGACGGCATACGCCTCGACGGCACCCGCCTGTGGCGCGTCGACCTGGGCCGCAACATCCGCTCCGGCGCCCACTACACCCAGTTCCAGGTGTACGACTACGACGGCGACGGCGAGGCCGAGGTCGCCATGAAGACCGCCGACGGCACCAGGGACGGAACCGGCGCGGTCATCGGCAACTCCTCGGCCGACTACCGCAATTCCAGCGGCTACGTCCTCTCGGGTCCCGAATACCTCACCATGTTCAACGGCCGGACCGGCAGGGCCATGGGCACCGTCGACTACGTCCCCGCCCGGGGCTCGGTCTCCTCCTGGGGCGACTCCTACGGCAACCGCGTCGACCGATTCCTGGCCGGCACGGCCTACCTGGACGGCGCCCGCCCCTCCGTGATCATGGCGCGCGGCTACTACACGCGCACGGTGATCGCCGCCTGGGACTGGCGGGACGGCCGGTTCACCCGCCGCTGGACCTTCGACACCAACTCCTCCACCAACAGCGGCAGGGGCTACGACGGCCAGGGCAACCACCAGCTCTCGGTCGCGGACGTCGACGGCGACGGCCGGGACGAGATCGTCTACGGCGCGATGGCCGTCGACGACAACGGCTACGCCCTGTGGACCACCAGGAACGGCCACGGCGACGCCATGCACGTCGGCGACCTCGACCCGTCCCGTGCGGGCCTGGAGGAGTTCAAGGTCGACGAGGACGGCTCGAAGCCCTCGTCGTACATGGCGGACGCGCGCACGGGCCAGATCCTGTGGTCGACCGGCGCGAGCGGCGACAACGGGCGCGGGGTCTCCGGCGACATCTGGTCGGGCAGCGCGGGCGCCGAGTCCTGGTCGTCGGCGGAGAGCGGCATCCGCAACCCCAAGGGCACCGTCGTGAACAGCCGCAAGCCCTCCAGCACCAACTTCCTGTCCTGGTGGGACGGCGACACCGTCCGCGAACTCCTGGACGGCACCCGCATCGACAAGTACGGCCCCTCCGGCGACACCCGCCTGCTCACCGGCTCCGGCGTCGCCTCCAACAACGGCACCAAGGCCACCCCGGTCCTGGCCGGCGACATCCTCGGCGACTGGCGCGAGGAGGTCGTCTGGCGCACGTCGAACAACACGGCCCTGCGCATCTACTCCACCCCGTACGACACGGACACCCGCATCACCACCCTCCTCCACGACACCCAGTACCGCACCGCCCTGGCCTGGCAGAACACCGCCTACAACCAGCCCCCGCACCCGAGCTTCTTCATAGGCAACGGCATGCCGACGGCTCCACGCCCGTCGGTCTACACGCCCTGAACTGAGGGGGGCGTGCACTCCGGCCGCCCGGCGTGCACGCCCCGCCCCTTTGCTCAGCCGACCTCGCAACTCCGGTCGCCGAGCGTGAACGAAGCCGGTTTCGCGTTGGCCCCCGACCAGTTGCCCGTGAACCCGAAGCTCACCGAGGCGCCCGGCGCCACACCGGCGTTCCAGGCGACGTTCTTCGCCGTCACCGTCATACCGGCCTGGGTGTGCTCGGCGTTCCACATCTGGGTCACCTTCTGATCGCCGGGGAACGACCAGTCGAGGGACCAGCCGTTCCAGGCCGACGTGCCGGTGTTGGTGAGGCGGACGTCCGCCTGGAAGCCGTCCGACCACTGGTTGGTGACCGTGTACTCCACCTCGCAGGCTCCGGTGGGCGTCGGGTCGGGGCCCGGCCCCGGATCGGTGCCGCCGTCGTCGCCTCCGCCCGTGTCCGAGGTGTCGCCGTAGATCACCCCCCGCCCGTTGGTCGCCACGTACACCCGGCCGTAGACCCGCGGGTCGCCGGTGATGGCCGCGCCGGTCCAGCCCCACTGGTGGGCGTCGTCGTTGACGCGGGTCCAGGTCGATCCTGCGTCGGTGGAGCGGAAGATGCCGCGGACGCCGCCGATCTCCGCGCCGGTGAAGAGGGTCTGGTAGGTGGCGTCCGGCGCCGCCTTGCCGAAGCCGACGGTGTCCGCCGCGTCGACCCCCGGCAGCTTGGTGAAGGCCTTGCCGCCGTCCGTCGAGTGCCACAGTCCGTACGGACCGTCCGCCGCCCCGCCGGCCAGCCAGACGTCGCCCTCCCCGCCCGGCAGCGCCTTGAAGCGGACGCTGTCACCGGCGGGCAGCCCGGTCGCCGCCGAGGCGGTGAAGGTCGCGCCGCCGTCCGTACTGACGTAGAACTTCCCGGACTTGAAGCCGTAGAAGGTCGCCGGGTTCACCCGGTCGGACTCGACGACCGCGCCCGCCGGGATGCCCGACGACGCCTGCCAGGACGTACCGAAACCCGTCGTGTACTGCACGCTCGTGCCCTCCGGGCTCCACACGAAGCGGCTGCCGTCCGCGCCCGCCGCGACCGTGCCGCCGCCGCTGACCCCGGACGGGTCGGTGCCGCCGAACCAGTTGGCGCCGTTGTCCGTGGAGAAGGCGACGTGCGGGCCCGAGTCGAGGTTGCCCGCCCGGACGACGACGTCCGGCTTCTTCTCCGCGAAGTCCAGGCTCGTCGTGGTGGTGAAGTTCGGCGAGGTGTACATCATCGACGGGACCTCGGTGAGGCTCGTGTGCCGGAAGCCGCCGATGTCACCGAGCGCGCTGAGCAGCGGGGCGCCGGACGGGGGCGAGGCCAGGTCGTTGACCGCCGTCTCCTCCAGGCCGCGCACCATCGGTTCGATGGCGAACGTGCCGCCCTCGTCGTCCCAGTTCGTCAGGTTCTCCGTGCCGTAGATCGTGGCGCCCGTGCCGTACATCATCCGGTCCGAGTCGAACGGGTCGATCTCCAGCGCCTCCGTCATCCAGCCCAGCTTCGGCGTCTGCTCGGGCGGCGCCGGGTTCGCGCCCCAGGTGAGCCACGGTGACGACGACACGTCCATCGTGTAGCGGTTCTCGCGGTCCGGGTACGCGGTGTAGCTCCACGCCTGGGACCATGTCGCGCCGCTGTCCGTCGAGCGGAAGATCTGCGTGTCCGGCCACCACGAGCTGTACGCGGTCGCCATCACCGTGCCCGGACGCTGCCGGTCGACGGTCAGGCCGCTGAAGCCGTAGTACGTGTCCGCCTCCGCGGCCGGGCTGACGTCCGTCCAGGTGCCCGTCGCCGTCGCGTACCGGTACAGCCGGCCCTTGCCGCCGTCGTACGGGCCGCCCGTGTCGCTGTAGGCCAGGTAGAGGTAGCCGTTCTCCGCGTCCAGCACGCCCTTGTGGGCCAGGTAGCCCGTGGGCTGGCCGGCGAGCCGCTCCCAGGTCGCGCCCGCGTCCGTCGAGCGGTAGACCGCGTTCTCCTTGTCGGCGACCCCCACGTACACCGTCTTCGTGGCCGTACCCGCACGGCCCGTCGACTCGTCGAAGGTGACCCAGGTGATGCCCTGGTTGTCGGAGGCGTAGCCGGACGTGTCGCCCGGGTCCTGCGCGTAGTTGCCGGGGTTGGGGAAGGCCGTCACCTCGGACCAGGTGACACCCGCGTCGGTGGACCGCCACAGGCCGTGGCCGCTGGGTGCGCCCAGGTACAGCACGTCGTTGTCGTGCGGGTCGACGGCCAGGCGCTCGCCCATGCCGCGGCCCGGCATGTTGCCGCCCAGCTTGAACGGCAGGTCCGTCTTCTGCCAGGTCGCGCCGCGGTCGGCGGAGCGCAGCACCGCGCCGTTCGTCGGGTCCCAGTCGTTGGTGTACGTGCCGACCGCCGCGTAGACCCGGTCGGGATCGACGGAGTCGGAGGCGACGCTGACCACGCCCGTGTGGCCCCAGTCGTCCCAGCCGACGTGGTCCAGGAGCGGTGTCCAGGTGTGCGACGACTCCTGCCAGCGGTACGCGCCGCCGATGTCGGTGCGGGCGTAGGCCAGGTCCTTCTCGGCCCGGTTGAAGACGATGCCGGGGACGAAGCCGCCGCCGTCGATGCGGGCGTTCTTCCAGGTGTAGCTGTCGGCGGAGGCCGGCGCGGGCGGGTTCTCCGCGGCCAGCGCGGTGGGCGGGCTGCCCGCCAGCAGCCCGGCCGCGAGGGCCAGCAGCACGGTCAGGATCCGGGTTCTTCGCACGGTGGGGAACCGTCCTTCCGTCAGGAACAGAACACATGCGAGGACCGGGCGGCCCCAGGCGTGGGCAGGGGCCGCCCGGTCGGTTGGTCCCGTCGTCCGGTGACGAGACCGAGTACACGGAGCCGTCAAGCGCCCCGAGGAAGGAAGCGGTGCTCACCACGCCCCTGCAAGGGGCGCGGGGAACTGCGCGACCAGCCACACACGGCCGGCAGCCGAAAACGAACCGCCCGACCCGCGGAGCGCTTCGCGGGGGCTATTCCAGTAGCTCCGCGTACGAGCCCATGGCGAGGGCTATGTCCGCCTGGGCCCAGAACCGGTGGTACGTGAACGTGGGCGCGGCACCGCCCTGGAGGTAGCTCTCGATCTTCGACCAGGCCGGGTCGTCCTGGTAGAAGGAGCGGATCGAGGCGAAGGTCGACGACGCGTCGATCGTGTCGCCGTTCGGCATGGTGCCGCTCCAGCCGCTCGGGACGTAGATCCCGTCGTCGAACCGGTTGTAGTCGGCGCGGGTCTCCGGGACGGCGATGCCGAGCGCGTCCTGGTTGTTCTCCCACATGCCGTCGAGCAGCGCCTTGGCGGTCGAGGCCGCCGCCGTGTCGCCCGAGCGGTCGGCGTAGTACGTCAGGGTCTTGGCGTACGCCGCCGCCACACCGACGTCGTTGGTGTAGTCCGCGACCGTGACGTGCAGGTCGCCGTTGTCACCGGGGGACGAGGCGTTCCAGGTGTCCGGCTGACCGGACCACTCGAGCGTCGACGGGATCCGGAAGGTGCCGTCCGGGTTGACCGTCGTCTCCGACAGGGCCCAGTCGACCCACTTGTCCAGGACCGCCTTGGCACCGGCGTCACCGCTCTGCTGGTAGTACTCGGCGACCCGCTCCATGGACCACGCCTGGAAGCCGAACCACTGGTTGGACGGCGGGTCGTGGTACACCGGCTTCTCGTCGTAGAACATGCCGTAGAAGGTCGGCGTACCGGCCGGCGGCGTTCCGTACCGGCCCGCCCAGCTGTTGGTCGCGCCGCCCGCGATGGCACCCTCGTCGGACTGGAGCCAGCGGTAGAACTCCACCTGCCGGTCCAGGGACTTGGCCCAGTCGGACTGGCCGGTCGCCGACTTCGGCTTCAGGTCGGGGTCGGTGCTCAGCGCGTACGCGGCCAGCGGGTTCTGGTAGCCGCCGTGGGTGTGGCTGGAGCCGATGCGCCAGGCCCAGCCCGCCGAGGTGTCCACCGCGCCGCCCCAGGCGTAGTACCAGGACAGCAGGTACATCGAGGAGTCCTTGCCGGTGCCCGCCGGGCAGGCCGACGGCCCCACGCAGTCGCCGATCTTCTTGAAGTACTTGTCGAACATGGCGTAGCGCAGGTAGTCGCCCATCTTCGCGGCCTTGTCGAGGGTCGCGGAGATCTCGTCGCTCTTCCCCTGCTCCCCAGCCCAGATGTCCGCCCAGTACGCGGCCTGCACGGCGCGCGCGTCGGCGTCCGGGGCGTTGGTGAACTTCCACTGCTTGGCGTAGGAGGCGTCACCGGTGAACAGGTCCAGGTAGCCGTTCTTTCCGCCGTACTTGAAGGCGTCGCAGGTCGGCTGCGGCACCGTCTCCCACACCGACTCCTGCGCGCCGCGCTGGAAGGTGTTGATGTAGGACGGGCCGGTGTCGGAGGGACCCGCCTCGCAGTTGCCGGGCGAGTTGCCGTAGCCGTAGGTGTTGTCGACGTCCTGGAGCCAGTGCATGCCGTAGACGTCGTCCGTGCCGTACGCCGACTTCAGCTCACCGGCGATCGGGTCCGGCCCCACCGACACGGTGCCGTCCAGCGGCGCCGGGTACTCGTTCGGCGTGTCCAGCTCGGGCGCGTAGGTCGCCGGCTTGGAGGCGTTGTAGAAGGAGTTGGTCGGCTGGTCGGCGTGGGTGGGGATCATGTACGTCTCCATGATCTCCCAGGCGTTGTTGAACTTCGCCCAGTCGCCGGTCACCTTGCCGTACATGGCCTGGAGCCACAGCAGATAGCTGTACGCCTCCGACGTGGTCTCGTGGCCGTGGTCCGGCGCCTCGACGATCAGCGTCTCGACCGAGTGGTACGGGATGCCCTCCGGCGAGAAGTAGCCGTTCGCCGGGTCGGTGATCTTGCCGTACAGCTCCAGGAAGCGGGCGTCGTAGTCCTTCGCCGCCGCCAGCTGGGTCACGGTGACCGCGGCCTTGCCGTGGCCGGGGGCGATCGACTCGAAGACCGCCGAGCCGCTGCCGGAGGCGTCCGCCGAGACGGTCACCTCCTGGGCGGTGTCCCAGTTCGACGGCGTGAAGGTGAGGCTCGCGCCGCCGGTCAGGGTCAGGCCCGTGTTGCCGCTCGCGCGGGCGGTCGTGACGGTCACGTCCGCCGTCGGCTGCTCGGACAGCTTGACCTCGTAGGTGCCCGACTCGCCCTGCTGGACGCCCAGTTGACCCGGCGAGGCGACCACGGTCGGTCCCGCGGCCACCGTGACGCCGACCGGCGTCGAGTCCGCGGAGGCGCCCGTGCTGTCGTAGGCCTTCGCCACCAGGGAATGACTGCCCACGGTCAAGCCAGAGGCGGAGTGCGTGTAGGGCGAACTGGTGTCGGTGCCCAGCAGGGTGGTGTCGTCGTAGAACTCCACCTTGCTGATGGTGGCGCCGTCGGCCGCGGCCGCCGTGGCCGCCAGCGGCACCGCCTCGCCCTGTGAGTACACCGCGCCCGCCTCCGGGCTGGTCAGCACGGTGATCGGCGGCTGGTGCGCACCCGTGCAGGAGGTGCCGTTGACCGCGAAGTCCGCCGGGGCGGCGTTGCTGCCGCTGTACGTGAACTGTCCGCCGGTGGAGACGGCGGCCCCGGCGGCGATCCGCGCGTTGTACGGCGCGTTCTTCACGGTGACGTTCTTGCCGGACTGCGACCAGGTGCCGTTCCAGCCGTTGGACAGCTTCTGGTCGCCGGCGTAGGAGTACGTCAGCGTCCAGCCGTCGATGGCGTCGGAGCCCCGGTTGGTCAGCGTCAACTCGGCGGTGAAACCGGAGCCCCAGTCGTTGGTCCTGTAGTCCACGCTGCACTGAAGTGCGGCCGCCTGGGCGGGAGTCGAACCGGTGCCCAGCATCGTGAGGGGAAGTGCGAGGGCCGCCAGAGCGGCGGTCCACCATCGCCGCGCGGTGCGGCGTCTGGGTCTGTGTCCGGAGTGCATGGTGCTGGTTCCTCCTTGCGGCTCGGGGAGGGGTGGGGGAGGAGCAACAAGCCTTGAACCAGTGGGAGCGCTCCCATAGTGAGGAGAGCACCTTGTGCGGTCAAGATGTGTGGAGAGTCGAAAAGATTCGACGGGTCCGGCCGGCAGAAAGTCGGTAACTCCTCTGTTCTTTGCCGTCACTTGGCGCTACCTTCGCTGCACCAGTGGGAGCGGTTCCATCAGTCGACGCGTCCGTCACGACGTGCCCGAACTGCAAGGAGTCGCTCATGCGCCACCCCCCGTTCCACCCTCCGCGTTCAGGACTTTTAGCCGTCGCCGCAGCCGTGGCCGCTACGTGTCCGACGCCTTGCCGGCCCGCGTGCCGGATCGCTCACCCCGCGGCCGGTTCCGCCGTGCCCGCGGGCCGTTCCTGACCTCTCATCACGACGGCACCCCCATGCCGATCGGCAGCGGGCCGCGCCGAGGGACGCGCGGCCCCGGACGACAGCAGCACCCCCACGAAAGAAGGAACCCGCACTCATGACCCGTACCAGAACCGCGATGCTCGCCGCCCTGACCCTGGTCGCCGGCGCCTCCGGCACGGCACTGGCCGCCCACTCCGCGAGCGCCGGAGCCGCGGCCGCCGCCTGCACCGTCGACTACCAGGTGCAGAACGACTGGGGGAGCGGATTCACCGCTGCCGTGACCGTCACCAACAACGGTGCCGCCACGTCCAGCTGGTCGCTGGGATGGACGTACGCCGGCAGCCAGAAGGTCACCAACAGCTGGAACGCGAAGGTCAGTCAGAGCGGCGCCGCCGTCACCGCGGCCAACGAGTCGTACAACGGAACGCTCTCCACCGGCGGCTCGGCGAGCTTCGGCTTCCAGGGCACCTACAGCGGAAGCAACGCGATCCCGGCCACCTTCACCCTCAACGGGGTGACCTGCAACGTCGACGGCGGGACCGACCCGACGGACCCGCCCACCGATCCGACCGACCCGCCGACCGACCCCACCGGCCCCGGCGACCGGGTGGACAACCCCTATGACGGCGCCCAGGTCTACGTGAACCCCGAGTGGTCCGCCAACGCCGCCGCCGAGCCCGGCGGCGACCGCATCGCCGACGAGCCGACCGGGGTGTGGCTCGACCGGATCGCGGCCATCGAGGGCGCCAACGGCGGCATGGGCCTGCGCGACCACCTGGACGCCGCGCTGGAGCAGAAGGGCTCCGGCGAGATGGTGGTCCAGCTGGTCATCTACAACCTGCCGGGACGCGACTGCTCCGCCCTCGCCTCCAACGGAGAGCTGGGCCCGACCGAGATCGACCGGTACAAGACCGAGTACATCGACCCGATCGCCGAGATCCTCGCCGACTCGAAGTACGCGGGCCTCCGGATCGTCACCACGGTCGAGATCGACTCGCTGCCCAACCTGATCACCAACGTCACCGGGCGGCCGACCGTCACGGAGAACTGCGACGTGATGAAGGCCAACGGCAACTACCAGAAGGGCGTCGGCTACGCCCTGAACAAGCTTGCCGACGCAGGCAACGTCTACAACTACGTCGACGCCGGCCACCACGGCTGGCTCGGCTGGGACAGCAACTTCGACCCCTCCGCCGAGATCTTCAAGACCGCCGCCACCACCGAGGGGGCGACCCTCGACGACGTGCACGGCTTCATCGTCAACACCGCCAACTACAGCGCCCTGAAGGAGGAACACTTCAAGATCACGGACTCGGTGAACGGGACCTCCGTGCGCCAGTCCGACTGGGTCGACTGGAACCAGTACACCGACGAGCTGTCCTACGCCCAGGCCATGCGCGACAAGCTGGTCTCGCTCGGCTTCGACCAGAACCTCGGCATGCTGATCGACACCTCCCGCAACGGCTGGGGCGGCGCCGACCGGCCCACCGGACCGGGCGCGACGACCGACGTGAACACCTACGTGGACGGCGGACGCTACGACCGCCGCATCCACCCCGGCAACTGGTGCAACCAGTCCGGAGCCGGCCTCGGTGAACGCCCGCAGGCCAGTCCCGCCGAGGGGATCGACGCGTACGTGTGGATGAAGCCCCCGGGCGAGTCCGACGGCTCCAGCAAGCTGATCGATAACCCGGACGGCAAGGGCTTCGACCGGATGTGCGACCCCACCTACACGGGCAACCCGCGCAACGGCAACAGCATGTCGGGCGCCCTGCCCGACGCCCCGATCTCCGGGGCTTGGTTCTCCGCGCAGTTCCAGGAGCTCATGAAGAACGCCTACCCGCCCCTGTCGTGAGCGGGTTCCCGCGCGCGCGGCGCGGGTGAACCGCCGGGGTCCGGTCCTTGCGGGCCGGGCCCCGGTGGCCTCCTCATCTTTTGCGGGAGCGGCAACATCGGTTGCGCCCCTCCGGTGAGTCGTCGCACGCTGGCGGCACCGCGAACGGGAGGCTACCGGCATGGCGCACGACCACCACCACGACACACAGGGCCCCGCCCACCAGCAGGGACACGGGCACGGACACGCGCACGACCACGGCGACATCGACTGGGCCGAGATGGCCCCGCACCTCGAGGCGCAGGCCGAGCTGTACACGCCGCTGTACCGGCAGGCCATGACCTGGCTGGCCCGGGAGGTGACCGATCCCGGCCTGGTCGTCGACGTCGGCAGCGGACCCGGCGTCGTCTCCGGCCTGTTCGCCGACACCTTCCCCGGCGCCCGCGTCGTCGCCGCCGACGGCGCCGCCCCACTCCTCGAACGGGCCCGTGCCCGTGCCGAGCGGCTCGGGTTCGGCGACCGCTTCGGCAGCCTCGCAGGGGACCTGCCCGCCGCACTGGCCGAGCTGGACTACCCGGCCGACCTGATGTGGGCCAGTCAGAGCCTGCACCACCTCCCCGACCAGCGCGCCGCCCTCGCCGCCCTCGGCGGTCACCTCGCCCCCGGCGGCACCCTGGCGATCCTGGAGGGCGGACTGCCCGCCCGGTTCCTGCCCCGCGACATCGGCGTCGGACGCCCCGGCCTCCAGGCCAGGATCCGCGCCGTGGAGGAGGACGCGTTCGCCGAGATGCGCGCGGACCTGCCGGATTCCGTGGCCGAGACCGAGGACTGGCCCGCGATGCTGACCGCCGCCGGCCTGAAGCACACCGGCACCCGCAGCTTCCTGCTCGACCTGCCCGCACCCGTCTCCGACGCGGCCCGCGACTACGTCACCACGTCACTGTCCCGGCTGCGCGAGCGCATCGGCGAGCGGCTCGACTCCGACGACCTCGTCACCCTGGACCGGCTGCTCGACCCCGCCGACGAGGCGGGCGTGCACCGCCGCCAGGACCTGTTCGTGCTGGTGGCACACACCGTGTACACGGCGGTGCGGCCGGTCTGACGGCCGGTCCGACACGGGGCCCTTGACTTCGAGAGCGCTCCAAGTGATGGACTCCCCGCTGTCCGTGTGAGACGCAGGAACAGACACAGGGGGACCCATGACCGACAGACCGGTCACGCTCATCACCGGTGGCGGCAGCGGCATCGGAGCCGCTGTCGCCCGGCGGCTGCTGGACGCCGGGCAGCGGGTGGCCGTCACGGGACGCGGGGAGGCGAGGCTGCGGGCGTTCGCCGAGGAACTCGGCGACCCGGAGAACCTGCTGACGATCCGGGGCAGCGCCGCAGAGCACGCCCAGGTGGCCGACGCCGTCGAGGCCACGCTGAAGGAGTTCGGCCGCCTCGACACGGTCGTCGCCAACGCCGGCTTCGCCACCCACGACTCGGTCGCCGAGGGCGACCCGGCGGGCTGGTCCGAGATGGTGCTGACCAACGTGCTCGGCCCGGCCCTGCTGATCAGGGCGTCCATCGACGCGCTCAAGGAGACCCGCGGGCGGATCGTGCTGGTGGGCAGCGTCGCCGGGTTCGTGAACACGCCCGGCAACCTCTACGGCGCCACCAAGTGGGCGGTGACCGGCCTCGCCGAGAACACCCGGCGGGAGGTGACGCAGTGGGGCGTGGGCGTGACGCTGGTCGCGCCCGGACGGGTGGAGACCCCGTTCTGGGAGGCCACCGGGGGCCTGCCGCCCGGCGAGCTGCTCACCGCCGACCAGATCGCCGACTCGGTCGTCTGGGCCATGACCCAGCCCGCCGGGGTCGACGTCAACACCGTGGTCGTACGGCCGCTGGGACAGCCCAACTGAACAGAGGGAAGGGGCCCGGCGGCACGTGCCGCCGGGCCCCTTCCCTCTGCGCGTACCGCTCAGGAGTTGACGTTCGCCGGGTCCGGGCCCAGCCGGCGGTCCTCGTTCAGCGCGCTGATCGCCGCGAGGTCCTCGGTGTCCAGGGCGAAACCGAACACGTCGATGTTCTCCTTGATCCGGGACGGCGTCACGGACTTCGGGATCACCACGTTGCCCAGCTGGAGATGCCAGCGCAGCACGACCTGGGCCGGGGTGCGCCCGTGCTTCTGGGCGATCGCGACGATCGCGGGGATGTCCAGGATGCCCTTGCCGGAGCCGAGCGGGGACCAGGCCTCGGTGGCGATGCCCTGCTCCGCGTGCAGCTCGCGGGCGGCGTGCTGCTGGAGGTGGGGGTGCAGCTCGATCTGGTTGACGGCCGGGATCACCGAGGTCTCGGCGGTCAGCCGCTCCAGGTGCTCCGGCAGGAAGTTGGACACGCCGACGGCGCGGACCCGCCCGTCGGCGAGCAGCTTCTCGAGCGCCTTGTAGGTGTCGACGTACAGGTCCTTGGCCGGCGTGGGCCAGTGGATCAGATAGAGGTCGAGGTACTCCAGGCCGAGCTTCGCCAGCGAGGTGTCGAAGGCGCGGAGCGTGGAGTCGTACCCCTGGTCGCTGTTCCAGAGCTTGGTGGTGACGAAGAGGTCCTCGCGGGCCAGACCGGAGGCGGCGACCGCCCGGCCGGTGCCCTCTTCATTGCCGTAGATCGCCGCTGTGTCGATGCTGCGGTACCCGGCCTCCAGGGCCAGGGCGACGGCGGTCTGCGCCTCGTCGTCCGGCACCTGCCAGACGCCGAAGCCCAGCTGGGGCATCTCGACGCCGTTGTTCAGGATGATCGGGGGGACCTTGCTGCTCACGAGCTCTTGATCCTTCGGTTGTGGTCAGGTGGTACTCATATCGTCAACGATCACGAGCCCCGGCGCATTCCTGACCGTGGAACTCACGCCCGGTACAGTGCCTCGACCTCGGTGCCGTAGGCGTTCTCGATGGCCTTGCGCTTCAGCTTGAGGGAGGGCGTCAGCAGCCCGTGCTCCTCGGTGAACGGCTGGGCGAGGATGCGGAAGGTGCGGATCGACTCGGCCTGGGACACCAGTGTGTTCGCGGCGACCACCGCGCGCCGCACCTCCGTCTCCAGGTCGGCGTCGTGCACCAGGTCGGCCGGGGCCATCTGCGGCTTGTTGCGCATCGTCAGCCAGTGCTCGACCGCCTCCTGGTCGAGGGTGATGAGGGCGGCGACGTAGGGGCGGTCGTTGCCGACGACGACGCACTGGTTGACCAGGGGGTGGTCGCGCACCCGTTCCTCCAGCAGACCGGGGGAGACGCTCTTGCCGCCGGAGGTCACCAGGATCTCCTTCTTGCGGCCGGTGATGGTGAGGTAGCCGTCCTCGTCCAGGGAGCCCAGGTCACCGGTGGCCAGCCAGCCGTCGTGCAGGGTCTCGTCGGTGGCCTTCGGGTTGTTCAGGTAGCCCTCGAAGACGTTGCCGCCGTTCAGCCAGATCTCGCCGTCGTCCGCGATGTGCACGGTGACACCCGGTACCGGCTGCCCGACGGTGCCGTAGCGGGTGCGCTCGGGCGGGTTGGCGGTGGCGGCCGCCGTGGACTCGGTCAGCCCGTAGCCCTCGTAGATCTGCACGCCCGCGCCGGCGAAGAACAGCCCGAGCCGCCGGTCCATCGCCGAGCCGCCCGACATGGCGTTGCGGATCCGCCCGCCCATGGCGGCCCGCACCTTGGAGTAGACGACCTTGTCGAAGAACTGGTGCTGCATGCGCAGGCCCGCCGACGGGCCGGGGCCGTCGCCCCAGGCCTTCGCCTCCACCGCCTCCGCGTACTTCACGGCCACGTCGACGGCCTTCTCGAACGGACCGGCCTTCCCCTCCTTCTCGGCCTTGCGCCGCGCGGCGTTGAACACCTTCTCGAAGATGTACGGCACCGCCAGGATGAAGGTCGGCCGGAAGGCGGCCAGGTCGGGCAGCAGGGCCGCGGCGTTGAGCTGCGGCTGGTGGCCGAAGCGGACCCGGCCGCGGATCGCCGCGACCTCCACCATCCGCCCGAAGACGTGCGCGAGCGGCAGGAACAGCAGGGTCGCCGCCTCGTCGCCCCGCTTGGAGTGGAACACCGGCTCCCAGCGCTCGATGACGGTGTCCGCCTCGTACATGAAGTTGCCGTGGGTCAGGACGCAGCCCTTGGGCCGGCCGGTGGTGCCCGAGGTGTAGATGACGGTGGCGACCGACTCCGGCGTGACCGCCTTGCGGTGCCGGTGCACCACCTCGTCGTCGAGGTGCGCGCCCGCGTCGTACAGCTCCTGCACGGCTCCGGAGTCCAGCTGCCACAGACCGCGCAGGTGCGGCAGCCGGTCGATGACGGTGGCGATCGTCATGGCGTGGTCCTCGTGCTCCACGACCGCCGCCGTCACCTCGGCGTCGTACAGCATCCACATGCACTGCTCGGCCGAGGAGGTCGGGTAGACGGGCACCACCTGGGCGCCGATCGCCCACAGGGCGAAGTCGAACAGGGTCCACTCGTAGCGGGTGCGGGACATGATGGCGACCCGGTCGCCGAAACGGATGCCCTGGGCGAGGAGCCCCTTGGCGAGGGCCAGCACCTCGTCTCGGAAGGCGCCGGCGGTGACGTCCCGCCACTGCCCGGCGTCGTTCTTGCGGCCGAGCGCGATGTGCCGGGGATCCTCCTGCGCATACTCGAAGACGACGTCGGCCAGACCGCCCACGGGTGGGGCCAACGTCACCGGAGGACTGGTGAACTCGCGCAAACCCCGCTCCCCGCTTTTCGGCCGCTTTTCGATGACACCCCCGCACAGCGCGGTGAAAGCTACCCCACCCGGCGCGGGGACGGGAGGGGTGCCAAAATCGAACAGGGCTCATGTTCGCGCTGGTCAGCGGGAGAAAATGCGCTCACATGGGGAAGGGTCGGACAGTTTTCCGACGGTTGAGCAAGTTTCGGTGCCGTAATCTCCACCGAATCTGTACGACCCGCTTACCGCCGGTACGGGGCTGCCGGAGCGGCCTTCTCCTCCTTCAGCGCGGGCGGCGCGGAATCCGTCACACCGGCCTCCCGGGCGCCCCGGCCGGCCCGCACCAGGACGAGCACCAGCACCCCGGCGACCGCCGCGACCGCGCCCGCCGCCACCGCCGCCGCGTTCAGCCCGGAGGCGAACGCGGCCCGCAGCGCGGGCTCGCCGAACACCCCCCGCAGGGCCCCCGCGGCACCGCCCGCGAGACCGTGCGCCGCGTCGTGCGGCAGCGTGTCCGTCATCCGCGAGGTCAGCACCGTGCCGAACACGGCGATGCCGAGCGCGTACCCGAGCTGCCGGAAGGTGTTGACCGCGCCCCCGGCCATACCGGCCCGCTCCGCCGGGACCGCCGCCAGCGCCGCGCCCGCGAGGCCGGGCGAGACCAGACCGGTCCCGACGCCCACCAGGAGCAGCCCCGGCACCAGGTCCGACGCACTGGACCCCGCGTCCAGGAACGCCATGCAGAACTGGCCCGCCGCGATCAGCAGCAGCCCGCCCCCGATGGTCAGCCGCGCCGGCACCCCGTGCAGCAGCCGCCCGCCGGCCGCGGCCACCACGAACGACGCCAGCGACAGCCACACGAAGACCAGGCCGCCCCGCACCGGGCTCATCCCCAGCAGCGTCTGAAGCCATATGGAGGTGTACGCCATCACGCCGAACGCCGCCGCGTTGAAGGCCAGCCCGCCCAGCATCACGCCCGAGAACGCGGGCCGCAGGAACAGCCGCGGGTCGAGCAGCGGATCGGCGACCCGGCGCTCCACGGCGACGAACGCGCCCAGCGCCGCCACCGCGAGCACGAAGGAGGCGAGCGTGCCTCCCTCCGTCCAGCCGTGCGACCCGGCCCGCACCGCCCCGTACGTCAGCGCCCCGGCGAACGCCGCGAAGGTCGCCGTACCCGCCCAGTCCACGCGGCGCCCGGCCGCCCCGCGCGACTCCGGCACCACGCGCAGCGTCAGCCAGACCGCCGCCACGCTCACCGGCAGGTTCACCCAGAAGATCCACCGCCAGCCGGGACCGTCGGTGAGCAGCCCGCCCAGCACCGGGCCGACGGCGGCCGCCGCGCCGCTGACCGCACCCCACACACCGAGCGCCATCGACCGGCGGCGCCCCTGGTAGACCGAGCCGAGCAGCGGCAGCGTGGTGGCGAACATCGCCGCCGCTCCCACGCCCTGGAGCCCGCGCGCGGCGACCAGCATCCCCGGCCCGCTCGCCAGCCCGCACAGCAGCGACGCCACCGCGAACAGCACCACCCCCGCCACGTGCACCCGGCGCCGGCCCAGGACGTCGGCCGCCGCGCCGAGACCCAGCAGCAGCGCGGCCAGCGCCAGCGCGTATCCGTCCATCACCCACTGCAGATCGCTCAGCGACGCGTGCAGCCCCCTGGCCATGTCCGGCAGCGCGACGACCGCGATCGTCACGTCGAGGAGCAGCATGAACGTCCCCAGGCACACCGCCGTGAGCGGCCCCCATGTACGCATGTTCCGTCTTCTTCCTGTGTGCTACGAGTGTCTGTGCCTCCGTACGATGAACCGGCGCCGACAGAACGACCCCGCCACCGGCGTATCGGTGACGGAACCCGATGGGAGAGCCTGCGTTGCGGATGGAATCCGACACCTTCGACGAACTCGACCTGCGCGTCCTGGACGCGCTGGAGGTGAACGGCCGCGCCTCCTTCAGCCGCATCGGTGCCGTACTCGGCGTCTCCGACCAGACCGTCGCCCGCCGCTACCGCAGGCTCCGCGCCGAGGGCGGCCTGCGGGTGGTCGGCGTCCGGGACCCCGCGGCGCTCGGCCAGGACCACTGGACGCTGCGGCTGCGCTGCGTCCCCGACAGCGCCCTGGCCATCGCGGACGCCCTCGCCAAGCGGCCCGACACCAACTGGATCGGGCTGGCCGCGGGCGGCACCGAGGTCGTCTTCGGCACCCGGCCGCGCAGCCCCGGCGACCGGGACGACCTGCTCCTCGGCAAGCTGCCGCGCACCCCGCGCGTCCTGGAGATCCACGCCCACCAGATCCTGCACCGCTTCTACGGCGGCCCCAGCGGCTGGCTCCGCAAGTTCGGCGTGCTCGGCGACGACCAGGTCGCGGCGCTGCGGCCGGAGTCCGGACCGCGCCCGGCCGGTCCGGCCCGCATCGATCCCGAGGACGAGCCGCTGCTCGACGTCCTGGAACGCGACGGGCGCGCCGGGTATCCCGAACTGCAACGCGCCACCGGCCGCTCCGAGTCCGCGGTCAAACGCCGCCTGGCCGCGCTGCTCGCCTCCGGCGCCGTGTACATCGACGTGGAGTACCACTCGGAGATCCTCGGATATCCGACCGCCGCCGTGCTGTGGCTCACCACCAGCCCGGCCGCCCTCCACCGCGTCGGCGAGGCGCTCGCCGCACACGACGAGATCGCTCACGCCGCCGCCACCGCGGGCCCGTCCAACATCGTCGCCACCGCGGTCGTGCGCAACACCGCGGACCTCTACGCCTACCTCAGCGGCCCGCTCGGCCGTCTGGAGGGCGTCCGGCACGTGGAGGCGTCGCCGTTCCTGCGCCGGGTCAAGCAGCTCACCTATCCGAGGCCCGCCCGCTGAGGCCGGTGCAGCCGGTCGCCGCCCGCCAGGACCGCCGCCGCCAGGGCGTCCGCGGCACCCTGCGCGGAGGGGCGGCGCCGGCCGTGCACCAGCACGAAGTCGACGCCGCCCAGCTCGGGCAGTCCGGCCCGGTCCGGCACCCGTACGAGACCGGGCGGGACGAGGCCGCGCGAGTGCGCCATCACGCCCAGGCCCGCCCGGGCGGCCGCGATCAGGCCGTTCAGGCTGCCGCTGGTGCACGCGACGCGCCACTCGCGGCCCTCCCGCTGCAAGGCGTCCAGGGCGAGGGCCCGGGTGATGCCCGGCGGCGGGTAGACGATGAGCGGCACCGGGCGGTCCGGGTCCAGGCGCAGCCGCTGCGCGCCGATCCACACCAGCCGGTCGCTCCAGACGGGTTCGCCCCGAGGGTCCTCGGGCCTCCGCTTGGCGAGCACCAGGTCCAGCTTGCCGGCCGCCAGCTGCTCGTGCAGCGTCCCCGACAGCTCCACCGTCAGCTCCAGGTCCACCTCCGGGTGCTCGTGCCGGAAGCCCTCCAGGATCTCCGGCAGCCGGGTCAGCACGAAGTCCTCGGACGCCCCGAACCGCAGCCGCCCGCGCAGCCGGGTGCCCGTGAAGAACGCCGTCGCCTGCTCGTGCAGCTCCAGGATCCGGCGCGCGAACCCGAGCATCGCCTCCCCGTCCTCCGTCAGTTCCACGGAGTGCGTGTCCCGGCTGAACAGCTGCCGTCCGGTGGCGTCCTCGAGCCGACGTACGTGCTGGCTCACCGTCGACTGGCGCAGCCCGAGCCGCCGGGCGGCCTGCGTGAAGCTCAGCGTCTGGGCCACCGACAGGAACGTGCGCAGGTGGGAGGGGTCGTACATGCCGCCAGTCTAGCGACGGTCATCGGACATCGTGATGACAGTCAGAGCGGTATACCGGATTCCCGATCGCCGGGCGGGAGAGCACGATGGAGCGGGGACCCGTGACCCCACCCGAACGAGCGAGAACGCGTAAGCAGCGAGCAAGTGGAGCACCGTGAAACGCCTGCGTTGGCCGAGTTGGATGCCGATCGACCCGTACATCCTGCTGCTGCTCGGCACGGTGGGCCTCGCGGCGCTGCTGCCGGCCCGCGGCACGGGCGCGGACGTCGCCTCCGGTGCCTCCACCGGAGCCATCGCGTTCCTCTTCTTCCTCTACGGCGCCCGGCTGTCCACCCGTGAGGCGATGGACGGCGTACGGCACTGGCGGCTCCACGTCACCGTGCTGGCCTGCACCTTCGTCGTCTTCCCGCTGCTGGGACTCGCCTCGCGCGGCCTGGTCCCGGTGTTCCTGACCGACCCACTCCACCAGGGCCTGCTCTTCCTCACCCTGGTCCCGTCGACCATCCAGTCCTCGATCGCGTTCACCTCCATCGCCCGCGGCAACGTGCCCGCCGCCATCTGTGCCGGGTCCTTCTCCTCGCTGGTCGGCATCGTCGTCACACCGTTGCTGGCCGCGGCCCTGCTGGGCGGCAGCGGGGGCGGGTTCTCCGCCGACTCGGTGGTGAAGATCGTGCTGCAACTCCTTGTGCCGTTCGTGGCCGGGCAACTGCTGCGCCGGTGGATCGGGAGCTTCGTCGCCCGGCACAAGAAGGTGCTCGGCCTCGTCGACCGGGGCTCGATCCTCCTGGTCGTCTACACGGCGTTCAGCGAGGGCATGGTCCAGGGCATCTGGCACCAGGTGAGCCCGGTGCGCCTCGCCGGGCTGCTGGCCGTCCAGGCGGTGCTGCTGGCCGTGATGCTGGCGCTGACCTGGTACGGGGCGAAGGGGCTCGGCTTCGGGCGGGAGGACCGCATCGCGATCCAGTTCGCCGGGTCCAAGAAGTCGCTCGCCGCCGGGCTGCCCATGGCGAGCGTCCTGTTCGGCGCCCAGGCCTCGCTGGCGGTCCTGCCGCTGATGCTCTTCCACCAGATGCAGCTGATGGTCTGCGCGGTGATCGCCAAGCGGCGGTCGCACGACCCGGAGGCGGTCTCCGCCGAGGAGCCGGCCGCCCCGGCGCGCACCGCGGTCGGCACCGGCGGCCGTTCCGCCTGAGGCGTCCGTCCCCGCGCGGTGACGCTCAGCCGCCCGCGTCCGTCCGGTCCACCCGGTCCATGGGCAGGTGCAGGACCGCGTCCCCGGTGGCGGAGGGCGGGGCGCCGGCCGCGATCTCCTCGTCGGTCAGGGCCCGTTTCCACACCCGCACGTCGTCGACGGCGCCGGTGAACCGGGCCCGGCCGTCCATCCGCTCGCCGATGTGCACCCCGAAGGGTGAATCGCGGCTGACGGAGCCCGGCACGTCCGCCGTGCCGGCCACCGGCGCACCGTCCACGAAGAGCGTGAGCCGGCCCCCGCCGCGGCGCAGCGCCAGCCGGTGCCACCGCCCGTCGTCGTACGCCCGGTCGGTGTCCACCCAGGCCGAACGCGGGGCCGCCCCGCCCTCGCGTGCGGTGATCAGCCCCCGCACCCGCCCGTCGCCGGGCTCGGCGCGCAGCCACACCTGGGGCTGGGTGGTGCCGATGCCGCCCATCCACAGCAGCGGCTGCTCCCCGTCGGCCGCCGCGTACCGGAACCACAGCGACGCCGTGAAGTCGCCGTCCCCGAGCGGCAGCCGCCCGTCGTACGGCAGCCGTACGGCGTCGTCGGCGCCGTCGAACGCGAGCGCGCCACCCACCGCGCCGTCCGTCGTCCCGGCGCCCCCCAGCACGGTCGCGGGCGCGGCACCCGGCGCCACGTCGGGGGTGGTCGGGTCGGCCGGCCGGGGCGGCGCCGGCCAGTCCTCGGTGAAGCGGGCGAAGCGGATCTCGTCGCGGGCGTCGGACGCCCCGCCCTCGTACAGCAGGCCCACCGTGTCGTCGTCGACGGCCACCAGGTCCGAGTAGCCCGACCAGTCCCGGGTGACGACCGTGCCGCGGTCCGCACCGTCCCAGGTCGCGCCGCCGTCGTAGGAGGAGCGCAGCGTCATCGTCCGGCGGCGGTCTGGATCGGCCGGCGCGGACAGCAGGACGCGGTCGTCCAGGCGCAGCAGCGCGCCCTGCACCTGCGGGGCGTACAGGCCGGGCAGGGCGCGGAAGGGCGCGGTGAAGCTGTCGCCGCCGTCGCGGCTGAGGGCCTGGGTGCGGTGGCCGAGGTCGGTGCCGTGCTCCTCGCGCCCGCTGACCAGGAGCGCACCGTCGGCCCGCTCGGTGAGGGTCAGTTCGGAGGGCTTCTGCCGGAAGGTGCCGTCGGCGGCGACGGGCCAGGTGTCGGTGGCGCCGGTCCTCCAGTGCGCGCCGCCGTCGTCGCTGACCACGAGGGCGGCGTGGTTGGCGGTGATCCTCCCCCGGCCTCCGGCCCGGGGGACCCCCCTCTCGCTTCGCTCGCCGTCCCAGGTCTCGGCGTTGACGCCGACGACGAGCCGGCCGGGGTGGGCGCCGCCGGTGAGCTGGACGCCGTGCCCGGGACCGGTGGCGTACCAGGAGTTCCAGGTGGGAGGCAGGATCTCGGGGCCCAGGTCGCGGGGCACGGACCAGGTGCGGCCGTCGTCGTCGCTGTGCTGGAGGTGCGGTGTGCGGGCACAGGGCACCGCGCAGTTGCCGGCGTCCGCGCGGCCCGCGTTGTACGTCTCCAGCAGGAGGACCCGGCCGGTGTCGCGGTCGACGACCGGGGCCGGGTTGCCGTGGGTGTCGCCGCCGCCGTCGTTGACGACCTGGAGGGGGCCCCAGGTACGTCCGCCGTCGCTGGAGCGTTTGAGGACGATGTCGATGTCGCCCGCGTCCCCGCAGTCGAGCACGCGGCCCTCGGCGAACGCGAGCAGCGTGCCGACCGTCGTGCGCACGATCGCCGGGATGCGGAAGCAGGCGTAGCCGCCCGGGTCCCGGGCCGCGTCGAAGAGCACCTGCTCCCCGAACTCCGGCGCCCGCCCGCCGGGCTGGGCGAAGACAGGGGGCGCGGGGACGGCCAGCGCGCACGACGCGACGAGGGCGAGCCAGAGGGAGCGGGGAGGTCGGGGCGGCATGGCGCGGTCTGCCCTTCGGGCGGCTGGGGAGGGGGACACCTTCGTGCGCACATCAGTACAAGAGGCGTCCCGTGCCCACGGGGACCGCGCCGCTTCCCGCGTGTCGGGACGGGGTCGAGGCGGGGCCCCGGCGGCGCAGGGGGCGCTCCCCGCCGGCCGGGGCCCCGCCGCCGTGCAGCGGGGAGGCGGGTCAGCCCTGGGCGGCCGCGGCCCGCAGGGCGACGCGGTCCTCGCCCGCGTACACGTTCATGGAGCTGCCGCGCAGGAAGCCCACCAGGGTCAGTCCGGTCTCGGCGGCCAGGTCAACGGCCAGCGAGGACGGTGCCGACACCGCGGCCAGCACCGGGATGCCCGCCATCACGGCCTTCTGCGCCAGCTCGAAGGAGGCCCGCCCCGACACCAGCAGCACGGAGCGGGACAACGGCAGGTCCCCGTTCTGGAGCGCGCGCCCGACCAGCTTGTCGACCGCGTTGTGCCGGCCCACGTCCTCCCGTACGTCCACCAGCTCGCCGTCCTCGGTGAACAGCGCCGCCGCGTGCAGACCGCCGGTCCGGTCGAAGACCCGCTGGGAGGCGCGCAGCCGGTCGGGCAGCCCGGCCAGCAGCTCCGGGGTGACGCGGACCGGGGGAGTGTCGGCGACCGGCCAGCGGGCCGTCGTACGCACCGCGTCCAGGCTCGCCTTGCCGCACAGCCCGCAGGAGGAGGTGGTGTAGACGTTCCGCTCCAGTGTGATGTCGGGGATCCGCACGCCGGGAGCGGTCTTCACGTCGACCACGTTGTAGGTGTTGGAACCGTCGACCGTGGCGCCCGCGCAGTACACGATGTTCCGCAGGTCGCCCTGTTCGGCGAGCACCCCCTCGCTCACCAGGAAGCCCGCCGCCAGCGCGAAGTCGTCGCCGGGGGTGCGCATGGTGATGGCGAGGGGCTTGCCGTTCAGCCGGATCTCCAGCGGTTCCTCGGCGACGAGCGTGTCCGGGCGGGTGGAGACCGCCCCGTCCCTGATGCGGATGACCTTGCGTCGTTCCGTGACTCGTCCCATGTTCGTGCCCCTTGCGCCGGTCGGTGTGCCGGTCAGTCCCGGTTCTGTACGTGCTGGTAGCCGAAGCGGCCCTTGATGCACAGGTTGCCGTGGGTCACCGGGTTGTCGTGCGGAGAGGTGACCTTGACGATCTCATTGTCCTGCACATGGAGCGTGAGGTTGCAGCCCACACCGCAGTACGCGCACACCGTCGTCGTCTCCGTCTGCCGTTCCTCGTCCCAGGTGCCCGCCGCCCGCATGTCGTACTCCGACTTGAAGGACAGGGCGCCCGTGGGGCACACCTCGATGCAGTTGCCGCAGTAGACGCACGCCGAGTCGGTCAGCGGGCCGTCGTGCTCGACCGAGATCCGGGCGTCGAAGCCGCGGCCGGAGACGGAGATCGCGAAGCTGTTCTGCCACTGGTCGCCGCAGGCGTCCACGCACTTGTAGCAGAGGATGCACTTGCCGTAGTCGCGCACGTACAGGTCGTTGTCGACGCGCGGTTCCTCGTCGACGCGGGCCGCGTCCGGGCCGAAGCGGCCGGGCTTCGCCTCGTACTCCTTGAGCCACTGGGCGACCGAAGGGGTCGTGGAGAGGTCGACCGAGGAGGCGAGGAGTTCCAGGACCACCTTGCGGCTGTGCCGCGCGCGCTCGGTGTCCGTGCGCACCACCATGCCGGGCTCGGCCCGGCGCGAGCAGGCGGGCGCGAGGGTCCGGGCGCCCTCCACGTCCACCACGCAGACCCGGCAGGCGTTCTTCGGGGTGAGCGTGTCGCCCTCGCACAGGGTCGGCACGTCCTTCCCGGCGGCCCGGCAGGCGTCGAGGATCGTGGACCCTTCGGGGACCCGGGCCTCCTGCCCGTCGAGGGTGAACTCCACCAGGCGGCGCGGCACTCCGAGCGGTATCGCGGTCATTCGTACGCCCCCAGACGGTCGATGGCGGATTCCACGGCGTTCCACGCGGTCTGCCCCAGACCGCAGATCGAGGCGTCCCGCATCGCGCGGCCGACCTCGCGCAGAAGGGTGATGTCACTGGCGGCGTCGGCGCCCGTACGGTCGACGATCCGGTGCAGGGCCTCCTCCTGACGTACGGTGCCGACCCGGCAGGGCACGCACTGACCGCACGACTCGTCGCGGAAGAACTCGGCGATGCGGAGCAGCAGGCGGGGGAGCGGGACCGTGTCGTCGAAGGCCATGACGACGCCGGAGCCGAGGGTCGTGCCCGCCTCCCGGGTGCCTTCGAAGGTGAGCGGGATGTCCAGCTCGTCGGGGCGGACGAAGCCGCCGGCCGCGCCGCCGAGCAGGATGGCGCGGAGGTTGTCGCGGACCCCGGCGAGGGCGAGCAGCTCGCCGAGTGTCGCGCCGAAGGGGAGTTCGTAGACGCCGGGGCGGGCCACCGTGCCGGACACGCAGAACAGCTTGGGGCCGGTGGACGTCGGGGTGCCGATCGCGGCGTACGCCTCGGCGCCCATCGTCAGGATGGGGAGGACGTTGACCAGGGTCTCCACGTTGTTCTCGACGGTGGGCTTGCCGAACAGGCCCTTCTCGACCGGGAACGGCGGCTTGGAGCGGGGTTCGCCGCGGCGGCCCTCGATGGAGTTGAACAGGGCCGTCTCCTCGCCGCAGATGTACGCGCCGGCGCCGCGCCGGATCTCGATGTCGAAGGCGTAGCCCTGACCGAGGACGTCGTCGCCGAGCAGGCCGCGGGTGCGGGCCTGCTCGATGGCGTGGGTGAGGCGGGCCAGCGCGCGGGGGTACTCGCCGCGGAGGTAGAGGTGGCCCTGGTGGGCGCCGGTCGCGTAGGCCGCGATCGTCATCGCCTCGACCAGGGCGTAGGGGTCGCCCTCCATGAGGACGCGGTCCTTGAAGGTGCCCGGTTCGGATTCGTCGGCGTTGCAGACGAGGTAGTGCGGGTGGTCGGGCTGGGCGGCCGTCGCCTGCCACTTGCGGCCGGTGGGGAAGGCGGCGCCGCCGCGGCCGACCAGGCCGGCGTCGGTGACCTCGCGGATGACGGCGGCGGGGCCGAGGTCGAAGGCGCGGCGGAGGGCGGTGTAGCCGCCGTGGGCGCGGTAGTCGTCCAGGGAGGCGGGGTCCACGGTGCCGATGCGGTGGAGGAGGGTGAGGGTGGGGTCGCCGGACTGGGGGACGGCGGCTTCGGGGGCGGATTCGGTGGGGGCGGCTTCGGGGGCGGTGGCGGCTCGGACCGCCGCGTCCGGGGTCGCGGGGGCGCATACGGCTGTCGCGTGGTGGGTGTCTCGCCCCCGCCGCCCCTTCCCTGTCCCGTCCCCGGGGGCTACCGCCCCCGGACCCCCGCTTTCGGCCTGGACGGCCTCGTCCTCAAACGCCGGACGGGCTGATTGGCCCGCCCTGATCGTCAAAGTCGCCGGGGCCCGTTCGCACAGGCCCAGGCAGGGAGATCGCTCGACCTTCACGCCGCTCTCCGGGCCCAGGCGTGCCTCCACGGCCGCGCACAACTCACTCGCCCCCGCCGCCGTGCACGCCAGGTCCGTGCAGACGTGCAGGACCGTGGCCGGGCGGGGGCGGACCGAGAACATGGCGTAGAAGGTGGCCACCCCGTACGCCTCCGCCGGGGGGACGGTCAGGCGGCGGCACACGTAGTCGAGGGCGCCCTCGCTGATCCAGCCGACGCGGTCGTTGAGGGCGTGCAGGGACGGGAGGAGCTGGTCGCGGCGGTCCCGGGCCTTCCGGCCGCCGCGTGCCCATCTGAGGTCCGCGTCGGAGCGGTCCGCGCCCTCCCAGGAGGACTCGGGCGGGCCGAGCAGGGCGTCCACGGCCGCGCGTTCCTCGTCCGTGGGCTTGCCGTCACCGAAGCGCAGGTCCACCGGTGCTCACCTTCTCGATCCGGATCGCCGAGGCCTTGAACTCCGCCGTCCCGGCGATCGGGCAGTTGGCCTCGATGGTCAGCTGGTTGGTGTCCACCTCGTCGGGGAAGTGGAAGCTCATGAAGGCCAGGCCGGGGCGCAGGGCCGGGTCGACCCAGACGGGGGCCAGCAGCGAGCCGCGCCGGGAGGTCACCCGGACCTGCTCGCCGACCACCACCCCGTAGCGTTCGGCGTCCTCCGGGCAGAGTTCGACGGACTCGCCGCGGCGCAGCGGGGAGGCGTAACCGCCGCTCTGCACCCCCGTGTTGTAGGAGTCGAGGCGGCGTCCCGTGGTCAGCCGGATCGGGTACCGCTCGTCGGTGAGGTCCACGGGCGGGTCGTGCCGGACGATGCCGAAGGGGGCGGGGCGGCCACGGAGGCCGACGTCCCGGGACCACAACCTGCCGTGCAGATAGGGAGGTTCGAGCTCCTCCGTGCTCGGACACGGCCACTGGATGCCCTGGTGCTCCTCCAGACGGGCGTACGTCATGCCGTGGTGGTCGGGGGAGAGGGAGCGCAGTTCGTTCCAGACCGCCTCCGCGTCGGCGTACTTCCAGTCGTGACCCAGGCGGGCGGCGAGGTCGCAGAGGATGTCGATGTCCTCGCGGGCCTCTCCGGGTGGGGTCACCGCCTTGCGCACGCGTTGGACGCGCCGCTCGCTGTTGGTGGTGGTGCCCTCCGTCTCCGCCCAGCCGGCGGTCGCCGGGAGGACCACGTCGGCCAGCTCGGCGGTCTTCGTGAGGAAGATGTCCTGGACCACCAGGAAGTCCAGGGCGCGCAGGCGGCGTACCGCCTGTTCCGCGTCCGCCTCCGACTGGGCCGGGTTCTCGCCGATGCAGTAGACGGCGCGGAGCGTGCCCTCGTCCATCGCCTCGAACATCTCCGTCAGGGTGAGGCCGTGGTGCGGCTCGACGACCGTGTCCCACGCCGTCTCGAACTTCCGGCGGACCTCCGGGTCGAGGACGTCCTGGAAGCCGGGGAGGCGGTTGGGGATGGCGCCCATGTCGCCGCCGCCCTGCACGTTGTTCTGTCCGCGCAGGGGCTGGAGACCGGAGCCGTAGCGGCCGACGTGGCCGGTGAGCAGGGAGAGGTTGATCAGGGCGCGGACGTTGTCCGTGCCGTTGTGGTGCTCCGTGATGCCGAGGGTCCAGCACAGCTGGGCGCGCTCGGCGCGGGCGTAGGCGTGCGCGAGGTCGCGGATGGCGGCGGCCGGTACGCCGGTCACCTTCTCGGCGAGGGAGAGGGTCCAGGGCTCGACCAGCGCCTTGTAGTCCTCGTAGCCCGTCGTCGCCCGTTCGATGAACGCCTCGTTGGCCAGGCCCGCGTGGATGATCTCGCGGCCGACCGCGTGCGCCAGCGGGATGTCCGTGCCGACGTTCGGGCCGAGCCAGCTCTCCGCCCACTCCGCCGTCGAGGTGCGGCGCGGGTCCACCGCGTACATGCGGGCGCCGCCCCGGATGCCCTTCAGCACGTGCTGGAAGAAGATCGGGTGGGCGAAACGGGCGTTGGAGCCCCACATCACGATGACGTCGGTGTGCTCGATCTCCTCGTAGGAGGAGGTGCCGCCGCCCGAGCCGAAGGCGGCCGACAGGCCCGCCACGCTCGGCGCGTGACAGGTGCGGTTGCAGGAGTCCACGTTGTGGGTGCCCATGACCACCCGGGCGAACTTCTGCGCCACGTAGTTCATCTCGTTGGTCGCCCGCGCGCAGGAGAACATGCCGAACGCGCCGCGGGCCTCGGCCAGGCGCCGGGCCGTGCGGTCCAGGGCCTCCTCCCAGGTGGCCCGGCGGAAGGGCTGGTCGCGCGAGTCCCGGACCAGGGGGTGGGTGAGGCGGGTGTAGGTCTTCGGGGTTCGGTCGCGTTTCCTCATGCGGCGCTCCTCGACGCGAGCAGGTCCGACAGGGCGTGCACGGTGCGCAGGGTGGGCACCGGGACGCCGGTGATCTCCGCCAGCTCGACGACGGCCGCGAGCAGCACGTCGAGTTCGAGCGGCTTGCCGCGCTCCAGGTCCTGGAGCGTGGAGGTGCGGTGGTCGCCGACCCGTTCGGCGCCCGCGAGCCGGCGTTCGATGGACACGCCGACCTCGCAGCCGAGGGCCCGGGCGACCGTCAGCGTCTCGGTCATCATGGTCTCGATGACTTCGCGGGTGCCGCCGTGCCGGCACATCTGGCGCATGGTGGCCCGGACCAGGGCGCTGATCGGGTTGAAGGAGATGTTGCCCAGCAGCTTCAGCCAGATGTCGCCGCGCAGGTCCGGCTCGACCGGGCACTTCAGGCCGCCCGCCCGCATCGCCTCGCTGAACGCCAGGCACCGCGCCGAGACGTCCCGGCCGGGCTCGCCGATCGAGAACCGGGTGCCTTCCACGTGCCGTACGACGCCCGGTTGTTCCAGTTCGGTGGCCGCGTACACGACGCAGCCGACGGCCCGTTCGGGTGCGAGCACGGCACTGACCGCGCCGGCCGGGTCCACGCTTTCGAGACGGCGCCCGTCCCAGGGGCCGCCGTGGCGGTGGAAGTACCACCAGGGGATGCCGTTCTGGGCGGCCACGACCGCCGTCGAGTCGTGCAGGAGCGGCTCGATCAGCGGCCCGCACGCCGCGTACGAGTTGGCCTTCAGACCCAGGAACACGTAGTCGACCGGGCCGACTCCGGCCGGGTCGTCGGTGGCGCGCGGGTGCGCGGTGAAGTCGCCGCGCGGGCTGCGCACCCGTACTCCGTACTGCCTCATGGCCGCCAGATGCGGTCCACGGGCGATGAGATGCACGTCGGCGCCCGCACGGTGGAGCGCGGCGCCGACGTAGGCGCCGATCGCCCCGGCGCCGAGGACTGCGACTTTCATGGCAGGGGAGCTCCGTTCGGTCGAGGGATACCGAGGAACCGGGAGGAGAGAGCCGATGAAGGCTCGCAGTGACGCGAAGATGTCGACGAAATATTGTCTACAGTATGGAGGTTGGGGCGGCAAGGCTTTGTGCAGCAGTAGTGGTGGTCTGTAGTTGTCCGCTCAACAGTCTTCTCAAGCGCTTTCCGGATGCCTACGGTTGGGGACCCATGAGTCCCCCCGTCGCACCCCCGGGCTGGAGCCGCTGGCTCGTCCCCCCGGCCGCTCTCTCGGTCCACCTCTCCATCGGCCAGGCCTACGCCTGGTCCGTGTTCAAACCGCCCCTGGAGTCCGCGCTCGGCCTCAGCGGCACGCAGAGCGCGCTGCCCTTCCAGCTCGGCATCGTCATGCTCGGTCTGTCCGCCGCGTTCGGCGGCACGCTCGTGGAACGGCACGGCCCGCGCTGGGCGATGACCGTCGCCCTCGTCTGCTTCTCGTCCGGCTTCCTGCTCTCCGCGCTCGGCGCGGCGGTGGAGCAGTACTGGCTGATCGTCCTCGGCTACGGCTTCGTCGGCGGGATCGGCCTCGGCATCGGCTACATCTCGCCCGTCTCGACGCTGATCAAGTGGTTCCCGGACCGGCCGGGCATGGCCACCGGCATCGCCATCATGGGCTTCGGCGGCGGCGCCCTCATCGCCTCGCCCTGGTCGGCGCAGATGCTGAAGTCCTTCGGCACCGACAACTCCGGGATCGCCCTGGCTTTCCTCGTCCACGGACTGACGTACGCCGTCTTCATGCTGCTCGGCGTGCTGCTGGTACGGGTGCCGCGGCCCAGGGAACGGGCGGACGGGCGGCCCGCGCCGCTCGAGGGCGTCCAGGTCTCGGCGCGCTCGGCCATGCGCACCCCGCAGTTCTGGCTCCTGTGGATCGTGCTCTGCATGAACGTCACGGCCGGCATCGGCATCCTGGAGAAGGCCGCGCCGATGATCACGGACTTCTTCGCCGACACGTCCACACCGGTGTCCGTGACCGCCGCCGCCGGATTCGTGGCCCTGTTGTCGGCGGCCAACATGGCGGGCCGGTTCGGCTGGTCCTCGGCCTCGGACCTCATCGGGCGCAAGAACATCTACCGCGTGTACCTCGGCGTCGGCGCGCTGATGTACGCCCTGATCGCGCTGCTCGGCGACTCCTCCAAGCCGCTGTTCGTCCTGTGCGCCCTGGTCGTCGTGTCCTTCTACGGCGGCGGCTTCTCCACCGCCCCCGCCTATCTCAAGGACCTCTTCGGCACCTACCAGGTCGGCGCGATCCACGGCCGGCTGCTCACCGCCTGGTCGCTGGCCGGCGTCCTCGGACCGCTGATCGTCAACTGGATCGCCGATCACCAGGAGGAGGCCGGACGGCACGGCTCGGCGCTGTACGGCACGTCCTTCCTCATCATGATCGGGCTGCTGGTGGCCGGCTTCGCCGCCAACGAACTGATCCGGCCCGTCCACGCCCGGCACCACGAACCCGCGACCACCGTCCCCGCGCAGCACGCGCAGAAGGAGGGCAACGATGTCGGCCGACAGCAGCCAGAGTCCGCCTGACGCGGCCCAGGTGCCCGACCGCAGGCCGCTGATCGCCTTCACCTGGCTCTGGGTGGGCGCGCCGCTCGCCTACGGTCTGTACGAACTCGTCCGGAAGGCGACCCAGCTCTTCACCGGATGAGGGCGGGCGGGGGCGGGGACGGCCGGCGGGGACGGCCGGCGGCGGTGGAAGATGCTGACCGAAGCCGACAAGCCGGACGCCGGTTTCCTGTCGTATCACCTGCCGTCGTACCCGTCGGTCACTGATCACACTGGTGGATCCCGTACCCCGAGGCAGCGAGGACTCCACCCATGCACCACGGCTCCCGCATCACCGCCGTCGGCCACTACCAGCCCGCCAGGATTCTCACCAACGAGGATCTGGCGGGCATGGTCGACACCAGCGACGAGTGGATCAGGAGCCGGGTGGGCATCCGTACGCGTCGGATCGCCGGACCCGACGAGCCGGTGGACGAGCTGGCCGGTCACGCCGCCGCGAAGGCGCTCGCGGCGGCCGGGCTGACCCCCGCCGACGTGGACCTGATCGTGGTCGCCACCTCCACCGCGATCGACCGCTCCCCGAACACCGCCGCCCGCGTCGCGGCCCGCCTCGGTGTCCCCGGGCCGGCGGCACTGGACGTCAACGTCGTGTGCGCGGGCTTCACCCACGCCCTGGCCACCGCCGACCACGCCGTGCGGGCCGGTTCCGCGAGCCGGGCGCTGGTCATCGGCGCGGACAAGATGTCCGAGGTCGTCGACTGGACCGACCGCACCAGCTGTGTGCTGGTCGGCGACGGGGCGGGCGCCGCCGTCGTCGAGGGCTGCGCGCCGGGCGAGGAGGCGGGGATCGGGCCCGTGCTGTGGGGGTCGGTGCCCGAGATGGGCCACGCGGTCCGCATCGAGGGCACCCCGCCGCGGTTCGCGCAGGAGGGGCAGAGCGTGTACCGCTGGGCCACGACCCGGCTGCCCGCCATCGCGCGCCAGGCCTGCGAGCGGTCCGGCCTCGAGCCCGCCGACCTCGCCGCGGTCGTCCTTCATCAGGCCAACCTGCGCATCGTCGAACCCCTCGCCGCGAAGATCGGCGCGGTCAACGCCGTGGTCGCCCGCGACGTCGTCGAGTCCGGCAACACCTCCGCGGCGAGCATCCCGCTGGCGCTCTCCAAGCTGGTGGAGCGGGGCGAGATCACCACCGGCGACCCGGCGCTGCTCTTCGGCTTCGGCGGCAACCTCTCGTACGCCGGACAGGTCGTCCGCTGCCCCTGAAGGCCCCGCCTGTCCCTGATCACCCCGCCCGGCCTTCCGGTGTGACGTGGCCTACACACCCGGTTCAAGGCTCCCCGTGCGCCGTAGACTGTAGACGAAAGACAATCAGTACCGCGTGTACCGAGTGTCGCGCCTGCTGGTTGTGTTCCGGCCGTCGAGGGGGGACCGATGTTGTCCGCAGGACTGCCGCAGGGCGCGGTGCCCAAGCTGGAGCGACCCGGCCCGTTGCGGGACCGTGTCTACGAGGCGCTGCTCGAACTCATCACCACGCGGGCGCTCCAGCCCGGCCAGCACCTCGTCGAGAGCGAACTCGCCGGCCATCTCGGGGTGTCGAGGCAGCCGGTGCGCGAGGCGTTGCAGCGGCTCAACACCGAGGGCTGGGTCGATCTGCGCCCCGCGCAGGGCGCGTTCGTGCACGAGCCGACGGAGGAGGAGGCCGACCAGCTCCTCACCGTGCGTACGCTCCTGGAGGCCGAGGCGGCGCGGCTCGCCGCGGCCAACGCCTCCAGCGCCGGGATCGCCGCGCTCGAGGAGCTGTGCGAGGAGGGGGAGCGGGCCGTCGCCGCCGAGGACGTGGACGCCGCCGTCGCCTTCAACGCCCGCTTCCACCGCAAGGTCATGGAGCTCGCGGGCAACACCGTCCTCGCCGAACTGGCGGCGCAGGTCGACCGCCGGGTCCGCTGGTACTACACCCCGGTCGCCCGGCAGCGCGGCCGGCAGTCCTGGATCGAGCACCGCAAGCTGATCGCCGCCATCACCGACCGGGACGAGCAGTCGGCGACCCGGCTGATGCGCGAGCACACGGAGCACACCCGGCGTTCGTACCACGCACGCGAGGAAACCTGAGGTCGGAGCAGGATCGGAGCTCGTTCACAGGCCGCCCGGCACGCCGACCGGGCGGCCTCGTCGTGTCTGGGCCGGTCCGGTGCCGGCCCCTTCTTTGTCCACTCAGTGGAGAAAGTTGGCAGCAATTCGTGCGTGACTTCTTCCCACACCCGGCGCCCACTGCTACGTTCCCTCCGAAAGCAAGCCACTGGACGAGGCCGGGAGACCGGCCCACTCACAGCCGATCGAGGCGGGGAGGGGCTCGTGAGACGCATGACCGCACGACCCGCGAACGCCCACCAAGCGCGACTGCTCCAGCTGTTGCGCGACGGTGGACCCAACTCCCGTGCCCAGCTGGGTGATCAGGTCGACCTCTCCCGGTCGAAACTGGCCGTCGAGGTGGACCGGCTCCTGGAGACCGGTCTCGTGGTGGCGGACGGACTCGCCGCCTCGCGCGGCGGGCGCCGCAGCCACAACGTCCGCCTCCACCCCGAACTGCGCTTCCTCGGCGTCGACATCGGCGCGACCTCGGTCGACGTCGCCGTCACCAACGCCGAGCTGGAGATCCTCGGGCACATCAACCAGCCCCTGGACGTGCGCGACGGCCCGGTCGCGGTCTTCGAGCAGGTGCTGTCGATGGCCGCCAAGCTGCGGGCCTCCGGGCTCGCGGAGGGCTTCGACGGCGCCGGCATCGGCGTCCCGGGGCCGGTCCGCTTCCCCGAGGGCGTGCCGGTGGCGCCGCCGATCATGCCGGGCTGGGACGGCTTCCCCGTACGGGAGGCGCTCAGCCAGGAGCTCGGCTGCCCCGTCATGGTCGACAACGACGTGAACCTGATGGCGCTGGGGGAGCAGCACGCGGGTGTCGCCCGCACCCAGCACGACTTCCTCGTCGTCAAGATCGGCACCGGCATCGGCTGCGGCATCGTCGTCGGCGGTGACGTCTACCGCGGGACCACGGGCAGCGCGGGCGACATCGGGCACATTCAGGCCGTGCCCGACGGACGTCAGTGCGCCTGCGGCAACCGAGGCTGCCTGGAGGCCCACTTCAGCGGCGCGGCACTGGCCCGCGACGCCACCGAGGCCGCCGAACAGGGCGCTTCGGCCGAACTCGCGAACCGGCTGGAGGCGAACGGCGTCCTCAGCGCCGCCGACGTCGCCGCCGCGGCCGCCGCGGGCGACGGCACCGCACTGGACCTGATCAGGGAGGGCGGCCGCAGTACCGGCCAGGTCATCGCCGGCCTGGTCAGCTTCTTCAACCCCGGCCTGGTGGTGATCGGCGGCGGGGTGACCGGCCTCGGCCACAACCTGCTCGCCGCGATCCGCACCCAGGTCTACCGCCAGTCGTTGCCACTCGCGACCGGCAACCTGCCCATCGTCCTGGGGGAGTTGGGCCCCACCGCCGGCGTCATCGGCGCGGCCCGGCTGATCAGCGACCACCTGTTCTCACCCGCGTAGTACCCCTTTCTCACCCGCGCAGCACCCGTTTCTCACTCGCGCAGCACTCGCCGTTTCACTCGCGTAGCACTCGCCGTTTCACTCGCGTAGCACTCGTTCGGTTCCGCAGCTCCACCAGCACGGCGCTCTACCCCGTCATGCCCTGTTCCGCATCACTGTGACCTGCTTCGCCACGCCCTGCTCCGCTCTGCCCTGACACCGGCCCGCAAGCCCGCCGAGGGGACCTCACATGGCACCAGAACCACCGCTGCTCAGCATGTCCGGCATCACCAAGTCGTTCCCCGGAGTCCGGGCCCTCGACGGCGTCGACCTCGACGTCCAGGCCGGTGAGGTGCACTGCCTCCTCGGCCAGAACGGCGCCGGGAAGTCCACCCTCATCAAGGTGCTGGCCGGCGCCCACCAGCCCGACACCGGCACCATCCGCTGGCGCGGCGAGGACGTCACCCTGCGTTCGCCGATGGCCGCCATGCGCCTGGGCATCGCCACGATCTACCAGGAACTCGACCTGGTCGAGCACCTGTCGGTCGCCGAGAACGTCCACCTCGGCCACGAACCGACCGCCGCCGGCTTCGTCGTGCGGGGAAGGGCGGCCAAGGCGTCGACGGCCGCGCTCCTCAAGCGACTCGGGCATCCCGAAGTGGACCCGGGGCGGCTGGTCGGGGACCTGTCGGCCGCGCAGCAGCAGATCGTGTCCATGGCGCGGGCGCTGTCGCACGACGTACGGCTGATCGTGATGGACGAGCCGTCCGCCGCGCTCGACCCGGACGAGGTCGACAACCTGTTCCGCATCGTCGCCGACCTCACCGCCGACGGGGTCGCCGTCGTCTACATCTCGCACCGCCTGGAGGAGATCCGCCGCATCGGCGACCGGGTCACCGTCCTCAAGGACGGCCGGGCCGTCGCCGGCGGGCTGCCCGCCGAGTCGACGCCGACCCGCGAGGTGGTGGCGCTGATGACGGGGCGCAACGTCGAGTACGTCTTCCCGGAGCGGCCGGCCGCACCGCCCGCGGCCGAACCCGTTCTGAAGGTCGAAGGGCTGTCCCGGGACGGTGAGTTCGCGCCGCTGGACCTGGAGGTGCGCCCCGGGGAGATCGTCGGCCTCGCGGGGCTCGTCGGCTCCGGCCGCTCCGAGATCCTGGAGACGGTCTACGGGGCACGCAAGGCGAAAACCGGCCGGGTCCTCGTCGACGGGCGCCCGCTCAGGTCCGGCAGCGTGCGCGCCGCGGTACGCGCCGGACTCGGGCTCGCCCCCGAGGAACGCAAGGCCCAGGCCCTGCTGATGCTGGAGTCCGTCACCCGCAACGTGTCGGTCTCCGCCATGTCCCGCTTCTCGCGGGGCGGCTGGATCGACCGCGGTGCCGAACTCGGCGCGGCCCGCGAGGCCACCCGCGAACTGTCGCTGCGGCCCGACAACCCCGCCGTGCCCGTGCGCACCCTGTCCGGCGGCAACCAGCAGAAGGCGGTACTCGCCCGCTGGCTGCTGCGCGGCTGCCGGGTCCTGCTGCTCGACGAACCCACCCGCGGCGTCGACGTCGGCGCCCGCGCCGAGCTGTACGCCGTCATCCGGCGCCTCGCCGACGAGGGCCTCGCCGTGCTGCTGGTCTCCAGCGAGGTGCCCGAGGTGCTGGGCCTCGCCGACCGCGTACTGGTGCTGCGCGAGGGCCGCGTCGTGCACGAGGCCCCCGCCCGCGAACTCGACGAACACCGTGTACTCGACCTCGTGATGGAAGGAAGCCCGGCGTCATGACGCAGCACGTGTCCCCGCCACGGGGCGGCACCGACAAGGCGGCACCGGTGGAAGGGCCGCCCGCCTGGCGGGTCCGGCTGGGCCGCGCCGACGTCCGCACCCTCACCCTGCTCGGCGTGCTCGCCGTCCTGGTCCTCATCGGCGGCATCACCCAGCCCGACTCGTTCCTCGACACCCGCAACCTCCAGCTGGTGCTCACCCAGGCGTCCGTGATCGGCGTCGTCACCGTCGGCATGACCTTCGTCATCGTCTCCGGCGGCATCGACCTGTCCGTCGGCGCCATCGTCGCCCTCTCCTCGGTGTGGGCGACCACGGTCGCCACCCAGGAGTTCGGGTTCGTCGGCATCCTCTTCACCGCGATCGTGGTGGGCGTGGGCTGCGGACTGGTCAACGGGGTGCTCATCGCCTTCGGCCAGATGGTCCCGTTCATCGCCACCCTCGCCATGCTGGCCTCGGCGCGCGGCCTCGCCCTCCAGATCACCGACGGCCGCACCCAGGTCGTCACCGTCCCGGACGTTCTCAAGCTCGCCGAGCGCGACTGGTACGTGCTCGGCATACCGCCGCTGGTCATGGTCTTCGCGGCCGTCACCATCGTCGGCTGGCTGGTGCTCAACCGGACCACCTTCGGCCGCCGCACCGTCGCCGTCGGCGGCAACGCCGAGGCTGCCCGGCTGGCCGGCATCGACGTCCGCCGCCAGCGCCTCTACCTCTACCTGCTGTCCGGGCTGTGCTGCGGCATCGCCGCCTTCCTGCTGGTGGCCCTCGCCGGCTCCGGCCAGAACACCAACGGCAACCTCTACGAACTCGACGCCATCGCCGCCGCGATCATCGGCGGCACCCTGCTGACCGGCGGCCGGGGCCACATCCTCGGCTCCGTGCTCGGTGTCCTGATCTTCACCACCATCACCAACATCTTCGCCCTGAACAACCTTCAGACCGACGTGCAGCAGATCGCCAAGGGCGCGATCATCGTCGCCGCCGTGCTGGTCCAGCGCCGTACCGCAAGCACGCATTGACAAAGGGTTCACCGTCATGACGAAGCTCACGAGTCGCAGAGGGCTGCTCTTCGGAGCCGCCGCCGTGTCCGCCGGTGCCGTCCTCACGGGGTGCACCAGCAACGACCCCGACAGCGGCGACGACAAGGCCGCCGCGGACACCCAGCCGGCCGCCGACGACAAGCCCGGCAAGCCCGTCACCATCGGCTACGCCGGCCCGCAGGCCGACCACGGCTGGCTCAACGCAGTCAACGACCAGGCCAAGAAGCGCGCCGAGAAGTACTCCGAGATCACCATGGAGATCACCGAGGGCTCCAACGACACCGCGCAGCAGATCGGCCAGATCGAGACCCTCATCAACAAGAAGGTCGACGTCCTGGTCATCCTGCCGGCCGACGGCAAGGCCCTCACCCAGGTCGGTCTGAAGGCGATGCGGGCGGGCATCCCGGTCATCAACCTCGACCGGATCTTCAACAGCCCCCAGGCCTACCGCTGCTGGGTCGGCGGCGACAACTACGGCATGGGTCTCAACGCCGCCCACTACATCGGCGAGAAGCTGAAGGACAAGTCGGACGCCAAGGTCGTCGAGCTGGCCGGCATCGACAACCTGGAACTGACCCAGCAGCGCACCCAGGGCTTCGACGACGGCCTGAAGAACTACCCGAACATCAAGAAGGTGGCCCGCCAGGCCGCCGAGTTCACCGTGGAGTCCGGCCAGTCCAAGATGGCCCAGCTGCTCCAGGCCCAGTCGGACTTCGACGCCATGTGGAACCACGACGACGACCAGGGCGTGGGTGCCCTGCGCGCCATCGAGCAGGCCGGGCGCGACGACTTCCTGATGGTCGGCGGCGCGGGCGCGCTCTCCGCCTTCCAGGCCATCAAGGCGGACAGCGGCGTCCTGAAGGCGACGGTGCTGTACCCGCCGACCATGGCCGCGTCCGCGATCGACCTGGCCCGCGCCCTCGGGCAGGGCAAGGGCGTCAGCGGCCTCGCCGAGTTCGAGATCCCCTCGACCGTCACCTGCTACTCGGCCGTCGTCGACAAGGACAACGTCGACCAGTACATGTCCACGGGCTTCAAGTGAGGGCTGCCGCCCCGGCAGCGGCCCGACCAGCCGCCGCCGGGGCGGGGCCCACCCCACCGCGCCACCACGACGAGGAGGACATCCGCATGGGACAGCCGCAGCAGCCCGAGGGGGCCGGCGCCGAGGAGGAAGCCGCCGGGACCGGCAGCGGGACCGATACCGGGACCGCCGCCGGGACCGGGGCCGGGGCGGCGACGGGGGCGTCCGCGACCAGACCGCCCCTGCGCGTCGGCATGGTCGGCTACGCCTTCATGGGCGCAGCCCACTCCCAGGGCTGGCGCACCGCGGGCCGGGTCTTCGACCTGCCGCTGAACCCGGTACTGGCCGCCATCTGCGGGCGGGACGCCGACGCCGTCCGCCTGGCGGCCGACCGGCACGGCTGGGCGAGCACCGAGACCGACTGGCGGACCCTGGTCGAACGGGACGACATCGACCTCGTCGACATCTGCACCCCCGGCGACAGCCACGCCGAGATCGCCCTGGCCGCGCTCGCCGCCGGAAAGCACGTGCTGTGCGAGAAGCCGCTCGCCAACACCGTCGAGGAGGCGCAGGCGATGACCGGCGCCGCCGAGCAGGCAGGGGCACGCGGGCAGCTGGCGATGGTCGGGTTCAACTACCGCAGGGTGCCGGCCACCGCGCTGGCCCGGCGGATGGTCGCCGAGGGCCGCGTCGGCCGGCTGCGGCACCTGCGGGTGACCTACCTCCAGGACTGGCTGGTCGACCCGAAGGCCCCGCTCACCTGGCGGCTGCGCAAGGAACTGGCCGGATCGGGCGCGCTCGGCGACCTGGGCGCCCACATCGTCGACCTCGCGCAGTACCTGTCGGGGGAGCGGATCGCGGGCGTCTCCGCCCTCACCGAGACCTTCGTACGGGAACGCCCGCTGCCCGCGGGTGCCCCCCGGGGCCTGTCCGCGGGCTCGGCGGACGGCGTGACGGGACAGGTGACCGTCGACGACGCCGCCGTGTTCACCGGCCGCCTCACCTCCGGCGCCCTGGTCTCCTTCGAGGCCACCCGGTACGCCACCGGCCGCAAGAACGCCCTGCGCATCGAACTCAACGGTGAGCGCGGCTCGCTCGCCTTCGACCTGGAACGGCTCAACGAGCTGGAGTACCACGACGGGACGGAACCGGGGGAGTACGCCGGTTTCCGCCGGATCCTCGTCACCGAGCCCGAACACCCCTACCTGGAGGCCTGGTGGCCGCCGGGCCACGGGCTCGGCTACGAGCACACCTTCGTGCACCAGGCGCGCGACCTCGTGCACGCCGTCGCCGAGGGCCGCGGGCCCGAACCCTCCTTCGCCGACGGACTGCAGGTGCAGCGCGTGCTCGCGGCCGTGGAGGAGAGCGCCGAGAAGAACTCCGTCTACACCCCGATCGCCCCCATCGCACTCTGAGGAGGCCGGCAGCGACATGCCACGCAACTTCACGCTCTTCACCGGACAGTGGGCCGACCTGCCGCTGGAGGAGGTCTGCCGCCTCGCCCGCGACTTCGGCTACGACGGCCTGGAACTCGCCTGCTGGGGAGACCACTTCGAGGTCGACAAGGCCCTCGCCGACCCCTCCTACGTGGACTCCCGCCACCAGCTGCTCGACAAGTACGGCCTCAAGTGCTGGGCGATCTCCAACCACCTGGTCGGCCAGGCCGTCTGCGACGCCATCATCGACGAGCGCCACGAGGCCATCCTGCCCGCCCGCATCTGGGGCGACGGCGACGCGGAGGGCGTCCGGCAACGCGCCGCCGCCGAGATCAAGGACACCGCACGCGCAGCCGCCCGGCTCGGCGTCGACACCGTCATCGGCTTCACCGGCTCCGCCATCTGGCACCTGGTGGCCATGTTCCCGCCCGCACCCGAGTCCATGATCGAGCGGGGCTACCAGGACTTCGCGGACCGCTGGAACCCGATCCTCGACGTCTTCGACGCGGAGGGCGTGCGGTTCGCGCACGAGGTGCACCCCAGCGAGATCGCCTACGACTACTGGACCACCCAGCGCGCCCTGGAGGCGGTCGGCCACCGGCCGGCCTTCGGCCTCAACTTCGACCCCTCGCACTTCGTGTGGCAGGACCTCGACCCCGTCGGCTTCCTGTGGGACTTCCGCGACCGCATCTACCACGTCGACTGCAAGGAGGCCCGCAAGCGCCTCGACGGCCGCAACGGGCGGCTCGGCTCCCACCTGCCGTGGGGCGACCCCCGGCGCGGCTGGGACTTCGTGTCCGCCGGGCACGGCGACGTCCCCTGGGAGGACGTGTTCCGCATGCTGCGCTCCATCGACTACCAGGGACCCGTCTCCGTCGAGTGGGAGGACGCCGGCATGGACCGGCTGCAGGGCGCGCCGGAAGCCCTCACCCGGCTGAAGGCCTTCGACTTCGAGCCGCCCAGCGCGTCCTTCGACGCGGCCTTCAACAGCTGATCCTGAGGTTCGACCGCAGGTCAGGACCGGGGACCGGCCGCCACGCCGGTGCCCGGTCAGGCCTGCCCGAATCTCGCTTTGTCCTGAGTTGGGAAAAAGTTCAACCAGCTGCGGTCCAAGGGGTGTTGGCCCCGGAAGAACGCGGTTACCGTCCCTGAAGTGTCCAGGACACTCACGTCTCCGGGGTGACGGCGCACCCCGGCGCCCGCATCGCACGTCTTCGCACCCATCCCAGTACGGCCCACCCCGTTCCCGGAGGGACTTCGTGCACAGAACCAGACTCAAAGGCACCAGCACCACCAGGCGCCCCAGACTCCGCACCACCCTCGCCCTGTTCACCGGCCTGCTGCTGGCCGTGGGCACCCCGGCGACCGTCGCCGGCGCCCACCCGGGCCACCCGGAGCACGACGAGACGGCGGCCGCCGCCGAGGGTCAGTTCCAGCAGGTACCGCTCGCCAAGGGCGAACCCGAGATGGGCGAGCCGATGTCGCTCGCCGTACTCCCCGACCGCAGCGTCCTGCACACCGCCCGCGACGGCACACTGCGCCTGACCGACCAGGGCGGCGTCACCAAGGTCGCCGGCAAGATCCCCGTCTACAACCACGACGAGGAGGGCCTCCAGGGCGTCGGCATCGACCCGGACTTCGAGAACAACCGGGCGATCTACCTCTACTACGCCCCGCCGCTCGACACCCCCGCGGGTGACGCCCCGGAGAACGGCACCGCCGAGGACTTCAAGCCGTTCGACGGCGTCAACCGCCTCTCCCGCTTCGTCCTCAACCCCAACGGCACGCTGGACATGTCCAGCGAGAAGAAGGTCCTGGACGTCGCGGCCTCCCGCGGCACCTGCTGCCACGTCGGCGGCGACATCGCCTTCGACGCCGAGGGCAACCTCTACCTCTCCACCGGCGACGACACCAACCCGTTCGCCTCCGACGGCTACACGCCGATCGACGAGCGCGCCGACCGCAACCCGGCCTTCGACGCCCGCCGCAGCGCCGGCAACACCAACGACCTGCGCGGCAAGCTCCTGCGCATCAAGGTCGCCGAGGACGGCTCGTACACCATCCCGGAGGGCAACCTCTTCGAGCCCGGCACCGAGAAGACCCGTCCCGAGATCTACGCGATGGGCTTCCGCAACCCGTTCCGGATCAGCGTCGACAAGAAGACCGGCACGGTCTACGTCGGCGACTACGGCCCCGACGCGGGCGCCGCCGACCCGAAGCGCGGCCCCGCCGGACAGGTCGAGTTCGCCAAGGTCACCAAGGCCGCCAACTTCGGCTGGCCCTTCTGCACCGGCGACAACGACCCGTACGTCGACTACGACTTCGCCACCAAGACCTCCGGCGAGACCTTCGACTGCGCCGCCCCGAAGAACACCTCGCCGCACAACACCGGCCTCACCGACCTGCCGCCCGCGCAGGCCGCGTGGATCCCCTACGACGACGACTCCGTGCCCGAGTTCGGCAGCGGCTCCGAGTCCCCGATGGGCGGCCCGGTCTACCGCTACGACCCGGAGCTCGACTCCAGCGTGAAGTTCCCCGAGGAGTACGACGGGGACTTCTTCGCCGGCGAGTTCGGCCGCCGCTGGATCAAGCGGATCGAGCAGACCGAGGACGGCGCGGTCGCGAAGATCAACGACTTCCCGTGGACCGGCACCCAGATCATGGACATGGAGTTCGGCCCCGACGGCGCGCTCTACGTCCTGGACTACGGCCTGTCCTGGTTCCAGGGCGACAAGGACTCCGCCCTGTACCGGATCGAGAACGCCGCGGACGGCTTCTCGCCGATCGCCGAGGTGAGCGCGAACAAGACCTCCGGCGCGGCCGGACTGAAGGTCGCCTTCACCGCCACCGCCAAGGACGCCGACTCCCCGGACCTCACCTACGGCTGGGACTTCGGCGACGGCACCAAGGGCGAGGGGCTGAACCCCACCCACAAGTACAAGAAGGTCGGCACCTACACCGCGACCTTCACCGCCAAGGACCCCGAGGGCAACACCGGCAACGCCAGCGTCCGGATCGTGGTCGGCAACACCGAGCCCAAGGTGGTCATCGAGACCCCGGGCAACGGCACCCTGCTCCCCATGGGGCAGCCCATCCCCTTCAAGGTGAAGGTCACCGACCCCGAGGAGACGATCGACTGCTCCAAGGTCAAGGTCGCCTACAGCCTCGGCCACGACTCCCACGCCCACGAGCTGACCAGCGAGATGGGCTGTGAGGGCACCCTCAACCCGCCGCCGGGTGACGGCGGACACGACCCCAACGCCAACATCTACGGCGTCGTCGGCGCCAGCTACACCGACGGCGGGGCCAACGGCCAGGAGGCCCTGACCGGCACCGCCCGCACCGTGATCCAGCCCCCGCACCGCCAGGCCGAGCACTTCAGCACCCAGCAGGGCGTGGCGCCGATCGACAAGACCGGCGCCAACGGCGGCAAGACCGTCGGCGACATCAACGACGGCGACTGGATCTCCTTCACCCCCTACAAGTTCGACGGGCAGAAGAAGCTGACCGTCCGGGCCTCCTCCGGCGGCACCGGCGGCTACCTCGAGGTCCGCACCGGTTCGCCCACCGGCAAGCTGCACGGCTCGGCGTACATCCCGCCGACCGGCAGCTGGGAGACCTTCCAGAACGTCGACGTACCGCTGCGGTCCCTGCCCAAGAAGACGACGGACGTCTACCTGGTCTTCAAGGGCGGCGAGGGCGCGCTGTACGACATCGACGACTTCGAGTTCTCCAAGGAGCCGTTCAAGGCCGGCAAGAAGGTCCTGGTCTTCTCCAAGACCGCGGGCTTCCGCCACGACTCCATTCCGACGGGCATCGCCGCCCTGAAGGAGCTGGGCACCCCGGCCGGCATCTCGGTCACCGCGACCGAGGAGGCCGGACAGTTCACCACCGCCAACCTCGCCAAGTACGACGCGGTCGCCTTCCTCTCCACCACCGGTGACGTTCTCAACGCCGATCAGCAGAAGGCGTTCGAGAACTACGTCAAGAACGGCGGCGGCTACATGGGCATCCACGCCGCCGCCGACACCGAGTACGACTGGGAGTTCTACGGCGGTCTCGTCGGCGCCTACTTCGACTCGCACCCGGCCATCCAGAAGGCCACCGTGCGCGTCGAGGACCACGACCACCCGGCCACCGCGCACCTGGACGACACCTGGGAGCGTACCGACGAGTGGTACAACTACCGCACCAACCCGCGTGAGCAGGCCAAGGTCCTCGCCACCCTGGACGAGACCACCTACCAGGGCGGGAACATGAAGGGCGACCACCCGATCGCCTGGTGCCAGAACTACGGCGGCGGCCGCTCCTTCTACACCGGCATGGGCCACACCAAGGAGTCCTACGCGGACGAGGCCTTCCGGAACCACCTGCTCGGCGGCATGCAGTACGCCACCGGCCAGGTCAAGGCCAACTGCAAGCCCGGCAAGGGCTACCGGGACATCTTCAACGGCGAGACCCTGGAGGGCTGGAAGCAGGCCGGCCCCGGCAAGTTCAACGTCAAGGACGGCGTCCTGGAGTCCGAGGGCGGCATGGGCCTGCTCTGGTACCAGGCCAAGGAGCTGAAGTCGTACTCGCTCAAGCTCGACTGGAAGATGCGGGGCGACGACAACTCCGGTGTCTTCGTGGGCTTCCCGGCCTCCGACGACCCCTGGTCCGCCGTGAACAAGGGCTACGAGATCCAGATCGACGCCACGGACGCCGTGGACCGCACCACCGGTGCGATCTACACGTTCAAGGCGGCGAACATCAAGGCCCGTGACCAGGTTCTGCGGCCGCCCGGCCAGTGGAACTCCTACGAGATCAAGGTCCGGGGCGAACGCCTCCAGGTGTTCCTCAACGGAGTCAAGATCAACGACTTCACCAACAAGGACCCCGAGCGGAGCCTGACCGACGGCTACATCGGCCTGCAGAACCACGGCGCCGACGACCAGGTCTCCTTCCGCAACATCCAGCTCAAGGAACTGCCCTCCTAGGGCGAACCGCCCTCGAGGGGTGACCTCTTCCAGGGGCGCCCGCTCCTCGGGGGCGACCGGAACGGCGGCGGGCGGAGGACGCCGGACCTCCGCCCGCCGTCACCGGGCACGGCGCGTCGCTCCCGGCCGTGCCACCTCTCCGGCGGTGCCACCTCTCCGGTCGTCCCGCCCCTCCGGCCGTACCACCGCTCGTGTGTGCTCGACGCGCTCGACAAGGAGGCTGCCCATGTCCGCGTCCCCCTCTGCTTCCTCCCACGGCTCCCGTACCGGTGTCTGGCTGATCGGAGCCCGCGGTTCCGTCGCCACCACGGTGGTGGCGGGCTGTGCCGCCGTGACCGCGGGGCTGCACGCCCCGACCGGCATGGTCACCGAGACCCCCGACTTCGCCGGGACGGGACTGCCCGCGCTCGCGTCCCTCGTCTTCGGCGGCCACGACACCGTGGACTGTCCCCTGCCCAAGCGGGCGGAAGCCCTGGCCGCCGGGGGTGTGCTGCCGCACGGGCTGCCCTCGGCCGTGGGCGCCGAACTGGCCGCGGCCGACCGCGAGATACGCCCCGGAGGGCCGCTGCCCGGCGACACCCGCGACGAGGAGGAGCTGATCGCCGCGTTCGCCGCGGACATCACCGACTTCGCGCGACGCTCGGGAGCGGAGCGGACGGTGGTCGTGAACGTGGCCTCCACCGAGCCCGCCCCCACCGGGGGAGCCCTGCCCGCCAGCTCCCTCTACGCCGCCGCCGCCCTGCGCGCCGGCTGCCCCTACGTCAACTTCACCCCGTCGACCGGCCTGCACCACCAGGCCCTGGCCGCGCCTGCCGAGTCCTCGGGGCTGCCGTACGCCGGCCGGGACGGCAAGACCGGCCAGACCCTGCTGCGCTCGGTGCTGGGTCCGATGTTCGCGCAGCGGGCGCTGGCGGTGCGCGCCTGGTCGGGCACGAACCTGCTGGGCGGCGGTGACGGCGCCGCGCTGGCCGACCCGGCGGCGGCCGCGGCGAAGAACGCCGGCAAGGAACGCGTGCTGGCCGACACCCTCGGCGCGCCCGTCGAGGGCGAGGTCCACATCGACGACGTGCCCGCGCTCGGCGACTGGAAGACCGCCTGGGACCACATCGCCTTCGACGGCTTCCTCGGCGCCCGCATGATCCTCCAGACCACCTGGCAGGGCTGCGACTCGTCCCTCGCCGCACCGCTCGTCCTCGACCTGGCCCGCCTGGCCGCCCGCGCCCACCAGAAGGGACTGTCCGGCCCGCTCGGCGAACTGGGCTTCTTCTTCAAGGACCCGCTGGGGGACGGGCCGTCCTCCCTGGCCGAGCAGTACGGCGAGCTGAAACGCTTCGCCGGACGGCTGTCGGACGACCCGGGGGACGACCCTGGGGACGGTTCGCCGGGGGACGGCGGTGGCGGCGGCGTCGCCGTCGGGGACGGGGCGGGGCGATGAACCGCGCCGTCCCCGCGGCGCGGGACCGGTCCGCGCGGGAACCCGGAGCGACGCGGGCGCAAGCCCCCGGCCCCCGGGCCCCCGCCCCGGCCCCCGGCAGCCCCGAGCCGCGTACACCCCGGGCCGAATCCCGCGCCCCCCGCACGGACGGCGGCATCGGCGCCTGGGCCGAACTGCTGCGCCTGCCCGCCCTGTTCACCGTGCCCGGCGACGCCCTGGCCGGGGCGGCGGCGGCAGGTGCCCGCCCGGGACCCCGCACCCTGCTCGCCATCGCCTCCTCCCTGTGCCTGTACGAGGCCGGCATGGCGCTCAACGACTGGGCCGACCGCGCGGAGGACGCCGTGGAGCGCCCGCACCGCCCCCTCCCGTCCGGCCGCATCCGCCCCGCCGCCGCTCTCACCGCGGCCGGCGCCCTCACCGGCGCCGGGCTGGCGCTGGCGGCCGGTGCGGGCCGGCCCGCCCTCGCGGTCGCCGCACCGCTGGCGGTCACCGTCTGGGCCTACGACCTCGCCCTGAAGCACACGCCGGCCGGTCCCGCGGCCATGGCCGCGGCCCGCGGCCTCGACCTGCTCCTGGGCGCGGCCGCCACCGGGGGCGGCACCCGGGCCGCGCTGCCCACGGCCGCGCTGCTCGGCAGCCACACCCTCGCGGTCACCGCCGTCTCCCGGCGGGAGACCACCGGCGGCTCGGCCCTGGCACCGCTCGCCGCCCTCGCCACCACGGGGGCGCTGGCCGCTCTGGCCGCCCGCCGCCCCAACCGACTCCCGGCAGGCCGGCGGGCAGCAGCCGCCCCCGGCCTGTCGGGCTCCACTCCGGCACCGGGTGTCACCGACGCCCTCAGGACAGGGCTGAGCGCCGTGTACGCCGCGACGGCCGCCCGCCCCTACTTCCACGCCGCGCTCAACCCCTCACCCCCGCTCACCCAACGCGCCGTGGGCGGCGGCATCCGGGCCACGATCCCGCTCCAGGCCGCGCTCGCCGCCCGCTCCGGTGCCGGCGCCACGTCCCTCCTGGTCGCGGCCCTCGCCCCGGCCGGGCGGTGGTTCGCGAGGAGGACCGCCATGAGGAAGGTGAGCATCACATGACCCGGAACCCGAACCAGGAACGGAACCCCGAGCCGAACCGGGGACCGGACGAGGCCGGAGCCGCGCCCGGGGCTGGGGCCGGAGCCGGGGCTGGGGCTGGGGCCGGGTCCACTCCCGGGGACGCGGCGGGGGCCGGGAACCCGGCGGGGGGAGGGGCCGTCGCGTCCCCGCTCCGCTTCGGGTACGGCACCAACGGCCTCGCCGACCTGCGCCTCGACGACGCCCTCGCCCTCCTCGCCGACCTCGGCTACGACGGCGTGGGACTGACCCTCGACCACATGCACCTCGATCCGCTCGCCGACGACCTCGCCGCCCGCACCCGCCGGGTCGCGCGTCGACTGGACGCGCTCGGCCTGGACGTCACCGTGGAGACGGGCGCCCGCTACGTGCTCGACCCGCGCCGCAAACACGGCCCCTCCCTGCTCGACCAGGACCCGGAGGACCGCGCCCGCCGCACCGACCTCCTCGTCCGTGCCGTCGGCGTCGCCGCCGACCTCGGTGCCCACGCCGTGCACTGCTTCAGCGGCGTCACCCCCGCGGGCACGGACGAGGACACGGCCTGGAAGCGGCTGGCCGAGTCGCTCGCCCCGGTGCTGGACGCCGCCGCCACCGCGGGCGTCCCCCTCGCGGTGGAGCCGGAACCGGGACACCTCCTCTCCAGCCTCGCCGACTTCCACACCCTGCGCCGCACCCTCGGCGACCCCGAACTCCTCGGACTCACCCTGGACATCGGCCACTGCCAGTGCCTCGAACCGCTCCCTCCCGCCGACTGCGTGCGCGCCGCCGCCCCCTGGCTGCGCCACGTACAGATCGAGGACATGCGCCGCGGAGTCCACGAACACCTCCCCTTCGGTGACGGCGAGATCGACTTCCCGCCCGTCCTCGAAGCCCTCGCCGCCACCGGCTACCAGGGCCTCACCGTCGTCGAACTGCCCCGCCACTCCCACGCGGGACCCCACCACGCCGAACGCTCCCTCCCGTTCCTGCGGCGCGCCGCCCCGGCGTCACCGCCCCGCACCAACCGCTCGGGCGAGCCCTCCGCCACCCACTGAAGGGAGCCACCCCATGACGCAGCCACACGCCGCCCACGCCCACCCCGGCACCCAGGGCGCGGACGGCACCCCCGCCGGACACGCCGGACCGGACCAGGGCACCACCCCCGCCCACGTCCCGCCGGCCGAACTGCGCGCAGCGCTGGCCACCTGGCTCGACGGAGCCGCCCGCGCCTGGCTGGACCAGGCCCTCGACGAGGCCGCCGCCCACCCCGGCACCCACGGCCCCATCTCGGTGTGGGAGCTGCGCCTCGCCGAGGCCGGCCGCCGCTGCGGGCCCGCCCACGCCGACGCCGCCCGCGTCCTCGTCCTGCACGCCGCCCGCGCCGACACGGACGCCCTCAGCCGGGTCTACACCCAGGGCACCGCCGACGAACGCCGCGCAGTCCTCCACGCCCTGCCCCACCTCGTGCCGGGACCGGACGCCCTGCCGCTCGTCGAGGACGCCCTGCGCACCAACGACACCCGGCTCGTCGCCGCCGCCCTCGGCCCCTACGCCGCCCGGCACCTCGACGCCCACCAGTGGCGGCACGCCGTACTGAAGTGCCTGTTCACCGGCGTCCCCGTCGCCGCCGTGGCGGACCTCGCCCGCCGGGCCCGGGGCGACGACGAACTCGCCCGGATGCTCGCCGACTACGCCGCCGAACGCACCGCCGCGGACCGCACCGTCCCCGAAGACCTGCACCGCGTCCTGGCCCTGACCGACTCCGGACGCCCCGCGCCCGGCACGGCCGACCCCCACGGCAAGGAGTCCTGATGCGCATCTTCGACCCCCACATCCACATGACCTCCCGGACCACCGACGACTACGAGGCCATGCACGCCGCCGGCGTCCGCGCCGTCGTCGAACCCTCCTTCTGGCTGGGCCAGCCCCGCACCTCCCCCGACTCCTTCCGCGACTACTTCGACGCCCTGCTCGGCTGGGAGCCCTTCCGCGCCGCCCAGTACGGCATCGCCCACCACTGCACGATCGCCCTCAACCCCAAGGAGGCCAACGACCCCCGGTGCCTGCCCGTCCTCGACGAACTGCCCCGCTATCTCGTCAAGGACCGGGTGGTGGCGGTCGGTGAGATCGGCTACGACTCGATGACCCCCGCCGAGGACACCGCGCTCGCCACCCAGCTCCAGCTCGCCGCCGACCACGGGCTGCCCGCCCTCGTGCACACCCCGCACCGCGACAAGCTCGCCGGGCTGCGCCGCACCCTCGACGCGGTCCGCGAGTCCGCCCTGCCCACGGAGCGGGTGCTGGTCGACCACCTCAACGAGACCACCGTCAAGGAAGCCAGGGACAGCGGCGCCTGGCTCGGCTTCTCCGTCTACCCGGACACCAAGATGGACGAGGTCCGGATGGTCGCCCTGCTGCGCGAGTACGGCCCGGAGCGGGTGCTGGTGAACTCCGCCGCCGACTGGGGCAGGAGCGACCCGCTCAAGACCCGCAAGGTGGGCGACCTGATGCTCGCCGAGGGCTTCACCGAGGACGACGTGGACCGGGTGCTGTGGCGCAACCCCGTCGCCTTCTACGGGCTCAGCGGACGCCTCGAACTCGACGTGGCCGCCGGGGACGCCACGCACGAGGGCAACTCCATCCTGCGCGGCGGGGAGTGAGCCATGCGCTTCCGGCACCCCGACGGCTCCACCGTCCACCTCGCCTACTGCACCAACGTCCACCCCGCCGAAACCCTCGACGGCGTCCTCGCCCAGCTCCGCGACCACTGCGAGCCGGTCCGCAAACGCCTCGGCCGCGACCGCCTCGGCATCGGACTGTGGCTCGCCCGCGACGCCGCCCACGCCCTGGTCACCGACCCCGCCGCGCTGCGCGGCCTGCGCACCGAACTCGACCGGCGCGGCCTGGAGGTCGTCACCCTCAACGGCTTCCCCTACGAGGGCTTCGGCGCCGAAGAGGTCAAGTACCGCGTCTACAAGCCGGACTGGGCCGACCCCGAGCGCCTCGAACACACCACCTCCCTGGCCCGGCTGCTCGCCGGACTGCTGCCCGACGACGTGACGGACGGCACCATCTCCACCCTGCCGCTCGCCTGGCGCACCGCCTACGACGAGCCCCGCGCCGACCGGGCCCGCGCCGCCCTGGTCACCCTCGCCGAACGCCTCGACGCCCTCCAGGAACTGACCGGCCGCTCCATCCGCGTCGGCCTGGAACCGGAACCCGGCTGCGTCGTCGAGACCACCCATGACGCCATCGCACCGCTCACCGCGATCGCCCACGACCGCATCGGTGTCTGCGTCGACACCTGCCACCTCGCCACCTCCTTCGAAGATCCGGACACCGCCCTGGACGCCCTCACGGCCGCCCGCGTACCCGTCGTCAAGTCCCAGCTGTCCGCCGCACTGCACGCCGAACACCCCGCCGACCCCGAGGTCCGCGAAGCCCTCGCCGCCTTCGCCGAGCCGCGCTTCCTGCACCAGACCCGCACCACCACCCCCTCCGGCGGCCGGCAGGGCACCGACGACCTGGACGAGGCCCTCGCGGACGGCGGCCCGCTGCCCGCCACCGCGCCCTGGCGCGCCCACTTCCACGTCCCCCTGCACGCGGCCCCCGCCGCACCCCTCACCTCCACCCTTCCGGTACTCAAGGCCGCGCTGACCCGGCTCGTCGGCGGCCCGCACCCCCTCACCCGGCACCTGGAGGTCGAGACCTACACCTGGCAGGCCCTCCCGCCCGAGCTGCGGCCCCGCGCCCGCGCCCAGCTCACCGACGGCATCGCCGCCGAGCTGACCCTCGCCCGCGACCTGTTGACGGACCTCGGCCTGAAGGAACTGCCATGACCGGACCCACCCACTCCGACGCAACACCCCACCCCGACGGACCCACCCCCCTCCTCGTCCTGGACGTCGTCGGCCTCACTCCCCGTCTCCTCGACCACATGCCCCACCTCAAGCAGCTCGGCCAGTCCGGATCCCGCGCCCCGCTCGGCACCGTCCTGCCCGCCGTCACCTGCGCCGCCCAGTCCACCTTCCTCACCGGCACCACGCCCTCCGAACACGGCATCGTCGGCAACGGCTGGTACTTCCGCGAACTCGGCGACGTCCTGCTGTGGCGCCAGCACAACGGACTCGTCTCGGGAGACAAGCTCTGGGACGCCGCCCGCCGCGCCCACCCCGGCTACACCGTCGCCAACATCTGCTGGTGGTACGCCATGGGCGCCGACACCGACTTCACCGTCACCCCCCGTCCCGTCTACTACGCCGACGGCCGCAAGGAACCCGACTGCTACACCAGGCCTCCGGCCCTGCACGACGAACTCACCGACAAGCTCGGCACCTTCCCCCTCTTCCACTTCTGGGGACCCGGCGCGGACCTGGTCTCCAGCCAGTGGATCATCGACGCCACCCGGCACGTCATGGCCACCCGGCACCCCGACCTGACCCTCTGCTACCTCCCTCACCTCGACTACGACCTCCAGCGCTTCGGCCCCGACGACCCGCGCTCCCTCGAGGCCGCCGCCGACCTGGACGCGGCCCTGGCCCCGCTCCTCGACGACGCCCGCGCCGAGGGCCGCACCGTCGTCGCGCTCTCCGAGTACGGCATCACCCCCGTCAGCCGGCCCGTGGACATCAACCGCGCCCTGCGCCGCGCCGGACTGCTCGAGGTGCACACCCAGGACGGCATGGAGTACCTCGACCCGATGGCCTCCCGCGCCTTCGCGGTCGCCGACCACCAGATCGCCCACGTGTACGTCCGCCGCCCCGAGGACCTCGATGCGACCCGAGCCGCCCTGGAGGGGCTGCCCGGCATCGCCGAACTCCTCGACGACGAGGGCAAGAAGGCCCAGCACCTCGACCACCCGCGCGCCGGTGAACTCGTCGCCGTGGCGGAGCCGGACGCCTGGTTCACGTACTACTACTGGCTCGACGACGACCGCGCGCCCGACTTCGCGCAGCTCGTCGAGATCCACCGCAAACCCGGCTACGACCCGGTCGAGCTCTTCATGGACCCCCTCGACCCCTACGTCAAGGTCAAGGCGGCCGGCGCCCTGGCCCGCAAGAAACTCGGCATGCGCTACCGCATGGCGGTCGTGCCCCTCGACGCGTCACCTATTCGAGGCAGCCACGGCCGCCTCCCCGCGAGCGACGACGACGGTCCGCTCCTCATCTGCTCCACCCCCCGCGCTGTCGGAGGCCGCGTCGCGGCCACCGACGTGAAACAACTCCTGCTCCGGCTGGCCGGACTCGGCTGACGCACCACGTCGTACACCCGCCGAAATCCGACTACTGAGAGTGAAACACACGGCACTGACAACGGCCCGCCCGAGCCGCATCGGCGCAGGCCACGACCCAGAAGGCAGGCACCCGTGACCCCGTTCACCGACCCCTCCCGCACCGACGCCGACCCGGCCGCCGACGGACCCGGCGAGAGCCTGCGCCGCACCCTCGGCGTGAACCGGCGCCGCTTCCTCAGCACCTGCACCGCAGTGGCGGCCGGCGCCGTCGCGGCCCCCGTCTTCGGCGCCTCCCCGGCCCTCGCCCACGGCCGGGACAGAGACCACGACCACGACCACGACCACGGCCACGGCCACGGCCACGGGCACGGGCACGGGCACGGGCACGGGCAGATCCTCGTCCCGGCGGACAAGCGCGGCATCATCCTCTACACCGTCCGCGACGCCACCGCCCGCGACCCCCTCGCCTCCGACCTGCCCTCCGGCTTCCGCGAGGTCTTCAAGCAACTGGCCCGCCACGGCTACCGCCAGGTCGAGTTCGCCGGATACAACCAGCACGCCAACGCGCCGGGCGGCGCCAGCCTGGAGTCCGTCAAGGGCGCCCGGCTGCTGCGCTGCTGGCTCGACGACTACGGCCTGCGCGCCCAGGGCAACCACGGCTTCATCCCGTCCTCCTGGCCGCTGACCGAGGCGGACAAGGACACCTTCAAGAAGCACCTGGAGATCGCCAACATCCTCGGCATGGACCACATGGGCACCGGCGGCGACCCCACCGGCAGCTCCTACCGCGCCGACTGGGACGTGGCCGCCGACAAGTGGAACGCACTCGGCGCGATCGCCCACCGGGAGGGCATCAAGCTCTACACCCACAACCACGACAGCGCCTACGGCTTCCTGCTCGACGGCGGCCCGCTGGACGACCAGGGCCGGCCGACCCGCAGCTCGGGCATCCGGAAGCTCGAGTACTTCCTGAAGATCACCGACCCGAGGGTCGTCTGGCTGGAGATGGACATCTTCTGGGCGCACGTCGCCCAGTACAAGTTCCACGAGTACACCGCCCACGACGGCTCCACCAGGAAGAACGTCTTCGACCCGGCCGGTCTGGTCGTCCGCCACAACCGACGCTACCCGCTCTTCCACGCCAAGGACGGAGTCGTCAGCACCACCAACGGCATGGGCTACGACATGGTGCCCTTCGGAACCGGAGTCATCGACTACACGACGTTCTTCTCGCGCGTCGGACAGCGCAACTACCACAACCCGATGGTCGAGGACGACAACTCCCCGAGCGCCACCGACCCCGCGCAGTCACTGCGCGAGGCGAAGATCAGCTACGACGGCCTGGCGGCCCTGCGCAAGCGCCGCCACTGACCCGCGACACGGACCGGGCGGCCCCTCCCGCGTGCTTCCGTTCTAGTGGTCGTTGCAACACCCCAGCTTGAAGGGGTGCTCGATGGGCTTCGAGATCCGGAAGGACAAGCAGACCAGGGGGGCGAAGCTCCGGCGTGAGCGGGAGGAATACTTCCGGCTCGTGGACCTGGGCTACAGCAACAAAGAGGCGAGCAAGCTCGTCGGCATCAACATCCGGACCGGCCGCGAGTGGAGGAACGGCCGGCCCGAAGGACGCAAAAAGCGCCCGAGGCCACCTGCGCACATCGTGCGGGTGGCCTCGGGCGCTCCTTCGCGTTTTCTGACGGAAACCGAACGAATCCACATAGCCGACCGGGTACGGGAGAAGGCCACCGTCCGCGCCATCGCGGCGGAGCTGGGCCGCAGCCCGTCCACGATCAGCCGCGAGATCCGGCGCAACCGCAGCGTCCTGCCAGACGGCCGCTGGTACTACCGGCCCCACGCGGCCCAGCGGCGGGCCGACGCCCGCCGGCCACGTCCCAAGCCGGGCAGGATCGGCCAGAACCCGGAGCTGCGAGACTTCATCCAGGACCATCTCACCAAGCGCTGGAGCCCGGAGCAGATCTGCCACGCTCTGCGCAGACGCTTCCCTGACCGGCCGGAGATGCACGTGGTCCACGAGACGATCTACCAGGCCCTCTACGTCCAGGGCCGCGGAGAACTTCGGCGAGAACTGACCCGGGCCCTGCGTTCTGGGCGGGTCCGCCGCAGGCCGCACCGCCAGGCCGCCAAGCGCCAGCCGCGGTTCACCGGCAACATGCTGATGATCAGCGACCGGCCGGCCGAGGCCGCCGACCGTGCCGTCCCCGGGCACTGGGAGGGGGACCTCATCGTCGGCGCCCGGCACAAGTCCGCGATCGGCACCCTGGTCGAACGCGCCACCCGGTACGTCATGCTGGTCCACCTGCCGGACGGCCACCAAGCCGAGCACTTTCACAAGGCCCTGGCCGAGACCGTCGCCCAACTTCCGCCCCACCTGCGGCGGTCGCTGACGTGGGACCAGGGCAACGAGATGGCCAGCCACCACGTCTTCTCCACGGCAACCGACATGCCGGTCTACTTCTGCAACCCCGGCAGTCCCTGGCAGCGCGGCTCGAACGAAAACACCAACGGCCTGCTCCGGCAGTACTTCCCCAAGGGCACCAACCTCGCCCAGCACAGCCGCGAGGACCTCGACACGGTCGCGGCCGAGCTCAACGCCAGACCGCGAAAGACGCTCGGCTGGGAAACCCCAGCCGAGCGCCTCGCTAAGCTCCTGGCGACAACCAGTTGATCACTGTGTTGCGACGATCCCTGGAATCTGCCGTGCTGGGGGAGGGGCCGCCCGGTCCGTGCGAAGAAGCCTCCGTCGGGTCATCCCTCGCCGAGCGGCTGGGGATTCGGAGTGACGCGCTTGCCCTTCGGGCGCCCCGGAGGCCGCAGGGACAGCGCCACGAACCCGGCGAAGATCGAGATACTGCCCGCCAGGCTGAAGGCGCCGTTGTAGCCCCAGACGCCGACGACCACGGAACCCATGCCCGCGCCGAGGCCGGAGACGAGCTTGGAGCTGTAGACCATCCCGTAGTTGGTGGCGTTGTTGTTCTCGCCGAAGTAGTCCGCCGTCAGCGCCGCGAACATCGGGAAGATGGCGCCACCGCCGAAACCGGAGACGGCGGAGAAGACCAGGAACAGCGGCAGGTTCTTGATCTCGGCCGACCAGATGATGCCGAACTGGGCCAGGCCCAGGATCGCGCACACATAGAGCAGGCACTGCTTGCGGCCGTAGAGGTCGGAGAGCCAGCCGATGACGCCGCGCCCGGTGCCGTTGACGATCGCCTTCAGCGACATCGCGGCGGCCACGATCCCGGCCGCGAAGCCCGCCTCCTCCCCGATGTCGACCTGGAAGGCGATGCCGAAGATGTTCACACCGGAGGTACAGGCGAGACAGAACCACATGAGCGCCACCCGACCGGTCTTCCAGGCCTCCATCGGGGAGTACTGCTTGACGGCCGGGGGATTCTTCTCCAGCGAACGCCGGGCCCGCGGGTCGGCCGGCGGGTTCAGCGGGTCGACGGTGGACGGCCACCAGTTCTTCGGCGGGTCCCGGAAGTAGAACCCGGCGATCGCCACCATCGCCGCGAGGAAGACACCCGCGGAAACCAGCACCCAGCGGAAGTTGGAGGTGTCCATGTAGCCGTGGAAGATGAAGACGAACGGCACCGAGCCGTAGGCGAAACCGCCGTTGACGAAGCCGGTCTTCCCGCCCCGGCGCTCCGGGTACCACTTGCCGACCATGTTGACGCAGGTCGCGTACACCATGCCGGCACCCATGCCGCTGAACACGCCGAACCCGATGAAGGCGAGCGAGACGTGCGGCGCGAACGCCAGCGACAGATAGCCCAGCAGCGTGCCGGCCGACCCCAGCATCATCGCCCAGCGCGCCGGGAGCCTGCCGCTCTCCCGCAGCCGCCCCGCCGGAAACGCGACCGCGGCCTGGCAGAACACCCAGGCGGTCATCATCCAGTAGATGCTGCCGCTGGACCAGTGCTGGGCCTCGTGCAGCGTGTCCTCGGCGGACGCGAACGCGTACTCGGCGGAGGAGATGCCCATCATCCCGATCCAGGGCAGGATCACCATCCACTTGCGCTTGCGCCCCATGATGTCGATGTCGGACTCGCCCACGCGATAGACGCGTCCGTTCCTGTCGGTCACCTCCCGGTAGGCGGCGACCTGTGTGACATCGGTGGTTGTCATGTCGATTGCACCCCTAGCGTCGAAAGATCTGGCCAGCGCCCCCTGTCCAATGCCTTTCGTGCGCGCGCGGGTCCCCGGGGCCGGCCGACGCGCACCCGTCGGCCGGCCCCTCGCCGTCTCACGTCATGAACCGCCCCCCAACAGGCCCGCGGCCCGCGCCCACCGGTACTTGGCGCCCAGCACCGCCACCGGCTTCTCGGTCGTGTACGGGTACGCCACGACCCCGCGTTCGAAGAGGTACTGGCACGCCTCCTCCACCTCCACGTCGCCCGCGAGGGAGGCCACCACGGGCTTCTCGACGCCGCGCGCACGGAACTCCTCCACCACGCGCGCGGTGAGTTCGGCGAACACCATGGGAGGCGTCACGATGGTGTGCCAGTAGCCGAGGACGAGCGCGTGGATGCGCGGGTCCTCCAGGCCGAGCCGGATCGTCGCCTCGTACGTCGACGGCGGCTCGCCCCCGGTGATGTCCACCGGGTTGCCCGCCGCACCGAACGGCGGGATGAAGGCGCGGAACGCCGTGTCCAGGTCGGGCGGTATCTCCATCAGCGACAGCCCGTTGTCCGTCACCGCGTCGGACAGCAGCACCCCGCTGCCCCCGGCCCCGGTGATGATCACCACGTTGTCGCCCCGGGGAGCGGGGAGCACCGGCAACGCGCGCGCGTACTCCAGCATCTCGTTCAGCCCCGGCGCCCGGATGACGCCGGCCTGGCGCAGGATGTCGTCGTACACGGCGTCGTCCCCGGCGAGCGCCCCGGTGTGCGATCCGGCGGCCTTCGCGCCCGCCGCCGTACGGCCCGCCTTGAGCACCACGACCGGCTTCCTCGGCACGGTCGCCCGCGCGGCCTCCACGAAGGCGCGGCCGTCCTTGAGGTCCTCCAGGTGCATCGCGATGCACTCGGTGTGCGGGTCCTCGCCGAACCAGGTCAGCAGGTCGTCCTCGTCCAGGTCCGACTTGTTGCCCAGGCCCACGATCGCCGACACGCCGGTCTTCGTGGTCCGCGCGAAGCCCAGGATGGCCATGCCGATGCCGCCCGACTGCGAGGTCAGCGCGACGCCGCCCTTGACGTCGTACGGCGTGCAGAACGTGGCGCACAGGTCCTGCCAGGTCGAGTAGTAGCCGTAGATGTTCGGACCCAGCAGCCGGATGCCGTGCCGTTCGGCGACCGCCACTATCTCGTCCTGGAGCGCCTGTTCCCCGGTCTCGGCGAAACCGGAGGGGATGAGGACGGCGTTCGGGATCCGTTTGCGCCCCACCTCTTCCAGGGCCGCCGCCACGAACCGCGCGGGGATCGCGAAGACCGCCACATCCACCTCGCCGGGAACGTCGGTGACACTCTTGTACGCCTTGCGGCCCAAGATGTCATCGGCCTTGGGGTTCACCGGGTGGATCTCGCCCGCGAAACCGCCGTCGACGAGGTTGCGCATCACCGAGTTGCCGATCTTCCCCGGCTCGCCCGACGCGCCGATCACCGCGACCGAAGCGGGCTGCATCAGGCGGCGCATCGAGGTGAGGATCTCCTCGCGCGTGTACCGGCGCCGCTCCTTCGGCGTGTCGGTCGCGAGGATCACCCTGATGTCGGCGGCGACCGCACCCTCGGGCGTGGCGATCACCGGGTTGAGGTCCACCTCGGCGATCTCCGGGAAGTCGGCGACCAGCTCGGAGACCCGGCGGATCTGCTCCGCCACCGCCCACCGGTCCACCCCGGCCTGCCCGCGCACCCCGCGCAGCACCTCGGCCGCCCGGATCGAGTCCAGCATGGACAGCGCCTCGTCGGCGTCCACGGGCGCCAGCCGGAAGGTGACGTCCTTCAGCACCTCGACCAGCACCCCGCCGAGCCCGAACGCCACCACCTTGCCGAACGTCGGGTCGGTGACCGCCCCGACGATGACCTCCTGCCCCTGCGGCAGCAGCTCTTGAATCTGCACGCCCTCGATCCGCGCGGAGGCGTCGTACGCGCGCGCGTTGTCGACGATCCGGCAGAACGCCGCCCGCACGTCCGCCGCGCCCTCCACCCCGACGACCACACCGCCGGCGTCGGTCTTGTGCAGGATGTCCGGCGAGACGATCTTCATCACCACCGGCCCGCCGAACCGCGCAGCGCACGCCACCGCCTCGTCCACGTCCCGCGCCAGCTCCTCGCCCGGTACGGCGATCCCGTAGGCGTCCGCGAGCACCTTGCCCTCGGGGGCGGTGAGCGCGGTGCGCCCCTCGGCCCGTACGGCGTCCAGAAGTCCGCGCACCCGTGCCCGGCGGTCCTCGGCCATCACGTCAGATCACCCCGTTCGACTTGAGCAGCCGCAGTTCCTCGTCGCCGAGGCCCAGCTCCCCGACGTAGACCTCTTCGTTGTGCTCGCCGAGCAGCGGGGAACTGGTCACCTCCACCGGGGAGTCCGAGAGCTTCAGCGGGCTGCCCACGGTCACGAACTCGCCCCGCTCGGGGTGGGGGACGGTGACGACCATCTCGTTGGCGACCAGGGAGTCGTCCTCGATGATCTCCTTCGTGGACAGGATCGGTCCGCACGGGACGTTGTGGGCGTTCAGCCGCTCCAGCACCTCCCACTTGGGCAGCGTGGACGACCACTCCTCGATCAGCTGGAACATCTTGTTCAGCTTCGGCAGCCTGGCCTGCGGGGTCGCCCACTCGGGGTCGTCCGCCAGCTCGGGCCGGCCGATCAGCTCGCTCAAGGGCCGCCAGCCGACCGGCTGGACGATGACGTACACGTAGTCGTTGGGTCCGCCCGGCGCGCACTTGACCGCCCAGCCCGGCTGCCCGCCGCCGGACGCGTTCCCGGACCTGGGAACCTCGTCGCCGAAGTCCTCGTTGGGATATTCGGCGAGTGGACCATGGCTCAGGCGCTGCTGGTCGCGGAGCTTCACCCGGCAGAGGTTGAGCACCGCGTGCTGCATGGCCACGTTCACCCGCTGGCCACGTCCGGTGTGCTCCCGCTGGTACAGGGCGGCGAGGATGCCGGCCACGACGTGGACGCCCGTGCCCGAGTCCCCGATCTGGGCCCCGGTCGCCAGCGGCGGCCCGTCCTCGAAACCGGTGGTGGACATCGATCCGCCCATGGCCTGCGCGACGACCTCGTACGCCTTGAACGCGGTGTACGGGCCCTCGCCGAACCCCTTGATGGAGGCGTAGACGATCCGTGGATTGATCTCCTTGATGCGGTCCCAGGTGAAGCCCATCCGGTCGATCGCGCCCGGTCCGAAGTTCTCGACCATGACGTCGGAGCGCCGGATCAGCTCGGTGAGGATCTCCTTGCCGCGCTCGGTCTTGGTGTTGAGGGTGATGCTCCGCTTGTTGCAGTTGAGCATCGTGAAGTAGAGGGAGTCGACGTCCGGCAGATCGCGGAGCTGCCCCCGCGTGATGTCGCCGTGCGGCGCCTCCAGCTTCACGACGTCCGCACCGAGCCAGGCGAGCAGCTGGGTGGCGGAGGGCCCGGACTGCACGTGCGTCATGTCCAGGACGCGGATGCCCTCAAGAGCCTTCGCAGGCGTGCCTGTCATGGGGGGTCACCTCACTTGTACATCGTCTGGTTCATGGTTCCGGGGGCGTACGCGTCCGGGTCCACCCAGACGTTGATCAGGGACGGCTTGCCGGACTCCCGGGCCCGGCGCAGCGCGGGGCCGATGTCGGCGGGGTCGCGGACCTCCTCGCCGTGGCCGCCCAGCATCCGGGCGAACGCGTCGTAGGGCACGTCGCCGAGGGTGTTGCCGACCCGCTCGCGCTCCTTGCCGTACTTGACGGCCTGGCCGTAGCGGATCTGGTTCATCGAGGAGTTGTTGCCGACGATGCCGACGAAGGGGAGGTCGTAGCGGACGAGGGTCTCGAAGTCCCAGCCGGTGAGGGAGAAGGCGCCGTCGCCGAAGAGGGCGACGACCTCCTTGTCGGGCCGCGCCTGCTTGGCGGCCAGCACGAAGGGGACACCGACGCCGAGCGTGCCCAGCGGCCCCGGGTCCATCCAGTGGCCCGGCGACTTGGGCTGCACGACCTGACCGGAGAAGGTGACGATGTCGCCGCCGTCGCCGATGTAGATCGAGTCCTCGGTGAGGAAATCGTTGATCTCGCTGACCAGCCGGTACGGGTGGATGGGGGAGGCGTCCGACCTGAGCTGCGGCAGCCGCTTGTCCAGGGCCGTCCGCTCGGCCGCGCGCAGCTCGTCCAGCCACTCCTTGCGCTTCGCCGCGCCCCCGTTGATCCGTCCGGACGCGGCCTCGGTCACCGACTTCAGCACCAGCCCCGCGTCGCCGACGATGCCGAGGTCGATGTCGCGGTTCTTGCCGACGGTGCGGTAGTCGAGGTCGATCTGCACGACGGTCGCGTCCGGGGAGAGCCGCTTGCCGTAGCCCATCCGGAAGTCGAGGGGCGTGCCGACGATCACGATCACGTCGGCGTTGGAGAAGGCGTAGCGGCGCGAGAGCTGGAAGTGGTGCGGGTCGCCGGGCGGCAGGGTGCCGCGGCCGGCGCCGTTCATGTACGCCGGGACGTTGAGGGTGCGGACCAGCTCGACGGCGGCCTCGGTCGCGCGGGTCGTCCACACCTGGCTGCCGAGCAGGATGGCCGGCTTCTCGGCGTGCACCAGCAGGTCGGCGAGCCTCTCGACGGCCTCGGGGTCACCGGCCGACCGGGTGGAGGCGCGGTAGGCCCCGGCCCGCGGCACCCGCGCCTTCTCCGTCGGCACCTTGGCGTCCAGCACGTCGCGCGGGATCTCCAGGAAGGAGGGCCCCGGGGCCCCGTGGTAGCACTCGCGGAAGGCCATCGACACCATGTCGGCGGCGCGGGCCGTGTCCGGCACGGTCGCCGCGAACTTGGTGATCGGCGTCATCATGTCGACGTGCGGCAGGTCCTGGAGTGACCCCATCTTGTGCTGGGTGTGGGCGCCCTGGCCGCCGATCAGCAGCATCGGCGACTCGGCGCGGAAGGCGTTGGCGACCCCGGTGACGGCGTCGGTGGTGCCCGGCCCGGCGGTGACGACCGCGCAGCCGGGCCTGCCGGTGATACGGGCGTATCCGTCGGCGGCGTGCGCGGCGACCTGCTCGTGGCGTACGTCGACGACCTCGATGCCCTCGTCGACGCAACCGTCGTAGATGTCGATGATGTGGCCGCCGCACAGCGTGTAGATGCGGTCGACCCCCTCTGCCTTGAGTGCCTTGGCAACGAGGTGGCCGCCGGAGATGACGTCCTGGGTGTCGTCGGGCATGGCGAAGTCCTGTCCCTTCACGAGGGGTTGGGGCGCTCTCGCGGTACATTGCATACAGTCGACGAATACTGTATGAAGCTTGTTATCCCGCATCCGGTGGGTGGTGTCCAGGGGGCGTGCGGCACTTTCAGTCAGGAGCCGAGATGGACCTGTACGAACACCAGGCAAGGGAACTCTTCAAGGAACACGGGATCGTGGTCCCGAGGGCCGAGGTCACCGACTCGCCCGAACGGGCCCGGGAGATCGCCCGCGCACTCGGCGGACGCGCCGTCGTCAAGGCGCAGGTGAAGACCGGCGGGCGTGGCAAGGCGGGCGGCGTGCGGCTCGCCGCCGACCCCGCCGAGGCGGAGGAGGCGGCACGGCACATCCTCGGCATGGACATCAAGGGCCACACGGTCGACACCGTCATGCTGGCCGAACCCTGCGCCATCGAGCGGGAGTTCTACGTCTCCTACGTCCTCGACCGGGCGTCCGGCGGCTTCCTCGCCATCGCCTCCGCGGAGGGCGGCACGGAGATCGAGGAGGTCGCCGCCCGGCGGCCCGAGGCCGTGGCACGCATCCCCGTCGACCCCGCCACGGGCGTGCACACGGCCACCGCGGTACGCATCGCCGACGCCGCGGGCCTGCCCCCGCAGACCGTCGACACCCTCGTGCGGCTGTGGAAGGTGATGGTCCGCGAGGACGCCCTCCTCGTCGAGGTCAACCCGCTGGTCAGGACGGTCGAGGGCCGGATCGTGGCCCTCGACGGCAAGGTCACCCTCGACGACAACGCCCGCTTCCGTCAGTCGCGTTGGGGTGAGGAGAAGCATGCCTGCGCCGACTCGCTGGAGGCGCGGGCCGGCGCCAAGGGCCTCAACTACGTCAAGCTCGACGGCGAGGTCGGCGTCATCGGCAACGGCGCCGGGCTGGTCATGTCGACACTCGACGTGGTCGCCGGCTGCGGCGCCCGCCCCGCCAACTTCCTCGACATCGGCGGCGGCGCCTCCGCCCGGATCATGGCCGACGGACTGTCGGTCATCCTCTCCGACCCCGGCGTGAAGTCCGTCCTCGTCAACGTCTTCGGCGGCATTACCGCCTGCGACGCGGTCGCCGACGGCATCGTCCGGGCCCTCGACGAGGTCCGGCCGACCAAGCCGCTCGTCGTACGCCTCGACGGCAACAACGCCGCCCGGGGCCGGGCCCTGCTCGACGCACGCGCGCACCCCCTGGTCGAACAGGCCACCACCATGGACGGCGCCGCCCGCCGTGCCGCCCGGCTCGCCACCGCGGCAGCCACCCCCGGACAGGCCGGATAAGGAGACAGGACGACATGGCGATCTACCTCACCCAGGAGAGCAAGGTCCTCGTCCAGGGCATGACCGGTGCCGAGGGCATGAAGCACACCCGTCGCATGCTGGCCGCCGGCACCGACGTCGTCGGCGGTGTCAATCCGCGCAAGGCCGGCCGCAGCGTCGACTTCGACGGTCGTGCCGTCCCGGTCTTCGGCTCGGTCGGCGAGGGCATCGAGAACACGGGCGCCGACGTCACCGTCGTCTTCGTGCCGCCCGCCTTCGCCAGGGCCGCGGTCGTGGAGGCCGCGGACGCCGGCATCGGCCTCGCGGTCGTCATCACCGAGGGCATCCCCGTCCATGACGCCGTCGCCCTCACCGCCCACGCCAGGGCCAAGGGAACCCGGGTCATCGGCCCCAACTGCCCCGGGCTGATCACCCCCGGCCAGTCCAACGCGGGGATCATCCCGCCCGACATCGCCAAGCCCGGCCGTATCGGCCTGGTCTCCAAGTCGGGCACACTCACCTACCAACTCATGTACGAGTTGCGGGACATCGGCTTCTCCACCTGCGTCGGCATCGGCGGCGACCCGGTCGTCGGCACCAGTCACATCGACTGCCTCACCGCCTTCCAGAACGACCCCGACACCGAACTGATCGTCCTCATCGGCGAGATCGGCGGCGACGCGGAAGAGCGTGCCGCGGCACACATCCGCGAGCACGTCACCAAGCCCGTCGTGGGCTACATCGCCGGTTTCACCGCGCCCGAGGGCAGGACCATGGGCCACGCCGGTGCCATCGTCTCCGGCTCCTCGGGCACGGCGCGGGCCAAGAAGGAGGCGCTGGAGGCGGCCGGCGTACGGGTCGGGAGCACACCGACCGAGACGGCACGGCACGTACTCGCGGTACTCGACGGAGCGGTGCGCGGCGACGTGGTGCGCTGCGACGTGGTGCGCGACGAAGTGGTGTGCGACGAAGCGGCCCGCGACGGAGCCCGCGCATGACGGCGGCCGGCGCGCAGGGCGCCGAAGCCCTCGCCCTGAAGTCCGGCACCTCCTGGGCCGACGCCTGGCGCCGCTGCCGCGCCGTCGCTCCCGAGGCGTTCCGCGACGACCGGGTCCTCAACCTCTGGGACGCCGGCTGGCGGGCGGACGGCCGGGTCCTGCCGGCCACCAGCCCGGTCGACGGCACCCCGATCACCGGCCCGCCCCGGCTCGACGCCGCCACGGCCCAGTACGCCGTACGCGCCTCGCTGGACCAGCACCGGGCCTGGCGCCACGTCCCGCTGCCCGAACGCCGCGCCCGCGTCGCGGCCACCCTCGACGCCCTCGCCCAGCACCGCGAACTGCTCGCGCTGCTGCTGGTCTGGGAGATCGGCAAACCCTGGCGTTCGGCGCGGGCCGACGTCGACCGGGCCGTCGACGGCGTGCGCTGGTACGTGGACGGCATCGACGGCATGCTCGACGGGCGCGCCCCGCTGGACGGCCCGGTGTCCAACATCGCGAGCTGGAACTACCCGATGAGCGTGCTCGTTCACGCATTGCTGGTACAAGCACTGGCGGGCAACGCGGTCATCGCCAAGACCCCGACCGACGGCGGCGTCGCCTGCCTGACCCTGGCCTGCGCGCTCGCCGCCCGCGAGGGACTCCCCGTCACCCTCGTCAGCGGCAGCGGCGGCGAGCTGTCCCAGGCGCTGGTGCGCGCGCCCGAGACCGGCTGCGTCTCCTTCGTCGGCGGCCGGGACACGGGCGCCGCCGTCGCCACCGCCCTCGCCGACCTGGGCAAGCGGCACATCCTCGAACAGGAGGGACTCAACACCTGGGGCATCTGGAACTTCACGGACTGGGACGCGCTCACGCGGCTGATCCCGAAGCTCTTCGACTACGGCAAGCAGCGCTGCACCGCCTACCCGCGCTTCGTCGTCCAGCGGCAGCTGTTCGACGCGTTCCTGGCGGCGTACCTCCCGGCGGTCCGCAGCCTGCGCGTCGGCCACCCGCTCGCCGTGGCGGCACCGGACGACCCGTACCCGGCGCTCGACTTCGGGCCGGTGATCAACGCGGCCAAGGCCAAGGAGCTCCAGGACCAGGTCGCCGAGGCCGTCGACCGCGGCGCCGTCCCGCTGCACCGCGGCAGCGCGGCCGACGGCCTGTTCCTGCCCGGCCAGGACACCTCGGCCTACGTCCAGCCGGTCACGCTGCTGAATCCGCCCCGGTCCTCACCGCTGCACCACGCGGAACCCTTCGGCCCCGTCGACACCATCGTCCTGGTCGACACCGAGGCCGAACTGCTCGCCGCGATGAACGCCTCCAACGGCGCGCTGGTGGCCACCCTGTCCACCGACGACCCGGCGACGTACGACAGGCTGGCGTCGCAGATCCGGGCGTTCAAGGTCGGCCACGGGGTACCGCGCTCGCGCGGGGACCGCGACGAGCTGTTCGGCGGGCACGGCGCGTCCTGGCGCGGTGCCTTCGTGGGCGGTGAGCTGCTGGTGCGCGCCGTGACGCGCGGCCCGGCGGGGGAGCGGCTGCCGGGGAACTTCCCGGACCACCACCTCATGCCGTAAGGGGGGCCGAGGGGGTGGTGGTCCGGGGGCGGTCAGCCGATGCCCTGCCGGTCCGGCCGCAGGGCGAAGGCCCGGTCCGCCGGGGTCGGCGCGGTCCGCTCGACGGCCTGCCGCAACAGCTCGCGGTGGCGCTGCAGCGGTTCACACCGCTCCGGCGGCACGAGCCGCAGCAGGTCGTCGAAGCCGGCCAGCAGACGCCGCGTCACCTGCGGCGACCCGACGGCGCAGGCCCGGACCTCGGTGAACCCGAGGTCCACCAGCTCCGCCCAGCCGGGCACGGGCTGCACCAGTCGGACCACGCCGCGCCGGTCCCGGTGCGTCACCGCGTCGAGCGGCCGCCGGGACAGTGCGGCCAGGATCTGCACGACCCGGTCCAGCGCCTGCACGGCGGTCGTCGGGTCGTTCACCGCGGGGGACAGGGCGCGCAGCCCGATGTCGGACAGCTGTCGCAGGCCGAACGCCAGATCCTGGTGGAAGGTGCGCTCCACCCCCACGGACAGGGCGAACCGCAGCGCACGGCGGGACGGGGCCGTCCCGCCGTGCACCGCCAGGACCGGAGTGCCCGGCACGAGGAAGTCACCGATCCGCGGGACCAGCCGCAGCACCACCCCGTGCCCCCGGGCCACCCGCACGAGCCGGGCGACGTGCACGTCCCGCAGCACACCGGCCTGCCCGTCGTGGGCGACCCACGCCGTCGCCGGCCCGAGACCCGGCGCCTCGCCCCCGCCCGCCGCTACCGGCATCAGCGCCGCCACCCGGAAGGACTCGGCGGCGATACGGGCGATCACATGGCTGACCCGCATCAGCCGCAGCGTGGCGTTCACGTACATCACGAAGAGCAGCAGACTCAGCGCGACCATGAGCAGGGTCAGCACCGACTGCACCAGGGGCACCGACGTGGCCCCGCGGGGGTCGACATTGCTGTCGTAGCTGGTGAGGACGAGCAGCGTGAGGACGAACGTGGCGAGGAAGACGGCGAAGGTCGCCTTGGTGATCCTGCTGCGGACGAAGAGCCGCACCACCCGCGGGGTGAACTGTCCGCTCGCCATCTGCACCGCGACCAGCGAGATGCTGAACACCACGCCGATGAACGTCATCATCGCCGAGCCGACCGCCGACACCACCGTCTTCGCGTCGTCCGCGAAGCGCAGGAGATCGGCGAGCGTGTCGAAGTCGCCGTCGTCCTGGAGCGAACGCACAAGGGCGGCATCGAGCTCCTGGGCCACCAGCCAGACCACGAAGACACCCACCATGGCCGCGGTGGGCGCGAACCAGAACGTGTCCCGCAGATGCTCCCTGAGAGGCGACAGCGCCCGCGGCCGACGACGCGGATGCGGGCCCTGCGTAACCGTCCAGTCACTCATGGTGCGACCCTAGATGCAGCGGAGCCGCCGGTCCCGGACCGCCGCCCAGGGAGAGGGTGAGGGAAGGAAACGCAGGTGAAAGGCACCGCGAAACCTTGGTATGGTTGTCCATGTCGCCGCGGGGAGCACCCCCGCACCGCGACAGACACCTGGTCCGGGTGGCGGAATGGCAGACGCGCTAGCTTGAGGTGCTAGTGCCCTTTATCGGGCGTGGGGGTTCAAGTCCCCCCTCGGACACAAGATCAGGCAGAGTGTGATGCCGGTCGGGAGAAATCCCGGCCGGCATTTCGCGTATCGCGGGTCGCCGAGAGTCTCGCGAGTTGCCGAGAGCTTCGCGGGTCGCTGGAAAACACGGTGCGGCGCGCGCCCCGGTCTCCCTACACTCACCACCACACCGAGATCGAGACCGAGTGGGGGGAGCCGGGCCGTGCGCATTCACACCGCACCTGTCGTCCCCCCGTCCCGGTACGAGGTGATCCTGGTGTCTTCGGCCGTCCGGTGTCCGCTGCGCGGCCGGCACCGGATGCCCACGACGCACATCTGATCGCCGACGCCCCCTGCCGGGAGCGTCCGGCACGTGCGTCGCGGGGAATCGCGCTGTCCCTTTCCGGTTCCTCCGAAAGGCCACGGCCATGCGCACCAACCCGCTCGCCACCGTCCGCAACCTGGGCATCCTCGCCCACGTCGACGCCGGCAAGACCACCGTCACCGAGCGGATCCTCTACACCACCGGCACCACCCACAAGCGCGGCGAGGTACACGACGGCACCACCGTCACCGACTTCGACCCGCAGGAACGCGACCGCGGCATCACCATCTTCGCCGCGGCCGTCAGCTGCTCGTGGGACGGTCACCGGATCAACCTCATCGACACCCCGGGACACGTCGACTTCGCCGACGAGGTCGAGCGCTCGCTGCGCGTGCTGGACGGTGCGGTCGCCGTGTTCGACGCGGTCGCGGGAGTGGAGCCGCAGAGCGAGTCCGTGTGGCGGCAGGCCGACCGGCACGGCGTGCCGAGGATCGCGTTCGTCAACAAGATGGACCGCACGGGCGCCGACCTCGACACCGCCGTCGCCTCCATCCGCGAACGGCTGCACCCCGCACCGCTGGTGGTGCAGTTGCCCATCGGTGCGGAGCACCGCTTCACCGGCGTCGTCGACCTGGTACGCATGCGCGCCCTGGTCTTGGCCGACGGCGCGGAGACGGCCGAGGAGGGGCCGGTCCCCGAAGCCCTGCGGGAGGAGGCGGCGCGCAGGCGACGCCTGCTGGAGGAGGCGGTCGCCGAACGCCACCCGGCCGCGCTGGAGGAGTTCTGCGACCGGGAGACGCTCACCGCGGCCACCCTCGCCGCCGCCCTGCGCGACCTGACCCGCACCGGCGACGGCGTGGTCGTCCTGTGCGGCTCGGCCTACCGCAACCGCGGCGTCGAACCGCTCCTTGACGCCGTGGTGGCGTACCTGCCCTCGCCGCTGGACGTACCCCCCGTGCACGGCACCCACGACGGCCACGACGGCAAGGAGGAGGAACGGACCGCCGACCCGGCGGCGCCGATGGCGGCACTGGCGTTCAAGGTGAACGCCACCCCGACGGGACGGCTGACGTACCTGCGGGTGTACTCGGGCACGATCGAGAAGGGAGACACCGTGTGGGACGCGGGTACGCGCCGCACCGAGCGCGTCGGCCGCATCCTGCGGGTACGGGCCGACCGGCACGACCCGCTGGACCGTGCGGTCGCCGGGGACATCGTCGCCGTGGTCGGGCTGAAGTCGGCCCGCGCCGGCTCGACCCTGTGCGCACCGGGTGCCCCCCTGCTCCTGGAACCCCCGGGCGTCGCCGAACCGGTCGTGCACGTGGCCGTGGAGGCCCGGCGCTCCACCGACACCGACCGGCTGGCCTCGGCGCTCGCCCGGCTGACCGAGGAGGACCCCTCGTTGGCCGTGCGGACCGACCCGGAGACCGGGCAGACCGTGCTGTCGGGCATGGGCGAACTGCACCTGGAGGTCGCCATGGAACGCGTCCGGCGCGAGCACGGCCTCGAGGTCGCGGTGGGCCGCCCCGGCGTGGCGTGCCGCGAGACGGTCGGCGAAGGCGTCACCGGTTTCGTCCACCGGCACGTCAAACAGGACGGCGGCGCGGGGCAGTTCGCGCACGTCGTGCTCGACGTGGAGCCGTGGGACGCGGACGGCGACGAGGGCACGGAAGGACGGGGCGGTTTCGTGTTCCGTTCCACGGTCGCCGGCGGCCGCGTGCCGCAGGAGTACGTCAGGGCCGTCGAGGCGGGCTGCCGGGACGCCCTCGCCGAGGGTCCGCTCGGCGGGCACCCGGTGACCGGCCTGAGGGTCACGCTCACCGACGGCCAGACCCATGTGAAGGACTCCTCGGACACGGCCTTCCGCACCGCCGGCCGGTTCGGTCTCCGCGACGCCCTGCGCGCCTCGGCGATGGTCCTGCTGGAACCGGTCGTGGACGTCACGGTCACCGTGCCCGAGGACGCGGTCGGCGGTGTGCTCGGTGACCTCGCCGCGCGCCGCGGCCGGGTCACCGGCTCCGGCACGCGGGGCGGCGCGACGGTGGTCACCGCCACCGTGCCGCTGGCCGAGCTGTTCGGTTACGCGACCCGGCTGCGCAGCCGCACCCGGGGCCGCGGCACCTTCACGGCCCGGCCCACCGGCTACGCACCGGCGCCGGTCGCGACGGCCGTCACGACCACGCGGTAGGCGCGGCGCGGCACCCTCACGCCCCGGCCGTGAGGGTGCCGAACCGGGGCGCCGAACCGTGGGCTCCCGTACGGCGTCGGTCTTCGAGACCCGCCCCTTCCCCTTCGGCTACCCACGCTCCGGAGACGCGGCGCGGGGCGGCGCCGTGGAGGCGCGCACCACGAGTTCGGTGGCGAGCTCGATGTGGTGGGAATCGACCCGCTCACCGTTGGCGAGCCGGAGGGCGGTGCGCAGGGCGGCACCGCCCATCTCCCGCAGGGGCTGGCGGACGGTGGTGAGGGGTGGCGACGCCGTCCGGGCGAGGCTCGTGTCGTCGAAGCCCACCACACTCAGGTCCTCGGGCACGCGCAGGCCTCGGGCACGGGCGGCCTCGACCACACCGACGGCGATCTCGTCGTTGCCCGCGAAGACCGCGGTGGGTGGCTCGTCCAGGTCCAGCAGCGCCGCGGCTCCGAGCAGTCCGGTCTCGTAGGTGAACTCTCCCGGCCGGGTGCAGGCCTCGGGTACGGGGACGCCGCCCGCCTCCATGGCGGCGCGGTAGCCGTGCAGGCGTGCCTGGTTGCACACGGCCATGGCGGGTCCGCCGAGATAGGAGACCCGGCGGTGGCCGAGGGAGAGCAGGTGCCGGGTAGCGGCCAGGCCGCCCGCGAAGTTGGTGGCCCCGACACTGTGGATCCGGCTGTCCGGCAGGTGCAACGGGTCCAGCACCACCAGGGGCAGCCCGGACCGGGCCAGTTCGTTCAGATGCGCCGTGGTGTACACGCTGGTGACCGCGATGACGGCACGACGCCCGGCCGAGACCAGGTCCCGGGCCCAGTGCGGGGCACCGGATGCCTTGCTGATCACCACCGAGGCCCCGGACTCGGAGGCCGCATCGATGATCCCTTCCAGGGTCTCGGCCACGTACGACTTCAGTCCGCCCCTGAACTGCACCTCGATGGTGGGGCTTTCCACCGCCTCCGTGTGCCGGAACACGGGAGCGAGGTAGTCGTGCAGGTGCAGCAGCTCCTGCACCCGGGTGCGGGTCTGCGGAGCCACGTCACCGCGGCCGTTGACCACCTTGGACACCGTCGCCACGGACACCCCGGCCGCTCGTGCGATGTCCGCCAAGGTGGTGCGCCTCGCGTCCGGTCGCATCGGTTCCCTCCCACGGGTACGTCCACCGTGTGGTGAGTCGCCGGTCGGCCGGCAACGCGGGTGGAACCGGTCAACAGTACGGCAACGCGACTCGTGTCACCTCACCTTCTCTGCCCTTCAGTCACGCATTTCGAAACAGTTTCGAAGCGGCCGGGGCTCCTTGATGCTCGTCAAGTCCCAGTCGTAGCAACGGTTGTCGATGCCGGAGAACGCTTCCGCACGTGCCTTGACACCCTGTCAGTCCGCTCCCTAACTTTCATGAGCAGAGCTCGGAGAAGGCGATTTCGAAAACCTTTCACCACGAGTCACGAGAAGCCGACGGCTCTCGGGTGCGGAGAAAAGACATGGCGCTCTCCCGACGTACTCTCCTAGGCATGGCCGCCGGCCTGCCGGTCTCCGCGGCGCTGGCGGCCTGTGGCTCGTCGGGCCCCGGCAAGAGCGGTGGCGGAGCCACGTACTGGTACCTGAACGGCCAACCGCAGGAAGGCGTCCGAGCCGGTGCGGTGGACGCCTTCAACAAGGCCCACCCGGACAGTGAGATCAAGGACACGACGTTCCAGAACGACGCCTACAAAACCAAGATCAAGACGGCCATCGGCGCGGGGCAGGCACCCACCGTCATCTGGGGCTGGGGCGGCGGGACGCTGCGCACCTACGCGGAAGCCGGCCAGGTCGACGACCTCACCTCGTGGTTCGACCAGCATCCCGAGGTCAAGCAGTCACGCTTCCCGTCGTCCTTCGGTGCGGCGACGGTGGACGGCAAGATCTACGCGGTCCCGTGCGACGCCGTGCAGCCGATCGTCCTCTACTACAACAAGAGGGTCTTCGAGAAGGTCGGCGCGGAGCCACCGGAGTCCTGGGAAGACATCATGGCGCTGGTGCCCCGGTTCAACGCGAAGGGCATAGCGCCGTTCTCCCTCGGTGGGCAGTCCCGGTGGACGAACATGATGTGGCTGGAGTTCCTGTTCGACCGCATCGGCGGTCCCGAGGTGTTCCAGGCCGTCATCGACGGGCAGAAGGACGCCTGGTCGCACCCGGACGCCATCACCGCGCTGACCAGGGTGCAGGAACTGGTCGAGGCCGACGGGTTCATCAAGGGCTTCTCCTCCATCACCGCGGACTCCAACGCGGACCAGGCGCTGCTCTACACCGACAAGGCCGCGATGATGCTGCACGGCGCGTGGTCGTACGGCATCCAGCAGGCCGACGGCGGTGACTTCGTCCCCAGCGGCGGCCTCGGCTACATGAACTTCCCGCCCGTCGACGGCGGCAAGGGCGATCCGAGCAACGCGGTCGGCAACCCCGCCCAGTACCTCTCCCTCTCCGCCAAGGCCACCGAGGAGGAGAAGAAGATCGCCAAGGAGTTCTTCGCGACCGGTGTCCTCCAGGACGCCGAGGTGAAAGCGTGGATCGACAACGGGTCCGTTCCGGTCCGGGTCGGCACGGAGAAGCTCCTGGCCGCCTCCAAGAGCGCCGACTTCCTCCAGCTCAACTACGGCATCGCCAGCAAGGCCAAGACGTTCGTGCAGTCCTGGGACCAGGCCCTCAGCCCGACGGCCGCCGAGACGCTGCTGGACAACGTCGCCAAGCTGTTCCAGTTGTCCGTCTCGCCGCAGCAGTTCGCCCGCAACCTCAACGCGGTCATCGGCACATGAGCCCACACACCGGCCACCCGCCCGGTCGCCCACCGCGCAGCATCCTGCCGTGGCTGGCGACGCCCGCGCTGGTGGTCTTCGTCGGCTTCGCGGTGGTCCCGCTCGTCGGTGTCTTCGCGCTGAGCTTCACCACCTGGGACGGGATCGGCACCATCCACGGCTCGGGGCTGGACAGTTGGCGCGCGGTGCTCACCGACCCCGGGCTGCCGCACGCCCTGTGGGTGACGTTCCTGGTGATGGCCGTGTCCTGGGCCGTTCAGACGCCGCTGAGCATTCTGCTCGGCACGTTCCTGGCGGGCCGCCAGCGGTACCGCGCGGTGCTGGGAGTGGTCTACTTCATCCCCCTGATGCTCAGCTCCGCCGCCATCGCGATCGCGTACAAGGCGCTGCTGGATCCCAACTTCGGGCTCGGAGCGGGGCTGAAGATCCCGCTCCTGGTCCAGGACTGGCTGGGGCGGCCGGGACTCGCGTTCGGTGTCGTCGTCTTCGTCGTCTCCTGGCAGTTCGTCCCGTTCCATTCCCTGATCTACCAGGGCGGCGTCCAGCAGATCCCCAAGTCCCTCTACGAGGCCGCACAGCTGGACGGGGCCGGACGCATCCGCCAGTTCTTCAGCATCACCCTGCCCCAGCTGAGGTACACCGTCATCACCTCGTCCACGCTGATGGTGGTGGGGTCGCTGACCTTCTTCGACCTCATCTTCGTGCTGACCGAAGGCGGTCCCGGAGACGCCACCCGGGTGCTCGCACTGGACATGTACAAGCGGGGATTCCAGGCCAGCCTGATGGGACCGGCCAGCGCCATCGCGGTCATCCTGGTCCTGGTGGGTCTGGCCCTCGCGCTGCTGCTGCGCAGGCTCGGAGGCCGGGACGCCGGCGCGAGCCAACTCGAGGGAGCCTGAGGTGACCACCACACTGCCCGAGGCACGACGGCCGCCCGAGGCCACCGAGCGCGACCGGCCGCACCGCTCGTCCCGGACGACCGGCCGGCGCAACTGGGCCGGCGGCCTGGCGGGATGGCTCTGGCTCGTCGTCGTCGCCGTACCCCTGTACTGGACCCTCATCACCAGCCTCAAGGCCCAGAGCCGCTACTACGCCGAGAACCCGCTGGTGCCTCCGGCCGACCCGACGCTGGACAACTACCGGCTGGTCGTCGAGTCCGACTTCCTCCGCTACTTCGCGAACAGCGTCGTGGTCACGGCGGGCGCCGTGGTGCCGGCGGTCCTGTTCTCCTTCATGGCGGCCTACGCGATCGTCCGGGGCCCGCGCATGCGGGTACTGCGCGCGATGAACGGACTGTTCCTCATGGGCCTGGCCATCCCGCTGCAGGCGACCGTGATCCCCGTCTACCTGATCATCATCAAACTCCAGCTGTACGACAGCCTGCTGGCGCTGATCCTGCCGTCCGTCGCCTTCGCCATCCCGCTGTCGGTGCTGGTGCTGGCCAACTTCGTCCGGGACGTGCCCAAGGAACTGTTCGACTCGATGCGGGTCGACGGCGCCGGCGAATGGACGACGATGTGGCGCCTGGCGGCACCGCTCACCCGACCGGCCCTGCTCACCGTGACCATCTTCAACGCACTGACCATCTGGAACGGATTCCTGCTGCCCCTGGTGCTCACCCAGAGCCCGCAGCGCCGGACCCTGCCGCTCGCGCTGTGGACCTTCCAGGGCCAGTACGGGGTCAACGTCCCCGCCGTCCTGGCCGCCGTCGTCCTCACCACCCTGCCCGTCCTGATCCTGTACGCCTTCGGCCGACGCCAGTTGCTGAGCGGTCTGACCGCCGGATTCAGTCGCTGACCGACGCCTACGTGGGAGGAAAATGAACACCAACGTGGCCGAAGAGAACGAGGACACCACCGCCGCCCCGCTCTGGAACGACACCACCGCTCCCGTCACCGCACGCGTCGACGCCCTCGTCGCCGCGATGACCCTCGCCGAGAAGACCGCCCAGCTGTACGGAGTCTGGGTGGGCGCCTCCGACGACGGCGGCGAAGTGGCCCCGCACCAGCACGACATGGAAGAGGCCGTCGATCTCGACGCGCTCCTGCCCGCCGGGCTGGGCCAGCTGACCCGGCCCTTCGGGACGGTCCCGGTCGACCCGGCGCTGGGGGCGCTCTCCCTGGCCCGCACCCAGGCCCGGATCGCCTCCGGGAACCGCTTCGGCATTCCCGCGCTCGCTCACGACGAGTGCCTGGCCGGCTTCTCCGCCTGGGGCGCCACCGCCTACCCGGTCCCGCTGTCCTGGGGCGCCACCTTCGACCCGGACCTGGTCGGGCGCATGGCCGCCGCCATCGGCCGCGACATGCGCGCCGTCGGCCTCCACCAGGGACTCGCTCCCGTCCTGGACGTGGTGCGGGACGCCCGCTGGGGCCGGGTCGAGGAGACCATCGGTGAGGACCCCTACCTCGTCGGCACCGTCGGTACGGCCTACGTGCGCGGGCTGGAGTCGGCCGGGATCGTCGCCACCCTCAAGCACTTCGCCGGCTACTCGGCCTCACGCGCCGGCCGCAACCTCGCTCCCTCCTCCGTGGGCCCCCGCGAGCGGGCGGACGTCCTGCTGCCCCCGTTCGAGATGGCGATACGCGAAGGCGGCGCCCGGTCGGTGATGAACGCGTACACCGACACCGACGGCGTCCCCTCCGCGGCCGACGAGGACCTGCTCACCGGGCTGCTGCGCGACACCTGGGGCTTCGACGGCACCGTCGTCGCCGACTACTTCGCCATCGCCTTCCTCAAGACGCTGCACGGCGTGGCGGCCGACTGGGCCGGCGCCGCCGCGCTGGCACTGGGCGCGGGCGTCGACGTCGAGCTGCCCAACGTCAAGACGTACGGCGCCCCCCTGGCCCAGGCCGTCGCAGACGGGCGCGTCCCGGAGGCGCTGGTGGACCGGGCCCTTCGCCGGACACTCACGCAGAAGGCGCGGCTCGGCATGCTCGATCCGGACTGGAACCCGGTACCGGCCGCACTGCAAGGGGCGGATCTCGACCGTCCGGAAGCCCTGAGGGGCCGGATCGACCTGGACGGGCCGGAGAACCGGCGACTGGCCCGCACGATCGCTCAGGAGGCGGTGGTGCTGCTGAGCAACGACGGCACCCTGCCGCTGGACCGGCCGCGTCGCATCGCCCTGCTCGGTCCCAACGCCGACGAGCCCACCGCCGTACTCGGCTGCTACTCCTTCCCCCAGCACATCGGCGTCCGCCACCCCGGGACCCCGCACGGCATCGAGTTGCCGACGCTGCGCGACACCCTCGCCGCAGAGTTCCCCGAGGCCGAGATCACGCTCTCCCGGGGCACCGGGATCGACGACGGGGAGCTCACCGGCATCCCGGAGGCCGCACGCGCGGCACGCCAGGCCGACATCGCCGTCGTGGTGCTCGGGGACCGCGCCGGGCTCTTCGGGAGGGGCACCAGCGGTGAGGGGTGCGACGCCGAGACGCTGGCGCTGCCGGGGGCGCAGCAACAGCTGCTCGACGCCCTGCTCGACCAGGAGACCCCCGTGGTCGCCGTGCTGCTCGCGGGGCGGCCGTACGCGCTCGGCCGTGCCGTGGGGGAGTGCGCCGCGATCGTGCAGTCCTTCTTCCCGGGAGAGGAGGGCACGCACGCGATCGCCGGTGTGCTCAGTGGCCGCGTCAATCCCTCCGGGCGGCTTCCGGTCGGCGTGCCCAGCGGGCCCGGTTCGCAGCCGGCCACCTACCTCGGCGCGCGGCTCGCCCACGCCGGCCCGGTGTCGAACGTCGATCCGACGCCCGCGTTCGCCTTCGGCCACGGCCTGTCCTATACGCGCTTCGACTGGACCGACCTGACGGTCGACGTGCGGGAGGCGCCGACGGACGGCGAGTTCCGTCTTGCCTTCACCGTCCGCAACACGGGCGAACGGTCCGGAACCGAGGTCGTCCAGCTGTACCTGCACGATCCCGTCGCCTCCGTCGTCCAGCCGGTCGAGCGCCTCGTCGGCTACGCCCGGGTCGGCCTGGAGCCGGGCGAGGCCGTACGTCTGCGTGCCACGGTCCCGGCCGACCTCGCCTCCTTCACCGGACGCGACGGCCGGCGCGTGGTCGAACCCGGCGAGCTGGAACTGCGGTTGGCCGCCTCCAGCGCGGATCACCGCCTCGTCGCCAGGGTCGGGCTGACCGGGGCCGCACGGTACCCGGACCACACGCGACGCCTGCGGTCGGTGATCGTCCGGGAGCGGGACCGTCCGCCGGGAGCCGCTTGAGGCCCCGGTGGCTCACAGCACGCCGCGCCGGGCGAGGCTGCGCGTCAGCGCGCGCACGCCGAACGTCCACGGCGCGGCCTGCTCGCTGGTGACGACGGTGTTGAGCAGCGTGCCGAGTCGCGGACTGGAGATGCGTACGACGTCGCCGTGCTCGTGGGTGAAGCCCGACCCCGGTGCCCGTCGGTCCTCGGTGGGGGCGAACAGCGTCCCGGTGAACAGCACGAAGCCGTCGGGGTACTGGTGGTGCGGACCGTGCGTGGCGGCCACCAGGTCCAGGACGTCGCGGCTGATCTCGCGCATGGAGCTGCTGCCGTGCAGTGCGTAGCCCTCCGGGCCGTCGATCCGCAGGCCGACGTCGAGCCCGCGGACGGTGTCGAGGTCGAAACCGTCGTCGAAGAGGCGGACGAACGGGCCGATCGCGCACGAGGCGTTGTTGTCCTTGGCACGGCCCAGCAGCAGCGCGGAGCGTCCCTCGACGTCGCGGAGGTTGACGTCGTTGCCGAGCGTCGCACCGCGTACACGGCCGCGCGAGTCCACGACGAGGACGACCTCGGGCTCGGGGTTGTTCCACACCGAGGCGCCGAGCACTCCGATGTCGGCGCCGACGCCGACCGCGGACAGGACCGGCGCTTTGGTGAAGACCTCCGGGTCCGGCCCGATGCCGACCTCCAGGTACGGCGACCACAGACCCTCGGCGACGAGCAGTTCCTTCACCCGGTCCGCCTCGGGCGATCCGGGACGGACACCGCCGAGCGCGCCGCCCACCGCCCGCTCGACACGGGCCCGTACCCGGGTGGCCCGCGCCGGGTCGCCGCCCGTGCGCTCCTCGATGACGCGTTCCAGCAGGCTCCCGGCGAAGGTCACACCGGCGGCCTTGATCACCTGAAGGTCGACGGGCGCGAGCAGATGAGGAACGTCACGACGGCCGTGGGGTGCCTCGAGCAGTTCGTCCAGCCGCCAGACGCGTCCTCCGTCGGCCTCGCGGACGACGGCCGCCGCGTCGTCGCGTTCCATGAGGTCGGAGACGGTGGGAACGACGGCCGTCAGGTCGACGACCTGCTCCCCGCGCACCGCGGCCACACACGGCCCGTCCCATTCCGGGGCGTGGACGCGTGCGACGAGGGCCGCGCGGTCGGCGTCCTTGGGCAGGACACAGGAGCCGGTGAGGACCGGACGAGGGCGTGCTGCTGCCGATTCCACGATCGATGCTCTCCTGGGTTCGGAAGAGTGCGGTGGCCCGAGGCGTGCCTCAGTGGGAGTCGCGGGGGACCTCGTGGCCGCGGCTTCCGCGCAGGAAGCCGAAGTCGGCGCCCCGGTCGGCCTGTTCCACGTGCTGCGTGTAGAGCCAGGTGTAGCCGCTGCCGTGCTGCTCGGCGGATGCCCTCCACAGCTGTCGGCGCCGAGTGAGCTCGGCGTCGTCCACGTCCAGGTGCAGGGTGCGGTTCGGGACGTCGAGGACGACGGGGTCGCCGTCGCGCACCAGGGCGAGGGGTCCGCCGACGGCGGCCTCGGGCGCCACGTGCAGGACCACCGTCCCGTACCCCGTGCCGCTCATCCGGCCGTCGCAGACCCGCACCATGTCCTTGACGCCGGCTTTCAGCAGCTTGGCGGGGAGCGGGACGTTGGAGACCTCCGGCATCCCGGGGTACCCCTTGGGACCGGCGTTGCGGATGACGACGACGGTGTTCTCGTCGACGTCGAGGTCCGGGTCGTCGGCCACCTCGTGGTAGGCCTCCGGTGAGTCGAAGACGCGCGCCGGGCCGCGGTGGGTGAGCAGGTGGGGCGACGCGGCGGACTGCTTGATCACGGCGCCGTCGGGGCACAGGTTGCCCCGGAGCACGGCGATGCCGGTGCCGGCGGGCTGGAAGGGGGCGTCGAGAGGGGTGATGACGTCGGAGCCGACGCGTTCGGCGTGCTCCGTGTTGTCGGCGACGGTGCGTCCGGTGACCGTGATCTGGTCGCCGTGCAGCAGCTTGCCCGCGAGCAGCTCGGCCAGGACGGCCGGCAGGCCGCCCGCGTAGCAGAAGTCCTCCATGAGGTACGCGCCGCTGGGCATCAGATTGACCAGGGTCGGCACCGCGCGGGCCAGGTCGTCGAAGTCCGACAGGTCCAACTCGACGCCGACGCGCCCCGCGAGGGCGGTGAGGTGGATGACGGCGTTGGTGGAGCCGCCGATGGCCGCGTTGACCCGGACGGCGTTCTCGAACGCCTCCCGGGTGAGGATCCGCGAGGGGCGCAGCTCCTCCTCCACCATCCCCACGATGCGCCGCCCGGCCGCCTGCGCGGTCTCCATCCGGCGGGAGTCGACCGCGGGCCAGGCCGCCGAGCCCGGCAGCTGCATGCCGAGCGCCTCCGCCACGCACGCCATCGTCGAGGCGGTCCCCATCGTCATGCAGTGCCCGTTCGAGCGGGCCATGCAGCCCTCCGAGAAGAAGCACTCCTCCTCCGTCATCCGGCCGGCCTTGAGGTCCTCCTCGAACTTCCACACGTGGGTGCCGGAGCCCACGTCCTGCCCCCGGTACTTGCCGTTGAGCATCGGCCCGCCGGTGACCATCACGGCGGGCAGGTCGACGCTGGCGGCGCCCATCAGCATGGCGGGGGTCGTCTTGTCGCAGCCGGACAGCAGCACGACGCCGTCGAGCGGATTGGCCCGGATCAGCTCCTCGACCTCCATGGCCATCAGGTTGCGGTACAGCATGGCAGTGGGGCGCATCAGGGTCTCGCCGGTGGCCATGGTGGGGAACTGGAGTGGCAGCCCGCCCGCCTGCCACACGCCGCGTTTGACGGCTTCGGCGACGCGGGTCAGATGGGCGTTGCACGGAGCCAGTTCGGAGGCACTGGTCGCGATGCCGATGACGGGACGCCCGTCGAACACCTCGTGCCCGAACCCCTGGTTGCGCATCCAGGAGCGGTAGATCATCCCGCTGCGGCCCCGTGCGCCGAACCAGGCCTGGCTGCGTCGGTTCGTCCTCTGCCCGTCGGTCATGCGGTCACTCCCGTCGGCTGTGGCGTCGTCCGTCTCACGCAGGGGCGTTCTCGGGTGAGGGACCGTGGGCCATACCCTGTGCCACAATCATTAAATGATTCGATGAATGGCGTCCAGGGGGCGGGCAGAGATCGTGGAACACTTCCCGACCACGCACCAGCGTGTGGTCGACGAGCTCGGGCGGCGCGTGGTGGGCGGCGTCTGGAACCCGGGGGACCCGCTGCCCGTCGAGGACGCGCTCGCGGCCGAACTCGGCGTCAGCCGCGGGGTGGTGCGAGAAGCGGTCAAGGCGCTGATGGCCAAGGGGATGCTGCGCGTACGACCGCGCACCGGCACCCGGGTGCTGCCTCCGGAACACTGGAACCATCTCGACCGGGACGTCCTGCGCTGGAAGCAGGACGGGGACGCCGCGTCCCTGCTGCGCGACACGGGTGAACTGCGCCTGATCGTCGAGCCGAAGGCGGCCCGGCTCGCCGCACACCGTGCCGGACCCGACGACCTGCGAGTCCTGCACGAGTCGCTGGCCGCCATGGAGGCCGCGGCGGCGGCACCGGGCCGCAGCGGCTACGTCGAGGCCGACCTCGCCTTCCACCGGGCCCTGCTCGCCGCCAGCGGCAACCGTCTCCTCGGCTCACTCGGCCGGGCCGTCGAGATCGCCCTGGAGCACAGCTTCCTCATCAGCACGCAGACCCCGGGAGCGGTGGAGGCCTCGTTGCCGGGGCACCGCGCCATCGTGCGGGCCGTCGAGGCCCGCGACCCGACGGCCGCGGCCGAAGCCGCACTGGCCCTGATCGAAGCCGCCGAACGGGAGATCGCCCAGTCACCGGGTATGCCGAACGCGACCCCGGGCGACGCCGGATGAGCGGCCGCAACCGAGACCTGCGAGCTCCACGAGACGGCCGCCCCCGCCCGCCCGGGCACCCCTGCTCAGGGGCGCCCGGGGCATCACGGCTCAGGGGTACTGGACGACCTTCGACGGCACGGTGTCCGTCCCCGACGTGGGCGCGCCCGTGTCGTTGATGACGCACTCGTACTGCCCCTGGCCGCCCAGCGACACCACGAGCAGCCCGTGGAAGCGCACCCCGGAGCGGTTCGGCGCGGCGAAGCCGTGGTGCTGCACGATGGACGGGTTCACGTTGTAGTAGCAGTAGCTGCCCAGGCCCCAGCCCTCGTGCTCGGTGACGTCGTCGCCGACCTTGTAGGCGGCGTAGCCCTTGATCGAGCCGTTCTGGATCGCGGCCTGGTCGGGGGCGTCGTACGCCTTCTCGTTCTGGAAGAAGACCGTGCGGCCGCGCTCGCCGTTCCACTGCACGTCGTACTTGTTGAAGTGCTCGACGAACAGGCCGGTGATCAGTACGTCGTCGCCGTTCACGACCACGCCGTAGTCGGCGCGGTTGGTCTCCCAGCCGACGCCGTCGCCGTGGTCGGCGCGCCACACCCAGGTGTGGTCGACGATCGTGTGCCGGCTGTTGACGACCAGGCTGGTGGTCGCCTTGCCGGGACCCGCACCGCCGATCCGGACGAACACGTCCTGCACGGTGGTCGGGTTGGCCGAGTGGTCCGCGGACGCGCCCTCGGGCCCGACCTCCAGCAGCGTCGCGGAGTTGACCGGCCCCGCGTCGACGAGGAATCCGGCGAGTCGTACGCCGTCCACGTCGGCGACCCTCAACGCGGTGACACCGTTGTCGGGGATGAGCGTGGCGTAGCCGAGACCGAGGACGACCGTGCCCGCGCGCTTGACGTCGACGGTCCGGTCGACGTGGTAGATCCCCGGGGTCAGCAGCAGGTGCAGGCCCTCCTCCAGCGCCTGGTTGAGGGTGGCCGCCGAGTCCTCCGGCCTGGCCACGTAGAACTGGGACAGCGGCAGCGAGGTCCCACGCGGGGTGCCGTTGCCCCAGGAGACGCCCCGGGCGCCGGTGCGCTTCTCCGGGAGGAAGACGCGGTACTCGTCGCCCTCGAGGTACAGGAACGGCTTCTCACGGGAGACGGGCGTGGTCTCCAGCGTGGTGTACGGCGGCTCGGGGAAGCTCTGCGCGGGCGCGCCCTCCACGCCGGAGAACACCATGTTCCAGACGGCGTTGAGCCAGCCGCCGACCGAGCTGTCCCGGGTGTACCACTGCTGCTGCGAGTACGGGCCGACCTCGCCGTCGATCCGGCTGTCGGCGATGTAGCCGCCGCTGGCCCAGCCGTAGCCGTCGGGGGCGAGGTTGAGGCCGCCGCGCACGTGCATGCGCCGGAAGGGCGCCGCCTGCGAGACCGCCCAGCGGTTGGTGCCGCTGACCGGGACCAGGGCGAGATTCTCCGCCGAACGCCAGAAGTTCTGCGTGGCGTTGCCGTCGAACCAGCCGGCGTCGACCGTGACGTCGCCGTTGATGGTGGTGTCGTCGGGGGAGAGGCCGAGGCCCGCGATCGAGGTGTAGAAGCCGAGCTGGGCGTTGAGCCCGTTGTAGGTGCCGGGCTTGAACAGCAGCGCGTAACGGCCGGTGCCGAACTGGGCCGACTCCTGCTGCTTGAAGATCTCGTCCAGCCGGCCCTGGATGTTCGCCGTGGACGGGTCGAAGACGATGACGTTCGGCCCCAGATCGCCGCCGCCGGGCAGCGCGCGGGGTCCGGCGGCGGCGGAGCCGGCGGACGTCGCGGCGGAAGCAGGGGACGGTGCGGCGGAGGCGGTTCCCGCGCCGGCGAGTGAGGCCAGCACGGGTGCCGCCGCGGCCGCCCCGAGGAGGCTGCGGCGGCGCGGCCCGGAGTGCTCGGGCGTAGGGGAGTGCGTGGGGGAAGAGGGCATGGGGGGTGGCTCTCCTTGTTCGGGAAGTGAACGCAGTGGGGGTGGGGGAGCGCTCTCTGGGAGTGCACTCTTCATCCGTCCGCACGGACACGTCAAGAGTTGCGACCGCTTCTCGTGCGCTGTGTTCAACAAGTGGGGACGCGGGCCGTGTTGGCGTGCCGGATGTCGAGTCCGTCGAATCCCTTGACACCCACCCCTCGTGCCCTCAACACTCCGATTTGGGAGAGCGCTCTCCGAGAATTTCCCCGACCTTCTCAGGAGGTCTCCATGCCACGGAGATCGAAAGTTCTGTCCGGCGCCCTCGTCGCGAGCGCGTTACTGCTGACCTCGATCGGCATCGGCACGGTCGCCGCCAACGCGGACACCCCTGCCGCGTCCGCCCCGGCCCACGCCGCGTACTCCGGACACACCATGGCGGTCTCGACCGCCGCCTCGCCCGAGGACCCGGACGGTGACGGCTACATCCCCGCGAACCCGCCGGTCACCGGTGTCACCCCGTCCACGCAGGAGCCGCCGCACCGCTACTTCCACGAGTTCCAGGCCAACTGCTCGGTCAGTCACACCGCACCCGACGACCCGATCGTCTTCCCGCAGCAGCCCGGCAAGTCCCACGACCACACGTTCATGGGCAACACGACGACCGACGCGTACAGCACCACGGCCTCGCTCGACGCCGGCTCCACCACCTGTCTCGCGCCCGGCGACCGCTCGGGCTACTGGATGCCGACCATGTACGACGGCGACCACCCGGTGCTCCCGGTCGGCCCGCAGACCATCTACTACAAGGCCGGCGTCACCGACTACACCAGCGTGCGGCCCTTCCCGAAGGGACTGCGCTACGTCGTCGCCAGCCCGATGCAGAGCGCCCGGGAATTCCGCGACCACCCCGGGTTCGTCGAGGGCTGGGAGTGCGGCGACAGCTTCTTCAACGTCGACTTCCCGGCCGACTGCCCGGAACGCCAGGACGTGCAGGTCAACATCCGCTTCCAGGCCCCCAGCTGCTGGGACGGCAGGAACCTGGACACGCCGGACCACAAGAGCCACATGGCGTACCCCGTGGTCAACCCCGGGACCAACAACAACATCTGCCCGGCCGACCACCCGGTCGCCCTGCCGATGATCGAGTTCAAGATGGCCTTCCCGGTCAACGGCGACCTCTCCCAGGTGCGACTGGCCAGTGGCGCGAGCTACTCGTGGCACTACGACTTCTTCAACGCCTGGGACGAGCCGACCCTCGCCGCCATGGTCGGCCACTGCATCGTCGGCGGGCTGCAGTGCGACGCGCGCGGCTACGACCAGACCCACCCGGAGGCCGGTGCCGCACTGAACGAGGACTACGAACTGCCCTGACCCGGCCCTCCCCGCCCCTCGGACCGGCCCGGCCGTCCACGCCCCGCCACGGCCGGGCCGCCCTCCTCTCCCCCCCCGCGAACCCGCAGACCGGAGACACACCTTCATGAGTCACACCCCCACGAGTCACACCCCCTTGAGACGACGCCCCGCCCGTAGACTCACCGCCCCCCTGACCGCCGGCCTGCTCACGGTCGGCGCCCTCACCGCCCTCCCCGCGACACAGGCGCACGCCGCCGGCAGCGTCGTGAAGGTCACCGGCAGCCAGGGCGACTGGCAACTGACCGTCGACGGCAGCCCGTACACGGTCAAGGGCCTCACCTGGGGCCCGTCCCCCGCCGACGCCGACCGGTACATGCCCGACCTGGCGTCCATGGGCGTCAACACCATCCGCACCTGGGGCACCGACGCGAGCAGCCGCCCGCTCCTCGACTCCGCCGCCGCCCACGGAGTCAAGGTCGTCGCGGGCTTCTGGCTCCAGCCCGGCGGCGGCCCGGGCAGCGGCGGCTGCGTCGACTACCTGACCGACACCGCGTACAAGGACCAGATGCTCGCCGAGTTCCCGCGCTGGGTGCAGGAGTACAAGGACCACCCCGGCGTCCTGATGTGGAACGTGGGCAACGAGTCTGTGCTCGGCCTCCAGAACTGCTACGGCGGCGACGAGCTGGAGCGCCAGCGCGACGCCTACACCAGCTTCGTCAACGACGTCACCAAGAAGATCCACGCCGTCGACCCGAACCACCCCGTCACCTCGACCGACGCCTGGGTCGGCGCCTGGCCGTACTACAAGAAGAACGCCCCCGACCTCGACCTGTACGCCGTCAACTCCTACGACGCCGTGTGCGACGTGCGCTCCGCGTGGGAACAGGGCGGCTACACCAAGCCGTACATCGTCACCGAGTCCGGACCGGCCGGCGAGTGGGAGGTGCCGGACGACGCCAACGGCGTACCGAGGGAACCCACCGACCAGGCCAAGGCGCAGGGCTACACCGACGCCTGGAACTGCGTCACCGGCCACCAGGGCGTCGCCCTCGGCGCGACTCTGTTCCACTACGGCACCGAGTACGACTTCGGCGGCATCTGGTTCAACCTGCTTCCGGCCGGGCAGAAACGGCTGTCGTACTACGCCGTGAAGCGGGCCTACGGCGGCGACACCTCGCGCGACAACACCCCGCCCGTCGTCTCCGGCTTCGGCGTCGAGGGCGACGCGGGCCAGGTGCAGGCGGGCAAGGACCTGGTCCTGACCGTGCGCGCCGCCGACCCGGACGGTGACCCGATCGCGTACGAGGTGCTGGCCAGCAGCAACTACATCGACCAGAGCAAGCAGTTGACCCCGCTGCCCTTCACCGACCTCGGCGGCGGACGCCTCAGGGTGACCGCCCCCGACCGGCCCGGCGTCTGGAAGCTGTACGTCAAGGCCACCGACGGCAAGGGCAACGTCGGCGTGGAGACCCTCTCGGCGCGGGTCGTGCCGCCCGCCGTCGACGGCACCAACGTCGCCCTCGGTAGACCGGCCACCGCCTCCTCCTTCCAGCCGAGCTACGGCGACTGCCCCTGCACCGCCGCCAACGCCGTCGACGGCAACCCGGACACCCGGTGGGCCAGCGACTGGAGCGATCCGCAGTGGCTCCAGGTGGACCTGGGCACGCGCACCGCCTTCCGGCACGTCCAGCTGTACTGGGAGGCCTCGTACGCCAGGGCCTACACCGTCCAGACCTCCGACGACGGGCAGAACTGGCGGACCGTGTCCACGGTGACCGACGGCAACGGCGGCGTCGACACCCTCGACGTGACCGGTACCGGCCGCTACGTACGCGTCAACGGGACGGCACGCGGCACGGGTTACGGCTACTCGCTGTACGAGTTCGGCGTCTACAGCTGACGTCGCGGGGACGACGAGACGAGAGGAGGTCGCCCAGGTGGGGGCGAGCGACGAAGAGATCGACCGGCTGCTCGGCAAACTGACTCCGAGCGCCCGCGCGCTGCTGCTGACCGGCGCCACGACCTGGCGTACGCAGGCGGAACCGGCGGTGGGCCTGCGGAAGTTGGTGATGTCGGACGGCCCGGCGGGCGTACGGGGCGAGGCCTGGGACGAGCGGATCACCTCCGTCCTGCTGCCCTCGGCCTCGGCGCTCGCCGCCACCTGGGACGAGGCCCTCGTCGAACGCCTCGGCGGTCTGCTCGCCGCCGAGGCCCGGCGCAAGGGGGTGGACGTCCTCCTCGCCCCGACCCTGAACCTGCACCGCAGTCCGCTGGGCGGCCGGCACTTCGAGTGCCTCTCCGAGGATCCCGAGCTCACCGGCCGTATCGGTGCCGCGCTGATCCGGGGTGTCCAGGCCCACGGTGTGGCGGCCACCGCCAAGCACTACGTGGCCAACGACTCCGAGACCGACCGCCTCACCGTCGACGTACGGGTGGGTGAACGGGCGCTGCGGGAGGTCTACCTCGCGCCCTTCGAGGCGGCGGTGGCGGCCGGGGTGCGGCTCGTCATGGCGGGGTACAACGCGGTCAACGGCACCACCATGACCGCGCACGCCCTGCTCACCGACCCGTTGAAGAGCGAGTGGGGCTTCGACGGCGTCGTCGTCTCCGACTGGGGAGCCGTGCGCGACACCGTGGACACGGGCCGCGCCGGCCTCGACCTCGCCATGCCGGGACCCGACGGGCCCTGGGGCGAGGCGCTGGCCCGGGCGGTGACCGACGGCGACGTGCCCGAGGCGGCCGTCGACGACAAGGCACGGCGATTGCTGCGGCTCGCGGCCTGGTTGGGCGCGCTGGGCGGCCAGGACTCGCCCCGGCCACTGCCGACGGGCGAGCCGCGCGGCACCCAACGCCTCTCGGCCCGCGCGCCGTCAGCCACCCGCGACGCGCTCCGGCCGCTGACGACGGACGCCCCGCGTGCCGCGGAGCGCCCGCCTGCTGCGGAACACTCGCCTGCTGCGGAACGCCCGTCGGCCCGCGCGGCGTCAGCCACCCGTGACGTCCGGGCCCTGGTCCGCCGCGCCGTCGCCGCCGGCACCGTCCTGCTCGCCAACAGGGACGTCCTGCCCCTGGACGCCGAGCGCCTCGGGACGGTCGCCGTGATCGGCGCCCGCGCCGCGCGGACCCGCACCCAGGGCGGCGGCAGCGCGGGCGTCTTCCCGGGGGAGGAGGTGTCCGTCCTCGACGGCATCCGGGCCGCCCTGCGCGGCCGGGCCCGAGTCGTCCACGTCCCGGGCCCCCGACCCGACGGCCCCGCACCCCCACTGGACCAGGAGACCTGCACCGACCCGCGCTCCGGCCTGCCCGGCGTCCTGCTGCGGATGCTCGACGCGGACGGCCGCGAGCTGTACGCCGAACGGCGTCTGGACGGGCGGCTGCTCGAGCCCCGCCTCGTGCCGGGCGCGCACACCGTCGAGATCGGCGCCCGGGTGCGCCCCCGCATCGCGGGCCGCTGGACCCTGGGCGTGGCCGGCTTCGGCCGCATGAGCCTGACCCTGGACGGACGCGTCCTCCTGGAGGGCGACTTCCCGCCCGTCACCGACGACCCGGCGGTGGTGCACGTCAACCCGCCCACCCAGTACGCCGGCGCCGACCTCGCGACCGGGCGGGACGCGCTCCTGGTGGCCCGCCGGGAGCTGGCGCCCGGCACCGGCCGGGCGACCGTCGTCGTCGCGGCCCCGCCGGCCCCGGACGTCACCGCGTCACTTGCCGAGGCCGCCCGCGCGGCCACCGAGGCGGACGCGGCCGTCGTGGTCGTCGGCACCACCGAGCACGGGGAGTCGGAGGGCTACGACCGCACGGACCTGGCGCTCGGCGCAACCCAGGACGCGCTGGTCCGCGCCGTGGCGGCCGCCAACCCGCGCACCGTCGCCGTCGTCAACAGCGGCGGCCCGGTGGAGCTGCCCTGGCGGGAGCGGGTGGGCGCGGTCCTGCTGGCCTGGTTCCCCGGACAGGAGGGCGGTGCCGGACTCGCCGACGTGATCTTCGGGCGCGCCGAGCCGGGCGGACGGCTGCCCACCACCTGGCCGGCCGCCCTCGCCGACGCCCCGGTCACCCGCACCCGCCCGGACGGCGGCCGCCTCGCCTACGACGAGGGACTGCACCTCGGATACCGGGGCTGGCTGCGCCACCGGCACACGCCCGCCTACTGGTTCGGCCACGGACTCGGCTACACCACCTGGGCCTACGACGAGTTGACCGCCCCGACGACGGCGACGGCGACGGTGGGGTCGGTGCCGGGGGACGACCTCACCGTGCGCGTCCGGGTGCGCAACACCGGTGCGCGGGCGGGCCGGGAGGTCGTGCAGGTGTACCTCGCGCGGCCCGCCTCGGCGCTCGACCGTCCCGTACGGTGGCTCGCCGGGTACGCGGCGGTGCGGGCACGCCCGGGGGAGGCGGTGACGGCGACGGTGCGGGTCCCGGCGCGGGCGCTGTGCCACTGGTCGGTGGCGGAGCACGCCTGGCGCACGGAGACGGGGCACTGGTGGGTGTTGGCCGGGAGGTCGGCGGGGGACGTGCCGCTGGCCGCTGACCTGGAGGTGGTGCGGGCGCCCGACGAGTGAGGCAGGGGAGCGCCCACCACGCGGAGAGCGCTCTACCACCCGCCGGACCTCGACGGTTAGGGTGCGGGGATGAGCAGACAGGCCCCGACCCTCGAGGACGTGGCCCGGGAGGCCGGCGTCTCCCGGGCCACCGTCTCGCGGGTGGTCAACGGCGTCCGCAACGTCGACCCGGCCATCCAGGACCTGGTCCGCCGGGCCATCGAACGCACCGGGTACGCGCCCAACCAGGCCGCCAGGCAACTGGTCACCCGGCGCACCACGACCGTCGCCCTGGTCGTCTCGGGCGCGGGCGACGCCTCGGACACGGAGCAGAACGCGTTCGCCACGCGGGTGTTCGCCGACCCGTTCTTCGGCCGCGTCGTCGGCGGCGTGGTCGGTCACCTCCGGCCGCGCCGGATGCATCCGGTGCTGATGTTCGCCGAGACGCCCGAGGCCAGGCAGGAGGTCGTGGCGTACCTCAGACAGGGCGGCGCGGACGGTGCGCTGGTGGTGTCCACGCACCCCGACGACCCGCTGCCCGCACTGCTCGCCGGCGCGGGACTGCCCGCGGTGCTCTTCGCCCGTCCGGGCCGCCCCGTGCCGCTCAGCTACGTCGACCTCGCCCACCGCGACGGGGGCCGGCTCGCCGCCGAGCACCTGCTGGAGCGGGGCTGCCGTCGGATAGCCACCGTCGCGGGCCCGCTGGCGGTGGCGGCCAGCCAGGAACGCCTGGCCGGCTTCCGTGACACCCTGGCGCGGCACGGACACCCCTACGTACCGGTGACCGAGGGCGGCTTCACCGTGGACAGCGGCATGGCCGCGATGACGGCGCTGCTCGCCGAGCACCCCGACACCGACGGCGTGTTCACCGCCAACGACCTGATGGCCCAGGGCGCCGTCCAGGCGCTGCGCGACCACGGACGCCGGGTGCCGCAGGACGTCGCGGTCGTCGGCTTCGACGACTCCAGCGTGGCCGTCACCTGCCGGCCCCGGCTGACCACGGTCCGGCAGCCGGTGGAGGAGATGGCGGCCACCATGGCACGCCTCCTCGACGACCACATCAAGGGCGCACGCACCGCACCCACGTCGGTGATCTTCGACCCGGAGCTGGTGGTGCGGGACTCGGCGTAGCGGCCCGGGGCCCGGTGTCAGGGACGTTGCCCCGCCAGCCTCCCCCCGAGGGCCGCCCGCCACGCGGGCGCCGGTGCGGGCGAGTCGGCCGGCACCCGCCGCCCGCCGCGGGCGAAGAACGCCGCCAGCGGCAGGGTCGCGGCGCCCACCGTCACCGCGTCGGGGCCCAGACGGCCCAGCGCGATGCCCACCCGTCCGGCCGGGTGCCGCAGGGCGTGGGCCAGGGTGTGGGCCCGCACGGACTCCAGGAAGGCCGGGCCGAGCTGGAGCCCCGCCCAGCCGCCCACCAGGATCCGCTCGGGCTGGAAGAGATTGACGAGGTCGGCCAGCCCCGCGCCCAGGTACTCGGCGGTCTCCGCGAGGACCTCCGCCGCCACCGGGTCGGGTGCGCCCCCGCCCCCGGGCCGGGCGGCGGACAGCAGGGCGGTGAGCGCGGCCTCCTCGTCGGCGCCGGGCGGCGGCTGACCGCCCGCCTCCCGCCACCGCGCGAGCAGCGCCTCCGCACCGGCGTACGCCTCCAGGCACCCCCGCGCCCCGCACCGGCACCGCCGCCCCCGCACCTGTACGGTCAGGTGCCCCCACTCCACCGCACGCCCCTGCTCCACCTCGTCGGTGACGACGCACGCGCCGACCCCGGAACCGAAGAGCACCACCACGGCGTTGCGGGCACCGCGTCCGCCGCCGAACCACATCTCGGCCTGCCCCAGCGTCCTGGCGCCGTTCTCGATGAACAGCGGCACGTGTCCGGGCAGCCGGCCCGAGCCGCGCAGCAGCGCCTCCAGCGGGACCGCGTCCCAGCCGACGGTCTGGCCGTGCACCAGAGTGCCCGCGGCGGTGCGCTCGACGATGCCGGGGACACCGATGCCGACGCCCAGCAGCTCACCGGCCCCCCGGGCGGTGCCGTCGGCGCCGAGCACCTCCGCGACGCCGTCGAGGATGTGCCCGGCGACGACGCCGACGTCGTAGGAGCGCGAGCCGTGTCCGGGCAGTACGCGCTCCGTGCGCGCCAGTTCGGACATCGAGAGGTCGAACAGCTCGACGCGGACGCGGGTCTCGCCGACGTCGACGCCGACGAGGCGTCCCCGGTCCGCCGCGACGCGGACCAGGGTGCGCGTGCGGCCGCCGTCCGCGCCGAGGCTGCCCGCCTCCTCGACCAGCCCGTCGGCCATCAGCTCCGCGACGACGTTGCTGACGGACCCCGAACTCAGGCCCGCCGCCGAGCCCAGCGCGAGCCGGCTCATCGGCCCGTCGAAATACAACCGTTGCAGAACGGCGCTGCGGCTCTCCCGCCGCAGGTCACGGACCGTGCGCCCGCCGTGCCTGGCCATCAGGCCCCCTTCTTTCCCGCCCCCGCACGCCCCTCGAACGTGCGCGGGACCTTGACGAGTCTTTCTCTCGGGGTTTAACTCACGTCCTAAATTAAGCCATGAGGGGCCTCGGGAAGGAAACAACCGAGGCCGCCGTCGGGACACTTCCCGACCGACTCCCGGAAGGAACCCAGGAGCCATGCGCAGCATCCGAGCCGCGGCCGTAGGCGCCGTCACCCTGTCTCTCGCACTCGCCGCCACGGCCTGCGGAGGAGGCTCCTCCTCGGGCGGCGGATCCAACGACTCGCCGAAGGAACTCACCTACTGGGCCTCCAACCAGGGCGCCAGCGTCGAGGTCGACAAGAAGGTCCTCCAGCCCGAACTCGACAAGTTCGAGAAGGAGACCGGCATCAAGGTGAAGCTGGAGGTCGTGCCCTGGTCCGACCTGCTGAACCGCATCCTCACCGCCACCACCTCCGGACAGGGCCCCGACGTCCTGAACATCGGCAACACCTGGAGCGCCTCCCTCCAGGCGACCGGCGCCCTGCTGCCCTGGGACGCCAAGAACTTCGAGAAGATCGGCGGCGAGGACCGCTTCGTCGACTCCGCGCTCGGCTCCACCGGCGTCGAGGGCCAGGACCCGGCCGCGGTCCCGCTGTACTCGATGGCCTACGCGCTCTACTACAACAAGCAGATGTTCGCCGACGCCGGCGTCACCAAGCCCCCGGCCACCTGGGACGAGCTGGTGGCGACCGGCAAGAAGATCTCCAAGGACGGCAAGTGGGCTCTCGGCGCCGAGGGCTCCAACCTGTCCAACAACATCCACCAGGTCTTCGTCCTCGCCAAGCAGCACGGCGCCGACTTCTTCACCGCGGACGGCAAGCCCGACTTCACCTCCGACGGCGCCGTCGCCGCCGTGAAGCAGTACGTCGACCTGATGGCCGAGGACAAGGTCATCGCGCCCGGCAACGCCGAGTACGCGCAGAACCAGTCCCTCAGCGACTTCGCCAAGGGCAAGACCGCCATGGTGCTGTGGCAGACCGCCTCCGCCACCTTCAAGACCATGGGCATGAAGGACGACGAGTGGGGCGTCGCCCCCGCCCCCGTCCCGTCCGGCACTCCGGGCGCCGGCAAGGCCACCAACTCCATGGTCGCCGGCATCAACATGGCCGTCTTCAAGAACAGCGACAACCTCGACGGTGCCACGAAGTTCGTGAAGTTCATGACCAGCGACGCCGAACAGAAGCTCCTCAACAAGGCGTACGGCTCCATCCCGCCGGTCAAGGCCGCCCAGTCCGACCCGGCGTTCAACACCCAGGGCACCGCCGTCCTGCGCGAGACCCTCGCCACCAGCGCCGCGGCCCTGCCCCAGGTCCCCGACGAGTCGCAGTTCGAGACCGCGGTCGGCACCGCCGTCAAGGAACTCTTCGCCGACGCCGCGAACGGGCGCGAGGTGACCACCGAGTCCGTCAAGGAGAAGCTCGCCAAGGCCCAGCAGCAGATGCCCAACAAGTGAGCGCCCGGACCTTCGCCTTCGAACCGGCCCCACCGACTCCGACACGGACACGGACCTCGCCATGACCACCACGACCGCAGCGGCGCAGCCCGGCGAGCGGACGGTCGGCAAGAGCTCCCCCGGGACGGCGCGCGGACCCCGCCGCCGTCCCGGGCGGATCCGCCGCATCGGCCTGCCCTACCTGCTGCTCCTGCCGGCCCTGCTCCTCGAACTCCTCGTCCACCTGGTGCCGATGGTCATCGGCATCGTGATGAGCTTCAAGGAACTCACCCAGTTCTACATCCGCGACTGGACCACCGCCCCGTGGACCGGGCTCGACAACTTCACCATGTCGGTGGACTTCGACGCCCCCGTCGGCGAGGCGCTGCTCCACTCCTTCCTCGTCACCTGCGCCTTCACGATCCTCTCCGTCGGCCTGTGCTGGCTGATCGGCACCGCCGCCGCGATCTGCATGCAGGACGCCTTCCGCGGCCGTGGCCTGCTCCGCGCGATCTTCCTGGTGCCGTACGCCCTGCCGGTCTACGCCGCCGTCATCACCTGGGCGTTCATGTTCCAGCACGACAACGGCCTGGTGAACCACGTCCTGCACGACCAGCTGGGCCTCACCGACAAGCCCTCCTTCTGGCTGATCGGCGACAACAGCTTCGTCGCGCTGCTCGTCGTATCGGTGTGGAAGGGCTGGCCGTTCGCCTTCCTCATCGTCATGGCCGGCCTCCAGAACATCCCCAAGGAGCTGTACGAGGCCGCAGCCCTGGACGGCGCCGGCGTCTGGCAGCAGATCCGCCGGATCACCCTGCCGTCGCTGCGCCCCGTCAACCAGGTCCTCGTCCTGGTGCTGTTCCTGTGGACGTTCAACGACTTCAACACGCCGTTCGTCCTGTTCGGCAAGGCGGCGCCGGAGGCCGCCGACCTGATCTCCATCCACATCTACCAGTCGTCGTTCGTCACCTGGAACTTCGGCGCCGGCTCCGCGATGTCGGTCCTGCTGCTGCTCTTCCTGCTGCTGGTGACGGGCGTGTACCTGTTCGTGACCTCCCGGGCCACCAGGACCCCACGGGCACCGCGGAAGCACGAGGAAGGGAAGACGGCCGATGTCTAGGTCCCCGATGGCGGCGCCGCGCTCCTTCACCTGGACGCGCCGCGTCTTCCTCACCCTGCTCACCGGCTTCGTCCTGCTGCCGGTGTACGTCATGGTCTCCAGCTCGCTGAAGCCGCTCGAGGACGTCTCCAGCCAGTTCCACTGGCTGCCGAGCAACCTGACCATCCGTCCGTACATCGACATCTGGTCGACGGTCCCGCTCGCGAAGTACTTCCTCAACTCCCTCGTCGTGGCGGGCGCCGCGACCGTCTGCTCCGTCGTGATCGCGGTCTTCGCCGCCTACGCCGTCAGCCGCTACGAGTTCCGCGGCAAGCGCGTCTTCTCGGTGACCGTCCTGTCGACGCAGATGTTCCCGGGCATCCTCTTCCTGCTGCCCCTGTTCCTGATCTACGTCAACATCGGCAACGCCACCGGAATCGCCCTGTTCGGCTCCCGCGGCGGCCTCATCCTCACCTACCTGACCTTCTCCCTGCCCTTCTCCATCTGGATGCTGATCGGGTACTTCGACTCGGTACCCCGCGACCTGGACGAGGCGGCCCTCGTCGACGGCTGCGGGCCGCTGCGCGCCCTGTTCAAGGTCGTCGTGCCCGCCGCGATCCCCGGCATCGTCGCGGTCGCCGTCTACGCCTTCATGACCGCCTGGGGCGAAGTCCTCTTCGCCTCCGTCATGACCAACGACGCCACCCGCACCCTCGCGGTCGGACTCCAGGGCTACTCCACGCAGAACGACGTGTACTGGAACCAGATCATGGCCGCCTCGCTGGTCGTGAGCGTGCCCGTGGTCGCGGGCTTCCTGCTCCTCCAGCGCTACCTGGTGGCGGGCCTGACGGCCGGAGCCGTCAAGTGACCGGCACGCCCCAGCACTCTCACCCCCAACCCGAAAGGACCTTCGTGACCATCGACTTCGCCGCACTCCCGGACGACTTCCTGTGGGGCACGGCCACATCGGCGTACCAGATCGAGGGAGCCGTGGCGGAGGACGGACGTTCACCGTCGATCTGGGACACCTTCTCGCACACCCCCGGGAAGATCGACAACAACGACCACGGCGACGTCGCCTGCGACCACTACCACCGCACCCACGAGGACATCGAGCTGATGCGGCGGCTCGGCACCAACGCCTACCGCCTCTCCGTCGCCTGGCCGCGGGTCGTGCCGGGCGGCGACGGCCCGGTCAACGCCAAGGGCCTGGCCTTCTACGACCGGCTCGTCGACGACCTGCTGGCCGCCGGCATCACCCCGTCCGTCACCCTCTACCACTGGGACCTGCCGCAGGTGCTCGAGGACCGGGGCGGCTGGCCGGAGCGGGCGACCGCCGAGCACTTCGCGTCGTACGCCTCCGTCGTCGCCGAACGCCTCGGCGACCGCGTCGGCCACTGGGCCACCCTCAACGAGCCGCTGTGCTCGGCCTGGATCGGTCACCTGGAGGGCAAGATGGCCCCCGGCCGGACCGACCTGACCGCGGCCGTCCGCGCCTCCTACCACCTGCTCCTCGGCCACGGCCTGGCGATGGAGGCCATCCGCGCGGCGGCCCCGGACGCCCAGGTGGGCATCGTCAACAACCTCTCCACCATCCACGCCGCCACCGACCGCGACGAGGACCTGGCGGCCGCCCGCCGCATGGACGGCCACACCAACCGCTGGTGGCTGGACCCGGTCCACGGCCGCGGCTTCCCCGAGGACATGCGCGAGCTCTACGGCGTCGAACTCCCCGAGCACCCCGGCGACATGAAGCTCATCGGCGCCGAACTGGACTGGCTGGGCCTCAACTACTACTTCCCCCAGACCGTCGCCGACGACCCCACCGGACCCGCCCCGCACGTACGCACCGTCCGCCGCGTCGGCGTCCCGCGCACCGGCATGGACTGGGAGATCGACGCCGGCGGCATCGAGGACCTGCTGCTGCGCCTGACCGAGGAGTACGGGGCGCGCAAGCTGTACGTCACCGAGAACGGTTCCGCCTTCCCGGACGTGATCCGCCCCGACGGCACGATCGACGACCCCGAGCGCCAGGAGTACCTGACCGCCCACCTCGCGGCCTGCGCCTCCGCCGCCCGCAGGGGAGCCCCGCTGGCCGGCTACTTCGCCTGGTCGCTGCTGGACAACTTCGAGTGGGCGTACGGCTACGACAAGCGCTTCGGCCTGGTCCACGTCGACTACGCCACGCAGGCCCGCACCATCAAGGGCAGCGGACACCACTACGCGGACATCATCGGCCGGGCACGGGGGAGGGAGCGCAAGGCCGCCTGAGACTCCGTGGTGGGTGCGGATGCGGGAGTCCGCGCCCACCACGGTGCACGGTTCACCCGCACGAACGCTTCTGTCAGGTGCACGACATTGAATCGTCCCAAGGAGAAGAAGCCGCATGCCGTCCCGTACCCCCCGCACTCTCCTCACCGCCCTGACCACCCTCGCCCTGCTGGCCGCGGTCCCGTCCCTCACCACCGCCACCCCGGCCGCCGCCGAGCCCTCCGCCGCCGCGGCGGCCTGGGACACCGACCGCGCGGCCACCGCGTACGCCGCCGACCCGGCCGCGGTCACCGCCTCGGCCAGTGAGAACGCCGGCACCGCCCCCGGCCTCGCCTTCGACGGCGACGGCGGCACCCGCTGGTCCAGCGACTTCACCGACGGCGCCTGGATCCGCGTCGACCTCGGGACGACGATCCGCGTCGACCGGGTGACGCTGGACTGGGAGGCGGCCTACGGCAAGAGATACGTACTGGAAGCGTCCGCGAACGGCACCGACTGGACGCCCTTCTACACCGAGACCGCCGGCACCGGCGGATCGGTCACCGCGCACACCTACCCCCAGGAGGTACGGGCCCGCTACGTCCGCATGCGCGGCATCGAACGCGCCACCCCCTACGGCTACTCCCTCTACTCCTTCAAGGTCTACGGCGGCGAACCGGCTCCCGCCTCCACCACCCGCACCAACCTCGCCCTCAACCACCCGGCGTACTCGAACGTCTACCAGCACGCGGGCAACTCACCGGCGTTCGTCACCGACGGCGGCCGGCCCGCCGACCTCAAGGGCGACGCCACCCGCTGGTCCAGCGACTGGAACGCCGACCGCTGGGTCTCCGTCGACCTCGGCGCCACCTCGAGCATCGACACGGTCGAGCTGTACTGGGAGGCGGCCTACGCCGTCGACTACGAACTCCAGGTCTCCGACGACAGCCGCACCTGGCGCACCGTGTACCGCCCCTCCGCCGACGAGGTCGCCGCCCGTCGCGCCGACGTCGAGTCCCCGGGCGAGGCCACCGGCCGCCACGACACCGTGCGCCTGCCCCAGCCCGTCACCGGCCGCTACGTCCGCATGCTCGGCAAGGAACGCCGTTCCTTCTACAACCCGGCGCCCGCGACCGCCCAGTTCGGCTACTCCCTCTACGAGTTCGAGGTCTGGGGCACCGGAGGCAGCGCGACCGCCGCCTACCCGGCGCTGCCCGGCGAACAGTCCGGCACCTACCGGACCACGTTCTTCGACGACTTCACCTCCGCCGCGCTGGACCGCGGCAAGTGGCGCGTCGTGCGCACCGGCACGGAGATGGGCTCCGTCAACGGCGAGTCGCAGGCCTACGTCGACTCGGCCGACAACATCCGCCTGGAGAACGGCGCCCTGATCCTGCGTGCCGAGCACTGCAAGGGCTGCACCAAAGCAGGCGGCGGCACCTACGACTTCACGTCCGGCCGCATCGACACCAACACCAAGTTCGACTTCACCTACGGCCGGGTCGGCGCCCGCATGAAGCTCCCCGTCGGCGACGGCTTCTGGCCCGCCTTCTGGCTGCTCGGCAGCAACGTCGACGACCCCTCCGTGTCCTGGCCGGCCTCCGGCGAGACCGACATCATGGAGAACATCGGCTACGGCGACTGGACCAGCAGCGCCCTGCACGGCCCCGGCTACTCGGCCGACGGCAACATCGGGGCACGCCAGGTGTACCCGGGCGGCGGCCGGGCCGACCAGTGGCACACCTACGCGGTGGAGTGGACGCCGACGGGCATGACGTTCTCCGTCGACGGCCGGGTGGTCCAGGAGACGACCCGCAACAAGCTGGAGTCGACGCGCGGCGCCTGGGTCTTCGGCCACGACCAGTACGTCATCCTGAACCTCGCGCTCGGCGGCGCCTACCCGGCGGGCTGGAACCAGGTCACCAGCCCGTACTGGGGGCTGCCGCAGACCAGCGTGGACCGGATCGCGGCCGGGGGAGTACAGGCCGAGGTGGACTGGGTGCGGGTGGAGCAGAAGGGATAGCCGGCCCCACCGGACGGGGCCGGGCCGCCGCCGGTCGTCAGGCGTCCTTCCGCGCCACCGCGCCGTAGATGCCGATCGGCGGGGCGTCGGGGAGCCGTGCCTCCTCGGGACGCCAGTCGGTGACCCGGACCAGCCCCGGCTCCACCATCGCGAAGTCCCCGAAGAAGTCGAGGACCTGCGCGTGCGCACGCAGGTTGAGGGACGCCGTGGCCTGGTTGTAGACGGCCGCCGCGTCCTCGCGCCGGTCCTCGTGGACGTCGCCCGTCGCGTGCGACAGGACGAGGTAGGAACCGGCGGGCAGCGCGTCGCGCAGCGTGGCGACGATGCCCGCCGGGTCCTGCGCGTCCGCCACGAAGTGCACGACGGCGACCAGCAGCAGCGCCACCGGCCGGTCGAAGTCGATGACCGCGCGCACCTCGGGATGGTCGAGGATCGCACGGGGGTCGCGCAGGTCGGCCAGGACGACGGCGGTGTCCGGGTCGTCCGCCAGGGCCCTCGAGTGGGTGGCGACGATGGGATCGTTGTCGACGTACGCGACCCGGGTACCGGGCGCGACGGACCGCGCGATCTGGTGCACGTTGGGTTCGGTGGGCAGACCGGTGCCCACGTCGAGTATCTGGCGGACGCCGCCCTCGGCCACCACGTGCCGCACCGCCCGGTGCATGAAGTGCCGGTTGGCGAGAACTCCCTCACGCACCTCGGGCGCCACCTTCATGAACTGCTCGGCGGCCCTCTGATCGACCTCGTAGTTGTCCTTCCCGCCGAGGAAGTAGTCGTACATCCGCGCCGGATGGGGCCTGCTCGTGTCGATCCGGTCGGGGTGGGCGGCGCTCTCGCCACTGCTCAGGGAGGTCATGCGGCCTCACTCCGTCATCAACTCGTGGGCCACCCAAGGCTGCGGAGCGATGAACACCTGGGTGAGCGCCGGTCGGAACATCATCTTGGCACGGGAGCGGGCGTCGGCGGGCCCCGGCCGTGCCGGAACCCGCCCCCGTGCTCACGCGCGCGCGAGCACGGCCTCCCACGCCGCCGCCGCTGCCGGATGACGGGCCGTCAGCGCGGTCGCCCGGACCGGTGATCCGGCCCCGCCGTCCGAGGCCCATCCCTCGTCGCACCCGAGCAGACCGGCCAGCGCGTCGCAGGCGGCCGGATGCGCGGTCAGCAACGCCGCTCCGGACGCCGCGACCGAGCCGCCCGGGTCACCGGACCGGCCCGTGTCCGACCAGTCCTGCGTGCAGCCCAGCAGCTCCGCCACCGCGTCGCACGTCGCCGGATGGGCCGGCAGCAGGGCCGCACCGCGCGGTGCGTGCCCGCCGGGGCCCGCCCGGTGGGCGTCCGGTGCGACCGGGGGCGTCCGCCACGGCGGCACCCAGGCGTCCAGCGCGGCCAGCCGCCCCGGGAAGATCCGGCCCGCCTCGCGGATCAGCAGCGGGGCCAGCTCCGCGGCGCTCGACCGCAGCGTCGTGATGAGCAGCGGCAGCCACGGCAGCAGCACCGCGTCCGGCAACCGCCCGAAGGCGTTCGACACCGCCTCCACCACCACGTCCGCAAGGCCCGGCACGGGCTCCAGCGCGTGGACGAAACCGCTCAGGTAGCGCGGATAGGCCGGCACCACCAGCGGGTTGGCCAGCAACGCGTCGCACCGGGCTCGCAGTTCGCCCCGCGACAGGGTGCCGAGCTGCACCTGCGCCGCCCACAGCAGGGCCGTCTTCGACGGATCCTCGGGGTGCGACTGTCCGACCGCCAGCTCCAGCTGGGTGCGGTCGCAGCCCAGCGACAGCGCGAGGCCCTCCATGCCGAACAGGAACCCGAGCATCGCCGCGACCTGCCCGGCCGTCGCGTCCTCGTCCCGGAACGCCGTCGGCAGCAGCGTGCAGTAGTGCGCGTACCCGGACTTGACGAACGACTCGATCCACGATGGCAGCACCGGCTCACTCGTCCGGTAGTAGGCGAGCAGCCCGCGCACCCGGCGCAGCACCTCCGGCGCGCCGTCGACACCCCGCTCGACGGCCAGCACCTTCAGCGCGTGCGTGCCGAGCTCGTCGGCGAGGCGGCGGCTGCCCAGGTACAGGGTGGCGTCCTCCACCGCGGCCAGCACCGTCGCCGTCGTCGCCCCGGGCCCGTAGGCGGCACGCCGCAGCCGCTGCTCCAGGACCTGCTCGATGCTGACGCCCTCGTAGCCCAGCTCGATCAGCGCCCGCTGGTGGGTGCCGAGCGCGAGGTCCCAGGACTCCTGGACGGACCGCTCACCGAGCCGCCGCTCACCCATGATGGGCCGGGCGGCACCGGGCGGCATCAGCCGCCGCAGCATCCACAGCACGTCGGAGCAGGCCCGCAGCTCCGGCCGGGACGCCATGTCCAGCAGCGCCCGCCGCACCCCGCGCTGCTGGAGCCGCAGCCCGAGCGGCTCCAGCCGGTCGTGCACGTCCCGGGCGAGCGGCGGCAGCGACTCGTAGCCGACCTGGCCGATCCGGTCGCCGCCCATCATGATCTCGACCAGGCGCCGCACGTCCCGCCGCCCCGGCACCACGTCCTTCTCGATGCAGGTGACCGCCGCGTCCTGGAAGTCGTACGGCGTCGGCTTCGCCCGGTCCCGCATCCCGGCCAGCAGGATCGACGTCTCGAAGACCGCGACGGCGTCGGCGGTGGAGGCGAGGTAGCCGCTGCGCCGGGCCGCGCGCACGATGTCCACCGACCAGCCGAGCAGCTCCGCCTCGTCCAGCGCGTCCAGTACGGGCGGCCGGCGCAGAAAACCCGACAGCCTGTCCGCGGGGGCGCCGGCCGGAGGAGCGGGCACGGCGGCCGGCTTCTTGGCCGCGGACTTCCTCTTCCCGGCCTGGCCCTCCAGCACGTACGGCCGCACCCGGGTCCGCTTCAGGCTCTTCGCCCACTCCGTCGCCGCGATCGACACCGAGCCCGCGGCGAGGCCGAACTGGGCCTCGATCGCCGCGTGGCTGGACGGGATCAGACCGTACTGCCATGCGGTCGCCGTACGCGGGGAGATCGTGAACGTGCCCGAGTCGCCCCGCACACCGAACTCCGCCACCCGGCTGGCCGCGTGGAACGCCCCGCACACGTACAGACAGTCGGCCGGGTCCGCGCCGCTCGCCGCCAGGTGCTCACGGATCCGGGTCCACATGTACCGCTCGCGGTCCTCGTCCACCCGCAGCCTGGAGCCGTCCCCGGGGGCGAGCCGCCGGAACAGGCTGCCGATGAGGAACATCACCTGGCGGTAGGTGTCGTGGTCGCTGTCCCCGAGCGGGACCTCGACGTACTGGTGCCACCACTCCGACCAGTGCCGCACCCTGCCGTGGCGCAGCAGGTGCTCCTCCAGCTCGGCGAAGCGCGGCCGCAGGTCGCCGATCTCGACGCCGACGGCCTCCCCGTGCAGCGCGGCCTCGGCCTCCTGAGGCGGTCCGGCCTCCTCCTGCGGCTGCTCGTCCCTGCCGTCCCACTGGAAGACGTGGTCCGACGACCGGTCCACGAGGACCAGCTCCACCCCCGGCGTGTCCAGCGCGTACGCGATGGCCTGGTACTCGGCGGACGCCTCGGTGACCGGCGCGACGACCGACAGCGGGGCCCATTCCTTGGGGAAGCCGTCGACGTCACCGGCGAAGGCCTGCACCGCGACCGGCAGCCTGCAATTGCGCAGCTCGGTCAGGAGCGGCGCCATGTCCTCGCACAGCTCCAGATAGACGACCTTGGGCTGCTTGGCGCGCAGCCGGCGGGCCATGGCGACGGCCGAGGCGGGGGAGTGGTGGCAGACGGGGAAGATCTCCAGCGGTTCGCGCACCGCACGGTCGACGTCGTCGACCAGGCCGAGGAGGATGCCCTCCAGGGCGTCGGGCCCGCCCGCGAACGCGGCCGCCGCCTCCTGGAGCTGCCCCTTCAGCGCGCCGAACGACGTGCTCTCCCGGTCCCCGCTCACGACAGCGTGGCGATCGCGTCGCGGCCGCCCTCCAGGAACTCGGGCCAGGAGCCGCCCTGCTCCTTGCTGCGCGGCTCGACGACACCGTGCAGATACTTGTTGAGGATGGCGAGGTCCTCGGGCTCGCGGCGGGTGAGGGAGCCGACGAGCGAGGAGGCGAGGGTGCGGGCGGTCAGGGCGCTCTCGCCGAAGAAGTTGCTGTGCAGGACGGCGTCCTCCAGCACGCCGATCTGCTCGGCCGTCGACAGCGCGGACTCCAGCTTCTCGTCGTCGCTGCCGGCCGCGGCCGCCGACCGGCGCAGGTCGGCGAAGCTCTGGAGCAGCACGTCGAGCAGGGTCGGCGGCACCTCGAGGTCGATCGAGTGCCGGCGCAGCAGCTCCTCGGTGCGGAAGCGGACGATCTCCGCCTCGCTCCGCTTGTTCGTCACCACCGGGATCCGGACGAAGTTGAAGCGCCGTTTGAGCGCCGAGGACAGGTCGTTGACACCCCGGTCGCGGCTGTTGGCCGTCGCGATGACGGAGAACCCGGGCCTGGCGAAGACGATGTTGTCGTCGCCCCCGCCGCTCTCCAGCTCGGGAACGGAGATGTACTTCTCGGAGAGGATCGAGATCAGCGCGTCCTGCACGTCACTCGTGGAGCGGGTCAGCTCCTCGAAGCGGCCGATGGACCCCGACTCCATCGCCGTCATGATCGGCGAGGGGATCATCGACTCCCGGGACTGCCCCTTGGCGATGACCATGGAGACGTTCCACGAGTACTTGATGTGGTCCTCGGTGGTGCCCGCCGTGCCCTGCACCACCAGCGTGGAGTTGCGGCTGATCGCGGCGGAGAGCAGCTCGGCCAGCCAGCTCTTGCCCGTCCCCGGGTCGCCGATGAGCAGCAGTCCGCGGTCGGAGGCGAGGGTGACGATGGACCGCTCGACGAAGCTCCGGTCACCGAACCACTTCTGCGCCACCTCCCGGTCCAGACCGTCGGACCGCTCGGAACCCAGGACGAACAGACGGACCATCTTCGGTGACAGCCGCCACGAGAACGGCTTGGGCCCGTCGTCGATGGACTCCAGCCAGTCGAGCTCCTCGGCGTACTTGATCTCGGCGGGAGCGCGCAGCAGTTCGGACATGAGGGTCGGCCTTTCGATGATCAGGTGAGGTTCGGTGATCAGGTGAGAAACGTCTTGAGTTCGTGCACGAGCTTCTTGATGTGGCCGGAGAGCACCGGCGTGCCGAGGTCCTTGAACCGCTCCCGGAACCACGGGTTGACGCTGCCGCGCCCCGAGCTGGTCACCGACCCGACGGGGATGAACTTCGCGCCCGAGCGGTGGACGGCGGCCATGGAGTCGAACAGCTCCTGGTGCCGCCACTCGTAGAAGTCGGAGATCCACACCACCACGGTGTTGCGCGGTTCGGCGATCTTCGGCTGGGCGAGGGCCATGGCGACCGTGCCGTCGGTGCCGCCGCCCAGCTTGGTGCGCAGGAGCGTCTCGAACGGGTCGTGCGCCCAGGGGGTCAGATCCAGCGCCTGCGTGTCGTACGCGACGAGATGGACGTCCACCTTCGGCAGCCCGGCGAATATGGACGCCAGGATGGTGCAGTTGACCATCGAGTCGACCATGGAACCCGACTGGTCCACGACGACGACGAGACGCTGGGGCGTCGTCCTGCGACTGGTGTGCCGGTAGTAGAGCCGGTCGACGTAGAGCCGCTCCTCCTCCGGGCTCCAGTTGGTGAGGTTCTTCCAGATCGTGCGGTCGATGTCGAGGTTGCGGAAGACGCGCTTGGGCGGGACGGACCGGTCGAGTTCGCCGACCGTGGACTTCTCCACCTGGGTGCGCAGGACCTCGGTGACCTCGTCCACGTAACGGCGGATGAGGGCCTTGGCGTTGGCCAGCGCGACACCGGAGAGGTTGTCCTTGTCGCGCAGCAACTGCTCCATCAGGGACATGCTCGGCGTCAGCCGGGCGGCCAGCGCGGGGTCCGCCAGCACCTCGCGCAGGTGCATGCGCCTGACCAGGCCGGCCTCGATGGAGCCGAGTTCCGGGCCGATGGCGGGCACGAGACGGCTGAGGTCCGGCGCGGGTCCGCCGACACCCGTGCCGGCCGGACCCGCGCCGGCCGGGCCGACACCGCCGCCGGACCGGCCCGGCCCGCCCGCGGCGCCGCGTCCGCCCCGCAGTTCGCCCGGCCGGCAGCCGAGGGCGCGCTCCAGCCAGTCCGCGTCGGACTGCCAGCGGGCCAGCTGCTCGGCGCTCACGTTGCCCGAGCCGGTGGCGAAGACGTTCAACAGCACCTTGGACACGAGCGCCGCACGCCGCACCTCCGCGGCCCGGTCCCGCGCTTCCTCGTCCTCCGGCTCGGGCACCATCAGCCCCTCGAACTCCGCCGCCAGGTCCGGATGGCGCTGGACCACCGAGTCGACCGAGGCGCCGGGGTCGAGCAGTGCGGTCGGCAGACCGATGTCCTCGACCACGGCGAGGCTCGCGGACTCCAGCGCGGCCTGCTCCTCCGGGTCGAAGAGCCGGGCCAGCAGACGCCAGTAGAGAACCTGCCGGCGGTTGTCCTGGGCATCACCGAGGGGCGGGGCACCGTGATCGTCGGCGTGGGGGTGATGGGTCATTTCCGCAGCAGCTTTCCGGCGCGCTCCCGCAGCACGGCGACGGCGTCCGTGGCGGCCTTCTCGGCCCGCGCCCCGGCCTTGTCGCTCGTGCCGCTGGCCCAGGCACCCGCGTGCACGGCGACGGGCTTCTTTCGCACCGTCCGCTCGACGGCGAGCGGCTGGAGCAGGAACTCCCCGGCGTCCCAGCGCAGCAGCCCCAGGCAGGCACCGGACGACGCCACGGCCTGAGGGGTGAGCGGCCCGGCGGCCGGCACCCGGTCCGCGTCCACCCGCAGCCGGCACCCGGCGACGTCGAGAACGACCCCGCCCGCCACGTCCCGCGCATCCTCCACGCCGTCCCCCTCCACGCCGTATCCCTCCACCAGGACGGGCACGGCGATCCGGACCGGATGCCGGTCCAGCGGCGACACGGCGAACGCCGCGGCGGCAGGGAGCGCCACCCGGGCGGTGGTGAACACGTCGGCGGGCTCACCCGCGCGGGCGCGGGAGTCGTCCCACAGCAGATCACCCTCGGCGGTGAGCGGCATCGCGTCGATGTCGACGGCACGGCCCTCGCCCACCGCCGCCAGCAGCGACATGTGCGGCCGCAGCACCTGCCACAGGCCGGCACCGACGACCGTGTCCGGCTTCGGCGCGGACACCGAGGCCCGCACCAGCCGGGACACGCCCCCGTCCGCGGGGTCGAGCACCGCGTGCACCTGCGCCTGGACGGCGGTGGCATGCTCCTGGACGTCCACGCCGAGCGGCAGCAGCCGTCCACCGACCTCCCTCACGGCGGGCCCGGACGCCGCCCCCGGCAGGGTCAGCAGCAGGGCACGCGCCCACAGGTCGGCCCAGCGGCGCACCGGTACCCGATCCAGGGACGCCCCGGGACAGCAGGCGGCCAGCTCGGCGGCGAACCCGTCGAGCAGCGTCGCGAGCCGGCGCAACGCCGGGTCGGGCAGCATCGCGGAGACGACGGGCGCGGCCCCGCCCACGAGCTCGTGGTCGATGCCCTGCCAGCCGGTCCGGGCCAGGTCGCACAGCCAACCGCGCGCGGCGACGAGCAGATTCCCCGCCCGCTCCTCGCCGGAATCCGGTCCGGCGGCCCACGGATCGGCGACCGGCCGGCCGGTGACCTCGTCCACCCGTGCCACGAGCGCGTCGTGAACGGATCCGAGCAACGCGGTGCGCGCGGCGGCCAGCGCGACGAAGTGCCCCTCGTCACCGCCCCCGGAGGATGCCTTCTCGGCGGCCTCGGCGACCCGTGACGCCAGCGGAGTCCCGGCGACGGCGTCGGCGAGCCCCGACAGCCCACCCGCCTGCGCGGGCCGCGGACGGAGCAGACCCCCGACGAGCACCGCGTCGAACCCGTCCACGGCCGCGAGGGCCTCGTCGAGCCCCTCGACGGCGTCGAGAAGCAGGTCGGCGCGCATCAGGCGGCCACCGCCCCGGTCGTCGGGAACCAGTGCATCTCGGGCAACGGAGCAGTGGTCGCCGCGAGTTCGAGATAGGCGAGCTGCCGCAGGAACCGGCTGAACACCCGGGCGGCGGCCGAGGCGTCCCCGGCTCCGGGCCTCGCCGCCGTCATCGCGGAGGTGAGCGCCGGGGCGTCGGCGGACTCCCCGGACTCGACCCTCAGGTAGCGGGCCACGCGCTCGGCGCCGTACTGCAGCACGGCCTCACCGACGAGGGCGCGGATGTGGTTGCAGAACGAGCCGCGCGCCCCGCCGCAGGGACGGTTGTTGTTGGTACTGCACGAGAAGGCGTAGGTCGACGCCACGACCGCGGACACGTACACCCGCCCGATGTCCGACCCACTGGAGACCACACCCTGCAACCGCCCGTCGGCCAGCTCCACGAACGGCACCTTGGCGAGCTTGCGCGGCCGCGCGGACGGCACCACACGCACCGTGCTCGACTTCTCCCAGACGGACAACGCACCATCTCCCATGCACGTGAAGGGGGGGTGTTCACGCCACCTCGGCGGAACGGGACCGAATCTATCGGCGACCACTGACAACGCCCTGCGGCCAGGGACGGCCCCGCTACGCTGACGATCCGACGATGCCGTTCCGCGTACGGAGGAGTGTCCTGTGACCGCCGGTACACCCAGAACCCACATCGACACGAGCAAGCCGCACCCGGCCCGCGTCTACGACTGGCTGCTGGGCGGCAAGGACAACTACCCCGTCGACCAGCGGGTCGGCGAGACCCTCCCCGAGGAGGCACGCGGCAACGCGGCCCGCAACCGGGCGTTCATGCAGCGCGCGGCGGCCTGGCTGGCGAAGAACGGCGTCGACCAGTTCCTGGACATCGGCACCGGCATCCCCACCGAACCCAACCTGCACCAGATCGTGCAGGCGATCAGACCGGACGCCCGGATCGTCTACGCGGACAACGACCCGATCGTCCTCCGGCACGCGGAAGCGCTGCTGACCAGCACCCCGGAGGGAGTCACGGCCTTCCTCCACGCGGACGTACGACAGCCCGCGACGATCCTCGAACGCGCCCGTGAAGTACTGGACTTCAACCGACCCATCGCCCTCTCCCTGATCGCGCTCCTGCACTTCCTGCCGGACGACGAGGACCCGTACGGTCTCCTGCACACCCTCGTCGAAGCCCTTCCCTCCGGCAGCCACCTGCTCCTGTCGCACGGCACCGCCGACCAGCACCCGGAGCTGAAGCAGGAGACCGAAGCCGCGTACAAGAAGGGCGCGATCTCCTTGCGGATGCGTACCCGCAGCGAGGTCGAGCCCTTCTTCGCGGGACTGGAACTCCTCGCGCCCGGCCTCGTGTTCGCGACCGAGTGGTACCAGGAGGAACCCGCGCCCACGCGGGAACGCAGCGGCTTCTACGTGGGCGTGGCGCGGATCCCCTGAGCAGGGCGAGCAGCACGGAGGAGGCGGCCCGCGCCCACCGGGCCGCCTTGACGTGAGCCGGAACGGGCCGATACTTGTGCGCAGCATGGGTCGGTCGGTGTCCGTGGTCGGCGCGAGGCGGGACAGATGAAGAAGAGACTGAGTGCCACGGGTGCCGTTCTGGGCGTCCTCACCACGCTGGCCGCCCTTCCAGCGGGCGCCGAGGCGTCCCCGCACGCGGTCGGGTATCAACCCTCGGCCCGGCAGACGCTTCCCCTGGGTCCCGACGGACTCCCCGAGACGCGCACCACGACCACCCTCCAGCCGGGCGTCACCCTCACCCGCATCGTGCGCGGCAACACCGACGACCCCGCACTCCACTGGACGGTCGAGGTCTCCATCCCCGGCGGCGACACCTCCCCGGACCCCGACGCACCGCCGACCGCCCTGAAGGACCTGGCGAGCGCCGACGAACTGGCCGCCGAACTGCGGCGGGACGGCTTCGAAGCGGGGGTGGAGGAGGTGACGACAGGTGCGACGGCCGACTACCGGGGCGGCACCCTCGGCTGGCGGGTCCGCATCGGCGCCTTCGACACGCAGACGGCAGCGACCGCGGAACGCACCCGCCTGAGAGCGGCCGGGTATTCGGGCTCGGCGGTGTACACGGGTTGGGACGGAGAGGCCACGGACCGCGGCCCGTGGCGCGTCGACGTACTCACCATCGACCCGCGCAGGTTCCGCGGCACCCTCGACGCGTCGTACGGCCCCGACCTGGAGAACCGCGAGACGACCAGCGCGCTCTCGGCGTCGGCCACCGCGACGGCCGCCGTCAACGCCGGCTTCTTCGTCCTCGACCCCAAGGCGGGCGCACCGGGCGACCCCGCCGGAGTGGGCGTGTACGACGGCCGCCTCCTGAGCGAACCGGTGGCCGGACGCCCGGCCCTCGTCGTCCACGACAACGGCCGCCGCACCGAGATCGCCCGCCTCACCTGGCAGGGCCGGATCGCCACTCGCGCAGCCTCCCTCCCGCTGAACGGCGTCAACCGCGTACCGGGCCTGATCAGGAACTGCGGCGGCAGCGCGGGTGACACCCCCACGTCGCTCCCGCTGCACGACGTCACCTGCACCAACCCCGACGAGCTGGTCACCTTCACCCCGGACTACGGCGACAGCACACCCGAGGGCGCAGGTCTGGAGGCCGTGCTGGACGCCCACGAGCGGGTCGTGGAACTGCGCTCACCACGCGGTGGAGCGATCCCCCGGGGCGGCAGCTCGGTCCAGGCGACGGGCGAACGCGTCGCCGACCTGGCCACCCTGGCCCACGTGGGCGACCGCCTGCGCGTGAGCACGACCCTGCTGGACGACCGAGGCCGCCGGATGCCCACCTCGCCCCGTACCGACATCGTGAACGCGGGACCCGAACTGGTGCGCCACGGCCGTATCCACGTCACCCCCGCCACCGACGGCATGGTGCACCCCGGCGACCCGAGCTGGTACTACGGCTGGGTCCACAAGCGCAACCCGCGCACCCTGGCCGGGGTGGACGGCGCGGGCCGCACCGTCCTCGTCACCGCCGACGGGCGCAGCACGGGCTCCCTCGGACTCAGCATCGGGGAGAGCGCGGAGGTCGCGAGGTCACTCGGCCTGCGCGACGCGGTCAACCTGGACGGCGGCGGCTCGACGACGATGGTGGCCGAGGGCGCCGTACTCAACTCCCCCTCGGACGCGGCGGGCGAACGCCCGGTCGGCGACGCGCTGTTGATCCTGCCGCACCGGCACGGCACCTGACCCGGTCCGCCCCGACCGCCCGCGCACCAAGTACTACCCGTCACCCGTCACCCATCACGAACCACCCACCACGCACCACGCAACACGCACCACGCAACACGCACCACGCAACACGCACCACGCACCACGCACAGCAACCCACCCAGGGAGCCGCCGTGTTCGCGAACGTGCCCACCGTCCTCACTCCGCTGCGAGCGAGACTCCTCCTGGTCCTCGCCGTCCTACTGGCCGTCCTGCTGGCCGTCCTGATGCCGACCGCTCCAGGGGCCCTGGCCGCCGGGAAGCCGGAGACCGGCGCCACCCGCCCCGGCGCGGAGGTCGTCGCCGTCACCCGGGTCGCGGACCGGCAGGTCGACCTGTCCGTGCGGTCGACGGCCCTGGGCGGCCGGACGGTCAAGGTCCGGCTCCTCACCCCCGACGGCTGGAACCCGCACGACCGACGCCACCGGAAGCACTGGCCCACCCTCTGGCTCCTGCACGGCTGCTGCGGCGACTACACGTCCTGGACCAGCATGACGGACGTGGCGGAGACGGACAGCCTGCGCGACGTCCTCGTCGTGATGCCCGAGGCCGGCTGGAACGGCTGGTACAGCGACTGGTGGAACCACGGCCAGGGCGGGGACCCGGCATGGGAGACGTTCCACACGAAGGAACTGCGCCACCTCCTGGAACGCGACTGGGGCGCGGGCAGCAACCGCGTGGTCGCCGGCCTGTCCATGGGCGGCCAGGGTGCCCTGCTGTACGCCGCCCGGCATCCCGGGATGTTCAAGGCGACGGCGGCGTACTCCGGTTCCGCCCACCCCCTCCTGAACGACGAGTCGGTCGACCGCATCATGGGCTTCTTCGCCGGCCAGGGCAACGACCCGCTCCGCGTCTGGGGCGATCCGGTCGCCCAACGCGGCATCTGGCAGGCCCACGACCCCTTCCACCTCGCCAAGCGACTGAGGTCGATCCCGGTCTACCTTTCCTGCGGCGACGGCACCACAGGCCCCCTGGACGCACCGGGCGCCACGAGCGCCCTGGAGGCCGACTTCAACCGCCAGAACCACGCACTCGCGGCCGAGTTGGAGCGCGTGGGCGCCAGGCACGTCACGACCAACTTCTACGGTCCGGGAACCCACGGCTGGGCCTACTGGGAACGGGAACTGCACGCATCGCTGCCTATGCTGCTGGGGGCGCTGGGCACCGCCGGCGGCTGAACCCCGTACTCGCCCCAGCCCCGCGGAGCCTCAGAACGACCAGCGCGTATGGCTGTAGACCCCCTCGTCCCGGCCGAACCCGTACGCGGTGACGGGAGCTACGGCGAACAGCACCGCGTCCCCGCTCCGCAGGGCGCCCCCGATCCCGTGGAAGGTGCCCTCCGCCGACGTGATGTGCTCCCGGTACTTCCCCTCGTACGCGGCGATCACCTCCTCCAGCACCGCCGGATCACCGACCGGTGCCGCTTCGCCCTCGACCACCAGGTCGAACCCGTCGGTGAGGGAGTTCGTACCCGTGAGCAGCGCGCAGTGCGCGTCATGGGCCAGGTTCCGGGCCTTCTGCTCACCCGGTCCGGTGGAGAAATACAGCACACCGTCGTGCCAGGCCGCGATCACCGGCGTGACGTGCGGCCCACCGCCCGGTCGCACCGTGACCACCCAGAAGATCTCGGCGTCCGCCACGCGCCGTTGGGCTTCGGCCCACTCGGTGGCGGTGACGTCCGCGGCGCCGGGACGGGGATTGAGTGCGGAGCTGTAACGGGCGTCGAGTTCGGTCGTGGGTTGCCGTACGGCGGGTTGTTCCGTGGACATGGCAGATCTCCTCGCTGTCGTCCCCGTAACGACTGCCGGCCGGCCCGGACATCATCGGTACGCCTGGCGGGGGTACACCGATCCGGTCAGCGCAGCGAGGAACGGGTGTCCGGCTGCCGCTGCTCGCACCCCTCGCGACGTATCCGCTCGGTGCCCCACGCGCCGAGCGGTCCGAGGGCCCGGTTGAGTGTGCGGCCGTGCTCGGTCAGGGAGTACTCCACACGCGGCGGCACCTCGGCGTACACCTCCCGGTGGACGAGCCCGTCCGCCTCCATCTCCCGCAGGTGCTGGGTGAGCATCTTCTCGCTCACGCCCGGCAGCCCCCGACGGAGCTCGGCGAAACGGCGTACCCCGTGGGCGTCGAGCTCCCAGAGGATCAGACCCTTCCACTTGCCGCTCACCACGTCGAGCGCAGCGTCGATGCCGCAGACGTACGGCCCGGACCTCGACCCCTTGGCCATCGCTCAGCCCCTTACGAATCGGTAAGTACCGCAGAAAAGAGTGGGTACTTCCGAGGCTACCCGTGCCCTCAGAGGATGAAGGGGTGAACGAACACAAGGACCGCACCACCAGCCCCGCCACCCCCGTTTCCGTGATCGGCCTGGGCCCGATGGGCCGGGCCGTCGCCCACACCCTCCTCACCGCCGGTCACCCGGTCACCGTCTGGAACCGCACGGCGAGTCGGGCCGACGGCGTCGTCGGCGCCGGCGCGACGCTCGCGCCGACACCCCGCGAGGCGCTCGAGGCGAGCGAACCGGTGCTGCTCAGCCTCACCGACTACCAGGCGATGTACGACATCCTCGACGACACAACCGAAGCGCTGGCCGGGCGCACACTGGTCAACCTCAGCTCCGACACCCCCGACCGCACGCGCGAGGCGGCAGCGTGGGCCGCCCGCCACGGCGCCGCCTTCCTCACCGGAGGAGTCATGGTCCCCGCGCCCATGGTCGGCACGAACGCGGCCCACATCTACTACAGCGGCCGCGAGGAACTGCTGGAGAACCACCGGGACGTGCTGACCCTGCTGGGCACCCCGAAACACCTGGGCGAGGACCCGGGCCTCGCCCAACTGATGTACCAGGCCCAGCTCGCCGTCTTCCTCACCACCCTGTCCGGCCTGATGCACGCCACCGCGATGCTGGGCACCGCAGACCTGAAGGCCCAGGAGGCGCTGCCGGAACTGCTCTCCTCCGCCGACTCCATCGGCGACATCCTGAGGGCGGGCGAGGAACACCCCGGCGCCGCCCTCGACGCCGGTGAACACCCCGGCCACCTCAGCACGGTCACCATGATGGGCGCGACGTCCGGCCACATCGTCGACACCAGCACGGCACTCGGCCTGGACCTCGCCCTCCCGACGGCTGTCCAGGGCCACTACCGCCGAGCGATCGAGAACGGCCACGGCAGCGACAACTGGACGCGCATCATCGACAGCATCGCGAAACCGCACTGAGGCGAAGCCCCCTGGAGGCCCAGGCCCGCCTCTACGGCACAGCGCTCTTCCGCTCCGCGTCGCTGAGGGGCGGCCCTTGCAGGTGCGGCCTCTTGGGACCGATGAGCATGGGAATGAGCATGTCGGGGGAGAACAGGCGGGTCGCGGGTCGCTCCAGGCTCATGACGTCCAGCAGGGCCGCCATGGCGCGCGGATTGCGTGCGCCGGTTTCCACGGCCTTGTCGACGAAGCGCGCGAGAAGACGTTCGACGCTGTTGGGCCGGGTGTCGGTGGCTCCCGGATACAGGGCGTCCTGGCCCACGGCCAAATCCCAGGCGGCGGCCACCGGCCGTGCGGCGGCGCGCTGCAGACGGCGTGTCAGACCCGGGCGTCCCCACCCCGTGGCGTCGAGCGTGTCACGGACGGCGAGGGCGCACTGGGCGGCGACCGTCAGACCGTGACCGTAGACGGGGTTGTAGCCCGCGATGGCGTCGCCGAGGACGAGGAAGCCGTCCGGCCACCGTTTCACGTGCTCGTAATAGCGACGGCGGTTGGCCGTGGCACGGGTGGTGGTGATGCCCCCGAGCGGCTCGAGGTCTTTGACGAGTTCGCCGATGACGGGATCACCGAGGTTGAGTGCGAAGTCGACGAAGGCCCCGGGATCGTCGGTGGGCTCACCGCCGCGGGTACCGGCCAGCGTGACGATCCAGCGGTTTCCCTCGATGGGCAGGATGATGCCTCCTCGCCCCGGCGGTTTGGCCGGGTTGGCCTGCACATTGACGAGGGGGAAGTCGGTGTCACGGGTGGCCACGGGGGCGCGGTAGAGACGGGTGGCGTAGACGAGACCGGCGTTGACCTCTCGCTCCGTGACGCGAGGCGCTCCGAGCGCGGTGAGCCATTGCGGCGCGCGGGACCCTCGGCCCGAGGCGTCCACGACCAGGTCCGCGCGCAGGGTGCCTTCCTCGCCACCGGCGCGCACGCGGACCCCGGTGACGGCCGCGGCGTCGCCTTCGAGGCGGAGCACGGTGGTCTCCTGGCGGAGCATGACGCGTGCGTCGGCCAGGACGCGGTTGCGCAGCACGGAGTCGAGGAGGTCGCGGGAGCACACGAGGTTGCGGTGATGGGTGGCGGTGAACCGGCGGAACCACACTTCGTTGGGGGCTCGGGAGACCATGTCGCCCATGATGTGCACCAGACGGCCGCCGTCGGCGACGATCTCGCCGGTGAGGCCGGGGAGGAGGTCGTCGAACGCCCTGACTCCTCCACTCCACACCAGGTGGGCGTGGCGGGCCTGGGGAACGCCCCTGCGCGGTTCGGGCCCCTCGGGGAGGCGGTCGCGTTCGACGACGGTGACGTCGGCGAAGTCCGCGAGGGCCGCCGCGGCGAGCAGCCCGGTGGCGCCGGCGCCTATGACCACCGCGGTGGGCCGGCGGGTGACGATTCCTTCAGCCATGGTTTCGCGCGCTCTCTGTGCTGGTCATGCGTCGGTGGACGTCGTGGAGAATGCGGGGCCGGTGCAGGGCGGACGCGATGCCTTCGATGCGGTCGTCCATGAGCACGCCTCCCCGCGGTCCCTGGGGATGGGCGACGGGAGGTCCCCCCTGCTGGTAGGTGCGGATGGCGGCACTGATCGTGACGGCTCCGGCGACACCGTCCGCGTTCGGGACCCCGTACCCGGCCTGTGCGGTTTCGCGGGCCTGTTGGTAGAGAGCCGGGTCGACGTAGGGGCCGAGCATGCGCAGTGCGTCGTGGATGCGCTGCCGGCGTTGCAACAGCCGCAGGTCGAGTGGGGTCCACGGTCCGAAGCGTGCTTCGGCCGCCGCCGGGGTGATGATGCGGAGTGCGTGCCACAGCGGGGCGAGCCGACGGTACTCGCGCCGCTCCCGGACCCATTTATGGAGGAAGGGCCCGGCCTGGGGGACGATGAAGCCGAGCGCGACGAGGGCGGCTTCCAGCAGCGCGAACGGGGGCGCGGCCCGGGTGCTCAGTGCGTCCCAGTCGTGCCCCGACCAGCGCGCGCCGAGCGCGGCCAGTTTCGCTCCGTCGAAGACGAGTCCGGAGGCGAACCCCAGTTGCAGGAACACCACTCCTGCCTTCAGCCAGCGGTTGGCCACTTCGGGGAACCACTTCCACAGCATGGAGACCGCCACGAGGGACGACACCGTGTGCGCGGCGATGTAGAGGAGGATGTGTTCGCGCATCCAGGGGGTGCCGGCGTAGTAGGTGTCCAGGTCGTAGATGCGTGCCGTGGGGACGTCGGCCAGGATGAACGTCAGCCACAGGACGGCGACGACTCCCGCGTAGATCCAGTAGATGCGGCGGATTCTGCGCCGCCGTCCCACCGACGGTGGTTCCCGCCAGCGCATGATCATGGTCAGGCCGGTGGCGCAGAAGGCGGTGAGGAAGGAGTAGGCCCAGGGGGAGGCGATGTTCGGTACACCCGTGAGGTCGTTGAGCCGTTCTATGTTGACCGGGGTGATCACGACCAGGACGGCGGTGGCCCAGATCAGCAGGAGAGTGGTCGCCCTGACGTCCGGGTCGCGGGAGGCCCGCAGGAACGTGGGGAGCTTCAGCACGAGGGCGAACGCCAGCAGCGCGGTGGGCAGGATGTAGGGGATGTGGAAGGACGGGCTCATGACAGCAGGTGCCCGCCGCGGTTGCTCAGGGACAGGTTGATGCGGCCTTCCACGGTGTCCGCGCTGACCGGGCCCCGCGCGTAACGGCCTTTCGTCCAGGTGCGGACCTCCCGGCCGAAGAGGAGCCCGAACGTCTCGGCGTCCGCCTCGTGGTCGTCGCGGGATTCCGCACGGGCCGCGACGGCAAGGAGTGCCTCCGTGGGTACCTCGTGCGCTGCGAGGATCTGTTCGACGGCCCGCTCCATCACTTCTCCGGCCTGCTCGGTGGGCAGCGCACGGCCGGCGGCCGGCATGCCCGCCACGTGGTGTCCGCAGTCCCCCTGCTCCTCGTGCCACAGCTCGTGTCCCAGGATGACCAACTGCGCCTCGGGAACCGTGTGTTCCTCCACCACGATGATGGAGTGGTCACCGCAGTCCAGGCGCATGCCGGAGACGGGAATGTCCGGCGGGAACCCCCGGAACACGAGTCGGATCGGCCGACCGGTGCGTGCGCTCATGGCCGCGCAGAAGGCTTTCATGACCTCCCGGGGCTCGGCCGGCCGCTGAATGGCCCCCGCCGTGTGCCGGCCCAGGAGGGAGAGTAAGGACTTCATCGCTCTGGTGCTCACTGCTCGCGGCCTCCGTCCGGGGGTACGACGGACCGCATGACGCCTTCAAGGAGGCGTTCCAACTGCTCGCGGGTCAGGGAACCGTGCGCGCGCAGGTCGGCGGACCGTACGCCGTACCGATCCATCAAGGCGAGCACGGGGTCGTTCTCGGGGTGTTCCAGTCCGTGCAGGACGGGGAGCAGGACGCGGTTGAGCGCGTCGGCGGCCGACGCGGTGAAGAACGCCTCTCCCTCCTCGACGCCGAAGTACTCGACGAGCCCGTGCAGAAGCTCGACGCTGGGCACCTTCTTGCCGTCGCAGACCTGCCGGGCCCAGTAACCGGAGACACCGAGCCGCTCGGAGATGTCCGAGGCCAGGTCGGACATGCGTTTGCCGGTCGCGGCCATCTCGGCTTCGGCGAGAGCGGCGATCCGCATCCGGACCCGGTCGTTGACGGAGTCGTCCGGTGGCGCACCGCCCTGGAGCAGGATGCGGACGGTGGACACCGGCAGTGCCGCCCGGCCGGCGAGCTCCGCCGCGTCCAGCGGCTTCGAAGAGACTCCCTGCTCCCGGACGACCTGGTCGAGACGCCGCAGGGTTTCGGAGAGAGGATAAGGTGATGCCACCGTTGCACTCCCGTTCGGGTGCTGACGCCTGGTGTCGCTGACGGCACCCTATGTGGTGAACACGGCGACAGGCAACGGTCGTTGAGTCCTGATCATCGATGCTTGTCAGGAACGAGCGCCCGGCGGCGTCGTCACCACCGGGAACCACGCGCCTCCCGCGTTCCGCTCCGAGTCCCGATCCGCGGTCGTCTGCACGAAGACCGGGGACCTACGGGAGCTACAGGGGCTGCACGCTGATGGACCACGGCCCGTCCGAGCGCGCGTAGATGAGGCACGGTCCGGTCAACGGCACCTCGCCCCGCCAAGGCCCGACGTGGTTGGCCAGCTCGTCGAGGAAACCGTTCCCGTCCCGTTCGAAGGTGTCGACGAGGAAATAGCCGCCGTCCTCGGCCCGCGGGTCGCCCTCGTGGCAGAGCGAAGCGATCCCCGGGCCGCCCTCGTAGCGCAGCACGTCCGAGGCGGGGCACCGCGCAGGCCCGTCCAGTACCGATGCGCTCGACACCGCGGTCGCTTCGATCGTCCACGGTCCGTCCGCCTGGACTCTGAGGGCCCGCACTGGCCTGTCGTCGGCGTTGACCAGCGCCCGGCAGGCAAACGGCCCGTCCGTGTAGGCGAGTTGGCTTTGGGAGTGCAGGCCGGCGTCCAAGGCGTCCACGACGAAGTGGCCCCGGCCTCGATGGGTGATGTCCAGGATGACCGCCTCCGCGAACGTCGCCATGCGTGCGACCTGGTCACTGTCGCCGCCGATCCGCTGCAGCGCCGGGCCGCCTGGGCCGGGCGGTGGAGGTGCTTGCCCGGGCACGCTCTCACTCTTGACGACACCGGAGAGCGGCACCACACCAGCGGGCCGCTCCCGCTGCCCCCGATCCCGCTGGAACCACTTCACGGCCTGCCCCCTTGTTCCCATCGCGCCCCTGCGCAGTATGTCACCCGGGGTCATCACTGTCCCGGCGTGGCGGCGGGGTCGCGATCGCCGACGTCGTGGAACCCCAGTCGGCGGTTGAGTGCACCCGTGAGACGAGTGACCGTGGTGCGGGGAAGCACCCGCGACGCCCAGACCCCGGCGCGCTGGGACGCGCGCCCGGGGAAGGAGACGGCCCGGCCCCGGGCGAAGTCGTCGAGCGTTTTGGCGGCCACGTCGGAGGGGGCATCCGTGAACTTGGGGTTCATGGAGGCGGTCGTCCGCTCGAAGAACCCCGTGGCGGTGGCTCCCGGGTGGGCCGCCATCACGCGTACGCCGGTGCCGCGGACCTCCTCGGCGACCGCCTCGGTGAACGAGAGCACGAACGCCTTGGTCGCGGCGTAGCTCGCCTGGTACGGCATGGGCTGAAAGGCAGCGGTGGAGGCGATGTTGACGATGCCGCCGCGGCCGCGTTCGACCATGCGGGCACCCAGGAGGTGGACCAGGCCGACCAGGGCGGTGACATTCACCTCCACGGACTGGAGATTAGGGCCGAGGGGACGGCCGAGGAAGGGCCCCACGGCCCCCATCCCGGCGTTGTTGACCAGGAGATCCACGTTCAGACCGAGCCCGTCGACGGCATCGAGGACTCCCTGCGGCGATCGCCGGTCGGCCAGGTCCGCGGCGATCACGTCGACGCGGACGGAATGCGTGGCCCGGATCTCGTCGGCGAGGGCGTGCAGCGCGTCGGTCGAGCGGGCGACAAGGACCAAGTGAGCGCCCCGGGAGGCGAGTTCGCGTGCATAGGCCTCGCCCAGCCCCTTGGAGGCGCCGGTGACCAGGGCGGTGGTGTTCGTGTAGTCGTGCATGGGTGAGTGCTTTCTGTGCGACTGAAGGAAGTGCGACTGGAAGAAGGCATGGCGCGGCCCGCAAACAGATACTTCGAGCCTCGAACCAATCCGTCGACCCTCAACATACACTTCGAGCCTCGAAGTAAATAGGCGTACGATGGGCCCATGACGCGAAGCACCCTCGAGGCGGCGGTGGCGGCGAACCACGAGCTCTTCATGCAGACCGGCGACCGGATCGAGGCCGTCCTGGTGGAGCACGGCCTGACCCCCGCGACCGCTCAGGCCCTCTGGGCCATCGACCCGGGCGAGGCACCGCCCTCGATGAAGACGCTGGCCGGCCGCCTGTACTGCAACGCGCCCAACCTCAGCTTCGTCATGAACCAGCTCACCGACCGCGGCTTGGTCGAACGCTCCGCCGACCCCGCCGACCGCCGCTCCCGCGTCGTGGCCCTGACGGACGACGGGCGCCGCGTGCGGGCGTCGGTCATCGAGGCGACGCTGGCGCTGACTCCGTTCGCACGGCTCGGGGACGACGAGTTGCGCCGGCTGGTGGACCTGCTGGGAAAGGCTCTCGACCCGGCTGAGGAGAGGGCCTGAGGTCAGGCGGCACGGCCGCGCGCGGCACCGTCGTGGGGTGGGTGAGGTGCGTGAGGCGCGTGAGGTGATCGGCGACGAGTTGTCTCGATTGCTTCACGGTGCTGTCGCGGTTGGGATCTGGCGGTGGGAGCGGCCCGGGAGCCCGGCTAACGTTCCTGGTCGCAGAGGCGTACGTCCGTGTGTTCGGTACGGCGTGGGCCTTCCTGTTCGGGTTCCTGCACTGACACATCACGGGGGTACGGCACATGGCTAGGCAAGACGACACATCGGACGACAGAACACCTGGGGCGTTCGGTCCTCCTTCCCGGCGGCGCGTACTGCGGTTGGCCGGCGGCGGCCTCGCGCTGGTGGCGCTGACCGCCGGCACGGTCGGCTGCGACGAGGATGCCGTGGACGTGGAGGAGCCGGGAAGCGCCGGCGGTGACGAGCCGAAGGGCGGCGGCGAGGGCTCCGGCGACGGTGGCGGCGCCGGCGAGAAGGGCCGGGCCCCCGAACCGCTGTGGACGAAGCCGACCTCGGCCGAGACCTACGGGGACAACGACGAGTTGGTGGCCGCGGGCGGCGTCGTGATCGCCAGCGGCAGTCCCCTGGCCGCCCTCGACGCCGCGACCGGCGGGCAGAAGTGGTCCCTGCCGGGCGGCGCGGTCCCCGGCGCACCCCTGCTGCTCAGCGAAGACACCCTGTATCTGGCCAGCAGCGAGTACGACGGCTCCGTCATCGGATACGCCCCGGCCTCCGGCAAGGAGACCTGGCGCAGCCGGCTGGGCAAGGAGTACCGGCAGCCACGACCGATCGCGGTGGACGAGGAGCAGGTGTACGTCATCGCCGAGATCCTCGAGGAGGACGGCTCGTCCAGGACCAACGTCATCGCCGCCCTCAACAGCACCACGGGAAGGGTCGCCTGGAAGGAACAGCGCGACGTCGGCACCGAGCAGAACGGCATCCACGCCGCCGTCCGGGGCCGCCACCTCGTTTACACCGACTTCAAGAAGAACCTCACCGTGCGCGACACCGCGAGTGGCGGGCAGGTGTGGACGCACAAGACGACCAAGACGAACTACGGCTTCTTCGCCGTCCACCAGGACCTGGTCATCGTCCCCCAAGGGAACGTGCTCCAGGCATTCAACCTGGCCGACGGCAAGGAGAAGTGGTCCCTGGAAGCGTCGGACGGGGCCCTCTTCCGCGAACCGGCCGCACTGGAGGACGTCCTCTACGTCGCCGACAGCGCCAGGACCATGCGGGCCGTGGACCCGCGCACCGGCAAACAGCTCTGGAAGTCCGAGGCCCTCGCGGACGCGGGGCTCCAGGTGCCGCGGCAGTACGTCAAGGCGGGCAACACCCTCTACGGCGCCACGGACCTGGACAAGCAGGGCGGCATCATCGCCATGGACGCGAGGACCGGCGCCGTGCGCTGGACGTTCAACGACAAGACGGGCGACTACCACGCCTGGCTGGTGGCAACGGACGGCAAACGCGTCTTCGCCCTGCACGGCAAGAAGCTGCACGCGCTGCCGGTGTGACGCGGGCAGGAGTGACGGACAGATCCGCCCAGCACTGGGTGGGTCGCACAGACAGTGCCCGCCCGGGAGGCTGAGGTACAGACAGTGGCGCACGCGCGTGCCACGCGGCCCGCGGCCACGATCCGCCGCGAGCAGCGCCGCGTGCGGTCGTACCGCGGGCTGCCGAACCATGGTCATGCCGCCGCATGCGTGATGGCCGAGGCGGCAGGTAACCTCGGACCCATCGTCAACGCGGCCCGACGGGCTTCCGCTCCACCCCGGTGGAGTCTCGAAGGACATGCCCCCACCCGCACGAGTCACTTCGTGCTGCCTGGGGGAAGTCCTTGCTGTTCCGCGAGTCCGCCGCGTCGATCGCCGCGAGGGCGCTCGACAGCTCGCTCTATCTGCACCTCACCGAGCAATTCATCCATATGCATGGATACCGGCCGGGCCCTGCGGAGCTCCGCTCGTGGGAACGGAGCATCCCCGCGCTGATGGCGGCTCTCAACGATGCGGGGCTCGGCGACGTAGAGGTCATGCTGGAATACGCGCTTCCGCTCAACAGCAAGCGCGCCGACGCCATACTCGCCGGAGTGCACCCGGCCACGGGGGAGCCGTCCTACGTTGTCGTGGAGCTGAAGCAGTGGAGCCAGGCCCTCCCCAACGAGGACGACTCCACGCTGTGCCATGTGGACGCGTACGCCCACCCGGTCCTCAACCCCATCGAGCAGGTGCGGCGGTACTGCGAGTACCTGGTCAACTTCAACGGGGCCGTCGCGGAATACGGGCACCGGGTCAGCGGGGTGGCGTTCCTGCACAACGCCACCGAGTTCGGGGTGACCGGCCTGCGCGAGATCGAGCGTGACGGCCACGGTCTGCTCTTCACGGGGGAACGACGAGGCGCTCTCCTCGACTACCTCCGCACGAAACTCAGCGACAAGCACTCGGGCGCTCGCGCAGCGGACGAACTGTGCGACGGTGTCAAGGTGCCCTCGAAACAGCTGATGACGGTGGCTGCGGAGGAGGTGCGCGAGCGCACGCAGTTCGTACTCCTCGACGAGCAGCAGGTCGCATACCGCATGGTGCTGAATGCCGTGCAGAAGGCGAAGAACGCCGACCGCAAGGAAGTCGTAGTCGTCACGGGCGGTCCGGGAACGGGCAAGAGCGTCATTGCCCTCCAGTTGCTCGGCGAGTTGTACCGCCGTGGTGTACCCGCGCTGCACGCCACCGGGTCCCAGTCCTTCACGAAGACGATGCGGAAGGTCGCCGGAGCCCGCAAGCGAGAGGTCCAGGACCTCTTCAAGTACTTCAACAGCTTCATGACGGCAGAGAAGAACAGTCTGGGTGCTCTGATCTGCGACGAGGCCCACCGCATCCGGGAGACCTCGGCCAACCGCTACACCCGGGCCGCACTCCGTACCGGCAGGGCTCAGATCGACGAACTCATCGATGTCGCCTACGTACCCGTCTTCTTCCTGGACGAGCATCAGGTTGTGCGTCCCGGTGAGATGGGCACCGTGGCGGACATCAAGGAGGCTGCCGCGAGACGGAACATCCCTTGCCACGTCGTCCCTCTGGACAGTCAGTTCCGCTGCGGCGGCAGCGACGCCTACCTGCGCTGGGTGGTCCGACTGCTCGGCCTCGAACCCGGTGGGCCCGTTGTCTGGGAACCCGACGATCGGATGCGGTTGCTGGTCGTCGACAGTCCGCAGGAGATGGAGGCATCCCTTGAGGCGCGTCGCACCCAGGGCTACGGCGCACGTATGTCCGCCGGCTACTGCTGGCCCTGGTCGCCGGAACCCAAGCCCGGAAATCCCCTCCCGACCGACGTGGCCATCGGCGACTGGGCCCGCCCCTGGAACCTGCGCGGTGACCGCTCCGTCTCCGGTGCCCCGCCAGCCGCCCTGTGGGCCACCGACCCGGCGGGCTTTGGCCAGGTAGGTTGTGTTTACACCGCTCAGGGCTTCGAATACGACTGGTCCGGTGTCATCGTCGGCCCAGACCTGTTGTGGCGAGGCGACCGCTGGGTCACTGACCGTACGGCGTCGAAGGACCCGGTCTTCAAGAAGTCGACTTCCGACGACGACGTCGACCGCCTGATCCGCAATACCTACAAGGTGCTGCTGACGCGGGGCATGGTCGGCACGGTCGTCTTCTCGACGGATCCCGAGACGAGGGAGAAGCTGCGTCAGCTGGCGGGGTATTCGACTCGGGACTCCGTTTCGGTCTGACCGTTTCCGCCCGCTAAGATCCCGATACCGGTTGCGGCCCGACGGGCTTCCTGCATGGACACGCCCCCACCCGCACGAGTCACTCGTGCTCTGGGGGATCCTCCTCGTGTCCATGCTCCTGCTGCGATTAGCGGCGCGGGACCTGCTCGCTCTGAACGCCCGGCACCGCCTGGTGCCCCACCTCGCGGCTCGCTGGCTGCACTTCGAGCGGGGTGATGCCTCCGAGGGCGAGCGCTCTGCGTGGGCGCGCAGTCTCGTCTCGCTGGCGGAAGACCTGGTTGCTGCCGACCGCGGCAACGTCGAGATGATCGTCGAGTGTTCGCCCACCGTGGACGCGTCCGACGGTGCGGCGAGAACGCACGGTCAGATCGACGTGGTCCTCGTGGGCAGGCATCCCTCGGAAGGCACCCTCTCCGTGCAGCTCGTCGAGCTGAAGCAGTGGTCGTCGGTGACGAGGGTGGAAGCCGCGACCGCCGATCTCGTGTATGTGGAGGGGATCGAGGAGCCCGTCGCCCACCCCGCCCTTCAGCTCGGTGACTATCACGCGTTGTTCACGGGGCCTACCGGCCCACTGAACGGATTGCAGTTCGAATGCGGTGGATTCGCCTATCTGCACAACGCCACGGATGAATCCGTCCGGCCGCTACTCGGCGCCCACGCACCCACGGGACCCTGTGCCCACACGTACACGAGCGACACCAGAGAAAAGCTCCTCAAGGACTTACAGCGTCACTTCACCGACGAGGACGACTACTCGGCGGCCGAGTACATCCTGCACCGGATGAACCTGCGGAACACTCCGCTGCTCGACGCCATGGTCAAGTCGAACGGTGAGGACACGGTCTTCACCCTGAGAGGCCGGCAGAAGAAGGTCGCCGACGAGGTCCTGGAAGCCTCGGAACTGATCCTGGACCCTCCGGATCGGGAGGCGCTCGTCCCCCGTCCGCAGCGTGCCGTCTTCCTGGTCACCGGGGGAGCAGGCACCGGAAAGAGCGCCATCGGACTTCAGCTGCGAGCTGATCTTGAAGCCGCCGGCCGAACGGTGAAATATGCGAGCGGGTCGCGGGCCTTCAACGCTGCGATCAAGGAAAACGTCGGATACACCGAGGCCGAGTTCCGGGAACGCTTCGCGTACTTCAGCAACTTCGTGAACCCGCCGGAGCCACCGTTGGACGTCCTGATCTGCGACGAGGCGCATCGGTTGCGGGACATGTCCAAGAACTGGCGGCTGCCTGCGGAGAAGCAGGGCACCAAGCCACAGGTGGACGAACTCCTCGAGGCGTTCCGCCTGACCGTGTTCTTCCTGGACGGGGCCCAGACCGTGCGCCCCTACGAGGTGGGCACGCCGGAACTCATCGAAGACGCGGCGCGTCGCCACGACGCTGTCTTCCGGCACTACCGTCTGACGGAGCAGTACCGGTGCGGAGGCAGTGACGCCTACATCCGCTGGGCCCGCGCACTGCTCGGTGTGTCACCGCAGAAGGCGTACGGGTGGGTCCCGGACGGGCTCATGCACATCGAGGTCGTCGATACGCCCGATGAGATGGAGCGCATCGTCCGCACCGAGTTCGATGCGGGGGCGACCGCCCGGATGGTGGCGGGATACTGTTGGCCCTGGAGCAAGCCGGACAAGGGCAAGAACCTTGAGAACGACGTGCGTATCGGTGGCTGGCACCGCCCGTGGAACGCGTCGAGTGAGTCCTTCTGCGCCAACGGCGAGCCGCCGTCGAGGATATGGCCCGTCCACGACGCCGGGATCGGTCAGATCGGCTGCGTCTACACGGCTCAGGGGCTCGAGTGGGACTGGTGCGGGGTAATCATGGGGGACGACATGGTCTGGCGCACCGACCGCTGGGTGTTCCAGCGCGGTAAGCAGCGCAAGGACCCGGTTGCCGGGGTGAAGCGGGTGGCGAAAGCGGGGTCGCTCGATCCGAAGGTGCGCACGAGCACGCTCGACGACGATGATTTCGCCCGGTGCGTCCGCCACGCCTACCACGTCCTGCTGACCCGGCCGAGTCGGGCGACCGTGCTCTACTCCACTGACAAGGAGACCCGGCGGCACCTCAGGGAACTGGTCGGAGAGACAGACGTGCACGGGCTTCGGCCGACCCAGGAGTCCATCCCGCCCGAGTTGAGGGTCACCCGCCACGGCGGGGGCGCGCGGGGCCGCAGGGCTCGGCGCGCATGGAACAAGGCTAAGCGGAAGAGCGAGATGATGTTGTTCTGAGTGCGCGGCTGCATGTGGAGTGGCGGGCCTTCCCGGGAGCCCGCCACTCGCCTGCTTCAGAAGAGCAGGTGCGCTGCCGACATCATGGCGGCCACCAACAGGTTGGCGACCACGTTGACGGCGACGTTCGCCAGGATCTTGCGGAGCCGGGCGTAACGCGCAGGCTGGTACTCGACAGGGTCCATGGATGACCACTCCTTGGTGGTGAGCAGGAATGGTGGGGGACGGCCCACCGGGCATCCGCTCACACACCGCACGCACGCGTACGGCGATACACCACCACTGCTCACATGCCGCCGAGAGGCACACGGACTCCGCACTCGTACCCCTCCGGGAGGATGCGCAGCACAAGTCACTCTACTTCACACACAGTTGTGCGGTTCTCTGGGCCAGGACATGTACTCGCCACCAGACCGTCCTCCCGACGGGACGGCAGGATCGCGCTCGGCGCTCCCGCGTTGTCAGCTGGGTAGTGTCGGGCAATGAACGCTGAATCCGGGCTCAATTACGTACGCGTGGGTCTCTGCGCGCACAAGCAGGGCCTTGGACGGATTTGCTTGGTTCAAGAGCATTTACAGCGCGGGTGATGGCGGAGAGTGTGTCGAGGTCGCCGTCCGCCCCCCCCCGCCAGGGTCCACCTCCGTGGCTCAAAGGACGCAGCCTGCGTCGTCGCACTCGCCGTACAGCCAGCAGCGTGGACCGCGTTCGTCGGGCTCACGGCACTCTGACTGGTCGGCGCCGATCGCAGTGCCTTCCTGCGGGCATACGCCCCCGACGGCTGGTATGACGCCCACCGTCCGGTCAGACGCGCCCCGATCTCGGCGGAGTTCGGCTTCCCGGCCGAGGGGCCGACATCGCGATGGGAGCCGGCCCGTATGTCACCGGCACTCACAAAGGGAGCTCTCAACGGGGCTGACGCTGTCCGGCCCTTGTGGCGGGAAACTACTGTAGGTTCCTGCCATGAAGCAGGGTAAAGAGGTCGAGAACCCCGAGTCGCGGTTCTCCGCGGTGCTGCTGGCAGCGGCAAAGCTCCCGGGTGTGCGTATCAACAGGGAGGCGTACCTCAGAAGTGCGCTCGCTCAGCACTGCTCCGAGGATGACATCCGAAGGGCGATAGAAGAGACCCCCGCTGCGGCGGGCATCCCCGTCGAGGTTCTCGACAAGGTGGCCAACGACTCCATCCGTTTCGAAACCGGCAAGGTCAGCGCTCTCTCCGCAGCTGCCGGCATACCTGGCATCCTCGCGCTCCCCGTCACTGTGCCCGCCGACGTTGCCCAGTACTTCGGCCACATGGTTCGTATCGCGCAGAAGCTCGCCTATCTCTACAGCTGGCCCGATCTGTTCTCGGACGAGGGCGATGACGTCGACGACGCGACCATGGGAATGCTCACGCTGTTCTTCGGAGTGATGTTCGGCACCCAGTCGGCGAACGCCGCCGTGGGGAAGGTCGCCGGGATGATGTCGAAGCAGGTCGCCAAGAAGCTGCCCCAGAAGGCACTCACCAAGGGCGTCGTCTACCCGGTGGTGAAGAAGGTCGCGGCCTACCTCGGCGTCCAGATGACAAAGCAGTCCTTCGCGAAGAGCGTTTCGAAGGCCATCCCCGTGGTCGGGGCCGTTGTCTCTGGCACGCTCACTTTTGCGACCTACCTCCCGATGGCCAAGAGGCTCAAGAAGCACCTCTCCGGCCTGCCGCTGGTGGAACCGTCAGAACAGGTGACGGACAAGGAGTTCGTGGAAGGCCAAGTCGTGGAAGAACATGAGCCTCTTGCCACGGCACACGCTGAACAGCCGGGAGCGGACGCGACTGCCATCAAGCTGGAGGAACCCACGTCCTGACGCCGCGAGCACTCTCCTGACGGCCGAAGTGGCAGCAACACGGCGGACGCTCTCGCCGCCGGGAGCGGTGATCTGCTGGCGTGAGGGTTGCGCCATCACCCCGCCCGCTGATCACTGCGGCCCGCGACGACCAGCCGGAGCACCGGACACCCGCGGCGGCCCCAGGGGCACAATCTCCCGGTCGAAGAATTCGCATAACCCTCCACCACGGTCATACAAATCATCGAACCCGGAGTTCGTTTCCCGGATCAGTGAGCGCGAGCCTGCGCGCCGGCATGCTCGCCGTGGCCGCCGACCGAGGGGCGGACGACGATGAACTGCTCGCCGCACGCAATGGCCTCAGACCCGCAGCCGATCTCGACCGGTCCGCCGAACCCTGGTTACTGGTCCTGGACACCCGTGCGTGACGCGCATGCGACGGCAGAGGCGATGCCGAGGCCACGACGTCCGGAACAGCCGCGGCAGGAACCCGTGCCATCTGTTGCGGCGGACAGGAACGGACGGCCGGACGTGTTGCGGGCGGAGGAGCACCCCACCCCCGCACAGACAGCCGGTGCCTTTGAGTTGTTGGCCGAAGGATCGGGAGAGGACCCGCTGGAGCGGCTCCGCGTGGTTCTCCGACACCTCGACGAAGAGAACGCGGTACTGCCGACATCCCTGTTCCACAAAGCCGTACGGGAGGCGGAGGACTTGGCACAGCTGACCGGCAGCCGCTTCCTGCCACCCCAGGTGTCGCAGCGCCTGAACCACTGGCGTACCGTGCTGCGTCAGCATTTCGAGGTGCCGACGCCCGACTCGCCACCGCGTGAGGTGTTCGACCGACTGGCCGACGAGTTCCGCGCCGTCCATGGCGCGGGGGACCGGCACTGGCCAAGCGTGTCCGCGGTGCGATGGCCGCGTCTACGCCCTGCGCCTCTCACCCCAGGACGTCGGCGGACGAATCCCTCAAGGCACTCCGGCGCCTCCACGATCTCGGCAGCCGCAGGGTCAGGGTGACCACGGCAGCGACCCGCTGCCACTCTCGATGAGGCCGACCGGATCCGTCACGGACTCGACAGCCCGTTGCCGGAAGCGGTCACCGCGGGACTGAGGCGATGGCGCGGAAACCTTCGGCATCGACTGCGGGTGGAGCACGGCGACGGCGGGCCCGTCCCGACGCCAGGGCCACCGAGCCCGTTCCCTATGGGAGACGAACAGTCTCCAGGCTGGACAGAGAAGCGCTGACACCGCTCGTCGTCGGCGTGCGCGGCCTTCTGCAGGACGCCGCACGCCGTGGAACGACGGTGACTTGGGCGGGGAAAACCGCCCCGGAGGTCGGGGCGGGGAACTGCCCTACCTGCATCCGTCCGGCTGAGGGGAGACCCTGGTCCTGGTCGACCGGGAGATGCCGACGGACGAGCCTTTGGTAGCTGGTGCCGACCTGTCGCCGCACGCCCCGTACCGCCACGTCCGCTACAGCCTCGGCCGGGAGCGCTGATCGTCCGCCCCGGTATCGACAGGCGGCGTGAGTACCGAAGCGGAGTCGTGCTCCGTGGAGTACGTGAGGAAGCCCAGGTGGGCCTCGTAGCGGTCGAGGACGTCGTCGATGAGCTGTTGGGGGGACAGGCCCATGAGGTCGTAGCCCTCGGAGCCGGTCTGGGTGAACACCTCGACCCGGTAGTAGACGTCCGTCTGGCGGGACACGCGGCCGCCGAAATTCGGTACCGGGGCCTCCACCGCCTGCACCCGGTACTGGAAGTCGCGGTGTTCGGGGATCGCGACCACCAGCGCGTGGCCGGTGACGTCGGTGTGCTCGTCCGGGACCGTGGCCAGCGTGGCCCCGTAGCCCTGCTTGCCGAACTCGCGGACCACGTCGGCCAGGGCCGGCTGCACGGTGCGCTCCATGAACTGGGCCACCTGCTTTCGCGAGGCGTGGGAACGCATCCGTTCCAGCCGTTGGCGCCAGGTGCGCTCGGGCACCTGGCCGCCGTGTGCCGCGGCGGACGGCCGGCGCAGGAACCGCCCCTCGCGTTCGGCTCGTTCCATGCGCAGGGCCTTGGAGAAGGAGGCCATGACCAGCCAGGCGATGACCGTGACCGGCAGGGCGAAGATGAGGGTCGCGTACTCCATGGTGGTGACTCCGCCGGCCACCAGCATCGCGATGGTGAGCAGTGCGGTGAGCACCGCCCAGAAGACGCGCAGCCACTTCGCCCCGTCCTGGGACGGATTGCGGATGGTGGAGGAGAAGTTGGACATCACCATGGCGCCGGAGTTGGCGCTGGTGAGGTAGAAGAGCAGGCCGGACAGGGTGCCCAGGCCGATCAGGAAGTTTGCGCCGGGGAACATCTCCAGCAGCGCGAACCAGCCCTTCTCGGGGCTGTCCATGGCCTGCTGGGCGAACTCCGTGTTCCCGTCCAGGACCTGGCGCATGGCGCTGTTGCCGAAGATGCTCACGATGAGGAAGTCGCAGAGCACCGGCGCGGTGACGGCGGCGATGACGAACTCGCGCAGCGTGCGGCCGCGGGAGATGCGGGCGAGGAACAGGCCCACGAAGGGGCCCCAGGCCAGCCAGAACGCCCAGAAGAAGAGGGTCCAGCCGGCCATCCACTCGGAGCCGCCCTCCTGGTAGGCGAAGGTCTGGAGGGTCCGGTCCGGCAGGGTGAAGACGAACCGGCCGATGTTCTCCACGAGCGCGTTGAGGAAGAAGGCGGAGTCGCCGGTCACCAGGATGTAGAGCAGCATCGCCGCCGCGCCCCAGATGTTCAGCTCGGAGATCAGGCGGATGCCCTTGTCCAGGCCCGAGGTGCAGGCGGCGATCGTCATGATCACGGCCACGACCACCAGCGCGATCTGGAGGGTCAGCCCCTGCGGGAGGCCGAACAGCAGGGAGAAGCCGACGTTCAGCAGCACGACGCCGATACCCATGGAGGTGGCGACACCGAAGACGGTGCCGACCAGGGTGACGATGTCGATGGTGTCGCCGATCCCGCCGCGGACGCGCTTGCCGAGCAGCGGGTAGAGGGCGGCGCGGATGGACAGCGGCATGCCCCAGCGATAGGCGAAGTAGCCCATGGCCATGCCGAGCAGGGAGTACACGGCCCAGCCGGCCACGCCGTAGTGGAACATCGTCCAGACCACGGCGTCCTGGGCGGCCTCGGCGGTCTGGCCGTTGCCGGTCGGCGGGCTCATGTACTGGCTGATGGGCCCGGTGACCGAGTAGAAGAGCATGTCGATGCCGACGCCGGCGGCGAACAGCATGGCCACCCAGGTGAACAGCTTGTACTGCGGCCGGGAGTGGTCGGGGCCGAGGCGGACGGAGCCCTGCTTGGACAGGGCGACCCACAGGACGAACCCGATCACCACGGTGACGGTCAGGACGTAGAACCAGCCGAGGTTCTCCGCGATCCAGGCGACCATGGTCCGCATGGTGCCGGCGGCGTGGTCGGGGGCGATCATGGCCCAGAGGGAGAAGGCGACGACGACGGCCGAGGCGATGACGAAGACACGTCGGTTGACCTTGGGCCCCGGCTCCTCGGCGAGTGCGGCGGGGGCCTTGCTGAGTTCGTGACTGGAGCGGGGAGGGCGGTTCTCGGGTTCCTGGCCGTGGTGCCGGCGTTCCGTGCCGCCGAGGCCACGACGTTCGAGCGGGGTCTTGTGCCGCTCACTCTCGGGGCGTGGCGTGTGCGCGGCTTCCGGCATGCGGTCCTCCTTCTGTCGGGTACGAGGTCAGGCGGGCGTCGAAGGTGAGGCGGACAGCCCGCGGCCTCGATCCGGACAGAAGGGGAGAGGCCGTACGCGGTGGGCACTCTCACGTCGGCGGCTACCCGGCCCATGCTAGGACTCCGGGCAGAATGATCTTTACCAAAGACCGGGCAGGCGATGCGGTCCCGGGCGCCCTCGACCACCGCCGTCGCCCCTCATCGCTTGCGGATACGCGGAGTTCAGCCGGGGGTCGCTTCCCGCCCGGCGGAGAGGGTGTGCCCAATCTCACCGCGCAGTCCGGCCGGTGCGACGCAGGCGACCGGCGTTTCGGCTTAATGCATATGATGCGCAAGTGCATGCTTTTGACTACACGCTCCGGACCGCCGGCCGCGCCGATCTCGACGGGGCTCGCGCCGTCATGCTCGACACCGTCTACCGCGACTTCGGGACCGGTTACGTGCCTCGGTGGCACCGGGACGTCATCGATCTCGAGGGCGCGTATCTGAGGCCGGAGCGGCACACCCTCCTCGTCGCCCTGGACGCCGGCGGCGAGGTCGTCGCCACCGGTGCCCTCGACTCCCGCGGCCCCGCACACCCCCCGAACCCCGCGCACGTCGCCGAGCGGTACCCCTCCGGTGTGACCGCGCAGCTGCGGCGGGTGTACGTGCGGCCCGGGCATCGGCGGCGTGGGCTCGCGCGTCGACTTGTCGATGAGTTGCTCGCTTTCGCCGTCGCCGACGGGGGATACCGGGCCGTCTATCTGCACACCGACCCCGCCGTCGCCGGGGCCGAGCCGTTCTGGCGGTCGCTGGCCAAGGTGGTGCACGACGAGCGGGAGGACGCCGGGGGCGGGCAGGGGATCGTGCACTTCGCTGTTCCCCTGGGATGAGGTGCGTATGGAAATCGTTTTCATGTAATCTTCTGTCCGTTCCCGTCCGCACTCCCGTCCCGTACCTGATCGATCCGAGGACCATGCGCTCCCACCGCCGCTCCCGGCTGCTCGCCCCCTTCCTGCTCGTGCCGCTCACGGCCGGCTGTTTCGCGTCCGGAGGCGGCGGCGACTCCGCGTCCGGTGACGGGAAGGACCGCGACGGCGCCCGTCTCCGCGTCGCCCTCGCCTTCCCGCCCGCCGAGAACCTGTCCCCGTACGGCGCCGACGCCACCCTGCTCAGCCGGCTCGGGGTCACCGAGGGACTCACCGCCCTCGACGCCAACGGGTCCGCGGCGCCCGCGCTCGCCGAGTCCTGGCGCCGGGACGGCGACAAGACCTGGGAGTTCACGCTCCGCGACGCCACCTTCCAGGACGGCGGTGCCGTGACCCCCGCCGCGGTCGCCGCCTCCCTCACCCACGCGACCGACGCCAAGCCCGCGCCCGCCGCACTCGCCAGTGTCACCCTCGACGCCAAGGCGAGCGGCGACCGGGTCGTACGCGTCACCACCGCCGAGCCCGACCCCGTGCTGCCCCTGCGGCTCTCCAGCCCCAGCCTCGCGATCCTCTCCAAGGAGGCCTATGGGAAGGGCAGCCGGGTCGACCCCGTCGGTCACGCCACCGGCCCCTTTGAGCTGACCGAGGTCAACGGCGCCACCTCCGCCTCCCTCGACCGGTTCGACGACTACTGGGGCGGCCGCGCCCAGGCCTCCGGCATCGACGCCCGCTTCATCGCCGACGGCACCGCCCGCGCCAACGCCCTGCGGACCGGCGAACTCGACATCGCCGAGGCCGTTCCCGTCGCCCAGGCGGCCTCGCTCGACGAGAAGACCCGGCGCGACACCGCCACCACCCGGACCACCAGCCTGCTCCTCAACGCCTCGTCGGGAACCTTCAAGGACGCCGGGCTGCGGGCCGCCGCCCGCGCCGCCCTCGACACCTCCGTGTTCGCCAAGGACGTCTACGAGGGGTACGGCGATCCCGGTGCCGGCGTCTACGGGCCCGCCGTCACCTGGGCGGAGGGCAAGCGGACCGCGCCCGTCGGACGGGCGGCGGCCAAGAAGCCCGGCAGCGGGGACACCATCACCCTCGCCACCTACGACAACCGGCCCGAGCTGCCCGAGGTCGCCCAGGTCGTCAAGCAGCAGCTGGAGAAGGCGGGGTTCACCGTCGAGCTCACCGTGCGGGAGTACTCGCGGCTCGAAGGTGACGCACTGGACGGGAAGTTCGACGCCTTCGTACTCGCCCGGAACACGCTCCTCGACACCGGTGACCCCGTCGCCGTCCTCGCCAGCGACTACACCTGCGACGGCGGGTTCAACATCGCCCAGCTCTGCGACGAGGGCGTCGACCGCGCCGTCGCCGACGCCGAGAAGATCGCCGACACCGCGAAGCGCCAGGACGCCGCCATGGCCGCCGAGGCGCGCATCCTCGGCAGCGACGCCGTCGTGCCGCTCGTGCACCAGCGGATCATCACCGGTGTCGCCGACTCCGTGCAGGGCGTCGTTCTCGACCCGTACGAGCGCACCCTCGTCGGCACCGGCACCCGGCGCTGAACCGTGTGGCAGCGGGTGACGGGCGCCGGGTGGCGGATACTCCTCGCGGCCGGGCTGGTGTGCGGGATCGGGCTGCTGCCCTGGCTCACGCACACCGACCCCGCCCACACCGTCCTCAAGGCGCGGTCCGCCGAGCGCGAACCCACGCCCGAGGTGCTCGCCGACATCCGGCGGCAGCTCGGGATCGACGGCGGGCCCCTGCACGTACTCACCGGCTGGCTGGGCGGGCTCGTGCGCGGGGACGCCGGGCAGTCGTGGATCTCCGGCGCGGACGTCCTGCCCGACGTGACGCGGGCGCTCGGTGCCTCGTTGCTGCTCATGGGTGTCGCGCTGCTCGTCGCCGTTCTCACCGCCGGGCTGATCTGCGCGCGCACCCTGCGGCTCGGGGCCCGGCGGCGGCTCGGTGGGCGGCGCGCGGGCGGGAGCCTGTCCGCCGTACTCGCCTCGCTGCCCGAGTTCCTCGTCGCCTCCGTGCTCGCCACCGTCGTCGGGGTGCAGCTGGGGTGGCTGCCCGCGCTGGGCTGGTACGGGCCCCAGTGGACCGTGCTGCCCGCGCTCGCCCTCGGGCTGCCCGCGGGCGCCGTACTGGGACGGCTGCTCGACGATCTGCTGCCCGGTGCCTTCGGCGAGCCGTGGGCTCTGGCCGCCGCGGCGCGCGGGCTGACCGGGAGGTCCATCGCGCGTCAGGCCGTTCGGCGTTGCGTGCCCGCGCTGCTGCCCAACCTCGGGCTGTTCGTCGTCGGGCTGACCGGCGGGGCCGTCGCCGTCGAGCAGGTCTTCGACATCCCGGGCCTCGGGCGCACCACCCTCCAGGCCGCCCTCGCCCAGGACCTTCCCGTGCTCCAGGCCGGCACCCTCGCCCTCGTCCTCCTCGCCGCGCTCGCGACCGGCGCCACCCGCGTCGCCGCCCGGCTGCTCACCGGGCCCGCGCTGCGCGACGGTGCCCTGTCCTCGCTGCACCGGCCCGCCCCGCCCGCCGGGGGACTGCTGCCGCTCCTCTACGGTGCCGTCCTGGTCGCCGTCGTGGGGGCCGGGCTGGCCCGTGATCCGCTCGCCCTCGACACGGGTCAGCGGCTGCGGGCGCCTTCCCTCGACCATCCCTTCGGCACCGACGCCCTCGGGCGCGACCTGCTCGCCCGCGTCGGCCACGGGGCGCTGGACACGCTGCTCCTCGCCGCCGCCATCAGCGCCGCCGCCCTGCTCGTGGGTGTGCTGCTCGGACTCCTGCCCCGGGTCTCCGCGCCGCTCGTCGACACCGTCAACGCCCTGCCGCCCGTGCTCGTCGCCCTGCTCGTCACCGCCGTCGCGGGCAGCGGTGCGGCCACCCCGGCGCTCGCCGTGGGCGCCGTCGCCTGGGCACCGCTCGCCGCCCACACCTCCTCCCTGCTGCGGCAGGAGCGCGCCACACTGCACATCACCGCCAGCAAGGGGCTGGGCGCGGGGCGGGTCCATCTGCTGCGGCACGAACTGCTGCCCGCCGTGCTGCCGCCGGTCCTGCGGCACGCGCTGCTGCGGCTGCCCGGAGTCGCCCTCGCGCTCGCCTCCCTCGGGTTCCTCGGGCTCGGCGCCCAGCCGCCGTCCCCCGAGTGGGGGCTGCTCCTCGCCGAGAACCAGCCCTACGCCGAGCGCGCGCCCTGGGCCGTCCTCGCCCCCGCCGCCGTACTCGCGCTGCTCGGCGCGCTGGCCGTCAGCGCGGCGGGCGGGGTGCGCCGGCCGGCCCTGCGACGCCGTTCACGGGCCGTCACCCAGGGGGCCGACGGGGCCGAGCGGCGGTCCGCCGCGGCGACGGAGAAGGAACCGGCCGGAGCACGATGACATGACCTCCGCACCCACCGGGCGGCCGCCCCGACGGCCCGTGCAGGCGTCCGGCCGTCGCACCCCACGGCTCACCGTGTTCACCACGCTCTCCCCGCTGCTCCGGCTGCTCATCCTCACCCAACTCGCCTTCAACATCGGCTTCTTCGCAGTCCTGCCCTTCCTGTCCGAGCACCTGGGGCAGTCCGTCGGCATGGCGGGGTGGCTGGTCGGGTTCGTGCTCGGGCTGCGGACCTTCAGCCAGCAGGGGCTCTTCGTGGTCGGCGGGGCGCTCGCCGACCGGTACGGCATCCGGCCCGTCGTGCTCGCCGGGTGCGTGCTGCGGATCGCCGGGTTCGCATGGCTCGGGTTCGCCGAGCGGACCTGGGCCGTCGTCGGTGCCGTCCTGCTGATCGGGTTCGCCGCCGCGCTCTTCTCGCCGGCCGTCGAGTCCGAGGTCGCCCGGCAGGCCGTCGTGTGGGAGGAGGAAGGGGGCGGGGACCGGACGCGGGTGCTCGCGCTGTTCACCGTCGCCGGGCAGGCCGGTGCCTTCGTCGGGCCGTTGCTGGGTGCGCTGCTGCTCGCCGTCGACTTCCGTACGGCCTGCCTCGCCGGGGCCGGGGTCTTCGTGCTGGTCCTCGCCGGGCACGCCCGGCTGCTGCCGCAGCGCATCCCGGGGCGGGTCCAGGTCCGGGTCAAGGGCGGAGCCCGGCTCGTACTGCGCAACCGGCGCTTCCTCGCGCTGTGCTGCGCCTACGGCGCCTACCTGCTCGCCTACAACCAGCTCTACCTCGCCCTGCCCGCCGAGGTGGAGCGGGCCGCCGGTTCGCAGGCCCCCCTGGCCTGGCTGTTCGCCCTGTCGTCCCTGCTGGTGGTGACCGCGCAGTTGCCGGTGACCCGGTGGGCGGGGGAGCGGCTGGCGCCGCGCCGGTCGATGGTGGCGGGGCTGCTGCTGATCGCCGTCGGGTTCGCCGTCGTCGGGCTTGCGCGGCCCGCGGGGTGGACGGGCACGGGTGGGCTGCTGCCCGCCGCCGGGTTCGTCGTCCTGCTCACCCTCGGGCAGATGCTCGTCGCGCCCGTCGCCCGGGCCTGGGTGCCGGACCTCGCCGAGGAGGGGCGCCTCGGGCTGTACACGGGGGCGCTGTCCTCGGTCTCCGGGGTGATTGTGCTGGCCGGCAGTTCCGCCACTGGGCTGCTGCTGGACACCGGGTTGCCGGTCGCGGTGCCGTGGCTGGTGCTGGCCGCCGTACCGCTGGTGGCGGTGGGGGCGCTGCCCCGGGTGCGGCACTGACCCGCCGCACCGCACCGCCCGCCGTACCGCCCACCGCGCCGGCCGCCTTCCCGTTCATGCACTCTGTACGTCGCGCAGTGCGGCGTGCGGCGTGTCACCGGACAGCGCCTCGTTCATGCGGCGCAGCATCAGGGTGTTCAGCTGCGTCTGCGTCTCGTTGTCCATGACCGCGGCCCAGCCGTCCTTCTCCTGGTCGATCAGGGCGACGTACGGCCCGCGGCGCATCATGCACATGATCCCGATGTCCTGCCCCTCCCAGACGACCCTGTAGTCCGCGATCTCGTCGCCGAGCTGTGCCCCTGCGGGTGGGGTGTATGCCGAAGGGTCCGGCCTGAAGCCGGTCGAGGCGTCGTTCCCGAAGGCTTCCACCAGCGCGTCGAAGGTTTGCTCGGCGCCGGCCTCGGACGCGTGGACCAGTACCTCGAGCTCGGCGTGCCACCCCGTCTCCTCCGACATGTCGTTGGGGGAGTAGCCCGCCGAGGCCCCGGCTCGTACGCGATCGGCGCAGGGCTTGGGATGCTCCGCGCAGATCGTGCCCTCGTAGCCGCTGCGTTCACCGTCGGGAAAGTAGTCACCCGGCAGACTCGCGAACGACGTTCCCTCCAGGGCCACCCGGTCGGGGAGGATCGCGTCGGCCGTCGTCCGATTGGGGGGCAACGGCTCGGCGGCGGGCGGCTTCGTACCCTCGTGGCTCGGGGTGCCCGGCCCCGCCCCCGAGGTGTTCGGCCTCGTTCCCCCGTTGCCGTCGGTGAACACGCGAACGCCGCCGTACCCGGCCAGGGCGACCAGGACCACGAGGGCGACGGCGAGCACGGCGAGGAGCCACCAGCCCTGCCCGTTGTGGTTGACGGTCAGGGGGCCCAGCGAGATCTGGTTGCGGCCGACTCTGGCCCCGCCACTGATCACCACACTGCCCGTGATCGACTGCGGCGGCCGCTCGGTGCTCGCGTCGGCAAGGGCTCTGAGACGCCGGCCGAAGCCGGGGTCGGCGGCCACCTCCCGCTCCAGGATCGCCCGCACCGCAGCCGTGACCGCCGCATCGTCCGGGTTTCCCAGGAACGTGTCCAGCGTGGTGCGGTCCTCCTCTGCGCCTCCCAGCCGTTCCCGGAGCGCTGCGATCAGCGTTTGCGCCGCCGTGCCGCCTGCTGTCGACAAGGCACCGTCCGCCCCCTGGGCCAGGACGTGCAGGACTTCCGAGACCACGTCCGGGGCATCCACGACATGCCCTCCCTCCCCGTGCGCAACTGGCACCACGGGCTCCCGCGCCGCGTCCGGCAACCCGACAGGAGTCCCGTCTGGACCGGGGTATACCCAGTGGGACGTCGGCCAGTCCGGCACGTGGCCCGACCGCCGCCGCGACGAACCCGTGGCCAGGAGCGAGCCGGCCCGGCAACTCGTGGTCGCAGGCGTCCCGGGCGGCTCAGTGAGCGACGAGTTCCGGTGCCACCCGGGCGGTGGTGGCAGGCACCCGCGACCGCCGCCACAGCCACCGCACGTCCCGCCCGAAGGACCACACCAGCAGACCCAGCGCCACCGCCACCACCCCGGCGTTGGCCGCGCGCGGCAGCAGGTCCGCGCCCGCGAGGAGGAGCAGCACGCCCTGGAGCGCGGCCACCGTCTTGCGGGCCGTGCTCGGCGGCAGCGGGGCGGTCAGCCACGGCCGGACCCGGGCCGCGGCCACGAACACGTACCTCATGCCGCCGATCAAGAGCACCCACGGGCCCAGGTCCGCCGCGACGTACACGCTGAGCACCAGGATGAGGAACGCGTCGACCTCCATGTCGAAGCGCGCGCCCAGCGCGGTGGACGTGCCGGTGCGGCGGGCGACCTTGCCGTCCACGCAGTCCAGGACGAGGGCCACGGTCGTCAGGCCGACGAGGAGGGGGACGGGCGGGGCGTCGCGGAAGGAGTCCGCGACCAGGGTGGTGACGCCGCCCACCAGGGTGGCCCGCCCCAGGGTGACCCGGTTGGCCGGACCGAACGACCGGGGCCGGGACCGGTGCAGCGCGCGGGAGAGCACCGCCCAGCTCGCGAACGCGAAGGCGAGGCCGGTCAGCCAGCCCGCCGTGCCGATGCCGATCGCGGTGCCGAGCAGCGCCAGCAGCACGAGCTGCGCGCCCGCTCCCACCGCCGTCTCCTGCTGAACGGACCTCGCGGCACAGACGTCGTACGCGTCGTCCGTGTGGTTCAGGTTGATCAGGGCCACCGAACATCCTCCGGCCGTGTGACAGAGTCGATCAACGCCGCTACCTTGTGCGCGGCTTGTGCATCCCTCGGTACGTGGGTGGCTTCCCGATCGTTCAGGAGGAGTTCCGATGACACGCAGGGCACGTGCGTTCTGGCTCGAGGCGCCGGGCGCGGGCGCGATCCGTGAGGTGGAGCTGCCGGTGCCGGGCCCGGACGACGTGCTCGTGCGGACGCTCTTCAGCGGGGTGAGCCGGGGCACCGAGACCCTCGTCTTCGGCGGCCGGGTGCCCGCGAACCAGCACACGGTGATGCGCGCGCCGTTCCAGGACGGCGACTTCCCCGGGCCGGTGAAGTACGGCTACCTCAACGTCGGTGTGGTGGAGGAGGGGCCGGAGCGGCTCGTCGGGCGCACCGTGTTCTGTCTGTATCCGCACCAGACGCGCTACGTCGTTCCCGCCGCCGCCGTGACGCCGGTGCCGCCCTCCGTCCCCGCCGGGCGGGCCGTGCTCGCCGGCACCGTCGAGACCGCCGTCAACGCGCTGTGGGACGCGGCGCCGCTGATCGGCGACCGGGTCACCGTGGTCGGCGGCGGCATGGTCGGCTGCTCGGTGGCCGCCCTGCTGGCCCGATACTCGGGCGTCCGCGTGGAACTGGTCGACGCCGATCCCGGCCGGGCGAAGGTCGCGGGTGCACTCGGCGTGGCTTTCGCGGCCCCGGCCGACGCCGCCGGTGACCGCGATCTCGTCGTGCACGCCAGCGCGACGGAGGCGGGGCTCACGCGGTCGCTGGAGCTGCTGAGGCCCGAGGGCACCGTCGTGGAACTGAGCTGGTACGGCGACCGGCGCGTCGCCCTGCCGCTGGGGGAGGCCTTCCACTCCCGGCGCCTGACCCTGCGCGGCAGCCAGGTCGGCACCGTCTCCCCGGCCCGCGCCGCCACCCGCGGGTACGCCGACCGGCTCGCCCTCGCCCTCGAACTGCTCGCCGACCCGGCTCTCGACGCCCTCGTCACCGGCGAGTCCGCGTTCGCCGAACTGCCCGAGCTGATGCCCCGGTTGGCCTCCGGCGGGATTCCCGCACTGTGTCATCGGATCCGCTACGACGGGGAGCGGAACGGGGAGGAGACCGGCGCGGACGCCCGCAGCGGCGCCTGACCTTGAGGAAAGACGTACGGCCCACTGAACGGGGGCAGGTCTCCAGCCGTAATAGACGGCACCCCGTGCAGCGATCGGCGGGGTACCAGACGTGCCACACCTGGAGGGTCGTCCGTTGTTCAGCATCACCGTCCGCGATCACATCATGGTCGCCCACAGCTTCCGCGGCGACGTCTTCGGGCCCGCGCAGCGCCTGCACGGAGCGACGTTCCTGGTGGACGCCACCTTCCGGCGCGAGCAGCTGGACGAGGACAACATCGTCGTCGACATCGGCCTCGCCACCCGGGAACTGGGCGCCGTCGTCGCCGAACTGAACTACCGCAACCTCGACAACGAGCCCGACTTCGCCGGCGTCAACACGTCCACCGAGTTCCTCGCCAAGGTCGTCGCCGACCGGCTCGCCGAGCGCGTGCACAAGGGGGCGCTCGGGGAGGGGGCGAGGGGCCTGGCCGGGCTCACCGTCACGCTGCACGAGTCGCACGTCGCCTGGGCGAGTTACGAGCGTGCGCTGTGACCGGCACATCCGTGGAGCCGACGGCCGGCACATCCGTGGAGCCGACGGCCGGCCCCACCGCCGGGCGGACCCGGCTCGGCTACGTCCCCGCGCAGACGTCCACGACACCGCAGTCGGGGCCGGCCCCGGTCCCCGGCCCGAGGAACGGCGGGATCGTCCCCATGTCCCTGCGCTCCGTGCACTTCGTCATGCCGGGCGGCGTCGACGACCCGGCCGCCCCCAGCGGCGGCAACGCCTACGACCGGCGGGTCCGGCTCGACCTGTCCGGCTTCGGCTGGCGGGTACGGGGGCTGCCCGTGCCCGGCGACTGGCCCCGGCCGGACGACGCCGCCCGCACGGAACTCGCCCGCCTGCTGCGGCGGTTGCCGGACGGCGCGGTCGTCCTCCTCGACGGCCTCGTCGCCTGCGGGGTGCCGGAGATCGTCGTACCGGAGGCCGAGCGGCTGCGCATGGCCGTGCTCGTGCACCTCCCGCTCGGCGACGAGACCGGTCTCGACCCCGCCGTGGCCGCCGAACTGGACGCCCGCGAACGCACGGTACTGCGCGCCGTCCCGGCCGTCGTCGCCACCAGCGACTGGGCGGTGCGCCGCCTCGTCTCCCACCACGGTCTCGACCCGGCCCGCGTCCACGTCGCCGCCCCCGGCGCCGACATCGCGCCCCTCGCACCCGGCACCGACGGCGTCTCACGGCTGGTGTGCGTCGCCGCGGTCACGCCCCGCAAGGGGCAGCACCGGCTGGTGGAGGCGCTGGCGGCCGTCGCCGACCTGCCCTGGAGCTGCGTGTGCGTCGGCGGGCTCGGACAGGACCCGGGGTACGTCGAGCGGCTGCGGGAGCTGATCGCGCGGCACGGTCTCGAGGAGCGGCTGGTACTCGCCGGGCCGCGGGCCGGCGCCGAACTGGACGCCACCTACGCCACCGCCGACCTCATGGTCCTCACCTCCTACGCCGAGACCTACGGCATGGCGGTCACCGAGGCCCTCGCACGCGGCATCCCCGTACTCGCCACGGACGTCGGCGGCCTCCCGGAGGCGGTCGGACGCGCGCCCGACGGAGGGGTGCCAGGCATCCTCGTCCCGCCGGAGGACCCCGTCGCGCTCGCCGCCGAGCTGCGCGGATGGTTCGGCGAGGCCGACGTACGACGCCGGCTGAAGTCCGCCGCCCGCGGCCGCCGCGCCGCCCTGAACGGCTGGGCGAGCACGGCCCAGAGCCTGGCCGGCGTACTGCACCGGCTGCCGGGCGAACCGAGGAGGGCGGCATGAACCCGAGGAAGCCGCCCGCACCGGCCGCGAGCCTCATCCCGGCCCAGCCGGGCCCCCAGGACGCGCCCGACGCCGTCAACGCCACCGACGGCACCGACGTCACCGACGGCACTGTTGTCACCGACGCCACGGACGCCGCGAGTACCGTCGTCCCCGGCGCCGGCCCCACCGGACGCTCCTCCGGCGAGCGGGCCACCGTCCGCCTCGGCGGCGCGACGGCGCGGGAGGACGCCGCCGGCGAACCGCCGCGCTACGCCCCCGAGTGGCTGCGCCTCCGGGAGCCCGCCGACGCCGCCGCGCGGGCGCACGACCTGCTCGACCCGTTGCGGATCAGGCTCGCCAACCTGCCCCGGCGGGCGGACGGGCTCGTGGTGCACGACGTGGGCTGCGGCACCGGATCGATGGGGCGCTGGCTCGCCCCGCGCCTCGACGGTGCCCAGCACTGGGTGCTGCACGACCGCGACCCGTACCTCCTGCACTTCGCCGCCGTCGCCGCCCCGCGCACCGCCGCCGACGGCAGCCGCGTCACCGTCGAGACCCGGCGCGGGGACCTCGCCCGCCTCACCCCGGACGCGCTGGCCGGCGCCGCGCTGGTGACCGCGTCGGCGCTGCTCGACGTCCTCACCGCCGAGGAGGTCGGCAACCTGGCCGCCGCCTGTGCCGGGGCCGGCTGTCCGGCGCTGCTGACCCTCTCCGTCGCCGGACACGTCGATCTCGCCCCCGCGCACCCCCTCGACGCGGAGATCACCGAGGCGTTCAACGACCACCAGCGGGGTACCGGCATGCTCGGACCGGACGCGGTCACCGCGGCCGCCGAGGCCTTCGCCGGACACGGCGCCACCGTACGCGCGCACCCCAGCCCCTGGCGGCTGGGCCCCGACGAGGCCGGACTCACCGCCCAGTGGCTGCGGGGCTGGGTCGGAGCGGCCGTGGAACGGCGACCGGCACTGCGTGAGCGGGCCGCCCGGTACCTGGACGAGCGTCTCGCGGCCTGCGCAACCGGGGAGTTGCGTGTGGTCGTCCACCACACCGACCTGCTGGCGTTGTGCCGGCCGACGGGCGGGGTGTCGTGAGCGCCCTGCGCACCCACCTCGGCACCCTTGCCGGCACCGCCGTCCTCGCCGTGCTCGTGTGGCGCCTCGGCACCGGCGCCTTCCTGGACGGGCTGCGCCGGATCGACGCGCCCACGGTGCTGGCGGCGCTCGGGATCGGGCTGGTCACCACCGTGTTCAGCGCTTGGCGCTGGGCCCTGGTGGCCCGGGGGCTGCGTATCCGGCTGCCGCTCGGACCGGCCGTCGCCGACTACTACCGCTCGCTCTTCCTCAACGCCGCCCTCCCCGGCGGCGTCCTCGGTGACGTGCACCGCGCGGTGCGGCACGGGCAGAGCGCCGGCGACCTGGGGCGGGGCGTGCGGGCCGTCGTCCTCGAACGGGTCGCCGGGCAGGTCGCGTTGATGGGAGTCGGGGTCGCGGTACTGCTCACGATGCCGTCCCCGGTGCTGGCCGGGGCCCGGCGCCTCGCGCCCCTCGTGGCCCTGGCCCTGCTCGGCGCGCTCGCCGTCGTCCTCGCCCTGCGCATGAACCGGACGCCGGCAGAACCGACCCTCCCACGCCGGGCGCCCGCAGGCCGGGCCCCCGCGCGCCGGGCGCGGGCCCTGCGGGCGGTGCTCGGCGAGGCGCGGGCGGGGCTGCTGTCCCGGCGGAACCTGCCGGGCGTCGCGGGCTCCTCCGTCGTCGTACTCGCCGGGCACCTCGCGATGTTCGTGCTCGCCGCCCGGGTGGCCGGCAGCGGGGCCTCCGTCGCCGTGCTCACGCCGCTGGCCGTGCTGGCCCTGCTCGCCATGGGGCTGCCGCTGAACGTCGGCGGCTGGGGCCCGCGGGAGGGCGTGACCGCCTGGGCGTTCGGCGCGGCGGGGCTCGGTGCGGGCACCGGCCTCGGCGTGGCGGTGGTGTACGGCGTGCTCAGCCTCGCGGCGAGCCTGCCCGGCGCCGTCGTCCTCGTCGCCCGCCGGCGGACCGTGCGCTACGCGCGCTCGTCCTCGGACACGGTGACCGTCACCGCCGTCAGCAGTGCGAAACATTCCGCGAAGGAATCCGCGAGGCCCGCCAGCAGTTCCTTCCCCTTTTCCGCCGATCCCAGTGAAGGGCGCCCGATGACACCGGAAGCGGTATAGGCGGACATACCGAGGGAGAGCAGATGACGCCGGTCGTCCGCGACGAAATCGGCGGCCTCGTAACCGGGCCGGACCAATTCGGGGTGCGCGTGCAGAAGAATGGAGGTCTCGATTTCCCCCGCGTGCATGTCGGTGAGCAGCGACGTGGCCACCCCCGCCCGCTGCCGCGCCGTCTCCCAGTCCTCCGCGGCCGGGAACAGCGCCATCCGCTCACCGCGTGCGGAGGACTCCTGGACGACGTTGCCCAGTACGTAGTTCCCGCCGTGTCCGTTGACCACGACCAGGGCGTCGACACCCGAGCGGCGCAGGGAGTCCGCTATGTCCCGCACCACCGCGTGCAGGGTCACGGAGGAGACGCTGACGGTCCCGGGCCAGTCCGCGTGCTCGTGCGAGCAGCCGATCGTCACCGGCGGCAGCAGCCGCACCGGATACGCGTCGGCCAGTTCGCGGGCGACGGCGCACGCGACGAGGGTGTCGGTCGCCAGCGGCAGGTACGGGCCGTGCTGCTCGTAACTCCCCACCGGCAGCACCGCGACCTCGGCGCCGCGCTCGCGCACGTCTTCGCTCGTGTCCGCCGGCACCAGTGAAACATCCATTTCCGCACGGCCTTTCATCTCGGTTGAGCAATCGGTTGAGCAATCTGTTGAGGAACGCGAGAATCATGACAGAAAAAATTGGTGTACTCGGCAAGAAGGCATCGCAGCGCACGGACGTGGAGCGGGTCGTGGTGACACCGTTGCCCACCGTCTACGGGCATTTCCGGGCGTACGGCTACGTCGACCACGAACGCGGCGACGAGCAAGTGGCCCTCGTCCACGGCGACCCGGGCGCCGAGGGCGTGCTCACCCGGCTGCACTCCGAGTGCCTGACCGGCGACGCCTTCGGCTCCCAGCACTGCGAGTGCGGCGCCCAACTCGCCACCGCGCTGCGGCAGGTGGCCGACGCGGGCAGCGGCGTCGTGGTCTACCTGCGCGGCCACGAGGGGCGCGGCATCGGGCTGCTCGCCAAGCTGCGCGCGATGGCGTTGCAGGCGGAGGGGCTGGACACGGTGGAGGCGAACCTCGCCCTCGGCCTGCCCGTCGACGCCCGGGACTACGGCGTCGCGGCCCGGATCCTCGACGACCTCGGGGTGCGGTCCGTGCGCCTGATGTCCAACAACCCGCGCAAGCGGGAGGCGTTGGTGCGGCACGGCATCCGGGTCGCCGAGCAGGTGCCGCTGCTGATACCGCCGTGCGAGTCCAACATCACGTACCTGCGCACCAAGCGGGAACGCCTCGACCACCACCTGCCCCACCTGGACGCGATGGCGCACGTGCCGTCCTGACCGCCGAGGGCGGCGGGGTCAGTCCGTGACGGCCTCGTGCACGAGCCTCTTCAGGTCCGGATAGACCGCGTGCGAGGACCTGGGCCGCACCTGGGTCATGAACTGCACCGTCAGATCACGGCCCGGGTCGACCCAGAAGGTGGTCGTCGCCACTCCGCTCCACCCGTACGTCCCGAGCCCGGAGGGCGACCGGGTGCGGCTCGGGTCGGTCACCACGGAGACGCCGAGGCCGAAGCCGACGCCGTCGTTGCCGGGTTCGTCGTGCGCCGGGCGGCTGCCGAAGGAGCGCAGGTCGGCGCCGCCGGGCAGGTGGTTGCGGGTCATGAGGTCCACCGTCGCCGGGGCGAGCAGCCGGACGCCGTCGAGTGTGCCGCGGCGCCGCAGCAGCTCCGCGAAGCGGTGCACGTCGTGGGCGGTCGAGACCAGGCCGCCGCTGCCGGACAGGAACCGCGGCCGACCACCCCGCAGCGGCAGCCCGGGGACCGGGACGATGCCGCCGTCCTCCGTCTCGCCGTACAGCTCGGCCAGCCGGTCCGCCTGCGCGTCGGTGACGTGGAACCCGGTGTCCGTCATGCCGAGCGGTCCGAAGATCCGCTCGGCGCAGAACGCGTCGAGCGGGCGCCCCGACACCACCTCGACCAGCCGTCCGAGCACATTGCTGGCGACCGAGTAGTTCCACTCGGTGCCCGGCTCGAACTGAAGGGGCAGGCGCGCGTACAGGTCGACCGTCTCGGCCAGGCCGGCGCCCGGCCGCACCGACGACTCCACACCGGCCGCCCGGTACAGCGCGTCGACGGGGTGGGAGTGGTAGAAGCCGAACGTCAGCCCCGCCGTGTGGGTCAGCAGGTGACGCACGCGCACCGGACCGGCGGCCGGCCGGGTGACGACGTCCGCCCCGCTCCCCTCGACGTACACGCGCGGCTCGGCGAAGGCCGGCAGATACCGGTCCACGGGGTCGTCCAGCGACAGCCGGCCCTCCTCCACCAGAGTCAGCACGGCCACAGCGGTGACCGGCTTGGTCATGGAGTAGATCCGCCACAGGGTGCCGGCCGTCACCGGGAGTCCGGCCGCGACGTCCCGCAGCCCGTGCACGGTCAGATGGGCGACACGGCCGCCGCGCGCGACGGCGACCAGGAACCCCGGCAGCCGGCCCTCGTCGACCTGCCGGGTGAAGTGCAGGTCGAGCCGGTCCAGCGCCTCGGTGTCCAGCCCGGCCGCACCCGCGTCGATCTCCTGCCGCAGGGGTGGCATCGCCATCGCTCTCCTTGATCGTTCTTCGGGGTGGGTCTGGCATACCCCGCACTCGCGCACCCGGAACGCGCGCACCCCCGGAACCCGGGACGCGTCGGCTCGCGGCCGGCGCTCGGGTGCGGGCTTCACTGGCGGCTGACGGTGCGGGTCACACCGGCGACGACGGTGGTGGCCAGGATCCAGCCCATGAGGATCAGGATGTACGACAGGGCCTGGTACCCGCCCTCGGGCGCGAAGGCGCTCTCCTGGCCGAAGGAGATCACCGGCAGCAGCAGGTCCAGCGTGTAGAACACCGGGTTGAAGTCCGGGGCCTCGGCCGGTTTGAGCGGCGGTGGATGATGCAGGCCGTACGCGACCGAGCCGACCGCGAGCAGCGACAGCAGCCAACCGCCCGCGCGCAGCGGACGGAAGCCGTAGCCGACGGCGACGTCCTGGAGATGCCCCCACAGGCGGCCGTACCAGGGCAGGGTGCGCCGCTGGCGGCGCTGCTTGGCCAGCTGGACCAGCCGGGCCGCGTCGTCGTCGCCGATCCGGCGGTATGAGGCGGTCAACTGCTCATAGGTGAAGGGGAGGTAGGCGTCGCCCTTCTCCAGCATCGGCAGCCGTCGCCCGGCGGGCTCGTGCGGGATCAGCGACGTGTAGGTGAGGTCGTTGAGCTGGACCCAGGCCGGCACCATCTCCGGCTGGAGGAACAGCACGTCCACCTGGGTGCGGCGCAGGTTGAGCGTGCCCCGCACCACCGGGCCCTCCCGCAGCCACAGTTCGCCGATCACACAACTGCTGGCGCGCAGCGCGGTGCCCCCGGGGTTGGCCAGGTCGGCGTGCGACAGGTCCAGCCGGCCGGGTATGCGGGCGCCGCGCAGCTCGAGACGGCCCCGGACGTCCGCGCGGCGCATCAGCACGTCGGCCTCGGCCGCGAGGGTCTCGGCCTGGAGCGCCGTGCCGCCCGGCCGGTCGAGCACCGTGTCGTTGAGATTGACCGTGCCCGCCACCCGGGCACCGGTGAGCCTGACCTCGCCGACCGTGCGCATCCCCGGCGCCCACAGGTCGGCGCCCAGCACGGCCTGGTTGAGCTGGAGCACCGGGCCCTCGGTCTCCGGTGCCTGGATGCGGGTGCCCTCCAGGTAGAGGCTGCCCGTGATCTCCGCCCCCGCGAGCCGCACCATGCCGTCGAACCGGGCCACCGGGTCAGCCGCAGTACGCCCTCCACCCGCACGGCGTGCGAGATCAGCCCGGGCAGCACGGACTCGCTCAGGTTCAGCTCGCGCAGCCGGGCCCCGTAGAACCTGGGTGCCTCGTCGAAGTGGCAGTGCCGCAGGCGCACGGGGTGGTCGACCGTCGCGTACTGAAGGTCCAACTGCCCGGTGACGCGCGCCCCGGCGAGACTGAGCGCGGCGACCCGGCCCTCCTCCCGCGGGCCGTCCAGGAGCAGGGAGCGCAGCACGCTCGCGCGCACGGTCCGTTCGGGCCCCCAGGTGCCGCCGCCGGCGGGGTCGTCGGAGTCCGCCGGGGCGGGGCCGGCGGCACGGAAGTCCACGTCGGTGCCCGAGGCGAACGCGCGCCACAGACGCGACTCGGCCGGTGTCAGGTCGTTGATCTCCATCAGGGAGGGACTCTGACCCGAACCGGCCGATCACGTCAACGCGCGCTCGGCGCGGCCTACTTCTCGGCCGACTCCACGGCGTGGCCGCCGAACTGGTTGCGCAGCGCGGCGATCATCTTCATCTGCGGCGAGTCGTCCTGGCGGGACGCGAACCGCGCGAAGAGGGAGGCCGTGATCGCGGGCAGCGGCACCGCGTTGTCGATCGCGGCCTCCACCGTCCAGCGGCCCTCGCCGGAGTCGTCCGCGTACCCGCGCAGCTTCTCCAGGTGGTGGTCCTCGTCCAGGGCGTTGACCGCCAGGTCGAGGAGCCAGGACCGGATGACCGTGCCCTCCTGCCAGGAGCGGAAGACCTCGCGGACGTTGTCCACGGAGTCGACCTTCTCCAGCAGCTCCCAGCCCTCGGCGTAGGCCTGCATCATGGCGTACTCGATGCCGTTGTGGACCATCTTGGAGAAGTGCCCGGCACCGACCTTGCCCGCGTGGACGTAGCCGTAGGGGCCGTCGGGCTTGAGCGCGTCGAAGATCGGCTTGAGGTCGTCGACGTGCTCCTTCTCGCCGCCGACCATCAGCGCGTAGCCGTTCTTCAGCCCCCACACGCCGCCCGAGACGCCGGCGTCGACGAAGTTGATGCCGCGCTTGCCCAGCTCCTCGGCGTGCTTCTCGTCGTCCGTCCAGCGGGAGTTGCCGCCGTCGATGACCGTGTCGCCGGGCTTGAGCAGGGTCGCCAGCTGGTCGACGACGTGCTGGGTGGCGGCGCCGGCCGGGACCATCACCCAGACCGCGCGCGGCCGCTCCAGCCGGTCGACCAGCTCGACCAGGCTGTCGACGTCGGCCCGCTCGGGGTTGGTGTCGTATCCGACGACGGTGTGGCCGGCGTTGCGCAGGCGCTCGCGCATGTTGCCGCCCATCTTGCCGAGACCAACGAGACCGATCTGCATGTCAGTGCACTTCCTTCAGTTCACGGTAGGCCGCCACCAGGGCGGCCGTGGACGGATCGAGGCCGGGCACGTCCGCGCCTTCGGTGAGGGCCGGTTCGACGCGCTTGGCGAGCACCTTGCCGAGTTCGACGCCCCACTGGTCGAAGGAGTCGATGTTCCAGATCGCGCCCTGGACGAACACCTTGTGCTCGTACAGCGCGATCAGCTGGCCGAGGACGGACGGGGTCAGCTCGGCGGCCAGGACGGTCGTGGTGGGGTGGTTGCCGCGGAAGGTCTTGTGCGGGACCAGCTCCTCCGGCACTCCCTCGGCGCGGACCTCGTCCGGGGTCTTGCCGAAGGCGAGGGCCTGGGTCTGGGCGAAGAAGTTGGCCATCAGCAGGTCGTGCTGGGCCTTGAGCTCGTCGCTCAGCTCGCCCACCGGCCGGGCGAAGCCGATGAAGTCGGCGGGGATCAGCTTGGTGCCCTGATGGATCAACTGGTAGTACGCGTGCTGCCCGTTGGTGCCCGGCGTGCCCCACACCACCGGCCCCGTCTGCCACTCCACGGGGTTCCCGTCGCGGTCGACGGACTTGCCGTTGGACTCCATGTCCAACTGCTGGAGGTAGGCGGTGAACTTCGACAAGTAGTGCGAGTACGGCAGCACCGCATGCGACTGCGCGCCCAGGAAGTCGCCGTACCAGACGCCCAACAGGCCGAGGAGCAGCGGCGCGTTGGCCGGGGCCTCGGCGTTGCGGAAGTGCTCGTCGACGATGCGGAAGCCGTCGAGCATCTCCCGGAAGCGGTCGGGGCCGATGGCGATCATCAGGGACAGCCCGATCGCCGAGTCGAAGGAGTAGCGGCCGCCGACCCAGTCCCAGAACTCGAACATGTTCGCCGTGTCGATGCCGAAGCCGGAGACCTTCTCGGCGTTCGTCGACAGCGCCACGAAGTGCTTGGCCACCGCCTTCTCGTCGCCCCCCAGCCCGTCCAGCAGCCACGAGCGCGCCGAGGTGGCGTTGGTGATCGTCTCGATGGTGGTGAAGGTCTTGGAGGCGATGACGAACAGTGTCTCGGCCGGGTCCAGGTCGCGGACCGCCTCGTGCAGGTCGGCGCCGTCCACGTTGGAGACGAAGCGGATCGTGAGCGAGCGGTCGGTGAAGGCGCGCAGCGCCTCGTAGGCCATCGCGGGGCCCAGGTCCGAGCCGCCGATGCCGATGTTGACGACGTTCCTGATGCGCCGGCCGGTGTGGCCGGTCCACTCGCCGGAGCGGACCCGGTCGGCGAAGCCGGCCATCTTGTCGAGCACGGCGTGCACCTTGGGGACGACGTTCTCGCCGTCGACCTCGATCACCGCGTCGCGCGGGGCGCGCAGCGCCGTGTGCAGCACGGCCCGGTCCTCGGTGATGTTGATGCGCTCACCGCGGAACATCGCGTCGCGCAGCCCGAACACGTCGGTCGCGGCGGCCAGTTCCTGGAGCAGGGCCAGCGTCTCGTCGGTGACCAGGTGCTTGGAGTAGTCGATGCGCAGGTCGCCGACGCGCACGACGTACCGCTCCGCCCGCCCGGGGTCCCGGTCGAAGAGCTCACGCAGGTCCGGGTGGGGCAGCGTGCCCTTGGCGTGGTCCGCGAGGGCGGTCCACTGAGGACGCTGGCTGAGCTTCGGGGTGTCAGACATGGACAGGGGTCTCCTTGCCGGCCTCGCCGCGCAGGGCGACGGCGTACATCTCGTCGGCGTCGAGGCGCCTGAGCTCCTCGGCGATCAGTTCGGAGGTGGGGCGCACCTTCAGGGCGACGGAGCGCGGGGGCTGCCCGGGGAGGGTCATCGTGGCGAGCGGGCCCTCCGGACGGTCGACGACGATCTCGCCGTTCGCCGTGCCCAGCCGGACGGCCGTGACGACCGGCCCGTCGGTGATCACGCGGTCCACGCGGACACCCAGGCGGGCCTCCAGCCAGCGGGCCAGCAGCTCGGCGGCCGGGTTGTCCGCCTCGGCCTCCACGACCGCCGAGGTCACCGGTACCCGGGCCTGGTCCAGGGCCGCCGCCAGCATCGAGCGCCACAGCGTCAGCCGGGTCCAGGCCAGGTCGGTGTCGCCGGGCGCGTACGCGCGGACCCGGCGCTCCAGGACCTCCATCGGCCGCTCGACCGTGTAGAGGTCGGTGATCCGGCGCTGGGCCAGCGCGCCCAGCGGGTCCTTCGCGGGGTTGTCCGGCGCCTCCACCGGCCACCACACGACCACCGGCGCGTCCGGCAGCAGCAGCGGCAGCACCACCGAGTCGGCGTGCTCGGACACCTCGCCGTACATGCGCAGGACGACGGTCTCGCCGGTGCCGGCCTCCGAGCCGACCCGGACCTCGGCGTCGAGGTGCGAGCGGGTGCGGTCGCGCAGATTGCGCGGGTGGCGCTTGATGACGACCAGGGTGCGCGAGGGGTGCTCGTGCGAGGCCTCCTCGGCGGCCTTGATCGCGTCGTAGGCGTTCTCCTCGTCCGTGACGATGACCAGCGTGAGCACCATGCCCACGGCCGGGGTGCCGATGGCCCGGCGGCCCTGCACCAACGCCTTGTTGATTTTGCTTGCCGTGGTGTCGGTCAGGTCGATCCTCATGGCCTGCGCCAGCTCCGTCCGTCTCGTGCGAGCATCTCGTCGGCTTCCCGGGGTCCCCAGCCGCCCGACGCGTACTGCGCGGGCTTGTCGTGCGAGGCCCAGTACTCCTCGATCGGGTCGAGGATCCGCCAGGACTCTTCCACCTCCTGGTGGCGCGGGAACAGGTTGGCGTCCCCCAGAAGAACGTCCAGGATCAGCCGTTCGTACGCCTCCGGGCTGGACTCGGTGAAGGACTCGCCGTACGCGAAGTCCATCGACACGTCCCGGATCTCCATCGACGTGCCCGGCACCTTGGAACCGAAGCGCACCGTCATGCCCTCGTCCGGCTGGACGCGGATGACGATGGCGTTCTCGCCCAGCTCCTCCGTCGCCGTGGAGTCGAAGGGGGAGTGCGGAGCGCGCTGGAAGACGACCGCGATCTCCGTGACCCGGCGGCCCAGACGTTTGCCGGTGCGCAGGTAGAAGGGGACGCCGGCCCAGCGGCGGTTGTCGACGCCGAGCTTGATCGCCGCGTAGGTGTCGGTGGTGGAGGCCGGGTCGATGCCCTCCTCCTCCAGATAGCCGGGCACCTGCGCGCCGCCCTGCCAGCCGCCCGCGTACTGCCCGCGCACCGTGTGCCCGCCCAGGTCGTCGGGCAGCCGCACGGCCCGCAGCACCTTGAGCTTCTCGGTGAGCAGCGACCGCGCGTCGAAGGCGGCCGGCTCCTCCATGGCGGTCAGCGCCATCAGCTGGAGCAGGTGGTTCTGGATGACGTCACGGGCGGCGCCGATGCCGTCGTAGTAGCCGGCCCGGCCGCCGATGCCGATGTCCTCGGCCATCGTGATCTGCACGTGGTCGACGTAGGACCGGTTCCAGATCGGCTCGTACATCTGGTTGGCGAAGCGCAGCGCCAGGATGTTCTGGACGGTCTCCTTGCCCAGGTAGTGGTCGATGCGGAAGACCTGCTCCGGATCGAACACCTCGTGGACCAGCGCGTTCAGGTCGCGGGCGCTGTCCAGATCGTGGCCGAACGGCTTCTCGATCACCGCGCGGCGCCAGGAACCGTCCGGGGCGTCGGTCAGCCCGTGCTTCTTGAGCTGCTGCACGACCTTCGGGAAGAACTTCGGCGGCACCGAGAGGTAGAAGGCGTAGTTGCCGCTGGTGCCGCGGGAGGCGTCCAGCTCCTCGACGGCCTTGCGCAGCTGTTCGAACGCGTTGTCGTCGTCGAAGTCGCCGGGGATGAACCGCATGCCCTCGGAGAGCTGCTGCCAGACCTCCTCGCGGAACGGCGTGCGCGCGTGCTCCTTGACCGCGTCGTGCACCACCTGGGCGAAGTCCTGGTCCTCCCAGTCCCGGCGGGCGAAGCCGACCAGTGAGAAGCCCGGCGGCAGCAGGCCGCGGTTGGCCAGGTCGTACACGGCCGGCATCAGCTTGCGGCGGGACAGGTCGCCGGTGACGCCGAAGATGACCAGCCCGGAGGGGCCGGCGATCCGGGGCAGCCGGCGGTCCTGCGGATCGCGCAGCGGATTGCTCCAGTCGAGCGGTGCCGCCGGCTCGACGCCCGCTCCGGCCGCGCCCTTGCCCTTCGCCCCCTTGGCGGCACGGTCCGTCGCGGACTTCTTCCCGCCCCGGGGAGCCTTCGCCCGGCCGGCCGCCTTCGCCGCCCCGGCGGCGCGGGCCTCCTCGGCCTCCTCGGCGTGCAGCGGTCCCGCCGCCTCCTGGGCCGCCCGGGCCTCCTTGGCTTCCTTCGTCGCCTTGGTCTCCTGGACCGCCGTAGCGGGATGCTCCTCGCTCATTCCCCGTCAACTCCCTTGCTGTCGAGGGACTTCGTCACGGCGGCGAGCAGGTCGTCCCAGGCCGCCTCGAACTTCGCCACGCCCTCTCGCTCCAACTGCTCCACCACCTCGTCGTACGACACGCCGAGCCGCTCCACCGCCGCGAGGTCGGCCCGGGCCTGGGCATACCCGCCGGTGACCGTGTCGCCCCGGACCTCGCCGTGATCGGCGGCGGCGTCCAGGGTGGCCTCCGGCATCGTGTTCACGGTGCCGGGAGCGACCAGCTCCTCCACGTACAGGGTGTCCCGGAATGCCGGGTCCTTCACCCCGGTCGACGCCCACAGGGGACGCTGGGGGTTGGCGCGGGCCCCCGCGAGGGCGGTGAACCGGTCGCCCGCGAAGACGTTCTCGTACGCCTCGTAGGCCAGGCGCGCGTTGGCCAGCGCGGCCTTCCCGCGCAGGCCGAGCGCTTCGTCCGTGGCGAGCAGCGTCAGGCGCTTGTCGATCTCGCTGTCGACGCGGGAGACGAAGAAGGACGCGACCGAGTGGATGCCGGCCAGGTCGGTCCCGGCCGCCTGCGCCTTCTCCAGACCGGCGAGGTAGGCGTCCATGACCTCGCGGTAGCGCTCCAGGGAGAAGATCAGCGTGACGTTGACGCTGATACCGGCGCCTATGACCTCGGTGATCGCCGGGATCCCGGCCTTCGTCGCCGGGATCTTGATCATCACGTTGGGGCGGTCGACCAGCCAGGCGAGCTGCCGCGCCTCGGCGACGGTGGCCCGCGTGTCGTGGGCCAGCCGCGGGTCGACCTCGATGGAGACCCGGCCGTCCCGGCCGCCGGTGGCGTCGTACACCTCGCGCAGTACGTCGGCGGCGGCGCGGACGTCGGCGGTGGTCATCATGCGGACCGCCTCGTCGACGGTGACGCCCCGGGTCGCGAGGTCGGCGAGCTGCTCCTCGTAGCCCTCGCCCGAGCCGATGGCGGCCTGGAAGATCGACGGGTTGGTGGTGACGCCGACGACGTTCTTCGTCCGGATCAGCTCGGCGAGGTTGCCGGACTCGATCCGCCGCCGCGACAGGTCGTCCAGCCAGACGGACACGCCCTGGTCGGCCAGGCGCCGCAGTGCTCCCGCGGTCGCGGTTGCTTCGGTCACAGTGATCATCTTCTCTTTCTGCTTCGCGGGGTTCGCAGGGTTCGCAGGGGGCTCAGCCGCAGGCGGCGGCCAGGGATTCCCTGGCGGCGGCGGCCACGTGCTCGGCGGTGAAGCCGAACTCGGTGAACAGGGTCTTGGCGTCGGCGGAGGCGCCGAAGTGCTCCAGGGAGACGATGCGGCCCGCGTCCCCGACGAACCGGTGCCAGGTCAGACCGATCCCGGCCTCCACGGCCACCCGGGCCCGCACGGACGGCGGCAGCACGCTCTCGCGGTACGCGCGGGGCTGCTCCTCGAACCACTCCACGGACGGCATCGACACCACGCGCGTGGCCGTGCCCTCGGCCTCCAGAGCCTCCCGCGCGGCCATCGCGAGCTGCACCTCGGAGCCGGTGGCGATCAGGACGACGTCCGGGGCGCCGGTGGAGGCGTCGGCGAGGACGTACCCGCCGCGGGCCGCGTCCGGGTCCGGCGCGTAGGTCGGTACGCCCTGGCGGGTGAGGGCGAGACCGTGCGGTGCCGGGTGGGTGGAGTGGCGGCGGAGGATCTCCGCCCACACGGTCGCGGTCTCGTTGGCGTCGGCGGGGCGGACCACGTTGAGTCCGGGGATCGCGCGCAGCGAGGCCAGGTGTTCGACCGGCTGGTGGGTGGGGCCGTCCTCGCCGAGGCCGACGGAGTCGTGCGTCCACACGTACGTCACCGGCAGCTGCATCAGCGCGGACATGCGGACCGCGTTGCGCATGTAGTCGGAGAAGACCAGGAAGGTGCCGCCGTAGATCCGGGTGTTGCCGTGCAGGGCGATGCCGTTCATCTCCGCGGCCATCGAGAACTCGCGGATGCCGAAGTGCACGGTGCGGCCGTACGGGTCGGCCTCGGGAAGCGGGTTGCCCGCCGGGAGGAAGGACGACGTCTTGTCGATGGTCGTGTTGTTCGAGCCGGCCAGGTCGGCGGAGCCGCCCCACAGTTCGGGCAGCACCGGGCCGAGCGCCTGGAGGACCTTGCCGGAGGCGGCGCGGGTGGCGACCGCCTTGCCGGTCTCGAACACCGGCAGGGAGTCCTCCCAGCCCTCGGGCAGCCGGCCGGCGACCACGCGGTCGAAGAGGGCCGCGCGCTCGGGGGCGGCGTCGCGCCAGGCGGCGATCCGCTTGTCCCAGGCGGCGTGCGCCTCCGCGCCCCGGTCCAGGGCCCGGCGGGTGTGGGCGAGGACCTCGCCGGAGACCTCGAAGGACCGCTCCGGGTCGAAACCGAGGACGCGCTTGGTGGCGGCGACCTCGTCCGCGCCGAGGGCGGAGCCGTGGGAGGCCTCGGTGTTCCGGGCGTTCGGGGCGGGCCAGGCGATGATCGTGCGCATGGCGATGATGGAGGGGCGCCCGGTCTCGGCCTTCGCCGCCGTCAGCGCCGCGTGCAGCGCGTGCACGTCCACGTCGCCGCTCTCGGCGGGCTCGATGCGCTGCGTGTGCCAGCCGTAGGCCTCGTACCGCTTCAGCACGTCCTCGGAGAACGCGGTCGCGGTGTCGCCCTCGATGGAGATGTGGTTGTCGTCGTAGAGGAGGACGAGGTTGCCGAGCTTCTGGTGGCCGGCCATCGACGACGCCTCGGCGGAGACGCCCTCCTGGAGGTCGCCGTCGCTGACGATCGCCCAGATCGTGTGGTCGAAGGGCGACTCGCCCTCCGGCGTCTGCGGGTCGAACAGGCCGCGCTCGTAGCGGACGGCCATCGCCATGCCCACCGCGTTGGCCACACCCTGGCCCAGCGGTCCCGTGGTGGTCTCCACGCCCGCCGTGTGCCCGTACTCCGGGTGGCCCGGCGTCTTCGAGCCGTGCGTGCGGAAGGCCTTGAGGTCGTCCAGCTCCACCTCGTACCCGGCCAGGAAGAGCTGGGTGTAGAGGGTCAGCGAGGTGTGGCCGGGGGAGAGGACGAAGCGGTCACGGCCGGTCCACTCGGGATCGGCGGGGTCGTGACGCATCACCTTCTGAAAGATCGTGTACGCGGCCGGGGCGAGGGCCATCGCCGTGCCGGGGTGGCCGTTCCCCACCTTCTGCACGGCGTCGGCCGCGAGGACACGGGCGGTGTCGACGGCACGCCGGTCGAGTTCGGTCCATTCGAAGCGGTCCGCGCTGTCCACTGTCTGCTTGCTCGACTGCGTGCTCATCTTCAAGAAATCCTCGATCGGAGCGGAGTAGCTGGTCTGACGTGTTCAAACTTAAAAGTCTGACTTTTGGGAGTGAAGGTCGAGGTGTGCCAGCCTGTGGTGAAACTGGGACACGCCCCGGCCGCGGGGCGCACGGCGGGACGGCGCGAGAAGGACATGGCGGACGAAAACATCCAAGACGGTGGCGACGGCCGGAGCGCCGACGGCGGTGACGGGATCAGAACGTTTCCCTTCCCGGTCGATCTCAGCCTCCTCGGAGTCGGCATGCAGGTCGGGCCCATGGGCGCCGGCCGCACCTGGCACGCGCACGCCCCGCTGCACCGCGTGCACCGCATCGACTTCCACATCGTCATGCTCTTCACCGGCGGCCCGGTCCGTCACATGATCGACTTCGCCGAGTACGAGGCGTCGGCCGGCGATCTGCTGTGGATCCGTCCCGGACAGGTCCACCGCTTCGCGCCCGGGAGCGAGTACCGCGGAACGGTGCTCACCATGCAGCCCGGCTTCCTGCCCCGCGCCACCGTCGAGGCCACCGGCCTCTACCGCTACGACCTGCCGCCGCTGCTCCACCCCGACGAGGCGCGCCTCGCCGGACTCACGGCGGCGCTCGACCAGTTGCGGCGCGAGTACGAGGACGCGGCCACCCTGCCGCTGAGCCTGCACACCGCCGTGCTGCGCCACACGCTGTCCGCGTTCCTGCTGCGCCTGGCGCACCTGGCGGCCGGCTCCGCGCGGGAAGGAAGGGCGGACGCGCCGGGGGACACCACCTTCACCCTCTTCCGGAACGCGGTCGAGCGGGGCTTCGCCACCAACCACAGCGTCAGCGCCTACGCCGACGCGCTCGGTTACTCCCGCCGCACCCTGGTCCGCGCGGTGCGCGCCGCCACCGGCGAGACGCCCAAGGGATTCATCGACAAGCGCGTCGTCCTGGAGGCCAAGCGGCTCCTCGCCCACACCGAGATGCCGATCGGCCGGGTCGGCGCGGCCGTCGGCTTCCCGGACGCGGCCAACTTCTCCAAGTTCTTCCAGCAGCACACGGACCAGACGCCGGCGGCCTTCCGGGCGGAGCTGCGCTGAGCGGACCGGTCCCCGGACGCGACGAAGGGCCCCACGCGACGAAGGGCCCCACGGCGCGTGGGGCCCTTGCGCCCTCCTGCGGGGGCCGGATGCCGCTCAGTGACCGAAGCCGAACCAGTTCACGTTCACGAAGTCGGCGGGCTGGCCGCTGGTGAAGGTCAGGTAGACGTCGTGGGTGCCGGTCACCGGGGTGATGTTCGCCGGGATCGTGCGCCACGACTGCCAGCCGCCCGTGTTGCCCACGGCGAAGCTGCCGACCGGCGTGCTGGAACGGCTGTCCAGGCGCACCTCGACCAGACCGCTGACCCCGGCGGCCGCACCGCTCGCCACCCGGGCCTTGAACTGGGTCGCCGCGCTCGAACCGAACTTCACGCCCTTGTACTGCACCCAGTCGCCGTTCGCGAGGGCGCCGAGGTTGCTCCCGCCGCCCGAGTCCGAGCTGCCCTCGGTCATCGTGCCGGACTGGGCGTCGTACGACTCGGCCTCGATGGCGCTGTAGGCGTCACGGTCGCCACCGGTCGGGGGCGGCGTGGTACCGCTCCCATCGGCCGACAGCACCTGGACGTAGTCCACGAGCATGGAGTGGCCGGGCTGGGTGCCGCCGTCCGGGCCGCCGCCGAAGGCGTCCGGGAAGCCGCCGCCCATCGCCACGTTCAGGATGATGAAGTAGCCGTGGTTCGTGGCGTTCGCCCAGGTCGTCGCGTCGACCTGGTTCTCGCGGACGGTGTGGAAGTTGTTGCCGTCGACGGAGAAGCGGATCTCCTCGACGCTCGTGGAACGGTCCCACTCCACCCGGTAGGTGTGGAAGCCCGCCTGGCAGGTGGCGCCGGGACACGGGGTGTTGCCGCCGATACCGCTGGTCTCGTTGCAGGGGCCGCCGGGGGAGGTGCCGCAGTGCAGCGTGGACCACACCGTGTTGAGACCCTGGGTGTTCTCCATGATGTCGATCTCGCCGACACCGGGCCAGTTCCAGTAGTTGCCCCGGTAGGGCGCGCCGAGCATCCAGAACGCCGGCCAGTAGCCCTTGGCCGCCGCCCCGGTGACGTTCGGGACCTGGATGCGGGCCTCGACGCGCAGCGTGCCGCCGGCCGGGGGCTCGAAGTCGGCGCGCTTGGTCTCGATGCGGCCCGAGGTCCAGTTGCCGGCGCCGTCGCGCCGCGGGGTGATGCGCAGGTTGCCGCTGCCGTCGAGGGAGACGTTGTCCGGGGACGACGTCATCGTCTCGATCTCGCCGGTGCCCCAGTTGGCGGGGCCGCCGGGGTACGAGGTGCCGGTGTCGTACTGCCAGTTCGCGGTGTTCACGCCGGAGCCGGCCGCGCCGTCGAAGTCGTCGGCGAAGACCTGCGTCCAGCCGGACGGGGGCGGGGGCACGGCCGCGCCCGCCGACGGACCGGTCACGGCCGTCGCCGCCGCGGCGAGACCGAGCGTGCCGACGACGGCCACCAGCGCCCGGCGCAGCGGCCGGCGTCTGGGCGGGTTGCCGGATGTCTGACTCATGTGGGGGTCGCCTCTCGATGCGGGAGTGGGAAGCGGTACGCCCGAGCGCGCTCCGGGGCCTCTGGGGACTCCGGGTGAGGAGGGCTTGCCTTTGAGAGCGCTCTCAGAGTGCGGCCAATGTGCTCCCGGCCGCCTCCGCCGTCAAGAGGTGAAGCCGAGAAAGTCCTTGCGGAGCAGGGGAGTTCAGCCCGTGAACGTCGTGAACGTCACGAAAGTGCCGGGCCGGGCGCGTGCTCCGGCCCCGGTGAGGAGGGATGTCCGGGCGCCGGTCCAGTGCACGCGAGCCGGCACCCCGCCGTGCCATGATCGGCGCCGGACGGGAGTGCGGCCGGCGACGGAAGGGTGCGGACGTGAGGCTGACGATGCTGGGCGGCGGCGGATTCCGCGTGCCGCTCGTGTACGGGGCGCTGCTCGGGGACCGCGCCGAGGGACGCGTGAGCGACGTCGTCCTGTACGACACGGACGCGTCCCGCCTGACGGCGATGACCCGGGTACTGGCCGAGCAGGCGGCCCCGGTGCCCGGAGCGCCGGAGGTGACCGCGACGACCGACCTGGACGAGGCGCTGCGCGGCGCCGACTTCGTGTTCTCCGCGATCCGCGTCGGCGGCCTCCAGGGGCGGGCCGACGACGAACGGGTGGCGCTCGCCGAGGGCGTCCTCGGGCAGGAGACGGTCGGCGCGGGCGGCATCGCGTACGGGCTGCGGACCGTGCCGGTCGCCGTCGACATCGCCCGCCGGGTGGCGCGGCTGGCGCCGGACGCCTGGGTCATCAACTTCACCAACCCGGCGGGACTGGTCACCGAGGCCATGTCCCGGCACCTCGGCGACCGCGTCATCGGCATCTGCGACTCGCCGGTCGGACTCGGCCGCCGCGTCGCCCACGTGCTGGGCGCCGACCCGGACCGCGCCTTCGTCGACTACGTCGGCCTCAACCACCTGGGCTGGCTGCGCGGCCTGCGCGTCGACGGACGCGACGAACTCCCGCGGCTGCTCGCCGACCCGGGGCTGCTCGGCTCCTTCGAGGAGGGCCGGCTCTTCGGCCCCGAGTGGCTGCGCTCCCTCGGCGCGATCCCCAACGAGTACCTGCACTACTACTACTTCAACCGGGAGACCGTCCGCGCCTACCAGGAGGCCGACCGCACCCGCGGCGCGTTCCTGCGCGACCAGCAGGCCCGCTTCTACGACGAGATGCGCCGTCCCGACGCCCCGGCCCTGGCCACCTGGGACCGCACTCGCGCCGAACGCGAGGCCACCTACATGGCCGAGAACCGCGAGACGGCGGGCGCCGGCGAACGCGAGGCCGAGGACCTGTCCGGGGGCTACGAGAAGGTGGCGCTGGCGCTGATGCGGGCCGTCGCGCGCGACGAACGCGCCACTCTGATCCTCAACGTCCGCAACCGCGGCACGCTCTCCGTCCTCGACCACGACGCGGTGATCGAGGTCCCCTGCCTGGTCGACGCGAACGGCGCCCACCCGATGGCCGTCGACCCGCTGCCGGACCACGCCACCGGCCTGGTCTGCGCGGTCAAGGCCGTCGAGCGCGACGTCCTGACCGCGGCCGGGACCGGCTCCCGCGCGGCGGCGGTACGGGCCTTCGCCCTGCACCCCCTCGTCGACTCGGTCGACGTCGCCCGCCGCCTCGTCGACGGCTACCGGGCCGTGCACCCGGGGCTGGCCTACCTCAGGTGAGCCCCACCGGCGCGGAGGTCGCCGCCGCCTGCGCGGCCGAAGCCGGCCGTCCCGGTTCCGGTACGGGCGTCGGGGCCGGGACGGCCGAGAGGTCCGGGCGCTGGCCGGGCACCGACACCGGGCGCAGGGGACGCGGCCCGGACACCACCGCGTAGTCCTGCCCCAGGAACGGCGGCTCCAGCCGACCCGGGTCGTCCCCGAGCGCCAGCCGGACCGCCGCCCACGGCGCGTTGACGCCGCACAGCGCCAGCTGGTGCAGCCCCCCGGCCGGGCGGGTGTTGACGTCCATCAGGACCGGCCGGTCGCCGTACATCCGGAACTGCACGTTGGACAGGTGGTGCAGCCCGAACGTCTCGGCGATCCGCCGCGCCGGTGCCAGCCACTGCTCGTGCAGGGTGAACCCGCGGCGGCGGCCGTTCTTGGTGCGGCCCACGGCGAGACGGACCCGGTTGTCGGGCCCGGTGAGGCAGTCCACCGAGACCTCCGGCTCCTCCAGGCGCGGCATCACCAGCCAGTCCACGGGCTCCTCGGCCGCCCGCAGCGCCTCGACGACCAGGGGCAGCGGCACGGTCGGGCTCGGGAAGCCGTTCAGCTGCGCGAGGGAGAAGGGATCCCGGGTGACCATCCGGAAGCCCACACCGCCCGCGCCGGACGCCGGCTTGAAGCACGCCCGGTCGCCGCCCGCCTCCAGCTCCTCCACCGCGTGGACCAGCTCCTCGGCCGTGCGGACCCGCCACCACGGCGGCACCGGCACGCCGACGGCCCGGACCGCCTCGTAGGCGATCACCTTGTCACCGAACAGGGCCACCGCCTCCGGCGACGGCGCGAGCAGGGCCGTACCCGCCGCCTCGAACTCCGCGCGGTGCGCCACGACCGCCGACTGGTGCAGCCGGGGCACGAACACGTCGATGCCGCGCCGCGCGCACTGGTCCAGCGCGTACTCGACGTACCCCGCGGGGGACAGGCCCTCCGGCTCCAGGTCGGCGGTGTCCGCGGCGGCCAGCACGGGGGAGTCCGGATCGCCGTGCGTGGCATGGATCTCGACGGCCCGGTCGGCGGGATTTCTCCGGAGCTGATCAATGAAGAAGACGTTCTCCGCGTACGTGCGGTTGAGCCAGACGCGTACGGGAGAAGCCATGCAAGCCGCCTTCCAGGGTTCGCGGGCAGGGCGAAGCGGGCCGTGCCCGGCCAGGGGTTTGGAGGGTCACCGAGCCGCTCTGCGCGAGGAATGGGGCGTGGCGGTGGTGTTGGGGCGATCATAGGGGTACGCGTGGCCCCGAGCGCAACGCGCGTCACACGGATGCCTCGGCCCGGCCGTGCGGCTGCCTCCGCGGCGGGCGGCGCCGGGTCGCCTTGTGACCGGGGCGGCGCATGTGGTCTCGTGGCGTCGAACGCGCGTCGGGGAAGGGGTGGGGGATGACATCGAGGGCCGTTGCTCCGGGGAAGCTGTGGGCCATCAGTGACCTGCACATCGGTTACGAGGAGAACCGGGCCCTGGTGGAGCGGATGCCCCCCGCATCCGGTGACGACTGGCTCCTGGTGGCCGGCGACGTGGCGGAGACCGTCGCCGACGTCCGCTGGGCCCTCGGGACCCTCGCGGACCGCTTCCGCCGGGTCGTCTGGGTGCCGGGCAACCACGAACTGTGGACGCACCCCAAGGACCCGGTCGCGCTGCGCGGCGTCGCCCGCTACGAACACCTCGTCGAGATGTGCCGCGAGCTGGGCGTGACCACCCCCGAGGACCCCTACCCCGTCTGGGAGGGTGCGGGCGGCCCCGCGGTCGTCGCGCCGCTCTTCCTCCTGTACGACTACTCGTTCCTGCCCCCGGGATGCGCGACCAAGGCCGAGGGCCTGGAGTACGCCCACGGCACCGGCATCGTGTGCAGCGACGAGTACCTGCTGCACCCCGACCCGTATCCCAGCCGCGAGGCCTGGTGCCGGGCACGGGTCGCCGAGACCGGGCGCAGGCTCGCGGAGATCCCAGCGGACCTGCCGGTGATCCCGGTCAACCACTATCCGCTGCACCGGCACCCCACCGACGTCCTGTGGTACCCCGAGTTCGCCATGTGGTGCGGCACCTCGCTGACCGCGGACTGGCACCGCAGGTTCCGGGTCGACACCATGGTCTACGGGCATCTGCACATCCCGCGTACCACCTGGCACGAGGGGGTCCGCTTCGAGGAGGTGTCGGTGGGCTACCCGCGCGAGTGGCGCAAGCGGTCCGGGCCGCCCGGACGGCTGCGCCTCATCCTGCCGACGACCGCGACGGCAGCGGCAGCGGAGTCGGCGGCGGCGAAGTCGGCTTCGGCGCCCGTGGCGCCGTCGGGCCCGGAGGCGACCAGGTGATCGAGGAACTGCTGCCCGGCACCGTCGTCGCGGTCGAGGCGTGCGGCCACGACGACGCCGGACACCTGCCCCTCTACCCGGAGGAGGAGGCGATCGTCGCCCGGGCGGTCGCCAAGCGGCGCCGGGAGTTCACCGTCGTGCGGTCCTGCGCCCGCCGGGCCATGGAGAAACTCGGCGTGCCCCCGCAGCCGGTGACGACCGGCGAGCGCGGCGCCCCGCGCTGGCCGGCCGGCCTCGCCGGCAGCATGACCCACTGCGACGGCTACTGCGCCGCCGCCCTGGTCCGCCTGACCGACCTGGCCTCCCTGGGCATCGACGCCGAACCCGACGGGCCGCTCCCGGACGGCGTCCTGGAGACCATCGCCCTCCCCGCCGAGACGGCCCGTCTGCGGCGACTCGACGGGGCGCGGCCCGGCATCCACTGGGAGCGGCTGCTGTTCAGCGCCAAGGAGTCGGTCTACAAGGCGTGGTACCCCCTCACCGGGCGGTGGCTGGACTTCACGGAGGCGGACATCGAGATCGCCGTCGACCCGGCCGACCCGCGCCGCGGCACCCTGCGTGCCGAACTGCTGGTGCCGGGACCGACCGTCGACGGCAGGCGGCTGAGCCACTTCGACGGCCGCTGGACCGCACGCGACGGCCTGCTCGCCACGGCGATCACGGTCCCGCACACCTGAACGGCGACCGGGAAGCCCCCCGGCGCGGTCAGGCGGGCGGGCACCAGTCCCGCAGCAGCCGGAAGAACGCCTCCTCGTTGCCGGTCAGTCCCGCCGCCTCGAGAGCCTGCTCGGCCTCCGCCAGCACGGAGGGCGGGACGACGGGCGGCCGGGCAGGGACGCCGGGCCCCGCCCCGGAGTCGAGACCGGCCCGCACGGTGTGCAGGAGCCGCAGGTAGGCCTGAACGGCGGTGCGTTCGTGGTCGGTCAGTACGGCGGTGGTCATCGGTCGGCTCTCCCCACAACGACGTCAGCGGTCACGCGCCCCCACACGGCGGCGGCACCCTCCCAGCTTGCCGCTCACCACTGACAATCCCCTCCAGCCGCGCCTGGATCCCGGCTCCGCCCGCACCGATCGGGCCATCGGCCCGGCCGGGCGACAGCCCTACGACTCGGGTCGCTTGACGCTCTCCAGGAGCATGTCCAGCCACTCGGCGACCTTGTCGCGGTGCTGGTCGGTGGGCAGTTGCGCGGCCCGCCAGGCGATGCCGCGCACGGCGTGGTCCTGGAGCAGCCGCTCGAGCGGGTCGTCGGCGGCGGCCGCGGCCTCCCGTTCCCGGTCGGCGAGTTGCTGGAGCAGCTCCTGCTCGGTGCGCTGGAGGGCGCCCGAGAGCGCCTCGGGGTCCTCGGCGGTGAGGAACCCGGCGTGCACCCGGAAGAAGCGCTGAATGGCGTCGCAGTGCTCCATCGTGGGGCGCCGGTCGCCGTTGATGAGCGCGCCGGCCTGCTGCCGCGACATCCCCGCGCCGTCGGCTATCTCCTGCTGGGTGTACTTGCGGCCGTTCGGTTTCAGCCGGGTGTGGCGCAGCAGGTCCAGGCGCTGCACGAACCGGGTCTGGACGTCGGGCTCGCCCGCCGGCCGGCCGCCGAGCAGGGCACCGACGACCGGTTCGGGGACGCCGCAGGCGGCGGAGAGCCGGCCGACGTCGAACACCTCGGTGTGCGGCACGCCGAGCCGGTCCGCGAGTGCGCCGACCCGGGCGACGACGGCGGTCAGCGTGGTGATCGGCATGGTGCCCGGACCTTCGAAGCCACCCGTCACCGACAGCTCTCCTACGTCTCTCACAGGCCTCACAGGCTTCTCACAAGCAGTTGCCGTGAACTTCCCGGAGAGTAGCCTGCCGCTCGAACTCACATCCAGGCATCGCCACAACTGTGGCCTATTTCAGCCGTCAACAGGCACGAAATGCCACGATAGTTGACACGCCCGGCGTCGGGGCGCCAGGATGCGGACGCCGCGAGAAGGCCGCATAGGCAAGAGGGGTGACCTCCCGATGGCATTTCAGGCAGGAGGGCAGCGGTCGGCGCCGCGGCCCGCCCCCGCGACCCCCGAGGCCCAGGCGTATCTCCAGGACTACGCCGCGCTCCTGGACGCCGTCCCCTTCCCCTCTCTCGTCGTCGACCACCGCTGGGACGTGGTGCTCGCCAACGGTGCCTTCCGGACACTCTTCCAGGGTGCGGGACCGCATCCGACGGCCATGCCGGACGACAACTTCCTGCGGTTCGTCCTCTTCCACCCGGACGCCTCCACGGTCCTCGGCGAGCACGAGTCGAGCTGGTGCCTGCCCATGCTGGCCCACTTCGCCGCCACCCTGGAGCGGTACGGCCACGACCCGGGCCTGCAGGCCGTGCGCCGGGACATCGCCCAGGACCCGATCATGGAGGCCGCCTACCGCCAGGGCCTGCCGCACTGGATCCGCGCCGTCGGAGCCCGGGCCGTGGAACACGACGGTGCCGTACGGCCGCTGCACCACCCCGACCCGCGCCGGGGCACCACCGAGTGCCGGGTCGTGGTCGAAACCCCCAGGGCGCTCGAGGAGTCGGGCTACACCCGGCTGACACTGGTCCTGCGGGAGCCGCGCCGCACCGCACACCGGCCGCCACGTGCCCGCCGTGCCTCCTCCCACCTGAGGGTCGTCCCCGCCGGCGAGTGACCGGGAGTCACCGGCGCCGTCCGCGCGGATCCGCGCGTCCCCCACCGGCCCCTCGGCGCCCCGTGCCGCGAAGTTACCCGTGCGTTCCGCACGTCGGAGTGATGACAGCGGCAACTGTGCGCGGCCGCACACCGCGTGACAGCGTCGTCCCCGTCAGCGACCGACGGGAGGGCGAAGGCGTGAACAAGGGCTATGCCGTGTACTGCGACGCGGACCCGTACTTCTACGACGCCCCGCACCGCACGGCTTCCCGCACCGGGGCCCCGGGCTCCCGCTACGCCGCGGCGTCCCGGCCCGTACCGGAGGGATGGCAGCGCCACGAGAGCGGGGACTGGCTCGCGCTGCGCCCGGTCGACGCCGATCTGCCCGACCAGGGGTGGAAGATCCACGTCTCCGCCTGCCTCGACAACGCGGAGTCCGTGCTCGACCGCGTGTGGCGACACTGCGTCGCGGGCGGTACGGCCTTCAAGTTCGTGCCCGGCCGCTACCTGCTGCACCAGCGCAACGCCAAGTACGCCGACCGGGCCGGCAGCGGCAAGTTCGTCACCGTGTACCCGGCGGACGAGGCGGAGTTCGAACGCCTCGTGGGGGAGCTGTCCGAGCTGCTGGCCGGCGAGCCCGGACCGCACATCCTGAGCGACCTGCGCATCGGCGAAGGGCCCGTGCACGTCCGCTACGGCGGCTTCACCCGGCGCGACTGCTACGACGCGGAGGGGGAACCGCGGCCGGCCGTGGCCCGCCCCGACGGCGTGCTGGTCCCCGACCCGCGCGGCCCGGTCTTCCGCGTCCCGGACTGGGTGAGCCCGCCCGCCTTCCTGCGCCCCCACCTCGACGCCCGCTCCGCGGTGACCGTGACCGGCCTGCCGTACACCGTCGAGTCGGCGCTGCACTTCTCCAACGGCGGCGGCGTCTACCTCGCCCGCGACACCCGCACCGGGGATCGGGTCGTCCTCAAGGAGGCCCGTCCGCACGCCGGTCTCGCGGCCGACGGCGCCGACGCCGTGACCCGGCTGCACCGTGAACGCCGGGCACTGGAGCGGCTGTCGGGCCTCGACTGCACGCCCGAGGTGCTCGACCACGTGACGGTGGGGGAGCACCACTTCCTGGTCCTGGAACACATCGACGGCAAGCCGCTCAACACGTTCTTCGCCCGCCGCCATCCGCTCATCGAGGCCGACCCGGGTGAGCGGCGCCTGGCCGAGTACACCGCCTGGGCCCTCGACGTCCACGCGCGGGTGGAACGCGCCGTCGAGGCCGTCCACGCCCGGGGCGTGGTCTTCAACGACCTGCACCTGTTCAACATCATGATCCGGGACGACGACAGCGTCGCCCTCCTCGACTTCGAGGGGGCCCACCACGTCGGCGAAGCCGGCCGGCAGACCGTGGCGAACCCCGGGTTCGTGGCGCCCGCCGACCGGCGGGGCGTGGCGGTCGACCGGTACGCGCTGGCGTGTCTGCGGCTCGCGCTGTTCCTCCCGCTCACCAGTCTGCTGGCGATCGACCGGCACAAGGCCGCGCATCTCGCGGACGTGGTCGCGGAGCAGTTCCCCGTGGACCGGGCCTTCCTGGACACCGCGGTCGACGAGATCACACGCGGGACCGGCGCCCCCGCGTCGCGACAGCCCGGCGGACCGGCGCCGCGACAGCCCGCCGCCCTCGCGACGCCCCGGCCCGCCGGGCCGGTGGTGCCGGTCCGGCCCGACGACTGGCCGCGCAGCCGGGAGTCCATGGCCGCCGCGATCCGCGCCTCCGCGACACCGTCCCGCCCGGACCGCCTCTTCCCCGGCGACATCGCGCAGTTCGCCACCGCCGGCGGCGGGCTGGCCTTCGCCCACGGCGCGGCGGGGGTGCTGTACGCCCTGGCCGAGAGCGGAGCGGGACGGGACGAGGAAGGCGAGCAGTGGCTGCTGGAGCGGACCAAGGAGCCGCCCTCGGGCATGCCCCTCGGCTTCCACGACGGGCTCGCCGGAATCGCCTGGACCCTGGACCGCCTCGGCCACCGCGCCCGCGCCCTCGACCTCACCGAACTTCTCCTGGCCCAGCCCCTCGACCGCCTCGGCCCGGACCTGTACGGCGGCACCGCCGGCCTCGGCCTGGCCCTGGACTCGCTGGCCCGGACCACCGGCGAGGCCGCGCCGCACGCGGCGGCCCTGCGCTGCGCCGAGCTGACCGCCGACGGCGCGCCGGCCGACCGGGTGAGCGGCGGCCGCGCCCGCGCCGGACTGCTCCGCGGCGGCGCGGGGCGGGCGCTGCTCTTCCTCCGCCTGTTCGAACGCACCCGGGACTCCGCCCTCCTCGACCTCGCCCGAGAGGCGCTGCGACAGGACCTCGCCCGTTGCGTCAGGGGCGCGGGCGGCGCGCTGCAAGTGGACGAGGGCTGGCGCACCATGCCCTACCTGGGCGCGGGCAGCGTGGGCATCGGCATGGTCCTCGACGACTATCTGGCGCACCGGGCCGACGAGGAGTTCGCGCAGGCCGGGGACGAGATCGTCGCGGCGGCCCGGGCGATGTTCTACGCCCAGCCCGGCCTCTACCGCGGCGTGGCCGGCATGGTGCTGCACCTGGGCCGCACCACGGCCACCGCGCCCGGTACCGGCCCGCGTGCCGTGCGACGCCAACTCGACGCACTGTCCTGGCACGCCATGTCCTACCGCGACCGGCTGGCCTTTCCCGGTGAGCAGATGATGCGCCTGTCCATGGACCTGTCCACCGGAACGGCGGGCTGCCTGCTGGCCGTCGCCTCCGTCCTCGGCGACGCGCCCGCCGGGCTGCCGTTCCTGCCGCCGCCGCGGAAGCGGGCGGCGGCCCCCGACTCGGCCCCGCCAGGGGTCGTGACACCAGCACACCCGATGCCGAACGAGAGGAAGACATCATGAACCTGTTCGACCTTCAGTCGATGGAGACGCCCAAGGAAGAGGCCATGGGGGACGTCGAGACCGGCAGCCGCGCGAGCCTCCTGCTCTGCGGCGACAGCAGCCTGAGCATCACCACCTGCAACTGACGCAGGGGTTGACGGCCACGGCGGCGTGCTGAGGCACGTCGCCGGGCGCGGGCGCCCCGGGCTGCCGCCCGGGGCGCCGACGTCTGTTCGCGCGGGACGTACGGAGGTTTTCGCTGGTGCGAACGAGCAGGCCCGCGGCGCGTCAGGCACCCGGGAGCCGGAACGGGAGCCCGAAAGGCAGCGGGAACGGCAGCGGGAACGGGAGCCTGAACGGGCGGCGGAGCGGGACCGACGGCTCGGCGCCCGGGCGGTCGCTGGAAGCACTGGTGCTGCTCTGCTCGGCCGGAGCGGCCCTGGCGGCCGTGGCCCAGCCCTTCGTTCTCGGCCGCACCCTGGATCTGCTGCTGCGCGACGGCGACGCGGGCCGGTGGCTCCCGTGGAGCGCCGGGCTGCTCCTGGGCGAACTGCTGCTGGACAGCGCGACCTCCCTGTTCACCGGACGCTGCAACGCCACCTGGACGGCGTCCGTCCGCGCCCACGCCCTGCGCGGACTGCTGCGCACCGCACCCGACCACGCCCTGCCCCACCCGCCGGGGGACGTCGGCACCCGCCTGACCCTCAACGCCGCGGACGCGGGCGGCGCCCCGGCCGCCCGGGCGGCGCTGGCCGCCGCACTGATCACCCCGCTCGGCGCCCTCGTGGCGCTGGCCTTCGTCGACCCGTGGGTGGCCCTCTGCGTGCTGACCGGTCTGCCCGCCCTGGCGCTGGTCCTGCGGTCCTTCGCCCGCGACACCGGCGCCACGGTCGCCGCCTACCAGCGCACCCAGTCCCTGATCGCCTCCCGGCTGCTCGAAGCCCTGGACGGCGCGGCCACCATCGGCGCCGCCGGGACCGCGGACCGCGAACGCGCCCGCGTTCTGGCCCCGTTGACGGAACTGGCCGCCCAGGGCCGGCACATGTGGGCGCTGCACGGACGGGCCCTCGGCAGGAGCGGCGTCCTGGTCCCGGCACTGACGCTGACCGCCACCGCCGTCGGCGGGCTGCGCCTGGCGGCCGGCGAACTGAGCGTGGGCGACCTGCTCGCCGTCGGCCGGTACGCGCAGCTGACCGCCGGCGTCGGCGGCGCCGCGTCCCTGCTCGGGGCGATCGTACGGGCCCGCCAGGCGCGGCACCGGACCCTGGAGCTGGAGCGGATGCCCGCGCAGGCGTACGGAACGCGGCGGCTGCCACCGGGCGGCCCGGGAGAGCTCGAACTGCGCGGAGTGCGCGTGGTGCGGGACGGCCGACTGGTCCTGTGCGCCGACCGGGTGCGGGTACCGGGCGGCAGCACCGTCGCCGTGGTCGGCCGCGGCGGAGCGGGCAAGTCCGTCCTGGCGGCCGTGGCGGGGCGGCTGATCGACCCGGACGAGGGGCAGGTGCTGCTGGACGGCGTCCCGCTCGACCGGTTGACGCACGAGGCGCTGCGCACCGAGGTGACCTACGCCTTCGAACGCCCCGTACTGGGCGACGGCACGGTCGCCGCAGCGATCGCCGCCGGGGCGCGACGGCCGTCGGGGGAGCAGGTGCGGCAGGCGGCCCGCGCGGCGGGCGCCGACGGCTTCGTACGCCGGTTGCCGCACGGCTACGACACCCCGCTGCCGCGGGCACCCCTTTCGGGCGGGGAACACCAGCGTCTGGGACTGGCGAGAGCGTTCGCGCACGCCGGCCGTCTGCTGGTGATGGACGACGCGACGTCCAGCCTGGACACGGCCACGGAGCACGGGGTGAACCTGGCCCTGCGCCGCTCGGTACGCCCCGGGACCAGGCTCGTCGTCGCGCACCGCCCGTCGGTGGCGGACCGGGCGGACCTGGTGCTCTGGCTGGAGGAGGGGCACGTGCGCGCCGTCGGCACCCACCGCGACCTGTGGAACACGGTCGGCTACCGCGCGGTCTTCGCCACCGGCACGGGAGCCGGGACGGCGGGCGCCGACACCGACGACAGCGGGGCCGGGACGCCGGGCGAGGAGACCGTACGCCGTCCCGAGCCCGAGCAGGCGCGTCCGTGACGTCCGCCGGAATCCCCCGCACACCGGTCCCCGACGACGGGGCCCGGGACGCCGGTGCGGGTGCGCTGCGCCGCCTCGCGCCGCCCGCGCGTCGGTTCCTCGCCCACCGCAAGGGCGTGCTGGTGCGGCTCGCGCTCTGGTCGCTGGCCGAGTCCGGGCAGGCGTTCCTGGTGGGTCACGCGGTCGCCCGCTGCGTCGACGACGGGTTCCTCGCCGGTGATCCGCGCCGGGGGTTGCTGTGGCTCGCGGTCGCCCTGGTCGCCGTGCTCTCGGGCGCCCCGGTCGTCCGGGGCGTGTTCGCACAGCTCTCCGGGCTGACGGAGCCGCTGCGCGACGCCCTGGTACGGCGTGCGGTCGACCGGTCGATGGCCCGGGCTGCCCCGGGCGGGCCGGGCGGGACGGACCGGGCGGCCGTGTCGCGGCTGACGAACCAGGTCGAGATCGCCCGGGACAGCTTCGCGGGTCTCGTCCTCACCCTGCGTTCCTTCGTCTTCACCGCCGTCGGCGCCCTGCTCGGCCTGCTGTCCCTGCACCCCGCCCTCCTCGTGGTGGTCCTGCCTCCGCTGGTGGCGGGCCTCGCGCTGTTCCTCGCCACGCTGCGGCCCATGGCGGCCGCCCAACGCCGCGCGCTGGCGGCCGACGAGGCACTGGGCGACCACGCGGCGCGCTCGCGTGCGGCCTTGCGGGACCTCGCCGCCTGCGGGACCGGGCCCGGGGCGGAGCGGCGTGGCGCGGACCTGGTCGCCGACGCCGCGGCCCAGGCCCGGACGCTGGCCGGATGGGCGGCGGTGCGCACGGCGGCGCTCGGGGTCGCGGGCCACCTGCCCGTGCTCGCGCTGCTGGTGGCGGTTCCGTGGCTGCGCGGACGAGGGGTGAGTGCGGGGGCGCTGCTGGGTGCGTTCACCTACCTCGTCCAGTCCCTTCTGCCCGCCCTGCACACGCTGATGACCGCGCTGGGCGCGGCCGGGGCCCGGCTGCTGGTCGTCCTCGACCGGATCCTCGGCCCGGAGCCGGGCGCCGCCGGCCCGCCGGAGGCCTGCGCGGCGAGCACCGCCGAGGGCCGCGACCGGGGCCGGTTGCGCGGCACCGGCGTGCGGACACCGGCCGTCGGCGGGCACCCGGTGCCCCGGGCAGCGGTCCCGGCGGTGGAACTGCGGTCCGTCACCCTGTCCTACGGCGTCCGTGCCGAGCCCGTACTCGACGCGCTCGACCTGCGCGTCGCCCCCGGTGAACACCTCGCCGTCGTCGGACCGAGCGGCATCGGCAAGTCGACCCTCACCCGCCTCGTCGCGGGGACGCTCGCGCCGAGCCGCGGCGAGGTGCGCGTGGCCGGAGGCGTGGTGACGGGGCGCCCCGCCGTCGAACTGGCCGCCCTGCGCGTACTGGTCCCGCAGGAGGCGTACGTGTTCTCCGGCACCGTCGGCGACAACCTCGGGTATCTCAACCCGCACGTGCGCCGGGCCGAACTCGGGGCGGCGGTGCGGGCGTTCGGCCTCGAGCCACTGGTCGAGCGCCTGGGCGGACCGGACGGGTCGGTGCGGCCCGCTGAACTGTCACCGGGGGAGCGGCAGTTGGTCGCGCTGGTCCGCGCGTACCTGTCACCGGCCCCCCTGCTGCTGCTCGACGAGGCCACCTGTCATCTCGACCCGGCCTCCGAGGCCCGGGCGGAGGAGGTCCTGGCGGGACGGCCCGGAACGCTGGTCGTGGTGGCGCACCGCCTGTCCTCGGCGATCCGCGCCGACCGCACCCTGGTGCTGGACGGCGAGCGGGCGGAGTGCGGCACCCACGGCGAGTTGCTGGCCCGTTCGCCTCTCTACCGGGATCTGACGGGCCACTGGCACGCGTGACCGGCGCGGCGGCCGTGGCCCACGGCCGCCGTCCAGGTACGCCGCGGACGGCGCCGTGGCCGCGTCAGGTCCACCCGGCGCTCTGGACGATGCGGATGGCGTCGACCCGGTTGCGGGCGCCCACCTTCCGGACCGCCGTGGCCAGGTAGTTGCGGACCGTTCCCCGGGACAGGTGCAGGCGCGCCGCGATCTCGGCGATCGGCGCCCCCTGCGAGGCCAGGGCCAGGACGCCCAGTTCCCTCGTGGTCAGCGGCATCTCCGCACCCTTCAGCAGGGCCACGGTGAGCGTCTCGTCCAGGAAACGCTCGCCCTTGGCGACCGTGTGCACGGCCGTGATCAGACGGTGGGCCGGGGCGTTCTTGTCGACCAGTCCGAGGGCGCCCCCGTCGAACGCCCGGCGCAGCACTCCGGGCCGCTTGGCGGTGGTCAGGACGACGAGACGGTCTCCGTACCGGGCCCGCAGGAGCGCGGCGCGTCCGCCGTCCGGCCCCGTCAGACACTCCCCGTCCACGACACAGGCGTCGGCCGGCAACGCCTCACGCTCCGGACCCTCGGCCTCCGGACACTGCGGGAACACGTCCAGCGTGTCGTCCGATCTGAGCAGTTGCACCAGCGCCGACCGCAGCAGTTTCTCGTCGTGCACCACGACAATGCGAACCATCTCCCCCACCCCTTGTCAGCGGCGGTCCCGTTCGGACCGCCGGGCTCTTCGCGCGCCCCCGCGCCACCGGCCATGTGCCCCCATCCGGGTCGGCGGAACACCACGCGTACGCGCGTGCGAACCGCATCGGAGTCAATTCGCCGTCGTCAGGGCCCTGTCGGGGGACGTGCCGGAGCGGCGACCGTGTGAAGAAGGGCGGATAACACACCAATCCGCGGGCGGCGCCGTGTCGTGCGGACGCCGACGAGGGGCGGCCGTCTCCGCGTCCCGGGCCCCGGCATCCTGGCCAGGGCGGGTGCCGTCCCCCGGAGCACTCGACGGCCGGGCCGGAACGGACCGGAGTACGACCGCTGCCGGGCCCGGCCGAAAAGCGCCGCCGCCCAATCTGGCGCGAAAGGCACCGCCCCGGTCGGCACCCGGCACTGTCGGTGGCTGCCCCTAGTCTTTGGCCAACGCACAGCGGAGCGTGTCGATTCAGGACCGTTCCGCCTGCTGTGCCGTGGTTCCTGGCGGTGGGGAGAGGCGAAGAACTGATGGGTTGGCTGGCAGCGGGCGACACGTACGAAGTCGCGCTGGTGGAGGGCCGGGTGGTGGCACGGTCCACGTCGGCGGAGTCCCGCACGAAGTCCCCGGCGAAGCCCCCGGGGAAGGTGGAGCGGACCCTGCCCGCGGAGATACGGGACCGTCCCGAGGTGCTCGAACTCCAGCGCTTCGCCGAGTGGCTGGACCGGCACGCCGCCGAGTGCGCGGCCCAGGTCGATCACTGGATGGTGTCCTCGCTGCCGGTGCCGACCGGGCTGCTCGCCCGGGTCTGGCCCGACGAGGCGTGGCAGGCGGCCCTGCGCGACATCGTCGTGGTCGGAGCGGGCCCCCACGAGGTCGGTTTCCTGCGCGACGCCGACGAGACGGACGGACTGCGGGTGGTGAACCTGGACGGCGAGACCGTCCGCCTGGCCGCCCCCACGGTGACCATGCCCCACCCCGTGCTCCTCCCCGGCCTGGAGGAACTGCGCGCCTTCGCCGCCGAGTCGGGCGTGCAGCAGGGTGTCGAGCAGATCCACCGCGCCACTTGGCTGAAGCCCGCCGGCGCCGACGGCCGCGCCCACTCGGTCACCGAGTTCGCGGGCGCCGAGTACCGCTCGTGGTTCCACCTCTCCTCCCGGGCCACCTCCCTCGGCTACCAGGTCTCCCGCAGCAGCGTCGTCGACGTCGTCCGGGACGCCGGACACATCGTGACCGCCTCCGTCGGCATGAGCGACCCCTACACCGAGGAGAAGGCGTGGACCGGCAGCCTGACCTGGCACCACGAGGACGGTCACCACAGCCTCCCGCTGAGCGAGGTCGGCCCCGTCGCCTGGTCCGAGGGCATGCGCATGGCCGCGGCCCTGCACGCGGGCCGCACCGTCCCCACGGACGACGCCCGGTGAACGCCCCGCCCGCACGCACACCCACGAAAGGCACGCGATCATGAGCGACGGCACGACCCGGGACGGGGCGACGGCAGAGGTCGAGGAGCTGCTGCGGGCCGGTGCGGTACTGCCGCCGGGCACCACCGGGGGAGGCGACCGCGCCGTGCCCGTGTACGCCCGGGCCTACCGGCACCCGGGCCTGGACGGCCGGATCGTCGTACGCCTGACGCCCGCGGACCCCTTCGCCGGGGGAGCGGAGGCCGGGGAGCCCGCCGGGGACGACGACGGCGGCTTCCTCGGACTGCGGCCCGAGGGCGAGCCGGTCGAGGTCGGTGTCGGTCAGCACCGGGCCATGGGCTTCCCCGAGTGGGTGCTGGTCCGCCACCCCTCCGACGGCCATCTCGCGATGTCCCTGGTCGAGGAGATGAACAAGGTCGCGCGGACGGTCCGCTCCCGGGCGAAGCGGGCCCGCGCCACCTACGAGTCGATCGGCGAGCGCCTCGCGGGCTCCGTGCCGCACTTCCTGCCCACCTTCTACGAGGAGGCCGGCCGGGTGTTCCTGGCCGCCGGAGAGAAGGCGTACGCCGCCCAGATGTTCGTCAACGCGCGCAAGGCCGAGACGGCCCACGCCCTGCCGTTCGACGAGGCCCGCATGGACGGCGTGTTCCTGGAGTTCGCCCTCGCCGACGCCATGCCCACCAAAGTGCTCTCCAGCTACGCCAAGGGCCTGTCGTCCCGGGTGCCGGCCGCCACCGCCTTCCGGCACCTGCGCGCGCTCTTCGTCCGGCTCGCCGCGCACGGTGTGGCCCCGTCGAGCCCCGGCGCCGGCGACCTGCGCAGACTGGCGAAGGCCGTCGCCGGCAAGAACGCGCTCGCCGAGGAGATGGCCTACCTGCGCGAGGTGCTGCCGCTGCCCGGCACCCTCAAGGCACCGCCCGGCTGGTGGAAGGCCCACCGGGCCGCCCTGCTCGAGCTGACCCGGCGCGAACCCGCCGCCCGCGGCACCCTGCTGGGGCTGCTGCCCTCGGGGTGGGAGCAGGAAGAGCTGGGACAGTGGATCGACCTGCTGGAGAAGACTGGCGCGGCCGAGGGGCTGTGCGACGCCGCACTGCCGGCCGAGGCGCGGGCCCCCGACGGCACGGCCGGCTGGACCCGCAGGTTCCTCGCCCTGTGCCGCACCGACGACTGGCGGCTCGCACCACCGGAGCTGTCCCCGCTCGTCGACCGCATGGCCGACGTCCTGCGCGCCGAACTGCACGCCGAGAACGGCACGTTGCCACCTCCCGTGAGCGACGTCGATCTCCTGGACCAACTCCTCGCCCTGCGCATCCCGGTCGCGGACCCCGCGGAGCGGCCGTGGCTCGACCTTCAGAGCTGGGCGGCCCGCGACGAGCGGCGCGACCTCGTCGCCCTGGAGACCGACACCCGCTTCCGCGGGGTCTTCCGCAGCGGCTGCCCGACCTACGAGCGCGAGGGCATCGACAGGCACACCGTGACCCGGCTCGCCGAGTCGCCGGGCGGCCGCCCGATGCTCGCCGAGTGGCTGGCCGGGATCAGCCGCGAGTACCTCACCAGCGGTCTGGGCGACTTTGCCCTCAGCGGCCCGTTCGAGGCGCTGAACTGGCTGCCGGGCGAGATCCTGGCGACCGCCGAGCAGGAGGTGCGGGACGCGCTGAGCACCGGCATGGCGGCCGTGCTCGCGCGCGCCCTGCGCGACGGGATCGTCGACGAACTGGGCTGGCCCGCCTGGGACGAGGCGATCGGATCGACCGCCTCCCCGGAGGAGGCCCGCGCGACGCTGGTGGCCGAGGCCTGGCCCCACCTCGTCGTCCTCGACGGCACGCACGCGAGGGTGATCGACGCCGAGGGCACGGTCCTCCGTCACGAACTGCGCCTGCCGGACGACGCGGGCCGCCCCGACGTCCGGTACGTGGACGGCGGCCTGCTCGTCTCCTGGCACGTGTCCGCCACGTCCACGTCGTACGGCTACTGGTACCACTCCGACACGGGCGTCTCGCCGCCCACGGAACTCGTCGGCGCCGTCCACTCCTCCCACGCCTGCCACGTGGACGGCAGCGGCGGGACGAACGGCATGCCGCCCGTCTCCCTCCCGCTGCCCGGGGGCGGCAGGACCACCGGCCGCGGCGTGCTGCGGTCCGGGGACACGCACGTCCCGTGGCGGCAGCGGGTGATCGGCGACGGCACCTCGTACTGGGTCTGGGTCGACGACTGGGCCCGCGAGAAGAACAGCACCTGGCACGCCTACGACCCGGCCGACGACGCCGTGGGGGAGCGCGGCGGCCCGGACTGGTTCGCCGAGGGGCTGCGCGCCGCACCGGAGGGCAGCACCCTCGGCACCGCCTGGCTGCTGCCCGCCCCGTCCGCCGAACCGGGCCCGGTGTGCGCCCCGGTGGACGGGCTGCTCGGCTGGCGGGTGATCATCCGGCCCGACGGCTCACGGCACGGTGAGGACCTGGCCGGCCACTCGGTCGTCGTACCGTGGCGCGTGGGCGGCAGCCCGGAGAACGTGCTGCTCTTCCCCGGCACCGACCGGGCCGTCACCGTGATGCGATGGTCGGGCGACCTCCAACTGCGGGACTCCGACCACGCGGTGCTGGCCCACCTCAGGCGCGATCAGACCGCCGGTCCCTTCTCCGCGGGCACCCCGCTGCTGCCGCCCCTGCGCTACTGGCACCTGCTCCGGCCCCGAGACCCGCAGGGCTCCGCGGCGCTCCGCCGGGTCGACGACGGCGTCGCGGCGGAACTGCTGGCGGCGGCCGTGGCCGAGACCACCGGGGACGAGGCGGCGGATGCCGGGGCAGCGGACCGGGACGCGGTGCTCGCACCCGTCCGCACCCTGTTCCCGGAGGTCGGCCACGAGGCGCTGCTCCGGGGCATCACCGGCGTGGCGCGCTACGCCGCCGAGCAGCAGCGCGTCCTGGACGGGCTGCTCGCCCGGCTGGACTCGGCGGTCCGGGGCGTCACCCCGGAGGAACCGCGGCCCGCGCTCGGGAACCGCCTGCTCGCCTCCGCGCTGAACGGCGCCGGCCTGACCGAACGCGACGCACGCTGGTACTACGACTTCGATCACAGCCTCTTCGAACTCCCTCGGTTCCTCGCCCGGTCCATGAAGGGCCTGGCCGAACCGGCTCCCGCGGGCATCTTCCACCTGTCGCTCGACAAGCAGGAGCCGTTGGAGCACCTCAACGGGCTGGCGCTGCCCGAACTGCCCGCCGTACTGGCGCTCCGGGCGGCCTCGGAAGCCACCGTGGAGGAGCACCGGCAAGCCCTGGACACCTTCCTCGGCGAACTGGACGCGCACGGGCTGACGGAGCTGGACCCCAGCCACTGGCGCCGGGTGCACCTGGCCTTCGACCCCGAGACCTTCGACGGGCCGGGCGGCACGTACGGGTACACGAGGGGGACCGTGCTCGATCTGGAAGGCGGCGCGTTCCTTCTCTTCCCCGACGACTGGTACCAGTTCGTCCGCGAGTACGGGCCCCACGAGGTCAAGGGCAGGCACTACGGCGCGGCCTACCACGACCCCTCCGGCCGCTTCGAGGTGCCGGCCCCCTACACGATGGTGTCCGAGGAGCCGTTCGTGCCGGAGCCGACACGGGCGCCCGGCTGGGTCGGCGCCTTCCGCGCCGAACTGGCCGAGCGCGGCCCCGTGCCCTGGCGCGCCGAGGCCGCCGAGGAGTTCGCCCGCCTCACCGGTGTCACCCCGACCCTGGCCCGCCTGGTGCTCGCCGGAATGCCGCAGACCGACGACAAGCGCACCAACGTCCCCTCCGCGACCCTGAAGGTCATCGGGGTGAAGTCGGCCGACGCCCGCGTCTCGAAGGACGAGTTGAGGTCCCTCGACAGCAGTGCCCTGCGGGCCGTGCTGGCCGCCCTGCTGCCCACCGAACCGTCCAGGCTGTGGACCCGAGGCCCGCACGTCGCCCGCGCGGCCGAGGTCTGGAACGAGAGACTGGGCCGGCGCACCCCGCTGCCCGAAGACGTGCTCCACGACGCCGTCCGCACGGTCGAGCCCGTGGGCTGGGCCCCCGCCGACGCCCTCCGGGGCTTCGCGGACCTGGCCACCGAGCCCCGGCTGACGAAGGACCTTACCTGGAGCTTCGGCCGCCACTCCTTGGTGACCGCGGAGAACGGGCCCCGCTTCGACAGTTCGGTCCTCAAGGGGTCGGTGGCCACGGTCGCCTGGCTCGCCCACCGGCTCCCCTCCGGAGACCCGCTTCGGGCCAGGCTGCCCGGTGTCCTGACCGCGTTGCGCGAACGCCTGGCCCACCCCGGCCTGCTGCTCGATCTCGACCGGCGGGGCGTCGACTGGGAGGCGTTCCGGCGGGCGGCCGGAGACCCCACGGAGACCGGCGACGGCTTCGAACGGTACGGCGCGGTCGTGCTGGGCGCCGAGCCCACGGACCCGATCCCGGCCGTCCGGCCCGCCCTGCTGGACGCCTCCGGCAACGACCCCCACCTGGCGGCGCTGTATCCCGGTGAACGGCCGAACGCCCAGGAGACGGCGCTGGGCCTGATCCACGACCGGCAGTTCGCCGAACTGCTCGCCGACCCCGGGAACCCGATCGCGGGCGAACGTGACGCCGACGGGCTGTGGTGGCCCCAGGACCCGGCCCGCTCCGTGCCCGACCTGGTCGGCGAGGCCGCCAAGAGGTACGGGTTCGGCGAGGACGCCGCCGTGCTCTACCTGATGCTGCTCGCCATGCCGGACCCCACCGACCGCAACACCGCGCGCTGGACCGGCTGGGGCGGACAGCGCGGCGGCACCGCCCGGCTGCGGGCCGCCCGCGCCGAACTCGCCGCCACCGATCTCGTGGTCGAGGGCAGCCGTCCCAAGGCCGGCCGCACGCTGTTCCTGCCCGGCGGCTGGACCCAGCCGCCGAACCCGCACCTGCCGCTGGAGCGGTGGAAGCTGCCGCTGTACGACCTGCTGGAGGGCGAGGCGCCCGTCCTGGGCGTCGTCGTACCCACCCGGCCCGTCGCCGCGCTCTACCGGGAGGCCTGGCGGCGCGTCCAGGACGGTCACGGACCGCGCCTGGAGGAACTGGAGGTGCCGCGACCGCGCAAGCGCCGCCGCTGACCTGCGCGCGGAGGGGACGGCCGACGCCCACGGCCGTCCCCGGCCGTCAGCGCTCCAGTTCCTTGTGCGCCGTCTCCGGCAGCCCCAGGTACACCAGCGAGGACAGCAGGCACAGCACGGCGACGTACCAGGGGAAGAGCCCGGAATGCCCCAGGTCCTTGAAGAGCGTGCCCACGTACGGCGCCGTGCCGCCGAACAGTGCCACCGTGAGCGAGTAGGGGAAGCCGATCCCGGCCGCCCGCACCCGGGGCGGGAAGACCTCGGCGTTCACGGCGGCGCTGATGGACGTGAAGCCGGTCAGCAGCACCATCCCGGCGCACTGCACGAGCAGCAGCACGGCGAAGGAGTCGCGCAGGGAGTGCAGCAGCGGCACGCTCAGCAGCGCGAAGCCCACGCCGAAGAAGAGCAGCAGGGGGCGGCGCCCGAACCGGTCGGAGAGCAGGCCGCCGAGCGGCTGGAGCAGCCCGAAGAAGGCCAGCGAGATCGTCCCCGCGAGCAGCGCGTCCGACTTGGCGACACCCGCGTTGAGTTCGGCGTACGTCGGCAGGTACGACGTCCAGGTGTAGTAGGCGATCGTGCCGCCCGCCGTGATGCCGCAGATCAGCAGGGACTCGCGCGGATGGCGGCGCAGTGCCTCGAACAGGGCCGGACGCGGCGCCCGTTGCTGCTCGGCACTGCGGGTCTCCTGGGCGCCCTGCCGGATCCAGAAGCCGACCAGGCTGAGTACGGCGCCGAAGACGAAGGGGATCCGCCACCCCCAGCCGTTCATCCGGTCCTCGCTCAGCGTGTCCACCAGCAGCGTGGCGAGCCCGGAGGCCACCAGCTGCCCCGCGGTGGTCGAGACGTACTGGAAGCTGGAGAACAGGCCGCGACGCCCCGGCCCCGCCGACTCCACCAGGAAGGTCGTCGACGCCGCGAACTCCCCGCCCACCGAGAGCCCCTGGAGCAGCCGCGCCACGACCAGCACCACCGGGGCCAGCACACCGGCCGCCCCGTAGGTCGGGGTCAGCCCGACCAGCAGACTGCTGCCGCCCATCAGCAGAATGGTGACGGTCAGTGCGGCGCGCCGCCCCCGCCGGTCCGCGATCGCGCCCATCAGCAGCCCGCCGACGGGCCGCATGAAGAAGCCCACCGCGAACACGGCGAACGTCGACAGCAGCGGCACCAGCGAGTTGTCCGCGCTCTTCGGGAAGACCTGGTCCGCGATGTAGGTGGCGAGGAAGGTGTAGGCGTACCAGTCGTACCACTCCACGGCGTTGCCCACCGAGGCGGCGAGGAGCTGGCGTACGGGCCGTCGGGCCGTGGTCGCCGGTGCGTCCGTGTCCATGCCTGTCATGATCGCGACCATCCCCGTGCGGCGGGCCCGGCACACCTCCCGTACCGGTGACTTTCACACGAGAGCCACCGGACCCTTCCCTGACGTTTGCTGCTCCTGGAACACTCCTTTCGCGCGCATTCCGTCATCACCCGGCACCGTCCGGCCGGCTGAACCCCCCAAGGCGAGAGGTCCCTCACCCCCATGGCCGAAGTGAACCGGCGCAGATTCCTTCAACTCGCGGGCGCCACGACGGCGTTCAGCGCCCTCTCCGCGAGCATCGACCGGGCGGCGGCGCTCCCGGCGAACCACCGCTCGGGGTCGATCGAGGACGTCGAGCACATCGTCGTGCTGATGCAGGAGAACCGTTCTTTCGACCACTACTTCGGCAGCCTGCGCGGGGTCCGCGGCTTCGGCGACCCGCACCCGGTGGCACTGGACGGCGGCAGGTCGGTGTGGCACCAGCGCAAGGGCGACGGCACGGAGGTGCCGCCCTTCCGCCCGGAGGCCGACGACCTCGGCATGCAGTTCCTCGAAGGGCTCCCGCACGGCTGGTCCGACGGCCAGGACGCCTACCACAACGCCAAGTACGACCGCTGGCTGCCCGCCAAGGGCACCACCACCATGGCGTACCTGACCCGCGAGGACATCCCCTTCCACTACGCGCTCGCCGACACCTTCACCGTCTGCGACGCCTACCACTGCTCCTTCATCGGCTCCACCGACCCCAACCGCTACTACCTGTGGTCCGGGCACACCGGCAACGACGGCCGGGGCGGCGGCCCGGTCCTGGGCAACGACGAACTCGGCTACGACTGGACGACGTACCCCGAGCGCCTCGAGGCGGCCGGGATCTCCTGGAAGATCTACCAGGACGTCGGCGACGGCCTCGACGCGGCCGGGCGCTGGGGCTGGATCGACGACGCCTATCGCGGCAACTACGGCGACAACTCCCTGCTGTACTTCAACAAGTACCGGAACGCGCGGCCCGGCGACCCCCTGTACGACAAGGCCCGCACCGGCACCGACGCCAGGAGCGGCGAGGGCTACTTCGACCGGCTGCGCGCCGACGTCGCGGCGGACCGGCTGCCGAAGATCTCCTGGATGGCCTCCCCGGAGGCGTTCTCCGAGCACTCCAACTGGCCCTCGAACTACGGCGCCTGGTACATCTCCCAGGTCCTGGACGCGCTCACCTCCAACCCGACGGTGTGGGCGAAGACGGCCCTGTTCATCACATATGACGAGAACGACGGCTTCTTCGACCACGTGGTGCCGCCGCTGCCGCCGAAGTCCGCCGCACAGGGCCGGTCCACCGTCGACGTCTCCCTGGACGTCTTCGAGGGCAGCGCCACCCACCGCGAGGGCTTCTACGGGCTGGGCCCGCGCGTGCCCATGCTGGTCGTCTCACCCTGGAGCACGGGCGGTTTCGTCTGCTCCGAGACCTTCGACCACACCTCGGTGATCCGTTTCATGGAGCGCCGCTTCGGCGTGAGCGAACCGAACATCTCACCCTGGCGCCGCGCCGTCTGCGGCGACCTGACCGCCGCCTTCGACTTCTCCCGCAAGGACAGCCGCCCGGCCCGCCTGCCGGACACCGACGCCTACGAACCGCCGGACCGCGAACGCCACCCGGACTACCGTCCGACGCCGCCCGCGGAGCCCGGCATGCCCCGGCAGGAACGAGGGGCGCGTCCCTCCCGCCCGCTGCGGTACGACCCGCACGTGGACGGTGCCGTGGACGCGGCGGCCGGCAAGTTCACGCTGGCCCTCGCCTCCGGGGCCCGGGCAGGCGCCGCCTTCCTCGTCACCTCGGGCAACCGCACCGACGGTCCCTGGACGTACACCACCGAGGCCGGCAAGGACATCGCGGACACCTGGAACTCGGCGTACTCCGCGGGCTCCTACGACCTGACCGTGCACGGACCGGCCGGCTTCCTGAGGATCTTCCGGGGCGCCAACGAGGTCGGGGGACCCGCCGGACCGGAGGTCACCGCGCGGCACCGCGGCGAGGACCTCCGGCTCACCCTCACCAACAGGGGGACCGGCACGGTCCGGCTCCGGATCGCCAACGCCTACGACGGACGCTCCCGGACCCTTACCGTCCGCCCCGGCGCCACCGTGCACCACACCGTCGACCTCACGCGCAGCCGGCGCTGGTACGACGTGACGGTGACCTCCGAGGCCGAACCCGCCTTCCTGCGGCGCTTCGCCGGGCACGTGGAGAACGGCCGTCCGGGCGTCAGCGACCCGGCGATCGTCACGGACTGAGGGTGAGGGCGCTGCGGCCCTGAGGCCCGGAGACCCGGGGGCCCGGGCCGGGAGTCAGAGTCGGGTGAGGTGGTCCGGCCCCGGCTGCCGGGGCACCAGCCCGGACCGCGCCGCACCGGGTCCCGCGGGCTCCGGCTCCGGACCCGCGGGCACTGGCTCCGGACCCGCGGGCACCGGACCCGGTCCCGCGAGCGCCGGACCCGCGAGCACCGGTGCGGTGGTCCCGGTCCGGCCCGGGGTCGCCCGGCTGAGCTGGAGCACCCCCCAGGCGGCCAGCGCCGCACCGGTCAGCGCGAGGAGCACGCCGCCCGCGCCGCCCCTGAGCCGCTCCCCGAGCAGGGACAGCCCGATCACGGCGGCGGCCACCGGATTGGCCAGCGTCACCACCGCCAGCGGGGCGCCCAGACCGCCCCGGTACGCCGTCTGGGACAGCAGCAGTCCGCCCGCGGCGAAGGCGGCCACCAGCAGGGCCACGCCGACCACCTGCACGCTCAGCAGCGGGCCCGACCGGTCGGTGACGGCCACCGTCACGGTCTGGGTGAGCGCCGAGGCGACACCGGAGGCGATGCCGGACGCCGTCGCGTGCCGCAGTCCGGGCCGGGCACCGGGCCGGGACAGCACGCCGATCAGCGCCGCCGTCGCGCCGGACACGGTCAGCGCCTCCGGCACGCTCAGCACGTCGTCCGGCGCGGGCCCGGACGCGGTGAGCAGCAGCGCGCCGAGCCCCAGCAGCGTCAGCCCGGTGCCCCGCCACTCCACCGCGCTCACCCTCCGGCCCGCCAGCCGCGCCCCCAGGGGCACCGCCGCGACCAGAGTGAGCGCGCCGAGCGGCTGGACCACGGTGAGGGGACCGTACTTGAGCGCCACGACGTGCAGCAGCGCGGCCGAGGCGTTGAGGGCGACCGCCCACCACCAGGCGCTCGAGGCCAGCATCCGCAGCGCACCGGCGCCGTTGGCACGCGAGGCCAGCCGCTCCTGGGCGACGGCCGCGGCGGCGTAGGCGCAGGCGGAGACCAGGGACAGCAGTACGGCGACCAGGGCGGCGTTCATCGGCCCGCCCCGACCAGCTCGGGCCGCTCGGCCGGCGACCGGCGCCGGACCTCGGGCCGCCGGTGGGGCAGGGCGCACCGCGGACGGCGGGGCGACCCCGGCAGCCGCAGCACCGCCAGCGCGAGGCCGAGCAGGGCCGCGGCCACGACGACGTCGAGCCAGTAGTGGTTCGCGGTGCCCACGATCACCAGCAGCGTCGCCAGCGGATGCAGCAGCCACAGCAGGCGCCACCGCGTGCGCGTCGCGACGATCAGGCCGATCGCCAGCATCAGGGCCCAGCCGAAGTGCAGTGAGGGCATCGCCGCGAACTGGTTCGACAACGAGTCCGTGCGCGGCGGGCCGTACACCGAGGGCCCGAAGACGTGTGCCGTGTCGATCAGGCCGGTGGCGCCCAGCATGCGCGGCGGGGCGAGCGGGAACAGGAGGTGCAGCACGAGTGCGGCGCCGGTCATGGCGGCCAGGACCCGGCGGGCCCAGACGTAGTGCGCGGGCCGGCGCAGGTAGAGCCAGACCAGGAAGGCCAGGGTGGCCGGGAAGTGGACGGCGGCGTAGTACGTGTTCGCCACGTGGATCAGCGTGTCGCCGTGCAGGAGCAGGGACTGCACCGCGCCCTCGTCGGGCAGCCGGAGCACCCGCTCCCAGTCCCACACGTGGTGTGCGTTGCGGAACGCCTCGGCGGTGTGTCCCGTCGCCAGTTGGCGGCCGAACTTGTACACGAGGAAGAGCCCGGCCACGAGCAGCAGCTCACGGACGAGTGGTGGGCGCGCGGGCGCGTCCGGCCCCGCTGGTGCAGGCTCGCTGCGGGCGTTCATCCCCCGGCCCCTTCGCTGACGGTTGGTGCGTGTGGCTCGTCGGACAGGGGCCGTGTGACGGTTCTCATCGATACGACCTCGTTCCGATACGCCAGTGTACCGATACGGTGGTGTACCGGTACACTGGCGTATCGATAGACATGGGACACACCGGAGAGAGAAGGAGCGGGGACGATGACGTCGCAGGACGCGGACCGACCGGAAACGGTCGGCACCTCGCGCCGCTCCAAGATCACGCCGGAGCGTGAGCAGGAGTTCTTCGACGCCGTGCTCGACCAGCTCCGCTCCTGCGGCTACGACGCCGTGACCATGGAGGGCATCGCCGCCAGCACCCGGTGCAGCAAGTCCACGCTCTACCGGCAGTGGAAGACCAAGCCGCAGTTCGTGGCGGCCGCGCTGCGCTCCAACAGCCGGGTGCGCTTCGCCGACATCGACACCGGGTCGCTCGCCGAGGACCTGCGCCGGGCGGCCGCCGCCGCGGGCGAGGGGGCGGGCAAGGACACCGGGCTGCTCCAGGCGCTCGGCCACGCGGTCATGGAGGACCCGGAGCTGAAGTGCGCGCTGCGCGAGGCGCTCGTCGAGCCGGAGATCGCCGCGCTCCGGGCGATCCTCGCGCGCGGCGTGGCACGGGGCGAGGTCCCGGCCGGGCATCCCGCGCTGGAGTACGTGCCCGCACAGCTCTTCGGCATGCTGCGGATGCGCCCCGTCCTGGAGGGCGAGCAGGCCGACGCGGCGTACCTCGTCCGGTTCGTGGAGGCCGTCGTGCTGCCGGCCCTCGGCCTCCCCTGAAGACCCAGGTCGCCGTCCACGGGATGACTGGACGGTGGCCTGCCCGCGCCGCACCGTGGGGACGGGGGCGGCGCGCACCCCCGGCCGGGTGGGGCACCCTTTGAGCGGAAGGGCGCCCCGCCCGGCCGACAGCTTTCCGGCCCGCCGCTTCGGACGGGGCCGCGGGCCGGGGCCGACGCGTCAGACGTCCTGGCCGCTGCCACCCCCGCCGCCGGAGGTGTCCACCTCGATGCCCTTGGTTATCTCGTCGATGACCGTCTGCTTCTGGTCGACGTCGACACCGAAACGGACGAGGACGATCTGCGAGGGCCGGGCGGGCGAGGGGAACGCCAGCGACTCGACGAAACCGTCGGAGCCCTTGGCGGTGACCACCTTCCAGCGGACCAGGTAGCCCTTCTGCCCGGCGACCGTGACCGCCTTGGAGGCCAGCACGTCGTGCGAGGTGATCTTGCCGTAGGAGTCCTGGCCGTAGGACTGCTCGGCGTTCGCCGCGATGTCGGACTTCGCGACCTCCTCGGCGGTGTCGCCCTCGGACTGGAGCAGCCTCGCCGGAGCCGAGTAGGCGCCGCCCTTGGTGCAGGACTTGGAGGTGTCGCCGGGGCACTTGTAGGCGTCGTCCGACGTGATCTGCGCGCCGATCTCCAGCTCCTGCCCGTACCAGCCGTCCGGAATGGGCAGGCTGATCCCGCTGAGCGGGTCCGTCACCGAGCCGCTGTCCACCTCGGGCGGCTCCGAGGAGTCCGGGGACCCGGGCGAGGGCAACGGACCGTCCTCGCCGCCGTCCTGGCCGTCCTTGCCACCGCCCGAGTCGCCGAAGGGGTCGTTCCGGTCGCCGGAACCCGACCGGTCCCGCTGCGAGCCCGCCGCACTGCCGCCGCCCGAACCGTCGTCGGTCAGCGCGTACACGCCGACCCCGATACCGGCCAGCACCGCCACGGCCGCCGCGACGGCTATGCCCGTCCGCAGCCGCCGCCGTCGCGCCGACGGCGGCTGGACCGGAAAGCCCGCATAGCCCGGGTGCACGGGATACGGACCGGGCGCGGCACCGACCACCGGTGGCTGCACCGGCGGTTGGCCCGGCGGCTGCGCGGGCGGGGCCCAGGCGGCGGCCGCTCCCGCCGGGCGCACCTCGCCGGTCCACGCCGTGCCGTCCCACCAGCGTTCGGTGGCGGGACCGTCATTCTTCTGTCCGGGGTCCGGGTACCACCCGGGAGGAGTCGCCTGCGTCATGTGCACACCGTATGAGGCGTCGGTGAAAGCCGGATGAGAGGCCCGGCCGTAGCACCGGACCGGCCGGTACGGCACCCCGGACCGCGAGAGGTTGACGGGCGCCCGGACGCGCCGCCGCTGATGACGGGCCCGGCGCGTCGTTCACGCTTTACCGCATGTCACCCGTCACGGCAACTGGTCGGCGGAGCGCCCACCACTCGCGCGATCGGAGGGCTAGGCTCAGGCTCTGTACGTCATTCGGGCGACTCGGGGAGGTAGCGGGATGACGGAGGTACGGCGGACGGGTGCCGCTTCGGCCTCCCTCTGGGAGCGCGACGAGGAGGTCGCGACCATCACGCGCGCGGTCGACACCCTGTGCGCGGACCGCTCGTCCCCCGGCACCCTGCTGGAGGCCCGCGGCGAGGCCGGGGTAGGCAAGACGGCACTGCTCGCCGAGACCCGCCGCATCGCCGAGGCCCGGGGCTGCACCGTCTGGTCGGCACGCGGCGGCGAGACCCTCAGGTCCGTCCCCTTCAACGTGGTGCGCCAACTCCTCCAGCCCGCCCTGGTCTCCATGCTCCCCGAGGAGGCCCGCGAGTACCTCGGCGACTGGTACGACATCGCCGGCCCCGCCCTCGGCATAGCGGACCCCGGCGAGCGGCAGGCCGACCCGCAGGGCGTGTGCGACGGCCTCGTCGCCGCCGTGCGCCGGCTCGCGCGCCGGGAGTGGCCGCTGGTGCTGATGATCGACGACGCCCACTGGGCCGACCAGGAGACCCTGCGCTGGCTCGCCGCCCTCGCCGAACGGCTCGACGAGACCTCCGTCCTGGTCGTGATCGCCCGCCGCCCCGGCGACGTCAGCGGTGACAACGCCCGCCACCTGGAGGCGGCCGGCGCCATGGGCCGGCCCCTCGGCCCGCTGAACGCCCTCACCCCCGACGCGACGGCCGGACTCACCCGCGCCACGCTGGGCGCCCACGCCGAGGCCTCGTTCTGCCGCGAGGTGTGGGCCGTCACCGGCGGCAACCCCTACGAGACCGTCGAACTCCTCGCCAAGGTCCAGGACAGCGAACTGCAACCCGTCGAGGCGGAGGCCGCCGAACTGCGCGACCTGAACCGCTCGGCCCGCGGCGGCGGTCTCGTCGCCCGCCTGGAGCAACTCGGCGTGGACTCCACCCGGTTCGCCTGGGCGGCCGCCATCCTCGGCGGCGGCATCACCGTCGACATGGTGGCCAGGCTCGCCACCCTCGACCGCGCCGATGCCGCCCGCTGCGCCGAACTGCTCCGGGGCGCCCGGATCCTGTCCGTACCGGACTCCGCCGGGAAACCGGGCGCGGACGACCTGGAGTTCGTCCACCCGCTGATCGCCACCGCCGTCTACAACTCCATCCCCGACGCCCTGCGCACCGCGATGCACGGCATAGCGGCCCAGCTCGTCACCGACTCCGGACTCGGCGCCGCGGCCGCCTCCCGTCATCTGCTCAAGGTGCACCCCGACGACGACCAGGAGGTCGTGTTCCAACTGCGCGAGGCCGCCCGCGAGCACCTCGCCGTCGGCGCCCCCGACGCGGCCCGTCTCTGCCTCGAACGCGCCCTGCGGGAACCGCCGTTGCCCGAGTCCCACGCACGCGTGCTGTTCGAACTGGGCTGCGCCACGCTCCTCACCGCGCCCGCCACCACCATCGGCCACCTGCGCACCGCGCTCGCCATGCCCGGGCTGGACGGCGAACAGCGCGTGGACGCCGTCTTCCGGCTCTCCCAGGCCCTGCTCCACAACGACCAGTTGGAGGAGGCCGTCCGCACCGTCGAGGCGGAGGCCGCCCGCAATCCGGATCCCTCCGCGCGGCTGCGGCTCCAGGCGGCCCAGTACATGTGGGAGGGCATCCACGCGGGTGAGACCTCCTCGCCCCACCGCTCCGCCCGCCTGGCCGAACTGGCCGCCACCTGCACCGGCCGCGACAACGCCGAGCGCGCCCTGCTCATCCTGCGCGGCTTCGACGCCATGACCCACGGCGAGAGCGCCGAAGAGGTCGTCGAACTGTGCGACCGGGCCCTCGTCAACGGTCGCCTCGCCCCCGGACTCGGCTGGACCGACACCGAGTGGGGCCTGGAACTGCCCATGATGCTGGCCAGTTCCTACGCCTACGCCGACCGGCTGGACCGCGCCGAGGCGCTGTTCACCGAGGCCCTGCGCGCCTACGAGAGCGCCGGCTGGAGCGGCGGCCACCTCGCCCTGGCGCACGCCTACGTCGGTCTCGGCCACCGCAGGAGGGGCCGCCTCAGCGAGGCCGAGGAGTCCCTGCGCGAGTCACTGCGCATCGCCGAACGCGTGGGCCGCGGGCTGCCGTTGTACTGGTCGGCGACCTGCAACCTGGTCGACACCCTGCTCGCCCGCGGGCACGTCGAGGAGGCCCGGACCGTCGCCGACCAGTACGGCTTCGCGCCGCCGTACCCGTCGACGATCGTGCTGCCCGACCCCCGCCCGGTCCGCGGGCGCCTGCTGCTCGCCGTCGGCCGCACCGAGGAGGGCGTCAACGAACTGGAGGCCGCCGAGAAGGCGGCGGCCGCCCGTGGCCGGCACAACCCGGTGGTGGTCCCCTGGGCGACCGAGCTGGCCCGGGCGCTGGCCGGCGAGGACCCCGGCCGCGCCGCCCGGCTGGCCGCCGACGCCCGCCGCCAGGCCGAGCGCTTCGGCACGGACACGGCGATAGGAGAGGCCCTGCGCTGCGCCGCCGCGCTCGAGACCGGTCAGCGCGCGGTCCGGCTCGCCGCCCAGGCCGTCACCTACCTGGAGGCCTCGCCCTGCCAGTACGAGCACGCCGCCGCCCGCGTGGAGTACGGCATCGCGGCCCGCTCGTCGGCCGAGCTGGAGCGGGGCCTGGCGCTGGCCGACTCGTGCGGCGCCGACGGACTCGTGGCCCGCGCCCGCGAGGCCCTGGCGGTGGGACTCACGGGCTGAAGCCCCGTCGGGGCCTGCCGTGGGACCGCGGGACGTTACTCCGCGGCGGGGCCGTCCGCCTCCTCGGCCAGCACCCGCTGGGCCGTCGCGAACGCGGAGTTCGCGGCCGGCACCCCGCAGTACACCGCCGTCTGGAGCAGCACCGCGCCGATCTCGTCCGCCGTCAGCCCGTTGCGCCGCGCCGCCCGCACATGCATGGCCAGCTCCTCGTAGTGGCCGTGCGCGACCAGCGCCGTCAGCGTGACCATGCTGCGCTCACGGCGCGAGAGCGTCTCGTCGGTCCAGATCTCGCCCCACGCGTAGCGCGAGATGAAGTCCTGGAAACGGGCGGTGAACGGTGTCTGCCGCCCCTGCGCCCGGTCCACGTGCGCGTCGCCCAGTACCTCGCGCCGCACCGCCATGCCCCGCCGGGCGCCGCCGTCGAAGTGGGCCCGCAGCGCCGTCAGCACCGCCTCGGGCCGCTCGGCCGGCGCCAGGTGCGACGCACCCGGGATCTCCGTCAGCGTTGCGCCCGGCACCGCGTCGGCGAGCTCCCGCAGATGCGCGGGCGGCGTGGCCGGGTCCTCGCGTCCGGCGATCAGCAGCGTCGGCGCGGCGATCTCCCCGACCCGGGCCCGCAGGTCGAAGGCGGCCAGCGCGTCGCAACAGGCGGCGTACGCGTCCGGGTCGGCGTCCCGGTGGTCCCGGACCAGCCGCGGCACCGTGAACCCGGGGGTGAACCACCGCGCGTCCGCGCTCTCCGCGAGCCGTGCCAGCCCCTCCTCGCGCACCCGCGCGGCCCGCTCCTGCCACGGCTTCGCACCGTTGAAATGCGCCGACGAGCAGACGACCGCGAGGGACGACACCCGCTCCGGGCGGTGCACGGCCAGGTGCAGGCCCACCGCGCCGCCCAGGGACACCCCGGCGTAGGCGAACCGCTCCACCCCGAGCGAGTCGGCGAGCGCGAGCACCAGCTCGGCCAGGTCCGCGACGGTGGCGCCGGGCCCGATCAGGTCGGCCGGCGAGCCTCCGTGTCCCGGCAGGTCCCAGCGGATCACCCGGTGCGCCGCGGACAGTTCGGGCGCCACCGCGTCCCACAGGGCGTACGAGGTGCCCAGCGAGGGCCCGAGCAGCAGCGGGGGAGCGGAGGCGGGGCCTTCGGACTGATGGTTGAGCAGATTCGTCAACGTCGCTCCAGAGCACGATCGGTGAGGGCCGCGGCGGCACCTGTGTAGCGGGCGGGATCGGTAAGGGAGGCCAGGTCTGCGCTCCGCAACTCCGGCACCTCGGCGAGCAGTTCGCCAAGGCTCCGTCCCTCGGCGTACGTACGGGCCGCCAGCTCGGTGAGCAGCTCCTTGGCGCGGGCCCGCCCGAGCACCGGGGCCAGTTCCGCGGAGAGCCGCTCCGACACGATCAGCCCGTGCGTCAGCCCGAGGTGCGCCCGCATCACGTCCGGGCGCACCCGCAGCCCCTCGGTCAGTTCGGCGGCGTCCCTGGTGGCGCCGCCGGTCAGGCGCAGCAGGTCCCGCAGCGGTTCCCACTCGGCGTGCCAGGCCCCGGCCGGCCGCTCGTCCTCGGCGACCAGCGAGCCGTACAGCGTGGCCGCGAGCTGCGGAGCGCGCCGGGCGGCCGCCGCGATCAGCGTGGACCGCACCGGGTTGGCCTTGTGCGGCATCGCCGACGAACCGCCGCCACCGCCCTCGGCGACCTCGCCGATCTCGGTGCGGGACAGCGTCAGCACGTCCGCGGCGATTTTCCCGAGCGCCCCTGCGGTGAGGGCGAGGGCGCCGGCCAGGTCGGCGACCGGGGTGCGCAGGGTGTGCCAGGGCAGCTCGGGTGCCCGCAGGGCCAGTTCACGGGCGTACGCCGCCGGCAGCGCGGCCGGGTCCGTCGCGCCGTACGCCTCGAAGGCGGCCAGGGTGCCCGCCGCGCCGCCGAGCTGGGCGGGCAGCGCGGCACGCACCGCCGCGATCCGGTCCCGGGCGTCCAGCACCAGCGAGCGCCATCCGGCCGCCTTGAGCCCGAAGGACGTCGGCACGGCGTGCTGGGTGAGGGTCCGGCCCGGCATCGGCGTGTCCCGGTGCCCGGCGGCCAGCCGGGCCAGCGCCCGTTCCGTGCGGGCGAGGTCGGGCAGCAGCAGGTCCAGGGTGCGGGCGGCGACCAGCATCGCCGCCGTGTCCAGGATGTCCTGGCTGGTCGCGCCCCGGTGCACATACGGCCCGTACGGCTCGCTGACCGCCTTCGTCAGGTCGGCCACCAGGGCAATGACCGGGTTCCCGCCGCCCCGGGCGCGCTCGGCCAGGGAACGCGCGTCGAAGGCGGCCGGATCGGCGGCGGCCGCGCCCACCGCGTCCGCCGCCTCGGCCGGGGCGAGCCCCAGCGCGGCCTGGGCACGCGTGAGCGCCACCTCCGCGTCCAGCAGGGCCCGCAGATACGCGCGGTCGCCGGTCGCGGACGCGGCCGGCGAGCCCGCCCACCCGGGGGCGAGCAGGCTCGTGCCGGCGGCGGTGTCGGCACCGGCGGGTTCGGCGGAAGATGTCACTGGAACTCCAGGAAGACCGTCTCGCCCTCGCCCTGAAGGCGGATGTCGAAACGGTACGTCCCGTGGCCCTCGTCCGCCGCGACCAGCGTGTCGCGGCGCCCGGCCGGCACTCGGGACAGCAGCGGGTCGGCGGCGAGTACGGCCTCGTCGCCCGGCAGGTAGATCCGGGTGAACAGGTGCACGAGCAGCCCGCGCGCGAAGACGCACACGCTCACGTACGGCGCCCCCCGCCCCCGCGCCCCCGGCCGCAGCGTCCGCGCGTACCAGTGGCCGTTCGCGTCGGTCTGGATGCGTCCGAAGCCGGTGAACTCCACGCCGTTGCGGCCCAGGAAGCCGCCGGAGGCCGGGTCGCGCCGCATCGAACCGTCGGCGGTCGGCACGTTGCCGTCGGGGCCGGGCCCCCACAGCTCCAGCAGGGCGTCGGGCAGCGGTTCGCCCTCGCCGTCGTACACGTACCCGTGCACGGTGACCGTGTCGGGGTGCCCGGCGGGCGCGATGTCCTCGCCGCCGCGGAAGGGCAGCGCGTACCCGTAGAACGGGCCGACCGTGTGCGACGGCGTGGGCAGCACCTGCTCCGGCCTGCTCGTGTCGATCTTCGTCATGGCGGGTCAGCGTCCTTCTTCGATCCAGGTGGCGTTGGGGCCGTCGAGCACGATGTCCCAGTGGTAGCCGAGCGAGAACTCGGGCACGGACAGGCTGTGGTCGTACGTCGCGATCAGCCGCTGCCGCGCCGCGTCGTCCGTCACCGACTGGAGGATCGGGTCGTACGCGAACAGGGGGTCGTTCGGGAAGTACATCTGCGTGACCAGGCGCTGCGTGAACGCCGAGCCGAACACGGAGAAGTGGATGTGCGCCGGACGCCAGGCGCCCACGTGGTTGCGCCACGGGTAGGGGCCGGGCTGCACGGTGGTGAAGCGGTAGAAGCCGTCGTCGTCGGAGAGGGTGCGGCCCACGCCGGTGAAGTTCGGGTCCAGCGGCGCGTCGTGCTGCTCGCGCTGGTGCGCGTACCGCCCGGCCGAGTTGGCCTGCCAGATCTCCACGAGCTGCCCGCGCACCGGCCTGCCGTTCCGGTCGAGCAGGCGCCCGGAGACGGTGATGCGCTCGCCGACCGGCTCCCCGGTGTGCTGCCGGGTCAGGTCGTTGTCGATCCCGGTGATGTCCCGCTCCCCGAAGGCGGGGGAGGACAGCTCCACCAGCTCCGGGTCCTTGGTCACGTCGATGGCGATCGGCGGCTGCTTGGGGTGGCGCAACACCGAGGAGCGGTACGGGGCGTAGTCGCGGCGCGGGTGGTGCTCGACGGGCGCGCCGTCGGCGACCCGCTTCTCGTACGCGGCGTGCTCGGCCGCGATCTCCGCGTCGATGTCGTGCTGGGTGAGAGTCATGGGGGATTCCCTGGGTGACTAGCGGTCGAGGACCAGGGCGAGGCCCTGGCCGACACCGATGCAGAGGGTGGCGATGCCGGTGCCGCTCCCCTTGCGGGCGAGCTGGTGGGCGACGGTGCCGGCGAGGCGGGCGCCCGAGGCGCCGAGGGGGTGACCGAGGGCGATGGCGCCGCCCCGCGGGTTCAGGATCGCGGGGTCGAACTCGGGCCACTCGGCGACGCAGCCCAGCACCTGGGCGGCGAAGGCCTCGTTGAGTTCGAGCACGTCCAGGTCGGCGAAGCTCCGGCCGGCCCTGGCGAGCGCGCGGTTCACGGCCTCGACGGGGGCGAGTCCGAAGTACTGCGGGTCGGTCGCCGAGACTCCGGTCGCCGAGACCCGGGCGAGCGGCTCGCGTCCGGTGGCCCGCAGGCCCTCCTCGTCGACCAGGAGCAGCGCTGCGGCGCCGTCGTTGAGCGGGGAGGCGTTCCCGGCGGTCACCGTGCCGTCGGCCTTCCTGAAGGACGGCCGGAGCTTCGCCATCGCCTCCAGGGACGCGTCCGGGCGTACGCACTCGTCGGCGGCGAAGTCCACCGGGTCGCCCTTGCGGCGCGGCACGGGCACGGGCGCCAGCTCGGCGTCGAACAGGCCGTCGGCCTGGGCGCGGGCGGCCTTGTGGTGCGAGGCGAGGGCGTACTCGTCCTGCCGCTCGCGGGTGATTCCATGCTTGTCCGCGATCAGCTCCGCCGACTCGCCGAGCGGGATCGTCCACTGCGGGTCCATCGCCGGGTTGACCATGCGCCAGCCCAGGGTGGTCGAGTACATCTCGGTGTGCCCGGCGGGGAAGGGCCGGTCCGGCTTGGGCAGCACGTACGGCGCCCGGGTCATCGACTCCACGCCGCCCGCGAGCGCGACCGAGGCGTCACCGACGGCGATGGCGCGGGCGGCCTGGATCACCGCCTCGAGGCCGGACGCGCACAGCCGGTTGACCGTGACGCCGGGGACGGTGGTGGGCAGGCCTGCCAGGAGGGCGGCCATGCGGGCGACGTTGCGGTTCTCCTCGCCTGCGCCGTTGGCGTTGCCGAAGTACACGTCGTCGATCCGGGACGGGTCCAGGCCGGGGGTCCGGCCGAGGAGTTCGCGGATCGCGTGCGCGGCCAGGTCGTCCGGGCGCACGCCCGCCAGGCCTCCGTTGTACTTGCCGAACGGGGTGCGCACCGCGTCGACGATGTAGACGTCCTTCACTTCAGTCCCTCCGCGCTGTTCGCGACGACGAGCTTGGCATCGGTCTTGGCGACGACCTCGTCGACATCCACGCCCGGGGCGGTCTCCACCAGGACCAGGCCGTCGGCGGTGACGTCGAGGACGCCGAGGTCGGTGATGACACGGTTCACACACGCCTTGCCGGTGAGCGGCAGCGCGCACTCCTCGAGGATCTTGGGGGAGCCGTCCTTGGCGGTGTGCGTCATGACCACGATGACCGTGCGGGCGCCGTGGACGAGGTCCATCGCGCCGCCGATGCCGGTGATCATCTTTCCGGGGATGGCCCAGTTCGCGAGGTCGCCGCCCGCGGAGACCTGCATCGCGCCGAGCACCGCGACGTCGATGTGTCCGCCCCGGATCATGCCGAAGGAGAGGGCCGAGTCGAAGAAGGCGGCGCCCGGGCGGACCGTGACCGTCTCCTTGCCCGCGTTGATCAGGTCGGGGTCCACCTCGGCGTCGGTGGGGTACCGGCCGGTGCCCAGGATGCCGTTCTCCGACTCCAGGGTGACCTCGACGCCCTCGGGGAGGTAGTTCGGGATCAGGGTGGGCAGACCGATGCCGAGGTTGACGTACTGGCCGTCCGCCAGCTCCAGCGCCGCCCGTGCGGCCATCTGTTCACGCGTCCACGCCATCAGGAACTCACCGTCCGCCGCTCGATCTTCTTGTCGGTGGCCTGCTCCGGGGTGAGTGCCACCACCCGCTGGACGAAGATCCCCGGCAGGTGCACCGCGTCCGGGTCGATCTCGCCCGGCTCGACCAGCTCCTCCACCTCGGCGATCGTCACCCGTCCGGCCATCGCGGCCAGCGGGTTGAAGTTCCGGGACGACTTCGCGAAGACCAGGTTGCCGTGCCGGTCGCCCTTCGCGGCGCGGACCAGTGCGAAGTCCGTGCGGATGCCGCGCTCCAGGACGTAATCCGTCCCGTCGAACTCGCGGACCTCCTTCGGCGGCGAGGCCAGCGCGACCCCGCCCGACCCGTCGTACCGCCACGGCAGCCCGCCGTCGGCGACCTGGGTGCCGACCCCGGCGGGAGTGTAGAAGGCGGGTATCCCCGCGCCGCCGGCCCGCAGCCGCTCGGCCAGGGTGCCCTGGGGGATCATCTCCACCTCCAGTTCCCCACCGAGATACTGGCGCGCGAACTCCTTGTTGGCGCCGATGTAGGACCCGGTCACGCGGGCGATGCGCCCGGCGGCCAGCAGGACGGCCAGCCCGGAGTCCATCGCCCCGCAGTTGTTGGAGACCACCGACAGCCCGCCGGTCCCGCGCTCGTAGAGGGCCTGGATCAGCACGTTCGGCACACCGCTCAGCCCGAAACCGCCCACCGCGAGCGACGCGCCGTCGGGCACGTCGGCCACCGCCGCACCGGCCGCGGCCACCACCTTGTCCATCCGAGGAGCCCCATCTCTTCCGCGCGCCCCGGGGACAGATCGTCAGGGCACTGAGTATTTCAGCGAGGTTGCCCACACGCTGCCACCGGACGGCCGGGGCGTCAAGGCCCATAAAATGCGAGGTGGATCGTGTGAAGCGCCCCCGGGTGCCGGGACTCGGTGCCGTGTATCGTCAGTGCACCTACGAAAGTGACCACGGGGAGTGCACATGGCAGCGGTCGATCTGGCCACCCACCCCGGCCACCTGGCCCGGCGGCTGCAGCAGGCGCACTACCTGCTGTGGAACACGATGGTCTCCGAGGAGACCACCTCGCCGCAGTACGCCGTCCTCAACGCCCTCGTCGCCGAGCCGGGGCTCGACCAGCGCACCGTGGGGGAGCGGGTGGGCCTGGACCGGTCCACCATCGCGGAGGTGGTCAGCCGGCTCGGCCGTCGCGGGCTGCTCGACAAGGTCCGCGACCCGCAGGACGGCCGCCGGTCCCTGCTCCGGCTCACCGACGAGGGGCTGCGCGTCCACCGCAGGCTGGGCGTGCGCATCGCCCGGATGAACCAGGTCTTCCTGGCCCCGCTCGCCGCCGACGAGCAGGCGGTGTTCATCGACCTGATCCGCCGGGTCGCGGACGCCGCGGAGGGGCTCCGCAACCCGGTCGAGCCGACGGCGGCACCGGGCTGACCGGGACCGCCCCCGTCAGGAGCGCCCGGCTCAGGAGCGCCCGGCGAAGACCACCCACACCTGGCCCTCGGCGAAGTTCAGCGGCTCGCCGTCCCCGGTGGTGAAGGTCGTGCCGTCCCCGGCCGCCCCGCGCTTCCACGTCGCGTCGTACGCGCGCCCGTCGCGCAGCACCTCCGCCTGTCCCGAGCCCACCGACTCGACGTAGGGCGAGTTGCTGCCGCGGAAGTCGCGGAAGTCCGACTCGCGCACCGTCACGTGCTGCACGACGACCGTGGCCGGTGCCAGCCGCCCGCCGTCGGCCGTACGGGCCGGGCTGCCGTCCATGGCGACCAGCCACCGGTCCCGGCTGTCGGACCAGGTGAAGGTGAAGCTCGCCGAGGGATAGCGCACCGTGTGCGAGGGCTCCGCCCGGCCGCCCGCGGGGGCCTTGCCGTAGGTGAACCCGGTGGTGAGGGCCGCGGCGCCCGACGGCTTCCCCAGCAGCTTGTCCGGCCGCAGGTAGAGGTTGTGCGGGGCCTGCCGGTCCCCGGCGCGGACGTAGGCGTCGGAGTCCTCGCGCGCCGGCTCCGCGCGCAGCGGCGCCTTGTCGATGAGCGGCAGCAGTTTGCTCTGCGCCCCGGAGAAGGCCAGCACCGGACGGTCGAACTGGCCGAGCAGCTCCAGGTCGGACTCGCGGGCGCTGCGCACCGGCCCCACCGACTCGGGCAGCTCGGTGGCGTAGATCGCCATCAGCCGGCTCAGCCCGGCCTCCACCGGCTCGGCGTAGACGACGTCCGCGTCCTCCAGGCCCGTCTGGGGGCGGGCCGCGCGTACGTTGTCGACCTTCACGGCGAGCACGGGTCCGGACGCGGGGGCGGCGCTGTGCGTCCGCTCCGGTCGCGGCGCGTGCGACGCCCGTCCGTCGTCCTTCGCGCCGGGCCCCGCCGTGCAGCCCGCCGCGCCCAGCGAGACCGCCACCGCCGCCGTCAGCAGTGCGGCGCAGCGCCCCCTGCGCGTTCCTCTTCGCATCCCGGCCATCCGTCCACCCATCCCGTGTCATTGATTGTGCGCTTCTTGAAGCATTTAGTGCCATACCTGAATGAATCCGATACGGCACACGGAACGGGGCAGATAATCCGCTGTTCGGCCGAAAAGACCGCCGGGTTCGGCGACGGGGGCCCCGGGGTACCCGGCGGGCACGCAGAACCGACGCGCACGGCGACGGAGGGAGCGCGGGCGATGAAGGCAGTGACGTGGCAGGGAAAGCGGGACGTGCGGGTGGAGGAGGTGCCCGACCCGAAGATCCAGGAGCCGACGGACGCCGTCATCCGCGTCACGTCCTCCGGGCTGTGCGGCTCCGACCTGCACCTGTACGAGGTGCTCACGCCGTTCATGACACCGGGCGACATCCTCGGCCACGAGCCGATGGGCATCGTCGAGGAGGTCGGTCCGGAGGTGACCAACCTGAAGCCCGGAGACCGGGTGGTGGTGCCGTTCCAGATCGCGTGCGGCCACTGCTACATGTGCGACACCGGGCTGCCGACCCAGTGCGAGACCACCCAGGTCACCGGCGAGGGCATGGGTGCCCCGCTGTTCGGCTACACCCGCCTGTACGGCGCGATTCCCGGCGGCCAGGCCGAGTACCTGCGCGTGCCCCAGGCCCAGTTCGGACCGGTCAAGGTGCCCGAGGGCCCGGCCGACGACCGCTTCGTCTACCTCTCCGACGTGCTGCCCACCGCCTGGCAGGCGGTCGAGTACGCCGCCGTCCCGCAGGGCGGCAGCCTCGCCGTGCTGGGTCTCGGCCCGATCGGCGACATGGCGTGCCGGATCGCCCGCCTCAAGGGCGTCGACAAGGTGTTCGGCGTGGACCTCGTGCCGGAGCGGCTGGAGCGGGCCCGCGAGCGGGGCGTGGAGACCTTCGACCTGCGGTCCTTCGACAACGAGAAGGAACTCGTCTCGGCGATCCAGGACCGGACGGGCGGTCGTGGCCCGGACGCCGTGATCGACGCGGTCGGCACCGAGGCGCACGGCGGCGCCGTGGCCAAGCTGGTGCAGCAGACCGCCGCGGTGATGCCCCGGGCCATCGGCGGGCCCCTGGCGGAGCGGTTCAGCATCGACCGGCTCGCCGCCCTCTACACCGCGATCGACCTGGTGCGCCGCGGCGGCACCATCTCGCTGTCCGGCGTGTACGGCGGCATGGCCGACCCCATGCCGATGCTCACCATGTTCGACAAGCAGATCCAGCTGCGCATGGGCCAGGCCAACGTACGCCGCTGGAGCGACGAGATCGTCCCGTACCTGACCGACCAGGACCCCCTCGGCGTCGACGGCTTCGCCACCCACCGGGTGCCGCTGGCGGACGCGCCGCACGCGTACGAGATGTTCCAGAAGAAGCAGGACGGCGCGGTCAAGGTGCTGATGAAGCCGTAGGTGCCGTCGGGCCGGCGCGTCAGGGCCCGCCCAGGATCTCCGCCAGGTCGTAGCGGACCGGCTCCTCCAGCTGCGCGTAGGTGCAGCTCTCGGGGGTCCGGTCCGGGCGCCAGCGGCGGAAGCGGGCCGTGTGCCTGAAGCGCGCGCCGTTCTCCATGTGGTCGTACGCCACCTCGACGACCCGCTCGGGACGCAGCGGCACCCAGGACAGGTCCTTCTTGCCCGACCAGCGGCTCGGCGCGCCGGGCAGCCGCGCCGACTCGTGGGCGGCCTCCTCGGCCCACTTCGCCCACGGATGGCCGCCCGCGTCGTCCATGCGCAGCGGCTCCAGCTCCTCCACCAGCTCGGCCCGGCGCTTCATGGTGAAGGCGGCACTCACCCCCACGTGCTGGAGCACACCCCGGTCGTCGTACAGCCCGAGCAGCAGCGAGCCGACCACGGGCCCGCTCTTGTGGAAGCGGTACCCGGCGACGACCACGTCCGCCGTCCGCTCGTGCTTGATCTTGAACATGGCCCGCTCGTCCTGCCGGTAGCGCAGGTCGAGCGGCTTGGCGACGACCCCGTCGAGCCCCGCCCCCTCGTACCGCTCGAACCACTGCCGTGCCACCTCGATGTCGTCCGTCGCCGGCGCCACGTGCACGGGCGGCGTCACCCCGCCCAGCGCCTGCTCCAGCAGCGCCCGCCGGTCGGCCAGACCCACGTCGAGCAGGGACGCGTCGTCCAGCGCCAGCAGGTCGAAGGCGACCAGCGAGGCCGGGGTGCGCTCCGCCAGCGTCCGCACCCGGGAGTCCGCCGGATGGATCCGCTCGGTCAGCGCGTCGAAGTCCAGGTGCCCGTCCCGCGCGATCACGATCTCCCCGTCCACCACGCACCGCTCGGGCAACCGCTCCCGCACCGCCCCCACCAGCTCCGGAAAATACCTGGTCAACGGCTTGCCCGTACGACTGCCCAGCTCCACCTCATCGCCGTCGCGGAACACGATCGCCCGAAACCCGTCCCACTTCGCCTCGTAGTGCATCCCCGGCGGAATCTTCGCCACGGACTTGGCGAGCATCGGCTTCACGGGCGGCATGACGGGGAGGTCCATGGTCCGATTCTGTACGCCGCCGGTGGCACCGCGCCTGTCGAGCCCGACACCCGGAAGCCCCCGTCGGCAGGGGAGCGGACGCGTCTCGTGCGGCTTGATCGGAGCGACTCTGCCGACCCGTTCACTCGAACGGGTCCATCCTGTCGGACCACCTGACAGCTCGACACCGTGACCTCACACTTCCTACACGCTGTCGACGCAAAGGGAGAACCCGTGGCCAGTCCCTACATCAACGCCCCACTCACGCCGGCCCGCCCGCGCATGTATGCGTCGAGCCTGGCCAAGGTGGTCTGGACGCTGGTCCCGATCGTCACCCTGGGACTCGCCGCCGCCGTTCCGTTCGTTGTGGCCGCGGTCAAGGGCGTCGTGAAGCCCTGGCTGGCCGGGGTGTACATCGTCGGGGAGGTCGCCGTCTTCTCCGTCGCTATCGCGATCAGCCCCGACGCCGACGACACCAACCCCGTCCCAGGATTCCTCATGGTTCTGCTGATCATCACCGCTGCCACCCACACCGCGCTCCTCGACAACGACAGGATCAGCATCGGCAAGTAGATGCCCGGCGGCCGCGGAGGCCGTGGTCTGCGTGCTCTCCCCTCCCCGACGTCCGATATGCGAAGCAAAGACGCTGCGCCTACCGTGGCTCGCATGGCTGAAGCGGTGGAGCTGGAGGCGGGCGGCCGGACCGTGCGGCTGTCCAGCCCGGGGAAGGTGTTCTTCCCGGAGCACGGGTACACCAAGCTCGACGTGGCCCGGTACTACCAGGCCGTCGCCCCCGGCATCCTGCGCGCCCTGCGCGAGCGGCCGACGACCCTCCAGCGCTACCCCGACGGGATCACCGGCGAGTGGTTCTACCAGAAGCGGGCGCCCAAGGGGATGCCCGACTGGATCCCGACCGCGCACATCACCTTCCCCAGCGGGCGCAGCGCCGACGAGATGTGCCCCACCGAGGAGGCGGCCGTGCTGTGGGCCGCCCAGTACGGCACCCTCACCTTCCACCCCTGGCCGGTGCGCCGCGACGACGTCGACCACCCCGACGAACTGCGCATCGACCTCGACCCGCAGCCCGGGACGGATTACGACGACGCCGCCCGCGCCGCGCACGAACTGCGGGCGGTGCTGGAGGAGTTCGGCGGGCTGCGCGGCTGGCCCAAGACCTCCGGCGGGCGCGGCATCCACGTCTTCGTGCCGATCGAGCCGCGCTGGACCTTCACCCAGGTGCGGCGCGCCGCCATCGCCGTGGGCCGTGAGATGGAACGGCGGATGCCCGACCGGGTCACCATCAAGTGGTGGAAGGAGGAGCGCGGCGAGCGCATCTTCATCGACTACAACCAGACCGCCCGCGACCGCACCATCGCGTCCGCCTACTCCGTGCGGCCCCGCCCGCACGCGCCCGTCTCAGCCCCGCTGACCTGGGACGAGGTGGGGGTGGCGCACCCGCAGGACTTCGACATCACGACCATGCCCGCGCGCTTCGCCGAACTCGGCGACGTGCACGCGGGCATGGACGACACGAGGTACTCCCTCGACGCGCTGCTGGAGCTGGCGACGAAGGACGAGCACGACCACGGGCTCGGTGATCTGCCGTACCCGCCCGAGTATCCGAAGATGCCGGGCGAACCGAGCCGGGTCCAGCCCAGCCGGGCCAGGAAGAAGGCTCCCGGCCCGGACTGAGCCACGACGCCGACCCCTAGAGGTCCTTGATCCGGACGTCGCGGTACGAGATCACGTCCGACGTGCTGTGCACCTGCAGTCCGACGTAGCCGGAGGCGAACCGCCGCCCGTCCGTGCCCGGGTCGTCCGAGCGCTCGGGGTAGAAGGTCTGCCCGCCGAAGTTGTCGAACTCGTTGATCAGCACACCGTTGCGGTAGATCGAGTAGTGCTGGTCCACCACCCGGATCTCGTAGTCGTTCCAGGTGCCCTTCTCGGTGACGCCCGCGCCGGCCAGGCCGACCCGGTCGAAGCCGTAGACGGACCCGGACTTGTACATGTCGCCGGTCGGGCTGTCGAACGCCTGGATCTCGTGCCCGTACTTGATGGCGACCCACTCCGGACGCGACTCCTCCGGGTGGTCGTGCACCTGCGGGAAGCGCACGAAGACGCCGCCGTTGGTGTTCGCCGTGCCCGCCGCGTCGTCACGCCACTGGAGCTTGAGCGAGAAGTCGCCGTACTTGCGCTCGGGGAACCACAGCATGCCCATGCCGGGCGTGCTGGTGCTGGAGGTGATCGACCCGTCCGCGTTCAGCGCGAACGAACCGCCGCCCACCTGCTCCCACTTGGCGAAGGACTCCTGGCTGCCGTCGAGGATCGTGCGGTAGCCCTCGGTCTGACCGGGCCGGCCGATCTTCGACTGCTTGGCGGCCTTGTTGATCGCCCGGTACTCCCGCTTGTCGACGACGCCCTCGTCCAGGAGCGCGTCCATGACCTCGCGGACGTGCTTGAGGAAGAGCGCCTGGGACGTCCACTCCTTCTCGTCCTCGATCATCTCGTTGATCCGGCACCGGTTGTTGGTGACCCGGTTCGGCACTCCCGAGTCGACCGTGCCGACGATCACCGTGAGGCGCTCGTCGTACTCCGGGCAGGGCGGCGGCGGCACCTGGCCCGCCACCACCGTGAAGCTCACCGTCAGCGGCTCGGAGGTGTTGCCCGCCTGGTCGCTCGCCCGGTAGGCCACGGTGTGCCGGCCCACCCGGTCCACGACCACCGGGTCGGTGTACGCCAGGTAGGGCCCGGCGTCCAGCGAGTACTCCACACCGGCGACGCCGGAACCGCCCTCGTCCGCGGCGTTCACGGTCACCTTCGCGCTGCCGACGTAGGCGCCGTCGGAGTTCTTGGTGCCGTCCACGGTCGCGCCGGTGACCGGCGGGGTGGTGTCCTGCGGGGGAGCGGCCGCCACGGTGAAGGCGACGCTCTTCTCCGCGGCGACGTTGCCCGCCTTGTCGGTGGCCCGGTAGCGCACGGTGTGCTCGCCGACCTCGTGCACCATGACCGGCGCCGTGTACGCCGTCCAGGCGCCGTCGCCGACCGCGTACTCGATGGTGTTGACGCCGGAACCGGTGTCGGAGGCGGTGACGGTCACCGTCGCCATGTCGATGTAGGCGCCCTCGGCGTTCTTCTCGCCGCTGACCGTCGCCGAGGTCTCCGGCGCGGTCGTGTCGTCGGTGTCCGGCGCGGCCACGGCGAACGTGACGCTCTTCTCCTCGGCGGCGTTGCCCGCCTTGTCGAACGCCCGGTAGCGCACCGTGTGCTCGCCGACCTGGTCGACGACGACCGGCGTGGTGTACGGCTGCCAGGCGCCGTCGGCACCGAGCGCGTACTCGATCCGCTCGACGCCGGAGCCGCCCTCGTCGGTGGCGGCGAGCGTCACGGTCGCGGAACCGACGTACGCGCCGTCGGCGTTCTGCGTGCCGCCCACCTCGGCCGAGGTCGCCGGCGCCGTGGTGTCCTCGCCACCGCCGCCCTCGGTCACCACGAGCACGCCCGTCATCTGGCCGTGGCCCGGGATCGTGCAGTGGTACATGTACGTGCCGGGGGTGAGGGTGACCTCGGCGGTGTGCTTGCCGCCCTGGTCGTCGTTCGGGTTGGCCAGGATGTTCAGCTGGACGTCCTGGTTGTACTCGGGATCGCTGGTCACGAACGTCAGCGTGTGCGGCATGCCGGTGGTGTTGCCGGTGGCCTCACTGTTCTCGAAGACGATCGTGGCCGGACCGGCCACCGCCGTCTCGGGCGCCGACGTGTACTTGGTGATGTCGTCACCGGCCGTCCAGGTGAGCACCTGGTCGGCGGCGGCCGCGGTGGGCGCCGCCGCGGGCTGCCCGGAGGCGGACGTCGCCTGCAGACCGAGGACCATCAGCAGGCCGGCCAACAGCGCGGCCCACATTCTTCGTTGGCGTATCACTCGGACCCCCTCGCCAGCTGTCCGGCGGCCGGCGTCGGCCCACCGCCCTCGTAGGTGACCCTCCACAGGGCCGACTTGGAGTCCGAGGTGAAGAAGCCGCGGCCGTAGTCCAGGACGTACAGCGCGCCGTCCGGGCCGAACTTCCAGCCCATCAGGTTCTTGATGCCGTCGTTGCCGACCGGCACGATCTTCTTCAGGGACTCCGAGTGCACCGGCAGACCGCCGTCGCCCTGCGTCTTCGGGTCCATCAGCACCGCGTTGCGCGGCTGGTCGGAGTCGTAGAAGTCACCGACGAACCACTTGCCGTCCCAGTACGCGGGCCACTTGGTGTCACTGGTGCTGTCGGCGTCGTAGCGGTAGACCGGGCCGTTCATCGCGGCCTGGCCGCCGCCCTTGAGCCAGGGCAGCTTGTACGTGGCCTCGTCCTGCTCGTACGACGGGACGCCGTTCTCGTCGCGCGGGTAGTCCGGGCCGCCGCCCTGCGGCGAGTACCAGATGTTGTTGCCGGTCACCGGCGGCAGGTTGACCAGGCCGTCGTTGTTCGGCGACTCGTTCTTCGGGTGGTCGCAGTCGTACCAGCCCAGCGGCTTCGACGGGTCCGGCAGGTTCCGGTCCCGGTACGGCTGCTTGTTGCCCATGCAGTACGGCCAGCCGCGGTTGCTCGCCTCGGTGATGGTGGCGAACGTGTCGTACTTGGCCGGACCCCACGTCGGCGACGGAGCACCGGCGTCCGGGCCGACCCAGCCCGCGTACAGGGTGTCGGTCTTCTTGTCGACGGAGATGCGCGCCGGGTTGCGCACACCCATCACGTAGATCTCGCCGCGCGTCTTGCCACCGCCCTCGGCGGTCTCCTTGCCGGTGAAGAGGTTGCCCTCCGGGAGCGTGTACGTCCCGTCCGGCTCCGGGTGGATGCGCAGGATCTTGCCGTTGAGGTTGTTGGTGTTGCCGGCGGTGCGGCGCGCGTCGGCGAAGGACACGCCCTTGAAGTTGGGCTCCGGGTTGTTGCCGGAGTAACCGTCGCTGAAACCACTGGAGTTGTTGTCACCGGTGGCGATGTACAGGTTCCCCTTGGAGTCCCAGGCCATCCCGCCGCCCGCGTGGCAGCAGCTGTGGATCTGCACCGGCCACTTCAGCAGCACCTTCTCGCTGCCCAGGTCCAGCTTGTTGGTGGCCTTGTCGAGGGTGAAGCGGGAGACCCGCCGCTCGGCCATGTGGGTGTCCCGGTTGATCTGGGAGTGCGGGGTGTAGTGCAGGTACACCCCCCCGTTCTCCTCGAATGCCGGGTCCAGTTCGATGCCGAGCAGGCCTTCCTCGACCTTGGTCAGCTCGTCGCCGCCGCCCTTGTTGCCGAAGACGGTCAGCGCGCCGGCCAGGGTGACCTTGTCGGTCTTCGGGTCCCAGACGTGGATCTCGCCGGTGCCCTTGCCGACGTTCGGGTCGTTCCAGTCGGTCACCACGGGGTGCGAGGAGTCCGTGCCGCCGCGGCCGATGTAGAAGACGCGGCCGTCGGGGGCGGTGACCAGGCCGTGCGGTTCGCCGATCTGGTCGTTCTGGCCGGGCTGGTTGGGCTCGGTGAGCCGCTCGGCCTTGTAGTTGCCGTCGATGGTCGCCTTGCAGTCGGCCTGCGACAGCCGGGTCGTCCACATCAGGGCACCGCGCAGATGGCTGCGGAAGTCGGTCTCGTCGTACGACGACACCGTGCCGCCCATGCCGGTGTAGAAGGACCGGCCGCCGTCGTAGTCGCGGCACCAGCTGACCGGGTGGTCCCAGCCGTTGGCGCTCGCGCCGGGCGCGTACGTCGACTCGCGCACCCGGGCCACGGTGTGCACGTCGCCGGACGGGTTCTCCTTCCAGTTCAGCCACTGGTCGGGGCGCTTCCACTCCAACGGCAGGTCCTTGGTGGCCGGATGCCGCCGGTCACCGACCTCGACCGTGGCACGCTGGACCTTCGTCGGACTGTCGGCGGCCGGACGCGCGCCGACCAGACCGGTGAACCAGTCCGAGTACGGCTCCGCGCGGGCCGCGTCGTGGACGCCGAGGAATCCGCCCCCGGCCTCCATGTAGGCCTCCAGGCCCGCCTCCTGGGCGGGCGTCAGGACGTCGCCGCCGCCGGTCAGGAACACGACCGCGTTGAACCGGCCGAGCTTCTTCCCGTTGGTGAAGACGTCGGCGTTGTCCGTGGCCTCGACCTTGAAGCGTCCCTCGGCCGGGCCGGACAGCCCGATCCGCTCGATGGCCGCGATCCCGGCGTTCACGACCGGAGACTCGTCCCCGGCCGCGGCGGACCCGTAGAAGATCAGCACCCGTACGTTGGCGCCGCCCGGCGGCGACTTGATCGACATCGTTGTCAGGGATGGGTCCGGCGCCGGACGTGCGCTGGCGGCAGGGCCGGCCAGCAGTCCCGCGGCGACGAAAGCGGCGGTGGCGCACGCCGCCCAGCCTCTTCTTCTCGCGCTCAACCCTCTTAAGGGCATGGGCACCTCCTCGGTCACGGCAGCAGCGGAAAGGAAGCTAGACCTCTTTGCGCGGTACGCCAATAGGTATGACCGGGATCGAACGAACTTTGTCCTGACTGTGGATAAACGCGGCGGCAACCGGTACGGTCCCACAGGTTCGTCACAGCCAATCAGGTCCTGGGTGCGCGCACATTCCGTATCGGCGTGGGGAGTTGGGCATGGACAGGCGAGGCTTCAATCGACGGGTACTGCTGGGCGGCGCGGCCGCCGCGACATCGTTGTCCATCGCCCCGGAGGCCGTGGGCGCACCGCCCGCGGCCAAGGGGATCACCGCGAGGACGGCGCCGGCCGGGGGCGAGGTGAGACACATCAAGATGTACGCCGAGAAGCTGCCCGACGGGCAGATGGGCTACGGCTTCGAGAAGGGCAAGGCCTCCGTCCCGGGCCCGCTGATCGAGCTGAACGAGGGCGACACGCTGCACATCGAGTTCACCAACACCATGGACGTGCGGGCCAGTCTGCACGTCCACGGCCTGGACTACGAGATCTCCAGCGACGGCACCGCGATGAACAAGAGCGACGTCGAGCCCGGCGGCACCCGCACCTACACCTGGCGCACCCACACACCGGGACGCCGCAGCGACGGCACCTGGCGGCCGGGCAGCGCGGGCTACTGGCACTACCACGACCACGTGGTCGGCACCGAACACGGCACCGGCGGCATCCGCAAGGGCCTGTACGGGCCGGTGATCGTGCGCCGCAAGGGCGACGTGCTGCCGGACGCCACGCACACCATCGTCTTCAACGACATGACCATCAACAACCGCGCCCCGCACACCGGTCCCGACTTCGAGGCCACCGTGGGCGACCGGGTCGAGATCGTCATGATCACGCACGGCGAGTACTACCACACCTTCCACATGCACGGTCACCGCTGGGCGGACAACCGCACCGGCATCCTCACCGGGCCCGACGACCCCTCCCGCGTCATCGACAACAAGATCACCGGCCCGGCGGACTCCTTCGGCTTCCAGATCGTCGCCGGGGAGGGGGTGGGCGCCGGGGCGTGGATGTACCACTGCCACGTGCAGAGCCACTCCGACATGGGGATGGTGGGCCTGTTCCTGGTGAAGAAGCCGGACGGCACGATCCCCGGGTACGAGCCGCACGACCACGGCGGGACGGCCACGAAGAGCGGGACGGCCACGAAGAGCGGGGCGACGGGGGGCGAGGCACCCGCGGACGAGGCACCCGCACACGACCACGTGCACGAGCACTGAGCCGACGCCGGCCGGCCGATCGCGTCACCGACGGGCCGGCCCGCCGCACACCCGCCCGAGCCGACCACCGCACCAGCACGTTTCCCACCCCGAGAGAGCTCCCTCCCGCGCCGCGGCCTGCCGCTATCCTGAGCCGCAGCCGCCGAGGAGGAGCCGCCCGTGACCGAGACCGCGCCGCGCCCCACGCTCGAGGCCGTGGCCGAGCGCGCCGGGGTCTCGCGGGCCACCGTGTCCCGCGTGGTCAACGGCGCCCACGGGGTGCGGGACGCGCTGGCCGAGCGGGTCAGGCGTGCCGTGGAGGAACTCGGATACGTGCCCAACCAGGCCGCCCGCTCCCTGGTGACCCGGCGCCACCGGGCCGTCGCCGTCGTCGCCGCCGAACCGGAGACACGGGTCTTCGCCGACCCCTACTTCGCCCAGCAACTGCGCGGCATCAGCAAGGAACTGACGGCCCACGACAACCAGCTCGTGCTGCTGCTCACCGAGGGCCGCGAGGACCACGCCCGGGTCGGCCGCTACCTGGCCGGCGGGCACGTCGACGGCGCCCTCGTCTTCTCCCTGCACCTCGACGACCCGCTGCCCGGCCTGGTCCGCGGCGCCGGCCTGCCGACCGTGTTCGGCGGGCGCCCCGACTGGGAGGACGGACGGGGCGAGGTGGTCTACGTGGACAGCGACAACCGCGGCGGCGCCCGTTCGGCCGTCCGGCACCTGGCCGGGCTCGGCCGTACCCGCGTCGCCCACATCACCGGCCCGCTCGACCAGACCTCCGCGGCCGACCGGCTGGCGGGCTTCCGCGAGGTCCGGCCCGACGCCGACCCGGGGCTCGTCGCGCCGGGCGACTTCACCTCGGGCGGCGGGGAGCGGGCGATGCGGGAACTGCTCGACCGGTGCCCCGGCCTGGACGCGGTGTTCGCGGCCAACGACCTCACCGCGGCGGGCGCCCTGCGGGTGCTGCGCGAACGCGGGCGGCGGGTGCCGGACGACGTGGCCGTAGTGGGCTTCGACGACATGCTGCCCGTCGCCGAGGAGACCGACCCGCCGCTGACCACCGTCCGCCAGGACATCGAGGGCATGGGCCGGCTGATGGCCCGCCTGCTGCTGCGCGGCCTGGACGGCGTGACGGTCGACGACGCCCCCCGGACCCCGACCGCCACCGCGCCCGGTGTGATCCTGCCGACCACCCTCGTGCGCCGCGCCACGGCGTGAGCCGGTCGCGCGCCCGCGTCGCCCGGGCCGCACTCCCGGCTCGGACGCGGGGAACGCCCGCGCGCGAGCCGGGCACCGTCCCGCGGGCACGAGAGCGCGACACGCCGGTACCCGGACCCTGGTGCCGGGCCGCGACGTGAGCGCGCGTCGGGGCGCCCCCGCCGGGCGTGCCCCGCTCCCTGCGGCCGGCGCCGCCACAGCGTGAGCCGGTCGCGCGTGCCGGGCCGCGACGTGAGCGCGCACGTCGGACGCGACGCACCCCGTCGGACGCGCCCCCACCAGGCGTGCCCCCGCCAGGCGTGCCCTCGCCCCCTACCCCTGGCGCGGCGCCGGCTTGAGCACCGCGAACCGGGCGCCGTACGGGTCGGCGAGCCGTGCCACGCGGCCGACGCCCGGGATGTCCGTCGCGGGCACGCCCACCGAGCCGCCCAGCTCCGTGGTCCGCGCGACCACGGCGTCCGCGTCGTCGACCGCGATGTACGGCAGCCACCCGGCGTGCGTGCCGGCCGGGTCCTCGGTGAGCGGGACGACGCCGCCGAACATCGCCTCCTCGCCCTCTCCGGCCGGATTGACGCAGGTGTAGGAGCCGCCGGGGAAGGAGACGGCGGAGGTCTCCAGGCCCAGCACCGCCCGGTAGTACGCGGCGGCGGCCGCGATGTCCGCCGTGTGCAGCTCCACCCAGCACAGCGCGCCGGTCTCGCCGGCCGCGTCCAGACCGGCGCGCTGCCCCGGCTGCCAGATGCCGAACGGCACCCCGGCCCGGTCGCTGAGGATCGCCACGGTGCCCTGGTCCATGACCTCCGCCGGCTGCACGACGACGCCGCCGTGTGCCTGCTCGGAGGCCTTGGCGGCGGCCCGGGCGTCCGGGGCCTGGAAGTACACCGTCCAGGACGGCGGGCCCTGCTCCTCGGTCGTCTCCATGCCGCCGGCCACGATCCGGCCGTCCAGCTCGAAGAAGCCGTAACCCCCGGCCTCCGGTCCCGCCGACCGGAACCGCCAGCCGAAGAGGCCGTTGTAGAAGGACGTGGCGCCGTCGAGGTCGGGGGTGCCGACGTCGAGCCAGTTCGGAGCGCCGGTGACGAAACGGGTGGTGAGCATGATCGCCCTCCTCGGAAGGGTCCCGTTGCCTGCACTGACGAGTCTTCCACCGACCACTGACAATCGCTTCCGCGCGCCGCCGTGTGCCGCCGTGCGCGACGGAGGACGATCTGATCGGCTGCGGGTGCCGGACGCCCGGCGTTGATGACGTGTTGATCGAACGTTTTTCGCCTCCCGGCACGCTGCTGCCCATGCACATCGAGACCATCGCGACGCCCGACCTCAGCTGGCAGGAGCAGGCGTTGTGCGCGCAGACCGGCGGCGACTTCTTCTTCCCCGAGCCCGGCAGCTCCGTACGGGACGCGAAGCGCATCTGCGCCCTGTGCCCGATCCGCTCGGCCTGCCTGGAGTTCGCCATCAGCAACGACGAGCGCTTCGGCGTGTGGGGCGGGCTGTCGGAGAAGGAGCGGCTGGCCCTGCGGCGCACCGCAACCGGAGCGGGCCACCGGTAATTCGCTGTGCCGCACCCGCCGCACCGGGCAGAATCCCCGGCATGCCCCGACCCGCCGCACAGCACGAGGCCGAGAGCCTGCTGCACGCCCTCGATCCGCTCGCCCACCCGCAGCGCATGCGGGAACTCGTGGCGCGCACGCGCCGGTCGGCGGATCCGCGGCCGCTGCTCGCCGAGCTGGAGCGGCACGGAGCGTGCGGACGCCGGCTCGCCGTCGTCGCCGCGTCCGCCGTCCGCGACACCGAGTGGATCGCGGACCGGATCGCCGACCCCGACCCGTACGTGCGCGGCCACGCCCTGCGGATGGCCGGCACGCTGGGCGTGCCCGACGCCGCCTTCGAGGCGGGCCTCGCCGACGCCCCCGAGGCGGTCCGCCGGGGTCTGCTGCGTTCCGTCGCCGGCGGCGGACGCCCCGGCCTCGCCGACCGGCTGGTCGACGGAGTGCGCCGCGACTGGGGCGACACCGAGGCGACCCGTCTGCTGCCCGGCTGCACCGCGCCGACGGTCGCCCGTCTGCTGCCCGGCCTCCTGCACGCCGTCCAGTCCTGGAACGCGCTCGCCGGGCGGCACCGCACGACCCTGTTCGACGCGCTGGAGACGGAGCTGGCCGCGCGGCCCGAAGCCCTGCGCGACTCCTGGTGGAGCCGGTACGCGCCCGCGGTGGCCGCGCTCGCGCCCGCCGAACCCGCGCGGGTCCTGCGGCTGCTGGAGGAGCGGGGACCGAGCCGCCTGCCGCACGAACTGCGCGGTCACCTCCCCGCGTTCGCCGGCGCCGACCCGCGGCGCGTGCTGCGCCTCCTGACCACGCCCGCCTGGACCTGTGCCGTCGGCGTCCGCGGGCTGGGACGCACGGCGCTGTACCGGCTGACCCGCACCGACTCGCCCGAACTCCACGCCTACGCCAGGTCCCTGCTCCCCTTCGGCGACCTGCCGCAGCTGCTGAAGGCACTCCCGCCCGCCCGGCGCCACGCCCTGTGGACGGCAGTGCGCGAAGGACGGGGGACCGGCGCCACCGGCGTCGACCAGGCGCTCCTCGAAGTGCTGCCGCGCCGCCACGCCGCGCACGAGGCCCGGGAGGCCGCCGCACGCGCACGGGAGGCGGGCGCGCACGAGAACACGGTCCTCCTCGCCGAGTCCTTCCTCCCCGTGGCCGAGGTCCACGACCGCCTGCTGGCCGCCACCCGGCGCCCGGACGCCGACGACCGCGCCCGTGCCTGGCTCCTGCTGACCGGCAACGCCGCACGCTCCGGCGACCCGGCCGCCGTCACCGCCGTACTGGAGGACATGGCGCGGCTGCGCAACGAGCAGGACCCGGTGCGGAGCACCGCGCTCCGGGCGGCGCACGGCATCCCGGCCGCGCTGTTCACCGAGGAGGCCGCACCCCACCTGGCCCGCCTCGCCACCGACGCCGTCGAGGCCCGCGACTCCTCGCCCCAGACCCGCCGGGCCCTCGGCGAACTGGCCCTGGCCGTGCTGGGCGAGCACGCGGCGGGCGGCACGCGCACGCTGGTGAACTGGGCGCTGCGCACCCTCGTCCGGATATCCGGCACCACCGGCGGCGCCGACCTCGGCCGCCTCGACCGCACCCTGCGGCGCGGCCAGGAGCACCAGGTGTACGAGGCGCTGCGCCCGTGGATCGAGGCGGGCGCCGAGAAGGCCGACTACGGCCTCGCCTTCGCGCTGACCCGCGCGGTGGGCCGGCGCGCCGCCGGCATGGCCGAACTCCAGGACCTGCTGTGGCAGGCCGTCCGCCACGGCAACGACACCACCGCGCGCACCGCGATCGGCCTGTGGCTCGAACCCTCCGCCACCCGCGACGAACGCGTGGCCCGCGTCCTCGCCCGCGAACCCTCGGCGGCCGCGCTGGCGCCGGTGCGCGAGGTGGTCGTCCGGCGCCGCACCGACCTGCTCGACCCGCTGCTCGCCGAGGCTCCGCCCTACGGCCGCTTCCTGACCAAGGGCACTCCCTGGTCCGTGCCCGTGACCGCGCACGAGGTGAGCCGGTGGGTGCCGCGCCAGCAGGCCGCGCTGCTCCGGCAGTGCGCCACCCTGGCCGCCGACGCCGGACTGCCCCTGCACGCCCGCGCGAACGCCGTCACGCAGGCCGCCGCCGTGCCCGGGGGAGGGCGCCGGCCTCGTACGCCGCTGGACCGGATCGCCGGCCGTCGTCCTCGCCGAGGCCGCGCTCGCCGCACTGGCCCGCACCGACCGGGCCGCCGAGGCGGTGCCCGAGCTGCTGGCACACGCCGGCGGCGACCGGGCCCGCGTCGCCGTGTACGCGGTCGGCCAGGCGTCCCGGCAGGCGCGCCCGTCCCGGCTCGCGGGCGCCCTGCGGGACGTACTGGAGGCCCCGGACGCCAAGGTGACCAGCCGCAAGGAAGCGGTCCGGCTCGCCGCGGTCCGCCTCCCGGTGCCGGACGCGGCGGCCCTGATCACCGAGGTCTACGCCCGCCCGGGGACCCACCGCGACGTACGCGCCGCCTGTGTCGCCCGCACGACCGGGCTGCTCGCCCGGGAGGAGGCCTGGGACCTGCTGCACGACGCCGCGGGTGGTGCTCCGGTGCTGCGGGCCGCCCTGCTGCGGGCCGTGCCGCAGGACCTGCCCGAGGACCGTCGCGGCCGGTACGCCCGCCTGGTGTGCGAGGTCGCCGGCACCGACGACCGCGCCACCGCGCTCCTCGCCTTCCACGCCCTGGGCCTGTGGGCCCCGTGGTCGGCCGAGGGCGCCCGGACCCTGGCCGGGACCGTCACGGACCTCACGAACCGCGGAACCTGGCACGCGGCGGCGAACGCGCTGATCAGCGCCGCGTCGAGCGCTCCGGAGGGACTCTCCGCCCTGCTGGACACCCTGCGCACGCTGGCCGCGACGGACGCCGGCGAGGACGACGACGCGGGGGAGCGGCGGGACCGGCCGGCCCGGCAGCGCGTCGAGTACCTCGCCGTCGGTCTCGGGGCGCACGGCTTCCGTCCCGGGGAGGCCGTCCGCCCGGCCGCCCGGGCCGCCGCCGAACTGCTCGCGGGGTACGACGCCCACGCGGCGCAGGCGGCCGTGCTCGCGGCCGGCCACGTCGACCTGACTGCCGTACCGCCCCGCCTGGACCGGGTGGCCGCCCTGGTCGGCACCGACCGCCCTGCACTCGCCGTGCGGATCGCCGGTGAGGTCGGTAACCGCCTGCGGAGCCGGCAGTCGGCCGGCGACGCCGCGGTGCTGCTCGCCGAGGCCGGGGAGCTGGCCGGGCACGGCGGCCACGCCCAGGGACTCCTGGCCGTCGCCGTCACCGGCGCGCTCGGCGAACGCGAGGACTGGCCCGCGCCCTGGCGCGCACTGCTGCGCACCCTGCGCCGCCACCCCGTCCCCGACGTACGCGACGCGGCACTGGAGGAGACGACGGTCCACGAATGAGGCCGGCCCCCGCGCGCCGGGAGGGGCGTGCGGGGGCCGGATGCGGAGGGTGCGAGGGGACCGGGCTCGGTCAGTGCGCCGCGCGGGCCGCCATCCGTGCCTTGCGCGCCGCCAGCTTCTCGTCGAACTTGGCGGCCTCGGCGTCCAGCCCGCCCATGTACAGCCCGAGCTCGTCCTGCGCCTGCTGCCCCTCGGGGCCGAGGCCGTCGATCTCCATGATCTTCAGGAAGCGCAGCACGGGCTGGATCACGTCGTCGTGGTGGATGCGCAGGTTGTAGACCTCGCCGATCGCCATCTGCGCGGCGGCCCGCTCGAAGCCGGGCATGCCGTGCCCCGGCATCCGGAAGTTGACCACGACGTCCCGGACCGCCTGCATCGTCAGGTCGGGGGCCAGCTCGAAGGCGGCCTTGAGCAGGTTCCGGTAGAAGACCATGTGCAGGTTCTCGTCGGTCGCGATGCGGGCCAGCATGCGGTCGCAGGCCGGGTCGCCGGACTGGTGGCCCGTGTTGCGGTGCGAGATGCGGGTGGCCAGCTCCTGGAAGGCCACGTACGCCACCGAGTGCAGCATCGAGTGCCGGTTGTCCGACTCGAAGCCCTCACTCATGTGGGCCATGCGGAACTGCTCCAGCTGGTCCGGGTCGACCGCGCGCGAGGCGAGCAGGTAGTCGCGCATCACGATGCCGTGCCGGCCCTCCTCCGCGGTCCAGCGGTGCACCCAGGTGCCCCAGGCGCCGTCGCGGCCGAAGAGGCTGGCGATCTCGTGGTGGTAGCTGGGGAGGTTGTCCTCCGTCAGCAGGTTCACCACCAGGGCGATCCGGCCGATCTCGGTGACCTTCGACTGCCCCTTCTCCCAGGCCTCGCCGTCCTCGAAGATGCCGGGGAAGTTCCGCGCGTCGCTCCACGGCACGTACTCGTGCGGCATCCAGTCCTTGGCGACCTTCAGATGCCGGTTGAGCTCCTTCTCGACCACTTCCTCCAGCGCGTACAGCAGCCGGGCGTCGGTCCAGTCGGCGGAGGTGCCGAGGTGCGGGGAGACGATCGTCACGGAGAACTCCAGGGGACGTGCGACAGTGCGGAGCAGCCGGCGAGCGGTGCCGGGAACCTACGGGATCGTAGGCTACGAAACCGTAGGTTACGAGGGCGTAGGTTAAACGCACTGTAAAGGTCGCTGATCAGCAGCCGTCCGGCGGGGTTCGGCAAGGCCCCGAGATCCGCAGGTCCGGGCCGGGGAACAGTGCTCCGCGCCGTGCTCAGACGTACAGCTCCCGCAGCCGGACCGAGAGGCACGTCACACAGCCCTCCAGCTTCTCGAACTCCCCGATGTCGACGAGCACCGGCTCGTGACCGAGGTCGGCGAGCAGCTCCGCCGTCTTCGGCGCGCTCGCCGCCATCAGCAGCCTGCCGCCGCCGAGCAGCACCACGTGCGCCCCGGACTCCTCCGGCACCGGCAGGAAACGGGGGAACAGCGACGGCACGTCCGTCATCGGGATGTGCCCGATCACCGTCCCGTCCGGCAGCGCAGTGACCGCCGACTTCAGGTGCAGCACCTTGCTCACGGGCACGGCGACGACCCGCGCGCCGAGCGGCTCGAACGCCTCCCGCAGCTGCTGGACACCGGCCGCGTTGGTCCTCCCGCCGCGGCCCACGTAGATCGTGTCGCCGATCTTCAGCACGTCGCCGCCGTCCAGCGTGCCCGGCTCCCACACCCAGTTGACCGAGCAGCCGAGCCGGGCCACGGCCTCCTCGACCCCGGCCGTCTCCGCGCGCCGGGACTCGGCGCCGGGCCGCGTGATGAGCGCGACGTTGCGGTACATGACGACCGTGTCCTCGACGAACACCGAGTCCGGGCAGTCGTCGGCCGGATCCACCTCCAGCGTCTCCCAGCCGTGCGCTCCCAGGGCCTCGACGTAGGCGTCCCACTGCTCGACGGCGAGACCGTGATCGACCTTCTCCCGCTCGATGTGCGTCACCAGCCCTTCGGCGAGCCGGGGACCGGGACGGCGGACGAGAGCCTTCTTGCTGGGCACGCGGAACCTTTCGCATCGGCGCGCACACGGCGCGGATCGTGGCCGGGGGACCGGCGCCCCTTGCGCGGCGCCGGTTCGCCATCATGCAGCGGGGACCCGGCCCGGCGGAACCCCCGGCAGCCCCTCGTGGCCCTCCTGAGACGCTCGGGGGCGCTAGGCGGGACGTCCGACGGATTCCGGGGTGGTCTCCCTCAGTTCTCCCTCCTCGAACAGCAGCCAGCGGGTGATGCCGAGCGACTCCAGGAACGGCAGGTCGTGGCCGGCCACGATCAGTGCCCCCTCGTAGGACTCCAGCGCCGTCGTGAGCTGCCGTACGCTCGCCATGTCCAGGTTGTTCGTCGGCTCGTCCAGCATCAGCAGCTGCGGCGCGGGGTCGGCCAGCATCAGCGCGGCCAGCGCCGCCCGGAAGCGTTCGCCGCCGGACAGGGTCGACGCCTGCTGGTCGGCGCGGGCGCCCCGGAACAGGAAGCGCGCCAGCCGCGCCCGGACCCGGTTGTTGGTGGCGCCCGGTGCGAACCGGGCCACGTTCTCGGCGACGCTCAGCTCCCCGTCGAGGACGTCCAGGCGTTGCGGCAGGAACCGCAGCGGCACGTGCGCCGTCGCCTCGCCCGCCACCGGGTCCAGCTCCCCGGCGATGGTGCGCAGCAGCGTGGTCTTGCCCGCGCCGTTGCGTCCGAGCAGCGCGATCCGCTCGGGGCCGTGCAGATCGAAGCCGCCCTCCACGCGGGCGCCGTGGGCCAGCTCGAGGTCCCGCAGGGTGAGCACGGTCCGGCCCGGCGGTACGGCCGTGTACGGCAGGTCGACGCGGATCTCGTCGTCGTCCCGCACGGCCTCCACCGCGTCGTCGAGCCGTTCCTTCGCCTCGGCCAGCTTCTCCTCGTGCATGATGCGGTACTTGCCGGCCGACTGCTGCGCCGTGCGGGCACGCAGCTTCATGACCGCCCGGGGTTCGCGCTTGGTGTCGTACATCTTCTGTCCGTAGCGTTTGCGCCGGGCCAGGACGACCTGGGCGTCGGCCAGTTCGCGCTTCTGCTTGCGCAGATCGGACTCGGCGACCCGCACCATCCGCTCGGCCGCCTCCTGCTCCACGGCCAGCGCCTCCTCGTACGCCGACAGGTTTCCGCCGTACCAGGTGACCGAGCCGGAACGCAGATCGGCGATCTGGTCGACCAGTTCCAGCAGCTCGCGGTCGTGGCTGACCACGACCAGCACGCCCGGCCAGGACCGCACGGCCGCGTACAGCCGCCGGCGCGCGTACACGTCGAGGTTGTTGGTGGGCTCGTCCAGGAGCAGGACGTCCGGCCGGCTCAGCAGCAGCGCGGCCAGGCGCAGCAGCACCGACTCGCCCCCCGAGACCTCGCCGACGGTGCGGTCGAGCCCCAGGTGGCCGAGCCCCAGCTCGCCGAGCGCGGCCAGTGCGCGTTCCTCGACGTCCCAGTCGTCGCCGACGGATTCGAAGTGCTCCTCGCTCGCGTCGCCCGCCTCGATGGCGTGCAGCGCGGCCCGCGGCCCGGCGATGCCGAGCGCCTCGTCGACCCGCAGCGCGGTGTCGAGCGTGACGTTCTGCGGCAGGTAGCCCACCTCGCCGGTCACCCGGACGGTGCCCGCGGCAGGGGTGAGCCGTCCGGCGATCAGCTTCAACAGGGTGGACTTCCCGGCTCCGTTGACGCCGACGAGGCCGGTCCTGCCGGGGCCGAAGGCGACGTCGAGGCCGTCGAAGACGGCGGTGCCGTCGGGCCAGGCGAAGGACAGGGACGTACAGGCGAGGGATGTGGGGGAAGTAGACATACGGGGTCTCCGCGGTTGCTCGAAGCGGTCAGGGGCAAACGCGTATCGAGACACCGGAAGCGGGCGGCCACCGTCGGACGAGGGGAGGGCACGAAAGAAGCCCTGCTCCGCAAGGAGGCACGGACGGCTCGAACGCCGAGGTCGCACGCGGCGCCCACACGTGAGATACGTGTGAGGCGGTGTCTCAGGACCTCAGACGAGCAACGTCCTTCTCCAATCGGCGGCAACAAAAGCGGTATCGAAGCTAAAAGAGACCGATCGGCCTGTCAACGCATTTACGCGGACCCCGAGGAGGCCCCGTGCCCAACGGCTCGCTGTCACTGCCGGCCCGGCTCTGCCTGCTGGCCTGGGACCCCGCACGGACCACGGCCGCCGACACCGCCCGGGTCCACCACCTGGTGCGCGCCGGCGCCCTCACCGAACTGGCCCGGCGCGGTCTGCTCACCGACGACGCAGGCATCGTGACGCCTGCCGACCTGGACTCCCGCACCGGCGACGCCGTCCTCGACGGCCTCCTGGAGCTCGTCCGCGAGTCGATGCCGCACCGGTGGCGCACCTGGGTGCGGCTGTACGCCCGGGTCACCTACGAGGCCGCGCGGGAGCAGCTCGTGGCCGAGGGGTACGTGCGTGCGGAGAGGAAGCGGGTGCTCGGCGTGTTCCCGTCGGTGGACTACGTGCTCGAGCGCGTCGCCGTGGCGCGGGCGTTGCGGGAGGAGGCGCGGCACGTCCTGGAGGGGACGCTGCCGGCCGGCCGGCTGTCCGAGCGGGACGCTGCCACGGCCGTGCTGGCGGCCGCCGCCGGACTGGGCGTCCCGGAGGGCGCGGGGAGCGGAGCCCACGGCCGGGACCGGATCGCGGAGCTGACCGGACGGTGCGGCAGCGCGGCGCCCGGCATGCGGAAGATCGTGGGCGAGGTGTGGGGCGCGGTGAGCGACGAGACCGCGCGGACGTCGGCGCCGGCGGGCGGCTGAGCGTCCGCCGACGCGGAACCCGGCGCGGTGGTCAGCAGCTTCCGCGCATCAGCTCCGCGAGATCGTGGTCCAGGTCCAGCTGGAGATGCTCCAGACCCACCGGCACCAGCTCGCCGGCGGCGTGCAGGAACCGGCGCAACTCGCCCGAGCGCACGTGGATCACGGCGGTCCCCTCGGGCGCGTGGAACTCCAGGACGGTGCGGTCGTACCCGTAGGGACGCACCCGGACGTCGCCGTGCCCGTTCGGCTCCCGCATCCCGGCGATGAGCAGCTCCCGGGAGAAGGTCCAGCAGACCTCCACGCCCTCGAGGGTGGCCGGGGCGGGGAAGGTCATGCGGACGGCGAACGGGTCACTGCGGTCGTAGTGCAGGGTGGCGGGGATGCTCGGCATACGCGGCGCGGCGGCGACGAGACGCGCCTCGACGGGCTGATCGATGACGGTGGACAACGCCTTGCTCCCTCGTGACGGCTGGACGGGCTTCGGGGGTGGTGCGGGCCGGGCACTGGAAGAGACGTCGGAATCAGCCCATCCGTGCACACGAGGAGCGAGTGACCTCTGTCACCGCGTTCATGCGCGGGAGTGACGCGGCTCTCCCCGCGTGCCCCGAAGGGCACTTGCGGCACCCGGGCGCCACGCGCGCGTGGCGCACGGATGCGGGGCGACGCCCTCTGGACGGCGCCCGGGCGGTGGGCTAGCTTCGCCCGCCATGAGGCGCTTGGGAAGCACGCGACGCAGGGTACGGTCCGGCCGAACCGGCGGCAGGCGTACGGGGCGGGCGGCGCTCGCGGCGGCGGTCTGCGCGGCGGCGCTGGCCGCGCTGACGGCCGTGCCCGCCCAGGCGCACCAGCGACCGCGGTGGGACGTGAAGGACACCGGGGTGTCCGACGTCCGGTTCCGGGGGCTCGCCGCCGTCAGCCGGCACACCGCCTGGGTGGCCGGCACCCGGGGCACCGTCCTGCGTACCACCGACGGCGGCCGCACCTGGCGCGACGTCTCCCCGCCGGGCGCCGGCGACCTGGAGTTCCGGGACGTCGAGGCCTTCGACGCCCGCCGGGCCGTGGCCCTGTCCATCGGCGAGGGCGAGGCGTCCCGGGTGTATCGCACCGAAGACGGCGGGGCGACCTGGACCGAGTCCTTCCGCAACACCGACGCACGGGCCTTCTACGACTGCCTCACCTTCTTCGACCGCCGGCACGGCCTCGCCATGAGCGACCCGGTGGACGGGAAGTTCCGCATCCTGTCGACCAGTGACGGCGGCCGCTCGTGGCAGGTGCTGCCCGACGCCGGGATGCCGGCCGCGCAGGCGGGGGAGGCCGGGTTCGCGGCCAGTGGCCAGTGCCTGGTCTCCGCCGGGCCGAGGGACGTGTGGCTGGCCACCGGCGGGGCCGCACACGCGCGCGTGCTGCACTCCGCCGACCGCGGGCTCACCTGGACGGCCACCGACGCCCCGGTCCCGGCCGGCGACCCCGCCCGCGGCGTCTTCGCCCTCGCCTTCCGCGACCGCGCCCACGGCCTCGCCGTCGGCGGCGACTACCGCCCCGGTCAGGCCTCGCCGCGAGCCGCCGCCCGGACCACCGACGCCGGCCGCACCTGGCACCCCGCCGACCGCCCGCCGCCCGCCTACCGCTCCGGCGTCGCCTGGCTCCCGCACAGCCGCACCGCCGCCCTCGCCGTCGGCCCCACCGGCACCGACCTCACCACCGACGGCGGCCGCACCTGGCGCACCGTCGACACCGGGTCCTACGACACCGTGGACTGCACCCCGGACCTGGGCTGTTGGGCCGCGGGCGAGCAGGGCCGGGTCGCCCGTCTGGAGCGCTGACACCGGGCGGGTCGGGGTGTTTGTCCGTAACGTGGGTAACCGTTCGCTGTACGTGAGCCGTACGCGAGAGGAAGTGAGCGGACATGCCGAGCGGTTCGAACTCCAAACGGGAGCGGCAGTACGAGCACATCAAGAAGAGCGCCGAGGACCGCGGCGAGAGCACCGGCCGCGCCGAGGAGATCGCCGCGCGGACGGTGAACAAGGAGCGCGCGCAGTCCGGCGAGTCGAAGACCGCCAGCCGCACGTCGACACAGGACAAGTCGCCGAGCAAGCGCGGCGGCCAGCGGTCCGGGAACCGCCAGGGACCCCAGGGGCCCACCTACGACCAGCTGTACCAGGAGGCCAAGCGGCGTGACGTCCACGGCCGTTCGAGCATGAACAAAGGGGAGCTGCGCAAGGCGCTGGGCAAGTGAGCCGCGGCTGACGGGCCGGCCTCTCCCGGAAGCGCTCCGGCGCGGGTGCCGTCTTTGTGGTGACGAACCCGGCGCGGGCTCCCCGGGGGCCCGTCGTAGGCTTGACGCCACCATGACGACCGTGACCGTGCAGATCCCCGCCGACTGGCCCACGACCGAGGAGCGGGCCCGTGCCGTCCAGGACGAACTGCGCGCACGCGTGGTGCTCGACGAGCCCGGTCCGCCGCCCGGCACCGGCCGGGTGACCGGAGTGGACGTCGCCTACGACGACGAACGGGACGTCGTCGCGGCGGCGGCCGTCGTGCTGGACGCCGCGACCCTCGACGTCGTCGCCGAGGCCACGGCCGTCGGGCGGATCTCCTTCCCCTACGTGCCCGGTCTGCTGGCCTTCCGGGAGATCCCGACCGTGCGCGCCGCCCTGGAGGCGCTGCCCTGCCCGCCCGGTCTGGTCGTGTGCGACGGGTACGGTCTGGCCCACCCGCGCCGCTTCGGCCTCGCGAGCCACCTGGGCGTGCTCACCGGCCTGCCCACGATCGGCGTGGCCAAGAACCCCTTCACCTTCACCCACGACGACCCGGACGCCCCGCGCGGCAGTACGTCCCCGCTGCTCGCCGGTGCGGAGGAGGTCGGCCGTGCGCTGCGTACCCGCGACGGCGTGAAGCCGGTCTTCGTCTCCGTCGGGCACCGGGTGAGCCTCTCCAACGCCTGCGCCCACACACTGGCCCTGGCGCCCGCCCACCGGCTGCCGGAGACCACCCGCAGGGCCGACTCACTGTGCCGCGCGGCCCTGCGGGCGGCCGTCCACCCGGCCTGATCCCCTACCCGGCCTGATCCTCGACGGTCCAGCGGCCCACCTCCCGGTACGCCGAGTCGTAGATCTCCGAACCGTCGCCGGGCCGCATGTCGTAGTGCTTCAGGTTGCCGCCCCAGTACCGCAGGATCCGCGCCAGTTCGCCCGCGGGGTCCTCGGTGAGAGCGCCCTCGTCCATGGTGACTTCGAGAAGGAACTTCATGCCTTCAAGGGTTTCATTGAACTCCTTTTTGGCACTTGGCGGCGCGTTGGTGCCGTCTGTACCGGGGAGAGTGCGGGAAAGTCTCAAATCGGCTGTTTTGAGCGCTCAGGCGGATCTGAGTATCCGGACGGATGTTCCGCCGTTCGCGGCCCCGGCAGGGTGGGCGGCATGACGACACACCGCGCACCCCAGCACCGGACAGAGCCCGGACGGCCCGTGGAGCGAGCTGTGGTCGCCGCGCTGGCGCCGGCGGTGGGCGCGGCGCTGGCCTGGATCGGCGGGATGATCTACACGATCGCCGGGTGGTCCGGGTAGGTCACGGCCGCCGGACCGCCGCAACCCCCGCCGGGGCGGCCCGTCAGCGGGTCGCGGCCACCCGGAACCCGATGCCGGCCGCCCGCAGCCGCCCGGTCAGCGCGTCGCCCATCGCCACCGCCGTCGTGACCTGCCCCGCCACCGGCGGAAGGGGATCGAGGGCGAGACACAGCGCCGCCTCGGCGAACATCTTGGCCGTCTCGTCGTACCCGGGGTCGCCGCCCGAGACCTCGGTGAACACCTTCCGGCCGCCGCCCTCGCCCACGAAGCGGACCGAGAACCAGCTCCTCGCCCGCCGCTCGGCGCTCGGCCCCCGGCCCGGCGCGAGCCGCGCGGACAGCCGGCGCCGCGCGGGCGGCACCTGGGCCGCCGCCACCAGCGCGCCCACGGCCGCCACCCCGCCCACCGCGACGGGCAGCCGCCGCACGGCCGCGTAGTGGCGGTAGCGGAAGTCCGGGCCGTAGCGGTCCAGGGCCTTCGCGGACCGGCGCACGACCTGCGCGTCGACGGTCGGCAGCGGCAGCGCCCACGCCCCCACCTCCCCGGCGAACCGCGGCGCCCCCGTCGGCGTCACCACGCGGCGGCCCACCAGGCGGGGCTCGTGCCGACGGCGCTCCACCGCGGCGGCCCGCAGCGCGCGGCCGCGCGCGAACTGCCCCAGCGCGGAGGCGAACGTCCCGCCCGAGAACGTGGCGCTGACGGTCACGAAGCCGTCCACGCTCAGCGGCACGCCCTCGGGCAGCTGCCGCACGGTGAAGTACACACCGAGGTCGTGCGGGACGGAGTCGAAGCCGCAGGCGTGCACCAGCCGCGCGCCGGTCTCCCGCGCGCGGGCGTCGTGGCGGACGTACGTCAGGTCCACGAACTCGGGCTCCCCGGTGAGGTCGAGGTAGTCCGTGCCCGCGTCCGCGCAGGCGGCGACCAGCGCGTCGCCGTAGCGGATGTAGGGGCCGACCGTCGTGGCCACCACGCGCGCGTGCCCGGCGAGTTCGCGCAGGGAGCCGGGATCGGACACGTCCGCGACCAGCACGCCGACCTTCGGGGCGGAGGCCGCACCGGTCAGCCGGTCGCGCAGGCGGCGCAGCTTCTCCTCGCTGCGTCCGGCGATCGCCCAGCGCAGTCCGTCCGGCGCGTGCGCGGCCAGGTACTCCGCCGTCAGTTCGCCGACGAACCCCGTCGCCCCGAACAGCACGAGATCGTACGGCCGGTCGGCCGTCTTCAGCCTGCTCATGACATACCTCCGTCACCCGTCGGCAACCCTTGGGTCCGCAGCACGCGCCGTTGCCGGTGGCTGAGGCTAGCGTGAGGATCGCGCGGCCCGGCGAGGAGCCTGCACCATAATGGGCTAAGCGCTTGCTCGCCCGGGTCTTGTGCCCAGTGGAACACGTTCTTAGCATCACTGGTGTTACATCGGTTGTGTCACAGAGCTGGGGGCCGGATGCCGGAAGCGAAGACGACGACGCGGGAGCCGGGCGCAGAGGGCCCGCTCTCCGGTGTGCGCGTGGTCGAACTGGCCGGGATCGGCCCCGGGCCCTTCGCCGCCATGCTCCTGGCCGACCTGGGCGCCGACGTCGTCCGCGTCGACCGCCCCGGCGGACCGGGCCTCGGCATCGACCCCGCCCGCGACGTCACCAACCGCAACAAGCGCTCCGTGGTCGTCGACCTCAAGGCACCGGACGGACCGGCCCGCGTCCTCGACCTCGCCGAACGCGCCGACGTCCTGATCGAGGGCTACCGCCCCGGCGTCGCCGAACGGCTCGGCGTCGGACCCGGTGACTGCCACGCCCGCAACCCGCGCCTCGTCTACGGCCGTATGACCGGCTGGGGCCAACAGGGCCCGCTCGCCCAGCGTGCCGGGCACGACATCGGGTACATCGCGCTGACCGGCACCCTCGGCATGATCGGCGCCCCCGGCGAACCCCCGGCGGTCCCCGCCAACCTCCTCGGCGACTACGCGGGCGGCTCCCTCTACCTGGTCGTCGGCATCCTCGCCGCCCTGCACCACGCGCGCGCGAGTGGCACGGGGCAGGTCGTGGACGCCGCGATCGTCGACGGCACCGCCCACCTCTCGGCGATGATCCACGGCATGCTCGCCGCCGGAAGCTGGCAGGACCGGCGCGGCGCCAACCTCCTCGACGGCGGCTGCCCCTTCTACGGCACCTACGAGACCGCCGACGGCCGCCACATGGCGGTCGGAGCCCTGGAGCCGCGGTTCTACGCCGAGTTCATGCGGCTGCTCGGCCTCCCCGACCTGGCACCCGCCCGCGACGACATGTCCCGCTGGCCCGAGCTGCGCGCGGCCGTGGCCGCCCGGTTCAAGACCCGTACCCGCGACGCGTGGACGGCCGTCTTCACCGACTCCGACGCCTGCACGGCGCCCGTCCTGTCGCTGCGCGAGGCCCCGCACCACCCGCACCTCGCCGCCCGCTCCACCTTCACCGACCACGACGGCCTCACCCAGCCGGCGCCCGCGCCCCGCTTCTCCGCGACCCCCACCGCCGTACGCACCGGGCCCGCCCTGCCCGGCGACGGCGCCGAGTCCGTGACCCGGGACTGGGACCTGCCCCGCGAGCCGGGCCGGTCCCCGGCATCCCTCCCGAACCCCGCAGTGCACAACCCTCAGTGAAAGGCCTGCCAGTGAGCACCGAAGCGTACGTGTACGACGCGATCCGCACCCCGCGCGGACGCGGCAAGGCGAACGGCGCCCTGCACGGCACGAAGCCCGTCGACCTGGTCGTGGGCCTCATCCACGAGATCCGCGCCCGGTTCCCCGGCCTGGACCCGGCCGCCGTGGACGACATCGTGCTCGGCGTCGTCGGCCCGGTCGGCGACCAGGGCTCGGACATCGCCCGCATCGCCGCGATCGCCGCCGGACTGCCGGACACGGTGGCCGGCGTCCAGGAGAACCGCTTCTGCGCCTCGGGCCTCGAGGCCGTCAACATGGCCGCCATGAAGGTGCGCTCCGGCTGGGAGGACCTGGTCCTCGCGGGCGGCGTCGAGTCCATGTCCCGCGTCCCGATGGCCTCGGACGGCGGCGCCTGGTTCAACGACCCGATGACCAACCTCGCCACCAACTTCGTCCCGCAGGGCATCGGCGCCGACCTGATCGCCACCATCGAGGGCTTCTCCCGCCGCGACGTCGACGAGTACGCGGCCCTCTCCCAGGAGCGCGCGGCGACCGCCTGGAAGGAGGGCCGCTTCGAGCGCTCCGTCGTCCCGGTGAAGGACCGCGCCGGTCTCACCGTCCTCGACCACGACGAGCACCCGCGCCCCGGCACCACCGCCGACTCGCTGGGCAAGCTCAAGCCCTCCTTCGCCGACATCGGCGAACTGGGCGGGTTCGACGCCGTGGCGCTTCAGAAGTACCACTGGGTGGAGAAGATCGACCACGTCCACCACGCGGGCAACTCCTCCGGCATCGTCGACGGCGCCTCCCTGGTCGCCATCGGCTCGAAGGACGTCGGCGACCGCTACGGCCTGCGCCCGCGCGCCCGGATCGTCTCCGCCGCCGTCTCCGGTTCCGAGCCCACCATCATGCTCACCGGACCCGCCCCGGCCACCCGCAAGGCCCTCGCCAAGGCGGGGCTGACCATCGACGACATCGACCTCGTCGAGATCAACGAGGCCTTCGCGGCGGTCGTCCTGCGGTTCGCGAAGGACATGGGCCTGTCGCTGGACAAGGTCAACGTCAACGGCGGCGCCATCGCGCTCGGTCACCCGCTCGGCGCCACCGGCGCGATGATCCTCGGCACCCTCGTCGACGAACTCGAGCGCCAGGACAAGCGCTACGGCCTCGCCACCCTGTGCGTGGGCGGCGGCATGGGCATCGCCACCATCGTCGAGCGCATCTGACCCCCTCCCGACGGATACGACGGCCACGACGGCTGCCACGGCCACGACGGCTGCGACGGCCACGACGGACCACCTGGAGCACACCTCATGAGCACCGAGCCCACCACCATCCGCTGGGAGCAGGACGACACCGGCGTCGTCACCCTCGTCCTCGACGACCCCGACCAGTCCGCGAACACCATGAACCAGGCGTTCCGCGACTCCCTGGCGGCGGTCACCGACCGCCTGGAGGCCGAGAAGGACGCCATCCGCGGCATCATCGTCACCTCCGCCAAGAAGACCTTCTTCGCCGGCGGCGACCTGCGCGACCTCATCCGCGTCACCCCCGAGACCGCCCAGGACCTCTTCGACGGCGGCATGGCCATCAAGCGGAACCTGCGCCGCATCGAGACCCTCGGCAAGCCCGTCGTCGCCGCCCTGAACGGCGCGGCCCTCGGCGGCGGCTACGAGATCGCGCTCGCCTGCCACCACCGCGTCGCCCTCGACGCGCCCGGCTCCAAGATCGGCTGCCCCGAGGTCACCCTCGGCCTGCTCCCCGGAGGCGGCGGCGTCGTCCGCACCGTCCGGATGCTCGGCATCACCGACGCCCTGCTGAAGGTCCTCCTCCAGGGCACCCAGTACAACCCGCGCCGCGCCCAGGAGAACGGTCTGGTCGACGAGGTCGCCGACAGCCCCGAGGACATGCTCGCCAGGGCCCGCGCCTTCATCGACGCCCACCCGGAGTCCGCCCAGCCCTGGGACCGGCCCGGCTACCGCATCCCCGGCGGCACCCCGGCCCACCCGAAGTTCGCGGCCAACCTGCCCGCCTTCCCCGCCAACCTGCGCAAGCAGACGAACGGCGCCCCCTACCCGGCACCGCGCAACATCATGGCCGCCGCCGTCGAGGGCTCCCAGGTCGACTTCGAGACCGCCCAGGTCATCGAGGCCCGCTACTTCGTCGAGCTGGCCGCCGGTCAGACCTCGAAGAACATGATCCAGGCGTTCTTCTTCGACCTCCAGGCCGTCAACTCCGGCGCCAACCGCCCCAAGGGCGTCGAGCCCCGCAAGGTCACCAGGGCCGCCGTGCTGGGCGCGGGCATGATGGGCGCGGGCATCGCCTACGCGTGCGCCCGCGCGGGCATCGACGTCGTACTGAAGGACGTCTCGCTGGAGTCGGCGCTCAAGGGCAAGGCGTACTCCGAGAAGCTGTGCGCGAAGGCCGTGGCGAAGGGCCGTACGAGCCAGGAGAAGGCCGACGCGCTGCTCGCGCGGATCACACCGACCGCCGAGGCGGGAGACCTCGCCGGCTGCGACGCGGTGATCGAGGCGGTGTTCGAGGACACCTCGCTCAAGCACAAGGTGTTCCAGGAGATCGAGCACGTCGTCGCCCCGGACGCGCTGCTGTGCTCCAACACCTCCACACTGCCCATCACCGCGCTGGCCGAGGGCGTCGAGCGGCAGGGCGACTTCATCGGGCTGCACTTCTTCTCACCCGTGGACAAGATGCCGCTGGTGGAGATCATCAAGGGGGAGCGGACGGGGGAGGAGGCGCTGGCGCGGGCCTTCGACCTGGTCCGGCAGATCAAGAAGACGCCGATCGTCGTCAACGACTCGCGGGGCTTCTTCACCTCCCGGGTCATCGGTCACTTCATCAACGAGGGCGTCGCCATGGTGGGGGAGGGCATCGAGCCCGCCTCCGTGGAGCAGGCCGCGGCCCAGGCGGGCTACCCGGCCAAGGTGCTCTCCCTGATGGACGAGCTGACCCTCACCCTCCCGCGCAGGATCCGCGAGGAGACCAGGCGCGCCGTGGAGGAGGCGGGCGGCACCTGGACCGCGCACCCCGCGGAGACCGTCGTCGACCGCATGGTCGACGAGTTCGGCCGCCCCGGGCGCTCGGGCGGCGCCGGGTTCTACGAGTACGGCGAGGACGGCAGGCGGGCCGGACTCTGGCCGGGTCTGCGCGAGCACTTCACCAAGCCGGGACACGAGATCCCGTTCCGGGACATGCAGGAGCGCATGCTCTTCTCGGAGGCGCTCGACACCGTCAAGCTCCTGGAGGAAGGCGTCCTGACCTCCGTCGCCGACGCCAACATCGGCTCGATCTTCGGCATCGGCTTCCCCGGCTGGACCGGCGGCATCCTTCAGTACATCAACGGATACGACGGCTACGCCGGGGCAGGTGCAGGGCTGCCCGGCTTCGTGGCCCGCGCCCGTGAACTGGCCGACCGCTACGGCGACCGCTTCACCCCGCCCGCGCTGCTCGTGCGGAAGGCCGAGAACGGGGAGGTCTTCAGCGACGGACGCTGAGGCGGCGCCCGCGGCGGGGACCGGGGCCACGCCTCAGTCCTCGCCGCCCCCGTCCAGCCACTCCCGCAGCTCCTCGCGCAGCGACCGCTGGAAGGTGGTCAGCAGCGCCTGCACCACCAGCGGGTGCATGTGCGCCGACAGGGAGCGCACGTCCGGCGCGTCCCGCTCGGCCACCGCGTCGCGCAGCAGCCGCGACAGGTCGCGCGCGGCGGCGCGGGAGTGCTCGAGCAGGGCCGTGCGGGCCGCGAGGACCGTGTCGGGCGAGAAGGGCACGTCGAGCAGTTCGACGCCGAGCCGCAGCAGCCCGGCGTCGACCCGGTAGGTGTCACCGGCCGGGTCGTCCGCGTCCCTGACGACGACGTCCATCGCCGTCAGGCGGTCCACCTCCTCGTCGGTCAGCGGCCGGCCCGCCCGACGGCCCAGCTCCTCGCGCGTGACGCGCTCCACCGTCTGAGGCGCCCAGGAGGCCACCACCGCGCGGTGCAGGGCCAGGTCGTGCGGGCTCAGGTCCGCCGGCAGCCGGTTCAGGTACCGCTCGATGGCGGCCAGCGTCATGCCCTGGTGCTGCAACTCCTCGATCAGTGCCAGCCGGGCCACGTGCTCCCGGCCGTAGTGACCCACGCGGCGCGGCCCGAGCACCGGTGGCGGCAGCAGGCCCCTCGTGCCGTAGAAGCGGACCGTGCGCACCGTGACGCCGGCCCGCGCGGCCAGCTCGTCGATCGTGAGGGTCGGCTCCTCGGTGTCGGTCGTCGTCATGTCCAGCAGTATCGCTGTCCCACCAGTGCTGTGAAACCTCTCCCGAGTCGTTCGCAGATCTCTTGGACGCCTGGTGCGGACCGTCGGTGGATCTTGTGAGAAGTCACGCTGTGTGACGTGAACCACCGCATGCCCACGCAGCGTCGTGGGAAGGTGCCGTCTTGGTCTGTGCCGCGTCATTGGGTGGTGCGGGCCCGAGACACACGTACGGACGACTCGGGCACACCCCGCCCGAGCGCACCAGAGAGTGGAACCACCCGTGAGCAAGGACGCCGTCGACACGGCACAGGTCGCCGCCCATCCCCAGGCGACCGGGACCATCCCCGCGGACGCGGGCGACGCCGGTTACAGCAAGGACCTCAAGGCCCGTCACGTCAACATGATCGCCATCGGCGGCGCGATCGGCACCGGCCTCTTCCTCGGCGCCGGCGGGCGCCTGCGCGACGCCGGACCGGCACTCGCCATCGCCTACCTCGTCGCCGGCGTCTTCGCCTTCTTCGTCGTCAAGGCACTCGGTGAGCTGGTGCTCTACCGGCCCTCGTCCGGATCCTTCGTGTCGTACGCGCGCGAGTTCCTCGGCGAGAAGGGCGCCTACGTCGCCGGCTGGATGTACTTCCTGAACTGGTCGACCACCGGCATCGCCGACATCACCGCGATCGCGCTGTACACGCACTACTGGAGCATGTTCACGACCGTCCCCCAATGGGTGCTCGCGCTGATCGCCCTCGCCGTGGTCCTGGCCGTGAACCTCATCTCGGTGAAGATCTTCGGCGAGATGGAGTTCTGGTTCGCGATCGTCAAGGTCGCCACCCTCGTCGGCTTCATGCTGATCGGCATCTTCCTGCTCGCCACCCAGCACGAGGTGAGCGGGCAGACCCCGGGCATGGGCATGATCACCGACCACGGCGGCATCCTCCCGCACGGTGTGATGCCGGTGGTCCTCGTCATGCAGGGCGTGATCTTCTCCTACGCGGCCCTCGAGCTGGTCGGCGTCGCCGCCGGCGAGACCGCCGAGCCGCACAGGATCGTGCCCCGCGCGGTGAACTCGATCATGTGGCGGGTCGCCCTGTTCTACGTCGGCTCGGTCGTCCTCCTGGCGCTGCTGCTGCCGAGCTCGCTCTACTCGGGCGACGAGAGCCCCTTCGTCACGGTGCTGTCGGGCATCGGGGTACCGGCCGCCGGTGACGTGATGAACCTCGTCGTCCTCACCGCCGCGATGTCGTCCCTGAACTCCGGCCTGTACTCCACCGGCCGCATCCTGCGCTCCATGGCGATGGCGGGCTCCGCGCCCAGGTTCACCGGCGTGATGAGCCGCAGCCAGGTTCCCTACGGCGGCATCCTGCTGACCTGCGCGGTCTGCGTCCTCGGTGTCGGGCTGAACTACCTGGTGCCGAACAAGGCCTTCGAGATCGTCCTGAACGTCGCCTCCCTGGGCATCATCAGCACGTGGGTGATCATCATGATCTGCCACCTGGTGTTCGTGCGCCGGGCGCGTGCGGGCCTGGTCGAACGGCCGCACTTCCGGCTGCCCGGCAGCCCCGTCACGGAGATCGTCACGATCGCCTTCCTGCTGGCGGTCATCGGCCTGATGTGGAACGACGCGGAGGTCGGCCGCAAGACCGTGCTGCTGGTGCCCGTGATCGCCGTGCTGCTGGTGGCCGGCTGGTTCGGCGTCCGGCGCCGGGTGGCGGAGAACGCCGAGCAGGAGCCGTCGGCACTGCGGAAGTAGCGGCCCGGGGCCACTGTCAGTGGCGGCCCGTACGGTGGCGTCATGTCGGAGATCAGCTATGTCCGGGGTGACGCCACCGCGCCGTCGGTCAAGGGCGTCAAGGTGATCGCCCACGTGTGCAACGACCTCGGCGGCTGGGGCAAGGGCTTCGTCCTGGCCGTCTCCCGCCGCTGGCCCGGGCCGGAGGCGGCCTACCGCGCCTGGCACCGCGACCGCGCGGCCAACGACTTCGGTCTCGGCGCCGTCCAGTTCGTCCAGGTCGATCCCTACGTGTGGGTGGCCAACATGATCGGCCAGCACGGCATGCGGACGGGCAGCAAGGGCGTCCCCGTGCGCTACGAGGCCATCGGCACCGCCCTCGGCCTCGTCGCCGACCGGGCGGTCGAGCTGGATGCCTCCGTGCACATGCCCCGCATAGGCTGCGGCCTGGCCGGCGGCAAGTGGTCCCGGGTGGAGCCGCTCATATCCGACCGCCTCGCCCGGCGCGGCATCCCCGTGACCGTCTACGACCACGGGGACACCCCCTAGGACGCCAAGTCGTCGGGACGCCGAGTCTGTTCGGAGCCCACCCGGCCCCGGGCGCACCGCAATGTCCACGGCCACTCCGGTCGCACGACCGTCACCCGGCCGTCACGGGTCACCCGCGGTGCCGGGCCACGGTGCCGCCCGACGCCCCGTCACCCCCGATATCCGCCGCCGAGGAGGTGAGTTCCGCGTCTTACGTGGTATGGGCCTAGCGGACGGGTAGTTTCGGCCTCATCGACTGGAAAGGTGCCGCCTGTGACGCAGGACCGACCAAGCGACAAGGAAGAACACGAAAGAAGCACGCTCCCGGGTTCGGAAGCGGGCCTGCCGGGGCACGAGCACAAGCCCCGGACCGACCGCGTCGTCTTCGGCGTCACGGCCGTCCTGACCCTGGCGTTCGTCATCTGGGGCGCCGCCGCCACCGACTCGCTGGAGGACGTCTCGAGCTCCATGCTCGGCGGCCTGCTGCACAACGGAGGCTGGGCGTTCACGCTGGCCGCCTCCGGCTTCGTGGTCTTCGCACTCTGGCTCGCGGCCAGCCGCTACGGCCGCATCCACCTGGGCGCCGAGGGCGAGGAACCCGAGTTCCGGACCGTGTCCTGGGTCGCCATGATGTTCAGCGCGGGCATGGGCATCGGCCTGATGTTCTACGGCGTGAGCGAGCCGCTCGCGCACTACAGCACGCCTCCGCCCGGGACCAGCCCGGCCGACTCCGGCGACCGCATGGCGACGGCCATGGCGACCACCCTGTTCCACTGGACGCTCCACCCGTGGGCGATCTACGCCGTGGTCGGTCTCGGCATCGCCTACAGCACCTTCCGCAGGCGCCGCAGGCAGACCATAAGCGCCGTGTTCACCCCGCTCATCGGCGAGAAGCACGCCAACGGCGCCGGCGGCCGGGTCATCGACATCCTGGCCATCATCGCGACGATCTTCGGCTCCGCGGCCTCGCTGGGCCTCGGCGCGCTCCAGATCGGCTCCGGCATGGAGAAGCTCGACTGGATGGACAAGGTCAGCACCGGACTGCTCGTCGGCATCATCGCGGTGCTGACGGCGGCGTTCGTGGCCTCGGCCATCTCCGGCGTCGAGAAGGGCATCCAGTGGCTGTCCAACACCAACATGGTGCTGGCGCTGCTGCTCGCCGTCTTCGTGTTCGTCGCGGGCCCGACCATCCTCATCCTCGACCTGCTGCCGACGTCCGTCTTCGCCTACCTCGGCGACCTGCCCCAGATGGCCGGCCGCACCGAGATCAGCGGCGGCAAGGGCGTCGCCGACTGGCTGGGCAGCTGGACCGTCTTCTACTGGGCGTGGTGGATCTCCTGGACGCCCTTCGTCGGCATGTTCATCGCCCGCATCAGCAGGGGCCGGACGATCCGTCAGTTCATCGGCGGCGTCATCCTGGTGCCCAGCACGGTCAGCCTGATCTGGTTCGCGATCTTCGGCGGTTCGTCGATGCGGCTTCAGGAGCAGAACCGGCTGGGCGACGACTCGACCCCGGAGGGGCAGCTCTTCGGCGTGCTCCAGGAGTACCCGATCGCCACGGCCACCAGCCTGCTGGTGATGATCCTCGTCGGCATCTTCTTCGTCTCGGGTGCCGACGCGGCCTCCATCGTGATGGGCACGCTCTCGCAGAAGGGCGCGCTGGAACCCAGTCGCTGGGTGGTCGTCGTCTGGGGTGTGGTGACCGGCGCCGTCGCGGCCATCATGCTGCTGATCGGCAGCGGCGAGGGTGACGCGCTGACCGGTCTCCAGAACCTGACGATCCTCGCGGCGGCGCCCTTCGTCATCGTGATGATCTTCATGTGCGTCGCCCTGATGCGCGACCTGCGCCGTGACCCGCTCATGGTGCGTGGCGAGATGGCCAACGAAGCCGTCGAACTGGCCGTCATCGAGGGCCACAAGCAGTACGAGGGCGACTTCGAGATCCGGATCGGACCCGGCCCCGGCACCGACGTGGAGGGCGACCCGATCGGCAAGCACCACCAGGACTGACCCCAGGGAGCCTGTCGACCGGGACGGCGGCGTCAGGAGGCGAGCCGGGCCGCCTCCTGCGCGCAGCCCCAGGCCACGGTGACGCCCGCGCCGCCGTGGCCGTAGTTGTGCACGAGCCGCCGCCCGTCCGGCAGCGTCCCCCGCTCCAGCCGGACCGCGTCCCGGGCCGGCCGCAGCCCCACCCGGTGCGCGAGCACCCGCGCCCCGGCGATCTCCGGACGCAGGGCCGCGCACCGCCGCACGATGGCCTCGGCGACCGCCGGGTCCGGCTCGTCCGACCAGGCGTCGTCCTCCGCCGTCCCGCCCAGCAGGAGCCGGCCGGGCTGCGGAAGGAAGTACGTCGTCTCCCCGGACCCGGCGTCCGCCGAGACCAGCCAGGTGTCGATGCCGGGGTTCTCCACGACCACCAGTTGCCCGCGCACCGGCCGCACGGCCGGGTCCGGCACCAGCTCGCGGGAGCCCAGGCCGGTGCAGTTGACGACGACCGGCGCGTCCGCCTCGGCCAGGTCGGTCACCGCACGGTCCTCCACCGTGCCGCCCGCGGCCGCCAGGCGCTCCCGCAGCCACGGCAGATGAACCGACATGTCGATGAGCGGCAGCCGGGCCCACAGCCCCGTCCCGGCGTACTCGGCCGGGCTCGCCGCGCGCAGCCCGGGCAGCCGGGCCGAGGCCCACGCACCCACCTCGTCCGGGCCGGTCTCGCCGAGCACACCCTCGACCATGCGCACGCCGGTCTCCTCGGACCGCGCCGCCAGCTCCTCGTACACGTCCAGGGAACGCAGCGCCCACGCCTGCGCCAGCGCGACGGGCTCGATCCGGTACGGCCACCACAGTCCGCCCGCGACCACCGAGGTGGTCCGTTCCACGGGCTCCCGCGTCCACAGCCGCACCCGTCTGCCCCGCTCGGCGAGGACCACGGCCGTCGTCAGCCCGATCACCCCGCCGCCGACCACGACGACTTCACCGGTCAGTTCGCCATCCAGTTCGGTTTCCACACCAGGACGTTAACCGAACGCCCCACGCCGGTCCCGGAGCGGGCCCCGCCCCAGGAGGCACCCACCGCGAGGCCGCCGAGCGCACGCCCTTCGGGGCCGGGATCCGGCGCGTCCGGGCGCGGCTAGGATCGACGGTCTGATGACTGCCACCCTCGTCGCCAAGAACCTCGCCGCCGGCCACGGCGACCGCTCCCTGTTCACCGGGCTCGACCTCGTCGTCGCACCCGGCGACGTGATCGGTCTCGTCGGGGCCAACGGCGCGGGCAAGTCCACCCTCCTGCGGATGCTCGCCGGGCTGACCGCGCCGGAGCAGGGCGAGCTGCGCCTGTCCCCGCCCACCGCCACCGTCGGCCACCTCCCGCAGGAGCCGGAGCGCCGCCCCGGCGAGAGCGTCCGGGAGTTCCTGGCCCGCCGCACCGGCGTCACCGACGCCCAGCGCGCCATGGACGACGCCACCCAGGCCCTGGTCGACGGCGCCCCCGGCGCCGACGACGCCTACGCGACCACCCTGGAGCGCTGGCTGGCCCTGGGCGGCGCCGACCTCGACGACCGGGCGGAGGAGACCGCCGAGGCGCTGGGCCTGACCGTCGGCCTGGACCAGCCGATGACGTCCCTGTCCGGCGGCCAGGCGGCCCGTGCCGGCCTCGCCTCCCTCCTCCTCTCCCGCTACGACGTCTTCCTCCTCGACGAGCCGACCAACGACCTCGACCTGGACGGCCTGGAGCGCCTCGAACGCTTCGTGACCGGCCTGCGCCCCGGCACCGTCGTCGTCAGCCACGACCGCGAGTTCCTCACCCGCACCGTCACCAAGGTCCTGGAACTCGACCTCGCCCAGCGCCGGATCAACCTCTACGGCGGCGGCTACGAGGCCTACCTGGAGGAACGCGAGGTGGCCCGGCGGCACGCCCGGGACGAGTATGAGGAGTACGCCGACAAGCGGGCCTCCCTCCAGGACCGCGCCCAGACGCAGCGCGCCTGGATGGACAAGGGCGTCAAGAACGCCCGGCGCAAGGCGGGCAACGACAACGACAAGATCGGCCGCAAGTTCCGCAGCGAGGCCAGTGAGAAGCAGGCCGCCAAGGCCCGCCAGACCCAGCGCATGATCGAACGCCTCGAGGTCGTCGAGGAGCCGCGCAAGGAATGGGACCTGCGGATGGAGATCGCGTCGGCGCCCCGCTCGGGCGCGGTCGTCGCCACCCTGCGCGACGCCGAGGTCCGGCGCGGCGGCTTCACGCTCGGCCCGGTCTCCCTCCAGATCGACTGGGCGGACCGGGTGGCGGTGACGGGAGCCAACGGCGCGGGCAAGTCCACGCTCCTCGGCGCCCTCCTCGGCCGCGTTCCCCTCGACGCGGGGCACGCGGCGCTGGGCTCCGGGGTCCTGCTCGGCGAAGTCGACCAGGCCCGCAAGCTGTTCCACGGCCCCGAGATGCTGCTCGACGCCTTCCGCGCCGCCGTCCCCGACCTGGAACCGGCGGAGATCCGCACCCTGCTCGCCAAGTTCGCCCTCAAGGCCGACCACGTCACACGCCCGGCGTCGACCCTCTCACCCGGCGAACGCACCAGGGCCGCCCTCGCCCTCCTCCAGGGCCGGGGCGTCAACCTCCTGGTCCTGGACGAGCCGACCAACCACCTCGACCTCCCGGCCATCGAACAACTCGAATCGGCCCTGGACGCCTACGAAGGCACCCTCCTCCTCGTCACCCACGACCGCCGCATGCTGAACGCGGTCAACGTGACCCGCCGCCTGGAGGTGACGAACGGCAAGGTAACGGAGGCTCCCGCCTGACTGCGGACAGCCGCCGGCCGCCGCCGCTGCGGGCCATCGTGCCGCTGGGGCGGCACGGGTGGGCGCAGCGGCACCCGGCTAGCCCCGGTCCGCGCAACCCACCCCCCGCCCCAGCGCCGGACGCCTAGGCGAGTCCGGCCCGCCGCAACGCGTCCGCCATCGCCCCGTTGGACGCAGCAGGCGCCGACGAAGACCGCCCCTTACCGCCACCGCCGGAGGCACCGGCACCCCGCTGCTGCCGCTGCCGGGGCGGCTTCCCACCCCGCTCCTTCTTAGGCTCCCCCTGCGCAGCGGCCTCGTCGTCCAACCGCAACGTCAACGAGATCCGCTTCCGCGGAATGTCGACGTCCATCACCTTCACCTTCACGATGTCCCCGGGCTTCACCACGTCCCGCGGATCCTTCACGAACGTCTTCGACATGGCTGACACATGCACCAGCCCGTCCTGATGCACACCGACGTCCACGAACGCCCCGAACGCGGCGACGTTCGTGACGACACCCTCCAGCACCATCCCGGAAGCCAGGTCGGAGATCTTCTCCACGCCCTCCTTGAAGGTGGCCGTCTTGAAGGCGGGCCGCGGGTCGCGCCCCGGCTTCTCCAGCTCCCGCAGGATGTCGGTCACCGTCGGCAGACCGAAGGTCTCGTCCACGAACCGGTCGGGCCGCAGCGACCGCAGCACCGAGGTGTTGCCGATCAGCCCGGCCACCTCCTGCCCGGCGCTCTTCACCATCCGCCGCACCACCGGGTACGCCTCGGGGTGCACGCTGGACGCGTCCAGCGGGTCGTCGCCGCCCCGGATCCGCAGGAAGCCCGCGCACTGCTCGTAGGCCTTGGGACCGAGCCGCGACACCTTCTTCAGCGCGGTCCGCGACGTGAACGGGCCGTTCGCGTCGCGGTGCGCCACGATGTTCTCGGCGAGCCCGGAGGTGATGCCGGAGACCCTGGACAGCAGCGGCGCGGAGGCCGTGTTGACGTCCACCCCCACGCCGTTCACACAGTCCTCGACCACCGCGTCCAGCGAGCGGGACAGCTTCACCTCGGACAGGTCGTGCTGGTACTGGCCGACGCCGATCGACTTCGGGTCGATCTTCACCAGCTCGGCCAGCGGGTCCTGGAGCCGCCGGGCGATCGAGACCGCGCCGCGCAGCGAGACGTCCATGTCCGGCAACTCCTGGGAGGCGAAGGCGGAGGCGGAGTACACGGAGGCGCCCGCCTCGGACACCATCACCTTGGTGAGCTTCAACTCCGGGTGCTTGGTGATGAGTTCACCGGCGAGCTTGTCGGTCTCGCGGGAGGCCGTGCCGTTGCCGATGGCGATCAGGTCGACCCTGTGCTCCTTCGCCAGCCGTGCCAGCTTGGCGATCGCCTCGTCCCACCGGTTGGCGGGGACGTGTGGGTGGATCACGTCCGTGGCCACGACCTTGCCGGTCGCGTCGACCACGGCGACCTTCACACCGGTACGGAAGCCGGGGTCCAGGCCGAGCGTCGCCCGGGTGCCCGCGGGGGCGGCGAGGAGCAGGTCGCGCAGGTTGGCCGCGAAGACGTTCACCGCCTCGTCCTCCGCCGCGGTGCGCAGCCGCAGCCTGAGGTCGATGCCGAGGTGGACCAGGATGCGGGTGCGCCAGGCCCAGCGGACCGTGTCGCCCAGCCACTTGTCGGCGGGCCTGCCGCGGTCGGCGATCCCGAACCGGCCGGCGACCATCGCCTCGTACGAGGACGGGCCCTCCGTGGGCTCCTCGGGCTCCAGCACGAGGTCGAGCACGTCCTCCTTCTCGCCGCGCAGCATCGCGAGGACGCGGTGCGAGGGCAGCGCGGTGAAGGGCTCGGCGAAGTCGAAGTAGTCGGCGAACTTGGCGCCGGCCTCCTCCTTGCCCTCCTTGACCTTGGCGGCGAGCCGCCCGCGCCCCCACATCCGCTCGCGCAGCTCGCCGATCAGGTCGGCGTCCTCCGAGAACTTCTCCGTGAGGATCGAGCGCGCGCCGTCCAGGGCGGCCTGCGGGTCGGCCACGCCCTTGCCGGCGTCGACGAACGCGGCCGCCGCGGCCGTCGGGTCCACCGACGCGTCGGCGAGCAGACCCTCGGCCAGCGGCCCGAGACCCGCCTCGCGCGCGATCTGCGCCTTCGTCCGCCGCTTCGGCTTGAACGGCAGGTAGATGTCCTCCAGACGGGCCTTGGTCTCCGCCGCCCGGATGCGCGTCTCCAACTCCTCGGTGAGCTTGCCCTGCTCACGCACCGAGTCGAGGATCGCCGTCCGCCGCTCCTCCAGCTCCCGCAGGTAGCGCAGCCGTTCCTCGAGCGTGCGCAGCTGCGCGTCGTCGAGCATCTCGGTCGCTTCCTTGCGGTAGCGGGCGATGAAGGGCACCGTCGAGCCGCCGTCCAGCAGCTCGACCGCGGCCTTCACCTGTCGCTCCCGCACGCCGAGCTCGTCGGCGATCCTGCTTTCGATGGACCTTGCGTCGCTGGACCCGCTGGACGTGCTGGACGCGTTGGACCCGGGTGTCGTCACGATCCCGTACCGCCTTCTCACTGAGGTTGCGCGGCAATTGTGGCAGGTGGCGCCGACAATCGGGGATCAGGGCGCCGTCCCGGCCGGTCGGAACCGGTGGGGAGGGGGCCGGGGATCAGACCCGGCGGCCCCGCGTGGCGGAGGAGGCCCCGCCGAAGAGCCGGGCCAGGGCCCGGAAGGGAAGCGTCACCACGGTGGCGACTGCGCCACCGATCTGGCGCAGTACGTCTGCGATGGCACGGAACACGAGTTGCCCCTTTCGTCCACCGGCCGCCCCGGCCGGTAGGCATACGGGTACCTCCGTACCGGCGCCGCATGCCCTCGCGTACGCCCCCCGTGCACGCCCGGGCGTGTCGGCGGCTCGTCAGCGCTTGGCGAGCAGGTCCGCGGGGAAGGCACCGGCCTCGTGCGCCGCACGCGCGAAGGCCGACCCGAGTTCCGTCAGGCGCGCCACGCCCTCCGCTCCCAGGTGCGCGTAGGGGTCGGCGTCGAGCCGGTCGGTCTCCCGCTCGATCCCCTCGCGCAGGGCCGTGCCCTCCTCGGTCAGCTCGCCCGCCGCGTCGACGATCCCCCGCTCGCGCAGCCGGCCGGTGGCCGCGTCCCACTCCTCCTGGGTCCAGCCCCGCGTGGTGAGGATCCACTTCGGTGCCATGCCCTTGCCGGTCGCGGTGTGCGTCACCAGCGCCTCCAGACCGTCCAGTCCCGCGGTCGTCAGCGCGGCGAGGTGGCCGTCGCCGCGGTGCTCGCGCAGCAGCGTCGCCGCGTGCCAGAGGGCCAGGTGCGGGGCGTCGGGCACGGGCAGGTCCGCGTGGGCCGAGTAGAGCGGGCGGGCGCTGCGCGAGCAGCCCCCGGCGGCACGCAGCGCCAGCTCGGCGGCCTCCGCCATCTCGGCCGACGCCACGGCCTGCGCGCCCAGCAGCCGGCGCAGCGTGGCGTCGACGGCGCGCAGACGTGCCGCCAGGGCCTGCTGCGGAGTGACCTTCTCCCACACGGCGGGAACGTGCCGGGCGACCAGGTCGTGCTTGTAGTTGTAGAACGCCGCCGTCACGACGCCGGCGCCGACCGCGCCCAGCGCGGCGGCCCGCACCGCGAAGTTGACGGCCCGGGCGTCGGTGACCCCGAGGGCGCCCAGCTCCCGGCCCAGGTCGGGGGAGAAGTAGTGCGTCGAGTGCAGCGAGTTGAGCGCGTTGTGGCAGCGGCGGCCCGCGCGTGCGTCGAGTGCGGCAGTGGTCATGCCACGCAGGTTACCAACCGCTCAGTACGTTCAGGGGGCCCGCGCGGGCCATGGCAGGAAAGGTGGGGTTCTCGTCATTGCGGCCATCGAGCGGGGGGCGAAGAATCGACGGCATGGCGCAGCGAACCCGGCCGACCGGGCGGACCGTACTGGTACTCCTCTTCGACGACGTGCAGAGTCTCGACGTCACCGGCCCCGTGGAGGTCTTCGCGGGCGCCGAGAAGGACACGCCGGGCACGTACCGCATCCGCACGGCCACGCTGGACGGTGCTCCCGTGCGCACGTCCAGCGGTCTGACCGTCGCACCGGACCACGCGCTCGCCGACGCGCCGGAGCCGGACACCCTGGTCGTCCCCGGCGGCCAGGGCACCCGGGATCCCGACCCGCGCCTGACCGACTGGCTGCGCGGGCACGGGCCGCGGGCCCGGCGTCTGGTCTCCGTCTGCACCGGGGCGATCCTGCTGGCCCGGGCGGGACTGCTGGACGGCCGCCGCGTCACCACCCACTGGGCCTACAGCGGCCGGCTCGCCCGCGACCACCCGGCCGTGGATGTCGACCCCGACCCCATCTACGTCCGGGACGGGCACGTGGCCACGTCCGCCGGTGTCACCTCCGGCATCGACCTCGCCCTCGCCCTGGTGGAGGAGGACCTGGGCCGGGACGTCGCCCTGACCGTCGCCCGGCACCTCGTGGTGTTCCTGCGCAGGCCCGGGAACCAGGCCCAGTTCAGCGCCCAGCTCGCCGCCCAGACCGCACGCCGTGAGCCGCTGCGGGAGATCCAGCAGTGGATCACCGAGCACCCCGGCGCGGACCTGAGCGTCGAATCCCTCGCCGCCCGGGCCAGCCTCTCGCCGCGCCACTTCGCCCGCGCCTTCCAGGCGGAGACCGGCACCACGCCGGGCCGCTACGTCGACCGGGTCCGCCTGGAGCACGCCCGCAGGCTCCTCGAGGACACCGGCGACGGCGTCGAGGAGGTCTCCCGGGCCAGCGGCTACGGCACGACGGAGGCCATGCGCCGCGCCTTCGTCAAGGCGCTCGGCACCTCACCGGCGGAGTACCGCCGCCGCTTCCGGCCCACCCCGGCCCACTGAGGCCCGTACACGCACCGTCGTCCACCGAACCGACCCCGGAAGGAAGAACGTGCAGATCGCCGTCGTCCTCTTCGACCGCTTCACCGCCCTCGACGCCGTGGGCCCGTACGAGACACTCGGCCGTCTCCCGGACGCGGAGACCGTCTTCGTCGCCGAGCACACCGGCCCCGTCCGCACCGACACCGGGAACCTCGCGCTCACCGCCGACCGGGCCCTGGCGGACGTGCCCGCCCCCGACATCGTCGTCGTCCCCGGCGGGCCCGGCCAGAGCCCGCAGATGGAGAACGAGACCCTGCTGGACTGGCTGCGCGCCGCCGACGCCACCAGCACCTGGACCACGTCGGTGTGCACCGGCTCCCTGCTGCTCGCCGCCGCCGGGCTGCTGGAGGGGCGCCGCGCCACCTCGCACTGGCTGGCCCTGGACTTCCTGAAGCGGTACGGCGCCGAGCCGACCGGGGAACGGGTCGTCACCGACGGCAAGTACGTCACCGCGGCCGGTGTCTCCTCCGGCATCGACATGGGGCTGACCCTGCTCGGCCGGATCGCCGGCGACGAGCACGCGCAGGCGGTGCAGCTCCTGACCGAGTACGACCCCCAGCCGCCCTACGACGCCGGATCACCGGCCAAGGCGCCCGCGCACATCGTCGAGAAGCTCCGCGGCCGGAGCCGGTTCATCCGGACGTAGGCCCGCTCCAGCCGAAACGCGGCTGCCTGCGCTCCAGGAAGGCGGCGACCCCCTCCGCGGTGTCGCCGCTGCCGCGTGCCTGCGCGGTCCAGTGGGCGTCCCGGTCCCCGCGGCCGTTCGCGAACTCCTTGGCCGCGGCCTGCGTCAGCAGCGAGCGGGACGTCAGCACCCGGGTGAACTCCGCCACCCGCTTGCCCAGTTCGCCCTCCGGCAGCACCTCGTCCACCAGGCCGGTGCGCAGCGCCCGCGCCGCGTCGATCAACTCACCGCTGAACAGCAGGTACTTCGCGGTGGCGGGCCCCGTCAGCGCCACCAGCCGCCGGGTCGCGGACGCCGGGTACACGACGCCCAGCTTGGCCGGGGTCACCCCGAACAACGCCGTCTCCTCGGCGAACCGCAGGTCGCACGCGGCCGCCAACTGCGCCCCGCCGCCCACGCAGTGCCCCCGGACCGCCGCCAGCGTCGGCTTGGGGAACGCGGCGAGGGCCTCCTCGGCCCGTACCGCCAGCCCTTGCGCCTCCTCGGCCGACTCGCGCAGGGTCGAGATGTCGGCCCCGGCGCAGAACGTGGCGCCCTCACCGGTGAGCACCAGCGCCCGCACCCCCGGATCCGCGGCCAGGCCGTCGAGGACACGGGGCAGCGCCCGCCACATCTCGGCCGTCATGGCGTTGCGCTTGGCCGGGTGGTGGACGACGACGGTGGCGACCGAGTCGGCGACCCGGTGCAGCAGTTGCGGCTCCATGGACCGGATGTTATCCACCGGCCCGTCCGCTGCGGGCGCCCGGGCGGCCGGGCGGGCGGCGGCAGAGGGGTGGCGGTCGGGACAGGAACGGTCGCGTGTCATGCGTCAACGATCAGGAAACGCTCGATATTTGCTGACTTGTGTTCAGTCCCCGGGTGCGGCCCGGCGGGTTACCAACACTCGGGGTGTGGTGACTATCGAGCCCAGGGGTGGCGACCGGACGATGGACGAGACCGGGCCCGCCGGGCCGCTGCCGTACGAAGGTGTCTGGCGGTTCACCGCCCCCGCCGTGGACGCCTCGGTCCCGCAGGCGCGGCACGCCGTGCGCGACCTGCTGACCCGCCAGGGGGTGCCGGTCTCCGACGACGTGACGCAGGCGCTGCTGCTGATCGTCTCGGAACTGGTCACGAACGCGGTCCGGCACGCGGCCGTGCTCTCTCCGGTGCTCGCCGTGGAGGTGGCCGTCGGGCCCGAGTGGGTGCGGGTGGCCGTCGAGGACGACCACCCCTACCGCCCGACCGCCCTGGAGACCGACCACGGCCGCACCGGCGGGCGCGGTCTGCTGCTGGTCCGGGAGGTCACCCGGGAGGCGGGCGGGGCCTGCGACGTCGCCCACACCGCGAGCGGCGGCAAGGTGATCTGGGCCGCCCTGCCGCTCAAGCACACCCCGCGATAGGACCTGCCTGCCGCGGCAGGTGGGCCAGCCGCAGGACCCGCTGCGGCGGCCCCCCGCGACGGGCCCCCGCTCACCAGCCCGCGGACGGGCCCGTCAGCTCGCGGACGGCCGGCCGGGCCGCGTCCAGCACCGTCATGAACCATGCCGAGAAGGTGTCCTTCGCGTGCCGCTCGGTCAGCTCCGCCGGGGACACGAAGACCGTCTCCGCCACTTCCTCCGGGTCCGCGCGCAGCTCGGCCTGCACCAGGCCGACGAAGAGGTGGTTGTACTCCTGCTCGACCAGCCCGGAATCCGGGTCGGGGTGGTTGTAGCGCACCGTGCCCGCCTCGGCGAGCAGGGAGGGCGACACCCCCAGCTCCTCGTACGTCCGCCTGGCCGCGGCCGCGAACGGGGCCTCACCCGGGTAAGGGTGACCGCAGCAGGTGTTCGACCACACACCGGGGGAGTGGTACTTGCCCAGCGCCCGCTGCTGGAGCAGCAGCCGCCCCCGCTCGTCGAAGAGGAACACGGAGAAGGCGCGGTGCAACCGCCCCGGCGGCTGGTGTGCGGAGAGCTTCTCCGCGGTGCCGATCGTCACGCCGTTCTCGTCGACCAGTTCCAGCAAAATCGCGTCTGCGGTGCCGTTCGACGAGCTGGGCGTCGCGGTGGCAGGAGTGATCGGCATACCCATCCTTCACATCGGTCCTCGCGCCCCAAGTGTGCCGTACGAATCCGGCACTCTCGGCACTTCCCGGCACACCCGCATGTCCCGCGTGCCCGCACGGGCACCGGGGGCGGCCGGTCGGACACCGAGCAGGGGTCCGATGGAAGATCATTCCCGGCGTCGCCCCACCGGAACCCCCGGCCCCCGGCCTCCCGGAGGCATCGCGGCGGACCGGAAGCGGACGGGGGCGTGCGACAGCGCGTCCCCGTGTGTGCGCGCCCCCTGAGTACTGGACCGCCCTGAGTACTGGACCGTTCACCGCCCCGGTGCGTCCCGGGCCTCAATGGCACAGCCGCGCCTCGTGCTCCGCGTGACCGCTGGGTTCCAGCTGGAACGTGCAGTGCTCCACGTCGAAGTGGTCGCCGAGGCAGCCCTGCAACTCGTGGAGCATCTTCTCGTGGCCGATCGCGCTCAGCGCCTCGCCGTCGACCACCACGTGCGCCGACAGCACGGGCATGCCCGAGGTGATGGTCCAGGCGTGCAGGTCGTGCACGTCCTCCACGCCGTCCAGGGCCAGTATGTGCGCGCGCACCTCGGCGATGTCCACGCCCTTGGGGGCCGCCTCGAGGAGCACGTCCAGGGTCTCGCGCAGCAACCGCAAGGTGCGCGGCACGATCATCAGACCGATCAGCAGCGACGCGATCGGGTCGGCGGGCTGCCAGCCCGTGGCCAGGATCACCAGCGCCGAGACGATCACCGCCAGGGAGCCCAGCGCGTCGGCCGCCACCTCCAGGAAGGCGCCCCGCACGTTCAGGCTCTCCTTCTGGCCGCGCATCAGCAGGGACAGCGACACCATGTTCGCCACCAGGCCGATCGCACCGAAGACGACGGTCGGCCCGCCCGCGGTGTCGGCCGGCGTGACGAACCGGTCGATCGCCTCGTACAGGACGTAGCCGCCGACCCCGAGCAGCAGCAGACAGTTGGCCAGGGCGGCCAGGATCTCGGCGCGGGCGTAGCCGAAGGTGCGGCGGTCGCTCGGCGGGCGGCTCGCGAAGTGGACGGCCAGCAGGGCCATGCCGAGCCCCAGGGCGTCCGTCGCCATGTGCGCGGCGTCGGCGATCAGCGCCAGCGAGTCGGCGACCAGACCGCCGACGATCTCGACGACCATGACCGTGAGGGTGATCGCCAGCGCCACCCGAAGCCGCCCCCGGTACGCGGCGGTCACCGTCCCGCCGCCGTGCCCTCCGTGTGCGTGCCCGTGATCGTGCCCAGCCCCCATGGGAAAGCCGCCTCCTTGTCCGCAGGGGCGTCCGGCCTTCCGGCGCCCGGATGACAGTCAACTACGGGTAGGGGGTATCGGGCAACGCGGCACTGAACACCGTTGTCATGTGCCCTGACCTGGGGAAACGTTCCGCAGGTCAGCGTGTTGCGGGACCATCGGAGGCGCCTCGTCCGCCGTATGGGGGCAGGTTCCGCCGAGGGCGGTCCTGACCCTGTGCGAACAGGTGCCGACACTGTGCGATGTCCGCGATGCCCGGTCTGGGAGCGCGGTTTGTGGGACGGGGCCCGGATCCACAATGATGATCGCGGCGAAGGTGGGTGCAAGCGGCGTCGACCGACCGTGAAACGGGCGGTGAACACGGCGTTCCCGGCATCCGATAACCTCTGCCGACATGCCGCCCGGGTGCCCCGGGCACGGGCGTTCCACCATGCACAGGCCCGGCGCCGAGGCGCCGGCACCAGGGAGTGAGTTCGGTTGCCGACCGTCATCCTCACCGGTCAGCCGGTCCCCGGTTCGTCGATCGAGAGCGAGCTGCGGTCCCTGGGCTTCGACGTGCACCTCGCCCTCGGCGCCGCCGACACCGAGACCCTGCTGGCCCGGGTCCCGGGCGAGCACCGGGTCGCCGTGGTCGACGCCCGCTTCGTGGGCCACCCGCACGCCCTGCGCCTCGGCCTCACCGACCCCCGCTTCCCGCTCGCCGCGATCCCGGGCGCCGTGACCGCCCAGCCGGCCGCACGCCAGGCGCTGACCCGCGCGATGGCCCGCGAGAACTCGGCGGGCGGCGGCACCGCGCTCGCCGTCGACAGCCTCGCCGACCGGATCACGGCCGCCCTCGACGCCGACGGCGCCGACGTGCACCGCCCCGAGTTGGGCAGCCTCGTCGCCGCCGTCCCCGCCGACCCGCAGGCCCGCAACGAGGCACGGCAGGCCGTCGCCGCAGTCGACGACGAGGCCGTACGCCTGAAGTCGGCGGTCAAGGCCCGCGACGGCTTCGTCACCACCTTCTTCATCAGCCCCTACTCCCGCTACATCGCCCGCTGGTGCGCACGCCGCGGCCTGACCCCCAACCAGGTCACCACCGCCTCGCTGATCACCGCGCTCATAGCGGCCGGCTGCGCGGCCACCGGCACCCGCGGCGGCTTCGTCGCCGCCGGCGTGCTGCTCATCGCCTCCTTCGTCCTCGACTGCACCGACGGGCAGCTCGCCCGCTACTCCTTGCAGTACTCCACGCTCGGCGCCTGGCTCGACGCCACCTTCGACCGCGCCAAGGAGTACGCCTACTACGCGGGCCTCGCCCTCGGCGCCGCCCGCGGCGGCGACGACGTATGGGCCCTGGCCCTCGGCGCGATGGTCCTCCAGACCTGCCGGCACGTCGTCGACTTCTCCTTCAACGAGGCCAACCACGACGCCTCGGCCAACACCAGCCCCACCGCCGCCCTCTCCGACAAGCTCGACAGCGTCGGCTGGACGGTCTGGGTGCGCCGCATGATCGTGCTGCCGATCGGTGAACGCTGGGCCATGATCGCCGTCCTGACCGCGCTCACCACGCCCCGGATCACCTTCTACGCGCTGCTGATCGGCTGCGCGTTCTCCGCGACCTACACCACCGCCGGCCGCGTCCTGCGCTCGCTGACCCGCAGGGCCACCCGCACCGACCGGGCGGCGAAGGCGCTGGCCGACCTCGCCGACTCCGGCCCGCTCGCCGAGGCCGTCGCCAGGGGCCTGCGGTCCACCGCCCGCCGGCTGCCCGGCTTCACCGCCCCCGCCGTCGCCCTCCTCGGCGGCGCCGCCGTCGTCGCCACCGCCGCGCTCACCGGCTTCGGCGGCCCCTGGCCGCTCGTCGCCGCGATCGCCTACCTGCTGACCTCCTCGCTCGCCGTCGCCCGCCCCCTCAAGGGCGCCCTCGACTGGCTCGTCCCGCCGTTCTTCCGGGCCGCCGAATACCTCACCGTCCTCGTCCTGGCCGCGAGGGCCGACGTGAACGGGGCCCTTCCGGCGGCTTTCGGGCTGGTGGCCGCGGTCGCCTACCATCACTACGACACGGTCTACCGCATCCGCGGCGACGCGGGCGCGCCGCCGCAGTGGCTGGTGCGGACGGTCGGCGGGCACGAGGGCCGCACGCTGGTGATCTGCGTGCTGGCCGTGCTGCTCACCGCCACACAGTTCAAGCTCGCGCTCACGGTTCTCGCCGTGGCCGTGGCACTCGTGGTGCTCGTCGAGAGCATCCGCTTCTGGGTCGCCGCCCACAAGGTCGGCGCACCCGCCGTACACGACGAAGGAGAACCCGCATGATCGGCCTCGTGCTGGCGGCCGGCGCCGGACGCCGTCTGCGCCCCTACACCGACATCCTGCCCAAGGCACTGGTCCCGGTCGGCCCCGAGGGCGCGGAGGACAGCATCACGGTCCTGGACCTGACCCTGGCGAACTTCGCCGAGGTCGGTCTGACCGAGGTCGGGATCATCGTCGGCTACCGCAAGGAGGCCGTGTACGACCGCAAGGAGGCGCTGGAGCAGAAGTACGGCGTCAAGCTCACCCTGATCGACAACGACAAGGCCGAGGAGTGGAACAACGCCTACTCCCTGTGGTGCGGCCGTGACGCCCTCAAGGACGGCGTGATCCTCGCCAACGGCGACACCGTGCACCCGGTCTCCGTCGAGAAGACCCTGCTCGCCGCCCGCGGCGACGGCAAGAAGATCATCCTCGCCCTCGACACGGTGAAGAACCTCGCCGACGAGGAGATGAAGGTCGTCGTCGACCCCGAGAAGGGCGTCCAGCGCATCACCAAGCTGATGGACCCGGCCGAGGCGACCGGCGAGTACATCGGCGTCACCCTCATCGAGGGCGAGGCCGCCGCCGACCTGGCCGACGCGCTGAAGGCCACCTTCGAGCGCGACCCGCAGCTGTACTACGAGGACGGCTACCAGGAGCTCGTCAACCGCGGCTTCAAGGTCGACGTGGCGCCGATCGGCGACGTCAAGTGGGTCGAGATCGACAACCACGACGACCTCGCCAAGGGCAGGGAGATCGCGTGCCTGTACTGACGAGGCTCATCCCGTCGCCGGTCGTCGTGGACATCCGCGCGGGTGCCCTCGACGACCTGGGATGCGTACTCGCCGACGAGCGCATCTCCCACTCGGGCAAGCTCGCCGTCGCCGTCAGCGGCGGCTCCGGCGCCCGGCTGCGTGAGCGCGTCGCCCCGTCGCTGCCCGGCGCCGACTGGTTCGAGGTCGGCGGCGGCACGCTGGACGACGCGATCAAGCTGGCCGGCGCCATGAAGGGCGGCCACTACGACGCGGTCGTCGGCCTCGGCGGCGGCAAGATCATCGACTGTGCCAAGTTCGCGGCGGCGCGCATCGGCCTCCCGCTGGTCGCGGTGCCGACCAACCTCGCGCACGACGGTCTGTGCTCCCCGGTCGCCACCCTCGACAACGACGCGGGCCGCGGCTCCTACGGCGTGCCGAACCCGATCGCCGTCGTCATCGACCTGGACGTCGTCCGCGCCGCCCCGGCCCGCTTCGTGCGCGCCGGCATCGGCGACGCCGTCTCCAACGTCTCGGCGATCGCGGACTGGGAGCTGGCCAACCGGGTCAAGGGCGAGCGGATCGACGGCCTGGCCGCCGCGATGGCCCGCCAGGCCGGCGAGGCCGTGCTGCGGCACCCCGGCGGCATCGGCGACAACGACTTCCTCCAGGTGCTGGCCGAGGCACTGGTCCTCACCGGCATCGCCATGTCGGTCTCCGGCGACTCGCGGCCCGCCTCCGGCGCCTGCCACGAGATCAACCACGCCTTCGACCTGCTCTTCCCCACCCGCGCGGCCTCCCACGGCGAGCAGTGCGGCCTGGGCGCGGCCTTCGCGATGTACCTGCGCGGGGCCCACGAGGAGTCCGCCCAGATGGCCGAGGTCCTGCGGCGGCACGGGCTGCCGGTGCTGCCGGAGGAGATCGGGTTCACGCCCGAGGAGTTCTTCCGGGCCGTGGAGTTCGCCCCCCAGACGCGGCCCGGCCGCTACACGATCCTCGAGCACCTCGACCTCAAAACCGACCAGATCAAGGACCTGTACGCCGACTATGTCAAGGCCATCGGTAGCTGAACTACGTCCGGTCGTCCATCCCGCGGGGGTGAAGGACCGGCGCAGCGGCGAGCACTGGGCGGGACGCCTCTACATGCGCGAGGTCTCGCTGCGGATCGACCGCTACCTGGTGAACACCAGGGTCACGCCCAACCAGCTCACGTACCTGATGACCGTCTGCGGCGTGCTGGCGGCCCCGGCGCTGCTCGTGCCGGGCGTCTGGGGCGCCGTGCTCGGCGTCGTCGCGGTCCAGCTGTACCTGCTGCTCGACTGCGTCGACGGCGAGATCGCCCGCTGGCGCAAGCAGTACTCGCTCGGCGGGGTCTACCTGGACCGGGTCGGCGCCTACCTGACCGACGCCGCCGTCCTGGTCGGCCTCGGCCTGCGCGCCGCCGACGTCTGGGGCACCGGACGCATCGACTGGCTGTGGGCCTTCCTCGGCACCCTGGCCGCCCTCGGCGCCATCCTGATCAAGGCCGAGACCGACCTGGTGGGCGTCGCCCGGCACCAGAACGGGATGCCCCCGGTCAAGGAGGCCGCCTCCGAGATCCGCTCCTCCGGCATGGCGCTGGCCCGCCGGGCCGCCGGGGCGCTCAAGTTCCACCGGCTGATCCTCGGCATCGAGGCGTCGCTGCTGATCCTGGTCCTCGCGATCGTCGACCAGGCCCGCGGCGACCTGTTCTTCACCCGCCTCGGCACCGCCGTACTCGCCGGCATCGCGCTGCTCCAGACCCTGCTGCACCTGGTGTCCATCCTCGCCTCCAGCAGGCTGAAGTGAGCGCGCCCATGAAGGTCGGCGCCGTCGTCATCACGATGGGCAACCGCCCCGAGGAACTGCGCGCCCTGCTCGACTCGGTGGCGAAGCAGGACGGCGACCGGGTCGAGGTCGTCGTGGTCGGCAACGGTGCCCCCGTCCCCGAGGTGCCGGACGGTGTGCGCACCGTCGAGCTGTCCGAGAACCTGGGCATCCCCGGCGGCCGCAACGTCGGCATCGAGGCCTTCGGACCCGGCGGCAGCGACGTCGACGTCCTGCTCTTCCTCGACGACGACGGCCTGCTCGCCCGCACCGACACCGCCGAGCTGTGCCGCGAGGCCTTCGCGGCCGACGACGAGCTGGGCATCATCAGCTTCCGCATCGCCGACCCGGACACCGGCGAGACCCAGCGCCGGCACGTCCCGCGGCTGCGCGCCTCCGACCCGATGCGCTCCTCCCGGGTCACCACCTTCCTCGGCGGCGCCAACGCGGTGCGCACCCGCGTCCTCACCCAGGTCGGCGGGCTGCCGGACGCGTTCTTCTACGCCCACGAGGAGACCGACCTGGCCTGGCGGGCCCTCGACGCGGGCTGGATGATCGACTACCGGTCCGACATGGTGCTGAACCACCCCACGACCGCGCCGTCCCGGCACGCCGTCTACCACCGCATGGTCGCCCGCAACCGCGTCTGGCTCGCCCGCCGCAACCTCCCCGCGCTGCTGGTCCCGGTCTACCTCGGGGTCTGGATGGCGCTCACCCTGCTGCGCCGCCCGTCGCGACCTGCCCTGAAGGCATGGTTCGGCGGCTTCCGCGAGGGCTGGGCCACCCCGTGCGGTCCACGCCGGCCCATGCGGTGGCGTACGGTGTGGCGGCTGACCCGGCTGGGCCGTCCCCCGGTGATCTGACAAGCTCGTACCGAGAGCGTTCCGGCCCTCCGGCCGGAGGGCCACCAGGTCCCGTCCATGCCAGGCCCGCGCGGCCGAGCGTTTCGAAGACGAAAGTATCCACCAGTGAGTGAGACAACGCACGACGGCACGGTCGCCATGACCAAGCCCGTGTCGCCCGACGAGGGCCTCACACCGGCCCGGCTCGCCGCCAAGTACGGGCTGTCCGTGAGCGGTGCCAGACCTTCCCTCGTGGAGTACGTCCGTCAGCTCTGGGGACGGCGGCACTTCATCCTGGCCTTCTCCCAGGCGAAGCTGACCGCCCAGTACAGCCAGGCCAAGCTCGGCCAGCTGTGGCAGGTGGCCACCCCGCTGCTGAACGCGTTCGTCTACTTCGCGATCTTCGGTCTGATCCTCAATGCCGGCCGCGGCATGCCCAAGGACGTGTACATCCCGTTCCTGGTGACGGGTGTGTTCGTCTTCACCTTCACCCAGTCCTCCGCGATGGCGGGCGTGCGCGCCATCTCCGGCAACTTGGGACTGGTGCGGGCACTGCACTTCCCGCGCGCCTCGCTGCCCATCTCGTTCGCGCTCCAGCAGCTGCAGCAGCTGCTGGCCTCGATGATCGTCATGTTCGCGGTGGTCATCGGCTTCGGCAGCTACCCCAAGCTGTCCTGGCTGCTGGTCCTCCCGGCGCTCGTCCTGCAGTTCCTGTTCAACATGGGCCTGGCGCTCATCGTGGCCCGCATGGGGGCCAAGACGCCGGACCTGGCCCAGCTGATGCCGTTCATCATGCGGACCTGGATGTACGCGTCGGGCGTCATGTTCTCCATCCCGATCATGCTGGAGGACAAGCCCGCCTGGCTCGCCGATGTGCTCCAGTGGAACCCGGCCGCCGTCTACATGGACCTGATCCGCTTCGCGCTGATCGACGGGTACGGCTCCGACAACCTGCCGCCGCACGTGTGGGCGGTCGGGCTCGGCTGGGCCGTGGTCCTCGCCGTGGGCGGCTTCGTGTACTTCTGGAAGGCGGAGGAGAGGTACGGCCGTGGCTGAGCAGCAGCAGGACCAGCGGGTGCCGACGGTCATCGCGGACGAGCTCCACATCGTCTACCGCGTCAACGGCGCCAAGACCGGGAAGGGCAGTGCCACCGCCGCCCTGAGCCGGATCGTGAAGCGGGGCTCCGGCGACGCGCGGGGTGTGCGCAAGGTGCACGCCGTGCGCGGCGTCTCCTTCACCGCCTACCGGGGCGAGGCCATCGGCCTGATCGGCTCCAACGGCTCCGGCAAGTCGACGCTGTTGCGGGCCATCGCCGGCCTGCTGCCCGCCGAGCGCGGCAAGGTCTACACCGACGGCCAGCCCTCCCTGCTCGGTGTGAACGCCGCTCTGATGAACGACCTGACCGGTGAGCGGAACGTCATCCTCGGCGGACTGGCCATGGGCATGACCCGCGAGCAGATCAAGGAGCGCTACCAGGACATCGTCGACTTCTCCGGCATCAACGAGAAGGGCGACTTCATCACCCTGCCGATGCGCACCTACTCCTCCGGCATGGCCGCCCGGCTGCGCTTCTCCATCGCCGCCGCCAAGGACCACGACGTCCTGATGATCGACGAGGCGCTGGCCACCGGTGACCGCAAGTTCCAGACCCGCTCCGAGGAGCGCATCCGCGAGCTGAAGAAGAAGGCCGGCACCATCTTCCTGGTCAGCCACAACAACAAGTCCATCCGCGACACCTGCAACCGGGTCCTGTGGCTGGAGCGCGGTGAGCTGCGCATGGACGGCCCGACCGACGAGGTGCTCAAGGAGTACGAGAAGTTCACGGGCAAGTAGCCCGACACGCCGGGCCCCGCCGGAACTGTTCCGGCGGGGCTCCGCGTCTGCAAAGGAAGCGTCAACTCCTGGCGTTCGCAGGAATCTTGAAGCCGATGGGTGTGTTGTTGTGTTGCGGCGTGCACCCCGACGGACGCCCGTGAGTTGTACAACGTAAGCTGTACCGGTCCCGAAACGCGGCACATGGGGCGATAATGCCCGACACCCTCGAGCGGGCCTGCCGCGCGGGTGGCAGGGCGGCGTGTCCGAAATAGTGTGTATTGGGTCGGCAGTGTAGAACGGGAGATGTGACGGCAATGGCTACGGAAACTCCCCGGCTCCCCGAGGTGTGCGCCGTCCCCGCCCAAGGCAGCCCGCGATGACGGCCACCGAGACGGCGCACGCCGTCGACCCGGAGCGCGGCACCCTCGCCAAGGCCGCCGACGAGAACTTCCCCGTCGCCCCCTTCTTCCTGCCGCGCGCCTGGCGCACCGACCTCATGGCCGTGTACGGCTTCGCCCGCCTCGTCGACGACATCGGTGACGGCGACCTCGCCCCCGGCGGTGCCGACGCCCGCCTCCTCGGCGTCCCCGAGGACCGCGCCGACGACCGGCTGCTGATGCTGGACGCCTTCGAGGAGGACCTGCGCAGGGTCTTCGCCGACACCCCGCGCCATCCGCTGCTGCGCCGCCTGATGCCCACCGTGCGCCGCCGCGCGCTGACCCCCGAACCCTTCCTCGGGCTCATCGCCGCCAACCGCCAGGACCAGCTGGTCGCACGGTACGAGACCTACGACGACCTCCTCGCCTACTGCGAGCTGTCCGCCAACCCGGTCGGCCGGCTCGTCCTCGCCGTCACCGGCACCTCCACCCCCGAACGGATCCGCCGCTCCGACGAGATCTGCACCGCCCTGCAGATCGTCGAGCACCTCCAGGACGTCGCCGAGGACCTCGGCCGGGACCGCGTCTACCTGCCCGCCGAGGACATGAAACGTTTCCATGTCCAGGAGAGCGACCTGGCCGCACCCAGCGCGAACGCGTCCGTGCGCGCGCTGATCGCCTACGAGGCCGCCCGCGCCCGCGACCTGCTGAATGAAGGAGCCCCCCTGGTGGGTAGCGTCCACGGCAGGCTGCGGCTGCTGCTCGCGGGGTTCGTGGCGGGCGGAAGGGCGGCGCTCGACGCGATCGCCGCGGCGGATCACGACGTACTTCCCGGCCCGCCCAGGTCAGGCAAGGTCCACTTGCTGCGCGAGGCGGGCGTGGTCCTGCGAGGAGAGGGGTGATCGGGTCCGTGGAGTCGTCAGCGAACATGCCGGCACCGGTGCTCGCCGCCTACAGCTACTGCGAGGCCGTCACCGGTCAGCAGGCACGCAACTTCGCCTACGGCATCCGGCTGCTGCCCACGCCCAAGCGGCGGGCGATGTCCGCGCTGTACGCGTTCTCGCGCCGCGTCGACGACATCGGCGACGGGGCGCTGCCGGACGAGGTCAAGGCGGCCCGGCTGGAGGAGACCCGGGCCGTGCTCGCCCGGATCCAGGACGGCGCGGTCGACGAGGACGACACCGACCCGGTCGCCGTCGCGCTCGCGCACGCCGCCCGGCGGTTCCCGATCCCGCTCGGCGGCCTCGACGAGCTGATCGACGGTGTCCAGATGGACCTGCGCGGCGAGACCTACGAGACCTGGGACGACCTGAAGGTCTACTGCCGTTGCGTGGCGGGCGCCATCGGGCGTCTCTCGCTCGGTGTGTTCGGCACCGAACCGGGGGCGCGCGGAGCCGAGCGCGCGCCCGAGTACGCCGACACGCTCGGGCTCGCGCTCCAGCTCACCAACATCCTGCGCGACGTCCGGGAGGACGCCGAGGGCGGGCGCACCTACCTCCCCGCCGACGACCTCGCCAAGTTCGGCTGCGCGGCCGGCTTCGACGGGCCGACACCGCCCGAGGGCTCCGACTTCACGGGCCTCGTGCACTTCGAGGTGCGCCGGGCCCGCGCCCTCTTCGCCGAGGGCTACCGGCTGCTGCCCATGCTGGACCGGCGCAGCGGCGCCTGCGTGGCCGCCATGGCCGGCATCTACCGACGCCTCCTCGACCGGATCGAGCGCGACCCGGAGGCCGTGCTGCGCGGCCGGGTCTCCCTGCCCGGACACGAGAAGGCGTACGTCGCCGTGCGCGGCCTGTCCGGCCTCGACGCCCGGCACGTCACCCGGCGGGCCGTCAGGAGGCGCGCCTGATGGACACACCGGGCACACTCGACACCCAGGACCCGTACGGAACCACCGGCGCACAACAGCGGGCAACCCTGCGGTGGCGGTCGGCGTCCCTGACTGAGACGGTCAGCCGTACGCCGTTCACACACCGCGGCGGCCGGACAGGGAAGGGCGCACCATGACGCAGGGCAAGGGCACGCGCGAGGGCGGAGTGCTCGCGGACGTCTCGTCCCTCGGCCCCGGCGGGCATGCCGTCGTGGTCGGCGGCGGACTCGCGGGGGTCACCACCGCGCTGGCGCTGGCGGACGCCGGCGCGCGCGTCACCCTGCTCGAAGGGCGCCCCCGGCTCGGCGGGCTCGCCTTCTCCTTCCAGCGCGGCGACCTCACCGTCGACAACGGCCAGCACGTGTACCTGCGCTGCTGCACCGCCTACCGGTGGTTCCTCGACCGGATCGGCGGAGCCGCGCTCGCACCCGTGCAGGAACGTCTCGACGTGCCCGTCGTCGACCTGGCCAGGTCCGAGGGCAACCGGCTCGGCAGACTGCGGCGCGACGCCCTGCCCGTGCCCCTGCACCTGGGGCGCAGCCTGGCGACCTACCCGCACCTCTCCCTCGCCGAACGCGCCTCGGTGGGTCGTGCCGCGCTCGCGCTCAAGGGACTCGATCTCGCCGACCCGGCCCTGGACACCCAGGACTTCGGCAGCTGGCTGACCGCGCACGGTCAGTCGGCGCGTGCCGTCGAGGCCCTGTGGGACCTGGTCGGGGTCGCCACCCTCAACGCGGTCGCGGGCGACGCCTCCCTGGGTCTCGCCGCGATGGTGTTCAAGACCGGTCTGCTGTCCGACTCGGGAGCGGCCGACATTGGGTGGGCCCGTGTCCCGCTGGGCGAACTGCACGACCGGCTGGCCCGCAAGGCGCTCGACTCCGCGGGCGTCCGTACCGAGGTCCGTACACGCGTCACCTCCGTCTCCGTAAACGAGAACGGAGGCTGGAGCGTTCAGGTTCCCGGCGAGACGCTCGAAGCGGACGCCGTCGTCCTCGCCGTACCCCAGCGCGAAGCCCACGACCTGCTGCCGGACGGCGCGCTCGACGCCCCGGAAAATCTCCTGGAGATCGGCACCGCGCCGATCCTCAACCTCCACGTGGTCTACGACCGCAAGGTGCTCGCCACGCCGTTCCTCACGGCCCTCGGCACCCCGCTGCAGTGGGTGTTCGACCGCACCGAGGCCTCCGGACTGAAGGAGGGTCAGTACCTGGCGGTGTCCCAGTCGACCGCACAGAACGACATCGACGAGCCCGTGGCCGCGCTGCGCGAGCGGTACCTGCCCGAACTGGAGCGGCTGCTGCCGCGTGCCCGGGGTGCCGAGGTGAAGGACTTCTTCGTGACCAGGGAGCGCACCGCGACGTTCGCCCCCGCTCCCGGCGTCGGGCGCCTCAGGCCCGGCGCCCGCACCAAGGCACCCGGCCTCTACCTGGCCGGAGCGTGGACCGCCACCGGGTGGCCCGCGACCATGGAGAGTGCGGTTCGCAGCGGTGTCGGGGCGGCCGCCGCCGCGCTCGGCACCCTGGGCCGGTCCCGCGGCCTCCTTCCCGATTTCTTCGAGGAGGCGGCGTGAAAGCCGATCCGCGCGGGACCGACTTCCGCACTCCCGGCACCGCAACTGGAGGAAAGACTGTGCCCACTGTGCCCCCGGCCCCGACGGCCGATCGAAGGACCACGGTGGACGTGACCGCGCTTCTGGAGCGCGGCCGGACCCTGGCCACGCCGGTCCTGCGGGCGGCGGTCGACCGCCTGGCCCCTCCCATGGACACCGTCGCCGCCTACCACTTCGGCTGGATCGACGCCCAGGGCAACCCCGCGGACGGCGACGGCGGCAAGGCCGTGCGCCCCGCGCTGGCCGTGCTCTCCGCCGAGGTCACCGGCGCCGCGCCCGAGGTCGGCGTACCCGGCGCGGTGGCCGTGGAACTGGTCCACAACTTCTCCCTCCTGCACGACGACCTGATGGACGGCGACGAGCAGCGCCGCCACCGCGACACCGTCTGGAAGGTGCACGGCCCCGCCCAGGCCATCCTGGTCGGCGACGCCCTGTTCGCCCTCGCCAACGAGGTGCTGCTCGAACTGGGCAGCGTCGAGGCCGGCCGCGCCACCCGCCGGCTGACCAAGGCCAGCCGCTCACTGATCGACGGTCAGGCCCAGGACATCTCCTACGAGCACCGCGACCGCGTCAGCGTCGAGGAGTGCCTGGAGATGGAGGGCAACAAGACCGGCGCGCTGCTCGCCTGCGCCAGCTCTGTCGGCGCGGTCCTCGGCGGCGCCGACGAACACACCGCCGACGTCCTCGAGAAGTACGGCTACCACCTGGGCCTCGCCTTCCAGGCCGTCGACGACCTGCTCGGCATCTGGGGCGACCCGGACGCCACCGGCAAGCAGACCTGGAGCGACCTGCGCCAGCGCAAGAAGTCGCTGCCGGTCGTGGCCGCCCTCGCGGCCGGCGGGCCCGCCTCCGAGCGGCTCGGCGAGATCCTCACCGCCGACGCCAAGGCCAGTGACTTCGCGAACTTCTCCGAGGAGGAGTTCGCGGCCCGCGCCGCCCTCATCGAGGAAGCGGGCGGGCGGGAGTGGACCGCCGACGAGGCGCGTCGCCAGCACACCATCGCCATCGAAGCCCTCGACGCCGTCGACATGCCCGACCGGGTGCGGGACCGGTTCACGGCACTCGCGGACTTCGTCGTCGTACGAAAGAGATGATCATTATCGGTCGAATAGCCCTCGCGTAGTCGCCGGCCGGTGTCGTGGAGACACGAGCACCGGCCGACGGCGGACCCACAGCAGACGCACCACCGTATGCACACTGCACGAAGGGGAAGCCATGACAGCGACGACCGACGGAAGCACCGGGGCCTCCCTGCGGCCCCTGGCAGCCTCGGCCAGCGACACCGCCACCGACACCGACATCACGATCCCCGCCGCGGCGGCCGGGGTACCCGAAGCCGCCGCCCGCGCCACCCGGCGCGCCACCGACTTCCTGCTCTCCAAGCAGGACGCCCAGGGCTGGTGGAAGGGCGACCTCGAGACCAACGTCACGATGGACGCCGAGGACCTGCTCCTGCGTCAGTTCCTCGGCATCCAGGACGAGGAGACCACCCGCGCCGCCGCGCTGTTCATCCGCGGCGAGCAGCGCGAGGACGGCACCTGGGCCACCTTCTACGGCGGCCCCGGCGAACTGTCCACCACCATCGAGGCCTACGTCGCCCTCCGCCTGGCCGGCGACTCGCCCGACGCACCCCACATGACGCGGGCCGCCGAGTGGATCAGGTCCCGCGGCGGCATCGCCTCCGCCCGCGTCTTCACCCGGATCTGGCTGGCCCTGTTCGGCTGGTGGAAGTGGGACGACCTGCCCGAACTCCCGCCGGAGCTCATCTACTTCCCCACCTGGGTCCCGCTCAACGTCTACGACTTCGGCTGCTGGGCCCGGCAGACCATCGTGCCGCTCACCATCGTCTCCGCGAAGCGTCCGGTACGCCCGGCGCCCTTCTCGCTGGACGAACTGCACACCGACCCGGTCCGCCCCAACCCGCCCCGCCCCCTGGCGCCGGCGGCCAGCTGGGACGGCGCCTTCCAGCGCATCGACAAGGCGCTGCACGCCTACCGCAAGGTCGCTCCGCGCCGCCTGCGCCGGGCCGCGATGAACAGCGCCGCCCGCTGGATCATCGAGCGGCAGGAGAACGACGGCTGCTGGGGCGGCATCCAGCCGCCCGCCGTCTACTCGGTCATCGCCCTCTACCTGCTCGGCTACGACCTCGAACACCCCGTGATGCGCGCGGGACTCGAGTCCCTGGACCGTTTCGCCGTGTGGCGCGAGGACGGCGCCCGGATGATCGAGGCCTGCCAGTCCCCGGTCTGGGACACCTGCCTGGCCACCATCGCGCTGGCCGACGCGGGCGTCCCCGAGGACCACCCGCAGCTGGTGAAGGCCTCGGACTGGATGCTCGGCGAACAGATCGTGCGCCCCGGCGACTGGTCGGTGAAACGCCCCGGACTCCCGCCCGGCGGCTGGGCGTTCGAGTTCCACAACGACAACTACCCCGACATCGACGACACCGCCGAGGTCGTCCTCGCCCTGCGCCGGGTCAGGCACCACGACCCGGAGCGGGTGGAGAAGGCCATCGGGCGCGGGGTGCGCTGGAACCTCGGCATGCAGTCGAAGAACGGCGCCTGGGGCGCGTTCGACGTCGACAACACCAGCGCGTTCCCCAACCGGCTGCCGTTCTGCGACTTCGGCGAGGTCATCGACCCGCCGTCCGCCGACGTCACCGCGCACGTCGTCGAGATGCTCGCCGTCGAGGGCCTCGCCCACGACCCGCGCACCCGCCGCGGCATCCAGTGGCTGCTCGACGCCCAGGAGGCGGACGGCTCGTGGTTCGGCCGCTGGGGCGTCAACTACGTCTACGGCACCGGCTCCGTGATCCCCGCGCTCACCGCCGCCGGGATGCCCACCTCACACCCGGCCATCCGCCGCGCGGTGCGCTGGCTGGAGTCCGTCCAGAACGAGGACGGCGGCTGGGGCGAGGACCTGCGCTCCTACCGCTACGTCCGGGAGTGGAGCGGCCGGGGCGCCTCGACCGCCTCGCAGACCGGCTGGGCGCTGATGGCCCTGCTGGCGGCGGGGGAGCGGGACTCCAAGGCCGTGGAGCGCGGCGTCGAATGGCTCGCGGCCACCCAGCGGGAGGACGGCTCCTGGGACGAGCCCTACTTCACGGGCACCGGCTTCCCGTGGGACTTCTCCATCAACTACAACCTCTACCGCCAGGTCTTCCCGCTCACCGCGCTCGGCCGGTACGTCAACGGGGAGCCCTTCGCCAAGAAGTCCCGTACGGCCGAGGCCCTCACCGAGTCCGCTCCGGCCGAGGTGAAGGGCAGCTGATGACTCCGCGGACCGGCCCGTCCCCGCTGCTGATCGCCTGCGCGCTCGGCATCGAGCACCTCGCCCTGCGCACCGGCGACCGCGCCGGCGCGGGCGGGCCGGTCACCGTCCTGCGCACCGGCATGGGCCCCAAGGCGGCCGAACGCTCGGTCACCCGGGTCCTCGCCGACCCGGCGCTCGAGGGCGCCGCCGTGCTCGCCACGGGCTTCTGCGCCGGACTCTCGCCCGGCATGCACCCCGGCGACCTGGTCGTCGCCGAGGAGACCCGGGACCCGCGCTCCACCGTCCCCTGCGTCGCGACCGACCGGCTCGTCAAGGAACTCGCGCGAGCCGTCCCCGGGCGCACCGTCCACACCGGGCCGCTGACCGGCTCGGACCACGTCGTCCGCGGCCCCGAGCGCGCCGACCTGCTCGCGACCGGCGCGATCGCCGTGGACATGGAGTCCGCGGCCACGCTCCTGAGCGCCGTCCGCACGGGCCCGCGCCCGGTTGCGGCCGTCCGGGTGGTCGTGGACGCTCCAGAACACGAACTCGTCCGGATCGGCACCGTGCGCGGTGGAATATCGGCTTTCCGCGTGCTCCGATCCGTTCTTCCCGCGTTTTTCGAATGGCACCGTTCTTTGTTGCTTCCCCGGAGGTGAGCCCAGATGGCCATGCCGCTGCGCCAGTCCATCAAGGTCGCTACATACCTGGCCGAACAGAAGATTCGCCGACGGGACAAGTTCCCGCTCATCGTGGAGCTGGAACCGCTCTTCGCCTGCAACCTGGCGTGCGAGGGATGCGGCAAGATCCAGCACCCCGCCGGTGTGCTCAAGCAGCGCATGCCGGTCGCGCAGGCCGTCGGGGCGGTGCTGGAATCGGGCGCGCCGATGGTCTCCATCGCCGGCGGCGAGCCCCTGATGCACCCGCAGATCGACGAGATCGTGCGGCAGTTGGTGGCCAAGCGGAAGTACGTCTTCCTCTGCACCAACGCCATGCTCATGCGCAAGAAGATGGACAAGTTCAAGCCCTCGCCGTACTTCGCCTTCGCGGTGCACATCGACGGGCTGCGCGAGCGGCACGACGAGTCCGTCGCGAAGGAGGGCGTGTTCGACGAGGCCGTGGAGGCCATCAAGGAGGCCAAGCGGCGCGGCTTCCGGGTGACCACCAACTCGACCTTCTTCAACACCGACACCCCGCAGACCATCGTCGAGGTGCTCAACTACCTCAACGACGACCTCAAGGTCGACGAGATGATGATCTCGCCCGCCTACGCCTACGAGAAGGCGCCCGACCAGGAGCACTTCCTGGGCGTGGAGCAGACCCGCGAGCTGTTCAAGAAGGCCTTCGCGGGCGGCAACCGGGCCCGCTGGCGGCTCAACCACTCCCCGCTGTTCCTCGACTTCCTCGAGGGCAAGGTCGACTTCCCGTGCACCGCCTGGGCGATCCCGAACTACTCCCTCTTCGGCTGGCAGCGCCCCTGCTACCTGATGAGCGACGGCTACGTCCCGACGTACCGGGAGCTGATCGAGGACACCGACTGGGACAAGTACGGCCGCGGCAAGGACCCGCGCTGCGACAACTGCATGGCGCACTGCGGCTACGAGCCCACCGCCGTCCTGGCCACCATGGGCTCGCTCAAGGAGTCCCTGCGCGCCATGCGCGAGACCGTCTCCTCGAACCGGGAGTGAGGTCATGACCGCCATCCCCTTGGGACTCCCCGAGGTACCGGTCCGGCCGATCGCCGAGCGGCGCGTGTCGCGGCGCATCCAGGTCGGGCCGGTGGCGGTCGGGGGCGGGGCCCCGGTGTCGGTGCAGTCGATGACGACCACCCGTACGTCCGACATCGGGGCGACGCTCCAGCAGATCGCCGAGCTGACGGCGTCGGGCTGTCAGATCGTCCGGGTGGCCTGCCCCACCCAGGACGACGCCGACGCGCTGCCCGTCATCGCCAGGAAGTCGCAGATCCCGGTGATCGCGGACATCCACTTCCAGCCCAAGTACGTCTTCGCCGCGATCGAGGCCGGCTGCGCGGCGGTACGCGTGAACCCGGGCAACATCAAGAAGTTCGACGACCAGGTCAGGGAGATCGCGAAGGCGGCCCGCGACCACGGCACCCCGATCCGCATCGGGGTCAACGCGGGTTCCCTGGACCGGCGGCTGCTCCAGAAGTACGGCAGGGCGACGCCCGAGGCCCTCGCCGAGTCCGCCCTGTGGGAGGCGTCGCTCTTCGAGGAGCACGACTTCCGCGACATCAAGATCTCGGTCAAGCACAACGACCCGGTCGTCATGGTCGAGGCCTACCGTCAGCTCGCCGCCCAGTGCGACTACCCGCTGCACCTGGGCGTGACGGAGGCCGGCCCGGCGTTCCAGGGCACGATCAAGTCGGCCGTCGCCTTCGGCGCGCTGCTCTCGCAGGGCATCGGCGACACCATCCGGGTGTCGCTCAGCGCGCCACCGGTCGAGGAGATCAAGGTCGGCATCCAGATCCTCCAGTCGCTGGGGCTGAGGGAACGCCGGCTGGAGATCGTCTCCTGCCCGTCGTGCGGCCGTGCCCAGGTCGACGTGTACAAGCTGGCGGAGGAGGTCACCGCCGGTCTGGAGGGCATGGAGGTGCCGCTGCGCGTCGCCGTCATGGGCTGCGTCGTCAACGGTCCCGGCGAGGCCCGCGAGGCGGACCTCGGTGTCGCCTCCGGCAACGGCAAGGGGCAGATCTTCGTCAAGGGCGAGGTCGTCAAGACCGTCCCCGAGTCGAAGATCGTGGAGACCCTCATCGAGGAGGCGATGAGGATCGCGGAGCAGATGGAGAAGGACGGCGCCTCGGGGGCGCCGGCCGTCACCGTGAGCTGAAACGCGGACCGAAGGGGGCCCGAGCGTGACGATTCTGGAGGACATCCGGGGACCACGCGACCTGAAGGCGCTGACCGGGGCGGAACTCGGTGAACTGTCCGACGAGATACGTGACTTCCTGGTGCACGCGGTCGCCCGCACCGGCGGTCACCTCGGACCCAACCTCGGCGTGGTGGAACTCACCGTCGCCCTGCACCGGGTCTTCGAGTCACCGGACGACCGAATCCTGTGGGACACCGGCCACCAGAGCTATGTGCACAAACTCCTGACCGGACGTCAGGACTTCTCCAAGCTGCGGAGCAAGGGCGGCCTGTCCGGCTATCCCTCGCGCGAGGAGTCCGAGCACGACGTCATCGAGAACAGCCACGCCTCCACCGTCCTCGGCTGGGCCGACGGCCTCGCCAAGGCCCGCCAGGTGCGGGGGGAGCGCGGCCACGTCGTCGCCGTCATCGGTGACGGCGCGCTCACCGGCGGCATGGCCTGGGAGGCGCTGAACAACATCGCGGCGGCCAGGGACCGGCCGCTGATCATCGTCGTCAACGACAACGAACGCTCGTACGCCCCGACCATCGGCGGCCTCGCCAACCACCTCGCGACCCTGCGCACCACCGACGGCTACGAGCGTGCCCTGGCCTGGGGCAAGGACGTGCTCCAGCGCACGCCCGTGGTGGGGCACACCGTCTACGAGGCCCTGCACGGCGCCAAGAAGGGCTTCAAGGACGCCTTCGCCCCGCAGGGCCTCTTCGAGGACCTCGGGCTGAAGTACCTCGGCCCGATCGACGGGCACGACATCCGCGCAGTCGAGTCGGCGCTGCGCCGCGCCAAACGCTTCCACGGCCCGGTGCTCGTGCACTGCCTCACCGAGAAGGGCCGCGGCTACGAACCCGCCCTGCGCGACGAGGAGGACCACTTCCACACCGTCGGCGTGATGGACCCCCTCACCTGCGAGCCGCTGAGCCCGGCGGGCGGCCCGTCCTGGACCTCGGTGTTCGGTCAGGAGATCGTCCGGATCGGCGAGGAACGCGAGGACGTGGTGGCGGTCACCGCGGCCATGCTCCACCCGGTCGGCCTCGCCCCCTTCGCCGAACGGTTCCCGGACCGCGTCTGGGACGTCGGCATCGCCGAGCAGCACGCCGTCGTGTCCGCCGCGGGCCTCGCCACCGGCGGACTGCACCCGGTCGTCGCCGTCTACGCCACCTTCCTCAACCGCGCCTTCGACCAGCTCCTGATGGACGTGGCCCTGCACCGCTGTGGGGTCACCTTCGTCCTGGACCGGGCCGGCGTCACCGGCGTCGACGGGGCCTCGCACAACGGCATGTGGGACATGTCCGTCCTCCAGGTCGTCCCCGGGCTGCGCATCGCCGCCCCGCGCGACGCCGACCAGCTGCGCGCCCAGCTGCGCGAGGCGGTCGCCGTGGACGACGCGCCGACGCTGCTGCGCTTCCCGAAGGAGTCCGTCGGCCCCGCCGTACCCGCCGTCGACCGGATCGGCGGCCTGGACGTCCTGCACGCCGCGGACCGGCCCGAGGTGCTGCTCGTGGCGGTGGGCGTGATGGCACCCGTCTGCCTCGGGGCAGCCGAACTCCTCGAGGCCCGCGGCATCGGCTGCACCGTCGTCGACCCGCGCTGGGTCAAGCCCGTCGACCCGGCGCTCGCACCCCTCGCGGCGGGGCACCGGCTGGTGGCCGTCGTCGAGGACAACAGCCGCGCCGCCGGGGTCGGCTCCGCGGTGGCCCTGGCGCTCGGCGACGCCGAGGTCGACGTCCCCGTACGCCGCTTCGGCATCCCCGAGCAGTTCCTCGCCCACGCCAAGCGCGCCGAGGTGCTCGCGGACATCGGCCTCACCCCGGTCGACGTCGCCGGGCGGATCGCCGCGAGCCTGGCCCTCGCCGGACAGGTGGAGGAGGGGGCCGGGGGATCCGCAGTGGAACAGTCCGGCGACGGACGGATCGTCATGCCAGCGCAAGGAGAGAACTGAATGACCAAGGAGTTCGACCTCACCGCGCTCTTGGCCGAGCGCGGGGCCGAGCGGTACGAGCTGCACGCCAAGCACCTCAACCACCAGCAGCCGCGCATGCTGCGCACCATCGGCTTCGACAAGGTCTACGAGCGGGCCGAGGGCGCGCACTTCTGGGACGCGGACGGCAACGACTACCTGGACATGCTCGCCGGGTTCGCGGTGATGGGCCTGGGCCGCCACCACCCGGTCGTCCGCAAGGCGCTGCACGACGTCCTCGACGCCTCGCTCGCCGACCTGACCCGCTTCGACTGCCCGCCGCTGCCCGGCCTGCTGGCGGAGAAGCTGCTCTCCTACAGTCCCCACCTGGACCGTGTCTTCTTCGGCAACAGCGGCACCGAGGCCGTCGAGACCGCCCTGAAGTTCGCCCGCTACGCCACCGGAAGACGGCGGATCCTGTACTGCTCACACGCCTTCCACGGGCTGACCACCGGCTCCCTCTCCGTCAACGGCGAGGACTCGTTCCGCAAGGGCTTCGCGCCGCTGCTGCCCGACACCGCCGTCCCGCTCGGCGACCTCGACGCCCTGGCCCGCGAGCTGAACAAGGGCGACGTGGCCGCGCTGATCGTGGAGCCGGTCCAGGGCAAGGGCGTGCACGAGGCCCCGCCCGGCTACCTGCGCGCCGCACAGGAGCTGCTGCACCGGCACAAGGCGCTGCTGATCGCCGACGAGGTGCAGACGGGCCTCGGCCGTACCGGCAAGTTCTACGCCTACCAGCACGACGACGGCGTCGAACCCGACCTGGTCTGCGTCGCCAAGGCGCTGTCCGGCGGGTACGTGCCGGTGGGGGCCACCCTGGGCAAGGACTGGATCTTCCAGAAGGTGTACTCCTCGATGGACCGCGTGCAGGTCCACTCGGCGAGCTTCGGGTCCAACGCGCAGGCCATGGCGGCGGGGCTCGCCGTGCTGTCGGTGATGGAGAACGAGGAGATCGTCGCGAACGCCGCCGCGGTGGGGGAGCGGCTGAAGTCCCGGCTGGCCGAGCTGGTGGACCGCTACGAGCTGCTCGCCGACGTCCGGGGCCGCGGACTGATGATCGGCATCGAGTTCGGCCGGCCCGGTTCCCTGAAGCTGCGCAGCCGCTGGACGATGCTTCAGGCGGCGCGGAAGGGGCTGTTCGCGCAGATGGTGGTCGTGCCGCTGTTGCAGCGCCACCGCATCCTGACCCAGGTGTCCGGCGACCACCTGGAGGTGATCAAGCTGATCCCGCCGCTGATCATCGACACCGACGACGCCGACCGGTTCGTCGACGCCTTCACGGAGGTGATGGAGGACGCGCACCATGGGGGCGGCCTCATGTGGGACTTCGGGAAGACCCTGGTCAAGCAGGCGGTGGCCAACCGCTGAGCGAGCCCGTGGGGGCCTTCGCCGCTGAGGCCCGTGAGCGTGTTTGCCTCTGAGGTCCCGAGGGCGTTTGCCTCTGAGGCAAGGAATTTGCCTGGCGGGCAAGTTTCGGGCTGAATGGAGCCATGAGCTCCTCCGAGACCGGCCCCGCCGAGGGGACGGTCGCCGCCGTCGCGCCCCAGCTGCGCGAGCTGCGGCGGCGGGCCGCCCTCACCCTCGAGGCCGCGTCCCGCGCCGCGGGGCTGTCGCCCGCCCACCTCTCCCGTCTGGAGACCGGGCAGCGCCAGCCCTCACTGCCGATGCTGCTCGCGCTCGCCCGTGTCTACGGTACGACCGTCGCCGAGCTGCTGGGCGAGACGGCCGCCGACCGGGACGCCGTCGTGCGCGGCGCCGACATGGAACCCACCGCCGCGGGCGGCTGGACGTACTGGCAGGCGGGCGCGCCGGGCCGCGGCATGCAGGCCCTGCGCGTCCAGGTGCCGTACGGCTCCCAGGGCGACGTGGTGCGGGTGCACCCCGGCGAGGAGTGGCTGCACGTCCTCAGGGGCCGGTTGCGACTGCGTCTCGGGGACACCGAGCACCGGCTCACCGCGGGGGACAGTGCCCACTTCGACTCGATGACCCCGCACCGGATCGCGGCCCAGGACCCCGACGGGGTCGAGCTGCTCTTCGTCCACACCCTGCTGCAGAGCCCGACGGCCGCGCTGTGCCTCGGCCCGACCCCTGGAGAGACGCCATGAGTGCCATCGAGGACAAGTTCCCGCGCGCCCTGTGGGTGCGGCTGGTCATCTACATCGCCCTGGGGCACGTCTTCGGCGGCTTCCTCTACCTGCTGTTCGAGGTGGGCGCCAAGTAGCGCCGTCCGGCCGTCCGCGAGCGGGTGGCTCAGTCCAGCATCCGCTCGCGCAGCCGCTCCCGGGTCTGCGGAGTGAGCCGGAGACCCTTCTCCAGGTAGGCGTCGACGCCGCCCCACGTCTCCTCGACGGTCTCGAAGGCCGCCGCCAGGTACTCGGCGCGCGCGTCGAACAGGGGGCTGAGCAGCTCCATGACCTCGGGTGAGTACGCCGAGGCCGCGGAGCCGCTGCGGTGCACCTTGTAGCGGCGGTGCGCGGCGTTCGACTTCAGGTAGTCCTCGACGAGGGCCTCGCGCTCGACGCCCAGGGCGAGCAGGGTGACGGCGATCGACAGGCCCGCGCGGTCCTTCCCGGCCGCGCAGTGCATCAGCGCGGGGACGCTGTCCTCGGCGAGCGCGTGCAGGATCCGGGAGTGCTCCGCCGTGCGCTCCGTCATGATGAGGCGGTAGGAGTTGATCATCCGGTCGGCGCCCTTGCCGTCCGCCAGGATGCCCCGCAGCTGGTCGAGGTCTCCGTCACGGACCATCTTCCAGAACTCGGCGCCGTCGGCCGGGTCGCTCAGCGGCAGGTTCACATTGCGCACGCCCGGCAGCTCGACGTCCGGGCCGTCGAGCTTCTGGTCGGCCGCGTTGCGGAAGTCGAAGATCGTGTGCAGGCCCAGCGAGGTCAGGAACGCGGCGTCCTCGCCGGTGGCGTGCGCGAGGTGGCCGCTGCGGAACAGCACCCCCTGCCGCACCCGCCGGCCGTCCACGGTCGGCAGTCCGCCCACGTCCCGGAAGTTGCGCACACCGGTCAGCTCGGGTTCGGTCGACGGGACCTGCTGCGTCACGGGGGCTCCTCCCACTCCGCCCCGCCGTCGCTGCTCGCCGGCGGGCACCACTCGACGATACGGCATGACCGGCCGGCGAAAGCCGCTTCAAGAGGGCCATTGTGGGCCGGTAAAGGCATTCTGTCCGAATTGGCGCTTTGGTAATAACTGGCCCTGAAATGGCGGAGGGTGGATAAGGGGCGCGTGAGCAGCGTCATATCCGTGACCGAGCGTTGTCCGTCATGTTCACGTAATGCGGCTGGTTCTCAAGGGTATTCAGGGAAAGCAGTGGGTCGGAAATCGACGCAGGGTCACCGGTTTTTTCATAAAGGATCAATCGAAACGCCTGTCGCCGGAACCTCGCGCTTGTCCCTGTGCGTCCTGGTCCCTTACGTTCACCACCGATCCGGACGGACGCCTAATCCTGCCGCCGACCGGAGCCCGCACTCATCCACCACCCGTACACGGCAGGAGCGGGGGACCCACAGGTAAAACTGCCTGTTCCGGTTCCCGGAACGGCTTGGGGTAAAGCCGCGTTTCGGCGCGGCCGGGCATCTCCAGCCCGCACCCGACAGCTCACCTCGCAGGCGCCGGAGAGGAATTCGCCATGCCCGCGAAGGGTAAGCACCGCCGTACCAGGGCCATGCGCCTGACCCGCACCATCGCCGTCGCCGGAACCGGTGGCGCCGCGCTCGCGCTCCCGCTGCTGGGTGCCGCCTCCGCCAACGCCGCCCCCGCGCACTCCGTTTCCGAGCAGGCCGTGCAGTCCATTCCGACGTCGGCCAAGAAGTCCGCCGCGAGCAGCTCCGACAAGAACGCGGACTCCCGGACGTACACCGTGAAGAGCGGTGACTACCTTTCGAAGATCGCCGACGAGCAGCACGTCGACGGCGGCTGGAAGAAGCTCTACGCGGACAACCGCGAGGCCGTCGGTTCCGACCCGTCGCTGATCCACCCCGGTCTCGAGCTCGCGATCGGCGGCCAGGCCGCCAAGTCGTCGGCGCCGTCCGCCGCGCAGTCGCAGAAGCCGGCCGAGAAGCCCGCCGCCGACAAGTCGACGGACGCCGAGAAGGCCTCCTCGGACGACTCCGGCTCCTCGGAGTCCTCGGAGGCCACGGACACCGGCGCCCAGTCCGCGGGCACCACCAGCGGTTACACCTCCCCCGTCGCGGGCGGCACCGTCGGTACCCCGTACCACCAGTCGGGCAGCATGTGGTCCAGCGGCTACCACACCGGCACCGACTTCGTCGTCCCGACCGGCACCTCGCTGAAGGCCGTCGGCGCGGGCACCGTCGTCTCGGCGGGCTGGGGCGGCGCGTACGGCAACCAGGTCGTCATCCAGCTCGCCGACGGCCACTACGCCCAGTACGCCCACCTCTCCTCGCTCTCCGTCTCCGCCGGTCAGTCGGTGACGGCGGGTCAGCAGGTCGGCCTCTCGGGTGCCACCGGCAACGTGACCGGCCCGCACCTGCACTTCGAGATCCGCACCACGCCGGACTACGGCTCGGACATCGACCCGATCGCGTTCCTGCGCTCGCACGGCGTCTCCGTCTGACGTCCGGCTCCGCGCAGCCACCGTGCCCCGAAGGCCGGACCCCGATCCCCGGGTCCGGCCTTCGGCGTACCCGGGCCTCGGTGTACCCGGTCTTCGGTGTACGACGCCTTCGGAGTACCGCGCCGTATTCCGGAATTGACGAACACTTTAGGCGTGGCCTTTCTCACCGACCGTCAACCCCTTCCTACGGTCGCGTAGGTCACATTCCAAGGTGAATCATGGGCCGACGTGGCAGACGATTCGAAGAGTGACAGCAGAGCAGTGATCGGGTCGTACGTGGCGGTGGGGGACAGCTTCACCGAGGGCGTCGGCGACCGCGGCCCGGACGGGGATTTCGTCGGCTGGGCCGACCGACTGGCCGTACTGCTCGCGGACCGGCGCCCCGAGGGCGACTTCACGTACACGAACCTCGCCGTGCGCGGCAGGCTCCTCGACCAGATCGTGGCGGAACAGGTCCCGCGGGCCGTCGCCCTCGCACCGGACCTGGTCTCGTTCGCGGCGGGCGGCAACGACATCATCCGGCCCGGCACCGACCCCGACGAGGTCGCCGAGCGGTTCGAGCTGGCGGTGGCCGCGCTGACCGCCGCGGCCGGCACCGTCCTGGTGACCACCGGCTTCGACACCCGTGGGGTGCCCGTCCTCAAGCATCTGCGCGGCAAGATCGCCACGTACAACGGGCACGTCCGGGCCGTCGCCGACCGGTACGGCTGCCCGGTGCTCGATCTGTGGTCGCTGCGGAGCGTCCAGGACCGCAGGGCGTGGGACGCCGACCGGCTGCACCTGTCGCCGGAGGGCCACACGCGTGTGGCCCTCCGCGCCGGACAGGCCCTGCGCCTGCCGGTCCCGGCAGACCCGGACCAGCCCTGGCCGCCCCTTCCGGCCCGCGGCACGCTGGACGTGCGGCGCGACGACGTGCACTGGGCGCGCGAGTACCTGGTCCCGTGGATCGGACGCCGACTGCGCGGCGAGTCGTCGGGCGACCACGTCACGGCCAAGGGAACGCTGTCGCCGGACGACATCAAGACGCGGATCGCCGCGGTGGCCTGAGGGCCGGAGGAGGGGAGCGGGCGGCCGGTGCCCGCGCGGCGTCCCCTAGGGCGTGTATCAGAAGTGGATCTTGTGCCACCGCGTAGTCGGTGCCCCCTCCTCGTCATATGACGCTGCTCAGGCATCGGCCTCGGTCTCTCGACGGTCCCGGTCGCGGCCGCGACGGCCGTGCGGTCGGAGGCAAGGACCGGTTATGTACTGCCGTTATCCAGCGGACGCGGCGGACGTCGGCGCTTCAGTTCTCAGTTCTCCTGAGGCGAGTCCGCTTCGTCGTGTTCGGAGAAGACCTCGCGTGCGACGGCGTAGCTTTCGAACGCGCGAGCCACACCCGCGTAGACGGCCATCTGGATGAAGGCTTCGACGATCTCCTCTTTGGTCACGCCGTTGTGCAGAGCGATACGCAACTGACCCCGGAGCGGCTCGAGGATGCCCAGGCTCGCTGTGATGGTGACCGAGATGAGGGCGCGGGTGCGGAGGTCGAGGTGCTCGCTGCGAGTCCATGCGTCATTGAAGGCGTGTTCGGTCGCGATCCGTGTGAAGTCGTAGGCGTTGGCGGGTTCCGCCGGCCTTGGATCGACATACGGCGCCAGGCTGAAACCAAGGATCTTCTCGGCGTTGTTCAGAGCGCGCGTGTAGTCAGCGTTGTGTTCCGTCATGCCGCCATTCTGCGCGCGGCAGACCCAAGGCTGTTGGACCGTCACGACGCTCGAATGTCCAGCCTGCGCTAAGCATGTATCGAATGTGCTGGTCACAGCCACTCATTGATGGCCGCGACGAGGACGATCGCCTCGTAGCGGACGGCGAGTTTCTCGTACCTGGTGGCGACCGCGCGGTGACGCTTGAGGCGATTGATCCCGCACTCGACCGCATGCCGCTCCCGATAGTCGATCTTGTCGGACTTCGGAGGCCGGCCACCGTGGGAGCCGCGCTTCTTGCGGTTGCGGAGCTGGTCGGCCCTGTCCGGGATCGTGCAGCGGATCCCGCGTCGCCGCAGGTAGGCGAGGTTCTTGCGAGAGGCATACGCCTTGTCCGCCCGCACGCGATCGGGCCGGGTGCGGGGCCGGCCCGGCCCAATGCGGGGCACGCAGATGGCCTTCAGGACGGGCTCGAACCGCGGGGAGTCTCCGCGCTGCCCGGCCGTGATCACGATCGACATGGGCTTCTGGCCCTGCTCGACAGCCAAGTGCAGCTTGGTGGTCAGGCCGCCGCGCGAGCGTCCGAGTCCGTGGTCGTCCGGCTCGACGGCGATGCCGCCGGGCGGCTCCTTCTGCAGGTCCCCCTTTTCCTTGCCCCGGCTGCGTGCTGGTGGGCCCGGCAGACGGTGGAGTCGACGTTGATGTCCCAGGTGATCAGGTTCTTCGCGTCGGCCTGGGCCAGCAGTTCGGTGAAGACGCGCTTCCAGGTGCCGTCCCTCTGCCAGCGGCGGAACAGGTCGTACACCCGGCCCCAAGGACCGTATCGCTCCGGGACATCCCGCCACGGCGTCCCGGTCCGGGTTCGCCACCGTATGCCGTCGATCAGTTGCCGCCGAGTCCATATCGGCGGCCGACCCGGCTTCGTGCCCTTGGGCAGCAGCGGCTCCAGCCGGGCCCACTGTGCTTCCGTCAGATCAGATCTCCACGTGCCACGAAGCAAGATCATTTCACGTCCAAGATCCACTTTCGACACACGCCCTAGCGTCGCGTGGCCGTCAAGGCCGCTCGCTCCAGGCCCAGTTCCCGGGCCAGCGCCTCGTCCACCCACTGCTGCGCCCGGGCCCGCGACACCGTGCCCGCGTACGACGTGAGCTGCACCGCCAGGCCGTCCAGGAGCGCCGTCAGGCGCAGCGCGGCGGCGTCCGGCTCGGGGCAGCAGAACTCACCGGCGGCCGCACCCTCTTCGATGACCTCGGCGATCGCCGTCTTCCACTGGCGGTCCAGCTCGCGCGTGACCTCCCGCAGCGCGGGTTCCCGCGGGGCCGCCGCCCAGCCCTCGATCCACAGCCGCCAGCCCTTGGCCTGACCGGTCGGCGCGTACCAGCGCACGGCCGCCCGCAGCCGGCGCAGCGCCGACGTACGACGGGCGAGCAGCCCGCGCAGATGGGCGAGATCGGCCTCGGCGGCGTGGGTGAACGCGGCGGCGACGAGCCGCTCCTTCGTGGAGAAGTGGTAGAGCACCAGGGCGTTGCTGACACCGAGCGCGGCGGCCACGTCGGCGATCCGCACCGCCGCCACGCCCCGCGCCGATATCTGCTCCACCGCCGCGCGCAACAGCTCCTCGCGCCGCTCGGCCACGCTCAACCGGACTCTCCCCACACACGTCACCCTATACAGGCCCCCGGACGCGCTGTGAGGCGCTCCCGGTCCGGCGCGGACCCGGGAACACGGATGTGACGTCCGTCGTTCGAGGTGACGTAGCACGTGACGACGACAATGAGAGCCTGATCCACTCCACCTGGAGGTACCGTGGCCGCTTTCCGTTTCCCGAGTCCCGGGTTCAGCGTGCCGCGGCCCGCGGCCTTCGGCGCGGACCCGGGCGGCGAGCGCATGGCGCGCATCCGCAGATCGCCCCACTTCCGCGACGGGGTCTTCCAGAACCCCGGTGGCACCGCCCGGACCCGTCCCTCGGGCTCGGCCACCGAATTCGCCAAGATCTACTTCAACAAGGAGGCGCGGGCCCGGCGGGCCCCCGAGGGCACGGTGCCGGTGCACGCCACCACCCTCGCCGACCTCGCCCGGCCGCCCGCCACCGGGCTCCGGCTGACCTGGATGGGCCACTCCAGCGTGCTCGCCGAGATCGACGGGCAGCGCGTGCTCTTCGACCCCGTGTGGGGCGAGCGCTGTTCCCCGTTCCCCTTCGCCGGCCCCAAGCGCCTGCACCCGGCCCCCCTGCCGCTGGCCGCCCTCGGCCGCGTCGACGTCGTCGTCATCTCCCACGACCACTACGACCACCTGGACATGCCGACCATCAAGGCGCTGGCCGGCACGGACACCGTGTTCGCCGTGCCGCTGGGCGTCGGCGCCCACCTCGAGCACTGGGGCGTCCCCGCCGGCCGGCTGCGCGAGCTGGACTGGCACGAGTCGACCCGCGTCGGCGACCTCACCCTCACCGCCACCCCGGCCCGGCACTTCTGCGGGCGGGGGCTGCGCAACACCCAGCACACCCTCTGGGCGTCCTGGGTCGTCGCCGGGGAGGAACACCGCGTCTACCACAGCGGGGACACCGGCTACTTCGACGGCTTCCGGGAGATCGGCGCCGCGCACGGCCCGTTCGACGCCACGATGATCCAGCTCGGGGCGTACGCCGAGTTCTGGCCGGACATCCACATGACCCCCGAGGAGGGCGTCCGTGCCCACCTCGACCTCCAGGGCGGTGCGCCGCACGGCGCCCTGCTGCCCATCCACTGGGGGACCTTCAACCTGGCGCCGCACGCATGGGCGGAGCCGGGGGAGTGGACCGAGGACGCGGCCGGGGAGGCCGGGCAGGCGGTGGCGTTCCCGCGGCCGGGCGAGCCGTTCGAGCCGGCCGGGAAGCTGCCGGTGGAGCCGTGGTGGCGGGCGGTGTCGGCACCGATCGCGCACCCGTGGCGGCGTCCCCGGGTCGTCGAGGGCGTGGCCGGGACGAGCAAGGGGGACCTCGATCTCGCGGGTGGCTGATCCCAGGTCACGTCGGTGTCGGGGACGGGGGGAGGCCGGGGAGGAGGTCAGGGGCTGTCGGGCAGCAGCGCGGGGTCGGTGGTCACGGCGCGCAGGCGGGACAGGATGGCCCTGCCCGCCTTGTCGTAGCTGGTGAACTCGTTGTGCAGCACCGACTCGGCGTTCGCCATCTCCAGGAGGGCGACGAGTTCGAACGCGAGTTGGGAGACGTCCGTCCCCTCCGTGATCTCACCGGCCTGCCGGGCCTCGAGAGCCGTCTGCTCCACGTACGCGAGCCAGTTGGTCCGGGCGCTCGCCAGCATGTCGTGGACCTTGCCCTCGCGGGCGTCGTACTCGGCGGTGGCCGAGTAGAAGAAGCAGCCGCCGGGGAAGACGCGGTCGCGCGAGTAGGCGAGCCAGCCGGTGCACAGGCGCCACAGGCGGCCGGCGCCGGGCGGCAGGTCGCGGGCCGGCTGGACCACGGCGCCCAGGTAGACGTCGATCGCCGCCCGGACGGTGGCGAGTTGGAGGTCCTCCTTCGAGCCGAACAGGGCGAAGACACCGCTCTTGCTCAGCTTGAGTTCGCTCGCCAGTCGCCCCAGGGACAGCCCCTCCAGGCCCTCGACCGAAGCGGTCTCCACGGCGCGCCCGAGGACCAGCCGGCGGGTCTGGTTGCCCCGCGCGATTCGGCCGTCAATGCGTTCAGTCGTGCCCATGCCTTACCTGCTCTCCCGGGCTTGACCCCTCGGCGGCGAAGAGGTTACTCGAGTGTAGCGAATGGGCGGACGTCCGTGCGGTTAGTGCCGTGGCGGGTGGGACGGGCCGGGCCCGTGCTCGACGAAGTCCACCGAGGCCCGGACGACTTCGGGGTCGCCGAGGATGCGCCGGTGTCCGAGCCCACCGGTGACCACCAGGCGGGCCCGCTCGCCGAAGGCGCCGGCCAGCCGCCGTCCCTGCCCGACCCCGATCCGGGTGTCGTCCGCGTCGTGGATCACCAGGAGCGGCGCGTCCACCTCCTCGGCGGTGTGCGCCGCGGAGAAGGGTGACCGGTCCGCCGGGAGGCCGGGGAAGAGGTCGCGCGCGATCCGCCGGTGCAGCTCCGCCTTGAGCCGGGGGCGCAGCCCGAGCGCGGTGGCGAACTCGTCGACCAGGTGGTCGAAGTCGCAGACTCCGCTGATGGTGACGATCCGCTCCGCCTTCACCCCGTGCCGCAGCGCGAAGAACGCCGCCAGTGCGCCCAGGGAGTGGGCCACCAGGCCGTCGAACGCGCCGTACCGCTCGTTGAGCGTGGTCAGGACGGTGCGGTAGTCGAGGATGGTCGCGCTGCGGCCGGAGGCGGCACCGTGCCCGGGCGCGTCGAAGGCGACGACGCGGTATCCCCGGTCCAGGAACGCCGTGACCAGGTCGGACAGTCGCGAGCCCCGCGACTGCCACCCGTGCACGAGCAGGGCGGTGCGCGTGCCGTCGCCCCACTCGTAGGTGACGGCGTGCTTGCCCTCGAAGTCCACCCGGCCGACGCGCGCCCGTTCGATCAGCTCCCGTTCGGCCGGCCGGGCCGCGCTGCGTGCGAGGGGCATGTGGAACAGGGCGAACGTGGCCGCGCCCGCCGGCCGCGCGGCAACGCGGGAGAGGGCGTTCAGGGCGACACCCGGCACTGTCTCGCTGAGCTTCATGTCCGCTGCTCCTCCATCGACGCAAGGGAGGCGTCACATTAGCACGAACGGTCGTGCGTATTTTTATGGGACGCCGGCCGCGCGGGCCCGCCAGCGCCCTCGGCGCTCCTGCTTGCCGGTCACTGACGGTGACTGCTTTTGATCGAGTCGGACCGGTTCTTTGCCATGACCGAACGGTTGCGTATCCGGCTTATCGGTCTGTCGTACGAGGCCTCATACCAGAGCGGGACGTTGTCCGGGGGACTTTGGCAACTGCCCACCGCACATGAGGGCCAGGCGACTACTGTCAGTGTCCGTCGGGCGACGTAGGGCCGACCAACCAGTACACGGACCAGTACGAGGAAACCGATGTCTCACCTCCGCGCACCGGCCGCGCGCGCAGACCGCCGCGAGGGCGGGCGGCACGGCCGGCCGGCCCCGCGTACCACCGCCGCGCTGCCCGAGACCCACATACGGCCCCAACTCCTGCGGCTCGCCGTACTGCCGCCGGTCGCGGTCGCCCTCAGCGGCTGCGCGGTCGTCCTGTTCACCGTCCGGTCCACCGGCGCCCGGCCCGGTCCGGTCCTGTGGGGCGTGCTCGCCGGGGCGGTCTCGGTGACCGTCGCGGCCGTCGTCATCGCCGCCGTCGCCGCCGGCCGCGCGGCGCGGTCGGTGCACGACCGCGTCGGTGCCCTGCGCCGCGGCACCGCGCGCCACGAGGGTGATCTGCGCGCCGTCGTCGAGGCGTTGCGCCGGGGCGAGACACCGTCCCCGCGCACACCGCGCGGCGGGCCGCCGGACGACGCCGACGACTTCGAGCTGCTCGCCGCCGACCTCTCCCGCGCCCACGACGGGGCCGTGACCGCCGTCGTCCGGGCCGCTCAGCTCTCCAGCCAGGCGGGCAGCGAACAGAAGCTGGAGGTCTTCGTCAACCTCGCCCGGCGCCTCCAGTCCCTGGTGCACCGGGAGATCTCCATCCTGGACGAGCTGGAGAACGAGATCGAGGACCCCGACCTCCTCAAGGGCCTCTTCCACGTCGACCACCTCGCCACCCGCATCCGCCGCCACGCCGAGAACCTCGCCGTGCTCGGCGGCGCCGTCTCGCGCCGCCAGTGGAGCAACCCGGTGGACATGACCGAGGTGCTGCGCTCGGCCATCGCCGAGGTCGAGCAGTACTCCCGGGTCCGGCTGGTCCCGCCGATCGACGGCACCCTGCGCGGCCACGCCGTCGCCGACGTCATCCACCTGCTGGCCGAACTGGTCGAGAACGCCACCCTGTTCTCCGCCCCGCAGACCCAGGTGCTGATGCGCGCCAACCTCGTCACCTCGGGCCTCGCCGTCGAGGTCGAGGACCGCGGACTCGGCATGCCCGTCGGCGAGCAGGACCGGATGAACGCCCTGCTCGCCGACCCCGACCAGGTCAACGTCGCCCGCCTGCTCGCGGACGGGCGCATCGGCCTCTTCGTCGTCTCCCAGCTCGCCAAGCGGCACGGGATCACCGTCCGGCTCCAGTCCAACATCTACGGCGGAGTCCAGGCCGTACTCGTGGTGCCGCAGGCGCTGTTGGGCACCGAGCCGGGCGCGCTCCCCGGGGACGCCCTCCGCCCCGCCCAGGCCACCGGCGCCGGGACGGTGCCCGTGGCGCCGGCCCGGCAGCAGTTGCGGGCCGTGTCTCCCGCGGCGCCGCAGACGCCGGACACGTCCGCCACCCCCGCGCACGTACCCGTCCTGGGCACCACGGCCTTCGACGCCACGGCTTTCGACACCTCGGCCTTCGACACCTCGGCCTTGGACGCCTCGGCCTTGGACGCCACGGCCTTGGACCCGCAGACCTTCGATGCACCGGCCTTCGATGCACCGGCCTTCGACGCCCCCGCGCTCGACGCCCCCGCCTTCGACGTACGCGCTCCGGCCGCACCGGCGCCGGTGCCCCCCGCTCCCGCCGTGCCGCTGCCCTCGCCCGCTCCCGTCCCCGCCCCCGAGGAGCCCGGTCCGGTCGCGTCCCGCAGGGCCACCGGCGAACCCGCGCCCCTGCCCGTGCGCGGCACGCACCGGAACAGGCCCACCCCGGCCGACGCGGTACCCGGTGTGCGGCCCGAGGACCGGGGAGTCCTCGCCGAACACGAGGCCGCCCCGCCCGTCCCGAGGCACAGCGCGGTGCGCGGCACCATGGGGAAGCCCCAACTGCCGCGCCGCCGTGCCCAGGAGCACATCGCACCCCAGTTGCGCGGCGGCCCCGCTCCCCGCCAGGAACCCGAGCAGTACGCCGGGCACGACCCGGGCCTGATGGCGGCCTTCCAGCGGGGCATCGGCCTCGCCGAGGGCCGGCCGCCCATCGAACCGGCGCCCCTGACAGCGACCCACGGCGACCCGGGTGCGCCGTCCGAATGACCACCCCCACCCACACGACCAGCGCTCCCGCAGACCTTCGTACCCCAAGGAGTCGATCCACCATGGCGAGCGATGCGCCGACCGGCCACGTGTCCGACCTCGACTGGCTGATGAGCGGCCTCGTCCAGCGCGTGCCGCACACCAGCAGCGCGGTACTGCTGTCCGCCGACGGACTGGTGAAGTCCGTCCACGGCCTCGATGCCGACAGCGCCGACCACATGGCGGCCCTGGCCTCCGGCCTGTACTCCCTCGGCCGCAGCGCCGGTGTCCGCTTCGGCGACGGAGGTGACGTGCGGCAGGTCGTCGTCGAACTCGACTCGACCCTGCTCTTCGTCACCACCGCCGGCTCCGGGACCTGCCTCGCCGTGCTGGCCGGCCGCGAGGCCGACGCGGCCGTGCTCGGCTACGAGATGGCGATGCTGGTCAAGAGCGTCCGCCCCTACCTGGTCACCGCGCCCCGGCAGCACACCGTCGAACCCCCGGCGATGAGGCCTTGACGGTGGCCGCGGCCGGCGACGGGCCCTGGCTCGACGACGCGGCCGGACGGCTGGTGCGCCCCTTCACCGTGAGCAACGGCCGTACCCGGCCCACCGTCGCGCTCGACCTGATGTCCCAGGTCATGGCCACCGGGGCGACCCCCCTCGGCTACCTCGGACCCGAGCACACGCAGGCACTCGACCTGTGCCGGGCGCCCCTCGCGGTCGCCGAACTCGCCGCCCGTCTGCGGCTGCCGGTGGCGGTCACCAAGGTGCTGCTCTCCGACCTCGTCGACTGCGGCGCGCTGACCACCAAACCCCCCGCCGCGTTCCACCACGATCCCACGGACCGGGCCCTTCTGGAGGCAGTGCTCGATGGACTACGACGACAGCTCTGACCACGTACACGGCGAAGGCGCCGACCCGTTTCCCACCGCCCTGAAGATCCTCGTGGCGGGCGGATTCGGCGTCGGCAAGACGACCTTCGTCGGTGCGGTCAGCGAGATCGCGCCGCTGAGCACGGAGGAACTGCTCACCACGGTCAGCGCCGCGACCGACAACCTCGACGGAATCGAGAACAAACTCGAAACGACCGTGGCCATGGACTTCGGCCGCCTCACCCTCGACTCCGAACACGTCCTGTACCTCTTCGGGACGCCCGGCCAGGAACGCTTCTGGTTCATGTGGGACGAACTGTGCGAAGGAGCGCTCGGGGCGGTGATCCTCGCCGACACCCGCCGCCTGGAGGAGTCCTTCGCCGCCGTCGACTTCTTCGAGGAGCGCGGCCTCGGCTTCGTCGTCGCGATCAACCAGTTCGACGGCGCCCACCGCTACGACCCCGAGGAGGTGCGCGCGGCCATGGACCTCCACCCCGAGATCCCGATCGTGCGCTGCGACGCGCGGATCTCCAGTTCCGGCGTCCAGACGCTGCTCACCCTCGTACGCCACCTCATCGCCCACACGCCGGCCCCCGCCCCGGGGTTCGGCGCCGGAGTCCGCCCATGAGCTACGACCCGCCCCGCCCGGCCGGACGTCTGCTGCTCACCCCCGAGGACCGGGAGGCCCCCGAGCGGGTACGACGGCTGCGCCGGCTCGGGCTCGCGGAACGCGCCGATCCGGCTCTCGATGCCTTCGCCACGCACCTCGCCGGCCTCGCCGAGGCGCCGTACGCGATGGTCAACTTCCTGGTCGAGGGCGGGCAGTTCTTCGCGGGCCTGCGGGTGCCGGACGTTCCTCCGGTGACGCGCGCGGACGGGACCGGTCCCGAGTTCGGCCGGGTCCAGCCCCGCGACCACGGCTTCTGCCCCCACGTGGTGGTCCGGCGCAAGGCGCTGGTTCTGGAGGACGTGCGCGACTACCCGCGCTTCGCGGGCAACCCCGTCGTCGACGCGTTCGGCATCCGCTCCTACCTCGGCGCCCCGCTCATAGACAGCACGGGGACGGTCCTCGGCACCGTGTCCGCCGCCGACGTACGGCCCCGGACCTGGGGGACCGAGGGCCTGGCGACGATCAAGTCGACGGCCGCCGACCTCGTACGGCGCATCGAGCGCAGCGCGGAGGACGGGTTTCCCCTGTGAGCGGCGGGCGCGTGCAGGCCCTCGCAGGACGGGGTGCGTGAAGGAAAGCTGCGGCCGGGCTTAAGAAAGGCTCGATGGACCGGGGACGGTTCCGTACGGCAGATTGCTGTGCGATCACCCTCCCCTTCCCGGACGCGGGCCGCTTCGGCATGCCCACCGCCGGGACCTCACCCCCGTCAGGAGCCGTAGCGTTGAAGGCGCTGGTCAAGGAGAAGGCGGAGCCCGGGCTGTGGCTCGCCGACGTCCCGGAGCCCACCATCGGGCCCGGTGACGTCCTCATCAAGGTGCTGCGCACCGGCATCTGCGGCACCGACCTGCACATCCGGGCCTGGGACGGCTGGGCGCAGCAGGCCATCCGCACCCCGCTCGTGGTCGGCCACGAGTTCGTCGGCGAGGTCGTCGACACCGGGCGCGACGTCACCGACATCAAGGCCGGCGACCGGGTCAGCGGCGAGGGCCACCTGGTCTGCGGCAAGTGCCGCAACTGCCTGGCCGGCCGGCGCCACCTGTGCCGCGCCACCGTCGGTCTCGGCGTCGGACGGGACGGGGCGTTCGCCGAGTACGTCGCCCTGCCCGCGTCCAACGTCTGGGTGCACCGCGTCCCCGTCGACCTCGACGTCGCCGCGATCTTCGACCCGTTCGGCAACGCCGTGCACACCGCCCTGTCCTTCCCGCTGGTCGGCGAGGACGTCCTCATCACCGGTGCCGGACCGATCGGCCTGATGGCCGCCGCCGTGGCCCGGCACGCGGGCGCCCGCAACGTCGTCATCACCGACGTGAGCGAGGAGCGGCTGGAGCTGGCCCGCAAGGTCGGCGTCAGCCTCGCCCTGAACGTCTCGGCCGCGACCATCGCCGACGGACAGCGCGAGCTGGGCCTGCGCGAGGGCTTCGACATCGGCCTGGAGATGTCCGGCCGCCCCGAGGCCATGCGCGACATGATCGCCAACATGACGCACGGTGGCCGGATCGCCATGCTCGGCCTGCCCGCCGAGGAGTTCCCGGTCGACTGGGCCCGCGTCGTCACCTCCATGATCACCGTCAAGGGCATCTACGGCCGTGAGATGTTCGAGACCTGGTACGCCATGTCCGTGCTGCTCGAAGGCGGCCTCGACCTCGCCCCGGTGATCACCGGCCGCTACTCCCACCGCGACTTCGAGGCCGCGTTCGCCGACGCGGCCAGCGGCAGGGGCGGCAAGGTCATCCTGGACTGGACCGCGTGAAGACGCACGTACGTACCCTTAGGAGCTTCTGAGATGTTCGACTCCGTGCGCGACGACCTGCGCGCCACCCTCGACGAGATCCGCGCCGCCGGCCTGCACAAGCCCGAGCGCGTCATCGGCACCCCGCAGTCCGCGACCGTCAACGTCACGGCGGGCGGCCGCCCCGGCGAGGTCCTCAACTTCTGCGCCAACAACTACCTCGGTCTCGCCGACCACCCCGAGGTCGTAGCCGCCGCCCACGAGGCGCTGGACCGCTGGGGCTACGGCATGGCGTCCGTGCGCTTCATCTGCGGCACCCAGGAGGTGCACAAGGAACTGGAGGCCCGGCTCTCCGCGTTCCTCGGCCAGGAGGACACGATCCTCTACTCCTCCTGCTTCGACGCCAACGGCGGCGTCTTCGAGACCCTGCTGGGCCCCGAGGACGCGGTGATCTCCGACGCCCTCAACCACGCCTCGATCATCGACGGCATCCGGCTGTCCAAGGCCAAGCGGTTCCGTTACGCCAACCGCGACATGGCCGACCTGGAGGCGCAGCTCAAGGCCGCGGGCGAGGCCCGCCGCAAGCTGATCGTCACCGACGGCGTCTTCTCCATGGACGGCTATGTCGCCCCCCTCGACGAGATCTGCGACCTCGCCGACCGCTACGGCGCCATGGTCATGGTCGACGACTCGCACGCCGTCGGCTTCGTCGGCCCCGGCGGCCGCGGCACCCCCGAGCTGCACGGCGTCATGGACCGCGTCGACATCATCACCGGCACCCTCGGCAAGGCGCTCGGCGGCGCCTCCGGCGGCTACGTCGCGGCCCGCGCCGAGATCGTCGCCCTGCTGCGCCAGCGCTCCCGCCCGTACCTCTTCTCCAACACCCTCGCCCCGGTGATCGCCGCCGCCTCCCTCAAGGTGCTCGACCTGCTGGAGTCGGCCGACGACCTGCGCGTGCGGCTCGCCGGGAACACCGCGCTGTTCCGCCGCCGGATGACCGAGGAGGGGTTCGACATCCTCCCCGGCGACCACGCCATCGCGCCCGTCATGATCGGCGACGCGTCGAAGGCGGGCCGCATGGCCGAGCTGCTCCTGGAGCGCGGCGTGTACGTGATCGGCTTCTCCTACCCGGTCGTCCCGCAGGACAAGGCCCGCATTCGCGTCCAGCTGTCCGCCGCCCACTCCACGGACGACGTGAACCGCGCGGTGGACGCCTTCGTCGCGGCCAGGACGCAGCTCGCGGCCCAGGCCCCGTCGTCCTAGAAGCCCTCGGTGACCTGAGAGAATCGATCCCATGATCGAGGCGCGGCGGCTGCACATCCTGCGAGCGGTGGCGGACCACCGCACCGTGACGGCGGCGGCCGCCGCGCTGTACCTCACCCCGTCGGCGGTCTCCCAGCAGCTCGCCGCGCTGGAGCAGGAGACCGGGCACCGCCTGGTCGAGCGCGGTGCCAAGGGCGTACGGCTGACCCCGGCCGGAGAAATCCTGCTCAGCCACACCAACGCCGTCCTCGCCCAGCTGGAGCGGGCCGAGGCCGAGCTGGCCGCGTACGGCTCGGGCGAGGCGGGCACGGTCACGGTCGCCTCCTTCGCGACCGGCATCGCCCTCGTCGTCGCGCCCGCCCTGGCCCGCCTCGCCGCGTCGGCGCCCGGCATCCGCATCCGCGTCCAGGACGCCGAGGGCGACGCCAGCCTGCCGATGGTCCTCGACCGGCAGGTCGACGTGGCCGTCGCCGTCGAGTACCGCGGGGCACCGCCCGCCGACGACCCGCGCCTGACCCACGTCTTCCTGTACGCCGAGCCCTTCGACGCGGTCGTGCCGGTCGCCCACCGCCTCGCCGGCGCCGAGGAGGTGCCGCTCGCCGAGCTGGCCAAGGACACCTGGATCGGCCCCTACCCGGGCAACCCGTGCCACGACGTGGTCGTGCTGGCCTGCGAGAGCGCCGGGTTCCAGCCCCGCCTCGAACACTCCTCCGACGACTTCCGCGCCGTGGTGTCCCTCGCCGCCGCCGATGCCGGCGTCGCCCTCGTCCCGCGCTCGGCGCTGCACGGCACCGACCTCACCGGCGTGGTCGTCCGCCCCGTCGACGGGGTCGCGCCCACCCGCCGCGTCTTCGCGGCCGTACGCCGGGGAGCCGAGGAGCATCCGCTGATCCGGCCCGTCCTCGACGCGCTCGGCGAGGCGGCCCGGACCTGAAGGGCCGGTGACACGGCGGTTGTCAGTGCGGGCGGATACCGTCCCTGACATGCCGGACGCAGAAGACGTACGCCGTATCGCCCTGTCCCTGCCGGACACGACGGAGAAGATCGCCTGGAGCATGCCCACCTTCCGGGTCGCGGGAAAGATGTTCGCGACGCTGCCCGAGGAGGAGACCTCCCTCGCGGTGCGCTGCCCGAAGGAGGAGCGCGACGAACTGGTGCTGGCGGAGCCGGGGAAGTTCTGGATCGCCGGACACGAGGCCCAGTTCGCCTGGGTACGGGCCAGGCTGGCCGCCCTGGAGGGCGAGGACGAACTGCGCGACATCCTCGCCGACTCCTGGCGGCAGGCGGCTCCGACCCGGCTGCTGGAGGCCCACCCCCGGCTGGGCCTGCCCGCCGGGGGCTGAAAACCCCTCGGGCGTTGTCAGTGCCCCGTGGCATGATCCGAAGACGTGCGCGACAGCCGGGACCGGAGGGGGGTTCCGGCTGTCGGACGTACGGTGCGAGCGGGATCGACGGGGTGCACGGGCGGTTCGCCGGTGGGGGGCCGGCGGGGGAGGGGAGAGCGCGGGATGGCCGGTACATCGTCACAGACCGGGCACGAGGGCGCGCCCGCGGGCGGGAGTCCGGCCGCGGCGCGAGCCGTCTGGTCGCGGGACTTCGCGCTGTTCTTCACCGCCCGGGCCGTGGCCCGGCTGGGCGACACCATGCTGCCCGTCGCCCTCGCCGCCGGCCTGCTGCAACACGGGTACGGGGCAGGCGCGGTGGGCCTCGCCATGGCCGCCACGGCCGCGGCCTTCGCCGGTCTGGTCGTGTTCGGGGGCGTCCTCGCCGACCGCTTCAGCACCCGCAAACTGATGATCGGCGCCGACCTGGTGCGGCTCGGCACCCAGGCCTTGGCCGCCGCGTTGTTCTTCTCCGGCCACGTCGTGCTCTGGCAGATCTGCGCCATCGGATTCGCCAACGGCGTCGCGGGCGCCGTCTTCCAGCCCGGTGTCGCCAGCACCGTCCCCCGGCTCGCCTCCGACGTCCAGGGCGCCAACGGCGCGATACGCGTCGCCGAGTCCGCCGCCCAGCTCGCCGGCCCCGCCGTGGCGGGCCTCCTGGTCGGCTTCGCCTCACCCGGCGGGGTCTTCGCCGCCCACGCCACCACGTACGGGCTCAGCGCCCTGTGCCTGCTGCTGCTCCGGCTGCCCCCGCTCCCACCGGGCGGCCGGGCGGTGTCCGGCCGCGGGAGCAGGGCCTTCCGCGCCGACCTGGTCCAGGGGTGGCGGGAGTTCCTCGCGAGGCGGTGGCTGTGGAGCGTCATAGCCGTGTGGTGCGTCTACATGATCGCCGTCTGGGGTCCGACCGTTCCCCTGGTCGCCACCGAGGTGGTACAGGAGCACGGCCCGCGCGCCTACGGACTGGTCAACTCCGCCCTGGGTGCGGGGACCGTCGTGGGCGGTCTGCTGGCCCTGCGGCTCAGGCCGCTGCGCATGCTCCGGGCCGGCGCGATCGCCCTCGTCGGCTTCGCCGCCTTCCCCGCGAGCGTCGGTGCAGGGCTCGGCGTACCCGCCATGGCGGCCGGGGCCGCCGTCGCCGGGGCCGGCATGTCCTTCTGGGGCGTGATGTGGGCGACCAGCGTGCAGACCCAGGTCCCGCCGGACGTCCTCAACCGCATCCACGCCTACGACGTGGCGGGCTCGCTGGCGATGATGCCGGTCGGCCAGGCCCTCGCGGGACCGGCCGCCTCCGCCCTCGGGGCCGACCACGTCCTGCTCGTCGCGGCCGCGACCAGCTTCGCCGTGTGCGCGGCCCTCCTGCTGATACCGGCGGTGCGCGGACTGGTCCGGGTGGAGGCGACCGCGGCGGGCTCCAGCGCCACCCCGGCCGCGCCCGAGCCGTCCCGCGCACAGAAGTGCTGACCCCGCGGGACCGCGCGCCGGAAAAGCGATGCGCGACCACGGGCCCGAGTGCGGTATGGTTTTCCTGCGCGTTCGGCCAGGGGAAACACCAGGTCAGGCGGGCAACGGGACGTGGCGCAGCTTGGTAGCGCACTTGACTGGGGGTCAAGGGGTCGCAGGTTCAAATCCTGTCGTCCCGACTGGAGACAGTCGTTGATCGAGGGGCGGTTCCGGAGAGATCCGGAACCGCCCCTCGATTGTTCGCCCTGCGGCGTGCCTGGACGCTGAGGCGAGATGCCCGATATATCACTGTCGGGTGTCCGTGCTCATCCTCTGCCACTTCGCGCTCGCGCTGTTCGCCGCGCCGCTGGTGAGACGGTGCGGAACGCGTGCCTTCCTGGTACTGGCCCTGCCGCCCGCCGCGGCGACCGTCTGGGCCGCCACCCGGTGGAGCACGACGGCAGCGGGCGGTGCCGACACCACCGTCCGGCGCTGGCTGCCCGCCTACCACGTGGACTGGGCCCTGAGACTGGACGCCCTCGCCGAACTCATGGTGCTGCTCGCCGCGGGCGTGGGCACCCTCGTCCTCGTCTACTGCGCCTCCTACTTCGACGACCGCTCGCGGCAGCTCGGCAGGTTCGCCGGGAACCTCCTCGCCTTCGCCGGAGCGATGCTCGGCCTCGTCCTCGCCGACGACCTCGTCCTGCTCTACATCTTCTGGGAACTGACGACCGTCTTCTCCTATCTGCTGATCGGCCAGACCAGCGACCACAAGCGCAACCGGCGCAGCGCCCTCCAGGCCCTCACGGTCACCGCGCTCGGCGGGCTGACCATGCTCGTCGGTCTCCTGCTCCTCGGTCACGAGGCCGGCACCTACCGCGTCTCGGCGATCCTGGCCGACCCGCCCCCACCGTCGACGGCTCTGTCCACGGCGATCGTGCTGATCCTCGTCGGCGCCCTGTCCAAGTCCGCGATCTGGCCGTTCAGCCTCTGGCTGCCCAACGCCATGGCCGCCCCCACCCCGGTCAGCGCCTACCTGCACGCCGCCGCCATGGTGAAGGCGGGCGTCTACCTCGTCGCCCGGCTCGCCCCCGCCTTCGCCGACGTCCCACCCTGGCGCCCGCTCCTGCTCGTCCTCGGCTCGGCGACGATGCTGCTCGGCGGCTGGCGGGCGCTCAGAATGCACGACCTGAAACTCGTCCTCGCCTACGGCACCGTCAGCCAGCTCGGCTTCCTCACCGTCCTCACCGGTGCGGGCGGCCACGACACCGGCCTCGCCGCCACCGCCATGATCCTCGGGCACGCCCTGTTCAAGGCGCCGCTCTTCCTGGTCACCGGCATCGTCGACCACGCCACCGGCACCCGCGACCTGCGGCGGCTCTCCGGCCTCGGACGCCGGCTGCCCGCCGTGTGCGCCGTCGCCGTGACCGCCGGAGCGTCCATGGCCGCCGTACCGCCCCTGCTCGGCTTCACCGCCAAGGAGGCCGCCTTCCAGGCGCTCCTGGACGGGAGCACCGGCGACCGCTGGGCGCTCGCCGCGACGGTCCTCGGCTCGGCCCTGACCACCGCCTACACCCTGCGCTACCTGTGGGGCGCCTTCGCCCGCAAGCCCGGTCTCCCCGACTCCGACGCGCACCGCGTGCCGGCGGCCTTCCTCGCGCCGCCCGCCGTACTCGCCCTGGCCTGCCTCGTCCTGGGGCCCGGAGTGCCCTGGCTCCAGGGCCTGCTGGGCTCGTATGCCGGGCAGTTCCCCGCGCCCGCACACCCCTACCACCTGGCGCTGTGGCACGGAGCGGGCCCCGCCCTCGGCCTGTCCGGCGCGGCCTGGGCGGGCGGGGTCCTGCTGTTCCTCGCCGCGAGCCCCGTCGCGCGGGTCGGCCAGAAGCTCGCCTGGCGTTCCGCGGACCTCGTCTTCGGGCGGGTGCTGCTCGCCCTGGAGCGCACCGCCCTCCAGTGCACCGGCCTCGTCCAGCGCGGCTCGCTGTCGGTGTATCTCGTCACGACCATGAGCGTGGTCCTCGCGGGACAGGTCGCCGTGCTCGCCGCGGACGAACCCTGGACCGGAGTACCCGCCCCGAGGCTCTGGGACCATCCCGCCCAGGCCGCCGTCGCCCTGCTGACCTGCGCCGCGGCCCTGCTGTGCCTGCGTGTGCGGCGCCGGATGAAGGCCGTCGTGTTCGCCGGCCTGACCGGATACGGCACCGCGCTGCTCTTCGTCGCCCAGGGCGCGCCCGACCTCGCGCTCACCCAGTTCTGCGTCGAGACCGTCTCCATGATCGTCTTCGTGCTGGTGCTGCGCCGCATGCCGGTGCGCTTCGAGGAGAACTTCAGCCGGTGGCGGCGTCTGCTGCGGATGCCGGTGGCCCTCGCGGGCGGCGCCGCCGTCGCCGTGGTCGTCTGGATCATGGCGGGGCACCGCCGGGCCGACAGCGCGGGCGCCGCGATGGTCGAGGAGACCGCGCACCACGGACTGAAGGACGTCGTCGCCACCATCCTGGTCGACCTGCGCGCCTGGGACACGATGGGGGAGTCCGCGGTGCTCGCCGCCGCCGCCATCGGGGTCACCAGCCTCATCTACCTGCACCGCCGCGCCGACGGCGCCGAGCAGCCCGTACTGCCGCTGCCCGGCGACCACCCGCACGCCGGACTGCGCACCGCCTGGCGGGCGAGCGGGTACGAATCGGCGGGCCTGCCCAGCGGCGACGAAGCGGCGCCGGAGCGGACCTGGCTCGCCGCCAGCGCCACCCTCGCCCCCGAACGCCGCTCCCTCGTCCTCGAGGTGGTCGCCCGCCTCATCTTCCACCCCGTCCTCGTCCTCTCCGTCTATCTGCTGCTGTGCGCGGAGAACCTCCCGGGCGGCGGATTCGTCGGGGGCCTGACCGCCGGCGTCGCCTTCATCGCCCGCTACCTCGCCGGCGGGCGGCACGAACTCGCCGACGCCGTGCGCTTCAAGCCGGGCCTGTTCACCGGCCTCGGCCTGTTCCTGTCCACCGGCGTCGCGCTGGGCGGCCTCGGCGAGGGCACCGTGCTGCACGGCTGGACCTGGCACGGCCACCTGCCCGTGTGGGGCGACGCCCACCTGTCCACCGCCGTCCTCTTCGACTGCGGGGTCTACCTGCTCGTGCTCGGCGTGGTCCTGGACATCGTGCGGGCCCTCGGCGCCCGGATCGACCGCCAGATCGAACGGGCCGCCCCGCGCCCGGAGGCGGGCCCCGCATGACCGTCAGCCTCTCCCTCCTGGTGGCCGCCGCCGTCCTCAACGCCGTCGGCGCCACCCTGCTGCTGACCCGGTCCCTGACCCGGATCCTGCTCGGCGCCGTCGTCCTCGGCAACGGCGTCAACCTGCTGGTCCTCGCCTCCACCGGCAGCGCGGGCGACGCACCGCTGCTCTACCCGCACATCATCCGCAACCGCGTCACCGACCCGCTGCCCCAGGCCATCGCCCTGACCGCGATCGTCATCACCCTCGCCACCACCGCGTTCCTGCTCGCCATGGCCTACCGCAGCCACCAGGTCACCGGCTCCGACGAGATCAGCGACGACACCGAGGACCGGCTGGTCGCCCTGCGCGCCGAGTTCCTCGACCGGCGCGGGGAGTTGCGCGACCGCTACCGCGAGGCCCGCGCCGGGGACGGCGGCGCCGACGCCGAGCAGCGCGCCCGCTACCGCGCCGCCCGCAAGCGGCTGCGCCGGCGGGTCCGCGCGGAACGCGCCTACCAGGCCCGCGCCAACGAGGTCTCCGGCAACCTCTGGAACGACATCCTCGGCGCCGACCCCGAGGACTACCGGGAGGGCCGCGAGCTGGGCTCCACCGACGCCGCCGGCCGGCCCGGACCGGCCCCGGCCCGCATCGCCGGGCCCTCCAACGACCCCGAGGAGACCGGCCGCGAACCCGACTCCCGCCCCGGCGAGGACTCCGGCCACCCGCCGCCCGACCAGCCCGACGACCCCGAGGGCGCCGGCACGGAAGGAACCAGTTGAACGCGCTCGTGCCGCTCCCCGTCCTGCTGCCCCTGTGCGTCACGGGCCTGAAGCTGGCCATCGGACCCCGGCTGCACCGGCTCCAGCGCTTCATCAGCATCGCCGTGCTCGGGGCGGTCCTGGTGCTCTCCGTGCTGCTCATGGTGGCCGCCGACCGGCACGGCCCGCTCAGCGTGCACCTCGGCGACTTCGCACCGCCGGTCGGCATCACCCTCGTCGCCGACCGGCTGGCGGGACTGATGCTGACCGTCTCCAGCGCCGTCACCCTGCTCGTCCTCGTGTACTCGCTGGGCCAGGGCATGGCCGACCGCGACGACCAGGCACCGGTCGGCGTCTTCCACCCCGCCTACCTCATCCTCGTGGCCGGCGTCTCCTGCACCTTCCTCGCCGGAGACCTCGTCAACCTCTACGTCGGCTTCGAGATCATGCTCGTCGCCAGCTTCGTGCTGCTCACCATCGGCGGCACCGCGACCCGGATCCGCGCCGGATCGACGTACGTGATCATCTCGCTGTTCTCCTCCGTGCTCTTCCTGATCGCCATCGCCATGACCTACGCGGTCGCGGGGACCGTGAACCTCGCCCAGCTCGCCCAGCGGCTGCAAGAGGTGCCGCTCGGGGTGCGCACCCTGCTGGAGGCGATGCTGCTGACGGTCTTCGCCATCAAGGCGGCGGTCTTCCCGCTGGCGGCCTGGCTGCCCGACTCCTACCCGACCGCGCCCGCCCCGGTCACCGCGGTCTTCGCCGGACTGCTGACCAAGGTCGGCGTGTACTCGATGCTGCGCACCCAGACCCTGCTCTTCCCCGGTCACCGCCTGGGCGACCTGCTGATGCTCGCCGCGCTGGCCTCCATGGTCGTCGGCATCCTGGGCGCCGTCGCCCAGACCGACCTGAAGCGGGTCCTCTCCTTCACCCTCATCAGCCACATCGGCTACATGGTCTTCGGCATCGCGCTCGCCGGGCACGGCTCGATCAGCGGCGCGATCGTGTACGTGGCCCACCACATCACCGTGCAGACCACCCTGTTCCTCGTCGCCGGGCTCATCGAGCGGCGCGACGGCACCACGGAACTCACCCGCCTCGGTGGCCTGGCCAGGGCGGCGCCCCTGCTCGCCGTGCTGTTCTTCGTGCCCGCCATGAACCTCGCCGGCATCCCGCCGTTGTCCGGGTTCATCGGCAAACTCGGCCTGATGCGGGCCGGCATCGACGCCGGCGGCGCCTGGGCCTGGGCGCTGGTCGCCGGGTCCGCCGCCACCAGCCTGCTCACCCTGTACGTCATGGCGAAGGTCTGGAACCTCGCGTTCTGGCGCGACGCGCCACCCGGGGCCGAGGAGGAGGGCGTGGTGCTGGAGTCCGCCGAGGACGACGAGCCGGGCGACGACGAGGAAGGCAACGACGAGGAGGGGGGCGGAGCGACCGGTTCCTCCGAGCCGACCGGTTCCGGAAGGGCAGCCGGTTCCGGCAAGGCGGCCGGTTCCGGGACGCCGACCGGTTCCGGGAGCGACCTGCCGGTCCCTGCGGGCGCCGTGGTCGCCGCGGGCTTCCTGGGCCAGTCCATCACCACCACCAAACGGCTGCCCTGGCCGATGCTCGCGGCCACCGGCGCCGCCGTCGCCCTCGGCCTGTCGTACACGGTGCTCGGCGGCCCCCTCACCACCTTCACCCAGGCCGCCGCCACCGAACTGCTCGCCCGCACCCCCTACATCGAGGCGGTGCTCGGCCGGTGAGCAACCTCTTCCGCGACCGCTCGCCCTACAGCTGGTCCTTCCGCGTGGGCCGCGGCCGGCGCGTGCTGGACCTGCCGCTCATCGGCTGGCTCACCGTCATCTGGATCCTGCTGTGGGGCACCCCCTCCTGGGCCAACCTCGTCAACGGCGTCCTCGTCGCGGTCTGCCTGTGCCTGGCCTTCCCGCTGCCCGCCGTGGACATCGGCCTGCGGCTGCACCCCCTGGGCGTCCTGCGCCTGGCCGCCTACCTGCTGTACGACATGTTCTCCTCCAGCGTCGAGGTCACCCGGCAGATCTTCGCCAAGGGCCCCTACCACGCCGCGGTCGTGGCCGTCCCGCTGCGGGTGCGCAGCGACCTCATGCTGACGGCCACCGCCGTCGCCGTCTCCAACGTCCCCGGCGGCTCCGTGATCGAGCTGCGCAGGGAGACGGCCACGCTGTTCCTGCACGTCCTCGACGCGGCCAACCCCGGCGAGATCGAGGGCGCCCAGCGGCAGGTGTGGCGCGTGGAGGGACTCGTCGCCCGCGCCTTCGGCACCGCCGAGGACATCGCCGACGCCGCCCGTCCCGTACCGGAAGGTGACCCCGCCTCGTGACCACCCTGCACACCGTCGAAGACGCCATGCTCGTCGCCTCGCTCGTGATGGTCCTCGCCGCCGGCGCCCTGCTGCTGTACCGGATCTGGTACGGCCCCTCGATGCTGGACCGCGCCGTCGCCCTCGACGTGCTCGCGGCGCTCATCATCGCCGGCATCGGAGTCAAGGCCGCCCACGACCGCGACTCCTTCTACTTCCCCGTGATGCTGGTGCTCGCCTTCCTCGGCTTCAGCGGCTCGGTGGGCATCGCCCGCTTCATCGCCGTACGCGACCGGCCCTCCGTACTGCCCGACGGCAGGCAGGACCACCGGTGAACGCCTGGGCCGAGGCCGCCGACCTGGTGGGGACCCTGCTGCTGCTCCTCGGCTGCCTTCAGTGCCTGCTAGGTGTGATCGGGATGCTCCGCTTCCCCGACGTGCTCTCCCGCAGCCACGCGGCGACCAAGCCGCAGACGCTGGGGATGCTCCTCGTCCTCGCCGGGGTGGGACTGCGCCTGCGGCACGGCACCGACGTGGGCACCCTCGCGCTCATCGTCTTCTTCCAGTTCCTCACCAGCCCGGTCGCCTCCCACCTGGTGGCCCGCTCCGCCTACCGCACCGGCCAGACGGGGTCCCGGAGCCTGCTCCGGGACGACCTGGACCCGCAGCTGAGCGACGGGGACCGGCCGGAGGAGTAGCCCCGGGGAGCGGTCAGCCCACGCAGCCCACGTGCGCCAGCGCCTGCTTCAGCAGCACCCCGTGCCCGCCCGGCATCTCGCTGCGCACCGCCTCGGACAGGGCCTCGCGCGGATCGAACCACACCAGGTCGAGAGCGTCCTGGCGCGGCCGGCAGTCACCGGCCACGGGCACGACGTAGGCGAGCGAGACCGCGTGCTGCCGGGGGTCGTGGTACGGCGTGACACCGTGCGTGGGGAAGTACTCGGCCACCGTGAACGGCTGGAGCGAGGTCGGCACCCGGGGCAGCGCCACCGGGCCGAGGTCCTTCTCCAGATGCCGCAGCAGGGCGTCGCGCACCCGCTCGTGGTGCAGCACCCGGCCGGAGACCAGCGTCCGGCTGACCGTCCCGTCGGGCCCGATGCGCAGGAGCAGGCCGACGCTGGTGACTTCGCCGCTGTCGTCCACGCGTACGGGCACGGCCTCGACGTACAGGATCGGCATGCGGGCGCGTGCCATCTCCAGCTCGTCCGTCGTCAGCCAGCCCGGCGTGGTCTCGGTCATGTCAGACATCGCTTGATCATACTTTCAGCCGTTCGTGAGTCCCGGGCGGCGCTCCGGGACTGTGACCCGTCCCACCCCGCTCAGCCGTCGTCCGCGGGACCACCGGGGAGCCCGTAGACCCGGCGGGCGTTGTCCCGCCCGGCCCACCGGGCGAGGCGCAGCGCGTCCGGCAGGGACAGTTCGTCGGCGTCCAGCCGCTCCTGCAACAGCCCGGCCAGCCCCTGGCGGAAGGCGAGCGCCCCCAGGTGGTGGAACTCGGCCACCCCGTAGGCGTCGGAGCTGTACAGCAGCTTGCGGAACGGGGTGATCTCCAGCGCCTCCGCGAGGATCGCACCCGCCCGGGCGGGACCGACGTGGTGCAGGGTGAGCCCCACGTCCAGGTACACCCGCTCGAAGACCGCCGACAGATAGGCGGCCTGGCGCTGGTAGGGCCAGCAGTGCAGCAGCAGGACCGGGATCGTGCCGGCGGTCAGGTGCAGCCAGTCGGTCAGCAGGGTGGGGTCCACGCGGTGCATGCGGATGTCGGAGTCGCCGAACCCCGTGTGCAGTTGCAGCGGCCGCCCGAGGTCCACGGCGGTCCACAGCAGGTGCCGCACGAGCACCGGGTCGTCGAGGTGCCCGCCGCCGCGCGCGAGCCAGCGCCCGGCGGCCTGCGCGACCTCGGCGGGCGAGGGGCGGGCCGGGTCCAGGGCGAAACCGGTGCGGTAGGCCGCGACCGACTTGACGCCCACCACGCCCGGCCGCCGCACCGCCTCCCACGCGGCCGTGCGGAACGCCTCCGCGTACGCGTCCGGCTCGACACCGCCCGCCGCCACGGCCTCCGCGACGCCCTCCAGCCGGACCACCTCGTACACCGTCGCGTCCGCCGCCTCGGCCAGCTCGGCCGGACCCGTCACCGGGTGCGGGGCGTACCCCGTGTCCACGCAGAACACGCCGGTGCCCGCGGCCCGCAGGAACCGCCGGTTGACCTCGGCGGCGCCCAGCTCCGCCCGCCGGGCCACGTACGTGTCGGCGGGGGCGTGGCGCGGCAGGTCCAGCAGGGGCGCGCAGTGCCGGCGCACGGCGAGACCGACGGGGCTGTCGAACGGGGAGACGCCGGGCCACGCCTCGCCCTCGGTGAGCAGGGACTCGAAGCCCGCGCGGTCCAGGTCGCCGGTGACCGCGCCGTGGCAGTGGTGGTCCACCAGCTCCAGCGCGGCGAGCCGCTCGTGCACGGGCCCGGCGGCCATCTCAGTACTTCCAGCGGTAGGCCGCCGCCACGCCCTCGTCGTCCAGCCCCTCGACCGTCCCGGCCTCGCCGAGGCGTACGGCGACCACCGCGTCGGCCAGCACCGGGCCCAGCGCGGTTCTGAGCACCTCGTCCGCGCGGAACGCCGCCACCGACTCCGCGAGCGTGACCGGCAGCCGCCGCACGCCCCGGGCCGCCGCGTCGGCGGGGTCGAGCCGGGCCGGGTCGCCGGTGATCTCCTCGGGCAGCGGCGCCGACGAGGCGAGCCCGTCCAGGCCGGCGGCGATCACCGATGCGAGGGCGAGGTAGGGGTTGGCGGCGAGGTCGACCGGCTTGACCTCCAGGTTCGCCGCGCGGTCGCGGATCCCCGCGGTTCCGGTGACGATCCGCAGCGCCGCCTCGCGGGTCTCCCTGCCCCAGGCGGTGAACACCCCCGCCCACTGCGAGGGGCGCAGTCGCAGCCGGCTGGCCGGGCTCGGGGCGGTCATCGCCGTGAGCGCCGGGAGGCGGCCGAGGACTCCGGCCACGAAGGACTCGGCCTCAGAGGTCATGCCGTACCGGCCCGTACCGCCCGCGTGCAGGTTCGTCCCGCCGCGCCAGGCGGAGAGGTGGAGGTGCCCGCCGTTGCCGACGCCCTGGCCGAGAACCGCCGGGGCGAAGGAGACGCGCAGCCCGTGCCGCCGGGACACGGCCCGGATCGTCTGCCGCACCAGCACGCTGTGGTCGGCCGCCGCCACCGGGTCGAGCGCGCCCACCGAGATCTCGAACTGCCCCGCCGCGTACTCGGGATGGAACTGCTCCACGTCCACGCCCTGCGCCGCGAGCGCCGCCAGCAGGTCGGCGGCGCAGTCGCTCAGCTCGATCTGCCGGGCGGCTCCGTACGCCGGTCCGGACACGGCCGGGACGAAGGCGTCGCCGTCCGCGTCGCCCCGGCCCACGACCCACTCGACCTCGACGGCGGCCCGGAAGGTGACGCCGTGCCGCTCGGCGGCCCCGGCCACGGTCCGGCGCAGGACGGTGCGTCCGCACGCCGGATGCGGTGCGCCCTCCTGTGTGATCCGGTCGACCGGGGCCCACGCCCAGCCGGGCTGTGCCGCCAGCACGGTCAGCCGGTCGAGGACGGGGTAGAGGCGCAGGTCGCCGTCGGGGGAGCCGAGGACGTCCGTGGTGACGATCGAGTCGTCGGCGAGGAAGGTGTCGAACACCGGCGACATGCCGACGCCCCAGGCCGCGGCGGAGGCGAGCTTCGCGGTGGGCACGGTCTTCACCCGCGTGATCCCGGCCGTGTCGACGTACGCCAGCACGACGCCGTGCACGCCCTGCCCGGTCAGCTCGCCGCTCAGCGCGGTGGCCCGCTCGACCTCACCCGGGCGCCCGCCGGGTACGGGGTCGCTCTCGCTCACGTCTCGGCTCCTTCGCGCGTGCGCCGTCCGTCGCGGACCATTGTGCCGTCCGGTGATCACCCTGTCCGGGTTTCGTCGGATGTGCGCACGACGCGGTGAAAGCCGCCCGGGATGCCGCGGTGGACGTCAGTCCAGGTTGGTGGGCTGCGGCGAGGGGGTCCCGCCGTCCAGGACGGTCTGGAGGCGCTCGGTGCCCTGGCGTACGCCGCGCTCGACGGAGGAGGCCTGCCCGCCGTCCAGGCCGCCACTGGTGACGGTGAGGGCGGAGGTGCCGACGCGTACGGCGGCGATGTCCAGGGTGAGCGTGACCGGGGTGGCGTCGGCGTTTCCCTGCACGGTCACGTGCACGCCCTCGCGGGCGTCGCCGACGTCGGGCACCGAGGCCTCGGTCACCTGGACCGTGCGCTTGTTGCCGTCGGAGTCGGTCACGGTGAACTCGTCGCACGTCTGCGGCAGCGAGTCCAGCCACTTCAGGCGGTCGTCGAGGCCGGCGCGGTCGTAGCCGGCGACCTGCTCCAGGAGGCGGGAGTCACCCTGCTCGAAGCCGGTGAGCGCGGACGGTCCCGACGGCTCGCCCAGCAGGTTGTCGCGGTAGAGCCCGTCGATCAGCTGCCGGCACTCCGCCGCCTCGGCCTTCGCGGAGAGGAAGGCGGCCACGTCGACCTCGCCGACGAGCAGCCGGTCGCGCCACTTGTCCGCGTCCTCGACCTGGTTCCAGCCGCCCTCCAGATCGGCCTCGGTGAGCAGGGCGGCCTTGGCACCGGACTCGGTGAGGGTGCCCGGGGAGGCGCTGGGTGAGCCGGTCGGGGACGTCGTGGGGGAACCGCTCGGGGTCTGCGTCGCCGCGTTCCGCTCGGCGATCCCGGCCTGTTCGGCGGCGGTGTCCGAGGCGCCGTCCGAACCCCCGCCGTCCGAGCAGGCGGCGGTGGTCAGCAGCGCGCCCGCCGCCAGGGCGGAGGCCAGGAGACGGACGGGGTGGGACGGACGACGACTCATCGCGGGATGCCTCCTGGGACGGGAAACGGTGTCCTCAGCGCATCACCGGGGCCGGGGGCGCACCAGCGCAGGGGGCTGTCCGGGTGAGGAGCGCCCGCCTGCGCCGGTGCGCCCCCGGGGCGGCCCGTTCGGTCAGGCCGCGTGGGCGAGGGTCTGCTCGGCGACGTCCTTGTCCACCGCCGCGCGCACCAGGGCGGCCGCGAGAACGGCCGGTTCCGCCTTCCCGGCCAGGGCGAGGAGCCGGTCCGGGTCGCCGGGCAGACCGAGGCGCTCGGCGCCCTGGAGGGCCTTGCGGTCCAGGTAGGGAGCCGCCTCGGGCCAGACCAGCTGGGCCTCCCGCAGGAAGATGTCCGCGCCGGTCGGACCCACTCCGGGGAACTCCTGGAGCAGCCGCCGCAGGTCTTGCACGTCACCGTCCGCCTCGTCGCGCAGCCTGCGCAGGTCGCCGCCCCACCGCTCGGTCAGCAGTTCCGCGCCCTCGCCGAGCTGGGTGGCGGTGCGCTCGTCGTAGCGCCGGTAGCCGCCCCGCCCGAGCGCGTCCACCCGTTCCTGCCAGTCGACGCCGGCCATACGGCGCGGGTCGCGCAGCCCCGCCTCGCTCAGCGCACGGGCGGTGGCGACGGCGATGGAGGCGCTGATGCGGGCGCTGAGCAGGTGCGCGAGGACCAGCAGCCGGTACAGCGGCTGCGGGGTGTCCTTCAGCCGGATGCCCGCCTCGTCGGCGTACGTCTGCCCGTGCGCGCCGACGAGTTCGCGCACGGTCCGCCGTTGGTCGCGGCCCACGGCTACGGCTTCAGCGGGTCGTGACCGACCGTCATGAGCCGGTGCCGCAGGCGGGTGTCCTCGGACTCGGGTTCGTTCTCGGGGTCGGTCTGCGAGGTCACGGTGTCCACGACCTTGCGCATCGCCCGCAGGTCGTCCTCCGTCAGGTCGGTGCGCCGCTTCTGAAGGATGGCGAGGACGTGCTGTCCCAGCGGCGGCCCGGCGTCGTCCGGCAGCGGCTCGGTCAGCTCGCCGGAGTCGCGCACCCGGAGCCAGTCGGCGAGTTCCGCGGAGGTCATGTTCACCGCGCGGTGGAAGTCCTCCCACAGCGCGTCGAGTTCGAGGGCGTCGGCCATGAGGTGTCCCTCATTTCGTCGTGCGTACGTGCGTACTGCGTGGTCAGCCGGAGCAGTGCGACGCGCTCCGCCTCGTCGGTGCCGCCCCACACGCCCGACGTCTGCCCCGACTCCAGGGCGAAAGCCAGGCAGTCGGGGGTCACCGGGCATCCGGCGCAGACCCGCTTGGCGGCCGCCGTGTCCCGCAGGGCGGGCCCGGCGGTGCCCACCGGGAAGAACAGATCGGGGTCCTCATCCACGCAGGCGGCGCGGCGCAACCACTCCATGCGGGCGCGGGTGCCCAAGGGGAGCGGGGGACAAACGCCCGCTGGACCCCGGCACCCGGGGCCCCGCCGCCTCAGCCGGCGAGCACGCCGTCCAGGAAGCGTGTGACGTCCGCGAAGACCTCCGCCCGGTTGGTCTCGTTGAAGAGCTCGTGCCGGGCGCCCGGGTAGATCCGCTCGGTCAGGTTCCCGCCGCTCAGCGGCTCGACGCCGACGCGGCTGCCGGGCAGCGGCACCAGCCGGTCGTCGTCGCCGTGCACCCACAGCAGGGGCAGCCGGCCGACGTCACCGCCCTTGGCCACGGTCTCCAGCGTCCGCACGAACGCCTCCAGGGTCGGCCGCTTCATCGGCCCGTGCCAGACCAGCGGGTCCGCCGCGTACGCCGCGCCCACCGCCGGGTCGCGGGAGAGCGAGGCCGGGCTGATCGGGGTGTCGGGGATCTCCTCCAGGGCGAGCAGCCGGCGCGGCAGCTCCCAGTCGCCGATGACGGGCCCCGACAGCACCAGGGCCGTCAGCTCGCCGGGGTGGCGCTGGGCGTAGCGGGAGGCGATGAGACCGCCCATGGAGTGGCCGACCATGACGACCGGCAGTCCGGGATGCGCGGCCCGGGCCAGCCCGGCCACGGCGTGCACGTCGGTGACCACGTCCTCGAAGTCCTCGACCACCACCCGCTCGCCCTCCGAGCGCCCGTGCCCGGTGTGGTCCGGGGCGTAGACGGCCGCGCCGTGGCCGGTGAGGACGCCGGCCACCTCGTCGTAGCGGCCGGAGTGCTCGCCGTAGCCGTGGACCAGCAGCGCGATGTAGCGGGGGCTCGCGGCGGGCCACTCGCGGACGGCGATCCGTCCCCGCGTTCCGGTCAGGGTGTGCTCGCGGGTCTCGGCCATGTCTCCTCCGGCTGCGTCGGTGACGGTCGTCCGTTGTCCGTTGTCCGTTGTCCGTTGTCAGGGGGATCTTCCCAGGACGCCGTCCGGCGGTCTATAGTCCAAAACTAGCAGTGCTAATTAAGGGTAGTGCTCATCAAGGTTCGCGGTGGTCGACGCGACGGCGGTGCGCCGTCCGGTGACCGCGCGACGACGGTCAGGAGTCCCCACGTGCGTCCCGTCCACTTCGCGGCCGCCCGCCGCACCCCGATCGGCAAGCTGCGCGGTTCCCTGTCGGCCGTACGGCCCGACGACCTCGCCGCCGCGGTGATCCGGGGCCTGGTCGCCGACGTCCCCGCGCTCGACCCGGCCCGGGTGGACGACGTGTACTGGGGCGCCGCCAACCAGGCCGGTGAGGACAACCGCAACGTCGCCCGGATGGCCGCCCTGCTCGCCGGGCTGCCCGAGACCGTGCCGGGCGCCACCGTGAACCGGCTCTGCGCCTCCGGTCTCGAGGCCGTCACCACCGCCGCCCGCACCATCGCCGCGGGTGAGGCCGATGTCGTGCTCGCGGGCGGCTCCGAGTCGATGAGCCGCGCCCCCTTCGTCCTGCCCCGCCCCGACGAGGCGCTGCCGCACCGCATCGAGACCGCCGACACCCGGCTCGGCTGGCGCCTGGTCAACCCCGCGATGAAGGACCTGCACGGCCTGCTCGCCATGGGCGAGACCGCCGAGGAGGTCGCCGAGCGCTACGGCGTCCCGCGCGAACGCCAGGACGAGTTCGCCCTGCGCAGCCACCGCCTGGCCGCCGAGGCCCGGAAGAACGGCCACTTCGACGACGAGATCCTCCCCGTCGAGCGCCCCGACGGCGTGGTCGTCGACACCGACGAGTGCGTCCGCGAGGACACCTCGCTGGAGAAGCTGGGCCGCCTCAAGCCCGTCTTCCGCCCCGGCGGCACGGTCACCGCGGGCAACGCCTCCCCGATGAACGACGGCGCCGCCGGCCTCCTGCTGGTCAGCGAGGAGGCCCTGAACGACCTCGGCCTGGAGTCGCTGGGCCGCTACGTCGCGGGCGGCTCGGCCGGAGTCCACCCGGACGTCATGGGCATCGGCCCGGTCCCCGCCACCCGCAAGGTCCTGGCCCGGGCCGGCTGGAGCGTCGGCGACCTCGCGGAGGCCGAGTTCAACGAGGCGTTCGCCGCCCAGGCCCTCGCCTGCGTCGACCAACTCGGCATCGACCCCGACCTGGTCAACCCCACCGGCGGCGCCATCGCGCTGGGCCACCCGCTCGGCTGCTCCGGCGCCCGCATCCTCACCACCCTGCTCCACCGCATGCGCCGCACGGGGGCCGGCCGCGGACTGGCCACGATGTGCGTGGGCGTGGGGCAGGGCAGCGCGGTCCTCGTCGAACGTCACTAGCCCGCCCGCCTCGGCCCCAGAGCCGCCACCCCTCTGCACAGCTGCAGCAAGGAAGCCGCAGCACGGAAGCCGCAGCAAGGAAACGGAGCAACACCCCATGGCAACCCTCTCCGTCGCCGCCGTCCTCGCCGAGAACGCCCGGCGCCGTCCCGACAAGGAGGCGCTGGTCGAGGGCGACCTGCGGCTGACCTTCGCCGAGGTGTGGCGGCGGGCCCGCGCCCAGGCCGGTGCCCTCGTCGGCCTGGACGTGCGGCCGGGGGACCGGGTGGCGCTGATGGCACCGAACACCGCCGACTTCCCCGTCGCGTACTACGCCGTCGCCGCGGCCGGCGCCGTCGTCGTGCCGGTGCATCTGCTGCTGTCGGCGGCCGAGGTCGAGCACGTCCTGCGCGACAGCGGCGCCACCCTGCTGCTGTGTCACCCGGCGCAGGCGGAGACCGGGGCCGCCGCCGCCCGGGCGACCGGCGTGCGCATGCTCACGCTCGGCGACGAGTCCGAGTTCGGCCAACTCGCCGCCGCCGCCGAGCCGCTGCCCTTGAATGTCACCCGGAACGCCGACGACCCGGCCGTCGTCTTCTACACCAGCGGCACGACCGGCGTCCCCAAGGGCGCCGTGCTCAGCCACTTCAACCTGGTGATGAACGCGACCGTCAACGCCTTCGACGCCAACGACATCCGGCCCGACGACGTGGCGCTCGGCGCGCTGCCCCTGTTCCACGCCTTCGGCCAGACCGTCTCCCTCAACTCCACCTGGCGGGCGGGCGCGACCCTCGTCCTGCTGCCGCGCTTCGACGCGGCGCGTGCGATCGAGCTGATGGTGAAGGAGGGCGTCAACACCTTCCACGGGGTACCGACCATGTTCGTCGCCCTCGCCGCCGCGGCGCCCGGGGCCGAGGCCCTGCCGGAGCTGCGGGTGTGCGTCTCGGGCGGCGCCTCCCTGCCGGTGGCCGTCCTCGAACGGTTCGAGGAGGCCTTCGGGGCGAAGATCTACGAGGGCTACGGTCTGTCGGAGACCTCTCCGGCCGCGGCCGTGAACCAGCCGGTGTTCGGCGCCAGGCCCGGCACCATCGGCCACCCGCTGTGGGGCGTCGACGTGGAGATCGCCCGCGCCGAGGTCGAGGGCGCCGTGGAACTGCTGCCGCCCGGTGAACTGGGCGAGGTCGTCGTACGCGGCCACAACGTCTTCTCCGGCTACCTCGGCCGCCCCGAGGCCACCGCCGAGGCACTCGTCGACGGCTGGTTCCGCACCGGGGACCTGGGCACCAAGGACGAGGACGGGTTCCTCAGGATCGTCGACCGCAAGAAGGACGTCATCATCCGCGGCGGCTACAACGTCTATCCGCGGGAGGTCGAGGAGGTGCTGATGCGCCACCCCGGCATCGCCCAGGTCGCCGTCATCGGGCTCCCGGACGCACTGCACGGCGAGGAGGTCTGCGCCGTGGTCGTACGCGCCCCCGGCACGACGCCCGACGCGGTGCCGGACGCCGCCGGGGTCACCGAGTGGTCCAAGCAGCACCTCGGGCGGCACAAGTACCCGCGCCGGGTGGAGTTCGCCGACGAACTGCCGCTCGGGCCGAGCATGAAGGTGCTGAAGCGGGAGCTGCGGGCGACCTACACCGAACGCTAAGGATCAATGGGCGAGACGGTGCTTACGGCGCCGGACGGGTGCGCATAGCATCGGTCCTCGCAATGGACACCATCACGCTGTGGCACCTCACCGGCTGGGAATTCGCCGCCCTCGCCTTCGCGGCCCTGCTCGTCGGCTTCTCCAAGACCGCGGTGAGCGGGGCCAACACGGTCAGCCTCGCGATCTTCGCGGCGTTCCTGCCCGCCCGCGCCTCCACCGGCGTCCTGCTGCCGATCCTGATCGCCGGTGACGTCCTCGCCGTCCTCACCTACCGGCGCCACGCGCACTGGCCCACCCTGTGGCGGCTGTTCCCGGCGGTCGGCGTGGGCGTGGTCGTCGGCACCCTCTTCCTGGTGTGGGCCGACGACGCCGTCGTGCGCACGTCGATCGGCGTGATCCTGCTGTTCATGGCCGGGGTGACGGTGTGGCGCCGGCGGCGGGCCGACGCGGGCGAACAGCCGGACGAGGAGATCGCCTCGCGCGCCGGCCGGGCGAAGGCCCGCTCGTACGGCGTCCTGGGCGGGTTCACCACGATGGTCGCCAACGCCGGCGGCCCGGTCATGTCGATGTACCTGCTGTCCGCGGGGTTCCGGAAACTCGGCTTCCTGGGCACGTCGGCGTTCTTCTTCCTGATCGTCAACGTCTCCAAGCTGCCCTTCAGCGCGGGTCTCGGCCTGATCGACGGCCACTCGCTGCTGCTCGACGCGGCGCTGGTCGTCTTCGTGGTGCCCGGCGCGTTCCTCGGCAAATGGGCCGTGAACCGGATCAACCAACGCCTGTTCGAACGTCTGGTGATCGCGGCGACGGTTGTGGGCGGTCTCCAGCTCCTGCTTGCCTGACCCGCTGCGGGAGACCGCTGCTGAGGTCCTCCACCAGCAGACGCTTGGCGATGGCGTCCACCGCGGCGCGCAGCTCCGTGTCCGTGGGGCGCCCGATGTCCCGCTCCACCCGCTCCTCCAGCCAGGCCGCCCACGCCCGGCCGATCACCAGGGCCTCGCGGGCGCCCGCTTCGGTGTGGGAGAGCAGGGAGCCGTGCCGGGTGAGGAACCCCTCCTCCACCATCCGCTCGAAGACCGGCAGCAGCACCTCCGGCGGCAGTCGGCGGCGGGCCGCGATCAGGCCGAGGCTGGCGTGCCCGACCAGCCGCGTGAACAGGTCCACCTGCATCACCGCCCAGGCGCCGGCGACATCCAGCCGCGTGTCGCTGTCCGCGACGATCCGGCGCGCGGTGTCCAGCTCCGTACCGCCGATGATCTTCCCGACGGAGGACTCCAAGGTCCGCCTGCTGCTCGCGTCGTGCGGCGAGGCGAAGCCCTCGCCCATGTCCGTGGAGCCCGCCCGGGCACTGTCGCGCAGCTGGACCTGCTTGAGGAACAGGGCGACGACGAAGCCCAGGACGGCCACCGGCACCGTCCACAGGAAGACCGTCTGGATGGTGTCCGCGTACGCGCCGACGATCGGCGCCGACGCCGGGGGCGGCAGCCGGTGCACGCCCTCGGGACTGGTCGCCGCCCGGCCGATCACCGACGGGTCCGCGGCGCCGGTGCGGGCCGCCGCCGCGACTCCGTCGCGCAGGTTGGGGCCCAGCGCGTTGGCGTAGATCGTGCCGAACACGGCGGTGCCGAAGGAACTGCCCAGCGTGCGGAAGAAGGTGACGCCGGAGGTCGCGGTGCCGAGATCGGAGTACTCGACCGTGTTCTGCACGGCGATGGTCAGCACCTGCATGGACAGCCCGATGCCCGTGCCCAGCACGAACATGTACAGCGACTCCAGCCCCGCGCCCGTGTCCGGACCCATCAGCGACATCAGATACAGGCCCACGCCCATCACCAGCGTGCCCACGATGGGGAACAGCCGGTAGCGCCCCGTCTTGCTGACCACGTTGCCGCTGAACACCGAGGCGATCAGCAGCCCCGCCACCATCGGCAGCGTCCGCACCCCGGAGACCGTGGCCGAGTCGCCGTCGACGTACTGCAAGTACGTCGGCAGGTACGTCAGCGCGCCCAGCATCGCGAAGCCGACGATGAAGCTGAGGACCGAGCAGACCGTGAACACCGGATTGGAGAACAGCCGCATCGGCAGCATCGGCTGGGCCGCGCGGGTCTCCACCCAGCAGAACAGGCCGAGCGCGAGCAGTCCGCCCGCGAACAGGCCGACGATCACCGCCGAGCCCCACGCGTACTCGTTGCCGCCCCAGCTCGTCGCCAGGATCAGCGCGCTCGCCCCGACCGCGACCAGAGCGATGCCCAGGTAGTCGATGACGGGACGGGCGGCCGACTTCACCACCGGGATGGTGCGCGCGGCGGCGAAGACGACGACGACCGCGATGGGCACGTTGACGTAGAACGCCCAGCGCCAGGACAGGTGGTCGGTGAACAGCCCGCCGAGCAGGGGCCCGATGACCGTCGCGACGCCGAACACCGCGCCGATCGCGCCCTGGTACTTGCCGCGCTCCCGCAGCGGGATGACGTCCGCGATCAGCGCCATCGCCGTCACCATCAGGCCGCCCGCGCCGACGCCCTGCACCGCCCGCCAGAGGATCAGCAGCGGCATGTTCGTCGCCAGCCCGCACAGGAAGGAGCCCGTGATGAACACGACCGCGGACACCTGGAAGACCACCTTGCGGCCGAACAGGTCACCGAACTTGCCGACCAGGACCGTCGCCACGGTCTCCGCGAGCAGGTACGAGGTCACCACCCACGACATGTGTTCGGCGCCGCCCAGGTCCGACACGATGGTGGGCAGCGCGGTGCCCACGATCGTCTGGTCCAGGGCCGCGAGCAGCATGCCGAGCATGATCGTGACGAAGACGACGTTGCGGCGTCGCCGGTCCAGCACGGGCGGCTGGGCGGCGGCGGTCCGTGGCGCTTCCTCGGCGACTGTCACGCGGCCACGATCACACCGGTGCACCGGCCACGCATGCGGGGACGGTCCGCCCGGGTGCGTCCGACGAGCCCGGTCAGCGGTCCCGGTCGGCGGTCCCGGTCAGCGGTCTCCGGGGTTGCGCCGCAGCAGATACGTGTCCATGATCCACCCCTTGCGCTCCCGCGCCTCGGCACGCAGCCGCTCGATGCGGGGCGCGGCCTCGGCGAGGGGACCGGAGGCGAGGATCTCGTCCGGGGTGCCCAGGTAGGCGCCCCAGTAGATGTCGATGTCCTGGTCCGCGTACCGCCGGAAGGCCTGGTGGGCGTCCAGCATCACGACGACGTCGTCCGCGTCCTCGGGGAAGCCCTCGGCCAGCCGCCGCCCCGTGGTGATCTGCACCGGGCGCGCCACCCGGTTCAGCCCGGTCCGGTGCCGGGCGACCAGCGAGGAGACGCTGCTGATGCCGGGCACGACGTCGTACGCGAACGCCACCGAGCCGCGCTCCAGGATCTCCTCCAGGATGCCCAGCGTGCTGTCGTACAGCGCGGGGTCGCCCCACACCAGGAACGCGCCGCTCTCGTCCTCGCCCAGTTCCTCGGCGATCAGCCGCTCGTAGATGCCGGCGCGGGCACTGCGCCAGTCCCCGACGGCGGGGGAGTACGCCGCGCCGCCCGCGCTCCGGTCCCGCTCGGGGTCGCGCGCTTCGACGATCCGGTACGTGCCCTCCGGTACGTGCGTCTCCAGCATCTCCCGGCGCAGCCGCACCAGGTCGGCCTTCGCCTCGCCCTTGTCCAGGACGAAGAACACGTCCGTGCTCCGCAGCGCCCCGACCGCCTGGAGGGTGAGCTGCTCGGGGTCGCCCGCGCCGATACCGATCACATGAATAGTCCGCACGCCCCGAGTCTGCCGTACGCCACCGGCAACCCCCCGGCCGGGCTGCCCCGGCGGGCTGTGGACCGGTCAGCCGCGCAGCCGGGGCGCCCGCACCGCCGCGTCCACGGACATCCCGCCCTCCACATCGCCCGCGAGCCGCCGGGCCCACCCGGCGACCGAGCCGAGGTCCATCCCGTACGGCCGCTCCCGCCCGGCCCCCGACGCCGCCCACCCGGTCACGGCGCCCGCCCCGCGCCGCAGCAGCCTGGCTCCGCCGGTGACGTTGCCGCGCGCCGCGTGCGTGAGCCCGACGGCGAGCTGCGCCATCCCCCGCCACAGCTCCCGCTCCTCCTCCGGCCCCGACTTCCAGGCGTCCTCGAACACCTCGTGCGCGTGGAACGGCTTCCCGTCGTCCAGCAGCCGCTGCGCTTCGACGACCGTCTCGTCCGGGGCCCGTACGACCCCCTCGGGCTGGCGCGGCACGCCGTCGGCGCCGTACGGCAACGGCCGCCCGAGGCCGTCCCGCGGCCGTGCGTTGCGGGCCCGGCCCTCGTCGTCGCGGTCCCGTCCCTCCACCGGGCGGTCCTGGGCGGTGCTGTCCATGGGGCTGTCGGCAGGGCTGTCCATGCACCGATTGTCCCTCGCCCGAGCCCGCTTAGGCGCGGCCCGGTGTGTGGGGTAAAGTGCTGTCGCGTGATCACGCGGTGCACCGCGTGTGAGCACACCGGGACGTGGCGCAGCTTGGTAGCGCACTTGACTGGGGGTCAAGGGGTCGCAGGTTCAAATCCTGTCGTCCCGACTCGTAAGAGTCGCAGGTCAGGGGCCGTTTCAGAGAGATCTGAAACGGCCCCTGACCATTTTCGACACGATCCGGGCTGCGGTGCCCGAGGGTGGAGTGAACGCGGGCTTCGGCGCTCAGCGGGATGATCCGGTGCCCGAAACGCTGCCCGAAGAGCCCTTCCCCGGCCGGCGTCGGAACAAGTAGGTCAGTAGGACGGCTGTGATTTCCGGAAGGGCTCTTCTCCATGCGCACGCGACATCCAGGCAGGACACCCGACGAGGATCGGGACTCGGCACGCCCTGGCGTGCCCCTCCCCACCCAGGACGCGCGCCTGGTGGGGGAGACGTCCGCGGCGTCACTCTCCCCCGTCGCGCTCCACAACCTGCAGCGCGACGCGGGCAATCACGCCGTGGCACGGATGGTGGGCGAAGAGCGGCACCGGCACGGTGCCGCGATGCCGGTGCAGCGGATGGCGGCGGGTCACACGGTCCAGCGCTGGCGCAACGGACAGGTCGAGGACGTGAGTGCGAACGAGAGTGCCCGATACAACAGACGCGGCAGACAGGGCAATTGGACTCAGGTCGACAGGCAGACAAACCGCAGGATCAAGCACTACCTCATCGCCTGGAAGGACGAGCACACAGCAGTCGTCGGCGTGAAGGCGCAGCTCAGCCCGTACGACGGGACACCGGCATACGGCGGAGGATTCCCGGCGCCCGCCGGCGGGACGAGCGAGATGTCCGAGGGCGACATGGACAGGGCGTGGCAGGGAAACGGAAATCAAACCCCTCCTGACAACCTGATGAGGAACCACACCCTGCACCACGAGGTCGACCAGGAACTGCGGCGTTCCTACGAGCTGACAGGCGTCGGCCAGGAGTTGGCGACCGGGTCGGACGGGCGGAACGACTACAAGATGTGGCACGGCACCGTCGCCTCCGTCGACAACCCCCCGGGCATTCCGCCGGGCGACCGCTCCTACCAGGAGAACGAACGCACAGTCGAGATCCGCGTCGACGATCTGCGACGCGGGGGGATCACTGGCCAGTCGTCCACGGAGCAGGTGCTTCGCGCGGTCGCGGAACTCGCCGGTACACCGGTGCCGGCCCAGGTGGCGCAGGGCAGCCAGGCAGAGGTCTACCTCGCCCTGGACAACTTCCCGGTCCAGGAGTTGGCCAAGCAGCTGAGGGCCAAGATCGCGTGGATCGAGGGAGAGGTCGAAGCGGCCACGTCCCGTTCACGTGCCCTGGCCGGCGGCGGCCGATAGGGCATCGCCGCGACCACAGCCCGTCAACAACGGTGCTGGACGGCGCACGGTTCCCGCCGGCGGCCGGTCCCGGGGCCGCCCGCCGCGACGAGCAGGTCCACCGTCTCCTGGTGCGAGCCGTGCGAGGCCCACTCCAGCGGCGTCCAGCCGGTGCCGTGGTCCTCGCGCAGGTTGGGGTCGGCTCCGTGTTCGAGGAGTACGCGGACCGCCTCGACGTGCCCCCAGCAGGCGGCCCCGCACAGCGGTGTGCCCTCCGAGCGGATCCCGCTCTCCGTGTCGGGCCGGGCGCCGGCCGCGAGCAGCACGCGGACGATGTCGGCGTCCCCGTTCACGGACGCGAGGTACAGCGGGGTGCTGCCCGCCGGGTCCGCCGTCTCGGCCGGCGCCCCGGCCCGCAGCGCGGCCCGCAGCGCGGCCCGCACCCGCGACAGGTCGCCGACGAGCGCGGCGTCGGCGAGCCGCCGGGACAGCTTCTTGTGCTTTCGCCTGTTCACCCGCGCCGGCCTGTGCCGCGTGATCGCGGCTCGGGCCGTCCGGTCAGCTCCTGACCAGTAGTTGGAAGTCGAACGCGTACCGGGAGGCGCGGTAGACGTGTGTGCCGTACTCGACCGCCCGGCCGGTGTCGTCGTACGCGGTGCGCCGCATCGTGAGCAGTGCGGCGCCCTCCGTCTCGCCGAGGCGTTCGGCCTCTCCGGGGGAGGCGATGCGGGCGCCGACGGTCTGGCGGGCGCTGTGCAGGGTGATGCCGGACGCGCGCATCATCCGGTACAGGCCGGTCGACTCCAGCCGGGCGTCGTCGAGTTCCAGCAGGCCCGCCGGAAGGTAGTTGCACAGCATCGCCACCGGCTGGCCGTGGGTGAGGCGCAGCCGCTCGAGGACGGTGACTTCGGCGCCCTCCGCGACGCCGAGGGCCGCCGCTACCTCGGCGGCGGCCGGGACGCCCTCGTTGCGCACCACCCGGGTGCCCGGGCTCTGCCCGGCCGCCTCCAGGTCGTCGTAGAGGCTGCTCAGTTCCAGTGGGCGCTTGACCTGGCTGTGCACCACCTGGGTGCCGACCCCGCGCCGCCGCACCAGGAGCCCCTTGTCGACCAGGGACTGGATCGCCTGCCGGACCGTGGGCCGGGACAGGCCGAGGCGGACGGAGAGGTCGACCTCGTTGCCCAGCAGGTTCCCCGGTGCGAGGACGCCGTGCTCGATCGCCGCCTCCAGCTGCTGGGCCAGCTGGTAGTAGAGCGGCACCGGACTGCCCCGGTCCAGGGCGAAGTCCAGGGCGCCGGTCGCGGGGGCGGTCACGGCACGTGCGGGGTCGCCGGTCTTCGCCATGGACGTACCTCCCTTGGGGTGGGTGATGTGTGTCGGGGCGCCGGGCGGAGCGGTCAGAGGTGGTGGCGGCGGTCGGCGACCGCGCGCTCGTAAACCTTCCGCGCGCCGGTGGCGGCCTCGCGCGCCGACACCTCGGCCACCGGCACGTCCCACCAGGCCTCCGCCGGGAGGGCGGCCGACGGGGGCGCCGTCTCGACGTACACGCACGTCGGGCGGGTCGCCGCCCGCGCCGTCGACAGCGCCTCGCGCAGCTCCCGCACCGTCTTGGCGCGCAGGACGTCCATGCCGAGGCTGGCCGCGTTGGCGGCGAGGTCCACGGGGAGCGGCGCGCCGGTGAAGGAGCCGTCGGCGACGCGGTGGCGGTAGTCGGTGCCGAAGCGCTCGGCGCCCACCGACTCGGACAGGCCGCCGATGGACGCGTAGCCGTGGTTCTGGACGAGGACCAGCTTCACCGGCAGGTTCTCCTGGACGGCCGTGACGATCTCCGTCGGGTTCATCAGGTAGGTGCCGTCGCCCACCAGGGCCCACACGGGGGTGCCGGGCGCGGCCTGCTGGACGCCGAGCGCGGCCGGGATCTCGTAGCCCATGCAGGAGTAGCCGTACTCCAGGTGGTACTGGCGCGGGGAGCGGGCCCGCCACAGCTTGTGCAGGTCGCCGGGGAGCGAACCGGCCGCGTTGATCACCACGTCCTCGTCGCCGACCACCGCGTCCAGCGCGCCCAGCACCTGCGTCTGGGTCGGCACCGCGCCGTCGTCGTCGGCCCGGATGACGGCGTCGACCGTCTCCTCCCAACGGGCCTTCCCGGCGCGGTACTCGGTCTCGTACGCCGCGTCCACGCGGTGGCAGGGCAGGGCCTCCGCCAGCGCCGTGAGCCCGGCCCGCGCGTCGCACACCAGGGTGCCGGCGGCGAGCTTGTGGGCGTCGAAGGCGGTGATGTTGAGGTTCAGGAAGCGGACGTCCGGGTGCTGGAAGAGGGTGCCCGAGGCGGTGGTGAAGTCCGAGTATCGGGTGCCGACGCCGATCACCAGGTCGGCGGTGCGGGCGAGTTCGTCGCTCACCGCGGTGCCGGTGTGGCCGATGCCGCCGAGGTCGGCCGGGTGGTCGTGGCGCAGGGCGCCCTTGCCGGCCTGGGTGGAGGCGACGGGGATGCCGGTGGCGTCCACCAGCGTTTTCAGGGCCCCCTCGGCCTCGCTGTGGTGGACGCCGCCGCCCGCGACGATCAGCGGGCGGGCGGCGGAGCGGATCAGCTGGACGGCGTCCGCCAGTTCCGCCGGGTCGGGCGCGGGGCGGCGTACCCGCCAGATCCGGTCGGCGAAGAACTCCTCCGGCCAGTCGTACGCCTCGGCCTGCACGTCCTGCGGCAGCGCGAGGGTGACCGCGCCGGTCTCCGCCGGGTCGGTCAGCACGCGCATCGCCTTCAGCGCGGAGGCGAGCAGCGCCTCGGGGCGGTTGATCCGGTCGAAGTACCGGGACACGGGCCGCAGGGCGTCGTTGACGGACACGTCGGCCTCGACGGGGTGCTCCAACTGCTGGAGCAGCGGGTCGGCGGCGTGCGAGGCGAAGTAGTCGCCGGGGAGGAGAAGGACCGGCAGGCGGTTGATCGTGGCGAGGGCGGCACCGGTGACCAGATTGGTCGCGCCGGGGCCGATGGAGGTCGTCACGGCCTGCGCGGACAGGCGGTCGAGTTGGCGGGCGTGGCCGACGGCCGCGTGCACCATGGCCTGCTCGTTGCGGCCCTGGTGGTACGGCATCGCCTCGCGGTACTCGACGAGTGCCTGGCCGAGGCCGGCCACGTTGCCGTGTCCGAAGATGCCCCAGGTGCCGGCGATCAGCCGGTGCCGCACGCCGTCGCGTTCGGTGTACTGCGCGGTCAGGAAGCGCACCAGGGCCTGGGCGGTGGTCAGTCGGCGGGTGGCGGCGACGCTCATGCGGACCTCTCCGGTGCGGTGTAGAGGGGGAGCCGGGGGTCGACCGGCTGGTCGGGCCAGGTGTCGCGGATCCAGGCGTGGTCGGGGTGGTCGCAGATCAGCCAGACACGCTCGGGCTCCGGACCGGCCATGACGTTCAGGTAGTACATGTGGTGGCCGGGGACCGCCATCGACGGTCCGTGCCAGCCGTCGGGGATCAGCACGACGTCCCCGTCGCGTACTTCGGCGAGGACGTCGGTCCCCTGCCCCTGCCCGGACGGTGAGACGCGCTGGTAGCCGAGGCCGGGGGTGCCGTCGTGGGCCGCGAACTCGAAGTAGTAGATCTCCTCCAGCACCGACTCCTCGCCGGGGCGGTGCTCGTCGTGCTTGTGGGGCGGGAAGGAGGACCAGTTGCCGCCCGGGGTGAGCACCTCGACCGCGATCAGCTTGTCGCACTCGAACACCCCGGCCGCGCCGAAGTTGTTGACCTGCCGCGAACAGTTCCCCGTGCCGCGCAGCTCCACCGGGACCGAGGACGCCGGGACGTACCGGGCGGGCAGGCGGCGGGTGCAGCGGGCGCCGGTCAGGGCGAACCGGCCGCCGTCGGCGGAGGTCAGGGTCGTGCGGGCGTCGCGCGGCACGTACGCGAAGTCGGTCACGCCGTCGAACACGCTGGCCCGACCGGTGAGTTCGAAGGTGGCGTCGCCGGAGTCGTCGGCGACCCCGACCGTGCAGCCGCCGCTCAGCGGCAGGACGATCCACTCGCTGCCGCCGCTGTCGAAGGTGTGGCCGCCGCCGGGCGGCAGATTCACCACCCGCAGACTGCTGTAGCCCCAGCCCGCGCTCTCGGGCGTCACTTCCACGGCGTACGGGCCGTCCGCCGCGGCCCTGCCCGCGGGAAGGTGATGCGTCATCCCCTGCTCCTCCGCCTCTCCTCGCTCACAGCAGTCCCACGGCCGTGTCCACCGCCTCTTCCACGCTGCCCCCGGCCGGGTAGAGCAGCGAGCGGCCGACCACCATGCCCTGCACGGTGGGCAGCCTCAGGGCCTTGCGCCAGCGTTCGTAGGCCGCGCTCTGGTCCGCGGGGGAGCCGCCTATGTCGCCGCCGAGCAGGACGGCGGGCAGCGTGGAGGTCTCCAGGACCCCGGCCATGTCGTCCGGGTCGTGGGTGACGGGCAGTTTCAGCCAGGTGTAGGCGGAGGTGCCGCCGAGGCCCGAGGCGATGGCGATGGACCGGGTGACGGCCTCGGCGGACAGGTCGTTGCGGACCCGTCCGTCGACCCGGCGGGAGATGAACGGCTCCACGAACAGGGGCAGTCCACGGGCCGCCATGGCGTCGACCGCCCGGGCGCTCGCCTCCATCGTGGCCAGCGAGCCGGGGTCGTCGTAGTCGATGCGCAGCAGCAGCTTGCCCGCGTCGAAGCGCAGCCGGTCGATGTCCTCGGCGCGGTGGCCGGTGAAGCGGTCGTCCATCTCGAACGCGGCGCCCGCGAGGCCGCCCCGGTTCATGGACCCCATGACGACCTTGTTCTCCAGCACCCCGAGCAGGAGCAGGTCCTCGAGGACGTCGGCGGTGGCCAGCACCCCGTCGACGCCGGGGCGGGACAGCGCGGTGCACAGGCGTTCCAGCAGGTCGGCCCGGTTGGCCATGGCGAGCCCGCGGTCGCCGACGCCGAGTGCGCCGCGCGCCGGGTGGTCGGCGGCCACGATCATCAGGCGGCCGGAGTCGCCGATCAGCGGGCGGCGCACCCGGCGGGCCGCGGCCTCGGCGATCGCCTCCGGGTGCCGGGCCCTGACCGCGGTGAGGTCCGGGATGCTGGAGATGCTGGGGGACAAGACGTGGCTCCGTTCAGGGAGTGGCTCGCGCGAGGAGGTCGTCGACCTCCGCCTCGGTGGGCATCGCGGAGGAACAGGCGAGGCGGGAGGCGACGAGGGCGCCGGCCGCGTTGGCGTACCGCATGATCCGCTCCAGCTCCCAGCCGGAGAGCAGACCGTGGCACAGGGACCCGCCGAACGCGTCGCCCGCACCGAGGCCGTTGACCACCTCGACCGGGACCGGCGGCACCTCGGCGGACCGGCCGTCGCGGTGGACGGCGAGGACACCCTTGGGGCCCTGCTTGACCACGGCCAGCTCCACACCGGCCGCAAGGAGCGCCTCGGCACAGGCCCGGGGTTCGCGCACGCCCGTGGCGATCTCGCACTCGTCCAGGTTGCCGACCGCGACGGTCGCGTGCCCGAGCGCCTCGGCGTAGTACGGGCGGGCCTCGTCGGGATCGGTCCAGAACATGGGGCGCCAGTCCAGGTCGAAGACCGTGGTGCCGGACTTCGCGCGGTGGGCGAGCGCGGCCAGCGTCGCCGTACGGCTCGGCTCCTCGCTCAGCCCGGTGCCGGTCATCCAGAAGATCGCGGCCGCGCGGACCGCGTCCAGGTCCAGGTCCTCCGGGTGGATCTCCAGGTCCGGGGCCTTGGGACGGCGGTAGAAGTACAGCGGGAAGTCGTCCGGCGGGAAGATCTCGCAGAACGTCACCGGGGTCGGGTACGCGGCGACCGGGGTGACCCAGCGGTCGTCGACGCCGAACTCCTTCAGCGCGCCGTGCAGATAGGCCCCGAAGGGGTCGTCGCCCGTGCGGGTGATGACGGCCGCGGTGCGGCCGAGCCGGGCGGCGGCGACCGCCACGTTGGAGGCCGAACCGCCGAGGAACTTGCCGAAGGTCTCAACCTCCGCCAGGGGCACGCCCGTCTGGAGAGGGTAGAGGTCGACCCCGATGCGACCCATCGTGATCAGATCGAAACGCGGGACTGACTCGGCCATGTGCGACGCTCCTTTGGCTGGGCGGGGGCCTGCCGCCTCCCAGGTGTATGACTCCCGGACGACACTGTCAAGACTTTGTACTTACATTCGGACCTGTGAGTGAAATGATGTCTTGACAAAGTATTGACAGTGGGCGTCACAAGGACTTGTATCCGGTCCCAGCGCAGCAACAGCCATTCTTCTCGGGTCCGGCACCCGGGTCTGGTACACGGCTCTCCCGTCGCACAGTCGCACAGTGAGGTGCAGGAAAAGATGGACCGCTCTTCGCACGCCCGCTCCCGCAGATTCGCCCCCGCCGTGGCCCTCGCCGCCGCCGCGGCCCTGACCCTCGCCGGCTGCTCCAGCAGCTCGGGCGGCAAGAAGGCCGACGAGGAGGGCGACTCGGGGGCATCCGCGGGCAAGGCGAACACCCCCCGCATGACCGTCGCCCTGGTCACCCACCAGGCACCCGGCGACACCTTCTGGGACATCGTCCGCAAGGGCGCCCAGGCCGCCGCCGACAAGGACAACGTCAAGCTCGTCTACTCCGCCGACCCGAACGCGGGCAACCAGGCCAACCTGGTGCAGAACGCGATCGACCAGAAGGTCGACGGCATCGCCGTCACCCTCGCCAAGCCGGACGCCCTCAAGAGCGTCCTCGCCAAGGCGGAGAAGGCCGGCATACCCGTGGTCGGGCTCAACTCCGGTCTGGCGGACTGGCAGAAGCTCGGCCTGATGGAGTTCTTCGGCCAGGACGAGAGCGTGGCGGGCGAGGCGCTCGGCAAGCGGCTCAACGAGGACGGTGCCAAGAAGGCCGTCTGCGTCATCCACGAGCAGGGCAACGTCGGCCTGACCCAGCGCTGCGACGGCGTGAAGAAGACCTTCGAGGGGTCCATCGAGAACCTCTACGTCAACGGCACCGACATGCCCTCGGTGAAGTCGACCATCACCGCCAAGCTCAAGCAGAGCAGCGACATCGACCACCTCGTCACGCTGGGCGCCCCCTTCGCCATGACCGCCGTGCAGTCGGTGGACGAGTCCGGCAGCAAGGCCAAGGTCGCCACCTTCGACCTCAACAAGGAACTGACCGGCGCCATCGAGAAGGGCGACATCGAGTTCGCCGTCGACCAGCAGCCCTACCTCCAGGGCTACCTCGCCGTCGACGGACTGTGGCTCTACAAGAACAACGGCAACTACAGCGGCGGCGGTGAGCAGCCGGTGCTGACCGGCCCGGCCTTCGTCGACAAGTCCAACGTGAAGGCCGTCGCCGAGTTCGCCTCGAAGGGCACCCGGTGATGAGCATGGCCCCACAGGCTGAGCCGGCGGTGGTCGCACCGCCGGCCCCCGGCCCCAAGGAGACCGACGGACGCACCCGTGAACGCCCCCTGGCGCTGCGGCTGCTCGCCCGGCCCGAGGTCGGGGTCTTCCTCGGCGCGGTCGCCGTGTTCGTCTTCTTCCTGATCGCCGCCCCCACGCTCCGCGACGGCGGTTCCATGGCGACGGTGCTGTACCAGTCGTCCACCATCGGCATCATGGCGCTGCCCGTCGCCCTGCTGATGATCGGCGGCGAGTTCGACCTGTCGGCCGGTGTCGCCGTGGTCACCTCGGCGCTCACCGCCGCCATGCTCAGCTACCAGCTGACCATGAACGTCTGGATGGGCGTGATCGTCGCCCTCGTGGTCTCGCTCGCCGTCGGCGCCTTCAACGGCTGGGTGCTGGTGAAGACCGGACTGCCGAGCTTCCTGGTCACGCTGGCCACCTTCCTGATCCTCCAGGGCGTCAACCTCGCCGTCACCAAGCTCGTCACCGGCAACGTCGCCACCGACAACATCAGCGACATGGACGGCTTCGACCAGGCCAAGGCCCTGTTCGCCTCCTCCTTCGACGTGGGCGGCGTCGAGGTGAAGATCACGGTCGTGTGGTGGCTGGTCTTCGCCGCCCTCGCCACCTGGGTACTGCTGCGCACCAAGTACGGCAACTGGATCTTCGCCGTCGGCGGCAGCCAGGAGTCCGCCCGCGCGGTCGGCGTGCCGGTCACCTTCACCAAGATCACGCTGTTCATGCTGGTCGGCTTCGGCGCCTGGTTCGTCGGCATGCACCAGCTGTTCTCCTTCAACACCGTGCAGTCGGGTGAGGGCGTCGGACAGGAGCTGATCTTCATCGCCGCGGCGGTCATCGGCGGCTGTCTGCTCACCGGCGGCTACGGCTCCGCCATCGGCCCCGTCTTCGGCGCCTTCATGTTCGGCATCGTGAACCAGGGCATCGTCTTCGCGGGCTGGAACCCCGACTGGTTCAAGGCCTTCCTCGGCGTGATGCTCCTCGGCGCCGTCCTCATCAACCTGTACGTCCGCCGCGCCGCGACCCGGAGGTGATCGGAAATGACCAGCAAGACCCCCGGGACCCCTCGCACCGACGGAACCCCCGGCACCCACGGCACCGTCCTGGCCGACCCCGCGCCCGAGCGGGGCCGTCCGCTCGTGGAACTGCGCGACGCCGGCAAGGCCTACGGCAACATCCGCGCCCTGCACGGCGTCGACCTCGCCGTCCACCCCGGCAGGGTGACCTGCGTGCTCGGTGACAACGGTGCCGGCAAGTCCACCCTCATCAAGATCATCTCCGGGCTGCACCAGCACACCGAGGGCGAGTTCCTCGTCGACGGCGAGGCCGTGCGCTTCGCCAGCCCGCGCGACGCCCTCGACCGGGGCATCGCCACGGTCTACCAGGACCTCGCCACCGTCCCGCTGATGCCGGTGTGGCGGAACTTCTTCCTCGGCTCCGAGATGACCAAGGGCCCCTGGCCCGTGCGCCGCCTCGACATCGCCCGCATGAAGCGGACCGCCGACGAGGAACTGCGCAACATGGGCATCGTCCTGGACGACCTCGAACAGCCCATCGGTACGCTCTCCGGCGGCCAGCGCCAGTCCGTCGCCATCGCCCGCGCCGTCTACTTCGGCGCCCGCGTCCTCATCCTCGACGAGCCCACCGCCGCCCTCGGCGTCAAGCAGTCCGGCGTGGTGCTCAAGTACATCGCCGCCGCCCGCGAACGCGGCCTCGGCGTCGTCTTCATCACCCACAACCCCCACCACGCCTACATGGTCGGCGACCACTTCAGCGTGCTGCGCCTGGGCACCCTCGAGCTCAGCGCCGCGCGCGCCGACATCACCCTCGAAGCGCTCACCAACCACATGGCGGGCGGCGCCGAACTGGCCGCCCTCAAGCACGAGCTGGCGCAGGTCGGCGGCGTCGACGTGGAGGCGCTCCCCGAGGACACGGGCGCTGCGGCGAAGGCCGCCGCACCCGATACTGCCGACAGGACCGACGCCGCCGCATCCGACGCGGCGGAGTCCGACGCCACCGCGTCCGACGCGGCCGGGTCCGACGCCGCCGCGTCCGACAGCACCGCATCCGGCACCGCCGAAGGGAAGGCCTGAGCATGCCCTCTGCCCTCGACCGCATCCGCGTCGGCTCGGCCCCCGACTCCTGGGGCGTCTGGTTCCCCGACGATCCCCGGCAGGTCCCCTGGGAACGGTTCCTGGACGAGGTCACCGAGGCCGGCTACGACTGGATCGAGCTGGGCCCCTACGGCTACCTCCCCACCGACCCGGCCCGGCTCACCGATGAGGTGACCCGGCGCGGCTTGAAGGTCTCCGCGGGCACCATCTTCTGCGGGCTGCACCGCGGTCCCTCCGAATGGGAGGCCACCTGGGAACAGGTCAGCCGCGTCGCCGCCCTGACACAGGCCATGGACGCGAAGCACCTCGTCGTCATCCCGTCCTTCTGGCGCGACGACAAGACCGCCGAGATCCTGGAGCCGCCGGAGCTGACCGGCGAGCAGTGGACCCACCTCACCCGGGGCATGGAACGCCTCGGCCGCGAGGTGCGGGAGACCTACGGCCTGGACATCGTCGTCCACCCGCACGCCGACACCCACATCGACACCGAGGAGCACGTCGAGCGCTTCCTCGACGCCACCGACTCCGACCTCGTCAGCCTGTGCCTGGACACCGGTCACTACGCCTACTGCGGCGGCGACAGCGTCAAGCTGATCGAGACCTACGGCGAGCGCATCGGCTACCTCCACCTCAAGCAGGTCGACCCGGACATCCTCGCCGGGGTGCGGGAGGGCGGGGTGCCGTTCGGCCCGGCCGTGCAGCGCGGCGTGATGTGCGAGCCGCCCGGCGGCGTGCCGGAGCTGGGCCCGGTGCTCACGGCCGCCCAGGAACTCGGCGTGGACCTGTTCGCCATCGTCGAGCAGGACATGTACCCCTGCGAGCCGGACAAGCCGCTGCCCATCGCGGTGCGCACCCGGAAGTTCCTGCGATCCTGCGGCGCCTGAGCCGGCGATACCGGCGGGCGGTCGCCGGCGGGCGGGCGTCCCGCCGGCGCGCCGCTCGGCGGGCCGTTGTCAGTGCCGCGCGCTAGCGTGCGCAGTACTGACACCCACACCTCGGCCCGTTCCGGGAGGCACCCATGTCCTCGCGTCTCAACCCCTACCTCAGCTTCGACGGCGACGCCCGGCCGGCAATGGAGTTCTACGAGCAGGTGTTCGGGGGCACCCTGGCGCTGAACACCTTCGGCTCGGCCGGCATGCCGGACCCCGCGTACACCGACAAGATCATGCACGGCATGCTGGAGACGCCGAGCGGCTTCACCCTGATGGGCGCCGACACCCCGCCGGGAATGGAGTACACGCCGGGGAACACCTTCGCGGTGAGTCTCAGCGGCGACGACGCGACCGAGCTGCGCGGCTACTGGGAGAAGCTGTCCGCCGGCGGTTCCGTCGCCGTGCCCCTGGAGAAACAGATGTGGGGCGACGTCTTCGGCATGTGCACGGACCGGTTCGGCGTGCCCTGGATGGTGAACATCAGCGAGCCGGCGGGCTGACCCCGCCGGCCCGACAGGACCCCGTGCGCCCCGCTCAGGCGCGCCGCACCTCGGCGATCGTCACCGGCCGGTGCTCGTGCAGCGACAGCGTGCACGCCTCGGCGATCCAGCCCGCCTCCAGCGCGTCCTCGACCGTGCAGGGGGAGGTGCGGGTACCGGCGACGACCTCGATGAACGCGGTCAGCTCGGCGCGGTAGGCGGCCGCGAAGCGGTCCATGAAGAAGTCGTGCGGAGTACCGGCCGGGAAGGTCGCGCCGGGCTCCACCGAGCGCAGCGGCAGCTTGTCCTCCAGGCCGACGGCGATCGAGTCGTCGAAGCCGTGGATCTCCATGCGGACGTCGTAACCGCGGGCGTTGTGACGGCTGTTGGAGACGACGGCGATGGTGCCGTCGTCCAGGGTGAGGATCGCGCCGGTGGTGTCCGCGTCGCCCGCCTCCCGGATGAAGCCGGCGCCGCGGTTGCCGCCGACGGCGTACACCTCGCTCACCTCCCGGCCGGTCACCCAGCGGATGACGTCGAAGTCGTGCACCGAGCAGTCCCGGAAGATGCCCCCGGAGGCGGCGACGTAGGCGGCCGGCGGCGGCGCCGGGTCCAGCGTGGTCGACCGTACGGTGTGCAGCGTGCCCAGCTCACCGCCGAGTACCGCGGCCCGCGCGGCGGCGAACCCGGCGTCGAAGCGGCGGTTGTAGCCGATCTGGACCGGCACGTCGTGGCCCGCGAGCGCCTTGAGCACCTCGACGCCCTCCGTCATCGTGCGGGCGACGGGCTTCTCGCAGAAGACGGGCACGCCCGCCTCGACGGCGGCGAGGATCAGAGCCGGGTGGGCGTCCGTCGCAGCCGCGACCACCACACCGTCCACGCCTGCCGCCAGCACCGCCTCGGGGGAGTCGGCCACCTCGGCGCCGAACCGCTCGGCGGCCGCCCGCGCGGCGTCCGCGAACGGGTCCGCGACGACCAGCGAGCCGACGGCTTCGAGTCCGGCGAGGGTCTCGGCGTGGAAGGCGCCGATGCGGCCGAGGCCGAGGATTCCGATACGCATGCGCTTCGCTGCTCCTTGTGTGGGGTGGTGTGAGGTGTCCGTGCCGGGGTCCGCGCCCCGCCGGGCCCCGGTCACCGGCTCTCGCGTCGTTCGTGGCCCGCCCGCAGCTCCGCGCGGAGCGCGTCCGGTGCCCACTCCTCGCACAGCGCCCGCCGTACGAGGTCCGCCTGGGAGGGCGGGGCGAGACCGTCGACCGGCGGGTCCCGGTCGAGGTTCGTGGGGAAGGGGTACCCCTCCGCGCTCGCGGCGATCACCCGCTCCAGCCATCCCTCGCCCACGCCCTCCGCCTTCCGTCTCAGCAGCACCGGGTACACGGAGTTCACCACCGCCTCCCGGTCCACGGTCTCCATGGCGCGGCCGAACGGCGAGGAGATCTGCAGCAGGTTGGCCATGCGGCGGACGTCCGTCGAGCGGTTGGCGCCCGCCGCGTGGAACACCGCGGGGTTGAAGAACACCGCGTCGCCCTTGGCCAGCGGCAACTGCACGCGGTGCGCCTCGAAGTAGGCCCGGAACTCGGGCAGCCGCCAGGCCAGGTAACCCGGCTCGTACTTCTGGGAGTGCGGCAGGTACATGGTGGGTCCCGACTCCACGGGCATGTCGCAGTGCGCGACCGCGCCCTGGAGCGTGAGCACGGGGGAGAGGCGGTGCACGTGCGCCGGGTAGGCCGCCGCGGCCTCGGTGGACAGGAAGCCGAGGTGGTAGTCGCGGTGCACCGTCTGGGCCGCGCCGCCCGGATTGACCACGTTGATCTGGGAGGTGACCTGGTGGCCGGGGCCCAGCCAGGCGCGGGCGACCAGGGACAGGGGCTCGTTGGCGTAGTAGTCGGCGAACGCCTCGGGGTCGTGCAGGGCCGCCTTCTCCAGGGCGTTCCACACCCGGTCGTTGGCCCCCGGCGCGGCGAAGTGGTCACCGGAGGCCGCCCCCGAGGCGCGCTGCCCGGCGATCAGCGCGTCGAACACCGCGGTGGCCCGGTCGACCACCACCGGATCCGGGAAGGCCCCCGCGAGGACGACGATGCCGGGGCCGTCGGCGAGGGCGTGGACGAGTTCGGCCGCCGTCCGCGCGTCGTCGCGCAGCTCCCCGGCGGCGTACACGGGGACGTTCTGCCGCACGGCGGCCGCCCGGGGGTACGCGGCCGGGTCGGTCGGCCGCTCGACGAGTGCGCGGAAGGCGCCGAGATCGCAGTCCTGTGCGGACAGCCGGAGGCGCTGGGCGGGGACGGGAGCTGGGGACATCGTCGTCCTTTCGCTGACAGGGGCGACGCGGTGCTGTCATTCTTGTCCTGACAAACGCGTCGAACAACCAGCAGGCGGCCATCAAAAACCCCTCAGCCTGCGCCGCGCCGACGAAGCCGAGGAGCCGGTCGTGGGACACCCCTTCCCGATCCGGGAGATCGCACGTCAGGCGGGCCTGAGCGAGGCCACCGTCGACCGGGTGCTCAACGGCCGGGGCGGGGTCCGCGAGAGCACCGCGTACGAGGTGCGGCGGGCCATCGCCGACCTGGACCGCCAGCGCACCCAGGTCCGGCTGGTCGGCCGCACGTTCATGTGCGACATCGTGATGCAGGCCCCGGAACGCTTCTCCACCGCCGTGCGGACCGCGCTGGAGGCCGAACTGCCCGCCCTGCACCCCGCGGCGGTGCGCTGCCGCTTCCACTTCCGCGAGACGGGCCCGGTGGGCGAACTGACCGGCATCCTGGACCGGATCGCCCGCCGCGGCTCGCAGGGGGTCATCCTCAAGGCCCCGGACGTCCCCGAGGTGGCCGCCGCCGTGAGCCGGCTGACCACCGCCGGCGTCCCCGTCGTCACCCTCGCCACGGACCTGCCCACCAGCCCCCGGGTGGCCTACGTCGGCATCGACGACCGCGCGGCCGGCGCCACCGCCGCCTATCTCATGGGCGAGTGGCTCGGCGACCGCCCGGGCAACGTCCTCACCAGCCTCAGCAGCGGCTTCTTCCGCAACGAGGAGGAGCGCGAGATGGGCTTCCGCGGTGTCATGCGGGCCCGCCACCCCGGACGGGCCCTGGTCGAGACCGCCGAGGGCCAGGGACTGGACGCCACCCAGTACGACCTGGTCCGGGCCGCCCTGGAACGCGACCCCGGCATCCGCGCGGTCTACTCGATGGGCGGCGGCAACATCGCCACCCTGCGCGCCTTCGCGGACCTCGGCCGCCCCTGCGACGTGTTCGTCGCCCACGACCTCGACCAGGACAACACCCGGCTGCTGCGCGAGCGGCGCCTGTCCGTCGTCCTCCACCACGATCTGCGCCAGGACCTGCGCGAGGCCTGCCGCCATGTGATGCGGGCCCACGGCGCCCTGCCGCCCGCCGGTCCGGCGCGGCCGTCGGCGATCCAGGTCGTCACACCGCACAACATGCCGCCCGACACAGCGACCGGGTGACCCGTGTCGCGGCCCGGGCGGATGCCGGCGGCCCCGGGCGCGGCGCCGTCAGCCGGGCAGTTCGGGAGCGACCCAGGCGCCGAGCTCCGCCGACCGCGTCATCGCGTCCAGCACGGCCGCGCTGTGCACGGCGTCCGTCAGCGTCGCGCCGTACGGGGTGCCCTCCGCGATCGAGCGCAGGAAGCGGTGCGCCTCCACCACCTTCAGGTCGTCGTACCCCATGGCGTTGGCGGCGCCCGGCTGGAAGGCCGCGAACTCGCCGTGCCCGGGGCCGACGTGGACCGTGCTGACCGGCTGGTCCTGGTAGGCCGTGCCGCGGCTGACGCCCAGTTCGTTCATGCGGCGGAAGTCCCAGTACACCGCGCCCGTGGTGCCGTGCACCTCGAAGCCGTAGTTGTTCTGCTCGCCGACGGAGACCCGGCAGGCCTCGAGGACTCCCCGGGCACCGGAGGCGAAGCGCAGCAGGCAGCTGACGTAGTCCTCGTTCTCGACCGGCCCCGGCTCGCCGCCCGCGGCCCGGGAGTGACCGGCGGTGGCCGTGGTCGGCCGGGCCCGCTCGGGCAGGAAGACGGCCGTGTCGGCGGTCAGGGACGCGATCTCGCCGAGCAGGAAGCGGGCCAGGTCGGCGCCGTGCGAGGCCAGGTCGCCGAGCACCCCGCTGCCCCCGCGCTCCCGCTCGAACCGCCAGGTGAGGGCCCCCTCGGGATGGGCCGCGTAGTCGCTGAAGAGGCGGATGCGGACATGGGTGACGGCGCCGATCTCCCCGGCCGCGATCAGATCGCGGGCCGCCTCGACGGCGGGCGCGTTGCGGTAGTTGAAGCCGACCGAGCCCTGCACACCCGCCCCCGCCACTGCGTCCGCCACCGCGCGGGCGTCCCGGGCGGTCAGCCCGACCGGCTTCTCGATCCAGATGTGCTTGCCCGCCCCGGCCATCGCCACGGCGATCTCGCGGTGCAGGAAGTTCGGGGCCGTGATGCTGACCGCGTGGACCCGCGGATCGGCGGCCACCTCGCGCCAGTCGCGGGTGGCCGAGGCGAAGCCGAACCGCTCGGCGGCCTCCTCGGCCCGACCCGGCACCTCCTCGGCGACCGCCACCAGCTCGGGGCGCAGCGGAAGGTGCGGGTAGTGGTGCCGGACACGGGCGTACGCCTGGGTGTGCACCCGGCCCATCCAGCCGAAACCGACGACGGCGACACCGAGCGCGTCCACCATGAGAGCCCCTCTGCGAACCGGTCCCTGCTCTGACCCGCCCACCCTCTGCGGCACGTCGGCATCATGTCAACCTTTTGACAGGACAAAGCCCCGGCGCGGGGTCAGGCGTCGCGCCGCCGCAGCACCGCGGACCCCGCGCCGTAGCAGACGAGCGACCACACCACGAGGACCGTCAGCGCGGCGCCGCCGCCGTAGGGGTCGTGGTCCTGCGTGAGCAGCACGGTGCCCGCGACGCTCGGCATGTAGTCGGAGGCGGTCTCCAGCCATCGCGCCCCCACGACGCCCATCAGCTGGGGCAGCGCGAGCAGCACCATGATGAGGGTCGTGATCGTCCCCGCCGCGCTGCGCAGCAGGCTGCCGATGCCCACCGACATCACCGCGAGGGCGGCCAGGTACACGCCGGCACCGAGCGCCGTGCCGAGGAGCTCGCCGCCGGTGTAGTCCCCGTGACCGCTCATCAGCGGCGCCGCGACCAGGGTGCCCAGCACACTGAACACGCAGCCCGCCACCGCCACGACGGCCGTGACGACGATCGTCTTGGACCGCAGCATCCGGCCGCGCGCCGGCACGGCCTGCAAGGTGGTGCGGACGGAGCCGCTGGAGTACTCGCCGGTCAGCGCCAGGGTGGCCAGGACCACCACGGTGAGCTGGGAGATGAGGAACGCCTGCGACGCGTGGTGCGGGGCGGGCATGGTGACGTCGATGCCCTTCTTCGCGCTGGCGTCGGCCGACGCGCCGACCATCGCCGCGAAGCCCACGGTGAGCAGGAGACCGACGGCGAGGTTCCACCAGGTGGCCCGCACGCTCCACAGCTTCGTCCACTCGAACGCGAGCGCGCCCCTGAACCCGCCGCCCCTGCCGGGGCCCGTGGGCCGGGGGCGCGTCGTCTGCGTCGTCGGTGTCGTCCGCGCAGTCCGTGCTGTCTTCGTCATACCGGATCAGACCTTCGGGGTGGTGGGGGTGTCGAGGAGCGGGGACAGGGCGGGCGAGCCGAACTCCACGCTGTCCGCGGTGAGTTCCATGTACGCCTGTTCCAGACTGGCCCGGCGCATGCTCAGCTCGTGGACGGGGAGCCGGTGGGTGAACGCCAGGTCGCCGATCTCCCGCAGGGTGGCGCCGACGACGACGAGTTCGCCGGGTTCCAGGCCCTCGTCCCGGTCGACCCGTAGGCCCCGCCGGAGCAGTTCCCGCTCCAGGGCCTCGGGCTCGGGCGTCCGCACGCGGGCGGCGGTCAGCGAACTGCCCGCGATCACCTCGTCCATGGGGGCGTCCGCGAGGATCCGTCCCCGGCCGATGACCAGGAGGTGGTCGGCGGTCTCCTGCATCTCGCTCATCAGGTGGCTGGAGACCAGCACCGTCCGCCCCTCCCCGGCCAGCGAGCGCATCAGCTCCCGCACCCACCGCACGCCGTCCGGGTCGAGGCCGTTGACCGGCTCGTCGAAGAGCAGCACCTCCGGGTCGCCGAGCAGGGCCACCGCGATCCCCAGCCGCTGGCCCATCCCGAGGGAGTACGAGCCGACCCGCTTTCCGGCGACCTCCGTGAGCCCGACGGTCTCCAGGACCTCGCCGACCCGGGAGGCCGGGATGCCGTTGCTGCGGGCCAGACCGAGCAGATGACGGTGCGCCGAGCGGCCGGGGTGGCAGGCCCGCGCGTCCAGGAGCGCGCCGACGCTGCGCAGCGGGTGGCGCAGTTCCCCGTACCTCTTGCCTCCCACCAGCACCCGGCCCGAGGTCGGTGTGTCGAGGCCGACGGCCATCCGCATGGTGGTCGACTTGCCCGCGCCGTTCGGCCCGAGGAAGCCCGTGACCTTCCCCGGGGCGACGGTGAACGAGAGGTCCGAGACGGCCGCCTTGTCGCCGTACCGTTTGGTCAGCCGTTCCGACGTGATCATGGTGCGATCGCTCCTTCCAGTGGCATGCCCGGAACGCTAGGGAGACAGGAGCGGCGGTGACATCCGGCGAAAGGCAGCGAACCCATCGACTTTCGGCAGGTCCCGGGGCGGGAGGCGGTCTTGTAGCGTTCCGGCATGCGCAGATGGCAGGACATACGCCGGCTCACCGGGCAACTCCTGCGTGACGTGGCCGCCGACCGCCCCTTCACCCGGCCCGGCGACCACGGGCTGCTCCTCGTCCTGCTGGCCCCGTCCGCCCTGGACACGAGGGTGCCCGCCGCCGCCCCGGCCGTCTGGCTCACCGCCTGTCTGGTCGTCACGGCCGGGGTGGCCCTGCGGCGTGCGGCTCCGGCGGTGTCCCTGCTGGCGGCGGCGCTGCTCGCCCTCTTCCTGCCGTGGTTCGGCGCCGGTGCCTGGCCCGCGGTGGCGGCCGCGGTGCTGAGCTGGAGCGCGGGCCGCCGCGTGGCCCGGATCCGGCCCGCCCAACTGGTCTTCGCCGGCGCCACGGTGGCCGGGATCCTGCTGGTCGGCGCGGTGGCCGAGGCCAAGGACACGCTGAGCCTGCTGATGCTCCAGTTCGCCTCCTGCGTACTGCCGTGGTGGGCCGGCAACTGGCGCAGGCAGCGCGCCGCGCTGGCCCACGCGGGCTGGGAGCACGCCGAACGACTGGAGTGGCGCCAGCGCTTCGTCGCCGAGCAGGCGCGGCACCGGGAACGGGCCCGTATCGCCCAGGACATCCACGATTCCCTGGGCCACGAGCTGAGCGCCATGGCCCTGCTCGCCGGCGGACTCGAACTGTCCAGGGAGCTGCCCGGCGAACACCGGGCCGTCGTCGTCCAGTTGCGGGAGCGCTGCACCCTCGCCACCGAGCGGCTGCACGAGGCCATCGGGTTGCTGCGGGAGGACGGCGGCTCCGCCGGCCCCTCCCTGGTGCCCGCCCACGAGTCGATCGCCGGGCTCGTGCGCAGGTTCGAGCGGGCGGCCACGCCGGTGGACTTCCGGGAGGAGGGCGCGGCCCCCGCGGCCCCCGAACCCGGTGTGCCCACCCTGGCCGGCCTCGCGGCCTACCGGGTGGTCCAGGAGGCCCTGACCAACGCGGCCAAGCACGCGCCCGGCGCACCGGTCTCCGTACGGGTGCTCCACCGGCCGGACGAGACCGTGGTCTCGGTCGTCAACGAGACGCCGCGCCGCGCCGGGAGCCGCGCCGCCACCGGCAGCGGTGCCGGACTGATCGGCCTGGACGAACGCGTGCGCCTGGCGGGCGGCACGCTGCGGGCGGGCCCGCGCGGGAACCGCTTCGAGGTGCGCGCACGGCTCCCGCACACCCCGTCGGCGCCACCACCGACGACCACCGCTCCGTACGGTGCCGACGCGACTAGCCGGCCGCCGGAGGCACCCCGGGCCGTGCTCGCGGACGACGAAGGGGACGCGTACGCGGCACCGTCCGGGGACCCCGCCCGCGCCGTCGGCGCCCGGCCGGGGCGGAGCACCGCGCGGACGGCGCTGCTGCGCACCAGGGCCCGGCTGCGCGGCGACGCCCGGCGGGCCGCGTTGCTGCCCGTGCTGCTCGGCGTCGCGATCGCGGCCCTCCTCACCGGCCTCTACGTCGCCACCTCGGCGACCACGTCACTCGCGCCCGGGGACTACGGGCGCGTCCGGCTCGGCGAGACGCGCGCGGAACTCGAGGCGGTGCTTCCGGCACGGCGGATCGGCGAGCCGCCGCCCACCCTGACCGAACCTGCCGCCCCGCCCGGCGCCGCATGCGAGTACTACCGGGCGAGCGAGGGCCTGTTCGACCTCACCGGCACGATGTACCGCCTGTGCTTCACGGACGACGTCCTGATCACCAAGGACAGACTCTGAACACCCACCACCGGAAGGACCGGATGATCCGCGTACTGGTCGCCGACGACGAGAGCATCGTGCGGGCCGGCGTCCGCGCCATCCTCACCACCGAGCCCGGCATCGAGGTGGTCGCCGAGGCCGCCGACGGACGCGAGGCCGTCGAACTGGCCCGCAGACACCGCCCCGACGTGGCACTGCTGGACATCCGGATGCCGGAGCTGGACGGCCTCGCGGCCGCCGGCGAGTTGCGGACCACCAACCCGGACACCGCGGTGATCGTCCTCACCACGTTCGGTGAGGACCGCTACATCGAGCGGGCCCTGGACCAGCAGGTGGCCGGGTTCCTGCTCAAGGCCTCCGACCCCCGGGACCTGATCTCCGGGGTGCGCGCGGTGGCGGCCGGGGGCGCCTGCCTCTCCCCGTTGGTCGCCCGCCGGCTGATGACCGAACTGCGCCGGGCGCCCTCGCCCCGCTCGTCGGCCTCGGGCGAGCGGGTCGCCGTACTGTCCGAACGGGAGCGCGAGGTCCTGGCCATGCTCGGGTCCGGCCTGTCGAACGCCGAGATCGCCCGGCGCATGTACCTGGTCGAGGGCACGATCAAGGCGTACGTCAGCGCCATCCTCCAGCAGCTGGGGGTGCGCAACCGCGTGCAGGCGGCCATCGTCGCCTACGAGGCCGGGCTGGTCGAGGACGCCTGACCGAGGTTGATCGCGTACGCCTTGCGCAGCGTCTCGTGCACCGTCCACGTCGTACGGTCGCCCTCGCGCAGCACGGCCAGGTCTCCCGGTCCGACACTGAGGGTCGGACCGTCCGCCACCTCGATGGTGGCCGAGCCGCTCAGCACGACGAACATCTCGTCCGCCTCGGTGTCGGTGACGACGCCCGGCGTGATCTGCCAGACGCCCCGCACCTGACGTCCGTCCGGTGACTCCCAGATCACCCTCCCGGTCACCTCGGGCGTGCCGGACACGATCTGGCCGGGGGCGAGCGGCTCGGGTTCGAGCTCGGCGTCGGGGACGTGGACAACGAAGCTGTGGGTCATGCCGCGACGCTAACCGGACCGTGCGGGGCGCCGGGGGAGACAGGGTGTGCGGGATCCGGCCCGGTGCGCGGACACTTCGTCGCGGCCGGCAGGTCACGGCCCCCCCGCTCAGCCGACCGCAGCTCCCGTCACCGCCCCCGGCGCGACAACCACGCCGCGACCACCGCACCGGAGACGTTGTGCCAGACGGAGAACACCGCGGCCGGCAACGCCGCCAGGGGGCTGAAATGGGCGGTGGCCAGCGACGCGGCGAGGCCCGAGTTCTGCATGCCGACCTCGAAGGCCATGGCACGGCTGCCGGGCTCGCCCAGCCGGCCGAGGCGCCCCGCGCCGTAACCGAGGGCGAGTCCGAGCCCGTTGTGCAGCACGACGGCGACGAGGACCAGCCCCGCGGCCGACTTGATGGCGTCCGCGCTGCCCGCCACCACGACCGCCACGATCACGGCGATCGTCAGCGCGGACAGCCAGGGCAGTGCCGGCAGCGCCCGCCGGACGTACCGTCCCGCGAGGAGCCGTACGACGACGCCCGCGAGGACCGGCAGCAGCACCGTCTTGAGGATGTCGGTGACCATGGACCCGGCGTCCACCGGCAGGTACGCGCCGGCCAGCAGCAGCGTCAGCGGCGGGGTGACCAGCGGAGCGACCAGCGTGGAGACGGTCGCGACGGAGACCGACAGGGCGACGTCGCCGCGGGCCAGGTAGGTCACCACGTTGGACGCCGTACCGCTGGGTGCGCAGCCCACCAGGATCACGCCCGCGGCGAGCTGGGGCGGGAGGTCGAGCAGGTGGGCGACCGCCCAGCCGAGCCCCGGCATGATGACGTAGTTGCGACCAGACCCAGTGCCACCGCCCAGGGACGCTTCACGACTCCGCGGAAGTCCTCCGGGGTCATGGTGATGCCCATGCAGAACATCACGACACCGAGCAGGTACGGCACCGCCTCGCTCCACCCGGTGAAACTCCCGGGGAGCAGCAGGCCGAGGGCGCCGGCCAGGAGGACGAGGACCGGGAAGACGGTGACGGCACGCCGCGCGGAGCGGTCACCGCTCGCCTCGCCGCCGAGGTGCCCGGTTCCGTCGGTTCGGTCTGTTCGGTCTGTTCGTTCGGTTCTTTCGCTACGCACCGTGCGAGGTAACGCCCGGTGGGCGGGGCGGCGCAAAGCCGTCTCGTCATGTGATCGCCCGAGCGGGTGGCCGGCTGCTTCGTCCCCTTACCGAATGCGGTAGGCTTGACCAGCGCGATCACGGACAACGCCGATTATGGACAACACGGATCGCGTACCGGGACGTGGCGCAGCTTGGTAGCGCACTTGACTGGGGGTCAAGGGGTCGCAGGTTCAAATCCTGTCGTCCCGACGGTTTGCGAAGGGTCTTCGCGGGCGGAAGCTCGCGGAGACCCTTTTCACTTGGGTACGGGCCCCGCCCCGCCCGGTCTCCTCGGACGAATGGCCGTGTCCGCCGCCCCCCAGCGGCGGACACGGCGTGGGCCGCGGAACGTCCGCCCTCCCCCGAAGGAGACGTTCCGCGGCCGGCCCCCGGCGCCGGTCCGTGACCACGGCGCCCGGGCGTCTGCGAGCCGTGCGGTCACCAGTACATGACCGCCGTCTCGCCCGCACCCCACGAGGAGTACAGGCGCACCCGGACGACATAGCGGCGGCCCTTGACGAAACGGGCCCTGATCGTGGCGTTGCGGGGGTCTCCCCCGTCGTCCTGTCCGGTGAAGTAGCGGGGCACGCCGTCCCGCTCCTCGAAGACGACGACGACGGCGTCGCTGTCGCCGAAGGTGCCCACGGTGTACTCGCGGGTCTCCGGCGGATCCACCCGGAAGTCGGCCTGCTCGCCGGGTCCGAGACCCAGTGGCACCGAGCGGAAGGGCACCAGCGGACCGGGCCGGCCGGCGGGCGGGTACCAGCGCAGGGCGAACTCCTTGTCGGCGGCGGAGAGGACACCGGGCGGTCGCAGACCCGAGCGGTAGTGCTCGGGCTCCAGTATCAGACCCGACGGGAACGGGTACTCCATGATCGACTGCGGGTCCCAGACGGGGCCGTTGGCCTCGTCGTCGTCGAGCTTGCGCAGGATGTTGTGGAAGGTCCGCTCCCGGCTCCAGTGGTTGGGCGGGCCCGCCAGCTCGGCGTAGACGGCCTCGTCGTCCCAGAGGATGCCGGCGAACGGACTCTGGTGCTCGTGCAGCATGCCGAGCGCGTGCCCGATCTGGTGCAGGGCCGTCGCGCGTTCACCCGGTGCGGTCAGGTCCCAGCCGAAGTTCATCGTACGGTCGTTCAGACCGACCCGGAGCGCGTCCTTGCCCACCGCCGACCAGGACCCGTCGCCGGGCTGGAAGCCGATGCGCAGCTCCGCCTCCGACCGGTCGCGGACCTCGGTGAGACCGAGCCCGATGCCGAGGTCCCGCCACTCCCGGAAGCAGTCGCGCACGACGTCCCGCTGCTCCTCGGTCCCCACCCACGAACCCCGCCGGGGCCGGCCGGTGCCCGGCATCGGGACCACCGAGGCGTCGATGTCGCCGCCGAGGAAGCAGTAGTGCAGCACGGTTCCGTTGACCCACATCCGCTGCCCGCCGACGAGCGCGGCGGCCCGCTCGGCGGCCAGCCCCGGCGCGAGCACGGGGGCGGGCTGCCGCGCGAGCGAGCAGTAGCGTGCGGTCATGGTCGCCAGCGTGCCGTCCGGGCCGCCCCCGGCGCCTGAGTCGAGGGGTACTCAAGTCACCCTGTATCAAGGATGAGTAGGCCGACTCATGTTCCCGTGACGACTGTGACGACTTCTCCGCGGGACACGAAGGCGCTGGACGCCCCCTGGCCGTTCACCGGGCGGGCGGACGAACTCGGGCTGGTGCGGCGGTCCGTGGCGGCCGGACGGAGCGGCCTCGTGGTGACGGGCCCGGCCGGTGCGGGCAAGACCAGGCTCGTCACGGAGGCCGTACGCGGCGCGGACTGCGCCAGGGCCGCCGGGACACCCGAGACCCGGGACATCCCCTTCGCCGCCTTCGCCCACCTGCTGCCCGAGACCGTCACCCTGCACCGGGCGGTCCACCTCCTGTCCGGCGTACGGCTGCTGCTGGTCGACGACGCCCATCTGCTCGACGACTCCTCCGCCGCCCTGCTGCACCAGCTCGCCGTGCACGGCCGCACCCGTCTCCTGGTCGTCGCCACCGACGGCGTCCCCGCACCGGACGCCGTGTCGCGGCTGTGGTCCGGGGAACTGCTGCCGCGCCTCGCCCTGGCACCGCTGCCCCGCGAGGACACCGCGGAACTCCTCGCGGCGGGCGCGGACACCGCCCTGGAGCCGCTCACCGTCGACCGGCTGCACCGCCTGAGCCGGGGCGACCTGCGGCTGCTGCGTGAACTGCTGACCGCCGTACGCCAGGAGGGGCTGCTCGTGCCGGTGCCGGGCACGGACCAGCGCGCGTGGCGCGGGCCGGTGCCGGTCACCCGGGCGGTACGGGAGCGCACCGCCCGGGTCCTCGACCGGGTCCGCACCGAGGAGCGGGAGACCCTCGACCGCCTCGCCTTCGCCGAGCCGCTGCCCCTGGACCCGGACCTCGACGCCCTCGACCTGCGGACCCTGGAGGACCTCGAGGCCGAGGGCCTGGTCACCGTTGACGGCGACGGTGCCACCCGTCTCGCGCACCCGCTGCACGGCCCGGTGCTGCGTGCCGCCGCGGGCCGGCTGCGGGCCCGGCGCCTGGCCCGCACCCCCGACCGCACCGGGCCCGCCCTGGAAGCGGAGCGGGCCCTCCTCGCCCTGCGCGTCGAGCAGGCGGACGTACGGCCGGTCGAGACCCCGGTGGGGGACTGGCTGGCCGCCGAGGGAGCGCCACTGCCGGCCGCCTACCCGGCGCTGCGGGCCCGCTACGCACGGCTGGGCGGCCGGCTGCGCGACGCCGCGGCCTGGGCCCGCGCGGGCCTGCGGGACGGTCACGACGACGCGGCCTGCCGCGACGAACTCGCCCTGGCCGTCGCACAGTCGGGCGACGACCCGGCAGGGAGCGGCGGTACGGCGGGAGCCGGCGCCTCCTGGGCCGCCGCCGCGCGCGGTGACCTCGCCGAGGCGGTCCGGACGGCCGTCGCGGGCGACCCGTACGACGCCGTCCGGTTCGGCGCGCCCGAGCGGGTGACCGGCCGGCTGACCGGGGCCTTCGCCGCGCACGCCGACGCCCTCGCGCGCCGGGACGGACCCGCGCTCGACCGGGTCGCGGAGGAACTGGAACGGCGTGGCTTCCTCCTGTTCGCGGCCGAGGCGAGCGCCCAGGCGGTGCCCGCCCACCGCGACCCCCGGGCCGCCCGCACCGCCCGTACCCGGGCCGCGGCCCTCGCCCGGCGCTGCCAGGGCGCCCGCACCCCCGCGCTGTCCGGCCTGGTGCTCGGCGAACTCACCGCCCGTCAGCGGCAGATCGTCACGCTCGCCGCCGCGGGCCTGAGCAACCGGCAGATCGCGGAGCGGCTCACCCTCTCCGTCCGCACCGTCGGCAACCACCTCTACGGCGCCTACACCCGCCTCGGCGCGGGCGACCGAGGCGCCCTGCCCTGGCTGACGGACCTGCCGGAACTTCCCGAGCCGCTGCCCGCCTGACCGGACGGCCGGGGCACCCAATACCTCGGGCCAGTACGTCGGGCCAGTACCTCGGGCCGAACCCTCGGGCCAGTACCTCGGGCCGGTGTCTCAGGCCGCCCCGAACGCCGTGAACGCCCACCCCGTCGCCTGGTGCACCGCGTCGCCCGGCAGCGAGGCCCGCGCGTCGCGCAGCGCCTCCGCCAGGGACAGGCCCGCGTCCAGCCCCTTGTGCAGCGCGAGCATCAGCGGCACCGCGGCGGCGTCGTTGACCGGCGCGGTGCACGCCACCACCCCGGCCGTGCCCAGCGGCAGCAGCGCCGTGACGAGGCCGAGCAGCTCGTCGGCGCCGACCGACGCGAAGCGCGCCGTGTCGCAGCAGGGCAGGATGATCCGGTACGGGCTGCGGTCGAGCCGCTCGAAGTCGTGCACGATGAGGGGCCCGTCCGCCATCCGCAGCGAAGAGAACAAGGGGCTGTCGGCCCGGAAGGTCCCGTGCGCCGCGATGTGGGCCAACGCGGCCCCGTCCAGCTCCCGCAACACCCTGGGCACCCGCGCCGCGTCCTCCTCCAACACGGTGGGCCCACTGCGCGGGACCGGGGCGTCGGGGACCTGTGCCGTGCCCGCGCGCGGTGAACGGCCGTCCGCGGCGCGCTCGTTGGCGCACGGCTCGGAACCCGGCGCGCCCTCGCCTCTTGCCGCGGAGGCGCTCCCCGAGCCGGCCGTCACGGACGCCTCCCCCTCACCCACCGTCGAGGCAGGAACCCCACCGTCGGTCGTCCCGGGCCGGGGTCCGTCGTCGGTCGCCCGGTTCCGGGGCGCGGTGCCGGCCGACCCGCCGGGGGTCCCGTACCCGTCGCCCCCGGTCGGCGGGCGCCGGGCCTCCCCGGCCGCCGGCGTCCGCGCCGCCCCGTACCGCTGCACGAGTTCCGTGATCTCGGCGCCGCCGGTCGCCAGGCCCGGGCCGCGGACCAGGACCTGACGGCCGCCGGGCGGGGGAGAGGTGTCCCGCGCGCGCAGCCAGCTGCTCGCCGACGGCGACACGCTCAGGACCCGTTCGCGCAGGGCGGGCAGCAGGGCCCACGGCACCCGGTGCAGGCGGCCGGGCGGGACCACGACGACCGGCCCGGAGCCGAGGTGCGCCGCGGCGGGGCCCAGCAGCAGGTGCTGGAGCCGCGCGCCCGCGGCCTCCATCAGCGGCAGCCGCGCCTCGGCGCCCGGATGCGCCAGCCGCCGCAGACCGGCCTGTACGTGCTCCGCCTCCGCCTCCGCGTCGGCCAGCAGTCCGGCCTCGAACCGCCGCACCCGCCCCTGCCCGCACAGCAGCACCTGCACCCGTCCGTCGAGCACCGCCAGCTCCACCAGCCGCACGTCGTCGCCCAGCCGTCGCAGCAGCCGGCGAACGTCGAACCGGTCGCCGTCGTCCGGTGCCTCGCCCCGCATGTGCAGGGTGCGGGAGCGGATCTCCCGTTCCAGGCGCCGCTGTTCGCGCTCCAGCGCGGGCGCGGGCCGGCCGCCGTCCGACCGGGCCTCCTCCGCGCGGGCCGCGAGCTCCCGGAACGCCGTCATGGCGGTCAGCAGCACCGGATCGGCCGGCGGCCGGGTCGGCGGCGCCGACAGCACCGTAGCCCGCCAGCGCTCGCTCCAGCCCAGCAGCCGCCGCGGCCCGCCCGAGACCAGCGACGCCCGCTGCGCCAGCGCCGCCAGCTCCGCGCCCTGCGCGGTGGCCCGGGCCCGCAGCTCCGAGGCGCCCAGCGTCATCCGGTGGTCGTCGAGGACGTCCAGACCGCGCCGGCAGGCCTCCAGCACACCTCGAGCCGACCCGGCCGCCCGCGCCCGCAGCGCCTGCGCCGCCCAGCCCGTCATCCGCGCCAGCGGCGGCCCGCCGTGCCGGCTGCGCGCGGCCACCGCCAGATGCCGTTCCGCGTCGGCCCGCCAGCCGAGGTCCAGCGCGATCCGGCCCGCCAGCAGCGAGGCCTCCGGCGCGGCGGGCGCCCCGAAGGCCGCCAGCCGCTCCGCCACCGCCGCCGCGTCCGCGACCAGCCGGCCCGACCCGCGCCCCGTGGCGACCCGGGCCTCGAGCAGCACCAGCCGGGCGTGCGTCTCGTACCAGGTGCGCCGCTGCCCGGCGAACAGCCGCACGGCGACGGCGGCGCGCGCGAGCGAGGTCTGCGGCTCTCCCGCCAGCCGGGCGGCCCGCGCGGCCACCAGGAGCAACTCCGCCTTGCGGGTGGACTGCCCGCCGATCCCGTCCAGCGCCGCGACCGCCGCGTCCGCCTCCGCCAGCGCCTCGGTGGCGAGCCCCGCCGCCATCAGCACCTCGCAGCGCCGGATGGTCAGCATGAACGTCGGCGTGCCCAGCTTCGCGTACCGCTCCGCCGCCTCGTCGAGCAGCCGCAGCGCCGCCGGCACGTCACCCGACCGGAACGCCGCGAGCCCCCGGCTCTCCACCGCGTCGGCCTTGTCGTGCTCCTGGCCCGTGGTGTCCCACAGCGCCTCCGCCGCCGTGAAGTCGGCGTCCGCCCGCTCCACCGCGCCCTGGGCCAGGTGCACGGTCGCCCGCAGGGTCAGCGCCCGCGCCGTCCAGATCACGTCGTCCACCTGACGCAGCACCGGGATCGCCCGCCGTACGTCCTCCAGAGCCTCGCCGTGCCGGCCGAGCACCCACCACACGTACGCCCGCCGGTACAGCACCCGCGCCCGCGTGTGACCGCTCCCGCGCGCCACGCCCCGCTCGAACGCCTCCAGCCCCGCCCGCGTACGCCCGGCGTGCACCAGCGCGACCCCGAGCGTGGCCAGCACGTCCGCCTCCCGCTCGGCCGACTCCGCGCGGGCGGCGAGGTCGCGGGCGCGCCGCAGATGGGCCAGGGCCCGCCGGGTGTCGCCGAAGTCCCGCTGCCAGATGCCGATCACCTGATGGGCGACCGAGGCGTGCAGCGGCGAGGGATCGGCGCCGAGCACCTCCTCCGCCCGCGTCAGCGCTTCGCCCGGGGCGGCGAACACCATCGGCAGCAGTTCGAGAACCGAGTCGTTTCGCGCTGTCACCCCACGGATGGTAGTGCTCCGGAACCACGCCACACAGGTTCGAGTCTGTATCAATCGGCCGCCCCGGGACTCTGATTGACGACCGCAGCCACCACCCTGGTCACGACCGCGGGCCCACACCGTCGTCACCGCCGCCGGCTCAGTGGAGGACAAGCATGGCACCACACCGATTCCGCGAGCAGTTCGACCAGATCCAGCGCTCGATGCCGGACGTCCCGTTGGCGATGGGCCCGGACGACTCCGCCGAGTTCCTGTACGAGAAGGGCGTCGTCCTCGCCCGCGACGGCGAGGAGGCCCGCCTCGTCGAGGACACCGTGCGCGACCACTTCACCACCATGTCCGACCTGACACCGGACCACGTGCGCCGGGCGAGCCCCGAGACCAACCGCACCGGCATCACCCGCATCCAGGTCGCCGACCCGGCCGAGGGCGACGGCGGCGGCGATCCCACCGTCGCCCACGCCCTGCGCTCCCTGAGGACCATGGAGGGCCGCGCGGGCCGCCGGCTGATCAGCCGCAACCACGTCGTCTCCATCGCGGTCAACGCCTGCCCCGGCGACGAACCCGTGCCCGTCCCGCTGAGCGAGCCGCCCAACCCGGCCCCCGACGGCGCGCCGTACGACGCCGAAACCGCCGTCGGCGTCCTCGTCGTCGACACCGGCCTCATGCACGACTACCGGTCCTACCCGCTGCTGGCCCACACCGAGGGCGACGCCCAGATCAGGGAGTGCGACGACGACGGCGTCCTGTGCCAGTACGTCGGACACGGCACCTTCATCGCCGGACTGGTCGCGGCCGTCGCGCCCAACACCGACGTGACCGTCCGCAACACCCTCAACGACGCGGGCGCCATCCTCGAGTCCGAGCTGGGCGAGAAGCTCTTCGAGGCCGTCGACCGCGGCGGCTGGCCCGAGATCCTCAGCCTCTCCGCCGGCACCTCCAACGGCCGCACCGACGGACTGCTCGGCGTCCACGCCTTCATGGAGGAACTCCGCGACCAGGGAACCCTGTTGGTGGCGGCCGCGGGCAACAACGCCAGCGCCACCCCCTTCTGGCCCGCCGCCTACGCCACCCTGCCCGGCTGGGAGAACTCCGTGCTGTCGATCGGCGCACTGCGCTCCGACGGCGAGTTCGGCGCCTGCTTCAGCAACCACGGCGGCTGGGTGCGGGCCTACGCCCCCGGCGAGCGCCTCACCAGCGCCCTCACCGGCTTCGGGACGCCCGTGCCGTACGTCTACCAGCACTCCACCTACGACGCCTGCCGGTACGGCTTCGCCTACGCCTGCACCTGCCAGTACCCCCGCCACAGCGGAGTGCTGAGCGAATCGGGGGAGGCGCCGGCCAAGCCGGACCAGGTGATGTTCGAGGGGCACGCGCAGTGGAGCGGCACCTCCTTCGCCACCCCGGTGGTCGCGGGTCTGGTCGCCTCGCACATGACGGCGCACAAGGAGACCGACCCGCGCGCGGCCGGCCGGCAACTGCTCGCGGCCAACACCGAGTACGCCGAGGTGCGCGGTGCGCACGTGCCCGCGCTGTTGCCGCCCACCTGGCACCCGCTCTCCGTGGACCCGTCGGCCGGTGGGTCGTGAACGGCCTGATGGCGGTCGGAACCACCCGCTCCACGGCGTACGATGGCACGTCGTACACGAGGGGTGGGACCGTGGACCGTGCAGATGTCGGGGCGCTCGTCCAGTCGGCGGCCGACGGGGACGCGGCGGCCTGGAAGTCACTGGTGGACGGGCTCGGCCCGCTCGTGTGGTCCGTGGCCAGGTCGCACGGGCTGTCCGACGCCGACGCGCACGAGGTGTACCAGACCGCCTGGTTCCGCTTCGCCCAGAACCTGGGCCGGATCCGGGAACCGGAGAAGACCGGCTCCTGGCTGGCGAGCACGGCGCGGCACGAGTGCCTGAAGCTGCTCAAGGCCTCCAGGCGGTGGACGCCGACCGACGATCCACAGCTGCTCGACCGGCCGAGCGACGACCGTACGCCGGAGGAGTCGGTGCTCGACTCCGAGGAGGCCGCCGCGCAGACCGAGCGCGTACGGCTGCTGTGGCAGGAGTTCGAGGAACTGGGCGAGCGGTGCCGCCAGTTGCTGCGGGTGCTGATCTCCTCGCCACCGCCCAGTTATCAGGAGGTGTCCGCCGCGCTGGGTATCGCGGTGGGCAGCATCGGGCCGATGCGCCAGCGCTGTCTGCGCCGGCTGCGGGCCCGGCTGGAGGCACGGGGGACGAAATGAGCGACCTGAACGACGAGTACGACGAGCAGGACGAGCGCGCCGCGTACGGTGAGCGCGACGGCGAGCTGCACGACGGTCTCCTGGAGGAGGAACTGCGGCAGGCCGCCGCGATCCTGGACCCGGTCCCGGCCGAGCTGCGGCGCGTCGCGGTCGACGCGTTCGCCCTGCACGACCTGGAGGCCCGCGTCGCCGAGCTGACCTTCGACTCGCTGGTGGACGCCATCCCCGTCAGGGGCGAGTCGGACCCGCCGCGGATGCTGACCTTCAGCACGGACGGGGTGACCGTCGACGTCGAGGTGACCGCGGACGGCATGATCGGCCAGCTGCTGCCGCCGGGCCCCGCCGGTATCGAGGTGCTGAGCGGTCCGCGGGCACACGCGCGGCTGACGGCCGACGCCATGGGCCGGTTCACCGGCGAGGCCCCGCCGGCCGGACCGTTCGCACTGCGGCTGCGGACCGGCCGGGAGGTGGTCGTCACTCAGTGGCTGCGGGCCTGAGCGCACCGCCGCCCCCCTTACCCGGGTCTACCAGGTGCAGGGCAGCGTGCGCGGGCCCCTGATCATGGTCTTGCGGCGCCAGGCCACCTGGTCGGCGGGGACCGCCAGCCGCAGCCCCGGCAGCCGTCCCAGGAGCGTGTCGACGAGCAGTTCGGTCTGCATCCGGGCGAGCACGGCACCCGTGCAGAAGTGGTGCCCGTTGCCGTACGCCACGTGCGGGTTGGGCTCGCGGTCCAGGTCGATGCGGTCCGGGTCCGGGAAGACCTCCGGGTCGCGGTTGGCGGCCAGGTAGGAGACGTACACGGGTTCGCCCGCGGCGATGCGCGTGCCGTGCACCTCGACGTCCTCCAGGGCGATGCGGGCCAGGCCCACCGAGGTGCGGTGCGAGATCCAGCGCAGCAGCTCGTCCAGGGCCGTGCCGCGCGCCTCGGGCCGCTCCCGCATCCGCGCCATCAGCTCCGGGCGGGTGAGCAGCAGGTACAGCATCTGGCCGACGTTGTGGGTGACGGCCTCGCCGCCGATCTGAAGCGGCCCCGCGAGCCCGACGGCCTCCGTCTCGCCGACCTCGCCGCGGCCCACGGCGGCGCGCAGCATGGAGTACACGTCGTCGCCGTCGCTGTCCGCCCGGGCGCGGACGGTCTCGGTGATCCACCCGTACAGGCCCTGTTTGGCCCGCTCGGCGGCCTCGGCGCCGCCGGAGGTGGAGATGATCTGCCGGGTCCAGGAGTGCACGCGCTCCCGGTCGGCGGCCGGCACGCCCATCACCTCGCTGACGACGGCGATGGGGAAGGGTTCGAGCACCCGTTCGACCAGGTCCGCGGTCGGCCCCTCGGTGAGCATCCCGTCGACCAGACCGTCGAGGATCTCCTGCGCCCGGGGCCGCAGCCGCTTCGTGGCGCCCACGGTGAACGCCCCCGCGACCGCCCGCCGCAGCCGGTTGTGGTCGGGCTGGTCGGCGAAGGCGAGCGAGCCGGGGCGGGGCTTGAAGTGCGGGGCGAGACGCGTGATCCGACGCTGTGTCACCTCGGCCCGTCCGAAGCGCGGGTCGTTGGTGATCGCCTTCACGTCGTCGTACCGCGTCGCCAGCCAGGCCCAGCCCTCACCGTGCGGGAGCCGGACGCGGTTCAGCGGCCCCTCGCGCATGAGATCGGCGAGGACCGGGTCGAACTCCGGGCCGTCCAGGTCGAGGGCGGGCCAGTCCCGTACCGGGGGCGGCGACTGGCCGGTGAGCGTCGTGGTCTCCTGCGTCATCCCCCCACCCTCGCCGCGCACCCACCCGGCTGTCGCGCGGAAGTGCTCCAGCCGGTGGGCGGTGGCCGGCGGGGCGGAGGCCCGGCGGGTCAGGCGGTCACGGAGTCCACGAGGGCCGCGAGCGACTCGGCGAGCCGGGACAGCCCCGGCCCGGCCGGACCACCCGGCTCGGTCATGTAGGTGTCCCGGCGGATCTCCACCATCAGCGCGCCGACCTCGGCCCGCCGCCCGTAGAAGTCCAGCGGCACGTAGGTCCCGCCGAACGGGCTGTCCAGACCGGTCTCCCCGCACGGGGCGAAGGCCTTCCGGGCCGCGGCGAGGAGCCCGGGCGGCGTGTGGAACGCGTCGGTGCCCAGGCAGACGGGCGGGCGCGGCCCCTCGCCGTGCAGCTCGTAGGGGAGCGGCTCGGTCGGGTAGGAGTGCACGTCGATGATCACGGCCCGTCCGGTGGCCGCGAGCCGGTCGGCGACCGCCTCGGTCATGGCCCGCGCGTACGGCCGGAAGTACCGCTCGAGCAGCGGCTCGGGGTCCGTGCCGTCCGGGCGCAGCACCTCGCGGTGCGAGGTCCGGGTGTACACGGCGCCCATCCCGACGGCCGTCATCTCCTCCCGCTCGTCCGGGAACCGTTCCGGGTCGACCACCAGCCGCGACGCCCGGTTCACGAACCGCCACGGCGTGAGGCCGGCCAGTTCGGCGGCCCGCCCCGCGATCTCGGCGGTGTGCGAGTCGGTCATGTGGTCCAGCTCCCGCTCCAGCTCCGTGTCGGACAGGACGATGCCGGGCCGGACGTCGGCGGGGACCGTGCGGGAGGAGTGCGGCACGTGCAGGAGCACGGGAGAGTGCGGGGCACCCGGCAGCAGTTCGAAGGCGGGCGGGGCGTCGGTCACGGGGCGGCTCCGAGGGCGTTGTCAGTGGGGTGCGGCAGGATCACGGGGACGGTACCGGGCAGCGAGGACAGGGGGCTTCATGCCGATCACCAACCAGCGGGTGGCCGCACACCGGTTTCTGGCGGGACTGTACGAGGACGACTACTTCCCGGACGGGGTGGTGGACCGGGGCCGCGACATCCTGCTCCGGCTGTGCGCCCGCGTGGAGGCGGACCGGCCGGGCGACCTGACGGCGCTCTACACGCTGACCCATGCGGCCACCGAGGAGTTCAACGAGCTGGAGGCGGCCTTCGAGGAGGCGGGCAGCGAGATCGAGACCACGGCCCGGGAGGAGATCGGCGAGGACTTCTGGTTCGTCGCCCAGGCCTACGGTTTCGCGGACGCCGACCCGGAGGAGTTGATCGCCCCACGGGAGTGGTGAAGAGGCGGCACCCCGCCTCCGAGGGGACGGAGACGGGGTGCGGGGGTCCGTGCGGGCCCGGGGAGGATCAGGCGAAGGACGCCAGCGCCTCGTTCCAGGTGGCCGACGGGCGCATGACCTCGGCGGCCTTGGCCGGGTCGGGCTGGTAGTAGCCGCCGATCTCGGCCGGCTTGCCCTGTACGGCGTTCAGCTCGCCGACGATCTTCTGCTCGTCGGCGGTCAGCTTCTCGGCGAGCGGGGCGAAGGCCTTGGCCAGGTCCGCGTCGTCGGTCTGCTTCGCCAGCTCCTGCGCCCAGTACAGGGACAGGAAGAAGTGGCTGCCGCGGTTGTCGATGCCGCCGACGCGACGGGTCGGGGACTTGTCCTCGTTGAGGAAGGTCGCCGTGGCGCGGTCGAGGGTGTCGGCGAGGACCTTGGCCTTGCCGTTGCCGGTGGCCTCGGCGTACTGCTCCAGCGACGGCACCAGAGCGAAGAACTCGCCCAGGGAGTCCCAGCGCAGGTAGTCCTCCTTGACCAGCTGCTGCACGTGCTTCGGGGCCGAGCCGCCGGCACCGGTCTCGAAGAGGCCGCCGCCGGCCATCAGCGGGACGACCGACAGCATCTTGGCGCTGGTGCCCAGCTCCAGGATCGGGAACAGGTCGGTCAGGTAGTCGCGCAGCACGTTGCCGGTCACCGAGATGGTGTCCTCGCCGCGGCGGATGCGCTCCACCGACAGCTCGGTCGCCTCGACCGGGTTCAGGATCCGGATGTCCAGGCCCTCGGTGTCGTGCTCCGACAGGTAGGTCTTCACCTTGGCGATCAGGTTGGCGTCGTGGGCGCGGCCCTCGTCCAGCCAGAACACGGCCGGGTCGCCGGTGGCGCGGGCGCGGGTGACGGCCAGCTTCACCCAGTCGCGGATCGGCGCGTCCTTGGTCTGGCAGGCGCGGAAGATGTCACCGGCGGAGACGGTCTGCTCCAGCACCGCGTTGCCCGCGGCGTCCACCAGGCGGACCGTGCCCGTGGTGGGGATCTCGAAGGTCTTGTCGTGGCTGCCGTACTCCTCGGCCTTCTGCGCCATGAGGCCGACGTTCGGGACCGAGCCCATGGTGGAGGGGTCGTAGGCGCCGTTGGCGCGGCAGTCCTCGATGACGGCCTGGTACACACCGGCGTAGGAGGAGTCCGGGATCACGGCGAGGGCGTCGTGCTCGCCGCCGTCCGCGCCCCACATGTGACCGGAGGTGCGGATCATGGCCGGCATGGAGGCGTCGATGATGACGTCCGAGGGCACGTGCAGGTTGGTGATGCCCTTGTCGGAGTCGACCATGGCCAGCTCCGGGCCCTCGGCCAGCTCCGCGTCGAAGGACGCCTTGATCTCGGCGCCCTCGGGCAGGGACTCCAGGCCCTTGTAGATGCCGCCCAGGCCGTCGTTCGGGGTGAGACCGGCCTTGGCGAGCACGTCGCCGTACTGGGCGAAGGTCTTCGGGAAGAAGGCGCGCACCACGTGGCCGAAGATGATCGGGTCGGAGACCTTCATCATCGTGGCCTTCAGGTGCACCGAGTAGAGGATGCCCTCGGCCTTGGCGCGGGCGACCTGCGCGGTGAGGAACTCGCGCAGCGCGGCGACGCGCAGCACGGAGGCGTCGACGACCTCGTCCTTCTTCACCGGCACCGACTCGCGCAGCACCGTGGTGGTGCCGTCGTCGCCGACCAGCTCGATCCGCAGGGTGCCGTCCTCGGCGATCACCGCGGACTTCTCGGTGGAACGGAAGTCGTTCTCACCCATGGTCGCCACGTTGGTCTTCGAGTCGCCGGTCCAGGCGCCCATGCGGTGCGGGTGGGTCTTGGCGTAGTTCTTCACCGACGCCGGGGCACGGCGGTCGGAGTTGCCCTCGCGCAGCACCGGGTTGACCGCGGAGCCCTTGACCTTGTCGTAGCGGGCGCGGACGTCGCGCTCCTCGTCGGTCTTCGGGTCGTCCGGGTAGGCCGGCAGCGCGTAGCCCTGGCCCTGCAGCTCGGCGATCGCGGCCTTGAGCTGCGGGATGGACGCCGAGATGTTCGGCAGCTTGATGATGTTGGCTGCGGGCGTCTTGGCCAGCTCGCCGAGCTCCGCGAGGGCGTCCGGGATGCGCTGGTCCTCGGTGAGGTACTCCGGGAACAGGGCGATGATGCGGCCGGCCAGCGAGATGTCGCGGGTCTCGACCGCGACACCCGCCTGCGAGGCGTACGCCCGGACCACCGGCAGGAACGAATACGTCGCCAGGGCCGGGGCCTCGTCAGTGTGTGTATAGATGATGGTCGAGTCAGTCACCGGGTGCTCCGCTCCACGTCTGCAACATTGCTCGACATCAAGATATCTCGTGATCGACCGCGACTCGACAGGGGTGGCCGGGAGATTCCGGCCACCCCTGGGTCCGCCGCCGGGTCCGCCCCGGTCAGAGGAGCGGCGCGACGTCCTCGCCCGCCCGCTGCTGCGGAAGCACCACGGACCCCTGCTGGAGCGCGACCGTCCGGGCGGGCGACGGGATCCGGATGCCCTCGGCCCGGTAGCGCCTGTGCAGGCGCTTGATGAACTCGTGCTTGATCCGGTACTGATCGCTGAACTCGCCCACGCCCAGGATCACCGTGAAACCGATCCGCGAGTCGCCGAAGGTGTGGAACCGGATGGCCGGCTCGTGCTCGGGCACCGCGCCGCCGACCTCCGTCATCACCTCGGCGATCACCTCGGTCGTCACCCGCTCCACGTGCTCCAGGTCACTGTCGTAGGAGACCCCGACCTGGACCAGGACCGTCAGCCGCTGCTCGGGGCGCATGAAGTTGGTCATGTTCGACTTCGCGAGCTGCCCGTTCGGGATCACGACCAGGTTGTTGGAGAGCTCGCGGACGGTGGTCTGGCGCCAGTTGATGTCCTCCACATAGCCCTCCTCGCCGCTGCTGAGCTGGATGTAGTCACCCGGCTGCACGGTCTTCGAGGCGAGGATGTGGATGCCCGCGAAGAGGTTGGCCAGCGTGTCCTGGAGGGCCAGCGCGACCGCCAGACCGCCCACGCCCAGGGCGGTGAGCATCGGCGCGATGGAGACGCCCAGCGTCTGCAGCATCACCAGGAAGCCGATGGCCAGCACCAGGATCCGGGTGATGTTGACGAAGATCGTGGCCGACCCGGCGACCCCGGACCGCGACACCGTCACCGTCCGCACCAGACCGGCCACCACCCGTGCCGCCGTCACCGTCGCCACGAAGATCAGCAGCACCTGGAGCACCTGGTTGACGCTGTGCTGCACCGTCCGCGTCAGCGGCAGCGCGGCCGCCGCGCCGGCCACCCCGCCCGCGACCGCCGCCCACGGCGCCATGGTGCGCAGCGCGGCCACGATCACGTCGTCGCCGCCCCAGCGGGTGCGCCCGGCGTGACCCGCCAGCCAGCGCAGCAGCAGCCGCAGCAGGAACGCGCCCAGCAGACCCGCCCCCAGCGCGATGCCGGCGGGCAGTAGGTGGTCCATCGTCGGGTCCTCGGTCACCGGCCGCCTCCAACGGAATGTCTACGGAATGTCCACGGGATGTCGGGGATGCGCGATCCGGCGGAACCGCAAGGCAGTTCGACCGGTGCGCGGGCTCATCCTGCCGCATCCCGGGCGGTGTTCCGTACCGCCCCGAGGAGCGGAACGGGGCGTTTCAGACGATGCCCTCGGCCAGTTCCGCCTGCTCACGGTCGTCGCCGTAGGCCGCGGTCGTCGGGGTGCCGTACGAACGGCGGGCGACGAACCACCACACCGTGGCCAATACCAGTACGACGACCAGGGCCACGACGGCGTAGTTCATCGTGTCGACCGTCACCGGGGACGACTGGGGGAGGCAGAACAGCACGGTGACCAACGCCACCCACACCACCGCGACCCACCCGACCGGCCTGCTCCACCGGCCCAGGTTCCACGGCCCCGGCGTGAACCGGTCGCCGGCCCGCAGCCGCAGCAGCACCGGGATCGCGTACGCCGGGGTGATGCCGATGACGTTGATGGCGGTCACCGCGCCGTACGCGGTCGCCGAGTACAGGGACGGCAGGGCGAGCAGACAGGCCACCGCCACCGACAGCCACACCGCGGCCACCGGGGTCTGGGTGCGGGCGGAGACCTTGCGCCACAGCGACGAGCCGGGCAGGGCGCCGTCCCGGCTGAACGCGAACACCATCCGGCTCGCGGCCGCCACCTCGGCGTTGCCGCAGAACAACTGCGCCACGATCACCACGAGGAGCAGCGCGCTCGCACCGTCCGTGCCCAGGGCGTCCAGGAGGATCTGCGCGGGCGGCACCCCGGTCGCGGTGTCGCGGGTCGCGTCGTAGTCCTGGATCGCGAAGGTCAGCCCGGCCAGCAGCACGAAACCCGCCAGCCACGACACCCAGATGGCCCGCACGATGCCGCGCGCCGCCGACACCGAGGCGTTCGAGGTCTCCTCGGAGAGATGCGCGGAGGCGTCGTAGCCGGAGAAGGTGTACTGCGCGAGCAGCAGGCCGATCGCGGCCACGTACAGCGGGTTCTCCCAGCCGGTGTCGTTGACGAACTCGGTGAAGACGAAGGACGGCGACTGGTGGTGGTCGGGGACGATCACCAGGGCGCCGACGATCAGCGCGACACCGGCCAGGTGCCACCACACGCTGACCGAGTTGAGCACGCTGACCAGCCGCACGCCGAAGAGGTTGAGGGTGGCGTGCAGCAGCAGGATCACGACGAAGATCAGCATCGTCTTCTCCGGCGTCGGCTCGAAGCCCCACTGGAGGTTCAGGAACGCGCCCGTGAACAGCGCGGCCCCGTAGTCGATCCCGGCGATCGCGCCGAGCAGTCCCAGCAGGTTCAGCCAGCCGGTGTACCAGCCCCAGCGGCGGCCCCCGAGCCGGTCGGCCATGTAGTACAGGGCGCCGGACGTCGGATACGCGCTGGTGACCTCGGCCAGCGCCATCCCGACGCACAGGACGAACAGGCCGACGCCCGCCCAGCCCCACAGCATCACGGCGGGCCCGCCGGTGCCCATGCCGAAGCCGTACAGGGTCATGCAGCCGGACAGGATCGAGATCACCGAGAAGCTGATCGCGAAGTTGCCGAAGCCGCCCATGCGGCGGGCCAGCACGGGCCGGTAACCGAGTTCGCGCAGGCGCTGTTCCTCGTCGGTGGCGGACGGTTCAGAGGGTCGGGACATGGCAGACCTCCGGGGACGGAAGGGTGTGGGGGTGCGGGGGTCGGTGGGCTGACGGGGACCGGTGGGGCGACGGGGGAGACGGGGCCCGGAGTGGGGCGTCAGGGGCGCCCTCGGGACCGGCCCCGGCCGCCGGCGGCCGCGCGGCTGCGCGTGCGGGCCTGGAGGAACACCTCGACCGCCCGCCGCGCCGAACCGTCGCCCGGGGTCCGGCAGGCCCACGGCAGTGGAGTCCAGTAGGGGCCGAGTGCGTCGAACACCTGGTTCGCCTCCCGGAACCGGAGGGCGCCCCACAGCGCGTGGGCCAGGTGGTTCAGGTCCGGCAGGGAACGCTCGTCCCGAGGGCAGAGCGTGAACCAGGAGTCGAACGCCTGCCCCGCCTCACGGGTGGCGTCCTCCGCCACCCAGTGCAGCTCCAGTGCCGCCTCCCGCGCGCCCGAGCGGCGGTAGCGCTCCACCCGCACGTACAGCGGCAGCAGGTGCAGCGCCGAGCCCGGCGGCGCCGAACCCGCCGCCCAGTGCGCGAACCCCGCCGCCCGGGCGAGGCGTTCGGAGCCGCCGCGCGGATACAGGAACTGCAGCATGCGGTGGTGTGCCTCGCGGTTGTACGGGTCCCGCTTGCCGGCCTCGGCGAGCAGGCCCCACGGCCCGGAGGGCAGCATCGGCTCGGGCGGCGCCATCCGGTGCTCCTCCCAGCGCTGCTCCTCGTCCAGCCGGGCCAGCGCCAGCAGGCACACCCACGGCACCGGGTCGTACGGCGCCGAGCGCGTCGCCGCGTCGCAGGCGTGCCAGGCCTGCAACCACAGCTCGCGGGTGCGGGGATGGTCCTCGCGGTGCGCCCGCAGCGCGCGCTCCACGACCACCCGGGCGTGCATCACCGCGGCGGCCACGCTGTGCGGCTCCTCCGCGAGCCAGGCCCGCACCACGTCCGTACCGGCCGCCGAGGCCGCCAGCACCTGGGTGCGCCGCGTCCACTGCGACCACGAACCGGTCTGCTCCAGCAGGATGCGCATCGACATCCAGCGCCCGGCCCGCACCTCCTGGAGGGCGGAGCGCAGCGCCGTGTCGTGGCCGGCGGGATCGTAGGCGGGCTGTGCTCCGTCTCTGGCCATCACGCGCCCGCTGTCGGGAGCGGAACGGGCCGGATGGCAGCATGGAGTAACAACAGCCCTCCCCGGGGGCGGTGGTGCGTTGGTCGAGCGGTCGGCGCACACTATAGAGGCGGAGGTTCCGCCTCTGTTCGGTTTTGGCGCAGCGCGGCACGTCCGTTGCCACCAGCGGGAACTGACTGGCAGTCAGCCACCCTTGACGCGGTGTGTCCACGGAGGCAGGCTGGCGTGCAGTGATCGCCGAGACCGTCGGCGCCGGAGCCGGGAGGTGCGCGATGCCGGACGCGGTGCTCGCCGTCGACCAGGGCACCTCCGGCACCAAGGCGCTGGTGATCTGCCCCGAACGCGGCGTCATCGGCACCGGATTCGCCGAGGTCCGCCCCCGCTACCTGCCCGGCGGCCTGGTGGAGGCGGACCCGGAGGAGCTGTACGGCTCGGTCGTCGACGCCGGGCGCAGGGCACTCGCCGACGCGGCCGAACCGGTCACCGCGCTGGGCCTGGCCAACCAGGGCGAGACGGTGCTCGCCTGGGACCCGGACACCGGCCGCCCGCTCACCGACGCACTGGTCTGGCAGGACCGCCGCGCGGAACCCCTCTGCACCGAACTCGGCCATCACTCGGACGAGTTACGGCAGTTGACCGGCCTGCCCCTGGATCCGTACTTCGCCGCGCCGAAAATGGCCTGGATACGACGGCACCTCACCCGCGCCGGCCATGTCACCACCTCCGACAGCTGGCTGGTCCACCGCCTCACCGGCGCCCACGTCACGGACGCGGCGACCGCCTCCCGCACCCAGCTCCTCGACCTCGACCGCGCCGAGTGGTCGCCCCGCGCCCTGGAGCTGTACGGCCTCGGCGGCGAACGGCTCCCGGACATCGTGGACAACGCCGCCCACGTCGGCACGACCAAGGCCTTCGGTCCCGAACTGCCGCTCACCGGCCTCGCCGTCGACCAGCAGGCCGCACTGCTCGCCCAACGCGTCACCGAACCGGGCACCGCCAAGTGCACCTACGGCACCGGCGCGTTCCTCCTCGCGCACACCGGCGGCACACCGAGGCGGGGCGCCTCGGGGCTCGCCGCCTGCGTCGCCTGGCGGCTCGGCGGACGCACCGACCACTGCCTGGACGGCCAGGTGTACACGGCCGCCTCCGCAGTGCGCTGGCTCACCGACCTCGGCGTCATCACCGGCGCCGCCGACCTCGACCCCGTGGGCGCCGGGGTCCCCGACGCCGGCGGCGTCACCTTCGTCCCGGCGCTGGCCGGGCTCGCCGCCCCCTGGTGGCGCGGCGACCTGCGCGGCTCGCTCACCGGTCTCGGCCTGGACACCACCCCCGGGCACCTGGTGCGCGCCCTGTGCGAAGGCCTCGCCGCCCAGGTCGCCGAACTCGCCGACGCGGCGGCCGCCGACCTCGGCGCCCCCGTGACCGTCCTGCGCGTCGACGGCGGCCTCACCCGCTCCGCGCTCCTCATGCAGACCCAGGCCGACCTGCTGCAACGCCCCGTCGAGGTGTCCGCCCTGCCGGACGCCACCGCGCTCGGCGTCGGCGCCCTCGCCCGGCTCGGCGCCGACCCGTCCCGCACCCTCGCCGAGGCACTGCCCGCCACCGGCCCCACCACCGTCTACGAGCCCCGCATCACCGCCGACGAGGCCACGGAGCGCCGCACCCGGTTCCGCACGGCGGTCGTCGCGCTGCTCGCCGGGGAAAAGGCATGAGGAGCTGCCCCCGGTCGGGCACGACCGGGCTCGTGGCTGCCCCACCGGGTTCGGGCGTGCCGGACACCGGGCGGTGCGGCCACCGGTCCGGCGCGCGTCGCCCGGGCGGGACCCGGGCCGCGTCCGCCCCGCCCGGGCCGGACACGCTGGACGCCGAGCGTTTCCCGGGCCGGGGGCAGCGGCAGTCCGGGCCGGCCTCGCGGCAGCCTCCGGGGACGCGTCGTGTCCCGGGCGGTGCGTGGGTCGGAGGGAGCCCCGCATGACCGTCACCGCGTCGGGCACCCTGCCCGTCGAGCCGTACGACGTGGTGGTCGTCGGCGCCGGGGTCGTCGGGTGCGCGATCGCCCGCCGGCTCGCGCACCACCCGGGACTGCGGGTCGCCCTCGTCGAGGCGCAGGACGACGTCGGGCAGGGCACCTCCAAGGCCAACACCGCCATCCTGCACACCGGGTTCGACGCCGTGCCCGGCTCGCTGGAGGCCCGGCTCGTGCGGGAGGGCTCCCGCGAACTCGCCGCGTACGCCGCCGAGTCGGGCATCCCCGTCGAGCCCGTCGGCGCCCTGCTCGTCGCCTGGGACGAGGAGCAGCTCGCGGCGCTGCCCCGCCTCGCCGAGAAGGCCCGGCGCAACGACTGCCACGACACCCGCGTCCTCGGCCCCGCCGACCTCTACGCCCGCGAACCCGACCTCGGCCCCGGCGCCCTCGGCGCCCTGCACGTGCCCGGCGAGAGCATCGTCTGCCCGTGGACGACGACCCTGGCGTACGCCGTCCAGGCGGTCCGCGGCGGAGTCGACCTGCACCTCAACTCGCCCGTCGCGCACGCCGGTCACCCGGACGGCGTCCACCGGCTCGACACCCCGCGCGGCACGCTGCACGCACGGCGGCTCGTCAACGCCGCCGGACTGCACGCCGACACCCTCGACCGGAGCCTCGGGCACGACGACTTCACCGTCACCCCGCGCCGGGGCCAGCTCGTCGTCCACGACAAGTTCGCCCGCGCCCTCGTCCACCACATCCTCCTCCCCGTCCCCACCGCCCTCGGCAAGGGCGTCCTGGTCGCCCCCACCGTCTACGGCAACGTCCTGCTCGGCCCCACCGCCGAGGACCTGGACGACAAACGCGACACCGGGTCCACCGCCGAGGGCCTGGCCCGCCTGCGCGAACAGTGCCGCCGCATCCTGCCCGCACTGCTCGATGAGGAGGTCACCGCCGTCTACGCGGGCCTGCGCGCCGCCACCGAGCACGACGACTACCGCATCGCCGCCCACCCCGGGCACGGTTACGTCACCGTCGGCGGCATCCGCTCCACCGGCCTCACCGCCTCCCTCGCCATCGCCGAGCACGTCACCGGCCTGCTCGCCGGCACCGGCCTCGACCTCGGCCCCCGGCGCCCGCTCGAACCGGTCCGCATGCCCAACCTCGGCGAGGCCTTCCCGCGTCCGCACCAGCGGCCCGAACTGGTCGCCGCCGACCCGGAGTACGGCACCCTGGTCTGCCACTGCGAACGCGTCTCCCGCGGTGAGATCCGCGACGCCCTCGCCGGGCCGGTCCCGCCCCGCTCCCTGGACGGACTGCGCCGCCGCACCCGCGCCCGGGCGGGGCGCTGCCAGGGCTTCTACTGCGGGGCGGCGGTACGGGCGCTGTTCGAGGAGGGGCGGGGATGACAAGTCGACAGGTCGACGTGCTGGTGGTGGGAGCCGGACCCGCCGGGCTCGCGACCGCCGCCCGGCTCGCACGGACCGGCGTCCGCGTCGAGGTGCTGGAGCGCGAGCAGTCGCCCGGGGGAGTGCCGAGGCACTGCGCGCACCGGGGTTTCGGGACCTGGCCGCACGCGCTGACCGGCCCGGCCCACGCCCGCCTCCTCGCCGCATCGGCCGAGCGAGCCGGAGCCGACGTACGCACCGGTGTCACCGCACTCGACTGGGCGGGCCCCCGCACCCTCACCACCGTCGGCCCCCAGGGCGCCGAGACCCTCACCGCCCGCGCCGTCGTCCTGGCCACCGGCGCCCGCGAACGCCCCCGCGCCGCCCGCCTCGTCCCCGGAACCCGTCCCGCCGGCGTCTACACCACCGGCGAACTGCAGCAGGCGGTCCACCTGTACGGGCAGCACATCGGCACCCGCGCGGTGATCGTCGGTGCGGAGAGCGTCTCCCACGCCGCCGCCGACACCGTACGGGCCGCCGGAGCCGAGGTCGTCGCCCTGGTCACGGAGCTGCCCCGGGCCCCCGCGGCCCCCGCGCGGACCCTGACGGCACGCCTGCGGCACCGCACCCCCGTCCTCACCGGCACCACCGTCACCGAACTCCTCGGCCGCGGCCGCCTGTCGGGCGTGCGCGTACGCCACCGCGACGGGCGTACGACCACGCTGCGCTGCGACACCGTCGTGTTCACCGGCGACTTCGTCCCCGACCACGAGTTCGCCCGGCGCGGCGAGCTGACCCTGGACCCCGGCACCCGCGGGCCCGCCGTGGACGGTGCCCTGCGCACCTCGCGGCCCGGCGTCTTCGCGGTGGGCAGCGTGCTGCACGCCGTCGAGAGCGCGGCCACGGCGGCCCGCGAGGGTGCCTACGTCGCGACCGCCGTACGCGACTGGCTCACGGACGGCAGCACGGAACCGGACAGGACGGACCCGAGGGCCTCGGCAGATCCGAGGGACGCGGCAGACCCGACGGACCGGTACTGGCCCACCGGCGTCCCCCTGGTCGTGGGCCCGCCCCTGCTGCGCATCGCCCCGAACCGCGTCGCCCCGGCCGACCGCCTCCCGTACCTCCTGCGCACGGCGGTCCCGCTGACCCGCCCCGTCCTGCGCGTCACCCAGGACGGCCGTCCCCTGCACCGCGAGCGGTTCCCGCTCACCACGGCCGTCCCGCACCGCCCGCTGACGCTGACGGCGTGCTGGACGCACCGGGTCGATCCCGGCGGCGGGGCGGTGCACGTCACCGTCACCTGACCCTCCGCCCCTACAGTCCTGCGCCCCTCCGGTCCCGCGCCCCTCAGATCACCCGCAAGCGCACCAGCGCCGCCAACGTCAGCGCCCCCGGCAGCAGGGGTAGCCACACCGTCAGCAGCCGGAACGCCAGTACCACCGCCGTGGCGACGGCCGCCGGCCCGCCCGCCGCCACCAGCGCCACGACCAGCGCCGCCTCGACCGAGCCGATGCCGCCCGGCGTGGGCACCAGCGCGACCGCCACCGTCGCCGCGAGGTACGCCACCGCCAGGTGCCCGGCCGGTACCTCAAGTCCCAGCGACCGTCCCACCAGGACCAGCGCCGACGCCTGCAACGCGGGGAAGGCCAGCGCGCCGCCCCACAGCGCCAGCGCCCGTGCCGGACGGGTGTGCACCGACCGGGCCTCGCCCAGCGCCGTGCGCAGGAAGGAGGCCAGCGCCCCGCGCAGCCGAGGCAGCAGCGCCAGCGCCACCGCCGCCACCACCGGGACCGCGCCCGCGACGGCCAGCAGCGGGCCCACGGCCGCGTCGGGCAGCAGCGCGCCGAGCCGCAGCGCGCCGGGGAACGCGATCAGCAGGGCCCCCAGCAGGGCGAGGCGGCCGACGCTCTCCGCCAGCAGATACAGCGCGAGCGCGGCCGAGGAACGGGCGAGCGGCAGCCCGCACACCGTCATGAACCGCAGGTTCACCGCGCTCGCGCCCAGCCCGGTCGGCAGCAGGTGGTTGGCCGCGCCCGCCGCGAACTGCGTGGCCAGCAGCCGCCGCCGGGGCAGCCGCTCCACCACCGCGCCCTGCCGGGTGCAGGCGGCGGCCACCCAGGTCAGACAGGTCGCGCCGGCGGCGGCCAGCAGCCAGGGCCAGCGGGCCGTGGCGAGATGCCCGAACCCGTCGGCCAGCACCGATCGGTGCCGCACCGCGACCACGCCCACCAGGAGCAGCGGAAGCACACACAGCACCCGGCGGACCGGGACCCGGTGCAGGAGTGGCTTCTCGGAGACTCGAACCGCTGTCGTCACACCACAAGACATTCCCCCAGGAGCGCCAACTACGGATGGCCGACGCGCGGACACCGGCTTACGGACCGGGGGACGCGCCGCCGCGGCCTTGACCTCAAGGAAGGTCGAGGTTCTACGGTCGTCCGCATGAGTATGGAGACCACGGCGTGGACGCAGCTCTACAGCGTCATGCACGCCAAAGACGAGCGCCGCCCCTTCGCCCGCGCCACGCTGCGCCGCATCGGCGCTTTCGCCCGCCCGCACCGCCGCCGCATCGTCCGCTTCGTGCTGCTCGGGGTGGCGACCGCGCTGCTCGCCGTCGCCACCCCCGTCCTGGCCGGAAAGGTCGTCGACGCGATCGTGTCGGACGGCGACGAGGGCACGGTCGTGCGCCTCGCCCTGCTCATCGCCCTCATCGCGCTCGCCGAGGCGGTGCTCGGCATCTTCTCCCGCCGGCTCTCGGCGACGCTCGGGGAGGGACTCATCCTCGATCTGCGCACGGCCGTGTTCGATCATGTGCAGCGCATGCCGGTCGCGTTCTTCACACGCACTCGTACGGGAGCGCTCGTCTCCCGTCTCAACAACGACGTCATCGGCGCCCAGCGCGCCTTCAGCAACACCCTGTCCGGCGTGGTCAGCAACGTGGTCACCCTGCTGCTCACCCTCGCCGTCATGCTGACCCTGTCCTGGCAGATCACCCTGCTCGCCCTGGTGCTGCTCCCGGTGTTCGTGCTCCCGGCCCGGCGCATGGGCCGCCGCATGGCCCGCATGCAGCGCGAGGCCGCCGCGCTCAACGCCGACATGGGCACCCGCATGACCGAGCGCTTCTCGGCGCCCGGCGCCACCCTGATCAAGCTGTTCGGCCGCCCGGAGGAGGAGTCCGCCGAGTTCGCCGACCGCGCCCGCCGCGTCGCCGACATCGGCGTGCGCACCGCCACCGCCCAGGCCGCCTTCATCACCGCGCTCACCCTGGTCTCCGCGCTCGCCCTCGCCCTCGTCTACGGCCTCGGCGGCTGGTTCGCCCTGCGCGGCACCCTCGACCCGGGCGCCGTCGTGGCGCTGGCCCTGCTGCTGACCCGCCTGTACGCGCCGCTCACCGCGCTCGCCGGGGCCAGGGTCGAGGTCATGAGTGCCCTCGTCAGCTTCGAGCGGGTCTTCGAGGTCCTGGACCTGACCCCGCTCATCGACGAGAAGCCCGACGCCCGCCCGGTCCCCGACGGCCCCGTCGCCGTCGAGTTCGACGACGTCCGCTTCGGCTACCCGTCCGCCGACAAGGTCTCCCTCGCCTCGCTCGAAGAGGTCGCCACCCTGGACACCCGCGGCGGCGAAGAGGTCCTGCACGGCCTCTCCTTCCGCGCCGAACCGGGCCAGACGATCGCCCTCGTCGGCTCGTCGGGCGCCGGCAAGTCCACCATCGCCCAGCTCCTGCCGCGCCTGTACGACACCGACGGCGGCACCGTCCGCATCGGCGGCGTCGACGTGCGCGAGCTGAGCGCGTGGTCCCTGCGCGACACCGTCGGCATGGTCACCCAGGACGGCCACCTCTTCCACGACACCGTCCGGGCCAACCTGCTGCTCGCCCGGCCCGGCGCCGGCGAGGAGGAGCTGTGGGAGGCGCTGCGCCGCGCCCGCCTGGCCGACCTCGTACGCTCCCTGCCGGACGGGCTCGACACGGTGGTCGGCGAGCGCGGCTACCGGCTCTCCGGCGGCGAACGCCAGCGCATGACCATCGCCCGGCTGCTCCTGGCCCGCCAGCGGGTCGTCATCCTCGACGAGGCCACCGCCCACCTCGACAACACCTCGGAGGCGGCCGTCCAGGAGGCCCTCGCCGAGGCACTGCACGGCAGGACGGCCGTCGTCATCGCCCACCGGCTGTCCACGGTCCGCGCGGCCGACCGGATCCTGGTGGTCGAGGCCGGCCGCATCGCGGAGAGCGGCACCCACGAGGAACTCCTCGCGGCCGACGGCCGCTACGCCCAGTTGCACCGCACCCAGTTCGACCGGCCCGAACCCGTCAAGGCCGCGTAGACGGACCGCGAGGGCGGACCGTGAGGACCCACCGCGAGGAGGCTATTGCGGGCCGGCCGCGCCGGCCCGCAAGGGCAGGTCCTGCTCCGCCCAGACGACCTTCCCGCCGGGCGTGCGGCACGAGCCCCAGCGCCGGCACATCATGTTGATCAGCTGAAGACCGCGCCCGCTCTCGTCGCTCACGTCCGCGTGCTGGATCTGCGGCAGGTCGGGACCGGAGTCGGAGACCTCCACGGACAGCCGCTCGTGCCGCAGCAGCCGCAGCTCCCCGGGGGCGTTCCCGTACCGCAGGGCGTTGCCGACCAGCTCGCTCACCACCAGCTCCGTGGTGTCGACCAGTTCGTCCAGGCCCCACCGCTCCAACTGCTCGCGCACCGCCGTACGGGCCTGCCCGGCGGCCTTGCCGTCCGGCGGCAGCGCCCGTACGTACACGTCGCAGTCCGGGCCGAGCGGCCGGGCGAACGCGGCCAGCACGATCGCGTCGTCCGACCGGTCGCCGCCCACCCGCTCGGCCACCGCCCGGCACTCCGTGCCGTCCTCGGGCACCCCGCCGCCGACCGCCTCGCGCAGCCGCTCCAGCTGGGTGCCCAGGTCGGCCGTGCGCGACCTGATCAGCCCGTCCGTGTACAGCGTCAGCCGGCTCCGCTCGGGCACCGGCCGCTCGACCGGGTCGTACGGGATCACCCCCGTCCCCAGCGGCGCCCCCGCGGGCACGTCCAGGAACGAGACGGCACCGTCGGGCGCGGTCAGCAGGGGCGGCGGGTGCCCGGCGCTGGCGATGCGGAAGGTGCTGCCGTACGGGTCGTAGACCGCGCACAGACACGTGGCGACCTGGTCCTCCTCCAGATCGCGGGCGGCCAGGTCGAGCCGGGCCAGCAGCCGCTCGGGCGCGATGTCCAGCGCCATCAGGGTCCGGGCCACCGTACGCAGCCGGCCCATGGTCGCGGCGGCGGCCAGACCCCGCCCCATCACGTCGCCCACCATCAGCGCGGTACGGCCGCTGGGCAGCGCGACCACGTCGAACCAGTCGCCGCCCACGGCGGCCGGATCGGCGGCCGGGTCGTAGCACGAGGAGACGTCCAGACCCGGGGTGCTCGGGCTGGAGCGGGGGAGCAGCGCCCGCTGGAGGGTGACCACATGGTCGCGCTCACGCCCGTAGAGCCGGGCGTTGTCGATGTACACGGCGGCCTTGGACGCCAGCTCCATGGCCAGCGCCACGTCGGTCCGGTTGAACGGCGCCCGGTGGCCGGCCCGGACGAAGTCGGCGAGCCCCAACAGCACCCCGCGGGCGATCAGCGGCACCGCCAGGTAGGAGTGGACGCCCGCCCGGCGCATGATGTCCGACGACTCGCGCGAGGGGGCGATCACGGCGAAGTCCGCACGCGTCATCCGGGACACCAGCACCGGACGGCGGGTGGTGAGACACCGCTGCCCCAGCCGGTCGGCGGTGTGCACCGACAGCTCGCCCACGGGATCGGGAGCCAGGTTCAGACCCTCCACCTCGGACACCGCCATGGCCCTGAGGCGGGGTGGGTCCCCTCCGGTGGCCCGGTCTCCCTCCTGGAACCGCAGCACCGAGTCGAGAAGGTCCACCGCGGCGCCGTCGGCCAGCTCCGGCACGGTGAAGTCGGCCAGCTCCTCCGCCGTCCGCCGGACGTCGAGCGTGGTGCCGATGCTCAGGTCAGCCGCGTTCAGCCAGGCCAGCCGCCGTCGCGCGCCCAGCGCCTCCGACATCGACCGCAGCGCGCCCCGCGCCGCCCGGTGCCCGCTGACGAGGGGATTCCGGGGGTGGCGCAGCCCGCCCAGCCACGGTCGTTCCCGCACGCGTCGCCTCCTCCCACGGCCTCCTGTCCTGATTCTGCCCTGCCACGGGACGAGCGGCGACGGCGGCACCCCCCGTCGGAGCCCGCTCCGCGCGGAAGGTGCCGTTCCGGTGTGGCTCAGGCGTCCAGCCACACCGCCGTGTCGGACGGCAGCCGGCCGGCCTCGTCCAGGGGCCCGCTGACGAGTAGGACGGCGCCGTGTGCGGGCAGCTCCACCGGCGCGGGGGACAGGTTGACGACGCACACCGGGCCGCCCGCGCGCCGGAACGCGAGGACGCCGTCCGGCGCGGGCAGCCAGTCCAGCGGGCCGTCGCCGAACTCCGCCGTGGAGCGCCGCAGACGCAGGGCCTCGCGGTACAGCGAGAGCATCGACTCCGGGTCCGCGGCCTGCCGGTCCGCCGCGTACGCCGCCCAGCCCTCCGGCTGGGGCAGCCAGGGATCGGTCTCCGACCCGAACCCGCAGTACGGCGCGTCGCCGTCCCAGGGAAGCGGGACGCGGCAGCCGTCCCGCCCCGGGTCGACGCCTCCGGAACGGAAGTGCATCGGGTCCTGGATGCGCTCGCGCGGGATGTCCGCCTCGGGCAGTCCGAGTTCCTCCCCCTGGTACAGGTAGACGGACCCGGGCAGGGCCAGGGTCAGCAGCGCGGCGGCCCGCGCCCGCCGGGTGCCCAGGGCCAGGTCGGTCGGGGTGCCGAAGGTCTTCTTCGCGAAGTCGAAGCCGGTGTCCGCACGGCCGTACCGGGTCACCGTGCGGGTCACGTCGTGGTTGCACAGCACCCAGGTGGCCGGGGCGCCGACGGGGGCGTGCTCGGCCAGGGTGTCGTCGATGCTGCGCCGCAGCAGCTCCGCGTCCCAGGGGCAGGACAGGAAGTTGAAGTTGAAGGCGGTGTGCAGTTCGTCGGGGCGCAGATAGCGGGCGAAGCGCTCGGCGTCGGGCAGCCACACCTCGCCGACGAAGACGCCCCCGTACGCGTCGGCGACCCTGCGCCACGAGCGGTAGATGTCGTGCAGCTCGTCCTGGTCGATGTACGGGTGCGGGTCGACGCCCTCCACGAAGTCCGCGAGCGCGGGATCCTTCGCGAGCAGCGCCGCGGAGTCGATGCGTACGCCCGCCACGCCGCGCTCGAACCAGAAGCGCAGCACGTCCTCGTGCTCCCGGCGCACCTCGGGGTGGGCCCAGTTCAGATCGGGCTGCTCCGGGGTGAACAGGTGCAGGTACCACTCGCCGTCCTCGACCCTGGTCCAGGTGCGGCCGGAGAACTGCGAGGGCCAGTCGTTCGGCGGCAGTTCGCCGTGCGCACCGCGGCCTGGGCGGAAGTGGAACCGCTCCCGCTCCGCGCTGCCCGGACCGGCCGCCAGCGCCGCCCGGAACCAGGCGTGCTGGTCGGAGACGTGGTTGGGGACGATGTCGACGATGGTGCGGATGCCCAGCTCCCGCGCTTCGGCGATGAGCTTCTCGGCCTCGCCCAGGGTGCCGAACGCCGGGTCGATGGTGCGGTAGTCGGCGACGTCGTACCCGCCGTCGACGAGCGGTGAGACGTACCAGGGGGTGAACCAGACGGCGTCCACGCCCAGTTCGGCGAGGTGGGGCAGTCTCGCCCGCACGCCCGCGAGGTCACCGGTGCCGTCGCCGTCGCCGTCGGCGAAACTGCGGGGATACACCTGGTAGATGACGGCGTCGCGCCACCAGTCTTCGGTGCGGTGCGAGTTGGGGGCTGCCACGTGACGGTCCTTTCGGGCAGGGTGGATCTTCGCCGCCGGCCCGGACAGAGCGGGGCGTCGGACGGGCCGGCGGCGAAGGTTGACGGGACGAGCCGGGAGGGAGGGGAGGAAGGGCGGGCGGCAGGCGCCCCCGCCCCGGAGCCCTCAGCCCTTGAGTCCTCCGGCGGTGAGTCCGCTCATGATGTTGCGCTGGAAGATCAGGAAGATGATGAGCGTCGGCAACGAGGCCATGGTGAGCGCGGCGATCAGCACGTTCACGGGCACCCCGGTGGACAGGGAGTAGATCCCCACGTTCAGGGTCTGCTTCGCCGGGTCGGGCAGAGTCAGCATGGGCCAGAGGAAGTCCTTCCAGACGCCCACGATCGCGAAGATGGACACCACGCCGAGGATCGGCCGCGAGATCGGCAGCACGATCGACCGGAGTGTGCGCATCGGAGAGGCACCGTCCATGGCGGCGGCGTCGAGCAGCTCCCGGGGGATCGAGTCGAAGAACCGCTTCAGCAGGAAGATGTTGAAGGCGTTGGTGACCGAGGGCAGCCAGATCGCCCACGGCGTGTTCAGCAGGTTGCGCTCGAAGATCGGCACGTCGAGCACCGTCAGGTACTGCGGCACGACCAGCACGGTCGCCGGGATCATCAGCGTCGCCAGCATCAGACCGAGGATCGCCTTGCCGAGGACCGGCCGGAGCTTGGACAGCGAGTAGGCCGCCGCCACGTCGAACACCAACTGGAAGGCGAGCGCGCCGAACGCGTAGAACAGGGTGTTCCCCAGCAGACCCGCCAGGTCCATCACGTTCCAGGCCTGGGAGTAGTTGTCGGGCTCGAACGACTCGGGGACCAGCGTCGGCGGGGTCTGCACGGCCTCCTGGGTGTTCTTGAAGCCGCTGGAGACCATCCAGTACATCGGGCCGAGGAAGACCACGGTGAACAGGGCGACGACGAGGCCGAAGACCACCCAGTACAGCCGCTTCCCGCGGGGCCGGGCGAGCTGGGCCGGTGAGATGAGCGTGCGTGTGGACATCTGTGGTTTCCCCCGGCTCTACTCGTCCTCGGCGCGGCTGAGCTTCACGTACGCCGCCGAGACACCGGCCAGCAGTACGAGGAGCAGCAGGCCGAGGGCCGCCGCGGCACCGTAGTTGTTGAAGTTGAAGGCGTACTGGTAGATGAGGTAGACGACGGTGGTCGTCGAGCCCTCGGGGCCGGCGCCGCCGGTGAGCAGGAAGGGCTCCACGAAGACCTGCATCGTGGCGATGATCTGCATCAGCAGCATGAGCGAGAGGATGAGCCGCGTCTGCGGGATCGTGACGTGCCAGATCTTGCGCAGCAGCCCGGCACCGTCCAGCTCCGCCGCCTCGTACAGCTCGCCGGGGATGCCCTGGAGCGCGGCGAGGTAGATGAGCGCCGCGCCGCCCATGTTCATCCAGGTCGACGCGATCACCACGGAGAGCATGGAGAGGTCGGGATCCTGAAGCCACTGCTGCTCGGGCAGTCCGAAGAAGCCGAACACCTCGTTGAGCAGGCCGTAACCGGGGTCGTACAGGTACTTGAACAGCAGCACGGAGGCGACCGGCGGCAGCATCACCGGCAGGTAGACGAGCAGGCGCAGGTATCCCTTGCCGTGCCTCAGCTCGTTGATGACGATGGCGACCACGAACGGCACGGCGAAGCCGAACACCAGGGCCAGCACGGTGAACAGCGCGGTGTTGCGCCAGGCCTGCCAGAAGGCCGGGTCGTTGTAGACCGTCTGCAGGTTCTCCAGGCCGACCCAGGAGACCTCGCCCTGGTCCGTCTTCTGGAAGGCGAGGAAGAACTCCCGGACCATCGGGTACCAGGAGAAGAAGGCGAAGCAGAGAACCGCTCCGATCAGGAAGCCGTGCGCGGTGAGGTTGCGCTTCAGGCTCCTGGCGAACGCCCCGCCGCGCTGGGGCGGGCCGTCCACCGGCGGCTGGGCGTGGCGTGCGCTCGCCGCCTTGCTCGGGGTCAGGCTGGGGGCCGACATCGTCGCTCCTTGGGGCTGATCTCATGGGCCCCGGGGGGCGGTGCGGCCCGCCCCCCGAGGGAGCCGGTCACTGCGTGGCCAGAACCTGGTTGACCTGCTGCTCCGCGGTGGAGAGCAGCTTGTCGACGTCGGCGTCCTCGTTGGTGAGGAGGCCGGACATCACGTTGTCCAGGACCTTGTAGACCTCCTGGGCCTTCGGCGGCTCGGCCAGGCCCGGGACCGGGTTGTCCATGAACGCCTTGAAGTTCTCGACCGGCATGGTGGCGTGCTCGAGGCGGGCCGCGTCGTCCTTCTTCTTCGACTCGTTCAGCCAGAAGTTGGGCTGCGGGAGGCCCACCGGCAGGTCGTCCTGCTTCTTGCGGGCCCAGTCGAACTGCCCCTTGCCGACGGTGAGGTTCTCGAAGTTCAGCCAGGCGACGGCCGCCTTGATCTTGTCGGAGGAGATGCCCTTCTTGATCATGTAGCTGTTGCCGCCGGCGAGGGTGTTCTTGCCGCCCGGTATCGGACCCATGCCGAAGTTCTCGTAGTCGGCGCCGAGTTGCTGGACCATGTACGTGACGTCGTCCGGCGCGGCGAGGAACATGCCGAGCTTGTCGGTGGCGACCTGCTTCTGAAGGTCGCCCCACTTGAGCAGCTGGGTCTTGCCCATGCTGTCGTCCTCCCAGCGCATGGCGTGGAGGTTCTCGGCGACCTCCTTGCCCACCTCGCTGTTGAAGGTGGCCTTCTTGCCGCTCTCGTCCACGACGTCGGCGCCGCGGCTGTACATCTGGGCGGTGAAGTGCCAGCCGCCGGTGTTGCCCGCGCTGTACTCGCCGAAGCCGGCGATGCCGTCGCCCAGGCCGGCGATCTTCTCGGCGGCGGTGCGGACCTCGTCCCAGGTGCGCGGCGGGGCGTCCGGGTCGAGCCCGGCCTTCTCGAAGAGCTTGCGGTTGATCAGCAGGCCCATCGTGTAGTTGCTGGTGGGCAGGCCGTAGAGCTTGTTCTCGTGCTTGAGCGAGCCGAGGACGTTCGGGTCGATGTCCTTCAGGGCGGGGACCGTCTTGTCGTTGACGTACGCGGTGATGTCCTCGGCGCCGTCGTTGTCCAGCACCTGGGGCAGGTCGGTGAAGTACGTGTAGAAGACGTCGGGCTGCGACTTGGCCTTGAGCATCGCCGTGAAGCGCGGCGGCTCCAGACACTGGCCCGGGGTGGAGCGGCCCTCGATGGTGACGTTCGGGTAGATCTTGTTGAACTCCTTGACGTCCTCCTGCCACTCCTTCAGCTCGGCCGCCTTCGCCTTCGGCGGCATGCAGTCGATGGTGATCGTCACCTTGGTCTTCGGGTCCAGCGGGGCAGCCGGGTCGGAGGACCCGCTGCCGCCTTCGGAACCGCCGCCGTCGTCACTGCTGCTCGTGCCGCAGGCGGCCAGAGCGGTCAGGGTGAGAGCGGAGACGAGCGTGATGGCGCCGGCACGGCGAGTACGGCGGAACCGAGCACTTCTCATGGGTGGTCCCCTTCGGGCATGAACGTGGAAGGCGCCCCACCGCCGATGCGTTGTGGGGCGCCGCTCACTCAACCACCGTGAACAAGTGAGCGCAATATCTCGCGCTGGTTTCGTAATTGTTTGACAGTCCGTTGTAGAAGTCGAGGTTCCGCTACCGGGTGGAAACCTGTGCGGTGGAGCCTCGGACGACGAGTTCCGGTTCGAAGAGCAGCTCGCGGTGCGGGACTTCGGTGCCTTGGATTTGTGCGCAGAGGAGGTCGACGGCGGCGCGTCCCATGGCTTCGATGGGTTGGCGGACGGTGGTGAGGGGTGGTTCGGTGCAGGTCATGAAGGCGGAGTCGTCGTAGCCGACGACGGAGACGTCGTGGGGTACGCGGTGTCCGCGGCGGCGGGCGGCGCGGACGGCGCCGAGGGCGAGGGGGTCGCTGGCGCAGATGATGCCGGTGACGCCGCGTTCGAGGAGGCGGGTGGCGGCTGCCTGGCCGCCCTCGAGGGAGAACATGGCCCGCTCCACGTGGGCGTCGGGCAGGGTGCCGTCCGAGGCCTGCGCGGCCTCGCGGGCGGCCGCCAGTTTCCGCCGCGACGGGATGTGGTCGGAGGGGCCGAGGACGAGACCGATCCGCTCGTGCCCCAGCGACGTCAGGTGCCGCCAGGACTGCCCCACGGCCACCGCGTCGTCGCAGGCGATGCAGGGGAAGCCGAGGTCGGGTATGGAGGCGTTGACCAGGACCACGGGGATGTTGCGCTCGGCGAGCAGCCGGTAGTGGTCGTGCGGGGCGTCCGCCTGCGCGAACAGCCCGCCGCCGGCGAAGACGACCCCCGACACCTGCTGCTGGAGGAGCAGCTCGACGTAGTCGGCCTCGGAGACGCCGCCCTTGGTCTGGGTGCACAGCACCGGGGTCAGCCCCTGTTGGGCGAGCGCGCCGCCGATGACCTCGGCGAACGCGGGGAAGATGGGGTTCTGGAGCTCGGGCAGGACCAGGCCGACCAGGCGGGCGCGCTCGCCCCGCAGCTGGGTGGGCCGCTCGTAGCCCAGGACGTCCAGCGCGCTGAGCACGGACTGCCGGGTCGCCGCCGAGACCCCCGGTTTGCCGTTGAGCACCCGGCTGACCGTGGCCTCGCTGACCCCAACCTTCTTCGCCACCTGAGCAAGTCGTCGCGTCACGAACGCAAGACTAGCGCAAGTCTCCGCAAGAGACTTGCGCCAGTCAGCTCCTTACGAGACTACGGATTGCGAATGATCTTGAAGGTGGACGTCGTGTTGCGGATGTCCACGGCGTTGTCGCCGAGCTTCAGTCCGTTGAAGGTGACCTCACCGACCGCCGGTCCCTGCCCCGCCTCGGGCATCTCGTTGGCCCACAGGCCGAAACCCGACTTGGCGTCGAACGCGTCACCGCTCTTGTGCGCGCCCGTGACCGAGACGTCGGTGAAGACCGTGTCCTTGATCGGGAACTGCGGCTGACCTCCCACGTAGTTCGTCTGGAACATGATGCCGCTGTAGGTCGGGTCCACGATGTCGACGTTGTTGACCCTGATCCCCTGGAACACCTTGGACGCCGAGAACACCCAGATACCGGGGAAGGTCTGCCCGCCCCAGAAGTGCCCGCCGGCCCGGACGATCGAGACGTTCTCGAAGGTCGTCGGATCGGTCCCGAAGCCGTTCATCGGGTAGCCGAAGTCCAGCGAGCTGATGGTGATGCCCGAGTAGACCAGGGTGTCCGCGATGTGGATGTTCCGGAAGGTGTTGTGGTACCCGCCGTAGACGGCCAGGCCCGCGGCACGCCAGGTCAGCGTCGTCGTCAGGTTCTCGTACAGGTTGTTCTTCATGTCCGCGCCGCCCGCGTCGATCGCCGAGAAGAGCGCGAAGCTGTCGTCGCCGGTCGCCCGGGCGTCGTTGTTGGACACCAGGTTGTCCGTCGAGCCGTTGGTCATGTTGATGCCGTCGGCGAACATGTTGCGGATCCGGGAGTTCTTGATCGTCATCCGGTCCGTGTTGGCACCCCAGTACAGGCACACCATGTGTTCGTTCCAGATGTTGTCGATCACGATGTCCGAGGTGTTGGAGAAGTCGAACACCTTGCCCGGCCCGTCGATGCGGGTCGTGTAGTTGCCGAAGTAGGCGAAGTTCGCGAACGTCGAGCCCTTCGAACTCGCCTCGGCACGGAACCCGATGTCGGTGTTGTCCTGCGTCGTCGGCGCGTGGAACTGGGTGAACCAGGGACCGGCGCCGACCACCTTCACCGCCTTGCCGTACACCTGGAACTTGCTCGACGTCTGGTAGTCGCCGGGCGGCAGGTACACACCGACCAGCTTGCCCGAGGTGTCCATGCGGACCTTGTCGAGCGCGTTCTGCACGTCCTGGTGCGTGAACCCGGCCGGCACCGCGTACGCCGCCGGGTCGGGGTTCGGCAGCGCCGAGACCTGCTCCAGGTTGACGAAGTCGATCGCGTAGTCGGAGGTGTTCGCCGCGTCCTTCTGCAGCCGGATCGTGCTGCCCGCCGGGGCGGTCTCGCCCAGCGCGATGTGCGCCTCGTCGTAGATGTGCCGCGGGGCGCCCGCACCGGGGGAGTTGCCCGGCGACGCCTCGGCGCCGTACAGCCAGGCGTACTTCGACGTCAGCGGCAGCGCCTTCTTCATGACGCCGTCGACGTACACGTTCAGCGTCGCGTCGATGCCGCCGCCGCCCGGCGCGTCCGGGATGGAGAAGCGGGTCACCAGGGTGTTGGTGTCCGCCTTCGTGGTGAACTCGACGTACTCGCCGGTCCTGTCGAGGTGGACGGCCCTGCGCCCGGACGCCTCGCCCGCGAGGTCGCCGATGGTCCGGTTCGGCCCGACCACCGTGGCACCGCCACCGACCGTCCCGTCCTCCGCCTCGTACATGTCGTACGGCATGTTCGCACCGCGCCCCACGAACAGCGGCTGCGTGGAGGTGTTGTTCTCCCGCTTGACCGGCAGTTCGTTGGCGTCGTCGCCGACCGTGACCTTCAGCGTGTACGAGCCGTTGACCGCCTTCCAGGTGCCGAGACTCAGGGCCGGGGCGGTCTCGCCCGCGACGACGACACCGGAGTGCGCGCCGGTCAGGGTCTTGACCGTGCCGCCCTTGGAATCGACCAGGGCGACCGTCACCGGGTGGCTGCCGCCCGCGGAGTCCTGGGTGCCCTGGTTCTTCAGCGCGACCTTGAAGGTCACGTCGTCACCGGCGGCCGGACTGGACGGCGAGGTGGTGACGGCGGCGGCGACCAGGTCGGAGCTCTGCACCGGCTTGACGACCAGCGGGTCGGGCCGCGTGTAGGTGTTGTTGGTCTCGTTCTGCTCGATGATCTCGTTCGCCTCGTCGGCGACCGCGCTCAGCTCGTACGAACCGGCGTCGCGGGCCCCGACGGACGCGCCGACCGTGCGCTGCGCACCCGCCGCCAGGGCGGGGACGTCGGCGGTGGCGACCTTGGTGTCGCCCAGCCTGATGGCGACCTTGCCGGCCGGTGCGTCCGCCGCACCGCTGTTGCGGACGGTCGCGGACACGGTGATCTCGTCCGACTCGACGGGGGAGTCGGGCGACGTGGTCAGCTTCGTCACCTCGAGGTCGGGGTTGGGCGCCGGGGTGCCGACGACCTGGAACTCGGCGACCTGACCGGCCGTCGCCCCGCTGTTGGCGGTGAACTTCAGCTGGACGTCCGCGGCTCGCTCACCGACGGGTATCGACACGCTGCTGCCGCCGCTCGCCGGGTCGAAGACGTAGCCCTTCGCGTCCACCAGCGAGGTGAAGCCGGACGCGTCCTGGTCGCGGCCGAGCACCTGGATCTTCTGGGTGCGCTTGGACCAGCTGTTGTCCGGGTTGAGCTTGAGGACGACACGGTCGACGTCGGCATTCGAGCCCAGCTTCAGGGTCAGCGTGTTCGGATAGCTGCCCGACGCCCCTTCCCAGTAGGTCGACGTGCTGTTGTCGTTGGCGTTCTCGGCGACGTAGGTGTGGATGTGGGACGAGGCGCTGATCGGCTTGCCGACGGCCAGGTTCGAGCCGTCCTTGGTGCCGTTGCGGATCACCGAGTTGCTGTCGCCCGACTCGTTGCCCGCCGCGTCCTTGGCCCGCACGAAGTAGGTCACGTTCGCCGACGCCGGCTGGGTGTCCGTGCAGGTGGTGACGTCTCCCGCGACACTCTTGCGGAGCTGGTTGTTGGCGTAGACGTCGTACCCGGTGACACCCGTGTTGTCGGTGGAGGCGTCCCAGGTCAGCTTGATCCGACCCGCGTCCGGTTCGGTGAGGGCCAGGTTCGCGGGCGCGGTGGGCGCCTGGGTGTCGCCGGTGCCGGCCCGGCGGGTGACCGAGTCGCTGTTGCCCGACTGGTTGCCGGCCGCGTCCTTGGCGCGCACGTAGTAGGTGACCGTCGTACCGGCCGGCCTGGTGTCGGTGTACGTGGTGACGTCACCGGCGACGGAGGTCAGCAGGTCGCCGTTGGCGTAGATGTCGTACCCGGTGACGGCCGTGTCGTCCGAGGACTCGTTCCAGGTCAGCCTGATCTGCCCGGTGGCCGGTTCGGTGAACGCGAGGTTCGCGGGCGCGGTAGGCGCCTGGGTGTCACCCGTCTCGGGGCCGTAGACCTCCAGCTCGGACACCTGGGCCGCGGGCTGACCGGTGTTGGCGCTCACCAGGACCCGCACGTAGCGCGCGGTGGCCGCGTCGAAGGTGATCGCGGCCGACTGACCGCCCGCCGTGTCGAAGGTGTACGCCTTGGCCGCCGTCAGGTCGGTGAAGTCCGAACCGTTCTCACTGGCCTGGATCTTCAGGGTCTGGCTGCGGTTCGGCCACCCGTCCGGCAGCCGCAGGACGACGCGGTTGACCCGGCGCGAGGAGCCGAGGTCGGCCTGGAGCCACTGCGGCAGGGCGTTGTTGGCGCTCTCCCAGTAGGTGGCCCTGTTGCCGTCGTTGCCGTTGCCCGGGGTGTACGCGCCCGTGGAACTGCTCGCCGTCAGCCGCCGGCCGGCGGCCAGGTTCGTGGACGACTCCCCGGCCGCGTGCACCTCCAGCTCGGAGAGCTGGGCCGCCTGCCAGCCGGTGTTCGCCGTGATGTTCACCCGCACGAACCGGGTCTGCGTGGCGGGGAAGGACACGGTGACCGTGTTGCCCGAGCCAGGGTCGAAGGCGTAGGTGGCGGACGTCTTCAGCGTGCTGAAACTCGTGCCGTCGGCGCTGCCCTGGACGGCGAGCGTCTGGTCGCGGCTCTCCCAGCCGGCGGGCAGTCTCAGCACGACCTCGTCGATGCGCTCGGTGGCACCGAGGTCGGTCTGGACCCACTGGGGCAGGCTGCTGCCGGCGCTCTGCCAGTACGAACTCTGGTTGCCGTCGGTGATGTTGGCGGCGCCGTACTCACCGAGCGAGCTGCTCGCCGCCGTGGCGTCCCCCACGGCGATGTTGGGACCACCGGCTGCCGTGGCCGACAGCAGCGGTCCTCCCAGCGCCAGGAGACTGGTCGCGACCACCGTGCACAGGGCACGTGATCTCCAGTTCCGGTTTCTCATCTGTCCCCACATCAGGTAGACACGTGAATGTTCTCTGTCATTTACGTTGAGCGCTCGCAGAGTTGCAGAGAAATGTTGATTCGTCTACAGCCCGGACAGCGGGAAGTGGGCGCACGGCAGGGCTGAGTGGGGTCGCTGAGGACCGGGCGGGCGCATGGGCATGCCGCGGATCAGCAGCTTTCACGGGCTGTGTCGCGTAGCCGCAAGCCGCTGTCAATTCCCGCAAGGGACTTGCGGTCAAAGGGTGGCGATGAGAGCTGTGCTAGTCGGCGGCCGGCTGTGCGGTGGAGCCTCGGACGACGAGTTCCGGTTCGAAGAGCAGCTCGCCGTGGGGGACTTCGGTGCCTTGGATTTGTGCGCAGAGGAGGTCGACGGCGGCGCGTCCCATGGCTTCGATGGGCTGGCGGACGGTGGTGAGGGGTGGTTCGGTGCAGGTCATGAAGGCGGAGTCGTCGTAGCCGACGACGGAGACGTCGTGGGGTACGCGGTGTCCGCGGCGGCGGGCGGCGCGGACGGCGCCGAGGGCGAGGGGGTCGCTGGCGCAGATGATGCCGGTGACGCCGCGTTCGAGGAGGCGGGTGGCGGCTGCCTGGCCGCCCTCGAGGGAGAACATGGCCCGCTCGACGAACTCGTCGGGCAGCTCCGCGTCCGCGGCCCGGGCCGCTTCATGGGCGGCGGCCAGCTTGCGGCGGGACGGGATGTGGTCGGAGGGGCCGAGGACGAGACCGATGCGCTCGTGACCGAGGGACGCCAGGTGCCGCCAGGACTGCTCGACGGCCACGGCGTCGTCGCAGGCGATGCACGGGAAGTCGAGGTTCTCGATCGACGCGTTGATCAGGACGACCGGGATGTTGCGCTCGGCGAGCAGCCGGTAGTGGTCGTGCGGGGCGTCCGCCTGCGCGAACAGCCCGCCCGCGAAGACCACGCCGGACACCTGCTGCTGCAACAGCAGCTCTACGTAGTCGGCCTCGGAGACGCCGCCCTTGGTCTGGGTGCACAGCACCGGGGTCAGCCCTTGCTGGGCGAGCGCGCCGCCGATGACCTCGGCGAACGCGGGGAAGATGGGGTTCTGCAGCTCGGGCAGGACCAGGCCGACCAGGCGGGCGCGCTCGCCCCGCAGCTGGGTGGGCCGCTCGTAGCCCAGGACGTCGAGCGCGCTGAGCACGGACTGCCGGGTCGCCGCCGAGACCCCCGGCTTGCCGTTGAGCACCCGGCTGACCGTGGCCTCGCTGACCCCAACCTTCTTCGCCACCTGAGCAAGTCGTCGCGTCACAGGCGAAAGGCTAACGCAAACACCGCAAGCGGCTTGCTTCAGTCCCAGTCGATCCGGGCGGCGACCGGAAGGTGATCGCTGCCGGTGGCGGGCAGGGTGCGGATGACGCCGACGGCCCCGGCGCGGGCCATCACCTGGTCGATCCGGGCCAGCGGGAAGCCGGCCGGGAAACTGAGGGCGAGGCCCCGCTCGGCGACGTTCAGCCGGGTGGTCAGGGGAGCCAGCGCCCGGTCGTCGACCGTGCCGTTGAGATCGCCCAGCAGGACCGCCCGGCCCAGCTCCTCCGCGGCCAGGGCGTCGCCCAGCAACCTGGCGCTTTCGTCCCGCCAGGACGAGGCGAGACCGCTCGCCCCCCCCCGCACCGACGGCAGGTGCGCGACGAGGACGGCGACCTCACCCCGCGGCGTGTGCGCCACGGTCCGCAGCCCGCGCTCCCACTCCTCGTGGATGCCCCGCGGCTTGATGTCGAGAGGGCGGGAGCCGGTGAGCGGATACCTCGACCAGAGCCCGACGGTGCCCCGGACCGTCCGGTACGGATAGTCGGGGGCCAGTGTCTTCGCGTACACCTCCAGCGCCGGCGGCACCAGTTCCTCCAGCGCGATCAGGTCGGGCTCGGCACGGGCCAGGGCGCGGGCCGTGCCGGCGGGGTCGGTGTTCTCGTCGCTGACGTTGTGCTGCACCACGACCAGGTCACCGGCGCCGGGATCCGGTGCGGGCAGGAGCAGAGGGCCGAAGTGGTACGTCCACGCGGCCGCCGGCAACAGCACGGCCACCAGCGCGAACGCCGATCGGCGCACCAGCGCCAGCACGAGCAGCACCACGACGACCGCGCCGAGCCACGGGAGGAAGGACTCCAGGAGACTCCCCAGGCCTGCCGTGCGGTTGGGGACCGAACGGTGGAACGACAGCAGGAGAGCCGTGCACACCGCCAACGCGGCAAGCACTCGTCCACGCCCGCGCGTCCAGGCCGTCCAGTCCGTCATCGCACCTGTTCCCTCGTCCTCACCGACCGTTTCACCAGTCAGGACGAGGGAACAGCGGTGCGAGTTCCGCCCGCCTACCTCAGGTACGGACCGTCCGTCCCGATCTTCCCGGCGCCGTTCAGGACGTACACCCGCAGGTTGCCCTTGCCCGGCGCGGCGACGGTGAGCCGGCCGTCGGTGACGGTCCTGGTGTCTCCGGTGACCGCGTCCCGGTACGTGCCGTTGGGGATGCCGCTGTAGGTGGCACCGCCCGAGACGGTGACGAGGGCGAAGCTGTCCGTGCCGCCGTCGGTGTAGCGCCGTTTGAAGGCCATGTCCCCGGTGATGCCGTCCGTGGAGTACTGGCCCGTCTGGAGGGCGGGGACGGCCCGGCGGATCTGGTTCAGCCGCTGTACGTGCTTGGCCAGTGGCTGGGCCAGCGTCGTGGCGACGGCGCCGGAGGCCGACTCCACCCGGGAGAAGTCGGACACCTCGACGTCACCCGCGAGATGGTCGCCGTAGTAGGCGCGGCCCGTCGTCGCGAGGGGGCAGGAGGGACCGCAGTCGATCTTCTTGCCCTTCTGGAACTCGATCTCCGAGCCGTAGTAGAGGGTGGGGATGCCGCGGAAGGTCCACATCAGGGACATGTTCTCGGCCCAGGCGTCGGTGCCGCCCGTGTAGCGCTCGCTGCTCTTGTTCGGGCCGTAGTCGTGGCTGTCGACGTAGACGACGTTGTACGTGGCGTCGTTGTAGCTGTCGTCGGAGTCCTTGCCGTTGTGGAAGGCGTTGCTCGCGTCACCGAAGTTCATGTGCATGCGCATGTCGATAACGTTCATGCCGGAGAAGCGGCTGTGGTCGGGGGAGTGGTAGCTGTTGCCCTCCAGGAAGGCGTTGGTGGACGTGGGCTGGTTGCCCGTGCCCTGCTGCTGCTCGTACTCGTACATCTCCAGGGCCGCCTTCGCGTCGTCGGCGCTGTACTCCTTGCGCTCCTTCCACGTGTAGAACTGCGCCGAGTGGTTGACCGAGCCGCGGTTCCACTTGTCGTTGACGAAGGCGGCGACCTCACCGAAGACGAAGAAGTTCTTCGCGGCCTCGGCGCCGTGCTGCTGGGCGACGCGCTCCTGGATAGCCGGCAGGAAGCGGCGGTTCCAGGTGGTGCGCGGGATGTGGACGGCCGTGTCGACGCGGAAGCCGTCGACGCCCATGTCGATGTACTTGTCGTAGGCGCCGATGAGGTAGTTCTGCACCTGGGCGTTCTCGGTGTTGAAGTCGGCGAGGTCCTCGTGCAGCCAGCAGGAACGGGAGTCCTCGCCCTCCCAGTTGCCGATCCAGCAGTTGTGGTAGAGGGCCTTGGGGAACATGCCGGACGTCGGGCTGGGCCACTGGCAGTTGTAGAGGGTGTAGCCCTCGGGGCTCTTGGCGCCGGTCGGCCTGCCCCAGTTCACGCAGGTGTTGCCGCTCGGCTCGGCGGTGGACCACAGGTCGCCGTTGTAGTAGGACTTGCCGCTCTTGGGTTCGACGGTCAGGCCGTCGTACTCGAAGCCGGGCTGCCTCTCGTCGTAGTACCAGCTCCACTGGGAGTCGCGCACCCCGTAGACGGTCGGGGTGAACAGGCCCTTGGCGCCCCAGCGGGAGGAGTGGTTGTAGACGACGTCCTGGTAGATCTTCATGCCCTTGGCGTGAGCCGCGTTGATGAGGTCCTGGTAGGAGGCGCCGGCGGACTCCAGGCGCGGGTCGACCCGGTAGAAGTCGTAGCCGTGGTAGCCGTGGTAGTCGTAGTCCGAGCGGTTGAGGACCACGGGGGTGATCCACACGGCGGAGAAGCCGAGGCCCTTGATGTAGTCGAGCTTGTTCACCAGGCCCTTGAAGTCGCCCCGGAACATGGGGTCGTCGTTCGCCGCGTTGCCCGACTTCTCGTGCTGGCTGCCGCCGCGGTTGTTGGAGCCGTCGCCGTCGTTGAAGCGGGCGGTGAGGACGAAGTAGATCGGGTCCTTGCGAGGGTCGGTGGCCAGTGGCTTGCCCGCGGCGGGCGCCGGCGGTTTCGTGCCGGTGGTGGCGATCGCGGCGGCCGAGGCCGCGGAGACGTTGCCCGCCGCGTCCACCGCCCTGACGGTGTACGTGTAGGTGGTCCCCTCCTCGAGGCCGGTGTCGGAGAAGACGGTGGAGCCGACGTCGCTCACGACCTCGCCCCCGGTGCCGCCGCCGCGGGTCACCTGGTACCGGGTGACGCCCGTGTCGTCGGTGGACGGCTCCCACGTCAGCACGACGGACACACCGTCGGCCTGTGCCTCCACCCCGGCGGGCACGGTCGGCGCCTGCGTGTCGGGCGCTTCCCCGGCGCACGGGTCGTCGGCGTCGGCGGTGACCGTGTTGTCGGCCACGGTGGTGACGCCGATGGGCAGGGTGTAGTCGGCGCCCTTGTTGTTGTCCCACACCCCGTTGCCGTTGTTGAACGCGGCCTTCATCGAGGTGGCCGTGCCCAGGTCGACGTCCCTCTTCCACCAGCCGGCGCACGCGGCCTGCATGCCGACGCCCGGCACGGCGGTCCAGGAGCCGCCCGAGGGCTGATAGTGCAGGTTGGCGGTGGCCCAGCCGAGGGTGCGGGTGGAGTAGTAGACGGTGGCCAGGTTGCCGTCGCCCGGCGCGGGACCGGGGTCCGTGTCACCTCCGCAGGGGTCGGAGTGCGCGATCACGCCGTCCTTGACCGTGACGGCACCGGTGCCGAGGGCGTAGTTCCTGCCCGCGTTGTTGTCCCAGGTGCCCGAACCGTTGTTGAAGGTGGCCTGAAGCCCCTCGGCGCTGCCCAGGGACACCGTCTTCTTCACCCAGTCGGTGCACGCGGTCTCCATCGCCACGCCGGGGACCTCGGTCCAGGAGCCGCCGTCGGGGGAGTAGTGCAGGTGGTACCGGTCCCAGTTCTTCGTCTTCGTGTAGTAGAAGACGGTCGCCGTGTGCTCGGCAGCCGCAGCGGCAGGGACGGGGGTGGGGGAGGGCGCGGGTGGTGCGGGGGGCACCACCGCGAGGACGGCACCGGCGGCGAGGGCCGCGGCCGACGGCCGTCCGGGCAACCGCATGCGGCTGCGTCTCGTGCGTCTCATGCGTGTCTCCAGACAGGCGGGGCGGCGGGGTGACGGGCGGTCGAACGCCCGGGAGTTGAAAGGGAGAACGGAAAGTTGCAGAAAGCTCTTACGGCAGCCGGAAGTTACCCCTGCCCGGTGGCTTCGTAAAGAGGTCGCGCTTCAACTTCTCGGCGTGCGCGAAGGGTTGACCTTTGTTGAACGGCGCACTTACGGTCACGACCGCAACCCCTTGCAGACTTCTGCTGCAAAACATTGCAAGGCGGGCGTCTACTCCCCGGACCCCGCCGGCACCCTGCCCCCGAGACACCCGCCCCCTCACACGGGAGACTCCATGCACGGGAACACCAGCACAACTCGAAGAGTCACCGCCACCGCGCTCGCCCTCGCCGCCGGCGTGGCCGGCAGTCTCCTGGGCACCGCGGCGCCGGCCCAGGCGTCACCGCCCGGGGACAAGGACGTCACCGCGGTGATGTTCGAGTGGAAGTTCACCTCCGTCGCCCAGGCCTGCACCGACGTCCTCGGACCGGCCGGCTACGGCTTCGTCCAGGTCTCGCCGCCCCAGGAGCACATCCAGGGCGGTCAGTGGTGGACCTCGTACCAGCCGGTGAGCTACAGGATCGCGGGACGCCTCGGTGACCGCGCCCAGTTCAAGAGCATGGTCGACACCTGTCACGCGGCCGGTGTGAAGGTCGTCGCCGACTCGGTCATCAACCACATGTCGGCCGGCAACGGCACGGGCACCGGCGGCTCGTCGTACACCAAGTACGACTACCCCGGTCTCTACTCGCCGAGCGACCTCGACAACTGCACCTCGCAGATCAACAACTACGGCGACCGCTTCAACGTCCAGGAGTGCGAACTGGTCGGTCTCGCGGACCTGGACACCGGCGAGGACTACGTACGCGGGAAGATCGCCGGCTACCTCAACGATTTGTTGTCCCTCGGCGTCGACGGCTTCCGCATCGACGCGGCCAAGCACATGGCCGCCGGCGACCTCGCCAACATCAAGTCCCGGCTCACCAATCCGAACGTGTACTGGAAGCACGAGGCGATCTACGGCGCCGGCGAGGCCGTCTCCCCGGCCGAGTACCTCGGCAGCGGCGACGTACAGGAGTTCCGCTACGCCCGCGACCTCAAGCGCGTCTTCAACAACGAGAACCTCGCCTACCTGAAGAACTTCGGCGAGTCCTGGGGCTACCTGCCCTCGGACCAGGCCGCCGTCTTCGTCACCAACCACGACACCGAGCGCAACGGTGAGACGCTCACCTACAAGGACGGCGCCAACTACACCCTGGCGCACGTGTTCATGCTGGCCTGGCCGTACGGCAGTCCCGACGTCCACTCCGGCTACGAGTTCACCGACCACGACGCCGGACCGCCGAACGGTGGCCAGGTGAACGCCTGTTACAGCGACGGCTGGAAGTGCCAGCACGCCTGGCGCGAGATCTCCTCCATGGTGGCGTTCCGCAACACCGCGCGCGGCCAGGCCGTGACCGACTGGTGGGACAACGGCGGCGACCGGATCGCCTTCGGACGCGGATCCAAGGCGTACGTCGCCATCAACCACGAGGGCAGCTCACTGACCCGTACATTTCAGACGTCGCTGCCCGCGGGGGACTACTGCGACGTCCAGTCGGGCAAGGGTGTCACGGTCGACGGGGCAGGCCGGTTCACCGCCACCCTGGGCGCCAACACGGCCGTGGCCCTGCACGTGGGCGCCCGCACCTGCGACGGCGGAGGCGATCCCGGCGACCCCGACCCGGTGGCCTCCGGCGTGTCCTTCGCGGTCGACGCCACCACCAGCTGGGGCCAGAACATCTACGTGACCGGAAACCGGCCCGAGCTCGGCAACTGGAACCCGGCCGGCGCCCTCGAACTCGACCCGGCCGCCTACCCGGTGTGGAAGCGGGACGTGGAACTCCCGGACGGTACCTCCTTCGAGTACAAGTACCTCCGCAAGGACGCGTCGGGCAACGTGACCTGGGAGAGCGGCGCCAACCGCACGGCCACCGTCGGCGACACCGGGACTGCCCTCAATGACACTTGGCGTGACTGACCGCTCCTGGTAGGGGAGTCGCGTGTGAGCAAACCGACACACGCGGGGAGACCGGGGTGGGCCGTTCGGGGGAAGGTAGCCTGTTCAAGGCTCGAACGGTCCACCGCGTGACCCGCGGTGACGACCGCGGCGGCAGCCGTCCGCCCGGGCCGCCCGCACGCGACCTCTGAGAGTGGAGTTCATGAACGTGTCGACCGGCGGCAGACGGATACGGAGCCGGGGCGCCACCGCAGCCCTCGTCTGCGCGATCATCCTGTTGCCCGGCCCCGGTTACGCGGCCCCGGGCGAACCCGACCCGCAGCCCGACAAGTCGATCGAGGAGATCCGCGACGAACTGGACGGTCTCTACCGCGAGGCGGAGGTCGCCACCGAGGCGTACAACGGCGCCAACGAGAAGGCGGCCAAGCAGGAGAAGCGGCTGACGGCACTCCGCAAGGACCTGACCCGTGCCGAGAAGCGGGTGAAGGACCTGCACGACCTCGCCGGCGCCGCCGCCCGCACCCAGTACCGCGGGGGCGATCTCGCCGCCACCGGCATCCAGTTGCTGCTCGGTGACCATCCGGAAGGGGCGCTGGACGAGGCGTCCCAGGCGCGCCAGGCCATGCGAGGCCTGGTCAACGTCTCCGAGACGCAGAAGACCGCCCGCGAGGAGCTGAGCGGGCAGACCGAGGCCGCCACGAAGGAACTGCGGGCGCTGGAGAGCAGCCGCGCCGACAAGGCCGCGGCGAAGCAGAAGATCGAGAAGAAGATCGCCACGGCCGAGCGGATCGAGGCGGGACTCGAAGAGGAACAGACCCGCAGGCTGGCCCAGTTGGAGAAGGACAGGGCCAAGGAGGCGGAGGCCAGGTGGACGGAGTCCGGCGGCTCCTCCGGTGGCTCGGCGGGCAAGGGGAAGGGCAAGGGAGGAGGGCCGGGCGGCGGCACGCAGGTGAGCGGAGCGGCCGGCAAGGCCGTCGGCTTCGCCATGGCCCAGATCGGCAAACCGTACGTGTGGGGCGCGGTGGGCCCGTCCTCGTACGACTGCTCCGGACTCACCTCCGCGGCATGGGCTGCGGCCGGGCACCCCATTCCCCGTACCTCGCAGGCGCAGTGGGGCGGCCTGACCCGCGTCAGCCTGTCCTCGGCCCGCCCCGGCGACCTGATCATCTACTACAACGACGCCACCCACGTGGGCATGTACATCGGAGGCGGACGGATGGTCCACGCCCCGCGGCCGGGCCGCAGCATCACGACCGCGCCGGCCGCCTCCATGCCCGTCCTCGGCGTCGTACGCCCCGGAGTCTGAGCGGATGAGCCACTCGCTGACGCCCCGTGACAAGGGGAACCTGCCCGCGCTCAACGCCGCGCCGCTGGTCCGCCTCGACGCCTATGTCGCCGAGGACGGTTCGACGGTGGTCAACGGTCACCTGCTGGAGATGGGCGGCATGCGGCAGCCCAACGAGGCGATCCTCGACGCCGTCGCCATGTTCGCCCGCACCCTGGGGGCCCCGGTCGCGGCCACCGTCATCGACCGCACCGCGCAGCAGGTGGCACGGCTGCGGGTGCACCCCGACGGGTCGAGCCGGACCATCGCCGAGGAGGACGACCTGCCGCCCGGGCGCGAGCGCACCGCCGCGGAGGAGGCCGCGTTCCCGCCGCTCGCCCGCGTCGAGCGCATCATCCAGCACGCGCAGCGCGAGGAACTGCACGCGGCGTTCGTCCTCGCCAGCGCACTGCGCGAGCACCTCACCCTGCGCCGGGGCGCCGAGGACGAACTCTCCCTGGAGGCCAGGGCGATCGAGGCCTATCTCGCGTACCTGCGCGGCGACCACATGCTCTCCACCGTCCTCGCGCTGACCGTCGCCCGTATCCGCTGCCGCACCGACCTGGACCGGGCCGCCCCCGACGTGGCCCGCGCCACCGCGGCGTGGCAACGGCTGTGGGACGAGGGCCAGGTGGCCACCCGGGGGCAGGAACTGCTCCACATGTGGGAACGGCTGTCCGCGGCGGGCCTGCTGCACGAACCGTCCCACCACGCCATGGCCGAGGCCGTACGGAGCCGGCTCGCACAAGGCGACCGCTCCCTGCCGCCGCAGTCGCCGCCCGCGGCAGCGGCAGCGGCACTGACCGCGGGCCCCGGCCACGCCCCGGCACCCGTGGCTCCCGAGGACAAACCCCTCAAGCCCGCCCGGCGCGGTCTGCGACGCTTCACCCGGCGGGCCGGCCGGTCACCGGGACCGTCCTCCTGAGGCGCGGGGCGCTCAGGAGGCTGTCGGCGAGGGCGGACGAACGGCCCGGCGGCCTCGCCCGGTCAGGTCCGGCGGGCCGCCTCCAGCTCCCGCTTGAGGTTGCGCAGGGTCTGGTCGATGTTGCCGACCTGGAACTCGGCGAACGTCCGGCCGCCCGTGACCACCCGGTCGAAGGCGGCGGCGACGGCGTCGGGCCAGGCCCGCCGGTCGTCGGTCCACGTCTCCGTCACCCGGGTGCCGCTCCCCTCCGCGGCGAAGCGGTACTCCCAGGTGGCGATCGGGCCGCGCAGCCGCGGCCGCCGCACTCCGATGGCGTGCACCCGGAACGAGAAACGCAGACCGGGGTCGGCCGCGGTGACCGTGCACCGCGTCACCCACCGGAACGCCCCGCGCTTGTTGCGTCCCACGAAGCTCGTGCCCGCCGTGGCGGGCCCGTCCGGCGTGCCCGCCGCCGTCCCGAGGTTCTCCGGGCTCCACCGGCCCATGTCGCCGGGACGCGACACCGCCGCGTACGCCTCGTCGGGCGGGACATCGACGACGATGCTGCGGGTCACGCTGAGAACGCGGGGCACGGGGGACACCTTCCGGCGGACGACGGAGCTACTGGCAAGTAGCCTCATGGTACGGCGAAGGGTGCGGCCGTCGGCCGGACCGGTGCGGGCCCCCTTCAACCGGCCGGTCGGGTAGGCCAAGATGCAGACATGACAGAGGGCTCCCTTTCCAGGCTTCCGCGCGAGAACATCCCACTGCCGGACGGATCCGTACTGCGACGGCGCTCTCTGGTCCCCGACGACGCGTTCATCGCCGCGGTGGCCGCCGACGTCGAGCACCTCGGTGAGTGGCTTCGCTGGGCCCAGCACCCTCCCACCCGCGAGGAGACCGCGGGGTTCCGCGCCGAACAGGACGCGGACTGGGACGCCGGCCGGTCGTTCGTCTACGTCCTCACCCCACGGGACCGCTTCGACCAGGTGATCGGCGGGGGCGCGATGTTCCCGAACGGTGCGGACGGCGTGCTGGAGATCGGCTACTGGGTCTGTTCCCCCGCCACCGGCCGCGGACTCGCCACCCGGGCCGCGGCCGCACTGACCGAGGAGGGCCTCGGGCTCCCCGGAGTCAAGGCCATGGAGATCCACTGCGACCGGGCCAACGTCCGGAGCGCCGAGATTCCGCCCCGGATCGGCTACCGGCTGCTCCGCGTCGAACCGGACGAGCCGCAGACCGCGGCGGAAGCCGGACAGAGCATGGTCTGGCGCCGCGACGGCGCCGGACCACACTCCGTGGTTCAGGCGCCCTGACTATTGCTGTCGCCGGTGGTCTCCTTCTTGTCCAGCGGGCGGATCTCGATCTTCTGCGCCATGTCGCGTCCTTCCGTTGGGAGACGGGGTGGCGGTGGTGCGTGGTGCTGGACGTGCTCATGCCAGGGTTCGGGGCGGAGGGCGCACTTGTCAACGACTGGTGGGCGACTGAGCCCGGGCCTCGTTCATCGGCTGCGCCACCGCGCGGCGGTCGCGGCCTTGACGCTGAGTCCGAGAGCTCCGCATACTGGCGGCCAAATCGATTTGGCCAAATCGATTTGGCTCTCCGTCCAGGGCCGGATCGCGGCTGAGAATCCGAACGTGCCCGTATGCCCGAACGGAGCCCGAAACGTGTCCAGTCCCCGTCAGAACCGTCCGCCGACCAATCCACTCGGTCCATCCGGTCCATCCGGTCCATCTGTTCCGTCCGGTCCATCCTGTACGTCCGGTCCGTCCGATCCCTTGACGACGGCTCCGCCACCGGCAGACCCGTCTCCGAAGTCCTCGACACGGAAACCGTCGACTCCGCCGACGCACGCGTCGCCGACGCACGCGGCTCCGGCCGAGGCAGGCTTTTCGCCCCCGGCCGGAGACGGCGACAGCAGCCGGGCCGGGGTGCACCCCGTGGACGAGGCACGTCCGCTCGGCCGGATCCTGCTCTTCGGCATCCAGCACGTCCTCGTCATGGCGGCGACCCCCATCTCGGCCATCTTCCTGATGAGCGCCACCCTCGGCCTCGACTCCGGTCTCACCGTGGACCTGCTCTCGGCGGCCTTCGTGCTCTCCGGCGTCGGATCCCTCGTCCAGTCGCTCGGCATCTGGAAGTTCGGACCCCGGCTGCCGTTCGTGATGCTTCCGGGCGGGGCACCCCTCATCCTCTTCCTCGCCATCGCCGAACAGCACGGCCTGCGCACCGCCACCGGCGCGGTGATCCTGACGGCGGTGTTCACCTTCGTCGTCCTGCCGCTCTTCTCCCGGCTCCTCGCCTACTTCCCCGCCCTCGTCATCGGCACGATGATCGTCATCGTCGGCGTCAACCTGGTGAAGGTCGGCGCCGTGCTGGTGACCGGTCAGCCGGGCTCGCCGGGCTTCGCCGATCCCGGCAACCTCGGCCTCGGCCTGGCCACGATCGGGTTCACCGTCGCCTTCTACCTGTTCTTCACCGGCGTCCTGCGCCAACTCGCCGTCATGCTGGGCCTGCTGGCCGGCGCCGTCCTCGCGGCCGCGACCGGCGCGATCGACGGGGCGGGCGCCGACGCCATGGGCGGCGGCCTGGTGAACCTGCCGCAGCTGATGCCCTTCGGTTCGCCCCAGTTCAACCTCGTCGCCGCGCTGCCCCTGATGCTCTACACCCTGGCCTCCATGGCCGAGGCCACCGGCCAGACCGTCATCAACGCCGAGGCCGTCGGCAAGCGGATCGACACCCGCACCGACGTACCGAAGACCGTCCGCGGCGACGCGCTCACCTCGCTCTTCGGCGGCTTCTTCGGCCTGCCGCTCATGGTCACCAGCGGCGAGAACATCGGCATCGTCCGCGTCACCGGCGTACGCAGCCGCTTCGTCACCGCTGCGGCGGGCGTCGTCCTCATCGCCATCGGCATCCTCGCCCCCGTCACCCGCGCGATCAGCGTGATCCCCACCCCGGTCGTCGGCGGCACCGCCATGGTCGTCTTCGGCGTCATCACCGTGCTCGGCATCCAGATGCTCGGCCGGTCCGACCTCGACAAGCACACCAGCACGTTCGTCTGCGCCGTCGCGCTCGCCCTCGGGCTGCTGCCCATCCTCGTACCCGGCGTGTACGGGGGTTTCCCGCCCAACGTCCGCATCCTCCTCGAAAGCGGCGTGGCCGTCGGCACGTTCACGGCCGTCGTCCTCAACATCCTCTTCCACCACGTCAGGCCCGGCGTCGTCGCCCGCCTGACCACACCGCGCACAGAAAGCGACCGATGAACCGACCCGACCGAGACGCCCTCGCCCACCCCGGCCCGCTCCTCCTCGTACCGGGCTCGGTGCTGCTGCCCGAAGGCCCCGTCGACGGCTGGGCGGTCGTGGTCGACGACGGCCGCTTCACCGCCGTCGGCCCCGCGGACGAACTGACGCGCGCCCACCCGCACCTGAACGCGGTGCGAGCCCCCGGGCACCTGCTGATGCCCGGCTTCGTCGACACCCACCACCACCTCACCCAGAGCTTCGGTGCCGCACTCGCCTTCGGCGAGCCGTCGGAGATCTTCCGCCGCGTCTGGGTCCCGCTGGAGGACGCGCTGGACGAGGAGTCGGCCTATACGGCGGCCAAGCTGGCGGCGCTCGAGGCACTGCGCGGCGGCTTCACCACCGTCGCCGACGCCGGCACCCGCGCCGACGTCGACGTGGACGTGGTCGCCTCGGCCGCGCGAGACGCCGGAATTCGCTGCGTACTCGGGCTGATCTGCAACGACGCCGACGGCACGGCCGGCGCGGACGGTACAGGGGGCGCCGGGGACCCGGCCGTCCTGGAGCGCGCGGAGAAGCACCTCGCCCGCTACGCCGGCGACCCTCTCATCCATCCCTCGCTGGCCGTGTCGATCCCCGAGGCGGCCACCGAACACACCCTGCGCGCGACGGCCCGTACGGCCGCGGAAGCGGGAGCCGTCGTCCAGATCCACGTCAACGAACACCTCGCCGCCGTGGAACGCTCCCTGATACGGCACGGACTGCGCCCCCTCGAACACCTGCACAGCGTCGGCGCCCTCGGCCCCCAGCTGCTCGCCGCGCACGCCACGCTCCTCACCCCCCGCGAGCTGACCCTGCTCGCCGACACGGGAACCGCCGTCAGCTACAACCCCGTCGCGAGCGCCTGGAAGGGCAACGCGGTCGCGCCCGCCACGGCCATGGCCGAGCGCGGCGTGCGCTTCGGCATGGGAACCGACGGCACCCGCGGCGACGGCTTCCGGCTCGCCGACGCCGCCGAGTTCGCCCAGCGGCTCGCGTACGGCCTGGCGACCGGCGACTCGTCCTGCGGCGCGGGCTGGACCTGGCTGGAACGGGCCGCCCGCGGGGGAGCGGACGCCGTCGGCCTCGGCGGCCTCATTGGAACCGTGGAACGGGGAAAGGCGGCCGACTTCCTCCTCGTCGACACCGACACCCCCGAGCTGGCACTCTCGTGGGACCTGCCGTGGGAACTCGTCAGGCGCGGCAACCGGGACCAGATCACCGCCGTGTTCGTCGCCGGACACCTGCGGATGTGGCAGGGCCGGCCCACCGGCTGGGACGGGCCCGCGCTGGTGAGCCGGGCGGCCGAACTGGCCCGCGCCGCCGTCGCCGGGGCCGGCGTCACCCGGGCGCACCCCACGTCGACGGCGGCGCGGGCACTGAGCGAGCACCGGAAGGGAAGTGCACGGCGTTGAGCGCGCAGATGCTGGCGGTTCTCGCGGTCGCGGTGCTCGTCGCCGCGTTCGTCCAGGGCAGCAGCGGACTGGGCTTCGCGCTGATCGTCGCCCCCGTCGCCGGGTTCGTCGACCCCGGCCTGGTCCCGGTGTTCGTCCTGGCGTCGATGATCCCGCTCAACCTGTACGTCGCCTGGCGGGAACGGGCCTCGCTCGACCTGCGCGGCGCCGGCTGGATCACCGGCGCGAGACTCGCCGCCACGCCGGCCGGCCTCGCCCTGCTCTGGCTCATCCCGGAACGCAGTCTCGGCCTCTTCGTGGGCGTCGCCACGGTGCTCGCGGCCGTCGTCAGCCTGACGGCACCCACGTTCGCGCCGGGACGGGCGGCGTACGTCGGCGCGGGCGCGGTCACCGGACTGACGGAGACCGCGACCGGTGTGGGCGGCCCGCCGCTCGCGCTCGTCTACCAGCACCGGCCGCCCGCCGAACTGCGCTCGACCGTCGCCGCCTGCTTCCTCGTCGGCGAGGTCGCCTCCCTGCTCCTGCTCTTCGCGACGGGGAAGGCCGCACCCGCGGAACTGGGCCAGGCCGCCCTGCTCCTCCCGGCGATCGCCGTCGGCGCCTGGCTCAGCCGCCTGGTGCACCACCGCCTGGACGCCCGCAGGATGCGGCTCTTCGTCCTGGTCTTCGCGCTGGTGTCGGGCTTGGTGCTGATGCTGGGGGTCTGAGGCCCCACGGGCCGACTGGGCCGACCGCGCCGACCGGGCGACCGCGCCGGGCCGACCTGGTTGAACCGGGCTGGCCCGGGATGGCCCGGGATGGCCCGTCCGGGTCCGTCCGGGTCGGGCCCCGACCTGCGTCGGGCTGCCGTCCCGTGTGGACCCCCGGCTTGTACCGGACTGCCGCCCCGCCCCCTGTCAGGTCCCGATCGCCCGCGCCGACGACGCGCGGGCGATCACCCGTGGCGGCGGGGACACCGTCACCGAGGCGGTGGCCGTGTCCCCGCGGAGCCGGGCCAGGAGCAGCTCCACCGCGTCGGACGCGGCGCGGTCCAGATGCAGGTCGACCGCGGTCAGCGGCGGCTCGCAGGTGCGGGCGCGCAGGCCGTCGTAGCGGGTGACGACCATGACGTCGTCCGGCACGGTCCGCCCGCTGTCCCGGATGGCCCGGACCGCGCCCACCGCGAAGGCGTCGACGAGCGCGCAGACGGCGTCGGTCTCCGGGTGCTCGGCGAGCAGGGCGGCGCAGGCGTCGTACCCGGCCTGCTCGCCCCCCGACTCCACGACGCGCGCCACGACCTGCTCCCAGCCGTACCGGTCGGCGGCCCGCTCGTAGGCGGTGAGCGCGTCGACGGACGAATGCCGGGAACCGGATCCCACGATCAGCGCCGGCCGCTCCGCCCCCCGTGCACGCAGATGATCGAGCAGCAACTCGGCCACCAGGCCACCGCGCAGATCGACGTAGGGGACGTCCTCGTCGGGCGCGACGGGCCGGCCCAGCGCCACGTACGGCAGCCCGCGCTCACGCAACTGGGCGGCCGCCGCGTCGTCCGTCTCCGGCTCGACCACGATGGCTCCGTCGATGTCCACGGAGTACAGCGCGGAACCCGACTGCACGGGCGGTACGAGCACGAGGGCGTAGTCGTGCAGCAGGGCGCTCTCGGCTGCGGCCGCCGCGACCTCCATGTAGAACCCGAGCCGCGAGGGCCCGCCCGCCACCGCGAACGGCATGGAGGAGGCCAGCGCGATGGCCTTCGCCTGCCCCCGCCGCAGCCGCTGCGCCCGCAGGTTGGGACGGTATCCCAGCTCCGCCGCGGCCTGCCGGACACGCTCCCGGGTCCGGGGATCGACCTTGCCCAGTCCGTTCAGGGCGTGCGACACGGTCGTACGCGAGACACCGGCGAGGCGCGCGACGTCGGCGATCGTCGGCGGCCGCGGACCGGGGGCGGAAGTGACCATCTGCGCGAAGACTCCTCGCTGGCGTGGACGGTGGACGAGACCATCTTCGCCGACGCGTCGACCCGCTGGTCGCACCGGCCGACGAGCCACTCCTGTCCACGCGTCCGGGCCGCGGCCTACGCTGGGCGCCGGGACCTGATGCAAGATGATCCGGTGTCAAGTCTCCGCAGCGACCCACGCACCTCTGCCGCCCTCCGTGGGAGCGGCTGGACGAGCAACTCACCGCAGGACGAACAGCTGTTGAGGCGTCTGGCTCCCGCCGAACGGGTCGATCTGCTGTTCACCACCCTTCGGTTCCACGGCGCACTGACCGCTGAACGTCTCCTCCTGTGGCGCGGCACCTTCAAGATCGAACACATGGAACTGCGCCGCCCCCTCACCGCACTTCGGGACGGGAGTCCGTCCAGGTTCGTCGGAGCAGTCGTGCTGGACGGGCCCGAAGGCACGATGGAGCTCAAGCCCCTCTCCACGGCTGCCACCCGCGCTTTGGACGAGGCCTGCCGATCCGCCGGCGGCGACACCCCTTCTGCTCCTCCGCGCGTCGCGCGGGACAACGGCGACGCCGCCGTAGCCGAGGGACGCACGGTTGATGAAACGGTCACCGAGTTCGCGCACAGGCGTGGGCTTCGACTGCTGGGCGGCGCTCTTCGCCGCGGACTTCTTCGGGGCAGCCTTCTTGCCGGCCGGACTCTTGGCCGGTGTCGCCTTCGCCTGCTTGGCGTTCTTCGCGGCCGGCGTGTTGCGCGCCGCGTACTTCTTCCGGAGCGCTGAGAGTTGCTCGCGTTCCTGAACGGTCAGGTTGGCGGGAAGCGCGTTGGTGAGGGCGCGGGCGCGGCTGAGCGCGTAACGCGCCTCGTTCCAGTGCTTCGTGCTGATTGCTGCGCGGGCCACCTTGACGGTCTGCTGCAAGGCCTTGATCTTCGCGGGCTGCCGCTTGGGCATGGGGGACTCGGCCCCACTGCTCCGCCGCTGCCCGGCGGCACGGGTGCCCCAGTCCGTACCCGAGGTCAGGACGACGACTGAACGGGGATTGCTGCTATGGCTTCGACGTACCACGTGCGCTGTTCCTCGGTTGAGCGGTGGGCGATGCCCTGGGGTGGTCCACCGGGCGGGGGCCATGGTCAACGCCTTGTCGTGGATATCTCCGACCGGCCCGACGCAGACCCCGAACGCCCCCGTCCGGCGGCCTCAGCCGGAGAAGCGTCCTGCTTGGCAGATGTTCGCTTCGGCGCCGTCGTCTCCGACGGCGCCGAAGTCGACTGGCTACCACTTGACCTGATGGAAGTCCATCGTGCCGAAGGTCGCGACGTCCATCGTGTAGCTCCACAACGCGTACTGCTGCTGATCGGCACGGCGATAGGTCTTGCCGAAACCGTTGTCGAGAATCTCGGTCCAGCCGTCGCCCTGTCCGTAGTGCGCGAACAGTCGGTCATTGCGCCGCGACGCGTCCTCCGCGGACTCCGCCGGGGTCTGGTAGATCACCTCATGCAGCCGGCCGCGCCAAAGAGTGAGAAGTAGCCGGCCGCCGTCGATCGTGTAGGCGTCCACCACCGCGTCGGGAGCGTTCTCGTGCGGGAGCGACGACTCGAGTTCGCCAGGGACCCGCACTTCGTCAGCGGCGCACAGCAACTCCAGCAACGGCAGATCATCGGTGAGGCAGCCCATGAGTGGCAATCCTAGGCCTGATCGGAGGAGGGGACCGGATCCGGTCGACAGCCTTTTCGTGTCCGGTCGTATCCACTTGTACCTTGCGAGGCTGGAGAGCTGGGCCAACGTGCTGGACCGGCTCGACGCCGGGGAAGACGTGGCCTGGATGGAGATGAGCAGGGGGCCGTCCATCTGCGTCCAGCTCACGGGCGAGTGCGACGGCCGGAGGTGGTCGTAGAGGATGAGTCCGGGCGGGTCCATGGTCACCGTGCGGGTCCCCGCGACGACCTGCCCCTGCCTCTCGAGGCGGTTTTCGACGAGGGCGGCCAGCTCCAGGCGGTACTCCTCGATCTCGATGTCCCGAGCGGAAGCCGGGGCGGTAAGGGTGACGGTGTAGCAGCCGGCGAGTGCCTGCGACAGGTACTCCGCGGGTCAGTTGCGTCCGGCCATGACGCCGCCGTCGACGTCCCAGATGGCGCCGGTGACCCAGTCGGTCTGGCCGGACAGGAGGAAGGCGACGGTGGCGGCGACGTCGTCGGCGGTGCCGGTGCGGCCGATCGGGTGGAAGGGGTCGAAGCCGTCCATCGCGGAGTCCATCTCCGACCTGGGGATGAACTCTTCGTAGATCGGGGTGCGTACGACGGCGGGGGCGACGGCGTTGGCGCGGATGCCGTGCGGGGCGAGTTCCATCGCGAGGTGCTGGGTCAGGGAGTGCAGGGCGGCTTTGGCCATCGAGTATGCGGAGGAGGGGGTGGCTGCGACGGCCTGGTGGGCCCACATGGAGCCGATGCTGACGATGGCGCCCTTCGCGCCGCGCCCGATCATGTTGGCGGCGACGGTCTGGGTGAGGAAGAAGAAGGCGCGGTTGAGGTCCTGGTAGCGGTCGTAGTCTGCGGCCGTGTGCTCCAGGAAGGGCTTGGGGGCGAAGACGCCGGCGGCGTTGACCAGCAGGGTGGCGTCGGCGTGCTCCTCCGTGAGGGTGGTGCGCAGGCGGTCGACGGCCGCGGGGTCGGTGAGGTCGGCGGCCAGGCCGACAACCGTGCCGTGGGAGGACAGGGCGGTCGCGGCCTGGTCGGCGCTGGACTGGGTGCGGCCGGTGACGACGGCGGTGCCGCCGGCGTCGAGGACGCGGACCGCGACGGCCTGGCCCATGCCGCTGGTGCCGCCGATGACGATGACCTTCTGGCCGGTGAAGTCGAGGGTGTTGCTGGACATGTGGTGCTCCTGTTTCAGGTGGTGTCGTGAGGGGGGCGGGGAGCAACCGGGCTGGCCGTGGGGGCCGGTAGCCACGGTGCCCGGTTGTCCTCTGGCCTCCCCCGCCCGGAGGTGTCAGATGGCCAGTGCGACCAGGAAGCGCGAGACCATGTTGTAGGCCGCGACGGTGGCGACCGCTTCGACCGTCCGGGCTTCACCGAACAGGCGCTTGACCTCTTCGATGACGTCGCCATCGACTTCGACCTGTCGGGTGGACTGATCGGTCAGGGCGAGCAGGGCGAGCTCTTCCTTGTCGAAGAGGCCGCTGTCCGCGGCATCTCCCTTGAGGGCTTCGCACTTCTCTTCCGTGCCACCCGCCCGCAGGTATGCCGGGTGATGCACGCCCCACTCGAACTCGGCGCGGTTGAGCACGGCCACGCGCAGCATGATCAGTTCGCGGTACTCCAGCGGCAGGTCGAACTCGGCGCGGACCCGGCCCAGCAGCCCGTTCCATCCTGTTGCGAGCGGAACGCTCTTCAGCAGGACACGGTCGATACCGATCAGCTCACCGCCCGGCCTGCGCGCCTTCATTCCCGCGAGCAGGTCGGGCGGGGGCGCGGGGAGACTGTCGTCCTGCCAGGGGGTGACTCGCACATCACTCACGTTGTGCTCCTTGATGGTGCACCGGCCCACGATGAAGGATCGGGTCGTGCCGGTGACGAAATCGCTGCCGGTTTCACCGGGACAGAGGTGCAGGCGTTCAGGCGTAGGGATTGCAGACCAGGTAGCCGTCGACGCGGCTGAGCCAGTCCGAGGCCGGGTCGGGCGGCAGCGCGTGGCCGAGGTTGTCGGCGCGGACCTCGCTGATCCACTGGTCGTGCTGGTACTCGTGGTTGATGAGCGCGACCAGCAGGTGATCGGCGACGATGGTCAGCTGGGTGGGGGCGCCGACCCGGCCGGCGGCGATGTCACCGATGCGGGCGTGCACGCGTTCGGCGACGGTGTCGCGGAACGTGGTGAGCCGTTCGACGGTGGGCAGCGCGCCGCGGAACTTCTCCGGATTCGCCGAGTCCATGAGCCCGTCCAGCTCCGGGTCGGGGCTGGGCTCGGCGGCGGTGAGGTTGCGGATCATGAAGTGGGCGACGTGGGCCTGATGGCCCAGGTGCCAGCCAATCGCGCTGGAGTCCTCGTGCGGTCGCCAGGTCACCTCGTCCGGGCTGAGGTCTTTCCACAGCTCATCGGTGTAGGCGCGGGCGCGGTCGTATTCGCGCAGCAGCGCGGTGAGTTCGTGCACGACCGGGCCTCAGGCGATGTCGTAGACGCGCACGTCTGGGTCGGCCTTCAGCAGTGGGGAGAGGCCGCCGACGACGTCGCGGGTGAACAACTCGCTGGTCAGGTATGCCTTGGCGTCGGCGACGCCCCGGAAGCCGTGGAGAACCTGGACGTCCTCGTCGCGGAGGAGGAGTTCCTTGCTGGTGGCGCCGGGGACGGTGTCGAGGAACGGCTGCTTGTACTTCTCGTACACGCCCGCGGCCGCGGCGCGGTGGGCCGGGTCGACCCGCAAGGTGATCTGGAGATACGCCATGGTTATGCCTCACTCGATTGACAGGGAGGGAGCGATGCGGCGATTTCCGCAACGTGCCTGCCACGTTAGGCATTCCCGTCGAGGTCCGGTAGAGGACTTCGCTGAATCGGGATATAAGCAGTGCGTATGGCCTAGGAGTGGCCGGCCGCGAGGCTGTCGGCGAGGCGGAGCAGGTCCTCGGCGAGCGGGGAGTCGGCGCTCCAGACCGCTTCGAAGGAGATCTGCACTTCGCGGCCCTGGTCGTGCAGGGGGCGGTGGCAGACGTCGGGCGAGGTGAGCTTGGAGCGGGGGACCATCGCCGAGCCCAGGCCGAGCTTCGTCCAGTCCTCCAGGACCCGGTAGCTGGCGGCCTCGCCCGGATAGGTGTTCAGCGGCATCTCGTGCGCCTGGAAGAGCTGCGTGGTGAAGGTGGTCAGGCCGCAGGTGTCGGGGACGAGGATGAACTGCTCCTTGCCGGCCTCCGCGAGTTCGACGGGGGTTGCCTCCGCCGTGTCGGGAGTGACGACGACCATCGGCTCGACGTCGATGACCCGGTGCTCGAAGCGGGGCATCGCCGCCACGGCCGGGATCAGGATGATGTCGAGCTGGCCGGCCAGCAGGCATTCCCGCAGCTCCTGCATGTTCGCCTCGCGCAGCACCAGGTCCCTCGGCGTGGGAAGGCCCTGGACCATGCTGAACGCGCGGGCGACCAGGTGCGAGCCGATCAACGGCGAGACGCCCATGCGGATCTTCTGCTCACCGGATTCGGTCAGGCGCCGGGCCTCCGCCCCGACGGCGTCGAGCGCGGCCAGGGCCCGCTCGATCAGCGGTAGGATCCTGACGCCGAACGCGGTCTGCGTCACGCCGCGCGGCGACCGCTCGAACAGCTTGCCGCCCAGGCGCTCCTCCAGCTTGGCGATCCCGTTCGACAGCGCGGGCTGCGTCACCCCGTACGCTCTCGCGGCGGCGCTGAACGACTTGGTCTCCGCCACCGCCTGGGCATAGCGGAGCCCCTCAAGATTAAGGCGTTCCGTTGCCATAGCCACGGCTTATCACTCCATTCACTGATGTCCTCTACCCGGCTGCGATTTCTCTGCCTACGGTGGGTCTCCCGCCAATTCAGCATAACCAGCAGCTATGAGCATCATCGTTCGGAACGGAAGGCACCATGTCGGACAGCGCCATGACCGTGGTCGTGACCGAGCCCCGCGGGCCTCTGCACCCGGAGGCGGCCGAGACGGTCCCGCCTCCTGCCGGGTGGGTCCGCGTATCGGTGGTGGCGAGCGGCGTGTGCAACGCCGACATCGGCACAGCCGCAGCCACCGGAGAGGACACCCCCTTCCCCGTCACCCCCGGCCACGAGGTCGCCGGTGTCATCGCCGAGACCGGCGACACGGTCGAGGGCTGGGCGGCCGGCGACCGGGTGGCCATCGGCTGGTTCGGAGGCAGCTGCGGACACTGCGCGTACTGCCGCACGGGCGACGTCGTCCACTGCGCCGAACGCAGGATCCCCGGCCTGTCCTACCCGGGCGGCTGGGCGCAGAGCATCACCGTCCCCGCCGACGCGCTCGCCCGCATCCCCGACGGCCTCGACCTCTTCGACGCCGCCCCCTTCGGCTGCGCCGGGGTGACGACCTTCAACGCGATCCGCAAGGCCGGCATCCGCGCCGGAGGACGGGTCGCCGTCTTCGGGATCGGCGGCCTGGGCCACCTCGCCGTCCAGTTCGCCGCGAAGCTCGGGTACGAGACCGTGGCCGTCGCACGCGGCGGCGACCGAGAGCACCTCGTCCGTGAGCTCGGCGCCCACCACTACGTCGACAGCGACGCCCGAGCGCCCGGAGCCGCCCTGAAGGAGCTCGGCGGCGCCGACCTCATCGTCTGCACCGCCTCCTCCACCGCCCCCGTGGACGAACTGCTCACCGGTCTGCGCACGCATGGGCAGCTCACCCTCGTCGGCGTCGACGCGGGATCCGTGACCGTCCCGGCGGCCCGGCTGGTCATGCACGGCCACACCCTCACCGGCCACCTGACCGGCAGCCCGCGCGAGACGGAAGAAGCCATGGTCTTCGCCGTCATCACGGGTGTCCGGCCGATGATCGAACGGATGCCGCTGGAGAAGGCCGACGATGCCGTCACCCGGCTGCGCTCCGGCGCTCCCCGCTTCCGCATCGTCCTGGACACCTCCGGCGGCGAGTAGCGGGACCCACGGCCACGCCGCGCGCCCCGGCCACGCGGCGCGCCCCGGCCACGCGGCGCGCGGCACTCCGCCCTGTCTTTCACCCGATGCCCGCAACCACCGACGACCGCGGGGGTTCAGTCTGCGCAGAACGGAGCCACAATGCCCCACCAGGAAACCCACGACGTCGTCGTCATCGGCGCCGGCGCATCCGGACTGGCCGCGGCCACCGTGCTGCACGCCGCCGGCCGCGATGTCATCGTTCTGGAGGCCCGTGAACGCGTCGGGGGCCGCCTGCTCTCCGTCCCCACCGCGCACCCCGAGCGGGCCCTCGACCTGGGAGCCACCTGGTTCTGGGACGGCGAGGAACGCGTACGGACCTTGGCCGCCCGCAGCAACATCGCCACCTTCGAGCAGCACCTCTCCGGCGACACCATGCTCCAGGAGACCACCGGCACCCGCCGTCTCACCGGCAACCTGATCGACGCCCCGTCACGCCGTTTCGCCACCGGTGCGCACAGGCTCGCCACCGCCCTTGCCGCCGGACTGTCCGCCGGGGCCCTGTGGCTGGGCACACCCGTCACCGCCGTCCACCCCGGCGGCCAAGGCGGCGGCCTCGACGTGCTCACCCCCACCGGCACGCTCCACACCGGGCACGTCATCCTGGCCGTCCCCCCGGCCCTCGCACTGGAGCGCATCGACTTCCCCAACGCGTTTCCCGCCGACCTCGTACGCCTGGCCCGGTCCACCCCGGTCTGGATGGGCGCGGCCGTCAAGGTCGTCGCCCACTACCCGACCGCGTTCTGGCGCGAGGACGGTCTGGCCGGTGCGGCGTTCAGCCGGACCGGCCCGCTGCAGGAGATCCACGACATGTCCGGGCCCGGCGGTGAGCCCGCCGCGCTGTTCGGCTTCGCCCACGCGCGCACCGTCCGCCCCGGCTTCGAGCAGGCCGTCACCGCCCAGCTCGCCCGGCTCTTCGGCCCGGCCGCCGCCTCCCCCCTCGCCCTGCACGTGCAGGACTGGAGCACCGAGGAGTGGACCGCCCCGTCCACCGTGCAGCGTCTCGCCGACTACTCGCTCTTCGGCCACCCCCTCTACCAGCGGCCGGCTCTCGACGGCCGGCTGCACTGGGCGACGACCGAGACGGCCACCGATCACGCCGGACACATCGAAGGCGCCCTGGCCGCCGGACAACGCGCGGCGCGGACCGTCCTCGCGGCCTCCGACGCGGACGACATCGCGCCGGGCGCCACCGCCCCCGGCAGGTAGGCCACCGGTCGGACGCCTCACGGAACCCGTACGACTCACCGCGTCCGGCCTTGCGCTCCCCGGCAATGCCCGGCTTCCTCACACACCAGGAGAGAGATGACCAACGCCGCACCCACCGCCCCGGGACTCATATCCGACCCCGCCCAAGCACAGCGGCGGATCCTGCGCGTCCTGGTCGCCTCCCAGATCCTCAGCGGCGCGGGTCTCGCCGCCGGCGTCACCGTCGGCGCCCTCCTCGCCCAGGACATGCTCGGCACCACCAGCCTCGCCGGACTGCCCAGCGCCCTGTTCACCGCCGGCTCCGCCCTCACCGCCGTTACCGTGGGCCGTATCTCCCAGGCCCGCGGCCGCCGCCCCGGCCTCGCCACCGGCTACCTCACCGGCGCCATCGGCTCCGCCGGCGTCATCGTCGCCGCCGTCCTGGACACCCCCGTGCTGTTGTTCCTCGCCCTGTTCGTCTACGGCGCCGGCACCGCCACCAACCTCCAGGCCCGCTACGCCGGAGCCGACCTGGCCCCGCCCGGCCACCGCGCCCGCGCCGTGTCCACCGTCCTGGTCGCCACCACCCTCGGCGGCGTCGCCGGACCCAACCTCGCCGCCCCCGCAGGCACCCTCGCCGAGCACCTCGGCATCCCCCACCTCGCCGGACTCTTCGTCATCTCCGGTGCCGCCTACGCGCTGGCCGCCCTCGTCCTCGCCCTCTGGCTGCGCCCCGACCCGCTGCTTCTGGCCCGAACCGTCGCCCGGGCCAAGGAGGCCGACGCCGCGACCGACCCGGCCGCCGACGGCGGTGACGCCGGCACCGGCGCGCACGGAGGCGTCGTCCTCGGCGCCCTCGTCATGATCCTCACCCAGCTCGTCATGGTCGCGATCATGACGATGACCCCGGTCCACATGCACGACCACGGCCACTCCACCGCCGCCTCCGGCCTCGTCATCGGCATCCACATCGGGGCCATGTATTTGCCCTCCCCACTCACCGGCTGGCTCGTCGACCGATACGGCCGCATGAAGATCGCCGCGGCGTCCGGCACCACCCTCCTGGCAGCCGGCCTCCTCGCCGCCGCAGCCCCCGGCGACTCCGTCGCACTCCTCGCCCTCGCCCTGGCCCTGCTGGGGCTGGGCTGGAACTTCGGCCTCGTCTCCGGCACCGCGATCATCACCGACACCGTCCCGCTCGCCACCCGCGCCAAGACCCAGGGCCTGGTCGACGTCTCCATCGCCATCGCCGGCGCCACCGGCGGCATCACCTCCGGCATCATGGTCGCCGCCACCAGCTACCCCGCCCTCGCCCTCACCGGCGGAGCCCTCTCCCTCGCCCTGCTGCCCGCCGTCGCCGCCACCGCCCGCCGCCGATGAACGCCACCAACCACGAAACCCCCGACCCCGACCTCACCGTCGACGGCACCGGCCTGCTCTGCGTCACACTCCTGCTCCGCCTGCGCAAGGACATCGACGGCGCCGAACCGGGCACCGTCGTGCACGTCGTCGCCACCGACCCCGCCGCCCCGCTCGACCTGCCCGCCTGGTGCCACATGACCGGCCACCACTACCTCGGCCCTGTGCCGAACTCCGCCGATGTGCCCGTGTACGCACTGCGGATCGCTGCCGGTGCGCGCCCCGTCCGAGCAGGCGCACCGTGGCATGCGGATGACCCGGGAGGCTGAAGGCTCACCTCATCTCGGTGGCTTGGCCGTGCGTTCGGGTGGGTGGTCCCGACGTAGTGCATGGCGGTCTGGCTGACCAGCAAATGCGGGTCCGTCGGGGCCGGCCAGCGGCGGTGGCGGTAGGTCAGCCACTCGGCAGTCAAGCGGTGGTGAATGCTCAAGGCAGAGGGTGTGCCGCAGCAGGCCGCGTCGGGCGGGCCGGTCCCCGGTTTGCAGGGCAGCCGGTTGCCGCGCCACCTGGGGGTTTGCGCGGGTAGGCGATGATGCGCCAAGCGCGCCCTGGGTGAGATGTTCGAGGGAAGGGCGGGCGGCTGCCCGACCCGTACCTACGACAGGAAACCCCCGTATCCGACATGCCGTCGCCTCCCAGCAGTGATACTGAATGCATGGACACGACGATCACCGCCGCTCGCGCCGAGGTCCTGCGGGACCGCTACCGCAGCCGGCTGCCCGAGCGCTTGCAGGAGCTGGCCGGTCCCGCCGAGGGCAACGTGGACCTGCCGCTCCACATCGTCTGGTCCGGGCGGACGAGCTACAGCCTGGACCGTCCGAAGTCCCGCATGACGCTCTACCGGACCGTCCTCGCCGAAGGGCTGCGCGAGGACGTGGTGACCCTCCTGCACCACCGGCTGCTCGCCGAGCAGTGGCCCGTGCTGCGGCGCTTGATCAGTCCCTACATCCGCGAGGTCTGGGAGGACGCCTTCCCCGAGCTGCTCCGCACCGCTCCGGCAGACACGACCGCCGCGTGAAGCTCACTCCGCTCCACGAGCGTCTCCTCGCCGACATCCCCATCTTGATCTGGGCCCGCCGCTGATATCGGGAAACCCATTCACTGCGCAATCAGGATGGCTCGTGCACGATCAGCCGCGACTGCCGCCCCGCGAACGAGCTCCGCAGGGCGCGAGCTTCACGATTCCGGACGGCGAAGACTCCGCGCTTGTCCACGTGGACGACCAAGACGTCGTAGCTGTCGATGACATCGGAGATGCCTCGTGTCTGAATGGTGTCGCGCCAAGCTTCGGTGTTCCGGCCAAACCACTCCGGCAGCCCGCAGGGCTCGGCGATGGCGTCCCAGAAGTCATCGAGGGTCTCGAGCGACCGACCTCGTAGGTCTACCTCCAGCTCCGTTTCCGTCTTCTTCGGCACCACAGCAGAGTAACCACCCCCTCAACCTGCCGAGAACGGTTCACCGAGGCAGTCCCTAACCTGCACTGGTTCCGCCGCCCGCGGGATCCGTTGGGAGATCCGCGTTTCGCGTCCCGAGCACTCAGTCCTGCTGCTCGCCGGCGCTTGCAGCAACGTCGGCAGCCGGGTCCGTGCCCGCTTCCGCCCTCAGGGCCGAAGCGGTCCGTGCGTCGTCGGCCGGGTCGGTTCGTACCGAGCCTCCGGCTCGCGAGTTCCACATTGTCGAGGGGCTCGGGCAGGCGGCAGGCAGCGAGCCGGCTTCTGGGACGGCCGAGCGCCGACCGGGCGATGGCCGAACGGACTGTGTTCCATGAACCTGGGCGATGTCGGTGCCCGACGGGTCGGTGACGCGTGGACGCACGTCGTCAGTGTGTGCGGAGGGGGCTCCCGCCCGCCTGATGGTCAATCAGGTGAGTCAGCGTTCGGTCAGCATGAGTCGGCGGGCATTCCCGGAGGATTGCCTGAGCAGGCGTCGGTGACGGCACGAAAGCCCAAGTGAGGGCCCGTATCGCCCGACCGGAGCGATGTTCCTCACAAGCATCGCTCGGCGCGTGCCGGTGTACAGTCGAGAACGCCCTTGACCTGCAGGAAGCAGGCAGGGAGCCGTCTCAGAGGAGTCCCAAGTGCTGCGTACTCTGTTCAAGTCCAAGATCCACCGTGCCACCGTCACCCAGGCCGACCTGCACTACGTCGGCTCGGTGACCATCGACGCCGATCTGCTGGACGCCGCCGATCTACTGCCCGGTGAGCTCGTGCACATCGTGGACATCACCAACGGGGCCAGGCTCGAGACGTACGTCATCGAGGGGGAGCGCGGGTCCGGGGTGATCGGGATCAACGGGGCCGCGGCTCACCTCGTGCACCCCGGTGACCTGGTGATCCTCATCAGCTATGCCCAGGTCGACGATGCCGAGGCGCGGGCGTTGAAGCCCAGGGTCGTGCACGTGGACGGCGACAACCGTATCGTCGCCCTGGGAGCCGACGCGTCCGAGCCGGTACCGGGGTCGGACCAGGAACGCAGCCCTCAGGCCGTGTCGGCCTGACGCACCGGCGTACGTGCCGATGTACTGACCTGCTGATCCCCTGGAAAGAGGAGTGTGGCCGTGAGTGACATCGAGATCCGTGACGACCGGGCGGCCGGGCGGCTGGAGGCGGTCGCGGCTGGAGAGGTCGTCGGCCGCATCGAGTACTTCGTGCTCGACGCCCCCGGGCAGGCTCTCGTCCCCGTCCACACGATCGTCGAACCGGCCCACGAGGGTCGGGGCATCGCCGGATCCCTGGCACGCGAGCTGTACGGGATCGCACGGCGGGAGGGCGTCACGGTCGCCCCGCTGTGCCCGTACGTCGTGAAGTGGGCCGAACGGCACCCGGACGAGGCGCCCGCCGCCGAGCCCGAGCTGCTGCGCGCGGCCAAGGAATGGCTCGTGGCGCACCCCGGACTGTTCTGATCGGCCTCCGACGGTGACGTCCGAGACACTCACGGGGGCGGGCGTGCTGGCGCTCCTGCATACCTCGCCCGTTCACGTTCCGGTCTTCGACGCGCTGCGTGACGCGGCGCATCCGGGGCTCACCCTGCGGCACCACGTCGACGCCGGGCTGCTGGAGCGGGCGCGGAGCGAAGGACCGGGTGCGGTGGCCGGCGCCGTCGCGGCCGTGCTGGGGCGGGCGGTGGCGGAAGGGGCGGGCGCCGTGTTGTGCACCTGCTCCACCCTCGGCGGCGTTGCCGAGGAGGCCGCGTCCCGGGACGGGGTCGGCGTGCCGGTCCTGCGTGTCGACCGGCCCATGGCCGCCGCCGCGGTGGCCAGTGGTCCGCGTGTGCTCGTCCTCGCCGCCCTGGAGGCCACGCTCGCTCCGACGGTGGCCCTGATCGAAGAGGAGGCCCGGCGCGCGGGCCGTGCCGTGACGGTGCGGACCCGGCTGGTGGACGGCGCCTGGGCGTGGTTCGAGGCCGGCGACACCGAGGGTTACGTGCGGCGGGTGACCGAGGCGGCCGACGCCGTGACCGGCGCGGACGTGATCGTTCTGGCTCAGGCGTCCATGGCGCCGGCCGGGGAAAGGGCGTCGGTCCGTGTTCCCGTGCTGGCCAGCCCCGTCCTCGGACTGGCCGCCGCGGCGGTGGCGGCACGCCTGGGCCATCCCGGGCCCGCTGGACATCCCGGATCCGTCGGCCACCCCGGGCTCGATGGGCATCCCGGGCTCGATGGCCGCCCCGGGTCCGCTGGGCATCCCGGTCCCGCTGCCCGGATCTGCTGAGCACCCTGGATCCGCTGGACTCGCCGGACCTGTGGCCCCGCTGGGCCGCCCGGGCCCCGGGGTTCGTACGGCTGGGTGAGTGGGGCGGCGGCCCTCGGGTAGGCGGGGGACAAGTCCAGAGAGCCGACGTCGACCGACTGGCCGGAGGACAGCGCCATGACGAACCCGCATCCGGATCCCGTCCCGCCCGGGCCCACCCCGGGACCCACCCCCGGTCCGGACCCCGAGCCCCCACACCCGCATCCCGACCCGGCGACGCCACCGGTCCCCGGCCCGGAACCGACCCCTCCGCCCCCGCCTCCGGGCCCCGGTCCGCAGCCCACGCCCCAGCCTCCTGGGCCCGGTCCGCAGCCGCCGCCCGATCCCCCCGGACCGCCCGGGCCCGCGCCGTCGCCGATCCCGCCGGGGCCCGAGCCCGTGCCCAGTCCCGAGCCGGGGCCACCGCTCACCTGAGCCCGAGGGACCTGAGGGACCCGAGAGAGACGGCACACGCCCGGGACGGGAAGGGGACTACGCGGTGACCTCCGACCGGTCCCCGCCCCACAGCGTGTGGAACGCGCCGTCCCGGTCCGTCCTGCGGTACGTGTGCGCCCCGAAGAAGTCCCGCTGCCCCTGGGTCAGCGCGGCCGGGAGCCGCTCGGCGCGCAGGGCGTCGTAGTAGGCGAGGGCGGCGGCGAAGCCCGGGGTCGGTACGCCCTGCCGGGTCGCCGCGACCAGGACCTCGCGCCAGTCGTCCTGCGCGGCGGCGATCTCCTGGGCGAACGTCTCGTCCGACAGCAGGCTCGGCAGGTCCGGCCGGGCGTCGTACGCGGCGCGGATGCGGTCCAGGAAGGCGGCGCGGATGATGCAGCCGCCGCGCCAGATCGCGGAGACCGCGCCCAGGTCGATGTCCCAGCCGTACTCCTCGCTGCCCGCCGCGATCTCGTGGAAGCCCTGCGTGTACGACACGATCTTCGACGCGTACAGCGCCTGCTCGACGCGGTCGGCGAAGGCGGCCGCCTCCGACTCGCCGAGCGGCGCCGCCTTCGGGCCCGCCAGGCCGCGCGAGGCCTCCCGCAACGCCGCGTGACCGGACAGGGAGCGGGCGAAGACCGCCTCCGCGATGCCGGACACCGGCACGCCCAGGTCCAGGGCGATCTGCACGGTCCAGCGGCCCGTCCCCTTCTGCTCCGCCTGGTCGACGACCACGTCCACGAACGGCTTGCCCGTCGCCGCGTCCACGTGCGACAGCACCTCCGCCGTGATCTCGATCAGGTACGAGTCCAGACGGCCGGTGTTCCAGGTCCGGAAGATCTCCGCGATCTGCGCGGGGGAGTATCCGGCGACGTCGCGCAGCAGCTGGTACGCCTCGCCGATCAGCTGCATGTCGGCGTACTCGATGCCGTTGTGCACCATCTTCACGAAGTGCCCGGCACCGTCGGGGCCGACGTGCGTGACGCACGGCGCCTCGTCCGCGGCCTTCGCCGAGATCTTCTCCAGCATCGGGCCGAGCGACCCGTACGACTCCTTCGAGCCGCCGGGCATGATGCTCGGGCCGTTCAGCGCGCCTTCCTCGCCGCCCGAGATGCCGGTGCCCACGAAGTGGATGTCCTGCTCGCGCAGCTCGCGCTCCCGGCGCCGGGTGTCGGCGAAGTGCGCGTTGCCCCCGTCGATGATCATGTCGCCGGGCTCCAGGAGCGGGGCGAACTCCCGGATGACCGCGTCGGTCGGGTCACCGGCCTTCACCATGATCACCAGACGGCGGGGCCGCTCCAGCGCCGCCACGAACTCCTTCGCGGTCTCGGTCGCGACGAATTCGCCCTCGCTGCCGAACTCCTCCACCAGCGCGTGCGTGCGCGACGCGGTCCGGTTGTGCACCGCGACCGTGTATCCGTTGCGGGCGAAGTTGCGAGCGAGGTTGCGGCCCATGACCGCGAGACCCGTGACGCCGATCTGCGCTGTAGTGCTCATTGGGTTGGCTCCTAATGACCTTGGTGTCCGTGGTGCCTTGTGTACGTGGTGCTTTGTGTACGTCGTGCCTTGTGTCCGTGGTGCCTTGTGTACGTCGTGCCTTGTGTGCGTGGTGCCGGTATCCGTGTGCCTGTGTCCGTGGTGCCGGTGCCCGTCAGTATGGCCGGTTCGGGTGCTCGACCATGCTGACGTGCCGGTATGCCGGTCGCACTTTCTGCTTCGCGGACTCCAGTACGGGCGGAAGGGGCCGGGTGCCTCAGCGGGCGGACACCGCATCGGGCCAACGGTCGCCCGATCCCGGCCACTCGGGCGGCCAACCGGCCGGTTGCCGTCTTGTCATGGCCTGTTCGCGGCGCTTACTTTTGCCGCTCCTGACGCAATGTCGAGGGGGACCTCCATGGCCGTACGCGGCCGGCACCGCCGGTATCAGCCGAACAGGATCAACCGCGCCTCACTGACCGTCACCGCGGGGGGCGCGGGACTGGCCCTCCCCCTCGTCGGTACCGGTACGGCCCACGCGGCCGACGTGGCGACCTGGGACAAGGTCGCCGCCTGCGAGTCCACCCACGACTGGGACATCAACACCGGCAACGGTTACTACGGTGGCCTGCAGTTCACCCAGTCCACCTGGGAGGCCTTCGGCGGCACGCGGTACGCGCCGCGCGCCGACCTGGCCACCAAGGACCAGCAGATCGCCGTCGCCGAGAAGGTGCTCGACGCGCAGGGCCCCGGTGCCTGGCCCGCGTGCTCCCAGCGGGCCGGGCTGACCCGCGGGGGCGACACGCCCGACATCCGGCCGGCCGGGGGAGCGGGGGCCGAGAAGTCGAACGGGAAGTCCGCCGGCGAGTCCGCGGTCAGGCCCGCCAAGAAGGCCGACTCCGTCAAGGACGTCCAGCCGCAGACCACACCGCAGTCCAGGGCGGGCACGGCCCGGATGTACACGGTGGTCACCGGCGACACCCTCTCCGGCATCGCCGACGCCCACGAGGTCCGGGGCGGCTGGCAGCGCCTGTACGAGGCCAACCGCGGCGAGATCGGATCCGATCCCGACCTGATCCTGCCCGGTCAGCGGCTCTCGATGCGCGGCCAGGGGGCCACCAAGGCGCCCGGCGCCCGGACGAGCAAGCAGGACAAGCAGAACGAGCAGGACAAGCAGGAGAAGCGGCAGACAGAGCAGAAGCGGGAGCCGAAGCAGCAGAAGCGGCAGGAGCAGCAGAAGGCGTCGAAGGCGCCGAAGAAGTCGTCCTCCGACAGCGGCAAGGCCGAGGCGGGCAAGAGCAAGGCGGGCGGAAGCACCGCCCAGCGGGCCGTCGTGGCCCCGGTCGACGCCGCCACCGGAACGCCCTACCACCAGGCGGGCTCCTCCTGGTCCAAGGGCTACCACACCGGCGTCGACTTCCCCGTCCCCACCGGCACCTCCGTCAAGTCGGTCACGGCCGGCCGCGTCGTCAGCGCGGGGTGGGGAGGTTCGTACGGCTACCAGGTGGTCGTGCGGCACGGTGACGGCCGCTACTCCCAGTACGCGCACCTCTCCGCGATCTCCGTGAAGGCCGGGCAGTCGGTCGGCGTCGGCCAGCGCCTCGGTCGCTCCGGCGCCACGGGCAACGTCACGGGCCCGCATCTGCACTTCGAGGTGCGGACGGGGCCCGGATTCGGTTCGGACGTCGACCCCCTGGCGTATCTGCGGGCCGGCGGGGTCAGGATCTGACCGTACCCGCGATCAGGACCTGATCCGTACCCGCCGGCGGCCGACCATGGGCGGCGGGACGAACGGGCCGCCGTAGAAGGGGCCGTAGGAGAGCGGCGTGTCGTCGCTCCCCGCCGGTGTCCGGACGTCGTACGTCTCCTCGACGGGGGCGGTGTCCGGAACCGGCGGCGCCACCGGGGAGGGCACGAGGACCTTGGCGGACAACGGGGCGGCAGGGGCCGCCGCGTTCACCGCGGCCGTCGCTGCCGAGGGCACCGCAGCCACGGCACTGCCACCCTGCTCCTGCCCCTGCTTCTGCTCCCCGTTCCCGTCCCGGACCTGGGCCTCGGCGCCCTCCCGTGCGATCCGCTCCGTCGTCAGCATGATCAGTCCGCCTGCGGCCACCACTCCGCAGCTCAGGGCGAGCGCGGTCCCGGTCGTGCCGTAGCGGAACGTCTCTTCGAACATGGTGATGCCGACCACCGCGGCCACCACCGGGTTCACGACCGTCAGCGTGGCCAGCGGTGCGGCGAGACCGGCGCCGCGGTAGGAGGCCTGCGAGAGCACCATGCCGGCCGTGGCCAGTACGCCGATCACGGCCAGCGACGGCAGGTCGGAGGCGGACACCCCGCCGGACCAGTCGACCGCGACCGTCTTGGTGAAGACCGACGACATGCCGAAGGCTATGCCGGACGCGGTCGCCAGCAGGATGCTGCGGACCGCCGGATGCCGGTGCGCGGCCCGGCCGGCGATCATCAGCGCCACGACCGCACCGCCGGTGACACCCGCCGCCCCGACACGCTGCGCCGTGTCCAGCGACTGCGCGTCCGAGGCACCGACCAGCGACAGCAGACCGGCGAGACCGACCGTGGCCATCAGCGCGCCGCGCCAGGCCGTCGCACCGGCCCTGCGGCCCACGAAGAACGCCGCCATGGGCAGCGCGAACACGATGGTGAGCGCTCCCAGCGGCTGCACCAGGCTCAGCGGGCCGAGCGCGAGGGCGACCACGTGCAGCAGACCGCCCAGGCCGTTGAGCGACACCGCGGCCCACCAGGCGGGCCGCCGCAACGGAGCGTACTGAGCACCCGGGGACGACGCCGCGACCCGCTCCTGCACGATCGCCCCGCCCGCGTACGCCACGGCGGAGACGAGCGACAGCAGCACGGACAACGCGAGGGCGCTCATCGGCTGCTCCTCTGCGTGAGGCGGGGGCGCTGGGCCCGGCGCGGCGAACGGTCGTCATCCATGAACAACACGATGCCGTCTCAGGGTCTTCCCGTCGTCGTCCCTGAGCATTCTTCGGGTCCTACTACCGATGGAGTACGCGGGCGCCGCCGTCCTCCCCAGGGTGGGCGACTCGCGGCCCAGGACCCCGGGATCAGCCCCTTAGGGGCCCTGATACTACTGCTCTCCGTGGATCTCGACCCCGGCCTCTCCGCCCTCCGCCCGCTCGGCGGCTTCTCCGTCCTGCGCGTCTCACGGCCCGCTCCGTCACGGCGGAGCGCCACTCTCGCGCCCCTGGCACACGCCTACCCACCGGGATACGCGGACGTGGCGGCGGACGTTCATGTTCCGGTTCAGCGCCCCGACCCGCTGGGCCTCCGCGTCCGCAAGGTCGCCGCCGCGCTCGGCACCCCGGAGACCCGGGTCGCCGCCTCCGTGGCCCAGCAGGGGCTCGCGGCCCGCCTCTGGTCGGTGGCCCTCGCCTGCGCCGCCCTCTACGGGAAGGTCCCCGACCTCGACCCCCGCCTGCTGCACTGGGACCCCGACGCCAGTGCCCCCGACGACCTGTGGCTCGCCGAGGTGCGCGCCCTGCCGGGGGACGCCGACACCGTCGCGGACGTCGTGCTCACCGCCCACCTCGCGCCGCTCGCCGAGGCCGTGCACGCCCGTTACGGCGTCGCGGCCGGGCTGCTGCGCGGCAACGCGGCCTCCGCCCTGGCCGGCGCCGGACGGGAACTGGAGCGCTGGGCCCGCCGCGAGGGCCGTACGGACACCGCCGCCCGCGCCCGTTCGCTCACCGTCGGCCTGCTGGCCCGCCCCCTGCTCGCCGGGACCGGCACGCTCACCGGCACCTCCTTCCGGCGCCGCAGCTGCTGCCTCTACTACCGGGTACCGGGCGGTGGCGTCTGCGGCGACTGCTGCTTCACGCGTCCCCCCGGATCCTCGTGACCCCGGGTCCACCCTCCGCCCCGAGCCCCCCGCGCTCTTCCCCAGGCGCCCGCTCTGGGTGACCATGAGGGAACCAGCCGCCGAGACGGGAGGTTCCGGGTGCGCGTGGGGCTGCTGACCCGTGAGTTCCCGCCGGACGTCTACGGCGGCGCCGGAGTCCACGTCGAGTTCCTCGCCCGGGAACTCGCCCGCCTCGTCGACCTGGACGTGCACAGCTGGGGCGAGGGCCGCAGCGACGGCGTGCTGCGCCACCGCCCCTGGTCCGCGCTCGACGGCGCCAACGACGCGCTGCGCACCTTCTCCGTGGACCTCGCCATGACCGCCGCCCTCGAAGGGCGCGAACTGGTGCACTCCCACACCTGGTACGCCAACCTCGGCGGCCACCTCGCCAAGCTCCTGTACGGCGTCCCGCACGTGATGACCGCCCACTCCCTGGAGCCCCTGCGCCCCTGGAAGGCCGAGCAACTGGGCGGCGGGTACACCCTGTCCGGGTGGGCCGAGCGCACCGCGGTCGAGGCGGCGGACGCCGTGATCGCCGTGTCCGCCGCGATGCGTGACGACGTCCTCGGCTGCTACCCCGCCCTCGACGCCTCCCGGGTCCACGTCGTGCACAACGGCATCGACACCCGGCTCTACCGGCCCGACCACGGCACCGGCGTACTGGACCGGATCGGTCTGGACCGCTCCCGCCCGTACGTCCTGTTCGTCGGCCGCATCACCCGCCAGAAGGGCGTGCCCCACCTGCTGCGCGCGGTACGGGACATCGACCCGGCCGCGCAGGTCGTGCTGTGCGCGGGCGCCCCGGACACCCCCGGGATCGACCAGGAGTTCCGCGAGCTCTTCGCCCGGCTGAGCCGCGCCCGCGAAGGCGTGCACTGGATCCCGCGCATGCTGCCCCGCGCCGAGGTGATCCAGCTCCTGACGCACGCCGCCGTCTTCGTCTGCCCCTCCGTGTACGAGCCCCTCGGCATCGTCAACCTCGAGGCGATGGCCTGCGGCACCCCCGTGGTGGCCTCCCGGGTGGGCGGCATACCCGAGGTCGTGGCTGACGGCGAAACGGGGGTACTCGTCCCGAGAGAGGGCGTCGGGGACGACGACTTCGAGGCGGGTCTCGCGCGCGCACTGGACTCCGTGCTCGGCGACCCGGCCGCCGCCCGGCGGATGGGCGAGGCGGGCCGGACGCGCGCCGTGGAGGAGTTCGGCTGGGACGCGGTCGCGCGCCGCACGGTCCGGCTGTACGAGGAGATCCTCAAGCGGGCTCGAGCCGCCCCGCCCGGGGCGGCCGAGGGTGAACGAGGGTGAGGGGAGCGGCCATGCGTCGTGGAGGTCCTTCGGTGCTCGGCATCGTGCTGGCGGGCGGAGAGGGCAAACGCCTGATGCCCCTGACCGCGGACCGCGCCAAACCCGCGGTCACCTTCGGCGGCACGTACCGCCTGGTCGACTTCGTGCTGTCCAACCTGGTCAACGGGGACATCCTGCGGATCTGCGTGCTCACGCAGTACAAGTCGCACTCCCTGGACCGGCACATCACCACCACCTGGCGGATGTCCAGCCTGCTCGGCAACTACGTCACCCCCGTCCCCGCCCAGCAGCGCCTCGGCCCGCGCTGGTTCCTGGGCAGCGCCGACGCGATCCTGCAGTCCCTGAACCTGGTGCACGACGAACAGCCCGAGTACGTCGCGGTGTTCGGCGCCGACCACGTGTACCGGATGGACCCGCGCCAGATGCTCGCCCAGCACATCGAGTCCGGCGCGGGCGTCACCGTCGCCGGGATACGGGTCCCGCGCGCCGAGTCGCCGTCCTTCGGTGTGATCACCCCGGGCTCCGACGGGCAGACCGTCACCGGCTTCCTGGAGAAGCCCGCCGACCCGCCCGGACTGGCCGACGACCCCGGGTGCGTCTTCGCCTCGATGGGCAACTACGTCTTCACCACCAAGGCCCTGATCGAAGCCCTGCACCGGGACGCCGAGGACGAGAACTCCGTGCACGACATGGGCGGTTCGATCCTGCCCCAGCTCACCGAGCGGGGCGAGGCCGCGCTGTACGACTTCAGCGCCAACCACGTGCCGGGGGAGACCTCACGGGACCAGGGCTACTGGCGGGACGTGGGCACGCTGGACGCCTACTACGACGCCCACATGGACCTGATCGCCGAGCGGCCCGCGTTCAACCTCTACAACCGGGACTGGCCCGTCTACACCCACTCCACCCAGCTCTCGCCCGCCCGCTTCAACGGCGGTGGCATCGCCGGCGAGTCGATCATCAGCGCGGGCTGCCTGGTCCGGGGCCAGGTCACCCGTTCCGTGCTCTCGCCGGGCGTGGTCGTCGACCCGGGGGCGGTCGTGCAGGGCTCCGTGCTGCACGACAACGTGCACATCGGCCGGGGCGCGGTGGTGCGCGGGGCGGTCCTCGACAAGAACGTGGAGGTGCCGCCGGGCGCGACGATCGGTGTCAACCCGCAGCGTGACGGCGAGTTGTACACCGTCTCGAAGGGCGGCGTGATCGCGCTGGGCAAGGGGCAGCGGGTGCCGTGACGCGGGGACGGCCGGACGGACCACGGCCCCGGGCCGCGCGATACGCGCGTCAATCCCGGGGCCGTTGTCATGTCCCTGGACGTCAAGCGGAATCCGTGCTGTCATGCCACTGCACCTCTGCCTTACATCGTTGTATGACGTTGCATGACATCGATGTCCGGGCCACCAGCCGTCACCCGTTCTCGAGGAGAGGGTCAGTGCGCACCAAACGACTCAGAGACAGACTCGCGCTGCTGCTAGCCGCCGCCCTCGGCGTCGCGGGACTCGCCGCCGTCCCGGCCGCCAACGCCGCCGACCCGGCGGGCACCGGCGACACCGCGGAGATCCACGGCCTGAAGGGCGAGTACTACACCCAGTCCGCCCCCGGTGCCTTCGACTTCCACGAACTCAAGGCCACCGGCTTCGACCAGCAGGTCGACTTCAACACCCTGGAGCCGCGACTCGCCTTCGCCACCGGCCAGTCGGACGACGTGAACGTCCGCTGGACCGGCAAGCTGGTCCCGGAGAAGACCGGCGCCCACACCTTCTCGATCATCGGTGACAACGGCTTCCGCCTCTGGATCGGCGGACAGCTCGCCATCGACCACTGGGTCGACGACTGGGACCGCGAACAGACCGCCCAGCCGATCGAGCTGACGGCCGGCCAGTCCTACGACATCAAACTGGAGTACTTCGAGCACTACGGCGGCTCCAACCTCCACCTGCGCTGGACCGAGCCCGGCGGCAGCAAGGAGGCGATCCCGCAGTCGGCGTTCCGTCTGCCCGACGGCTTCGAGTACAACGGCGCGACGGCGACCACCGTCCAGTCCACCGGCCGCACCCTCAGGCTCGACTTCGCGAGCCCCCTCGCCGTACCTCCGGCCGGCTTCACCGACCACCTCGAAACCGTGATCGGCGGCGCCGAGTGGCCGCTCGGCGAGACCAGGCTCGACCCCGCCGACCCGAGCGCCCTGCTCGTCGCCCTCGACCAGCCCGTCGTCGGCAACAAGGACGGGGACGCGCCCGGCACCGCCGACGTCCGCTACGACGGGGAAGGCGGCCTCACCGACGCCGAAGGCAACGTTGTCAACGCCTTCTGGAGCAGCGGCGGCAACGAGTCCACCTACGAGCTGCGCACCGAGTGGGCCGACGAGGTGGGGCCGGACAACGCCCTGCCGGAGTACCCGCGCCCGCAGCTGACCCGCGACGACTGGCAGAACCTCAACGGCCGCTGGCAGTTCGCCGCCGCCGAGGCGGGCGAGCAGCCGCCGGTCGGCAAGAACCTCAAGGAGCGCATCCTCGTCCCGTACCCGGTGGAGTCCCAGCTCTCCGGCATCCAGCGGCACGAGGACCGCATGTGGTACCGCCGCACCTTCACCGTGCCCCGCGACTGGCACATCGGCCACGGCCAGCGGCTCAGGCTGAACTTCGGCGCCGTCGACTGGCAGTCCGAGGTGTACGTCAACGGCACCAAGGTCGCCGGCCACAAGGGCGGTTACGACAAGTTCAGCGCCGACGTCACCGACGCCCTCAAGCCCGGCCGCACCCAGGAGCTGATCGTCGGCGTCTACGACCCGACCGACGCGGCGAACGGCGAGAACCCGCCGCTCGGCAAGCAGCGCCTGGACCCGAGCGGCATCTGGTACACGCCCAGTTCCGGCATCTGGCAGACCGTGTGGATGGAGCCTGTCGCCCGGGACCACGTGGACTCCCTGAAGCTCACCCCGCACGTGGACGGGTCGGCGAGCACCCTGACCGTCGAGCCCAAGGGCGTGCGCGACGGCGTACGCGTCAAGGCCACGGCGTACGCCGGGCACCGCAAGGTCGCCACGGTCAGCGGACGCACCGGTGAGCCGCTGACCCTGAAGATCCGTGCCCCGCGCCTGTGGTCGCCCGACGACCCCTTCCTGTACGACCTGAAGGTCACCGTCGGACACGACCGGGTCGAGAGCTACTTCGGGATGCGTTCCATCGCCGTCGAGAAGGTGAACGGCGTACCGCGCACCATGCTCAACGGCGAGCCCGTCTTCATGATGGCCACCCTCGACCAGGGCTTCTGGCCCGACGGTCTGCACACCGCGCCCACCGACGAGGCCCTCGCGTACGACCTGAAGGCGCACAGGGAGATGGGCTTCAACTCGGTCCGCAAGCACATCAAGGTCGAACCCGACCGGTGGTTCTACTGGGCCGACAGGCTGGGCCTGCTGGTGTGGCAGGACATGCCCGCGATGACCGCCGGCAAGAACCCGTCCACCGCCGCCCGCGCCGAGTACGAGCGCGAGATGAAGGAGATGATCGACGAACACGTCAGCCACCCGTCGATCATCATGTGGGTCACCTTCAACGAGGGCTGGGGCCAGTACGACATCGGCCGCGTCGCCGCGCAGGCCAAGGCCTGGGACCCGACCCGGCTCGTCAACAACCAGTCGGGCCTGAATCTCGGGGCCGACGGCGGCGCCGGCGACATCATGGACGAGCACGGCTATCCGAGCCCCGCGCTGCCCCCGTCGCCCGACGGCGAACGCGCCCTGGTCAGCGGCGAGTACGGCGGCCTTGGCCTCGCCGTGCCCGGCCACGCCTGGTCGGTGCAGCAGTCCTACGTCGACGTCGACCCGGCGACGTACACCGACGACTACCTCACCAAGCTCGACGAGGTGCGCGCCCTCGCCTGCAAGGGCGGCAACGGCGCGGTCTACACACAGATCACGGACGTCGAGGGCGAGCTGAACGGCCTGCTGACGTACGACCGCAAGGTCGTCAAGCCCGATGTGCAGCGGATCAGGGCGGCCCACGAGCAACTGATCGACGACATCTCCCGGGCCACCCCGGCGAACTGCGCCTGATCGCACGACACGCGACACCCACGGCGGGGCGCCTCGTGCGTCCCGCCCCCGCCCCCGCACTCCGGCACCTGCGACCCCTCCCGTCCCGTCTGGAGCTCCATGACTCTCGACCGACGCCGTTTCCTGCACCGCGGTTCCCTCGTCGTCGGCGCGCTCGCCGTGGGGGTGCCCGCACTGGGCGCACCCGCCGCCGCGGCCGGCGCCCCCGCCTCCGACGCCTTCACCCGGCTGGCGCCCGGCAGCGTCACCGCGCGCGGCTGGCTCGCCGGACAACTCCGCCTCCAGCTCGACGGATTGTGCGGCCGCTACGCCGAGCGCTCCCACTTCCTCGACTTCGCGACCTCCGGCTGGGTCCACCCCCAGAACGGCGGGTGGGAGGAACTGCCGTACTGGCTGCGCGGATACGTCCCCCTCGCCGTCGCCACCGGTGACGCCGAGGCGCTGGACCGGTCCCGCCGCTGGATCGACGCGATCCTCGCCACCCGCCAGGACGACGGCTTCTTCGGTCCCCGGGCGCTGCGCACCTCGCTCAACGGCGGGCCCGACTTCTGGCCGTTCCTGCCCCTGCTCCAGGCACTGCGCACCTGGGAGGAGTACGCGGGCGACCCGCGGATCCTGCCCCTGTTCACCGGGTTCCTGCGGTTCATGAACGCCCAGGGCAAGGGCGCCTTCGACTCCAGCTGGGTCTCGCTGCGCTGGGGCGACGGCATCGACCTCGCGCTGTGGCTGCACCGCCGCACCGGCGACGCCTTCCTGCTCGACCTCGTCGAGAAGATGCACACCTGGGGCGCCGACTGGACCGGCCCGCTGCCCAGCCCGCACAACGTCAACATCGCCCAGGGCTTCCGCGAACCCGCCCAGTACGCCCAGCTCTCCGGCTCCGCCGCCGACACCCGCGCCACCTATGACACGTACGAGCGGGTGATGGGCGGGTACGGGCAGTTCCCCGGGGGCGGGCTGGCCGGGGACGAGAACATCCGGCCCGGGTTCGGTGACCCGCGGCAGGGTTTCGAGACCTGCGGCGTCGTCGAGTTCATGGCCGCCCACGAGCTGCTGGTCCGGATCACCGGCGACCCGGTCTGGGCCGACCGCTGCGAGGACCTGGCCTTCAACGCGCTGCCCGCCGCCCTCGACCCCGAGGGCCGTGCCGTCCACTACGTCACCAGCGCCAACAGCGTCGACCTGGACAACGCCCGCAAGACGCAGGGACAGTTCCAGAACGGCTTCGCCATGCAGGCCTACCAGCCCGGCGTCGACAACTACCGCTGCTGCCCGCACAACTACGGCATGGGCTGGCCCTACTTCACCGAGGAACTGTGGCTCGGCACGCCCGACCGGGGCCTGGCCGCCGCGATGTACGCCCCCTCCCGGGTCACGGCCGCCGTCGGCGCCGACGGCACCCGGGTGACCGTCACCGAGGACACCGACTACCCCTTCGACGACACGATCACCCTCACCGTGTCGGCACCGCGCCGTGTCGCCTTCCCGCTGAGCCTGCGGATACCGGGCTGGTGCGAGGGGCCGCGGGTGCGGGTCAACGGCCGGCCCGTGCCCGCGGCCGACGGTCCGGCCTTCGTCCGCGTCGAGCGCACCTGGTCCGACGGCGACCGCGTCACCCTGCGCCTGCCGCAGCGGACCACCCTGCGCCCCTGGCCGGGCAACCACGGCTCGGTCAGTGTCGACCGGGGGCCGCTGACGTACGCCCTGAAGATCGGTGAGCGCTACGTCCGGTACGCGGGCGACGACACCTTCCCCGAGTACGCGGTCCACGCGACCACGCCGTGGAACTACGGCCTCGTGCCCGGCGCCGCGCCCGTCTTCCGCCGTGTCCGCGCCCGGGTCGCGGACAACCCGTTCACCCACGAGACCGTGCCCGTCCGGCTCACCGCCCGTGCCCGCCGCATCCCCGAGTGGGTCGCGGACGACGAGCACGTCATCGCCCCGCTCCAGCCGAGCCCGGCCCGCTCCACCGCACGGGTCGAGGAGGTCACCCTGATCCCGATGGCCGCCGCCCGGCTGCGCATCGCCTCCTTCCCGACCGCCGCCCCGGACGGCACCCCCTGGGTCCCCGAGCCGCCCTTCCGGCGCGTCCAGAACAAGCACAGCGGCAAGGTCCTCGCCGTCGACGGGATGTCCACCGCCAACAGCGCCCGAGTGGTGCAGTTCGCCAACACCGGCACCGGCGACCACGCCTGGCAGCGGATCGACCAGGGCGACGGCTGGTTCCTCGTCCGCAACGGCCACAGCGGCAAGGTCCTCGGCGTCGACGGGATGTCCACCGCCGACAGCGCGCGCGTCGTGCAGTACGAGGACAACGGCACCGACGACCACCTGTGGGCCTTCGCCGACCAGGGCGACGGCTGGTTCCTGATCCGCAACAAGCACAGCGGCAAGGTCCTCGGCGTGGACGGCATGTCGACCGCCGACAGCGCCCAGGTCGTCCAGTTCGACGACAACGGCACCGACGACCACCTCTGGCGTTTCGTCTGAGCGGCCGAGCGGGGCCGAGCGGGGCCGAGCGGGCCGGGCGGGACCGGAGAACACGAGAGAAGAAGACGGACGCACGAGAAAGAAAGACGGAGGCACCTTCCATGAGCTGGACCGAACGGCTGCGCGGCGCGGCGACGGCCGCCGCCGCGGCGGCGCTCCTCGCGAGCGCCCTCGCCGTACCCGCCGCCCAGGCGGCCCCCGACGGACCGTTGACCGACCTCGTGAACCCCTTCATCGGGACCGAGAACGAGGGCAACACCTACCCCGGTGCCGCCGTGCCCTTCGGCATGGTGCAGTTCTCGCCGGACACCGGCCACAACACCGGCTACGACCACTCCGACACCCACATCCGCGGCTTCTCCCTGGTCCACCTCTCCGGCGTCGGCTGCGGACTCGGCGGCGACCTGCCGGTGCTGCCGACCACCGGCGACGTCACCGAGACCGACTACGCGAAGTACGCCGCCTCCTTCAACCACGACGACGAGGAGGCGAGCCCCGGCTACTACCGCGTCGGCCTCGACTCCGGCGTCGACGCGGAACTGACCGCCACCGAACGCACCGGCGTGCAGCGCTACACCTTCCCGGCCACCGACAAGGCCAACGTCCTGCTCAACGCCGGCCAGTCGCTGCACAGGAACATCTCCGCCGAGGTCGAGGTCCTCGACAGCCGCACCGTGCGCACCGCGATCACCGGCAGCGGCTTCTGCCAGGACACGAAGCCGTACACCGTCTACACGATCACCCGCTTCGACCGGCCCTTCGCCTCCTACGGCACCTGGGACGACGGCACCGTGACCGCGGGCTCGAAGACCGGCGGCGACGGCGCCTACGTGCGCTTCGACACCACGAAGGACCGCACCGTCGAGGCCACCACCGCCCTGTCCTACGTGGACGCGCGCGGCGCCGCGCGCAACCTGCGCGCCGAGGGCGGGCACTCGTTCGACCACGTGCGCCGCGGCGCACAGCGCACCTGGGAGAAGCGGCTGGACGACGTCCGGGTCCGGGGCGGCGACGACACCCTGCGCCGCACCTTCTACTCGTCCCTGTACCGGTCCTTCCTCGCACCCAACGTCGGCAGCGACGTCGACGGCCGCTACACCGGCTGGGACCAGGAGATCCACCGCGCCAAGGGCTTCACGTACTACCAGAACTGGTCCCTGTGGGACACCTACCGCACCCAGTCCCAGCTCCTGTCCCTGCTCGCGCCCCGCGAGGCCCGGGACATGGCGATCTCCGTCATCAAGATCGACGAGGAGAGCGGCTGGCTGCCCAAGTGGGGCTATGGCACCGTCGAGACCAACATCATGACGGGCGACCCGGTGACCCCCTTCCTCACCAACGCCTACCAGCAGGGCCTGCTGCACGGCTGGGAGGAGAAGGCCTACCGGGCGCTGAAGAAGAACGCCGACGGCGTCCCGCCCACCGACTCGCCGGCCGTCGGCCGGGAGGCCAACCGGGAGTACCTCGCCGACGGCTTCGCGCCGTACGTCAAGGGCCGCCCGCACGCCAAGCCCGGCGACTCCGACTACGACCACGGCGCCTCCGCCACCCTGGAGTACGCCCTGTCCGACGCCATGCTCTCCCGCATGGCCCGCGACCTCGGCCACGACGCGGACGCCGAGCGGTACGCGGAGCGCGCCCAGAGCTACCGCAACGTCTTCGACCCCTCCACCGGCTTCTTCCGCGCCCGTGACGCCGAGGGCGCCTTCACCGGCCCGGCCGACCCGGCGCAGAGCGAGGGCTTCCACGAGGGCACGTCCTGGCAGTACCAGTGGCTGGTGCCGCAGGACCTGCCCGGCATGATCGACCTCATCGGCGGCACCGAGGCCGCGAACGAGCGGCTCGACTCCTTCTTCGCCTACGACCGGCTCCTCGCCGACCCGGCGAAGACCGCCCGCGAGGTCTGGGTGAACGGGCCGTACGACTACTACAACGCCGACAAGTACAACCCGCAGAACGAACCCGACCTCATCGCCCCGTACACCTACCTGTCCACCGGGCAGCCCTGGAAGACGACCGACGTGGTGCACGCGGCACTCACCCTGTTCACGGACACGCCGACCGGCATGACCGGCAACGACGACCTCGGGACCATGTCCGCCTGGAACGTCCTGTCCTCGATCGGGATCTTCCCGATCCAGCCCGGCTACGACACCTGGGGCCTGTCCACCCCGGTCTTCGACCGCGTCGACCTCACCCTCGACCGCCGCTACTACCCGCGCGGCGCCCTGACGATCACCGCGCCCGGCACCTCGGACACCGACCGGTACGTCCAGTCGGCCCGCGCCGACGGCTCGGCCTACGCCCGGACCTGGCTGACGACGGACGCCCTGCGCTCCGTGCGGTCGCTCGCGTTCACGGTCGGCCCGCAGCCGTCCGGGTGGGGAACCTCGACGGAGGCGGTGCCGCCGCCGCTGACGTAGGCCGACGTCAGCCAGATGCCCCATGAGTCGCAGCAGTCCCGCCCCTGCCGAAAGGGGCGGGACTTTATCCACTGTTAACTGTGCGTAACTTGATCGTACTTGACCGTAATCGACGGGAGGCGATTGACTGCTTGTCCACCCACGGCCCACCCGCCGCCCACGCGTCGTCCTTGCGAGGCAAGCCCTTGACTCCCGATCCGCTCGCTCCCCTCGACCTGGCGTTCTGGAACATCGAGTCCGCCGAGCACCCCATGCACCTGGGCGCGCTCGGCGTCTTCGAGGCCGACTCGCCCACCGCGGCCGCCCACGCCGCGGACCTGCTCGCGGCCCGCGCCCCCGCGGTGCCCGGACTGCGCATGAGGATCCGGGACACCTGGCAGCCGGAGCCGGGCCTGCGGGCACCCCTGTCCTTCGGCGGCGCGACCCGCGAGCCCGACCCGCGCTTCGACCCGCTCGACCACGTGCGGCTGCACGCCCCGGCCACGGACTTCCACGCCCGGGCCGGCCGCCTCATGGAGCGCCCCCTGGAGCGCGGGCGGCCGCCCTGGGAGGCGCACGTGCTGCCGGGCGCGGACGGTGGGGCCTTCGCCGTGCTCTTCAAGTTCCACCACGCCCTGGCCGACGGCCTGCGCGCCCTGACCCTGGCCGCCGGGGTCCTCGACCCGATGGACCTCCCCGCCCCCCGGCCCCGCCCCGCACGGCCGCCGCGCGGGCTCCTGCCCGACGTGCGCACGCTGCCGGGCAGGCTGCGCGACGCCCTCTCGGACGTCGGCCGCGCCCTGGACATCGGTGCCGCCGCGGCCCTGTCCACCCTGGACGTGCGCTCCTCGCCCGCGCTGACCGCCGAGTCCTCCGGGACGCGCCGGATCGCGGGCGTGGCCGTCGACCTCGACGACGTGCACCACGTCCGCAAGACCACCGGCGGCACGGTCAACGACGTGCTGATCGCGGTCGTCGCCGGTGCCCTGCGCCGCTGGCTGGACGAGCGCGGCGACGGCAGCGAGGGCGTCGCGCCCCGCGCCCTCATCCCCGTGTCCAAGCGCCGCCCGCGCACCGCCCGGCCCCAGGGGAACCGGCTCTCCGGCTACCTGATGCGGCTTCCGGTCGGCGACCCCGACCCGCTCTCCCGCCTCGGCACGGTCCGCGTCGCCATGGACCGCAACAAGGACGCCGGTCCCGGCCGCGGCGCCGGAGCGGTCGCCCTGCTCGCCGACCACGTGCCGGCGCTCGGCCACCGGCTCGGCGGGCCGCTGGTCTCGGGGGCCGCCCGGCTCTGGTTCGACATCCTGGTCACGAGCGTGCCCCTGCCCAGCCTCGGGCTGCGGCTCGGAGGTCACCCCCTCACCGAGGTCTACCCGCTGGCGCCCCTGGCCCGCGGCCACTCCCTCGCGGTGGCCGTCTCGACGTACCGGGGCCAGGTGCACTTCGGTCTGCTCGCCGACGGGAAGGCCGTGCCGGACCTCGACCGCTTCGCCCTGGCGGTGGCCGACGAGGTGGAGACGTTGCTCACGGCCTGCCGTCCCTGACCCCGGCCGGTTTGGATCCGGGCCGCACGCTGAATAAAATCCGCTGTTCGACAGCGGTCGCCTCCCGGAGCGCCGCAACGGTGACCAGGGAACGGCAGCGGCGATGACGGTGACACAGGACGGCCCGGCGACCACGGACGAGGCGGCCGCCTCCGCGTACGGCCCCGGCATCGACCCCGAACGGCTCGCCGTCTGCCTCGACGTACTGAGGGAACTCGACGAGCTGGACGTCGACCACCCCGACGCGGTCGCGGTCCGCCGGGCCACCTCGCACATCTACCGCATGGTCAAGCAGCGCCGCCGCCAGGAGCGCCGGGCCGCCAAGACCGCCCACGACAAGTCGGTCACCGAGGCCACCGCCACCGGCTCCGCCGAGCGCATCGACGACGAGACCGAGGGCCTGCTGCCCTCCTCGCGCACGGAGGAGGGCACGATCGCGGGCATACTGCAGCGCCCGCGCTCCTGCTACATCTGCAAGCAGCGCTACGTCGAGGTCGACTACTTCTACCACCAGCTCTGCCAGGACTGCGCCGCCGAGAACCGGGCCCGCCGCGACGCCCGCGCCGACCTCACCGGCAAGCGGGCGCTGCTCACCGGCGGCCGGGCCAAGATCGGCATGTACATCGCACTCAGGCTGCTGCGCGACGGCGCGCACACCACGATCACCACGCGGTTCCCCAAGGACGCCATCCGCCGCTTCAAGGCGATGGACGACTCCGCGGACTGGATGCACCGCCTGGAGGTCGTCGGCATCGACCTGCGCGACCCCGCCCAGGCCGTGGCCCTGGCCGAGCAGGTCACCGAGCAGGGGCCGCTCGACATCCTGATCAACAACGCCACCCAGACCGTGCGCCGGCTGCCCTCCGCGTACGGCGCGCTGGTCGAGGGCGAGAGCGCCCCGCTGCCCGCCGGGGAGCTGCCCGCCCACCACGTCATCGGCGCCTTCAACTCCGGCGCCGTGGACGGACTGGCCGCGCTGCCGCTGGGCACCTCGGGGCTCGACGCGCAGCAGGTGGCCGACCTCGCCCTGGTCGCCGGCAACGCCAGTGTGGTCCGGCACCGCGAGGGGACCGCCATCGACGCGGGCGGACTGGTCCCCGACGTGGTCGACTCCAACACCTGGGTGCAGACCATCGAGCAGATCTCCCCGGTGGAACTGCTCGAGACCCAGCTGTGCAACTACACCTCGCCGTTCATCCTCATCAGCGCGCTGCGCGCCTCGATGGCCGAGGCCGCGCGCAAGGCCCCGGCGGGGCGCGCCTACGTCGTCAACGTCTCGGCCATGGAGGGCGTCTTCGCCCGCGGCTACAAGGGCGCCGGGCACCCGAACACCAACGCGGCCAAGGCGGCGATGAACATGGTGACCCGGACCAGCGGCCAGGAGATGTTCGACACCGACAAGATCCTGATGACCTCCGTCGACACCGGCTGGATCACCGACGAACGCCCCCACTACGACAAGCTGCGCCTGGCCGAGGCCGGCTTCCACGCCCCGCTCGACCTGATCGACGGCGCCGCCCGCGTCTACGACCCCATCGTGCGCGGCGAGGCGGGCGAGGATCTCTACGGCGTCTTCCTCAAGGACTACGCACCCGGAAAGTGGTGAGGGAGCCTCAGTCCACCAGGCCCAGCCGCGAGTTCCGCGCCGCCGTCAGCTCCAGCACCGAACGCCAGTCCTCCAGGACCCCCGCGTCGAAGTCGGCGGTGCGGGCCTCGTCGTCCGCCTGAAGCAGGCTGACCAGGTCGTCGTCGTGGGCCCGGTCGCCGGGACGGGCCTGACGGCGCACCAGGCGGGCGACGCGCACGCCGAGCAGCGGCCGTACCGCGTCGGCGGTCCGGGCCGCCGGGGCGCCCGGCCACAGCAGCCGGCCCACGGGCGACACCAGCCCGGCGACCTGGAGCTCCTTGTCGGCCGGGCGGCGCCGGCGCAGCAGCGCGGCCGTCCGCAGGGCGTGCCCGTGCGGATCGCGGGGTCCACCGCCGGGCCCGGCCGCGGGCCGCTCGCCCCGGCAGGCGTACAGCAGGTCCATCAGCTCCTCGACGCTGCGCAGTTCCATGCCTCGGTCCTCCCACGAGACAGCCGTTGCCGACCGGCAGCAGACCATGGCGAGCTTGCGAGGCAGCCAACGGCAACTTAATTGCGCCCGAGCCCTCCACCCGTATTCGCAGGTGCGGACGTCGGTGTAGGCCGAACGGGTGAGTTGCGCGCGGTGCGGAAGCGGAGGAATCGGGGCAGACTTGGGCCAACTGCGCGCGAGGTGAAGGGCAATGGTTCTCCCATCTTTTGAGCCCCATAGAGCGCGCCCCCGCTCATTTGGTTAATCTGGTCCGGACGGACGGCAGCACAGGGCACTACCCACACCCAGAGTCCGTCATGGGACGAGCCGGTTCACAACGGCCTGCTTCCGTACGAGTTCCGGCGCCACCGCGTCCGATCTGCATCTGCATTCGACCCACACTCGAGCGGGCGCCGGGTGCCGGACAGGAGACTGGCGTCGGCAGGCCCCGAGGGTGACCCGACACATAAGGAGTGCGCGGTGACACCGGAAACGACGACGAAGCCAGAACAACGCACCGAGGAACGCAGCGGGCGCGCCCGCAGGCCCGGAGAGATCGGCAGCCTCGACGTGTGGGCGCGCTCCGCCCCGATCCGTCTCGCGGGCTACGAGGAGGACCTCGCCGAGCCGCACATCCTGCCGAGCGTGGACTGACCCGCCCGCCACCCACCGAGGCCGCCGGGCGCATGGGCGTGCCAGACTCACGCCCATGCTGATCAGGGAAGCCACGCCCGGCGACTGGCCGCACATCTGGCCCTTCTGGCACCGCATCGTCGCCGCCGGCGAGACCTACGCCTGGGACCCGGACACCTCCGAGGAGGACGCCCGGGCCCTGTGGACGAACCCCGCCAAGCGCGTCTACGTCGCCGAGGACGACTCCGGCGCCGTCGTCGGCTCCGCCTACGTCACGCCCAACTACGGCGGCCCCGCCGCCCGCATCGCCAACGCCGGCTTCATGGTCGACCCCGGCCGGGCGGGACGCGGCACCGGCCGGGCCCTCGCCGAGTACGTCCTGGAGGCGGCCAGGGCCGAGGGATGCCGGGCCATGGTCTTCAACGCCGTCGTCGAGACCAACCCCGCCGTGCGGCTGTGGACCTCCCTCGGCTTCACGATCCTGGGCACGGTGCCGGACGCCTTCGACCACCCCCGGCACGGGCGGGTCGGCCTGTACATCATGCACCGCGCCCTGTAGGACCGCCTCAGTCCAGCGGTGCGGTCCGGCGCCAGGGGCGGAGCGCCTCGATCCGCTCCGCCAGCTCCAGCAGCGTCGCCTCCGAGCCCGGGCGCCCCACCAGCTGCACGGCGCAGGGCGCGCCCGAGTCCAGCGTGCCGAACGGCACCGACATCGCGGGCAGGCCGGTCAGGTTCCACGGCGGCGTGAACGGCGAGTACGCGGAGTTCGCCACCACGTTGCGCAGCCAGCCCCGTTCGTGCCAGGGCCCGGCGCCGGGGGAGCGGCGGGCCAGCGCCGGGGTGAGCAGGACGTCGTACTCGGCGAAGAACGGCTCCAGGCGTTCGCGCAGCCGCTCCCGGTCCGCGCCGTCCGCCACCCGGGCGACGAAACGCCGCCCGAGGGCCGCGTGCACCCGCGTGCGCCTGGTCAGCAGCCGCCGGTCGAGGCCGCGTGCGTCCACCGACGTACCGGCCGTCCAATGGGTCAGTGCGGTCACCCCCAGGGACGCCGGGTAGGGCGGGTCGGCGCGCCGTACCTGGTGGCCCGCCTTCATCAGGACCCCGGCCGCCTCGCGCAGGGCCCGCGCGTACGGCCGGGCGACGGGGACGCCGGCCAACGGACTGCGCAGCGAGGCGGCGACGCGCAGGGCGCCGGAGTCCTCGCGCTCCGGCAGGGGGTCGTCCGCGAGGACCGTGAGCATCAGGCGGGCGTCCGCGACCGTGGTGGCCAGCGGCCCGTTCTCCGACATGCCGAACCAGTCGCCCTCGCCGATGCCCGCGGGGACCACGCCCCGGCCCGGCTTGAGGGTGACGAGCCCGCAGTTGGCCGCGGGGATGCGCAGCGAGCCCATGCCGTCGTTGCCGAGGGCGAGCGGCACCATCCCGGCGGCCACCGCGGCCGCGCTTCCGCCCGACGAACCGCCCGCCGAGCGGGCCGGGTCCCACGGATTGCGGGCCGTGCCGAGCACCCCCTCGGTGGTGCCGAACACGCACAGCTCCGGCACGTTCGTCACCCCCACCACCACCGCGCCGGCCGCCCGCAGCCGGGCCACGGTGACGTGGTCGGCGTCGGCGGGCGTGTGCGGGGTTGCGGCCGAGCCCACCCGGGTGGACTCCCCGCGCACCGCGAGATTGTCCTTGACCGCCACCGGCACGCCGGCCAGCGGCAGTTCGCCCAGATCACCCCGGGCGCCCACCTCCTCGGCCTCGGCGAGCGCCGCCTCGGCCCGCACCGCGCGGAAGGCGCCGACGCGGCCGTCCAGCCGCTCGATCCGGGCCAGGTGCTCCGCCACCACCTCGCGGGGCGTGGCCCGCTTCTCCCGTACGGCGGCGGCGATCTCGACGGCGGTGCGGCCGGCCCGGTCGGTCACGGAGGGCTCCTAGGGGTGCGGTGACGGGGGTGCTGGATTACTGATGAGTACGCAGGACAGCACTCTGCCCGTCCGAGGCGCGCACGTCGAGAGCGCGGGGCCGCCCGGCCGCGTTCAGATCCCCCGGGCCGGTCCCGTGCTGTCCCGCTCGATCAGGCGTGGCACGGGCACCCGCACCGTCCGGGCCGGACCGCCGTCGAGCAGGGCGGTCAGCTCCGTGGCCGCCGTACGGCCGAACTCCACACTGTCCCGGGACAGGGCGGACAGCCACGGCTTGACCATGCGGCACAGCGCCGAGTCCTCCCAGGCCACCACGGACACGTCCGCCGGTACCGAGAAACCCAGTTCGGTGGCCGCGGCGACCCCGGCGACGGCCATCACGTCGTTGTCGTAGATCAGGGCCGTCGGGGGAGCGGGCGCCTCCAGCAGGCGGCGGGTGACGGCCGCGCCCTCCGCGTCCGAGTAGTCGGTGGTCACCGACTCGACCTCGCCGAGACCCCGCCGCCCGGCCTCCGCGCGCAGCGCGCGGATACGGCGCTGGGTGTGGGCGAGGCCCGGCAGCCCGGCGATGTGGACGATCCGCCGGTGCCCGAGCGCGTGCAGCCCGTCCACCAGGGCGGCCATCGCGCCCGCGTCGTCCGCCCACACCGTCGACAGCCCCGGATGGCGCTCGTCCGGCGCGCCGCCGATCACCACGGCGGGCAGGCCGAGTTCGTCGAGCAGGTCCGGACGCGGATCGTCGGTGCGCGGGTCGACCACGAGGACGCCGTCCACGCGGTGTTCGGCCCACCAGCGCCGGTAGACCGCGCACTCGTCCTCGACGTCCGGCGCCACCTGGAACAGCAGCCCCAGGTGCCGGCCCGCCAGCACCTCCTGGATCCCCGAGACCAGTTGCAGGAAGAAGGAGTCGACGCCGAGGGTGTGCGCGGGCCGCGCCAGCACGAAGCCGACCGTCGCCGAACCCTCCCCGGACAGGGCGCGCGCCGCCGTACTGGGCCGCCAGCCGAGCTGCTCGGCCACCCGGCGCACCCGGTCCCGGGTGACCTCGGAGACCCCCGGCCGGTCGTTCAGCGCGAACGACACCGCGCTCTCGGAGACGCCGGCCCGCCGCGCGATGTCCTTCATCGTCGGCCGGCGCGCGGCGGGCCGCTTGGCCGGCATGCGCGTTCCTTTCCTCGGTGCGAGCGTCAGAGCTAAAGCGCTTGAGTGCGAAGATCCTAAAGCGCATTAGTAGTTCCTGGCAAGTTCTCGCTCGCACTGCTCTGACCTGGACTAATGCTGTGTCTTTCGCTTTAGTTGGCGGGAATCCATTGACTTTCCGCGGAAACGCCGTGCATGGTCGCTGGCATCCCACCGCCGACGTCCTTCAGGGAGACGTGCCACCGTGCCCACCTCGCGCAGAACATTCGCCGTCGCCGCCGTAGCCGCCCTCGTCCTGCCGCTCAGCGCCTGCGGTTCCGGGGGCGACGGCGGCGGCTCGACCGACGCCTCGGGCAAGGTCGAGGGCGACATCACCTTCGAGACCTGGAACCTGCGGGCCAACTTCAAGGACTACTTCGAGGGCCTGATCGCCGACTTCGAGAAGAAGTACCCCGACGCCCACGTCAAGTGGGTCGACCAGCCCGGCGAGGGCTACGCCGACAAGATCAGCGCCGACGCCGCCGGCGGCACCCTGCCCGACGTCGTCAACGTCTCCCCGGACCTCGTCGCCCCGCTCGCCAAGGCGGGCCTCGCCCTCGACCTGGAGAAGGCGGCCGGCCAGTACGAGAAGGAGTACCTGGAAGGGGCCTGGGCCAGCCACCGGATACCGGGCATGGACGGCACGTACGCCTTCCCCTGGTACCTCAACACCGGCCCGCTCTTCTACAACAAGTCCCTCTTCGAGAAGGCCGGACTCGACCCCGAGCAGCCGCCGAAGACCTACGACGAGGTCTTCGACGCCGCCCTGAAGATCGCCGACAAGACCGACGGCGAGGTCGCCACGCTCGCCAACGTGCCCACCATCGAGGACTTCGGCCGCTACGGCGTCCCGCTCATGAACAAGGAGGGCACCGCCTTCGCGTTCAACGACGCCAAGGGCGTCCAACTCCTCACCCACTACAAGGAGCTGTACGACGCCAAGGCCCTCGGCCCGCAGGCGCTGACCGCCACCCCCGAGTCCTCCGGGAAGAAGTTCCTCACCGGCGCCGTCGCCATGAACCCGGGCAGCGCGCTCGACCTCGCCAACTTCAAGAAGCAGGCGCCGAACCTGTACAAGAACATCGGCATCACCGACCAGATCACCAGCACTGGCCACGTCAACATGTACGTGATGGGCCTGATGGTGAACGCGCAGAGTCAGCGCAAGCCCGCCGCGGTCGCCTTCGCGCACTACGTCACCGACGCGGCGCACCAGATGTCGTTCGCCAAGCAGGTCGCCATCTTCCCGAGCACCGCCGGTTCGCTGGACGACCCGTACTTCACCAAGGAGGACGGCACCGACGAGACCCGCGTCCGGGTCGCCGCCGCCAAGTCGCTGAAGACGGCCGTCAACTACACGCCCGTGCTGTTCAGCGAGCAGATGAAGACCGAGCTGCGCAACGAGGTCGCCAAGGCGCTCCAGGGCAAGCAGAGCCCGAAGGAAGCCCTCGACAACGCTGTCAAGGCGTGCGACCGGCTCCTCCAGCAGCAGGGCTGAGACGTCATGGCGAGTCCCACCCTCACCACCGGCACCCCGGGCGCCCGCAAGGGCCCCGGCCCCCGGCGCGTGCGACGGCAACTGCCCGCCAGCCCCTGGCTGTTCGCCGCGCCCGGCCTGCTGATCGCCGGCGCGTTCATCCTGTACCCGTTCGTCTCCACCCTCGTCAACGCCTTCACCGACCGCCGCACACTGGTCCCGGGCGAGTTCGTGGGCCTCGCCAACTTCCGCGAGCTGCTCCACGACGACATGTTCTGGATCGGCCTGCGCAACAGTTCCCTGTACGTCCTCGGGGTCGTCCCCGCGCTGGTCCTGCTGCCGCTGCTGCTCGCGCTGCTGGTGCAGAAGAACATCCCCGGCATCACCTTCTTCCGCTCGGCCTTCTACACCCCGGTCGTCGCCTCGATCGTCGTCGTCGGGCTGATCTGGGTCTGGCTGCTCGACGAGCGCGGCCTGGTCAACTCGCTGCTGGAGATGCTCGGTGCGAGTCCCGTGGGCTTCCTCAGCGACCAGTGGCTGATCCTGCTGAGCGCGATGGCCGTCACGGTCTGGAAGGGCCTCGGCTACTACATGATCATTTACCTGGCGGCGCTCGCCAACGTGCCGCGCGAGCTGCACGAGGCCGCCGCCGTGGACGGCGCGGGCGCGGTCCGCCGCTTCCTCACCGTCACGGTGCCCGCCGTCCGCTCCACCATGGTCCTGGTCGCCGCGCTCTCCTCGGTCGCCGCCTTCAAGGTCTTCTCCGAGGTGTACCTGATGGCGGGCCCCAACGGCGGACCGGCCGGCGAGGACACCACCCTCGTGATGCTGGTCCAGCGCACCGGCACCGGCCTCACCGGCCGCGTCGGCTACGCCTCAGCCATCTCCGTCGTCGTCTTCGTCGTCACCGTCGTCCTGATGCTGCTGGTCCTGCGGGCCGACCGGAAGGAGGAGTCGTGAGCCTCGCCGAGAAGACCCGGCCCGCCGAGAAGCCCCGGGCCACCGGCCGTGAGCGGAAGCGGCGACGCGAACCCCGGATCACCGACGAGCACGGCCGCCGCATCCGCGTGTGGGAACTGGCCCTGCGCTACCTGCTCCTGCTCGGCGTCCTCGCCCTGACCATCGGCCCGTTCCTCTGGCAGCTGTCGACCTCGCTCAAGGGCCCCACCGAGGACATCTTCAGCTCCCCGCCGAAGTTCCTGCCCTCCGAACCCACCCTGCACAACTACGACCGGGTCGCCGACACCATCCCCGTGTGGGACTACGCCCTGAACTCCCTGAAGGTCGCCGCGGCCAACGTCGTCACCAACTGCGTCGGCGCCGCCCTCGCCGGGTACGCCCTGGCCCGGCTGCGCTACCGCGGCCGGCGCGTCGCCACCCTGGTGTTCATCCTGACCATGCTCGTGCCCGTGGAGGGCATCATCATCGCCCAGTTCACCACCATGCGGGAGCTGGGCCTCAACAACACCCTCGTCGGCGTCCTGCTGCCCGGCTGTGTCAGTGCCCTCAACGTGCTCCTCATGCGCAACGCCTTCCTCAACCTCCCCTACGAGATCGAGGAGGCGGCCTTCGTCGACGGCGCCAACGTCTGGCAGCGGTTCTACCGGATCGCGCTGCCCGCGGTGAAGGGCACCCTCGCCGTCGTCGCGATCTTCGCCTTCATGGGCGCCTGGGACGACTTCCTGTGGCCCCTGATCGTGCTGAGCGACCCGTCCAGGTTCACCCTGACCATCGGCCTGAACTACCTCCACGGCACCTTCGCCAACGACGAACGCCTCGTCGCCGCCGGCACGATCATCGCCGTGGCGCCGCTCATCCTCCTCTTCGCCTGCCTCCAGCGGTACTTCTTCCGCGGCGTGGGCGAGGGCGCCGTCAAGGGCTGAACCACCCGCTTCCCCCTCACAAGGACACCGCATGCCTTCTGCCGTGCGCTTCGGCGTCAACTACACCCCGAGCGAGGGGTGGTTCCACCACTGGCTCGACTTCGACCTCGACTCCGTACGCGCCGACCTGGACTCCATCGCCGCACTGGACGTGGACCACGTCCGCGTCTTCCCGCTGTGGCCGTACTTCCAGCCCAACCGCGCCCTGATCCGCGAGCGCGCGGTCGAACACCTGGTGGCGCTGGTCGACGCGGCCGGCGAACGCGGCCTCGACGTCAACGTGGACGGCCTCCAGGGTCATCTGAGCAGCTTCGACTTCGTGCCGGCCTGGACCCGCACCTGGCACCGCCGCAACCTGTTCACCGACCCCGACGTCGTCGAGGGCCAGGCCACCTACCTGCGCACCCTCGCCGCCGCCCTGGCCGGCCGGTCCAACTTCCTCGGCATGACCCTCGGCAACGAGGTCAACCAGTTCTCCGCCGGCCCCCACCCCGACCCGGACCGCGCCACCAGCGCCCAGATCGACGCCTGGCTGGAGCGGATGCTGGCCGCCTGCGAGGAGGGCGCCCCGGGCCGGATGCACCTGCACGCCGAGTACGACGCCACCTGGTACCAGGACGACCAGCCCTTCACCCCGGCCCAGGCCGCCCGGCGGGGCGCCGTCACGGCCGTGCACTCCTGGGTCTTCAACGGCACCGCCCAGCGCCACGGCCGCACCTCGGTGCCCAGCGAGCACCACGCCGCCTACCTGGTCGAACTGAGCAAGGCCTGGGCCGACGACCCGCACCGTCCGGTGTGGCTCCAGGAGGTCGGCGCCCCCGCGCCCCTCGTCCCCGCCGAGCACGCCGCCGCCTTCACCGAGGCGACCGTCGAGAACGCCCTGGACTGCCCCGGTCTGTGGGGCGTCACCTGGTGGTGCTCCCACGACGTGTCCCGGTCGCTGGCCGACTTCCCGGAGCTGGAGTACGGGCTCGGGCTGCTGACCAACGACCGCCGCCCCAAGGACTCGGCACGGGTCCTGGCGAGCGCGGCCCGTGCGGCGCGGGAGGGTGCCCGCCCCGCGCCCGCTCCGCGCACCACCGCCCTCGCCGTTCCGGCCGATCCCGCCGCGCGCTCGGCCTGCGCCCCCGGCGGTGCCGTCTTCGACGCCTTCTTCCGGCTGGTCGCCGACGGCGCCCGCCCCACCACCGTGCTCGACACGCGCGTCGCCGACACCGCACACCTCGCCGCGCGCGGCATCACCGAGGTCGTCGCCCCCGACGACGTACTGGCCGCTCCCGGTCCGCACGGTTCGGACCGCGCCCGGCGGGGGAGCAGTACCTGACGTCGGCCCCGTCATCGTGACCCACCCCTGGTAACCACCCGCCCCCCAACCCCGGAGCACCCGCATGCATGACGACCGCAACCTGGTCGAAGCCCGCCTCAAGCGCGTCCTCGACGAGCGCGTCCGCCCCGCCGTCTACCCCGAGTCCGTGCCACTGGACGTCGCGGTGTGGAACGCGCCCGGCGAGCCCGTCCCGGTGGAGGAGGGACTCGCGGCCGAACCCGAGCCCATCCAGGCCGGCGCCCGCTGGGGCGCGCCGTGGGGCACCAGCTGGTTCCGCGTCACCGGCACCGTGCCGAAGGAGTGGGCCGGGAGGACCGTCGAGGCGATCCTCGACCTCGGCTTCGACGAGAACATGCCCGGCTTCCAGTGCGAGGGCCTAGTCTACCGCCCCGACGGCACCCCGGTGAAGGGCCTCAACCCGCGCAACCAGTGGGTGCGGATCGGCGCCCCCGTCGAGGGAGGCGAGGAGGTCCGCCTGCACGTCGAGGCGGCCTCCAACCCCGTGATCCTCGACTACCACCCCTTCGTGCCCACGCAGCTCGGCGACAAGGACACCGCGGGCAGCGAACCGCAGTACACCCTCGCCCGCATGGACCTCGCCGTCCTCGACGAGACGGTGTGGAACCTGGTGCTCGACCTGGAGGTCCTCGGCGAGCTGATGGCCGAGCTGCCGGTGGACTCGCCGCGCCGCTGGGAGATCCTGCGCGCCGTCGACCGTGCGCTGGACGCCATCGACCTCCAGGACGTGGGCGGCACGGCGGAAGCGGCCCGTTCCCGCCTCACCGAGGTGCTGTCGGCCCCCGCCGTGCCCTCCGCGCACCGCATCAGCGCCGTCGGACACGCGCACATCGACTCGGCGTGGCTGTGGCCGCTGCGCGAGACCGTGCGCAAGGTGGCCCGGACCACCTCCAACATGACCGCCCTCCTGGAGGACGAGCCGGACTTCGTCTTCGCCATGTCCCAGGCCCAGCAGTGGGCGTGGGTGCGCGACCACCGGCCCGAGGTGTGGGCGCGGGTCAAGAAGGCCGTGGCCGACGGGAGGTTCGTGCCGGCCGGCGGAATGTGGGTGGAGTCGGACACCAACATGCCCGGCTCCGAGGCGATGGCCCGCCAGTTCGTGCACGGCAAGCGGTTCTTCCTCGACGAGTTCGGCGTCGAGAACGACGAGGCGTGGCTGCCGGACACCTTCGGCTTCGCGGCGGGCCTCCCGCAGATCATCAAGGCGGCCGGCGCCAAGTACCTGCTGACGCAGAAGATCTCCTGGTCCCAGACGAACAAGTTCCCGCACCACACCTTCCGCTGGGAGGGCATCGACGGCACCCGGATCTTCACCCACTTCCCGCCCGTCGACACCTACAACTGCTCCATGAAGGGCAGCGAGATCGCCCACGCGGCGAAGAACTTCAAGGACAAGGGCGTCGCCCGGCACTCCCTCGCCCCCACCGGCTGGGGCGACGGAGGCGGCGGCACCACCCGCGAGATGATCGCCAAGGCCGCCCGGCTGCGCGACCTCGAAGGCTCGGCCACCGTCGAGTGGGAGACCCCGCACGCCTTCTTCGAGAAGGCCGAGGCCGAGAACCCCGAGCCGCCCGTCTGGGTCGGCGAGCTGTACCTGGAACTGCACCGCGCCACCCTCACCAGCCAGGCCAAGACCAAGCAGGGCAACCGCCGCAGCGAACACCTCCTGCGCGAGGCCGAGCTGTGGGCGGCCACGGCCGCCGTGCGTGCCGGGTTCCCCTACCCCTACGACGACCTGGACCGGATCTGGAAGACGGTCCTGCTGCACCAGTTCCACGACATCCTGCCCGGCTCCTCCATCGCCTGGGTGCACCGCGAGGCCCGCGCCACCTACGACCGCGTCGCCGAGGAGCTGAACGGCATCATCGACGCCGCCCAGCGCGCCCTGGCCGGCGAGGGCGACACCCCGCTGGTCTTCAACTCCGCCCCGCACGCCCGGACCGGGGTCCCGGCGGGCGCCGCCGCGTCCCCCGCCACGGAGGGCCGGACCGGCTCGGCCCCCCGTCCCGGCGGCGGCCACATCCTCGACAACGGCCTGCTGCGCGTCGAGATCGACGACCGCGGCCTGGTCGTCTCCGCGTACGACCTCGCCGCCGACCGCGAGACCATCGCGCCCGGCGGCGCGGGCAACCTGCTCCAGCTCCACCCCGACTTCCCGAACATGTGGGACGCCTGGGACGTCGACGCCTTCTACCGCCACACCGTCACCGACCTCACCGACGCCGACGAGGTCGCACCCGGCGACGACGGCAGCTCGGTGCGCGTCGTCCGCTCCTTCGGCTCCTCCCGCGTCACCCAGGTGCTGACCCTGGTGCCGGGGGAGCGGCGGCTGGAGGTGGACACCGAGGTCGACTGGCACGAGACGGAGAAGTTCCTCAAGCTCGCCTTCCCGCTCGACGTGCACGCCGAACGGTACGCGTCGGAGACCCAGTTCGGGCACTTCCACCGGCCCACCCACACCAACACCAGCTGGGAGGCCGCCAAGTTCGAGGCCTGCAACCACCGCTTCGTGCACCTGGAGGAGCCCGGCTGGGGCGTCGCCGTCGTCAACGACTCGACGTACGGCCACGACGTCACCCGCACCGTCCGCACCGACGGCGACTCCGGTACGACCACCACGGTCCGGGTCTCCCTGCTGCGCGCCCCGCGCTTCCCCGACCCCGAGACCGACCAGGGCGTGCACCGGTTCCGGCACGCGCTGGTGCCGGGCGCGGGCATCGGCGACGCCGTGCGCGAGGGCTGGCGGATCAACGTGCCCGAGCGGCACGTCACCGGCGGTGCCGGGGAGGTCGCGCCGCTCGTCACGGTCGACCGGGACGCGGTCGTCGTCACCGCCGTCAAGCTCGCCGACGACGGCAGCGGCGACGTCGTGGTCCGCTTCCACGAGGCCCACGGCGGCCGGGCCCGCGCCACGCTCACCACCGGGTTCGCGGCCGCCGACGTGCAGGTGACCGACCTGCTGGAGCGCCCGCTGCCGGACACGGAGGCCCCCCGGACGGAGGGCGACCGGATCACCGTACGGCTGCGTCCGTTCCAGCTGATGACCCTGCGGCTGAAGCGCGCGTAGCGCCCCGGCCGGCCCGGCTCACGCGGAAGAGGTGAGCCGGGTCGGCGGCAGGTACTCCCGCACATACGTCCGCTCCCAGCACGCGCCCGTCTCCCGCAGCTCGTGCCAGGTCGTGTACCGGTACCGGAAGAGCCGGGCGCGCACGAAGCGCGGCGGCGCGTCCGGCGGGAACGGGGAGCGGCGCAGCAGCCGCAGCGTGGCGCGGTCGTTCTCCAGCAGCCGTTCCACGAAGGTGCCGAACCACGACCCGGCGTAGGAGGGCGACAGCGCCGCGAACCACATCAGCCAGTCCAGGCGCAGATGGTACGGCGCGAACTGGCGCGGCCAGCGGCGCGGATCACCGGGTTTGCCCTTGAACTCGTACTCCCGCCAGTCCCCGTCCTTCCGGGCCACCTCGTCGGCGGTGCCCTCGACCACGATCTCGTACCGGACCCGGCTGACCGAGCCGAAGGCGCCGTAGGTGTTGACCAGGTGGAGCGAGTCGAAGGAGCGGTTCATCACCTGGCGGCGGGAGATCATGTTGCGCACCGGCCGATGGCTCAGGAACACGAGCAGCACCGCCACCGCCAGGACCACCACCTCGTACCAGAGCGGCGCGGCGGCCGTGGACGGGTGGCCGCCCGGGAAGCGGACCACCGACAGGGCCAGCACGATGGTGATCCAGTTGAGCCAGGAGAAGTTGCCCGACAGCACCAGCCACAGCTGGGTCGCGATCATCAGCGCCGCGGCAGCCGTCGACACGGGGTGCGGGGCGAACAGCAGGAACGGCACCACCAACTGGGTGACGTGGTTCGCGGCGACCTCGACCCGGTGCAGCGGCCGGGGGAGGTGGTGGAAGAACCAGCTCAGCGGGCCCGGCATCGGCTGGGTCTCGTGGTGGTGGTCCAGGCAGGTCAGCTTCCGCCAGCACTCGTCGCCGCGCATCTTGATCAGCCCCGCCCCGAACTCCACCCGGAACAGCAGCCAGCGCAGCAGGAACAGGACCACGACCGGCGGCGCCACCTCCTCGTTGCCGAGGAACACCGCGACGAAGCCCGTCTCCAGCAGCAGCGACTCCCAGCCGAACGAGTACCAGGTCTGTCCGACGTTGACGATCGAGAGGTACAGGATCCACGGCACCAGCCACAGCAGCATCGCGCCCCACAGCGGCAGCAGCGAGTCGGCGCCCGCCGCCAGCGCCGCCGACACCGCGCAGCCCGCCCAGGCGCAGCCCGCGAAGAGCCGGTCCGAGTAGCGCCACTGGAACAGGCTCGGCGCCCGCCGGAACGGCACCCGCTCGACGAAGCGGGGCACCGGCGTCAGCCCGCGCTCGCCGAGCAGCGCCCGGAACTGGAGCGCGGCCGTCAGGAAGGCGACCAGGTACACGACGGCCAGGGCCCGCTGGAAGACCAGCCGGGCCGGCCAGTAGTCGGGTGCGGTGAACCACTCCACGGCCGGGCTCCTCTCGTACGCGCTCCGTGTACCCGCCCCGGCGGCCCGGATCTCCTCCTGCTCTGTCCGGCGGACCAGGACTCGAAGATTCCGGCAAATCCTGGCAAGGTGGGGTCCATGTCTGATCGGGGAGCGAGCGCCCCGTCACTCCCGGACGACTGGCCCGCCCACCCGGACCCGATCCTGGCGCTCAACCGCATGGGCAGCTTCGACTGGGACCTGGACGCCGGACTGTTCCACATGGACGCCCAGGCCCACGAGGTGTTCGACCTGCGCCCGGAGGAGTACGACGGGCGCCCCGAGTCGCTGTCGCTGCGCGTGCCCACGGCGGAGAGCCGCCGCATGGACACCATCGTCGCCCGCGCCATGAAGGACGGCAGCGAGAACTACGGCACCTACTTCCGGCTGCGCCGCCGCGACGGCACCCTGCGCTGGACCCACACCCAGGGCTACATCCGCCGCGACGAGACCGGCCGCCCCCGCCGCATCATCGGCATCGTCCGCGACGCCACCCAGGAGATGGCCGACATCGCGGCCAACCGCGAGCAGGCCGCGCTGGACGAGGCCCGCCGGCGGCTCACCAACGTCGTCCAGCTCGCCACGGCCGCCCTCGCGCACGCCCGCACCGTGGACGACGTCATCGACGTGCTGCGCGACACCCACGGCCTCACCCGGCTGGGCGCCACCAGCCTGGTGATGGGCCTGGTCGAGGCCGGCCGCATCCGGCTGGTCGCCGACGGTCCCGAGAACAGCTTCATCCCCGGCACCCGCGTCACCCGGATCGACGAGCCCTACCCGATGAGCGAGGCCGTGCGGACCCTCAGCCCCCGCTTCATCGAGTCGCCGCAGGAGTTCGCGGAGCGCTACCCCGGGCTGTGGGAGGGCATCACCCACCTGAACATCACCGCCGCCGCCTACCTGCCCCTGATCGCCCAGGCCCGGCCGATCGGCGCCATCGGGCTGCTCTACAGCGACCGGCAGGGCTTCTCGGCGGAGGACCGCAACGTCCTGGTCGCGCTCGGCAGCGGCATCGCGCAGAGCCTCCAGCGGGCCATGCTCTACGAGCAGGAGATGGACCTCGCCGAGGGCCTCCAGCAGGCCATGCTGCCGCGCACCATCCCCAGCGTGCCCGGCTGCGACGTCGCCGTCCGCTACCGCGCGGCCTCCATCGGGGGCACCCTCGGCCGGGACATCGGCGGCGACTGGTACGACCTGATCCCGCTGCCCGGCGGCCGCGTCGGCGCCGTCATCGGCGACGTCCAGGGCCACGACACGCACGCCGCCGCCGTCATGGGCCAGCTGCGCATCGTGCTGCGCGCCTACGCCGCCGAGGGCCACCCGCCGGCCACGGTGATGGCACGGGCCTCCGTCTTCCTGCACGAGCTGGACACCGACCGCTTCGCGACCTGCCTGTACGCCGAGGCCGACCTGGGCACCGGAGTGGTCCAGGTGGTGCGCGCCGGACACATCGACCCGCTGCTGCGCTTCGGCGACGGCACCTGCCGGCTCGTCCGCGTCGAGGGCGGACTGCCGCTCGGCCTGTCCGCCGAGTTCGGGCGCCTCGCCTACCCGGTCGCCACGCTGGAGCTGGACCCGGGCAACACCCTGCTGCTGTGCACCGACGGCCTGGTCGAGCAGCCCGGCGCCGACCTCGACGAGGGCATGGCGGTCCTCACGGCGCTGATCAGCTCCGGGCCCCAGGACGTGCGGGACCTCGCCGACCGGCTCATCGACGTGGCCGACGAGCGCCGCGGCGACGACGACGTCGCGCTGCTCCTGCTGCGCCGCCACGGCCTCGGCGCCCCCAAGACCTTCGGCCGCGTCCAGCAGCACGTGTCGCCGGGCGACCCGGAGGGCCTCACCGAGGCCCGGCACATGGTCCGCGCCGCCGTCCGTTCCTGGGGGGCCAGGGGCCAGAGCGACGAGATCGAACTGGTCGCCGACGAGCTGATGACCAACGCCCTCATGCACACCGAGGGCTCCGCGATCGTCACCCTGCGGCTGCTCACCGGGACCGACCGGCGACTGCGGGTCGAGGTCGAGGACTCCTCCAGCGCCCTGCCGCGCCGCCGCGAGGCCGGGGACGACGGGGTCTCCGGGCGGGGGCTGCTCCTGGTCGACACGCTCGCCGACGGATGGGGCGTGGAAGCGCGCGGCGGCGGCAAGGTCGTCTGGGCGGAGTTCGTGGTGGCGCACGCCGCGGGCTGACCCCACTGGCACTGTCGGCGGCCGGTGGCACTCTTGACGTATGCCAGAACTGCCCGAGGTCGAGGCGCTCCGCGACTTCCTGACCGAGCACCTCACCGGCCGCGAGATCGTCCGGGTCCTGCCCGTGGCGATCAGCGTCCTCAAGACGTACGACCCCCCGCTCACGGCGCTGGAGGGCCACCGGGTGGCGGGCGTGCACCGGTACGGCAAGTTCCTCGACGTCCAGACCGCGGGCGGCCCGCACCTGGTGACCCATCTCGCCCGGGCCGGCTGGCTGCACTGGAAGGACAGCCTCCCCAGCGGCATGCCGAGGCCCGGCAAGGGCCCGCTCGCGCTGCGGGTGGCCCTGGAGACCGGCGCCGGCTTCGACCTGACGGAGGCGGGCACCCAGAAGCGGCTCGCGGTGTACGTCGTGGCCGACCCGCAGCAGGTGCCCGGCGTGGCCCGGCTCGGCCCCGACCCGCTCGCCGACGACTTCGACGAGGCGCGCTTCGCCGCCCTCCTCGACGGGGAGCGGCGGCAGCTCAAGGGCGCCCTGCGCGACCAGAGCCTGATCGCGGGCGTGGGCAACGCGTACAGCGACGAGATCCTGCACGCCGCGAGGATGTCTCCGTTCAAACTGGCCGCCTCGCTGACCGACGAGGAGACCGCCCGGCTGTACGCGGCCCTGCGCGGCACGCTCACCGAGGCGGTGGAACGCTCGCGGGGCGTCGCCGCCGGGCGCCTGAAGGCCGAGAAGAAGAGCGGACTGCGGGTCCACGGGCGGGCCGGGGAGCCCTGCCCGGTGTGCGGCGACACCGTCCGCGAGGTCTCCTTCAGCGACTCCTCGCTCCAGTACTGCCCGACCTGCCAGACCGGCGGCAAACCGCTGGCGGACCGCAGGATGTCCCGGCTGCTGAAGTGACGGCGGCGCCGCGGTGGGGGAGGTCCCCCGGGGCGGCGGTCATCCGGCCGGCAGGGTCACCAGGTGGTCGCCGTCCGCCGTCCGCACCTCGTAGCGGTCGATCTGGTCGGGATGCAGTGCCGCCCCGCCGCGCACGGTGTGCGGCCGGTCCTCCTGCCCCGGGACCATCCAGCTGGTGATCGTCTGCTCGGACCCGTCGCGGCCGACGGCCACGAGCCGGCACGAGCGCGGGCCGGCCCCGTCCTTGACCTCGAGGCGCACGCCGGTGCCCCAGGCCTCGTCCTCGGCCGTGATCCGCGCCCACACCCCGGAGCGGGCGTCGGTCGCGGTGAGCGGCGCCGCCGGGTCGCCCTGGCTCGCGTACAGCACGGCGCCGGGCCCGGCCACGGCGCACACGACGGCGGCGGCCACGGCGTACAGCACCCGCCTGCGGCCCGCCCGGTGGCGCGTGGCCACCTCGGACAGCAGCCGGTCGAGCAGGCGCGGGGCCGGACTGGCCAGGGGGTGGACCAGACGGGGTGTCGCCTGCCGGTACAGCATCAACTGGCGGGTGGCCGGACCGAATTCCGTCACCTGGGCCGTGCACCTGGGGCATTCCATGAGGTGGTCCTCGAAGCGGAACGCTTCCACCTCGTCCAGCACGCCCAGCGCGTAGGCGCCGACGTCACCATGCCCTTCCAGGGACCTCATGCCGAATCCTCGTACCGTTGGGTGCGGGTGGGGTTACTCCTTGCTCCCACCCGTACGCACCCGACAGCCGAATCACTCAAGCCGCGATCGAATCGCAACCTAGGTGTTCGGAGCGGTCCGGGGCGCGGATTGGTCCGTCCCCGGGGAGAGTCCGGGAGCCGGCCCGCGAGCCGGCCGCGAGCCCGCCGCGGCGTCCGGCAGGACGGCTAGAACAGGTGGATGGCGAGGTGCCCGAGCGGCAGCCCGAGCTGCCAGGCCGGCGTCCATACCTTCGGCCCCTCGTCCTCCCCGGTCACCGCCGCACCGCCGGGGACCGCGTTCAGGTCCGGGGCGAGCAGTTCGGTCTCCTGGAGCCAGCGCCAGGCCGCCCGGGCCAGCTCCAGGTCCGGCGAGTGGCGTCCGGCGGCCACCGCGTCGGCCGTGGCCTCGGCGAGCCGCCCGTGCACCCACTCGTGCCACGGCTGGTCGTACGCCGTCAGGGAGAGCCAGGTCTCCAGGTGGGTGACGACGCGGATGCCGCTCAGCTCGTCGTCCGTGTCGGACAGGAAGACGGTGAGCGCCAGCGCGTCGCGTCCGGCGCGGAACTCGAAGGACGTCGGCGGCATCAGGTCGCCGGTCCGCAGCAGCTCGTCGGCGATGTACTCGGCGTACAACCACGCCATGGGAACGCTCAGTTCGCCCCCACCGGTGCCGTCCGTGCTCTCTTGGCCTCTGTGCAGCATCCCTTCCTGCCTTCCTCCGGTGCGTGCGCGTCGCCCGACCGGGTCGTGGACCCCCGTCCGGAACACGGATGAGGACAGCCGACTGCCCAACCGGGGTCCCGGGCAAGGCGCTTTACGGAGGCTTGACCAAAGGGCCGGTTTCACCGCAGGTCGGCGGCGTACCCCGGTAGCACCCTGCGCATGGCGCGCAGCGCGTAGTACGCGCGGGACTTCACGGTACCGGGTGGGATGCCGAGGGCCGTCGCGGCTTCCGCCACACTCGCCCCCTGGAAATACACCAGCACCAGGACTTCACGGTGCTCCGGAGTGAGTGTCTTCACAGCCTCGCGCACATCGAGGGCCGCGGCGGCCCGTTCGGCGTGGTCCGCGCAGACCCGGGCGTTCTCCAGTACGGCGTCGCCGACCTCCGGGGGGCGGGCCTGGCGGGCGCGGCGCGCGTCGATCGCGAGCCGCCGCGCCACGGTGAGCAGCCATGGCCGTACGGAGTCGAAGTCGTCGGCGCGCAGGGCCTCGGGGTGTTGCCAGGCGCGGACCAGGGTCTCCTGCACGAGGTCCTCGGCGCGTTGCCGGTCGCCGTCGCTGAGCCGCAGCAGCAGCGCGAAGAGCGGCCGGCCGTGCTCGCGTTGCAGTGCGGCGAGCTCGTGCTCGGCGGTCGTCCCGTTCGCTGTGTCCGTGAGGGTGATTCCGGCCGTCATGGCCGTATCGCACCGCAGGGCCCCGGACGGGGACAGGGCGCACGCACAGGTGTGCGGCGGACGGTCGATCGCGTCGACGAACGGTTCGACGAACGGTCGGTGCGCGGCCGGCGGAGATCCCCGCCCTCTGTTCCCGCACGCCGGACGGGCTAAAGGGCGTGTCGGAGCCGCTTGTGACGGGTCGTAACTCTTTACCTGTTTATAAGTAAATGTGACTTTTCATCGGTGTGTGCGACCCAGCGGAGTGAACGGATGATCACACGCAGTCGGCAGGTGGCCCTGGCCCTGACCGCCCTCCTCACCGCGGGCGCGGCCTGCCAGGCCCGCGACCACGAGCCGCCGAAACCACCCGCCCCGGCCCCGCCCGCCGCCGTCGAGGGCGCCTTCACCCTGGTCGCCTCCGGTGACGTGCTCCCGCACGACTCGATCATCGAGCGGGCCCGCTTCGACGCCGGCGGCACCGGCTACGACTTCGGCCCTATGCTCGCCGGCGCGCGGCCCGTCGTCTCGCGCGCCGACCTCGCCCTCTGCCACATGGAGACCGTCTACGGCGCGAACGGCGACTACAGCGGCTACCCCCTCTTCAAGTCCCCGCCCGAGGTGGCGAAGGCACTGGCCGCCACCGGGTACGACGGCTGTTCCACCGCCTCCAACCACAGCGTCGACGACGGCGCGGAGGGCATCCGCCGCACGCTGGACGCCCTCGACCGGGCGGGCGTACGGCACGCCGGTACGGCGCGCACCGAGGGCGAGGCGGACACGGCGACGGTCCTGCGCGCGGGCCGGGCCCAGGTCGCCCACCTCGCCTACACCCTCCACACCAACGGCCACCCCCTTCCCGACGGACAGCCCTGGGCGGTCGGCCTGATCGACGAGGCGCGCATCGTCGAGGACGCGCGGGCGGCCCGGAAGGCCGGCGCCGACGTCGTCGTCGTGTCGCTGCACTGGGGCACCGAATGGCAGGACGCGCCGGACCAGGACCAGGTGGCGCTGGCCCGGAGCCTGACCGCCGCGCGCACCGGCGACCGCCCCGACATCGACCTGATCCTCGGCACCCACGCCCACGTCCCCCAGGCCTACGAGAAGGTCAACGGCACCTGGGTGATCTACGGCATGGGGGACCAGATCGCGGGCGAGATGGTCAACGGCGAGGGCGTCCGCGACCCGCGCGGCAACCAGTCGACCATCGGCCGCTTCACCTTCGCCCCGCCCGACCGGGCCGGCGAACGCTGGAAGGTGACGAAGGCCGAGTTCGTCCCGCAGCTGTTCGACGTCGACGCCGGCCGGGTGGTGAACCTCAACCGGGCGCTCGAGAAGGGCGCCGAGCTGCGGGGCGTGCGCGACCGCATCCGCGACGTGGTGCTCAGCCGGGGCGCCGCCGACGACGGACTGGTGATGGGCGAGTAGCCGGTGACGGGGGAGCGGGGGAGCGGCTAACGGCGGGCCAGCTCCGACTTGCGGTACGAGTAGGCGAAGTAGATCACCAGGCCGACCACGAACCACACGGCGAACCGCACCCAGGTCTGCCACTGGAGGAACGTGATCAGCCAGATCGAGAAGACGATGCCCAGCGCCGGCACGAACGGCATCCACGGCGTGCGGAAGGTGCGCGGCAGGTCCGGCTGCCGGTAGCGCAGCACGATCACTGCCGCGCACACCACCACGAACGCCAGCAGGATGCCGATGTTGGTCAGCTCCGCCGCCTCGCCGATCGGCAGGAACCCGGCGATCACGGCGGACGCGCATCCGACGATCCAGGTGACCCGGGTCGGCACGTGCCGCGTCGGGTGCGTCTTGGCGAACCACTTGGGCAGCAGCCCGTCGCGCGACATGGAGAACCACACCCGGGTGACGCCCAGCATGAACGTGAACATCACCGTGAGGATGCCGATGATGGCGCCCACCGCGATGATGTCGGCCAGCGAGCTGAGCCCCACCGACTTGAACGCCGTCGAGAAGCCGCTCTCCGGGTCGATCTCCTTGTAGTTCTGCATGCCGGTCAGCACCAGGCAGGCCGCCACGTACAGCACCATCGAGATGATCAGCGAGTAGATGATCGCCTTCGGCATGTGCCGCTGGGCGTCCTTGGACTCCTCGGCCGCCGTCGACATGGCGTCGTAGCCGAAGACCGCGAAGAACACCGTCGCCGCACCGGTGAACGCACCGCCGACCCCGAACGGGAAGAACGGGTGGTAGTTCGAGCTGTTGATGTGGAAGACGCCGACCCCGATCACCAGCAGCACGACCAGCACCTTCAGCACCACCACGACCATCTCGAAGCGGGCCGCGTTCCTGATGCCCAGCGTCAGCAGGTACGCGATCAGCAGGCACAGCACGGCCGCGAACAGGTCGACCCTGTGCCCGTCGCCGGTCCCCGGCGCGCCCAGCATCCAGTTCGGCAGGTCGGCGCCCATCTCGCCGACCAGGAAGCTGAAGTAGCCCGAGATGCCGATCGCGACCACCGCCACGATCGCCGTGTACTCCAGGAGCAGGTCCCACCCGATGAACCAGCCCACCAGTTCGCCCAGGACCGCGTAGCCGTAGGTGTAGGCGGAGCCCGCCTTCGGGATCAGCCCCGCGAACTCGGCGTAGGACAGGGCCGCCGCCGCACTCGCGACACCGGCGATGAGGAACGAGATCAGGACCGCCGGACCAGCCGTGCCGTTGGCGACCGTCCCGGCCAGCGTGAAGATGCCGGCCCCGATGATGCCGCCGACGCCGATCGCGGTCAGCTGCCACAGGCCCAGCGAGCGCACCAGGCCGCCGCCGCTCTCCGTCTCCTCGATGTGCTCGATGGGTTTGCGGCGGAGAACACCCTCACCCATGCGGAACCGGGCCATGCGCCTCACCTCTTCGTGAACGGCAAACGGCTGACGGTGGATCATGATGACGCACACACGACCGTGACGGAAGACACGACGCACGAAGGACCCGACACGCACACACCGCACCGACGGGTGCGCGCGGTGCCACGGACCCGACGCGACCGGCGGGTGCGCGCGGTGCCACGGACCCGACGCGCGCTACGGCACCACCGTCACCGGCCAGCGTCCGGACTTCACCAGCCGCACCGCCACCGAGCCGACGAACCGGTGACCGGCCTGCTCGGAGGCGCCCACCACCACCGCGTCCGCCTTCAGCTCGTCGGCCGTCTGCACCAGGCCGCTGTACGGGTCGCCGCGGAACGTGTGGAATTCCCAGCGGATGTCGAATATCCCCTTCACCCGCTCGGTCGCCTCCCGGATCTGGGCCACCAGCTCCTCGGCGATCTCGTCGGTGGTCTCCGCCACCGACGCCCCGAGCGCCGCACCCCCCGCCAGTACCGGCTGCACGTACACCACCGCGAGCAGGGCCCCCTGCCGCCTGGCCAGCCCACCGGCGTAGGCAGCGGCCCGCAGCGAGGAGTCGGAGCCGTCCACACCGACGACGATGACCTTGGGTCCGTCCGTGCCGCGTTCGAACTGATGGGAGTGCTGTTCCGTCACGCGGCGAGGCTATCGGAGTCCCCGGTGATCTTGAGCCGGGCGGGTGGTTCCGTGCCGCCGCGCCGGTGTTGCTCAGGTGCGGCGCACCCTCACCGGGCGACTGATGAGTCATGGAGAAGCATCAGTTGCTCACCCGCCGCACCCTGCTCACCGGCGTCGCGGCCCTGGGCGCGGCCGGCGCCGGCGGCGCACTCGCCCTGGGCCGGGGAAACGGGCCCTCCCGTCCGCCCGCCCCCGTACCCGCTCCCGGCCCCCCGCAGCGCAGCCCGCTCAAGCCCTCCGAGTACCGCCTCCAGCCCCTGACCGGCTACGGGGCCCCGCGCGCCGCGCCCCGGCGGCCCCCGGTGCGCAGCGAGCCGATCCTGCGGATGACGGGCCGGGGCCGCACCATGCTGCTCACCTTCGACGACGGCCCCCACCCCGAGTACACCCCCGAGATCCTGGACACCCTCGCGAAGTACGAGGTGCACGCGACGTTCTTCGTGTGCGGGGAGATGGCGGACTACAACCGGGACCTGCTGACGCGGATGGCGGACGAGGGCCACGTGGTCGGCAACCACACCTGGTCCCACCCGCTGCTGACGAAACTCTCCCGGCGGCGCATCCGCTCCGAGATGGAGCGCACGAGCGAGATCGTCGAGAAGGCCTACGGCGAGGCGCCCCGCTGGTTCCGGGCCCCGTACGGAGCCTGGAACCGCGACACCTTCCAGCTCGGCTCCGCACTCGGCATGGAGCCGCTCGCCTGGACCGTGGACACCCTCGACTGGACGACACCCGGCACCGGCACCATCGTCGACCGGGTCGAGGAGGGCGCGGCCCCCGGCGTCGTGGTGCTCTCGCACGACGCCGGGGGCGACCGCTCGCAGAGCGTCCGCGCCCTGCGGCGCTACCTGCCCGAACTGCTCGACTCCGGCTACCACCTCACCGTCCCCCGGCGGCGCCTGATCTGACCGCCGACGGCGCACCCGCCCGGCCGGGGCCGCTCAGCGGACCTCGACCAGGCGGGCGAACACGACGACGTTCCCGTCGTAGCCGTTCTCCTTGGTGAAACCGCCCCCGCAGGTGATGACCCGCAGTTCCGGGGTGCCCTTCGAGCCGTAGACCCGGTCGCCCGGGAAGTTGTTCGTCTCGAACACCTCGATGCCGTAGACCTCGAAGACCGCCGTCTTTCCGTCCTGGCGGTGCACTTCCACCTTGTTTCCCTTTTTCAGGGCGCCGAGTCCGTAGAAGACGGCGGGGCCCTGCTGGTTGTCGACGTGGCCGACCACGACCGAGGTGCCCTTCTCCCCAGGGGTGACGGCGCCGGTGAACCAGCCGGCCAGGTTCGGGTCCTCGGGCGGCGGCGCGTCCACCCAGCCGTCCGGGTCCAGACCGACCCCCATGACCGGCGCGTCGACCTGGATGGCGGGGATGGAGACCTGGTCGGGCACCGAGTACGGCAGCGGCGCGACGCCGGAGGCGGCGGCCTCGCCGGGGGCTGTGCGGGTGTCCGGTGCGGCGGCCGAGGCCGGCTGCGGCGGGCCCACGTCGAACTCCCCCGAGCCGTTGCGGATGAGCGCGAGACCGGTCAGCAGAACAAGCGCTATCACGCCCCAGGGAGCGCGCTTCCGCCGCCGCTCCTCCTCTTCGGCCAACTCGGAGTCGTACATTCGCCTTCCCCTCTCGACCCGGCCGTCGCCGGATCATCCGCGCATACCAGCACGCTAGGCGGCGTGCGGGGGACCGGCGACGGGGCGGCGGCGAACGGGTGGTGCGCCGCCTTCCGTGAGCCATCCGGGAGGTGACGGGCGGAGATTTTCTGACGGTGCGTGACCTGCGGCGATATCCACTCGCGCGGTTTCGGCCCACCGCCCCTCTCACCAGGACGGACCATTCCCGAAGTGCGGCTGCGCGCAGGTCAACTGAGGGTCTTTCTGGGAGGCGCTTTCTCGCCGATCGACCGGGGACGGGACCCGGGGCGTCTTCCGCGGAGGATCACATGCGCAACACTCGTGCCCTCGCGGCAGCCGGCGCCGCGGTCGCTGTCCTCGGTCTGGCGGCCCCCGCGGCCACCGCCGGCGGGGACCACAACCAGCCGAGCAACATCGTCGCCCTGCCCAGTGTGATCGCCCGCGGCGGCCAGATGACCGTCACGGTCGACGGCTGCCCCCAGGGCGGCACCATGACCTCGGACGCGTTCCGGACCACCCACCTGACCCCGGTCAGGGGAGCCAACGAGACGTCGAAGGGCACCGCCACCATCAAGCAGGACGCCCGGCCGGGCTCGCACGACATCACCGTCAACTGCTCGGGGCGGCGGCTGACCCGGCCGGCGGCCTTCACCGTCATCGGCGGTGTCCGCGGCGGCCTCGGCGGCAGCAGCTCCAGCGGGGCGACCTCGACCGACATCGCGATCGGCGGCGGGCTCGTCGCCGCGGCCGTCGCCGGCGGCGGTCTGTTCTGGCTGCGCCGCCGGTCCGAGCGGCGGATCTGACCGCACGGCGGAGGACACCGGCAGCACTTCGCCCCGGATCCGGTGGGATCCGGGGCGAAGTGCCGCGCGCGGTGCGGGTGGGTCAGGTCCGGTTCTCGCCGGAACGGCGGCGCGAGAGGTGGTACGCGGTGCCCACCGCCCCCGCGACGAGTGCCGCGCCGATCCCGATCTGCTTCACGTCGAACCCGGCGACGCTGCCGCCCTCACCGGCGTGCACGCCCTTGTCGCGCCAGGGCTCGTCGGACGGGCGGTGCGAGCCGCCGGCGATGGTCAGGTCCACGGTGCCGGTCTTGTCCCGGCAGGCGAACGTCACCCGGTAGACCGCCCCGCGCCGGGCTTCCCGGTCGACACGGGCCGTCGCGGACGACTCGTGCCGCGGAATGGTGACCGTGTCGAACACCGGCGAGGTGACCGTGACCCGCCCGTGGCAGCCCGCGGCGGTACGGCCCACCCCCACAGTGACCTCGCCGCCCGGCGCCACGGTGGCGGGGGAGACGGTGAAGCCGAACGTGTCCGAGCCCACGGCCCCGGCCGGCACGCAGGCGGAGAGGGCCGCGGCGCCCAGCAGGGCGACCGAGGCGACGGGTATCGCGCGCATGGTGAATCCTCCGGGTCCCCGAGGAGCAGCGGCGGACCTGTTCCGCCCGCGCCAGGAATGCACCTCGATGTCCGAAACGCTAGGAAGCCGTGCACGTCGCCGCGATCGCTGTCGCGCGAATGGGGCAAGAGTGTGGGCCGCTCAGGGGACGGTGACGGCGTGTCCGCCGTCGCCGCCCCCTGGCGTCGTGTCAGTCCCCGGCGCCCGGGAACAGGCTCAGGAACGGGTCGGTGGACGCCGAGACGCCCCTGCTGAAGGGCGCGTCGAAGTCCCAGATCAGGAAGAGCAGGAAGGCGATCAGCGCGGAGAACAGCCCCGCGAGGATCAGTTCCCGGGGCGTGCGCCGGATCTGCAGGGCGAAGACCATCCCGATGGTGATGACGGCCCCGGCGATCAGCCCGAACCACACCACCCCCGGCATGGTCGCCCCGGTCGACTGCGCCCGGGAGTTGCGGGCCTGGTCCGCCAGGGCCACCTGGTCGACCAGGGGCTGGTACGCCTGGGCCTCGAAGTCCGACCTCGGCTCGTAGTCGGTGACGTCCGCGCGGACGCGGTCGAGCAGCTCGGTGCCGCGGTCGGTCAGCTCGTTGTGGTCGGCCATCGCCTTCCACTCGGTGGTGACGACGTGTCCGACATAGGCGTTGACATCCGCCCGGATGCGGTCACGGACCTCGGGCGGGTAGACCCGGGACCGTTCCGAGATCTCGTGCAGCGCCACGGCCTCCGTCTGCACGTCGGCCTCGGCGGCGCTGCGTGCCTCCCAGACACCGGCGATCGCCAGGCCCAGGACGATGGCGTACACCACGCCGATCCACATCGTCATGTACTCGATGACGTCCGGGGTCTCCGTGATGTCCTCGTCGTCGGACGCCGTGCGGTGCCGTAGCAGGGTGACGACGACGACCACGGCACACGCGGCCAGCATCGCGAGGGTGAGAACAAGCCATTCCGGCAAGAGAGGCCTCCAGGGATCAGCGCGCACGGAGCGCGGCGACGGCGACCACCGCGGGCACCGTGATGAGCAGGACGAAGACGAGCGGCGACGTGGCCCCGCGCGAGGACCGCTGCGGCGGCCGGGCGGCGCGGTGGCGCGGGTAGTGCACGGGGCTGAGTGACGGCCGGGGGGTGGGCGTGGGCGCCGGAGTGGCCGACGGAGCGGGCACGGGCACCTCGGGCCGCACCGGCGGCGGGCTCGGACGGGGCGTCGGCGTCGGGGTGGGCGTGGGCCGGGGCGGTGCCGGACGTGGCGCCGGCGGCGGCGGTTCGGGCCGCGGCGCCGGCGGCGTGGGCGCGGGAGGCTTCGGCTCGGGCGGCGGCGGGGGAGTCGGCTCGGGCGGGGGCGGAGTGGGCTTGGGGGGCGGCGGGGGCGTCGGTGTCGGAGTCGGCTCGGAGCACGGCGGGAAGGTGGGCCAGGAGAGGCTCCCGGCGACCGCCACCGCGTCGGTGCCGTCCGGTCCGGTCGAGGCGTACGCGCAGGCGTCGGCCTGCGCCGGGGCGACCGGTATGCCGACGAGGGTGAACGTCAGCGTCACCAGGGCCAACACCCGTCCGGCAGCGGCGGATCGGGTCGGTTCGGGTCCATGCACGACGAGATCATGAAGCCTGGCGCACCGTCCCACGCCCGAGTGACCGGCGATTGCCCCGAAGGAGGGACACCTCCCCACCAGGGGTTTGACGACGGCGGACCCGTCTTCGCCGGATGCCGGAAGCCTGTGCGAGGGGCCACCTGCCGGTGACGTCCGGAAGGCGAGCCGGAGAGCGAGCCGGTCAGAGGGCCGGAACGGGAGCCGGAATGGGAGCCGGACAGAGGGCCGGAATGGGAGCCGGAAAGAAAGCCCGTCTCCCGTTGAACACAACGGGCTTCCCTGTGCGTACCCAGTGTCGTGCGGCGGCCGGCAGGACGCCCCAACACCTTCGTGACGATCGGGGATTGACGATGAAGACCTCCTGGCGGAGCGCCTCACTCGTGGCGAGCGCCGCGGTGGTGCTGGCGCTGACGACGGCGTGCGGTCAGGACGGCGGCGGCGCCACCGGCAGCCAGAACGTGGGCGCGACGGCCGCGCCCGGCGACGTCGGCGACCTCGGCGCGGGTGCCGGCGACGGCGTCGGCACCGGCGCCGGAGCCGGACAGGCTTCGGCGAGCGCGCCGGAACCGGCCGGCAAGCTGTCCGTCTCCACCGACGCCGACTTCGGCGAACTGGTGACCGACGGAGCGGGCCGCACCCTCTACCGCTTCGACGCCGACACCGCCGAGCCGCCCAAGACGACCTGCGAGAACGACTGCGCCACCAAGTGGCCGCCCGTGGGGGCGGACGACGCCCTCGCGGGTGAGGGCATCGACGAGGATCTGCTCGGCGAGGTCACCCGCCCCGACGGCACCAAGCAGCTGACGATCGGCGGCTGGCCCGCGTACCGCTACGCCAAGGACACGGCCGCCGGGGACGTCAAGGGCCAGGGCGTCGGCAAGAAGTGGTACGCCCTGGCCGCCGACGGCAAGAAGGCCCGGGCCGAGCCGGCCGCCGGGCTGTCCACCCGCAAAGACCCGAAACTCGGCGAGATCGTCGTCGACAAGAACGGCATGACCGTCTACCGCTTCATGAAGGACGAGGCCTGGCCGAAGCCGGTGTCGGCCTGCACCGGAGCCTGCCTGGAGAAATGGCCGGTCGTGGCGCCCGTCGAGGCGAACGACACCAAGGGCGTCGAGAAGAAGGGCCTGATGAGCTTCACCCGGCCCGACGGCGCCGCCCAGCAGACGATCGACTGCTGGCCCATCTACACCTTCGCCGGCGACAAGAAGGCCGGCGACACCAACGGCCAGGGCGTCGGCGGCACCTGGTACGCCGTCAAACCCGACGGAAAGCCGGTCGGCGCACCGAAGAAGTAGCGACCTCCCGCCCGCCCACCTTCGGCGCACGACCACCGGGCCGTCCCCTCCGCACCCAGACGGAGGGGACGGTCCCGTTCGTGCGCTTTGGCATGCCTTCGCCCACGGCACGTGCCCGGGGCAGTGACCGGGAACGGACGGTCAATTTCCGTTTGGACTCGCCCGTTTGGCGGGCGATCAGTAGCCTCAGCTCGAACACCGGATCGCCTATGCCTTGGAGAGCTAGATGGAGCGTCCCGCCTGGGCCCCTCGCAGCATCGACATCTCGGTGCCCAGCGTGTCCCGGATCTACGACTTCTACCTGGGCGGTTCGCACAACTTCGAGGTGGACCGCGAAGCGGCCCGCAGGGCCATGGAGTTCATGCCGGGACTCCCCAAGATCATGCAGGCCAACCGGGCGTTCATGCGCCGGGCCGTGCGCTTCGCGGCCGGCGAGGGCATCGACCAGTTCCTCGACATCGGCTCCGGCATCCCCACCTTCGGCAACGTCCACGAGGTGGCCGCGCGCAGCCGTCCCGGCGCCCGCGTGGTGTACGTGGACCACGACCCGGTCGCGGTCGCGCACAGCGAGGCCGTCCTGGCGGGCAACGACGACGCGGACGTCGTGGCCGGCGACCTCCTCAAGCCGGCCGAGATCCTGGCCAGCGCCCAGGTGGAGCGGCTGATCGACCTGAATCGGCCGGTCGCCCTGCTGCTGGTTGCCATACTGCACTTCGTGGAAGACGAGGACGACCCGTACGCGGCGGTGGCCGAGCTGAGCGACGCGCTCGCCCCCGGCAGCCTGCTCGTCCTCACGCACGCCTCGTACGAGAACATCCCGCTGCCCGCCGAGCGGGCCGGAGGCGCGGTGGACGTGTACAAGGACATCCGCAATCCGCTGATCATGCGTTCGCGCGAGCACATCGCGCGGTTCTTCGAGGGGTACGACATGGTGGAACCCGGACTGGTTCCGATGCCGCGCTGGAGGCCGGAGGGGGAGCCCGAGGAAGAGGACCCGTACGCGTTCTCCGGGTTCGCCGGCGTGGGGCGTACGGCGTGAGCGCGGAGCCGGACGGGCCGGAGGACCGACTGCGCCGGTTCGCGACGATCTGGAGCCGGGCGGTGTTCCCGGTGACCTCCACCTCGTCCACCCGGCCCGAGTTCGAGGCGGAACTGCTGCCGCTGGCCCGCCGGCTGAGCGAGGTGCTGCGCGCGCGGAGTTTCGACGCGGCCGAGGCCAGGGCGGTCGGCGCCGCCCTCGTCGACGCGCACTGCACCGACCCGGACGCGCTCTCCCGGACGCTGGACTGCGTCGACGCCTACCTGGTGCTCTACTGCGGCGAGGACGGCGACCCGGAGGACCTGCGGGCCCGCTCCGCACGGCTCCAGCACGCCATGGCGGCCGGGTTCGCCGGGGCGCTGCGCGCCAGGACCCTGGCCGAGCAGGAGGCCATCGCGCAGGCCGCCCTGAAGGCGCAGGGTGTGGTGGCCGAGGCCCTGCACGCCAGCGAGGCCCGCTTCCGCGCGGTCTTCGAGGGCGCCGCCATAGGCATCGGCATCGCCGACCTGGACGGCAACGTCCTCCAGGTCAACGAGGCGTTGATGCGCATGTTCGGCATCGCCGACCCCATGCTGGGCGGCCGCCGGGCCACCGAGTGGACGCATCCGGACGACGCGCCGCAGACCTGGCGGCTCTACGAGGAGCTGGTGCGCGGCGAGCGCGAGCACTACCACGTGGAGAAGGCCTTCTACCGGCCCGACGGGACGGTCCTGTGGACCAACCTCACCGTCTCCCTGCTGCGCGACGCCGACGGCATCCCGCAGTACCAGCTCGCGCTGATGGAGGACACCACCGAGCGGCGGCTGCTCAACCTGCGGCTGCGCTACGAGGCCACCCACGACGCGCTCACCGGCCTGCCCAACCGCAGCTTCTTCTTCGAACGCCTGGAGAAGGCCCTGAACGCGGGCCCGGGCCAGCGCTTCGGCCTGTGCTACCTCGACCTCGACGGCTTCAAGACCGTCAACGACAGCCTCGGCCACGCGGCCGGCGACCGGCTGCTCGTGGAGGTCGCCGACCGGCTCCAGGGCTGCGCCACCGCGCCCGGGGAGATGGTGGCGCGGCTGGGCGGCGACGAGTTCGTGGCGCTGACCACCGGACCGGACACCCGGGACGGGGTCGACGAGCTGGCCGGCCGCATCATGAACGCGCTGCTCGCCCCGGTCAGCGTCGACGGCCGCGAACTGACCGTGCGCGGCAGCATCGGCATCGTGGAGGGCCCGGCGGGCGAGCGCAGCCCGGCCGAGGTGCTGCGCAGCGCCGACATCACCATGTACCGGGCCAAGTCGGCGGGCGGCAACCGCTTCGAGCTGGCCGACCCGGAGGCCGACGCCCGTGTCATCACCCGGCACGGGCTGACCACCGCCCTGCCGGCCGCCCTGGAGCGCGGCGAGTTCTTCATCGAGTACCAGCCGCTGGTCCACCTCGGCGACGGCAGCGTACGCGGCGCCGAGGCGCTGGTGCGCTGGCTGCACCCGCAGCACGGGGTGCTCGGCCCCGACCGGTTCATCCCGCTGGCCGAACACACCGGCCTGATCGTGCCGTTGGGCCGCTGGGTCCTGGAACAGTCCGTACGCCAGGCCCGCCTCTGGCGCGAGCGGTACGGCGAGGGCGGCGCCGCGGGCCCGCTGCGCATCAACGTCAACCTCTCGCCCTGCCAGCTCACCCACCCCGGCCTGGTCCAGGACACCGTCGAGATCCTGGAGCGCACCGGTGTGACGCCCGACGCGCTGTGTCTGGAGGTGACCGAGTCGGCGCTGATCGGCGCCGACGACGACCTGCTGAAACCACTGCGCCGGCTGGCCGAGATGGGCGTCGACATCGCCCTGGACGACTTCGGCACCGGCTACTCCAACCTCGCCAACCTGCGCAGGCTGCCGGTGAGCGTCCTCAAGCTGGACCGCTCCTTCACGCAGAGCATGCAGCAGTTCCCGGCCGACCCCGTCGACCTGAAGATCGTCGAGGGGATCGTCGCCCTGGCCCACAGCCTGGACCTCGCGGTCACCGTGGAAGGCGTGGAGACCGGCGCCCAGGCCGAGCAACTGCGCATACTGGGCTGCGACACGGCCCAGGGCTGGTACTACGCCCGCCCGGGCCCGCCGGAGCGGCTGCACGACCTGGCACTGGTGGACGCGACGGGCTGAGCGGGGCCGCCGGTCCGTCCGGGATCCGTCATGGCCGGCTCAGGCTCCGCCCCGGGCGGCTCCCGGCCCCGGCGCGGCCCAGCCTGCGCCTTGCCGCAGCAGGGCGGCCGGCGTGGACTGCTTGGCTCCTGCCCCGGTGCGGACGGCTCGGTTCACGCCCCGGCGCGGGCGCGTCGGCTCCCCTCCCGGCGCGGGCGTCTCCGTTCTCCTCCCGGCGCGGACGCCCCCGGCTTCTGCCCCGGCACCGACGACTCGGTTCACGCCCCGGCGCGGGCGGCTTCCGCGACCGCCGTCGCCGCGCGGACGAGGGCCGCGGTCGCCGTCGAGCGGGACTGCCGGGGCCAGGCGACGGCCAGGACGACCGGCGGCGCGTCCGGGACCGGGCGGTACGCGACGCCCGGCCTCGGGTAGCGGGCGGTCACCGACGCGGGCAGCAGGGTGACGACCTTCCCGAGGGAGACGGCCGTGAGTACCTGGGCCAGGTCGCCGTGGCCGCGCCGCGCCTCGTCGATGTGCCGCTCCACGCTGTCGGCGTCCAGGCCGAGGTCGGCCAGCTCGAGACGGTCCCGGGCGGCGAGCGGATGGTCCGCGGCGAGGGCGGCGACACGCGGCTCGGCGGCCAGGGTCTCCGCGTCCAGGCCGGCCCCGTCGAACGGTGCGTGGACCAGGGCGACGTCCGCCTCGCCGCCGCGCAGCAGCCGCGGCTGCTCCTGCCACCCGCACATCCGGACGGCGACCGGCACGGACCCGGGCTCGGACGCGTAGCGCGTCAGGATCGGCTCCAGCAGCCCCGCGTCCCCGTCCGCCTTCACGGCCAGGACCAGCTTCGGTCCCTCGGCCGCCCGTCTGGCCCGCCGCCCGGCGGCCTCCAGGGCGTCCAGTGCGACGCGCGCCTCGGCGAGCAGCACGTCCCCGGCCGGGGTCCGGCTGACACTGTGGGTGGTCCGCTCGAACAGGGTGACGCCCAGCTCCGTCTCCAGGCGGCGGATCGCCCTGGACAGCGGTGGCGGGGAGATGCCCAGCCGCTCGGCGGCGCGTGCGAAGTTCAGCTCCTCGGCGACCGCCACGAAGTACCGCAGGGAACGCGACTCCATGCTCCGCCTCCCTCGGGTGCCGCCCGGTATTGCCTTCAGGGTAACAAGCGGGACCCGATCGATCCTTCAGTTCCACCGGCCCGGCGAACAGGATGGAAGAGCGCCGGGAAGCGAACGGTACGGGCTACCCGCCCCGGTGCATTTCCTTCCATCTCGCCTTCCCTGAACCGGAGTTGTGCTCGTGATCGTCATCACCACCCCGACCGGCGGAATCGGCCGGCAGGTCCTCGACCGAGTCCTGGACGCCCTCGACGCCCGGGACGACGGGGCCGCCCTGCGGGTGATCGCCCGCGACCCCGGCCGTCTCACCGCCCGCGCCCGCGAACGGGCCGAGGTGTTCCAGGGCTCGCACGCCGACCCCGAGGTCCTGGCCGCGGCCTGCGAGGGTGCCGGCCAGGTGTTCTGGCTCGTGCCGCCCGCGCCCGGCGCCGACAGTGTCGAGGGCCACTTCCGCGACTTCACGCTGCCGCTGTGCGACGTGATCGCCCGGCAGGGCGTTCCACGGGTCGTCGCCGTCTCCAGCCTGGGACGCGGCGTGGCCAAGGACGCCGGACCGATCTCCGCCTCGCTCGCCATGGACGACCGGATCGCGGCCACCGGCGTGCACTACCGGGCGCTGTGCCCGCCCTTCCTGATGGAGAACCTGCTCGGGCAGGCGACCGCCCTGCGCGACACCGGCGAGTTCCGCATGGCGTACGCCGCCGACCGCGTCCTGCGGACCTGCGCGACCGCCGACATCGCCGCCGCCGCCGCCCGTCTGCTCCTCGACGACTCCTGGACCGGTCGCGCGGACGTCCCGCTCGTCGGCCCCGACGACCTCACCCCGGCGGGCATGGCGGGGGTGCTGTCCGACGTACTGGGCCGTCCGGTACGGGTACGGGAGACCACCCCGGAGGCCTACAAGGCGTCCGCCCTGCGGTTCGGGGCGAGCGAGAGCGGGGCCCAGGGGCTGGCCGACATGGCCTCGGCGATGGACGCCCAGGGCTTCTACGGCGCGGCCGAGCCCAGCACCCCGGACACCGCGCCCACGAGCTTCCGCCGCTGGTGCGAGGAGGTCCTCAGGCCGGCCACGCCCGCCTGACGGCCCGGGGCCGTCACCGCTCCAGGAGCATCCGCGTCAGCTCCCGCGCCGCCCGCGGCGGAGCCACGTCGCTGCGGTGGGCCAGGGCGATGGTCCGGTACAGGCCCGGCCGGGCCAGCGGGGTCACCCGCAGTCCGCGCCCGGAGCGCGCGGCCACCATGCGCGGGACGACCGCCATGCCGAGCCCGGCCCGCACGAAACCCAGCACCGCGTCCATCTCCCCGCCCTCCACGGCGAAGTCCGGTTCGAACCCGGCCGAGCGGCACGCGGCCACGGTCAGCTCCCGCAGGTCGTAGCCGTGCCGGAACATCACCAGACGCTCGCCCTCCAGGTCGGTGATGCGCACGGCACGGCGCCCGCCGCCCGGCCGGGGCGACTCCGGGGACGACACCACCACCAGGTCCTCCCGCAGCAGCTCCACCGTGGTCAGCGCCGGTGACGCGGTGGGCAGCGGCAGCACGACCAGGGCGAGGTCCAGCGCACCGCGCGCCAGCTCGCGCACCAGGTCGTGCGAGCCGCCCTCCTCGATCAGCAGCTGGATGCCGGGATAGCGGTCGTGGAAGGCGCGCAGCACGTCCGGGAGCAGACCGGTGCACAGACTCGGGGTGGCGCCCAGCCGGACCCGGCCGCGGCGCAGCTGGGCCAGCTCCAGCACCTCGTGCCGGGCGGTGTCCGCGTCCGCGAGGATGCGCCGGGCCAGCGGCAGCAGCGCCTCCCCGGCGTCGGTGAGGGTGATGTTCCCGCGCGCCCGCAGGAACAGGTCGGCGCCCAGCTCCCGCTCCAGCGCCTTGATCTGCTGCGACAGCGAGGGCTGCGCCACGTGGACCACCTCGGCGGCCCGGGTGAAGTGCCGGGTCTCGGCGACCGCCACGAAGTACTGGAGCTGTTGCAACTGCATACCACGAGCATACGGCCTTGATAGGCACACCCTATGGAAACCAGGCGTTCCATGTCTTGGACCGATGGGGCCCGGTCCCCGTAACGTCCTGTGACATGGCTCTGGCAACGCGGACGGACCGACGGCCGTCCATGGCGCGCACCGTGTGGGACTCGACCGTCGGCAAGAAGACAGTGATGGCGGTCAGCGGTCTCGTCATGCTGCTCTACCTGGTCGCCCACATGATCGGGAACCTGAAGATCTTCTTCGGGACCGAGGAGTTCAACCACTACGCCCACTGGCTGCGCACGGTCGGCGAGCCGTTCATGCACTACGAGTGGACGCTCTGGCTGATCCGCGTCGTGCTCGTCGTCGCCGTCGTCGCCCACGCCGTCTCCGCGTACCAGCTCAGCCGCCGCGACATCAAGGCGCGACCCAGCAAGTACGTGCACAAGAAGGCCCGTTCCAGCTACGCCACGCGCACCATGCGCTGGGGCGGGATCATCCTCGGCCTGTTCATCGTCTGGCACATCCTGGACCTGACCACCGGCACCGTGCACTCCGGCGGCTTCGAGACCGGCAAGCCCTACCAGAACGTCGTGGACACCTTCTCCACCTGGTACGGCAACGTCATCTACATCGTCGCGGTGCTCGCCGTCGGCATGCACATCAGGCACGGCTTCTGGAGCGCCGCCCAGACCCTCGGCGCCGGCAGCCGCACCCGCGACCGCGCCCTGAAGACCGTCGCGAACGTCCTCGCGCTGCTGCTCACGCTCGGTTTCATCGCCGTACCCGTGGGCGTCATGACCGGAGTGGTGAGCTGACATGACAACCTACGCCGACTACACGACCGGCGAGCCGGTCGCCGACACCAAGGCCCCGGCCGGGCCCGTCAACGAACGCTGGGACACCCGCCGTTTCGAGGCGAAGCTGGTCAACCCCGCCAACCGGCGCGGGAAGACCGTCATCGTCGTCGGCACCGGCCTCGCGGGCGGCTCCGCGGGCGCGACGCTGGCCGAACAGGGCTACCACGTCGTCCAGTTCTGCTACCAGGACTCCCCACGCCGCGCCCACTCCATCGCCGCCCAGGGCGGCATCAACGCCGCGAAGAACTACCGCAACGACGGCGACTCGATCCACCGCCTGTTCTACGACACCGTCAAGGGCGGCGACTTCCGCTCCCGCGAGTCCAACGTGCACCGGCTGGCGCAGATCTCGATCGAGATCATCGACCAGTGCGTGGCGCAGGGCGTGCCCTTCGCCCGCGAGTACGGCGGACTGCTCGACACCCGCTCCTTCGGCGGCGTGCAGGTCTCCCGCACCTTCTACGCCCGCGGCCAGACGGGCCAGCAGCTGCTGCTCGGCGCCTACCAGGCGCTCAGCCGGCAGATCGCGGCCGGCACCGTCGAGATGCACGCCCGCACGGAGATGCTCGACCTGATCGTCGTGGACGGCCGGGCCCGCGGCATCGTCGCCCGGGACCTGATCACCGGGAAGATCGACACCTACTACGCGGACGCCGTCGTCCTGGCCAGCGGGGGCTACGGCAACGTCTTCTACCTCTCCACCAACGCCATGAACTCCAACGCGACCGCCGTCTGGCGGGCGCACCGGCGCGGTGCCTACTTCGCCAACCCCTGCTTCACACAGATCCACCCCACCTGCATCCCGCGCACCGGCGACCACCAGTCCAAGCTGACGCTGATGAGCGAGTCGCTGCGCAACGACGGCCGGATCTGGGTGCCGAAGGCCAAGGGCGACGACCGTCCCGCCAACAAGATCCCCGAGGACGAGCGCGACTACTACCTGGAGCGCATCTACCCCTCCTTCGGCAACCTCGTCCCCCGCGACATCGCCTCCCGCGCCGCGAAGAACGTCTGTGACGAGGGCAGGGGCGTGGGCCCCGGCGGCCAGGGCGTCTACCTGGACTTCGCCGACGCCATCGAGCGCATGGGACGCAAGGCGGTGGAAGCCAAGTACGGCAACCTCTTCGACATGTACCAGCGGATCACCGACGAGGACCCGTACCGGGTGCCCATGCGGATCTACCCGGCCGTGCACTACACGATGGGCGGACTGTGGGTCGACTACGACCTCCAGACCACGATCCCCGGTCTGTTCGCCGTCGGCGAGGCCAACTTCTCCGACCACGGCGCCAACCGGCTCGGCGCCTCCGCGCTGATGCAGGGACTGGCCGACGGCTACTTCGTGCTCCCGGCCACCATCAACGACTACCTCGCCCGCAACCCGCACGAGGACGACGTGGACGACGGCCACCCGGTGGTGCAGGAGGTGCTGGCCGAGACCGAGGACCGGCTGAACCTGCTGCTGTCCGTCGACGGCGACCGCACCCCGGACTCCTTCCACCGGGAACTGGGCGAGCTGATGTGGGAGTTCTGCGGCATGGCCCGCACCGACTCCGGCCTGCGCAAGGCCCTGGAGCGCATCCCGCAGATCCGCGAGGAGTTCTGGCGGCGCATCAAGGTCCCGGGCACCGGCGAGGAGTTCAACCAGTCGCTGGAGAAGGCCAACCGCATCGTCGACTACCTCGAACTCGCCGAGCTGATGTGCCTCGACGCGCTGCACCGCGCCGAGTCCTGCGGCGGCCACTTCCGCGAGGAGTCCCAGACCCCCGACGGCGAGGCGGCCCGCAGGGACGACGAGTTCGGCTACGCCGCCGCCTGGGAGTTCACCGGCACCGGCGACGCCCCCACCCTGCACAAGGAAGACCTGGTCTTCGAGTACGTCCACCCCACCCAGCGGAGCTACGCATGAAGCTCACCCTGCGCGTCTGGCGGCAGAAGAACGCCGACGCCGACGGCGCCATGTCCACGTACGAGGTGGACGGAATCTCCAGCGACATGTCCTTCCTGGAGATGCTCGACACCCTCAACGAGGAGCTCATCCTCAAGGGCGAGGACCCGGTCGCCTTCGACCACGACTGCCGCGAAGGCATCTGCGGCGCCTGCTCGCTGGTCATCAACGGCGACGCCCACGGCCCCGAGCGGACCACCACCTGCCAGCTGCACATGCGGTCCTTCCAGGACGGCGACACCATCGACATCGAGCCCTGGCGGGCCTCCGCCTTCCCGGTCGTCAAGGACCTCGTCGTCGACCGCTCGGCCTTCGACCGGATCATCCAGGCCGGCGGCTACATCACCGCGCCCACCGGTGCCGCGCCGGAGGCGCACGCCACGCCGGTGCCGAAGCCGGACGCCGACCTCGCCTTCGAACACGCGGAGTGCATCGGCTGCGGCGCGTGCGTGGCGGCCTGCCCCAACGGGGCGGCGATGCTGTTCACCTCCGCGAAGGTGAACCACCTGGGCGTCCTGCCGCAGGGCGCGCCCGAGCGCGAGACGCGGGTGCTCGACATGGTGGGGCAGATGGACGCCGAGGGGTTCGGTGGATGCACGCTCACCGGCGAGTGCGCGACCGCGTGCCCGAAGGGCATCCCGCTGATGTCCATCACCAGCATGAACAAGGAGTGGCTGCGGGCCGCACGGAAGGTGCAGCGCTAGGGGTTCAGTGAACGTTCGCCGACAAGGTGCGGACGGGCGGGGTCGAGGGAGGTGCTCCCCTCGGCCCCGTCTCGCTTCTGCTCCCGGCATTCAGGAAGCGCACATCCGGGCTCCCGGCACTCGTCATGTGCAGTACAGCCGGCGTCGGGAGAACTGTGGCGGAGCCCGTCCCCACCACCACCGTTCTCACGACCAGGAGAGCACCCATGACCGGCGTACTGACCGCGGACCGTCCCCCGAAGCCCGCCGCTCCCCGCCGCTACACCGTCGCCCTCGCCCGCGACGAGGACGACGTACGGGCCGCGCAGCGGCTGCGGCACGACGTGTTCGCCGGGGAGATGGGAGCACTGCTGGCGAGCGCCGAGCCCGGGTACGACGTCGACCCCTTCGACGCGTACTGCGACCACCTGCTCGTGCGCGAGGAGACGACCGGACAGGTCGTCGGAACCTACCGGCTGCTGCCGCCGGAGCGCGCGGCGGTGGCCGGACGGCTGTACGCCGAGACCGAGTTCGACCTCGCGGCGCTGGACGCGATCCGGCCCGGACTCGTCGAGGTCGGCCGCTCCTGCGTGCACCCCGACCACCGCGACGGCGCCGTCATCGGCCTCATCTGGGCGGGGATGGCCCGCTACATGACCGACCGGGGCCACGAGTGGCTGGCGGGCTGCTGCTCGCTCCCGCTCGCCGACGGCGGAACGCTCGCCGCCGGGACCTGGGACCGGGTGCGGGCCAAGCACCTGGCTCCCGAGGAGTACCGGGTACGGCCGCTGCTCCCGTGGGTCCCGCGCCCGGCGGCGCCCGCCGCGCGCACCGAGCTGCCGGCGCTGCTGCGCGGCTACCTCCGGCTGGGCGCCTGGGTCTGCGGCGCGCCCGCGCACGACGTCGACTTCGGCGTCGCGGACCTGTACGTGCTGCTGCCGATGAGCCGGGTCGACCCGCGCTACCTGCGCCACTTCCTCTCGCTCGCCCCGGCCCGATGAGCGGCTGGCTGCCCGTCGCGCCCTGCACCCCCGGGGCGTGTGTCGAGCGGCCCCGCGGCGTGGCGGCCGTGCCGCGTGCCGTGCTGCGGCTCACCGCCCTCGCGGCGCTGCTGCTGGCCGGGACCGCCGTCGTACTGGCGCCGTCCGGCCTGCGGCGCCGTCTGCCCGCGGCACCGGTGCGCAGCTGGTGCCGGTGGGTCGTGCGGGCCGCGGGGGTCCGGGTCCGCGTCACGGGTGCGGCCGCTCCCGCAGGCGGGCTGCTGCTCGTCGCCAACCACGTCTCCTGGCTCGACATCCCGCTGCTCGCCGCCGTGCGCCCGGCCAGGATGCTGGCCAAGAGCGAGATCCGGTGCTGGCCGGTGGCGGGCGGGCCGGCCGCGCGTGCGGGGGTGCTGTTCGTCGAGCGGGACCGGCTGCGGGCACTGCCGGACACGGTCGACGCGATCGCGCGGGTCCTGGCGGCCGGCGCAGCGGTGGCCGCCTTCCCGGAGGGCAGCACCTGGTGCGGACGCGCCCGGGGGCCCTTCAGCCGGGCGGTGTTCCAGGCGGCCCTGGACGCCGGGGTGCCGGTCCAGCCGGTCCGGATCCGCTACCGGTCCGGGGAGCGGGCGGTGAGCACCACGCCCGCGTTCGTCGGCGTGGACACACTGATCGCCTCCCTGTGGCGGGTGGCGTCGGCGCGGGGACTGACGGCTGAGGTGGAGGTGTGCCCGGCCGTGTCGCCCGGCCGGCACCGCGACCGCCGTTCCCTGGCGCGGGCCGCGGAGGAGGCGGTCCACGGCCACCAGGAGAAAGCACTTTCGAAAAGCGTGTGTGCTTTGTGAAGTTTGTGCCGTTTCCTCACCGCTGGATGCGGACAATCGGAAGGCAGGCACCCGAAAGGAGGGTGATGGCAGATGATCACCCGTGAAGAGATCGCCAACGTCCTGGACCAACCGGTCTACGACGGGGACGGCAACAAGATCGGCGACGCGAAGCATGTCTTCTTCGACGACATGACCGGGCGCCCCGAGTGGGTGAGCGTCAAGACGGGCATGTTCGGCGGAGCCGAGTCCTTCGTGCCCATCCGCGACGCCGCGATGGTGCAGGACCACCTCGAGGTTCCCTACGGCAAGGACCAGGTCAAGGGCGCGCCCTCTGTCGACGTCGACGCGGGCGGCCATCTGTCGGAGACCGAGGAGCACCGGCTGTACGACTACTACGGCATCAACTGGGACAGCGTGCTGTCCGAGGCCGAGCGCACCGACGACGGCCCCGCCGCCGCGGGAACGGGCACGGCGGGCACCGCCGGAGCCGCCGGAGCCGCCGGAGCGGCCGGAGCGGCGGGTGCCGCGGGGCTGGCCGGTACAACCGGTGCTGCCGGAACGGCGGGCGGCAGGACCGGCCGCGAGGACGCCGGGCGGCGCGAGGGCATGCGCGGCGACGAGGCCATGACCCGCTCCGAGGAGCAGATGCGCATCGGCGTCGAACGCCACGAGTCCGGCCGGGCCAGGCTGCGCAAGTACGTGGTCACCGAAGAGGTCCAGCAGACCGTGCCGATCACCCACGAGGAAGTGCGTGTGGTGCGCGAGCCCATCACGGACGCCAACCGTGACGAGGCGCTGGCCGGACCGGAGATCAGCGAGGCCGAGCACGAGGTCACGCTGCACGCGGAACGTGCCGTCGTGGAGACGGAGACGGTACCGGTGGAGCGCGTCCGGATGACCACGGAGGAGCTCACGGAGAACGAGACGGTGCGCGGCCAGGTCCGCAAGGAGCGCATCGAGGCCGAGACCGAGTCGTTCACCGAGGGTGAGACGAAGCATCCCCGGGACGACAAGCGGCGGGGCGGCAAGTGACCGCTCCCCGCGGTCGCGGGACCGGGCGCCGGTGAAGCCACTTCACCGGCGCTCCCCGCCGTCCAGGGCCCGGGCCAGATAGGGCGCCGTGGCGCTCCCGGCGGCCCGCGCCACCTCGGCCGGCCGCCCCGCGGCGACGATCCGGCCACCGGCGTCGCCGCCGCCCGGCCCCAGGTCGATCACGTGGTCGGCGCCCGCGACCACCCCCATGTCGTGCTCGACCACGACGACCGTGTGCCCGGCGTCGACGAGACCGTGCAACTGGCGCATCAGCACCTCGACATCGGCCGGGTGCAGACCGGTGGTCGGCTCGTCGAGGAGGTAGAGGGTGTGACCGCGGCGCCCTCGCTGAAGCTCGCTCGCGAGCTTGATGCGCTGCGCCTCCCCGCCGGACAGCTCCGTCGCCGGCTGGCCGAGCCGCAGATAGCCGAGACCGACGTCCAGCAGCGCGGCCAGACTGCGGGCCACCGCCGGCGTGTCCGCGAAGAAGTCCGCCGCGCCCTCCACCGTCAGGTCCAGCACCTCGGCGATGTTCCGCCCCCGGTACGTCACTTCGAGCGTCGCGGGGTTGTAGCGCGCCCCGCCGCAGTCCGGGCACGGCGCGTAGGTGCTCGGCAGGAAGAGCAGCTCGACGCTGACGAAGCCCTCGCCCTGGCAGGTCTCGCAGCGTCCTCCCGCCACGTTGAAGGAGAACCGGCCCACGCCGTAACCGCGCTCCCGCGCCTGGTCGGTGGCGGCGAAGACCTTGCGTACGACGTCGAACAGACCCGTGTAGGTGGCCAGGTTGGAACGCGGGGTGCGGCCGATGGGCCGCTGGTCGACGGAGACCAGCCGGTCCACCCCCGGCAGTTCCTCGGTGATCTCGCCGACCAGCGTCGACTTCCCGGAGCCGGAGACGCCCGTCACCGCGGTGAGCACCCCGAGCGGGATCCGCGCGCTCACCCCGCGCAGGTTGTGCCGGGTCACCGGACCGACCGTCAGCGTGCCCCGCGGCACGCGCGCCTCGCGGACGGGCGCGGGGGAGCGGCCGAAGAGGTGCCGGGCGGTGGCGGACTCCGGGACCACGGCCAGACCGTCGACCGGACCGCTGTACAGCACCCGCCCGCCGTGCTCGCCGGCCAGCGGACCGACGTCCACGATCCAGTCGGCGCCGCGCATCACACCCAGGTGGTGCTCCACCACGAACACCGAGTTCCCGCCCGCCTTCAGCCGCTCGAGCACCGTCAGGAGCGCCTCGGTGTCCGCCGGGTGCAGACCGGCCGAGGGCTCGTCGAGGACGTACACCACCCCGAACAGCCCGGACCGCAGCTGGGTCGCCAGCCGCAGCCGCTGCAACTCGCCCGCCGACAGGGTGGGCGTGGGCCGGTCCAGGCTCAGATAGCCGAGCCCCAGCTCGACGACGGGCGCGATCCTGGACACGAGGTCCTCGGTCAGCACCTTGGCCGTCTCGCCCTCGGTCGGCAGGAGGGCGGCCAGCTCGGTGAGCGGCAGCGCGGCCAGCTCGGCGACGCTGCGGCCGCCGACGGTCACCGCGAGGGACTCGGCCCGCAGCCGGCCGCCGCCGCACACCGGGCAGGGCGCGCCGGTCAGGAAGCGCTCCGCCTTCGCCCGCAGCGTGCTGCTCTTCGAGTCCGCGAACGTCTTCATCACATATCGCCGGGCGCTCATGTACGTGCCCTGGTACGGCCGCTGGATGCGGCCCGCGTCCCGCACCGGGTGCACCGTGACCACCGGCTGCTCGTCGGTGAACAGGATCCACTCCCGCGCTTCGGCGGGCAGCTCGCGCCAGGGCCGGTCCACGTCGTACCCGAGCGCGTCCAGGACGTCGCGCAGGTTCTTGCCCTGCCAGGCACCCGGCCACGCGGCGATCGCACCGTCCCGGATCGACCGCGAGGGATCCGGGACCAGCAGTTCCTCGGTGGTGCGGTGCACCCGGCCGAGCCCGTGGCACTCCGGGCAGGCCCCGGCCGCGGTGTTCGGCGAGAAGGCGTCGGAGTCCAGCCGCTCGGCGCCCGGCGGGTAGTCGCCCGCGCGGGAGAAGAGCATCCGCAGGGAGTTGGAGAGGTTGGTGACCGTGCCCACCGAGGAGCGGGACGTCGGGGTCGCCCGCCGCTGCTGGAGCGACACGGCGGGCGGCAGCCCGGTGATCCCGCCCACCTTCGGGGCGCCGACCTGGTGGATCAGGCGGCGGGCGTACGGCGCGACCGACTCGAAGTACCGCCGCTGCGCCTCCGCGTAGACCGTCCCGAAGGCCAGCGAGGACTTCCCCGACCCCGAGACGCCGGTGAACACCGCCACCACGTCCCGGGGGACGTCCACGTCGACGCCCTTGAGATTGTGTTCGCGCGCGTCGCGCACCCGGACGTACGGGTCGTGGGGGCTGTGCATCGCGGGGGGCTCCGTACGGTGGGGGACAAACTCCGCGATTCTACGCCGGGGCGCCGAGCGGACCCGTGCCGGTGACACGGGCGAGCCGCCGGTAGGAGCCGAGCAGCGCCTCGCGGTCGTACGTGCTGGTGGTGACCAGGACCTCCTGCGCGCCCGTCTCCTTCACCAGCCGCTCCAGCTCGTCGGCGACCTGCTCCTCGGTGCCGGCGACGTGGCCCGCGAGACCGGCCTCGTACAGGTCGCGCTCCTTGCCGGTCATCGTCCGGGCCCCGACCTCCTCGGCCGGGGGCAGCGGCGGGAAGGAGCCCCGCGTGCGGGCCTGGGCCATGGACCACGCCTCCGGGACCAGCAGCCGCCGGGCCGCCTCGGCGGTGGCGGCCACCGCCACGGTGCCGGAGACGACGACGTACGGCTCCGCGCTCCACCCGGAGGGGCGGAACCCGGCGCGGTAGCGGTCGATACCGCGGCGCATCCGGTCCCGGTCGCGCAGGTCACCGATGACCATCGGCAGGCCGGCCCGGGCGGCGACGGCCGCGCCCTCGCCCATGGCCAGGACGAACGGCGGTACGGTCAGCCCCTCGGCGGGGCGCGCGTGCACGCCCGTCGGCGAGCTGCCCCGGAACCAGCCGAGCAGCTCGGCCAGTTGCGCGTCGAAGTCCTCGGCGTCGTCCTTCTCCCGGCCCAGCGCCCTGCGGACGCCGTCGGTGAAGCCCACCGAGCGGCCGAGCCCCATGTCGATCCGGCCGGGGAAGAGCGACTCCAGCACGCCGAACTGCTCGGCGACCACCAGCGGCCGGTGGTTGGGCAGCATCACGCCCCCGGTGCCGACCCGGATGCGGCTCGTGGCCCCGGCCACGGCGGCGGCGAGCACGGTCGGCGCCGAACCGGCCACCCCGGGCACGCCGTGGTGCTCCGCCACCCAGAACCGGTGGTAGCCGAGCCGCTCCGCCTCCCGGGCCAGCTCCACGGTGTCGCGCAGCGCCTCCCCGGCACTGCGGCCGGCGCGGATGCGGGAGCGGTCGAGGACGGAGAAGCGGGTGCTGGCGAGGCTTGAGGTCACATGCTGTTCAACGCCCGCGCGCCGCACAGATTCCCGGCGGCGCCCTCTAGGGTGAACGCGTGAGCGACAGCAGCAGACCGCCGGTGGCCGTGTTCGACCTGGACAACACCCTCGCCGACACCGCGCACCGGCAGCGGTTCCTGGAGCGCAGGCCCCGCGACTGGGACGCCTTCTTCGCCGCCGCGCCGCACGATCCACCGCTCGCGGAGGGGGTCGCGCTGGTGCGCGAGAGCGCCAAGGAGTGCGAGGTCGTCTACCTCACCGGCCGGCCCGAGCGCTGCCGGCGCGACACGCTCGACTGGCTGGCCGCGCACGGCCTGCCCGAGGGTGTCGTGCACATGCGGGGCAACGCCGACCGCAGGCCCGCCCGGCGCACCAAGCTGGAGATCCTGCGGCGCCTCGCCCGGACCCGCGACGTCCGGATCCTGGTGGACGACGACGAACTGGTCTGCGACGACGCCGAGCGGGCCGGTTTCCCCGTGCTCCGGGCACGCTGGGCGGCCCGGTCGGCCGAACTGCGCGTGGCGCAGGAGCGCGAGGGCCGTACCTGACGGACACGGCCGTCCGGATGGGCTCCCGGGGTGTCAGTCCGACTCCTCCAGGCGGAACCCGAGCTTCAGGCCGACCTGCCAGTGCGCGACCTGCCCCTCCTCGATCTGGCCGCGCACCTGTGTCACCTCGAACCAGTCCAGCTTGCGCAGGGTCTGCGAGGCACGGGTGATGGCGTTGCGGACCGCCTGGTCGACGCCGTCGGGCGAGGTGCCGACGACCTCGGTGACCCGGTAGGTGTGGTTCGACATGCCGGTGCTCCCTTCCGCGAGGACAGCGGTGTGCGCTGCGTCACTCCACCGTGCCCCAAGTCGGGACGGAGCGCGAGGCATCGGCGTTCGGGGCGGAAACGCTCCGATACCTCCCCTTGCCCCTTGACCTTTGTAATGGTCCATACCAAAATCCCAGACACCCGTTCGAGCCTCGGGCTCGTCCCCCACGTCGGGTCTCCCTTCGCGTGTGCAGGACGCACCTGCCGCCACCCTCTGTTCGTCAGTCAGAAGGACCCCTCGTGAGACGTCGCCTCCTCGCCCTTGTCTGTGTGTCCGCCTCCGTGCTCAGCGGCTGCGGCCTGATCTCGCAGGACGGCGGGAGCGGGCGGCACACCGTCAGCGTGTGGCTGATGAAGGGCAGCGCCTCGGAAGACTTCCTGAAGCGGTTCACCGAGGGCTTCGAGGCCGACCACCCCGACCTCGACCTGGACATCCGCATCCAGGAGTGGACCGGGATCGGCGACAAGGTGCAGGCCGCGCTGAAGGCCGACGGCACGGACGGCCCCGACGTCGTCGAGGTCGGCAACACCCAGGTCCCGCAGTACGCGGAGGGCGGCCGGCTCCAGGACCTGACCCTGGAGTCGATGCGCGACTGGGGCATCCGCGACTGGCTTCCGGGCCTCGCCGAACCGGGTCAGTGGATGTCCCAGCAGTTCGGCGTCCCCTGGTACGCCGCCAACCGCGTCGTCATCTACCGCAAGGACCTCTTCGAGCAGGCCGGCGTCAACGAGCCGCCCCGCACCCGCGAGGAGTGGCTCGAAGCCACCGAGAAGCTCGACAAGAACGGCGACCAGGGCATCTACCTGGCCGGCCAGGACTGGTACACGCTCGCCGGGTTCATCTGGGACGAGGGCGGCGAACTGGCGACCCAGGCCGGTGAGGGCGGGGTCTGGACGGGTGCCCTCGACTCCGGAGCGGCCCTGCGCGGCATGGACTTCTACCGCGAACTGCAGGCCCTGGGCGACGGTCCGGTCGACGCCGACGAGGAACACCCGCCGCAGTCCGGGGTCTTCGCCAAGGGGCAGGTCGCGCAGATCATCGCGGTGCCGGGCCAGGCCCAGTCCGTCCTGCGCGAGAACCCGGACCTCAAGGGCAAGATCGGCTTCTTCCCCGTGCCCGGCAAGAGCGCCGACAAGCCCGGCGCCGTCTTCACCGGCGGCTCCGACCTCGTCGTCCCGAAGAACACCGACCAGGAGGAGGGCGCCCTCGCCGTGATCGAGGCGCTCGCGGGCGAGAAGTGGAACACCGACCTGGCCCGGACCATGAACTACGTGCCGAACAAGAAGTCGCTCGCCGAGGCCGTCTCCGGCGAGGAGGGGGCCGAGGCCATGGCGGCCGGCGCCGCGCAGGGCCGGGCGACCCCCGGAACGCCCCAGTGGGGCGCGGTCGAGGCGGACAACCCGATCAAGGAGTACATGACGAAGGTGCTCAAGGGGGCGGAGGCGAAGCCGGAGGCCCGGAAGGCCTCCGACCGCATCACCGAACTGCTGGACCCCAACACGCGCTGACCGTCCCGCGGCGGGACCGGCGCACCGGCCCCGCCGCGCTCCGACTCAGCGCGCCACGCTCAGCGACAGGGCGAAACGCCCCTCCCCGTCCGTCCACCAGTGGGTCAGGTCCAGACCGGCCGCCTCCAGCTCGGCCCGCACACCCTCCCGCCGGAACTTCGCGGACACCTCGGTACGCAGCTCCTCCCCGTCCGCGAAGTCCACGGCCAGGTCGAGCGCCTGGACCTTGACGGTCTGCGCGGTGCGCGAGCGCAGCCGCATCTCGATCCACTCCCGTTCGGCGTTCCACAGCGCCACGTGCTCGAAGGCCGCGGGCTCGAAGTCGGCCTCCAGTTCGCGGTTCATCACGGCGAGCACGTTCTTGTTGAACTCGGCCGTCACCCCGGCCGCGTCGTCGTACGCGCGGACCAGCACTCCCTCGTCCTTGACCAGGTCCGTGCCCAGCAACAGGGCGTCGCCCGGGGAGAGCAGGGCGCGGACCGAGGACAGGAACGCGGCGCGCTCCCCGGGCAGCAGGTTGCCGACGGTGCCGCCGAGGAACGCGACCAGCCGCGGGCCCGGCGTGCCGGGCAGCGTCAGCCCTCCCGTGAAGTCGGCGATCAGCGCGTGCACCTGGAGACCGGGACGCTCGGCGACCAGCGCCTCCCCGGCCTGGGTGAGGGCGCTCTCGCTCACGTCGACCGGCACGTAGGCGCCCAGCCCGGTCCGCTCCGTCAGCGCGTCGAGCAGCACCCGCGTCTTCTCCGAGGAGCCGGAACCCAGCTCCACCAGGGTGCGGGCGCCGGTCGCCGCCGCGATCTCCCCGGCCCGGTCGACCAGGATCTCCCGCTCGGCCCGGGTCGGGTAGTACTCGGGCAGCGCGGTGATCGCCTCGAACAGCTCGCTGCCCCGCGCGTCGTAGAACCACTTCGGCGGCAGCCACTTGGGCGTGCTGGTCAGGCCGGCCAGGACGTCGTCGCGCAGGGCGGCGTCCGTGGCGTCCTCGGGCAGCGTCCGGGTCAGACGGAACTGGCTCACGTGCGGGGCTCCTTCGTATGCGAAGAGACGAAAGCGTCTGCGGAGGCGGTCTCGCCCGGGTCCTTGAGCGGGGTCAGTCGCACGTCCGCGCGGCTCGCCGCCAGCAGGGTGCGGTCGGGGACCTCCTGCCAGCCGGGGTCGTCGTCGTACGGCTCCGAGGCGACGACCGTGCCGCCACCCGGGCGGGACAGGTACCAGAGGGTGTCGCCCCAGGTGGTGGCGGTGACGGTGGAGCCGTTGGTGAGGAGCAGGTTGAGCCGGGAGGCCGGGGCCGCCGCGGCGACCTCCAGGACCGTCTCGGACAGCGCCCGGCCCTCGTCGTCCCCGGCCCGCAGCCGGGCCAGGACCAGCGCCCACACGAGCGCCGAGTCGTTGCGCGCCTCCAGCGCCAGCAGCTCCCCGGGCGGCAGTGTCGCGGCCACCGGCGCCAGCGAGTCGGGCCAGCCCTTCACGGCACCGTTGTGGCTGAACAGCCACGTCCCCGCGGCGAACGGGGCCGCGGCCGCCTCCGCGTCGGCGCCGGCCAGCGTCGCGTCCCGTACGGCGGCCAGCAGCGCACCGGTGCGCACCACCCGCGCGAGGTCGGCGAAGGACTGGTCCGCCCAGATCGGGCCGGCCCGCCGGTACCGGGCGGGCACCGGATCGCCCTCGGCGTACCAGCCGACGCCGAACCCGTCGGCGTTGACCGTGCCGTACCGCTGGTGCCGGGGCGCCCAGGACTGGCGGTACAGACCGTGCGGCGGCGTCACGAGGAGGCCGCCGAGCGGCTCCGCGGGGCCCACGTAGGCCAGGTGACGGCACATCAGACGGCCTCCGCCGAGCGGGCCGTGCGGAACCCGGAGAAGATCTGCCGCCGGATCGGGTAGTCCCAGTTGCGGAACGTGCCCCGGCAGGCCACGGCGTCCACGGCGAAGGAACCGCCGCGCAGCACCTTGTACTCGGGGCCGAAGAACACCTCCGAGTACTCCCGGTACGGGAACGCCCCAAAGCCCGGGTACGGGGTGAAGTCGCTCGACGTCCACTCCCACACGTCGCCGATCAACTGCCGCACGCCGAGCGGCGACTCGCCGGCCGGGTAGCTGCCCGCGGGCGCCGGGCGCAGGTGCCGCTGTCCGAGGTTGGCGTGCTCCGGGCCCGGGTCGGCGTCGCCCCACGGATAGCGCATGGCGCGGTCGCCGGCCGGGTCGTACCGTGCCGCCTTCTCCCATTCGGCCTCGGTGGGCAGCCGGCGCCCCGCCCAGCGGGCGTACGCGTCGGCCTCGTACCAGCACACGTGCAGCACCGGCTCGTCGGCCGGGACCGCTTCGGTCACCCCGAAGCGGCGGCGCAGCCACTGTCCGCCGTCCCGGCGCCAGAACAGCGGGGCGGCGAGGGAGTGCCGGCGGACGTGGTCCCAGCCCTCGGGGGTCCACCAGCGCGGGTCGTCGTAGCCGCCGTCGTCGATGAACGCCAGGTACGCGCCGTTGGTCACCGGGGTGGTGTCGATGTGGAACGGTGCCACCTCGCGCCGGTGCGCGGGCCGTTCGTTGTCCAGGGCCCACGGCTCGGTCGACGTGCCCATCGTGAACGGGCCGCCCGGCACCAGGACTTCGACCGGACCGGTGAACAGGGGGAGCGGGTCCGGATCGGGTGCGGTCAGGACCTGAGGGCCCCTGCGCAACTGGTGCGTGATCAGCATGGTCTCGTCGTGCTGCTGCTCGTGCTGGGCGATCATGCCGAAGGCGAAGCCCGCCTCCGTCAGCCGCGTCCCGTCGAACGCGGTCCGCTCCAGCACGTCCAGGGCCCGTCCGCGCACGTCCGCCGCGTACCGGCGGGCCTCGGCGGGCGACAACAGCGGCAGGCTCGGCCGCTCGGAGCGCGGGTGCTCGAAGGCGTCGTACAGGCTGTCGATCTCCGGGCGTATCGCCTCCTGTCCGGCGACCGCCCGCAGCAGCCACTGCTCCTCCTGGTTGCCGATGTGCGCCAGGTCCCACACCAGCGGGGACATCAGCGGCGACACCTGGGCGGTCAGGTCGGGGCCCTCCACACAACCGGTCAGCAGCGTGGTGCGCTCCCGGGCGGTGACGAGCGTGGTCAGGGCCCGCTCCCGCAGCGTCTCGGCGGTGGCGGTCGTGGGCGCGTCCGTGGAGTCGGTCATGAGCGGGTCTCCCTCCCGTGCGGGCCACGGTCTGCGCCGCCCGGCGTGTCCAGCAGATCGTCGGCGGGGCAGCGGCCCCTCAGGACGTAGCGCTCCAGGTACCCGGCGACGGCGTCCGTCACCTCGGGACCCGCGCCGAGCCGGGGCAGTGCGGCGAGCGCCGCGGTGAAGCAGGTGACGGCCGCCTCGCGCAGCTCGGGGTCGGTCAGGGCGGCCCGGGCCGCGTCCTCGTACAGCGGATTGTGCGGCGCCGGCAGCCCGAGCGTGCGCTCGGCCAGGGGCTTGACGGCCCGGTAGGCGGTCTCGGTGGCCTCCGGGTCGTCGAACAGCGCGGCGGTCACCGCCAGCGGCACGATCCAGCCGTCGTCGCCGGGCTGCGCGTCGATCATGCGCAGCTCCAGGTGGCCGCGCGGCCGGACCGGCGGGAAGAGCGTGGTCAGGTGGTAGTCCAGGTCCTCCCGGGTCGGCGGCCTCGGCACCAGCTCACGGGTCCACTCCCGCAGGGTCAGGCCCTCCGGCACGTCCCACGGGCCGCCGTCCCGGCGTACGCACATCACCGGGGCGTCCAGCACGTGCCGCGCCCAGGTGCCGCGCGGGTCGGTGGTCAGCGGGGGGCCGCCCGCCCGGCCCGCGCCGATCTGCGTCCACCGCAGCTGCCGGGTGGACCGCCAGCCGGTGGGCCGGCCGCCGGACAGCGGTGAGTTGGCGAACGCGGCCAGCAGGACCGCGCCCAGGTGATGGGCCAGCCACCACCGGCGTACATGGCCCAGCGGCCCGGGCTCCTCGTACCCCGCGTCCACGCACACCTGCACCGAGGCGGAGGCGCACATCATGAAGCGGCCACCGGGGCCGGTGCGGTCGAGGCAGGACTCCATGGCGTCGTAGCGGGGCTGCCGCAGGTAGCGGCGCGGCCGGTGCCAGGGGTCGTGGCCGAGGCCGACCAGGCCGAGGCCGTCCTCGCGCAGCACGGCACGGACGGCGTCGAGGTCGGCGGAGACGGTGCGGACGCACTCCGTCAGGGAGGCGGCGGGGAGCGAACTCAGCTCCAGCTGGCCGCCGGGTTCGACGGTCAGCGCCGACCTCAGGGGCACGGCCCGCAGCGCGGTGTACACCGCGTGGAGCCGTTCGGGTGACACGGGGAGCCGCGGCGCGCGCAGCTCGTGGACGAGCCATTCCACCTCGACGCCGAGGAGCCTGGGCGGCCCGGTCTTGAAGCAGATGCCGTGGACCAGTGCCTCGACCTCGGCCTCACTGACGGCGGTACGGGGCCGGACACAGCCCCCAACCGAATCGGACATGTCGGGATCCTCCTGAGATTCCACCATGCCGCCGGCCCTTCTGTGGTGGGCCGGGCCGGCACACTCGTCCCACCCAAGACCCTCGTGCCGCTCCGCACAAGGGTGCAATTCGGGACGTTCCCACTCGGTAATCTCCGCGATCCGCCCGTTTCCGGGGGCTTTCCCCGTGGTTCGCCGGTCGGGAAACTCCGTTGCACCGCATCCTCAGCATCGCCCAGGATTCCCGCATGAGCACGACGGGGGAGACCGCGCGGCACGCGGTCACGGCGTCCACGGGGGTGGCGCCGTGAGCGCGCGCCTGCGGGGCATCGCACAGCGGACCGAGCAGATCGTCGCCGCCGGGGCCTACCGCACGTCCGACGGCCGCGAGGTGTCCGTCGCGGCGGCGGTCGAGGCGGCCCGGGACGGCACCCGGATGTACGGACCGGAGCCCGTCGAGGTCCCTTCCACCGCCCCGCTGCGGACGCTCTTCGAGGTCACCGGCGAGAGCAGCCTGGAGGCCGCCCGCCGCCTCGGCGGCGAGGTCGCCGTGCTCAACTTCGCCTCGGCGCGCAACCCCGGCGGCGGCTACCTGAGCGGCGCTCAGGCCCAGGAGGAGGCCCTGTGCCGGGCCTCCGCCCTCTACACCTGCCTGCTGCGGGCGCGCGGGTTGTACGACCACCACCGCGCCCACCGTGACCCGTTCTACACGGACCGCGTCGTCCACTCGCCCGGCGTGCCCGTCTTCCGCGACGACCGCGGCCGCCTGCTGGACGAGCCGTTCGCGGCCGGATTCCTCACCTCCGCCGCGCCCAACGCGGGCGTGGTGCTGCGCACGGCCCCGGAACGCGCCGCGGAACTCCCCGCCGCGCTCGCGGTGCGCGCCGAGCGGGTGCTGGAGACCGCCGCGGCCCACGGGTACCGGCGCCTCGTGCTGGGCGCCTGGGGCTGCGGGGTGTTCCGCAACGACCCCGCCCAGGTGGCGGGCGCGTTCCGGACACTGCTAGGGCCCGGCGGACGGTTCGACGGTGCCTTCGAACAGGTGGCGTTCGGCATCCTGGACCGCGCCCCGGGCGGGCTCGTCCGGGCGGCGTTCGAGCGCGCCTTCCCGGAGGGCGCGGGCCGCCCCGCTCAGCTCCAGCCGTAGCGCTCCCGCAGCCGCTGCCGTACGAGGTCGAAGCGCATCCGGTCCAGGGCGCACGCCTCGCGGCGCATCCCGGCGTCGTGCAGGCGCAGCACCCGGTCCACGTCGACCCAGGAGTCGCGCCCGGAACGGTCCCACGGCCCGCTCCCGATCGGCACCCACTCCCGGTCACCGTCGTGCCGCTTGCTGGACAGCTGCACGGCCAGCACGGTCCCGGCCGCCTCACGCGCCACGACGAGCACCGGCCGGTCCTTGCCCCGGCCGTCCGCCTCCTCGTAGGGCACCCACGTCCACACGATCTCGCCGGGATCGGGGTCGCCGTCGTGCGCGGGGGAGTACTCGGTCCGCACCCGGCCCACCTCCCGCGGGTCGGCCTCGGTGGTGGCGGAGGGTCCGTAACGGCCGGGGACGGTCTCGCCGTTGCTGTCGATGTCGTCGGTGAAGGCGCTCACGGCCGTACCGTACGGGACGTCGCCGCGCGGACGCGCGGGGACCCGCGCCGAGTGGCAGGCTGGCCCCGGCAACCCCGTCCGAGGCAGAAGGCGACGTCATGACCGACCAGCTCACCGTGAGCGTCCTGGGCACCGGCATCATGGGTGCCGCGATGGCCCGCAACCTCGCCGGCGCCGGACACACCGTCCGGGTCTGGAACCGCAGCCGGGACAAGGCCGAGCCGCTGGCCGCCGACGGCGCGCACGTCGCCGGCAGCCCGGAGGAGGCGGTACGCGGCGCCGACGTCGTCCTCACGATGCTGTACGACGGCCCGGCCGCCCTCGACGTCATGCGGCGGGCCGCGCCCGGTCTTGCTCCCGGCACCGTGTGGGCGCAGTCCACCACCGCGGGCGTCGACGCGGTCGCCGACCTGGCCGCCTTCGCCCACGAGCACGGCCTCGTCTTCTTCGACGCCCCCGTCCTCGGCACCCGGCAGCCCGCCGAGGCCGGGCGGCTGCTGGTGCTGGCGGCGGGGCCCGGCGAGGCGCGGGAGCGGGTGACGCACGTGTTCGACGCCGTCGGCTCCCGCACCGTGTGGACCGGCGAGGACGGGGCGGCGGGCAGCGCGACCCGGCTGAAACTGGTGGCCAACAGCTGGGTCCTCGCCGCCACCAACGCGGTCGGCGAGACCCTGTCGCTCGCCAAGGCGCTGGGCGTGGACCCGGACGGCTTCTTCGACGCCATCGCGGGCGGCCCGCTCGACATGGGCTACCTGCGCGCCAAGGCCGGCCTGATCCGCGACGGCGCGCTCACGCCCGCCCAGTTCGCCGTCGCCACCGCCGAGAAGGACGCCCGCCTGATCGTCGAGGCCGGGGAGGCGAACGGAGTCCGGCTGGATCTCGCCGCGGCCGGTGCGGAACGCTTCGCCCGGGCCGCCGCACAGGGACACGGCGACGAGGACATGGCGGCGGCCTACTTCGCCAGTTTCGAGGAGAAGGCGAGCGACTGAGCCCGCCCGGGGTACCGGGTGCACGAGAGCACACTCAGACCGGCGACCGGACCCGGTGCCGGACCACACCGAATCCCGAGGAGCCCGCATGTCCAAGCCGCCGCTGCCGTCCGAGGCCGTCGAGCTGCTGCGCCGCCCCAACCCGTGCGTCATGGCCACCCTGCGCTCGGACGGCGCCCCCGTCTCCACGCCCACCTGGTACGCGTGGGACGACGACGGCCGCGTGCTGATCAACCTCGACGCGGGCCGGGTACGCCTCGGACACCTGCGCCGCGACCCGCGCGTCACCCTCACCGTCCTCGCGGGCGACGACTGGTACACACACGTCACCCTCATCGGCCGGGTCGCCGAGATGCGCGACGACGAGGACCTCTCCGGCATCGACCGGCTCGCCCGGCACTACACCGGCAACCCGTACCCGGACCGGAAGCGCCCCCGGGTCAGCGCCTTCGTCGAGGTGGAGCGCTGGCACGGCTGGGGGGCGATGAAGGACAGCGACCAGTCCGGCTGAACCCTGGGCAGAGGGGCGGACCCGGACGTATGATCACCGCGCGGCATCGCGTGCCGGTCACCGTCCGGGTGAGGCATGGAGGCGCCGCGGAGATGCCCGTGGAGGCATTGACCCGTGTCAGTCCAGTTCAACCACACCATCGTTCTCTCCCGCGACCGGGAGAAGTCCGCCCATTTCCTCGCCACGATCCTCGGTCTCGAGGTCGGCGAGCCGGCCGGGATGTTCCTGCCCCTGACGACCGCCAACGGCGTCACCCTCGATTTCGCCACCGTCGACATCGACATCCCCGTGCAGCACTACGCGTTCCTCGTCTCCGAGGACGAGTTCGACGGCGTCCTCGCCCGGCTCGTCGAGGGCGGGACACCCATCCAGGCCGACCCGCACGGCCGGCACCCGCGCCGGATCAACCGCAACGACGGCGGCCGGGGCGTGTACTTCACCGACCCGTCCGGGCACGGCATGGAGGCCTTCACCCGCCCCTACGGCAGTGACCCGGCCTCGCCGCTGAACGGCGTCACGGAGGACGTGCCCGGAGCCCGCTGAGGGCCCCTTCCCCGCGTCGGCCGCGGCAGCAGCAGCTGCCGCGGCCGGTGTCCCTACCGGGCCAGCAGTGCCCGCAGCGCCCCCGCGACCTCGTCCGGCGCCTCCTCCGCCATGAAGTGTCCGCAGCCCACGGTCTCATGCCGCAGGTCCGGCGCCCACGCCCGCCACAGCGCGGCGGCGTCGTACCCGAGGGCGGCGCCCCAGTCCTGCTGGAGGACGGTCACCGGCATCCGCAGCCGGTTGCCGTTCTCCCGGTCCGCCAGGTCGTGGTCCACGTCGACGCCGGCCGAGGCACGGTAGTCGGCCACGATCGAGGGCACCGCCTCGCGCGACGCCTTCAGGTAGGCGGCGCGGACGTCGGCGGGCAGGGCGTCCGGGTCCCGGGTCCACAGGTCGAGGAAGTGACCGAAGAACGCGTCCGGCGCGGCGCCGATCAGCTGCTCCGGCAGCCCGGGCGGCTGCGCCATCAGGTACAGGTGGAAGCCCACCGCGGCCGTCGTGCCGTGCAGGACGTCCCACATGTCGAGCGTCGGCAGCACGTCCAGCGCGGCCAGGTGCGTCACCGCGTCCGGATGGTCGAGCCCGGCGCGCACCGCGACCAGCGCGCCCCGGTCGTGACCGGCCAGCGCGAACCGCTCGTGCCCCAGCTCCCGCGCCAGGGCGACCACGTCGGCGGCCATGGTCCGCTTGGCGTACGCGGTGCCGTCCGGGTCGGCGGGCTTGTCGCTGGCGCCGTAACCGCGCAGGTCGGGGCAGATGACGGTGTGGTCGGCCGCCAGGTCGGCGGCGACGTGCCGCCACATCAGGTGGGTCTGGGGGAAGCCGTGCAGCAGCACGACGGGGCTGCCGGTGCCGCCCGTGGCCACGTGCAGGCCGATGCCGTCGGCGACCGTCACGCGGTCGTGGGTGAAGCCGGGGATGGTCGGTTCCATGGCTGGTCGTGCCCTTCTCTTTCTCGGTGCTTCGCGCTCCGCCCACAGCGCGTGGGCGATGTCCCCGACCCTGCCGTGCGCGAATCAGCAACCGATCAGCAACGATCAGCACCGATCGGCACCGATCGGCGGCCGGTCACCGACCGGCCGCGCACCGTCCCGCGCGCGTACCGTGGTGAGCGCACGAACGGTGGCGGAGCGGAGCGGACGGACACGGAACATGGAAGCGGTCACGTTCGGTGTGCTCGGCGCGGTCACCGCCGGACGCGGCCCCGACGTGCTCGCCCTCAAGGGCCCCCGGCACCGGGCTGTGCTCGCCCGGCTGATCCTGGCCCGGCGCCGGGTCGTCCCGGTCGCCCGCCTGGTCGAGGACCTCTGGGAGGCGCCGCCGCCCCGGGCCGTGGGAGCGGTACGCACCTTCGTCGGCGACCTGCGCCGCGCCCTCGAGCCCGACCGCCCGCCGCGCGCCCCGGCCCGGCTGCTGGTCACCGAGGGCCCCGGCTACGCCCTGCGCGCCGCGCCGGACGCCGTGGACGCGTGGCGCTTCGAGGCCGCCATCACCGAGGCCGACCGGCTGCCGGCCGCCCAGGCGCCCGAACGGCTGCGGGCGGCCCTGGGGGAGTGGCGGGGGCCCGCCTACGCCGAGTTCGGCGCGGAGGACTGGGCCCGCGGCGAACGCTCCCGGCTCACCGAACTGCGGCTGCGCGCCGTCGAACGCCGGGCGGAACTGCTGGTGGAACTCGGCCGGGCCGCCGAGGCGGTGCCCGATCTCGACGCGCACCTTACCGAGCACCCCTGGCGCGAGGAGTCCTGGCGCCTGCTCGCGCTCGCCCTGTACCGGACCGGACGGCAGGCGGACGCCCTCGCCGTGCTGCGCCGGGCCCGCGCCCTGCTGGCCGGACGGCTGGGCATCGACCCCGGACCCCGGCTGCGCCGCCTGGAGGCCGGCATCCTCGCCCAGGACCCGGACCTGGACCCGCCCGGCGAACCGGCGGACGCGGCGGCCCGGCTGTGGGCCCGCACGACCGAGGCGTACGACCGCACCGTGGCCGCCGGCGCCCGGGCCCGCCTGGAATCCACCGTCGGTCTGCTGCGCGGCCTCGCGGTCACCGGCGGCGGTGGCCTCGAGGCCGCCCGGGAGCACCGGATGACGGCGGTCCAGGCCGCGGAGGAGACGGGTGACGCGGAACTCACGGCCCGCGTGATCGGCGCCTACGACGTCCCCGCCAACTGGACCCGAGGCGACGATCCCGAGCTGGCCCGGCGGATCGTCGCGGCGGCCGAACGCACCCTCGCCGCCCTGCCGGAGGACCCCACCGCCGACACGGCGCGCTGCCGACTGCTGGCCACCGTCGCCCTGGAGTCCCGGGGCGTGCGCTCCCCGCGTGGGCCGCGGGCGGCCGCCGAGGCCGAGGAGATCGCCCGCCGCCTGGACGACCCGGCGCTGCTGGCCTTCGCCCTCAACGGCGTCTTCATGCAGTCCTGCACCCGCGCCGGACTGGCTCCGCGCCGCGACGCGATCGGCGCCGAACTCACCGCCCTCGGGGCCCGGCACGGCCTGGTCAACCACGAGGTGCTCGGCCACCTGATCCGGCTCCAGGCCCGCGCGGCCCTCGCCGACCTCACCGCCGCCGACGCGCACGCGAGGGCCGTGGACCGCCTCGCCGAACGGCACGAACGCCCCCTCGTGGGCGTCTTCACCTCCTGGTACCGGGCGCTGCGCGAGGCCGTCTCCGCCGACGCTTCCGACGCCTCCTCCGACGCTTCCGACGCCTCCTCCGACGCGTCCGGCGGCTCCCACGACAGCGCCGAGGCCGCCTACCGCTCGGCCGCCGCACGGCTCGACGGCGCCGGGATGCCGGGTCTGGAACGCGGGCTGCTGCCCCTCGCCCTGCTCGGCCTGCGCCTGGCCCGCGGCCGGCCCGCCCGGGTGGACCCGCGCGCCGACTGGGGTCCGTACCGGCCCTGGGCCGAGCCGTTCGCCCTGCTGGCCGAGGGACGTGACACCGAGGCCCGCGGCGCCCTGCGGGCCCTGCCCGAACCACCGCCCGACCTCCTCTACGAGGCCCTGTGCTGCGCCGAGGCCGCGGTCGCCCTCGGCCTCGGCGACCGCCCGGCCCTACGGCGGACGTACGACAGACTGCTGCCCGCGGCCGGCGAACTCGCGGGCGCGGGCAGCGGACTGCTCACCTTCGGACCGGTCGACGGGTGGCTCGCCGCGATCCGCCGGGCACTCGACGCCTGACGGCGGCGGACCGGCGCGGCGGGACCGCCGCCGTCACGCGTTCCCCGGCACCGCCGCCGGCTCCTCGACGCGCGCCGAGGCCGTGCCACGGCTCGCCCCGGGCGCGGGCGGTCCGGGCGGGACGCCGACCGGGGTTGCCCCGGCCCCGCCGGGTACCCGCCGGGCCATGAAGTGGCAGCAGGTCCAGGACGGTCCGTCCGCGGTGTACGTGGTGGTGCTCGACCAGGGAGAGGACGCGGTCGCCGAACTCACCGCCTTCGCCCGCGACCGGTCGCTGGGGGCCTCCCAGGTGACCGCCGTGGGCGCCTTCTCCGAGGCGGTCGTCGGCTGGTTCGACCGGCAGGCCAAGGACTACCGGCCCCTCCCGGTCCAGGAGCAGTGCGAGGTGCTGTCCCTGATCGGGGACATCGCCGTCGCCGACGACGGACCGACCCCGCACCTGCACGCCGTACTGGGCCTGTCCGACGGCTCCACCCGCGGCGGCCACCTGCTGTCCGGCCGGGTCTGGCCGACCCTGGAGGTCGTCGTGCGGGACAGCCCGGCCGAGCTGGCCAAGACCCACCGCCCCGACATCGGCCTGGCCCTGATCGACCTGGGCTGAACCGGTCGGCGCGCGGCGGTTTACCGGGCCGGGCGAGGGCTACGCGGCCCGCAGGCAATCCCGTACCGACACCCCGGGAGGCGCGAGATGACACGGCGCATCCGAGACGTGATGTCACCGGCCGCGGTGGCCGTCGAGCCCATGACGACGGTGGCGCGAGCGGCCCGGCTGATGCGCGAGGAGGACGTGGGCGACGTCCTGGTGACCTACGACTGCGATCTGTTCGGCGTGCTCACCGACCGCGACATCGTGCTCCGCGGCGTCGCCGACGGACGGGACCCGGACACCACCACGGTCGGCGCGGTGTGCACACCCCCGCCCGTGGTCACCCTCGGACCCGACGACACCACCGACCGCGCCGCCGAGCTGATGCGCCGGCACGCGGTGCGCCGGCTCCCCGTCGTCGAGCACGGCGGCGTCCCCGTGGGCGTGGTCACCCTCGGTGACCTCGCCGCCACCGACGACCCGCGCTCCGCCCTCGCGGACATCAGCCGGGCCGCACCCGGCCACTGACACCCCCCACCGCCGGGGAGGAACGGCATGAGCGACCGACGGAGCCCGCACCGGGCCACGGAACGCGACCCCCGGTCCCGTTCCGGCGCGGTCGGCCGCCGCTCCCCGCGCACCGGCACCGAACCGGTCCGCGCGCAGAGCGCGCTGCGGCTGAGACTGCTGCTGTCGGCGGTCTTCCTGCCGCTGTTCCTCGCGGGGGCCGCGTACTTCGGCGTGTGGGCCGCCGACGCCGCTTCCGGCGACAGCCCCGGCCGCGGCACCCTCGTGGTCGTCGCCGTCGTGTGCGGGGCGCTCGCCCTGCTGGCGGCCGCCGACCTGCTGGTGGTGACCCGCAGGCTGAGGGACGAACGCGGGAGCGCAACCCTGTGATCCTGTGATCCGCAAGGGGACGGAGGAAACGACATGGCGCCCAAGGCACGCACCCCCGCGGCACGCACCCGGGACGACCGCCGCGCCACCACCCGTACCGCGCGGCTGCGCAGCCGGATCCCCGAACCCGACGAGGAACCCGACCTGCTCGGCCAGTACCTGACCCAGATCGGGGCCACGCCCCTGCTGACCGCCGAGGACGAGGTCCGCCTCGCCACCCGCATCGAGGCCGGCGTCCGGGCCAGGGAGGAACTGGAGGCGGCCGACACCGGCGAGCCCGCACCGGCCCCGGGGCGGCGCCGTGCGCTGGAGGCAGCGGTCCACGACGGCCAGGCGGCCAAGGACCACATGGTGCGGGCCAACCTGCGCCTCGTGGTGTCGATGGCCAAGCGCCACGCCCACCGCGGGCTGCCCCTCCTCGACGTCATTCAGGAGGGCAACCTCGGACTGATCCGGGCCGTGGAGAAGTTCGACCACACCAAGGGCTTCAAGTTCTCCACGTACGCCACCTGGTGGATCCGCCAGGCCATCGAGCGGGGTCTGGCCACCCACGCCCGCACGGTACGGCTGCCGGTCCACGTCGTGGAGCAGCTCCAGAAGCTGGCCAAGGCCGATCGCAAGCTCCGCGCGGGCCTCGACCGCGAGCCGACCACCGAGGAGGTCGCCGCCGAGAGCGGCATCGACGCGGACAAGGTCGTCTGGCTGCGCAGGGTCGGACGGGACGCGGTCAGCCTGGACACCCCCGTGGACGAGACCGGCGACACCGTCGTCGGCGACCTCATCCCCGACACCGAGGTGCTGCGCGCCCCCGAGGTCGCCGAGTTCCAGGCACTCGCGGCGGAACTGCGGGAGGCCGTCGGCACCCTCGCCCCCCGCGAGTCCCTGATCCTCAGCCTGCGCTACGGCCTCCACGACGGCCGCCCCCGCACCCTGCAACAGGTCGCCCAGCACGTGGGCCTCACCCGCGAACGCGTCCGCCAGCTGGAGAAGGAGTCCCTCGCCCACCTGCGCGCCCCCGAGCAACGGGAACGCCTGCTGGACTGGGCGAGCTGAGCCGGCCGGAGTCCCGTCGGCGGACTCTCACTCGGGTCCCGTCCGCAGCCGCGCCCCCTGCCGCGGCAGTTCGCGCTGGACCAGCCGGTAGGGCAGCCCGCGCGGTCCGCGCCCGTGCCGCACGGTCAGCGCGGCGCACACCCCGGCGGCGTGCCCGGTCGCCATGGCGATGGGCATCACTCGGTACGACGAGTGCGCCACGTGTGTCCCGGAGATGCAGCGCCCCGCGGCCAGCAGCCGGTCGGTGTCCCGGGGCAGGGCGCGGGCCCCGGCGGGCGGGGTGCGGATGCGAGGGCCGAAGAGTCATCCGGAACTCCCGTCACGTCGGCGAAGCCCCGGCGCGGGCCGGTTTCGGTGCGCGGGGCCGCGCACGGTGCCGGGTTGCCTGCCCGGCATCCCGGAAACACTCTGATCAGGAGCAACCCCGAACGCGGCCCGTCCCGAACGCGCCCCTGCCCGACACAAGGTCCCGTCCCGCACGAGGAGCACCGGTGAACGTCTCGACCAGCGTCTGGCTGCTGACCGTCGCGGGCCTGTGCGTCCTCGTCGCCGCCGACTTCTTCATCGGCCGCAAGCCGCACGACGTGTCCCTGCGCGAGGCCGGGATCTGGACGGCCGTCTGGGTGGTGCTGGCCGCTCTGTTCGGGGTGGGGCTGATCGTGTTCGGCGGCGGCGGGCCGGGCGGCGAGTTCTTCGCCGGATACATCACCGAGAAGTCGCTCAGCGTGGACAACCTCTTCGTCTTCGTCCTGATCATGACGAAGTTCGCGGTGCCCTCGCAGTACCAGCAGCGGGTGCTGATGGTCGGCGTCCTGGTGGCCCTGGTGCTGCGCGCCGTGTTCATCGCGGCCGGTGCCGCGATCATCTCCGCCTTCTCCTGGGCGTTCTACCTCTTCGGCGCCTTCCTGATCTGGACCGCCTGGAAGCTGATCCAGGACGCCCGCAAGGGCGGGCACGAGCAGGAGGAGTACGAGGAGAACAAGCTGCTGAAGTCGATCGAGCGCCGCTTCGGCGTCGCCGACCGCTACCACGGCACCAGGCTGTGGGTGGAGGAGAACGGCAGGCGGGTCATGACCCCGATGCTGGTCGTGATGCTCGCCATCGGGTTCACCGACGTCCTGTTCGCCCTGGACTCCATCCCCGCCATCTACGGTCTGACGCAGGACCCGTACATCGTGTTCACGGCGAACGCGTTCGCCCTGATGGGCCTGCGCCAGCTCTACTTCCTCATCGGCGGCCTGCTGAGGAAGCTCGTCCACCTCTCCTACGGCCTGTCGGTGATCCTCGGCTTCATCGGCGTCAAACTGGTGCTCCACGCCCTGCACGAGTCAGGCGTGCACGTGCCCGAGATCGGCATCCCCTTCTCGCTCGGGTTCATCGTGCTGGTCCTCGCGGTCACCACGGCGACCAGCCTGTGGGCCACGAGGGGGCAGGAGCAGGAGTGACGCCCGCCCGCCTGCCGGTGAGCCCAGCGGTTACTCCACCAGTTCCTGGGTGCCCAGGACGGTGAGCAGGGCGAGCCGTTCCGCGTCGGCGGTGTCCGGCTCGGCCGTGTAGACCATGATCCGCAGGTCGCTGCCGGCCACGCCGAGCACGTCGCAGTCCAGGGTGACCGGTCCGACCCGCGGATGGTCGACGGTCTTGCGTGCCGCCTCGTGCCGGCCCACCGCGTCCGCCCGCCACAGCTCGGCGAACCGCTCGCTGCGGTCACACAGCTCCGTGACCAGCCGGGCGAGGGCGCGGTCGGCGGGATAGCGGGCCGAGGTGGCGCGCAGGTCCGCGACGAGTGCCGCCTCGAAGGCACGCCGTTCCCCGGGCGTGTACCGGGCCCGGCTGCCCGGGCCGACGAAGTTGCGCCACACGCCGTTGCGCTCCGGGCCGCGCCACCGGGAGGGGTCGCCCATCAGCGCCGCGTAGGGCGGGTTGGCGAGCAGCAGCGTCCACGCCGCGTCGTACACGGCCACCGGGGTGGCGGCCAGCCGGTCCAGGAGCCGGTGGACGCTCGGCGGGATGTACGCGGGGACCGTCTCGGGGCCCGGCGGCACCAGCCCGGCCAGCCGGAACAGATGCGCGCGCTCCTCGGCCGGCAGCCGCAGCGCCCGTACGAGGGCCTCGACGACCTGGGCCGACGGGTGGGCCGCCCGGCCCTGTTCGAGGCGGGTCACGTAGTCGACGGAGACACCGGCCAGCAGGGCCAGCTCCTCGCGCCGCAGCCCCGCCGCCCGCCGGTGCCCGCCGGAGGGCAGTCCGGCCGCCCCGGGCGGGACCCGGTCCCTGCGCAGCCGCAACGCCCGCCCGAACTCCGTAGCCGTCATGCCCCCAGTGAACACCTCGTGCGCCCCGTGTTCCTGGTACCCGCGGTCCCAGGAACACGGGACGCCTGGCTGCCCGCACGGGCGCGCCGCACGCTGGACCCATGACGACCACACTGATCACCGGAGCCAACAAGGGCCTCGGCTTCGAGACGGCCCGCCGCCTCGTCGCCGCCGGCCACACCGTCTACGCCGCCGCCCGCGACCCCGAGCGCGGCCGCCGCGCCGCCGCGGAACTGGGCGCGCGCCCCCTCGTCCTCGACGTCACCGACGACGCGTCGGTGGCCGCCGCCGTGCGGGCCGTGGCGGCCGACGGCGGCCTCGACGTCCTGGTCAACAACGCGGGCATCGAGGAGCGCGGCGAGCACAACACCGTGACCGGTGCGGACGGCACGACCGCCGGCCTGCTGCGCACTGTCTTCGATACCAACGTCTTCGGCCTGGTCCGCGTGATGCACGCCTTCCTGCCGCTGCTGCGCCGCTCCGCCGCGCCCGTCGTGGTCAACGTGAGCAGCGGGCTGGCCTCGCTGACCGGACTCGGCTCGCCCGGGAGCCCGGGGTACGGCTACCCGGGGCTCGCCTACCCGGCGTCGAAGACCGCGGTGAACGCGCTGACCGTGCAGTACGCCAAGGCGTTCCCGGGGATGCGGATCAACGCGGTCGAGCCCGGCTTCACCGCGACCGACCTGAACGGCAACACCGGTACGCAGACCGTGGCCGAGGGTGCCGAGGTCATCGTCCGCACGGCCCGGCTGGGCCCGGACGGACCGACCGGGGGCTTCTTCGACGCGGCGGGCCCGCTGCCCTGGTAGGGGTTCAGCGGCCGGCCGGGGTGGGCCTGCCGCGCGAGACCACCCGGCTGCCGTGTCCGTCGACGACGCGGGCCTGGAGCGAACCGCAGGCGCACCGGGTCCACAGGGTCCCGCCCGCCCCGGTGGGATGGGCGGACACCACCTGGAAGGGCTCGGCGCCGTCGGGCCACCCGCAGTGCGGGCAGACGAGACCGGTCGTGCTGGGCATGGCGACTCCTCGTGCGTCGGTGGTACGTGGGGATGCCGGTGTGGGTGTTCGGGCCCACCGTGGCGCCACTGACAAGGGTGCGGCCACGAATCCGTTCACGTCCAGGTTGACTTTACGGACTCCACCGTGAAGCGTGCACTTCATGATTGATCTGCGCAGGCTGCACGTGCTCCGGGCCGTCGCCCACTACGGCACCGTCACGGCGGCGGCCCGCGCCCTGCACTTCACCACCTCGGCCGCCTCGCAGCAGATCCGGCAGCTCGCCCGGGACCTGGGCGTCGACCTGCTGGAGCCGCAGGGGCGCGGGGTGCGGCTCACCGCGGCCGCCGAGAGCCTGCTGGAACACGCCGACGCGATCGAGGCCCGCTGGGACGAGGCCGAACAGGATCTGCGGGCGGGGGAGGGCGCCCCGGCCGGGCCGCTGCGGGTCACCGGGTTCCCCGTGGCCGTCGCCGTCCTGCTGGCCCCGATGGCGGCGCGGCTGCGCGAGCGGCACCCCCGGCTCTCGGTACGGATCCGGGAGGTCGAGGTGGCGGAGAGCTTCGACCTGCTCTTCGAGGGGGAGAGCGACCTGGCGGTGGTGGAGGCGACCCCGGCCAGCCCGCCGTCGGCCGACACGCGCTTCGAACAGCGACCGCTCCTGGACGAACCGTTCGACCTGGTCGTCCCCGCGGACCATCCACTGGCCGGACGGGGGGAGGCCGACCTGGCCGACGCGGCCCACGAGGCCTGGATCGCGCCGCTGCCGCAGAGTCCCTGCCGGACGCACGTGATGTCGGCGTGCGGCGCCGCCGGGTTCACTCCCGACGTGGTCCATCTCGCGGTGGACTGGAACGTCACGGCCCACCTGGTCGCCCACGGGCTCGGCGTCGCGCTGGTGCCCCGGCTCGCCCGGCTGACCCCCGACCTGCCGATCGTCCGCGTGCCCTGCGCCGACCGGCCGCACCGCAAGCTGCTGACCTGCACGCGCAGCGGTGGTCACCGCCGTACCGCGGTCGCGGTCGCCCTCGAGGAACTGCGCACCCTGGCCGCCGCCGCGGTGGCCTGACACACGCGTGGACCGGAGCTCGGGCGAGCTCCGGTCCACGCGTCAGGTGTGCGCCGGTCAGGCGGCGAGGGCCTCGTCCGCGTGGCCGTGCAGCCGGGCGACGACCTCGGTCAGCTGCGCGGCGACCTCGGCGTCGTCCGACGGGTGGGTCTCGGCGAAGCGGGTCATGGAGCCGGGGATGGACAGCTTGATGTCCTCGATCACCTTGCCGCCGGCGATGCCCACGGCCTTGCGGGCCTCGTCCTGCGCCCACACGCCGCCGTACTGGCCGAAGGCGGTACCGACCACGGCGACCGGCTTGCCGGTGAAGGCGCCGGCGCCGAACGGGCGGGACAGCCAGTCGATGGCGTTCTTCAGGACGGCCGGGATGGTGCCGTTGTACTCGGGCGAGAAGAGCAGGAAGGCCTGGGCGCCCTGGGCGGCCTCGCGCAGCTTCGCGGCAGCGGCCGGGACGCTGCCCTCGACGTCGATGTCCTCGTTGTAGAAGGGGATCTCGGCAAGCCCCTCGAACAGCTGCACCTCGGCGCCCTCCGGCGCGAACTTGGCGGCAGCCTCGGCGAGCTGGCGGTTGTGCGAACCGGCGCGAAGGCTGCCGACGAGCGCAAGGATGCGGACAGACATGAGTACTCCCAGTAATGGAACAGAGGGTGACGGGCGGGCCGCGACCTTGCGGTCCACGATCCGGACCGAGGTCCGTTTAATTTCTAACATCCCAAACGGACCGCGGTCCAGTTTTCTTCCCGATGCTTTACGCTGGCTTCATGTCCGCCTCCCCGCCGCCCTTCCCGCAGCCTCAGGAGAACGCCGGCTCGCCCGAGTTGCTGCAACTCGGCACCGGGTCCGACACGGACGAGCCCTGCCTGCGCGCCGACGCCGCGCGCAACCGCGCCCGGCTCCTGGAGGCCGCCGAACGCTTGGTCGCCGAGCACGGCGCGGCCGCCCTCACCATGGAGGCGGTGGCCACCGCGGCCTGCGTGGGCAAGGGCACGGTCTTCCGCCGCTTCGGCGACCGCACCGGGCTGCTCGCGGCGATGCTCGACCACTCCGAGCGCAAGTTCCAGGCCGCGCTCCTGACCGGTCCGCCGCCCCTGGGCCCCGGCGCACCGCCCGTCGAGCGGCTGCGCGCCTTCGGCTGCGCGCTGCTGAGCCGCTCCGTCGACCAGCTCGACCTGCTCCTGGCCGGGGAACCCAGCGCCGAACGCCGCCACACCTTCGCCCCGCGCCGTTTCCTGCGCCAGCACGTGGCGCTGCTGCTGCGGGAGGCCGTGCCGGACGCCGACGGCGAACTCCTCTCGCACACCCTGATGGCCTACCTCGACGCGGCCCTGATCCACCACCTCACCCAGCAGTGCGGGCTGCCCGCCGAACGGGTGCGGGCGGGCTGGATCGACCTCGTGGCACGGGTGACCCGTACCGACCCCCCGGACGCCGGCGGTGAGTTCCCCGCGACCGCCGAGACGGCCTGAGCGTTCCGCCGGCGTCGCCCCGCCCGCCGTCCCGCGCCCGGCTTCTGCCAGGATGCCGTACGTCATGGTGCAGATACCGAATCAGCCCGCCCACGAGCCCTCCGCACCGCGCTCGGCCCCCACGAGCGCCGATGTGGCCCGCCTGGCCGGCGTCTCGCGCGCGACCGTCTCCTACGTCCTCAACAACGCCGACGCCGTACGGATCAGCGAACCCACCCGCCGCCGCGTCCGCGAGGCCGCCCGGGAACTGGGATACGTCCCGCACGCCGCGGCCCGCTCACTGCGCGCCGGGCACAGCCGCATGGTCCTGATGCCGGCGCCGTCCTTCCCGGCGGGCCCGCTCTACAGCCGCTTCGTCGCCGAACTCCAGTGGGCCCTGGGCCGCCTCGAGTACACCGTCGTGCAGTACGGCACCGCCGGCGCGCACGGCGACGAGGCCGCCCGCGCCTGGGCCGAACTGCGCCCGGTCGCCGTCCTCGCCCCCGCCTCCGACCTCGGACCACGGGGTGTGGAGATCCTCAAACGCTCCGGCGCCCGGGCGGTCCTCACCCTCGGCCCCGAGCCGGTCGACGGAGCGCACGCCCTGCTCACGGACCAGGAGGGCGTCGGTCGCGGCGCGACCCGCCACCTGTACGACCGCGGACGCCGCACCATCGGCGTCGTCGTCCCCGCGGAACGCGGCCTGGACGTCTTCTCGGCACCGCGCCTCGCGGGCGCCCGCCAGGCGGTCGCCGGCACCGACGCCACCGTCACCGAGCTGCCCCTCGCCTACGCCGAAGGGGACGCCGCCCGCCTCGCGGCGCGCTGGCGTCCCCTGGGACTCGACGCGGTGTTCGCGTACAACGACGAGTACGCGATGCTGCTGATGCGGGCCCTCCAGGACGAGGGCCTCGAGGTCCCCGGCGACACGGCCGTCATCGGCGCCGACGACCTCATGCTGGGCCGGCTGCTGCGGCCCCGGCTCAGCACCGTCCACCTCGAGCTGCCCGCGGGCCGCGACCTGGCCGCACTCGTCGACCGGGCCGTGCACGACCCCGGTGCCGCACCCGAGCGCCACAAGGTGCTGGGCGCGACGGTGGTGCACCGGGAGTCGAGCTGACCGGGGGCCGAACCGCCCGCTACTGGCCTTCCGGGCCGTTCTGGTTCTGCCCGGCCTGGGCCTGCTGCTCGGCGACCGCCTTGCGGACCTCGTCCATGTCCAGGTTCCGGGCCTGGCCGATCACGTCGGTGAGGGCCGCCTCCGGCAGCGCGCCCGGCTGCGCGAACACGGCCACCTGGTCCCGCACGATCATCAGCGTCGGGATCGAACTGATGCCGAAGGCCTGCGCCAGCTCGGGCTGCGCCTCGGTGTCCACCTTGCCGAACACCAGGTCCGGGTTGGCCTCCGCGGCCTTCTCGTAGACCGGCCCGAACTGCTTGCACGGACCGCACCACTCCGCCCAGAAGTCGATCAGCACGAACTCGTTGTCCGTGACCGTCTGGTCGAAGTTCTCCTTGGTGAGTTCCACGGTGCTGGTCATGAGGTAATCCCTCTTCCTGGTTTCGGGGGAGTAGCCGTCGGCACAACACTGCCGACCTGGTGGGTATTCCGCGCACGTACCCATGTGGCCACGTCGCACACCACCCACCAGACTGACCCCATGACGCAATCGGATTCCCTCACGTACGACGTCGTCGTGATCGGCGCGGGCCCCGTCGGGGAGAACGTCGCCGACCGCACCCGCGCGGCCGGGCTGTCCACCGCGATCGTGGAGAGCGAACTGGTCGGCGGCGAATGCTCCTACTGGGCGTGCATGCCCAGCAAGGCCCTGCTGCGCCCGGTCATCGCCCGCGCGGACGCCCGCCGGCTGCCCGGCCTCGCCGGGGCGGTCCAGGAACCCCTCGACGCCGCGGCCGTCCTCGCCCGCCGCGACGAGTTCACCTCGCACTGGAAGGACGACGGCCAGGTCCAGTGGGTGGAGGGCATCGGCGCCGACCTGTACCGCGGCCAGGGACGGCTCGCCGGACCGCGCACGGTGGAGGTGGCCGGCCCCGACGGCACCCGCCGGACCCTGACCGCCCGGCACGCGGTCGCCGTCTGCACGGGCAGCGCCGCCGCCCTGCCCCCGCTGCCCGGACTCGCCGAGGTACGGCCCTGGACCAGCCGCGAGGCCACCAGCGCCGAGAGCGCACCCGGCCGGCTCCTCGTCGTCGGCGGCGGAGTCGTCGCCGTCGAGATGGCCACCGCCTGGCAGGCCCTCGGCTCCCGGGTGACGATGCTGGTACGCGGCGACGGCGGCCTGCTGGCCCGCATGGAGCCGTTCGCCGGGGAACTGGTCGCCGAGGCGCTCACCGACGCCGGTGTGGACGTCCGCACCGGCGTCTCCGTCGAGTCCGTCACCCGCGAGAACGGCACCGTCGTCGCCGTCACCGACACCGGCGACCGCCTGGAGGCCGACGAGATCCTCTTCGCCACCGGCCGCTCTCCCCGCACCGGCGACATCGGCCTGGAGACCGTCGGCCTCGAGCCGGGCTCCTGGCTTCCCGTCGACGACAGCCTCCGGGTGGAGGGCCACGACTGGCTCTACGCCGTCGGCGACGTCAACCACCGCGCCCTCCTCACCCACCAGGGCAAGTACCAGGCCCGCATCGCGGGTGCCGCCATCGCCGCCCGCGCCCCCGGGGTGCCGATCCTGGAGTCCGACCCCTGGGGCGCGCACGCCGCGACCGCCGACCACGACGCCGTGCCCCAGGTGGTGTTCACCGACCCCGAGGTCGCGTCCGTCGGCCCGACCCTGGCCGAGGCCGAGCAGGCGGGACACCGCGTCCGCGCCGTCGACGTCCCCATCGCGGTGGCGGGCTCGAGCCTGTACGGCGACGGCTACAAGGGCCGTGCCCGCATGGTGGTCGACCTGGAGGACGAGATCGTGCGCGGCGTCACCTTCGTCGGCCCCGGCGTCGGCGAGATGATCCACTCGGCCACCGTCGCCGTCGCCGGCCGGGTGCCGGTCAGTCGCCTGTGGCACGCGGTCCCGTCGTACCCGACGATCAGCGAGGTGTGGCTGAGGCTCCTGGAGACGTACCGGGACAACTGACGGGGCCGGTCCGTGTGGACGTGGGCACGTGAGCCCGGCCGGACCGCCGGGCTCACGGCAGCTCGAACCCCAACGCCGACGCCGCCCGCTCCGGCGTCGGCTGGGACCACAGGTCCGCCATCGCCGCGTTGGAGGACAGCGAGCGCAACTCGGCCCGGTCGAGATACAGAATTCCGCCGAGGTGGTCCGTCTCGTGCTGCACGATCCGGGCCGGCCAGCCCGTGAACACCTCGTCCACGGTCCGCCCGTGCTCGTCCAGCGCCAGCAGCCGCACCTCCGCGTGGCGCGCCACCACCGCCTGCCACCCCGGCACACTGAGGCAGCCCTCGAAGAACGCGGCGCGCCCGGCGCCGACGGGTTCGTACGACGGATTGACCAGCACCCGGAACGGCTGCGGCACCCGCCCACGCGCCACCCGCACCTCGTCCGGCACCGGCGCCGGATCCTCGATCACCGCGATCCCGAGCCCCACGCCCACCTGCGGCGCGGCCAGCCCGACACCCGGCGCCGCGTGCATCGTCAGGCGCAGCGCCTCGACGAACCGGGCGAGCAGCGCCGGCTCCAACTGCCCGTCGAACGGCTCGGCCGGCCGCCGCAGCACCGGATCGCCGGCCGCGACGATCGGCAACGGGCCGCCGACGGCGAGCAGTTCCTCGACCCGCTCGGCAAGCGGGGCACCTTCATGCGGAGTTCCCATCGCGCCAGGATGCCACGGAGCGACGCGCCGCCCGTCAGGGCTCAGCGGCGCCGCCCGTCCCGGCTCAGCGTCCGGCGAAGTCGCCCGCGAGGGCGGAGGCGATCCGCAGCTGGGCGTCCGCCTCCTCCTGCCGCCCCTGCCGTTCCAGGGTGCGGCCCAGCATCAGCCGGGCGTACTGCTCGACGGGATCCCGCTCGACCAGCGTCCGCAGCTCGGCCTCCGCCCGCCGCAGCTGGGCCGAGTGATAGTAGGAACGCGCCAGGAGCAGCCGCGGTCCGGTCTGCTCGGGCACCTCCGCGACCAGCCCGTCCAGGACCCGCGCCGCGGCGGCGTAGTCCTTGGCGTCGAAGAACATCCGCGCGCGCTCCCAGCGCTCCGCCGGCGTTCCGTGGTCGTAGTACGTCGTGTCCACTCGAAACCTCCTTCGGTCTCCTGCAACCACGCCATATGGTTGAACATTCCACTACCGATGGAGCTGCCGTCGCCCGCCACGGTGACGCCACGGGGACCGCCCCACGCGGACGGCCGGTCTGGGGCTACGTTGGGCGGCATGAGCAACCTTGACCGGGACGCGGTTCCCAGCCTGTGCGGCGGCCGCGGCTTCGTGGTGACGGAGCCCGTGCGTGAACTCCTCAGCCCTCGCAACGTCAAGCTCGGCGAGTCGACCGAGGTCCGCCGACTGCTGCCCAACCTGGGCCGGCGCATGGTCGGCGCCTGGTGCTTCGTCGACCACTACGGCCCCGACGACATCGCCGACGAGCCCGGCATGCAGGTGCCGCCGCACCCGCACATGGGCCTTCAGACGGTGAGCTGGCTGCACGAGGGCGAGGTGCTGCACCGCGACTCCACCGGCAGCCTCCAGACCATCCGCCCGCGCCAGCTGGGCCTGATGACCTCCGGCCGCGCGATCAGCCACTCGGAGGAGAGCCCGCGTGCGCACGCCCGCCTGCTGCACGGCGCACAGCTGTGGGTGGCCCTCCCGGACACCCACCGCCACACCGACCCGCACTTCGAGTTCCACGCCGAGCTGCCCCGCGTCACGGCCCCGGGCCTGACGGCCACCGTCCTCATGGGCACCCTCGACACGGCCACCTCGCCCGGCACGACGTACACCCCCCTCGTCGGCGCCGATCTGACCCTCACCGGCGGCACGGACGTACGCCTGCCGCTGGAACGGGACTTCGAATACGCCGTACTGGCCATGAGCGGCGAGGCCCACGTCGACGGCGTGCCGCTGGTGCCGGGCTCGATGCTCTACCTCGGCTGCGGCCGCGACGAACTCCCCCTGCGGGCCGACTCGGACGCGGGCCTGATGCTCCTGGGCGGCGAGCCGTTCGAGGAGGAACTGATCATGTTCTGGAACTGGATCGGACGCTCCCAGGAGGAGATCGTGCAGGCCCGCCGGGACTGGATGGAAGGGACACGGTTCGGTGAGGTCAAGGGGTATGACGGCGTCCCGCTGCCTGCCCCTGCGCTGCCGACGGTGCCACTGAAGCCGCGCGGAAGGGAACGCTGACCTGCGGGAATGGCCGATGAGCTGATGCCGGCCAGTCGGCTGGCCGTCCTCCGTCGTCCCTCATGGGTACCTTGCGGGCGAGGGGCGGCAGGGCGTGCTGTTAGCTCGATGCGCTGCGCCATGCCTGTCGAGGGTGTGGCCATCTGTGGGTGGCTGTGGCAGGACACTTGCTAACCCTTTGCTCACTCTACTGACGCGTCATCATGTTCCGATGGCATTTGTGGCTGACCTCTGGGCGCGGTGGCGTCGTCAGCGTGGCCGGATGACCACCGGGTGGATAGCGAGCCTGTGGGTGACCGGCACACGCTCTGCCGCACGGACTCGCTGCTTGGCCCATCGTATTGTGGGGGTTCTACAAGCGGCGTCAATGGCTGTGATGGTGAGGCTTATGGTGCTGCCTTCCTGGAGGAGAGCCGTATCGGAGCGCTCGTAGCAGGCTTCTCGGCGGCTGGTCGTACCGCGTATGTGAGCCTCTGAGAGAGATCCCCGTGAATCACGGCCCTGTCGTGGCATGGGGAGCCGGGTCCAGGATGGAGCGGATCCGACGCAGGCCTTCGTGATTGACGGAGAACCAGGCCCAAGTACCGCGCCGTTCGCGGTCCAGGAGCCCTGCCTCAGTCATGATCTTCAGGTGGTGACTGACTGTGGACTGGCGCAGCCCCAGGCTGTCCGCCAGATCGCACACGCAGGCCTCGCCATCGGGGGCCCGTTCCAGGAGTCGGAACAATTGCAGGCGGGTGGGGTCGGCGATGGATCTCAGTATCGTGGACAGTTGTTCGGCTTCTGATCGCTCCAAGGGCTGGCAGTTCAGCCCGGGCCCGCACGAGCCACCTTCGAGGAACCCGTCATCCGACATCTGCAGATCTATGACAGTCACCCGTCAACCATAGACGCAGTGTGATCACCTTGACACGATCGAATATGGCCGGACTGCGAGTTCACCTCATGTTGGGCAGCTGCTAATGCTGGCCTCTCCGTTTCGGTCCTTGGTGGCTATGGCTTTGTGGCAGCCGTAGTTGGTGCCGTGTACCAGGCGATGAGCGCAGCGGCGGCCGAGGTCAACGCGAGAACGGCGAACAGGTGGGGGTAGCCGCCGAGAGGGGCGGCCAGGGCGGTGCCGGCGAACGGAGCGAGTGCGGAGGCGGTCGTCGTGGGGGCGGCGAGGATGCCGGAGAGGCGGCCGTAGCGATTGGCGCCCCATCGGTCTGTGATGGCGGTGGCCTGCAGCAGGGTCAGGTTGCCGCGGACGGTGCCGGCGATGACGGCCAGCGTCGCAAGCACCCCGTAGGGGCCGGGAATGAGCGCGAAGGCCGCGGTGGTCAGTCCTCCCATGCCGATCAGCACTGCTGCGCGTAGAGCGGGGGAGCTGCGGCGGGCCAGTGAGGCGTAGAGGGTGCGGCCGAGGGTTTGGCCGGTTCCGCCCAGCCCCAGGGCCCAGGCGGCTTCGGCAGCGGTGTAGCCGCGGTCGAGCAGCAGGGGGACGAGGGTGATGACGACGGCGTACGTTGCGAACGCCGACAGGGTCAGAGCCGTTGCCAGAAGAAGGAAGGGACGGCTACGCGTGATGACGACTGTAGATGCGGTCTCACCTGTTGTGCTCGGGGATGGGGCGGGGGGCCATGGGCCGCGCAGGGCATAGGCGTGGAGGGGCACCGTCACTGTGGCCAGGACGAGAGCCAGAAGCAGGTAGGTGTGCCGCCAACTGAAGTGGTTGGCCAACTGGGCGGTGAGTGGTGCGAAGACGGTCGATGCCAGGCCGCCGGCAAGAGTGACGATCGTCAGCGCCCGTACGTGGTTGGGGGCCCACCAGCGGGTAAGCGCCGCGAACGCGGGTTGGTAGAAGGTGGAGGCCATGGTGAGACCGGCCAGTAGCCATCCGGCGGTGAACAGGGTCAGGTTGGGGGCGCTGGCGATGATGACCAAGCTGACTGTGCCGACCACCGATCCGACGGTCATGACGGTGCGAGGTCCTCGGGCATCGAGGATGCGGCCGATGCCGATGCCCGCAACAGCCGACATCAGCAGGGCAGCGGAGAACGCGGCCGTGGTTGCAGTGACGCTCCAGCCGGTGGCCATGGTGATCTGTGGGTTGAGGACCGGAAAGGCGTAGTAGACGATGCCCCAGCTGGTGATCTGGGTCAGGCACAGGGCGGGGAGAGCCGCCCCCGGCCGCGCCGGCCGGTCGAGGGCGGTGGTCGCGGGGGAGGCGGGGGAGCGGTAGCTCATGCGCCGGTCAGCAACAACTGGTTGTGGTGGCCTGCGGTCCCGGTTGGACGGCGTGGGTGGGTGCGCAACACGTGCTGCCGGGTTGCTTGGCCAGGGTGTCCGCGTCCGCCTTCACGACGTACACCTCCCACGCCTCCTGACCGGGGCCGTGCACCCACACCTTGTCCTGCAGGGCGTAGCAGCAGGCGGTGTCGTTCTCTTCGCGAGTGCTCAGCCCTGCCTGACTCAGCCGGGCGGTGGCTGCCGCAACGTCCTCGGTGGATGCCACCTCGACACCGAGGTGGTCCAGGCGGGTGGCCGCGCCCTCTTCTCCCTCGATCAGAACGAGCTTGAGCGGCGGCTCGGTGACGGCGAAGTTCGCATAGCCATCACGGAGCTTGGCCGGCTCGGTGTCGAAGAGCTTGCTGTAGAAGGCGATGGCTGACTGCAAGTCGGGAACTCGCAGGGCGAGTTGTATCCGCGACATGGGACATTCCTCCTGCCGGTTCAATGGTGCGCGCTCCCGCGGCCACAACGGCTACGGGTGGGGATCAGGCGTTGCAGCTGCTGCCGGGTGTCGTGGCCGGTCGGGGGGAGATGGTGGACAACTGGACCAGCTGCGGAGCGGACGGAGCGCAGCAGCCTTCCGTTTCAGGCTCGGCGGCGCCGTCCGTGTCGAAGAGTCCGGAGCCTCCGCACACGCCGGTTTCCGGCAGGACCAGTTCGACGCGGTCGGCAGCTTCGGTTTCGCCGGCCAGGGCGGCCGCGACGGATCGGACCTGCTCGTAGCCGGTCATTGCCAGGAACGTGGGAGCTCGTCCGTAGCTCTTCATGCCGACCAGGTAGACACCGGAGTCCGGGTGGGACAGTTCCCGATGGCCGTGCGGGTAGACGGTTCCGCACGAGTGCTGGTTGGGGTCGATCAGCGGAGCGAGCTCGACCGGTGCCTGCAGGCGCTCGTCCAGGCGCAGGCGGACCTCGGAGAGGAAGGACAGGTCGGGGCGGAAACCGGTCAGGACAATGACCTCGTCCACTGCCTGGAGCCGCCGACCGTCCTCCGCGACGAGGATCAGTCGGCCCTCAGCATCGCGTTCTACGGCCTCGGTGCGAAAGCCGGTGACTGCCTCGGCGTGGCCCTCATCGACGGCGGCCTTGGCAGCCAGACCGAGGGCACCGCGTGCGGGCAGCTGGTCTGCTTCGCCGCCGCCGTAGGTGGAGCCCGAGAGGCCGCGGCGCAGTACCCATACCGCCTTTGTCGTCGCGCTGTTCTGCGATCGCGCGAGTTCGGCCAGTGAGGCGAGTGCGGTGAATGCCGAGGCGCCCGAGCCGATGACCGCGGTGCGCTTCCCCGCGTAGCGTGCGCGCACCGCCGGGTCGGTGAGGTCAGGGACGCGGTAGGTGACACGGTCGGAGGCCATGTGCTCGCCGAGGGCGGGCAGACCGCTGCTGCCGGCGGGGGAGGGCAGGGACCAAGTGCCGGAGGCATCGATCACCGCAGAGGCGGTGATCCTTTCTTCCCGGCCGTCAGTGTGCCTCACCTGGACGACGTACGGCTGTGCGTCGCGATCGGCGTCCACGACGCGGTCACGGCCGGCCTTCGAGACGCCGGTGACTCGGGCTCCGTAGCGAATCTGGTCGCCGAGGGTGTCGGCGAGCGGCTGCAGGTAGTGCTTCACCCAGTCGCCGCCGCTGGGGTAGGTGCTGCTGTCGGGCCTGCTCCACCCGGTGGGGGTGAGGAGCGTTTCGGCGGCGGGGTCCACGACCTCGCCCCAGGTGGAGAACAGGCGGACGTGTGCCCACTCGCTGACGGCGCTGCCGGCGGTGGGGCCTGCTTCCAGCACGAGCGGGCGCAGACCCCGTTCCAGCAGATGAGCTGCGGCAGCCAGCCCAATGGGTCCGGCGCCGATGACGACTACGGGCGGGGTGAGGACGGCGGGCGCAGTCACGATGACTCCTCGGCTTCGATGTTTGTCGATGCCGCCAGGATGCATCCGGAATCGACATCCGTCAACATAGAAGTTCATCTATCCTGCGCCCGATCGGGCGCAGAGGGGTTCCGCTTACTGCTTGGCAAATGATTAGATGCCTGTCAACATAGAGGCATGTCGAATCTGGCTCTGGACTCCACCAACGTGAACGCCACCGCGTCCTGGTGCTGCCAGCCGCTGGGCAAGGAAGAGCTGTCCGCTGCGGACTCGGAAAAGATCGCCGTGATGTTCAAGGCGCTGTCCGATCCCGTCCGGCTGCGGCTGTTCTCGAAGATCGCTGCTCGGCCGGGCGGCGAGGCCTGTGTCTGTGACATTCAGGATGTCGGAGTCTCTCAGCCCACGGTCAGCCACCACCTGCGCAAGCTGAGAGAGGCCGGACTTCTCGAGTCGGAGCGCCGTGCCAGCTGGGTGTACTACCGAGTTGCGCCCGGCGTTTTGTCGGCCATGGCGGGACTGCTGTCGCAGACCACCTGAACCGGTCGGCTCTGCCCGTCCGCAGGTGTGCGCTCGGACGGTGTGCTGCGGTCCCCTGGGTGCCAGGACATGCCCACCGGTAACGGATCCCAGAAGGGACGCTGGGAGGGAGATGTCATGTGTCAGACAGGGGCGGGCTCTGCTTGTGACGGGACGTGTCTGGAGCTGAGTACGGCCGACATGGTCTGGTGGTCCAAAGTCTTCAAGGCCCTGGGAGATCCCGTTCGTCTGCAGCTGTTGATGAAGCTCGCGGAGCAGTCCGGGGGTGAAGCCCCTGTGCATGAGTTGGCGGACGTCGGGGTGTCCCCGGCCACCGTCAGCCATCACCTGAAACGACTGCGCTGTATCGGCCTGATCGAGAGCAGACGTGACGGTCGGCTCGTCTACTACAAGCTGGGTGCGGGTGTGCGCGCTGCGCTGATGCAGATCCTGCATCAGCGCAGCCAGGTCGGCGCGTAAGTATCCCGTCGTCGGGATTGGGCCCCGCCTCCGAGCGGTGCGGTGCGGTGCAACGACGCGAGGTGAGGGGCGATCGAGACACTGTGGGCGTTGGCAGACTTCCGTCCACCTACTGGCGATCAGCCCACGGCGGCAGGTGTGGATGCCGTCACGGGTTGGTCCAGGTGGACGGTCGTATCGCACAGGCGTTCCACCTGCGCCGGGTCGTGGGAGACCAGGAGGACGGCACGGCTTCCGCGCAGCGCCGAAATGGACTGTTCGACCTTGTCCCTGCTGCGTTCGTCAAGGGCGCTGGTGGGCTCGTCGAGCAGCAGTCCGGCCGGCTCCAGGGCCAGAGCCCGGGCAAGGCAGAGTCGTTGGCGCTGACCTGCGGAAAGATTCTGCGCGGGTGAGTCGAGCCGGTCGGCGACCTCCTTCCACAGTCCGGCTTCCTCCAGCGCCTTCTCCGCTCGCTCGCGCAGGATCTCTTGGGAGGCGCGGAGAAGATGGCGGAGCCCGAACAGGGCGTTGTCGAGGACGCTGCCCCCGAAGACGACAGGCGTCTGGGGCACAAGGACGATCTTCGACCTCAGGTCGGCGTCTCCCTTGCAGGGGGCGATCGTGCGGTCCAGCACCCGCAGTTCCCCATCGCGGTTCAGTCCGTTGGGGAGCAGTTCCACCAGGGCGCGCAGAACCGTGGATTTGCCGACCCCGGACGGTCCGCACAGGCCCGTGGTCGATCCGTGCTTGAGGCTGAAGGAGACGGGGCCGACAAGGTTTTTGTCCCTGCTGCGCACGCGGAGTTCGCGCACGGTGATCACGTTGTCCATCGTTCCCCCTCGAAGCGGTTGCGCAGCACGACCGCCGCGCTGAGAAGTGCGGCTGTGATGATGACCAGCACCATGGCGCTTCCCCATGCCTGGGTGACGGCCTGTGGGTCTCCCGAGTCCTGGGAGAGCGTGAAGATGTGGGTCGGTAGTGCCTGCACCGGCGCTTCCACGATGCCGCTCGGTAGGGCGGGTGCGCCGAAGAAGACCGTCGCAGTGAAGATCAACGGGGCGGTCTCGCCGGCGGCGCGGGCCAGTCCGAGCAGCAGTCCGGTGATCGTTGCGGGCCAGGTGTACGGAACTACGACGGAGCGGACGAACTGTGCGCGCGTCAGGCCGAGGGACATGGCGCTTTCCTTGAGTTCCGGGGGGATGCTCCTGACGCGGGCGGATGTCGTCAGGGCTATCACCGGCACCACGACGGGAACGAGTACGATCGCGCCGGCCAGCCACGACCGGCCCCAGCCCATGGTGGTGGAGAGGATCACGAATCCGGCCAGGCCCAGCAGGATGGTCGGAGCCCCTCCGAGGACGACCGTGAAGGTCTGCAGCACTCGCGCGGTGCGCTCGGATGCGTGGACGCCGATCAGGATGCCCGCGCCGAATCCGAGGGGCAGGGCCAGGATGCCGGTGGTGATGATAAGGAGCACGGTGCCGACGATCTGGTCGCGGACGCCTCCTCCTGCCGCGCCCGTCGCTGATGAGAACCAGAAAGACGGATTGAACGCCGAGCTCCCTCGCGTCACCAGTAGACCGAGCATGCCGAGGAGGAGGGCACTGGGTAGGAGCAGGGCGCCCAGCCGCAGCGTCATGACCAGCCGGTCCCGCTGCAACCGCATCCGAGATGTCCCCCGGAAGCGCGGAGTGCGTTCCGCCGCGTTCTTGCGGGTGCGACTTCGTGTGCCCCAGATGGTCGCGGCGGCCACCAGCGCCAGGAGGATGAGACCGAGTGCGCACAGCGCGGCGAAGTGGGGGCCTGAGGTCCCGGCGAGGACGGGCTCCGGACCGGCGAGTTTCGTCGTCAGAGTCTGGCCGGGGTGGGACAGTGAGTCGAGGAACCCCCCGAAACTGGTGGGCAGTCGTCCGTCTGCCCGGCCGACGACCAGGAAGACGGCGATGGCTTCGCCCAGTGCTCGGGCCAGTCCGAGCAGCACAGCCGCTCGCATGCCGGACCGGGCAAGCGGCAGTACTGCTGAGCGGACCACTTCCCGGCGGGTCAGGCCGAGGGAGTACGCGGACTCGCGGACACGGTCCGGCACAGCAGCGAGTGCGTCGACGCTGACCGCCACGATCGTCGGAGTGATCATGACGGCGAGGACGATGCCGGCGGCAGCGAGACTGTCGCCGCCGGGTACGTCGGCGATCTGCGCAATGACAGGGCGGACGACCATGATGCCGATGAGGCCGTAGACGATGGACGGTACGGCTGCGAGTAGCTCCACGCACATGCGTAGGGGCCGGGACAGACGGGGCGGGAGGTACTCCGACAGTGCGACGGCTGCGGCCCAACTGATCGGCACGGCGATGACCAGCGCGAGGGCGGACACCACGGCGGTTCCGTAGATCATTGCCAGGCCGCCGTACACAGAGCTTGTCGGGCTCCATGCCTTTTCGGTCAGCACTTCAGGCCAGTTGACGTGTCCGCTGGCCAGTCCTGCGCCGAGATATCCGATCACGGTCAGGAGCAGGGCCGCCACGGCGAAGGCCCCGCCGTAGAGCCAACTCCAGATCCATTTGGAGGCGCGTGGGCGGCTGCCGACGTCGGGTGCGACGGGCGGCCGTGTCAGGGTCTTCGTGGTCATCGACTACTTCCCGATTTCCTTGAGGGTCAGGTAGTCGTGCTTGGTCATCAAGGCCTGGCCCTTGGCGGAGAGTACGTAGTCGATGAACTTCTTGGCGGTCCCCTCCGGCTTGCCGTCGGTGATCATGTACAGGGGACGGGACATGGGGTACTTGCCCGTGGCGATGTTCTCGGGGGACGCCTCTATCCCGTCCAGCGTGACCGCGGCCAGGCGGTCGCGTCCCTCGACGAAGCTGGTGGACAGCGGTGCCACGGCGCCGGGCGTGGACTCCAGCTTGTTGCGGGTCTCCAGGTTGCCGCCGACGATGGCGAAGTTGCCGGACTCGGGCGGCGGCGGGGCCTTCTCGTCCCCGTAGATGTACTTGTCGAGGACCTCTCGCGTGCCGCGCCCCGGTTCCTTGTCGTAGACGAAGACGTCGAGATCCGGGCCGCCGACTTCGGACCAGTTCTTGATCTTGCCTTCGAACAGGTCACGCACCTGGTCGGCGGTGAGGTTCTTGACGCCGGCGTCGGCGACCTGCTTGGTGACGATGATGCCGACGGCGTCGGCGCCGATCTGTGTGGAGACGAAGTCGGTGTTGGGGTTGGCGGCCTTGTCCTCTTTGGACAGGGGCTTCGAGCTCAGGGCGATGGTGATCTGCCCGGAGGCGAGCTGCGAGATGCCGCCGGCCGAACCGCCCTGGGTGGCGACGGTGATGTCGAGTCCGTCGGCCTTGAGTGCCTCGGCCGCGTCGGCGGCGACCGGAGCCACGGTGGTGGACCCGCTGACCTGCAGGGCGCCACTCTTTCCGGCTCCGCCGTCGGCGCAACCGGCCAACGACATGACCGCCAGTGCCGAAGTTGCGAGGCATGCGAGGCGGCGCTTCTTGCTGATCATTTCTGAGGCCCTTCCTTTGCGCGTGACCGTGGTACTCGGGGTGCAGGGGGACAGGGCGCGATGCGACGCCCTCAGGACGGTCACCGGTGTGACAGACGAGGAAGGACTGGGCTGGTAGGTGGACTGTCCCCGTCAGTCATGCCAATGGCAGACGGAGGGGTGTCCCGAGTGCTGGGTGGGGCGTGGACGAACGCTGAGTGCGTGCAGGCGTGCATGTCAGATCCTTCGGGGTTGGCGGTGCCCTGAAAGAGAACGCGAGGAATCTCCCGTGGGAGGGTTGCTCGCGCAGGCTGCGGGGGGGGGATCTGGTGGCGCGGCCCTCGCTATGTGGTGGTGGTCAGCCAGACGGTGTCGGATGCGGCCAGGTGGAGGTGCAGGCCGTCGGCTGCTTCGCTGGTGTGCATGGAGCCGCTGAGGAAGTGCCAGGTGCAGTTGGCGTGTTCGGGCAGCAGGGCGCGGAGATTGACGCGGCTCTCGGTCGTGGACGGGTTGTGCAGGCCCAGCACCGCTCGCGAGCGGTCGGCGGGCTCGTGCAGTACTCCCTCGATGCCGTCGGCCTCCAGCTCGCGGACGAGAGCGTCCTGATCGAAGGCGGCCGCGATGTGGGGCTGCGTCAGGCAGTCGGACAGGGCGGGAGTTCGATGCCACAGGGCGTGGTCGGGTGTGGGGGTGAGTGGACTCACAGCAGGGGCCTTCCTGTCATGACGGGTCCGGGTTTGTGTCCCAGTAGGTGCAGGATGGTGGGGGCCACGTCGGCCAGCGTGGCCGTTCTGGGCAGCGTGGGTGCCGGCGTGTCGGTCCGGTTGGGGACGATCACCAGCGGGACCGGGTTCGTCGTGTGGCCGCCGTAGGGCCGTACGCTGCCGTCCGGAGCCTGCTTGGTCATGCGTTCGGCGTTGCCGTGGTCTCCCACGGCCACTACCCATCGGCCGCTGTTCCGGGCCGCTCGCAAGATCTGGTCCACGGCGGCGTCGGTCGCCTCGCAGGCCGTGACGGTGGCGGCGAGGTTGCCCGTGTGCCCGACCACGTCGATGTTGGCCAGATTGGCGATGACCAGGTCGACATCGACGCGGCCGGCCGCCTCGACCACCGCCTCCGTGACACGGTCGAGGTTCATGTGGGGACGGGCGACGTAGTCGGCCTTGCCCTCACCTGTGATCCGCAGATGCTCCTCGCCGTCGCGTACGGTCGCGTCCCGGCCGTTGATGTAGTACGTGACGTGTTCGAACTTCTCGGTCTCCGCGATGCGGACACTGCGCATCCCGGCTTCCTGGAGCTCATCGGCCAGACCGCCGGAGGCGTCCGCGCGGTTCACGAGGGCGGGTATCGCGGTGCGGGTGTCGTACTGGGCCAGGCTCACCATGCTCACCGTGCGGCCGGTGGTTGCGAGGTGCTCCTGGAGCCTGTCCGCGAACTGCTGGATACGGTCGCTCCGGAAGTTGAACCACAGCACCGCGTCCCCGTCGGTGACCCTCGCGTCACCCGCTTCCGTGAGCACGGAGGCGGGGACCCACTCGTCGCCGCGTTCGCTCGAGTGGACCGCCGAGTGGGCGCTGTCGGCCGGGGAGCCGCGCCCGTCGGCGACCAGGGCGACCGCATGCTCGGTCAGGTCGAGATCGCCGGCCTTGTCCATCGCGTAGCCGCGGCCGATGACTGTGGCGATCTGCCCAGTTCCGGCCGCAGCGGCCAACTCGTCCACCCGTGTCAGATACGCCTCGCCCGTGTGATCGGCGACATCCCGGCCGTCGGTGATCGCATGGATGAAGACGCGCTCCACCTGGTGCGTGGCTGCGGCGGCCAGCAGCTCGCTCAGGTGCTCGACGTGGGCGTGGATCTGCCCGTCCGAACACAGACCGATCAGATGCAGCGCGCCTGAGGAGCCGGCGACCTCGTTCAGCACGGCGTCCAGCCGCGGATGGCTGCGCAGGGTGCCGCTGTCGATGGCCTGCTGGACCAGGAGGCTGTCGTAGGGGAGGGGCCTTCCGGCTCCGATGACCATGTGGCCGATCTCGGAGTTGCCGACCGTACCGGGGAGCAGACCGACCGCTTCGCCGGAAGCTTCGGCCAGCGTGCTCGGGTGCTGGGCCACGAGTTCGTCCAGCACCGGGGTGCGGGCGAGGCTCAGGGCGTTGTCGTCGGCCGCGTCGGCGGAGCCCCAGCCGTCGAGCACCAGGAGGATGCCCGGGCCGGCGAGCACCGGTTCGGGTGTGCTCACTTGGTGCTCTCCAGGTCCGGGTGCAGGGTGTCGAGGGTCTGCCAGAAGGCGGGGAAGGACTTGGCGACGCATCCCGGGTCCTTGATGACCACGCCCTCGGTGCGCAGACCGCCGATGGCGAAGGTCATGGCGATGCGGTGGTCGTCGTAGGTGTCGATGACCGCGCCGTGCGGAGTGCCGCCGGTGATGTACATCGCGTCGGCGTGTTCCTCCACGTCGATGCCCATCTTGCGCAATTCGGTGGTGACGGCGGCGATGCGGTCGCACTCCTTGACGCGCAGGGACGCGATGTTGGTGATCCGGGTCGTGCCTTCGGCGTACGCGGCGACGATGGCCAGTGAGGGCACGACGTCGGGCATGGCCTCCATGTCGATGTCGATGCCGCGCAGGGGGCCTCCGGTGACCGTGATCGAGTCGTCGCCTACCTCGGTGCGACAGCCCATTCGCTCCAGGGCCTGGACGAGGTGGACGTCTCCCTGGTGGGAGCCGGCACCGATGCCCGGAATGACGACGCGTGACTGGAGGATGGCGGCGGCCGCCAGGAAGTAGGACATGCCGGAGGCGTCCGGCTCGACGGTGACTTGGCCGCCGCGGGCCTGCTGACCGGACGGGACGGTGAAGCGTCGGTAGCCGTCCCGGTCGACGCTCACGCCCATCTCCGCCAGTGCGGCGAGCGTCATCTCCAGGTAGGGCTTGGAGACCAGGTCATCGCTGATGGTGATCTCGGTGTCGGTCTGGGCGCGCAGGGCGTTGATGATGAGGCTTGAGGTGAACTGGCTGGAGACGGCTCCGCTGATGGAGGTGGCGCCGCCCTTGAAGGAGCCGCCGACGACGCGGACGGGCGGGCTGCCGTTGCCGCGGACCGCCGTGGCGTCCACGCCCAGTGCCGGCAGTGCCTTGAGCAGGTCGCCCATGGGGCGCTCCTGCATGCGGGCATTACCGGTGATGATCGTCGTGCCGTCGGCGTGGCCGGCCATGGAGATCAGGAACCGCAGCGGCGTGCCCGCGCCACCGACGAAGATGTCCTCGCTCGGGGCGCGCATCGGCTTGCCCGTGGGGGTGACGCGGATGCGGGCGGTGGCGTGGTCGATGTCGCAGGTGACGTGACCGAAGGTCTCGATGGCGCGGGAGAAGTAGACGGTGTCGTCGGACAACAGCGCGTTGTCGATGACCGTTTCCTGCCCGGACAGCGAAGCGACGGCGAGGTAACGGTTGGTGTAGCTCTTGGATCCCAGGACGCGGACTGTCTCGTCGAAACCGGTGAGGGTTCGGATCGTGAGGGCCTCGGCCTTGAGCCGTGGGTCGGGCGTTGCGGACATGCGTTGCCTCCTGCAGTGGGGACGGGTGAGGTGATGCCTGTGCTCGGTGATGCGTCAGGCTTTGACGACCCGGCAGGCGAAGCACTTGAAGGCCTGCTGGCCGGACAGGTTGTCGTAGAAGCGGTCGTCGGGCAGTGTGTTGGCCGCCTCGTAGCGGGGGTCGTCGAAGAGGTCACCCTGCTTTTGGGCCGGGCCGAAGGTGTTGGGGACGAACACGGTGTCCGCTCTGATCCCCTCCCAGAGCAGTGCGGTACCGGTAACCGATCCGCGAGGGCTCTCGACGGTCACCTCGTCGCCGTCGGCGATGCCGGAACGCCGTGCCGTGTCGGGGTGGATCTGGATGAAGCGGATGCCGTTGAGCTGCTTGCCCGTGGGCGTCCAGTGGGTCACCTCGGCGAAGTGGACGACGCTGGGTCGGCCCGTCATGCCCATCAGCGGGAAGTCACGGTGCACCGCGTCGCTTCCCGGGACACCCAGGCGTACGGGATGGGTGACTGCCTGGGGGTTGATGGGGTTCGTGACGAACTTGCGACTGTAGGACAGGGTGGGGTTCCTGCCCGTGACCTCGGGATGTGTGTAGAAGATCGGAAGGGCACCGTGCCCGGTGACCGCCAGCTTCCTCTCCAGGGCCGGTGTCGAGATCTCTACCTTGCCGCTGGGGGTGAGGAAGCGTTTGCCTCGGTTGGCCGGGTCGAGTGACTCGGCCGCCTGGTACCAGCTGGGGTGGTCCAGGTAGAGGGTGCTCACGCCGGGGTGGTCCTCGGTGGGGCACGGCCAACGCAGCGGCTCGGTGCGCTGTCGCATCCTTGCGCGGGTCATTCCGCCCACGCCGGGGGTGTGGGTGACGAAGTCGTCCCACAGTTCCCGGTAGTTCATCCACCGCTCTGGGAACGCCGCACGCCACTCGGCGGCCGGCCGACGGCTGTCGAGTTCGGCCAGCGCGTGCGCGAGCCCGACCCAGATCTCCCAGTCCGGCCGGGATTCGCCCACTCGGTCGACGGCCTGGTCCTGCCAGCGAATGGCTCGGTCGTCGCGGCGCATGTAGACGCCTTCCATCTCCAGGCCACTGCAGACCGGCAGGATGATGTCGGCGTAGTACGCGGCCTCTTCCATGAACAGGCCGGTGTAGACGTAGAAGTCGAGTTGCTCGAATGCCTTCTTGACCTTGGTGGTGTTGGCCGAGGACACCAGCGGATTGCCCTGGGTCACCACCGCGCGCAGCCGGTAGGGATCGTCCGTGAGGATGGACTCGGCGAAGTAGTCCGGGCCGACCGGCAGCGCCTCGCGCCGCTCGGGCAGGTCGGCGTCCAGGGGTGGCAGCTGCAGGTCGCCGGGCCAGGTGTTGTGCATGAAGTTGCAGCCGCCGCCGGGTTGCCCGATGTTGCCGGTCACCGCAGCAAGGAACGTGGCCACCCGGTAGGTGTCGAAGGCGCCGAGCTGGTGGGAGATTCCCGCGTTGCAGAAGATCGCTGCCGGTTTCGCCGTCGCGTATTCCACCGCCATCTTGGCGATGACATCGGCCTTGACTCCGGTTACCTTTGCCGCCCACTCGGGGGTGTACTCGTGCTTCGCGAGGTGTCGGCGCAGCTCGTCAAACCCTGCTACCCAGCGTTTGACGAACGCCTTGTCGTACAGCTTCTCCTGCACGATGTGGTGGAGCATGGCGAGCAGGAGCGCGAGGTCTGTGTGCGGCTTCGGCGCCACCCAGCGGTCGGCGGCGGCTCCGGTGGGCGTCAGGCGCGGGTCCACGACCGTCAGGGTCGCGTTGTTCTCCTTGCGGCCGCGCAGGAGGTAGTCGAAGGTGACCGGGTGTGTCTCGGCCTGGTTGGTCCCCAGGAACAGGTAATGGCGCGCTGAGCCGAGGTCGTCCTTGCCGGTCGCGCCGTCGGTTCCGTAGCCGTTGGTGAAGTTGCCGAGTCCGAAGGTCATCGCGAGGGCGTTGCCGCCGGCGTCGTTGCAGACCGGGCCGACATCCGTGTTGTTGGGGCTGCCCAGCATGGCGAACATGCGGGCCACGAGAGATCCGGTGCCTCGGGGCATCCGGCCGGTGGTGCGGTTGGCGATGGTGTGGGCCTGGCCTGCATCCCGCAGCGCCAGGAAATTCTTGGCGATGGTGTGCAGGGCCTCCTCCCAGCTCACGGCCTCGAACTTGGAGTGCGGAGAGCCCTTCGCACCGGAGACGCGGCGAAGTGGACGGGTCAGCCGCTCGGTGTTGTAGACGAGCTGCGGCATCAGCTCGGCTTTGACACACACCTGCCCTTGCTGGACCGGGTCGCTGTCCTCGCCTCGCACGGCCAGTACACGACCCGCTTTGAGATCGACGTTGAGTCGGCAGTTGGAATTGCAGAACTGACAGGCGGTGGCGACTGTCTTGTCAGGGGTCAAGGCGGCGGACTGGTCGGTGAAATCCGCGCCGGACCCTCCGCCCGTACCGGACGGCTCTCCCGGGGAGCCTGAGGCGTCGGCTGCGCGTGCGGAGACCATCGGAAGCAGGACGGGCGTTCCAAGGCCTGCACCGCCGACGACGCTCCCGCGGACGAAACCGCGCCGGGACAGACCGTGCTGATCGCGCTTCATGAAGACGTGGGGATCCTTCCGCCTGGTGTGGGGTACGAGGCGGGCATGGCGGTGCCCGGGCCGTGCGGGCGCGCCGCACGGCCTTGTCGGATACGGATGTGCCGTGGTGGTCAGGTCGTGGGCATCGGCAGAGCGTCGGTGCCGGCCTTCGCGCTTACGGCGGCCAGAAACGCCTTGAGGATCTTGTGTTCGCTTCCCGGAGCGGAGGAGAGCTCGGGCTGGAAGAGGCTGCCGAGGAAGAAGGGATGGCCGGTGATCTCCAGGGCGCGCGGTGCGCCGTCGCTGTCCCAGGCACTCAGCCTCAGTGAGCCCTGGTTGGCGGCGTTCATGAAGGTGTCGGTCAGGCCGTAGTCGCAGTGGAAGATCTCCTCGACCTCGGTCGTGCCGTAGATACCGGCCAGCCGGGAGTTCTCCATCACTGTCAAGGGAGCCTTCTCTCCGCGGAAGGAGCACTTCAGCGGCGTGACAAGAGGCATCAGCTTCTCGGGGTCCTCGTCGACGCCGGCCGCCTCGGGGAGGCGGAGCACGTTCTGGGCGTGTTCGATCAGGGCGCTGAAGAAGCCACCGCAGGTGCCCAGGAAGGGCAGCCCGTTCTCACGGGCGTGGCGCACGGCGACGTGCACGCCCTTCTGGTTGAAGTACGGGGCTCCCGGCACGACCCATATGCCGTCGAAGCCGTCGAGAACCGAGGCGTCGTGTATGTCGGTGGTCGGTATCCACTCGGTGGTCAGGTCCCACTGCTCACGCATCGCGTCGATCTTGGGGTGGGACGGCTCGTCGTGATTGCCGCGGTCTCCCACCAGGGCAAGGCGTGGCTGTGCAGAGACTGACATCGTTTTCCCCTTCAACGGTTCAGGAGGGCGAATCCGTCTCGCCAGTGACGGTTCCAGCCCAAGGGGCGCGGCAGAGCGCGTGCCGTGCGTTCTGCTGCGCGGGTGTGGTCGTGCCTGAGGTGATGTCAGGACCGTGCCGCCACGCACGGGTCCCGTGAGGAAGGAAAGCGGGGAACTACCGCCGTGTGGGCGGCTGGGCTGCGAGTTGTTGCCTACCGGATGTACGCATGTCTGCCAGCCCCCTGGTGTGCCCCGTGTGGGAGCCCTCTGCAGGCCCCCCGTGCTGCTTCTCGCTCAATTTATCGATGGCGGTCAAAGTATTCGAGGGTTTCCGGGTCGGCCTGGAAACGATCACGCCATCTCTGTCATGTGACGGGACTGCCGCTGCGTCGGCTGCCAGGGGCGGTAAGGAGGTGCTCTGACCAGCCGTCACAGTGGCACTCCGGTGCTAGCGGACCGGAGGGGGCGGCAGGAGTCCCGCTCGGCGGTGATCGGGCCTTGACCCCGAATCCTGAACACGGGTTATGCGGCTGGTGCCAGCGTAGTTGGTGTGAGTTGGAGGGCGTCCTCGAAGGCGATCGGTGATCGTTGTCCGAGGCGGGAGTGTCGGCGTCGGGTGTTGTAGCGGTTCAGCCATCGGAAGGCGTCGAGTCGGGCTTCGCGCGCGTCGGGCCAGCTCTTTCGTCCTTGCAGGGTCTCGCGTTTGAAGGTCGCGTTGAACGACTCGGCAAGCGCGTTGTCCGCACTGGAGCCGACCGCGCTCATGCTTCGCCGCACCCCTGCTGACCTGCATGCTTCGGCGAATGCCCTGCTGGTGTACTGGGCTCCGTGGTCGGTGTGCATGATCGATCCGGCGAGGCTGCCGCGAGTGCGGATCGCCGCGGCCAGGGCGTCGGTGACGAGACCGGTGCGCATGTGGTCGGCGATCGCCCAGCCGGCCAGGCGCCGTGAGGCGAGGTCGATGACGGTCGCCAGGTAGCAGAACTTCCCGCCGTCGATGGGCAGGTAGGTGATGTCACCGACGTACTTCGCGTTCGGCCTCTGGGCGGTGAAATCGCGGCCGATCAGGTCCGGCGCCTTGGCGGCGGCCGGGTCGGGGACGGTGGTGCGGTGCCGGCGGCGCAACCGGATCCCTTCGATCCCGGACGCCCGCATGATTCGGGCGACGCGCTTGTGGTTGACCGCCTCGCCGTTCTCCTCACGGAGCTCGGCTGTGATCCTCGGGGCCCCGTAGGTGCCGTCCGACTCCCGGTGCACGGCCTGTATCCGGGCGGCCAGCTTCGCGTCGGCCGCCTGCCGGGCCGCCCGGTCCGCAACCGTCCGGCGCCAGTAGTAGAAGCTCGAGCGGCTGACGCCGAGGATGCTGCAGAGCCGCTTCACGCCGTAACGGCGCTGGAGGTCGGCGACACACTGGAAGCGGTTCACCAGCGTGTCTCCCCGGCGAAATACTTCGCCGCTTTGCGCAGGATCTCGCGCTCCTCCTCCAGCTCGCGGACCTTCTTGCGCAGGGCCGCGTTCTCCGCTTCCAGCGGGGCCGGCGGCTGGGCCGGTTCATGCGTCCGGCGTCCCCGAGGACGACTCGCGCCGGCCGCCCGAACCCAGTTCCGAAGCGTCTCCGGGTTGATCCCCAGATCGGCTGCGACCGACCTGATCGTCGCTTCCGGCCGCGACTCGTACAGCGCGACCGCGTCCGCCTTGAACTCCGGCGGGTAGTTCTTCATCACCACGAGATGTCCGTTCTCAGATCCTCAGGATCCAGTGTCTCGTGTGTTCAACATCAGGGGTCAAGGCCCATCCGTCACCGTGAGTGCTTCTGTGCACGCCAGTGCGGTGAACGGAACCTGCCCTGCCGGGTCGTGGGAGGCCGCGCGAGTTGGCCGGATCCGGCGCACAAACCAGGCCGTTATTAACAGTGATGACTGTTGATAGCGATAGATGCTGTTTAGTTTGGGCTTGGCTGATGGCCGGCCTGCTCGTCATACCCCCGTGCGGCGGCCGGCCACAGCCGCTCCCCGGGACTCCAACCTGTTGCGTTTGAGGAGAAGCAAGTGACCAGCTCCGCCGGCCATCCGCGCCGATGGCAGATCCTGAACATCCTGTGCCTGAGTCTCGTGTTGATCGGCCTGGACACCCTGATCCTGAACCTGGCGCTGCCCAGCATCCAGAAGGACCTGGACGCCACGAGCAGCCAACTGCAGTGGATGGTGGACTCCTACGCCCTGGCGTTCGGCGGACTGCTGCTCATGGCCGGCGGCTTGTCGGACCGGTTCGGCCGCAAGCGACTTCTCTCCGTCGGTCTCGGCGCTTTCGCCCTGACCAGCCTGGGCGCTGCGTTCGCCTCCAACGCCGAGATGCTGATCACTTTCCGGGCCCTCATGGGCATCTCGGCAGCGCTGATGATGCCCGCCACCCTTGCCATCATCAAGGACGTCTTCCCGCGCGAGGAGCAGGGCAAGGCGATCGGCATCTGGTCGGGCGCCGCCGCGGTCGGCGTGCCGCTCGGCCCGCTCGTCAGTGGTCTGCTGCTCGAACACTTCTGGTGGGGATCGATGTTCCTCATCAACGTCCCCCTCGCGGCCATCGCCCTGATCGGCGGAGCCAAGCTCATCCCCGAGTCCAAGGCCGAAGGGCACCCCGGGCTGGACCTCGTCGGCGCCCTTCTCTCGGTGGCGGGGCTGGTGGCCATCGTCTACGGCCTGGTCGAAGCCCCGCACAACGGCTGGGGCGACATCATCACCCTCGGCTCCCTGTTCGTCGGCGTGGTGCTGATGGTCGCCTTCGTTCTGTGGGAGCGGAAGACGGCCCATCCGATGCTCGACGTCAGCCTGTTCCTGAACGCTCGCTACGGCGGGGGAGCTCTGGCCATCGCCTGCACCTCCTTCGGCCTCTACAGCGGCCTGTACCTGCTCACCCAGTACCTGCAGTCGGTGCTCGAACTCGATCCCCTGGGCGCGGGTCTGCGTATGCTCGCCATCGGCACGATGATGGTTGGGGCGCCGTTGTCCGCGAAGCTGGTACAGCGCACGGGGCTGAAGACGACGGTGGTGGTCGGCCTGCTGCTGTGTGCTGCGGGACTCGGTGTTCTGGCCGGGCTCAGCGTCGACGACGAGGCGCAGGCACTGATCGGCCTGGCTGTATTCGGCCTGGGTATGGGTATCGCGCTGCCGGCCGCCGTGGATGTCATCCTGGTGGTCTCCGACGCCCGTCAGGCGGGCGCCGGGTCGGCCGTCGCCGATGTCGGCATGCAGGTGGGAGGTGCGCTCGGCATCGCGATCAGCGGCAGTGTGATTGCCACGCTGTACCGTGACGACCTGCCGCAGGCGGCTCAGCTGCCTGGTGAGGCCGGAGAGGCGGTACACGAGTCCCTGGCGGGCGCTTCCGCGGTGGCCCAGCAGCTCGGCGGCGACACGGGCCGGCGCGTGCTGGATGCGGCGCAGCAGTCCTTCGTGGGCGGGTTCACCGGCACGCTGCTGATCGCCGTGGGTGTCGCGGCGGTCGGTGCCCTGGCCGCCGCGTTCATTCTGCCCCGCGCCCGAGTTGCCGACGAGGACGGCACAGCCCAGTCCGAAGCCGCCGCCCGCAGCGACAGCGCCGACGCCGCCGCTACGTCCTGAAGACCGGGGAGCGGACTGTGCGTAGGATCGACTCCGCAGCCCGGCCCGCGGGTGAGAGGGAGGTGGCGATGGCCCGGCCATCGAAGCTCAGGGTAGCGGTCAGTGATCCTGACCAGTGGCTCAGCGAACGCGAGCGGGCACAGATGCTGGCACCGAAACTGCGGGCCTTGGCGGACGAGACGCGACTGACGCTGATCCTGCTCATCGCCCAACGTCCCCGCACCGTCAAGGAACTGCAGGAGGCCACCGGCTTGAGCCAGACGTTGGTCAGCCATCACCTGGCCCCCCTGCGTGAACAGAACCTCGTAGAGGCGATTCCCAAGGGCCGCAGCAATCAGTACGTGATGTGCTGTCAGACGTTGGCCGAGCCGCTGCGCATGTTCGCCAGCCTTGCCGCCATGGATCCTGAGACGGTTGCGGCTTGTCTCCAGACGGGGGCCGGACAGTCGCCCGTGGCGCAGGGCGCCTGAGCCCGCCACTCGCCCCAGGGGGCCGTGTTCAACGCGTCTGCGTGGAACACGGCCCCCTGCGGCGTGCCTCCCGTGCTACTGCCGCAGATCGTTCTGGAAGCGGTCCCGGATGTCGAGCGTGCTGAGGGCGTTGGTCGCGCGGGGCGGGACCGCGCCCGTGCGAGGCAGCGTCTTGATACAGATCAGGTGCGGGCCGGGAGCGGCCTGGGCTCGCAGCATCGCGGCCCGCACGTCCTCCTCCCGGTCGCAGACGACCGCGTCGGCGTATCCGGCGGCCTTCGCCATCTCGGGGAACGAGGTCGTCGCCGAGGTTGTCGCCTGTCCGCCCGTCGACTCGTGCACCCGGTTGTCGAGCACGACGTGGATCAGGTTGGCGGGCGCCTCGCTGCCGATCATCGACAGGGCGCCCAGGTGCATCAGGAGGGCCCCGTCCCCGTCCAGGACCACCACGGTCCGCTCCGGTTGGGTCAGCGCCACGCCGAGGCCGATGGACGAGGCGTGGCCCATGGAGCCCTGCATGTAGAAGGTGCTGGGCGTGTCGGCAACGGCGAAGGTGTCACGGCCGGTGAATCCGGTGGTGGCGACGACGGCCGCCTGCGGAGCGGCAGAGGTGACTAGGCGGATGGCTTCCGCGGCGGGCAGTCCCTCGGTGTGAGGGGAGTTGGCCGCCGTGGCCTTGCCGATGGCGCCGCGTTCAACCAGCACGAACGGCGCCCGCTGCTCGGCGAGGTCTTTCTCTGCCTTCTCCAGGACCGCGGTGAACTCCTCGACCCCGTCCTGCGCGTACAGGGTGTGGTGCGGGGTGTCGACGCTGTCGAGAAGCCCGGGAGTCGCCGGTCCCATCACGGCGTGCTGGGGTTCGTCAGTCGCGGGGTCGGGCCAGCCCCGGAGGCTGGTGAAGGTCAGGATCGGCAGCTGGTAGGTCATCACCAGCGAAGTGAGCGGATTGATGAGGTTGCCCAGACCGGAGTTCTGCAGCATCACGTAGGCGCGCTGTCCGCCCAGGGCGGCGCCGGCGGCCACGGCGAGCGCGCTGCCCTCGTTCGGGGCGGGTACGTAGCGACCGGGCTCGGTGCTCAGGTGCGCGATCGGCCCACCGAAGTGGGAGCAGGGAACGCCGCTGGCGACGGTGAAGCCGCGGTCGGCCAGGAGGTCGCAGAATTCTTGTGCCGTGATCATGGACGGGGCAGCTCCGTTTCGGGGGTGGTGGACGGCGTGACGGGCATCTCCTGGCCCGCTGCGGGCGCGCTGCGGGCGCGACGTCGCATCTTGATGCCCTCGATGATGATGGGAATGCCGGAGATGAGCACGATGCCGATGACGATGCCTTCGATGTTGTCGCGGACGAAGGCGACCTGGCCCAGGTAGTAGCCGACGAGAGTCAGGCTGACCGACCACAGCACAGCACCGATCACGTTGAACAGGAAGAACGTGCGGTACGTCATGCGTCCGATACCGGCAGTGATGGGGATGAAGGTACGGAAGACCGGTATGAAGCGGGCCATCACCAGGGCCTTGGGACCGTGCTTGAGCATGAACTGCTGGGCCCGCTCGGCATTTTCCTGCTTGAAGAACCGGGAGTTGGGACGGCGGAAGAGAGCCCCGCCAACTTTGCGGCCGAAGGCGTAGCCGAACTGGTCGCCCAAGACGGCGGCTGCGGCGATGGCGAGCATGACCAGCCACAGGGGCTGGTGGAGGAACTGGTCGTTGGCCACGAGCAGCCCCGCCGTGAACAGCAGCGAGTCGCCGGGCAGGAAGAAGCAGACGATCAGGCCGGATTCGGCGAAGACGGTGGCCATGATGCCCAGCAGGCCGAAGCCGGAGATCAGGGCCTCGGCGTCGAGCAAGGGTGATGAGGCGAGGTTTTGCACGCGTGCCCCCCAGGACGGTGGTGCGAATGAGCGGACATGCCGCCTGCCGGCCCCGTCGCGGGACCGGCAGGCGGGCGGGGTTGATCAGCCGGCGGCCCAGTCGGGCCGCTGGTCGATGCGTACGACGGCGCAAGTGATGGACACCCCGCCGCCATGGGCGACGATCAGTACGTGGTCGCCCGGGCCGACCTGCCCGGTTTCCACCAGGTGCGTCAGGCCGACAACCTGGTCGTTGACCGTCATGTGGCCCAGGTTGCGGCCGAAGTCGAGCAGGCCCTGGTCGGGGGAGAGGCCCATGGGATCGAGGATGACCTTCAGGTAGCTCTCCTGGCCGGTGAACACGTGGCAGACCCTGGTGACGTCGCCCGGCTCCAGGCCGGCTTCGGCCAGGGTGCGCAGGGCGATCTCCGTGCGCAGCTCGCCCTGACGGCGCACGACCTCGGCGACGGTCTCCTCCAGCCCGCCGGCGGCGGCCAGGCGCTCCTTGAAGTCCATGCCGCGGCCCACCGTCAGCGACGGGGGGAAGAGCGGTTCCGTACCGCGGTACTGCTCCTCGACCTCTGCAGTGGAGCCGGTGTTGATGGACAGGAGGCTCGCGAAGCCCTCGGACTTCGACAGCAGGATCGCACTGCCCCCGTCACCGAGCACCCCGTTCTGGATGCCGAAGGCCCACCGGTTGAAGTTGGGGGTGCCGACGTTGTCGGCGCCGGTGAGCAGAGCGGCGCTGCGTTCGGGTACGGCCTTGAGGTAGCAGGCGGCCAGCTCCAGTGAGCCGATCAGTCCGCTGCAGGCCTGCCAGACACGGAAGGAGGGCACGTCGCGGTCGGTCAGGTGACGCAGGATGTAGTGCTGCGGCGACCAGCCTTCGGGGCCCTGTTCGTGCCCGCAGGCGTGGATGTGGAAGTCGATGTCGTGCGGGTGCAGCGCGGAGCGTTCCATGGCCTGCCGGGCAGCGGCGACCGCCATGTCCGGAGCGGGCATGTCGTCGGCGACGGCGGCGCCGGTCCATCCGTAGAACTCGTAGTCGTCGGCGTCGTACAGACCCAGCGCGACGGCCTTCCGGGCATCGACGATCTCAGGGATGTACGTGCCGAGCCCGGCGATGCGAATGTCAGTGGTCTTCATGAAGTCGGTCCTCGTCCCTCGCTCGGTCAGGCCGAGGCGTCTGCGGAGTTCAGTTCGGTGGCCAGGGCTTGGGCGACGGTGGTGATGGTGCCGTCCTTGAGGAGTTGCACCATGGGGAGTTTGACCTGGTAGCGGCGTTCGACGCGGTTGCGGAGTTCGACGGCCATGAGGGAGTCCATGCCGAGCCGGTTCAGCGGCCGATTGATGTTGACGCGTTCGGGCCGCAGCCCCATCACCACGGCGACCTCCTGCTTCAGGAAGTCGAGGAGCTCGTCCGTGGGAGGCGTCTGTGCTGCTTCGGGGGCCCGTGAGGCGCTGGCATCGGGCAGGGACGGTTCAGCGGCAGCCGGGGCCGTGCTTTCGCGACTGGTCTCGACGGATGCGACCTCGGCCACCGGAGGTGCACTGCCCGCCGCTGCAGCTACCGCCGAGTCGTCCGCCTTGGTGCTGCCGGACTCCTCCTCGACCGGCTCCAGTTCGGTGGCCAGGGCTTGGGCGACGGTGGTGATGGTGCCGTCCTTGAGGAGTTGCACCATGGGGAGTTTGACCTGGTAGCGGCGTTCGACGCGGTTGCGGAGTTCGACGGCCATGAGGGAGTCCATGCCGAGCCGGTTCAGCGGCCGGTTGACGTTGACCCGTTCGGGCCGCAGCCCCATCACGACCGCAACCTCCTGCTTGAGGAAGTCGAGCAGTTCGCTGCTGGGCGCTGCTTGTACAGGAGCAGTGGCCTGCGGTGCGATCCGGGCAGTAGCCGTGGGCTCGGCCACCGCCGCAGAGGCGGGCGGAGCCCCGGCTGGCGCGGATGCGACACGACGGGACACGTCAGGATCGGCGACCTGGGACAACGGGCGGGGTTCGGCGGCCTGCTTCTCAGAAGCGGGAGCCGGGTACGCCGACTGATCGCTGTTGGTGAGGTGCTGCACCAGAGGGGCAGCAGCGGCGCTCGGGTAGGCGCGGGCCCAAGCCTGCCAGTCCGCCGGCAACACCGCCGTGTGGAGCCTGCCTTCGGCCAGGATCCTGCCCAGCACCGACAGACCGTCGTCCGGGCTGAACGAGGTCATGCCGTGCGGCAGCAGCGTGCGCTCTTCCTCCTGCTCCTTGCGCGCCACCATCCCGACGCTGTCCCAGAACCCCCAGTTGACGACGGTGCCGGAGAGGCTCTGGGCGTGCCGGTGGTGCGCCAGCGCATCGAGGAACGCGTTCCCTGCCGCGTACCCGCCCAGCATGGGGGAGCTGAGGAGCGCGGAGCCGGAAGAGAACAGGACGAACGCCTCGACCGACTCCTCGCGCAGCAGCCGGTGCAGATTCCAGGCCCCAGAGACCTTCGCCGCCAGGACTCGATCCATCTCGGCGCCGCTCATGTCACTGAGCAGGGTGTAGTCGATGACCCCGGCCGCGTGGAACACCCCACGCACAGGCGGCATCCCCGCGCGGCGTCGCGACTCCAGCATCGCCCGCATGGCCTGGGCGTCGGCGACGTCCACAGCCTTGTACGCCACGTTCACCCCGCGCTCGCGCAATTGCCGGAGCACGGCGACGGCGGCGGCCTGCGGATGAGTCCCGCTTACTACCGCGTCCTGCTCGGGCAGCGCACTGCGGCCGGTGAGCAGCAGGTGGCGGGCGCCCTGGTCGGCCAGCCACAGAGCCAGCTGTCCGCCGATGCCGCCCGCACCTCCGGTGACCAGGTAGGTACCGTCAGCGTGAACGGTGACCGAGCGGCCGCGTGGGCCGCCGGCCGTGACGGATGACTGGCCGAAGGACAGCACGATCTTGCCGGTGTGCCGGGCCTGGGCGATCAACCGAAAGGCGTCGGCGGCCTTCTCGACCGGGTACACCGTGTGTGGCAGTGCCTCCAGCGCGCCCTCGTCGACCAGGGCGGCAGCGGCCCGCAGCACACGGCCAGCGCGTTCAGGCGCGTGCTGGATCATGTGCACGACGTCGATGGCGTGGAAGGAAAGGTTGCGGGCGAAGGCACCCAGCGGCAACGCGTTGTTGTCGAGGATGTCGCGTTTGCTGAGTTCCAGGTAGTGCCCGTACGGGGCCATCAGGGACAGGTTCGCCTCGATGGCGTCCCCGGCCAGGGTATTGCAGATGACGTCGAAGCCCTCTGCGACAGCCGGCTTGAAGACGTCGGCGAAGGCAAGGCTTCGGGAGTCGGCGACCTGCTCGACACCGAGCTCGGTCAGCAGCTGCCGCTTTGCGTCACTGCCGGCGGTGGCGAAGACGCGGGCCCTCTTCCAGCGGGCGACGTTCAGCGCGGCCCGGCCGGTGCCCCCGGTCGCGGTGTGGATGAGTATCTTCTGGCCCCGTTCGAGGCGGGCCATGTCGTGCAGTGCGTGGTAGGCGGTGAGGTAGGCGGCCGGCAGGGTCGCGGCCTCGGCCGCGGTCAGCCTGGCCGGCTTGGGTGCCGTGAGGCAGGCGCGGGTGACGACCTCGGAGGCCAAGGCCCCTTCGGCGAAGGCGATGACCTCGTCGCCCACCGCGACGTCGGTCACGCCGGAGCCGGTCTCGCTGACGGTGCCGGCGCACTCCCAGCCCATCACGGGCGGCCTGTCGTCCTGTCCGGGATACATGCCCAGGCTCAGGAGCACGTCGCGGTAATTGACCCCGGCGTGGCTGACCTGGATACGGACTTCGTCCGCGGCGAGGCCGCGCGAGGGGGCGGCGGTCAGCTGCAGGTCGTCGATGACGCCGGGTGTGGGCAGTGACAGCGCCTGCGGCGCAGGGGTGGCGGCCGCCGCGGGGCGCAGCCGGGCTGCCAGGCGCCGGCCGTTGCGCCACGCGACCTGATTCTCCTGGTCGGGGTGGAGCAGTTGCTCCACCAGGGCGGGGACACTGGCCGGGGAACGGTCGAGGTCGACCAGGCGAGGGTTCAGTGCGGGTGCCTCGGCAGCCAGCGTGCGGCCCAGCCCCCACGGCATGGCCTGGAAGGGGTGGCGTACCCGCTCCCCGGTGCCGGTGGCCTGGGCGAGTTGGGTGACCAGCCACAGCGGGGGGTTGCCGAGCGGTTCCTTCTCCAGGGACCTGGTCAGGTGCAGGATGCTGTGCGCGGCGAGCACCTGGGTGCGGTGGATTTCGGTGGGTGTGGCGTCCAGGCCGGTCTGGGCGTCCAGGGCCCACAGGTGGATGATGCCGCGGCAAGCACCGTAGCGGGCGACATCGGCCAGGACCTCGCGGTAGTGCTCTTCCTTGGCGGGGTCGATGCGGTAGCGGTCGCCGCCCCCTGCCAGCTGGCCCGCGCCGGCGGTGACGGCGACGACGCGCTGGCCGCGGCCGTTCAGTTCACGCACCAGGGCGCGCCCGGTGGGCCCGCTGTCGGTCAACAGCAACCAGAAGCCGTCGGGGTCAGTGGTGCCCGTGGCCGGGGCGGGAAGGGGGGCTTCGTCCCAAGTGAGTGTGTGCAGCCAGGTGTCGCGGTCGTCGCTGGCTGGGGCGGCCGGGGAGCCGGGGGTGCGGGATGGTGTCACGGAATCCTCGGTGCGCGGGTTGAGCAGGGCGGGAGCGTGGCCGGCCAGGTACTGCAGGCGCAGTCCGCGCATCTGGGCGATCAGACGGCCGTCGTCGGCGCGGATGTCGATGTCGGCGGTGAACGAGTCCTCGCGCGGGGACGGCAGCAGCCTGGCGTGGCTGAACAAGGAGGCGGGCGGCCGCTGGTAGAAGCGGACTTCGTCGATGCCGCCGAGGACGAAGACGCCTTCGTCACCGGGAGCAGTCAGCTCACGGGCGGCGGCCATGGCGTGTCCGCTCGCGTCCAGGAGGGCCGGGTGGAAGTGGTGGGGGGCGAGTCCGTCGAGGAGCGCGGCCGGGCAGGACAGCTGGGCGAGGACCTCGCCGTCGGCGCGCCACAGTTCGGTGATTCCTTGGAAGGTGCCGTTCCACTGGTTGCCGCGGGCGGCGTTCCACGTGTAGAAGTCGACGGCGTCCTGGTGCTGGGGCAGGCGGGCACGAATGGACTGGAGCGACTCGCCCGGTCGGGGAGTGTCGCCGGCCACCGCGCGAGCAGTGGCTTCGGTGTGCAACACCCAGTCGTCGGTGGCGGATTCCCGGCTGAGGATGCGGCAGTGCAGTGAGGAGTCCGGGCGCGCAGTGACAGTGACCTGGACCTCTGGTGCGGGCCCGTCCTCGTCGAGGAAGAGGGCCCGGTGGTAGTGCACCTCGCTCACCGACAGCGCTCCGGATCCCAGTTCGGTGCGTGCGGCGGCGCTGACGAGCTCCAGGTGGGCGGTCCCCGGCAGGATGATGGTGTCCTGGATGCAGTGGTCGCGCAGGTAGGGGTGGTCAGCGAGCCGCAGTGCGCCTTGCCAGATACGGGTCGCGCCCTCGGTGGGTGACGGCTTGCCGAGCAGCGGGTGCGTCGCGTGCTCCCTACCCGTGGCGGGCTCGGCAGGCGCCGCGGTGGCGGCCGCGGGACGGGCTGGGGCGGGGCTGATCCAGTGGCGGGTGCGCTGCCAGGGATACGTGGGCAGGGCCACGTAGCTCCCGTCGGCGGTCAGCTTGTCGAGGTCGAGACGGGCACCGGCTGTGTGCAGGGCGGCCGCGGAGGTGAGCAGGGAGCCGCGTTCGTCCGCGTGCCGGCGCAGGCTGCCGACCGCGGTGGTGTCGGCGCCGGTGGCCATGCGGCTGGTCTCGCGGATTCCTGACACGAGCAGCGGATGAGGACTGACTTCGACGAACACGGTGTCGCCGAGGTCGAGCTGGCCCTTCACCGCGCCGACGAAGTCGACCGGTTGGCGGATGTTTCGCACCCAGTACTCGGCGTTCATGCCGGAGCCGTCGATGACCTCGTTCAGCAGGGTGGAGTGCAGGGGGGTGGTACCTGCCCGCGGTGTGAGGTGGGACAGCTCGGAGAGCAGGTCCTCCTGAAGAGCGTCCATCTGCGGACAGTGCGACGCGAAGTCCACGTTGACCCGCCGATTGTCGACACCGCGCACATCGAGGCCGGCCAGTACCTGGTCGAGAGCTTCACCATCACCGGACAGAAGGGTGGAGGTGGGGCTGTTGATGGCGGCTACGGCCACCGTGTCCTCGTGACCGACCAGCGCTGCCGCTGCCTCGTCGGCGGGAAGAGCGACCCAGGCCATGGTGCCGCGGCCGGACAGGCGCTTGGCCAGTCGGCTGCGGCGGCAGATCACCGCGGCGGCGTCAGAGAGCGAGAGAGCGCCGGCGATGTAAGCGGCGGCGGACTCACCCATGCTGTGGCCGATGACCACGTCCGGTTCGATGCCCCAGGAGCGCCAGAGCTCGGCCAGGGCGATCTCCATGGCCCAGAGGGTGGGCTGGATGACGTCGAGTTCCTTGAGTCGCTCTTCATCCGCCGAACGCAGCAGCTCGATGACCGACCAGCCGTTCTCCGTCCTGATGGCGTCGTCGCAGTCCCGCATGGCCTGGTGGAAGACCGGCTCGTTGTCCAGGAGCTCGCGGCCCATGCCTGGCCACTGCGAACCCTGTCCGGGGAACACGAACGCGACCCGTGGCATCGCCTCGGAGTCGGTGTAGTCGCTGAAGGACAGGCCGGGCTCGTTGTCGCCGTCGGCGAACCCCCGCAACGCGGCGGCGGCCTCGGCGTGGCTCTCGACGGGAAGGGCGAGGCGGGCGTCGTGAACGGTACGGCGCAGCGCAGCGGAATGGGCGATGTCCCGCAGCTTCTGTCGCGCCCCGGGGCCCTCAAGGTGGTCGGCCATGCTGCGGGCCGCCTCGGCCAGGGCTTCGGGGCTGAGCGCGGACAACACCAGCAGCTCGCTGCGCGCGTCCGGCGCTGTGTCCCGGGCGGTGGTGCGCCGCTCGGGGGCGGCTTCGAGGACGAGGTGGGCGTTGGTTCCGGAGAAGCCGAAGCTGGAAACCCCGGCGACGGCCGGCCGGTCCCGCTGCGGCAGAGGGGTGGCGTGGATGGGCACGGCGAGTGGCAGGTTGGCCCAGTCGACGGCGGGGTTGGGATTCTTCAGGTGCAGGTTGGGCGGGATCGTCTTGTTCTCCAGGCACAGCACGGCCTTGATGAGACCGGCGATTCCGGCAGCTGCCTCGGCGTGGCCGATGTTGGTCTTCACTGAGCCGACCAGGCAGCGATCGTCCGAGGCTCGGGCGCCGACGATGTCGGCCAGGGCCTGCAGTTCGACCGGGTCGCCGACGCTGGTGCCGGTGCCGTGGGCCTCGATGTAGTCGATGTCGGCGGGGTCCACGGCGGCGTTTGCGTAGGCGCGGCGCAGCACGTCACGCTGGCCTTCGACGGCGGGCGTGACCAGGTAGCCACTGCTCTGGCCGTCGTTGCCGACGGCGGATCCGCGGATGACCGCCCGGATGCGGTCGCCGTCGGCGAGAGCGGCCGACAGCGGCTTGAGAATGACGGCTCCGATGCCGTCGCTGCGGACGAAGCCGTCACCCGAGGCGTCGGCGAACTTGCAGCGGCCGTCGGAGGCGAGCATGCCGGCGCCCGAGTAGACGACGCCCTCTTCCGGCAGGAGTACGAGGTTGACCCCGCCGGCGATCGCCAGGGGGCACTCACCGAGCCGGATCGCCTGGACGGCGTTGTGGACGGCCACGAGCGCGGAGGAACAGGCGGTGTCGACGGTGAAGCTGGGCCCCCGCAGGTCGAATGCGTAGGACAGCCGGCCGGAGGTGATGGCGCGGGCGGCCGCACCGGTCATGGCGTACAGGTCGAGCTGATCGCGGTCGTCGTACTGCAGATGCCAGTAGTCACCACCCAGCTGGCCGATGAAGACGCCCGTGTCAGTGCCCGCGATGCGGGGCAGGGGCTGACCCGCGTCTTCGAGTGCTTCGTAGGCGACCTCCAGGAGGAGCCGCTGCTGGGGGTCCATGCGATCGGCCTCCCGGGGGGAGATACCGAAGAATTCCGCGTCGAATGCGTCGATGTCGTGGAGCAAGCCGCCCCACCGGCTCACCGTGCGGCCGGGCGTGCGGGGCGTGGGGTCGTAGACGGCGTCGACGTCGTAGCGATCCGGCGGGATGTCCGTGATGGCGTCGCGGCCCTGGAGCAGCATGTCCCAGAGTTGTTCAAGGCTGGTGGCATCGGCGAACCGTCCGGCCATGCCGATGATGGCGATCGGTTCACTGGCAGTCCCAGCCGCGCGGGTGGGGTCGTGAGGCATGAATGTCCTTCCGGGCATGACGAAGCCGTTCACTGGTGAAGCAGCACGGAAGGAACTGCGGTGCGGGCGCGGCAGACCGGCAGCAGGGCCGGTCCGGTGGCGGGCGATCGCACCGAGGACAGAACGAGAGTGAGGCGGGAAAGATCCGGTCCGCCGGCTGAGCGGTCAGGTGCGGGGCGAGCGCACTGACCGTTCACGGGCCGGGCGCGGCTATCGGCACAGCCGCTGTTCCCCGATGTCGCTGTGGCACTGGGCGGGTGCCCTGGTGCCACTACCCCCGCTGTTTCGACATGTATCGAGATTGACCCGGCGCGGGTCGCCCGCGCAACGCGGCGCGAGGTGACGCTCGTCACACCACGGCAGGCTGTGGCATGAGGTTGACATTCATCGAAGCAGGGGTGAAGGTGGAACTCTGATTCGTTGTTTATCTATATAGGCGGTTGTGATGCGCTTGCTTCGCGTCGCCCTCCGAGCCGCCGCGACAGGAGCCGCTTCCGATGAGTGATTCCATCGGCCTCGACGCTGAGCAGACCGGCTCTTGCTGTGCCGCCATCGCCGAATTTCGGCGGCGGGCTGCGGAGCGCAGCGAACAGCACAAGCAGGCGGACACCGCAGAGGATCTCGCGGCTTCCTCGTCCGATCCCACGCGAGATGCCTGACTGCCACCCTTCCCTTCGTGAAAGGACACCGCACAGTGGTTGACCTCGGCTCCGACCGCCTCCCAGTCGCCGTGATCGGCGCCGGCCCCGTCGGGCTGGCTGCTGCCGCGCACCTGGCCGAACGCAGCGTCCCCTTCGTCGTCCTGGAAGCCGGAGACGCTGCGGCGACAGCCGTGCAGGCCTGGTCCCACATCCAGCTCTTCAGCCCATGGGAGTTCAACACCGATCCCGCTGCCCGCCGACTGCTCGCGGCCGCCGGCTGGGAGGAGCCCGACGCGTCCGCCCTGCCCACGGGCGGGGATCTCGTCAAGCAGTACCTCCAGCCGCTGGCCGAGCTTCCCGCGCTGGCTTCCCACATCCGCTACGGCGCCGAGGTCACCGCCATCAGCAGGCTGGGCATCGACCGTCTGCGCACCGCCGACCGGGACGCGGCCCCGTTCGTCCTGCGCCTGGCCGACGGTGAGGAAGTGCTGGCGCGCGCCGTCATCGACGCCTCGGGCACCTGGCGTCAGCCGAACCACGTCGGCGCGAACGGCCTGCCCGCCCACGGCGAGCAGGACGCCGCCGCCTGGATCAACCACGGCCTGCCCGACGTCTTCGGAGCGGACCGCGACCAGCACGCCGGCCGTCACACCGTCGTGGTCGGCGCCGGCCACTCGGCAGCCAACACTCTGCTGGCCCTGGCCGAGCTGGCCGACACCGCACCGGGCACCACCATCACCTGGGCCATCCGCGGCGCCGACCCGGCCGCCTCCTTCGGCGGTGGCAGTGACGACGAGCTGCCCGCACGAGGAGCCATCGGCTCCGGCCTGAAGATGCTCGTGGAAACCGGCCGCGTGACTCTTGCCGCCAACTTCCGCACCCACGCCGTCCGCCGCCTGGGCGACGACCCCTCGCGCGACCAGGTGGAGCTCGTCTCCCGGGACCTGGACGGCACCGAGCGAAGCCTTACCGCCGACCGGGTCGTCGCGGCCACCGGCTTCAGGCCCGACTACCGCATCGTCGACGAGCTGCGCCTGGAGCTCGACCCGATCATGTCCGCACCCCGCGCCCTCGCCCCGCTCATCGACCCCAACCAGCACTCCTGCGGAACCGTCACCCCGCACGGCTACCGCGAACTGGCCCACCCCGAACCGGGCTACTACACCGTCGGCATGAAGAGCTACGGCCGGGCTCCGACCTTCCTTATGCTCACCGGTTACGAGCAGGTTCGCTCCATCGCCGCCGCGCTGGCCGGTGACTTCGAAGCGGCTCAGTCGGTCGAACTGCAGCTGCCCGAGACCGGAGTGTGCTCGGTGACTGCCGGGGGAGAGGCGCTCGCCCTGCGTCTCGGGTTGACCAAGGATCAGCACGAGCAGCTTCTCCACGTCACCGCGAAGCACCTGGGCACGTCGGCCACGGCGTCGGACGCCGTGCTGTCCGCCGCGACGGAACTCGGCATCGACCACACCGCGGCCCTGCAGCTGGCCGCCTACGCCGCCGACATGTTCGACGCGCCCGGCGCCCAAGGCTGCTGAACCGCCCCGACGGGTCGCCTCTCCCGGTCTGGGGGGGAGGCGACCCGTCGGCAGTCGGTCAGGTGGTGCGGTGCACCTTGTGCTGCGCCGCCTGTGCTCTGGGGCGGACCACAAGGAGGTCGATGTTCACGTGAGGCGGCCGGGTCACCGCCCACGTCACCACGTCGGCGACATCATCGGCGACCAGCGGGTCCGGAACACCCGCGTAGACGGCGTCCGCCCTGTCCAGGTCACCACGGTAGCGATTTAGGGAGAACTCCTCGGTGTGGACCATCCCCGGAGCGATCTCGACCACCCGCAAGGCCTCCCCGCACACCTCCAGACGCAGAGTCTCGGCCAGTACGTGGGCACCGTGCTTGGCGGCGCTGTAACCGCCCCCTCCTTCGTAGCAGGTGAATGACGCGGTGGACGAGATCACGACCACCACCCCGTCACCAGAGGCTCTCAGGGTCGGCAGCAGGGCCTGGGTCATGTGCAGGGCGCCGACGACATTCACCTCGTACATCGACCGCCAGTCACCAGGATCGGCGTTCTCGATGTGCTCCGTTCCGTAGGCCCCACCCGCGTTATTGACCAGCACGTCACACGCCGGAAACTGGGCGGCGAAGGCGAGGACGGCCTCCCGGTCGGTCACGTCCAGGGGGAACACCTGGACCGTTCCTCCGTCGTTTCTGATCTCCTTGGCGACGGCCTCCAGGCGGTCGGCCCGGCGGGCTGTCAGGACGACCTCGTACCCCTCGCGAGCCAGTGCCCGCGCCGTTGCCGCCCCGATGCCGCTACTGGCTCCGGTGACGACGGCCGTCCTCCTGAGAGCTGCCTGTATATCGGCGGTACGCATGCTTGTCGTGCCCCCAGTGCTGATTAGATGCTCATCGAATCAATCGATCTTGGCAGGAGACGAAACGAGTGTCAACATAGATGCATGTCGAAGCTAGCGCAGTTGGCGGCCACCGCCTCCGCTCCACCGTGCTGCCCGTCCCTCACGGACCGGGAGCTCACAGACGAGGAGGCCGAGGTCACCGCCGCCATGTTCAAGGCGCTGGGTGATCCGGTGAGGCTGCGGCTGTTCTCCAAGGTTGCTTCCCATCCTGACGGGGAGGCCTGTGTGTGCGACATCGCCGACGTCGGCGTCTCCCAGCCCACGGTCAGTCACCATCTGAAGAAGCTCCGCGAGGCCGGTCTGCTGCTGTCCGAGCGGCGCGGCACCTGGGTCTACTACCGACTCGCCCCGTCGGTGCTCGCTGCCCTGTCCGGATTTCTTACCACCCGCGACTGATTCGCATCACGGAGTATCCATCGGGCCTGGTCTGCGCGGCTGACATCTGCCGCGCCACGTGATCTCTGCGTGCTGTGCAAGCCCCGGCCAGTGGTGACGCCCCACGCGGCCAGCGGTCCGTCGAGGGTGGTGGCTCACTCGTCGTGCTGCCTGCTCCTGTGTCTGCCCCGGCTGCGCTTCGGGGCGCCTCGGTGTGCCTTGATCTCCTGAGGGCGCCGCCAGTAGTCCCCCAAGGACTCGCTGCACTTGGGTCCCGGCAAGTGGTTGACACCCGCCTTAGATCGACGCCAAGCTGATTCCTGATTCGGCAACAGTCGATATAGCCCAGTCGCGGCCAGCCCATGCGGCGCCCTCGTGGCTGCAACGTTCCCTTGCGCACTGATGCGCCCGGGACCTCCGCACCCTCCAATTCGGCAGTGCCACCCGTCGGGCTGCCCACTCCCCCCACCGGTTCGGCTGTCCACAGTGCCCTTGCATGAGAGGACTCGCACATGACCAGCACCATCCTCACCAGTGCTCAGGCCCACTCCAACAACATTCTGCGAAGCGATGGCGACCGTGCTGCGGAGCCCAACATCTTCCTGGCGGGCGGGAAAGACATTCCCGAGGACCAGCGGATGCACGAGCTGGAACCGCTCACGGACCGGGTCAAACTCAACGTCGAGAACCGCTACGAGCACTTCGAGGCGACGTCAGAAGTGCGAGAGGTCGACGGGCGCTCCCTGCGTGTATACGGCTGGATCTAGGACCGAAGCCAGCCTGCTGCGCGTCAAGCGCGTCGTCGACCAGCTCGCCAAGAACGGCACCACGATCACTGTGGCAGCGGTCGCCCGGGAAGCGGACGTCTCGCGCACCTTTCTCTACGAACACGCCGAGGCCCGCACCATCGTCACCCAGGCCGCTCTCCGAGCTCGCGGGCTCCGAGCGCAGAGCGATCAAGCCCAGCGCGACGCGGTTGAGGCGTCCTGGCGTGAACGCGCGCTCAACGCTGAGGAGGCCCTCAAGAACACCAACGCGGAGGTCGTCAACCAGCGAGAGCGCATCGCCGAGCTTCTGGGGCAGATCGCTGGCCTTCAGGGCGACTGGACGGACGCCGACGTCGTACGCATCACCACCGCCAACGTTGCCCTGCAACGCGAGGTCAGGGCCCTGACCGTCGAGCGGGACCGCCTCAACAAACGTCTGGCTGCCGCCCGGGACAACGCGCGCTTCGCCGACAAGCGAATCGCCGCGCTCGAAGCGCAGATCACCGAGAAGCTCACCGACCCGCCGACCTGACAGTGCGCCGCTGTGTTGGGCCGGGCCTTGATCGGTCAGCCTCAGAGCGCGGCCTTGATCCAGTGCAGGATCTGTGCGTTCGTCCTGGGTGCGTTCTTGTGCAGTTGCACATCGTGGCCGCTGTTGGGCACGACGATCGATGTGAGGTCGGCCTGGTCGGAGTAGTACGGCCGCTCGTTGGCGAGCATCGTCTTCGGGGTGCAGGTGTCAACGGTGCAGTATTGGTCCTTGTCGCCGGTGACTAGGAGGGTGGGCACCTTGATCGCCTGAGAAGGGGACTGCGCGGCGGGAAGGCTCGCGCTGTCGGAGTCTGCGGCGGTGCTCACGTCCTTGAGGCGCTCGTCGGCCTTGATGACGGCCGGGTCGGTGTTGGGGGTGTAGTAGAAGAACTGCCGCATGCCGACGTTCGTGGTCAGGTAGCCAGAGTCGTTGATCTTGCCTTGGAACTTGGGGTCGTCCTTCGCCTTGATCTCGAACTTGACGTCCTCGCCGGGACCGTCGTCGGAGGGCTCCTCCTGGCGGACGACGTGGCTCATGCTGGTGAGCACGAAGGCGTCGACGTCGTTGTTGTACTTCGCGGCCTGAGCCCATGCCATGGACGAGCCCAGCGAGTGGCCGACCCAGACGACCTTGTCGAAGGCTCGGTCCTTGACCTGACCGCCACGCAACCGGCTGATGACCTGGTGGATGGCGTCCGTGCTGGATTCGAGGGCGTACTTCGAGCTGGGCGGCAGTGTGCTCTTGCCTGTGGCGAGCCGGTCAATGTTGAAGGTGGAGAAGCCCTCGTCGAGGGCCTTGGACACGTAGGAGTAGCGGCCGTTTTCCACCGGCATGTCGTAGTAGCTGTGGTTGTAGGTTGAGCCGGGGACCAGCAGCTGCACGGTCTTGCTCACCTTGGTCTTCTGGCGCGGCTGGCACAGTTCCCCGTAGATGTGGGCCCTGCCTATCTTCTTGACCGACACCGGCACCCGTACCTCGAAGCAGGCCGCGTGGGGGTGCAGCTTCTGCACGCTGCTGGGGGCGGTGTGCGCATCGGCCGAGCGTGCGGAGGCGGAAGTCTTGGCCTGCGCGCTGGTGATCACCGGCACAGCGATCCCCGCCACGGCGATGGCCGTCAGCGCGGCCGTGAGAGCTTTGGTCTTCGGCGAGAAGGTCCGGAGGTGTCCGGTCATGGTCATTCTCCTAGAGGGGGGCCGGAGGAGAGCGTGAGAGGGCAGGCCGAAGCTCGGCCGGGGATGGCGATTTGGTGGGACCAGTCGCGCTCAGGTGCCCGATACGAGGGCGAGTTGACGTGGGGCGCGGGAACGGCTCGGGCGGGCGAGAGAGTGCGGACTGCCTGCGAGCTCTGCGCATGCAAGCGTGCTGTCCCGCTCGGCGGGGGCCATTGCGGTGACCAGGGTGGGGCGGTGGCAGCTGGTGGCAGCCGGGTGCCGCGACGGCTGGGTCCCCATCGAGATGGAGCCAGCCGTCTTCACGGGCTGCCCGGCGGGACCGGGCGGTGGATCAGAAGTGCGCGTAGTACGCGCGGACCAGGGCGAGCGTGAAGTCTTCCTCCATGAGCGCGCCAATCTGGGCGTGCAGCTCCTCCCACCTGGGATCGGCATCCTGGGCGGCGAGGGCTTCGTCGCTCTTGAAGAACTCCATCGCCCACAGGGTGTCGGGGTCGTCCTCGGCGCGCGCGATGATGACCTTGTCCGTGGCGTCGGACTCGTCGCTCAACTTGGCGCACAGGGCGAACAGTTCGTCTCCTTTACCGGGCTTCGCCTTGAACCGCAGGACCTTGCCGGGCTGACGCGGATCGATCACGCCTTTCTCCTTGAGTCGTGCACCGTCGTGTGACGGCGATCTGGTGGGGTGTCCGGCGGCCTCCTCGGCAATGCGCCGACAAGGGCCGCGGCCGGGCTAGTTCTGGGCGCCGGCGAACCAGCGGGCGGCTGCCTGCTCGAACGTGCCGATGTCCAGGTCCTGTCCGGCGGCCCAGGCCACGACGCCGTCGGGGCGAACGAGTACCGCGGTGAAGCCGAGGTCGTTGCGCGCCGGGCCGGCGGCGTACTGGATCCGGCCCTCCCAGTGCTGAGCGGCGCGATGCAGCCGGTCATCGGTACGGAAGTCGAGCAAGACGCCCTGGCCCTGACGGAGCAAGTCTCCCAGGCGGGTGCCGTCCTCGAAGCGGAAGTCGGGGGCGGTACAGCCCGCGAGCTGGTGAGCGTCGCTCACGTCGTAGCGGTTGAACAGACCCGTTGTCCGCCGGTAGGCGAGGGTCGTGCCGTCCGTGGTACTCAGCAGCTGGTGGACCAGCTGTCGCAGCGCGGGGGCATTGGGGCCCGGCTTCATGGTCGCCACCTGGGCCCGCGACCAGTCCAGCACCGCAGCTCCCACCGGGTGGCGCTCGCTGGTGTAGGTGTCGAGCAACCCCTCGGGCGCGGTGCCGCGCACGGTCGCAGCGAGCTTCCAGCCGAGGTTGGCCGCGTCCCCGATGCCGAGGTTGAGTCCCTGCCCCCCAAGGGGCGAGTGAATGTGCGCCGCATCCCCTGCCAGCAGGACACGCCCCCTGCGATACGTCGTGGTCTGCATGGCTCGGTCGGTAAAGCTCGACGCCAGGTGCACCTCGGTCAGCGACACGTCCGCACCGGTGATGCGCCGCAGGACATCCTGGAGATGCTCGCGGGTCAGTGGCTGGGACCGGTCGAAGGCGCCGGCGTCAAAGTCCATCATGCCCAGATGCCCCTCGAAGGGCGTGCGCAGATACATGCCGTTGTCCGTCAGGTTGAAGCCCAGCGACAACTGGTCGGGGTCGGCGAAGGTGACTTCGGCGACGTAGCCGGTGAACAGTGGATCTGTACCGATGAAGTCGAAGCCCGCCAGGCGCCGCACCGTGCTGCGCCCGCCGTCGCAACCGACCAGGTAGCGCGCCTGGTACTCCTGACCTCCGGCCGTGACCGTGACGTGTTCGTCGTCCTGCGTGAGGGCCGTGACGGGCTTGCCGCCCAGGATCTCTACGCCCAGCTCGGTGGCGCGCTCAGCCATGACTGAGATGACTGCCTCCAGGCTGGTCATGAAGCCTTCCATCGCCGGGCTTGGCAGCCGGAACGGCAGTGAGGCCACGTCGATGTCGGCCGCGTTCAGGCCCATACCGGCGAAGTGACTCACATCCCGGGGATCCGGTGCCTGGATGGCGTCGGGAGCCGCGCCGACCTTCGCTGGGTCGGCATGCGAAGCGCGTATCACTGCATCCAGCAGGCCGCTGCGGTGGAACGTCTCGGCCGACCCGGCGCTCAGGCCGCGCAAACCCAACGGGAGCGCCTTCCAGGGTGAAGTTTCTGCGTCGCGCTCCAAGACCAGGACGGACGCGCCGCCCAGGGCGAGCTCGGCGGCCAGGAACAAGCCGACGGGTCCGCCGCCTGCGACTACTACGTCACGCATGATGGGATTCCTTTCAGAGACACGCGCTGGGGTGGGCCAGCCGGGATGGGTCAGCCGAGCCGGGTAAGCCCGTCGAGAATCACGGCGATGCCGGTGAGGAACTGCTCGCGGTCGTCGTGCGTGCTTATCTGGACGACGATGGCGTGCATGAACGGGTAGTCCTCGGCATTGAGGTTTTGCCAAGCCGCCGCGGTCTCGTCGAGGAACTCGCCGCGGTTGTGCGAGCCGTCGGGGGCGTCGCCTTCCATCCGGGTGTTCTGGCTGACGGCACCGAGGATGTAGTGCACCAGCGTCGAGGCGGCGTCGAACCAGGATGCCTTGGCCACACCCAGCGCCCCGACCTGGCAGCCGATCCGCTCGAAGATGCCGACCGTCACTGGGCCGAACGGCTTGCGGACCACCTGCTGGGTCAGCCGCGTCGCGAGCCACGGGTGCTCGGTGATCGCGTCGAACAGAGCCAGCGCGACGGTGCGGATCTCGTCCCCGGGTGCGGCTGAAGCCTGAACGGGCTTTGCGGCCAGGGCTGCTGTGACGAGCGTCTCGGTCGCCGTGTCCAGCAGGTCGTCCCGGCTGCCCACCCGGTAGTAGATCGCTCCCGAACCGGTGGACAGGCGCTCGGTGAGCGCCCGCGTGGTCATGGCGGCCTCACCGCCCGCGTCGAGCAACTCGATCGCCGTCTCGATGATCCGCTCCCGGGAGAGCACCTGGTTACGCCGCTCCGAGCGGGGGTTCCTCGTTGCCATGCCTCCAGCGTGACACATTTGGTGCGCTGCGCCAAATTGGTGCGGCGCACCAAAAGGTCACTCCATAGGGTTTCTGACCAGCTACTGTGCGCAACATTCGCCCCGTGATCAGGCGGCAGTGCTCGCGAAACTGCGGAACCTACATGCAGGCCCCCTCCCGCAGGGACTCCAAGTACTTGCCGTGGTTCCAGGCGAACCGGCGGGCCTGCAGCTCCATGACCGGGTACTCGGGCTGGGCCGTCATCTGCTCCGCATGCTTGCCGTAGTGGTAGACCACGGTCGGCAGCAGAGCACCCCTGGCAGCGCCGGTGACGCCGACGAGATAGGCATAGTCCTCCCCTTGGGGCAGGGCGGCATAGCCACCGCTCGCGCGGACAATCGCGGTGCGGGCCAGCAGCGTCGTCGGCCCGATGGGGATGGTCGAGTCAGGAGTCGCCCAGTGGCGCCAGACGTCACCAGGGGCACGGAAGCCGGGCGGAGTTGAGCAACGCCAGGTGGTGGTCGAACGATCCGGGTGAAGGTCTGCAGACCAGCCTGCACACCAGCCCAGGTCGTGCTTCTGTGCGTAGCGGAGGCGCACGGACAACGACTGCGCGGGGAGTACGTCGTCATCGTCCGACGTGGTCAGCCAGTCGGCGGTCACCTCGTTCACGGCGAAGTTGCGCGCAGCGCCGGCCCCGACCGGCCGCGGAAGCGCGACGACCTTCACAAGGGCGTCCGTGCGCAGAACCTCGGGCACGCACTCCTCGGACACGCCGTCGAGGGCCAGGACCCACTCCCAGCTCACGTCCTGGTCGCGCAGGCTCGCGTAGAGCTCCAGCAGGTACGCGACCCGGTCCGGACGTAGTCGAGTAGGGGTGACGACGGCGACTTCGGCGTGCCGCGCGGGGACCTACCTTTCAGCGCCGCGATGGTTCGTACGGCATTCGACAACTGGCTTTCTGCCGAACCCGATTGAGTGGACCAGATCCCGATCGGGACCGCCGTCGCGTGCATGTCCGCTACGTTCAATCCCAGGTCACCAGCCATAGAACGCCTCCGTCGGCCGGTAAACGTCGGGGTGCTGGTTCTCGCTCCAGCCCGCGCACCAGCCGACCCCGGTGGATTCCAGGGTGTTCAGCCGTACGGACATTGCGTCGTCGGTGAACTCGTCGTCATCGTCGGCCCAGTTGACGAAGGGGGTGCGGACCCGGGTGAGAGCGAGGTTGCGGGCGCAGGCGGCGCCCACAGGCCGGGGCAAATCCAATGTGCGGATGCGGGGATCCTGCGCGAGCGGCGCCGGCAGGCGGTCGGGTGAGGCGCCGTCGAGCGCGATCACGGCCTCCCACGGCACGGACTGCCGGGTGAGGCTGGCGTGCATGGCGGTCAGGTAGTCGAGGCGGTCGTCGCACAGGCGGGTGGCGATGACGACCGTAATCAGGGGAGTGGGCAGGGAAAACTCCGGCAATGAGAGGCGTGCGGGTCAGCGGCGGGCACCTTTGCGGGGCCCGGTCGGCGCTGCTCCGGCAGCGGGCCGCAGCGGGCCGCAGCGGGCGTGCGGCGGGCGAGGTGGTGGGCGTCCGGCGTGTGGTGATGGCGGGCCAGTGCGCCGGGTGGTCGCTGAAGGGAGTGCTGGGGTCGGTGTCCCAGGCGACGACGGGGCCCGTGCCTGCGTGAGCCATGCTGATCACTTCGATGCCCTGCGGATGCAGGATGTAGCCCCACTGCATACCCAGTTCGCCGGCGGTTGTGTCGGTGACCGTCATACGCACCGGGGGCGAGCCGTCCGGAGTGATCAGGTGGTCGAGGGTCCGGCTGGGCCAGTGTTCGCCGCCGGTCAGCGCGGCCACGAGCGCGGGTGGGGCGTCGTCGAGGAGATCGGTGCCGAGTTCGTCCCAGCCGACGGCGATGTCGTCGATGAGGTGCTGGGACATGGCCTCGACGTCGCGTCCGAACTTGTACTGGTAGGCGGCCAGGAGGAGCGGGATGTGGTGGCTGGGCACGCCGTCGAGCTGGACGTGGATGCCGCTGTATCCCGTGCCGGCGGCGGGGCGGGCGATGAACGAGTGTGTGGACAGGGAGTTCTCCGGAGCGAGCAAGGGGAGATGTGCGGCGGCCGTCGAAGTGGCGGGCGGGTGCGGCTACGCGCGGTGTGACCAGGAGGGGACCGGGGGGCCGGAGGCGTCGGTGCGGGCGCAGGTGTAGCCGATGAGGCGGGAGGGCTCGGCCTTGGCGGGGACGGTGGCGGCGTCGTTGCACACGAACGTGTAGCGGATGGAGGTGCGGGGCACGTCGTGGAGCCAGGCCCGGTCTTCCTTGCCGGGGTTGATCTGTAGGCCGGAGTGCGCGACGGCGTCGGTCTGGGTGTGCGTGTGGGAGAAGAGGATCAGTGCGCCGCCGTCTGCCGTCTTGAGGGCGTAGGCGTCCGTGAAGGGGTTGTCGGCTGCGTCGAAGACGCTGCTTCCCTTGTTGCCGAAACGGGTTGCGGCATCGCTGTGGACCTTGACCTGCCGCTTGCTGGCCTCGGTCGGCGCGAACACCGTGCTTCCGGTGTTCGTGCCTCCGGTGGTGAAGTTGTCCAGCACGGCCGTACGCAGAACGTCGGCGTCGGCGGCCAGGTGCTTGTTGCCGGTGGCGGCGACAGCCGTTGCGTATCCCTCGCGGTCGAGGGCGACGTCGGGCAGCTTCTGGCTGTCCAGGTCGACGACGGAGACCATTTCCCAGCGCTTGTGCTGGGGCTGTTCGGCGAACACGGCCAGGCGGGAGGGGGGCTCGCCCTTCTCGCTGGAGAGGGCGGCAGCGAACCAGCGGTCCTGCCCGGCAGCCAGGCGGGGGATGTACAACTTGGCGCTGGCGAGGTCGTAGGACCACGCCTCGTACGGCTCGCGGTCCTTGGCGGGAAGCCCTTCGGTCTCGGTGTAGTCCGATACGGACATCGCGTACAGCGGTCCGTCCTCGACCGTGTCGAGCAGACGCCAGCAGGTCGGACAGCCGGTGGATCACCATCAAGTTCGCGATGCCGAGGCCGCGGGAGAGCTTCCACTGGGCCTGCATGCGCTGGAGGAGGCCGACGTGCCGCATCAGGCGCCATGCCTCGTCGTAAACGATCCAGCGCCGGCCGCCGCCGGGGTCGGAGAGGGCGGATTCCATCCAGGCGCTCGCGCAGGTCATCGCGAGGACGAGGGCGGTGTCGTCCCCGGAGCCGCCGAGGCGGGACAGGTCGATGGTGAGCATCGGCGCGTTCGGATCGAAGGCGACGGTGGAGGGGGCGTCGAACATGCCGGCCAGGTCGCCGTGGACCAGGCGCCGCATGGCGTGGGCCAGGTCGCGGGCTGCGTCGCCGAGTTGGCCCGACATCATCCCGGCGGCCTCGTCGAGCGCATGAGGGTTGTTGAGGGTGGCGGCGATTTCGCCGAGGAGCGGGGTGCGGTGTGTGTCGGCGGCGCGGGTGACGACGGCGTCGAGCGCGACGTCCAGGGCGGTGTGCTCCATGGGCATCAGGTCCCGGCCCAGGACAGTCCGGGCCAGGGAGCCGAGCAGGAGCAGGCGCCGCTTGCGGATCTCGCCGACCCAGTCGGCCTCGGCCACGCTCTCCGGGCGCGGGGCCGCGTCCAGGGGGTTCAGGCGACCGGGCAGTCCGGGACCGAGGGCGACGGTCCGGCCGCCGAGGGCTTCGGCCACTGGCGTCCACTCGCCCTTCGGGTCGCACGGCACGTAGACGCGGTATCCGAAGGCGACCGACCGCAGCGCGAAGGACTTGGCCAGCGCGCTCTTGCCCTGGCCGATCACCCCGGCGAGCAGCAGGTTCGGGTTGGTGAAGCCCTCGACGCGACCGTACAGGGCGAACGGGTCGAAGACGAATGATGCTTCGGCGTGGACGTCGCGGCCGATGTAGATGCCTTCGGCGCCGAGTCCGCCTTCGGCGAGGAAGGGATAGGCGCCGGCCGCGACGGCGGTGGTCATGCGGTGGGCGGGAAGTTTCAGCCGGTTTCCGCGGGCGGAGGTGGGCCCGGGGCGCCCGCCCGGTGGGTAGAGCGCGGTGGGCATCTCCTGCTCGGGGAGGGGGACTGGGACTTCAAGGACCGCTGGTGCAAACCGCTAGGGGAGGCTTTCGGGATCTCAGAGGAGACGGTCCTTCGACTCGTCGGGCACACCATCACGGCCACCTGGCAGCTCGCCTGTCGTGGCGTACATGAGGACGACCCGCGCTACGCGCTCAAGTTGTACAGGGAAGGAAGCACCTTCGCCCACCATACGACCTGGCCGGACGCCGACGATCTAGACTTCTATCTCTGCACCCACGCCGTGTGGACTGTCGCCGGGGAACTGCTGAAGACGCATCCCGTGTACCAGGACAGCGAGGCGGACACAGACCTGTTCATCGACTGGCTCGGTGACTTCCTACTCACGCGCGACGACGGCAGATGGCTTGCCGACCGGCGAGACCCCTCGCCCCAAAGCGTCTTCCAGGAACCATACGACTCACCAAGACCCGACTGGATCTGGCGGTTGAACAGCCAGCACTTCAGTGAGCGTCTCCTGGCGAGCGACGGGTGGGTCACGGTCTGGGAGAGCTCCGACGACACGAGCTATGAGGCCGCGCAACAAGTCCTGATCCGCAGCGCTCTGGTCACTCCCGAAAAGGCCAGGGCGCTCGCGCTCGCCCTGCAGACCGCCCCTTCGTACATGGCATTCCGCATCCCAAACGCCGACGACAGTGAGTACCAGTTCGATACCCCAGGCTTCCAACTGACGGGGTGGATTGCCGTCCCGGACGGCCGTGAAGGCCAGGACAACAGAGACCCGCTAGCCGGCGGGGTCCGGTACCCGCCGTACCGGCCCGTTGAGGAATTCGTCGGTCTGCTTGGGCTGGAACCGGACGCAGACATGCGCGAATGGGCCCGTGCCGACGGCCTCGCCCTCCGCAGCACTGTCTGGGATGACACAGCCGCGACCAGCTCGGACCGAGTAACAGGAACTGAGGGACAGCGGCTGGAAATCCGGTGTGATGCCCTCCAGGAAGTCCTTTCCCTGACCGGACGCAGCATGATCGTTGAAGTGATGATCGACCGCACTCATAAAGACCACAATGAGCCCTACTCGGTGAGGTACGACCAAGACGATGACGAATCCCTCCCCCCACGCGAAAGGTCCTACAAGATTTACCTCTTCGATGACTCCGGAAGGTGCGGAGAGCTTTGAGCGCACCCTCGAACTGGGCAAAGAGATCGCAGCTAGCCTCCCGGACCACGATGTACTGGGCCGATGGATGGCCCACCACGTCGGCGACTTGATCATCCGCGCCGAGACAGCCTCTGAGGCGGAAGCTGACGACGTACGGCGTGAAACGGCGACCTCTGTGCTCGCGCTTTGGCACCACAGGGCGGCACTCCCCATCTCCAGACCGCCACTCGACGCGTTCGAGCCTGTCTTCACCGCTTTGGGACGGCTGAGCGAGCCGCAAGACCCGTGGGACTTCTACCGGATGTTCCAGCGGGGGAGTGAACCCAGCGAGGACGACATGGCAGCAGCGCCGCTGCTTCGGATCGATCCCGCTGCCCGGCCTTCCACTCGCCGGCGTACTCCCGGAACCGCATCGCCCCGTACCTCGCGATCCGGTCCGCCCTCGCCTGTCCCCGCGGCGCGGCCTTCTTCGTGTTGTAGACCTCCGTCAATCGCGCGATCGCCTTGTCCTGGGTCGAGAACCCGGACTCCTTCACCCGCTTCCCCGCCGCGGACCGATACCGGATCTTGTACGCGTGCGGGCACTTCGACCACCGCGACCGCGGATGCTCACACTCCTTGAAAACGAACCCATCCCACGAACCAAGCCAGTGGCACTCACGGTTGCTGACCCCTCCAGGACCGATGACGACAGTTTGCTCACCGCCGGCGGTCCGGAACGCCACTGACCTGCGCAAATACGCGCAGGATTCGCTATGTTCTGGAACTGGATCGGACGCTCCCAGGAGGAGATCGTGCAGGCCCGCCGGGACTGGATGGAAGGGACACGGTTCGGCGAGGTGAAGGGCTACGACGGGCGTCCACTGCCCGCGCCGACACTGCCGACGGTGCCGCTGAAACCGCGGGGGAGGCGGCGCTGACCTGCGGTAATGTGTCGGAGAAGGGAACAGCCTTCGGGCTGCCGCCTTGCGGCCGTCCCGCAGGGGTCCGGTGCCACCGTTGACCGTAGGCAGCCGCCACTCGGCCGCCTTCCCTTTCTCAACGCGACGTTCGAAGAGCGCCGGTGGCATGCCTGTCGTGTACCGTCCGGCCAGAACCGACGGATTCGTGCCCTTCTCCGCCAACTCGTCCCCCACCTCGCCAAGGCGCCGCTGCACAGGGATGCCGACGGCCGCATCCGGGCCGGGGAAGCGGGAAGCGATGGCGGCACGTCGACAGCGTCTGCGCCTGAAGAAGCGGACGAGGCAGGCGACTGCGGAGCTTGGGTGTGGTGGCGGTGGCGGCCGCGGGGATGTGGGCGGCCGGGAACTGGTCGACGGTGTGGCCCGTGCTCGCAGTCGTACTCGCCGCGGCCGTGCTCGGCGGGTCGGGCTGGTCGGTACTGCGGGCGCACCGACGCGCGATCGGCCAGGACCGTGTCTGGCGGGCGCAGGAGGAAGCCCGGGCGCGTGAGTTGTCCATGGCGGAGGTCGATGCCCTGTCGTGGCAGGACTTCGAGACCTGCATCGCGGGGCTGTGCCGACGGGACGGCTGCACGGACGTCGTCGTCAGCGGCAAAAGCGGTGACCTGGGCGCGGATGTCGGTCGGCCGCCTGGCCGACGGCCGCAAGCTGGTCGTCCAGTGCAAGAAGTACGCGCCGCACCGGAGCGTGCCCTCGCAGGACTTGCAGACGTTCGTCGGCACCGCCCGTCTCGAGCACGGTGCGGACGTCGTCCTGTTCGTCACCACCTGCCGCACGTTCACGAAGGCCGCGCAGGAGCTGGCGCTGCGCCAGGACATCGTGGCGCTGCACCGGGACCTGCTGGGCTCGTGGGCCAAAGGCGCTCACCTGGAGACGCTTGTCCCGCTGAACGGCAGGGGCGACGGCACCAGGCGGCGGTCCTCCGCCTGACGACGGCACGGCCCGAGGGGCCCGGGACCGCGGAGCCGACCGAGTTCCTGGGCGCGGCTCAGGCGTTCGGCGGCCAGCGTGCGGCGGTGCGGGGAGTACAGCTGCCGGTAGGCGGCGGCGAGGTCTGCGACGCGCCGATCAGCTCGGCGCGGATGTCACCGGTGCCGGGGAAGACGAGGTGTCCTCGACGGCGTGGAAGCAGCCGTCCAGGGCGAGAGCCCCTTGGAGGGCCACCATGTGCAGAGTGTCGTCCTGCCGGCGCCCGAGGCCCTGGAGACGGCCCGGACCTCGTCGGCGGGGCGTCGTCCACGGCCCTTGCCCGCCGGTACCGAGCTCGCCGTGGGTGCCGCGCGTGGCCCAACCGCCGGCTGTCCGTCCGCACACGGTTTCACGGTGTGATCGCCAGGGCGGCGACCAGCTCGTCGGGGCGCCCGTGACGTGCGGTGTGGTTGGCTTGAGGCATGGCGAAGCGCGCACGGGTCCGCGCCCCCGAGCTGGTGGGCAAGGGGGGCTGGATCCGCACCGGTGGCCGGGAGCCGACTCTTGCCGCACTGCGCGGCCGCATCGTGGTCGTCGACTTCTGGACGTCCTGCTGCATCAACTGCCTGCACGTCCTGGACGAGCTGAGGGAGCTGGGGGACAAGCACCGCGAAACCGTGGTGATCGTCGGTGTGCACTCCCCGAAGTTCGCGCACGAGGCCGATCACCGGGCCGTCGTGGACGCCGTCGAGCGCTACGACGTCGAGCACCCCGTGCTGGACGACCCGAAGCTGGCCACCTGGCAGCAGTACGCGGTGCGCGCTTGGCCCACTCTCGCCGTGATCGACCCCGAGGGCTACGTCGTCGCCCAGTACTCCGGCGAGGGCCACGCGGACGCCGTCGAGCAGCTGGTCGGGGAACTCGAGGCCGAGCACGCGGCCAAGGGCACCCTGCGGCGCGGCGACGCCCCGTACGCGGTGCCCGAACCGGAGCCGACGAGTCTGCGCTTCCCCGGCAAGGTCCTCCTGCTGCCCTCGGGGACCTTCCTGGTCAGCGACACCACCCGGCACCGGCTGGTGGAGCTGGCACAGGACGGTGAGAGCGTCGTGCGGCGGGTAGGGAGCGGAGAGCGGGGCCGTGCGGACGGTCCCGCCGAGGGCGCCTCCTTCAACGAACCGCAGGGCCTCGCCCTGCTCGACGACGGTTGCGTGGTCGTGGCCGACACCGCGAACCACACCCTGCGCCGCTTCGATCCCGCCACCGGTGAGGTCGCCACCCTCGCCGGCACCGGCCGGCAGTGGACACGCGGCGGTCCCACCTCCGGACCCGCCCTCGAAATCGGCCTCTCCTCGCCCTGGGACGTGGCCCTGTGGAACGGCCGGGTGTGGATCGCCATGGCCGGGATGCACCAACTGTGGGCCTACGACCCGCGGGACGGGAGCGTCGCCGTCGCCGCGGGGACGACCGACGAGGGGCTCGTCGACGGGCCCGGTCCGCAGGCCTGGTTCGCACAGCCGTCCGGGCTGGCGGCCACCGAGGACCGGCTCTGGGTCGCCGACTCCGAGACCTCCGCCCTGAGATGGGTGGACCTCGAAGGGACGGTCCGCACGGCGGTCGGCACCGGACTGTTCGACTTCGGGCACCGCGACGGCCCGGCCGCGCAGGCACTGCTGCAACACCCGCTGGGCGTCACGGCCCTGCCCGACGGCTCGGTGGTGGTCGCCGACACCTACAACGACGCCCTGCGCCGCTACGACACGGCGACCGGAGACGTCAGTACCCTCGCCACCGATCTGCGTGAGCCCAGTGACGCCGTGGTCGTCGGCGAGGACGTCCTGGTCGTCGAGTCGGCCCGGCACCGGCTGACCCGGCTGCGGCTGCCGAGGGAGGCCGTAGACACGGCGGCCCGCACCCACGGCACGCGGCGAGAGGTGACAGAGGTGGCGCCCGGCACCCTGCGCCTGGAAGTCGTCTTCCGTGCGCCCGGCGGGCAGACTCCGGACACGCGCTACGGGCCCTCGACCCGGCTCCTGGTCTCCGCCACTCCGCCCGCACTGCTGAGCTCCGGTGCGGGCGCGGGTACCGTCCTGTCCCGGCTGCTCGAAACGGACCCGGCCGTGCCGGACGGCGTACTGCACGTCTCCGCCACGGCCGTGTCCTGCGACGACGACCCGGCGACCCCGTACCCGGCCTGCCACGTCCACCAGCGGGACTGGGATCTTCCGATCCGCCTCGCCGACGGGGCGACGGACCGCCTGTCGCTCGTTCTGGCCGACCCGGGCGACGCCTGACCCCGACGGCACCGGCCGTACGGGCCGATCGGCGGGAAGGCAGCGAGGGGGAGCCACCGCGGGGCCGGCGAGGGGGCCTCCCGTGTGATCATGACCGTGCCATTGCCGCCCGGCGCGGGGTGACCGCAGCGCTCCCGTCACCCCTACGGTCTCGGAGATCAAGGACAATCGAGAGCCATGTCTGAACGAGCGACGGAATCCGTCCTGCGGTCCCCCGGCATACCCCACCTGCTGACGGTGGGAGCCTTCTGCTTCGCGGGACTGGCCCTGCTGCTCCCCGTCTCGCCGGCCTGGGCCGTCGCCGGAGGTGCCGACGAGTTCGGCGCCGGACTCGTCACGGCCGTCCTGATGACCGCCACCGTCCTGGCCCAGTTGTGCGTCAGAACGACGCTGCGCACGATCGGCTGGCCCCGCACCCTCGCCCTCGGCGCGCTCCTGCTCGGCCTGCCCGCCCTCCTTCAGAGCCTCAGCGACCATCTGCTGGCCATCCTGCTCACGACCGCCCTGCGCGGAGCGGGCTTCGGCATCGTCACCGTCTGCGGTGCCACCGCCGCGGCGGCCCTGGCCCCGCGCGGTCGCCAAGGAGCGGCCATCGGCCTCTACGGCCTCGCCGTCGCGCTGCCGCAGGTCGCCCTCACCCCGGCGGCACCCTGGCTGATGGGCACGTTCGCCCTCCCCGCGATCGTCGCCTGCGGTGTTCTCCCCGTTCTCGCGCTGCCCTGGACCCGGTCCCTCGGCCGCGCGGTCGAGGCCCGTACGGACGCTCCGCCCGCCGAGGACGGTCGCATCGAGCACCCCGACCCCACGACCACGGTGCTCCGGCGCATCCTGTTGCCGCTCACCGTCCTGCTCCTCGTCACGGCCGCGGGCGGAGCGGTGCTCACCTTCGCCCCGCAGTTCACGAGCACCCCCACGCTCGCCGCCACGGGTCTGCTGGCCCTCACCGCCACCGCGGCCCTGGCCCGTTGGGGCTGCGGAGAGCTGGCCGACAGGATCACCCCGAGGCCGGTCACCGCCCTCCTCGCCGCGACCGCGTGCGCGGGACTGGCACTGATCGCCCTGGCCGTCCGAGCCGACGGCGGGGCCATTCTCGCCCTGCTCACCGGGCTGCTCCTGCTGGGAGCCGCGTACGGAGGGCTCCAGAGCATCACGCTGGTGCAGGCCTTCGACCTCGCGGGCGCGGAGAACCGGCACGTGACATCGGTCGCGTGGAACATCGGCTACGACGCCGGCACCGGCCTCGGGTCCCTCGCGCTGGGTCTGGCGGCGCAGGCGGCCACCTTCTCCGCCGGCTTCACCGTCATGTCCGTGGTGATGGCGGCCACCGTGCTCGCCGTCGTGATCGCCCGCACTCCGTCCCCCGGTCCTCCGAAGCGACAGTGCGAGCCCTGACGTGCCCGACCGCCGTGAGCCGTGTCCACATCTTGCAGACGGTGATGGCGGTCCTGCTGGCCGTCGAGGTCGGGGGAAGCGACCTCTCCGATCGGCTCGTTCCCATCCTCACGATCGTGGTCCTCGGTGCGGGGACGGCCCAGGTCGTCCTGGTCAGCGTGTGGCGTTTGGTGACGATGGTGCGGCGCGGCACCGTCTTCTCCCACGCCGCCTTCCGTCACGTGCACCTGGTGATCGGTGCGTTCCTGGCCGCCTCCCTGCTGGCGTTCGCGCTAGGGGTGGTTCTGGCGCCGGGTGAGGCCGTCGCCCCTGGCATCGTGCTGTTGCTGTGCGGCGCGGCACTGGCCGTCTTCGGTGTCGCGCTCGTCGTGCTGGTGCTGCGGATGCTGCTCGCCCAGGCCGTCGCGCGGGACGTCGAGGCGTCACGGATGCGGGCAGAGCTGGCCGAGGTGATCTGATGCCGATCGTCGTGGACATCGACGTGATGCTGGCCAGGCGGAAGATGTCCGTGGGCGAGCTCGCGGACCGGGTCGGCATCACCCCCGCCAACCTTGCCGTGCTCAAGAACGGCCGGGCGAAGGCGGTGCGGTTCACCACCCTCGCAGCCCTGTGCGAGGTGCTGGCGTGTCAGCCGGGGGACCTGCTGCGCTGGGAGGTCCCCGCGTCGGAGGGGGCCGTTCACTCCGGGGCGGCGGCCGCCGACGGCCCGAACTCGTAGCGTCCGCCCACCTCGACGGAGAACGTGCCGCTGGAGCCGGGTCCGCCGGGGCTGTCGTCGGCGCCCTCACTCGATCCGGACGTGCGCGCCCGGGGCCAGTCGACGGTAGCGGGCCGGCACCCCGGGGCCCCGCTCGCCGAGGAACCCCTCGACCATCGTGGTGCCGACGGCGTTGAGTGCGCCGTCGCGCCTGCGACGCGAGCAACACCGCGCCGCGCGTGGTCCAGGCAGCCGAGTCCGACGAGGGCGGGCGTGGCCTGTACCTCGTGGCCCAGCTCGCTGATCGGTGGGGAGTGCGCTACACGGGACACGGCAAGGTCATCTGGGCCGAACAGTCACTTGCTCAGGGCCATGGCACGGCTCTGAGCTGAGGACCTGATGCCTGCTGCTCGGACGTGGCCCTTTCGGACGCGCCGGTACGGCCCGACCAAGCGGCTGCCCTGGGCACACCGCCGGGCCGGGCGGGTGTTGCAGGTCAGTGCTCAGCGGATTCGACGGCGTGCCTGATGCCGTGCAGGGCTTCCTGGAGGCCTTGCTCCACGTGGCCGCCTTCGGCGCGCCGGGTGTGGAGTTCGACCTTGAGGCGAGACGACTCACTGCTGGGGCCGGGGCCGATGCGGAGCCGGCCGTGGTAGTCGTTGGGGCCGGGAGCGCCCCATTCCAGTGTCTTGCCCTGTTCGAAGACGCGGATCCAGGCCTCGCTGGTGACGTCCTGCTCGGGTTCGTCCGGGGGGTCGATGTGCGCCGTGACGGTGACGCGGTCGCCGTCGTGCGGATGAGCAGCTGTCAGCCGCGGCATGTAGGCGGGCAGGTGCTGCACGTCCGCGAGGTAGGCGAAGAGCCGGTCCGGCGGAACGTTCACCGTGATGGTGTGGTCGTAGTCACCCATGCCGTCCCCAGTTCCCCAGCAGCACCGCGGGCAACCTGCTCGCGGCCGCCGCTCACCCGACAGGACGCGCACGGGTGCGGCGGGGGATCCGGGGGCCCACCTGCGTCGCGGCGTTCACAAAGCGGATTCCGCCGGCCCGCCCCGCCGACGAAGGCCGACAGTGGCGGCACACAACGTTCCCCAGCCGGCGGCGAAGCCGGCGACCTCGGTCCGCTGCCGTCCGGTGAGGGCGCGGCCGAAGAGGACGGCGTCGGACAGGTCGGCCGCGACCCTGCACGCACTGGCGGTCTGCAGGACCCGGGGCCCGCGACCCAGGCACATGACCATGCCGATGGCGGTGTCGCGGGCGCCGACCGCCCGGATCAGAGTCGCCGTCGACGCCGGCACCGCCCCGTCCTCGGCCGTGAGGCCGCAGGGCCTGGCGAGCCACGCAGGGCGCACCGTGATCGCCACACTGTAGGCAGCGGTCGCTGCTCCCAGTACCCGCACCAGCCGCGTACCCCTACCAACCCTCGTCCCTTGTCGGTGGCGAGACAATCGTGTACCCAGGGCCAGGACGGCAGCACCGCCTGGCCATCCGCGTGTCGCACCGGGCGCCGTCGCCGCGAGCGGTCGTGCACGTGCTGCGATCGTCCACTGGACCCCGTCAGTGCGTCCCGAGGGTTCCAGCGGCAGGACGTCACCGAACATGCGCAGCGCACTGTCCGGACGGCAGTGCCGGCAGACATCGACGCCGTCCGCGACGGCGTGGCTGGGTCCCGGGGGCCGGTGAGGAACTGGTCTGCATTCACCCAGCAGGGCCGTCTGCCGGCCGCACTGCCTGCAGGCCCCTGCGCTTCGGCAACTGCAGCGTGACGGACTGGTCGAGCGTCACGTCGTAGCCGCGACACCCGTGCAGGTGGAGTACCGGCTCATACCCGAGGGACACGACCTGGACCGGTCCTCGACGCGATCATCGCGTGGTCGCACACCTGGATCCCCCTGCCCGGCCCGGGCCCGGAGCCCTGACGCCTCCCGGTCCGCCAGAGCGAGCGGCGGCCCGTGCCCGGACGGGCCCTTCGCCGGCCGGATATGGCGTCCGCGCTGGTCGACCGCTCGTCTGGCACGTCGTGCCGTGGACGCGCGGCAGCGCCTGGTATTCGGCGGCCCGGCCCATCGCGATCGGACTGGCGTGGCTGCCGATGAACCGGATCGGCTGGGGCGGGATCGACGCCGTCACCGGCGCCCCGGCCCCGCGACCGGCGCTGGTACATTCGTGTGCCACAACGGATCGCGTGTATGCCGCTCGCCTACGAGGCGTCTGCCGTGGCCCCGGCGCCCGGTGGGGTTCCCACCGCCTCGCGCGGGAGGTCGGAGCCCTGCTCTTCGGCCGGAACTCGGCGCGGTCGCGGCCGTCCGGAGGTCGCAGGTGGGGGGGCGGGCGGACGGCCCCGTCCTGACGTCGAAAGGCTGAGTAATGACCACGTCGCAAAAGACCGAGCCAAGCCCTCGCGGGGGCGAAGCCCGCGACAAGCTCGACAGCAAGGTCCTTCTCGTCGCCGGAGTGGTCGTGCTCGGCGGGATCATGTCGATCCTGGACATCACCGTGGTCTCGGTCGGACTGCAGACGTTCCAGAAGGAGTTCGAGGCGACCTCGGCCCAGGTGGCCTGGACGATGACCGGCTACACCTTGGCGTTGGCGAGCGTCATCCCGCTCACCGGCTGGGCCGCCGACAGGTTCGGAACCAAACGGCTCTACCTGCTCGCGATCACTCTGTTCGCGGCCGGGTCCGCGTTGTGCGCGGCCGCCAACTCCCTGGAGATGCTGGTCGCGTTCCGGGTCCTCCAGGGCCTGGGCGGCGGCATGCTGATGCCCCTCGGCATGACGATCCTGACGCGTGCGGCAGGCCCCGAGCGGGTCGGCCGGGTGATGGCCGTACTCGGCATCCCCATGCTGCTCGGTCCGATCTTCGGCCCCATCCTGGGCGGTTGGCTGATCGACGTCGCCTCCTGGCACTGGATCTTCCTGATCAACCTGCCGGTCGGTGCCATAGCCCTCGTCTACGCCGCGATCGTCCTGCCCAAGGACCGCGTGGAGCCCTCCGAGACCTTCGACTGGCAGGGCATGCTCATGCTGTCGCCCGGGCTGGCGACCTTCCTGTACGGCGTCTCGTCCATTCCGGAGGCCGGAACGGTCTGGGCCGCCAAGGTCCTCGTGCCCGCCGCCATCGGTCTGGTTCTCCTCGCCGCGTTCGTCCCCTGGGCGCTGCGGCGGCGCAACATCCACCCGCTGATCGACCTGCGGCTCTTCTCGAACCGGGACATGAGCATCGCCGTGATCGCGATGTCGCTGTTCGCCATGGCGTTCTTCGGTGCCAGCCTGCTGTTCCCGCTCTACTTCCAGCAGGTGCGCGGGGAGTCGGCGCTCGACTCCGGAGTGCTTCTCGCCCCGCAGGGCATCGGAGCGATGATCACCATGCCGATCGCCGGGATGCTGGCCGACCGCATCGGCCCCGGCAAGATCGTGCTGACCGGCATAGCGGTGATTACTGTCGGCATGGGCATGTTCACGCAGCTCGGCGCGGACACCTCCTACGCGTACGTCGTCACCGCCCTCTTCGTCATGGGGCTCGGAATGGGTGCCTCGATGATGCCGATCATGGCGTCGGCGCTGGCCACCCTGAAGGAGCACACGGTCGCCCGGGGGTCGACGCTGATGAACATCGTCCAGCAGGTGGCCGCCTCGATAGGCACCGCTCTGTTCTCGGTGCTCCTCACCAACGGTCTCAAGGACATCAACGCGACCACTCCGGACGAGGTGCGTTCGCAGATGGGTGACGCGTTCGCCTCGGTGTTCCTGGTGGCGACCGTGCTCGTCGCCGTGTGTCTCGTCCCCGCCGCGCTGCTGCCCCGCAAGAAGGTCGAGGCCGCGGACCCCACCGTCATGATGGGGCACTGACTCCGGGCCCGCGTCTGGAGGACGTGGGCAGCCCGCCCACCGCGACTCGGCCCGCTCAGTCGCGGTAGGCGTGGGTCTGGGTGGCCTTCACCGTGGCCCAGACGGTGGCGCCGGGGTGCAGGCCGAGTTCGGCGGCGGCGAGTGTGGTCAGGTCGGCGGCGAGGGGGAGTTCGCCGGTGAGGTCGGCGCGGATCTGGTCGCCGTGGGTCTCGAGGCCCGCGACCTCGCAGTGCCAGACGTTGCGGGCGCTGGAACCGGTGGGGCGGTCCCGGTGCAGGGTGACGGCGCTGGGCGGGAAGGCGACGAAGACCGGCCCGGTCAGTTCCTCGGTGGTCGTGATGGCGGGCCCGTCCTCGAGCCGTACCGTGTGGCCCGCGGCCTGCCCCCGGTAGAGGTTGAGGCCGACCAGGTGGGCGATGTAGTCGGTCCGCGGGCGGCGGGCGATGTGGGAGGGGGCGCCCTCCTGGACGACGTGGCCGTCCTCGACGACGACGAGGTGGTCGGCGAGGACCATGGCGTCCAGGGGGTCGTGCGTGACGAGTACGGCGACGGCCTCGAAGTCGGCCAGGTGGTGGCGGAGTTGGGCGCGGACCTCGAGGCGGGTGCGGGCGTCGAGAGCGGCCAGCGGCTCGTCGAGGAGCAGCAGCCGGGGATGGGTGGCCAGGGCGCGGGCGAGGGCGACGCGCTGGGCCTGGCCGCCGGAGAGCCGGCGCGGTTTGGCAGCCGCGTGCTCGGCGAGGCCCAGGCGTTCCAGCCACGCGGCGGCCTGTGCCCGGGCCTGCGCCTTGGCCGCGCCCCGGCAGCGTGGTCCGAAGGCCACGTTGTCCAGCGCGGTCAGGTGGGGGAAGAGGAGGTAGTCCTGGAAGACGACCCCGACCGGCCGGGACTCCGGCGGTGTACGGTCCAACTCCACGCCGTCGAGCCGCAGGTGACCGTCCGAGAGGGGCACGAGGCCGGCCAGGGCGCGCAGGGCGGTGGTCTTGCCGGCGCCGTTGGGGCCGAGCAGCGCGACGACGTCGCCGGGTGCGGCGGTCAGCGCCACGTCGAGGCGGAAGCCGCCCCGCTCGACGACGAGCCGTGCGTCGAGGCCCTGGGCTCCGGCTTCCGCGGCTGGGCCCCGGCCCTCGGTGGTCTTGTCGATGTCGGTCATGAGGTGGTCATCCAGCGGTCGCGCAGCCCGGCGAGCACCGCGACGGACACGGCCAGCAGGACCAGGCTGAGGGCGATGGCGGCCTCCGGGTCGCTCTGCAGGGCGAGGTAGACGGCCAGCGGCATGGTCTGGGTGCGGCCGGGGAAGTTGCCCGCGAAGGTGATCGTCGCCCCGAACTCGCCGAGCGCCCGGGCCCAGGCCAGGACGGCGCCGGCGGCGATGCCGGGCGCGATCAGGGGCAGCGTGACCCGGCGGAACGCGGTGAAGCGGGAGGCGCCGAGGGTGGTGGCCGCCTCCTCGTAGCGGGGGTCGGCGGCGCGCAGGGTGCCCTCGACGCTGATGACGAGGAACGGCATCGCCACGAACGCCTCCGCGAGGATCACCCCCGTGGTGGTGAACGGCAGCGTGATCCCGAACCACGAGTCCAGCCACTGCCCGACGACGCCGTTGCGGCCCAGCGCCATGAGCAGGGCGACACCGCCCACCACCGGCGGCAGCACCAGCGGCAGCGTCACCAGGGCCCGGACGAGACCGCGTCCCGGGAACTCCACCCGGGCCAGCAGCCAGGCCAGCGGGACGCCGATCACCATGCTCACCACGGTCGCCGCCGTGGCGCAGATCAGCGACAGCCGGAGGGCCTGCCACACCTCGTCGCTGGTCAGCAGCTCCGGCATGCTCGACCAGGGGGCCCGGACCAGCAGCGCGAGGAGGGGGAGGACCAGGAAGACCAGGCCGATCAACGCGGGTACGAGCAGGGGCAGGGGAGCCCCGCCGCGCAGCCGGGCCTTCGACCGGACGCGGCGGCGCCACGGCCCGCCCGTGCGGGGGCCGGTGGCGGCACCGGACTCGAGCGGAGCGGTCACGGCGCGGTGAACCCGGCACCGGTCAGGACCTGCTGGCCCTCGGCGGACCGCACCAGCTCGATGAACGCCTTGCCGGCATCGGCGTTGGGGGCGTCCTTGAGGAGGGTGATCGGGTAGTCGTTGACGGCCTTCGCCGACTCGGGGAACTCCACGCCTTCCACCTTGTCACCGGCCGCCTTCACATCCGTCCTGTAGACGACCGCGGCGTCGGCCTCCTTGAGGACCACCTTGTTGAGCGCCGACTTCACGTCCTCCTCGTAGGAGACCGGAGTGAGCTTCAAGTCCGCGGCGGTGAGCGCCTTCTGGGCCGCCGCGCCACAGGGAACCGTCTTGTCGCACAGGACGACCTTGAGATCGTCCCCGGTGAGGTCCTTCAGGGAGGCGATCTTGTCCGGGTTGCCGGGCAGGGTGGCGATCTCCAGCCGGTTGCGGACGAAGGTGGCCGGCGTGCCCGCGGCGTCCCCGGCGTCTGTGACGACCTTCATGGTCTTGGGGCTGGCGGAGGCGAACACGTCGGCCGGTGCCCCGCTGGTGATACCGGCGGCGAGCGAGTCGCTGCCGCCGAAGTTGAAGACGACCTTGGTGCCCGGGTGCTGCTCCTCGAAAGCCTTGCCCAGCTTCGTGAAGCTCTCGGTCAGCGAGGCCGCGGCGAACACGTTCACAGTCCCGGAGGGCTTGTCCGGACCGCCTGCCGACGAGGCGCCGGACCCACCGCCGGAGTCCTCGTCCGAGGAGGAGCAGGCGCTCAGGGCCAGCAGCGCGGCGGCACCCGCGCCGGTCAGCCGCAGCATCCGGCGGGTCCGGCCGGTCCGGCGCGCGCAACGGGTCATCACGGGTCCACTCCCTCGACTCAAGATCCTCAATGGACGTACGCAGAGCATAGTGCCGCAGATGCAAGGCGAAAGTCTCCTGTCGCTTCGCATGAGCCGGATATCGGATCCCGTGGCATCGCATGTGCGTTTGTACGGTCAGGCGTGTCGGTCACGGTCTCACGCGTCTCACGCGGCCCGAAGCGGACGGCCGGCCGGTCCGCGACGCACGGCCGACCGGCCCGGCGGGTGAGCCGGACCGGTCGGTCCTCTTGCGTCGGGTCAGTGGTGACCGTGTGGCCGCAGCCACTGCGGCCGGTGTCCGGCGGCGCGGTGACCGGCCGGCTCGTCCCCGGCGGAGGTGCTGCCCCCTTCCTCCAGGCGGCCGGCCAACACGTCACGCTCGGCGGTGGCCTGCCTGGCGGTCTCGCGGTCCCTGCGGCGCTTCTTGCCGCGGTGGCGCGCCAGCACCGTCCCGGCCATGAGCATCCACATGCCCAGGCCGAAGATCAGGGTCAGGGCGATACCGCCGAGAAACGCCCCGAGGGTACTGATCGTGAAGGGGTCGCTCCCCAGCAGGGTCACGGTGTAGTCCGGACCGCCGGACAGGTTGTACGCGATCAGCAGGCCTGCGAAGGCGGCAGCGCCCGCTATGAGCAGGAGGCCCAGCACCAGCATGTCTCTCACCTCGTCGCACGTGGATGTCCTCCAACCGGGTCACCATCAGGAATGGGGCAAAACGCGCAACTTGGTCGCGATGCCCTCCAGGACGACAGGGCCGCCGCCCCCTCCGCGCCGGTGCCCCATCGGCCCCGGCCTCCGGACCGGGTGCGGCGGCGTTCTACCCTGGCCGCCGAGTGCCGCTGGGCGCCGACCGACCCGTAACCCCGATCCCCCGGAGAAGGAGCCTCGCCCGTGGATCTGCGAGCCACCCTCGCCGCCCACCGCCTCGTCGCCATCGTGCGCGGGGACGACGCCGACGCCGCGCTGCGCACCGTACTGACCCTGGCCGACGAGGGCGTGGAACTCATCGAGGTGTCGCTGACCGGCAAGGACGCCCTGGTGGTCATCGAACGGGCCAGAGCCGCCCTCGGACCGGGCCGGCCGCTGGGCGCGGGCACGGTCCTCACCGCCGACGACGCCGTGGCCGCCCACCGCGCCGGCGCCGACTTCGCCGTCACACCGGGCCTGGGGGAGGGCGTCGTGGCGGCCCGCGAGCTGGGCATGCCCGTCCTGGCCGGCGTCATGACCCCCACCGACGTGATCACCGCACGCACCCTCGGCGCCACCGCCCTGAAGATCTTCCCGGCGGCCCAGGCCGGTGGGCCCGCGTACGTCAAGGCCCTGCGCGGGCCCTTCCCGCACGAGGCCCTCGTGCCCGTCGGCGGTGTCGACGAGGCCGCCGCCCGCGCCCACCTGGCGGCCGGCGCGACCGCGGTCGGGGTCGGTTCCCCACTGATCGGCGACGCCGCGGACGGAGGCAGCCTCGACGCCCTCCGCGTCCGCGCCCGCGCCTTCCGCGCCGCCGTGGGGGAGGCCCGGCCGTGACCGGCGTACGGCCCGTGTCCGAGGACCACGACGCCACGGCGAGCGGCAGCGAGAACGCCGCCGATGCGGCCACGAGCCCCTGGCGGCCGCCGCGCGGACCCGTCGTGTGCCTCGGGGAGACCATGGCGGCCATGGCCCCGGCGCCGCCGCACTCGCTGGACGGCACGGAGTCCCTGCTCGTGTCGGTGGCGGGGGCCGAGTCGAACGTGGCCATGTACCTCGCGGACCTGGGCCTGCCCGTCTCCTGGCTCTCGGCCGTCGGCGACGACGCGCTCGGCCGGCGGGTCCGGGCGGCCGTCGGACGGGCGGGCGTGGACGTCTCCGGTGTACGCACCGACCCGGCACGGCCGACCGGCCTGCTCCTGAAGGACCCGGGCGCCGCCGGAACCCGCGTGCACTACTACCGCCGGGGCTCCGCGGCGTCGGCCCTCGGCCTCGACGTCCTGGACGACGAACGGCTCGGCGGGGCCGCCCTCCTCCACCTGACCGGGGTCACCCCGGCCCTGTCCCCGTCCTGCCGGGCCCTGGTCGAACGGGCCCTGGACACCCCGCCGGAACGGCGCGCCCACGCCGTCAGCTTCGACGTCAACCACCGCCCCGCGCTGTGGCCCCCGGACACGGCCCCCGAGGTGCTCCGGGACCTCGCCGACCGCGCCGACATCGTCTTCGTCGGCCTGGACGAGGCCCAGGACCTGTGGGGCGCCGGGCTGACCGAGGCGGACGTCCGGGGGCTGCTCGGCCGCCCGCGGGTCCTCGTCGTCAAGGACGGCGGGCGGGGTGCCACCGCGTTCACCGAGGGGGACGCGTGCACCGTGCCCGCCCTGGCCACGGAGGTCGTGGAGCCGGTCGGCGCGGGTGACGCGTTCGCCGCCGGCTTCCTCGCGGGACTGTGGCGCGGCACCGACCTCACCCGGGCCCTGCGCCTGGGCCACATCACCGCGGCCTCCGCGCTGAAGGTCGTGGGGGACCACGGACCCCTGCCCGACGAGGGCACCGTCGGTGCCCTGCTGGCCCCCGCCGAGCAGGACTGGCGTCAGGCGCCGATGTCGTAGAGCACGAACTGCTCCCACGAGCCCGTGACCTCGGCGGAACGGGCGCGCAGCGCGTACTGGAGCGAACCCGTGTAGCCGTTCTCCATGGTCACGAAGAGGCCGTTCAGCGTGGACTGGAGCGCCCAGCGGTCGAGCGTCTCGTTGTAGTACAGGACGAACCGCTCCCAGCCGCCCGCGCTGGTGGAGCGGGCGCGCAGGACGTTCTGGGCGCTGCCGGTGAAGTTCTTCTCCACCGCCACGTAGCGGTTGTTCGCCAGGGACCGCAGCGCGTACGTCTCGGTGGTCTCGTCCCACTCGAAGGCGTAGCTCTCCCAGGAGCCGCCGAACTCGGTCGAACGGGCCCGCTGGACACCGGTGTTCGGCTCGGCGTAGTTCTTCTCGGTGGCCACGAAACGGTCGTTGCGGACCGACTGCACGGCCAGCAGCTCGGGCTCGTCGGCCGCGGTGGCGGCAGCGTCCCCGGCGGCGAGCGGGGCCCGCCGGGCGTCCTTCTCGCCGGTGATCCGCGCCAGAGCGGTGGCGTCCACCGCCTCCCAGCCGGCCGGGGCGGCCGCCGGCCGGTCGGCCCCGGGCGCCGCGACGGCGGTGGGAACGGTCAGCGCGGAGGCCGCCAGCAGGGCGCTCAGGGACAGCAGGACGGAGGTCGTACGTCGCACGGGAAATCCTCGGCTTTCGTCACACGGATACCGGGGCGGCGGGACGATAATCCCGCGGGAATGGCAACCGGACATGACGGCGGCACCCCCGAATTTCTCCGCACCCCCCACAAAGGCCGCGCTCGGCACCCCTCCCCGGGTGCCTCGGCAGCCGCCGCGCCGAATCGGCGAAGCGGCATCAGCATAGTGATGTTGAAGTGCGAACGGACACCTTTTCCGTCCGCGATCGAGCCCTTCCGCACCGGAATTGTTCGGCATTACGGATTCCGTGGTCCGCCGTTAATTCTCCGGCAACGCGCCGTTACCGCGGCGGCCGCCGCACCGGTCGGACGGGCTCAGCACGCCCTGCGACTGGCTCCGTCGACGACGAAACCGACCCCGATGCCGAGCATCCAGGTGTCCTTCGCCAGTGCCGTACCCTCCTGGGTCGGGCGCAGGCTGCCTTCCTCGCGCATGCCCGGCGTGCGCAGATACAGACCCACCAGGGCGGCCGAGAACGCGGTCAGGCCGATGCCCGCCACAGCCGTCGGGACGACCGGCAGAAGGAGTGCGGCGCCCAGCGTGATCTCACCCGCGGAAAGCAGCCGGAGAAAAGCCGTCGGCTGCAATCTGCCGAGGAACGGATACGTGTTCTTCGCCATTCCGTGCATCATGGCGGCGGTCTGCTCATCGGCTCCGCGCTTGCTCAGACCGGAGTTGAGAATGAAGGCCCCGGTGGCCAGTCGCGGGGCGACATGCCTGAGTTCGACGGGCAGACGCATGGGAACTCCTCGCGGCGTTTTCTGGGAACGGGCTCAGGCTACGGCGCGCGCCCGCCCCGCGCAGCGCGGGCGTACAGGGCCTGCTCCGATCGGGTCAGGGTGCAGTCCCGTCGCACACGCCGTCGCACCCGCCGGGCTCCGGCAGGGCGGGTGCCCCCTCCGCCGCTCGCCCGCTCCGGCAAAGGGTGAAATCCTTTTCAGACGCAGGTAGGGTGAGCAGGTGGACCTTACGCACAGTGAGAGGGCGCGGACGCAGGTGGTGACCATCCAGGACGTGGCGCGAGCCGCCGGAGTATCCCCGGCGACCGTCTCACGGGTCTTCAACGGCGGCAATGTCACCCCGGCACGGGCCCAGTCCGTGCAACAGGCGGCGGTGGCGCTCGGCTTCGCGCCCAACCGCCTCGCCCGGTCGCTGCGCAAACAGCGGTCGAGCGTGATCGCGCTGCTCATCCCGGACATCGAGAACCCGTTCTTCACCTCGCTCGCACGGGGCGTCGAGGACGCCGCGCAGCGCACCAGTCTCTCGGTGGTGCTGTGCAACTCCGACGAGGACACCGACAAGGAGCGCCGCTACCTGGAGGTGGCGCTCGGCGAGCAGATGGCCGGCGTGATCGTGGCGGCGGCCTCCCAGGACGAGACGGACCTCGGCCCCCTGACCGCCCGGGGCGTCCCCGTCGTCGCCGTCGACCGCCGCCCCCGGGACGCGGAGGTGGACGCGGTCCGCCTCGACGACCGCCACGGCGGCGAGGCCGCCACCCGGCACCTGCTGCGGGCGGGATACCGCCGGATCGCCTGCATCACCGGGCCCCAGGGCGCCTCGACCTCCGAGGAGCGCCTGGCCGGCCACCGGGAGGCGCTGCGGGCGGCGGGTCCGGGCCGGGGCGCGGACGACACCTACGTCCGCCACGCCGACTTCCGGGTCGAAGGGGGCCGGGCCGCGATGCGCGACCTCCTGTCGCTGCCCGAGCCGCCCGACGCCGTGTTCGTCGCCAACAACCTCATGACCATCGGCGTGCTCGACGCCCTGCGCGAGGCCGGGCTCACCCCGCCCGGCACCGGCGTCCTCTCCTTCGGCGACGTCCCCTGGGCCTCGCTGGTGCGCCCGTCCCTGTCGGCCGTGGAGCTGCCCTCGTACGAGCTGGGGCGCACGGCGGCCGACCTGCTGTTGCAGCGCATCGAGGGCGGCGCCGCGCCCCTGCAGACCGTGGTGCTGCGCACGACGCTCCAGGTCCGGGAGAGCACCGGCGGCCCGGCCGGCCGGTGAGGACACGGGAGCGGCGCCGCACCGGTCCCCTCGGCCGGTGCGGCGCCGCCCGGCACCGATGGAGTGTGTCCCCGTCCCGCTACTTGATGCCCGACGTCTTGATCGACTCGACGATCTGCCGCTGGAAGACGAAGAAGAGGATCAGCATGGGCAGCGCGGCCACCGTCGCCGCCGCCAGGATGTAGTTCCAGTTCGAGGTGTACTGCGTCTGGAACGAGGCGATGCCCAGCTGGACCACCGTCAGGTCCTGGTCGCTGGTGGCGACCAGCGGCCAGACGAACGCGTTCCAGTTGGCGAGGAAGAAGAAGATCGCCAGCGCGGAGAGGATCGGCCGGGACATCGGGAGCACGATGTTCCAGTAGACCCGCCAGTGGCCGCACCCGTCGATGACGGCCGCCTCCTCCAGCTCCTTGGGCAGCCCCAGGTAGAACTGGCGCAGCAGGAAGATGCCGAAGGCGTTGAAGATCGCCGGGATGATGAGGCCGGCATAGCTGTCCAGCAGGCCCAGCTCGCGGGCGACCATGAACAGCGGGATCAGCACCACGGGCGCGGTGACCAGCAGGGTCGCGAAGATCGCGCCGAAGAGCTTCTCGCGGCCCGGGAAGCGCAGCCGGGCCAGCGCGTAGGCGGCCATCGAGTGGAAGAACAGGGCCGCGATCGTGATCACCGCGGAGATGAAGAAGCTGTTCCACAGGTAGCGCGCGAACGGCACCTCCGTGAAGACGTACACGAAGTTGTCGACGGTGAAGTCCGTCGGGATCAGCTTGCCGTCGGTGACGGTCTCGCGCGTCTTGAAGGACGACGTGAGCATCCACAGGACGGGCAGGACGCTGATCACGGACAGGACGACGGCCAGCGCGGTCAGCCCGGCGCGCGGGGAGAGCGGCCGGCGCCGGCCCGTCTCGGTGCCGGACCGTCCGGGGCCGCCGGAGCCGCCGGTCCCGGTCGTCAGGGTGTCACTGGCCATCGTCGAACCTCCCGCCTCTCGTGAACTTGAAGATCACCGCGGAGACGGCGACCATGATCAGCACCAGGAACGAGCCCATGGCCGACGCGTAGCCGTACTCACCGAACCCGAAGGCCTGCTGGTAGATGTAGAAGATCGCCAGCGACGTGCCGTTGGCGGGCCCGCCGTTGGTCAGGACGAAGATCAGGTCGAGACCGCCGGTGATGGCCGCGACCGTGGACATCATCAGGACGAAGAAACTGGTCGGGCGCAGCAGCGGCCAGGTGATGGAGCGGAACTGCCGCCACGGACCGGCGCCGTCGAGCTTCGCGGCCTCGTAGTACTCCTTGGGGATCTCCTGGAGACCCGACAGGAAGATGATCATGTAGTAGCCCATCATCACCCACACCATGACCGCGATGACGCAGCCGAGGGCGAGCGAGGGGCTGCCGAGCCAGGACTCGCCGTCCAGGCCGGCCGCCCGCATGGCCCGGTTGACCGCGCCGGTCTGCTCGTCCAGCAGGAACTTCCACAGCACGCCGACCACCACGAGGCTGATGACGTACGGCAGGAAGAGCGCCGTGCGGTAGACGCCCATGCCGGGCAGCTTCTGCTTGACCAGCAGGCCGAGGCCGAGGCTCACGCAGAACAGCACGGGCACGAGGATCACCACGTACAGGCCGGTGATCTTCATGGAGTCCCAGAAGAGCGGGTCGTTCATCATCCGCTCGTAGTTGCCGAGCCCGATCCACTCGTAGCTGCCGAAGCCGCTGACCTGGAAGAAGCTCAGCGCGACGGACAGCACCATCGGGACGGCGACGAAGACCAGCAGCCCCAGGACGTCGGGGGCCAGGAAGAGCGCGGCGGCCAGCCACTCGCGGTGCCTGCGGCTGAGCCCGGGGCCTCTGGTCGAGGCCGGTGCCTGCGCCGGGGCCGCGGAGGCCCGGCGCTCCTTCGCGGCGACGCTGCTCATATCAGGCTCGCCCCCTTGTAGCTCTTGGTGTACGCGTCGATGGACCGGGTGGCCCGCTCGATCTCGCCCGCCACACCGCGGCCGGCGAGCATGGTGCCCTGGATGGCGTCGGAGATCGCCTTGTAGACCACCGGGGGATAGCGCGGTTCGGCACGGCCCCCGGGGAAGATCTCGTCCTTGAAGCGGCGCATCACCTCGGCGTCGTAGCCGCCCTTGGCGGCGCCGCGCTCCAGGGCGCTGGCGCGGGGTGCCACATCGGTCTTGGCCCGGACGCACCAGTCGACCATCCGGTCGATGGAGTCGTCCTTCATGGACCCGAGGGCCCAGACGCAGAACTCGGCCGCGACCTCGGGATTGCGGCCCTGCGCGTTGGCGCAGAAGGACCAGCCGCCCAGCGCGGTGACATAGTCGCCGCCCGGGGGAGTGGGGAGCCTGAAGACGCCGTACGGGTAGTCGGGCGCGAAGGCCTTGAAGCTGGCGACGTTCCAGATGCCCTGCTGCCACATGCCGACGTTGCCGCCCTTGAAGCCGCCGATCACGTCGCCCGCGGCGGGCACGGTGCGCGGGGCGATGCCGTGGCGCACGGCGTCCTGCCACAGCGCGAGGGCCTGGCGGGTGCCCTTGGAGTCGAAGGCGACGCCGCCGCGCTCGTCGAGGACGTCGCCGCCGCCCTGCCACATCCACGGGTACCAGGTGAAGTTCTGGTAGTAGCCCGGGTTGGTCTCGAAGACGAGCCCGGCCGTGGTGCGGGAGCCCAGCTTGTCGCCGATGTCGAGCATCTGGTCCCAGGTGGTGGGGATGTCGGCCTCGGACAGGCCGGCCTTCTCCCACAGGTCCTGGGAGTAGAACATCGCCAGCGGCTCGACCTCCATGGGGAGGGCGTAGACCTTGCCGTCGACCTTGCGGCTGTCCAGGGCGGAGCCGAAGTCCTCGACGGCCGCCTTCTCCATGTGCGGGGTGAGGTCCTCCAGGACGCCCCCGTTGTAGTACCGCAGGAAGTCGCCGGGGGAGAGCATGAAGATGTCCGGGCCCTCGCCGGTGGCGAAGGCGGACGGCAGCTTGAAGCCGTTGAGGTAGGTGGGCTGCGGCAGGTAGACGAGGTCGATCTGCTGCTTGTGGGTGGCGTTCCACTTCCCGACCATGTCGGTGAACCACTTGGACTGCGCGTTGATCGCCGGGTCGGGCGAGCGCTGGGGTCCGTAGAAGTTCCAGAACTGGAGGTTGCCCCCCTTGGCCCGGGCCGTGCCGCAACCGGTGAGCAGGGCCGGGGCCGCGACCGCCGCGCCGGTGCCCGCCACGGCGGTGAGGAAGCGGCGGCGTGAGGCGCCGGCCGGGGACGGCGCCGAAGCCGGCGCCGGGGAAGCGGGTGCCGGGTGCCCGGCTTCATTGCCGTGCTGGAGCATGCGTGCGCTCCTGTCGGAGTGGGATGGAGTCGGAGGTGGGACGCTGTGGGGGGCGTGGGGAGGGGACGTGCCCGGTCAGTCGACCTCGAGCGTGAGCAGGTCCGGAGTGGCCGGACGGGACGCGCAGGCGGGTGCGTCCAGGTAGAACAGAGAGGTGCTCGCGATGTCGTCGCCGGTGTGCCGGTAGCGGTGTGGCAACCCGTTGCCCTGACCCGGGCCGATGCCGAGGCTCTGCACGGTGACGCTCAGGTCCTCGGCGAAGCGGATCGGGTCCAGGACGTGCCAGCGGTACATCCCGAACCGCTGCTGGCTGCGGTACAGCCCGTCCGGGCGCAGGATCTGGTTCAGCCCGAGGTACGGGGTGGTGTACGCCGTGTAGCCCTGCCCGGGGACGTCGAAGTTCCAGGCGCCGCCGAAGTAGTCCTCGGTGCCGGTGCCGCAGATCGTCGGGTACTCGTCGTCGCCGTCGAGGTAGAACTTCAGCTCGCCCTCGCCCCACCAGCCGGGGCTGTTGACGCCCCACGCCAGGTACGTGCCCACGTAGCTGCCGGCGCCGGTGACGCCGTCGAGCAGGGTGTGCACCTCGCCGAACGGCACGGGGTGGCTGCGGCGCCACTGGGCGTGGAAGTAGGAGGCGTCCTCCTCGACCTCGTCCAGTTCGTAGTCCACCTGGTAGTACAGCGTGACCTTCTCGGCGGTCAGGTTCTCCAGGGTGATGCGCGCCCTGCGGCGGAAGGGCATCGGCCAGTACGCGTTGAAGCCGCCGTTGGGGTTGGCCGCGACGGGCACGGAGGAGACCTGGCTGAAGACGTTCCAGCCGTTGCAGAAGAAGTCGCCGAGCGGGACCTCGACGGCCGGGGTCTCCTCCCCCTCCCAGTACATCCGCAGCAGGGTGCCGCGCCAGGCGCCGTGCGGGTCGGTGGTGCACCACAGGTGACGGATGGTGCCGGGGCCCTCGATGTCCGCGAGCACCGCCGTCCCGCCGGCGGCGATGTCGATGCTGGGGGAGATCTTCCAGCCCGGTCCGAGGCGGCTCGCCGCCACGGCTCCGGTGCCCTCCGTGGCCCGGCCGCCGCCGGCCCTGGCGCCGGTGAAGTTCTCGGCGCTGATGGAGCGGCTCACGGCGCGCGTCCTGCGGGAGATGCCGTCGAGTCCAAAGGTCGTCATCGTGTCTTGCCCTCAAGGTGGAGTTGCGGAGCGCGCCGTGGGCCCGAGCGGGCGTCGTGGGCGCGGGGAGGACGGTACGCCGCCTTCGTGACGTCGTGCCGGTTCCTGCATCCCTGAAATCCATTTCACCGAAACGTAGAGCGGCCTCCAAGGGGTGTCAAGAGGTGAGACGTCTGTGCGTTTCCGCGCCGCGTCCACCCCCTTTGACCCGGCCTTCTGTGGACAAGTCGCGTCATGTGCGCGCTCCCTTGACGCTGAAATCGATTTCTGCAAACGTGCTCGCCATGCCTCGCAACGCAGTCATCGGTGTGGACATCGGCACCTCGAGCAGCAAGGGCGTACTCGTCGGCCTCGACGGCACCCTGATCCGCTCGGCCGTACGGGAGCACACCCCCGCCAGGCCGGGTCCCGGCCGCTTCGAGATGGACGCCGCCGTCTGGTGGGACGAGTTCACCGCCCTCGCCCGCGAACTGGCCGCCCCCGGCGACGTCACCGTGACCGCCGTCGGCGTCAGCGGCATGGGGCCGTGCGTCCTGCTGACCGACGAACACGACACGCCGCTGCGCCCCGCCATCCTCTACGGCGTGGACACCCGCTCGGTCCGCCAGATCGAGCGCATCGAGGCCGGGCTCGGCGCGGACGAGATCATCCGCCGGGGCGGATCCGCCCTCACCACCCAGGCGGCCGGGCCCAAGATCGCCTGGATCGCCGACGAGGAGCCCGAGCTGTACGCCCGGGCCCGCCGTCTCTACATGCCCAGCTCCTGGCTGGTCCGCAGACTCACCGGTGCCTACGTCCTCGACCACCACTCGGCGAGCCAGTGCACGCCGCTCTACGACACCCACGCCCGCCAGTGGTACGCCCCCTGGGCCGCCGAGGTCGCCCCCGGCATCGAACTGCCGCCGCTGCGCTGGTCCGGCGAGGCCGCGGGCACCCTCACTCCGGACGCCGCCCGGGAGACCGGCCTGCCCGCCGGCATCCCCGTCACCACCGGCACGATCGACGCCTGGGCGGAGGCCCTGAGCGTGGGCGCCCAGGGCACCGGCGACCTGATGCTGATGTACGGCACCACCATGTTCCTCGTCCACACCGTCCCCGAGCCCCTCACGAGCGAGTCCCTGTGGGGTACGGTCGGCGCCCTGCCCGGCACCCGCAACCTGGCCGGCGGCATGGCCACCTCCGGGGCGGTCACCAACTGGCTGCGGGACCTGTTCGCCGACGAGGACCACGCCGGCCTCACCCGCCGGGCGGCCGAGTCGGGGCCCGGCGCCAACGGCCTGCTGATGCTGCCGTACTTCTCCGGTGAACGCACGCCGGTCATGGACCCGGACGCCCGCGGCGTGATCGCCGGCCTGACGCTCTCCCACACCCGCGGCGACCTCTACCGGGCGGCCCTGGAGGCCACCGGCTTCGGCGTCCGGCACAACATCGAGGTGATCGAGGCGGCCGGCGGCGACATCCGCCGCGTGGTCGCCGTCGGCGGCGGCACGCAGGGCGACCTGTGGACGCAGATCGTCTCCGACATCACCGGCCGCCCGCAGGAACTGCGCACCACCACCATCGGCGCGAGCTACGGCGGTGCGCTGCTGGCCGCCGGGCTCGTCCAGGACGTCTGTGTCGACGACTGGAACCCGGTGCGCGCCACGGTGACACCACGCCCCGAACACAGCCGGCGCTACGACGACCTCTACGCCCTCTACCGGCGCCTCTACCCGGACACCTCGGACGTCGTCCACACGCTGGCGACGTTGCAGGACCGCTGACCGGCCGCCCCGCCGACCCACCCCTTCCGGGAACCGGCCGACTGCCCCGGGCCGTCGGCCGGCCGCCCGGGCGCCGGGCCCGACCCGCTCGACCCCGCCGGCCCCCGCCGGCCGCACGCACAACCTACGGAGACCGCATGCCCGCGTACACCCTGCCCGTACTCCACGAGCCGCCGGCCGCCGAGCCGGCCACCGTCTACACCGTGACCAGCGGCGATCTCCGCCCCGCCGCCAACACCACGTGCTGGCCCACCCAGGAGAAACTGGAGAAGGACCTCGCGGCCGCCGTCACCGCCCTCGGCCGGCAGGTGCGCCGCGGCCACCCGGTGGACGAGGCCAAGGGCCACGGGTTCATCGACAGCCAGCGCGCCGGCATCGAGGTCTTCAAGAACCTGCCCAAGGACGCCCCGCTGATCGTCGTCGAGGCCGTCTGGCAGTACAGCCACCACGTCCTCGCCGGGCTGCGCGGCCACCGGGGCCCGATCCTGGTCGTGGCCAACTGGAGCGGCGAGTTCCCGGGCCTGGTCGGTCTGCTGGGCCTGGCCGGCAGCCTCACCAAGGCGGGCGTCGACTACTCGGTGCTGTGGAGCCCCGACTTCACCGACGACTGGGCGCGCGAGGGCCTGCGCACCTGGCTGGAGACGGGCACCCTCACCCACGACACCGGCCACGTCCGGCCCCTGCCCCCGCTGCCGAAGGACGCCGAGACCGAACTGGGCACGGCCCTCGCCCGGCAGCTGCGCGAGGAGAAGGCGATCATCGGCGTCTTCGACGAGGGCTGCATGGGCATGTACAACGCCATCATCGACGACGAGTTCCTCAACCCCCTCGGGATCTACAAGGAACGCCTCTCGCAGAGCGCCCTGGTCGCGGAGATGGACAAGGTCTCCGACGAGGAGGCCCGGGCCGTCCGCACCTGGCTCGACGACGCCGGCATGACCTTCCACACCGGCACCGACGAGGCCACCGAACTCACCGACGCCCAGCTGCTCAGCCAGTTCAGGATGTACATCGCCGCGCTGCGCATCTCCGACGACTTCGGACTCGACGCGGTCGGCATCCAGTACCAGCAGGGCCTCAAGGACACTGTCCCGGCCAGCGACCTCGCCGAGGGCCTGCTCAACAACGTCCAGCGCCCGCCGGTGCGCAGCCGCGACGGTGCCCGCGAGCTGTACGCCGGCGCGCCGCTGCCGCACTTCAACGAGGTCGACGAGGGCGTCGCCGTCGACTCCCTGGTCACCAACCGCATCTGGACGGCGATGGGCCTCGACCCGGCCACCACGCTGCACGACATCCGCTGGGGCGAGGAGTACGACGGCCGGTTCGTCTGGGTCTTCGAGATCTCCGGCTCCGTCCCCGCCTCCCACCACGGCGGCTACGACAAGTCGTACAGCATGCGGCAGCCGCCGATGTTCTTCCCGCTCGGCGGGGGCACCCTCAGCGGTGTCTCCAAGCCCGGCGAGATCGTCTGGTCGCGCGTCTTCCTGATGGACGGCCGCCTCCACGTCGACCTCGGCCGCGCGAGCGCCGTCGAGCTGCCGGCGGAGGAGACGCGGCGCCGGCTGGACGCCACCAACCCGCAGTGGCCGATCATGCACGCGGTCCTGCACGGCGTCACCCGCGACCAGTTCATGGCCCGCCACCGCGCCAACCACCTCAACGTCGCCTACGCACCCGACGCGGCCATCGCCGACCGGGCGCTGCGCGCCAAGGCCGCCCTCTTCGCCGAGCTGGGCGTCGAGGTGCACCTGTGCGGGGACGTGGCGTTGCAGGCCGCGGTGCCGGACGGTTCGTAGCATGCACTCATGAACGGCACAGTCCCCGACATGATGCGGGCGGCGTACATCGACGCCGTCGGACCGGCCGACGCCGTCCGGTACGGAGAACTCCCCGTGCCGGCCGTGGGACCCACGGACGTGCTCGTGCGGGTGGCGGCCGTCGCCGTGAACCCCGTGGACACCTTCGTGCGGTCCGGTGCGTACGCCACACCCCTCCCGACGCCCTTCGTCGTCGGCCGCGACCTGGTGGGCGAGGTCGCCGCGACCGGGCCCGGCGCCGCCGGCTTCGGTGTCGGGCAGCGGGTGTGGTGCAACAGCCTCGGCCACGCCGGCCGGCAGGGTTCCTTCGCCCGGTACGCGACGGTCGCCGCCGAACGCCTCTACGCGGCGCCGTCCGATGTGGACACGGACCACCTCATAACGGCCGCCCACCCGGCGGCCTCCGCCTGGCTCGCCCTCTTCCGGCACGGACGGCTGCGGGCGGGGGAGACCGTGTACGTCGGGGGCGGCGCCGGGAACGTGGGCGGCGCCGCCGTGGCCCTGGCCTCCCGGGCCGGGGCCCGTGTGGTCGCCACGGCGCGTGCGGAGGACGCCGGGACGGTGCGGGAGCTGGGCGCGGCCGAGGTCCTGGACCACCACGCCCCCGACCTCGCCGAGCGCGTGCGCCGGGCCGCTCCCGACGGCTACGACGTGCACCTGGACACGTCCGGGCACGGGGTGCTCGCCGACGCCGTGGACTCGCTGGCGCCGGGCGGGCGGCTGGTCGCGATGGTGGGCCTGGGCACCGGGCCCGCCGCCCTGCCGTTGAGCCGGCTCTACACCAGGGACGCGAGCATCGTCGGCTTCGCCATCAGCAACGCCACGACCGCCGACCTCGCCGAGACGGCGCGGGGCGTCGTGGGCGTCCTCACCGGCACTCCGTGGCGCCCGCGCATCGCCGACCGGCTGCCGCTGTCGATGACGGCCGAGGCGCACCGCAGGCTGGAGGCCGGCGAGGTGCGGGGGCGTCTGGTCCTCACGCCCTCTTGATCGTCTTTCCGGCCGGCCGGGCGCGGTCCATGATGGGCAGGTCGGAGAAACCGAAACCCGTCACAAGAGCGTGGGGGTCCAGGAATGCGCCGTGAAGACCTGCCGGCACCCGAGACGGGGCTGCTGCTCACCCACTTCCTCACCGTGGCCGACGTGCCGCGCTCGCGTGCCTTCTACTCCGAGGTGCTCGGCGGCGAGGTCGTGCTCGACGAGAACCCGTGCATCGTCAGGCTCGCGAACAGCTGGCTCATCATGAACCCGGGCGGCGGACCGACGCCCGACAAACCCGACGTCACCCTGCGCCCGCCGGACGATCCCGGCACGGCGACGAGCTTCCTCAACATCCGGGTCGCCGACATCGAGCGCTGCCACCGCGAGTGGAGCGCGCTCGGCGCCGAGTTCCTCACCCCGCCGATCGACCGGAAGGCCGAACTCCGGTGCTATCTGCGCGACCCGGACGGCTACCTCATCGAGGTCGGCCAGGCCACCGGGCTGCTGGAGGGCATCCTCGCCGATCCGCCCGCGGACCGGGGCTGATCCCCTCCGGCGGGCCCAGCGGGGCGGCTCAGGGCTGCGGACGGACGGTCAGCAACTGCTGGGCGTGGCCCACGGGCCCGTCCACGTCGTGCAGCACGGTGCTGGTGATGCCCTGACCGGTGGGCCCGAAGACGACGGTGGTGTCCAGGCCGGTCCAGCGGCCCCGCGGGGCACGGTGCAGGTGCAGGGTCAGATCGACGTTCGGGAACATCCACTCCCGGGGTGACTGGCGCACCGCGATGCCGTTGGCCGTGTCGACCAGCGCGACGTAGGAGGCCAGTGGGCTCGCGCTCTCCCCGGCGACCAGATCGAGGCCGGTGGAGACCCAGGCGGTGGTGCGGCCGGGGGAGGGCGGTGCGAGCGGGCGTACGTCCAGGGAGGCGATGTAGCCGCCGGGCCACTCGGACTCCATCGGCCAGCGGGCGAGCGTGTCCGGCGCGGTGAGCCGGTCGGCGCCGCCACCGGCGACGGCGCTCGTGTCCCCGTCCGCCAGCAGCCACGCCCTGGCCCGCGCCACCGACCGGTCCGCCATCAGCACGGTCGCCTCGACCAGTTCGATGGTGCGTCCCGGACGTATCGTCTCCACCCGTATCTCGCACTCGTCGAGGGCCGGGCGGCCCAGGATGTCGAAACTGATCCGGCTCAGTGACATGTCCGCCGCGCCGGGACGGCCCGCCAGATGACGGTCGACGGCGTGCACGATCAGCCCCCCGAGCGGACTGAAGTGCTGTTCGTCCCGGCTCCACGCGCCGCCCGCGTGCGGGGTGGGCTTGTAGCGGTGCTCGTCGATCCGCTCGTAGTAGCTGTCCGGGGTCGCTGTGCTGGTGTTCAACGGGCTGCTCCTGGAACGACGGCGGTGCGAGGGCGGCGAGGGCGGGCCGGGACGGCGGCGCCGGGGCCGCGACCAGGATAGTTCGACGGCGAATCGGACCCGGGCCCGAGTGGGGCGCCCCCGGCTGGGAACCCAGACGGTCCGAGGAGACCGAGGGGGAGCGCAGGCGAAGGAGCAGCGCCATGGCGAAGGACCGCGACGACGGCGAGCGCCTGAAGAAGGGCGACAAGGTCACCTGGAGCAGCCACGGCTCCCGCACCGAGGGCGAGGTGGAGAAGAAGATCACCGAGCGCACCGAGGCCGCGGGCCGCACCGTGGACGCCTCCTCCGACGCCCCGCAGTACCAGGTCCGCAGCGACAAGTCGGGCAGGTCGGCGGTGCACAAGCCGTCCGCGCTGAAGAAGAAGTGAGGTGACATGGACGGCGACGAGCAGGACGAGACGCGGGACGCGTTCCACGAGCTGGTGAACATGACACCGGCCGAGCTGGACAAGTGGCTCGACACCGACGAGTCCCGGGACGCCGGGCACCACCAGGACGGCGGCGAGTCCGTCGGGCACGCTTCAGGCCGCCGGATCGTCGGGATCCTGCGGAAGAAGAAGGGCGACCTCACCGACGACGACTACGAGCACATGCGGAAGGTCGTCGGGTACGTCCGCCGGCACCTGGCCCAGCGTCCGTCGGGCGACGTCCGGGACACCCGGTGGCGGCACTCGCTGATGAACTGGGGCCACGACCCCCTGGAGCGCCATGGATGACGACGCCCACCGGCGTCCCGAGGGCGTGAGCGACGCGACGGTCGAGGCCCTCGGGTCGCTGTCCAAGGCGCTGGAGACGACCGAGTGCGCCCGCGGCCACCTGTTCGCCTTCCACCAGTTCACCGGCTCGGCGGACTTCGAGCTCGACCGCGCGGTCCGGCTGCTGCGCGCCGCCGGACACGAGGACTGGGCGGAACGCGTCCGCACCGAGATCCTGGGCCGCAACGTCATCCCGGGCCACTGGACGTTCCAGATCGTCGAGGCGTACGACCGGACGTACTACCAGGCGTTCCGGGAGCTGGAGCGGGACGCGGTGGCCCGCCTCGCCGGGGGCCGCGACCACCTGTACGAGGCGGAACTGAAGGAGGCCCGGCGGACCCGGGACCATCCGGACCACACGTCCCGCCCCGACAGCCCCGCCTGACCGCGGCGCGCGGCGCGTCCGGGGCTCAGTCGCGGCCCCGGGCCCGCTTGAAGCGGTCCAGACCCTCGGCGAGATCGACGATCGGGTCCGGACAGGCGCCGTACCCGGACCGCTCCTCCTTGGGCAACCGCCACGGCTCGTGCACGGAGCGGCCCTCCAGGCCGGCCAGTTCGGGCACCCAGCGCCGGACGTACGCCCCGTCGGGATCGAAGCGCCGCGCCTGGGTCGTGGGGTTGAGAACACGGTGCGGGCGGGTGTCGGTGCCGGTGCCCGCGGCCCACTGCCAGTTGAGCTGGTTGTTGGCCACGTCGCCGTCGGCGAGCAGCTCAAGGAAGTGCCGGGCGCCGACCCGCCAGTCCACGTACAGCGTCTTGGTGAGGAAGCTCGCGACGAGCAGGCGGCCGCGGTTGTGCATCCAGCCCTCGTGCCGCAGCTGGCGCATCGCGGCGTCCACGATCGGGTAGCCCGTGCGCCCCTCCTTCCACGCGGCGACGTCCGCCTCGGCCGCCGCCCCGGTGCGCCAGTGGTCGTGCCGGGTGCGGTAGTCGGCGGCCGAGGCGTGCGGGCGGGCGGCCAGCACCTGGTGGTGGAAGTCCCGCCAGGCCAGCTGCCGTACGAACGCCTCGGGGCCGGGACCGTCCTTGCCGCGGGTCCGGTGGACCAGTTCGACGGGGGAGAGGGCGCCGAAGTGCAGGTCGGGGGAGAGCCGGGACGTCGCGTCCCCTGCCAGGTCGTCGTGGTGGTCCGCGTAGCCCGTGACGCCGCCGCGCAGCCAGGCCGTCATCCGCTTCCTGGCCTCCCGCTCCCCGCCGGCCGGCAGCCCCGGGGACAGTCCCGTCAGGCCCTTGCGGCCGGGCAGCCGCTCCGAGCCGACGCCGTCCGGGACCCGGACCCGGCGCGGGGCGGCCAGCGGCTCGCGGACGGAGCGTTCGCCCCAACGCCGGAAGTACGGTGTGAAGACCGCGAAGTGGTCGGAGGAGGCCGGGGTGACGGACCCCGGGGCCAGCACGGTCGTCACGGCGTCGTGGACGTGCAGCCGGCAGCCGCGCGCCTCGAGCGCGGAGCGCAGGAGTTCCTCGCGCCGGTGCGCGTACGCGCTGACGTCGGCCGCCACGTGCACCTCGTCGGCCTCCGCCTCCCCGGCCACCGCACACACCTGTCCGACCAGGTCGCCGGAGCGCACGACGAGCCGTCCGCCCCGGTCGCGCAGGCCCGCGTCCAGGTCCCGCAGGCAGTCGGCGAGCAGGGCGAGCCGGTTGGGCGCGGCGAAGCCGGCGGCGTCCACGGCCCGGTCGCGGACGAACAGCGGCACCACGGCGGCGGAGCGGTCGAGGGCCGCACGCAGCGGCGGATGGTCGTGCAGCCGCAGATCACGGGTGAATAGGACGACCGACGTGGTCATGGCGCTCCTCGCAGCGGGTCCGGGCGACGCTACCGGACCGCGCGACGCCCTCCCCGGGGACGCGCGGGACGCCGCCACGCCGGGGAAGGGCGGGAGGCGGAGGGGACGGACGGATGCGACCGCGCGCCGCACCCTGCCGGGCGACAGGCGACCCAGGGGGCCAGGCCCGCCGCGCCCTCGCTGCCGGTCCGGAGGCCGGGAAGCAGCGGCGGTCCGGGGCGAGGCGGGGGCGGGCTGCCCGGCCGGGCGGGTTCGGCGTTGCGCCGGTCCGGCGCATCGGACGGTGTCCGAGGGGGCGTCGGCCCAGTACGGGCGCGCGGGGCGGAGCGGTGCGGCGCACACCCGGCCGGGACGCGGGCGCCCGCTCCTGGGTAGGGCGGTGGTGGTGGGCAGGTTCAGTGGCGGGGTGCCGTGACCCGGCCGGGCGGGCTGGGGAGGAGGCGGCGGTGCCGGTCGAGGCCGGGGCCGGGGCCGGGACCGCGAACGGTCACCCGGTACGGGGGTACAGGGCACCGGCCCGGGTCGACGGCAGCACGGCGCGCGGTGTGCCGGTCGCTCACGGGGCAGGGGTGCCGTGGCCCCCGTCGGAGCCGCGCGGGGCGTGTGCGGCGGCGCGGGCGATGTTGCGGGCCATGCCGCCGAACACCACGGCGTGGAAGGGCGACACGCTCCACCAGTACGCCTGGCCCGCCAGTCCGTGGGGATGGAACAGTGCCCGCTGGCGGTACCGCGTCCGCCCGGCGTCGTCGGTCTCGGCGTACATCTCCAGCCAGGCCAGCCCCGGCAGCCGCATCTCCGCGCGCAGCCGCAGCAGCCGGCCGGGGACGATCTCCTCCACCCGCCAGAAGTCCAGCGAGTCGCCGACCCGCAGCCGCGCGGCGTCCCGGCGTCCCCGGCGCAGGCCCACCCCGCCGGCCAGCCGGTCCAGCCAGCCCCGCACCGCCCAGGCCAGGGGGAAGGAGTACCAGCCGTTGTCGCCGCCGATGCCCTCGATCACCCGCCACAGCGCGTCGGGCGGCGCGTCGACCGTCAGCGCGCGGTGGTCGGTGTAGAGGCTGCCGCCGGCCCAGTCGGGGTCGGTGGGCAGCGGATCGCTGGGCGCCCCCGGCACGGAGGCGGACGACCAGCGAGTGCTGACCCGGGCCTCCCGCACCCGTTGCAGGGCGAGGCGCAGCGCCTCGTCGAAGCCCAGTGGGTATCCCGGAGGTGGCGGCACGTACCGGACGATGTCGTTCTCGCGGCACACCACCTCGTGCCGCAGCGACTCGGTGAGCGGGCGCGCGATGGCCGCCGGGACCGGTGTGACCAGCCCGACCCAGTGGCTGGACAGCCCGGGGGACAGCATCGGCACCGGCAGGATCAGCCGCCTGGGCAGCTCGGCGACCTCCGCGTAGCGGACCATCATGTCGCGGTAGGTGAGGACGTCGGGACCGCCGATGTCGAACGCCCGGGACACCTCGGCCGGCATGGTCGCGCTGCCGGCCAGGGCGCGCAGCACGTCCCGGACGGCGACCGGCTGGATCCGGGTGTGGACCCAGCTGGGCGTGACCATCACCGGCAGCCGCTCGGTGAGGTAGCGCAGCATCTCGAAGGAGGCCGACCCGGAGCCGATGACGACCGCCGCCCGCAGCACGGTCGTGGGCACGCCCGAGGCCAGCAGGATGCGGCCGACCTCGGCGCGGGAGCGCAGGTGCGGTGACAGGTCCCGTTCCGGCACCCCGGCCGGGGTCAGGCCGCCCAGATAGACGATGCGCCGCACCCCCGCCGCCTCGGCCCGCTCGGCGAAGGTGCGCGCCGCCCGCCGGTCGGTCTCCTCGAAGTCGTCGCCGCTGCCCAGCGCGTGCACCAGGTAGTAGGCGACGTCGACGCCCTTCATCGCCGCCGCCACCGAGTCGGCGTCCGTGACGTCGCCGCGCACCACCTCCGCCCTCCCCGCCCACGGATGGTCGCGCAGCTTGTGCGGGGAGCGGGCCAGGCACCGCACCCGGTGCCCGGCGTCGAGCAGTTCCGGCACGAGGCGGCCCCCGATGTACCCCGTCGCGCCGGTGACCAGGCAGCGCAGCCCCGCTCCGCCGCTCTCGTCGCTCGTCCGGTCGGGTCGTTCGCTTCCCTGGCTCATGGGGCTCCGTCGCTCGCGGGACAGTCGTCACCGTCACCCCTTCCCCCGGACCGGCCGCGGTGGACGCGTCCCGGCCCAGGTCGACCCTTTCTATACGCTGATCGCGTGGCGACAGCGAACCAGCGCGGACAGCACGCGCACGAGCGGAGGACCGGCCCCGGCCCCGGCACCGAGGCGGGCGACCTGCACGTGCTCGCCGCACAGCTGAGGCGGATGAACGGCGAGATCAACCGTCTCGTGCACGGCTTCGCCGGCAGCCACGGCCTGCACGCCACCGACGTCCAGGCGCTCGCCGCGATCCTGGACGCGCGCGAGCCCATGACCCCCGGGCGGCTGCGCGAGCACCTGGGGCTGACCTCGGGCGCGGTGACGGCGTGCGTGGACCGGCTGGAGCGCGCGGGGCACGTGCGCCGGGTCCGGGAGAGCGCCGACCGCAGGGTCGTCCACCTGCGCTACGTGCCCGAGGCCAAGGAGGCGGCCCGGCGGTACTTCCTGCCGCTGGCCGAGGCCGCCGCCGCCACCCGCTCGCGCTTCGACGACGACGAACTCGCGGTCGTGGTCCGCTTCCTGACGGCGATGAACGAGGACCTGCGGCTCGTGCGGTCCGACGAGCGCTGAGCGGCGGCCCGGCGGTACGGCGTACGGGGGAGCGACCGGGGCACACGCCGGTGTGTCACGAGGGGAAAGTAACTCAATCATTGAGATTGTTTATGATCGAGTCACTTTCCCGCCGCCCCCGCAGCCCTGGAGACCCGCCACCGATGTCCACCCCCTCCCGACGGGCCCGCTGGCTCGTCCCCGCCGTTCTGCTCCTGGTCTGGCTCGGCATCGGCGGAGCGCTCGGGCCGTACGCCGGAAAGCTCGGCGAGGTCGCCACCAACGACCGGGCCGCCTTCCTGCCCCGCAGCGCGGAGTCCACGCGGGTCATCGACGCCCAGAAGGCCTTCCAGCAGGACGAGACGCTCCCGGTGATCGTCGTGTGGACCGCCGACGGCGGCGGCTCCGTCACCGGCCACCGGGCCGGGGCCACCCGCTCCCTGGCACCGCTGGAGGGCGAGCCGGGTGTCGTCGGCCAGGCATCACCCGCGCTGCCCTCCGAGGACGGCGAGGCCCTCCAGGCCGTCGTACAGGTCGAACCGGACCTCGGCGACGCGCTGCCCGACGTCCTGGCACGGATCGGCGACGCGGCCGAACGGGTGCCCGGCACGCAGGCGCAGCTGGCCGGACCCGCCGCCTCCCAGGCGGACCTCTCCGACGCCTTCTCCGGCATCGACGGGCTGCTGCTGGGCGTCGCGCTGATCACGGTGCTGGTGATCCTGCTGCTCGTCTACCGCAGCGTCCTGCTGCCCCTCGTCATCATCCTGGGCGCCGTCTTCGCCCTGGGCCTGGCCTGCGCGATCGTCTACGCGCTGGCCGAGCACGACGTCGTACGCGTCGACGGACAGGTCCAGGGCATCCTGTCCATCCTGGTCATCGGCGCCGCCACCGACTACGCGCTGCTGCTCACCGCCCGCTTCCGCGAGGAACTGGCCCGCCACCCGGACCGCTTCACCGCCGTACGCGCCGCCCTGCGGGCCTCCTGGAGCGCCGTCGTGGCCAGCGCGGCGACCGTCGCCCTCGCCCTGCTGGCGCTGCTGCTCAGCGACCTGACCAACAACCGCGCGCTCGGACCCGTCGGCGCCATCGGCATCGTCTGCGCCGTGCTGAGCACGCTCACCTTCCTGCCCGCCGTCCTGGTCCTGCTCGGCCGGGCCGCGTACTGGCCCGCGAAGCCCGTACCGGCCGGCGACCCGGAGGCGGCCGGCGGACACCGGCTGTGGCACCGCGTCGCCGCACTGGTGGACCGGGCCCCGCGCCGCATCTGGGCGATCTCGCTGGCCGCGCTGCTCGCCTGCGCCGCCTTCGCGCCGACCCTGACCTCCAAGGGCGTGCCCCTGGACGAGATCTTCGTGAACGACACCCCGTCGGTCGCCGCGCAGCAGACCCTGGCCCGGCACTTCCCCGGCGGTTCCGGAAATCCGGCGGTGATCATCGCCGAGGCGGACCGTCTCGACCCGGTCCTCGCGGCCGCCCGCGACACCCGCGGCGTCGCCTCCGCCGCCCCGGTGACCGCCTCCGGACGTCCCGGCGGGGGTGCGCCCAAGGTGGTCGACGGACGGGTGCGGATCGACGCGACGCTCGAGGCGCCGGCCGACAGCGACGCCGCCAAGAGCGCCGTGGCCCGCCTCAGGACGGCCGTCCACGAGGTGCCCGGCGCGGACGCCCTCGTCGGCGGCTACACCGCCCAGCAGTACGACACCCAGCGCACCGCCGAGCACGACCGCACGCTCATCGTGCCCGTGGTCCTCGCCATCATCCTGGTCATCCTGATCGCCCTGCTGCGCTCACTGCTGATGCCGGTGCTGCTGGTGGCGACCGTGGCGCTGAACTTCGTGGCCACCCTGGGCGTCTCCGCGCTGGTCTTCACCCACGTCTTCGGCTTCAGCGGCACGGACGCCTCCGTCCCGCTGTACGGCTTCGTCTTCCTGGTCGCGCTCGGCGTGGACTACAACATCTTCCTCATGTCCCGGGTGCGGCAGGAGTCCCTGCACCACGGGGTGCGGGAGGGCATCCTGCGCGGTCTGACGGCCACCGGCGGCGTGATCACCTCGGCCGGGGTCGTCCTCGCCGCCACCTTCGCCGCGCTCGGGGTGATCCCGCTCGCCTTCCTGGTGCAGATCGCGTTCATCGTGGCCTTCGGCGTCCTGCTGGACACGCTGGTGGTGCGCTCGCTGCTGGTCCCGGCGCTCGCCCGCGACATCGGCGCCGTCGCCTGGTGGCCGGGGCGGCTCGGGCGCCGGACCGGCGGGGCGGACAGGGGTGGCACCCCCGTGAGGTGACGCTCCCGTGAGGTGAGGCCCCCGCGGGGCGACGCCCCGCCCGCCGGGCGCGTCACGCGTCCGGACGTCCCGCCGGGGGCCGCACCGTGCCGAGGAAACGCCGTACGGCGATCTCGATGACGACCCGCTCCGGATTGACCCGGGGCTGCCGGTAGCGGGCGGCGTACCGGGCCTCCGCGTCGCGGACCGCCGCGGCGTCGTCCCGTACGGAAGCGATGCCCTCCAGCGTGGACCAGTACCTGCCCTCCACCTGGCCCACGGCGACGACCGCTCCGGGGGCCCGCCGCACGTTGCGGGCCTTCGTGGTGTCCCGGCTCGTGATGACCCGCGCGGTGCGGGTGGCGTGGTCGTACGTCACCCCGACCGGGACCAGGTGCGGCGTCCCGTCGGCCCGCGGCGTCGACAGGAAGCAGATCCGGCGCTCCTGCCAGACCGGGACGAACTCGTCGTCCGCGTCGTGCCGTTCCCCGGTGTCCATCCGCTCTCCTCACCCGCGCAGCCTGCGTTCCCTCCGGAACAGCATCGCCCGGCGGGCCGGACGCCCGCTCGGCGGGGTCCGGACGGCGGCGGGGACTCGGCTCAGGCGGCGTTCCGGTCGGCCGTGCGGGCCTCGGCCGGTCCCGGACGCGGGCCGGGGGAGCGACGGCCCCGGCCGCCGGGGAGCAGGCGCAGATGCCGCCGTCGCGCGTGCCGGGGCGGCCCGGGATCACCGAACAGCCGGTCCTCCAGGTACGTCATGGTGAACAGCAACAGCCCCAGCCCGGGCAGTAGCAGGACGGCAACGGTAACCACGCCGCAAGTCCCCCTCCGCTGTGGACGACTCCCTGCGGGTGCCCCGGCCGGGCCCGGTGATGAGGGGGAGCGAGTGAAGATGCCGAAACTGTCGGACATAAGGGGCAGCCGGCGGAACGGGTGACACGTGCGCGGGGTCATGTTCGTGCCGCGCGTGGGTAGGCGGCTCCCTCGGCAGACGAGTCGTCCCCGAGGAACGGAGCAGCCGAGCCGATGTCGCACCCCCTCCCGCCCGCCGAACCGGCGACCACCCCGCAGCTGGCGGCCTCGTGGTCGGACTGGATCGGCGACCACACCACGTCACTGATCGGGATACCGCTGCGCATCGCGCTCATCGTCGTGATCCTCCTCGTGCTGCGCATGGTGGCGAAGCGGGCGATCACCCGGGTCGTCCAGCGGGTCCTGGAACCGTCGGCGGGCGAGGCCGAACGCAGCCGCCCGCGCAGGCAGGCCCGCGGCGCCGCCGTCCTGCACCGGGACCGGTCCCGGGCCCGGCAGCGCCGCGAACAGCGGGCCCGCACCATCGGCTCGGTGCTCAGCAGCGCCGTGACCATCGTGCTCTTCATGGTGGGCGTGGCCATGGTCCTCGACCAGGTCGGCATCGCCCTCGGCCCGCTGCTGGCCAGCGCCGGGGTGGTCGGTCTGGCCATCGGTTTCGGCGCCCAGAGCCTGGTCGCGGACTACCTGTCCGGGCTGCTCATCATGGTCGAGGACCAGTACGGCGTCGGCGACTCGGTCGACCTCGGCGAGGCCGTCGGCGAGGTGGAGCACGTCGGCCTGCGCCTGACCCATGTGCGCGACCTCAACGGCGGCCTGTGGCACATCCGCAACGGCGAGATCCTGCGCGTCCGCAACGACAGCCAGGAGTGGGCCCGCGCCGTCCTGGACGTCGCCGTGTCCCACGACGCGAACCTCGACACCGTCTACCGCGTCCTGGAGGACGCCGGCCGCGCCCTGCGCGAGGAGCCGGACTTCGCGGACGTCCTGCTCGAGGACCCCGCGGTGTGGGGCGTGCAGTCCCTGGACGCCGACGGGATGCTGGTGCGCCTCGCGGTCAAGACCGTGCCGCTCCAGCAGTGGGGCGTCACCCGGGAGCTGCGCCGCCGGGTCAAGGAGGCGCTGGACGAAGCGGGCGTCGAGATCCCCTTCCCGCGGCGGACGGTGTGGCTGCGGACCGAGGACCCGGAGGACGAGAAACAGGTCCTGACGCGCTGACGCGCTGACGGGCTGAGGGGGCGGACCGTCGGCGCCGGATTTGCCGGACCGGCAAACATCTTTGGCGCCTCCTGGCCCGCCGGGGCAGCCTGCACGCGGGGCGCGCGACCGTCGCGCCCCGCGTGCAGACGACCGCGCCCGCCTCAGGAGGCACCATGACCGACACCCCCGCGCCGGCCCCCGCCGCGGAGTTCTGGGAAGCCCGCTACCGCGACACCGGCCGCGTCTGGAGCGGGCGCCCCAACGAGCTGCTGGTCCACGAGGCGGGCGACCTCGCCCCGGGCACCGCGCTCGACCTCGGCTGCGGCGAAGGGGCGGACGCCGTGTGGCTGGCCTCGCGCGGCTGGCGGGTCACCGGCGCCGACATCTCCGCCACCGCCCTCGCGCGTGCCGCCGGACACGCCGCCGAGGCCGGGGTCGGCGACCGCGTCGCCTGGGAACGCCACGAGCTGGGCCCCTCGTTCCCCGAGGGCTCCTTCGATCTGGTGAGCGCCCACTATCTGCAGTCCCCGGCCGAGCTCGACCAGCAGGCGGTGCTGCGCGCCGCCGCGGGGGCCGTGGCTCCCGGCGGCACCCTGCTGGTCGTCATGCACGCCGGCTGGCCCTCGTGGCAGACCGAGCCGCCCTTCGACGCCGTCTTCCCCACCCTGGACGGCCTCCTCGCCGAACTCGCCCTGCCCGAGGGGGAGTGGAGCGTCGAGACCCGTCGTACCGCCCGGCGGCCGAGCGTCTCGCCCGAGGGAGTCGAAGGCTTCCGCGAGGACCATGTGTGGCGCCTGAGGCGAAGCGCCGCTTTTGTTGAATGAGTTACCTCCTGAGAAATTTGGGAGGGAAGGCATGTTCTGGGACTTATCGGACACCCTTGGGTGTGAAGGCCTTTGGCTACCAGAGGGAGATGGTGAAATGCCTTCCAAGGACAAGGTGCTCGAGGAAGTCACCCGCACCGAGAACATCGACATCGACGCGGCACTCGACCCCGCCGAGCCCGACGGAGTCTTCCGCGACAGCCGCGAGTGCGCCGCGCTCGCCCTGCAGTCCGGAGGTACCAACCTCCTGCTCTCGCCGCCGACCCCGCGCCCGAAGAAGGGCTGACGGACCGACGGGAGAATCAGATGGAGCAGTCGAGCACATCGGCCCTCCTGCAGGGAACGGTGCTTGACCTCGCTTCCGACGTGGTCTCCGCTCTTCGGAGCGGAGACCACGTGCGAGCGGGGAGCACCCTGACGGGAGGCGGCGCCGGTGAGGGCGTCGCGCGTGCCGCGGTACGTGTCCTGGGCGCCGACACCCTGTTGCCCAGCGTCCTGCTGGGCGTCCCGCCCGACCCAGGACAACTCGCCGTGTTCAAGGACGCGGTGGCGGCCCACCCGCCGCGCGGCGATGCTGCACCCGCCGTCGTGTGGAGCCACTGGGCCATGACCCGCGCCCTGCGCCGGACCGGACCGTCCCCGGACGGACCGCCCGTCGGCGGCACGGGCGCCGAACCCGACGCCCGCTGGCTCGACGGGGCCGGCTGGCAGTTCCTGACCCACCAGCTCGCCGTTCTCGCCCCGCTCGCGCTGCCCGGCGAGGAGTGCGCCGTGACCCGCGTGGCGCGTGGCCGGCCCGTGGACGTCGCCCGCGGCTTCGTCCGGGCGGTGCGCCGCCGCGACTGGCAGCAGGCGGCCGGGGCCGGGCGCTGGCTCACGCTCCTGGACGGGGTGCCCGACACCCTCGGCCTCGAGGCCGGGCTGGACTTCGTACGCCTCATGGGCGGCTCCGACCCGCGGGTGGCCCTCCAGCTGGAGGCGGCGCGGCTGATGCCGGCCGGAGTCCTCCTGTGAGCGACCGGGACGCGGGCGTGCGCGACGTGCGCGTCCGGGACGTGGGCGTCCGCGGCGTCGAGGAGGCCGCGCTGGACTGGGTGTGGGCCCACCGCGACCGCTTCGCGCTCGGCGAGGACGCGCTGGCGGCCGACGGCCAGGTCAACCGGACGTGGAAGCCCCTGGGCGAGCTGACCCAGGTCTGCGCCTCCGTGGCCCGGTGCACCCCGCCGGGCGACCCGCTGCACACCCGCGTGACCGAACTGCTGGACTTCGCCTGGCAGCAGACCCACCGCGGCGAACTCTTCCCGCTCATGCAGTCGCTGGAGCCCTTCGCCACCTACCCGCTGGAGGTGTACGCGGCGTTCGCCTCGGCCGGACTGCGGCACCCCGGCTACGAGGCGTCCGCCGCCGTGGTGGCCCGCACCCGCGGCTGGCGGCTGACCGAGCAGTACCCCACCCGCCGCCTCGGCGTGCTCGAGGCGGAGCGGCGCAGCGGCATCCCCCCGCACGACGGAGTACCGCGGGCGACGGACCGCACCTGGCTGGGCGGCCTGCCGGAACCCTGGACCTTCGAACGCGCGGCCGGTTACGCGCTCACCCACGTCGTGTTCCACCTCACCGACTGGGGAAGCAGCGCCCGGGGCGTGCCGGCCGACCTCGCGGCCTACCTCCTGGACTGGCTGCCGCCCTGGCTGGACACCTGCCTGGACGCCCGGATGTACGACCTGAGCTGCGAGCTGCTCGCGGTCGCGGCGAGCCTGCCGCGCCCCCCGGAGCCGTCCCTCCTGGAGGACGCCTGGCAGCGTGTCGCGGCCGCACAGGCGGGCTCCGGCGCGATCCCCGAGGAGGGCGCCGCCCAGGACGCCGCCGGACCGGATCCGGGACCGGACCCCTACGACTTCACCGACTGCTACCACTCCACCCTGATGGCCGCGTTCGCGGCGGCCCTCACCACGGCGGCGACGGCACCCCCACCGGACGTACGGCACGCCGCACCCCTCGGCGGACAGCACGCCGGACAAGGAGCGCCGGGATGACGGACACCCGCCTGATCCACCGCGTCGGAGCCGGTGCCCTGGAGTGGCTGTGGGCCCACCGTGACGGATTCCGCCTCGAACCGGACGTGGACCCCGAGATCGGCTTCCTGGAACGCTTCAAGCCGATCGGCGAACTCGCCCTGATCTGCAAGGTGCTCTTCCGCGAGGGCGTCGCCGGCTCCCGGCAGGCCCAGCTCGCGCGCCAACTGCTCGACCACACCTGGCGCGAGACCCTCGACGGCGGGCGCATGCTGGTGCGCGGGCAGCGCGTCGAGCCCTTCTCGCCCGCTCCCTTCGAGGTCTACCTGCCGTTCAAGGAGCTGGGCTACAGCCAGCCCGAGATCGAACACGCCACGGTCCTCAACCACCGGCTGGACAGCTGGGCGCGGTTCCCGGTGACCCCCACCCGCCGCCTCGGCCTGTCCGCCTTCCAGCGCCGCTTCGGCCTGACCGCCCGGCCGCCCGAGGCCGACCTGGTCGCCACCACCTGGCTCGCCGGCACCCCCGAGCCGTGGACGGTCGAGGGCCACACCGCCTACGACGTCACGCACACCGTCTTCCACCTCACCGACTGGGGCGAGAACCCGGGCGGGCTGCCGCCCGACGTCGCCGACTACCTCGCCACCTGGCTCCCGGTCTGGATCGACGACTGGCTCGACCTCGAACGCTGGGACCTGCTCGGCGAACTCCTCGTCGTGGACGCCTGCCTGCCCCGGCCCACCCTCGACGAGGCCGCCTGGCGGGGCTTCGCCGCCGCGCAGCAGCCCGACGGCGCCATGCCCGCCGTACGCACGATGCCCGAGGGCACACCCGACGCGGTGTTCGACGTGGTCTACCACCCGACCCTGGTCGCCGCCTTCGCCTCCCTGCTCGCCACCTCCCGCGCCCTCTCCGAGCTGGCGCACTCCGCGTCATGACGGGCCGTCGCACGCCCTGGCCGGGCGTCCCCGCCGACGCGAACGCCCCGGACGCGGCCGCCCCGCCGGAGCCCGCACCGGCCGACGAGGCGGCGCTGCGCGAGCGGCTGACCGGGGCCGTGGCGGCCTCCGACGCCCCCGACGTCGTCTTCGCCGTGTCCCGGCACGGCCGCCGGACCCTGTGCAGCGGCGGTACCGCCCCGCCCCCCGACGTGCCCCGCGAGGACCTGCGCTACGAGACCGGGTCGGCGTCCAAGACGTTCACCGCGCTGCTGCTCACGCGCCTGATCCGGCGCGGCGTGCTCACCGGCGGCGAGACGGCGGCCGGCTGCCTGGCCCCCGGCACGAAGGCCGGCCCGCACCCCGTCACGCTCGCCCACCTCATCACCCACACCGCGGGACTGCCCGCCCTGCCGGCCGACTTCGTGCGCCGGGGCCTGCCCGCCTGGCGCACCAACCCGTACGCCCGGTACTCCGCCGAGCGGCTGACCGACACCTTCCTGCGCCACACCCCCAGGCACCGGCCCGGAACCCGCTGGCACTACTCCAACTACGGCGTCTCCGTGCTCGGCCACGCCGTCGCCGCGACCGTCGGCACCGCCTGGGAGGACCTGATGACCGGGCAGGTGCTGCGTGCCCTCGGCCTCAGCGGTACGGCCCTGCGCGCCGAGGGCCCGGGGACCGACGCGGTGGGCCACCGCAAGGACGGCCGCACCCCCGTCCCGGCTTTCGACGCGGGCGGCTTCCAGGCGGCGGGAGCCGTCCGGTCCACCCCGAACGACCTGCTCACCTTTCTCGAGGCCCACCTGGACCCGGCCCGCTCACCGGCCGCCGGTGCGCTGCGGGCGGTGCGGGTGCCGGTGCTGCGGCGGGGGGCGGGCCACCGGCACGTGCACACCGTGGGGTGGTTCCGGCACCCCACGGACGGCGGCCCCATGTACTTCCACAGCGGCGCCACCCTGGGCCAGCAGGCGTTCCTGGGCTTCCGGCCCGACACGGACACCGCCCTGGCCGCGGTGTGCACCCGGCGGTTCCGCGCCCGGGACCCGTTCATCGCCACCGCCTACGCGCTCCTCGCGGACGGATAGGGACACGCGTGGGCGCGGGGCCGCGTCGAGCGACCCCGCGCCGGGCACGGATGGAGCCTTCCGTCCGTCAGACCCGCTGCCACAGGGCCGGAGTGCTCGCCGGAGAACCGGCGCCCTGCGCCTGGTGGCTCTGGAGACAGCGGTACCGCACACCGTCGAAGGACACGGTGGTGCCGACCTGGTAGACGCGGCCCGCGGCCCACGCGTCCGCCGCCGCGTTGTCCTGCGGCGCGGGCGTCCCGGACGCGGCGGAGGTGGTCTTCAGCGTGAGGCCGAAGTCGCTGAGCAGCGGATTGATCGGCTGGTAGAAGGTCGTCCCGCCGTTCGTGCAGTCGCCCGAACCGCCGGACGTGGTGCCCTGCGCCTGGGTGCCCGACACGAAGGGGCCGCCGGAGTCGCCGGGCTCGGCGCACACGGTCGTCTGCGTCAGCCCGTCGACGGTGCCCTGCGGGTAGGTGACGCTCGTGTCGTGCTGCTGGATCGTCCCGCAGTGCCAGCCGGTGGTCGAGCCGGAACGGCACACCGAGGCCCCCACGAGCGCCTCCACCGACCCGGCGATCTGGATCTTCTCACCGTCCTGCGCCTTGACGTCCGGCGTCGCGGTCCAGTCGGAGTTGACGCCCACCCAGGCCATGTCCTTGCCGGGGAAGGTCGAGGCCTGGAAGGTGCCCTGGGCGGCCTCGTTGAACCCGGTGGTGGTGGCGCCCGGGTCGCCGCAGTGCCCGGCCGTGGCGAAGCCCTGCTGGTCGTCCTTGGTGACGGAGAAGCCGATGGAGCAGCGGGCCTGGTCGTTGATGTAGTAGGCGTCGCCGCCGACCAGGTCCTCCAGCACCCGGGGCCGGTCCGGCGAGACGCGGACACCCACGTCCTGGCCCGACACCCCGGAGGCCGCGAGGAAGGCGGTCGCGGCCGACTCGCTGGTGGCCTGGACGGTGACCCGGTTGGTCTTCACGTCGACGTACCAGACCGGCGTCTGCCGGGTCCGGGTCCGCACGGCGGCGGCGTCCAGCTTCTCCTTGACCGCGCGCAGTTCGGCCAGGTTCCTGCCGACGACGGCCGCCTCGGCGCCCTGTGCCTCGATGGCCGCGGTGTCCGCGGCGTCGGTGGTGGCGACGGTCAGCTCGGCCGAGGTCGCGCCGCTCACCCAGGCGCCGGCGAACCGGTCGCCCAGCGTGTTGCGCAGCATGCCCGCACGGGTGCCCGCCTCCGCCTCGTTGACCAGCCGGGCGGCCGCCTGTCCCGGCGCCAGCCGCAGGTCGCGCTCCATCGCGCTCAGCATGCGCGCCGGGGCCGCGGCCGCGTCGGGCGTGCGGGCCACGGCGGGCCGCGGTGCCGGGGCGGGCGGCGGTGCGGCCGACGCGGCCGAGGGGAGTGCGGTCAGGACCAGGGCGCCGAGCGCGGTGAGGGCTGCGCGGCGGCTGCGCGCGGCATGTCTGCCGACCATGCGATGTGCCTCCTTCGAGTGCTGTGCGAGACAGCGGTGTTCGGTGGGCGCACCGTGGGTCACGGTGCGCCGGCGGCGAAGTCACAGGCCTTGCCGCAAAGATCCGCGGCGATGCCCGGCCCGGGCCCGTTTCGCGCTATGGGGGACGCCGCGGGTGGCATGTGCAGTACGCGGACGCCCTGTGGCGCGGCCGGGATCAGGCGGGTTTCAGTCCCGGCTCGCCCGCCTCGGTGACGAAGGACGCGGCGGTGGTGACGGGAGCGCCGGGCGCGCTGATGGCGGAGACCGTCCTGAAGTCCAGGTGGGCGGCCTGGCGGCCGAGTTCGGCCCGGACGTAGCCGCGCTTGCCGTTGTAGAACTTCATGTGCGGGTTGGCCCGCATGTACAGGTCCCAGTTGGCGGGCTTCTCCACGCCGTCCCGGCCGCTGGCCACCGAGGTGCAGGTGACCTCGGTGCCGACGGTGGCGGACGCCGGGTCGTCGAAGTCCTCCTTGACGTCGAGCGCGTAGCCCACGTGCACGTCGCCGGTGAGGATCAGCCAGTTGTCGACCCCGGCGGCCTTCGCCCCGGCGACCACCCGGTCGCGCGAGGCCCGGTAGCCGTCCCAGGCGTCCATGGAGAGCGCGGCGTCGGCGGTCGTGTCGAACTTGCGCTGCGCGAAGCACACCTGCTGGGGCATCACGTTCCACAGGGCGGTCGAGCCCTTCCAGCCGTCGAGCAGCCACTGTTCCTGCGCGGCGCCGGTGATGGTGCGCGCCGGGTCGTCCGACTCGGCCCCGGGGGCGTGCGGCCGGTCGTCGTAGGCCTGGTCGGAGCGGTACTGGCGGGTGTCGAGGATGTCGAACTGCGCGAGCGTGCCCCAGTGCAGACGGCGGTACAGCCGGGCGTCGGGGCCCTGCGGCAGCTGGGCGGCGCGCAGCGGCTGGTTCTCCCAGTACGCGCGGTACGCGGCGGCCCGCCGCAGCAGGAACTCGGACGGCGGGATGTCGTTCTCCGGGGTGCTGCCCGCGTAGTTGTTCTCGGTCTCGTGGTCGTCCCAGGCGACGACGAACGGGTGCCGGGCGTGGGCGGCCCGCAGGTCCTCATCGGTCTTGTAGAGCGAGTAGCGCAGGCGGTAGTCCGCGAGGGTCATCGTCTCGCGGTTGAACACGTCGGGCAGCGTGACATCGGTGTAGTGGCGCTCTCCGCCCGCGGAGTTCACCGCGTACTCGTACAGGTAGTCACCGAGGTGGAACACCACGTCCACGTCGTCCTGGGCGACATGGCGGAGCACGGTGTAGTAGCCGTCCATGTAGGCCTGGCAGGCGACCGCCGCGAGTTTCAGCGACGAGACGGCGCCGCCCGCCGCGGGCGCGGTGCGGGTGCGGCCCGCCGGGCTGAGCCAGGCCCCGGCGCGGAACCGGTAGTAGTAGACCGTCCCGGGCGTCAGGCCCTTCACGTCGACGTGGACGCTGTGGTTGTACTCGGCGTGGGCGTCGGCGGTGCCCCGGAACAGGACACCCGCGAAGTACTCGTCCAGGGCCACCTCCCACTCGACCGTGACCCGCTCCGTGCCCATCCCGCCGTCCTCCAGGAACGGCTCGGGCGCCAGCCTGGTCCACAGCAGCACCGAGTCCGGCAGCGGATCGCCGGAGGCGACCCCGAGGGTGAAGGGGTCCTTGCTGATCCGGGCGGCGCGTTCGGGGGCGGCGACCGCGCCGCGGGCCGGCAGGTTGGTGGTGAAGGCGAGGGCGGCGGCCGCCGCGGTCACGGTGAGGAAGCGCCGGCGGCCGAGGTGCCGGACGGCGGCGCCCATCACGGCGTCGTGCGGGGAGAAGGCGTGCTCGGCCAGTGCGCTGGGACGGCCCGTGGGCGCCATCTGGTTGTCCTCTCGTACAACGGGGCGATGCGCGGACCCCGCATGCTAAGCAGACAAAACGCTTTAAACGGGCAGGGCTTGCGGAGTGATCACACAGGAGGCGGTACGCGCGTGTGGCCATGGCCCCCGTGGGGCACCCGGAGGCCATGGCCAGGACACGGCGCTACGACGTGGCGGCCTCCGGCCGCTGGTGGGACGAGGTCGACGGCCGTTGGCTGCCGGCCGGCGAGGTGCACGCGTGGGAGCAGGGCAGGAACGAGACGGTGTGCGGGCTGTCGCTCCACCGCTCGCGACTCTCCCGGTTCGCCGGGGTCACCTGGACCGATGTGCTGCCGGAGTCCGGCGGCGCCGCCGACGCAGTCCGCAGGGTCTGTCCCCGCTGCGCCGCCGCGGCCGGTCGCCGGGGAGCGGACTCCCGGCCCGCCTGGCGACGGGTCGACCCGCGCCCGTAGGGGCCGGACGCGCGGTCCGGCCCCTGCTCGCGATCGGGTGGCCTATGCGGGCAGCGGCGACCGGCTCACCCGGATCTTGGACTGGCCGTGCGGCCGCTTCTCCCAGTCCTCCATGAACCGCGCGTGCAGACTGTGCTGGGCGGCGAGCGTGAGCAGGGTGTCCGTGCGGTAGTAGAAGTCCTCGCGGAGCACCTGGTGCTCCGCGCCCTCCGTCCGGTCGAAGGTGAAGTCGAAGAACCCCGTGTCGGTCAGGACGCGGCCGACGTGCGCGAGGCACTCGTCGATGATGCCCAGCGGCGAGTGCGAGAAGACGCTGTGCGCGTGGACGACGTCGAAGTGGTCGTCGGGCAGGAACTCCAGCCGCAGGTCCCCGGTGATGGTCAGGTGGGGCAGCTTCGCCTGGAGCCCGCGCTCGGTCAGGGTCTGCTTGGCGGCGATCAGGATGTCCGGCGAGATGTCGACGCCGTAGTAGTGACCGGTGTCGAGGTGGTCGATGAACCGCCAGCCGCCGCGCAGGTTGCCGCAGCCGATGTCGAGCATCCGGTGCCCGGGGCGCAGCCCGTGCTCGACCAGGTAGTCGAACTGCATCCGTCCGAGCGCCAGCCAGCGGTCGTGCGTCCGGCTGCCGACCGCGGCCTCGGGGCTGCGCCGGGTGTCGGAGGCCATCACCGCCCGGTAGTAGCCGACGTGGTCGGGGTGCTTGATCCGCAGCCACGCGTCGCGTCCGGCCCGGCGGACGTAGGGGCCGACGCGCTCGGGGTGGCGCAGCGCGTACCCGACCTTGTGGGTGAGCGCGGCGCGGTTGTCGCGCAGCTTCTTGGGGGACTCGGCGTCCTTGGGCATGGGGGACGACCTCCGTACGAGTGACTCGGACACTGATGGGCCTCGTAGTAGCGGGAGACATACCCGTGCCGGGTCGTGCCCTCCCGCAACTCCCGGCCGGAGGGGGAGGCGCACTCCGGCGGAACCTGCCCGGCCGCTGCCGAGCGGTGTCGCACTTGGACTTCTGGTCCAGAAGCTGGACGTGTAGTCTGAGTGGGATGAACGAACCCGCACTGGACGCCGAACGCGACACCGTCCTCGCCGCACTGCGCCCCGTCGTCGACGGGATCGCCGCGACGTTCGGACCGGTCTGCGAGGCGGTGCTCCACGACTACCGGCACCCCGAGCACTCGGTCGTGGCCGTCGCCGGATCCGTGACCGGACGGACGGTGGGCGGCGCGATGAGCGAGATCGGCATGCGCGTGCTGGCCCGCGGCGACGAGGCACGCGACGAGCTGAACTACGTCACGCGCACGGCCGAGGGCAAGCTGCTCAAGTCCTCCACCATGGTCCTGCGCGACTCCACGGGTGCCGTCTTCGGTGCCCTGTGCGTCAACCTGGACGTCACCGCCGTCGACCGGGCCCACGCCCTGCTCGGCGCCCTCGCCGGCACCGCCCGGACCCCCGCCGAAGTCCCGGCGACCACCTTCGGCGACGACATCGACGCCGTGGTCGACGCCATCGTGGACGACCATCCGCTGCGACGGGACACCAGCTGGGCGGCGCTGGACCGGGAGCGGCGCCTGGAGCTGTTCCGCGACCTCGACGGGCGCGGTGTGTTCGCCGTGCGCCGCTCGGTCGAGCACGTCGCCGCCCGGCTCGGCATCTCCCGCGCCTCCGCCTACCACTACCTCTCCCAGGCCCGCGCCGTCCCCGGCCCGGCCGCCGACACCCTCTGAGGACCCCCGTGCCGACCACCACCCCGCCCGTCACCCTCGACGACGTCCGCTCGGCCGCCGCCCGCATCGAGGGCGTCGCACACCGCACCCCCGTGCTGCGCTCGCGCACCCTGGACGCCCTCGTCGGCGCCGAGGTCTTCCTCAAGTGCGAGAACCTCCAGCGGGTCGGCGCCTTCAAGTTCCGCGGCGCCTACAACGCGGCCTCCCGTCTCACGCCGGAGCAGCTGGCCCGGGGCATCGCCGCCTACTCCTCGGGCAACCACGCCCAGGCGGTCGCCCTCGCCGCACGCGAGCTGGGCACCACCGCGGTGATCGTCATGCCGGAGGACGCGCCGCCCTCCAAACGGGACGCCGCCGCCGGCTACGGCGCCGAGATCGTCACCTACGACCGCTACACCGGCGACCGCGCGGCCATCGCCGAGGCCCTGGCCGCCGACCGGGGCCTGACCCTGATCCCGCCCTACGAGCACCCGCACGTCCTCGCGGGCCAGGGCACCGCCGCCCTCGAACTGGTCGAGGAGACCGGGGAGCTGGACGCGCTGGTCGCACCGGTCGGCGGCGGCGGACTGATCGCCGGGAGCGCCACCGCGGTCAAGGCCCTGCACCCCGGCACCCGGGTGATCGGCGTCGAACCGGAGGCCGGCGACGACACCCGGCGCTCCCTGGAGGCCGGCCGGCGCGTCACCGTGCCCGTGCCCCGCACCATCGCCGACGGCCAGGCGGTGCCCACCCCCGGCGAGCTGACGTTCTCCGTCAACCGGAGGCTCCTCGACGGGGTGGTGCTGGTCTCCGACGACGAGATCCGGCACGCGATGCGGTTCGCGTTCGAACGGCTGAAGACCGTACTCGAACCCAGCGGCGCCACCCCGCTGGCCGCCCTTCTGAGCGGCCGGATCGACGCCCTGCCCCGCCGCGTCGGCGTGATCCTCTCCGGCGGCAACGTGGACGCCGCCCGCTTCGCCGAACTCTGCGGCGGATCCCGCTGACGGCGGGCGTCCCCCGGATGGCGCCGCCGAGTTGACAGGCGGACGATGGAGTGGTGGGGCCAGGGAAAGGAGGAGCGTCATGCTGGAGGCAAAGACGCTCGACAAGCCGGACGAGCGGCGCGACTTCCCGCGCGGGCACATCGAGGCCGTGCACATGGAAGGGCTCGACTTCGCCGTCGCCACCTTCGAACCGGGCTGGCGCTGGTCGGAGTCCGTGGCACCGATCGCCGGCACCGACAGCTGCATGATCCACCACAACTGCTACGTGGTCGAGGGACGCATGCACGTCCGCATGGACGACGGCACCGAGAGCGAGGTGGGCCCCGGCGACGTCTTCGTCTGCTCGCCCGGCCACGACGCCTGGGTCGTGGGCGACGGACAGTGCGTCGTGTACGACTTCGCCGGCAGCATGGCGAAGGAGTACGCCAAGGCCGACTGACCGGAGGTCCGGAAGGCAGGGAGGGGAGAGGGGGCGACCGCAGTGGCGGTCGCCCCCTCCCCTCCCGCCGGTCACGCGGCCGCCGCCACCGCCCCCACAGCCGGTGTACGCAGCACCCGCCGCGCCGTGCCCAGGCTCGTCCCCAGCGTCGCCGCCGCCGACACCGCCACCATCGCCAGCCACACCCCGAGGAACTGGTCCGGCAGCACCGCGTCGGTGCGGACCACCGTGAACGGCACCACACCGGCCAGCGCCGCCACCGTGCCGAAGAACACCCCGGTCACCGTGAGGACCACACCCTCGGCGGCCACCACGCCCAGCACCTGTCCCGGCGTCGCCCCCGCCAGCCGCTGTTGACCGAATTCACGCGAGCGGTTTGTCGTCGCCGCGTACAGCGAGTTGACCAGCATCACGCACACGAACACCGCGATGATGCCGACCACCGTGAGGTTCAGCGTCTCCAGGTTCTTCGCGTCGACCGACTTCACCAGGCCCGAGGCCTTCACCGCGTCGCTCTCCACGGCCTGCATCGTGACCGTCGCCGTCGAAACGGCGGTGAACATGATCAACGACACCAGGATCCCGGCCAGCTGATCCGCCCGCCGGCGCAGGTTCCGCACCGCCAGCCATCCGCTCGCGCCGCTCAGCGGCAGCCGGGCGAGGACGCCCTTCAGCAGCCGCGGCGACAGCAGCGCGAAACCGACCGAGAGGAGGATCGCCCCGTAGGCCGGCGCCGCCATCAGCGCCTCGTCCGTCGCGGAGAACAGGAAGGTGGAGCAGGCCCCGAGGGCCCCGGTGACCAGTGCCGCATACGCCAGGAACCGCTTCGCCCCGGCCCGCTCCCGGCCGCCCCGCGTCACCCGCCGTACCGCCAGGAACGCGGCGCCCGCGGCGGCCAGCAGGGTGATGTCCACACCGCTCAGCAGGGCGACGGGCCCGAAGGAGTAGTCCACGGACCGCGCCACCTGGCCGCTGTCCTGGAACAGGTCGAGCAGCGCCCGTCCGCCGAGCATCGCCGGGCCGACCGCCAGCGCCGCGCCCACCAGGGCCACGGCCACCGCCTCACCCACGACCATCCGCTTGATCTGCGCCGGGGTCGCCCCCGAGCAGCGCAGCAGCTCCAGTTCGGCGGTCCGCTGACGCACGTTGACCGTCAGCGTCGAGGCCACCGCGAAGAACACCAGCAGGGTCCCGTAACCGCCGACGACTCCCGCCGCCGTGCCCAGCGTCTCCGAGCTGACCGGGTCGACGCCGTCCTGCCCGGCGGTGTCGTGCATCGAGTTGAACGTCATGATGATCGCCGCCCCCAGGAAGGCGGACAGCAGCGTCGCGAGGAACCGTCCGGGACGCCGCCGGATCGACCGCAGAGCCAGTACGAACATCGCTCACACCCCCGCCGGCACGTCGTCGCCCAGGTGCGCGAGGCGCTCCGCCACCGCGTCCGGCGTCGGCGCGTCCATCCGCCCCGCCGGCCGGCCGTCGGCGAGGAAGACCACGGAGTCCGCGTACGAGGCGGCGACCGGGTCGTGCGTCACCATCACCACGGTCCGCCCGTGCACCCGCACCGCCTCCTGGAGCAGCAGCAGCACCTGCCGGGCGCTGCGCGTGTCCAGGGCACCCGTCGGCTCGTCCGCGAAGATCACCCGCGGCTCGGTGACCAGGGCCCGCGCGATCGCCACCCGCTGCCGCTGACCGCCGGAGAGCTGGTCGGGGCGGTGGCCGAGGCGGTCCCCGAGACCGACCGACGTCAGGATCTCCCGCGCCCGCCTCCGGTCCACGCGCCGCCCGGCCAGCTTGAGCGGCAGCACCGTGTTCTGCGCGACGGTCAGCGTCTCCAGCAGGTTGTACTGCTGGAACACGAAGCCGACCCGGCCGCGCCGGAACTTCGTCAGCTCCGCCTCGCCGCCCCCCGTCAGCTCCTTGCCGTCCACGCACACGATGCCGCTGTCCGGCCGGTCGAGTCCCGCCGCGCACTGGAGCAGCGTGGACTTGCCCGACCCCGACGGCCCCATGATCGCGGTGAACGTGCCGCGTCCCAGGCTCAGCGTCACCCCGTCCAGGGCGGTCACGGCGTTCTCCGCCGAGCCGTACGTCCGGGTCACCTTGACGAGCCGGAGGGCCTCGGGGGCGGGGCCCGGGTCGTGGGTGCCTCGTGCGCCGGAGCGAAACATGGTCATCACCTTCCGTGCGGCCCGCCCGGTGCGGTGCCTCGTGGAAGACGCTACGGAGACCGGGGCCGGACCACACTGGGCGCAGGGCCCGTGTCCGGGGGTGTACTCAGCGACACCCCGGCGGCGCTACGAGCCGCTCAGCAGCACCACCTCCAGGGTGCGCGGACCGTGCACCCCCTCGACCCGGTCCAGCTCGATGTCACTGGTCGCGGACGGACCGGAGATCCACGTCAACGGCCGGGCCGGATCGAGGCGTTCGAGGGCCTGCGGGACCGACGCGACCACCTGGTCCGGCACCCGTACGACACAGATGTGGTGGTCCGGCACCAGGGTGATGCGGCGGCGGCCCTGGTCGGGGGAGCCGTCCAGGACGATGGTGCCGGTCTCGGCGACGGCCACGGCGCAGCCGGTGACCACGCTGTCGACCCGGTCGAGTTCCGGCGGGGTGCTCGCCGCACGGTCCTGGACGCGGGTCGCGTCGACGGCCTCCAGCCAGCCAGGCGGCAGCCCCGGGGGCACCGCCACGCTCTGCGAGCCGTGTGCCGCCAGAAGCCGCATCAGCAGGCCGGGCAACTGCCCGTCCGCGCACCGGTGCACGATCGCCCGGTAGTCCGCCAGGTTCTCGGCGAGGAGATCCACCGTCTGCGGGACGGAACGCCGCCCGTGCTCGCGCAGGTAGTCCCGGGTGACGGCCTCTTCGTAGGGCCGTGCGTCGCCCGGCACGTCCGCCAGCGCACGCCGCACCCGGCCCAGGACGCGTTCCCTGCTGCTCACTTCGCTCCGCCCTTTCCGCCGTGCGTGCGCTGCCACCAGTCCCGGAACGGCTCCGCGGGCACCGTCGGCAGGTCTCGGCTGCCGCTCCACGCCCGGCCGGGGCCCGGCAGGGTACGCGGATGCAGACGCCGGGTGCGCGAGGCCAGCCGCTGCCCGGTCCGCAGCGCGCCCGGGTGGGTGAACGCCCACTGCGCCGCCCGCATCGCCGCCCGCTCGGCCGCGTGCCCCTTGGCGGGCTTCAGGACGACCCGGTTGCCGTTGCGGACCGCGGGCCCGCCCTGCACCACCCGCTCCCGCAGGTGCACCAGCACCTCGGGGATGTCGATGGCGACCGGGCACACCTCGTAGCAGGCCCCGCACAGCGAGGACGCGTACGGCAGCGACGCGTCGATCTCGCTGCCGGTGCCCCGCAGCTGAGGGCTGAGGATGGCGCCGATCGGACCCGGGTACACCGAGCCGTAGGCGTGACCGCCGGCCCGCTCGTACACCGGGCAGACGTTCAGGCAGGCCGAGCAGCGGATGCAGCGCAGTGCCTGGCGGCCGACCTCGTCGGCGAGGGTGTCGGTGCGGCCGTTGTCCAGCAGGACCAGGTGGAAGGCGCGCGGACCGTCCTCGTCGGTGGTCCCGGTCCACATCGACGTGTACGGGTTCATGCGCTCGGCCGTCGAGGAGCGGGGGAGGGTCTGCAGGAACACCTCCAGGTCCTGCCACCGGGGCACGATCTTCTCGATGCCGACGACCGAGATCAGCGTCTCGGGCAGGGTCAGGCACATCCGCCCGTTGCCCTCGGACTCCACGACCACCAGGGTGCCGGTCTCGGCCACGACGAAGTTGGCGCCGGAGATGCCGACCTTGGCCCGCAGGAACTTCTCCCGCAGGTGCAGGCGGGCCGCCTCCGCGAGTTCGGCGGGCGTGTCCGTCAGTCCCTCGGGTGCCGGACGGCCCCACTCGCTCATCTCGGAGCGGAAGATGTCCCGGATCTCGCCCCGGTTGCGGTGGATGGCCGGGACCAGGATGTGCGAGGGCCGGTCCTTGCCCAACTGCACGATCAGCTCGGCGAGATCGGTCTCGTAGGCGTGGATGCCCCGGGCCTCCAGCGCCTCGTTGAGGGCGATCTCCTGCGTCGCCATCGACTTGACCTTGACGACCTCCGACTCGCCGGTCTCCTCGACCAGCCGGGCGACGATCTCGTTGGCCTCGTCCGCGTCGGCGGCCCAGTGCACGGTGCCGCCGGCGGCCGTCACCGCCTCCTCCACCTGCACCAGGTACCGGTCGAGATGGCGCAGCGTGTGGTCCTTGATCTGCTTCCCCGCCTCGCGCAGCGCCGCCCAGTCGTCGAGCTCGGCGACCGCGCGGGCCCGCTTGTCCCGGATGGTGTGCGTGGCGTGGCGCAGGTTGCCGCGCAACGTCTTGTTGCCCACGGCCTCCCGCGCCGCGACGGGAAAGGCCGGCATCCCCACGAACGTCCCGCTCATACGGCCGCCTCCTCCTCAGTGCTCGCCAGGATCTCCGCGATGTGCACCGGCCGCATGCCCGTGCGCAGCCGCGCCATGGTCCCGCCGATGTGCATCAGACAGGAGTTGTCGGCCGCGCACAGCACGTCCGCGCCGGTCGACTCGGCGTTGCGGACCTTGTCCGCGCCCATCGCCGCCGACACGTCGGAGTTCTTCACGGCGAACGTCCCGCCGAAGCCGCAGCACTCCTCGGCGCCCGGCAGCGCCACCAGCTCCAGCCCCTTCACCGCTTCCAGCAGCCGCCGCGGCCGGTCGCCCAGACCCAGGCTGCGCAGGCCGTGACAGGTCGGGTGGTACGTCACCGTGCGCGGGTAGTACGCCCCCACGTCGGTCACCCCCAGCACGTCCACGAGGAACTCCGTCAGCTCGTACGTCTTCGGTACCACCGGCGCCAGCGTGGCCGCGAGCGCGTCCCCGCGCCCCTCCGCGCGCGCCCGCTCGCCCATCCTCGGATACAGCTCCCGCACCATCGCGCCGCACGAACCCGAAGGTGTCACGATCGCGTCGTAGCCCGCGAACACGTCGGCGAAGCGGCGGGCCAGCGGCTCGGCCTCGTGCCGGTAACCGGTGTTGTAGTGCGCCTGACCGCAACAGGTCTGGTCCATGGGGAAGTCGACGTCGACGCCCAGCCGGGTCAGCAGCTTCACCACCGCCCGGCCGGTGTCCGGATAGAGCGTGTCGTTGACGCAGGTCAGGAACAGGGCGACACGCATCGCGGCTCCTCGTGTCCGATCGTCGGGCGCATGCCCAGAGCAGGGTAGTCGTCGGGGTGGAGGGCGGGGGAGACCCGGTTCACCGGTCGGCGAGTCGGGCTTCGGCCGCCCGCCAGCGCGCCGTGTCGCCGCGCGGTTCGTAGCGGGTCAACGACTGGGTGCGCGCCAGCAGTCGGCGCATCCCGGCGAGGTCGCCGACCAGACCGTGGGCGCGGGCCTGCACGAGGACGTTGCCGAGCGCGGCCGCCTCCGCCGGCCCCGCCACCACCGGCAGTCCGCAGGCGTCGGCGGTCAGCTGGCACAGCAGCGCGTTGCGGGTGCCGCCGCCGACCACGTGCACGACGTCGACCGGATGCCCGGCGAGCCGCTGCGCCTCCTCGACGGCCGCGCGGTGGGCCAGCGCCAGCGAGTCGAGGATGCACCGGGTCACCTCGGCGGGCGTTTCGGGCACCGGCTGCCCCGAGGCGCGGCACGCCTCGGCGATCCGCTCCGGCATCCGCCCCGGCGCCAGGAACCCCGCGTCACCCGCGTCCACCACCGACCGCAGCGCCGGTACGCGCGCCGCCGCTAGCAGCAGCTCACCCAGATCCGGGTCGCCCCAGGCCCGTACGCACTCCTGGAGCAGCCACAGACCCATGATGTTGCGCAGGTAGCGGACCGTGCCGTCCAGCCCCAGCTCGTTGGTGAAGTTGGCGGCCCGGCTCTCCTCCGTCAGTACGGGAGCGGTCAGTTCGAGCCCGGCCAGCGACCAGGTGCCGGTGCAGATGTAGGCGAACCGTTCGTCCGAGGCCGGTACGGCGGCCACCGCGGAGGCGGTGTCGTGCGACGCGACCGCCGTCACCGGCACGGGCCCGGCCAGCCCCGTCTCCTCCAGCACCTCCGGGCGCAGCAGCCCCGCCGCGTCCCCCGGCCGGCGCAGCGGTGCGAACAGGCCGAGGCCGATCCCCAGCCGGTCGGCCACCTCCCGCGACCAGTCCCCGGTGCGGGGGTCGATCAGCTGGGTGGTGGAGGCGTTGGTCAGCTCCGTGCCCTGCTCACCGGTCAGCCAGTACGTCAGCAGGTCGGGGACGAGCAACAGCCGCCGGGCCGCCGCGAACTGGGCCGTGCCCCGGGCGGCGACCAGCTGGTACAGGGTGTTGAACGGCGCGTACTGCAACCCGGTCGCCGCGTACAGCTCCCCGGCGGGCAGCGTCTCCCACACCCGCTCCGCGACGCCCTCGGTACGGGCGTCGCGGTAGTGCACCGGGTTGCCCAGCAGCGCTCCGTCCGCGTCCAGCAGACCGTAGTCCACCGCCCAGCCGTCCACGCCGACCGAGTCCACCCGGCCCGCCGCCCGCAGCCCGTCCAGCACACCGGCGTAGAGCGCGAGGACGTCCCAGCGCAGCCCGTCGGGGGTGCGGACCGGCCGGTTGGGGAAGCGGTGAGCCTCGGTCAGTTCCAGCCGGCCGGGGCCGACGCGGCCGACCATGACGCGCCCGCTGGACGCGCCGAGGTCGACCGCGGCGTACGCCTTGTCGCCGATGGCGGTGCTCATCGCAGGAACGCCGCGGCGACGCCGGCGTCGACCGGGACGTGCAGGCCGGTGGTGTGGGTCAGGTCGCCGCCGGTCAGCGTGAACACGGCGTTCGCGACGTGCTCGGGCAGCACCTCGCGCTTGAGCAGCGTGCGCTGGGCGTAGAACTCGCCCAGCTTCTCCTCCGGCACGCCGTACACGGCGGCGCGCTGGGCACCCCAGCCGCCCGCGAAGATCCCCGAACCCCGCACCACGCCGTCGGGGTTGACGCCGTTGACCCGGATGCCGTGCTCGCCCAGCTCGGCGGCGAGCAGGCGCACCTGGTGGGCCTGGTCGGCCTTGGTGGCGGAGTAGGCGATGTTGTTGGGGCCCGCGAACACGGCGTTCTTCGACGCGATGTACACGATGTCGCCGCCCAGCTCCTGCGCGGTCATCACCCGGGCCGCCTCGCGCGAGACGAGGAAGGAGCCGCGGGCCATGATGTCGTGCTGGAGGTCCCAGTCCTTGGCCGTGGTCTCCAGCAGGGGCTTGGAGATCGAGATCCCCGCGTTGTTGACCACCAGGTCGACCCCGCCGAAGGCGAGCACGGCCGCCCTGAACGCCTCGGCGATCTGCTCCTCGGAGGTGACGTCGACGGTCACCGCGACGGCCCTGTCGTCCCCGCCCAGCTCCTCGGCGACCGCCGCCGCGTTCTCGGCGTTCAGGTCGGCCACGACCACACAGGCACCCTCGTCGGCCAGCCGCCGCGCGATCGCCTTCCCGATCCCGCTGCCCGCGCCGGTCACGAGCGCGACCCGGGTGGCCAGCGGCTTGGGCCTCGGCATCCGCCGGAGCTTGGCCTCCTCCAGCGCCCAGTACTCGATGCGGAACTTCTCCGACTCCTCGATCGGCGCGTACGTCGACACCGCCTCGGCCCCGCGCATCACGTTGATCGCGTTGACGTAGAACTCGCCGGCCACCCGGGCGGTCTGCCTGTCCTTGCCGAAGCTGAACATGCCGACACCCGGCACCAGCACGATCGCCGGGTCCGCGCCGCGCATGGCGGGGGAGTCCGGCTCCGCGTGCCGCTCGTAGTAGGCGGCGTACTCCTCGCGGTAGGCCGCGTGCAGCTCCTTGAGCCGGGCGACGGCCTCGTCCAGCGGCGTCGTCGGAGGCAGGTCCAGGACCAGCGGCCGCACCTTCGTCCGCAGGAAGTGGTCCGGGCAGGAGGTGCCGAGCGCGGCGAGCCGCGGGTGCTCGGCGCGCGCGAGGAAGTCCAGGACCACGTCCGCGTCGGTGAAGTGCCCGACCTGCGCACGGTCCCGGGACGCCAGCCCCCGGACGTACGGCGCCAGCGCCGCCGCCCGCTCCCGCCGCTCGGCCCCGGGCAGCGCCGCGTACCCCTCGATCACCGCGCCGAACGGCTCGGCCCTGCCGCGCTCGGCGAGGAAGGCCTCGGCGGTGCGGATGATGTGCAGCGAGTTGCGCTCGCACTCCTCGGAGGTGTCGCCCCAGGCGGTGATGCCGTGCCCGCCGAGCACACAGCCGACGGCCTGCGGGTTGGCCTGCTTGACGGCGGCGATGTCCAGCCCGAGCTGGAAACCGGGCCGCCGCCACGGCACCCACACCACGGTGTCGCCGAAGCACTCGGCGGTCAGCTTCTCCCCGTCCGCCGCACAGGCCAGCGCGATCCCGGAGTCGGGGTGGAGGTGGTCGACGTGCGCGGCCTCGACCAGCCCGTGCATCGCCGTGTCGATCGAGGGCGCGGCGCCGCCCTTGCCGTGCAGGCAGTAGTCGAAGGCGGCGACCATCTCGTCCTCGCGCTCGACGCCCGGGTAGACGTCCTTGAGCGCCCGCATCCGGTCCAGCCGCAGCACGGCGAGCCCGCCCTCGGTGAGCGTCCCGAGGTCCCCGCCGGACCCCTTGACCCACATCAGCTCCACATCACCCCCGGTGACGGGATCGGTCCCGGTGCCCTTGGCGGAGGCGTTGCCACCGGCGTAGTTGGTGTTGCGCGGATCGGCACCGAGCCGATGGGAACGGGCGAGGAGGGCGGCGGCTTCAGGGTGAGATGTCATGACGGTGCCTTTTCGATCGAGGGGCGGAGATGCGCCCCGCAAGGGGCGCGGGGAACTGCGCGACCAGCCACATACGGCCCGCAGCCCGCGAACAACACAAACCCGGCAGACGCTTACGGACTAGGCCCCCCATCCCGCCTGCTCGCCACCAACCCGCTCGGCAACGACCTTCTCCGCCCACCCGCAGGAGCGATACGCCTTCATGGGCTCGGGGTCCAGCCCCGACTCCTCCCGCACCTCCCGAAGAAGCGGACGCACGTCCGTGTTGTACGCGTCCATCAACACCGCGTTGGCCTCCAGCACATCCCCCGATGCCTGCGCGGCAGCCAGCGCCGAACCGTCGACCAGCAGCGCCTTCGCCGTGGCCTCCTGCACGTTCATCACCGACCGGATGATGGCCGGAATCTTCGCCTCGATGTTGTGGCACTGGTCGAGCATGAACGCGACGTCGGACGTGAACCCGCCTCCGCGCACCACCTCGTACATGATCCGGAACAGCTGGAACGGGTCGGCCGCGCCCACCATCAGGTCGTCGTCGGCGTAGAACCGCGAGTTGAAGTCGAACCCGCCGAGCTTCCCCTCCCGCAGCAGCGTCGCCACGATGAACTCGATGTTCGTGCCCGGTGCGTGGTGCCCCGTGTCGACCACGACCTGCGCCTTCTCGCCCAGCTTCAGACAGTGCGCGTAGGCCGTGCCCCAGTCCGGCACGTCCGTCGTGTAGAACGCCGGCTCGAAGAGCTTGTACTCCAGGAGCATCCGCTGCCCCTCGCCGAGTCGCTCGTACACCTCGGCCAGACCCTCGGCCAGCCGGTCCTGGCGGGAGCGGATGTCGTCCTGACCGGGGTAGTTCGTGCCGTCGGCGAACCACAGCTTCAGGTCGCGCGACCCGGTGGCGTCCATGATGTCGACGCACTCCAGCAGGTGGTCGACGGCCTTCCTGCGCACCGCCGCGTCGGGATGGCAGATGCTGCCCAGCTTGTACGCGTCGTCCTGGAAGGTGTTGGAGTTGATCGCGCCGATCCGCACGCCCCGCTTCTCGGCGTGCGCCGCCAGCGCGGCATAGTCCTCGACCTTGTCCCAGGGGATGTGCAGGGCCACGGTCGGGGCCACGCCGGTGAACTCGTGCACCTTCGCCGCGTCGTCCAGCTTCTCGAACGGGTCGCGGGGGACACCGGCCTGGGCGAACACCTTGAAGCGGGTGCCCGAGTTGCCGTACGCCCACGACGGCGTCTCGACGGCCTGGGTCTTGAGCGCGGCTTTCACCGCGGCGAGCTCGGTCACTTCGGCGCTCCTGTGGCATCGGGTCGTGGCCTGCTGCGAGTACGACCATGTATGAAACGATTCAGAACGCGAAGTTATGAGCCTCTCGAAGGGGTGTCAACCCTTCTGGCCGCCCCGGCTGTCCGTGACTCGGTCGTAACCTTCGGAGATCGAAACTTTTTCGACCCGGAACCATTGACGTGACATGGCCTCGCTGCCTAACGTCCCCGGCAACCAAGTTGAAACCTTTCACGACGCCGCGAGGGCCGTCCCGCCCGGCGTCGTCGAGGAGCCCCCAATGACCCACCCGTCCGACACGGGTTCGGCCCCGGTTCTGGCGCTCAGGGACGTCTCCAAGTCCTTCGGCGCGGTCCGTGCGCTGCGGGACGTCTCCCTGGACCTGTTCCCCGGTGAGGTGCACGCCCTCGCCGGCGAGAACGGCGCCGGAAAGTCGACCCTCATCAAGACGCTGGCCGGAGTGCACCGGCCGGACGCCGGCCAGGTGCTGCTCGACGGCGCGCCGGTCGTGTTCCACGGCCCCGGCGACGCCCGCGACGCCGGCATCGCCGTGATCTACCAGGAGCCCACCCTCTTTCCCGACCTGTCGATCGCCGAGAACATCTTCATGGGCCGCCAGCCGCGCCGCGCCCTCGGCCGTATCGACCACAAGGCGACCCACGCGGCCACCGCCGCACTCATGCTCCGCCTGGGAGTCGAACTCGACCCCGACCGGCCCGCGCGCGGCCTGTCCATCGCGGACCAGCAGATCGTCGAGATCGCCAAGGCGCTCTCCTTCGACGCCCGCGTCCTGATCATGGACGAGCCGACCGCCGCCCTCACCGGCAGCGAGGTGGCCCGGCTCTTCGGCGTGGTGCGCACCCTGCGCGAACAGGGCGCCGCGGTGCTGTTCATCTCCCACCGCCTCGAGGAGATCTTCCGCATCTGCGAGCGGGTCACCACCCTGCGCGACGGCGCCCGGATCGCCGGCGAGCCCCTCGAGGGCATGACCGAGGACGACCTGGTGCGCCGCATGGTCGGCCGCGACCTCGACGAGCTGTACCCCAAGCAGGACGTCACCCCCGGCGAGAAGGCCCTCAGCGTGCGCAGGCTGACCCGCGAGGGCGTCTTCACCGACGTCTCCTTCGAGGTGCGGCGCGGCGAGATCGTGGCGCTGGCCGGACTGGTCGGCGCCGGACGCACCGAGGTCGCCCGGGCCGTCTTCGGCGTCGACCGCTGGGACGCCGGGGAGGTCGAGGTCGACGGCAAGCCGCTCGTCAACGGCGCCCCCTCCACCGCGATGGCCGCCGGGCTCGCCCTCGTCCCGGAGGACCGCCGCGCCCAGGGCCTGGTGATGGACATGTCCATCGAGCGCAACATCGGCCTCACCGGCCTGCGCACGACCGTGAGGGCCGGACTCGTGGACCGCGGGGCCGAGCGCAGCCGCTCCCTCGACTGGGCCGTCAAGCTCCAGGTCAAGTACGCCCGCATCGCCGACACCGTCGCCACCCTGTCCGGCGGCAACCAGCAGAAGGTCGTCCTCGCCAAGTGGCTGGCCACCGGCCCCAAGGTGCTGATCGTCGACGAGCCCACCCGCGGCATCGACGTCGGGACCAAGGCCGAGGTGCACCGGCTGCTCTCGCAGCTCGCCGCCGACGGCGTGGCCGTCCTGATGATCTCCTCCGACCTGCCCGAGGTCCTGGGCATGGCCGACCGGGTCCTGGTGATGCACGAGGGCCGGCTGACCGCCGAGATCGCCCGCACCGACGCCACCGAGGAGACCGTGATGGCCGCAGCCACGGGGAGGGCCGCCGCATGACGGTCACCGCACCGGAGAAGGCCCCCGCGGCCGACGTGCCGAAGGCGGGCGCCACCCGGCTGGTGGACCGCATCTTCAAGATGCGCGAACTGGCCATCCTGCTCGTCTTCCTGGTGATGATCGCCGTCACCCAGGCCGGCAACAGCGAGTTCCTGTCCGAGCAGGGCATCAAGGACCTCCTGCTGAACGCGACCATCCTGGTCCTGGTCGCCACCGGGCAGTCCCTGGTCGTCATCACCCGCAACGTCGACCTGTCCGTCGGCTCCACCCTCGGCATCAGCGCCTTCGCCGCCGGCGTCTACCTCCAGGACGGCGGCAACCCCGTCGCCGCCGTGCTGCTCGCCGTGCTGACGGGCGTCGGATTCGGCCTGCTCAACGGCGTGCTGGTCAGCCTCGGCCAGGTGCCCGCCCTGGTCGTCACCCTCGGCACCCTCTACATCATCCGCGGCATCGACTCCATCTGGGTCGGCTCCCGGCAGATCACCGCGGCCGACCTGCCCGGCGGCTTCGTCGACTTCGGCTCCGGCGGCATCTCCGCCGTGCCCTGGCTGGCCATGATCGCCCTGGCGGTGCTCGTCGCCACGGCCTACTACCTCAAGCACTTCGGCAGCGGACGCGAGCTGTACGCCCTCGGCTCCAACCCCGAGGCCGCCCGGCTGGCCGGCATCCCCGTCCGCAAGCGGATCCTCGCCGCCTACACCTTCTGCGGCGCCCTCGCCGGACTCGCCGGCGCCCTGTACCTCGCCCGCTTCGGCAACGTCGACTCCGGCACCGGCAACGGCTACGAACTGACCGTCGTCAGCGCCGTGGTGGTCGGCGGCGTCGTCTTCACCGGCGGCTCCGGCAGCGTCTACGGCGCCGCCCTCGGCGCGCTGCTGCTGACCTCGATCAACAGCGTGCTGCCCGCCCTCGGCGTCAGCTCCGTGTGGGTGCTGGCCATCAACGGCATCCTGCTCATCCTCGCCATCGCCGTCGACCGGATCGTCGCGCTGCGGGTGGCCAACGCTCTGAAGAAGAGGAACGCCCGCCATGGCTGACACCTCCCTGACGCGCGCCGTCCGCTGGGACACGGTTGTCGGCGCCCTCCTCGTGGTCGTCCTGCTGCTCTCCTTCGGCTTCGTCGACGGCTTCGGCAACGCCCTCAACCTGTCCTTCCTGATCGGCAACACCCTGCCGATCGCGCTCATCGCCCTGCCGATGACGCTGCTGGTCGTCTCCGGCGAGATCGACCTGTCGGTGGCCTCCACCGCGGGTCTGTCCGGCGCGGTGATGGGCGCCCTGTGGGACCAGGGCATGACCATCGAGACGATCATCCCGATCTGCCTGCTCCTCGGCGTGGTCTGCGGTCTGGTCAACGGCCTGCTGGTCACCCGCCTCGGGCTGCCCTCCCTCGCCGTCACCATCGGCACCATGGCCGCCTACCGGGGCATCGCGCAGATCGTGCTCGGGTCCGACGCAGTGACCGACTTCCCCGCGCAGTACCTGGACTTCGCGGCCGGACGCGTCGACGGCACCTTCCTCCCGTACGCCTTCCTGCCGTTCCTCGTGCTGCTGGCCGTCGCCGTCGTCGCCCTGCACGCCATGCCGTTCGGCCGGTCGCTGTTCGCCATCGGGGCCAGCGAGGAGGCTGCGCGCTTCGCCGGCATCCGGGTCAAGCGGCAGAAACTGGTCCTGTTCACGCTGACCGGCCTGATGTCCTCCCTCACCGGCGTCTTCTGGGCCCTGCACTACGCCAGCGCCCGCTACGACAACGCCACCGGTCTCGAACTGTCCGTCGTCGCCGCCGTGCTCCTGGGCGGCATCGACTTCGACGGCGGCAAGGGCACGCTCGGCGGGGCGATCGCGGGCGTGTTCCTGCTTGGCGCGCTCCAGAACGTCATGAGCCTCCAGGACGTCTCCGCCCAGTCGCAGATCGTCGTCACCGGCGTCCTGCTCGTCCTCTCCGTGCTCGGCCCCCGCGTCGCACGGCAGATCTCCCTCGCGAGGGCCGGACGCAGGGCGGCACCGGCGCCCCCGTCCAAGGCGCCCGCCCCCACTCCGTAACCCCGTCCCCGGCTCCGTCCACCCTCGTAAGGAACCCACCATGCGCAAGTCGTCCATCCGCCGTACCTGCGCGGCCCTCGCCGCCGTCACCTCCCTCGCCCTGGCGGCCACCGCCTGCGGCGGCACCACGAAGGAGGACGTCAAGGACGAGGGCGGCAAGGCCGCCGCGGCGGGCAAGGCCGACCCGAACGCCGCGACGAAGAAGGGTCTGACCGTCGGCTTCCTGCCCAAGCAGGTCAACAACCCCTACTTCACCGTCGCCGACAAGGGCGGCGAGAAGGCCCTCAAGGAGTTGGGCTCCAGCTACAAGGAGGTCGGCACCTCCAGCGGCACCGACACCGCCGGCCAGGTCTCCTACGTCAACACGCTCACCCAGCAGCAGGTCGACGCCATCGCCGTCTCCGCGCAGGACCCGGGCGCGCTGTGCACCGCGCTCAAGCAGGCGATGAAGAACGACATCAAGATCGTCACCTACGACTCGGACACCGACCCCGAGTGCCGCAACGCCTTCATCTCCCAGGCCTCCGCCGACGACATCGGCCGCACCCAGGTGCAGCAGATGGCCGAGCAGATCGGCAACAAGGGCGAGATCGCGATCCTGTCCGCCGCGCAGACCGCGACGAACCAGAACGCCTGGATCGAGATCATGAAGGACGAGCTGAAGGACCCGAAGTACAAGGACATCAAGCTGGTCAAGGTCGCCTACGGAGACGACGACGCCCAGAAGTCCTTCCAGCAGACCCAGGGCCTGCTCCAGGAGCACCCGAACCTGAAGGGGATCATCTCCCCGACCACCGTCGGCATCAAGGCCGCCGCCCAGTACCTGTCCGGCTCCAAGTACAAGGGCAAGGTCAAGCTGACCGGCCTCGGCACCCCCAACGACATGCGCAAGTACGTCAAGAACGGCACCGTCGAGGCGTTCGAGCTGTGGGACCCCGCCAAGCTCGGCGAGCTGGCCGCGCGCACCGCCGTCGCCCTGGCCTCCGGGCAGATCACCGGCAAGGAGGGCGAGACCTTCAAGGCCGGCGCCCTGGGCGAGTACACCATCGGCAAGGACGGCGTGATCAACCTCGGCAAGCCGACCGTGTTCACCGCCGACAACGTCGACCAGTACAACTTCTAGGCCCGGCACAACACCCTTCGTACGGGAGCGGTACTTCATGCAGCGCGTCTGTTTCCTGCTCAAGGTCCGCCGGGACCGCATCGCGGAGTACCGCGAACGCCACGCCGCCGTGTGGCCGGAGATGTGCGAGGCGCTCTCCGCCACCGGATGGCACAACTACTCGCTCTTCCTGCGCGACGACGGCCTGCTCGTCGGCTACCTGGAGACCGAGGACTTCGCCGCCGCCCGGGCCGGCATGGAGGCCACCGAGGTCAACGCCCGCTGGCAGGCGGAGATGGGACCGCTCTTCGAGACCCTCGACGGGGCCCGCCCCGACGAGGCGATGAAGCCTCTCACCGAGGTGTTCCACCTCGCCTGACGGGGGTCTCGCCGGGGCGGCCCGGGTACTGTGTGAAGGTCCCACGGCCGCCCCCCACCCCCACCCGACCTCGGAGGTCCCTGCCCGATGGCCCATTCCGTGGGTATCAAGGACGTCGCCCGCGCCGCCGGAGTTTCCGTGGGCACGGTCTCCAACGTCATCAACCGCCCCGACACCGTCGCGACCGAGACCCGCGCGCGCGTACTGTCCGCGATCGAGCGGCTGGGCTACGTCCGCAGCGAGTCCGCGCGCCAACTGCGCGCCGGCCGCAGCCGCATCATGGGGCTCCTCGTCCTGGACATGGGCAACCCCTTCTTCGTCGACGTCGCCCGCGGCGCCGAGCGGGCCGCCCGCGAGGCCGGACTCGGCGTGATGGTCTGCAACAGCGCCCAGAGCCCGGGCGAGGAGGCCGAATACCTCTCGCTCTTCGCCGAGCAGCGGGTCCGGGGCGTCCTGCTCACCCCCGCCGACGCCACCGGCCGCAACATCGAGAACTTCCGGCGCCACCACATCCCCTTCGTCCTCGTCGACCGCGTCGCCGAGGGCACCACCGAGTGCTCGGTCTCCGTCGACGACGTCGCGGGCGGCGCGCTGGCCGTACGCCACCTCGTGGACGCCGGACACCGCTCCATCGCCTACGTCAGCGGCCCGCCCGGCCTCAACCAGGTCCGCGACCGCCGCACCGGCGCCCTCGCCGCGCTCGCCGAGGCCGGGCTCGGCCCCGACGCGCTGCGCGAACTGCCCACCGAGCGCCTCGACGTCGCCGCGGGCCGCGACGCCGGCGCCCGCCTGCTGGGCCTCGCCGACCGGCCGACCGCCGTCTTCTGCGCCAACGACCTGCTCGCCCTCGGCGTCCTCCAGGCCCTGTACGCCGCCGGGGTCGGTGTCCCGGACGACCTCGCGATCGTGGGCTACGACGACATCGAGTTCGCCGCCGCCGCGGCCGTCCCGCTCACCTCCGTGCGCCAGCCCGCCGTCACCATGGGCGCCATGGCCGCCGAGCTGCTCCTGGAGGAGACCGAGCTGGAGGGCACGGACCGGACCCACCCGCACCGCCGGGTCGTCCTCCAGCCGGAACTGGTGGTGCGGCGCTCCAGCCTCGCCGCGCGCTGACCGGCCGTTCAGCAGGCCGTTCGGCACGATTTCATGATCCCGGGGGTCGGTGGCCGCAGGACCGTGTGCTGAACTGGGACCCGGCCGAAAGAACCGGCCGCCACATCCGTCCGCCCCGGGAGACCCCTTGAGCGTCAGCTACCGCCAGCCAGGCGTCGTGCTCACCGACCGCCGTTTCACCGTGCCCCTCGACCACGCCGACCCGGGCGGGGAGACGATCGAGCTGTACGCCCGCGAGGCCGTCGCGAGCGACAAGGCCGACCAGGACCTGCCCTGGCTGATCTACCTCCAGGGCGGCCCCGGCGGCAAGGCGGACCGTTTCGTCGGCCGCCCCGGCTGGTTCGGCCGGGCCCTCCAGGAGTACCGCGTCCTGCTCCTGGACCAGCGCGGCACCGGCGCCTCCACCCCGGCCAGTCGCCAGACCCTCCCGCTGCGCGGCGGCCCCGCCGAACAGGCCGACTACCTGGCCCACTTCCGCGCCGACGCCATTGTCCGGGACTGCGAGGCCATCCGCCCCCAGGTCACCGGCGGAGCCCCCTGGACCGTCCTCGGCCAGAGCTTCGGCGGCTTCTGCACCGTCGCCTACCTCTCGCTGGCCCCCGAGGGCCTGAGCGCCGCCCTGATCACCGGCGGCCTGCCCTCCCTGGACGCCCACGCGGACGACGTCTACCGGGCCGCCTACCCCCGTATCGAGCGCAAGGTCGTCGCGCACTACGCCCGCTACCCGCAGGACGTCGAGCGCGCCCGCCGCATCGCCGACCACCTCCTCACCCACGACGTGGTCCTGCCGAACGGCTACCGCCTCACCGTGGAGGCCTTCCAGTCCCTCGGCATCATGCTCGGCAGCGGAGAGGGCAGCCACCGGCTGCACTTCCTCCTGGAGGACGCCTTCGTCCGCACCCCGGGCGGACACGAACTCTCCGACGCCTTCCAGGAGCAGGCGCAGGGCCTGCTGTCGTACGCCGGCCGCCCGCTGTACGCCCTGGTCCACGAGGCCATCTACGGCCAGGACGCCCGGCCCACCGACTGGTCTGCCGAGCGGGTGCGCGCCGAGTTCCCGCGCTTCGACGCCGCCAAGGCCCTCGCGGGCGACGAACCGCTGCTCTTCACCGGCGAGACCATCCACCCCTGGATGTTCGACTGCGACCCGGCACTGCGCCCGCTGCGCGAGACGGCCGAACTGCTCGCCGCCCGCACCGACTGGACGCCGCAGTACGACCCGGCCCGCCTCGCCGCCAACGAGGTCCCGGCCGCCGCGGTCGTCTACCACGACGACATGTACGTCGACACCGCCCACTCGCTGACCACCGCCCGCGCGATCCGGGGCCTGCGCACCTGGGTCACCGACGAGTTCGAGCACGACGGCGTACGGGCCGGCGGCCCCCGCGTCCTGGACCGGCTGCTCGCGCTCGCCCGCGACGAGACGTGAGGGACGCGGCCTGAAACCGCGGTGGGGCGCCGGTGGCGCGGGTTAGTGTGCGGGCATGACGGAGCCGACGATCACGCAACTGGAGCCCATGCCCGGCGACTGGCGCCGCGCCCTCGCCGTCGTCGCCCACCCCGACGACCTGGAGTACGGCTGCTCGGCGGCGATCGCGTCCTGGACGGACGAGGGCCGCGAGGTCGCCTACGTGCTCGCGACCAGGGGCGAGGCGGGCATCGACACCCTGGCGCCCGCCGAGTGCGCGCCGCTGCGGGAGCGGGAGCAGCGCGCGAGCGCCGCCGTCGTCGGGGTGAGCCAGGTGGAGTTCCTCGACCACCGGGACGGCGTCGTCGAGTACGGCACCGCGCTGCGCCGCGACATCGCCGCCGCGATCCGGCGGCACCGGCCCGAACTGGTCATCACCATGAACCACCGGGACACCTGGGGCGGCGTCGCCTGGAACACTCCGGACCACGTCGCCGTCGGCCGCGCCACGCTCGACGCGGCGGCCGACGCGGGCAACCGGTGGATCTTCCCGGAGCTGACCGAGCAGGGCCTCGCACCGTGGAACGGGGTGCGCTGGGTCGCGGTCGCCGGTTCCTCCTCGCCCACCCACGCCGTGGACGCCACTCCTGGCCTCGAGCGCGCGGTGCGCTCGCTGCTGGAACACCGCACGTACATCGAGGTGCTGACCGAGGAGGACCCGGAGACGTACGTACGCGGATTCCTCACCGGCTTCGCCCGGGCCGCCGGCGAGCGGTTCGGCGGGAAGCCGGCCGTGACCTTCGAAGTCTTCGGACGGTAGCGGCGTGGCGGGGGAGCAGGGTGTGCGGGTGGGGCACGACGTGCGGGGGGAACCGGACATGCGGGGACAGCAGCGGCTCGCGGAGCGCTTCGAGGAGCACCGGGGGCAGCTCAAGGCGGTGGCCTACCGCATGCTCGGCTCACTGGCCGAGGCGGAGGACGCCGTGCAGGAGGCCTGGCTGCGGCTCGACCGCTCCGGCGAGGACCGCATCGACAACCTCGGCGCCTGGCTGACCACCGTGACCGGGCGGATCTGCCTGGACCTGCTGCGCTCCCGCACCGCGCGCCGCGAGGAGCCGATGACCGAGGGCTTCGACACCTTCGTGCCGGACCCCGTGCTGCGGGCGCTGCCCCGGGCGGACCCGGAGGAGGAGGCCCTGCACACGGACTCGGTGGGCATCGCCCTGCTCGTGGTCCTCGAGACGCTGGAACCGGCCGAGCGGCTGGCCTTCGTCCTGCACGACATGTTCGCCGTGCCCTTCGACGACATCGCGCCGGTCGTCGAGCGCAGCCCCGCCGCCACCAGGCAGCTCGCCAGCCGGGCCCGGCGCCGGGTGCGCGACGCGACCCCCGCGGCCGAACCGGACCTCGGCCGGCAGCGCCGGGCGGTCGAGGCGTTCCTCGCCGCGAGCCGGGCCGGCGACTTCGAGGCCCTGGTGTCCGTCCTGCACCCGGACGTGGTGCTGCGGGCCGACGCCGGGGCACTGGCCCGGGGCGTGGCGGCGTCGAAGACGGTCCGGGGGGCGCGGACGGTCGCCACCGGGGCGTTCCACTTCCGCCACCTCGCCGGGCTCGCCCGGGTCGTCCTGGTCAGCGGCGCGGTGGGCACCGTCGCCGTGTCCGAGGGGCAGCCGCGGTCGGTCACCTACGTCACCGTCGCCGACGGGCTCATCACGGGGCTGTACATCCTGTCCGACCCCGAGCGGCTCGCCCGTCTCGACCTGTCCGCGCTGGAGGTCTGACCGGCCGCACGGGGCCGACCCCGGGGCCGCGCGCCGACGGCCCGTATCCTCGACGACATGCGAGAACACACGGCGGACCGGACGGACACACCGGCCCCGGCGGAACTGCGCGGCGACTGCGGGAGCTGCTTCGGACTGTGCTGCGTGGCCCTGCCCTTCGCCCGCTCCGCGGACTTCGCGGTCGACAAGGACGCCGGCACACCCTGCGCCAACCTCCGCACCGACCACCGTTGCGGCATCCACGCGACGCTGCGGGAACGCGGCTTCAGCGGCTGCACGGTCTACGACTGCTTCGGCGCCGGGCAGCGGGTCTCGCAGGTCACCTTCGGCGGCGCGGACTGGCGCGGCGGCCCGCCGGAGCGCGGGCGCGGCATGTTCGACGTGTTCCCGGTCGTCCGTCAGCTGCACGAGCTGCTCTGGTACCTGACCGAGGCACTGACCCTGCCGGCCGCCCGCCCGGTCCACGCCGACCTGCGCCGGACCCTCGCCGACACCGAGCGCCTCGCCGGGGGGACCCCCGGGGAACTGGCCGCCCTCGACGTGGCCGCACACCGGCAGCGGGTCAACGTGCTTCTGCTGCGCACCAGCGAGCTGGTCCGGGCCGGCGCCCGGGGCCGCAAGAAGAACCGCCGCAACGCCGACCTGATGGGCGCCCGGCTGAGAGGCGCCGACCTGGCCGGCGCCGATCTGCGCGGGGCCTACCTCATCGCCGCCGACCTCACCGGCGCCGACCTGCGGGGCGCCGACCTGATCGGCGCGGACCTGCGCGACGCCGATCTGACCGACGCGGACCTGACGGGCGCCTTCTTCCTGACCCAGCCGCAGGTCAACGCGGCCCGTGGCGGCCCCGGCACCAGGCTGCCGGACTCAGTCACCCGCCCGGTGCACTGGACAGCGGGGCGCTGAGCCTGCGTTCCCGGTGTCCTGTTCCCCTGCCGCCCCGGCGTCGTCCGGGTGGGACGGGGACGACGCCGGGGCGGCGGTGCGCCGGTCCAGGTGCAGCCGCAGCCCCTCCGGCATCAGCGTCAGCCGCTCGGTCACCCGCAGCCGGTATCCGGGGTCCGGCCGCAACTCGTAGCGGCGCAGCAGCAGCCCGAGGACCAGCGTCGCCTCGTGCAGTGCGAATTGCCGCCCGATGCACGCCCGCGCCCCCGTCCCGAACGGCTTGAACGTGTGCGGGGCACGCGCGCGTACGGCCTTCGCGTCGAAGCGGTCCGGGTCGAACCGCTCGGCGTCCGGGCCCCACACCTCCGGATCGCGGTGCAGCATGCCCGTGAGCACCAGCGCCCAGGCCCCGCGTCGCATCGGGTACGCGCCGCCGAGCAGCGTGTCCTCGCGGGCCTCCCGTGCGAAGGCGGGCGCGGTCGGCCACAGCCGCAGCGACTCGTCGAGCACCCGGCGCACGTAACGCAGCTTGGCCACCTGCTCGTAGCCCGGCGCCTCGGTGCCGCCCCACACCCGGTCCACCTCGGCACGGGCCCGGGCCGCCACGTCGGGGTGCCGGGCAAGGTAGTGCAGCGCGAAGGAGAGCGCGCCCGAGGTCGTCTCGTGCCCGGCGACGAGGAAGGTGATGACCTGCCGGCGCACGTTCTCCGGCGACAGCCGCTCGCCGGTCCGCGGGTGGGCCGTCTCCAGCATCCGGTCGAGCAGGTCGCCGTCCCCGCCCCTGCCGCCGTCGCCGCCGGTCGCCCGGCGTTCGCGGACGAGGTCGTCGACCGTGCGGTTGAGGTAGGCGATGTCGGCGGCGTTGCGGCGGCTCGCGTCGCGCAGCAGCCAGGGGGCGAGCGGCGCGGGCACCGTGTTCCGGCGCTGCGCGTAGCCGAGCGTGCCCACCATCGCGGTGACGAAGGGGTGGAGGCGGGGGCGTTCGAAGGAGCCGAAGTCGTGCCCGAAACCGGTGCGCGCGATGGTCTCCAGCGTCAGCTTGGTCATGTCGCCGGGCACGTCCACCGCCCGGCCCGACGCCTCGGCCAGATCCCAGTGGCCGGTGAGCCGCGCGGCCACGTCCAGCATCATCACGTGGTACCCGGCCATGGCCTCGCGGCTGAACCCGGGCGCCAGCACGTCGTGCGCGAGCTGCCAGTTGGGCTCGTGGTTGTACGCTGTGAACAGCCCGTCCCCGGCGACCGGCCGCAGGTTGGCCACGCCCAGGCCCACGTGCTTGGCGAACCGCGTCTCGTCGGCCAGGTCGGCGGCGAGGGAGGCGCCCCACACGAACACGAACTCCTTGCCGAAGACCCGCCGCCGGTAGATCGGCCCCAGCCGCCGCGCGTACCGCAGCGAGTCCTGCATCGGGGTGCGCCGGCTCGCGCCCAGCACGTCACCGAGCAGCGGCAGCCGGTACGGCGGGTGCGGGATGCGGTGCAGCTCCGGCCAGCCCAGCTCGGCACTGCGGAAGCCCTTCGGCAGTCCGTCCCGGGCCGGTTCCCTCGCTGTCTGGGCCATGACGCGATCTCCCTTGACGCAGCGGCGTGTTGCACGAGCCGAGGCGAGCGTGTTGTACATGGATTCAATAACGCGGCCCCAGTCTCGTCCCGTTGTTGAACCGGCGTCAAGTAAGGTGCGGGCATGGCCGCGAACCAGGGCGCGCGCACCCGCCGCCGGCTCAGCACCGCCGAGCGCCGGGAGCAGCTGCTCTCGGTGGGCGCGCGGCTGTTCTCGGACAGTCCCTACGACGAGGTGTGGATCGAGCAGGTCGCCGAGATCGCCGGGGTCTCCCGCGGGCTGCTGTACCACTACTTCCCGAACAAACGGGACTTCTTCGCGGCGGTCGTCGAGCGGGAGAGCGAGCGCATGCTGCGGATGACGGCGGCCGTGCCCGGCGTCCCGGTGCGCGAGCAGCTCACCGCGGGCCTCGACGCGTATCTGGAGTACGTCCGGGCCCACGCACACGGCTACCGCGCCTTCCACCGTGCCGACGCGACCGGCGACCAGGCCGTGCGCCAGGTCTACCGGCGGGCGCTGGCCGCGCAGGAGCGGCAGATCCTCGCCGCCCTGTCCGCCGACCCCGAGTTCGGTCCGGCCGTCGAGGAACGCGGCGACGTACGGCTGGCGGTGCGCGGCTGGCTGGCCTTCACCACCGCCGTCTGCCTGGAGTGGCTGCGGGATCCGGAACCCGCCCGCGAGCAGGTGCGAGACCTGTGCGCACGGGCGCTGTTGGGGGCCATCGCGCCCTGACGCGGCGTGTCCGGATCGCGGTTCGAACCGGTGTCGTGGTTGGCGCGCTCCCCGATCTCCGATAGGTTAGGTGAGCCTTACCTAATGAATTGCCGAACCTGAACGGAGGTTGGGATGGGTGACACCCACGCCTGGACGGCCGCGCCGGCCGCGGCGGAGCAGGCCCGGTCCGTGCTCGCCGCCGCGTGGTCCTGCGCGGTGACCGCGGAGGGCGGCCGCGAGGAGCTCGTCGGCGCGCACACCGTCGCCGACGACGGCCGGGTACTCCTGCACGTGCCCGAGGACAGCGCCCTGCTCGCCGCGGCGCTGTGCGCGCCCCGGGGGGAGCCGTCCGCCGTGCTGGAGTTCGCCGACGTGGCGCCCGTCCCGGTGCGGAGCCGGATCAGGGCCCGGCTCTGGCTCGCCGGCCGGCTGGCCGTGGAGGACGGTCACCTGGCCTTCCGCCCCACCCGGGCGGTGCTGCGGCGCCCCTCCGGTGCCGTGGTCGTCGACGTCGACGAGTTCACCGCCGCCGCGCCCGATCCGCTGGCCCTGGCCGAGGCGCGGCTGCTGACCCACCTCGCCGACTGCCACGACGACGCCGTCCAGCGGCTGACCCGGCTCGTCGACACGGACAGCCTGCACGGAGCGGTCCGGGTGCGGCCGCTCGCCGTCGACCGGCACGGACTCACCCTGCGCATCGAACGCCTCCGTGACCACGGGGACGTACGCCTGCCCTTCCACGCGCCGGCCGACGAGATCGCGCAGCTCACCGAGCGGGTGCACGTGCTCCTCGCGCAGGCGGGCACCGTCTCCTGCCCCCGGGCCCTACAACGGCAGCGCGCAGACGGCGACGGGTGACGCGAACGGCCTGCCCGCGGTGCGCAGTTCGCCACCGTCCTCGCTCACGCGGAAGGCGCTGACGGTGCCGGAGCGCTGGTTGGCCGCGAACAGCAGTCCGCCGTCCGGGGAGAAGGCGATCTGCCGGGGGAAGTCGCCGCCCACCGGCACCGTGCCGAGCAGCCGCAGCCGGGCGCCCGCCGCCTCCACCGCGTACCGGCTCAGACTGTTGTGCCCCCGGTTGGCGAGGAAGGCGTACGCGCCGTCGGACGTGACCAGGAACTGCGCGGGGTGGTTGGGGCCGGACCCCGGGCTCGGCTCCGCCCCGGTGGGCTGTGCCTCGCCCACGGTCAGCCGTCCCGTCTCCGGGTCGTACGCGCAGACCGCGACGGTGTCGTCGACCTCGTTGGCGAGATAGGCGTGGCGCCCGCCGGGGTGGAAGGCGAGGTGCCGGGGCCCGGCGCCCGGCCGGGTCCGGGCCCGCGCGACCTCCGAGAGGGTCCCCGCGTCCTCGTCCAGACGGTAGGTGTACACGGTGTCCGTACCGAGGTCCACCGCGAGGACGTGGTTCCCGTCCGGGCCGGTGACGACCTGGTGGGCGTGCGGCCCCCGCTGTCCGGGGCCCGGCGGGGGATCGGAGTGCGTGACCAGGCCGGTACGCTCCCCGAGCGCGCCCGAGGCGTCGATCGGGTGCACGGCGACGCTGCCCGAGCCGTAGTTGGCGCTGAACAGCCAGCGTCCGCCCGGATGCACGGACAGATGGCAGGGTGCCGCGCCACCGGTGCTCCGGCTGCCCAGCACCCTGCGGTCCGACAGCCGGACCGCGGTCACGGCACCGTCCTCGCGCTCGTTCACCGCGTACAGGGTGCGGCCGTCGGGGTGCACGGCCAGGTACGAGGGGTCGTCGACCTCGGCGAGGACACCGCGGCCGGTGATCCGGCCCGTGCCGGGGTCGTACTCGGCGAGCCCGACGCCCTCGCCGCCGCCCTCTGCGGAGGTGTAGGTGCCGAGGAGGAGCGGGCGCGGTCCGGAGGGCTGCCGCTGCCTGCCCGGCGCACCGCTGCTCGCCCCGGGCGCGGTGCCCGCGGCGGCCGGCCCGTCCGGTCCGCCGTCCGGCTCCGCCGGTCCGCCACAGGCCGCTGCCGCGGGAAGCGCCGCCGCGGCGGTGGCGGTCCGTGCGAGGAGCGTCAGGAATCGCCGCCTGTCCGGACTGTCGCGGTTCATGACGCCCGCCCGCCCTTCCGTGCCGGTCCTCTACCAGTCCCCGTCCTGCACCGGACGGCCCGGGGTGTCCCCGAGGGGGTTCACCTGGTGGGGTGCGGGGGCCTGCCACGGTTCGTGGTCGTCCCCGATCCAGTCCCCGACCGGCTTGACGTCCTGGAGCGGCCCGGTGGGCTCGAGGTCGCGGGCGTCCTGGTCGTAGTAGTCGTACCAGGGCAGACCGGCCCGGGTGTACGCGGCCCGGTCCACCGGGGACGGCGGCGGCGCCTCCCCGGTGATGCGGCGCCACTCCGGCGGTGTCACCAGGTGCACGTAGACCCGCCCGGCCGGCCGCTCGGCCCAGTCCGTCAGCGGCCGTTGGTCGCGGTACACCTCCTGGCGCATGGAACCGCCGACGCCGAGCCCCATGGCCGGCGCGGACTGGCGCCGGACCGTCCCGCCGTAGCCCGGGGCCGCACCCGGGGCGGCCGGTGCCGCCGCCGGCGCCGCGGCTCCGAAGGCCCCGCCCGGACGGGCTCCCCGGGGGGCCGCCGCCCTGCGGCGCCGCTCCTCCTCGCGCCAGCGCAGCAGCTCGGGCGCGTTCAGGGTGAACGCCTGCAACTGCACGCCTCCCCAGACCTCCGCACCGGTGACCTGGCCCTCGACGGTCGCCCCCATGCCGAGCGGCACCGCCACGAACTGACGGACCGTGCCGGAGCCGGAGTTGATGCCGTCCAGCCAGGGCTGGCGGGGGAGGACCACGTAGTTCTGCGGGTCGCGCGACAGCCGGTCGCTCCACGGCCTGCCCGAGACCGCGCACACCTTGCCCACCCCCACCTGGAGGGCGGCGGGTTCCCGCGTGCCCGCGAAACTCAGCCACATGGCCTCACGCAGGTACACCGGCAGCATCACACCGCCGCGCGCACGCCACTGCTCGGGCACGGTGTCCGCGTAGTCGGCGACCCGGCGGACCGGGAACTCGCCGAGCCCCGGCGGCAGCGGATGCGTCCCCGTCTCGGGCAGCCGGAGCGTGCGTACGAAGCGCACCGACGCGCCGCCCGGCAGCGACAGCCGGTTCCCGTCGATCCGCACACTGGTGTCGGTCATCCGAACGCCCCTCATTCGCCGTGAACCGTTCCTCGTCCCTCAAGAGGAACGCCGGGCGGCGGTGCCGCGGTTCCGCCGGCGCAGCCGGGCCCGTACCCGGTCCCACAACCGGGTCAGCCGCGGCATGCGTTCGCGCTGCTCGCGCGTGTGCCGGTCCAGCTCCTCCAGGAGCCGGCGGGAGCGGTGCTCGGTGTCCATCTCGTCGATGATCCGGTTCACCTCGGCCAGCACCGCGCCCCGCAGCTGCCACTGCCTCGCGTCCCGCCTGACCTCGTCGAGGAGCAGGCCGGCCAGCCGGTCCCGGGTGACCGCGGCCTGGCGCAGCTCGGCGGCCAGCCGCTCCTCCGCGGACTCGGCGTTCTCACTCGCGTTGCTGGTGACCAGCACCGAGAAGCTCACCACGGCGTCGGCGATCTCGGACAGCAGCTCCTGGACGGCGGCCCCCGTCTCCGGTGCGAACAGGGGTTCCGGCTCCCGCTCCTTGGCCAGGTCCGTGAAGCTGCGCGCGAGGACCCGCATGACCACCGTGCAGATCTCCAGGGTGTCCAGACCGGTGCGCAGCACGACCCGGTGCAGCAGTCCCTCGCGCACCCGGGGGTTGAACCGCAGACTGTCCTCGGCCTGGCGGAGGTCCTCGTCCACCTCGCCGATGTCGTGGTCGAGCCGGCGCGCCTCGTGCAGCCGGGCCGCCGCCTCGTGGAACGGCATGCTGCCGGCGGCCTCCTCGCCCATGCGCAACAGCAGTTGGCGCACCTGCCTGGCCAGCCCCACGACGGACTCACCGGCCTGCTCCACCCACACCGGAGGCGCCAGGATCAGATTGAAGACCAGACCCACGATCGCCCCGACCAGGGTCTCCACCACCCGGGCCCACGCCAGGCTCCCGTGCGAGGTCACGCCGAGCACCAGCATCGCGCTGATCGCCACCTCGGCGGTGAACTCCTCGGCGCGCACCAGGTGCCCGACACCCAGCGCCGCCAGGATGATCAGGCCCAGGCTCCACCAGCTCAGTCCGACCAACTGGCTGAAGGCGATGGCGACCAGGACACCGGCCACCACGGCGTTCACCCGGCGGAAGCTCATCTTCAGCGTGGCGTACAGGGTGACCTGGACGACCAGCAGGGCGGTCAGCGGCGCGGTGAGCGGTGGCGCCGACTTGTCGGGGGTCAGCCGTACCGCGATGACGTAGGCGATCGAAGCCGCGGCGGCGGAGCGAAAAGCCTGCACCACCATGGGGTCCCGCAGCCACTTCACCCGCCGCAGCGCCGCCCTCGCGGCATCCAGCACATCCCGCATCCTCGGGCTGTTCCCTTCCGCAGGCGCCTCGAACGTGTCCGATCAGGACGGTAGCCGGACGCGGGCGGCCGGGCCCCTCTCACGCGCCGTGCGCCGCCGGACGGGTCAGCCGGTCACCTTGGCGACGAACGCGGACAGATTGCCCAGCGTACGGGCGATCTGCTCCTCCAGGGTGAGGCTCTCCTCGAACCGGCCCCCGCCCTCCGGCACCTTCCTGCCCCGCAGATAGAGGGGACAGGCGAGATCCGTGCACATGTAGAGGCCGACCGAGTTGCCCTCCCGGCCCGCCGCCCCCGCCTTGCGCGCCGTCATCAGCGACACACCGCCCCGCGGATGGGTGGTCAGGCACAGCCCGCACATGCTGCGCTGGAGGAAGCCGCTCCGGGACTGCTGGAACCGCAGCGCCACACCGGCGAGCCGTCCGTCCTGTTCGGCGACCAGATAGCTGCGGTCGGGCGCCCCGGGATCCCGCCAGCCGAAGAAGTCGAGATCGCCCCAGGGGCGCTCGTCGAGGTCACGGGGAACGGTCAGACGCTTGGCCTCGCCCTTCGAGCAGTTGATGAAGGAGGTGCGGATGTCCCGCTCGTCGAGTGCTCTCATGGGAGCCTCCCTTGGTCGAAAGGTTGCAAAGGCCGGTCGGGTCGGTCGGTCAGGGCGGTCGGGCCGGTCCTGGGACGAGGCCGGTCCTAGAGCCTCTAGGTTTTCGCCTAGCGTAAATAGCCTACGGGTCAAGTCGCCACCGGATTTCCGGGCGCGAGTTCATAGCATGAATTAAGGGTGAAGGGAAGTCGCGTGCGGCTGTCCCGCAGAGGTATGTTGCAGACCGGGCACAGCACGGGAGGAGCCACATGGCGGGGCGGAACGGGCGCACGGTGCGCGACCTCAGGAGGGCCAACCGTACGGCCGTGCTCCAGCGGCTCTACTTCGACGGGCCGCTCAGCCGGTTCGAACTGGGCCCGGCCACCGGCCTCAGCTCCGGTTCCGTCAGCAACGTGGTCGCCGACCTGGTCGCCGACGGACTGGTGGAGGAGGCCGGCAGCGTCGACTCCGACGGCGGCCGGCCCCGCACCCTGCTGCGCGTGGCTCCCGCCAGCGGCCACATGATCGGCGTGGACGTCGGCGAGACCCGGGTACGGGTCGAACTCTTCGACCTGACGCTCACCGAACTCGCCCGCGCCGAACGCCCGCTGGCCCAGCAGCGCTATGACGTCGACGTCATCGTCGGACACATCCGCGACGGCATCGCCGAGGTGCTGGCCGCGGCCGGACTCCCGGCCGAACGGCTGCTCGGCGCCGGGATCGGCGTCCCCGGCATCGTCGAGCACACCGCCGAGCGGGGGGCCGTGGTGCACGGCCAGACCATCGGCTGGGACGCGGTTCCGCTGGAGGCCCTGCTGCGCGCCGGATCCCCGCTGCCCGACACCGTCCCGTACCTCATCGACAACGGCGCCAAGACCCTCGGCCAGGCCGAGATGTGGTTCGGCGCGGGACGCGGCGCGCGCAACGCGGTCGTGGTCCTCTTCGGCTCCGGCGTCGGCGCCAGCCTCGTCACCCCCGACGTCGAGCAGGGCCGGGCGGTCGAATGGGGGCACCTGACGGTCCGGGTCAGGGGACGCCGCTGCCGCTGCGGCGCACTCGGCTGCCTGGAGGCGTACGCGGGCGCCGAGTCACTGCTGGCCCGCTGGCGGGAGGAGGGCGGCCGGGTGCCGGAGGGCACCGACGAGGAGACCGCCCTCACCGCGCTGCTCGCCGCCGCCCACCCGTCCGGCGACGAGAGTGCCGACCCGGTCGCGCTCGCCGTCCTGGAGGAGACCGCCGAGTACCTGGGCGCGGGCCTGTCCGACCTGATCAACCTCTTCCAGCCCGAGCGCATCCTCATCGGCGGCTGGGCCGGCCTCCAGCTCGGCACCCGCTTCCTGCCCGCCGTACGCCGCCACGCCGTGTCGTACGCGCTGCGTCATCCCGCCAGGAAGGTGACGGTCGACCTGGGGCGGCTCGGTCCCGACGCCGTCACCGTCGGCGCCGCGATCCTCCCCCTGGCCGACTTCTTCGCGCGCGGCGGCAGGCGTCCCGAGCCGGCCCCCGAGTATCCGGTCCCGGCCTGGCGCACGGCGCTCGAGGAGCGGGCCCCGCACTGAGGTTTCGCCGGTCACCGGGGAGGTACCCGACGCCGCTCCGAGGGCCGTCGGACGGCCCCGGACGAACGGAGCACCACGGGAAGGAGCGCGTCGTGTCCGACCACCGCCAGGAAGGCCCGGGTGAGAACGGTGCCCCCGTCCCGCGCGACATGCCGGACCAGCAGGCCGGGGACCACGACGACCCGTGGGAGGCGGCCTCGCCCACCCGCGAGCAGCGCGAGCACCGGCAGGGCCCGGCGGGCGAAGAGCCCGAGGCCGACGGGGACGCCGCCGGCGACGCGGAGACCGGGCCCGCGACCGACGTGCCCGACACCGACGAGGCGGGCACGGGCCGGCAGGGCGCCCCGTACTCGGGTGCCATGCACCCCGAGCACCCGGTGCCCGACGAGTCCTCCGGCTGAGACGAGTCCGGTCGGCTGAACGGCCGGGTGCGTCAGCCGACCTTCCGCCCCCGCATCGGCTCCGTGTCCGCCCCCGCGCCCTGCCGCAACCCCCGCAGGAACTCCTCCAGCACCTCCGTGGACGTACGCGTCGCGCGCCAGCCGAGCTCCACCCGCGCCCGCGTGCAGTCCATGATCGGCAGCCGCAGTACCGCGTCGAAGAGGTGGGGCGAGGCCGGCAGCAGCCGCAGCCCCCACGCGGCGGCGATCGCCGAGCGGGCCGCGGTGCGCGGCAGCCGTACGGGACGCACCCCGACCAACTCACCCAGCAACTCGGCGTCCACCGGCGGCTCGGCCGCCAGGTTGAACGCGCCCCGCGCGGTCCCGGAACGCACGGCCAGCCGGTAGGCGCCGGCCGCGTCGTCCGTGTGCAGGGCCTGCACCCGCAGCCCCGGGATGTCCGGCAGGAACGGGAGCCGCTCCGGACGCGCCGCCGGACCCGGCAGGAAGCGGCCGCCGAAGATCCGGCGCTGCTCGCTGGCCGACTCCCGCTTGAAGAGGAAGGCCGGCCGCATCCGCACCACCCGGATCCCCGGACGGTCGCGCTCGAAGGTGTCCAGGATCCGTTCCAGATAGGCCTTCTCCCGGCAGTAGGCCGCGTCCGGCCAGCCGTGCGTCGGCCACGACTCGTCCACCGCGTGGTTCTTGGGCCCCGGCGAGTACGCGCCGACGGACGAGGCGTGCACCAGCGCCGGCACTCCGGCCGCGGCCACCGCCTCGAAGACCCGGAGGGAGCCGAGTACGTTCGTGCGCCAGGTCGTCGCCGGATCGTGCGTCGGCTGGAACGCCCAGGCCAGATGGACCACGGCGTCGGCGCCGGCGAAGTGGCCGGTCAGGTCGGTCTGCTCCGAGGCGAGGTCGACCGCGGCCCACTCGGTCTTCGCGGGCGACCACTCGGGGACGCGCCGGGCCAGCCCCAGTACGGACCCCACCTCCGGATCCCCGGAGAGGAGCCGGACCACGCTGGTGCCCACGTTCCCCGTGGCGCCCGTGACCACGATCCTGCTGCCCGTTGTGCTGCTCACCCTGTGCTCCTCTCGGCGGCCTGCCCGTGCGGAGCGCACCGGGTACCCGCCGCCGGGAAGGGACACGCGCAAGAGGAAGCCCCGACCGCGACGGGGGAATCACGGCCGGGGCGGCTCGATGCGGATACGGATGGCGGTCGCCTCTCGGCGAAAGGCTCCACAGGGCTTCAGCCGAACGATCGTCCCTGTGGGCAATAGGTGAGGCCCGGGGACACTGTCCCATCCGTACCCACGGTCTGTTCAACGGCGAACGACCGGCCGGTGTTCCGCCGTCTGTCGCGGTTTGGGGTGATGTGCGTCACCGGTCGGTGGGCTCGCCGGGCTCGGGCACGATCTCGGCCCACAGGTTCTCCGCCTGCAACAGCAGGGTGCCGAGGACCGCGGTCCGCGCGGCCTCCCGCCCGGCGTGCTCCCGCAGCCCCTCCTGCAACCGCCGGTGCAGTTCCTCCATCGTCTCCTCGGCGGCCGCCTCCGTGTCGCCGGCGGTCGGCCGGCCCACCATCCGGTCCGCCTCGGCGTGGCAGGCGTCGCCGATGAGCCGCAGCAGGCGGGCGTACAGGTCGAGCACCGGCCCCTCGGGCGGGGCGGGCGTCCGTTGCTCGTCGGCCGCGACCGCCAGTGTCCGGGTCAGCGCCGTGACGTTCTCGGTGACCCGGCTCCAGCGCCGGTCCTCGCCCTCCGGCGGGACGGCGGTGGGCGCGCGGTGCAGCCTGCGCAGCGGACGCGAGGTGAGCCGCAGGCTCTCCCGGCTCCAGGACCGGGCCGACTCCAGGGCCTCGAGCCGCCGCTGGAGCCGCGCGGCATCGCTCGACCAGCCGGCCGCGCTCTGCGTGTCCCACTGGGTCTCCCGCAGGTCGGCGGCGACGGCGCACAGGAGGTCGCCCGACTCCCGCGCCAGCGCCGCGAGGTTCTCCCGCACGTCCCTCAGATGGATCGGCGGCAGCACCAGGGCGTTGACGGCCACCCCGATGACCGCGCCGAGCGCCGCCTGCCCCACCCGGTGGCCGACCGCGGCGGCCGACACGGCCGTGCCGGAGGCCAGGACGAACACCGCCGTGGTGGCCGCGTAGATGCCCTGGAGGCCGAAGCGGGACCAGTTCGCCACCAGCATCAGCAGCGGCAGGGACAGTGCCAGCGCCCCCGTGGTGTCCTCGGCGACGGCCTGTGCCGCCGACGCCACCAGTGTCCCCACGCAGATCGCCGCGAACTGCTGCCCGGCCTGGCGCACCGAGCTGTAGACGGTGGCCTGCACGAGGACGAGCGCCACCCACGGCGCCATCAGCGCCATCGGGTCGCCCAGCCACACCCCCGCCACGGCCCAGGCGATCAGCGCGGCGCCCGCTGCCTTCAGCGACTGCACCACCAGGTCGCGTTCCCGCCCCGGTCCCCGCCAGGCGGCCCGCACGGCCCGTCCGACGGCCCGCGTTTCCCACCACACCGCGGCCACCGGCCGCCTTCCCCGGAGTGCTTCCCGGAGGCCGTGGAACGCAGCGGTCATGCGGTGCCGGCCGTCCGTACGGCGGGCGGACACGTCCGGCGGCGGAACGTCGCGCAGGAGGGTACGGGCCCGCGGCTCATGCGAACGGGCTCCCGTGCAGGGAGGCCAGCAGGTCGGCCGGGTCGGCGTAGACCGCCCGGGCGCCCGCCTCCTCCAGGTCGGCCCGGGGCAGACCGCCGCACAGCACGCCCACGCAGCGCACCCCGGCCCGGGTGCCCGCACGCATGTCCCACACGGTGTCGCCGACGAAGACGGACCGCTCGGCCGGCACGCCGGCCAGTTCCAGGGCGTGCTCGACCGGCTCCGGAGCGGGCTTGCCCGCGGACACGTCGTCGGCACTGGCGGTGGCGCCGATCGCGTCGTCCGCGTCGATCGCCCGCCGCAGCGCGCCCAGCTCCGCGCCGCCCGCCGAGGTGGCGAGGACCACCTGCCAGCCGTCACCGGCCAGCCGGCGCAGCAGGTCACCGGCGCCCGGCAGGGCGGGCAGCCGGTCGAAGTACTGGCCGTAGAGGGCCTTGTGGGCGGCGCTCAGCCCGGCGTCCTGGTCCGTGTCCCGGTCCTCGCCCAGCAGATGGGCGATCAGGTCGGTGGAGGCGAGCCCCACCGCCCGGTGGATCGCGTGCATCGGCACCCGGTGACCGGCCTGCCGGAACGCCTCCCACCAGGTCGTCACATGCAGGTGATTGGTGTCGACGAGGGTTCCGTCGACGTCGAACACGGCCGCCCGTTCCATGCGCTGTCCCCTTCCGGTCCGTGGAGCGCGGAGCGACGGGCGGGTACCACGTCAGCGCCCCGCCACTCCGGACGGCGTCCGGCCCTCGCGGGTCCAGGCCAGCAACTCGTCCAGGGACCACGTGGTGACCACCCGCTCCGGCGGCACCCCGCACTCCTCGGCCCGTGCGCAGCCGTGGATCTGCCAGTCCAGCTGACCGGGCGCGTGCGCGTCCGTGTCGACCGAGAACAGCACGCCGGCCGCCACCGCCCGGCGCAGCAGCCGCCGCGGCGGGTCGAGCCGCTCCGGGCGGCTGTTGATCTCCACGGCCGTACCGGACTCCGCGCAGGCGGCGAAGACCTCGTCCGCGTCGAACTCCGACTCGGGCCGCCCCCGCCCGGTCAGCAGCCGGCCGGTGCAGTGGCCGAGCACGTCCGCGTGCGGGTCGCGGACGGCGGCGACCATCCGGCGGGTCATCGAGCGGGCGTCCATCCGCAGCTTGGAGTGGACCGACACCACCACCACGTCGAGCCGTTCCAGCAGCTCCGGCTCCTGGTCGAGCGAGCCGTCGTCGAGGATGTCGCACTCGATGCCGGTCAGCAGCCGGAAGGGCGCCCAGGCCGCGTTGAGTTCCGCCAGGACGTCCAGCTGCTCGCGCAGCCGTGCGGGGGAGAGTCCACGGGCCACCGTCAGCCGCGGCGAGTGGTCGGTCAGGGCCGCCCACTCGTGTCCGAGCGCCGCCGCGGTCCGGCCCATCTCCTCGATCGGGCTGCCGCCGTCGGACCAGTCCGAGTGCAGATGGCAGTCGCCGCGCAACAGCTCCCGCAGCTCCTCGCCGCCCCGGGCGAGCGGGGTGTCCGCCTCGCCCTCCAGCTTCGCGAGGTACCCGGGCACCTGTCCGTCCAGCGCCTCGCGCGCCACCTGTGCCGTCGTGGGGCCGACACCCTTGAGCGACTCCAGCGAGCCGGCCCGCTCGCGCAACTCGGCGGCCGGCAGCTCGCGGAGCACGCCCGCCGCGGTGCGGAAGGCACGGACGCGATACGTCGGCGCCCGGGTCCGCTCCAGGAGGAACGCGATCCGCTCCAGCGCCTCGACGGGGTCCATCGCCACCTCCTCGTCCGGCCTCGACCGGCCCTCCCACCGGTCCTCACCCGGCATGTCCAGGGTTCCCCAGAGCAGCGGGGCCCGCACCACGAGCCGGGCGCCCCGTGCCCCTGCCGGGCCGGGACGGGTCCTCGCTTCCACGGGTTCCGGCCTACCCTCGATGCATGACCGAGATCGACAGCCCGCACATCGGCAATCCGCGGATCCTCGTCCTCGGGGTGCACCCGGGCCCGCCCCCGTTCCGGATCGTGGAAATCGACGGCCAGGTGGTCGGTGAGGCCAGGGCCGTCACCGACGTCCTGGAGGCCGCCGCCGCCTTCGGCATCACCGTCCACGACCTGGACGACCCGGAGGTCGTCCGCTGGGTGGGCGGGGACAAGTTCACCTGGACCGCCCACTAGGACGGGTCCGGGCCGCCCCGCCCGTGCGGAGCCTCAGCCGACCGTCCACTTCTGGTTGGCGGCGCCCGTGCAGGTCCAGATCTGCAGCCGGGTGCCGTTGGCCGAGTTGTTTCCGGTGACGTCGAGGCACTTGTCGGCCTGGGGATTGACGATGTCGTGCGCGGCGGTGACGACCCATCGCTGGGCGGCGCTGCCGTTGCAGTCCCACAGCTGGACGACCGTGCCGTCCGCCGTGCCGCCGGCGTTGACGTCCAGGCACTTGCCGAGCGCCCGGACGGTGCCGTCGGAGCCCACCGTCCACCGCTGGGCCGCGGTGCCGTTGCAGTCGTAGAGCTGTACGGGGGTGCCGTTGGCGGTGTTCGCCGCGGCGACGTCCACGCACTTGCCGGCCAGGCCCCGGATCGCGCCGCCGGCCGGCGAGTCGCCCGTCGTCACCGAGACGTGGTCGACGACCAGGGTCTGCGGGAAGACCGTGGAGCCGTCCGGGTCGCCCGGCCAGTAGCCGCCGACCGCCAGGTTGAGGATCAGGAAGTACGGCTTGTTGAACACCCACTGCTTCCCGCCCAGGTCGGCCGGGGTGCGCCGCTGGTAGACGTTGCCGTCCACCGACCACGTGATCGAGTCCGGCGCCCAGTCGACGGCGAACGTGTGGAAGGCGTCCGCGAAGGCCTGGCCGCCCGGCAGGGTGTAGCCGGCGCCGATGCCGCCGGAGCCGGAGTAGCCGGGGCCGTGGATCGTGCCGTGCACGGTGGAGGGCTCGAAGCCGACGTTCTCCATGATGTCGATCTCGCCGGAGTCGGGCCAGTTCACCGGGGTGCCCAGCATCCAGAAGGCCGGCCACATGCCCTGCCCGCGCGGCACCTTCATCCGCGCCTCGACGTGCCCGTACTGCGCCGTGAACTTCCCCGAGGTGTTCAGCCGGGCTGAGGTGTACTGGCAGGTGCCGTACCAGCACTGGTAGTTGGCGGGGTTCTCCTTGCGGGCGGTGATGACCAGGTGGCCCTGCCCGTCCAGGGCGGCGTTCTTGTTGCCCGAGGTGTAGTACTGCCGTTCGTGGTTGTTGACGTTGTCGCCGGTCTCGATCTGCCACTTCGAGGAGTCGACGGCGGCGCCGGCCGGGCCGTCGAAGGTGTCGGAGAAGGCCACGGCGGCGGCCGCGGAGGACGGGGCGCCGACGGCCCCGGCGGTCCGGGCGGCGTCGGGTTCCGCCTGGGCGGAGCCGGTCACGAGGGACGCGGCCAGCCCGGCGGACAGGGCGGCGGCGAGGAGACATCTGCGGAGCAGGCGTGGGCGGGCCACGGCTCTCCCTTCCGTACGGCGCCCCGCGGGGCGCCGACCGAGGTGGGGGGTGGGGTGTGTCGCCTCTTTATTCAAGTAGTGAGATAAGGGCCGGTCAATACCTTGGTACGGACCAGCTTGGGTCGGGCGGACGCCGCACTCAGGTTCGCGCCCCGCGCGCGTGCACCGTGCGGCTCATCCGCCGGCCGAGAAGCAGGTAACCGACCAGCGCACCACCGGTGTTGAGGATGACGTCGTCGACGTCGAAGGCCCGCCCGGTGACCAGGGCGCCCTGCGCGAACTCCACCAGCAGCATCACGACGGCCGTCAGCAGCAGGACGCGCAGCACCCCGCGCGTGCGCGGCGCGACGACCGGGACCAGCACGCCGAACGGCACTCCGAGCAGAATGTTCCCGCCGATCTGCTTGACCGCGTCGCGCAGCGCGGGCTGGTCCAGATAGGCCTTCAGTGAGCGCCCCGGGTGCAGGTTGGTGTGCGTCAGGGCCTCGGACGCGGGGGAGGGGTGCAGCGTCAGCCGCGCCAGCACCACCGCGAACGCCACCATGAAGACGAACGCGCACGCCGTCGCCAGCAGCCGCAACGGCAGGGCGAGCGCGTGCCGCTCGCGACGGTCGGTCTCCCGCGTCTTGGCGGCGCGGGCGCGCGGCCACAGCCGCAGCCCTGAGGCGGCACGAGCCATGTCGGTCCTCCAGTCGTCAACTTCCCCGCGTGGTAGGGCGGTTACCCGCCGATCCACCGAGGATGCCCGGCGAACGGTACGGCCGGCCGCACCCGCCCGGGCCCGCCGTCCCGCCGCCGGTTTCCCCTCGCCCGGCCGGGGCGCTCAGGGGGTGTCGTTTGGATCTTGCCGGGGGCGCGGGGCTCGGGTCGGCCACAAGGTGCCGTCGCCCGGAGCCGGCCTGATCCAAACGACACCCCCTGGCCGGTGGAGCCGCCGCGCGCCGCCGTCGGCCGCCCCTCGCACGGTGCTTGGATGACGGCGAAGCCGGAACGAAAAGCAACAAGGGCGGCACAAGGGGCATCCGGGGCACGGCGCACCGGGCCCGGCCGTGCGGGGCCGCGGAGGTGGCGTGTGAAAGGCCGTAGGACACTCCTCGCCGGGGCCGAGGTGGCCGCCTGGTGGGTCCCGCTCGCCGCGCTCTGGCTGGTCCTCGTGAGCACCGTCGACCCGCTGGAACTCGCCGTGGGCGCGGGCGCCTCGGCCGTGACGGCGTTCGTGGCGCGCGGCGCGCGGCGGGCGGTGAGCGGGCGGTGAACGGCTGGCTCCTCGCCGCCGTCGTCGTCCTCGTCGCCGGAGTCGGTGCCTCCCTGTGGGGCGTGGCGACGGGGCCCCTGCGCCGCCGTGCCACCGCCCAGAACCTGTCCACCGCGCTCGCCTGCCCGGCCCTCCTGCTGCTCTCCCAGGGCTACGACCGTCCCGCTTACGTCGACCTCGCCCTGGTGCTCGCCGTCCTCGGACCCGTGGGCACACTCGTCTTCGCCCGGCTGCTCGCCGACGAACTGGCCGGCGACCCGCCGCACGCCCGGGTCCCGACCTGGACGGCCGCGGCCGTCGGCGCGGCGGTCGTGGTCGCGGTGGGCGTGGCCACCGGGCCGGGCCGGGCGCTGGTCAAACTGCTGGTGATCGGGGCGCTCCTGGTCGGCGGCAACCTGGTCGCCTCCCGGGCGCTCGCCGGCGGGATGCAGGAGGGCCGTCGTGACTGACGCCGTGATCGTCGTCGCTCTGCTGCTGGTCGCCGTGTCGGCCACGGCGGCGGTGGCCGTTCGCGACCCCGTGCGCCAGTCCCTGGTCCTGGCCGTCCTCGGGGTCGTCCTCGCCGTGCTGTTCACCGTGCTCCAGGCGCCCGACGTCGGCCTGTCGCAACTGGCGGTGGGCTCCGCGCTGACGCCCCTGTTGCTGCTGCTGACGGTCCGCAAGGTCAAGCGGCGCGGACGGCGGGGGCGCGGCGGGAAGGAGAGCAACGCGTGAGTGCACGCATGCGGCTGTGGCTGGTGGCCGTGGGCGGCGCCGGCCTCGCCGCGCTCCTCGTGGCCGCCTGCCTGGACCTGCCCCGCTTCGGCGGCGACCGGCACCCCTACGGAGACCGGGCCGTCGAGGCGTCCCTGAGCCGGCGCACCGCCAACACCGTCGCCTCCGTCACCTTCGACCAGCGGGCCTTCGACACGCTCGGCGAGATGAGCATCCTGTTCGCGGCGGTCCTCGGCAGCGTGGTCCTGCTGCGCCAGACCCGTGACGAGCACCGGGCCGCCCCCGAACCCGCCGCCGTCTCCCGGCCCGTGCGCCGCTACGCCCTGCTCGTCCTGCCCGTCGCCCTGCTGACCGGCCTCTACGTCGTCGCCCACGGCCAGGTCAGCCCCGGCGGCGGCTTCCAGGGCGGCGTCGTGGCCGCCACCGCACTGCACCTGCTGTACCTGGGAGCCGACTACCGCGCCCTCGAACGCGTGCGGCCCGTCGCCCCCTACGAGGCGGGCGACGCGCTCGCCGCCTCCGCCTACCTCGTCACCGGCCTCGCCGCGCTGCTCGCGGGGTCCGCCTTCCTCGCCAACACGCTGCTCCCGTACGGCACGTTCAACACCCTCGCCTCCGGCGGCACCGTCCCGCTGCTGAACGCCGCGATCGGCATGGAGGTCGCCTGCGCGGTCGTCGTCCTGCTCGCCGGGTTCCTGGACCAGGCGGTGGAGATCGTGGACGCGGGCGAGAGCGGCGACAGCCACGACGCCTCCGACGAGCACGGGAAGTGAGAGCCCCATGACCGCCGTGACGCACGTGCTGCCCTACCTGGTCGCCGCCTGGGTCTTCCTGGCCGGCTGCTACGGCCTGGCCACCAGCCGCAACCTCATCCACGCCGTCGGCTGCCTGTCCGTGTGCCAGGCCGCCACCTACGTCCTGCTGCTGGCCGTAGGTTACCGGGACGGCGCCACCGCACCGGTGTTCTCCGACATCACGCCCGGCTCCCGGCCGGTGGTCGACCCCGTGGTCCAGGCCCTCGCCCTGACCGACGTCGTGGTCGGGGCCACCGTCACCGCCCTCCTGCTGGCCCTGGTCGTGCAGGTCGCCAAGCGGCACGGCACGGTCGACCCCGACGAACTGAGCGAGCTGCGCGGCTGATGCACCACCTGCTGCCCCTCCTCGTCGCCGTCCCGCTGCTCGGCGCCGCCCTGCTCGCCGCCGTGGGCAGGCACGTGGCCCGTCTCGTCGCGGAGAGCACGGCCTGCGCCGTTGCGGTCGGCACCGCCGCGCTCGCGGTCGTCCTGCTGACGCACTCCTCACCGCCGCTGACCGAGTGGGCGGGCGGCTGGGAGCCCGTGGACGGGCACAGTGTCGGCATCGTCCTGACCGGCGACGGCCCCGGACTCGGCATGGCCGCACTGGTCTCCGTGCTGACCCTGGCGGCGCTCGCCTACTCCTGGCGCTCCTTCGACGAACCGCCGCACGGCCATGCCGGGGCGTTCCCGGCGCTGGTGCTGGTCTTCCAGGCCGGCATGTGCGGCTTCGTGATCGCGGGAGACCTGTTCAACGCGTTCGTCTGGTTCGAGCTGATGAGCGTCGTCGCCTACGCCCTGACCGGTCACCGGGTCGAGGAGGCCAGGGCCGTGCAGGGTGCGCTGGCCTTCGCCGTCGTCAACTCCCTGGGCGCCTACGCCCTGCTCATGGGCATCGCCCTGCTCTACGCCCGCACCGGTGAACTGGCCCTGACCCGGATCGGCGACGCGCTCGACGCCCAGGGGCCGCCCGACGCGCTGGTGCTGGCCGGCTTCGTGCTCGTCCTGACCGGGCTGCTGGTCAAGGCGGCGGCCGTTCCGTTCCAGTTCTGGCTGCCCGACGCGCACGCGGTCGCCCCCACCCCGGTGTGCATGCTGCTGTCCGGCGTCATGGTCGAGCTGGGCGTCTTCGGCGTCTGGCGCGTCTACGACACGGTGTTCTCCGGACCCGGCGGACTGCCCGCCGCCGACGCGGAGCGGGTCCTGACGGTGCTGGGCGCGCTGACGGCGGTGCTCGGCGCGGTGATGTGCTGGCACCAGCGGCACATCAAACGGCTCCTGGCGTACTCCACGATCGCGCACACCGGCCTGTTCCTGCTCGGCATCGGCACCCTCACGCCCGAGGGCGACGACGGAGTCGCGCTGTACGTCGTCGGGCACGCCGGAGTGAAGGCCGCCCTGTTCGCCTGCGCGGGGATCCTCCTCGACCGCTACGGCAGCGTCGACGAACACGTCCTGCACGGCCGCGCGGGCCCGCTGCGCGGCGTCGCCGTGATGGTCGTCGCCGGCGGGCTGGGCCTGGCCGGACTGCCGCCGTTCGGCACGGCGCTCGGCAAGTCCGTCGCCGAGGAGGCGGTGGGCGGCCCGCTCGCCGTGCTCTACGTCCTGGCGAGCGCCGTGACCGCGGCCGCCGTCCTGCGGGTCGCGGCACGGGTGTTCTGGGGGCTCGGCCCGGCACCGCGGGACGCCGGGGGAGAGGGCACCGCCGATCCGGACGAGACGACGGGCTCCGGGGAGGAACCCGAGACCACGCGGCGACTCGGCCGGGTGCCCGACACCATGACGGCGGTCCCCGCCCTCCTGCTGGCCGGGGCCCTCGCCGCCGGCACCGTCCCCGGCTTCGGCGACGCGGTGGCCCGCGCCGTGAGCGGGGCCACCACCGCCGGGCTGGTCCACACCTCCGTGCACTGGACGCCCCTGGGTGTCGGCCTGGGGCTGCTGTCCAGCGTCCTGGCCGTGGCCCTGGCCGCCGTCGCCGTCGTCCGGCCCGGGCTGCTCGTGGCACCGGACCGGGCGCCGGCGCTGCGGCGGTTGCAGTCCGGGCACATCGGCGACTACGTGGCGTGGCTGCTGGTCGGCACCACCGTGCTGGGGGTGCTGGCCCTCCCGGCCGTCCTGTCCGGGTGAGCCGGACGGTGCCCGCCGGCCCGGATCACGTCCCGTACGTCACCCGCACCCGCTCGAAACCGAGGGAGGTCAGCAGCCCCCGGAGCATGGCGGTGGTGTTGCTCTCGGCACGCGCCTTCAGCTCACTGTCCTTCGCGGCCTCACCGATGTGCCGGGCCGCGAGCTTCTGCACCGCCTGCTCGCCGTTCGGATTGTCCGAGAACAGGTCCCCGAGCCGGTCGAGCAGCCCGCGCTGCTTGGAGACCGCGTAGGAGCGGTCCGGGTCGAGGGCCGGCGCGCCCAGCGCGGCGTGCGGCAGCCGCAGCGTCGCCGACGTCCGCCCCTCGTCGACCGTCACGTCGCCCTCGCCCACCTTCCCGAGGTCGACGTAGGCGTCGACGGTGCCCGCCCCGACGTACAGGGTGCGGGTGCCGCGGATCGCGTCGGGCAGGAACCTGGCGTCCTTCTCCAGGTCCACCACGACCTGGAAGTTGCCGGACGCGGCGTCGTAACGGCTGATGTCCTGGACCGACTTCAGCAGCGCGGGACCCGAACGGTCCCGCGTCTCGGAGCCGAACAGGTCCTTCAGCCCCGGCAGGACACTCAGCCGCAGCCCCGCGAACAGCACGACGAGCACCACGGTCAGCACGGTCAGCGCCTTGGCCCAGCCGGGCATGCGCCACGCGGGCCGCTGGACGGAACCGGTGGGCTTCTTGACGGGAGTCGTCATGGCGACGGCCCTCCTTCCTACTGACCCGGATGCCCCCCATCTCTGTTGCCAGACCGAGCAGTTGAAGCGCGGCACACGGAGAAGGGGGTGCACGGGGCGTACGGCGGCGGCTCAGCGCCCCGGTTTCAGCGGACGGTCCGCGGACGGGCGCGAGGACCAGACGGCCTCCCCGCGTGTGAGCCCCGGCAGCCGCAGCCCGGCCTCCCGCGCCCGCCGGGCGGGCAGCTCGCCGGTGACGGTCCACGCCGGGTCGCCGCCCGTCGTGCCGGTGAAGTCCGCGCCCAGCGACGCCAGCAGGGCCGTCACGGCCGCCAGCGCGTCCGGCGGGACCTCCGCCTCGAAGGCGAGGTACGGCTCGTACAGCACGGTCCCGGCCCGGGCGAGGGCGCGGCGCAGCACGATCGGGGTCAGTCCGCGGAAGTCGGCTGCGGTGCTCAGTACGGAGCTGAAACCGGAACGCACCAGCGTCACCCGGTAGTCGGTGACCGCGGCGCCGGTGAGCCCGGCCAGCAGGGTGGCGTGGACGGTCTCCTCGACCGCCTGGTGGAAGGCGCGGGGCAGCGCGCCGAGTTCCGTCTCGTACCCGAAGACCCCGCCCGAACCGTACGGACCCGGCTCCACGCGCAGCCCGACCGTCGCCCAGTAGCGGGTGCGGTCGAGCCACGGCATCTCCTCCGCGGCCTCGCCGGTGCCGGCCGGGCGCTCCAGGAACCGGACGCGGCCCGGCGTGAACTCCGCCTCGATGCCGAACTCCTCGGCCAGCGTCGCCGCCAGCACCTCCATCTGGACCTCGCCGTACAGGAGCAGCGCGGTGGCGCCGGACGCCGCCGGGCGGGCGTGCAGCAGCGGATCCTCATCGGCCAGCGCCAGCAGGGCGGAGCGCAGCGGAGCCGCCTGCTCCGGACGCACCGCCCGGACCAGCGTGTGCAGGGTCGGCGGCGCGAACTGCGGTGCGCGGTCGGCCGGCTCGCCGAGCCGGTCGCCGACGCGCAGTCCCCCCGGCACCGTCAGCGCGGCGATGTCCCCGGCGGTGAGCGTGGCGTCCCCGCCGACCACGTCGAGGCGGGTCACCCGGCCGGAGACCTCGGTGCGCCGCCCGTCGGACTCGCGCCGCAGGAAGGTCAGCCGCCGGCGCGGACGCACCTCACCGTCGTACAGCCTCAGGTAGGCCGTGCGCTCGCCGGTGGGGCCGGGGCGCACGGCGAAGACCGTCCCGCGCGGTTCCGTGACCCCGGCCGTGCCCGGCGCGGCGGCCGGGACCAGTGCGACCAGGCCCTCGACCAGCTCCGCGACGCCCTGCCCGCCGAGCGCGGAGCCGTGGAACAGCGGGTGGAAGGAGCCGTCGGCGGTACGCGCGGCGAGGGCGGCGGCCAGTTGCCCCGCGGTCGGCTCGGGGCCGTCCACCAGCGCGGCCAGGATGCCCGGGTCGACCTCGGCGAGCGCCTCCGCGGTCCCTTTGCCGGGCGGGCGGCGCACGACCAGGGCGCCCTTGGTGCCCGCGTCCGTCACCCCGGTCAGCGGTGCGACGTGCGGCGTCAGCAGGCGCCGGACGTCGTCGAGCAGTCCGTCGGTGCGTGCGCCGGACCGGTCGATCTTGTTGACGAACACGAGGGTGGGCAGCCGCAGCCGGCGCAGGGTGCGCATGAGGACGCGGGTCCGCGCCTGGACGCCCTCGACGGCGGACAGCAGCAGCACCGCGCCGTCGAGCACCTCCAGGGCCCGCTCGACCTCCGCGACGAAGTCGGAGTGTCCCGGGGTGTCGATCAGGTTGACCCGCGTGTCACCGACCGTGAAGGCGGCGACGGCGGAGCGGACGGTGATGCCGCGGCGGCGCTCGATGTCGCCGTCGTCGGTAACGGTGTCGCCGGTGTCGACGCCGCCGAGCCGGTCGACGGCACCGTGGTCGAACAGGAGCCGTTCGGTCAGGCTGGTCTTACCGGCGTCGACGTGGGCCAGGATGCCGATGTTCAGGGTGCGCATGCGTGTGGGAGTCCTCGAAAGCCGTGGGCCGGAAGGGGCACTGGGGGTTTCCGAGGAGTCGGCGCATGCGAGGGATCCTGTTCTGGGGGAGTACGGACGGCGCCATCATCGCGGGTACCCCCTGGGGCGTGGCAACAGGATTTCCGTAAGCTGGGGACCCCGGCCGGACAGGATCACGCGAGGAGCGGTCCGTGCGAGACATCGCCGTGTTCAGCGGTAGTGCCCACCCCGACCTGGCCGAGGAGGTCTGCGCCCAGCTGGGCGTGCCGCTCAGCCCCACCCGGGTCAGCCGGTTCGCCAACGACTGCCTCGAGGTGCAGCTCATGGCAAACTGCCGCGAGCGGGACGTCTTCCTCGTCCAGCCGCTGGTCACACCGGTCCAGGAACACCTCGTCGAGCTGCTGATGATGTGTGATGCGGCCCGCGGGGCGTCGGCCGGCCGCATCACGGTGGTCATGCCGCACTACTCCTACGCCCGCTCCGACAAGAAGGACGCCCCGCGCATCTCGCTGGGCGGGCGCCTGGTGGCCGACCTGCTGGTGGCCGCGGGAGCGAGCCGGGTCCTCGCCATGACCCTGCACTCGCCCCAGGTGCACGGCTTCTTCTCCGTCCCGGTCGACCACCTGCACGCGCTGCGGGAACTCGCCGCGCACTTCCGGCAGTACGACCTCTCCCGCACCACCGTCGTCTCGCCGGACCTGGGCAACGCCAAGGAGGCCGCCGCGTTCGCCCGGATGCTCGGCGCCCAGGTGGCGGCCGGGGCGAAACAGCGGTACGCCGACGACCGGGTCAGCATCAGCTCGGTGATCGGGGACGTCGCGGGACGGGACGTCATCGTCCTCGACGACGAGATCGCCAAGGGCAGCACGGTGCTGGAACTCCTCGACCGGCTGCGGGAGGCGGGCCCGCGCACCGTCCGCGTCGCCTGCACGCACGGCCTGTTCGCGGCCGGTGCGCTCGGCCGGCTCAGCGAACAGCCGGACGTGCTGGAGATCGTGTGCACCAACACCGTGCCGGTGCCGGTGGACGACCACACGGACAAGCTGCGGATCCTGTCCATCGCCCCGGCGCTCGCCGAGGCGGTGCGCCGCATCCACAACGGCGAGTCGGTCAGCGCCCTGTTCGACGCCCGCCCGGCCGGCTGACGCCGAGGGCCTCCTCCAGGGTCGGGCGCGGTGGCAGCAGCCGCCCCAAACCGGTGATCCGCAGCATGCGCAGGGTCAGCGGGTGGGCGCACACCAGGTGCACCTGCCCGCCCTGTTCGAGTACCTGGCTGCGGGCCCGGTACAGCAGGCGCAGCCCGGAGCAGTCGAAGAACTCGACGCCGCCGAGGTCCAGGACCACCCGGGCGCCGGGCCGCCGTGTCTCCCGGTCCAGGTGGGGGCCGATCTCCGCCGCCGAGGCGATGTCGATCTCGCCCCGGAACTCCAGCACCGTGTGCCCCCGGTGGTGGCGCACACGAAGGTGCCGGGTGGGCGACGCCGATTCCTGCCGCACGAACCTTGCCTCCAGCCTGTCGCAGCCCGTTCCGGCCTGCTCCCGGGGCTCAACTACCCAGTCCGCTCGGAAAGTTACCTCGATCGAGCGAGTTTGAGCATGTTCGATTGACATATGTCATCGAAGTCTCACGCCCAGGCCCACACCCACGCGGCCGGCGGGCCGTGGGTCGGCGGGCCGACGGGCCGGACCGTCAGTCGACCACGAGGACCAGCTTGCCCGTCGTGCGACCGGTCTCGCCCTGCGCGTGCGCCCGCGCCGCCTCCGCGAGCGGGAACGTCCCCGCGACCGTGGCCCGCAACTTCCCCGACTCGACCAGGCGGGCGACCTCCTCCATGCCGGCCCGGTCGGCGTCCACCAGCATCCGCACCGCCCGTACGCCCAGCCGCTCGGCCTCCTCGTAGAACTCGTCCGAGCCGACCGGCAGGATCGACACCACGACCCCGCCCGGACGCAGCACCCGCAGGGACCGCAGCGACGTGTCGCCGCCGATCGTGTCCAGAACGACGTCGACGTCCTTCACGGCCTCGGCGAAGTCCGTCTCCCGGTAGTCCACGGTCTCGTCCGCCCCGAGCGAGCGCAGGAACTCGTGCTTGCCCGCGCTGGCGGTACCGATCACATGCGCGCCCCGGGCCTTGGCGATCTGCACCGCCACATGGCCCACACCGCCCGCCGCCGCATGGACGAGCACCCGTTGCCCCGGCCGCACGTCCGCGCGCTCCACCAGGGCGTGCCACGCCGTCAGCGACACCAGGGGGAGCGCGCCGGCCTGGACGTGGTCGATCCCGGCCGGCTTGTGGGTGAAGGCACGCGCCGGAGCGGTGACGTACTCCGCGTGGGAACCGTGGCCGAACGGGTAGGACAGCATGCCGAAGACCTCGTCGCCCGGCCGGAACGCGGCGACGCCGATCCCCACCGACTCCACCACGCCCGACACGTCCCACCCGAGGACGAACGGCGGCTCGCCGAGGAAGCCGCCGGTCGCCCGGTGCTTCCAGTCGGTCGGGTTGACCCCGGCGGCACGCACCCGGACCAGCACCTCGTTCGGGCGCGGCTCGGGGCGCTCGAGCCTTACCTCCTTGAGGACCTCGGGACCTCCGAGTACGTCCTGGCTGATGGCGCGCATGGTGTTCATCGGGACCTCGCAACTCCGGGAGGGGACGGCGGACACGGTCTGCAACCTCCGACGTGATCGTGCCATTCCCCGCGCGGTCCGGCACCCAGGGAGCCGGCGTGCGCCGACGCCCGGACCGCCGGGGCGGCCCGCGACTGATCCGGCCGGGCCGGGATATGCGCAAGGCAGGGGGCACCGGGGCACGACGCCCCACGCCCGGAATCCTTCGGAGGAGACATGGCACTGGTCAACGCGGGCGTCGTGGTGCTCGACTGCGCCGAACCCGAGCGGCTCGCCGAGTTCTACAAGGGGCTGCTGGGCGCGGAGGAGAGCGAAGTGAGCGCCAACCGCATCGAGATCGAGGGCCCCCGCGGCTTCCGCATGGCCTTCCGGCGGGACGTGAACGCCACCCCGCCGAGCTGGCCGCGCCCGGAGAACTCCCTCCAGGTCCACCTGGACTTCGTGGTGGCGGACCTGGACGAGGCCGAACGCGTGATCGTGGGGCTCGGCGGGCGTCCGGTGGAGGCGAAGGACCCGGCCGGCGTGCACGAGGAGCGCGGCTTCTCCGACCCGGCAGGGCACTCCTTCACCCTCCGCCACGCCCTCGCGCCGACGGCACCGAAACAGGGCTAGGGCCTGTCGGACCCGTCCACGGGCGTCAGTCCCGGCCGCCCTTGTCGGGGACCGGCCAACTGCCGGTGGAGCGCTGGATGACCTTGGCGCCCGTGCGGTCCACGGCGCTGCGCACCGCGGCGAAGATGGCGCCCTGGATCGCCGCGGCCAGCAGGATCTCGCCCCAGCCGCGGTCCGGGTCCAGGGCGTCGGGCGCGTCGTCCTCGTGCCGGATCATCTTCCAGGTCTTCTGGAACGTCATCCCGGCCAGCGTGCCGCCGAGCCAGCCGAGCGCGAACCCGACGGGCTTGTAGGCGAGGGGGAGCTTCTTCTTCTTTTTCTTCGCCGTCTTCGCCATGGGAATCTCCTTGGCCTCGTGCGTACTGAACGGTGGTGTGCCTCTGTGTGCCCCAGGGATCAGGGCCTGCCCCGTACCGGTACCTCCTCGTCGGTCCGGACCGGTCCGGGCGGGGTGCCGTCGCCGAACGGACGGCCGCCCAGCTCCTGCCGGTGGTGCGGCGTGAGCCAGCCGGTCAGGTCCGGGCCCAGCGGGACGATGCCGGTCGGGTTGATGCCGGTGTGCACCTGGTAGTAGTGGCGTTTGATGTGGTCGAAGTCGACGGTGTCCCCGAATCCGGGCGTCTGGAACAGGTCGCGGACATACCCCCACAGCACCGGGTTCTCGGTCAGCTTCCAGCGGTTGCACTTGAAGTGGCCGTGGTAGACCGCGTCGAAGCGGACCAGCGTCGTGAACAGCCGGATGTCCGCCTCCGTGATGGTGTCACCGACCAGGTAGCGCCGCCGTTCCAGCCGGGGCGCCAGCTGCTCCAGCCGGCGGAACACCCCCGCGCACGCGGCCTCGTACTCCTCCTGGCCGGTGGCGAAGCCCGCCCGGTACACGCCGTTGTTGACGTCCTCGTAGACCCCCGCCATCACCTCGTCGATCTCGTCGCGCAGGGCCCGCGGGTACAGGTCCGGCGCACCCGGCCGGTGCAGGGCGGTCCACTCGGTCGCGAGGTCGAGGGTGATCTGCTGGTAGTCGTTGGTGACCAGCGCCCCGCTCGGCACGTCCACGACCGCGGGCACGCTCACCCCGCCCGGATAGCCGGTCTCGCGCCGGTCGTAGGCCTCGCTGAGGTAGCGGATGCCGAGGACGGGGTCCCGGCCGTCCGGGTCGAGCGTGAACCGCCAGCTGCGGTCGTCCTGTACCGGGTCGGCGACCGCGAGGGACAGGGCGTCCTCCAGACCGAGCAGCCGCCGGGAGACCAGGGCCCGGCTCGCCCACGGACAGGCGCGGCTCACCACCAGCCGGTAGCGCCCGGCCTCCACCGGCCAGCCGTCCCGGCCGTCCGCCGTGATCCGGTCCGCGAAGTGGCTCCGGGACCGTTTGAACGCCTTCTTCCCGTAGCCGCTGTTTCCCGGGGTCCCGCCGTCACCGCTCATGGCCCTGCCCTTCCGATGTCCGCTGTCTGTCTGTCCGCTGCCCGTCCGTTGTCCGGGTGTCCCTGTACAGGCGTTCCCCGTTTTCGCCCGTCGGCACTGGTGGCCACCCGCAAGGCGGGGTGTGAGTCGCGCCGGCCGGGGCAGTCGGGGCTTCGTGAGTGGGACGGACGGGAAAGAGAAGCCGGGCCGGAAGGCCGACCGCAGGACGCGCGTCACCGTACTGGTCGCACTGGCGGCCAACCTGGTGATCGCCGTCGCCAAGGCCGTGGGCGGGTTCATCGCGGGATCGCCCGCACTGCTGTCGGAGGCGGCACACTCGGTCGCGGACAGCATGAACGAGATCTTCCTCCTCGCCGCCCTGCGCCGCAGCCGCCGGCCCGCCGACCGGAAGCATCCCTTCGGCTACGGGAAGGAGCGCTTCTTCTGGTCGCTCCTCGCGGCCGTCGGCATCTTCGTCATGGGCGGCTGCTTCTCCTTCTTCCAAGGCGTCGAGGCCCTGCGCAACGGAGCGGACGAGAGCCTCAGCGGCTACGTGGCGGGTCTGGTCGTGCTCGGCATCGCCCTGCTGGCGGAGGGCGGCTCCCTCCTCCGGGCCCTGCACCAGGTACGGGGCCAGGGCGGGCTCAGCGACGGGATGCGGGACCCGGCGTTGCGCACGGTCGTGGCGGAGGACGGCACCGCGGTGCTCGGTGTCAGCCTCGCCATGACCGGCATGGCGCTGCACATGGCCACCGGGCAGGTGGTGTGGGAGGCCTGCGCCTCGCTCGCCATCGGCGCACTGCTCGTCTACGTGGCCTACCGGCTGGGCCGCGAGGCCCGCGACCAGCTGATCGGCGAGGCCGCCGACCCCGAGGCCAGCGGCCGGATCCGGGCGCTGCTGCGGGCCCAGCCGGAGATCGACAGCGTCGAGGCGCTGTTCACCATGAAGACCGGCCTCGACTCCGCCCTGGTGGCCGCCCGCGTCGATCTCGTGCCGGGCCTGGACAGTGAACGGGTGGAGGAGGTGGCGATGCGCATCAAGGGGTCGATCCGGCGCACCGTCCCCGAGGCGCGGCAGGTCTTCCTCGACGTCACGGACCGGCCCGCGCGGGAGGCGGCGGAAAGCCCCGCCGCGACGGGGGAACGCGGCGGGGCCTGAACGACACTTTCCCGGCGGTCGCCGGTCCATGCACACCGATCCGGGGAACTTCGGCGGACCGGGTTCAGCCCGCGTCGGCCGGCTCCAGGACGAAGAGGGGAATCTCCCGGTCCGTCTTCTCCTGGTAGTCGGCGTACGGCGGAAAGGCCGCGACCGCGCGCTCCCACCACTCGGCCTTCTCCGCGCCGGTGACCTCACGGGCCGTCATGTCCCGCCGCACCGGACCGTCCTGGAGCTCCACCCGGGGGTCGGAGGTGACGTTGAAGTACCAGACCGGGTGCTTGGGGGCCCCGCCCAGGGAGGCGACCGCGGCGTAACGGCCCTCGTGCTCGACGCGCATCAGCGGCGTCTTGCGCACCTTGCCGCTCCGCGCGCCCCGGGTGGTCAGCACGATCACCGGCAGACCGGTGTCCCTCAGGGTCGTGCCCTTGGTGCCGCCCGAGCTCTCGTACAGCTCGACCTGTTCGCGCACCCACTGCGTCGGGCTGGGTTCGTACTCGCCGTCAAGAGGCATGTGCATCCGTCCGTGTTCGTCGTGACGTGAGGCCGGCGGACCGGCGCGTTCCCATCCTTACCGCATCCCGCGCCCCGGAACCCCGTGCCGCTCGGCCAGTCACGGGGCGCGATCCGGGCCGCGGGAGGCCGCGATCACGCCACGCGCGTCGCGGCGGAGACCGGCACGGAAGGGTCCTACCACCGCTGGAGCGGTGTTCCCCGGCCAGTCTGCCCCCGCCACCGATCTGGCCGAACTTGCCGTCGCCCCATAGGTGCCCCAGGCATCTAATGAAGATCGATCCGACGCACTCCTCGTCTGCGAGGTCTTCCATGACGGACACCGACACGACGACGAACACCGACGCGACGTCGCACACCCACCCGGCAGCCGCCGTCGCCTTCCCGCAGGACCGGACCTGTCCCTACCAGCCGCCCGCCGCCTACGACCCGCTGCGCACAGCCCGTCCACTGGCCCGGATCACGCTCTTCGACGGGCGCCCGGCGTGGCTGGTGACCGGACACGCCGCCGCCCGCCGGCTGCTGGCCGACCAGCGCCTGTCGACCGACCGCACCCGTGACGGCTTCCCCGCCACCTCGGCGCGCCTGGCCGCCGTACGCGGACGCAGGACCGCCCTGCTCGGCGTCGACGACCCCGAACACCGCACCCAGCGCAGGATGGTGCTGCCGGAGTTCACCCTCAGGCGTGCCGCCGCGCTGCGCCCGCACATCCGGCGGATCGTCGACGAACGGCTCGACGCGATGATCGCGCAGGGCCCGGCCGCCGACCTGGTGACCGCCTTCGCGCTGCCCGTGCCCTCGATGGTGATCTGCGCGCTGCTCGGAGTCCCCTACGCCGACCACGACTTCTTCGAGGAACAGTCCCGCCGGCTGCTGCGCGGCCCCCTGCCCGCCGACACCATGGACGCCCGCGACCGACTGGAGGAGTACCTGGGCGAGTTGGTCGACCGCAAGCGGACGGCCCCCGGCGACGGCCTCCTGGACGACCTGGTCCGGCGGCAACGGGACGAGGGCGGTATCGACCGGGAACAGCTGGTCGCGTTCGCGGTGATCCTGCTGGTCGCGGGGCACGAGACGACCGCCAACATGATCTCGCTGGGCACCTACACCCTCCTGACCAACCCCGGGGCGCTGGCCGAACTGCGCGCGGATCCCGCCCTGCTGCCCGGCGCCGTGGAGGAGCTGATGCGCGTCCTGTCGATCGCCGACGGGCTGCTGCGGATGGCCACCGAGGACATCGAGGTGGACGGGCAGACCATCCGGGCCGGTGACGGGGTCGTCTTCTCGACCTCCGTCATCAACCGGGACGAGTCCGTCTACCCCGACCCGGACGCCCTCGACTGGCACCGCCCCGCCCGCCACCACGTCGCCTTCGGCTTCGGCATCCACCAGTGCCTCGGCCAGAACCTGGCCCGCGCCGAACTGGAGATCGCCCTGCACACCCTCTTCGACCGGCTGCCCACGCTGCGCCTGGCCGCCCCGGCCGACGAGATCCCCTTCAAACCCGGCGACACGATCCAGGGGATGCTGGAACTCCCCGTGACCTGGTAGGAGGGTCCGTACATGCGGATCGGCATCGACAAGGACACCTGCATCGGCGCGGGCCAGTGCGCCCTGACCGCCCCCGACGTCTTCACCCAGGACGACGACGGCTACAGCACCCTGCGCCCCGGCCGGGAGGACGGCGGCGGCAGCGCGCTGGTCCGGGAGGCGGCCCGCGCCTGCCCCGTCGGCGCGATCACCGTCTCGGAGCGGGTGGGCTGACCCCGGCCGCGCCCAGCAGTACCCGTGCCGCCTCCCGTGCCTGACGCGCGGGCTCGGCATCGCCCGTCACGCCCGCCGTCACCATGGCGCCCTCCGCCAGCAGGAACAGCTGCCCGCCCAGCGCGGCGGGCAGTCCCGCGCCGGCCGCCAGAGTGTCGAGGAAGGCGCGGAACGCCGCCTTGTGCGCGCGCACCCGCTCCGCCACGGCGGGTGAGGCGGGGCCGAGTTCGCCGTAGGTGTTGATCCAGGCGCAGCCGCGGAAACCGGGCTCCGCGAACCACACGCCGAGCCAGTCGAACACGGCCAGGACGCGCGCGGCCGGTTCCTCGTACCGGTCGACGTACTCGGCCAGCCGCCCCCGCCAGCGCACGTCGCGCCGGTCCAGACAGGCCACGACGAGCCGCTCCTTGGCCGGGAAGAGCTGGTAGAGGCGTTTGAGCGAGACGCCGGAGGCACCGCGGACCTCGTCCATGCCCACCGCCCGCACACCCCGCGCGTAGAAGAGCCCCTCCGCCGCGTCCAGCGCCCGCTCCCGGGCGACCTCGCTGTCCATGGGGGACCTCTTCCTTGACCGGAGAACGTGCGTTCTCTTACGGTAGCAGTCCGGTGGAGAACGCTCGTTCTCCACTGCTGCCCCTGGAGGTTCAGCCATGACGACGACCGACCGGCCGCCCCTGCCGCCGTTCACCCGCGAGACCGCCGAACGCAAGGTGCGGGCCGCCGAGGACGCCTGGAACACCCGCGACCCGCACAAGGTCGCCCTCGCCTACTCCGAGGACTCGGTCTGGCGCAACCGCGACGTCTTCCTCACCGGCCGCGCCGCCGTCGTCGAGTTCCTTACCGCCAAGTGGGAGCGCGAGCGGCAGTACGCGCTGCGCAAGGACCTGTGGGCCTTCGACGGCAACCGCATCGCCGTCCGCTTCCAGTACGAGTCCCAGGACGCGGACGGCCAGTGGTGGCGCTCCTACGGCAACGAGCTGTGGGAGTTCGACGAGCACGGCCTGATGACCCGGCGCGAGGCGAGCATCAACGACGTGCCCATCCAGGAGGAGGACCGGCGCATCCACGGCCCGAGGGCCGCCCAGTAGGGTTCCGGGATGAACGATCGGGGTGGAAGCGGCAGGGCCGCACGACCTTTCCTCTACGTCGTCGTCTGCGCGGCGGGCGTGGCCGAGGACGTCGGCGGGCTGATCGACGCGGCGCTGAAACGGGGCTGGGAGGCCGGGGTCATAGCGACACCGGTCGCCATGGGCGGCTTCTTCGACGTGGCCGACGTCGAGGCGCGCACCGGCCGCCCGGTCCGCTCGGCCTGGCGCACGCCCGGCGATCCGCGGCCCTTCCCGGCACCCGACGCCGTCGTGGTCGCGCCCGCCACCTTCAACACGGTCAACAAGTGGGCCGCCGGCCTGGCCGACACCCTCGCCGTGGCCACCCTGTGCGAGGCGAGCGGCCTCGGTGTCCCCGTCGCCGTCCTGCCGTGCGTGGCGGACGCACTGGCCGCCCACCCGGCGTACGGGGAGAGCCTGGCCAGGCTGCGCGGCATGGGCGTGCGCTTCGGCGACCCGTACACCGGGGAGGCGGGGGAGGGCGGCGGCCGCCCCGGGTTCGGCTGGGAGAGGGCCCTGGACCTGCTCGAACGGCCCTGACCCGGACGGGGTTCGAGCCCGCACGAAGACGTACGCTCGCCCTGGTAACGATGACCGGCGAAGACAGGAGCGGCAACGATGCAGTACGTGAAGCTCGGTTCGACGGGCCTGGACGTCTCGCGGATCTGCCTGGGCTGCATGACCTACGGCGTTCCCGACCGCGGCACGCACGAGTGGACCCTCGACGAAGAGGCCTCGCGCCCGCTGATCCGGCAGGCGCTGGAGGCCGGCATCACCTTCTTCGACACGGCCAACGTCTACTCCGACGGCACCAGCGAGGAGATCGTCGGCAAGGCCCTCGCCGACTTCGCCCGCCGCGACGACATCGTGCTCGCGACCAAGGTGAACGGCCGGATGCGGCCCGGTCCGAACGGCGCCGGACTGTCCCGCAAGGCGATCACGACCGAGATCGAGCACAGCCTGCGACGCCTGGGCACCGACTACGTCGACCTTTACCAGATCCACCGCTTCGACCCGCACACCCCGGTCGAGGAGACCATGGAGGCCCTGCACGACCTGGTGAAGGCGGGCAAGGTCCGCTACATCGGGGCGAGTTCGATGTACGCCTGGCAGTTCTCCAAGATGCAGTACACCGCCGAGCGGCACGGCTGGACGAAGTTCGTGTCCATGCAGAACCACTACAACCTCGTCTACCGCGAGGAGGAGCGCGAGATGCTGCCCCTCTGCGCGGACCAGGGCGTCGGCGTGCTGCCCTGGAGTCCGCTGGCCCGCGGCCGCCTCACCCGCGACTGGGACACCGCCACCGGCCGCAGTGCCACCGACACCTTCGGCAGCACCCTCTACCAGGAGGGCGACCGTGCCGTGGTGGAGGCCGTCACCCGCATCGCCGGTGAACGCGGCGTCCCGCGCGCCCGGGTGGCCCTGGCCTGGCTGCTGCACCGGGACACGGTGACCGCGCCCATCGTCGGCGCCTCCAGGCCGGGCCACCTCGAGGACGCCGTGGCGGCGGTGGAACTGACGCTCACCGAGAAGGAGACCGAGGAACTGGAGCGGCCCTACGCGCCGCACCCGATCGCCGGTCACTGAGCACGGGACCGGGACGGTCGGGCACCCGTGCCTCGGGGACCGGCGTCTCAGGGACCGGCGTCTCAGGGACCGGTGCCCGCCTCCAGGGCGGTGACGGACACCGACGACTCGTTCCCGCCGACCGGGACCTCACCGGCCGTCCACTTCACCTTGAGGGGCTCGCGCTCGTCCGGCGGGGTGACGAGCAGCGCCGCCGGAGTGGCCGTACGGGCGCCGCTGATCTGCGGGCTGGAGAAGGACAGGCCGGCCCACGCGCTCTCGCCCGGCGTCAGCGTGACCGTCAGAGGGGAGCCCGGCGCGCGCTCGGGGTCGGGTCCGAGCTGCTGGCCGGACGCGTCCACGAAGGCGGCGCCCGGATAGCCGTACACCGTGCAGGTGCGCTCCGAGGTGTTGGTCAGCACCACCGGGAAGTTGCGCTGACCGGCCCCCGGGTCCACGCGGCCGACGGCGGCCCGCAGTTCGGAGGTGTGGCAGCGGCCGTCGGTGCGCGCGGAGGCGGAGGCCGAGCCCGCGGTGTCACTGGGCGCGGCGCCGACCGCCGGGGCGGTGTCGCCGGGCGTCGCGGTGCCACGGCCCGGGTCCGCGCTGCTGCTGTGGGGGGCGGCCCTGCTGGGCTCCGGTGTTCCGCTCGACGTGGCGCTCTCGCTGCCGCAGGCGGTCACCAGACCGAGCAGTGCGACCCCGCTCACGAGCAGGGCCGTCCGGCGGACCGGCTGGGACGTGTCAGCCATCGCTTCTCCACACTCCCGTCAGGTTCTCGCACCCGGCCCCTCGGAGGACGGCACCGTGTGCTCCGTCCTGTCGAGTGTCCCGTCCCGCGGTGCGGGAAACGAGGGGGCACACGCGGGGACGGAGCGGGGCACCGGAGCGGGGCGGCCCCGGCTCATTCCGCGTCGTCGAGCAGTCCCAGTTCCGCCCAGATCGTCTTGCCCTCGGTCGTGTGCCGGCTGCCCCAGCGCTGGGTGAGCTGGGCCACGAGGAGCAGACCGCGCCCGCCCTCGTCCCAGGTCCTGGCCCGGCGCAGGTGCGGAGCGGTGTGGCTGGTGTCGGAGACCTCGCAGATCAGCGTGGCCGTGTCGTGGATCAGCCGGAGCCGGATCGGCGGGGAGCCGTACCGGATGGCGTTGGTGACCAGCTCGCTGACGACCAGCTCGGCGGTGAACGTCGCCTCCAGCAGGTTCCAGTCGGAAAGCCGGTCGAGGACCTGCTTGCGCACCGGTGCGACCAGTGCCGGATCGGCGGGGATGTCCCAGGTGGCGACCTGCCCGGCGGGCAGTCCCCGGGTCCGGGCCAGCAGCAGGGCCACGTCGTCGGCGGCGTCGCCCGAGGGGAGGAGGGTGTGCAGTACGCGGTCGCAGGCGGCGTCCAGGGAGTCGGCGGGGGCGGCCAGCGCCTCGCGCAGCAGCGCCTGGCCGGCGTCGGTGGCCCGGTCCCGGCTCTCGACCAGGCCGTCGGTGTAGAGCGCCAGCACGCTGCCCTCGCGCAGCTCCATCTCGGCCGACTCGAACGGCAGCCCGCCCACGCCCAGCGGTGGCCCGGAGGGCAGTGCGACCAGCTCGGGCGGCCCGTCCGGCGGGATCAGCACGGGCGCCGGGTGCCCGGCCCGGGCCATGGAGCAGTGCCGCGACACCGGGTCGTACACCACGTACAGACACGTCGCGCCGACCTCGCCCGCCCGGTCGTCGCCGGACTCCTCGGACAGGCGCACCACCAGGTCGTCGAGGTGGGTGAGCAACTCGTCGGGCGTCAGGTCGATGTCGGCGAGGGTGCGCACGGCGGTGCGCAGCCGGCCCATGGTGGCCGAGGCCGGGATGCCGTGCCCCACGACGTCCCCGGCGACCATGGCGACCCGCATCCCGGACAGCGGGATGACGTCGAACCAGTCGCCGCCGACGCCCGAGCGGGCCGCCGGAAGATAGCGGGAGGCCGCCTGCACCGCGGCCGTGGGCGGCAGCCACCGGGGCAGCAGGCTGCGCTGGAGGGTCAGGGTGGCCTCGCGCTCCCGCGAGTAGCGGCGGGCGTTGTCGATGCAGACGGCGGCGCGGGCGCTGACCTCCTCGGCCAGCAGCACGTCGTCGTGCGTGAACGGGTCGGGACGCCGGAAGCGGGTGAAGACCGCGACGCCGAGGGTGGTGCCGCGGGCCTGGAGCGGCACCGACATCGTGGAGTGGATGCCGTACTCCTCCACCCGGCGCAGACGGACGGGGTCCCACTGGAGCCAGCGCTCGAGGTCGCCGTAGGCCACCGAGGCCACGATCGCCTGCCCCGAGAGCAGGCACTCGGCCTGGGGCGAGCCGGCCGGGTAGACGTCCAGCCGCCCGGTCTCGGCCACCGTCTGGGGGCACTCCGCCGTGACCGACTGGTGCGCCGTGCGGCGCAGGCCGACCGGTGGCTCGACCACGGCGGCCGGTTCACCGCCGTGCTCCCACGGGTCCAGCAGGTCGACGCTGACGAAGTCGGCGAGCGCGGGCACGCACACGTCCGCCAGCTCCTGCGCCGTCCGGGTGACGTCGAGGGTGGTGCCGATGCGCACACTGGCCTCGTTGACCAGTTGCAGCCGCTCCCGGGCGCGGTGCTGCTCCGTGAAGTCGTGGGCGCTCACACACACGCCGCACACCCGGCCGTCGGCGTCGGTGAGCGGTGCGATCCGCGCATGCCACGCGTGGGCACGGCTCTCGCCGACCGCCTTGAGGCGGGTCTGCATGTCGTGGCGGCGGCCGGTTTCGAGCACGCGCCGCATCCGCCGTTCCAGCTCCGCGTTCTGCGGCCGGTCGCCGAAGTCGGTGGCCCGCAGCCCGCGCACGCGGTCGGGCGGCAGTCCCATCAGGCGTGCCATGGCGTCGTTGACCCCGCGCAGCAGGAGCCGGTCGTCGAAGATCATCATGGCGCAGGGCGACTGGGTGAGGGCGGCTCTGACCAGCGGGTCGTCCTCCGGCCGGGGACCGGATTCCAGCGGGGTGACGGCGAGCCACGCGGCGGGGACGCCGTCCGCGGCCGACCGGCGGTGCGCGAGCACCCACACGGACACGGTGTGCCCGTCGCGGTGCCGCAGCGCCAGGGTGCCGCTCCACTGGTCGTCGTCGCTCCCGGGAGGTGTGCCGTCGCGGTCGTCCGCGAGCAGGTCGGCGGCGGGCCGCCCGACGACCTCGGCGGCCGGGTGGCCGAGCAGCAGACGGGCGCCCTCGTTCCACTCGCGCAGGGTGCCGGAGCCGTCGACGACGGCGCGGGCCGTGGCGGCATCGTCGAACGGGTTGACCGGACTCATCGTCGCCACTCCATTGCGCACACCCACAGTGATCAGCGCGTCACCTGCTTCCCAGCCTAGTGGGTTCGCGTCCCGCGCGGACCCGAACCCACCGGGCCCACAGAGCCCGGCCGCCGCGCCCGTCACCGGAACGACCGGGCGGCGCACGGCAGAAAGTGCTTTCCGTGCCCTTGACGGGCGCGTATGGCCCGACGTCAGAATCTGTTTGTTCACGATTGCTTGTGAGTGCTTCTGATTTTTTCGGATGGGGGAGAGATGAGGGAGACCCGTCATGACGGTCACGCGTAGATCGGTTCTGATCGCCTCCGCCGCCACGCCCGCGGCCGGAATGGCGTTCGCCGCGCCCTCGGCGTGGGCCTCGGACGCCACCGGCGGCGCCGCGGGCCGCAGCACCGTCGCCCTGCGCGACGGCTGGCGCTTCCGGCTGATCGACCCCGACGGCGCGGCCGAGGACACCACGGACGCCGCCGATCCCGCCCACGACGACTCGGCGTGGCGCGAGGTCGCCGTCCCGCACGACTGGAGCATCGAGCAGACGCCCACCACCGAGCACGGCACCACCAGCGGCACCGGTTTCCTGCCGGGCGGCCTCGGCTGGTACCGCCTCGCCTTCACGCTGCCGCGGGCGCTCACGGGGAAGCGGATCTCGGTCGAGTTCGACGGCGTGTACATGGACGCCCGCATCCACTGCAACGGCACGGAGGTGGGCCACCACCCCTACGGCTACACCGGTTTCGCCCTCGACCTCACCGACCTGGTGCACACCGACGGCCGCACCGAGAACGTCCTCGCGGTCCAGGTGCGCAACCGGCTGCCCAGCAGCCGCTGGTACTCCGGCAGCGGCATCTACCGCGAGGCCCGCCTCGTCGTCACCGAACCGGTGCACGTAGCGCGCTGGGGCACCTACGTCACCACGCCCCGGGTGGGCGAGGACAGCGCGGTCGTCCGGGTGGAGACGTCGGTGGCGAACGCCTCGGGCACCGCGCGCGAGATCGAGATCCGCTCGACGGTCGAGGACGCCGACGGCCGCACCGTGGCCCGCACCGCCTCCACGGCGGACGTCGCCGGCACCGCCACCGAGACCCACGAACTCACCGTCCGGCACCCGCGGCGGTGGGACTTCGCGAGCCCGCACCGCTACACCCTGCACACCGAACTGCGCGTCGGCGGCCGGACCGTGGACACCTGCCGCACCCCGTTCGGCATCCGCACCTTCCACGTCGACCCCGACGAGGGCTTCCACCTCAACGGCAGGTACGCCAAGATCAAGGGCGTCGACCTGCACCACGACCTCGGCGCGCTCGGCGCCGCCGTCAGCGCCGACGCGATCCGCCGCCAGATGACCCTCATGAAGTCGATGGGCGTCAACGCCTTCCGCACCTCCCACAACCCGCCCTCGCCCGAGATGATCGAGATCTGCGAGGAGCTGGGCATCATCATGCTGGTCGAGGCCTTCGACTGCTGGCGCACCGGCAAGAACCGCTACGACTACGGCCGGTTCTTCGACGAGTGGTGCGAGCGGGACGCCACCGAGATGGTGCTCGCGGCCCGCAACTCGCCCGCCGTCGTCATGTGGTCCATCGGCAACGAGGTACCCGACTCCACCGCCACCGCCGGACTCGCCATGGCCGACCGGATCATCGACGCCATCCGCGCCGCCGACGCCACCCGCCCCCTGGTCATCGGCTCCGACAAGTACCGCCGGCTGCCCGCCAAGGGCTCCGCGGCCGACCTGATGCTGGCCAAGCTGGACGGGCTCGGCCTCAACTACAACACCGCCAAGTCGGTGGACGACCTGCACGCGGCCTACCCGCACCTGTTCCTCTTCGAGTCCGAGTCGTCCTCCGAGACCTCCACGCGCGGCACCTACCAGGAGCCGGAGCACCTGAACACCGGCGAGAACCACACCCCGGGCGGGCGGGCCACCTCCTCCTACGACAACAACCTCGCCTCCTGGACGATGAGCGGCGAGTACGGCCACAAGAAGGACCGGGACCGCAGGTGGTTCGCCGGGCAGTTCCTGTGGTCCGGCATCGACTACATCGGGGAGCCCACGCCGTACGACGTCTTCCCGGTCAAGGCGTCCTTCTTCGGAGCGGTCGACACGGCCGGCTTCCCGAAGGACATGTACCACCTGTTCCGCAGCCAGTGGACGGACGAACCCATGGTCCACCTGCTGCCGACGACGTGGAACCACCGCGAGGGCGACACCGTCGAGGTCTGGGCCTACAGCAACGTCGACACCGTGGAGCTGTACCTGAACGGCAGGTCCCTCGGCACCCGGCGCTTCGACCGCAAGAAGACCGTCGACGGCCGGGCGTACCTGGAGACCACCGAGCCCACCGGCGACGACAAGACCTTCACCGACGGCCCCTACCCCGGCAGTTACACCAGCCCCAACGGCAGCGCGGGCAAGCTGCACCTGACCTGGAGGGTGCCCTTCGAGGCGGGCGAGCTGAAGGCCGTCGCCCGGCGCGGCGGCAGGACGGTCGCCACCGACGTCCTGCGCACCGCCCGGGCGCCGCACGCCCTGCGCCTCACCCCGGACCGGGAGTCCGTCGACGCCGACGGGCGCTCCCTGGTCTTCGTGACCGCCGAGGTGGTCGACCGGCACGGAGTGGTGGTGCCCGGCGCCGAGCACCTGATCTCCTTCGACGTGGCGGGCGGCTCGCTCGCCGGACTCGACAACGGCCGCCAGGAGAGCGCCGAGCGCTACCAGTCCCGTACCCGCACCGCCTTCCACGGCAAGGCGCTCGCCATCGTCAGGTCGGGCACCCGGCCGGGCACGGTACGGGTGACGGCGCGTGCGGACGGGCTGCGCATGGACACGGCGACGGTGCGCGCCCGCCGGGCCGGGGACCGGGCGACCACACCCGCGCCGGAGTTCCGCCCCGGGCACCCGGCGCCCGTGGACCACCCGTACGCGGACGCGAGTTACTCCGGCCGGCCGGACACCCTGCCCGCCGCCGTGCTGGACGGCGACCCGGCCACCGGCTGGTCCAACGGCTTCCACAAGGCGGCCACCGCGCTGCTGCCCGCCTTCGACGGCGCGCGCGCCGAGGACTGGATCTCGGTCGACCACGGGCGCACGCGCTCCTACGACCGGGTCGAGGTCTCCTTCACCGTGGACGACGGGCACAGCCTGCCCAAGGCCGTCGAGGTCGCCGTCTGGGACGGCCGTGCCTGGCGTGCGGCCACGGACGTGCGGACCGAGTGGGCCACCGCCTCCGACGCGCCCACGGTCATCGGCTTCCGTCCGCTGCGCGGGTCCCGGATCCGCCTCACGCTGACCAGCAGTCACCCCGGCGAGGCGCGGGGAGCGGTCCGGGTCAGCCGCCTGGAGGCACCCGCCGCCTGAACCGCCCTACCACGGTCCGGACGGGAACCGGTCGGGAACCGGTCGGGAAAACCGGTCCCGTCCGGACCGTTGACGGCATGTCATGTCTGCCACAAGCATGGCCTGCGACCGCATTTGGGAGCGCTCCCATTTTCGAGTGAGCGCCACCTCCCCCGAGGAGCCCGGACGTGAAAAGACGCAGAACCGCGCTCGTCTCCCTGACGGCCCTGCTGGCGGCGGCCGTCACCGCGCTGCCCGCCGCCCCGGCCGGCGCCGAGGAGACCGAGCAGGTCAGGAACGGCACCTTCGACAACGGCACGGACTCCTGGTGGACGAGCAGCAACGTCACCGCCGCCGTGACCGACGGCCGGCTGTGCGCCGACGCACCCGGCGGCACCGCCAACCGCTGGGACGCGGCCCTCGGCCAGAACGACGTCACCCTGGTGGCGGGGGAGTCGTACAAGTTCTCCTTCACAGCCACCGGTACGCCCGCCGACCACGTGGTCCGGGCGATCGTCGGCCTGTCGGTGTCCCCGTACGACACGTACTACGAGATCAGCCCGCAGCTGAGCGTGTCCGGCAACACCTACTCGTACACCTTCACCTCGCCCGTCGACACCGCTCAGGGCCAGGTCGGCTTCCAGCTCGGCGGCACGCCCGACGCCTGGCGGTTCTGCGTGGACGACGTGTCCCTGCTGGGCGGCGTGGCACCGGAGCCGTACGTGCCGGACACCGGGCCGCGGGTGCGGGTGAACCAGGTCGCCTACCTGCCGTCGGGGCCGAAGAACGCCACCCTCGTCACCGACGCGACGTCGCGCCTGCGCTGGCAGCTGAAGAACGACGGCGGACGGGTCGTCGCCCACGGCTGGAGCAGGCCGCGCGGCGTCGACGCCTCCTCCGGGCAGAACGTCCACTCGATCGACTTCGGCCGCTACAAGAAGCGCGGCGAGGGCTACACACTGGTCGCCGACGGCGAGACCAGCCGCCCGTTCGACATCGGCACGGCCGCCTACGAACGGCTGCGCCTGGACTCGGCGAAGTACTACTACACCCAGCGCAGCGGCGTCGCCATCAGCGACGAACTCCGCCCGGGCTACGGCCGCCCCGCCGGACACGTGGGCACGGCACCCAACCAGGGCGACACCGAGGTGCCCTGCCAGCCCGGCGTGTGCGACTACACCCTCGACGTCTCCGGCGGCTGGTACGACGCCGGCGACCACGGCAAGTACGTCGTCAACGGCGGCATCTCCACCTGGGAGCTGCTGAGCACCTACGAGCGCTCACTGCACGCCCGCACCGGGGAGCCGCGCAAGCTGGGCGACGGTTCGCTCGACATCCCCGAGAGCGGCAACAGGGTGCCGGACATCCTCGACGAGGCCCGCTGGGAGCTGGACTTCCTGCTGAAGATGCAGGTGCCGGACGGGCAGCCGCTGGCCGGGATGGCGCACCACAAGATCCACGACGAGCAGTGGACCGGGCTGCCGCTGCTGCCGAGCGACGACCCGCAGAAGCGCGAGCTGCACCCGCCGACCACCGCGGCCACCCTCAACCTGGCCGCGACGGCCGCGCAGGCCGCCCGTCTGTACCGCCCCTACGACCGGGAGTTCGCCGCCAAGGCGCTCGACGCGGCCCGGACCGCGTGGAAGGCGGCGCTCGCCCACCCGGACCTGCTCGCCGACGAGAGCGACGGCATCGGCGGCGGCGCCTACCCGGACAACGAGGTCGCCGACGAGTTCTACTGGGCCGCGGCCGAGCTGTACCTGACGACGGGGGAGCGGGACTTCAAGGAGTACGTGCTGAACTCCCCGGTCCACACCGCCGACATCTTCGGCCCGATCGGCTTCGACTGGGCGCGCACCGCGGCCGCCGCCCGCCTCGACCTGGCGACCGTCCCCAGCCGGCTCCCCGGCCGGGACAAGGTCCGCCGCTCCGTCGTCCAGGGCGCCGACGGCTACCTGGCCACGCTGAGGGCCCACCCCTACGGCATGCCCTACGCCCCCGACGGCAACGTCTACGACTGGGGCTCCAGCCACCAGGTCCTCAACAACGCGGTCGTCATCGCCACCGCCTACGACATCACCGGCGGCTCCAAGTACCGTGACGGCGCCGTCCAGAGCATGGACTACATCCTCGGCCGCAACGCGCTGAACATGTCGTACGTCACCGGATACGGCGAGGCCAACGCACACAACCAGCACAGCCGCTGGTACGCCCACCAGCTCGATCCCACCCTGCCCGCGCCGCCCGACGGCACCCTGTCCGGCGGTCCGAACTCGAGCATCCAGGACCCCTACGCGCAGAGCAAACTCCAGGGCTGCGTCGGTCAGTTCTGCTTCATCGACGACATCCAGTCCTGGTCGACCAACGAGCACACCATCAACTGGAACGCCGCACTGGCCCGGATGGCCTCCTTCGTGGCGGACCAGGGCTGACCGCCTCACCGGCTGACCGCCCGACCGCCTGACTCCGCCGCCGTCCCCGTCGAGGGCCGCACCGCTTCCGCCCGAGAGAATGCGGAAAGCCGGTGCGGCCCTCTTGCCGTGCCGTGGATTCTGACCTTCTTTCAAAGGCGGCCGAGGTTGCCCGGTCGCCTTGTTGACCATGAGTGGTTTGTGCGAGAGTGAAGCACCCGTGCGGGGGGTAAAGGCCGGGTCTCGCACGCGCTTTGACGGGCCGGGTCCGATTTCGCCATGGCGAATTCACGCCTCCCGTGCGCTGCCCAAGAGGTACACACCAATCCGTGGGTCCTTTTCGGCGCTCCGAACTTCTGAGTCACCTGCGCGTGGGAAGGAAACATCTCAGTGCCCACCCCCCACCCTCCCCGGCCCGTCCAACCGCCCTCCGGCGGGGACCACGGGGAGTCCGACGAGTTGTTGGCCGCACGGCTCCGGGACGGTCCGCAGAGCGAGGCCGCCCGGATCGCCGCGCTGCTGATGGCCCGCCACTGGCAGCCCGCGCACGACTACGCGACCATCTGTCTCGCCACGTCGGCCGAGGTCACCGCCATGGTCACGGCCGCCGCCTGGCAGCGGGTGCTGGCCCGTCTCGCCCAGGGCGAACCGGCCACCGCGCTGCGCCCGCGCCTGCTGGTGGCCGTGCGTGACACGGTCCGCCAGTGGTCCGCGGACGACGCGATATCCGCGGTGCTGCCGCAGCTGCTCAAACCCGCGGGCGGGCGCGGTATGCGGGCCGCGAAGTCGCTGACTCCGGAAAACCGCACGCTGGCCGCCCGGGCATTCGCCTCTCTTCCCGGACCGGCCCGTTGTTTGCTGTGGCACACGGAAGTCGAAGGGGAGTCCATAACCGTCCCGGCCGGTCTGCTCGGCATGGACACCGACACCGCGTCGGCCACTCTCGAACAAGCGCGTGAGAAATTCCGCGAAGGTTGTCTGGACGCCCACCGGCAGCTCGCGCCGAGTCAGGAGTGCCGCTTCCAGGGCCGGCTGCTCGATGTTCCGATCCGTCGGGGCGGTGCCCTGCTGCCGGACGTCCGCAAGCATCTGGCGGACTGCCGTCACTGCCGGCACGCGGCTGACCAACTCGGTCACTTCGAGAGGGAGTTGGGCACCCTGATCGCCGAGGCCGTGCTCGGCTGGGGCGCCCGGCGCTATCTCGACTCGCGTCCGGCGCGTGCGACGCTGGGCGCACTGGCCAAGGGCGCCGCCCGGCACCGCGGCTCACGCCCCGGGCTGCTGGCCCGGATCCCCGTTCCCGTGCGCAGGAGGCCGGGCCCGCCGCGCTCGGGCCGGTCGGTGCTCAGGCAGGTCGGCGCCGCCTCCGCCGGAGTGCTCGCCATCGTGCTGGTGGTGAGCGTGTGGTCCTACGACGGCGGTGGCGCCGATCCGGCCGCCTCCACCAGCGCCGTCGACGGCGAGACGTCCGCGACGAGCCGTCCGAAACCGCCCGGCGCGGCCGGCCTGCCCACGTCCGCCGACCGCACCCGGCTGCGCAACGTCGCCGCCGGTCTCTGCCTCGACGTACGGGGCGAGCCCAGGGTCGGGGCGGGTGCCCGGCTGGCCGGGTGCTCCGAGGCGTGGACCCAGCAGTGGACCCACGAGGACGACGGGCTGCTGCGCAGCGTCGCCGATCCCGGGCTGTGTCTGGACTCGCGGGCGGACGCCGGCGTCGTCATCCTCGGTACCTGCGCCGACAAGGGCACCGGGCGGGGCGACGACGTGCGCTACGACCGCACCGAGCAGGGGGAACTGGTGCCCCGCGGGCAGAAGATGCTCGCGCTCGCCACCACCACCCGTGCCCCGGACGCCGACATCGTCGTCAAGGTGCACGACGGTTCCGACGACCAGCGCTGGCGCGCCGAGCCGGTGCCGGAGGCCGAGGGCTCCCTGTCGATCGCCCGCACCGACGCCCCGGGCGCGCGAGCCGTGGACCTGTCCGGCGGCTGAGGGAACCCGCACCTTCCGGGGGGACGGCGCCGCCGCCGTCCCCTCACACCGGGTCCTCGGCGAGGTCGGCGCGCCCCGGCGTGGCCGGTGAGGCGTGCCCGGACAGGGCCAGGGTGAGGTCGAGTTCGGCGAGCAGGCAGCGGATCACGTGCTCCACGCCGGCCTGACCGTCCAGACCGAGCCCGTAGGCGTAGGGACGGCCCAGCAGCACCGCACGCGCGCCGAGCGCCAGGGCCTTGAAGACGTCGTCGCCGGTGCGGACACCGCTGTCGAACAGCACCGTCAGCCGGTCGCCGACTGCGTCCACCACCCGAGGCAGGGCGTCGGCCGCCGCGACGGAACCGGCCACCTGACGGCCGCCGTGATTGGACACCACCACACCGTCCATCCCGGCGTCGGCGGCGAGTCGCGCGTCGTCGGGGTGCAGGACGCCCTTGAGGACGATCGGACCGTCCCAGTTCTCCCGCAGGAAGGCCAGGTCGGGCCAGGACTTGGCGGGATCCGAGAACATGCCGACGAAATGCATCACGGCCGCGTTCGGGTCCTCGTGCACGGGCTTGGCCAGACCGGCCTGGAACGCGGGGTCGGAGAAGTAGTTGGCGGTGCCCACCCCGTGCAGGAACGGCAGGTACGCCTGGTCGAGGTCGCGCGGGCGCCACGACAGCAGGGGTGTGTCCAGCGTGACGAACAGCGCCGTGTACCCGGCCGCCCGGGCGCGGTCCAGGAAACTGCGGGCCACCTCGCGGTCCCTCGGCCAGTACAGCTGGAACCAGCGCTCGGCGTCGCCCATCGCCTCGGCGACCTGCTCCATGGGTGTGCTGGAGGCGGAGGACAGGATGTAGGGGACACCCTGCGAGGCGGCGGCCCGGGCGGCGGCGGACTCCGCGTCCGGATGCATGATCGACAGGACGCCGACCGGCGCCAGCGCCAGCGGTGCGGGCAGAGCGCGGCCCAGCACCTCGACGCGCAGGTCACGCTCGTGCACGTCCCGCAGCATGCGCGGGACGATCCGGCGCCTGGCCAGCGCCGCCCGGTTGGCGCGGGCGGTGCTGCCGTCCCCCGCGCTGCCCGCGACGTACCCGAACGGGCCGGGGCCCAGGCGCCGTTCGGTGAGCTCCTCCAGCCGGGTCAGGTCGGTGGGCAGCCGCGGAACCGCGCCCGTCATGCCGTTCAGGTAGATCTCGTACTGGAAGTCCGCCCAGTGCTTCGGCATCCCACGTCCGCCTCTCGTCGTCGAGCTCGCGCTGCGGGCACCATACCCGTGGGTATCCGGGGGTGGCCGTCAGGGTCGGCGGGCCTGTTTCGGGGGTGTTTCCGGCCTATTGGCGAACGTATGGATCACGCCATTCGGCCAGTTCTGTTCTCAATAATCGATCAAGAAACGCCCAGTTCCGGACTTGGAACGTTCTAACTCCGTAACTTCACGCCACTGATTGAATACCCAAGGTTACCGAAACCCATGGGGTCGAGATGAGTTTCGGTGCCGGACTCGGCAGACTCGCGCTCGCCGTTCCCGGCACCGACCGAGCCGGACCGGCACCACCCTCGAAACGAGCGGAAGGATGCACACAATGCGGAACACCGCGCGCTGGGCAGCGACTCTGGGCCTGACGGCCACCGCCGTCTGCGGGCCCCTCGCCGGGGCTTCTCTCGCCTCCCCGGCCACCGCCCCCGCGTCGCTCTACGCCCCCTCGGCCCTGGTGCTGACCGTGGGGCACGGAGAGAGCGCTGCCACCGCCGCACCCCTGCGCGCGGTCACCCTGACCTGTGCCCCGACCGCCTCCGGCACCCACCCGGCGGCCGACGCGGCCTGCGCCGAGCTGCGCGCCGCGCACGGCGACCCGGGCGCCCTGGCCGCCGAGGAGTCGGTGATGTGCACCCGGGAGTACGCCCCCGTGGTCGTCACCGTCGACGGGGTCTGGCAGGGCCGGCGCCTCTCCTACGAACGCACCTTCGCCAACGAGTGCGTGAAGAACGCGGGCAGCGCGAGCGTCTTCACGTTCTGAGGGACCGGGACCGCCGGGACCGTGCGGAGTGACCGGCCGCTCGCCACTGGGGAGTGCGAGCGGACGCCGTACGGGTCCCGCGGGCCCGCACCGGGGACGGCGGACGGAGTGGGGCCGTCCGCCGTCCTCCCGAACACCGGGCCGGTCACTCCTTGGTGGCCGGCCCGTCATCCGCCCCGGACGACCGGGCGCGGTGGCTGGTGTCGCACCAGGGGAAGCGCCGGCTGCGGCGGCAGGTGCACAGCGCGACCCGGAAGCGGTCGGAGGACACCGTCGTCCCGTCCTCCAGCTCCACCTCCACCGGCCCTTCCACCAGGAGCGGCCCCCGGCGCTGGACCTTGATCCGGCGCGGGGCCCCGGAAACGCGCGGCGGGTCGGACGGGGGCGGCAGGTCGGACGGGCGCTGCGGGTCGGACGGGCGCTGCGGGTCGGAGGGACGCGGCGGGTCAGACGGGGAGTTCGGCACGGACGACCACCAGCTCCTCCTCGTACGCGGCCCGGGGCAGCAGCCCGCGCTGCCGCAGCCAGCGCTCCCGGCCGCGCACCACGGGACCGAACGCGATCCGACGGCGCCGGGTCACCGCGGCCTTCAGGCCCGCCTCGCGCAGCAGCGCCTCGGTCCTCGCGGGATCGCTGAGCGCCGACTGCACGAGCAGCAGCACACCCCCGGGGCGCAGCAGCCGGGGCACCTCCAGGCAGATCCGGTCCAGGATCATGCGGCCGTCGTGACCCGCGTCCCAGGCCCGGGCGGCGCCGTGCGGCGGGTGGCCGCCGGCGGGCGCCGGGACATACGGCGGGTTGGCCAGCACCAGGTCGAACGACTCACCGCGTACGGGCGTGAAGAGGTTGCCGTGCCGGACGCGGATCCGCAGCCCGGCCCTGGCGGCGTTGAGCCGCGCGGCGCACACCGCGCGCCACGACACGTCCACCGCGGTCACCCGGCCGCCCCGCAGCGCCGCCGCCACGGCGAGGGCGCCCGTGCCGGTGCCCACGTCGAGCACGGCCGCGCCCGGTGGGAGCGGCTCGTCGGACAGCGCCCCGGCCAGCAGGGCGGTGTCCTCCTGAGGGGCGTACACGCCCGGTAGCACCATGAAATTCACGGACCCCAGGTACCCCGGTCGTCACGAGATATGAGCACTTCCCGCACGCGGGGGCGGTGCGGCCGGCAGCGGCGTGCGCAGCGACGACCGCCCCGCCCTCCAGTCGGCCAGCAGCCGGGCGCCGAAGCGGTCCTCGAGGTGCCCGGTGGCGTCGATGCCGAACACGACGTCCGCCGCCAGCTGCGGTTCCTGCTCCAGCAGCCCGTCGATCACCTCGTGCCGCACGATCTGCTCGTGCACCGCGTCGGCCTCCACGTGCTCGTCGTAGAAGTACTCGGCGGCCGGTCCGGCACCGGTGCGGCGCATCGCCTCGGCGAGCCGTCGGGAACCGGGCGACGAGGTGATCTCCACCGCCGCGAAATGCCCCACCAGCGCGCCGCGCAGGGACCGGTGCAGACCGAACAGGGACATCATGTTCACCGTGGCCAGGCACTGGGCCGAGGCGGCGTCGAGATGGGCCCCGTACGTCGTGTCCAGGCCCAGATCGCTCATCAGGCCGGCGAACAGGCGGGCGTGCACCCGGTCGGCGCGGCCGCCGCCGTACTCGTCGAACTCCACCGCCGCCATCGCCGCCTTCGAGCGGCCCCACAGCCGCGGCAGCACCCAGGCGTGCGGGTCGGCCTCCTTGAGGTGGTACAGGGAGCGCTGGGCCGCGTACTCGCGCAGCTGCCACAACTCGCCCTCGTCCCGCAGGAAGTGGCTGACACCCTCACCGTGGACGGGTTCGACGAGCAGTGCCCCGACCGCGTCCGCCACGCTCGCGTGGACGGGGGTGTCGGCCCGCAGGGCGGCCAGGAAGCGCCGCTCCAGCGCGGCCCGGACGCCCAGCAGCTCCGGGTCCCACTCGAGGTCGGGGCGGACGCCCGCGAATCCCCGGTAGTGCAGCTCGTAGCACTGGTACAGGGCGAGCTGGAGGTCGTCGCCGTACACCGACGCGACGGCGACGGTCTCGGGGGCCGGCAGCGGGCCCGTCCCGCGCAGCCGGGCGCCGACGGCCTCGGAGACCGGTCCCCGGGGCGTCGGCAGCTGTGGTCCTTCACGGTCGTACTCCATGCGCCGCGAGTACCCGGACAACGCCGCGGCACCCGGCCCGCGCGGAGCGGCGCGTCACTCGCCTTCGGCGTCCTTCTGGGCGCCGGTGTTCGGAGACGTGGCGTCGCCCGCCTCGCCCCGGTGCCCGCCCTCGTCCGACTCCGCGTCGCGGGGCCTGGACTCCTCGATCTCGCGCAGCACCTCCTCGACGGCGGTCTCGGGCTGCTTGCGGTCGTGCTCGCCGTTCCTGGACACGGGGTCCTCCTTCTCGCTTCTCGTCGTGCGTTTCCTGCGGGTGGTGCGGTTCGTGCGGTACGCGTGCCCGGTCGGTTCAGTGCGACGCCGACGCCAGGCGCAGCGGCACCGGTGCCGGGGCCGCGGCCTCGTCGCTGTGGCGGACCGTCTCCGCCCACCAGGACGGGCCGTCCTCGATGTGGCGCAGCAGGATGCCCTCCCGGATCGCCCACGGGCACAGCGTCACCGACTCCAGACCGGTCAGCTTCATCGCCGTGTGCCCCACGACGGCGCCGGCCAGACTCTGCGCGGAGCGCGGTGCCGAGATGCCGGGCAGCCGGGCCCGCTCGGCGGCGGACAGCGCGGCCAGCCTGCCGACCGCCTCCCCGAGGTCCGAGCAGAGCATCCGCCGCTCCGTGAACGGCCCGTGCCGGCCGGGCGGGGCACCGCACAGCCGGCCCAGCTGCTGGAAGGTCCGCGAGGTGGCCACGGCGGTCCGCGGCCCCTCCCAGCGGATCCGCGCCGCCACGTCCCGCAGCTGGTGGCGGACCCTGCGACGCAACGCCCTGACCTGGTCCGACGACGCCGGGTCCCGGCCGCCGGCCAGGAACTCGTGGGTCAGCCGGGCCGCCCCCAGCGGCAGCGAGGCCACGAAGCCGGGCAGCCGGCCACGCCCGAACGCGACCTCGAGCGAGCCGCCGCCGATGTCCAGCAGCGCGAGCGGTCCCGCCCGCCAGCCCATCCAGCGCCGGGCCCCGAGGAACGTCAGCTCCGCCTCCACCTCGCCCGGCAGGGTGCACAGCGCCACGCCGGTGCGGGCGTGGACGGTGCGCAGCACCTCACGCCGGTTCGGCGCGGCGCGCACCACCGCGGTCGCGAAGGCCAGCGGGCCCGACGCCCCCCACCGGTCGGCGGTCCGGCTCGCGTCGGCGACCGCCTCGACGAGCCGCTCCACGGCCTCCTCGGGGACCGGTCCGCCCGGCCGGACCTGCTCCGACAGCCGCAGCCGCCACTTCGCGGTGTGCACCGGCAGCGGAACGCCGCCCTCGGCGTCCGCCACCATGAGCCGGACCGTGTTCGACCCCACATCCACCACGCTGGTACGCATGAGGGCAACAGGTACCCATTCGAGCGCCGATCAGGCCAGCTGCCGCCGCACCAGCTCGTGCAGCCGGCCGCCCGTGTCCGCGAGCAACTCGGCCGGCGGGCCCTGCTGGGCGACCCTGCCGTCCTCCATCACGATCACGCGGTCGGCGTCCAGCACCGTGGACAGCCGGTGCGCGATCACCACGCGGGTGGCGTTCAGCGCCTTGGTGGACTCGATCACCGTGCGCTGCGTCTCGTTGTCCAGCGCGCTGGTCGCCTCGTCGAAGAAGAGGATGCGCGGCCGGCGGATCAGCGCCTGCGCGATCATCAGCCGCTGCCGCTGGCCCCCGGAGACCGCGCCGCTGCCCGACACGATGGTGTGCAGGCCCATCGGCATCCGCTCGATGTCCTCCGAGAGTCCCGCCATCCCGGCCGCCGCCATCGCCTCCTCCGGCGTGTACGGCTCGGTGCCGCAGATGACGTCCAGGATCGAGCCGGTGAACGGCTGCGCGTGCTGGAGCACCACCCCGCACTGCCGGCGCACCGCCGACTGGTCCAGCGCGGCCAGGTCCTGACCGTCGTACAGGACACTGCCCGACAGCGGCCGGTCGAAGCCGATCAGCAGGCGCAGCAGCGTGGACTTGCCGCAGCCGCTGGGGCCGACGACCGCGACGAACTCGCCGGGGCGCACGTCGAAGGAGACGTCGTCCAGGACCAGCGGACCGTCGTCCGTGTACCGGAACGACAGCCGGCGCGCCTCGATCGCCCCCGACAGCGGCCCCGGCCGGGTGCTCGCCGTCCGCACCTCGGGCGTGGCGTCCAGGACCGGCCTGATCTCCTCGAACAGCGGCAGCGCCGCCACCCCCGAAACGAACGCCCCGGTCAGCTGGGTGACCGACGTCAGCAGCATCGTCGCCGACGCGTTGAAGGTGAGGAACTCCGCCGCCGACATCGAACCGCGGGCCGGACCGGCCAGCAGCATGAACATCAGCAGCGTGCACAGCGGCAGGTACACCGCGCCGAGGACCGCGTTCAGGTTCTTGATCCGCCCCGCCCGCTGCTGGAGTTCCCGGCTGTGCGCGAACTGCTCCGCCCAGGCCGCGTAGGCGTAGTTCTCGGCCGCCGCCACCCGCAGCTTGGGCAGCCCGCGCAGGGTCTGGAACGCCTGGTTGTTCAGCTTGTTGGTGAGCTTGACCAGCCGCCGCTGCCAGCGCACCTGCCACAGCCCGAGCCCCAGGAACACCCCGGCGACGACCACCAGCATGCCGATCGCCGCGAGCGCCATCGGCACGCTGAACCACAGCAGCAGCACCAGGTTCACCGCCCCGACCGTCACCGACTGGGCCACCGTGGGACCGACCCCCGCGAGGAGCCGGCGGATCGCGCTGATGCCCATGGCCGCGCTCGCCAGCTCGCCGGTGGAACGCCCGGTGAAGAACCTGGTCGGCAGCCGCAGCAGCCGGTCCCACACCGCGGGCTGGAGCGTCGCCTCGATCCGGCCCTCCAGGCGCAGGATGGTCAGGTTCTGCAACAGCATGAAGGCCGCCGCGACGACGCTGCTCAGCATCACCGCGAGACACACCTGCACGATCAGCCCGGTCTGCGCCTTCGGCACGAACTCGCCGAGCACCTTGCCCGTCGCGACCGGCACCAGCGCGCCGAGACCCACCGTCACCAGACCGGCGAGCAGCAGCCCGGTCAGGTCCCGGCGCGTGCCCGTCAGGCAGAACCGCAGCAGCCGCAGCGGACTGAGCCGGCGCTCCGGCAGCGGACGGTAGAACATCACCGCGCGCGGCTCGAACTCCCCGGCGTTCGCCTTCTCCACCGGCGTCTCACGTCCGGTCGCCGGGTGGACGGCCACATAACCGCCGCGCCGCCACAGCAGCGCCACCGGCGCCCCCGAAAGGGTGCGGTGCCCGACCAGCGGTCCGACGTCGTCGCGCCACCAGCGGTCCTCCAGCCGTACGGACCTGGTGCGGACGCGTGAGGCGAGCGCGATGCGTTCCACGGGGTCGAGCCGGTCGCTCTCCGTGCCGCTGCGGGCCGGCTCGGCCAGCGGGATCCCGGCGGCGCGGGCGACCAGCGCGCAGGCCGCGTGGGTGGCGTCGGCGTCCGCGGCCGTCGTGCGCTGCGCCGACCGCTTGCCGATGGAGGCCAGCAGCGTCCGGTCGGCCTGCGCGCGCACCGCCTCACCGGCCTTGATACCGGCCGCGGTACGGGTCTCGTGGGTGCGCTCCAGCTGCTCGATCCAGCGGTCCAGGGTGGTGAGCAGCCGGTACTGCTGGTCGACCATGGACTGCCACAGCGCCGGGTCCATCAGCAGGTCGGCGGCCGCCTCCTCGCCGTACACCGCCCCGTACTGCACGCTGCCGGGCGGCACCTGCATCCAGAACACGTCGTCGTCGGCGGGCGCGTCGGCCCGCTCCGCGGCCATCGGCGCCTGGAAGAGGACGGTCAGGCCCCGGCCCACGCCGAGGGCGAGGGCGTACTCCAGCGGGCTCGTCGTCGGCGGCACGTACTGCGGGTTGCCGTACGCGTCGTACGACCACGTCTGGGTGTGCGCCGGCTGGTACAGCTCGCGCAGCCCGATGCGGTGCACGACGCAGTCCCGCAGCGGGCGCGCCACCAGCGTGTGCTGCGGCCCGGTGACCGGCCCGAGCAGCACCGAGCCCGCCTCCAGGCGCCCCAGGTGGTGCCAGTGGCCCTGCTCCGCCGCGTCCACCGCGAACAGGTCCACCGCGCCGGACACCACGAGCCACAGCACCTGCGGCCCCTCCAGGTCGAGCCGGTTGAACCCGGCGCAGTCGACACGGGTGCCCAGTGCGCCGAGCGCCCCGAGGACGAGGTCGCCCTGTCCTTCCCGCACGGTCGTCATCTCACCGCTCCCCGACCAGCGCCGCGTACGCGCCGCCGTGTGCCACCAGCTCCGCGTGCCGCCCGCGCTCCACGACCGTGCCGTGCTCCAGGACGACGATCTCGTCGCTGTCCCGCACGGTGCTGAGCCGGTGCGCGATCACCACGCAGGCGCAGCCGCGCCGGCGCAGGTTGTCCATGACCACCAGCTCGGTCTCCGCGTCCAGCGCGCTGGTCACCTCGTCAAGCACCAGGATGCTCGGCCGGCGCACCAGCGCCCGCGCGATCTCCAGGCGCTGGCGCTGCCCGCCGGAGAAGTTGCGGCCGTCCTGCTCGACCGGGCTGTGGATGCCGCCCGGCCTGCGCATCACCACGTCGTAGAGCGCGGCGTCCTTCAGCGCGTCCACCACGGCGTCGTCCGGGATCGACGGGTCCCACAGCGCCACGTTGTCGCGCACCGACCCCTCGAACAGGAACACGTCCTGGTCGACGAAGGAGACCGAGGAGGCCAGCGCCCCGCGCGGGATGTCGTCGAGCCGCTGCCCGTCGACGCGGATCACGCCGTCCCAGGGCGCGTACAGGCCCGAGATCAGCCGCGACACCGTCGACTTGCCGCTGCCCGAACCGCCCACCAGCGCCACCTGCTGCCCCGGCCCGACGGTCAGGTCGAAACCGGACAGCAACGGCTTGTCGAGCGGGTTGTAGCCGAAGGAGACGTTCTGCAACTCGACGTGACCGTGCAGCCGGCGCGTGGAGTCGCCGCCGGGACGGTCGTAGAGGGGGTCCGCCCGGAAGTTCTCCACGTCCTTCAGCCGGGCCACGTCGGCCGCGAAGTCCTGGATGCGGCCCGCGACACCGTTCAGCCGGGTCAGCGGGGCGGTGAAGCGGACCACCAGCGCCTGGAAGGCGACCAGCAGCCCGACCGAGATGTGCCCCTCGACCGCGCGCATGCCGCCGATCCACAGGATCAGCCCGCTGTTCAGCGTCGCCAGCGTCGGCGCGACCACCCCGAGCCAGGCACTGGGCACCCCGAGCCGCTGCTGCTCCTCCAGCGTGGTGGCGTGCTGGCCGGCCCACTTGCGGAAGTAGCCGTCCTCGCCGCCGGTCGCCTTCATCGTCTCGATCAGCTGGAGGCCGGTGTACGCGGTGTTGGTCAGCCGCGCGGTGTCCGCCCGCAGCTTCGCCGTACGGGTCGCGCGCAGCCGGATGACGACCCGCATCGCGAGGATGTTGAGCAGCGCCACCCCGACGCCGACGAAGGTGAGCTGCGGGTCGTACGTGTACAGCAGCACGGCGTACAGGACGACCACGATCGCGTCCACGCCCGCCGCGGCGAGGTCGCGGGCCAGCGTCTCGGCGACCGCGTCGTTCGACTGGAGGCGCTGCACCAGGTCGGCGGGGCTGCGCTGGGAGAAGAAGGTCACCGGCAGGCGCAGCAGGTGCCGCAGGAAACGGGCGCTGGAGAGGGTGGAGGAGATGATGCGGCCGTGCAGCAGGTTGGCCTGCTGGAGCCAGGTCAGCACCACCGTGAGCAGGACACAGGCCCCCATCGACGCGAACAGCACGCCGAGCAGCGACGTCTGCCCCCCGATGAGAAACATGTCGATGTAGGTGCGGCTGAGCGCGGGCACCGCCGCGCCGACCGCCACCAGAAGCAGGCTCGCCAGCACCGCGGCGGGCAGCGTGCCCGCGGTCCCGCGCAGCCGGGCGGGCATCGCGCCGAGCACACCGGGCTTGCGGCCGCCGCGGGTGAAGCCGTCACCGGGCTCCATGGTCAGCACCACACCGGTGAAGGAGCCGTCGAAGTCCTCCAGGGACACGAAACGGCGGCCCTTGCCCGGGTCGTTGATGAACACCCCGCGCCGCCCGAACCGGCGGCCCATGCCGTCGTAGACGACGTAGTGGTTGAACTCCCAGAAGAGGATGGCCGGTGCCGTCACCTCGGCGAGCGCGGCCAGGTCCATCTGCATGCCCTTGGCGGTGAACCCGTAACTCCGCGCGGCCTTCAGCAGGTTGCTCGCCCGGGAGCCGTCGCGGGAGACGCCGCAGGCGATCCGCAGCTCCTCCAGCGGGACGTGGCGGCCGTAGTGCCCCAGCACCATGGCGAGGGAGGCGGCACCGCACTCCACGGCCTCCATCTGAAGCACCGTGGGCGTGCGGACGGTCTTCGCGCGGCTCTTGGGCACGCTGCGCCTCGGCGGGGCGGCGCGGCGCCTGCCCCGGGTCTCCTGTGCGGTGCTCACGGCAGCAGCCAATCGACGGGACGCTGGTCGGCCAGCCGGATCGAGCCCGAGGCCAGGGTCATGGAGGTCAGTTCGAACGGCGGTCCGTCGGCCGAGGACCACTCGTAGCCGCTCTTCGTGGCCGTGGAGGTCTCCAGCCGCACCGTCACGGCCACCGGCCTGCCGTCCTCGGTGAACTGCTCGCCGAGCGCGCTGTCCCCGAGGAAGGCACCGATCGTCTGTGCCGACTGGGCCGAGCGGTCCACGGACTTCACCTCGCCGTGCAGCACGCCGTACTGCTGCGTCGGCACCGACTGCACGGTCAGGTCGACGGAGGCGTGCGCGGGGATGGCGGCGGCGTTCTCGGCGGGGACGTAGACGGTGGCGTAGAGGGGGTCGTCGGCGTGGGCGACCTTCTCCACCGAGGCGACGTTCGCGCCGGTACCGATGATCTGCCCGACGGTCGCCGCGAGCGCGCTGACCCGGCCGGCGTCGACGGTGCGGACCACGGTCTCGCCCTTGGCGGTACGGACCTTCAGCACGGGGGCGTCGGCGCCCAGCCGCTGCCCCGGGCGGGCGAGGACCGCGGTGACCTGCCCGGAGACGGGGCTCTGGAGCAGGTAACTGCCCTGCCCGTGGGTGAGGACGGCGGGCGCGGAAACGGTGGAGGTCACCGAGCCGCCCACCGCCCACACGGACGCGGCGGCCATCGCGACGACGGTCACGGACAGCACCAGCCAGCCCTGGGGACGGGCGAAACGCACCGGGAGATCGAGCTCTTCCGGTGACTGGAGTTTGGAGAGGGCCTGTTGGCGGAACTGCACGGCTGACGTATCCAGGGCTTGATGAGAGCGGCCGCAGACGGGGAACGGCCGGAGATCGAGAACGGCCGAAAAGTCCCGGAGCCTGGACGGCTCCGGGACTCAGCGACGCAAGGACGCGATCAGAGACCGGCGACCAGGCCCGTGACCGGGGCGGTGTTCAGGCCGGTGGCGCCCTCGACCGTGCCGACGACCGTGTTGACCAGGCCGGAGACCGGGGCGATGCCGTCCACCAGGCCGGTGACGGTGCCGACGGCGTTCACGTTCAGGCCGCCGGAGACGTTGTCGAGGTCGGCGTCGGAGATCTCGACGGTCTCAACCTGGGGGGTGGAGTTCATGTGGGAACTTCCCTTCGTATAGCCATTTTCACAAGGGGGGAGCGGCCCCCTCTGGGGACAGATGACGGCCGCGACCGCGGGCACCGGGCGCCCGTTTCCAGAGCCCTCCGCGGCCCCCGCGGTGCGATGGATCAAAGCACGCGGCCGGTCCGGGCTTCCAATCAATCACCCCTCCCACCAGCGCACTTGCGACGCCCGGGCACCCAAGCGTGCAGGAGCGCGCACTCCTTCGCGGCGACTTCTTCACACGGTGGGCGAGATCGGCCCGCGCGATCCCTTGCCCGCGCGGAGGCGATTGGGACACTCCGGCCCCAAAGACGTAGGGGCCGCCGCGGGCTTGTGCAGATGCGCCGACGGGAGTGACCGGGTTGGGCATTCGGTGTGCAGATTCGCTGAAGCGGTCATTCCGCTCGGCGGCCGGGACACTGCGTCGCCGGGTGAACGCGGAGGGTGTCGAGGGGTGGCGTGAAACGGCCCGCGCCGGGGTGCGGCCGGGCGGCCCGTCTGAACACCCCGCCCGGCCCGTGCGTACCAACAGCCGTCCAGGCGCCCCCAACAGCTGCCGGACCGGCGGACACCCACCCCGGTCCCAGGAGGTCGAGTAGGTTGAGTCACAAGCGAATCCCGAAGCGCAGGGCCGCGATGGCGGCGGGCGGTGTGGTCGCGCTCGGCGCGGCCGCGATCCTGCTGCCGAACGCCAACGCCTCGCAGGACGGCGGCTCCTCGGACGAGGCCGCCGCGGCGCCCAGGACCCTCAAGTCGGCGGACGCGTCGGATCTCGCCACACGGCTCGCCGGCCTGTTCGGCGACACCTTCGCCGGCTCCTACTACGACTCCGGCGCGCAGCGGCTCGTCGTCAACGTCGTCCCCGGCCAGGACGACCAGGTCGTCGCGCGGGCGAAGCAGGCGGGCGCGGAGGTCCGCGAGGTCGACAACAGCATGGGGGAACTGCGCAGCGGCGCCCGGACCCTGAAGTCCGAGGCGAGCATCCCCGGCACCTCGTGGGCGATCGACCCGCGCACCAACAAGATCCTGGTGACCGCCGACAGCACCGTCACCGGCGACCGGTGGGACCGCCTGGAGTCCACCGTGGAGAGCCTCGGTTCCGGCATGGCGACGGTGCGGAAGTCCGCCGGCACCTTCAAGACCTTCGCCTCGGGCGGCGACGCGATCTTCGGCGGCGGAGCGCGCTGCTCGCTCGGCTTCAACGTCACCGCGGGCGACGGCTCGCCCGCCTTCCTGACGGCAGGTCACTGCGGGGTCGCGGCCGACCAGTGGTCCGACGCACAGGGCGGGCAGCCGGTCGCCACCGTCGACCAGGCCGTCTTCCCCGGCGAGGGGGACTTCGCACTCGTGAAGTACGACGACCCGGCGACCGAGGCCCCGAGCGAGGTGAACCTCGGCGACCAGACCCTGCCGATCAGCCGGGCCGCCGAGGCCGCGGTCGGCCAGGAGGTCTTCCGGATGGGCAGCACGACCGGACTGGCCGACGGTCAGGTCCTCGGCCTGGACGCCACCGTCAACTACCCCGAGGGCACCGTCACCGGCCTCATACAGACCGACGTCTGCGCCGAGCCGGGCGACAGCGGCGGGTCCCTGTTCACGCGGGACGGCCTCGCGGTCGGCCTGACCTCCGGCGGCAGCGGCGACTGCACGGTCGGCGGCGAGACCTTCTTCCAGCCGGTCACCACCGCCCTGGAGGCGGTCGGCGCCACCCTCGGGGACGCCGGTGCGGGTGGTGCCGGCGCCGGGGACGCGGGCGCCGGTGGCGGTGACGCGGGCGACGCCGGTGCTGGTGCAGGTGCAGGTGACGCGGGAGTCGGCGGCGACGACGGCTCGGGGCCGACGGGCTGACGGCACGTCCTGCGGACCGCCGCCCCGGCACCCGACGGGAGGGGTCGGCGGTCCGCACCGCGTATCGGCGACGCGCGACGCGTGTCCGCCCCGTGCCACCGGAAGGGATCCGCCCGCACCCGCCCGGCGGCGCGCAGCGTCCGTCCGTGAGCCCCCGATGTGCCCCCGATCGCCGGTAGCCGATCCGTAGGGGCTGCGCACATGTCCCATAAGCGCTGTAATGGCGACGTGGTCGAAGAGGGCACTGCGGAACGCGGACCGAGGGCGCTGCGTGCCGAGGGTGCCCTGAAGGCGATCGCGGCAGCGCCGGGGCCGGAGGAGCGGCTGCGCGGGATCCTCGAGCAGACGCTGGTCTTCGCGGGCGCCTCCCTGGCCGCGCTGTACACGCCCGGCGACGACCGCGACCTGCTCTGCCTGGTCGCGTCGGCCGGTGTGCCGCGCACCCTGTACGGCGTCCGCGACAGCTATCCCGCGGAGGGCGGCTCCCCGGTCGCCGACGCCCACCGCGGGGGCGAGACGGTGTGGATCGGACCGGAGGAGTTCGCCGGATCGGCGGAGTCCCGGCACGTGCCGTCCAGCGGCTTCTCGCTGGCCGTCCTGCCGGTGCGCGGGGACGGCGGCGGCTGCCTGCTCGTCCTGACCGAGCGCCCGGACGGATTCGACGCCGACGACCGAGAGTGCCTCGGACTGATCGCCGGGGCCATGACCTGCCCCGCCCCGGCCGAGGCCGTCGGCACCCCCGAGTCCGGTGCCCTCCAGCCGGACGCCTTCACCCTGGCCATGGACACCGGCCGCGCGGAGGTCGGCGACGACATCCTGCGCCTGTTCGGCCTCGCCCCCGGGGAATTCGACGGCAAGGTCGAGACGCTGCTCGGCCTCACCGTGCCGGAGGACCTGCCGTCGCTGATGTCGGTGACCGAGTCCGACCACATGACGATCGGCGAGCGCGAGCTGGAGTTCCGGGTGCTCCAGCCCACCGGCCCGCCGAAGTGGCTGCGGCTCAGCGGACGCCTGCTGCCCGGCGGCGACGGCCGGCCCGCCCGCCTGGTGGGGACCGTCGCCGACGCCTCCACCCTGCGCCCGGACGTGACCGACGTCGCCCGCGTCCAGCGGCTCGCCGCCGCGCTGGCCACCGCCGGGACCGTCCGCGACGTCAGCCAGGCCGTCGTCGCCGCCCTGCGCAGACCGCTCAGGGCCGACCGGATCGCGCTGGCCGAGCTGGAGAACGACCGGCTCGTCGTCACCGTCCTCGACCCGCCCGACCCCGAGTCCTGGCCCGAGCTGTGGCGCCTGGAATGGCGCACCGAGTGGCCGGACGCACCGGTACGGGCCATGCCCACCCTCGCCGCCGCGCTGCGCGAGGGACGCGCCAGGATCTGGCCCGCCGGCACCGGCGACCTGGAGCCGGCCCTCGCCGACGTCGGCCCCGGCGGCCTCGCCGTACTGCCGCTGCCCGCCGGCGGACGCGTGGCCGGTGCCTGCCTGATCGGCTGGGACGCTCCGCACGACTTCGGCCCCGACGAACGCGCCCTGCTCACCGCCTCCGCGGGCCTGGCCGGGCAGGCCCTGATGCGCGCCCACGCCTTCGACGCCGAGCACGAACTGGTCGGCATGCTCCAGCGCCAGCTGCTGCCGCGCCGGCTGCCCAAACTGCCCGGCGCGGTCGCCGTCGCCCGCTACCTGCCCAGCACGGCCGGACTCGAGCTCGGCGGCGACTGGTACGACGTGATCCCGCTGCCCGACCACCACGTCGCCCTCGTCATCGGCGACGTACAGGGGCACAGCGCCGGCGCGGCCACCCTCATGGGCCAGATGCGCACCGCCCTGCGCGCCTACGCCGTCGAGGGCCATCCGCCGGACGTGGTGGTCTCCCACGCCAACCGGCTGCTGACCGGCATGGAGACCGACCTCTTCGCCACCTGCGTCTACGTCGACCTCGACATGGAGGAGGGCTCCGCCTGGTGCGTGCGGGCGGGACACCTGCCGCCGGTGCTGCGCCACCCCGACGGCAGCACCGAGATCGCCGAGGTGGAGGGCGGCCCGCCGCTCGGCGTGGTGACGCAGGCCGACTTCCCGATGAGCCCGCTGCGGCTGCGCCCCGGCACGCTGATCGCCCTCACCACGGACGGCCTCGTGGAGACGCCGGAGTCCGACATCGACGAGGGGATGGACCGGTTCGCGCACGCGCTGGCCGTCTCCGCCCCGGGCCACCTCGGGCTCGTCGCCGACGCCCTGCTCGGCAACGCCCGCCGCAACGACGACGTGGCCCTGCTGCTGGTGCGCTACGACGGCATGGCCCTGCGCCCGCTGCGGGAGAGCTGGTCGGTGTGGCGGCTGCCCGAGGCCGTGCGGCACGCCCGCCGCTTCACCCGGCGCACCCTGCGCTCCTGGGGCGTGCCGGACGACACCGTCGACGGCGTCCTGCTGATCGTCTCCGAGCTGGTCACCAACGCCCTCGTGCACACCGACGGCAAGGTGCGGCTCGACCTCACCCTGATCAGCGGCAGGCTGCGCGTCGCGGTCGCCGACGCCTCGCCGCGTACGCCCGTCAAACCGACCAGCATCGGCTGGGAGGCCACCGGCGGACGCGGCATCCTCCTGGTCGAGGCGATGTCGGCGACCTGGGGGACGCTGCCGGTCAGCGGGGGCAAGCAGGTGTGGAGCGAGATCCCGGTGGGCGGCGCCTGAACATGTCCCGCGCCGCTCCGGCCGTCACCGCGGCCGCCGAGGTGCGGGCGGCGCGACGCCGGGTACCCGCGCGGTCGCACCACGACTGAGCGATCCGGGAGAACCGAGGAGTGCCCCATGAGCCAGTACGTCCGCGACATCATGACCGGCGACCCGACCGGGACCTCGCCGAGGGCGGTGACCCGGAGCAGACCACCGTGGCGGGGGCGTGCAGCGACGACATGGTGACCGTACGGCCGGACGAGGAGCAGGGCCACGCCGTCGAGCTGATGCGCGCGCACGCGGTGCGCCGGGTCCCGGTCGTCGACGACGGCCACCCGGTCGGCATCGTCTCCCTCGGCGACCTGGCCATGGAGCGCGATCCGGAGTCGGCGCTGGGCGACATCAGCGTGGCCCGGCCGAACCCGTAGGCGCCGCGGGACACGCGCGGGCCCGGGTTTCACGGCGCCCCGTCCGGGGACCCGGCAGGGCGAGCGCGTCAGGCGCGGAGCCAGAAGGACGAGCAGGACCAGAAGGAAGATGATGCCTCGTGACCACGGAGACCAGCGGCAAACCCGCTGTCCGTCGGCTGGAGACCGGGTGGTCGAAGGCCCGCCGGCTGCGGAGCAGGAGCGTGATGCGCACCTGCGTGCCGGCCGTAGAGGACGGCAGCGCCACCCGCGCACCGCAACCGGGCCAGGAGTCGAACATCGTCCGGGGCGAGGACTGAGCGAGCCCCGAGGGTGGTGACACCGCCCAGCGCGCCGGCCTTGGTGCCGGCGCGGTGCGCGTTCCGGGCCGGTGACGGGCGGCGAAGCACCGGCCGGTAGCGTCACAGGCACTCCGCCCCCGCCGCACTCCGCCCTTCGCACCGCTCCGCCCCCACCGCAGCAAGGCACTGAACCGCGCATGAACATCCTGGTCACCGGCGCCGCCGGATTCATCGGCTCCCGGTACGTCCGGACGCTCCTCGCCGCCGACGGGCCGCGGGCACCGCGGATCACCGTCCTGGACTCCCTGACCTACGCCGGGACCACCGCCAACCTCGAGATCGGCCACCCCCGGCTGGAGTTCGTGCACGGTGACATCCGCGACGCGGCGCTCGTCGACCGGCTGACGGCCGAGGCGGACCAGGTGGTGCACTTCGCCGCCGAGTCCCATGTGGACCGCTCGATCCACGCCGCGTCCGACTTCGTCCTGACGAACGTCGTCGGCACCCAGAACCTGCTGGACGCCGCACTGCGCCACGGTGTGGGGCCCTTCGTGCACGTCTCCACCGACGAGGTCTACGGCTCCCTGGAGTCCGGCTCGGCGACCGAGGAGCATCCGCTGCGGCCGAGTTCCCCGTACGCCGCGTCGAAGGCGTCGGGCGACCTGCTGGCCCTCTCCTGCCACCGCACCCACGGCCTCGACGTACGGGTGACCCGGTGCTCCAACAACTACGGCCCGCGCCAGTTCCCCGAGAAGCTCGTGCCGCTGTTCGTCACCCACCTCCTGGACGGCCGCCGGGTCCCGCTGTACGGGGACGGACGCAACGTCCGCGACTGGCTGCACGTCGACGACCACTGCCTGGGCATCGACCTCGTACGCACCCGGGGCCGGGCCGGTCGGGTCTACAACATCGGCGGCGGCACGGAGTTGAGCAACCGCGAGCTCACCGGCCTGCTCCTGGACGCCTGCGGCGCGGGCCCGGACCGCATCACGCACGTGGAGGACCGCAAGGGCCACGACCTGCGCTACGCGGTCGACTGGACCAGGGCCCGCGAGGAGCTGGGCTACCGCCCGCGGCGCGACTTCGCCGCCGGCCTGGCGGAGACCGTCGCCTGGTACCGGGACAACCGGTCCTGGTGGGAGCCGCTCAAGCGGCGCACCGACGTGGGCTGACGCGCGGCGGCCGGCCGGACAGCACCATCCGGGTCGCGCGGCGGCGGCGCAGCCGGACGTCGAGGCCGGTGCCGGACCGACACCGGCCGGCGGGACTGCACGGTTCTGCCTGCCGATTAAACTGGACCGGGTGCGTCTGCTGATCACGTCCGACACCCACCTGCCCAAGCGTGCGAAGGAACTGCCGGCGCCGCTGCTGGCGGAACTCCCGCGCGCCGACGTCGTCCTGCACGCGGGGGACTGGGTCGACACGGCCACCCTCGACCTGCTGGAGAGCCGCAGCCGCCGCCTCGTCGGGGTGTACGGCAACAACGACGGACCCGCACTGTGCGCCCGGCTGCCCGAAGTGGCGTATGCGGACCTGGGCGGCCTGCGCCTCGGCGTCGTGCACGAGACCGGCGCCGCCAGGGGACGCGAGGCGCGCTGCGCCGCCCGCTTCCCCGACCTGGACGTCCTCGTCTTCGGACACAGCCACATCCCCTGGGACACCACGGCCGCCACGGGTCTGCGGCTGCTCAACCCGGGCTCGCCCACGGACCGTCGCCGTCAGCCGTACCGCACCTACATGACCGGCACGGTCGCCGACGGCCGGCTCGGGAACGTCGAGCTGCACCGGCTGCCGCCGCGCTGAGGGCGGGCGGAAGAAGAGGCGGGCGGCGCCCCTGAGGACGCCGCCCGGTGCGGACCGGGCCGCTCCGTGTCGGAGGAAGCGGTCCGGGCGCTTCTTCTGGAGTGCGCTGTCACGGACCTCCTTCCGGGGGTGGTGCTGTCGAGGGCATGCATGCCTCGTCCGTTGCCGGGCGACTACCCCTGCCGGGCCCGTTCACACACGCGGGCGAGGACGACATGCCGGGCGCCGGCCGCACGGCCGCCTCAGCGGGCCGACGGACCCGACCAGTCCGCCGCCACCCGGCCGACGCGGACCCGCTGCGGGTGGTCGCCCACGGGGACGGACACCGACTTCTCCCCGGTGGCGAAGTCGATGGCGGTGATCCGGTCGGCGCCGCTCTCGGAGACCACGCAGTGCCTGCCGTCGCCGCTGACCGTGGCCCAGTACGGCTTGGCGACGGGCACCAGCGGCCCCTCCCGGAGCGTCCCGCGGTCGACGACCGTCGCGTAGTCGTCCATCGTGCCCGCGACGCAGATCTTGGCGCCGTCCGGGCTCATGGACAGGCCGTGGTGCCGTGAGTCGTTGACCCAGGTGGTGCGGTCCTCACTCGTGGCGGGGTTCTTCGGCAGGGTCTTGGTCCGGGTGATCCGGTCGGTGGCGACGTCGTACTCGAAGAAGCCGTTGAAGAACGAGACCTGGAAGTACAGCTTGGACTCGTCGGGCGAGAAGACCGCGGGCCGCACCGCGTCCGAGTGGTCGCCCAGGCCGATCGCGTCGAGCCGCTCGCGCATGTCGACGACCCTGACCCGCTCGTACGTCGTCGCGTCCACGACCGTGATGCGCCGGTCGCCCTTCGTCCAGTCGAGCCAGGGCGCGTCGAGCGCGGTGTTCACCTCGCCGATGGACATGTTCCAGATGTACTTGCCGTCGCCGGTGAAGATGTTCTCGTGCGGCTTGTCGCCGGTGGCGAACGAGCCGACCTGCTCACCGGTCTCGATGTCCAGGACGTGCACGGTGTTCGAGGTCGACGCCGACACCGCCACCCGGGTGCCGTCGGGGGAGACCGCCATGTGGTCGGAGCGGTATCCCGAGACCGGGAAGCGCCAGTTGATGTCGCCGGTGGCGAGGTCGACGGAGACCACGTCGGCGAAGCTCGGCCGGGAGACGACCACCGAGGCGCCGTCCGGAGTCGAGTACATGTCGTCGACGAGCTGGTCGTGGCCCTCGCCGACGCCGTTGCGGATGGCCTGGAAGTAGATCCACCTGATCGGATCGGCGTTGATCTCCGCCATCCGCTCCGCCCGGTCCGGGACGACGTCGATCCGGCCGATCCGTGCGAAGTCGCCGGTGGACCGGATGACGTCCGCGGTGCCGTCCCAGTTGTTGCCGACGAACATCACCTCGCGCAGGTCGGCGCGGGACCCGGGCGCGGCCGAGGCGGTGGCGGCCGGGGCGGCGAGGGTGAGGGCGAGGGCGGCGGCGACGGCGCCGAGGTGCCTGGTCGTGAACGCGGGCATGCTGCTCTCCTCCGGCAGGGGGCGTGGTGTGGGGGTGCTGGAGCGAAAGGGTGCTGGAGCACTGGAGCACTGGAGCGCGCAATCTGAACACAGCCGCTTTCAGAGTGAACTTACTGCAAAGTAAGGAAAGAGCGCCCTTCTCCACAAGGCCGCGGACACGACAAAATCGTCGGAACGGCGGGGAGTTGACGACGCGGAGGGAGGGGGAGCCGATGACGGGCAGGCTCAGGGCGCCGACGGGCCGCTACGGCGGCAAGTCGGCCGCGCAGCGCCAGGCCGAGCGCCGCCGGCGCTTCCTCGACGCGGCCCTCCAGCTGTTCGGCGACACCCCCGGCTACCGGGCCACCACGGTGGCCGCCCTCAGCGAGGCCGCCGGGCTGTCCACCCGGCAGTTCTACGAGGAGTTCCGCACCCTGGAGGACGTGCTCGCCGCGCTCCACCTCCAGGTCAACGACTGGGCCGAGGCAGCCGTCCGCACCGCCGCCGCCCGCACCCAGGACCTGCCGCTCCCCGACCGCGCCGCCGTGATCTTCCGCGCCTACGCCGGCAACGTCACCGCCGATCCGCGCCGCGTCCGCATCACCTTCGTGGAGATCATCGGCGTCAGTCCGCGCCTGGAGGAGCAGCGGCTGGCCCGCCGCGCACGCTGGGTCGACCTCATCCGCGCCGAGGCCCGCACGGCCGTCCTGCGCGGGGAAGCGGCACACCGCGACTACCGGCTCGCCGCCACGGCGTTCATCGGCGGGGTCAACGGCCTGCTGCACGACTACAGCGCCGGCTGGGTGGACGCGACCCTCGACGAGGTCGTCGACGAACTGGTCGCCCAGCTCCTGGCCGTCCTGCGCCCACCCGGCCCGCGCCCGGAGGGCTGACCGGACCCGCCCCGGGTCCGGGAGCCGTGCACCGCCGGACCCGGTCGTCCCCAAGGTCCCGGACTACTCGTCCCAGGCCTGGATCATGGTCTGCTCGACGATCTCACCGTCCCGCAGCGACAGCATCGACTCGGCGAGGACCCGCACCCCGTCCGGGTAGGTGCACTCCTCGGTGAACGCTGCCTGGTCGCCCTGGACGACGCAGCGCGCCATCCGGTGGGTCATGTCACGGCTGTAGACGTCGTCGAGCATCTCGGCGATCTGGTCCCGGCCGTGCAGGACCTTGGGGCGGCTCGGCTGGTCGTACCGGTCGACGACGCGGACCTCCGCGTCCCGCGCGTACAGCGACGACAGCGGTGCCGCCGTCTCTCCTTCGATGCCCCGGCGCAGTGCTTCGATGTCGAAGCCGGGGCCTGCCGTGGTGCTCATGACGACCTCCTTCGGATGCCGAAGGCCGCGGCCCGGAGCCGGAACGGGCCGTCTCGGCCCTCTCCCTTCGAGCTTCCTCCGTCCCGGCGCCCATGGCAACGACGACCGGGACACTGGTCCTCACGGGTGAGCGCGGGCGCCCGCCCGTGTCCGGGCCCGGACCGCCCGCGTTGCTCAGCACATGATCTCAACACGACGTATCGTCGCCGTTGTCGGGCTCGCCGCCGGCGTCACCGGTCTCGCCGCCCCGATGGCGAGCGCGGCAGGCGGGAGCCCGCTGGGCACGGAGAAGCTCAGCGTGACGAACACCCTCGACACACTCGCGGTCGGTGACATGCCCGCCGAGGACCGGGCGCGGATGCCGCTCCCGTCCCAGCAGCTGCACCGGCTGCAGGACCTCCAGCAGCTCCAGCAGGTCACCGGCCTGGTCTCGCCCGTCTTCGGAGTCGTCCCCGCCCTGGGCTGACGCCCCTCAGCCGCCGGTCGCCAGAAACTGGGTGGCCGCCAGCTCCGCGTACAGCGGATCGGCGGTCACCAGTTCCCGGTGTGTGCCGACCGCGCGGACCCGCCCCGCGTCCATCACCACGATCCGGTCGGCCGTCGTCACCGTCGACAGCCGGTGCGCGACGACCAGCACCGTGGTCGTCCGGGCCACCTCCGTCACCGTGTCGCGCAGCGCCGCCTCGTTGACCGCGTCCAGCTGCGAGGTGGCCTCGTCGAGCAGCAGCAGCCGGGGACGGCGCAGCAGCGCCCGGGCGATGGCGACCCGCTGGCGCTCGCCCCCCGACAGCTTGGTGCCGCGGTGGCCGACCAGCGTCTCCAGCCCGTTCGGCAGCCGTTCCACCAGACCGTCGAGACGCGTCGTCTTCAGCACGGTGGTGAGGGCGCCCTCGTCCGCCTCCGGGTGGCCCAGCAGCAGATTGTCCCGCAGCGAACCGGACAGCACCGGGGCATCCTGCTCCACGTAACCGATCGCGGCCCGCAGCGCGGCCAGTTCCCACTCCCCGAGGCTCCGGCCGTCCAGCGTGATCTCCCCGGCGACCGGGTCGTAGAACCGCTCGATCAGGGAGAAGACCGTGGTCTTGCCCGCGCCGGACGGGCCGACGAACGCCGTCATCCCCCGGGCCGGCACCTCGAAGCTCACCCCGTGATGGATGTACGGCGCATCGTCGGAATAGCGGAAGCGGACGTCGCGGAAGGCGACGGACGCCGGCCGCTCGCCGGGCGAGGGCAGCGGGACCGGCCGGGCCGGCGGCTCCGCGGGCAGGCGCAGCGCGTCCTGGATCCGGCCCAGCGCGGCACGGCCCGTCTGGTACTGCGTGATCGCGCCGACGACCTGCTGGATCGGGGACATCAGATAGAAGACGAACAGCAGGAACGCGACCAGCGTGCCCACGTCGATCGCCCCCGTCGCCACCCGGGCACCGCCCACCGCGAGCACCGTGATGAAGGCGCTCTGCATCGCCAGCCCCGCCGTGTTGCCCGCGGCCGCCGACCACTTGGCGGCGCGCACACTCTGCCGCCAGGACTCCTCCGCGGCCTCGTGCAGCGTCCGCTCCTCCCGGGGTTCCGCGCCCGACGCCTTCACCGTGCGCAGCGCCCCGAGGATGCGCTCCAGCGCGGCGCCCATCACACCCACCGCGTCCTGCGCCTGCCGGCTCGCGCGGTTGATCCGGGGCACGATCAGACCCAGCACCGTGCCCGCCCCCACGACCACCGCCAGCGTCACCCCGAGCAGCACCGGATCGACGACGCCCATCATCACCAGCGTCGCCACCAGCGTGAGCCCGCCGGTGCCGAGGCCGATGAGGGAGTCGGTGGTGACCTCGCGAAGCAGCGTCGTGTCGGAGGTGATCCGGGCCATCAGATCACCGGGCTCGGTGCGGTCCACGGCCGTGATGCGCAGCCGCAGCAGATACGACGACAGCGTCCGCCGCGCCCCGAGCACCACCGACTCCGCGGTGCGCCGCAGCACGTACGAACCCAGCGCTCCCAGCGCCGTGTTGGCGACCACCAGCCCCGACATGGCCAGCAGCGCCCCGGTGATGGCCCGGTCGTGCGACAGGTCGTCGATCAGCTCCCGTGCCACCAGCGGCAGCAACAGCCCCGTCGCGCCGGTGACCAGGGAGAGCAGGGCGCCCGCGAACAGGGCCGTGCGATGCGGCCGTACGTAGGACAGCAGCAGCCGCCAGGCTGGTGTACCGGTCTCCGGCTCTGCGGTGGTCACGTCGCTCCTTCGGCACGTGGACGGGGCACTCAGGCTACGTCGGCGCCCGGCCGCCCGGACCGCCGGTGTACGGGTGCCCGTGCCGCCCGGGCGCCCGCGCTCGGTCGCACCCCGGGAACCGCCCTGTCACCTGCCCCTTTCCGATCACTGGCGCGTAGGGTCTGGGGGAACGCTGAACGGCCGACGAAGGGGTCAGGAACATGGCGCAGGAAGTACGCGGTGTGATCGCGCCGGGCAAGGACGAGCCGGTACGGATCGAGACGATCGTCGTGCCGGACCCCGGCCCGGGCGAGGCCGTGGTCAAGATCCAGGCCTGCGGGGTGTGCCACACCGACCTGCACTACAAGCAGGGCGGCATCAACGACGAGTTCCCCTTCCTGCTCGGGCACGAGGCCGCGGGCGTGGTCGAGTCGGTCGGCGCCGGCGTCACCGACGTCGCCCCCGGCGACTTCGTGATCCTCAACTGGCGTGCCGTCTGCGGCAAGTGCCGGGCCTGTCTGCGCGGCCGGCCCTGGTACTGCTTCGACACCCACAACGCCGAGCAGAAGATGACCCTGGCCTCGACCGGCCAGGAGCTCTCCCCGGCCCTCGGCATCGGCGCCTTCGCCGAGAAGACCCTGGTCGCCGCCGGACAGTGCACCAAGGTCGACCCGGGCGTCTCCGCCGAGGTGGCCGGGCTCCTCGGCTGCGGCGTGATGGCCGGCATCGGCGCCGCCATCAACACCGGCAACGTCGGCCGCGGGGACTCCGTCGCCGTCATCGGCTGCGGCGGCGTCGGCGACGCGGCGATCGCCGGGGCCTTCCTGGCGGGCGCGTCGAAGGTCATCGCCGTGGACATCGACGACCGCAAGCTGGAGACCGCCCGCTCCATGGGCGCCACCCACACCGTCAACTCCCGCGAGACCGACCCCGTCGAGGCGATCCGCGAACTGACCGGCGGCTTCGGCGCCGACGTCGTCATCGAGGCCGTCGGCCGCCCGGAGACCTACCGACAGGCGTTCTACGCCCGCGACCTGGCCGGCACCGTCGTTCTCGTCGGCGTCCCGACCCCCGAGATGAAGCTGGAGCTGCCGCTCCTGGACGTGTTCGGCCGCGGCGGCTCGCTCAAGTCCTCCTGGTACGGCGACTGCCTGCCCTCCCGCGACTTCCCGATGCTCATCGACCTCCACCTCCAGGGCCGCCTGGACCTCGGCAAGTTCGTCACCGAGACCATCCGCCTCGATCAGGTGGAGCAGGCCTTCGACCGCATGCACGCCGGCGACGTGCTGCGCTCGGTGGTGGTGCTCTGATGGCCCCTCGCATCGAACACCTCGTCACCTCGGGACAGTTCAGCCTCGACGGCGGCACCTGGGACGTCGACAACAACGTCTGGCTCGTCGGCGACGACCACGAGGTCGTCGTCATCGACGCCGCCCACGACGCCGACGCCATCGCCGAAGCCGTCGGGGACCGGCGGCTCACCGCCATCGTGTGCACCCACGCCCACAACGACCACGTGGGAGCCGCCCCCGCGCTCGCCGAGCGCACCGGCGCCACCATCTGGCTGCACCGCGACGACCTGCCCCTGTGGCGGCAGACCCACCCCGACCGGGACCCGGACGCCTGGCTGACCGACGACCTCGTCATCGAGGCCGCAGGCGCCGACCTGACCGTCCTGCACACCCCGGGACACGCACCCGGCGCGGTCTGCCTCTACGACCCCGGTCTCGGCACCGTCTTCACCGGCGACACCCTCTTCCAGGGCGGACCCGGCGCGACCGGGCGCTCCTACTCCCACTTCCCGACGATCATCGACTCGATCCGGGACAAGCTGCTGGTCCTCCCGCCCGAGACGGAGGTCCGCACCGGCCACGGCGACTCCACGACCATCGGCGCCGAGGCCCCGCACCTGGAGGAGTGGATCAAGCGCGGACACTGACCCGCCCGGGGCGGTCCGCCCTCGCGACCGCCCCGGACACGCGCGGTAAAGGTGACAGAAGATGTCCGGCTTCCGAGGCACCCTCGAACACGACATCGCCCGCGCGGGACATGTACCCGTGCGGGACGTGAGGGAGAGGAACGGAAGCCGGACATGACAGGATCACCGAAGGGTCCGCTGGCGGGCAGGGTCGCACTGGTCGCCGGGGCGACCCGCGGCGCGGGACGGGGCATCGCCGTCGAACTGGGCGCGGCCGGCGCCACCGTCTACGTCACCGGACGCAGCACCCGCGCCCGGCGCTCGGAGTACGACCGCCCCGAGACCGTCGAGGACACCGCCGACCTGGTCACCGAGGCGGGCGGCCACGGCATCGCCGTACCCGTCGACCACCTCGACCCGGCACAGGTCGCCGGCCTCGTCGACCGCATCGCCAGCGAACAGGCCCGCCTCGACGTCCTGGTCAACGACATCTGGGGCGGCGAGCACCTCTTCGAGTGGGACAGCCCCGTCTGGGAGCACAACCTCGACAACGGCCTGAGGCTCCTGCGGCTCGCCGTCGAGACCCACGCCGTCACCAGCCACCACGCCCTGCCGCTGCTGCTGCGCCGCCCCGGCGGACTGGTCGTCGAGGTCACCGACGGCACCGACGCCTACAACCGCGACCACTACCGCAACTCGTTCTTCTACGACCTCGCCAAGACGTCCGTCCTGCGGATGGCCTTCTCCCTCGGGCACGAACTGGGACCCCGCGGCGCCACGGCGGTCGCGGTGACCCCCGGATGGCTGCGCTCGGAGATGATGCTCGACCATTTCGGCGTACGCGAGGAGAACTGGCGCGACGCCCTCGACCGCGTCCCCCACTTCGCCATCTCCGAGACGCCCCGCTACGTCGGCCGCGCGATCACCGCCCTCGCCGCCGACCCGGGCGTGGCACGCTTCAACGGCCAGTCCCTCTCCAGCGGCGGCCTCGCCCGGGAGTACGGCTTCACCGACCTCGACGGCAGCCGCCCGGACGCCTGGCGCTACCTCGTCGAGGTCCAGGACCCGGACAAGCCCGCCGACGTCACGGGGTATCGCTGAGCGCCGGCAGGGGCAGACGGGCGGAATGACCGGTGGGCAGACCCAGGTCGGCCCGTACGGCGGAGTAGTAGTCCGCCCGCGCGACGCGCTGCCGTTCGAGCAGGTCCCGCCACGCCGGACGATCGCGGGACCCGTCGCGTACGAGCCGCTCCATGTCCATGAGGACGACGACCCAGGCCCGGGCCTTGTCCACCACCTCGGGGCTGCCCAGCAGGAGCAGGGCCTCCCAGTAGGGGTCGCGGGCCGCCGTGGCCTCGGCCATCGAGACGTCGGCCTCCCGGGGCCGGAGCGGATGCGGGTGCGGATCCAGACCGAGTGCGGACGCCCCCCGGTAGGCCAGGGTCACGGACGTCTTCACCGCCCGCGCGTAGTCCGCGTACGCCGTGAACCGCCGCTCCTGCCAGTGGGCCTCCCGTTCCCGCCGGTGCCGTGCCCGGTCACCGCGGACCACGGCGAGGTAGGAACCGAGCGCGCCGATGACGACGCCTATCAGTGCGGGGAGTTGCTGGAGGAACGCGGACATGGCCGCACGGTATCTGCCCCCGTGATCGTCGCGGTACTACCGTCTGGCCCATGACGGACACCAGGCGTTTCACCGACCACACGGCACTCGTGACGGGCGCGGCCCGGGGCATCGGCGCGGCCACCGCGCGCCGGCTCGCCACGGAGGGGGCCCGGGTGCTGCTGACCGACGTGGACCTCGACGCGGCGCGGCGCACGGCGGCGCACCTGACGGAACAGGGCCTGACCGTCGAGGCGTTCGCCTGCGACGTGCAGGACCGGGCGTCCGTCGAGGCGTGCGTCGCCCACGCGGTGGACACCTTCGGCGGGCTGGACGTGCTGGTCAACAACGCCTACGCCTGCACGCCCGACGTTCCGCTCTTCGAGGACGAGCCGGACGAGGTCTGGGCCCGCGACCTCGACGTCACCCTCACCGGCGCCTACCGCTGCTGCCGGGCCGCGCTGCCCCACCTCGCCGCCTCCGGACGCGGCGCGATCGTCGGCATCGGCTCCGTCAACGGGGTCCAGGACTTCGGCAACCACGCCTACAGCGCTGCCAAGGCCGGGCTCGCCTCGCTGACCCGCACCCTCGCCGGGCACGCGGCGCCGCGCGGTGTCCGGGTCAACCTCGTGACGCCGGGCACGGTGCGCACCACGGCCTGGGAGGGGCGGGACGAGGAGCTCTCGGCGGTGCGGGGGCTCTACCCGCTGGGCCGGGTCGGCGAGCCCGAGGACATCGCGGCGGCCGTCGCCTTCCTCGCCTCGCACGACGCCTCCTGGATCACCGGCACCACCCTCGTCGTCGACGGCGGCCTGACCGCCGTCAACACGGGCTTCCGACGGGCCGTGCGGGAGCCGGACGGGACGGACTGACCGGACCCGTGGGCAAGGGCGGCCCGGTGGTCTTTGTCACTGTTTCGTCGCGGCGGCGGGCGGTGCGCAACCAAAGCCGCCGGACGGCGGTCTAGCAGGCCGGGATCGCACGAAGGCGACCCTCCACTCGGCGCACCGCCTCGACGCGAAAGGCACGACGGCCATGGGGGACGTACGCAGAAGGGGAGCCGTCGCTCTCGGGCTCACCGCACTGGTGGCACCGCTCACACTCGCGCTCACGGCGGCACCGGCCCAGGCCGCGAGCTGCACCGCGAAGGCGGGCCCGTACCAGAAGAAGGTGGAGAAGTTCCTCGGCCGCAAGGCCGACGGCAAGCAGTCGACCGCCGACTGCAAGGCCATCCGTGCCTTCCAGACGAAGCACGGCATCACGCCCAATGCCGGCTACGCGGGGCCGATCACGTGGGGGGTGATGGACCTCATGACGAAGCAGAAGGCCGTCGGGAAGAATCCGAACAGGTCCGGCAAGTGCCCCACCAACAAGGGCCGTATCGCCTGCGTCGACCTCAGCCTCCAGCTGAGCTGGATCCAGGACGGCAAGAAGCTGGTGTACGGGCCGGTCCCGGTGCGCACCGGGCGCGACGGCTACGAGACCCGCACCGGTCTGAAGAAGGTCTACTGGCGCAACATCGACCACGTCTCGACGATCTACCACGTGCCGATGCCCTACAGCCAGTTCTTCGACGGGGGCCAGGCCTTCCACTCCGTGGGCGTCGGCATGTGGAACCCGCCGGGCTCGCACGGCTGCGTCAACATGAGGAAGGCCGACGCCAAGAAGTACTGGTCGCTGCTGAAGAAGGGCGACGACGTCTACGTCTACGGCCGCAAGCCGGGCACCTGACGGACGGGGGCGCCCGGCTCGCGCCGCGGCGCCCCACCGTCCGGGGCGAGGCGGGCCGTGTGCGGCAGGACACATCCGGCGGGAACTAACTCGCCCGTGGGTCTTGACAGATGGGAAGATCGACGTGATCAGTAACACGGTCCGATATGTCCGCTTGGCTCGTGATTACTCACATCGTCTTCACGCCGGGCGCCGTATGCTTCACATCATGTCCACCACTGTTGAACCCTCCTCCGAGCGATCGGCTGCCGAGGTCAACGAGGAGATCCGGGCCCTGTGGCTCAGGTCGGGCGGGACACTGAGCGTCGAGCAGCGCGCGGAGTACCAGCGGCTCGTCATGGAGTGGGCCAACGCGGCCCCGGAGTCCGCCACCGCCGCCTGAGCCGCGCGCCGCGACCTCCCGCCCCGGCCTGTCGGCAGCATTCACGGGCCGGCCCTCGTACCGGCCCGGATCAGTTCCACGTCGCCGAGTACTGCCGCCGGTAGGCCTTGCGGTCCTGTTCCGTACGGATCCACCGCGTGGCCACCAGCGCCACCAGACTGCCCGCGACCACCAGCAGTCCCGGGCCGACGTTCCGGCGGTCCGTGAGCCGGGCGAGCAGGGGCGTGCCGCCGGCGCCGGTCACCGGGGCCGACGCTCCCGCACCCGACGCTCCCGCAGCCGAAGCTCCCGCCCCCGCGGCGCCCGTCGCCGGGGGCGCCGAGGTGCCCGCCGCGGCACCCTCCCGGCCGGAGACGACGAGCCGGACCCCCAGCGCCGCCATGGCCTCCGGCAGCGGCTGGAAGAACGTCGTCCCGCCCTTGGCGCAGTCACCGCTGCCGCCCGACGTCACGCCGAGCGCGACACCCTCGGAGAACATCGGCCCGCCGCTGTCCCCGGGTTCGGCGCACACATCCGTCTCGATGAGGCCGGTGACCGTCCCCTCCGGGTAGTTGACCGTCGCGTCCAGCGCCGTCACCCGGCCTTCCCGCAGCCCGCTGGTGCTCCCGCTGCGGAACACCCGCTGCCCGACCGCGGGCTCACCCGTCCCCGTGATCCGTACGCCCTTGCCGCCGCCGACCGCCACCACGTCGGCGGCGTCCCCCGCCCTGCCGCCCGCGTACTCGACCAGCGAGAAGTCGTCCCCGGGGAAGCTCCCGGCGACCGTCGTGCCGATCTGGCGGTCCCCCTTGCCGTCACCGAACCAGACGGAACCCGTCGGCCCGCAGTGGCCGGCGGTCAGGATGAAATCGCTCGTGCCGTCGGTCACGTTGAACCCCGCCGAGCAGCGTCCCGCCGTGGACAGGATCGGCTCCGCCCCGTTCAGGCGGGTGGTGAACACGCCCTCGGTGCGCTCCATGCGCACGAACCCGCCGATCCCCTCCGCGACACCCGTCAGCCGCGACCAGTCGGCCCCGGAGACCGTGCGGTCACCACGCACCACCACCTCGTTCGACCGGTAGTCCAGCGCCCACGCCGTACCGGGCACCCGGGGTGCCGAACGCAGCGTCGCGGCCGCCGACCTCAGCTCGGTCATACTGTGCCGCACCACCTTCGCCGTGGCACCGGCCCGCCGCACCGCCTCGGCCGTGGACCCGTCCGTCACCGCGACGACCGGCCGCCCGTCGGCATCGACCCAGTGCCCCGCCGTACGGTCGCCGCCCAGCCGGGCCACGAGACCGGCACCGGCGCCGGACGCGGCCCGCGCGAGGGTGCCCGGCGCGGCGGACGGGCCGGGGGGTTCGCTCGCCACCGCCCGGGTGACCATCGTCCCCCCGAGCAGCAGCCCGCCGACGGCCGCCAGCCGTGCCGCGCGCCGGACGATGCGTCGTCGTGCGTGCCTCATGCGTGTGCTCCCGAACCCGACCGCGCGGCGTCGCCGCCGCGGGGGCCTCCGGACGTCGAGCGCCCTCCTCCCTTACGGCGGCGGGTGCCACGGTGTTCACCGGCCCGGCGCCTTGTTCCCCCGTCCCGCCACGGCGTCCTATCTTGGGCCCATGACCAGCATCCCGCGGGACCCGTCCGGTGAGCCGAACCCCCTGCACGCGCTCGGCCTGGAGCAGCTCCGCCGCCGTACGAGCATGAAGTGGCGCACCTATCCCGAGGACGTACTGCCGCTGTGGGTGGCCGAGATGGACGTGCCGCTCGCCGGGGCCGTCGTGCGTGCCGTCACCGACGCCATGGAACTCGGCGACACCGGCTACCCCGTCGGCACCGCCTACGCCGAGGCCCTCGCCGCCTTCGCCGGGAAGCGGTGGGGCTGGGACGACCTGGCCGTGGAGCGCACGGCGATCGTGCCCGACGTGATGCTGGGCGTCGTCGAGATGCTCAAACTGGTCACGGAGCCGGGCGATCCGGTGATCGTCAACCCGCCGGTGTACCCGCCGTTCTACGAGTTCGTCACCCACCTGGACCGGCGCGTCGTCGAGGCTCCGCTCGGGCCGGACCTGCGGCTCGACCTCGGGGTGCTGGAGGAGACGTTCCGGCGGGCCGTCGCGGGCGGCGGCCGGGCGGCCTTCCTGCTGTGCAGCCCGCACAACCCCACCGGCACCGTGCACACTGCCGACGAACTGGCCGCCGTCGCCGCCCTCGCCGAGCGGTACGGCGTCCGGGTCGTCGCCGACGAGATCCACGCGCCGGTCGTCACCGCCCCCGGTGCGCGGTTCGTGCCCTATCTGAGCGTGCCCGGCGCCGAGCGCGGCCTCGCGCTGATGTCGGCGTCCAAGGGCTGGAACCTGGCCGGCCTCAAGGCGGCCCTGGCCCTCGCGGGACCCGGGGCCGCCGCGGACCTGGCGCGGATGCCCGAGGAGGTCGGACACGGGCCGAGCCACATCGGAGTCCTCGCCCACACCGCCGCCCTGCGGGACGGAACCGCCTGGCTGGACGCCGTGCTCGCCGGGCTCGAGGAGAACCGGCGGCTGCTCACCGGTCTGCTCGCGGAGCGGCTGCCCGGGGTCGTCCACCGCCCCGGGGAGGCGACCTACCTCGCCTGGCTCGACTGCCGCGCCCTGGCCCTGGGCGACGACCCGGCGGAGGTCTTCCTGGACCGGGGCCGGGTGGCCCTCAGCTCCGGCATCCCCTTCGGCAGCGGCGGGACGGGGCACGTACGGCTCAACCTGGCCACCTCGCCCGAGGTGCTCACGGAGGCGGTGCGGCGGATGGCGGCGGCCCTGGGCTGAGGCGCGACGCCGTGGGCCGGTACGCGTCCCGGGTGTGTACGCGTCCTGGGCGCGTACACACCCGGGTCCGCACGCGCCAGGGCCCTTACGCGTACGGGTCTAGACTTCCGGATCATGGACGACGACGCGTCACTGGACCGGCTCGGCTCCGGCAAGTACCTGCTGGTCACGACCTACCGCAAGAACGGCACTCCGGTCGCCACCCCCGTGTGGGTCGTGCGGGACGGCGACGCGCTCGGCGTCTGGACGGTGGCCGACTCCTGGAAGGTCAAGCGCGTCCGCAACCGCGCCGACGTCCTGGTGGGCCCCTGCGACGTGCGCGGCAGGCCGAAGGGCGACCAGGTCCCGGGGACGGCGGAGATCTGCGACCCCGCCACCACGGCCCGCTACCGCAAGCTCCTGGTCCGCAAGTACGGCGTCGTCGGCCTGCTCACCCTCCTCGGCAGCAGACTGCGCCGGGGTCTCGACGGCACCGTGGGGATCCGCGTCACGCTGACGCCAGGGCCGGCCGCCGGGAACTGACCCGCCCTCAGGTCCAGGCCCGGTACGGCTCGTCCACCAGCTGGAAGACCGGCTCGCCCCGCACCGGGTCCTTGGCCGTGGACAGCCGCACCCGGTCACCGCTGTGGATGCCGATGAGCGGCCCCATGACCCGGCCGCGCAGGACGAAACCCTCGGTCATTTCTATGAGCGAAACGTTGCGCGCGGCAGGGGTGTTGCGGTGCACCACGGTGGCGTGGCGCACCGTGCCGGTGCCTTCGCTCCGTTCCGTCCGCAGCTCGCTGCCGCGGCAGACCGGACACAGCACCCGGTGGTACATGGCGGTGCCGCACCAGGTGCAGCGCTGGTAGAAGACGGCCTCGGTGTCCGGGGCCCGGCCCTTGGCCTCCCGGTCGAGCAGGCCCGTCGCGGGGCCGGCCGCCTGCTGAGCGACGTTTCCTGAGTGGTACACGCTGGTCAACTCCCTGCACTCGGGCCGGAATCCCGCGTGCGCGGTCACCGGGCACGCGTGTGCTCGGCTCACCGTGCCACCGTGCACGCACTACAGCGTATGGCACTGAGTGTCACTCGTAAAGGCACTCGGTACCCTGGATTCAGAATGCGGACTCGATCTCCCGCAGCACCTGCCACAGGGGCGTCCCGCGACGCGCGGCCACGACCACCACGTCCTCGGGCGACTCGCCCCGCGGCGGCACCGGTACGTCGCCGAACGCGGACTGCGCGAACGCCAGCGCGTGGTCCACCGCGGCACCCACGTCGTCGCGCCCTTCGGAACGCAGCCAGGACCGCAGGGCGTTGTTGTGCGCCGCGACCACCGCGGCCGCGATCACGTCGGCGCGCAGGATCCCGTCCGGGCGCCCGCCCAGCCGCCCGCGCAGATACTCGGCGAGGGCGCGCTCGTAGCGCCACACCACCGACAACTCGTAGGCGCGCAGCCCGGGGACCTTCTTGGTGAGGTGGTACCGCTGCACGGAGAACGCCGGGTTCTCGGCGTACATGCGCAGCACGAGCCGCGCCGCGTCGCACACCTGCCGCACCGGGTCGGCGTCCTCGGGGGAGCGGGCCAGGAACGCCTTCATGTCGGCCAGGCACCGCTCGTGGTCGGGGAAGACCACGTCCTCCTTCGACGGGAAGTACCGGAAGAAGGACCGCCGTCCGACGCCGGCGAGGGCGACGATGTCGTCCACCGTGGTCTGTTCGTACCCGCGCTCCAGGAACAGCCGGAACGCCGCCGCGACCAGGGCGTCCCGCATCGGCGGCCGGACCTGTGCCGCGTCGGTCCCGTCCCCGCGGCGGGACGCCGCACTGCTGGTGCTCATGGAGGGGAACGTAGCAGCCCGCCGAGGTCCATGGCACTCAGTGCAGCGATCTGAGGGAACTGAGTGCACCCGGGGGTGCGTCGGGCCGGTCGCATACGATCACTTCCGGTCAGCCCCGGAGGAGTCCCGCATGCCGTTCACCCGCCCCCGCATCCTGTACGTCACCGACCTGGGCTACCAGGCGCGCGGGCGGCGCTACTGCGACGAGGACATCTTCCTCACCTCCCGCCTGCGCGAGGAGTTCGACCTGGCCCTGTGCCATCCCCGGGACGCCGCCGCGCTGCTGGACGCCTTCGACGCCGTCGTCGTCCGCAACAGCGGTCCCGTGCAGGAGTACAAGGCCGCCTACGACGCCTTCCGCGAGCGCGCGGCCGAGCGCGGGACGCGGGTCTACAACCAGCTCACCGGCCGGGCGGACATGCTCGGCAAGCAGTACCTGCTCGACCTGACCGCGGCGGGGTTCCCGGTCATCCCCACCGTCGACCGCGCCGAGGACCTGCACCTGCTGCCGGCCGCCGATGAGTACGTCGTCAAGCCCAGGCTCGGCGCGGACTCGGCGGGCCTGCGGATCGTCCCCGCGGGCCGGGTGCCGGAGGCGATGCGCGGCGCCCGGGACCTCCTCGTCCAGCCGCGCGTCGACTTCGCCTACGAGGTCTCCTTCTACTTCGTCGACCACGACTACCAGTACGCCCTCCACGCCCCGCACCCCGACCGCCGCTGGCAGCTGGAGCCGTACGACGCCACCGTGGCCGACCTCGGCTTCGCGCGGCGGTTCGTCGAGTGGAACCGCGTCGACCACGGCATCCAGCGCGTCGACGCCTGCCGGGCGCCCGACGGCGAGCTGCTGCTGGTCGAACTGGAGGACCTCAACCCCTACCTGTCCCTGGACGTCCTCGACGAGCCGGCCCGCGACGCCTTCGTCGCCGCCCTGCGCACGGCCCTGCGCCGACTGCTCGCCACCTGAGCCGCCTCCGGCGGCCTAGCATGGCCGCCATGGACGTGTTCCTGGACCGGCTCGACCCGGACATGTGCGTCGTCACGGCCGCCGCGGGCGGGGAGCGGGCCGGCTGCCTGGTCGGTTTCTCCTCGCAGTGCTCCATCCGGCCCGTGCGGTACGCCGTCTGGATCTCCGACGTCAACCGGACCTTCCGCGTCGCGCGGTCCGCCGACGTGCTGGCCGTGCATCTGCTCGCCCGCGACCAGCGGGAGACGGCGGAGCTGTTCGGCGGGCGCAGCGGCGACGACGTGGACAAGTTCCGGCGGGTCCGCCGGCGGGAGGCGTACGGCGGTGCCGTCGTACTGGAGGACGCCGAGGCGTGGTTCGTCGGCCGGGTCGTGGAGCGGATCCCGGGGGGCGACCACGTCGGTTTCGTCCTCGAGCCGGTCGAGTGGGGCGGGCGGGGGAGGGCCGCCGGCGGCCCGCCGCTGCGGCTCGCCGACGCCCGCACCATCCGGCCGGGGCATCCGGTGGACTGAGCCGCGCCGGCCGGTCAGCGTCCGGCAGCGCCCCGCTCGGCGAGCGCCTCGGTGACCGCCCGCACGCTGCGCGCGATGTGCTGCAACTGGAGGACCTCCGCCGCGTACAGCTTGATGGTGTGCTCGATGGCCGCCTCGTGCAGGCCCAGCCGCGGCAGGTCCGCGCGGGCGGTCTGCAACGCGGTGCGGGCCACCCGGATCTCGTGCTGGACCTGGATCTGCGCATGCCGGGCGAGCAGTACCGGGTGCCGGATCAGGGCCGGGTAGCCGGCGTAGCGCGCCGGCACCAGCTCGCGCAGCCATCTGGTGGCCGAGCGTTCCCAGTCGTAGCTGCCGGGGGCCTTGACCTGGCAGGGCCAGTCCGGGCTGAGGCGCGTGGTCGTCAGGGTCATGATCATCGCTTCCGGGAGTGCGGCGTCGACGGGGTGGGCGACGGGTGGGGGCGGTCCCGGTCCAGGGGACGACCGGGACCGCCGCGGGCGCTCGCGCAGGCGATGCCCGACCGGAACACCCGGTGCGCCCCAGCGGGTAGGAATGCGGCGGGCCGAGGTGTTCGCGGCAGGTGCGGACGCGTTCCGGGGCGGCCGGGTCGCGATCCGTGAGCAGTATTTATATATGCCATCTGCTTTGCAAGACGTATGAAAACATTCATGCCTGCTTTGACGCGGATGGCCCCCGTCTGCGCCGACCAATCGCCGCCCCGGCCGGCCCGGAAGGCGCCCGCTCGCCCGGCCGGCCCGGCCCGCCCGGTCAGTCGCGCAGGAAGAACTGGTGCTGGTCCGCGACCTGCTCGTACTCCTCGAGCCGGGCCTGGGTCCGCTCGGGGTCCGCGTCGGTCATGGCCTGGAGCAGCGCCGCGCACATCACGCCCGGTGCCGCGTAGGAGTCGAAGACGAGCCGGGACCCCGTGCCCGTGGCGAAGGCGACGTCGGCCTCGTCCACGACCGGACCGAGCGCCAGGTCGGTGATCAGCGCCACCTTCAGCCCGGCACCGCGTGCCACCCGCACGGCGCCCAGCGTCTCGTGGGCGTGCCGGGGCATGGAGAAGGCCAGCACCCAGGTGCCGCCCGCCTCCCGGGACTGGAGCAGCGCGTCGTAGGCGACGGTGCCGCCCCGGGTCACCAGCCGCACGTCGGGGTGGACGCGGCGGGCCGCGTAGGCGAAGTACTCGGCGAGCGAGACGGAGATGCGCAGGCCGAGGACGGTCAGCGGCGCGGACGCCGCCAGCTTGCGGCCGACGTCGATCACCCGGTCCGCGTCGGCGAAGTCGCGCCGAAGGTTCTCCAGGTTCTCGATCTCGGCGTCCACGGCCGCCTGGAGTTCGTTGCCCCGGTTCTCCTCGGCCGGGGAGCCGCCCCGGCCGCCCAGCGCGATCGCCTGGAGCTGCTCCCGCAGCGCGGGGTAGCCGCTGAAGCCGACCGCTGAGGCGAACCGCGTCACCGACGGCTGGCTCACGCCCACCCGGTCGGCCAGGTCGGTGATCGACAGGAACGCCGCCTCGGTGAGGTGCTCGATGAGGTACTGCGCGATGCGGCGCTGTCCCGGGGAGAGTCGGGGCCGGTCGAACAGCGTCCTGAGCCGGGACGTGGGGGAGAGCTCCGACTCCGGGGCCGCCCGTCCCGAGGTGATCGCCGACGCCTGGGCACGTGCCTGCTGCGGCGACGGCACGGGTGCGCCTCCTTTGTCTCCCATGTCTCCCACGGAGGTCAACATAGCTCACCCCCCGTGCCCGGCAGGGCGGACCACCGCGCCCGGAGCCCGGCCCGCGCCGCCCCGCCGGACAACCCCGCGCCCCGGACGTGGATAGCACCGCGTCCCCCGGGAACCCGCCGCCACGGAAGGACCCGCAGACACGGACGAGGAGCCGACGTCATGACCGTCCCGGAAGAGAACCGGCCGAAGACCGACACCACCGACGACGTTCTCGAGCAGCCCCCGGGCCGGCGCGAGGACGAGCCCCGCCCGCCCGGCGGCACCGGCCGGACCCTGCGCGAGGCCCTCGAGGAGGCACACGTCCGCCCCGACGACTTCGACGAGAAGTGACCGCCTCAGACCGGCGTTGAGGGCGCCGGTCTGAGGCGGTCACGGCGGCGGACCCGTCACCGCGTCCGCCGGCACCACCAGGTCGGCCCGGTGCCGGGTAGCGGCGACCAGCTCGGCGTTGCGCCGGTCCGGCCCGAGCGCCCACGCGGCCGCGTCGGCCGGGGACTTGCCGAAGCGCTCGTGCCGCGCCACCAGCCGCCGGACGCGCTCCTTCTCCTCCAGCGCGCAGAACCACACCTCGTCGAGCCGGGGCCGCACCCGCGCCCACGCCCCGCTGTCCAGCAACAGGTAGTTGCCCTCCGTCACGACCAGCCGTGCGGCGGGCGGCACCGGCAGGGCCCCGGCGACCGGCTGCTCCAGCACCCGCTCGAAACCGGGCGCGTACACGATGTCGCCGTCCGTCTCCGTACGCTCCTTGCGCAGCCGCTCCAGCAGCGCCGCGTACCCGGCGGCGTCGAAGGTGTCCGGCGCGCCCTTGCGGTCCCGGCGACCCAGCCGGTCCAGTTCGGCGTCGGCGAGGTGGAAGCCGTCCATCGGCACGTGCGCCACCCACGGCTCGCCCGTGCCGTTCAGCTCCCGCACCAGGTGCGCGGCGAGTGTGGACTTGCCCGACCCGGGAGAGCCGGCGATACCGAGGATCGCGCGCCGCCCGTCCCGGGGGAGGCGGCGGGCGCGGGTGAGCAGGTCGTCGAACGTCAGCGGCACATCCCACAGTGTGTCACCCGATCGGACCCGCCCCGGCGGGGAACTGTGGGGGTATGACGACGCAGCTCGGACTCCCCGACGACATCCAGGCCTGCCTCTTCGACCTCGACGGGGTCGTCACCAGGACGGCGGTGGTGCACGCCGCCGCCTGGAAGGCGACCTTCGACGCCTTCCTGAGCGAACGGGACGGCCCGGACTTCCGCCCCTTCACCGACTCGGACTACGACCAGTACGTCGACGGCCGCCCCCGCGCCGACGGCGTCCGCTCCTTCCTCGCCTCCCGCGGCATCGAACTGCCCGAGGGCACCCCCGAGGACCCCCCGGACGCGGGGACCGTCAACGGCGTCGGCAACCGCAAGAACGAACTGCTCCTGGAGAAGATCCGCACCGACGGCGTGGAACCCTACGACGGCACGCTGCGCTACATCGACGCCGTCCGCGCCGCCGGCCTCGCCACCGCGATCGTCTCCTCCAGCGCCAACACCCGGGACGTGCTGCGCTCCATCGACGCCGAGCGGCTGTTCGACGTACGGATCGACGGCGTGGTGGCCAGGGAACGGAAACTGCCCGGCAAACCACACCCCGACACCTTCCTCGCCGCCGCCCGGGACCTCGGCGTCGAGGCCGCCCGCGCCGCCGTCTTCGAGGACGCGCTGGCCGGCATGGACGCGGGCCGCTCGGGGCACTTCGGCTACGTCGTCGGCGTCGACCGCGTCGGCCAGACCGACGCCCTCTACGCCCACGGCGCCGACCGCGTCGTCAAGGACCTCGCCGAGCTGGGAGACCACGCGTGATCACCAACCGGACGTACACCGTGGAGCCCTGGCGGGTGCGCGAGACCGCCCTCAACCTCGACCTCCTCGCGCAGAGCGAGTCCGTCTTCGCCCTGTCCAACGGGCACGTCGGCTGGCGCGGCAACCTCGACGAGGGCGAACCGCACGGCCTGCCCGGCAGCTACCTCAACGGCGTCTACGAACTCCACCCGCTGCCCTACGCCGAGGCGGGCTACGGCTACCCGGAGTCGGGCCAGACCTCCATCAACGTCACCAACGGCAAGCTGCTGCGGCTGCTGGTCGACGACGAGCCCTTCGACCTGCGCTACGGGCGGCTCGGCAAGCACGAACGGACCCTGGACCTCCGGCGCGGCGTCCTCGAGCGGACCTGCGAGTGGACCTCCCCGGCCGGCACGACCGTCCGGGTGCGCTCCACCCGCCTCGTCTCCCTCACCCAGCGCGCCATCGCCGCGGTGGAGTACGAGGTCGAACCCGTCGACAGCCGCACCCGGGTGGTCATCCAGTCGGAGCTGGTCACCAACGAGAGCCTGCCCTCCGCCGACGGCGACCCGAGGACCGCCAAGGCGCTCCAGTCCCCGCTGGAGCCGGAGGAGGACCTGGCCGTGGGGTCGCGGCTGCGGCTGGTCCACCGCACCCGGCGCAGCGGCCTGCGGGTCGCCGTGGCCGCCGACCACGTCGTCGACGCCCCCGGCGAGATCACCACCAGCAGCGAGAGCAACGCCGACGTGTCCCGCCTCACCATCACCTCCGTCCTGGACCCGGGACAGCGGCTGCGGGTGCAGAAGACCGTCGCCCACGGCTGGTCCGGCGCCCGCTCCCGGCCCGCGATGAGCGACCAGGTGGAGGCGGCGCTGGCCGCCGCCGCACACGGCGGCTGGGACGGGCTCGTGGCCGAACAGCGGGACTACCTCGACGACTTCTGGGCCCGCGCGGACGTCGAGGTGCACGGCGACGAGGAGATCCAGCAGGCCGTCCGCTTCGCCCTGTTCCATGTGCTCCAGGCCGGGGCCCGCGCCGAGCAGCGCGCGATTCCGGCCAAGGGACTGACCGGTTCCGGATACGACGGCCACGCGTTCTGGGACACCGAGATGTTCGTGCTGCCCCTGCTCACCTACACCGCGCCGAAGGCCGTCGCCGAGGCGCTGCGCTGGCGGCAGGCCACCCTGCCCGCCGCCCGCGACCGCGCCGCCCAGCTCGGGCTGCGCGGCGCCGCGTTCCCCTGGCGGACCATCGACGGCTCGGAGGGCTCCGCGTACTGGCCGGCCGGCACGGCCGCCTTCCACGTGGCGGCCGACATCGCGCACGCCGCGGTGCGCTACACGGCGGCCACCGGCGACATCGACTTCGAACGCGAGACCGCCCTGGAACTCCTGGTGGAAACCGCCCGGTTGTGGCGCTCCCTGGGCCACCACGACCACCACGGCGTCTTCCACATCGACGGCATCACCGGACCGGACGAGTACAGCGCCGTCGTCGACGACAACACGTACACCAACCTGATGGCGCGCGCCAACCTCCTCGCCGCCGCCGACGTGTGCGAACGCCACCCGGAGGAGGCGACCCGGCTCGGCGTCGACGAGGAGGAGAGCGCCGCCTGGCGGGACGCCGCCGAGGCCGTGCACATCCCGTACAACGAGGAGATCGGCGTCCACGAGCAGCACGCCGGCTTCACCCGCCACCAGCGCTGGGACTTCGCACGCACGGCCGCCGACCAGTACCCGCTGATGCTGCACTTCCCCTACTTCGACATCTACCGCAAACAGGTGATCAAGCAGTCCGACCTGGTGCTGGCCATGTACACCTGCGGCAGTTGGTTCGACGCCCACTGCGACGACGACCAGATGGCCGCGAACTTCGCCTACTACGAGCCGCTGACCGTACGGGACTCCTCCCTGTCCGCCTGCTGCCAGGCCGTCGTCGCCGCCCAGACGGGACATCTGCGGCTGGCCTACGACTACGCCACCGAGGCCGCCCTGATGGACCTGGCGGACCTGGAGCACAACACCCGCGACGGACTCCACATCGCCTCGCTGGCCGGTACGTGGATGGCGCTGGTCGCCGGGTTCGGCGGCACCCGGCGGGACGGCGACAGCCTGCGCTTCACGCCCCGCCTGCCCGAGAAGTTCAGCCGCCTCGCCTTCCGGCTCCAGTTCCGGGGCCGGTGCCTCCAGGTGGAGATCGGCCCCGACCGGGCGTCGTACTCGCTGCTGGGTGGACCGCCCCTGACGATCCATCACCACGGCACCGAGGTGCACGTGAACGGAGACGGACCCGTTACGCTCGGCATCACCGCGCCGAAGTGGCGGCCCACGCCCGAACAGCCCCCGCACCGCCGGCCCGGCGTCGGCGACCGTTCGGTCCCCGGCGACGGATGAGACCCGGCGACTGGCCGAGTTCCGTCCTGTGCTTCGGGGGCACGCGGGTTAGTTTGATCATGTTTTCCGGGAATCCGGGCTCCCGCCACGGGCGGCAGGAGGTGAGGGACGAGCGGCCCCGCGACGCGCGGGGGTGAAAGGTGCACGATGACCGACGGCGCGAACGCCACTCTTGTCGACGGACGGAGGGGCACGGCGGCGAAGGCGTCCGGCACCCCGCGGCGATGGCGCGGCGTCAGACCCGTGGCCGCCGTGGCCGCCGCCTTCACCCTGGTCCAACTGGTCCTCGTGCACCCCTGGATGGGGCTCGGCTGGGACGAGATCGTGTACACCAGCCAGGTCACCACCCACCACCCCGCCGCCTTCTTCAGCGCGCCGCGCTCCCGCGGCGTCTCCCTGCTGGTGGCACCCGTCGCCTCCTGGTCGGCCTCCACCGAACTCCTGCGCGTCTACCTCGCCGTGCTCTCGGGCCTGGGCCTCTACCTCGCCCTGCGCGCATGGCAGGGCCTGTTCCCGGCCCGGGTCCTCGCCACCGGTGGGGCGTTCCTCGCCACGCTGTGGGTGACCCTCTTCTACGGTCCGCAGGCCATGCCCAACTACTGGGTCGGGATCGGCGCCCTCACCACCGTGGGCTGCACCCTGCGGGCGCTGGGTGCCAGGGAGCCCCGGGGGCGCTCCGCCCGGGGCGCGCTGTGGGGAGCGGCCGCCGGAGCCGTGCTGATGGCGCTGATGCGGCCCACCGACGCCGTCTGGGTGGCCGTGCCGCTGCTGGTCGTCGTCCTCGTACGCCGCCACTGGCCGCTGCTGCTCGCCCTCGCGGGCGGCCTGGCGGTCGGGGGAGGGGAGTGGGTGATCGAGGCGTACGCCTGGTACGGCGGGCTCGGGGAGCGGCTGGAGCGTGCCTCCGAGATCCAGGGCGGCCTCGGCTGGAACATCGCCGTCGACGACCAGATGCGCAGCCTCGGCGGACGGGGACTGTGCCGCCCGTGCACCGGATCCATGCCGCACCCGGTCGTCACCCTGTGGTGGCTGCTCCTCCCGGTGGTCGCCGCCGTCGGCGCGGTCGTCGCGCTCCGGGCCCGCCGCGCCACCGCGACACTGGTCCCCCTCGCCTGCGCCGTCACGGCCGCGGCGCCGTACCTGTTCATGATCGGCTACGCGGCGCCCCGCTTCCTCCAGCCCGCCTACGCCCTGCTCGCCCTCCCGGTCGCCGACGCGCTGTGGCACCTGGTCAAGGCCGGGCGGGACCGGTGGCGGCCGGTGGCCACGACGCTGGTCGCGCTCGCGGTGGCCGGGCATCTGACGGTCCAGTTCTCGGTCCTCGTGGGCACCGTGAACCGCAACGTCGACAGCCGCGAGGACTGGGCCCGCGTCGCCGACGAGCTGCACCGGCTCGGGGTCCGCCCGCCCTGTCTGCTCACCGGCCACGAGTCCATCCCGATCGGCTACTACACCGGCTGCTCCTCCGGCTCCACCAGCGGCAACAACGAGAACACCACCGTCGCCGAGATCCTGGACACCGCCCGGCGGATCCCGGTCGCCGCCCTCACCGGACCCGGCGGCACCCCGCCGGCCTACACCCGGGGCTGGGCGCCCCACCACATCACCGACCTGGAGATCCGCGTGGCGCCCCCGGGTTAGAGATCGCGTATCGGGAAACGCGAACCCGGACAGCGGGACCACCGAGCCGACGCGAGCGCGAGAGGGAGGCAGCGATGGGCACCGACCCGATGGCCGACGACACCTACCAGCCCACCGGCAGCAACGAGGAGCAGGAGGACGCCGCGCCCCTCGACCTCCAGGACGCCCTCGACGAGCGGACGTACGACGACACCCTCGACGAGGGCTACTCCCCGCCGGAGAAGCCCCTGGGGGTGACCAAGCACGGCACCACGGCCGCCGAACAGCACGAGGGCGAGACCCTCGACGAACGGCTGGCCGAGGAGGTGCCCGACGTGTCGGCGCCCGACGGGGACGGTGTGGGCGACGAACCCGGGGGCGAGGGCGAACCGGTCGACCCGGAGGCGGGCACCGACCGCTCGGGCCGCCTGGTCGCCCCCGACGAGGGCGTACGCGCGGACACGACCAAGGAGACGGTCGCGCAGGACGTCGGCGTCGACGGCGGGGCCGCGGGCGCCGAGGAGGCAGCGGTGCACGTGGTGGAGGACGAGACGGAGCTGCCCGAGTCCTAGCACCGGAACAGCACACGGGGAGCCCCCGGCCGGAGCGGTGCGTCCGGCCGGGGGCTCCCCGCGGTCAGGGCAGCAGCTTGTCGAGGGCCGAGGGGCCCTCCTCGGCCAGCTTGCGCCTGGCCCACTCCAGGTTCTGCGGGGTGACGTCCCGGCCGGCCGCCAGGACGATGTCCTCCGGGGACACCTCCGTGCCGGTGCGGGCGTGGAGCAGGTCGTCCGGGGTGGCGCGGTCGTCCCCCGGACCGGCCTCGGAGGGTCGGGAGGCGTCGGGCTGTGACGTCGACATGATCAGTGCTCCTCGCATCCGGATCGCTGCTTCGGTGCCGTGCTGTTGTCGGTCCCGAATATCCCGATAACACCATTCAATGCGGAACCGGCCCGCGCATCCGGAAGCGCCGACGGAGGGGCCCGGTCCGACGTGCCGCCCGGGACGCCCCGGCGTGTAATGGGAGCCATCGAGCGTTTCGCCCGGCAGAAGGACCACGGTCATGGCAGGAAGGCGCACCGGCGCCGGGGGACGGGGGACGGCGGGAACGGGGGGCCTGCGGCGGTGGGGAGAGTGGTGCGCCCGGCACGGGGTGATCGTGGTCGTCGCGTGGCTGGCCGCCCTGGTGGCGCTGACCCTGACGAACCGCTCCTTCGGCGGCGACTACTCGGACGACTTCACGCTCCCCTCGTCCCAGTCGCAGCAGGGCCTGGACGTCCTGCAACGGCACGATCCGGCGGCCGGCGGCTACAGCGGCCAGATCGTCGTGCACGACCACGACAAGGCGCTGACCTCGCTGGACTCGCAGATGGCCACCACCGTGGGCGATCTGCAGAAACTCCCGCATGTGCTGTCCGTCCAGAACCCGCTCACCGCCGCCCCGGCCTCCGGCTCCTCCGGAGGACACAACGAGGGCCCCCTGTCGACGGACGGCCGCACCGGCTACATCACCGTCCGCTTCGACATCCAGCCCTCCCAACTGGGCGACGGCTACCTGCACGGAGTCGACGACGCCGTCCAGCCACTGCGCTCGGCCGACGCAGAGGTCGAGTACGGCGGGCCGCTCGGCGAACTGGCCCGTCCCGACGCCGACGACCGGGTGAGCGAACTCATCGGCTTCGGCGTCGCCGTCGTCGTCCTGCTGATCGGCTTCGGCAGCGTCCTCGCCGCCGTCGCACCCCTGGTGACCGCCCTGATCGCGGTGGTCGGCGGACTGGCCGCCCTGGGCCTGCTCGCCGCCGCGTTCACCTTCGCCACCGTCTCTCCGACGCTGGCCACCATGATCGGACTGGGCGTCGGCATCGACTACGCCCTGTTCCTGATCACCCGGCACCGGCAGAACCTCATGAACGGCGCCGATCCGGTGCGGGCGGCCGGCCACGCCACCGGCACCAGCGGCCGGGCCGTCCTCGTCTCCGGCTGCACGGTCATCGTCGCGCTCCTCGGCCTCTACGCCTCCGGGGTCTCCTTCATCGGCAAGCTCGGCATCGCCGCGGCCGTGACGGTCGTCTCCGCCGTCCTGGGCGCGCTGACCCTGGTGCCCGCCCTGCTCGGGCTCGTCGGCCGGCACATCGACCGCCTCCGGGTACGCCGGCCCGTCGCCGAGACCGACGCCGAGCCGGGCGCCGAGCCGCACGGCACCTGGCACCGCTACGCGCGGCGCGTGGAGCGGCGGCCCTGGTACTTCCTGGCCGGCGGCGTGGCGGCCCTCGCCGTACTGGCCGTCCCCGTGTTCTCGATCCAGCTCGGCCACATCGGCGACGGCGCCGATCCCACGTCCTTCACCGACCGGCGGGCATACGACCTGATGTCCGACGCCTTCGGACCCGGCTCCAACGGTCCGCTGACCGTGGTGGTCGACCAGAGCGGCGTGCCCCAGTCGCAGCGCTCGAACCTCGCCTCGCAGGTCGGCAAGGCTCTCGACGGGATGTCCGGCACGGCCGCGGTGACACCGGTGACCGCGACCCAGGACGGCGACGTCCTGCTCGCCACCGTCTACCCGGCCCACTCCCCGCAGAGCGCCGCCACCACCGGGCTCACCAACCGCCTCGTCGACAGCACCCTGCCGCACGCCGTCGCCGGCACCGACGCCAGGGGCTACGTCACCGGTACCAGCGCCGCCCAGGTCGACTTCCGCGACATCGTCGCCGACCGGCTGCCGCTCATCATCGCGGTCGTCGTCGCCCTGGCCTTCCTGATCATCCTCGCCGTCTTCCGCGGTCTCCTGGTCGCCCTCAAGGCCGCCGTCCTCAACGTGCTGTCGATCGCCGCGTCCTACGGCGTCGTCGTGGCCGTCTTCCAGTGGGGCTGGGGAGGACCCGCACTCGGCGTGTCCGGCACCGTGCCCGTCGAGAGCTACGTCCCGATGATGATGTTCGCGATCATCTTCGGGCTGAGCATGGACTACGAGATCTTCCTGCTCTCCCGGGTGCACGAGGCATGGCTGCGCACCGGGGACGCCAAGGGTGCGGTCGCCCACGCCCTGGAGATCACCGCGCGGGTCATCACCTGCGCGGCCCTGATCATGGTCAGCGTCTTCGCCGCCTTCGTCATCAGCGACAACATCGTGGTCAAGATGCTCGGGCTCGGCCTGGCGGTGAGCGTGCTCGTCGACGCCACCGTCGTACGCCTGCTCCTGGTGCCGGCCGTGATGACCCTGCTGGGGCGGCACGCCTGGTGGACTCCGCGGTGGCTCGACCGGATCCTGCCGCACATCGACGCGGAGGGGGAGGGCGAGCGGGCGGTCACCCCCCGGCCGGCGGCGAGGGAGTGAGCACCAGCATCGTCACGTCGTCCTGCACGTCCGGGCAGAAGCGCACCAGATCCGCCCAGACCAGGTCCGGGAGCGCGGCCGGGTCCTCGCCCGCGAGGGCGCCCAGCCGCTCGGCCAGCGGATAGAACGCGCCGCTGTCGTCCCTCGCCTCGACCACCCCGTCGGAGGCGAGGAAGAGCCGGTCGCCCGGGCGCAGCGACACCGTGCACGCCTCGATCGCCCCGGCGTCCGCGAGGCCCAGCCCGAGCGGCGTCCACGGCGACACCTCGAGCTCCGTGGCGTCCGCACCCCGCAGCAGCAGGGGCGGCGGGTTGCCGCACACGACGACCCGCACCTCGAGACCGTCGGGGGAGAACTCCAGCAGCGCGGCCGTGGCGAACAGCTCGGCGTGCCGCGCGTCCGCCGAGTCCACCAGCAGCCTGCGGTCGAGCCGACCCGCCACCGACGCCAGGTCCGGCTGGTCGAGCACCGCCTCCCGGAACGCCCCCAGCAGCGAGGCGACCGTCGACACCGCCGACAGGCCGTGCCCCTGCACATCCCCCGTCACGGCCCGTACGCCGAAGGGACCGTCCCGCACGTCGAAGAAGTCGCCCCCGACCAGCGTCCCGCGCTGCGCCGCCCGGTACAGCCCCGTGCAGCGCACCGCCCCGACCCGCTCGGGCAGCGGGGGAGCGACGGCGCGCTGAGCGGCCTCGGCGACCGTGCGCTCCAGCCCCAGCTGGGCGTCCCGCCGGCTGCGCACGAAGGACACGAAGACGCTGAGCACGGCGACGAAGACGATGGTCAGCAGGTCGGCGTCGCCCGGCCGGTCGAGCTGGAGCGCCGGGATGTGCAGGAGCGCGATCACCACACCGCCCAGCAGGGCGGTCGCCAGCGGACCGTACGACAGGACCGCCAGCGGCGGGATGGCGCCCAGCAGGAAGCCGATCTCCAGCGGCTCGTGACTGAGCAGGGTGGCCGCGCAGATCGCCACGACGAGGGCCGGCGGGAGCACCCGGACCCAGCGGGGCGGCGGCGCCCCGCTCAGCCAGCTCCGCCGGTCCTCGCCCCGACGCGGTGACAGGGCGGGCACCTTTCGCACACCACCACGCTCCTACGCCGGCGCACCGCCCGCACGCGGAGAGCCGGGCGGGGCGGTGCGCCGGCGGGGCTCAGAGGGCGCCGAGCGTCAGCCGGAACCCGGTGGGGGCCGTGTCCTGGATGTACGAGGCGAAGTCGGCCACGTCGTCGAAGGCGAAGCCGTACGCCCTGCCGTCCTCGGTGGCCGCGTGCACCGCCCTGGAGTAGTGGTTGGTCAGCGCGGTCCCGTAGAACGTCGCGGGGTCGGTCGTGGGCTGGTCGGCCGAGGAGACCAGCGTGGAGCGGTTGAACCCGGCGCCGAGGACCGCGGCGACCGGACCGGTCGTGCCGTCGTTGGGGGCGGCGAGGCTGCCGTCGCAGAACAGCACGTCCCGGGTGGACGGCCTGGCGAAGGACACCTGGGCGGGCCCGTCGAAGGTCATCCGGTCCCCGCGCACCCGGCCGGTGAAGGTCCCGGCATTGGTGGTGATCCTCAGGTCCTTGCCGGTGTACGTGCTCCACACCTCGTCGATGTACGGGGCGAGGTAGTCCTTCGGGAACAGACCAGCGTCCAGCCCGTGTCCGGGTGCGATCACGCGGGTGTCGTCCACGACCAGCGGCGCGAACTCCTCCACCTTCCGCACCGCGTCGAAGGCGGCGGCCCGGCCGCCCGCACGTACGGTGCCGGTCGTCTGGTCCTTCGCGCCGGTCAGCCGGATGCCGAGCGGCACACTGAACATGTCGACCATGGTGGTGTTGCAGAACATCCCGGAGGAGTTGTACGTGAACTCCGCGCAGTCGTGCAGCACCCCGTAGTTGGGGTCGGACTCGACCCAGCCCGCCGGGTACTGGAGCGCGGCGTTGCCCGCGCCGTCCGCGACGGCCTTGAACTTCAGCTTCGCGCCGAGGGACACGTAGATCCGGCCGGAGAGGTGGGGCAGGTTCAGCTCGGTCTCGCCGCTGCCGGCGAGGTCGATCGCGTAGTCGGTGTAGCCGTCGGCGCCGTTGTCGGCGAGGGCCACGGGTGCCACGGTGCCGTCCGGGGTGACCCGCACCTGGCGGCCGTCCACGTTGCCGACGATGTACACGTGCACGTCGCCGTTGCCGAAGGAGCCGGTGCCGTTGACGATCGTCAGCGGCAGGCCGCCGGCCGCGCCGGCCTTCGGGGCCGCGTCGTCCGAGCCGACTTCCGCGAGGGCGTGCGGGGCGACGGCGGCGGCGACCGGAGCGGCCACGGCGATGCCGCCGAGGGCGACCAGGAGCTTGCGGCGGGCGAGCGGACGCTGGTGACGAGGGGTCATGTGGGGGGTCTCCAGAGTGATCGGGGCACGACCGTGCGGCGGTGAGGTTCTGAGAGCGCTCTCACGATGTGCGCCGATGGTACGCAGCACGGATGAGCCGGCCAACCGGCTCCGCGCTGCCCCAAAGACGTTGTCCCAGCTGGGACTTGGGGTGGTCGCTTCGTACGCGGGAACGCTTAACCGCCGATTAAGGTCCGTTTAATCCGCACCCGAAAAACAGTCGCCGGACCTGCCCGGCGTCGCATAGCCTGTGCCCGACGCCCTGAGACCGACGGAAGGAGGGCAGAGCCGTGCAGTTCACCTCACCTTCGCGCTCCCTCCCCGTTGTCCCGGCGTACCTCGACTGACCGGGAGCGCACCACACCTGCACTTCCCGGAGGAACCGTGACCGATCTGGTCATCCGCGCGCTCGACGCGAGCGACGCCCATCTCTTCGACACCCTGCCCGACCCGCTGGACGCCCGTGAGGGCCACCGGCGCACCCGACACCGCCCCGACTGGAAGCGGGTCGCCCTGCGCGACGGCACCGTCGTCGCCCGGGCCGCCTGGTGGGGCGGCCCCGACGACACCGAACCCGTCACCGTCAACTGGTTCGACATGGCCGAGGGCGAGGAGGAAGCCGGAGCCGAACTCCTGCGCACCGCGCCCTGGCAGGTCGAACTCGAACTGAACCCGCCCGGCACCTGGCGCGATGACCCCGCCGTGCGCACCGCCACCGAGGCACGCTTCACCGCCGCGCGGGCGGCCGGTTACGACCTCCTGGTCGAACGCTTCCTGTACCGGTGGACACCGGAGTGCGGGCTCCCCGAGCGGCCCGGCCGACTGGACTTCCGCCCGGAGCCCGACGACGCGGTGTTCTTCGACGCACTGCGCCGCATCCACTCCGTCACCCTGGACGCCCACGCGCTGATGGACATCGCGGAGGGCGGACTCGACCAGGCCGCACAGGCGGAGCTGGACTTCTTCCACTGGTGCCCGTCACCGCGGGAGTGGTGGCAGCTCGCGTACACCCCGCGGGGCGAACTCGCGGGCATCCACATCCCCGCGCACAACCCGTCCGGCCCGTGCGTCGGTTTCATCGGCGTGCTGCCGGAGCACCGCGGGCGCGGATACGCCTACGACCTGCTGGCCGAGTGCACCCACTTCCTGGTCGAGCGGGGCGCGGAGTTCGTCTCCGCGGCGACGGACCGGGGGAACCATCCCATGGCCGCGAACTTCGCCAAGGCCGGCTACCCGGTCGTGCGGGAACGGATCAACTTCCGTCCCGCGGCGGCCGTGCGCTGACCGGATCGGACCGGATCCGGATCGTGCCGGACCGGGCCGGAGCGACTCCGGCCCGGTCCGGGCGGCAGGTGGCATGCTGGCCCCGCACGGGTGATCATCAACGCGGGTCCGGCGGAGGCGACATGGGGTTCGAGGGCGAGACCTGGCACGTGCGCGGGGCGCCCGGCACCGGGGAGCGTGCCGGAGCCGGCGCGGAGATCGGGGAGATCCTGATCGAGGGCGCCGACTTCCCCTGGCTGTCGGGGCGGTTCCGGGCCGGCCCGGCCTACGGCGCCGTACGGGACCTGTTCGCCCGCGAACTCGCCCTCGCGGAACGGGACGACGCCGGGCACTGGGCGGAGTGGGAGACGGTCTACGCCGAGATCGAACGACGGGTGCGGCTGGTGTCGCCCGACGGTCCGGTCGCCGAGTTCCTGCTGCACATCGAGGGCGACCGGGCCTGGTTCCGGTGGAGCGACGAACCCTTCGAGCGGGAGCGGACCGACGGCTGAGCGCGGTCACTCCCGTCACCCCAGGTCGGCCAGCAGGGCCTCGGCCTCGGCGAGGATCTCGGTCACCCGCAGCCCGAACGCGGCGTCGCACGGATGCGGGCGCCCGCCGCCGGCGGCGGTGAGCAGCGCGTCCGCGGCCCGCCGCAGGGCGGGCACCGGACCCTCGGTGGTCTCCGGGAGCAGCGTCACGCCGGCCCGGCCGCGCAGCTCCACCGCGGCACCCGCCGCGGCGGGCGGCGCGGTCAGGCTGAGCGTGAGCGTGCTGGACGCCCCGCCCGCGTGGTCGAGCACCAGATGGACGGTGTCCCCGGGGCCCGGCGCGGCCGCCGCCACCCGCCGGGCGTCACCGAGGACCGGCAGCAGTACGGACAGGGCGTGCGGCCCCACGTCCCACAGGGCGCCCTTCTCGCGCCGCCACGGCGAGTCGGCGAACGGGCTGTCGCCGTCGCCGAACACGGCGCCGAGCCACTGCGCCCGCGCGGTGAACCAGCCGTCCCTCGCGCCCTGTTCGGTGATCCACGCCCCGGTCTCGGGCTGGAACCGGGTGGTGAAGAAGACCACCGAGGCCACGCCCGCCGTACGCACCGCCTCCGCGACCGCCCGCCCCTCGGCCACCGTCGGCGCGAGCGGCTTGTCGAGCAGCAGGTGGCGTCCGGCCCGCGCCGCGCGCACCGCCAGGCCGGCCTGCACGGCCGGGGGCAGCGCGACGGCGACGGCCTCCACGTCGGCCAGCAGGGCGTCGACGTCGTCGTAGGCGCGCGTGCCGTGCCGCTCCGCCAGTTCCTTGGCGGCATCCGGGCGGCGGCCCCACACCCCCGTGAACTCCAGCCCGTCGTGGGCCGCCAGCGCGGGGGCGTGTGCCATGTCCGCCCAGGGGCCGGTGCCGAGCAGTCCGATGCGCATGCCGTCGCCTCTCCACGGTGCGGGCCCCCGGTACGGGCCCCGCCGACGTTCCTCCATGAGGCCGGTGAGCCAGAGCCCGGCCGATGCCGAGCGTGCCACACCCGCAGGGGGTCGGGACAGGGCGGAGGGCACCGGGGCACGGCGGGACCTCGTGCACACCGGGCGGGGGAGGGCGTCCCCGCATGCCCCGGCCGAGTGCCCGAGCGCCCGGGCGCCGGGAGCGGGGCGGGCCCGTGCGCGGTCCTCGCCCGGTAGGCCGCCCCGGGCCCGTCGTCTGCGGCCGACCGCGCCCGACCTTCGAGGAGTACCCGGGGCAAAGTGCCCGCACGGTTCCCGACGCCCCTCACCCCCATTCCCCTCCGCCTCCGACACCTCACGGGCACCCTCCGGCGGCGGTCGGAGACTCCTCGTGTGCGCGGCCCGTTCGCTGTGCCGCCGCACCACGCCCGCCGTGGCGGGTTGGGCGCCGGCACAGTGCGCGGGCCGCGCACACGGCACAGCACCGCAGGTGACAGGCCCGAAGCCGTGGCGGAGCGGGGCGGACGGGTGCCTTCCGCCTCCGGTTACGCGTGCGTAGCCTCCCGGGAATGACCGGAGAGACGACCGTACGACCGGCCGTGCGGATCCACGGCCGCAGCGCGCAACGGAAGGCGCTGCGCGCGCTGCTGGACGGGCTGCCCACCCGGTGCGGCCGGCTCCTGCTGACCGGCGAACCCGGGCTGGGCCGGACCACGCTGCTCCAGTGGGCCGCCCGCTCCTTCCGGGCCGGTCCCGTACTCCACCTCGGCCCGGCCCCGGACCCGGACGACGCGACCGTCACGGCCGGGCAGTTGCTGGACACCCTTCGGGCGGCGGCCGGCGAGTCGCCCCTGCTCGTGTGCGTGGACGACGCGCACCTGTGGAACGACCCCGCCCGGACCGCGCTCGTCCTCGCGGCGGAGCACCTGAGCGGCGCCGGGCGGGTCGGTCTGCTCCTCTCCGCCGCCGCGGACCGCGCCGTCGCCCCGGACTTCGACCGCCTGCCCGTGGTCCGCCTGGACCCGCTGGCACCGCAGCGGGCAGCCGCCCTGCTCGACGACATGACCGAGGGCGCCGCCGCCCCGGCCGTTCGCGGGCAGCTCCTGGCCGAGGCGGAGGGCAACCCGGCGCTCCTCGCCGCCCTGGTACGCAGGCTGTCCCCGGCCGAGCTGCGCGGACACCGGCCCCTGCCCGTCCCGCTGGCGGACGCCCCGGCTCTCGCGGAGGCCGCGGGCGGGGTGCCGACCGGCCCGAACGCCCACGCGCGGGACCTGTTGCTGACGGTGGCGGCGGCCGTGCGGGCCTCGGACGGGCCGGACGTCGACGCGGGTCTGGTCCGTGCGGCGCTGCGGCGTCTGCGGCCGGCACCGGGGCCCGGCGCCCGTCCGGAACCGCTGCCCGCGCAGCTCGCCCTGGCCGGCGACCGGCTCCGCTTCCACAGCCCACTCGTCCGCCGCACGGTGTACGCCACCGCCGCGCCGGACCCGCGCCGCGCCGTGCACCGGGCGTTGGCCGACGCGCTGGAGAGCGGCGGCCACCAGCTCCCGGAACTGCTGCACCGGGCCTGGTCGTTGAGCGGCCCGGCGCCGGCCCCCGCGCAGGCGGAGCGGCTCGCGGCGGTGGCGGCCGACGGCACGGTGCCGGCCTCGCACCTGCTGCGCGCGACGGCGTACGCCCGCGCCGCCGAGCTGACGGCCGACGGCGCGGGGCGGGCGGAGCGGTACACCGCCGCGGCCGGGCAGGCACTGCTCGCGGGGCGCCCGGAACAGGCCCGCCCGCTCCTCGTCGCCGCCCGACGGCACAGCGCGCCCGCCGCCGTGCGAGGCCGTGCCGAGCTGGTGCGCGGACTCGTCGAACTGCGGGACGGCCCGGTCGGCGACGCCCACCAGTCCCTGCTGCTGGCCGCCTCCCTGCTCGCCGCGGACGCGCCCGCCGACGCCGCGACCGCCGCCATGGCCGCCGCCGACGCGGCCTGGGCGGCGGGCGACCTGCCCGCGTGTCTGGCCACCCTCGCCCCCGCATCACCGCCCGGCGCCACGGCCCTGGACCACGGGCCGCCGGGGCCGTACGAACGGGAGGAGTCCCATGAACGGCAGGGTCGCACCGCCCCGCACCCGGTGGCCGCCGTGTCCGACCACCGCACCGGTATGCGGGCCCTGCTCGAAGGACGGTTCGACCGGGCCGGCGCACCGCTCGGGCAGGTGGTGGCGCGGGGCAGGACGGAGCACCGGCCCGAGCCGCTGCTGCGCTCGGCGGCGGCCGCGCTGCTGCTCGGCGACGTCGACGCGGCCCGCGGCGCCGGAGCCCGGGCCCTGGCCGCCGCCCGGCAACTCGGGTCGGAGGTGCTGGAGCCGCGGGCACTGGAGTACCTCGCCTACGCCGAACTGCGCGCCGGCCGGCACCCGCAGGCCCGCGCCCACGCGGAGGAGGGGCTGCGAGCGGCACTGCGGTCCGGGCAGCGGAACACGGCGGCGCACCACCGGGCGGTACTGGCCCTCGCCGCTTCGATCGAGGAGGAACCGGACGTCGTCGCCGGGCACGTCGCGGCCGCGCTGGACACGGCCAGACGGCACGGGCTGGCCCAGGCCGTCACCCTCGCCCAGTGGGCGGCGGCCCGCGCCGACCTCGGCCGGGGACGTGCGTTCGACGCCGCGGACCGGCTCGGACTCCTCGTCCTGCCGGGTCCGGGGCGGGGCCACTTCGCGGTGTGGCGGCTGGCCGTGCCCTGCTTCGTGGAGGCCGCGGTCCTCGCCGGACGTGAGGAGGACGCCCGCGAGGCCCTCACGGACCTCGCCGGCTGGGCGGCGTTCGGCGCCGACCCGCAGGCCGCCGCCCAACTGGCCCGCTGCCGCGCGCTCCTCGCCCCGCCGGAGAGCGCCGACGAGCTCTACCGGCGCGCGCTCGCCCGGCACGACGAGGCGGGCGGCGACTTCGAACGGGCCCGCACCGCACTGCTGTACGGCAAGTGGCTGCGCCGGCGCCGCAGACCGCGCGAGGCCCGCGGCCGCCTCGGTACCGCGCTGGCCGGCTTCGAGCGGTGCGGCGCCGGCGTGTGGGCCGCCCAGGCACGCGACGAACTGCGCGCCCTCGGCGCCACCGCGCCCGTCGTCCGCGCCGGAACACCGACCCGCCTCTCCCGTCTGACCCCGCAGCAGCTGCGCATCGCACGGCACGTCGCCGAGGGCGCCACCAACCGCGAGGTCGCGCTGACCCTCGCGGTGAGCACCCGCACCGTCGACTACCACCTCCGCAAGGTGTTCGCCGCGCTCGGCGTCCGGTCCCGCCTCGAGCTGGCCCGCGTGGTCGGGCAGGCGGAACAGGCCGGGGAGGCCCGGCGGCCGGCCGGTCACCAGGAAAAGACCGGTGCACAACCCTAGGGACCGACCGGACGGTATGTCATCCTTCGGGGCAGGACGAGTCAGGGGGCGGACCCGTCGCGGCGGGACGGCCCGTCGCGGGCCGGCGCCCCCGCAAGCCCTGCCCTGGGGAGGACCGCGATGCAGCACGCCGTACGGTCACGAGCAGCGATCCGCACCGGGCTGACGCCCGTTCCACGCCCGCGGACACCCGGCGTCACGTCGTTGATCGACGCCGACGCACTGCGTGTCCTGCACCGGGCCGCCCGCACCCTGCTCGACGACCTGCCCGACCTGACCGACCGCCTGGTGGCCCTGCTGGAGGAGCAGGAGCCCGCCTATCGGGCCGCCGTAGCGAAGGACCCCACCGCCACCTGGCAGGAGGCCCACCGCTCCCTGCGGCACAGCGTGGCCTCGCTGCTCGACCCGCGCGGCGCCCGCGACGCGGCCCGCCGCTGCTCCTGGCGGATCGGCGCCGCCCGCGCCGAACAGGGACTCCCGCTGGACGCCCTGCTGCACGCGTTCCGCCTGGGCGGCTCACTGGTGTGGCAGCGGCTGGTCGAGGAGACGTCCAGGGCGGCCCCCGAGGACGTGCGGCTCCTCGTGCACGTGGCCGCCGACGTGTGGAACTTCGTCGACGAGCACTGCACCCTCGTCGCGGACGCCTACCGGCAGACCGAGTGGCAGATCGGCCGGCGCCGCGAGAACCGGGCCCGGCTGCTGGCCGCCGGCCTCCTCGACGGCACCGGCCGCATCGCCGACCTGCCCGAGGCCGCCCGGGCCCTCGACCTGCCCGAACAGGGCCGCTACGTCGTCGTCGCGCTCACCGGCGGACCCCCGGCCCGCGCCGACGCCGCCCGCGCCGCCGCCGTGCCGCCCGGAGCCCGGGTGCACTGGCACGCCGGGCCCGAGGTCGACTACGGCATCGTCCTGGTCGGTGCCCGCGAAGGGCTCACGGAGCCGGCGCAGCCCGGGACCGCGTCCCGGGCCCCCCTCCCGGGCCTGCGGATCGGCATCGGCAGCCCGGTCGACGGACTCGCCGCCGTCGGAGAGGCCCGCGGGCTCGCGGACACGGCCCTGGGCATCTGCCCCGCGGCAGGCGGCACGGTACGGCTGTCCGACCAGCTCCCCGCCGCACTGGTCGTCTCCAGTCCCGAGCTGGGCCGGGCCCTCGCCGAGAAGGTCCTCGGCCCCCTGCTCCGCCTGGAGCCCGCCGACCGCGAGGTGCTGCTGGACACCCTCACGACGTGGCTGGAGTGCGACGGTTCGGCCCAGCGCGCCGGCGAGCGCCTCTACTGCCACCGCAACACGGTCCTCAACCGCCTCCGCCGCTGCGAACAGCTCACCGGCCGCTCCCTGGCCCGCCCGGCCGACGTCGTCGAGTTCAGCCTGGCCCTCACCGCCCGCCGCGTCCTGCGCGACTGAGGCACCTGCCCCCTCGACGCCGGAAGCCGCCCCCGGGGCCGTAGGAGCCCCCACGGCCCCCGACACCCCACCCTCCCCGGAATTCCCGGGCGCCCCGGAGACTCAGGAGCCGGTCCCCGGGGTGCCCCGCGCCCTGCGTCGGTACGGGCAGGCACCGGACGTCGCCCCGCCTCGGCCGTCCGGGCATCCGCACGGGCTGGTTCGCCCCGCCGTCTGGGCATCCGCACAGACTCACCCGCCCCGGACTGGGACCCCGCAGCGACCCGGCCCGGCACCCCTGTACGGCCACCCGGCGCCGTGCTGTCGTGAGCTCCCCCCATTCACCCGTCACCGTGCCGTTCCGGCCCGGTCCCAAGGAGCCGCGATGCCCGCAGCACCACCGGACGGCGCGCCCGCGCTGCACGTCGAGAGCCTCGACGTGACGTACGGGCGCGCACTGTCCGCCCTCCGCTCCGTGTCCCTGACCGTCCCGCACGGCGCCGTCGTCGCCCTGCTCGGAGCCAACGGCGCCGGCAAGACGACGCTGCTGCGGGCCGTCTCGGGCACCCTGCGCCTGCACCGCGGCGCGATCACGGCCGGCCGCGTCCGCTACGGCGACACGGTCCTGGACGGCCGGGACCCGGTCGCCGCCGTACGCGCCGGAGTCGTCCAGGTGCCCGAGGGCAGGCGGGTCTTCGCCGGACTCACCGTCGACGAGAACCTCCGGGCCGGCGGACTCGGCCTGAACCGTCGGGCCCCGTCCCAGGTCCGCGAGGCCCGGGAGCGGGTCTTCACCCTGTTCCCCAGGCTCGCCGAGCGCACCCGCCAGGCCGCCGGTCTGCTGTCCGGCGGCGAGCAGCAGATGCTGGCCATCGGCCGCGCCCTGATGGCCGCCCCCCGCCTGCTCCTCCTGGACGAGCCCTCGCTCGGGCTCGCCCCGATGATGGTCGACCGCATCGCCGAGGTCGTCCGCGAGATCAACGCCCAGGGCACCGCAGTACTCCTCGTCGAACAGAACGCGGGGATGGCCCTGTCGCTCGCCGAACACGCGTACGTCCTGGAGGTCGGCGAGATCGGACTGTACGGCGACGCCGCCGAACTGGCGCGCACGGACGCCGTACGCCGCCTCTACCTGGGCGAGACCGGCACCGGCACCGAAGGCAAGGGGGCCGCGTGACCACCCCCGCCGCCCCTGTGGCCGCACCGCCCCCGCTCGACGTGCGCGGCGTCACCGTGCGTTTCGCCGGACTCCTCGCCCTCGACGACGTCTCCTTCACCGTCGCCCCCGGCACCGTGCACGCCGTCATCGGCCCCAACGGCGCCGGAAAGTCCACCTGCTTCAACGTCCTGTCCGGCCTGTACCGCCCCAGCGCCGGCACCGTACGGCTCGGCGCCGCCGAACTGACCCGGCTCGCCCCGCACCGCATCGCCGCCCTCGGCGTCGCCCGCACCTTCCAGAACATCGTCACCACCCAGGGCACCGTCGCCGACAACCTGATGCTCGGCCGGCACGCCCTGTCCCACGCCGGCTTCGCGGCCAGCGCCCTGCGCCTGCCGCGCGCCCTGCGCGAACAGCGCGCCCACCTCGCCAAGGCCCGAGAGATCGCCGAACTCACCGGCCTGGGTGCCCACTTCGACGCACCCGTCGCGCTGCTGTCGTACGGCGACCGCAAGCGCGTCGAACTCGCCCGCGCCCTGTGTCTGGAGCCCCGTGTCCTGCTGCTCGACGAACCCGTGGCCGGCATGAACGCCGCCGAACGCACCCGGATGACCGGGGTGATAAAGGAGATCCGCGCCGAACTCGGCCTGTCCGTCGTGCTGGTCGAGCACGACATGGGCCTGGTCATGCGGCTCGCCGACGAGGTCACCGTCCTCGACTTCGGCCGGGCCATCGCCCACGGCACCCCCGACGAGATCCGGCGCGACCCCGAGGTGCTCCGCGCCTACCTCGGCACCGCCGGCGCGGGGGAGGACGCGGCATGACCGGCTTCCTGGACAGCCTGCTGAACGGACTCGCCCTCGGCTCCGTCTACGCCCTGATCGCCCTCGGCTTCGTCACCATCTTCAAGGCCTCCGGCGTCCTGAGCTTCACCCACGGCTCCCTGCTCCTGCTCGGCGGGTACCTCGTCGCCGTCCTGCACGACGACATCGGCTTCGCCGGGGCACTCGCCGTCGCGGTGCTCGTGACGGCGGCCGTGGCCGGGGCACTGGACCGGCTGGTGCTGCAACGCGTCGGCGGGACCGACCCGCACGCCGCCCACGTCCAGACCATCGTCACCATCGGCGTCGACATCGTCCTGGTCACCGACCTCGCCCGGCGCATAGGCGGCGACCTGCTGCCGCTCGGCGACCCCTGGGGCTCCGCCGTGACCGACCTCGGCCCGGTGACCGTGGCCGACAGCCGCGTCGCCGCGATCCTGGTGTCCGCCGTCGCCATCGGCGGGGCCTTCGCCCTCTTCCGGTTCACGCCCTGGGGCCTGTCGCTGCGCGCGGCGGCGGAGGACCGCGAGGCCGCCGCCCTCATGGGCGTACGCCTCACCCGCGTACGCACCGCCGCCTGGTGCCTGGCCGGCGCCCTCGCCGCCCTCGCCGCCGTCTTCCTGGTCGCGTTCCCGGCACCCGGTCTCGAGCGCACCACCGGGCAGATCGCGCTGAAGGCCTTCCCGGCCGCCATCCTCGGCGGCATGACCTCCCCGGTCGGCGCCCTGGTCGGCAGCATGCTGATCGGCCTCACCGAGGCGTTCGTCGCCGGCTACCAGTCCGACCTGCACGTCCTCGGCGAGGGTTTCGGCGACGTCGCCCCGTACGCCGTGATGGTGCTCGTCCTGCTGGTGCGCCCCGCCGGACTCTTCGCGGCGAAGGGAGCGGCCCGTGTCTGACCCGCGCATCCTCCTGCTCAAGCGGGGCCCGCTCCTGCTGGTCGCCCTGCTCCTGTGCGCCCTGCCCTTCTACCTGGACGCCTTCTGGCTGCGCATCGGCCTGTTCTCCATGGCCGCGGCCATCGGCGCCGTCGGACTCGGCCTGCTCAGCGGCACCGCCGGGCAGCTCTCCCTCGGACACGCCTTCTTCCTCGCCGTCGGCGCCTACGGCTACGTCTGGCTGGCGGGCGAGCCGGGTCCCGGGCTGCCGCCCGCCGTGGCCCTCGTCCTCGCCGTACTCCTCGCCGGGGCGGCGGGCGGACTGTTCAGCCCCGTCGCCGGACGCGTGAAGGGCATCTACCTCGGGGTGGCCACCCTCGCCCTGGTCTTCCTCGGCCACCACGTCCTGCTCACCGCGGACTCCGTCACCGGCGGCTTCAACGGCCGCTCGGTGCCGCCGCTGGAGCTGGGCGGCTTCACCTTCGCCGAGACGGACCCCGAACTGACCGTCCTGGGCGTGCCGTTCGGCGCCGAGGAACGGCTCTGGTACCTGGGCCTCGCGCTGTTCGCCGTCACCTGGTTCACCGCGCGGGGACTGCTGCGCGGACGTCCCGGACGGGCCCTGGTGGCACTGCGCGACAGCGAGACCGCGGCGTCCGTGATGGGCGTGCACGTGGCCCGGTACCGCTCGGCCGCGTTCGTCGTCTCGTCCATGTACGCGGGCCTTGCCGGCGTCCTGCTCGCCCTCTCCTTCCGCCGCGTGGTGCCCGACTACTTCTCCCTCGCCCTCTCCGTCGACTACCTCGCCATGATCGTCATCGGCGGCCTCGGCTCGGTGGCCGGAGCCACCGCCGGAGCCGTCTTCGTCACCGCGCTGCCCCTGCTGATGACCCGCTACGCCGACCAGCTGCCCCTGGTGGCGACGCCCGGGTCCGGCGGCGGCTCGATCGGCCCGACCGAGGCGTCCCGCTACCTCTACGGCGCGGCGATCGTCCTGATCCTCCTCTTCGCCCCCGACGGCCTGCACGGACTGGCCCGCCGCACCCGGGCCCGCCTGCGCCGCCGCCCCTCCGTCACCGGCCCGCCCGGCTCCGGGCCCACGCCCGCACCCGAGCGGGACGGCACCGACGCCGCTTCCGACACCACCGCACGAGCCAAGGAGCACACCCCGTGAACGTCACGCACCCCAGGCCCCGCACCGCCCGGACCGCCGCCCTGGCCGCGGCCCTGGCCGCCGTGCTGCTCGCGGGCACCGCATGCAGCTCCAAGGCGGACGGCGGAAGCACCGACGACGCCGCCGACGGCGTCAAGGCCGGACCCGGAGTCAGCGAGAAGACCATCAGACTCGGCGCCCTGACCGACCTCACCGGCCCCTACGCCACCCTCGGCAAGAGCATCGTGCAGGCCCAGCAGATGTGGGCCGACGAGACCAACGCCGCGGGCGGCATCTGCGGACGCCAGGTCGAGATCGTCGTCAAGGACCACGGCTACGACGTGCAGAAGGCGGTCACCGCCTACGCCGACATCGCCCCCGACGTCGTCGCACTGCCCCAGGTCATCGGCTCCCCGGTGGTGGCCGCCCTGCTCGACGACATCGAGCGGGACCACATGCTGACCTTCCCGCAGGCCTGGGCGGCCAGCCTGCTCGGCCGGGACTCCGTCCAGGTCCTCGGCACCACCTACGACCTCGACATGATCGCCGCCGTCGACTTCCTCACCCGCACCAAGAAGCTCGCCAAGGGCGACACCATCGGCCACGTCTACTTCGAGGGCGACTACGGCGCCAACGCGCTGGAGGGCTCCGAGTGGGCCGCCGAACAGGCGGGAATGAAGGTCGCCGGGCAGAAGATCAAGGCCACGGACACCGACCTGACGGCACAGGTGGCCGCGCTGAGCAAGGCCGGGGCCAAGGCGATCCTGATCAGCGCGGGCCCCGCCCAGACCGCCTCCCTCGCCGGCGTGGCCGCCGCCCGCGGTCTGAAGGTGCCGATCGTCAGCAGCGCGCCCGGCTACGCGCCGCAGCTGCTGAAGACGCCCGCGGCGGCGGCGCTGGAGGCGATGGTCCACGTGGTCAGCGCCGCACCGGCGGTCAGCTCCGACCTGCCGGGCGTCAAGAAGATGGTCGCCTCCTACCAGAAGGCCTACCCGGGAGAGCCCGTCGACTCCGGTGTGCTCTCCGGATACAACGCCGCCCAACTGACCGGCGCCGACCTGAAGAAGGCCTGCGAGGGCGGCAGTCTCACCCGACAGGACGTGGTCAAGGCGCACCGCTCGCAGAAGAACGCCGACACCGGCCTCGGCACCCCGCAGAACTTCACCTACGTGACCGCGCCGGCCAGCCGGTCCACGTATGTGCTGAAGCCCGACGCGAAGGCCGTCGGCGGACTGGTCGGTGTGGAGGAGGCCCACAAGGCACCCGGGGTCGACGCCTACCTGGCCGGACGCGGCTGAACCGATCGAGTGGCCGTCAACTGGACTGCATGACAGGGTATTTGACGGCCACTTGATCCGGCCCCTGGTTTGGCTGACCACTAGGTCTTTAAGATGTACTGTCTGTCATGCCAGTCCAGTTGGCGCCCGTACGGAGCTGGGGGAACGATGCAAGCCGACAAGCAGCTGTCCACGGAGATCGACGCCAACGTGCCAACAGCGGCACGTATGTACGACTTCTATCTGGGCGGCAAGGACAACTACGCGGCCGACCGGACCGCCGTCGGCGAACTCGACAAGGTCGTCCCCAGCACGCGCCGGCTGGCGCTGAACAACCGGCGCTTCCTTCAGCGGGTCGTCCGCGTCCTCGTCGAGGACTACGGCATCCGCCAGTTCCTGGACCACGGCTCCGGCCTGCCCACCCAGGACAACGTGCACCAGGTCGCCCAGCGGGTCGCCCCCGAATCCCGCGTCGTCTACGTCGACAACGACCCGATGGTGCTGGTCCACGGCCGGGCGCTGCTCGACCAGAACGACCAGACCGCCGTCATCCACGCCGACATGCGTGCGACGGAGCAGATCTTCTCCCACCCGGACACCCAGCGCCTGATCGACTTCTCGCAGCCGGTCGCCGTCCTGTTCAACTCGGTGTTCCACTGCATCCCGGACAGCGAAACCGACGGCCCCCAGGCGGTCGTCCGCCGGGTGACCGAGCGGCTCGCGCCCGGCAGCTTCGCCGTGATGTGCCAGCTGGTCAGCGAGGACGCCGAGGTGCGGAAGTTCGTCACGGACTTCATGGGCACGGCGACGCAGGGCCACTGGGGCCGGGTGCGCGAACCCAAGGACGTCGAGGCGCTCTTCGACGGCATGGACGTCCTCGAGCCGGGGCTCGTGGAGGTCTCGACCTGGCGCCCGGACACCGAGGTGGCGCCGCGTCAGCTCACCGACGAGTGGATCGAGTTCGGCGGGCTGGGACGCCTGCGCTGAGTTCGGGCCGCGACGACGGACAGCACGAGGGGCCACGCGCGACGCGCGTGGCCCCTCGTCTTCGTCGTGCCTGCCCCGGTGCCGTGGCCGCTTCCCTACCGGTCGGCGGCGTAGCGCGTCGCCATCGTCTCGCGCAGCCGGTCCAGTGACTCGCGCGGCGTCAGCGCCTCGTCGGCCAGCCGGTCCAGCGCGACCCGGTACTGCTCGGTCTCGTCCCGGTCCTCGAGGAAGTTGGCGCTTCCGATGTGCTCCAGGTAGACCACGTCGGGCAGGTCGGCGCCGCCGAAACGCAGATAGGTGACGGGGATCGCGGGCGCCGACGCGTTCGTCACGTCCAGCGGCACGATCTGGAGCGTCACATGGGGCTCCTTCGCCATCCTGACGAGATGGTCCAGCTGCTCGCGCATGACCTCGCGACTGCCCAGCACGCGCAGCAGCACGGACTCGTCGATGACGGCCCACAGCTGAGGCGCGTCGTCGCGGCCGAGCAACTCCGCCCGGCGCTTGCGCAGTTCGACGCGGCGCCGGACCTCGCCCGCGGGCGCGTTCGGCAGCCCGCGCTCGACCACGGCCGCGGTGTAGGCCTCGGTCTGGAGCAGACCGGGGACATACTGGATCTCGAAGGTGCGGATGGTCGCCGCGGCCTCCTGAAGGCCGACCAGACGGTCGAACCACTCGGGCATCAGGCGCTTGTCGTACCGCTGCCACCACCCCGGTTCACCGGCCCGGCGCAACAGCTTGAGCAGCACCGAGGCCTCGTAGGCATCGGTGCCGTACCGCTCGAGGAGTGCACGGACGTCGTGCTCCGTCGGGGGCTTGCGGCCCTTGCCCGACTCGATGCGCGAGAGCTTCGCGCCGCTGAAGCCCACGGCGCGGGCGGCCTGGTCCTGGGAGAGGCCGGCGTCCTCGCGGAAGCCCGCCAGCTGCACGCCGACGAGCATCTTCAGCAGGGTAGGAGCCGGCTCGGCCCGGTCCAGATAGGGCTCGAGACGGGAGATGCGATGCGACGCGGCGGACATCCTGACTCCCAGCAGACCGGCAGACTTGAAGGAAAGACTATCTCATCCCCTCGGCGCCTGCCGCATCCGCCTGTAGAAATCGGGTAGTTGGGCTCCGCTTCCGGGCCGTCGCCGCGCCGCCGCGTCGTGGCCTCCGCGGTGGCCGTCGCGCCGCGCCACCCCAGGCCGCCCCGCCGCAAGCCGTCCTACAGCAAGTGGTCGAACTCGCCGTCCTTCGCTCCGGCCAGGAAGGCGGCCACCTCGGCGGGGGTGTAGACGAGCGCGGGGCCGTCCGGATAGCGGGAGTTGCGCATCGCGATGCCCCCGTCCACGAGGGCCACCTCCACGCAGTTGCCCTCGGCGTTGCTGTGCCGGCTCTTCTTCCAGGAGGCGTCCAACAAGCTGGCCTGCACTCCGTTGCACACTGGTGGCACCGCGGTCTCCTTGCTGTTCGGGGGGAGCGGACCGAGCCGTGCCGGTCCCCGAGCGCCCCCGTCCGACTTTTTTCGCGCAATTTCTCGTGCAATTGCACGCGAGCGCTCTAAGCGTGGATAATAGCTGTGGCGTCAACCCCCCGGTTGAGGTCTCGATCTGACGTCGCATCAGGGAGATGCTGTGCCGTCACCTGCGCATCCAACGCTCCGGTCGCCCGGCGAACTCGTGTCGGAGGAAGGCGCGGAGAGCCGCCCGGGAGACCTCCCGCGCCCAGCGCGAGAGGCCATGGGCCGGGCCGGTCTGCCGCTGTCGGCTCCGTACCCGGGACGTTCCGGCCTCGGCGGTGGACCGGCCTCCGCCGTGCTGCGCGTCTCCTGTAGCGGGGAGGGCTTCGCCCGGGCCCGGGTCTTCACGCGGGACACCCTGCGCGGGTGGTCGCTCGAGCACCGTGGTGACGACGCGGTCCTCGTGGTCACCGAACTCGTCTCCAACGCCGTGACGCACGCGGTGCCGTCGGCCGCGGCCGGCGCGCCGGAGGTCAGGCTCGGGCTCGCCCTGAGCCCGGCCCGGCTGACGCTGAGCGTCTCCGACCCGGGGGACGACGGACCCGTGTTCAACCCGTCCGACGGCTCCGCACTCCGGGAGCACGGACGCGGCCTGTGCATCGTCGACGCCCTCGCCGAGGAGTGGGGCTGGTCCCCGCGCCCCCCGGCGGGCAAGACGGTATGGGCCGCGTTGCCGACCCGCCCCCTCACCTGACCCGACTGCCGCGGAAGGGCCCCACACCATGCGCAGCGCTTCGACACCCGAGCCGAGCATCCAGCGGACCGACCGTCACGTGCCGCCGCCCGGCTCGCCCCGCACCACCGCCCTGCTGGCGGGCCTCGACGGTGTGCCCTGGAGCGACATCCAGGACTCCACCGGCTCCGCGGCGGCCATTCCCCGGCTGCTGCGCAAGGTCGCCCGGGGGGACGCCGAAACAGCCCGAGCCGCCCTCGGGGACCTGCGCAAGCGCATCTGCCAGTACGGCTTCGTCGTCGAGCAGGCGACCGCCGCGACCGTCCCCTTCCTGTGGGAGCTGGCGCAGCGGCCCCAGGTGAGCTGCCGGGCGCAGATCATCCAGCTGCTCAAGAGCATCGCCGACGCCCGGCAGTGGGAGACCACCGCCACCGCCTACCCCAAGCTGCTCAACCACCGGGAGAACCCGGTGGCCTGGGAGCGCGCGGCGAGGCAGGCCGTCCGCGCCCGGCGGGACGGCCTCGAGCGGCTGCTGGCCGAGGACGACACCGAGATCACGCGGGCCACCACCGAACTCGCCCGCACCCTCCGGGACTGAGACCCGCCCACCCGCCGGACCGGGACCCGCGCCCTCCACGGGGGAGAAGGCGCGGGTCCCTTCCAAGGCGCGGAACGATGTGGCGCACTCCCGGCCGACGGGGTAGGAAAGCGCGGGAAGCAAGCGCTTGCCCCACTCGGTCACCAGGAGGACCACGCCGATGGCGTCGCCGCCCGAAAAGCCGCTCGATCACCGCTACCGGGGCGAACACCCGATACGCACGCTCGTCTACCTGTTCCGCGCCGACCGCCGCCGACTGGCCGGCGCGGTCGCCGTCTTCACCGTCAAGCACAGCCCGGTCTGGCTGCTGCCCCTCGTCACCGCCGCCATCATCGACACCGTGGTCCAGCACGGTCCGATCACCGACCTGTGGACCAGCACCGGGCTCATCATGTTCATCCTGGTGGTCAACTACCCGCTGCACCTGCTCTACGTCCGCCTCCTGTACGGCAGCGTCCGCCGCATGGGCACCGCCCTGCGCTCCGCGCTGTGCACGCGCATGCAGCAACTCTCCATCGGCTACCACTCGCGGGTCAGCGCGGGCGTCCTCCAGGCCAAGGTCGTCCGGGACGTGGAGACGGTGGAACAGATGGTGCAGCAGACCGCCGAGACCGGGCTCGGCGCGTTCACCGTGCTCACCGGCGGCCTCGTCATCATCGCCGTGCGCACCCCGGAGTTCCTGCCCGTCTTCCTCGTCGTCGTCCCCGCCGCCTCCCTCCTCGTGGCCAGGCTCCGCGCCCGGCTGCGCACCCACAACGAGCACTTCCGCCACGAGGTCGAGACCCTGTCCTCCCGGGTCACCGAGATGACCCGCCTCATCCCGGTCACCCGCGCCCACGGCCTGGAGGGCAAGGCGCTGCGCCGCATGGACGGCACCCTGGACCGGCTGCTGACCTCCGGAATGCGCCTCGACCTGGTCAACGGCCGCTTCGGTTCGCTGTCCTGGGTGGTGCTCAACGTGGTCGGCGTCCTGGTGCTCGCGGGCGCCGCGCTCATCTCGTACCACGACGTCTGGGGACTCACCGCGGGCGACGTCGTCATGCTCAGCGCCTTCCTGACCACCCTCACCAACTCCACGACGACGCTGGCGGGCCTCGCCCCCGTCATCACCAAGGGGCTGGAGTCGGTCCGCTCGGTCGGCGAGGTGCTCCAGGCCCCCGAACTGGAGGACAACGAGGGCAAGAAGGAGCTGACCTCCCTTCGCGGCGCCGTCACCTTCGAGGGCGTCGGGCACCTCTACGAGAGCGACGGCCGGCCGGCGGTCGAGGATTTCACCCTCGCCGTCGAACCCGGCGAGACCATCGCCCTGGTCGGCGCGTCCGGTGCCGGCAAGTCCACCGTCCTCAACCTGGTGATCGGCTTCCTGCGCCCGACCTCGGGGCGGCTGTTGCTCGACGGCACCGACATGAACACCATCGACCTGCGCACGTACCGGCGTTTCGTCTCGGTGGTGCCGCAGGAGTCCATCCTGTTCGACGGCACCGTCCGGGAGAACGTCGCCTACGGCATGGACGAGGCCGACGAGGAGACGGTGCGCGGCGCCCTGCGCGACGCCAACGCCCTGGAGTTCGTCGACCGGCTGCCGCGGGGGCTGGACACCCTGGTCGGGGAACACGGGGCACGGCTGTCCGGCGGGCAGCGCCAGCGGCTGGCCATCGCCCGGGCGCTGATCCGGGATCCCCGGGTGCTCGTCCTCGACGAGGCCACCTCGGCGCTGGACACCCGCTCCGAGGCGCTGGTCCAGCAGGCGCTGGCCCGGCTGCTGCGCGGGCGCACCACGTTCGTCGTGGCGCACCGGCTGTCCACCGTGCGAGGTGCGGACCGGATCGTGGTGATGGGCGAGGGCCGGATCCTGGAGACCGGCACCCACGAGGAACTCCTCGCCGGGGGAGGGGCCTACACCGCGCTGCACAGCGGCCAGGCCGCCTGACGGTGTCGTCCTCCTCTCGTGGTGTCGGTCGGACAGGAAGAGACGGGATCTGGTCAATTGCGAGCATGAGTGCGCGTGATACGACTGTTTCGGCTGGGTTCGGGCATACGCAGCGAAAACCGAGAGAGGGGCGCTTCGTGCTCGAACCGGACCCGAAGGTCGTCAGGGAGTTGCTGACGCGGTACGCGTCACTGCGGATCGCTCAGGCGGAGAGGGAGCGGCCGGAGGCGGCGCGGGAACTGGCGGACGTCAGTTACACACTGTGCGTGATGATGGCGACGACCGCCGTCCACGACGCGGTGGCGAAGGCGGACGCGCTGCTGCTCGCCAAGGGGCGCGCACCGGAAGTCGGGTCGCTGACCACGGACGGGGACAGCGGCCTGTCGCTGGCCGTGTGAACACCGCCGCACCGCACGGCCCGTGCCGTGGGGGGAACCGGCCCGCCGGTCCCCACCACGGCACGGGCACCCGGGAGCCTTGAGGGAGGCACTGGCGAGAATCCGTTGGAAGCTGTCGTTTCCGCCACTGGGCGGCCGCTCGACGGCTTCCTACCGTGGGATTCGATCACCGCTTCGCCCGAACTGCCTCCCGGAGCCCGACCGATGACCAAGTTCCTGCTGTCCCTTCACGTCCTGGCGGCCATCCTCGCCGTCGGCCCCGTCACCGTGGCGGCCAGCATGTTCCCGGCGGCCGTCCGCCGGGTGCCGGTGGCCGTGACCGTCGGGGGAGGGGACGGCGCGGGTGCGTGGGACGTGGGCACCGTCCGGCTGCTGCACCGCATCTGCCGGGTCTACGCCGGTCTCGGCATCGCGGTGCCGGTCCTCGGATTCGCCACCGCCGCCTCGATGGGCGTTCTGGGCGACGCCTGGCTCGTCGCGTCCATCACCCTCACCGCGGTCGCCGCGGGACTCCTGGCCGCCTTCGTCCTGCCGCGACAGGAGGAACTCCTGGAACAGCTGACCGACCGGCAGCCCGTCGAACGGGCCCTGACGGCCCGGCTGGCCATGTTCACCGGGGTGTTCAACCTGCTGTGGGCCACGGTGACCGTCCTCATGATCGTGCGGCCCGGCTCCACCACCGGCGCCTGAAGGACCGTTCACATCCTGGCGGAATGCGCACCCCCGCGTGAACGGGCGCCTAGACTGCTCAGTCGCGCCTCCGTGCGGGGGCGGACGACACGAAAGGCACGTTGACGGGTGTTCCAGGATTCCCCCATCTACGACCGACTCGTCGCCGAACGCGGTGACGTCCCCGAACAGGTGCGGCGGGACGCCGAGCGTGTGAACAGGGAACTGGAGGTGGTGATGCGTCCGCTGCGCGCCCCCGGACACCTGCCCGGCGCCGAACGCCAGCCGTCCCCCGGCGCCGGCTGGCAGCGCACCGCCCTGCTGCCCGGTCCGCGCCCGCGCTGACGGACGGCCGCCTCGAGGGACGGCCCGCGACGGGCGGGCCCGGCCTCACCCGACCGCGGCCGTGTCCGGACCGCCGGCCGCCTCCGCCGGGTCCGCGGCGCCGGGCCGGGCCAGCCACTCGGCGATGGTGCGGGCGATCGGCTGGCCCGTGTCCACCTCGACGAAGCCGAACTGCCCCGACTGGTTGCACTCGAGGAACCACCAGGTGCCGTCGCCGTCCTCGGCGAAGTCCAGAGCGCCGTAGGCCAGTCCGGCCGCCCGCAGATAGGCCCGGACCCCCTCGGCGACGCGCGGCGGCACCTCGGCCGGCCGCCACGGCTCGCCCGACGCCGTGAAGCGGACGTCCACCTCGTCGGGGTCCAGTCGAGCGAGGACCGTCTTGCGGGCGGCCAGCAACTCCTCGCCGACGACCGTCAGCCGGATGTCGGCCCGCTTGGCGACCCGGCGTTGCAGCAGTGTCGGACCGTGCGCGACGGCGGAGAAGTCCGCCTCGGGCGGCACCCGGCTGGTCGGCACCGCCAGGGGCGGATCCTGTGGATGGGCGCCCGAGACGGGCTTGACCACCAGGTCCGGGTAGCGCTCCGCGAACTCGCGGGCCGCCCGGGGAAACGTCGTGATCAGCGTCGCCGGCACGGGCAGCCCGCACTGCTGGGCCAGACGCAGCTGCCAGGGCTTGTACCTGGCCCGGTGCGCGGCATCGGGCTGGTTCATCCAGCGCGCCCCCGAGCCGCGGAGCATGCCGTACAGCGCCTGTCCGGACTCCTCGGTCAGCCACGCGGACGGTTCGGCGGCCCGGGTGGCCGCGCCGCCCGGCCTGCGCACCCAGACGGACCGCAGCCCGCCGATGCTCACCAGGCGTCCCCCCGAGGACAGATGGCCCCGGAAGGAGCCGTGCACGAACTCGCCGGACAGCGCGACGGAATCGGTGAGGTCGGCGGGGTCCAGCCGGACCACCGGTACGCCCGACGCGTTCAGGTGCACCACCACCATGTCCGCGGTGACGTCCTCTTCACTGGTCAGGATCAACACGGTCATTCTCGGCGGCCCGTGTTCAGTCGTCGAAGTGAGTCTTCGACCCCGCAGTGGAGGTCGTGGTCCCCAACTCTCTCAGCAGCGCGTGGTCGCAGGCGGCCACCCGCCCGTCGAGGAGCACGTTCAACTGCAGCCCGGAGTCGTAGACGTACGGAGTGGTGGCTTCCAACTCCACTGCCGGCCGTGCGTAGTTGAGCGCGAACGGTTGCATCGTCTCTCCCTAGTCGGTGCTGCGCCGATCAGACGACGGCCCTTTGCGCCGCCGTCTGGTCCGCCGACTTCCTTCGGCTTCCAGAGACTTATACGAATCGAACGGGTGATTGGTTTCCTTACGCTGCGTAGTCACCGGGCGGGCCGGTGGTCCGCCGCCGGTCCGGGACCCCGCGCCGGCCGCCGGTCCGGCCGCGCGTGGAGCGCAGAGCGAGCAGCAGCACGCCGACGTCGTCGAGGTAGACGGGGTCGGGCAACAGGTCCGCCGGAAGCACCAGGTAGAGGACCGCGCCCCAGAAGACCCAGCGCGGCCCCGTGGGAAGGCCGGCCCGCCTGAGGTCCCGCCGGGTGCGGACCAGGCGCACCAGCACGGCGACCGCCGCCGCGAGGACGACCGCCGCGAGCAGCACCGCCGCGACGATCACTGTGGTCGTATCCACGTACCCCTCCTACGGCGCGCGGTACGCGCCTCCCTGTCCGGATGCCCGCTCGCGGTGGGGGCAAGACCGCGGGGCGGGGTCTCTCATCCCTGTGGCCCACCGGAGTGGCACGGCGCGGTGGACGTGCCTAGTAATGGCAGCACGCATCGCGAGTCGCATGTCGGGGACGCAGGGCGGCCGCACCCCCACCACACGGAGAGATCATGACCACCGGCTCTTCATCACCCCGCTCGCCCGAGTACGCCATATCCGCCTTGGACCTTCCCACCGGCGAGACGACCACGACCACCGGCACGGCGCGGCCGCCCGGCACGGATCCCGGTGCCGGGCCCCTGGCCGGGCGGCCCTCCGCCGAGCGGGACGACGACCTGTGGGACGTCGACTTCGACGACGCCGACCTCCCCGAACTCGAACCCGACCCCGACCTCCCCGCTTCCGGCCCCGAAGACCCCGAGGGACCCGGCTCCGGTCCCCGCGACTTCGACGCCGACGCACACTCCTACGCGGACGCCGACGCCCAGGACGGAGTGGTGCGGACGTACGGTGACCCCGTGGGCGACCTGGTGCGCGCCGCCGTGGCCGACCGGCCGCTGGAGGAGGTCGTCGACCTGATCACGACGATGGAGCAGTCGCCCCAGTACGCGCAGGCCACGATCGACGCCCTCCGCGCGGTCGGCGTGAACCGGTCCGTCGAGGACGTCACCCGGCTGGTCGGACTGCTGACCCGGCCGCCGCGCCACTCCGGCAGCGCGGACGAGGCCATCCGGGCCGCGGCGGAGTGCCGCTCCGTGGAGGACGTGACCCGTCTGATGGCGCTGCTGCACCGCACACCGCTGGAACCGCACTGCGGGCAGGAGGCCGTGCGGGCCGCCGCCACCGGCCGGCCCGTCGAGGAACTCGTCGAACTGATCGGCCGGCTCGCCGAGGACGGACACGTACGCCCGGAACGGCCGGACGCCCGGCGGTTGCGGGCCGCGCAGGAGACGGCCGGCGAGGACGACGGACGGGAGCCCGCCGGCGCGTTCACCGCGGCGGACCGCCGCGGCCGAGAACGCCGCAGGCCACGCCCGTTCCGCCGGGGACGCGACCGCGACGAGTCCCGCGCGGCGCGTGACCACGACGGAGCCCGCGCGGCGCGCCGGCGCGACCGGGCCCGCACGACGCGCGACCGCGACGAGGTCCGCGGCGCGCACGACCGGGACAGGGCTCGTAGCCCGCGCGACCCCGACAGGGCCCGTACCGCGCGCGACCGCGAAGAGGCCCGTGCGGCCCGGCGGGCGGCACGGGGCCCGGCCTGGCCCGCCTGGCTCACCGTCGCGGTCCTGGCCGGGTGCGGCGTGGCCTACTTCCCGCTGCACCGCGGTGACGCCTCCGCCCAGGCCTACGGGACGGCCCTCGGCCTGTCGGCGCTCTGCCTGGTGCTGGCCCTGCTGCTGACCGTGCGGCCGGCCGTACCACTGCTGGCCGCCGCGGTCGTGGCCCCGGCGGCACTGGCCGCGGCCAAGCTCTACGGCAGTGCCACCCCCTCGGCGCGGGTCTCGCCGGTCACGGATCTCACACTGGCCCCCTCGTGGGCCGCGGTCGCGGTGGCCGTGGTCGCGTCGCTCGTCGCGCTGACGGCGCTGTGCGTACGGGTGGCCGCGCCGGCCGCCGCACGGCGCAGGCCCGCTCGCCGGGTCGCCGTGGTGAGCCGCACCGTCGCGGACTGAGAGCCGGCCGGCCCCGTACGCGAACACGACGTGGTCCGCGCCGGAATGCCGTCCGGCGCGGACCACGCGCCCGTGCTCAGACCCCCAGCATGCCCGCGGGATGCTCGTGTTCGAGCAGCGCGGTGAGCACCCGGTCCGGGGTGAGGGGCAGTTCGCGCAATCGGATGCCGGTCGCGTGGTGGACGGCGTTGCCGACGGCCGCCGCCGAGCCCACGATCCCGATCTCGCCGATCCCCTTGCTGCCCATCGGGTTGAGGTGCGCGTCCTCCTCGTCGACCCAGTGGGCCTCCACGTTCGCCACGTCTGCGTGCGCGGGCACGTGGTACGACGCCAGGTCGCGCTCGACGAAGTCCCCGAACACCGGGTCCATCGTGCTGTCCTCGGTCAACGCCATGCCCAGGCCCATCGTCAGGCCCCCGATGAACTGCGAGCGTGCCGTACGGGCGTTGAGGATGCGCCCGGCGGCGAAGACGCCGAGGAGCCGCCTCACCCGCACCTCACCGGAGACGGTGTCCACGCTCACCTCGGCGAAGTGCGCGCCGAACGCGTGCCGGGCGTAGGGGCTCTCGGCATCCGCCGTACCGGAGGTGTCCGCCTCGGCGGTGATCCCGTCGTCGGGGAGGGGCCCCGCGTGTTCCGCCAGCCGGCCGGCCAGCCGGGCGCACGCCTCGTGCACGGCCGACCCCCAGGACGCGGTGCCCGAGGAGCCGCCGGCCATCGGGGCGAACCCGATGCCGCTGTCGGCGACCTCGATCCGCACCCGGTCCAGCGGGGCGCCCAGCGCGTCGGCCGCGACCTGCGCGAGCACCGTGCGGGCGCCCGTACCGATGTCGGTGGCGTTGACCCGCACCAGGAAGCCGCCGTCCGGCAGGGCCCGCGCCGAGGCGACGCACGGGGAGACCAGCACCGGGTAGGTGGCCGAGGCCACGCCGCTGCCGATCAGCAGGGGCCCGTCCGTCCGGGACCGGGGGCGCGGGTCGCGGTCCTCCCAGCCGAAGCGCCGGGCGCCCTCGCGCAGACACTCCACCAGGTGCCTGCTGCTGAACGGCTTTCCGCTGTCCGGCTCCGTCTCCGGTTCGTTGCGGATCCGCAGCTCCACCGGGTCGACGCCGAGCTCGGCGGCCAGTTCGTCCATCGCGGACTCGAGGGCGTACATGCCGGGACACTCGCCGGGGGCACGCATCCAGGAGGGCGTGGGCACGTCCAGCGCCGCCACGCGGTGGGCCGTGCGCAGCGCGGGGGTGCCGTACATGACGCGGGCCGGGACCGCCGCCTGCTCCACGAACTCCTTCACCCGCGAGGTGTGCGTCGTCACCTCGTGCACGAGGGAGGTGAGCCGGCCGTCGGCGTCCGCGCCCAGTCGCAGCCGGTGCAGGGTCGGCGCGCGGTGGCCGACGACGGCGGGGAGGTAGCGGCGCGGCAGCGCGACGGTCACCCGGCGTCCGGTCTCGCGCGCCGCCATGGCGGCCAGCACCACCTCGGGCCGCGGTGTGCCCTTCGAGCCGAAGCCGCCGCCCACGTGCTCGGCGCACACCGTGATCCGGTCCTCGGCCAGCCCGAACAGGCGCGCCAGTTCCTTCTGCACGGCCGTGGTGCCCTGGCTGGAGGAGTGCACGGTCAGCCGGTCGCCGTCCCAGTGCGCCGTGCTGGTGTGCGGCTCCATGGGGTGGTTGTGCAGCGGCGGCACCGAGTACGCGACGTCCACCCGGGTCGCCGAGGAGGCGAGCGCCCCGTCCGGGTCGCCGTGCTCCGTGACGGCCGCGAAGCCTCCGTTGGCGGACTCGGGGACGTACGCACCGGGGTGCGCGGCGGTGAGCGTCACGTCGTGGGGCTCGGTCTCGTAGGTGACCCGGACGGCCGCGGCGCCGGCGCGGGCCGCCTCCAGCGTCTCGGCCACCACCAGGCCCACGAACCAGCCCCGGTGCGGGACGTGCGGCCCCTGGAGCACCGCCAGGGTCGGGTCGTCGGGTTCGCCGAGGCGGGGCGCGTTCTCGTGCGTGAGCACCGCGAGTACGCCGGGCAGCGCGAGCGCCGCCGCGGTGTCGACGCCGGTCACCCGGCCCCGCGCGACCGTCGCGGGCACCGGCCACGCCTGGGCGCGGCCCGGCGCGTCGAACTCGGCGGCGTACCGGGCGGTGCCGGTGACCTTCTCCCGCCCCTCCCGGCGCTCGACCGGAGCGCCCAGGACGGCATCGGTGGCGGTCATGGAGTCCTCCTCGTGGACACCGGGGTCCGTCAGGTCGTGGCCGGCGGGGCGAGCCGGCCCAGTACGTCCAGGGCCAGCCGGCGGGCCAGCGGCACCTTGTAGGCGTTGTCCCGCAGCGGTTCGGCCGCGGCCAGCTCCAGGTCGACGGCGTGTTCGAACGCCGCCGTGGTGGGCGCCGCGCCCATCAGCGCGTCCTCGGCCCGCCGCGCTCGCCAGGGCCGGTGCGCCAGCGCCCCGAAGGCGATCCCGGCCCGCTCCACCACCCCGTCCGACAGGTGCAGCACGACGGCGACGGAGGCCAGCGCGAAGGCGTACGACGCCCGGTCGCGGGCCTTGCGGTACGCCGAGGGAAGCCCGGCGGTGGCCGCGGGCAGGAGCACCCCGGTGATCAGCTCGCCGGGGTGGATCTCCGTGTCCCGCTCCGGGTGCATGCCGGGCAGCCGGTGGAAGTCGGCGGCGGGCACGCTCCGGCTGCCCTCGGGGCCGTGCAGCTCCACCCGCGCGTCGAGCGCGGCGAGCGCGACCGCCATGTCCGAGGGGTGGGTGGCGATGCACTGGTCGGAGTGGCCCAGTACGGCATGGTCGCGGTGCACGCCGTCCAGCGCGCCGCAGCCGGTGCCGGGCTCCCGCTTGTTGCAGGGCTTGGACACGTCCTGGAAATAGGGGCAACGGGTGCGTTGCAGCAGGTTGCCGCCGGTGGTGGCGGCGTTGCGCAACTGCCCGGAGGCGCCGGCCAGCAGCGCCTGGGACAGCGCGGGGTAGCGGTCGCGGACGGCGGGGTGGGCCGCGAGGTCGCTGTTGCGGACCATGGCCCCGGCCCGCAGCGCGCCGTCGGGCAGCTCCTCCACGGTGTCCAGCGGCAGCCGGGACACGTCGACGAGCGCGGCCGGCGTCTCCACGCCCAGCTTCATCAGGTCGACGAGGTTGGTGCCGCCGCCGAGGTAGCGGGCGCCGGGGTGGGAGGCGTACGCGTCGGTGGCCTCCTCGACGCTGCCCGCGCGTACATAGGCGAAGGACCTCACGGGATCACGTCCTCGACCGCGTCGGCGATGTGCGGATAGGCACCGCACCGGCACAGGTTGCCGCTCAGCCGCTCCCGGATCTCCTCGCGGCTCAGCGCGACCGGTTCCCCGGAGGGCGTCGCCGGATCGGTGACGTGGGAGGGGTGCCCGGCCGCGGCCTCGGCGAGCGCCCCGACCGCGGAGCAGATCTGGCCCGGCGTGCAGTACCCGCACTGGAAGGCGTCACGGTCCAGGAAGGCCCGCTGCACCGGGTGCAGTTCCTCGCCGTCCCCGGCCAGGCCCTCGACGGTGGTGACCTCGCAGCCGTCCAGGGCGACCGCGAACAGCAGGCAGCTGTTGACCCGCCGCCCGTCGACCAGGACCGTGCAGGCGCCGCACTGCCCGTGGTCGCAGCCCTTCTTGGCTCCCGCGAGCCCGAGATCCTCCCGCAGGAGGTCCAGCAGGACGCGGCGGTGGTCGACGGTGAGGGTGTGCGGCTTGCCGTTGACGCGGAGCGTGGTCTCCGAGCGGGAGGACTCCGGTGGGCGGGAAGCGGGGGCGCTCTCGTGCTGGCTGTCCATGGCGTCGCTGACCTTCCGGGACGGGCCGTGCCTGTGCCGTCCGCGTATCCACCCCGCGCCGGATGACACGTGAGGGTGCCCTCAGCGGTCCCTCGGCGCGACCCTGGGGTTGACCCCATGACCACGCGACCCGGAGACCGCACGGGACCCGCGCGCGTCGTAGGCGACGCCTACGACGCGCTGGCGGCCGTCGTCCGCCCGCTCGGGGACGAGGAGTCGTGGCTGCCGACCGGCTGTACCGGGTGGGCGGTGCGCGACCTGATGTTCCACCTCCTCGCCGACGCCCGGCGGGCCCTGGTGGCCCTGCACACCCCCGCCGCCGGCCCGCCCGACCGGGACGCCGTCACCTACTGGACGGACTGGGCGCCGGACCCCGTCGGCGCCGCCCACGGGCGGCGCTACCACCGGGTCGCCGCGAGCATGTTCCTCGACTTCGGGCAGCTCAAGGAGGTGTGCCTGGAGACCCTTGCCGCCGCCGCACGGGCCGCGGCCGCGGCCGCGCCGGACCGCCCGGTGCGTACCCAGGGCCACGTCCTGACCGCCGGAGACCTGATGACCACACTGGCCGTCGAGGCGACCGTCCACCATCTCGACCTGACGGTCGGCCTGCCGGACGCGCCCGGCCCGTCAGCGACCGGGCTGGCCGCGGTCCGCGCCACCCTGGACGGCCTCCTGGGCCGCCCGGTGCCGTACGACTGGGGCGACGAGCACTACGCGCGCGCGGCCACCGGCCGCACCGCCCTGACCTCCGCGGAACGGCGGGCCCTGGGAGCGGACGCGGCCCGCTTCCCCCTGTTCAGCTGAGGCCGTGCCCGTCGGCCGAACGGCGGCCTCACCCCCGCCCCCGGTCCGTCCCGGTCCGACCCGGTCCGACCCGGCCCGGTGGGGTCAGTCGCCCGTACGGGGCGGTTCGGAGTCCGTCCGGCCGTCGGACCCGGCGGCCCGCGGTGCGCGTCCGGCGCCACGGAACCGTTCCAGGGTGCGGGTCAGTCCCCGCAGCGGGGACGCGGGTGGCTCGGCCGGTGCCGGCCGGGCCGGGGCGGCACCGGCGGACTCCCGGTACACGGCGAGGGCCTCGGCCGCCCGTTCCGCCGCCTCCCGGTACAGATCGCGGGACTGGGTCATCGCCTCGAGCGCCTCGGCGTACATCGCCACCAGCTTGCGCTCGCGTTCCAGTTCCTCCTGGAGCGTCAGCAGCCGCCAGTCCTCCCGCAGCGAGCCGAGCGCGGCCACCGCGTCGTCGGGCAGCGGCCTGTCGAGCGCGTCGAAGGACGTCACCGCGGCCATCAGCGCGGTGGGCTCGGAGCCGTCCAGGAAGACGGTGCGGACCGAGAAGTCACCGGCGGCGTACCCGGCCGGCGCGGGCGTCCCGGGCAGCACCGCGGCACCGCCGCGCGGCACCTGGACGCCGAAGGCCTCCAGCGCCCAGTTCACCACCCGCAGCTGCTGCGGCGCGGCGCGGTGCTCGACCACCCGGTGCCGCAGACCGGGCGGCAGCCACTGGACGAGGGGAACCCGGCCGCGGTGGTCCGGAGTCATCGCCTCGTGCACCACGACGTGGATGTTCCAGGGGCTGCGCCCGGCCTCCTTGAGCAGCCTGCGTACGGCCTTGTCGTCGTCCGGGAGGGTGTTGATGCCCCGCAGCCGCAGCCCCGTGGCGGCGTCCCGGTCCCACGTGACGTCCGGGTCGTCCGGCCAGAACACGGTGGCGGGCGAGGGCCAGGAAGGGTCCCAGGCCGCCTCGGCCTCCGCGAGCAGGGTCCATTCCTGTCCGCCCGCCGAGGCCGGCTCCAGGATCAGCCTGGCCCGCACGGTCACGGCCCCGGGCGTCTTCCAGCGCGCCTCGAAGATCCGCGGGCCGGGCGCCCCGGCGGCCCCGGACCCGGCCGCCGGCTCGTCGGGCGGCTCCAGGAAGTCGTCGACGACGTGGTCGTCCTTGAGTCGCTGAAGCGTCTGCCGGACGGTGTCCTCGGCCGCGGAGCCGACATGGCGGCCGCGAGCGGCCCACAGCGTGGGCGGAAACGTGGGGCGGGCGGTGGAAGAGGTCGGCATGGGTCCATCGGGCAGCAGGGGCACGGACGTAGGCAAGTATTGTCGCCGCAGGTCAGCCGAGAGCACCGGGGGTCCGCCGACCGGGCGTGCCGCGACGCGGCGCACGGTGCGGCCGGCCGGGGCACGGGTGCGTCGTGGGCGAGGGTGGGCAGGAGCAACCCGACCGTACGGCATGAGAAGGAGCGACCTGATGAACCTCGACCTCGGCGGACGCACCGCACTGGTGACGGGATCCTCGCAGGGCATCGGGGCGGCGATCGCCGCGGGGCTGGCCGGGGCCGGCGCCACCGTGGGGGTCAACGGACGCGACGCCGGCCGCCTGGAGGAGAGCGTCGGGAAACTGCGGGACGAGGTGCCGGACGGCGTGTTCGTGCCGGTCGCGGCCGACCTCGGCACCGAGGAGGGCGCCGGGCGGGCCCTGGAGGCACTGCCCGACGTGGACATCCTCGTGAACAACCTCGGCGTCTTCGGCGCCGCGCCCGCGCTGGAGATCAGCGACGACGAGTGGCGCCGCTACTTCGAGATCAACGTCCTCGCGGGCGTCAGGCTGACGCGCGCCCATCTCCCCCGGATGAGGGACCGCGGCTGGGGCCGGGTGCTGTACATCGCGAGTGACTCGGCGGTCGTGATCCCGGCCGAGATGATCCACTACGGCGTCTCCAAGACGGCCCTGCTCGGCGTCGGCCGCGGCTTCGCGAAGGAGGCCGCGGGCAGCGGGGTCACGGTGAACTGCGTCATCGCGGGCCCCACCCACACCGAGGGCGTCGAGGACTTCGTGTACCAGCTGGTCGACCGCGACCTGCCCTGGGACGAGGCACAGCGGGTCTTCATGCGCGAACACCGGCCGCAGTCGCTGCTCCAGCGGCTGATCGAACCGGAGGAGATCGCCAACCTGGTCGTGTACCTCAGCTCCCCCCTCGCGTCCGCCACCACCGGCGCGGCCGTCCGGGTGGACGGCGGATACGTCGACTCGATCCTGCCGTAGCGTTCCCGGCCTCACTCGTCCCCCACCGCGCGCCGCCGGTCCGCCTCGTTCCAGGCCCGCGTGTCGCGCGGTTCCACGTACGGCTCCTCCTCGGGCGGGTGGCCGCCGTCGATGACCCGCTGCCGGGCCAGCTCCGCGTCGAACTCCAGGCCGAGCAGGATCGCCAGGTTCGTGACCCACAGCCAGACGAGGAAGACGATCACACCGGCCAGGGTGCCGTACGTCTTGTTGTACGAGCCGAAGTTGGCCACGTAGAAGGCGAATCCGGCGGAGGCGAGCAGCCAGATCAGCAGCGCGACCAGGCTGCCGGGGGAGATCCACTTGAAGCCCTTCACCCGGGCGTTCGGCGCGGCCCAGTAGAGGATCGCGATCATGAAGGTGACCAGCAGGACCAGCACCGGCCACTTGGCGATCGACCACACCGTCAGCGCGGTGTCGCCGACGCCGAGCGCGGTGCCCGCCTGCCGGGCCAGGCTCCCCGTGAAGACCACGATGAGCGCGCTGACCACCGCGAGCACGAGCAGCACCACGGTCAGGGCCACCCGCAGCGGCAGCACCTTCCAGACCGGGCGCCCCTCGGGCATGTCGTACACCGCGTTGGCGGCCCGGATGAACGCGGCGACGTAGCCGGACGCCGACCAGACGGCACCCACCAGACCGACCACCGCCAGCGCGGAGCCCAGGCCCGCCTTGGCCTGCAACTGCTCCACCGCGTTCGTGATCACGTCCCGCGCGGAACCCGGCGCGAGCTTCTGGATGTTGTCCAGGACCTCCTGGGTCGCGGACGCCCCGGCGATGCCGAGCAGCGACACCAGCACCAGCAGGGCCGGGAACAGCGCCAGGATCCCGTAGTAGGTCAGGGCGGCGGCACGGTCGGTCAGCTCGTCGTCCTTGAACTCGGCGAGCACCCGCCGCAGCAGCGCGGACCACGAACGTCTGGGCAGCTCGGTGGGGGAGTCCGGAGCGGCGTTCTCGGTGGCGGCGTCCGGACCGTAGTCCTCGTCCGCCCGCGCGTCAGCCGGTTGTTCCGCCGGTGCGTCCTTCGTGTGCTTCCCGCGTCGGGGGAGATGCAGTCGGGCCATGCACCCCGGGTTGCCCGTCCGGGCCAGGGCACGCGCCGGTTCCCCGGACCGGCCCAAACGTCGCAGTATGCCGCAGCGCGGGCACGTTCCTCTGGAAAATGCCAAAGCGCTCACCGGATGCGTGCACATTCCGTAGTGTCGTCGTCACGTTCGCGGTACAGCCGTGCAGGGGGAGGGGATCCGGCGTGCCCGGAATCGACGAGAGTCTGCTGGAAGCCATGCGGCTGCCCGGTGCGCGCGGGGCGTCGCTGGTCGACTGGATCAGCGGGCTCGCTCTCGGCGCCGTCGGCGACGCTCCGGGCGGCGACTGGGAGGCGACGGCCGCGGAGACGGCGGAGCTCGGCCGGCACGTCGCGGAGAGCGGCTCCCTGGCGGCGGGCGGCACGGGGGCCGGCGGGGCGGAGCCCGGCAAGGAACCCCCGGTGGAGGACCTGATCGCCACCACCGGCGACGCCTACCACCTGCTCCGGTTCGTCAGCACCCCGTTCGACAGCACCGTCTTCCTGCACCTGTGGCTCGACCGCAACGACGGAAACCTCGCCCTGGCCCGCATCCGGCTGGCCGAGATGGCCGACCGGCTGGTACTCGGATGACCCGGGTGACGACCACCTGGACCGCGCACGAGAGGACGGCGGACGCCCTCGGCGCCCTCGCGCGCGAAGGAGCCACCGGCGCCCTGTCGGGGGAGCGGGGCATCGTCTACCTCAAGGCGGGCCGCGTCGTGCACGTGGAGTCGGCCTTCACGCCCGACCTCGGCGCGCTGCTCACCCGCAGCGGCGCGGTCCCGCCGGACGGCTGGTGGGAGGCGGTCGACCGGGGCGGCACACAGCACCGGGTCGGCCGCCGGCTCGTGGACGGCGGCAGCCTCGCCGCCGGCGCGCTGGAGGTCTGCCACCTGGGCGCGCTGTTCGACGCCGCGTACTTCGTCCTGGCCCACGACACCCGGGCCCAGCGCTTCCGGCCGGGCGCGGTGCACTGGCTCGGCGCGGTCCGTTCCGTGCCGGTGGACGTCGTCGTACGCGAGTCCGGGCGCCGGCGCGCCCTGCTGGACCGCATCTGGCCCGACCCCGCCATCGACACCCTCCCGCTGACCCGGGTGCCGGGCGCCGGGGCCGACGTCCTGCCCGTGCGGCGCGGCCGCACCCTGACGCAGGTCGACGGCGTCCGCACCGCCGCGGAGATCGCCTCGGCGCTCGCCTGCCGCACGTATCACACCCTGGTCGAACTGCGCCGCCTGGCCGCCGACGGCCTCGTCCGCGCGGCACCGGCCGCCGCCCCGCCCCCGCGGTCCGGAGCGGAACCGCCGGCGGTCGTGTGGGACGACCCCGACACGGCCCTGCTGCGACGGCTTCGAGACGCCTTGGAGGCCCTGTGATCCGCGCGCGCCGCAGGCGCGACGAAAGGAGACTGCTCATGGCCGTCGAGAGCGACGTCCTGGACGAACTGCACCGGCTGCGCAACCGCGTCCCCCAGCTGACGGGGTCGCTCGCGGCCACCGTGGACGGGCTCGTCCTGGCCCACGACGCGCCGGGCACCGAGCCCGAGGGGCTCGCCGCGCTCACCGCGGCCGCCCTCGGCGTCGCGCACCGCACGGCCGAGGCCACCGCGCGCGGCGGATTCCGCGAGCTGCTGCTGCGCGGGGCCGACGGCTACGTCGCCACCTACGCCGCCGGTCCGGCCGCCGTGCTCACCCTGCTCGCCGACGGCCGGGTCAATGTGGGCCGCCTCCATCTGGAGGGCCGGCGCAGCGGCGCGCGGATCGGGGAGCTGGTCGCCGCCGGTCTCGGACCGGAACGAGGCCGCGCCCAGAGCGCCGAACCCGTCACGGCGCCGCCCGCACAGACGGCCCGTCCCATCGGGACCCTCCCGGTGCGCACCCCGCAGCGCCCCGCCCACGAGCCCACCCGCCAGGCCGGCGGACACCACCGGCCGACCTGAACCACCCCTCGCGTACCGATCGCACACCGATCACGTCCGGAAAGGAACCACCATGGCCAACCTGGAGACCTCGCTCAAGGAATGCCTCAGCTCCATAGACGGAGCGACCGCCGTCGCGCTGGTCGACTACACCAGCGGCATGGCGCTCGGCACCCTGGGCGGCGGCAAGGACTTCAACCTGGAGGTCGCCGCCGCAGGCAACACCGACGTCGTGCGGTCCAAACTGCGCACGATGGAGCACCTCGGTCTCAAGGACGAGATCGAGGACATCCTGATCACGCTGAACACCCAGTACCACATGATCCGCCTGCTCAAGGGCCGCGGCGGCAACGGGCTGTTCCTCTACCTGGTGCTGGACGCGAACCGCGCCAACCTGGCGATGGCCCGCCACCAGCTGCGCCGGATCGAGGGCGACCTGGAGGTCTGAACCCGGCGGCGACACGTCCGGCACCGGCCGCCCCGCGAGGAGGCGGCCGGTGCCGGACACCGCGGCTCAGGCGCCGCTCTCCCGGAGCATGTCCTCGCGCTCGACGTACTTCACGCGCTCGCGCCCCTGCGGCTCGCCCTGCGCCTTCTCCGCGGCGTCGAGCCGGTACCAGCCGTCCCAGGTGGTGTAGCGGACGTTCCGCTCGGCGAGGAAGGCGTCCACCGCCTCCGGAGCGGGCGAGGCGGGCGTCTGGAGACGGCCGTTCGCGTAGTCGTCCAGCAGGTTCGACACCGTCTCGTTGGCGTCGCCCTTGGTGTGGCCGATCAGACCGACCGGGCCGCGCCGGATCCAGCCGGTGACGTACGTCGACCGAAGGGGCTCGCCGGACTCCTGGACGACCCGGCCGCCCACGTCCGGGACCGTGCCCGAGTCGATGTCCCAGGGCAGCTTGGGGAGCTGGTCGGAGAGGTAGCCGACGGCCCGGTAGACCGCCTGGACGTCCCAGTCCTTGAACTCGCCGGTGCCCTTGACGTTGCCCGTGCCGTCCAGTTCGGTGCGCTCGGTGCGCAGGCCGACCACCCTGCCGTCCTCGCCGAGGATCTCCGAGGGCGACTCGAAGAAGTGCAGGAACAGCTTGTGCGGCCGGTCCCCGACGTCGCGGATCGCCCAGTTCTCCAGGGTCTTGGCGACCATGTCGGCCTGCTTGTTGCCGCGCCGGGTCGCGATCGAGCCCTCGTCGTAGTCGATGTCCTCGGGGTCGACGATCACCTCGATGTTGGGGGAGTGGTCCAGCTCCCGCAGCTCCATCGGGCTGAACTTCGCCTGTGCCGGGCCGCGACGGCCGAAGACGTGGACCTCCAGCGCCTTGTTGGCCTTCAGGCCCTCGTACACGTTCGGCGGGATCTCGGTGGGCAGCAGCTCGTCGGCGGTCTTGGCGAGGACGCGCGCGATGTCCAGGGCGACGTTGCCGACTCCGAGGACGGCGACCTTCTCGGCCTCCAGCGGCCAGGTGCGCGGGAAGTCGGGGTGCCCGTCGTACCAGGCGACGAAGTCGGCCGCGCCGTACGAGCCGTCGAGGTCGATGCCGGGGACGGACATGTCCCGGTCCGCCGTGGCGCCGGTGGCGAAGATCACACCGTCGTAGAAGGCGCGCAGGTCGTCCAGGCTGACGTCGCTCGGGTAGTTCACGTTGCCGAAGAGGCGGATCTGCGGCTTGTCGAGCACCTGGTGCAGGGCCGTGATGATGCCCTTGATGCGCGGGTGGTCGGGCGCGACGCCGTACCGGATGAGTCCGAACGGGGCGGGCATGCGCTCGAAGATGTCGATGGAAACACCGGGGTCGGCGGCCACTTGGGACTTGAGCAGGGCGTCAGCGGCGTAGATCCCGGCCGGGCCGGATCCGACGATGGCCACCCGCAGTGGGCGTGGCATGTTCAGGTTCCCTTCGAGCGGTAACAGATCGACTCTCGGGGAAGCCTAAGCTAAGGCAAGCCTAAGTCGGTACGCGGGTCCGGTCTATGAGGTCATAAGTACACCTTATGGGATCTCATGGTTCTGGTTTGGGTCTCGGTTTGGGTCTCGCTCGGCGGCCCGGCCGGAGTCCGGACCCCGCCCGGTGTTTGAAGCCCCGGTCACGGGTGACGCAGGCGTGGGGCGGAGTGGCGCGTCCCGTGCAGCCTCACGAGGGGAGCCCGTGTGCGGCGTCCGGACGACGAACCCGATCCCAACCGGTGGCGGGCCCTGTGGGTCACCCTGGTCGCCGGTTTCATGACCCTGCTGGACGTGACGATCGTCGCCGTGGCCCTGCCCTCCATGCAGGAAGGGCTGCACACCTCGCCGGCGGCCGTGCAGTGGGTCGTTTCCGGTTACGCGCTGGCGTTCGCCCTGAGCCTGGTGACCGCGGGACGGATCGGCGACGCGTTCGGCAGACGCCGCGTCTTCCTCGTCGCCCTGGCCGCCTTCGTCCTGTTCAGCGCCGCCGCCGGGGCCGCGCCCGGCATCGGACTGCTGGTCGCCGCGCGGCTCGCCCAGGGCGTGGCCGCGGGCAGCCTGGCGCCGCAGAACTCGGCCCTCATCCAGCAGCTGTTCCGGGGCGCGGAACGCGGGCGCGCCTTCGGACTCTTCGGCGCCACCGTGGGAGTCTCCAGCGCCGTGGGACCGGTCGTCGGCGGTCTGATCCTCGCGCTGGCGGGGCCCGCGGGCTGGCGGTGGATCTTCTACGTGAACGTGCCGGTCGGCCTCGTCGCGCTGCTGCTCGGCTTCCGTCTGCTGCCCCGGGTGGCGCCCGGCGGCCGGGGACGGCTCGACCCCGTGGGCGTGGCGCTCCTCGGCACGGGGATCCTGGCGCTGATGCTGCCGCTGGTCCTCGCGGAGGGCGGCGGCCTGACCAAGGTGTGGTGGCTGTTCCCGGCGGGGGCACTGGTCCTGGCCGCCTTCGCACGGTGGGAGCGCCGCGTCGCCCGCCGGGGCGGCCAACCGCTGCTGGAACCTGGGCTGCTCACCGAGACCCGCGGCTACGCCACCGGCGCCGGGCTGGGAGCCCTGTACTTCGTCGGCTTCAGCGGGGTGTGGATCGTCTTCGCGCTCTTCTTCCAGAACGGCCTGGGCTACTCACCCCTCATGTCCGGCCTCGCGGTGACCCCGTTCGCCGTGGGCTCGGCCGTCGCGGCCGCCGTGGCGGGCCGGCTGGTGGAACGGCTGGGGCGGCTGCTGACTGTCTGGGGCCTGGTCGCCGTCATGGTGGGGCTCGGCACGACCGCGCTGCTGCTGTGGCTCGCGCCCTCCGGTCCGGCGGCCTGGCTCGCCGCGCCGGCCCTGCTGCTCGGCGGACTGGGCAGCGGCTGCGTGATCTCCCCGAACATCACCATGACGCTGCGCGACGTGCCGGTGCGGATGGCGGGCGCGGCCGGGGGCGCCCTGCAAACGGGCCAGCGGCTGGGCGGCGCCGTGGGCACGGCCGCACTGCCGGGGCTGTTCTACCTGACGCTGAACGCCACCCACGACGACTACCACGAGGCCGTGGCCCTCTCGGTGGGCACCGGTGTCGCCGCCATGCTCTGCGCGCTGACCGTCGCCGTCCGCGACTGGCACCGGGACCGCCCCGGGAAGGACCGGGGCTGCCCGCCGGAGACGTCCCACAGCCACACGCACGCCGGTCAGAACTGACCGCCCCGCCGCCCCCGGGCGCTCAGCGCCGCTTGCCGAACCTGCGCAGCATCTGCTGGGCCTGCGCGCGGCGGCGCGGGTCCGCGGCGGCCCGGCGCACCTGCTCGGTCGCCGGCGACCCTGCGGGCTGCGCGCGAACTGCTTGATCCGGTCCAGTACTCCGGCCATGACGTTCCTCCGAGTCGACGACGTACTGCCTTGCCGGTGCTCGTACCCGTTGCCCCGCCGGACACCCCTGCCGGGCGTTCGCACGTTTGGACCCGCCGTACCGGGCGACCCGCCGGGCAGGACATCGCAAGCCAACGCCGAGAGGTGAACCACTGTGGCCGGCAACCAGAAGTCCAGGGCCAGGATGGAACAGGCCAAGGGGAAGGCCAAGGAAGCGGCAGGCCGGGCCGTCGGCAACGAGAGGATGACGGCAGAAGGGCGCGCCGCGCAGTCCAAGGGCGACGCCCGCCAGGCCAAGGAGAAGGGCAAGGACGCCTTCCGGCACTGACACCGGAACGGACCGTGCGGCACACGGGCCGCGGAACCCGGCACACGGCCGGTTCCGCGGCCCGCGTCGTGCCCGGCGGCCCGAGGAAGGGACGACGGCCTCACCGGGGCCGCGGGGTCAGCCGATGTGGTAGGCGTCCCCGTACACGTGCCAGTCCAGCGGCGGCTCGAGGTCGAGGTTGCCCTCGTTCAGGAAGACGCGCTGGGCCGTGTCGACCCGGCTGGTGTCGCTGTGCGCCTCCTCCTGCCGCATGGCCCACACCCGCTCGTCGAGGAAGGCGTGCAGGTAGGCGACCTCGTCCCCGCCCTGGGCCGGCGGCCGGGCCCGGCCGAGGGCGCGCTCGCGGATGCTGCCGAAGCCGAGGCCGCCGCCCTCGCCGTGCATCACCATCGCGTCGTAGTACGCGAACTGCCCCAGCGTCCGCAGGCCGTCGTCCCTGCCGCGGCGAACGGCCGGGTCGAAGTAGACGCGGTCGCGCTCGTCGTCCTGCGCCCGGCGGAACTCCGGGTCCCCGTCGGCGGCCCGGCGCCAGTCGTCCGGGAAGCCGGGGTCGAGGCCGTCGTGCGAGTCGGAGCCGTCCACCCGGCGCAGTGCCGGCAGATAGGGCGCGAGGAGGTTGCCGGGGCTGCGCTCGGCGTACAGCTCCACCAGGTCGAGCATGTCGCCGGTGCCGGAGCAGAAGCCGATGATGCCCGCGGTGTAGCCGCGGCCGTCACCGATGTCCTCGATGTACCGGTACTGCGCCTTCCAGTCGAGCGAGGAGTTCTCCGCGCTCGACACCAGCTGCATGGCGATCTCCTTCTTCGCCGGGTCGTCGAGCCCCGTCGCGCGCGCGGACGCCGCCGCGGCCCGCGAGGGGGTGAGGAGGGGGACTGTCGCCAGGGACGCGCATGCCATGGCGATCACGGTACGGCGCGAGGGGCCTGCGGGGCGCGCCGGGTCGGGGAAGGGGTGCCTCACGGAATCTCCAGACGAGGTGGGGGTTGGGAGTGCCGGGCACTGATAGGAAAGTTTCCTACCAGATATTCCACGCGCTGGACACCCGTCCCGCACGACATTGGTACGGACCGAGGGTGACGGCGCCCCCGCGCCCCTTCCGGAAGGCGGCCGCTCCGGCGCCCGTCAGGGCACCGGCTGCTCCGCCCAGATGACCTTGCCGGCCGGCGTGTAGCGGGTGCCCCAGCGCTCGGCGAGCTGCGCGACCAGGAACAGGCCACGTCCGCCCTCGTCCGTCATGGCCGCGTAGCGCAGATGGGGCGAGGTGCTGCTGCTGTCGAACACCTCGCAGATCAGGCTGCGGTCGCGCAGCATCCGGACGTGGACGGTCTCGCCGCCGTACCGGATCGCGTTGGTGACCAGCTCGCTGAGGATCAGCTCGGTGGTGAACGCCAGCTCGTCCAGGCCCCACTCGCCCAGCCGCCGGGTGACCTGGGAGCGCACCTCGCCGACCGCCGCCGGATCGCTCGGGACCTCCCACTCCGCGACCTGGTCCGGGCCCAGCGTCCGGGTGCGGGCGACCAGCAGCGCGATGTCGTCGCCCGGCCGGTCCGGGAGCCGGGCGTCCAGGACGGTGCGGCAGGTCTCCTCGGGCGTCTCGCCGGCCGTCTCCAGGGCCCGGCGCAGCTGCTCCAGACCGACGTCGATGTCGTGCACCCGGTCCTCGACCAGCCCGTCGGTGTACAGCACGAGCCGGCTGCCCTCGGCCAGCCGCAGTTCCGTCGTCTCGAACGGGAGGCCGCCCAGGCCCAGCGGCGGTCCCGCGGGCACCTCCGGGAACTCCACGGTGCCGTCGGGCCCGATCAGGGCCGGCGGCGGGTGGCCCGCCCGGGCGATCACACAGGAGCCGGCCACCGGGTCGTAGATCGCGTAGAGACAGGTCGCGCCGGTCACCGGGGCGGTGCTGTCGTCGGTCGCCTCGTCCTGGTCGATCCGGCCGACCAGCTCGTCCAGGAGGCCGAGCAGCTCGTCGGGCGGCAGGTCGAGGGCGGTGAAGTTGTGCACCGCCGTCCGCAGCCGGCCCATGGTGGCCGCGGCGTGCAGCCCGTGCCCGACGACGTCGCCGACGACGAGCGCGACCCGGGCCCCGGACAGCGGCAGCACGTCGAACCAGTCCCCGCCGACCCCCGCCTGCGCGGGCAGGTAGCGGTAGGCGACGTCCAGGGCGTTCTGGTCGGGCAGCCTGCGGGGCAGCAGACTGCGCTGGAGGGTCACCGCCATGCTGTGCTCGCGGGTGTAGCGGCGCGCGTTGTCGATGGAGACCGCGGCCCGCGCGACCAGCTCCTCGCCGAGGGCCAGCTCGTCCTCGTCGAACGGCTCGGGCTTGGCCGCCCGCCAGAAACTCACCACCCCGAGCACCAGCGTGCCCGCGCGCAACGGAACGGTGATCAGCGAGTGGACGCCGTACTCCACCACCTGGGCGGAACGCTCGTAGTCCTGCGCCTGCCAACCCGGGGCCTCGCCGAGGCGCGGCTCCAGGACGGCCCGGCCGCTGACCAGCGTGCGGCCCTGCGGAGAGGAGTCCACGTAGCGGATCGGCCGGCCCACGGGATAGAGCGGGACCTTCTCGCTGACACCGCTGCGCGCGGTACGGCGCAGCGGCGTCGCGCTGTCCGGCTGACCGCCGGCCAGCACGGTGTCGAACAGGTCCACGGTGACGTAGTCCGCGAACCGGGGCACGGCCAGCTCGCCCAGTTCCTCCGCGGTGCGGGTGACGTCCAGGCTGGTGCCGATGCCCACCCCGGCCGCGTACAGGATGTCCAGGCGCTCCCGGGCGGTCTCCGCCCGGCCGGACAGGGCCCGCAGCTCGGTGGAGTCGCGCAGGGTCGCGACGCAGCCGGCCGGGCCGCCCCGTACGTCCGTGGGCCGCTGGTTGATGGCCAGCAGCCGGTTCTTGACCAGGTGCACCTCGTCGGTGGCGGCCTGGCCGGAGGCCAGCAGCTGGGCCAGGTCGGACGGCAGACCGAGGGCGCCGACGTGCCGGCCCTCCGCGTCGGGCGGCAGGGCCAGCAGCCGCCGTGCCTCGTCGTTGGCCAGGAGCAGCCGGCCCTCCCCGCCGACGATGAGCACGCCCTCGCGCACGCTGTGCAGGACCGCGTCGTGGTGTTCGTACATCCGGGTCATCTCGTGCGGTCCCAGGCCGTGCGTCTGCCGCAGCAGCCGTCGGCTCACCAGGGCCGTGCCCCCCGTCGCCAGGGCCAGTCCGGCGGCCGCGGCGACCAGTACGAGGGGCAGCTGGCGGTCGGCGACCCCGCCCACGTTCTCCGTGGTGATGCCGGCCGAGACCAGGCCCACCACCTTCCCGTCGGGGGCCTTCACGGGCACGACGGCCTGGACCAGCGGGCCGAGGGTGCCCTCGATCTCCTCGGTCACCGTCTTCCCGGCCAGCGCGGGGGCGATGTTCCCGACGAACTTCTTGCCGATGCGGTCCGGCTTGGGATGCGTGTAGCGGATGCCCTCGGGATTGGTGACGACCACGAAGTCCACGTCCGTGGCCTTGCGCACCGTCTCGGCGCGGGGCTGGAGCACCGCCGTGGGGTCGGGACTGCGCAGCGCCTCGAGGATGCCGGGGGAGTTGGCGAACGTCGCGGCCACGGCGACGGACCGGTTGCGGGCCTCCACCGTGCTGTCGTGCCGCACCTGGAGCACCAGCGCGACCGCCGCGGCCACCACGAGCAGCAGCACGATGACCACGTTCATCACGAAGACCTGGCCGGCCACGCTGCGTCCGGACAGCGCCGAGCGCAGCGCCGAGGCGGGCCGCCCCGCGTCCGCTCCCCGCCGTGACCGGTCCGCGTCCTGCCGGTGTCGGGCGTGCGGGCCGCCGGGACGACGGGGTGACCGTTCTCCCGATCGACCCATCAGTCGGACCATGTGCTCATGTCTACACTGCCGGGCCGCCGGAGGCGAGGGGCACCCCCCGTGACGCGGCGGACCGCCGGACGGGGTGCCCGGCCGTGGGCACGGGGGGTCTCCGGGCCGTCCGCCGCCGCTCTCACCCGGGGCTCGCGGGGTGAGGGCGCCGGGTGGCGAGCAGGAGCGCGATGTCGTCGGGACGGTCCGTGGTGTGGCGGGCGGTCACCACGATCCGGTCGGCGACGCCCGCGAGCGAACGGCTCCCCGGCCGCGGGGCGGGCGCTCCGGCCCGGGCCAGCGCGAGGCGCAGCGCGGTGATCCCGTCGTCGATGTCGGTGCCGGGCCGCTCCACGAGACCGTCCGTGTAGAGGGCGAGGACGGCACCGGGCTCGATACGGAACTCGCTCAGCGGATAGGGCGCGCACGGGTCCACGCCGAGCACCACCCCGCCGGGCAGGTCGAGGGTCTCGGTGCGTCCGTCCGGGTGGCGCAGCAGCGGGGGAGGGTGCCCCGCGCGTGCCGCGCAGGCCTCCCCGGTGGCCGGGTCGAGCCGGATGTAGCAGCAGCTCGCGAACAGGCCCGGGTCCAGATCGGCCAGCAGGTGGTTGACGCCGCTCATCACCTCGTCCGGCGGTCGGTCGCCGAGGGCGAAGGCGCGCACGGCACTGCGCAGTTGCCCCATGGTGGCCGCGGCCTGCACGCCGTGCCCCTGGACGTCCCCGATCACCAGGGCCATCCCGTCCCCGGAGGCCACCACGTCGTACCAGTCGCCGCCCACCTCCATGCCCTGGGTGCCGGGCAGATAGCGGCCCGCCGTCTCGAGGAGCGGGTGCGAGGGCAGCCGCCGGGGCAGCAGCACCTCCTGAAGCCCGCGGGCGAGCGCGGTCTCGGACTCGTAGCGCCTGGCCTTCTCCATGGCGTGGGCGATGAGCCCGGCGAGGGCGGTGAGCACCGTGCGTTCCTCGGCGCTGAAGCTCCGGGACCGGTCGAAGCCGAGGATGCAGGAGCCGACCGGGCGCCCGGAGGCGATCAGCGGCAGGAAGGCGCGGGCGCCCTCCGTGGCGTCCAGCGGGATGCCCGGGTATGCCGAGGCCAGTGCCTGCATCGTGTCGAAGAAGAGCGGCCGGCCGCTGGTCAGCGTCTCCACCCCGGGCAGCCGGGCGTCCAGCGGTACCCCTTCGAAGGGAGCGAGGAAGCCGAGCGGGAAGCCCGTCTCCCACGCCAGGTGCAGGTGGCGGTCCTGGAGCAGGTAGATGGCGAGCCGGCGGCCGCCGAACGCCGACAGCAGCTCCCGTACGACCACGGCGGACACCTGGCGGGCGGTGACCGCCTCGGTGAGGGCCACGGCCAGGACGATCGGGCGGTACTCCGGTGCCGTCGCGGCGACCGGAGGCGCCGGGTCGCCCGCCTCTGGCCCGGAGGACGCGTCCGCCTTCGGGGCCTCCCCGGGCTCTGGGGTTGTCCCCGCTACCTCGGCTTCCGGCCCGCCGTGCTCGGGGGTGAAGCCGGCGGAGGCGTCGGCCACCCGGTTGGCCGGGCGGAGCGTGGCCGTCAGGAAGTCCGGCCCGGGGTACACGCAGACGGCGAGCCAGTCACCCTCGTAGGGCTGCGGCGTGGCACGGCGTCCGGGGCCGGCCGGCCGCTGGACGTGGAAGCGGACCGGTTCGGGGGAGAGCAGGGCGCCGCGCAGATGGTCCTCGTAGGCGGCCTGGTCCAGCCAGGGCACGGCCTCCCACAGCGAGCGGCCGAGCAGCGTGGCCCGCGGCCCGCCCAGCAACCGGGCGGCGCGGGGGTTGGCGTAGACGACGGTGCCGAGGCGGTCCACGCACAGGACGCCCTCCGGCAGCAGGTCGGCCGCGGCGTCGGCCACGGTGCCGTCGAAGGGGTCGCGGACGGCGCCGCGCACCGGCCCGCCGACGGGTGGTGCGGACCGCGGCCGCCACAGCTCCACCATGCGCAGCGCACCGTCCGCGGTGCGCACGTACAGGGGAAGCCGGGGCGCACTGCCCGCGGCGGTCTCCCGCAGCGCCGCGGCGATCCGGTGCCCGTCGTCGGGGGTCAGGACGCCGGTGAGCGTCCCGAGTGCCGTCGGGGTTCCGGCGGCCTCGGCCGGGACGCCGAGCAGGGCGCACAGCGGCTTGTCCAGGGTGACGGTGCCGGTGTCCGGCTCCCAGCCGAAACTTCCGGCGTGCCCCGGACACCGCCCCGAAGCGGGCGGCCGCACACACAGCGGCTCCCCCTCCCAGGCGACCGGCGGCGCGTCCCGGCCGGCGTCCAGCCGCTCCAGGGCCGCGCCCAGATCGTGCGCCAGGCCGGCCACCCGGTCCACGCCCTCCAGCAGGTCGGCGGCGTGCGGGGCGGAGGGACGCAGGACGGTCAGCACACCGTACGTCCGGCTCGCGCCGGCGACGGGGACGTACAGCGACCCGAACGGGAAGGGCAGACCGGCCGCGAACTGCGGGTACCGGCGCATGGTCTCGGCCGCGTTGGGCAGTACCACGCGGACGCCCAGCCGGTAGGCGTCGGCGGCCGGGAACGGGCTGTCGGCGTGCAGGCGCCACCAGGGGCGGAACAGGGGGCCGGGCAGTCCGGCGAGGACGGCGAGCCGGAGCAGTCCGGGGGTGGGGGAGCGCAGGTACACGCCGCCCACACGGCCGTCGGCCGCGCCGAGCGCCCGCGTGGACGCGTCGATCAGCAGTGCCGTCAGCCGTCCGGGCGTCCGGTCGGTCTGCCCGGCGTCCTCGGCGCCTGTGTTCATCGGCCCCACCTCGTCCGTGCGCCGCCACGCGGGTGACACAGCAAGGATGCGCCCCCACCGACGGGGCGCGCACGCGGTCGGGGCGCACGGGTGAGCGTGACGTGGTGGTGACGGAGCGTTGACCTCGCGGGCGGGAGTCCGTAATCTCCTCCGCGACATTCGGAAATCAAGCCGAAACTTTCGACGCTCCAGGGCGAGATTCGGCGGCTTCCGCCCTTCCGAACGGCCTCCGCACACCGATTCAGAGGACGGGACGACATGAGCACGACTCTGAGACGCCTGTTGAGAGCGACCATCGCCGGTCTCGTGGCCGCCGCCGCGCTGACGGCCGCGGCCCACTCCGCCGAAGCCGCCGACGCGCTGGGGTCCGCGGCGGCGGGCCATCTCGGCGAGGCCGACTACGCCGCCACGCCGGACGAACGTCCAATCGGCTCCTCGACCGCGACGGTCACCCTGGCGGCCGGCGCGTCCACCAGCTTCGGGTTCACCGTGGCGAAGAACGGCAGCGACGCCGCGCCCGCGGTCGGCACCTGCACCGCCTCCTGACCCGTCGCTCCGGTCCACCGCTGCCCACACCGCCCCGACCCGCCCGCACGGGCCGGGGGCGGGACATGTCCGAAAAGCGGCGCGTCCAGTGGAAGTTGGGGCAAACGGATCGTCGGGAGCGCCCCGGTGCGTATCGTGAGAGCCGGGGACCTTCGCTCCCTCCACTCGGCCCCGGACCGGACGGTGAGGCTCGGCATGAATCCGGCGCACGGACCCGGCACCGCGGACGGCTCCGTCGTGTCCGCGGTGGTGGAGTTCAGGGGCGGATCCGCGATGATCCCCGCCTCTCGGGACGTCGTGAACGGCTTCGCCGCGCGCCTCGCCGAGCGTGGCGTGACCCTGGGGGACACCTTTGTGGACACCGCCCGTCTGGTCGCGAGCGAACTGGTGACGAACGCGCTGCGGCACGCACCCGGCCCCTGCCGGCTGGAGCTGACCCTGGTGGACGACCGCGTGGAGATCGCGGTGTCGGACACGGGGGACGCGTTTCCCACCTTCCTGCCCCGCGACCCCGTGCGGGTGGGCAGGCACGGGCTGGAGATCGTGACGCGGCTGTGCGACGAGGTCATCACCAAGCCGCACCCGACGGGGAAGACCGTGTACGCGAGCCTGCCGCTGACCTGAGCCGGTCAGGCGGCCAGAGCCTGCTCCACACTCGGGTAGCAGGGGATGAGCGCGTCCACGCCCACCAGTCGCAGCACGCGTTCGACGGCGTCGCGCGGTGCGGCGAGCCGGAACCAGACGCCGCGGGACTCGGCGGCCCGGTGCGCGCAGATCAGTACGTTGATGCCGCTGGAGTCCAGGAACCCCACCTCGCCGAAGTCCACCACCGTGCCCGGCGCCGACTCCACCGAGGCCAGCAGCACCTCGCGCAGCTGACCGCTGCCGTCCAGATCGACCTCTCCGGCGAGGATCACGAGGCTGACGCCGTCGCCCGTGGTGGTACGGGTGATCAGCAGCCGCTCCGGCAGCGCCGTTCCCTCGGTCTCCGCCACGCCGCCCCACCTCTCGTGTGTGCCGCATGCGCCCGGCAGCCGTCGGTGGCTTGATGGTAAGGCCCTTCGCCGCCCGCGTGGACCACTCGGGCGGAGCGGAACGCGTCGGCCGCAGCGGGCCGTGCCGGGTTCGACGCGCGCGACGGCGCCGCTCTGACTACGGTCGAAGTGTGGTGGCACACACATTCGAGGAGCTCGTGCACAAGCGCCGCGCGGCGGACCTGGCACAGCACCGGGTCGAGGAGCTGCGCGACTCGTACGGGCCACCCATGGAGCATCGGTGGACCCCGCGGCAGTCGCACACCTACGAGACGGCCGTACGGGCCTGGCGCGACCTGGACCGGGACGCGCGGACCGCGATGACGGAGTACGTCAAGGAGGGAGGCCAGTCCCGGCACAAGATCGAGGCGAAACTCCGCAGGGCCGTCCAGCAGGACGACCGCGACACCTGACCGGGCAGGCGCCCGCTTCCTGGGCCGCCTGCCGTGCCGGCCGGCACCGCTCGGCCGCCCCGCCCGGCTCGACGCCCCAGCCCGCGAGCCGGGCGGCTGCCGTGCGGGCGGGGACGCGCGGCCGGGTTCAGCGCCGGTCCGCCGTGACCTCGCCGATCCCGCCGACGCCCCCGGTCTCCGCGACCAGGTCGCGCACCGCGCTCAGGGCCGCCGCACGGTCCTCCGGGACCAGGCCGATGCGGGTGCGCCGGTCGAGCAGGTCGGCCTCGTCGAGGGCGCCCTCGTGCCGCAGGGCCCACACCAGTTCCGCGCCGGTGACGGGGTGGCCCGGCAGCACCCGCTCGGCGAGGCGGGGATCGCGGTCGGCGAGGGCCTGGACCGCCGGGGCCTCGGTGCCGTAGTGCCGTACCAGCCGACGCGGTGCCCGCACCCGGCCCAGGGCCTGCGGGGCGGCCGCTCCGACCAGGGGCAGCGCGGCCGTGGGGGACGCTCCGGCGGCGAGGCCCCTGGCGGCGACGGCGGCGTCCACGGCGTCCTCGGCCATGCGCCGGTACGTGGTGAGCTTGCCGCCGACCACGGTGATCACGCCTTCGGACGAGGTCAGTACGGCGTGCCGGCGCGAGACGTCCGCCGTGCGGGGCCCGGCGCCGGACCGGTCCGGGGCGGTGGTGTCGAGCAGGGGGCGCAGGCCCGCGAAGGCGCCGACCACGTCGTCGCGGTGGACCGGCACGTCCAGCACCGAGCCGAGCACGTCGAGCAGGAAGCCGATGTCGGTCTCGGGCACCTCCGGCACGTCCGGGACGTCCCCGTCCACGGGCTCGTCGGTGAGACCGACGTAGACCCGGCCGTCGCCCTGGGGCAGGACGAGGACGAAGCGGTTGGTCTCGCCGGGGATCGGCACGTGCAGGCCGGCCGGAAGCGGGCCGAGGTGCTCGGAGCGCAGGACGAGGTGGGTGCCGCGGGAGGGGCGGATCCGGATGCCGTCCACGAGGTCGCCGGCCCACACCCCGGAGGCGTTGACCACCGCGCGGGCCCGTATCACCCCCTCCTCGCCGGTCAGCTCGTCGCGCACGCGGGCGCCCGACCCGGTCAGCTCCAGGGCCCTGACCCGGGTCAGGATCCGCGCTCCGCGGGCCGCCGCGGTCCGGGCCAGCGCGGTCACCAGCCGGGCGTCGTCGGTGAGCCGGCCGTCCCAGGACAGCAGGCCGCCGCGCAGCCGGTCCGGGCGCAGCGCGGGCGCGAGGTGACGGGTCTCCACGGCGGACAGGCGCCGCGGCGCGGGCAGCGTGGCCCGCGCGGTGCGCGCCGCGAGCCGCAGGGTGTCGCCGGCCCGGAACCCGGCCCACGCCAGCGCCCCCTGGCCGCGGGAGACCAGGGGGGTGAGCGGCAGGACGAAGGGCTGGGCACGCACCAGGTGGGGCGCCGTGCGCTCCATCAGCACCCCGCGCTCCACCGCGCTCTCGTGGGCGACGTCCAGCTGGGCGGAGGCGAGGTAGCGCAGGCCGCCGTGGATGAGCTTGGAACTCCAGCGGGAGGTGCCGAAGGCCAGGTCGTGGGCGTCCACGGCGGCGACGCTCAGGCCCCGGGCGGCGGCGTCCAGCGCGGCACCGGCGCCGGTCGCGCCGAGGCCGACGACCAGGACGTCCACGACGGGGCCGCCGACGGTGCCGGCCAGCTCGCGGGAGCGCCGTGCGGCGGACAGGGAGGCCCCGGCGGTGGGGCGGTCGACGGGGCTCATGGCGTGAGGGTCCTCTCCAGGATGGTGCGCAGCTCCCCGAGGAGGGCCGCGGAGGTCAGCTCGGCGTCGTCCTCGTCGGCCATGGTCCGCAGCGACAGGGCGAAGGACTGGATGACCAGCAGCACCGACCGGGCCTGCCGCCCGGTGTGCGCCTCGCGCACCGAACCGTCGGCGTGGCCCTGTCCGAGCGCGTCGGCCAGCAACTCGAGAAGCGCCTCCTGGCTCGCCCCGCGCCGGTCGAGGACGTAGGGCAGGAGCAGCTCGGGGTCGACGTCGACGATCTTGCCGAAGAGCGGATGGGCGCGGAACGTCTCCACCCCGGCCACCAGGCCCTCGACCATCCGCGAGCGGACGTCGGTGTCCTCGCCCGGCTCGGGGATGGCGCCGGTGGCGACCGCGAGCCATTCGCGGGTCATCAGGTCGCCGACCAGGGACCGCACGTCGGGCCAGCGCCGGTACAGCGTCATCCGGGAGACGCCGGCGCGGCGGGCGACGTCGGTCATCGTCGTACGGCGCACCCCGACGGCCATCACGCAGTCGCGCACGGCGTCCAGCACCGTGTCGTTGTCCGAGGGGGTCTGCCTGCTCGAGTGGTTGTGACGGTTGGGCGTCATGTGTCACAGTGTAACGCCTAGCGGGGTGATGCGGACGGCGTCCCCCGAAGCGACCGTGAGGACGACAGGCGATGGACATGCTGTGGAACGGCTGGGGCGACCCGGCCAGGGCGACGGCACTGCCCGACACGGTGACCGGGCTGCTGCGCGAGCTGCTCGGCGTTGAACCGCGCGAAAGCGCCGCGCTCCCGCTGGCGGAGGTCGACGTACCGGAGTCACCGCTGGGCGAGGCCGCCCGTAGCGCCCTGGCTCTCGCCGTCGGGGGCCGCGGGGAGGACGTGCGCACGGACGCGGAGAGCCGCATCCGGCACACCCGCGGCAAGTCCACCCCCGACCTGCTGCGGATGCGGACCGGTGACACCGCCGACACCCCGGCCGCCGTCGTCCTCCCCGACAGCCACGACGAGGTCCTCGCCGTGCTGGCCGCCTGCGCGGAGCACCGCCTGGCCCTCGTCCCCTTCGGCGGCGGCACCTCCGTCGTCGGCGGCCTCGCCCCCGGCCGCGAGGGCGCGTTCGTCGCCCTCGACCTGCGCCGCATGAACCGCCTGCTCGACCTCGACGAGGTCTCCCGCACCGCCACCCTCCAGCCCGGCCTGCGCGCCCCCGAGGCCGAGGCGCTGCTCGCCGAGCACGGCTACACCCTCGGCCACTTCCCCCAGTCCTACGAGTGGGCCACCATCGGCGGCTTCGCCGCGACCCGCTCCAGCGGACAGGCCTCCGCCGGGTACGGCCGCTTCGACGAGATGGTCCTCGGCCTCACCCTCGCCACCCCCGAGGGCACCCTCGACACGGGCCGCGCCCCGCGCTCGGCCGCCGGACCCGACCTGCGCCAGCTCGTCCTCGGCTCGGAAGGCGCCTTCGGTGTCATCACCTCCGTCACCGTGCGCGTGCGGCCCGTGCCGGAGGTCCGCCGCTACGAGGGCTGGCGCTTCGCGTCCTTCGACGAGGGCGCCGCGGCCCTGCGCCGGCTCGCCCAGGACGGCCCCCGGCCCACGGTGCTGCGCCTGTCCGACGAGACCGAGACCCTGATCGGCCTCGCTCAGCCCGACGCCATCGGCGCCTCCCTGGAGCACCAGGACGCCGGCTGCCTCGCTGTCGTCGGCTTCGAGGGCACCGAGGAGGACACCGGCCACCGCCGCGAGGGCGCCGCCGCCGTCCTGCGCGAGTGCGGCGGCGCCTTCGCCGGAGACGAACCGGGGGAGCGCTGGGCCCACGGCCGCTACTCGGCGCCGTACCTGCGCGACTCGCTGCTCGACGCCGGCGCGCTCGCCGAGACCCTGGAGACCGCGGCCTACTGGTCCCGCCTGCCCGCCCTCTACTCGGCCGTCCGCGACGCGCTGACCGCCACGCTCACCGGGGCCGGCACCCCGCCCCTGGTCATGTGCCACATCTCGCACGTCTACGAGAACGGCGCCTCCCTCTACTTCACGGTCGTCTCCGCCCAGGGCGAGGACGCCGTGGCGCACTGGACCCCGGCCAAGCACGCCGCCAACGAGGCGATCCTCGCCGCCGGCGGCACCATCACCCACCACCACGCGGTCGGCACCGACCACCGCGACTGGTACGTCCGGGAGGCGGGCCCCCTCGGCGTGGGGGCACTGCGCGCCGTCAAGCGGAGCCTGGACCCCGCCGGACTGCTCAGCCCGGGCGTCCTGCTGCCCGCGGACTGACCCCGCCCGGCCGAGCACCCCCAGCCCGTGAGACAACAGTCCGGCACCACCCGTCAGCCCGGAGGCACATCGATGCGACAGTTCACCGCCGTCGTCAACCCCACCGCGGGCGGCGCCACCTCGGCCGCCGCCCTCCTCGGGGTGGCCCGGCTGCTGCGGGAGGCCGGGGCGGAGCTGGAGACCGAGTACAGCCACAGCCTCGCCCACGCCCGGGAGCTTGCCCGGCGGTCCGGAGCGTCGGGGCGGGTGGTGCTCGCCGTCGGCGGTGACGGCATGGCGGGCGGCATCGGCGGCGCCCTCAGCGGAACCGGCGCCGTGCTCGGCCTGGTCCCGGCCGGGCGCGGCAACGACTTCGCCCGCGCCCTGAGGCTGCCCACCGAGCCGGCCGCCCTGGCCGAGGTGCTGCTGCACGGCGACCCCCGACCCGTCGACACCATCGAGGTCACCTCGGCCGTCCACGAGCGCACCGTCGTCCTCGGCAGCGTGTACGCGGGTGTCGACGCGCTCGCCAACCGGCACGCCAACCACGCGCGGCTGCTGCGCGGCGCCGCCTCCTACTACGCGGGGGCGGTGCGGGCCGTGGCGGGCTGGCGTGCGGCGGGCTACCGGGTCACGGTCGACGGCGAGGAGCACGCCTTCAGCGGCTACACGGTGGTGGCGGCCAACTCCGGCTACTACGGCTTCAACCGCCTCGTCGCCCCCTCGGCCCGGGTGGACGACGGCCTGCTGGACGTGGTGATGATCCACGACGCCCCGCGGCGGTTGTTCTTCGCCCTGATGAACGAACTCTCCACGGGCGCCCACGTCCACCGGCCCCAGGTACGCGTCCTGCGCGGCCGGGAGGTCCGCATCGAGGCGGACCGGGCGATACCCTACGGCGCCGACGGCGAGGTCGAGGCCGTCGTACCCGTCACCGCGAAGGTGCTGCCCGGAGCGCTGCGCGTCCTGTGCTGAACGGGCCGTGGGGCCGGGCGCCGACCTGGACGCCCGGCCCCACGGCCCGGTGGATCAGCCCCGGGGCGTGGTGAAGCGTTCCCACACCCGGTGCGAGCCCATCAGCTCCGTGACCCGTTCCAGGGCCGCGGTGCCCGAGTCGGCGACGATCACCCCCGGCGCGTCCGCGGGCACCCCCGACGCCTCGAGCGCCGGAGTGCCGCCGGCCCAGACGCCGATCGCCTTGCCGTGCCGGAACGCCTCCGACAGCAGCAGGCTCACCCGCGGGTCGATCGTCCCCGGTCCCGCGGGCGCCGGGCCCGCCTTGTAGTCCCGCGGGGTGTAGGCGTCGCCGCCCATGTCCGGCGTCCCCGCGATCAGCACCGCGTCGAACTCCACCGACCGCGCGGTGACGTAGCTGCGCTGCACGGTCAGCGCGGCGTCGCCGGAGCCGAGGGTGCCGCCGGTCGGCGCCACCACCAGCGGCACCATCCCGGCGTCGAGCACCGCCTCCCGCACCGCGCCCACGCCCTCCAGGTCGGCCCCGCCGGTCACGATGCCGACGACCCGGCCGTCCAGCGGCCAGACGCCGCCCACCTGGGACAGCGCCGGGCTCGGCTCGACGTCGGCCAGTGGCACGGTCGGCTCCGGGGCGGGCAGACCGAGGCCCTCGGCGACCCCCGCGCACAGCTCGGGGTCGATGTTGGCCAGCACCTGGAGCGTCCGCTCCCGGATCGCCTGCTCGTAGCACTTGCCCAGCTCGAAGGTGTAGGCGCCGACGATGTGCTCGCGCTCCACCGGGCTCATGCTCAGCCAGAAGCGGCGCGGCTGGCTGAAGTGGTCCGCGAACGACTCCGGAGCCTCCCGCACCTTCTTCGACTCCGGCACCCGCACCGGCGCCTCGACGAACGCGCTCATGTCCGCCCCCGCGGTGAACGGGCAGCCGCCGTCGAGGGAGTTGGGCCGGTAAGGGGCCACGCCCCGGTGCACGGCGCTCTGGTGCATGCCGTCGCGCAGCATGTCGTTGACCGGCGCCTGCGGCCGGTTGATCGGCAGCTGCGGGAAGTTGGGGCCGCCCAGGCGGGTGATCTGCGTGTCCAGGTACGAGAACAGCCGCCCCGCGAGCAGCGGGTCGTCGGTGACGTCGATGCCCGGCACCAGGTGCCCGACGTGGAACGCGACCTGCTCGGTCTCGGCGAAGTAGTTGGACGGGTTGCGGTTCAGGGTCAGCAGCCCGACCGGCTGCACCGGCGCCAGCTCCTCGGGCACGAAGTTGGTCGGGTCCAGCAGGTCGATGCCCTCGAAGGTCTGCTCCGGGTTGTCCGGGAAGGTCTGGATGCCCAGCTCCCACTGCGGGTACGCGCCCGCCTCGATGGCGTCCGCGAGGTCCCGGCGGTGGAAGTCCGGGTCGACGCCGTTGATCAGTTGCGCCTCGTCCCACACCAGGGAGTGCACGCCCAGCTTGGGCTTCCAGTGGAACTTCACCAGCGTCGTGGCGCCCTCCGCGTTCACCAGCCGGAAGGTGTGGACGCCGAAGCCCTCCATCATCCGGAAGGAGCGCGGGATGCCCCGGTCGCCCATGAAGAAGATGGTGTGGTTCGTCGCCTCGGTGTGCAGCGAGACGAAGTCCCAGAAGGTGTCGTGGGCGCTCTGCGCCTGCGGGATCTCCCGGTCCGGGTGCGGCTTCGCCGCGTGCACCACGTCCGGGAACTTGATGGCGTCCTGGATGAAGAAGACCGGGATGTTGTTGCCGACCAGGTCGAAGACGCCCTCGCTGGTGTAGAACTTCGTCGCGAACCCGCGGGTGTCCCGCACGGTGTCCGACGACCCGCGCGAGCCGACCACCGTGGAGAACCGCGTGAACACCGGCGTCTCCACGTCGGCGGCCAGGAACCCGGCCTTGGTCACCGAGGCCGCCGTGCCGTAGCTCTGGAACACCCCGTGCGCACCCGCGCCCCGGGCGTGCACCACGCGCTCCGGGATGCGCTCGTGGTCGAAGTGCATGACCTTCTCGCGCAGGTGATGGTCCTGCAGCAGAACGGGACCGCGCGGACCGGCCTTCAGCGAGTGGTCGGTGTCGTACAGCCGGGTCCCCTGGGCGTCCGTCAGATAGCTGCCGGACTGCGCCACCCTGGCCTGGTCCGCTCCCGTGGGCTGTCCGGTCGGTGACACCGTGTCCGGGCCGGTCTGGTCCGGCTTCGGCGGCAGCGGCTCGCGCGGCTCGGTGGGTTCGGCGACGGGGGGCGACTCGGGACCCGGCCTGCCGGGGATCCCGTCCGGCGGCCCGCCGGCCTCGCCGTGCAGGCCCTCGGTCACCTTGCGGACTGCTCGCTTGAGGGGATTGGCCTCGCTCATCGGCCGTTCTCCGTTTCTGTGCGGGCCGCTGCACGCGCCCGGTCGTGTTCGGGTACCGACTGCCGTGGTGGGCCGTGACCGCGTACCCAGCGTCCGGGACTCAAGGCATGGGCGCGAGGAACGGAGGCGGTGGGCTCAGGTGACGGTCTGTCCGTCGTGGATGCCGCCCCGGCAGAGCGTCGTGAAGGAGCCGGTCCCGTCCCCGTCCGCCGAAATGATGATCACTCCGCCGCCCTGGATGCACTCGGTCGCCGTCACCTCGCCCGGCAGGTCCGGGACGCGGAGCACCGCGGCCTCCGCTCCGGCGGCGCTCAGGGCCCACACGGCCAGGGCCGCGATCACGGTGCACGACGACTTGCGCATGGAGACGGCTCCTTGTCACGGCTGCCGTTCCAGCCTCACCGGCCCGGGCACGCCACGCCACCGGGGGCGCGCGTGCGGGGGAGCACGCACGGCGGAGGGCCCCGACCGCGGCCACGGATCGGAGCCCTCGAACTGCCGCCGTACCGGACTAACCGTCCGTGTGCGTCACCTCCACCGGCCCGAACGAGACACGGGTGCGGGCGCCGTCGGCCGCCCAGACGACCTCCACGGCGTCCTCGCCGGGCACCACGCCGGTCACCGCCTCGGCCACCGGCACGCTCACCGGTTCCCCGGTCAGCACGGCCAGGCCGGCGTGCACGGAGGTGCCGCCCGCCGCGCCGGACAGCCGGGGCAGCTCGGCCCACGGCACGTACGCGGTGCCCTGCGGGGCGCGCACGGTCTCCGCCCCGGGCTCCCAGCCGCACAGGCCGTGCAGCACGGAAGTGAGGGGCTCCTCGGGGCCGGTGGCCCACCCGGTGTGCGTGACCCGTGCCCCGGGCGGCGCCCCGACGACCCGGTGCACCCGCAGCTCGTACGGACCCCGGGCCACCGTCACGCTCTCCACCCGCAGTCCCGGCACCATCGGCGGCCCGGCCACGAAGACGGGCCGGTGCCAGGAGGCCGCCCAGCCCCAGCCCTCACCCCCTCCCGCGCCCAGCGGACGGACCCGGCGCCGCACGCTGGACCGGCCGTTCACCTCGACCGACAGGTGGTTGTCCGCGATGTTCTCCCGCGCGGTGGGACCCGTCCGGGTCGAGTAGGCCTGCCGGCCGTAGTGCGGGTCGTCCTCGGCCGCCGACTCGCCCTCGTGCGGGCGGACATGGTCACTGCCGTGGTTGTGCAGCCGTACGATCCCGTCGGCGCGGGTCGCCTGCACCAGCAGCCCCGGCGCGGGCAGCGCCAGGACCCGGTCGGCCTCCTCCACCGGCGCGGGCTCCTCCGGTGCCGTCCACAGCGGGTGGTCGGCCGGGGCGAGCAGCGACACGAACGCCTTCGACGCCCAGTACGGGGAGGCCGGGCCCGAGTACGGTTGCAGGGTCGCCTCGTGCGGGCCGTACCAGCCGAGGCTCAGCACCCCCTCGTCGGTCAGCGCCCCCCGGTCCACGAAGTACCGCAGGCTGCCGCTGGCCAGCCGCCGCGAGGCACCCGGCGACAGCGGGGTGTGCCCGGTCAGCGCGCCCAGGCCGACGGCCGCCGACGCGGCGAAGCGGTAGGTGAGGGAGCGGCCGAAGTGCAGCGGTGCTCCGTCGGCACCGAACATCAGGGCGAAGCCGTCGAGGTGGGCGCGGAGCCGGTCCCCGTAGTGGGAGAGGGCGTCGGTGTCGCCGCCGAGGTGGGCGTCGAGCACCGGGTAGAGGTGCAGCGCCCAGCCGTTGTAGTGGTCGAAGGCGCGCCCGTCGCCGTCGGCGTACCAGCCCCCGCCCCGGTACCAGCCCTCCATCAGCTCCAGCGCCCGCTCCCGGGCCGCGGCCGTCTCGGCGTCGCCGCGGCCGACCGACTCCAGGAACCCGGCGACCGTGTACGGGAACAGGTACCAGTTGTTCGGCGCCGGCACGTGCCGCAGCGCCCCGCGCAGCCACTCCTCCACCCGGTCCTGCACCCCGGCGTCGAGGTTCTTCCACAGCCACGGCGCGGTCAGCCGCAGCCCCAGCGCCACCGACGCCGACTCCACCATGGGCTGGCCCTGCACGTCGTGGTCGAGGATCAGCGGCCAGGACTCGGCGTCGTCGCGGCCGGGGGAGCGGGTGCCCGAGGCGAGGCCCTCCGCGTAGCGGTCCAGCCAGCCGTGCGGGTCCGCGCCGTCGGCGCCCGCGACGCGGAAGCCCGCCGCGAGGAAGGTCCGCGCGAAGCCCTCCAGGCCGTCGGAGCGCACCCCCGAGCGCGAGGGCCGTCCCGGCAGGTCGAGCAGGGCGCGGCCCGGGGTGCTCCAGCGCCACGCGGCCCACAGCAGCCCGTCCGCGACGGCCTCCCAGTGGGCGCGGGTGTAACCGGTGTACGGGCTCGACGCACGGTCCTCGGTGGGCAGTTCGAACGGGATGCTCATGCCAGGAACGCCAGCCTTTCGCGTCGTACGGGGTGGAGGAAGCCGGTGCCGGACGCCCAGCGGGACGTCTCGGCGAGGGCGAGGTCGGCCAGCCGGCGCCACTCGTTGCCCTCGGAGCCGGCCAGGTGCGGGGTGATCAGGGCGTGCTCGCAGTCCCACAGCGGATGGTCCGGCGGCAGCGCCTCGGGGTCGGTGACGTCCAGGACGGCCCGGATGCGGCCCGCGAGGACGGCGTCGGTGAGCGCCTCCTGGTCGATCACCGCCCCGCGGGAGGTGTTGATCAGCACCGCGTCGGCGGGCATCGCGTCGATCAGCGGACGGCTCACCAGACCACGGGTCGTCGGCAGCAGCGGGGTGTGCACGCTGACCGTGTCGCAGCGCGCGAACAGTTCGGGCAGCGTCACGCTCTCCACACCGAGTTCGGCGGCCTCCGCGTCGCCGACGTACGGGTCGTGCAGCAGGACCCGTACATCGTGCGGCCGCAGCAGTTCGACGACCCGGCGGCCGATCAGCGAGGCCGACAGGATGCCGACCGTGCGGTGGTAGTTGCCGACGCCGCGCGGGGTGCGCAGCCAGTCGCCGCGCGTCCGGGCGGCCCGGAAGTCGCGGGCCCGCTCCAGCACCCGCTTGCCGCTGAGCAGGATCATGCCGAGGGTGTACTCGGCCACCGGCAGCGCGTTGGCGGCGGCGGCCGAGGAGACCTCGACGCCCCGCTCCCAGCACGCGTCGGTGACGTGCCCGCGGACACTGCCCGCCGTGTGCACCACGGCCCGCAGCCGGGGCGCCGCCCGCAGTACCTCCGCGTCCAGCGGCGGACAGCCCCACCCGGTGATCAGCAGCTCCACGTCCGCCAGTACGGATCTCGCCCGCGCCGTCGTCAGGTCGTCCAGCACCGGGAACGGCGCGAGGTCGCAGACCCGGCGGTAGGCGGCGAGGGACTGGGGGTCGAGGACGGCCGAGGCGGCGTCCGGGGACATGGCCACGGCGGCACGGGGCCGGTGGCCGGGTCCGGGGGCGTGCACGGTCACTTGACGGCTCCGGCGGTCAGGCCGCTGCGCCAGAATCGCTGGAGCAGCACGAAGGCGAGGATGAGCGGCAGTACGGCGAGCAGCGAGCCCATGATCACCACGGGGTAGTACTCGGGCGACACGGACGCCGAACTGTTCCACTGGTACAGGCCGAGACTGACGGGATACAGGTCCTGGTCGGACAGCATCACCATGGGCAGGAAGAAGTTGTTCCAGATGGCGGTGAGCTGGAAGAGGAAGACGGTGATCAGACCGGGTCCGAGCATCCTGAGCGCCACCCGCGCGTACGTGGTCAGCTCCCCGGCCCCGTCCACACGCGCCGCCTCCAGCACCTCGTCGGGCACGTAGCCCCGCGCGAAGATCCGCCCGAGGTAGACGCCGAACGGATTGAACAGCACCGGGATGAACACCGCCCAGAAGGTGTTGACCAGGCCGGCCTCCGAGGCCATCAGGTACAGCGGCAGCGCGAGCACCGTCTGCGGCACCATGACCGCCGCGAGCACCAGGCCGAACAGCTTCTCCTTGTGCCGGAAGCGGTACTTGTCGAAGGCGTAGCCGCAGGCCACGCTCACCAGCGCGCCCACCGCCGCCCCGATGACGGCGTACAGCAGGCTGTTGACGTACCAGCGGCCGTACAGCCCGCCGTCCATGGCGAACAGGTCCTGGATGTTCCGCAGGAACGAGAAGTCGCTCAGGGACAGCAGGTCGCTGCTGAACAGCGCGTCGCGGTTCTTGGCCGAGGCCAGCACCAGCCACAGCACGGGCAGCAGCGTGTAGAGGACGGAGACGGCGACGACCACGTTGACCGTCGCGCGGCCCAGCAGCTTCGGACGGAGCAGGGAACTGCCGGCGGCGCTCATCGAGCCTCCTCGGAGTCGGCGCGGCTGGTGAAGCGGGTGACGCCGTACGACAGGGCGATGGTGCACACCAGCAGGACCACCGAGGCGGCCGCCGCGAGGCTGTAGTTGTTGCGGGTGAAGGCCGCGTCGTAGATGTACATGCTGGGCGAGAACCGCGAGTTGATCATCGGGGAGGACTGGCTGAGCAGCATCGGCTCGGTGAACAGCTGGAGCGCCCAGATCAGGGTGAAGATCGCCACCATCACGATGGAGGCCCGCACCAGCGGAGTCTTGACCTGGAGCGCCGTGCGCACCGGCCCGGCGCCGTCGACGACGGACGCCTCGATCACCTCGCGCGGCACGGCCTGGAGGGCGGCGTAGAAGACCACCATGTTGTAGCCGAGGTTGCTCCACAGGGCGATGTTCACGATGGACGGGACCACCGTGTGCACGCCCAGGAAGTCGATCGTGATGTCGCCCTTCGCGAACAGCTCGATGACCGGGCTGATGCCGGGCGTGTACAGGTACAGCCAGATCAGCGCGGCGATGATGCCGGGCACCGCGTGCGGCAGGAACAGCCCGAGCTGGGCGAAGGCGCGCAGCCGCACCACACCGGAGTCGAGGAGCAGGGCGAGGGCGAGCGCGCCGACGACCATCAGCGGGATGTAGATGAGGCAGTACAGGGCGACGGTGCCGAGCCCGCCGAGGAAGGTGGGGTCGGTGAGGACGGCCGCGTAGGAGCGCAGTCCGACGAAGACGGTGCGTTCGGGGCCGAAGCCGAGACCGGGCTGGTCGTCGCTGAAGAAGCTGAGGTAGACGGCGGTGCCGACGGGGATCAGGAAGACGGTGACCAGCAGGGCGAAGAACGGCGTCATGAGGACGCCTGCGGCGGTCAGTTGACGGCGCTTGGCCGCTCTGCGGGCGCGCTGGCCCGAGTCGGAGGGTGCCGGGGAGGCGGCGCGGGCGGCGCCGGCCGGCACCCGTGCGGGGGTGGTCGTGGTCATGGGTGTGTCACCTGCCTTTCGTCGGCTCAGGTGCTGTGCTGGGTGGTGGACAGGCCCAGGGCCTTGAGGTCGGGCATGGTGCCCTCCTGCGCGCTGCGCAGCGACTCGACGAGACTGCCCTGGCCGCCGCCGACCCGGGCGAAGGAGTCCTGCATGACCTTCTGGGTGGCGCTCATACGCGGGCCCCAGAGCCACTGGTCGCCGATCTTCTCGGCCTCTTGCTCGAACAGGGTGTAGATGTCCTGGCCGCCGTAGTACGAGCGGTCGAAGGCCTCGCGGCCCACGGGGACCAGTCCCGGCGCGGCCGGGTACTGGCTGCTGGTGCCGCTGGAGAGCCGGGCGCGCAGGGAGTCGGGGTGGGAGACCTGCCACTCGATGAACTCCATCGCGGCCTCCGGGTGCCTGCTGTCCTCGGTGATCGCGAAGGTCGACCCGCCGTGCGTGCCGGTCGAGGGGCTGCCGGTGTCCCACTGCGGCATCGGCGCGATCCGCCACTGGCCCTTCTGCCCGGGCCGCGCGTTCATCTGCGCGCCGGCGTCCCAGGCGCCGCTGAGCCGGGTGAGGACCAGGCCGTTGCCGATCTGCGCGTCGGACTGCCTGCTTTCGACGGCGTTCATGAAGACGTCGTCCCGGTCGATCAGCCCCTGCCAGTACTCGGCCACCCGTCGTGAGGGAGCGTCGGCGAGCGAGACGTTCCAGGCGCCCTTCGAGGTGTCGAACCACTGGGCGCCCGCCTGCCAGGCGTAGCAGGCGAACTGCGTCATCCCGTCGGTGGGGAAGAGCGCCAGCCGGCGGTCGGGTGCCTCGCGGCGCACCGTCGCGGCCTGCTCGGCGAACTCGTCCCAGGTGCGGGCGGCTTCGAGCCCGTGGCGGTCGAACAGGTCGGCGCGGTAGTGCATCACCATGGGCTCGACGTCCAGCGGCACGGCGAACACCCGGCGTTCGAAGGTGGTCAGTCCGAGCGCCTGCGGCAGCAGCTTGCGGCGCAGGCCGTCGCTCATCAGATCGGTGATGTCGCGGGCGACGCCGTCGATGGCGAACCCCGGCACCTGCGGGTATTCGAGAGTGGCGACGTCGGGCGCGTTCCCGGCCCGCGCGGCGTTGCTGAGCTTGGCGTAGCCGCCCTGCCCGCCGGAGGGGATCTGCTGGAACTCCACCTGGACCGTGCGGTGGGTGCGGTTGAACGCGTCGACCACTTCCTGGCTCCCGCGCAGGGCGGACCAGAAGGTGATGCGGGTGGTGGTGCCCGTGCGGGCCGACGATGCGCCGTTCCCCCCGCTGCAGGCGCTCGCGGCTCCTGCAAGGGGTAGGGCGGTCATCGCGGCGAGCACGGAGCGACGGCTGGGTCGTCCGGGCATGGCGCCTCCGCGGCTCCTGCGGGTCCGCGCGGGTGCGGACACGACTCTTCGAGACACCCGGAATCCTGAACGCCCTGTCTCAAACGGTCAATAGATCGATCAGAAGAAAATGAAACGCTCAAACGCTCATTCGTCGAGCGGTTCGGTCAACGGGTCCGTCGAACCCCGCACCATCAGCCGCGGCAGCAGCTCGATCCGCCGGCCCGGCCGCCGGCTCCCGGGTGCCTCGGCCAGCCGCTGGAGCAGCAGCTCCGCCGCCGCGTGCCCGACCTCCGCCTTCGGCGGCGACACGGCCGTCAACGCGGGCGAGGCGAGACCGGCCACCACATCGTCGTACGCGACCACCGAGCAGTCCTCCGGCACCCGCACCCCCTCCTCCGCGAGCCGCTGCACCACCATCAGCGCGTCCACGTCGCCGTGCAGCACCATCGCGGTGGCACCCACCTTGCGCATCAGCGCCGACGGCTCGGCCGTCTCGTCCGCCGAGTAGGGCCCGTCGGCCCCGGCCTCCGGTGCGACCAGCGTCCACGCCCACCGCTCCACCAGGGGATGCGCCCCGGCGATCTCCGTGAAGGCGGCACGCAGCGAACGGGCGGTGGGGCTGTCGTGCCGGGTGGCGACCACGATCCGCCGGTGCCCGAGCCCCACCAGGTGCTCCACCGCGAGGTGCGCGCCGTACCAGTGGTCCGAGCAGACCGAGTCCAGGGCGTGCAGCGCGCTGCCGCGCCACGGACGGCGCTCCATCAGCACCGTCGGCACACCGACCCCGGCCAGCCACTCGTGATCGGCCTCCTCGTCGGCCCGGCCACGCCAGCGCGGGGCGATCAGCAGCCCGTCCGCGCCGTCCGACAGGGCCCGCTCCACCAGTGGCCGCTCGGCACCGGAGGCCTGCGGCGCGAGGTGCAGGGCCATGCGCACCCCGGCCCGCTCCAGGACCGTGCGCGCCCCGTGCAGCGTCTCGGTCAGGTAGGAGTGCCGTACCGGGACCACCACGGCCACCCGGTCCCCGCCTGCCGGGACCGGATCGTGGGCCGTCTCCTGGGCCGGCAGCGTCGACCGCACGACCCCGTGGCCGCGGCTCAGCCTGCCCTCGCGCGTCAGCTCCTCGACGTCGCGGCGCACGGTGACCACCGAGACCTGCAACTCGTCGGCGAGGTCGCGCACCCGCGCGGTGCCGCGCGCCTGGACCGCCGCCAGTATCCGCTGGCGCCTGAGATCGACCGGCTCCCGCATCAGGGCTCCCCACCCGAGAATGTTCGTTTGAGCGATTCCGCGTCATCATAACGATCGCTCGCGTCGGGTGCCGGGTGCCGGGTGCCGGGTGCCGGATTCCTGTGTCCTACGGTTCCGGGTCCGAGAGGAGGGGGCCCAGCGGGCCCAGGTCGAGATTGAGGTCGGAACGGCTCAGTCCGTGCTGGGCGCACAGGTCGTCCATGCGCTCGTCGAGCAGCATGAGCGCCGTGCCGAGCCGGTCCTCCTGCTCCGCGCTCAGCGTCCCCTCGTCGAAGCGGCGCACGGCCTGGCGCTCCATGAGCTGGCGCAGCAGCTCCACCACGGTCAGGACCAGCGCGGCCAGGTCGTTGGTGACCCGCTCGGGATCCAGGTCGAGGGCGTGGGCGGTCCGGGCGGCGCGGGCCCGGGGCGCCGTCACAGCGGCCCGCTGTCCGGCCAGGGGGCGGGCACCCGCTCGTTCACCGACGACAGCAGGGCGTGCAGGGAGATCCGCACCAACGGCACGTCCGCGACGGCCAGCACCAGGTCGCCGCTGACCACGACACCGGTCGCCAGCACCCGGTCCAGCAGGTCCACCAGGGGCACCCCGACCGGTGCGTACGGCTCCGGGCCGCCCCAGGGCACGGGCGCCGGGCCCGGCGTACGGGCGTCCGGGACGGTCATGCGGGGACCTCCTGATCCGGGGCGGCCTGCGGGTCCTCGTCCCAGCGGGCGAAGGAGTACGGGATCCACGGACCCGAGGCGTCCACCCGTACCGCCGGACGCCGGCCGTCGGCGGTGAGCCGCGCCAGGGCCTCGGCGAAGGCGGTACGCCGCGCGTCCTCCACCAGGTAGGCGACGTTGAGCAGTTGCGGCGCGCGTCGTCCGGTCAGCCGCTCGCTCTGCGGACGGTGCCGTGTCGCGGCCACCGCGTACCGCCGCAGCTCCGCGTCGACGGCCTCCGCCTCGGCCAGCGCCCTGTCGTGGGCGCCCTGGCGGTCACGCCGTCGTGCGCTGATCCGGGTGAGGTAGGCGCGGCCCCCGGCGCCGGAGCCGGTGCCGGTGCCGGCGCCCGCTCCGGTGTCCGTGGCGGGCTCGGGCGGGGACTCGGCGGCGTGCACCTTCACCGCCCACTCCGTACGGTCCCGGAGGCGGTCGAGCAGTGTGACCAGCACCGGCTGCCGGGCGGCCACCGCCCGCGCCGCGGTCAGGTCGCCGCGGTACAGGGTCGCCATCGGCAGCGGCACGACGGGTCCCCGCCCGGCCGCGGCCTCCACGCCCCGGTGATGGGCACGCGCGCAGCGTTCCAGGTCGTCGGGCCGGTTGAGGCGCTCCGTCAGCGCCTCCGCGTCGAACAGGGCCGCGGGGACGTCCTGAACGACCAGGCACAGGTCGCCCGCGCTCAGGACGCGCAGCGGACCGCCCTCCTCGTGCCCCCTCGCCGCGGCCAGGGCGGCCGGGTCCGGCGGGGTGCGGGTGACGGCGAAGGCACAGACGACGCCGGGGGCCGCCGGTCCGGCGGCGGTCGTGCTCATCGCACGGCTCCCGTCGTCTCCCCGGTGGCCCCCTCCAGGGCGTCGAGGCGCTCCCGCAGCCGCGCGTTCTCCTCGGCGAGCGCGTCCCGCGCCGCCCGGGACGACAGCGCGGGATCCGTCTCCCACCAGTCGATGCCGGCCTTCTTCGCGGTGTCCACCGAGGCGATGAACAACCGCAGACGGATCGTCAGCAGCTCGATGTCGAGCAGGTCGATCTTGATGTCGCCGGCGATGACGATGCCCTTGTCGAGGACGCGTTCCAGGAGGTCGGCCAGGCTGCCGGAGGGGGGCCCGTAGGGCTCGGTACCCGGACCCGCGCCCGGGTACGGGTGGTCGAGGTCGGTCACCGCGTACTCCTCGCGGCGGCGTCGTCAGCGACGCGGGCGGGCACGCCGGTCGTCCTCGTCGTCGTCCTCGTCCGCATACGGCTCCTCCTCGTCGTCGTCCTCGTACTCGTCCTCTGCGTCCTCGGGGTCCTCTTCGTCTTCGTCTTCGTCTTCGTCGTCTTCGTCGTTCTCGTACTCGGACTCGTCCGGTTCCTCGGCGTTCTCCTCCTCTTCCAGCGCCTCCTCGTGGCTCTTGACGACCTCGCCGTCGCGGATCTCGCCGCGCCAGCCCTCGACCTCCTCCTCGTCGGCCAGTGTCACGTGCCGCGCGAAGTGCTTGAGGTCCAGCCGCAGCCGGCGTCCCTGGGCGCGCCAGAGGTTGCCGGTCTTCTCGAAGAAGCCCGCCGGGTAGTACTCGACGACCACGACGACCCGGGTCAGCCGGGGCGCCAGCTCGTGGAAGCTGACCACTCCGTTGGTGCTGCCCTTGGCGCCCTCGGAGGTCCAGGTGATCCGCTGGTCGGGGACCTGCTCCTGGACGGTCGCCTTCCAGCTGCGCGTCGAGAAGGCGATCTTGGCCGTCCAGTCCGAGGTCACCTCGTCGTGGGGGCTGACGCTCTGGACACCCTTGGTGAAGCCGCTGAAGTCCTGGAGCTGCGTCCACTGGTCGTAGACGGTGCGCAGGGGGACGCCGATGTCGACGGTCTCCATGATGTGCGTCGCCTTGACGCTGCCGCCGCCGCTGCCCTTGGAACCGCCGCCGCCGCCCCCGGAACCGCCGCCGCCCTTCGAGCCGCCGCCGTTCTTGGAGTCACCCCCGCCGGCCGACTCGGTCAGGCGGTCGGTCAGGGAACCGACGCGTTCCCCCGCCCTGCCGACGAGTCCGTGACCCGCGGCGGAGAGGTAGCCGCCGAGCGCGTCCTTGAGATCACCGAGGGGAGAGGGCCCGTCGTCGCCCTGCCGGCCGGGGGTCATGCGCGCCCACCCCCGCGCCCGGCGTCCCGGACCACCGTCCGCTGCGCGGGTCCGGCCGTCTTCCTGGCGGCGGCCTTCTTGGCCGCCTTCTTCGCGGGCGGCGCGCCCTTGCGCGGCGGAGCCTTCTTGGCCGCCTTCTTCGCTGTCTTCCGGGGCGGCGCGGGCCGCCGGTCCTCCTCGCGGTCCTCCTCCTCGAAGTACGCGTCCTCGTCCCAGGTGTCGTCGCGGCCGTCGTCCGGCCGGCCCTCGTCGGTGAGCGCGTCCGTACGGTCGCGGAGGGTGTCCGCGAGGCTGGTGAGGCGGCGGTTCGCCGCGGCGGTGACGGCCGCGCGTCCGGCGGTCAGCAGCTCGCCCCTGAACTGGTCGGTCAGCTCCTGGAACTGCGGCGTCCGCTGGAGACCGCCGAGCCCCTGGCCGAGGACCTGGCCGGGGGAGAGGCCGACGCGTCTGCCCACGAGGTAGGAGCCGACCGCGAAGGCCAGCTTGGCCTTCCTGGTGCGCCCCAGGAGGTATCCGCCCGCCACGGCAGCCGCCATGGCCGTCCTGCTGTCGTTCATACGTGTCGTCTCCGCGCTGGATTCGTGGTGGTGGTACGGCCGGTGGGCCGGGTCGGGCGTTCGAGAAGGGTGAGCAGGCGCTCCTCCTCCCGTTCGAAGGCCGCCTCGTCGATGGCGCCCTCGTCCAGGGCCCGGTTGAGCGCGGCCAGCCGCGCTTGTACGGCGCGCGGGTCGTGCGCCTGGCGCCGGGCCTCCTGGAGCAGGTGGTCGGCGATCCACGCCGTGCCGCGCACCGGAGCGAGGGGCAGCAGGAGGAGACCGCTCACGATGCCCATGCGGTCACCGGCCGGCCGGCGGTGCGGGGCGCGGGTCGACGAAGCTGTAGCAGGGCAGCGGTCCGGTCACGCTGAGGGCCAGCCGGTCGCCGCAGGCCCGGGACCGTTCCGCCACCGCTTCCCTGAACCGCGTCTCGTCGGCCAAGCGCAGCAGGAACGACGCGCTGAGGACCTGCTCGTCGTCGGTCGCGCCCTGCACCGTCCGCACGGCGAGCGGCGCCAGTCGGTCGACGACCTCCCGGGCGGCGCGCCGTGCCTCGCGGCGCACACCGAGGGCGATCGCCTCGCCGAGCCGGACGTTGGCCTCGTAGTCCGGGCGTAGCCGGGTCCGCAGGGCCAGGGTCCGCAGTCTGTCGTCGCGGCGCACCAGGTCGGCGAAGTGGCCGGGGACCACCGTCCCCTTGACGTTGAGTTCCACGCATCCGCGTACGCCGTCGAGCTGCCGCGTCAAGTGCGCCGCGTCGGAGCGCAGTTGGGCGAGGAGGGCGTCGGTCCGGGGGCTGAGGACCGCGAATCGCATGGGCAGCACCGGCCCCTGCGCCGCCAGTTCGTCCAGGACGGCCTGGTGGGCCAGCAGGTCGCGGCGCCGGGGCCGGAGCCGCGGGGGCGCGTCCGACACCGCGGCGCACAGCCCGGACTCGGTCAGCAGCCCGACCGGCGAGCCGTCGACACCGGGGGAGCGGGGGACACGGACGCCGGCCGGGGTGATGCCGTAGACATACAGGGCCTTGAGGGCGGCCGCGGGCCCGGGGGCTGCGGCGGACTCGGGGGCGGTGGTGGCGGGCGCGGTCATCGGTCCTCCTCCTCGGTGCGCCGGCGGGGGCGGGGGCGGACTCGGGGGCGGTCGTCCTCGTCGCGGGGGCGCGCTGCGGACCTGCCGCGGGGCCGCTGCGCGCTCCGGGCGCGCTCCGTGCGTTCGCGGGGCCGGGCCTCCGTCTCCTCGGGCTCCTCCGCCTCCTCGTCGTGCGCGGGCTCGTGTTCCGGTGCGAGGACGTCGCGCACCTTGTCGGTCAGCGAGCGCGCCGTCCGCCGGGCGCCCGCCCTGCCCACGGTCTTGGCGACCGGACTGCCGAACATCTCGGGCACGGTCTTGGAGCGCACGTCGTGCTCCAGGTCCAGCCGGTTGCAGGCCTCGGCGAACCGCAGATAGGTGTCGACGCTCGCGACCACGATGCGCGCGTCCACCTTGAGGATCTCGATGCCGACCAGGGAGACGCGCACGAAGACGTCGATGACCATGCCGCGGTCGAGGATGAGTTCGAGGACGTCGTAGAGGGTTCCGGCGCGGGGCGCGCAGACGACCTCGTCGTCGTAGGTGATCATGCGGTGGTCCTTCCGGGTGCGGGCCTCACGGTCCGCTCACTGGTCCTGGGCACCGCGCCGGTAGCGCGCGACCCTGCGGTACTGGATCAGGTCGCCCGCCGGGTTCAGCTCGACCTCGTAGGTGGCGAGCAGGCTGGTGGTGTCGGGGATGCGCGCGACCTCGAGCACGTCCACGTTGACGATCCAGCCGCCGTCCTCGCTCCGGCACACCGCGGAGACCCCTTCGAGGTGGTGCCGGATCAGCTCGGACAGGGCGTCGGCGGCGTGCCGTGCGGCGTCGCGGGCGTCCCGCACACCCCGCTCGCGCGTGGCCGTGGAAGTGGTGCGGCGCCGTCGCTCGCCAGGTTCTGTCATGCTGCCCACTCTGACCGTGGGACCCCGGTTCGCGCGTGCGCAGTTACCCCATCCGGGGCTGCCCCGTGCGCCGGCAGTGCAGGAAGAGGTGCGGCTCCGGCCGGGCGTCCGGGTGGGCCGGGGTGAACATCGACGCCTCCTGCGCCAGCACCTCCAGGCCCGCGTCCTCGGCCAGGGCGATCAGCTCCTGCGCGGGGAAGCTGGTCACGCGCACCGGCTGGCCCATGAAGGTGGCGTCGACCCCGTCCACGTCCAGCGGCACGGTGGCCAGGACCAGGTAGCCCTCCGGCCTCAGCAACCGCGTCAGGCGCCGTACGAGATCCCGCTGCTCCCGGCGGTCCAGCTGGAGCAGTGAGAAGTACACGCAGACGGCGTCGAACGAGCCGTCCGCGAGCGGTACGTCACGGACGTCGGCGCACTGGAAGGTGGCGGCCGGCACCTGCTGCGCGGCGAGCTGCACCATGACGGGGGAGACGTCGATGCCCAGCACCGCGTGCCCGGCGTTCGCGAGGGTCTCCGCGGTGGGCCGGCCCGTGCCGCTGCCCACGTCCAGCACCCGGCTGCCCGGCGCCAGCCGCGCCAGCAGCCACTCCAGCGAGCGGCGGTGCGTCCTCGACCCGGCGAACGCCTTCTCGTACTCGGCGCCCAGCGCGTCGAACGCGGCGGCGGCCCGCGGGCGTTCCCGGTCGTCGGTCACGGCGTTCCCTTCGGTGCGGTGAGCCGGTGCCCGGGCATCGTTCCACCGGGAACGGGCCGCCGACAAGGGGCCCTTCGGGCGACGGTGCCACGGGATGCGCTAGCGGTCCGCATCCCGCGCGTCCTGGGTGTCCCGCGCGTCCCGCGCCGTCCCCGGTTCGGCCATCCGGCGGTGCACCGCGGCCTTGACACGGTCCGGCAGCACCTTGTCCGCCACTCCCTGGGCCTTGGTCTTCGCCGAGCCGGTGACCAGCTTCCCGCGGCCCTTCATGACCGCGTCGAACGCCTGCCGGGCGACCTGCGCCGGGTCGTCCTTCGGCATGGTGCCGACCTTGGTGTCCGTCATGCCGGCCCGCCGGAAGAAGTCCGTGTCGGTCGGCCCCGGCATGAAGGAGGTGACGGTGACACCGGTGTCCCCGACCTCTTCCTGCAACGCCTGCGCGAAGGACTGGACGAACGACTTCGACGCGTTGTAGACCGACTGGAAGGAGCCCGGCATCGTCGCCGCGACCGAGGACGTGAACATGAGCCGCCCCACCCCGCGGGCCACCATGTCCCGCAGGAGGGGTTTGGCGAGCCGCACGGTCGAGGTCACGTTGAGGTCGATGACGGACTGGTCGTCGGCGAGGTCGGTGTCGACGAAGGCGCCGCCCTGCCCCACCCCGGCGTTGAGGGCCGCCACGTCCACCGCGAGCCCGGTCAGGGCGGCGACCAGGTGGTCCACGCCGTCGGGGCTCCTGAGGTCCGCGCGCACGGCCCGTACCTCCACGCCGGTCTCCCGCAGCCGCTGGGCGGCGTGCTCCAGCCGTTCGTCCTCGGCGCTGACCACGAGGTCGTATCCGTGTTCCGCGAACAGCGCGGCGAGTTCGTACCCGATGCCGCTGGACGCCCCGGTGACCAGGGCGAGCGGCCTGCTGCCGTCCATGGTTCCTCCGTCCTCGGCGCACCCGCGCCCCTGACGACCGCCGGGTGCCCCGATCCGGGCCCTCCCATCATCACGGTCCGGCACCGGCCGGGCCGCTCACCCCGGACGGGCCCCGTCCGGGGCCGGGTCCACCCGCTCGTGGGCGGGCCCCGTCCAGGGCCAGGTCCACCAGCCCCCGTACGAGCACGTCGTCCAGCGGCGCCCCGCTGAGCAGCACCCGCACGAACAGCGGACCGCTGACCGCTTCGATCAGCAGTCCGGGATCGGTGTCCGCGGCCAGTTCGCCCCGCTCGGCGCCGCGCCGGACCATCACCACGGCGCGGTCGAGACGCTCGCTCCAGTAGGGTCCGCGGCGGTCCTCCAGGGAGTCGTCCTGCTCGACGCTCAGCCGCAGCAGCGCCCGGCCCTGCGGGGTGGCGAGGAGCCGGGCCAGGGCGGAGAAGAACGCCAGCAGGTCGTCCCGCACCCGCCCGGTGTCCGGGACCGGCAGCGCGGCGTCCAGCTCCGTGGTCAGCGCGTCCAGGATCAGGTTCTCGCGGGTGCCCCACCGCCGGTACACGGAGGTCTCGTGCACTCCGGCCGCCCGGGCCACGGCGCCGACCGTCGCGCCCGCCAGACCCTCGCTCGACAGCAGGTCCACGGCGGCGGCCAGCACCGCCCGCCGCATCCGCTCCCCGCGGCGGCGCAGGGGCGGGGCGACGGGTTCCGGTGAGCTCATCGGACCAGCGTAAAGCAAGTCGTCCTGCGTTGGGTGTACGGTTAACGCAAGTCGACCTGCGATGGACCCGCTGGAGGCCGTCCGGGTCGCCACCGCACCGAGGAGGTCCCGTCATGGCGCAGATGCTCGCCGCCCGCCTGCACGTCCCGAGCCGCACTTTGCGGCTCGAGGAGGTGCCCCGCCCGCAGCCCGGCCCGGGGGAGGTGCTGGTCAAGGTCGAGGCGGCCGGCGTCTGCCTCTCCGACGTGCACCTCATCGACGGCACCCTCACCCCGCTGCTCCTCCGGGGCGACACGGTCACCCTCGGCCACGAGGTCTCCGGCACCGTCGCCGAGACCGGCGCGGGCGTCACCGCCTGGTCGCCCGGGCAACGGGTCGTGCTGCACGCCGGCGAGGCGCGGGACGGCGTCACCTACACCCGCGGTGTCGACTACGACGGCGGCTGGGCCGAGTACGCCCTGTCCGCCGCCGACGCCATGACCCCGCTGCCCGACACCATCCCCTTCGAGCAGGGCGCGATCATCCCGGACGCCGTGTCCACCCCGTGGGGCGCGATCACCGAGACCGGCGCGGTCCGGCCCGCCGAGGCGGTCGGCGTGTGGGGCGTCGGCGGCCTCGGCGTCCACGCCGTGCAGCTGCTCCGGGCGATCGGCGCCTGCCCCGTCGTGGCCGTCGACCCGAACCCGGTCGCCCGCGAACGCGCCCTGGCCGCCGGAGCCGACCTCGCCCTGGACTCCGCCGACCCCGAGCTGCGGCAGACGGTCCGCGCGGCCACCGGTGGCGCGGGGCTGGCCGCCGCCTTCGACTTCGCGGGCGTGCCGCCCGTGCGCGAGCAGGCGGTCTCCGTCCTCGCGCCCAAGGGACGGCTGGTCCTGGTGGGCCTGACCGACAAGCCGCTCACCGTCACGGACGGCACCCGCTTCAGCTACCTCCAGCAGCGGGTCCTCGGCCACTACGGCTCCGACATGCCGGTGGCGCTGCCCCAGCTCCTGCGGCTGATCCAGGGCGGCCGCCTCGACTTCTCCGGGTCCGTCAGCGGGGTGCTGCCGCTCGCCGAGGCCGCCGAAGCGGTCGCCCGGCTCGAGAAGAAGCAGGGCGACCCGATCCGGCTGGTGCTGCGCCCGTGAGGTGAGGGAAACCTGAGAATCCCCGCGGTGGTTGAACACTCCGGCCCCCGGTTCCGTATGGAGCCGGGGGCATTTCATGTCCGAGTCCGTCACGACACAGGAGCACGCCTTGGGACACAACAGGCGCAGACGCCCGACCGGGGCGCGGCGCGCGACCTTCGGAGCGGTGGCGCTGATACTGGGAGGCAGCGGTCTGGTGGCCGTCAACGTCTTCGCCTCCGCGACCGAGTCCGGCAACGCCGCCGTTCCCCTGGGCAGTTCCGGTGTCGCGGCCACCGTCGACTGCCCCGACCCGGCCGAGCGGCTCACGGCCGTCCCGGAGCAGGCCAGGCCGGAGGTCGACAAGGAACTCGCCCACCTCGACGGGGAGATCGCCGCCGCGTACGCCGGGCTCCAGGAGGCCGCCCGCACCGCGGACGACGGCACCCTCGACGAGGCCGCGATCCTGGACCCGCTGAAGAAGGAGCGCGCGGCGACGCTCGAACGCATCGCCGCCGCCATCGACAAGGCCGGCGACCGCCCCGAGGGCCTGGACACCCTGGCCGAGTGCACCCTGCGCCGCACCGAGATCGCGTCGACGGACGCGGGGAGCGGCGGCCCGGACCAGCAGGGGGAGGGGAAGGAACAGGAACCGGGCCAGGACCAGGGCCAGGAGCAGGAGGACGGCAAGGGCGAGGCGCCCGGCGACGGGCAGCAGCAGTCCGGCAACGGCGGGCAGGCGGGCAACGGCCCCGTGGCGGCGGACTACGTGGACATCGAGTCCGTCCGGCCCAACGTCGTGCGGGCGCCCCGGCAGAAGAAGGCATCGACCGGTTCCTTCGCCACCAGCTGCGGCGTCAACGCCGAGGGCCTGTTCAACTCGGACAACCTGATCGCCGCCCCCGGCGTCGGCAACGGCGCCCACCACTTCCACGACTACGTCGGCAACCAGGCCAACGACGCCTTCGCCAGCGACGAGGACCTGGCCGCCGGCGACACGAGCTGCGCCGACCAGGGCGACAAGTCCTCGTACTACTGGCCCGTGCTGCGGCTCCAGAACGGCACCGCCGAACAGGACGCCCAGTCACCGGGCGGCGGCGTCGAGGGCAACGCCGGCGAGATCGTCACGCCGGCCGAGGTGACCCTGACGTTCGAGGGCAACGAGCGCGGCAAGGTCACCGGGATGCCGCGGCTGCTGCGCATCATCACCGGCGACGCCAAGGCGTTCGTCAACGGCGACACCAACGCGAACGCCTCCTGGAGCTGCACCGGCTTCGAGGACCGGCAGCTGAAGGACAAGTACCCGCTCTGCCCCTCGGGCAGCGACGTGGTGCGCACCTTCACCTTCCAGAGCTGCTGGGACGGCCGCAACATCGACAGCGCCAACCACCGCACCCACATGGCCTTCGCCGCCGCCGACGGCGGCTGCCCCGAAGGGTTCCGGGCCGTTCCGCGGCTGGTGCAACGGGTCGTCTACGACGTGGCCGCGCCCAGCCTGGAGGACGGGGGCAAGACCGTCCCGCTGTTCGCCGTTGACTCCTTCCCCGAGCAGCTGCACAAGCCGGTCACCGACCACAGCGACTTCATCAACGTCTTCGACGAGGACCTGATGCGCGAGATGGTGGAGTGCATCAACTCCGGCCGGGAGTGCGGTCCGGACACGCCCCCGGGCGCAGAGCCGGACGAGGGCGGGGAACAGCCGGGCGGCAACGACGACGGGCAGACCGCCGAGCCCCCGGCCGAGCAGACCGCCACGGCCTCGGCACCCGCGGACACCGGCCAGGACGGCCAGGACGGTCAGCGGGGTGGAGAGGACAACGGGAAGAACCCCGGTCAGAACGACGGCCAGAACGACGGCCGGCCCGGCGCCGACGAGAGCGCACCCCCGGCCGCCGAGTCCGAGGGCACCGAGGCCTCCGCGAGCGCCGAGCCCAGGGCCGCGACGACAGCGGCCGAGGCCCCGGACGACGCGACCAGCGCCGAGGCCGCACCCGAGAAGAACGGCGACGCCGGGGACGCCGGGAACGGTCGCGACGGCGCCGCCGCCGGTTCGGCGCCCGAACCGCAGGCGCAGGGCGGGCTCGCCGAGACGGGCTCCGGGCTCGGCCTGTGGCCCGCGGCGGTCGGCGGCGTGCTCTTCGCCGGCGGATGTGTGCTGCTGGTCCGTTCCAGGCGGCGTGCCCTGTGACAGCAGTGGCAGCGGCATGACGACGGGTGGGCGGGGCCTCTTTCCCCGCCCACCCGTCGGGCCGGAACACGTCGAGCACGCCGAGGACGCCGCACACGCCACCGCGCGGCGGGAACTGTCTCATTCAGGGTGTTGCCAATCTCTCCACCCGGGCGCAGCCTGGTCTCCGACCGACCTTTGGGAGCGCTCCCACTCGCTCGGTCGGAGCCCTGCCCCGCACCGTCCCCCCACCGGAAAGAAGGACTCCATGGATTGTCATGAGCACTCCAAAAATGTGCCGGCCGGAAGGACCCGCCGGGCGACGACCCTCGCCCTCAGCACCCTGACCGCGGCCCTGCTCACCCTGATCCCCTGGAGCGGCACCGCCGTCGCCCACGGCTCGGTCGTCGACCCCGCCTCCCGCAACTACGGATGCTGGGACCGCTGGGGCGACGACTTCCAGAACCCCGCCATGGCGGACGAGGACCCCATGTGCTGGCAGGCGTGGCAGGACAACCCCAACGCCATGTGGAACTGGAACGGCCTCTACCGCAACGGCTCGGCCGGTGACTTCGAGGCCGTCGTGCCCGACGGGCAGCTCTGCAGCGGCGGCCGCACCGAGAGCGGACGCTACAACTCCCTCGACGCCGTGGGCCCCTGGCAGACCACCGACGTCACCGACGACTTCACCGTCAAGCTGTACGACCAGGCCAGCCACGGCGCCGACTACTTCCAGGTCTATGTCACCAAGCAGGGCTTCGACCCGGCCACCCAGGCCCTGACCTGGGACAGTCTCCAGCAGGTGGCGCGGACGGGCAGTTACGCGCCCAGCCAGAACTACGAGATCCCGGTGAGCACCTCGGGGCTGAGCGGCCGGCACGTCGTCTACACGATCTGGCAGGCGTCGCACATGGACCAGACGTACTTCCTGTGCAGCGACGTCGACTTCGGCTGACCCGCGCCACTCCCGTCCCCCCACCCCCGCCGGGCGCGCCGCGTCCGGCGGGGACACCGGTCGGGGCACGGCGCGGTACGGTCGCGGGCCGAAGCGCCCCGCGACCGTACCCGGGTGCGGTATACGTCCCCTCATGGACTACTACGACCTGGGTGGCCACGGCCGCCCGGTGACGACCTCGTCGCCCGAGGCCCAGCGGTGGTTCGACCGCGGGCTCGTGTGGACGTACGCCTTCCATCACGAGGAGGCCGTCGCGTGCTTCGAGGCCGCCGTCGCGGCCGACCCGGACTGCGCCATGGCCCACTGGGGCATCGCCCACGCACTCGGCCCCAACTACAACAAGCCGTGGGAGGCCTTCGACGCCGAGGAACTGACCCGGACGGTCGACCGCACCCACGCCGCCGTCGAACGCGCACACGACCTGGCCGGCCGGGCCGACCCCGTCGAACGCGCCCTCGTCGGGGCCCTGCGGGCCCGTTACCCCCGGGCGAGCGCCGTCGAGGACTGCTCGGTCTGGAACGAGCCGTACGCCGACGGCATGCGCGCCGTGTACGAACTGGCCCCCGACGACCTGGACGTGGCCGCCCTCTACGCGGACGCCCTGATGAACCTGACGCCCTGGCGGCTGTGGGACCTGCGCACCGGACGGCCCGCCGAGGGAGCGCGCACTCTCGCGGCGAAGACGGTGCTCGACCGGGCCCTCGCCGCCGACGGCGGCCGCGACCACCCCGGCCTCCTGCACCTCTACATCCACCTGATGGAGATGTCCCCCACCCCGGAGGCGGCCCTCACCGTCGCCGGCCGGCTGCGCGGCCTGGTCCCCGACGCGGGCCACCTCCAGCACATGCCTTCGCACCTCGAAGTGCTGTGCGGCGACTACCGCCGCGTGGTGTCGGACAACGAGGCCGCGATCACCGCCGACGAGAAGTACCGCGCACGGTCGGGGGCGATGAACTTCTACACCCTCTACCGCTCGCACAACTACCACTTCAGGATCTACGGCGCGATGTTCCTGGGCCAGTACGAGGTCGCCCTCGACACCGCGGCCCGCCTCGAGGCGTCCGTGCCCGAGGAACTGCTGCGGGTGGAGAGCCCGCCCATGGCCGACTGGCTCGAGGCGTTCCCGGCCATGCGGGTGCACGTCCTCATCCGTTTCGGCCGCTGGGCGGACATCCTCGCCCTGCCGCTGCCGGACGACCCGCGCCTGTACTGCGTGACGACCGCCATGCTGCACTACGCCCGCGGCGTCGCCCTCTCGGCCACCGGGCGGGTGGCCGAGGCGGAGGCCGAACGCGCGCTGTTCCGCGCGGCGGTCGCCCGGGTGCCGGAGTCACGCACGCTGTTCAACAACACCTGCGCGGACCTCCTCGCCATCGCCTCGGCCATGCTCGACGGTGAACTGGAATACCGCCGGGGCGACCACGCCGCCGCCTTCGCCGCCCTGGAGCGCTCGATCGAGCTGGACGACAACCTGCCCTACGACGAACCCTGGGGCTGGATGCAGCCCACGCGGCACGCCTACGGCGCCCTGCTCCTGGAGCGGGGCCGGATCGCCGAGGCCGAGGCGGTCTACCGGGCCGACCTGGGCCTGGACGACACCCTGCCCCGCCCGCTTCAGCACCCGAACAACGTCTGGGCCCTGCACGGACTCCACGAGTGCCTCGTACGGCTCGGCAGGGCGGGGGAGGCGCGGATCGTGGCGCAGCAGCTGAAGCTGGCCACCGCGCTGGCGGACGTGCCGGTCGAGGCGTCCTGCTTCTGCCGCCTCGGCACCGCCCGCGCCGCCCCGGCCGCCGACGGCGGCACCGGCTGCTGCGGCACGGACCACTGACCCCCCGGAGTCCGGGTCAGACGTTGACGCCGAAGTCCGCGGCGATGCCCGCGAGACCCGAGGCGTACCCCTGCCCGACCGCCCGGAACTTCCACTCGGCGCCGTGCCGGTACAGCTCGCCGAAGACCATCGCGGTCTCGGTCGAGGCGTCCTCGGACAGGTCGTAGCGGGCGAGCTCCTGGTTGTTCGCCTGGTTGACGACCCGGATGAAGGCGTTGCGGACCTGGCCGAAGCTCTGGCCGCGGTTCTCCGCGTCGTGGATGGAGACCGGGAAGACGATTCGGTCCACCTCGGCCGGGACCGTGGCGAGGTTCACCTTGACCGCCTCGTCGTCGCCCTCGCCCTCACCGGTGAGGTTGTCACCGGTGTGCTCGACCGAGCCGTCGGGGCTGGTGAGATTGTTGTAGAAGACGAAGTGCCCGTCCGAGAGCACCTTGCCCGCCGCGTCGAGGAGCAGCGCGGAGGCGTCGAGGTCGTAGTCGGTGCCCGTCGTGGTGCGCACGTCCCAGCCCAGACCGACCAGCACGGCGGTCAGGCCGGGCGCCTCCTTGCTGAGCGAGACGTTGCCGCCCTTGGCCAGGGAAACTCCCACTGCGTTCTCCTTCGTCGAGTTCGTCGAGTTCGTCGTACTCCGTGTTCCCGGTTTCAATCTACAACACTGTAGAAGAAAGCCTTCTATACGATGTCGCCCCGGAAGACGATCGGCGGCGGAAGGAGGCGGGCGGTGACGGATGACCGGCGTCCGCGGCGACGGGGCCAGGGTGAGCTGGAGGCACTGGTGCTGTCCGCGCTGCGCGGGGCGGACGGGCCCGCGACGGCCGGCTGGGTGCAGGAGCGCCTCGGCGGCGACCTCGCCTACACCACGGTGATCACGATCCTGACCCGGCTGCTCGAGAAGGGCGCCGTCAGCCGTGAGCGCGCGGGCCGGTCCTTCGCCTGGACGCCCGCCTCGGACCAGGCCGGCCTGGCCGCGCGGAAGATGCGCAAGGTCCTGGACGCCGAGAGCGACCGGGAAGCGGTGCTGGCCAGCTTCGTCACGGGCCTCGACCCGGACGACGAGCGACTGCTGCGCGCGCTGCTCGGACACGCGCGCGCGGCGGAGGACGGCTGACACCGCATGGGCGTCTTCGTCTTCCTGCCCCTGGTCCTGCCGCTGACGGCGTGGCCGATCGCCAGGCTGGCCGAGCAGCACCTGCACCCGCGGACCGCGACCAGGCTGCTCACCGCTGTCGCCGCCGTGATGGCCCTGTGCAGCACGCTCTGCCTGGCCCTGGTGATGGTGGTCGGCACCGCGCAACTGCCGGGCAACCCGCTGCCCGACGGCTGGTCGGACCCCGAGGTGCGGGCGGCGGTGCCCTACGACGAGGTCGTCGGCAAGGCGGCGATTCCCGCGCTCTGCGCGGTGGTCGCGGCCTCGGCGCGGGCCCTGTGGCGACACGGCAGGGTGTGCCGCCGTGCCCACCGTGCCCTGGCCGGGCTGCCGGGCACCGGGGTGGCCGTACTGCCGGACGACGTGCCCTACGCGTACGCGCTGCCCGGCGGGCGCCGGGACCGCGTGGTGGTGAGCACGGCCCTGCTCGACTGCCTCGAACCCGGCGAACGGCGCGCGCTGTTCGCCCACGAGCGGGCCCATCTCGCCGCCGGGCACCACCGCTTCCTGCTCGCCGTCCGGCTCGCCGCGCTGGCCAACCCGTTCCTGCGCCCCCTGCGGACGGCCGTGTCCTACACGGCGGAGCGGTGGGCGGACGAGGCGGCCGCACGGGCGGTCGGTGACCGGCGCGCGGTGGCGACCGCGATCGGCAAGGCGGCCCTCGTCTCCCGCGGCACCCCCGTCGCCACCCTCGCCGGCCTGGCGGCGCCCGGCCCGGTGCCCCGCCGGGTGGCCGCCCTGCTGGGCCCCGCCCCCGCCGTCCGCACCTGGCCCCCGGCGTTCACGTCGGTGGGGCTGGCGGCATGGGCCGCGGCCGCCGGAACCGCCGTCTCGGCGATGTCGTCCGCGAACGCCGCCGTCACGATGTTCCTCATCCTGCGGGCCGCGACGCCGTTCTGAGCGGCCCTCACTCCCTGACGGGCGGGATCGGGATTTCAGGAACGTGCAGGTCGCAGAGGTGCTGCCGAAACTTCCTCACTCGATCGGGTGAGGAACCAATCCGGGCCGGGGCCTGCTCCGGATTCCCCGTGTGAGGGAAGAACCGAGACCGTGCCGACAGCGAACCGGCGGCTGACCCCGGATCCGGGTCGGCCGGCCGCCGCGTAACGGCACCGCCAACTCGGCGGTCCGCCGCACACCACTTCAGTTCCGTACCACGCCTCCGCACCAACGCAGCCTTCGCGCTGCCCGTTTTCAGGGAGATTATCCATGAACGCCCGTATTCGTCGCTCTGCCGTCGCCGTCGTCGCGGCCGCCCTCCTGCCCCTGTCCCTGGCCGCCTGCTCCGACGACGGCGACAGCGGCTCCTCGGACTCCGCGCAGGCCGCCTCCTCGGCCCCCGCGGCGACCGACGACCAGTCGGCCGACACCTCCGGCGGCATGGAGGACTCCGACGAGCCCTTCGGTCCGGCCTGCTCCACGGTGCCGAAGGAGGGCGCCGGTTCGTTCGACGGCATGGCCAAGGACCCGGTCGCCACGGCCGCCTCGAACAACCCGGCCCTGTCCACGCTGGTGACCGCGGTGAAGAAGGCCGGTCTGGTCGACACGCTCAACAACGCCGAGAACATCACCGTGTTCGCGCCCACCAACGACGCCTTCGCCAAGATTCCGAAGGCCGACCTGGACAAGGTCCTGAACGACAAGGAGATGCTCACCAACATCCTGACCTACCACGTCGTCGGCCAGAAGCTCGCGCCCAAGGACCTGGAGAACGGCTCCTTCGAGACGCTTCAGAAGTCCAAGCTGACCACCTCGGGCTCGGACGAGTCCTACAAGGTCAACGACTCCGCCAAGGTCGTCTGCGGCAACGTGAAGACCGCCAACGCCAACGTGTACATCATCGACACGGTCCTCATGCCCAAGAGCTGACGCGCGGGCCCCGGGAGCGGGTCGGGCAGTGGCCCGCTTCCCGGCGGGGCGGTGGCCCTGTGGTAGCTTGCGGAAGCCAGTCGAACCCACCTGGTGGGTCAGGGAATCCGGTGCGAATCCGGAACTGACGCGCAGCGGTGAGGGGGACGGGCGGAACACGGGCCACTGGGCGGCGCAGGCCGTCCGGGAAGGCGTTCCGTCCGGCCGAACCCGAGTCCGAAGACCTGCTGGCACCCGTGCCGCGTGCGGCGCGGGCCGCATCGTACGGACGGGCTTCGCGCATGAGCCCTCGACGCCAGAGGATCCTCCTTGCCCGCAGCACGCCCCGCCGGCCCCCGGCGACTTCTCCTTCCCTGGCTTCCTCGGCATTCCCGGCTTTCCCGCCGCGCCCTCCGCGGTCCCGTACTGCTGCTGTCCGGCGCCCTGCTGGCCTCCGGCTGCGGTTCCGGTGCGGCCACCGACGACGCGGGTGTCGCGTCCGGGGCGACCGACGCGGCCGGCTACCCGCGCACCGTCCGGGACTGCGGGCAGGACGTCCGGGTCACCGCCCCGCCGCGACGGGCGGTCTCCCTCAACCAGGGCACCACGGAGATCCTGCTGTCGCTCGGCCTCGCCGACCGCATGGCGGGCACCGCCACCTGGACCGACCCGGTCATGAAGGGACTGGAGAAGACGAACGCCGGTGTCCCCCGGCTCGCCGACGACATGCCGTCCTTCGAGACGGTCCTGGACGCGGAACCCGACTTCGTCGCCGCCTCCTTCGCCTCCACCCTCGGCACCGGCGGGGTGGCCACCCGGGAACGGTTCACGGAACTCGGCGTGCCGGCCTACCTGTCCCCGTCCGACTGCGTGGGCAAGGACAACAGCGGCGACGGCGACGGCGTCCGGGACCAGGCCCTGACCATGGACACCGTCTACGGCGAAGTCCGCGACCTGGCCCGCCTCTTCGGTGTGGAGCGGCGCGGCGACGAACTCGTCGCCGACCTCAAGTCCCGGATCGACAGGGCCACGTCGGGCGTCGACGCCTCCGGTGTCTCCCTCATGTACTGGTTCGCCAACTCCACCTCGCCCTACCTGGCGGGCTGCTGCGGCGCACCCGGCGTCATCACCCGCGCGGTCGGCGCCGAGAACGCCATGGACGACACCCACGAGGAGTGGCCGCAGGTGGGCTGGGAGACCGTCGCCGACCGGGACCCCGACGTCCTGGTCCTCGGCGACCTCACCCGCAAGTCACAGACGGCCGAGACCGCGGCGAAGAAGATCGAGTTCCTGGAGTCCGACCCCGTGACCAGGAACATGACCGCCGTCCGCGAGAAGCGCTACGTGCTGCTCAGCGGGCAGGCCATGAACCCCACCATCCGGACCGTCGAGGGCGTCGAACAGGTGGCGGCGGCGCTGCGCGAGTTCGGGCTCGCCGAGTGACGTCCGCGAGCGAGGCGGCCCCCGCCTCCGTCCCCGGCGTCCGCGCCTCCCGCCGCGCGCCCCTCGCGTGGGCGGCGGCCGGGATCGTGGCCCTCGCCGCATCCGTGGCCGTGGCCGTCACCATCGGCCCGGCGGACATCGAGGTCGCCGACGTGTGGTCCGTGATCGCCGCCCACCTCGGCGCCGGCACCACCGCCGGGGAGGTGTCGCCGATCCGCGACGGCATCGTCTGGGACCTGCGGCTGCCCCGCACCCTCCTCGCCGCGGTGTGCGGTGCCGGACTCGCCGTGTGCGGGGCCGTGCTCCAGTCCCTGCTGCGCAACCCGCTCGCCGACCCCTTCGTCCTGGGGGTCTCCTCCGGCGCCTCGACGGGCGCCGTCCTGGTCGTCGTGCTCGGCGTGGGCGGCGGTGCCCTGTCCGTGCCGGGCGGGGCCTTCATCGGTGCGGTCTGCTCCTTCGCGCTGGTGCTGCTGCTCAGCCACAGCCTCGGCGGCACCACGGACCGCGTGGTGCTCGCGGGCGTGGCGGCGATGCAGCTCTTCTCCGCGCTCACCTCCTTCGTGATCATGACCGCCGCCGACGCCGAGACCACCCGCGGCGTGCTGTTCTGGCTGCTCGGCTCGCTCGGCGGCGCCGGCTGGAGCGACGTGTGGACCACCGCCGCGGTCCTGGCCCTCGTCCTGGCCGTGTGCCTCGGCCACGCCAGGACGCTGGACGCCTTCGCCTTCGGCCGGGACGCGGCGGCCGCGCTCGGCGTCCGGGTGGCCCGCACCCGGCTGGTGCTGCTGTGCGCCACCGCCCTGCTCACCGCCGCCCTGGTCGCCTCGGCCGGCGCCATCGGCTTCGTCGGCCTGGTGCTGCCGCACGCGGTACGGGCGCTCACCGGGCCCGGTCACGCCAGGCTGCTGCCGGTCTGCGCACTCGCCGGCGCCGTGTTCCTGGTGTGGGTCGACACCCTGGCCCGTACCGTCCTCGCCCCCCAGGAGGTCCCGGTGGGCGTGGTGACGTCGCTGATCGGCGTGCCGGCCTTCGTGCTCGTCCTGTACCGGGGCCGGAGGACACGGTGACCCTGAACGCCGAGCGGGTCTCCCGCACCGCCGGTGGCCGGCTCGTCCTGGACGGCGTCGACCTGAGCCCGCGCACCGGCGCCACGACGGGGCTGCTCGGCCCCAACGGCTCCGGCAAGTCCACCCTGTTGCGGCTGCTCGCCGGGGTACTCGCCCCGACCGCCGGCCTGGTCACCCTGGACGGACGCCCCCTGGACCGGGTGGCCCGCCGGGACGTCGCCCGGCGTGTCGCGGTGGTCGAACAGCAGACGGACACCCAGGTGGAACTGACGGTCCTGGACGTCGTCCGGCTCGGCCGCATCCCGCACCGCCGGGCCTGGGCACCGGCGTCGGCCGCCGACGAGGAGGCGGTCCTGGACGCCCTCGACCGCACCGGTCTCACCGACCGGGCCGACCGCCTCTGGCACACCCTCTCCGGCGGCGAACGCCAGCGCGTCCAGATCGCCCGCGCCCTCGCCCAGCAGCCGCGCGAACTCCTACTCGACGAGCCGACCAACCACCTCGACATCCAGCACCAGCTGGACGTGCTGGCCCTCGTCGCAGCCCTGCCCGTCACCGGCGTGATCGCCCTGCACGACCTCAACCTCGCCGCGATGTACTGCGACCACCTCGTCGTCCTCTCCGAGGGACGCGTCGTGGCCTGCGGAGAACCGGCGGAGGTGCTGACCACGGACCTGGTCGCGAAGGTCTACCGGGTCGACGCCGAGATCACCGGCACCGGCCCGGGCGGCCGCCCGCACGTACGCTTCCTGGGCACCCTGCCCGGCTAGGGCTCGGTGCGAGCGGTCACCCGGGGCGGCGGCAGCGCCCGGAGGATCAGTCGTCCATCAGACCGGCGGCGAGCGTGGCACCCAGCTCCCAGCAGGCTTGCAGCTCGGCCTTGCCCGGCTCACCGGCCACGTTCACCGCGGGCGCCGCACGCTGCCAGCCGAGGCCGGTCGTGACCGACTCGATGGCGCGCACCGCCCCCGTGGTGTCGCTGCCGCCGTGCACGTAGTAGCCGAAGGGGCGGCCACGCGTCTCGTCCAGGCAGGGGTAGTAGACCTGGTCGAAGAAGTGCTTGAGCGCACCCGACATGTAGCCCAGGTTGGCCGGGGTGCCGAGCAGAAGGCCGTCCGCCTCCAGCACGTCGACGGCCGTGGCAGCCAGGGCCGCCCGCCGGACCACCCGCACCCCTTCGATCTCGGGCGCGGTCGCCCCGGACACGACGGACTCCAGCATCGCCTGGCAGTTCGGCGACGGCGTGTGATGCACGATCAGCAAAGTGGCCACACCGGCAGCCTGCCGCCCGGCACCCTCCGACCGCAAACGGACACCGTGCCACCCGGCAGGTCCGCCCCCGCCGGCGACCTACTCCCCGGGCGCCCCCGCCTCCGTCAGCTCGCCGCCGGCCAGCCCCAGCCATCGGCCGACACCGATCTCGCGCAGGAACCGCCGGTCGTGGCTGACGACCACGAACGCACCCCGGTAGGAGTTCAGGGCGCTCTCCAACTGGCCCACACCGACCAGGTCGAGGTTGTTCGTCGGCTCGTCCAGGAGCAGCAGGTGCGGCGCCGGTTCCGCGCACAGCACGCAGGCCAGCGTGGCCCGCAGCCGCTCGCCGCCGGAGAGCAGGCCGACCGGCAGATGGGCGCGGGCGCCGCGGAAGAGGAAGCGCGCGAGGAGGTTCATCCGCTCGGCCTCCGGCCGCTCGGGGGCGTAGGCGGCGAAGGTCTCGGCGACGGTGCGCTCCTCGTCCAGCAGGTCGAGCCGCTGGGAGAGGTACGCGACCCGCCCGTCGGCGCGCCTGACGTCGCCGCCCTCCGGCTCCAGGTCGCCGTTGAGCAGCCGCAGCAGCGTGCTCTTGCCCGCGCCGTTGGCCCCGGTCAGGGCGATCCGCTCGGGCCCCCGGACCGTCAGGTCGACGCCCTGTGGGGCGAACACCTCGCGCTCGCCGAGCCGGATCCGGAGCCCCTGACCCAGGAAGAGGGTGCGGCCCGCGGGGACACGGGTCTCCGGCAGGTCCAGCGTGATGCGCTGTTCCTCCCGCAGCGACCGCTCCGCCTCGTCCAGCCGCGCCTTCGCCTCACCCACCCGGTTGGCGTGGGTCTGGCCCGCCCGGCCCGCGGACTCCTGCGCCCCGCGCTTCATGTTGCCCGCGAAGATGCGGGGGAGCCCGGCGCTCTTGAGATTGCGGGCGGCGTTGCTCGCGCGGCGGTCGGCCCGCTCACGGGCCTGCTGAAGTTCCCGCTTCTCCCGCTTCAACTCCTGTTCGGCGTTGCGGACGTTCTTCTCCGCGACCTCCTGTCCGGCGCGGACGGCCTCTTCGTACGCGCTGAAGTTGCCGCCGTAAAAGCGCAGTTCACCGCGGTCGAGTTCGGCGATGCGCTCCATGCGGTCGAGCAGCTCCCGGTCGTGGCTGACCAGGAGCAGGCAGCCGCTGTAGTCCGTGAGGACGTCGTGGAGTCTGCTCCGGGCGGCCATGTCGAGGTTGTTGGTGGGCTCGTCGAGCAGGAGCACGTCGGGCCGCTTCAGCAGTTGGGCGGCGAGTCCCAGGGAGACGACCTGACCGCCGCTGAGCGTGTTGAGCCGCCGGTCCAGGGCCAGGTCGCCCAGGCCCAGGCGGTCGAGCTGGGCGCGGGAGCGCTCCTCGACGTCCCAGTCGTCGCCGATGGCCGTGAAGTGCTCCTCGGCCACGTCCCCGGACTCGACGGCGTCGATGGCCCGGATCACGGCATCGACGCCGAGGACCTCGGCCACGGTCGGCCCGCCCGTGAGGGGGAGGGTCTGGGGAAGGTGGCCGAGGACACCGGAGACCGCCACGGAGCCCGCGGTGGGCCGCAGCTCGCCGGCGATCAGTTTGAGCAGGGTGGACTTGCCCGCCCCGTTGGGAGCCACCAGACCCGTACGGCCCGCGCCCACGGTGAACGACAGGTTCTCGAAGACGGGGGTGTCGTCGGGCCAGGAGAAGGACAGGCCGGAGCAGCGAAGGACGGCGTCGGACATGAAGACGACCTCGTGGAGATGAGGGGCAGGGAACAGACCTCTGCCCGGGAAGGAGGACAGGGAAAAGGGGACGACGACGGGGCCACTGCGACGGCGCTCCAAAACGCCCGCTGCGGCCTACCGGAACCGGGTCTCACCCGGAGATGTCGTCTTCACCCACCATGTCCGCGACTCCTCGCTGCACGATCAACGTCTCCACGAGCCTAACAGCCGGGCTTCCGCACCGGCCCCGGCGACTGGGGCCGGTCCGGCGGATCATGCCGTGCCGGGTGGAGAACCGGTGGCTCGGCCGCCGCGAGGGCCCGGACGAACAGCTCGCCGGGTGCCGCTTCCGGCGCGAGCAGGTGGGCGACGGCCGCGGTCGCGGTGCGGTGCCAGCCGGCGAGGTGGCGGAGCATGGCGTGGTCGCCGTCGGCCACGAGCAGCATGCCCGCCCGGGCCCCGGCGGCGCGGGCCCGGGAGACGTACGCGGCGGACTCGGCGGGGTCCGTGACGCGGTCGCGGTCGCCGTGCAGGACGAGCACGTCCCGCCCCCTCAGCTGGGCCACGGGCTCGCCCGGCGGGCACCAGGGAGCCAGGGCCACCACCCCGCGCACCCCGTCGGCGTCCGCCGCGCGCAGGGCCGCCCGGCCGCCCATGGAGTGGCCGAGCAGCACCACCGGTACGTCACCGACGAGGCCGCGCAACTCCGCGAGGGCACGCCGGGTGTCCCGCAGCGGCTCCGCGGCGGCGCCGTTCCAGCCGCGGCTGCGGTAGCGCACCTGGCCGAGGAACACGTCGTCGCGGACGGTGGCCGCCTCCAGCGCCCGCAGGAACGGGTGCATCCGCAGCGCCGCGAGCTGCCAGGGCCGTGCGGCGCTGCGGCTCTGAGCCCGGCCGCCGTGCAGCACCAGCACCGCGGCCCCGGTCCGAGGCGGCCGGCGCCGCACCCGCAGCGCGCCACCCGTCGACGGATCGTCCTCAACGCTCATGCCCGTCCCGTTCCCTTCCGCTTCCCACTTCGTCTCTGCCCCCGTCCCTCCCGGATGATCCGTCGCCGACCCGACTCCGGACTGGTGATGCGTCGGAAACGGTCCGCACCCTGCTCCAATCCGCCCGGCCCACGGCTCCGGATTACCCACGCAAGCGTTGATCACAGTGGGGTGGAGGAGCAGCGAAATGCCGCGAGCATCAGGGGAGGCCGGACGCCGCACCGCCGTCGTCGGCAGCGGAGTGGCGGGTCTGACCGCCGCGTACGTACTGGGCCGCGAGCACCGCGTCACCCTCTACGAGGCCGACGACCGCCTCGGCGGGCACGCCCACACCCACGACCTGACGGCGTCCGACGGCCGCGTCCACCGGGTCGACTCGGGGTTCATCGTGCACAACCGCCGCACCTACCCCAACCTGCTGCGCCTCTTCGGCGAACTCGGCGTGGCCACGCAGCAGTCGGAGATGAGCATGTCGGTGCGGTGCGAGGGCTGCGGCCTCGAGTACGCCGGCGCCCGCGGCCCCGCGGGACTGCTCGCCCGCCCCCGCAACGCCCTGCACGGCCCCTACCTGCGGATGCTCGCCCAGGTGCCCCGGTTCCACCGCGCCGCCCGCAGGCTGCTCACCGACGGCGCCGACCAGTCCCTGACGCTCGGCGAGTTCCTGGACCGCGAGGGCTTCTCGCCGTACTTCCGCGCCCACTTCATGACGCCCGTGGTCTCCGCAGTCTGGTCCTGCGACGCCGCCACCGCCCTGCGCTACCCGGCCGCCTACCTGTTCCGCTTCCTGCACCACCACGGCATGCTCGCCGTCGGCGGCTCCCCGGTGTGGCGCACGGTCACCGGCGGCTCCCGCTCCTACGTCGCCCGGATCGCCGAGCGGCTGCCCGACGTGCGCACCGCCACCCCGGTCCGCTCGGTGGCCCGGCAGGCGAACGGCGTGGACGTCACCGCCGCCGACGGCACCACCGACACCTACGACCACCTCGTCCTCGCCGTCCACCCCGGTCAGGCACTGGAGTTGCTGGCCGACCCCACGCCCGACGAGAAGGAGGTCCTCGGCGCATTCCGCTACTCCCGCAACGCCACCCTGCTCCACACCGACACCGCACTGCTGCCCCGCTCCCGGGGAGCCCGCTCCTCCTGGAACTACCTCATGCCGGCCTGCGACGCGGGCGCCGACCGGGTCCGCGTCAGCTACGACATGAACAGGCTCCAGCGCCTCGACGCCGCCGACACTTACGTCGTCACCCTCGGCGGCGAGGACCGCGTCGACCCCGGCCGGGTACTGGCCCGCATGACCTACGAACACCCCGTCTACACCCCCGAGTCGGTCGCCGCCCAGCGCCGCCTGCCCGAACTGCGCACCCCGGTCACGGCCTACGCCGGCGCCTACCACGGCTGGGGGTTCCACGAGGACGGCTGCCGCTCGGGGGTGGAGGCCGCCGCGGCCCTCGGAGTCACCTGGTGACCGCCGCCCCGACGGCACGACCCGGCCTCTACCCGTGCGAGATCGGGCACATACGCCTCGACCCGATCCGGTACACCATGCGCCACCGCACCTACATGTGGCTCGTCGACCTCGACCGTCTCCCCGAACTGCCGCGCCCCCTGCGCCCGCTGGCGGGCTTCCGCGCCCGCGACCACTTCACCGGTGACGCCCCCTCGCTGCGCGCGGGCCTGGACCGCTTCCTCGCCTCCCACGGCGTCGACCTGGAGGGCGGCCGGGTGCTGATGCTCACGCACGCCCGCGTCCTCGGACACGTCTTCAACCCACTGACCCTGTACTGGTGTCACGGCCCCGACGGCAGCCCGCGCCGCGTGGTCGCCGAGGTGCACAACACCTACGGCGAACGCCACGCCTACCTGCTCGATCCCGACGAGGCGGGCGTCGCGCACGTCGACAAAAGGTTCTACGTCTCGCCGTTCAATCCCGTCGACGGCGCCTACCGCATGCGCCTCCCGCTGCCCGCTGACCGCCTCGACCTGACCGTACGCCTGGACCGCCCCGGCACCCGGCCGTTCACCGCGACCGTACGGGGCACCCGGCGCGAGGCGAGCCCGGCCGCCCTCCTGGGGCTGGCGCTGCGGCACCCCTGGTCGACCCTCGCGGTGTCGGCCGGCATCCGCAAGCACGGAATCCGTCTCTACCTGCGCGGCCTGCCCGTCCAGCCGCGCCCGAGTCACCGCACCACGGAGAAGGCATCATGACCGCAATCCACCCACGTCCCGCCGCCGCGCCCCAGGTCCCGGGAGTCCGCGGCACCCCGGCCGACCCGCACCGCTGGCCCGACGTGGCCGCCCCGCCCCGGGCCTCCCGGCTCCGCCGCGCCACCGCCGCCGCCGTCATACGTCGCGCCCTGCACCGGCTGCCGCTGCGGGTCCGGTTGGCCGACGGCACCACCGTGGGCCTCGGCGGTCCGCTGGTGGAGGTCCACGACCCCGACGCCTTCCACGGACGGATCGGCGCCCAGGGCCTCATCGGCTTCGGCGAGTCCTACATGGCCGGCGAGTGGGACGCACCGGACCTGGTCGGCGCCCTCACCGTGCTCGCCGCCCACGCGGCCGACCTGGTCCCCGTCCCGCTCCAGCGGCTGCGCGGCCTGTGGCACCAGCGCCGGCCCGCCGCCCGGCGCAACACCCCCGAGGGCGCGCGGGACAACATCAGCAGCCACTACGACCTGTCCAACGACCTGTTCGCCCTCTTCCTGGACGACACCCTCAGCTACTCCTCCGCCGTCTTCCTCGGCTTCCCGGCCCGCCGCGAGTCCCTCGTCGCCGCCCAGCAGCGCAAGATCGACCGGCTGCTCGACCTCGCCGAGGTCCGCGACGGCACCCGGCTCCTCGAGATCGGCACCGGCTGGGGCGAACTCGCCCTGCGCGCCGCCGCGCGCGGCGCCCACGTCACCTCCCTCACCCTCTCCCGAGAGCAGCGCGACCGCGCCCTCGAACGCGCCCGCGAGGCGGGCCTCGCCGACCGGGTCCGGGTCGAACTGCGCGACTACCGCGAGGAGAAGGGCACCTACGACGCGATCGTCAGCGTCGAGATGATCGAGGCCGTGGGCGCCGAGTTCTGGCCGGTCTACTTCCGCACCCTCGACGAGCGCCTCGCCCCCGGCGGCCGGGCCGCACTCCAGGCGATCACCATGCCGCACGACCGCATGCTCGCCGCCCGCCACACCCACACCTGGATCCAGAAGTACGTCTTCCCCGGCGGCCTGATCCCCTCCACCGACGCGATCGAGGCGACGATCCGCGACCACACCGGCCTGCGCCTCGCCCGCCGCGACGACTACGGCGCGCACTACGCCGAGACACTGCGGCTGTGGCGCGAGCGGTTCACCGAGCGCGCCGCCGAGGTCGACGCCCTCGGCTTCGACGCGACCTTCCGGCGCCTGTGGACCTTCTACCTCGCCTACTCCGAGGCCGGCTTCCGCGCCGCCTACCTCGACGTCCAGCAGTACCTGTTCACCAAGGAGGGCCCCGCCCGATGAGCACCGTCCGCACCGCCAGGACCGGCGCCGCCCACCGGCTCGCCGCGCTCGTCGAGGACGCGCTCGGCGGTCCGCTCCCCGTCCGGCTGCGCGCCTGGGACGGCTCCGAGACCGGCCCCGCCGACGGCCCCGTGGTCGTCGTCCGCACCCGGCGCGCCCTGCGCCGCCTGCTGTGGCAGCCCGGCGAACTGGGCCTGGCCCAGGCCTACGTCACCGGCGAACTGGACGTCGACGGCGACCTGGCCGACGGCCTACGCCGGATGTGGGCGGCCACCCGGGAACGCCGGCTGCACCCGCCCCGGCTCTCCCTCGCCGACCGGGCCCGCGCGGCGGGCACCGCCGTCCGCCTCGGCGCCGTCGGCCCGCGCCCCGCCACACCGGACTCCCAGGCCCGGCTGCGCGGCGGACTGCACACCAGGTCCCGCGACCGCGCCGCCATCAGCCACCACTACGACCTCTCCAACGACTTCTACCGCCTCCTCCTCGACGAGACCATGGCCTACTCGTGCGGCGTGTGGGCGGACGAGTACACCGACGCGAACGCCGCCGACGCCCAGCGCGCCAAGCTGGAGCTGATCTGCCGCAAGCTGGGCCTCACCGCGGGCTCCCGCCTGCTCGACATCGGCTGCGGCTGGGGTTCGCTCACCCTCTACGCGGCCGAACGGCACAAGGCGAGGGTCACCGCCGTCACCCTCGCCGGGGAGCAGGCGGCGCACGTCCGCGAACAGGTCCGGGAGCGCGGCCTGGAGGACCGGGTGGAGGTCGTCCGCCAGGACTACCGCGACATCACCGGCGGCGGCTACGACGCCGTTTCCACCATCGAGATGGGCGAGCACGTCGGCGACGCCGAGTACCCGGCCTTCACCGCCTCGCTGCACCGCATGGTCCGCCCCGGGGGACGCGTCCTGGTGCAGCAGATGTCCCGGGGCCGCAACGCCCCCGGCGGCGGCGCCTTCATCGAGGCGTACATCGCCCCGGACATGCACATGCGGCCCCTCGGTGAGACGGTCCAGCTCCTGGAGGACGCCGGTCTCGAAGTGCGCCACGTCGAGTCGCTGCGCGAGCACTACGTCCGCACGGTCGCCGCGTGGGAACGCACGCTGGAGGAGCGCTGGGACGAGTTCGTCGCTCTGGTCGGGAAGGAGACCGCGCGGGTGTGGCGGCTCTACCTGGTGGGCGGCGCCCTCGCCTTCGAGCAGCGACGCATGGGCGTCGACCAGATCCTGAGCGTCCGGCCCACCGCCGAGGGCGTCAGCGGCATGCCCGCGACGCCGGGGGAGTGGTACGAGCGGCTGGACCGCCCGTGAACGGCTTCCCGTGGGGCGCGTTCGCCGCCGGTCTCGGCTGGGCCGCGGCGGCCGCGCTCGCCGTCATGCTGGCCACCTTCGGCGTCGCCGTGCGCAAGGGCGTGCACCGGGTCGTGGACGTGGCCTGGGGTCTCGGCTTCGCCGTCGTCGCCGTCGTGACCTGCGTGGTCGCTGCGGCGGGCGGGGAGGGCGATCCGGGGCGCCAGACGCTGGTGGAGGTCCTGACCGTCGTATGGGGTCTGCGGCTGGCCGGGCACATCGCCCGGCGCGGCCGGGGCCACGGCGAGGACCCGCGCTACGACGCGATGCTCGCCAAGGCCCGCGGCAACCGGAACCTCTACGCCCTGCGCATGGTGTACCTGCTCCAGGGCGCCCTGGTGTGGCTGGTGTCGCTGCCGGTGCAGGCCGCCTCGTACGGGTCCGGGCCCCTGTCGGTCCTGGCCTGGGCCGGGGCGGCCGTGTGGGCGGTCGGGCTGGCCTTCGAGGCCGTGGGAGACGCCCAGCTGGCCCGGTTCAAGGCGGACCCCGCCAACCGGGGCCGCCTCATGGACCGCGGACTGTGGAGCTGGACCCGGCACCCCAACTACTTCGGCGACTTCTGCGTCTGGTGGGGCCTGTTCCTGATCGCCTGCGACGCCGGCCCCGCCGCCGCCGCGGTGTCCGTCGTCTCCCCGCTGGTGATGACGTACCTGCTGATCGGCGGCAGCGGGAAACGGCTGCTCGAGCGGCACATGGCGGACCGGCCGGGATGGGCCGCGTACGCGGCGCGCACCAGCGGCTTCTTCCCGCGTCCGCCGCGCCGGTCCCCGGCCGCACACAACTCCACCCGTGAATCCCGCCCGTGAACTCCGCCCATGAGGGGTGAGGGCCGCGGCCCTCACCCCCGTCAGGCCGGCACGTTCAGCAGCGCGATCGGGTCCGAGGTCGGCTGCTTCGACCCGCCGGCCGGCTCGACCGTGATGCCCACGCCCGCCGCACCGTCGACGGGGCCCTCCATCAGCACCGCCTGACTGGTGCTCCCCGGGTCCATCAGGCCCGCCGGGCGCATCGTGCCGTGGTCGTCGAACCACAGCTGGTACACCTTGCCGCTCGGCGGCTCGGCCATGCCCGAGGCGAGGAAGACCGCCCGGTCCTGGCGTGCGGAGACGACCAGCGTCCCGCTCGCCCCGTCGGCCAGCCGCGCCGTACGGGACTCGGCGTCCGGTGCGGCCAGCACCCCGGCGAGGGCCTCGGCCCGCTGCTCGGCCCGCGCGGCCCGCTCCCCGGCGTCCTGCGCGCGTTCGTGCTGCCACGCCGCCGTACCGCCGAGGCCCGCCGCGGCGGCGAGGCAGGCGGCCAGCGCCCAGCGGGCCGGACCGCCCCCGCGCGGCACGGCACGCCGCGCCTTCTCCACGGTGCCGCCGCCCGGCGGGACCTGGCGCACGGTGGTGATGCGGTGCAGTACCCGGTCCTTGAGCACCGGTCCGGGCACGACCGTCGCGGCCAGCCCCAGCCGGGCCGTCGCGGCGGCGAACTCACGGGTCTCCTGCGCGCAGGTGGCGCAGCCCGCGAGATGGCGCTCGAAGGCGTCCCGCTCGTCGTCGGGCAGGGCGTGCAAGGCGTAGGCGCCCGTCAAACTGTGCAGGTCCTCGGTGCGCATCACGCGCTCACCCCCAGGCAGTCACGGAGCCGGATGAGACCGTCGCGCAGTCGCGTCTTGACCGTGCCGAGCGGCAGCGCGAGTGCCTCGGCGACCTGCCGGTAGGTCAGGCCGCGGTAGTAGGCGAGGGTCACGGACTGGCGCTGGATGTCGGTGAGGGTGCGCAGACAGCGCCGCACCTGCTCCCGCTCCAGCCGGGTCTCGACCTGCTCGGTCACCTCGTCGTACTCCGGCGTCCGGTCGAGCAGGGCCGCCTTGTGGTCACGGGCCGCGGCGGCCTCCACCGACCGCACCCGGTCCACGGCCCGCCGGTGGGCCAGGGTCAGGATCCAGTTGACCACCGTGCCGCGCTCCGGCCGGTAGCGGGGCGCCGTGCGCCACACCTCCACCAGCACCTCCTGCGCGACCTCCTCCGACTGCGCCTGGTCGCGCAGCACCGCCCGGGCGACCCCGAGCACGGACCCGGCCACCGCGTCGTACACGGCGGCGAAGGAGTCCTGATCGCCCAGGGCCACCTCACGGATCAGCTGCTGCAGATCGGGTTGGGACGATGGATTTCTGCCGATGTGTACGGCTTCCTTCACGACGGTTGCTCCAAAAGAATGTGCGACGGGCGGGGATCTCCCCGCGTAATCCGGGGCCGAGCGGTCCGCGGATTGGTCCCGCGCTCCGGAGAGCCGCGGTGACCTCGCCCGACGCACACCTTCCCACGACGCAGGCGGTGTACAGTGGGCGCCGTCCGCGTTCGACGGAGCTCCATGGGAGCGGAGGAAAGGGAGGTGAGGTTGATGACCGTGTTCAACGCTGCCCTTCGCGGCGCCCGGATCTCCCTCGCGTCCCGAGCGGCGGCCTGACCCCGCCTCCCACGAACGCAGACCAGAAACGGATCCCAGACCCGTCATGACCCTTTCCTGGAACACCCGCGCCGAGACCGGCGCCGACGTCTCCGCCATCCGCGACATCGTCCGGGCCGCCTTCCCCACCCCGGAGGAGGCCGCCCTCGTCGACGCGCTGCGCGCCGACGCCGGGGCGTGGATCGAGGGCCTGTCCCTCGTCGCGGTGGACGACGCCGACCTCCCGGTCGGCCACGCCCTGCTGACCCGCTGCCACATCGGGGACAGCCCGGCGCTGTGCCTGGCACCCGTCGCCGTCCGGCCCGAGCACCAGAACAGCGGTGCCGGAACGGCCGCCGTCCGGGCCGGGCTCCTCGCGGCCGCACGCCTCGGCGAGCACCACGTCGTCGTCCTCGGACACCCGGAGTACTACCCGCGCTTCGGCTTCGGCCGGGCCTCCGCCCACGGCATCGGGCTGACCATCGACGTCCCGGACGAGGCCGTGATGGCCCTCACCCTGGACGCCGCCCACCCGCTGCCCGCGGGCACCGTCCGGTACGCGGCACCGTTCGGCATCTGATCCGGCACTCCGTGGGCGGCGGGAGCCTCTCCCGCCGCCCACGGGCGTTTTCCTCCGCGCAACCCCTTGACCCGACGTCCTCGGTCCTTCACATTACTGGTTAATGCGCATGAGGTAATGCGCATTAACAGCGTCGGCGCGACGGAGGGAAGCAGGGGTGGCGAAGGAAGCCGCAGGACGGGCGAGGCCGGGGAGGGCCCCCGCGCCGGCCGGTCGGCGGGCCCGGCCGAGGCAGGCGGAGGTGGCCAGGCTCGCCGGTGTCTCACAGGCGACGGTGTCCCTGGTGCTCTCCGGGCGCGACCTCGCGACGGGGCGGCCGATCTCGGCCGAGACCCGCGCCAAGGTCCTGGACGCCGCCCACAGCCTCGGGTACGTCCCCGACCCGGCGGCCAGCCGCCTCGCCGCGGCCCGAAACAACCTGCTCGGCGTCTTCAGCTTCACCGCCACCTTCCCGACCGACGTGCGGCACTCCTACTACCCCTTCCTCGTCGGAGTGGAGCAGGAGGCCGCCGCCCAGGGCTACGACCTGGTGCTGTTCACCGGGTCGAGCACCGGGGGAGCGGGTGCGGGCGGAGCCGGCGCCCTCCACCGCGTACGGCTGGCGGACGGCTGCCTCTTCCTGGGCCGCCACGCACCCGCCGACGAACTGCGCCGACTGGTGGCCGACGACTTCCCGGTCGTCCACGTCGGCCGGCGCGACGAGCCGGAGGGCCTCGCCTGGGTCGGTGCCGACTACGTCAGTGCCAGCCGCGAGGTCGTCACCGCACTCGCCGCGCTCGGCCACCGCCGTGTCCTGCTCGTCCGCGAGGACGACGACGCGCCCGCCTCCACCGACCGTGAACGCGGCTTTCTGGACGGGCTCGGGGCGAGCGGCCTGCCCGCCGGGCCCCAGGCGGTCTTCCGCTCCGGCGACCCGCGCCGCGACCTCACCGCCGAGCGGGTCCGCGCCTGGGTGGCCGACGGCGTCACCGCCTTCGTCGCGGAGGAGACCGACACCGGCGCCGCCTGGCGGGCGCTGCGCGCCGCCGTCGACGCGGCCGGTCTGGACTGCCCCGGCCAGGTGTCCCTCGCACTGCTCGGCAGCCCGCCCGCCGACCTCGCCGACGGACCGGCGCCGATGGGCTTCGACATCCCGCGCCCCACGCTCGGCGCCGAAGCGGTACGACTGCTCGCTGCCCGTATCGCGGGCGGTCCCGCCGAGGGCACCCTCGTCGCCTGCGCCTTCAGACCCGGCGCGACCGCGGGGCCACCGCCCGCCCCCTGAACCGACCGCACCCCACAGCACCGACCGCACCACCTAAGGAGCAGCAGCGTGATACCGGAACCCGACATCCTCGTCGTCGGCGGCGGCCTGGGCGGCGTCGCCGCGGCCCTCGCCGCCTGCCGGGCCGGCCGCAGTGTCGTCCTGACCGAGGAGACGGACTGGATCGGCGGCCAGCTCACCAGCCAGGCCGTACCGCCCGACGAACACCCGTGGGTCGAACAGTTCGGCACCACCGCCACCTACCGGCGCCTGCGCGAGGGCATCCGCCAGTACTACCGCCAGTGGTACCCCCTGCGCGCCGAGGCCGCCGCCCTCACCGACCTCAACCCCGGCGCGGGCCGGGTCAGCAAGCTCTGCCACGAGCCGCGCGTCGCCCTCGCCGTCCTGGAGGGCATGCTCGCCCCGCACCGCGCCGCCGGACGGCTCACGGTCCTCACCGAGCACCGTCCGGTGGCCGCCGAGGCCGACAACGATGTCGTACGCGCCGTCACCCTGGAGGACCTCCGCGACGGCACCCGACGCACCGTCCCCGCCCGCTACGTCCTGGACGCCACCGAAACCGGCGAACTGCTCCACCTCGCCGGCGTCGAGCACGTCAACGGCGCCGAGTCCCGCGCCGAGTTCGACGAACCCCACGCACCCGACCAGGCACAGCCGGGCAACCAGCAGGGCATCACCGTCTGCTTCGCCCTCTCCCACCACGAGGGCGAGGACCACACCATCGACCGCCCCGCCGACTACGACTTCTGGCGCGACTACAAGCCCGACTTCTGGCCGGGACCGCTGCTCGGCTTCGAGGCCCCCGACCCGCGCACCCTGGAACCGGTGCCGCGCACCTTCGAACCCAACCCCGACCTCGACCCGCTCGCCGTCAGCGCCGACCAGAGCGCGGACGCGGGCGACAAGGAGCTGTGGGGCTTCCGCCGCATCCTCGCCCGCAAGCTGCACACCGACGGCGCCTTCGACTCCGACATCACCCTCGTCAACTGGCCGCTCAACGACTACTGGCTGAAGCCCTACATCGGCCAGGAGGCCGAAGCCCTGCGCGAGGCACGGCAGTTGTCCCTGTCGGTGCTGTACTGGCTCCAGACCGAGGCGCCCCGCACCGACGGCGGCACCGGCTTCCCCGGGCTGCGCCCGCGCCCCGACGTGACGGGCACCGCCGACGGCCTCGCCAAGGCGGCCTACGTCCGCGAGTCCCGCCGGATCAAGGCCGTCACCACCGTCACCGAGCACGACGTCTCCATCGACCTGCTCGGCCCCTACGGCCGCACCCGCCACCGCGACTCCGTGGGCGTCGGCAACTACCGCATCGACCTGCACCCCTCCACCGGCGGCGACGGCTACGTCGACATCGGCTCCGTGCCCTTCGAGATCCCGCTCGGCGCGCTCGTCCCGCGCCGGGTGCGCAACCTGCTGCCGGCCGGCAAGAACCTCGGCACCACCCACATCACCAACGGCTGCTACCGCCTGCACCCGGTGGAGTGGAACGTCGGCGAGGTCGCCGGAGCCCTCGCCGCGCACTGCCTCGCCGAGGACGTCGAGCCGCACCAGGTGCAGTCCGAGGACAAGCGGTTCGAGGAGTTCGCCAGGGTGCTCGACCGCGACGGCGTACAGCGTCACTGGCCCGACGTCAGGGGCTACTGAACGACTCCGCGCGCCAGGCGAGTTCGGGCGGGGCAGCACCACCTGCCCCGCCCGGTGACCGCCCGCGTGCGGACCGACCCAGCACAAGGAGGTGCCCGGACATGACCACCCACCGCATCCGCGTCGGCATCGACGTGGGCGGAACCTTCACCGACGCCGTGGCGGTCGACGCCACGACGCTCCGGCTCGTGGGCCAGGTGAAGGTCCCCACGAGCCACCATCACGAGGACGGTGTCGCGCACGGCATCGTCGAGGCGCTCGACCGGCTGCTGACGCAGACCGGACACGCACCCGCCGACGTGGCCTTCCTGGCACACGGCACGACCCAGGCTACCAACGCCCTGCTGGAGGGCGACGTCGCCACCGTCGGCCTGCTCGGCATCGGCACCGGCGGTGGCACGTACTTCACCCGCCGGCTCGCCACCCTCGCCAAGCTCGAACTCACCCCCGGCAAACGGCTTCCGCTGCACTACGCGCACGTGCCCGACCCCGAGGACGCCCCCGCCGTACGGGCCGCCGTCGAACAGCTCACGGCGGCGGGCGCCCAGGCCCTGGTCGCCAGCGAGCCCTTCGGCGTCGACCGGCCCGAGGGCGAGGAGGCGGTCGCCGACGCGGCCCGCACCACCGGCCTGCCGACCACCGCCGCGCACGAGATCACCTCCCTGTACGGGCTGCGCAAGCGCACCCGCACCGCCGTCGTCAACGCGGCGATCCTGCCGCGCATGCTGGCCACCGCCGACCTCGTCGACGCCTCCATCACCAAGGCGGGCGTCACCGCGCCGCTGATGGTGATGCGCTGCGACGGGGGCGTCATGTCCCTGGACGAGATGCGCCGCAGACCCCTGCTGACCGTGCTGTCCGGACCGGCCGCCGGTGTCGCCGGCGCGCTCATGCAGGAACGCGTCAGCGAGGGCGTGTTCCTGGAGACCGGCGGCACCTCCACCGACATCAGCGTCGTCAAGCGCGGCAAGGTCGCGGTGCGGCACGCCGTGCTGCTCGGCCGGACCTCCTATCTCAACGCCCTGGACGTTCGCACCGTCGGCGTCGGCGGCGGCTCCATGGTGCGGGTCTCCGGCGGCCGGGTCACCGGCACCGGACCGCGCAGCGCGCACATCGCCGGGCTGCCGTACGCCTGTTACGCCGACCCGGCCGACCTGCGGGACGCGAAGCTGACCACTGTCAGCCCGCTGCCCGGCGACCCCGCCGACTACGCCGTCCTCGACGCGGCCGGCGGCCGGTTCGCCCTCACCATGACCTGCGCCGCCAACGCGCTCGGCCGGGTCCCCGAGGGCGACTTCGCCCACGCCGACCCGGACACCGCCCGCGCCGCGCTGGCCCCGCTCGCCGCCGCCCTCGGCACCGACGTGGACACCGCGGCCGCCCGGCTCCTGGACGCGGGCACCGACCAGGTGAAGTCCGTCGTGGACGACCTGGTACGCGAGTACCGCCTCGACACCGACACCGCCGTCCTGGTCGGCGGGGGCGGCGGCGCGGCCTCCGTCACCCCGCACCTGGCCGCCCGCACCGACATGACCGGCCGCATCGCCCGGCACAGCGAGGTCATCAGCCCCATCGGCGTCGCCCTCGCCCTGGTCCGAGAACAGGTCGAACGGATCGTGCCGGGCGCCACCCAGGAGCAGATCCTCGCCGTCCGCGCCGAGGCCGAGCGCGCCGTGGTCGAACAGGGCGCCGCCGCCGACGGCGTCGAGGTCGAGGTCACCGTCGACCCGCAGACCAACGTCGTACGCGCCGTCGCCACCGGCGCCACCGAACTGCGCACCCAGGACCGGGCCCACCGCACCGACGACGCCGAGCGCCTGCGACTGGCCGCCACCAGTCTGAAAACCGACCCGTCGAAGGTGCACGTCCTCGCGGGCACCCCCGCCCACACCGTGTACGGCACCGACGTCCACCGCCGTTTCCGGCCGGTCCGCCACCCGGTGCGGGTCGTCGACGCGGACGGGGTCGTGCGCCACCACGCCCCCGACGCCCGGGTCGAGGCGACCACCGTCGCCGCCGCCCCCGAGGTGCTGGCCAAGCTGGTCGCCGAGCACACCTCCTACGGCGACGGAGGCGTCCGAGCCCCCGCCGTACGGCTGCTGCTCGGCTCCCGCATCGCCGACCTCTCCGGCGTCCTGGACCCGGAGCCGCTGCTCGCCCTCGCCCGCAGCGAACTGCGCTCGCGTGCCGCCGACGAACCGGTGGTCGCCGTACTGGAGGTGCGCGAATGACCGTCAGGAACGCCCCCGCGCGGGCGGACCTCGCCGCCACCGACGACATCGGCTGGGCCGTACGGCTGCTGGCCGCCACCCCGACCCACGAGCACCGCGACCCGGAGCTGCTGCGCCGGTGGGCGCGGGCGGCCGACGCGTTCGGCGCCGCGCTCGCGCCCGTCGGCTGCGAGGCGAGGGTCGTGGAGCGCGACGGCGGTCTGGAGCTGGGGCTGCTCGCCCGCTACACCTCCAGACCGCCCACGGTGGAGCTCTTCACCGACACCCTCGCGCTCGCCGAACGGGTCGTCGACGCCCGGGGCTGGCGCGACTGGTATCCGCCCGGTTCCGTACGGGCGGCCGCGCTCGCCCACGAGGCGGTGCACGTCCACCTCCACCACGGCCCCGCGAAGGCCGCCCTCAAGCACGCCCTGGGCCACAGTGCCCTGCGCCTGGGCCGGCTGCGCGTACCCGGCCACGTCGCCGGCGCCGAAGAAGTGGCCGCCCACGCCTACGCCCGTACCGTCTGCGGACTCGGGCGCAGCCCCCTGCTGCTGACCGCCGCCCTGGCCGCCGAGGTCGAGGGCACGCCCACCCCACCACCCGCACGTGACGCAAGAAGAGAGAACTGACCCATGGGTGTCGTCATCCTCCTCGTCATGGCGGCCGGCGTCGCCGCGATGCTCACCCGCAAGCTCCCCACCGCGTTCGCGCTGGTGCTGCTGGCCGTGGTCATCGCCTTCCTCTCCGGCGCGCCCCTGACCGGCGAGAACAGCGTCCTGGACACGGTGCTCCAGGAGGGCGCCCCGGCGCTCGCGGCGACGATGGTCGCCATCATCCTCGGCTCCTGGCTCGGCAAACTGCTCGACGAGACCGGCATCGCCGGCACCCTCGTCCGCAAGATCGTCGAGTTCGGCGGCGACCGGCCCACCGTCGTCGCCCTCGGCGTCCTCGCCGTCTCGGCGCTCGTCGGCACCGTCACCGGCTCCGCGCCGGCCGCGATGCTGGCCGGGATCATCGGCATCCCCGCGATGGTCGCGGTCGGCGTACCCAAGGTGACCGCCGCGGGCACGGTGCTGATGGGCATCGCGGTCGGCGTCCCCTTCGAACTGCCCGTCTGGCAGTTCTTCTCCACCGCCCTCGACCTGCCCGTCGACACCGTCCGCGGCTTCATGGTGAAGCTCTTCCCGTTCGCCCTGGTCGCCGCCGTCGCCTACGTCGTCATCGAGAACCGGCGGCGCGGCACCGAGCACGCCTGGTCGCTCAAGTCGGTCTCCGCCCGCCCGTCCTCGCGCCGCGAACGCCTCGGCGACGCACCCTGGTACGCGCTGCTCGCCCCGGTGATCCCGCTCGTCCTGGCCCTCGGCCTGGACGTGGCCATCATCCCCTCGATGCTGGCCGGTGTGCTCTACGCGCTGGTCACCACCACCCGGCCCGGCGAGATGAACAAGCGCCTGCTGCGCACCCTGTACGGCGGCTTCGAGGTGGCCGCGCCACCGCTCGCCCTGTTCGTGGCGATCGGCATCCTGCTCGCGGCCGTCAAACTCCCCGGCGCGGTGGACGCGCTGGAGCCGCTGATGAAGGCGGTCAGCCCGCAGAACCCGGTGCTGTTCGTCGTCGTCTTCACCGTGCTGGTGCCACTGTGCCTGTACCGCGGCCCGCTCAACGTGTTCGGGCTCGGCGCGGGCATCGCGGGCGTCCTCATCGCCACCGGCATCTACCCGGCCGTCGCCGTCCTCGGCATGGCCACCTCGTACAACCAGGTCTTCGGCGTCGCCGACCCGACCAGCACGCAGACCGTGTGGGCCGCGCAGTACGCGGGCGTCAGCCCGCAGCAGGTCATGGTCCGCACCCTGCCCTACGTGTGGCTGGTCGCCCTGGGCGGCATGTGCGTCACCGCCGCCCTGTACCTGTGACACATCCGCACGTGTTACATCCCCTCACCCAGGAGACGACATGCACGAGCCGCACCTCGACCGCCGTCTGTTCCTGAAGGGCACGGCCGCCACCGGCGCCGCCCTCGCGCTCGGCGCCACCGCCGTGCCCACCGCCTCCGCAGCGCCCGGCGGATTCCCCGACTACACCTACGTCCGCACCCTGCTCACCCCGTCCCAACTCGCCTACAACCCCACCGGCGAGATCATCTTCCCGACCGTCCGCGGCGTCTACGACCGGCTGCCCGCGAGCGGCCGGCTCGGCCGCTACTACCTCTACTACGCCCCGCACGATGCCCCCGGCGGCATCTGCCTGGCCTACGGCGACTCGCTGGAGGGCCCCTTCACGGAGTACCCGCACAACCCGATCGTCTCCAACAAGTGGTCGCCGCACTACTCCGTCAGCCACGTCTCCTCGCCGCACGTGATGTGGCACGCGGGGCGGAAGGAGATGTGGCTGTACTTCCACGGCGAGAACACCACGACCCGGCTCGCCCGCTCCGCCGACGGCATCCACTTCACCTACGACAAGGTCGTGCTGACCACCTCGATGCTGCCCTCCGGCACCACCGAGACCTCCTACGCGCGGGTCTTCCCGCACGAACTGCCCTCGCGCGGCGCCCACTACGTCATGGTCTTCATGGTCAACAACACGACCAACCACCGTGACATCGGCTGGGGATGGTCCGCCGACGGCCGCTCCTGGACGTTCGCCCAGGAGCCCCTGGTGCGCCACGGCGACGTCGGCGCGGTCAACGTGGGCGGCCCGCACCTGCTGCACCGGAACGACAGCACGTACGTCGTCTACAACAAGGACAAGGAGAGCGGCGGCGACCTGATGATCACCGAGGTCGGCAACGACTTCTCGCTCCGCAGGCACCTCGGCGTCTTCTACGACTCCCGCGGCTCCGCACCGGAGAACGGCCGCGCGGCGGCGCCGAGTTTCGGCACCGACCACGGGGTCCCGTACATGATCTACGAGGCGGGGGAGCGGCTGGCCGGATCGATAGCGATGGCCCGGGGCTGACGGGCGCCCGACGCGACAAAGGGGCCGCCCCGTCCGGATCGGACGGGCGGCCCCACCGCGGTCGGGTGCCTGCTAGGCGACGGGCGCCGCCGGGTCCTTGTCGACCGGTGCGGCCGGGCCCTCGCCGGACTCCTCGGCCAGACGCTCCATGCCGCTGGTGGTCTTCAGCGGCTTCTCCTTGATGAAGACGACGGCGACCAGCGCCAGCACCGCGAACGGCGTGGCGATCAGGAACAGGTCGGCCGTGGCGACCGCGTAGGCGTGCTCGACGATCGTCCGCATCGGGGCGGGCAGCGTGGACATGTCCGGGACGCTGCTCCCGCCGGAGCCCTCTCCACCCGGCACGGTGATGCCCGCGTCGCTCAGTCCCTTGGTCGTCTCACTGGCGACCCGGTTGGCGAGGATCGCGCCGAGGACGCTGACGCCGATGGTGCCGCCCATGCTGCGGAAGAACGACAGCACGGAGGTCGCGGCGCCCAGGTCGGCGGCCGGCACGTCGTTCTGGGCGGCCAGCACCAGGTTCTGCATCAGCATGCCGACGCCGACGCCCAGGATCGCCATGTAGAGGCTGAGCAGGCCGAAGTCGGTCTTCGCGTCGATCGTGGCCAGCAGCGCCAGGCCGACGGCCATGATCACCGCGCCCGCCACCAGGTACCGCTTCCACTTGCCGGTCCGGCTGATCACCTGTCCGGCGACGGTGGAGGACACCAGCAGGCCGAGGATCATCGGCAGGCTCATCAGGCCCGCGACGGTCGGCGACTTGCCCAGGGAGATCTGGAAGTACTGCGAGAGGAAGACGGTCCCGCCGAACATGGCGACACCGACCAGGAGGCTGGCGACGGTGGTGAGGGTGACCGTGCGGTTGCGGAAGATGCCGAGCGGGATGACCGGCTCGTCGGTGCGGGCCTCGACGAACACCGCCGCGACCAGCAGCAGGACGCCGCCGACCGTGAGGGCACCCGTCTGCCAGGAGGCCCAGTCGAACTCGTTGCCGGCCAGCGACACCCAGATGAGCAGCGCGCAGACACCGGCGACGATCAGGAAGGCGCCGAGCCAGTCGATGCGCGCCTCGCGCTTCACGGTGGGCAGGCGCAGGGTGCGCTGGAGCAGGGCGATGGCGAGCAGCGCGAACGGCACGCCGATGAAGAAGCACCAGCGCCAGCCCAGCCACGAGGTGTCCACCAGGACACCGCCGACCAGCGGTCCGGCCACGGTGCCCACCGCGAAGACGGCGCCGAAGATACCGGCGTACTTGCCCAGCTGGCGGGGCGGGATGACGGAGGCCATCACGACCTGCGCGAGCGCGGTCAGACCGCCCGCGCCGATGCCCTGCACGACCCGGCTGAAGATCAGCAGCCCGACCCCGTGCGAGAAGCCGGCCAGCAGCGAGCCGACCACGAACATGCTCAGCGACAGCTGGAGCAGCAGCTTCTTGTTGAAGAGGTCGGAGAGCTTGCCCCACAGGGGCACCGTCGCGGTCATCGCGAGCAGCTCGGAGGTGACGACCCACGTGTAGGAGGACTGGCTGGCGCCCAGGTCGGCGATGATCGTGGGCAGCGCGTTGGCCACGACGGTGCCGGCCAGGATCGCGACGAACATGCCGGCCATCAGGCCCGACATCGCCTGGAGTATCTGCCGGTGGTTCATGGAGGTGGGCGGCGCGTCGGCAGGCGCCTGTGCAGCGGTCACGGCTTCTCTTTCGGTGGTGGTCCTGTGGGGTCGCGAGCCCGGCGCGGAGGCTACGCGGAGGGTGCCGGGAGTCCGGCGGCGAGGAGGGTGAAGACCTCGTGGAAGACGTCGAGGAAGGCGGCTTCCTCCTGGTGGGCGGACCAGTGGTCCACGCTGGTGCGCACCGCGGCGCCCGCCACCGCGGCCAGCAGCCGCGGGTAGAGCCCCGACCCGTCCCCGCCCGTGTCGCCGTCCCCGCGCAGGCGCAGGGCGATGGCGTCGGCCAAGTCCGCCTCGGCCGCCATGTGGGCCCCGACGCCGCGCGCCAGGAGATGCGGCGAGGCATGCAGGACCTCGGCGTGCAGCCGCCACAGCTCGTGCTGCTGTTCCGCCTCGGCCAGCTCCGCCGCCATGGCCTCGCGCAGGGCTGCCAGCGGGGAGAGTCCGGCGGGTGCTTCCAGGACGGCGCGCCGCATGCGTGCGCCCGCGTCCGCGTCGATGACCACGAAGGCGTCGTCGCGGCTGTCGAAGTAGTTGAAGAAGGTGCGAACGGACACCCCGGCCGTGGCGCTGATCGCCTCGACGGTGACCTTCTCCGCCCCGTGCTCGGCGGCGAGACGCACCGCGGCCTCGGCCAGAGCGGCACGTGTGGCCCGCTTCTTCCGCTCCCGCAGACCGCCCCCCGCGGCACCCTTCTCCGACATAAGTTGCATGGTATGCAAAGATGCACGACATGCAAAATTGGCGGGCGCCGACCCCGGAAGGGATCGGCGCCCGCCGTCGTCGGTGCGGCTCAGGCGGCCAGCCGGGCCAGCGTCTCCTTGAAGGAGGCGACGTCCCCGGTGGGCCGGTTGTGGGGCAGCCGGGCCAGTGCCGCGGCCATGCCGCAGGTGTTGGTCACCCCGGAGAACACCAGTCCCGCGCCTATCGCGCCGGACAGCCAGTGGGCGGGCCGCCAGAAGCGTCCGGCCACGAAGCCGGCGGCGACGAGCGACCCGGCGGCGAGGCGCACCTGCCGGTCCATGGGCCACGGCGTACGCGCCCCGGCCGGACGCTCGACGGGGTGACCGGCCGCCGCCCAGGCGCTCGTGCCGCCCTCGAGGGTCGCCGCCGCGACGTCCCCCGCCGCGAGTTGCGCGCAGCCCTTGGCGGACCGGTTCCCGGAGGCGCACACGAGCAGCAGCGGCCCGCGGGCGGCGGCCGTCGCCAGGGCGCCGGCGGCCTCGTCGAGGCGCTCCAGCGGAACGTTGTGGGCGCCGGGCAGGTGGCCGCCGGAGTACTCGCCGGGGGAGCGGACGTCGACGACGGTGAACTCGGCCAGGCGGGCCGCCGCCTGCCCGGTGGTCAGTGTGGTGGGTGAGGTGGCGGGTGCTGCGGGGGTGTTCACGGAGCGAGACCTTTCTCGTTGTTCGTCCCCCCGCGCGGTAGGATACCCGCGGGGGTATGTGGGGTTCGGTGAGGTATCGGGTGGAGGAGAGGGAGAAGCGTGGAGCTCGACATGTCGGCCGACGAACTGAAGTCGGCGCTGAACCGGCTGCGGCGCGCCCAGGGGCAGCTCGCGGGAGTCATCCGGATGATCGAGGAGGGCCGGGACTGCGAGGACGTGGTCACGCAGCTCGCCGCCGTCTCCCGGGCCCTGGACCGGGCCGGGTTCTCGATCATCGCCACGGGGCTGCAGCAGTGCATGACCAGTGACGACCCGGAGGTCCGGGACTCGGCGCAGATGCGGGCCCGGCTGGAGAAGCTCTTCCTCTCCCTGGCCTGACGCCGGCAGGCGGGCCGGGCGGTGGGCGGGTCGGCGGGTCACAGTACCGCCGTCGCGCCCATCGCCACGGCCACGGCGAGCAGCACGGCACCGAAGACGCGCCGCAGCGTCCCCGGGGAGACCTTCGCGGCCAGCCGTCTGCCGTCCCACGCGCCGAGGACCGCGGCCGCCAGGAACGGCAGGAGCAGCGTGAGGTCCAGGTGTACCGAGGAGTACGCCCGGGCGGCGAGGGCCACCAGCGCGTTCGCCCCGACCACCAGCAGGCTCGTGCCCACCGCCGCGCTCATCGGCACCGCGAGGACGGTCACGAGCGCCGGCACCGCGAGGAAGCCGCCGCCGACCCCGAGGAAGCCGGTCACCGCGCCGAGGCCGGCCCCGGCCCCGGCCGCGCGCGCACCCGACACGGTGCCCTTCTCGCGGGGTGTGCGCCGGCCCAGCATGTGCAGGCCGGCCAGCGCGGCCAGCGCCGCGAACAGCAGCGTCAGCACCGTCTCCGGGACCCGTGCCGACAGGGCTCCGGCCCCGGCGGCGGGCAGCACACCCGCCGCCGCGAACAACAGCCCGGCCCGCCACCGCACGGCCCCTGCCCTGGCGTGCGCCAGCAGCGCGGTCACCGACGTGACGATCACGACGACGAGGCTCGCGGTGGTCGCCGCCGTCGGGGTGAAGCCGAGCAGGTAGATGAGCGCGGGCACGGTGAGGATGCTGCCGCCCGCCCCCAGCGCGCCCAGGGACACGCCGGCCGCGGCGCCGGCGAACAGCGCGAGGATCAGCGGCGTCATGCGGCGGCGTCGTCCGAGGGCGTCACGAGCGGGAGACCGGCCTCGGCCGCCGCGGCGAAACCGTCGTCGACCGCGACCACCTCCCGGTCGGCGGCGTCCAGCACGGAGGCGGCGACCGCCGCGCGCATCCCGCCCGCGCAGTGCACCCACACCGTGCCCGGCGGCACCTCGTCCAGGCGACGGTGGATCTCGTGGACGGGCAGATGCACGCTGCCTCCGACCCACCCCTGGGCGCGTTCGGCGTCCCGGCGCACGTCCACGACCACCACGTCCTCGTCGCGCCGCCGCGCCGCGGCCAGCTCGGCGAAGGTGGCACGGCGGAACGAGGCCGGCCGGTCCCCGTCCGCGACCCAGTCGGCCGGAGAGCCCACCGCCGCCGCGGCCGGCCGGTCGATGCCCACCCGGGCCAGTTCGCGCTGGGCGCGGGCCAGGTCGTCGGCGCTGTGCGCGAGCAGCGTCACCGGCCTGCCCCACGGGACCATCCAGGCCAGATACGTCGCGAGCTGACCGTCGACCTCGAAGTTGAGCGACCCGGCGACATGACCGGCGGCGAAGGCCACCCGGGAGCGCAGGTCCACGACCCACTCGCCGGCGGCGAGACGCCGGGCTATGTCGTCCGCGTCGGCGCGCCGGGGTTCGGTGAGGTCCAGCGGGGCGGGGCCGTCGGCGTTCACCGGCGCCATGTGCGCGTAGTACGCCGGCACGTCGTCCAGCCCGGCCAGCAGCTCCCGTACGAACGTCTCCACGTCCTGGACGAGCGCCGGGTTGGCGGCCTTCTCGGCGCCGATGGTGCTGTGCTCGCCGCCGGAGGCCGAGGAGGAGCAGAAGCTGCCGAAGCCGTGCGTGGGCAGCACGCTCACGCCGTCCTCGAGCTGCCCCGCGAGACGGTGCGCGGAGGCGTGCTGTGCGCGGGCCAGCTCCTCGGTGAGCCGCGGCTCCACGAGGTCGGGCCGCCCCACGGTGCCGATCAGCAGCGAACCACCCGTGAAGGCGGCCACGGCCCGCCCCGCCTCCTGGAGGACGTACGAGGTGTGGTGCGGGGTGTGACCCGGTGTGGCCACCGCCCGCAGCTCCAGCCCCGCGTCGACCGGCTCCACGTCGCCGTCGGCCACCGCCACCCGCGCGTACGCCACCTCGGCCCCGGCCGGCACCAGATAGCGCGCGCCGGTGAGGCGGGCCAGCTCCAGGCCGCCGGTGACGTAGTCGTTGTGGACGTGGGTCTCGGCGACGGCGGTGATCCGCACCCCGCGCCGGGCGGCCGCGGCGACGACGCGGTCGATGTCCCGCGGCGGGTCCACGACCACGGCCGAGCCGGGGCCGCCCGCCAGGTAGCTGCGGTTGCCCAGGCCCTCGGTCTCCAGGACGTCGACAAAGAACACGGCACGCTCTCCTTCCGTTTCCGGATTACCCCCTGGGGTATCTCTCTCGGCCACCGTAACAGATATACCCAGGGGGGTATTCTCGGGTGCTCGCGGGGCACGTCACGGGCCCACCGCGCCGCCGCCCCGGAGCCCTGCCGCGAATTCGGGACAACTCCTGTGTGTGACAGAGAAGTTGGGGTACCCGGTGGGTCGGCACGGTCGACACCGGGGTCGGCGCCGGTGACGGCCGTGCTGCTCTCGTCACGCACTGCCGCCCACCGCACCGCGCCAGCGGCCCTCCGTGACCCGTTCGGAACACCACGTGACCCGAACGGCCCTCTCGGGTACCCGCCCGGTCGGCGCAGGGTTGGGATGTGCACGGGCACCCCGTGCCCGCGCGCCCCGACCGGCTGTCCCGACACGGAAGGACCACCGATGTCCGTCGACACGCAGCAGGCGCCCACCGAACTCACCGACGAGGAGCTCGCCGGCCTGGACGCCCACTGGCGCGCCGCGAACTACCTCTCCGTCGGCCAGATCTACCTCATGGCCAACCCCCTGCTGGCCGAACCCCTGCGCGCCGAGCACGTCAAGCCGCGCCTGCTCGGCCACTGGGGGACCTCACCCGGCCTCAACCTGGTCCACACCCACCTCAACCGGGTGATCAAGGCCCGCGACCTCGACGCCCTGTGCGTCTGGGGCCCCGGCCACGGCGGGCCCGCCGTGCTCGCCAACGCGTGGCTGGAGGGCTCGTACACCGAGACCTACCCGGACATCACCCGGGACGCGGCCGGCATGGCCCGGCTGTTCAAGCAGTTCTCCTTCCCCGGCGGCGTACCGAGCCACGTCGCGCCCGAGACGCCGGGCTCCATCCACGAGGGCGGCGAACTGGGGTACGCCCTCTCGCACGCCTACGGCGCCGCCTTCGACCACCCGGACCTGGTGGTCGCCTGCGTGATCGGCGACGGCGAGGCGGAGACCGGCCCGCTGGCCACGTCCTGGCACTCCAACAAGTTCCTCGACCCCGTGCACGACGGCGCCGTCCTGCCGATCCTGCACCTCAACGGCTACAAGATCGCCAACCCGACGGTGCTCGCCCGCCTCCCCGAGACCGAGCTGGACGAACTCCTGCGCGGCTACGGCCACGACCCGATCCACGTCACCGGCGACGAACCCGCCGCCGTCCACCGCGCGACCGCCCGCGCCATGGACACCGCCCTCGACCGCATCGCCGCGATCCAGCGCGCCGCCCGCGAGGAGGGGGCCACCGGCCGCCCCCGCTGGCCCATGATCGTCCTGCGCACCCCGAAGGGCTGGACCGGCCCCGCCGAGGTCGACGGACTGCCCGTGGAGAACACCTGGCGCGCCCATCAGGTGCCCCTGTCCGCCGTACGCACCAACCCGGAGCACCTCGCGCAGCTGGAGCAGTGGCTGCGCTCCTACCGCCCCGAGGAGCTGTTCGACGACGCCGGGGCGCCGCGGCCCGCCGTCCTCGCCGCCGTCCCGGAGGGACCCCGCCGCCTCGGCGCCACCCCGTACGCCAACGGCGGCCTCCTCCTGCGCGAGCTGCCCGTGCCCCCGCTGGAGAAGTACGCCGTGCCCGTCGAGGAACCCGGCGCGCGCATGCACGAACCCACCCGCGTCCTCGGCGACCTGCTCCGGGACGTCATGGACGCCACCGCGGACCGGCGCGACTTCCGCCTCGTCGGCCCCGACGAGACCGCCTCCAACCGCCTCCAGGCCGTCTACGCCGCCAGCGGCAAGGCCTGGCAGGAGCGGACGCTGCCCGTCGACGAGGACCTGGACCGGCACGGCCGCGTGATGGAGATCCTGTCCGAACACACCTGCCAGGGCTGGCTGGAGGGCTACCTCCTCACCGGCCGGCACGGACTGTTCTCCTGCTACGAGGCCTTCGTCCACATCGTCGACTCGATGGTCAACCAGCACGTCAAATGGCTGCGCGTCACGCGACGCCTGCCCTGGCGCGCGCCGATCGCCTCCCTCAACTACCTGCTCACCTCCCACGTGTGGCGCCAGGACCACAACGGCTTCTCCCACCAGGACCCCGGCTTCGTCGACCACATCCTCAACAAGAGCCCCGAAGCCGTACGGGTCTACCTGCCGCCGGACGCCAACACCCTGCTCTCCGTCGCCGACCACGCGCTGCGCAGCCGCGACTACGTCAACGTGATCGTGGCCGGCAAACAGCCCTGCTTCGACTGGCTGACCATGGACCAGGCCAAGGCGCACTGCGCGCGCGGCGCCGGCGTCTGGGACTGGGCCGGCACCGAGGACGGCAGCCGCGAACCCGACGTGGTCCTCGCCTGCGCCGGCGACGTACCGACCCAGGAGATCCTGGCCGCCGCCCAGCTGATCCGCCGGCACCTGCCCGAACTCGCCGTGCGCGTCGTCAACGTCGTCGACATCGCCCGCCTGCTGCCCAGCGGGGAACACCCGCACGGCATGAGCGACTTCGAGTACGACGGCCTGTTCACCGCCGACAAGCCGGTGATCTTCGCCTACCACGGCTACCCCTGGCTGATCCACCGGCTCGCCTACCGGCGCACCGGCCACGCCCACCTGCACGTGCGCGGCTACAAGGAGATCGGGACCACCACCACGCCGTTCGACATGGTGGTCGGCAACGACCTGGACCGCTACCGCCTCGTCATGGATGTCATCGACCGCGTGCCCGGCCTCGCCGTGCGCGCGGCGGCCCTGCGGCAGCGGATGGAGGACGTCCGGCAGCGGCACCACGACTGGATCCGCGAACACGGCGTGGACCTGCCCGAGGTCGCCGACTGGACCTGGGAGGGGTCGCGGTGACCGCGACCCCGTCGACCTGGGACTACGACCACTACGACGCCGCCGAGGAGCGGCTGCGCGAGTCCCTGTGCACCCTCGGCAACGGCTACTTCGCCACCCGCGGCGCGCTGCCCGAGTGCGCCGCGGACGACACGCACTACCCGGGCACCTACGTGGCCGGCTGCTACAACCGGCTCACCTCCACCGTCGCGGGGCGCGAGGTCGAGAACGAGGACATGGTCAACCTCCCGAACTGGCTGCCGCTGCGCTTCAGGACCACCGGGGGCGACTGGCTCACGCCGGACACCGCCGAGGTGCTCGACCACCGCCAGACCGTGCACCTGGACTCGGGCGTCCTGGAACGGCTCACCCGCTTCGGCCTCGACGGGGAGCGCGTGCTCTCCGTGCGCCAGCTGCGGCTGGTGCACATGGCCGATCCCCACCTCGCCGCCCTGCGCACGGAGTTCACCGCCGAGGGCGGCCCGGTCGACCTGGAGGTGGAGGCCGCTCTCGACGGCGGTGTCACCAACTCCGGGGTGCCGCGCTACCGGGACCTCGACGGCCACCACCTCACGCACGTGCACACCGGAAGCGCCGACGACGACACGGTGTGGCTGCGCTGCCGGACCCGCACCTCCGACACCCGGATCGGCATGGCCGCCCGCACCACCGCCGGCGCGCCGGTCACCGCCGCGCGCGAGCACCTGTGCGTCACGCAGCGCGCCGCCCTGCGTGCCGAACCGGGCCGCACCGCCGTCGTCGACAAGGTCGTCGCCCTGCACACCTCGCGCGACCCGGCGATCAGCGACCCGCTCCAGGCCGCCGTCGACCGGGTGGCCGAAGCCCCCGGCTTCGACGACCTGCTGGTCAGCCACCGCACCGCCTGGGGACAGCTGTGGCGCCGGGCCGAACTGGAGGTCCCCGGCGAGGCGGGCAGCATCCTGCGCCTGCACCTCTTCCACGTGCTCCAGACCCTCTCCCCGCACACCGCCGACCTCGATGTCGGCGTACCGGCGCGCGGACTGCACGGGGAGGCCTATCGCGGCCACGTCTTCTGGGACGAGCTGTTCGTCCTGCCCTACCTGAACCTGCACTTCCCCGAGGTGTCCCGCGCCCTGCTCCACTACCGGCACCGCCGCCTGGAGAGGGCCCGCACCGCCGCCCGCGCGATGGGGAGGCGGGGCGCGCTCTACCCCTGGCAGAGCGGCAGCGACGGCCGCGAGGAGACCCAGCAACTGCACCTCAACCCGCGCTCGGGCCGCTGGCTCCCCGACCACTCGCACCTTCAGCACCACGTGGGCTCCGCCATCGCGTACAACGTGTGGCAGTACTGCGAGGCCAGCGGCGACGCCGAGTTCCTGCACACCAAGGGCGCCGAGATGCTGCTGCAGATCGCGCGCTTCTGGGCCGACTCCGCCACCTGGGACGAACGCCTGGGGCGGCACCGCATCCGGGGCGTGGTCGGCCCCGACGAGTACCACGAGGCCTACCCCGGCGCCGACCGGCCGGGCCTCGACGACAACGCGTACACCAACGTCACCGCCGCCTGGGTCCTGTCCCGCACCCTGGAGGTCCTCGACGGCCTGCCCGAACCCCGCCGCCGCGAACTCGTCGAGCGCACCGCCCTGGACGACACGGAACTGGAACAGTGGGACAGCGTCTCCCGCACCCTCCACGTGCCCTTCCACGAGGGCGTCGTCAGCCAGTTCGAGGGATACGGCGAACTCGCCGAACTCGACTGGGCGGGCTACCGCGAGCGGTACGGCGACATCCGGCGCCTGGACCGCGTCCTGGAGGCCGAGAACGACAGCGTCAACAACTACCAGGCGTCCAAGCAGGCCGACGTCCTGATGCTGGGCTACCTGTTCTCCCCGGCCGAACTCCGCTCCCTCTTCGGACGCCTGGGACACCGCCTGGACGAGGCGACCTGGCAGCGCACCGTCGACCACTACCTGGCCCGCACCAGTCACGGCTCCACCCTCAGCGGACTCGTCCACGGCTGGATCCTGGCCCGCGCCCGCCGCGCCGAGGCCTGGGCCTACTTCCAGGAGGCGCTCAAGGGGGACGTCGCCGACCTCCAGGGCGGCACCACCGGCGAGGGCATCCACCTCGGTGCCATGGCGGGCACCCTCGACCTGGTCCAGCGCGGCCTGACCGGCCTGGAGACCCGCGCGGGCGCGCTGTGGCTGGACCCGGTGCCCCTGCCGGAGCTGTCCTCGTACGGGTTCTCCGTGCGCTACCAGGGCCACTGGGGCGTGCGGTTCCGGCTGGAGCACGGCCGGCTGGAGATCGCCGTGCCCGCGGCCGGACCGCTGCCGATCGACGTCCGGCTGCCGGACCGCGAGGTGCGTCTCCAGCCGGGGGACACCTGCCGGCTGGTGCTGCCGGACTGACCTGTCCCGCCCGTCAGCCCGTCAGCCGGGCAGGGGGTAGGTCACCGTGCGCGGCGACCCGTCCGGCCTGCCGTCGGTGTAGGTGAGGGTGATCCGGGTGAAGTGGCGCTCGCCCGTCCCCTGCTCCCCGCCCGTCGGCATGTCGAGCCGCACGGTCACCGGGTACGAGTGGAACGCGCCCGCGGCGCAGTAGGGGTCGCAGTCGTTGACGGCGTTGGTGCCCCGGCCCACCGCGGCCTGCGGGTCCCAGCGGAACCAGCGCAGGGAGACCAGGCGGCTGTTGCCGTCCCCGCAGGCGAGGATGTACGAATCCGGCCCGATCTGCGGCTGCCCGGAGCAGTCGACCAGCACCGGATCCTGCGTCTGCTGGGTCCGCGCCGCCGGCTGCGCCGACGGTGCGGCGGAGGCCGTGCCCAGGGGTACTGCCAGCGCGGCGGCGGCACAGAGTGTGACCGCTGCCCTCATCGGGTTCCTGCCCATGTCTGCTCCCGGCCGTCTCGGGGTCGCTTGTCTCCGCTTCCCGTTTTCCCCGTTCGACCGTACGGCCGAGTTCGTGAACGCACCACTCGTACGGCGCAGCGGCCGGGGCCGCGGGGCCGTCGGCCTGGGCGTCCGCCCGTCCGGACGGTTCGTGCGACAAGACGCCGATTGCATCCGCCGTGTGGTCCTCGCGGCCGTCCGCAACCGAGGTCGGCGTCGCGGTGTCTCATCCCGTCAAGAACGGTGACCCGACCGAGTGACCCCTCAAGTGGAGGACCGCGGTATGCACACGACGACTGCTCCGACCGCCGCCGCCCCGACGCGCCCGCGCGCCTGCGACACCCGGGGCGACTTCCTGCTCCAGCCGCCCGACCCCGCCGAGCGCGTGCCCTGCCGCGTCGACCCCGTGGACCTGCGCCGTCTCGACCTGCTCGCCCTGCTGACCGCCGCGGGCATCGCGCCGTCCGCGGGGGACCGGGCCGCCATCGAACAGCTCAGCGTGCTCCCCGGCAGCGTGCACACGGCGCTGCACCGGTGGCTGGAGCAGGCGTACGGGTTCTGCCGCTGAGACCGCTGAGACCGCTGAGACCGCTGAGACCGCTGAGGCCGCTGAGACCGCTGAGGCCGCCCGGGCCGCCGGGGTCAGAAGTCCACGGGGTCCCGCACCAGGGGACACGTCATGCAGTGCCCGCCACCGCGCCCCCGGCCCAGTTCCGCGCCCACGACGGTGACGACCTCCACCCGGGCCTCGCGCAGCAGCGCGTTGGTCAGGGTGTTGCGGTCGTAGGTGAACACCACTCCCGGTTCCACCGCGAGGGCGTTGTTGCCGCTGTCCCACTGCTGGCGCTCGGAGGCGTAGGCGTCGCCGCCGGTCTCCACCACCCGCAGCTTCGGCTGCCCGAGGGCCTTGGCGACGACATCGACGAAGGGCGTCGTCCCCTCGTCGATCACGTCGAAGCCGGGAGCCCGGTCGCCCGGCCGCAGCGAGAAGGTGCGCACCGCGTCCATGATGCGCGGGTAGAGGGTCACCACGTCGCGGTCGGCGAAGGTGAAGACCGTGTCCAGGTGCATGGCGGACCGCAGTTTCGGCATCCCGGCGACGACGACGTGCTCGGCGGCGCCGTTGCGGAACAGGGCGGCGGCGACCTGGGTGACGGCCTGCCGCGAGGTGCGCTCGCTCATGCCCATGAGGACCACCCCGTTGCCCACCGGCATGACGTCACCGCCCTCGAGGGTGGCCTGGCCCCAGTCCCGCTCGGGGTCGCCCCACCACACCGTCGAGCCCCTGAAGTCGGGGTGGAAGGTGTAGATCGCTTTCATCAGCAGCGTCTCGTCGTGCCGCGCGGACCAGTACAGCGTATTGAGGGTGAGCCCGCCGTACAGCCAGCTGGTGGTGTCCCGCGGGTACAGGGTGTTGGGCAGCGGCGGCATCAGGTACTCGCGGGCGCCGGTGGCCTCGCGGGCCAGTGCGAGGTGCGGGGACCGGAAGTCCTCGGGCAGGTCACCGGTGGCGAGCCCGCCGACCAGGTACTCGGCGAGTTCCCGCGGCGACAGCGACTCCAGGTAGGCCCGGGTCGCGTCGATGAGGCCGGTGCCGACCTGGTTGGCGACGATCTTCCGGTCCAGGAGCCACGCCTTGGCCTCCGGGATCGCCATGATCTGCGCCAGCAGGTCGTGCAGCTCCACCACCTCCACCCCGCGCCGGCGCAGTTCGCCGACGAAGGCGGCGTGGTCGCGCTGGGCGTTCTCCACCCACATGACGTCGTCGAAGAGCAACTCGTCGGAGTTGGTGGGGGTCAGTCTCCGGTGCGCGAGGCCGGGAGAACACACCAGGACCCTGCGCAGCCTGCCGACCTCGGAATGGACGCCGAGCGCGGGCATCGCGGCGCTCATGTTGCTGGTCACACGGCCTCCTTGAAGGATGGTGCCCACTGTGCACCAAGAGGTCGCCGCGGGCATCCCGGTCACCCGCGCGGGCGGGGCACGGGGCGCGAGCGGCGAACGGCGTCGTGACGAGGGCGTACGTCACTGGGCGGTGCGCAGGTCCGCGCCGCGCCGGGCCAGGCTGAGGACCCCCACGACGACGAGGGCCACCCCGAGCAGTTGCGGCACGACCCACCAGTCGCCGCGTACGTCCTCCCGGTACAGGACCACGCCGAGCAGGAGACTCACCGTCGCGTCGCCCAGTGTGAGCGCGGGCTGCGAGGCGACCAGCGGACCGCCCTGCATGGCGTGCTCCAGCAGGAGCACGGCGCACACCCCGGCCGCGGCGAAGCCGTAGGTCTGCCAGGCGGTGAGGAAGCCGACGACGCCGTCGGCGTCCAGGACGCGCATGGAGTCCTTCATCAGTGCCGCCGTCAGCGCGTAGCACACCGCGGTGGCCGCGCCGAGGCACCCGGCGCGGGCCTTGCCGACGGGCCGTTTCAGACCCGCCGCCGCCAGCAGTACGGCCGCCCCGGCGCAGGCCGCCAGCGCCGGGGCCCAGCGGTCCAGGGGCACGTCGGCCTTCCCGCCGTCCGGCGCGGCCGAGGCCAGCGCGACACCGAGCCCCACGACCACCCCGCCCACGGCGAGCCACATGGCCTCCGGCATCCGGTTGCCGGTCAGCAGCGAGGCCAGCAGCAGGGCCAGCGGAAGCTCCAGCACGAAGAGGGGCTGTACGAGTGACAGCGGCCCCGTCGCCAGGGCCACCGCCTGCCCGACACCGGCCACCACCACCGCCAGCATGCCGCCGAGCCACACGGGCCGCCGCAGCAGATCGAGGACGAGCCCGGGGCGGAACCCCTGGGACTGCGGCACGCTCAGCGCGGCGCGTCGCTGGAGCACGGTGGCCAGCGCGTTGCTGAACGCGGCGAGGAGTGCGAAGAGCACCGGCAGGACAACACCCATCCACCGATACTCACCCCGTTCCCACCCGGCCGCGCGTCGCGTGCAGCCGGGGTGTGCCGGAGTGTGCCGGGGTCGCTCAGCCGCCGTTCCGCGCGGACGGGGCCTCCGAGGCGGGGTCCTGCTTCTGCGCGGACTGCTTCTGCGCGGACGCGGACGGCGACGCCGGGGCGGACGCGTCGGTGGCGGTGTAGTAGACCGAGGTGCCCTGCTTGGTGCGCTGGGCCTGGTTCCTGGCGACGAGTCCCTCGAGCGTGGTGCGCACGACCGTCGTCTTGACGGTGCGTCCGGCGTGGGCCTCGCCCAGCGCCGTGGCGACCTCGGCGGCGGAACGCGGTTCCCGCTGTCCGGCGAGGTGCTCGCGCACCAGCTCCACCAGCGTGGGCTGCGCGGTGGCCCGGGCCGGTGCCTTCTTCGCCGCGGACTTCCCGGCGGGCTTGGCCGCCGACTTGCCGGCCGGCTTGGTGGTCGTCTTCGCGGGTGCCTCGGTGGTCGTCTTCGCGGGTGCTTCGGTGGCCGTCCTGGCCGCGGCCGTGGTGGTCGACCTGGTGGCCTTCTTCGTGGCCGGCTTCGAGGCCGGCTTGGCACCCGGCTTCGCGGCGGCGGCGCGCTTGGGCGCGGTACCGGCCTTCTTGCTCCGCGTCCGCCTGCCCGGGGCCGGCTTCGGGGCGGTGCCGTCACGCGGTGCCGGCACGGTGGCCGCCTCGGCCGCGGGCTCCGGCGCCGAAGCCTGCGGCGGCGACGTGATACCGAGTGCCTGCTGCATGTTCACCAGCAGGGCGTGGTCGTGCTGGAGCGCGGCCAGTTGCTGCTGGAGAGCCGCGATCTCCGTGCTGACACGTTCCTGCTCCTTGATGTTGCGCTCCAGGTCGTCGGTCACCTGGACGCTGTACTGCGAGGCCAGTTCCGTGGCGGACTGCATCGTGCTCTCGGACATGGTGTTGACTCTCCTTGGTTCACGGCCGTGAAGGCTGACGCACAGCCCCGGTTGGTGCCCTGTTCACTGCCGAGTCGGTATACCACGTATGGTCGCCGTCGTGGTATGTGCCGCCGCAACCCAGAGCAGGTGTTCGGACCGTGGAGACCGGTGGTCACCCGCCCTCGGGCACCCGCACGACCTTCCCGTTCTCGTCGACGGTGTGCGTCTGCCAGTAGGTGTCCCACTCGTCGCCCACATGCTCCGGGACCTTGCCCTCGGGGTAGCGGGTGTAACCCTCGGGCGGCTCCTCGCCGTTGGGCGTACATGCCGAGCCGGTGCCCCCGACGCTCAGGACCGGGTACTCGCCCCCGCCGCAGACGGCCTCCTCCATGGAACAGCCGGTCAGAACCGCCGCGGCGGCGGCACCGGCCAGGGCCAGGGCGCCGACCGATCGCGCGGCGCCGACGGCACGCGCGATCGACGGACGGTGAACTCGGTTGGTGATACGCACGGTTGACTCCTTGTGGGTGGCTCGTGCGGCCAGCGTCCCCCGGTGGGGGGAAGCACCTCATGAGTACGGGTACTCAATCGAACGAGTCGTATGACCCGGCCCGGCCGCCCAAACGGTCCACCCGGCGCGCACTGGCCCGCGCCTCGCGCTCGGCCGCGGTCAGCGCGTGCGCGGCCGCACGGTCCCGCTCCTTCGCCTCCCGCCGGCCGCGTTCGGCCCGGTCGCGGTCCTCGTGTGCCGCCCGCAGCCGCTCCTCGGCGGCGGTCACCGTCTCCCGGACGCGGGCGAGTTCGTCGTCGGCCGTGTTGAGCGACTCCCGCGCGTCCGCCTGCTCGGCCCGTGCCTCCCGCAGCCGGCGCCCGGCACGCTCGGCCTCCCGCTCGGCCCCGGCCAGTTCCTCCCGCCGTTCGCGTCGCCGCTCGGCGAGTTCGTCCTTCGCCCCGGGCCCGGGCGAGGTGCGGGAGGCCTTCGGGCGCGGTGCCGGCTCCGGTGCCGTCCGGCCGGGTGCCGTCGGGGCGGTGGCCGAGGGGAAGGCCGACGGCGGGGTCAGGGAGACCTCCAGGCGGCCTCCGGCCCACTGGACGGCCGCGTCCGGGTCCGCGAGGACCGCGCCCAGGGTCGACTCGACCTCCCGCTGCGCCGCCTGGGACAGCCGCTGTCCGGCCTCGCCGGCGAGCTGTGCGGCCTGCCGGGAGAGGGCGGCCACGATGCGCCGGCGCTGCGCCGACAACTCCTTGAGCCCGGCGGCGTCCAGGGTGCGGTGTGCTTCGCGCAGTGCCCGCCCCAGCTCCAGGAACCGCCGGGTCTCCTCCGGCCGGGAGTGCGCCAGCAGGTTCGCCGCCCAGGCCGCCAGGGTGGGCCGGCGGGCGGCGTGGATGCGGCGGGCGTCCTCCTTGCGGCCGTCGGTCCTGGCCGCCGCCGCGCGTTCCTCGCGGCGGGCGACGAACGCGGACGGAGGCGTGCCGTACAGCTCGTCCAGGACCCGCTCGACCGCTTCCGTGTCCCGTGCGCCCGTATCTCCACGACGCCCGCCCTTGCGCTGCATGGCCCTCCGCCTCCGACTCGACCGCTACGACCGCCCCGGCCTCCTGTCTACGGTCACCGCGGCCGTGCCGCGACCCGGCCGGGGCCCGCGGCCGGGCGTGGTGCGGCCCGGCGGCCGTCGGCCGAAGGCGCGCCGGTAGGCGTGCGGGCTGACCCCCGTGGTGCGTTTGAAGCGGTCGCGGAAGGACGTCGGGGAGCCGAAGCCGACCTGGGAGGCGATGCGTTCCACGGAGTGCTCGGTCGTCTCGAGGAGGTGCTGTGCCTGCCGGATGCGGGCGCGGTGCAGCCATTGCAGCGGGGTGCTGCCGGTCTGCTCCCGGAAGCGGCGGATCAGCGTCCGCGTGCTCACCCCGGCGTGGGCGGCGATGTCGGCGAGGGCGAGGTCGCGGGCCAGGTTCTCCCGCAGCCAGGTCAGCAGGGGCTCGAGGGCGGAGCCGCGGGGCACGGGGGTGTAGTCATGGACGATGAACTGGGCCTGGCCGCCCTCGCGTTCCAGGGGCATCACCGACAGCCGGGCGGCGTGCGCGGCGACCGCCGAGCCGTAGTCGCGCCGGATCATGTGCAGGCACAGGTCGAGGCCCGCGGCGGCGCCGGCCGAGGTGAGGATCCGGCCGTTGTCGACGTACAGGACGTCCGGGTCGACGTCGATGCCCGGATGGGCGGCGGCCAGGGCGTCGGCGGCGGTCCAGTGGGTGGTGGCCCGCAGACCGTCGAGCAGCCCGGTGGCGGCCAGCGGGAAGGTGCCGGAGCAGATGGACGCGATCCGTGTGCCGCGCTCCGCGGCCTCGCGCAGCGCCTCGCCGACGGCCGGGGAGAGCGGGTCGGCCACGGCGGCCGTACCCGGCACGACGATCGTGTCCGCGTCCCGCAGTCCGTCCAGGCCCCAGGGCGCGCGGAGCGTGAAGGCGCCGGCGTCGGTCTCGGGGTGCTCGGCGCACACTCGGACCTGGTAGCCGGGTCTGCCGTCGGGGAGCCGGGTCCGGGTGAAGACCTCGAGCGGGGTGGACAGGTCGAACGGGATCACCCGGTCCAGCGCGACAACGGCGACGGTGTGCATGGCCGGAACGTACCTCCCCGCGGAACGGCGAGCGGCGCCTGTGGCGGTTTCCCGTTGGAACCTGTCATTCCTGCCACGCCAGGCGCATGCCAAGCCCACACCGAGCTCATGTCGAGCCACAGCGCAGTTTCCTGTGGTGACCAGCAGTTTGCCTAACCCTTTTAGGTTTGTGCATAATCAAAGAAGGAACGCGCGACCCAGCAACACGCACCACCGCCGGAGGCGACATGAACACCACGGACGACTGGATCACCACGCCGATCACCCCGGACCTCCTGCGGGGCGCCCTCGACCTGGAGCGCACCGAGCGCGGTCTGCTGCCCCACCGGCTGCCCGCCCGGGCCCGCGCGCAGAACACCGACGGCCAGCTCGCCATGGCCGAGTCCCAGCCCTCCGGCGTACGCCTCGCCCTGCGCACCCGCGCCACCGCCCTCGAACTGGACACGGTGCCCACCAAGCGGGTCTACGCCGGCGCCCCGCCGCGCCCGGACGGCGTGTACGACCTGCTCGTCGACGGCCGCCCGGCGGGCCGGGCCAGTGTGGCGGGCGGCAACACCCTGAGCATCGACATGGCCACCGGCACGGCGGACCTCGAGCCCGGACCGCCCGGCACCCTCCGCTTCGCGGACCTGCCCCCCGGCAGCAAGGACGTCGAGATCTGGCTGCCGCACAACGAGACGACCGAACTCGTCGCCCTGCGCACCAACGCCCCCGTCGAGCCCGCCCCGGACTCCGGCCTGCGGGTCTGGCTGCATCACGGCAGCTCCATCAGCCACGGCTCCGACGCCGCGAGCCCCACCACCACCTGGCCCGCCCTCGCCGCCTCCCTCGGCGGCGTCGAACTGGTCAACCTGGGTCTGGGCGGCGGCGCCCTGCTCGACCCGTTCACGGCACGGGCGATGCGCGACACCCCCGCCGACCTGATCAGCGTCAAGATCGGCATCAACGTCGTCAACGCCGACCTCATGCGGCTGCGTGCCTTCGGCCCCGCCGTGCACGGCTTCCTCGACACCGTCCGGGAGGGCCACCCCGACGCCCCGCTGCTGGTCGTCTCGCCCGTCCTGTGCCCCGTGCACGAGGACACCCCGGGCCCCCTCGCACCCGACTTCGCGGGGGGACGCGTGCGCTTCGTCGCCACGGGCGACCCGGCGGAACGCGCGAGCGGGAAGCTCACCCTGAACGTCATCCGGGACGAGCTGTCCCGGATCGTCACGGAGCGGGCCGACGACGACGAGAACCTGTACTACCTCGACGGCCGCGCACTCTACGGAGAGGCCGACGCGGCCGACCTGCCCCTGCCCGACGGCGTCCACCCGGACGCCGCCACCCACCGCCTCATCGGGGAACGCTTCGCCGAGCTGGCCTTCACCGACCGAGGCGCCTTCAAGGGCTGATCCCCACCGGCAGGGCCGTCTCACGGGCCGGTCTCACGGGCCGGTCTCACGACCCGGTGACGACCGCGGCGAAACGTCTGGCCACCTCGCGCCAGACCGCCTCGGCCGCGGGCTCGTCGAGTTCCGCCCGGCGGGAGAGCTCCACCGGATCCAGTCCCCGGGCGCGAAGCCGGCCGGCGTCCCACGACCTGACCCGGTCGGCTCCCGCCTCGGGGTGGAACTGAACGCCCCACGCACGCTCGCCGACCCGGAAGGCCTGGTAGGGGCACCGCTCGCTCGCCATGAGCCAGGTGGCTCCGGGCGGCAGCGCGGTGACGGCGTCCACATGGTGCTCGACTGCCGTCACCCGTTCCGGCAGCCCCCTGAAGAGCGGGTCGTCCCCGGCCTCCGGCCGCAGCGTCAAGGGCGTGCTGCCCATCTCCGGCTCGCCGTGTTCACCCCGCACCGTGCCGCCCGCGACCCTGGCGAGGAGCTGCCCGCCCAGACAGATGCCGAAGACCGGCACACCCCGCTCCACCGCCCGGGCCACCAGCGCCCGGGTGGGGGCGAGCCAGGGCGCGCGCACGTCGTCGTCGGGCAGGTAGCCGCCCCCGAGGACCAGTACGCCGTCGTGCCCGGGACGCCGGGGGAGCGGCGCACCGGCGTAGGCGTGCACCACGTCGGTCGACACCCCGTCCGCGCGCAGCCAGTCGCCGAACCGGCCCGGCCCGCCGCCCCGATGGTTCTGCACGACCAGCAGCCGCGACATCTCCCACCCCCTCGCGGCACGCCCCTCAGCGGCGCGCCAGGTACAGGGCCACGGCCTTGTGCAGCACCCTGTTCAGCGGATAGTCCCACTCACCGAGGTACTCGACGGCCTGTCCGCCCGCACCGACCTTGAACCGGAGCAGCCCCAGCAGATGGTTGTTCTCCTCCAGGGTGTCAGTGATGCCGCGGAAGTCGTAGACGGCCGCCCCCAGTTCACGGGCGTCGCACATCATCCGCCACTGGAGGGCGTTGTTGGGCTGCACCTCGCGCCGGCGGCCGGTGGACGCCCCGTACGAGTACCAGACGTGTTCGCCCACCGTCAGCATCGTGGCCGCCGCCAGCACCTCACCGTCGTGATGGGCGAGGTACAGGCGCATGCGGTCGGGGTCCTCGGCCGTCAGCGCGGTCCACATGCGCTGGAAGTAGGCGAGGGGGCGCGGCACGAACCGGTCCCGTTCCGCCGTCTCCACGTACAGCTCGTAGAAGGCGGGCAGGTCCCCCTGATCGCCCCGCACCACCTTGACGCCGGCCTTCTCGGCCTTCTTGACGTTCCGGCGCCACTGCTGGTTGAACCCGCTCTGCAGGTCCTCCGGCGAGCGGCCGGCGAGCGGCACCTGACACACGTACCGGGGCTGGCCCGCGGCGAAGCCGTCCTCGCCGCCCGACTCGGTGCGCCGCCAGCCCATCCGGCGCAGCCGTTCGGCGACGTCCTCCGCACCGGGCTCGCGCACCGTCGGCTCCACGTCGCCCAGCCGCCGGGCCCCGGGGTCGGCGATCGCCGCCTTCACGGCGTCGGCGCTCCAGCGCCGGGCCACCACCGGCGGTCCCATCCGCACCGAGAACGCGCCGCGCTCCCTCAGGTGCGCGAGCATCGGCTCCAGCCACCGCTCCAGACCGTCGGCCGCCCAGTCGACGACCGGGCCCTCGGGGAGATAGGCCAGGTAGCGCCTCGTCCTCGGCAGGGGGCGCAGCAGCACCAGCCCGGCGCCCACCAGTTCGCCTCCCTCGTCGAACCAGCCCAGGCTCTCCGCCCGCCAGTCCGGCTTCACGTCGCCCCAGGAGGGGACCTGAAGGTGACTGACGGAGGGCCGGGCCGTGACGAAGCGCAGATGCTCCTCGCGGGTGATCGGCTTCAGACGAAAGCTCATGGGGCGTCCCTCGGTTCGGCCGCTGGTGCGGCTCTGCTTCGGCGTCGTGCGACGGTCCGACGGGGGAGACGGCCGGGGCGCTGGGCGCGGTTGCCGTCCCGCACCTCACAGGGAACAACGGCCGCGGCCGATCCGCGCGCCGTCGCCCGGCCGGCCACCCGTGTGCTCCGTCCGGCGCGCGGGGACGTCAGCCCGATGGCAGCGTGTCAGGACCGGGCGGCGCCGGCCCGACCGGGGGCGCGGGCACGACACAGGGAGCGGACGCCATGGCACGGGCGATCTGGACGGGCGTGATCACCTTCGGGCTGGTCTCGGTGCCCGTCGGCCTGTACACGGCGACCGAGGACCACACGGTCCACTTCCACCAGTTGCAGCGCGGCACTTCGGACCGGATCCGCAACCGGCGGGTCAACGAGCGCACCGGCAAGGAGGTCGGCCCCGACGACATCGTCAAGGGCTACGAGGTGAGCGAGGGCGAGTACGTCGTCGTGGAACCCGAGGAACTCGACGAGATCGCGCCGGGACGCTCCCGCACCCTCGACATCACCGACTTCGTGGACCTGGACCGGATCGAGTCGGTCTACTTCGGCCGCACCTACTACCTCGCCCCGCGCGGCAAGGAGTACCTCAAGGTCTACGAACTGCTGCGCACCGCCCTCGCCGAGGCCGGCAAGGTGGGCGTCGCCACCTTCGTGATGCGCAACCGGCAGTACCTGACCGCCCTGCGCGCCGAGGACAGGGTCCTGCTGCTCCAGACGCTGCACTGGGCCGACGAGGTCCGCGACCCCGTCGAGGAACTGCCGGAACTGCCGTCGGACCGGGTGGGACGCGGCAAGGAGCTGGACATGGCACTGCGCCTCGTCGACGCCCTCAGCGGCGACTGGGAGCCCGCCCGCTACCACGACACCTTCCAGGAGAAGGTCCGCGAACTGGTCCGGGCCAAGGCCGAGGGCGAGGAGGTCGCCGTCGCGCAGGAGGCGCCTGCGGCCACCAATGTCGTCGACCTGATGGAGGTCCTGCGCGGCAGCCTGGAGCAGGCGAAGGGCGCGGGTGGCAAACGGTCCTCGTCCTCCGCCTCGCGGAAGAAGGCCGCCGCTCCTTCCCGCCCGTCCCGCGAAACCCGGCCGAAGCCGTCGGAGCGGGGCGAACTGCGGGACCTGAGCAAGGCCGAGCTCTACCGGCGGGCCACCGAACAGGACATCGCCGGCCGGTCGAGGATGAGCCGCAGGCAACTCGCCGACGCGCTCAGCGGCAGCCCCAGTGGCAGTGGCAGCGGTCGCGGCAGCGGCGGCCGTCGCAAGAAGAAGACGACCGCCGCCTGAACCGGACCGCCGCCCGAGCCGGACCGGGCTCAGGAGGTGGTGAGCATGCCTTCCCGCAGGCGGGTCAGCAGTCGCGAGATCAGCCGGGAGACGTGCATCTGGGAGACGCCGAGGCGTTCGCCGATGTCCTTCTGGGTCAGTTCCTCGACGAACCGCCAGTGGATGATCTGCCGGTCGCGTTCGTCGAGTTCGGCGATCATCGGTGCAAGGGCGTGGAAGTCGTCGACCAGGGCCAGGGCTGCGTCGTCGGTGCCGATGAAGTCGGCCAGTGCCGACTCGCCGTCCTCGCTGCCGCTGATGGTGGCGTCCAGGGACGCGGAGTTGTAGCCGTTGGCCGCCAGGCGGGCCTCGACGACCTCGTCCTCCGGCAGGCTCATCAGCTCGGACAGCTCCCCGGTGGTGGGGTTGCGGCCGAGCCGGCTGCGCAGCTCCTCGGTGGCCCGGGCCAGCTGGACGCGGGCCTCCTGCAGACGCCGGGGCACGTGCACGGCCCAGGAGGTGTCCCGGAAGAACCGCTTGATCTCGCCGACGATGTAGGGCACGGCGAAGGAGGTGAACTCGACCTCGCGGGTCAGCTCGAACCGGTCGATGGCCTTGATCAGGCCGATCATGCCGACCTGGACGATGTCCTCCATCTCCTCCGGACCACGGCTGCGGAACCGGCCGGCCGCGAAGCGGACCAGGGACATGTTCATCTCGATCAGCGTGTTGCGCGCGTACTGGTGCTCGGGAGTGCCCTCCTCCAGCACCGTCAGCTGCTCGAAGAACAGCTTCGACAACTCCCGCGCGTCCCTGGGCGCCACCTTCGACGGGTCCGCGATCTCCGGCATGCCCGTCGTGGTGAGTTCGGTGGCCTCTGCGGTCGTCGTCGTCATGATGTGCCCTCCCGGTGGATCGGTCGTCGTTGTCACCTTGTCGGCCGACGACCGGTCGCCTACCCCGTGTCAGGCCCCGCACACCTCGCACCACGCCGGCCGGGCGGCGAAGGACCCGCGAAGGGCGCGGGGATCAGGGACGCGCGGTGCCCCGGACGCCGAGGTCAGAGGTCGGGGTCAGACGTCGAGGTAGAAGCGGACGGCGGTGCCGTCGTCGGCCGTGTGCACCCGCACGAGATCGGCCACGTAGTGGACGAGCAGCAGCCCGCGGCCACCGATCTGCCCGCGCTCCGGGGGCCGGCGGCCGGCGAGCGGATCCGTCAGCCGCCCCGTGTCGCGGACCTCGCACACCACCTGCCCCGCCTCGGCCCAGACCGCCAGCGTCCCGCCACCGCCGCCGTGGACCACGCTGTTGGTGGTCAGCTCGGCCACCGCCAGTTCCGCGTCCTGAAGCCGCTGCCCGGCCAGCCCCAGCGAGGCGGCCCGGCCGACCGCGAAGCGGCGTGCCTCGGGCAGCTCCCCGGCCCCGAAGGCGAGGACACCGGCGTCCGGCGGACGGGTCAGCGCCTCGTTGTAGCGGGCGACCACCGCCTGCCAGTCGTACGCCTCGCTGACCCGCTCACGCCCCCGGGCGATGACCGTCGGATGGGTGACCAGGGCGTCGGCCAGGACGTCCGGGGCCAGCCGGGTCTCGTCGTACGGGCACAGGACGGTCGCGGGACGGCCCGCGAAGGCCGCGTTGATCAACGCCTCGTGCTGCGCGCACGCCGGGTACTCCGCGGCGCTGCGCCCGGACCAGACCGGCTCGCCCACGATCCGCACCCGCACCCGCGCGTGGGCGTCGGCGAACGCCCGCAGCACACCGGGGATGATCCGGCCCGGGTTGCGCCCGGCGTCGGTCATGTCCAGGAAGGTGACGTCCCGGGCGTCGCCGCCCAGCCCGGTCCTGACCAGCTCCAGGTTGGGGCCGGGCACGGCCACCGCCACCGGCTCGCCCGCGGCCAGCCCCTCCCGTACGAACGCCACCGTCCGGTCGGCATACTCGTCCTGCGAGCGGTAGAACAGGGCCGGATGGGTGAATGTCCCGTCGGTGGTCGTCATGCTCATCGTGGCGTCACCTCGATCCGGCGCAGGGACGGCCAGAAGAGGTCGAGCAGCCGCGGCAGCTGCGGCGGCGGCCGTTCCACCACCATGCGGCCCCCGGGCAGGTTGATGGCCGTGACGGCCAGCGCCGTCACCCCGGCCACGTCGACGAAGCGCACGCCGGACAGCTCCACGTAGGACACCTCGCTGTGCCGCCGGGACAGCTCGGTCAGGGCGTTCTCCCAGGACAGCCGGGTGCTCACGCCGATCTCACCACGGGCCCGGATGCCGGGACGGCCGGACAGCGAGCCCACGTCCAGCACCGCACCGGTCCGCACGCGGGCCGGGCCGCCTGCGCCATCCACACTCGATCCCCCTCCGGGAACTGCACCGGGTACCCGTCCGCCACCCGGGCGCTCCGTCCGGCCAGGCAGCCTATCCCGGACCGGACTCCGTACGCCGGTGAGGGGACAAACAGGCGACAGCCGGGCGAAGCGGGGAACACGACAGTGAGCGCGTCCCCGGAAGGTCGGAAGGGAAGACTGGGCATGTTTGAAGCCGAAAACATTCGTGACTGGCGCGGCCTCGACGTCGTGGACTACGACGGCCGCAAGATCGGGACCCTGGAGTCCATCTACTTCGACACCCTCACCGACCGGCCCGCGTTCGCCACGGTCACGATCGGCCTGCCGACCCGCCGGCGGCTCGTCTTCGTGCCGGTGGACAAGGCCACCGTGGGGCCGCAGTACCTGAAGGTGACCTACGACAAGTCCCTGGTCAAGGACGCCCCCGGGATCGACCCGGACGGTGAGCTCGCCGCCGAGGACGAGGGCGCGGTCTTCACCCACTACCACCTGCCCTACGAGCAGGGCAGCCGCGGCGAACGCCGCCTCGGCCGGCGCTGAACGGCCCAGGGGCCCGTGTCCCGGCCACGCGGCCGGGACACGGGCCCCGCACACAGCCCGGCGGACCCGACCCGGTTACGAGACGTCCGCCCCGCGTGCCGCCGCCTCCGTCTCGGACGTCGCACTGCCCGTCGCAAGGGTGCCGCCCGCGCTCTCGAGATGGGCGCGCACGAACCACTGGAACTGCTCCAGGTCCCTGAGCTGGCCGATCAGCAGGTCCTCCGTCGCCGTGTCGATCTTGCCGGCCTCCTCGACCGCCGCGCGCATGTCCTCGACCACGCCCGTGTACACGACGTCGAGCGCGCCGAGGTGGGCGATGGCGTCGGCCCGGCCGATGGAGTAGTCGTCCCACTTCCGCTCGCTCACCAGCGCCCCGGGCGTGCCCTGGGCCACCCCGCCGAGCGCGGCGATGCGCTCCGCGACGTCGTCGGCCATGTCGCGCACCTGGTCGACCTGGGGGTCGATCATCTCGTGCACGGCGATGAAGTGCGGACCCACCACGTTCCAGTGCACGTGCTTGAGGGTCAGGTGCAGGTCGTTGAGGGCGTGCAGGCGCAGCCGCAGCACACCGATCAGCCGTCCGGCGGCCTCGCGCTCGATCCCGGGGACCGTGTACTTCGGGGTCAGGTCGTGCGTCATGGCGGACCTCAGCTCCTCAATGCGTTTCGTACGTCGTTGCTCGTGCACGAATGCCCCGTATCCGCCCCGGCAGACATGCCGGGCGGCGCCGCGATCAGGACGGCGGAGCCGGCAGGGGCATCGCACCGAGGGCGCGCGCGGCGTGCACGAGGTTGGACGCCATGGCCCGGCCCGTGGACACCGACCAGTCGTGGCCGCGCTCGTCGTCGAGGAAGTCCGGACCGGGACCGGGGCCGAGGTGCCAGTAGGTCCAGGCCTGGCCGGGAATGGTGTAGCCGATGTCCGCGAGCCCGCCGCTGATCTCGCTGATGACGTGGTGGGCGCCGTCCTCGTTCCCGGTGACCAGGACACCGGCGACACGGTTGTAGGCGACGGGGCGGTCCTCGTCGTCGGTCTCGCCGAGCATGGCGTCCATGCGTTCGAGGACCCGCTGGGCGACGGACGAGGGACGGCCGAGCCAGGTCGGCGACGCGATGACGAGGATCTGCGCGGCCAGCAGCTTCTCGTGCACGCCCGGCCAGTCGTCCCCGTCGCCCATGTCGGTCTCGACCCCCGGTTTGAGGTTCAGGTCGACGGCCCGTACGACGTCCACCTCCGCCCCGTGGCCTTTGAGCGCCGCGATGACCGTGGCGGCCAGCGCCTCGGTGTTCGACGGCTGGGGAGAGGGCTTGAGGGTGCAGTTGACGACGAGTGCGCGCATGCCTACCCCTGTTCCCCGGCGGGCCCGGCACTATCGTCGGCCGTATGGCTGACGAGTGCTTCCGGCATCCGCGGCTCGCCGCGCTCTACGACGTGCTCGACACCGACCGCGGCGACCTGGGTCCGTACCTCCGCATGGCCGACGAGTTCGGCGCCCGGAGCGTGCTGGACATCGGCTGCGGAACAGGCGTGTTCGCCCTGCTGCTGGCCGGCCGCGGCCGGGACGTCGTCGGCGTCGACCCCGCCGGGGCCAGTATCGACGTGGCCCGGTCCAAGGCGGGCGCCGGCCGGGTGCGCTGGATCCGGGGCGACGCCACCTCGCTCCCCGCGCTGCGCGTCGACCTGGCGACCATGACGGCGAACGTCGCCCAGGAGATCACCGGCCGGGACGCGTGGCTGGGGACGCTGCGCGGCGCGTACGAGGCCCTGCGCCCCGGAGGGCACCTGGTGTTCGAGACGCGGGACCCGGCCCGGCGCGCCTGGGAGCGGTGGACCCGCGAGCACACCCACCGGGTGGCGGAGGTCCCCGGCACGGGCACCGTCGAGAGCTGGTGCCGGCTCCTCGACGTGAGCGGACCCCTGGTCACCTTCCGGTGGACCTACGTCTTCGGTGCGGACGGCGCGGTGCTGACCTCCGACTCGACGCTGCGTTTCCGCGAGCGGGACGAGGTGGCGGCCGACCTGACCGGACAGGGGTACGCGGTGCGGGAGGTGCGTGGTGCCCCGGACCGCGAGGGCCGGGAGTTCGTCTTCGTCGCGCGCCGTCCGGACGCGGACGGACCCTGACACCGCCCCGAACCGCGCCGGCCTCCGGAAACCGGCAGCCAATGCCGCCCCCTCACTGCCCGGCCGCCCCCTGACGCGGCACCCCTCGAGCCGCCATCCTCAGCGCATGGCCCGTTTTCAGCACACCGTGATCCTCGCCCCCGTGCCGCGCCGCTGGTTCGAGTCGTGCGTGGCCACGCTGCACGACCTGGCCGAGGACACGGACGCCGAGGGAGCGTGCCTGCGGCTGCCCGACGGCCGCCCGCTGCCCGGTCTGGTGCTGGCGCAGGGGCGGCACCTGAGGCCGGGCGCGCGGTACCGGCCGGTGAACGAGAAGGACGGGGAACCGGACGCGGACCAGTGCGTCACCGTGCTCTCCTGGGACCGCCGCCGGGAGACCGCGCTGGAGGTCGTCACCGTCGACGACGACCCGGACCGTCCCGCCCGGCTGGACTGCGCCCTCGGGCTCACGAGCGCCGAACGGCCGCGCGAGGTGCGGCTGTCGGCGACGCTGCGCCCGAGCGGCGGCAAGGGCGCCAAGTACCTGGGCGGCACCGCAGGCGCGCACCTCGACCTCGGCGGATGGTGGCAGGCGACCGGCGACGGCCGCCGCCCCTCCCGCGCACCCCTGAGCGGGACCCTGACGCACGCACTCGCCCGCGTCACCGTCACGGTCGTACCGCGCCCCGCCCCGGACGGACGCTGGCGGGTGACCGTGAAGGCACGGGTCACGGGCCGCTCCGTCGCCCGCCCGCTCCTGCCCCTCGCCGCGGCCGTGCTGGGAGGCCGCGCCCGGCGGGCCTGCGCCGAGGCCCTGGACCGGGCCGCGGCGACGTGGAACGCCCAGGTCCCCGAACTGGTCCGCAAGGACGGTGAACTACTGCGTGCCGAACTGGCCGACGCGCTGCTCGGCCCGTGAGACGGCGTACACCGCGCTCCGCCCGGGACCTAGGGTCCCGTGCATGGACTCCACCACCGTGCGCGGCGCCACGCTCGAATACGACGACTTCGGCCCGGGCGACGGGCTCCCCGTCCTCCTGATCCACGGTCACCCCTTCAACCGCACCCTCTGGGCGCCGCAGGCCACGGCACTGGCGGCGGCCGGCCACCGGGTCCTCACCCCCGACCTGCGCGGTTACGGCCGCAGCAGCGTCGGCCCGGACAAGGTGCTGCTCGCCGACTTCGCCGACGACCTCGCCGGGCTCCTGGACCACCTGGGGATCGAACGCGCGGTGGTCGGCGGCGTCTCCATGGGCGGACAGATCACCATGGAGTTCCAGCTCCGCCACCCCGGGCGGGTACGGGCCCTCGTCCTGTCCGACACCTCCGCCCCCGCCGAGACCCCCGAGGGCAAGGCGTTCCGCAACCGGCTCGCCGACCGGCTCCTGGCCGAGGGCATGGACGGCTACGCGCACGAGGTCCTCGACAAGATGCTCGCCGGCTACAACGTCACCCGGATGCCGGAGGTGGCCGCCCGGGTCCTGGAGATGATGTGCGCCACCGACCCCCGAGGCGCCGCGGCGGCACTGCGCGGGCGGGCCGAACGACCCGACTACCGGGACGTCCTGGCCGCCGTTCGGGCACCCGTCCTCGTCGTGGTCGGCGCCGACGACGCCTACACCCCCGTCACGGACGCGGAATCCATCCACCGCCTGGTCCCGCACTCCACCCTGGCCGTCGTCGAGAAGGCCGGCCACCTCCCGGGCGCCGAGCAGCCCGACCGGTTCAACACCGTGCTGCTGGAATTCCTCGACACGCTCGGATGACGGGGCGGCGCGTGAAGGGCGCACACGGGAAACGCATGAGCCCTGTACGCGCCCCCTCGGCGGTACGGACAATCCCAGTGACCGTGATCACCCGGCGGAAGACGCGGAGTCGTCCGGCCGCCGACTCCCGGGAAGCAGGTCGATCGCCATGCTGCTGCGTCAGCCCACGACCGTGTCCGAAGCACAGGAGTGCCTGGCGCAGGGGGCGGTGCCCGTCGGCGGAGCCACGCTCGTGTGGGCCACCTGGCAGCGCGACGGCTTCCCGGACCTGGCCATGTCACTGCGCGGACTGCCCGAGGCGACCGCCGTCGAAGCCGAGTCGCTGGGCGCGGCCGTGGTGCTGAACCGGATGGGCGACCGGGTGCCGGAGGTGCTGCGCCGGGCGGCGGGCTCGGTGGGCACCGGAGCGGTACGCCGGACGGCCACCGTCGGCGGCAACCTCGTCGGCAGCAGCCTGCGCTGTCTGCTGCCCGCGGCCCTCGTGCTGGACGCCCGCGCCAGGGTGCTGGGCCCCGACCGCCCCTACGAGACCGATCTGGCCGAGGTGATGGCGAAGCGTCACCTGCTGCTCGGCCTTCGCTGGCGCACCCCGCTGGTCAGCGGCTACCGCAAGCAGCCCGCCGAAGCCGGCGGCCCGCCGCCCCTGGTGGTCGCCACCGCCGTGCACGCCGACGGCGGGGGCCGGCACCGGCTGCGCGTCGCCGTACGCGAGGGCTACGACGTGCTCAGCGAGAGCACCGCGTGCGACGCGGGGGCCGACGAGGCCCTGGACACCCTGGAACGGACGGACATCGGCGCCCTGCCCGCCGGCACCCGGGACGTGGTGCGCGAGCAGGTCGCCGACATCCTGGCCACCCTCGCAGGCCGCTGAACGGCGGCCGGCGCTCCACCGGTCCGCGTCAGCCGTTGGCCAGGGCCTTGACGCGGTCCAGCGCCCCGTTGAACTTGTCGTGGTCGCCCACGGTCGGCCCGGACGAGGTGTACTGCCACATCGTGTGGAAGTCCCAGCCGGCCGGAAGCGCCCCCACGGTCGAGGCGTACCGCGCGATCCACAACGGATTGCTCGCGCCGAACCCGCTGTAGTTCCCGGTGCACTGCGTCCACCAGTTGGTGGAGGTGTAGATGGCGGCGTGGCGGCCGGTGCGCTCCTTGTAGCGGTCCAGGAAGGCCCGGATCCAGCTCACCATCTGACTGTGCGTCCGCCCGTAGCAGGTCGCCCCGTACGGGTTGTACTCGATGTCGAGGACGCCCGGCAGCGTCCTGCCGTCCTTGGACCAGGCACCGCCGTGATCGACGAAGTAGTCGGCCTGGGCGGCGCCGCCGGCGGTGTCCGGGGTCGCGAAGTGGTACGCGCCGCGGACCATGCCGGCGTCGTACGAACCGCCGTACTGCTGGGCGAAGTACGGGTTCCGGTAGGAGGTCCCCTCGGTGGCCTTCACATAGGCCCACTTCACGCCGCTCTTCCAGAGGGTCGACCACGCGACGTTGCCCTGGTGGCTGGAGACGTCCACCCCCTCGGTCTGGGCGACACGGGTGCCGACGGGCCGGCCCTGGACCCCTTCGTGGGCGAGGACGCCCTCGCCCATGTGGGCGGTACCGCGAGCGGGCGTCCGGGTGTCGTCGGTCGGAGCCGGGGGCGAGGCCGAGGCCGGGACCGCGGACAGGGTCAGGAGAAGTGACTGGGCGGCGAGGATGACGCCTGAGGTGAGCAGGCGTGAGTGGCGTTTCGCCACGGCTATGGGTCTGCGCATGGCACCCATCCGAACCGGAGTCGGGCCCCACCGCATCCCACACTCGTCCAGACGGTGTCCTCGGACGGCCCGTCCGGGAACACCCGCCCCGACAAGAACGCCAGTACCACATCGCTGCGTTCGATCGGCGAGATGTCGGGAAAGTTCGCTCCTCGGTGGGGTCTGTGGCCGGTCCGGCATGCGCGGCCGACGCGCTGACTAGCATGAGCCGCAAGCCCGCCGGAGTGATCACCACTCACCCGGTGACACGGCTCCGGCCCGCGGCCGCCGCAGGTCGACCGGCCTTTCTCCCCGCTCTCAAGGACCCGAGGGACCGCGGAATGTCAGTGTCTGCACCCCCCACCCCGCCCCGGACGCAGAAACCCGGCCGCTCCGCCCCGGCCGTCCCGCTGCTCGTGCTGCCGGCCACCGCCGCGGCCGCGGGCGCCGCCTGGGCCGCCGCTCCCGAGACCGCCCGGAGCTGGACCGCGACCCTCGCCGTCACGTCCTGGCTGTGCGTCGCCGTGTCCGTCGCCCTCGGCTCCTACCTGGTCGGACGGGCACGCCGGACGGCGGCGGACCGGCGGACGGAGATCAGCGCCCTCAAGGGCCGGCTCGCACAGGAGAACGCCGGCCTCGCCCACCTGGTCAACGTCGCGCTGCCGGGCATCGCGCAGCACGTGCGCGACGGCACCGGCGCGGACGAGGCCGTCGCCCGAGCCGCTCCCTCCTCCGGCCCCCACCTGCGGCAGGTCGTCCAGAGCTTCGCCGTACTGGTGGAAGACGCCGTACGCCACGCGGCGGAGGCCGAGTCCCGGCGGCAGCAGGCGGTCCAGGAGGCACGCGGAGGCACCGCCGAGCTGGAACGGCTGACCGACAGCACCCTGCCCGCCGCCGTGGAGAAGCTGCGGGACGGCACCTCGGCCGAGATCGTCCTCGCCGAGCTGGAGTGGCCGCGCGGAGCGGGGGCGCGGGCCTGCGCCGAGCTGTTCGTCCGGGAACTGGCCCACAGCGAGCGGCGCACCGCCGCCGCCCAGGCCGCCTCCGCCAAGTCCCTCAGCCGCGTCCAGGCCAAGGCCGTCAGCATGCTCGCCGACCTGAGGGACATGCAGGATCGTCACGGCGAGGAGGTCCTCGGCGACCTGCTGCGCCTGGACCACAGCACCTCGCAGCTCGGTCTCATCACCGACCGCCTGGCGCTCCTGATGGGCGGGCGCTCCAGCCGGGCCTGGAACAGGCCCATCGTGATGGAGAGCATCCTGCGCGGCGCCGTCGGCCGGATCGCCGCCTACCAGCGGGTCCGCATGCACTGCTCCAGCGACGCCGCGATCTCCGGCTACGCGGCCGAGGGTGTCATGCACCTCCTGGCCGAACTCATGGACAACGCCGCCAACTTCTCGCCGCCCATCGACGAGGTCCACGTCTACGTGGAGGAACGTACCGCCGGAATCGTCGTCACCATCGAGGACAGCGGGCTGAAGATGGCCGACGCCGCCATGCGCCACGCCGAAGAGGCGGTGTCGGGGCGGATGAACGACCTGGCCTCGCTCCAGGGCACCCGCCTCGGCCTCGCCGTGGTGGGGCGGCTGGCCGCCAAGTACGGCGTCGGCGTGAGCTACCGGCCGTCCTCGCGCGGCGGCACGGGCGTCGTCGTCCTCGTACCGCCCCAGCTGCTCGCCCAGCAACGGGAACCGGGGCCCGCCCTGACCGGCCGTACCTTCGGGGGCGGCGGCGTCTCCGCCTTCCCCGGTCCCGCCCCCGCCGCGGAAGCCACGGGAATCGCACGGCGCGTCCCGGACGTCCGGCCGGTGGAGCGGACCGGCCTGCCCGGACAGACGGCGCGATCCGCTCCCGCGGCCGCCACGCCGGGCGGTCTGCCGATGCGGGCCCCCGGCCGCACGATGGCCGAGGCGGAGGCCGAGCGGGAACGCCGCGACCACCACCGGCCGCCCCCCGGCCCGGCGGTGCCGGCCTCTCGCGACGCCGGAGCCAGCTTCGGCGCCTTCCACCGCGGGCGCCGGTCCGGGGCGACCGGCGGCGCGCCGGACTCCGAGCCGCCGGCCCCGGGATAGGCGCGCCGGACCGCTTCCCCCTCGCACCCCATCCGCGGCGCGCCGCACGGCGCGCACCGGTGCCCCTCGCTCCCACCGCTCGTGTCGCTCGTGAGATTGGAGGAACGGGCCGGTGACCCCAGCACCAGCAACCACCGTCCCCGCACCCATCATGCAGACCACCGACAACAGCCTCACCTGGCTCCTCCAGAACCTCCTGGACCGCACCCCCGGTACCCGCCACGCCCTCGTCCTGTCCCGTGACGGCCTCAAGCTCTGCTGGACCGAACACCTCACCCTGGACCGGGCCGACCAGCTCGCCGCGATCTGCTCGGGCATCCAGGCCCTCGCCCAGGGCGCCTCCGTCGAGTTCGGCAACGGGACCGGCGGCGTACGGCACTCCATGACCGAGTTCCACGGCGGCCTGCTGTTCATCGTGGAGGCGGGCGAGGGCGCCCACCTGGCCGTCGTCGCGGTGGAGGACGCCGATCCCGGCGTGGTCGGCCACCAGATGACCGAGCTGGTCGACCAGATCGGCGACCACCTGAGGGCCGAGCCCCGCCACGCCGTCCCCGGGAGCGGCTCGTCGTGACGCGCAGGCCCGTGGACACCGGCGCACCCGACCGGCTCTACACGGTCACCGGCGGGCGCAGCCGCGCCGACGACTCCTTCGACCTCGTCACCCTGGTGGTCGCCGAGTGCGGGCCGTCGGCCGGCATGCAGTCGGAACACGTCCGCATCCTCGACCTGTGCCGGCACCCCACGGCCGTGGTCGAGATCGCCGCCGAGCTGACCCTGCCCATCACGGTGGTCCGCATCCTGCTCGGCGACCTGCTCGCCACCGGAAACATCACCGCCCGCCATCCACGCCTGGGGCAGACCGCCGCGTCGCACCCCGATACCGCCCTGCTCCAGGAGGTGCTCCATGGGCTCCGCAACCTCTAACGGCCGCAAGCCCCTGACCGACGCCGCGGAGACCGGACTCAAGATCGTCGTCGTGGGCGGCTTCGGCGTCGGCAAGACCACCCTCGTCCGCTCCGTCAGCGAGATCCGGCCGCTCAACACCGAAGAGGTCATGACCCAGGCCGGAGTCGGCGTCGACGACACCGGCTCGGTCACCGCGAAGACCACCACCACGGTGGCCTTCGACTTCGGCCGCATCAGCCTCAACGACCGCATGGTGCTGTACCTGTTCGGCGCCCCCGGCCAGGAGCGCTTCTGGTTCCTGTGGGACCGGCTGTTCTCCGGCACCCTCGGCGCGGTGGTTCTCGTCGACACCCGCCGGATGGACGACTCCTGGTACGCGATAGACCGGCTGGAACACCACCGGACCCCGTTCGTGGTGGCCGTGAACCGCTTCGACGACGACACCGCCCGGCACTCCCTGGACGAGATCCGGCTGGCCCTCGCGCTGCCCGACCACGTGCCGCTGATCGACTGCGACGCGCGGGTGCGGACGTCGGGCAAGAACGTGCTGGTCACCCTCGTGGACCACCTCTACCAACTGGCCCTGGCCCAGGAGAGCGCATCGTGACCGACCTCGACCCCGCACCCCGCCCCGTCGCCGCCCCGGGCTGCCCCGCGCACCCCGACGCCGTGCCGCTGGCCGGCCTGGAGTACCAGCAGACACCGTCGGACCTGTACCGCGGACTGCGCGCCGAACACGGTGCCGTCGCGCCCGTGCTCCTCGACGGCGGCATCCCCGCCTGGCTGGTCCTCGGTTACCCCGAGGTCAGCTATGTGACCAGCCACGACGACCTGTTCGCCCGGGACTCGCGCCGCTGGAACCAGTGGGGGAGCATCCCGCCCGACTGGCCCCTGCTGCCCTACGTCGGTCATCAGCCCTCGGTCCTGTTCACCGAGGGCGAGGAACACCGGCGGCGGGCCGGCGTCATCACCCAGGCACTGGCCGGCATCGACCAGTTCGAACTGGCCCGGGACTGCCGGCACCTCGCCGACCGGCTCATCTCCGCCTTCGCGGGCAGCGGCCGCGCCGAGCTGATGAGCGGCTACGCACACCCCCTGCCCATGCTCGCCGCCGTACGCGTGTGCGGGATGCCGCACAACGGCGCCGAGACCCGGCAACTCGTCGAGGACCTGCGCGTCTCCCTCGACGCGGCCGAGGGCGACGACCCGGTCGCCGCGTACACGCGGGTGGGCGAGCGCATCCACCAACTGGTCCGCCACAAGCGCGACCGGCCGGGACCCGACGTCACCTCCCGGATGCTGACCCACCCGGCGGGGCTGACCGACGAGGAGATCGTCCAGGACCTGATCTCCGTCATCGCCGCCGCCCAGCAGCCCACCGCCAACTGGATCGGCAACACGCTGCGGCTGCTGCTCACCGACGAGCGCTTCGCCCTCAACGTCTCCGGCGGCCGCCTCAGCGTGGGAGAGGCCCTCAACGAGGTGCTGTGGCTGGACACCCCCACGCAGAACTTCATCGGCCGCTGGGCCGTCAACGACACCCAGCTGGGCGGACGGCAGATCCGGGCCGGCGACTGCCTCGTCCTCGGCCTCGCCGCGGCCAACACCGACCCGCAGCTGTGGCCCGAAGCGCACGTCGGCGCCGAGAACTCCGCGCACCTGTCCTTCAGCAACGGCGAGCACCGCTGCCCCTACCCGGCACCCCTGCTCGCCGACGTCATCGCCCGCACCGCGGTCGAGACCCTGCTGGAACGCCTCCCCGACCTCGTCCTCGCGGTCGAACCGGGCGAGTTGACCTGGCGCCCGTCCATCTGGATGCGCGGTCTGACGACGCTGCCCGCCGTCTTCACGCCCGTCGTGGCCTGACGCGTACGGCCCGTCAGGCCACGGGAGTGAAGCGCACCGGCAGCGACTGCGGGCCACGGGTGAACACGCCCCGCTCCACCACCTCGAACCCGTCCTCCGTCCGCAGGCCGGGCAGGGCGTCGAGGAGCTGCCCGACCCCGGTCTCGACCTCCGCCTTCGCCAGCAGCGCACCGACGCAGAAGTGCCGGCCGAGCGCGAAGGCGAGATGGTCGGCGGCGGCCGAGAAGGCGGTCGTCGTGGTCAGGTCGTCGCGCATGATGTCGAAACGGTCCGGATCGCGGTAGCGGCTCTCGTCCCGGTTGGCCGCTCCTATGAGGCAGGTGACGGTGGCGCCGGCGGGTATGGTGCCGCCGCTGAGCGTGACGTCCGTCGCCGTCTGACGCATGATCATGTGGACCGGCGGCGTGTAGCGGAGCGTCTCGGCGAAGGCCCGCGGGATCAGACTGCGGTCCTCGCGCACGGCCGCCAACTGGTCCGGGTGGGCCAGCAGGTTGGCGAAGATGCCGGCGATCGCCTTGTCGGTGGTCTCGCCGCCCGCCGCGAGCAGCAGGCTGCAGAACGCCTTGATGTCCTCGTCGCTCATCCGCACGCCGTCCACCTCGGCGGCGCACAGCGTGGACAGCAGGTCGTCGCCCGGCTTCTCGCGGCGCTCCCTGATGATCGGGAACATGTACTCGGCGAACTCCACCCGGGTGCGCGCACCGGCGGCGGCGACCCGCTGGTCCCCAGAGAGGTTGCCCAGGAAGGCGATGACCGACGTGTACCAGCCGTGGAACCGGTCGTGGTCGGCCTTGTCCAGGCCCAGCATGTCCGCGATGACGTTGACGGGGAACCGGGTGGCGTAGTCGGCGACCAGGTCCGCGCGGCCGGTGTGCCGGAACGCGTCGATCAGCTCCCGGGAGTTGCGCTCGATCACCGGCAGGAACCGCTCCTGGAGATCGGCGCCGCGGAAGGCCGGGGCGACCAGCGCACGCCGGACCGCGTGCTCCCGGCCGCTCAGCTGGAGGATCGTCCGGCCGTGCACCGGCTCGATCTGCCAGTCGTAGTTCTCGGTCGTGAACTGCCCGCCCCGGTCCTTGAAGACGCGCTCCACGTCCTCGTAGCGCGAGACGATCCAGCTCTGGGTCGCCTCGTGCCGGATGAGGGGAGCGCTGTCCCGCATCGTCCGGTAGGCCGGATACGGGTTCGCCGCGAACTCGGGGGAGAGGATGTCGGGGACCTGCTGCGCGGTGGACATGAGGCTCCTCGGTCGACAACGGCCTTGACCCACCAGGCTATTGACGACGCGACGACTCCGACAGACCGCGCGCGGCAGGGGCGAGAACCCGTCAGGCCTCGCCGTCCGCGGAGCCGTCCACGGAGCCGTCAGGCCTCGCCGTCGGCGGAGCCGTCCACCGAGGCGCGCAGCCGTGCGCTGGCCATCCGCATGTGCTCGGCCATCGCCCGGTCCGCCGCCTCCGGATCGCGGGCGCGGATCGCCTGGAGCACCGCGTCGTGCTCGCACAGCGTGCCGCTGACCGTCCCCTCGATGTCGCTGACACGCTCCATCCAGACCTGGAGCAGCGCCCGGATGCTGTGCAGGATGTCGCTGAGCACGGTGTTGCGGGCGATACGGGCCGTCTCCAGGTGGAAGGCGATGTCCGCGTCGATGAACGCCGTGACGTCGTCGCCCGCGTCGCGCATGTGCTGGAGGTGCCCCTCCAGCAGGGCCACGTCCTCGTCGCTCGCGCGTTCCGCCGCCAGCCGGGCCGAGACACCCTCCATGTACGTGCGGACCTCGACCAGGTCCTGGGTGCGCCGCTGGCCCAGCATCAGGCCCCAGTTGATCGCCCGGGGCAGGAACTCCGAGGTGCCCTCTCGCACGTAGGACCCGGAGCCGGGGCGGATCTCGATGATCCCGAGCACGTCCAGCGCCGAGAGCGCGCCGCGCACGCTGGACCGGGCGACGCCGAGCGCCTCCGCGAGCTGCCGCTCGGCGGGCAGCCTCGTGCCGGGCCGGATGTCGCCGGCCGAGAGGTGGTCGAGGAGGCGCTTGGCGACCTCGCTGACGGACGACTCGCGCACCACGGGACGCAGCAGCTGCGCGAGGTCGGGCGCGGCGGCGGAGCTGTGCTGATCAGGCTGACTGGTCACGGTCACCAGTCAACCAGATGCCACGCGTGCACGGCTGACCAGGCAGTTCATCGCGATTTCGGGTGTGGTTTGTCAAGGGCTGGGTCATGGGAAGATCTATGACCCTCGCCACACTGGTAAATTGGTGACCAATTTGGTTCCAGAGGCTTAGCGTGAACACGAACCGGTCGGCCGCCCCCGTGGCGGACCACCCGGAGTGACCCACCCCGGACGGAGTTGTCCGGGCGAGCCGAGGAGTCGCCCATGGGTGCCCAAGCGCCATCCACGGCAGTCGAGAGAACTGCCATCAAGAAGGTCTCAGTCCGCCTCGTGCCGTTCGTGGCGCTGATGTTCTTCGTGAACTACCTGGACCGCACGGCCGTCTCGTTCGCCGAACCGAACGGCATGGGCCAGGACCTCGCCCTGACCGCCGCCCAGTTCGGCTTCGCGTCCGGGATCTTCTTCCTCGGCTACATCGTGCTCGAGGTCCCCAGCAACATGGCCCTGCACCGCTTCGGAGCCCGCCGCTGGCTGGCCCGGATCATGGTGACCTGGGGCATCGTCTCCCTGCTGTTCACCTGGGTGAGCAGCAGCGAGCAGCTCTACACGCTGCGCTTCCTGCTCGGCGTCGCCGAGGCCGGGTTCTTCCCCGGCGCCATCCTCTTCCTCAGCCAGTGGGTGCCCTCCCGCCACCGGACCAAGATCCTGGGCCTGTTCTACCTGGCCCAGCCGCTGACCACGGTGTTCGGCGCCCCGCTCGCGGGCTGGCTGATCGGCCGGCACGGGCTGTTCGGCCTCGAGGGCTGGCGGGTGATGTTCCTGTTCGTGTCGCTGCCCGCGATCATCCTGGGCGTCGTCGCCTGGTTCTACCTGATCGACAAGCCCGCCGACGCCAAGTGGCTCACCCCCGCCGAGCGCGACTGGCTGACCACCGAACTGGCCGCCGAGAACGCCCGGAAGACCGGACACGAGAGCAAGCACGCCAAGGGCGACCTCAAGAAGGCCTTCGGCAGCGGACGCGTGTGGACCCTCGCCGCCGTCTACTTCGGTTTCGTCTACGGCCTGTACGCCCTCGCCTTCTTCCTGCCGACCATCATCAACGGCTTCCAGGACCAGTACGACACCACGTTCAGCGTCATGGACAAGGCCTGGATCACCGCCATCCCGTACCTGCCCGCCGCCGTCGTCCTCTTCTTCTGGACCCGGCACGCCACCCGCCACGGCACCCGCACCTGGCACGTGGCCGGACCGGCCGTCGTCGGCGGCGTGTCCATCCCGCTCGCCCTCTACATGGGCTCCCCGGCCGCCACGGTCGCCGTCATCACCGTCACCGCCTGCGCCATCTTCGCGGCCCTGCCGGTCTTCTGGTCGGTGCCCTCCCGCTTCCTGACCGGAGCCGCCGCCGCGGCCGGCATCGCCCTGATCAACACCGCGGGCAACATCGCCGGGTTCGCCTCCAGCTACATCACCGGCTGGCTCAAGGACTGGACCGGCGCCTACTACGCACCGCTCTACCTCGTCGGCTTCTTCATGCTGCTCTCCGCCGCACTGATGATCGTGCTCGCCGCCCGCCACCGCACCGACGAACCGGCCGTCGCCGAGCACCAGGCCAAGGAGGCCATAGGATGACCCGCCTGTTCAACGACCCCGCCGCCTTCGCCGACGAGGCGCTGGAGGGCTTCGCCGCCGCGCACCGGCGCTGGGTGCGACCGGTCACCGGCGGAGTCGTCCGGGCCGCGGCCACCCCGGCGGGCCAGGTCGCCGTGGTCGTCGGCGGCGGCTCCGGCCACTACCCCGCCTTCTCCGGCCTGGTCGGGCGCGGCCTCGCCCACGGCGCGGCCGTCGGCAACGTCTTCGCCTCGCCCTCCGCCCGGCAGATCCACTCGGTGGCCCGGGCCGCGCACGGCGGCGCCGGAGTCCTGCTGATGTACGGCAACTACGCGGGTGACGTCCTGCACTTCGGGCAGGCCGCCGAGCGACTGGCCGCCGACGGCATCGAGGCCCGGACGTTCGCCGTCGCCGACGACATCTCCAGCGCGGGCCCCGACGAGTCCGCCAAGCGGCGCGGCATAGCCGGTGACCTGCCCGTCTTCAAGGCGGCGGCCGCCGCGGCCGAGCAGGGCCTGCTCCTGGACGAGGTGCTCCGCGTCGCCGAACGGGCCGGCGCCCGCACCCGCTCCTTCGGCATCGCCTTCTCCGGCTGCACCCTGCCCGGCGCCGACCACCCCCTGTTCACCGTCCCCGAGGCCCGCATGGCCGTCGGCCTCGGCATCCACGGCGAGCCCGGCATCGGCGAGGAGGCGCTGCCCACCGCCGACGAGGCGGCCCGGCTGCTGGTCGAGACCCTCCTCAAGGAACTCCCCGAGGATGTCACCGCCCCGGCCGGACAGCGTGCCGCCGTGATCCTCAACGGCCTCGGCTCGGTCAAGTACGAGGAGCTGTTCGTCGTCTACCGCGAGATCGCGGCGCTGCTCGGCGAGGCGGGCGTGGAGATCGTCGACCCCGAGGTCGGCGAACTGGTCACCAGCTTCGACATGGCCGGCGTCTCGCTGACCCTGACCTGGCTGGACGAGCGGCTGGAGGAGCTGTGGCGGGCCCCGGCCGACACGCCCGCCTACCGCAAGGGCGCCCTCGCCGCCCCGGAGCCCGACCAGGACCGGGCGGCCTCGACCGCCGGGGCCCGGGACACCGCCGCATCCGACGCGGCCGCCTCCGGAGCCACCGCCGTACCCCCCGCATCCGACGCCTCCCGCGAGGCCGCCGCCACCGTCCTGGCCGCCCTGGACGCGGTGGCCCGCGTCGTCGACACCCACGCCGACGAACTCGGCCGCATCGACGCCGTCGCCGGCGACGGCGACCACGGCATCGGCATGCGGCGCGGATCCACCGCCGCCCGGCGGGCCGCCACCGACGCCCACGGGCTCGGCGGGGGAGCGGGCACCGTCCTGGCCCGGGCCGCCGACGCCTGGGCCGACAAGGCGGGCGGTACCTCCGGCGCCCTGTGGGGCACGATCCTGCGCTCGCTCGGCACGGCCCTCGGCGACCGGGACGCCCCCGACGCCCGGCGGGTCGCCGACGGGGTCACGGAGGCCTCCGCCGCCGTACGCAGGCTGGGCGGGGCCGAGGTCGGCGACAAGACCATGGTCGACGTCCTGGTCCCCTTCGCCGACGCGCTGGCCGCCGCCACCGCCGAGGGCCTGCCCCTCACCGACGCCTGGGACCGCGCCGCGGGCACCGCCGCCGCGGCGGCCGCCGCGACCGCCGACCTGCTGCCCCGCCGGGGCCGGGCCCGCCCGCACGCCGAGAAGTCCCTCGGCACCCCCGACGCGGGCGCCCACTCCCTCGCCCTGATCACCCGCGCCGTCCACGGCGCACTGCTCGAACACCACTGAGGAAAGCCGCCATGACCGACAAGCTCCGCATCGTCGTCGGCTCCGACGACGCCGGCCACCAGTACAAGGAAGCCCTCAAGCAGGACCTGCGCGACAGCGCCCTGGTCGCCGAGGTCACCGACGTCGGTGTCGACGCCGACGGCCACACCGCCTACCCGAAGGTGGCCATCGCCGCCGCCGAGATGGTCGCCCGCGGCGACGCCGACCGCGCCCTGCTCGTGTGCGGCACCGGCCTCGGTGTCGCCATCGCCGCCAACAAGGTCAGGGGCATCAGGGCCGTCACCGCCCACGACTCCTTCTCCGTCGAGCGGGCGGTCCTCTCCAACAACGCGCAGGTCCTCACCTTCGGCCAGCGCGTCGTCGGCCTGGAACTCGCCCGCCGCCTGGCCGCCGAGTGGCTCACCTACCGCTTCGACGAGAGCTCGGCGTCGGCCGCAAAGGTCCAGCTGATGAGCGACTACGAGACCGCCGACGGCGAGACCGGCCAGGACAGGACCGCCGGAGACGGGGCGGCCGCCTGATGCCCGCCCCCGCACCGTCACCCGTGCTGCTGGGGGTGAGCCTGAAGATGTACTTCGGCCACCACCAGACGCTCAACTGGTCCCGCAGGATCGCGGCCCTCGCCGAACACCACCCCGCCGTCACCTCCGGCGCCGCCCGCCTCTTCGTCCTCCCCGCCTTCCCGTCCCTGGTCCCCGCCACCGGCATCCTCGCCCCCTACGGCGTGGCACTGGGCGCCCAGGACGTCGCCACCGAGGACAGCGGCCCCTACACCGGCGAGGTCGGCGGCCCCCTCCTCAAGGAGATCGGCTGCCGCTACGCCGAGGTCGGCCACGCCGAGCGCCGCCGCCTGTACGGCGAGGGCGACACCGTCGTCGCCGCGAAGACCGCCGCCGCCCTGCGCAACGGCCTCACCCCCGTCCTGTGCGTCGGCGAACGGGACGAGGCCGACCCGGCCGACGCCGCCGCCCGCACGGTCGCCGAGGCCGAACGGCTGCTCGCCGGCCTGGAGGGCACCGTCGTCCTCGCCTACGAGCCGCAGTGGGCCATCGGCGCCCCCGAGCCCGCCTCCGCCGACCACATCGCCACCGTCTGCACCGCCCTGCGCGGCTGGCTCGACTCCCGCCCCCGGCACGCCGGTTCCACCGTCATCTACGGCGGCAGCGCGGGCCCCGGCCTGCTGACCCGCCTGGCCGGCACCGCCGAGGGCCTCTTCCTGGGCCGTTTCGCCCACGACCCGGCGAACGTCGCGGCGATCCTCGACGAGATCCGCTCACCGGCCACGGCGACGGCTCCGGCGGCGGTGGCGTGATGGCGTACGGCATCAGCACCTACGCCTACTTCTGGCGTCTCTCGTCCCGCGCCCCCGAGCCGATGGGCCTGCCGGACATGCTCCGCGACGCGGCGGAACTGGGCGGCGAGGTCTTCCAGATCTGCGACTACGCGCCGATCGAGTCCTACGACCGCGCACGCCTCGCCGACCTCCGCGCCACCGCCGACGACCTAGGCCTGACCCTGGAACTCGGCACCCGCGGCATCCGCCCCGACCACCTGCTCACCTACCTCGACACGGCGGGCGAACTGGGCGCGACCCTGGTCCGCTCCATGCTCAACACGGCCGGCCACCGCCCGGACACCGCCGAGGCGGTGACCCTCCTGAAGGAGGCCGTGCCCCGCTACGCCGCCGCGGGCGTCACGCTGGGCCTGGAGACCTACGAGCAGGTCGCCACCGACGACCTGGTGAGCGTCGTACGCGCCGTCGACGACCCGCACCTCGGCATCGTCCTGGACCCCGGCAACAGCGTCGCCCGGCTGGAACGCCCCGCCGACGTCGTGACCGCCACCGCGCCGTACGTGGTCAACATCCACGTCAAGGACTTCGCCTTCACCCGCCGCGACGGCTGGGTCGGCTTCACCTACGCCGGCTGCCCGCTCGGCGAGGGCCTCCTCGACTACGACGCCATGGTCGTCGCGGTGGGCGCCGCCCGGCCGGGGGACCGCGGCGTCAACCAGATCGTGGAGCACTGGCTCCCGTGGCAGGACGAGGGCTACGACGCCACCGCCCGGCTCGAACACCAGTGGACGCAGCACAGCATCAACACCCTCCTGAGGAGCGAGTAATGGCCACCGAGATCCAGACCCGGGCCGACGTCACGACCGTCGCCGTCATCGGGGCCGCCGGCAAGATGGGCCAGCGTGTCTCCAACAACCTGGTCGAGAGCGACTTCCGGGTCCTCTTCAGCGAGGCGTCGCCCAAGGGGCAGGAGCTGATCCGCGACCTGGGCCGCGAACTGACCGAGTCCGCGGCCGCCGCGGCCGAGGCGGACGTCGTCATCCTCGCCGTGCCGGACGTGGTCCTCGGCAAGGTCTCCGAGGAGCTCGTGCCGCTGATGAAGCCTGGCACCGTCGTCCTCACCCTCGACCCGGCCGCCGCCTACGCCGGTCTGCTCCACGCCCGCGACGACATCCACTACGCCTGCGCCCACCCCTGCCACCCCTCGGTGTTCCTGGAGCGCACCACCAAGGAGGAGTGGCAGGACACCTTCGGCGGCATCGCCGCCCCGCAGGAGGTCGTCGCCGCCTACGAGGGCGGGGACGCCGCCAAGCGGGAACTCGCCGACTCCGTCATCCGCGTCATGTACGCCCCGGTCGTCGACGTCCACTGGGTCACCGTCAAGCAGCTCGCGGTGCTGGAGCCGACCCTCGTCGAGACCATCGCCTGTATGGTCGGGGCCCTGCTGACCGAGGCCCTGCACGAGACCGTGCACACCGTCGGCGTCCCCGAGAAGGCCGCCCGCGCGATGCTGCTCGGCCACACCCAGGTCGCCCTCGCCAACACGCTGAAGGGCTCCAACCCGTTCTCGGACGCCTGCCTCATCGCCATGGACTACGGCCGTGAGTCCATCGTGCGCGAGGACTGGAAGAAGGTCTTCGAGGATGAGGAGCTGGACAAGGTCATCACGCGCATGCTGAAGATCAAGGAGATCAGGCGCTGACCCACCCCACGGGCGACGCCGGACGCCCGCACGGGCCTCCGGCGTCGTCGCGTGCGCTCAGGACCGGGTGTCGAACTCGCCCCGTACGCCGAGCAGTTCGGACAGGTCCGAGCCCACCGCCAGCTCGCGCGGCGGCGCGCCCCGCCGGAACAGCCGGGCGTCGCGCTCGCCGCCGAGCACTGCCAGCTCGCCCACGACCCGCAGCCAGGAACCCTCGCGCAGGCCCAGTACGGGCACGTCGTTCTCCTCCAGGAACTCCCTCAGCCGCTCCTCGCGGGTCTCGCCCTTGTGCGTCGAGCCGGGGTCCGGGTCGAGGTAGTGCGGGTTGATCTGGAACGGGACCAGGCCGAGCGCCTCGAAGGACGGCGGCTCCACGATCGGCATGTCGTTGGTGGTCCGCAGTGAGGGCGCGGCCATGTTGGTCCCGGCGCTGGCCCCCATGTACGGCAGCCCGCCGCGCACGGCCTTGATCAGCGCCTCCCGCAGTCCCGTCCGGTACAGCGCGGAGAGCAGCCGGAAGGAGTTGCCGCCGCCGACGAACACGGCGTCCGCCTCCCCGAGCCGCGCGAGCGGGTCGCCACCCTCGTGCACGCCCCGCACGTCGATCCCGGCGCCGGTGAGCGCGTCCCGCACCCGGGCGGTGTAGGCGTCGTGGTCGGCGAGCGCGTACGGGACGAAGGCCAGCCGTGCCCCGGAGGGCAGGAAGCCGGTCACGGATTCGAGGGCGTGTTCCAGGTAGCCGCGGCCGTGCTGGGTGGAGTTGGACAGGAGCAGGAGGTTCACGGGTTCTTCCTCGTCGACGGGGTGGATCGGTGGTGCGTCAGGACGTACGGGGTGAACGCGGGCGCCGCTGGTTCTGGGGCGGGTGCGTCAGACGCTGCTCCAGCAGCCGGGCGGCACGGCGCAGTACCTCCAGCCGGTCCTCGGGGCCGTCGGGGAAGCGCTCCTTGGCGGCGCCGAGGCTGAGACTGCCGTAGGGCTCCGCGCCGAGGAAGACCGGCATGGCGACCGTGCCGATGCCGGCGTCGTACTCGCCGACCGTCCAGGCGTGGCCCTGTGCGCGGACGGTGCGGAACTCGCGCTCCAGCTGGTCCGGGTCGGTGACCGTGCGCTCGGTGAAGCGCGCCATCGGGCGCCCCCGGAAGAGCCGGTGGCGCTGCTCGTCGGGCAGGAAGGCGTAGAACGACTTGCTGGTGGCGCCCGCGTGCGCCGGGTACAGCTCGCCGACCAGCGGGTAGTAGCGCAGTGGCCCCTCCTCGCCCTCGACGGCCGCGACACAGCGCATGTGGAAGCTGTCGGGCAGGCAGAAGAGCACCGTGTCCCCGGTCGCCGTCCGCAACTCCTGGAGGACCGGTTCCGCGAGCAGCTCCAGGGAGCCCGAACGCTCCCAGAGGCGGCCCAGGCGCAGGGCGGCCGGGCCGATCCGGTAGCGGCGGGTCGCCGGGTCGGAGACCAGGAAGCCGCGGCCCGCGAGCGTGGACAGCAGGCGCTGGGCGACCGAGGTGTCCCAGCCGAACTCGGCGGCGATCTCGGTGACGCCCCAGTCCGGACGGGTGCGCTCGAACGCGAGCAGCACCAGCAGGGCGCGGTCGACGGTCTGGAGCGCCCCGGCGGGCGTCTTGCGGTCCGCGGGCTGAACGGGGCGACCGGTCACGGCGGCTCCTCTCCCTCACATCTCACCATGCAGACCCGTATTGCAGATAACGGGAAACAGTTGCGGACAACGCTAGTCGATCCCGAACCTGCTGTCAGCACCGCCCCCGGTGCGGATCAGGAGAACTGCCCATGTTGAAGTACGTCCTGGACCTCGTGGATCTGCTCGACGATCCCGACGTCGACGGCAAGCGCGTCGCCGCCCACCTCGACTCCGTGGCGGGCCCCGAGGGCTCCGGCGCCGAGGTCACCACCGTCACCGGCGAGCGCGGCTCGACGGACTTCGTGCTCGTGCGGATACCGGGCCGGGCCGGCCGTACCCGGGGCGGCTCCGCGCGGACGCTCGGCGTGGTGGGGCGGCTCGGCGGCGTCGGGGCCCGACCGGAGGCGGTCGGCCTCGTCTCCGACGCGGACGGCGCCGTCGCGGCGCTCGCCACCGCCGCCAAGCTGCTCGACATGCGGCGCCGGGGCGACGTGCTCGACGGCGACGTGATCGTCGCCACCCACATCTGCCCGAACGCCCCGACCGCGCCGCACGACCCGGTGCCCTTCATGGACTCGCCCGTCGACATCGCGACCATGAACCGGCACGAGGTCACCGGCGAGATGGAGGCCGTGCTCTCCGTCGACACCACCAAGGGCAACCGGATCATCAACCACAAGGGCCTCGCCCTGTCGCCCACCGTCAAGGAGGGCTGGGTGCTCAAGGTGAGCGAGCGGCTCGGCGAGCTGCTGGCCGTGGTGACCGGTGAGCCCTTGGTCACGTACCCCGTGACCACCCAGGACATCACGCCGTACGGTAACGGTGTACACCACATCAATTCGATCCTGCAGCCCGCCACGGCGACGGCCGCACCGGTGGTCGGCCTCGCGATCACCTCCGCGGCCGCGGTGCCCGGCTGCCAGACGGGCGCGAGCCACGAGACCGACATCGCGGCCGCCGCCCGGTTCGCCGTCGAGACCGCGAAGGCCTACGGCGGCGGACTGCTCGACTTCCACGACGACCAGGAGTTCGACGCGCTCGTGTCCCGCTACGGCTCTCTCACCCGGCTGCAGACCCTCGGCCGCGAACCCGGGGGGTCGTGATCATGACCATGGACAAGAACACCGCAGCGGAAGCGGCCACGGCAGCGGGCACGGGAGCCGTGGGCAGCGACGACTACGCCCTCTCCCGCGTCCCGCGCGACAAGCGGCTCGGCTTCTGGACCATGCTGCTGCAATGGCTCGCGCAGTCGGGCTCCATCTCGCAGTTCACCCTCGGCGCCACCATCGGCGTCGGCATGACCTTCGGCGACGCCTTCCTCGCCTTCACCCTCGGCGCGGTGATCCTCGAAGTCGTCATCTTCGCGATCGGCCTGGCCGGCATGCGCGAGGGGCTCGCGACGCCCCTGCTCACCCGCTGGGCGGGCTTCGGCCGCAACGGATCGGCGCTGGTCAGCCTGGTCATCTCGGTCAGCCTCGTCGGCTGGTTCGGCGTACAGAACACCATCTTCGGCGACAGCGTCTCCGCGCTCGTCGGCGGTCCCTCCTGGCTGTGGTGCACGGCCGCCGGTGCCGCCATCACCGTGCTGGTCATCTTCGGCTTCCGGTACATGGCCGTCTTCGCGAAGATCGTCACGCCGCTGTTCTTCGCCATGGTCGCCTGGTCGGTCACCGACGCGCTCAGCGACCACTCCTTCTCCGAGCTGATCCACTCCCCGCCGCCCGGCGAGACCATCCCGCTCGCCGTCGCCGCGACCGCCATCGCGGGCGGCTTCATGACCGGCGCGATCGTCTCCCCGGAGATGACCCGCTACAACCGCAAGGGCAGCCACGTCTTCCTGCAGAGCGCGTCGTCGATGATCCTCTCCGAGTACATCGTCGGCCTGACCGGCGTCCTGCTCGGCCACATGGTCGGCAGCGGACAGGTCTCCCAGATCGTGCTCTCCACCTCCGGCGTCTTCGGCGTGCTCGTCGTCCTGATGTCCACCGCGAAGATCAACGACTGGAACCTGTACGGCTCCTCGCTCGGCGTCGTCAACTTCTTCCAGGTCGTCTTCGGCAAGCGGGTGCACCGCGGCGCGGTCACCATCGTCCTCGGCATCGCGGGCACCCTGCTCTCCGCGATCGGCATGATGACCCACTTCACCGACTTCCTGTCCGTGCTGGGTGTCGCCATCCCGCCGGTGGGCGGCATCATCGTCGCCGAGTACTGGGTGGTGCGCCGCATGCGGGCACCCCTGGACGCCACCCGCGACGCGGAGACCCTGCCCGCCGGCTCGCCGACCTGGGTGCCGATGTCCCTGGTCATCTGGGCCGCCGCGTTCTGCGTCGGCAAGTTCTACGACGGCGGCATCCCCGCCCTGAACTCCCTGTTGACCGCCTTCGTCCTCTACTGCGTCCTCGGCCTCGCCGGCTGGATCAGGACGTACGGCACCACGGCCCTGGACGACACCACCGAACCCACCCCGGCCGCCTCCGGCACGGCCACCGTAGGAGCACCGTGAGCACCACCGCATCCGCCATCGTCCCGGCCTCCGAGGAGGCACAGCGGGAGGTCGTCGACCTGTGCGCGGAGCTGATCCGCTTCGACACCTCCAACCCCACCAGCGACGAGCGGGCCTGCGCCGACTGGGTCGTGGCCCGCCTCGCCGAGGCCGGCATCGCCTCCGAGCTGGTGGAGAGCGCCCCGGGCCGCGCCAACGTCGTCGCCCGCATCCCCGGCGCCGACACCTCGCGCGGCGCCCTGCTGGTCCACGGCCACCTGGACGTCGTACCGGCCGACGCCGCCGAGTGGCGGGTGCCGCCGTTCTCCGGGGAGATCAGGGACGGCTACCTGTGGGGCCGCGGCGCCATCGACATGAAGGACACGGTGGCCGTCATGCTGGCCACCGCCCGGCACTTCGCCCGCACCGGCACCCGGCCCGCCCGCGAGATCGTCCTCGCCTTCCTCGCCGACGAGGAGGCCGGCGGCAAGTACGGCGCCCACTGGCTGGTGGAGCACCGGCCCGAGCTGTTCGCGGGCGTCACCGAGGCGATCGGCGAGGGCGGCGGCTTCAGCTACGCCCTCGACGACACCCGGCGCCTCTACCCGATCGAGAACGCCCAGCGCGGCATGGCCTGGATGGAGCTGACGGCGTCGGGCCGCGCCGGGCACGGTTCCTCCCCGAACGACGAGAACGCCGTCACCGACCTCGCCGAATCCCTCACCCGCATCGGGCGCCACACCTTCCCCGTCCGGCTGATCGAGCCGGTGCGCGCCCTGCTCGCCGAGGCGGCCCGCCTCCAGGGGGTCGACCTCGACCTCGACGCCGAGGACCTGGACGCCGAACTGGCCAAGCTCGGGCACGTGGCCGACTTCATGCAGGTCGTGCTGCGCAACTCGGCCAACCCGACCATGTTCACGGCCGGATACCAGACCAACGTCATCCCCGGCCGGGCCACTGCCCGCGTCGACGGCCGCTTCCTGCCGGGCCACGAGCAGGAGCTGATCGACACGATCGACGCCCTGCTCCTGCCCTCGGTCTCCCGGGAGTGGGTCAACCACGACATCGCCATGGAGACCTCCTTCGACGGCCCCCTCGTCGACGCCATGTGCGCCGCCGTGCGCGCAGAGGACCCCGACGGCCACCCGGTGCCGTACTGCAACCCGGGCGGCACCGACGCCAAGGCCTTCACCAAGCTCGACATCCGCTGCTTCGGCTTCAAGGGGCTCAAGCTGCCCCACGACCTCGACTACGGCCGTCTCTTCCACGGCGTCGACGAACGCGTGCCGCTGGAGGGTCTGCGCTTCGGGGCGCGGGTGATGACCCGGCTGTGGCAGGAGTGCTGACGGGCACGGCCGCGGGGAATGTCCCCGCGGCCGTCGGCGTTGTGCCGCGTGACTGACATGCGCGGGACAGAACCGCGGCCCGCGCCGAGGTCGGAAGGAGCACCATGGCACGCAGCACCGCACGCCCGGTCGTCAGGCTGAAGTCGTCCGCCGGGACCGGCGTCACCTACGTCACCCGCAAGAACCGCCTCAACGACCCCGACCGGCTCGTCCTGCGCAAGTACGACCCGGTGGCGGGGGAGCACGTGCCGTTCCGCGAGGAACGCTGAACGGCCCCGACGAGCGAGGAGGCAGTCGTGAAGGTCCGCAACTCTCTGCGCGCCCTCAAGGCCAGGCCCGGCGCCCAGGTGGTGCGCCGCCGGGGAGTGACCTACGTCATCAACAAGAAGGACCCGCGCTTCAAGGCCCGCCAGGGCTGAGCGGACGCGCGCTTCCCGGCCCGGCCCCGCGATCGGCGGGGCCGGGCCGCGGTGCGTCCGGGCGCGGGCGGGGACGCGGCCGGGATCAGTCGGTCACGTCGACGCCGTAGCTCCGGGCGAGGGCGTCGAGGCCGTGGTCGTAGCCCTGGCCGACCGCGCGCAGGCGCCAGCTCTCCCCGCGCCGGTAGATCTCCGCCAGGAGCATCGTGCGCTCGGTGGTGGCGGCGTCCAGCGTGGCCTGGGCGAGGGCGGCCGCGCTGGTGCCGGGGCCGGAGACGATGTGCAGCGCGCCCACGTCCCCGAAGGCCGGGGAGCCGTCGATCGCGGCGGCGACGACGACCTTGCGGGCCGAGGGCGGCAACGCGGAGAGGTCCAGGCTGACGGTCTGCTCGGTCGGGCCGTCGCCCAACAGCCGCACCGTGCCGCCCGGGTTCTCCGGGGCGCCGTAGAAGACGAAGTCCTCGTCGAAGGAGACCTGCTCGTCCTCGTCCAGCACGAACGCCACCACGTCGATCTCGCACGCCGTCTGCTGGGCCCACGAGGCGGTGACGGTCCAGCGGTCCGCCGGTCCCCGCCCCTTCGGCAGGGGGAGGTCGACGACGCCGCCGCGCGGCAGCACATGGGCGGCCGCGCGCCCGCCGCCCGCCCCGGGCGCCTCCGTGACCACCGGTGCGACCAGCCATGCCGCGTCGTGGACGGGCAGGAGCAGCGCGGTGATCCTGGTCAGCCGACGGTCCGCGTGGCCGCCGTCGAGGACGACCACGTCGGTGACACCGGCGGACAGGTTGATGGCCGCGGCCCCGCCGAGTTCGACGACACGGGTGCGGGCGGCGACCGCCTCGGGGTGGGTGCCGCCGAGCACGAGGACCCGCCGCCCGGAGAGCGGCCCGCGCGGCTTCGCGGCCCGCTTCGTTCCGGGGTGCGGACCGGCGGCGGCCTCGCCCGGCTCCGGTGCGCGCGGCGTCGGTACGGCGGGCAGCGCGGGGGAGGGCGCGGACTCCGGGGCCTGCACGGCTCCCGGGGCCGCTTCCGTTTCCGGGGCCGGCACGGCCCGGGCGGGTCCGGGCAGCGCCGCGCCCTCGTGCGAGGTGCCGGGGCGGACGTCGCCCAGCAGTCGCAGGAAGGCCGACTCGTCGATCACCGGGACGCCCTCGGCCCGTGCCCGGCGGGCCTTGGCCGAGTCCGCGGCGGAGTCGTTGGTGACCAGGGCACTGGTGTGCCTGCTGACCGAGCCCATCATGTTGAGCCCCGCCGTGACACCCCGCAGCATCAGGTCGGAGCGGGCGGTCCGGGTCTCCCCGGTGACGGCGACCTTCATGCCCTGCACCAGCGGCCCGCCCGGAGCGAGCCGGCCCGGGTTGCGGAAGGCGCACGGCGTCTTCGGCGGCTTCGGCGCGAACTGCGGGTCCTGCCGCGGTGGGCAGGCGACCAGTGGCAGCGGCAGGTCGAGTCGCGCCGCCTGACGCAGCGAGGCGCGCAGCACCCCCGCCAGTACCCGCGTGTCGTCCAGCGCGTCGTGCGCCTGGAGCTGGGGCACGCCGTAGTGCGCGGCGAGCGTGCCGAGTTTCAGGTCGTCGGTCGGCGGGTCGACACGCCGGTTCAGGGCGAGGGTGCACAGCCGCCTGGCCACGGGCAGCCGCAGCCGGGCCCGCGCGAACTCGTGGGCGAGGAAGTCGTAGTCGAACTGGGCGTTGTGGGCGACCAGCACCCGGCCCTCCAGCAGCGCGCCGATCCGCTCGGCCACCTGGTCGAAGGCCGGTGCCCCGCGCAGCCGCTCGGCCGTCAGGCCGTGCACATGCACCGGCCCAGGATCGCAGCCGGGATCCAGCAGGGTCGAGAACTCCCCGGTCTGCGCACCGTCCGGACCGAGGGTCACCACGGCCACGGACAGGACCCGGTCGCGGCGCGGTACGAGACCGGAGGTCTCCACGTCGACCAGAGCCCATTCGAAGGCGTAGTCGCGGAGGTCGGACAGATCGGGGGCGGCAGGCGCGAGAGACATGGAGGAAGGATGGAGGTATATCCACATCTCCTTCAACTCGAACGACCATTGATCCCGTTTTGCGGTGCCCTCGACCCGTGTCGCCCGGCCCTCCGGACCTCCTGACACACTGCTGGACGCGCCACCCGCCCAGGAACCAGGAGGACTTCGTCATGACCGAGCAGCCGCCGGACCGCGTCGCCCGGACCGAGCGCCGGTTCAACACGCTCTTCGCGGAGTACTTCGACACGCTGGGCGCCACCCTGGACGCCCCGTCCTTCAGCCGCTTCACCCCGGAGTGCGTCGGCCTGCTGCGCGACCTGTCGCTGCGCGGCGGCAAACGGATGCGGGTCGTGCTGCTGCACGAGGCCGCGCGCCTGGTGACCGCCGAGCCGGTCGAGGGGCTGGACGCGGCGGCGCTGAGTGTCGAACTCCTCCAGACCCACGGCCTGGTGCACGACGACCTCATCGACGACAGCGCCACCCGCCGGGGCGGCCCCACCACGTACTACGCCTACCGGGAGAAGTTCCCCGGGCACCCCCGGGCCGCGCTCGCCCTGACGGTGCTCGCCGGTGACCTCGCACTGGCCCTCTCCCTGCGCGTGCTCCTGGAGGCCCGGCTGCCCCTCGACGTGCGCCAGGCCATGGTCGAGGTGCAGACCCGGGCCGCGGCCGACACGTTCGTGGGTCAGATCGTCGACCTGGAACGCGACTTCACCACCGCTGTCCCGGACGACGACGTCCTGCACGCCGTCGCCGACCACAAGTCCGCCCGGTACTCCGTCCTGGCCCCCCTGCGCCTCGGACTCCTGGCCGCGGGCGGGCAACCGGAGGCCTACGAAGCCGAGTTGAGCGGCTACGCCCGCCTGCTCGGCATCTGCGGACAGATGCGCGACGACTATCTGGACCTGTTCGGTGACGCGGAGACGATGGGCAAGCCGACCGGCACCGACATCCGCGAGGGCCGGCGCACGTACACCGTGGCCCGCCTTCTCTCCGCCGTGAGCGGCGCCGAGCGGGACTTCGTGAACCAGGCCCTGGGAGACCCCGCCTGCACCGCGGAGACCGTCGCCGAGATCCGCGCGATCGGCGAGCGCACCGGCGTCGCCGACCGCATGCGCGCCGACATGCGGCAGTACGCCGAGCGGGCCCGCCTGGTGGCGGCGGGCTGGCGTCCGCGGTGGCGCGAGGACGCCGTCGCCTTCTTCGAGCGGCTGCCGCGGTGGAGCGTCGAGCGGACCGGGTGATCCGCTCACACCCCGGCCGGCCGGAGGGCGGCGGACTCGTGCGTGCCGGTCAGCAGACGGGCCGCGGCGTCGTCGAGCCGCTGCCGCAGGGTGGCCGTGTCGGGGGCGAGGGCGCTGAGCAGCCTCGCCCCGCCGCCCAGCTCCATGAGGGCGGTGCCGGAGTCGCGGAACGCGTCGGCCGCGCTGTCGCCGGCCGCCGCGTCGGGATCCACGACCAGCAGCGTTCCGGCCGCCGGGCGCCCCGCGGTGACGGCCGGACCGTCCCATCCGGGAGCCGTCGGCCCCGTGGAGAGTTCCTGGTCGTAGAGCGGGCCCTGCCCGGTCTCGACACGTACCCGCTGGCGGTATCCGCCGCAGGGCTCGCCGTACCGGCCGAACACACCTCCTCCTGCAGGACGAGCCGGGCACCCGGCTCCTGCACCGCGGCGTTGGGGTCACCGAGCAGTGCCATCGCGGCCATGCCCGACTTGTAGACGGCCGTCGGCCGCACCCCGAACAGCGCGGGCTCCCACAGGACCAGGTCGGCGAGCTTGCCCGGCTCGACGGAACCGACCTCGCGTTCGAGGCCGTGGATCGTCGCGGGGACGATCGTGTACTTGGCGACGTAGCGGCGGGCGCGGTGGTTGTCGGCCGGGCCGTCGCCGGGCAGCGAACCGCGCAGCTTCTTCATCACATGGGCGCTCTGCCAGGTCCGCCGCACCACCTCGCCGAGCCGGCCCATCGCCTGGGCGTCGGAGGTCATCGCGGAGATGGCGCCCATGTCCTGGAGGATGTCCTCCGCAGCCATGGTCGACGCCCGTACCCGGCTCTCGGCGAAGGCCAGTTCGGCCGGGACGTTCGGGTTCAGGTGGTGGGCGATCAGGCAGATGTCGAGCTGCTCGTCCGCGGTGTTGACCGTGAAGGGCGGGGTCGGCGTGGTCGAGGACGGCAGGACGCAGGACTTGCCCGCGATCCGGATGATGTCCGGGGCGTGGCCGCCGCCGGCGCCCTCGGTGTGGAAGGCGTGGAAGGTGCGGCCGCCGACCGCGCGCAGCATGCCCTCGACGAACCCGGCCTCGTTGAGGGTGTCGCTGTGGATCGCCACCTGGACCCCGGCGGCGTCGGCGACGCGCAGCGCGGTGTCGATGACGGCCGGAGTGGCGCCCCAGTCCTCGTGGACCTTGAAGCCGCCCATCCCCGAGCGCAGTTGCTCCCACAGGGACTCCTCGTTGACCGTGCTGCCCCGGCCCAGGAAGAGCACGTTGACCGGCCACGGCTCGAACCCCTCCAGCATCCGCTCCCTCCACCAGCCGCCCGGCGTCGCCAGAGCCGCCTTCGACCCGTCGGTCGGGCCCGTGCCGCCACCCACGAGAGTCGTGGTGCCGGCCTCCAGGGCGACGATCGACATGTCGGGGGAGACGAAGTGGACATGGGTGTCCACCGTGCCCGCCGTCAGGATCAGTCCGCTGCCGTTGACCATCTCGGTACAGGGACCGACGACCAGGTCCGGATGGACACCGTCCATGATGTCGGGGTTCCCGGCCTTGCCGAGCGCGACGATCCGCCCGTCGCGGACGCCCACGTCGGCCTTCACGACGCCCCAGTGGTCGAGCACCACCACGCCGCCGATCACCAGGTCCGGAGTCCCCTCGGCCCGGGTGGCGTGCGACTGCCCCTGCGACTCCCGCCCGGACTTTCCGCAGCCGAAGACGGTCTCGTCGTCGCCGACGCACCGGTCCTCCTCGACCTCGATGAGGATGTCGGTGTCGGCGAGCCGGATCCGGTCGCCCTTGGTGGGCCCGAGCGAGGCGACGTAGTCGCGCCGGTCGATCTCAGCCATCGAGGGATCCTCCGCAAGCGCCGCGCAGCCCGCGCACGATGCGCCGGCCGCCGAGTGGAACGAGTTCGACCTCGACGGTGGCGCCCGGGTCGAAGCGCCGCATACCGCCGGCCAGGATGTTGAGCCGATGCCCCCAGGCACGTTCACGGTCGAAACGCAGCGCCGGGTTGACCTCGGCGAAGTGGTAGTGCGAACCGACGCTGACCGGCCGGTCGGCCGTGTTGACGACCGAGACGCTGATCACCGGACGGCCCGCGTTGATGGTCACCGGACCGGCTCCGTAGATGATCTGACCCGGCGCGCCCGGCTCCTCGGCCGACTCCGCCCCGGGCTGCACCAGCCCGGTCGACTCCCCCTTGCCCGACCCAGGAACGAGAGACTTGCCGCTGCCCGGACGCCGCTGCCGCTCACTCACTGGATCGGCCCCTGCACCGCGATCAGCTTAGTGCCGTCCAGGAAGGTCGCCTCGACCTGCACCTGGGCGAGCATCTCGGCCACCCCGTCCATCACCTCGTCGCGGCGCAGCACACTGCGGCCCGCGTCCTGAAGCTCCGCCTTGGTACGTCCGTCCCGGGCCCCTTCGAGGAGGAAGGAGGAGATGATCGCCGTGGCCTCCGGCAGGTTGAGCCTGAGGCCGCGGTCCCGGCGCTCCTGGGCGAGTCTGGCCGCCGTGTAGATCATCAGTCGCTCCCGCTCCTGAAGACTGAGCAGCATGACGGTCTCCGCTCCGTCCGTGCCGGCACGGACCGGCTGTTGCCTGTACCGGGAGCCAGCCCGACACGGGGGCGGTCGGAGGGCGGGGTGATGTTGCGCCAGTAGAGGACCCCACGACGTCCGGGCCGCCCACCACGGCCGATTGTCAGTGGCACCTTCTACGGTTCTGTCAGTGGAACCCGCGGAACACGCCGCGGGACCGACCGGGGAGAGGTCTGCCATGTCGAGGACGTACCTGGAGCTGTCGCAGGACGACGGGAGCGCGCACAAGTTCTACGAAGTCATCGTCCAGGGACAGGTCGTGTCGGTGCGCTACGGCCGGATCGGCGCCGCCGGGCAGACCCAGACGTCCACCTTCCCCACCGTCCAGAAGGCCGAGGCCGCCGCGGCCAAGAAGATAGGCGAGAAGATCCGCAAGGGCTACGAGCCCGCCGTGCAGGGACAACGCGCGCCCCGCGCCGTCACCCGCCGGCAGGTGGCCTCCGCCCCCTCCACGGCCCGCGCGGTCGCCCCGGTCCTGTGGCGGTTCCGCACCGGCTCCGCCGCGTTCGGCATCCACATCGACGAGGACAAGTGCTGGGTGGGCAACCAGGCGGGTGATGTCTACACCCTCGCCCACGGCGGCGAGGTCCTCGCCCGCTACCAGCTGCCGGACGGCGTCAAGTGCCTGGTCGCCGACGACTTCTGGATCTACGCGGGCTGCGACGACGGCCGGGTCTACGACCTGTCGTCCAAACTGCCCTTCGCCGCCTACGACATCGCCGCCGACGTGGACATCTTCTGGCTCGACATCCACGAGGGCGTGCTCAACGTCGCGGACCGCGCCGGGCGGCTCACCGTCATCGACCACGAGGACGAGCACCAGTGGTCGCGCGGCGGGCGCGGCGAGCACGCCTGGATGGTGCGCGCCGACGACCGGGCCGTCTACCACGGCCACACCCGCGGCGTGACGGCCCACGCCCCCGACGGCGGCACCGAGCTGTGGCACACGCCCACCCAGGGGGCCGTGCTCTTCGGCTGGCAGGAGGACGACGCGGTGTACGCGGGCACCGCGCGCCACACCGTTCAGCGGCTGTCCAAGGCGACCGGAGCCGTCGAGGCGACGTACCACTGCGACAGCCCGGTCTACTCGTGCGCCACCTCGCCCGGCGGCCGGTTCGTCTTCGCCGGGGACTCCGCGTCCTCGGTCTACTGCTTCGACCGGGACGGCACCCGCCTGTGGAAGCTCGGCTCGGGCGGCGGCTCCGCACTGTCCATGCAGTACCGCGACGAGCGGCTCTTCCTCGTCACCACGGACGGCTCCCTGGTGTGCGTCGACGCGAGCGAGACGGCGGTCGCCGCCGCGCAGCAGGGCTCGGTGCCCGTCGCCCGCGACATCAAGCTCGCGGCCACCCTTCCGACGTACGCGCCGGCCACCGCGGCCGCCGCCGTCGCGACCGTGACCGCGGCGCCCGCGGGCTCGGTGGTCGTCGAGTGCGTCCAGGAGAACGGCCGCACCCGGATCCACGTGGTGTCGGAAGGGTACGACCACGGGTGGAACGTCCAGTTCCCGAGGGCGATCAGGGAACCCGGCGCGCGGTACGTGGTCGACGCGCTGCACGCCGCGTCGGGCGGCTTCTACCGGGTGCGCGGGGACATCAGGCGCCTCCAGTGACGTGCGGCGACGGGGGAGAGCGGCGTCAGGCGGCGGTCCGCAGGGCGCGGTTGCGGCGCACGGACGACCAGAACGACGCACCGATCAGGACGACGCCGACCAGGCCGGTGACGACCTCGTTGATCTGGTACTGGATGGTGACCAGCAGGATCAGCGACAGCGCGCCGATGGCGTAGTGGGCGCCGTGCTCCAGGTAGACGTAGTCGTCGAGGGTGCCCTGGCGGACCAGATAGACGGTCAGGGACCGCACGTACATGGCGCCGATGCCGAGGCCCAGGGCCATCAGGACGATGTCGTTGGTGATGGCGAAGGCACCGATGACGCCGTCGAAGGAGAACGACGCGTCCAGGACCTCCAGGTAGAGGAACATGAAGAACGCGGCCTTGCCGGCCAGCTTGACCGGCGTGTCGCGCCGCCCCGCGCGCCGCGCCTCCTCCTCCGCCTCCTGCTCCCGCTCCTCCTCGTCCTCCAGTTTCTGCTCGAAGAATCCGGAGAGGCCACCGACGACCATGTAGGTGATCAGGCCGGCGACGCCCGCGAGCAGGACCGTCTCCGCCTTGTCGGCGTGCGTGCCCCCGTGCTGGTGGGCGTGGGCGCCGAAGGTGACGGCGGAGACCAGCAGCACGATCAGGGCGATGCAGACCGACAGCATGTCGACGCTGCCCAGCCTGGCCAGCGGACGCTCCAGCCACCCCAGCCACTTGATCTCCCGGTCCTCGAAGACGAAGTCGAGGAAGATCATCAGAAGGAACATGCCACCGAACGCGGCGATCGACGGATGCGCGTCCGTCACCAGCTCCTGATAGCGGTCCTTGTCGGTGAGCGCCAGGTGCACCGCGCTCCAGGGATTCAGCCGCGCACTGATCGCCACGATCACCACCGGGAAGACCAGCCGCATCCCGAACACCGCGATCACGATCCCGACGGTGAGGAAGATCTTCTGCCAGAAGGCGTTCATCTTCTTCAGGATCCCGGCGTTGATCACCGCGTTGTCGAAGGACAGCGAGATCTCCAGGACGGAGAGGATCGCCACGATGCCCAGCGCGGTCCAGCCGTCGTAGAGCACGCCCGCGGCCAGGCCGAGGGCGGTGACGGCAAAGGCCCAGCGGAACGTCTTCCAAAGCACCGGCAACTCATTCCTGTCGTAGCGCCGTACGGGGGGCATCCCATGCCGGTGCCCGCCACGCACGTTGTCTACCACGTTCGTCCCGAGGCGCCCGGACAGGCGTTCCGGACGACGCCCGGGAGCGGCGACCTTCCAGAGTGGAGTCACTCTTTTCCTTGAGTCGTTCGTGTTCCGGAGAGTAGGTTCGCCCCCATGACGGCATCCCGGCACTCCCGGAATCCGGCCACCGCCGACGAGCTGCGCAGGGCGGGACTGCGGGTGACCGCCGCCCGCGTCGCGCTGCTCGAGACCGTCCGGGAGGGCGACCACCTCGACGCCGACGCCCTCACCTCGGGGGTGCGCCGACGGGTCGGGCACGTCTCCCTCCAGGCCGTGTACGACGCCCTGCACGCCCTCACCGCGGCGCGGCTCGTGCGCCGTATCGAACCGCCCGCAAGCCCGGCGCGGTTCGAGGGACGGGTCGGTGACAACCACCACCACGTCCTGTGCCGGTCCTGCGGCGCCCTCGCCGACGTCGACTGCGCCGTCGGCGACGCGCCCTGCCTGACGGCCTCCGGCGACCACGGCTTCGTGATAGACGAGGCCGAGGTCATCTACCGGGGCCTGTGCCCCGACTGCTCCACCCCCGGCAGTTCCCCAGCACCGTGATCCGCCCCGTTCGGAAGGATTCCCATGTCCGAGAACCACGACGCCATCGTGACCGACGCCAAAACCGAGGAGACGGGCGGCTGCCCGGTGGCCCACGGACGCGCCCCGCACCCCACGCAGGGCGGCGGGAACCGCCAGTGGTGGCCGGAGCGGCTCAACCTGAGGATCCTCGCCAAGAACCCGGCCGTCGCCAACCCGCTGGGTGAGGAGTTCGACTACGCCGCGGCCTTCGACGCCCTCGACCTGCCCGCCGTGAAACGGGACATCGCCGAGGTGCTGACCACCTCGCAGGACTGGTGGCCCGCCGACTTCGGCAACTACGGCCCGCTGATGGTCCGGATGGCCTGGCACAGCGCCGGCACCTACCGCATCAGCGACGGCCGCGGCGGCGCGGGCGCCGGCCAGCAGCGCTTCGCCCCGCTCAACAGCTGGCCCGACAACGGCAACCTCGACAAGGCCCGCCGCCTGCTGTGGCCGGTCAAGAAGAAGTACGGCAAGAACCTCTCCTGGGCCGACCTGCTGGTCCTCACCGGCAACGTCGCGCTGGAGACGATGGGCTTCGAGACCTTCGGCTTCGCCGGCGGCCGCGCCGACGTCTGGGAGGCCGAGGAGGACGTCTACTGGGGCCCCGAGACCACCTGGCTCGACGACCGGCGCTACACCGGCGACCGCGAGCTGGAGAACCCGCTCGGCGCCGTCCAGATGGGCCTGATCTACGTCAACCCCGAGGGCCCCAACGGCAACCCGGACCCCATCGCCGCCGCCCGCGACATCCGAGAGACCTTCCGCCGCATGGCGATGAACGACGAGGAGACCGTCGCGCTGATCGCCGGCGGCCACACCTTCGGCAAGACCCACGGCGCCGGCCCGGCCGACGCCGTCGGCGACGACCCCGAGGCCGCCGCCATGGAGCAGATGGGCCTCGGCTGGAAGAGCACCCACGGCACGGGCAAGGGCGGCGACGCCATCACCTCCGGTCTGGAGGTCACCTGGACCAGCACGCCCACCCAGTGGGGCAACGGGTTCTTCAAGAACCTCTTCGAGTTCGAGTACGAGCTGGAGCAGAGCCCGGCCGGCGCCAACCAGTGGGTGGCCAAGGACGCCCCGGAGATCATCCCCGACGCGCACGACCCGGCGAAGAAGCACCGCCCGAGGATGCTCACCACCGACCTGTCGTTGCGCCTCGACCCGGTCTACGGGCCGATCTCCCGCCGGTTCTACGAGAACCCGGAGGAATTCGCGGACGCCTTCGCCCGCGCCTGGTTCAAGCTGACCCACCGTGACATGGGCCCGAAGTCCCTGTACCTCGGCCCGGAGGTGCCCGAGGAGACCCTCATCTGGCAGGACCCGCTGCCCGAGCCCGAGGGCGAGGCCGTCGACGCCGAGGACGTCGCGACCCTCAAGACCAAGCTCCTGGAGTCCGGCCTGTCCGTGGCGCAACTGGTGTCCACCGCCTGGGCCTCGGCGTCCACCTTCCGCGGCAGCGACAAGCGCGGCGGTGCCGACGGCGCCCGCATCCGCCTCGAGCCGCAGCGCGGCTGGGAGGTCAACGAACCCGACGAGCTGGCGCAGGTCCTGCGCGTCCTGGAGGGCGTCCAGCGGGAGTTCAACTCCGGCGCGGGTGCCAAGCACGTCTCCCTGGCCGACCTGATCGTCCTCGGCGGCTCCGCCGCCGTCGAGAAGGCCGCCAAGGAGGCCGGATTCGAGGTGGAGGTCCCCTTCGCCGCGGGCCGCGTGGACGCGACGGAGGAGCACACCGACGCCGAGTCCTTCGAGGCGCTCGAGCCGATCGCCGACGGGTTCCGCAACTACCACGGCAAGGGCAACCGGCTGCCGGCCGAGTTCCTCCTCCTGGACCGGGCCAACCTGCTCACCCTCAGCGCGCCCGAGATGACCGTCCTGGTCGGTGGCCTGCGCGTGCTGGGCGCGAACCACCAGCAGTCCCAGCTCGGTTCCTTCACCCGCACGCCGGGCTCGCTGACCAACGACTTCTTCGTCAACCTGCTCGACCTCGGCATCACGTGGAAGGCGACGTCCGAGGACCAGACCACGTTCGAGGGCCGCGACGCGGCCACGGGCGAGGTCAGGTGGGCCGGCAGCCGTGCCGACCTGGTGTTCGGCTCGAACGCCGAACTGCGGGCGCTCGCCGAGGTCTACGCGAGCGACGACGCCAAGGAGAAGTTCGTGCACGACTTCGTCGCCGCCTGGGTCAGGGTTATGAACCTCGACCGCTTCGACCTGGCCTGATCCGCCTCGTCCGCCCCACGGCCGCAGGACCGGCCGGACCGGCACCGGCCGGTACCGGTCGGCCCGGCCGGCACCGGCCGGTACCGCCGGCCCGGGCGGCCTTCGCGGGGCGGAATCCGGTGGCCCCGCACGGCGCAGGATGGTGGGATGGCCCGATGCTCAGTGATGCGCCGGTGGCCGTGGACCGGGGGCGGTACCAGGACACCGTCACCCCCTGGGAGGAACCGGCCTGGCGCGCCGAGGCACTCGACTGGGTGCGGGCCGGGCTCACCGCCCACGGCATCCGGCCGACGGGACGGTGGCGGGTACGGCTGCGACCCTGGTCCGTCGTGCTGCGGCTGTGCGTGGCCGGACAGGACCCGGTCTGGTTCAAGGCGAACCCGCCGGCCAGCGCCTTCGAGGGCGCGCTGACCGCGGCACTGGCCCGCTGGGTCCCCGGGCACGTCCTGCGGCCGTTGGCGGTGCACACCGACCGGGGCTGGTCACTGCTGCCCGACGGGGGACCGCTCTTCCGGGACGTCCTCGCACGGGAGACGGTCGCTCCCGGTGCGTGGGAAGAACTCGTGCGCCAGTACGCGGCCGTGCAGCACGCCCTGACCCCGCGCGCGAGCGCGATCGCGCGCCTGGGCGTACCCGCCGTGCCCACGGGCGCGCTGCCCGGCGTCCTCGACCGGTTCGACGCCACCACGCTGCCGCCCCGCGACCTGAACGCGCTGCGGGAACTGCGCCCCCGCCTGCTCGAATGGTGCGCGGAACTCGCGGACCTGGGCGTGCCCGACTCCCTCGACCACACGGACCTGCACGACGGCCAGTTGTTCCGCCCCGCGCCCGGCAGGTTCACCTTCTTCGACTGGGGCGACGCCGTCGTGGCCCACCCCTTCGGGGGCCTCGCCGTCCCCGCCCGCCGGGCCGTCGAGCACCACGGACCTTGGGTGCTGCCGCGCCTGCGCGACGCCTACCTCGAGCCCTGGACGGGCGCCGGGCGTTCGACCGCCCAGCTGCGGCGTGCGGTGAGCCTCGCCTGGCGGCTCGGCGCCCTGAACCGGGCCGCCGCCTACGGCAGGCTCTTCCCCACCGCCTCCGGTGCCGCCGGCGCCGCCACGGCCGCGGCGGGCGCACGCTGCCTCCTCGAACTGCGGGACGAACCCCCGGTCTGACGGCGGCCCGCCCCTGCGCGCGCGGGCCGTTGTCAGTGGCGGGTGCGAGGCTTCACCTCATGGATGAGGTGGAGTTCATGCGCGGCAGGGTCTACGGCGCCGACCACGACAACCCCGGACCGCGCGCCGGACGCGTCTACGCGCATCTGGTGGGCGGTCCCCTGGACGGCCTGCTGCTGGACGTCACGGACCTCACGGAACAGGAGCGCGGCCGCGGGGTGGCACTGGCGACGGAGATAGGCCGTTACGGGCCGGGCGGCCGGGCCTCCTACACCCCGAGGCCGGGCGACGCACGCCGCTTCGACTGGCGGGGCGACGTTCCCTGAAACCCGGCACCGCGCCCGTCCCGGCGCCCGCCCGTGCGCGGACCGGGTGCCGCGCCTGCTCGCCGGCGGTCACCAATCCGCGTGCCGCGCGGCCCCGGATTACCGACGTGACTGACGAAGACAAGACCCCACGGAACGCGTCGGCCGGAACCTGGAGCCGCCTGGGTCTGGGGGCGCTGAGCGGACTCCTGGCCGGGGGCGCCGCGCTCGCCGTCGCCGAGTTGACGGCGGCGGCCCTGCGCCCGCAGGCGAGCCCGGTCGTCGCGGTGGGCGGAGCCGCGATCGACCGTACGCCGACCGCCGTGAAGGACTGGGCGATCCGCACCTTCGGCACCAACGACAAGCTGGTGCTCCAGCTCGGCATTCTCGCCGTGCTGACCCTGTTCGCCCTGGCCCTCGGCGCGTTCGCCGTCCGCCGCCGGCGCACCGGCGCCGCGGGAGTCCTCGTCTTCGGAGTCGTCGGCGCCGCGGCGGCCCTCGGCAGGCCCGACTCCGCCGGCGTCACGGACGCCTTCCCCTCCGTCCTGGGGGCGGTCGCCGGCGCGGTGCTCCTGTACTTCCTCGTGGGGCTCCTTCCGGCACCGCCCCGGCAGGCACCGGCGGAGCGGGGCGAGGGCTGGGACCGGCGCCGCTTCGTGATCGCGGCGAGCGCCGCGGCCGCGGCCTCGGCCGGTGCGGGTGTCCTGGGCCGGGCCCTGAGCGGTGCGGGCGGCCGGGAGGCGGTCGCCTCCCGTGAGAACGTCACCCTTCCGCCGCCCGGCTCACCGGCCCCGGCGGTGCCCCGCGGCGCACAGGTCAGGGTGGCGGGCGTCAGCCCCTTCGTCACACCCAACAGCGACTTCTACCGGGTCGACACCGCCCTGGTGGTCCCCAAGGTGGACGCCACGGCCTGGCGGCTGCGCATCCACGGCGACGGGGTCGCCCGGGAGAGGACGCTGACCTTCGACGACCTCCTGCGGCGGGAGCTGATCGAGCGGGACATCACCCTCACCTGTGTGTCGAACGAGGTGGGCGGCCCGTACGCCGGCAACGCCCGCTGGATCGGCGTCCGCCTCGCCGACCTGCTGGAGGAGTGCGGCGTCCGGCCGCCGTCCGGAGGCGGCCCGGCGGACCAGCTCGTGGCCCGCTCCGTGGACGGCATGACCATCGGCAGCCCCGTCGAGGACGTCATGGACGGCCGCGACGCCATGCTCGCCGTCGGCATGAACGGCGAGCCCCTGCCCTTCGACCACGGCTTCCCCGTCCGCATGCTCGTGCCCGGACTCTACGGCTACGTCTCGGCCTGCAAATGGATCGAGGACATCGAGCTGACCACCTTCGACGCCTACGACTCGTACTGGGTCAAGCGCGACTGGGCCCGCGAGGCACCGATCAAGACCCAGTCCCGGATCGACACCCCGAAGCCCTTCGCCCGGCCGAAGGCGGGCACGGTGATGGTCGCCGGAGTCGCCTGGGCCCAGCACCGCGGCATCGACAAGGTCGAGATCCGCGTCGACGACGGCCCCTGGCAGGAGGCCACCCTGGCCGCCGAGGACTCGCGCGACACCTGGCGGCAGTGGTCGTACGCCTGGCAGGCCACCAAGGGCGGCCACAACCTCACCGTGCGGGCCACCGACCGCACCGGCGAGGTGCAGACCGAGAAGCGCACCCGCACCGTGCCCGACGGCGCGAGTGGATGGCACTCGGTCGTGGTGACGGTGGACTGACGGCCGGACCGCCGTTCAGCGGGCGGGCGAGTCCGCGTAGGCGGACAGCTTGGCCGGGCTCATCACCCACATGATCCGGTCGATGCCCTCCGGCGAGACGTCCACGGACAGCAGGGCCACCGCGTCCTCGCCGGCCTGGACGAGGACCGCGGGACGGCCGTTGGCCTCGACCGGGCGGACCCGCGAACCCGGCCAGAAGCGGGGCGCGAAGGCCACCAGGTACCTGGCGACGCGCGACCGGCCGACGACCGGAATCCTGGACGCGCCCCGCATTCCGCCACCGTCGGTGTAGCTCACCACGTCCGCGGCGAGGACGTCCTCGAGCGCCCGGAGATCACCGGTGCGCGCCGCGGTGAGGAACACGTCCAGCAGACGCCGGTGTTCGGACGCGCCGACCCGCTCGCCGCGCTCGGCGGCCAGGTGCTTGCGGGCCCGGCTCACCAGCTGGCGGGTGTTGGCGGGGCTCGTCTCCAGCATCTCGGCGATCTGGCCGTAGGGGTAGTCGAACGCCTCCCGCAGTACGTACGCGGCCCGCTCCACCGGGTTGAGCTTCTCCAGGAGGTGGAGCACCGCCAGCTCGACCGCCTCCGCCCGCTCGGCACCCATCTGCGGATCCGCGCTCGTGTCGACCGGCTCGGGGAGCCAGGGCCCGACGTACGTCTCCCGCCGCACCCGGGCGGACCGGGCCGTGTTGATCGAGAGCCGGGTCGTCATGGTGGCCAGGAAGGCCGCCGGCTCCACCACCCCGGCGCGGTCGGCCTTCTGCCACCGCATCCACGTCTCCTGGAGGACGTCCTCGGCCTCCACCGTGCTGCCGAGCACGCGGTAGGCGATGCCGAAGAGTCGCGGGCGCGCCGCGACGAAGTCCTCGGTCGCCTTCTCGAGGGCGTCGACGTCGTCCCCGGCGTGCATGGACGTTCCTTCCGGCCTGGAGGCCCCCCACACTACAACCGGCACGAAGCGCCGTCCTGTTCTCCCGGAGCGAGCCCCGGGACGTCTCGTCCACGGACCGGGTGCGGGCCCGGCCGGACGGGCCGGCCGGGCGGGCGGTGCGGGTCAGCCGAACTGCCCGGGCCGGTAGCCGCCGGCGGGCTGCTGGTTGATCACGTTGATGCGGTTGTACGCGTTGATGATCGCGACGAGGGAGAGCAGCGCGACGAGCTGGTCCTCGTCGTAGTACTTGGCCGCGCCGGCCCAGGCCTCGTCCGTGACGCCGCCCGCCGCGTCCGCGATACGGGTGCCCTGCTCCGACAGCTCCAGCGCGGCACGCTCGGCCTCGGTGAACACCGTGGCCTCCCGCCACGTGGCGATCAGGTTGAGCCGCTGCTGGGTCTCACCGGCGGCGGTGGCGTCCTTGGTGTGCATGTCCGTGCAGAAGCCGCAGCCGTTGATCTGGCTGGCGCGGATCTTCACGAGCTCCTGGGTCGCTGTGGGCACGCCCGACTCGGAGGCGGTCCTGGCCGCCGAGTTGATGTGCTTCAGGATCTTGCCCGCGAAGGGGTTGCCGAAGAAGTCGAGACGCGGTTCCATCAGGTTCTCCCGGTCGTTCGAGTGGTCGTTACGCCCTACTGACAGCGCAGCCCGGGAATGTGTGACAGGAGCCTCCTCCTCCCCCCCCGCCTCGCGCCCCGCGCGCCGCGAGAGAATGCGTGTATGACTCCTTCCCGTTCGCTCGCCACCGCCGAGGAGATACACGCCCACCTCGTCGACCAGTTGAACCAGGCGCTCCGCAAGACCGGCATGTTCGGGGGCGAGTTGGCCCTCCGGATCCTGCTGGAGCACCTGCTGTTCGTCGAAGGCCGGCCGGAGGCGTTCGCCCGGCAGCGGCAGGACTGGGAGGACCGTGGTCTCTGGTCCGCCACCGGTATCACCGGGGCCTTCCGCGAGGTGATACCCGGGCGGAACTACGAGTACGGCATGGCCTCGGTGTACGCGGAGTTCGCGCAGCGAAGCGGCTGGCTCGAGCCGGACCGGGTCCTCGGACAGGAGGAGTACGCGTCCCTCACGGCCCGGGTCCGGCAGTGGGCCCGGGAAGACCGCACGTGGGAGGATGTGACGGCGGAGTTCGGCGCTCCCTCGGTGCTCTTCGGGAGCCCCAACCCGCGCTACGGCAAGACGCTCGGCTACCTCGGCAGGGACCCGGAGCGGCCGATGGTGCTGTTCCACCTGTGGAACGGCAGCGACTCCGAGCCCGGCGGGTGGCCGCCCGACCACGAGCAACCGCTGCTCCTCGCGGTGCGCTTCGGCGAGGGCCCGTTCCACGGCTCCCTCACCTTCACACCCCAGGGCGAGCGCAGGAAACCACCGGCCGACCAGTGCCTGCCGCAGTAGCCGGGCCGGCCTGGCAAGCGTTTTCTGCCGGACTCCTTGACGTGTACGCGGCGCGATGAGTTTCATGGTGTGCCGGTCGTGTGGGAGCGCTCCCACACGTCTCTTCCCGTCGTCGCCCGTGTCCGCACTACCCCAGTTGGAGTCGCCGTGCGCACAGCAAGACGCGATACACCAGCCCCGAAGACGCTCGTCGCCCGCCTCCTGACCGGCCTGGCCGCGCTGGTCGCGCTGGTCGTCGTCGGCGCCCTGGCCCCGGGGGCGGCCGTGGCCCAGTCGCCCGGGGCCGGTACCGCCGGAGACCGGTCGGCCGCCGCGCCCGCGGCCGGCCTGCACATCGGTGAGGGCCGGCTCCTCGAGGGCAACGGCAACGACTTCGTGATGCGCGGGGTCAACCACGCCCACACCTGGTACCCCGCCGAGACGCAGTCGCTGGCGGACGTCAAGGCACTGGGCGCCAACAGCGTCCGGGTCGTCCTCTCCGACGGGTACCGCTGGAGCGAGAACGGTCCCGAGGACGTCGCCGCCGTCATCGAGCAGTGCAAGGCCAACCGGCTGATCTGCGTCCTGGAGGTGCACGACACCACCGGGTACGGCGAGGACACCGCGGCCGGCACCCTCGACCACGCGGCCGACTACTGGATCGGCCTCAAGGACGTGCTGGCCGGCCAGGAGGACTACGTCGTCGTCAACATCGGCAACGAGCCCTGGGGCAACACCGACCCCGCCGGCTGGACCGAGCCGACCGTCGCCGCGATCGGGAAGCTGCGCGCCGCCGGACTCCGGCACACCGTCATGGTGGACGCGCCCAACTGGGGCCAGGACTGGCAGGGCGTCATGCGTGCCAACGCGCAGAGCGTCTACGACGCCGACCCCACCGGCAACCTGATCTTCTCCATCCACATGTACAGCGTCTTCGACACCGCCCAGGAGATCACCGACTACCTGAACGCCTTCGTCGACGCGCGACTCCCCCTCCTCATCGGCGAGTTCGGCGGCCCCGCCGACCAGTACGGCGACCCCGACGAGGACACCATGATGGCCACCGCCGAACAGCTCGGACTCGGCTACCTGGCCTGGTCGTGGAGCGGCAACACCGACCCGGTCCTCGACCTGGCGACCGACTTCGACCCGAGCAGGCTCAGCGACTGGGGCGAACGCATCTTCCACGGCGTCAACGGCATCGCCCAGACCTCGAAGGAGGCCACCGTCTACGCCGACGGCGCCCCGGACGACACGCAGGCCCCGACGCCTCCCGGCACACCGGGCGCCACCGCGGTCACGGACACCTCCGTCACGCTCGGCTGGACCGCCGCCACCGACGACACCGCGGTCACCGGCTACGACGTCGTCCGGGTCGACGACGGCACCGAGACCCGGACCGCCGCCTCGACGACCACCACCGCCACCGTGACCGGCCTCACCGCCGGCACCACGTACACCTTCGCCGTCTACGCCCGCGACGCGGCCGGCAACCGCTCCGCCCGGTCCGCCGCCGTGGAGGTCACCACCGACGAGGGCGGCGGCACCCCGGACGGTGCCTGCTCCGTCGGATACCGCGTCGTGGGCGAGTGGCCCGGCGGCTTCCAGGGCGAGATCGCCGTCCGCAACACCGGGAGCACCGCCATCACCCCCTGGACGCTCGCCTTCGCCTTCCCGGACGGCCAGACCATCACCCACATGTGGGGCGGCACCGCCACCCAGAACGCCGGCGCGGTGAGCGTCGCCCCCGCCTCCTACACCGCCACCATCCCGGCCGGCGGCACGGTCACCCTCGGCTTCACCGCGCAGAAGGGCGCCACCAACACCGCACCGGCCGCGTTCAGTCTCGACGGGGCGGCCTGCGCCACGCCCTGACCGAGCGGAGGGCGCGGGTGAGGAACGTCACCACGACACCTCGCGGACGTCGGCCCGGCTCTGCGGCTGTGTCGTCGCGGTGATCTCCGAGCGGTGACGGCTCGCCGTGAACGTCACCTTCAGCGTCTGCGGCGCGCCCTGCTCCGTACTCACCGTGAAGCCCCGGTTCGGCACCGCCGAGATCAGGCACACCCCGCCGCCACCGAACCGTACGGTCGCCTTGCCGCCCTCGGACGGCACCGTGTACACGCCGGCCCCGCCCTCCTCGCATCCCTGGTCGCCCCCGCCCGTGGGCGGCCGCGGGGGAGTGGTGCTGGGGCTCGGCGTCGGCGTCGGCGTGGGTGTCCGGGTGGGCTCCGGCGGCTTCTCGCCGGTGCGGGACGGCGGCGGGCTGGGCCTCCGGCTGGTCGGCGACGGGGACGGAGAGGGCTTCACCGTCTTGGAGACGGTCGGCCGGGGTGAGGCCGGGAGCTCCTTCGGCGCCGTCTGCGCGACCGGCGCCGTCGGCCGGGTCGAGCCCACCACGAAGTGGATCGTGATGATGACGGCCGTGACACTGGCCGCCGTGCAGGACAGCCAGATGATCAGGTAGCGCAGGAGGCGGGACACGACACCATAGTGACGGACCGGCTAACGTGCCTGCCCATGGCCTCCGTACTTGTCGTCGAGGACGACCCTGTGATCCGGGCCGCGCTGATCGAGGTCCTCACCGGACACGGCTATGCGGTGAAGACCGCACACCAGGGTTTCGAGGCGCTGCGCGACATCACCCAGAGCCCGCCGGACATCGTCGTGCTCGACCTCGGGCTGCCCGACCTCGACGGCCTCGACGTACTGCGGATGATCCGGGGCATATCCCGCGTCCCGGTGCTGGTCGCCACCGCCCGGGACGAGGAGTCCGAGATCATCCGGCTGCTCAACGCCGGGGCCGACGACTACATGGTCAAGCCCTTCTCCGGCGGCCAGCTCGCGGCCCGGCTCGCCGCCGTGCTGCGCCGCTCGACACCCGACGACCTCAGGGCCGTACGGCGGCCCGTCCTCCAGGTCGCCGACCTGCGCATCGACCCCACCGCCCGCACCGCCCACCTCGCCGGCCGGGAACTCCCCCTCACCCGGCGCGAGTTCGACCTGCTCGCCTACCTGGCCGCCAACGCCGACCAGGTCATCTCGCGACAGCGCATCCTCGCCGAGGTGTGGCAGCAGCCGTACGTCGAGGACCAGACGGTGGACGTCCATCTCTCCGCGCTCCGCCGCAAAATGGGCGAGAAAGCGCGAAAGCCCCGCTACCTCCACACCGTGCGGGGCATCGGGATCAAGCTGGTCAGCGCGCCATGAGACGTGCCCTCGCCGGGATCGCCCTGGCCGTCACCTCGATGGTGGCGCTGTCCTTCCTCATCCCGCTCGCCCTCCTCGTCCGCGAGCAGGCCCGGGACCGGGTCACCACCGCCGCCGAGCAGCGTGCCGCGGCCCTCTCGCCGGTGCTCGCCCTCACCACCCGGCGCGCCGACGTCCAGCAGGCCGTCGCGGAACTCGGCTCCGCCGACCAACTGGTCGTACGGCTGCCCGACGGCGGCTTCGTCGGGACCCCGCACGCGCCCGAGGAGGCGCTCGACCGGGCCGTACGGGGGCGCGAGACGCTCGCCGTGGACACTCCGCACGGCTGGGCGTACCTCCAGCCCGTCGTCCTGCGGGGCGAGCGGGTCGCGGTCGTCGAGGCCTACGTGCCGGCCGCGGACCTCACCCGGGGCGTCACGGCCTCGTGGGGCGTGATGGCCCTGCTCGCCGTCGGCCTGGTGGGCGGCTCGGTGCTGGTCGCCGACCGGCTGGGTGCCCGCGTGGTCCGCTCCTCCCGCGGTCTCAAGCGGGCCTCGCTCGCCCTCGGCTCCGGCGACCTCGGCGTACGGGTGGAACCGGACGGCCCACCGGAGCTCCAGGAGGCGGGCGTGGCGTTCAACACCATGGCCGACCGGGTCGTCGACCTGCTCGCCGTCGAACGCGAACTGGTCGCGGACCTCTCGCACCGGCTGCGCACCCCGCTGACCGCCCTCTACCTGGAGGCCGACCGGATGGGCGCGTCGCCGAGCGCGCGGCGGGTCACGGAGGCGGCGGGGCAGCTCGAGCGCGAGCTGGACTCGATCATCGCGGCGGCCCGCACCCCCTTGGCGTCGGCGCAGGTCGCCGGGGCCGGTGCGGGTGTGTCCAAACCGTGCGACGTGGCCGAGGTGGTCGCGATGCGCCTGGACTTCTGGTCGGTGCTCGCCACCCAGCAGGAGCGGCCGTTCGAGCGCTCCCTCACCCCGCGTCCGGCGCCCGTGGCCTTTCCCGAGGACGACCTCGCCGCCGTCGTCGACGCCCTGATCGGCAACGTCTTCCGGCACACCCCGCGGGGCACCCGCTTCCTGGTGCGCGTGGAACGGCGGGAGAGGCACGTGCACCTCACCGTCGACGACGCCGGACCCGGGGTGGCGGATCCGGAGGCGGCACTCACCCGGGGCGTCAGCGTCGGCGGTTCCACCGGGCTCGGCCTGGACATCGTGGCCCGGGCCGCCCGTACGGCGGACGGCGAACTGACGATCACCCGCGCGCCGCTCGGGGGCGCGCGGGTGCGGGTGTCGTTCGCCCTGGCGGACGCGGGTGCGGGCGGCAACGGGCAACGGTAGGCGTGTCGCAGGGGGAGCGAGGGTTTCGGCGGGTGGTGGGGTGACCGCCGTCAGCGGCCGGTGCCGAAGTCCTGGGTCCACCAGGGGCCGCCGTCGCCGAAGTGGACGCCGACGCCGAGCTCCTTGAAGGAGCAGTTGAGTATGTTCGCCCGGTGTCCCGGGCTGTTCATCCAGGAGTCCATCACCGAGGCGGCGTCCGCCTGGCCCCGGGCTATGTTCTCGCCCAGCGTCGACCACTGGTAGCCGGCGGCCTCGACCCGGCTCGCCATGGTGGAGCCGTCGGGGCCCGTGTGGGACATCACGCCGCTGCTCGCCATGACGTCGCTGTAGTCGTCCGCCGCCCGGGTCAGCCTGTCGTTCGCGGTGACCGGGGAGCAGCCCGCCGCGGCCCGCTCCTCGTTCACCAGCGCGAGGACCTGGGCCTCGGCTCCACCGGTCGCGCCGGAGTCGGAGCCGGTGCCGGAACCCGAGCCCGATCCGCTGCCCGCCGCCGATCCGCTGCCGCCGCCGGACGACCCGTTGCCGCCCGACCCGTCGCCGCCGCTCTTCTTGGTGGCCCTGACGGGCGTCTTGGACGCGGGTGCGGGCGCCTTGGCGGCGCTGGTCGTCGGGCTCGCCGTCTTCTTCGGCTTCTTCTCCGGCTCCGCGCTCTCGCTCGGGGAACCGCTCGCCGTCACGCTCGGGCTCGCCGACGCGGACGCGAGCGGTGCCGCACCGCCCGCCGCGTCCTCGGCGTTCGGTGCCCGGTCCGCGGCGTTCGCCGTGACCCGGTCCGAGGCCCCGCCGTCGTCGCCGTCGGTGACGGCCAGCGTGATGCCGACGCCGGCGGTCAGGGTGACGGCGCCGAGGGCCAGCGCGGTACCGCGGGTCCTGAGCCCGCCGCGGGGACGGGCGTGGGAGCGGGACGGGCGAGCGGCTCGGCGGGAACCCATGCGCAGGACACCTCGGCTTGTCGGTCGGCTGACGGAACCCCCGTACCCGGTGGACGCGACCGCGCCCACCGGGACTGTGGGGGGTGTTCGAGAGCCTAGGACGCGACCGGCGTGGAAACGGCCTTCGAAGGTCATCTTCAGAAAGCCTTAAAGGAGCCGCCAAAGTCCGTTGAGGAACCGCGGCGCCATCACCACCCGCCCCTTACGCGCCCGCCGCCCGGCACCCTCGGTCCGCGGCGGGGCGCTTCACAGTGAAAGAAGGACAGGGGGGCCCGCACGACCCCCTGGTGTGCCCCCGACGCACCGCCGTCACCCCCGGCCCGGCGCTTGCCGCGCCGGACGGCCGGACAGCCTGTCGGCGTGCGACCGGCAGATCGCCGGACACCGCCGGCGCACCCGAGGGGACCGGGTCCTCCCGCCCACCGCCCCCGGGTGCGCCGTGCACGGACCGAGGAGGAACCGGACATGCCGCCCACCGCCGACGAACGACAGCTGCTCGAGGAAGTACGGGACCTGCTGGCCGCCACGGTCGAGGACCTCACCGTGGAGGAGATCGGACCCGACTCCTCCCTCCAGGACGACCTGGGCGTCGACTCGCTGGCCCGACTGGAACTGGTCGCCGCGATCGAGGACCGCTGGCAGATCGAGGTGCCGCAGGAGCAGGCGGAACGGCTCACGACGGTGCGGCAGATCGCCGAGCACCTCGCCGAAGCCGTCGCCGCCCCCACGGGCGGCACCGCGTGAGCCCACGGCACGCGGCCGACCCGGCCCCGGAGGACCGGGCCGCCGTCGTCACGGGGCTGGGACTGACGACCGCGCTGGGCGGAGACGTCCCGGCCACCTGGCGGGCCCTCCTCGACGGCGTGTGCGGTGTCGAGCGCGTCGACTTCGCGGAGCCGGAGGGGCCCGCGCAGGTGTACCTCGCGGCCCCGGCCGCGGTCGACCCCGGGGCAGCTCTGCCGTCCGCCAAGGCGGCGCACTGCGACCGGGCGGCGCAGTTCGCCCTCGTCGCCGCCCGGGAGGCCGTCCGAGACGCCGGGTTCCCGGACGTGTCGGCGCTCGCCGCGCAGGGCTCGCGGGTGGCCGCGGTCGTCGGGGTGGGGCTGGGCGGTCTCACCAGCATCCTGGAGCAGAACCGCCGCCTCCAGGACCAGGGACCGGGGCGGGTGAGCCCGCGCACCATCCCGGTCATGCTGCCCAACCACCCGGCCGCCGAAGTGGGGCTGATGGTGGGCGCCAAGGGAGGGGTGCACGCCCCGGTCAGTGCCTGCGCCTCCGGGGCCGAGGCCCTCGCCCAGGCGCTCGGCATGATCCGGGACGGCCGGGCCGACCTCGTGGTCGCGGGCGGCGCCGAGGCCGCGCTGCACCCGCTCGCCCTGGCCGGGTTCGCGCGACTGCGGGCGCTCTCCCGGCGCCACGACGACCCCAAGGGGGCGTCCAGACCCTTCGACGCCGACCGGGACGGTTTCGTGATGGGGGAGGGGGCCGGCATGCTCGTCGTCGAGAGCGCCCGGCATGCCGCGGCCCGCGGCGCCCGCGTCCACGGCCGGCTGACCGGAGCGGGCATCACCAACGACAGCCACCACGTGGCCCAGCCCGCGCCCGGCGGAACGGGCTGCGCGGCCGCCGTCGACGCCGCGCTGCGCGACGCCGGCCTCCTCCCGGAGCAGATCCGGCACGTCAACGCCCACGCCACCTCCACACCGCTCGGCGACCTCGGCGAGGCCCAGGCGCTGCACAGCGTCTTCGCCGGGAAGGCGGACGACATCGCGGTCAGCGCCACCAAGGGCGCCTTCGGACACACCCTCGGTGCCGCCGGCGCCATCGAGGCGGTCCTCACCGTCCTCGCCCTGCGGGACAGAACCGCACCGCCCGCGTGCAGCCTCGAACGGGTGGACCCCGAGATCCGCCTGAACGTCGTCGGCCGCGACCCCGTGGCCCTGCCCGCGGGACCCCTCGCGGCCGTCACCACGAGCATGGGTTTCGGCGGGCACAACGTCGCGCTCGCCTTCGCCGACGCCTCATGAGGGACAACGTCCCGGCCCCCACCGGCGGCACACCGCGCACCGTGCTGATGTGCCCCGGCCAGGGGGCCTACCTCCCCGGCGCCCTGCGTCACCTGGGCGACGTCCCGTCCGTCTCACGGGTGCTCGGGGAGGTGGACGCCCACACCGGCGCACTCGGCGGCACCGGACCACCCGTCGGCCGTCTCCTCACCGACGTGGCGGCACCCGCCCCCGACCGACTCGTACGCGCCCACCCCCTGGCCTTCGACCTGGCCACCTACGCCGCGGTCGTCTCCTGCGCCACCGTCCTGCTCGACCTCGCGGCCCCACGCGTCCACGCCGTGCTCGGCCACAGCGTGGGCGACCTCGCGGCCCTCACCGTGGCCGGGGTCGTCACACTCGAACAGGGCGTGCGGCTGCTGCACGTCCGCGACCGGCTGCTGCGCGACGCCGCGCTGCCGGCGGCGGGCCTGCTGGCCACCGACCTGACCGCGGAACTGGCGGCGGACCTGCTGCGCGCCGAGGACCTGCCGCAGGTGCGGATCGCCGCCCGCAACGCCCCCGGCCAGACGGTCCTGGCCGGACCCGACGACCAGTTGGCCGCCGTCCGGAGCGCGGTCCGGACGCTCGGCCGGCGCGCCACCCCGCTGACCAGCCGCACGGCCTACCACCACCCCCTGCTCGCCGAGGTGCAGCGGGCCTTCCGGCGCCTCCTGCGCGCCCAGCCCGTCGCCCCGCCCACGCTCCCCGTGTACACGGCCGCCGCACCGGGGCCCGCCCGCACCCCGGCCCAGCTGCGCACGGTGGCGGCCGCCCACCTCTCCGAGCCGCTCGCCTTCCACCGGACGCTGCGCGCGCTGCGCCTGGCCGGATTCACCACCTACCTCGACAGCGGCCCCCGGGCGCTGCTGAGCACCCTGGCCAGGGCCGGCCTGCCCGGCTGCACCACGGCGGCCCCCTCCCGCACACCGGCCGGCCTCGACCGCATCCGCCTGCGCCTGACCGCCGTCCCGCGGTGAGGAAGGCGGTCGACACGCCCGGCACGGCACCGGTACTTGACAACGCCGGGAGTGGCCCGGCTCACATGGCGTACCGAGGGCGGCGCCGACACCATGGTCTCGTCACCCGGCAGGCTGAAGGGATCAAGAATGTTCCGCAAGGTGCTGGTCGCCAACCGCGGTGAGATCGCGATCCGTGCGTTCCGTGCGGGCTACGAGCTCGGCGCGCGCACCGTCGCCGTCTTTCCGCACGAGGACCGCAACTCGCTGCACCGACTGAAGGCCGACGAGGCCTACGAGATCGGGGAGCAGGGGCATCCGGTGCGCGCGTACCTCTCCGTGGAGGAGATCGTCCGTGCCGCCCGCCGTGCGGGCGCCGACGCCGTCTACCCGGGCTACGGGTTCCTGTCCGAGAACCCCGAACTCGCCCGCGCCTGCGAGGAGGCCGGGATCACCTTCGTCGGACCCAGCGCCCAGATCCTCGAACTGACCGGCAACAAGGCCCGTGCCGTGGCCGCCGCCCGCGAGGCGGGCGTACCGGTGCTCGGCTCCTCCGCGCCCTCCACCGACGTGGACGAACTCGTGCGCGCCGCCGACGACGTCGGCTTCCCCGTGTTCGTCAAGGCGGTCGCGGGCGGCGGCGGGCGCGGCATGCGCCGCGTCGAGGAGCCCGCCCAGCTGCGCGAGGCCATCGAGGCCGCCTCCCGTGAGGCCGCGTCCGCCTTCGGCGACTCCACCGTCTTCCTGGAGAAGGCGGTCGTCGAACCCCGCCACATCGAGGTGCAGATCCTCGCCGACGCCGAGGGCAACGTCATCCACCTCTTCGAGCGGGACTGCTCCGTGCAGCGCCGCCACCAGAAGGTCATCGAGCTGGCGCCCGCGCCCAACCTCGACCCGGCCCTGCGGGAGCGGATCTGCGCCGACGCCGTGAACTTCGCCCGGCAGATCGGCTACCGCAACGCCGGCACCGTCGAGTTCCTCGTCGACCGGGACGGCAACCACGTTTTCATCGAGATGAACCCGCGCATCCAGGTCGAGCACACGGTCACCGAAGAGGTCACCGACGTCGACCTGGTCCAGTCCCAGCTGCGCATCGCCGCCGGCCAGACGCTGGCCGACCTCGGCCTCGCCCAGGAGAACATCACCCTGCGCGGCGCCGCCCTCCAGTGCCGGATCACCACCGAGGACCCGGCCAACGGCTTCCGCCCGGACACCGGGCAGATCAGCGCCTACCGCTCGCCGGGCGGCTCCGGCATCCGCCTCGACGGCGGCACCACCCACGCCGGCACGGAGATCAGCGCCCACTTCGACTCGATGCTGGTCAAGCTCTCCTGCCGGGGACGGGACTTCACCACCGCCGTGAACCGGGCCCGGCGTGCGGTCGCCGAGTTCCGCATCCGCGGCGTCGCCACCAACATCCCCTTCCTCCAGGCGGTCCTGGACGACCCCGACTTCCAGGCCGGCCGGGTCACCACCTCCTTCATCGAGCAGCGCCCGCACCTGCTCACCGCCCGGCACTCCGCCGACCGCGGCACCAAGCTGCTGACCTACCTCGCCGACGTCACGGTGAACAAGCCGCACGGCGAGCGGCCCGAGCTGATCGACCCGCTGACCAAGCTGCCGGCCGCACCCGCCGGTGAACCCCCGGCCGGCTCCCGCCAGTTGCTCACCGAGCTGGGCCCCGAGGGCTTCGCCCGCCGACTGCGCGAGTCGTCCACCATCGGCGTCACCGACACCACCTTCCGCGACGCCCACCAGTCGCTGCTCGCCACCCGGGTGCGCACCAGGGACATGCTCGCCGTGGCGCCCGTCGTCGCCCGCACCCTGCCCCAGCTGCTGTCCCTGGAGTGCTGGGGCGGCGCCACCTACGACGTCGCCCTGCGCTTCCTCGCCGAGGACCCGTGGGAGCGGCTGGCCGCCCTGCGCGAGGCGGTGCCCAACATCTGCCTCCAGATGCTGCTGCGCGGCCGCAACACCGTGGGCTACACCCCGTACCCGACCGAGGTGACCGACGCCTTCGTGGAGGAGGCCGCCGCCACCGGCATCGACATCTTCCGCATCTTCGACGCCCTCAACGACGTCGAGCAGATGCGGCCCGCCATCGAGGCGGTACGGCAGACCGGCACCGCCGTCGCCGAGGTCGCGCTCTGCTACACCGCCGACCTGTCCGACCCCTCCGAGCGGCTCTACACCCTCGACTACTACCTGCGGCTCGCCGAGCAGATCGTCAACGCCGGTGCCCATGTGCTGGCGGTCAAGGACATGGCCGGACTGCTGCGGGCCCCGGCCGCGGCGACCCTGGTCTCCGCGCTGCGCCGGGAGTTCGACCTGCCGGTGCACCTGCACACCCACGACACCACGGGCGGCCAGCTCGCCACCTACCTGGCCGCGATCCAGGCGGGCGCCGACGCCGTCGACGGAGCCGTGGCGTCCATGGCGGGCACCACCTCGCAGCCGTCGCTGTCCGCGATCGTGGCCGCCACCGACCACACCGACCGGCCCACCGGACTCGATCTCCAGGCCGTCGGCGACCTGGAGCCGTACTGGGAGAGCGTCCGCAAGGTCTACGCGCCCTTCGAGGCGGGCCTCGCCTCCCCGACCGGCCGCGTCTACCACCACGAGATCCCCGGTGGCCAGCTCTCCAACCTGCGCACCCAGGCCGTCGCGCTCGGCCTCGGCGACCGCTTCGAGGACATCGAGGGCATGTACGCCGCCGCCGACCGGATGCTGGGCCGCCTGGTGAAGGTCACCCCGTCCTCCAAGGTCGTCGGCGACCTCGCCCTGCACCTGGTCGGTGCCGGTGTCTCCCCGGCCGACTTCGAGCAGGACCCCGACCGGTTCGACATCCCCGACTCGGTCGTCGGCTTCCTCCGCGGCGAACTGGGCACCCCGCCCGGCGGCTGGCCCGAGCCCTTCCGCACCAAGGCGCTGCGGGGCCGCGCCGAGGCCAGGCCGCTCGCCGAGCTGTCCGAGGACGACCGCGACGGTCTCGAGAAGGACCGGCGGGCGACGCTCAACCGGCTGCTGTTCCCCGGCCCGGCCCGGGAGTTCGACACCCACCGGGCCTCGTTCGGCGACACCAGCGTCCTCGACAGCAAGGACTTCTTCTACGGGCTGCGTCCGGGCAAGGAGTACACGGTCGACCTCGATCCCGGCGTCCGGCTGCTCATCGAGCTCCAGGCGGTCGGCGACGCCGACGAGCGCGGCATGCGCACCGTGATGTCCACCCTGAACGGGCAGCTCCGCCCCATCCAGGTCCGCGACCGGTCGGCCGCCACCGACGTCCCGGTGACGGAGAAGGCCGACCGGGCGAACCCCGGCCACGTCGCGGCGCCGTTCGCCGGCGTGGTGACCCTCGCCGTCGCCGAGGGCGACGAGGTGGAGGCCGGGGCCACCGTGGCCACCATCGAGGCGATGAAGATGGAGGCGTCCATCACCGCGCCGAAGTCCGGCCGGGTGACCCGGCTCGCCATCAACCCCATCCAGCAGGTCGAGGGCGGCGACCTCCTCGTCCAACTGGCCTGAGGGACGCGGACTTCCGACCCGGACGGGTGACGCGCCCCGCACCACTGCGGGGCGCGTCGTCCCTCACGGGAACTGGACGACCTTGGACGGCACGGTGTCCGTCCCCGACGTGGCCGCGCCGGTGTCGTTGACGACATGGCGGTACTGGCCCATGCCGCCCAGCGAGATCACCTGGAGGTTGCGCATCCTGACCCCCGGCTTGACCGGCACCTGGAACCCGTGGTGCTGGACGATGGTCGGGTCGGCGGTGAAGTTGCAGTAGCTGCCCAGTGCCACCGCGTCGTGCTCGTTCACCGAGTCGGCGACCTTGTAGGCCGCGTAGCCGACGATGCCGTCGTGGGTGATGGCGGCCTCGTTCGGGGCGTCGTAGGCCTTCTCGTTCTGGAAGAAGATGGTCCGGCCGCGCTCACCGTTCCAGTAGACGTCGTACTTGTTGAAGTGCTCGACGAACAGTCCCGTCGCGAGGACGTCGTCGCCGTTGACCCTGAGGCCGTAGTCGGCGCGGTTGGTCTCCCAGCCGACGCCCTCGCCGTGGTCGGCACGCCAGATCCAGGTGTGGTCGATGATCACGTCGTCGCTCTCGACCACGACGGAGTCGGTGGCCCTGCCCGGTCCCGCGCCGCCGATGCGGACGAACACGTCCTGCATGGTCGTGGGGTTGGCGGAGTGGTCGGCGTTCCCGCCCGGCGTTCCGATGCGCAGCAGGGTGTCGGAGTTCTGCGGACCCGCGTCGATGAGGAAGCCCGCGAGCCGCACGCCGTCGACGTCGGCCACGTGCATGGCGTCGACGCCGCCGTCCGGAATGATCGTGGCCAGACCGAGGCCGAGCACGACGGTGTTGGCGCGGTCGACCTCGATGGTCTGGTCGATGTGGTAGACGCCGGGCGTGAACAGCAGGTGGAGGCCCTGGTCGAGCGCGGCGTTGATGGTCGCCGCCGTCGCGCCCGGCTTGACGACGTAGAACTGGCTGAGCGGCAGCGAGGTGCCACCGGCGTTGGCGGGCCAGGACACGCCGCGCGCGTTGGTCCGCTTGGCCGGGACCCGCACCTTGTACTCGTCGCCGTCCAGGTACAGGAACGGCTTCTCGCGGGAGATCGGCGTGGTGTCGAGCGTGGTGTACGGGCCGGTCTCGAAGTTGCTCGCCGGCGCGCCCTCGACGCCCGTGAACGTCATGTTCCAGACGCCGTTGGTCCAGCCGCCGACCGAGCTGTCCCGGGTGTACCACTGCTGCTGGGAGTAGGGGCCGACGGTGCCGTCGATCTTCGAGTCGGCGATGTAGCCGCCGGAGGCCCAGCCGTAGCCGTTGGGGGCGAGGTTCAGACCGCCCTTGACGTGGATCCGGCGGAACGGGGCCGCCTGGGCGACCGCCCACCGGTCGGTGCCGTTGGACGGCGTGATGGCGAGGTTCTCCGCCGAACGCCAGAAGTTCTGCGTCGCGTTGCCGTTGAACCAGCCCGCGTCCACGGTGATGTCACCGTTGATCTGCGTGTCGTCCGGGTTGAGGCCGAGACCGGAGATCGAGGTGTAGAAGCCCAGTTGGGCGTTGATCCCGTTGTAGGTGCCCGGCTTCAGCAGGAACTGGTAGCGCCCGCTGCCGAACTGGTTGGACTCCTGCTGGGCGAAGACCTGGTCGAACTTCTGCTGGAGGTTCGGCGTGGAGGGGTCCACGACGATGACGTTCGGCCCCAGGTCGCCGCCGCCCTCGACCGGGGGAGTGCCGGTGGTGCCGGTGTGCACGGCGACCTCCCACAGCGAGTAGCCGTAGCCGGTCGCGCGGGCCGTGCCGTGGATGCGGACGTAGCGGCCCGAACCGCCGACGTCGTAGGAGGCCTTGCCGCCGGTGGCGCCCGTGACGCTCTTCAGCGTCTGCCAGCTCTGCCCGTCGGAGGACGCCTCGATCCGGAAGTCCTTGGCGTAGGCGGCCTCCCAGCTCAGGTCCACCTTGCACAGGTCCTTCACGGCGCCCAGGTCGACCCGCACCCACTGCGGGTCGGCGGCCTGGCTGGACCAGCGGGTGCCGGGGTCGCCGTCGAAGGCCGCCGCGGCCGGTGTCCCGGCGTTCTCCACGGAGGAGGCCGAGGCGGGCCTGCCCTGCGCGGCGTTGGCGGTGTCGCAGGAGCCGCCCGGTGCGGTGCCGCCGGTGGTGCCGAAGACCTGGAACTCCCACAGGGAGTAGCCCCACGGGGTGGCCCGGTGCACGCCCTGCATGCGGACGTAGCGACCCTGGCCCGAGATGTCGAGGGTGTCGGTGCCGCCGTCGCCGCCGGTGACGGTCTTCGCGTCGGTCCAGGTGCTCCCGTCCGGCGAGAGCTGGATCTTGTAGTCCTTGCCGTAGGCCGCCTCCCAGTCGAGCACGACCCGGGTGACGGAGGCGGTGGCACCGAGATCGACCTGCAGCCACTGGTCGTCGCTCGCGGCCGACGACCACCGGGTGCCCATGTCGCCGTCGACGGCGTTCGCGGACGGTGTGCCGGCGTTCTCGGCCGACGACGACGTGGCCGTCCGGCCCTGGGAGAGGGGGGTGTCGGCCGCGTTGGCCGCCATCGGGGCGGGGAGGGTGACGAGCGCCGCCGTGGCGACGAGCGCGACACCCAAGGATCTGAGTCTCATACGAGAGCCTTCCGGGGTTGCGGACAGGACCGGCCAACCGCTCGACGCGGAGGCTTAGTTCAAGGTGTGATTTAAGTGGTGAGTCATCGATCCGGCAAGACTCCGGACAGGAGTTGTCAGTGCCGTGCTGAAGAATGCGGCCCATCGAGATCAACTCCGGCCGGACCGGGTAGGCGTTCTCGAGTCACTGACCTGGAAAGGCCACCGCCGATGCCGCTCACCGCCGCCGCCCGACCGCAGACCGCCGACCTCCGTGGGGCCCGGCGCCCCGACCGGCTCGGTGCCGCCGAGGCCGAGATACTGCGCATCGTCACCGACGCGCGTACACCCGTCTTCGTCACCGTGCGGGCGGGCGGGCGGCGCCGGTACAGCTACTGGCGCCCCCTGGACTCCGCCACCGGCCGGGGCGGCTGCTACGTCGCGCTGCCGACCGCCGCGTGCGACGCGCTGCACGCCGCGGGCCGGACGGTGCTCGGCGAGCCGCTCGCCGACCCGAACCGGATCATCCACCGGGTCAGCGCCACCCGCACCCCGGCGGCGCCGCTGCGCGCGCTGCCCGAGCGGGCCCGCGCGGCGTGAGTCCGGCCCGTCCCGCACACTCGTGAACGGCCGTCGTGCGTGGGCGAGTCAGGGTTCGAGCGGTGCCCGCAGCGCGGGATCCGACGCCGCCCGCCACACCTCGGGCAGCTCCCGCTGCCGGGCCTCGGCCCCCGCCCCTTCCCGGCCGTGCAGCAGTCCCCAGGTGAACGCGGACTCGCCCGCCCCGTGGGCGGCCACCGCCAGCCCTCGCAGGGTGTCCTGGGCGACCACGGCGTCCTGGTGCTCACCGAGCAGCTGCTGCACCGCCTTGGCGTGCTTGCCGAGCCGGGCGGCCGGCTTGCCGAGCGCGGGACGCGCGACCTCGGCCGCGTAGCGGAGCTTCTTGGCGGCCTTGCGCGCCTCGTGCAGCCCCGCCTCCCGCGACCGGCCGGCCGGCTGCGCCGCCGCCTGCTCCATCCGCCCGGCGAGACGGCCGTACTCCTTGAGCACCGATCGGGACATCGTAGGGGCGGGCTTGCCGGTGGCCCGGGCGCGCAGGGGTGGTTGCCGGACCAGGGCGTCCAGCGCGTCCAGGAGGCGCAGATAACGGGATGTGGCCAGGGCCTGACGCGTACGGGACCGCGCCTCGACGCCGTGGGACACCTCCCAGACCCGCAGACGGGCGGCGACGGGCCCCAGCACCAGGTCGTCCGGCAGCTCCGCCAGCGCGGCCCCGATCCGCTCGCCCAGCACCTCCTGGTCCCGCGCCACACCCAACTCTCCTGCCAGCCACCGCAGTTCCGTGCGCAGCGGATCGGTGACCCGCCGGTCGAGCACGGAGCGGTAGGAGCGCAGGCAGGCGCGCAGCCGCCGGCACGTGACGCGCATCTGGTGCACGGCGTCGGGCAGGTCACGGCGGACCGCCGGATCCAGTGACACCAGCCGGCCGGCCTGCTCGGCCACGTACGCGAGCACATACGCGCCGGGAGACCCTGCCCCCACCCCCGAAGGGTGCGCCCGCTCCACCGCCGCCCCCGTGTCCCGCAGCGCGCGGGCCAGCTTGGACGGGCTGTCGGCGCGCACGATCCCCTTCTTCCGGAGCTTCTTCTCGACGACGTCCAGCAGCCCGGGGTGCACACCGTCGGCCAGTTCGACCTCCAGCTCGCTCCACCGGGCACGGCCACCGCCGGAGGCCGCCGCGTCGGCGCGCACCTCGTCGAGGCTCAGCTCGGCGAGCAACCCGCCCTCCGCGTCGCGCAACTGCCGCACGGTCCGGGCGGACCGGATGCGTACGACGGGACGCAGCTCGGCGCCCCGTGTGCGGGACAGGACCAGCTCGCGCAGCGACTCGGGCACGTCGTCCGACAGGGGAGCCCACACCTCCTCCCGGGTGTCCCCGGTCAGTGGCAGCTTCAGGTGCCAGCCCGCGTCCGGACCGCCCGTACGGCGGCGCAACGTGGCCGAGGAACCGGCGAGCCGCTGATCCTCGGTGTCGTGGTACACCGCGTCGAGCTTCTCGGGCCCGGTCGCGGTGACCGAGGCGACGGGCCCGACGCCGGTGAGGTCGGGCAGCCCGGCGGCGCCGCCGGGGGACGGTTCGTACTTCCGCTCTGTCTCGCGCTTCGACTGGGTCATGTCGATTGCTTCGACAGGATCCGCCGGATCAAACCCCGTCCGGCACGACCCAGGGGCGCGGATCGGTGTAGTACCCGTCGAGGACGACCTCGAAGTGCAGGTGGGGGCCGGTGGACAGGCCGGTGGAGCCGACCCGCCCGATCGGGGCCCCGGCCTCCACCGTCTGTCCGACCGTCGTCTCCAGGGAGGAGAGGTGACTGTAGGTCGTCTCCACCCGCTTGCCCTGGATGGTCCCGTGGTCGATCACGATCCGGTTGCCGTACGCGCTGGTGAGCGCGGCGAACACGACCCGGCCCCGCCGAGCCGCCACGACCTGCGCGCCCTGCGGCGCGGCGAAGTCCACGCCGGTGTGCAGTTTGGTCACCCCGGTCAGCGGGTGCTCCCGGGACCCGAAGGGCGAGGTGATGGTGAGCGGGCTCACCGGCGGGGTCAGCAGGGCGCCGGCCGTCCCGCCCGCGCCGCCGGAGTCCTCCCGGTCGAGTGCCTCGTAACGGGGCACCAGGGCCTGGACCTCGTCGAGGTACGTCCTGGCCGCCGAGGGGACGCGTCCCGCCTCGGTCACGGCGTCCGGTCCCGCGGCGTACGCGGCCAGGGTCAGCTCCACGAGATCGCCGTTGATCCGCCCCTCGGTGCGCAGTTCGGTCACCTTTGCGGCCAGGGAGCAGTCCCGCCGGCCCAGCGCCATGATGGCGTCCGCCGGATCGCGGGGCGAGGACCGCCCGTTGCCGTCGTCGTCCTTGCCCCAGGTCCGCCACTCGTCGTCGGTGAAGGCGGCGATGCCCTTCTGACCCGAGAGTTCGTCCGAGTCGTCGCTCCAGCCCGAGAGCTGGTCGATCTGCGCGGCCAGGACGGACGGTTCGAGGACGGTGCAGGCCGAGGCCGCCTTGCGCAGCCAGGGGATGTACGACGGGTCGATGTCGACCGCGGCGGACGGGTCGGCGGCGGAGTCGTCGTCGGTGGCCTGGCCCGGCAGTCCGCCCAGCGCGAGGAAGGCCGCCACGCCGGTGACGGTCACGAAGGCCGGCAGCAGCAACAGGGTGACCGGCCCGGGGCCACGGCGCTTTCGCTTGCGGGGCGGCTCCGGTTGCTCCGGCTGTTCCGGCGGGAGCAACCGGTCCGCTCGTCCGGGTTCGGACATGTCCGGTTGTGGGGCGCCCGTGCCGTCGGCCGCCTGCGCCACGGTCAGCCGCTCGTCGTTCACCTGGCCGCTCGCCGGGACGTGATGCTCACGAGGGGACGGTATCTTCGCCCCGTCACCGGCGTCAGGAGCCGCCGAGGCAGAAGGAGATGCCCGAACGGGCAGGGCGGGCGGAGCCCGGTGCCCCGGTCGTCACCCCCCGGCCGGTCCCGGCCGCCGCGACGGGGGCGGCGTGGGGCGGACGGCGAGGACCGCGATGTCGTCCGTGCTGTCCGCGCCCAGGCCGATCAACAACTCGTCGCAGAACGTGTCGAGGGGCTCGTGTGCCAGGTCGGCGGCGTGCCGGCGCAGTCGCTCCAGGGCGTCGTCGATGGGCTCGTCACGACGCTCGACGAGGCCGTCGGTGTACAGCACGAGCGTCGAGTGGGCCGGCAGCTCGTGCCGCGCCGTGTCCCGGGCCATGGCGGGATCCATGCCCAGTAGCAGGCCCGCGCCGCCACCGAGGTAGCGGGCCCGGCCGTCCCGCGTGGTGAGCAGCGGCGGCGGATGTCCCGCGGAGGAGTGCTTCAGCTCCCACGGGCCGTGCGCGGAGCCCTTCAGCAGACCGTAGACACAGGTGGCGGTCGCCTCCTGGCGGAGACTGTGGTTCGCCACGTCCAGCCGGCGCAGCACCTCGGCGGGCGGCTCCTCGCGGTCCACGGCGATCCCGCGGAGCATGCTGCGCAACTGGCTCATCGTGATGGCCGCGTCCAGGTCGTGCCCCGTGACGTCGCCGATGACCAGCGCGGTGTCCCCGTGCGGCAGGACGAAGCAGTCGTACCAGTCCCCGCCGACCTGCGCGGTGGTCGAGGAGGCGGCGTAGCGGGCGGCCATCCGCAGCCCCTCGACCTCCGGCAGCGCCGGCAGCAGCGAGCGCTGGAGCCGCTCGGCGATGGAGCGGGTGTCCTGGTAGAGACGGGCGTTGTCCACCCCCAGCGCGAGGCTGTGGACCAGGTCGTCTACGAGCGTCAGGTCCTCTTCCGTGAACGGCCGCGCGCCGGGCGCGCGGGCCAGCGTCAGCGCGCCGGAGATCCGGCGGCGCGCCCGCAGCGGAGCGACGACGGCGCTGCCCGCCCCCAGCTCCCGGAACAGTCCGACGTACTCCCTGTCCAGCGCGCTCTCGGTCTGGCCGGGCTGCGGGGCGTCGACGAGCAGCAGCGGACCGGCGCCGCGCAGTACCCGGGCCAGCGGGCCGCGCGAGTCCTCGGAGACCCCCGGGAGCGCGCCCTCGTACGCCCCGGGGCGCAGGGCCCGGGGATCCCGGTGGACGACACAGGCCCGCTCCAGCCGGGTGTCGTCGGTGAACAGGTCCACCGCGCACCAGTCGGCCAGCCGCCGCGTCAGCAGCCGGCCGGCCCGCTGCAGTCCCTCCTGCAGGTCCAGGGTGTTGTTGAGCTGGGCGCCGAGCTCGGCCAGAAGAGTGAGCCGGTCCAGCGGCGACATGCCGCCCTGGACCCTGGCCCTCCTGGCGCCGCTCTCCGGGACGGCGGGTGACCGGCCCCCGTCGGGCTCTCCGACGGCGGCCTCCCTGACCCGGCCGGAAGTCCTCGGCGCGTCGAGGAACGTGGTCGCCCGCGGGACGAGCTGGGCGACGAACACGGTGCGGCCGTCGGCCGTCTCCTGGGTCTGGATGTACAGCCGGACCGGGACCAGCCGGCCGTCACGGTGCAGTGCCGGAAGCGGCACGGAGCGGCCCACGATGCGTGTGCGGCCGGTGAGCAGCATCGAGGTGAACGCCGCCGTGTGCCGCGCGCGCAGGTGCTCGGGCACGAGGGTGGTGAGGCGGCGTCCGACGAGGTCCTCCGGTGCCCAGCCCAGCAGGTCCGCCGCCGCCCCGTTGGCCGCGACGATCCGGTTGCCCTCGTCCGCGGCGATGGTCGGCGTCCTGCTGGCCCGCACCTGGCCGACGTCCCACGGCACGAGCTCGGCGGAGCTGATCTCCGGCTCCCGGGGGACCACGGTCCACGCGGTGGGCCGGCCCCCGGTGAGCTGTCCCGAGATCTCGTCGAAGAGCCATTCCTGGAAGGCACGGCCGCGAGGCAGGGCCGGCAGGGTGAGCAGCCGCTCCTGGCGCGCCCGCTCCTCGGCCAGGCCGAGGACGCGGCGCAGGGTCTCCACCGCCGGCACGGCGTCGACGGGCAGCGCGAGGGGCAGGGTGTCCAGCCCGGAATCGGCGGCCGGTTCCTCCAGCGCCGCCGTCACACCGGCACTGATCACGTTGTTGACGTCGTTGGCCGTCGCGAGGTCCTCGGGTGCCGCCCCGAGGAGGTCTCCCGCGGACGCGGCGAGGGTGAGCTCGCGCAGCACCCCGTGCCGGTGCTGCCGGCACGACGCCTCCAGGGCGGTCGGCACGTCGACGAGCGTCACCGTCCGTTCGTCGGGCCGCGGCGGCACGGCGGTCTCCCACCCGGAGGACGGCGGCGACGGCCCGTCGTGCCACAGCTCGAACCACACCGTCTTGCCCGCGTCGTCGCCGTCCGCCCCGTACCGCGAGGCCAGCTGCTCCACCAGGGCCAGTCCCTGACCCGTACCGGCGTACGGCGAACAGCGCTGCGGTACCAGTCCGCGGCCCGGCCGCCCGTCCCCGACCCGTACCCGCACCCGGCCGTCGAGGCGTGCCACGCTCACCTCCACCACGGTGCGCGCGTGCAGCACCGCGTTGGTGACCAGCTCGCTCACCAGCAGCTCGGCCGTGCCCACCCGGTCCGCGGGGGACCCGTCCAGCGCGGCACGCACGAACCGGCGTGCCGCCGCCACGCTCCGCGGCCCGTCGGGAAAGCGCCGTGACACCGCCGTCGGCGGATCGGAACCACCCATGACCTCAGTGTGTGCCCGGTACGGCGGGCCCCGCAGCGCGCGCCGCCCGGACGCCCCGCGCTCCGGGGAACGATCCCGTCCGCCGGTCGGGTGACGCATCCAGTGAAACGCGGGGTGGGAGCGCCGCCGCGGGGCGGGGGTGAAAGGTTCGGGCCGGTCGCCGCGCACCGGGTCTGGCAGGCGGCCGGTTACTCCGATAGCTTGCTGGTGCGGCCCCGCGTTCTCCCCCGTACGCGGGGCCGCACCAGTGCGGCCGTGCCGGTCGGCTCAGAGGGCGAGTGCGCCGCGCAGCCCCGGTTGCAGCAGGTCCCCGTGGGCGCGGACCATGTCGTCGCACAGCCGCCAGATCTCCTCGACCGTGAGGGTCGCCGCCGTCGCCGGGTCGGCCATCGCCGCGTGCCTGATGTGCCGCGGATCGTCCTCCGTCGCCGCCCGCACCACCAGGTCGGTGGTGCTCAGGTAGGCCCGGTTGAGGGCCGCCAGCTGCGGGGGCAGCGCGCCGATCCGGGTGGGCCGGACGCCCGTGGAGTCGACCAGGCAGGGCACCTCGACGGTGCCCCGGGCGGGCAGGTTCTCGATCAGGCCGTGGTTGGGCACGTTGCCGTAGACCGTGCGGGGGGTGCCGGTCACGATGCTGTGGATGATCTGCGGGGCGTACTCCATCGTGCCCTCGACCGTGAGCGGCGCCCCGCAGGCCAGGGCGTCGCGGGTGCGCTCGTACTCCGCCACGTTCTCGTCCACGATGCCCAGGTAGGCGCCGACGGGCAGCCGCAGCCGGTCGATCTCGCTGTCGTGGTGCAGGTACCAGGGGACGTACTCGGCCGAGTGCTCGCTGGTCTCCGTCGGGTAGTGGCCCAGGCGCCGGTACATGTCCATGCGGACCCGGCGGCGCAGTTGCGGGTCCTCGTCGATCAGGGCGTCGAGGCGCGGGTGGAGGTCCCGGCCCCCGTGCTCCAGGCGCAGCACCCACGCCTGATGGTTGACGCCCGCCGCCTCGTAGGTGACCTCCTCGTAGGGGACCTTCAGCAGCTCGCACAGGCCCTGGATCGTCCAGTAGACGGAGTGGCACAGGCCCACCACCCGCGTCAGCCCGGTCGCCTCGGCGAGGTACTGGACGTTCATCGCCATCGGGTTGGTGTAGTTGAGCAGCCAGGCGTCCGGGCAGACCTCGACGATGTCCTCGCCGAGCGCCCTGAGCAGCGGGAAGGTGCGCAGCGCGCGGAAGACCCCGCCGACGCCGAGGGTGTCGCCGATGGTCTGGCGCAGTCCGTACCGGGCCGGCACCTCGAAGTCGGTACGGGTCGCCTCGCCCATGCCGACCTGCACGATGTTGATGACGAAGTCGGCGCCGGCCAGGGCCTCGCGGCGGTCGGCGTGGGCGGTGACGCGCGGCCGGGCGCCGCGTTCGGCGGCGATGTACTCGGCGGCCGCGCGCGCGGTGGCCAGGCGCTCCGCGTCGATGTCGTGCAGCGCGATGTGCGCGGACTTCAGCTCGTCGAACGCGAAGAGGTCGGCGAGCAGGCCCTGGGTGAAGACGACGCTGCCGGCTCCGACGAAGGTGATCCTGGGTGCGGTCGGGTGGGCGGTGCTCATGCGGGGTTCTCTCCGTTACGGGTGACCTGGGCGAACGCTTCGTCCCAGGTGGGCTGGGCGGTGGTGCCGCCGTGCGCGCGGGTGGACAGCGCGCCGCAGACGGCGGCGAGTCCGAGGGCCTCGGGCAGGGCGAGCCCGGCGAGGAGCGCGGCGACGAAACCGGCGTCGAAACTGTCGCCGGCACCCACCGTGTCCACGGGCCGGGCCGGGACGCCGGACGTGGTGAGCAGGGTGCGCCCGTCGTGGCACAGGGCGCCCTCGGCGCCGTTCTTGACGACGACCGTCGGCCCCCGGCGGGCGAGCGCGGCGGCGCACTCGCCGAGGTCCGGGGTGCCGATCCCGGCCAGCTGCCGGGCCTCGGCCGCGTTGGGCAGCAGATAGTCGGTGTGCGGGAGTACGGCCTCCAGACCGGCCGGGTCCCAGCGGCCGGCGGGGTCGTCGTTGGTGTCGAGGGACGTCGTCGCACCGTGGGCGCGCGCGGTGCGCAGCAACTCGGGCAGCGCGGTGGCGAGTCCGGGGAGCAGGAAGTACGACGCGGCGTGCACGTGCCGGGCCGTGCTCAGCAGTTCGGCCGGAACGTCCGCCGCCGTGGTGGCCGGCAGCGTGCCCGGCGCCGTGACGATGGCCCGGTCGTCCTCCCGGGTGAGGACCACGGTGAGCGGGGTCGGCAGCCGCGGATCGACGAGCAGGGCGCCCGTGTCGACCCCGTGCGCGTCGAGGGTGTCGCGGACGTAACGGCCGGCGTCGTCGTCGCCCACGCGGCCGGCGAACGCCACCCGCAGTCCGAGGCGGGCGGCGCCGCACGCCATGATCGCGGCGGAGCCGCCGAGGGTGAGGGCACCGTCGGGGACGAGCTGTTCGCGCTGTCCGAAGGCGAGGGGGGAGTCGAGGGGCCCCACCACGACGTCGGGATTGGCGTCTCCGACGACGAGCAGGTCGAGGCTGTGCGGCATGGGTCTTCCCTGGAGTGACGGCGGACGGGCGGAGGGCGGGTGGTCAGCCCTTGAGCCCGCTGGAGGTGATCGACTGGATGAAGGTCTTCTGCGCGCCGAGGAAGGCGAGCAGGACCGGCAGCACGGTGATGACGTTGCCCGCCATCACGGCCGCCCACTGGGTGTGGTGCTGCCCCTGGAACGTGGTCAGGCCCAGTTGCAGCGTGTACTGCGTGTCGTGGTTGATGGCGATCAGCGGCCAGGTCAGGTCGTTCCACGTGGTCAGGAAGGTGAGCACGGCCACCGTGGCCAGCGCCGGACGGGACAGCGGCAGCACGATCCGCCACAGCACCCGCAGCCGTGAACAGCCGTCGATCCAGGCGGCCTCCTCCAGCTCCCTGGGCAGCGAGAGGAAGAACTGCCGCAGCAGGAAGACCGCGAACGGCGTGACCAGCGACGGCACGATCAGCGCGCCCAGGGTGTCGATGAGGCCGAGCTTCTTCATCACCAGGAACGTCGGGATCATCGTCAGCTGGAACGGCACGGCCATCGTGGCCAGCATCAGCCCCAGCAGCACCCGGGACCCCGCGAACCGCATCCGGGCGAACGCGTACCCGGCGAGCGAGCCGAAGACGAGGTTCGCGGCGACCGTGACGGCGGAGACGATCAGCGAGTTGGCGAACCAGCGGGGGAACATCGCGTTGCCCAGCACGTACCGGTAACCGCCGAGGTCGATGCCGGACGGCCACAGCGCCGGCGGGAACCGGTTGATCTCCGCGTTGGTCATCACCGAGCTGAGCACCAGCCACACCAGCGGCACGGCGAAGACGAGGGCGAGCGGGGCGAGCAGCAGGTGCCACGGGCTGAACGGGAGCCGCGGACGGCGCCGTTCGACGCCGGCCGGCGGCTCGAGGACGTCGCGGACGGAGTCGGCGGTGCCCGGCCGGGTGGAGGTCGCCGTCATGATCGGGCCCCTTCGAGACGGTGGCGTCCCCGACGCCGGACGAGACGGACGGCCCCCGCGACCAGAGCGAGCGCGACGGCCAGGACGTACGCGGCCGAGGCCCCGTACCCGGCGGTGGCGTTCTTGAAGGCCTGCTCCCAGATGAAGTAGACGATCACCGTGGTCGACCCGAGGGGACCGCCCTTGGTGGTGACGTACACGAGGTCGAAGACCTGGAGGGACTGGATGGCCTGCCACAGCACCAGGAAGACGGTGACCGGGGTGAGCGTGGGCAGCGTGACGTGGCGCAGCAGATGCCGTCGGCCCGCCCCGTCGAGACGGGCCGCCTCGATCAGGGACTGCGGCACGTCCTGGAGGGCGGCGAGGTAGACGACGACGCAGAACCCGGTGCCGCTCCACAGCGTGATCGCCACCAGCACCAGAAGTGCCTGGGAGGGATCGGACAGGAAGCCCTGCGACGAGACGCCGAGACGGTGCAGCACCGAGTTGGCCGCGCCGAACTCCGGGTCCAGGATGAAGGAGAACAGCACCCCCTGTGCGGTCGCCGACAGCACGAACGGCACGAAGATCAGGGTGCGGTAGAGGCCGACGAGGCGGATGCGCCGGTTGAGGACCAGGGCGAGGGCCAGGCCGAACAGCAGGCTCAGCGGCACGTACAGGACGGTGTAGAGCAGCGTGTTGCGGACCGCCTGGCTGAAGTTCGGGTCCTGGGCCAGGGCGCGGTAGTTGTCCAGGCCCACCCAGCGGCTGGGCGTGACCAGGTCGCTGGCCTGGAACGAGAGCAGCAGCGACCAGATCACCGGGACGATGCTCAGGCCGAGGACGATCAGGACCGCCGGCGAGACGAACGCCCAGGCGGTGCCGGTTTCGCGGCGGCGCTTGCGGCGCAGCGGGCGAGGGTCCGGCGGCGGGCCCTCGACGGTGATGGGGCGGGGGAGGCGCGGCATGGCGGTGTGGCTCCTCAACGCGGAATGAGCAGGGCGGCGTTGGCGTCATCGGCGCAGGCCCGCAGCGCCTCCTCGGGCGTGCTGCGCCCCAGGAGCACGGCGACGACCGCCTGCCCGAGCGCCTGCGAGACCTCCGGGTACGCCGGGTGGACGGGGCGTACGCGCGCCGTCTCCAGTGCCTTGGTGAACACGCTCAGGCCCTCGGTGCGGGCGACCTTGTCCTGCCAGGCGGGCAGGGCCTCGGTACGGCGGCTGAGCGGGAGACTGCCCGCCTCGATGTCCCAGCGCACGTCCTGCTCCGGCCGGGCCAGCCAGCTCAGGAAGGTACGGGCGGCTTCGGTGCGTGCGTCGCCGTTGTCGAACATGGTCCAGGTGTCGGGCCCCGAGATGGTGACCGGGCGCCCGCTGAAGGACGGCAGGGGGACGACGTGGTAGTCGATCCCGGCGGTCTCGATGTCGGGCAGCTGCCACGGCCCGGTGACCACCATGCCCATGCGGCCGGACTGGAAGACCTGGTACATCTGCTCGCTGCCGGGCTTGGGGTCGATGTAGACGCTCTTGTCCCGGGCCAGGTCGGCCACCACCTGAAGCGCCCGGGCGCCGGTGTCGGCGAAACCGATGTTCTTGCCGCCGTCGTCGACGACGTCACCGCCCAGGTCCCAGATCAGCGGCCACAGGCGCCACACGGTGTCCTCGTCGCCGGTGCCGGGCCAGCCGGTGCCGAACCGGCCCCGGCCCGAGCGGGTGAGCGTGCGGGCGCAGGAGACGAAGTCCTGCCAGCTCCAGCCGGCCTTCGGCAGCGGCAGACCGGCCTCGCGGAACAGCTTCCGGTTGCAGACCACGGCGAGCGAGTCGAGCACCGCCGGAGCGGCCCTGACCCTGCCGTTGAGCGTGACGGCGTCTCTGGAGGCCGCCCAGTAGTTCTTCCACGGCACGGGCCCCGACGCGACCATGTCGGTGAGGTCGACGACCTGCGGGCTGCGGGCCACCCGGGCCAGGTCCGACCCGAAGATGTAGGCGATGTCGGGGTAGGAACCGGCGGCGAGGGCGGCCGTCACCTTCTGGAGCATCACGTCCGACAGCACGCCGCCGCCCAGCTTCACCCTGATCTTCGGGTGCGAGCGTTCGAAGTCGGCGACGAGCCCCTCCAGGGCCTTCTTCGCCGTGTCCGCCTGGCCGTGCCACATCTCGACGGTGACCGTGCCGTCGGCCGCGACGCCGTCGTCCGTACCGGCCCCGCAGCCGGTCACCGCGCTGCCCGCGACCGCCGCGAGGGCGGCACCCCCGCCGGCCCGCAGCACGCCCCGGCGCGAGGGGCGTGCGGCACGTCGGACCGCATCCATCTGTACCTCCAAGGACTTCGCCGGCCGTCGGGCGGTGTCAGCAGGTCTCACGTACGTAGCCGCTGCTGCCCTTGGGCGACACGTCCAGGTCGCGCCGGACGATGCTCAGCTCGTCGCCGAAGCCCGCGCACGCCTTCGACAGGCCCTTGGCCGTGTACTCGATGACGATCACCCGGTCGCCGAACCCGGCCGTGTAGTCGCCGCACTCGTCCCACTCGCCGCACTCCTCGGCGACCGCGAAGTCCAGCCCGTTCTCCTCGCGGTTCGGGGCCAGTTCGACGGTGTTCTTCTGCCCGATCGCCAGGCCGTCTGAGTGCGCGCGCTCGGCCAGCAGCCTGATCAGCCCCTGGGCGTCGGCGGCGTCCAGCAGGTCGCCCGCGCGGGTGTAGCTGTCGTAGTTGTCCGGCTCGACGGCCTGGAAGCCCTTGTCGGCGCAGCCGTCGATCCACGTGCCGACCTTCTCCGCGATGCGCTCGCGCTTGTCGGCCGTACGGATGTCGAGGAAGGCCTCGCCCCAGTCGGTGTCGTAGACGACCTCGCCGTTCGCGTCGCGCAGCAGCAGGTCGTCGTCCCAGTCGCCCTCGGCGCCGGGCTGGGCCTGGAAGGCGTTGACGTAACAGATGTTGTACAGCCCCGGTGCGGGAGAGGCCGAGTGGTCGCGGCTGACCACCTCCACCCCGGCCGGCGGGGTGTAGGCGCCGCCGATCTGGTAGTCGAAGCCCGCGTGCGCGGGGGGCGGGGAGTAGGCGGCGGCCTCGGCCGGCGTGCTGCCGGGGACGAGTGCGGCGGCGGTGACGAGGACGGTGGTGGCGCCCAGGCCGGCCAGCAGCGGCTTCCTGCGGGTGTGCGCCTGCGTACGGCTCATGGTTCGAGCTCCGGAGAATGGTGGGCACGTCCCCGCCTCGGAGGCGCGTGGCCGTCCTGGCGACTCAGTCCGGGCTCCTGGCGCGAAGCCAGCTACCGGCTGGGCGTACCTCTGCCGCCGATCAGACGACATCGGCGTTGACCGGGAGTAAATCGACCGGATCCAGGCCCTGTCAAGGGTTCGAAGCGAGAGAGCGGGTGCATGAAGGTGATCGAAAGGTGCTCAGTTTTTGCAGAATCAATCATGATGCGTCGGTCTCCGGCAGCCTGGGAACGATGCATGCGTGCCAGGTGGGAGCCGTGATCGCACGGCTCCCACGAGGCTGGTAGCGTCGCGTGGTCGCGGCGGGCGGCGCGAGAGAGGTGTCGGTGCGTGGGAGAGCGGCAGGACCGTGAGTGGGTGGCGATGACGCCGGGCGACTTCGACCGGGACGCCCCACTGGTCCTCAACGTGAGCACGGGGCCCGCCACCGTCCCGGCCGAGCCGGACGAGTACGGCACCGCCCCCCTGTTCGGCGAGACGGCACCGGCCTCCGGAGCCCGGCCGCGCGCCCGGCGGGGACGGCCCGCGGACGGTCAGGAACGCCTGTTCTGACCGCCCCCGCCAGGGATCACGGGGCGGGCACCTCGTCCACGAACCCGGTCCCCTCGGCGCGGTACCCGGCGACCTCGGCGGCGACCTCGGCCGGGCCGAGCACCCGGTCCTTGACGTGCAGGACGTAGTCGACCTGCTGGTCGTAGGCGCGCGGGGTCGTCGACGTCTGGCCGTTCAGGTCGATGAACCACTGGTTGAAGTTGATCGACATCGGCCGCTCGGGCAGGTAGCGCGCGTCGTGCGTGCCGAACAACTGCCCGTCCACGTAGTACGTGATGGCGCTGTCGTCGATCGTGACGACGAGATCGTGCCATCCCGCGTAGCTGCCGCGCTGCTCGGAGTGCTGGTTGACGGCCTGCCAGGGGTCGGGGTCGTAGGTCTCCCAGGAGGTCGTGTACAGGATGTTCGACGGTTCGCCCCACCCTCCGTTCGGCAGGTACTCGAAGTCGTACTCGGCGTAGTCGTCGGCCATCGGCGCCTTGAGGTCGTTGATGGTGAAGAACGTCTGCACCAGGTGGTCCCCGTCGGGCCCCGACCCCGGCGCGTCGGAGAACCTCACGCGCGCGGCGTAGGTCCCGTTCTGGAACTTCGTGGCCTTGGTCAGGATCTCCGTCTGCGAGGTGGACGCGCCGGTGCCGGCCGTGGACGTCTCCAGATTCATCACCGAGTTGCCGCCGGCGGAGACGAAGGTGACCTTCGACGGGTCCCAGGTCGCGCCGGGGACGCCGGGCCCGCCGCTGTTGGAGCGCACGTTCCAGCCGTGCGCCGAGAGCGCGGGGTCGGTGTGCGAGTCGTAGTCGAAGTCGTCGAACAGCGTCTGACCACCGCCGGGAGGGTCCGTCGGGTCCGTCGGATCGGTCGGGTCCGTGGGGTCGTTGCCCTCGGGTGCCGCGCCCCAGACGGTGGCACCGGCCAGTTGGGCGGTGACCCTGTCCCAGTTCGCGTACGAGGTCTGCGCGCCGTCGAACGAGTAGTCGTCGCTCTGCCGCAGCGTCTGCCAGTTGCTCTGGTGGAAGCGCAGTTGCAGGTCGCCGGTGTCCGCGCCGGGCGCCAGGGTGCCGGCCGGCGGGGTGAAGCCGATCTCCAGGTAACGGTCGGCCGTCGCCGTCGGGTTGCCCAGGGTGCCGAACGTGCCGGTGACGGCGGCGCAGCCGCGCACCGCCCAGGAGCAGGCGAAGCGGTAGGTGGCGCTCGGGGAGTCCGCCTTGAAGTAGTAACGGATCTTCACCTGGCTCAGCGGCACGGTGGACGAGCCGGTGTTGCGGACCTTGAACCAGGGTTCCGTCTGGTCCGCGGTGGCTCCGCTCGCGCTGGTGCGGTACTGGACGGCGAGCCCGTCGGCGGCGGGAGCGGCCTGGGCGGGGAGGGCGGTCAGGGCGCCGCCCCCCAGGAGCACGGACAGGGCGAGCGCCAGACGGGCGCGGCCCGCGGTGGGTCGGTTCCTCATGCGGGATCCTTTCGGCACGGCTCCCGCCTGCGCGGGAGCGTCGGTGGGTGGTGCGCGGTGTGGGGGAACGACAGGGGGAGACCGGCCGGCGGGGTGGCGTGCGGGACGTCCAGGGCGTCCAGGCGGGCCCGGTGACCGGCCAGCCGGGCGGTGAAGCCCGGCCAGTCCGCAGTGCCGCCCCAGACCCGGTCGGCCAGTGCGCACAGCCGCGGGTAGGTCAGGTACTCGATGTGCTGCGGCGTCCGTACGAACTCCGTCCACAACTGCCCCTGGGCGCCCAGGACGAGGGACGCCGCCTCCGGCGTCGGCGGCGCGAGGTCCACGTCGTGGACGGCGCGCAGGTCCACGATGCCGCCGGGCTGGGCGGGCGGTTCTCCCGGACCGGGGCCGCGCGCGTAGTCGAAGTAGGCCGCGCGGTGGTCGGCGTGGACGACCTGGTGCCCGCGCAGTGCCGCGGCGCGGGCGTGCGCCGGTTCGCGCCAGCTCATCATCGTGCAGTCCAGGGGGAGCGCGACGCCGCTCTCGGCCCAGACCACCGGCCTGCGTCCGGCGCGCACCAGGTGCTCGGACAGCCGTGCGATGAACCAGGGATGCAGCGCGCGGGGCCCCGCCAGCCCCTCACGGACGGCACGGGCACGCGCCCGCGGGCTCCGCTCCCACTCCGTGGTGGGCACCTCGTCCCCGCCGATGTGCACGTACGCAGAGGGGAAGACGTCCATCACCTCGTCCAGGACGGTGCGGAAGAAGTCCAGGACGTGGTCGCCGGTGCCGAGGACGTTCTCGCACACGCCCCAGTGCGTCCACACGTCCAGACGGCGGGCGGGGTCGGTGCCCAGCTCGGGGTAGGCAGCGAGAGCGGCGCGGACGTGCCCCGGCACGCCGGTCTCCGGCAGTACGCTCACGCCGCGTTCGGCCGCGTACGCCACCAGGCCCCGCAGCTCCGCCCGGGTGTAGGAGCCGCCGTGCTCCACGCCGTCGAAGCGGGAGCTGCCCGCGGGACCCACCATCGACTCCGCGCGCCGGCCGCCGACCTCGGTGAGCCGGGGGTACGCGGCCACCGGCATCCGCCAGCCCTGGTCGTCGGTGAGGTGGAGGTGGAAGACGTTCAGCTTGTGCAGCGCCAGCAGATCGACGTAGCGCCGCAGATAGGACACCGGCTGGAAGTGCCGGGCCACGTCGAGCAGGGAGCCGCGCCAGGCATGGCGGGGCACGTCGGTGATCTCCACGGCCGGCAGCTCCCACGGCACCGCGCGCACCGGCCGGGCGGACAGGGCCTCGTAGGGCAGGAGTTGCCGCACCGTCTGCACCCCGCTCAGGAGACCGGCCGGGCGGGCGGCCCGCAGCAGCACACCCTGGGGGCTGACGGTCAGGCCGTACCCCTCGTCGCCGAGGCCGGTCAGGGCGGGGTCGAGGGCGAGGACGAAGGCGCCGTCGTCGGCGGCGTCCAGGCGCAGTCCGGTGGCCGGGGCGAGCAGGGTGCGCAGCAGTGCCGCGGCCGGACCGGCGCCCGGCGTGACCCGCAGCCGGGTCGTGCCGTCGAGGCGGAAACGGCCGGAGCGGGTGGACAGCCGGGTCGGGCGGGGGACGAGGGCCAGTTCGGGGCGTGGCAGGTCCACGGGACGACTCCGGTGGTCGGCGGTGCACGGCGGGCGGGGAGAGGCGCGAAGCGTGGAAGGACGGCGGACGCGGTCAGCCCTTGACGCCTCCCGAGGCGAGCCCGGCCGTCACGTGCCGTTGCAGGGCGAGGAAGATGATCAGCGCGGGGAGGGCGAAGAGCGTGGCGGCCGCCATGGTGGCCCCCCAGTCGGTGCCGAAGGTCGACTGGAACGAGGAGAGCCACACCGGAAGCGTGCGGCTGTCCTGCTGCTTGATGATGAGGAAGTTGGCGTACGTGAACTCGTTCCAGGCCGTGATGAAGCCGAACAGCGAGGTGGCCATGAGGCCGGGGGCGAGCAGCGGGAACGCCACCCTGCGGAAGGCCCCGGCCCGGGTACAGCCGTCGACCTGCGCGGCCTCCTCCAGCTCCGGCGGGATGCCCGCGATGAAGCCGCGCAGCACGACCACCGTGAACGGCAGCGTGATCATGAAGTAGATCAGCGTCAGTGTCGGCAGCCGGTCGAGCATCCCGGTGTCGCGGGAGATGATGTAGACCGGGATGATCAGTGACTCCCAGGGCGCCATCTGGGCGACGAACACCGCCAGCATGAACTGCCGGCGCCCGCGCCAGCGCATGCGGGCCACGGCGTAGGCGGCGCCCAGGGCGACCAGCAGGGCGAGCAGGACGGCGCTGAAGGTCACCAGGATGCTGTTGCGCCAGAACAGGACGAAGCCGTCGGCGCTCACCGCCTCGTGGAAGTGGTCCAGCGTCCAGGCGCGGGGGATCAGCCGGGGATCGTAGGACTGGATGTCCGTGGACGGCTTGAAGGCCGTCGTGACCATCCAGTACACGGGGAACAGGCAGATCACCACGGTGAGCGCGGCGGCGGCGTTGAGCGGGAGGCGGCGCAGCACGCGGCGCAGCGGGGAACGCGGGGTGCTCACAGCTGCTCGCCCTCCTGACGGAACAGTTGGCGGAAGTAGAGGACCAGGACGCCGCTCATCAGCAGGACCGTGAGCATCGAGGCGGCGGAGCCCAGGTCGTAGCGCTGGCCCGCCAACGCGGTCTGCACGGCGTACACCGGCAGGATGGTGGTGGCCTCGCCGGGCCCGCCTCGGGTCATCACCCAGATCTGCACGAACGCCTTGAACGTCCAGATCACTTCGAGGGACAGCACCAGCATGAAGATCGGCCGGATCAGCGGGAAGGTGACGGAGCGGAAGACGCGTGCGGCCCCCGCGCCGTCCATGCGTGCCGACTCGTACAGCTCGGCCGGCACCGTGACCAGCGCCGAATACAGGGTGATCGCGGCGAACGGCACGGACTGCCAGACGATCAGCACCACCACGATGCCGAACGCCGCCCCGCCGTGCGCGAACCAGGGGTAGCCCTCGTACGACGCGAAGCCGAGGCCGGTGAGGGTCTCGTTGACGATGCCGAACTCGGAGTGGAACAGCCACTGGAAGACGGTGGTGGCCGCGACCACCGGCACCGCCCAGACCAGCACCAGGGAGCTGAGGACCACTGTCCTGGCCGCCCGGCCCAGCCGCTCGGTCATCAGGGCCACCAGGGTGGACAGCACCATGACGGCCACCACACAGACCGCCATGAACACGAAGGTGCGGCGCACCACCTCCCAGAACACCGGATCGCCGAGCAGGGTGCGGTAGTTGCGCAGCCCGACGAAGTCGGCGTCGCCCAGGATGAGCTGGCGCAGCCGGAAGTCCTGCAAGGAGATCAGTACGGCCCGGGCCAGGGGGTAGAGCAGCAGGTACAGCATGCCCAGCACCGCGGGAGCGATCAGCAGGTACGGCAGGCGGCTGCCCGGCAGGCTCCGCTCACGGACGGTCGACACGTCGCCTCCTGGTGTCGTGGACGGCGGGGTCAGGAGTCGCCGCCCAGCGTGTCGGTGATGGTCCGGGAGGCCCTCGCCGCCTCGGACTCGGCGTCCTTGCCGGTGAGTACGGCCGTCATGTACTCCTTGATCGGGTTCTTGGCCTCGACCGCCGCCCACTGGGGCGTGTTGGGCGTGGCACGGCCGTGCGCCGCGCCGGCCGCCATGGCGGCGGTGCCGGGGTCGTCGGCGACGGCGCCGGCCAGGGTCGTCTTGTTCGGCACGTAGCTCATGGCGACGGCGAGCTTCTTCTGCCAGGCGTCGCCGGTCAGTTCGCGGATGAAGGCGAAAGCCTCCTCCTGGTGGGCGGCGACGGCCGGGACGACCAGGTCCGAACCGCCGGTGAAGACGGCGCCCGGACGGTCGGGGGTCTTGCCGGGGATCGGGAAGAAGCCGAGCTTGCCCTTGAGGCCGGGGTTCTTCTCCTCGATGACCTTGGCCCCGCCCGGCACGGCGATGATCTGGGCCACCTGGCCCTTCGCCATCACCTCCGCCTGCGGCGGCTGGGCCTCGTCCGAGTCCTTGGGGCCCTTGCCGAGGGCCTGGAGGCGTCGGTAGAAGTCCATGGCGCGCAGCGCGGCCGGGCTGTCGAGGCCGCCCTTCCACTCGCCGCCCGACTTCACGGCAAGGTCGCCGCCCTCGTCCCAGACGAAGCCGGACAGGACATACCAGTTCTGGCCGGGCAGGTAGATCCCCTGGGTGCCGCCCCTGTCCAGTTTGCGGGTGGCGGCGATCCACTGGTCCCGGGTCCTGATCCGCGAGGCGTCGACACCGGCCTGCTCGAACAGGTCGGTGCGGTGGATGACGACCCGGTTGGCCGCGTAGTACGGGATGCCGTACTGCTTGCCGTCGTACGATCCGGGCTCCGCGAGCCCTTCCAGCCAGGCGTCGCCACCCAGCTCCGCCACCCGGTCCGAGAAGTCGGTGAGGCCGCCGCTCTGCGCGTACTGCGCGACCTGGGTGTTGCCGACCTCGATGACGTCCGGGGCGTCGTTGCTGGCCAGGGCGGCGGTCACCTTCTCGCCGATGCCCTCCCACTCCTGAATCTGGATCTTCAGGTCGATGCCCGGGTGGGCCTTCTCGAAGCCCGTCTCGAACTCCTTCTGGAACTCGGCGGAGACGCTGTCGCGCATGAGCCACACGTCGAGCGCGGTGCTGCCGCCGGCGCCGTCCGAGGCGGAGTCGCCGGACGAGGAACACGCGGTGAGCCCGGCGCCGAGCACCAGCGCGGAGAGCAGGGCGAGCGAACGGTACTTCACGGTTCACCTCTGGGAGAGCTGGAAGGGTCGACGCGTCCGCACTTGACCAGTAAGGGGTACGAGGCTTACCAGTTGGCGTTGCTCGAAGGTGGCATGGACCAATGAGGGCGTCAACCCCTCGCGTATGTACGGGTTTTCGGCCGAGTGCGCCGGGGGAGTGGCTGGTTCACGCCCGATGTGGACAGGTAAGCTCGGCTGACCAGTGGACCAGTTACGGGAGTACTGCATGGAGATCGACGCCGCCGCCTCCGGTGCGGTGCTCAAGCGGGAGCGCGTCCGCGACGCCATCCTGGAACTCGTCGAGGACCGGCGCCCGGGCGACGCGATCCCCTCGGAGCGCACCCTGTGCGCCGAACTCGGCGTCTCCCGGCCCACCTTGCGCGCCGCGGTCGACGAACTGGTGGTCGCCGGGCTGCTGGTGCGCGAGCACGGCCGGGGGATGTTCGTCGCCGCCGAGAAGATCACCCAGGAACTGGTCTCCGGCCGGCAGGCCTTCAGTCTCCCGCAGGCCTCCGGTGCCTGGACCAGCAGGCTCCTGGAGGTCCGCACCCTGCCCGCGGGCGCCCGGGTGGGCCGCAAACTGCGCATGTCACCGGCGGCGCAGATCCACTACGTGGCCCGCCTGCGCCTGGTCGACGGCTCACCCATGGCCATCGAGTACCTGCACGTCCCCGCCGGTCTCGTCTCGGACCTGACCAGTGAGGAACTGGAGCAGGGCGACCTGTACCAACACCTGGGCGACCGGCACGGCGTCCGGGTCAGCGAGGCCGTGCAGTCCATCGAACCCACCGTGGTCACCCGCGCGGAGGCCGACCTGCTCGACGTGCCCGAACTCTCCCCGGCGCTGCTCTTCGAGCGCCTGACCACCGACACCCGGGGCGTGCCCGTCGAGTACGTGCACTCCCTCTACCGGGGCGACCGGTACCGGATCGTCTCCCGGCTCACCCTGGGCCCGCGCGACCAGGCGCCACCACCCGGCGAGGGCCACCACCCGGGCATCCCGCCGGGGGACTTCACCACCAAGGACCCCGTCACGCTCTCCACGCGGGGGGTGGTGCAGGACGGGATGTAGCGGCGCCGCTGTCGGCGACCGGCCGCCCCGAAGTGCCCGGTTGTGCTCGGAAGTGCTCGGAACGGCCGCGCATCGAGCACGTATTGACATGTCACGGCAGAGCCCGCAGAGTCATGCCCCGAAAGTGTTCGACAGCTCGACGTTGCCCGACAACGCCCGACCGCGCCCCGACCGTGATGCGAACGCCACGAGGAGTGTTGCCGTCATGTCCGAAACGCCCGCTGTCTCACGCCGACTGCTCCTGGGCTCGGCCGCCGCCACCGGAGCCCTGGCGGCCGGGATCGGAGCCGCCGCCCCCGCAGCGTCGGCGGCCGAGCAGGCGCCCCGCCGCAGGCCCGGCCAGAAGTCGATGATCGGCGTGCCCTTCGCCGCCCACAGAACGGTCCGCGTCGGCATCATCGGACTCGGCAACCGCGGCGGAAGCATGATCACCGGCTGGGCGGCCGTGCCCGGCTGCACCGTGACCGCCGTCTGCGACATCCGCGCCGACCGGGCCGAGCGCGCCGCCGACCGCCTGGAGAGCAAGGGCAAGCCGCGCCCCGCCGAGTACGGCGGTTCCGCCGACTCATACGCCCGGATGCTCCGCCGCGACGACATCGACCTCGTGTACATTGCCACGCCCTGGGAGTTCCACTACGAGCACGGCCGGGCCGCGCTGCTCAGTGGCAGGCACGCCGTCGTGGAACTTCCCGTCGCGACCGAACTGCGGCAGCTGTGGGATCTCGTCGACACCTCCGAACGCACCCGCAGGCACCTGCTCCTGTCCGAGAACTGCAGCTACGGCCGCAACGAGCTGGCCATGCTGAAGGCGGCCCACGACGGCCTGTTCGGGGACATCACCAACGGCCACGGCGGCTACCTGCACGACCTGCGCGAACTCCTCTTCTCCGACACCTACTACACCGACTCGTGGCGACGCCTGTGGCACACCCGCAGTACCGCCTCCTTCTACCCCATGCACGGCCTGGCCCCCATCGCGGCCGCCATGGACGTCAACCGCGGCGACCGCATGACCACCCTGCGCGCCACCACGACGGCCCCGAAGGGGCTGGCCGACTACCGGGCCCGCTTCGTCCCCAGGGACCACCCGTCCTGGAAGGAGACCTACATCAACGGTGACCTGGTCACCTGCATGATCGAAACGGCGAGGGGCAGGACGATCCGGGCGGAGCACGACGTGAGTTCGCCCCGGCCCTACAGCCGGATCAACACCCTCGCCGGCAGCCGCGGCATCGTCGAGGACTACGCGGGACCCGCCCCGACCGGCGCCCGCGTCTACGTCGAACCGGACCACAGCGGCCACACCTGGCGCGACTTCGAGGGTTACCGCAAGGAGTACGACCACTGGCTGTGGCAGAAGGTCGGGGACGACGCCGCGAACAACGGCGGCCACGGCGGCATGGACTACGTGCTCCAGTGGCGCACGGTCCAGCTGATGCGCGCGGGTCTGGTCCCGGACATCGACGTCTACGACTCGGCCGCCTGGTGCTCGCCCGTCCCGCTCAGCGTCACGTCGCTGGCCAGGGGCGGCCGCCCGGTCGAGATCCCCGACTTCACCCGGGGCGCCTGGCGGGAGCGCAGGGCCGGCCTCGACTCCGGGCCCACCGACATGCCGCCCGTCGGCTGAGCACGGCGCACCGGCCGCGACACCGGCCGGGACGCCCTACCGCGACAGGACCTCCTCCGGGCCCATGACGACGACCGGATCCCTGTCCGGGTCCAGGACGGTGAGCAGCACCCGCATGTGCTCCTCGCTCAGGGACACGCAGGCGTTGGTCGGCCCGTCGTGGTCCACGTGGATCCAGACCCCGCCGCCCTTGTCCTCGCCCATGGGGCGGGTCTTGTCCAGCGGGGTGGTGCCGGGCACCCGGTTGTAGTCGATGGCGACCACGTAGTCGAAGGATCCCTCCAGGGGCTCGCCCAGATAGCCGGTGCCCGACACGGAGAACTGCGGATCCTCGTCGTAGGGGAGCAGGGTACCCGGGTCGGGCAGCCTGCCCCCCGCGTCACTGAGGCCGAAGACACCGATGGGCGTGTGCAGATCGCCCGCCTCGTGGTCGTCGGTCCAGCCGCGCAGGCCGTTGTGGGCGGGCCACGGACCCGCGACGGCGCGCCAGCCCTCGGCCGGATACCGCTCGTAGAGCACCACCCGGGCCTGCGACGAGCTCTCGGTCTCACCGGTGACCACCAGGGCCTGCCGGGTGCCGGCCGGGAGACGCTCCCGCATGACCGGCCCGATCCCCGGCAGCGGCCGGGGGAAGGAACGCGGGGGAGCGGGGCGCGGGGCCGGGGAGGCGGAACTCCCGGGCGCGTGCGCGTCCTGCGACGAGGCGCCCGTGTGCTCCCGGGCGCAGCCGGTGGCCAGCACGCCGGTGCACACGACGGCGCCGATCACCAGGGCCAGCGCTTTCCTGACGGTCATATCGATCTCCGACTCCGTGGGTGGTCTCTTCATAGCTAGACCACTTCCGGAACCGGGTTGTGCGGCCGCCTCGCCGTGTCCCCCGGATGGCGCAGCGAGGGCCCGCGAGGCGGTGGCCGGGGGCCCCGGTCTGCAACAAGGTTCCCGCTCACACCCCTTACTCACTGGTGAGGCTCGGACATGCCGTGTAGCGTCAGCATCAGATGTCGTGGTTCGCCCAGACCGCCCGCGCCGGAGTGCGGGCGGTTTGCTGTGCAATGCCGGAGGACCAGGACGACCACCTCCGGGTTCGCGCGGTGCGAATCCGATAACGGCTGAAAGGCAAAAAGGCATGGCCAGCGGAACTGTCAAGTGGTTCAACTCTGAAAAGGGCTTCGGCTTCATCGCGCAGGACGGCGGCGGCCCCGACGTCTTCGCGCACTACTCCAACATCAACGCTCAGGGCTACCGCGAGCTGCAGGAAGGCCAGGCCGTGACCTTCGACATCACCCAGGGCCAGAAGGGCCCGCAGGCGGAGAACATCACCCCCGCCTGACCGGGAGATCGTCAGCGGGGCGGGCCCCCGGGAACTTTTGTTTCCCGGGGGCCCGCCCTTGTGGCACACCGCCGCCCGCGGGACGCGCGCGGACGTCAGGGAGCGCGGCGGAAGAAGTCGAGCAGGGCCGCCGTCAACTCGGCGGGCGCGTCCTCCTGGACCAGATGACCCGCATGGGCGATCGGCTCCCATCGGGCACCGGGGACCAGACCGGCCAGTTCACGTCCCTTGGCCACGGGGATCCAGGCGTCGTCCTCGCCCCAGCAGATCAGCGTCGGCACGTCGATCCCGGCATACCGGTCCTGCATCTCGTCCGTGTACCGCTGGTCCGCCTGGGCGATCTGCCGGTAGAAGGCCGGCTGCCCCGTTTCGCCCAGCCAGGGCTCGACCAGCCGGTCCAGGACCGCCGGGTGCAGTCCCGGACCGCCGGTGGAACCGACGTACTCACGCACCAGCGCCCGGTGCAGCGACTCGGGCAGCCGCGCGAAGACCTCGGCGTTCTCGCGGACCAGCCGGAAGAACGGCGACCCCCAGGGCGCCAGTGCGACCGGGTCGACCAGGGCGAGCGCCCCGTAGCGGGCACCGTGCAGCAGATGCGCCCGCAGGGCCACGGCGCCGCCGAAGTCGTGGGCGGCCACGAGAGGATCCTCGAGCCCCCAGTGGTCCAGCAGCCCGGCGAAGACCCGGCCCTGCGCGGCCAGCGACACGTCCTGTCCGGCGGCCTTCTCCGACCTCCCGTAGCCCGGCATGTCCCAGACGAACACCTGGTGGTCGCGGGCCAGGGAGCGGGCCACCGCGCGCCAGACGTACGAGGAGAACGGCGTACCGTGCAGCAGGACCAGCGGACGCCCGCCGGGGCCGCCCAGCCGGTTCCAGCGGACGGTCCCCGAACCGCTGGGGAACGACTCGGGCAACGGCCATGCGGACATGGTGCGGTCTCCTTCCGGTCGGGCGCGGGTCACGTCACGGCTTGCGGGCGAGTCCGCCGTGCTCGCCGATGGGCCTCGGGGCCTCGGCGCCCGCCTCGGGACGCCACAGGGTCACCGTGACCACGCCGGGCTCCACCAGTTCCAGCCCGTCGAAGAACGCCGTGATCCGGTCGACGGTGCGCAGGACGTACGGCGCGGCACCGCTCTCGTTGTAGGCGTCCTGGGCGCGCTCGAACTCGGGGTCGACGCCTCGCGAACCGTCGTTGACCGAGAGGTAGCTGCCGGTCGGCAGGGCGCCGACCAGCCGGGAGACGACGGATCGCGCCCGGTCGTAGTCGGGGATGTGGCCCAGGATGTTGCTGAGGATCAGGGCGATCGGCTTGTCGAAGTCCAGCGTCTCGGCGGCGGCCGCCAGAACGGCGTCGGGGTCGAGCACGTCGGCGTCGATGTACGCGGTCGCGCCCTCGGGCGTGGAGTAGAGCAGCGCGCGGGCGTGGGCGAGGACCATCGGGTCGTTGTCGACGTAGACGATCCGCGTCTCGGGCGCGATGCGCTGGGCGACCTCGTGGGTGTTGTCGGCGGTCGGCAGTCCGGTACCGATGTCGAGGAACTGCCGGATGCCCGCCTCGGTGACCAGGTGGGTGATGTTGCGGCGCAGGAAGGCGCGGCTGCTGCGCGCGATGGTGACGATGCCGGGGAAGACGGCGGTGTAGGCGTCGCCGGCCTGCTCGTCGACCGGGTAGTTGTCCTTCCCGCCCAGCCAGTAGTTCCAGATCCGGGCCGAGTGCGGCACGGACGTGTCGATCTTCTGCTGCGTCGCGTTGCCGGGTGTCGTCGAGGGGTCGCTCATGAGTGCGGTCCGTCTTTCAGCCGAGGCGTGGGTGCTTGACCACAACCTACGTCGCAACGGCCCCTTTCTGTACACCGGTTGCCCGACGGCCGGGGCCCGGCCGCGCGGCTAGCCGGCGCCCACCGCTCCCTGCGTGGACGCCGTACGGAGCACGTCGAAGCACTCGGCGAGCAGTGGCCGCAGCGGCCGCTCCCGGCCCCCGTCGATCCAGCGCCGGAAACCGACCTTCAGTACGGCGATCGCCGCCTCGGCGGTCAGCCACGCGCCCAGTTCGTCCACGCCGCGCTCGCGCAGCGCGTCGGCGAGTGCGCCGGACAGCGACGCGAGCTTGATCAGCTCTCTCTCCCGCAGCTCCGCGTTGGCGTCGATCACGCTCTGCCGCAGGCCGACCAGATCGCCGCGCTCCTCGAAGACGCCCGCCGCGGCGTCGAGGGCGGCGGCCACCGCCGCCATCGGCGCCGCCGTCGCGGGCGCCGCCGCGACGGCGCCCGCGCACAGCTCCTCCAGCATGCTCGAGCCGGCGAAGAGAACTTCCCGCTTGTCGGCGAAGTGCCGGAAGAACGTCCGCTCGGTCAGGCCCGCACGCTTGGTGATCTCGGCCACCGGGGTCTGTTCGTAGCCGCGCTCCACGTACAGCTCCAGCGCCGCCTGCTCCAGGCGGCCGCGCGCGTTCGGCTCCCATCGACCCATGCCGCGGAGTCTACGCGAGGGCAGGCACTGTCATGCCGGGGCGCGGTGTGCCGACCGTCCGGTGGCGTGGCCCCTGCACAGGGCCGCCTCGTCGCCGTCACCGGACCGGCTTCCGGCCGTCCGAGCGGGCCCGTGACACCGGCGCCAAAGTGGCGCGGCGCCGGTAGACCACATAGGGGCGGACCAGGTATCCGACCGGGGCGCTCCAGACGTGCACCAGCCGGGTGAACGGCCAGGCCGCGAAGAGCAGGCAGGCGCTCAGCGCGTGCAGCCGGAAGAGCAGCGGGGCGTCGGCGATCGCCTCCGGCCGGGGCCCGAGCACGAACAGGCCGCGGAACCAGACCGACACCGTGCCCCGGTAGTCGTAGCCGCCGCCGAAGACGTTGCGCGCGGCGGTCGCGGAGATGCCCAGCAGCACCGTCAGGGACAGCAGCGGGAACAGCACCTTGTCGCTGCGGTCGGTGCCCAGCCGGATCCGCCGGGACAGCAGCCGCCGGGCGCACAGCATGCCCAGCCCCGCGACCATCGCCACGCCCGCCACCGAACCGGCCCACACCGCACCCGCGTGGTAAAGGTGCTCGTCGACGCCCACGGCCTCGGTCCAGGAGGCGGGCACCGCCAGCCCCACCACGTGACCGGCGATCACCATGAACGCGCCCAGGTGGAACAGCGGACTGCCCCAGCGCAGCCACCGGTGCTCGAGGAGCTGACTGGTGCGCGACGTCCAGCCGAACTGGTCCTGCCGGTAGCGCCACACGTGCCCGGCCACGAACACGGCGAGGCAGACGTAGGGGACGGCGACCCACAGGACGAGATCGGCTCCGGACGCCGACGCGCCGGCGAGGGACGCGGAGGTGGTGTTCATGAACGTCCTTCGGGGCGAGGGCCGTCCGCGGTGAGCGGGGCCCGGGTGAGCGGTGCGGCCGTCGGCGGCACGAAGGCGGACGGCGGGGCGAACTCGCCGTCCCCGTAGGGATCGAGGCCCACCTCCTCCTCGGGCGGTCCGTCCGCGGCGAGCTTCGCCACCGCCGCCCGGTCCGCGTCGGTCGCCGGCGGCAACAGGCCGAGCAGCGCCGCCAGCAGGTGCCGGTACGGGGAGCCGGACTCGGTCAGCGCGTGCCGGATCAGCTCCAGCCCGCGCCGGTGCATCCGCAGCGGCGCCTCGCCCGTGCCGGGACCGGCCAGCGCCGCGAACTCCAGCACGACCGGCAGATGGTCGGGCAGCTCCGCGCCTTCGGTGTCCCACCCCGCGGCCCGGTAGCGCCGGGCCAGGGTGAGCAGCGCCATGCCCCGGCGCCGGGTGTCGCCGTGCAGGTAGTACGTGAGGTACAGGCTGCTCCGGCGGCGCAGGTCGAAGGTCTCGACGTAGTGCCGGGCGAGCGCGTCGGGCTCCTGGGCGGTGAACCAGTCCATGAAGGCGCTCAGTTCCGCGGCGGCCGGCGACCGGGGCAGCGCCGCGACGGCGGACGCCAACCCCGGCCGGTGCACCGCCAGTTCCTCGTCCGGGTACTGCGACAGCAGCGACAGCAGACGCAGCACCAGCGCACGTTCCTCCGCCTCCCGCAGGGACAACGGAGCCCGGCGCCGGACGGCCGCGCGGACCCGGGTGCGGACGATGGCGGGGACGGTGGTGGGCAGCGGGCTCATGCGGGGCCTTCCGACGAGGTGCGGCGCAGGGTGGGCATGCCGAGGGCGACCCCGCCGCCGGCCGGAGCACCGGCCGACTCCACGGGGCAGCCGCTCTCCAGGGCACTCAGCGCGGCCGCGTCCTCCTTGTGCGCGGCCGGAACGACGTAGCGGTCGGCGTACTTCGCCACCGCCAGCAGCCGGTGCAGGTCCCGGGCCTCGACGGCGTCCAGCCCGACCGCGCCGAGCGGCGCCTCGTCCCCTTCCTCGCCGAGGGACACGGCGCGCATGTACGAGCGCAGCGCGGTCAGTTTCATCAGCACCCCGCCCACCACGTCCGGGTCCCCGGCCGTGAACAGGCTCGCCAGGTATTCGAGGGGGATGCGCAGCCGGGTCACCGCCGCGAACACGTGGTCCGGGTCCTCCTGGTCGCCGCCCGCCACGCCGACGGCGTCCAGGACGGGGGAGAGCGGCGGCACGTACCAGACCATCGGCAGGGTGCGGTACTCCGGATGCAGGGGCAACGCCACCCGGTACCGCGCGACCAGGTCGTACACCGGCGAGCGGCGGGCCGCCTCCAGCCAGTCCTCCGGGATGCCGGACGCCCGCGCCGCCGCGAGCACCCCGGGATCGCGCGGGTCCAGGAAGACACCGCGCTGGGCGTCCAGGAGGTCCCGCTCGTCCGGGGTCGCCGCCGCCTCGCCCACCCGGTCGGCGTCGTACAGCAGCAGGCCCAGGTAGCGCAGCCGGCCGACGCAGGTCTCCGAGCAGACGGTGGGCTGGCCCGCCTCGATGCGCGGGAAGCAGAACGTGCACTTCTCGGCCTTGCCGGTGGCGTGGTTGACGTACACCTTCTTGTACGGGCACGCCGTCACGCACATCCGCCAGCCCCGGCAGCGGTCCTGATCGACCAGGACGATGCCGTCCTCCACCCGCTTGTACATCGCGCCGGACGGACAGGCCGACACACAGGCCGGGTTGAGGCAGTGCTCGCACAGCCGCGGGAGGTGGAAGAGGAAGGTCTGCTCGAACTCGAAGCGGACCTTCTCGGCCCACTCCCCGCTCAGGTTGGGATCGCCGCCCGCGTGCTCCGGCGCACCGCCCAGGCCGTCCTCCCAGTTGGCGCCCCAGGTGATGTCGGCGGGCCGGCCGGTCAGTACCGAGCGCGGCCGGGCGACCGGCAGGTCGGGTCCTGCGGGCGCGCTCACCAGGTTGTCGTAGTCGTAGGTCACCGGCTCGTAGTAGTCCTCGATGACCGGCAGGTCCGGGTTGGAGAACAGGGACAGCAGCCGCCTGACCCGGCCGCCCGAGCGCAGCACCAGCCGCCCCCGGCGGTCCAGGGCCCAGCCGCCCTTCCACTTCTCCTGGTCCTCGTAGCGGCGCGGATAGCCGATGCCGGGCTTGGTCTCCACGTTGTTGAACCAGGCGTACTCGACGCCGGTGCGGTTGGTCCAGGTCTGCTTGCAGGTCACCGAACAGGTGTGGCACCCGATGCACTTGTCGAGGTTCATCACCATGGCGACCTGGGCCATCACCCGTCCGACGGTGGCTTCGCCACGGGGCATGTCAGTACTCCACTCGCTGGCTTCGGCGGCGGATCACGGTGACCTCGTCGCGCTGGTTGCCGGTCGGCCCGTAGTAGTTGAAGGCGTAGGTCAGCTGGGCGTGGCCGCCGGCCAGGTGCGTGGGCTTGAGCAGCAGCCGGGTCAGCGAGTTGTGCATGCCGCCGCGCCTGCCGCTGATCTCGGTCCTCGGCACGTTCACGGTCCGGTCCTGGGCGTGGTACATGTACACCGTGCCCTCGGGCATCCGGTGGGTGACCACGGCACGGGCGGCCACGACGCCGTTGCGGTTGTAGGCCTCGACCCACTCGTTGTCCCGGACGCCGATCCGCTCCGCGTCGGCCGTGGACATCCAGATCGCCGGGCCGCCCCGGGAGAGGTCGAGCATGTACTTGTTGTCCTGGTAGTTGGAGTGGATGGACCACTTCGAGTGCGGGGTCAGGTAGCGGACGGTGACCTCCGCCCGGCCGTCCTCGCGCAGGTGCTCGTCGCCGTAGTGCCCGATCGCGTTCAGCGGAGGCCGGTAGACGGGCAGTTGCTCGCCCAGCTCGGCCATCCAGTCGTGCTGGACGAAGAAGTGCTGGCGGCCGGTGAGGGTGTGCCAGGGCTTCTTGTGCTCGACGTTGATGACGAACGGCGAGTAGCGGCGCCCGCCCGCCTCCGAGCCCGACCACTCGTACGAGGTGATCACCGCGCGGGGCTGCGTGCGGGTGTCGGCGAAGGTGATCCGCTCCGCCTCGCGCTCGGCGGCCAGCTCCACCAGGCCCTCGCTCCCGGTCTGCCGCTCCAGCTCCCGGAACCCCTCCGTCGCCAGCCGGCCGTTGGTGGTGCCGGACAGGGCGAGGATCGCCTCGCACATGTCGGACGCGGTGGCCAGCGAGGGGCGCCCGGCGCCCGCCCCCTCGCGCACGGTGCCGCAGCGGTGCCGCAACTCCTCGACCTCCCGGCCGGGGTGGACGGTGACGCCCTTCGTGGTGGTGCCGAGCGTGTCCAGGAGCGGGCCGACGGCGCGGATCTTCTGGGCGACGGCCGCGTAGTCCCGCTCGACCACGACCAGTTTCGGCATCGTCCGCCCCGGCACCGGTTCGCACTCACCGGCCCGCCAGTCCCGCACCACGCCGCCCGGCTGGGCCAGTTCGTCCGGGGTGTCGTGCTGCAACGGCACCGCGAGCACGTCGGTGCGGGTGCCCAGGTGCTCGGCCGCCAGCTCGCTGAAGCGGTCGGCGATGCCCAGGAAGGTGTCGTAGTCGGTGCGCGACTGCCACGGCGGTGCGATGGCCGGGGTGAAGGCGTGCACGAAGGGGTGCATGTCCGTACTGGACAGGTCGTCCTTCTCGTACCAGGTCGCCGCCGGCAGCACCACGTCGGACAGCAGCCCCGTCGAGGTCATCCGGAAGTCCATGGTGACCAGCAGGTCCAGCTTCCCCTCCGGCGCCCGCTCGTGCCACACCACCTCCTCGGGCCGCTGCTCCGGCGGTGTCTCGGCCGAGCGGACGGCCGCGTCGGTGCCGAGGAGATGGCGCAGGAAGTACTCGTTGCCCTTGCCCGAGGAGCCCAGCAGGTTCGCCCGCCACACCGTGAGCACCCGCGGGAAGTTGGCCGGGTCGTCCGGGTCCTCGACCGCGAACCGCAGCCGTCCGGCCTTCAGCTCGTCCACGACGTGCTCGGCGACCGGGCGGCCCACGGCGGCCGCCTCGTCGGCCAGGTCCAGCGGATTGCGGTCGAAGCCCGGGTGCCCCGGCGTCCAGCCCAGCCGCACCGCCTGCGCCAGGCAGTCCGCGAAGCCCTTCCCCCCGAACCGGCCCTCCCCGAGCGGCGACGCCAACTCCTCGGGTCCGAAGGCCTCGTGACGCCACTGGTCGGTGTTGAGGTACCAGTACGAGGTGCCCGCCATGTGCCGCGTCGGCCGCTGCCAGTCGAAGGCGAACGCCAGATGCTGGAAGCCGGTCAGCGGGCGGACCTTCTCCTGGCCGACGTAGTGCGCCCAGCCGCCGCCGTTGACGCCCTGGCAGCCGGTCATGGTGGTCAGCGCCAGGAACGCCCGGTAGATGGTGTCGGAGTGGAACCAGTGGTTGGTGCCCGCACCCATGGCGATCATCGAACGGCCGCCGGTGCGCTCGGCGTTGCGCGCGAACTCGCGGGCGATGCGGGCCGCCTGCGCGGCCGGCACCGAGGTGATCGTCTCCTGCCAGGCGGGCGTGTACGGCTGCTCCGCGTCGTCGTACGAGGCGGGCCAGCTGCCCGGCAGACCGGGCCGGGACACCCCGTACTGGGCCAGCATCAGGTCGAAGACGGTGGTGACCCGCCGGCCGCCGATCCGCCGTACCGGGACTCCGCGCACCATGACCGAGCCGCCCTCGGTGGCGCCCTCGTCGAACCGGGGCAGCGCCACCTCCGCCATCTCCTCGGCCGTCTCCAGCAGGCTCAGCTCGGGCTCGACGCCTTCGAGGTCGAGGTTCCAGCGGCCCCGCCCGGCCTCCCCCCACCGGAAGCCGAGCGAGCCGCCGGGGACCACCGTCTCGCCGGTGGCCCCGTCCAGGAGCACCGTCTTGAACCGCGCGTGCTCCTCCTCGCCGCCGAGGTCGGCCGCGGTGAGGAAACCGTCCGGGACCAGCCCGTGACCGCTCTCGCGCAGGGTCACCAGGAACGGTGCGTCGGTGTAGGTGCTCAGGTAGTCCCAGAAGTACGGCACCTCGCGGTCGACGAGGAACTCCCGCAGGATCACGTGCCCCATGGCCATCGCCAGCGCCCCGTCCGTGCCCGGGTGCGGGGCCAGCCACTCGTCGGCGAACTTCACGTTGTCCGCGTAGTCGGGCGAGACCGCGACGACCTTGGTGCCGTTGTAGCGGGTCTCGGTGAGGAAGTGCGCGTCCGGGGTGCGGGTCACCGGGATGTTGGAGCCCCACATCACCAGATAGCCCGCGTTCCACCAGTCCGCCGCCTCCGGCACGTCCGTCTGGTCGCCGAAGACCTGCGGGGAGGCGGGCGGCAGGTCGGCGTACCAGTCGTAGAACGACAGCAGCGTGCCGCCGATCAGGGACATGAAGCGCGACCCGGCCGCGTACGACGCCATCGACATCGCCGGGATGGGCGAGAACCCCGCCACCCGGTCCGGGCCGTACGCCTTGACGGTGTGCACGTGCGCGGCGGCGACCAGCTCGTTGACCTCGTCCCAGTCGGCGCGTACCAGACCGCCCTTGCCGCGGGCCCGCTTGTACGCCCGGGCCTTCGCCGGGTCACCGGTGATCTCCGCCCAGGCCGCCACCGGATCGCCCAGGCGGCGCCGGGCCTCGCGCCACAACTTCAGCAGCACGCCCCGGACATATGGGTAGCGGACACGACCGGGGGAGTAGGTGTACCAGGAGAACGACGCCCCGCGCGGGCAGCCGCGCGGCTCGTACTCGGGGCAGTCGGCGCCGATGGAGGGGTAGTCCGTGGCCTGGTGCTCCCAGGTGATGAGGCCGTCCTTGACGTACACCATCCACGAGCAGGACCCGGTGCAGTTCACCCCGTGGGTGGAGCGCACCACTCTGTCGTGCGACCAGCGGTCGCGGTAGAAGCCCTCCCAGCGTTCGTCGCCCTCGCCGAACACGGCGCGGCCGTCGGCCGACACCTCCCGGCGGGTCAGCAGCCTGCGGGCGGCCAACGGCCAGTTCTCCGCGACGCCCGACTGCCGGCGCCGCCCCTCGCGATCGTTCTCCATGGCCTGGAACGCTAGGCCGCGCCCGCCGGGCACACCCGGGGTCCCGCGGCCCCCGCCCGCCGGGCGACCGGCCCCCTTCCCGAGCCCGGTTCAGGGACCAACGGCCCTGCCAACAGGGCCGGTCGGCGCAGGGCCCGGCATGCACCCCGGTGCATGCTGACGGTGATCGATCGGGCGCTGCCCGTCGGTCCGACACACCCGCGGGCCGCCGGCCGCTGAAATCCCCCGTCCCCGGCCGCGGCACCCGGGTGCGTCGGGGCGTCCGCCCGGACGGTCACGCGTCCGGCCGTCCACCACGGCCGGACGCGATCAGCACGACGAGGGCTCGTCACCAGGACGGGCGCGCGACGAGCCCCGCCCGCCGCGTCACGCGTCCGGCGGGGCCACCCGGCCCTCCGCCGGGGGCCGTTCAACCCTCTCCCCGGGCACGGCGGCGACGCAGGGTGAACGGGAAACGGGCGCAGCTTTCGCGAAGGAGCCGCCATGCAGACCCGGGAAGTCGACGCCACCGCCGTCCAGACCCTGCTCGCCGCGGCCGTGGCGGCACCGTCCGTGCACAACACGCAGCCCTGGCGGTTCGGCCTGGACGCGAACAGCCGGACCATCCAGGTACACGCAGACCACGCACGGTGGCTCCCGGCCGCCGACCCCGGGCGGCGCGCCCAGCACCTGTCCGTGGGCGCCGCCGTCCTCAACCTCCGCCTGGCCGCCGACCACCTGGGCTGGGACCCGGTCGTCGAACTGCTGCCCCCGGTCGGCGACCCGAGCCTGCTGGCGACCGTACGACTGGCCGAGCGCCCGCCGAACGGTGCGCGGCGGTGGCCGGGGGAGCCGCCGCGGCCGGGCGCGCTGTACGAAGCCGTGGAGCGCCGGCACACCAGCCGGATGCCCTTCACCGGACGCCCGGTGCCCGATTCCGTCGTCACCGAGATGGTCGGCGCCGCCCGCGCCGAGGGGGCGTACCTGGACGTCCCCGACATCGTCGCGACCCGCCGCCTGCTGCGGCTGACCGCGGCCGCCGAGGGCCGCAACGCCGCCGACGCCGAGCGCGTCGCCGAAACCCGCGCCTGGCTCACCGCGCCGGGCTCGGCCTCCCCGTACGGCATCCCCGCGACCGCCCTCGGACCCCGCGACGGCTCGGGGCGCGTGCCGATGCGGGACTTCGCCGCCCCGCTGCCCGCGCTCGGCCGCCCGGCCCCGCGCTTCGAACGGCACGTCCAGGTGGCCCTGTTGTGGACCTCGCACGACCGGCGCCAGGACTGGCTGCGCGCCGGGCAGGCCCTGCAACGCGTGCTGCTCACCGCCACCGCGCACGGGGTGCGCACCTCGATGCTGCACCAGGCGATGGAATGGCCCGACCTGAGGGCGGCGGTGAGCGGCACCCGGCAGCGCCACCACCCGCACCTGCTGATCCGCTTCGGCTACGGACCGGAGGGCGGCCGCACCCCGCGCGCCGCCGGGACCCCCGGCCCTCCCGCCGGGGGCCCTCCGACCGTCGGCCGGGACCCCCGGCCCATGCCGCCGCACTGCCGTACGCCGCGAGAGTGATCAAGGACGAACTCCGCGACGGATGACGGAAACGAGGACGGACGGCATGGTCCAGCAGGTGAGCGAAGAGCGGGACACGGCACCACCGGAACGCCCGGACGGGCCCGGGCCCGCACCCGGCCGGGCCTGGCCGATGCTGGCCCTGGCCACGGCCGGGTTCGCGGTCAACTTCTGGGCCTGGGCACTGCTGAGCCCGCTCGGCCCCCGCTTCAAGGAGAGCCTCGGGCTGACCTCGTTCGAGCAGTCGCTGCTGGTGGCGGTGCCCGTCGTGGTCGGCTCCCTCGGCCGGATCCCGGTCGGCGCCCTCACGGACCGGTACGGCGGGCGCGTCATGTTCCCGCTCGTGTCGGCGGCCACCATCGTGCCGGTGGTCTATGTGGGTCTGGCCGGGCACTCGTCCTTGGCCGCACTGCTGGCCGGCGGCTTCCTCCTCGGGATCGGCGGCACCTCCTTCGCCGTCGGCGTGCCCTTCGTCAACGCCTGGTTCCCGCCCGAGCGGCGCGGCCTCGCCATCGGCGTCTTCGGCATGGGCATGGGCGGCACCGCGATCAGCGCCCTGTCGACGGTGCGGCTCGTGGACGCCTACGGCACGTCCGCCCCGTTCCTGATCACCGCGGCGGTGCTGGCGGTCTACGCGGTGGCGGCGGCGCTGCTGCTGAGGGACGCCCCCGGACGCGCCGTCCCCACCGAGCCGCTCGCCCGGCGGCTGGCCTCGACCCTGCGCCTGGGCACCACGTGGCAGGCGTCCGCGCTGTACGCGGTGGCCTTCGGCGGCTACGTCGCCTTCTCCGTCTACCTCCCCACCTACCTGAAGACCGGCTACGGCCTCACCCAGGCCGACGCGGCGAACCGCATGGCCGGGTTCGTGCTGCTCGCCGTGGCGATGCGCCCGGTCGGCGGCTGGCTCTCCGACCGGATCGGACCGGTACGGGTGGTGACCGGCACGCTGGTGGTGGTGCTGGCCGCGGCGCTCGTCCAGTCCTCGGCGCCCGCGCTGACGCCGGTCGGCACCGCCGCCTTCCTGTCCCTGGCCGCCGCGCTCGGCGCGGGCAGCGGCGCGGTGTTCGCCCTGGTGGCCCTGCTGGCCCCGGCGAACAGGCTCGGCTCGGTCACCGGCGTCGTGGGCGCCGCCGGCGGCCTCGGCGGCTTCGTGCCACCCCTGGTCATGGGCTCCCTCTACGGCACCTACGGCTCGTACGCGCTCGGCCTGCTCCTCCTCGGGGCCGTCGCCGCCGCGGCACTGACCTACACCGCCACCCGGCTGCGCCGCACGGCTGTCGGCCGCTGACCTCGATCGCCGCCCCGGTGAACATGACGGGCGCTGATCAGCCGGGTGCCTACGGCCCGTGGCGGGGGCGGGCAGCGCGCTGCCCCCTCCGGCCGCGTGACAGGAGGGGGCAGGGCACCGTCGTCAGGCCCGCGGCTGCGCCGGGTCCGCGGCGTCCGCCAGCCACAGGTCGGGGCCGAACACCTCGTAGCGGATGCGGCGGGCCGGGACACCGGCGGCGAGCAACCGGGCGCGCACCTCGCGCATGAACGGCAGCGAACCGCACATGAACACCGAAGCCCCGTCGGGCAGTTCGAGCCCGGACAGGTCCATCAGGCCACCGCGCGCCCCGGGCTCCTCAGGGCCGGGGCGCTCGTACCAGAACACGGCACGGGCGTCCGGCAGCCGCTCGACCAGCTCCCGCGTCTCGGCGCGCAGGGCGTGCTCGGCGGGGGACCGGTCGGCGTGCAGGACCAGCACCGGACGGGTCGACTCCAGAGCGGCTAGGTGGGACAGCATCGCGGTGAGGGGCGTGCAGCCGATGCCCGCCGAGACCAGCACGACGGGGGCCCGGTCGCCGGCGTCGTCGAGGACGACGTCGCCGGACGGCGTCGACAGGGTCAGCTCGTCACCGCGGCACACGTCACCGAACAGCAGGTTGGAGACCTCGCCGTCCGGTGACCCGTCCGTGCCGGCGACCCGCTTGACGGTGATCCGGCGCAGCTCGCCGCCGGGTTCCGCGGACAGGCTGTACTGGCGCAACTGCCGTACCCCGTCGGGCATCAGCACGCGCACGCTGACGTACTGGCCGGCGCGGGCGCGCGGGGCGGGCTTCCCGTCGGCCGGGCGGATCACGAAGGACACCACGTCCGCCGTCTCCGTGCGGCGCTCCACCACCGTCCAGGGCCGCCAGACCTGGCCGGGCCGCAGCCCCGCGGCGTGGTACAGACGCGCCTCCATGGCGATGAGCGCACCGGCCATCAGCCAGTACACCTCGTCCCAGGCAGCCGCCACCTCCGCGGTGACCGCGTCGCCCAGGACGTCGGCTATCGCGGCGAACAAGTACTTGTGCACGATCGTGTACTGGTCGTCGGTGATGCCGACGGAGACGTGCTTGTGCGCGATGCGCTCCAGCAGGGCGTCCGGGCGGGTGTCCGGGTGGTCGAGCAGAGCGCCCGCGAACGCGGCGATCGAACCGGCCAGCGCCCGGCGCTGGGCGCCGCTGGCCTGGTTGCCCCGGTTGAACAGCCCGTCGAGCAGTTCCGGCCGGTCGTGGAACATCGTGGCGTAGAAGCGCGAGGCGATCTCGTCGAGCGCTCCGGTCACGGCGGGCAGCGTGGCCCGGACCACGGACGCGGACTCTGCGGACAGCATGGAACCTCCCGTAAGGGGATGGAGGAGTCGATGACCGCGGCACTGGATGCGGCGGCGACTTCCTGTGTAGCAGCGGCCGGCCCGCGTTCTTGCCCCGTTTCGCCCCGGGCGGCGTACACGGGACCAACGGACGCCGGAACAGGGCCGTTGGTCCCCATGGGGTCGCCTCCCGCCGGGGCTCAAGGTCCCTGGGACCGGCCTCCCTGCGGCCCTGCCCCCGCGCCGTCGGACGGTGTCACGCCGTCGGCGAGGGCCGCGCCTCGGTGAGCCGGACGCCGGTGATCAGGTCGGGGACGATCCGGATCGCGTAGTCCATAGACCGGTCCACCCAGGGGCGCAGCAGGGCCTGATAACGGGTCAGTTGCTCGGGGTCGGTGACGGGTTGCGCGTAGCCGGTCACCACCACGCTCCATCCCAGGTGTGTGTCCGGGTCGATGGAGTCGGCCTCGTAGGCGACCACGACCCCCGGATCACCGGCCTTCTGCGTGCGGGAGGTCAGGGCCGCCCCCTCGTGGGTGCGGATCACGATGTCGCCGTCGTCCAGGACGTGGTTGACCGGCCGGATTGTCGGCAGCGCCTGCCGCGTGAAGACGACCCGTCCCAGGGACACGCTGCCCAGCAGCGCGAGGGCCTCCTCGGCGCCCAGCTCGATGCTGCGCCGCGGCGCCACCGGTGCCGAGGGGACGTGCTCGCAGGTCATGGCATGCTTTCGTCTCGGTCACAGGTACGGTCGCTTCATTGGAGCGCCGTCCGTGAGCCGGGCGCTAGGGCCGTTCGGCCCCCGGAACGGCTCTGCCCGGCCCGGCGCGGACCCCGCGCGCGAGACGGGGCCCGACCGGCCCTGGTCCTTCGGCCCCGGGCGCTGGAGGATCTCCGTAAGAGGAGCCGCCGTCCCCACGGAATGCGGCTCGCCACGAGAGCGCAGACGAGGAGCACGTCGATGGCGGACACCGAGCGGCCCGGCCCCGCGGACCCGATCCAGGTCTTCCTGCTGGACGACCACGAGGTCGTGCGGCGCGGAGTGCGCGACCTGCTCGACGACGAGCCGGACATCAGCGTGGTGGGGGAGGCGGGCACCGTGGAGCAGGCCCTCGTCCGGGTCCCCGCGCTCCGCCCCCGGGTGGCGGTGCTCGACGTACGGCTGCCCGACGGCGACGGGGTGAGTGTGTGCCGGGAGCTGCGCTCCCGCATGCCGGAGCTGGCCTGCCTGATGCTGACCTCCTTCGACGACGAGGAGGCCCTGCTGGACTCGATCATGGCGGGCGCGGCCGGGTACGTGCTCAAGCAGATCCAGGGCTCGGACCTCGTCACCGCCGTGCGCACCGTCGCCGCGGGCCAGTCCCTGCTCGACCCCAGCGCGGCGACCAAGCTGATGGCGCGGCTGCGCGGCGAGCAGGCCAAGGAGGAGGAGCCGGACGCCCTGCCGGGCCTGACCGACCGCGAACGGGAGATCCTCGCCCTGATCGGCGAGGGCCTGACCAACCGTCAGATCGGACAGCGGCTGTACCTGGCCGAGAAGACGGTCAAGAACCACATCTCCCGGCTGCTGGCGAAGCTGGGCGTCGAGCGCCGCATCCAGGCCGCGGTGATCGCCACCCAGGCGCAGGACCGGCTCCGCCGGGAAGGACACTGATCCGGAACGGACGGCACCGACCGGGGCCCGTTACCGTGGAACGAGACCGGGGTGGCCGGCTGCCGGCGCGTCGGAAGGATCTGGAGGATCACCCGTGGACAGCCCTGACCAGGCGGAAGCCCGGGTCCGCCTGCCACAGCTGCGGCTGGACGAGCTGCTGGAGGAACTCCAGGCCCGGCTCGACGCCGCCCGGGGCACCCGCGACCGGGTGCACAGTCTGCTGGAAGCGGTGCTCTCGGTGGGCCGGGAGCTGGATCTCGAGCACGTCCTGCACAGCATCGTGGAGGCCGCGGCCGCCCTCGTCGACGCGCGGTACGCCGCCCTCGGCGTGATCGGCCCCGACGGCAAGCGGCTCTCGGCCTTCCACACGGTCGGCGTCAGCGAGGAGCAGATCGCCCGCATCGGCCCCTACCCGGAGGGCCACGGCATCCTCGGCGAGCTGATCCGCCATCCCGAGCCCCTGAGGCTGTCCGACCTCTCCGAGCACGCCGCGTCGTACGGCTTCCCCGCGAACCACCCGCCGATGCGCACCTTCCTCGGTGTCCCCATCCGGGTCCGCGACCAGGTCTTCGGCAACCTGTACCTGACCGAGAAGCGGGGCGGGGCGCAGTTCGACGAGGAGGACGAGTCGGTCCTGTCGACGCTGGCCGTGGCCGCGGGCGTCGCCATCGACAACGCCCGCCTGTACGAGCAGTCGCGGCTGCGGGAGCGCTGGCTTCAGGCGAACGCGGAGATCACCCACAGTCTGATGTCCGGCAGCGAGCGCGGCGCGGCACTCGGCCTGATCGCGGAGCGGGCCCGGGAGATCACCGGCGCGGCCCTGGCCGTGCTCACCATGCCGATGCCGGACACGGACTCCCTGGTGGTGGAGCTGGCCACCGGCCAGGGCGCCGAGGACCACCGCGGTCTGGTCCTGCCCATCGACGACAGCCTCACCGGCCTGGCGTTCTCCACCGCCGAGCCCGTGCGCAGCCCGGACATCACCCGGGACGTACGGGTGTCCGCCGCGGCCCCCCGGTTCACCGGGCTCGGACCCGCGGTCGCGGTGCCCTTCGGCGCCGCCGGCGAAGGGGTGCGGGGCGTCGTCCTGCTGGTGCGGCAGGCGGGCAAGGCGGTGTTCTCCGCCAAGGAGACCGAGCCGTTGCAAGGGTTCGCCGCGCAGGCCGCCCTCGCCATGGAGCTGGCGGAGCGACGCCGGGACGCCGAGCAGATCGCGGTGCTCCAGGACCGGGACCGGATCGCCCGGGACCTGCACGACCTGGCGATCCAGCGGTTGTTCGCCACCGGGATGACGCTCCAGAGCGCCGGCCGCCTGATCGACAACGGCTCCGCGTCGGAGCGGGTGCTGCGGGCGGTGGACGACCTGGACGAGACCATCAAGATCATCAGGTCGACGATCTTCGGCCTCCGGTCGCGCGGTGGCGCCGCCGGTGCCGGGCTAAGGGGCCGTACGGTGCGGGTCGTCGGCGAGGCGGCCCCGGTTCTGGGCTTCGCCCCCAGCCTCCGGATGGAGGGCCTGCTGGACACGGAGGTGCCCGGCCGGATCGCCGAGCACGTGGTCGCGGTGCTCTCCGAGGCCCTGACCAACGTGGCCCGGCACGCGCGCGCCGGCCGGGTCGCCGTCGTCCTGGAGACCGACGGCCGCGAGGTGCGGCTGAGCGTCACGGACAACGGCGTCGGCATACCGTCCGGCGGGCGCCGCAGCGGGCTGCGCAACCTGGCGGAACGCGCCGCTCAGCTGGGCGGCGAACTGCGGCTCACCGGCCCCGCGGACGGCGGCACCGTGCTGGAGTGGCGGGCACCGGTGCCGGACGAGGACTGAACGCGGGGGCCCGCCGGGTCAGAGCAGCCCGCCGCTGCCGTACGGCCCGTACAGGTCGAGCAGCCGGACCCGGGCCGCGTGCAGCCGGTGGGCGACGACCTTGCCGACCCAGACGGCGACCGTGCGGCCGAACTCGGGATCGCGGGCGCACAACTCCCGCACGACGTCCGCGTCGAACTCCCAGGCGCGCACCGGGGTCGTGGCCTCGCCGCCCAGTTGCCACAGGTAGGGCGGGAAGTGCCAGGACCAGCCGACGAGTTCCCCGTGGCCCAGGGTCTCGATGACGGGGGCCCGCCGGCCCGGGACGCGCAGGTCGAGACTGACCGTGCCGGTCCGGACGATCCAGAACCGGTCGGCGTGCCGGCCTTCCTCGAAGAGGCGGGTGCCCTCCGCGACGGTGACCTCCCGCGCGACACGCATGAGGCGCTCGCGGTGGTCGCCGTGCAGGGCCGCGGACAGGGTGGTGGCAGAGGTCATCGCTCCGGCTCCTTTCGTGCGGTCACCGCGGACGGACGGCGGGGGAAGCACTCGGCGGGACGATCGGCCCGACGGTCCGGGACCGCCGCTCGTCCGACCGCCTCTCGCCGTTCCCCTCGGGTGCGTGCCGGGGCTGTCGACTCCAGCGTCCCGCCGGCCGGACCGGGACACCAGGGGCCGCCCGGTCCCCGGCATGGGCCGTTCGGCCCCGGTTCGGCCCGCGGGCGCTCAGGCGCCGCCGGTCCCCTCCTCGCCGCCGAGGACCGCGACGGCCAGCGGCCGCTCGCCCACCGGGAGCCGGGTCACCCGGCCGGTGCCGATGTCGACGACGCTCAGGCCGTTCCAGTAGCCGTCGCGGGTGAAGCCGCCCGAGACATAGGCGGTGCGGCCGTCGGCCGAGAGGGTGACGGTCTCGTGCGGGCCCTCCAGCGGGACGACCCGCTCGTCGCCGTCGGGCGTGCGGACGGTCAGGGACGGGCCGTCGTCCTCGGACGGGTCGATCGGGCCGGTGCCCACCACGTACAGCGTGCCGTCGGCGCCCGCCGTGACGCCGTGCTGGTGGGTGTTGGCCGTCATGTCCTCGATCCGGACCCGCCCGGTGCCGGGATCGACCACCGCCAGGCGTTCGCCCTCGAACGGCAGCAGCAGGGCCCCGTCGGAGGGGCGCACGGCGGTGTAGTGCGGCTTGAGCCAGGAGCCGAGGCCGCCCTCGGTGCCGTACGGGGCGACCTCGATGCGGCGCGCCGTCCACTCGCCGGTGTCGACGACCGTCACGTCGAAGGAGTCGTGGTTGGTCGCGTAGACCTGCCGTCCGTCGCGCGAGACGTCGACGTCGAACGGGCGGCGACCGACCGGGACCACCCGCGTCACCTCACGCCGCTTCGTGTCGACGACCTCCAGGGTGCCCTTGCCGCCGGGGACGGTGACCCCGACGTAGACGCGGCTGCCGTCGGGGGACAGGGCGATGCCCATGCCGCCGCCCCGGTACTCGCCGGTCGTCACCGGTCCCGTGTCCGTCCGGTGGGGGACGAGGCCGGTGCGCTCGCGGGTGCGGGTGTCCACGGCGGCCACGCCCTCCGCGGTCGCCACCCACGCCGTGCCGTCCTCGCCCAGCGCGATCCCGTACGGCGCCGTCCCGACCCGTACCGAGCCCAGGTCGGCCGCATCGCCCCGCCCGGCGGGGTCGACGAAGGTGACGGTGTCGGCGCCGAAGTCCGTGACCAGCAGGGTGCCGTCCGGCGTGCGCGCCGGGGCGCCGCCGGACTCGGGCGCGCGCGGGGACGCGGTGGCCGGCGGGTCGGACACCGGGGGAGCGGACCGGTCGTCGCCGTCCGACGCGCAACCGCCCAGTGTCGCGGTGACGGCGGCCAGCACGGCGAGGCGGCCCGCGAGGGAACGCCGGTTCACCGCCCGCCACCCCCAGCGCGAGGGCCCTCGCCGCCCTGCGACTCCGCCCGCCGCAGCAGGTCCGCGACGGCCTCGAAGCCCCTGCGTTCGGCGTGGGCACGGGCCGTGACGCCGTCGCCGTCCGGCAGCGCGGGGTCGGCGCCCGCGGCGAGCAGGGCCGCCACGACGTCCTGGTGCGCGCGGCCGCCGTCGCCGAGGACGACCGCTTCGAGGAGCGCCGTCCAGCCGAGCCGGTTGACGTGGTCCACGTCGATGTCCGTCTCCGCGAGCACGGCGCGTACGTAGGCCACGTGGCGGCGTTCGCTCGCCGGGACGACCGAGACGCCGCCGAAGCGGTTGGTGAGCGTGACGTCCGGACCGCCGGGCAGCAGCGTCCGCATCATCGCGACGCTGCCCGTGACCCCGGTGACCAGCCACGCGCTGTCGTCCCGCGCGTCCTGCGCGTTGACGTCCGCGCCGGCCCCGACCAGGACCTCGGCGACCGCGACCCGGTCGGCCAGGGCCGCCAGGAGCAGCGGCGTGCGGCCCTGTCCGTCGCGCCGTTCCCGGTCGGCGCCGGCCCGCAGCGCGGCCCGGGCGGCATCGGCGTCGCCGCGGCCAACGGCGTCCGACAGGGCGAGGTCGGCGGGGGTGGGTGGCTTGGCGGTCATGGTCGGACAGCTCCACGGTGTCGGGGACGTGTGCCTCCAGCGTGGACCCGCGTGGCCCCGGCTGAGATCGACGCACCGGCTCCCCCGCGGCTGCCGGGCGGACGACGCCCCTGTCGTCCGATCGGACGACCCACCGGACTGCCGGGCGACTCACCGGACTGCCGGGCGACTCACCGGACCACTGGACGGCCCGCCGGCTCGCGGGGGCCGCCGGACCGGCGATCGCGCGCGCCGACCGGACGCCGACCGGCCGAGTCCACCGAGTCCATCAAGCCCACCGGGCCCCACGCGTCCGACGCAGCCGGTCAGCCGACCGGGAACGGGAGCCGTGCCGCCGGCGTGCCCAGCGCGGCCTCCTCCGCCGGGGTCGGCGTCCGGCGTCCGGTGCCGACCAGCAGCGCGTCCCGGTCGGCGAACGACGCGGGGAACGCCGCGCCGACGACCCCTTCGAACAGCTCCCGCGCGCGCCCGAGCCCCTCGGCGGGAGGCGCCGCCGCCTCCGGAAGGTGCGCGACCAGGTCCAGATGGTGCAGGGACCATTCCAGGACGTACGCCGAGAGGTAGTCGCCCGCCGTGAGCACCTGGCCCTGCGTGCCCACCCGGCCCGTGGGATCGGCCAGCGCCGCTGCGCGCCCCGCGGCGGAACCGACGTCGTCGAGGTGGAACTTGAGCAGCTCCGGCTGCTCGTAGGCGGCGGCCAGGCGGACGATCAGCGCGTCGAGCGGGTCGTCCCCGGTCGGGGGCTCGACGACCTGCCAGTAGGTCACCGCGTCCCGGGTCGGCTCCTCGGCGGTCGGGGTGGCCAGGGTGATCAGGACGTCCTGGGCGTCGACGACCAGGTGGCACACCAGGTCCCGGACGAGCCAGCCGGCACAGCCGGACGGCCGGGCGAAGTCCTCGTCGGAGAGGTCGGCGACCGCGGCGAGCAGGGCCGACCAGGAGCGGCTGAAGAGATCCACGCCCGACAGCCAACACCACCGCCCGCCCGGTGGCGACCCCATTCGCACGAGCGGCCCGGCATCGACGTGAGGGGACCGTCCGCCGGCTCAGCCGTCGGCGGTCGCGGCCTCCTCGGACGGCTCGGCCAACTGCTCGCGCACGTAGTTCCACACCACCGCGATCAGCGCGGCGAGGGGGACGGCGAGCAGGCTGCCCACGATCCCGGACAGGCTGCCGCCCAGCGTCACCGCCAGCAGGATCACCGCCGCGTGCAGACCGAGGCCACGGCTCTGGATGATGGGCTGGAAGACGTTGCCCTCCAACTGCTGCACGACCACGATGATCGCGAGCACGATGAGGGCGTCCGTCAGGCCGTTCGACACCAGGGCGATCAGCACCGCCACGAAACCCGCGAACAGGGCGCCCACGATGGGCACGAACGCGGACACGAACGTCAGGACCGCCAGGGGCAGCACCAGCGGCACGTCCAGTATCCACAGGCCGAGGCCGATGAACACGGCGTCGAGCAGTCCCACCAGGGCCTGCGAACGGACGAAGGAACCCAGGGTCTCCCAGCCCCGCAGCGCGACCACCGGGACGTCGGTGGCCAGCCGGCCGGGCAACTGGCGGGCCAGCCAGGGCAGGAACCGCGGCCCGTCCTTGAGGAAGAAGAACATCAGGAAGACGCCCAGAACCGCGGTGATCAGGCCGTTGACCACCGCCCCCACCCCCGTCGCCACGGCGGTGGTGATGCTGCCGACGCTGTCCTGGATGCGGGCCACCGCAGAATCCATCGCACCGGTGATCTCGTCGTCACCGATGTTGAGGGGCGGTCCCGCCGCCCACTCGCGCAGCCGCTGGATGCCCTCGACCACACCGTCGGTCAACTCGTCCGTCTGGGAGGACATCGGCACCGCGATCAGTGTCACGATGCCCACGACGACCAGCAGGAAGGCCACCGTCACCACCGTCGCGGCCAGAGCCGGACGCCACCCGTGCCGTCGCAGGAAGCGGGCCGAGGGCCACGTCAACGTGGTGAGGAGCAGACCGACGAGGAGTGGCCACACCACCGACCACATACGGCCGAGGACCCACAGGGTCACCGCGAGCATGACGAGTATCAGCAGCAACTCGCCCGAGACGCGCGCGCTGGTGCGCAGCGCGGCCCGGGTCCTCGCCGCGCTCAATCCGGCAGACATGGGATCACCCTATGCGGACGCCCGTGCGCGGGACCCGGGGGCCCGCGGAACCTCCGGCACCGCGGGCCCCGTTGGCGGTGATACGCCCTCGGATCAGCTCTCCGGGACCTTGACCCAGTCGAGGGTGCGCTCGACCGCCATCTTCCAGCCCGCGTACCCCTGCGCGCGCTGCTCCTCGGACCACTGGGGCTCCCAGCGCCTGGACTCGCTCCAGTGGGTGCGCAGTTCGTCGGTGTCCCGCCAGAAGCCGGTGGCCAGCCCCGCCGCGTAGGCGGCGCCGAGAGCGGTGGTCTCCGCGACGACGGGACGGCTGACGGGGACGCCGAGGATGTCCGCCTGGATCTGCATGCACAGGTCGTTGGCGGTCACCCCGCCGTCGACCCTGAGCACGTCCAGGTGGACCGAGGAGTCCTGCTCCATGGCCACGACCACGTCGCGGCTCTGGTAGCAGATGGACTCCAGCGTCGCCCGGGCCAGGTGCGCGTTGTCGTTGTACCGGGCGAGGCCGACGATCGCGCCCCGGGCGTCCGAGCGCCAGTACGGGGCGAACAGGCCGGAGAACGCCGGGACGAAGTACATGCCGCCGTTGTCCTCGACCGTGCGGGCGAGTTCCTCGCTCTCGGCCGCGGTCTTGATGATCTTCATCTGGTCGCGCAGCCACTGCACGGCGGACCCGGTCACCGCGATCGAGCCCTCCAGCGCGTAGACCGGCGGGTTGTCGCCGAACTGGTAGGCCACGGTCGTCAGGAGACCGTGCTGGGAGCGGACCAGCTCGGTGCCGGTGTTGAGGACCAGGAAGTTGCCGGTGCCGTAGGTGTTCTTGGCCTCGCCGGGCGAGAAGCAGACCTGGCCGACGGTCGCCGCGTGCTGGTCGCCCAGGACCCCGGTGATGGGGACGGCGGCGCGCAGCGGCCGGGAGGTCCGGGTCGTGCCGTACGCCTCCGGGTGCGAGGACGGGTTGATGGTGGGCAGCATGCCGCGCGGGATGCCGAAGAAGCCCAGCAGTTCGTCGTCCCAGTCGAGCGTCTCCAGGTCCATCAGCATGGTGCGGCTCGCGTTGGTCACGTCGGTGGCGTGGATGCCGCCGTCGGGGCCGCCCGTCAGGTTCCACAGGACCCAGGAGTCCGTGTTGCCGAACACCGCGTGTCCCTGCTCCGCGGCCTCGCGGACGCCGTCGACGTTCTCCAGGATCCACTGGATCTTCCCGCCGGAGAAGTACGTCGCGGGCGGCAGCCCGGCCTTGCGGCGGATGACGTCGCCCCGGCCGGTGCGCTCCAGGTTCGCCGCGATGGCGTCGGTGCGGGTGTCCTGCCAGACGATGGCGTTGTAGTACGGCCGGCCGGTGCGCGGGTCCCAGACCACCGTGGTCTCCCGCTGGTTGGTGATGCCGATGGCCGCCAGGTCGGACCCCGACAGACCGCCGTTGCGCAGGGCGTTCTGCATCACCGAGTTGGTGCGCTCCCAGATCTCCACCGGGTCGTGCTCCACCCATCCGGAGCGGGGGAGGATCTGCTCGTGCTCCAGCTGGTGCTTCGCGACCTCGTTGCCCCCGTGATCGAAGATCATGAACCGGGTGCTGGTGGTTCCCTGGTCCACCGCGCCGATGAAGTCCGCCATGTCCGTTCCGCCTCTCCGGCCGGTGACCGCCCTGGTTCGGGCACCTCCTCGGACAGACTAAGGCGACTCACGGCAAACCGCACATAAAGGACATGGCTGGCGTGGTGGTCGCCGGTGGTGGCCGTCGCCGCCACCGGCGGTCGGGTCAGGGAGCGATCGGCATCCGGCGCTTGTGGTCGGTCTGCCGGTAGCGGGTCACGATCGTCTCGAAGACCTGCTCCTTCACCGGCCTGCCCTCCAGGAAGTCGTCGATCTCGTCGTAGGTGACCCCGAGGGCGTCCTCGTCGGCCTTGCCCGGGTCGAGGGTCTCCAGGTCGGCCGTCGGCACCTTCCGCACCAGCTCGGCGGGGGCGCCCAGCGCGTCCGCGACGGCGCGCACGCGGCGCTTGGTCAGGCCCGTCAGCGGTACGACGTCGGCGGCGCCGTCGCCGAACTTGGTGAAGAAGCCGGAGACCGCCTCTGCCGCGTGGTCGGTGCCGACGACCAGGCCGCCGTGCGCACCGGCCACCGCGTACTGCGCGATCATGCGCTGCCGGGCCTTGACGTTGCCCTGCACGAAGTCCTGGTGGTGGGCGTCGCGGAAGGCCACGTCGGCGGCGAGCAGGGTCTCGAGCATCGCGTCGCTGGCGGGCTTGATGTCCACGGTCAGCACCTCGTCGGGCCGGATGAAGGAGAGCGCGCGCTGGGCGTCGTGCTCGTCCGCCTGGACCCCGTGCGGCAGCCGCATCGCGTAGAAGCGGGCCTCGTGCCCCTCGGCGCGGGCCCGCTCCACGGCGAGCTGGCAGAGCCGGCCCGCGGTGGTCGAGTCGACACCGCCGCTGATGCCGAGCACGAGGGCGCGCAGACCGGCGGAGGTCAGCCGCCCGGCGAGGAAGGCCACCCGGCGCTCGATCTCCCGTTCCGCGTCGAAGGTCTCCGCGACCTCCAGTTCCCGGGCGATCTCCTTCTGCAGGGCGATGGACGCCGGCTCGCTCAATTCCGCTCCTTCTTCGACGGGCAGGTGTTTCTCGCTTCAGCCTACCCACAGGCGCCCGCGGCACCGGATCGCCCGCCGGAACCGTGGAGCGGCCGTGCGGGGCGGCGTTCAGGGACCGCCCCGCACGGCTTCGGGTCAGTCCAGCGGTTCGACCCGGATGGCGCGGAACCTGACCTTGTTGCCGTGGTCCTGCAACCGGATCGCCCCGGCGGCCGGCGTCTCGGACCGGCCGGCCGCGGTGGGCCCGTCGAGGGCGACGTCGTCGTGGACCGTCTCGCCGTTCCACACCACCGTCACCCGCGCGTCGGCGGTCTTGGCGCCGTTCTCGTCGAAGCGCGCGGCCCGGAAGACGATGTCGTACGTCTGCCAGGTCTCCGGGGCCGTCGCCGCGTTGGTGTCGGGTGCCTTCTTCAGGTAGATCGCCCCGGCCTCGTTGGTGTCCGGGGTGGTGTCACCGTAGGAGTCGAGGATCTGCAGCTCGTAGCGGTCCTGGAGGTAGATGCCGCTGTTGCCGCGGTCCTGCCCGGTCACGTCGTCCGGCAGCAGCGGCACCCGGAACTCCACGTGCAGCCTGAAGTCCTGGTAGGCGTCCTTGGTGCGGATGTCGCCGCAGCACACCTCCATCGACCGCTCCTCGGTCAGCGGCCAGGCCACCTTCCTTCCGTCCGTGTGCTGCCACTGCTCCTGCGAGGTGGCGGTGCCGTCGAACAGGGGGACCGGGGCGCCGTGCGGGCGCACGGTGATCAGGTCGAGGTTGACGTGGCCGGTGTCGCCGGGGTCGTAGCGGTAGGAGACCGTGTTGTGGCCGGCGCGCAGCCGCAGGCTCTCGGTCCGTGTGGACCAGGTGTCCCAGTCCCCGGTGGACGGGAGCTGTGTCTGGCGCACCTTCTTCCCGCCCGCGTACAGGGAGAGCGACTTGGTGCCCTCGAAGGGGTTCGGGCCGTTGGAGTAGCGCAGGCCCACGTCGTAGGTGCCGGTCTTCGGGACGGTCACGTCGAAGGTCGTGGTGACGTCGCCCTCGGTGGCGTAGCGGTCGACGAAGCCGCTGCCGGAGTAGCCGACGTGGTCGGTGTTGACGCCCGCCTTCCCCGTCAGCCGGGCCTCTTCGGCCTCGTACAGGGTGGCGGCGGGCGGCTGCTTTCCGGGCATCTCGTTGAGCGTGTACCAGGCCTCGGTGCTCCACAGCGTCTCGCCGGAGGCCGAGGCGAAGGGGCGCGGGGAGCGCACGTGCACGACGCGGTCCGGCTTCAGGCCGTCCAGCCGCAGCCGGACCGTGCGGCCGTCGTCCGAGAGCGTCGCGGACCGTACGGTCAGGTCCTCCTCGGCGATCTTCGGGCCGCCGTAGTCGGAGGTCGGCGTGTAGCGCCACTGCTGGGCCTCGTAGCGGGCCGCGAGGTCGGCGGCCGTCTCCTCGGACACCGGCTGGGTGTACGTGAGGTCGAAGCCGCCGGGCACGGCCCGCATCTTCTGGACGTCGAAGGTGTTGCCGCCGTTCGGCGTCAGCTTCTGCAGGCCGAACTTCAGCTTGCCCTCCTGGCCCCAGTTCCCGTCGGCGCCCAGGCCGCCGGTGTAGATCGCGCCGTCGGGGCCCATGGAGACCCGGTTGACGCCCGCCTCCAGGCCCTGGGTGTAGCGGAAGACGGCGCCCTGGTACTGGCCCTTCACCTTCTCCAGGTAGGCGCGCTGGAGGCCGCCGTAGGTGACGTCACCGATCAGCAGCTGGCCCGCGAACCTGCCCTCGGTGAGGTAGAGCGGGGTGGACGGCGAGTTGCCGATCTCGTTCTGCGGCAGCCACAGCACCGGCTGGGTGACGGGGGAGTCCTCGAAGGGCCCGGCTGGCTCGGTGTAGTGGTTGAAGAAGCGGTCCTGCTTGATCTGGACCAGCTTCGAGGCGGGGAGCCAGCCGCCCTGGTTGTCGGTGGTGAACAGGCCGCCGCCGGGGCCCCAGCCGATACCGTTGGGCGTGCGCAGACCGCCCGCGATCGGGCTGATCTTCCCCGTCTTCTTGCTGATCTTGTAGGTCGTCCCGCGGTTGGGCGCGGGCTGCGGGTCGGTGGTGGCGCCGCCGAGGTCGATGGCGACGGAGAGGTTCACGTAGAAGTAGCCGTCCCGGTAGAGCAGGCCGAAGGCGAACTCGTGGAAGTTGCCGCCGTAGGGCCAGGTGGCGACCGTGCGGTACTCGTCGGTCACGTCGTCGCCGTCGCTGTCCACCAGCCGGGTCAGCTCGTGCTTCTGCGAGACGTAGAGCGAACCGTCCACGTACTTGATGCCCATGGGCTCACGCAGCCCGCTCGCGACCTTCTCGACGGTCACCTGGTCGCGGCTGGTCTCGCCGGTGACGTTGTCCAGCAGGTACACCTCTCCGGCAACGTTGTCGGTGCCGCCCCAGGTGCTGATCGCCAGGCGCCCGTCGGGCAGCCAGTCCATACCGGTGACCTGCGGTTCGAACCCCTCGGGGCGCAGGTCGGTGAGGTCGAGGTCGGGGCGCACGGAGGTGAGCGGCAGGCCGTCGCCGGGGGTGTCGCGCCCGGCCTCGCACTCCTTGCGGCCCGGCGCCGTCACCCGGACGACCCCGGCGTCGGTGCTCAGCGCCTCGGTGGGCACGACGCTGAACCCGCTCTCGCCCGGCGGCATCCAGGACAGCTGGAGCTGCTGGCCGCCGCCGCGGTCGAAGTGCTCCACGCGCAGCGGGTGCGCTCCCGCGGTGAGTTCGACCGTGCCGTCCTTCGGCTCCGCGCCGTGCAGTCCGTCGTGGTCGATCACCGTGGTGCCGTCGAGGGTCAGCCTCGATCCGTCGTCGCTGACGAGCCGGAACACGTAGGTGCCGTCACGCGGGGCGACCAGGTAACCGGAGGCCTCGGAGACGAAGTTGTCGGCGATGCCGCCGAAGTCGGCCGTGGTGGACCAGTCGACCGTCGGCATCAGCTTGTCGTGGTTGGGCGTCTGGCCCGGTTTGAGGGTGCACAGCTCTTTCAGTGGCGTCTGTACGTCGAACACGCGCAGCGTGACCCCGGGTTCCTGCGGCGGGATGCCGGCGGCGGCCGCCGGGGAGGCCGAGGCCGCCGGAGCGGCCCAGGCGCCGCCGGCCGAAACGGCCGACGCGAGCAGGAGGATGAGGTGTCTTCGGGCACGCGACAACAGCCGATGGCGCATTGGTCCTCCGGAAGATGGGGACCGGACCGTGCCGGATATCGCTCCGGTCTCGTGCGGTATGACGGACGTTCCGCCGCCAAGGTAGGAGACTTCCGCTTGACATGTCCATACTTTGTCATCGGTGTGTTCAAAGTTCTTGGCGTCGGCGTCGGCGTCCGAGTCGGGGCGGGCCGGAGCGGGACTCCCGCGGTCAGCGGCCCCTGCGTACCCGGGCCGCCGCGCGGGCCTCCGCGGCCTTGCGCGCCTCGGCGGCCTTGCGCGACCCCTTCGCGGCACGGCCCGGGCGGGTGCCCATCCCGCGGAAGGGCGCGTTGCCGCTCTCCTTGCCGGGACCGGCCGGCGGGCGCTTCGCGCCGGTGAGGTCTGTGAGCGTCTGTTCGCCGGAGCGCACCGGGGTCACCGTAGGCCGGATCCCGGCCTCGGACATCATCCGGTTCACGTCGCGCCGCTGGTCGGGGGTGACGAGCGTGACCACGCTCCCCGCCCGACCGGCGCGCGCCGTGCGCCCGCCGCGGTGCAGGTAGTCCTTGGCGTCGGCCGGCGGATCGACGTTGACGACGAGGTCGAGGTCGTCGACGTGGATGCCCCGCGCCGCGACGTTGGTGGCCACCAGCACGGTGACCCCGCCCTCCACGAACCGGGCGAGGGTGTGGGTGCGCTGGGGCTGCGACTTCCCGCTGTGCAGGGCGGCCGCGGCCACCCCGGCGGCCCGCAGCTGCCGGGTGAACCGGTCGACGCCGGCCTTCGTGTCGAGGAACATCAGCACCCGGCCGTCGCGGGCGGCGATCTCGGTCGCGGTCGCGTACTTGTCGGCGGGGTGAACGGTCAGTACGTGATGCTCCATCGTGGTCACCGCGGCCGACGCAGGGTCGACCGAGGCGAGTACCGGGTCGTGGAGGCGGTCCCGCACCAGCTGGTCGACGTCGCGGTCGAGAGTGGCCGAGAACAGCAGCCGCTGCCCGTCGGAGGGCACCTGGTCCAGGAGTCCGGAGACCTGGGGCAGGAACCCCATGTCGCACATCTGGTCCGCCTCGTCCAGCACCGTGATCCGCACGTGGTTCAGGTGGCAGTCCCGCCGGGCCACCAGGTCGGTCAGCCGGCCCGGCGTGGCGACGACCACTTCGGCGCCGTCGCGCAGCGCCTGGGTCTGGCGGTTGATCGACAGCCCGCCGACGACCGTCGTCAGGCGCACGTCCAGGGCCCGCGCGTACGGCGTCAGTGCCTCGCTCACCTGCTGGGCCAGTTCCCGGGTCGACACCAGGACGAGGGCCAGCGGCCGCTTCGACTCCGCGCGCCGGCCCGCCGTTCTGGCGAGCAGGGCCAGCCCGAAGGCCAGCGTCTTGCCGGAGCCGGTCCGCGCCCGGCCGAGGATGTCGCGCCCGGCCAGGGCGTCGGGCAGGGTCGCCGCCTGGATCGGGAAGGGCTCCGTCACCCCCAGGCCGGTCATCGTCTCCACCAGCACCGGCGGCAGCCCGAGGGCGTCGAAGGATGCGGTCGGCTTCGCGTTCATGGGGGACCTTCCTGTTCAGGCGCCCGGAACGCGACCGGGTCCGTACCCCTCGGTACGGACCCGGGCGCCTCAAAGCGTGGGGCCATTTTACCAGCGGGCCTCCCCGCGCCCCGCGGCCGAGCGTCCGTGCCCTACTTGGACTCGATCCGCCCGAGCGGGTCGGGGCCGGCGCTCAGCGCGTCCCGCGCCGCCTGCCAGGCGGAGTCGCCCGGGTACAGCTCGGAGCGCAGGTAGGCCCAGGTGAGCCGCCGCACCGCGGCCACCCGGCCGGGGTCCTCGTCGGTGGTCTCCGCCACGTCGTACCCGGCGACCCCGCCGAGCCCGTGGCCCGCGCCGAACAGGGTGAGCAGGGCCTTGGGGCCGGGGGAGAGGACGTACGGGTCGGCATGCCACCCGGGTCCGCGCACGGTCAGGTGGGCGGAGTCGTCCTCGTCGCCGGCGACGACGAGTGCGGGGGTCCTCATCCCGGAGAAGTCCGTGGTCAGGAAGAAGGGCATGCTCTCGGCCGCGGACGCGCTGAGGGCGTCGCCGCCCCGGCCGGGCGCGGCGAGCAGGACGCCCGCCCGGATGCGGGGCTCGGTCAGGTCCACCTCCGAGCCGTCGTCCGGATCGGTGAGCCGGGCGCCCAGGAGCAGGCTCGCGGTGTGTCCGCCCATCGAGTGCCCGGCGACGGCGACCCGGTCCCGGTCCAGCCGGCCGGCGAGCTGGGGGACGGCCCGCTCCAGGTCGTCGAGCCGGTCGAGGACGCGCGTCATGTCCTCGGCGCGCGACCGCCAGAACAACGGCGCCCCCGGGGTCCTCGGATCGAGCGCCAGTGACCTCGAACTCAGATGCGTCGGCTGGATCACGACGAAGCCGTGCGCCGCCCAGTGGTCGGCGAGGGGCGCGTAACCGTTCAGGGAGGAGAGGTGGTTCGAGTAGCCCTGGCCGTGCGAGAGCAGGAGGACCGGCAGACCGGTCCCGGTCACGGGCGCCGAGACCCGCACCTGGAGCTCCACGGGCCGTCCCGGGGCGGGCAGCACGACCGGGGCGACGGAGAGGACGGGCACGGGCGGGGAGACGAAGTCGGTGGGAGATGTCGGTGCACTCATGATGCGGATGTCCGTTCGATGGATCGGTGGTTCGGGGGCTCGTGGGCCTGGTCGCGACCGGCCGCCGTGGCGGCCGGTCGTGCGGGACTGCGGCGGCCGAGGCCGTTCCAGGAGGGCGCACGTCGGCACGGGAAAGCGGAACGTCGTCCCGGTTAAATATACGGAACACTGTCCCGTTTGGTCAACGCGTACCTTCCGAAGCGGGCGCCGAGTCGCGTCGGTCCGCCTGAACGCGGCGGTGGCTCCACACGAGCAGGGCGAACAGCGCCACGCTGGAGATGATCAGACTCGCCCCGGTGGCCCATCCGGAGTACGGCAGCTCGGGGACCAGGCCCCACGCCAGACCCGCCGCGAGGAGGAACAGCCCCACCGACACCGAGCCCGCGATGCGCCACCAGGAGGAGACGCTCTCCTCGGCCGCGCGCATCGCCCGGACGCGGACGGGGGCGACGAACCGGTCCAACGCCGGGACGGCCCGCGCCAGCAGCACCACGCCGGCGAAGACGAGCAGCAGGCCGGGTCCCGGCAGCACCAGGAGAGCGACGCCGAGCAGCAGCAGGACGGCCCCGAGGGCGCCCAGGGCGGTGCGCCGGATCGACTCGACACCCCGCGCCATGGCGCCCCACTCTCCTGCGGTCGGGAAGAACTCCGGTCTCCGGTTCCGTCGGCGTCCCAACCTTAGGCAGCAATCGACGTGCGGGCGATTCCGGCGCGGACACGGCGGTCCGGGCCCGAGGGGGCGGGCGCGGGCCGGTCCGCCCCGCCCTGTCCGTCAATGCCCTTTGTGCGCGGGGTAGTTGCCGGGACGCCCCATCGACGTGCGGGCACTTCGCTGCTAGACCTGCACCACCCGTACCATCTGCACCCACCGTCCAAGGAGGAGCATGTGAGACCACGTCGCGCGGTCGTCCGGACCGCCTCGGCACTCGTCGCCGCCCTCGCCCTGACCGCGGGCCTCGGCGGCCCGGCCGTCGCGGCCGAGGGTGCGGAGCCGGCCGCCACCGCCACCGGGGCCGGTCCCGTCACGCACGAGGAGAACGACCGCGTCCCGGAGGGTTCGGTCTGGACCCAGCACTACTTCCCGTCCTCCGACCGCTCGGACACCCGCCTGCACGCCGACGTACTGCTTCCCGAGGGACTGAAGCGCAGGGAGAAGGTGCCGGTCATCCTGTCGATCGGCCCCTACTTCGCCCACGCCGGCCAGACCGGCCCCGAGGGCTGGAGCCACACCGGGCCGTCCGCACGCTTCCAGGACTTCATCGAGGGCACCGACCTGTTCGACCAGGGGTACGCCTTCGTCATGGTGGACCTGCGCGGCTTCGGCGGCTCCACCGGCTGCCTGGACTGGGGCGGGCCGGGCGAGCAGGCCGACGTGAGGGCCGCGATCGACTGGGCCGCGAAGCAGCCCTGGTCCACCGGCGCGGTCGGCATGTACGGCAAGTCGTACGACGCCGTCACCGGCCTCATCGGCAACAACCTGGACCAGCGGGCGCTGAAGGCCGTCGTGGCCCAGGAACCCGTGTGGGACATGTACCAGTACATCTACTCCAACGGGGTGCCCCGCCCGAACGTGACCGGCACCGCCGATGCGTACAACTCCATCGCGTCGATGCCCGCGATGGCGGACGACGATCCCCGCTACCGGGCCGCGGCCCGGTACGAGGAGAGCCACCCGGAGTGCCTGACGGAGAACTCGGCCGGATACCGCATATCCGACCAGCGGGACGAGCACTGGACCTCCCGTGACCTGGCGCGGATGGCGAAGGGCAGCGACACCCCGCTCTTCGTCACGCAGGGCTTCGTCGAGAACAACACCAAGCCCGAGGAGATGGAGGAGTACCTCGACAACCACCGGGGCCCCGAGCGCGGCTGGCTCGGCCAGTGGGACCACGTGCGCGGCGGCGACCGCGTCGAGGACGGCCGCCTGGCCATGGGCCGCGAGGGCTGGTACGAGGAGACCCTGTCCTTCTACGACCGGTACCTGAAGGGCGTCAGGCCGACGGTGCGCTACCCGGCCTACGCCGTCGAGGACTCCACCGGCGCCTGGCGCGCCCAGCGCACGTGGCCCGTCACCGAACGGTCGGTCACCGTTCCGCTCGGCGGCGGCTCCTACGTGGACGACGGCGGCGCGTCCGCCCGCGCGGAGCTGACCGCGTCCGGCACCCCGGCGCCGAAGGCGCCGCCGCAGCCGCCCGGCAGGTGGGACATGGAGAACGCGCCGGCGACCGAGCAGCCGGCCCCGGCCGGGCTGGCCGCGGGACTGGCGGAGCGTCAGCGCGCCGGTGAGGTCGGCTCCAGCTTCTTCGTCTGGTCGAAGCCGCTGAAGAGGGACACACGCGTCACCGGCACCCCGCAGGTCTCCCTGACGGCCCGCGGCGAGGGCAACGTCATGCTCAAGCTGTACGACGTGGCCCCCGACGGCACCGCCGTCATGTTCGACGAGCAGGTCTCCCTGGTGAAGCCCGGACGGATGAGCGTCGACCTGAAGGCGACCGACTGGACCCTCGCCGCCGGGCACGTGCTGGCCGTGGAGATCGGTTCCATCCAGACCGGTTCCTGGCGCGACACGCCCTCCGGCGAGACCGTCCGGGTCAGGGGTGCCAAGCTGCGGCTGGCCCTCGACGGCCCGGCCGACGACGTCGCCACCCAGGGGGACCGGTCGCCGTACCTGGACACGTATCTGCGCCGGTACACGGTGGACCTGCCGGCCGGCCCCGGCACATTCTCGGTGGTTCCGGGCGGCCGGCCGTGACAAGCTGTGCTCTTGTTGTCCGAGCCCAGGAGGTCGCCATGACTGAAGAGTCTTCATCGCAAGCAGGTTCGGAACCGGCGGAGGCCGAGAGCACCGCCCTCACACCCGATGCCAACGGTCAGTACGACCTGAAGGACAAGTTCCGGCAGGCGCTGGAGCGCAAGCGCGGCAAACAGGCCGAGGCCGCTGCCCTCGCCACGAACGCCGACGTGGCGAAGATCCGGGGCACCCACGGTCCGGCCGCCGGACAGCGGTCGTTCCGGCGCAAGAGCGGCTGAGGCCGCGCAGGACCCGCAACCCGGCAGGGCCCGACCGTGACGGCACGGTCGGGCCCTGCCCGTCATGGGTGTCCGGTCGTGGCGCTCAGGGGCGGGCGGTCAGGTAGCCGCCCATCGAGGTGAAGTACTCCGTCGCGGCCAACTCCCGCCCGTCCTCCGTCCGTACGCGCGTGACGGCGAGGCCGTGATCGCGTCCCCGGCGCGCGTCGGCCCCGGCGACGATCACCACGCCCTCGCCCTCCCGGTAGAAGATCCGGCCGGGGGTGCCGCCGTAGCGGCCCTCCGAGACCACGGCGGCGAGGATCTCCAGCCGCCTGCCCCGGTGGAAGGTGAAGGCGCTGGGGTACGGCTCGGACTGGGCCCGGACCAGACGCTCCAGGTCCTCGGCCGGCCAGTTCCAGTCGATGCGGATGTCCTCGGCGGACCTCTTGTGGAAGAAGCTCGCCGCGGAGCGGTCCTGCTTGGTGAACTCGGTCTGCCCGGCCGCGATGAGTCCGAGGGCACCGATGGTGACCGGGGCGATCAGGCCGACGGTCTTGTGGAAGAGGTCGGTGGCGGTGTCCGTCGGCCCGACCGGGACCGCCTCCTGGCGGACGATGTCCCCGGCGTCCAGCTCGTCGTTCATCATGTGCGCGGTGACGCCCACCTCGGTCTCGCCGTTGAGCAGCGCCCAGATCAGCGGGGAGAACCCGGCGTACTTCGGCAGCAGCGAGTCGTGCACGTTGAGGGTGCCGTGGCGAGGCAGGCCGAAGATGCGCGGGGGGATCCAGGTCCGCCAGTTGTTGGCCACGACGATGTCCGGATCGGCGTCCTTGAGACGCTCGAACAGCTCGTCGTCGTCCGGGCGATTGCGGATCAGCACCGGGACGCCGTGCTCCTCGGCGAGGTCGGCGACGGAGTCGCTCCAGATCTTCTCGTACGCGTGCTCGCTCTTGGGGTGCGTGACCACGAGGACCACGTCGTGCTCGGAGTCCAGCAGGGCTCGCAGGGTGCGGTGCCCCCAGGTCTGGTAACCGAACATGACGACCCGCATGGGGGTTCCTCCTCAGGACAGGTGCTGAAGGCAGGGACTGACCCGGGCAGTTAAGCAAGCCTTACCTTAGTGTGCAACACCGCGATGGGGTCTGCCTGTTGGCTCGAATCGATCCCCGGTGTGCCCTATCGACAGCCCTACCTCGTTAGCTTAGGCTCACCTAAGTTTCCGGCGCACGAGGGGAGTGACATGTCACAGGTTCTTCCTGCTGACCCAACGCTGGTCCACGACCTCATTGGTATCGGCTTCGGACCGTCCAATGTCGCCATGGCGATCGCGATCCGCGAACACAACGCACGGGCCGGCGGGCAGAAGGCGCTCGACGCCCGCTTCTTCGAGCACCAGCCGCGCTTCGGCTGGCACCGCGGCATGCTGATCGACGACGCGACCATGCAGGTGTCCTTCCTCAAGGACCTGGTGACACTGCGGAATCCGGCCAGCGAGTACAGCTTCCTCTGCTACCTGAAGAGCAAGGGGCGGCTGATCGACTTCATCAACCACAAGAACCTCTTCCCGCTGCGGGTCGAGTTCCACGACTACTTCGAGTGGGCCGCGGCCAAGGTCGACGACATGGTCTCCTACGGCCACGAGGTCGTCGGCGTCGCGCCCGTCGTGCGGGACGGAGCCGTGGACCACCTGGAGGTGACGGTCCGTTCGGGGGAGGGGCTCGAGGTCCACCGGGCGCGCAACCTCGTCGTCGGCACCGGGCTGCGCCCCCTCGTGCCGGAAGGCGTGGAGCGCGGCGACCGCGTCTGGCACAACTCCGAACTGCTGACCAGGGTCGACGCGTTGGAGGGCACCTCACCCTCCCGGTTCGTCGTCGTCGGCGCCGGCCAGAGCGCCGCCGAGAACGTCGCCTACCTGCACCGCCGCTTCCCCGACGCCGAGGTCTGCGCGGTCTTCGCCCGCTACGGCTACAGCCCCGCCGACGACAGCGCGTTCGCCAACCGGATCTTCGACCCGGCGGCCGTCGACGACTACTTCGCGGCGCCCGGCAGCGTCAAACGCCGGCTGATGGAGTACCACGGCAACACGAACTACTCCGTGGTGGACATCGACCTGATCGACGACCTGTACCGGCAGATGTACCGGGAGAAGGTCCTCGGCACCGAGCGGCTGCGGTTCCTCAACGTCTCCCGGCTCACCGACGTCAAGGAGACACCGGACCGGGTGCGCGCCACGGTGACCTCCCTGGTCACCGGTGAGGAGACCCTCCTGGACGCGGACGTCCTGGTCCTCGCCACCGGCTACGGCCCCGCCGACCCCCTCGGCCTGCTCGGCGAGGTCGCGGACCGCTGCCTGCGCGACGACGAGGGCCGGGTGCGCGTCGAGCGCGACTACCGCGTCGCCACGGACCCGGCCCTGCGCTGCGGCATCTACTTGCAGGGCGGCACCGAACACACGCACGGCATCACCTCGTCGCTGCTCTCCAACACCGCCGTCCGGGTCGGCGAGATCCTCGACTCGCTCCTCGACCGGGGGCTCGAGTCCGGTTCCGACGAGGCCCGTACGGTCGCCGACGGGACCGGCACCGGCGCGCGTTAATGTACGGCGCTATGACCACGACCGCGGTGGAGCGACCCGCACCCGGAGGCGTAACCGAGGCCCGTAGACGCCGGGTTGCCGGTTTGGGCTTCCTCGCGGCGCTGCTCGTGGTCGTGGCCGCGGCGTCGCTGGCGGTCGGCGCGCGGGCGCTGAGCCCCGCCGAGGTCTGGCACGGGCTGGTCGCGGCGCCCGAACCCGACCAGCGGCTCACCGAGATCAGGCTCATCGTGCGGACCGTGCGGGTGCCCCGCACGGTCCTCGCCGTCGTGGCGGGCATCGCGCTGGGCGTCGGAGGGGCGCTGATCCAGGGGTACACACGCAACCCCATCGCCGACACGGGGTTGCTCGGGGTGAACTCCGGTGCCTCGTTCGCCGTGGTGTCCGGCATCGCCGCCTTCGGGTTCACCAGCCCGTTCCAGTACGTCTGGCTCGGCTTCCTGGGCGCGGCGGTCGCCGGTGTCGTCGTGTTCGGGCTGTCGAGCATCGGCCGGGGAGCGGGCAACCCGCTCACGCTCGCGCTGGCCGGGCAGGGCGTCACGGTGTTCCTCGCGGCGATGACCACGGCGGTCGCGCTGACCGACAAGGCCTCGCTGAACGCCCTGCGGTTCTGGAACGCGGGCTCGCTGACCGGGGTCGGCTTCGACGTCATCTGGCCCGTGTCGGCCTTCATCGCCGCGGGGCTGCTGCTGGCGCTGACCACGCTGCCCTCGGTCAACCTGCTCAACCTGGGCGACGACGTGGCACGGGGGCTCGGGGTGAACACCGCGCTGACCCGCACCGTCGGCGTCGTCGCCATCACCCTGCTGGCCGGGGCGGCGACGGCGGCCTGCGGCCCCATCGCGTTCCTGGGGCTCATGGTGGCCCACGTGGCCCGGTACCTGACCGGCCCGGACTACCGCTGGCTGGTCCCGTACGCCGGTCTGCTCGGGGCCGTGGTGCTGCTGGTCTGCGACATCGTGGGGCGCCTGGTCGTGCGGCCGGGGGAACTGGACGCCGGGGTCGTCGTCTCGCTCCTCGGCGCACCGTTCTTCGCCGTCCTGGTGTGGCGCGGAAAGTTCAAGAGCGCGTGAACGGGGCGGACATGAGGGCGGACGGGGCGGACGCGGCTGTGGACGCGAAGGCGGAGGTGCGGGCGTCGGTGGCGCCCGGGGTGCGGTTCGGCGGCGTGTCGTTCGTGTGGCGGCCCTGGATCGCGGGGGTCACCCTGCTCCTGGCGGTGGCGGGCTTCCTGGTGTTCTGCCTGTCCATCGGCGTCGGGGACTTCCCCATCGCCCTGCCCCGGGTCGTCGCCACCGTCCTCGGCGGGGGCGAGCAGGTCGACCGGTTCGTGATCATGGACCTGCGGATGCCGCGCGCCCTCGCCGGGCTCGTCGTGGGCGTCGCGCTCGGGGTCTCGGGCGCCCTCACCCAGTCGATCGCCCGCAACCCGCTGGCCAGCCCGGACGTCCTCGGCATCACCAGCGGGGCCGGCGCCGTCGCCGTGTTCCTGGTGACGGTGTCGGGCGGCGCCGCGACGGCCGTCGTCGACTCCGTGGGCCTGTCGGCGGCGGCGCTCGCGGGCGGCCTCGGCACCGGTCTGCTGGTGTACTTCATGGCCTGGCGCCGGGGGATCGACGGCTTCCGGCTCATCCTCATCGGCATCTCGGTCAACGCCGTGATGCAGGCCCTCACCACGTGGCTGCTGGTCACCGCCGACATCAGGGACGTGGCCCGGGCCCAGGCATGGCTGGTCGGCTCGCTGGACAACCGGTCGTGGGAGGAGGTCCACGTCGCGTTGTGGAGCACGCTCGTCCTCCTGGTCGTCGTGGCCTGTGTCGCCTTCCAGTTCAAGCCGCTGCACTTCGGCGACGAGGTCGCCGCCGGGCTGGGCGTCCGGTTCGGGGCGGTGCGCGCGGTCCTGCTGCTGTGCGCCGTGCTGCTGGCCGGCGTGGCGGTGAGCGCGGCGGGTCCGGTGCCGTTCGTCGCGCTGGTGGCGCCACAGGTGGCGATGCGGCTGGCCCGGTGCCCGACACCGCCGCTGGTGGCCTCCGGCCTGGTGGGCGCGCTGCTGCTGACCGGCTCCGACCTGGTCGCACGCACCGCCCTGCCCGTCTCGCTGCCGGTCGGCGTGGTCACCGCCGCCATCGGCGGACCCTTCCTCGTCTACCTGCTGGTGCGGGCGAACCGCCGATAGCTGGTACAAAGTAAGGCGAGCCTAATCGAGGGGGCCTTGTGGTCGTTCAGTCCATCACCGGGACCGGTACGGGAGTTGACGGCGCCTCACGGCTGACGGCCCGGGGAGTCACCGTCGGGTACGGCGCACGGACCGTCATCGACGGCCTCGACGTGGCGATCCCGCCCGGCGTGATCACCACCATCATCGGACCGAACGGCTGCGGCAAGTCGACGCTGTTGCGCACCCTGTCACGGCTGCTGAAGCCGACCGGCGGCACGGTCGTGCTGGACGGCGAGGACATCGCCGCGCTCAGGACCCGCGACGTGGCCAGGAAACTCGGCCTGCTGCCCCAGGCGCCGGTCGCTCCGGAGGGGCTGACGGTGTCCGACCTGGTGGCCCGGGGCCGCCATCCGCACCAGAGCTGGCTGCGGCAGTGGTCGTCGGACGACGCCGAGGTCGTCAAGCGGGCACTGGCCATGACCGGGGTGTCCGACCTAGCGGACCGCCCGGTCGACTCGCTGTCCGGCGGGCAGCGCCAGCGCGTGTGGATCTCGATGACCCTCGCCCAGGGCACCGACCTGCTCCTGCTGGACGAACCGACCACCTACCTCGACCTGGCCCACGCGGTCGACGTGCTCGACCTGGTCGACGACCTGCACGAGTCCGGGCGCACCGTGGTCATGGTGCTGCACGACCTCAACCTGGCCACGCGCTACAGCGACAACCTGGTCGTCATGCGGGAGGGCGCGATCGTGGCGCAGGGGCACCCGCGCGACGTGATCACGGCCGACCTGCTGCACGAGGCGTTCGGGCTGCGCGCCAAGGTGATCGACGACCCCGTCGGGGACCGCCCCCTCGTCGTGCCGATCGGACGGACCCACGCCGAACTGCATCAATCGACACCGCAGTTGATGAAGTGAGGGTAGGCTAACCTCACACTGGTCGGCGCGACAGCAAAGGGATGCCCGGGATGCTCCTCAGAACGACGCGTATGAAGCCGTGGCGACGACTGGCGGCGGCCCTGTCCGCCGCCGCGCTCGGCGTCGGACTCCTCGCGGGGTGCGGTTCCGACTCGGACGACCCGGCGGACAAGGCCGGCGACGGCACCCCGGCCGCCGCCGGTGCCTTCCCGGTCACCGTGGAGCACGCGTTCGGAACGACGAAGATCGACAAGGCGCCCGAGCGGGTCGTCTCCGTCGGCTACACCGACGACCAGACCGTCCTGGCCTTCGGCATCAAGCCCGTCGGCATGGTCGACCAGTACCCGAACCCGGCCGGTCAGAGCCCCGACATCAACACCCAGTGGCCCTGGGTGAAGGACAAGTGGGGAGACACCAAGCCCGAGGTCATCATGAAGAACGGTGACACGGGCCCCAACTACGAGAAGATCGCCGCCCTGCGCCCCGACCTGATCGTCGCGGTCTACTCCGAGATCGACCGGGCCGCCTACGACAAGCTCTCCAGGATCGCGCCCACGGTGGGCCGCACCAAGGGCGAGAAGGAGCCGTTCAGCGCTCCCTGGCAGGACAACGCGCTGCACATCGCCAAGGCGCTCGGCAAGGCCGAGGAGGGCGAGGAGATGGTGGCCGACATCCAGGGCAAGCTGGACGCGGCCAAGCAGGCCCATCCCGAGTTCGCGGACCAGACCGCGGTGGTGCTCTCCTGGTACAAGGACTCGGTGGCGCCGTTCACCTCCACCGATGTGCGCGGACGGCTCGTGACCGGCATCGGCTTCAAATACCAGACCGAGATCGACGAGGTCGCCGGCGGCGACTTCTACACCACGCTCTCGCCCGAGCGCGTCGACCTGGTCGACGTGGACCGCGTCTTCGTCATCAACGACAAGGCGGACCAGGACGCGCTGAAGAAGTTCAAGCTGTTCACCAACCTGGACGCCGTAAAGAACGGCAAGGTGTCCTACCTGCTGGACAGTGAGGGCCTGGCGGTCGGCGCGGCCATCTCCCAGGGCACCCTGCTGTCCATGCCGTACGCCGTCGACGAACTCGTCAAGGCGGCCGGGTAGGGGTGAGCGTCACCGACACCCGCGTCCCGACGGCCGTCCTGCGTACGGCGACCGGACGCGAGGCCGGCCGATGGGTCGCGGCGCACTGCCGCGAGGTGCCGTGGCTGACGGCGACCACCGTACTCACCACGGTGGCCGGAGCGGCGCTCCAGGTGCTTCCGGTGCTGCTGCTCGGCCGCGTGGTCGACGCGGTGGCCGGGGGAGAGTCGCGGTCCGTCCTGGTCACGATCGGGTCCCTGATGGTCGCCGCCGCGCTGCTCGGCGCGGCGGCGACCGCGGTGTCGACCTACCTCGTCGGACGGCTGGGCGCCGACCTGCTCGCCCGGCTGCGGGAGGGCGCCGTCCGCGCCGTGCTGGGCATGCCCAGCGCACGGGTCGAGCAGGTGGGACGCGGAGACGTGCTGTCCCGGGTCGGCGACGACGTCGCCGTGATCTCCAAGGGCATCCGCACGGCCGTACCCACGGTGTTCTCCGCGGGCGTCCTCGTCGTCATCGCCACGGCCGGCATGTTCGGCCTCGACTGGCGGCTCGGTCTGGCGGGCGCCGGCGCCCTGCCCGCCTACGCGCTGGCCCTGCGCTGGTACCTGCCGCGGTCCGCGCCGCTGTACCGCAAGCAGCGGGTGGCCCAGGCCGACCGCGCGCAGGCCCTGATCAGCGGCCTGAACGGCATCGACACGGTCCGGGCCTACCGGCTCGAGGGCGCCTTCCGCGAGCAGGTCACCCGACAGTCCTGGCGGGTGCGCGACCTCGGCATCGAGGTGTTCCGGTTCTTCGGCCGCTTCGTCGGCAGGGAGAACCGCGCCGAGTTCATCGGGCTGACCCTCATCATCCTGGTGGGCTACGCGCTGCTGGAGGCGAACGCGGCCACCCTGGGCGAGGTGTCGGCGGCCCCGCTGCTGTTCCACCGGCTGTTCACCCCGCTGGGCGCCATCATGTTCACCTTCGACGAGGCGCAGAAGTCGGGCGCGAGCCTGACCCGCCTGGTCGGCGTGCTGGGCGAGGAGGCCGAGGACCGGCTGGTGGGCGACGAGTCCGTCGACGCTCCGGCCGGACCGTACCCGGTGACGGTGCGCGGGCTGACGTTCACCTACCCGGGTGCCGAGCGGCCGGTCCTCAGCGACGTCGACCTGGCGATTCCGGCGGGTGGCTCGCTCGCCCTGGTGGGCGCCACGGGCGCGGGCAAGACGACCCTGGCCGCGCTGGTCGCGGGCATCGGGACGCCGCAGGCGGGGTCGGTGCGGGTCGGGCCGACCGACCTGGCCGGACTGGACGAGGCCGGGGCGCGGGCCCTGGTGAGCATCCTGACCCAGGAGACCCATGTGTTCTCCGGGCCCCTCGCCGACGACCTGCGGCTGGCCGCGCCTGGGGCCACCGACGACGAACTCCTGGACGCCCTGCGCACCGTTGGGGCCGCCGGGTGGGTCGAGACCCTGCCCGAAGGGCTGGACACTCCGGTCGGTGAGGGCGGCGAGCGCCTGGACGGGACCAAGGTGGCGCAGATCGCGCTGGCGCGGCTGGTGCTCGGCCGGGCACCGGTCGTGGTGCTGGACGAGTCGACCGCCGAGGCGGGCAGCGAGGGCGCCGCCGAGCTGGAACGGGCCGTACTGGCCGCGTGCGCGGGCCGCACCACGCTGTTCGTGGCGCACCGCCTGACCCAGGCGATGGCGGCGGACCGGATCGCCGTCCTGGACGCCGGACGGGTCGTCGAGGAGGGCACGCACGAGGAGTTGGTGGCTCTCGGGGGGCGCTACGCCCGGCTGTGGCGGGCCTGGCGCGAGGGCGGCCGGGCGGGGTAGTTAGGCATGCCTTAGTTAGGTTAGCCTGCCTTCATTCCTTGGCTGAAGGGGCGTTGAGTCTTCGATGATGGAACCGACCGCTTCTCTCGTCCGGCTTTCTCTTGGGCAGCTGACCGACATACGCCGGCGCACCGGCGACTTCTCCGACCGGGTCGTCGCCGAGGCGTGCGCCGTCGGACTGTCGTACTGGGCCTCGGGCAGCAGCCCCGCCGGCCTCGACCTCACCGCGGGCACCCTGTTCACCGATGTGCTCGCCTGGGTCGACAACGGCGGTACGGCACCGGGTGGTTGGGGCGTCGGCGCCGACGGCCGGAGCATCACCCTCCCGGACGGCGCCGTACCGGACGGCGCGCAGCTCGCGCTCGACGACCTGGCCGACTTCCCGGACCGTCCGCTCGGCACCATCGGCCCCTCCGCTCCGGCCCAGCGGCTGGAGAACCTCGCCAGGTGGAACGACACCGACGCCGACCGGGTCCGTCCCACCCTGGTGGCGATGTTCCGTGAACAGGCGCGCGCCAGGCCGGACGCCGTGGCCGTCGTCGACGACCGCCGCACCCTGACCTACCGTCAGGCGGACGAGCTGTCCGCCCAGCTGGCGCATCATCTGATCGCCCGCGGGGTCACCGCGGAAGACGTGGTCGGCATCTCCCTCGAACGCTCCGCCGACATGGTGATCGCGTTGCTCGGGGTGCTCCGGGCGGGCGGCGCGTTCGTCCCGCTCGACCCGCACTGGCCCGCCGAACGCAGGGCCGTCGTCGTCCAGGACGCCCGGGTCGTCGTACAGCTCAACCCCTCGGGCGAGCACGCCCCCAACGAGCCGGAGGCCGTCGCCGTGGACCTCGGCGACTGGCGGTTCGGCGACCACCCCACGGAGGGGCCCGAAGTCCCCCTCCCCGGCGACGCCCTGGCGTACGTGATCTTCACGTCCGGCTCGACCGGGCGGCCCAAGGGCGCCATGATCCGGCACGAGGCGATCAGCGAGCGCCTGCTCTGGCAGATCCACGAGGTCCTGGGCTTCGGCCACGACGACGCGTCGCTGTTCAAGGCGCCGCTGTCCTTCGACATCTCCGTCAACGAGATCTTCCTGCCCCTCGTCAGCGGCGGCCGGCTCGTGGTCCTGCGCCCCGGCGGCGAACGCGACCCCCACCACCTGCTCGGCGTGATCGCCGAACAGCGCGTCACCTTCACCTACCTGGTCTCGTCCATGCTGGACGTGCTGCTCGAGATGGCCGGTGACTCGGGGCGCCTCGACAGCCTCCGCCACGTCTGGTGCGGCGGCGAGGTGCTCACCCCTGAACTCTACGAACGCTTCCGCGCCCGGCTCGACATCCCCCTGTACCACGGCTACGGCCCCGCCGAGACGACGATCGGTGTCTCCCACGTCGTGTACCGGGGAGCGGCGGAGCGCCTGTCGACGTCGATCGGCAGGGCCAACCCCAACACCCGGCTGTACGTCCTGGACGACGAACTGCGTCCGGTGCCGGTCGGTGTCGGCGGCGAACTGTACGCGGGCGGACTGCTGCTGGGGCGCGGCTATGTCAACGCGCCCGGCCTCACTGCCTCCCGCTTCGTGGCGAACCCCTTCGCGAACGACGGCTCCCGCCTGTACCGGACCGGCGACCTCGCCCGCTTCGCCCCCGACGGCTCGCTCGACTTCCTCGGCCGCGCGGACAACCAGGTCAAGATCCGCGGCATGCGCCTGGAGATCGAGGACGTCGAGGTCGGCCTCGCGGAGCACCCGGGAGTGCGCCACACCTGCGTCGTCGCGAAGAAGAACCCGGCCGGCGGCACCTACCTGGTGGGATACGTCATCCCGGCCGCCGGCCACGAGGAACTGCGCCCGGACGAGGTCAAGACCTGGGCCGGCGCCCACATGGTGGAGTACATGGTGCCCGCCCACGTCGTCGTGATGACGGAGTTCCCGCTCACGGCGAACGGCAAGCTCGACCGCAACGCGCTGCCGGAACCCGTCGTCGGCACGCCCTCGGCCGTCCCGCCCGCCACCGACGAGGAACGGGCGGTGTGTACGGCGGTCGCGGCGCTGCTGCACCTCGACGAGGTCGGTGTCGACCAGGACTTCTTCCAGCTCGGCGGGGACAGCATCCTGGCCATGTCACTGCTGGGCGCGCTGCGCGACGCCGGGCTCCACGTCACGGCCGGGCAGATCCTCACCCACAGCACCGTGGGCGCGCTGGCGGCGGTGGCGAGCCGCGAGGACACCGCGACCGTGGACCACCGCGACGTGCCGACCGGGCCCGTTGCGGGATCCCCCGTGGTGCAGTGGCTCGGTGAAACCACCGACGCCGTCGACGGCTTCGTCCAGTCCGTCGTGCTCAACACCCCGGCCGGCCTGACCGCCGGAGCCCTCGACGCGGTCCTCGCCGCCGTCGTCCGCCGGCACCCCATGCTGCGGGCCAGACTGGTGCGCGGCGAGCGCTGGGGATTCGACATCCCGGAAGCGGACGACACGGAGGCGGAGGCGGACACTGGCGGCGTCCCGGCCGCGCACCTCTGGCAGACGAGCGACCGGCCCGTCGAGGAGTGCGTCGCCCTCGCCGCCCAAGGGCTGGATCCGGAGGGCGGCGCGATGCTGCGCGCGGTCTGGCGCCGCGAGACACGCCACCTGGTCGTCGTCGTCCACCACGTGGTGATCGACGGTGTGTCCTGGCGGGTGATCATGGAGGACCTGGCCACGGCATGGCGACGGTTCACCTCGGGCGCACCCGTCGAACTCCCGTCGACGGGAACGTCGTTCCGGCGCTGGACCCAGCTGCTGGAGCGCGCCGCGTTCGACGCGGACAGCTCCTGCTTCCGGCGCCCACTGCCGGGGCCGGACGAGCCGCTGGGCCGACGCGCTTTGACCCCGGACGACACGGTCGCACGCGAGCGCGTCCGGACCGTCCCGGTCGACGCCCGGACCACGGCCGCGCTCCTCGGCGAGACACCCGCGAAGTTCCACGCGGGCGTCAACGACGTACTGGTGACCGCGCTCGCCGTCGCCCTGGCCCGACGGCGCCGCGACCTCGGCCAGGACCAGACCTTCGCGCACATCGAACTCGAGGGCCACGGCCGCGAGCCAGGCTTCGTCGCCCCCTCGGCCGGCTTCGAGCCGGAACTCTCCAGAACCGTCGGCTGGTTCACCACCCTCTTCCCGGTGACCGTCGACCCCGGCCCGGCCACCGACCTCACCGCACCCGGCTACCTGGCCGCCGCCCTCAAGGCGGTCAAGGAAGACCTCGCCCGCGTCCCGGACAACGGCGTCTCCTACGGCGCCCTGCGCCATCTGGCCCAGGTCACCTTCGACGCCCCCGCTCCCCAGGTGCTCTTCAACTACCTGGGCCGCTTCGACGCCGGCTCGTCGGACGACTGGCAACTCGCCCGCACCACGGGACAACTGGGAGAAAGGCGCGACCCGCGCATGCGCCTGCCCCGCGCCCTGGAATTCAACGCGATCGCCGAACCCGGGCCCACCGGCGGGTACGAACTGGTCACCGCCATCTCCTGGCCCGACGGTGTGTTCACCGACGCGGACATCGCGACCCTCGGCACCTACTACCAGGAGGCGCTCACCGGGCTGGCCGCGCTGGAGAGCGGCGGCCACTCGCCCAGCGACTTCCGCCCGCTGCCCCTCACCCAGGCCGACGTCGACGCCCTGGACGGCCCCGCGCTGCGCGACATCCTCCCGCTGACGCCGTTGCAGGAGGGCCTCTACTTCCACTCGGTCTACGACGGCGAGGCCACCGGCAGCTACGTCGAACAGCAACTGCTCACGCTGGACGGCGAGGTGGACCCCGGCCGGCTGGCGGCGGCGGCCACCCGTCTGCTCACCCTCCACCCGAACCTGGCGGCCCGCTTCGTGGCCCTCGCCGACGGGCGCGTCGTCTCCGTGCTGGAGAGCGGAGCGGAGGCGCCCTTCACCCTGCTGGACCGCCCCGGCATCACGGACGACGAGATCCGCGCCCACGCCGAGCGCGACCGCCGCGCCGGATTCGACCTGGCCGCCGGCCCGCTGATGCGCTGCACACTGATCCACGCCGGAGCCCGCCGGCACGTCCTGGTGCAGACGGTGCACCACATCGTCGCCGACGGCTGGTCGGTGCCGCCCATGCTGCGCACCCTGCTGGCCGAGTACCACTCACCCGGTTCCGGGTACGCCCTCGGCGGCTTCCCCGACCACACACGCCGCCTCGCGGCACGCGACGACGAGGCGAGCGACCGGGTGTGGGACGGGCAACTGGCCGGACTTCCCGGCCCGTCGCTCATCGCCGAAGGACGCACACCCTCCGAGCACTTCGCCGACATCGCCGCGACGGCGGACACCGACGTCGACGCCGCGGCCCGGTCGGCCGGTGTGCCGCTGAGCGTCGCCGTGCACAGCGCCTGGGCGCTCACGCTGGGCGGCATCCTGCACCGCGACGACGTCGTGTTCGGCTCCACGGTGTCCGGCCGCGACGCGGACGTGCCCGGCATCGAGGACATGGTGGGCCTGTTCATCAACACGGTCCCCCTGCGCGCCCGCTGGACCGCCACCACGACCGCGGGAGAACTCCTCGCCTCCGTCAGGGCGCACCAGAGCGCGGTACTGCCGCACCAGCACGTCTCGCTGGCGCGCATCAGCCGCCGGGCCGGCGCCGGTGCGCTCTTCGACACCCTGGTCGTCTTCGACGTGGCGACCGACGTGCACGCGCTGCGGCGGCCCGGCGACACCCTCGTCGTCACCGGCATCGTCAACGAGGGCGCCCCCCACTACCCGCTGACCCTGGTGGTGGAGCGCACGCCCGACGGCGGCCCGCGCTTCAACCTCATCCACGACGCGGAGCTGCTGCGGGAGACCGAAGTCCGCGAGATCCTGCGCACGTTCACCCGCAACCTCACCGGTCTGCTCACCCGGCCGGACGCCCCCGCCGGCGACCTGGCATCCGGGGGCGATGGACACGTCGAGCCGGTCGCCCCCGCCACCCTGGGCGAACTGCTCGACACCGCGGCGCACCGTGACCCGGCCGCCACCGCGGTCACCCAGTGCGCCCTCGACGGCAGCACCCGCTCCCTGACCTACGGCGAACTGACCGAACGGAGGGACGAGCTGGCCGCCGTACTGCGCGCGGCCGGTGTCGGTCCCGGCCGGCGGGTCGCCGTCGCCGTGCCGCGCTCCGTCGAGCAGGTGGTCGCCCTCGTCGCCGTCGTCGGGGCGGGCGGCGCGTACGTACCCCTGGACCTGGCGTACCCGGACGAACGCCTCGAGTACGTCCTCGCCGACTCCGCCCCGCAGGTCGTTCTCGTGGAAGCCGAGCACCGCGACCGGTTCACCCGGCTGCTGGCCCGCGCGGGCGTGCCGGCCCGCGTGCTCGTACCGGGGGAGGAGCACGCGCCCACCGTCGCGGAGCCCGCACCCGCGGCCCGGTGGCAGGACCCCGCGTACGTGATCTACACGTCCGGCTCGACCGGCCGGCCCAAGGGGGTCGTCGTCCCGCACTCGAGCGTGGTGACCCTGCTCGCCCGCACCCGGCCCGCGATGGCCTTCGGCCCGGACGACGTGTGGGTCCAGTTCCACTCCTTCTCCTTCGACTTCGCCGTCTGGGAGCTGTGGGGCGCACTCACCCACGGCGCCGAGCTGCTGATGCCGGAGTACGGTCTGACCCGTTCCCCGGTCGACTTCCACCGCCTGGTCCGCGAGCGCGGGGTGACGGTGCTCAACCAGACACCGTCGGCCTTCCACCGCTTCGCCGAGGCCGACCGGCACGCGGGCGAGCCGCTGCCCGCACTGCGCCGGATCGTCTTCGGCGGTGAGGCGCTGGACCTCGGGCGGCTGCGCGACTGGGCCGAGCGGCACGGCACCGACTCGCCCGAGCTGGTCAACATGTACGGCATCACCGAGACCACCGTCCACGTCACCCACCGGGTGCTGACCGCCGCCGACTTCGCTCCCGGCGCCGTCGGCACCAGCCCCGTCGGCGGCCCGGTCCCGGGCCTCGTCACCCACCTGCTCGACGACCGGCTCCGGCCGGTGCCGCCCGGCCGGGTGGGCGCCATCTACGTCGCCGGTGACCAGGTGTCCCTCGGCTACCTGGGCAGGCCGGGGCTGACCGCGGGCCGGTTCGTCGCGAATCCGTTCCGGGCGGACGGCTCCCGCATGTACCACACGGGTGACCTGGCCCGCCGGACGTTCGACGGCGAGCTGGAGTTCGTCGGCCGCGCCGACGACCAGGTGCAGCTGAAGGGGTTCCGCATCGAGCCGGGCGAGGTGGAGTCCGCGATCCGCGACCTCGACGGCGTGGTCGACGCCGCGGTCACCGTGGCGGACAGCGAGGACCACCTGGTCGCGCACGTCGTGGGCCGGGTGCCCGCGGACCTCACCGCGCTCCTGGCCTCGAAACTCCCGGCGCACATGGTGCCGGGCCGGGTGCTGCCCGTGGACGCACTTCCGCTGACGCTCAACGGCAAGCTGGACCGCAGGGCGCTCACCGAGCGCGCGGCGCCGGCCCCGGCGGTGAGCGGTGGTACCGCCGTCGGTGGTGTGGCGAGCAGCGGCGTACCGCACAGCGGCGTACGGGACAGCGGCGCGCCGGACGGCCGGGACGGCTCCGCGCTCGCCGTCGTCGTCGGCATCTTCGCCGAGACACTGCCCGGCTCCGCCCCGGACGCCGACACCGACTTCTTCGCCGCCGGAGGCGACAGCATCGTCGCCATCACGCTCATCAACCGGGCCAGGGCACTCGGCCTGCCGATCGCACCCCGCGACGTGTTCCTGCTCCGCACCCCCCGCGCACTTGCCGGGCACCTGGACACCCGCGCCTCCGGGGTCACGCCACCCGCCCCCGCCCGCCACGAGGACGGCCCGCTGCCGCCCACACCGATCATCCTGCGCCGGCGGCGACTGGGCGGATCCCTCGCCCGGTTCGCCCAGGCCAGAACGCTGACGGCACCCGACGGGACCGGCTTCGCCGACGCGGAGCGCGCCGCGCGGGCCGTCGTCGCCACCCACCCGGCGCTGCGACTGCGCCTGCGCGTCGACCACGGGGTGTGGTCCCTGTCCACGGAACCCCTCCGCGAGGTCACCGTCGCCCGCGCGGCCGGCACCGACACGACGACCGCGGCCGACGAGGCGGCCGGACGGCTCGATCCCGAGACCGGCGGCGTCATCGCCTTCACCTGGCTGGAGGCGAGCCGCACCCTCGTGGTGGCGGTGCACCACCTCGCCGTCGACGCCGTGTCCTGGCTCATCCTGCTGGACGACCTGGCCGACGCCATGCGCGGTGCGGCCCTGGCACCGCCGACCACGTCCTACGCCGACTACGCCCGAGCACTCACCCACCGGTCCGCCCAGGAGACCGACATCCTGGCCCGCTGGCTCACCACGCTCCAGGCCCCCGCACCGCTGCCCGCCGCCGGGAACCCGCGCGAGCGGACGGCGGTACTCGCCCCCGAGGTGAGCACCCGCGTCACGCGCACCGCGCCCGCCGCACTGGGCGTCGGCCTCACCGAACTGCTGTGCGGAGCACTGCGCGCCGCGCTGACCCGCGTCCAGCCGGCGCCCACGGACCTGGCGGTCGATCTGGAGCGGCACGGCAGGGTCCCGGCCCTCGACCACCACGACTACACCCGCACCGTCGGCTGGTTCACGTCCATCGCGCCGGTACGGCTCACCGCGCACACCGACCCCGTCGCCGCGGCCCGCGAGGTCGCCGAACGCCAGCCGGACGAGCGCGCGCACGCCGACTACGGCGGGCTCAGGTACCTCAACCCGCAGACCGCCCCGCTGCTCGCCACCGCCCACCCGCAGGTCCTGTTCAACTACCTGGGCCGCGGCGGCGAGTCGGAGGTCCCGCGGATCACCGGTGGCGACGGCGGCAGCCCGTACGCCGTCGAGGTGAACGCGTGGACCGACGCCGCCACCGGCAGCCTGCACGCGGCCTTCACCCTCGCCGAGGGCGTCCCCGACGAGATCACCGAGCACTGGCACCGCGCGCTGGAACGCATCGCGGACGCCGCCGCGACGGCCGAGCGGACGGCGCCGGTCACCCCCCTCCAGCGCGGGCTGTACTTCCAGGCGCAGCTGACGGGCCCGGCGGGACACTACGTCGCCCAGAGCTGGTTCACCTTCGAACGGCGCCTGGACGCCGACGCGTTGTCCCGGGCGGTGGCACACGTGCTCGCACGGCACCCGGCCGCGGGCGCGGGCTTCACCACGGACGAGGACGGGAACCCCGTCCAGGTCCTCGCCGCGGGACGCCGGGCCGACGTGCGCACGGCCGAAGCGGCGACCGAGGAGGAGGCGGAAGCCCTGCGGCTCAGGGACCGGGAGACGGGCTTCGACCCCGGTGAACCGCCGCTGATCCGGCTGACCGTGGTCCGCCTGCCCGGCGACCGCGACGGACTGCTGCTCAGCTACCACCTGCTGCTGTGGGACGGCTGGTCCCGCGAGATCGTGCTGCGCGACCTGTTCGACGCCTACCGCGCCGTCCTCGAGGGCACGCCCCTGGACGCCGTACCGGCCGACCCGGGCTTCGAGGACCACGCGAGGGCCCTCGCCGCGAAGGACCCGGCCGCGTCGGAACGCTTCTGGGCGCGGCACCTCGCCGGTCTGCCCGGCCCGACCCTGCTCGCCGGACCGGCGCCGTCCCTGCCCGACGGCCTGCCGCGGGCGCTCGTGCGGACGCTGACCACCGGGCAGTCGGACGCCCTGCGGGAGGCGGCCCGGACCCACGGCGTCACCCTGAACACCGTGCTGACCGGCGCCTTCGGCCTCTTCCTCGGCGCCCGCACCGGCCGCGCCGACGCCGTCTTCGGCGTGACCGTCTCCGGCCGGGAGGGCGAAGGACTGGCCGACGTCGTCGGCGTCCTGCTCAACACGGTGCCCATGTGGACGCGGGCCCGGCCGCACGACACGGTCCGCGCCTACCTGACGGCCGTACAGGCGGCCCGGATCGAGGCCATGGAGCACGAGCACCTCGGGCTGGGCGAGATCCAGCGGGCCGGCGGCCACGACACGCTGTTCGACAACCTGTTCGTCCTCCAGAACTTCCTGGACCTGGACGCCTTCGCCGCCATGAACGCCCGACACGGCATCACCTCGGTGCGGGCCGACGACTCGACCCACTATCCGTTCACCTGGGTGATCACCCCCGGCGACCGGCTCACCGTCAAACTGGAGTACCGCGACCACGACACCGCCGGTGCCCGCGGCCTCCTCGACGCCTACCTGCGCGTGCTCGACGACCTGACCGGGACCGCCGGGCCCACGGGGACGATCGGGTCCCTTCCCGGCCCGGTGCCCGCGCCCGAGCCCGCCGCACGCACCGACGTCGGCACGGAGACCGTCGTGGACCGCTTCGACCGGGCGGCCGACCGCGCCCCGCGACGGACGGCGCTCGTCGCCCACGGCTCGGCCATCACCTTCGCCGAACTGCGGGACCGCAGCCGGGCACTGGCGGGTGTGCTCGTCCGGCGCGGCATCGGCCCGGAGACGACGGTGGGCCTCGCGATCCCGCGCTCCCTCGACTCGATCGTGGCCCTCTTCGCCGTACTGCGCACCGGCGCCGCGTACGTACCGCTGGAACTGGACCACCCCGACGAGCGGATCGCCGCGATCGTCGAGGACGCCCGCCCGGACGCCGTACTCACCCTGAGCACCGTGGCGCATCGCCTCGCCGGCGCCGTCGGCCTGATCGAGCTGGACCGTCCGCTGCCCGGGGCCGAGCCGTTCGTGACGTTCGCGCCGGACGACCCGCACCGGCTGCGGCACCCCGCGTACACGATCTACACCTCCGGCTCGACCGGCCGGCCCAAGGGGGTGGTGACCGAGTACGCCGGACTCACCAACATGCTGGTCAACCACCAGCGGCGGATCTTCGGACCGGTCCTGGCGGCGCACGGTCACCGGACCTTCCGCATCGCCCACACCGTGTCGTTCGCCTTCGACATGTCGTGGGAGGAACTGCTCTGGCTCGCCGACGGCCACGAGGTGCACATCTGCGACGAGGAACTGCGCCGCGACGCACCCAGGCTGGTCGACTACTGCCTGGAGCACGGGATCGACGTCGTCAACGTCACCCCGACCTACGCGCAGCAACTGGTCGCCGAGGGACTGCTCGACGACCCGGACCGCCGGCCCGCGCTGGTGCTGCTCGGCGGCGAGGCCGTCACCCCGGCACTGTGGACACGGCTCGCCGAGACCGAGGGCACCGTCGGCTACAACCTGTACGGGCCCACCGAGTACACCATCAACACCCTCGGCGTCGGCACCTTCGAGTGCCCGGACCCGGTGGTGGGGGTCGCGATCGACAACACGGACGTGTACGTCCTGGACCCGTGGCTGCGCCCCGTGCCCGACGGCGTCCCCGGCGAGCTGTACGTCGCGGGCGTCGGCATCGCCCGCGGCTACCTCGGGCAGCCCGCCCAGACCGCGCACCGCTTCGTCGCCTGCCCGTTCGGCGCACCCGGCGAGCGCATGTACCGCACCGGCGACCTGGCGGTGCGGCGCCCGGACGGGAACCTGAGCTACCTCGGCCGCACCGACCAGCAGGTCAAGATCCGCGGCCACCGGGTCGAACTCGGCGAGGTCGAGGCCGTGTTCGCCGCGCACCCGGCGGTCCGGTTCGCCGCCGCCGTCGCCCAGCCCGACCCGCAGGTCGACGGCGCCCACCGGCTGGCCGCCTACCTGGTGCTGGACGGTGCCGATCTGGCCGAGGTCGCCGCCGAAGTGGGCGCCACACTCCCGGACTTCCTCCGTCCCACGCACTACGCCCGGGTCGACGGCATCCCGCTCACCGTGAACGGGAAGGCAGACACCAAGGCGCTCCCGGAGGCCAAGCCGCTGGGAGCGCTGACCACGGCGGGGGAGCGCCCCCCGGAGACGGAGACCGAGACCACGGTGTGCGCACTCTACGCCGAGGCACTGGACCTGGACGACGACGAGGTGAGCGCCATGAGCGACTTCACGGCCCTCGGCGGCCACTCCATGCTGGCGGTGCGGCTGACCGGGCTGCTCCGCCGGGAGTACGGTCCAGTGATCACCATCCGCGATCTGTTCACCCTGCGAACCCCGGAAGCGATTGCCCGCCACCTCGATGACCACTCCTGACACCCAGCGGCCCCGCGCGGGGGCCGACATCCTCCGTACCGCCCTGCGGCGCAACGTCGGCGCGATGGCCTGGGGCACCCTCCTCATGGGCCTCTACCAGGCCGGTGAGACCGCCTTCCCCATCGCGCTCGGCCTGATCGTCGAACACACCATGCGGCACCGGAGCCCGGAGGCGCTCGGCGTCTCCGTCGCCGCCCTCGCCGTGATCATCACGACCGTGTCGCTGTCCTGGCGGTTCGGGATGCGGATCCTCCAGAAGGCCAACACGACCGAGGCGCACCGCTGGCGGGTCCGGGTGGCCGGCGCGGGGCTGCAGCCGGTCGCCGGGGACGTCGACCTCAAGTCCGGCGAGGTGCTGACCATCGCCACCGAGGACGCCGACCAGACCGCCGACATCATCGAGGTGGTGCCGCTGCTGATCAGCTCGCTGGTCGCGGTCCTGATCGCGGCGGTCGCCCTGGGACTGGCCGACGTCCGGCTGGGGCTGCTGGTCATCGTGGGGACGGTCGCGATCCTGTCGATCCTCAGCGTGATGTCCAAACGCATCGGCTCCAGTACCCGCGAGCAGCAGGCGCGGGTGGCGCGGGCGGGCGCCAAGGTCGCCGACCTCATCATCGGCCTGCGTCCGCTGCACGGCTTCGGCGGCAACCACGCGGCGTTCCGCGCCTACCGCCGGGTCAGCACCGACGCGAAGCGCCAGTCGGTCACCGTCGCCCGGGTCGGCGGCGTCTACGCGGGCACCGCACTGGCCCTCAACGCGGTACTCGCCGCCGCTGTGACCCTCACCGCGGGGTGGCTGGCCTTCGAGGAGCGGATCAACATCGGTGAACTCGTCATGGCCGTGGGCCTCGCGCAGTTCATCATGGAACCGCTGAAACTGTTCTCGGAGATGCCGAAGTACGTGATGATCGCGCGCGCCTCCGCCGAGCGGATGGCACTCGTACTCACCGCACCACCGGTGACGACACCGGGGACGGAGCGGCCCGCCCGGGGCGTCGGCCTGGAGGTCGACTGCGTCCGCCACGGGACGCTGCGCAAGGTGCGGTTCCGGGTACCGGCCGGCGAGTTCGTGGCCGTCGCCGCGTACCAGCCGCGCGCCGCGGCCGACCTCGCGGCGGTCCTCGCCCTGAACGTCCCGCCGGACGCCTACGAGGGCACGGTGCGGGTCGGCGGACGGGACCTCGCGGACCTGGCGGTCGAGGCGGTCCGTGAGCACTTGCTGGTCAACCCGTACGACGGCGAGATCTTCGCGGGCACCCTGCGGTCCAACATCGACCCCTCCGGCACCAGCCGCACCGTCCCCGAAGCGGTCGAGGCCTCGATGCTGACCGACGTCGTCGCCCTGCACCGGGAGGGGCTCGACTACGCCGTCCGCGACCGGGGCGCCAACCTCTCCGGAGGCCAGCGCCAGCGGCTCTCCCTGGCCCGCGCCCTCGCCGCCGACACCGACGTCCTGGTGCTGCGCGACCCGACCACGGCCGTCGACGCCGTCACCGAACAGCTCATCGCGCGGGGCGTCGCCGAACTGCGCCGGGGCCGCACCACCCTGGTGATCACCAGCAGCCCCGCCCTGCTGGACGCCGCCGACCGCGTGCTCGTCCTGGACGACGGCGTCGTCACCGCCGAGGACACCCACCGCCGCCTCCTGGCCACGGACGAGGAGTACCGCCTGGCAGTGACCAGATGACCGGCTCGCCCGTTGAGCAAGTGCCCCCGCGCCGGATGTTTGGCCCGGCGCCGACGGGAAAGGGGCTCTGTGATCACCGGAGATGACAATCCGGTGCAAAGCGTGTGGAAAAGCAACCGCAAGGAGGTATCGATGTCCTCGAAACGACGCCGCAAGAAGAAGGCCCGCCGCAAGAACGGCGCCAACCACGGCAAGCGCCCCCAGAGCTGAGGACGCCACGCCGCAGCGGGCGGGCGGCAGCCGTGTCGCCCGCCCTCGCGTTCAGGCCGTGCGGTCCCGCGCCAGAGCCCAGGCCACGTCCCTGACCAGGGCGTGCCGCCAGCCCGCCCGGTCGTGGCCCGACGCCGACCGGGAGACCCGTACGGTCGCACCGGCCCGCTCGGTCAGGTCCTCCACGAGGGCGCAGTGCGGGAGCATCCGCGTCTCGTGCTCGCCCACGTCGAAGGCGATCCGCAGGCCGGAGAGATCGGGGCGCTCGCGCAGACGAGCCGCCAGGGCACCACCGGGCGGGCCGCCCAGCGGGTCCGCCCCGTGCACCGCACCCGGCGTCCACCACACCGACGGCGACTGGCAGGCCACCCGCGACACCAGACCGGGGAACTCCACGGCCGCGTACAGCGCGCTCAGTCCGCCCAGGCTCTGCCCCGCGACCACGAGCCGGTCCCGTTCGGCGGGCACACCGCTCCGGGCCACGAGCGGCAGCACCTCGTCCCGTACCGCCTCCCACAGCCCGGGCCTGCATCCGAACTCGGCCGCGCGGTCCCCGGCGGGCAGGAACACGAGAGTGACCGGCGGCATCTCGCCGCTCGCGACGGCCGAGTCGAACGCGGTCGTGGCCGGGTGCAGGTACAGCCAGTCGTCCCCGTCGAGCAGCAGCACCACCGGCCCGCCCCCGCCCGCCGCGTGGACCCGTACGGCACGCCGCCCACCGAGCCGCTCGCTCGTCCAGCGCAGCCGGGTCCGGGGGAGGGGCAGGACGACGTCGGCACCGACCGCGGGCCAGTGCGGCTGGAGCGGCGCGTCCGGCGTCGCGGCGACGGACCGGTCCCCGCCCGCGCCGGCCGGGTTGAGCGGGTCGGCGTACGCCGCGTCGCCCACCAGGAACCGATACGTCACCCGCAGCCGCGCCGGCATGCGCACCTCGGCGTACCAGCAGTCCGTGGCACCCCACCGGCGCAGCGGCACCGGATCCGACCAGCTCTCGAAAACGACGGTCGCCGCCTCGGACCCGCGCCGCAGGAACAGGGTCGCCCAGCCGTCGCCGTCCGGCACCGACGCGGGCGTGCGCGCGGCGGCCCAGAAGGCGTCGGTGCCGGGAGCCCCGCTCAGTCCGAACCCGGCGAACGGCTCTACCCCCGTCAACTCCATGAAGGTCTCCCGATGAAGGTCCTCTGGTGAAGGGCTCCTTGTGGAGCGCGAAGCCCGAAGGCTAAGCTCGCCTCATTAGGCGAGCCTAACCTAATTCCCCGGGAGGCTTCGGGCATGAGCACCAACCCGTTCGACGACGCCGACGGCCGTTTCCTCGTCCTCGTGAACCACGAGGGACAGCACTCGCTCTGGCCGTCCTTCGCGCAGGTGCCCGGCGGATGGACCGTCGCCCTCGAGGAGAACACCCGGGACGCCTGCCTGGAGTACGTCGAGACCAACTGGACGGATCTGCGGCCCCGTTCCCTGGCCGAGTCCGCCGACTCCTGACCGGCACCGCCCGCGCCGACGCCCCTCGACGCGGGCGGCGCACCTCAGGCGGACCCCGTGAACTCCCAGGTGCCGTGGGCGACCCGGTGGACGTCGAAGCCGGGCACCGACCGCAGGAACTCGGCCCCGCCGGGCGCCCCGGCACGTGACCCCTCGGCCACCGGGACGTGGACCTCGGCGTGCGACCCGACGGGTACCCGCACCGTCAGCCGCAGTCTGCCTCCCACCGCGGACCACGCCACCGACGCCTCCCCGCGCACGGTCCGCACCGAGGTCCGCGCCCAGTCGACGCCCGTGCGCGCGTCCGGGCGGACACTGAACGTGCGGTACCCCGCGTCGCCAGGCCGCAGTCCGGCCACGTTCTCGTACAGCCACTGGACGACGGTGCCCTGGAAGTAGTGGTCGCGCGAGCGGGAGTCCAGCGGCCACATCTCCCACATGGTGTCGGCGCCGTGGTCGTGCCAGTAGCCCCAACCCGGATACGTGCGCTGGGTGGCGACGGCGTGGGCGACGTCCGGGCGGCCGTGCGCGCACAGCACCCGCAGCAGCACGCTGGTGCCCAGCGCGCCCGTGTTCAGGTGGTCGCCGCGCTCCTCGATGTCCGCCACCAGGCTGTCGAGGACGGTGCCCCGGGCGCCCGCCGGCACCAGCCCGAACGCCAGCGGTATCGCGTTGGACGTCTGCCGGTAGTCCGGGTCCTTGGCCGTGCGGTAGTGACCGTCCGGCCCGAGGAACGTCTCGTTGAACGCGCTCCGCAGCTCCTCGGCGGCAGCCCGGTAACGCCGGGGGACATCGTTGTCGCCCGGGAGTCCGGACAGCGCCTCACCCAGCTCCGCGGTGTGCAGCAGCGCCCGGTACAGATAGGCCGTCGCGGTCAGCCGGGTGTCCTCCGGCGGGTTGCCGCCGTACCCGGGGGCCAGATAGTCGCCGAGCGCGGTGACGGCCAGCCCGTCCCGCAGCCGGGCGAGTTCCCAGTCCAGGTAGCGGGTCAGGGTCTCCCAGTGCTCCCGGGCCGCCCGTTCGTCCCCGTACACCCGGTACAACTCGCGGACGACGAAGGGGTACACGGTCGTCCACTCCGGGGACGGGCCGAGATCCCCGTACCCCCAGCCCCCGCTGGGCACGATCACCGGCAACTGTCCCTCGCCGGTCTGGCTGTCGGCGAGGTCGCCGAGCCACTTGGACAGGAAACGCTGCATCCCGAAGGCGTGGGTCATGACAGGCGTGCCGAGCTGGGCGTCCCCGGTCCAGCCGTTCTTCTCGTACATCGGCGTGTCGGTGGGGATGCCGTGCAGGTTGTTCAGCACGGTGCGCCGCATCGCCCGGTCCAGCCACTCGTAGAACGGCTCCGAGCAGGAGAAGGAGCCGACCTCGTCCACGCGGGAGTGCACCAGCCGGCCCAGCACGTCCCCCGGCTCCGGCCGCGCGGGCAGCCCGTGGACCTCGACGTACCGGAAGCCCTTGTACGAGAAGGCGGGCTCCCACACCTCCTCGTCCCGGCCGGCGCACACGTACTCGTCGGTCTGGAAGCGGCCCGGCACGTGCCCCGTCTCGGCGTGCACACCGCCGTCGTCCTCGCGCTTCTCGCCGTGGACGAGCCGGACCACCGTGCCCCCGGTGGCCCCGCGCACGGTCAGCCGGGTCCAGCCGGCCATGGTGCGGCCCATGTCCACGACGTACACGCCGGGGCGCAGCTCCTCGATCGCCTTCGGGCGGACGGTGCCGACGACTTCGATCGGGTCGTGCGGCTGCGCGCGCAGCGTGCCGCCGGGCGCCTCGCGCACCCCGGCCGCCCTCCACCCCGAGTCGTCGAACCCGGGCCGGGTCCAGCCGTCGGGTGCCCGTCGGGCGTCGTAGGTCTCCCCGGCGTACAGGGAGTTGGACCGGGTCGGTCCCTCGGTGATGCGCCACTCGCCGTCCGTGGCGACGGTGGTGCGGGTTCCGTCCGGGTGGTCGATCTCCAACTGCGCGAGCAGCCGGGGCTCGCCGTGCCAGGGAGCGCGGTGCCAGTTCCAGACATTGGGGGTCGTCATGCCGTAGAAGCCGCGCCCGAGGGTGACGCCGATGGCGTTCTCACCGCGCCGCAGCAGGCCGGTCACGTCGTGGACGGCGTACAGCACCGTCTCGTCGTAGTCGGTGAACCCCGGGTCGAGGACCTGGTCGCCGACGCGGCGGCCGTTGATCTCGGCCTCGTAGTAGGCGAGTCCGCTGATGTACAGGCGGGCGCGCGCGACGCGCCCCCGGACAGCGAAGGAGCGGCGCAGCAGCGGGGCGGGCGCCTCGGGGGCGGCGACCGTCACGCCGTCGCCCCAGGGGCCCTGGCCGTACGGGGCCAGGACGGCGGCCGGCTGCCAGGCGCCGTCGTCGAACCCGGGCCGCTCCCAGCCCTCCTGCGCCGTTTCGGCGGTGCGCCAGCCGTCGCCGGTGCGGAGTTCGTGGGTGCGTCCGTCCTCGGTCTCGACGACGAGGCGGGCGAGGAGGCCGCCGGGGTTCACGGCGGCACCGGGCCGGTTGGTGGCGAGGGCGGCGACGACGACGCCGTCACCGGCCGAGCGGACCGTCTCCGTGACGTCGGCGGTGCGCCCGGTGCGCCAGCCGTCGGTCTGCCGCGGCGCGTGGAGCACCTGCTGCCCGTGGACGTAGAGGGTGAAGTCGTCGTCGGCCGTGGCGCTCACCACGGCCCGCCTCACCACGGAACCCGTCGGCAGGGCGAGCACGGCGCGGAACCGGCGTTCGCCCTCCGGGGCGTCCGAGGAGGTCGCGCCGGAGGACCAGATCCAGGACGCGCCCTCCAGGGACGGCGGCGCGGGCGGCTCCTCGGCGCCGATCCAGCTCGCCCGCCAGCCGTCGGCCGGCAGTGACGTCTCCCACCAGCGGGCCTCGCTCCAGCCGGAGCGCCGGCCGGCGGCGTCCCAGACCCGGACCTGCCAGTGGTAGCGGGTACGGGGGAGCAGCGCGGGACCGCCGTAGGGGATGCCGACACTGCGGTCGGAGGTGACCCTGCCCGAGTCCCAGACCGTGTGGGTGCGTCGGCCCCGGCCCACGGAGTCCCGGGTCACCCGGATGTGGTAGGCACTCTGGCGGGCGCCGTGGCCCGGGGCGGCCAGTTCCCACGACAGGCGCGGGCGTTCGACGTCCGTGCCGAGCAGGTCTCCGGCGTACTCGACACTCGTCCGGACGACGTGGAGCCCGGTGGCCGTCTCCGGCCGGCCGTCGGCCGGTGCCGTGACGCCCGGCGCGGCACCGGCCGCGAAGGCCGGTCCGCCGGCGGTCAGCGCCGTGACACCGGCGGCGCCCGCGGTCGCCACGGCGCCGCGCAGGAAGATTCTGCGGTCCCAGCCCTCGGTCATGTGTGTCCGCCTTTGCTCGTCGTGCCGACGCGGCGGGGAGGAACCGTGCGGGTGACTCGCGTCGGCTGCCTGAAACCATGAGTGAAACGATTCAATGAAGCGTCTTCACGATCCTAGGCATGTCCTGTGGGGCGCGGCAAGGTGTCCGACGGCGGCCATCGCCGCGGCGGGCCCGGGCGGGGCATCGAGGGCGGCTCGGTCCGCGTCGCCCATTCCCGCCCCTTTTCCCCTTCCGTGAAATGTGCCTGACGGGGCGTCGGTGAATTGCCGTCGGAATCAGAAGTCCGCAGTTCTGTTAATTTTTGCGCCGCTCACCGATCTTGTCATGAGCGCGTCCGACTAGGAAGGTTCTCCGTGCGGACAGGGACTTCTTCCCCGCCCCGATCCGCACTTCCCCCACAAGCCGCCGCGGGCGGCTGTCCGGAAATGGAGAAAAGATGCTTCGTCTACGCGCGATCATGGCGTCAGGTGCCGCGGCGGCGGCGCTGGTCGTGTCCTCGGGCGCGGTCTCGGCGCACGGCACCACCGGGGCGGACTCTCCCGCGTCCGGCGGGAGTTACGAGGCCCGGATGGTGCGGGCGCTCGGCGACTCGCTGGGGATCAGTGACGCGAGCGCCGCCCGGCGGCTCGACTCGCAGGCCCGCCAGCAGTCGGTGCTCGGGACCCTGCGTTCCTCCGGTGTCGACCCGCGCGGAGCCTTCTTCGACGACGACGGCCGCCTGACGGTGAACGTCACCGACGCGAGCACGGCCCGCGAGGTCGAGGCCGCCGGGCTCGAGGCACGCACAGCACGGCACACCGTCGGCGAACTGGACGCCGTCAAGGCGGCGCTGGACGAGGCCGCGACGCGGGAACTGCCCACCGGCGTCCAGGGGTGGGGCGTCGACCCGGTGACGAACAAGGTGGTCGTCCAGGTGCGCGACGCGGCGACGGCGGCCGACCGGGAGTTCCTGGACAAGGCCGCGTCCTACGGGTCCGCGGTCGCCGTACGGGACAGCGACGGCAAGGCCGTCTCGATGGCCGGCACCGTCTATCCCGGCAGCCGGATGGACTACGGCAACCACTACTGCTCGGTCGGCTACGGCGCCCGGGACGCGTCGGGCCGGCAGGTCCTGGTCACCGCCGGACACTGTGTCGAGAACCTGCCCGACCTGTACTACGACGGCTCGCACTTCGCCAAGGGCACCACCACCCGGTTCCACCACGGACGGAACAGTGTCGACATGGGCCTCGCCTCCGTCGACGCGGGCTGGACCGTCGCGCCCCGGGTCGGCACGTGGAACAACGGCGGCGACATCGCCGTCGAGGGCAGCCGGCGGGCCCCGGTCGGGTCCGACTACTCGGTCACGTACACCGACCCCGGGCAGCCGGCCACCCTCGTGACCAACCTCGGGCTGAGCAACGCCTGCGACCTGGGCGGGGACAGCGGCGGTCCCTGGATATCCGGCAACCAGGGCCAGGGCATGACCTCGGGCGGCCAGACCGACAACCGGTGCAACGGCGTCTACGGGCAGGGCACCTCGTACTTCCAGCCGCTGGACGACACGCTGCGGTACTACGGACTGAGCCTGAACACCGCCTGACCGATGCGCGGGCCGTGCCCGGCGCGACGCTCTCCCCAGGCGCCGCGCCGAGCCGGTGGACCACCCGTACCCTGTGGTGATCCACGACGGCAGGGCTGCCCCGCCCACCTGCGGCCGCAGCCCTGCCGGCCCCCTGACAGAACCGTTCGGGAGCCGTCGATGAACCAGCGGGACGACCGGCCGGAGACGGACCGGCCGGAGACGGACCGGCCGGAGACAGACCGGCCGGAGACAGACCGGCCGGAGACAGACCGGCCGGAGACGGACCGGCCCGAGGGCGCGCGGCCCGAGGAGCACCGGCCCGAGGAGGCGCGGTGCGCGGACGGGGCCACCTTCGGGGAGGCCCTCCACCGGGCGCTGAAGGGGCGCGGACTGTCCTTGCAGCGTCTGCACCACCACCTCGGCGAGCGCGGCATCTCGGTGAGTCCGGTGACGCTCAGCCACTGGCAGCGGGGCCGCAGTCAGCCCGAGCGCCGGCAGTCCCTGCGGGCGGTGGCGGAGATCGAGGTGATCCTGCACCTGGCGCCGGGAACGCTGCAGACCCTGCTGGCCCACCGGCGCCCGCGCGGCAGGGCGCTCGCCCCGACGAACCGTGTGCCGGACGCCCTCTCCCGCGTCCTGAGCCCCGGCGCGCCCCTCGAGCGGGCCCTGGGAGCGGACGCCTACCGGTTCAACGAGAACCTCCTCACCCTGTCCGTGTCGGAGACCGTGCACCTCGACGACCACGGGTGCATCGAGCGCTACACGGTCTGCCACGTCGTGCGCGCCACCCGTGACGACGTACGGCACCTGACGGCCCACCACAACCTGGACGATCCCGGCACGCCCTCCGTGCAGGTGACCGTCAACTGCGGTCGCCTGGAGACGCTGTATTTCCGTCAGGAAGTCCGTTCCGCGGTATTCGACATCGGATTCGGGCGCGCTCTTCGCCGCGGGGAAACCGCGATCATCGACTACACGCTCGACATCGGCCCGCGGTGGAAACCCTCCAACCACCACGAACGCACTCTGCCCGTCCCGGTCCGGCAGTATCTCCTGCACATCTTCTTCCACCCCCGGCACCTTCCGTCGGCCGTGCACGGGTACTACCGCCACAACTCGGAAGCGGAGCGGGAGCAGATCCGCCCGCTCGGTCTGGACGCTTCCCACAGCGTCCACATACTGCCCGCGAAATGCCAGGCCGGTATTTACGGAATCGCCTGGGGCCGGCAGGAGGACGCCGGACCCCACGAGCGGCCACCGCAGTACTCAGCCGACTGACGCACGCCGCCGACGGTGCGCGTCCCCGCCAGGAGACGACGATGCTTCGATCCCGCTTCACCCTGGAAGCCACCCCCCGCCACCGTCCGCGCCGCGCGCAGGAGGATCGCCGCCACCGTGCGGTCGTGGGGTGTCCCGCTCTCCGAGGAGCAGCGCGTACGTCTCGAACTGGTGGGCTCGGAACTGCTCACCAACGGGCTGCTGCACGCGGGGGGACGGCTGGCCGTGGACGTCGTCCTGGACGAGCACCTCCTCGTCGTCGAGGTGTCCGACGGAAACCCGTCCCTGCCCCGGCGGCGCCGTGCGGGCCCCGACGCCGAAGGGGGACGTGGGCTCACCGTTCTCGACGGACTCTGCCTGCTGCGGGGCGCGGAGGCCACGGAGACCGGGAAGCGCTGCTTCGCGGTGCTCGACCTGAACGCCCCCGTCCGGTACGAGGAAGTACCGCCGCCGGATGCCCTCGTCGCCGGCGACGCCGGGCACGCGCGGTGGTCGCTCACGCCGGCCGGGGGACGGCTGCTGGGGGCGCTGCTCCCGGCGCCGGAGCGGCCGTCCCGGCCGTGGCCGTCGTAGGGCGGGGTCCGCCGGCCGCGCGGGTGTCGTGCTCGCGCGGCCTACCGCCACCCGTTCAGGAGCAGATCGAACACCGTCTCCACCGTCGCCCGCGGATCGTGCCGTCCCGCGGTCAGGGCGGGCACCTCGAGGACGAACCGGGCCAGGGCCGCGCACGCTGGGTCGTCCGGCTCCCGGCCGAGGTCCTGCGCGATCACGGTGCCCAGCGCGTCGGCGTGCCGCATCCACATGCGCTCCCCGTACTCCCGCAGCGCCGGAGTGCCGTTGACCAGTGCGGTGAAGCTCTCCCGGCGCGGATCGGTCGCGATCGGCACCCAGGACTCGAGGGCGTGCGCGCGGAGCGCCTCCACCACGCCCTGGCCCTCGGGCCGTTCGCGGACGGCGGCGGCCAGCGCGACGTCGACCTCCTCCTCACGGTCGAAGACCAGCGCCTCCTTGCTCGGGAAGTGCGCGAAGAGGGTCGTCGTCGAGACATCGGCCCGCTCGGCGACGTCGCGGACGCTGACGCGGTCGAAACCGTGCTCGAGGAAGAGCTCCAGGGCGGCGTCCGCGATGGCCTGCCTGGTCGCGGCCTTCTTGCGCTCGCGCCGGCCTGGGGTCGGAGAGTCGGGCATGGCGCCACTCTACCGCACGACCGGAACGACACAGAAAGTGTTCCCGAACAAGAAGATGACTGAGTAAGTAACTGGAACAGTTGCAGTTTCTCACTGGTTTCTGCTTTGGTGGTCGCACGGGGGACCCACCGACGGAAGGAACCCGCCATGAACTCTCCGGCACCCGCGAGCGCGCGGATCAGCATCATCGGCGCCGGCCCGGGAGGGCTCACCTGCGCACGTGTCCTGCGGCGGCACGGCATCGCGGCGACGGTGTACGACCGGGACCCGGACGCCGGCTCCCGTGATCAGGGAGGCTCGCTCGACCTGCACGAGGAGGACGGCCAGCTCGCACTCCGCGAGGCGGGCCTGCTCGAGGAGTTCTTCGCGCTCGCCAGGTGCGAAAGCCAGGAAGAGCGCCGCATCGACACCGCGGGGCGCCTCCTCGGCCACCGGCTGCCGGCCGAGGGCGAGACGGCCCGCCCGGAGATCGACCGCGGTCAGCTGCGGGACCTCCTGCTGCGGTCGCTCGACGCCGGGACGGTGCGATGGGGGCACGCGCTGGAGTCGGTGAGCGGCCCGGCCGGCGGGCCGCGGGTCCTGACGTTCGCCGACGGGAGCACCGTGGAGACGGATCTGGTCGTCGGAGCGGACGGTGCCTTCTCCCGCGTCCGCGCGGCCGTGTCCGGCGCCGTGCCGCGCTACACCGGGGTCGGCTTCCTCGAGGCCTGGTTCGACGAGGTGGACTCCGCGCACCCGGAGGCGGCCGAACTGGTCGGCCGGGGCAGTGCCCACGTGGCCGACGGGGAACGGGGGCTCTTCGCGCAGCGCGGCAGCGGCGGCCACATGCGCGTCTACCTCATGCGCCGGGTCTCCCTGGACTGGATGGCCGCGGCCGGCCTCCGTCCGGAGGACACCGAGGGCATCCGCGCGCGGCTCCTCGCCGACTACGCGGGCTGGTCACCGCGGATACTCCGGCTGATCACCGACAACGACGGCGCCTACGTCGACCGCCCGCTCTTCGCCCTGCCGGTGCCGCACACCTGGCGGCCCACGCCCGGCGTGACCCTGCTGGGGGACGCCGCGCACCTGATGCCGCCGCTCGGGGTCGGCGTCAACCTCGCCATGCTCGACGCCGCCGAACTCGCCCTCGCCCTCGCCCTCGCCGGCTCGGCCACCGTCGACGACGCCGTGCGCGCCTACGAGAAGACGATGCTCCCGCGCTCGGCCGAGATCGCCGGAATGCTGGAGGGCGGCGCCGGGTTCCTGCTGGAGGAGCCCGACGCCGAGGAACTCGCACGGCTCGCTAGCAGCTGAGGTTGCCGCCCGGCTCCACGCCGAGGAGCTGGGTGAAGCGCTCGTAGTTGTCGATGCGGCTCTGGACCTGCCCGGGATTGCCCCCGTCGCACTCCAGGCTGCCGTTGATGGCACGGATGGTCTCCCCGAACCCGGCGCCGTCGACCATGGCGTCGTGCGGGGTCATGGTGCCGGGCCCGGACTGGGTGTTCCAGTACCACAGCCCCGTCTTCCAGGCCACGGCCGAGTCGTTCTGGACCAGGTCCGGATGGTTGAGCAGATCGATGCCGAGGGCGTCCCCGGCGGCCTTGTAGTTGAAGTTCCAGCTCAGCTGGACGGGCCCGCGCCCGTAGTACTTGTCGTTGCCGGCCGGGCAGCCGTAGGGCTGGGAGGCGTCGCAGTAGTGCGGGTAGTTGGCGGTGTTCTGCTCGACGACGTGCACCAGTCCGCCGGTCTCGTGGCCGACGTTGGCGAGGAAGGCGGCGGCCTCCTGCTTCCTGACCGTGTCGCTGCCCGTGTTGGAGAAGCCCGGGTAGGCGCTGAGCGCGGCAGTGAGGCCGCTGTAGCTGTAGAAGGAGTTCCGGTTCGGGAACATCTGGTCGAACTGGCTCTCGCTGACCACGAATTCGGCGGCAGCGGTCCGGGCGGCGGGCTTCCCGGCCTCCGCCGCCTTCTCGGCGACGGCCGACGGGGCCATGGTCAGGGTGCACAGGGCGGCCGCCGCGCCGGTGGCGGCCAGCAGTGCGAGCTTGCGGTGCTGCACGGTATCGACTCCTGCTCGATGGCTCGATGGCTCGATGGGAGGGACGGCGGGGGAGGACGGGCAGGGGGAGCGACGGCGGCCCCGGGAGGGACGCAGTCGCTCCCGGGGCCGCCCGTCCGGCCCCGTCAGCCGCCGACGTTGACGTCGATGCAGGCGTAGAACGCGTTGTCGGTGTCGGCGACGTTCCACACGGCGAGCACCTTCTGCTGCCCGCTGAGTCCGCCGAAGTCGACCTGGTGGTTCACCACGGCGCCCGGCTTCGCACCACCGTCGTCGAACAGCGCGATCCGCTGACCGCCGACGTAGTACTCCCAGGTGCTGGTGGCGTGCTGTGCGGTGAGCTGCCACGAGAACGTCGTGGTCTTCGACACCGGGGTGACCTGCCACCCCTTGCTGTCGTCGTCCAGCTCCGCGAACCGGCTGTTGCCGCCGCTGCAACTGGTCAGGCCCTTGGGGCCCTCGACGCTCTGCGGCTCGTACTTGATGTCGCCGCAGGACACCGTGCCCGCCGCGCACTGGGCCTGTCGGCTGGGCGGGTCGGAGATGTAGCCGTGGGCGCTCGCCGAGGAGGCGGGCAGGCTCACGGCGACGACGGGGGCGAGAACCGCGCCGATCAGGGCAGCGGTCTTCCGGCGTGCGTGCATGGGGAACTCCTTCACATCCGGCCGTCCCGGGCCGCGCGCGGTCATGTGTGGGGGTGACCGCGCACACCGGGGTACGGCCTCTCGTGGGTGGGGCCAGGAGGCGCGAAGGTGCGCGTACTCGCCGTCCTCGCGGGGGAGTGGGACCCCGGCAAGGCTCAACTCCGCAAACGGAGCGGCGAGTTCTGTTGGACTAGACCATACAAGCGGTCGACGTGACCGTGTCAAGGGTGTGTACGGCGAACCACGGCCCGGAGAGGGGCGGTTGGCCGGGGGCCGGGCCCGCTCCGGCCGGTGCGGCGGCCGTGCGGACCCGGTACGGGCAGCGGCTGACCCGGATCGACAAGGGCGACGGGGACTTCGCCATCGCCACCGCCACCGCCACCGCCACCGCCATCGCCACCGCCACCGCCATCGCCACCGACGCCGACGCCGACGCCGACGCGGTGCGCGAGTGGCTGGTGGACTCCCTGTGCGGAACGCTCAACTACGCCGTCGGCACCGCGCTGGTGGCCGTCAACGTGGCGCTGCGCGACGGGCGGGACACACCACTGGCGCCCACCGCGGCCCCCCGGCTGGTCGACGTGACCTCGATCCGCCCTTCCCGGGCGCGCCCGCGGTGAGCCACTCGGGGCCGGCACCGGCCGTCGACGGTAGGGCCGACCGGGTAGAGGATGCCCCACTCCGTGCCGCACGCCCTGGAAACGGCCATGTCGCTGCTAGTTTCGCCAGCCGTCGGAGAAACGCGGACGTCTCGGTCGGAGACGGGCATCGCTTGCGGAGGGAGTACGGATGACTGGTGTGCACGAGGAGCCGTCGGGGACGGGCGCCCCGTTCGGGCGAAGGACCTTCATGGCGTCGGCCGTCCTGACGGCCGCGGCCCCCGTCCAGGCCGCGGCCCCCGTCCACGCCGCGCCCGCACGGGCGGCCGGGCGGCCGGAAGGTGCCGTGTCCGGCTGCCGGTCGGTGGCGCGGCTGCTCGCCGTCCCCCACGGCGGCCGCGGTGTCGACTGGCTGCGGGAAGCCCTTCAGGTCGCCGTGGCACTCGAACTCGCCACGATCCCGCCCTACCTGTGCGGATGGTGGTCGGTGGGGGACCGCACCAGCCACGTCGCGCGCCTCGTCCGGCGCATCATCGGCGACGAGATGTACCACATGGGCGTCGTCTGCAACCTGCTGGTGGCGGTGGGCGGCCGGCCCCGGATCACGGACGCGGCCCTCGCCTACCCGGGTCCCCTCCCGGGCGGGGTGCGCGACGGCGTGAACGTCTACCTGTCGGGCCTCAACAGGCCCTTCGTGCACGACGTGATGATGGCGATCGAAGCGCCGGAGGAGCCCCTGGACCGCGGCATCAGCGGGTCGCCCAGCATCGGCCGGTTCTACGACGACCTCATGCACGCGTTCCGGACCACGGCGCCCGAACTGACGGCGCACGGGCAGTTGTCCGAGCACATCGGTTCCGACGTCCTGGAGCCTGTGACCGACCTCGACGGCGTCGAGCGGGCGATCGAGATCATCAAGGAACAGGGCGAGGGCACCACCAGTTCCCCCGAGGACGCCTTCGGGGACGACTACCCCGCCCACTACTACGCCTTCGGCGAGATCTACCACGGACGGCAACTGCGCCGGGAGCACGACGGCTGGCGGTTCACCGGCGCCCCCGTGCCCTTCCCCGACGCCCGCCCCATGGCCCGGGTCCCGGCCGGCGGATGGCCCGACCCGCCCCAGCGGGTCCAGGACCTCCTCGACCGCTTCGACACCGCCTACGCCAAGGTACTGAGCACCCTCGAGGTGGCCTGGGCCGACGGCGACGCGCGCACCCTGCACTCGGCCGTCCGCACCATGGGCGCCCTGGAGGCCCCCGCACTCGAGCTGATGGAGACCGCCGTCCCCGGCGCGCACGGCAGCACCTACGGACCCCAGTTCCGCCCGCCGGGCGCGTGACGTCGCCGGCCCGCGCGTGACGTCGGCCGGGAGGGTCAGTGACCGCCGGTGAGGGCGCCGCCGATCCTTTCGCGCATCTCGGTGCTGTGCTCGTTGAGCCCGACGATCTCGACCCGCTTGCCGCGCTGCGCGTACTTGGTCTCGATCGCGTCCAGCGCGGCGACGGACGAGGCGTCCCAGATGTGGGTGGCGGACAGGTCGATGACGACCTGGTCGGGGTCACCGGCGTAGTCGAAGCGCGAGACCAGGTCGTTGCTGGAGGCGAAGAACAGCTCGCCGGTGACGGAGTACACGACCTGGCCGCCGTCGGGGTCGGTCACCGAGGTGACGTCGGCCAGGTGGGCCACCCGCCTGGCGAAGATCACCATCGCGGTGACGGAGCCGACCACGACGCCGATGGCGAGGTTGGAGGTGGCGACCACGACGGCGACGGTGGCCACCATGACGAGGATCTCGCCGGCCGGCATCCGCTTGAGCGTCCTCGGCGCGACGGAGTGCCAGTCGAAGGTCGTGAACGACACCATCACCATCACCGCGACCAGGGCCGCCATCGGGATGTCGGACACGACCGGGCCGAAGACGATGCACAGCACCATCAGGAACGAGCCCGCCAGGAACGTGGACAGGCGGGTACGCGCCCCGGAGACCTTCACGTTGATCATCGTCTGGCCGATCATGGCGCACCCGCCCATGCCGCCGAAGAAGCCGGTGACGATGTTGGCGACGCCCTGACCGATCGACTCACGGGTCTTGTTGGAGCGGGTGTCCGTGATGTCGTCCACGAGCTTCGCCGTCATCAGCGACTCCATGAGCCCGACCAGCGCCATGGCGAGCGCGTACGGGGCCACGGTCGTCAGCGTGTCCAGGGTGAACGGCACGTCGGGCAGCCCCGGCACCGGCAGCGCGTGGGGCAGCTCCCCCTTGTCACCGACGGTCGGCACGGCGATGCCGGCCGCCACGGTGATCACGGTCAGGACGACGATGGAGACCAGCGGCGCCGGGACCACCCGGGTGACCCGGGGGAAGAGCACCATCAGCACGAGCCCGCCGCCGGCCAGCGGATAGACCGGCCAGGGCACGTCGGTGAACTCGGGCACCTGCGCCATGAAGATGAGGATGGCCAGCGCGTTGACGAAGCCGACCATCACCGAGCGCGGCACGAACCGCATCAGCCTGGCCACCCCGAGCGCGCCGAGGACCACCTGGAAGACACCGGCGAGGATGACCGCCGCGACGAGGTAACCGAGGCCGTGCTCGCGGTTCAACGGCGCGATCACCAGGGCGACGGCACCGGTCGCCGCGGAGATCATCGCGCGGCGGCCGCCCACGACCGAGATGGTGACGGCCATGGTGAACGCCGCGAACAGGCCGACCTCCGGGTCGACCCCGGCGATGATCGAGAACGAGATCGCCTCCGGGATCAGCGCCAGGGCGACGACGAGCCCGCCGAGGACCTCGGTGCGCCACACCTTCGGATCGGAGATCCAGTCGGGCTTGAGGGCGCGCAGGCGTGCGGCGGGGGAGAGCACGGGAGCAGACAAGGGAGACGTACCTGTCGTGGTCGGGCACGCCCGGCAGCGGGGGACGTGCGGGGGAGCGCGAGGGCCGGGCCGGTCCTGCGCGGGGACCGCGCGGTGGCGGACCGAAGACGGGTGGAGACGGTGTCCCGACGGGGACGGCCGCCGCTCAGGGGCGAGGCGTCACGGCGGGCAGACGGCGGCGCGGGGCATCATGGACATGCGCTCGCTCTCCTGCCGGCGTCGGTCTTCGCCGGGGGCTTCCTCGGCCCCGGCAATGGCATGGTGGACCGGGTCTCCCGCACCGTGTCGGGTCTCCCGCACCATGGAGTGCCGAACGGCACAGCGGCCCGGCACCCGGGCAACTCTACCCTAACGTTACGGTAGAGATCCAAGCCGTCGCGGTGGCGGCGGGACGGACGACGAGGAAGGCGCGGCGTGAGCGGCGGGCACATGCAGATCGGCGAGGTGGCGGCCAGGACCGAGTTGTCGCTGCGCACGATCCGGCACTACGAGGAGACCGGCCTGGTCGTCCCGTCCGCCCGCTCCCAGGGCGGCTTCCGCCTGTACACGGAGGACGACGTCGCCCGCCTCATGGTCGTGCGCCGCATGAAGCCGCTCGGCTTCACCCTCGACGAGATGCGCGATCTCCTGGAGGCCACCGACCGCCTGGACCACGGCGACGGCCGGCTGCCGGCCGACGAGCGCGAGCGGCTTCTCGAGCGCGTACGCGTCTTCGAACGGGCAGCCCGGCAGCGGGTCGCCGACCTGCGGACCCAGCTGGCGCGCGCGGAGGAGTTCGCCGTAACCCTGGCCGACCGCATCGAGAGCGCGACGGCTCCCCGGACCGGGGACGCGCCGCCGGACGCCCCCGCGGCTACTGGCCCTGCATGATCTGGATCAGGTTGCCGCAGGTGTCGTCCAGGACCGCCGTGGTGACCGGTCCCATCTCCGTCGGCTCCTGGGTGAAGCGCACCCCGAGTCCGCGCAGCCGGTCGTACTCCGCCCGTACGTCGTCGACGGCGAAGGAGGCGGCCGGGATGCCGTCCTGGGCCAGCGCCGCCCGGTACGGCCCCACCGCGGGGTGACCGGAGGGCTCGAGCAGCAGCTCGGTCCCGTCGGGCGCCTCCGGCGACACCACGGTCAGCCACCGGTCCCCTCCCGCCCCCACGGGCACGTCGTGCTTCGTCACGAAGCCCAGCGCCTCGGTGTAGAAGCGCAGGGCATGGGCCTGGTCGTCGACGAAGACGCTGGTGAGGTGGATCTTCATGGAACTCTTCTCCGGTGTGTGGGGTTCCGGGCCGTCGGGTCGCGCGGTGCTCGGGCGGGCCGAAACCCTCCGGGACAACACCTGCCTATCAAGTGCCCGCGGGTCCGGCAACGGCCCGGGCCCCGGCCAGGGCGTCCGCCGGGAGCGCGGGTACGGTACGGCCGCCGAAGCCGGTCGTGGTGCTCGCCGCGAGCAGGGAGTTGAGCACCGCTTCCTCGACCCCGTCCAGCACGGCCTCGAACAGCGGGCCCAGGTCGGCGTCGGCCACCGGGCGAGCGGCGTCCGGCCGGGTGCCGAAGGCGACGGCGTAGTCACCACTGCCGTGGCCGTAGGCCGCGCCGGTGCGGGCCAGCGCGAACACGGCACGCCGTGCGACCCGGGTGAGCTGCCGGGCGTCGGCCGGCGCGTCGGTGGCCACCACGATCATGCAGGAACCGACCTCCGCGTCCGGCCCCGGGCCGCCCGGCCCCGTGCCCGGGGACCGCGGGACGAGGGTCCGGCCGAGCACCCGCAGCGTGCCGCCGAAGTTCGCCTGGACCAGTACGCCCACCGTGAAGCGCCGGTCGCCCACGTCCGGGGTGCGGGACGCGGTGCCGATACCGGCCTTGAAGCCCAGCGCGACGGTGCCGGTCCCCGCGCCGACGCACCCCTCGGCCACCGGACCGTCCGAGGCCGTGTCGAGGGCCGCCCACACGTGCTCCTCGTGGACGGGCCGGGCCCGGATGTCGGACAGGTGGCCGTCGTTGCACTCGCCCACCACCGGGTTGAGACTCCGCACCTCCTCGCACCCGGGCTGCCGCAGCACCCAGCCGACCAGGGCGTCGGCCACCCGGAACGCCGACAGGGTGGAGGTGAGCAGCACGGGCGTCTCCAGCGTGCCGAGCTCGGCGAGTTGGGTGGTGCCGACGAGCTTGCCGTAGCCGTTGCCGGTGAACACCCCGGCGGGGAGCGGCGTCCGGGGCCCGACGAGGTCGGGTACGACGGCGGTGACCCCGGTGTGCACGTCCGGCGGCCGGCGCACGGTGGTGTGCCCGACGCGGACGCCCGGCACGTCGGTGATCGCGTTCAGGGGCCCGGTGCCGCAGGACCCGATGACGACACCGAGGTCACGGGCCCGGCGCCGGGAGGCGCGGGGCGGGGAGTCGGGATGCTCCAGTGGTTCCATGCGCCGGACGTTACGCGCCCGCCCCGGAGACCGGACCCGGCACCGCGGACAGCGGCACCGGGACGGGCGCCCCCAGGACCGGGGCCGCCGGCCGTGTGTGGCGGCGTGCGTGCGGCGTGCCTTGTTCTTGCGGCACCGCTTCGAGGGCATGTGACGCCCTCTTCGGAAGGTGGCTGCTCAGTGCGTGTCCGTGCGGGCCGTCCACCCACGACTCCACGTACCCGTGGGCGGTGCCATTCGATGCGGTGCCGGCCGCCCGGCTCTCCCGGACGTGACCTGCGCGGGTGACGAGCCCGGCCATGCGACGTGGTCGACGGCGAGCCACGGTGCGCCGGCCACCGCCGTGGGAGTGAGCCCGGTGAACGCCTTCACCTCCCGGTGGAGGTGCGACTGGTCGGCGTAGCCGCTCTCGAAGGCGACGGTGGCAGGCGCGAGGCCGGCCGCGAGCAGGTGGGCGGCGTGGTCGAACCGCACCAGCCGGGCGGCCCGCTTGGGCGTGATGCCGAGCTGGGTGCGGAACCGGGCCGACAGCCGCTTGCGGCTCCAGCCGACCTCGTCGGCCAGACCGTCGACCCGCAAGCGCCCCCGGCTGCCGAACGTCGCCCGCCAGGTGTGCGCCACCTCCGGATCGACCGGTGGCCGGTCCGTCGCGCGGTGGCGGAGGAGGCGCGCCGCGACCGCGAACCGCTCGTCCCACGACCCGGCGGCGTGCAGCTCGTCCCGGACCCGCCCCGCACCGAGGCCCCAGACGTCCTCGAAGGACTCCACCCTGCCACCGAGCCCGGCCGACGGGCCGAACACCGCGGCCGCCACGACCGGTTGCAGGCGGATCTGCAGGCACTCGCCCACCCGGCCCGCCGCCCTGAGGCATTCCGGGGCGAGCCCCACGACGAAGCTGCCGTACCCGTGCCGGTCCCGGGCGTCGTACAGGAGGCCGTCGCCCTCGCTCAGATCGATGAGCAGGGTGACGGAGGGATGCGCGACCATGGCCATGTCCACGAACGCGGGTGCCCGCCAGCTGAACCCGGCCATGCTGACGCCGGGCAGCCCGGCCGAGGGGCGCGGGACGGCGACACGCACGCGCGACCAGTCGGGCGGCGTCTCGTTCGGTGCCCCGGTGGACGACACGTCACCAGTCTAGGTCTCGGGGCCGGCGGCCGGGACGTCAACGCCCCTTGCGTCAAGGCCCAGGAGCAGGCCGGCGGTCGCTTCCGGCGCCTCCAGCGGGGGCAGGTGCCCGACCCCCGGCAGTATCTCGAGCCGTGCGTGCGGCACCGATTCGTACCGGTGCGCGGACGACGGCTCCCAGCGCGGGTCCGAGGCACCGAAGACCACCAGCACCGGGACGGCGAGCGCGGCGAGGCGCTCCGGCACGCCACGCTCCGCGAGGTAGGCCGTGTTCCCGCGCAGCACCGTCCGGAAGGAGCGGTACGAGATGCCCCGCACGTCCTCGATCATGTCGGCGGGGACGTCCACGGGGCGGGCGGCCGTCGCGTCGATTCCCTTGCGGAGCATCGCGTCCGTACGCCGCGGCCACAGGAGCGGGCCGAACGGCGGGGCCAGCAGGAGCCGGAGGATCATCGGCTGCGGCAGGAGCGCGTCCAGCGCGGGACCCGTGCTGACCAGCGCGATCGTACCCACGAGGTCGGGACGCCGCTCCGCGAGCGCCGTGGCGACGTACCCGCCGCTGGAGTGGCCGACCACGGTCATGGAACGGAGCCCGAGATCGTCCAGGAGCGCCGCCAGCCGCGCCGCCTGCCGCGGCACGTCGTACGACTCGGTGGCCGGGGACCTGCCGCAGCCCGGCAGGTCGACGCGCAGGACGTGCCGGTGCTCGGCCAGTGCCGGGACCACCGGCCCCCAGGAGGCTCCCGAGGCGCCGGAGCCGTGGATGAGCAGGATGGGCGGCGCCTGTGGCGGGCCGTCATGGACCACGTGCATGCCGTGCGAGAGATCGGTGTCGTACTGACTCATACCGGGAGGGTGCACCGGGGCCGGGCGGCGGGTCTTGTACAAAAGTCGCCCGAGGACCGGCTCGCCCGCGCGGCACGTCGGCCGCCCGACCCTCCGGGTACCCTCTCGGGATGACGCAGCACCGTCTTCCCGGGGAGCAGCGGCCCGCGAACGAGGGGCGGAGGGCCGCCGCCCGCAACCGGGCCGCCCTGGTCGCCGCCGCGCGGGAGATCTACTCGGAGCACGGTCTGGACGCCCCGCTGTCCGCGATCGCGCGTCGCGCCGGGGTCGGCCAGGGAGTCCTGTACCGGCACTTTCCCGACCGGGAGGCCGTGGCGAGCGCGGTGCTGGAAGAGAACGTCCTGGAGGTCGAGCAGGCGGCGGCGGCCGAGGAGGCGAACCTGTCCCGAGTACTCGGGGTCCTGACCTGGCACCTGACGGAGTCGGCGGCGTTCATCGGGATCCTGCACGCCGACGGCGCGGGCCGTCGTCCCGGCGGACCGCCCTCCTACGCCCACGCCCTGTCCGAGCGGGTCGAGCGTGCCCTGCGGGCACATCTGCCGGACGGGCACCGGCTGGCCGCGGACGACGACCTCATGACCGCCGTGGCCATGGTCTCCGGTGCCGTCACCGGGCGCACCCGCGAGCAGCGGGAGCACCGGTCCCGTGCGGCGTGGCGGCTCCTCGGCGTCGAGGTGGGACCGGTGCGCGCCTTCCCCCGGTGAACGCGGCGGGCGTCAGCCGCCGTTGGACTGGCGGATGCCCTCCGCCAGTGCCTCGAAGGCGAACAGGTAGCCTCCTCCGGGTCCGCTCACCGTCATGTACGCCCTGGTCCCGCCGGGCGTGATGGCCACGTTGGTCGCCGACTCGAGTCCTCGGGCCGCGCGGGCCGGCACCTCCACGGTCGCCAGGCGCTCGCCGTACTTGTCGTACACCGCCATGGCGGGGCGGCCGTGCAGACCCTGGTACAGGTTGCCGTCCGCGTCCACGGCGATCGAGTCCGTCCGGGCGACACCGCCGTCGACCCGGACGGCGGTGTGCCGGGAGGCCGCTTGGCCCGCGCCGTCGAGGAGCAGGTACGAGATGCGGTTCCGGGTCAGCTCGCTGAACCACAGCCCGCGGTAGTCCGCGTCGAAGGAGATGCCGTTCGGCGACGCCAGCCCGTCCGCCAGGACGGTGGCCTGCTTCCCCGCACGGTCGATCCGCACCACGCGGCCCCTCGACTCGCCCTCGGACATGCCGAGTGAGTCGCTGAGATACAGGTTGCCCTCCCGGTCGAAGGCGAGGTCGTCGGGGTTCATCCGGGATCCGTCGACCTCGCCGGAGAAGAAGGTCCGCGGATCGCCTCCGTCCGGGGCCAGGCTCACGATCTCGCCGTGGGAGAAGTCGGTCAGGTAGATCCGTCCGTCGTACGGGCTGAACTGGGCCGAGGTGTAGGTGCCCCGAGCGTCGGTGTGGAGCTGCTCCGACGTCTTCTTCCGGACATTCACGCGCAGTACCTTCGCCTCCCCGGCCGGGGCGGTGACGTCGACGACGAGCAGCCGGCCCTCCTCGTCGAAGACCGGCCCCTCCAGCAGGGTCATGCCCGTCTCCTCGTGCACCTGCGTCAGCCGCATGACCTGCCGCGCGCGGATGGTCCGGTCGTCGCCGGGGCCGCCGGGTCCCACCGGCGCGCCGGCCGTCTGCGTACCGCACCCGGAAAGGGCCAGCACGCCGATCGTGACGGCCGCGGCCAGGGACCCGGTCGGGATTCCTCGCATGTGCATCACTCTTCCTGTCCGAAAGCATGCGGAAGCAACTCACAGGCAACCGGACAGTGTTGTCCGGTTGTTGTTACCGTAGTGCACGGCTGCTCAAGCCCCGTGATCTCTCGCCCGGTTCATGGAAGGGCGACTCCCCGGCAGTGAAGCGGAAGGAACGAGGCCCCCACATGGCACATGCACAGGAGTTGTCCCCCGAGGAGATCGCCGGGCTCAGGGCGCGTTACCGGGCCGAGCGGGAGCGCCGCGTGCGCCCCGACGGGACGAGGCAGTACCACGGCGCCGACGCCGAGTTCGGCTACTACGCGGCCGATCCGTACGCGCCGCCGGGCACCGGTCGGGAGCCGGTGCGGGACCGGGTCGACGTCGCGGTCGTCGGCGGCGGGTTCGGCGGCATCCTCGCGGGGGCGCGGCTGCGCGAGCGGGGCATCGAGCGCGTCCGCGTGGTCGAGAAGGGCGGTGACTTCGGGGGGACCTGGTACTGGAACCGGTATCCGGGCATCCACTGCGACATCGAGTCGCACGTCTACCTGCCGCTGCTCGACGAGACCGGGTACGTGCCGGAGTGGAAGTACGCGCCCGGCGAGGAGATCCGCCGGCACGCGGTGCGCATCGCCGAGAAGTTCGACCTCCGCGCGGACGCCCTGTTCTCCACCGCGGTCACCTCGCTGACGTGGGACGACACCGGCGAGGCCTGGATCGTCACGACCGATCGGGGCGACCGGTTCCGAGCCGCCTACGTCGTCACGGCCACCGGGACCCTCACCGAGCTCAAGCTCCCCGGCATCCCGGGCATCGAGACGTTCCGGGGCCACACCTTCCACACCTCGCGCTGGGACTACGGCTACACGGGCGGCACCCCGGACGGCGGGCTGACCGGGCTGGCGGACAAGCGCGTCGGTGTCGTGGGCACGGGCGCCACCGGGGTCCAGGTCGTCCCGAAGCTGGCCGAGGACGCGGGTCACCTCTACGTCTTCCAGCGCACCCCCTCCAGCGTGGACGTGCGCGCGAACCGCCGTACCTCCGCCCAGGACGTCGGCGCCGACCGCACGGGCTGGGCGCGTGAGCGCCGCGACAACTTCCTGCGCATCGTCTCCGGGGAGAGCGCCGAGGACGACCTCGTCGCCGACCGGTGGACGTCGTCGGCGGGTCTCCTCGAGAAGCTTCTGCCGAGCTTTTGCCGTCCGGCCGGCAGCGCCGGCTTCGAAGCGGCCTACGAGGTGGCGGACGCCGCCAAGATGAACGAGATCCGCGCCCGTGTCGAACGGGTCGTCACCGATCCGGCGACGGCGGAGCGGCTCAAGCCCTGGTACCGGTACGCCTGCAAGCGCCCCACGTTCTCCGACACGTACCTCCAGGCGTTCAACCGCGACAACGTCACCCTGGTCGACACCGCGGACACCCATGGGATCGAGCGCGTCACCGAGCACGGCGTCGTGGTGAGCGGTACCGAGTACGCCCTCGACTGCCTGGTCTTCGCCACCGGGTTCTCCGTCGGAGTCTCCGGCGTCCACTCCGGCCGGCTGCCCGTCCACGGCCGGGACGGCGTGCTCCTGTCGCGGGCGAGGGCGGAGCGGGGTCCGCGGTCCCTGCACGGATTCACCGGCAACGGCTTCCCGAACCTGATCCAGTTGGGCGCCTCGCAGAGCGCCGCCAGCGTCAACTTCACGCACGTGCTGGACGAGCACGCCGTTCACGCCGCCGCCCTCGTCGCGGCCGCCGAAGCCGCCGGCGCCCTCGTCGAACCGTCCCCGGGCGCGGAGGACGCCTGGATCGCCGCCCTCGGCGAAGACGCCCCCGACCACGCCTGGTTCCACGCCGAGTGCACCCCCGGCTACTACAACGGCGAGGGACGCGGCCGGCCGAACGGCCCCACCGCCTATCCCCACGGCGCCTTCGCGTTCCACAACCTCTTGAGGAGGTGGCGCGAGGAGTCCATGGACGAGGTCCTGCGGCCCAGGGCGACCGCACGGGCGTAGACCCCCGCCGCGGGACGCGCCCCGGGCGGCCGGCGCCGGTTCAGACCGCGGACCGGCCGTCGTCGACGGGCAGAATCGCACCTTTGACGTTGCTCGCGGCGCCCGAGGCGAGGAAGAGGATCGCCGCGGCCTGTTCCTCCGGCCGAGACACCCGGCCCAGGTTGGCGAAGTGCGGCCCGAGGACCGCCGGGCCGTGCGCCGGCCGTCTGGGCCGCCATGCTCAACGCCGCCCTGCGCGCGGCCGTGGAGCAGCACGCCCACCGCCCGGTCGAGCCGGGTTCCGGCCCGGCGGCCCCGCGGGCCGGCCTCGCGGCCGCTCTGCGGACCGCCTCGGGGCTCGTCGCGGCGGGGCTCACCCGACCGGGCGCCGACCGCGGCCCCGCAGCAGGCCGGCACGGGCCGAACGGCGTGTGGTCCGTGGCCGGCCCGCCGGGGGCGGGGTCACTCGGGCCAGGCGGAGTTCTGGATCACCTCGACGAAGTCCGTCCGCCGGAAACCGGGCACGAAGTGTGCGAGGACGTCCGCGTTCACCGTGCCGAAGGTGGTGTCCGGACGGTGCTTGAAGCCGTCCGTGAACGCCCGGAGGATCTCCTTCTTGAAGTCCGGACGCGGGTGCGCGGCCGTGACCGCGTCCATCTGTGCCCGGGTCAGGGCCGTGAGGTGGAGTCCGAGCACGTCCGTCTCGACGCCGGCGGTGGTCGCCGCGATCTCCGGCGCCAGCTTGTACGGGATCTCCGGGGTGGTGTGCAGTGCCACGGCCGTCCACACGGTGTCCGCGGCGGCCTCGGACGCGCCGTGGGCCAGCAGGAACGCCCGTGCCTGGTCCGCGCCGTCCATCTCGAATCGCTGGTCCTCACCGCGGTAGGGCGGCACCAGTCCGGTGTCGTGGAAGAGCGCGGCGACGTACAGGAGTTCCGGGTCCGGCCGAAGGCCCCGGGCGGCGGCCTGGAGGCTGCCGAAGAGGTAGACGCGGCGTGAGTGGTGGTAGATCAGCGGCGGTGTGGTGTCGCGGACGAGTTCCGTCGCCTCGCGCGCGAGCGCGCTGTCGGGGATGCCGATGCCGGCGATGGTCTCTGTCATGGTGGTTCTCCCCGGGGTGGTGCCTGCGGTGTCGGTCCCACCTTGCGCCGGACCACCGGGCCGCGTCCGCTGCCGGATGGCCAGGAACCCCTCGGAACCGGTCATGAGTCCCGCGTGGTGGTGGCGAAGCGGTGCTGGTAGCGGATGGGGGACAGCCCCAGGCGGCGGGTGAAGGCCCGCCGCAGGCTCTCGTAGCTGGGAAAGCCCGACAGGGCGGCGGCCTCGGTGGCGTTGTGCCCGGCGTCGAGCAGGGCCTTGGCCATGTCGAAACGGATCAGCTCCACGTACTTCATCGGCGTCGTGTCCAGTTCGTCCCGGAACATGCGCGTCAGATGCCGCGGACTGACCCGCACCCGTGCGGCGAGGGCCGCCAGCCCGTGGTCCGCCGTCGGATCGCCCTGCACCGCCTCCTGGACCATACGCAGCACCGGGGTCCGGGGAGGCGGGCCCTGGAGCGAGGCGGAGAACTGCGACTGGCCGCCGGCCCGCTGCATGTACACCACCAGCGAGCGGGCGACCTGCCGGGCCAGGCCGGGGCCGTGGTCCTCCTCCAGCAGGGAGAGCGCGAGGTCGATGCCCGCGGTCACGCCGGCGGACGTGTAGGTGCTGCCGTCCTTCACGAACAGCGCGTCGGCCTCGACCCGTGTCGAGGGGCAGCGGCGGGCCAGCGTGGCGGTGTGCTGCCAGTGCGTCGTCGCGCGCCTGCCGTCCAGGAGGCCCGCCGCACCCAGGACGAAGGCGCCGGTGCACACCGACGCGACGCGCCCCGCACGCTCCGCCAGGATCCTCGCGGCCGCGTGGAGATCCGGAGCCACCGGCGCCTGCGGCAGAGCGTCGCCGCCGACCACGACGACCGTGTCGTAGGCCGTGGCGGTACGCGCGTCGGTGTCCGCCGGCACGCGCATGCCGATCGACGAGCGCACCGGCGACCCGCTCACCGAGACGATGCTCAGCCGGTAGTCGGCACCGAACCGGTTGGCCTCGCTGAAGACCTCCGCCGGCCCGGACAGGTCGAGCAGCTTCATCCCGTCGAAGACGAGCACGCCCACACGGTGCGTTCCCGCTGTCATCGCTTCCTCCGCCGTCCGGTCCCACCGGTTGTCCTTCGAGTTCTGGCCGGGTCATGGTAATTCAGCCATACGGGCGAAAAGTGAGGTATGTCGGGTTCCGGCGTAAGGTGGCTGGCGCGGGTCAGTCACCTACGCGGAAGGATCAGCCATGGGCACCGTCACCACCTCCGACGGCACGGACATCTTCTACAAGGACTGGGGCCCGCGTGACGGCCTGCCGGTCGTCTTCCATCACGGCTGGCCGCTCAGTGCCGACGACTGGGACAACCAGATGCTGTTCTTCCTGTCCCACGGCTACCGCGTCATCGCCCACGACCGTCGCGGCCACGGACGCTCGGGCCAGCCGTCCGGCGGCCACGACATGGACACCTACGCGGCCGACGTCGCGGCGCTGACCGACGCGCTCGACCTGCGGGACGCCGTGCACATCGGGCACTCCACCGGCGGCGGCGAGGTCGCGCGCTACGTGGCGCGCGCCGAGCCCGGCCGGGTCAAGAAGGCCGTACTCGTCAGCGCCGTCCCGCCGGTGATGGTGAAGTCCGGGACCAACCCCGGCGGTCTGCCGATGGAGGTCTTCGACGAGTTCCGCGCGGCGCTGGCCGCCAATCGCGCGCAGTTCTACATCGACGTGCCGTCCGGCCCCTTCTACGGCTTCAACCGGGAGGGTGCGACGGTCTCCCAGGGGCTGATCGACCGCTGGTGGCTCCAGGGGATGACGGGTGCGGCCAACGCCCACTACGAGTGCATCGCGGCGTTCTCCGAGACCGACTTCACCGACGACCTCAAGCGGATCGACGTGCCCGTCCTCGTCGCGCACGGCACGGACGACCAGGTCGTGCCCTACGACGGCGCCGCACCGCGGTCGGTGGAACTCCTGCCGAACGGCACCCTGAAGTCGTACGAAGGACTTCCGCACGGCATGCTCTCGACCCATCCGGAGGTCCTCAACCCCGACCTTCTGGCCTTCGTGAAGTCGTAGTCCCGGGGACCTCAGGGGGTCGATTCCCGCAGACGGCGACCCGCCGCCTTGGCCTGGTTGCCGCAGCGGCGCATGGAACACCACTTGCGCGGCCGGCCGCCGTCGGAGTCGAGGCAGAGCATCCGGCACGTCTCGGAGGCGCAGGCGGTCAGCCGGGACCGGCGCGCGTCGTCGGTCACGAGATCGATCAGGTCCCGTGCCACCAGCGACAGCAGGGCCTCCTCGGACAGCCTCCGGCTCCCCTTCGCCACCCACCCGCCGTCGGTCGTGAACTCCAGTCGGGGGGACGGCGGTTCGGTCTCAGCCAGGGAGTTGACCAGGTCCACCGACCGCTGCCGCGGCCGGTGGCCGTCGACGGCGCCGGAGGCGATGTCGTGAGTGGCGGCGCGCAGTGCGTGCAGCGACCGCAGGACGTCCTGGGGGTCGTACCCGTGCTCCAGTGACACCCCCACCCCCCGGCACCAGGCTTCGAGGCGTTCGGCGTCGCCCATGCGCTCGACGGGCGCCTCGGGCCTGCGGCCCACGGTGGCCACCAGGTCCAGGCACAGGGTCCCGGCGTCGAAACGCAGCTCCCGCAGCCGGGCGGTGACTCTTCTGCGCGGCCCGTGCTGCTCGGTGTCCATGGTTCTATAGTAACCGTTCAGATGGTTACCTAGGGAGTGGGGGCGGAGCCATGCGTATCGCGGTGATCGGGGCGGGCGGCGTCGGGGGCTACTTCGGGGCCCGGTTGGCCGCGGCGGGGAACGAGGTCACCTTCGTGGCCCGCGGCGGGCACCTCGAGGCCGTGCGCCGGAACGGGCTGGTCGTCCACAGTCCCCTGGGCGAGCTGCGCACCTCACCGGACTCCGTCGTGGGGAGCGTCTCGGAGCTGGGCCCCACCGATCTGGTCCTGGTCGCCGTCAAACTGTGGGACACCGAGACGGTGGCCGACCAACTGCGGTCCTCGGAGGCGCGCAACGCCCCGGTGCTGTCGCTGCAGAACGGCGTGCACAAGGACGCCGTCCTGCGTGACCGGCTGACCGAGGAGCAGGTTCTGGGCGGCGTCTGCTTCATCTCCGCCTTCATCGAGGAACCCGGAGTGGTCAGGCACAACAGCCCGTTGCAGAAGGTCGTGCTCGGCCCCTACGGGCCCGGTCCGACGGAGACCGGCCGGGCCGTGCTGGCCGCGTTCCGCGACGCCGGGATCGACGCGGAGGGCAGTGACGACATCGAGAGGGTGATCTGGGAGAAGTTCGTCTTCCTCGTGGGTCTGTCGGCGACCACGGCGACGGTCCGTCGGCCGATCGGCGTCGTCCGCGCCCACGAGCGGAGCCGAGCGCTCCTGTACGACGTCATGGCCGAGACCGTGGCCGTGGCGCGGGCGTCGGGAGTGCGGCTGGACAGCGACTTCGCCCAAGACCGGCTCGACTTCTGCGACACGCTCCCCGCGGCCATGACCTCTTCCATGCACAACGACCTGGACAAGGGCAACCGCCTCGAACTGCCCTGGCTCAGCGGGGGAGTGGTGGAACTCGCCGGCCGGCTGGACGTTCCCGTACCGCGCAACCGGACGGTGGCCGACATCCTCGCGCCGCACGTGCTCGGCCGGCCGGCCGGATCGTGACCGCCGAGGTGCCCTACTTCCCGACCCGGGCGAGGAAGTCCCGCATGTGACCGGTGATCTCCTCCAGGTGGGTCTCCAGGGCGAAGTGCCCGGTGTCCAGGAGGTGGATCTCGGCGTCCGGCAGGTCGCGCCGGAACGCGTGGGCGCCCTCGGGGCCGAAGATCTCGTCGTTGGCGCCCCACACGGCCAGCAGCGGAACCTGTGTGTCGCGGAAGTACTGGTGGAGGCGGGGGTAGAGGTCGACGTTGCTCGGGTAGTCGCGGAACAGCGTGAGCTGGACGGCGTCGTTGCCGGGCCGGTCCAGCAGGGCCTGGTCGAGGGCCCAGGTGTCGGGGCTGACGAGGCTCCGGTCGCGGACCCCGTTCAGGTACTGCCAGCGGATCATCTCCGGCGACAGCGCCGCCCGGGCGGGAGCCTCGGTCTCGGGGGTCGGATCGTCGGTGTAGGCGAAGAGCCCGTCCCAGAACTCCTTGACGAAGCCGTCGGTGTAGCCGTTGCCGTTCTGCGTGACGATCGCGGTGACGCGGTGCGGGGTCCGGGTGGCGATCCGCCAGGCCACGGGCGCGCCGTAGTCCTGTACGTACACCGCGAAGCGCTCCGTACCGAGCTGGTCCAGGAGGCCGACGGTCACGTCGGTGAGGGAGTCGAAGCCGTAGTCGAACGCGTCGGTCGTGGGCATCGCCGAGTGCCCGAAACCGATCATGTCGGGTGCGATCACGTGGTACGTGTCCGCGAGCCGCGGGATCAGGCCGCGGAACATGTGGCTGCTCGTCGGGAACCCGTGCAGCAGCACGACGGTCGGCGCCTGCGGGTCACCGGCCTCCCGGTAGAAGACGTCCAGGCCGTCGACGGTGGCGGTCCTGTGGTGCACGGCGACGTTCATGGAAAACCCCTTCAATCACTTTTAGTGGTTAGGTAGAGTCCAGCACTCCACGGGTAACCTGTCAAGTGGAGTTTAGAGGTTAGGTGAGGCGGTGCTGTTGTAACCTGCCAATGTCAGCGGAACGGTTAGGGGTGAGAGCGGTGACCGACAGGGTCGCGGAGGACGTCCTCCTGGAGCTGCTCAACACGACTCCCGTCGTGCGGGGCTCGGTGAGCGACGCCCTGGGCACGCCCGGCCGGGGCCGCGCATGGGCCCGCGGTCACGGAGGGAGCGGGTCGGACGAGGAGGTCGCCCTGCTGGTCGCCGTGCGCGAGGCCCTCCAGGAGGTCGTCCGGGGGCGCCGGGACCCCGCGTGCCTGGGCGAGTTCCTCCAGGGCGTCAGCAGGGTGCCGGTCATCGGGGGCGGCGGGCTGCGATGGGTGCTCGAGGCGCCCGAGGCGCACCGCCTGGCCGTCGAACTGGTGCTGGCCTGGGCGCACGTCGAGGAGACCAGGCCCGGACGGCTCAAGCCGTGCGGCAACCCGGAGTGCCGGCGCTTCCTGCTGGACCGGAGCAAGCCCAACAGCGCCCGGTGGTGCTCCATGGCCGAGTGCGGGAACCGCATGAAGGCCCGGCGGCACTACCAGCGGGTCAAGGGCGCTCAGGCGTAAGGGAGTCGCCCGGCGTCAGGCCGCCGCCATCGCCTCGTGCTTCCAGAACCCCGAGAAGGTGATGCGGTCCTTCGGCAGGCCCAGGCGGTGCAGGTGCCTGCGTCCCTCGGTGGCCAGGGTCGACTCGCCCACGACGAAGGCGTATCCCGACGCGTCGGCGCGGGTCAGCCGGCGCAGTTCGTGCAGCGCGGCGGCGCCGGGGACCGAGGCGCCGTCCCGCCGGACGACCCAGGAGACGGTCACGCCGGCCGGGGCGTCCAGTTCGCGGCGGTCGCCGTCGGTGGGGATCTCCTGGATGAGTCGCCCCACGGTGCCCCGGGGCAGCGAGCGCATGATGCTCGCCGTGGCGGGCAGTCCGGTCTCGTCGGCCACCACCGTGACCTCGCGGGCGTCGTGCGGCCGGTCGAAGAGGACGCCCTGGTCGAGCAGGGCGAGGGTGTCCCCGGGCCCGGCGGCGCACGCCCAGATCGCGGCCCGGCCCTCGATCTCCCCGGTGGGGCCGCGGTGGACGACGAAGTCGATGTCGAGCTCGGCGCTCTCCCCGCGGTAGTCGGCCACGGAGTAGTTGGCGCAGTGCGGCCGCTCCTCCTCCGGGATCGCGAGATACGGCTGCCACCACTGGGAGCCGGAGAACTCCGGGAGACGCAGGACGCGTTGGTGGGGGAGGGGGAAGAACAGCCGGAACCAGTGGTCGTAACCCAGCCACGGGAAGCCGCCCAGCCCCGGCCCGGTGACCGTGACACGCTGCATGGAGGGGGAAACCCGCTCGGTCCGCACGACGCGGGCGCGGAACATCTCCGGGTGCTGGGGCGTGAGCCGCCGAACCTTCGCCATGAAGGGAAGGCTAGCCTAAGTTGCGTTCGATTCCGAGTCGGTGATCTCCAGTCGGACGCCCCGGGTCCGGTCGGACGCCGGGCCCGTCTCCAGCTCGACCGCCCCCGGCTCCACGGCGAGGCGGAGGTCGCGCCCCACCGACGCCAGCGTGTCCGCGCCCACCTCGAAGACCGCCTCGGCCTCGGCGCCGGGCGCGATGCTCAGCCGGACGAAACCGCGCAGTTCGCGCACGCGCGGCCAGGAGCTGCCCCCGGACAGGCGGCGCACATAGAGCTGGACCGTCTCCTCGGCCTGCCGGGACCCCGTGTTGCGTACGGCCACCCGGCAGGTCAGACGCGGTGCGTCCGCGCCGACCCGGGAACGCGACAGCCGTGGCGCCCCGTACTCGACGCTCGTGTACGACAGACCGTGCCCGAAGGCGTGGCGCGGCCCGGCACTCTGGTCGACGTACCCCCGGTAACGGTGGTCCTTGCCGTTGTAACAGACGGGCAGTTGGGCGGCCGACCGGGGCACCGAGACCGGCAGCCGGCCGCGCGGCTCGGCGTCCCCGAACAGCACCTCGGCCACGGCACGCCCCCCGCGCGGCCCCGGATACCAGGCGCTCAGCACCGCCGCCGCGGGCGTGTCCGTCCCGGGAAGGGCGTGGGGGCGCCCCTGGACCAGCACCACCACGACCGGGGTCCCGGTCGCCGACACCGCCGCCAGCAGGGCCCGCTGCCCGGGCGGCAGCGTCAGGTCCGCCAGGTCGACGCCCTCGCCGCAGGTCATGCCGGACGGCGTGCCGGCACCGGTGACGGCCGCACCGTTCGCGTCGAAGACCGTGTCCGGGGAACGGGCGCTGGAGCCGCCCAGCACCAGCACGGCCACGTCCGAGCCGGCCGCCAGCGCCACGGCCGCCGGCACGTCCGACACGTCGTCACCCACCAGACCGCACCCCTGGCCGTGCACCACCTCGGTCCCGGGCCGGACCGCCGCGCGGACGCCCTCCAGGACGGTGACGCCGCCGCCCGGCCGCTGCGGTGCCGTGTAGTCGCCGATCTGCTGCGCCAGGGAGTCCGCGTTCGGGCCGAGAACCGCGATCCGCCGCACCGCACGGGACAGGGGAAGCACCCCGCCCTCGTGGGAGAGCAGAGTCACCGAGGCGCGGGCGATGCGTTCGCCCAGCTCGGCCGGGTCCGGGAGGCCAACGGCCCTCGGTCCGGCCGGGGGCAGCGGCTCCTCGAACAGGCCCAGCCGGAACTTCAGCGTGAGGACCCGGGCCACCGCGGTGTCCAGCGCCGGCTCGGACACCAGACCGCGTTCCACGGCCTCGCCCAGCCGCGTGAAGGAGTCGTCCCACAGGCTCAGATCACACCCGGCGTCCAGGGCCAGCGCCCCGGCCGCCACCGGATCGCCGGTCAGCCGCACCAGCCGGTCCACCGCCGTGCCGTCCGCCATGACGACACCCTCGAAACCCCACTCCGCACGGAGCAGGTCGGTCAGCAGATACCGGTTGGCGACGCAGGGCAGGCCGTCGAACTCGTTGTAGGCGGCCATCAGCCCGTCGGCGCCCGCGGCCACCCCGGCGCGGGCCGCCGCCAGGTGCACCTCGTGCAGTTCACGCACGCCCAGTTCCGTCGCCGCGCTGTTGCGGCCGCCGACGGTGGCGCCCTGACCGGCGAAGTGCTTGAGGACCACGGCCACGCCCGCCCGGTGCGCGCCCTCGACCAGCGCCTCGGTCATCCGCGCGGCGAGGTACGGATCCTCGGCGAAGCACTCCTCGCTGCGCCCCCAGCGCGGATCGCGCACCAGGTCGAGGGCCGAGACCAGCGCGATGTGCGCGCCACGCGCCCGCAGTTCGGCGGCCGCCCCGGTCACCGCGTCGGCGTACAGGCCCGGGTCCCAGGTGGCGCCGACCGCGAGGTTCACCGGGAGCACCGTCCCGTCCAGCGCCTGGTGGCCGTGCGGCATCTCCTCCACCAGCAGCGCGGGGATGCCGAGCCGGGTGCGGTCCACGAGGTACCGCTGCACGGCCGCCGCCGTCCGCGCCCCGTCCGTCGCGTCGAGACCGTCCGCGAAGCCGACACCGGACCAGGCGTCGGCCCGCTGCAACCCGTACAGCGCCCCCATGCCGTCGAAGGCGGCCACCTCCGCGCGGAAGGCGTCCGTGAGGCGGTGACCCTCCCCGGCGCGCTCGTAGGCGTCCCAGCCGTACATGCGCTGGTTGAGCTGACCGACCTTCTCCGCGAGGGTCATACGGCCCAGCAGGTCACGGACGCGGTCCGGCACCGGTGCGGCCGGATCGCGGAAGCGCGGGACGGTCATCGCAGCTCCAGCACCGCGACGCCGTACGCGTCGAGCGGCACGTCCTCGACCGGTGCGCCGTCGGCGAGGCCGTGCAGCCTGCCCTCGGTGGCGGGACGGACGACGAGCGGCTCGGGACTCTGGCTGACCAGCCACACGAAACGGCGGCCGTCGGCGTGGACGAGGACGTCCGCCGAGACGTGCGGATCGGCGACCGTGACGGGCCGCCGCACGCCCGCCACCCGCGCCAGCGCGGCGTAGAGACGGTGCGTGGCCTCGGGGTTGACGCGTGCCGTGCGGGCCGCCATGTGCTCCAGCGGATACGTGGCCAGCACCGTCCGGCCCGCCCCGGTCTCGTGCACGATCAGGGCCGGCCGCCCGTGGGCGTCCACCGCGACGACCCGGCCCGCGCGTGGTACGACCGGAAGGTAGGCCCGGCTGTCCTCGTTCCCGGCGACCGGGAAGCGCAGCACCTCCCCGGCGCGCAGGTCGCCGAAGTCCTCGGTGAACGTCATCTCCAGCACGTCGTCCCCGATCGGCTCGGCGACGCCGTAGGACAGCTGCGACTCGACGCCGAAGAGCCCGTCGAGGTCGTCGAACCAGGGGCCGCGCGTGGCCGGATGCTCGCCGGAGCAGAACGACAGGTACACGGTGGCGCCCTCGGCGGCCCGGCGGGCCAGCTCCCTGCGGGTACGGGTGGTGAACTGCCGGGTGGCGGGGAGCAGGTAGAGCGACGCCTCGCCCGGCAGTCCGTCGGCCTCGCGGGTGAGGGTCACCGGCAGGTCGGCGGCGCGCGCGGTGACGTAACCCTGGTGCAGGGACGTGAAGATGAGCGGCCGGTCGGCGGGGCGGCTGTAGGGATAGCCCCGTTCGAGGAAGGCCGGGACGACCAGTGCGGCGTCGGCGTCCGAGCGGGCGCAGTGCGCGAAGTCCACCGCCTTCAGCACCTCGGCGAAGGCGGCCAGTTCCCGCAGCGGCTCCTTGGGCGCCCCGGTGGCGTCGGTGATGCCGAAGTGCATCTCGAAGGGGTGGTGGTCGTAAGGGGCCTGGTCCCACAGGTCGTCGTAGTCGGTGTTGTTCCACGCGAGCCAGCCGGTGGCGCCGCCCAGCAGCGAGTTGTGCAGGGTCTGCCGGTAGTACACGCCCGCGTTGGCGGCCGAGACGGTGTCCGTGGACAACCCGAACTCCTCCAGCACGACGGGCTGTCCGGTCACCGAGGCCAGCTCGCACTCGAAGGCGGCCCGGTAGTGCTGGCGCGGCCGGTCGGTGTCCGAGCGGTACACGTGCGGGCCCACGAAGTCGACGTACTCGGCCGTCTCGCGCAGCGAGAAACCGTTGTCGCGGCCGGTCACCTCGATGCCCCACGCGCCGTCGCCCAGCGACACCGGTTGCGTCGCGCCCGTCGCCCGCACCGCGTTGCACATGGCCTGGGCCCACGCGGTCACCACGTCCGAGGACGGCGGGTCGACCTGGTAGATCCGCCCGTAGCCGGGCATCTCGTTGGTGATCAGCCAGCCCGTCACCGCCGGGTGGTCCTTGAAGCGCCGCGCCATGCGGGAAACGAACCACGCCTGGCGGCCCACCATCCACACGTCCTCGTACAGGTCACGGCCGCCGCGCCAGACGGGGTCCCAGTTCTCGCCGGACATGTGGCCGACGATGAACGTCGGTATGGTCCCCATGCCCGTCTCCACGTGGGCGTCGAGGAAGTCCCCGAACCGCGCGCACAGTTCGTCGTCGATCCGGTCGGGCTCCGGGTGGAAGTCCGGCCAGTAGAAGAAGGAACGGGTCGTGTTGAGGCCGTGGTCGGCGAGCACCCGCAGTTCGTCACGGACGATCGCCGGGTCGTAGTTCCGCCACATCAGCGGGCCGCCGGTGCGGGACCAGAAGTTGGCGCCGAGCCAGGGCAGGACGTCGGGCTGGTGGGTGAGCTGGGCGCTGTGGCGTCGCATGGTCCTTCTCGGGTGGTGGGGGTGCGGATGGTGCGTGGCCGCGGCGACGTGCCGCGGCCGGGTGGTGGTCAGGCGGGGGCGGGCCCCGTCGACTCGCGTACGACCAGGCGCGGCCGTTCGGCGAGGGCGGTGTCCTCGACCTCCTCGCCGCACAGGGCGAGCAGCATGCGGGCGGCGGCCGCGCCCACCCGCTGCACCTGCTGGTCGACCGTGGTCAGCCGGGGGTGGAGCCAGCTGCCGAGCGGCAGGTTGTCGTAGCCGACGACGGACACGTCCCGGGGTACGGCCAGTCCGGCGCGCTGCGCGGTGCCGATGCCGCAGACCGCCATCGAGTCGTTGGCGTACACGATCGCGGTGGGCCGGTCGGCGGAGTCCAGAAGCGCCTCGGTGGCACCGACGGCGCGCCGCTCGCTGAAGTCGGTGGGCAGCACCGCGAACGGGCGCAGCCCCGCCTCGCGCAGGGCCCCCTCGAACGCCGCCCTGCGCACGCGGGTGTGCTGGAGTTCGGGCGGCCCGCTGACGTAGGCGACGCGCCGGTGGCCGAGGGCCAGCAGGTGCGCGACGGCCTCGGCGATCCCGGCGCCCTGGTCGCGCAGTCCGACGCGCGGGACGACGGCCGTGCCGTCCGGCGCACCGAGCAGCACCGCGGGCAGCCCGAGGCGGGCGAGCAGCGCGGGCCGGGCGTCGTCGTCACGGGCGTCGGTGAGCACGGCGCCGTCCACCCGGCCCTCGGCCGCGAGCCGCTCGTACAGCGCGTTCTCCTCGCGGTGACCGCTCACCAGGTGCAGCAGCAGTCCGTAGCCGCGCGGCGCCAACTCACCCTCTATGCCGGTGATCAGCTCACTGAAGTGCGGGTCGGAGCCCAGGACGTCCGTGGGCCGCCGCACCACCAGGGCGAGGCTGCGGGTGCGGGCGTTGCGCAGCGCCGCGGCGGAGGCGCTGGGCGACCAGCCCAGCTCCAGCGCGGTGTCCAGGATCCGGCGGCGCGTCGCCTCGGACAGCCGGCCCTTGTTGTTGAAGGCCTGGGACACGGCGGCCGTCGACACCCCGGCCGCCGCCGCGACCGCCTTGATCGTGGGCCGGCGCCCGGCCCGCTCGCTGGAGACGCTCACATCTTCACCGCCCCGCTGACCAGGGCGTGCTGCATGCGCTTCTGGAGCAGCGTGTAGACGACCCACACCGGCACCAGCGTCAGCACCGTGCCCGCCGTCAGCACGCCGTAGTCCGTGCCGGTGATCGACTTCAGCGTGGGCAGCGCCACCTGGACCGTACGCTGCGCCGGGTCGGGGCCGATGATGACCAGCGAGTACAGGTACTCGTTCCAGAAGGTCAGGAAGTTCAGCAGCAGCACCGTGGCGATGCCCGGCAGGCACATCGGCGTGTAGACGTGCCGCAGCACCGCGAAGGTGGACGCCCCGTCCAGCCGGGCGGCCTCCTCCATCTCCGGCGGGATGGTGCGCATGAACTGCACCAGGATCACCACCGACAGCGGCAGCGCCGTCGCGGGCAGGAACAGCACCATGAAGATCCGGGTGTGGAACAGCCCGGTGGCCGCCGCGAGCAGGAAGGTGGGGAAGAGCGCCGCGAACGTCGGGATCAGGAAGCCGAGAGAGAAGACCTTCTCGACGACACCCGCCAGCCGCCCGGTCGAACGCGCCAGCGCGAACGCGGCAGGGATCGCCAGCAGCAGGGTCAGCGCCAGCGAGAACACCGTCACCAGCGCCGAGTTGACGACCGCGAGCCCGAGGTCGGCGCTCTCGAAGGCGGTGCGGAAGTTGCCGAACCCCAGGGAGGACGGCGGGGCGAAGGGGTGCGCGAAGATCTCGTCGTTCGACTTGAACGCCGAGGCGAGGAAGTAGTACAGCGGGACGACGAGCAGCACCGCGTACGTCCACACCAGGATGTGGGCCGGGAGCCAGCGCTTGCCGAGCTTCATCAGTGCTGCTCCGATCAGTAGTTCTGGCGGAAGACGCGGCGGATCGTCAGCAGCCCGACGAGTCCGGCGAGGAAGAGGAGGACGCCGACGGTCTGGCTGTAGCCGAGGTCGGCGGCGATGAACGCCTTCTGGTAGACGAGGAACGACAGCGTCGTCGACGACGTGCCGGGCCCGCCCTGCGTGAGCAGCAGTACGTGCTGCGCGGAGCCGAACAGCGTCCACAGGAACTGGAGCATCGTCACCACGCCCACGTAGTCGCGGATGACGGGGAAGTGGACCGACCACATCGTCCGCCAGTGCCCCGCCCCGTCCAGCTGCGCGGCCTCGCCCAGCTCGTCCGGCACACTGCCCAGCCGGGCGGCGAACAGTACGGCGGTGAAGCCGATGCCGGCCCAGATGTCCAGGGCGATCAGACATGCCAGCGCCGTCGACGGCGAGGCCAGCCAGGCGTCGGCCAGGGAGCCCAGACCGATGCTCTCCAGCCCGCCGTTGACCAGGCCGTCCGGGGACAGCGCCGCGTAGAAGACCATCGCCTTCGCGGGCGTCGAGATGAGCCCCGGGATGAAGAGCAGATACCGGATGACCCGGTGGCCGGGCGGCCGCTGGGCGACGTAGTACCCGAGCATGAACGCGCAGACGATCATCACCGGGACGGCGACGGCCAGTTGCACGGCGGTGTTGCGGACCGCGTCCCAGAACACCGGGTCGTCCAGCACCACCCGGGCGTTGTCCAGGCCCGCGAAGGACACCGGCTGGAGCATGCCCGGCCAGTGCAGGGCCGCGATCACGAAGATCGCGAGCAGCGGCCCGACCATGAAGACCAGGTACCACACCAGCGCGGGCACCGCGAGGACGGTGCCGCCCTGCCGGGGCCGGCCCGCGGCCGGGGCGGGGGAGGGCGGCGGGACGGACCTGCGGGCCGCGCTCCCGTCCGGCGTCGTCGTGAGCGTCGTCATGCGGTGACTCCCGGGGAACGGGTGGGACGGGGGAGGGGGACGGAGGGGACAGCGGTACCGGAGGCGGACGGGCGGCTCATACGGACCGGTACGCGGACTCGAGGGCGGCGCGCACCCGGGCCGGGCTGGTGCCGCGGGTGAACGACGTGCTGGTCGCGGTGATCAGCGGTTGCGCGGCGGCGGGCGGCACGTACACGTCGGGCAGCAGCACCTGGCTCACCTCGGAGCCGAGCCGCTGGGCCGCCCCGACCAGCGGGAAGCCGGTGGAGACGGCGTCCGTGCGCAGGGCCATGTCCCGGCCGCTCTCGGTGACGAACCGCGCGACGACGTCCTCGCGGTACATGAACCGCAGGAACTTCTCGACCTGCTCGATCTTGCGGACGCCGTTGGGACTGATCCAGAAGCCGATCAGGGTGTAGGCGCGGATGACGGTGGGACCGTCGTGCGCCGCGCCGTCCGCGAGTGGCCAGCCGCCGACCTCCGTGTGCCGGGCCACCTTCTCGGGCACCTTGGCCAGCGCGGAGGACATCGCCGACTGGACGGCCGCCTCCTCGGTGTTGAACTGGGTGGTCATCGAGTCGGAGGTGAGGCCCTGGGCCTTGTCCGCGAACACACCGGCGTCGCGCAGGTGCGCGAAGTACTCGATGCCCCGGCGTGCGCCGCGACCGCCGAAGTCCCCCGTGGAGTAGACGTGCCGGGCCTCGTCCTGGGACAGGAACGTCTGGATGATCTGCGCCAGCAGCTTCTGGCCGGTCCAGTCGTTGCCGCCCACGGTCACCGGGGCGATGCCCTTGGCTCGCAGCTTGCGGGCCGCCGCGATCAGCTGGTCCCCGGTGGTGGGGATCGCGTCGACCCCGGCCCGGTCGAGCAGGGCGCGGTTGAAGGCGACGGGCCAGTTCGTGGCGAAGTAGGGGAAGGCCCGGACCCGGCCCTCGTCGTCCGTCCAGTCGGCCAGCGCGGCGGGCAGGACGCGCCCGCGCAGCCCCCAGTCGTCGAGATAGGGCTTGACGTCCACGGTCGCGCCGACGTCCGTCCAGGCCAGCGTCTTGTCGTACAGGTTGACCATCACGACGTCGGCCTCCTTGCGGGCCAGCCGTGAGGTCTCGTAGACCTGGGCGAGGTCGTCGCCGTTGACCAGGTTCTTGACCTTCACCCCCGGGTTCTCCTCGCGGAAGCGGTCCACGGCCGCGAGGTACGTGGGGGAGCCGGGCGCGGTGGTGCCGAGCTGGGTGTGGACGACGAGGGTGTCCGGGTCGGAGTCCGCCGACGCCAGCGACGAGCAGCCGGACAGAGCGGGCAGGGCAGCGGCCGCGGCCAGACCGGAACCGGCGGCGAGCAGTTCGCGCCGTGTCAGCGATGAGCGCACAGGGGTGGTCTCCAACCAAGCGGTTAACGATTGGTTAATCGATGTACCTCGTGAGGTGCGAGGACTGTATGGAGTGCCGGGACCACGGTCAAGGGGGTGACGCGGGGAGATTTCCGACCCGTGCCGGACGCGGACCGCCTGGTCAGGCCGTCGCCGCGTCCTCGACGGTCAGGCCCAGCCCCTCGGCCACCCTCGTCAGGGCCGGCCCCAGCGGGAGCGCGATCCGGGTGACGGCCAGCCGGTCCCCGCGGGTGGCGTCCCGGTTGACGATCAGTACCGGCTTGCCCGCCCCGGCCGCCTGGCGGACGAAGCGGAGCCCGGACATCACCGTCAGCGAGGAGCCGAGGACCAGCAGCGAGGACGCTGCGCGCACCAGCTCGCGGCAGTGCTCGACGCGGCCCGGCGGCACGTTCTCGCCGAAGAACACCACGTCCGGTTTGAGGATGCCGCCGCAGACCGTGCAGGGCAGCACCCGGAAGTCCCCGACCTGCGCGTCGGTGAGGTCGGCGTCGCCGTCCGGATTGATGCCGGCGGCCACCGGCGAGAAGCCCGGGTTGGCCTCCTCCAGCCGCCGGGCCAGGTCACGGCGCGCGCTGAAGACACCGCACGACAGACAGACGACCCGGTCCAGGCTGCCGTGGAGCTCCACGACGTCCTCGCTGCCCGCGGCCTGGTGCAGACCGTCGACGTTCTGCGTGATCACACCGGTGAGCAGACCGTGCCGCGCGAACGCCGCGACCGAGCGGTGCCCCGCGTTGGGCCGGGCGCGGCCGAAGGTGCGCCAGCCGAGATGACTGCGCGCCCAGTACCGGCGGCGGGCCTCGGGGGAGCCGGTGAAGTCCTGGTAGGTCATCGGCGTGTGCCGGCTCAGGCTCCCGCCCTCGCCCCGGTAGTCGGGGATGCCCGACTCCGTGGAGATGCCCGCCCCGCTGAGCACCAGGACGCCGCCCGTCCGCAGCGCGTCCGCGACCGGCTCCGGGTCCGTGGTGCCCGGCGGCAGGTCGGTTCCCGGGGTCCAGGTCAGCGTGGGGCGCGTGCGCATGCGGCAAGGGTACGGAACGCGCCGCCGCCCCGGGCCCGGCGGGCCGCGGAACCCGGACGGCTCCGCATGACCTTTTCCGCCCCGGGTGACAGACTTGCACTGTCCAGGGGGCCGAGAGGCCTCTGCCGGGAGAGGCGGCCTGGCGGGGAGTGGCCCGATGTTCCGCAAACGTCCCGCACCCGACGGTGAAGAGTTGCTCGACCGGCTGGCCTCGCTGACCACACAGGCGAGGGAGCTGGCCGAGCTGCGGCGGTCGCAGGTGGAGCTGGCGATCGCCCTCCAGCGCGACATGCTCCCCGCGGACCTGCCCTCCGTACCCGGCATCCACCTGGCCGCCTGCTACTCGCCCGCGTACGCCGGACTCAACGTGGGCGGCGACTGGTACGACGCCTTCACCCTCCCCGACGGCCGCATCGGCCTCTCCGTCGGGGACGTGCAGGGGCACGCCATCGACGCGGCCGCCTTCATGGGCCAGGTGAGGGTCGGTCTGCGGGCGCTCGCCTCCGTCACCGGCGAGCCCGGCGACCTCCTCGCCTGCACGAACGAACTGGTCCTCTCCCTCAACAAGGACCTGTTCGCCACCTGCACCTTCATGCGCTACGACCCGGCGACCGGCCTGCTGGAGAGCGCCCGGGCCGGCCACATCCCGTGCGTCCGGGCCACCGCGGACGGCAGGGGGGAGGTCTGCCGGGACGAGGGCGGACCGCCGCTGGGCGTCCTGGAGGGCGCCGACTATCCGGTGACCCGGTACCGGCTGGGCACGGGCGGGGTGTTCGTCCTGGTCACGGACGGCGTGGTGGAGGGCCCGTCGCTGAGCGTCGACGACGGTCTGGAACGGGTGGTGCGGCTGGCGAGCCTCGCCGCCGCCGTCGGCATGGAGGCACACGCGCTGGCCGCCGCCGTGCTCAAGAACGCCGCGCTGATCGGGCACGAGGACGACGCGGCCGTGCTCGTCGTCGGCCACGACGGGCGCTCCGTTACGCCGTAGGGCGGGACGGCCCGCCTCCCACCTCGCCGACCCGGCGGCACCGGTGTCTGATGGCTGCTGTGGTGGGTATCCGTGCATGGCCGCGACCGGTCCTCCTCGCCTGTGCGACGCTGCTGGTCGCCGGCTGCTACTACGCGGCCGGGCGGCTCGGACTGTCCCAGCAGCTGACCGCCGACGGGTCCGTCGTCACGCCCATCTGGCCGCCCACCGGCCTCGCGGTCGCCTGCCTGCTCCTGTTCGGGCCGTGGTGCGTGCCGGGCATCGCCCTGGGCGCGCTGCTGGTCATCCTCTCCCTGGGCGCTCCGGGGCCCGAGGCCGCCGGCATCGTGGCCGGCAACACCGCCGCCCCCGTCTGTGCCTGGCTGATGCTGCGCGCGGTGGGCTTCCGCGTGAGCCTGAGCCGGCTGCGGGACGGGCTGGCGCTCGTCTTCCTGGGGGCGCTGACCGCCATGCTGATCAGCTCCTGGGCGGGCGTCGGCATGCTCCTGCTGTCGGACAAGCTCCCCGTTGGTGATCTCGGCATCGTCTGGCTGGCCTGGTGGGTCGGAGACGCCATGGGGGTCGTCCTCGTCACCCCGCTCCTGCTCCTGCTGTACCGCGCTCGCCTGCCGCCCCCGTCCATGCGCTGGACCGAGGCCGTCGGGCTCACCGTCGTCGTGTGCGTCCTGATACCGCTGATCATGTACAGCTCGGTCAGCGTGCTGTTCCTGACGTATCCGATCCTCATCTGGTCGGCGCTGCGCTTCCAGCTGGCGGGCGGCATCCCGTGCGCGCTCTTCGCCTCCGTCCTGGCCACCGTCGTGGCCCGGCAGGGGGCCGGCTCGTTCGGAAAGCTGACCGAGATCGAGACGATGATGAAGCTCCAGGCGTTCAACGGCACCCTCGGACTGACCGCCCTCCTCCTCTCCGCGGTGATCAGCGAACAGCTCAACACCAGACGGTCGGTGGAACGGGCCTGCCACGAACTGGTCGAGGCGCTTCAGCACCTGAACGCCGGCGGCCCGGGCGGCGGCTCCGGCAGCCCCGGGCCGCCCGGAGGGGACGGCGGTGACTCCGGCGGCGGGGGCACCGCCGCCGGAGGCGGACGTCAGAAGTCGTAGTCGTCGATGTTCCCGGCGTCGAAGACCGTCGGATCGCCGAGGGTGATGACGCCGTTCCCGCCCAGCTTGAACCAGCCCATGTCCCCGGCCAGGAACATCTGCCCCTCCCGGCCGGTGATCTGCCCGGAGGCGAGGGCCACCGCGGCGTGACCGGCCAGCTCGCCGAGCTTGGCCGGGTCCCACAGCAGGAACGCCTCCACCGTGCCGTCCTCGATGTACGGACGCATGTCATTGGGTGCGCCGAGCCCGGTGAGCTTCACCTCGCCCTTGTGCGACGACTGGGAGAGGTACTTCGCGGCCGCCTTGATCCCGTTGGTGGTGGGAGAGATGATCCCCTTCAGGTTCCCGTGTTCCCGGAGCAGCTCCTCGGTCTTCCGGTACGACTTCTCCGCCTCGTCGTCTCCGTAGGCGACGTCGACCAGCCGCATGTCCTTGTACCGGGGGTCGTCCAGCTCCTTCCTGATGCTGCTGATCCAGGCGTTCTGGTTCGTCGCCGTCCGGGCGGCGGACAGGATCGCCACGTCACCCCGGTAGCCGATCTGCTCACCGAGCAGTTCCAGCTGGCGAACGGCGATGTCCTCGGCGCTCGCGGGTGCGACGAAGGCGTAGCGGCATTCGGGCTTCGTGTCGGAGTCGTAGGTGACGACCTTGACGCCCTTGTCCATGGCCTGCTTCAGGGAGTCGCACAGCGCGTCGGGGTCCAGCGCCGAGACGGCGATCGCGTCGACCTCCTGTGCGGTGAGGTCGTTGATGTGGGACACCTGTCCGGAGGCGTCGGCGCCCTGGTCCGTGCCCACTTCCCTGAAGGTCGAGCCCAGTGCCTCGACGGCGCGCTCCCCGCCCTTGTCGGCGACCGAGAAGTACGGCGTGTTCACCTGCTTGGGAAGGAAACCGACGGTCAGGCCCGTCCTGATGGGCGCGTTGGGGGAGGCCTCGGCGTTCTTGGCGTTCGTCGCCGTGTCGCCGTCCGCCGGACCGTCGCCGTCGCCGCACGCGGCGGTGAGAAGACCGAGGGAGGACACGGCGGCGACGAGTACGGAGGCACGGCGTGAGGGGATTCGGTGCATGCGCTTCTTTCGCGTGGGGCCGCCCGAGCGTGGGGGGCTGGGGCGCTGAAAGGATTCAACAGAGCTTGACCGGGACGTTAGGCAGAAAGCCCGTTGCGGTCAATGCGCCTGCGGGAAGCAGTTGTTGGAATCGCGGTCCCTCGGGCTGCCCTTCGGCGGCGGCGAGTTGGCCGGCTCTTTCGTTCAGGCTGCAATGACTTGCTCACGTCAAGTTGGGCGATCCATGATGCGACGACCGGTGTGCGGACAACTCCCGTTGCTCAAGGGCGGGTTCGGTCCACACAACCGGCCGGCCGCGCCCCCCGGTGCCCGTGCGGCCGCCACCCCACACCCCCCACGGGCACCGGAGAGAGCGGAGCACCCACATGTCCTCCGGACTCCCCGCAAGACGTGCGCGCACCGCGCTGTGCGCCGCGGCGGTCGCGGCGGCTCTGGCCCTGACCGGCCAGCCGTCCCCGGCCGCCGCGGCACCCGCCCCGCCCGCCCCGGCCGACGCCCCCGTCAACGCGGCGTTCGCCCGCGCGGCCGACGCCCACGACGTCCCCCGGGACCTCCTGGTCGCCGTCGGCTACGGCGAGACCCGCCTCGACGGCCACGCCGGACAGCCCAGCCAGGACAACGGCTACGGCATGATGCACCTGGTCAGCAACCCCGAACGGCACACCCTGGAACGGGCCGCGCGGCTCACCGGCGCGAGCCTCGCCGACCTCAGGACGGACACCGGCGCCAACATCGACGGCGCCGCCGCCGTGCTGCGCGCCCTGGCCGACGAGGCCGGTCTCGACGCCGCCGACCGCGACCGGCTCGGCGCCTGGTACCCCGTCACCGCCCGCTACGGCGCCCCGGGCGGTGAGGCCGCGGCCCGCCTGTACGCCGACGCCGTCTACGAGATCCTCGGCGAGGGCGTACGGACCCGTGCCGACGGTGGCGAACAGGTCGCCGTCGCCCCGCGCACCGTGCGGCCCGAACGCGGACCGTACGCGCGGACCGATGCCGACGCGGGGCTCGCGGCCGCCGCCGAGTACCCCTCGGCGCTCTGGAACCCGGCCTACTCCGGCAACTACGCGACGGGCCGCAGTTCGGCGATCACGACCGTCGTCGTGCACGTCACGCAGGGCTCGTACGCCGGGTCCATCAGCTGGTTCCAGAATCCCTCCGCCCAGGTCAGCGCCCACTACGTGGTGCGGTCCTCCGACGGGCAGATCACCCAGACGGTCCGCGAGGGCGACACCGCCTGGCACGCGCGCTCGGCGAACCCGTACTCCGTCGGCGTGGAGCACGAGGGCTACGTCGACGACCCCGCCTGGTTCACCGACGCCATGTACCGCTCGTCGGCGGCGCTGACCCGCTACCTCACCGACAAGTACGGCATCCCCAAGGACCGCGCGCACATCGTCGGACACAGCGAGGTCCCCGGCAACGACCACACCGACCCCGGCCCGAACTGGGACTGGGCCTACTACATGAGCCTGGTCCAGGGCGACGACGACGGCGCCACCGGCACCCCCTTCCCCACCTGGGGGACCGACGTGAGCATCCGTCAGCAGCCGACGACCGACTCCGCACGGGTGGCGAGTCTGCCCGGACCGACGTCCGTCCGCGTGGCCTGCCAGGTCCACGGCGGCCTCGTCGAGTACGACGGCTACAGCAACGACGCCTGGTCGTACCTGCCCGACCACGGCGGTTACGTCTCCAACATCTTCATCGACGTCGACGACGCCTGGCTCCCAGGAGTGCCCACATGCTGACACCTGCCCTCCGGCGCCGCGGCTTTGCCCCGCGCCGCAGACCCCGCGCCCGACGGGCCCTGAGCGGCACGGTGTGCCTGCTCGCCCTCGCCGGTACGGCCCTCGCCGCCGCGCCCGCCGCGCCCGCCGACGCCGCCGTCCCGCCCGCCCCGGTGTCCTGGCGCGCGGACCTGTCCCGGACCGGCACCGACGACGTCAACGTCCGGTACGGCTCCGGCGCCCTGCGGGTGCGTGACGGCTCCGTCAGCCCCGCGTCCCTCGGCCGGGACCGCGGCTACGCCTCGGCGGTGCTGGACACGCACCACGTGGACCGGCCCGTGAACCGGGTCGCCGTGGACCTCGACGCGACGGTGCCCGACACGGCGGGCGTCGAGGTCGACGTGCGCGGCCGCGCGGCCGACGGCACCTGGACCGAGTGGCGGCGTGCGGCGGCCGGCGCCCCGGCCGAGTTGCCCCGGGACGTCGTCGACGTCCAGGCCCGGCTCACTCTGTGGAACGCCAAGGGCGAACCCACCGCGGCCGTACGGGCGGTGACCCTGACGGCGGACGGCGGCGGCACCGCTCCCGCCGAGTCCGCACCGGCGACCAGGGCCGCCGCGTTCTCCGCCCGTGTCTACGCCACCCGCGAGGGCCTCGTCGGGCACACCACCGCCAACGGGCACGTCATCCAGGCGAACGACCACTTCGTGGCGCTGCCCTCCCGCCGGGCCCTGTCACCCAAGGGCAGCGGCCAGTACTCGGTGCAGGTGTGCGGGCCCGCCCGCTGCGAGACGGCGCCCGTGTGGGACGTCGGCCCGTGGAACACCCACGACGACCACTGGAACCCCTCGGCGCAGCGCGAGCAGTGGAAGGACCTGCCCCAGGGCCTTCCCGAGGCCCAGGCCGCCTACGAGGACGGATACAACGGCGGGCGCGACGAGTTCGGCCGCCAGGTCGCCAACCCGGCCGGCATCGACCTCGCCGACGGCACCTTCTACAACGTCGGGCTGAACGACAACGGCTGGGTGACCGTCACCTACCTGTGGACCGAGGGCGGCGGCGACACCACGTCCTTCCCGACCTGGGGCACCGACGTGAGCGTCCGGCAGCAGGCGACGACCGCGTCCACGCGCGTGGCGAGCCTGCCCGGGCCCACGACCGTGCGGGTGCGGTGCCAGGTCCACGGCCAGCTCGTGAACTACGACGGCTACAGCAACGACGCCTGGTCCTACCTGCCCGACTACGGCGGTTACGTCTCCAACATCTTCATCGACGTGGCCGACGCCTGGCTCCCGGGCGTGCCCACCTGCTGACCCTCCAGGAGGGCGGCCCCGAGCGCCGTGCGGCGGTGCAGCACCCGGTTGCCCTCGCGCCGGGTGCTCACCAGCCCCGCCTCGCGCAGCACGGCGGCGTGCCGGCTCGCCGTGGAGGGCGCCAGGCACAGCGCGGCGGCCAGGGCCGTCGTCGTCATCGGCGCCTCCAGGGACTCCAGCATCCAGGCCCGGGAGGCGCCGATCAGCCGCGCGACGGACGGCCTGTCCGCGCCGGCCCGCAACCGCGGGAGCCAGCCGGGCTCCGGGCCCAGCGGGTGCACCAGTACGTGCGGCAGCGACTCGTCCACCAGGGCCAGCGGGGTGCGTACGCAGAAGAAGGCGGGCACCAGCGTCAGCGGGCGCCCGCCCAGCCGCAGCAGCCTGGGCTCGGGGTAGGGGGCGGCGAGCCGGGTGCCGTCGGGCCGTCGCCAGCCCGGCAGTTCCGCGTAGCCGGCCAGCAGCGCCTCCGCCCCGCCGGTGAGCGCCGCCTCGGCCCGGCGGGCCCGGTCCTGGCCGGCCCGGGCGCGGATCACGGACAGGTACGGCGCCACCGCCACGGCGTGGTACCGCCGCAACGTGCCGCCGAGCCAGCGCAGTGCCGTCGACTCCCCGGTGGCGACCCACCGCACGCTGCGCGGCACCGGACCGCGCGACCGGGCGCACAACCGGGCCAGTTCGGCGACGAGCCGGTGCCGGGGCGTTGACTGCACCCGGTCCACGGCGTCCTCCAGTGCGAGGTCCCCGAGACCGGGCGTCAGGAAGTCAGGGAAGTAGCCTTCGGCCGGGCAGAGCGACATCAACGCCCTGACGTCGTCGGCCAGCCCGGCCCGGTGCAGTGCCCTGCGCACCTCGTGCCGCCAGGGATCGTGGGTCAGGGGCTCCCGGCCGTCCTGGAGCAACTGGAGGCTCAGCACCGTCTCCCACAGGGCGTCGCTGCCGCGCGCCACCCGTATCCGGGCCAACGCGCCCTCATCGAACTCGACTTCAAGCACTGACCCCACTCCACTCGCGTCCCGGCGGATTGCGGAAACTGACCAACGCAGCCGTGCGGTGCGAGACGATGGTGCCCGAGGTCTACGCGCGTCCGCCACAGCCCGCGGAGAATCGCGGAGAATCGGTGGCGGAACCGGGCACACAATGGACGCATGACTTCCCCCTTCCCCCGGTTCGCCGTGCGCGAGGACGATGCGACACGCAGGTGCACACCCGCACCCGCCCGTATGCGCCTCGCGGCCGCGGTGGCCGCGGTGGCGATCGTCGGCGCCGGACTGGCGCTCAGGGCCGTGGCGGCGGGGGACGTGGCCAAGTACGGGGGAGACGCGCTCTACACCCTGCTGCTGTTCGCGCTCGTCCTGGTGGCGGCGCCGCGGACGGCACCGGGGAAGGCCGCCGTGCTCGCCCTGGCGGTGAGCTGGGCGGTGGAGTTCCTCCAGCTCACCGGCGGGCCGGCGTACCTCGCCGGGCAGAGCACGGCGGCCCGACTGGTCCTCGGCTCCACCTTCAACGCACCGGACCTCTTCTGGTACGCGGTCGGGGCGGCGGCCGGTTGGCCGGCCGTCAGGCGAGCGTGAAACGCAGCGGTGTTCCGGCCGCGGCCTGGGCCGCCGCCGCGAGAGCCGGCTCCGGGACGACCGCGACGACGGGGTAGCCCCCGGTCGTCGGGTGGTCGTGCAGGAAGATCACCGGGCGTCCGTCCGGCGGGACCTGTACGGCGCCCAGAACCATGCCCTCACTGGGCAGTTCACCCGTCGACGCCCGCTCGAGCGGCGGCCCCTCGGTGCGCAGCCCGATGCGGTTGCTGTGCGGGGAGACGCGGTAGGCGGCCGAAGTGAGCGTGCGCAGCGTGGCCGGGGAGAACCAGTCGGCGCGCGGGCCCGGGCACACCGGCAGGACCAGTTCGGCCGGCGGACCGGGCCAGGGGGCGGCGACGGGCGGCGGCACCGGCCGCGGGGGAGCGCCCACCGCCACGACGTCCCCGTCCCGCAGCGGGTCCGGGCCCAGCCCCGAGAGCAGATCCGTCGAGCGGCTGCCGAGGACGGGCTCGACGGCGACGCCGCCCGCGACGGCCACGTAGGAGCGCACCCCGGCGGTCACCGCCCCCACGTCCAGGACCGAGCCCGCCGGCACCCGCACCGGGGCGCCCCAGGCGACCGGCCCGGCGTCGACCGTCACCGGGCAGGGCGCCCCGCCGACCACGACGGTGACGTCCCGGTCAGGCCGCAGGGCGCAGCCCGTCAGGGTCGTCTCCAGGACGGCGGCGCCCGGGTCGTTGCCGAGGAGGCGGTTGGCGAGCCGCATCGCGGGCGCGTCCAGCGCACCGGAGCGGGGGACGCCCAGGTGGGCGTGGCCGGGCCGGCCCGCGTCCTGCACCGTCGTGAGCGCACCGGAACGCACCGTGGTCAGCTTGGCCGTCATGCCCCGGCCTCCGGGCGCACACGGGCCGTGGTGGTGCGGCCGGCCCCGGCGCCTGTCGCCCTCGCGCTGCCCGCCGTGACCCGACCGGGCCCGTTGGCCGCCGTCCTCGTGCCGGCCGCAGTGACCTGACCGGCCGCCGTCTCCGCGCCGGCCCCCGGGCCCGCGGTCACCGTCCCCGCGCCGTCCGCCGTGACGAACCGCACCCGTGTCCCCGGCGTGAGCAGCGCCGCCCGCTCCCGCTCCGGGTCCCACAGCGGGCGCGGGTCGGGCATGGTGCCGATCAGCTGCCAGCCGCCCGGGGTGGCACGGGGATAGACCGCGCTGTAGGGACCGGCGAGGGCGACCGCGCCGGCCGGCACCCGGGTCCTGGGCGTGGACCGCCGGGGGACGTGCAGCCGGGGCGGCAGCCCGGTGAGATAGCCGAAGCCGGGCGCGAAGCCGCAGAACGCGACCCGGTAGGTGTGCGCGCCGTGGACGGCGCCGACCTCGTCCGGTGCGACCCCCCACAGGGCCGCCACGTCGGCCAGGTCCGGCCCGTCGTAGCGCACCGGGATCTCCACCGCGTCGCCCGTGTCGTCCGCGACCGGCGGCACCTCCCAGCCGACGACCCGGCGGGCCAGCGCCCGCGGGTCCGGCACCCCGTCCAGCAGGACGGTCCGTGCCCCCGGCACCACCTCGGTGACCGGCGGCAGCGTCCCGGCGGCGCGCCTGCGCAGCACCTCGGCGTGGAAGGCCGCGGTGCGCTCGGCGTCGGGCAACTCCACGAGGAGGGCGTGGCGACCTGCCGGACGCACACTGAGGGAGGGACCGCCGGTCATGCGAACGCCCCGATCCCGACCCCGGCCGTCTCCAGCGCCGTACGCACCCGGGCGGCGATCCGGGCGGCGTTCGGGGTGTCGCCGTGCACGCACAGCGAGCGGGCGGCGACCGCGACGGCCGTACCGTCCACGGCCTCGACGGAGCCCTCCACGGCGAACGCCACCGCACGGCGTACCACCGCGTCCTCGTCCGTCACCACCGCGCCCGGCTCGCCGCGGGGGACCAGGGTGCCCCGCGCGGTGTAGGCGCGGTCCGCGAAGGCCTCCGGGACGCCGGTGAGCCCCGCGTCGGCCGCGGCCGTGAGCAGTCGCGAGCCGGGCAGGCCGAGCACGGGCAGGGCGCCGCCCGCCAGACTGACCCCGGCGACGACGGCACGGGCCTGCCCCTCGTCGTGGACGGTGCGGTTGTAGAGCGCGCCGTGCGGCTTGACGTAGGCGACCACGGCCCCGGCGGCCTCGGCGAAGACCCGGAGCGCGCCGATCTGGTACGCCACCTCGGCCGCCAACTCGTCGGCGGGCACGTCCATGGCACGCCGCCCGAAGCCCGCCAGGTCGCGGTAGGACACCTGCGCCCCGATCCGCACCCCGCGCTCGGCGGCGAGGTCGCAGACGCGGCGCATCACCGAGGGGTCGCCGGCGTGGAAGCCGCAGGCGACGTTGGCGCTGGTGACGACGGAGAGCAGGGCGTCGTCGTCGGTGAGGGTCCAGCGGCCGAAGCCCTCACCGAGATCTGCGTTGAGGTCGATCACACCCTGAAAGTAGACGATTGTTGAACGATCCGACAAGAGGGCCGAGGTGTGTGCCGTCTGTGGGGATGAGGATTCACCTCTTGTTAGATCGTTGAACGATCGCTAGTGTCCGTGCATCTGCCACGCATCTGGAGCTATGGTCCCCGGGACCCATGAGTCACGTTCCGAAGCTCCGGATCCGTGCCCTGCCCCCTCATGCCTGAAGAAGGCCACCGAATGATCGTTCTCCTCGGTGTGGTCGTGGTGATCCTCGGATTCGTCACGCGCCGCAACCCCGTCCTCGTGGTGGGCGTCGCCGGTATCGTCACCGGACTGCTCGGCAAGATGAACCCGCTGGAGGTCCTCGCGGCCTTCGGCCGGTCCTTCGCCGACAGCCGCTCGGTCACCGTCTACGCCATCGTGCTCCCGGTGATCGGGCTGCTCGAGCGCTACGGCCTGCGCGAGCAGGCCCGCAACCTCATCGGCCGCCTGGGCAAGCTCAGCGCCGGCCGGTTCCTCACCGTCTACCTGCTGGTCCGGCAGGTCACCGCGGCCTTCGGCCTCAACAGCATCGGCGGCCCCGCACAGACCGTGCGGCCCCTGGTGGCACCGATGGCCGAGGCCGCGGCGGAACGCTCCACCGGGGCCAAACTGCCGGACAAGCTGCGCGAGAAGGTCCGTTCCTACTCGGCCTCGGCCGACACCGTGGGCGTCTTCTTCGGCGAGGACTGCTTCATCGCGATCGGCTCCATCCTGCTGATCACCGGCTTCGTGAACTCGACGTACCACCAGGACATCGAGCCGACCCAGCTCGCCCTGTGGGCCATCCCGCTCGCCGTCTGCGCCTTCCTCATCCACGGCGCCCGGCTGCTGCTCATGGACAAGCAGCTCGAACGCGAGATGGCGCAGGCCGCCGCCGAACACGAGCTGCCGCTTCCCGAGGGGGCCGACAAGTGATCAAGGTCGAATGGCTGTACTGGCTGATAGGCCTCGTCTTCGTCGTCATGGCCGTGCAGATGGCCATGGACCGCAGCAACCCCAAGCGATGGACGTCCGCCGCGTTCTGGGGCCTGCTCGGGCTCACCTTCCCCTACGGCACCGGCGTCGCCAACGCCACCGCGGGCAACGGCGGCTGGACCCTGCCCGCCGAACCGCTCGGCGTCGCCGTCCTCGCCCTGATCGTGCTCGCCGGCTTCAACTTCCTCGGCAAGGGCGTCCCGGTCACCACCACCGGCGAGCAGCGCGAGGCCGCCGCCGCCCGGCTCGGCAGCAAGATCTTCATCCCCGCGCTGACCATCCCGCTCGTGGCCATCGTCTGCGCCTCCGTCCTCGACGAGTCCGGGCTCTTCGAGTCGGGCAAGGCCACCCTGCTCGGGCTCGGCGTCGGCTGCATCGCCGCGCTCGTCGTCGGCATGCTCGTCACCGGCGAGAAGAAGGTTTCCGTCCCGATCCACTCGGGCCGCTCCATGCTGGAGGCGATGGGCGCCGCCCTGCTGCTGCCCCAGCTCCTGGCGGTGCTCGGCTCGATCTTCGCCGCCGCCGGGGTCGGCGACCAGGTCGGCGACATCATGAACAAGGTCCTGCCCGACGACTCGAAGTACTTCGCCGTCGTCGCCTACTGCGTGGGCATGTTCCTGTTCACCGTCATCATGGGCAACGCCTTCGCCGCCTTCCCGGTCATGACGGCGGCGATCGGCTGGCCCGTACTCATCCAGCAGATGCACGGCAACGAGCCCGCCGTCCTCGCGATCGGCATGCTGGCCGGCTTCGCCGGCACCCTGTGCACGCCGATGGCCGCCAACTTCAACATCGTCCCGGCCACCCTGCTCGAACTGAAGGACCAGTACGGGCCCATCAAGGCCCAGCTCCCGACGGGCATCGCCCTGCTCGGCTGCTGCACCGTGATCATGGCGCTCTTCGCCTTCTGATCCCGCCACCCCACCCGCACGGCAAGGAGCGCCCATGACCCGTGTCCTCATCACCGGCTTCGCCCCCTTCGGCGGGGAGCGCGTGAACCCGTCCTGGCAGGCGGCCTCCCTGGTGGCCGCCGAACCGCCCGCCGGACTCACGGTCACCGCTGCCGAACTGCCCTGCGTCTTCGGCGAGGCCCTCGACGCACTGCGCGACGCCGTCCGGGCCGAGGCCCCCGACCTGGTGCTCTGCCTCGGCCAGGCGGGCGGCCGCCCGGGCGTCACCGTCGAACGCGTCGGCATCAACGTCGACGACGCGCGCATCCCCGACAACGCCGGCGGCCGGCCCATCGACGAACCGGTGGTCCCGGACGGCCCCGCCGCCTACTTCTCCACCCTCCCCGTCAAGGCGTGCGTCGCCGCGATGCGCGAGGCCGGCGTCCCGGCCGCCGTCTCCAACACGGCCGGCACCTTCGTCTGCAACCACGTGGCCTACGGCCTCGGCCACCTCATCGCCACCGAGTTCCCGCACATACGAGGCGGCTTCGCGCACGTGCCCTGGGCGCCGGAACAGGTACCCGACGGCACCGCGCCCGCCCTCCCGCCCGCCACCGTCGCCCACGGCCTGCGCGCCCTGCTGGCCGCCGCCGCCCGCACCCCCGCCGAACAGGACCTGAAGGTCACCGAAGGAGCCACCCACTGATGCCGCTGAGCGCCCACGCGGCCCCCTTCGCCCAGCTCGCCCTGGCGAACATCACCCGCGAGTACCCCAACTTCCCCGCCCACCTGATCACCTCCGCCGACGAGCGCGCCGAACCCCGCTCCCTGCATCCGGCCTTCTACGGCGCCTACGACTGGCACTCCTCGGTGCACATGCACTGGCTGCTCGTCCGGCTGCTGCGCCGCCACGGCGGCACCCCCGCGCTGCCGGACACGGAGGTCGCCGTCGCCGTGCTCGACCGCCACCTCACCCCCGACCACCTCGCGACCGAGGCCGCCTACCTGCGCGACCGGCCGTCCTTCGAACGCCCCTACGGCTGGGCCTGGCTGCTCGCGCTCGCCGCCGAGTGCCGGGCGCACGGGGGCGCGGAGGGGGAGCGCTGGGCGCGGGCCCTGGGCCCGGCCGTGGCCGCCGTCGACGCACTGCTGGCCGAGTGGCTGCCCAAGGCCACCTATCCCGTACGCCACGGCAACCACCCCAACAGCGCCTTCGCGCTGGGCCTCGCACTCGACTCGGGCGAGCTGTCGGCCGGGACCGAACGGGCCGTGCGGGAGCGGCTGCTGAGCTGGTTCGCCGACGACCACGACGCGCCCGCGCACTGGGAACCGTCTGGGCAGGACTTCCTGTCCCCGGCGCTCACCGAGGCCGACGCGATGCGCAGGGTCCTCGCACCCGAGCGGCTCGCGGCGTGGCTCGACCGCTTCCTGCCCGGGCTCGCGACCGGCGCCCCCTGCGCGCTGCTGGAGGTGCCGGTGGTCTCCGACCACGCGGACCCGCAGATCGGCCACCTGCTCGGCCTGGCCCTCAGCAGGGCGGCCGCACTGCGTTCGCTCGCCGACGCCCTGCCCGAGGGCCCGGCCCGGGCCCGCCTGGACGAGGCGGCCGGGGCGCATCTCGCGGCGGGCCTGCCGGCGGTGGAGCGCGGCGACTTCACCACCGACCACTGGCTGGCGACCTTCGCCGCACTGGCACTCGATCCGGTGGCTCCGCGCTGACACCGAAGCGCCGGGGGAGCGGGCCCCCGGCGCAGTGCCTCCATGACCCGGGGAGCGGTCTCTAGGCAACGTTGTCAGAAAGTGGCGTGAGCCGGGGGCCGGCCGGGGAGGATCCAGCCCTGCACCCGTCACGTCCCGCCGGAAAGGCAGGCACCGATGCACCGTCTCCTCGCCCGCACGCTCTCCTCCGCCCGGGCGCCCCTGGCCCGAGGCGTCGCGACCGCCCTGGCCCTCACCCTGGCCTCCTCCGCCCTCACCGCGTCCGCGAGCACCGCCGCGGCACCCGACGGCACCGGGTCGGACCGTCGTCCCGGGGGCAACGCCTGGTACACCTCCTGGGCCGCCTCGCAGCAGCGCCTCGCGCCCACCCCGCTGCGCGACCAGTCGATGCGCATGATCACCCACCTGAGCCAGGGCGGTGACGCGGTCCGGATACGCGTCCAGAACACCTTCGGCAAGACACCGCTCACCGTCGACGCGGCGACGGTGGCACACAGCGACGGCAAGGACGCCGCGACGGAGGGACGCCTGCGCCCCGTCACGTTCGACGGCCGGCGCCGGGTCGTCGTCCCACCCGGGGGCGAGGTGTGGAGCGACACCACCGGACTCCGCACCGCCGCTCAGGACGACGTCGCGGTGTCGCTCTCCGTCTCCGGCACGGTGGCTCCGGGGCAGCACGACAGCGCCTTCCGCACCAACTACCTGACCCCGCCCGGCTCGGGCGACCACACCGCCGACCCGGCCGGCACCGCGTACACCGAGACGACCGGCTCCACCCTCCTGGTCAGCGCGGTCGACGTGCGCAACCCCCGCCTGCGGGGAAGTCTCGTCGCCTACGGCAGCTCGGTCGTCGACGGAACCGGGTCGACGAACTGCGGGCCGGACTGCAATCGCCCGGGAGCCGACCTGCGGTGGACCGACGACCTCGCCCGGCGGATCACCTCCGAACTGCCTCCCGCCCGGCAGTTCGCCGTCGCCAACGCGGGCATCGGCGGCACCACCAGCGCCGCGACCTGCCCGGGCATCGGTGCGGGCGTCCGCGGCCTCGACGCCGCCGCCCGTCTGGAACGCGACGTCCTGGCCCTGCACGGGGTCACGGGGGTCCTCTACTACTACGGCACCAACGACCTCCCGGCCGGCTGCGACGCCGCGCAGATCGAGGCGAGCTACCGCGAGGTGTTCCAGCGACTGCGGGCCGCGGGCATCAAGGTGTACGTCACGCCCATCACCCCTCGCCCGGGCTACACCGACCAGCACAACCGCGACCGGCACGCCGTCGGCACCTTCGTCTCGAAGTGGAACAGCTGCGGCGGCACCTGTGACGGCATCCTCCCCTTCGACCAGGTGCTCGAGGACCCGGTGCGGCCGAACAGCATCAACCCGCCGTACGACACCGGCGACGGAGTCCACGCGAACATCGCCGGCCAGCAGGCCCTCGCCGACATCGTCTCGCTCCCGATGCTGGCGTCGTCGGCACGCCGGTGACCCACCGGCCCGGGTCATGAACTCCCGGGCGCGCGAAGGGCGTCGACGACGAGGTCGAGCAGACGGTGCGTGCGCTCCGGCTCGTCGTCGGCGGCCGTCGAGAGGAACACGCCGAGCAGCATCGCCGTGACGTCGTCGGGCGCCACGTCCGCGCGGAGCGAGCCCGCCCGTACCCCCTCCGTGAGTATCACGCCGATGGCGGCCGTGATGCGCTCGCGGGTGGCGGGCGTCGCGAGGCGCCCCGAGGCCCAGGCGCTGTGCAGGGTGTTGAGCATGGAGCGCTTCGTCGCGACGAACTCCGCGTAGCGCTCCATCCACGCGCGCAGGGCCCGCTCGGGCGGCAACCTGTCGAGCAGTGCGGATGCGCCGTCCGTCACGTCGTCCAGTTCGGCGGCGTAGACGGCCTCGACCAAGGCCTCGCGGGTGGGGAAATGGCGGTAGAGCGTGCCGATGCCGACCCCCGCCCCACGGGCGATGTCCTCCAGGGGGACGGTGTCGTCCGCGGCCGTGAACGCGTCCCGCGCGGCGGCGACGAGCTTCTCGCGGTTGCGTCGCGCGTGTGCGCGCAAGGGGCGGTCGGGGTGGGTCGGCGGCCCTGGCCGAGCGGCGGCGGCTGGGCTCGGTTCCTGGTCCGGACTCAAAGCGGAGGGTCCTCCGGTAGTGCTACAGTCGTAGAAGCGGAGGGTCCTCCGCTTCTGTCATCTTCTCACGAGGACGGGCTTCCCATGACGTCAACCGGTACCTCCTCCTCTTCCCGTGCCGCCGATGCCGGTGCCCCGCGCCCCGGCGGGACCGGACCGCTCGCCGGCCGCACCGTCTCGCGGATCGGCTACGGCGCGATGCAGCTCGAGCGCCTGCGCTCCGACCGTGCCGCCGCCGTCGGACTGGTGCGCCGTGCGCTGGACCGCGGTGTGGACCACCTCGACACCGCCCAGTTCTACGGCGACGGATTCGTCAACGAGGTCATCCGTGAGGCGCTCCGTCCCACGGACGACATCGCCGTCGTGAGCAAGGTCGGGGCCGATCCCGACCCCGGCGGCCCCGTTCCGCTGCGTCCCGCACAGCGACCGGAGGAACTGCGGGCGAGTGTCGAGGACAATCTCAGGAGCCTCGGCACCGACCGGATCGCGGTCGTGAACCTGCGCCGCCTCGACACCGGCCCCGGCCTGCGCGCCGAGGGCGACCAGGTGGTGGACCTCGACGACCAGCTCGCCGTGCTGACCCGGATGCGCGACGAGGGCAAGATCGGCGCGATCGGTCTGAGCAGCGTGACCGAGGACGGACTGCGCCGGGCCCTCCCGGCGGACATCGTCTGCGTCCAGAACGCCTACAGCGTCGTGAGCCGTGACGACGAGGACATGCTCGGGCTGTGCCTCGCCGAGGGCATCGCCTGGGTGCCGTACTTCCCGCTCGGCGGCGCGTTCCCGGCCATGCCCAAGGTCGCGGACGAGCCCGCGGTGCACACCGTCGCACAGGCCCTCGGTGTCACACCGGCCCAGGTGGGCCTCGCCTGGCTGCTCCACCGCGCCCCGAACGTGCTCCTCATCCCCGGCACCGCCGACCCCGATCATCTGGACGCCAACCTCGCCGTGGGCGCGATCGCCCTGGACGAGTCGTCCCTCGCCGCGCTCGACGCGGTGGAAAGCCGCTCCGCGGACGTGCGCCTCGGCTGACGGTGTGCCGAAGGTGTGCGCGGCCCGCGCGTCACAGGGCGCGCAGGCCCCGGTCCGCGAAGGCGATGAGCCACTCGAAGCTCTCCTCGACGTCGGTGCTCCACTGGAAGCCGTCCGACGCCTGAAGTGTGGCGAAGCCGTGGAAGAGGCTGCGCAGCAGGCGCAGGGCGTGGTTCACGTCGCGGTCGTCGACGTCGTAGCCGCGCAGCACCGCGGTGAACGCGCCGAGCAGCCGCTGTCCCGCACCGGCCAGCGGGTCCTCGGGGCCGGACGGTTCCTGGCCGATCGTCGCGGCGTACCGGCCGGGGTGCTCCAGGACGAAGGTGCGGAAGGCCCGCGCCGCGGCGGCCAGGGCGTCACGGCCCGCGTACCCCTGCACGGCGCCACCGACGGCGTCGGCCGCCTCCTCCAGGGCGAGCACCGCGATCCGCCGGTTGAGGTCGTCCTGGCCGCTCACGTGTTTGTACAGGGAGGGGGTGCGTACGCCGAGGCGCCCGGCCAGCAGCCCCATCGTCAGGTTGGCGAAGCCCACTTCGTCGGCCAGGGCGGCACCGGCCGCGACCACGGCCGCCGGATCCAGGCCCGCCCTAGGCACGGGCGGCGTCCGAGCGGAGGAAGGCGAGCGCGAGCGAGACCACCTGGTCGGGGAACTGGTGGTGCGGATAGTGACCGGCGCCCTCGATCATCTCCAGGCGGCCGAGGCCGGACGGCAGCGCGTCGACGACCGCCGAACCCTCCGCGTGCGGGTCCGCCCAGTCCGGATCGAGCGTGCCCATCACGACCAGCACCGGGCAGCGCACCTTGCCGAGCTGCGCGCCGGCGTCGGTCGGCGCGCTGCGGCCCATGCCCTGCATGGCCTTCATCCGGCCCGGCTCGCGCAGCAGGGAGTCGATGCGGCCGAGCCGCTCGGCCCAGTCGGCGGGTTTCGTGCCCGGGTACGCCACGTCGAGGTACGAGCGCCACAGCCGCAGGCTGCCGAACACGCCCGCGCCGAGCAGTCGTAGCATGCCCCGCCGGAACCGCCGCACCCGCAGGTCCCCGAGGCGCACCGACTGCTTGCGGGTGAACGGCGCCAGCTCGACGACCGACGTGACCAGCGAGGGCTCCCGTGCCGCGGCGATGGTGGCGGCACCGCCCGAGACCGAGTGCCCGACCAGTACGGCAGGGCCGCCCAGGTGACGGATCAGGGCGAGCAGGTCGCCCGCGATGGCGGTGCGGCTCCACTCCGGCCAGTCGACGCCGGACTCGCCGCAGCCGCGCAGGTCCACCGCGGCGACCCGGTGACCGGCCGCCACCAGCTGCGGGATCACGGCACGGTACGCGGCGCGGCTGTCGCCCATGCCGTGCGCGAGCACGATCAGCGGGCCCGACCCCGTCACCTCGTACGCGATCGTGCCGCCGTCGACGGCAAGGTACTCGGTCATGTCCCACTCCCCAGGCGTGGCTAATGGCATTAACCAAAAGCTATTGCCATTAGCCACGACTGTCAAGGTGCGCGAGACGCGCTCAGTCGAGGGAGGTATGTCGTCCTGCCGCGCGCTGCACGGCCGACTCCACCTCGCGGTGCGGGACGCCGGTCTCGTCGGCGTAGGCGGCGATGCCCCGGGCGAGGGCGGCGGTGGCGTCGGACCAGACCGCCAGGGCGACCGTGGCGTTTTCGCCCCGGTTGCTGCGGTAGCGGTTGTCCGCGGCCTCGACGGCATGTCTGAGTTCGATGAGTCGTCTCGGGATTTCCATGGTCAAAAAGCCTAGGGCGGCACGGTGCGCGTGCCGGTGTCTCGCCGAGCGAGACTGTCGCTCGGTGAGGGCACTCGTCCTTGCCCCCGCCGGTGCCCGTGCGGCCCGGCGGTGCCCCGGGCCCGGCGCCGGGCCTCCGCCGGTGAGGGCTTGACCTTGCGGGCGCGTGCCGGTTAGAACGTGGGAACGTCACGGTAGTAAGCGGTTGCTGCGAGGAAGAGGACCACGCATGACGCTCTCACTCACCCACGTCCCGGGCGACCGCGTCACCGTGGCCCACGGGACGGCCGGAACCGAGCTGTTCTCCTACGTGTACCGGCCCGAAGCCTCCTGGGAGGCGCCCAAGCCGTACCTCCACCCGGTCCGGACCCTGTCCGGCGCGCTCGTGACGGACTACCGGCCCCACGACCACCGCTGGCACAAGGGCCTCCAGCTGACCGCCTCCCACCTGTCCGGACAGAACCTGTGGGGCGGCAACACCTACGTCCACGGCGAGGGCTACCTCGCGCTGCCGGAGAGGGTCGGCTCGATGGCGCACGTGGCCTTCACGGAGACGGCCGCCGAGGCGGACCGCGCTGTCATCGCCGAGCAGCTGACCTGGCACCCGCACGGCGGCGAACTGTGGGCCGAGGAGGAGCGCCGCATCGAGGTCCGCGACGTCGACCCGGACACCGGCAGCTGGGCGCTCACCTGGACGTCTGCGGTGACCAACCGGCGTGCCGAAGCACTGCGGTTCGGCAGCCCGACCACCCACGGGCGCCCCGCCGCCGGATACACCGGCCTGTTCTGGCGCGGCCCACGCGCCTTCCGCGGCGGCCGCGTCCTCACTGCGGAAACCTCGGAGTCCGCCGAGTCCTCCGTGTCCGCCGAGTCCTCCGAAGGCGACCCCATGGGCTCCCAGTCCCCCTGGCTGGCCTACGTCGGCGAGCACGACGGACGGGACGGCCACGCCACACTCGTCTTCGCACACGCCCCCTCCAACGACCACTCGGGCGAGAAGGGCGCCCACCCGGCGCACTGGTTCGTGCGCACCGACCCCTTCGCCGCCGTCGCACCGTCCTGGGCCTTCCACGAGGAACTGGTCCTGCCGCCCGGCGAAACCCTCGCCCGGACCTACCGCGTGGTCGTGGCCGACGGCGCCTGGGACCGCGCGCGGGTCGCCGCGCACCTGGAGGGGCTCGCGTGGTGAGCCCGGCGTACCACGGATTCCCGGGCGCGGTGGGCGTGTCCCGGCTGACCGTGTACGACTGGCCGACCGTCGACGGACTGCCCGGCGGCGGCACACCCCACCTGCACCTCACGTGCGGCGAGGGGTACGTCGTCACGGCGGACCGGGGCGCGGTGCAGCCCCTCACCGCCTCGGGCTTCGAGGAGACGCCCCTGGAGCCGGGAACGGTCGCCTGGTTCACGCCCAGCACGATTCACCGCCTCGTCAACGACCGGGGCCTGGAGATCACCGTCGTGATGCAGAAGAGCGGTCTGCCGGAGGCGGGTGACGCCGTCCTCACCCTGCCCCGGGACCTGCTCGCCGACCCCGGCACGTACGCCGACGCGGTCCGCCTGCCCGCCGGCGTGTCCGAGGCCGAGCAGGAAAAGGCCGCGCGCGCCCGCCGTGACCTGGCGACCGGGCGCTTCCTCGCGCTCCGCGAGGCCACCGAGAACGGCGATCCGGCACCGCTGGCGGCGTTCCTGCGGGCGGCGGCCGCTCTGGTGCGGCCCCGGTTGGACGCGTGGGAGCGGCGATGGCGCGAGGGCGCGTACGCCGCCGCGGAGTCGACCCGGGCCGGACTCGAGGCACTGCGCGGCGGGGACGACGCGCACCTGAGCGCCGCCGGGGTCTCCTCGACCGGGCCCGCGGCACGCGGGCGCTTCGGCATGTGCGGCAGGCTGGACGTCTACCCGGGCATCTGACCACGGGCCCGCGGTCCACCACCGACCTGGCCGGGGACGTCCGATGTGAGAGGATCCCGGGTCCATGGACGAAGCGACGGAAGCGACGGAAGCGACGGAAGCGGCCGAAGCGGCTGAAGCGACTCGGCCCCCCGTGGTCCTCGCCGGGTACGGCCCGGTCGGGCAGGCGTTCGTCGACCGGTTGGGCCGGGACGCAGCGGCGCTCGCACGCCGTCACGGCGTGCGGCCGCGGGTGGCCGCCGTACGTGCGAGCGCGGCCCAGTGCCGGCCGGGCGCCGACGGGTCGGTGCCGCCGCGCTCGGAGTGGGGCCCCGCGGAGCCGCTGGACGAGACGTTCGACCGCACCGGCGCGCGCGTGTTCGTCCAGGCCGTCCCCTCCTCGCCCGGACTGCGGCAGCGTGCGGCGGAGGAGGCCGTGACCGCGCTGCGCCGGGGAATCCACGTGGTGACGGCCACCAAGAGCCATCTGCTGACGCACTGGCGGGCGCTGGACGAGGCCGCCGGTGCGGGCGGCGGCATGATCAGGATCTCCGGGGCCACCGGTGCGGCGCTCCCGGCGGGGGACCTGGCGCGCGCCTCCCTGCGCGGCCTGGACTGCCGGACGATCCGCGCCTGCCCGAACGGCACCGCCACCTTCGTGCTCGACCGCCTCGCCGACGGCGGCACGCTGGACGAAGCGATCCGTGCCGCGCGGCTGCGGGGCATCGCGGAGGCCGATCCCTCGGCCGACCTGTCGGGCGAGGACGCCGCCACCAAGGTGCGGCTGCTGGCCGCGCTGGCCTGGGGCTGGGACCCGTCGGAGGTGTGCGTGCGGGCGGAGCCGGTCGACGGGGCCACCGCCGTCCGGGCACGGGACGCGGCCTCCCGGTCCCGCCGCCTGCGGGCGGTCGCCGGTGCGTCGGTGGACGAGCCCGGCATTGTGAGCGTACGGCTCGAGGAGACGGAGCCGGGGGACCCGCTGCACGCGCTGACCGGGCCCGAGAAGGCCGTGGTCTACGGCTGCCCCGACGCGGGCGACGTGACCGTGAGCGGCGGACGGTCGAGCCCGGTGGGAGCGGCACTGGCCCTGGTGAAGGACACCGTAGAGGTCACTGCCCCGCGCACGGGCTTTCGCTGAGGCGCGGATCCGGCGCCCCCGGGCCCGGGACGCTCAGGCCACGGTGATCACGGTCCTGCCGCGGGCGTGGCCCTCCTCGACGTGGCGTACCGCCTCCGCGGCGCCGTCCAGGGTGAAGGTGCGGCCGACCACGGGCGTGACCTGCCCGGCCTCGACGAGCGCGGTGACGGCGAGCAGGTCCTCGTGGGCCGGCCCGTCCGGGACCGCCGGGAGGATCGGACGCAACCGGTGCCGCGTGACCGCGTTGACCGCCGCCACCTTCACCATGGCACCGGCCGCCCCGAACACGCGGCCCGGCGAGCCGCCGCCGTTGGCCACCAGGACACCGGCCGGGCCGAGCACCCGGCGCAGCCGCCCCAGCGGATGGTTGCCCACGTTGTCCAGGATGACGTCGTAGCGCTCGGGTCCGTCGGTGAAGTCCTCCCGGGCATAGTCGAGGACGCGGGCGGCGCCCAGTGAACGCACCAGGCCGGTGTTGCGGGCACTGCACACCCCCGTGACCTCCGCGTCCAGCGCCGCCGCGATCTGCACGGCGAAGGTGCCCACCCCGCCGCCCGCCCCGTTGACCAGCACCCGCTGCCCGGACCGGACCCGGCCCACGGTCCGGATGCCGCGCAAGGCGGTCACCGCGCCCATCGGCACCGCCGCGGCCTGCTCGAAGGTCAGGCCCGCGGGCCCGGGCACCAGGAGCCGCGCGTCGGTGCACGCGTACTCGGCGAAGGCGCCCGGGCAGAAACCCAGTACCGGATCGCCGGGACCGAACCCCCGCACGTCCGGGCCGGCACACTCCACCACACCGGCCGCGTCGATCCCGGCCACCCGGTGCTTCGGCCGGACGAGCCCCATGCCTCCCGACAGCCGTGCCACGTACGGGTCCCCGCGCAGCATGTGCCAGTCGTAGGGATTCACCGCGGCGGCGCGCACGCGCACCAGCACCTGACCGGCACCGGCGCGGGGCCGGTCGACGTCGCACAGCCGCAGGCTGTCCGGCGGGCCGAACCTCTCCTGGACCACAGCCTTCATCCGGCCTGCCACCATCCCCCCGGGGCCCCGGGACCCGTCGCGGGCCGCGCGGTGAGGGCACCGTAGGGGCACGGCCCCCTCCCGTCAATGGCCGAACCGGGGCACACCTCACCCGCTCGCGCCTCGGCGGACCTCGTACTCCAGATGCGTGGCGTTCGGCGTCGGCTTCGCGCTCCGGCGGACCAGTGCGCGCGGTGTCCCGCCGGTGAACAGCGGTGTCCCGGAGCCCAGTACGACCGGCGCGAGGTGCAGCGACAGCACGTCCACCAGCCCGGCGTCGAGCGCCGAACCGACCAGGGTGCCACCGCCCATCAGGACGACGTCGAGGTCCCTGCCGCGGTCCGCCGAAGCCGCCTCGGCCCGCTCGCGCGCGACCGTGACGGCGTCGGCCAGGCCGGTCGTGACGAACGTCCAGTCGAGGCCGGTGAGCCGGACCGACTCCGGCTCCGCGCCCGTCACGACGACGAACGGGGGTTTGCCGACCTCCGCGGCGCCGTAACCGACGGTGTCGTCCCAGCCGCCCGGCCCGTCCACGATGTCGAAGAGCCGGCGACCGAGGACGACGGACCCCGAGCGGGCGGTCGCCTCCCGCACGATCCGGCGCTCCTCGGGATCGTCGGAGAACGCCCAGACGTGCAGGGCCTCGCCACCGGTGCCCAGACCGTTGCCAGGGCCGGGGTCGGGTCCGGTGACGTAGCCGTCCAGGGAGATCGAGATGCCCGCGACGATGTGGGTCATACAGGTTCGACCCGGATCGCCGCCCGAACTCATCGCTCCGCGGCGTGACAGGTGCCGCCGGTTCCCGGCCGCTCCAGACATTCACAGTTCCCGTACAACGTTTCACAGGCGTCGCGAGTCTCCCTGTTCAGCCACGCTCAATCCACGCTTCACCTGGAGTTGTCCGCATGCCTCGGTTCAGCATTGTCGTCCCCGTGTTCAAGGTGCAGGGGTACCTTCGCGAGTGTCTGGACTCGGTTCTGGGGCAGTCCTGCCGGGACATCGAGGTGATCGCCGTGGACGACTGCTCACCGGACTCCTGCGGCGCGATCATCGACGAGTACGCCGCACGCGACTCCCGCGTCCAGGCCGTGCACCTGCCGGAGAACGTCGGCCTCGGGCGGGCGCGCAACGCCGGGCTCCAGCGAGCGCGGGGCGACTACGTCCTCTTCCTCGACAGCGACGACACCTACACCCCCGGCCTGCTGGAGGCACTGGCCGCCCGGCTCGACGCCGTGGGGGACCTGGACATCCTCGTCTTCGACCACGTGCGTACCCACTGGTGGGGCACGGGCGGCCGCAGCCAGACCGCGGGCCTGTTCGAGAAGGCGGGCACGGACGTCTTCCGCCTCAAGGACCGGCCCGAGTACGTGGAACTGTTCCTGGTGGCCTGGAACAAGGCGTTCCGCCGCGAGTTCTTCCTCGAGCACGGCTTCCAGTACGCACCCGGCCTGTACGAGGACGCGCCGGTCACCCACATGGCGATGGTCACGGCCGAGCGCATCGGCTGCCTGAACAGGGTCGGTGTCGAGTACCGCCAGCGCCGCCAGGGCGCGATCACGAAGACGCCGGGGCGCAAGCACTTCGACATCTTCGCGCAGTACGAGGGGCTGTTCGCCTTTCTCGCCGAGCGCCCCGAGCTGGCCTGGGCCACGCCCATGCTGTTCGAACGGGCCGTGTTCCACATGCTGTTCGCGCTCAGGCGCCCCGAACGGGTGCGGGTCGCCGACCGCAAGGAGTTCTTCGACCGCACCGCGGACTTCTACGCGGCGCACGTCCCGGACGGCTTCACGATGCCCGAGGGGCCGACCGGGGTGTACATGCGGGCCGTGGCCAAGCGTCTCTACCGCGCCTACCGGGCCACCCAGTTCGCGGCCCGGGCCAGGACGGCGGGGCCGAACAAGGTCCTCAAGGCCAAGAACAAGGTCGGAAGGCGCGCGTACGCGGGCCTGTACACCCTCCAGCGCAGGCGCTCCCCGGACCCCGGCCTCGCCGTCTACACCTCGTACTGGGACCGGCTGCCGTCCTGCAACCCGCTCGCCGTCCACGACAAGGCCAGGGAACTCGCCCCCGACGTGCACGGCGTCTGGGTGGTGCGCAAGGAACTGGCCGGCCGGGTCCCCGACGGCATCGACTACGTCGTGCGCGACTCGCGCCGCTACTGGGAGGTGATGGCCCGCGCACGCTACTTCGTCAACAACGTCAACTTCCCCGACCACATAGTCAAGCGCCCCGGACAGATCCACCTCCAGACCCACCACGGCACCCCGCTCAAGCGCATGGGCATGGACCAGCGGGCCTACCCCGCGGCCGCCAGGGGCATGGACTTCGAGCGCCTCCTCGACCGCGTGGACCGCTGGGACCTCAGCGTCTCCTCCAACCAGCACTCCACCAAGCAGTGGGAGCGCGCCTACCCCGGCTCCTACGAATCCCTCGAAGCGGGCTACCCGCGCAACGACCGCTACTACCGCGCCGGCGCCGAGGACGTCGCCGCCGTCCGCGCCCGGCTCGGCATAGCCCCGGGCAAGACCGCCCTGCTGTACGCGCCGACCCACCGCGACTACCGGACGGGCTGGACACCCTCCTTCGACCTGGCCCGCCTGGCCAAGTCCCTGGGCGACGACTTCGTCCTGCTGGTCCGCACCCACTACTTCTACGACCTGAACCGGGAACTGAGCGACCTCGCCGCGCAGGGCGCCGTCATCGACGTGTCCCGCCACCCCTCCGTCGAGGACCTCTGCCTGGCGGCGGACGCGCTCGTCGCCGACTACTCGTCCCTCACCTTCGACTACGCCAACCTCGACCGGCCCATCGTCATATACGCCGACGACTGGGAGATCTACTCCCAGGTCCGCGGCGTCACCTTCGACCTCCTCTCCGGCCGCCCCGGCGACACACCGGGGGCCGTCGCCACCACCGAGGACGAGCTCATCGACACCTTCCGCAGCGGCCGTTGGCGCGGCAGCGAGGCCGCCGGCCTGCGGGCGGCCTTCCGCGAACGCTTCTGCCAGTACGACGACGGACACGCCGCGGAACGCGTGGTGCGCCACTTCTTCCTCGGCCAGGAGGCGGGGCCGGAGGTGGTCCCGCTCGCACAGCGCACCCCGGCCCCCTCACCGGCCCTGGTCTGACCGGAACCCCTCCCGTCCCCGGAACGGCTGCTTCCGGCCGTTTCCGGGGCGGGGCGCGGCGTTTCCCGCCCGGCGCGGGCGACCGCCGCGCAGAGTAGTGCCCATGACGACACCCGAGCAGTCGCTGCGCGCCCTCGCCCGCACCCGGGCCTCCCTCGACGGCGAGGAAGTCACGTACTGGTGGTCCGGAAGCGTGTACTCCTGGGCCCCCGACGAACCCTACGAGCGGCTCTTCGGCTTCGAGGGCGTCAACGTCGCCCGCCTGCTCCACGACCCGGACGACGGGCCGGACGGCTACCGGCTGCTCAGCCGCGAGGCCGCCTTCTACCTCGACCCCGTCACCGGCGAGATCCTCAAGACCTGGCGGGACCTGCCGGTGGTGCACGTCTGGAACGACCCGGCGAACCAGAGATGGCGCCCCTTCCCCGTCCCGACGACCGACCTCGACGGTCAGGTCTGCTTCAGCCTGGAGATCCCGCTCGCCTACCCCTCGCCCCTGCCGGTGGCCCAGTATCCCCGGCACTCGGCCGGTGACACGTACCGGGCCCTGGAGCTCTTCCAGTTCTTCGCCCACCGGGCGGACCTGGCCGGCCCGGCCCCCAGTGTGCCCGCCACCATGTCGTGGACCCGGATGTCCCCATGGGTCCCGTGGATGGCCCGCGGCCGGCGGCCCGGCGGCCTCACCTACCACTGCCGGGGCCGCAAGCTCGGCGCGTACACCGAGGTCCCCGAGCGCACCCGTGCCCACATCGCCGACCATCACCCGGAGTTCGCCCGCGCCCCGGAGAAGTGGAGCGAGCCGAACGAGACGAGCTGGACGTACTTCCGCAGACTCGAGCCGCCCGTGTGAGTCCTCGCGCGTGTGAGTCCTCCCGTCCGCCGGAGACCGACCGGGTGAGTGGCACGCGGGCGGGCTCCGCCGCCAGCGGCAGCCGGACGTGCGCTTTATGGTGGTCCGATGCGATGTGTCCCCAGGTGGGTCCTGGTCTCGTCGGGATGCGCGCCGGTCCTGCTGATCGCGGGCTGGGCCGGCGCGGCGCGGTTCGAAGGGTCTTCCTACGACCCCGTCACCCAGACGATCAGCACGCTGGGATCCTACGGAGCCGCCGGGTTCTGGGTGATGACGACCGGGTTCCTGGCCCTGGGCGTCTGTCACCTGCTGACCGCGTGGGGACTGCGGGCGGCCGCCACCGCCGGACGCGTCGCGCTGGGCGGAGGCGGACTCGCCGCGCTCGTCCTGGTGGCGCTTCCCGCGCCCGACAGCGGGGGCTCCCTGCGCCACGGCGCCGTGGTGGTGGTCGGCTTCACGCTCCTGGCACTGTGGCCGGTGCTGGCCGTCAACGGCGGAACGGCCGCTCCCTGGGTGCTGCGTATGGCACCCTCGCTCCTCGTGACGACCCTGATGGCCGCCGGCGGCGTGTGGTTCCTGATCGAGATGCGGCGGCACGGCGACGCGGGCGTCGCCGAACGCGTCGTGACGACCTTCCAGTCGCTGTGGCCCTTCGTGGTGGCCGCCTCCTGCCTCCGCCACGCCCGGCAACGGGGCTGAGGGCCAGGCCGTTCACGGGAACGCTCAGCGCCGCGCCAACGCCAGCACGCTCAGCCCGAACATCAGGACGCCCAGCGGAAGATGGACCGACGGAACGTGCGCGATGCCCAGCACCACCTGGGCCGAGGCGAGGACCAGGAAGCCCGAGGCGTGCCACACGGGCGTGAGCGGGCCGCCACCCGGCCTCCACGCCAGCACCGCCGCGATCACGTACAGCATCGACGCCCCGTACATCACCCGCGCCCCGGCACTGTGCAGCGTCTCCCCGTACGACGCGGTCAGCAGCAGTCCGGCGGAGACCGCCTGGAGAAAGATGGTCAGTGTCTGCAGGGCTATCGCGATCCGCAGGAACGAGAATCGGCGCTGCGCCGTCGCCTGTACCGCCATGCCACGGTCCCCTTTTCCGCCCCGGGGGGCAGTAGATCGATAGGCTCTCACCAGCCCGACGACGCGGGCCGGCGAAAGGTAAGGCGAGGGGGCGGTCGGGCATGGGCACCGCTGGGACGGGCACCGACGAGACGGTCGGTGAACGCCGCCGACTGATCAATGTCGCCTACCGGCTGCTCGGTTCGCTGGCCGAGGCCGAGGACGCCGTGCAGGAGGCCTACGCGCGCTGGTACGCGCTGCCCCGGAGCCGGCAGGACGAGATCGTGTCCCCGGGCGCCTGGCTGACGACCGTGACCGGCCGTGTCTGCCTGGACGTGCTCGGCTCGGCGCGTGCCCGGCGCGAACGCTATGTCGGCGCGTGGCTGCCCGATCCGCTCCCCGACCACACCGAGCCGGGTCACGGCCCCGGCACCGATCCCGCCGACCAGATGGTCCTGGACGAATCGGTGTCCATGGCCTTCCTCGTGGTCCTGGAGTCGATGACCCCCGCCGAGCGGGTCGCCTTCGTCCTGCACGACGTCTTCCGCTACCCGTTCGCCGAGATCGCCGGCATCCTCCGGCGGACCCCCGCGGCCTGCAAACAGCTCGCCGCATCGGCCCGGCGCCGGGTGCGGGACGCGCGGGCTCCGGCGACGGCGGCGGCCGTGCGGGCCGACGTGGTGCGGCAGGTCAAGGAGGCGTGGGAGGCGAAGGACATCGCGGCCCTGGTCGACCTCCTCGACCCGGCCGCCGTCATGACCGCCGACGGCGGCGGCAACGCCGGCGCCGCCCCGCGCCCGATCGAGGGCGGCGCGCGCATCGCCCGGTACATGGCCGCCGTCGCGGAGAAGGCCCCGGGACTCGAGCTCCTGGAACGGTCGGTCAACGGAGCACCAGGCCTCGTGGCCCGACGCTCCGGCGCCGTGCTGACCGTGGCCGCGTTCGAGGTCGCCGAAGGCCGCGTCACCCGTATATGGGCCGTCCGCAATCCAGAGAAGCTGCGGCCGTGGATAGGCTGACCGGCACCGCAGCCGGCGTACCGCGGCAGCCGCGACAGATGTGGAGCCCCGCCATGACCACAGCGCACGATCTGACCATCGTCTCCCTCGACGTTCCCTCCGGCCACCCGGTCGAGCGTGGCGACCTGTCGCTGGCCCTGGCCGGAGCCGAACTGCTCGACCTCCTGGAAGCGGGGACGGTCGCGCTCGACGACGGTCTCCTGCTGCGGCCCGAGTCGCCGAGGCCGTCGGGGGACACGCTCCTCGACGCGGCGGCGTCCCTGGCCGTCCAGGAGCCGGCCGAGTCCGTGGCGGACTGGCTGTGGCGCCGGGGAGACGGCCTGGCGGCGCGGTACCTGGCCGCGGCGGGCGCGGACGACGGCGGCGCCCGCAGGCGCCCGCGATGGAACGTACGGCGTGCCGCGGACCGGCCGGCCCCGGTCCCGGCCGACGCGCCGGAGCACCGGCGTGCCGCCGAACGCTGGTCCGGCGGCGATCCCGTGCTGGTGGCTCTCGCGGCCGCGGTGGGCATCCGGCACGAGGCGGCCGATCAGGTGGCGGACCCGGAGGACGACGGGGTCGCGGCCGTGCTCGCCGCCGTGAACGACGCCGTGGTGGAGCTGGCGGCCATCCGCCAGCGCCGCAGCATCGAGGAGGCGGCGTTCGACAACATCTGGCGCGGGATGTGACGGCCGCGCGGGTCAGATGCGCCAGGAGCGGAGCGCCTCGGCGACGTCGTAGATGCTCAGCCGGGTCTCACGGACCTTCCTGATCAGGTCGGACAGGGCCCCGTAGGGAGGGTCGATCCCCTCACCGGACTGATCCATGTACTGGCCGGTCACGAAGGCCGCGAAGAGGCTGTTGCGGTGCGGCAGCGGCTCGAGACGCACGACGGTGTGCAGGAGGGCCGCCGCCCGCCAGGCGCTGTCCGGGTTGGACGCGGCCAGGGTCGGCATGCGGGTCTTGTGGCGGGCCACCGCCGCGACGAGGGCCGAGTAGTCCGTGACCGACACGTCCTCGTTGTCGAGGGCGGCGTCCTGGACGTCCAGGAGCCATGGGACATCGATGTACAGGGGTTCGCTCATCAGGCGGCGGTGACTCCCTCGCCGCGCTGGGACGGCGGGATCTCGTCCGGGAACGCCTCGTCGAACTCGGCACGCAGCCGGTCCGCCCACGAGGCCGCGCCGGACACGAACCGCTTGCGCTGCATCTCGCGGACGCCGAGGTCGTGCATGTACTGCTTGAGGCTCTTGCCCTCCGCCGCGGCGGCGGCGCGCACGCCTTCCATTTCTTCCTCGGTGAAGGTCACGTTGAGTGATGGCATACCGGCATGGTACCTACTCGGTACCTGATACGCGACTCACCGGACGGGGGAGGGTCGCCCGGCATGTCGGCGCCCGCACCGCCCCCACGGTCGGCGAGTATTTCGCCGATCGCGGTCCCCGGAGCGCGCCCCGGGAGCAGGGAGGCAGTGGTGACGATCGAACGGGTCGGACTCGTGGTCCACGGCGGTCGCGAAGGCGCCGCCCGCGCGGCACGCCAAGTCCGGGAGTGGTGCGACGAGAACGCCGTGGTCTGCACGGACATCGACGTGTGGAGCGGCCAGGGGCGGCGCAGCGCCCGGGAGGAGGTGGACGCGGCGGGTGACCCGGACCTCGTCGTCACCCTGGGCGGCGACGGCACCTTCCTGCGCGGCGCACGGCTCGCGGCGGAGAACGACGCCCTGATCCTGGGCGTGGACCTCGGACGCGTCGGATTCCTGACCGAGGTCCCCGCGCCGGCGGTGCGCTCCGCCCTCGACGCCGTCCAGGGCGGTCACCTGGAACCGGAGAGCCGCATGCTGCTCACTCTGCGTGCCTCACGGCTGCTGGAGATCCCGGCGGAGATGGAGGCGCTCCTGCGGTACGGGCGAGGACCGCTGCTGCCGCCCCCGCGGGTGCGCACCGACTGCGAGAGCGGTGACGAGTGGGGCGTCGCCCTGAACGTCACGGCCCTGAACGACGTGGTCCTCGAGAAGCTCTCGAGGGACCGGCAGATCTCGGTGGGCGCCTACATCGCCGGCCGGCTGCTCGCCTCGTACTCCGCCGACGCGCTGCTCGTGGCCACACCGACCGGCTCCACCGCCTACAGCTTCGCCGCCGGCGGCCCGGTCGTCTCGCCCCGCGCGGAGGCCCTCGTCCTCACGGCGGTGGCCCCGCACATGACGTTCGACCGCTCCGTGGTCACCGCACCGGACGAGCCCGTCGGACTGCGGATCCTCGAACGGTCGGGCCGGGCGGCCGTGAGCATCGACGGGCAACTGCGGGGCGTCCTCGATCCGGGCGACTGGCTCGGCGTCTACGCCGCTCCCCGCCGGCTGCGGGCGGTACGGCTGGGACCCATGGACTTCTACGGCCGGCTGCGCGAACGCATGCGGCTGACGGACGCCCCGGCCGCTGTCGCCGACGGCACGCCCGCCCCGCTGTGGCCCGTCAGCACACCCCCGCCGGGAGACCTCGCACACCTGGCGATGCCGACCCCGGCCGAAGGGGACCGAGCCGATCTTCTTCGCGAACAGCCGTAAACATCCGTCAACGGCGTACAACCCCCGAAGGGGACCAAAGGTCTCACTCAGTGGCTTCAGCAAGACCATGGGGAGGCCAGTCCGTTCACGGATCGAGGTGCCATGAAGCGTTCCATGCAAGCCGTAGGGGCGACGTTGACCGCTGTCGGGGCCATCGGGGCGGGGCTGCTGGTGACGGCTCCCGCCGCCGGCGCGGCGACCGCCGGCGCGACCGCGTCGTACAACGGGGTCTGCGGCTCCGGCTACAAGGTGGTGAACTCCATGCCGATCGGCGCCACCGGCACGGTGTACCTCACCTACAACTCGTCCACGGGCAGGAACTGCACCGTGACCATCCGCAACACGACGGGGTCACCGACGTACATGGTGGCCTACGTGCGCAACATCGACAGTGGCGAGGACCAGTACGACGAGGGCGACTACCGCTCGTACGCCGGGCCGGTGTACGTGTCCGCGCGCGGTGCCTGTGTGGAGTGGGGCGGCGTCATCGGCAACCTCCAGGCGTGGAACTACGGCTCCAACTGCGGCTCACTGGCGGCCGGGGCCCCGCAGAAGGACTGGTTCGCCGGCGAGCGGTGACGCGCCACCGGAGACCGGCCGGGGCCCCGCCGTGCGGCGGGGCCCCCTTGCGCCGTTCGGGCCGGGTCCCTCAGGCCGGCTTGCGCCACACGGAGACGTGCTTCGCGGAGTCCTCCGTGAACGGGCGGCCGTCCCAGTCCCCGACGCGGCATTCCCGCTCGAGCCCGGCGATGCGGGCCATCAGGTCCAGCTCCGCCGGCCAGGCGTACCGGTGCCGGGAGTTGTCGCGGCGGTAGGTGCCGTCGTCGGGGTCGCGGGTGAAGTGGTTCGAGACGAGGACCTGTTCGACCAGGTCGAAGGTGTCGAAGCCCAGATGCCGCTCGGAGACGTCGAACGGCACCGCGACCTGTCCGGGCGGCAGGAACCGCAGCGGTGGCACCCCCAGCTCGACGACGAACCGGCCGCCCGGGCTCAGATGGCGTGCCGCGTTGCGGAAGCACTCGACCTGCTCGTCCTGGGTGAGCAGGTTCGAGATGGTGTTGTAGACGAGGTAGACCAGGGTGAACCCGCCGGGGACGACCGTCGTGGCCATGTCCCCGAGGGTCACCGGCAGCGTCTCCTCGTCGGTCTTGCGCCGCAGGACCGACGCCATGTGCTCGGACAGCTCGATGCCCACCACCGGCACGCCGCGTTCCCGCAGCGGGACGCCCACACGTCCGGTTCCGATGGCGAACTCCAGCGCCCGGCCGTCCCCCGCGAGCTCGGCGAGAAAATCGAGGGTCGGTCCGAGTACGGCGGCGGAGGCCATCCCGGTCTCGGCCTCCTCGGCGTCGTAGCGGTCGGCGGTCTCGCGGGTCCACAGTTCGCTGCTCGTCACGGTCGGCGATTGTGCCCGGCGCCGGCGGGAGCTGTCGAAGCGTTTTCGGCCGGGGCGTCACCGCCCGTCGCGCAGCCGCAGCAGATACGTCGCGGTCAGCGCGACGGCGGGATCCCCGTCCCCGGACAGCTCCACCAGGGCACCGGACGCCCTCGCACCGGGAATGCCCGCCAGCGCCTGGGTCAGCCGGCCCCGCGCGGGTGCGTCGGCCGCGTCGTGGGCGAGACGGCCGACGATCCCGGCCGCGATCCCGTCCGCCGTCGCGGTGTCGACCGCCAGCACGCTGAGCGCGTCGGCCGCGTCGGTGTCGTTCCGTCCCTCCACGACCATGTCGATGAGCGTCGGGACCGCGTCGCCCACGCCGCGCGTCCCGAGCGCCAGCGCCGCGTGTCCGCGCACCACGGCGTCCGGGCTGTCCAGGGCCTGCCGCAGCGGCCCGGCGGCCTCGGCGCCGGGCAGCTCGGCGAGGGCCTGGACGGCACGCCGACGCACCGCGGCCACCGGTGAGCCGAGACCCTCCGCCAGCAGCGCCGTGGAGTCGTCGCCCGCACGCGCCAGCGCCCAGCGAAGGGCTCCGGCGACGTTGGGGTCCGTCTCGCCCAGCGCCGCCTCGACCAGGGCCTCCACCGGCACCGCGGCCTCGTGGACCGAGGAGAGGGCCGCGCGCTGGCGGGCGCCCGCGCTCTCGGAACCCAGCGCCCGCAGGAGCGCCACGGCCCGGAGGACGTCCTCCCAGCCGGCCGGACCGGTGGCATCGATCCGGCGCAGCCGCGTGAGCAACTCGGTCTCGGCCTCGATGCGTTCGCGGGTCCGCCGGACGAGGTCGTCGACGAGGGCCGAGGGCGCGAAGCCGGGTTCGTCGAGCGCACGACCGATCTCCCGCAGCGACAGCCCGAGCGACCGCAGGCTCTCGATGTGGAAGATCCGCCGGATGTCGTCCCGGGAGTACTCCCGGTAGCCGGAACCGGTACGGCCGGAGGGTCGCACCAGGCCGAGCGACTCGTAGTGCCTGAGCATGCGGGCACTGACCCCGGACCGTCGCGCCACCTCACCGATCAACACGTTCTATCGTCCCCCACTGCCCGGTCCGCCGAGGGCCACGACGCGCTTCGCCTCCTCGATCGCCGGTCCGAACCCGGCGTCGGGGTCGCGCAGCAACTGTCGCGTGGCGAGGGCGTGCGCACGCACGAGTGGGACCGGATCGCTCGCCGCGGCCTCCACCACCGGCACGGCCGCCTCGTCCAGCGCGACCAGTGCCCGGCTGAGACTCAGCTGCGTCTCCCGGTCGCCGCGCCCCAGTTGCCCCGCCAGCGCCGCCGCCAGGGCGGCCTCCTCGCCGTGCGGGACGAGCACGACCGCGGCCCGCCAGGCACTGCGCGCCACCTCGTCGTCCGCGTCGGACAGTACCGCCGGTGTGATCGACGGCCACGCCCGCCGGTCCCCGATCTTGGACAGCGTGTGCAGCGCCTGACTCCGCGCCTGCGACCGCCTCGACCGGACCTCAGCCACCAGCCGGGGGAGCGTCAAGGACACCGGGTGACGGGTGAGCGCCCAGGTCAGCATGTCGCGGACGAAGAACTCCGGTTCGACGGCGGAGCGTTCGACGAGCCTGTCCACGAAGCGCGGATCCGGTGCCGTACCGACTGCCAGGGCCGTCCGCAGCCGCACCGACGCCCGCTCGTCCTCCAGACCCAGGAGTGCTCGCATCGGATCCGTGTCCTGTTCCGCCATGGTCATCAGGACCACCTCCTCGGCAGTCAGTGAAGACCCTGCCACCGTGTCAAGGTCAAGGAAGCGGTGGTCGGGACACCGGTCCGCGGGGGAGGATGGGGCCATGACGGGAGAGAGTTCCTCGATCGACAGCACCAGGCCCAGCATCGCCCGCGTCTACGACTACCTGCTCGGTGGCAAGGACAACTACGCGGTGGACCGGGAGATCGGTGACGTGTTCAAACGCGACCTTCCCGGTTCGGTGGCGATCGCCTTCGCCAACCGGGCGGCGTTGACCCGGGCGGTGCGGGAGATCGTGGCGACGACCGGGGTACGTCAGTTCATCGACCTGGGCAGCGGCCTCCCCACCGCCGACAACGTGCACCAGGTCGCGCAACGGCGGGTGCCGGAAACGAGGGTGGTGTACGTCGACACCGACCCCCAAGTGCTGGTCCACGGGCGGGCGCTGCTGGAGGAGAACGACCGGACGCGGGTGGTGCCCGTCGACGTACGCGATCCCGAGGGGATCAGGAACCACCCGGACACCCGGGAGCTGATCGACTTCGGCCGTCCTGTCGCCGTCATGTTCAGCGCCATCCTCCACCACGTCAACGACGACGAGGATCCCGCCGGGATCGTTCGCTACTGGCGCGAGCAGGTGCCGTCCGGGAGCCACTTCTTCGTCAGCCACTTCCGGTCCGGGAACAATCCGGAGACGGCCGAGGCCGAGAAGGTCCTCCAGGCGACGTTCGGCCGAGGCCGGTGGCGGACCGACGCGGAGATCGCGGCCCTGCTGGACGGTCTGGAGATGCTCGAGCCGGGGATAGTCCCGGCGCCCCTGTGGCATGCCGAGGCGCCCGGCGAGGGGTGGAACGGCGACGGGGAGCCGGAGTTGACCGTCTGGGAGCGTCTGATCGCCGCCGGGATGGCCCGGAAACCGTAGCGCCGGCCCGGACGGTGCTCAGTCGAGACAGAACTCGTTGCCCTCGACGTCCTGCATCACGATGCAGGACTCGTTCTCCTCGTCGGCGAGCAGCACCCGCTGCTGCACCGCGCCGAGGGCCACCAGTCGCGCGGATTCGGCCTCGAGCACGGCGAGACGCTCGTCCCCCACGAGTCCGGTACCGGTCCGCACGTCGAGATGCACCCGGTTCTTGGCGACCTTGCCCTCGGGAACGCGCTGGAAGAACAGGCGCGGACCCACCCCCGAGGGATCACTGCACGCGAACCACGCGTCCCGCTCCTCGGGAGGCAGCGAGAGGTTGGCATCGTCCCAGGTGGCGAATCCGTCCGGCGGCGACGGTGCGACGTAACCCAGCACCTCGCACCAGAAGCGGGCGACGCGCTCGGGCTCCGCGCAGTCGAAAGTGATCTGAACCTGCTTGATCGACGGCATCCGGGCACCCTAACAGGGGCGTTGCGCTGCCCGGCGACCCTCCGCAGGGCCCCCGCGCCCCGAGCACGAGGGGTGTTTCGGGACACCGCCGAGCAATTCACGGCACCCTTTGCCCAATGGCCCGAATCGGCTGTTATCAGCTCCGCGGGAGCGACTACGGTGTGAGCCGGGCGACGCGGGGGAGTGGACGAGAACGTGGGAGCGTACGGCAGGTCCCCCGGGAGCGGTGGGCGTGTGACCGGCCGGTCGGCTTCGGTCGTGCTGCCACCGTCGCTGCGCCTGTGGTTCGGGCTGATCGCGGCCCTCGCCGCGCTGGTGGTCGTCGTCTTCGGGGCCGCGTACGCCGACGAGAGCGAGCCGAGCGCGACGGACGTGCGGATCTGGGCGGCCGTCGACGGTGTGGGGGCGCCGTGGCGGCACGTCGCCGTGGTCACGGACTTCCTGGGGGAGCCCGGGGGAGCGGTACTGCTGGTCGCGGCCCTCGTGACGGGCTGCCTGCTGCTGCGCGACCCCCGCGCGGCGGTGTTCCTCGTGACCGGCACCGGCCTGACCGTGGGAACGACGACACTCCTCAAGCCCGTGGTGGGACGCACCATCCACGGCGACAACCTGTCCTACCCGAGCGGGCACACCGCCTTCCTCACCGCGATCGCCCTCATGCTGTCGCTGCTCGCGACCGGCCGGCTCGGCCTCGGCAGAGCGGTCGGCGTGGCGTTCGTGTTCGCCGCGGGGCTGGTGGCCGGCGCGGTCATGGGCTGGGCGCAGGTCGCCCTGGGCTCGCACTACGCGACCGACACCCTCGGCGGCTGGTGCACCGCGCTGGCGGTGCTCCCGGTGACCGCGTGGCTGGTCGACCGGACGGCCGACCGGCTGGCCCACCGGAGAACCGACGGACCGGCCGACCCGCCGCCCGAGCGGAGGGTCGGCGCCGGCCGTCAGCAGTGCCCCTGACGCGGCGTCAGGGGCCCGCCGTCACTTCCTCACCGTCCCCCTGCGCCGTTCACCTCACGTCACCTCACGCCAGGCGGCGGAACACCGGCTTCACCGCTCGCCCGCCCATCCAGGGCGTGGGGTCGGCGGCGTCCAGCGCCTTGCGGTACACCGCGCACGCCTGCGCCACCACGTCGACCGTCTGATCGATGTCGGCGTCGCTGAGCGCACCGCTCACCACGAACGACGGGGCCAGCACCCCGCCCGTGAGGAGCCGGCGCAGGAACAGCGTGCGGTACCGCTGGGACGGTTGCCGGTCCTCGTCGAGGGTGGCGAAGACCAGGTTGCTGGCCCGCCCCCGGACGACGACGTGCTCGCCGACGCCCATACCGGCCGCCGCCTCGCGCACCCCCGCCGCCAGCCGCTCCCCGAGGGCGTGCAGCCGCGCGGTGACGCCCTCCTCGACGTAGGTGGCCTGCACCGCCATCGCGGCCGCCAGCGCGTGCGTTTCCGCGCCGTGCGTGGTGGACAGCAGGAACACCCGCTCGCCCGGGTGACGCAGCCCGCCCCGCTCCATCAGCTCCCGCCGCCCGGCCAGCGCGGCGACGGCGAACCCGTTGCCCAGCGCCTTGCCGAACGTGGAAAGGTCGGGGACGACGCCGTACAGGCTCTGGGCGCCCGCCTCCGACCAGCGGAAACCGGTGATCATCTCGTCGAAGACCAGCACACAGCCGTGCCGGTCGGCCAGTTCGCGCAGCCCGGCGAGGTACCCGGGCGGCGGCTCCGTGTGGGTGGCGGGCTCGAGGATCAGACAGGCGACCTCGTCCCGGTACCGGGTGAGCAGTTCCTCCGTGGCGGCCAGGTCGCCGTAGGGGAACGCCACGGTGAGCTCGTCGGTCGCCGCCGGCACCCCGGCGGACATCGGTGTGGTGCCGATGAACCAGTCGTCGACGGAGAAGAACGGATGGTCGGCGCAGACGGCCACCCGGGGCCGCCCGGTGACGGCCCGGGCCAGGCGCACCGCGGCGGTCGTGGCGTCGGAGCCGTTCTTCGCGAACTTCACCATCTCGGCGGTCGGCACCGTCGCCAGAAAGCGCTCCGCGGCCTCGGCCTCCACGATCGACGGCCGGACGAAGTTGCTGCCCCGGTCCAGCTCCCGCCGTACGGCCTCCGTCACCCGGGGGTGGGCGTGCCCGAGGCTGACCGACCGCAGGCCCGAGCCGTACTCGATGTACCGGTTGCCGTCGACGTCCCACACGTGGGCGCCGCTGCCGTGGCTGATCACCGGGGCCAGGTCCTCCGGGTACTGGTCGTCGCCCTTGGCGTAGGTGTGCGCCCCCCCGGGGACCATGGCGTGCAACCGCTCGTTGGCCTGCCGCGACCGGGGCAGACTCGGCTCTTCCGCGTTCACTTCGGGTCTCACCCTTCCCTGTGCTTGAGGACCTCGGCGAGGCTCGGTGCCCGCCGGTCCCGCTCGGACATCGAGGTGACCGGCAGCGGCCAGTCGATGCCGAGGTCCGGATCGTCGAAGGCGATCGTCACGTCCTCGGCGGGATCGTGCGGGCGGTCGATGCGGTACGACACGTCGGAGGTGTCCGTCAGCGACTGGAAGCCGTGCGCGCACCCCGCCGGGATGTACAGGGTCGCCTGCGTCTCGCCGGACAGCTCGAAGGAGGCCCGGCCGAGATAGGTCGGCGAGTGGGGCCGCAGGTCCACGACGACGTCGAAGATCCTGCCGTACGAGCACCGCACCAGCTTGGCCTCGCCCGCGCCGGAGCGCAGGTGCATGCCGCGCAGCACGCCCCGGACCGAGCGGGAGACGCTGTCCTGGACGAAGGCGGCCGGGTCGAGGCCCGCCGAACGGATCACGTCGGCGTCGAAGGTGCGGCAGAAGAAGCCGCGTTCGTCGCCGTGCGGTGTCGGCTCGAACAGGTACGCGCCGGCTATCCCGGGAACTTCGGTGGCCTTCATGGTGCCTCCCGCAGGGCGTGGTGGGGGCCGGACGCCGGTAACAGCACCGCGGCCAGGTCGGTGAACTGCTGCTCGACGCGCCGGGCGACGGCCTGGTTCCGCTCGAAGAGGGTCCGCCGCAACCGAGCCGAATCCCGCTCCAGCTCGCGGAACTGTTCGAGCAGCCGGTCGGCGTCGGCCTCGCGGGCCGGGTGGCAGTAGGCGCCCATGCCCATCTCGGCCATGAGCACGTCGCTCTTCGTCGAGTAGCTGAGGGCGAGCGTCGGCGTGCCGACCTTCAGCGCGCAGACGATGTTGTGGTAGCGGGTCGCCACCACGCTGTCGGCGCACGCCGTCTCCTTCATCAGGTCGGGCAGCGAGGCCGCCTCGGCGACGGTGACCAGCGGCGAGCCCACGGCGTCGACGATCGCGGCGGCCACCGGCCGGTCCAGCTCGTCGCCGGTGAGCAGCCGGACCGGCCTGCCCTCCTCGACCAGCGCACGGACGAACCGCGTCGTCCCGTCGAGATAGCGGCGGTGGATCTCCTCGGCCCGGTCGCGTTCGTCGTTGTTCCCGTGGAAGTCCATGACGCCGACGCAGACCGGGCCGGGCATGCCCGCGGACTCGTTCGCCGCCGGCGCCGGCAGGGCGAACACGAGGTCCGCGTAGACCTCGTCCCGCGAGGTGTCCACCCCCATCGCCCGCATCGCCTCGCGCGACGCGGCGTCCCGGTACGAACGGTACGCCGCCAGCCGCGTCGACCAGCGGGTCAGCACCCGGGTCGGCCGGTTGCCGATCGGGCCCGCGCCGACGCTGACCAGTGCGACGCGGGTGCCGAAGAGCCGGCCCATCGCGCAGAGCAGGAACAGCGAGTACGGGAAGCCCCACGGCCGCAGCGGCAGCGTGGTCTCCAGGACGCCCGTGCCCGGCACGATCACCGCGTCGTGCCGGCGGACCCAGGCCGCGGTGCGGACGACGTCGACGAGTTTGCCCAGACCCTTGGCCGCGATCGAACCCACCCGTGACGCGGTCCGGTACTCACCGCGGTACCAGTTCAGCCGCGTCGCGGGGATCCCGTACCGGGTCGCGACGGTTTCGGGGCCGCCGCACATCGCGTCCACGACCGCGCCGGGACGCCTGGCGCGGAGCTGGTCGAGCACGGCCTCCAGCGATCCGTCGTTGCCGCTGTTGCCGGAACCGAGCAGACCGAACAGGCCGATGCGCACCGGCGTTTCGTCGACAGTCATGCCTGCCTCTTCTCGCGGCCGGCGACGAGGGCGTCGACGGAGACGGTGAGCCGGCCGGGGCCGACGGGGGTGCGGTCCTCGACCCGCTCGCCGGCGCCGGGCCGGACCCGGCTGGTCAGCCACGCGGCCAGGTGGCGGTGGCAGGCGCGCCGGTCGGCCGAGGACAGCGGCGCCCGCCCGATCGCGGAGGCGAAGCCCCAGACGTACTCGGCGAGCAGGCGCGGCGTCGGGTGCAGCGGGCCCGCCCGGCGCGGGTCGAGGTTGACGCACCGGGCGCGCTTGGAGGGGTTCGCCCGCTCGGCGCGGGTGGGGTGGTCGCGGCGGAAGTACAGCAGCTCCGGCACCTGGTGGAAGCGCCCGTGCAGGGTGATCTCGGCGACGAACGTCCGGTCCGCGTGGTGGTAGCTGTCGTGCGGCTTCACCCGGCGCAGCATGCCGGCCCGCATCACCCCGTAGAAGTCGTCGCCGCCGGGCTCGAACAGCAGACTGCGGAAGCGCTCCGGGGCGCGCGGGGAGTCGGTGGCGAGCCCGTACTCGTAGGGCACCTTCACCTTGCCGTCGCCGTCGATGACCGCCTGGCCGCTGTGCGCCAGGACCACGTCCGGCCGCTCGTCCAGCACTTCCACGCACCTGCGCAGCAGGTCCCGGGCGTAGAGGTCGTCGTGCGAGGCCCACTTGAACAGCTCGCCGCGGCACTCGGTGAACACGTAGTTGTGGTTCGGGGCGGCGCCGATGTTCCGCGGCAGCCGGATGTACCGGATGCGGGAGTCCCGGGCGGCGTACCGGCGGCAGATGTCCCGGGTGCCGTCGGTCGACGCGTTGTCGGTGATCACCAGTTCGAAGTCCTCGTAGGTCTGCCCGAGGAGGGCGTCCAGCGACTCGGCCAGATACTCCTCGCCGTTGTAGACGGGAAGGCCGATGCTCAGCCGGGGGTGGGGGGTGGTCATGTGGTCCTCACTTCGGGAAGGGGTTGGTGGTCGCGCTCGCGCAGGGCGGCCCGCAGTTGCAGCCACCACACGACCGAACCGCAGACGGACGCCGCGGCGGCGCCCCAGGCCGAGCCGACCGTGCCGCCCGCGACCGCACCGCCGAGCCCGCCGGCGACGTAGCAGGCGGAGGCGAACAACTGGCAGCGCAGACTGCGCCGGGCGGCGGCGAGCGCCCGCAGCCCGGCCGCCGCGCCGGTGCCGAGCCCCGCGCCCGCGACGCTGAGGGTGACCGGCACGATGAGTTCCGAGGCGCCGCTCCAGACGTCGCCGAGGACGAGTTCGCCGAGCCGGTCCGGTACGAGCAGCAGTGCCGCGCCCCACAGCAGCGCGGCGACGGTCTGCCCGCCGCCCAGTAGGAAGCAGAACTTCCCGAGCCGCTCCGGGGCCTGCCGCAGCACCCGGGCCGACTCCGCGACGGTGACCAGCGACAGCCCCATCAGCACCGCGAGGAACGGGCCGAGCAGCAGCTCCGCGCCCCGGATCACACCCACCGCGCCGACCCCGACGATCGCGCCGAGCCCGTACGCACGGATCTGACCCGCGCCGCTCACACCGACGTTCTCGACCAGGTACCGGTAGCCGAGGTCGCGGTGGTCGCGGTGCCACTCGCGCGCTCCGGCCGGCCGGGGCCGGACACGGGACTGGAAGCAGCCGTACACCGCGGCCACCGTGGCGGACCCGCCCCAGGCGAGCAGGAAGGCCGTCACGCTGCCGACGTAGGCCGCCACCACCATCGCCGGGACGAGCGCGACGGCCCACACGACGTCGTTGACGAACGCCTTCCGTCCGATGCCGGCGGCGAAGAAGGAGTACCGCCAGGCGTCCTGGAGCAGCAGCCCCGGCAGCACCACGCCGAGGGCGGCGAATGCGGCACCCACCTGACCGCCGATGCTCAGCCCGGCGACCAGACTCACCGTGCCGATGCCGGTGCCGACGAGGAGAGCGGTGCCCGACGACCGGGCCACCGCCCCGCGCCAGGACGCCTCCGGCACACCGCTGAAGCGGACCACGAGGGGGTCGGTGGCAAGCCCGCGGGAGACGTTGAGCACCACGCCGTAGGTCACCCAGGCCAGGCTGAACACGCCGAACGCGGTCAGCCCGAGCGAGCGCGCAACATAGATGCCCACCACGAAGTTGGACAGGCTGGAGGCCGCCTGGTCGGCCAGCCCCCAGGACAGCCTGCCGACGACGCCCCGCCGCGCGGGCCCCGCCGGTTTCGTGGACTTCTCCCCCTCGACGGTCATCGGCGTCACGCCTTGATCAGCCCGGCGCCGTGCAGGGCGTCGGCCGCCGCGGCGACGGTGTCGAACGGCAGCCCGGAGCGCTCGGCGACGTCCAGCAGACCGTGCTCGCCGTCGGAGAGGCTGAGCACCCACAGCATGGCCATCTGGGCCTGCTGCGCGTCGCTGCGGCCCCCCAGCGAGTCGTACAGGCCGCGCCGCCCCAGCTGCGGCTCCCCGTACGGACTGAGGTTGACGTACCGCCGGTTGCGGTCCAGGACGTCGAACGCCTCGCGGCACACGGCGAGCGTGTCCGCCATCGCCGCCGGGGAGACGAAGTCCAGGTTGTCCGCCGACGTGTGGTACTCGGGATAGCCCGCGTACGGGGTCCGGGTGAGCGAGCCCACGCCGAGGTCGAAGCCGGGCGAGCAGTACTGCCGCTCGTCGTAGCCGTACGGGGTGAACCCGGTGACCCGGTGCGGTCGTTCGGAGGCGGTCAGCACGTGCCGCAGCACCCGGTCGATCTCCGCGTCGCCGCGCCTGCTCCGCTTGTACGTGAGGTCGCCCGGGTCTCCGGCGCAGGCCAGCACCAGGCCGTGCTTGACCCGCTCCACCCGCTCCCTGTTGCGCGCCAGCCAGGTGATCGCCCCGATGGTGCCGGGCGCGAAGACGAACCGGTACGTGTAGTACGGCTGCCGCTGCGCCAGTTCCCTCGCCAGGAACACCGCCACCGCGATGCCGGCCAGGTTGTCGTTGGCCAGCGACGGGTGGCAGACGTGGCAGGAGACGATCACCTCGTCGGCCACCTGCCCGGGCACCACGTGCTCGGCGTAGGTGAGGTGCCCGTCCGCCAGCGTGGAGTCGACGCGGACCTCGTAGTCTCCCTCCGGCAGCGCGTCCAGCGTCTCCTGGGCCAGGCAGAAGCCCCACTGCGCCTTGTAGTAGCTCGTGCGGTACGGCACCAGCGACGGCTGGTCCGGCAGGGTGTGCAGGTGCCCACGCAGCTCGGACAGCGGCATGGTCTTCGACACCGGCACGCTGTAGCCCAGCACATGGAGGCTGGACGCGGCGAAGTCGACGACCCGGCGGCCGGTGGCGTCGGCGACGTACGCGTCCCGGATGTTCCACTCCTGCGGCACCGTCCAGTCGAGGACCTGCGTCCCGGTCGGTACCTCGTGCACGTGCAGAGGGATGTACTCGTCGACGATCCGCAGGGTCGCGCGCACACCGTCGCCCGTGATGCTCCGGCACAGCGGGTACAGCCGCTCCACCAGCGCGTACATCTCCTCCCCGGACTCGGTCATCGGCGCCACCGCAGGGTGTCGTCGACGGCGCCGGTCTCGGCGGCCCCGCGCAGCACGGCCAGGCGGGTGAAGCGCCGCTCGAAGTCCTCCCGGGCCAACCCGTGCGCCCGGTAGGCGTCGGCGAGTTCGAGCGCGCCCTGCTTCACCGTCCACGCGCAGTCGAAGCCGGGGATCGCGGCCCGGAAACGGGAGAAGTCCACCCGGTACGAGCGCGGATCGGCGCCCGTCTCCCCGGTGATGACCACCTTGGAACCGGACACCGCCGCGGCGACCTCCTCGGCGATCTCGGCGACCGTGACGTTGTTGACCTCGCTGCCGATGTTGAACGCCCGGTCGTGCACCGCCTCGCGCGGCGCCTCCAGGGCCGCCGTGAAGGCCCGGGCGATGTCGGCGGCGTGCACCAGGGGCCGCCACGGGGTGCCGTCGGAGAGCACCAGCACCTCGCCGGACAGCAGGGCGTGACCCACCAGGTTGTTCAGCACGATGTCCGCCCGCAGCCGGGGCGAGTAGCCGAAGGCGGTGGCGTTGCGCATGTACACCGGGCTGAAGTCGCCGTCGGACAGCGCGTGCAGGTCGTCCTCCACCCGCACCTTGGACTCCGCGTACGGCGTCACCGGGCGCAGCGGCGCCTCCTCGGTCACCAGGTCGCCGCCGCCCGCGGCGCCGTAGACCGAACACGTCGACGCGTACAGGAAGCGCTGCACCCCGGCGTCCCGGGCCAGCCGGGCCAGCCGCACGGACGCGTGGTGGTTGATGTCGTAGGTCAGCTCGGGCGCCAGCGAGCCCAGCGGGTCGTTGGACAGCGCCGCCAGGTGGATCACCGCGTCCACCCCGGCCACGTGCTCGGCCGTGATGTCGCGCAGGTCCACCCGCAGGCCGGGCGGGTCGTCGGGCACCGGGCCCAGGACGCAGTCGGCGAACAGGCCGGCGTCGAGGCCGACGACCTCGTGTCCGGCGGCCGTGAGGACCGGGGCCATCACGGTGCCCAGGTACCCCTGGTGTCCGGTGAGCAGTACGCGCAAGGTTCAACCCCCCAGGTTGAGAGTGAGTTTGGCGACGTCGAACGCCTCGGCATAGCGGGCGTGGCACTCGATGCCGCGGATCCGGGCGAGCCCGAGGAAGGCCTCCCGGTCGTACCAGGGCCGGTGCCGCTGCGAGGGATAGTGCTCCTGCAGCAGCCGCACCTTCCGTTCGGCGATCTCCGGCGTCAGCGGCTGGTACGCCGACGGCCGGCCCAGATCGCCGTCCCACTTGACGATCTCGTAGCGCAGCACGAGATGGTCGCGGAACGCGGTGGTCATCAGCTTCGCCAGGCCGCGGTGGTCCTGGTGCGCGTCGTCGGTGCGCGGCGCCAGCACCAGATCCGGCTCCGTGCGCCCGCGCAGCTCCTCGACCGCCGCCTTGGCCTCCTCCCAGTGCGCCGGCATACGGCCGTCCGGCAGCTTGAGCACCGTCGGCCGCAGGTCGGCGCCCGGGCAGAACGCGGCGAGCGCGGCCCGCTCCTCCTGCTCCCGTTCGCCGCCGCCGCCGGAGAGTACCAGCGCGTCGACGCGCACCCCCGGCCGCGCCAGGCACAGCGTCAGCAGGGTGCCACCGGCGCCGATGGCGATGTCGTCGCAGTGCGCGCCCACCGCGACGACCCGGTCCGGGCGCCCGGCGCCGAGCGCGATCACGCGGACCCCGCCCCGGCGTACGGTGCGGCGCCGTCCCGCTCCCACACCGCCCACGGACGTTCGCCCCGGGTGTAGGCGGCGTCGAGCGCCGCCCGCTCCTTGACGGTGTCGGTCGGTTTCCAGAAGCCGCGGTGCTGGTGCGCCACCAGCCTGCCCCGCTTGGCCAGTTGGGTGCAGCCGTCGGCGACCAGGTCGCCGTTCTCCGGTATGTGGTCGAAGACCTCCTGGCGGAGCACGAAGTAGCCGCCGTTCTCCCACAGCGGCAGGTCGCTCACCGCGGTGATGCCGCCCACCAGACCGTCCTCGCCGAGGTCCACGCAGTGGAAGGAGGACTGAGGCGGCACCACCATCATCGACGCACCGGCGTCCCGCCGGGCGAAGGAGTCGATCATCTGCGGCAGCGGCGCGTCGGTGAGCACGTCGGCGTAGTTGGCGAGGAACATCTCGTCGCCGTTCAGGTGGTGCCGCACCCGGCGCAGGCGCTCCCCGATGGGCGACTCGATGCCGGTCTGCGCGAACGTGATCGTCCAGTCGGCTATGTCCGTGGACAGCAGCTCGGTCCGCCCGCCCCGCAGCACGAAGTCGTTGGACGTCGTCTCCTCGTAGTTCAGGAAGAAGTCCTTGATGTGGTGGGCGCCGTAGCCGAGGCACAGGATGAACTCCTTGTGCCCGAAGTGCGCGTAGTAGCGCATCACGTGCCAGATCAGCGGCCGCGGACCGACCATCGCCATCGGCTTGGGCACGTCGTCGGAGGCGCCCTCGCGCATCCGCATCCCGTAACCGCCGCAGAACAGTACGACCTTCATGCTGTGACCTCTCGCGACGCGGCCTCGACGATGCTCAGTTCCGGGATGGGGAAGACCAGCCGGCCGCCCCACTCGTGCACGAAGGACAGCTGCTCGACCAGCTCGGCCCGCAGGTTCCACGGCAGGACCAGGACGTAGTCCGGCCGGTCGGCGGCGATCCGCTCCGGAGACAGGATCGGAACGCGGGTGCCCGGGGTGAACCTGCCGTGCTTGTACGGGTTGCGGTCGACCGTGTACGCGAGCAGGTCGGGCCGGACGCCGCAGTGGTTGAGCAGCGTGTTGCCCTTGCCCGGGGCGCCGTAGCCCACCACCGTCTCGCCGCGCTCGGCCGCCTCGATCAGGAACCGCAGCAGGTCCCGGCGCACCTTGGCCACCCGGGCGGAGAACTCCGTGTACCCGGACAGCTCCTGGAGCCCGGCGGCCTTCTCCCGGTCCAGTACGTCGGCCACCCGCCCGCTCGGCTCACCGGCCACCTCGGCGGGCCGGGCCCACAGGCGGATCGAGCCGCCGTGCGTGGGCAGCAACTCGACGTCCACCAGGGTGAGTCCGCCACTGGCCAGCGCCCGGATCGCGGACGCGACCGTGTAGTACTGGAAGTGCTCGTGGTAGATCGTGTCGTACTGGTTCTCCTCGATCAGCGTCAGCAGGTGCTGCACCTCGATCGAGACCCAGCCGTCGTCGGCGACCAGGGCACGCAGCCCCTTGGTGAAGCCGATGACGTCGGGGATGTGCGCGTACACGTTGTTGGCCACCACCAGGTCCGCCGGGCCGTGCTCGGCGCGCACCCCCGCGCCGGTACCGGGGCTCAGGAACTCCGTGAGCGTGGGCACTCCCGCCTCCCGCGCCGCCGCTCCGACGTTCACCGACGGCTCGATGCCCAGACAGCGGATCCCGCGGTCCACCATGTGCCTCAGCAGGTACCCGTCGTTGCTCGCGACCTCGACCACGAAGGCGTCCGGGCCCAGGCCCAGCCGCTCGACGGCGCCCGCGGTGAACGTCCGCGCGTGCTCCACCCACGAGGTCGAGTAGGAGGAGAAGTACGCGTACTGCGTGAACGTCTCCTCCGGCGTGATCAGCGCCGGAATCTGCGCGAGCCAGCAGTCGGTGCACACCCGCAGGTGCAGCGGGTACGCCGGCTCCGGCCGGTCCAGTTGGTCCGCGGCGAGGAAACTCTCGCACGGCGGTGTCGCTCCCAGATCGACGACGCTCTCCATCGCCGCCGAGCCGCAGAGTCGGCATCGTGTCATCTACTGCCCCCATCCCCCCTGCCCGCGGGGGGTGTCCCCGCCGCGAGCCAGTGCCGGCCGCCCCGCGATCGCGGTGCGGTACCCCTCCAGCAGGCGCTCCAGCCCGACGGCCGGGCTGAAGCCCTGTTCGTACCGGTGCCGGGCCGCCCGGCCCATCTCCCGGTTCAGGTCCGGCCCGGCCGTGACCCGGCGCAGGCACGCGGCGAGCGAGCCGGTCTCGCCCGGCCGGTGCAGCAGACCCGTCACCCCGTCCTCGACGAGCTCGACGAAGGCGCCGTGACCGGCGGCCACGGTCGGCACCCCGGCCGCCATCGCCTCCACGACCACCAGGCCGAACGCCTCCAGCCACGTCGAGGGAGCCACCACGGCCACCGACCGGGCGATCGCCCGACGGCACTGCTCCGGGTCGTACAGGCCGACGCAGCGCACATCGTCCCGGCCCGCGGCCCAGGCGGTCACCTCGCGCTCCAGCGGCCCCGTCCCGGCGACCACCAGCGGCACCCCGACACCGCCGGCCGCGGCGAGCTCGTCCCACGCGGCCATCAGCAGCCGCACCCCCTTGGCCTCCGCGAGCCGGCCGAGATACAGCACGTGCTCGCCGGTGCCCGTACGGCGGGCCTCCGGATCGGGCACGAAGTTGTGCTTCACCACCAGCCGCTCGGCCGGCATGCCCGCGGCCACCAGGACGTCGCGCTGCGCCGCCGAGATGCAGAAGAACCGCTCCACACCCGACCACCAGCGCCGCCGGTTGGCCGACAGACTGACCGCGAGCGGCACGGTCGCCAGCCGCGAGTTCCGGTAGCAGCCGTGCCGCACGGCCGGCATCGGCGTCGCCCCGACGCACTCGGTGCACGGCCGGCCGTCCCGACGCAGTGTGCCGGGCGGGCAGATCTGCGTGTAGTTGTGCAGCGTGGCGACGGCGGGCACCCCCGCGTCGGCACAGGCGGCCAGCACCGCGGGCGACAGGAGCGGGAAGACGTTGTGCACGTGCACCACGTCCGGCCGTTCGGCCCGCAGCCGGGCGGCCAGCTCCCTGCGCACCGCCGGGTTCCACGGCACCAGCAGCGGCACCGCGGCCTTGCCGGGCAGGGACCGGCCGGCGATGTCGTCGCTGCGCCGCTCGAACACCCCGACCCGGTGACCGGCCGAGCGCAGCAGCGCCACCTCCTGGTCGACGACGTTGTTCTCGCCGCTCGGCTGGGCCGAGTTGTAGCGGTTGTGCACCACGAGGACGTGCATGCTCAGGCCACCTCCGAGGTGCGGGCCCAGCGCGGGACACGGCGCCGGGGCGGTTCGGGCGTCGACAGGGGCGTGACCGGGGCGGGCGCCGCCAGCAGGGACGCGGCCACGGCCAGGTGCAGCAGATACGGCGAGGCGTCGCCGAGGCCCGCCTCGGTGTACGACGCGAGGGCGCAGTAACCGATCAGGAAGATCGCACAGGCCCGCGCCGGCGACGGCGGCCGCAGCAGCGCGACCCCGCCCAGCACGACGAAGACCGCCGCCACCAGGGCGACGCCGACCAGGCCCTGCTCGTGGTAGACCGCCAGCCAGCTGTTGTCGATCGGCAGCCCGTCGAAGGACTTGTCGCCCAGGCCCATGCCGAACACCTTCTCCCCGGTCGTCCGGGGCGCCGCCAGCAATGCGTCCCACACCTTGGCCCGGCCGGTGAGATTGCTGAAGTTCTCCTCGCTCTGACCCCGCAGGAACCACGCCTGGAGCGCGGAGGCGAACACCACCGCGGCCACCGCCGCGGTGAGCACGGCCCAGGAGAAGAACCGGCGGGCGGCGGCGCTGGTCAGGGTGAGCGAGCCGATCGCCAGTGCCAGACCGACGAGCAGTCCGAGCGTGGCCGTACGGGTGTGGGTCAGCAGCAGCAGGACGAGCGAGGGCACGATCACGAGGGCCGCGCTGCGCCGGTCGGTCCGGCCGCTGAGCAGGAGCAGCACGGAGAGCCCGATGATCACCGCCGCGTACTGTCCGATCTGCGGCGGGGTCAGCGGCCACAACGCGCCGACCAGCCGCCCGCCGTAGAGGTCGGGCATGGCCGCGCCCGGTGAGACCAGCGCACCGGCGGCCACCGAGCACAGCACGAAGAAGTACATCCTGATGTGGTGCCGCACGAACGTCGTGCCGCCGTCCCACCAGCGGCTGAGCAGCCACAGGGTGCCGACGAACAGGGAGAACCGGGCGCACCGGAACAGCGCGCCGAGCCCGGACTCCAGGTCCGCGCTCGACAGCACGCTCGGCACCAGCAGCAGCGTGAGCAGGAGCAGGTAGGCACTGGCACGCACGCGCAGGCGGAGATTGAGCGCGAGCGCCAGCACGAACGCGACGGCCAGCGCGCCCATCGTGACCATCTGGATGAGCGAACGCGGCAGCGGGACGACGGTCTCCGCGCCCGTGGAACCGAGCGTGTTGAGGACCAGCAGCCCCCAGGCCGTCCCCACCAGCTTCGGCGTGCGGTCCACGGCCATCTCAACCACCTCCCCGCGCACGGAAGGTGCTGCCCGCGTCCTGCCGGTACGGTGCCGCCCGCCACGCCTCGAAGCCGAGGACCCGGCTCGGGTCCTGGGCGACGAAGCGCCACGGTCCGACGTAGACGTTGTCGTGCCAGCGGTTGTGCTGCTGGTGGGTGACGGCCTTCGCGACCCGCTCGCCCTGGTACGGGGACCAGTCGGGATAGGTGCCGTAGTTGGCCAGCAGCGCCATGCGGTCGCAGTTCTCCGTGCACTCGAGGACGGTCTTGTCCAGGAGGAAGCGGTTGTCGTGGATGTCCACCCGCTGGGTCTTCCACCGGCAGTCGGCGTACAGCGGCGCCTCGGCGATCCCCGGGCGTGCGCAGCGGTCGGTGTCCTCCACCAGCAACGTGCAGTCGCCGGATGAGGTGTTGGCCGGGCTGTTGCAGAACCGGTCGGCGTTCTCCCACAGGGTGATCCCGGACCAGTTGTCCTCCAGCAGGTTCCCGTAGATCTCGATCTTGTCCGTGCGGGCGTCGACCCGCGGTTCGCCACCGGACTCGGAGATGTAGACGGTCGCGTACGGGAAGTTGTCGCCGCCGTCGGTGTTCTCGCGGCCCTCGACCCAGTTGTTGCGCCGGACCGTGTTGTTGCGGACGACCGCGTTGTAGCTGGTCTCGTAGATCAGCGCGGCACCGTCGTTGGACTCCAGCACGTTGTCCTCGATGAGGAAGTCGTTGTTGTTGGTGTCCGCCCACAGGCCGGTCCCGCGGTTGTCGTGCACCCAGTTGCCGCGCACGTCGGCGCCCTGCACGGCCCAGAACTTGACGCCTCCCGTGCAGCCGCAGCCCGGCCGCTTGCGCTCCCAGTCACCGGTGTTGTTGCCCGTGATCTCGTTGCCCTCGACCACCAGGTCGGTGATGACGCCGTTGCCCTTGTACGCGTTCATGCCGTACTGGCCGTTGTCGCGCAGACAGCTGGCGCGGACCTCCTGGCGGTCGCCGGCCATCAGCCCGGCGCCCGAGTTGCGCTGGATCGTGGCGTGCTCGATCACCCACCCGTCGGCCGAGTCGTGGTTGACCACGCCCTCGTCGTGCGGCGCGGCGAAACCCTGCACCGTCAGATGGCTGATGCGGACGTCCGGTGCGCCGCCGCCGAACGCGTACTGGTTGGTCCTGCCGCCGTCGAGCACCGCTCCGGGCGCGCCGATGTACCGGTTCCCGTCCTTGGGGACGACCTGGGAGTAGCGGTCGGACTCGAGACGGTGCTTGCCCGGCCGGAGCCAGAAGGTGGTGTGCGCGGGGTTGTTGCGGGTCTTGGCGGCCAGGTCGCCCACGACGTCCGGGTCGACGGTCACCGCTGACTCGGGCGCCCTCGCCGGCCCGGCCGCGGGCTTCGCGCACACCCGGGCCGCGGGCTTCGCACCGGACGAGGAGGACGGCTCGGACGATGCGGACGGCTTCGGCGCCGGGTCGTCCGGCGCGCCGTCGCAGCCGGTCGCCAGCAGTGCCAGCGTCAGCGCCACTGCCGCCGGCGTCGCGGTCGGCAACGCCCGGCCCCGCAACGTGATCCCCATGTGTCCCCTCCTTCCTGTTCCTGGTTCCTGCTACCGGCCGCGAAACCCGAGCACGGTCGTGAACTCCCGCACGCCGTCGGTGAAGCCGGTGCCGACCAGCGTGGTGGCGGGCTCCTTGCGTCCGAAACCGGGGGAGTACCAGCCCAGCGGCGGGTTCGTCTCCCCGCGGTGCGCCCGCCAGGACAGCCCGCCGGGCAGGTCGAGCACCGCCGAACGCTCCTCGCCGTCCCGGGCCCAGGTGAGCACGGCACGGTCGTCCACCAGGTCCGCGGTGACCGCGGGGCCCAGGTGGAACGCCAGGCGCACGGCCCGGCGCGGGCCCCGCACCTCGTCCACCACCCTCACCTCGCGGCTCGCGGCCGTCAGCTCCACCCGGCGGCGGTGCACGGAGGGCCCGTACCCGTCGTGCTCGGCGCACCAGCGGGACACGCCCTCGTCGGACACGTCCACGCTCAGGACCCGGCTGCGGGCGTGCCGGGTCCACAGGAACGGGCCGCCCGGGACGGACTGGTCGGCACCGTCCAGCTCCAGGGTGTTGTGGCCGAGGGTCGACCGGAAGTACCGCCGCCACGCGGGCTGCCCGTGGTAGCAGTACGTCCCCGGGTCGGCGAGCACGTCGACCCCGTCGTGCCGCACCTCCACCGACAGCGCGTCCGCGTGGGCGTGCGCGGCGATGGACAGGAAGCCGTGCGGGCCGCCGTCGCAGCGGCACCAGACGCCCCCCGGACCGCGCAGGACGGTGAGCCCCGCGTCCGCGAAGTGGGCCGGGCGGCCCGCCGGGCGGGACACGGCCGGACCGCTGCCCTGCTTCGCGTACGGCCGGATCAGCGCGGCCAGCAGCGGGGTGCGCACATCGGTGCCGGTCACCGCGGGCCACCAGGGCAGCGACCCGAACACGGCGTCCCCGGTGGCCAGCAGCGAGGCCCAGCGGTCGGTGCCCGCGCCGTCCACGACCAGGCCGTGGCCGTCGTCCGCGTCCCCCTGGCGCGGCGGGCGCAGCCGGTCGTCCACGACGGCGGCCAGCGCGTCGGTCATCCGCAGCAGCACCAGCCGGAGCGTCGCGGGAACCGCGACCCCGGCGGCGTCCGCCTCCGCCACCGCGGCCAGGCCGAGTTCCAGCACCAGACCGTGGTACTCCGTGGCCAGCTCACGGTTCAGGCCGGAGAGGAACGTGTTGGCGCGCAGCTGCCGCTCCAGCGACCGCAGCGCCTCGTCCCGCCAGCGCGCCGAGGAGGGGAACCAGCCGAAGGCGCAGGCGGCGGCGAACTGCCCGGCGGTCTCGGCGACGACATGGTTGTTCGCCGACGACCCCCGGCTGGGAAAGGCGGCCAGCCAGCGCTGGTGGTGCCAGATCTGCTTCAGCGCCACCGGGTTGCCCTCGAACAGCGCGGCCGCCCCGGGCCAGCCGTCGAGCAGCCGGCGGACCCACACCCAGGACAGCAGCCGGATCCCCAGCTCGATGCCGCTGACCCAGTGCACCCCGCGCAGCGGCGGGTTGGACGCCCACCACGACCGCAGGTGCCCGGCCACCCGCTCGGCGTACCGCTCGTCCCCGGTGACCGCGTAGGCGGCGGCGAGCACGGTGAGGTACTGGTGCCGGGACGGCTCCCAGATCTGCTTGATGTCCCCGGTCACCTCCTCGTCGCGGTACGGCACGTCGAAGGCGTAACCCTCCGGAGCCCGGCGCCCGGTCTTCGGGTCGTACCACCAGTCCGGGTCGGCCAGGTCGTCGCGGAGCACGCCGAAGAACTCGCCCTGCCCGGCCATCAGCCGGTCCGCCTCGGCGACCAGACGCTTCGCGGCGTCCGGCGGCACCGCGGCGACGGCACCGGCGGGCAGCACGGCGGTGAACCGGGCGCCGGTCACGCTCGGCGCGACCGGCCGCGCCGACCGCCACCGCCGCCTGCGCACCGTGTCGCCCACCCGTCCGCCCACCTCGCGCGGCCCCATCCGGGACAGCCGCCGCAGGTACCAGCCCGCACTCCCCGCGTTCACGGTCATCGCGCCTCCGCCAGGGGCACGGGAGCGCCGCAGGCCAGTGAGGCCCGCACGGCGAGGGTGGCCGCCGTGGTGGCGACCAGCGACTCGAGCGGCACCGGCATCGGGCCGCCGGTGCGCACCGCCCTGACGAACGCGGCCAGCTCCGCGGACTGGCCCTTGTCCCGGGCCTTGGGAAGCCGCGAACTGACCCACCGCTTGCGCCCGTCGTACACGGAGGTGCGGACGAAATCGTCGAGTTGCAGCACCTTGCCGTCCGCGACCAGGTCCAGCGTCTCCTTGGGGAAGCCGGCCGCCCCCGTGGTGACGTAGCCGATGGTGGCGGTGGACCCGTCCGGGTAGCCCAGCACGACCTGGAGGTCCTCGTTGCCGGACGCGGCGACCGCGTAGACCGACACCGGGTCGGCGCCCAGCAGCCGGCTCGCCGTGTCGATGAAGTGCCCGCCCTCACCGGCGAACCGCGACCCCTCCGTGTCCTGCCGCAGGTACCAGCTGCCCTGGTCGAGGCGGCCCGCGTTGACCAGGTAGCGCAGGCTCGCCGGCCCGGTGCGGGGACCGAACCGCTGCTCGGCCTGGCGCAGCAGCGGCGCGAACCGGCGGTTGAAGCCCACCTGCAACCGGTCGTTGCCGGACTCCTCCACCGCGGCGAGCACGCCGGTCAGCTCCTCCCCGGTGAGCGCCAGCGGCTTCTCCACGAACACGGCCTTCCCGGCCAGCAGCGCCTTCCGGGTCAGGTCGGCGTGCGAGCTGTGACGGGTGACGACGAACACCGCGTCGACCGAGTCGTCGCCGAGTACGGCGTCGAGGTCGGTGGTCGCCCCGGCGAAACCGAACTTGCGCTGCGCGTTGGCCGCCGACAGCGCCGTGGTGGTGACGACCGTCGACAGCTCGACGCCGTCGCGCCGCGCCAGGTGCGGCAGCAGCATCGAGCTCGCGTAGTTCCCCGCGCCGACGAACGCGAGGCGCACCGGCGTCCGCGCGGACCGGACCGGGGCGGACGCCCTGCCGCCGCGCCGCACCGCGGGCACGGCGACCGTCGGGGCCGCGGCCGAGGCGCCTGCCCCGTCGGCCTGTTCGGGGTACCGGAACAGCACGGCCACGGCCTTCAGCTCGCCGTCCTCGAGGCGCCGGTACGTCTCGACGGCGTCGTCGAAGGCGGCCGTGTGGGAGATCAGGGGCCCGACGTCCACCCGGCCGCGGGCGACGAGATCGAGGAAGCACGCCAGGTTGCGGCGCTCGGTCCAGCGCACGTAGCCGATCGGGTAGTCCCGCCCCTCCAGCTCGTACTCCGGGTCGTAACGCCCGGGGCCGTAGGAGCGGGAGAACCGGACGTCGAGCTCCTTCTCGTAGTACGCGTTCCACGGCAGGTCCAGACGGCACTTGCCGATGTCGACGACCCGGCCGCGGTCCCGGCACAGCCGCGCCGCCAGCTCGACGGGCTGGGTGCTGCCGCCGCCGGCGGCCAGATACACCTGGTCCACGCCGTGACCGTCGGTGAGCTCGGCGACGGCACTCTCCACGGCCGGTGAGGCCGGGTCGCCGCAGGCCGCCGCGCCCAGCCGCTCGGCCAGCTCGCAGCGCGCCGGGTCGGGGTCGGCCCCGACGACCCGGACACCCGAGGCGGTGAGCAGCTGCGCCACCAGCTGCCCGATCAGCCCGAGCCCGATGACCAGCGCCACCTCGCCGAGCCGCGACTCGCCCTGGCGCACGCCCTGCATGGCGATCGACCCGACGGTGCCGAACGCCGCGTCCCGCGGCGCGAGACCGTCCGGCACCGGGGCGTAGAGGTTCTTCGGCACCCAGTTCAGCTCGGCGTGCAGCGCGTGCTCGTTGCCGGCACAGGCCACGAGGTCGCCCACCTTGACGTCGTCGACGCCGGCGCCGACCTGCTCGACCACCCCGCACAGCGAGTAGCCCAGCGGCGTGTAGGAGTCCAGCTTGCCCATCACCTTGCGGTAGGTGGCGGGCACCCCGTTGGTGGCCACGCTCTGCACCACCTTGGCCACCTGGTCCGGGCGGGAACGGGCCTTGCCCAGCATCGACATGCCGGCCTCGGACACCTTCATCAGCTCGGTGCCGGTGGAGATCAGCGAGTAGGCGGTCCGTACCAGCACGCCGCCCGGCTTGCAGCCCGGCACCGGCACGTCGAGCAGCGCCAGCTCGCCGCTCTTGTAGTTCTGTACGACCTGTTTCACCCGAAGTCCTCTTGTCTCTGTGCCGGTTGTCGATGCCGATGTCTGGGCCGAATGTCTGTGCCGGTGTCCGGGCCGGTCGTCCGTGTCTGTCCCGGCCGCCGCGCCGGCGAGGGCCTACACCGTCGATGAAGGGCTCCGGGCGGCCCCGGAGGTCGCGCCGCGGTACCAGTACTCGAGGGTCAGTACGTGCCACAGGTGCTTGGAGAAGTCCCGCTGCCCGGCGGCGTCCTCGGCGACCAGCCGCCGCAACGCGTCCCGGCGCAGGAACCCGGACCGGACGAGTTCGCCGTCGTTGACCACCTCGCGCACCAGCGGTGCCAGGTCCCGGCTCATCCAGGCCCGCAGCGGGGCGCTGAACAGACCCTTGGGCCGGTACACGATCTCCCGGGGCAGGACGGAGGCGGCCGCCTCCTTCAGAGCGGCCTTCCCCTGCCGCCCGACGATCTTGCGGTCACCCGGCACCGCGAACGCCGCCCGCACCACCTCGACGTCCACGAACGGCACCCGCACCTCGGTCGACGCGGCCATGCTGGAGCGGTCCGTGTAGGCGAGGTTCAGACCCGGCAGGAACATCCGGGCGTCGCCCAGGCACATGCGGTTCACGAAGTCGTCGAGCTCGTTGTCCTCGTAGACGTCCGCGTGCTCGGTCAGCACGTCCTCGACCGTGCCCGCCAGGTCCGGGTCGATCAGGCCGAGCAGCTCCTGACGGTCGTACATGGTGTAGCTGCGCCGGAACGCGGTCTCCTCCGGCAGACCGGCGAAGGAGAGGAACCGCTTCGCGAACCGCACCGACCGCAGTCCCCGGCGGCTCGTCGCGACCGGCAGCCGGTCCACCACCGCGGACACCCCGCGCCGCAGCGGCCGCGGGACGCGCTGGTAGCGCAGCGCCAGCAGGTTGGCCAGGTGCTTGCGGTACCCGGCGAACAGCTCGTCGGCGCCCATTCCGGAGAGCATCACCTTGACCCCGGCCTCCCGGGCGGCCGAGCAGATCAGGAAGGTGTTGATCGCGGCGGGGTCGCCGATCGGCTCGTCCAGGTGGTACGTCATCCGGGGCAGCAGGTCGAGCACGTCCGGGGCGATCTCGATCTCGTGCAGGTCCACGCCGAACCGCGCGGCCACCTGCCGGGCGTAGCGCAGGTCGTCCGGCATCGCCTCGAACCGGGCGTCCTCGGCGCGGAACCCGATCGTGTAGGCGGAGATCCCCGGCCGGTGCCGGGCCGCCAGCGCGGTCAGATAGCTGGAGTCGAGCCCGCCGGACAGGAAGGTCGCCACGGGCACGTCGGAGAGCAGGTGACTGCGGGTCGACTCCTCGACCACGGCGGCCAGGTCCGGCAGCTCGCCGCTGCGCGCCCGCTCCTGGCCCTCGGCGGCCACCTCCTTCAGGTTCCAGTACCGGCCCCGCTCCACCCGCCCGTCGGGCCGGCACCGCAGCCAGCTGCCCGGCGGCAGCTTCTCCGCCTCGCGGAAGGCGCACCGCGAATCCGGCACCCAGTAGTAGAGCAGCGACGCCACCAGCGCCGCGTGGTCCACCTCCAGCTTCCCGCCGGTCACGGCGGCGAGCGCCTTGAGCTCGGAGGCGAACACCAGGCCCTCGCCGCGCCGGAGCAGGAACAGCGGCTTGATCCCGAGCTGGTCGCGGGCGAGGACCAGCTCACCCGTGCGCTCGTCGAAGACCGCGAGGGCGAACATGCCGCGCAGCCTCGGCAGGCAGTCCGTGCCCCAGCGACGCCAGGCCTCCAGGACCACCTCGGTGTCGGAGGTGCCGCGGAAGCTCGCCCCCGCGGACTCCAGCTCGCGGCGCAGTTCGGGCGCGTTGTACAGCTCGCCGTTGTACGTCAGGGCGAGGCCGCCCGACACCATGGGCTGGGCGCCGGTCCCGGACAGGTCGACGATGGCCAGCCGGCGGTGCCCGAGGTGCACCTCGCCGGCGCCGGCCGGATGGCTGTACCGGCCCGCCCCGTCGGGACCCCGGTGGGCGAGGACTTCGGTGAGCCGGTCGGCCACGGCCTTCCCGTCCGGCCAGTGGTACGTGCCTGCGATGCCACACATGTGCTACCGCGCCTCCTGGTCGCTGTCCGGGACCCGCGCGGCCGGCATCGACGGCCGTTCCGTCCTGGGCCGCCCGTCTCCCACTGCCTGGACGGCGTGGGAGGTGCCCCCACCGTTGTGCCGTGTCGGCCGTTCGTCGTGGCCGCGCGGCGCGACGCGCGGAACGTCCCACAGGGTGCCGTCGGTACGGTCGCGCGGATCGGGGTCGATCAGCACCACACCGATCACCGCGATCCGCTGGTCCGCGAGCTGCCGCGCCACGGTGTGCAGCCACGCGGCACTGCCGTGCCCCGCGCGTACGACGAGCACCGTCCGGGTGCCGAGGTACCGCAGGTCCGTCCACGCCGTCCCCGGCTCGACCGAGCCGACGCCGAGCCGGCGTCCCTGGGGTGCCTCGGCCGCGGCACGCTCACCGCTGAGCACGGTCGGGCCCGCGGACCCCCGCCGGCTGTCGGCGAGCTCCGTGCCGGGCAGGCCGTCCACGACCACCACGGGCCCGTCGGCCTCCAGTGCTCCGGCGAGGTCCAGGGCGATCACGGCTGTGCCGCGGGCACAGCCCAGTTCCAGCAGCGACAGCGGTTCCGCGGAGCGCCGCGCGCTGCGGGCCAGGGTGGTGGTCAGCCGTTCGCGTGCCGCCCGGGTCCGCCGGCGCTGCCACCGTCCGGCCGACCGGCGGGGCCCGCGGCGCAGCTCGGCGAGGACCGAGGCGCCCAGGTTCGCCGCGATGTCCCGGCGCAGCACGGGCCGGTCCGCCACCACCGCGCCGACGGCGGCCAGCGAGAGTCCGAGGACGAGTCCGAGGGCGAGCCCGATGGCGGCGTCGATGCCCACGGTCCTGGGCAGTGAGTGCTCGACGGCGTGCGGGGCGTCCACGATCCGGGTGCCGGCGACGACCTCGGGCGTGCCGGTGCGCGCCTCCGCGGCCCGCTGGTCGAACTCGGCGATCCGTGAGTCGAGTTCGGCCCGGCGGGCGTAGAGGGACTCGATGCTCGCCGACGCCCCCGGATCGTCGTCCGGCGACCGGTCCCCGATCGCCTTGTTGACCTCGGCCAGCTCCTTGCGCATGCGGTCGCGCTGGTCGAGCAGGGAATCGGCCTCGGCCTCCGCCGACTCCCGCATCCGCCGCACGTGGTCCGCGACGAACGCGTCGGCCAGCGCCTTGGCCCGGGCCACCGCCTCCGCGTCGCTGCCGCCCGTCACATCGATGCGGAACAGGTTGTTGGTGAGGCCGGTGCCCCGGTAGTCCCGCATGAAGTCTTCCGGGTTCTCCCCGGAGTCGAGGGAGCGCAGGGCCTGTTCGGCGATCCGCGTCGTGGACAGCAGCTCGACGTCGGTGCGGATCAGCGTGCCGGTGTCGTTGGGCTGGTCGTCCTTGTGCGCGACCAGCACCTTGGCCACCGCGGCCGGCCGGGGCGGCAGCAGGACCGCGACGGCCGCGCCGGCCAGCAGCCCCAGCAGGGCCAGGGCGCCCCACAGACGGCGCCGTCTGCGCACCGCCACCACCAGTGCCTGCAGGTCGAGCAGCGGAGCGGAGGCTGACGACTGCGCGGCCGTACCCGTGGTCATGCGGATCCTCCCGTCGCGTGGTCGTGCACCCCGGCCGCCGCGACATGAGGTTCCGGGGACCGGAGGGCCGGCCCTTCAGGACGGGCCCGCACGGCGCCGGCCACGACGACGCCGACGACCTCGTGCCCACCGTCCGCACACGCCTCCGCGACACCGGTGAGCTCCTCGGCGGTCCAGGCCCCTGCGCTGAGTACGACCAGGGCGCCGGACTCGCCTTCGCGGTCCGGCACCAACGGCCGGGACACCGGAACCTCCACCACCCGCAGCTGCGGATCCCCCTCCGCCTCGGCGGCGAGCTGCCCGGCCGCCCGGCGGGCGACCTCGTCACCGTCCGGTACGACGACCAGCAGCCGCCGGGCGGCCGGCCGGCGCTCCCGCAGACGGGCGCACACCCGGCGGTAGCGGATCCGTCGCTCCGCCTCGTCGCCGGACGACTGCGGAGCCGGCAGGTCCCACCGCGTGTCGACGCCCAGCAGCCGCCGCAGCCGGGCCCGCACACCGCGCGCCTTCGGCCGGTGCGCGCGCCGCTCCCCGGGTACGTCGACGGTTCCCAGCAGCGCCGAGCCAAGCGCCGCGGCGATCTCCGGTTCGGAACGCAGCCGCCGGTTCACCCGTGCGGCGGCGAGATGGCCGACGACCGCGAGCACGAAGAACAGCAGCGCCCCGCCGCCCACGAGCTGCCACCGGGTCGGGGGCGCCTCGCCGGTCGGCCTGGGCGCCGGGCCCATGACGACCAGGCCGGCCCTGCTGCTCGCCGGGTCGGCCTCGTCGAGCTTCTGCATGGCGTCCTGCAAGGCGGTGCGCAGCTTCTCGAGCTCGGTGCGGGCCTGCACGCTCTCCACCGTCTGCCCGGGGTCGGCCGCGTTGGCCAGGTCGGTGATGCGCTGGTTGGTCCGTTTCACCTGCTGCCGCAGCGCCTCGGGCCCCGTCGCCCCGTCGGGATCGGTGGTGCCGCTCGCGATGCCCGCGGCGTACGTCACGAACTGCTGGGCCACTTCGTCGGAGAGCCGCTGCGCGCGCTCCGGGGAGTCGGCCGTCCCGGAGATCTTGATGATGTTGCCGTCGGCGATGTTCGCACTCACCCGGTCACGCAGCTCCTTGTCGCTGACGCCGCTCCAGCGGAGCGAGTCCGCCGCCTTGCCGACGACCGACGAACTGGTCGCGATCTCCACCTGGGTGAGCAGTTCGCGCTCCTCCCACGGCCCCGGCAGCAGGACCGAGGCCGACGCCGTGTAGCGCGGCGGGAACAGCACCGAGACGCCGTAGCCGACGAGCGCGCCCACCACGACGAGGACGGCGAGCAGCCGCCGGCGGCGACGCAGAATCCGTCCGACCGTGACCAGGCGTATCGTGTCGTCACTCAACGGCGCTGCCTTCTCCCCGCGTTGATCCCCACACGGCAGGCGGCGGCGTACGCGGCGAGCAGCGACGCCTGCGAGTTCCGCCAGGAGAGCTGCCCGTTGATCCGCTCCTCGCCGATCTTGCCCATCCGGGACCGGGCCTCCGGATCGTCCATCAACTGCGCGACGAGACGGGCGAACGCGGCCTCGTCGTTGGCGGGTGCGTAGAGGGCGGCGTCACCGGCGGAGACCCGCGCCTCCCGGAGGTCGAAGGAGACGATCGGCCGGCCCATCGCCATGTACTCCAGGACCTTGTTCATCGTCGACACGTCGTTGAGCGGATTGCGCGGGTCGGGGGAGAGGCACACGTCCGCGGTGGACAGGTAGCGCACCAGGTCGGCGTCCGGGACCCGCCCGGTGAACTGCACCTGATCGGTGAGCCCCAGCGACCCGGACAACTCCACCATCGCGTCGAAGGCGTCACCGGAACCGACGAAGACCGCGTGCCAGTCGGTCCGCCCGAGATCGTCGCGCAGCCTCGCCAGCGCCCGCAGGGCGTAGTCGACGCCGTCCTGTGGGCCCATGACGCCGAGGTAGCACAGCAGATGGGGCTTGCCGCGCTTCAACTCCGGTTCGGGCGGCACCGGCTGGAACCGGTCGGTCGCGGGTGCGCTGCGCACCACGAAGACGTCGTCCGGGCGCCGGCCGCCCCGGCGTATCGCGACGTCCTTGTAGCTCTCGTTCGTGGCGAGCACGATGTCCGCGGCCCGGTAGGTCGCCCTTTCCAGCGCGCACACGCCGCGGTACAGCAGGTCCTTGCCGCGGCCGAACCGGGACAGGTACAGCTCGGGTATCAGGTCGTGCTGGTCGAAGACGAACCGCGCGCCGCGCCGCTTGAGCCACAGGGCCGGCAGGAACAGCAGGTCGGGAGGGTTGCAGGCATGGACCACGTGCACGGGTCCGACCCTGCGGGCCAGCCGGGCCGTGTGCCAGAGCGCCGCTCCGTACTCCCGCAGGTAGCCGGCCGGACCTCCGGTGGCGGCGCGCAGCGGGTAGCGATGGATGCGCACCCCGTCGATCTCCGTCTCCGCCTCCGTGTCCCGCCTGGTCCCCCGGGGGCAGATGACGTGCACCTCCCAGCCCGCGTCGCGCAGGGTCGTGCACTCCTGCCACACCCGCCGGTCGAAGGGCACCGACAGGTTCTCCACCAGGATCAGCGCGCGCCGTCCCGGCCGGCCGCCGGCACCGGACGGCGTGTCACCGGAGGCCGCGCCCCCGGGCGTCGTGTCACCGGGCGTCGTGTCACCGGGCGTCGTGTCACCAAGCAAGGCCCATGTACCCCGGTTCGGTCCGGCGCGCGTCGGCGTCGGGAAGGTGGATGAGGTCGATCAGCAGCGGGCCGCCGCCGTGCGGGAGCGCCGACAGGACGGCCGGGTCCCTGGTCCCGACCAGGCACACCTCGGCGTGTTCGAGGACCTCGTCGACGGAGTCCGCGAGCAGTTGCGCGAGGTGCGGCAGCCGGGTCTCGACGTACTCGCGGTTCGCGCCCAGCAGCCGGGACAGGCTCACGTGGGCGTCGTGGATCTTCAAGTCGTAGCCCTTGCCGAAGAGCCGCTCCGCCAGCTCGACCAGCGGGCTCTCGCGCAGGTCGTCGGTGCCCGGTTTGAAGGACAGCCCGAACAGCCCCACCCGGCGCTTCCCGGCGCGTTCCACCAGCTCCACCGCCCGCTCCAGGTGCGCCGCGTTGGACGGCAGCACGTGGGAGAGGATGGGCACCGACACGTCGGCCCGCCGCGCCGCGTGGACCAGGCTGCGCAGGTCCTTGGGCAGGCAGGAGCCGCCGAAGGCGAAGCCGGGCCGCAGATAGGCGGGGCTGATGTTCAGCTTTCGGTCGGCCAGGAAGACGTCCATCACCTGGTGCGAGTCCACCCCGAGGGCCTGGCACACCGCACCCAGCTCGTTCGCGAAGCCGATCTTGAGGCCGTGGAAGGCGTTGTCCGCGTACTTGATCGCCTCGGCCGTCGCCACCGGCACCCGGAACACCTCGCCGGGCAGACCCTCGTACAGCGCCAGCACCGCGTCGCCGCTGGCCGGGTCGAGTTCGCCCACGACGGTCTTGGGCGGGTCGAAGAAGTCCCGGACGCTCGTGCCCTCGCGCAGGAACTCCGGGTTGACCGCGACCCCGAAGTCGACTCCGGCGGTGCCGCCGACGTACTTCTCCAGGATCGGTATCAGCAGGTTCGTGCAGGTGCCGGGGAGCATGGTGCTGCGGAACACCACGGTGTGCCGTCCGCCCCGCTCGGCGAGCGCGGCACCGATCTCCTCGGTGACCCGTTCCAAGTAAGTGGTGCACAGGCTGCCGTTGGGCTCCGACGGCGTGCCCACGCACACCAGCGACATCTCGCTCTCCCGGATCGCCTCGCGGACGTCGCGGGTGGCGCGCAACGCCCCGCTGCCCACGACCTCGGCGATCAGTTCACCGATCCGCTCCTCGACCACCGGGGCCTTGCCGTCGTTGACCAGGTCGACCTTCACCTGGTTCACGTCGACCCCGATGACCTCGTGCCCCTGGCCGGCCAGACACGCGGCCGACACGCAGCCCACATAGCCGAGGCCGAAAACACTGACCCTCATGACCCGTTCCTCCCCCCAGGCAGACCCCGACGGCCTGCGCTCCGCACGCCGGTCCGACGACCACCGCGCATCAATAGGCCCCCTGCCCGTGTACCACCGCACGCAGCGTCTTCCACAAGATCACCGTGTCCAGGGCGAGCGACCAGTCCTCCACGTACCGCAGGTCCAGCCGGACCGCTTCCTCCCACGGCAGGTCGCTGCGCCCGCTGATCTGCCACAGACCGGTGAGGCCGGGCTTGACCAGCAGCCGTCTTCGGATGTCCGGGCCGTACGCCGCGGACTCCTCCGGCAGCGGCGGCCGCGGACCGACGAGCGACATCGAACCGGTGAGCACGTTGAAGAGCTGCGGGAGCTCGTCGACCGAGTACCGGCGCAGCACCGCACCCACCCGCGTCACCCGCGGATCCCGGCGGAGCTTGAACAGCAGGCCCGCGCCCTCGTTGCGGTCGGCCAGCGCGGCACGCGCCCGGTCGGCCCCGGCGACCATGGTGCGGAACTTGACGATGGTGAACTCGCGGCCGTCCTTGCCCACCCTGCGCTGGCGGTAGAACACGCCACCCCGGCTGTCCACCAGGACCAGCAGCGCGACGAACACCATCAGCGGCGCGAACAGCGTCAGCAGGACCGCCGCGCCCATCCGGTCCACGACCGCCTTGACCGCCCGGCGGCCTCCGGTGAAGGTCGGCATGCTGACCCGCAGCAGCGGTATCCCGAGCACCGCGTCGACGTGCAGCCGGGGGCCCGCCACCTCCATCAGCACCGGGGCCACGACCATCTCGGCGTCGCTGCCCTCCAGGTTCCAGGCCAGCCGCTGAAGCCGGTGCGGCGACCAGTGCGGGTCAGGGGTGACGGCGACGACCCGGTAGCCGTCGCGGTGGACGTGGTCGGCGACGTCGGACAGCGGACCGACCACCGGCACTCCGTCCAGTTGGTCACCGTCCCCGACCTCCGGACCGTCCGTCGTGCACACCGCGTCCACCCGCCAGCCGAGGTGGGGGAAACGCCGGGTCCGGGTGATCAGGTCGCGCACCGTGGCCGGGCTGCCGGCGGCGAGCACCGGCCTCAGACACCGCCCCTCCTTGCGCTGCCGGTGCAGCCACAGCCGCAGCAGATACCGCGCGACCATGGTGACGACGGCGATCGCCGGTACGGCGACGAAGATCCACAATTTGATGTTGCGCGAGGTGAGGGCGATTCCGCCGAGCGCCAGAACGACGGTCGCCATGAACAGTGAGCGCCCGAGCCGGCGGAATTCCTCGGCCCCCTGGCCGAGTACGGCCGGGGACCACGAGCGGCTGACCGCGAGCGCTCCCAGTACCAGCAGTTCCGTGCCGAACGCGAGAATTCCCCACTTCTCGTGCCAGTTGGCCGCGTCACGAACTCCGAAGAAATTGCCGATGCCCGCCACCACGACGGCCGTGGTCACGGTATCGCTGGTGATCACGGTACGGCGGTACCGCTGCTCCCAGTCGACCGCGGGCCGGCCGATGGCCCCCTCCGCCAGCTGCCCGCGTTCAGACGGAAACGCGCTGACCAATCCCCCTTGCCGCACAGAACCCCCCAGGTTCCCAGTGGTTCGACGTGTTCGCCTAGCACTGTTCCTCCCCCTCGGGAGGCCCCCGCCTCCCGCGCCGCGCCGTTCCTCCCCACGGGCGGCCCCCGCCTGCCCGCGCACGACGTCGCGGTCGTGCCACAGAAACGTGAACAACTCACAGTGGTAGCAGCAGACCCCCCTGCCCCCGACCTAAAGATCATTATCGGTCGCCTCGTGCCTGAACAGCCGAAGCACGGTCAATCTAGACCATCGGGGCCACCGTGTAGAGAGGATGTGTGTAATTCATGGTCAAGCTTTGGGAGTTGATCAATGAACTTGTGAAACCCCAAAGATGTCTTTGCGCCACCGGTGTTCCGGCATGCCGCGTGCGGACCCCCGATTCCCCGCTTCCCGCGCTCACGCACCGAGGGATCAAGCCACCGCGGCCTCACGCCACATGCGGCCCGAATTCGCGGTTCCCGGCGTCGCGGACGGCGTCACCACCGAGTGCGCCCAGCAGGCGCAGCCCGTCCTGCGTGGGGCTCCCGGGCGCGGCGGACAGCACCAGCAGCTCCATGCCCGACTCGTCCGGCAGCGCGAAGTTCTCCTGGTGCAGTTCCAGCAGCCCGACCAGCGGGTGCCGGTACGCCTTGCGGCCGTGGGTACGGGCACGTACGTCCGCGCGGGCCCAGAGGCGGCGGAAACGCTCGCTTCCCATGGCCAGTTCGCCGATGAGAGAGGCCAGCCGCGGGTCGTCGGGGTACTTCCCCGCCGCCAGCCGCAGATGTCCGACCACGTCCAGGGTGCAGGTCTCCCAGTCGGCGTACAGGCCGCGCTCGGCCTCCTCGAGGAAGATGTGCCGGGCGGTGTTGAGACCCCGCGGCTGCCGGCCGTAGAGGAGCCCGGCGAGCCGGTTCCCGGCGGCCACGTCCAGCCGGTGATCCATGATCAGGGCAGGAGCGTCCGTGACCAGGTCGAGTACGCGCAGCAGCTCCGGGCGCAGGCGCCCGCTGGGCGACTTGGCGCGGCGGCGGCGCTGCCGCGCGAGCCGGCCCAGGTGTCCGCGTTCGGTCCCGTCGAGGCCGAGGACTCGGGCGAGCGCGTCGAGAACCTGGTCGGAGGGCTGTGTGGCCCGGCCCTGCTCCAGGCGGACGTAGTAGTCGACGCTGACTCCGGACAGGTGCGCGACCTCCTCGCGGCGCAGTCCCTCGACACGGCGGCGGCTGTCGACGGGGATGCCGGCGGAGGAGGGGGCGACCCGTGAACGCCGGGTGCGCAGGAAGCTCGCCAGATCGTCCATGGCCCCAGTATGGGTCCGCGACCGCGCACGAGGGTGGTCCTGCCGGTACCAGGAAGTCCCGTCCGACGGAAGGGGCGCCCCTGAACAGCGCGGCCGCGCCGGCCCAGCATCGGTGGCGAACGAATCCGTCGAAGGGAACAGCCATGAAGACGCTGATCGTCCACGCCCACCCCGAGCCGCGCTCCCTCAACGGTTCGCTGAAGGACGTAGCCGTGTCCACCCTCGAGGCCGCCGGACACGAGGTGCGGGTGAGCGACCTGTACGCGATGGACTGGAAGGCGGTGGTGGACGCGGCGGACTACCGGGAGCATGCCACGAGCCCGCTGCGGGTGGTGCCGAGCTCGGGACGGGCGTACGAGGCCGGCGCTCTCACTGCCGACGTGGCGGCCGAGCAGGACAAGCTGCTGTGGGCCGACACGGTGGTCTTCCAGTTCCCGCTGTGGTGGTACACGATGCCGGCGATCCTCAAGGGCTGGGTGGACCGCGTGTTCACCTATCGCTTCGCGTACGGCGTCGGCGTGCACGACGAGACCCGGTACGGCGAACGCTTCGGTGAGGGAACGCTGCGGGGACGGCGGGCGATCCTGTCCGTGACCGTCGGCGGCCCGGAGGCCCACTACAGCGATCGCGGGATCAACGGCCCGATCGAGGACCTGCTGTTCCCGATCCACCACGGAATCCTGTACTACCCGGGCCTGGAGGTGCTGCCGCCGTTCGTGCTGTACGGCGCCGACAGGCTCACCCAGGGCGCCTACGACGACGCCGCCAAGGCCTGGAGGGAGCGGCTGCTGTCGTTGGAGACGACCGAGCCCATCGCCTTCCGACGCCAGAACTTCGGTGACTACGAGATGCCGTCGCTGCGCCTGAAGCAGGGCCTGGAGGCCCCGGGCCGCCACGGCTTCGGACTGCATGTGCGCGGCTAGGCCGCGACCGGTGCCGTCCCCGGGCCCGGGTCAGCCCGCGAGCAGGTGGGCCCGGCCGAACATGGCCGCGGCGGCCCGTGCGGTCGGCGTACCGGCGTCCAGGTCCGCGCCGGCCTCGCGCAGGACGGCCACCACGTCGTCGGCACCCTTGAACAGGGCACCGGCGAGGGGGGACTGGTCCCTGTCGTTGCGCAGGTCGGGGTCGGCGCCGTGCCGCACCAGGGCCGCGACGGTGGCGGCGTGACCGTGGTAGGCGGCGAGCATGAGGAGGGTGTTGCCGGCCGGATCGCGTACGTCCACCGGCAGCCCGTGGGTCACGAACTCCACCAGTTGCCCGGTGTCGCCCTCCCGGGCCAGATCCATGGCGATGGCGACGACGCGCTCCGTCTGCTCGGGGGTCAGCCCACCGCTGTTGTGCATGTCCATGATGTCTCCGTGGCGGTAACGCGCCCGTGCCGGCGCGGACACCCGTGGGGTGTCCGCGCCGGCACGGAGCGGTGTACCGCGCGTCTTCCCGACCGGACGGTCAGAGGTTGCCGGCGGCCAGGGCCTCGATCGCCTTGCGGACGCCCTCACCGTAGGCCGGGTCGGCCTGGGTGCAGTTGGCGATGTGCCGCTCGACGGTCGCCTCGGTGGCGCCGTTGATGGCCCGCGCCGTGTTCTCGAAGAGCACCTGCTGCTGCTCGGGGCTCATCAGGCGGAACAGGTTGCCCGGCTGCTCGAAGTAGTTGTCGTCGTCCTCGCGGTAGTTGAACCGGTCGGCGACGGCACCGACGGCCTGCGCCGGGTCGCGGTAGGCCGGCTGCTCCTGCCAGCGCCCGTAGGAGTTCGGCTCGATGCCCGGGGTGGCTCCCTGGTTGCCGTCGACGCGCATGGCGCCGTCGCGGTGGTAGGAGTTCACCGGGTTCTTCGGGGCGTTGACCGGGATCTGGTGGTGGTTCACGCCGAGGCGGTAGCGCTGGGCGTCGCCGTAGGAGAACAGCCGGCCCTGGAGCATCCGGTCGGGGGAGAAGCTGATGCCGGGCACCACGTTGGCCGGGCTGAACGCGGCCTGCTCGACGTCCGCGAAGTAGTTGTCGGGGTTGCGGTTGAGCTCCCACTCGCCGACCTCGATCAGCGGGTAGTCCTTCTTCGACCAGACCTTGGTGAGGTCGAAGGGGTGGAAGCGGTAGTTCTCCGCGTCGGCCTCCGGCATGACCTGGATGAACAGCTTCCACTTCGGGAAGTCGCCGTCCTCGATCGCGCCGAAGAGGTCACCCTGGTGGGACTCGCGGTCCTTGCCGACGAGGGCCTCGGCCTCGGCGTCGGTGAGGTTCTTGATGCCCTGCTGGGTGCGGTGGTGGAACTTGACCCAGAACCGCTCGCCCTCGGCGTTGATCAGGCTGTAGGTGTGCGAGCCGAAGCCGTGCATGTGCCGGTACGAGGCCGGGATGCCGCGCTCGGACATGACGATCGTGATCTGGTGCAGGGCCTCGGGGAGGTTGGTCCAGAAGTCCCAGTTGTTCTCGGGGCTGCGCATGTTGGTGCGCGGGTCGCGCTTCACCGCGTGGTTGAGGTCCGGGAACTTCAGCGGGTCGCGGAAGAAGAAGACGGGGGTGTTGTTGCCGACGAGGTCCCAGTTGCCCTCTTCGGTGTAGAACTTCACGGCGAAGCCGCGGATGTCGCGCTCCGCGTCGGCGGCGCCGCGCTCACCGGCGACCGTGGAGAACCGGGCGAACAGCTCGGTCTTCTTGCCGATCTCGGAGAAGATCTTCGCGTTGGTGTAGCGCGTGATGTCGTGCGTCACCGTGAAGGTGCCGAACGCGCCCGAGCCCTTGGCGTGCATCCGGCGCTCCGGAATGACCTCGCGGTCGAAGTGGGCGAGCTTCTCCAGGAACCACACGTCCTGCAGCAGCATCGGTCCGCGCGGACCCGACGTCAGGGAGTTCTGGTTGTCGGGAACCGGTGCACCGGCAACCGTGGTCAGCGGCTTCTGGTTGTTCTCAGGCAAGGCTTGCTCCTCGGTGTGGTTCTTCGCACGGCGCGCAAAGGCCGGACGGTCCCGGCCGGCCGGCAGTCCGGGGCGAGCCGCCCCGCGCGTCCATGGACCCACCCTACCTTGGACTGGATCTAAAGCAAGGCGCCATCCAGAGCGATATCGGCTCTTGAGTTGATGCCGTTCCCTGCTAGGGTGCTCGCATGAGTGATCTCCTGGAGAGGCTTCGCGAACGCGGCTGGCGCCTGACCGCGCAGCGCCGCGTCGTCGCCGAGGTCCTCGACGGGGACCACGTGCACCTGACCGCCGACGAGGTGCACGCCCGCGCCGCGCGGCGACTGCCCGAGATCTCCCGGGCGACGGTCTACAACACCCTGCGCGAACTGGTCCACCGGGGCGAGGTCCTCGAGGTGTCGACCGACGGCCGCGCCAAGCGCTACGACCCGAACGCGCACCGCCCCCACCATCACCTGCTCTGCTCACGCTGCGGTTCGATGCGCGACGTGCGGCCGACGGGCGACCTTCTCGCGGACCTGCCGCCGTCCCAGTCCTTCGGCTTCACCGTCTCCGAGGTCGAGGTGACGTACCGCGGCGTCTGTCCGGACTGCGCCGGCTGAGGACGCTCATCCCTTCGGTGCGTCCCAGAGCGCCGTCTTCTTCCCGCACCGACACAGTGGTCCCTGGGCCACCTGGCTCCGGAAGGAAGAGAGGCGCAGGATGAAGATCGCGGTCATCGGCGGTACGGGACTGATCGGCTCGCAGGTCGTCGAGAACCTGAACGCGGCCGGACACCGGGCGGTGCCCCACTCGCTGTCCACGGGCGTCGACGTCGTCACCGGTGAGGGAGTGGACCGGGCGGTCCAGGGAGCCGAGGCCGTGGTCAACCTGACGAACTCCCCGACCTTCGACGACGCCTCGCCGGCCTTCTTCCAGGCTTCGATGGACAACCTCCTGGCCGCGGCGCGGCAGTCCGGGGCGGAGCACTTCGTCATCCTCTCGATCGTCGGCGTCGACCGGGTGCCGGAGCTGGACTACTACCGCGCGAAACTGCTCCAGGAGGAGCTCCTGCGACGCGGCCCCGTCCCGTACTCGATCGTGCGCGCCACCCAGTTCATGGAGTTCATGGAGGCCGCGATGTCCTGGACCGCGGACGGCGACTCCGTACGGCTGCCCGCGACACCGATCCAGCCGATCGCGGCCAAGGACGTGGCGGCCGCGGTCGCGGACGTCGCCGTGGGAGCCCCGCTGGACGGCATCCGCAACATCGGCGGCCCGGACGTGTTCCCGCTGGACGAACTGGGCCGCCTGACCCTCTCCCGCAAGGGCGACGGGCGTACGGTCGTGACCGACCCGACCGCCGGCATGTTCGCCGCGGTCAAGGGCGACGTCCTCACCGACAAGGAGGCCCACCTGGCCCCCACCCGGTACACCGACTGGCTCGCCTGAATGCACGAACACGCCGGTCCGGCCCCCGCCGGGAGCGGCACACCGAGGGGAATCCTGCGAAGCCGGCCCGAACGGTGGCTTTTCAAGGGCATCTACGGCCTGGTGCTGGCGAGCGCCCTGGTGGCCGCGCTGGACGTGCCGGGGGAGGAGGCCAACCCCGGTCAGGACGCCGTGTGGGTCCTGCTCACCGCGCTCACGTCGGGCGCCGCCCACGGGTATGCGCACGTCATCGCCCAGCGCGCGTCCGACGACGGCACGGCCGGGCCGAGCCGGCTGCGCGCGGTGCTCGCCGAGTGGCCGTTGGCCGCCGCCGTGCTGCCGACCGTGGCGATGCTGTTCGCCTCGGCGGCGGGGTGGTGGGCGGAGGAGACCGCCGCCGACACGGCGCTGCTGTTCAACACCGTCTCCCTCTTCTGCCTGGGCTTCTCGGCGGCCCGCACCGCGGGTCTCGGCCGTCTCGCCTCCTGCCGCGCGGGCGTCCTCGACATGCTGATCGGCCTGTTGATCATCGCCGCGGACGCGCTGATCGAGTAACCGTCGTGTCCCTGCCGCGACGCGGCCCTCCCGCCCGCCGGGTGCACTCCCGGCCGCCCGGTCAGCCGTCGAGCGCCTCCGTCATGGCGTCGAGGTCGGACAGCAGTGCCGCGAGACGGTCCGCGGGGACACCGCCGATCATGCGCACCTCGATCGAGTAGACCGCCCGACGGGCGAGGTGCAGGCGTTCCCTGCCGGCCGGCGTGAGGTGCACGGGCAGGGCGCGGCCCTGTGCGGCGGTGGCCGGCCGCGTGATCAGACCGGCGTCCTTGAGGCCGCGCAGGACGACGTTGGCCGACTGCCGGGTGACGAAGGTGCCGCGTGCGAGGTCGGCGTTGGACAGGCCCGGCTGCTCGTCGAGGAGTTCCAGGCAGGAGTACTGCGGAACGGTCAGTCCGTGCTCGCGCAGTGCCCTGTCCATGGCGTTGCGCAGGGCGGCCGAGGCGCGCTTGAGGCGGTACCCCACGTGCTCGGTGACGTCCCTGGCGGCGTGCGGCGGGGGGACGGGCGTCGGATTCTCCATGTCAACATTTTGACATGCCGGTCGGCGCTCACCTAAGTTCTCCCATGTCAAAGTCCTGACATTCACGAGATCGACATCTCCGGAGGAAACGATGAATGCTGCCGTCGAGGGTCCCGACTTCATCGCCCTGCAGGTCACGGACGTACCCGCCGCCGCTGACTTCTTCGAGAAGCTCCTCGGCCTGCGCCGCGCCCCCGCCTCGCCGCCCGGCGCGGTCGTCTTCGCCACCAGCCCGATCCCCTTCGCCGTCCGGGAGCCGCTCCCGGGCACCGACCTGACCGGCGACTGCGTCCCGGGCCTGGGCGTGGCGCTGTGGCTGCGCACCGACGACGCTCCCGAACTGCACGCACGGCTCGTCGCCGCCGGCGTCGAGGTCGCGGGGCCGGTGCGGGACAGCCCGTTCGGGCCGACGTTCACCTTCACCGGCCCCGAGGGCTACCGGCTCACCGTTCACGGAGGCTGACCCGGCCTCCCTCGTCCCCGGTCAGCGGTCCTGGGAGAGCTCGAGGAGCTCGGCGAAGGTCCCGCCCGCATGGACGAGGTCCTCGTACCGGCCCTGCTCGGTGATCCGCCCGTGCTCCATGACGACGATGTGGTCGGCGATCTTCGTGTTCTCCAGGCGGTGGGTCACCACGATGGTGATGCGCTCGGCGGCGACGGCCTTGATCCGCTCGAAGATCTGATGCTCGCCGCGCGGATCCATCTGCGAGGTCGGCTCGTCCAGGATCAGCAGGCCCGGGCGGCGGTACAGGGCCCTCGAGCACGCCACTCGCTGCCACTGGCCGCCGGAGAGCTCGGTGCCGCCGAAGACGTCACGGGAGAGCAGGGTGTCCAGGCCCGAGGGAAGGCCGTCGACGGTTTCGCGCAGGCCGACCGCGTCGACGGCCTCCCACACCGGGGCGTCGTCGTGGGTACGGGGCTGGCCGAGGGTCACGTTCTCGCGGACCGGCATGGGCCACTGGGCGAAGATCTGCGGCACCAGACCGACCTGCGCCCACACGCCGGCGGGGGCCATCTCGGCGAGGTCGGTGCCGTTCCAGGTGACCCGGCCCTTGTCCGGAAGGTAGATGCCGGTGAGCAGGCGGGTCAGGGTGGACTTGCCCGAGCCGTTCGCCCCGACGACGGCGAGGATCTGGCCGCGCTCCAGGGTCAGGGAGACGCCGTCGACGGCGGGCTTGTCCTTGCCCGGGTACTGGTAGACGACCTCCTCGAGCCGGATCCGCTCGGTCGGCGCCTCGTGCCTGCCGGGCCCGCGTCGGGGGACGCGGGCCGCGGCGTCGTCGAGGAAGGCCTGCATGTCGCTCAGGTAGAGGCTGGTGTGGAAGACCGCGGCGCCGTTGACGACGACCTGGGAGAGTGCGGCGAGCGTGGTCTGCACGGCGATGACGGCCGTGGCCGCGACCGCGAGCCCGATCCGGCCCGAGACCGCCAGCCAGGCCAGGGCTCCCCAGGTCGCCACGAGGAAGACGCCCCCGGCCGCCGCGGACAGCACCGCGATCCGCAGGGTGCGCGGCGCGGCCGCCAGCGTGCGCCGGTCGCAGCGGTCGGACAGCGTCCGGTACCAGTGGACCAGGTAGTCCGTCATCGAGTTGGCGCGGACCTCGTCGCCGTACTTCGACGTCGTCGCCCACCAGCGCATCATGCCGCGCACGTTGCGGTCGGCGATGTTGGCGTAGTGGACCTCGTAGTCGACCCGGGCGGTCAGGACCGCACCCACACCGGCCGGCAGGACGGCGAGCAGGAGCAGCGGCAGCATCAGCGGATTGAGCGCCGACAGCACGCCGCCGGCCGTGACCATCCGGATCAGCGCGGACAGGAACCGCTGGGCGTCGGTGACCATCACCTGGGTCCTGATCACCCCCATCTCCGCCGCCTCGTGCCGGTCCGAGAAGCCCTCCTGCGCGTACGCGGACGCCTCCACCCGGCACACCGCCTCGACCAGAGCACTGTCCGTCTCCGTCGTCAGCCTCGGGGTGATCCGCCGCTCGGCGTACGTGGCCACCGCCGCCGCACCGCGGCCCAGTGCGGCGGCGAGCGCGACCACCAGGAGTGCCGGGACGGCTCCGTGCAGCCGCTCACCGGCGGAGCCGTCGCCGAGGACGGGTTTCATGGCGCGGGCGGTGGCGGTCAGCAGTACGGCGGCCGAGACGCCGGTGACCACCTGGCAGCCGATCAGCAGCTGCACGGCCCGTCGGTCGGTCCGCCACGACAGGCGGGCGATCCGGCCGAGGACGGCCGGGATCTGGGCGCACATCCGCCGGAACGAGACCTCGGCCAGCGGGTTGACGGAGTACCTGCCGCTGTAGGTGATCTCCGCCGGCTGCGGCGGTGGTGGGGGAGGAGCTGTGTCGGCCTGCTGCCCGTTCGCGTCGGTCGCGGTCAATGGGTCCCCCTTGACGGTCGTTCGAGCCTGGTCGTGAAGCTCAACGACTGGACCGGGATATCGAACACATGTGTTTCGGTCGCTGTGGGAACCCCGGAATATGGCGACCGGCAGTGCATGGCGGATGCACGGACCCGGTCCGGACAACAGGTGCGCGGAGCGGGGAGACTGGCCGAATCGCCGAGGGCGGACGATGCGGAGCAGGTCCGCAACCCGAATGACAGCACGGTCCGAACACGCGGGGAAGCGCCGGCCTCAGTCCTCGACCCAGCCGTGGCCCTCGCTGAACTTCACCAACGCGCCGCGGATGGTGAGGATCTGTTCCGCCTCCTCGGGAATGAGCAGGTCGTTGACGTGCAGGAAGATGTCCTCGCCGCCGTCGTCCGGGGCGATGAACCCGTAGCCCCGCGTTGTCGAAACGCACCACACGACCCGCGACCGTGCGGACCCCCAACCTCTGGAAACCACACCCGTCCGGGGCCCTTCCCCGGAGCCCCGTGCATGCTGTCCGGCCGGGTACCGGGTGGGCGCGTCAGCGCACGACGCGCCAGCGGTTGTCGGCCGTACCGTCGTCCGCGTCCTGGACGACGAAGGCGCCGACCCCGGGGGAGTCGTTCTGGACGGCGAGCAGCTTGCCGCTGTGGGCGTTGCGGATCGTGCAGGTGCCGTCGCCCTGGTCGTGGAGCGTCCACCGGTGGTCGGCGGTGCCGTTGTCCGTCCACTGCAGCACGGTGGCGCCGTCGGCCGTGGACATGTCGAGGACGCCCAGCACCTTGCCGCTGTGGACGTTGCGCAGGCCGTGGGTGCCGCCCGTGTCGGGCACCAGCTCCCAGTCGTGGTCGGCGGTCCCGGAGTCGGTCCAGAGCAGGGCACGGCCGCCGTCGGCGGTGGACATGTCCTGGATCCCCAGCACCAGACCCCCCGCGGCGTTGGCGATACGGACGGGGGCGCGGCCGCTGGTGTTCCAGTAAACGGTGTAGTTGTGTCCGTGGGCGTCGTGGAACGGACCGAGGCCCACCCCGGCACCGTTCGCGGTGGCGGTGAAGGCGAGCGCGGTGGGGCTGGTGCGCCGGATCGAGGCGACGTCCAGTGCGGGGAGGGAGGAGAGGGCCGTGTCCCCGTAGTCGCCGGCCAGGACGACCGGGCCGTGGGTGACGGCGCCGACGGCGGAGTTGTCGTTGGCGGGCCGTACGACGGTGCGCATCGGCAGGCGGACGGTGACCGTGTCCCCGGAGTCCCAGGCGCGGTCGAGGGTCGCGTAGGTTCCGGGGGCGGCGGTGATGTGCTGCCGGACGCCGTTGACACTGACGACGGCACCGGTGGTCCAGCCGGGGATGCGGACGCGCATCGCCCAGGTGCCGCCCGCGTCGCCGGTGACCCGCAGCGTCGTGGTGTCGCTCGCCGGGTACGAGGTGGACTGCGTGACCGTGATGCCGCGTTCGGCCCAGGTGAGGACCGAGGGGACGAAGAGGTTCACGGTCAGGGTGGTCCCTCCGTCGTGGAAGTAGACGGAGTCCGTCAGCCGCGTGTGCATCTCCAGTCCGGTGCCCTGGCAGCACCAGAAGGTGGTGTAGTCGGTGCTCCAGGTGCCGCCGCCCCACGCCGGGCCCACCCCGCGTCGGCCGCCTGGCTTCAGCGGAGTGAAGTAGGTGACGTGGCCGTGGGGGTCGGCCGGGTTCTGCTGGCCGATCATGTGGTTGAGCCACGCCTGCTCGTAGTAGTCGAACAGCTCGGCGCGGTCCGGGGACAGCGCGAACAGTTCCCGGGTCAGACCGAGCATGTTGACGGTGTTGCAGCTCTCGCAGGTGTCGTTCGCGAGGTGTGCGGCGATGGCGTTCGGGGCCCGGAAGTGTTCCGCCTGGCTGTTGCCGCCGATGGCGTACGTGTGGGTGGCCACGCACATGTTCCAGGCGTTGGTGGCGATGTCCCGGTAGCGCGTGCCGCCGGTGGCCTTGTACTCGCGCACGGCCCCGATCCACTTCGGCACCTGCGTGTTGGCGTGCAGCCCGGCCAGCCGGTCCTGGTTCGCCGCCAGCGGGTCGAACACCGCGGCGTGGTCGAACCGCTGGGCGACGGCCAGCCAGCGGGTGTCGCCGGTCTGCTGGCAGAGATCGGTCAGGACGGCGTTCATGCCGCCGAACTCGGTGCCCAGGACGGCCTGCATCCGGGTGGTGCTCAGCCGCCCGGTGCGCCGGTCGACCCAGCCCGCCAGGGCGAGCAGTACGTCACGGGCCCGCGTGCTGCCGAGGAGCCGCCACACCTCCAGCAGACCGGCGAGGGTCTTGTGGATCGTGTAGTACGGCACGTTGCCGTTGTTCAGGGTCCCGGACTCCAGGGCGGCGAAGTCCGACTCGGGGTAGCCGGAGAGGTACCCGGTGCCGAAGCCCGCGGCGCCGTTGTTGGCCTGGCACTTGGCCAGCTCGGCCACCATGTACAGGGCCTTGTCCCGGCAGGCGGTGTCCCCGGTCACTGCGTACGCCTGCGCCCAGGCGGTGAGGAAGTGGCCCTGCACGTGGCTGCTGAAGGGGAAGTCGGGGGCCTCCCAGCCGCCGGTCGCGGCGGCGCCGTTCGTGGACAGGCGGTGGTTGGTGCGGAAGTTGTGGAGCAGCCGGTCGACGTCGACGAACCGCAGATAGGACAGTGTCCGGTTCTGGTTGTCCAGCCACCTGCTCGGGGTCAGCCCGACCGCGCCGAGGTCGAAGGGGAAGGCCAGCGCTCCGATGTCGGCCCGGGCCGGCGGGAGGACCGCCGCTCCGTGGGCGGGGGAGCCTCCGACCAGAGGACCCACGGCGGTGGCGGCGGCCGTGGTCCCGGCGAACTGGAGGATGCGCCTTCTGCTGAGAGGAGCGGACACGGAAACCACCTTTGCGTTCATCGTGCACGGGCAGGGCGGACGGAGGACCTGCTGTTCGCTATGTCGAACGCTGTTCGTGAAATCGTCGAGACCATAGTTCCGGCGCCGGCGGCCCGTCAATGCGCCCGACCTCGCTTCCGGCGCGGGCCCGGCCGCCGGCGCCGAGGGCACCGGCCGGGGCCGGTCGTATCGGTCGTCTGTCGGCGGCGGGCGCGGTCTGTCGGCGATCCGTCGGCGGTCTGTCGGCGGACGGGACCACCTTGGGTGAACCGGCGCTGTTCATGAGCGCGCCGTCGAAAGCACAAGGAGCCTGCCATCGTGTCCGCCGTATCCCAGAACCGTCCGTGGGACGTGCACCGGCTGCCGTCCGCCGAGAAAAGCAGCTTCCTGGTCACCGGAGGAAACGCCGGGATCGGCTACTTCGCCGCGGAGCAACTCGCCACCACCGGCGCCCTCGTCGTGATCGGCGGCCGGGACCCCGCGAGGGCCGCCACCGCCGTGGCCTCGATCCGCTCCCGTGTCCCGGACGCGCGCGTGCGGCACCTGCAACTGGACCTCGCCGACCCGGCGTCCCTGAAGAGCGCCGCGGACCGGCTGGACCTCGCCCGTCTCGACGCGGTGGTCCACAACGCGGGCGTCGCGTTCGACGACCCGCCGCGTCGACTGACCGCGGACGGCCACGAGCTGATGTTCGCCACCAACCACCTCGGCCACTACGCGCTGACCCAGTGGCTCGCCCCTCTGCTGTCCGCCGCGCCGGCCGGCCGCGTCGTGACGGTGGGAAGCTTCGCGGCGCGGTCCGAACGGCTGGACCTCGACGATCTGCAGTCGGCCCGGGACTACCGGCCCAAGCGCACCTACGGCCGCTCGAAGCTGGCGCAGATGTGCTTCGGCTTCGAACTCGACCGCCGGCTGCGCGCCGCCGGCAGCACCGTCCTCAGCGTGGTGGCCCATCCCGGCGGCGCGCTGGACTCCCTCACCCCCTCCCGTCCGCCGATCAGCGTGACGACCCCCGGCGAGCGGCTGCGCGGCTTGCCGGCGGCGCTCGTCGTGCAGGGCAAGTGTGCCGGAGCATGGCCCCTCGTCCGCGCCGCCCTCGACCCCGGCGTCCAAGGAGGGCAGCTGTGGGGGCCGAGGGTCTGCGGACTGCGCGGCAAACCCCGGTGCGAAGCCGTACCCCCGCACATGGCGGACCCGGCCGTCGCCGCTCACCTGTGGGCCGCCAGCGGGGAACTGGTCGGCGCCGATCCGGACCTCGGCTTCCGGTAGGCGCGGACCGCCCCGGCGCCCGACGCTCCTGCCGGGCCGGAGCTGCGGGAGCGGCCGACGGCGACAGGCTCCCGCCCGATGAGATTCCGGCGGCGGTGGGGTCTACCCGTTGACGAAGGGAGCGCACCATGCGCGAGATCATCATCTGCACGTTTCTGACGCTCGACGGTGTCATGCAGGCGCCGGGCGGCCCCGACGAGGACGCCGGCAGCGGCTTCGAGCACGGTGGCTGGCAGAAGCCGGTGGACGACGAAGAAGTCGGCGCGGCCGTCGCCGGCTGGTACGAGCGCTCCGACGCGATGCTGCTCGGCCGAAGGACGTACGACATCTTCGCGTCGTACTGGCCGACCGCCGACCCCGGCAACCCCTTCACCCACCGGATGAACAGCATGCCGAAGTACGTGGCGTCCCGGACCCTGACCTCCGTCGAGTGGCAGAACTCCACGCTGCTGGCGGGCGACGTCGTCGCTGCCGTACGCGAACTCAAGGCCTCCGACGGAGGCGGCATCAACGTGGTCGGCAGCGGCGACCTCGCCCAGACCCTCATGCGCCACGGCCTCGTCGACGAGTACCGGCTCACCATCCACCCGGTGATCATCGGCACCGGTAAGCGGCTGTTCGCCGACGGAGCGATCCCCACGGCGCTGGAACCGGTCAGTGTCTCGACGACGAAGGGCGGCACCGTCGTCGGCGTCTACCGGCCGAACGGCGAGCCGAGCTACGACAGTTACTAGTCACTGGACGGTTGCGCCCGAACCCGGCGGCAGATCGCATCGGTACCAGGCCCCCGACTTGCCGCCGAGATCGTCCGGGGTGGCAGGGCCGACCGGAACGAACCCGGCGTTGACCAGGACCTTCCGGGACGCGGCATTGTCCTGGGAGGCGGCTGCCCGCAGTGTGCGCAGACCGTGTCGCGCGGCCGCGATCCCGCACAGCTCCCGGACCGTCGCGGTCGCCACGCCGCGTCCGGCGACCTGCTCCGCGACCCGGTAACCGAGTCGGGCGCTGCCGTCTTCCAGGTCGTACAGGTTGAACCTGCCGAGTACCGAGCCGTCCTCGGCGACGAGCACGTAGAAGACGCAGATCCCGGCCTCCTGCTCGGCCAGCAGGGCCTCGTGCCGGTCGGAGAACGCGTCGAAGTATGCGTCGCCGCGGTCGGGGACCGAGGCGGCGAAGTAGAGGCGGTTCGCCAGCTCGAAGGCCAGGATCGCCGGTGCGTGGCCGACATGCAGCCGCTCCAGCTCGGGCATTGCCCGACTCTACCCGGATCGTGCTCAGGGGCCTTCCGAATATTCGCCTCCCCCGCGTTGAGGAGGACGAGCAGCCGTACAACCCGAGCCTCGACCCGGCCCTGAAGATCGCGGAGTTCTTCGGGCTGCCGGTGGAGGCGCTGCTCTCGCTCGGGCCGTTCCGGCCGCTCACGGACGAGATATACGGGAGGAGGACGCCATGACAGGCAGTCCGCCGAACGCTCCCGAGTGCCGGCCCGGGCCCACCGTGCGACGACCCTGCTGACGGGTCCGCCGCGCCCCGCCGCACCACGCCAACCGGGTGCTCAGGACCGCGCCGTCGGATTGCGGCGCCGCCGGCCGAACCGGTGGGGGCGTCCTCGGGGGCGAGCCCGGTGCTCTCAGGCGTCGCCCATGACCAGGCCCTCGATGGTGTGCATCTGCCGCACCGGCGTCAGTTCGTCCACGACCGGGCAGTCGAGGTGGCGGCGCACCCGCCCGGGGAGCGTCTCCCAGTAGGCGCGCGTGACGGCCGTGTCGTGCCGGTCACCGTTGTGCGCCTCCGGCCCGTCGACGCCCAGGACCAGTACCGGCCGGGACTTGGCCGAGCCGTTGGCCGTGCCCCGGTGGATGGTCAGGGCCGTGCGTGCGGAGATGTCACCGCGTCGCGGGTACTTGCGCACCGCCCGCTCGGCATAGCGGCCGTAGTGCGAGCGGGGCGGGAACATGCCGTGCTCGAACTCCTCGCTGTCGTCCCACTGGGTGCCCGGGGCGATCTCGAAGGGCCCCATGTCCTCCTCGGTGTCCACCGTGGTGACGTTGAAGGCGAGCGAGGTGAGACGCCGCTCGCGGCGCGTCTCCTCGGGCATGGGGAAGTCGCGGTGCCAGGGCTGGTTCACGGCGCCCTCCAGCGGGACGTCGAAGCCGAGTTCCACGATGCGGTAGTCGGGGCCGAGCGTCGCCGTGCACAGGGAGCGCACCCAAGGGTGGTCGACCAGTTCCACGAAGCCCCTGATCTGCTCGGGGTGGATCTCGACGTAGTACCGGTTCGGCCCGCGGCCGACCGCGCCACCGGGCCGGGAACGGGCCTCCTCGAACGCCTTGGCCACGTCCTCGCCGAGCAGGTCCGCCCACTCGGGGGCGAACGCGCCCTTGCGTGCGGTGATGCCGTCCGCGTAAAGGGCTGCCACGTCCGCCGACACGTCGACGTCCAGGGCGCCGGCATCGACACCGGGGACAACGGACTCGTTCATGGTGCGCCTCCTTGAGCTGCGTTGGCTGCGACCATGTTGCGACGTTGAATGCGACGTTGCAATAGAGGCCGACAAGATTCCGGTGATCGTCACCGGGGCGTGCGAGGATGTCCGCTGTGAGTAGTCGCCTGAAGGACGTCGCCGCCCTCGCCGGGGTGTCGACGCGCACTGTTTCCAATGTCGTCAGCGGCTCGGCGTCCGTGGCCGAAGAGACCCGGGTACGCGTCCAGGCGGCGCTGGACGAACTCGGCTACCGGCCGAACGTCGCCGCCCGCAACCTGCGCGCCGGCCGCACCGGCCTGATCGGCCTGGCGATTCCCGAGCTCTACTCACCGTACTTCGGCGAACTCGCGGCCCTGGTCGTCGAGGCCGCCCAGCAGCGTTCGTGGACCGTCGTCATCGACCAGACCTCCGGCGACCCGAACGCGGAACGCCGGCTGCTGGAGGGCACCGGCGGCAGACTCGTCGACGGCCTCATCATCAGCCCCTGGGCCCTCGGCCCGGAGGAACTGACCGGACAGCCGCGCAACGTGCCCGTCGTGCTCCTGGGCGAACGCCGTCCGCACGGCCTCGCCGACCGGGTCGCCGTGGACAACGTCCTCGCGGCCGACGAGGCGACCACCCATCTGCTCGCCTCGGGACGCCGTCGTATCGCGGCGATCGGTCCCCAGCCGCATCTGCGCAACGAGACGGCCACACAGCGGCTGGAGGGATACCGCAACGCCCTGCGGCGTGCCGGACTGCACCCGGACCCCGCCCTGGAACAGCCCGTGACGACCCTGCACCGCAAGGACGGCGCGGAAGCGATGACCGCTCTGCTGGACACGGGCACCCGACCGGACGCGGTTTTCGCGTTCACGGACGAACTCGCCCTCGGCGCCATGCACGTGGCCCACCAGCGCGGCGTGCGCGTCCCGCGGGAGATGGCCTTCGCCGGCTTCGACGGCATCGAGGACGGCCGCTACGCCAACCCGCCGCTGACGACCGTGGTCCCGGACAAACGCCAGATCGCCGAGCGGGCCCTGCAATGCCTCGCCGACCGCATATACAGCCCGGCCTCCGCCGTACCACCCCTCGACGTCGTGATTCCCCACCAGCTCGTGGTGCGCGCGAGCAGCGGACGGACAGACGCCTGAGCGACACCGCTGCGAAGTCCCACCGTCCAACAGCCGTGTGCAACAGCCGTGTGCGCGACGCGGCAGCCTGCTAACGTCTCCCACATGAAGCGCGCTGCCATGACGACGACGCCGGAGAGTGTCCCGGCGCGCTGACAGACGACCTGATCCGAAGCCCCGGGGCAAGTGCCCCGGGGCTTCGTCGCAGGCCCGGTCACTTGCTCCGCGACCAGCAAGGAGACCGCGATGACCACCATGCACGACCACCGCAGGCTCGGCCGCGAACTGAACCTCTTCGACACCGATCCGCTGCTCGGCGCCGGCCTGCCCTACTGGCTGCCCGACGGCGCGGCGGTGAGGCACACCCTGGAGGAATACATCCGTACCGCCGAGCGGCGGGCGGGCTACCAGCACGTGTACTCACCGGTCCTCGCCAAGCAGGAGCTGTACGAGATCTCGGGACACTGGGCGCACTACAGCGACGACATGTTCCCCCCGATGAACCTCGGCGGTGAGCAACTCGTCCTGCGGCCGAGCCTGTGCCCCCATCACGCGGTGATCTACCGCTCCCGCCCCCACAGCTACCGCGAACTACCCCTGCGCATGGCCGAGTTGGGAGGCATGTACCGCTCCGAACTCTCCGGCGTCCTCGGCGGACTGACCCGCGTACGGGCCATCCAGCTCAACGACGCACACATCTTCTGCACCCTGGACCAGGTCGCCGAGGAGGCACAGGCCGCACTGGAGATGATCCGCCGGGCGTACGAGGCCCTCGGTATCGTCGCGACCCGCTACCGGCTCTCCCTCCCGGGCCCCGGCGGCAAGTACGTGGCCGCACCGGAGAAGTGGCGCCGCTCCACCACCCTCCTGACCGACGTCCTCGACCGCTCCGGCCTGCCCTACGAGTCGGCCGAGGGCGAGGCCGCGTTCTACGGCCCCAAGATCGACGTCCAGGTCACCGACGGCGCCGGCAGGGAGTCCACCCTGTCCACCGTCCAGGTCGACTTCCACCAGCCCGAGCAGTTCGACCTGCACTACACCGGCGCGGACGGCGCCGGACACCGCCCGGTCATGCTCCACCGCAGCATCATCGGCAGTGTGGAACGCGCGGTCGCCCATCTCGTCGAACGGCACGGCGGCGCCTTCCCCGCCTGGCTCGCCCCCACTCAGCTGGTCATCCTCCCGGTCTCCGACACCGAACTCCCGAACGCCATGTCCCTGGCCCAACGCTGCACCCGCCTCGGACTGCGCGCCCGGATCGCGGGACCGGACCGCGGCACCCTGGGCGCCCGAATCCGGCAGGCCCGCCTGATCCCGTACCAGGCCGTCATCGGCGCGAGGGAGGCCGCTGACGACCAGACCGCACTGCGCCTGCGCGACGGACGCCGCCTCGCCCCGCAACCGGTCGACGACGTCCTCACCCGCATCACCGCGCTCATCGCCACCCACACCACCGACCTGTGGACCGACGCGCCCGCATAGTCCGCAGGCCGGCGGCGCGGCCAACGTCCGCTCGTCACCCGGCGCCAAGGGGCCGTGAAGGGCGGCCGGTGGGCGGGGACGGTGTGATCGCCCGCGCCCTGGACGCCGGCGAGCTTCGTGCAGGCGGGAATGTTGCCGCCGCGCGCTGCGCGGGTGCACCGCGAGGCGGTCGGTGGACGGCGCCGGGTGGGGTGTCCGGCGGCTCTGCCGGTGATGGGCAGGGGCCGGGTTGGACGGTGCCTTGATTGGCTGCGACAGGGGGTCGAGCTTGAGCGTGGACCTGGGTGCTTCCTCTCGGTCCTCGGTGCAGATTGTGTCGACAGCGCCGTGAGGACGATCATGCGTCGATGGACTTGGATTATTGGGCGGTGCTCGCGGACTCGGAGCGGGAGCGATGGGGCTACGTTCCCGGCCAGACGGTTGGGCCGCTGAGCTTCGGAGACGATCGGCGTGAAGCGGTAGCGGTCATGGCGCGGCACGGCTTCACTGCCGAGGAGCGTGAGATTGAGCGGTGGAGTCCGCAACGGGCCCAGTGGCGCGTGGAGTTTCGCAGAGCCGAGTCGGACGAGCATCGCTCTGCTGTGAAGTGCTACTTCGTCGAAGACGTGGGCTTGACCTGCGTGCTCGTCGATGGGCTGCGCGGTCCCCAGGTCACCTGCGAGGGTATCCGCTTGATCGGCCGTGTGCCGTCGGAGCTGGACGCGGAGATGGAGGCGCGCGCTGTTGAACGTGGCCTGGGCATCTCGTTTTGCCTCACGGGCGACCTGTGCTGGCCGGACTTCAAGTTCGATCGGGGCGGACAGCGCGCTGGCGATACGGTCCTGAGCTGGGCATCGTTCTTCAACACGGGAGAGATCGCGGGCACCTCCTGGGACATCACCCCCGCAGAGGTCTGGCATCACTGGTAGATCGCTCCTGGCGCTGGACTGCGGGGAAAGTGAGCCTCATCGGACGAGTCGGCGGTAGCAGATGAGGGCGCTGGCAATGCCGACGAAGGCGAGGAGGTGTTCGGCCGTGCGCTCGTAGCGGCGGTGCAGACGGCGGCAGCCGTTCAGCCAGGACATCGTGCACTCGACCACCCAGCGATGCCGGCCTGGGCGAAGCGTGGCACGATCTGTCGACGGCGCAGCCGGCCGCGCAGGTGGTCGAAGTCGTAGCCCTTGTCCGCGTGAAACTTGGTCGGGCGGCGGCGCCGGGGCCCCTAGCGGGAGCGGATCGGCGGGATGCCGCGCATCAGCGGTATCAGGGCCCTGCTGTCGTGGAGGTTGGCGTCGGAGATGCCCACCGAGATCGGCGGCCCGTTGCGGTCGCATATGACGTGAATTTTCGACCCGAGCTTGCCGCGGTCGGTCGGATTCGGTCCAGTCAGGGGCCCCCTTTGACTGCCCGGACGCTTGCCGAGTCGATCGCGCAGCGCGACCTGTCCAGCTCGCCGCTCCCGCCGAGCCGGTCCAGCACCACGCGGTGCAGCTTGGCCCACATCCGGGTCGTGGACCACTCGGTGAAGCGGCGGTGGACCGTCCGCCAGGAGGCACCGAAGACCGGCGGCAGTTACCGCCAGGCGCGGCCCGAGGGGGCCACGAAATGAACGCGGCCAGGACCGCGCGGTCATCGCACCGCCGCCGGTCTCCACCTTGGGCGCGTACCGGCGGCTCCGGCGCCACCGTCTGGAAGATCTCCCACAGCGCGTCCGGCACCAGCCGCTCAACTATGCCCATGACCGGCGCAACGAGCCAGCGCCAATCAAGACACCGTCTTAGGGAGCTGCGTGACTCACACGTGCTCGTGACCAGCACAAACTGCACTATGGGGAGGAACAACTTGATCTATTGCGGCATCGACTGGGCCGAGCGCACGCACGACATAGCCTTGGTCGACGACAGCGGATAGTTACTGGCAAAGCGGCACATCAGCGATGACGCCGCAGGCTACAAGATCCTGCTGGATCTACTCGCGAGCACGGAGACACTGCGGAGAATCCGATCCCAGTGGCGATCGAGACCTCCCGCGGCCTGCTCGTGGCCGTGCTGCGGACCGGCAAGCGAAAGGTCTTCGCGATCAACCCGCTGGCCGCCGCCCGGTACCGCGACCGGCACCGCGGCTCGCGCAAGAAGCCCGATCCCGGAGACGCCCTGGTCCTAGCGAACATCCTGCGCACCAACATGCACGCTCACCGACCGCTGCCCGAAGATACCGACCTTGGTCGCGTGATCGCCGTCCTGGCCCGTGCCCAGCAGGACTCGCTCTGGAACCGGCAGCAGCTCGCCAACCGAGGTTCTTCAGCCGTTCCTCGTCGGTCTCGGCGGCGATCTGCTCGTCGTACCAGTGCAGACTCTCTTCGGGGCTGATGGCTGCGGCACGCCACGCGGCGGTATCAATCCCGAGCGGAAGGTCGTACTCGTCGTGCCAATCAATGGCCAGACGGGTCAGCAGCAGCGCGTCGGCCCGGGCGCCGACCGGTCCCGCGACAGCGATTGGGGTGAGGAACGGCACGGCGTACGGAGAGGCCGAGTACCGGGTGCCCTGGTGGAAGATGTTGCCGAACAGGCTGCGGAAGGCGCTCTCCCGGGCCTCCTCGTCCAGCCCGCACACCGTCCGGAGCTGGCCGGGCACGTCCTCGGCGCTGCCGTAGGCGTGCCCCAGGGCTGCCCAGTCAATGTCGTCCAGCCCTGCCAGTAGATCGTCGGATCGTTTCATGATCCGTATTGCTCGCAGGGGCCGCTGACACCGATCCCGCAGGCGAGCTGTCTCCTTGAGCCCAGCAGTCAAACTCACCTGTCAATCGATCAAGATCGCCTGTCAAAGGACACGAATGCCCTGTGTCAGCGGTCGTTGAGCCTGTTGTCCCGTCTCAAGCGCTCTGGCTCCTGTCGCACCTGATCTGGTCCGATTCGCTCGGCGTCTCAGTTGATCTGGTCCGTGGACGGGGAAGCCGTGCTAGCTGCATTCCGCAGCTCATGCCAGGGATCCGTGCTTGATGCGTTGTCCCTGATGAATACGATGATCGCGGATACCGGCGTGAGCACGCTGGTTTCACGACTTGGGGGGGGCCTCGTATGGACAGGTGGCAAGAGCTTTCGGTACTGGTGGAGGAGCGGCTGAAGGCGGCGTCGGCCAGCGAACGTGGCGTGTTCACTGCTGGCGTTGCGGAACGGCTCATGAGCTGGCACGAGGCCCTGCCCGAGGACGAGCAGGCGCCGTTCACCGTGGGCCTTCGCCCCCTGTTGAACTCTGTATGGGAGGGTGTCCTCGGTGACACGACGGCCTTCTCGGCGGTGAAGCGCGGTGTCGCCGAGTTCATGCTCAGTGAGTACTGCCACAACGACGGCCAGGATGGGCCCGATGATGCGGACGAGGCGGCCGCAACTGCGACGTTGTATGCCGCGCACGCCTATCTGTTCGGCTGCTACGACTTCGCTAACTGGACCAGCCGCCGGGCGGTGGAAGCCGTTGACCAACACCTGGAGCACCTCGCCGAACAGGAAGAAGACGAACTCGTTCCTGATGCGGACGAAGCGCTGGCTTCCGAGTTGCGGCGGCAGTTGCGGGATCTCGACCTCATCGCGAACTACTCGAAGGAGCTTCGCTACTCCAACACGGGACTGCCTATCGACACCTCTGTCCGACTCCGCGTGGAGCTTCGAACTCCTCTCTCTAACCGGGTATGAGCGCCCCAGCAGACTTCTCATCCTCCAGACTTGGTTGAACCCCTTCTGGCCTGCGTCGACCAGATTGTTTGAGACGGGTTGTCACCCTTTCGCGTGACGGTATCCGGCTCTCGGCCACGGTGGGCCGCAGGATCCTCCACCCTCGCAGTGACGGGGACGATCCCGGCAGGGTGGAGGTGTTCGTGGACGGGTCCGCGGTGGTGGCCTCCGCCCGGGAGTACGCCTCGGGAGTCGAGGTCGGGTTCGTCGACGCCGACGGCGTCGAGCATTCCGGTCCGTTGGCGTGCTGGTGGGCAGAGCCCTTCGAACTGGCATCGCCAGTGCGGCCGTTCGCCTTGTTCAAGGGGCAGAAGAACTTCACCGGCGACTGCTGGGCGGCGACGACGCGGACCCACGTGGGCTACGAGTCCTGGGTGGAGAGAGATGCGGCGATGGCACTGGACTTCGATCCCGCTGTCGTCGCTCTGGCCTCCCAGCCCTTCCGCCTTGCCCGGACGGGCGGACGGGGAGCGGGAGCATACCCCGGACCATTCCGCCCGGTTGCTGGACGGCACAGGTGTCGTTGTCGACGTGCGACCGGGGAACCTGGTCGACGAGGCCACCGCCGAGGTCTTCGCGTTCACCTCGCGGGTCTGCGAGGAAGTAGGCTGGCAGTTCCGCCACGTCAGCGACCTGCACCAGCCCTACGGGGCGAACCTGCGCTGGCTGGCCCGCTACCGCCACCGCCGCTGCCATCGCGCCCCAGTAGGCGACCAGTTGATGGAGATCTTCGTCGATCCGCTGCCCCTGCTCGTCGGGGCTGAGCAGGTCGGGGACCGACTGGCCGTGCTGCCGGTGCTCTACCACCTGCTCTGGCGGCACGAACTGACGGCGGACCTGGTGACGGCCCCGCTGGGCACCGGGCACCCTGGTGCACCTGACGTCCCAGGGCCGACCGTGAATTCCGCGCGGCCTGGTCGGCTGCGGCTCGGCGACCGGGTCAGGTTCCAGAAGCACACCTACACGGTGGTCGGCCTGACCGGCATGCGGGTCCGGCTGGCTGACACGCACGGCGTCGGCATGCTCGTCGACCAGGTCCACCTGCAGTCCGCCGAGGACTTCGCGGTCCTCGGGGCCAGCGACCGCGCCGCGCTGGGCTCGGCCGCGCTGCTGGACCGCCTGCCCGAGCCGGTGGCCGAGCGCGCCCTGTGGTGGCAGCGGCACCTCGTCGAACTTCTCACCGGCCCGCCACCCGACGCCCCGGCCGGGGCCCGGGTCAAGTCCGAGTACGACCCCGCCTGCCGCTCGCTGGCCGAACGCGAGCGAGCGAAGGCCGCCGAGTTGACCGCACTGGGCGAGGAGGTCACGGCGCGGACGGTCAAGCGCAAGCGCCAGCAGTACGAGGCCGGCGGGATCGCAGCGGTAGTGGATCACCGGCTCGCCCCGCACGCTTCACTGCTCGGGTGGGCCGATCCGCAGGTGGTGGCTGCGATCCGCCAGGCGATCGGCGAGAGCGTCCCGGCCTCCACCCGCACCATCGAGTACGCGCGCTGGCGGACCGAGCGGATTCTGGAAGCCGAGCACGGCCTGGGAGCGGTGACGATGCCGTCACGGGCGACGTTCTACCGGCTCTTCGACAAGCTGTCGCACGGCGTCCACGTGACCGGATCGGCCCGCACCCGCCGCTTCACGAGTTGGGGCTGCTGCGCGGGGCAGTGGAAGGTCACGACACCCGCTACTTCGGCTCGCTGCTGGCGCTCGGCCGACATGCAGACCTGCTGCTTCGGAACGGCTTGATCGCCCCGATCCCGGCAGGCACGCAGCGAAACGATGACTGACTGTCGGCGTGCACGTGAACGTCCCCACCCGCGTACGGATGAAGAGGGACAGTTGTTGATGCGGTGAGGTCGACCGCTCGGCACTCTGCTGGTTGAACGATGTAGGACGGCGGAGGGCGGTTGACGGTGGTCCTGGATCCGCATCGCTGGCTGGAACTGCGGCGCTTCCGTGGTCTGCTGGAGTCCCGGGCGATGAGCCTGTCGGAGATCGCCAGAGAGACAGGGCTGGACCGGAAAACGGTCCGCAAGTACCTCTCCGCGCCGGGCCCGGCCACTCCGCCGCGGCGGTCACCGAACGGGCGGTCGCGTGCGAGGGTGATCGACGAGTTCGCGCCCCTGGTCGACTCGATGCTGCGGGCGGAGATCCTCATGAAGGCCGCGGTGATCCACGAGCGGCTGGCCACGGCGTACGGGTTCACCGGCACCTACCAGCGCGTCAAGCTCTACGTTCAGGACGCCGGGCCTCGCATCGCCGAGGAACTCGGCATCACGCCGAAGGAACTGGCGGGCATGCACCGCCGCTTCGAGGTGATCCCCGGGGCCCAGGCTCAGGTGGACTGGGGCGACGAGGGCCAGATCCTCGCCCACATGGGATCCCGAAAGTCTACTCGTTCCACATGACGCTGTCGTACTCGCGCGATCCGTTCTGCTGTTTCACCACCAGCCAGGACCTGCAGAGCTTCTTCGACTGCCACCGCCGGGCCTTCGCTCACTTCGGCGGCGTCCCGATGGCGATCGTCTACGACCGGACCAAGACAGTCGTCCGACGCCACGTCGCTCCAGGCGAGGCCGTTCCGCTGCATCCGGAGGCGGTCGGGGTCGCCGGCCACTACGACTTCGACATCGACGTTCTGGCGGCCTACCGACCCACGGGCAAGGGCCGGGTCGAGCGGCAGGTTCTCATCGTCCGCGACCACGTTCTGTCCGGCCGGTCCTTTCATCCATCGAGGAGATGGGCGCCGCCTTCGCCACCTGGGTCCCGCAGCGACGGGCCCAGGCCCACAGGACTCACCAGCAGATCATCGGAGAGCGCGCGGCACGCGTCCACGCGGCCCTCAAGCCCCTGCCACTGACTCCGTATCTGGTGGCCGAGTGGCATCTGCGGCCAGTCGGCAAGGACTGCCTGGTCGCCTTCGGCGGCAACCTCTACTCGGTGCCGACCCGCAAGGTCCGACCCCGGCAGCTGGTCGAGATCAGGGCTACGAAGTCCCAGGTCAAGCTCCATTCGACCATCCCCGCCAAAGACGGAGAGAGCCTGCTGGCGATCCACCCGCGGGCGGTGGGCCGCGGAGTCCGCGTCGTCGACGAGACCCACTGGGACGGACTGCCGACAGGCAAGGGCCGACGGATCACCACCGGCGACATCCCAGTCCAGCCCCGTCGCGAATCGTCTCCCAGGCGGGAGACCAAACCGCTGGAAACGCTGCTGAGCCGGGCCGCCGTCACCCGGATCGAAGTCGGCCGCCGACCGCTGTCGATCTATGACGAACTGACCGGCACCCGCCCCTTGACGACCGCCGCTTCCGCCAGGGCCTGCGACTGTCGAAACTGCCGCACCACAAGACACTGGACGAATGCGACTTCTTCTTCCAGCCCAAGCTCGACCCGCGCAAGGTCAAGGACTTCGCCACACTCTCGTTCGTCGAGGCCAAGGCCGACGCCGCCCTGCTCGGGCCGCCGGGGGTCGGCAAGACACACATCGCCGTCGCCCTCGCCGTTGCGGCCTGCCGGGCCGGCTACTCGATCTACTTCACCAGCCTCGACGACATGGTCCGCAACCTCAAAACCGCCGAGGAGACCGGACGGCTGACCAGCAAGCTCGGCACCTACCTGCGGCCCAGCGTCCTCGTGGTCGACGAAGTCGGCTACCAGCCCCTCGAACGAGTCGAGGCGAACCTGGTCTTCCAGGTCATCTCAAAGCGCTACGAACGGGGATCCATCATCCTGACCTCGAACAAGACCTTCAGCAAAGCGCACATGTTCCGGCGAACCCGTGCGACGTGCCACCGAAACTTCACGGGTTCGATGTGCGTGTGGTCCGGAAGTCTTGGTACTCGTCGCAGACGATGCCCTGGTTGACCCAGCGTTCGGGGTCCGCGGCGAGTTCGTGCTCTGCCAGGTGCAGGGCTTCCTCTGGAGTGGGCAGGACGGCGACCTCCCGGCCCCACGTCTCCTCGTCGGGGTCCAAGGGTGGGAACTCGGTGATGTCGTGGAAGGTGTCGGTGCCGACGTCCTCGACATCGCTCAGATAGATGGTGACGCCCGTCGGTCTGGGACCGAGGGCGATCCAGCGGAGCCCGGGCCGGCCGTCGATTTCGATGGCGCCGAGGAACTGCTCGATCTGCTTCCCTCGCCGGAGGGCACCGAGGGCGAAGGCGGGGGTGAGGTGCCGCATGTCAGTTCCTTTGCTGGTGCTGGACGGGCAGGCGTCCCGGGTCGACGTGGTCGGCGAGGTAGATCATGACGCCTTCGGGGTCCATGCCGAAGGCTGCGGCGACGATGCTTGGGGTCAAGGGTGTTTACCAGCTCGGCGAGCCGGGTGCTCCGCAGGGTCCGCGGTGGGACGCCACAGGGGTCAAGGACGTGGCTGACATAGGCGGTCGAGCCTGCTGCCTGGCCGGATTTGGTGATCTTGGCGACGATCACGTGGGGGTTGCCGGTGTGCTGGCTCTCGCGGTGGGCCAGGCATCGTTGAAGCACCGACCAGCTGGCCGGGTCCATGGGCACTGGATGCGGCCGTTTGCCCAAGCGGATGCTGCGGTTGGTGGGGTCAAGGTCGTCCACGCGCAGGAGCCGCACCTCACCGCTGGCGGCCGAGTGGAGGAGGGCCAGGATTCCGAGCAGTGCCTCGTGCGGGTGCGCGTCGGTGAACCCTGACGGGCCCTGGCCCTTCGCCCCTCGGGTGGGATCGATGAGCACGATCTTGTGGGAGCGCGCGAAGCGGAAGAACTGCCGCAGCACGGTCAGTCTGCGCTGGCGGGCCTTGGGCATGGTCGCCAGGAACGCTGCGAGGGCGTGGACGTCGGTCAGGGCCCAGTCCTGCTTGTTGCGCGTGCGGGTCAGGAAGCGGGCGAGGTCGCGGGCGATGGCCAGGGCCGCTTCGATGGTGCTGTCGGTGCGGGTCAGGGTGCCGGCCTTGAGGGCGCGCTCGCGTGCTCGCAGCATGGACTCGGCGAACGCATGGACCTGCGGCCGAAGCGGGAGCGGGGTCGCGTCGATGCGGCGTTGGCGGCGTCCGGCGGCGAGCCGTTGCGCTTGGTCGGTTGGGAGCGTGAGGCCGCGCTGGGTGAAGAAGCCTTCGAGAGCGCGGGCGAGGGATCCCATCGACCGACCGGGCCGGCGGGCCCGATTCAGCAGGGCCTGGGGGTGGTTGGCGTATGAGTCGTCCAGAAGTCGACCCAGGGCGCTGATCATGGTGCAGGCACGGCTCGCGCAGTGCCGTTCGGCGAGATGACCGGCGAAGTCACCCAGCCAGGGCACGGGCTCTGCAGGGCGCGGGGCCAGGTTCTCGGCAGCGACGAAGGGTCGGTCGGGGTGTTTCTGCCAGCAGGCCGAACAGAGTCCGAGTCCAGCGTGGCGCCGCACCTGGCCGCAGCCGGTGCACTGCCGCGGAGGTTGCTTGCTCTGCCGTCGGCGCGAGCAGTGGCCGCACCATCCGGTGCCAGTCCGCAGGAAGCCGGGCCGCCGGCAGCGCGGACAGACTTGCTTCGCGGCCTGCCGGTCGGCTTCGCGCCGACAGGAACCGCAGTGGCTGGCGGTCGGTGAGCGGACCGGGCGGCCGCAGCCCGTGCAGGTCCGCGAGCAGGTGATGCACCGTCCGGTGCCGGCCTGCAGGACTCGCGGCCTCCCGCAGGTAGGGCAGGACGCGCGGGCGGCTTCGTCCTTGATCCGGGCCGTGCAGCGGCAGCAGTGCTGCCGGTCGATGAAGCCAACCGGAGCCCCGCATCCGACGCAGTCCCGCTGCCTCTTGCCCATGTTCCGAGCTCACCTCCTTCGGTCAGATCGGCGGCATGGACCGGCCCCGGGCCGAGGCAACCCGAGGCAGATCGGCTGCCGGCCGAGGAGGGGCCGCGGGACGTTCGACGGGGGTGGTGTCGACCTCGATCAGATCGTTGGGGGTGCACTCCAGAGCGGTGCACAACGCTGCGAGCGTGGACATTTTCACCTGGGAGGGTTCCTTGGTGAACAGGGCCGACACCGAGGCGGAGGACAGTTCCAGGCCGGCCCTCTCGGCCAAGAGGCGCCGCAGCTGGGCGCCGGTCCAGACCTCGCGCTGGGCGGCCGCCATCCGCAGCTTCCACTTGATGTTCACGGCGTGGGGTTCCTCTCCGCTGAGCTCGCCGAGCGTGGTGGTCACGGCGCGTCGATAGGCGTCCTCGATGAACGTGGCCGAGGGCCTGACGTATCTCATGGTCGAACTGACTGTCCAGTGACCGAGTAGCTGCTGAATGGCCACCAGGTCCACCCCGCGCTCGTAGTTGTGGGTCGCGCAGGCCCTCCGCAGGGCATGCGGGCTGAACCGGTCAGCGGCCGGTCGGCCCTCGAGTTCCATGAGATAGCGCAGGCGGTTGCGGACGGTGCCCTGGTGCAGATGGCCGCCCGACTCGTCGGCGAACAGCGCGGGCGAGTCGGGGAACTTGCCGCGGACGTCGTCGAGGAACCAGCGCAGGACCAGGTCCAGCTGGTCGAGCATGGGCACCTAGCGCGGACGGGGTCCGGAGGTGTGGGCGCCCTTACCGAAGCGCACGTGCAGTTTACCGAACGGGCCGCGGCCGAAGTGGACGTCCGGGTGGTCCAGGAGCGAGGCCTCCTCCGATCGCAGGCCGGCATGGTACAGCGTCCGGAACAGTGCGTAGTCACGGGCGGCGGGTGCGTACTTGCGGGCAGTGGCGATCCGGGCCTTGAGGAAGTCGAAGAACCACTCGACCCGTTTGGGAGTCGGTGGCGGCAGCAGGGCCGGCGAGTCGTCGCCGACATGCCGCGAGGCGTTGAACTCGTCCACCGGGCAGACCAGCCGGACCCCGAACGCTGCCTCTATCTCGATGGCCTTGCGGGCCTGAAGGAACCGGTGGAAGCCCTTGAAGATCTGGACGTATCCGCGGCGGGTGGACGGCGCTCTTCCCTCCACGGCCAGGCCGCCGACCACGCGGTCGATGTCCTCGGGCGTGACATCCCACGCCGGTCGGCCCAAAGCCTTCAACGTCCGCTCCAGCAGGCCGATGTCGTTGTCGACCGTCACCGGGCGGAACCCCCGGGCCCGCCATGAGGCCACGAACGCTTCCACGCACAGGGCCTGAAACTCCCACGGATCCCAGGCAACGGGGACCTCGGGCACCGACCGGCCCTCGACCACCCTCAGACGCGACTCCACCATCCGGCACACCTTCCTCGCACCTGACGAATGAAGGTAGCGCCTACAAAACAGCGCTGTCAGCAAGACAATCAAAGAGACGCCCAAGACCCCGAAACCGGCAGGTCGCAGGACAGATGTTCTCCAGGGAACAAGTGCCAACCCCAGATGAGTGGGGCCAGGTCTTCGGCGACGAGGTCCTGGCCACCGCTCTCCTCGACCGACTCCTCCACCACTGCGACGTCATCTCCATCAACGGACCCAGCTACCGGCTGAAGAATCGCCTCATGGCCATTGAGCGAGAGAACGACGTCGCCTAGGGAGAACCGGCCCTTGATGGAGAGGCCCTTCCTGCCTCACTCGGGCTTCATCACCTGGGCCAGGCCCTCGGGGGTGTCCTTCACCTCCGGCGGCGGCCCCGGATTGCCCCGATAGGTCACACCATCGATGGTCACCTTGCCCGTCGCTTCGGCCAGTGGGCGATGTTCGGTCAGACCGTCGGCCGGCCCGCCGACGAAGGTCACCAGGACAGTGATCGAGTTCGGGTCCATCGAAGCCGTCGCCTCCACACGCTCTACTCCACTCGGGGCTGCAGCACCGTCACCGGAACCACCGCATCCCACGAGCGCGACCAGCAGGCCGGCACAGCCCACCATTCTTCGGATCAGCATTCACGGATCCTGCCAGGGCCGGGTCAGACGGCCTACAGCAGAGACGACCTTGTGACCTCGACCCAGGCCGGGCCCCGAACACGCGCCATCAACTGGGGACGTTCAGCCGTACGCAACTGGGGAACTGAGGCCGTACTCCGACATTCAGGGACTACCAGTCGTGGCTGACCGCCCAGACCTGGTACCAGCTCGAAGCGACGTCACCGGACCAGATCGACTGAGACAGCACCCGCATCCAACCGTCAGGGACCAGATCACCTGAGATTCTCAGTCGCCGGGCGTCTCAGCTGTTCTGGTCGCCACAGGTCACGGCCCTACACGCAGCCCAGATCATTTGAGACGGGACACCTGTGCCATTGAAGTTCGACCGCCTACGAGTCTCTGGAACAGCTACCGCTTCACGGGACCTTGGGTTGCAATGGCCTCCATGTTGAATACCTGGCTCGATTGGTTGGCGCTGATCGTCCTGCTCAGCATGGTGATCTTGGGGGCGCTCGCATGGTGGGGACGGAGGTCGCGCGTCGAGTGGCGCGTCGAGTCGAGTGGCATCTCATATGAAACGGTACTAATCGCGGCGACACCCGGCCCGTTCGTGACGGCATTCGCAACCAAGCTCGGAGAGCGCCTCGGAACAACGGTGCGGGTCAAGCGGATGTCATGGCGGCAGCGCCGAGGGCGCAGAGCTCAGCTCGTTGTTACACAGTCGTTCTGCCAAGCCGTCACCATCGAAGTGGAATCGGGGCTCAGTGAGGAGGCTCGGCTTGCGCTGATCGACTTGGGTGTTGAACGCCCCGAACTGTGGGGGCACCTCCTTCGCTGGGACCAGGAGGCAGAGGCGTGGCTTCCTGTTCCGACCGCCCCTGGGAGCGAAGGCGCCGATTGACGTCTTGATCGTCGGCCGGGTTCCATATGGTCACACTTCGGTGGCACAGGCTCAAGGTTCGCTGTCACGAAACCTGGGCGAACGGAGAGACGTCATGGAGCCCGCCGATCTGCTCGACCACCACGGCGTCAAGCCCGTCGGCCTGGAGGCGGCTCCGGCTCCGCCCGCGCGGCGGGAGACGCTGGCCCGCATCCAGGAGACGCCACCCCGGTCCTGCGCGGTGTGTGGCGACCCTGCGGCCACCGCTCGATCCGTGCGCTTCCCGGGGGCAGGGACGCGCTGGGTGGATCTGTGCTGGGACGACGGGATGGCGGTCCGTCCTCGATGCCGTGTCCCGGAGACGCTGAGGGCATCGCCGCAGACCTGCGGGGCGGCGGCCCGGGAAGCTGGCCTGCCGGGGGCATCGTCGCTGTCGTTCTATTCTTCGTTCGAAGTGGCCGCTCGTGGCCGCGGAACGGCGAGAAAACCCGATGACCGGCCCCTGTACCGCCCACCAGCGAGCCGGACACATCAGCGCGCACGTGTCCCGGCGACCAGATCGGCCCGTGCTCCACGTGCCGCCGGCCGACCCACAGATACGGCTCCGGAGCCCGCTCCCCGCTGTGCGAGAACTGCGACGCCAAGGCAGTCCAACGCTGGGGTAGGACACTTCGCGCCGTCTGACGCGCCCTGAGCCGTGAGCGGGCCTGAGCCCGGAGGCAAGACGGCTGATCCGGCCGATCTGGCGGATATATGCGGCCATCCTTGTATGACACAGACGTCTCGGATGCGCATGCTGGCTACAACCTTGACCAGGGGCGTTCACTGAGCTGGTGGGGGTTGTACGTGCTGACCATCAATGTTGCCGTGTTGCTGGCGGTCATCATCGTCGTGCGGCTGCGCCGACGGACCCACGCCCGCAGCCGCAACGACGAGAAGCTGACGGTGCTGATCGTTCTGGTCTTCGGCATCCTCGTCGCGCCGACCGCGTTCGGGCAGGGCGTGCTCGACGTCGTGGGGCAGCTGGCCTCCGGCATCAACGACGCCGGCCGCTGACCGCTCCCTCAAGCGCTGCTCGCGCTTCCGGGCCGGCAGGGGCACCCTGGAGGCGTGAGCAGCGCGCCCATCGTCGTGCATCGGCCTTCGGTCTCCGGGGGCCGACGGGTCAGCGTGCACCGTCACGGCCGGGGCGAGATACTCGGCACCGCCTACGGCGATCACGACCTGGTGGTGTTCCTCGAAGGCGCCGGTATCGAGGACGCGGAAGCGGTGCTGGACGACCGGCGGTGGGTGGAGTGGCGCGGCGGCCCGGCTCACGATTTGCGGCACTTTTGTGCCTCTCACCTGTATGGGCAGGGGGATGGATCTGGAGGCCATCGGCGCGCTGCTGGGCCATACCTGGATGTCGACGACAGTCCGTTATGTCCATGTGCCGGCCGAGCGGATCGCAGCGCCAGGCTCCCGATGGGGACGCAACCGCCCCCGGAGCCGTCTGCGACGATGGCGGACATGGATGTGCGGAGCAGGAACCATGTGAGGGTGACCGGGCGGCCCGGTACACCCGTGGTGGTATTGGCGCATGGTTTCGGGTGCGATCAGAACATGTGGCGGCTGGTGGTGCCGGCGCTGGAGCGGGCCTTCACCGTTGTCCTCTTCGACCACGTCGGCGCGGGGAACTCGGACCTCTCGGCGTGGAGTCCCGAGCGGTACTCCACGCTGGAGGGGTACGTCGACGACGTCCTCGAACTGTGCCGGGAGCTGGCCCTGGGACCGGTGACGTTCGTCGGGCACTCGGTGAGCGCCATGATGGGCGTGCTGGCCGCCGCCAGGGAGCCCGAGGCGTTCGCGGGCCTGGTCCTGCTGGCTCCCTCGCCTTGCTTCGTCGACGACCCCGATGTCGGCTACCGGGGCGGGTTCAGCGCCGCGGACATCGACGAGCTGCTGGAATCGCTCGATGCGAACTATCTGGGCTGGTCGGGTGCGATGGCCCTGGTCATCATGGGTAACTCGGAGCGGCCGGAGCTCGGGGAGGAGCTCACCAGCAGTTTCTGCCGCACCGACCCGACGATGGCCAAACTGTTCGCCCGGGTGACGTTCCTTTCCGACAACCGCGCCGACCTCGCCAACGTGACGGTGCCCACGCTGGTCGCCCAGTGCTCCAGCGATGCGATCGCCCCGCCCGAGGTGGGCGCCTTCGTCCACGCGCAGATTCCGGACAGCCGGCTCGTCACGCTGAGCGCCACCGGGCACTGCCCGCAGCTCGCCGCGCCCGAGGAGACCGCCGAGGCGATCGCCGCGTTCGTGGGGGCCGCCCGGTGATGTGCAAGACCAGCGACGACGGGCGGGAGGGCCGAGAAGGCGAGGGGCCGGTGGATGAGCAGGCACAGTTCTCCGCGCTGCTGGAGGACAGTGCCGAGGACCTGTACGAGCACGCGCCCTGCGGCTACCTCTCCACCCAGCTGGACGGCCGGATCGCGAAGGTCAACACCACCCTGCTGGACTGGCTCGGATACCAACGCGATGATCTCGTGGGCCGCAAGCACTTCTCCGACCTGCTCACCGTCGGCGGCCGGCTCTACCACGAGACCCACTTCGGCCCGCTGCTGCGGATGCAGGGCGAGATCAGCGGCATCGCTCTGGAGCTGAAGGCCGCCGACGGCACCCGGCTGCCGGTCCTGGTCACCTCCACGGTGAAAACGGGCAGCGACGGGCAGCCCCTGCTGATCCGCACCACCATCTTCGACGCCCGCGACCGTCGCGCCTACGAAACCGAGCTGCTGCGCGCCCGCCAGGAAGCCGACGTCGAACGCGACCGCCTCCAGGTACTGGCCACCACCTTGCAGAAGACCCTGCTGCCGCCGGCCCTGGTGGACGTTCCCGGCCTGGACGTGTCCGCGTACTACCACATCGCTTCCGTCGACGAGGTCGGAGGCGACTTCTACGACCTCTTCCCCCTGGCCGCCGGCACCTGGGGCCTGTTTCTGGGCGACGTGTGCGGCAAGGGCGCCGCCGCCGCGGCCATCACCTCCCTGGCCCGCTACACCCTGCGCGCCGCCGCCGTGTACGACTCCGACCCGGCCGCAGTCCTCGGCAACCTCAACACGGTGCTGAACCACGAGTACAACGGCACTGATCCACGCTTCTGCACCGTCGTCTACGGCCTGCTCACCCCGGACGAGGGCCGCGGCGGCTTCCGTATCACCCTGGCCAGCGGCGGCCACCCCCCGGCCCTGCTGATGAGCGCCGACGGCACGGCCGACTACCTGCCCACCCCCGGCGGCCAGCTCATCGGCGTACTGCCCGATGCCCACATCGCCACCGCCACCGTCCACCTCGCCCCCGGCGACACCCTCCTCCTGCACACTGACGGCCTCACCGAAGCCCACACCAATGCCGCGGCCGGCGGAGGAGAACGCTACGGCGACGACGCCCTCCGCGACTTCGGCCGCCAGCTCGCCCCCACCACCGCCTCGGACACCATCCGCGCGGTCCGCGACCTGCTCGACACCTTCGGCACCGGCGTCGACGACGACACGGCAGTCCTGGCCATCCACGTACCCCGACCCCCCAGTGAAGAGCAGCAGTGACCAAGCACCTGACCCTTCACACCCGCGCCACCCCTGCCGGGCCGGTCCTCGAACTCATCGGAGAACTGGACCACCACACCGCGCGGGAAGTCCGCGCCGTGCTGCCCGGCCTGACTCCAAGTCCGGGCCAGCAACTCGTTCTCGACCTCGGTGGCCTCACTTTCTGCGACTCCACCGGCATCAGCGTCCTGATCGCCGCCCGCAACCACGCCCAGGGCGCGAACGCGACCGTCGTCCTGGCCGCGGTCCCCAGCCACCTAGACCGGATCCTCCGCATCGTCGGCCTCGACCAGGTCTTCGCCATCCACCTCACCGCACAGGACGCCGAAATCGCCTGGCACATCGTCTCCGACTGACCCGTCGTACCTGCCAGAGGAAGCTCTCGCCCCCACGGAGAATCGAGCAATCACCGTTCGCAGTGCCTCCCAAAGTGGTAAACATCTGCCGTCCGTTCTCGGGTTCTGGCACAGTTTCCGTGCAACGGCCACTTTGAGTGATGATTGAGCCTCTCAGGGCGGCATCGAAGTCGCTCGAAAATGAGCCGTCACCGAGGCGGCTGGGCTCAAAGTCCGGTCCGTGGAAGAGGTCGTGCTCCGGCTGAAGGAGCTGTTGTTCCCGTCGATCGCGGACGTTGCGGTGCTGTCGGTGGACCTGAATATCGAGATGGTGCGCGTCGACGCGCACTGCACCACGGCCGGCGACGTCTGTCCGGGGTGCGGGGCCTGGTCGACCCGGGTTCACAGCTCCTACCTGCGGTTTCCCGCCGACGTACCGAGCGCCGGACGAAGCGTCGTACTCCAGCTCCGGGTTCGGCGGTTCCGGTGCCGGAACACCTTGTGCTCGCGCCGGACCTTTGTGGACCAGATACCCGGCCTGACCCGTCGGCACGGCCAGCGCACCGAGCGGCTGCGCTCAACGCTGGCCTCGGTCGGTCTCGCCCTGGCCGGCCGCGCCGGCGCCCGGCTGACTGCCATCCTCGGCGTGTCCGTGAGCCGGAGTACCGTCTTGCGCCTGATCGACGTCCTTCCCGAGCCCGAAGCGCCCGCGCCGCGGGTGGTCGGCGTGGACGAGTACGCCACCCGCAAAGGCCGCCACTACGGCACCGTCCTGGTCGACGTCGAAACCCGCCGCCCGATCGATCTCCTGCCGGACCGGGAGGCATCGAGCCCGGCCGCCTGGCTCGCCCAGCGGCCCGGCGTCGAGGTCGTGTGCCGGGACCGGGCACCGTTCTTCGCCGAGGGCGCCACCACCGGTGCACCGCAGGCTGTCCAGGTCGCGGACCGGTGGCACCTCTGGCACAACCTGAGCGAAGCCGCCGAACGGAGCGTCGCCCAGCACCGTGGCTGCCTCCGCGCTCTGGCCTCCACAGCTTCTGAATCCGGACCCGAGGCGGTGCCAGCCGCGGACCCGTCCGCTTCGCCTTGGCCGCGCGGGCACCGGTTCGCCGACCGGACCCGGGCCCGGCACGCGGCCGTCCACGGCCTGCTGACGGCAGGACACAGCCGGCGCTCCATCCAGCGGCAGCTCAGGATGACCTACCGCACGGTCAAGCAGTTCGCCGACGCCGCAAGCCCGGAGGAGCTGTTCACCGGCCAGGGGCAGAACCGGCCCTCCGTCCTCGACGACTACAAGCCCTACCTGGACGACCGTTGGAGCGAGGGCTACACCAACGCCTGGAAGCTGTGGGAGGAGATCGTGCCGCTTGGCTACCAGGGCAGCTACCAGCGCGTTCGCGCCTACATGCACGACAAGCGCACCTCACCGCGGCCGGTAACCGCCCGGCCGCCTTCGCCTCGGGCCGTCGCCGGATGGATCCTTCGCCACCCGGATACCCTCACCGAGTCCGAACGGCTCCAGCTCAAAACCGTCCGGGCCCACTGCCCCGAACTGGACGCCCTCACCGGGCATGTCCGCTCCTTCGCGGCCATGCTCACCGAGCGCCAGGGCGAGCGCCTGCCGGACTGGCTCGACGCCGTCCGGCAGGACAACCTGCCCAGCCTCCACACCCTCGCCGCAGGCATCGACCGAGACCGCGACGCCGTCATCGCCGGCCTGACCCTGCCCTGGAACTCCGGCGTCGTCGAAGGCCACGTCAACCGGATCAAGATGCTCAAGCGCCAGATGTTCGGCCGGGCGGGCTTCGCCCTCCTGCGGAAGCGCGTCCTCATGTCCTGATCACCGACGGGAGGAACTCGATGGCAGTGGCGTCGGCGGATGTGTCAGCCTTCTCCTCCCAGATGCCGACGGAGAAGACTTTGATGACCAGCGACGACGCCCTCGATCAGCTCAGACACATCGCGCGCGAGAGGGCATTCGGCAGGCATGTCGGGTCGGACCGGCTCATTCAGGCAGGTCTGGACGCACTGATAGCGGGGGTCGAGAGCCCGTCCCTCGCCATGCTGGCTGGACTCCTTCGGAGCGAAGAGCCCGAAGCGTCAGAGCTTTTCGACCAAGTACTGGAGGAACTGGGACTGCTCTTCCACCCGCCCGCGGACCCCCGGGCCGCATAGTGGGCGATGGCCTACTGGATCGCCGGTCAGATCGCCGACGGATCCCTGGATCCCGCCCTCGCCACCCACCTCATCTGGGCAGACATCCCTACGACCTCGGCTACCCCGAAGAGCTAGAACCCCTGGTGCACTGCGCGCACAACCTAGGCGGCTGGGAGGAGAGTCGGGGAGTCTCCGTCGAGGAACTCAACGGAGAAGCGGTTGAGGCAGCGAAGCGGTTCCTTAGCAAGAGGTCTGCAGCCGAGGCGGGGGACTAACCCGGGGCTCGTTCTCGCCATCGGGAACGGTCAACCGCGGGCTGATCCACTCACTCAGCGTGGCCCGCACCACAGAACCTGAGCCAGAACCGGTTCTCGTGTACAAAGTCACACCAGCCAGGCCAGGGTCAACGAGCTGGCTTCGTCGTCCACTGGCTGGTCCGAGGACTCTTGCGAGTGAGGCGTGGGGTCATCGTAGTGATGAGTGCCCAGTTCAGGTGTGCTTCGGACTGCTGCGGGAGGCGTTCGTAGTCGCGTGCGTTGCGGCGGGCGTTCCACGCAGCAGTCGATCGTGTGCTCGGCTTTCCAATGGCCGGGCGGGAGGACGAAGCCCTTGGCGTCCTTGGGGCGGGAGACGGTGCGCAGGTGAGTCGGAGACGGTCGCGGGCCCAGTCCACGAGGTCGGTGAACGGATAGCCGTCCCCTCGAGTCCAGGTGGTCGGCGTCAGGTTCTCCGCGGCGACGACGTCGCGGACGTGCCGGATGCCCCGGCCGACCTGCGAGCGGGCAAGGCGGGTGGCGGCCATGAGCTGGTAGGTGTGCAGGCCGGCGGGGCGTGCTTCCATCAGGGCGACGCGGACCAGGTCGCTGTAGTGCTTGGCCAGGGGCCGGGCCTCCCGGCACCGAGGCACGGCTACTCCTCACCCTGGAGTAGCTGGACCAGCTGCTCGTCCAGGGCGAACTCACCGTTGTCGAGGGCTCCTTCGAGCCAGTCTGCCGCCGCGCGGACCCTGCCGATCTGCCATCGGACAGTCTCGCGCTCGTCCTGGGTGAACTCCTGCCCGCGCAGCTGCGGAACGAGCCGGCCCAGGGCGGCCCCGAAGCCTTGACAGGAGCCGACCAGGTCGAGGTCCTCGACGGTGCGCTCGGTCTTCCGGGCGGCCGGTGTGCGCTCCCGGATCCGTTCGCGCGTGTCGTTGGAGTTGTCGAACTGCGCACGGCTGACGAGCATCCGGGTGGTGTCGTCCCTGGTCAACTCAGGGGACGGCCCGCACCCGGTCGGCCGGGTGACATGCTCGGTCACCGCAGGCCGCTTCAGCAGATCGGTGGCACCCTGCGCGCGACCTCATCATCCCGGGTCAGGTCAGCGACGGCCTGGACCTTCTCGTCCACAGCGACCGGGCGGTCGACCCGCTGGCCGACGACCCGCTTCGCACCGTCGGGCGTCCACTGCCTCGCCCCCGTGCGCGGGTGGAACGGCGCATCCTCGATCGCCGCCCACCGCTCGTCCTCATCGACGACCGAGGCCAGGATGCGATGGACCGTGAACGACACCCCGTCCTTTCGGCGTTCCTTGGGCCACCGGTTGGCGGTGTAGCTCCAGTCCTCCACCGTCCGCCGTTCGACACCGATGCCGTCCGCGAATATCTGCTGCGACTCCTCCACCGTGAACAGGTCGTCCGTGCCGTTCGGCATCGATCCGCCCACCGAACGCATCCGCTCGATCTCCAGCGCCATCCTGATCGTCCTCGCCACAAGCCCCGACTCGTACTCGTGCCCAGCCACCCTCGACCACTGGACCACACGTGAACTCGATGTCGTGGTGGACGAGTTGACGGGGTCAGTTGGGGGGATGGGAGCGCGGCCAGAGCGTCGTGGGCGGGCGGGACGTTGTAGACGCCACCGCCGATACGCCGTGTCCGTCGTCGCCTTGACCGAGCGCGACGCCCACGAGGGGGAAGGGGAATCGGGGGGCCTCCATGCCTTTCGTCAAGCGGCGCGCGCGTTTCGGGTTCGTAGAAGGTGCTGTCGGGGAGCATCGCGACAGCACACTGGTGCGGTGGCCGACCAGGCAAAGGGGGCTGGGGTGTGGGTCTTTCCGAAGACCGCGCTACGCCACCCGCTCGGCGATCGGACCATCTCCGCGAGGCCTGCCCCGGCGCCAGCCAGGTCGCAACTCGGGGGGCGGGACTCAGGAAGGGGTGCACGCCTCGGCGATCGATACGCTGTTCTCGTAGAGGTGATGCCGGGTGATCCGGCCCTCCTCGACGGTGAGGCGCAGCGCGAAGGGGCCCTCGAAGGACTTCCCCGTCGCGCGCACGGTCCCCGAGAGGTACCCCATCAGGACGGCGTCGGTGCCGTCGACGAGGAACGTGTCGACGGAGGCCCGTGCATCCTCGGCCACCGTGTGCTCGGCCAGCTCCGTGAACTGGGCGGCGCATTCGGCTCCGGTGGAGCGTGGCCGGATCCACGGGACGGCAGGGTTCTCGGCGAGTAGCCAGTCGACGTCGTCCGCGAAGAGCGCGACGAGCCACTCGACATCCCCGGCCATCCGGGCGGCGAGGAACTCCTGGACGACGTGGCGGGTGGTGTCGGCGACGGAACTCGCGGTGAGGTCAGCGGTTTTGATGGGCATGGTTGCTCCTCGCGCCTTAGATGCCGGAATCCTCGTCGGGATCTCGTTGACATGTAGCACGCTGCCGCAGCAGGGGAGCGTGGTCGATTACGTCAGAGGTAATGGCCGGGTGGAGGGCTTCTGCGTCCGTCGTCAAGGCCTGGCCTGTCGGCTGTGTTGGGTGTGTTTGTGATGTCGGTGGTGGTGGGTGTCCGGCTCACCGTTAACGCTGCCAGGCCGTGTCGGCGGTATCGGTTAGTGACCGCAGTGTTGTCATGCCTCGTGAGGTGAGCGAGGAGACGGTTCCTGGGAAGCAGTGTTGGTTTTGTTTTCCAGTCTTTTCACCTGCTTCCTTATCGGAGTGTGGAGGAGAATGTGATGTTGGGGGAGGTGTATCGCGGGCCGGGCGCGGGCGGGGCGCTGCCGGTGGCGGTGCGCGGTGAGGTCACGGCCGGCCGGTTCTACGACCGGGGTGACATCGCCCGCGGCGCCAGAGTGGCGGTGCTGGGCGACCAGGCCGCTCGCCTGCTCGGTGTCACCCGGGTGGAGGACGCGCCCGCGGTTTTCTTCAACGGTCTTTCTTTCACCGTGATCGGGATCCTCGGCGGAATCGAGCGTGAGCAGCGCCTGTCCACCTCGGTGATCCTGCCGCCCACGACGGCCAGGGACCGTCTGGGCCTGGACACGGTGAACCGCGTCCTGGTCAACACTTCCCTCGGTGCCGCGCAGCAGGTAGCCCGGCAGTCTCCCGTCGCCCTGGCACCGGGCAGCGCCAAGGCGCTCACCGTCCTGGCTCCGCCCGATCTGTCGAGGGCACGCAAGGGTGTCCAGGGCGACGTCAACGGTCTGTTCCTGGTCCTCGGGCTCGTCTCGCTGATCGTGGGTGCTCTCGGTATCGCCAACGTCACGCTGGTCACCGTGATGGAACGGGTCGGAGAGATCGGGTTGCGGCGTGCCCTGGGCGCCTCGCGCCGGCAGATCGCCGCTCAGTTCCTCCTGGAGTCGACGACGATCGGGCTGCTGGGGGGCGTGATCGGTGCCGCGCTGGGGGTTGTCGTCGTGGTGGCCGTGTCGGCGGTCAAGGACTGGACTCCCGTACTCGACGGCCGGCTTGCCGTCGGCGCTCCGGTCGTCGGCGCGGTGGTCGGCCTGCTGGCGGGTGTGTATCCGTCGCTGCGGGCTTCCCGGATGGAACCGGTCGAGGCGTTGCGAGCCCCGTCGTGAAGACTGCCCCCGGGGACCGGCGCGGGGGCGTACTGGACGGCCCGCCTGCCGTCCGCAACCGCGTTTCTCGTGCCATGAGTTCGGCTGATCGAGGGTGACCGGGGACTGGCACGGCCGTGGCCGCGGGAGGACGAAGGGGGACATTGTTCTCGGCGTCTTCGGGCGGGAACGGCGGCCCGTGTGGGAGTGAGGTGGATCACTGGAACGCGTCCGGGGGCGTGGAGAGAACAAGGTGTGAGGAACTCAGACAACGACCTGCGGCGTCGTGTGCGCACCGGTGACCGTGAGGCGTTCGCCGAGCTGTACGAGGCGTTCGCCGGCGCGGTGTACAACCATGGTCTGCGGCTGACCGGTGACTGGTCGGCGGCGGAGGACATCATGTCCGAGACTTTCCTGGCCGCGTGGGGCAACCGTGCCGCGGTGCACGAGGAGGGGGGCACTCTGCTGCCGTGGCTGCTGGGCATTGCCACCCACAAGGCGGACAACGCACGGCGCAGCGTGCGCCGGCGGCAGCTGTTCCTGACGCGCCGGCCGCAGGCCACGGCGGTGGAGGACTTCGCACCGGAGGCGGCCGGGCGTCTGGACGACGTGCGCCGGCTGCGTGCCGTTCAGGCCTGCCTGGGCCGGCTGCGGCGCCACGAGCGGGAGGTGCTCGCCCTGTGCGTGTTCTCCGGTCTGGACTACCGGCAGACGGCTCAGGCGCTGGGCATCTGCGTCGGCACCGTACGGTCCCGTCTGTCCCGCGCGCGCAAGAAGCTCGCCCGGCTTGCCGAGGAGAACATGGAACTGCCCACCGTCCGCGGAGAGATGACAGGTGCGGCTGCACTCGCGGCCGTGCCCGTGCGGAAGGAACTCACATGAACGGCAGGCCGAACCCGAACCCGGCTTCTTTCGAGCCCTCGGACGAGCGCGAGGAGATTGCCCGTCTGCTGCCGGCCCCGGCCGACTGGGACCTTCCGCGCGGGCGGCACCTCCATCACAAGGACCTCTTGATGCGACACATCGACCGCGACCAGGCCTCCACCACCGTCACCACCACCGCCGCCCCCACCACCGCCGCCCCCGCCGCCCCCACCACCACCGCCACCACCGCCGCCCCCGCCGCCACCACCGCCACCGCCGCCGCCGCCGCCACTGCCGCCCCCACCACCGCCGCCGCCGCCACTGCCCCCACCACCCCCGCCGCTGTTGCCCGGCCGGGGCGCCGACGGCTGCGCCCCGTACTCCTGGCGCCCGTGACCGCGCTGGCCCTGGCCGGTATCGTGACCGCGGCCTTCGCCCTGAACGACGGCGACCGCAAGCCCGCCGCCGGCACGTCGTCCGACGCGGCCGCGGACATGCAGCCCGTCTCCGCTCTCCTCGGGCAGATCTCCGACGCCGCGGGCAAGCGTGACACTCCCACGGTGCGGGACGACCAGTTCTCCTATGTCAGGGAGAAGGTCCGCGAAGCCGACCTGTCCAGTGGGAAGGCCGTCGTCGGCCCGCTGCACGACTACGAGCTGTGGCTCTCCCAGGACCCCGAGCCCGTGCAGAAGCAGGGCCTGATCCGCAGCGACGGCAAGACCGTGCCCCTCAACGCCGAGTTCGGCGACACGAACGGCACACCGGCCGGCTTCAGCCGCCCCACCTACCAATGGCTGGCCTCGCTGCCGACCGACCCCGGCCGGCTGCTGGACCACCTGTACGCCAAGGCACCGCAGGCCGAGAACAGGGAACGCGACCAGGCCGTCTTCGAGCAGATCGGCGACCTCCTCGACCAGGTGATGCCGGCACGTACGGCCGCCGCGCTCTACCGGGCCGCAGCGAAGATCCCCGGCGTCACCGAGACCCCTCGGGCCCAGGACGCCGTCGGCCGCCGGGGCCTGGGCATCGCCCGCAGCGACACGAAGAACGGCGTCGTCACCGAATGGGTCTTCAGCACACAGGACTTCACCTACCTCGGCCACTCCACCCGCCTGACCAAGGACACGCCCTACGCCGAGGCGGGGACGCTCCTGGACAGCTCGGCCCTCCTCAAGAGCGCGGTCGTCGACAAGCCCGGCCGGCTCCCCGGCAGCGAGAAGAAGTAGGAACGGCCGGACCGGTCGGTCCTGCGGCTGTCGCCCGGTCCGCCCATGCTCCGCACGTGGGACTGGAGGACCGCGGTGTTCTGCCGGACGCGGAGCGGGAACGGCCCCGGCCCGTCCCGCCGGAGCGGTACGGGCCGCGGAAGGACGGCGGGTCCACGTGTGCCGTCGGCGCTGCCGGCCGACGCGGTCGGCGAGATCGACGGGGGCATCCCGGTGAACCCCACCAGTGCGCGCCGCTCCGCCCCGCAGCCGCCGCACCGGCCGGCCTGTTCGCGGCATACGGGCCGGCCCTCACCGTGCCGCCCGCGCCCCCACCGGCATCCGCCCCTGCACCGCCGCCCCCGGGCCCGCCGCCGGCCGTCCCGCCCACAGCGCATGGAACAGCGCGGGACACACAACCCGCCGAACTCCCGGCCCCGCCTACGCCCTCCCACGGCGGCGCGGGCTCGGCGAACGCCTCCTGCAGGGCGGCAGCCGGCAACCGACCACCGTGGTCCGGCGGGTGCCGGTGTCCGGCCAGCCAGGCCACATCGCGTCGGTAGATCGGGTCGAGAGGCCCAAGCCCCCACGACCGCCGGCCCGCCGCCGTACAGATCTCTCCGACTACCGCAGCGAGAGACCGCTGCCGCCGGGTCAGCTCTCCGCCCCCTGTGCAGTCGGCGAGCACCCCGTGGCCATCGGCCGGCCGGAGCATCGGCTGAGGAGCATGCGCCCGCACCCCGCTCGGCACATGCCACCGCAGTCCAAGCGGCCGGGCGTTCCGGCCCGCTGACGCGTGGATTCGCGGTCGAGGAGCACCCCACGCAGTCGCGCCGCTGCGGACCCGTAGTGCACCAGCGGCCCGGTGGTGGCCGACCGCCACCGTCCCGGCGCCCGCCGCTTGCCTTTGCGGGCCGGGAAGGCTTCAGCGGCGGACAGTTTTCGAAGACCACGTGGGCGGCCGCCCATGACCGCCTCGGACACTCAGTCGCCCCGCCCGCAGTCCGAAACAGCACGTCCACCGAATCGGCTTCGGACCGCCACGCCCTCGCTCCGCCACGCCCTCGCTCCGCCCCACCCAGCATCCTGCATACAGAACCAAACGGCTTATCAGCCCGTCCGGTACTGGGCGCGTGCCGCATCGGCGAACATCAGCTGCGCCCGGACCGTTCTGCAGCCCAGGTGTAGCCCAGCTCTGCGAGGGCGGCCCGCTGATCCGCATCCAGCCGGTCACGCCTGGCCTTTTGGTTACTCAAGAACACACCCAGCCTGATCGCCGAACCGTCAGGCAGCTCCTCAACGTGTGCCCTCCCGACGACGGTTCTGCCTTCCCGCTGGATGTACTGGGTCAGGGCTGCCAGACCGCGTTGGAACGCGTACTGCGCCTTGGCCGGGCGGCCCTTCGTCGCACGCTGGGGCGCCGGGGCGGGTGCCGGCGTCTCAGCGGGCTGTACGCCCAGCGCTGTCAACCGCTGCTGCTGTCCCTCGGAGAGCTCCACCCAACTGCGGCGTTGCCGCTGAAGCCATTTGCCGAGGTCGTCGCCGTCCATGAGGACGCCGGGTGCGATGTCGGGCAGGACTCCGCCGGGTTCGTCGGCGGCGAGGTGGGCGAGGTGGCGGTGGTGGCGTTGCCAGTCCAGTGGCCAGGGGCAGTCCCAGTCGGGGTCAATCGAGGCCAGCTGCGCGTCCCGTGTCCGCGCCCGTTCGGGGTTCTTGCCGAGGCCGCCCTTACGCCTGAGATTCGCCAGTAGCTGACCGATGGGGACAGGCTTGCCGTCGGCGGGATCGCCCCACAGGGCGTCCTGCCTCGGGGCCATGTGCCCGTGCGCACGGTGGTACGAGCGCAACACCGCCAGCTTCGTCTCCCAGGCTTCTTCGCCGGGCTCCCAGACCGTGCCGGCCTCCGGCGCGTCGAGCAGCGTCTTGCGCCGCTCCTCGAGCTCCCCGGCCCGCCGCGCTTTTCGCTGCTGGTGCACCCACCGCCCCAGCGGAAAGGCCCTCGTGACGCCGACCTCGACCTCGGTGTCGTAGGGGACGGCGTGCAGGCCGGTGATCTGGTGCTCCTTCCGCCACCGCAGCAGCGCCTGATAGCCCTCCAGCCAGACCAGCGACTCCGGCCGGTAGACCCGGGTGCGCAAGAACGCCGCGATCGTCGCGGCGTCGCGCGGGGTGGAGAAGTGCAGCAGAGCCGACTCGACCGAACCGTCGGTGCCGCCCTGATCCTGGTCGCCTCCGCCCTCTCCGCCGTCGGCCGCGATGATCCGCCCGTCCTCGTCGCGCCGGATGTGAACCCTGCGCTTGCCGCTGGTGAGCGCACGCGAGGCGAGCTGCTCGACCAGGCGCTCGTCATGCGAGCGCAGGCCCTGCAGCACGGCTACAAGGGGGCGGTACGAGGCGCTGGCGACCATGTCGGCCGGGTCCTCGCCGGGCTCCAGGAACACCGGCACGATGATCCGCGCGACCTTCGTGGAACCGTCCCGGTTGAGCCGAAGAGCCCGGCCGATGTTCTGCACGATCTCGACCTGCGAGCCGCGGGTGTCGGCGAAGCAGACGGCCTCGACTCCCCGTTCGCCGGTGATGTCCACGCCCTCCCCAAGCACGCGACAGCTGGCGAGGAACGCCCGGTGCACACGGCGGCCCTCGGCGTCGATGCCGTTGGCGAACTCGTGCAGGGCTTCGCGTCGTTCGGTGACGAGGTGGTCGCCGCACAGCCACGCCGACCACACCCGCTCCGGCGGCACGTGGCGTCCTGCTTCCAGCTCGTAGAACCAAGCGCCGGCCGACGACGCGGGCAGCTTCTCCGCGGCCGCCAGGTCCTCGCCGGAGGCGTCGCGCGCGTACAGCGCGGCTGCGGTCTTCGACAGCTTCTCCGCGAAAACGGCGGCCTCCTCGACCTTCTGGTGGAACGTCATGACCGTACGCAGGTTGTACGCCGCCGCGTGCTCCAAAAGCGCGGTCTGCAGCAACGCCAGGCGCCGGCCCCGCCGCGCCTCCTCCGACTCCCCGACGATGGGGGAGGGGTCGCGGATCTCCAGGACGTCGATCTCGAACCCGGCGAGGATGCCCCGCTCGATCGCCTCGGAGAGCCCGAGCTCGGCGCCGGGAAGCCAGGCCCCGAAGATGCCGTCCGGGTCGTCGGCCATGCTCGCGAGCTCCACCTCCACCCCGCCCGCGCCCCTCTGCGGGCGGGGCGAGGCGAGGATCCGCGGGGTGGCGGTGAGGTAGAGCCGGAAGGCGGCGGGGATGCGGGCATGGTCGTGGATCGCCGCCCACGGACGGCCAAGATCACCCGCGGTTGAGTGGGCCTCGTCCACGATGGCGAGGTCGAACGGGGCCATCTGCTGGCCGTAGAGCCGCTCCCCGCCCGCCAGAGCGGCTTCCACCGGCCCGCGAACCGTCCGCCGGCCCGTCGGGTCCTCCGGGCCCTCGCGGTCCACCAGGGAGGCGTAGGTGGCGAACACGACCACGGGCCCGGACCCGGCCCAGAGCGCGAGCTGGATCGCATTCGTGGTGGCGCGCACCCCCAGCGCGTTCAGCACCGCGTCGTTCTCCAGCGAGCACACCGCCACCATCGGCGCCCGATGACCGACCACCCGCCACGCCTGCGCGGTCTGTGCGAGCAGGTCCAGGGTGGGCACGGTCACCAGGATCCGCCCGCCCGGGAAGCACTCCAGCGCGCTCGCGGCAGCCGTGATCGTCTTACCGGATCCCGTGGCGGACACCAGCGTGCCCCGGGCCCCCTGCCCCGGCACAGAAGATCTTGCATAAATTCTGACCCATTCTCGAATGGCTGCTTTCTGGGTCACCTGATGTTCCCGGAGACTGATCACAGAACTCATCCTTGTCTTTTCCCGGATGACATCACATTCCTCCACCACGACCCCGACGAGACTGCGGACGCGTCAGAGGCAGTGGTAGAGGCGGGGCAGGGGTACCTGTCGATCCCGCCGCGTGCGGGCAGCTCGTCCTCGAAGTCGCAGGCGGCGACGGCTTTAAAGCCACCGTGCCACAGTGCTTCGAGCACGGCCGTGACGGCCTGAACCACCTCGTCCGGCGTTCCCGCGGGGGCCTCGCACTCCAGCACGGTCGGCCACTGAAGGAAGTCGAAGGGATGGGCCCGTCGGCCGATGCTGTAGTCGTTGTGCTCGCTTCCACGCGCACCGGCCCGACGGTCAGCTCCGCACCATCCTCCTCAACGAAGCCGAGGGCGTCTCGAAGCCAACCCACGACCCGCGGGGCGGACACGGCGTCCACGTAGATCGAGGCGTCGCTGTAAGCGGAGTCCGGGCCGAGGGGCGAAGACCCGCGATCATTCGTCACGCGGCGCTCCCTGCGGATCTGGCCGGGGTGAGGGAGAAGGAGCGCTGGAGCAGCCGCTTGGCCGGTTCGTGGTGGTAGTACTCGGCGATCTGCAGGGGAGTCTCGCCGTCGATGGCCGGCAGGCGCGGATCGGCACCGTAGGCCAGCAGGATCGCCGTGGAGGCGGTGTTCAGCGGGTAATCCGCCTGCACATGGCCGTCGCCTTCCAGGTCGATCGCATGAGTCAGCAACGTGAGCTCGAAGCACACCTCGCCCGGGTCCGCCCCAGCGCCCAGGAGCACGGCGAGGGTCTCGTAGCCACTCATCTCCACGGCCTGATGCGCCGGTGTCCACGGCTCCACCTCAGGCCAAGTGCTACGCCACAGCGCATCGGAACCCATAGCGCCCCTTCCCTTCTCCACCGGCCTTGCTGGGCCGTGGCTATCACATCAGTGGACGGACCACGGGCATAAGACGCCGAAGCTGCAGCGGCCCCCGACCCTGCTACCGGTGTCCCCACATTACGCCAACTCTACATGCTGCATCACATCGAGAGACAGACTCGCGAAACCCTCGACAGAGCCCCCACTCAAGATCCCGTCCGACCTCCGGCGTGCATCGCGCATCGCGGGTACACGGTGCCGCATGGCACCGAAGACCGAACGCATCCAGTTCCTGCGGGCCGCGCGGCAACTGCGCCGTATCCGCTCCTTCTACGCTGCGGCCATCCTCCTGTGGGCAGGGTCCGCGGCCTGGACCGGCTGGCAGGCCCCAGGTAGCCGGCAAATGTGCCCGGGCCGTCCTCTTCCTGATCGTCTTCACCGCCCTGCTCGTCACCGCGACCCTCGCCCTGCGGCACCTCGCCGTTCCCGCAACAGGCCGGCCCGGGCACCACGCTGCCCCGCACAAGCTGCCGAGCACCCGCCGTCACGCTCCCGCCTGAGAGCCCAGCCCATCACTCTTCCCGCGAGTCAATCCGGGCGTGGACTCCGCCCGCAGGGGGCGGAGTCCACGGTCTGCTGACAGCCCGCTACCGGAGCACCACACCCCTGTCCCTGTAAGCGCTCGGGCCGAAGGCCCGTTGACGGGCCCGCGCAGCGGGTCCGTCCTGTGGCGCGCAGCGCCACTAGGCGGCTGGAGCGCAGCGCAGGCCACCGCAGCTCCGGGAGCGCAGCGGACGGAGCGTCACCAACCCGGCGCAGCCGGGTTGGTGAGCTGGACGAGCAGCGTCCAGCCAGCGCTTCCGCGGAGCGGAAGCGCAACACCCGCGCGCAGCGCGGGTGTTCGCTTGCCCATCGCGCAGCGA